>JASGKS010000001.1:0-4800000 GCA_047600485.1 Archangium sp.
TGCTCGCGGAAGGTCTCGCGGAGCTGGCGAAGCTGCCCAACGTGCGCGAGGTGCGGCGCCGCGGGTTCATGATCGGCGTCGAAGTGCAGCGCGCGGGTGGAGCGGCGTACGAGTTCGGCGAGCGCATGGGCTTCCGCGTGTGCACCGCGGCGCGAAAAGACGGAGTGCTCCTGCGGCCGCTGGGGAACGTGGTGGTGCTGATGCCTCCGCTGTCGCTGAGCGTGGACGAGGCGAAGCTGCTGCTGCGCGCGACGCGCGGAGCGATCGAGCGCACGTGCCGGGCCTGAGCGTGTCGACCTGGGCTCGGCACGACGCTGCGCGTGAAGCAGCGATTTGGAACTGCACGCGGTCGGAGCGGCGCGTGAGCGTGTCGACCTGGGCTCGGCACGACGTGCAGGTGCGGCGCGCTCGTGGTCGTGATGCTGCGCGCGGAGCACGCCGGAGTGCCGCATGAGCCGGTCGTCTTCTTCGCAGCGGCTGTTCGTGACTGGCACCGACACCGGCGTCGGCAAGTCAGAGGTCTCGAGCGCGCTGCTGCGTTTGTTGGCGGCGAGCGGCGCGAAGCCGTTTGCGTGGAAGCCTTGCGAGACGGGCGGCGACGAAGATTCCACGAGGCTGTGGAAGGCGGCCGGAGCGTGGCAGCGCAAAGAAGACGTGTGCAGCTACCGGTTCAAGCAGCCGCTCGCGCCTGGCGTCGCCGCGAAGCTGGAGAAGCGCAGCGTCGATTTCGCGCGGCTCGTGAAGGTCTTCCGCGACTTCGGCGACGGTTCGGGCGTAGTCGAAGGCGCAGGTGGCCTGCACGTGCCGCTCGCGGGGAAACTCGAGATCATCGATCTCATCGGCGCGCTGAAGTTACCGGTCGTTCTCGTCGCCCGCGCGGGGCTGGGCACGCTGAACCACACGACGCTCTCCATGAACGCGCTGCTCGAGCGGAAGGTGCGCGTCGCGGCGATCGTGCTTAGCCGGTCGAGTGCGATTGCCGACCCGTCGATTCCGCACAACGCTCCCGAACTTCAGCGGAGATTTCCACGAGTGCGCGTGCTCGGGCCAGTTCCGTTCATCGCCGACGAGAAGCGTCGCGAGCGAGCGTTCGAGCGCGCACTCGCTCCGGTACTCGTCCGCGTTTGACCCTCACCCCAACCCTCTCCCTCGCGGGAGAGGGGGCTTGCTGATCAGCGCGGGCAACCGACCAGCGCGAAGTAGATCTCGGTGTTGCTCGCGCCGTTGCGGTCATCGCGCCAGCAGAACGCGAAGGTCTGCCCGTTCCACAGCGCGGTGGTGAACGACGACACGCCGGTGCCGCTGCTCAGCTTCAGGTCGGTGCCGTTCTTCGCTCCCTGGCTCGAGACCTGCGCGAAGTAGATCGACGGCAGATTCGGAGCGGTGCGGTCGTCCTGCCACGACACTCCGTACTGGAAGCCGTTCCAGTCGATCGATGCGTAGCCTGAGAAGCCGGTCGCGTTGGTCAGCCGCACGTCGCCGCCGCGCTTGTTGCCGCTCGGGTCGAGGCGCGTGAAGTACACCTCGGAATTTCCATCGCGCTGGTCGTGCCACACGATGGCCCACTCGCGATCGAGATCGTTCCACGCCATGTCGGGCCACGCGGAGTCAGCGGGATCATTCGTCACCCGCACCTCACCGCCACGCGGCGTGCCGTCGGCCGCGAGGCGGCGGAAGTAGATCTCCCGGTTGCCGGCGTTGCGGTAGTCGGTCCACGTCAGGCCGAACTCCTGGCCGTTCCACTTCAGAATCGGGCTCGACTGTCGCGCCGGGTCGGTCGTGATCTGCAGCTCGCCGCCCATGCGCGTGCCGTTGCGATCGAAGCGCATGAAGTAGAGGTCCTGCTTGTTCGCTCCGGCGCGGCCGTCTTCGTACGCCAGCGCGTAGTTCTGACCGGTCCACACCAGGTCGGGCCAATCGGTGAGCCCGTTCGAGTTGGTGAGCCGAATCACCGTACCCGTCGGGCTGCCGTTGGCGTTGAGCGGGCGGTAGTACATCTCCTGATCGCCGCTGGTGTCGTCGGAATACACGAGGCCCCAGTTGGTGCCGCTCCACGCGAGCGCGGGGTGGCCGCTGCTGCCGTTGGTGTTCGACACCCGCGTGTCGTTCGGAGAAACGCGCACGCCCTGACTGGTGAGGCCGGCGAAGTAGATCTGCCCGTTCGCTCCGTCGCGCTTGTCCTGCCAGACCACGCCGAAGCCGGTGTCGCTCTTGCCGATGTAGACGAAGTCGCTCGACGCCGAGTTGTTGGTGATGCGCAGGTCGCCCGAGGTGTTCTCGACGAGCTCTTCGTCGACCGTGCCGTCGCAGTCGTTGTCCTTGCCGTCACACACTTCGGCGGTGCCCGCAGGAGGCATGCACGTCATCGGCATGCCGTCGGTGCACGTGGGCTGCATCGCCGCGCACTCGCCGACGCCGCACATCGCGGGCATCAGGTTCTCGTCGGTCGCGCCGTTGCAGTCGTCGTCGAGGCCGTTGCAGATCTCCGCGGTCGGCATGCCCGGAGTGCACGAGACGAACGTGCCGCCCACGCAGGTCGACATCTCGCGGTGACACGCGCCGACACCGCAGTTGGTCATCGGCTGGTCTTCGTCGATGGCGCCGTCACAGTCGTCGTCGCGGCCGTTGCAGGCCTCCTCGACCGGAATGCACGAGCCGCCGTCTTCGCCGGGGGGAATTTGCTCCACGGGCTTCATCAGACGGTCACCACCACAGTTGGTGCAGCCTGAAAGAATCGCGAACGCGGCGACGACGAAGACAGACCGGAACATGGGCGTGAGCGTGTGCCACAACACCTGACTGCCTGTCACTTCACGGTCCGGTCACGCGTCGCCCGGCGGTGCCTCGGATTCTCAAGAAGTGAGAGGGGCTTTGACGTACATTCAAGCCGCATGACGCTTTTCGAGGCGGCGGAGTCAGGCGACGTGGCGAAGCTCGAGGCCGCGCTCGCTGACGCATCCGACGTGAACGTGCTGGGCGACGAGAAGAAGACTCCGCTCATCGTCGCGGCGGCGCGCGGCTGGCTCGAGGGCGTCAACCTGCTGCTGAAGGCCGGCGCCGAACCCGAGTGGCGCGACGCGACCGACGAGACCGCGCTCTTGAAGGCCGCGGCGAACGGACACCTCGAAGTGGCGCGCGTGCTGGTGAAGACGTCGTCCGACGACGACCGAGCGCTGGCGAACTCGTTCTTGAAGGCCTTCGGCGCGTCGCATGCGCCGGAGTTCCAGTACGACGGCGGCAAGCTCGAAGCAGCGAAGCGGAAGGCAGTGGAAGTGGTGGCACGCGCCGCGAATTTCGTCGGCAACGAAGACCCGCTGTCGCGCGTGGAGCGCCAGCAGCGTGCGGAAGAAAACGCGGACGCCTGGAAAAAGAAGCGATGAACGTTCGAGCGAAGCAGACCCGAGAGGTGTCGACTCCGAAGGGCCAGGCGCTGAAGCGGCCGGGGCCGGTGGGAGGCGTGCGCGATCTCAACCGTCAGAAGAAGGCCCAGACCATTCGCGACGCGGCGCTGTTGCTGTTCCTCGAGCGCGGCATCGAGGGCGTGTCGGTCGACGACATCATGAAGTCGGCCCGCATGGCGAAGGGCAGCTTCTATCGGTACTACGCCGATCAAACCGCGCTGGTGGAAGACATCATGGGCTCGACGCGCGAGCTGATGACGCGCGCGCTCGAGGCGTGCTCGCGCGAGCTCGAGACGGCGTCGACGCGTGAGGCGATGTTCAAGGCGTACGCGCGCATCGGCGACGTGATGGCGACGCTGCTGATGGAATACCCGGGCCCGGTGCGGCTCTTCCTTCAGGAATCGCGTGCGCCGGCGATGGGCGCGCGGCGGCCGATCATCGAGCTGTCGCAGACCGTGGCGCGCTACGCGATCGAGATGACGAAGACCGCGCAGAAGCACGGCATCTTGAAGCCCATTCCCGTGGCGGTCAGCGCGCTCACCGTGGTCGGCGCGGCCGAGCGGCTGTTGCTCGCGGTGCTGCACGACGAAGACATCGGCAACGTGCTCGAGGTGCCGGCGGCGTTGACCACGCTGATCCTCGACGGCCTGCGCGCCTGAGTTGAAGCAGGGCTACGAGCTCCACGAACAGGTCTTGCGTGAGGGCGAGTTGACCGCTCTGCGTGAGCTGCCGGTTGCCGACCGGACGTTGCTCGAACACGCACCGGTCAGAGCACTCGCTCAGGATCCGCGCCTTCGCGCGATCGCCGGCGCGAACGCCTTCGCCGTCCGCGCGATCCTCTTCGACAAGGACCCTGGCGCGAACTGGGCGCTTGGCTGGCATCAGGATTCCTCCATCGCCGTGCGTGAGCGTCTCGAGGTCGAAGGCTTCGGGCCGTGGACCGTGAAGGACGGCGTGCCGCACACCATCGCTCCCGCGTCACTGCTGAGTGAGATGATCTCGCTGCGTGTTCATCTCGACGCGTGTGGAGCCGAGACTGGGCCGCTTCGCGTGATTGCCGATTCTCATCGTCACGGACGCCTGACTGATGCGCAGGTGCGTGAGCTGAGCGCTTCGCAGCCAGCCGTCGTTTGCCTCGCTGGCGCGGGAGACGTGCTGGCCTTCAGGCCGTTGCTCCTTCACGCGTCGTCATCGTCCGCGAGCGTCGCGCGCCGGCGCGTATTGCAGCTGGAGTACGCCCGCAGCGAGCTACCCGGCGGACTGGCGTGGCGCTGGCGTTGCTGACCCGAGGAGCGCCGCGCGTTCCTGAACTTCAGACAGCCACGCCGTTCGCTGCTCCGGCGTCGTGAGCTTGAGCCGCGCGAGGTAGTGCCGCTTCACCTGGCTGAAGCCGCAGTACTTGAAGACCGTGAAGTAGTTCGACCACCACCCGGGATCGACGAACGAGACGAGCGCCGGGCTGTCGAGCGTGTAGAAGAAATGCGCGCGCTTCCCGCGCATCAGTCCGGTCGGGAAGACCTGCGTCTTCGGCAGCCCTTGAAACGAGTAGCAGAGGCCCGAGACGAAGGTGCGATCGAGGTAGCCCTTCAGCATCGCCGGCATGCCGCCCCACCACACGGGGTAGACGAACACCATCGTGTCGCACCACGCGATCTGCTCGCGGTGCGGCCGCGTGTATTCGACCTTGTCGAGATCGCGACGCCGGTGTTCCTCGTTCACGACCAGCACCGGCTCGAAGCCGGAGCCGTAGAGGTCGAGCGTCTGCACTTCGCAGCCGCTGCGCGCGAGGCCGGCGTGCACCGACTCGAGCACGGCGTGGGTGAAGCTCTTCGGGTTCGGGTGGCAGTAGACGACGAGCGTCTTCACCCGCCCAGCATACGCACGAGCTGTTCCGTCGCCGTGCCCCAACCTTCGGTGAAGCCCATCTTGTCGTGCGTGTCTCGCGACGCGCGGTCACGGTGCATCGCCGTCGCGACGTATTTCGTCTTCGCCGCGCCGAGCGAGGTGAACTCGACGATCGCCGTGAAGTCGGGCGGCTCGGTCGCCACCGGAGCAGGCCGGAAACCGGGCCGCATCACCGTCGACCAGATCAGCCGCTCGTGCTTCACCACCTCGAGGTAGCAGGTCGTGAATTCCTGCTTCTCTCCGTTCGGGCCCTGCATCTTGAAGTGAAAGACGCCGCCGGGCCGCAGGTCGATCTCGCACTCCGTCACGTGCCACGGCTTCGGGCAGAACCACTTCTTCAGATGCTCTGGCTGCGTCCACGCGTCCCACACGAGGGCGGTGGGCACCGCGATCTCCCGCTCAATCTGGAGGTCGGTCGTGGCGTCGAAGCGTCGTTTCATCGCTTGGTCTCCTTCGGTTGCTTGTGGTGCAGGTCGAGCAGGTAGTCGTCGAGGCGCTCCAGGCGGCGCTCCCATTCTTCGCGGCGCTTCGACAGCCAGCTCTCGGCGGCCTTCAGCGGAGTGCTGTTGAGCGTGAACGTGCGCACGCGGCCTTCTTTCTTCGAGCGCACCAGCCCGCAATCGGTGAGCACCTCGAGGTGCTGCGCGAACGAAGGCAGCGCCATGTCGAACGGCTCGTGCAGCTCGGTCATCGCCGCCGGGCCGCGCGAGAGGCGCTCGATGACGGCCAGACGGGTGGGGTCTCCGAGGGCGCGGAAGATCTGGTCTCGCTGCGGTGAATGGTGAGGCATTTGCCTGAGTGTTGCGCCGATTCAATACAAAGGTCAATGCCTGAGTATCGCTCCGGGTGCGGACGCGCGTAGAGTCGCTGTGTGGGGTTCACGCAACTCAGTGAGGGGCCAGGGTTCCAGGTGGGCCGCATCGGCTCGTTGCTGGTCACCGTGCACACGCAGGCCGCGACGACTCATTTGATTCGCACGCTCGACAGCGCGCTCGAGCAGCACCGCTCTCAGTTCCCGCGGTTCTCGGTGCTCGCGCTCGTCTCGGGCGGCGCGATCAAGTCTCCGGAGAGCGGGCTGAAGGACCTGGTGGTCGCCCAGGAGAAGCGCTTCGAGTCGGCCATCATCGGAGCGGGCGTCGCCATCGAAGCGAAGGGCTTGTCGGCGGTGCTCACGCGCACGTTCCTCGCGGCGTACACGCTGCTCTCGAGCCACTCGTTTCCCGTGAAGAGCTTCGGCACCACCGAGCAGGCGGTGACGTGGCTGCAAGCCCTGCCGGGTCAGGAGACGTACTTCGCCAAGGACACGCTCTGCGCTGCCGCCGCGAAGAAGCTGCTCCCGACGAGCCTCGCCGCGTAGCCGTTGCCGCCGACAGGTTCCGTTCGCGTGCGTTGACTCGGAGTGCTGCTTCGGGCCACACCCCGCCGCGATGAACGTCAAACGACTGGTGCTGGGCTGTCTGGTGCTCGCGGGCTGCGGGATGCCGATGATCCTCGCGGACGGCGGGCTGCTCGTCGACGACGACGCCGGCATGCAGATGATGAACGTCGATGCGGGGCAGGGAAGCGACGCGGGGGTTGGCAACGACGCCGGCTCGACGATGGACGCCGGGTCCGGCAACGACGCAGGGATGATGAACGACGCGGGCATGACGACCGACGCCGGCACCTCGTGTCCGCCGGGCATCACGTGCGTCACCACGTTCCCGTTCACCGACATGAACGACACGTCGAACACCGCGCTGCCGTCGATGCTCAACATGTATTCCTGCGCGACGGGCACCAACGAAGGCGGGCGCGAAGTCGTGTACCGCGTCGAAGTTCCGTTCGATGGGTTCCTCTCGGCAGCGGTCGACGAATCGAACGGCGTCGACGTCGACGTGCACATTCTCTCGGCGCTCGACGCGTCGCAGTGCCTCGCGCGCGGCAACTTCCACGCGAAGGCCGACGTCACCGCGGGCACCTACTGGGTGGTGGTCGACACGTTCGTCAGCGGAGGCGTCGCCCAGGCCGGAGCGTTCCGCGTCGACATCGGCTTCACGCGGCCGTCGAGCGGTGCGTGTGATTTGCAGACCGGCGTGATGTCGCGCGTGAACGACATGGGCAACTCGCTGGCGATGCCGGCCACCGGGCAGATGGCGGTCGAGGCGCACCTCGTGACGCAAGACGAGCCGCCGCCGTACCCGATGACGCAGACCGAGGAGCTCGCGGCGCACTACGCGCTGTCGCAGGCGCGCACCGGCTTCGTGATGCACCGCACGCAGGTGTGGGCACCGCTCGAGGGCGGCACGTTCTACGGAGCGGGCATCGGCAGTCCGACGCTGTTCCCGCTCGAGCACGAGGGTTGGTACGTGAACATGTACTGGACCAGCGCGTCGCGGCCCGCGCGCGGCACGCGGATGATTCTGCGCATGCCGAACACCAATCGCGCGGTCGTGGTGGCCGCTGGCTACGAGACTGGCCCGGGAAATCTGAGCTTCATCGGCGGCACTCCCGAGGAGACGCATTTCTATTTCGGCACGACGCACGGCTCGGTGATGCAGCTGGGCATCGCGGTCGATCAGACGCTCCCCTTCGGCCCGCGCACCTGTAGCCCGTAGGCGACACGCGCACGCGATGCGTGGCGGCGACCCGCTCGATGTTGCTAAGCCGCGCGGCGTGAAACGAGTCGTCCCGGTCCTCGTGGTCGCACTGTGGTGGTCAGCCTGTGGGCCGCCACCCGTTCCGCAGCCCGATGCGAGCGTCGAGCTCGACGGCGGTGGCAACGAAGACGCAGGCACGACGAGCGACGCGGGCGCGGGCACCGACGCGGGCTCGATGGACGCGGGCCGCACCGATGCCGGAATGCCCGATGCGGGTCGCCCTGATGGCGGCAGCGACGGTGGCAACACCACGATGTCGCTGGTCACGGTGAGCTCGCAGCGTGAGCTGCGCGGCGTGTGGCTCACGACGGTGCAGAACCTCGACTGGCCGAGCTCGCAGTCGCTCAGCGCCGACGCCGGAAAAGCGCAGCTCGCGAACCTCGTCGACTCGATGGCCGACGCGGGTCTGAACGCGCTCTTCTTCCAGGTGCGGCCGGAATCCGACGCGGTCTACGAATCGACCATCGAGCCGTGGAGCCGCTTCCTTACCGGCACGCAGGGTCGAGATCCAGGTTGGGATCCACTCGATGAATTGCTCACGCTCGCGCACGCGCGCGGCATCGAAGTGCACGCGTGGATGAACCCGTACCGCGGTCTCACTTCCACCTCCGTCGTCGCCGCGCAGAATCACGTCACGCGCACGCTGAGCACCGCGGCCATCACCTACAACGGCGCGGTGGTGATGAACCCCGGAGAACTCGCGGTGCGTCAGCACTTCGAGTCCGTCGTGCAGGACCTGCTCACCCGCTACGACGTCGATGGGCTGCACTTCGACGACTATTTCTACCCGTACCCCGATTCGTCGAACACGCCGTTCCCCGACTCCGCGACGTACGGCGCGTATCAAGCGGACGGCGGCACGATGAACCTCGGCGACTGGCGCCGCGACAACGTGAACTCGCTGGTGCGCGAGGTGATGAGCATCATCACCAACGATCACCCCACGGTGCGCTTCGGCATCTCGCCGTTCGGCATCTGGCGGAGTGGCCAGCCGGTGCCGGGGCTCGACGCGTACGCCGCCATCTACTGCGACGCTCCGACGTGGATGCTGAATGGATGGGTCGACTACCTCGCGCCGCAGCTCTATTGGCGCGAAGGCAGCGCGCAGGACTATTCGACGCTCGCGAGCTGGTGGGCGATGAAGAACATGGGCGGCCGTCATCTCTTCCCCGGTCACGCGGTGAATCAACTCTCGAGCTCCGGCGCGAACTGGCCGCTGTCGGAAATCCAGACGCAGGTCGAAATCACCCGCCAGCTCTCGGGCATGGGAGCGCAGGGCGACATTCACTTCCGCGCCGCGTTCATCGCCAACGACACCAAGGGCGTGCACGGGCTGTTCAAGAACACGCTGTACGCGAAGCCGGCGCTCGCTCCGCTGTTGCCGCGTGCGGGTGCGAGCGTCGCTCCGGCAGTGCCGCTGCTGATGGTGACGGGCACCACGGTGAACGCCACCAGCCCCTCGCCGCAGAACGTTCGCTTCTACGCGCTGTACCGCGAGCTCGGGCCCGGCCAGTGGGAACTCACGCGTGTGCGCGGTGGGCCGAGCGCGACCTTCACCGTCTCGACCGGAGCGTGGGCCGTCAGCGCCGTCGCGCGCGGCGGTGCGGAGTCGCAGGGCGTGCGCTTCGTCGTTCCCTGAGTGACGAATGCTGCGTGACGCGCTCGCGGCGTGGCGTGCGGCGCGCACCGACGAGAACGCGCAGTGGGTCGAAGACGAGGGCCGCGCGGCCGCGCGCGAGCACAACCCCAACGCGTGGGACCTCGCGTCGTTCGACGAGGAGCGGCTCCCGTGGGTGCTCGACTGGCTGCCGACCGCTCCAGCGGGAATGCGGCTCGCGGTCCTCAAGCACCTCGAGACGGTGGTGCCGGACCCGCGGCTCACGCCGGTGTTGCTGCGGTTGTTGGGCACGGCGCTCACTCCGCTCGAGCGCGCGTCGGTCGTGGTGCGGCTCTCCGACAATGCCGACCCCCGCGAAGAAGCCGTCGCCCTGCGACTCGGGGTGGACGCGCCGCGACGCACCGCGCGCGCGGAAGAAGCGAAGCTGCGCCTGTACCTGCGTGAACGCGACGGCGTGCTCGCCGCGATGTTCGAGCGGGTGAATGACCTCGGCGCGCGCCAGGTCGCGGCTGATTGGCTGAGTGGCTTCGACGACCCGCTCGGCGAGTTGATGACGCTGCAGCTCAGCGGCGGCGGAGACGCGCGCGTGCAGGAATTGCTCACCGCGCATCACGATCTGTGGGTCTACGACCTCTTCGCGCCCGAGCCGGTGCGCGAGCTGGCGTTCGAGCTCGGAGTTCCCATCGCGCTCGAGGTCGCGCGCCCGATTCAGTGGAAGCCTGCGTGCGCCGGCGTGCGTGAAGTGCGCGTCATCGACGGCAACACGCGGTGGCTCGAGAGCGCTCCGTGGCAGGGCGTGCGGCTGGTGAACCCCGTGCCGCGATTGGTGGCTTCCGAGCTCGAGACGTCGGACGCCGGGCGCCTCGCGCAGTTCTCGGAGTTCGAAGTTCGCGGAGGCGAGGGTGACCGTACGGTGGCTGCCATCTTCCTCCACCAGGACGGCGTGCTGGAGTTCGTCGCTCCCATGCAACCTGCGCCGTGGCACTGGCTCGAGCCCGTCTTGCGAGTGCACACGCCGGCGCGCCTCGAGCTCTCGCTGCCGCAAGGCGGTCCACCTCCGCCCGCGTTCCTCGCCGAGGCCACCGTGCGCCGCCGCACCGTCGACGAGCTGCGCGGCCTCGCCTGGTTCCGTCACGACGAGCTGCGCCAGCGCCTGCAGTTTCCTGCCCGCAGGCGCGGAAGGTGGCGTCGCGGCTGAGACTTCGTTAAACGTGTTCATTGAACATGTTCAACGAAACTCGAAAGGTCCGCATCCTCCAGCGTGAGGCGACGGCGCAGGCGGTGCTCGAGGCCGCGCGCGCCGAGTTCGAACGGGTGGGGTTCGAGGGAGCCAACATCCGCTCCATCGCGGCGCGGGCGAAGGTCTCGGCCGGCACGGTGCTCCACCACTACGCCGACAAGTCGGAGCTCCTGCACGCCGCGTTGTTCGACGAACTCGATCGCACGCTGCGAGACGCGCTCGCGGGTCAGAGCGTGGGGAAGCTCGAAGGCCGGCTCGATCGTCTCGCGCGCCGCGTGTTCCGCTCGTACCAACGGCGGCCGGCGCTCTCGCGCACGCTGCTCAAAGAGTCGCTGTTCGCCGGGCCTGCGTGGGCCGCGAAGTTCGGCGCGCAGACCACCGCGGTGCACCAGGCCATCACGCTCTGGGTGGCCGACGCGGTGAAGGCAGGCGAGCTGCGCCGCGGAGTCGACGGCCCGCTCGTCGCCATGGCGTGGCTCTCGTTCTTCTACTTCGCGCTCATTGCGTGGGCGCAGGGCCAACACCCCAAGCCGGTGGGGCTCGTCGAGCGACTCACCGCCCAACACCTCGACGGTCTGCGGAGAAAATCATGAGCGTCTTCAAGAACCCAGAAGCGAAGGCCGCGGTCGTCACCTGGTTCGAGCGGTTTCGCGCGCGCATTTCCACCGCGGTCGAGAGCCGCCGCGTCACCACGAAATTCGGCGAGACGCACCTGCTGGTGGGCGGGCCGGTCGAGGCTCCGCCGCTGGTGTTGCTGCACGGCGCGCTCGCTTCGTCGGCGCACGTGCTGGTCGAACTCGCGCCGCTGCTCGAGCGGTTCCGCGTGTACGCCATCGACGTCATCGGCCAGTCGTCGATGAGCGCCGACGTGCGCATGTCGGCGAAGAACGACGACTACGGAAAGTGGCTCGACGAGGTGATGCAGCAGCTTTCGTTGCCTCGCGCGCACGTGGTGGGCGTGAGCTTCGGCGGCTTCGTGGCGACGCGGTTGGCGGTGGTCGCTCCGTCGCGGGTGGTGAAGCTGGCGCTGCTGACGCCGGCCGGGCTGGTGAGCGGGCCGGGGTGGCAGGGCTTCGTCGAGGTCGGCTGGCCGATGACGATGTACCTCTTCTTCCCTTCGCCGCAGCGGCTGCGGAAATTCCTCTCGGGTCTGCTCACCACGCTCGATGACGCGGAGTGGATCGATTTTCTCGGCGTCGCCTTCCGCTCCTACGCGCTCCGCAAGATGGACGTGCCGAAGCTCGCGAGACCCGAAGAGCTGGCGGGCTTCGACGCGCCGACGCTGGTGCTGGGCGCAGATCGCGATCTCCAATTTCCCGGAGACCGCATGGCTGCGCGCGCTCCGCAGCTCTTCCGCGCGCTCGCCGGAGTCGAAGTGGTGAAGGACTGCCGTCACTGTCCGCCCACGACTCCCGAGTTCCGCACGTGGTTGGGCGGGCGACTGGAGAAGTTCCTCGCGTAAACGGGTTTTACGTAGCCGGGAAAAGACTGGTGCGTCTCCACTCCGACAACCCAGCAACGCCGCAAACGCAGCGCCCCTCGAAATCCCGGAGAGAAACCATGTCGCGCATCATCGCTCCTGCAGCGAAGTCCTCCCGTCTTGCCTCGGCCCCCGAAGTTGCCATCGCCAAGCCGCCCGAGAAGAAGCGTCAGCAGCTCGCGTTCAACGACGGCCTGAGCACCGGCCGAGGCGCGCGGTTGAAGGAAATCGTCGAGCGCCGCATCGCCGACCCGCGCGCGCTGCACAACGCGCTCGTCGCGTCGAACCTGCGTGAGACGACGACTGAGCTGTTCAAGGGCAAGTTCTTCCGCTGCCCGCTGCCGGCTTCGGAGGCGCCGCGCCCGGGCCCGAACGGCCGCATGGTGGCTCCGAACGGTGACCCGCTCATCCGCGTGAACGTGTCGCAGGACGGTCGCCGCATTCCCGGCTCAGGCGAGTACATGCTGGTGAACCCGAAGACCAACGAGGTCTACCGCGAGGTCGACAGCGGCGGCTTCATCAACCACCGCACCTTCACTGGTCCGCTCAAGCTGCCCGCGGGTCAGCGCTTCGAGGGCAAGGACTTCTCGGAGGCGCAGCTCAAGCAGTTCGAGAAGCTCGCCAACCGCCGCCTGCCTCCGTTCATCAAGCCGCCGCCGCTGTCCGCGGTGCTCGAGAAGCACCTGAAGGCCGGCGACCTGAAGTTCGACGGCAAGGCCCCGATGAAGGAAGACATCGCGAAGCAGGTGGTCGTGAAGTCGGAGCACCCGTTCACGTACTACGCGATCACCCTGAAGGATGACCCGAACCACGTCATCTTCAAGAAGGTGCTGACCGGCGGCTTCGTGCCGGCTGGCCCGAACGACGGCACGTACTCGCAGCCGGTTGCCATCTGACGGAGCGACACGGCAGGCTCGCGGGTTCGTGACTCGCGAGCCAGCCACGCTGACCATCGAAGGAGCGCTCTTGCGGCCGTTGCGTGAGAGCGACGTCGCGTCGATCGCGAAGCACGCGAACGACCACGCAGTGTGGCGGAACCTGCGCGACGCGTTTCCGCACCCGTATTCCATCGACGACGCGCGCAAGTTCCTCGCTCACCTCCGTGAGTCCGAGGACGCGCGCGTTTTCGGCATCGAGGTCGACGGTCAGGTCGTCGGAGCGTGCGGTCTCCACCCGCAGCCCGACGTGTACGTTCGCAGCGCTGAGCTCGGTTATTGGCTGGGCAGCGCGTTTCACGGGCGTGGCTTGATGACGCGGGTGGTGACCGCGGTCGTCGCGCACGGGTTCATGCACCTGCCGAAGCTGGAGCGCATTTTTGCGAGCGTCTTCGAGTGGAACCCTGCGTCGATGCGCGTGCTCGAGAAGTGCGGCTTTCAGCGCGAGGGCGTGCTGCGGAAGAGCGTCTTCAAGGACGGCCAGTTGATGGACGGCGTGCTCTTCGCGCGGCTTCGCTGAGCTTCGCGTGACGTTCTGACTCGCGTGAGATCAAGGACGGCCAGCTGATGCACGGCGTGCTCTTCGGGCCGGTACGCTGAGGTCCGCTTGGCGCTCCGGCTCACGCGGGACGGCGACGAGACCTCGCAGACAGAGCTCGATGGTGTGCGTGGCGAGCTCGGCGATGCGTGGAGGCGCAGGCACGCGCCGCGCGACCAGCAACGAGGCCAGCCCGTGCACCACGCTCCAGGCGGCGAGGGCCGCGGGGTCTGGATCTCCCGCGCTGAGGAACGTGCCGTCGCGCTGGCCACCGCTGACTGTGTCGCGCAGCAACGCGAACGACTGCTGCGACGCGGCTTCCATCGACGGGTGCTTCCCCTGCAGCTCGGCGGTGAACATCACCTGGAAGTGCGCGGGGTGCTTCGTGGCGTATTCGACGTACGCGACTCCGCACGCGGTGATGGCGGCCGGCCAGTCGCCGACGGCGGGTCTCATGCGCGTGGCCATCAGCTTTCCCAGCGCGTGGAAACCTTCCTCCGCGACCGCCGCGATGAGCGCCTCCCGGTCGGGAAAGTGCCGGTAGGGCGCGCCATGGGTCACGCCGGCACGCCGGGCGACTTCACGAAGGGTGAGCGCCTGGGCACCGTGCTTTCCGATGAGGTCGACCGCGGCGTCGATCAACGCCCTTCGGAGATCGGGGTGGTGGTACGCGCCGCGCCGCTTCTTGACGACCATGACGGCGACTTAGCACGCGCCACATGTAGACAGTGACTACATTGAATGTTTACGCTGTCTACATGTACCACTTCTTCCTGAAGCGACGGTTGCGGCACGTGGTGGAGCGGCTCAACGCCGGTGACTACGCGTTCATCACCAGCCAGTTCAGCGCGAACGCCGTGCACTGGTTCTCGGGCGAGCACGCGCTCGGTGGGGAGCGGTCCACCCCAGGCGACATCCAGCGTTGGTATCAGCGCCTGCCGAAGGTGTTTCCGGGGCTGACCTTCACGGTGCTCGAGCTGATCGTGATGGGACCTCCGTGGAACACGCGCGCGGTGCTGGAGTGGATCGACCACGCCAAGGACCGCGACGGCCGACCGCTGCCGAATCAAGGCACGTTCGTGATCCAGCTCGCGTGGGGCCGCGTGAAGTCGTTTCACGTGTACTGCGACACCGCGAAGCTCCAGCGGAACCTCGGCATCGTCGCCAGTCAGGGCTGTGAAGAAGCCGCGCTGCCGCCCATCGTCACAGCCCTCGCCTGAGTTTCGTGCGCGTTCGTAACGTCGATTTACGTGCTTCCCGAAAAACGAGGAGAGGTGCCTCGCGACAACCCGGCATGACCTCGACTCTCAACGTTGGAACCCGTTCCGCAGCAGTGAAGGCGTTGCAGACGCAGCTCGCGAAGCTCGGCCAGTACAAGGCGCCCATCGACGGCCAGTACGGCCCGGTGACGAAGAAGGCGGTGGCTGAGTTCGAAGCCGCCAATGGCTTTCGCACCGACGGTGTGGCCGACGGCACGACGCGCGACGCGATTGCGCGCGCCGCTGAATCGAAGGTCGCGCTCTTCCCCGGCATGGTGAACAGCCGCGTGAAGAACCTGCAGAGCCAGCTCCAGCGCCTCGGGTTCTTCAAGGGAGATGTCGGTGGCCACTACGGCCCCATCACCCGCGCCGCGGTGCGTGCGTTCGAGAAGAAGCACGGCTGGAATCAGGACGGCATCGCCGGCAAGCGCTTCCAGGAGACCATCGCGAAGGAAGTGAAGGCGCTGCCGCCCGCTCCGAAGCCGAAGGAGACGTGGAAGACGGTGAAGGCGCCTCCGGCCGACTTCCGCCACATTCCGTTCCGCGGCGTGACGGTGAACGTGCGCACGCGCGTGATGGTCGAGCGCGCGGAGTCGTACATGCGGAAGATGGGCATCAACAGCAAGCTGAGCTTCAGCCAGGGCAGCTTCAGCCACTCCGTGTCGGCCAGCGCCGGTACGCACGATGGTGGCGGCGCGCTCGACATCCGCATCAGCAATTTCTCGTCGGCGAACGCGGACAAGGTCGTGAAGGCGCTGCGCATGGCGGGCTTCGCGGCGTGGCGGCGCGGCGTGAACGACTCGTTCCCTCCGCACATTCACGCCATCGCCATCGGTGATCGCACGTCGTCGTCGGTCGCGAAGGCGCAGGTCGCCGAGTACTTCCGCGGCGGCGACGGGCTCGTCGGCAGCAAGCGCGACATTCACCTCACGTCGGTGGGCCACAACATCGGTCGTCCCGTTCCGAACTGGGCGCGCTGAGAACTGCCTCGAGGGACCGCAGGGTCGGCGCGTTTCCTGGCCCTGCACGACTCGCACAGCCCCCTCGCTTCGAGCGAATTGTTCGCTCCTTTGGATTCTTGCTGGGGGTCGGTGAGTAACTGGCCAGCCCGTTGGCCAGATTTCGACCGACGCCCCCGCTCGCGTCGAGCAGAACACGCCACCGATGTCCCTCAATGCCGTCTGCTAGAGCGAGCGGCATGTCGCTTCCCCGAGCGCCGCGCGGAGATCTGCAGAGCTACACGCGTGAGCGTTTCGCGCACGCCGACTTCGCGCTCGACGTGTTCCGCAAGGGCTCAGGCCCCGCAGTCGTGGTGATGACGGAAATCCCGGGCATCTCTCCGCAGGTGCTGGGGTTCGCGGACCGACTCGTCGCGATGGGCTTGAGCGTCGTGCTGCCGGATCTCTTCGGTGAAGCGGGGCGTGATCCCGAAGGGCCGGGCGCCACGCTCTATGCGGCCACCACGCTCGCGAAGGTCTGCGTTCGCCGCGAGTTCACCGTGCTCGCGACGGGCAAGACTTCGCCCATCGTCACCTGGCTGCGCGCGCTCGCGGCCGACGCGCATCAACGCTGCGGCGGGCCCGGCGTCGGAGTGGTCGGCATGTGCTTCACCGGCGGCTTCGCGCTCGCGATGGCGACCGACCCGCGCGTGTTGTTACCCGTGCTCTCGCAGCCCGGCCTGCCCGCGAATCTGAGCGTCGCGCATCGACGCAGCATCGGCGTGGCGGAGGATGAGATCGACGCGGTGGCGGCTCGATGCTCGAGCGAAGGGTTGAAGGTGCTCGGGCTGCGGTTTCATGGCGACCCGCTGTGTCCTCCCGAGCGGTTTCAGATGTTGCGCGAGCGGCTCGGCGACGCGTTCATCGCCGTGGAGCTCGATGCGAAGACCGCGCATCCCGACAGCCCGATGTCGAAGCCGCACAGCGTGCTGACTCGGGATCTGATTGATGCTCCCGGACAGCCGACTCACGACGCGTTGCAGTTGGTGCTGCGCATGTTGTCGACGCGACTGCTGCCGAGCTGACTGGTCCACCCTCACGACCTCCCACGCTACCGGGCGCCTCGCTTGGCGAGCTCGAGCTTGGCGATGAGCCCGAGGTGCACTTCATCGGGACCGTCAGCGAGCCGCAGTGCGCGCGCCTGCGCGAAGAAGCCGGTGAGCAACGTGTCGTGCGACAGCCCCGCGCCGCCGTGCAGCTGAATCGCGTCGTCGACGATCTGCTGCAGCATGCGCGGCGCGACGACCTTGATGGCCGAGATTTCCGTCATCGCGCCGAGCGCTCCGAGCTCATCGAGCTTCCACGCCGCGTGCAGCGTCAGCAACCGCGCTTGATCGATCGCCACCCGCGCTTCGGCGATGCGCTCGCGGTTGCCACCGAGGTTCACCAACGGCTTGCCGAACGCGGTGCGCGCGCTGGCGCGATCGATCATCAGCTCGAGCGTCTTCTCGGCCGCTCCGATGCAACGCATGCAGTGGTGAATGCGGCCCGGCCCCAGTCGGCCCTGCGCGATCTCGAACCCGCGCCCCGGCCCCGCGATGAACGCGTCGAGCGGCAGCCGCACGTCTTCGAACCACACCTCACCGTGCCCGTGCGGAGCGTCGTAGTCGCCGAACACCGGCAACATGCGCTTCACCGTCACGCCCTTCGCGTCGAGCGGCACCAGCACCATCGAATGCTGCGCGTGCCGGCCGCCACTCTCGTTGGGCGTGTGCGCCATGAAGATCGCCACCTGCGCGCGGGGATCGCCGATGCCCGAGCTCCACCACTTCTTGCCGTTGAGCACGACCTCGTCGCCGCGCACGACCGCGGTGGCCTGCATGTTGGTCGCGTCAGACGAAGCGACATCGGGCTCGGTCATGCAGAACACCGAGCGGATCGACCCGGCCAACAACGGCTCGAGCCAGCGCTTCTTCTGCGCGTCGGACCCATAGCGGAACAGCACTTCCATGTTCCCCGTGTCGGGCGCGTTGCAGTTGAAGATCTCCGGAGCCATCAGCGAGCGGCCGGTCCACTCCGCGATGGGCGCGTACTCGAGCACCGACAAGCCAGCGCCCAGCGTCGCGTCGGGGAGGAACATGTTCCACAACCCGGCCGCGCGCGCCTTCGCCTTCAACGCCTCGACGCGCGGGTGAATCTTCCAGTTCTTCCAGTCGCCGCCCGGGTTGAGCTCGCGCACCTCGTCCCAATGCTTGCCCTCGAGGGGCTCGATTTCCTCGCGCATGAACTTCTGCACGCGGCTCAAGAAGTCACGGCTCTTCGCGCTCGCTTCGAAGTTCACAGGCGCACCTGCTGCTTGAGCCACGCTTCGACCGCGAGGCCGGTTCCGAATTCCCACGCCTTCAATTTCTCGCGAGGGATGAGTTTGAACGCCGCGAGCTCGTCGCCGAGCGTCACGGTACCGCTGGTGCGCACGTGGAACGCGACGATGAGCTCGTTGCGCATCTCGAACGGGTACACACCGACCAGCGAGACGACTTCACCGTCGAGACCGAGCTCTTCCTTCACTTCGCGCAGCACGCCTTTTTCCGCCGACTCGCCCGCTTCGAGGAAGCCCGCGACGAGCGCGAACATCTTCTCGGGCCAGTCCTTCCCGCGCGCGAGGAGAATCTGTCCTTCGTGCTCGATGATCGCCGCGACCACCGGCGTCGGGTTTCCCCAGTGCACGAAACCGCAGCCCGGCGCCTCGCACAGCGTTCGCTCGCGGCCGTGATGGTCGGCCTTGACCAGCGGAGTCGCGCACTGCGGGCAGTACTTGAACGAAGACATGGCGACTCACTTACTGACGCGAGTGACGATCGGCTACACGCTCGAACCGTGATGCAGCCGCGAGCAGTGTTGTTCGACATGGATGGTGTGTTGGTGAAGAGCGAAGAGGTGTGGTTTCGCGCGGTCGAAGACGCGGGCGTGCGCTTTCGGGGCCGCGCCATCACCCGCGAGGAGTTCTTTCCGACCTTCGGGCAGGGCACGTCGGCCGACATCGAGGTCTTCGGGCTCGACTGCACCACGGCGCAGCTCGACGCGTTCTACGTCACCGAGTTCGTGAAGCACCTCGACGCGATGTGGGTGAACCCGGACGCTGCTCCCTTGCTCGCGCGACTGAAGGAGCAGGGCATCAAGCGCGCGCTGGTGACCAACACCGTCGGCCCACTGGCGCAGAAGATCCTCACCGCGGCGAAGCTGGGTGACGCCTTCGATGCGCTCGCCACCGCCGATCGGGTGGAGCACGCCAAGCCCGCTCCCGACCTGGTGCTGCTCGCCTTGAAGGAGACCGGAACCGAAGCCAACTCCGCGTGGATGGTGGGAGATTCCCGCTACGATCGCGAGGCCGCCGGCAAGGCCAAAGTCCATTTCATCGGGCTCAAGCTCGATGGAGACCGCCGAATCGAGCGACTCTCCGAACTCTGAGCTACGCTCGTCAGGCTGGCCCGGCCCCGCCCAGCTCCCACAGGAGTGTTGGATGTCTGCCTTTCGATTGGCGGTAGCAATCCTCGCGATTGGTGTGTGGTTCAGCGGCTGCAACGGCTGCGGCCGGCCGCCGGTCACCAAGACGCTCAAGCCCGACGGCGACCCGTGCGCCAACGACGAGGAGTGCGAGTCGTCGTTGTGCGACAAGCTCCCCGGCAAGTCGCTGACCTGTTTCCACAAGTGTTCTCAGGGCTGCAAGGTGGGCGACATCTGCACCGCGCTCGCGAACAACGATCGCTTCGCCTGCGTGGCCGACCGACCGGGTCTCTGCCAGCCGTGTGCGCTCAACATCGACTGTCCGTACCCGGGCGATCGCTGCATTCAGCTCGGCGGCAGCACGGTGTGTGCGCGCGACTGCAGCTTCGACGGCCAGTGTCCTTCGACGTACCGCTGCGCCGACGCGACCGATTCCAACGGCTCATTGGTGACCAAGCAGTGCCAGCCGACGTCGGGCACGTGCGACTGCACCTCGGTGAGCGCGGGGCAGACCAAGCCGTGCAGCGAGACGAACTCCATCGGTACGTGCAACGGCGTGCAGACCTGCCGGCCGCCCAACGGCTACGACAGCTGCAGCGCGCTCGTGCCCTCGAGTGAGGTTTGCAACAACCGCGACGACGACTGCAACGGCCAGACGGACGAAGGTCTCGGCGAGACGACGTGCGGCGTCGGTGAGTGCCGGCGCACGGTGAGCAACTGCGCGAACGGCATGGCGCAGATGTGCATGCCCGGCCCGACCACGACCGAGATCTGCGACGACAAGGACAACGACTGCAACGGGCAGATCGACGACGGCTTCGACAAGAGCAGCATCGCGCACTGCGGCGCCTGCAATCGCATCTGCGAGCGCGCGAACGCGTCTCCGCTCTGCGACATGGGCACGTGCAAGATCGGCGCGTGTGACCCGGGTTGGTTGAACCGCAACATGATCGACAGCGACGGCTGCGAGTACCAGTGCACCGTCACCGGCGTCGAAATCTGCGACGGCCTCGACAACGACTGCGACGGCATGACCGACGAGGGCTTCTCGACGGTGAACGACCCGCTCAACTGCGGGCTCTGCGGTCGCGCGTGCAACGTGAACAACGGCAACATCATGCAGTACGCCTGCGTCGCGTCGACGTGCGGCATCATGACGTGCAACACCGGCTACTCCGATTGCGACCAGAGCTACGCCACGGGCTGCGAGCGCAACGTCAGCGCTGACGTCAACAACTGCGGCAACTGCAACGTGGTGTGCACCACTCCGAACGGCACTCCGGCGTGCGTGTCGAGCCAGTGCGCGGTGGGCTCGTGCAACCTCGGCTTCGCGAACTGCAACGGCCTCGTGCCCGACGGCTGCGAAGCGAACACCAACACCAACGTCGATCACTGCGGCAACTGCCCGACGATTTGTCCCAACCGGCCGAACTCGACGCGCGCGTGCAACGTCGGCTCGTGCAGCTTCACCTGCTTGCCGGGCTTCGTGGACCAGGACGGTCTGGCGGTGAACGGCTGTGAGTACGGCTGCGCGGTGCAGCCGGGCGCCGACGACCCCGACGACAACGCGACCGATCGCAACTGCGACGGCATCGACGGCGACGCGTCGAAGGCCATCTTCGTCAGCAAGAACGGAAACGATCTCAACCCCGGCACGCGCGCGCTGCCCAAGCTCACGGTGCAGGGAGCGATCAACGCGGCGTCGGTGGTGCTCAGCCACATCTACATTTCGGAAGGCACGTACGACGAGTCGATCACCCTCACCAACGGCATCTCGTTGTTCGGCGGCTACTCGCACAACAACAACTGGGTCCGCGGCGCGCAGTTCCCGGTGACCATTCGCAGCAACACCATCAGCAACGGCCGCATCATCACCGTGACGGGCAGCAACATCACCAACCCCACCACCATCGCGTACGTCACGATTCAGGGCCGCGACACGAACGTGCAGAGCACCAGCGTGTACGGCATGCATTGCACCAACTGCACGGCGCTCACCATTCGCACCACGACGATTCTCGGCGGGTCCGCGGGCCCTGGTGCGCCGGGCGGTGCTGGCGCGCAGGGTGACACGGGCGGCAATGGCACCAACGGCACGAACGGCACGTGCGACGCGAACATCAACGGCGCTCCGGGCGGTCCGGGTGGTTCGTCGACCTGCAACCGCGGCGGCGGCTACGGAGGCACCGGCGGTCGCTACGGCAGCAACCGCGGGAGCGACGGCCTCGGCGGCAACTTCGGGTCGTCGGGCGGCAGCGCGGGCAACGGTGGTGACCCTGGCCGCGCGGGAAACCCCGGAACCAACGGCGCTCCCGGTGGGCCGGGCTCGCACGGCAGTGGCGGAAGCGGCGGCTCGGTGCAGCTCAACTTCTGGGTCTCGAACAACGGTGGAGCAGGCACCGTGGGTGAAGACGGCAACGGCGGCGGCGGCGGCGGCGGTGGCGGTGGCCAGGGCTGCACGTTCTGCGACGACGGCAACGGCAACGGCGGCGGTGGTGGTGGCGCCGGTGGCTGCGCGGGCGGCGGTGGCGGTGGCGGTCTCGGCGGTGGCTCCTCGTTCGGTCTGTTCGTCGTGAACTCCACGGGCATCACGCTGACGAACTGCACGGTCACCAGCGGTAACGGCGGCACCGGCGGTACCGGAGGCACGGCGGGTGGTGGTGGCGGTGCCGGCACGCGCGGCCTCGGAGCGACCGCCTGCACTTCGGAAATCGGCGCAGGTGGCAACGGTGGCAACGGTGGTGCAGGCGGCCCGGGCGGCATGGGCGGCGGCGGAGCCGGCGGCGCGTCGTGGGCCATCTATCGCGTGAGCAGCACCGTGAATCTCACTGGCGGCACCATCAGCGGCGGCAACGGAGGTCTGGGCGGCTCGGTTCCCGCTCCGGGTGGCAACACCGGTGCGCCGGGTCCGTCGGGCAACATCAACTGAGTCGTCATGCACGCGCTCCTCGCGTTGGCGTTGACGGTCGCGGCGCAGGCGCCGAGCGAGGCGCCTGACGAACTGCCATTGGAGCAGCCGTTCGCTGAGGTGCAGCCGAGTGCGCCGGCTGAGCCTGCGGTGAGCACTCCCAAGCGCGAGAAGGAATGGGCGGGCGTGTTCATCGGCGGCGTCGGGAGTGTGGTCGCCATCTCCACCGCGCTCGGCTCGTGGATTGATCAGAACGGGGACTTCGGCCGGTTCTGCGCGGTCGCCGGCACGGCGCTCGGAGTCGGCGCGCTGTCGTTCGGCGTGGCGTTCTTGATCTCACTGCTCGCGCAGCTCGACGACTCGCCGAAGGGAATCATCGAGGCGCTCTTTCACGGCATCGGGAGCTTCGTCATCGCGGCGCTGGTCGGCGTCATCGGTGGAGCGGTCGGCGTGGCGGGTGGTGCGGTGATCGGAATTTTCGCGTCGCAGACGCCGGGTGTTTCGCGCGGGACGCTCGGTGTCGCGTCGAGCGGTGTGTTGTTTGGGCTGTCGTTCCCGCTGTTCGCGATCAGTCTCGCGTACTGAGCGCACGCCAGAGAGCCTCGGACGACATTCGCGGCGAACCAGCCTTCGCTTTTTCCGCGACGCGAATCAGCTCGACGATGCGGGTGTTCACCGGCGCCGTCGTTCCGTGCTTCGCCGCCAGCGAGACGACCTCTCCGTTCAAGTAATCGATCTCCGTCGTGCGGCGCGCGTCGAGGTCCTGCCACATCGACGATCTCGCCGCGGGGTCGACCTTGAGCTGCCGCCGGGTGATCAACTTCACGAGGAACGTCGGCAGCGCGAGCACCTTCGGCATGAGACCGATGGGCGCTCCATTCCACGGAGCGAGCTCGATGCCCGCGGCCTTCACCACGCGCACACCCTCACTCACGACGGCGCGCACGATTCGCCGATAGCCGGCGTCGAGGAGCAGCGTCCCCGTCGAGACGTCGGTCAGCGCGCTCACCGCGTTGTTCAGATTCACGATGAGCTTGGTCCACTGATCACCGGTGAGATTGGCGCTCACCTCGAGCGGAATCTTCGCGGCGCGCAACGCAGCGTCGAGCTCGGGCGGCGGCGTCTCGATGATCAACGGCCCGCTCGTCGCGCGCCGGAAGGTGCCTTCGACCTGAATCACGTTCCACGTGACGATTGACGCGAGCACCTTCTGCTTCGGCAGCAGCGCTCGCAGCGTCGCGGGATTTCGCACGCCGTTCTGCAGACTCACCACCGTCGCGCCGTCCTGCAACACGGCGCTCAGCGAACGTCCCGCGTCTTCGCTGTGCTGACTCTTCACGCAGCACAACACCACCGAGCAGTCCTTCAGCGCGGACGCGTCGGTCGCGAAGGTGAAGCGCGAAGGCTCGATGACTTCACGTGGGCCGTCGAAGTCCTGCACCGCGAGACCCGTGCGCGCGAGCTCGTCGCGCAGCCGCTCACGGCCGACGAACGTGACGCGCGCGTCGCTCGACGCCAGGAGCCGCGCGCCGACGTAACAACCGATCGCTCCCGCTCCAAAGACGCCGATGTGGAGCTTCTGATCAGACGGCACGGAGCAACCCCTGCTTGAGCAGCCAGCCGACGACGAAGCCAGCGATCCACGGCCGGCGATCGACGAGGCGTTGCTTCATCTCGTGCGTGAGCGCCTCGAGCGTCTTCGGCTCGGTGCAGGTTTGCAGCAGCGCGCGCACGTCTTCCTCGACGAAGAGGTGCTTCAGCTCCGGGTAGATGACGAAGTCGTCGGCGCGCTCGGCGCGAATGACTTTGAGCGACGCATCGACTGGAGCACTCGTGAAGTGGCCGAAGAAGTCAGCGAAGTCGAGCTTGAGCGGGTGCGCGCGGCCGCTCGGTTTCCGGGCCTGCTTCGACAACTCGGCCCAGTGCGACTCGAGCTGCGCGACGACGTGCTTCCACGCGTAGCGGGTGCGAGCTCGTTCGCGGGCGGCGGCTCCGAGCGACTGGCGCTTCTTCGCGTCGCTCGCGAGGTCACGAACCGCGGCCTCCAGCGCCGCGAGGTCGACCTCGATGCTCTGCGCGAGCACCAGGTGCAGCGGCCGCTCGTAGAGGAGTGGCCCGAGTTCAGACAGCTCTTCCCAATCGGCATGACGACGCGTCGGCACGCGAACGCCGACCGACGCGTCGATGCTGTCTTTGTAGCCGTCGAAGTCGGACGCGATGACCGGCAGACCCGCGGCCATCGCTTCGATCACCGATTGTCCGAACGTCTCCTGCACGTTGTCGACCGGAGAGACGAACACGTCGCTCGCGGCGAGCAGGTGCTTCTTGTCGTCGTCGAGGAAGTCGACGCGCAGGCGAAGGCGATCACCGACGCCGAGGTGCTTCGCCCACAGCTCGAGCATCTCGGGCGTCTTCGTTCCCTGTCGAGCGCCGGCGAGCAGCACGTAGATCGGCGGAGCGCCCGCGGTCGGCTCTCGCACCACGCGCTCCAGCACACGCACCAGCGGGAAGAGGTCGAGCTTGTCGAACTCCGTGAAGCGCGCGAGGCAGGTGAAGAGCACCGCGTCGTCGGGAATCTCGAGCTGCTTGCGCGCGACGGCGCGTTGACCGCCTTGCAGGGCGTCGAACTCCACCCCGAGCGGCACCACCGGCAGCGCCCACGACGGAGCCGCGCCGGTGAAGCCCGCGCGCTGCGCTTCGCTCGCCAGCCGCGCGACGCTCTTTTCGATCACCGTGCGGCCAGCGGTCGACGAGCAGAACAGCGCATCGCCCGGCGACGGAGGCACCAGCAGCTGGCGCGAGAAATCTTCGTGAAAGCGCGGGTACGAGAGCGAGTGAATCTGGCCCGTCACCGGCACAGGCTTGCTCGCGTAGCGATCGCGCAGCGCGATGAGATCGAACAGTCGATCGACGTGCGACGCGTGGTGAATGAGATCGAGCCGCCCGCGCGCGAGCAGCTCGGGCAGCTGCCACAGCGAATAGGCCGCGAGCCGTTCTTCGGGAACGTTCCAGTTCTCGGTGAGTTTCTCGAGCGAGGCGAGATCGGCGGTCTCACCGATGAAGAGCGCGATCTCCTCGAACGACGAGTGCGAGAGGAGCGCTTTCAAGAACTGCGTGTTGGCCACGGTGCGCCCGACGAGCGGCTGGCCCGGTGAGGACCAGGTGCCGGGCGAAGCGAGCATTCCGAGCGTCTGCATCATCGCGGCACGCACGTCGGCTGCGGCGGGCAGGGGCCCATCTTGCACTTCACGTTCTCCATCACGCAGCGCTCCGCGGGGCCGCACGGCGGGTCGCACTTGTTCGCGAGGCCGGCCGGCACGCACTCGGGCTGCGGAGGGCAGGGCGCCTTGATGCAGTCGACCGGCTTCAGGCGGCACACCTTGCCGCTCGGGCAACCACCGCAGTCGTCGGTCTGCGCGGGTGTGCCGGTCAACGGAACGCACTCGGGGATCGGCGGACACGGCGCTTTCACGCACTGCACCTGCGTCAGCTTGCAGGCCGTGCCGCTCGGGCAACCGCCACACTCATCTTTCTGTGCGGGCGTGCTGCCGAGTGGAACGCACTCGTTGATCGGCGGGCAGGGCGCCTTCACGCACTGCGGCTGCGTGCTCTTGCACGCCGTTCCCTTCGGGCAACCGCCGCACGCATCGACGGCGTCGGCGACGCACTTCGAGACGCTCGGGCACGGCGCCTTCACGCACTCACGCGCGACGGTCTTGCACGAAGAGCCGCCGGGGCAGCCACCGCACGCGTCGGGCTCGGGCGACTGCGTTGCCGCGTTGGGCACGCACTCGGGAACCGGCGGACACGGCCCGCGCTTGCACTGCACCTGATTCAGTTTGCAGGTCGAGCCGCTCGGGCAGCCGCCACACTGATCTCCCGTCAGCGCGACGCACTCGGAGATCGGCGGGCACGGCGCCTTCACGCACTGCGGCTGCGTCGTCTTGCACGCCGTTCCGCTCGGACAGCCGCCGCACGGGTCGGCGTTGAGCGCGACACACTCGGAGATCGGCGGGCAGGGCGCCTTCACGCACTGCACCTGCGTCGTCTTGCACACCGAACCGCTCGGGCAGCCACCGCACGCATCGACCTCGGGCGCAGATGCCGTCGTGCCGGAGTCGACGGCCTCGTTCGTCACCGGTGTCGCGTCGGGAATCGGCGCGGTTTTCTTCTCGGTCGCGCAAGCAGCCGCGAGCATCAACAGCGCCGCGAATCGGAGCGTCTTCATGGGCCGCGCAAGCTACACCTCTGCCAACCCGAAGCTCGGTTGAAGTGATGCCGCGGCGACTCCATGGGCGCAGTGGCTTCATGCCGGTGGAGTCGACGCGGAGAACACTTCAACCGAGCTTGGTAGTAGGTGATGCGCGTGACGGATCGCCGCCGCGAGAAGCTGTTGCCGGTCAACCGGTGGCCCACCGCCGAGGAAGCGAAGGCCGGCCGGTGGTTCACTCCGCTGCCGCTCGGGCCCATCACCGCGGCGACGCGCACGTGGGTTCCCGCGATGGTGCCGTGGCGTGCCACGGACGACGGCCTCGTCACGCCCGAAGTCATCGCCTGGTACGAACGCTTCGCGCGCGGAAAGCCCGGAGTGCTCGTCGTCGAGGCCACCGGAATTCGCGACGTGCCCTCGGGCCCGCTGCTGCGCGCGGGAGACGATCGCTTCATCGACGGCCTCTCGAAGCTCGTGCAGGCCGTGAAGCGCGCGAGCGATGGCGAGACGAAGCTCTTCATACAGTTGATCGACTTCCTCTCGATCAAGCGGCGGCCAACGAAGGAAGCGTTCCTCACTCGATTCCTCAAGGTCGACGACGGGCTGCGAACGAAGCTCGGCATCGCAGACGACGACGCTCGACTCCGTGCGCAGCTGCAGACGCTCGACGACGAGGCGCTGATGACGCTGCTCCACCCGCGCGACTTCGAAGCGATGCGCTTCGGTCTGCGCGAGCGCGTCACCGACACGCACCTTCCGCACATCGCCGAGCTGCCGCAGACGCTGCCCGGTCTCTTCGCCGCGGCCAGTGAGCGCTGCGTGCGCGCGGGTTTCGACGGCATCGAGCTGCACTTTGCGCACGCGTACACGATGGCGTCGTTCCTCTCCGCTCTGAACACGCGCGATGACGGCTTCGGAGGCGCCCGCGAAAACCGCGTGAAGGTGCCACTCGAGGTGTTCGCGAAAGTGCGCGCCGCCGTGCCGAAGCACCTCGCCGTCGGCTGTCGTTTTCTCGCCGACGAGGTCATCGAAGGCGGCAATCGTGCCGATGACGCCGCGTGGTTCGCCGTGCAGTTCGCCCGCGCGGGGATGGATTTTCTCTCGCTCTCGCGCGGCGGAAAATTCGAAGACGCGAAGCAGCCCAAAGTCGGAGCGGCCGCGTACCCGTACACCGGCCCGAGCGGTCACGAGTGCATGCCCACCACGAAGATGCCGCAGCCGTGGGGCCGCAACGTCGAAGCGGTGACGCGCATCAAACGTGAAGTCGCGAGCGCCGGTTTCCAAACGCCCGTCGTGGTGTGCGGAGGCATCGCGACGTGGGAGCAGGCCGAAGCGTTGCTCGCGAGTGGAGACGCTGACGCCGTCGCCAGCGCACGGCAGTCACTCGCGGACCCAGACTGGTTCGCGAAGCTCCGCCTCGGGCGCGGCGAAGAAATTCGGCGGTGCCTCTTCACCAGCTACTGCGAAGGGCTCGATCAATCGCACGAGGTGGTGACCTGCCAGCTGTGGGACCGCGCGAAGGGTTTCCCCGACGACGCGACGGCGGCGCGCACCGAAGACGGGCGGCGTTACCTCGCTCCGGAGTGGAAATAGAGTGTCGAGCATGTGGGCGTTGCTGACGGTGATGCTGCACGCGGCTCCGGCGTACCAGACCGGGCCGATTCCGGGCTGGGTCGAGCCGGTCGAGATCCCCACTGCGCCGGTGAGCAGCGCGCACTCGGTGATGCTGCTCGAAGACGTGCAGTACCGAGCGGGCGGCAAGACCAGCGAACGCTTCGAGCACCGCGCGTGGAAGGTGCTCACGCTCGGTGGCGTGAAGGCCAACGCGCAGCAGCAGTTCCCGTGGGACCCGAGCTACTCGTCGCTCACGATTCACGGCGTGTGGGTGTGGCGCGACGGCACCCGGCGCGTCGCCTGGGCGAGCGAAGACGCGCGCGTGCTGCAGCTCGAGAGCGGGCTCGATCAAGGCATCTACGACGGGCGGCAGACATTGGTGGTCGAGCTGCGAGATCTGCGCGTGGGTGACGTCGTCGAGTGCGCCTGGACCGTCAGCGGCAACAACCCGGTGTTCGAGGGCCGCACTGCCTTCTCGCAAATCATCGGAGCGACCGAGCCGCTCGCGTGGTTTCGGCTGCGCGTGTTGTGGGAAGGCGCACGCACGCTGAACTTCGAGGCGTTCGGCCAGGCGCCTGCGGTGCTCGCGATTCCCTCGGGCAACGTGACGAACTTCCGCGTCGAAGCGCGCGACGTGGACCCCATTCACTTCGAGCTCAGCGTGCCGTTCGACGAGCCGCAGGTGCCGTGGGTCTCGTTCTCCGACTGGAAGGACTGGAGCGAGGTCGCGCAGTGGGCTTCGCGCATCTTCAAGACCGAGCTCAATGGCCCGCGATTTCGGGCCGAGCTCGAGCGCTTGAAGCAGCTCCCCGAGGACCGCCGTCTCGAAGCAGCCGTGCGTTTCGTGCAGGACGACGTGCGCTACGTCGGCGTGGAGCTGGGCGCGCACAGCCATCGACCGCATTCGGTGGAGTGGGTGCTCGAGCGTGGCTTCGGTGACTGCAAGGACAAGGCGCAGCTGCTCGCGGCGCTCCTGCGGGGGTTGGGCGTCGACGCGGCTCCGATGTTGGTCGACACCGACATGGGCGGCATGTTGCCCAAGCGCATCGCGTCACACGCGGCGTTCGATCACGCCATCGTGAAGGCCTCGCTCGCCGCGGGTCCTCGCTTCATCGACGCGACCGAGACGCATCGGCGCGGAAAACTCCTCGGCCTCACGCCGCCTCCGTTTCGCTGGGGTCTGCCGGTCGACGCGAAGAGCACGGGGCTCGTGGAAATGCCGATCGTGAAGCCCGACGTCGCGACCTACGAGTTCAAGCAGACGTGGACGGAAGGCGGCGATGGCGTGCCTGCGTCACTCGAGCTGGTGACCATCGGTCGCGGCCCCGACGCGGCGCTGCTGCGGCGTGTCGCGATGACCGACGACGTGAAGGAACACCGCCGCCAGCTGCGTGAAGACGACTTCGACGCGCGGCTCGAGCTGCTCAGCATGGAGCTGCAAGACGACGAAGCGACCGAGTCGGTCACCATCACCGAGCGCTACCGCGTGAAGCAGTTCTGGGTCGTGGGGCAGCACGAGTTCCGCAGCGTGATGGTTGGGCGCAGCCTCCCCAGACTCGACGACGAGCGCACCTTGCCGCTGTCGCTCGACTTTCCGGCTCGCGAGAAGGAAGTGCTGATCTGGAATTCGTCGAAGGAACTCTCGGGCTTCGATCTCGCGCCAGTGACGACCGAGCTGCCCGCGTTCGAGTTTCATTCCACGCGCACCATTCAGGGCAAGCAGCTGCGCATCGAGTGGGAGTACCAGAACCTGCGCGATCGCGTGGCGACCGACGAGCTCGGCGCGATGCGCGAAGGCCTGCGGCGCGCCTACGGTGAGCTGCAGTTCGACGTCTTCGAGGTGCGCGTCAGCGGCGGGAGCGACGGGCGCGGTGGCGAACCACGCGAGCCGCTCGATACCGACGCGAAGATCGCGATCATCCTGTTCTGCGTGGCAGTGGTGGCGCTCGGCGTCTTCATCATCAACATCCCGCGCATCCCGGGGTGGATTCGTGGAGCCAAAGCGAAGCTGCGCGCCCGTCGCTTCGTCGATTCGCAGAAGTCGTCGCCCGGTGAAGTGGCGAGCAGCCCGGCCGTGGTCGCGTCGCTCGAGCAGGGGCGCTCACTCTTCACCTCGCGCAGCTGCCCGCGGGGCCACACCGCGTGGTCCGACATCACTCCGGGAGAAGGCGTGCGACTGGGCGACGAGCGCATTCACGTGCTCACGCGACGCTGCGGTTCCTGCGACGCGCGCGAAGATCGCTACATGAAGGTCACCGCGCCGATGTGAGCGTCACTCCGCGTCGAGCAGGCTGAACGCGCTTGCTTCGATGCGAATCAGGTCGCCGGACTGCATCTCGACCTCGAGCACCGATGCACTCTCACCTGCCGCCACGGGGCCACGGACCTCGTTGATCGAAACGCTGAAGCCCCACGGGAGCTGCCGGTCACAGACGAATCGGCGCACGGCTGAGGCCACCACCACGCATTGAGGATGCGCCGGATCTCCGGTGCGAATCCGCAGGACGGCCTCGCCCGAGCGCCAGCGCAGCTCCATCGACTCCAGAGTCGCGTCATGCAGTTCGGCCCAGCTCACGGTCGTCATGCTGCCGGAGCATGCCAACACCGGAGCGCTGTCGCGAAGGTGAGACTCCCGAGCGAGCGAGGCCCTGTCTGCGGCGCTCAGCAGTAGTAAGCCGTGCGGATGGTTTTCGTGCTTCCGCTGATCCTCGCTGCGGCCACGCCTGAGCTCGCCGTTCTCAGCTCGAGCGGCACCACCGGCGAGCTGCGTTTTCAGAGCGTCGACGCGAAGTCCCCAGCCGCTCCGGTCGCGCGCTTCTCGCACGCTGAAGGCAGCCCGGTGCTCGGCTCGCTGCTCCCCGGCACGCGCGTGGTGGTCGCCACCGCGGTGATGAAGTCGCAAGGTGATCTCAGCTTCGCGAGCGCGTTGATCAGACTCGAAACGGGCAGAGAGCCGCGCTTGCTCGCGGATCAGATCGCCTACGGCTCGCGCCCGCTGGTCAGCGCGGAAGGCCGCGTGTTCGTCGCTCGCGGCAACGGCACGCAACTCACCGTCGACGAGATCGACCCTCGCACTGCGAAGACGCGCTCCATCCATTCAGTGGCCGACGGTCTGGTGACGTACCTCGCCGGCGCGCTCGGTCGCGAGGTGATCATCTACGAAGTGACGGAAGCGGGTTCGCGACTCATCGCGGTGCACGCCGACACGCTCGGAGTCCGCACGCTCGTCGCGAACATGAACGGGCCCGCGCACGACTTCACGCTCGATGCGCCGCGCAAGCGCGTGCTGTTCACGCACTGGAACGAGCTGACGCGCGCGTATCAGGTCGAAGAGGTCTCGCTGGTCGACGGCCAGACGCGGGTGTTGGCGACGGGCAGCGAGATCACGCTGCTCCCCGCGGTGCGTGCCGATGGGCGCGTGCTGATCAGCAAGGGCGAAGGGCTCGGGCTGCTCGCACTCGACGGCGGCGAAGGGCTCCCGGCGCGTGGAACGGGCTTCGAGCGCCTCTACGCCGAGCGGGGGACACTCCTTATTACTGTGCATGAACGGCCTTCCGATTTCCCCACAGTGTGGGTGAACGGGAAGCCGCTCGCGACGCCTCCCGAATCGCGGCTCGATCTCGCGGGGGTGCTGCCGTGATCACCTCGCTGCTGATCAGCACCGCGCTCGCGCAGTTCTGTCCGAGCTACACGCTCTCGAGCACCGCCAACAACAACAACTGCGGAGTGGAAGCCGCCAACGGCACCAACCCCTCGGTCGCGAACTGGCAGGGCATCTTCCAGCTCGTCGCGCAGGGTCCCGCGGTGTGGGGCTCGTCGGGTCCGTCGGTTCCCAACATCGGGCAGGGCTGCGGCAAGCCGATGGCCACCGTGCAGGTGCCGGCGAAGTTTCCCTGCGAGTTGATCAAGGCCATCTCGTACGTCGAGACGGGCTGGCGGCAGTTCTGCGTGCCCACCACTCCGTCTGATCAAGTCGGAGGGCCCTCGCGCACCATCATCTCGTTCGACTGCGGCTACGGCATCGGCCAGGTCACCAGCGGCATGCACCGCGGAGAGGCGCCGGCCTTCGATCGCGCGCGCGTGGCGAATGACCCGACGTACAACCTCGCGACGGGCACGCAGATTCTCGCTTCGAAGTGGAGAGCGACGCGCTGCGTGGGCGACAACCAGCCGAGCATTCTCGAGCACTGGTACAGCGCGACGTGGGCGTACAACGGCCTCTCGTACACGAACAATCCGAACAACCCGAACTTCAGCACCACGCGCGGCGTGTACCGGCCGAGCGTCGGCGGCGCGGCGCCGTACCAGGAGAAGGTCTTCGGCTACATGGAGTTCCCGCCGACCGCCAACCACTGGACGTCGACTCCGTTCGCGTACCCGAAGCTCGCGGACATCGGCACGACTGGCAGCCCCAACACCTTGCCTGATCCTTCCTGCGCCACGCCGACGAACTGCACCAACACGCGGCCGACGCACGTGTCGATCTGCTTCCAGAACTCCGACGCGGGTACGGGCGGTGGAGGCGGCGCAACCGGCGGAGGCGGCGGCGCAACCGGAGGCGGTGCAGGCGGTGGTGCGACGGGTGGCGGCGGCGGCTCGAACGTCGACGCGGGCATCGACGCGGGAACGACGGGAGGCGGCGGCGTGGGCCCGGCGGAAATTCAGCTCAGCGCGGTGCAGCTCACGCTCGGGTCGAAGCCGGCGTGCTCGTGTTCCGAAGCGGGCGGCGTGTTGGCGCTGATCAGCCTCTTCTTGCTTCGTCGCGCTCGCCGTTAAAACCGCTTGGTCGCATCACACATCTGCGCCTAGGGTGCGCGCGCTTTTCCTCCCGGAGTCATTCATGCGCGTGCGTGTCCTGTTGGTGGCAGCCCTTCTCGCTGCCACGCCGTCTTTCGCCGAAAAAGCGGCGGTGAACTTCCACCTCGATCCGATGGTGGGCACGGGCCTCGATCGCCCGCACCTCGTCACCGGCGCCGCGCTGAAAATCGACACCACGCTGCTCGCCTTCCTCGGGCCCGTCGCGCCGCAGATCGAAGTGTTCGGCGGCTCCGCGGCTGATCGCACGTACCTCGACGACGGCTCGGTGTTCGGCGCCGGCTTCGGTGCGCGCGTTCGCTTCTTCAACGACGAGAAGGGCTACCTCATCAACCCGGGCAGCAAGCACACCGGCAACCTGTGGGGCAACCTCTGGGCCGATGCGCACTTCACCGTGAGCTCCGGCCGCTTCGGCCCCGGCTTCGACATCGGCGTCGGCGCTGAGCTCTCGCTGCTCGAAGGCCTCTCGGTCGGCCCGTTCGCGAAGTTCATGTTCCTGCGTCAGCGCGAGGCGCTCGACCCGGAACCGGCTGATCAGTCTCCGCACGCGATTCTGCTGTTCGGTGTCTCGTTCACCATCGGCGCGCCGCAGACCACGCCCGCCGAGGCTGACTACGACGGCGACGGCATCCTCGGTGACGACGACAAGTGCATCGAAGAGGCCGAAGACTTCGACAAGTTCGAAGACACCGACGGCTGCCCCGAAAAGGACAACGACAAGGACGGCATCAACGACGACGTCGACGTCTGCGACGACAAGCCCGAGGACAAGGACGGCATCGCCGATGAAGACGGTTGCCCGGAAGGTGACTCCGACGCCGACGGTGTCGATGACGGCGCCGACAAGTGCCCGACCGTGAAGGGCCCGAAGGAAAACAACGGCTGCCCCGACAACGACAAGGACGGCGACGGCGTGCTCGATCGCAATGATCAGTGCCCCGAGAAGGCCGGCCCCGCCGACAACAAGGGTTGCCCGGACACCGACAGCGATGAAGACGGCACCGTCGATCGCAACGACGCGTGCAAGAACGAGAAGGGCCCGGCCTCGAACAAGGGCTGCCCGTGGGGCGACGCCGACAAGGACGGCACCGCCGACAACTTCGACAACTGCGTGAACGAAGCGGGCCCCGCCGACAACCAGGGCTGCCCGGCCGGCAAGAAGCAGCTGGTCGTCATCACCGCCAACAAGCTCGTCATCAAGGACAAGGTGTTCTTCGATCTCAACAAGTCGACCATTCAGGCGAAGTCGTTCGGCTTGCTCGATCAGGTCGCGGCCGTGGTCAACGGCCACATGGAGATCGGCACCATTCAGGTCGAGGGCCACACCGACAACACCGGCGACGCGGCGACCAACCGCACGCTCTCGAACGATCGCGCGCAGGCGGTCATGAACTACCTCATCAGCAAGGGCGTCGCGGCGACTCGCCTCAAGGCCGTGGGCTTCGGCCCCGACAAGCCGGCCGACACGAACGCCACACCTGCTGGCCGCGACAACAACCGCCGCGTCGAGTTCAACATCCTCAACCCGTAACGCGTTCGTCGCAGTTCGGTTTCGGACCATCGGGGTGCTGTTTTTCCGGGACGAGGGTGGCTACAACGCCGCCTCGTCCCGGCCGCGTTTCACCCTGAGCTTTCATGAACAACTCGCTTCGTCTCGTCCTCCTCGGCGCCAGCTGCGCCACGTTGCTGCTCGCTTGTCCTCCTGCTCGTGCGGTCTGCGGCAACGCCCGCGTCGAGACGGGTGAATCGTGTGACGACGGCAACACCGTCGATGGTGATGGCTGCTCCGCGAGCTGTAGCAATGAGACGACGGGTGGCGGCGGCGGCACCGTGGGCGGCGGTGGCGGCACGACCGGCGGCGGAGGCGGCGGCGGAGTGACCGGCGGCGGCAGCGGCGGCGGTGGCGGCACGACCGGCGGTGGTGGCGGCACGACCGGCGGTGGCGGCGGTACGACTGGCGGCGGCGGCGGCACGACGGGCGGTGGTGGCGGCACGACCGGCGGCGGCGGCGGCACGACGGGTGGCGGTGGCGGCACGACCGGCGGTGGCGGTGGCACTCCGGTGTGCGGCAACGGCGTCCCCGAGGGCCTCGAAGACTGCGACGACATGAACATGACGTCGGGCGACGGCTGCGAGAACGACTGCACGTTCACGCCCGCGTGCGGCAACGGCAAGCGCGAAGGCAGCGAGTCGTGCGACGACGGCAACCTCGTCGGCGGTGACGGCTGCGAAGCCGACTGCATGAGCTTCACCAACACCGCGACCGTGAAGGGCTGCGTGGGCATCAACACCCGCCTGCCGCAGGGCCTCTCGTGTCAGGCGACCGCGGGCGACACCGGCCGTCTCATCACCGGCGTCATCCTCACCGAGGGCGTCACGTACGTCGGCGGTCAGGTGCTCATCGACGGCACCGGCGTCATCACCTGCGCGGCGTGCGACTGCTCGAGCATGACCGGCGGAGCGACCGCCAGCCAGATCACCTGCCCGCGCGCGATCGTCTCGCCAGGCCTCATCAACTCGCACGACCACATCAGCTACCAGGCGAGCCCGGGCATGCGCACCAGCGAGCGCTACGAGCACCGCCACGACTGGCGTCGCGGCAACAACGGCCACACCTCGATCTCTTCGGGCAGCAGCAACATCGCTACGCAGGTGCGCTGGGCCGAGCTGCGCCAGGTGATGTCGGGCACCACGTCGATCGTCGGCGCGACGTTCAGCAGCACCGGCAACCCGGGCATGTTGCGCAACCTCGACTCGAACCCCTCGGGTCAGCTCGGCATGCTCACCGGCAGCTCGGGCGTGAACTCCGACACCTTCCCGCTCGGTGACACCGCGGGCACCGAGCTCACCAACGGCTGCGGCTACCCGTCGCTCCCGACGGCTGCTCCGGGCACCGTCGCGTATCTGCCGCACGTCTCGGAAGGCATCGAGGCCAGCGCGCGCAACGAATTCGTGTGTCTCTCGTCGCAGCCCAACAACGGCATCTTCGGCGCGCGCACCGCGGTGGTGCACGGCGTCGGTCTCAACGCGCGCGACATCGCGCTGCTCGCCTCGACCGGCTCGTCGCTGGTGTGGTCGCCGCGCTCCAACGTCTCGCTGTACGGCGACACGGCGGCGGTGCCGCTCTACTCGCGGCTCGGCGTGAACATCGCGCTCGGCACCGACTGGACGATCTCCGGCTCGATGAACCTGCTGCGCGAGCTGCGCTGCGCCGACGGCCTCAACCGCGGCTACTACAACAACTACCTGAACGACGCGCAGCTGTGGCGCATGGTGACCGCGGGCAGCGCTGACGCCACCACCACCACCGCGACCATCGGCCGCCTCGCGGTCGGCAAGCTGGGTGACGTCGCCATCTACGAGCGCAAGCCCGGCTCGTTCTACCGCTCGATCATCGACGCCGAAGCGCCCGACGTCCTGTTGACGATGCGCGGCGGCAAGGTGCTGTACGGCGAAGCGAACGTGGTGCAGGTGTTCGACACCAACTCGCAGTGCGACTCCATCTCGGTGTGCGGCGACGCGAAGGCGGCGTGCATCCGCTCCGAGTTCCCGGTGCTCGCGGGCGCCAACGCGGCCAACACCTACGCGCTGCTGCAGATGGCCAACTCCAACACGTACCCGCTCTTCTACTGCCCGGGCATGGCGGTGCAGAACGAGCCTTCCTGCGTGCCGGAGCGTTCGGCTTCGAGTCCCATCGGCAGCAACAGCAAGAACGGTTCGACCATCTACACGCAGGCCAGCGCCGACACCGACAAGGACGGCATCGCCGACGCGACCGACAACTGCCCGATGGTGTTCAACCCGGTGCGCCCGATGGACAACGGCGTGCAGCCCGACGACGACATGGACGGTCTGGGCGACGTCTGCGACCCGTGCCCGCTCAACGCCAACACCACGACGTGCACGGTGTTCGACCCGAACGATCGCGACAGCGACGGAGTGCCCAACGGCACCGACAACTGCCCCTCGGTCCCCAACATGAATCAGCTCGACACTGACGGCGACTTGAAGGGCGACGCGTGCGACCCGTGCCCGACGGTGTCGAACCCCGGTAACGCGGCGTGCCCGAGCACCATCTACGCCATCAAGGACGGCGGCTCTCCGCTCGGCCAGCCGGTCTCGCTGAGCAACGCGCTCGTCACCGCGGTCGGCCCCAACGGCTACTTCCTCCAGGTGCACCCCGCTGACGTCGACTACGCGGGCCCCGACAACTCGGGTGTGTTCGCCTACGCGCCGGGCTCGGGCGTGAATCAGGGCGATCGCCTCAACATCGCGCGCACCACGCCTTCCAACTTCTTCGGCCAGATTCAGCTCACCGGCTCGCTCTCGGCGGCCGACGGTGGCGTGGTGGTCGTCAGCACCATGAACGGCCTGCCGCCCGCGCAGAGCGTGACCACGCAGGAAGTCGCGACCGGTGGCGCCCGCGCCGCTGCGCTCGAGTCGGTGCTGGTGAAGGTCGACAACGTGACGGTGACCAACATCGCGCCCCCGGTCGGCCCGGGCGACGTGGCGCCCACCAACGAGTTCGTGCTCGACGGCGGCCTGTACGTGAACGACTTCTTGTTCCTCACCACGCCGTTCCCGACGCTCGGTCAGACGTATCTCTCGGTCACCGGCGTGCTCGAGTACCGCAACAACAACTACAAGCTCGAGCCGCGCTCGCTGGCTGACATCGTCACCGGCCCGCCGACGCTCATCTCGCTCTCGCCTGCGCTGGTCTACGTGCGTGAAGACGCGGGCGTGTCGATTCCTTCTCCGATGCTGGTGCGCTTGTCGAACGCGGCGCTCGGCGACACGGCCGTCAACGTCACCGCGGCCTCGCCCGAAGTCACGGTGGGCGACGGTGGGTTGATCATCGTGCCCAACGGTCAGAGCACGGCGGTGGTTCCGCTCCATGGTGAGACGTCGACCGACGGAGGCACCGTCACCCTCACTGCCACGCTCGGCACCGACTCGCGCAACTCGACCGTGCGCGTGCTCGGCACCGGAGCGATCGACATCCCCTCGCAGCCGCTGCTCAACCCGCTCATGGCGAGCGTCACGGCGGGCGGGCGTCAGTCGTTCACCGTCTCGCTCGATTTGCCTGCGGCGGGTGACACGCCCATCACGCTGGCGCTGGTGCCCAACACCGTCGGCGTCGCGCCGATGACGGTCACCGTGCCGGCCGACGCGCTGTCGGTCACCTTCGAAGTGCAGATCGACGCCATGGCGATGGGCATGGGCACGCTCACCGCGACGCTCGGCGCCAACACCTCGAGCGCGTTGCTCAGCGTCCAGCAGGTGCCGGTCACCAACCACGTCGTCATCTCGGAGTTCGCGGTGCGCGGCGCTTCGGCGGGCGACGAGTTCGTCGAGCTCTACAACCCCACCAGCGCCGACGTCGACATCTCGGGCTGGGCCGTGCAGTACCGCGCGGCGAGCGGTGGTGGTGGCTGGCAGACCAAGGCCACCATTCCCGTCGGGAAGATCATCACCGCGGGTGGCTTCTTCCTCATCGCCAGCCCGTCGTACCCGACCACGCTCACCGTCCCCGACCTGCGCGCCGGAGCCGACATGGGCTTCTCGGGTAACTCGGGCCACGTGCGCATCACCAACGGCATGTCGGCCATCGACACCATCGGCTACGGCGCGACGGGTCAGACCGTGCCTGATCAGCCGGAAGGCATGGCGTTCGTGAACTCGGCGATTCAGGGCACCGCCGAATCGTTCGAGCGCAAGGCGCGCCCGACGTCGACCACCGCGACCATGGCCACCAACGGCGCCGACGCGCTGCTGGGCAACGCGCACGACAGCGACAACAACTCGACCGACATCGTGATGCGCTCGATGCGTGAGCCGCAGAACGCGGCATCGCCCACCGAGCCGTGAGCGATGACGAAGTCGCGCGGCGACGCGCACCCGGGCTGGCGGTCATCGCCCTCGTGGTGCTCGTCGCCGGCGCGTTGTTCATGCGCTCGCGAATTCTCGAGCGCTATGCGTCGTTCGCCGCGTTCTGCAACGCCACGCACCCGGGCGAAGAATGGTCGCACGTGCAGTCGCGCGCTTCGGCGCAGGACTGGGCGTGGGTGAAGCAGAGCCCGTCGGAATTTCTCGTCGAGTTCGAGGAATGGACCTACCGCGCGGGCTGCCTGGTCACGCTCGACGGCAAGCAGCGCGTGGTGCGCACACGCCTCGCGGGAACGCTGCCGTCTCGCTGATCACTTCAGGATGCCGGCGATGAGCAGCGTGTGCAGCGTCTGCACGATCGGCGCGTAGCTGATCGTCTCGCGGAACAGGTTGTGCTGCACCACCAGCCCGATGTTCCCGAAGATGACGTTGTTCGCCACCGTGCGCGCGTCGACGTCGGTGCGGAATTCCTTCGTCTTGTTCTGGCCGTACCGAATGATGGCTTCGATGGCCGTCACGTAGACCTGCAGCGCGTCACGCAGCGCGGTCGCCACGTCTTCGGTGTTCTCCGCCGCTTCGGCGCCGACCATTCCGTAGAAGATGCCGTGCTCGCGGTTGTCCTGCAGGTACTGGCCGGTGTGGTTGCAGAAGGCCTCGAGCTGCTTCGCGGCCGGCCACTTCGTCATCTCGTTGAGCAACGGCTCGAAGCTGCGCACGAAGTGCTGGTGCAGCTCTTCGATGGCGGCGAGCAGCAGGTCTTCCTTGGTGGGGAAGTGCCAGTACAGCGCGCCCGGCGTCATGTGAATCGCGCGCGCCAGCTCAGCCATGGTGGTGGCCAGAATGCCGCGGCGCGCGAACAGCGTGATGGCGGACTTCAGGATCTCCTGGCGAGTCTTCACCGCGCGGTCTTGCTTGATGGCGCGCTTGGCGGGGGATCGTTTGGGCATATCGGGGTGCGGACTCTAGACGTTCCCAAACGAATGTCATGAAGGCACGATGCCCCCCGCCATGGACCAGAAGCCTCCTGAAGCTGCTGCGCCTGCTGCGACTGCGCCCAACGAGAACGGTGGACGCGTCGTTGCCATCGTGCTCGTCGCGTTGCTCGCCGTGTGTTTCGTCGGCTCGTGCTCGGTCGGCGCGGTGTCGCTGGTCAGTTCCATTTCCGACAACACGAAGAGCTCGGGCGATGACGGCTTCAAGCCCAAGCCGTTCGCGACGAAGAAGAAGACGGTCGCTCCGGACCCCGACCCCGACGAGCCGCCGACCGACGACACGAATCCAGGCGATCCGCTCGCGACGCCTGACCCGACGCCCGACGAGCCGCCTGAAGCGGAGCCGCAGATCGGTCCCTGGGTTGCTCCGGTCGACGCGCAGTCGCAGTTCGCGATCTTCCACCTCACCAAACCGAAGACCGATGGCTGGGCGGCGATTCAGCGGGTCGCGAAGGCTGCCAAGCTGAAGGTGTACCGCGACGAGATCCCCGAGGAAGCCGAAGGCGACTACCTCGTGTACCGCTCGTTGCCGACCGAGAGCGAATACGGAGCGATGTCGGGTGAAGCGCTCGACGTCGCGCACGGCCTCACCGACAAAGAAAAGGACGCGGTGCTCGAGGCGAAGACGGCGTCGGTCATCGACGTCACGCTCGAGACCAAAGACGCGCACAAGCTGCTCGACGTCGCGAAGGTGCTGCTCGAGTTCCAGAAGGCGACCGGCGGCGTGTTGTGGGACGAAGAGGCTCAGGAATATTTCTCGGGCGCGGAGTGGAAGAAGCTGCGCATCGACTCGTGGGAAAAGACGTCGCCCGACGCGCTTCGCCACTTCACGGTGTTCGTCACCACCAAGGGCGATTCGTGCGACCTGCTCACCGGAGGCCTCGCGCACTTCGGCGTGCCGGAGCTGAAGGTGACGCGCGTGCCGGTGTCCGACAAGGGCGCCACCATCTCGCTGGTGAACGTGCTCGCGCAGCAGATGCTGGAAGGCAGCATCGCCGCCACGCCCGGTCGCGCCACGCTCGAGCTGAACAAGGTGAAGCACAAGGCGCGGCGTGAGACCTGGAAGAAGGACTTCGCGGGAGGCAAGGGTGAGGCCGACGTCGAGCTGGTGAGTGTCGGCACCATCATCGCTCCGGTGCTCGAGGTGCGTTTCCCGGGCGGTGGCTCGGTGGCCACGCGGCTGGGCGCGACGCTCGACTCGTTGCTCGGCAAGGCCGACGCGGCAGACGGTGAAGACGACGACGGCGGTGATGGCGATGGTGCGACGGGTGGGCTCGCCGAAGACCCGGCGGTGAAGAAGGTGTCGCAGGTGCAGATGAAGCTCTTCGCGTCGACCGTGAAGCCGAAGTTCCTCAAGGGGTTGAAGGCCGGCGATACGTTGTCGGTGCTCGCGCCGTTCCCCGCTGACTCGGGTGGCAACGAGTGGGTGTGGGTGAAGGTGTCGAAGATCAAGAACGACGGCACGATCATCGGCTCGCTCGGAGCGACGCCGAAGGACGTGGGCGGACTCGTGCAAGGTGACGAGGTGGTGGTGGTCGAGAGCGAGTTGCTCGATTGGATGCTCAAGTCCGGTGGCGTCACCACCGGCAACGCGACGGCGCCGGTCTTGAAGCGGCTGGGCAAGTAGGTCGTTAGTTCGAGAACGCATGGGCGCAAACGACGTGGTCTTCGCGAGTGCGTTCGAGGCGATGGACAAGATGATCGGCTCCGACGCGGCGTTCCGCGCGGAGTTCGCGGCTGCCACCGGCGTCAACCTGGGCAAGCTCGAGACCGCGTACCCGCGCACCACGTGGGAAAAGGGTCTGCCCATCGCAGCGCGTCGGTTGTTTCCGACGATGTCGCGCGACGAGGCGCTCTACGCGCTCGGGCAGAAGACCATCGATCGCTTCAAGGAAGGCGTCATCGGGCTCGCGCTGTTCGCCGTGCTGCGGCTCATCGGGCCGATGCGCGCGCTCGCACGCACGCGTCGCAACTTCCGCACCGCGAACAACTACACGGAGTGCAAGCTCACCGTGCGCGGGCCGAAGGAAGTGCTGATGTGGATGAACGAGATCGAGTTCGCCATCTACACCGCGGGCGTGGTGCAGGCCGGCACCGCGCTCACTGGCGCGAAGAACGTGAAGTGCGTGGTGCAGGGCGGTGACGGGGAAGGCACGAATTTCCTCGTCACCTGGGACTGATCAGAACAAGAACTCGCCGCCCTGCGCGCGCACCGCAGTCACCGCGCTCAGGTTCACGATGTCCTGCGTCGAGGCGTTCATCTGCAGCACGTTGACCGGCAGGTTCATGCCCAGCAGCAGCGGCCCGATGACCTCTGCACCGCCGAAGCGCCACAACAACTTGTACGCCGTGTTCGCCGCGTCGAGCGACGGGAAGATGAGCACGTTGGCGTCACCCGTGAGCCGCGAGAACGGGAAGCGCTCGTTGCGTTCTTCGGCGACCAGCGCGGTGTCGACCTGCATCTCACCGTCCATCTCGAGATCGGGCCGGCGCTTGCGGGCGAGCTCCATCGCGTCGCGCATGCGCTTGGGTGACGGGCCACCAGCCGCGCTGCCGAAGTTCGAATACGAGAGGAACGCCAGTCGCGGCGTGACGTCGAAGCTGCGAGCGAGATCCGCCGTCGCGATCGCGATGTCCGCCAGGAACTCCGGAGTGGGCACCGGGTTCATCGTGCAGTCTGCGCAGAACTTGAACTCGTTGCGCTGCACCATGATGTACACGCCGCCCGCGCGTCGGCCTTCGCGCGTACCGATCACCTCGAGCAGCGGGCGCACGGCTTCCGGGTAGCTCTGCGTGAGGCCGGTGACGAAGCCGTCGGCGTGGCCGCTGCGCACCAGCATCGAGCCGAAGTAGTTGCGCCGGCGCATGCTCATCGCCGCGCGCTCGGGTGAAACGCCCTTGCGCTGCCCGAGCGTGAGGAAGTCCTTCACGTAGGTCTCGAGGTAGGGCGACTTGCGCGCGTCCATGATGCGCACGCCCTTCAGCTCGTCCTCCAGCTTGGTCTCGGCGATCGCCTTGCGGATGAGCTCTTCGTCGCCGAGGAGAATCGGGTCGCACACGCCTTCTTCGCGAAGAATGCGAGCGGCCTGCAGCACGCGCGGGTGCTCTCCGTCGTTGAGCGCGATCGACTTCACCTTCGTGCGCGCGCGCGCGAAGACCGACGACATCACCTGGTAGCTGCGCGACTGCATGCGCTGCAGGCGCTGGCGGTACTCGACCAGATCGAGCTGCAGACGCGCCACGCCGGTGTCGAGCGCGGCCTTCGCCACCGCCGGAGCGACCCACAGCAACACGCGCGGGTCGAAGGGCTTGGGAATGATGTAGTCGGGGCCGAAGACGAACCGCTCTCCACCGTAGGCGTGGCTCACGGCGTCGGGCACGTCTTCGCGGGCCAGCGCGGCGAGCGCGTGCGCGGCGGCGAGCTTCATGTCTTCGTTGATGCGGCGCGCGCGCACGTCGAGCGCTCCACGGAAGATGAAGGGGAACCCGAGCACGTTGTTCACTTGGTTCGGGAAGTCCGAACGACCGGTGGCGACGATGGCGTCGGGTCGCGCCTTCTTCGCTTCGTTGTAGTCAATCTCGGGATCGGGGTTGGCGAGCGCGAAGACGATGGGGTTCTTCGCCATGCTCTTCAACATCTCGGGCGTGACGAGGCCCTTCACCGACGCGCCGAGGAAGATGTCGGCGTTCTTCATCGCGTCGGACAGCGTGCGCGCCGCGGTGTCCTTCACGAACGGCTTCTTCCACTCGTTGATGCCGTCGGTGCGGCCGCTGTGGAGCACGCCCTTGGTGTCCACCATCATCACGTTCTCGACCTTCACGCCGAGGCGGATCCAGAAGTTGGTGCACGCGATGGCGCTCGCTCCCGCGCCGCTCACCACCACCTTCACCTGATCGAGCTTCTTGCCGGAAAGTTCGCACGCGTTGAGCAACGCCGCGCCGGAGATGATCGCCGTGCCGTGTTGATCGTCGTGGAACACGGGGATGTTCATCGACTCCTGCAGGCGCCGCTCGATGACGAAGCACTCGGGGGCCTTGATGTCTTCCAGGTTGATGCCGCCGAAGGTGGGCTCGAGCGCTTTGACGACCGCGCAGAACGCGTCGATCTCCTTCGCGTCGACGTTGATGTCGAACACGTCGATGTCGGCGAACTTCTTGAAGAGCACGCCTTTGCCTTCCATCACCGGCTTGCCGGCGTAGGGGCCGATGTCGCCGAGGCCGAGCACCGCGGTGCCGTTGCTCACCACGCCGACCAGGTTGCCGCGCGTGGTGTACGTGTACGAGAGGTCGGGGTCCTTCGCGATCTCGAGGCACGGCTCGGCGACGCCCGGCGAATACGCGAGCGCGAGGTCGCGCGCAGTGGCGGTGGGCTTGGTCGGGGTGATTTCGATTTTTCCGGGGCGCCCTTGCGAGTGGTACTCGAGCGCGTCTTCGCGGCGGAGTTTCTTGGGCGTGAAGTTCGTGGCCATGCGCGGTTCGTCTCGCTTCTGCGCGTGCCCGTCGAGGGAATTCACCCTGCGCGTCGCGTCATGAGTCATGCTTCCGCGCATGCTCTTTGCGCTCGTGGTGCTGACCGCCGCTCCTGCGTTGCCTGCGCCGTTCGATTCGCTCGAAGGAACGTTGATCGTCGAGAAGCGCTCGCACGCGGTGTACGCGCCGAAGGGCTCGCTGAAGCCGCTCGCGAAGCTCGCCGCCGACGACGGCAACGACGTGATGGTGGGCGTGGTGACGCTCGCTCCGAACGTGAAGCGGTGTCTGATTTTCTCGCCCGGGCCGAGCGAAGACCCGGGCTGGTTCATCTACGCCGAGAAGCAGTGCGCGAAGGCCGACGACTCGCTCTCGCCCGAGCTGCAGCTCTCCGGTGAGCAGCTGATCATCACCGGCAACGGCGCGCTCTACACGCTGCAAAACAGCAACGCGAAGTTCACCGTGCGTCACAAGTTGACGTGGAACGGGAAGGCGTGGCGCGAGGTGCCGCAGCCGTTTCTGTACGTCGGTGAGAAGGTGAAGGTGGCGACGAAGAACGTGGTGACCGAAGAGAAGGTGGCGTCGGTGCCGCTCTACGCCGAGAAGAAGGTCGGCTCGGAAGTGGTGGTCACGCTCGCTCCGGGCGCGCAGGTCGAGATCCTGCTGGCCGAGAAGGGCGACGCGGAATGGTTCCTGGTGCGCACCGAGTTCGGGCTCGTCGGCTGGCATCACTCGCCCGGCGGCGGCATCGTGCCCGACGCGCTCGGGCTCTACTTCCACGGCGACTGAGCGCCGAGCTGGTCCTTCATCGTGGTGACGAACGCCGCCACCTTCGGGGCGACGAAGCGACGGTGTTGGTACAGCGCGAAGAGGGTGAGCGCAGGCTGAACGGTCCATTCCGGGAGCAGCTGCTCGAGCGTCTCTTCCGCGAGCGCGCGCCGAGCGAGAAACGACGGCAGCACCGCGACGCCGGCGCCCGAGATGGCCAGACCGCGAATCAGCTCGCCGCCGTTCGTGACGAGACTCGCTGCGAGTGAAGCCTGCACGCGCTTGCCGTCGCGCACGAAGGTCCACGCGTCGCGCGGCTTCGGCTCGCCGAACACGATGGCGCGATGCTTCGCGAGCTCGGCAGGCCGCCGCGGCCGACCGTGCTGACGCAAATACGCCGGCGATGCGCAGAGCACGATCGCCACCGGAGCGATGGGGCGCGCGATGAAGCTGCCCTCGAGCGCCGGAGCGACGCGGAGCGCGACGTCGATGCCCTCTTCGACGAGATCGACTCCGCGATTCGAGAGCCGTACGTCGAGCGTCACCTTCGAATGCCGCGCTGCGAACGCCGCGATGGCCGGCGCCAGCACTTCTTGAAGATCGACCGGAGCGGTGACCCGCAACGGCCCGCTCGCCTCGCCCGACAGCGAGCGGACCGAGGTCTCGGCGTCGTCCACGGCCTGCAGGCATTCGCGTGAGCGCTCGAGAAACACGCGGCCCGCTTCGGTGAGGCTCACGTGACGCGTGGTGCGATCGAACAGCCGCGCGCCCACGTGGGTCTCCAGCGCGGCGACGTGCTTGGTCACCGCCGCGGGAGACATGCGCAGCTCGCGGGCCGCCCTGGCGAAGGCGCCTTGCTGCGCCACGCGAACGAAGATCGCCATGCTGTGGAGGGTGTTCATGGGAAGTCGCAGATTATTTCCGAATTGGAAACGATGCATTTCGCCTGGGCCGTCTTCTGCTTTTCGCGCGCGCGCGTACCGTGGGCGGCATGAACGAACTGATCGCGCTCGAGGGTTGGGACAAGTGGCACGACTGGCACGCCGCCGTGATGGCGCCGCTCACGCAGTGGTTCGTCGACGGAGTGGCGCCGGGCCAACGGGTGCTCGACGTGGCGTGCGGCACGGGCTTGCCGGCGCTGGCCATTGCAGAGCGCGTCGGCGCGAGCGGGAGGTTGGTCGCGACCGACGTCGCGGCGGGAATGGTCGCGGCGACGCGCCGGAGAGGCGCCGGGCTCGAGCAGCTCACCGTTCGCGAGGCGAGCATCGACGCGCTGCCGTTCGACGACGGCTCATTCGACGTCGTCACCTGCAAGGACGGCCTCATGTACGCGGCAGACCTCGCCCTCGGCGCGCGTGAGCTGAAGCGCGTACTGCGCCCCGGTGGCCGGGTGCTGGTGAGCGCGTGGGACGAGGCGCCGCACGCAGCGTTCTTCCGCACCTTGTTTCAGTCGATGGCGCCGTTCGTGTCGACGCCACCTCCGCCCGACGCTCCGGGGCCGTTGCGGCTGAGCACGCCTGGTCGGGTCGAGTCGCTGCTTCGCGACGCGGGCTTCGCCGCCGTTCAGCTCGAGCGCCGTGAAGTCGTCTTCGCGTTCGATTCGCTCGATCATCATTGGAACGCGGTGCGCGAGCTCGCAGGCCCGGTCGGTGCGTTCGCCGCGAAGGCTTCAGCAGAAGATGTCGCGCGGCTGCGTTCGACTCTCGCCGCTGCGCTCGCTCCGTTCACGAATCCCGGCGGCGCGGTTTGGCTCCCGACCAATGCGCTGTGCGTGAGCGGCACGCGGTGACTTCGGCACGCGGCGTGCTGAGGGCGCACGCATGCGCACATCGTTGGTCGTTTCCGCCGCCGTTTTCCTCCTCGCTTGCCAGCCGCCTGTCACTCAGCAGCCGGATCCCGTCAATCCCGTAACGGATGCGGGCGTCGACGCGGGTGTGCAGTGCCCTGATCAGACGCACGAAGCCGACGGAGGCTGCGTCAGCGCCATCGCCTGGGCGTCGGCTGCCACCGGTCCAGTGGCACGTGATCACCACGGCACGTTCATGAAGTTCACCGACACGCCGACGCTCATCGTCTTCGGCGGAGTCGACATGGCGCTCGGCGAAGCGCGCCACGACACGTGGATCACCAACCCTTCCACCGACGGCTTCGTGAGTGCCTGGCGTCAGGGCCCGCGCGCGCTCTTCTGGCAGGCCGGCATGGGCGTCGACGGCACGGGCGATCGCTTCTATTCGGTGTCGGGCATGTCGGTGGACTCGGGCGGACACTCAGCGCTCACGCCGCGCGTGCAGTCACTGTCGATCAACGCCGACGGCACGCCCGGAACCTGGCGCGAAGAAAAGCCGCTGCCCGGAGTGGGCCGCTTCCACGTCACCGTCACCCGCGTCGGCGAGTGGCTCTTCGCGATGGGCGGGCGCACCGACGACGGCGTCGCGAAGAAGGAAATCTGGAAGGCGCACATCGGCGCGGACGGCGTGCTCAGCGATTGGACGGAAGAGCGCGCGTTCCCGCTCCCGCGCACGCACCACGCGTCGTTCGCGTTCGGCAACCGGCTGTATCTGAGCGGCGGCTTCGACGCGGTCGACTTCACCAGCAACCCCACGCATCACCGCAACATCCTCACCGCGACCGTCGACCCCGCGACCGGCGCGCTCAGCGAGTGGTCGACGCTGCCGCTCCCGTGGGACCTCTCGACTCACAGCGCGGGCGTGATGGACGGCTACGTGTACCTCGTCGGCGGCTTCGACGGCTCGCTCAACCTGCTCGGGCTCGTGCGCCGCGCGAAGTTGAACGAAGACGGCACGCTCGGCGAGTTCGAAGAGATGACCGCGCTGCCGCACGCGCGCGCGCACGTGCACCACACGCCGATGTTCGGGGGCCGCATCTATTCGGTCGGCGGCAACGTCGGAGACCACTTCACGACCGATGAAGTGATGATCGGCTTCCTCTACTGATTGTTTCAGAATTCGAAACGAACGCCGGTCCAGCCCTCGCTCTTGGTCCACAGCAGGTCGGCCTGAGCGGGGTCGATCGCGTACGCGCGCACACCCTTGCCGATGGTGGGGTCGTTCGCGACGAGCTCGGCGACGTCGGCGTTCTCGCAATACACACCGCCCTTGCCGTCGAGCTGCGAGCTGGTCGCGGCCCACACCGTCGTGGCCGCACCTTCTTCGATGGTCTTCAGCACCGTCGACTTCTGGATGTTGGTGAGCAGCGTCGACTTCTCCTCTTCACTGAGCGAGCGCACGAGGTCGGTGATGATGCCTCCGGGGTGCACCGCGAACGCGCGCACTCCGTATTTCTGGCCGCGGGCGTCGAGCCCCACCGCGAAGAGCACGTTGGCCGTCTTCGCCTGGCCGTACGAGAGCCACTTGTCGTACGCGCGCTTCTCGAAGAACGGGTCGTCGAACACCACCGGCGAGCGGGCGTGACCACGCGACGAGAGCGAGACCACGCGCGCGCCGTTCGCCTTCTTCAGCGCCGGCCAGAGACGAGCCGTGAGCTGAAAGTGGCCGAGGTGGTTGGTCGCGAACTGACTCTCGAACCCGCGCGCGTCCTTCTCGAACGGAGTGGCCATGATGCCCGCGTTGTTGATGAGCAGCTGCAGCGCGCGCCCGCTCTGGAGGAAACGCGCGGCGAACGCGTCGATCGAAGCGGGGTTCGCGAGATCGAGCTCCTCGAGTTCGACGTTCGGCATCTTGCCGACCGCGGCGCGCGCCTTTTCGGGAGTGCGCGCCGGAACGATGACCTTCGCTCCTGCTTCTGCGAGCACGCGCGTGGTCTCGAGCCCGATGCCCGCGTACCCGCCGGTGACGATGGCGGTCACTCCATCGAGCCGCTTGTTTCCGAGAACCTGCTTCGCGGTGCTGGTGGCGGAGAAACCCGAGGGCAGAGGCGCTTGAGGAGTGGTCATGGTGCGCTTGTGTAGCGCTCGCGTCTGCGCGCCGCCGCAGGCATCTCGCCCCAGCGTCTCACGTCACCACGCCGTGACGCTGCTGCGCCTCCGCAGAAGACGCGCGCGGCGCTCGCGAGCATCATGCGCCCATGCGTGCGCTCTTGCTCTTCGTGGTGCTCTTCGCCTTCGCGGCCGGAGCGACGCCAGTGATTCTCGAGGGTGAGCTGCCGACCGACGGCCCGGCGTTCGTGATGATTCCGTTCGACGTGCCCGCCGGCACGGTGGAGATCGAGATCGCGCACCCGAAACAGCAGGCGGAGAACATCCTCGACTACGGCGTGTTCGACCCGTCGTTCCGCGGGTGGGGCGGCGGCAACAGCGAGAACCTGATCATCGGCGTGCAGGCGGCATCGCGTTCGTATCTCCCCGGTCCCATCACGCCCGGTCAGTGGGCGGTGGTCATCGGCAAGGCGAAGGTGATCGTCTCGCCCGCGCGGTACCGGCTCGAGATCGAAACGCGCACCACCGCGACGCTCGCTCCGCAGACTGTGCGTGCGCCGTACTCGCCCGTGAAGTTGAAGGACGAAGCGCGCTGGTACGCCGGAGATTTTCACGTGCACTCGCGCGAGAGCGGCGACGCGCAGCCGAGCGCCGATGCCATCGCGTTGTTCGCTGCGATGCGCGGGCTCGATTTCGTCGAACTGTCCGAGCACAACACCACGGCCTCGGTGAGCTGGCTCAACGACGTGCAGTCGCGTCATCCGAACCTGCTCTTGCTGCCCGGAGTCGAGTTCACGACCTACTCCGGTCACGCCAACGGCATCGGCGCGACGAAGTACGTCGATCACCGTCTGGGGCTCGGTGACGTCACGCTCGACACCGCGCTCGCGGAGTTCGCGACGCAGGACGTGGTGTTCTCCATCGACCACCCGCTGCTCGATCTCGGCACGACGTGCATCGGCTGCGCGTGGAAGCAAAAGATTCCGCGCGAGCAACTCGGCGCGGTCGAGATCGGCACCGGCGGTTGGGACAAGACGGGTGTGCTCTTCACCAAGCAAGTCATTCCCTGGTGGGAGCGCCTCGTCGCCCAGGGCATCAAGGCTGCGCCGATCGGCGGCAGCGATGATCATTCAGGTGGAGTCGACACCGGGCAGTTCGACAGCCCCATCGGCGCGCCGACCACGATGGTGTTCGCCAGCTCGCTCGAGCCGTCGGCGATCGTCGCGGGCGTGCGCGCGGGTCGCACCGTGGTGAAGCTGCAGGGACCCGATGATCCGATGATCGATCTCCGCGTGAACGAATCGCTCGTCGGCTCGGAGGTCTCGTCGACCGCTGCCACGCTCACCGCGCGCGTGACGAACGGCTCGGGCAGTCAGCTCGTCGTCCTGCGCGATGGAGTCGAATGGAAGAGCTACGACGTCGCGGGCGCAGACGAGACGTTCACCGAAGCGCTCGCCGAGGGCGGTCGCTATCGCGCCGAGGTGCGCATCAACTCCGCTCCGCGCACCGTGACGAACAATCTCTGGGTGACCCTGGTGCCGAAGCCGCCCGCTGGTTGCAGCACGATCGACGCGCCGCTGATGCTCGCGCTCGTCGCTCTTCTCAGATGCACGTCAGCCCGGCGTCGTTGAGACCGCACTGGCTCGGCGGAGAGCAGGTGAAGATGACGTCGAGCGTGCCGTTCACGCAGCGCAGGATGTTGAGTCCACCGTCGGGATCGCAGCGCACCTTGCCTTCCGACGTCGGCGCGCAGTGATCACCCACTGAGTTGCCCGTGGTGTCGCAGTCAGCCGTGTCCGTCGTCACCGAGCAGCCGTTCGGGCCCTTGCAGTCGGCGTACAGAACGTACGAGCCATTCGTGCACTGCAGCAGTCGCGGCGAAGTGGTGTCACAGCGACCGACCGTCTCGGTGCTGCACATCGCTCCCAGCGTCGGCGGCTGCGGAGCGGGGCAGGCAGCGAAGGCGAGCAGTGGCAGGATGCAGAGGAACCAGCGCATGTGCGCGCGACGTTATCTCAACCCATGCTGACTCTGCTGATGACCATCGCGCTGTCGCAGAACCCGTGGGTCGAGGGCGCGCGTTCGCAGGTCGGCACTTTCTACGAACTCGGCGGGCGACGTCGTGCGCCAGGAGAAGGCATCGACTGTCTCGGCGTGGTGTTCGCTGGCGCTGAACGCGCGACGGGCTGCGGTTGGAAATCGTTCTCGTACAACCCGACGGAGCTGGTCGCGAAGAAGCAGCTCGGCACTCCGGTCGAGGGCTTGAACCCCGTCACGTCGAAGTCGCTCGAACTCTCGAAGCTTCAGCCTGGTGACGTGTTGATGCTCGTCGCAGCCGACAAGAACCCGAAGGAAGGGCCGATCGGAAAGCTCGATGGCGTCGACGTCTGGGTGTGGCACGTCGGCGTGTATGCAGGCGACGGCAAGTGGATCGTCGGAGATCACTTCGCGATGCAGGCCGTCGAGACCGACCTGCTCGCGTACTTGAACGAACATGCTGACACCTATTCGGGTGTCTTCGTGGTGCGACCTCCGGGTGTGAAGCCGAAGCCCTGCCGGAAGCACGCTCTGCTTCCGACGCGGTGATATTGAAGCGGCGTGACGCCTCTGCTGCTCGAGCTCGTCGATCACCGTCTGCGCGACGGTCTGCGCGCGGAGTGGGAGCGCCGTCGCCACGAGCGTCTCGAGGGTCTGCCGCGCGGAGTTCCGGTGGTGCTCGTCGGGCAACGCGCCGCTGGGAAGACCACGCTGGTTCCTCACGTCGGCTCACTGCTCGGGCGCACGGCGATCGATCTCGACGGGTTGATCGAGCAGACCAGCGGGCGACTGATTCGCGAGTGGTTCGCCGCCGACGAACGCGGCTTTCGCGAGGCCGAGCGGACGGCGTTCACGTTGGTGCGACCGACGAACGCCGTCATCGCCGTGGGCGGCGGCTTTCTCTCGCTCCACGCCGAAGTGCTGCGCGGGTGCGTCGTGGTCGAGGTGCCGATCAGCTTCGACACCTACAGCGAGCGATTGCGCGCAGACCCCACGCGGCCACGGCTGCGGCCCGAGCTCACGTTCTCCGAAGAGCTGCGCGAGGTGTACGCCGAGCGAGAGCGCCGTCACGCTGCGGCGCGACTGATGTCGATCGTCGAGTTTCTGATTCGCGTGGAGCGCGGAACGCGGGCACGTCGCGTGGTCACGCTGCCACCCAACGAAGCGATCGAGCCGTTCGCGTGGCGCGCGCGGCATGCGGGTGCAGATCTGCTCGAGATCAGAACCGACCTTCATCCGCCGCAGCTCGACCTGTTGCCCGCCTCGCGCGCTCTCCCGCTGCTCGTTGCTGAGCGCGGCGCTCCGGTTCCCGACGCGTGGCTCGGCGTCGCTGAGCTTCACGACGTCGAGCGCTTCGGTGGGGCAGCAACGTTGTTCTCGCATCACGCGCCGCAGCCACTCGAACCAATCGAAGCGCTCGCGCGATGGAAGGAACTCAGCGGACCGAACGTTCGCGTTAAACACGTCGAGCCGCTCGGTACGCCCGAGTCGTTTCCGCGCCTGCTCGACACGCAAGTCAGGCTCCTCGAGCGTTTCGGTGAAGGCAACGTGACGGTGCTCGCCACGGGTGCTTTGGCGCTGCCGTTTCGTGCCGTCCTCAATCGTCGAAACGCGCTCGACTACTGCTCGCTCGACGCGACGTGGCGCGCGGCGCCGGGACAACGCTTGCTCGCCGATTCCGTTCGTGAGGCGCGCGGCGGCCCGAACACCACGCGCGCGCGTCTGGGAATTCTCGGCAGCACCATCGCGCACTCGCGGAGCCCGCGAATCCACCCTCAGCCTTTCGATCGCATCGAGCTTCCGCCCGACACCGACGTCGTCGCGCTGACCAGAGCGCTCTGGCCGCACTATCGCGGCTTCGCGGTCACCAACCCGTTCAAGAAGCGCTTCGGTGCGGAGGCGATCAACACGCTCGTTCGTGAGGTCGAGAACTTCCGCGGCTCGAACACCGACGTCGCTGGTGCGCAGGCGATGTGGGAAGCGCTCGGAAGCCCGAAGGAATTGATTGCGCTCGGTGACGGTGGAGCGACTGCGGCTTTGCGCCAACTGCCAGTGACGAAGCTCGACGTGCTGACGCGCGCGCAGCTGGCCAATCGCGAAGCGCTGAAAGGCACCATCGTGTGGACGTGGCCCGCCGACGTCGAAGTGCCCGCGAGCCTGCGGTTCTCGCCCGGCACGCGCGTCGCGGTCATCGCCTACGGCCCGCCTGCGCACAAAATCGCTGCGGAAATTCGCGCGCGTGGTGGAGAACCCGTTCGCCTCGGCCCGCGCTGGTTCATCGCCCAGGCGCGGCAGCAGCGAACAACGTGGGAGTCGACGTCATGAACACCTTCGGAGAACTCTTTCGCATCACGACCTTCGGCGAGAGTCACGGCGTCGCGCTCGGCGCGGTGATCGACGGTTGCCCCGCAGGAGTTCCTCTCCAGCGCGAACAGCTTCAAGCAGCGCTCGATCGCCGGCGGCCGGGCCAGTCGAACGTCACCACCTCGCGCAACGAGCCCGACACCGTCGAGATTCTGTCCGGCGTCTTCGAAGACAAGACGCTGGGCACGCCGATCGCCGCGATCGTTCGCAACGCTGATCAGCGCAGTCAGGACTACGCGAAGCTCGCGAAGGAAGATCGTCCCGGTCACGCCGATCGCGTGTGGCGCGAGCGCTTTCAGCATCGAGACCCGCGCGGTGGCGGCCGCACGAGCGGACGAGAGACGTTGTGCCGAGTGATTGGCGGAGCGGTCGCCGAAGCACTCCTCGCTCGGGAAATTCCAGCGCTCTCGACGGTCGCGTGGGTGTCTCAGGTCGGGCCGCACGTGCTCGCGCTGCCGCCCACGAAGTTCACGCGCGCGCAGGTCGACGCGAACTCGGTGCGCTGCCCCGACGCGAAGCTCGCGACGGCGATCGAAGCCGATCTTCTCGACGCGAAGGCGAAGGGCGACTCGTACGGCGGAGTGATCACCGCTCGCATCGACGGTCTCCCGGTCGGTCTCGGAGAGCCCGTGTTCGGCAAGTTGAAGTCGCTGCTCTCGAGCGCGGTGACGGGCATCGGTGCGGTGACGGGCATCAGCTGGGGCCCCGATGATCTCGAGCGTCGCCTCGCGCTGAAGGGTTCCGAGTTTCACACCACCAAAGAGGTCTACGGCGGCATTCAGGGCGGGCTCTCGAACGGAGAACCGGTGTTGCTGCGCGTGCTGTTCAAGCCGCCGGCGACGCTCGCTGATCACGCGAAGGCCGGCAGACATGATCCGTGCATTCTCCCGCGCGCGGTGCCGGTGGTGGAGTCGATGATCTCCATCGTGCTCGCTGATCTGTGGCTCCACGTGCTCGCGAGGCCGCACCGCGCATGAATCACATCAAACCGGCGCGCACGCGGACGCTGACGCTCGACGCGCTCCCGGACGTGAAGGGTGAGCGGCTCGTCATCGCCGACGAGCGTGTCATCAAGCTGCACCCACGCCTGAAAGCGATTCACGGCCACTGGCTCACGTTGCGCGCCGGAGAGTCGGTGAAGTCGCTGCGCACGCTCGAGCGGTGCATGAGCGAGGTCGCGCATCTTCCTCGTGGCCTCACGCTGATCGCCATCGGCGGCGGAACGATTGGTGATTTCGCCACCGTGTTCGCGCACGTCTTCAAGCGCGGAGTCGCGAAGCTGATTCATGTGCCCACCACGTTGCTCGCCGCCGTCGACAGCAGCGTGGGCGGGAAGGGCGCGGTCAACGTCGGTGGCACGAAGAACCTCGCTGGCGTCTTCCACGGAGCCGACGAGACGTGGCTGATCCCCGAGCTCTTCACCACGCTCACCGAAGCGCAGCGCCGCGAAGGCCGCATCGAGGCGATCAAGATGGTCGTCACGCTCGACGCGAAGCGCTGGTCGAAGTGGCAGCGTGAGCTGCCCGATGATCTCGAAGTGATCCGCGTGGGCCGCGCGTTGAAGGAAGCGGTCGTCGCGAAAGATCCGTTCGAGACGAAGGGCCTGCGCGCAGTGCTCAACTTCGGCCACACCATGGGCCACGTGATCGAATCGCTCAGCAAGTACCGCGTGCGGCACGGCGAGGCGGTCGGGCTCGGCATGCTCTACGCGCTCGACGAAGGAGTTCGACGCCGGGTCACGCCTCGCGAACTCGCGACCGAAGTCGAAGCAGTCATTCCGGTGAAGCGCGCACAGCTCGAGAAGTGGATCACCCCAGCCAACGCGCCGCGCATTCGTGAGCTGCTGGCGCGAGACAAGAAGGCCGCGTGGATTCTGCTCGTGCGGCCAGGGCTCACGCGGCGGGTTGCGTTTTGACTCCGCTCACGCCGCCGCTCTCGAAGTCTGATGCGCAGCGCGCGTTGATCCTCGGTGACATCCTCGGACTCTCAGTCGACCTGGGCGTCGATGAACTTCCGAACGACGTGAAGGTTCTGCAGGCCGGCCTCGCAGCGCTGAAGAACGCGGAAGCCACCGTTGATTGCCACGACGGCGGAGCGCCGTTTCGTTTCCTCCTCGCGCAGGCCGCCGTGCTTCCGAATCACCGCACGCAGTTCACGGGCACGCCGCGGCTCGGTGAGCGTCCGCACGCTCCGCTGGTCGCCGCGCTGCGAGCGGCACTGCCTGGTCTGCAGCTCGACGAAGGCAACCCCTGGCCCATCACGGTCTCGGCACCGCCGAAGATCGAACGCGCCTACTTCGAGGTCGACGCGCAGCTCAGCTCGCAGTTCGCGTCAGCAGTGCTCCTCGCGGCGGCGCGCCTGGTGACGAACGGCTCGAGCGCCCGCGTGACGGTGAGCGCGAACATGACGAGCGAGGGCTACTTCCAGCTCACGCGCAGCTGGCTCGAACGAGCGGGCTTCACGCTCGACGCCGATGGGACGCTGCGCGCTCCGGCACGACGGCCAGCGCAGCTCCCTCCGATTCCCGGAGACTGGTCGTCGCTCGGCTATCTGCTCGCGCTGAGCTGGGTCAGCGGCTTGTCTGTCGATCGCGCGCAACGGAATTCGGGTCACCCCGACGAGGCTGTGGTCTCGATTCTCGGGAGCGCGGGCCTCCGCTTCGACGGCTCGCGCGTCACGGGTTCACCAACTCGCGGGTTCGAAGACGTCGACTGCGCGCGTTGCCCCGATGCGATTCCAACGCTCGCGGTCTGGGCGACGAGACTTCCCGCGGCGTCACGCTTCACGAACACGCAGATCCTGAAGCTGAAGGAAAGCGATCGCCTCTCCGCGACGCTTGCGTTGCTTCACGCCGCGAACGCGAAGGCTGAAGTGCAGGGCGACACGCTCGTCGTTCACCCCTCGGCGGTGAGCAGCGGCTTCGACTTCGATGCGCGCGATGATCACCGCATGGCGATGTCGGCGGCGGTGCTTGCGCGATTGTTTGGTCAACGCGTTCGACTGCGCGGGATGAACAGCGTCGCGAAGAGCTTCCCGAATTTCTGGCGCGAGGCCGCGAAAGCAGGCGTGCTGGTCGAAGAGGCGCAGTAGATCGCCGCCATGGCTTTGGACGCGGTCGTCGTGGGCAGTGGTCCGAACGGTCTGGCAGCAGCGCTGACACTCGCGCGCGCGGGACACTCGGTGAAGATCATCGAAGGGCAGTCGACGATCGGCGGCGGCGCCCGCACGCTCGAGCTGACGCTGCCGGGTTTTCACCACGACATCTGCAGCGCGATTCACCCGCTCGCGGCCGGCTCTCCGTTCTTCAAGGAACTCGAGCTCGAGAAGCACGGAGTGGACTTCGTGCACTCGCCGTACGCCGTCGCGCATCCTCTTCCGCACGGTGACGTGGCGATCCTCGAGCGAGGAGTCGAAGCGACCGCCGCGCGCCTCGGCGTCGATCAGCAAGCGTGGCTCGACGTGATGCAGCCGCTGGTGAAGAACTTCCACGTGCTCAAGCACCTCATGTATTCACCGGCGACCACTCCGCCGCCGCTGAGCGCGCCGTTCACGCTCACGAAGTTCGGGCTGCAGTCGCTGCAGAGCGCGTTCTGGTTCGCGGAAGAGAACTTCGAGACCGCGCGCGCCAAGGCGCTCATCGCCGGTTGCGCAGCGCATTCGTTCAGCGCGCTCACCACGCCGATGACCAACGCGTTCGGTCTGCTGCTGTCGGTCGCTGCACAGGCCGTCGGCTGGCCGCTGATTCGCGGCGGCTCACAGAAGTTGATCGACGGCATGCTCGCGCTGTTTCTGCGCGCGGGCGGAACGATCGAACGCAGCCGGCCCATCACGAAGCTCAGCGACATCGAAGACTCGAAGCTGGTGTTGTTCGACACGCACGCGCACGTGGTCGAGCGCGTTGCTGGTGATGCGTTGCCCGGCTGGTACCGCGCGTTGCTGCGCCGCTTCAAGAAGGGCCCGGGCGTGTTCAAGCTCGACTACGCGCTGTCTGCTCCGATGCCGTGGCTGAACGCGGAGTGCGCGAAGGCGGCGACGCTCCACGTGGGCGGCACGCTGAAGGAAGTCGCCGAATCGGAAGCGCAGGTCGATCGCGGTGAGGTGCCGACCGCGCCCTACGTGCTCGTCGCGCAGCAGAGTCTGTTCGACGATTCGCGCGCGCCGAATGGGCAGCACACGCTCTGGGCCTACTGCCACGTCCCCAACGACAGCGACGCCGACGCGACGGCGCAGATCGAAGCGCAGCTCGAGCGTTTCGCTCCCGGCTTCCAGAAGCTGGTGCTCGCGAAGACGGCGAAGCGCACCAGCCACATGGAAGCGATGAACGCGGCCTATGTCGGTGGCGACATCTCGGGCGGCGCGGTCGAGGGGCTGCAGGTGGTGTTTCGCCCGGCGCCGGGCTTCTCGTGGAACACGCCCAACGAGCGGATCATGATCTGCGGCGCGTCGACTCCGCCCGGTCCTGGCGTGCACGGCATGTGCGGCGTGTGGGCCGCCAAAGCCGCTCTCAAGAAGCTGCAGCGCCTGTAAATCGGCTTCCCACTGGTCTGTGCCCGCTCCAGCACCCTGTGGAGCGGCGCACCCATGTCGCGGTTTCTCCCCCGCAACTCGCGAGATCGACGACCGATTGGAACGGCGCGTCGATTGCTTTGGGTGTGGGTATGAACTCCCTTTCCAATCGCATCGAGGCCCTCATCGACGACCCCCGCGTGCGCATCGCGGGTCCGGTGGTGGCGCTGGCGGTGACGGTCGGCTTCCTGATCTTCGGCAACGTGGTGCAGAGCTCGTCGAGCTACGCCGGCAAGGTGGTGTCGGTGCTGCCTGATCAGCCGCTGAACCTGGGCGCGAGCGTGGCGCGCAGCGAAGTGATGGACGGCGCCGCGTCGATCCTCGCGTGGCAGCAGCCGGCCGCGAAGCCTGCCGCCGCCAAGCCCGCCGCCGCGAACGCGAAGGACTCGAAGGCCAAGGGCAAGAAGGGCACGCTCACCGCGCGCCGCTGATCAGCGACTTACAGCCGAACGTCGGTCTGGAAGATCGGCGGAATGTGCACAAACGAGATGCTCGCCGAGCGGCCCATGAACCCGCGGGCCTCTTCGATCGCCTCGCTCAACGTGTCGGTGCGGTCCCAGCCCATGATCGCGGGAACGTGATTGTTCTCGGCTCCCGCGGCGATCACCTTGCCGACGTGCTGCCGACCGTTCTCTCCCCAGTACCACATGTAGAAGGGGTGAGCGCCGTGGTAGCTGTTTCCCTTGCGGTACAGGTGCACGTAGCTGGGGTTCTTCGCGAACTCGCGCTCGTACTTGTGTGACAGCACGTGCGCGTCGCGCGTCTCCGTCAGACACCGGTTGAAGAACTCGATGTACGGCGCGTGGTGGTCGGGGTCGAACTCGTCGTAGCAGGGGTGCGTGATGATGATCACCCCGCCCTTCTTCACGAGCGGCACGCCGCGGTTCAGGTTGTAGAGGTACCCGAGCGCCATCACCTGCACGAGCAACGGGTTCAGAATCGAGTTCACGTTGTACGGCGACACGTACGGCATGCCGAAGATGACGATGTCGCTCTGGCCCTGCACCGGCACCGAGTACTGCTTCCAGCTCATCTCCAACGTCTTCTCGTGCGTGGGCTCGGTCGCTCCCGCGAACACGCCGGTGATCTCGTACGGAGCGAAGATGTTGAACAGCGCCTTGCGCTTCATCGGGCGCGGCATCTTCGACAGCGCGTACTTGAACGTCTGCAACTTCAACCGATCGAACTCGGTGAAGTCCTCTTCCTTCTTCATCAAGAAGCCCGCCGGTTCCTCGAACATGCGGTTGTTGATGGTGGTCTCGATGTGGAAGACCTTGAGGCTCTTGTCGATGACGCGGCCGATGCGCTCAGTCGAGCTGTGCAGCTGCGACTTGCTCGGCTCCATGTACGACGCCGTGTCGCGAATGGTCTGCGGGTTGTGGTGCGCGCGCAGTGATTCGTAGTTCGTGAGGCCCGTGCCCACCGACTTGTGCCCGCCGTCCATCGGCACGAGGTTGATGTTCACGTAGATGACGAGATCCGACTCCGCGGCGCGTCGATTGATCGCGACGACCTCGTTGTGGTTCGTCCGCTCCAGCTCGACGATGCCCTCGGGGTCTTCCGCGTCGTGGTTGTAGTAACGGTCCGGGTAGAACGCGTCGAAGATCTTCTCTCCGACCATGCGCTTCATCTCCGCCTCGGTCATGCGGCGGTGCAGCGCGTTCGCGATGACGAGGTGCACGTCGTCGACGCCTGAATCAGCGAGCAGCTCGAGCACGATCTCGCACACCGTCTGGCGAATGTCGGGCAGCTTCATCGGCGGCAACGGCAACGAGATGTCGTCGAGCGCGATGGTGACCTTCATGCCCGGCTTCAAGAGCGCGTGCAGCGGGTCCATGCCGTGCGGGTGGTTGATCGCGTAGCGGATCGCCGCCTTCGGGTTCGGCACGCCCTCGAGCGGAGGCCGCGGGAAGATCACGCGCGTTCCGACCGGCAGGTCTTCGACCCAGAAATCCTCTCCATAGAACATCACGCGGGGCGGCGAGCCCTTCTCCGTGATGACGATGTGAGATTCCTCGTCGTACAGCTTCTTCAGTGTTTTCAGCGGCCGCATCGCGGGCCTTCTTGCCCCTGACGCATGACAAATCAAGGAGTGTGAACTTGGGTTCTCAGTGCGACTCGGTCACTCCATTGAAGTGTCCGTTGACAGGGGACGCGCAATTCGGAGTTTCAGAGCGGGCGATGAATCAACATGCCCATCTCAGCCATCGCCTCCCGAAGCGTGGTCGCGTCGTCTTCCCGCGGTGCGGAAGTTCGCGAGCTGCAACAGGCGCTCGCTGACGCCGGGTTCGATCCCGGGCCCATCGATGGTGACTTCGGGCCGCAGACGCGCGCGGCGGTCATCGCGTTTCAGCAGTCACGCGGTCTCGACGTCGACGGCGTGGTCGGCCCGCAGACGTGGGGCGCGTTGAATGGTGCGGCTCCTGCTCCTGCTTCCGCTCCGGTCGCGAGTGGTCCGCGCCCGCAGCTCAGCATCGGTTCACGTGGGAGCGCGGTGAGTGATCTGCAGCGCGCGCTCGCCGCAGCCGGCTTCGACCCGGGTGGCGTCGACGGCGACTTCGGCCCGATGACGCGCAACGCGGTGGTGCGGTTTCAATCGGCCAACGGTCTCTCAGTCGACGGCGTGGTCGGCCCGCAGACGTGGGGCGCGCTCGGCGGCAGCAGCTTCGCTCCGGGAGGCCCGGCGCCGGTGTTCGGCGGCTCGGCGTCGAACGACTTCCGCCAGCGCATCCTCGACATCGCGCAGCGCGAGATCGGCACGCTCGAAGCGACCGGCAACAACGACGGCGACGTGACGAAGTACCCGGGCGCCTTCGGCCGCGGCCAGGAGTCGTACTGTGCCGACTTCGCCTCGTGGGTGCTCACCAGCGCCGGCGGCTCGCTGAATGATCCGTGGTGTCCGTCGATCATCAACGCGCTCGCGCGCAGCGGAAACTGGAAGGGTCGCAGCGATCCGCAGCCGGGCGATTTGATCCTCTTCGATTGGGATCACGACAACGTCGCCGACCACGTCGGCCTCGTGAAGAGCGTCAACGCGAACGGCACCATCACCACCATCGAGGGCAACACCGGAGGCCCGAACGGCGCGGAAGGCGTCTGGGAAAAGACGCGCACGTGGGACTTCGTCATGGGCTTCGGCAACCCGATCTGAGGAGAACCACATGAAGATCTCGAACTTCGCGGTGGTGTTGTTCTTCGCGGCCTGCGGTCCCGACGCGGTGTTGAAGGAATTCGACGGCCCGCTGCCCGATGAAAAAGCGACGGTCGCGAGCGGCGTCTCGTGCGACCCGCAGATGAATCGGTTCCCGGTCGCTGCTCCGCACAACATTGGCTACGACGGAGCGTCATGCGGCAGCGGCACTTGCGACATCACGTGCCCTGACGCCAACGCGAACTCCGACTACGGCGGCCCGCATCACGGCAACGACGTCTTCGCGTTCTATCGCGCGCCGATCGTCGCCGTCGTCACCGGCACCGTGCAGCGCGTCGGCTGGCCGAGCTCGACGTCGGGTCTGCGCGTGACGATCAGCGATGGTTGCGGCTGGTGGTACTACTACGGCCATCTCGACGAAGCGGTGGTGAGCGAAGGCCAACGCGTCGAGGCCGGTCAGCTCATCGGCTTCATGGGTCACTCCGGAGCGCCGTCGACGCACCTGCACTTCAACGTCTCGCGCGATGGCGACTACGACAACGACATCGACCCGTTCGGGTTGCTCGCCGCGACGAGCGGCACGTCGTGTCAGGCCGCGCCGCCTCCGCCTGCGCCCGACGTGCCGTTCTATTTCGCCGGTGGTCACGGTCGCGTCGGCAAGAACGCCGACGGTCGCCTCGAGCTGTTCTGTCGCGGCGCTGATCGCGCGCTGTGGAACCAGTGGCAGCCCGCACCTTCGAAAGGTCCGTGGTCGGGTTGGAACCCGCTCGGTGGAGGGCTCTCGTCGGATCCCGTCGTCGCTGCGAATTCCGACGGTCGTCTCGAAGTGTTCGTCGTCGGCTTCGATGGAGCGCTCTGGCACAAGTGGCAATGGGCACCGGGCGGAAGCTGGAGCGATTTCTTCCCCGAAGGCGGGCAGCTCAGCTCGGAACCCGCAGTCGGCCGCAACAAGGACGGGCGACTCGAGGTCTTCGCGCGCGGCGTCGACGGAGCGCTGTGGCACAAGTGGCAGAACGCTCCGAACTCCGACTGGTCTGGTTGGGATTCCCTCGGTGGATCGATCACCTCGGTGCCCGTGGTCGTGAACAATTCGCTCGGCACGCTCGAGGTCTATGCGCGCGGCGCTGACGGCGCGTTGTGGCGACGACGCCAGGGCCCGTTCGGTTGGACCGATTGGGAGTCGCTGCACGGCAACATTCTCTTCGCGCCCGCGATCGAGCTGAACGCCGACGGGCGCCTCGAGATCTTCGTGTGGGGTTCTGATCGCGCGTTGTGGCACGCGTGGGAAACGACTCCCGCTGGCTCGGTGACGGGCTTCGTCTCCCTCGGCGGAGTTCTCACCTCGCGGCCCGAGGTCGCACGCAATGCAGATGGGCGGCTCGAGGTGTTCGTGCGCGGCGGAGACAACGCTGCGTGGCACATCTGGCAGCTGACTCCGGGTGGTGGGTGGTCGTCGTGGGCAAGCGAGAAGGGCAATCTCTCGAGTGGAATTCACGCCGGCATCAACTCACTCGGAGGCATCGAGCTCTTCGCCCGCGGCAGCGACAACCAGGCGTGGATCAAGTGGCAGACGCCGTTCGGTTGGTCCGATTGGGCACCGCTGGGTGGCTCGTTGTACGGCTGGTGATCAGCTGCTCAGCGCACGTCGAGGATCGGCCAGTTGTAGCTGCGCGCGAGCGCCCGGAGTCGGATGTCCGGGTTCACCGCAGTCGGCCGGCCCACGACGGTGAGCATCGCGTAGTCACTCGCTGAATCGGTGTACGCGTAGCTCTTCATCAGCGAGATGCCGTTCGCTTCGCAGTACTCGCGAATGACGTTGGCCTTGTTCGCGCCCTCGATGATGGGAGGGATGACCTTGCCGGTCGCCTTGCCGCCGACGAACTGCATGCGGTTGGCGACCATGTCGTCGGCGCCGAGGTGACGCGCGAGCGGGCGCATCGTGAAATCGAGCGCGCCGGTGACCAGCACCACCTTGCAGCCCGCGCGGCGCGCTTCGTCGATCAGGTCCTGCGCGCGGGAGAAAATCGCCGGCTTCACCACGTCTTCGAAGAGATCTTCCGAGAGCGTGAGCAGGCGATCTTCAGTGAGGCCCTCGTACTGCCGGTAGAAGTACTCGTTGAAGATTTTGCGGTCGACGAGGTTGAGCGCTCCGAAGAGCGGCAGCTGCGCGAGCGTGGTGAGGGAGCGACCCAGGATGCCCGTCACGCTGCCTTCGTTCATCGCGTAGTAGCCATACGCGTGGACGACGTTGGTGCTGATCAACGTGCCGTCGATGTCGAAGAAAGCTGCCTTACCGGTCAGCGGTTTGGGTTCGTGCTTCACGAGCGGCTGGTTAGCAGTTTCATCAGCGAAGGCGAGAGCTGGATGCCGGTGCTCAGGAACATCGCGAACGAGAACGCGCGCATCAGCGTGTGAACGAATTCATCGGGCACGAAGAACGACGCGGCGAGCAGGAGCACGCAGCCAGTCGCGGTGATGGCGATCTTCACGCGCTGCATCGGCCAGCCCGCGACACGGCCCGAGATTCCAACGGCGATCAGCACGGCGACGATTCCAGCGAACACGACGATCGATTCGGTTTGCATGACGTGACGAGCCTCAGCGGTGAGTGGTGGAGCGGACAGGCGTGGACTTCATGAAGAGGACGCGCACGGTGGCCTTCAAGAACCGCGTCGCTTCGTTGCGAGCGAGCGCGCGAGTCATCAGGACGCCGGCGATGATCAGGTGCACGACGGTGCTCGCGATCAGCCATCGCGCGCAGTTGGTGAGCAGGCAGCTCGTGCCGAGATGAAACGCGGCGACCGAGATGGTCGCGCCCGCATAGCGAACGTCGTCGGCCAGATTCTGGCGGTGCGCCATCACCCAAAAGAACGGAGCCGCTGCGACGGCGATGGAAAACGAGATGAGGGCGAGAACGTCATTCAGGGCGGGGTGCATGGCGTGCGGCTGTGCACTGCCGGTGCCCCGCGCAAGTGGCTGATCTGGTTGAGGTACCGAGGCGAGACGTCCACCAGCGCGGACGGCACCGCGGCGCATCCACTCGATCTCAGGAGAAGTCGGAGTGGACCAGGGACTGCTCTGCCCCTCTGCGCCCCTTCACCTCGAGGTCACCATGTTCCGTTCTGTGCTTGTCGCTGCGCTCGCTCTCACCGCTTGTGGTCCCGCCGCTGCTGACGACGAATTCGTTTCTCCGCCGCCCTTCGCCAATTCTCCCCCGAGCGAGATGCCCGCGCCGACGACGATGCCCAGTGCTGACGCCGGAGCACCGAACATCGTCGTCGCCGACGCAGGAGTCGTCGACGCGAGTGTGGATGCCGGAATCGACGCTGGAGTGGTGACTCCGCACGTCAACGAGGCTGAGAAGGTCTGGCGCGCGCAGAATGACGTGTGGCTCACGGGCTCGACGCTTCGCCGCGGCGACTGCCATGCGGCGTTGTCGTGGTTGATCGCCGTGAAGCGCGGAACAGGCTCGGTGCAGAACGGCATCTACACGGAGCTCAGCGCGAACAACGCGTCGTTCACTCCTGGAGGGAACACCCTCAAGGTTCGAAACCAGACGGGCTTCTCCGGAGAACTGCGTATCGACTCAGTCGTCGGAGACGTTTCGATCGCCGGCTTCCCGCACGGCACCGACTTCGTCGACGTGAGCTGGCTGTGGAGTGACGGTACGAGCGCTCGCTGCCAGTTGCGGGAGAAGTCAGATCACATCTTTGGTCGCTTCTTCGTCGACGGCACGCGCTGCGACGTCGACTTCACGAGCACGACCGAATCGGAAGTGTCGAGCGGCTACGACCCTCAGACGTACACGAGCAACGTTCTGATCCTTGGGCACGGTGTGGTCTCGGGCACGTTGTCGACCCTCAACCGAGATCGCGTCGTCACCGTGAACACCGAGTCCGACTGGAGCAGCTGCTCGGGCAGCCCCTGCTACACCTCGTCGCTCTGGTACGAACACCACCACCTCGTCACTGTGCGCTTCACCAACGAGACGTGGTCGCTCGACTACAAGACCGGGTTCGAGAAGCAGACCACCGCTTCCGTCGAGAAGAAGTTGTGGCGCGGATCGATCACCGGCCCGAGCGCCGGCGTGCTGATCGCGACTCCGGTCGCGTCTGTGTTTTCGCTCGACGTCGTGATCGGCGCCGATCGCTATTCGACCGGGAGCGCGATTCAGGTGCAGTGACTCACGCGAAGTCGGGCGCGTAGACGCGCGCCATCGATTCGAGCCGTGCGACGCCGAGCGCGTTCGCGCGGCTCTTCGCTTTTTGCGCGAGCGCTTCGTTCTGCTTCCACTGCGCGACGACGAACAGACAGCTCGCGGCGTTGAGCTGCAGTTGCGCTGCGTCTGATGTTTCCGCGGCGCGCGCGAGCAGCTCTGCGTCGCGCGTCGCGAGGGCGCGAATCGAAAGCGCCAGCGCGTCGCCCCACGGCCGCTTCCGCGCTTCGATCTGCTTCGCGTGCGTGAGCGCTTCCTCACGTCGCTTGGTGATCAGCGCCGCGCGCGCCTTCATCCACGCGGTGGTGATGGTGATCCACTCGGTGCGCGACAGCAGCGAAGCCTGGAGCAGCGGCAACCCTTCGGCGAGCACTCGCGACGCGGCGTCGGCGTCGGCCGCGTAGAGCTCGATGTTGAAGCGCGCGAGCAGCTCGAAGAAGTGCTGCACCGAATACGAGGTGGTGATGAGGCCCGGTCGCGCCGCGATCAGCTCTCGTCGCGCTCGGGCTTCGTCGTCGACGCCCAGCCACGCGAGGTTGGCGAGGCCGGAGCGCAGCGTCGCCTCGGCGTAGCGATCGCCGCGTTCCGTCGCGAGCTGCAGCTGCGCCGGCAACCGTCGCGCGACTTCACCGAGCTGACCCGACTGCGAGAGCGCGGCGAGCGCGAAGAGGTGATTGGTGAAGTACTCCTTCACCGCGCCCGGGCATTTCGCGAAGTGCTCGTTCGCCGATGCTTCGCACAAGCGCTGCGCCTCGCTCAGGTTGCCGAGGTGGAAGTGGGCGATGCCCGCGCCGCCGAGGTTGCACCCTCGCGCGTAGAGATCGTCGACGTTCGCCGCCGCGCGATCGCACGCGTCCATCACCGCCCGCGTTCGTTTCTCACCGCGGCCACCGGCGTTGCCCGAGAAGGCGGTTTCGTAGCCCAGGCAGATGGCGACGCGCCGAGGGTCTCCGAGCGGGAGCGCGCGCAGCAACGCCTGGCCCATGAGATCCGCGGCTCGCAGCGAATCGACGGCAGCCAGCCCGATCGACGTGGCGATCAACGCGTCGACGCGATCGAGCTCAGCCGTGGGGAGCGTCGCCGGGTCGCGCGGCTTGAACTTCAGCCCGCGGAAGAAGAGGCGCGCGCGCGTCCACACCATCGAGGCGATGGCTCCGCGCGGTGTGCGGGCGAGCGAGAGTCCACGTGCTTCGAGCACCTCACGCGTGAGCTCGAGGCCGCGCTCCAACAAGCCCGAGCGCAGCAGCTGTGCGGCGGCGCGTGAGCGGAGCTCGAGCGCCTCGGTGGCGGCGGCTCCGTCGACGGACGCGAGAAACGCAGCTGCTGCGTCTTCACCGCGGCCTGCATTCGAGAGCGCGTGCCCGAGCTGCACGCGCTGCGTTCGCGCGTCGGGACGCGAGGGAGCCCAGCTCAAGCCCTTCTCGTAGAGCGCCGCAGCGTGGTTGAAGGCCAGCGCCGACATCGCGCGCTGCGCGGCGAGAAACGCCTGCTCGGCGGCTTCGGGAAGTCTGTCAGCCGCGTGCAAGTGAATCGCGAGCAGCTCGGGTTCGGCGCGCGCCTCGGCGAGCGCATCGGCGAGGCGGGTGTGGTGCAGCTTGCGATGCGCCGCGGCGATCTGCGCCACCACCGCTCGTCTCAGCGTGTCGTGGTACGGCTCGAGCGTTCCATCGCGTCGCACGCGCACCAGTCGACCGGCGCGCAGGTGACCAAGGGCGAGCGCGTCTTGCTGTTCGAGGCGCGCAGCAGGCAACCACGTGCGTCGCTCCAATGGTGCTCCCGCCAGCGAGACGAGCTCGAGCAGCCGCCGCGCTGACTCGGGCAACGACGAGACGCGTTTGGAGACCGCCTCGGTGAACTCTCCGGCATGGCCGGCCAGCGCGTGCAGCAAGAACGGGTTCCCGCCGCTCGTCTTCACCAGCGCGCTCGAGTCGGACGACTCGGGCGCCAACGCCTGCGCGAGGCGTGTGCTGGCTTCGTCGGTGAGCGGTGGAACTGCGAGCGTTCGTCGCTCGGCGCAGCCCGATGGTGCCGGCTCGACGCGAAGCGGCTCGAGGAGCGGATGGCCTTCGTCGCGCAAGGCTCCGATGAAGAGCACCGGCGGAGGTTCGCGCGTGTCGAGCAGCTCACGCAGGAAGGGAATCGAGTCGGCGTCGGCCCAGTGCAGATCGTCGATGGCGAGCACCACGCGACGCTCGAACGTGACCAGCGCGATGAGCTCACGAAAGGCGATGGCGGCCTCGCGGCGATGAAGCTCGGGTGGCGCGTTCGACGGTGTTCCCTCGACGACTCCACGGAGCGCGGGAAAGCTGCGCGCGAGGTTGGCGATGTGCGTGCGCGATGGCTCGCTCAGCGGAGCGCGACGACGCGAGAGCCACCGCGCGAGCCCGTCGATGAGACCGTCGACCGCTTTGAAGGGCGTGCTCTCGTGCTCGAAGCAACGCGAGGTGAGCACCAGCGCGCCGGCGTTCGACTGCGCATCGAGGAAGTGACGGAGCAGGGCGCTCTTGCCGAGGCCGGGTGCACCTTGAATCCACACCGCGGTGGCGTGCGGCTGCGCGGCGGCGGCGTCGAGCGCGGCGAGGAGCGGCTCTCGGCCCACGAGCGGTGCATCGGGCCGCTGCGCGAGGAGCGGAACGAGCGTGGCGTCGAGTGCAGCGACGACTTCGGGTGCGCCGGGGCGCGCTGACGGGTCACGAGCGAGCAGACGAGCGCACAGCAGGCGCAAGGCGTCGTCGGCGATGTCGACCGTCGCGTCGCGCGCGCGCTTCGCGGCGAGCACCTCGAGCGCGGGACCTTCGAATGGTCGGCGCTCGGTGAGCGCTTCGTGGAGCATCACGCCGAGCGCGTAGAGATCGGATGCCGAGGTCGCCGGTGCTCCGCTCGCCTGCTCGGGTGAGAGCCAGGCCGCTGCGCCGACCATGCCTTCGTTCGCGTCGGGCGCTCCGTCGATGGCGAGACCGAAGTCGAGCACCACGGCCTGGCCGCTCGGCGTCACGCGCACGTTGGACGGCTTGAGGTCGCGATGAATGCGACCCGACGCGTGGAGGAACGAGAGCCCGAGCGCGATCTGCGCGAAGACGGGCTTCACCAGCTCGGGGCGCTGCTTCAGCGCGGCGAGGAGATCGGAGCCGTCGATCACCTCCATCACCAGGAACCACGTCTCGTCTTCGCGGCCGAGCTCGTGCAGCGGGACGAGATGATCGTGCGCGAGATCGGCGAGCGCTCGGAACTCGCGCTTGAACGACTGCAGGGCGTGCTGGCGATCGGCGCGCAGCGTCTTCACCGCGACGCGCGCGCTGCGTGAACGATCGGTCGCAGCGAAGACCGTGCCGAAGTTGCCGCGGCCGAGCTCAGCGTGTGGCTCGAAGCGTCGCGAGAGCTCGGTGGGCCAGCCGGGCAGGGTCACTGGCTCACATTCAACACTCTCCCCGCGCAGGGAGAGGAGATCATTCTCGCGGCAGACCGAGCGACGCCATGCGGCTGAGCAGGCTCGTTCGCGGGAGGCCGAGGTCACGCGCGGCCTTCGAGACCACTCCTCCGGCGCGGGCGAGGGCGGCCTTCAACACTTCGCGTTCCCGCGCGTCGAGCGCTTCTCGCTGCTGCTGCACTTCCACCAGGTTCGAGGCCGGAGCTGCCGGCGGATCTTCAGACGGCACTGACGTGCGCGCCGCAACTTCGGGCAACGGCTCGACGTGCGTGAGACCCAGCCGCTCGCCATCGCGATCTTCGAGCAGCGCGAGGCTCATCGCGCGTCGGAGCGTCGATTCGAGCTGCCGAAAATTGCCCGGCCACTCGTGCTGATCAGCGGTGAGCCACTTGATCAACTCCGCGTCGAGTTTCCACGCGCGTGTGGGATCGGCGCGCGCGAGAAAATCACGCGCGAGTGCGGGGACTTCGGCGCGCCGCGAGCGGAGTGACGGCAGCTGCAGCCGGTGTCCCGCGATGCGGTAGTAGAGGTCCTGGCGGAACTTGCCCTCCCCGACCGCGGCCTCGACGTCACCGTTCGTCGCGCAGATCAACCGCACGCGGCTCTGCCGGGCCTGCGCGCGCGACCACCCGAGCGGCCGGTACGAACCGAACTGCGTGAAGTCGAGCAACAGCTGCTGCGCGGCCTTCGGGAGGTTCAAGATCTCGTCGAAGATCAGACTCCCGCCGTCGGCGTACTCGACGAGCCCGACGCGCCGTGCGAGCGCACCGGAAAAAGCGCCGCGCTCGTGGCCGAAGAGTTCGCTGGTGATGGTGTTGAGATCGTCGCTCGTGCCCAACATCGCGCGAACGACCGGAGCGCTCCCCGACGCCTCGGCCATCAACTGCGCGAGCAGCGTCTTGCCCGTGCCCGACTCACCGGTGAGCAACACCGGATCCATCGAATGAACCGCCGCACGAATCTGCCGCGCGATGGGCGCCAATGCAGGAGACGCCAGCAACTGGTCCAACGTCGGGCCCGTCGCGCGCTGCACCTTCACGCGCTCGCCACGCAAAGACTCGCGCGTGCTCTGCAGCCGCTGGTTCTGCGCGACGACCGACGAGAGCAGCGCCGCCGCCGCCGTCAGAAATTCCGCGATGCGAGGTGACGGCAGCCGCGAGCGATCTCGAAAGTCGACGTACAGCACGCCGCGTTGGGCGCCGCCTTCCGCGGAAGAGGAAGACAACACGCCCGGCTCGAGCGGCACCGCGAACGCTGCGAGAATTCCGAACGCCTGCGCGCTCTGCGTGCCGTCGTCACCATCGAACGCCGACATCGAGACGCAGCGACCGGTGCGCTCGGCTTCACGCACCAGCGTCAACGTCAGTTGCGTTCGCTCCGCGGCGCTGAGCGCGCGGCCTTCGGTACGGCCGTTGAGCGGCACGGTCTCGCCTTCAGGGTACGAGAGGAGCAAGAGCGCGCGATCGGCTCCCACGACGTCGGCGAGCGCGTCGAGGAATTCGTCGGGGCTCGCGTCGACACGAGACAGGCGGGACAACAGCTCCTGGAGCCCGGTCCACAAGCCACGTTCGTCGAGGGAAGCGTCCACTGCCAGCGGCCGCATCAGACGTTCGAGGATAGCCCAGGTCGTCATTGACGCTCCGAAGACTCGAGGAGACCTGCACCACGAACGCCGCGGCCCCCCGCTATCCCGGAACTCAAATGAGCTGCTCACCGTCGCCCTCGCCAGTCCTCGGAACTGCTGAGCTCTGGCTCGTCGACGGCATCAGCTCAAGTGAGTTCGGTAGTAGCTCGCGCGGCGCCGTGGCCAACTTCACTCGATGGGCTTCTGCGCTTCGGTCGCGAAGGTGCCGGCCTTGAACCAGGCCATCGCCTGCGGCGCGATGCGATCGAGCGCCGGGTTGTCGAGCTTCGAGAGGAAGAACGACTCCGCGAGGTTCTCGTCGATGCTGGTGCGGCCGTAGACCGAGACCGACGTCTTCGCGTCGACCACGGCTGCGTACGAGCGCTCGGCCGCGCGACCGGCTTTCAGCATCTTCTGATCTCCCGCGTTCTGCGCGAGTCGAAGTGTGCGCGCGGGCTCGGCCTTCTCCTTGTACGCGGCTTTGTTCTCGGGAGTCGGATCAGCCTTCACCTTTGCCGCGAGTTCCTTCGCTTCGTTGACTGCTTTGTTGGCCACCAGCGCCCGTTCCCGCCCGTGGAAGTCGGACATGGCGTGCGCCATCTCGTGGAGCATCACGCCGACCGAAGCGAGCGTCGGCGCGTCGACGCTGCCCACGAAGTATTCGCCGTCGAACAGGAACGTCTTGTCGAAGATGTCGATGGTCATGCCGTCGTCGGCGCGCCGGTAGAACGCCGAGCGGCCCCTGGTGTCGTTGGTCTTCCGGCGGAAACCGAGACCGCCGAGCAACGCGAGTTCTTCGGGCGTGAGCAGCGAGAGCGCCTTGTCGACCGCGGCGAGCTCGAGCGGCTTCCACGTCGTGCCGTCAGCGGTGAAGGGGTCGAGCTTGTACTTCGCGGCGATTTCCTCGGCAGTGGGGCCCGGCGCGAGCAGCGCCTTCACCGCAGCTCCGCTCTGCAACGTCATCGCACCGGCGAGATCGACGATGACCGTGATGGGCACGCTCATGCCGTCGGCACGCGCGATCAACAGAATCGCTCTCCGAGCCCGCGACGCCCTGCCGTTGGAGCACCGCGAGAATGGCGATCTTCTCTTCGCGCGTCGCATCGCCAGCCACCGCCTTGTCGCCGTCCTTCCACAGCGACTTGCCTCCGGTGCGATCGATCTTCGTCACCTTCTGCATCGGAGCGAGCCCGACGATCTGCTGCAGCACCTGCGCGTCGGCCATCTTTCCGACCGTCGCCATGTACGGGTTGTTGCCCGAGCCGTAGCGAACGCCTTCTTGCACGCCCGTCGCAGCGAGCACCGCCAACACGAGCGCGTTCATCGGTACACCCGCGCCTTGGGGAACTTCTCCTTGAGCTTCTTCTCACCCGCTTCGGTGATGCCGGCCTTCGGCGCCTGGAGCGAGTCGAACTCGGCCAGCGTCACCAGCGTCGTCACGCAGCCGTCGGTGATCTTCGTCTCGTCGGCCTTGAGCCAGCGCAGCTTTGGGTGCTTCGCGAACGCGGCCACGCCCTTGTCGCCGACCTCGGTCTTCTCGATCCACAGCGTCTCGAGCGTCTTGATCTTCGCGAGCGACGCCATGCCCTTGTCGGTCAGCGCGGTGCGGCTCACGTAGAGCGTCTTGAGCGGCAGCCCGGAAATCGCCTCCATCGTCTTGTCGGTGACCTTCGTGTTCCAGATGAAGAGGCGCTCGAGCGTCTTGATCTTCCCGAGGTGCGCTCCACCGACGTCGTCGAAGTTGGGTGACGCCATGAGCGTGATTTCCTGCAGCGCCGGAGCCTTCGCCAATTCACCCACCTCGTCGTTGGTGGTCGCGAACTGCAGCTGCAGCACCTTCAGCTTCGGCATCGAAGCGATCGCCGCCATCGCCTTCTTCGTGCCGGCGAGACCGTCGAACACCAGGTTGGTGAGGCCCGCGCCCTTGAGCGACTCGAGGCCGTTCTCGGTCACCGCGGTCTTGCTCAGCGTGAGCCGCGCGAGCTTCGGGCACTTCGCGACGTTCGCCATGCCCGCGTCGGTCACCTTCGAGCCCTGCAGCGACAGTTCTTCGAGCGCGGTGAACTTCGCGACGTCGGCCATGGCCGCGTCGGTGACGTTGCCCCACAGCTTCAACGTCTTGAGGCCCGGCACCTGCTTCGCGAGCTCAGCCACGTTGGCGTCGGTCGCCGATTCCTTGTCGAGCGTGACTTCGCGCAGCCCGGAGATGCCCTTCAGCTTCGCGAGGTCGGCCGTCACCAGGCCCTTCGCGCGGCCGAAGTCGACCGAGTACGCCTTGGCCACCAGCTCTGGCGTGGCCTTCTGCGAGTTCACCTCTCCGCCGATGTTCTGCAGCCAGGTGGCGATTTCGGCGGGCGATTGAGCGGCAGCGCTCAGCGCGGTGCACAACGAGAGGACGCACAGCATCCGTGACATGTGTCGGCTCCGGGAGTTGCGGGTGAGCGCGGCGCACGAGCACGCGATGTGCCACGTGTTCTTCCGAGCGGGAGCGCGCGCAGCGCCTGACGTGATGACGTCACTGCGTCACCCGGCCGACGGTGCTGACGTACTCACGTCACTGCGTCACCGAGCGAACGACGTCGGCGCGCCGATTGCTCATGCGTCCGCGCACCATGACCAACACCCTGCGCAGTGCCTTCGTCGTGACCTGTCTGTTCGCAGCTCAAGCCTTCGCGCAAGACGCCGACAAGCCGCCCGATGAGCGTGGCCTGACGCGCTTGAAGCGCTTCATGGAGATTCTCACCACGTCGGCCGACATCGACGCCGCCGCGAAGCTGGTGGTGAGCGAAAAGCTCGTGCACGCCGGCCGCATCGACAAGAACAACCCGCGCACGCTCAACAACGACGCGTTGCGCTTCTCGTTCAAGAAGGCGTTCGACAACGCGAAGCTCTACGACCCGGCGCCGCTCATCACGCGCTACCAGCTCACGGCGACGTCGGCGGTCGGCTTCGGCCCCACGGCGATGAAGGGCAAGCTGTGGAAGTACTTCGTCGCCAAGAAGGAAGGCGTGAACGGCATGCCGGCGCCGATTCAAATCTTCTACCCGGAAGACGGCAGCGACCCGCTCGTCTACGACTTCGGCAGCTTCTGACGCCTACTGCGCCTTGCCGAACCCGGCGCCTCGCAGCAGCGCCTCGGTTCGCAGGGAGTGGCCGATCATCTTCACCAGGCCTTCTTTGGTGATCAGCTCGTCGGCGAACTTCCGCAGGTCGTCAGCCGTGAAGATGTCCTTCAGCCCCGCCGCCTGAAGGGTGCGCGCCACGAGCTCGCGCCCCTTCGTCTCGCCCAGCATCTTCACGAGCTTGGTGGTCGCCACGCTCATCAAGTGATTTTCGGCAGCAGCAGTCATTTCGAAAGTTCAGTTGAGCTGCGAGATCTTCGCGTCGATGGCCTTCGCGTCGTCACCGAACAGGTCCTTCATGGTCTCGACGAAGGTCGGGTTGGTGGCGCCCCAGGTGACGAAGGTCTGGCGGTAGGCCTTCGCCTGCGACTCGAGCAGCACCTTCTTCTCGGCGTCGGTGAACTTCTTGCCGATGGCTGTCTCGAGGCTGGCGATGTCGAGGCCTGCCTGCTGACCGAGCAAACCGACGAGCGCGTCGATGAGCTCCAGGTATTCCTTCACCGCGAGCGTGCGCTGCTCGGGCGTCGCGGTCTGCGCGAGGCGGCGCAACGTGATGGCGTCCAACTTCGCGTGCTGGGCCTCCTCCATCCAGTGCGCCTTGAGCATGCCCTTGCAGGTGGGGTCGAGCTCCTCGGCGTTCGACACGCACTGCACGTAGTGCTGCTGCGTCATCACCTCGAGGTGGAGCGTGATGGCCATCACCGCCATCGGCGACTTGCTCGAGATCACGCCGGCCACCGCTTCCTGCGACGGAATGCCGCTCACCGGCGTGGCGAAGCCCGCGGCGAACACCTTCAAGAACCGCTTGAAGAGGAGCTGGTGCTTCACCTCTTCCTCGGCGAACCGCAGCATGGCGCGCAGGCCCTGCTCCTCACCGAAGACGTCGGCCGACGCGTACTGCACGCAGGTCGCGACGATGTATTCCTCGACGAACTGAAAGAGGTGCGCGTAGGAGTTGGCGCGAATCTGGTTGAGCTTGAGCCGCTCGGGCGCGGTGAGGAACGTGGCCTCTGCCGACAGCACCAGCGACTCAGGGAGGAACGGCTTGGAGAAATCGAGCGGCTTGTTGAGCGGGATGACCTCGTCGATCTTCCACGTGACTCGCTCGGACGCAGAGATGATCTGTTCGTAGTTGGGCGTCGCTGTCATGGGTGCACCCCCGAAACGAGAAGGGTGCACGATGACAGGTTTCGCCTGACTGCGCCTACGCCTCGGCGGTGGCGAACGTCAGCTCGAGCCCCGAGCCGTCGGCCTTGGCGTCGGCGAACGCCTTGCCGCCGTTCTTGAGCGCGCCGAACAGCAGCGCTTCGGCCATGGCCTTCTTCAAGTTCTGATCGACCGCGCGGCCCATGGGGCGAGCGCCGAACTCCGGGTCGTAGCCCTTGTCGGCGAGCCAGTTCCGCGCCTTGTCGCTCAGCGAGATGGTGACCTTCTTCTCGGTGAGCAGCGACTGCAGCGCCTTCACTTCCTTGTCGACCACCTTGAGGATGATCTCCCGGTTCAAGCCGCCGAACATCACCGTGGCGTCGAGGCGGTTGCGGAACTCGGGTGAGAAGGTGCGCTCCATCGCTTCCTTGCTCTTGGCGAGGTCGATGGTGGGGCGATCTCCGAAGCCGAGCGTGCGCGCCTTCATGTCTCGCGCGCCGGCGTTGGTGGTCATGATGAGGATGATGTTGCGGAAGTCTGCCTTGCGACCGTTGTTGTCGGTCAGCGTCGCGTGATCCATCACCTGCAACAGGATGTTGAAGAGCTCGGGGTGCGCCTTCTCGATTTCGTCGAGGAGAACGACCGCGTGCGGCGACTTGCGAACCGCGTCGGTCAGCAGGCCGCCTTGATCGAAGCCCACGTAGCCCGGAGGCGCGCCGATGAGCCGCGAGACGGTGTGGCGCTCCGAGTACTCCGACATGTCGAAGCGCAAGAACTCGACGCCCATGGTCTTCGCGAGCTGCTTGGCGAGCTCGGTCTTGCCGACGCCCGTGGGCCCCGCGAAGAGGAAGTTGCCGACCGGCTTCTCGGGAGAACGCAGACCCGAGCGCGCGAGCTTGATGGCGGCTCCCAGCTCTTCGATCGCTTTGTCTTGACCGAAGATGACAGCCTTCAATTCGGTCTCGAGGTTCTTCAGCTGCTCGCGCTCGTCCTTGGCGACCGACTTGGGCGGAATGCGCGCCATCTTGGCGACGACCTGCTCGACGTCGTGCACGGTGACCTTACCGGTGGGCTTCTCACGCAGCCGATCGATCGCGCCCGACTCGTCGATGACGTCGATGGCCTTGTCGGGCAGGAACTTCTCGTTCACGTACTTGTGCGACATCTCCGCGGCCGAGCGGAGCGCGTCTTCGTCGTACTTCACCTTGTGGTGCTCTTCGTACTTCGGCGCGAGCCCCTTCAAGATGGCGATCGTGTCTTCGACGCTCGGCTCACCGATGTCGATGCGCTGGAAGCGGCGCGACAGCGCGCGGTCACGCTCGAAGGCGCTCTTGAATTCCTGGTACGTGGTCGAGCCGATGCAACGCAGCTTGCCGCTCGCGAGCGCGGGCTTGAGCAGGTTCGAGGCGTCCATCGAGCCGCCGCTGGTCGCTCCCGCGCCGACGATGGTGTGAATCTCGTCGATGAAGAGAATCGCGTCGTCGTGGGTCTGCAGCGCCTTCAGCACGGCCTTCAAGCGCTCTTCGAACTGACCGCGGAACTTGGTGCCCGCGAGCAGCGCGCCCATGTCGAGTGAGAAGACCTTCGCGTTCGACAACGCGCTCGGCACCTTCTTCTCGTAGATGGCCAGCGCGAGCCCCTCGGCGATGGCGGTCTTGCCGACGCCGGCGTCACCGACGTACAGCGGGTTGTTCTTGCGGCGGCGGCAGAGCACCTGCACCGTGCGCTCGAGCTCGGTCTTGCGGCCGATGAGCGGGTCGATGTGGCCCTTGCTCGCTTCGTTGGTGAGCTCGGTGCAGTACGCCTCGAGCGGGTTCTTGGCGGCCGGCGCACCTTCTTCGTCGTCGGTGCCCATGCCCGCGCCTTCGCGCTCTTCGCCGCCGCTCGCGCCTTCTCCGTCGCCTTCCTTCTTGATGCCGTGGCTGACGTAGTTGAGGAGGTCGTAGCGGGTGATGCCTTCTTCCTTGAGGAAGAACAGCGCCTGCGAGTCGACCTCGCGGAACAGCGCGATGAGCACGTCGGCCGAGTCCATCACCTTCTGCTCGGCGGACAGCGCGTGGAACGCGGCGCGCTGCAACACACGCTCGACGCCGATGGTCTGCTGCGGCTCGGCTTCGACGCCGTCGGCCAGACGCTCGACCGTCTCTTCGAGGAACGTCTCGAGCCGTTGCTTGAGGCGATCGGGTTTCGCGCCGCAGGCCTTCAACACCTCGACGGTGCGCGCGTCTTTGAGCAGGCCGAGCAACAAGTGCTCGAGCGTCAGGTACTCGTGACGCATGCGCTTGGCTTCAGCGAGTGCGAAGCGAATCGCGGCCTGCAGTTCCTTGGCGATGATGGGGGAGGCCATGGATTGATCAGAGCTCCTCGGGCTCGATGGAAAGCTTGAGCGGGTATTCGGCTTCTTTGGCCAGCTGGTGCGTCTTGTTCACTTTCGTCTCGGCGACGTCCTTCGTGTACACGCCGGCGACGCCCAGCCCGTTGCGATGCACGTTCAACATGATCTGCATCGAGTCCGACTCCGTCTTGTTGAACACCGTCTGCAGCACGAAGACCACGAACTCCATGGTCGTGTAGTTGTCGTTGTGAAACAGCACCCTGAAGAGGGGAGGCTTTTTGAGCTGCTCCTTCTTCTTGGTTTGGGTGGCGACTCCGGTGTCGCCGTCGTCCCGCCCGGGACGATGCTTCGTGGCCATGATTTTTCGAAAGGTACACACAGCCTCGCGCTGCTGCACCTTCCTCGCAAAAGCCCGTCGGTTGAGCGGCTAGGTCGTCTTTCGCAACAGGGTTGTTGACGTCGGCAATTGAGGCGGGTCTCGTTCGACGATGCTGTCGCTCGTGACCGCGCTGCTGCTCTCCCAGGCAGCGCCTTCTTTCCAGGTGGCGATCATCGACATCTCGGCCGATGACGCGATCTACGAAGACGTGTCGCGCCGCTACGCGCAGTCTCTGGTCGAAGCGCTCAGCAAAGAGGGCATCACGGCGGTGCGCGTCGACGAGAGTGAACTGCCGCCCGAGGGCTGCAAGCTGGGGCCCTGCCTCGGGGTCGCCGCGCGCGCGAAGGGAGCACTCGCGGTCGTCACGCTCGACGCGGAAGAACTCAGCGAGAGCAAGAGCAAGGTGGTGGTGACGATGATGCGCGCCACCAACGGAGAGCCGCTCGCCGGTGGCCGCTACGAATTGAAAGCCGGAGCGAAGAAGCCGCCCAAAGGCCTGGTCTCGTTTCTCGCCGCCGCCAAGAAGGCGATGGCGAAGGTCACGGCGAGCAGTGCTGTCCCAGCGCCATCGAAGTGAGCTGGCGGGCGATCTCCGCCTGGAACGCGGGCGAAGTGAAGTCCTGGCTCGGGTAGAGCGGGAACGTCGCGATCGACGCAGGGCAGGCGAGCACGATGGCCACCGGGAAGCGCCCGGGCTGTTGATCGAAGCGCAGCGTGCATTCTTCGATGCCGTCCTGAAGATTGCTGCCGAGGCTCGCGCGGAAGAGTACCGCGATGGTGCGGGAGAGCGGCGCAGTGGTGGGCTGCACGCGAATCGCCTTCGCCTTGCAGCTCGCGTCGACCTTCAGCGCTTCGAGCTTCTGTTCGACGCCGTCCTTCAAGTCAGGCATTCGCAGCGGAGTCGCACCGGGCAACACGTTTCCATTCGGTCGCACGCCGCGCATCAGCTTCGGTGAGTCGTTGAGCTTCGCGGCCTTCGCGCCCAGCTCCGCGGCGGTCTTCGCCTGCACTTCACCGATTCCGACCCAGTCGTCTTTCGGTTGGTAGGTCGCGCATTCCGCGACGAGCGCACCACCGGCCTTCACCGGCGGCTTCACTTCGATGACGCGCTCGGCGCCGACGCGCTCGATGTAGCGCTGCCACACGACTTCCGAGAGCGCGCTCAGGCAATCAGCGGAGCCACGGCACGCCGACGAGCCCTGTGCGTATTCGTCACGCACCTCTTTGGGGATCGAGCTGGCCGTCAGCTTCACGGTCGCTCCGAACAAGGCGTGATCGATGTCTGAGGCGTCGACCGCGGTGAAGTTGGCCGACGTGAGCGCCGACTTCAGCGCGTTGCGGATTTCTGGAGTCGGTGCGGAGAACACCACGATGCCGCCGGCCCAAGCCGATGCCGAGAGCAGTGCCGCGAGCGAAGCGAGACGGGCGCTCACTGATGGAGGCTCCAGCCCCACGACGCAGTCGTCGTGAAGCCGCCGCAGCCGGTGTTCCCACTCAGCATGCTCACGTCGGTCCACGGCTGGGGCGTCGAGCCCGTGCAGAAGCCAACCTGGAAGATGAGCGGAACCTCAAACGTCGTCGACATCATCTGCCCGCCCGAGGCCTGACACATCGTGGTCACGGTCGGCGTGGCTCTGAAGTTCGCGACGTACGCCGACGGGAAGACGGGGCTCGTGGCCTGGTACACGGTCAATTCGCCTTCGGCGATCGCAACGCTGCTGCTCACCGGATCGCAGATCGGTGATGCCGTGTGCGTGTACGTGTAGGTGATGTTGCCCGTCGGTTTGTATCTGACGGACGTGCCTTCATCGCGGTCTTGCGCCCAGAGCAGGTCGCCCACGTTTGCGGACGTGGTCGAGTTGGATGTGACGAGCGTCCAGCTGGCCGGACCACGGTAGTTCGGCCCGACGACGTTGACGCTGGCGACCAGGGTCAGCTTGCTGCGCGACGGCGTGTAGAAGTCGACGCTCACGGCGACCGGGTTCGATGAAGGAACCACGCTCGGCGCCTTGTAGCTCGCGGCTGAATCGACCGACGTCACGGTCCCGACGTCTGAATTCCCGCGCTCAATTCCGTTCACCGACCACGCGCCGAGCAGCGAAGCGATCTCGGAGTTTTCCTGACAGGTCGCGATGAGGGGAACGACCTCGGCGCTCGTGTCGCGGTTGCAGAACTGAACGGTCAGCAGCTGCGTCCCACCCGGTGCGACGCTCGAGGTTCCCGGAGTGATCTGCCACCCGGTGAGCATCGACCAGTCGGAGAAGTGCGTGGTGGTGACGCTCACGGTGTTCCCGGAAATGGTGGTCTCCGGAGATTCCCACTGCTTCTTCGAGTTCTGCGTCGCGATGCGCAGGGCGGCGAGCTCGGTGCCCGCGAGATCGGACGCACTCGCGGTGAACTTGATGGTGACGGGCGACGAGAACGTCGTGCCCTCCGGCCCGAGCCGCCACGCGAGCCGCGCGCCCGGACCCGTCGCCGAGATCGGCGTGATGGTGATGTTGGTGTTCGCGCTCAGCGCGCCGGAAGGAATGACGATCTCGAGCTTGTTGTCGGCCGACTTGACCGAGCCGCCACTCGCGCCGATCGAAGTCATCACCGCGCCCGAACCGGTCGGCGTTCCGACGTCGGTGACGGCGGGCGTCGTGCTCGGAGTGAAGGGTGCAGGACACGCGGACAACACGACGAGCGACACAACACACAGCGCGATCGTGGTTCTCATTGGGCGCTACTTACTCCCGCGATCCACGAAGCCAAAGCTCACGCAGTGGGAGCGGATCCACTGGCGAGCGTCTTCACGTCCGTCACACGCACCGCTGCTGGAACTGCGTCGCGCACGTGGCGGATTGGCACGGTCGCTCCAACGGTGGTGTACAGCTTCGCGCCGGTGCGGGTCTTGGTGGTCTTGAGCGGGTATTCCTTCGCGCGCGGCACGAACCACTCGCGCACCGCTTTGAGCTCGAGCTGGTGCACGTGCTGTACGTCGAGGAACACGTACACGAGCAGATCGGCGACCGAATAGAGGAAGCAGCCGGGAGAATCTTTCTCGGCGTTGCTGATCAGCTCGAAGAAATACGTGCCGCGCCGGTGGCCCTGGCGATCGCCCTTCACTTCGATGCCGAGCACCTTCTCGTTCGGGCGTTCCCAGAGGAGATCGACTCCGCGGTGTTGAAAGCGCGGGTCGTCCTGCACGTCGTGCACGTAGCTCTTCGGGCTCTCCGCCAGCAGCACGTCGCGCGTCAGCGCCACCGCGCGGTCGGCGGCGCCCATCACTCCGCGCATCGAGTACGACCTCATCGCGCGGCAAGGTACCCTCAACCGAAGCCTGCGTCAGCGGTTCGCGCTCGAGGAGCTTCCACCCGCGCGCAGTCGCCACTTCCTTCCATGGGGCGGTCGCGTCGACTTGCGCCGGAACCAGCGCGAGCCGCGCGACGAACTTCGTCAGGTCCTGCGAGTCGTCGACCAGCCACGGCGCGAGGTGGTGCTCGAAGGTGAGGGTGGAGATTTCGCGCCAGTGTTTCCCATTCGCCTCGCGCACCACGAGAACTCGCTCTTCGCGTGCTGCGTTGGCGAAGGTCGTCCCGAACTCGGTGCACGACGCCGCGCGGCCGCGAGGTGAGAGCGCGAGCCAGGTGACGGCGACTGCTCCGATGAAGGCGAGCGTGGGCGCGTTGATGCGGGTCTTCACGCGTTCCAGCGCAGACGCGGCGAGCAGCGCGCACGCGGGGAAGACGATGAGCGCGTGGTGCCACAGCTTTCGCGCGGGCAGTGAGAGCGCGACGAGCATGAAGAGCAACCACAGTGAGAGTGAGCGGGCCCGCTTCGAGAAACAGCCGAGCAGCGTCAGAGGCAGCCACGGCCAGCAGTGTTCGGCGAGCGCGAGGAAGGGGTTGCCGTGGCCATCGGTGCGCGTGCCAATCGCCGAGGCAAAGACCTGATTCTCGAGCCAGCCGGTTCGCCAGTCGCTGTTGCCCGCGAGGAAGAACACGAGCGGTACGCAGGCGACGAGAGAAGTCACGATGGTCCAGCCGAGCCACAGCCAGCGTTGCTCTCGCCTCAACGCGCGCACCAGTCCCGCGGCGACCAGCGGCACGAGCCCGAACGGGCCTTTGATCAGCACGGCGATCGCCGCGGGTAGAAACGCGAACCACGGCGGGCGCTTCGAACTCAACGCCGCAGCCGCCGCCAGCAGCGCAAAGAAGAGGAGTGGCGCATCGAGTCGGAACGCGGCGCTCATCAGCAAGAAGCTCTCGGTGGTGAGCAACACCAGCACGGCGATGGGCGCCGACAACTGCAGCCGCCGCGCGAGCCACGCCACGATGAGCAGGGTGCCGACAGTCCACATCACTCCGACCCACGGCAGCAGCGCTTCGCCGCCGAGCTTCACCGCCAGCGCGCCGGGCCAGAACCCGAACGGCAGGTGCTCGCGAAAGATCGGGTGGACGTTGGGTGCATACGAGAGCTGCGTCCACGTCTCGTCGCGCACCATGTTCCGTGCGACGACCGAATAGAGCTGCGCGTCGCTGTCGTCGTTGTGACGAAGCGCGCACATGCCCAGCGCGAGCGCAGTGCTCAGCATGACGACGAAAGGAATCCGCACGAGGCGGGCGCGCTCAGCAACACGCGTTCCACGCTCGTGCGGATGAAGGCGGTGCTCAGCGAGACCGCCGGAACTTCAGTGATTGGTGTGGTGACGCACCAGCGACGCGCGACAGGCGCGCCCTGACACCGGGCGCTTCAGCGAAGCTCGACGCCTGACGCCACGAGCTGCACTTCGCGGTACTTCCCGTCCTTGCCCTTCGGAACGGTGGCGCCCTCGGCCTCGTAGTGCTTCGCGCGCGCCTCATCGAGCAGCGCGACCTTCACCACGCCCTCGACCTTCGCCGTCTTGCCGGCCGAGTCGAGCGGCACGAAGAAGCCGTAGTCCTTGAAGGTGACGCGCACGCCCATGCCCTTGTCTTCGCCGGCGAGCTCCATCCAGCAGCCCTTCTTCTCGCAGGCCTTGCGGATCTTCGCTTCGACGGTGACCGTCTTGCCTTCGAAGTCGCTCGGCGCGTTGAGCAGCTTCGCGAGCTGCACCGACTCGGCACCCTTGAGCTTTTCGCCGCGCAGCAGAACTGCGGGGTCGGCGGGCTTGGCTTCAGGAGCGGCAGCGACGACGAGAGCGAGGAGCAGAGCGTTCATGTGAGTCCACGTATCCGAAGGGGCGCGTGGTGAGCAAGCGCCCGGGCGTGTACAACACCGCCCGCGTGCAGCTCGTTCTCTCCCCTCGCAACCGCGCCTTCGGCACCATCGATGCGCTCGCCATCATGGGCGTCATCGGCCTGTCGATCGCGCGCTGGGTGCCGATCGCCACGCTGATTCCGTTCTGGGGCTGCGGCTTCCGCAAGATGACCGGCGTTCCGTGCCCGGGCTGCGGGCTGACGCGCGTGGCGGATCGAGTGGCGCACTTCAACGTGCTCGGCGCGCTCAAGGCGAACCCGCTCGGCACGGTGGCCGCGGTGTCATTCGCCGCGTGCATCGTGATCAGCGTGCTGCACCTCGCGTTTCGCATGCCGGTGCCGGAGTTGTTGATGACCGATCGCGAGTGGCGTCGCATGCGCTTCGGTGCGTTCGCGCTCTTCGGTCTCAACTACGCGTGGGTGATCTTCGCGCACACCACGCTGCACTGGCGCTGAGTCGACGATGCTCTGGTTGCTCGTCGCGCTCGGCTACCTCCTCGGCTCGATTCCCTTCGGAGTCATCATCACCTCGCGCTTCGCGAACAAAGACGTGCGCGCCGAAGGCAGCGGCAACATCGGAGCGACCAACGTCGCGCGCGTGGCGGGCAAGAAGCTCGGAGCGCTCGTGCTGTTGCTCGACGCGTTGAAGGGCACGGTGCCGGTGTTGGTGGGCGTACGGCTCGCTCCGGAAGATTCGCTGCTGCACGTGTGCATCGCGAGCGCGGCGTTCGTGGGGCACGTCTTCCCGGTGTGGCTCAAGTTCAAGGGCGGGAAGGGCGTGGCGACGGCGCTCGGCGTGCTGCTGGTGTTGCTGCCGATTCCCGCGCTCATCGGCTTCGTGGCGTGGCTCGCGGTGATGGCGATCTTCCGCGTCAGCTCGGTGGGCTCGCTGCTCGGCGGCACGCTCGCGATCGCGTCGAGCTTCGTGCTCGGAAGCCCGCTCGCCTATTCGCTGCTCGCCGTCGGTTTGTTGCTCGCGATGATCGCCACGCACCGCTCGAACATCGAGCGCATGCTCAAGGGCACCGAGAACAAGGTCTGACTACTTCGCCGCGCGTTCGAGGTGCGCGAGGTACGCCTGCTCCTCGGCGTTCAGCGCGCGCTCGTCGGCCTCGGTCGCGTACCAGATGGTGTTCTCGAGCCACCACCGGTACGCGAACGACTCGATGGTCGGGGCGTTGAACGTCAGGTCGGGAAAACTGAAGTACGGCTGGCCCTTCGGCGGATCTTCGTCGGGAAATTCAGGAGCGCCCGCCAGCACGGGCGCATACCGGTCGTCGCCCTTGCCGAGACGGATGCCCCACAACACGCAGCTCTGGCTGTCCGTGTAGAAGGTGACGAACAGCCCGTCCTTGCGCTCGTGCTCTTCGGCCTCGTCGCCGCCCAGAAACACGTTGTCGGTGCAGCTCGGCACGTTGAGCTGCAGCTTCACGTCGTTCATCAGCGTCTCGAAGGCAGTCGGTACGTTGAAGCCGCGCTTCTTCAAGTCGGCGATGCGCTTCTTCCACTTCGTATCCTTCTTCTCGTTGCGTGCGCTGGTGCGCGGCGGCGCTTTCGCGAGCCACGCGTAGCTGCCGTCGAAGCGCTCCACCGGAAGCGGCGGCTGCTTCGCGTACACGAAGCCCTGGTACGTCGAGTCGGTGTCTCTGGCGCCGAGACCAACGCCCCACCACATGTCCTTCACCTCGAGGAGGTTGGCGTCGAACACTCCGGCTTGCTCGAAGCGGCCGCACCACGCGGGGTGCTCGACCGGGTAGAGCGAACGCACCTTTTCGCGCTGGGCCTTCTGGTCCTTCTTCTTCGCGCGCCGGAGTTCGAGCTGCGCACGCGTGTACGGCGCTCGCACGTCGCCCTGTTCCTCGAGCCAGTCGGTGTAGACGAGCAGCCGATCGAGCTCTGTCGGCTTCTCGAGGCACAGCGCCAGCAACTTCTCGTTTTCGCGCATGGCGCAGGAGCTTACGGCGTCGGCGTCGGCCGCTTCAGCTCGGTTGGCGACGGCGGAGCGTCGTCTTCGTCGAGCTTCGACGCCGGGCGCGGACCATCGGTCTTCGCGTCGCTCGCAGACTTCGGCTCGTTCTTCTTCTTGCTCGTGCCCTTCGGCTCCGGCTTCACCGTCACCTGCGGCGGCTTCACGGGCTTTGCTTCGAACGCCTTGTCGATCTCGTTCTTCGGCTCGGGCTCGGGCTTCGTCTCGACGGTCTTCTTCGGCTCGGGAGACTTCACCTCGACCGGCTTCGGCTCCACCTTCGGCTCGACGGTCTTCGGCTCGACCTTCGGTTCGGGCGCCTTCACTTCGACCTTCGGCTCCGGACGTCGCGGCTCGACGGGAGCCGGCGCCGGCGTCACGACGGTGCTCGCCGGCGACAGCGTCTGCGAGAAATCGAGCCGACCACCGTTGGCCGAGAGCTTGAGCGCGCTGGTCGAATAGCCCTCTTTCTCGAGCCGCAGGTCGATGCCCGCGCGGCCGTTGGCGAGGCCCTGCTCGAGATCGATCGGCGTGACGCCCATCAACTTGCCGTCGACGAACACGTTCGCGCCGGTCGGCACCGTCTCGAGGTGGAAGGTGAGCTTGCTCGCGGTCGACGGCTTCACCAGCGCCCAGGTGAGCAGCACGCCCGCGACGGCGGCGATGAAGAACCCACCGATGAGCAACCACGACGGGCTGCGCGGAGGCGACGCGAGCACCAGCGGCTCTTCAGCCGGCGCTTCGACGGGCGGAGCCACCACCGGCACCGCGGCCTCGGTCACCGGAACTTCCTGCGTCGGCGCGCGCGCAGCCGGAGCGGGCGTCAGTTCCTGCATCGCCAGCAGCAGCTCTTCCATCGACTGGAAGCGGTCCATCGGCGACTTCGCGAGCGCGCGCACCACGATGGCCTTGAGCGCGTCGGGCGCCTGCTCGAACTTCGACGGCGTGACGATGGGCGGGATCGGCTCGTTGACGTGCTTGAGAATCACCTCGAGCGCGCCACCACCGGTGTACGGCGGCTTCCCCGTCAACATCTCGAAGAGCATCGTGCCCAGCGAGTAGATGTCGGAGCGCGGGTCGGCGCGGTTCTTCTCTCCCTGCTCCGGAGCCATGTACGGCGGGCTGCCCATGAGCATGCCCTGCTGCGTGATGGCGCGGCCCTCGAGCTCGTGACCTTCGACGAACGACTTCACGAGACCGAAGTCGAGGACCTTCACGAAGTCGGTGTCGTCGTCAGCGTGCAACAGCACCACGTTGGCCGGCTTGAGATCTCGGTGCACGACGCCCAGCTCGTGCGCTTCACGCAGCGCGCGCGCCATTTGCTGGCCGATGCTGAGCACGCGGTGCCAGGGCAGCGGGCCCTTCGCGAGCACCTTCTCGAGCGTCTCGCCATCGAGGTACTCCATGGCGAAGAAGAAGAGGCCGTCTTTGGTGCTGCCGTAGTCGACGACGCGCACCGTGTTCGGGTGGTTCAGCTTCGCGGTGAGCGCCGCTTCGACGAGGAAGCGCTGCTTGAAGCTCTCGTCGCGACCGGCGCCGTACGTCGAGTCGAGCACCTTCACCGCCACCGCGCGGTTCAGCGGCAACTGCACCGCGCGGTACACCTTGCCCATCGCGCCCTTGCCGATGACGTCGACGATTCGGAAGCGGCCGTCGATGGTCTGCCCCACGAGCGGATCGAGCGCGTCGGCGGCCACTTCGGCCGTCGTCGAGTCCTCCGTCTCTCCTGAGTGGGTGGTGACGCTCATCGCGAGAAGTTCACTCGCACGGCAGGGGCCACTTCCACAAGTGCGGGCCCGGGGCCGTTCTCAAATTCAGAGAATTTTCCCATCCTCGGGGGATGGTTTTCTCGGGCCCGCGGAGCCGCCGCGGTACGTGAGCAGCTCGCAGGCGATGGGCCCGTTCCAGAGCGAGGTGCGGCCGTTGGGGCGATGACCGAACGCGCTCTCGAACGCCGGGTTTCCGGCGAGCAGCGCCATGCGCCAGCCTTCCCACTTCCACAGCGCGCTGCCCAGCGAGTGGAAGAAGCTCTTCATGCCCTTCTGGCCGCCTTCTCCGATGCGCTCACCGTAGGGCGGGTTGGAGATGAGGAGTCCCGGGCCCGGTGCCGCGTCGGCGCGCAGTACGTCGGCTTCTTCGATCTTCACGGCTGTCGACAAGCCGGCCGCGACGACGTTGCGCTTCACGGCGACCAGCGCGTCTTCGTTGTAGTCGCGCGCGATGAGTTGGAACGGGAGCGTGCGTTGCTGGCTCACGGCCTCGCGGCGCAAGTCGTCGAGCAGCGGGCGTGCGGTGGCGGCGAACTTCGGCCAGTTCTCGCACGCGAAGCGGCGCTTCAAGCCCGGAGCGCGCTTCATCGCCATCCACGCGCCTTCGATGACCAGCGTGCCGGAGCCACACATCGGGTCGGCGAGCGGCTCTTCACCGGTGTAGTTGCACGCCATCAACATCGCCGCGGCGAGCGTCTCTTTGAGCGGAGCGACCGTCGTCTTGATGCGATACCCGCGCTTGAAGAGCGGCTCGCCGCAGAGATCGAGCGACAAAGAAAGATGAGTCTTCTGCAGATGCGCGACGACGCGCACCGTGGGGTCGTGGCTGTCGACGTCAGGCCGTGAGCCGAACCTCGCGCGAAGGCGATCGACGATGGCGTCCTTGATCTTCAGCGCCACGAAGCCGGTGTGCGTGTGTTCGGAATCTTTGAGCGTGGCTTCGACCGCGAAGGTGGTCTTGGTGGTGATCCACTCTTCCCATTCGACTTTGAGCGCGGCTTCGTAGAGCCCCTCGGCGCCGACCGCTTCGAATTCTCCGAGCGGGTAGAGCACGCGCATCGCGATTCGCGAGTGCAGACAGACGCGCAGAATTTCGTCGAGCGCGGCCATGAAGCGCACGCCGCCGCGGTCCTGGCGGATGCGTTTGCAACCAAACGACTCGAGCTCTTTCGCGAGGAACGGCTCGGTGCCACGCGTGGCGGTGGCAAACAGCGGGAGTCGGACGGCCATGGCGCGCGGCTATACCTTGAGGTGCTAGGCAGCGCGATGTGTTCGGCGCCGTTCTCCTCGTCATCGTCTACGCGGTCGTCTTCGCCCTGCATCTGCTCGTGCCCGGCCACTGGGTCGACGGCTACGTGAAGGGCGCTGACGGCAAACCGCTCCGCTACCGGCTCAACGGGCTGCGCGTGTTCTTCGTCACCGTCGCGTTGTGGGCGCTCGCGTGCTGGCAGGGCTGGCTGAAGTGGACCGACTTCCACGTGCACCGCTGGGACATGTTGTGGACTGCGTGCGCCATCGGTCTGGTCTTCAGCGCGGTCATCGTCTTCACCGCTCCGCCCGTGAAGAAGAACGTGCTCGCCGACTTCTACCTGGGTCGCCGTGAGAACCCGCAGGCGCTCGGCGGCAAGCTCGACGCGAAGATGTGGCTGTACCTGATCGGCGCGGTGATGCTCGAGCTGAACATCCTCTCGTCGGTCGCCGCGCACTGGGAAGCACACCGCGATGATCCCTCACCGGGCGTGTTCATCAGCGCCGGGCTCTTCACGTTCTTCCTCGTCGAGTACCTCAACTTCGAAGAGGTCCACCTCTACACCTACGACTTCATGGCGGAGCGGACCGGCTTCAAGCTCGGCTGGGGCTGCTTGACGTTCTACCCGTTCTTCTACTGCGTCGGTCTGTGGAGCCGCGCTGACTCACCCAACCCGCATACGCACCCACTGCTCCTCGCGTTGTGCGTCGTGTGCTTCTTCCTCGGCTGGTCCTTCGCGCGCGGAGCGAATCTTCAGAAGTTCCACTTCAAGCGCGACCCGACGCGCAAATTTCTCGGCATCGTTCCCGAGGCGCTCGAGGGCCGCGTGCTGGTGAATGGCTTCTGGGGCCTTTCGCGGCACATCAACTACCTGGGCGAGATCTTGATGGCGCTGGGCATCACGCTCTCGCTCGGTGCTCCGCTGGCGTGGGAGCCGTGGCTCTACCCTCTGTATTACCTCGTGCTCCTGATCCCCCGGCAGCTCGATGACGATCGTCGCTGTGAGGCCAAATACGGGCCTTTGTGGAGTGCGTACGTGAAGCGCGTGCCGTACCGCATCATTCCCCGGGTGTACTGAGCGCGAAAACTCTGCGCGCAACGGCTGCGGTACGCAGCTCGTGCGTCGCGTCGATGCGCAAGGTCCGCGTTTGGACTCGTGTGCACGCGTCCTGCAATTGCGCCTCGCTCTCTGGAACGGGGGGTCCACGTGACGAATCCAAGCCTTGAGGTCGGGAGCAACCTCGACCTGGTCGTGCAGTGTCCTGCCGTGGTGGCCGTGCTCGACCGTGACTTGAAGTTCATGGCGGCGAGCCGTCGCTTCGTGAAGTGCTTCGGCCTCGGTGAAGAGCCGCTCGGCCGGACGCTCGACGAGACGATTCCTGATCTTCCGCTCGAGGTGCTCCGCGCTCAGCACGACGCGCGTGCGGGAGAGATCACGCAGGCCTCCGACACCCTGTTCCGTCGCGCGAGCGGCAAAGTGGAGTGGATGGACTGGGAGCTGCGCCCGTGGCTCGCGACCGACGGGTCGATCGGCGGCGTGACGGTGTTCTTCGACTTCGTGACCTCGCAGCACACCGCGCGGGCGCGCGACAACGCCATCTTCGATCAGGCTTCTGTCGGCGTGGTGTTGGTCGAGACGGCAACGGGCTGCTTCATCGAGGTCAACGAGCGCTTCGCCGCGGCCCTCGGCTTTTCTCCGTGTGAGCTCGTCGGCTGGACGTGGATGTCGATCACCCACCCCGACGATCGCGTGCAGGCTCCCGAGGTCACGGCCGCCATGCGTCGCGGTGAGTGCTACCAGGTCGAGAAGCGCTTCATTCGCAAGGACGGGTCGATCTGGTGGGGCAGCGTCACCGTGAACCCCATCTTCGTGAACGGCCACGTGTCGGAGCAGGTCGCCTTCGTGGTCGACATCAACGCCCGCAAGCGCGCCGAAGCGGCCGAACGCGAAGCCGACACGCGCTTCCACCTGCTCTTCTCGGCCGCGTCGATCGGCATGGCGCAGGTCGACTCGAGCAGCGGCCGCTTCCTCGACGTGAACACCAGCTTCGCGGACATGTTCGGCTGCACCCGCGAGGAACTCATCGGCCAGGAATGGACGTCGCTGTCGAACCCGGGCGAGCTCGAGTCCGATCGCGCGCGTTACGCGAGTCTCTTGCAGCACGCCGTGCCGTACACGCGCGAGAGGTGCCAGCAGCGCCGCGACGGCTCGCGCCTGTGGCTCGAGATCAACGTGACGCCGATGTGGGCCGCCGGGGCGCACCCCACCACGCATCTCGTGGTCACCAAGGACATTTCGAAGCGCAAGGCCGCGCAGGAAGGGCTGGAGCGCAGCGAACGTCGCTTTCGGGCGCTCATCGAACGCTCCACTGACGTGCTCCTCGAGCTCGATCGCGAGGGGAACGTTCGCTTCTGGTCGCCCGCGGCCGAACAGCAGTTCGGCTTCACCAGCGAAGAGGTGCTCGGGCGCCCGCTGGTCTCGATGGTCGGCGAAGACGACGCCGAGTTGGCCCAGCAGACCCTCGACGAAGTGCGAGGCGTGAGGTCAGCGACTTCGCGTGTCACGTGGCGGCAGAAGACGCGTGAAGGCGTGGAACGTCTGGTCGAGGTGACGGCGCGCAACCTGCTCGATCACCCCGACGTCGGAGCGGTGGTGCTGAATCTGCGTGACCAGACCGACGAGAACCGGCTCTCGATGCAACTGCAGCAGGCGCAGAAGCTCGAAGGGCTCGGTCGCCTGGCCGGCGGAGTCGCGCACGATTTCAACAACCTGCTCACCGTGGTGCTCTCCTGTGCGCGAGCGCTTCAGGAAGATCTGCCGAAGGGTGAGGCGAAGGTCGAAGACATCAGGGAGGTGCTCGAGGCTGCTGAGCGCGCGAGCGGTTTGACCCGGCAGCTCCTCGCGTTCGCGCGCAAGCAGGTGATCGACCCGCAGCCGCTGAACGTGAACGAAGTGGTGAAGAGCACGCGGCGCATGCTCGAGCGCCTGCTGGGAGAAGACATCAGCCTCGTCGCCGATCTCTCACCGGACATGGGCTCGGTGTTCGCAGACGCCGGCCAGCTCGAACAGGTGCTGCTCAACCTCGCAGTGAACGCGCGCGACGCCATGCCACGCGGAGGGCACCTCACGATCTCCACGCGCAACGTGAACGAGGAGTGGGTGAAGATCTCGGTGCGCGACGACGGCACGGGCATGCCGCCCGAGGTTCGCGCGCATTTGTTCGAGCCGTTCTTCACCACCAAGGCGGAAGGGAAGGGCACCGGGCTCGGCCTCGCGACCGTCTACGGAATCGTCACGCAGGCGAACGGTCAGATTCGGGTGGAGAGCGAGCTCGGCCGCGGCACGACGTTCGAGCTCGACTTCCCGCGCTGCTCGCGTGATCAGCAGAAGCCCGTCGCGTCGAGAGAGAGCTCAGTGCGCGGGAACGAGACGCTGGTGGTGGTCGAAGACGAGCCTCAGGTGCGCAACGTCATCGTGCGCATCTTGCGCGCCGCCGGGTATCGCGTGTTGCCCGCGGTGAGCGCCAGCGAGGCCGTGACCATCGTCGAAAACACTCCAGGCATCGCGCTGATTCTCACCGACGTGGTGATGCCCGAGCACGACGGGAAGTGGTTGGCCGATGAGCTCGGGCGCCGCTCGGTGCGCGCTCCGATTCTGTACATCTCTGGCTACACCGACGACATCATCTGCCAGCGTGGCGTGGTCGAAGGGGTCGATCTGCTCCCCAAGCCGTTCACCCCCGCGTCACTGCAGGAGCGCGTGCGGCAGGTCCTCGATCGAGGCGTTTCGCAACAACACGCCGAGGCCTGAGCCGAAGGCCTGCGCTCGTGGTTCCATCACCGCATGTGTCGTCTCGTGGTGCTGGTCGCGCTGTCGCTGAGCGCCTGCATGGGGCTCGTGGGCGAAACGCCTTCGCCCGGTGATGACGACGCGGGTGCGTCAGTCGATGCGAGCACGATGTTCGAGCTCGACTCGGGACCGATGGACGCGAGCGTCGACGATGCTGCAGTCGATGCTGGCGGCGCAGTCGATGCGGGCTTCGACGCAGGCCTCGTGAGCACGACCGACGCCGGCTCGCGCCTGGTCTTCGCGATCGGCGGGCAGGACATGCGGCACCTCGTGTCGTTCGACGGAGTCACGTGGAGCAACGACACCTGGGTCGCTCCGAACGGCGAAGACAACGCGTTCGGCGGAGTCGCCATCGGCAAGGGCGGCATCGTGATGAGCGGCGACCCGGGCATCGTGCGCTCGACCGACGGCGTGAACTTCAGCGTGGTGCAGATGCGGCCGTCGCGCTTCGCGTTCCACGGTTCGGCCCTCGCGTACGACAACGATCAATTCGTGCTCGTCGCGCAAGACAAGGGCTGGCGCTCGGCCGACGGCATCACGTGGGAATCGGTGACGGACACTCCGGGCATGTCGGGTCACTGGCACGCGCTCGCGTTCGGCAACGGACATTGGATCGCGCTGGGTGACAACGTGCGGAAGCTCTCGGAGAACGGGCTCGATTGGCACGATCCGACTCCGTTCGCGGCGGAGCAGTTTCGCGACGTAGCGTTCGGCAACGGTCGCTTCCTCGCGGTGGGGAAGGAAGTCGACGCCGGCTGGGTCGCCACGTCTACCGATGGTCAGAACTGGACGACGCTCGGCTCGATTCCGACGCTCTACGAAACGGGGCTCTCGTCGGTCGCGTTCGGCAACGGTGTGTTCATCACCAGCACGTGCTGCGCGACGCTGAGCTCACCCGACGGAGTGACGTGGACGCAGATCGCCAACAACGGAGCGGGCGGGAAGATCGTGTTCGCTGGAGATCGCTTCGTCTCGAGCGGTTGGCGCACCGAAGCGAAGGTGCTGCTGCCCGATGCGGGGCGCTTCACGTCGACGGTGACGGGCAATCAACCGAACCCGTACGACGATGCCGGCATCGCGCCCTGGTTCACGGGCATCGGCGCCGGCTTTCTCTGATCAAACACCCTCTCCCCGCTTCGCAAGGAGAGGGAGTTCACATCATCGCGCCAGCGCCGGGCATCTGACCGACGGGCTTGATCAACACGTCACGCGGCTTCGCACCATCGGCCGCTCCGACGAGCCCTTCGCGTTCCATGCGCTCGATCATTCGCGCCGAGCGGTTGTACCCAATGCGCATCTTGCGCTGCAGAATCGAGATCGACACGGTGCGCATCTCGCTGACGATCGCGATGGCCTGGTCGTAGAGCTCGTCGTGCAGCTCGTCTTCCTCGCCGACCTCTCCGCCGCCTTCCTCTTCGCGCGGCTTCAAGATGCTCTCGTCGTAGACCGGAGTGCCCTGCGCCTTGAGGTGATCGACCACCTTCTTGATCTCGTGCTCGCTCACGAAGCAGCCGTGCACGCGCTGCAGGTGCGCTGACGTCGGCGGCATGATCAGCATGTCGCCCATGCCGAGCAGCGCTTCGGCGCCGACCGTGCCGAGAATGGTCATCGAGTCGGGCTTGCTGCGCAGCATGAACGAGATGCGCGTCGGGAAGTTCGCCTTGATGATGCCGGTGACGACGTCGGTCGACGGGCGCTGCGTGGCGACCATCAGGTGAATGCCGGCCGCGCGCGCCATCTGCGCGAGGCGAGCGATCGACGTCTCGACTTCCTTGCTCGCGACCATCATCAGGTCGGCGAGCTCGTCGATGATCACCACGATGTAGGGGAGCTTCTTCTTTTCCTCGGGGCCGTCGGCCGGTGCCTCTTCAGCAACGCTCGAAGCAGCGGCGAGCGCAGCAGCTTCCTGCTCGGTCGGCTCGTCGACGCGAATCTCGCCTTCCTTCGCCGCGGCTTCTGCTTCCACCGCTGCCGGAGTGACGACCGGCTCTTCACCGACCACCGCCTCACGCGGGTCGGTCGCTTCGTCCTTCGGCGCGGCGACACCCAGCTCGAGCGACGCAGGCACCGACGAGGCCTCGATCGCCGGCATCTCGGGCGGAGTCGCCGCCGGAGCCATCGGGTCCGCCACGTCGACGATCAACATGCGGCGCTTCTTCTTGGGCTTCCCGTCGGCTTCAGGCGGCGTGGGCGAAGGTGCCGCGACGACCTCGACCGGCTTCGCCACTTCCTCGACCTTCGACGGAATCACCGGAGCGACGGGAGCCGCTTCCTTCGGCTTGATGACCGTGGGCTTCGCTTCGATCGTCGTCTGCGACGCGCGCTTCTTCGCGTGCTCCGCTTCGACCATCGTGTTGTAGCCGGTGATGTTGCGCACGCCCGCTTCGCTCAGCAGCTTGTAGCGGCGCGTCATCTCGTCGACCGCCCACTGCAGCGCGATCGACGCCTTGCGCGGATCAGTCACGACGGGCAGCAAGAGATGCGGAATGCCCTCGTACACCGAGAGCTCCAGCATCTTCGGGTCGACCATGATGAAGCGCACTTCTTCCGGAGTGCTCTTCAGCAGAATCGACATGATCATCGCGTTCACGCTCACCGACTTGCCGGAGCCAGTCGTACCGGCCATCAGCAGGTGAGGCGCCTTCGCGAGATCGAGAATGTACGGCATGCCCTCGATGTCCTTGCCGAGGCACATCGTGAGCCGCGACTGCGACTTCTGGAACGCGTCCTGCTCGGCGATTTCCTTCAAGAACACCATCTCGCGGTCCTTGTTGGGGACCTCGACGCCGACCACGCCCTTGCCGGGAATCGGAGCGACGATGCGAACGCGCATCGCTTCCATCGCCATCGCGAGGTCGTCCGACAGCGACGCGATGCGGCTGATCTTCACGCCGGGCGCGGGCTTGAACTCGTACATCGTGACGACGGGGCCGGGGCGGATCTCGACGACTTCTCCGTCGATGCCGAAATCGCGCAGCTTCGAGGTGAGCCGCTCGGCGGTCTGCAGGTAGACCTCTTTGTCGACCTGCGCGCGTTCCTTGCGGTGCACCTCGAGCACGTCGATCGGCGGCACGTCGAAGTTCGAGCGGCCACCCGAGAACACGAACTCGTCCTGCTTCTTGAGTTCCTTCTTCGTCGGCTTGGGCGGCGCCTTCGGCTCGACGATGAGCGGCATGCGCGCGAGCGCGGTTGCGCCAACACCGGCAGCGGCGACGGCAGCGACCGGCGCGAGGGCCTGCGCACCGACCGGAGCGAGCGCCGACGCAGCGTCCATCAACTGACCACCCGACAAGCTCGCCTCGAGCGGAGACACCTGCGGCGCCGAGACGACCGCGTCCATGCGGCCGGTCACCACCGCGCTGACGATGGGCGCGGGCGCAGGCGGCTGCGTGATGGCGGCTTGCGTGGGCGAAGCACCCGCGGGCGCGTGAATGGTGGGCACGCGACGCGGAGGCGGCGGAACCGACTCGAGGTACTCCGAGGGGAGCGGCGGTGAAGAGATCGCCGGCGGCGGAGGCGGCATCTGCTGCGAGGGCTGGTTGAACGAGAACGCCGAAGCCCACGCGGGGTCACCGTTGCTCGCCACCGGTGCCTGCTCGACCGGGCGCTGCATGGCCATCGCCGTCGGCGGGCGCATGTCGTGAAGCAGCCCCGGAGCGATCGCCGCGGCCATTTCCTTCTGCTGATCCTTGCGATTGGCGCGCGCCGTCTTGAGCGCTTCACGCGCGAGCTTCGCGGCTTCACGCTCGATGAGCGCCTTCTCGCGCTCGGCCTTGAGACGTTCCTTCTCGGCGAGATCGGCGAGCTTCGCGTTCTCCTTGTCCTGCTGCAGGCGCATCGCTTCGTTCGCCGCGGCTTCGGCTTCGTCGGCGGTCGCTTCCAACTCGGCGAGCTCGGCCTCTTCTTCTTCGAGCTGCGCGAGGAACGCGGCCTCTTCTTCAGCGTCCTTCGCGGCCTGCTCGCGGCGCTGTGCGGCGTTGGCCTTCTGCTTGTCCATCCACGCCAGGGCCTGGGCCTTCAGCCACACACCGAACACCTGCGACTTCTCGAACAGGAAGTTCACGAAGCGCAGGAAGGCGAACTCGGTGCCGACGATGAACGCCACGGCGGCGATGGCGCTGACCAGCACCACCGTGCCGACTGTCGAGAACAGCGCGGTGAGGATGCCGCCGATCTCGCGGCCGATGAGCCCACCCGGCGCGTGCGCCCACGTGGCGTCTTCCTTGAACATCAGCTGCGCGAGAATCGCTCCGGCGACGAGCAGGAGTCCGAGCGCGGCGGCCTGCGGCCAGCGACGCTTCTCGCGATCACCGACGAACAAAATTCCCGACGCGTAGAGGCCGACCATCGGCAGCACGTACGCGCAGACGCCGAGCAGACCGCGCAGGGCTTCGGCGATCGCGTGGCCAACCGGGCCGACCGCGTTCTTGAAACCCGGGCCGATGCGATCGGCCGCGCTGAACGTGGCGACGGCAAGGAGAGACATCACCGAAAGCGCGAGAATGACCACGCCGAGGATGGCGCGACGGCCGCTCCCGGAGGTCGTGTTCTTCTTCTGTGACAGCGCTTTGCGACGTGAAGCGATCTCCTGCTTCGAGAGGAGGGACTTGTCCCCCTTGCGCTTGACCGACATGTCGAGACACCCCTGTAGAAGGCTGATCCACCGGGCACTGTAGGTGGGGGGGCCGAACCGGCAATTTTTCGACCTGCGCTTCTGTAGAGTGCTGCGCCATGAACCGAATCCTTGGGGTGGCGGCGGTGGTGGCGGTGTTTTCGGTGTCCTGTGTCGACCCGGCTGGCGTGCGCAGCTGCACCAAGACCGAAGACTGCAAGCCCGGCGAGTTGTGCGACTCAGCGGTGAAGCTGTGCGTCACGCCGACGGTCGATGCGGGTGTCGGCGGTGGATCAGCGCAAGGTGGTGGTGGAGGCAGCGGAGGCGGAGGCAGCACCACCGGCGGAGGCAGTGCGACGGGCGGAGGCACTGCGACCGGCGGTGGGAGCGCGACGGGCGGAGGCACCGCGACGGGCGGTGGAGGCAGCGCGACGGGCGGCGGCGGCAGCGCGACCGGCGGTGGCGGCGGCAGCGCGACCGGTGGCGGCGGCAGCGCGACTGGTGGTGGCGGCGGCACGTGCACTCCGTCTCAGGTGTGTCGCGCCTCGACCGGCATGTGTGACGTCGAAGAGATCTGTACCGCGCAGGGCATGTGTCCGCCGGACGGCTTTGCTGCGGCGACGGTCGTGTGTCGTGCGTCTGCTGGACCGTGCGACGTCGCCGATCACTGCACCGGCACTTCGGCCGCGTGCCCGGGTGACGTGCTCGTGGCCAGCGGCACGACCTGCAACACCGTGCTCACCGGCCCGTGCGACGGCGAAGACGAATGCGACGGAGTCAGCGCCGCGTGCCCGGTCAACGGCTTCAAGGGTTCGGGTTTCGAGTGTCGCGCGTCCGCGGGCGTGTGCGACCCGGCTGAGTTCTGCACGGGCAGTTCGGACATGTGCCCGGTCGATCAACTCGCGAACACGAGCACCGTCTGTCGCGCAGCGGCAGGTCTGTGCGACATGGCTGAGGTCTGCTCGGGTTCGTCGGCCGCGTGCCCGGCGGACGTGTTCATGAGCGGCAACACCTGCCGGACCTCGATGGGGCAGTGCGACGTCGCCGAGATTTGCCCCGGCAACAACGCGCAGTGTCCGGCTGATGCATTCGTTCCCAGCTCGATGACGTGCCGCCCGAGCGGTGGAGTGTGCGACGTCGCCGAGAATTGCACGGGCACATCTGCGCTGTGCCCCAGTGACGGCGTGAAGGGCTCCGGAACGTTCTGCGCCGCCACCTCAGGCGCTCAGTGCGACCTCCAGGACGTCTGTGACGGCGTGAACAAGCTTTGCCCGCAGGTCGTTCAGCCCGTGGGGACCCAGTGCCGTCCAGTGAACGGCGGTTGTGACGTCGCTGAGAGTTGCGACGGCATCTCGCCGGCGTGCCCGAGCGATGGATTTCGGCCGCTGAACTTCGTCTGTCGCGCGAAGGGGGCTGGCACCTGTGACCTCGACGACGTGTGCACGGGCACTTCTGGGGTGTGCCCGTCCCTGGTGAAGGGCAGCGGGGTGGTGTGCCGCAACAAGTCGCCGCTGAGCAGCCTCTGCGACATCGCTGAGGTGTGCGACGGGAGCAGTGAGTCGTGTCCTTCCGACGTGTTTCAGCCGGCGGGGACGTCGTGCACCGGCCAGACGTACACGGGGCCCACACGCAACGCGACCAACTGCTCGCACGGTCCCAGCACCGGGTGCAGCACGCCCATCACCTGGATCTGCACCTCGGACGGCGACATGTGCAGCGGGACTTCGGGTGCGTGCAACACGTGCTCCTGCGACTGCAACTAGAGTTTCCACGACGCGTTGGCCGCTCTGATCTACGTTCCGTCGTGAATGGACGTCAGTTGTCCCAGGTGCCAGGCCGAGTACGAGCTCGACGACACGCGCGTCACTGAAGACGGCGTGACGGTCAAGTGCACGTCGTGCCAGCACGTCTTCCGCGTGAAGAAGAAGTCGCTGGTGGTGACGCTGCCCGTGCGTCCCGGAGATCCACAACCTGGAGCGCAGCCACCACCACCCGTCGGCGAATTGCCGCCCGCTCCGCCGCTGCGTGAGTGGAAGTTGCGGCAGCCGAACGGAAACATCTACCCGTGCCGCGATCTCACGATGCTCCAGAAATGGATCATCGAAGGGAAGGTGCAGCGCGACGACGAGATCTCGCTGACCGGCGAGACGTGGAAGCGGCTCGGCAACATTCCCGAGCTGGCGAGCTTCTTCCAGGTCGTCGATGACGCCGCGAAGGCGCGCGCGCTCGACGCGATTCAGAAGTCGCCTCCGAGCGGTTCGCCGCCCGTGCAGCAGCCGCCACCGCCGCCCGGCGGCAAGGTGACGCAGGGCAAGATCACCGACACCTGGCGCGGTGGCACGTTCTCCGGGCCTGCTCCGGAGCAACCCGTTCCCGTCGACGATGCGTCGGCGACGCTGCCTCCGTCGTTCGATGAGCTCCCCGCGCGTCGACGCGACCCGCTCAAGGAAACGCTGCAGGGCGGCCGCTTCTCCGCCGTTCCTCCTCCTCCACCTCCTGCTGCGCGTCGCGAGCCCGAGCTGCCGCCGCCTCCACCTCCGCGCGCTCCGGTTTCGCAGCCCAGCGGTCGCTTCAGCTCGCCGTCGTCCGCGTCGCGCGCCGAACCCAGCGACGATGAATTGCGGAAGGCCGTGGGTGGCGGTGGCGGCAAGTGGATCGCGCTGGTGCTCGCCGGCCTCGCCGTCGGCGGCGGAGTGGGCTGGTACCTCGGCGTCTATCAACCCGAGCAAGAACGCCTGACGCACGAGCGCGCGGCCGAACAGGCGCGCCTCGACGAAGAAGCGCGTGTGAAGGCGCTCGCCGAGGCGAACAAGAACCTGAATCCGCCGGTCGCGGTGATCGACGCGGGCGCACCGCCGGTGATCGAGGTCGACGCGGGTGTCGCGGACGCAGGCATCGACGCGGGCACTCTCGACGCGGGCTTCGATGCGGGCACTCCGGTCGTCGACGCAGGCACTCCGGTGATCGATGCGGGCACTCCGAGCGTCGACGCAGGCGCGGGGCCTGAGCCGAAGAAGAGTTTCGAGTTCTATCTCGCGCAGGGCGAGCGTCTTCGCGAGCGCGAGAAGACCGCGCAGGCGCTTGATTATTACGGCCGCGCGCACGAGCTGAAGCCCGAGCGCGTCGAGCCGCTGGCTGGTCGCGGTCTATGCCTGCTCGACATGGGCAACCCCACGGCGGCGATCGCTTCGTTCGAGCAGGCGCTCCAGCTCGGGCCGCGCTACGGCCCCGCGATCATGGGCATGGCCGAAGCGCTGCGCATGGCCGGCAAGAACGAGCAGGCCATCGAGTACTACCAGAAGTACCTCGACGTGCTGCCCAACGGCTCCGAGGCCGCGGTCGCGCGCAACAGCATCGAGCGGCTGAAGAAATGAAGATCAGCGCTGAGCAGGTGCGTCACGTCGCGAAGCTCGCGCGTCTGGCGATCACGCCCGAGGAAGAGGCGAAGCTCGTCACGCAGCTCTCCGCCGTGCTCGACGCCGTCGATGAACTCTCGTCGCTCGACACGAAAGACGTTCCCCCCATGACGTTCGCGGTCACCGAGGGCGCGGGGGCGACGCGAGCCGACGAAGCGCGTGACGAGCTCAGCGTCGAGCGCGCGCTGCAGAACGCTCCGGAGAAGCTCAACGGCAGCTTCGTGATTCCGAAGGTCATCGAGTGAGTCTCGCCGACGCCACGTTGTCGGACGTCGCGGCGCGGCTCGCTTCTCGTGAGCTGAAGTCGGTCGACGTGGTGCGCGCGTGTCTGGACCGCATCGCCGCGGTCGACGGCAAGGTGAAGGCGTTCCTGCGTGTCGATGAAGCCCGCGCGCTGCGTGACGCCGCGACGGCCGACGCGGTGGCGCAGCCGTCGTTGCCTCTGCACGGCGTGCCGGTGGCCCTCAAAGACAACATCAACACCGCCGCGCTCGAGACGACCGCCGGCAGCCGCATCTTGAAGGGCTTCGTGCCGTTGCAGGACGCCACCGTCGCCGCCCGACTGCGCGCCGCGGGAGCGATCATCCTCGGCAAGACCAACCTCGACGAGTTCGCGATGGGCAGCTCGACCGAGAACAGCGGCTACCAGCTCACGCACAACCCGTACGCGCTCGAACGCACGCCGGGCGGCTCGAGCGGTGGCAGCGCCGCGGCGCTCGCTTCACGACAGATTTTCGGAGCGCTGGGGAGCGACACCGGCGGTTCGATTCGCCAGCCCGCGTCGCTGTGCAACGTGGTCGGCATGAAGCCCACGTGGGGGCGCGTCTCGCGCAGCGGAGTCATCGCCTACGCCAGCTCGCTCGATCAGGTCGGCCCGCTGGCGCGCACCGTGCGCGACGCGGCGATGTTGCTGCAGGCCATCGCGGGAAAAGATCCACACGACGCGACGTCGTCGTCGAAGCCGGTGCCGTCGTTCAGCGCGGCACTCGAAGACGGCGTGAAGGGCCTGCGCATTGGTTTGCCGCGCGAGTACTTCGTCGAGGGGATGGATGCCGAGGTCGCGTCGGCGATTCGCGAGGCCGCGGAGACGCTTCGCAGCGCGGGCGCGATCATCGAAGACGTCTCACTCCCGCACACGAAGTACGCGATGGCGGCGTACTACTTGATCGCCACCGGCGAGGCGTCGTCCAACCTCGCTCGCTACGACGGAGTCCGCTTCGGTCATCGCAGCAGCGGCGTGAAGAACCTGCGCGAGGTCTACGATCGCTCGCGTGCGGAAGGGTTCGGCGCCGAAGCGAAGCGGCGCATCATGCTCGGCACCTTCGCGCTCTCCGCCGGGTACCACGACGCGTACTACGTGAAGGCGCAGCGCGTTCGCACCCTCATCGCGCGAGACTTCGAGCAGGCGTTCACGAAGGTCGACGTGATTTTGAGCGCGGCTTCACCGACCTGCGCGTGGAAGCTGGGCGAGAAGCTCGAAGACCCGCTGGCGATGTACTTGATGGACGTGCTGACGCTCCCCACCAACCTCGCGGGGCTGCCCGGCATCTCGGTGCCGAGCGCGAAGTCGAGTGGTGGTTTGCCGATCGGCGCGCAGCTCCTCGGGCGACCGTTCGATGAAGTGACGGTGCTGCGTGTCGCGCGAGCGCTCGAGCGTGAACGCCAGCTCTCCGACTGGAGGCCGAATGTCTGACGACCCGAAGCCCGCCGCGACGGCCGATGCCTCGTTCAATCTCGCCGGCCACGCGCCGACGGAAGAGGAGCGCATCTGGTCGCTGGTCGCGCATCTCTCGCCGTTGCTCGGCTTCAGCTTCCTCGGGCCGATCATCGTGCTGCTGGTGAAGGGCCGCGAGTCGAAGTGGGTGCGCGCGCACGCCATCGAGTCGCTCAACTTCAACATCAGCTGCTTCGTGGTGCTGATGGTCGGCTTCGTGTTGACCATGGTGTTCGTCGGCTTCTGCATCGTGGTGGCGGCGGCAACGGCCAACGTGGTGCTCGGCATCGTGGCCTCGGTCGCCGCGTGGCAGGGCAAGCCGTACCGGTATCCCGCGACCATTCGTCTCATCAAAGACTGAACCGATGCCCGTCTCCGACTTTCAGCCCGTCATCGGCCTCGAGGTGCATGCGCAGTTGCTCACCACTTCGAAGTTGTTCTCCACCGCAGGGACGGCGTTCGGCGACGCTCCGAACTCGCACACCACCGAGGTGTGTCTCGGGTTTCCCGGCGCGCTGCCGGTGCTGAACGAGAAGGTGATCGAGCTCGCGATCCGCACCGGCCTCGCGCTGCAGTGCACGGTGAACGAGCGCAGCGAGTGGTCGCGAAAGCACTACTTCTATCCAGACAGTCCGAAGGGCTACCAGATCACGCAGTTCGAGTTTCCGATCTGCGAGTGGGGCGGCGTCGACTTGAGCGTGGCCGGCAAGCGAGTGCGCATTCGCCGCATTCACCTCGAAGAAGACGCGGGGAAGCTGATTCACGACGCGGTGCCGGGCAAGTCGCTGGTCGATCTCAACCGCGCGGGTACTCCGTTGTTGGAGATCGTGAGCGAGCCCGATCTGCGCAGCGCCGACGAAGCGGTCGAGTACCTGAAGTTGCTCCGCGACATCCTCGTGTACGTCGGCGTGAACGACGGCAACCTCGAGGAAGGCAGCTTTCGCTGCGACGCCAACGTGTCGGTGATGAAGCATGGCGCGACCGAGTTCGGCACGCGCTGCGAGCTGAAGAACCTCAACTCGTTCAAGAACATCAAGGCGGCGATCGACATCGAGATCGCGCGGCACGTCGAGATCATCCAGGGCGGCGGAAAGATCGAGCAGGAGACGCGGCTCTTCGACCCCGATCGCGGCGAGACCCGCTCGATGCGCAGCAAGGAAGACGCGCACGACTATCGCTACTTCCCCGAGCCTGATTTGCCGCCGCTCCTGGTGACGGCTGCGCAGATCGCGCAGGTGAAGTCGCAGTTGCCCGAGCTCCCCGCCGCGAAGCGTCAGCGCTACGTCGAGGTGTTGAAGCTCACCGACTACGACGCTGGCGTGCTCACCGCGTCGCGCGCGTTCGCCGATCGCTTCGAGGCGTGCCTCGCGGCATGCGGGCCGAACACCGACGCCAAGAAGGTCGCCAACTGGTTCATCGGAGAAGTGGCTCGGCTCAACAACGAGCACGGCGATACAGCCAAATTCACTCCGGGCCAGTTCGCGGAATTGCTCGCGGCGATCGACGGCGGAGTGATCTCCGCCAACGCCGCCAAGGAAGTGATCGCCGAAATGTTCGTCAGCGGCACGTCTCCGAGCGAAATCATCGCGGCGAAGGGGCTCGCGCAGGTCAGCGACACCGGAGCGATCGAGAAGATCATCTACGAGGTGATGGCCGCCAACGCGAAGAACGTCGAGAGCTACCGCGCGGGTCGCGTGCAGCTGCTCGGGTTCTTCGTCGGCGCCACCATGAAAGCGATGAAGGGCAAGGGCAACCCGAAGCTGATCAGCGAGCTGCTCGAGAAGAAGCTCAAGGCCTGACGAGCCGCGCTCCGACGTACGCGCAGGGCAGGGCGCTCAGCGCGAGCAGCACGGGGTACCAGTGCGTCCCTGCGTCCCACATCGCGATGGCCCCGGCGATGGAGAGCACCGTGCCGATGCCGCCCAACACCATCGCGTGAAAGAGCGGTCGTGACGGCGCGAGCTTCGCGGTCAGCACACAGCCCGCGACGTCGAACACCGTTCGGTACGCGAACGCGAGCGCGAACAGCCCGTTCGACATCGGCGGCGCATCGATCGGCGGGAAGATTCCAGTGGCGTGCAGAATCGCGTCGACCACGCTGCTGGTGAGAAAGATGAAGAAGAGGCCGGCGAAGACGGCTCCGATGCTGCGGAGCGTGCGGCGCGGCTGCTGTTGCGGAAGCGTGTTGCTGATCATGTGAGCCTCGACGTGCGGATCGCCGTGATTGGCGCTCTCGACACACAGGTCGGACTCGATTCCGTTTTCTCTACATCGCGGTTACCACTCACCCCGGCGATTCTGTTTCTTCTCTGAAATTCGACGCTTGGACTCGAGCCGCCGGCGCTTCGACCCTCGAGACGGCCGCGTCGCGATTCGCTTTTCGGGCACGTACGACGCCTTCGCGAACAACGCCTTCAATCGATCGAGTGCTTCGCCGCGGTTCTGCAGCTGACTGCGCCGCTCGGTGGCGGTGACGCTGGCTCCCGTCGGGAGGTGCGTCAGGCGAACGCCGCTCTCGGTCTTGTTGCGGTGCTGCCCGCCGGGGCCCGAGGCAATGAAGAACTCCTCGCGGCATTCGGCGAGCAGTTGATCATCGGTGAGCGCGAGTGCGCGTGCTGCGGCTTGTGGAGTGACGAAACTCATGCGGGCCCTGTCGTTCGTGTCGACGCGAACTGACCGTTCAGTTGATCTCCGGAACCAGGCACTCGATGGTCGTCTCGACGCGGAAGTTCGATTCGGTCGTGTGGCGCTCGGCGTGGAAGATGTCGAGCGCGTAGCGCTGACCCGGAGTGATGCCCAGCGTCGCGGCCTGCGCGTCGAAGTTGATCTCGCCCTGGAGCGCGGCGTGAAGCCCACCGAGGTCGAGCGCCAACCGCCGATTGACGAACACCCACACGTCGTCGTCGCCGCGGAAGGTGAAGCGCTCTCCGCCGGAGTACACGAACGAGGCGTGAATCTCGGTCGTGAAGTGGAAGTTGTGCGCGCGGCCTTCGTTGCCGAAGCCGATGCCGTCGAGCGGGAAGAAGCCGTTGCTGTCGAAGACGAAGCTGGTGCCCATCTGCGTGAGCGGGAGCACGCGATCGAAGCCCATGTTCACGCCGGGCACGTCGCGGTACCACTCGTCGAAGCGCTCTTTCGACGTGGTGACCGAGGTCGCTCCAGCGGGTGCGTAGACAGGCAGGTTCATCGCATCGAGCTGGTTCTGCACGAGACCGGTGAAGGCGGTCGAGCCGCCGTAGGTTTCGAAGTCGGGGTGCGTGTCGTGGAAGTCGCGGAAGCGCGCGGCGAGGCCGGGCACACAGCCGGCGTCTGCATCTCCGCCGCCCGTCGCGCCTCCGCCGGTGCCGCCACCCGTTCCTCCGCCCGTGCCTCCGCCGGTTCCGCCATCGCTTCCGCCCGAGCCGCCGTCCGTTCGCCCGCCATCACTTCCGCCGATGGTCAGCGTGTTGGGCCCGCACTGGCAGGACGAGAGGAAGAGGACCAGGGCGAGTGAAGTCGTGCGCACGGTGACGCAGTCTGACACCTTCGCCGAGTGACGCGCTTTCGATCTGCCCGCCCGACGAACGATCTCGCAGCGCTGGAACGGTTCTACGTGGAAGGCGCGGGGCTGAACGTCAACGCGCGCTTCGCGGAACACGACGGCTTCAGCGGAATCATCGTCGGGTCCGGCACGTGGGAAATGGAGTTCGTCGCTGAAGCGGCCGTCGTCGCTCCGCGCGCTCCGACGCACGAGCATCTGCTGGTGCTCTATCTGAACGCGGGCGAGGTCGACGTGCGCGCCGCTCGGCTCGACTCGCTCGGCTTCAAGCGCGTGGCTCCGAACAACCCGTGGTGGAGCGAACACGGCGTGACGTTCGAAGATCCCGACGGCTACCACTTCGTGCTCGCGCGCGAGTCGGCGGCTCCCAAACAGCTGAAGCCGGTCACGTCGACCGTCGTGGTGCGGGCCGCGACTCCGAGCGATGAAGGAGCGTTGCGTGCGTTGCATGCAGAAGCGTGGACCAGCGCGACGACACCGACCGAAGGGCCTCCGACGACGAGAGAGAATCGCGACACGTTCGTCGCCACGCTCGATGGAGTCATCGTCGGTGCGGTCGAGCTCGGCCCGCGCACGGCGTTCAAGAGCAACGCACACGTCGGCGTGCTCGCGTGGCTCGCGGTGTCGTCGTCGGCGCGTCGTCAGGGCGTGGGTGCCGCGTTGAGCGCGCACGTCATCGCGGCGGCTCGCGCGCGGGGCATGAAGAAGCTCGCGCTCAACGTGCTCGCGATCAACACCGGGGCCGTGACGCTCTACGAGTCACTCGGCTTCGAGCTCGAGGCACGCAGAGTGCGCGAGTTCTTTCTCGAGGGTCGCTACGTCGACGGACTCGAGTACTCGCTCGCGCTGTAGACCGCCCCGTGAGCTGTTCTGGGACGCACGCCGCAACCCGAGCGAAGCGCGAAGCCTGCGTCGTCGTCGGCATCTCTCGCGGTGAGCTGTTCAGGAACGCGACGCCGGCACGCTGCACGCGCTTGGAACGCGCGCCGTGTCCTCGCGCTACTCCGGCACGCCGAGCCGCTCTCGGAACGCGCGCCGCAGCTCGAGCGTGAGCGAGACGCCGGCGTCGGATTCATCGACCGCCGAATAAGGCACGTGACAGGTCGGCTTCCCCGCGCCGTCGAAGACCACGATCCTTCCGGTCTCCCGACGCGGTGCGACGTACTCATCGACTCGCTGCACGAGAAACCCGTCGGCGTTCTTCAGCGCACCGTCGGCCGCTCGCAGCTCTCTGACCAACTTGTCGAGCTCCGCGGGGCTCACATCCTTCGGCTCGATCGACTTCGGCGGAAAGCCGCGCAGGTTGTCGAAGCCATCTGGCGCCGGCAGGTCGACCACGAGCACTCCGTCCTTGTGCGGAGCGCCGTTCAGCAACTCGAGATGCGCCATCGACAGCCGAAACGTCGTCGGAAATTTCGTGCTGTCAGTGCACTCCGGCGTTTCGACGGCGAGGCCCTGCTTCAGCAAAACGAAGCGCGAGTACGAAAACGACGCGTCGTCGATCTCACGCTGCACGACCTCGACGTAGTGCTTCTTTCGTTCATCGGCGGTCTTGCTGCACGCCGCGAGCAGCACCGCGACCAGCGCGTACCTCACAGCGAGATTCCGATGCCCAGGCGCAGCTCGGGCAGCACGCGCTTGCCCTTCGCGTCGTACATGCCGCCGAGCGCGAGCTGAAAACTCAGCGCGAGGTGATCAGCGAAGAACCAGTCGAGGTCTGTCGCCGCCAGTCCAGAGAAACCGGCAGCGCTGACCCGCGGATCGCTCGAGCTGCGATACCCCGCGAGCGCCGCGATGCGCCACGTGAGCCCTCTGTTCTCCGCGTCGCGCCAATCGTTGAAGAGGTAGCGCACGCCCCCGCGCACCCACCACGCGAAGCGCGGCGTCGTGCCGGGAAAGCCACCGAGCCCGCCCTGAATCTCGACGAACGGAATGGCGTGCACCGTGAGCTGTCCACCGAGCAATTCGGGGAACGACGTCATCGGGCTGACGTGCACCGACGCGAACAGATGCGGTCGCTCGGGGTCGGCCGCCAGCGAGCTCGAGGCGAGCACCGCCACGAGCACCGCGCACCACTTCACTTGATGAGCCCGATTTCGCGCAGCCGCTGCTGCAGGAACGCGTCGGCCGTGATGTCCGGATAGCGCTTGGGATTTTCGGGCGTCACGCACTGGTCGAAGATCTTCAGCATGCAGTCCGGGAACGGGTGCACGAAGAACGGCATCGAGTAGCGCACCACGTCGTCGCTGGTGCTCGGCGGGTTCACCACGCGATGGGTCGTCGAGGGCACCACTTCATTGGTGACGCGCGAGAGCATGTCGCCGGAGTCGACGACGATCTGCCCCTTGAGCGCATCGACCGCGAGCCAGTCGCCCTGCCGCGTGAGGATCTCGAGACCCGAGCTCGTCGACTCGCACAGCAGCGTGATGAGGTTGATGTCTTCGTGTTCCGCCGCGCGCACCGCTCCGGGGACGAACATGTCCTTCAAGGGCGGGTAGTGAATGATGCGGAGGATCGAATTTCCGTCGTGCGCCATGTCGGCGAACGTCTCGGTCGGTAGCTTGAAGTAGTCGGCGAGCGCGCGGAGCATCACCGCCGCGGCCGTGTCGAGCGCCGTGTAGAGCGCCAGCGAGTTCGCGCGGAACTGCGGCAGCTCGGTCGGAAATTGGTTGTCGCCGTAGACCGATTTCTTCGGGCTGCCGGCGGGGAGCTCACGGCCGACGTGCCAGAACTCCTTCAGGTCGCCGACCTTGCGGTTCTTCGCGTGCTCCTTGCCGAAGCTGGTGTACCCGCGCTGGCCGCCACCGCCGGCGATCTCGTATTTCGACTTCACGTTGCCGGGCAGCGCGAACAACTTCGCCGCGTCGTCGTAGGTCCGCGCGATGACGTCGGGGTCGACGCCGTGGTTGACGATGGAGACGAAGCCGAACTCCTTGAGTCCGTCGCCCCAGGCCTTGATGAAGGTGTCGCGCTCTTGAGCGGTGCCGCGCGTGTAGTGAGACAGGTCGAGCAGGGGAATACGTCGAGACATGGCGCGCGAAGCTTAAGGCCCTGCGGGGCGCGCTGCCTCTTTCTCTCCGCGCTGAACGAAACGTTGCGCGTACTCGGGCCGCTCCGTGCCGAACCACGTGTCCCACACCCGCAACATCAGCCCGTAGTTTCCGTTCACTTGCCCGTGATGGAGGTTGTGGAACGTCGACGACGTGAACCACTTGAACGGCGGAACGCGAATGAACCACTTCGGCATCAGCTCGTAGCCAAGGTGCGCGTTCAGGTTGTTCGCCAGCCCGACGATCTGCATCGACATGAACAGCGGCATCGGCACCGGCACGAAGAACAACACCGGAATCACCCACGCGGTGAGCAGCAGCCCTTCGAGGGGATGAAAGGAATACGTCGTGAACGGGCTCACGGCGACCGAGCGGTGATGCACCGAGTGCACGTGCTTGAAGAGCCAGGGTGAGTGGAGCAGGCGATGCGTCACGTAGAACCACGCGTCGTTGAGAATCAGCAGCGCGAACCACAGCGCGACGAGCTGCCACGGCTCCCAGCCCTCGGTCGTCTGCTGAACGCGCGCCACGCCGCTGCCGAGAATCACCACCGGCAACAGCCCCGAGAAGAACATCGTGAGCAGCGAGTTGCGCGTCTCCCGCAGCAGCTGCGCCTGATCGATGGTCCCGGGATTTTCGATGCGCCGTGACGCGAACGCGCGCGCGCCCCAGCGGTGGAAGATCATGAACACCAGGCCGATGAACAGGAAGTACGGAACGGCCTGCGTCAGGAAGCCAGCGACGAATCGCGCAGGGAGCGGGAGATCTTCGGGGTTCACGGCTCGCCCGGCCGCGGTGCTTCCTTCGTCCGACCGAGCCGGTTCGCGCTCAAGCCGAGCCCCAGCCAGCCGCCGAGAAACGCCAGCCCGCCGAAAGGCGTGACGATGCCGAGCGCCTTCTCACCGGTGAACGCCATCACGTAGAGCGAACCCGAGAACAACAGCGTGCCGAGCGCGAAGAGACCGGCGCTCCAACGTGGAATGCGACTGACGACGTGCGCCGCGAGAATCGCGACCAGCCCGACCGCGAGCGCGTGAATGAGGTGGTAGCGCGCTCCGGTTTCCCACCACGTGAGGCGTTGTGCGCCGTCGGGCAGGCCTTCCACCGCGCCCTTCAACCCGTGCGCGCCGAAGGCTCCGAACGCGACACCAGTGAAGCCGAGGAACGCCGTCAGAAACGCGAGGCTCCGATCCATGAGGCGCTTATCCTCCCGCGTCCATGAGCGATCCAGTGAGCAGCTTCGATCTGACCCTCGAACAACTCGACGGCTACGAATTCAAGGTGGGGTGGGACAAGGCGTGGGCCGAGCTGAAGACCGACGAGCCGCCTCCGCTCGGGAAGGACGCGGGCCCGGGTCCATCACGCATGCTCGCGGTGGCGATCGCGAACTGCCTCGCGTCGAGCTTGCTGTTCTGCCTGTCGCGCAAGGGCGAGAAGGTCGAAGGTCTCACCGCGCGCGTGCACGTCGAAATCGTGCGCAACGCCGAGCGACGGCTTCGCGTGGGGAAGGTCGACGTGACGCTCAAGACTCCGCTCGAGCGTGACAGCAAGGCGCTGCTCGAGTGCATCGACACGTTCGAAGACTTCTGCACCATCACGCAGAGCGTGCGCGCGGGCGTGCAGGTCAACGTGAACGTCGAAGCAGTCGGCTGATCAGCGGCACTGGCCGAAGTCGGCGGCGGCGATGGTCGTGAGGTTGCCGGTCGTCGACTGGCGGTGGCCGCGCGCGAAGCTGCGGCCGGCCGGGCGATCGGCCCACACCATCGAGTACGAGACGAAGAACTCGTTCACTCCGGTGAGCGTGTTGGCGAGCGTGATGTTGCTGACCGTGAAGTCCCAGCACTGGCTGCCATCGAGCTCGAGCGCCGGGCGACGCGTGACCGCGTAGCGATAGTCGTTGGTCGGGTTGGAGTCGGGCTGCTGCGGGTCGAGATGCGCGACCAATTCTGCGCCCGTCTTCAGGGTGTCGCCGTCGGGGTCGCCGGTGAGATCTTTCCAGGTGGGTTGGCTGCCGAGCTTGAACTCCACCGCGTCGGGAATGCCGTCGTTGTCGGAGTCGAGCAGCTGCGAGCTCGTGCCGAGCAGTTGCTCGTCGCAGTCGAAGAGGCCATCGCAGTCGGTGTCGAGGCCCTGCATCTGCGCGGGGCAACCTGGATCGATGAAGAGCGGGTCGAAGTGTCCTCCTCGCGAGCGGATGTAGACCTCCGCGCCGTCGGAGAAGCCGTCGGCATCGGTATCAGCGCCCTGCTGCAGCGTGCCTTCGAGCAGCTCGTCGGCGTCGAGCAGCGAGTCGCCGTCGGAATCGGCCAGCCCGAGCGGACTGCGCGCCGGCGCCGAGAGATTCGAAACCACCAGCTGGTCGAGCATCAGCCGCCGCTGAATCGGAGCCAGCGTCAGCTCGAACGTCACCGGCGTGTTGTCACGGAAGTCGTGGAACGTGCCTCCGCCGAGCTCTGCCATGCGCTCGAGGCGGCGCGCGTTCTGATCGACGATCGTCTTCGGGCACGTGCCCATCGGCAGCTGCGCGAAGCCACACGCGGGATCCATGATGACTCCGGCGTCGGCGGCACACGCCGAGAGCGGCGGCTGGAAGACGTGCACGGTGTGGAAGCGAACTTCGTCGGCGAGATCGCTCAACGCTGCGATGCGCGCGACCGCGTCACCGCACACGAGCTGATCATCCTGGTTCACCGTCGGAGCGCCGTCGGAAACGAAGATCACCGCGTAGCGCGCGCGCGTCTCGTCGGCGCCGACGTGCTGCGACATGTCGCGCACCAGCAGTTGATAGATGTTCGAGAGCGGGGTGACGAAATCGGTCGCGTCACTGCCCGGCGAGGTGAAGTTCAAGATGCGCTGCGCGAGCAACGTGCGATCGGCCGCGGTGAGGTCGGTGATGGCATCGAACTCCGCGTTGCCGCTGCGCGTGAGCCAGCTGGTGCTCGTGTCGCGGAACAACATCACCGCCACGCTCATCGACGGGTCTTGCGGGAGCGAGTCGAGCAGGCTCACCACTGCGCTCGCGCGCGTTCCGTTCGGGTCGGTCACGCTCATCGACTGCGTCGCGTCGAGCGCGATGATCAGCTTCACCGGGCTGGTCACCACCGGCGCGCAAAACGAGCCACCGACGTCGATCTTCGTAGGAGTGGGAGCGGCGAGCGGCGTGGTGTTGGTGCCGAGCTCGACGTCCGTGACGCACCCGGTGAGGGCCAGCAGCGCAGCGAGGGTGATCGCTCTCATGCGGCCTGAGTGGCCGGACCTCGCCAGTTCCGTCACGGCGTCGCGCACGCACGCTCGACGCGCTGCAACGCCGGCGATGAAGGGAAACGTGAACGCAGCTCGGCGAGCGCGGCGCGCCCCGCAGTGAGATCGGCCTGCGCACACGACGCGAGCGCTCGGAGTGCGAGTCGTTCTTCGGTCAGCGCTCCGCTGGAGCACTGATGTTCAAAGCGATCGAGCACCGTCAACGCGTCGCGCGGCGAAGCAGTGAGGAATGCCTGCGCGCGTCGCACGCTGCTGAGCTCCGCGTTCGGCGCGCACGCGTCGGCGACAGGAGCGGTGGATCCCACGGACGGCGCCCCGATTCCGCTCGGCGATGAACTCGACCCAGCCGCTGCGACGATCGGAGCCGGAGCGTTGCCTCCGCGCGGCGATGAACTCGACCCAGCGGTGATGCTCGGAGCTGGCGCGTTGGCGCCGCGCGGCGAAGTCGTCGACCCGGTGATTCCCGGAGGCCCGTCGACCGGGCGCGGCGATGTTGTCGTCCCAGCACTGATGCCCGAAGCGCCGTCGACTCCGCGCGGCGATGTCGTCGACCGCGCGGTGATTCCCGGAGCGCCGTCGACTCCAGGGGGCGAGGTCGTCGACCCGGCGGTGATTCCCGGAGCGCCATTGACCGCGCGCGGCGAGGAAGGCGAATCCGGATTGGCTTCGACCGCCTGCGGCGACGTCCCGATCGGCGCCGTGGACGGCGAGTCGGGTCCGCGCGGCAATGAAGTCGATCCAACGGTGATTCCCGGAGCGCCGTCGACCGCGCGCGGCGATGTTGTCGTCCCAGCGCTGATGCCCGCGGCGCCGTCGTTTCCGCGCGGCGATGAACTCGACCCTGTGGCGATCGGCGAATCCGGATTGGCTGCGGAGTTCGGCTGCTCATCGACGACTTTGACCCCGGCCGTTCCCGACTTCGATGCGCCGATCGAAGCCTTCGGAGCCCGCGCCACTGGAGCCGGCGCGCGCGTGTGAATCACCGCCTGCGTGGTCGCCACTCCCGCGCCGATCGCGACCGCGAAGGTGAGCGTCAACTTCAACGTCACCAACGACGAGCCCTTCGCGACGGCTGCACCCGCACTCGCGCCCGCACCTGCTCCAGCCCCGAGACCAGCCGCAGCGACGGGCAATGCCGCGGTGACGCCTGCGAGAACCAACGCTGCGTCGTCGGCGCTCGGACTGCTCGCCGCTTTCGCGGACGCGAGAAGAGAACGGGCTCGTGGACTGAGCTCGGTCATGGGTTGCTCCTTCGATCGTGCGTTTCGAGCGCGGCCTGGAAGTCACGTCGCGCGAGACGCAGGCGGGAATAGACGGTGTTCAAGTTGAGCCCGAGGGCCTGCGCGATCTCCGGCGCGGTGAATTCCTCGAACTCGGCGAGCACGAAAATCTCCCGCCGCTCGACGTCGAGCGTCTCGAGAATGCGGCTCACCAACTCCAGAGCTTCCGATTGCGACGCGCGCTCCAGCGGAGTCGGCGCTGCGTCGGGCACGTGTTCATCGAGCGGGTGCACCGGCTTGCGCCTCATGCTCCGTCGCACGTCGGTCGCGACATTGATGGCGATGCCCACCACCCAGGTCTTCGCGCTCGAGCGATTGCGGAACTCGTCGCGGCGCCGGTGCGCCACCAGGTAGACGTTCTGCGCCGCGTCGTGCAGGTCCGACTGCGGCACGCCCATGCGCGCCAGCACGCGCCACACCGCGGGGAACGTCTCGCGGTACAGCACCTCGAACGCCTCCGCCTCCGTCACCGACGGTTCGAACGAGACGGCTGGAGCGAGCGACGCAGAGGCCACGGATTCCCTGAGTTGCCAGTCTTCCAGAAATCCGTCACGGCTCACTCGAAGCGCCACTCGAAGCCGAGCTGGAGGTCGACCAGCCAGGGAGCAGGCTCGGCCACCGTGGTCTTCACGCCGTCGGTGGTGGTGACGAAACGGGGACGCGTGAGGGCTGCTCCGCCGGAGCCGTCGAAGCGCAACCACAACGAAGAGAAGAGTCGCGCGCGCACCAACGCGCCTCCCGACAGCGCCACCAACGCGCCGCTCGCCGAGCCATTGGCGGCGCCTCCGATTCCGCGCCCTTCGAGCCAGGCCGCGTGCGCGAGAACGCACGGCCCGAGCACCACGCGTCCGAACGAAAATTCGTAGCACCCAGCGAAGCGCGCGCTCAGCCACCACGAGATCTGCGCCGCCGAGCCTTCGCTCTTCACCGACTGGGAGAACGGCGTGGCCGCCGACAGCTCAAAGCGCAACGCGCCAAACGTGAGCGCCGCGGCGAGCGACGCACCGGGCGTGGGCGAGGGGAGTGGGCCGATGCGCGCACCTCCGGTGAGTCCCAATGAGAAGACGTTGGTCGGCGCAACTGGCGGCGGAACGGGAGCAGGCGTCGGAACCGCGACGCCCTCCGGCTCTGCGAGCGCGAGCGAGACGACGACGGCAGCTGCGGCGACGACCTCCGCGCACGTGTCTGCCTCGAGCTCGCGGCGGCCCGCGCCCGCGACGACGACCGCGCGCCATCGAGCGCTCTCGTTGCTGAGCGTCACGTCGATCGCGACAGCGTCGGCGCCGGTTGCCTCGCGCACGTCTCCGCGCAGCCTGCGCACGTCGGCGAGAAAATCGTCACGCGAGGGACACTCGGGTGCTCCGTGCCACTCGAGCTGGAGCGCGGGGCTCGCCGCCATCACCATCGCGAGGAGCGCCCCCGAGCTCACGGGCGACGCGGATATCACGAAGCGCTTGCTTCCTCGCGCACTGGCGACGAAGAGGCCGCGCATCATGGGTATTCGTCGTGGGTCGGTGAACCTCGCGCGCTTCCGCGTCGAGGGAGACATTCCAAAAGACGTGAAGCGCTGGCTGCAGAAGGGACTCGGCAAGGCGGCGTTCGAGCCGATCGACCCGAAGAGCGAGCAGGAGCGCACCGCCGGTTTCGTGGAACTCGAAGCGAACGACCGCACCGAGTTCTCGGTCGGCAATCTCTTTCACGGAACGCACGCGCTGTTCGCGTACCGGGTCGAGACGCTGAAGGTCCCCACCAACGCGGTGCGCGCGAAGATGCTGGAGTGGGTGCAGGCCTTCGAAGCGAAGAACAAGCGTGGCCCGGGTCGCCGCGAGCGCGCGGATCAGAAGGAACAGGTGCAGAAGGCGCTCCGCGCGAAGCAGGAGCCCTCGACGAAGATCTTCGAGGTCTCGCTCGACACGGTCTCACGCGATCTCTTCGTGTGGGCCACGTCGCGCACGGTGGTCGACGAGGTGCAGGGCTCGCTCGAGGCCAACCTCGAGGTGAAGCTCATCCCGCGCGTGCCGGCGGCGATGATCAGCCCGTCGTTGATCGACACGCTGCTCCCCACGCCTGAATTGTTCGGAGAGGTCTGAAGCATCATGGCAAGCAAGAAAGAGGAGAGGGCGTTTCTTCGCGGTGAAGTCGGCGTCGACGGGCAGGCCACCGAGGAAGAACAGGATCTCGAGCAGGTCGAAGCCGGCAAGGCGCGCGAGGCGTTGCTGCGCGGCCGCACGTGGTTGGGCCGCGAGTGCCTGACGTGGCTCTTGTGGAAGAGCGAGTCGACCGAGGCGGTCATCACCCACGACAAGAAAGACGTCGTGGTGGTCTTCAACGGCAAGCTCAACGTGCGCGCCGGCGCGGGCGAAGTGCTCGAGGCGCAGGTGAAGGGCGTCACGTCGCCGTACAGCAAGCTGATGAAGAAGGCGTTGTCGCAGGGCCTGCTGGTGCACGTCGCCAAGATGCAGGTCACGCACGGAGAGCAGGTCTACGACTTCGTCCTCGACGCCGAGTTCTTCGATCTGCGTGCCGTGAAGCTGCCGGCGCTGATGCAGGAAGGTGATGACGCGCAGCTCACCGAGCGGCTCGAGCTCGCCACGCTGGCCAGTGGCCTCGCCGATGCGCTGGTCGCTGCGTTCGTCAAAGAGCGCTCCGCGAAGACGTGGAGCAGCAAGGTCGTCCCCGAAATGAAGGAATGGATGACCGAATGAGCGAAATCCTGATCCAAACGAGCGGTGGATCAGAGGTGTGCGCGATCTCCGTTCACGACCTTGACGTTTCAAGGGCTTTGGCCTAAGCGCGTCGACCTTTCCGGTCACCAGCCCGGTGCCTCGGAACGATTCTTGAACGAAACCGTGAGGTTATAACGATGTACGCCGTCATTCGGACAGGTGGCAAGCAGTACCGGGTTGCCGAAGGTGATGTTCTCCGCATCGAGAAGGTGAAGGGAGATTCCGGCGCCGAGGTGAAGTTCGACGAAGTGCTCATGATTGGTGGCACCGAGACCCCCAAGGTCGGCAAGCCCACGGTCAGCGGCGCGAAGGTCGTCGGCAAGATCACGCGTCAGGCGAAGGCTCGCCGCGTGCTCCACTTCCGCAAGGAGAAGGAAGGCTGGACCCGTCTCCGCGGTCACCGTCAACCGTTCACCGAGGTGAAGATCACCTCGATCTCGGCCTAAAGGAACACGCAGCCATGGCACACAAAAAAGGACAAGGTTCATCCCGCAACGGTCGTGACTCGAATTCGCAGCGTCGAGGCACGAAGGTCTACGGCGGCCAGACGATCACCGCCGGCACGATCATCGTTCGCCAGCTGGGCACCAAGATTCACGCGGGCACCAACGTGCGCGTGGGTCGCGACTTCACGCTCTTCGCGTTGATCGACGGTGTCGTGAAGTTCGAGCGCTACGACCGCAACCGCAAGATGGCGTCGGTGTACCCGGTCGCCGAAGCGGCGAAGTAATTCGTCATCACATCTGACGCGACTCAGGCGCCCGCGTGGCGCCTGTTTCGTTTCTGGCCTTCGAGGGCTCCAAGAGCACGCCATGAAGTTCGTCGATCAAGTTCGCATCTACGTGAAGGCCGGCGACGGCGGGAACGGCGCCGTGGCGTTCCGTCGCGAGAAGTACGTCGACAAGGGCGGCCCGTCGGGCGGCGACGGAGCCAACGGCGGTTCGATCATCTTCGAAGCCGACCCGCAGCTCACCACGCTGCTCGACTTCCGCTTTCAGCAACACCACCGCGCGCAGTCGGGCGGTCACGGCCTGGGCAGCGACATGAACGGTCGCGGCGGTGAAGATCTGATCCTCAAGGCTCCGGTCGGCACGTTGATCAGCGACGAAGCGACGGGAGAGCTGCTCAAGGATCTCTCGACGCCCGGCGAGCAGTGGACGGCCGCGGCGGGCGGGCGTGGCGGCTGGGGCAACATCAACTTCGCGACCTCGACGCGCCAGACGCCGCGCTTCGCGCACGATGGAACTCCGGGCGAAGAGAAGACGCTGTTGCTCGAGCTCAAGTTGCTCGCCGACGTCGGGCTCCTCGGCTTTCCGAACGCGGGCAAGAGCACGTTCATCTCGCGCATTTCTCGCGCGCGGCCGAAGGTGGCCGACTACCCGTTCACCACGCTGGTGCCGAACCTCGGCGTCGTCGAGTACCGCGAGCGCAAGAGCTTCGTGATGGCCGACATCCCGGGCTTGATCGAAGGCGCGAGCGAAGGCCACGGCCTCGGGCATCAGTTCTTGCGGCACGTCGAGCGTTGCCGCGTGCTGGTGCACCTGGTCGATCTGTCGGTCGCTGACGAAGGCCGCGACCCGGTGAAGGACTTCGACATCATCAACCGCGAGCTGAAGAAGTACTCGGCGAAGCTGGCCGAGATGCCGCAGATCGTGGTCGCCAACAAACTCGATCTCCCGCACGCGCGTGAGGCGCTGCCGAAGTTCGTCGAGGCGATGGGCAAGCGCGGAGCGAAGGTGTTCGAGCTGTCCGGTGCGACGGGCGACGGTGCGCAGGCGGTGCTCGATGCGTGCGCGCGCGTGCTGTTCGCTCCGGCCGAGACCAAGGTGCGGCTCAAGGCGCGTCACGGTGCGCAGGAGATGATCACCGCGACCGAGGCGTTGAAGAAGCCGGCGAAGGCCGCGAAGCCCGGGAAGAAGCCAGCCGCGAAGGCCGCGGCGAAGAAGAAGCCGGCTCCGGCGAAGAAGAAGAAGGGAAAGAAGTGATGGGTGGGGGCGGCCCGAAATACGAAGCAGCGAACGGGAAGCCCCTGCCGGTCGATCTGTTGCTCGCTCCGCGTCGTGAGCGCATCGATCAAGTCGTCGCGCATCGCACGCGCGCGGTGACCGTGGTGCTCGATCGCCTCGAGGACTCGTTCAACATGGCGGCGGTGCTGCGCACCTGCGAGGGCATGGGCCTTCAAGACGTGCACGTGGTGCGCAACCCCGATGCTGAGTTCTCTCCGAACACGCGCGTGACGCAGGGCTGCGACAAGTGGCTCGACCTCTACGTGCACGAAGACTTCAAGACCTGCGCGGAGCACTTGAAGGGCCGCGGCTACCGCGTGCTCGCGTCGGCGATTCAGCCCGGCGCGCAGAGCCTGTTCGACATCAAGTTCGACCAGAAGATCGCACTGGTGCTCGGCAACGAACGCTACGGCGTCTCGCAGGACGTGCTCGACCACTGCGACGGCACGTTCTGGATTCCCATGCGCGGCTTCTCGCAGAGCATGAACATCTCGGCGGCGGCCAGCGCGTGCGTGACGCGCGCCATCTCGTGGCGCATCGATCATCTCGGCGCGGTCGGAGATCTCGACGACGCTGCGAAGCAGGCGCTCACTGAACAATTCGGCATGCTGTCCGTGGCACAGCGCGGCCGCATCTACCGCACCGAGGGTGGCACCGCGTCTGCGCCGAAGCCTCCCGCCGGCTACGACGGGCGGTCGCGTAAACACTCGAAGTCAGGCGCATGAAGGCGCGGCGCACACCTCCGTCCAAAGGCTTCGTGCAAACGAGGAGCGAAAGGGGCACATCATGTTCTTCTCCCGAATGCTGATCGCGCTGATGGTTTCTGGTGCGCCGGTCGACGGTGGAATTCCTGCCGATGCTGGCGTCACCGCTCCGGCCGTCGTCGACGCTGGAGTCGCGGTGGATGCGGGCGTGGTGACGAAGGTGGCGCTCGCTCCCGACGTGAAGGCGCTCGTCGATCGCGTGCAGGGTTTCTACGAGAAGACCCAGGACTTCACCGCCGAGTTCAAACAGGAATACACGTACAAGGCGTTCAAGCGCACGCAGGTCTCGAGCGGCACGGTGACGTTCAAGAAGCCGGGCCTGATGCGCTGGGAATACGCGAAGCCGTCGGCGAAGACCTTCGTGCTCGCGGGCGATCGCGTGTTCATGCACGACCCCGAGGCGAAGCTGGTGACGCGCGCGGCGATCAACACCAATCAGCTCTCGGCGTCGGTCACGTTCTTGTTCGGCGTCGGCAAGTTGGAGAACGAGTTCAACATCGTGAAGACCACGTGCGCGAAGTGCATCGGCACGCAGCTCGAGCTGACGCCGCTGGTGCCCGACTCGCGCTTCAAGAAGATCTTCCTCGAGGTCGACGAGAAGACCGCGAGCGTCATCAAGAGCACGGTGCTCGACCCCGACGGCAGCGAGAACGCCATCAGCTTCATCGGGCTCAAGACCAACGTGGGCATCAACGAGAGCCACTTCAAGATCTCTCCGCCGCCGGGCACGCAGGTGCAGGACTTCCTCACCGGCGCGAAGACCACTGTGCCGGCCGCCGACGCGGGGAAGTAACTCGGTCGCCCGACGCCGCGCGCAGTAGAGAGACGGCAGTGCTCTCGGCGTTCTGGCTCGCGCTCATCTCCGGCTTCGCGCACGCGTCGTGGAATGCGCTCGCGAAATCTCCGGGCAAAGAACGCGCGGCCACGCTCACCGCGCTGATCATCTCGCTGGTCGCGGCCATCATCCGGTGGGCGTTGATGAGCGGCGCGGTGCTCGAAGCGAAGCACCTGCCGTGGGTGGTGATGGCGGGCCTCGGCGAAGCGGCGTACGTCTATTCGCTCGGCATGGCGTACACGCGCGGCGATCTCGCGCTCACGTACACCGTGTCGCGTGCCTCGGCGCTGGTCTTCATCTGGCCGCTCTCGCTGCTCGCGTTCTCGACCATCCCCACGCTCATGGCGCTCGCGGCCACCGCGCTGGTGACGCTCGGCATCGTCCTCACGAAAAAATCGAGCGACGGAGCGGCGCGCTGGCACCCGGGTTGGACGTTGCTCACCGGCGCGGCGGTCGCCGTGTACCACACGGGCTACAAGGGAGCGGTCGCCGGCGGCGCGTCGCAGGTGCTCGCCTTCATCGGCGCCATCACCATCGCGATCCCCATTCTCCTCATCTCCGTCGGGCGTGAAGTGCGCGCGCAGATTCCGCCACTGCTCAAGGAACCGCGCATGCTCGCCGCCGGAGTGCTCTGCGCTGCGTCGTTCTTGATGATGCTCGAGGCACTCGTCACCGCGGAGTCAGGACGGATTCTCGGCGTGCGCAACTCCTCGGTCGGCTTCGCGCTGGTGTTCGCCGTGCTGTTCTTCAAGGAGCGACTCGTGCCGCGGCAGTGGCTCGGCGTGGCGGTGCTCTTCGGCGGCGTCGTGGTGTTCGGCATCGAACAGGCGGCGCGCTGACGTGAAGCTCTGGCTCCCGGTCATCGTGTCCGCGGCGATCATGCTCACGCTCTTCGGCGTGGTGTTCTCGATGCAATGGCACGACGACCACTCGCTCGAGACGCTCACGCCGCACGGAGAACGGCTCTTCGCCATCGCCTGCTTCGCCGTGCCGTGTCTCCCTGCACTCGGAGCCTTGTGGGCCGCGATCTCGCGCCGCATCGTGACGCGCCTCACCGTGGTCCTGGTGCTGCTCTTCGTCGCCGGGCTCGCGGTGCCGGTGGTGTTCCTCATGGTGCTGCCTCCGATGTTCGGCGGCCACTACACGCGCTCGTTCACGTCACCCGACGGCGAGCGCGAGGCGCACCTGTTCGTGAACAGCTTTCTGGGCTGCCGCGCCACCGTCTATGTGAGCGAGCCGCGCGCCATCTGGGGTGTCGCGGGTGAGACGCGTGATCTGAAATGTGAGTCGGAGAGCGTGATCTGGCTCCCCGATGGTGGAGTGGGCGTCGACGGCGGCGCGCCCGAGCCGGTGTTCTTCAACTTCGGCCCGCACTGAGCACGACTCACGGCTTCTTCGGCGGCCGCGACACTTCTTCCATCTGCCGCACGCGAAAATCGACGCGCTTCTCGAGCGCCTCGTTGCGCTCACCTTGCGGAGTCAGCGCCACTCCGAAGAACCGCGTCGCGGGATCGCTCTCTCGCGCGAAGCCCCAGGTGTGCGTCTGGTCTTCGGCGTAGTCGGCCAACGCTCCGGTTTTGATCAACTTCGACATGTCGTCGCGCTCTCCGAATCCGCTGCCGAACACGATGCACGGGTACTCGCTGCAGTCGACGCTGCTCACCTGCGCCTTGTCGAAGCCCGCTTCCTTGAACGCCTTGTTGAACGCCGCGACCAGCTGCTTCTCGTCGCGCAGACGCTCCGGGAGATTCGCGGGCGGCGAAATCGGAGCGCCTTCGTTCGCGCGCTTCAGCTTGAGCTCTGATTCCAACGTCGACTCGAGCTGCGCGACGCGGGCGCGCAGCCGCTCGAGCTCTTCATCGCGCTGCGCGATGACCTCGGCTGGGCGCCCAGAGTTTGGCGTCGCGACCGGCGCGACGGTCGGAGCAACGGCCGGTGCAACCACGGGCGCTGTGCCTTCGATCACCCGCACGCGCTCGACCGCCGGCTGCTGTTGCACCACCTGCTGCTCGATGGTCTGCACCGCCGGCGTCTCGTGAAACGCGAGCCAGCCGAGCCCCAGGCCGAGCAACAACGACACGCACGACGCCAACACGAGCTTCATGCAACGCTGCTTAGCTGCCAGCATGCGTCGCCGTGAAGCGCACGCTGTGCATTGCACTCTTGCTGTCGCTCGGTTGCCACCGCGTTACGCGGCAGGGCGGAGCGCAGACGCTGGTCGGCATCACCACCTCGCTGCAGCCGTCGCCCGCACTGCGGCTGGTGTTGCCCGGTGACGTCGAAGGGCTCGCGGCCGACGTGACGCTCGACCCGGCGTCGCAGATCTCCTTCGTCACCAGCGCCTGCTTCGATCGCCCCGACATTCGCGGGCACGTGCGCATCCTCGACCCGTTTGGCACCGAGGAGAGCTACGCGGTGGTGCGCCTCTCAGGCCTGTCGATCGCCGGCACGCTCATCGCCTCGTTCGAAGCGGCCATCGCCGAAGGCACCACCTGCGTGGTGGTGCTCGGTGAAGACGAGCTGCGCGGAGTCGCCATCGAGCTCGACCCCGCACAACGCATCGTGAAGTTCCGCGCCTCGCAGCCGCGCGAGAAGTGGCTCGCAGAAGCAGAGGCCAGCGGTGACGACGCGCAGGTGCTGCAGCTCACGAAGGAACCGAATCAAGACTGGCCGTTGCTCCCGGTGCGTCTGCGTCAGGGGCAGCACACGTTCGACGCGGTGTTGCTGCTCTCGCTGCGTGATTCGAAGAGCCGCATCTACGACGAGCCTGCGCGCGCCGCGGGCCTGCGACCGGGGCTCGAGCTGCTCCAGGGGTTGCCGTTGCCCGACGGCATCGAACTTCCGCCCGAGCTCGCGCAGCTGCGTGGTTATGCGTGGGAGCGCTTCGAGCTCGCGCCGGGCTTCGGCCTCTCAGACGGCTCGACCGACATCGAACCCGGCACGCCTCCGCACACGCCGTCGGGCATGTTGGGTGCCGACGTCTTCGGCCGCTTTCACATGGTCTATGACGTGCCGAACGCGGTGCTCTCGCTGCGAAGACCGCGCGTCTTTCAATCGGGCACGCGCGCGAAGTGCGTGCGCGGAACCGAGACGTCGGAAGAAGCCTGCTTCGAGCTGCACGCCAACTCGTTCGATGGCGGCATCGATCTCACCGCGACGGTGTGGAGCCCCTTGCCCGCCGGCGCGCAGCTCTCTCTCGACATCGCGGGAGGCACCGGGAGTTGCCGCATCGGCGTCTCATTCGCGCGCGGAGATCGCGGCCGCAGCACGCATCACCGCCTGCCGTGGTCGAGGCTGAGCGAGAGCGTGCCGGGTTGCGCGGTGGCGTTCGACGGAGTGACCGGCGTCTCGCTCGGCCTGCTCGAAGAAGGCACGCTGCGAGAATGTCCCGGCGTGTGTGCGTGGGCGCGCGACGCGCTGACGCAGCGCATGTCGTGCGAGTGCCAGCCGGGCGTGCGCACGGCTGACGGTGAAGCCGAGAAGCGACTGCTCGAGCTGTTCAAGAAAGCGCTCGAGCAGCAGCTGCCCGAGCGCGAGAAGGAACCGAAGGACCCCGACTGATCAGTCTTCGCTGCGGCTCGCCTTGAACGAGTCGAGCACCGCCTGAGACGCGCGCGAGAGGTACTTGCCCTTGCGCACCAGGATGCCGATGGGCCGCGTGAAGCCCGGCTCGACGAACGACTTCGCGACCAGCGTGCCGGCGTTCACTTCCTGCTGCACGGTGGGCAGCGGGAGAATCGAGACCCCGAGGCCCAGCTCGACCGCGCGCTTGATGGTCTCGACGTTGTCCATCTCCATGGTCGGGTTGAGCTCCATGTTCTTGTCGCGGAACTGCTTGTCGATGCCCTTGCGCGACGGCGCTTCGCGATCGAACGCGATGAACGGCAGCCCGACGACCGCCTGCATCGTCACCTTGCCCTTGCCTGCGAGCGGGTGCGACGGAGGCACCACCAACGCCAACCGGTCCTCACGGAAGGGAATGAGATCGACGCCAGCGCGCGGCTGCGGGTACGCGACCAGGCCGATGTCGGCCGCTCCGAGAATCACGTCGTCGTAGACCTGATCAGAGCGCCGGTAGTTCAGCCGCAGATTCACGCGCGGGTGCGTGCGCAGCAGGTCTTTCTGGATGCTGTGCAGCTCGTGCAGACCCACCGAGTAGATACAGGAGATGTTGCAGGCGCCCGTGATCTCCGTCGCCTGCTCGCGAATCTCGCCTTCCACTTCGGCGAAGCGCGCGAGGATCTCTTTGCAGCCGCGGAACAGCCGCTCACCAGACGGAGTCGGAGTCACCTGCCGCGCGCTGCGCGAGAGCAACCGCTGCTCGTACCGTGTCTCGAGTGCTCGAATCTGCTGACTCACCGCCGACTGCGTGACGTGGTTCAGCTGTGCAGCCCGCGAAAAACTGCCCGTCTCCACCACGTCGACGAACATCTTCAGCGATTCCAGCTGCATATGAGCAATCCTCCTGATGGGGTGCGCAAGAATTAGCGTTCCTGACGCATGAGCGCAAGTGATTCGCGTGCATTCGCGCATTACTTGCGAGGTCAAGGGCCTTCAGAGCGGAACCGGCCGTGCTCGCCGGTGTCGGTTGGGTCTCATGCACGCACTGCTGCTCCTGGTTCTCGCTGCGCCGCCGGCCAATCAAGCTCGTCTGCCGCTGAAGACGCTGGTGCTCTACGAAAACGGAGTCGGGTACTTCGAGCGGCGCGGCAACGTGCCGACCGGTTCGGTCGCTGAGATTCCGCTCGAGCCGGGCCAGCTCGACGACGCGCTCAAGTCACTGGTGGTGATGTCGGCGCAGGGCGTGGCGTCGGTGGAGTTCGCTCCGCCGTTGTCGGCCGAGGCGGCGCGCGCGATGGCGGGCCTGCCCGAGCGCGAACACCAGGCGTCGCTGAGCAACTTGTGCCGCAGTCTCACCGGCGTCGAGGTCGAGGTACGCCACGGCAACGCGCCGCTGGTGAAGGGCAGGGTGATCGAGGTCGCCGAAGAGACGCTCGGCCTCACCGACAAAGAAGGTCACCCCGTCGCCGAGCCGACGCTGCTGGTGTTCGGAGACGCGGGCCTCGCGAAGGTCGCGCTGCGGGAGATCGACTCCATTCGTCCCGTGGGCAGTCAGGTCTCGCTGGCGTGGAGCCGCGCGGTCGGAGCGCGTGCGCTGCAGCCCGAGCGTGAGCGGCTCGTCGTGCGCGGCGCGTCGGGCGGCGGGCAGGTCGCGGTCGGCTACACCACCGAAGCGCCGGTGTGGCGCACCACGTACCGCCTCGTGCTCAGCAAGAAGAACCAGCGCCTGCAGGGCTTCGCGCTGGTGCACAACGACTCCGACGAGCCGTGGGACCAGGTGAAGGTCACGCTCGCTTCGGGTCACCCGACCTCGTTCCTCTTCCCGCTCGCGGGTCCGCGCTACGGCCGGCGCGAATTGTTGGCGCCCCAAGACGGGCTCGACACCGCGCCGCAGCTGGCGACGCGCGAGGCGCGTGAACATCTGCGCGGAGAAGGCGAGTGGGTCGGCATCTCGGGCGTCGGCGTCGGTGGGAGCGGCGGCGGCTACGGCGCGGGTTCGGCAGGCATGGGCGGCATCGGCATTCGCAGCTCGGGCGCGGGCGTGGCGTCGGGCATCAGCAGCGTGGTGTTGGAAGACGGGCCGACTCCGCTCGAGCCCGCGGCAGTGAGTGAAGTGGGAGACCTCTTTCTCTACAGCGTGAAGGAAGCCGTGGTGCTGGGCGCGCGGAAGAGTGCGCTCCTGCCCATCGTCGACAGCACCACCAAGGCCGAGCGTGTGACGTTGCTCGACGGAGAAGGGCGCGTGTTCACCGCGGTGCGGCTCGAGAACACCACGCCGCTCACGCTCGAGGGCGGCACGTTGTCGGTCTTCACCGACGGCTCGTATACCGGTGAGACGCAGATCGATCGCGTGAAGCCGGGCGAGGTGCGGGTGCTCAAGCACGGTGAAGATCTCGATCTCGAGGTCGCGCGTTCGACGCGGCGCGAAGAGGGAGACCCGCGCAAGGCGAAGCTCACCGGCGCTCCCGGCGGCCGCATGCTCGAGCTGACCCGCGTCGATCGCCTGGTGCACACCATCGACTTCACTTCGCGCACCGACGTCGCGCGCACCGTGCTCGTCGAACTCTCGGAGCAGAAATACCGCGTGGTCTCGGGCGGCGACGAAGACATCCGCTCGCCGGGCCAGCCGCGCTTCGGCCGCATTCAGATCGCGCCCAAGGCGTCGGCGAGCGTCGACCTCGTCGAGGAAGGCGCGGTGGTCGAGCGCATCAGCGCTGATCAGCTCAACTCGGCGCGGCTCTCGTCGCTGCTGGCGCGCAAGATGCCCGACGACGTGAAGACCCTGCTCACGCAGCTGCGCGCTGAAGTGACGCGCGCCGAAGGTGCGAAGGAAAAGGTCGCTGCGCTCGACGCGAAGATCCGCGAGACCGAGGCCGACATCGTGCGCACGCGCGAGAACCTGGCGGCGATCGGCAAGACGACTGCTCCCGACGCGGCGAAGAAGCTGGGCGCGAAGTTGCTGCAGCTCGAGGAGCAGCTCACCGCGCTCAAGAAGGAACGCGAAGACTCGCAGGCGTTGGCGGTGAACATCCGCAAGCAGCTGCTCGCGCCGGAGACGAAGGTCAGCGCGCGCTGATCACAGTGACTCGAGCCACGCCAGGGCTTCGGTCGGGTCGTCGAAGTTCTTCACCTCGACGCCGCCCTGCATGTAGCTCTTGGCGTGACGGTTGATCTGCATCTGACCGATGACGCGATCTGCCGGCGGGCAGACGGCCCAGTACTTCCACCCCAGGCCCTGCGCCTTCGGAAACCACTCGGTGCGCGCCCACGTCTCGTCGCCGGGCTCGAGCACCGAGTTCTTTCGGTCGTCAGACAGCCACTTCACCGCGCGGTGCTTCGTCATCAACTCGAGACCCGCGGTGAGGAGTTCCTGAAACGCGCCGCCGCGAATGGGCTGCTTCATCTCGTGGTGGATGATCTTCGACTTCTCGTGCCACCGCAGGGTCGCGTACGCGTTGTCGAGCACCACGAGGGGGTTGGTCATTTCACATGGCCCATTCGATGCGCGCGGTGGCGGTGATGTACTGATCAGCTGCGGTCTTCGCGAAGAAGACCGAGTCGTCCTTGGCGTTCAAGGTGATGAAGTAGCGCTGCCACTCGGCGCCCGCGCGCAGGCGAAGGTGCGGAGCGACTTCGATCGACAAGCCACCACCCGCATCGACCTCGAACGCGCTGGCGCCCGGGAAATAACGAGCGCTCCCGAGCTCACCCTTGCCCGCGACGGTCTGGAACGCACCGAGCGCGTCGAGTTCGAACGTGCCGACGATGCGCAGGCGGAAACCGGCTCCCACGCGGAAACCGTTGAAGAGCACGTCGGGAAAATTCGGGCGCGCACTGCCGTCGTTCACCGCGACTTGAGAGGTCGTGAGCTCCTGGCGCGCGTAGCCGACGTGCGCGTAGGGAATGAAGCTCTTGCCCACGGGCAGGCGAACGAGGCCGCCGAAGCGCAGCCGCGAGGCGGAGTGCGCGAAACGTGAATCGGTCTCCTTCACGCGCGAGACCATGCCCACGCCGAAGTCACCGCTGAAATACACGCCGAGGTTCGCGAGGAAATTGCCCGTGAAGTGCGCGCCCGGGTACCACTGCGAATCGATGCTGATGTCGCCCGAGAACGGCTGGCTCGACGTCGCGAGCGACGGGCTGGGGTTGCCGGCCCACGTGAAGTTGCGGTTGAAGCCGCCGACACCGACGCCGAGGCGAATCGCGGTGAGCTCCGGTGGTGCGCCGCCCGAGCCGATCGACGAGCTCACGGTGCCTCCGCTGGGCTCCTCTTTCTTCTCTTCCTTCTTCGGCTCTTCTTTCTTCGGAATCTCCTTCTTCGCGACTTCCTTCTTCGGCTCTTCCTTCTTCGGTTCTTCTTTGACCGGGTCGTCCTTCTTCGGCTCTTCCTTCACCGGGTCGTTCTTCACGACCTCCGGCTCTTCCTTCTTCACTTCCTTGCCGGGCGCCTTGCCGCTGCCGATCGCGAAGATCAGCGCGGCGAGGTTCGGCTTGCCCATCGTCTTGGGCAGCTTCTTCGGAGTGCCCTTGAAGTTGATGGTGTCGAGCGGAGTGCCGTCAGCGCCGTTGAGCACCTGCAGCGTGATGCTCGAGCCCGTCGGCGTGCACAGCACCAGCGCGATGGCGCCGACCGGTGCGGTGACGTCACGCACCTCTTTGGCGGTCGGTTGCGCAGAGACCGCGCCCACCACCTTCGCCGTGTATTTCTTCGAGAGCTCCTTGCTGACGAACTTCGTCACCTGAGGAGGGCCACTCAGAGCGACAGTCGGTTTCCCGGCCACTGCCACCGACGCTGCGAGAACGCAGCACACCAAAGCCAGACGCATGGGGCGCATTGTGCCCCAGGAGAGCCGCGAGCGAGAAGTTCAGGCTCAGATCAGCGCGTGCATCTCAGGAAAGCGTTCCTTGACGGCGAACTCGGTGAGGCCTCCGCTCGCGGGCGACCACAACAGTTCCGCTCCGAGCAAAGAGGTGCCGTCGACCTTCACGCGGTCCTGCAACAGGTCGTGCACCTGCTGGCGGGTGTCGAGGCGATCGACGCCGAGGCGACGTCCGCGCGTGCAGAGGATCAGCGTGAGCACCACCAGCGCGCCGCCGTCTTCGGGGCGAGTGCTGCGCGCGCGGAAGTCGGCCGACGCAGCGTTGAAGCTCTGCTGCGCGCCGGGGAGATCGATCAGATCTTTCTCGCCGTAGCCGAAGTGGCGCCACTGCGGCTGCACTCCGAGCAGTGCGCGCGCGACGCGGTGCACCAGCTCGACGCGCATGCCGACCGGATCAGCGCTCTGCGCCGGAGCGTTGATCAGCTGCTCCACCTGGCCGCGGAAGTAGCCGTCGAAGGCGAGCGCCACGACCGAGAGATGAAACTCCGCGCCGGGCTGCGTGATGACGGTGGGCGGAACCGGCGGCGGTGTGTACCCCTGCTGCTGTTGAACGGCGGGAGCAGGCGCGTTCTTCGGCTGTCGCAGCATCCACACCAGCACGGCGATGAAGGCTGCTCCGAAGACGAGGCAGCAGAAGAGGCCACCAAACCCCATGGCCATCATCTGTTCGGGAGTCGGATCCTGATTCATGAAGGCGTGCTTTCGATCAACGCGAGCGTGGCCTCGGTGAGGATCGCGAAGAGCCGCTCACCTTCTTCGACCGTCGCCTCGGCAGGGCTGCCGAAGTACGCGTCGTGGCCACCACACTGCAGGAAGTCTTTCGCGCCGCCGCGAATCGCCGCGGGCAGGTCGACGCTGAGCGAAGGCAGCGTCTTCAGAATCTCGCGGTCGACGAGCTGCGGAGCGGCCGCCAACATCAGCGAGGTCTCGTAGTTCCCGGCGTGACTGCCGCCGTGCATGAACTCGTGACCGAGCGCGGGGCCGGTCGGCGGGCGGCGGTGATCAGCGACCAGCACGCGCACGTTGGGAAACGCGGCCTGCATCGCCTTGCCCGCTTCGTGCACCACCTTGAAGTGCGCGGGCTCGAGGTGGTGGTTCACCACGGCGACGGTGGAGAAGCCGCTCTGCGCGATGCCGCGAATGATGCCGGTCAACATCGCGCGCGCGGTCTCGGCCTCGAGCGTGACGGTGCCCGAGAACGGCGCGGCGAAATCGGTGAGCGCGTAGGTCACCGCGGGGAACATCACCGTGTCGCGTCGCATTCTGCTCGACACGCGACGACAGACTTCCTCGGCGATGACCACGTCGACCGACAGCGGGAGATGCGGGCCGTGCGCTTCGGTGCTGCCGACCGGCAACAGCGCGACCGCGCCCGACGCGGCGAGCGACTTGGTGCGGGGCCAGCTCAGGGTGCGCGCTTCGTGGAGCATCTTTGAGTCTCAGCCTCTCAGCTCGGTCTTCAGCACCTTGCCGCGATCGCTGCGCGGCAATGCGTCGAGAAACTTCACCTGGCGCGGTGCCTTGTACGGCTCGAGCGCGCCACGCACGTGCGCCTTGATGGCTTCTTCCAACTCCGCGTTCGCCGCGTGGCCCGCGTTGAGCGCGACGAATGCGCGCGGCTTGTCGAGACCGTCAGCGTCCTTGAAGGCCACCACCGCGGCTTCTTTCACCGCAGGGTGCGAGAGCAGCACGTTCTCGACTTCGACCGGAGAGAGCCACTTGCCGTTGACCTTCAACATGTCGTCGCCGCGGCCGCAGAAATAGAAGTAGCCGTCTTCGGTCTGCTGGAACTTGTCGGCGCTGACGCACCACTCGCCGCGGAAGGTGGTCTTCGACTTCTCGCGGTTCTGCCAGTACTCGAGCGCGATGGAGTTGCCCTTCACCCACAGCGTGCCGACTTCTCCACGCGGCAGCTCGAGCCCGCGCTCGTCGCACACCTTCGCCTCGTAGCCTTCGACCACGCGGCCCAGTGAGCCGAGCTTCACGTCGTTCAACCGGTTGGTGATGAAGATGTGGAACATCTCGGCGCTGCCGATGCCGTCGAGAATTTCGACGCGCGTCGTTTCCTTCCAGCGGCGATAGAGCTCAGCGGGCAACGCTTCGCCCGCGCTGATGCACACTCGCACGCTCGAGAAGTCGACGTCGTTGAGGTTCGGCGACGCGAGGATCTGATTGAGGATCGTCGGGACCGCGGTGAACACCGTGGGCCGGAACTTCTTGATCATCTGCAGAATCGTCTCGGACGTCGGCTTCTCGCGGAACAGCGCCGAGGTTCCGCCCGCCAGCAGCGGGAAGAGCAGGTTGGTGCCCAGCGCGTAACCGAACGCGAGGCGCGGGCCGGAGAGACACACGTCCTTCTCGCCGTAACCGAGAATTGGCAGGCCGTACGTCAGTGCGTTGAAGACGAAGTCGCCGTGCTTGTGCACCGCTCCCTTGGGGAAGCCGGTCGAGCCGCTGGTGTAGAGCCATACGGCGACGTCGTCTCGATGCGTGGGCGCGATGGTGGCGTCGGGTGCGGCTTTCGCGAGCGCCGCGTCGTACGAGCCGCCTTCGATCAACACGTGCTTCACGTGCGGGCACTGCGCGCGCACTGATTCGATGGTGGCCGCCGTCTCCGCGTCGGTCACCACGATCTTCGCGCGCGTGTAGTTCAGGTAGTACGTGACCTCGTCCGGCTTGAGCCCGGGGTTCACCGCGCTGATCGCTCCGCCGGCTTGCACCGTGCCCAGCCACGCCGACGCGAACTGCGGCACGTCGGGCAGCATCAGCAGCACGCGCTGCTCGAGCTCGAGGCCGAGTGACTTGAAGACCGCGCACGCGCGATTCGTGGCGTCCGCCAGCTGCGCGTAGGTGATGGTCGAATCACCGAAGAGGATCGCGGCGCGCTCGGGGTGCTTGCGCGCCTGCGCGTGGAGAAAGACCTCGGCGAGGTTGAGCTGCTCCGGCAATTGATGCGGGTTCATCATCGGCCGCGGAATCTAAAGAGGAACACGCCCGCCGCAATCAGGATCAACCCGATCGCCGCATACGCCTGGAGCCGGGCGATGTGACCGTACGTCTCGAGCTCGACCGTGCATTCGAGCGTGCCGGGGTAGGTGCAGGCGCGAGTGGCGTTCATCACCGAGAGCGCGCCGAGCACGAGGCCGCTGACGCCCGCTCCGAGCATCACGCCGCCGATCGCTCCGCGCCCGAGTGAAGTGCCTGCGTCAGCCATGCGCGTTGAGAGTATCGTCGCGCGCCATGCGAATCCTCTACGGAGTCGTCGGCGAAGGAATGGGTCACGCCACGCGATCGCGGCTGGTGCTCGAGCACCTCATCGCCGCGGGCCACGACGTGCACATCGTCGTCAGCGGCCGCGCGCGCGACTACCTCGCGAAGCGGTTCGAGAACGTGCACAACATCTGGGGCTTCACCATTCAGTACGAGGGGAACTCGGTGAAGAAGTGGCAGACCTTCCTCGAGAACTTGAAGGGCGCCGTCACCGGCTGGCCGCAGAACGTGAAGAAGTACTTCGAGCTGGTCGAGAGCTTTCAGCCCGACGTGGTGATCAGCGACTTCGAGTCGTTCAGCTACCTCTTCGCGCGCAACCACTTCCTGCCCTGCATCAGCATCGACAACATGCAGATCATCAACCGGTGCAAGCACGAGCCGGCGGTGATCGCGGGGCATGAAGATCAGTTCGAGCTCACCAAGAGCATCGTGAAGTCGAAGCTGCCGGGCTGCTTCCACTACCTGGTGACCACGTTCTTCTACCCGCCGGTTCGCAAGGAACGCACCACGCTGGTGCCGTCGATTCTGCGCCCCGAAATTCTGAGCGCGAAGAGCGAGCCGGGTGATCACCTGCTCGTGTACCAGACGATGACCAGCAACACGGCGCTCATCGAGGAGCTGCGCAAGTCGGGCAAGGAATGCCGCATCTACGGCTTCAAGCGCGACATCACGAGCGACGTCCGCGAGGGGAACTTGATCTTCAAGCCCTTCAGCGAAGCGGGCTTCATCGACGACCTGCGCACCTCGCGCGGAGTGGTCGGCGGTGGCGGCTACACGCTGATGAGCGAGGCGGTGTACCTGCACAAGCCGATGCTCTCGGTGCCGATCGGCGGGCAGTTCGAGCAGGTGTTGAACGCGCTCTACCTGCAGCAGCTCAACTTCGGCATGCACGCGAAGGCGCTCGACGGGGCGGTGCTCGGCGAGTTCCTCGAGAAGGTCGATGGCTGCGCGAAGTCGCTCGAGAGCTACACGCAGGACGGGAACAAAGACCTGCTGCGCAAACTCGACGGGTTGTTGCTCGAGGCCGCGGGCCGCAAGGGCCAGGCGTGGGACGAGGTCACCGTCGCCTAGGCCAGCAGAGTGATCAGCAGGCCCGCCACCAGTGAGGCGGCGGACACCACACCGACCACGCGGCCCATGGCGACTCCGCCGAGCGCGAGGGCGAGCACCGACTTGGCGAGCGTGTTCGCGCACACCGCGAGCACCACCGTGATCTGCGCGACGTGGAGCTCGATCTCTCCGTTCTTCACGAGGTTCGCCATCGACAGCGAAATCGCGTCGACGTCGGTAAGGCCCGCGAGCGCGCCGGTGACGTAGGCGCCCGAGCTGCCGAACGTGGTCTGCGCCCAGCGAGACAACAGCAGCACGCCGACGAACAGCGCCGCGAACTTCAGCGCCGAGGTCAGCTCGAACGGGTTGTCGATCTTCACGTCCTGCGTCTCGGCGGCCGGGCGGCCAGAACGCACGTAGTAATAGAGAGTGCCCGCCAGCATGACCGCGCCCATCACCGCGATGGGCAGCAACACGGCGCGGAAGAGCTTGGCTTCGACCGCGGCCAGCACCGCGAGCAGGCGCACGAACATCACCGACGACGCGACGAGCACGCTCAACGCAGCGACCTTCGCCAACGCCGGAGTCTGTTTCGCGCGTCCCGCGGCGGCGAGCGTCACGGCGGTCGACGACACGATGCCGCCGACTGCTCCGGTGAGCACCATGCCGCGGCCCGAACCGAGCAGGCGAATCGCGACGTACCCGACGAGCCCGACGCCCGCGATGACGGTGACCAGCACGCCGATGCGGAACGGGTTGAGCGCGCCCCATGGTCCGTACGCTTCGTTGGGCAGCACCGGCAGCGCGACGACCGCGACCAGCAGGAACTTGAGCGCCGCGATCACGTCGTCTCGCGAGATCTTCGAGCTCAGCTGCCGCAGCTCGGTCTTGGCGCTCAACAGAATCGTCGACACCACCGCGATCGACGACACGACGAACACCCGCCGCTCGAACGGGCCCACCGCGTCGGCCGACATCGCGAGCGCGCCGAGAAAGTAGGTGAGCATCGCGCTCAGCTCACTGGTGACGCCCGCGTGGCCTTCGTTCGAGTCGCGCCAGTACCCGATGGCGAGCAACACGATGAGCGCCAGCGCCCCGACCGCGAGCGGCCACGCGCCGAAGGTGTGCGCCAGCATCGCGGTCGCCGCGCCCGTGAGCGCGATGAGCGGATACGTGCGAATGCCGCCGAAGAACGACCGCTTGGACTCCGCGGTCGGGCGCGAATGTTCCCGCTCCAGCCCCACCAGCAGTCCGGTGAGGAGCGCGAGGCCCAACGAGGTGTACGGCTCGTATCGCTCCACGCGAGTCACTATCGAATGGAATAGGGTGCGCCGCTACATGACCCTGTTCGTCGCGTTGATGGTGGCTGCAGCTGCTCCCGCGGTTCCCCCAGCCGAGCTCAAGTCCGATCGCTTGTTGAGTTCGCTCGTCGAAGAGCTCGAGCGCAGCAAGAAGTCGCTGCCGTCGCCGGCTGACGCTCCGTTCTATTACCTCTCGTATCGCGTGCTCGACGCGCAGAGCTTCAGCATCGCCACCAGTCTCGGTGTGCTCGTCGATTCGCAGCAGACCGTCGACCCGCTCGCAGGCCGCTTGCGCGTACTCGACGTCAGCGCGCGCGTCGGTTCACGCCGCCTCGACAACACGCACCAGCTGCGCGGCGATCGCGACTGGGACTTCCGGCGCACGACCGAATCGCTGCCCATCGAAGACGAAGCGCGCCCGCTGAAGATCGCCATCTGGCGCGCGACCGACCGCGCGTTCAAGTCGGCGGTGAAGCAGTTGGTGAAGGTGAAGACCAACCAGCAGGTGAAGGTCGCCGAGGAAAACCTGGCTGACGACTTCTCGGCCGACACGTCGTCGGTGCACCTCGAGCCGCGCTTCGCCGGTGACTTCGATCGCGCCGCGTGGACCGCGCGGCTCAAGAAGCTCTCGGCGCTCTTCAAGCCGTACCCGGAGATCTTGAGCTCGCAGGTGACGCTCAACGGCGCGGGCGGCACCGCGTACTTCGTCGACTCCGATGGTTCGCGCATTCGTGAGCCGCGCTTCTTCGCGCGCATCTTCATCGCGGCGACGGTGAAGGCCGACGATGGAATGGATCTCGACCTCTACGAAGATCTCGAGGCCACCAGCCTCGATCGCCTGCCGTCCGACGAGGTGCTGACCCAGCGCGTGCAGCGGTTGATCGAGCGGCTCCTCGCGCTGCGCAAGGCGCCCGCGGTCGAGCCGTACAGCGGCCCGGCGATCATCACCAATCGCGCTGCGGGCGTTTTCTTCCACGAGATCTTCGGCCACCGCATCGAGGGCCACCGCCAGAAAGATGCCGACGAAGGCCAGACCTTCACCAAGCGCATCGGGCTCAACGTGCTGCCTGATTTCTTGAGCGTCACCGACGACCCGACGCGCCGTCTGTTCGGAGAACTCCCGCTCAACGGCTTCTACGCGTTCGACGAAGAAGGGCAGCCCGCGCAGAAGGCGACGCTGGTCGACAAGGGCATCTTGCGCGGCTTCTTGATGAGCCGCTCGCCGGTGAAGGGCTTCCCGAAATCGAACGGCCACGGGCGCGCGCAGCCCGGGCTCTCTCCGGTCTCGCGGCAGGGCAACTTGATCGTCGAGTCGACCAAACAGCTCCCGCCTGATCAGCTGCGCGCGATGTTGATCGACGAGGTGAAGAAGCGCGGCAAGCCGTACGGCCTGGTGTTCGAGGAAATCTCGGGTGGCTTCACCAACACCCGCGCCGGCGGAGCGCCGCAGGCCTTCAAGGTGCTGCCGTTGATCGTCACGCGCGTGTACGCCGACGGTCGGCCCGACGAGCTGGTGCGCGGCGTCGACATGGTGGGCACGCCGCTCGCGTCGTTCGAGAAGATCCTCGCCACGGGTGATGACTCCGCGGTGTTCAACGGCTTCTGCGGAGCGGAATCAGGTTGGGTGCCGGTCTCGGCGATCTCTCCGTCGCTGCTGGTGGGCGACATCGAGATCGAAAAGAAGGGCAAGCGTCACGATCGCGGCCCGCTGCTCCCGTCGCCGATCGCGCAGCCTACGCCGACCAAAGCTGCGCCGGCTTCGAAGGGAGGTGCGAAATGAACGCGCTCCTCCTGACGCTGATGCTCGGCGCTTCGCCCGACGGCGGAGTGGACGTGATCAAGGACGTGCTGCTCCCCGAGCTCGCGCGCGCCAAGACGTTGAAGCTGCCGGCGACCGAGACCGAAAAATCGGCCGAGCCGCCGTACTACGTGTCGGCGTTCGTGAACGAGTCGGAGAACTACGACGTGCGCTCGAGCTTCGGCGCGCTCACCGCCCGCGGTCACGAGACCTCGCTGCAGTGCCTCCCGCGCGTGCGCGTGGGCAACAAGAAGTTCGACGACAGCAACTTCGCCGATCGCGGCTTCTTCTTCGGCGAAGGTGGCCGTGGCCGCTTGAACCCCGCCGAGCTCGACGTCGATCTCCTGCGTCACAACCTGTGGCTCGGCTTCGACGATGCGTACAAGTCGGCGGTCGAGCGGTTGTCGAAGAAGCGCGCGTTCGTGCAGACCATCTCGGTGACCGACCCCGTCGACGACTTCTCGGACGCCAAGGTCTTCAAGTTCGATCGCCCGCGCGTGCCGTTGAACGTCGACGCTGACGCGACCGCGGCGCTCACGCGCAAGGCCTCGGCGGTGTTCCTCGACAACCCGATTCTGCAGGAAGGCACGGCCTGGTACCGCGCGCGCAGCTCGCAGCAGACCTTCGCCTCGTCGGAAGGCGCGACGCACCGCTTCGGTGAAGAAGAGACCTTCGTGCAGCTCGCGGTCGCCGCGCAGGCGTCAGATGGAATGGATCTGCGGCTGCGCAAGCAGTTCAACGGTCACGACGCGGCTGATCTGCCGAGCGAGGCCGAGCTGGTCGACGCGGCGAAGAAGCTCTCGGCGCAGATGACCGCGCTCGCGAAGGCGCCCATCGCCGACGAGGACTACTCGGGCCCGGTGCTGTTCGTCGATCAAGCCGCGGCGGTGTTCTTCCTCTCGACCATCGGCGAGCCGCTCTCGAACCCGCGCGAGCCGCTCGGTGCGCGCAGCGAAGGCCGCATGATCGAGCGTCTCGAGAAGCGCGTCGCCGCGAAGTTCCTCACCGCGATCGACGACCCGACCATCACCACGTGGAACGACGGCAAGCGCGCCGTGCCGCTGTGGGGCACGTTCCCGGTCGACGACGACGGCGTGCAGAGTCAGCGCGTCGGCCTCGTCGAGAACGGCGTGCTCAAGAAGTACTACATGTCGCGCACCCCGACGCCGCGCCTCAAGGAGACCAACGGCCACTGCCGCGGCGCGCAGGGCGCAGTGGGCAATCTGTTCGTCACCACCGCTGCTCCCACGCCGCGCGCGCAGCTCAAGAAGCGTTTGCTCGAGCTCGCGAAGGACGAAGACCTCGACTACGGCCTGATGGTCGAGACGATGGGCGAGACGGTGCCGCGCAACACGTCGGAGCTGCGTCTCTCGGCGCCGGTGTTGATCTGGAAGGTCTACGCCGACGGCCGCGAGCAGCTGGTGCGCGGGCTCTCGTTCAAGACGCTCAGCGGCCGCGTGCTGAAGGACCTCGACGCGATGGGCGATGACCCTTCGCTGCTCAACCTCGAGCACCGCAGCCAGCGCACCTCGGTCGTCGCTCCGTCGGTGCTCGTGAAGCTGATGGAGCTCACGCGCACGCGCCAGGAATTCGAGAAGCCGATGGTGTTGCCGCGGCCCTGATCAGAGCGCGATCGCTGCTTCGGGCGCCCAGATCTTCGGCTGCTGCGTGAGCAGCAACATGCCCGTCTCCGACGTCACGGAGACGAGCTCGCGCGGCGCCACGCTCTTCACCACCGGGCCGTCGTTGAAGGTCTGCTCGTTCCCACTCACGTTGCGCAAAATCATTTCAGTCTCCGGCGAGGGCTTTCGCGATCACGTCCAACAGCTGGCGCAAGAACCGCAGGATTGCTCCCCACACGGTTCCGTCCCCCCGGTCTTCGATGAGCGAGTTGCCCGCGGCCGGTCGCGCTGGAGTCAGCGTTCCGGTGGGCGACAGCTCGGCTTCTTGTCCTTCGGTGAGTTCGATGGGCTCGGTCGCGCCGCTCGTCGGGCGCACCGTCACCTTGCCCTGATGCACGGCGATCAACGTGCCGGTCGGCTTCTTCTCGACGATGAACACGCCCGCGGTGTCCTGCACCACGCGAACTGATTCGGTGCGCACCACGAGTGACTCTTTTGGCTCCTTCACCTGAAGGCGCACGCGGCCACTGTCGAGCTGCACTTCGTCGACCGACAGCAACTTCACCGAGCTGTTGGGCCGCACCAGCACGCCGCGCTTGTGCACCTCGTCGCGCAACAACACCGCCGCGTCTTCCTTCTCCGTCACCAGCACCGCTCGCTCGAGGAGCACGGTGTCTTTGCTCGCCGCGACGCCGTCGACGGTGAGGCCCTTGCCCGACGACAGCACGGTGCCGATCTGCGCGCGCGGCCAGAGGAAGAAGGTGACCAGCACCGCGGCGAGCGCGACGGCTCCCGCGAACATCGCGCGCCACGGCCAGGCCGAGGGCGTGGGCTCGACGCTCTTCACCAGCCGCACGGCGCTGGTGGTCATGCGTTCCAGCTCACCGGGAGCCACGCCACCGCGTGCGACACGCAACACGCCGAGCGTCGAGTCGTAGTGGGCACGACACGAATCACACGAACGCAGGTGCGCGCGGAAAGCCGCGTCGTCCTGCGCCGACAGCACGCGCCCGGTGAGCACGTCGTCGATGAGACCCAGCACGTGGCTGCTCATGACGCGCCCTTTCCACGCCCGAGAATCTCGAGGAGCGGCCCGTGCCGCTGCAGCAACTTGAGCAACACCGACTTCAAGTACTTGGTGCGCAGCCGCGAGAGCTTCAGCTGCACGCGCGCCTCTTCCCAGTCGCGGCCGTCGACGAACACCGCGTGGAAGTACGAGCGGTACGCGGGCTTCAACTTCTCTTCGAAGCGCTCGAGCACGGCTTTGAGCTCACCGCTCACCACCATCTCCGGGCCGCGCGCCGGTTCGTCTCCGCCGACTTCCTCGGTGAGCTCGACGACCTGCTGCCCCGGTCGCTTCTGCCGCGCGAGGTCGAGCATGCGATTGCGTGCGGTGGTGACGACCCACCCGGGAATCGACTCGGCGCGCAGCGGGTCGACCGCTTCGACGTGCGCGTACAAATGCGCGAACGCTTCCTGAACCGCGTCTTCTTGTTCGAACGGGCTCTGGAAGTACTGCATGGCCATGCGCCTCACCCGCGGGAGAAAAGCCCGCACGAGTGCCTCGAAGGCCGCAGCGTCACGTTGACGCAGCGCCCGGACGTACGGCGTGTCGAGCGAGAGCACCTGCCTCCACTACGCGGGCTCGCGCAGGAGGGGAGAAAAAAGATCAGGGAGTGGATCGCACGGTGACGCAGCCCTTCGACAGGCTGTCGCTCATCGCAGTCCACGTCTTGCGGAGTTGCGGGTCTGCCGCTTCGTTGGCCGCGGAATTTTTCACGCTCTCGAGGGCGGCTTTCGCCCCTTCACAATCGCGCAGCGTCGATTTCGCCTCGGCCACGTCGAGGGCCAACTCGAAGGTGTTGTCGTCGGTGATGGTGATGCCACCCTTCGCTGCCTCGTCCATTCGCGCGCGCGCGTCGTCGAGCATGGTGAGGGCTTCTTTGCCCTTTCCCAATCGCGCGCGGACGACGGCGAGCCGCATGAACGTGCCGATGGTCGAAGGGTTCGTGTGGCCTAGCGTCTTCTCGAGCAGCGGCATCGCTTCGCTGAGCTGCTTGTCAGCGTCGGCATCTTTCCGCTCCAGCATCGAGACCAGCGCGAGGTTCACCAGGGCATCGGCGATCGCCAGCGGTTGTGGATCAGCCTGCTCGCGGCGAATGGCGAGTGAGAGCTCGATCACTTCGCGCGCGGGGCCGAGCTTGCCGGCCTCGGCGAGGAAGCGGCCCCAGTTGGAATGCGACTCGGCGACGGGCTCGGTTCTCGGCCCCACGGCTTCGGCGAAGATGCGCACCGCTTCGTCGTGCGCTTCCTGCCCGGCGTCGAGCTTGCCCAGCTGCGCCTGCGTGTCTGACCACTGAGCGAGCAACACCGCCATCCCGGGATCTTTCGGAGCGAGCACCTTGCGTCCCAGCCCGATGGCGCGCTCCCACTGCTTCGCGGCTTCCTCGAGGCGGTTCGTCTGGCGCAGCGCCGTGGCCCAGGTGTTGAGATCGCCGAGCAACACACGCTCGTCGAGCGGCACCGCGGCTTCGTCGGTTTCCACCACTTCGCGCGCGAGCTTCTCGGCTTCGACGAAGCGCCCTTCGGCAGAAGCGACGTCGGCCTCCAGACCGCGAATCTTCAGCAGCACCTTGCGGTCTCCCACGCGCTCGGCGATCGCCGCGCCGGCGGTGAGGTCTCGGCTGCATTCCTTCAGACGCCCGGTGTTGAGAAAGACGATGGCACGCAGCGCATGCAGGTTCGCGCGGAGTCGATCATCGCGTGCACGCTCCGCGGCGATGATGGCCTGCTCGAAGGTCTTCTCCGATTCCGCGATCGCGTCGGTGAGGTGCTGTGCACGGCCGTACACGCGCAGCACTTCGGCCTCGAGTGGCGCGTAGCCGAGCTTGCGGGCCTCTTCGGCCAGCTTCGCTCCCGGTTCGAGCACCTCGCGGTATTGGCCGAGATCGTCGAGCGCCTTGAGGTCTGACAGACGCACGCCGAGCGCGTCGATCTCGGTCTTCTGTGCCGGAGGAATCGCCGGGCGACCGCTCAGCGACTGCGTGTCGGCGCACTCCGAGACGTCGCCCAGCGCGCGAATCGCACCGGGAGCCACTTCTTCGAGCTCCTTTCCCTTCGACTCGAGGCGGGACGCGAGGGCGCTGAAGTCAGATTGGCGCCGCCGTAGACAAGCCATGCGTTGATCGAGCAGCTCCGACGACTGTGCGCCCGACACCGTCGCCTCGCACGCTTCGCGATGCATGGTGAGCCAGCGTTGAGCGAAGCCATCGAGTTGAGAAACAACGGTGTTTCCGAAAATCAGACCGAGCTTCGATTGGCGCTCCGCCGTCCACGCGGGTGCGAAGAGCTCCGGCCCCGTGTCGCAACGCTGGGGGCGGGTGAGGGCGATGACGCCGGCACCTGCAGCCACGAGGGGAATGATCGCCACCCACGCGTAGGAGCGCGGCTTCGGCAGCATCACCTCGAGCTCGGCGAGCATGACGCCCATCGACTCGAAACGATCGGCCGGGTCTGAATGCAGCGCGCGGCCGAGCGTGCGCCACAGCTTCGACGGCACGTCAGCGCGCTTCGAATTCGGAGGCGCCTGCACCGCCGTCTCGTTGGTGAGCGGCGTCGCCAGCGCGCGCGCTTGCACTCCCGAGAGAACCTCTCGCGCCGTCACCGCGAAGGCGTACTGATCAGATCGCGCGTCGGTGCGCCCGGCGTGTTGTTCCGGAGCCATGTACGCCGGAGTTCCCATCAGCGCGCCCGCGGCGGTGATGCGCTCGTCGAGCCGAGTCGAACTCGGAGCGGCCAGCGGCACGTCGGGCTCCAGCACGCCGCTTGCGATGCCGAAGTCGCTCACCACGACGCGCCCGCCATCTTCGACGAGCACGTTCTCGGGCTTGAAGTCGCGATGCACCAGCCCCGCGGCGTGCGCGGCCTCGAGGCCACGGCCGGCTTCGATCAACACCTTCAGAATCTCGACCCACGTGCGCGGCTTCGCCTCGAGCCACCCGCGCAGCGTCGTGCCGCGAATGAGCTCCATCGCGACCCACGGTGTGAGGCCGACTTCGCCCGCGTCGTAGACCGCGACGACGTTGCGGTGACTCACGCGCGCCATCGCCTTCGCTTCGCGCAGCAGCCGCGTCACGCCGGCGGGCGAACGATCTCCCGTGTGCAGCACCTTGAGCGCGACCTGGCGATCGAGCTGCGGGTCGACGGCGAGAAAGACCTCTCCCATGCCGCCGCTGCCGAGCTGCGAAGTGATGCGGTAACGCCCGAGCGTTTCACCAACGCCGATTTTCTCGCCGCTCGCCGGGCCGGGGTCTTCGCGCAGCGTGGACATCGAGCGGCGATCTTAGCCCAGCAAGTGCCGAGCGATGACGAGGCGCTGCACCTCGCTGGCGCCTTCGTAGATCCGCAGCGCCCGCACATCTCGATACAGGCGCTCGACCGCGGCGCCGCGCACCACGCCGTTGCCACCGTGCACCTGCAGACACCGGTCGATGATTCGCTGCGCCGCTTCGGTGCTGAACAGCTTCGCGACGGCCGCCTCGTACGTCACGCGCGGCTGGCCCTGGTCCTTGGTGAGCGCCGCCTGATGCACGAGCAAGCGCGACGCCTCGAGCTCGACCGCGCTGTCGGCGAGCAGCGCCTGCACGGCCGACAATTCCGCGAGCGGCGCGCCGAACTGCTTGCGCGTCTTCGAATACGAGAGCGCTTCGTCGAGCGCGCGCCGCGCCATGCCGACCGCCGCCGCGCCGACCGTGCTGCGGAAGATGTCGAGCGTCGAGAGTGCGAGCTTCATGCCCTGGCCCTCGTCGCCGAGCAGCGCCTCGCCGCTCACTTCGCAGCCATCGAGCACCAGCTCGCCGATCGGGTGCTCACCCATCAGCTCCATCTGCTTGCTGACACGAAAGCCCTTCGCATCGGCCGGCACGACGAACGCGCTGATGCCTTTCGGCCCTTCGCCCGTGCGCGCGAACACCGTGTAGTGCGTGGCGACGCCCGCGTTGCTGATGAACTTCTTCGCGCCGGTGAGCTTCCAGCCGGTGCCGTTCTCTTCGGCCTTCGTAGCGAGCGCCGCCACGTCGCTGCCGGCCTCTGCCTCGGTCAGCGCGAACGCGAACAGCGCATCACCGCGCGCCACGCGAGGCAGGTATTCCTTCTTCTGCGAATCGGAGCCGGCCAGCACGATGGGGTGACTGCCGAGGCCCTGCACCGCGAACAGCGAGTCAGCCGCCGCGTTGCGATACGCGAGCTCTTCACGCAGCACGCAGATCGACAGCACGTCGACCTTCGACGCGTTGCCGCCGAACGCCTGCGGCACGAGGTACGGGTAGAAGCCCAGCCGCGCGACCTCTTCCTTCAGCTGCGCGTCGCTGATGTGGCCGTGCGGCTCGAGCGAGGTGAACGCCGCGCGGGCGCGCGCGCGAAGCTCGAGATGAGAAGGCGTGAGGAACGTCGCGGACATTTACTTTCCCTGGAAGCGCGCGGGGCGCTTGTTGCTGAACGCGTCGTACGCCTCGCGGAAGTCCTGCGTCTGCATGCAGACCGCCTGCGCGCGCGCTTCGTTCTCCAGCGCGTTCCACAGGTCCATGTTCAGTTCGCCGTTGAGCAGTTCCTTCGTCATGCCGAGCGCGAAGGTCGGGCCGTTCGCGAGCCGCGTGGCCCACGCCATCGCTTCTTCGAGCACCTTTTCCTGAGGCACGACCTTGTTGAACAGGCCGTACTTCTCCGCGGTCGGAGCGTCGATCACGTCTCCGAACATCAACAGCTCGGTCGCGCGGCTCAGGCCCACGACCTTCGGCAGCAGGTACGCCGCGCCCATGTCCGCGCCGGCGAGGCCGACCTTGGTGAAGAGGAACGCGATCTTCGCCTTCTCGCTCGCCACACGGAGATCGGACGCGAGCGCGATGACCGCTCCGGCTCCCGCGGCCGTTCCGTTGAGCGCCGCAACGACCGGCTTGCGCAGCGCGCGGATGTTCTTGATCAAGTCACACGTCATGCGCGTGAAGTCGACGAGCCCCGGCATGTCGCGCGAGAAGAGCTCCTTGATGATGTCGTGCTGATCGCCGCCCGAGCAGAAGCCGCGGCCCTCGCCGGTGATCACCACCGCGCGGATCTGTTTCTCTTTTTCGAGCGCGAAGAGCAGATCAGTCAGCTCGCGATACACAGAAAACGTGAGCGAGTTGAGCGTGTCGGGGCGCGTGAAGGTGACGACGCCGACGTTCTCGTGAACGGTGAAACGAAACGACGTGACGGGAGGAAGAGTCATGGGAGCACCGCGGTGGCTTCGATTTCGACGCGCGCGAGGTCTTCGACCAGCGCCACGACCTGCACCAGCGCCATCGCCGGGTAGTGACGGCCGAAGTGCTTGCGCCAGATCGCTCCGAGTTCCTTGAGCGAGGCGAGGTATTCCTTCTTGTCGACCACGTAGATGGTGAGTCGCGCGATGTGCTCGGGCTTTCCACCCGCGGCGCGCACCACTTCGATCACGTTCGCGACGGCCTGATCCCACTGCGCCGCGAAGCCGCCTTCGGGAAATTTCGGAGTCGAGCTCCGCGGGTCCCAGCCGATCTGCCCGCCGACGAAGAGGACTTTTCCCTGCGCCGCGATGCCGTTGCTGTACCCGCGCGGCACGGCCCAACCATCGGGCTGAATCACGTTGCTCATGTCGTCTCGCCTCCGTCGATCACGTAGTCGGCGCCGGTGATGGCAGCAGCCGCTTCGCTTGCACAGAGAAAGTAGACGAGCTCCGCCACTTCCTCGGGCTTCACCGCGCGGCGTTGCGGGTTCAACTGCACCAGCGACTCGCGCGCGTCTTCGGTGCTGCGGCCCGTCGTCTCGCTGATGCGGTTGATGCTCGCGGTGAACATGTCGGTGTCCGTCCACCCGGGGCACACCGCGTTCACCGTCACGCCCTTCGCCGCGAGCTCGAGCGCGATGGAACGCGTGAAGCCGAGCAAGCCGTGCTTCGACGCGCAGTATGCGGACGTGTAGCGAAAGCCCTTCTTCGCCGCGGTGCTGGCGACGTTCACGATGCGACCGTGGCCGGCCTTCACCATCGCGCCGCTCAGCTCACGACAGAGCAGGAACGGAGCGGTGAGATTGATCGCCATCGCGCGCGCGAAGTCTTCGCTGCTCGTCTTGTGCAGCGGCGCCGAGAGCGCGATGCCGGCATTGTTCACCAAAGCCGACAAATGACCCGCTTCAGTCGTGAGCTTCCGAGCGGCGTCGATCACCGATTGTTCAGAAGAAGCGTCGAATGGGACGAAGTGCACGTCGCCGGTGAGTGACTTCACCGACTCGGCGGTGCGCGCGAGGGCCCACACGCGCCAACCCTCGCGAAGAAATCGCTCGGCGATCGATTTCCCGATGCCGCGGCTGGCTCCGGTCACGGCGACTTGTCGGACTGTCATGGCCGCCGATATAGCCGCACGTCTGATGCGTCATCGCCAAAACGAAAGTCTCCCCCTCTCCCGCGAGGGAGAGGGTCGGGGTGAGGGTGGACCGCTCCTGATTCTGACGTTGGCATTCCTCACGGCGTGCGGCCCGCTGACGCCGCCGCAACAAGACGCAGGAACGACAACGGGAGGAGGCGGAGCCGCGACCGGAGGAGGCGCAACGACCGGAGGCGGAGCCGCAACGGGAGGCGGAGCCGCAACGGGAGGTGGAGCCGCAACAGGAGGCGGAGCCGCAACGGGAGGCGGAGCAGCAACAGGAGGCGGAGCCGCAACGGGAGGCGGAGCCGCAACCGGAGGAGGCGGTGGAACGCCACAGCCCTTCACCTGGGCCTCGATCTCCCTCGGAGGCGTGACCGGCTCCGGCCCGATCATTTCAATCTCGGGAACGCCGACCGATCTCTACGCGCTGCAGGACAACGGCAATCTCTACCACTCGACGGGAGGCGCCTTCTCGCTCGTGACGACCTTCTCCGGCGGCGTGAAAGACATGCACGTCGAAGGCTCGCTGATCGTGATCCTCCGCTACCGCGCGATTCTGTATTGCTCGAGCAACTGCACGAACACCGCGGCGTTCACGAGCATCGATCTCGTCTCGCTCGGCCTCGACGCCGAAGCCGCGTGCGGACTCGATGGAACGCACCTCGCGGTCATCGTCAGCGACACGAACTCGATGGGTCAGCTCTACGAGTGGAACGGCACGAGCTTCCTGCGCACCAACACCAGCCTCGGCATCCGCTATCCGCGTCACTGCTGGTACGAGCCGAGCGGGGCGATCAACATCGCGGGTGAGAACAAGGTCATCTTCTCTGATCAGGGCGCCGCGACTCCGCAGACGTTGATCCCGAGTGGAAACTCGGTGACCTTCTTCGGCGGCTTCAGCATCGACGGCGTCGCGTGGGCGGTCGGTGGAAGCGGCAACGTGCAACGCCGCAACGGCTCGACGTGGACGGCGATGACCACCACCACGACGAACACCATGTTCACGGTCGGCGGGCCGAGCGTCGACGAGATCTACGTCTTCGGACTCTTCAGCGCGACGTACGGCAACGGCTACAAGTGGAACGGCACGACGCTCGCGGCGACGGGAGACATTCTTCCCAACGGAGGCCAGCAGTCGGTCTTCCAGTCGATGCTGGTGACGGGAGCGAACGAGATCTACGTCGGAGGCCAGAACACGAGCGGCCCCGTCATCGCGCGAGGCCGCCGATGATCCCGAGACGAAACTCCCTCTCCCCCCAAAGGGGAGAGGGTCGGGGAGAGGGCACGTTTCTCCTTGTGGCCATGCTCCTCACAGCCTGCGGTCCTCTCACGCCACCCGCCAAAGACGCGGGCACGGGAGGAGGCGCCGCAACCGGAGGAGGTGCCGCAACAGGCGGAGGCGGCGGGATCACAGGAGGCGGCGGAGGAGGTGGTGGAGCCACGGGAGGCGGCGGCGGAATCACTGGAGGCGGCGGAGGAGGCGGCGGCACCACCGGAGGCGGCGGAGGAACCCAGACCTGGGTCTTCTCGACCATCGGCATGACGCCGGCCCCGACCAACTCCGGCAACATCGTCGGCTTCGCCGAAACCGACGCCGGCATCTTCGCGATGTCGAGCAGCGGCCGCCTCTATCTCTCCACCGGCGGCGCCTTCACCGAGCAGCTCACCTTCACGCAAGGCCAGCCGGTCGACTTCGAAGGAGCACCCACCGGCGAGCTCTTCGCCGTCAGCACCGTGTGGTTCTCCGCGTGCAAATCGAACTGCACCGACGCCGGCTCGTGGACGCAGACGCGCATCACCGCCTCCGACGAAGTGATGGAATCGCTCTGCGTCGCTTCCGGCACCGACGTGCTCGCGGTCGGCAGCGCGGGCAGCGGCAGCGACGCGAAGTACCACCGCTACGACGGCAACACCTTCGCCACCGCGTCGACGGGCTTCGGTGGCTACTCACCCAACGCGTGTTGGCGCGCAGCGAGCGGCAACTTCTACATCCCGATGGAAGACGGAATGATGCTCTACGAGCCGGGCACGCTCGGCTTCACTCCGGAAAACACGACAGGCATGCCGAGCTGGCGTGGCGGTGGAAGCGCGCTCGGCACCGAATGGGTCGGCGGCTACGGCCCGGTCATCGCGAAGCGCGAAACGAACGGCACGTGGACCAACGTGCTCACCCGCAGCGGAGAAGGCAGCGTGAACGTGATCGTCGGCGTCTCGGCCACCGAAGCGTTCGCGTTCGGCGGCGGCTTCAGCTCTGCCGGCCAGGCCGCGTGGAAATGGAACGGCACGACGTGGGTCGAGCTCGATCCTGATCTCCCGTTGATGAACCAGGCGGTCTCCGCGCTGCGCACCAGCAACGGCACCATCTACATCGGCGGCAACGACTCGAACCTCTACCCGGTCATCGTCCGCGCGCGGCTGCAGTAGTCGTCACTTCCGCTGCGGCTTCGCTTCCTTGTTGATGCAGGGCGCTTTTTCATCGAACTCCGTCGAGCCGAGGCCCTCGCACACTCCGCCCGGTACGTACTTCTTCACGAGCGGCGCGATCTTCTTGTCGATCTCGCCGGTCTTCACGAAGCGCATCGTCAGGTCGGGGAACTTCTGGTCTTTGTATTTCGGGTTCGGTGAAAGCCGGTACGGATCAGCGCCTCTCCACACGAGCTGATTTTTCTCGGGCGTGAGCGTCGCCTCGATGACCTGCTCTCCCAGCTTCGCGGTGACCTTGATCGTCTTGCCCTTCGTGGTGGCGGCGAACTCGAACTCCTCGTCCATGTCGGTGACGACGACCACCTTGTCGTTGCTCACGCGCAGATACGGCCACGCGTTGCGGCGCATCGAGCACAGCTCCATCCAGTCGCGAACGCAGTCCAGCTCGTCCATCGCTTCGGCGAGGCTCCAGCTCACGGGCTCCGCGGGACCAGCGGCGAGCATCAATGTGATCAGGAGGTGCATGGCCGAGCGCACGCTAGCAGTGCTACAGCCGCCGGCATGAGCCGAGCCGCCATCACCGACCTCTACAAAATCGACGACATGCTCAGCGCCGAAGAGCGCGCGATTCGAGACACCGTCGCGAAGTTCATCGACAAGGAATACCTGCCCATCGTTGGCAAACACTTCCGCAACCACACCTTCCCGACCGAAGTGATCCCCAAGCTCGCCGACATGGGCGTCTTCGGAGCGACCCTCACCGGCTACGGCTGCGCGGGCTTGAGCAACGTCGCGTACGGTTTGATTCTCCAGGAACTCGAGCGCGGCGATTCGGGCCTGCGCAGCTTCGCGTCGGTGCAGAGCTCGCTGTGCATGTTCCCCATCTGGTCGTTCGGCAACGAGGCGCAGAAGCAGCGCTGGTTGCCCGGCATGGCGCAGGGAAAATTGATCGGCTGCTTCGGTCTCACTGAGCCCGACTACGGCAGCGACCCGGGCGGCATGGTGACGCGCGCGCGCAAAGACGGCGACCACTACGTGCTCAACGGCAGCAAGATGTGGATCACCAACGGCACCATCGCCGACGTCGCGATCGTGTGGGCCAAGGTCGATGACGGCGGCGCCGAGTCGATCCGCGGCTTCCTCGTCGAGAAGGGCATGCCCGGCTACGTCGCCAAGGAGATCGAAGGAAAGTTCTCGCTGCGCGCGTCGTTCACCGCCGAGCTCAGCTTCCAGGACGTGCGCGTGCCGGCGGCGAACATGCTGCCCAACGTGCAGGGCTTGAAGGGCCCGCTCTCGTGCCTCAACAAGGCGCGCATGGGCATCGCGTTCGCCGTGATGGGCGCGGCCGTCGCGTGCTTCGAGGGCGCGCGCGCGTATTCGCTCGAGCGCAAGACGTTCAACAAGCCCATCGCCGGCTTCCAGCTCACGCAGGAAAAGCTCGCCGACATGCTGCAGGAGATCGTGAAGGGTCAGCTCCTCGCGCTGCGCCTCGCGCGCATCGCCGACGAGACCGGCAAGCCCGCGCCCGAGCAGGTCTCACTCTGCAAGCGCAACAACGTGAAGGTCGCGCTCGAGATCGCCCGCGTCGCGCGCAGCATCTACGGAGCGAACGGCATCACCGACGAGTACCCGCCCGTCCGCCACATGCTCAACCTCGAGAGCGTCTACACGTACGAAGGCACGCACGAGGTGCACACGCTGATCCTCGGCAAGGCCATCACCGGCATCAACGCGTTCGGAAATTGATCCGATGATCCGCGCGCTCGTCATCGCGTCGGTGGTCCTCGTCGGCTGCGGTCCGCTCTCGCCTCAGCGCGACGCGGGCAGCGGTGGAGGAGGCGGGATCACCGGCGGTGGAGGCGGCGGCGTCACGGGCGGCGGTGGAGGCGGCGGAGTCACGGGCGGCGGCGGAGTCACCGGCGGTGGTGGTGGTGCCACAGGTGGTGGCTCGGGCGGCGGAGGTGCCACCGGTGGTGGTGGCGGCACCGTGAACTGGACCGAGGTCGCGCTGCAGGTGCCGAGCGGAACGATGGGTTCGGTCACCCGACTCGGCGCGGGCCAGAACGAGATCTTCGCGTACGTCGCTGATCAATACGTGTTGCGAAACCCGAGCTCGGGCGCGCGCTTCAACGAGGTGCTGGTCTTCACCAACCCCGACCTGCGCGACTTCCAGAGCTCACTGACGAGTCACGCGGCGACGCTGTCGATCACCTTCATGCTGGCGTGCTTCAACGGCTGCGAGAGCGGCAGCAACTTCGATCAGTACAACGCGTCCGGTGCTCGAGGTCTCTGCAACGGCTCTGATCAGCTCGCCTTGATGACGCGCAGCTCCGACGGCGGCACGAATCTCTTCGCGCAAGACGGAGGCGACTGGAACGCCTACGGGTTCGCTCCGCTGCGCACGCCGATGTCGTGCACGCGCGGCCCCGATGCCGTCTTCCTCGCAGCGCTCGGCGGAGTGACCGTCGCCCTGGGCGATGGCGGGTCGAACATCGAAGTGCCGAGCGTCACCGCGCTGGGCCGCAACTCGGCGAACGAGTCGTGGAACTTCATCACCACCGACGGCACGCAGGTCTTCGCCTCGAGCGTGCAGGGCGCGGTCGCCATTCGCAGCGCCGCCGGCACGTGGACCACGGCGACCGCGGTGAACGCAGAAGTCAGCGCGCTGGCGGTCGGTGCCGACGGAGATCTCTGGGTGGCGTCGACCGGTGTCGGCCTCGCGCACTTCACGGGCGGCGCGTGGGTTCCGAGCGCAGGCCCTCCGCTGCTTGCGGCGTACGCGTCGCTCGCCGTCGAAGGCCCGCACGTCTACGTCGGTGGCACCGACAGCTCCGGAGTCGCCCGCGTCTTCCGGAGACTGCGATGACGGCGCTGCTGCTCGCCGTCGTCCTCGCAGCACCGCCCGAAGGTCTCGTGAAGATCGAGTCGCAGTGCGCCAGCGGTGGCGACGACTACTTCTTCTTCCCCAGCGGGGTGGTCATCGCTGAGTGCTGGGGCTGCACGGACCAACCGCTCATCCGCGAAGGGAGTTGGAAGCTCGACGGCAAGAAGGTCGTCGTCGAGATGAAGACCGAATGGGCTGGCGTCGGGCAGGGCAAGGTCGTCGAGGCGGCGTCAGTCGACGTCTTCGGTGCGTACGCGGCGGTGCGCCGCCCGTCGAAGGAACGCGCCGAGTTCGAGCTCGCGGCCTTCACCGCATCCGACGACGAGCAGAGCTGCGGCCACGTGAAGAAGCACGATCGCTCGGCGAACGTGCGCACCTTCCTGCGACTCTTCCTCGGCGAACACCCCGAGACGTTCCAGCGAGAGCTGACTCCGTTCGATCTTTCGAAGCTCAAGAAGAACGAGCTGCGGCTGATGCGCAACGAGATCTATGCGCGCTACGGCTTCGTCTTCAAAGACGCCGAGCTGAAGAAGCACTTCGCCGCGGTGCCGGGCTATCGCGCAAGGCTGACCGACGTCGACGCGTTCCTGTCGGACGTCGAGAAGAGCAACCTCGAGACGCTCAAGGCCGCCGAAGCGAAGGCGAAGTGAGCTTCACGCTGCGCGCGCGAATCGCGCGGGCGGAGTGCCCACGTGCCGGCTGAACGCCGTCGTGAAGGCGCTCGCTGAGCCGTAGCCCACGCGCTCGGCGACCTCGGTGATGCTGACATCGTCGTGCTTGCGCAGCAGATCGCGCGCCACCGCCATACGCCACGCGAGCAGATATTCCTTCGGTGCCATTCCCACCGTGCGCGTGAAGCGGCTGAAGAACGCCGAACGCGACAACGCGGAGACCTTCGCGAGCTGCGGCACCGTCCAGTCGCGCTCGATGCTCGCGTGCATCGCGCGAATGGCAGGCGCGAGCCGTTCGTCACCCAGCGCGCGCAACAACCCTGGCGGCGCATCAGCCCGGGGAGCGGCACGCAGCGCTTCGATCAACAACACCTCCACCAACCGCTTCAGCACCAGCTCGCGTCCGGCGCGCCGCTCCATCGCTTCGTCTCCCACGAGCTGCACCAACTGCGTGAGCCGCGGCACTCCGCGAATGTGCACCTGGCGCGGAAGCAGCGACACCAGCAGCTCCGCGTCGGCCGAATCGAAGACGAAGTACCCGCCCAGAATGCGCACGTCCGGTTTGCCGCCGCGTTCGCCGTAGCGCACCTCTCCTTGGGGCGCGTCGCTCACGCGCGGCGTCAGCAGCAGCGGCTTCACGGGCAGAAACCCCGACTGCACGAACCCCGGAGTCGACGGCAGCAACACGAAGTCTCCCGCCTCGAGCGTGAGCGGCTTCTCCTTGTCGACCGCGAGCCGGCACGAGCCCTCGAGCACCACGCAGAAGCTCGGTTGACCGAACGCCGAGTACTTCACGCCCCACGCGCCGGCCCCGCTGATTCGCTTCGAATACACGGTGCGCGGCTGCAGCAGCGCGATGACTTCAGACAGCGGGTCGCTCACGTCAGGACTCCTGCGAAAGAGTTGAGGACTCCGCCTCATAGAGAGTCCTGTCGCGAACGCTATCTTGTTTCTCGCAGCACGGACCACTCGTCAGGGAGACACCTCATGAAAGCGACCTATGGATTTCACGCCACGATGACCGCGCGCCCCGGCATGGGCGATGCGCTGGTGAACACGCTGCTGACCGCCGTCGCGCCGGGAGGACCCGCGGCGAACCCCGAGTGCGTGTTCTTTCTGGTCTCCCGCTCGGGCGCCAACCGCGACGTGGTCCAGGTCACGGAAGGGTGGACCTCGAAGGAAGCGCACGCCGCGAACTTCGGCACCGCGCAGTCGAAGGCGTTCACCGCGAAGCTCGGCGAGCTCGTCGGCGGCGAGGCCACGTACTCGGATGACGTTCCGGTCGGCGGAAGGTTCTCGCTGTGAGCGCGGCAGCGCACGCCGACGGGGCCGGCATGAACGCTCGGGCGCTCTCCTTCGCGGCGACGCTCGCCGCGGTCGTCACCGTCGTCGGCATCGAGCACCTCTTTCTCTGGGAACGCCTCGTTCGCGACACCGGGTTGCCCGCGTCGTTCGCGGTCGTCCTCGCCGTCTTCGGCGCGAGCATTCCGCTGGCTGTCGTCTCGAGCCGCGTCGTGGCTCCGCGCTTCGCTCGCTGGTGGGTGACACCCGCATTCCTCTGGCTCGGCGTCTCGGTGCTGCTCTCGTTCTCGCTGCTCGCGCTCGGTCTGTTCCTCGATGGCCGCACGCTCGCCGCCTCGGCGCTCGGTCTCGCGACGGTGCTCAGTCTCTGGGCCGGCGTCGAAGGCCGTCGCGTTCGCGTGAAGCGCATCGAGCTTCAGCTCGCCCGACTTCCGCGCGAGCTCGACGGGCTTCGTCTGGTGCAACTGTCCGACGTGCACCTCGGGCCCACCAACGGGCGCGCGTTCCTCGAGCGCGTGGTCGACACCGTGAATCGGCTCTCGCCCGACGCCGTGGTGCTCACCGGAGATCTCGTCGACGCGCCGGTGTCGCGACTCACCGACGAGGTCGCTCCGCTGGCGAGACTCAGCTCGACCTTCGGCTCGTTCTTCGTGACCGGCAATCACGAGTACCACGCCGGGCCCGCAGCCTGGTGCGCGCACCTCTCGTCGCTCGGAATCCGTGTGCTGCGAAATGAACGCGTCACGCTCCAACGCGGCGGAGCGTCACTCGACCTCGCGGGTACCGATGACTCCGACGTCGCGGGGCAGGTCGAAGGCTTTCACGAAGATCTCCCGCGCGCGCTCGCCGGCAGAGATGCGCGCAGACCGCTGGTGCTCCTCGCGCATCAACCGAAGTCGGTGCTCGAGGCCGCACAGCTGGGCGTCGACCTCCAGCTGTCCGGTCACACGCACGGCGGTCAGCTCTGGCCGATGGGGTGGCTGCTTCGCGCGAGCCAACCCGCGGTCGCCGGGCTTCGTCATTTCGGAGAGACGCTTCTCTACGTGAGTCGCGGCACGGGCCATTCCGGTCCGCCGATGCGCCTCGCGTCACCTGCAGAAATCACCGAGGTCATCCTCAAGGTCAGATCATGAAAATCGCCATTGTCACCGGAGGCAGTTCAGGAGTCGGTCGCAGCACCGTGCTGCAGCTCACGCGTCAGGGCTACGGCGTCATCTTCACCTTCCGGACGCGCGCTGAGGAAGCGCAGGCTCTCGCAGCCGAGACCAGAGACGCGGTCGCACTGCCGCTCGACGTCGCCGACGTCGCGACCTTCGATGGCTTCGTCGCGCGCGTACGTTCCACGCTGCATCAACGGTGGAAGCGCGACGACTTCGACGTGCTCGTCAACAACGCCGGCATGGGCGGAGGCATGCCCTTCACCGAGGTCACCGACGCGTACTTCGAGCGCATGTTTGCGACCAACTTCAAGGGGCCCTTCTTCCTCACCCAGAAGCTCGTGCCGCTGCTCCGCGAAGGCGGCCACATCGTGAACGTGTCGTCGCGGAGCACGGCGCTCACGTCGGCGGGCTACTCGGTCTATGGCGCGACGAAGAGCGCGCTCACCACCGTGACGCGCTACTGGGCGAAGGAACTCGCGCCGCGCAAGATTCGCGTGAACAGCATTTCGCCCGGGCCGATCCTCACCAACCTCGGCGACTCGGCGTTCGCGAAACACCCGGAGTACATCGCTCCGCTCGCCGCCAGCACGTTGCTCGGCCGCATCGCGCAACCCGACGACGTCGCCGACGTCATCGTCAGCCTGCTGGGCGATTCGTTCCGCTACGTCACCGGCACCGATCTCGACGTCTCGGGCGGCTTTCAGCTCTAGAACTTCCGCGTGAAGGGCAGCGGCTTGCGCATGCGAATCAGCAGCAGAATCGGCAACAGAATGTAGGGCGTGTTGAAGGCGATGAACTTCGGCACGTTCTGCGTCTGGTATTGCGGCTCACCGAAGAACTCGACGCCGTAGACGATGAAGCCGGTGATGCTCGAGATCATCGTCGCGTAGATGACCGCGGGCAGCTGAATCCAGTTCTTGCCCTTCACGAGGCACCACGCGAGCAGCAGGTAGAACGGCCCGTACACGAACGCCGACAGCCCCGTGACGATTCGCATCCACACCGGCGGGTGCATGAACAACGGGTCGGCGTCGATGGCGTACCAGTAGTTCGCGCGCGCCAGGGCGTTCGGCGAATCAGGCGTCATCTCGATGCCCAGCGTGGGAATCGCGTCGCTGATGCCCGACGTCACCGCGAAGGTGACGAACACCACCGCGAAGAAGATGTCGATGCGGCGCTGCGAAAGCGGGAGATTTTCAGGCTCACTCACGAGGCGCACGCTTGATGGTGATGAACGTCTCGGCCTCGGCGGGCGCTGCACTTTCGGCCGCAGGTGCCGGTGCTGCCGCTTCCGCCGCGGGCTCGGGCGCATCGGCTTCCGACGCGCGCGCCGAAATCTCCGAGTCGCTCAAGAAGCCGACCTTCGCGCCTTCCTTGTTCAAGAAACGCACGGCGCGCTCTGACAACGCCATCAACTGCTCGGCGATCGCCGGCGGCACCAGGGCGTGCTCGATCTTGTCGGGGTCGGGCCGCTCGACGACCGCGAGCTCTCCGGCTTCCAGCTTCTTCGCCTGCTCCTGCGTGAGCTCGAGGCGGCGCAGCTTGTTCTTGCGCGTCACGAAGTAGAACGGAGTCGCGCCCACGTCGGTCGGCACCGCGTTCGCCAACACCAGCTCGCGAATCTGCTTGTCGAGCTGCACCTGCTTCTTCGCCTGAAGGCGGTGCGCTTCCTTGCTCCCCTGCATGGGCGGCAGTTTTGGAATGCGCGATGCAACGGGTTCCTCGCGACGATGATGTGCCGCAGGCGGAGGACGAGACGAGGCCGGCGCGGCACGTTGCTGCGGCGGCGCGCCCGCGTTCTGCGGCTTTTTCGCCGCCTTCTCGGCTTCGGACTTTTTCGCCGCGTCTTCAGACACCAGACCGGCCTTGAGCAGTTTGTCGCGGAGGCTCTGCATGTCGCGCGCGTATACCCGCAAAGCGTTGTAGGGTGCGCGCCCTCGTGAAGCGGTCTGTCACAGTCCTCGCCTTCGTCGTGCTTGCCGGCTGCAAGGACCCGGTCGATCAAGCAGCGAAGAAACGCATCTTCTCCCCCGAAGATCCGCCGCAGGCCATCGCGGCCGCCAAGCAGAAGCTCTCTCCCGAAGAGGCCGCCGCCAGCGTTCAAATCAGCCGCCGCATTCTCGGCATGGGCGCCGCCGAGACCACCGAGCGCATCGGCCCTCACACCTACAACGCCTCGGTCACCTGGGACTGGAACTCGCCCAAGGCCGAAGGCGCGAAGAACGTTCGCTTGAAGGAATACCGCGAGCTGCTCTCGGGCCCCGGCGGCGTGTCGGGTGATTTCACCGCGCGCATGGGCAACACCAACGAGCTCGGCCTCGAGGTGATGCGCGTCGGCGGCAAGGTCTTCGCGCGCAGCACCTACGGCAAGGACGGAGCAGGAAAGTTCCGCGAGCGTCTGCGCGATCGCGGCATGGCCGAGCGCATGCGTGAAGAGACGTCGGGCGCGCTGCGCGACTTCGATCAACTGTTCCTCGGCCGTCTGAAGTTGAACGCGCAGGGCACCTCGACGCTCGAGGGCCGCACCGCGTGGAAGTACGTCGTCACGCTCGCCGACGCTCCGCCGGAAATCGATTCGAAGTTGCCGCCGCTCGCCACGCCGAAGAACGGAATGGACGAGACGACCAAACGCCGTCGCAACTTCTACGACGCGCGCGTGCCTCGCTCGCTGCAGGGAGAGGTCTACGTCGACGCCGACACCAGCGTCGTCTTGAAGGCGCGCCTCGACGGAAAAATCGGAGTGAAGAACGGCGACGTCGAGAGCGAGCTGCACCTCGTCGTCGAGTCGTCGCTCACGCAGATCGGCAAGTCGCCGCTCATCGAAGCGCCCAAAGAATTTCTTCCCGACGAAGACAAGCCAGACGGCGTCGCCGCTGCGCTCACCCGCTTCGGCATCGAGCGCAAGAAAGCCGACGGCGGCGTGCCCGCAGGCGGCCCCGGCGAGCCCGAAGACGACGGCGCCGATTGACCCAAAACACCACCTGAACAAGATCACTGAACAGCGCGCTTGATGTGGGTGTCAGAACGACCCCTCAAGCGTCTGAAAGCAGGACGGTTTTTGCCCTTCGCCGGCCGCTGAAAAATCTCAGGTCGAAAATTTGCGGGGTCGAGGTCGATCGCTATTGTGCTCACCAGTTGCGGCTCAGCCGCGTCGTACATGGCCAGCCGTTCAGTGACGTAGTGGGTCGGCAGAACCAAAGGAGATGTCCATGGAGCGCAAGAGCAACACGGCGGTGGTGACGAAGGAAACGGTCGTCGCGGGTCTCAAGACGGCCACCATCACGGCTCGCGAAGAGCAGGCGTTGCGCATGCGGTACGGCGCGACGGTCGACAAGAAGGCGGCTCTGCCGCTGGCTCACGGCGGCAACGAAGAGCTCGCCGACGAACTGACCCTCATCGAGATGCAGCTGCTGCGCGGTCTGAAGGCGCACCAGGGCAAGGCGACGCGCGGCGCGGTGAAGTCGAAGATCGCCGCCAAGCTGTCGAAGAAATAATCGTGTTGCTGGGTCGCTGCGCCGGGCCGCACCGCAATCCGCGGCGCTTCCCGGCTTCGCTCAAGCGCCCAGCACGCGGACGCGGTGCTGCGCTGCCTCGCTGAGGGGCAGCGCATCGCTCGCCGAGCCGTAGAACTTCGCGACGGTGACCGCATCGTCGCGTTGTCCCCGCGCAGCGAGGTCGAGCAGCCAACGACCCGTCGCCGGATTCCGCCAGAAGTCTTCGTTGAACCGCTCGAGGAGAACACTCCGGAGCGCGTGCTCGAGACCGAAGGCGTCGAGCTTCAAGAACTGATCTCCGAACGGGTCGACCGCGAAGAGCGTCTCTCCGCGCGGAACCTCGACGCCCAACGCGCTCGCGAGCCGCGGGCGGAAGTCGTCGGGCAATCCGCTCGTGCTGCCGCGATTCATCGCCTCGTGCGAGTACAGCGCGAGCGCGGCGCTGCGACGCAGTTGATGGAGTTGCCGGAACGCGAACACCCGCGCCGCTTCGCGCGACTGCGAGGCGGTGAGCCGCAGGTAGCGCTTCAACCACCCCTCATCGAGCAGGAACGATTCGAACAGCACTCCGACCGCGTCGATCACGCTGCGATCTCCGAGGCGACGCTCGACGAAGGGCAGGGTGCGACCGACGTTCGCGCGGTGCAGACCGATGCCCCACTGCGACAGCCAACCAGCCCACGACTCGAGCCCCGCTTCCGGCGTGAGCAGCAGCCGAATTTGATCAGGCACTTTCAGCTCGAACACCTGCGCGCGCGACTCGCGGCCGGGGCGCGTCTCCGAATCGATGGTCAGTCGACCGTCGGCGTTGAGCGAGAGACCGAGATCACCCAGGCAGCGCGTCAGCGCGTGCTGCAAATCTTCGCGTCGGAACGTCTCCATCAACCACGGGGCAAACGCCGCGCGCTCCGCGTCGTGCTCGCTCGCGTTGCGCGGCGTGAGCAGCGGGTCGACTTTCTTCAGCGTGTAGCCGAGGAGATCGAGGTGCGCGTCAGCGGTCTCGCGCAGCACCTGCTCGGCCAGCTTCGCCCGCTCGGCCAGCGGCCGGCCCTGCAGCTCTTCGACGAACGAAGCCGGAGTCAGCGTCAGCGCCGCGATCGCTTCCAGCGTCTTGTCGAACCGCCGCGCGGCGAGCGACTCGTGGTTCTCGAGCTGCGAAGACCAGTCGGCCTGCAACGTCACGCGACCTTCGCGCGCGGCGAGGCGCGAGAGATCTCGACGCGCTTCATTCGGCGTCCACGTCTTCGCGGTCGAGAAGAAGGTGCTCGTGCCGAGGAACGCGTCGATCGCTTCGGTCTGTTCGCGCGTCGCGGCGGTGACGTAGGCGCGAGCCACGTAGCGCTTGAGCAGGGTGAGCCGCGCGCGCTTCGCGTCGTCGACGCGTGGGCTCGACACCACTTCTCGCGTCACCTGCCACGCGTCGAGCCGCACCAGCTCGGGCAGCTCGGCGATGACGGGCGCGTCTTTCGCGATGCCGGCCGCTGCGCGAAACGCTCGGGTCGCTCGGGCGAAGAATTGTTCGTCGAGCTGCTCCACCAGCGTGTTCAGTGACAGTTCCACGCGCTGATTGTAGGCCCCCGATCAATGAAGCGCAGGACCTTCGTCGTCTCCACCCCCGGCAGAATCGACGGTGCGCTGCGCGACGCCTTGCAGTTCGATCGCGACTCGGTTCTCGCGCACGTCGAACGCGGCTCGGTCTACCTCAACGGGCGGCGCGTGAAGGACGCCGGCACCCGCGTGGGGCCGGGGCAAAAAGTGATGGTGGTGCTCGAGGAAGGCGGCGAGTCGGTCGTCGCGGAAGCAGCGGCTCCGACGCCCGCGCTCGAAATCCTCCACGAAGACCAGGACGTCATCGCGGTGAACAAAGCGCCCGGTGTCGTCGCGCAACCCACGCCGGGAAAAGTCGGCGACAGCCTGCTCGATCTCGTCAGCGCCCACCTTGGCTACGAAGCAGGGCTCGTGCACCGGCTCGATCGCGAGACCTCGGGCGTCACCGTGTTCGGCCGCAACCCGCGCGCCACGTCGTCGCTCGCCGCCGAGTTCCGCGAGGGCCGCGCGCAGAAGGAATACGTCGCGGTGGTCAGCAGCGGCATCGACGCGAAGGGCACCATCGAGCTCCCACTGTCAAAAGATCCCTCGCGCCCGGGTCGCTGGAGAGCGTCGAACAAGGCCAACGGCATCGACGCGCTCACGCACTTCGAGCGTCTGTCCGACGACGGAGAACACGCCGTGGTCGCGCTCTTCCCGCAGACCGGCCGCACGCATCAGCTCCGCGCGCACCTCACCGGCATCGGCTTTCCCATTCTGGGCGACGCGCTCTACGGAGGCGCTGACGCGGGGCGCTGCCTGCTTCACGCTCGAAAGCTCGACCTGCCCGCGCTGAACCTCTCGTTCGAGGCACCGATTCCGGAAGATCTGAAGCAATTCCGCATGAAATGAAATCCGGGCGGCGAGTTGCCCCGGTGCCGATGCTTGGGCACGATTCCACCTCCCACGTGCGCACCCTCAGACCTCTCGTCATCCTGTGTGCGCTCGTCGTCACGAGCTGCGATTGCGGTCCCCCGCCTGCGGCGTTCGATCCCGATTCCGGCCCGCCGCAGTTCTGTTCCGTCTGCCGCACCGATCTCGACTGTGGTGGCGGCCGCTGTCTGAGCTTGCGCGGCACCAAGGTCTGTCTGGGCACCTGCAACGTCGGCTCGCCCTCGTGCCCCGACGGCTTCATGTGCAAGGTGCCCGCGGCCGGCGGCGGCGCCGTGTGCACGCCTCCCGATGACGCGTGCTGCGTCGACCTCGACGGTGACGGCTTCGGTCGCGGCATGTCGTGCGCGGGTGATGACTGTGACGACGCGAACCCCGCCGTGCACCGCGGCGCGATGGAAGAGTGCAACGGCGTCGACGACGACTGCGACGGAGAGATCGACGATCTCGGCGTCACCATCTGCGGGGTCGGCGCGTGCGTGTCGGCTGCTCCGTTGTGTGCCGACGGTGGCGCGATGGCCTGCGTGCCCGGAGCGCCCGGCGTCGAGACCTGCAACGGCATCGACGACGACTGCAACGGCCTCGCTGACGACCCGCCGCCCACCACGTGCGGTCAGGGTATCTGCGCCGTCACCGTGCCGGCCTGCACCAACGGCTCGAACACGCCCTGCACGCCGCTCGATGCCGGAGTCGAGAGCTGCAACACGCTCGACGACGACTGCGACGGCGAAGTCGACGAAGGCAACGTGAGCTGCGGCGTCGGCGCGTGTCTGCGCATGGTGCCCACCTGTGTCGACGGCGGCGCGGTGGTGTGCGAGCCGGGCGACGCGGGCACCGAGACCTGCAACGGCATCGACGACGACTGCAACGGCATGGTCGACGACGGACTCGGCGAAGATCGCTGCGGTGTCGGCGCCTGCGAGCAGATCGTCCCGCATTGTTTGAATGGTCAGCCGAACACCGCGACCTGCACGCCGGGCATGCCGTCGATGGAGGTCTGCAACAACCGCGACGACGACTGCAACGGCATGGTCGACGACGGCTTCGGCACCACCACCTGCGGCGCCGGAGCGTGTCAGCGCACCGTGCAGAACTGCATGGCCGGCGCGTTCCAGACCTGCATGCCCGGAGACGCGGGCGTCGAGATCTGCAACGGCATCGACGACGACTGCAACAGCGTGCCCGACGACGGGCTCGGCACCACCACCTGCGGCATGGGCGCGTGCATGCGCACCGTGCAGAACTGCGCCGCCGGCATGCCGCAGACCTGCACCGCCAGCACGCCGATGCCCGAGGTCTGCAACGGTCAGGACGACGACTGCAACGGCACTCCCGATGATGGAAACCCGGGCGGCAACGCGTCGTGCAACACCGGTCAGCCGGGCGTCTGCTCGGCGGGCACCACGGCGTGCCTCAGCGGCAGCGTGCAGTGCGTCGCCAACCAGATGCCGACCGCTGAAGCGTGCAACGGCGTCGACGACAACTGCGACGGCATGACCGACAACGCTCCCGCGAACACCATGTGCCCGCCGCCCGTCGGAGCGACCCTCACCGCCTGCATCAACGGCACCGGCGGGCCGCGCTGCACCATCACCGGCTGCACCGCGGGCCTCTTCGACGTGAACGGCACCTTCACCGACGGCTGCGAGTGCAACGACGTCACGCGCAACACCTGCTCGACGCCGTTCAACATGGGCAACATCGGAGTGAGCCAGACCTTCACCGGCCCGCTCTCCAACGTGCCGGCGGCGATGAGCAGCACCGCGCCCGACTGGTATTCGGTGAACTTCCCGCCTGACGATTCCACGGGCAGTGGGCGCGGTGGCGGCACGCCGACGATCGAGTTCGCGGCCGGAACCAACGCGGCCTATCGCTTCGACGTCATCACCAGCTCGTGCGGCTCTCCGGGAATGTGCGGTCGCGGCGGCTCAGCAGCGGCGACCGGGCTCACCACGTGGAGCTTCGTCGACTCCGACACCGATGCGGCCGCGAGCCCTTCGCAAGGCACCGCGAATCAGAACGGCTGGCCGTCGACCATCTACATCCGCGTGTACCGCACGGGCTCGACCGCTTCGTGCGCGACGTACCAGCTGCGCGCGCGCCGGCCCTGAAGGCGCGTCACTTCACCGGCAAGAAGTCGCCCGTCATCTGGAACCCGATGCCCATCAAGGGCAGCGCGGTCGGCGTGTCGACGCCGGTACGGAACCGGTGCTTGAGCCACCACTGCACGAGAATGAAGACGGTCGGCGTGTTGAACGTCGCGCCGTCCTGAATGCGGAACGTGTAGCCGATGAACGGACCCACGCGGTGCATGCCGTTGTCGACGTTCTCGGTGGAGTTCGGGTCGTAGTGACGAGCCGGGTCGTAGAGCGGAATCGTCATCGTGTAGCGCGCGCCCGCGATGAACTTGTTCTCGAAGCCCTGGAACAGGAGATCGAGATCGTTGGTGAACGTCCACCCGCGGTTGGGCGCCAGCACGTCGTAGAACTGGTCGTAATAGACGGTGTCTCCGGGCTTGAGCGCCATGTTGCCGTTCACCATGCGCGCCATGCTGCGGATCAAGATGTACGAGACCTTCGCCTGGAAGTTCGCGCCGAGCGTCAGCTCCCAGCCGTTGGTCGCCACGCGGTTGTCGCGGTTCGCCTTGATGGCCGAATCTGAAAACGTCGCCTGCGCGCCGGTGAAGCCCTGCAGCAGATCGAAGCTCCCGAAGTACTGAACGAACTGCACCATTGCCCACACGTTGAACATCGAGAGCGGGCTGAACTCCGCGTACGGGCCGATGCGCAGGAACGCGGGGCTCATCGTCGGAGCGACGCCCACGCCGATGAAGTTGTCGCGCAGCACCTTCGAGTCCGACTCGTAGAGCCGCAGCCGGTACATGAAGCGGCCGTCGTAGAGCAGACCGAGCGGGTTGTAGCGAAGCGCCAGCGTGTTCCGATGAACGATGCGGTGCTGCGGCGGCGCCTGGTCGTACAGCATCTGCGCGCTCGCGAAACCGCTGGTGAGCACGGCGACCACGACGGCGACCTTCGAGAAGAACGGTTGGCGCATGAGTCGTGGATTTTCGCCCCGGAGCTTCAAGCGACGCACGTGAAATCACGAACCTCTTCGAGCCCACGTTTTGTAAGGAACGCTCGAATGTCGTTGCGCGCTCCTTTCGCGGCGACGCACGAGAGCACGTGGCCGTCGTCTTCGAGCTTCAGCGCGTCGGGGTGAATCACCGGCACGTCGTGAATGCGTTGGCCGATCTTCCGCGCGTCGAGCTCCACGAAGCGCGCGATGGTGAGAGCCTTGCTCGAGAGCAGCTTGCTCAGCGTGCGGCCGGTGTCGGTCGCTCCCCAGAGCGTGAGGCGCTTCTTCGCCAGCAGCCGCGACAGGTAGTCGGCCTTGAGTGAGAGGTGGCGCTCGAGGGCGTAGCGCTCGTCGGTTCGCGTGAGCCGGCGATCGTGATCGGTCCACCTGTGGAGCAGGTGCGGCACACAGCTCAGCTTCTCGCCGCGCTCCAGCAGGCGCAGCCACAGCTCCCAGTCTTCGGGAAACGCGCCGTCGCGCCAGCCGCCCGCATCGACCAGCGCCTTCGTGCGCAGCAACATCGACGGGTGGCACAGCGGTGACTCGATGAAGCGATCTCTGAAGATGAGTTCCGGAGACGTGAGCGACGAGAGCCAACGTCCGTACGCTTGAAGGTTCGGGCTCGGAGGACGATCGGCGCGCACGATCTCCACTCCGGTGCCCACGCCCGCCCAGTCTGGGTTTTCCGAGAGCGCCTGCACCGAAACCGCGAACCGCTCGGGCAGACTCTCGTCGTCGGCGTCCATGCGCGCGAGGAGCGGCGTGGTGGTCTGCGCGAGGCCGAGGTTGAGCGCGCGCACGAGGCCCACGCCGCCCGTCGAGAGCACGGTGATTCGCGAGTCACGTTTCGCCCAGTCGTGCAGCCGTGCGGCGGTGCCGTCGGTCGACCCGTCGTCGATGGCCAGCACCGTGAAGTCATCAAAGGTCTGCGAGGCGATGCTCGAGAGCGCGAGGTCGATGGTCGCCTCGGCGTTCCGCGCCGGGAGCACCACGGTCAAGAGCGGGGAGCGGTCAGACACCTTCACCGCACCATCCTCGATTCATCCAGCCTCGCAAGCTCGACGCGGTATCTTTCCCGCCGCGTGTCGACTGATCCGGGCGCCACCACTTTGCTCGATCTTTCTGGCGAGAGCCGGCTGACGCCCGCTCCGACCGACCCGGCCCTGCTCGAAGCGCGCAACAAGGTGCAGATGCACGTCGGCATCGCGGCGCGGCTCGCGCGCGAGGGCTCGGCGCTCCAGGGTTTTCAGGAATTGGTGCGCACCTCACGGCAGGTGCCGATGAACGCGCGCCTCGCGGCGGCGCTGGTTCGCCACGGCCTCGCCGCCGGCACGCACCAGGTCGCGCAGCTGCTCATCAGCGAGCGCCTCGACGACGCGGTCGGTGACGAGCGCACCGACGTGCAACGCCAGCTCTCGCGTCTCGCTCGCCGCACCGACGATCTCGAGCGCGCGCAGGAACTGGTCGCCATCATCCTCGCGGACCACCCGACCGATCGCCGCGCCCGCGCCGTGCTCAACGCGCTGCTCGAACGTGGCGGTCAGTGGGAAGCGCTCGACGGCTCGCTGGAACGCGAGATTCGCGAGGCGGTGAAGAAGAACCGCTTCAAGGCAGCGTCACGCGCTTCACTGCAACGCGCACGTCTGTGGTCGGAGCGTCTCGACGATCCACCCGGGCCGCGCTCCGCGCCATGCAGGCCGCCCAGTTCTCCGAGCAGGCGAAGGACTTCCAGGGCTCGTTCCTCTTGCGCTTGTTGTGGCTGCGCAACCTGCACCGCGCGAAGGCGCCCGCGCGCGCGCTCGAAGAAGCGGCCCGCGTCGTGCTCTCGCTCGGTGAACGTGTCGGTCAGGCAGCCTCGGCGCGTTCACTCGTCGAAGAGCTCGGCCTGCTCGACGGCACCGACTCGGGCGACCGCACCGTCAACAGCGTCGAGACCACGCCGGTCGTGCCGGTCGTCAACTCGACCTCGGGAGAAGTCACGCCCACGCCGCCCGCGGCCATCGAACCGCCGCGCCGTCGTTCGACGCAGCTCGAGTTGGTCGCCGTCGCCGAAGTCGCGAACGCGGCGGGAAAGAAGACCGAAGCCGCGGCCATTCTCGCGGCGGCCGTGCGTGAAGGGCCCGACCCGCGCGCTGCGCAGAAGCTCGAGGCACATCTCATTCAGCGCGGAGCGTGGCGCGAGCTCGCGAACTTCTACCGGGACTCGTTTTCGCGAGCGACGGCGCGCGCTGAGAAGGCGCAGTGGGCCGAGAAGCTCGCTGAGCTGCTCGAGTCGGAGCTGCAGGACACGCAAGGGGCCGCGCGCGCGTGGGCCGAGGTCGCGGCAGCCACTGGTGATTCGCGCGCCGTGTCTGAACAGGTTCGTCTCCTCGGCCAGAAGAAGGACAGCGGAGCGGTTCGCGAAGCGCTCGACGCGGGCGTGAAGCAGGCCGCGAGCGCCGCCGAGCGGGCGAGAGCCCACGTGCTGCGCGCCGAAGAATCGCTCACCCGTCGCGAGGTCGGCGCGGCGCGCGGAGACTTCGAGGCGGCGCTCAAGTTGGTTCCACTGCACCCGCATGCGTCGGCCGGGCTCGCGGAGCTGGCGGCGATGCAGGGCGAGACGGCCGCGATTCGAACGCTCGAAGAAGCGCTCTCGAAGGTCGCGAAGAAGGCCGCCGGGCGCGGAGATCTCTACCGTCGCCTCGCGCGTCTCGCCGACTCGCCGCTGCGAGATCACAAGCTCGCGCGCACCGCGTGGAACGAGGTCGTCGCGGAGCTGCCCGGTGACGAAGAAGCCACCACGCGCCTGCTGACGCTCACGCGCAACGCGGGTGACGACATCGCGCTCGAGGCGTTGCTCAACGGGGCGCTCAAGGGTGAGCCGCGCGGCGCGAAAGCGCGGTTGTTCCGCATGGAATTGGTCGGCCTCCTCGAGCGTGCGGGCCGCGACGCCGAAGCGCTCGAGGCCTTGAAGCAGGCCGTGCGCGCCGAGCCGGGCCACCGGGAAGCATGGCTCGCGTACGCCGAACGATTGACGACACTCGAGCGCTACGCCGAAGCCGCGTGGGCGCTGGAGCACGCCGCGACCGCCACCGACGACGCCGCGCAGCGCCTGAAGCTCTGGCAGCGCCTCGCGGAGTTCGTGCGCGAGAACCTGAATGATGCTGCGCGCGCCGAGACCTACGAGAAGCGCGCCGAGAAGATCCAACGTGAGTTCATCGGCAACGCCTCGCCGGTGCTGCCGTCGGTCGCGCCGCCCATCGCTCCGGTGACCGCGGCGTCTGCTCCAGTTCCGGCGCCGGCGTCGTCGCCGCCGGGGAAGGGCGGTGCGTTGCTGGGTGGGCCGCTCGTGATTCCCCCGCGCCGCTCGATTCGCGCGCGCGTTCCCGTGCTCTTCGGGCCCGACGCGCAGAAGCAGGCGTTCGAGCAGCTCGCCGAGAAGGCCGGCATGCGCGTGGAGCCGAAGGACGAGTCGCGGCAGCACGTGAAGGTCGCTCCGCGTGTCGCCAAGCAGCTCGGCTTCAAGAACGAGCCGCTGCTGACGCCGCCGCGACCTTCGCTTCCGCCGCCGGTGCCCGATGTCGAGGTCTCGTCGCTCGACGCGCTGCCTCCGTTCGACGACGACGAGGAATTGGTCGCGCCCACGCGTGAGCTGCCGATTCCTGCCGATGAGCTCGAGGAGATCACGCCCAGCCCCGCGATCCCTCACGCCGAGGTCGAGCACGACAAGCCGTTCGAAGAGGTGAACTCCGGCGACTTCGACCTGCCGATGGAACCGGGCGAGACGAATCACGATCTCGACGACGAGCCGATCTCCGCGGCCGAGCCGGTGGACGCAGAAGAAGATGAGGGCGAGGCGCGCCGCACCACCGAGATGAAGCGCGTCGAGCTGGGAGACCCCGCGCAGCCGGTGCCTCCGTCGTTTGGTCCATCACCGTCGAGACAACTCTCGGGCGAGCGGCAGGCGTTGTTCGAGCGCGTGCGTGCGAACCCGCTCGAGGCCGATGGCTACAAGATGTTGGCCGAGCACTTCGACACCGCGAACGATCCCGCGCGCTCGTCGCTGATGTTGGAGATCGCCCGCGCGCTCGAGGGAGATCCGCACGCTGCTCCACGCGCGCCGCGGTTGATTCTCAACGCAGGAGATCGCCAGGGCCTGAAGCACCCGTCGCTGCGCGGCGAAGGCGGCGAGCTGCTCGGGCTGGTCGGCGTCGCGCTCTGCCGACTCAATCCCGCGCGCGGGAAAGAAGCGGGCACCGACGACGAGTTCGCGCTCGACGCCGGCAAAGGTTCACGCGGAGTGGCCGATGCGCTCCTCGCCGCAGTTCGCATTCTCGGCGTGCGCTCGCCCGACGTGTTCCTGTCCGAAGAGCCCGGCCCGCCCATCTCGCTGGTCTTCACCACCGAGCCGCGCCTCATCATCGGCAAGCTGGCGGTGAAGACGCAGAATCACCGACGCCGAGCTGCGCTTCTTCGCCGGTCGCGCGCTCTTCACGCTGCAGCCCGAGCTGATGGCGCTGCGCAACATCAGGCGAGATCAGCTGCTGCGAGGCGTGGTGCTCACGTCTCAAGTCGTCGAAGGCCGCGGCGCTCCGGTCGAGACGAAGTTGTTCCGCGAGACGGTCTCTCAGCGCGCGTGGGACCGGCTGCGCCACCTCGTGCGCGCCGTGGGCACGCGGCTCGATCTCGCGGTGCTCGCCGAAGGCGCGCGTCACTCCGCCAATCGCGCGGGGTTGGTGGTCTGCGGTGGCATCGCTCCGGCCATCGCCAGTCTGCGCGCCAAGAAGGCGCTCCCCAGCGAGATGACCGAGCTCATTCGCTTCGCGGCGAGCGAGCGCTACCTGCAGCTGCGAAATCGAAATCTGCCCGGTCGGAAGTGATCACTCTTCGCTGGTCTGCACGAGCCCGTACTTGTGCAGCAGCGAGTAGAGGTGCTTGCGATCGAGACCCGCATCACGCGCGGCCTTGGCGATGTTGCCGCGGGTCTTCGAGAGCAGCCGCGTGAGGTACTCGCGCTCGAAGGCGCGAATGAGATCATCCTTCACGTCCTTGAACGGGCCCGCGTAGTTCACCGGCAGCGTCTCGCCTTCCTGCTTGTCGGGACCGCTGTACTCGCGAAGGAAGTTCTCGCTCGCCAGCTCGGGAATGTCGGCGACGTGTTTGAGGCGCTCGACCGCGTTGCGCAGCTCGCGCACGTTGCCCGGCCAGGTGTGCGCGTTGAACTGCTCGCGCTGCTTGTCCGAGAGCCGGCCCCACAGGTTGCCGCCCGACATCGCGTCGACGAGCAGCGGAATGTCTTCCTTGCGATCGCGCAGCGTGGGGAGCGTGAGCGTGAAGACGCTCAGACGGAAATAGAGGTCTTCGCGGAAACGGCCCGCCTGCGTCTCGGCCCACAGGTCCTTCTTCGAGGCGGCGATGACGCGGGTGTCGAACTTGTGCGCCGAGCCCGACTGACCGAGGCGGCGGAACTCGCGATCTTCGAGCGCGCGCAGCAGCTTGGGCTGCAGGTCGAGCGGCAGGTCGTCGATTTCGTCGAGGAACAACGTGCCGCCGTCGGCGCGCTCGAGACAGCCGACGCGCTGGGCGACGGCTCCGGTGAACGCGCCCTTTTCGTGACCGAAGAGCTCGGACTCGATGAGGTTTTCGCTCACCGACGCGCAGTCGAAGATGACGAACGGCCCGGTCGCACGCGGCGAGAGCTTGTGAATGGTGCGCGACGCGGCGCCCTTGCCGCAGCCCGTCTCGCCGATCAGCAGGAGCGTCGAGTCGGTCGGCGAGATGCGCTGAATGAGCGCGAAGATCTGCCGCATCGGCAGTGACTTGCCGACCAGATCACCGAGGCGATCGTCCCCAGAGGGAGAGACCTCGAGCGACTTGAGCATCGGCTGGAAGCGGAGCTGAACGTCGCCCACCTCGAGCAGCGCCCCCGCGCGCAGGAAGCCCTCTTTGATCTGCGCCCCGTCAATGAAGGTGCCGTTGGTGCTCCCCTGGTCCTGCACGAGGAACGTGTCGCCCTGCCGGCGCACGGTGAGGTGGTTGCGGCTCACCGTCGGGTGATCGAGCACCACGTCGTTGTCGGGCGCCTTGCCGATGCGCAGCGACTGGCCGATGGGGAAGGCCTGACCGCTCTGCGCGCCGTTCACCAGAACCAGGCTGAACTCTTGAGACGCGAAGCGATCGGTGACGTTGGCGGCGCGAACGCCGAGAACCGTGCGCTGAGGAATCGTTCCGCCGGAGGACATTGGCCCGACGAGTGTAGGCGAAAATGCGCCCCCGTCGCGCTGGAACTCTTCAGGGGTCGAGTGCGACTATCGACAGGCAACTCCTCCCCGGCTCGAAAGAAAATCAGATCATGCGACTTGGCAACGGCTCCGCTTCCGTCGATTTCAACGGTACCCGCTACACCAGCATCGAAGGTTCAGCCGCCAACTCGGACATCAGCATCGACGGCGTTCGCGGGAAGGGAAAGTTCGACCCGCTCACCGAGCCGGGCATCGCGCTCACCACCCAGCAGGCGAAGGAACTGGGCGTGAAGGTCGGCGGCAAAGTGACCGTGCGCGACAACAAGACCGGCGCTGCGTACACCGCCACGTATTACGACTCGGCCGGCAGCAAGCGTCCCGGCAACGAGAAGTACGCGCACTTCGAAGTGAGCCCCGCGCTCGCTGATCAGCTCGGCATCAAGTACCGCAACAGCAAGGGCAAGGTCATCGACGCGGTGACCAACTCGGCGCAGGTCGACGGTCGCTTCTCGATCGAGAAGTTCTCGGGCGCGCAGCCCGGTTCGCGCTTCGACAACGCGGCGGCTCCGGCGGCTGCACCGTCCGCTCCTTCAGCGCCCGCCGCTCGTCCGACCCAGCGAGCGACGCCGCCGACCAACGTCGATCAGGTCATCTCGAACTTCGACAACAAGTACCACGCGGCGCCTTCGCTGGCCGACGTGCGCGCCGGCCGCTCGCAGCTGAGCATCGGTGACCACGGTCCCGCGGTGGCGGCGCTCCAGCGGCGGCTCGGCGTGAAGGCCGACGGCTACTTCGGCCCCATCACCATGCGCGCGCTCGCCAACGCGCAGCGCTCGGGCGGCGTGCAAGACGGTTCGCTCGGTCGCGCGGGTGCCGATGCACTGCAGCTGCGTCCGCCGCGTCAGAGCTCGACGCCTTCGCAGCCGTCGAACGAGGTGAGCGGGCCGACGCCGTCGGGTGACTCGGTCAACGCCTCGAGCACCATGGAGCGCCTCGCCGCCAACGCGCGCAACGTCGCGCTCGGCATGGGTGGCTACCGCGGGCGTGGCCGCTGCGCGACCGGCGTGAGTGAGACGATTCGTCGCACCATGGGCATCTCGGTGAGCGGCAACGGCAATCAGATCGACAACAACCTCCCGCGGTCGAAGTTCCGCGAGGTGCACATGTCGCTCGAAGAAGCGCTTCGCACGCCGGGCCTCGTGCTCACGTGGGAGCGCACCTCGACGCAACTCGGTCGAATCTACGGCCACACCGCGGTGACGCTCGGCGACGGTCACAGCTCGGCGAGTGACTTCGTGGAACGCAACACGCTGGCCGCCGAATCGGGCCGCAGCGGCCTGCGCATCTTCCAGCCGATCAATTGAGGCTCGACCTGGGGCGAGCCGAGAAACACAGCCGCTTCAGGCAGCATGCGCGAGCGGCGCGAGTGGAACGGTCTGCGTGTCGTCGAGCAGATCGTCGACGAAGTCGATCAGCCCCGTGAGCCACAGACGCTGACACAGGCGCATGCGCTCGGTGCGAGAGGTGATCATCGCGACGAAGTCTTCGGGCGGCGTGAGCAGCGAGAGGTCTTCGCGCAGCAGCTCCGCCTCGAACGAGAGCGACGCCGGGCCGTGACGCGCGGCGTGATGCAAACGGTTCATCTGGCTCGCGGCCCAGGTCTCGAAGATCTCCAGCTGCTCGGAAGACGAGCGCGAGAGCATGTCGACGATGTGTTCGAAAATCGGGCTCAGGTGGCGTTCGGCGAGCTTCATAGATGCGGATCACATGTGCACTCACCGCGCCGCTCGGAACACGTTGGATCTGCTCCAGCTGGGGCGGGTCAGAACTGACGTGATCGGGTCGTACAAACACCGAACTTCAATGAGTTCTGGTACGCCGCGCGCGTGAAGTCGGTCCTGATCATTCGCTACAGCGCGCTGGGCGACGTGGTGCTCGCGACGAGTCTGATCGAGCCGCTGCGCGAGAAGTATCCAGGTGTGCGCATCGAGTGGCTGACCGACGCGGCATTTGCGCCGTTGCTCGAGGGCGTGGTCGACAAGGTGATTTCGTTCTCGCGGAAGGACCCGCTCTCGCGCGCGGCCGCAGTGCTCGACGTGCGCGGGCGCTTCGATCTCGCCATCGATCTGCAGAACAAGCTCTGGTCGATCCGCATCGCGAGGGCCGCTGCTCCAGAACGGAAACGCTTCGTGCGTCGCACCGCGTGGCAGGCGCTCAAGTCGCTGCTCGGCCGCGACGTGGTGCTCGATGAACACACCGCCGCTGAGCTCTACGCGCGCGCCGCCGAGCTCGATTCGCCGGGTCAGACGAAGTTGATCGTCGCAGCGGCGGCTCGCGAGCGGGCTGCGACGTTGATGTCGATATCGAGCGGCAAGTGGATCGCGCTCGCTCCGGGAGCGGCGTGGGAAACCAAGCGCTGGCCGGCGGAGCGCTACGGTCAAATCGGCAAGGCGTTGCAGGCGAAGGGCTTCAAGAATCGCGCTGCTCGGCGGCCCGATGGATGAGCCGCTCCTCGCGCCGATGCGGGCGGCGTGCACGCCCGACGCTGATTTCACCCGCGAGACGCTGCCGGTGCTCGCTGCGGCGCTCGAGCGGAGCTCGCTGCTGATCGGCAACGACTCGGGCCTCGTGCACATCGCGCAGGCCGTGGGCGCCAGGCCGCTCGCCATCTTCGGCCCGACATCGCCGCGTCGCTGGGGTCCGCGTGCGCCGGGAAAAGCGGTGTCGCTCGGCCTCTCGTGCGCGCCGTGCACCAATCACGGAAGTCGAACGTGTCCGCTGGGGCACCACGACTGCATCCAGAAGCTCGACGTGTCCCGGGTGCTCGAAGAGGCGCTGGCTCTGCTCTGACGAACGACTCAGTGCTGCTTGCTGTCGAGCACGATCGTCACCGGTCCGTCGTTGATCAGCGCGACCTTCATGTCCGCCGCGAACACGCCTTCTTCGACCGTCAGCCCTGCGGCGCGGCAGCGCTCACAGAACCGCGCGTACATCGCCTTCGCTTCTTCGGGAGGCATGGCGTCGATGAAGCTCGGCCGCCGGCCCCGCGACGTGTCAGCGAAGAGCGTGAACTGACTCACCGCGAGCAGCGCTTTGGATGTGTCCATCAGCGAGCGGTTCATCTTCCCCGCGTCGTCCTCGAAGATTCGCAGCGCGGGAATCTTGTCGACCATGAAGTCGAGGTCGGCGTCGGTGTCGCCCTTGCCGACGCCGAGCAGCACCAACAAGCCGGGTCCAATCTTCCCGGTGATCGCACCGTCGACCGTGACCGACGCTTCCTTCACTCGCTGGAGCACCGCGCGCATGCGCGACGTCGTATATGGCGCGCGCACATGCGTCTCCTGATTCTCGCGCTCGTTCTTGCTCTGTCTGGTTGTGGCCCCGACGTCGCCGCGTGGGTCGGCACGTACAAGGGCTCGGGCACCATCAACGCCGGTCGTCAGCCCGAGCCGCTCTCGGGGACGCTCGCCGTCACGGCCGATGGCCGCTTCACGCTCACTTCAGATGCCGTGGCGCCCGACAACCGCGTGTGGACGTGCGCGCTCACCGCGAGCATGGCGACGGCGGCGCAAGCGACCTTCGCGGTTCCGACCACGTGCCCGCTCGGAGTGACGCCCACCGACAACTGCACGCACACCGTGACCATCAACATGGCCACGCTGAACAAGTCGGGCAACGACGTCGACGGCACCATCTCCGGTCGCGTGAGCAGCGCGTGCACCAGCACCACCGCGAACGACTGGCTGCTCAGCTTCGGCGGAACGAAGCAGTAACTCTCAAGGCGCCCCCCTCTCCCTCTGGGAGAGGGTCGGGGTGAGGGAGCTCGAAGCTCGCCGCAGCCCTTACTTCTTCCCGCGAAGCTCCGCGCTCTTCGCCGCGCACGCCTTCTTCAGCTCATCGAGCGTCATCGGCTTGTTGTCGACGGTGAACGAGCGATCCTTCAGCTCCGGGTTGCGCACACCGAGCGTCACCGCGGTCGCCGTGCACTCATCGAACTGCGCGAGCGCCTCGGTCTTCTTCCCCTTCGACACGAACGCGATGGCCGCCTCGTACGCCTTGCGCGGCCCGTCCTCGAACTGAATGAGCGCGGCGAGCGGCTTGATGAGCGGGTTGACCTGGTCGAACTTTTGACCGCACTGCGTGACGACGTCCTTCACGGTGCTCGGCAGATTCCCCGCGACGACCGCGAGCCGACCCGACGCCGGGTTCGCCTCGAGAATCTTCACGCCCTCTTCCTTGCAGGTCTTGAAGCCCGCGGCGGCCTTCTCGTACTCGGTCTTCTGCACGCGCATGTTCTGTGAGCCGGCAGCGGTCTGCTCCGAAGCCAGCGCGGGGTTGAACGCATCGACGGTGCGCTTGCGAACGTCACGCTCACCGCGCGCGTACTCGAGCGTCTCGAGCCGCTTCATCAGCTCATTGCGACCTTTCTCCGCCGCTGCCGCGTAGCTGCCGCTCTGCGTCTCGAGCTCCGCCTTCGCCTCGAGCGCGGCGTTCACGTCTTCCACGGCCTTCTGCGCCGCCGCCAAATCGGCATCGGTCGACGCCGGAGCACGCGCCGTCTCGAGCTTGGTCTTCGCGCCCGCGAGCAGCTCACCGAGCGCCGTGCGAGTGGCCTGCGCGTACAGCACCAGCTTGCGCTGCGTGATCTTCCCGGTCGCTTCGACCATGCGCTTGCGCACCTCCTGGTCGTACCAGGCGTAGGTCTTGTCGCGTTCGATGAGCCCCTTGCCCTCATCGAGCGCCTTGCCGATGTCGGCGACCGCGGCCTCCGCGTCCTTCACCTGCTGCTCGCCCGACTCCGGCTTCTGGAAGTCGCCGATGATGGTGCTCGCCTTCTTGCGCGCCTCTTCGACGATGGCCTGCCGCGCGGCGACGTCGAGCTCGTTGCGACGCTTGGTGATGGTGGCCTTGCCTTCACGTTCCCACGCGCGCGCGTCGGCGACGGGCTGCACCAGCGCCGGGTCCTTCGCGTTCATCGGCTCCAGCGTCTTCTGCAGCACCAGCAACGAGCTGTTGGCGACCGAGAAGTCGTCGTCGCTCGGAGCCTTCTTGTCCAACTTCGCCAGCGCCTGACGGAACTCCTTCACCGCGATGTCGAGCTGCTTCAGCTGCAGCGTGTTCTCGACCTCGGCGAGGCGGCCCTTCACCTCGGTGACGTACGCGCCGAACGCCTGGCTGCGCTGCGCTTCGGGCTCGAACTTCTCGAGCAGCTTGTGCATCACGATGGCCGTGGTGCGCGCCTCGGCGAGCTGATCAGGCGTGGGTGAACGGCTGCGCACGATCTTCAACGCGCCGCCGAGGTCCTTGTTGGTGGGCTCGATCTCCGCCTTCAAGCGCGTGAGGCCCGTCTGGCTCCACAGCTCGTCGCTCTTCTTCTTCGCGACGTTCAGCTCTTCCCGGGTCTTCTTCGCGAACGAGCCGTAGGGCTCCTTGATCTCCAGCACCTTGCCCTCGTCGAGTCGCTGCGCGAGCAGCTTGTTGGCCTTGTCCGCCGCTCCGAATTGATCGTCGGTCGAGCTGGCGCTCAAATCTTTCATCGCCGCCGCCAGGCCCTGACGCGCCTCTTCGACCTTTGCGCGGTGCTTGTCGCCCTCGAGCGCGGCCCACTTCTCGTCACTCGACTTGGTCAGCTTCGTCACCTGTCCATCGAGATCCGCGAGGTACGACGCGAATGGAGCGTCCTGCGGACCGAACTGCCGCGCAGGCTCCATCGTCTTCTTCAGCTCAGCGACCGCGGCGCGCAGCTCCTCGAACGCGCTCGACGGAGGCTCCTTCGGCTCGACGGCCTTGGCCTTCTCCTTCACCGTCGCAAACGCCGCGTCGATGGTGCGGCGGTGATTGAAGATGTGCACCTTCGCGCGGCGCGCATCGACCACGTCGCGCTTCTCACGCAGCTCCTTGCGCGCGGCGAGCGCGGCCTTCGCGTAGTCGAGATCGTTCGGCTCCTGCGCGGCGCCGGAGTCGATCGCGTCCTTCAAGGTGTTGAGCACCTCGTGCGCGGCGTCGAGATCGGCCGTGGTCGGCGCGTCGCCTTCGACCTTCTTCATCGCCTCGGCGAGCTTCGAGCGGGCTGCCTCGAGGCCTTTCTTCGCCGCGTCGACGTTTGCTGCAGGTGCCGGAGCGGCGAGCGCCACGAGCGAGGTGACCAGGAGTCCCAGCGCAAGGATTCGCATTCGCCGGGTTCTACAACGAAACCGCGCACTTGCGGCCTTCGCATTTCTTCACCGGCATCAGGGCTGACGCTTCACACTCGATTCCTACTGTCTCTTCGCGAAACGGAACCATCTCGGTTCTGTCGCTCTTGAGGAGGAGTACACAATGTTCGGATTCATCATCGGAACGCTGAGCCTGATTGGCTTCGTGAAGGTGTTGCGCTGGGGCCGCGGTGGCCGCTGGGGTCATCACGGAGGCGCCCGCAACTGGATGATGCGGCGTCTCTTCCAGCATCTCGACACCACGCCGGGGCAGGAAAAGGTCATTGCCCAGGCCGTCGAGAACGCCCAGCGCGTGATGTGGCAGACGCGGTCGCAGTTCTTCAACTCGCGCAGCGCGTTCGCTGCGGCGATGCGTGGCGAGGCGTTCGACCAAACCGGCGTCAACGCCGCGTTCGACACCCAGCAGGCGTCGCTCGACGACGTGAAGAAGGCGATTCGCGAAGGCATGGCTGCCATTCACGAGGCGCTCACGCCTGACCAGCGCACCAAGCTCGCCGACCTCGTCGAGTTCGGCCCGGCGCGCATGCACGGCGGCTACGGCGGTGGTTGCGGTCGCGCTCGTTTCGGCGGTCACCACCACGGCTTCCGCAACGCCGGCGGTCCCGGCGACCAGGGCACCGTCAGTCTCTGATTTTCAACCCACACTTCACAAAGGACACTGATCATGTACTTCGCACGCCGCATTCTTCTCGTTCTCTTCGGTTTCGGAATCTTCGCCGGCTTCGGCTCGGGCATCGCCAGCGCGCGGTGGCACGCGCGGCACGGCGGTGGTTGTGACGGTCGGTGGAACAACGATCGCTTCAGCGAGCGCTGGAACCGCAACGATGAACCCAACGCCGTCGTCGCGCCTGCGCCGGTGACCACTCCGGTCCAGAACGTCGTCGTCCCGTCGGCTCCTGCCCCGGCCGCGCCCGCGCCGCAGGTGTTCGTCATCACCGTGCCGAGCGGAGCAGCTGCTCCTGCCGCGGCCCCGCAGATCATCACCGTGCCGGTGCCGATGCCGGCCGCCGCTCCGGCTCCCGCCGCGAAGGCTGAGTGACGTCATGCAGCTCACTCGGGAAGTCGCAGGCGGACAGACGAAAGGTAATGTCATGAACGCCATGGCTTCCCGGGTGTTGCTGATCGACGACGACGCGCGCTTGCCCGACCTGCTCCGTTCGTACCTGGAGCAGAACGGCGTGACGCTCTCCCACGCTCCCGACGGTCCGCGTGGGCTCATCATGTTGGAGCAGGGCGCCTACGACGCGGTGCTCCTCGACGTGATGATGCCGGGAATGGATGGGCTCGAGGTCTGCCGGAAGATTCGGACCAAGAGCAACGTGCCGGTGATCATGCTCACCGCGCGTGGTGACGAGACCGACCGCGTGGTCGGCCTCGAGCTGGGCGCCGACGACTACGTGGGCAAGCCGTTCTCGCCGCGTGAGTTGCTGGCGCGGCTGCGTGCCGTGCTCCGTCGCGCGCGCCCTGAAGTGATGAGCGAACAGCTCACCGTCGGAGACATCACCGTCGACGTCCCCGCGCGCACTGCGACCAACAAGAGCGCGCTGCTCGATCTCACGGGCATCGAGTTCGACATCCTCGTCGCGCTGGTGCGCCGCGCCGGTCGCGTGGTTCCGCGTGATGCGCTGTTGTCCGAAGCGGGCCGCAGCGACGTGGTCGTGGGTGAGCGCACCATCGACGTGCACATCAGCCACCTGCGCCAGAAGCTCGGAGATGATCCGCCCAAGCTGATCAAGACCGTGCGTGGCGTCGGCTACGTGCTTACGAAAGACTGAAGACTTCAATGTTCCACCCGCGCCACCACCGCCGAATGCACATGCGCCGAATGGGGCCCATCGGCACGTTCGTGCGCGCGAAGCTGCGTCGGCGCATCTTCACGTGGTTTCTCGGCGGTCTGATCAGCACCGCGTTGGTGGTGAGCGGCATCATGTTCCTCGTCGCGCGCGTGCAGGAACCCGAGTGGGCGCGCAGCTGGGAAAATTCGCGGGAGTGGGTCGGCAAGCAGTTCGCCCGCGAGTGGAACGACGCCGCCGGCCGCGAACGCTACGCACGTGAAGCCGCGACCGGCCTCGACGCGAACGTCGATCTCTACGATGCGACCGGCCAGCGCTTCTTCTCGACCGGAGACATCTGCCGCCACTCGGTCTTCGAAGCGCCGGTGCGTGACGCGCAGGGTCTCACCGTCGGCGGCGTGAAGATCTGTCTGCAGCGCCCGCATTCGATGGGCTGGCGTTTCTTCGTCGCGCTCGGCGTCATCCTCGGCGTGTTGTGGATGGTGTCGGGCAAGATCGCTCGACGACTCGCACGGCCGCTCGACGAGTTGACGGAAGTGGTGAAGAAGATCGGCGAGGGCAACTTGAAGGCCCGCGCAGATTTGACCTGCTACGAGCCAGACGAAATCGGTCTGGTCGCTGACGCCATCAACGACATGGCGGCGCGCATCGAGAAGCAGGTCGAAGATCAGCGCGAGCTCCTCGCCACCGTCTCGCACGAGCTGCGCACCCCGCTGGCGCGCATGCGGGTGATCTCCGAGATCGGCCGCGACAGCGGACCGACCGGCAAGACCTTCGACGATCTCGATCGTGAAGTGATCGAGATGGACTCGCTGGTTGGAGAATTGTTGGCGAGTTCACGCCTCGAGTTCGGGCAGATCGCCAAGCGCGAGTTGTCGGTGCGTGACGTCGCGTCGCGGGCGGTCGAGCGTGCGGGCCTGACTCCGGCGGCGATGGCGGTGAGCGGAGAGGCCGACACGATCACCGCCGACCCGACGTTGATTCAGCGCGCGCTCGCGAACCTGTTCGACAACGCGAAGAAGCACGCGCAGGGCTCCGATGCGTTCGAAGTGAGCGTCGACGCCGAGCGCGTGAAGTTCGACGTGCTCGATCGCGGGCCGGGCGTGAACGGCAACGCCGAGACGCTGTTCGAGAAGTTCAACAAGGGCCAGGACGGCAACGGCGCCGACGGCCTCGGCCTCGGCCTCGCGCTCGTGAAACGCATCGCCGTCGCGCACGGTGGAGACGTCTGGGCCATTCCGCGTGACGGCGGCGGCTCCCGGTTCGGCTTCAGCATCCGCCGCGCGTGACCGATCTCCCTCTCCCTGCGGAGCGGGGAGAGGGTCGGGGTGAGGGGCCGAGACGACCGAGGGCGCCCGAAGTCACCTCAGCCTCACAACGCCGCAGACAAGATCGGCCGCAACAACTCCGCCGCCTCGAAGTGCGGGTTGTGCGCGCACTCGTCGAGCCACACGAGCCGCTTCCCGCCCTCAGCGTCAAGATGAGCGATCAGCGCCGAAGCGAGCTCCGGCGGCGCAGCAGCATCGAGCCGCCCCTGCACGATGGTCACGCGCGCCTTCACCCGCAACGGCTGCGCGAGCAGATTCAACGACCGCAGCGCCGGAAGCGTCCGCGTCTGCGTCTTCAACATTCCGCGGAGCGCAGTGACGACCTGCGGCAACGAATACCAACGCGAGCTGATCAACCGCCACAGCACCCCGAGGAACATGGCGACGAACGACGTGCCGAGCTGAATGCCGCCGAGATCCGCGACCACCTTCACTCTCGTCATGAATTGATCCGACGTCAGATGCGGAGGCGGGCCAATGCCATCGAGCGCCCGCAGCGTGCGCGCCGAGCCGCGTCGCAACGCTTCGGCCCGAGCGAACCGCCACGCGAAGTCTTCCGACCGCGAGAAGTCGACGTCGGGTCCCACGAGCACCAGGCGATCGATGCGCGCACCCGCCTGCGCCGCGAGCAGCGCCAGCGTTCCTCCGAGCGAGAAGCCGAGCACCGAGACCGACTCCGCGTTCAGCGCCTCGCACAGCCGCTCGACGATCGCCGTGACGTCAGCCGCGAGCTCGTCGAGCCCCAGCGGCGCGTCGCTCGCGTCGGGCGACCGACCGGTGCCGCGCTGATCCCACCACGCCACACGAAAGCGCTCCTCGAGTGCGAGGTGTCGTTCCATCACCTTCGCGTCGCAGATGAGCGGAAAGCCCGGGCCCTGCTGCGCCACCAGCAACACCGGAGCGTCGCTGCGACCGCGCACCAACACCGCCTGCCGGCAACCACGCACGTCGAATTCGAACCACTGTTCGATGCGGCTCATCACGGGCCTCGCGTCAGCGCGGCGAGAATCACGTCTTCGAGGACGCCCGCCGCGATCGGGCTCCCTCCGAAGTACCGCTGCCGCGACAGTTGCCCCATCGTGCCAACCAGCACTGCGACGCCGAGCTCCGGAGTCACCGCCTTCGCCACCACGCCTTCCTGGTGCCCCTGGCGAATCAGCTTCGCCAGAAACCCGAGGAGCGATTTGCGCGAAGTCGCCGCGCTCACCCGCGGCCAGAAGTCGCGCAGCGTCTCGTTCACGTAGAGCACCGCGTCGGGGCTGGCCTCGAACGCCTCACGCCACGCACGCACCACCGCGCGCGTGCGCTGCTCGAAGTCTCCCTCGGGCTCCGCGCTCGTCAGCACCTCGTACAGCCACAGGTAGCAGCGCTCGAAGAGATGCAGCTCCAGCGCTTCCTTCGACGCGAAGAACTTGTAGAGCGCCGGGTTGGTGTAACCGGTCGCTTCAGCGATGGCGCGAATGCTCGTCTCGCAGCGCCCGTCGCGCACGAAGAGCGTCAGGGCCTTCGACAAGATCTCGCGCTTCGACGGAGCGTCGCCTTCTTCCAGCAGCCGACTCTCGAGCTCGATCACGCCTCATAGTTAGCAATCGCTAACTGGGCGCGCAACCCATCATGGGACCGCAGAAGACAGAATGTTCGCGACGCACATCTCCTCGTCGCTGTTCTCGCCCCAGTTGGTGGTGATCGCGTCGCTGGCCGAGTTGTCGAAGGTGCACTTCACGCGCAGCTTGTCGCCCGGCTCGAACTTCACGGGCTCGGCGAGCTGGTACTCGTTCTGCCAGTGAAAATCCCACGCGGGGATGTCGATGATCTTCACGCGCGTGCGATCAGCCTTCTCGAGGTACAGCTCTCCGTGCCGTCCCAGCTTGTGCATGTGGAACATCACGGCCTCGATGAAGAAGCCCTTGCTGTTGTCGAGCGGTGAGCCGAGCAGCTGGAAGAAGCTCCGCGGGTCGGCCACGTACTGGTGCAGCACCGAAGGGTTCGCCGCGGGAATCTGCATCTGACCGCCGACCCACGCGACGTCGAGCATCGGTTGATACGCGAGGCGCGTCTGCACCGAATCTTCGAGCGTGAACTGCATCTCGGTTTGATCGGTCTGCGGTCCGCTCGCGTTCTGCACGTTGTAGTGCATCTGCATCACGATCATCGCGCCCGGCTCGACCTCGATGCCTCCACCGCGAGGGAAGGTGGTGCCCTGGTACCCGGGAATCCACGCGGTCAGCAGGTTCACCGCGAACTGTTGCGGGCGATTTCCGAACGGGCCACCGAAGCACTCGTAGCCGGGCGTCGCGTCTTCCGCGTCCCACATCACCGGGTACATCGCCGCGTCAGCGGGGATCAAATACAGCGCGATGTGGTGCGCCTGCTCGGGAACACCAGGGAGCGCGTTCACTCCGGTGATGAACTTCTTGGTCGTCTCGGGCCAGCGCAACACGAAGCAGCGGTAGTCGTCGGGCGTCTTCGACGGCGTGTACGCCTCGGGCATCTTCAGCGAGCGATCGACGCGGGTCACGCCGCCACCGAGCTCTGGCAACGCTGCGCCCGGCTTCTTCGCGTCGCCCTGTTCGGTGGTCTTCGCCCACGCGGTGATCGCCGCCTTCTGCTCGGTCGAGAGTGACGGGTTGCGCAGATAGTTGACGTCCGCCGGGCCGGCCTTCCACGGAGGCATGCGACCCGATTCGACGGCGACCGAGATCTCAGCGGCGTGCAGCTTCGCGCTCTCGTAGGTGTCGAGCGCGAACGGCGCGATGCCTCCGGCGACGTGGCAGTTGACGCAACGGCCGTCGAGAATCGGCTTCACGTCTTGCGCGTACGTCGGGCCCGGCGGCTGGCACGCCGTGAGAACCGTCGTCGCGACAACTGCCAGAAGGAAGGCTCGATACATGACGCCGCCTATAGCGCAGGGAGCGGCTCGCCGGGGAATGTCGGACCCGTTTGGTACTGATCACGCTCAACCAAAACGGGGGCGTGATGGAACAAAACGAACTGTCGATCGCGGCGTTCGACGCGGCGATTCAAGACGAGTTGATGGTGCATGGTGATCCGCGCGGCGAGCTGATGGCGCTGCAAGAACGTCAGGCGCGCGGCGAAAACTCAGCCGACATCGAGCGCCGCGTGCGCGTGCTGATCAGAAAGCACACGCGAGAATTGCTCGGGCCGCTGGCGAAGGTGCTCACCCAGGTCGAGTACGAGCGCGGAGAACCGGTACACGCCTCGCTGCAGACGCGGCCGCAGACGCTCTTCGAGACGCTCGACGATCGGCGCTGGCAGACGCTCCGCGGGCTCGACGTCGCGGCCTGCAACTGGACCGGGCTCATCGGTGAACGAAAGCACCGGACGACGCCTCCGCGAATGGGCGAGCTGATCAACCACTGCCGCTCGTTGACCGACGTGCGCGGGCTCGCGGCGCGCTCGATGCCCGAACGGCCATGCGAACGCGTGGTGCACGCCGAGGTGCACGAGGTGACGCTCGACAAGGTCTTCGAGACGTTCCCTTCACTGCGTGCGCTCACGTGGCGAAGTGTTCACGAACTCCCGTGGGTCCACCCGCGCGTCGCGCAGCTCGAGTCGCTCACGCTCGGCGGCAGGTATCAGCAGTCGGTCGAATGGCGGGCTGGCGTCGTCACGTTGCACGGCGAGCCGAGTGGCTACGACCTCGCGTTCCTCGCGACGTGTCCTTCGCTGGTGCGGCTCGAGGTTCCGGAAGATCTGCTCGGCTACGCACACGACATGCGCCACCTGAGCGAGTGCTTTCGCGTCGCGCGTGAGCACGGTGCGCCGGTCGTCCTCGTTCCGCACGTCTACGGGCGTGTCGGCACTGTTTGGTACTGATCGGGTTCAACGAAGCGGGGGAAAAATGGATCACACGGAAGCAGTCGCCTCGGTGGCGGCGAATGAAGAAGCGTGGGGCGCGTTCAGCGAGCTCATCGCGTTGCAGGCCGAGCGCGCGAGAAAGTCGTCGGCCGAACTCGAAAGTCGCATCGCCGACTTCATCAAGACGCACCGCCACGAGCTCCTGGGAGCGCTCGAGACAGTCGTGAAGATCGGCCGGTGGGAACGCGGAGACCTCGTTCACGCGCAGCTCAAGTCCGATCCGAAGGAAATCGAAGCGACACTGGGTGATCCGCGCTGGCAGACGCTGCGCTCGCTCGATCTCGGTTGGTGCCGTTCGCGCTGGCTCGTCGGCTCCTCGGCTCGGAACTCGACGCGGGGAAATCTGGGCGAGTTTCTGAACGCCTGCGGTGCGCTGACCACGCTCTCTCGAATCGAGGGCTACTACTGCCAGCGCATGACGCCAGCGACGCGCATCACCGATGCCGAGGTGAACTACGCGCGCTTCGACGACGTGTTCCGCGCGTTGCCTTCGCTCAAGCGCCTGTACTGGAGCGGCCACGATGAAGAAGTGCCCTGGGCCGACCCACGCCTGCGACAGCTCGAGGTCTTCGGCCTGGGAGGGGAGGGCGCTCATCTCGCGTGGCGCGGCGACGTGGTGTCGATGACCGTCGGCCCCTGGGGCAACTGGTTCGCGCAGTGGCTCGCCACCGGCCCGGCACCTCGCCGCATCGAAGTGTCGGAGCGCGTGTTCTCGACGAACTGGCACACCCAGGAGACGTTCGACGTGCTCGGGCTCGCACGGCGTCGGGGCGCTCGCATCGAGATCCTCACCGAGGCGGAGATGAAGAACGACGACCGGTGGCGGCTGCGCCGCTGAGCTACACTGCGGCGCGGTGCGACTCGCCGTGCTCCTCACTCTGGTCGCGCAGTCGGCGCTCGCGGCGAAGGTCAAAGTCCCCGCTGACATCGGCATCGGGCCCGCGGGCTACTGGTTCTTCAGCCCGCTCACCGCCAACCGCGGCGCCATCCCTCACTTCGGCATCGCGTTCGATCTCGCCGCGGTCATCGATCGCGATTGGCTCGAAGCGAACGAGGGCTCGGTGCCCGCGCAGTACCGCAACATGGCGAGCAAGGTGAGCGAGGTCCGCATCGGGCCGTCGATCTTCATTCCCAGCGCGCTCTACATCTCGCCGCCGTTCGATGCCTTCGGCAGCGTCGGCATGTTCGGCGCGACGTGGACGCCGATTGGCCTCACGCTGATCAACACCGGCCAGAACTCCGTCCGCGACTGGAACCGCAGCCGTGGCCGCGTGCGCATCGACGGCAACCTGCTGCTCACCTATCTCTTCGTCTTCAACACGATGGGCTACGTCGGAGTGCCCACCACGCACTTCCTCCGCCCCGGCCTCGAGCTGCGCATCTCGATTCTGATCAACGTCACACAGAACTTCATTCTCGGGCTCGGCGGCGGTGGGCAGCTCTACATCCCGCAGCGCATGGGCAGCTTCTTCGAGGTCGGGCCCATCTCCGAAGCGATGTGGATCTCCACGTTCGCCTTCTTGCAGTTCCACTTCCGCTTCCCGTACGAAGCCAACCTCTAAGGAGCTTCATGCCCATCCGTCCGACGAACACCGGCCCGCAGGTTCCGACCACGACGAACACCACGCCGACCGCGCCTGCGACTCCGGCCGCGCCCGCGACGCCTGCGGCTCCGGCGAAGCCCGCGAACTGGACTGGCCCCGCAGGCCCGGCGGTCCGCGACGCGTTCAACACCATCGGCAACGCCATCAAGCACGCCGGCCCCAGCGACTACGACCTCGTGCCCGGCCGCTACCCCGACGCGGTGCCGCTCCCGACCGTGCTCGCCGCCGTCGGCGCGTCGCCGCAGGGCCAGGCCGCGCTCAACAAGGTGCTCGACGACTTCAAGGCGAAGACCGGCATCGACGTGCCGCCCGAAACGCGCTCCGCGGTGATGTCGAACCCGGCCGCGCTGACCAAGGCGATGGAGATCACGCCCGGCCAGCTCAGCGCCGGCGTCGTCGCCCTCAACGGCGCGTACCAGGCGGGCAAGATCAAGAAGGGCGAGCCCGCGAAAGACCTGCTCCCGCAGCACTTCGACCTGAGCAAGATGGACGAGGTCGACGCTCCGCGCGGCAAGCCCGAGATGAAGCAGCTCGCGCCCGGCCTCTTCCAGGGTGACCTGCCGAGCACCACGCCCGACGCGCAGGTGAAGCGCAACAAGGTGATGGCCGAGGTCTTCGGGCGCCTCTCGAACAACGCGTCACTCCCGGCTGATCAGCAGTTCTCGGTGAAGCACAACGGCAAGGAATTCACCTCGCTCGACGCGTTCGCCAAGCAGCTCGCGGCCGACGGCTACCAGGTCGACGTGCGCTTCGATCAGCGCATCGCGAACTTCTCGAACCTGAAGACCGTGGTGCCCAACAGCAACCCGCCTCAGTTCCTCGACGTGCCCGCGCCGCTGATGGTGAAGACCGGCATGAAGGACGCGCTCGGCAAGGAAGCGATCGTCCCGGCGGTGCATTCGGAGATGATCGTGTCGATCAAAGCCGGCCCCAACGCGAAGGGCCCGAAGTTCGACGCCGACCTGAAGTTCTACCAGGGCGTGTCGGGCACCGGCTTCTTCCCCTGCAACGTGAACGCTGACCCGTCGTGGTGCGGCCGCGCGACGAAGGCCGAGCTCACCGGAGCGAAGGCGCTCGAGGCCATCTCGGTCGCCGGTGCGTTCACGGATGTCGTCAACACCACCGCGAAGGCGAAGAACCTCTACGCCGACGGCTACGGCATCACCGGCGTGTGCAACGACTCGGTCGCGGTCGTGCAGCAGGCCGTCACCGGCCACGCCGACTCGTACCCGCTCTTGATGCGCGACGACGTGCTCTTTGGCGCGTTGAAGGAACGGCTCAACGACTCCAACAAAGCCGACGACGGCGCGTACAAGGCCATCAAGAAGGCCATGCGCGAGTTGCCGTCCGACGTGCACCACAACGCGTCGCAGAAGGCGCGAGCGCTCGCTTCGCTGCCGTGGGCCGCAGGTCAGGAACCTTTCGCCAGCAGCGAAGAGGCGCGCAGAATCCTCAGTCAGTAAGCGGAGTTGTCGATTGACGCAGAGCGACTCGAAACCTCTGCCTACATCGTCCGACAACTCAGCATGACTGTCCTTCGCAACCTCGCCCGCAACCTCTGGAACGCGATCGAGACCAGGAGCGCGGCGCAGACTCCCGAAGCTGGCGCGAAGACCCTTCACGCCGTTCGCGAACAGCGCGTGCCCGCAGTGCTCGGGCTCGGTCGCTTCCGTGATGGCTTCGACAAGCTGCCTGCCCCGGGCGGAGCGGTTCGCACCGCCGTTCCCGCCGGCACCTTCCGCCCGACGTTCGCTCCGGCGCAGCTGCGCCGTGATGGTTTCGATTCGGTTCGCCGAGCCCCGGTCGATCTCAGCGGTGGCACTGCGAGACCGCAGGCGAAGGGCGACAGCAAAGCGCCGTCGCGCGTTCCGAATTTTTCGGCGTCGCTCGATCAGCTCGCCGCTCTCGCGGCCTGATCACTCAACTAGCTCAACACCTTCAGCGGCTGACCTTCGCGCTTCTTGAGGCCGACCGATTCTGCGCCTTCGGTCTCGAGCCCCAGCGCCATCTCGAGCAAGTCGATCAACTGCGCGCGTGAATCGGTGTCGTCGGGTCCCATCACGGTGACCTCGACCGGCAGTCGTTCTTCCGCGGGAACGGGTTCGGGTTCGATGGGCTTTCCGTCGGGGCCGAGCTCCTCGACCAGCAGGTCGCCGTCCCGGTGAATCGTGTATCGCCGATGCATGATCCCACTGTAACGCCGACGAGGTGATCTACGCTTGCGTCGTGCCTGTCCCGCTCTCCCAGCTCGCGAGGAAGCTCTTCGTCAACCCGAAGGATGCGCCCCCGACGACGACGCCCGGGCTGGTGTGGGAAGCCCCGCCGACGGCCGCTCCGACTGATTCGGGCTCGTGGGCGCTGACCGACGCCGGGCAGGACATGAAGCGCCCGCGAGCCGGCGAGCCGCTCATCTTCATGGTGCAGAAGACGACCGGAGCGAACAACCCCTTCGCGATGGGCATCACCATCGGCCGCGTCGACAACAACGATCTCGTGGTCGATGACGGCTCGGTCAGTCGCTTTCACGCCTGGCTGCAGCAAGACGAGCGCACCAAGGAATGGTCGCTCACCGACGCCGAGAGCAAGAACGGCACGTGGGTCGACGGCAATCAGGCCGCGCCTCGCAAGCGCATGCCGCTCACCAACGGCACGCGACTCAAGTTCGGCGACGTCGAGATGACGTTCTTCCTGCCCGACGGCTTGAAGGACTTCGTCGGCCGCCGCTTCCGCGGCCAGTCCTGATCACGGGTCGAAGCGGTACCCGAGTCCACGCACCGTGACGAAGTGCTTCGGCTCTTCCGGGTCGGGCTCGAACTTCGAGCGCAGCTGGCTGATGAAGTTGTCGACCGTGCGCGCCGTGCCCTCGTAGCCGTAGCCCCACGCGCCTGACAGCAGCTCCTCGCGCGAGAACGTGTGGCCGGGGTGCGAGACGAAGTGGCCGAGCAGCTTGAATTCCTGCGCGGTGAGCTCGATCGCCTTCCCCGCGCGCGCCACGGTCTTCGCGGCGAGATCGACCACGGTGTCCGAGAAGCGCACCGTCGAGCCATCGCGCATCCGCCGGCGCAGCACCGCGCGAATTCGCGCCAGGAGTTCCTGCAGCCCGAACGGCTTCACCACATAGTCGTCGGCGCCGAGGTTGAGCCCCATCACGCGGTCGGTCTCGACGCCCTTGGCCGAGAGCACCACGATGGGAATGGTGGTGCCGCGCTTCTTGAGCTCCTCGAGCACTTCGAAGCCGTTCATCTCCGGCAGCATCACGTCGAGCACCATCAAGTCGGGCGCTTCGTCGATGGCCTTCTGCAGCCCCTTGCGACCGTCTTGCGCCTGCAGCACCTCGTACCCCTCGAAGCGCAGGTTCATCGAGAGCCCGGTGAGGATCGACAGGTCGTCTTCCACCACCAGAATGCGGATCTTCTTCTCGTCGCTCATCGGTCAGTTCGCGTCAGCTCGCGGAAGGTGAATGCGGAAGGTACTGCCCTGCCCGGGCACCGAGTCGACCGAAATCCACCCGTCGTGCGCCTGCACGATGCGCTGCGCGATGCTCAAGCCGAGCCCCGAACCCTCGGTCGCGCGCGTGAGCAGCGAGTCCACCCGGTAGAAACGATCGAAGATGCGCTTTTGCTCCCGCCGCGGAATTCCCACGCCGTGATCCTGCACTTCGAACACCACGAAATCGTCATCGAGCACCGCGCGCAGCTCGATGCGCTTGTCTTCCTTCGAGTACTTCCACGCGTTCTGCATCAGGTTGAGGAGCGCGCCTGAGAGCGCGTCGCGATCGATCTCCACGTCGCCCAGGTTCGGGTCCAGCGTCACCGTCAGCGGCAGCTCGTGGCCGATGTGCTGCGCCTTGAACGCTTCGACCGCCGCGTCAGCCAGCATCGAGGCCGCGAGCCGTTCCTTGCGATACGTCTTCTTTCCGCTCTCGATGCGCGACCAGTCGAGCACCGACTCGATCATTCCCGAGAGCCGCGCGGTCTCCTTCGAGAGCAGATCGAGCACGGTCTGCAGCTCCTGCGGGTCCTTGGCGCGACCCAACGCAAGCGTCTCGATGAACATGCGTATCGAGGTGAGTGGGGTGCGCAGCTCGTGACTGACCAGCGAGACGAAGTCGGTTTTCAGCCGCGAGAGCCGCGCTTCCCGGTACAGCGTTCGCCCGGTGTAGATGACGCCCAGCGCGAGCGTCACGTAGAACAGCCCGAGCAGCACCGAGTACACCACGCGGTTTCGCGTCGACGCGGTCGCGACCGGGTCTTCGCCCATCGGCTGCACCACGAGGCGGAAGTCCTGCAGCGGCGTCGGCAGCTCCACGCCCGCGAGCTCCGGAGCACGCAGCGCCGCTTCTCGCGCCTCCGTCACTCCGCTCACCAGCCGCGCCACTACGCCTTCCGGAGGCGCCTCACGCTTCACCGCCACCAGCGCGAAGTGGCCTTCCTCACCCGCCGGCGTCACCTTCTGCCCGATGCCGCCCAGCAGCTTCTCGACCGCTTGCGACGAGATCTGCGCGCCGATCACGCGATCTCCGTCGCGCACCGCCGCGAGCAGAAAGGTGCCCTGCGGCGACGTCACCGAGAAGATGACGGGAGTGGTCGGCAGCCCCACCAGCTCCGGACCGAGCGCGCGCACGGCGGTCTCGATGCGAGGGTCGCTCGTCTGCACCACGCCTTCGCGAACCTCGAAGCCCGTGTCCGTCAACAACACACCATTGCTCTCGAGCACCAGCACGGGGTCGGTGCCCGCGACGCGTGCGCTCTTCAGCGTGCCGAGCAGCTCCGTCGCCGCAGCATTCACCCGGCCGATCCACACGCCCTCCAGCCGTTTTTCGACCGCCGCCCGCTCGTTGATGATCGCGACCACGCCGAAGCCCGACAGCCCGGCCGACGGCAGCACCACCAGCAGGATCAGCAGCGTGAACGCGCGCCTGAACGACAGCAGCTCGACGTTCTCGGGCGAAGGCATGCGTGCGCAGCTTCTTGCACACCGCTGATGCACTTTCCTTCACCCGCGGTGATCGCTTTGGGTGGAACGAGCAACGAACCTCCGGAGTTCTCTGCTTTCAACCCTTTGCGTCGAAGGGGCACATGATCTGCAGAGTGGGGGCAGCGGTTTTCAAGACGTTTCGAATATTCAGCGGTTACACCCGTTCAGTCACACTTCCCTGAATTACTTCCTGACACGACTGACAGGGGCATGGATGTCGCGCAGTCGGCCGGGCAAAATTCTGAAGTCCGTTTCTGTTTCACGTCGTTTCCCACAGGGGTCCATATGACTTGGTTCAAGCGGTCGATGTTGGTTGGGGCGCTCGCAGCTTCGATGGCGTTCACGGGCTGCAAGCCCGAGGGCAATGCAGCTGCAGCGCGGGCATCAGGGTCGGTCGCTTTGACCAACGATGACTCCGAAATTCTCGCGGTCGACACCGACAACAACGTGCTGGTCGGTTTCAACGCGAGCACGCACGAGATTTCGCGCACCGTCGCCGTCGGCCAGTCGCCGGCTCGCGTGATCGTCGACGCCAACGACACGGCGTTCGTCACCAACAAGGGCTCGCGCACCGTGTCGGTGATCCGCAAGGAAGACACCACCACCGCGTCGGCGAGCATCGACGTCGGCGTCGAGCCCGCGGGCATGGCGATTACGCCCGACGGCCGCACGCTGCTCGTCGTCTCGGCGACCGCGCTCGACAAGACCGAGACCGGTCTGCTCACCGCGATCGACACCAACACGCTGGCCAAGAAGTGGGAAATCGAAGTCGGCGAGGAGCCGCGCGGCGTGGCCGTCATCACCGGCAACCGCGCCCTCGTGACCCTCGTGAAGCAGGGCGAGCTGGTGCAGGTCGATCTCGCGAAGGGCACCGTGATCCCCGGCACCACCGGCACGATCTACAACGCCGCCAACCAGACCAAGATCAGCGGCACCGTGGGCTCGTCGTTCGCGCCGACCTCGGCCTTCTCGTCGTTCCGCCCGCGCGCGCTGAACGAGATCATCGTGACCCCCGACGGCGACCGTGCGTTCGCTCCGGTGACCTGGGCGCGTGAAGACAACATCGCCAAGCGTCCCTCGGTCGCGGGCGGCTATTACGCGGCGGGCGGCCCCTGCAACATCGGCGCGGTCGCCACCGCCGGCATCGTGACGGTCGACACCACGCCCGCCACTCCGGCGCCGCAGGTCGACGACCTCACCTCGTGCTTCACCGGCTCGGGCACCGTCACCTCCGACAAGGACTACCCGGTCTCGACCCTCGCCTCGGGCGCGGCGAACTTCCCTGCGTTGCAGGGCGCGACCACGGCGGCTCTCGACCCCACGGGTGAGTGGCTCGTCGTCGTCAACCGCGAGACGCGCAACATGGCGTGGATGCCGGCGTGGAAGCGCACTGGCACCCAGCTCGACGTCGACACCACGGGCTCGTCGATCCGCTCGGTGCAGGACCTCGGCGTGCACGGCGTCGACGGCGTGGCGCTCTCGCGCGACGGCAACTGGGCGTTCGTCTACAGCCAGTTCGAGCACAAGCTCGTCGCGTTCAAGGGCGGCGGCGCTGACACCACGGCCGTCATCACCGAGCAGTACAAGATCAACGTCCCCGACAACTCGGAGTTCGGCAAGGACATCGCCCGCGTCGAGGGCCGCAAGCTCTTCTTCGACGCGAAGGACACGCGCATCAGCGGCGCCAACACCAACGTCGCCTGCTCGTCGTGCCACCTCGAAGGTCGCGAAGACGGTCACATCTGGCAGTTCCCGGATGGCTCGCGTCAGACCCCTGCGCTCGCCGGCCGCAAGCTCCTCTCGACCGCGCCGTTCCACTGGTCGGGTGAGTTCGCCACCATCAGCCAGTTCAACACGCACACCATCACCGAGCGCATGGGCGGCTCGGGCCTGAACGGCGACGCGGCCAGCCAGCTCGACGCGTTCATCGACCAGATGCCGCTCGCGGACAACCCGATGAAGTCGGAGCGCTTCTCCGCTCAGCTGCAGCGCGGCGCCGCGGCGTTCGACAAGGCGCAGTGCTCGACCTGCCACACCGCCAACAACGGTCTGTTCACCAACAACGAGAACCGCGACGTCGGCACGCTCCGCATCGGTGGCACCAACCCTGACCAGGGCATCACCAAGGGCTTCAACGTTCCGTCGCTCCTCGGCGTCGGCCGCACCGCGCCGTATCTCCACGACGGCTCGCAGCTGACCCTCTCGGCGCGCGTGTTCAACAACGACGTGCAGCACGGCAGCACGAACCTGTTGGCTGACGACGAGAAGGCCGACCTGCTCGTTTATCTCCGCTCGCTGTGAGTTTTTGACAGACTCTCCGGGATGAAGCGCTTCGTCTCAGCCCGGTTGAGCGTGGTCTTCGTGGGCGTCCTCCTCGCTGGGGGCGCCCACGCGCAGTCTCAGGGCACCCCCGATGACGAGTGGGGGAAGCTGCCCGCCAACGGCAACAACACGCCGCCTTCCAACCCACCTCCTCCGGAAGACGTTCGTCCGCCTCCGCTGCCCACGGTTGGGCCGCCGGCGCCCATCTACACGTCGCCCGTGCCGGGCCCGCTCAAGCCGCGCGCTGAGGTGCTCGCGCGCATTCGACCCGTCGAAGAGCGCAACAACGTCTCGGTGATGGGCGGCAATTCGCTGGGCTCGTTGAAGCGCGGCGAGATGGTGCTGCTCGGCTTCCCGCTGATTCAGCTGCGGCTCTTGATGGGCCTGGGAGATCGGTTCGATCTCGGCATCGGCTTCGACTCCTATTACTTCATGATGAACGAGCCGCGGCTGGTGAGCCGGCTCACGCTGGCGCGCAGCGACTCGTTCGCGCTCGGTCTCAAGCTCGAGGGTGGCTACGCGTTCTTCACCCAGCGTGCTTCACGTGAATCGCGCGGCGCGCGGTGGCTCTCGGGGCATCGCAACATCAACTTCGCGGCGTCGGTGGTGGGCTCGTACCAGGGCTCGCAGCCTCGCGCGGCTCGTCTCTTCTTCGACGTCACCTACATGCTCGCGCTCGACACCGAGCCGTACGCGACGGACCCGCTGGTCGGCGTTCCTCCCGCGGTGATTCCCGGCCACAACGTGCTGATCAAGGGTGGCGCTGAACTTCCGCTCTCGTCGAAGACCGCGTTCGTGTTGTCGTTCGGCTTCGACGTGCACGGCCGCTCTACCGACTCGGTGGTGATGCCGAACGCCGGGTTGGGCCTCGTCACCTCGCTCTAGTAGAAGGCGCGCCATGAAACGCGCCACCGTCCTCGGAGCGGGAAGCTTCGGCACCGCCATCGCGCAGGTCCTCAGTGCCAACTTCGACGAGGTGATTCTCTGGGGCCGCGACGCGGCGTTGATCGACTCGCTCAACAAGACCAACGAGAACGCGAACTACCTGCCGGGCCTCAAGCTCTCGTCGAAGATTCGCGGCTCGACCGAACTCGAATCGTCGACCGGCGGCGCCGAGCTGGTGGTGGTGGCCACTCCGTCGCAGGCGACGCGCGAGCTGCTCGGCAAGGCGCAGAAGATCATTCCCGAGAGAATCCCCGTGGTGACGGTCGCCAAGGGCATCGAGAACGGCACGCTATGCACCATGACCGAGGTGCTCGAGCAGAGCCTCCCGCCCTCGTACCACTCGAACATCGCGGTGCTGTCGGGCCCGTCGTTCGCGAAGGAAATGATGCTGCGCATGCCGACGGTGGTGACCATCGCCGCCAAGAGCGAAGAGACGGCGCGCGCCGCGCAGGCAGCGTTTCAGTGTGACGTGTTCCGCACCTACAGCTCGACCGACGTGGTCGGCGTGCAGGTCGGCGGAGCGCTCAAGAACGTCATCGCCATCGCCGCCGGCATGAGCGACGGCCTCGGCCTCGGTCACAACGCGCGCGCGGCGATCATCACGCGCGGCCTCGCGGAGATCTCACGCATCGCGGTGAAGATGGGTGGCAACCCGCTGACGCTCTCGGGCCTCGCAGGCATGGGAGATCTGGTGCTCACCTGCACCGGCGAGCTCTCGCGCAACCGCAAGGTCGGCATGGAGCTCGGCAAGGGCCGTTCGCTCGACGACATCTTGAAAGAGATGAAGCAGGTCGCCGAGGGCGTGAAGACCGCGAAGTCGGCGCGCGATCTCTCGGTGAAGGTGGGCGTCGAGCTGCCGATCTGCGATCAGGTGTACCGCATCGCGTGGGAAGGAAAGTCGCCGAAGGCCGCCGTGGGCGACTTGATGGGCCGCACTCCGAAGAGCGAGTTGAATTGATGAAGACCGTGAACGCGAAGTGGATGAGCTTGTTGGTTGCCGTCGCCGTCGTCGGTGGTTGCCGCTGTGATCCCGGGACGCGAAAGCTCGCGCCGAAGATCGAAGTGCTCGACGACATGGGCAACTCGCGCACCTCGGTCGACTTCGGCCAGGTGCAGCTGCACTTCAAGGCCGTGAAGCGGGTTCGCATTCGCAACGCAGGCGCGGCGACGCTGACCATCAGCAAGGCCGACTTCACCAAGCCGCTGTTCACCGTCGACACCATGCTCCCGGTGCAGATCGCCGTGAACGAGGAGTACCTCTTCCCGCTCGCGTTCACGCCCGACGTCGCTGATCAGCGTGAGACGGGCAGCGTGACGCTCACCACCGACGACCCGAACGCCCAGACGGTGAAGCTCGATCTCGCGGGCACCGGCGTCACGGCGACGGCGGTCGTGCAGCCGACGACCCTCGACTTCGGCGACGTCTACGTCGGCGAGATGAAGGAAATCATGCTCAGCCTCACCAACGGCGGCTCGAACGAGCTGCCGGTGACGTCGGCGACGGTGATGATGGCGGGCGCCGACGTGACGTCAGACACCTCCCCCATCGTGAAGACGCTGATGGGCGGTGAGACGGCGACCATCGCGGTGCGCTTCGCTCCGACCAGTCAGCAGATCTTGATGGGCTCGCTGGAAATCGTGCTCCCCGCGGGAGTGGGCAATCAGAGCATTCCCATTCGCGGCAAGGGCATCCAGGCGCAGCCGAAGCTGTGCTTCAAGTTCGACGACTCGGCGATGGAGTCGTGCACCGACGGCACCACCACGCTCGACGTGCGCTTCGGGTCGCTGTGTGACGGCCGCGTGTACCCCAGCGACGCGGGGCTGACCTGCGTGCTCGACGGCGGAGCGATCGCCTACGAGCGCAGCGGCCGCATGTACGTGCGCAACGACGGCAACACGCCGGTCAGCTACACGCTGGGCATCACCGCGGGCTCGACCACCCGCTGTGCCGACGCGGGCTCGAGCATCGACTTCGCCTACGCCAACGCCCCGGTCGCGCCCGATGGCGGCGTGCTCGCGCAATTCATGGTGCCGTCGTTCAAGCTGCCGATGCTGGCGAGCGACCCGAAGCCCTGGGAGACCGCTCCGGTCGCGGTGACGTATCGCGCGCGCTCGGCGTGCCGCGGTGACGGCGCCGACCTCTCGACGATTCTGTGGACGCGTCAGGGCGAGCCACTGGGCACCATGCGTCGGCCGTCGTCGATGATCGCCACGTTGAACGGCGCGTCGCTGTTGTCCGACCCGCAGCCCAACACCGTCACCTTCACCGGCAACAACCCCGCGCCGCAAGACGTGACGCTGGTGTCGAACACCGGTGATGGGCCCGTCGTGCTGCTGCAGGCTGAGCTGTGGCAGACGACCGACGGCGGCCCTCCGAACGAGCGCTGCGCGGTGGCGACGGGTGGACCGTGCCAGTACTTCAGCTGGACGACGGGGCCGACGTTGCCGGTGACGCTCGAGGGCACGACGACTCCGACGGTTCGCATCACGCGCGTGGTCGGGCAGCTGGTGTACGGCACGCTCGACGATGCGGGCATGCGGCAGGTGCCGTCGCTCGAACAGCGCGTCTACGCGATCGTGTTCACCAGCGATCCCTACACGCCGTACGTCACGATTCCGATCACCGGCCGCCTGCAGTGACGCTCAGGGCCTGATCAGCTGGTCAGGCCCTTCATGCGCCAGGTGGTGACGCGCGACGAGTCGGTGCGCGACTCGACGATGTTGTCTTCGGCCATTTCCTCGAGGAGCTTGAGGATCTTCGTGCCGTCGAGCTGGATGTTCTTCGCGAGGTGATTGGCGGTCATGCCGTACACCTCGCGCCGGAGCTCACGAATGATCTCTCGCTTGAGCTCGGCCTTCTTGAGGCCGTCGCTGTCTTCGGTGCGCCACGCCGAGATGATGCCGAACGCGATCAACGCCACCAGCACCACCGCGAGCGCCGGGTACACCACGTGGGTGTTGTTCTCGAGCCACTCGAAGTAACGCACCGACGCCGACCCGACCGGCTTGACGTACTTCGGTGGGTGGTCGCCCGGCATGTCGAGCGCCAGAACGAGGTCGAGGAGATTCATAGCGACGAAAAGTGTACCCGGCCCCGCAGCTAGGAGAAGGTCTGCTTCGTGGATCTCGTGATCGGCAACGCCACGGTCATCACCATGAACGCCAGGCGGGAAGTCATCCGCGACGGCGAAGTGGTGATTCAGGGCGATCGCATCGCCCGGGTCGGCCCGGCCAAACGCGGCAACAAGTCGGGCATTCGCCGTTTCATCGACGCGAAGGGGCAGGTGGTGCTCCCCGGGCTGATTCACAGCCACCTGCACGCCTGCCAGACGCTGTGCCGCAACCACGCCGACGGCCTCGAGCTGCTCGACTGGTTGCGCGACCGCATCTGGCCCTTCGAAGCGGCGCACGACGCGAAGTCACTGCGTGCATCGGCAGACCTCACGTTTCTCGAATGCATCCGCTCCGGAGCCACGTCGATTCTCGACATGGGCACCGTGCGTCACTACGGCCAGGTCTTCGAGTCGGCGCGTGACGCCGGCATTCGGCTCGTGGGTGGCAAATGCATGATGGACGCGGGGCAGGGCGTGCCCGCCGGCCTGCGCGAGACCACCGACGCGTCGATCGCCGAATCACTCGCGCTCATCGAGCAGTGGCATGGCAAGGAGAACGGCCGCCTCCGCTACGCGCTCGCGCCGCGCTTCGTGCTCTCGTGCACCGAGGCGCTGCTGCGCAAGGTGCAGACCATCGCCAGGGAACGCGACGTTCGCATTCACACCCACGCGTCCGAGAACCCCACCGAGTGCGACGTCGTCCGCGAGAAGACGGGCATGGACAACGTCAGCTACTTCCACCACCTCGGGCTCCTCGGAGAGCACACCACGCTCGCGCACTGCGTGTGGCTGACCGCCGAAGAGCAGAAGCTGATTCGCGAGACGAAGACGCGCATCGCGCACTGCCCGAGCGCCAACTTCAAGCTCGCCAGCGGCACCGCGAAGATTCCCGAGCTGCTCAAGCAGGGCATCACCGTGGGCCTCGGAGCCGACGGCGCTCCCTGCAACAACAACCTCGACATCTTCGTCGAGCTGCGGCTCGCGGCGCTGGTGCACCTGCCGCGCACGGGGCCGACCTCTCTTCCCGCCATGCAGGTGCTGGAGCTCGCCACCTTGAACGGCGCGAAGGCGCTCGGGCTCGAAGGTCAGGTGGGCCAGCTCACCGAAGGCGCGAAGGCCGACGTCATCACCGTCGATTTGTCGGGGGCGCATGCCACTCCGAACTCGGGTGATGCGGTCTCGACGCTGGTCTATTCGGGCCAGAGCCAGGACGTGCGCGACGTGATCGTCGACGGTCAGGTGCTGATGCGCGACCGTCGCCTGCGAACCCTCGATGAACGCTCGATTCGCGACGCGGCGAACGCCGCTTCTGCGCGCTTGCTGGCACAGCTCGACTGATCGCCGCCCGTTCGGTCGCCAGTCGGCTAACGGGCGTGCGCACATGTCGTGAACCCGATGATCTCTGGGCCGAAAACCTCAGGAAGCACGGCACCTTGTCAAATGGTGCCAGCTTTGCTTAAGCGGGAGGTTTCAAGGGGATGTTGCAGCCTCTGCCGGGAGAGACTGGTGCCGTTTTCAAAGCTCACAGCGCTGCTGCTCATCGCGACCGTGTCGCTGGTGGGTTGCCAGTGCGGCACTGATCTCCCCGAGCCTGATGCCGGCGACGTCGATGCAGGTGTCACGCGCCGCGATTCGGGCGTGACGGTGTTGCCGCCCGACATGCCGCAGCCGATGTGGCCGCAGACGTTCGCGAGCGAGCCGTGCCCGGCCGAAGCGTTCGGTGGCCTGCCGATGGACGGCGGAGTCGATGGCGGCCCGTACACGTTCGGCATCTGCATCGCGCTGCGCACGCTGACCGCCGACGCGTTCCTCGACTCGCAGGTCGAGACCAAGCCGGTGACCGTGCAGTTCGTCGCCGGCGGCTTCCAGAGCGAATTGGCGCGCGTGCCGGACCCGCAGGGCGTGTTCCAGGTGAAGGTGATGCGCAGCCGCTACGACATCCTCCGGCATCAGCCGGGTGGCGTGTGGCCCAACTTCGAGGGCTTCATCGATCACGGCTGGGCTGACATGACGCTCGATCAGAACCGCAGCTTCCGCGCGACGTCGCACCTGCTGCGCGGCGCGGTTCGCTTCGGTGGCCTGCCTTTCGTGCCGAGCGCGTTCCCGCAGGACGTGTGGTTCACGGCGTACGGCTCGCCTCCGCGTCAGCAGTCGATGGTGACCAGCCAGGGTGGTGCGTACGAGCTGCGCCTGCTCGAGGGCTCGCTGGGCCTGTTCCTCTCGTCGCCCGCCGTGTCGCTCTACGGAACGGAGCTGCGCGGTTACCCGGTCACTCCAGCGGGCAATCTCACGTTCGATCGCGATCAGGAATTCGACATCGACATTCCGACGTCGCTGCTCGAGGCGACGGTGACGATCGACGGTCAGCCGCTGCCCGACGCGCGCATGGGCCCTGACTTCGTCATCACGTACACGCGACCGGGCGACACCGAAGCGAGCATCACCTCGAACCACGAGGGCGGTCTGCCGAGCTTCACGTCGCTGGTTCCGAAGGGCGTCTACGGCACCACGCTCGACTTCAACGGCCTGCCCAACCGCACCTACCCCTCGCGCATCTTCGGCAAGCCGCTGCAGACCTCGGTCGATCTGCGCTCCGACGCGACGTTCGCCGCCGACTTCCCGACGCGGAGCATCGAAGGCAGCATCGTCATCGACGGCAAGCCGCCGCGGCCAAACCCCAACTACAACTTCCAGCTCTACATGTTCGGCATGGCCGGAGCGTCGTCGACGTCGAGCTTCCTGCTCTACGAAGTGCCGCTCGATTCGGGCTCGTTCAACATTCGCGCGTTCCCGGGTCTGTACTTCACGATCTTGAGCATCGACGACGGGCTCGCTGATGATCTCGCCGCTGGCTGGTGGGTGGTTGATCGCTACTTCCAGCTGCAGGGCAACCGCTCGATGTCGATCGGCTTCGACACCTCGACCTTCCGCGGGAAGATCAAGATCGACGGCCAGACGCCGGTGCCCGGTCAGCGTGTGGGTCGCTTCTCGTTCCGCAACCGGGCCATCGGGCTCGGTCAGTACTCGTGGTTCTTCAAGGACGTCACGGCCACCGACGACGGCACGTTCAACGTGAAGCTGCCCAAGGGCGAGTACGAGGTGTACTTCACCATCAACAACGACGCGTACCCGAACTACGCCTCGGGTCGTGAGCTGATGATGGCGCGCGTGCCGCTCGATGAAGATGTCGAGGTCGAGATGAACTACGAGACCATCGAGATCACCGGGCCGCTGCGCGTGGCGGGTGAAGTGGTGCGCGACACGCTGCCGGGAGCCGAGGTTGGTCTGCAGATGCAGCGCCAGCAGGACTTCCAGAACTTCACGTGGACCTTCAAGGACGGCACCGAGAACTACGTGCTGCGCGTGCCGAAGGGCTCGTACGCGGTCGACTTCGTCATCTACGAGAACGCGATGGACGGAGTGGCCTGGGGCAACGCGCCGATGGGCCTCAAGTTGAACGTCGCCACCTCGGGTGAGCCGTTCATGAACTTCCTGCGCTGACGCGCGGGAGATCGGCCACACTCGCGCCGTGCCGGTGATCGAGGTGGATTCCGTCGTGCGGTCGTTCGATGGCGTGCGCGCGGTGAGCGGCGTGTCGTTCGCCGTCGAGCCCGGCGAAGTCGTCGGCCTGCTCGGTCCCAACGGAGCGGGAAAGACCACCACCTTGCGCGTGCTCGCGGGACTCCTGCGCGCCGATGCGGGTCACACCAGGCTCAACGGCATCGACGTGGCGAAGCAGCCGCTCGACGCTCGCAAGCATCTCGGTTTTCTCACCGCGAGCACGGGGCTCTACGAGCGGCTCACCGGCCGCGAGGTGTTGTCGACCTTCGGGCGGCTGCAGGGGCTCGACGACACGACGCTCGAGAAGCGAATCGCCGAGGTGGCTGAGGAACTCGAGCTCAAGCCGTTTCTCGACAAGCGCTGCGGAGCGCTGTCGAGCGGCATGAAGCAGCGCATCAACATCGCGCGTGCGGTGGTGCACGACCCGGCGGCGTACGTGCTCGACGAACCGACGGCCACGCTCGACCCGGTCGCCTCGCGCGACATTCTGCAGCTCGTCCAGCGGGCGAAGGCGCGGAACAAGGCCGTGCTGTTCTCGACGCACCGCATGGAAGAAGCGGAGTACCTCTGCTCGCGGCTGCTCTTCATGCGCCGCGGAGAGATCGTCGCGCGGGGAACGTCGAAAGATCTGCTCGCGCAGAGCGGCCAGGCGACGCTCACCGACGCGTTCCTGCATTTCGCGACGCAGGCGGTGGCGGCGTGAGCGCGTTCCGGATTCTGCTCGGCAAGGAGCTGCTCGACGTGCTGCGCGATCGGCGCACGTTGGTGCTGACGGTGTTGCTCCCGGTGCTGCTCTACCCGGGCATCTTGCTGATGATGGGCGCGATCATCTCAGCGGGTCAGCACCGGTTGAAGAACGAGCCGCTCACGGTCGCGATCGTCGGCGAGGCGACCTCGAAGCTGCTCGCTGCGAGCGGACCGCCGCCGAAGACCACGTACGCGCCGATGGATCGCGCGCAGGCCGAGCTGCTGTTGAAGGATCAGAAGATCGCCGCGGCGGTGATCGCTCCGGACGACGTGAGCGAGAAGCTGAGCAGTGGGCGGCAGGCGGTCGTGACCGTGCTGTACACCAAGCGCTTCGATCGCTCGATGGAGGCGCTCGACCGTGTGCGGCCGATTCTCGAGACGCTCAATGGCGCGACGCTGAAGCTGCGACTCGACGAGCTGAAGCTCGAAGCCGGTTTCGTTCAGCCGGTGAAGACCGACGCGGTGGACCTCGACTTCCAGAAGGACCTCGGGCCGCTCATCGCCTCGCGCATGTTGCCGATCATCTTGCTGACCATGCTGATCATCGGAGCGCTGTACCCCGCGGTCGATTCTCACGGCCGGAGAGAAGGAACGCGGCACGCTCGAGACGTTGCTGGTCGCCGCGGTGCGCCCGGTCGACGTGATGGCCGCGAAGTACGTGACGGTCGGCATCGTGGCGGTGGTGACCGCGCTCGCGAACCTCGCCGCGATGGGCGTCACGTTCGGCTTCGGCATCTCGCTGGGCGGCCCGCAGAACACGACGTTCTCGCTCTCGCTCTCGCAGGTTGGGGTGATGTTGATTTGCCTGATCCCCTCGGCGCTGCTGTTGAGCGGAGTGAGTGTCACCGTCGCTTCGACGGCGCGCACGTTCAAAGAGGGGCAGGCGATGATGACTCCGGTGATGTTGGGGTGTCTGGCGCCGGCGCTGATCAGCCAGATGCCGGGCATCGAGCTCACCAACGTCACCGCGCTGATCCCCATGCTGAACGTCGCGCTGCTGATCAAAGCGGCGGTCCTGGGGACGGCGACGGCGCTTCAGGTCGCGTTGACCACGGTGTCGATTTTGGTGTGCGCGTTGGTGGCCCTGAAGACCGCTGCAAGTGCCTTCAACAGCGAGGTTTTCCGGTTCGCTGGAACGGGTGGGTGGGGCTCCCTGTTCAGGAGAGGAAAGCCGCCAACCATGCAATCGGACGACGATAAACCCGTGTAGAGTCTCAGACGTTTAGACCTCAAGAAGGCCCCCTCGAATCCCCTGGAGAGTGTGACGCCATGTGGCAACGGTTTCGGCGTGCGATGCGCAGCTTCGTCGGCTTCTTCGTCAGCACCATCGAAGACCCTGAGCTGATCCTCGAGCAGAACATTCGTGACCTGAACGATCAGGTTCCGAAGATGAATGAGTCGATCGCCATGGTGCGAGCGAACGTCACGCTGCTCGAGAAAGAGAACCAGAAGTACAAGCAAGAGGTCGGCGATCTCACCGCCAAGGTGAAGGCGGCGATTCAGGGTGGCCGCGACGATCTCGCCGCGCAGTACGCCACGCGCCTGCAGATGGAAAAGGGCGCGCTGAGCCGCAACGAGGCGCAGCTGGCGACCGCCAAGGCGGCCTACGAGAAGGCGCTGAACGTGAAGAAGGCGTTCATGCGCGAGAAGGACAAGAAGACCAACGAGGCGATGTCGGCGATTCGCGACGCGCGCCGCGCCAAGTGGCAGGCCAAGGTGGCCGACGCGATGGAGAGCTTCGAAGTGGGTGGCATCGACGCCACGCACGACGAAATGCTCCGCAAGGTCGAGGAGCAGACCGCCGTCAACGAGGCGCGCATGCAGATGGCGCTCGAGTCGGTCGACACCCAGTCGCTCAAGATCGAAGAAGAAGCCGAAGCGCTTCAGGCCGCTGAGCTGGTGAAGCAGTTCAAGATGGAAATGGGCCTGCAGAGCCCGGCGCCGGTGAGCGAAGTCGGCAACAACGGTGAGAAGACCATCGGCAAGAAGGTCGAGGTCAAGTAACGCTTCGCCTCGCCCATGAGCGAGCCTTCACAGACGAGCACCCGCAGGCCTTCGCGCCGGTGGGTGCTCGTCGTGTTTTCGGTGCTGGTGGCGGTACTCGCGGTGACCGCCTCGCGCCTGGGGTGGATCGAGCGGGCGCGCGAGCGTCTGTACGGGCCGGCTCCGCGGTTGGCGGCGGGAGATTTTCCTGCGGGCGTGATGGCGCCCATCGACGACGTCGTGAAGATTCCCACGCGCGCGATGGTGGTGGGCCTCGTGCCGCACGGCAGTGAAGCTCCGATTCTGTGGGCTGCGGGCGATTCGGAGCGAGTGGGTCTCTTCCGCGCGGGGTACGCGATCGACGTGCGCGTGGTGCGCTTCGAACGCGAAGAAGATCTGCGGCGCGCGCTGATTCAAGGTGGAGAAAACGGCGGCGTGGATCTCGCGGTGATGCCCGTGTCGTCGGTCGCGATGAGCGCCTCGCTGCTGCGCAACGCGAGCCCGCGGGTGATCATGCTCGTCGGTCGCAGCCGCGGTCAGGAAGTGCTGGTCGGCAAGGGCTTCACGCGCATGCAGGACCTCACCGGCAAGCGCATCGGCGTCGAGGACCGCAGCGGGCCCTGGTACCTGATGTTGTGGGCGCTCTCTCGCGCGGGGCTCTCGTTGCGCGACGTGCAGTTGGTGCCGCTCGACTCTGCCTTCTCGGCCGGGGCAGCACTGCGAGACGGGAAGGTCGACGCCGTCGCGGGGTTGGTGGGCGACGTGGAGCCGGTGGCGCGAGAGCTCGGTGCGCAGACGCTGGCGACGACCGCCGACGCGCCGCACTTGATGGCGACCGTGCTCGTGGCGCGCGGGGACTTCGCGGCCCGCTACCCCGACGCCATCAGGCGCTTCTTGCGCGGTGCGCTCGACGCGAACGCGCAGGTGTTGAAGGACCGCACCGACGCCGCGCGGGTGTTGGGCACGCTCGCTCCACAGCTGGGAGACCCGATGGAAGCGATTCAGCTCGCGCCGCCGGCGACGCTCAAAGAGAACCTCGCGTTCTTCGGTATCGCCGACGAAGCGCCGGTGACGTGGAGCGAGCTGTTCGGCAGCGCTGCCAGTCTCAATCAGAAATTGTTCAACGCTCCGCCCGCGCCGCCCGCCGAAGACACTGCGGATTTGGGAGCGCTCAAGTACGTTTCGAGTGCGCCGTGAAGAAATCGAGTGCCCTCAAAGCCGCGCTGCTGATGCCGGCGAACTACTTCGCGCTGGCGGCCGGTGGCGTGGCGTCAGTCGCGATGCACGACTGGGTGCCCGTCGCGGCAGCGGCCGGTGGTTCGTTTCTCTATTCACTCGCGTTGTCGCTGATGCCGTCGTTCCGCCGCGCGGTGCGAGCGAACATCGAGGCGCACGGACGCTCGGAGATCGCCGGGCCGCAGGAACAAGAACTGCTGCTCAGCGAGCTCGCTCCGTCGCAGAAGGAACACTACGAGGTGCTGCGTGAGCTGAAGGCGCGCATTCTCGAGAGCTATGGCCGCATGCCGGGCGGGCGCGTGTTGGTGGCGAGCTCGGAGCGGCGGTTGGAAGCGCTGCTGACGAGCTTCTTGCGGCTGGTGGCGACGCTGAACAACTACCGGAAGTTCTTGAACGCCACCGACAGGAAGGAAATCGAGAACGAGCTGCGCGGCCTGGAAGCCGAAGTGGCGGGTGAAAAGAACGAGCGGTTGAAGGAAGTGAAGTCGCGCCGCGTCGAGATCCTGAAGAAGCGGGTCGCGCGCTTCGTGCAGGCGGAGGAAAGCCGTGAAGTGGTGAGCCACCAGCTCGCCAGCATCGAAGACGTGTTGCGGCTCACCCACGAGCAGTCGATCGCCATTCGCGATCCGCAAGTGGTGAGTCGTCAGCTCGAGGCGCTCACGGCTGAAGTCACCGCCACGGAGGAGACGGTGAAAGAGATGGAGTCGTTCATGCAGGTCACCGAAGAGTTTTCTTCGACCGCATCGCTCGCGAGCCCCGCGGAGCGGGTGCGATGACGTCTTCGCGCGCGTGGGTGCTCGCCGCGTTGGCGGCGTTTTCGTTTTCGTGCAGCAAGTGCGGTGGCAGCGGCGGCGGCACGAGCAGCGCCACGGCTGGCGTCGAGCGCGTGATTCCGAAAGGCGCGGTGGGCGCGGTGATCGTGCCCTCGCTCGATCAAGCGGGTCAGAAGCTCGGGCTGATTCAGAACCTCAAGGTCACGTCGTTCGTCGGCCAGCTGCAGGGCTTCGAGAGCGGCCAGCAGTTCGGTGACGCGCTCGTCGCGCAGCTCGGCCTCGACCTGCGCAGCCACGAGGCGCTCGAGCGAGCTGGCGTCGACGGTGCGCGGTCGGCGGGCGCGGCGATGTTGATCACCGGCTACCCGTACCTCGCGCTGCCGGTGAAGGACGAAGCGAAGTTCCACGCCACGCTCGAGAAGCTCGCGCAGCAACGGCTGGGCACGACGCTGAGTAGAGAAGTGAAGACCGAGGGCTCGACGGTGGTGACGAAGACCTTCCTGGTGAAGGAAGGCGACGTGCCGAGCGTGGGCTACGTGCTCAGCAACGGCTACGCACTGGTGAGCAACGAAGGCGGAGTCGCGAAGCTCGCTGCGCTGGCGACCATGACCGAGAACGATTCGCTGGCGACCGATCGCGGCTACGTGGCGGAGCTCGAGAAGCTGCCGAAGGAACGCGACGTCGTGGTGTACCTGCCGTTGGGGAGTCCTGCGCTGGTGCAGGCTCCGCTGGCGAGCGCGGTGGCGAGCGTGACACTGACGAGCGAGGCGCTGACGGTGATGGTGAGCGCGGCGCCCAAGCCCAACGCGATGGATCTGCAGGCGCTTACTCCGCAGCCGGGCGGAAAAGATCTGCTCGGCTACCTGCCGCGCGATGCGTTCGTCGTCGCGCGCTACCAGGGCGACCCCGCGAAGCTCGGGCCGTGGGCAAAGACGTTGATGGGCCCGTACCTGCGCAAGGCGTTCGAGGAGGCGGGCTTCGACGTCGAGACGCAGGCGCTCTCGCAGGTGAAGCCGGGCGTGGTGGCGGCGTTGTCGTTGAGTGACGCGCCTCCGATGGACCGCGGCATGCCGGAGTTCAACCTGCGCGAGACCAACCCGTTCACCTACGCGCACCTGAGTGGAGCGGCGGCTGCGAAAGATCCCGCGTCGATTCTGCCGGCGCTCGAGAAGGTGGCGACGATCGCTCCGAAGTTCGGCGCGAACATGGAATTGCGGACGCGCGCCGACGGACAGAAGGCGATGGTGACGACGTATTCGGCGGGCGAGGGTGTGCACTTCGCTCCGAAGGACGAGCTGGTGTTCTTTGCGTCGCCGATTCAGCGGCTCGATGGGCTGGTGAAGAGCGACGGCAAGGGCGGTTCTCCGGTGAGTGCGCTCGGTGACGAGGCGTTGGCGGTGGCGATCGATCTCTCGCGGCTGTCGGCGTCGGTGCGTGCGTTGCCCGAGAGCGCGTGGGGCCTCGGCGGTTTTGCGATCAAGGCGACGACCGTGCGTTGGCTCGACGCGACCGATGATCTCAAGGGCATCTCGATCTCAGTTGGCGTGAAGGACGAGCGCGTGCAGGCGAAAGTGCGGCTCGCGCTCGGTGGCGCGCCCGCGGGTGCCGGAACGAAATGATTCGAGTCGAGGGGCTGAGCCGCAGCTACGACGACGGTGCTCGCGGGAAGGTGCGCGTGCTCGATGGTGTGGCGCTCTCGGTGCCGCAGGGCGAGTTCATCGCCGTGGTCGGGCGCAGCGGGAGCGGCAAGTCGACGTTGCTCCACGTGCTCGGTGGGCTCGACTCGGCGTTCGACGGGAAGGTCGAAGTCGCCGGCGTGGCGTTGCACGGGCTCGATGATCGCGGGCTGTCTCGATTCAGGAACGAGACAGTGGGCATCGTGTTTCAGTCGTTTCACCTCGTGCCCGGGCTGTCGTCGCTCGAGAACGTGGCGTTGCCGTCGGCGTTCGCGGCGGTCGACGCTCCCCAGTCGCGCGCGAAGGAAGCGCTGGAGCGGGTGGGGTTGGGCGACAAGCTGACGCGCGCTCCGGAGCAGTTGTCGGGTGGTGAGCGGCAACGCGTGGCAATCGCGCGGGCGCTCTTTCATCAGCCCAGGGTGTTGTTGTGCGACGAGCCCACGGGAAATCTCGACGCGCAGACCGCCGATGAGGTGATCACGCTGTTCAAGAAGTTGAACGGCGAGGGGCTGACCATCGTGGCGGTGACGCACGAGGATCGCTTGCGCGCTGCGGCGTCGCGAGTCGTGACCTTGAGCGACGGGAGACTGGTTTGAAGTCGTCGGCGCTGAGGAAGCTGGTGCGGCTGCACCTCTCGCGCGATCGCCGCGGCGCGTTCAGTTCGTCGTTCGGCATCGCCATGGGCATCGCGTCGCTGGTGTTCTTCGTGGCGCTCGGCCTCGGCGTCGCTCGCGTGGTGCGCGAGAAGATCTTCCCGGTCGATTCGAGCCTGGTGGAGGTGATTCCCTCGCAGCTGGCGATTGGGCTCTTCGGCGGCAAGCTCGACCAACGCGCGATCGATCGGCTCGCTGAGATTCCCGGCGTGAAGCGCGCGTACCCGAAGATGTCGGTGCGCATTCCTGCGGTGAGTTTCTACGACGGCGACTTCTTCGGTCGTCGTGTGCGCATGGGCGTGGAGATCGTCGCCGTCGGCGTCGAGCCAGACTTCGTGAAGGCTGACGTGAAGCTCGGTGAGTTCAAGGACCCCGGACCTGATCAACCGATTCCGGTCGTCGGCGCGTCGCGGTTGATCGAGATCTACAACAAGACTTTTGCGCCGGCGCGTTCGCTCCCGCAGCTGTCGGCGGCGATGTTGATTGGCTTCACGTTCCCCATTGATTGGAACCGCAGCTTCATCGCCGCGACGAATCCCGGGCCGGTGACGAGCACGCGCGCGCAGGTGGTCGGCGTGTCTGATCGCGGAATGCTCGCGGGAGTCACCATTCCGCTCGAGACCGCGAAGCGGCTCAACAAGTCAGCGAACGCCGACGCTGAGACGTTCACCGGCGTGGCGCTGCAGGCCGAGTCTCCGTCGGACGTGCCGGGCATCGTGGTGAAGGTGAAGGAGATGGGGTTGCGCGTCGATGATCAGGAGCGGCGCATGGCGGAGAACGCCGGCGCTGCGGTGGCGATCACGACGTCGGCGATGGCGTTGCTGTCGGCGCTGATCTGCCTCCTCGCGGCGTTCAACATCGCGCACGCGTTGTCGGCGGCGGTGCGCGCGCGGGAAAAGGAGCTGGGCGTGATGCGCGCGGTCGGAGCGCGGCGGGGTGACATCTTCTCGCTGGTGCTCGCCGAGGCCCTGGTGCTCGGAGTCATCGGCGGCGCGGTCGGAACCGCCCTCGCGCTCGGTGCGGCGGCGGGAGTCGATCTGATCGCTGCGCGCGCGGTGCCTGATTTCCCGTTCAAGCCGGAGACGTTCTTCCTCGTGCCGTGGTGGTTGCCGGTGCTGGGGGTTGGCCTCGGAATGTTCGCGGCGATCGCGGGCGCGTGGCTGCCGGCGCGACGTGCGTCACGTGTCGATCCCGCTCGAGTGCTCGCGGGACAGGGCACCTGAGCCGAATCGCGGCGGCGCCGGCGCGCGGTGCGCTTATGCTCGGCGCCCGATGAGCGAGGGCGACTCAACGCAAAAACCAACTCCCGCTTCGCCGGCTGGCGGCGACTCGCCTTCATCTGAAGCGTCGGTCGCGCCGTCTTCCGCGTCTGCAGCGTCTTCCGCGTCTGCAGCGTCTTCCGCGTCCGCAGCGTCTTCCGCGTCTGCTGCGTCTGCAGCGTCTTCCGCATCAGCACCGTCTTCGGCGTCCGCACAGCCTTCGGCGTCCGCACAGTCTTCGGCGTCCGCACAGTCTTCGGCGTCCGCACAGTCTTCGGCGTCCGCACAGACTTCGGCGCCGCCCGCATCCGCTGCGCATGCGTTGGATGCCGCTCCGGCGGCTGCTTCGGCATCGGCTGCACCGGCATCGGCTGCATCGGCATCGACTGCGTCGGCATCGACTGCGTCGGCATCGGCTGCATCGGCATCGGCTGCATCGGCATCGGCTGCTTCTGTTGCGTCTGCTCCGGCGTCGGCCGCTCCGGCATTTGCTGCTCCGGCGCCTGCCGCTCAGCAGGGCGAGCGGGGAATCTGGGTGGTGCGCGTGGTGTTCGCGCTCTTCCTCGACTGGCTCTACTTCGGTGACCTTTCGCGCTTCGTGCAGGTGAAGTTCGCTCCGCTCGCGATGCTCAACACGCTGCCGTCGTTGCCGCTCACGCTGGTCGGCTGCGTCGCCGCGCTCGCGGTGACTGCCACGCTGGTGCTCGACTTCGGCCAGCGCCTCCCCGTCGATTGGCGCCCGCGCGGCCTGATTCACTTCCTCGCGCTCACGGTGCTGTTCGTCGACTTCACGATTCTCTCTGCGCGTCTCTCGTCCGAATTTCCCGAGGCGCGAATCGCCGGCGTGATTCAGGCGCTCGCCGACACCGCCAACAACGCGACCACGCAGCAGCAGGTGCCGACCGATCGCCGCGGCTTCGAGGAGTGGGTGCGCGACAACGCCGGCCCGGTGCCACTCTTCAAGGACGGCGTGCCGCTCGGGCAGTGGCACGTCGAGCTTCGTGAAGACTGCAATGGGCCGGCAGCGACCGCGGGTCTCTCACCTCCGGGCACGCTGGTGTACTGCGTCGCGCCCGATCGCCGTCACGCGTGGATCACCGCGGTCGCAATGCCGCTGGGGCAGCGCTTCGGCAAGCCGGAGATCATCTCCATCGAGGGAGCGTTCGTCGGAGACGTCGCCGTCCCTGTCGAACCGGAGCGGGAAGAACCGCCTGTGTGGGAGAGGCCTACACCCTGACTGAATGCCGGAAGTTTCGCCGCCGGATTGCGGGCGGCGGACTAGCGTTCGGTTTCGCGTGAGCACGGCACCTGCGAAGCGTCAGCCAATCCCATTCGGCAAGTACCTGCTGCTCGACCGCGTGAACATCGGCGGCATGGCCGAGGTGTGGCGCGCCAAGACGTTCGGCGCTGGCGGGTTCGAGCGCATCGTGGCGATCAAACGCATTCTCCCGAACATCGCGGAGGATGAAGAGTTCATCACGATGTTCATCGACGAGGCGAAGATCACCGTTCAGCTCAACCACGCGAACATCGCGCAGATTCACGAGCTGGCGAACCTCTCGAATTCCTACTTCATCGCGATGGAATACGTGTCCGGCAAGGACATGCGCGCGGTGTTCGATCGCTGCCGCAAGCGTGGCGAGCCCGCTCCGATTCCGCTGACCTGTTACGCGATCGCCCAGAGCTGCGAAGGCCTCGACTACGCCCACCGCGCGAAGGACAAGCAGGGTCGCGACATGGGCATCGTCCACCGCGACGTGTCGCCGCAGAACGCGCTCATCTCGTACGACGGCGAAGTGAAGGTCATCGACTTCGGTATCGCCAAGGCCGCGGGCAAGGCGACGAAGACGCAGGCCGGCATTCTGAAGGGCAAGTTCGGCTACATGAGCCCGGAGCAGATTCGCGGGCTCCCGCTCGACGGACGCAGCGACATCTTCGCCATCGGCGTCTGTCTGTACGAGATGCTGACGGGCGAGCGCCTCTTCGTCGGCGACTCCGACTTCTCGGTGCTCGAGAAGGTGCGCAAGGTCGAGGTGCTGCCGCCGTCACACTTCAACCGCAAGATTCCCGAAGCGCTCGAGAAGATCGTGATGAAGGCGCTCGCGAAGGACGTCGACGATCGCTACCAGCACGCGAGCGAGTTGGGCGAAGACCTGCGCGGCTTCATGTACTCGACGGGCAACGCGTTCACGCGCAAGGACCTCGCCGCGTTCATGAAGGCGACCTTCGCGGAGGACTACGAGAAGGAAAAGAACCGCCTCGCCGAGTACGTGGAGATCAAGGCGCCCGAAGGAATGATGGCGGCGATCGAGATGGGCTTCGGCGTCGGCGCGGTGCCTTCGATGGGCGGCGCCGCGCAGAGCCCCAGCGCCGTGACCGCGGTGCCGACGCAGATGCCGATCAGCAACACGCCCGGCACCAGTCAGGGCACTGCACCCGGTTTGCCGCCGATCGTGCGGCCGGTGCCTCCGACACTCTCTCCGTCGAGTCCATCGGGCATTCGTGGTGCGCCTGCGGGTCGGCCTCCGTCGCTGACCAGCATGCCGCGGCTCACCGCGGTCGCACCGATGCTGACCAACGGAAAAGAGGAGCACGAGTCGACGGTGCTCGCCGATGGCCCGAGCGCGCTGAGCCCCTTCGATGAACCGGCGACCAACCCGGGCCAGAACCCGCCGGCGCGCAACCTCAACATCCGCAATCGCGCTGCGCAGAACGAGGAATTTGCGACCGACCCGGGGCGCCCCGCGGTTCCGCCTCCGCCGCCTCCGGTGATGTCGCCGTACGATCAGCCGCGGAAGATCACGCGTGGCGGCATGCCGGCCGCGCCTCCGCCGGTGATGTCACCGAGCGACACGTCGCCGACGTTGTCGGCCGTTCAGCAGGCGCAGTCGGGCACCAACCCGTCGTACCAGCAGCTGCCGACCGCGGTGCAAGCGCCGCCGGTGAACAACAACAACAAGCTGATCATCGCGCTGGCGGCGATCGTCGCGGTGTTGATCATCGGCGTGGTGGCGGTGGTGCTGCTCAAGCCGCCCGCGCAGGGGCTGGTGATGATCAGCGTGCCCGATGGCGCGGCCGCGACGGCGACGCTGCAGATCAACGGCACCGACGTGCAGATTCCCACCACCAAGGACGAGAACGGGAAGACGGTGAAGGAGTGGCCGTACATCAAGACCGTCGCCGTCGGGAAGGTGACGGTGGTGTTGCGGGCCCCGGGGTATGAACCGCTGATCGAGACGATCGAGGTGCGCGAAGGCGGAGAGCCGGCGCAGCTCAAGAAGGAACTCAAGAAGAAGGGCGAGTGACATGGCGCGGAAGAAGGCAGACCCGCTCGCAGCGTCGAGCGACAAGTTGTTGCGGGAAAAGTTGAACGCCACCGAGGCGGAGAACGAGCGGCTCAAGGCCGAGCTGAAGGCGGCGCAGACGCCGGCGAAGACTCCCGAGCCCGCGGCGTTGCCCACCAAGGCCAACGGCGGCACCGCGAACGGCACGGCGAACCCGTTCGAGGGCATGCCGAGCTGGGCGAAGAACCTCGCGCGGCGCTACCTCACGCGAACGGTCAGCACCTTCGTGGTGTACGGCTCGATTCGAGATCTGCAGCCGCTCACGCGTGACGATGGCTCGCGCGACTACGGCAACCTGAAGCAGTACTTCAGCGACGAGCTGTTCTTCGGGCGCGATCACGTCGTGTTCTACGACCGCAGCTCGGGCATTCGCGCGCAGAACAAAGAGACGCAGGCCGACCTGAACCGCGTGCTCACGAGCTACGACACGCTGTTCGGCACCGACTTCGCGAAGACGATGCCGCGAGATCCAGGTCGTGCGTTGCAGGTGATCGAGAACTACCTGCGCATGCGCATGTCGGACGGCAAGTCGATGGCGCTGGTGATCGACTTCGCGGAGACCATCGCGCCCGCGGGTGACGTCGGTCATCTGCAGGCCGAAGATCGCTTCGTGCTCGCCACGCTCGTGAAGTGGGCGTCGGACCCCCAGTTCCTGAGCGGTGATCTGTCGATCGTGTTGATCAGCGAGAACCTCGCCGACATCACGCCGCGCATCTCGCGCAACCCGTACGTGGCGAACATCGAGATCACGCTGCCCACCGAAGAGGAGCGGCTCGACTTCGTGAAGTGGCGCCTCGAGGGCAAGAAGCTCGAAGCCGTTTCCGACGTGGCGTTCGACGCGCTGGCGAAGATGACGGCGGGCCTGTCGCGCATCAACCTCGATCGCCTGCTGACCGAAGCGCTCGAGTCGAACACGCGCATCACGCCCGACACGCTGAAGGACAAGAAGAAGGAGCTCATTCAGGCGGAGTGCCACGGCCTGCTGGAGTTCATCGAGCCCGAGTACACGCTCGACGTGGTCGCCGGGCACGCGCGCGCGAAGAAGATGCTGCGCGATGCTTCGAGCGCGCTGAAGAAGGGCCGCATCGAAGTGATGCCGATGGGCTACCTGGTGTCGGGCCCGGTCGGCACCGGCAAGACGTTCCTCGTCACGTGTTTCGCCGGAGAGATCGGCGTGCCGTGCGTGAAGTTCCTCAACTTCCGTTCGCAGTGGCAGGGCGTGACGGAGTCGAACCTCGAGAAGATCTTCAACCTGCTCAAGGCGCTGTGGCCGGTGGCGGTGATGATCGACGAGGCCGACGCGTTCCTGGGCGATCGCGACGCGGGCGGTGACTCCGGCACGTCGAGCCGCATCTTCGCGGCCATCGCGAGCTTCATGGGGAACACGGCGTTCCGCGGGAAGATCGTGTGGTTCCTGCTCACCTGCCGACCCGACCTGCTCCCCATCGACTTGAAGCGTCAGGGCCGCGCCGAAGAGCACCTCGCGCTCTTCTACCCGCAGACCGATGCGGAGCGCGCCGAGCTGTTCAAGGCGATGCAGAAGAAGACGAAGGTGAAGGTCGATGTGCCTGACTTCGCCAAGCTCACCGGCGGTCACCCGTACTCGGGCGCCGACATCGAGGCGATGCTGGTGCGTTCGAAGTTCAAGGCGGTCATCGACGGCCGCGAAGAAGTGACGGTCGGCGACGTGGAAGCCGTCATCAAGGACTTCGTGCCGCCTTCGTACCCGCTGGAGATCGAGCTGCAGAACCTCGTCGCGGTGCAGGAATGCACCAGCCGCGAGCTGTTGCCCGAGGCGTTCCAGAAGATGGAGCGCGACTTCGTCACCCGGCGCGTGAAGGAACTGAAGATTCTGCTCGAGGAGCGCTGAGCTGGCTTCGCTGGTCGACGACGCCGGAGTTCGCCACGAGCTCGGTGAGGTGTTTCGCATCGGGCGCTCTCGCGACGTCGACCTGCCCATCGCGAGCGGGGCGGTGGCGCGGCATCACGTCGCGCTGACGCGGCTGCTCTCGGGCGCGTACGAGGCCGAAGATCTCGCCACCACCAACGGCACGCGGCTCAATGGCGAGCCGCTGCAGTTCGCGGTGCTGAAGAGCGGAGATGCGCTCGAGCTCGACGCGCGCCGTTTCGTCTTCGAGCAGGATGCGTTGCCTCCGCCGCGCGTGGACGAAGAAGTGCTGCGCGTCGCGCGAGCAGGCGAGAGCGCGCTCGAGGTGTGGCTCGATGCGCAGGTCGAAGCCGATGCTCCCGGTGCGGCGGCGTTGAGTGGCGCGAAGCCCGCCGAGCTGCACGCCGAGCTGACCGAGGCCCAACGGTACGGCTCGCTGATTCTCGAGTGGAAGCGCGGCTTGATTCGCGCGGCACAGCTTCGCGGCTCGTCGATGCACACCGTGCGTTCGCTGATGATGCGGTTGCTCAGCAGCCCGCATGCGAAGTTCCTCGAGCGGCTCCAGGTGCCGATGTTCTCGGTGCGGTTTGGTCTGAGCGACGCATCGCTGAGCGCGTTGCGTCGAATCACGGTCGGCCCGCACTTCACGGACGAAGACGTCGCGGCGACGCGCGCGGCGATTTCCGGTGTGCATTTCTTCGCGGCGCCGCTGCTCGAGCCCATCGAGTTGCAGGTCTTCAGCGAAGCGTGGCTGCACTTCGCTGACGACTCGATGCGCGTGCTGCGTCGCGGACGGCCGGAGCACATTCAGGGCTGCGAGGTGCGGTGGGGCCCGGGCTGGACCATCAGCGCGACGAAGGCCTTTCGGGTGAACGGTCGCAAGGTCTTCTCGTCGCTGCTGCAGCCGGGCGACGAGGTCTCGATCGGCGATCAGCGCTTCACCTTTCGCGCGCGCCCCGCCTGACCGGGGAGGATGTCGATCTCGGACGGTCTCGTTCGACGTGTCGGCATGAGCACGTGCAGCAACGGTGAACTTCATGCCAATGCATTGGCGAGAGTGCTGACGGCGAAGAGGCGCGGCGCTAATGACAGCCGCAGTTCTTTCCCGGGTCGGTCAGACGAGGCCCGGGATTTCGTCACGTCGCACTCCGCCCGGTACAGACTCGTGTCACGACTCAGACGCTCCTGGTTGGCCGTCGTCTTTCTTTCATTCGCTGCGCGCGCGAACGCGAAGGATCCGCTGCTCGAGCCTCCGCCGCGGCCGCAGACGCAGCTCGCGAGCTGGGACGAAGCGGTCACGCTCTTCTCTTCACGCTCGACTGATTTGCAGATCAACGCTGGAGAAGTCGTGCGCGCGGCGGCACGGCATCGAGTGGCGCTCGCGGGCGTGCTGCCGTCGCTGAACGGGAGCGCGCTGGCGTCGTTCTCGCTGCTGCAGCCTCCGCCGGGCGCCGACCCGAGCACCGCCGCCCTCTTCGGTGCGGCGCCGTATCAAACGCTGACCCTCGTCGCGCAGTTGAGCGTCATCGATCTGCGCTCGTGGAACGCCATTGCCGCGGCGAGTGACGCCGAGCGCGCGACGAAACTGAGCGTGGAAGATGCGCGTCGTCTGCTGCTGCTCAACCTCGCGCAGTCGTTGCTCAGCGAAGTGACGGCCGAGCGATTGGCGGAGCTGTCTCGCGCCGGTCTCGCCGATGCCATCGAGCGGCTCACGTTGGCGGAGCGAGCGAATCGTGCCGGAGCTTCGACCGAGCTCGACCTCGGACGGCTTCGACAAGACGCGGAGACGGCACGCGCCGCCGTGGTGACGGCTGACGAGACGTTGCGGCAGTCGCGTGAAGCGCTCGGGCTCGCGCTGGGTGTCGAAGAACCCGTCGCGGTGAGCCCTTCGTTTCAGTTGGACGGTCTCGCCGCGCAGCTCAATTCCTGCAAGCAGGTGACGGCGCTCGCGCTGCGGGCCGATCAACTCGCCGCCACCGCACGCACCGAGGTCGCACATCGCTCGGTGCTCGACGCCAAGGCGCAATTCCTCCCCACGCTCGGAGTTCGCAGCACGGCGAGCGCGTTTCTGTTGAGCGGCTCGGCCATTCCCATCTGGAATCTGCAGGCGGTGCTGACCGTGCCGATCTGGGACGGCGGCGCGCGGTACGGAGCGCTGCGTGATGCCGAAGCGCAAGAACGCCAGGCCGAGGCACGACAGACGGCCTCGCGTCGTCAGGGCGCTGTCGACGTGGAACGCGCACGCCGCGGAGTCGACGTCGCTCAGCGTTCGCGCGAGCTGGCGGCTGCTGCGCTCGAGCACGCCACGAAGACCGAAGCGCTGACCCGCAAGGCCTTCGACGCAGGACTCGGTACCAGTCTCGAGTTGGTGACCGCCGCTTCTTCACTTCGCGCGCAGCAGCTGAACGTCGCGCTCAAGGACTACGACGTGCTCCGCGCGCGTGTGGTCGCCCTCTTCGCCCTTGCGGATTGCACGCCATGAGACTCTTCGTTCTTTCGTTCGCGTTCGTCGTCGTTTTGTCTGCTTGTGAAAAGTCCGCCGCCGCCGGAGTCGAGCAGCCCGCGATGCCTCCGTCGAAGGTCGAGGTGGTGACGCTCGCTCCGCGGTCGATCGAGAAGAGCACCGACTACCTCGCGTCGCTCAGCTCACGCCGCGCGGTGACGTTGTACCCGCAGGTCTCGGGCTACGTGCGCGCCATCAACGCCAAGCCGGGCTCGACGGTGAAGCAGGGTGACGTGCTGCTCTCGGTCGACGCGAAGTCCGAGCAGGCGTCGCTCGACAACCTGGTGGCGACGCGCCAGTCGCTCGAGGCGAGCGCGGCGTTCGCGAAGCAGCGGCTCGATCGCTCCACCGCGCTGCGCGGCGACGGCATCGTCAGTCAGCAAGACGCGGATCAAGCGCGCGTGCAGGCGGATCAAGCCGAGGCGTCGTTGCGTGCGACGGACGCGTTGATTGCTTCGCAGCGCGCGCGGCTGGGCTTCTTCAACATCGTCGCTCCGTTCGACGGCGTCGTCGGGCACGTGCCGGTGAAGGTCGGTGACTTCGTCACTCCTGCGAGCGCGCTGACCTCGGTGACGCAGGAGTCGGGGCTGGAGGCCGAGGTGTGGGTGCCCGTGGAGCGCGCCAAGGAATTGAGCGCGAAGAGCCGCATCCGCCTGCTCGACGAAAATGGTCACGCGGTCGCGGAACAGCCGGTGAGCTTCGTCTCGCCGCGCGCCGATGCGAACTCGCAGTTGCTGTTGATCAAAGCGTCGTTCGAGCCGGTGCCTTCGCTGCGCGCTGATCAATTGGTGCACGCGACGGTCATCTGGGCCGAGGAGACCGGCCTCGCGATGCCGTCGTTCGCGGTAGTGCGACAGGCGGGGCAGACCTTCGGCTTCATCGTCGACTCGGGAAAAGCGAAGCGCGTGCCCATCACTCTCGGGCCGTTGCAGGGCAGCGACTACGTAGTGACGGGCGGGCTCGACGCTGGGCAGCAGCTGATCGTCTCCGGCATTCAGATGCTCGGTGACGGCGCGCCGGTGGAGTTCAAGCCATGACCTCGTTCTTCATTCACCGCCCGGTGTTGTCGGCGGTGTTCTCGATGTTGATCGTGCTGGTCGGCGCGCTCGCGATTCCGACGCTGCCGGTGTCGCAGTACCCGAGCTTGTCGATGCCGCAGGTGAACGTGACGTCGTTCTACACGGGCGCGAGCGCGGCGGTGGTCGAGTCGGCGGTGACCATTCCCCTCGAGCAGCAGATCAACGGCGTCGAGGGCATGAAGTACATCACCTCGAGCAGCGGCTCCGACGGCGTGTCGAACATCACGGTGGTGTTCGACCCGCGCCGCAACGTCGACGTGGCCGCGGTCGACGTGCAGAACCGCGTGCAGACGGCGTCGAGCCTGTTGCCCGGTGACGTGCGACAGAACGGCATCAGCATCACCAAGACCGCCGGCAGCTTCGTGCTCGCGGTGGCGCTCTACGACTCGACCGGTCAGTACGACACGCGCTTCGTCTCGAACTACGCCGACATCTACATGCGCGACGCGATCAAGCGCATCAAGGGCGTGGGCAGCGTCGAGATCTTCGGCGCACGCCGCTTCTCGATGCGCGTGTGGATCGACCCGCAGAAACTGGCGGCGCGTTCGCTCACTCCGCTCGACGTGGTCGGTGCGTTGCGCGAGCAGAACGTTCAAGTGGCCGCGGGACAGATCGGTCGCGAGCCGGCACCGGTCGGGCAATCGGTGCAGCTCAACATCGTCGCGCAGGGGCGGCTGTCTTCGGCCGAGGAGTTCGGCAACGTGGTGCTGCGCGCCGGGCCATCAAAGGGTGCGCTGGTGCGGCTGCGCGACGTGGCGCGTGTCGAGCTCGGCGCGGAAGACGAGACGCAGCTCTTGCGCTTCAACGGCAACGAGACAGCGGGCCTCGGCATCACGCAGCTCCCGAACGCGAACGCGCTCGAAGTCGCGAGTCTGGTGAAGGCCGAGCTGGCGCGGCTCTCGAAGCAGTTCCCACGCGGGCTCAGCTACAAGGTCGCGTTCGACAGCACGCCGGCGGTGAAGCAGTCGATCTCCGAGGTGCTCACCACGCTGGTCGAAGCGATGATCCTCGTGGTGCTGGTGATTCTCGCGTTCCTCCAGGGGTGGCGCGCGACGCTCATTCCCACCATCGTCATTCCGGTCTCGCTGGTCGGCACGTTCGCGTTCGTGAAGTTGATGGGCTTTTCGATCAACACGCTGACGCTGTTCGGTCTCACGCTCGCGACGGGCCTGGTGGTCGACGACGCCATCGTGGTGATCGAGAACATCTCGCGGCACCTCGAGCACGATCGCACCAAGACTCCGCTGATGGCGGCGGTGGAGGGCATGAGCGAGGTGTTCGCTCCGGTGATCGCCATCTCGCTGGTGCTGATCGCGGTCTTCGTGCCGGTGTCGTTCTTTCCCGGCTCGACGGGAATCATCTACCAACAGTTCGCGCTCACCATCGCCTTCAGCGTGGCGATCTCGACGTTCGTGTCCATCACGCTCACGCCGGCGCTCTCGGCGCTGTTGTTGCGGCACCACGACGAGGGTCAGAAGTTCATTGCGTTCCGCCTCGTCGACTCGGCGCTCGCGTGGCTGCAACGCGTCTACCTGCGCGCGCTGAAGCCGGTGCTCGCGCGGCCGTTGCTGGGCTTCGCGATGTTCTCGGTCTTCGTGCTCGCGACGTGGCAGCTCGCGGTGCGTGTGCCGACGGGTTTCGTGCCCGATGAAGATCAAGGCTGGTTCCTGGTCATCGTCGCCGCGCCCGACGGCAGTTCGGTGCAGCGCACGGGCAAGGTGCTCACGCGCGTCGACGAGATTCTGCGCAAGGAGCCCGAGATCGCCGGCGTGTTCGCGGTCGGCGGCTTCAGCTTCGGCGGCAGCGGCCCAAACCGCGGAATGATGTTCATCAACTTGAAGGACTGGAAGGAGCGGCCCGGCAAGGAGCACACCGTCGGCGCGGTGCTCGAACGGCTGCGCGGGCCGTTGTCGGAAGTGACCGACGCGATGGTGATGGCGTTCCCTCCGCCGCCGGTCGAGGGCGTGGGCAGCGTCGGTGGCTTCCAGATTCAGCTCGAGGACAAGTCGCTCACCGCGTCGCTGCAGCAGCTCGCCGATGCGTCGCGCGCGCTGCAGGAAAAGGCGGCGTCCGCACCGGAATTGGGCGGCGTGTTCAGCAGCTTCACGGCCGACGATCCGCAGCTGGTGGTCGAGGTCGATCGCGAGAAGGCCAAGGCGCTCGACATCGGAGTCGATCAACTCTTCGGCACGCTGCAGGTCTCGCTCGGCTCGGCGTACGTGAACGACTTCGATTTCTCGAACCGCGCGTATCGCGTGTACGTGCAGGCCGACGCGAAGTTCCGCGACAACCCCGACGACATCGGATCGATCTACGTGCGCAGCGCGGCGGGCTCGATGGTGCCGCTCGACTCGCTGGTGAAGATCAAGCCGGCCACGTCGGCGCAGGTGATCAACCACTTCAACTTGTTCCGCTCGGTGGAAGTGAGCGGCTCCGCGGCGCCGGGGTTCAGCTCGGGTCAGGCGCTCGCGGCGATGGAGCGCGTGGCGACCGAGGCGCTGCCCAACGGCTTTGGCTACGAGTGGGCGGGTCTGTCGCAGGAAGAGCTGGAGTCGGGTGGTCAGACGTTCGCGATCTTCGGCCTCGGGTTGCTGTTCGTCTTCCTCGTGCTCGCCGCGCAGTACGAGAGCTTCGTGCTGCCGTTCGTCGTCGTGCTCTCCGTGCCGCTCGCGATTCTCGGAGCGCTCGGTGCGCAGACGCTGCGAGGGTTGCCGAACGACGTGTTCTGCCAGGTCGGCATGGTGATGCTCATCGGGTTGTCGTCGAAGAACGCGATTCTGATCGTCGAGCTCGCGCGGCGTCTCCGGGAGGAAGGACTTCCGGCGGCAGAAGCTGCTCGTCGCGCGTGTGAGCTGCGCCTGCGGCCGATTCTGATGACGTCGATCGCGTTCCTGCTCGGCGTGATGCCGCTGATGTTCTCGAGCGGAGCAGGCTCGGCGGCGCGCAGCTCGCTCGGCACCGCCGTCTTCGGCGGCATGGCGCTGTCGACGGTGCTGACGCTGTTCTTCACGCCGGTGCTGTTCGTGCTGATCGACCGGCGCGCAGTGAAGGTGGTGAAGGTCGAAGAGCCAGTGACTGCTTGAGCCCGACTTGTTCGACCCTCACCCCGACCCTCTCCCTGGCGGGAGAGGGGGGCTTTCTCAGTCGATCTTCCACGTCATCGGCGCGAACGACTTCTTTCGCGATGCGTTGTTCTCCGGCGCCAGCGACGACGAGCCGGAGTGCAACGTGCCACCGAGCGTCGGAGTGACCTCGAGCTTCTGATTCCAGGTCGCTCCGTTGTTCTGCGGCGGCAGGTGGAGGGTGATCTTCCCGTCTTCGGTTTCGTAGCGGGTGATGGCGCCGGCGGAGACGAGCTTCGTCAGCGACGTGGTGTCGTGCTGCACGCCGGCGGGCAACGCGAGCTCGAGCTCGAGGGGAATGCCGCCCGGACCCGCGGCCGTGAGCGAGAGCTCCGCCGACTGCCCGGCCTTCATGGTCTTCGGTAGCGCGACGACGAGTGAAATGCCGCCGCCCGGCTCGTCTTTCCACGGCGTGTACGCCACCAGTTGCAGCGCGAAGCCGAGGCCCGGCACGGCGGGCTCCGACTTGAGTTCCCACTGATGCGTGCCGTTGCTGCCGGTCGCATCGGCCTCGAGCACCAGCACGTCCTTCAAGGTGTTCGCGTCGAGCGTGCCGCTCGCCAATTCCTTCCCGTCGCGCGAGAGCGTCACCTTCACGCCCGCGGGCACCGGGTCCTTGAAGAGCTTCACCGCGGCGCGGAGCGCGACGAGGTTCGCGCGGCCATCGCCCCAGCCCGACCAGCTCGAGTAACCCGAGAGCAGGTAGGTGCCGAGATCGGCGAGCGGCGCGTTGGGCACTCCGTCGAGCGCAAGAATCGCGAGCGCGGTGGCCTCGTACGTCGACGGCGTCTGACCATCAGCGCGCACCACACCCGAGTCGACGGGCAGGTACTTCGCGCCGTCACCGGTGTCGGTGATCTTCTCCAGGATCAGCTTGCGGAACGTGTCGCCCGCGCCGCCGGTGATGGCTCCCGACGAGAGGATCGCCGCCGCGGTGTACGCGTCGTTCACGCGCGCTGCGTTGCGCTCGAACGCGCCGCTGGCCTTCAACGTCACCGCCGTCGCGCGCTGCTTCGCCGCCGGAGTCTCGGTCGACGCACGCGCCGCACGCACGCACTCGCTGGTCGACACGAGCAGACGTTGCAGCGTCCACCCGGTCTCGCCCTGACACGTACCGTCAGCGCGCTGCCCTGCGGCGATCTGCATCGCGAGGCGTTCACCGAGTCGCTGCAGCACGGGGTTCTGTGGATGCGCGAGCGCCGCCTCGGTCAACAGCGTCGACGTATCGAGCGAAGGCGTGCGCGCGTACTGCATCACCCGCTGCGTCGCGAGCACCGACAGGTCGCGAATGATTCGCTCGTCGGGCTGCGCACCGAGCGAACGCAGCAACGTCGGCGCCTGCCCGAGCAGCTGCAGCAGGTACGCGTCTTCGGCGACACCGCCACGACCCGGAGCCGCGCTCAGCTCGTTGCGAACCAGGCCGAGCGCGCCCGGGTACACCTGCACGCGCACCGACTCGGTGCCGGGCAACGGAGTCGCCACGCCGTCGAGCGGGAACGTGCGCGGAGCCGCGAGCGTGCCGCCCTTGTTCTGCACTTCACGACGGCCCGCGGGCTTCAGCTCGATCGACTTCTCCACCGCGTCGGTCGAGCCGAGCACGGCCTTGAACACCGCGGCGCCGGGAACGGTGGTGGTCAGCGTCACCGTGTCCATCGTGCTGCCGCCGGCCGGCACCTTCACCGTCTTGCCGGTGCTCGAGATGGTGCCGCCGCTCGCCGAATACGAGAGCGCGGCGTTCACGTCGGCGTCGGTGGTGTTCACCACTTGCACCGGCAACTTCACGACGTCACCCGCGAACAGGAACGGCGGAGTCACCGGATCCACGTAGGTCGGCAGCGTGCCGAGGAAGCTCGTCACCGTGCCCGCCTGGCTGCCCTGTCTGCTGTGCGCGAGGGCGAGCACGCGCCACGTGGTGAGGCGGTCAGGCACCTTCACGGGCACGTTGGCGCGCCCGTCGGCGTCGGTGACGATCAACGGCTCGAACAAGAACGTCTCGGGGAACCACGCGCGCGTCGGAGCAGGCTCGGCACCGCCCGTCGCTTCGCCATCACTCTCGGTCTTCGCGAGCGCGACCATGCCGCGGCCCTTGGTGCCGAGGCTGCCGAGGCCCATCGCGTCACCGATGCCTCCGCCGCCCATGCCCGAACCAAATGCGGCGAGGCCATTGTTTCCGGCGAACGCGTCTTTCAACGACGGCGCCGCCTTCTTCTCCTTCTTGCCCATCTTCCCTTCGTCGCCCTTGGAGCGCTCTTCCGCTTCGATGGGCTCGGGGGCCGGCATGTCCATCATCGGAGGAGCGGCGGGCGACGGTGCGTACTCACCTTGCTCGCGGAGCCGCGCACCCGACTCGTACTTGGGCACGCGAGAACCAAGCGTGAGGAACGTGAGGCCGAGAATCGCGAAGCCGGTGAGACCGAACACGATGAACTTCTTCATGGCTTCTCCTTCGCGACCCACTGCGACCAGTTCTGCGTGTCTTCCGGCAAGCGCGTTCCGTTGACGACGACCTGTCGCGGCTCGGTGAGCGCCAGCAGATCCATCGGCAGGCGATGCAACCGCAGCCGTCTTCCCCACGCGTCACGCGCCGATTCTTTTCGTGCCTCGACCGCGTCGAGCGACTTGTTCCACAGCCGCGCCATGGTTTGCGGAGTCATCTTCTCGTTCTCCGGCGCGCTCGTTTCCCACCCGCGCACCTGCGTGTAGAGCTCGCCGAGCACGACGTAGAAGCGATCGACCTGCGCTTCGTTGGGGTCGAACACCGTGCTCCCGCTCGCGCTGACCGCGGCCTCGACTTCAGGAGGCGAGGGCAGGGCGCTCACCCGAATCAACGTCGCGGCGGCAGCGTTCGCGCCTCGAATGCGGCCCAGCGAGAGTGCCTGCGCGTCGAGCGAACCGAACGCTGCGCTCCCCGTCGCTTGAGGACGCAGCGACGCGAGCTCGTCAGCGCCGGGCAGCGAAGCGATCTGCGAGAGCGAATCGTCGACGCCGAACAGACCGACCGCCGCCATGCCGCCCTTCTCGCCGAGCTTCGTCTCGACGCCGAGCTGCGCGATCTGACCCGGGGCGTAGCGCTCCTTCTCCGGAGTCACCTTCACGCTCAGCACTGACTGCGGCTGCACGAAGAAGAAGATCTGCCCGCCGCCCCACTGCACGCCGGCCCAGCCCTGCCAATCGGCCGGCACGGTGAACTCCGCGGAGCGCGTCTTCTCGTCGACCTTCGACTCCACGCTCTCGTAGGCGTGCGTGAGGTACAGCTTCTCGGGCAGCTCGCCGGTGAAGTCAGGCCCGCGGAGAATTTCGACCTTCACCTTCTCTCCGGGCTTCACGAGCTGCGTGCTCGCGCGCAGGCGGATCTGCGGAATGCTCCCCGGCGTCATGCGCAGCTTCGTGCTGCCGAACGTCTCGCCGCTCTTCTTCGCGGTGACGAGAAATTCGTAGCCCACCATGATGGTGTCTTGCGGACGCGTCGCTTCGTATTTCTCGGGCGCGTTGATGCGCACGCGCGCGACGCCGATGGGGTTGTTGCCGTTTTCGCCGTCGAGCGTGCCGTCGTCGTAGCTCTGGCCTTCTTCACCCGGCCGCTTCGGAATCGGAATCGAGCGCACGCGCGAGGTGAGGCACGACAGCGCGCCGTCGGCGTACGCGTCGCCCTTGATCGACACCCACTCGACCTTCAATTCCTTCGGCGTGAGCTGCCACTGAATCATGCGCGGCACGGAGCCCGACTTCACCGTCGCCGGCAGGCAGTCGCGCGCGTCGAGCATCGCTTCGTCGAGGCGGGTCTCGAGATCGCCGGGAACTCCGGGCTGACCGTCGAGCTCGAGCTCGAACTTCGGGAGGTCTTCGTCGTTGAACTGCCACGACGCCGCGAAGAAGCGTTCCTTGCCGGCCTCGAACTTGAGCCCGTCGAGCACCTCCTTCACGCAGCGGCCGATGCGCGTCTTCGGCGTCGACAGCGCGCTGACCGCTCCGCTGCTGCGCACCAGCATCGACACCTGCACCAGCCCCTGACCGTCGAGCATGTAGCGCGCGCAGTGCTCGAGCTTGCTGTCGAGGCGATCGAACGCCATGCGATCGGCGAGCGTCGGTTCGTTGCTCTCGTCTTCGTTGAGCGCGAGGCGTTCTTCGAGCGAGCCACGTTCGACCAGCGGCGTCGGAGGCGGCACCCGGAACGGCATCGCGGGAATCACGACGGTCACCGCGGGCCCGGGGTCGACCTGCAGGCTCGCCACGCCATCTTCGTCGACCACCGCGTCGGTGCCCTTGTCGGTCGGTTCCCACAAGCGCTTCACGTTGAGCGTCACGCCTTCGAGCAGTCGACCATCGGCCGTCGTCGCGCGGAGAAAGAGACGGTTGTTGAAGCCCTCGACCAGACCGTCGCTCAGCTCGGTGACACCGCTCACCTTGATCTGATCTTGCGAGAGCAGCACCGAGGCGCTGCCTTCGACGCGATCGCCCGAGCTGTCGGTCGCGCTCAGCGACGCGTACATCGTGGCCTGCTCGACGAGGTCGTCCGGCACCTGCGGCAGCTCGACGATGAACGTGCCGTCGTTCTTGGTGACCGCGAGCTTCGGCAGCGCGTCACCATCGATCCACTTCGTGGGGGCCGGCCAGGTGCCGCTCACGCTCCAGTCGATGCCGACCTTCGCGTTCGCCACCGGAGCGCCCGACGAATACGTCACCGAGCCCTTGAGCACCGGCCGTTCCTTGCGGCCGTAGAAGGGCTTCATGGTGCTCGCCTCGATGCGGAAGCGGGGCAGCGTGAAGGGCTTCACCTCGAAGCTGCGCGACTCGGTCTGACCACCCGACGACCACGACACCGTCCAGTTGCCCGACATCGCGCCGCGATCGAGCGGGAAGGTGCCGGCCACCACGCCCCACGCACCCGACGGAGCGCGCTCTTCGAGCAGAACTTCGCCGTTGGGGTCCATCACGCGCCAGGTGCCCGGGCGTTCTTCGAGCGGCGAGAGATCGTTCGCGCGCAACGCGATGGCGCGGAACTTCACCGTGTTGCCCGCTTCGTAGAGCGGCCGGTCGGTGAGGATGTGGATGCGCGCCGGCGTGTAGAGCGGCAGCGGGAGATCGAGCGACGTCTCTCCGATGGGCGAGACGACGCGCGTGCGCAGCGTGTAGTCGCCGTCGTTCACCTTCGGCAGCTCGACGTCGGCGACCAGTGAGGTGCTCGACTTCTCCCACGACTTCTTCGGCTGCAGCACGGTCTCGCCGTTCGACGCGACGAGCACCACCGTCGGCGTGAAGTTGGTGATCGACTCGAAGCGGCGCTCGTCGTTCGGCGCGACGAGGTAGGTGGCGCTCACGCTCACCGTCACGTTGCCCGGCGCGGCGCGCTTCAAGCCCGGAGCGGCGACGCTGATGGTCTGGCGAATTTCTCCGTCTGGGCACTCGTCGAGCCACAGGCCGGTGCGGAAGCCGACGCTCAAGCACGTCTGTGAGCTGGCGATCGCGAAGACGATTCCGAGAACAGCGAGGACAATCAACACACGTCGCATGCGGGCAGTTCCCCCTCTTCACGCGTTGTCGCGGAAAGGCGGCATCGTACCCGTGGACACCCTCAAACGAAGCGATGTTCCTGTCCCTGCTCGAACGGACGTCAGCGCGTCACGTGCTCAAGGCGTGCAATCGAGCACTGCGCGTTGCAGCCGCAGCTCGACACCGCCGTCGACGCTCGCCTGAATCCACGCGACGTCGGCGACGGGCCACGCGTGATCGGGCTCGAAGCGTTCGAAGATCACCGGCGAGAACACCTCGCGATCGTCGGTGCCGCGCGGGTACCCGGGCACGTCGGCGCGCGGCGTGAGGTTGAAGTCGAGCGGCTGCATTCCCGGCTCGAGCAGCTCGACGTGGAGATCACCCGTGAGGCAGTAGCCGTAGTTCAGGCAGTCGCCGATGTCGTTGAAGCTGCGGAGCGCGACCGCCAACTTCCGCCCGCACTTCGCCGCAGAAACGCCCGCGTGATTGAACAGCTCGGACCCGCCGCCCCACGTGCCTCCGTTGATCGATTCCCACCACGCGCAGCGGCCGCCGCCCGACGTGAAGCAGCTCGACGTGTATTCGATGCGACGCGCGCCCTGGCCCGTGCCCGCGCCGACGATCACCGGCCCACCCGGAAATTGCGGCGACGGCGGGAGCGAGACGATCGACGTGTCGTGCCACGGCTCGCCGCCGCGGCCTTGCACCAGCGGCTGCTGTTGATCAGGCGCGCTGAACTCCAACACCTGGAAGACGGTGGTGACGAAGAGCGACGTGCCGTCGAAGAGCGCGGCCGGCGCGCCGGGGGCCTGAAAGTCGAAGCTCAGCGCGAAGTTCGACTCGATTCGATTTTCGATCGCCGGGCCCGGGTTGAGCGGAACGCTGCTGAGCGTCAGCACCGGGTGACGTTGCTCCGTGAGGCGCTGCGTGAGCACAAACGGGCGCCCCCACGCGAAGACCAGCTCGAAGGGTCGCGGTTGCGCGGCTGGCATCACGCTGTCCGGCAATCGCTGCGGGAGTGCGGGGTCGAGTTGATCATTCAGCACCGCGGTGAAGAGCCCCTGATTCGCCGAGGCCCACGCGACGACCCAGCCGCCCGCGTTGGGGTCGCTGATCAACTCGAGGTGCCGCACCGCTCCTTGCGACGGGAGGTTCGCGACCGACGCGCGATGGCCTTCACGAACGGTGGCGACGACGATGACGTCGCCCGAGATCCACGCCCACGCTTCTTCCGGGCACTGACCGGCGCCGCGTTTTTCCGCGCGGGCGAGTCGGCGCGCGTCCATGTCGGCGCGGCGGAACGCGTCGTATTGAAAGCTCGCAGGCATCGCCGAAGCCGGGAAGCCGCCGAAGAGCTCCTCGGGCGAAATCGCGCACGCGGGCTCGGTGACGATCACTCCGGCATCGGTCTCGACGATGACGAGCCCAGCGTCGGTTCCCGCGTCGACACGCCCACCGGTCGCGCCCACCGGTCCCACCAGGCGCACGGGGTCGAGTGAGTCGTCGTACGTCGGAGCAGTACTTCGCCCGCAAGCGAGGAGAAGCAGCGTCGTGCCCAGCAGAAATTTCCGCATCGTGTGCGCGGGTATGCCGGGCGCCGAAAAGCGGACAATCGCGCGGCTACTTCGGAATGCCGCACCCGTCGCTGGCGACCGGGTTGTGACAGAGGTTGCAGGTCGCGGGCTTCGTCATCGGCGAGCCCTCGGAGTGTTTGAACTTCCACGCCTGGGTGTACGCGGCGCCGGTGGTGACGAGACCGTTGCCAGTCGGCTTGCTGTGGCATTCCTTGCAGTCGACGGGGAAGAAGTGTTTCGGCGACGCGCAGCTGCGGCTGTTGCCCTTGAAGCTGGGCACCACGGCGGTGAGCGTGAACGGCCGCGAATCGCCTGCGCCACTGGCGACGGTGGTGGCTCCGTTCCACGACGTGCCGATCAAATCGGTGCCTGCTTCGTGGCACGAGTTGCAGTTCGAGTTGATGAGCGTCGAGGTGTGCGGGAAGCCGAACGCGCGGCGTCCTCCGGCGGCGGTGGTGTGGCAGGTGGTGCACGACACGCCAACGGCGACGGTCGGGTGCGGCAGGTTCGCGATGCCCGTCTGCAGCACGTTCGCGGCGGTGGCCGGCGGCTGCGGAATCGTGAAGCCGCCGACGGCGATGAAGGGCGGCATGGCGGCGGCTCCGAGCCAGTTGGGCGTGGTGGCGCTCGTGCCAGGGTACGAGTGACACGCGCTGCAGTCGACGGAACCCGAGGTCGTGGTGAACGGCGAGTGATCGAACGTGGTGAACGTCGGGCCCGGTTTCAGATTGAAGTGACAGTTGCTGCAGCGGCCGGTGGTGGTGTTCATCACCAGCGGGCTCGAGGTCGTGAAGTTGCGATGGAAGAAGGCCTGCTTCCATTCCTGGCCTTGAACGCCGGGCGTGGTCGAGGCGCCGAGCTGGGTGTGGCACACGCGGCAATCGCGCGCGGTGACGTTGAGGTCGGCGTGCGAGAGCTGATCTTTCACGCCGGGCCACACGCTCGCGGTCGTGGTGGTGCGCGAGTTGCTCAGCCCGCTCGGCAGATTGTTGTTCGTTCCAACCACCGTGCCGCGGCCGTTGCCCGTGCCGTGACAGTTCGTGCAGGTGCTCGGCACCGTGACGCGCGCGTGGAAGTTCGTCGAACGGCTCCACGCTGAGCCCATGGTGCGCGCGTCGGCCTGATGGCAGTTCGCGCAGTCGCGCGACGTGACGTCGGCGACGGAATGCGACATCCACTGCGCGGAGTTGGTGGCGGTGCCGCCGCCGTTCGCGAACGTCCAGCTCACCGTGCTCTGCGTCGCCGCCGCGGGTTCGGAAGACGCGTGGCACTCGAGACAGGCGGTGGGCTGCATCGGCGTGCGACGGTGCAGCTCGCCCGTTCTCCACAAAGTCGCCGCGACCGGGAGCATGCGCGACTGCGCGAGCGCGGTGGTGTGGCAGGTCTCACACCGCTGAACCGTCAACTGCGTCGAGCGGTGCTTCATGGCGAACGTGGTGCCGCTCGTCACGTCGGCCTGAGCGGTGGCCATCAACGGGTAGTGACAGCCGACGCAATCGGCAGGGCTCGCCATCGCGATGTTCGGGTGGAAGCGGCCGTCGCCCCAGGTGTTGCCCGGGCTGGCGTGACACGTCGAGCAGTCGAGCCCCGCGACGCCGCTGACCAGGCCGCCGTCGATGGTGACCGGTGCGGTGAACGTCGCGGAGTGATCCATCGCCTGCAGCACCGACGCCATGCGCTCGACGATCAAGTTGGGCCGCATCTGCTCGTGGCAATCAGCGCAGCGCGAAGTGGGCTGGGGCAGCGCCATCACCGCGCCACCCGGCGTCGCGGAGTAGTTCATCAGCGCCTGGTGGTAGCGCCCGTCGACGTACTGGGTGACGCCGCCATCGACGTTGGTGTGGCAGTGCCAGCACGACGCGGGATCTCCGTTCATCGAAGTGCCCGGTGCGACCTCAGGCCGAATCACGCTCGAGGTGTGGAGCATGGCGTTGAAGAAGGTGAGCTGCTGCGGCACGAGACCCGTCGCGAAATTCTGCGGGTCGCGCGTGAGCCTCCACGCGGGAATGGTGATCGAGTTGGTCGGTGACGTGACGAGCACGTCGCCCGGGTACGAGCGGCCGCCCGCCCAGTCGCTCAGGCTCACATAGCGACCGGCGCTGACGGTGGCCTGGTGACACGCGCGGCAGTCTCCGGTGCCGTTGAGCGTGTGGTTGAAGCCCATGACGATCGCCGTCGGCCGCTGCGACACGTGGCAGGTGGAGCACGTCATCGTCGCCAGCGTGCCGGGGCCATGAGGGAACGAGCCCCCGCGCCAGGTCGAGGTCGAGCTCGAGTGGCAGACTGCGCAGTCTTCTCCGCCGCCGTGACCGACGCCGAGCGAGTTGGTGCCGTAGTCGAACGGCGAGTTCATGAAGGTGGTGCTCTGCCAGCCCGCGGTCGACGTCGGCCGCTCACCGGCGTGACACGACAAACACGTGGTCGGCGTGGGAACGGAAGGGGAGTGGAAGATGCCGCCGCTCCACACCGACGTCGAGCCGTGGCAGCCCGCGCACTCGAGCAGCGCGTTGCCCGTCTGGTGATCGAACGTCATGCCGACGGGAATGGCGGAGTTCATCGACGTGAGCTGCGTCGTGGGCCGTGAGTTCGCGTGGCAGTCGAGGCACGACGCTGGTTGTGCGAGCGAGGCGAGGGTGAGCGACGCGTGGAACAGCGGTGTGCCGCCGTCGCGCCCGGTCGACCACGCCGAAGCGACCGTCTCGTCGGGAGTCTGGTGGCAGGTCGCGCAGTCGGCGGTCACCAGCGCAGGCGCAGCAGGTCCTCCGTCGACCCAGCCGACGGCGTCGTGCCGCATCGGCCCCGTCGCCGGCGTGCGCATCGCGAGTGGCCCGACGAAGGCGACGGGTCTCGACTCGACGTGACAGCTCGCACACTGCGTCGGTTGTGGAATCAGCAGACCGGCGAGCGAGCTGTGGAGGTTTCCCGGGAAGAAGACGCCGTCGACTGAATCGGCGTGGCACACCGCGCAGTCGCTCAGCACGCCCGCATCGATCGCCGAGCTCAGGTGATTCATCGGCATGGTCAGCGTCTGAGGCAGCGGCGTCACGCGCGCCATCACCGGCCCCGTGAACGACGGCTGCAGCCCGCTGAGCGTGATGTTGCGCGCGGGGTCGAACACGCCGCTCGGCGTGAGCGACGCGCCGGTCCACGTGGTGACGACGTGACAACCGCCGCAGTCCGCGGCGCCCACGTTGGGGTGCGTGAAGTTCGGCCTGGGGAGCGCCGCGAACGGCGTGTCGACTGCGTGACACTCGGCGCACTGCGCGGTGATGCCGGTGTGCGTGAAGAACTGCGGCTCGCCGGTGGGGTGACATGAGAAGCAACCCGCGCCGCGATTTTCAGCCTGCTCTTCGGGGCTCAGCGTCGCCGCCCCGGGATCGGTTCGGGTGAGGAAGTCTGCGACCCCCAGATGCAGCCGCGGCGCGATGGCCTGCGGGTGGCGGTGACAACCGTCGCAGCGGACGCGCGAGAAGCTCTCGGCCGTTGCGCGGTGGCACGAGTCACACGTCAGCGCACCTTCGACGGTCATCGCGCCGAGCGCGTGTTTGCTCCCCGCGGTGATCGGAAAATCCGGGTGGTTGTTTTCGTTGATCGGGATCGGCGTCGGCGTCACCGGCGTACAGCCCCACAGGAGCGCGCCGAGTCCCAACGAGACGATGAGAGCGGCTCGGATCATGGGCCACCGTGGACCTCCGACCGTCGCCGGTGGCCACTCGCCCTACGGCCGAAAAGTGGTGGCCGAACGCCAGCTCAGCGGGTCACGCGAGGCCGAGGGGGCTGTTCGCGACGCGCCAATGAGTATCGATCTGCTGCTGCTGTTGGGTTTGTTGGTGCTCGGCGCTGGCCTGGCGTGGCTCATGGTCGCGCGCCGCGCACGGCGAGAAGAGAGTGACTCGCAAACGTTGCAGCAGGCACGAGACGAAGGCCGTCTCGAAGCGCCAACCTTGCACCCCGTCATCGACCCCGATCGCTGCATCGGGAGTCTGTCGTGCACGCAGGTCTGCCCCGAAGGCGACATTCTCGGCGTGGTCGACGGCAAGGCGGCGCTCATCAACCCGTCGGCGTGCATCGGCCACGGCAGGTGCTCGGTCGAATGCCCGGTCGACGCAATTCAGCTGGTGTTCGGTTCCGCGAAGCGCGGCGTCGATCTTCCCGAGGTGAACGAGTTCTTCGAGACCTCTCGCAAGGGCGTGCACATCGTCGGTGAGCTGGGCGGCATGGGGCTCATCAAGAACGCCATCACGCAGGGCCTGCAGGTCGCGCGTCACCTCGGCGCGGAGCTCAAAGGCAAACAGCAGGCTGACCTCGACGACGTGGTGGTGGTCGGCGCGGGACCCGCAGGTCTCGCCACCGCGCTCGGGCTCAAAGAGCAGGGCCTCAAGTTCCGCGTGGTCGAGCAGGAGACGTTCGGCGGCACCATCAGCCATTACCCGCGCCAGAAGATCGTGATGACCGAGCGCGTGCAGTTGCCGTTCTTCGGCAAGTTCGGCGCGCCGTTGATCAGCAAGGAGCAGCTGCTCGAGAGCTGGTCGGCCGCGTGCCAGCAAGCCGACATCCGCATCAACACCGGCGTGAAGGTCGAGAAGGTCGAAGGCGAAGACGGCCGCTTCCGCGTGATGACCAAGCAGGGCTCGCTGGTCACCAAGAAGGTGGTGCTCGCCATCGGCCGCCGCGGCACGCCGCGCAAGCTGGGAGTGCCGGGAGAAGATCTCGCCAAGGTCACCTATCGCCTCATCGACGCGCAGCAATACGAGGGCGCGCGCGTGTTGGTGGTCGGGGGCGGTGACGCGGCGCTCGAGGCCGCGATTCAGCTCGCCGAAGAGAGCGACGCCGAGGTCGCGCTCAGCTACCGGCAGCCCGAGTTCGGCAAGGCGCGCGAGGCCAACAAGCGCAAGTTCCGCGAGCTGGTCGATCAAGGCCGCGTGTTCGCGTTCATGGCCTCGCAGGTGAAAGAGGTGAAGAGCGACGTGGTGGTGCTCGAGAAGGGCGGGCAGGTCGTCGAGCTGCCCAACGACTTCGTCATCGCCTGTCTCGGCGGAGAATTGCCGACGGAGTTCTTGAGCAAGATGGGCGTGGGCCTCACGCGGCTCCACGGTCAGTCGCTGGGCGCGAAGAGCGCCAAGGCCGAGCGCGGCAGCGCGGTGAAGAACGATCGCGAGAAGAAGGAACGGCGGCTGTCGTTCGGGCTCTTCGCGCTCGGTGCGTTGATCGTCGCCGCGCTCTTCGTCGTCGGGTGGGACTACTACCGCCTGCCGGTACCCGAGCGCGTGCACCACGCCGCGCATCGATTCTTGCGGCCGTCGGGGCCCTGGGGTCACGGCGTCGGCATCGTCGCGACGGTGGTGATGATGTCGAACTTTCTCTACGCCGTGCGCAAGCGCTGGCAGCGGCTCAAGGGTGTCTCGACCATCAAGACGTGGCTCACCTTTCACCAGTTCGTCGGCTTCTTGAGCCCGCTGGTCATCGCGTTCCACGCCGCGTTCCAGAGCAAGAACCACCTCGCGACGCTCACCGCCGCGGCGCTGTCGATCGTGGTGTTGACCGGCATCATCGGTCGCTACCTCTACGGCCTCGTGCCGTCGGGTGAAGTGCGGGAAGGCGCGCTGCAGGAACTCTCGAAGCGCTGGCAGCGGCTCGGCGAGCGGCTCGGCGCAGCAGCCGCGGCCCTCGCGGCTCCGGCCGAGGTCGAGGCGTTGCTGGGCTCGGCCGTGGGGTCACCGCACGTCAGTTCGTTGCCGCGGTTCCTCGTCACGCTCCCGTTTCAGCGGCTCGGCGATTCGCGGCGGCTGCGCGCGCTGGAGCACTCCTTCCCGACCCACGAACAGGCGCGCGAATTCCGTGACTCGTTCGCGCAGCTGCGCACGCTCCAGGCGCAGGTCTCGTTCTTCCGAGGCTTGAAGGCGATGCTCGCCGGTTGGCGCGTGTTTCACGTCGTGCTGGCGATTCTGCTGGTGGTGTTGATCTCCGCGCACATCGGCGTGTCGCTCTTCCTCGGCTACCGGTGGATCTTTTCGTGACGCGCGCCGGGCTGATCGTCGCGTGTTGCATCGCGCTGATCGCTCTGGTCGCTCGCGCCGATCTCTTCTCGCCCGGAGAGCTCGCCAAGCCGCACGAGAAGCTCGAAGGCCTCTCGCAGTGCACCAAGTGCCACCCCGCGGGTGGCCAGCTCAGCCAGGACAATTGTCTGTCGTGCCATGCGGAGCTCAAGCCGCGCATCGCGCAGAACGCCGGCCTGCACGGGAAGATTTCAGGCGAGAAGCGCAACTGCGAGCTGTGTCACCGCGAGCATCTGGGCCTCAACGCGAAGTTGATCGACTGGGGCGCGGGCACCGGCAAGCCCGCGGGCGAGAACGACTTCAATCACCTGCGCACCGGCTGGGCGTTGAAGGGCGCGCACCTCGACTTGAAGTGCAGCTCCTGTCACGAGAAGCGGCGCGTGCTGTGGCCGGTAGCGGTGAAGCTGCTCAGCGTGCGGCCCGAGACGCGGCTGGGGCTCGGAACGGCGTGCGAGCAGTGTCACTTCGACGAGCACCGCGGGCAGCAGCAGGAAGACTGCGAGTACTGCCACGTCGAGAAGGCGTGGAAGCCGGCGCCCAACTTCAACCACGACGACACCGCATACCCGCTCAAGGGCAAGCACGCGAAGGTGAAGTGCAGCGGCTGTCACGACTCCGAGAAAGACGGAGAGCCGCACGGCTTCCCGTCGCCGAAGAGCGAGACGTTCCTGCGCTTTGCTCCCGTCGAGCACCGCACCTGTCTCGATTGCCACCGCGACCCGCACGAAGGGCGCTTCGGGTTGCGCTGTCAGAGCTGTCACACCGTCGAAGGCTGGCACGTGCTGCGCAACGCGAGCGCCGAACGGGAATTCCACCAGAAGACGCGTTTTCCCCTCGAGGGCGCGCACCTCGACGTCGACTGCAAGAGCTGTCACGGCCCGTTCCCGGGGCAGCCCGCCAAATTCAAAGGGCTCCCGCACGAGGGCTGCAACAGCTGTCACGTCGACGCGCACGTCGGGCAGATGCCGGTCGTCGCGCCCGCGAAGTTGCCCGACTGCGCGACGTGTCACTCCGTGCAGGGCTTCACGCCGACGAAGTTCGGAATGCTGGAGCACGCGAAGACGCGCTTCCCGCTCGACGGCGCGCACGTGGTGGTGCCGTGCGCGAGCTGCCACCCGCCGACGGCGTCACTGCGCGCGAAGATTCCCAGGCCGGTGCTGGCCGACCTCGCGAAGAAGAAGCGGCAGGAATTGTTCAGCCCCGCGCTCTTCGATTTCACCAAGCCGCTCGACAAGTGCGAGAGCTGCCACCGCGACGTGCACGACGGACAATTCGTGCCGCGCACCTGCGTCACCTGTCACCCCGCAGGCGCGGCGTCGTTCAAGGGCGAGGCGCTGCGCTTCAACCACGGCACCACCGCGTTTCCGCTCGAAGGCGCGCACGTGAAGGTGAAGTGCGAGCAGTGTCACTTCGCGCCGGCTCCGGGTGCCATCGTCAAATACAAGCCGCTGCCGCAGACCTGCGCCTCGTGTCACCTCGACGTGCACGCCGGTCAGTTCGCGAGCACCAGCGGTGGGCGCACGGCGAAGAGCTGCGAGACCTGCCACGGCAACACCTCGTGGAAGCAGCTGCTCTTCGAGCACAAGCCGCCGTTCACCACCTTCCTGCTCGACGGGCAGCATGCGAAGGCGAAGTGCGAGGCGTGTCATCGCTCCGTGCCGGTGGGGCCGAAGGTGAACGTCTGGCAGTACCGCGCGTTGCCGCTCACCTGTGAGGGCTGCCACTCCGACTTCCACAAGGGCGCGTTCAAGGGGTTCGAGCCGTGAGCGCGCTGTGGCTCGCGGTGTTGTTGGCCGGCGCTCCCGATGCGGGTGATCAGCCGCTCCAGCCCGCGGGCCAGGACGTGCTCAAGGCGCTCAGCGGTTTTCGCTCGGGAAATTCAGGGCACGCGGGCATCACGGCCTGCGCGTCGTGTCACGTCACCGCCTCGTGGACTGACGTTCGCTTCAACCACGAGCGGACCGGCTTCCCGCTCACCGGCAAGCACGCGCGCGCGTCGTGCAAGTCGTGCCACGTGACTGACTTCCAGGCACCGCTCCCGCAGGCGTGCCTCGGCTGCCATCGTGACGTGCACGCCGGAGAGTTGGGCGCGCGCTGCGAGAGCTGTCACGTCACCGCCGACTGGCGCAGCCGCTTCGACGCCGACGCGCACCGCTTCACCAACTTTCCGTTGCTGGGGCCGCATGGCGGTTTGCCGTGCGTGGAATGTCACGCCGAGGCGCGGGAACGACGCTTGACGCGCAGCACCGTCGACTGCGCGAGCTGCCACCAGAGCGCGCTCAGCCGCACCGTCACCAGCGCGCTCAATCACCTCGACCCGGCAAACCCGGAACTCACGCAGTCGTGTGGACAGTGCCACTCGCCGCTCAACTTCACGCCCGCGCGTTACGTCGCGCACGAGCAGTGCTTTCCGATTCTGAGCGGGCCGCACGCGGCGCTGCCGTGCACGTCGTGTCATGAGCTCCCGACGCGGCGCGCGATGAAGGCGTGCTCGACGCGCACCGCGAATCGCTGCGTCAGTTGTCACGTGAACGGCGCGAGTGGAGTCGTCGGTTCGACCGACGAGGTGCACCGCGACGTCGCGCTGTATTCGTACGCACCGCGCAAATGCGCCGAGTGTCACGGCGGGAGCGCCCGATGAGGCGGCTCGTCTTCCTGAGCGCGCTGCTCTCGGTGAGCGCGTTGGCCAGGCCGCCCCGGGCGACGAAGAAGGCGCCGACGGCGCGCACGCGAAAGCCGATCGTGGTGAGCACCTTCGGAGAGGTCGCCAGCGTCGCGGGCGGCGCGGCGTACTTGAACCGCGGCTCGGCTGACGGCGTGACCGCGGGCCAGTCACTCACCTTTCAGCGCGCGGGAAAACCGGCGGGCAGCTGCATCGTGGGCGCGGTGTCCGAGCACTTCGCGCGCTGCGACGGTGGCGGTCTGCGCCCCGGTGATCGATTCGCGAGCGGCCGCGTGCAGGAACCGACCGTCCTGGGGCCCGCTGCGTTGCCCACCGAAGCCGAGCTGCGGCGCCGGCAGGCGATGGTGGAAGGCGTCGGGTGGAGGCTGCGCGACTTCGACGTCGCCACCAGCAGCCTCAGCGCCACACGCTTCGACGTCGCGCTCAGCCACACCACGTACTTCGGCGGCGGCGCGTTCGGTGTGCAGCGCCTCGACATTCTCGTCCCCGACTTCGAGATCTGGCGCGGCCTGCGCGTCAGCGCCGACGTCACCGCGCTCAACTTCAGCGCGCGCCCGAGCGGAACGCGCACGATCTACCAGCAGACGCCGGTGCTCCTCGTGCGTCAGCTCGAGGTCGGCTTCCGTCGCGCAGACGTGCCGTTCTCCGCCGCGCTGGGCCGCACGTGGCTGCGCTCGGGCGCCGGGCTGCTGGCGATCGACGGCGCGCAGGCAGCGTGGCGCTTCAGCGAAGGCGTCGAGGTCGGCGCGTGGGGCGGCCTGTTGCCCGAAGCCGCGCGTCTCACCATTCAACCGTCGCAGTGGTCGGTCGGGGCGTTCGGTCGAGTGCGCGCTTCGCTCGGCGGCACGCTGATGCAGCTCTCGGTGCGCGGCGGGTATTCGCAGAGAGACTTGCTCGGTGGGCGCGCGGAGCTGGGCGTGCTCGCCAGCCTCTGGTCGGGCGCCACCTTCGACGCCACGCTCGCCGCGGAGCTGGGCTTCGGTCAGAGCCAGGCGCTCGCGGGCATCGACGCAGCGCGCTTCGACTTCGGCTGGCGGCCCGTCGAAAGACTGCGCTTGGGCGGAGGTGTTCGCTACCGCGGCCTCCCCCTCACCAGCCTCACCGAGGTCGGCACCACGTCGCCGGGCCAACGGGCACTCCACGCCGATCTCGGCGGCACGCTGCAGCTCACCGAGAGCTTGTGGCTCGGCGCGGTGTCGGGCTTCGCGAGCGACTTCGATTCAGGGCTCTGGCAGCTGCGCGTCGGGCCCGAGCTCTCCTTGCCACGCCTCGCTTCGCTCCCGCTCACGCTCGGCGTGGGCTACGTGGAAGAGGTGGGTTGGCTTCGAGGCCGTCATGGCTACGCGCAGGTGCAGGTGACTCCGGGGCAGATCTTCCGCCTCACGACGCGGCTCAACTTCTTCCAGCAGGCGGGCGCGAACCCCAACCCCGGCCTCGCGAGTCAGGAAGTCGGCACGTCCGTGGCGATCGAGCTCACACCGTGGCGCTTTCTCCGCGCGCGTGTGGCGCTCGTGGGCCGTCTGCCAGTCGGAGTCACGCCCACCTCACCCATCGGCAGCGTGCAGGCCCAGGTCGGTGGTGGCTGGTGAGTGGCCAACCTCAGCTCCGGGAGGTCTGCGTCCATGGCAGCCGTTGAGGCCTCACTGCGCACGCTCCTCGAGCGGGTGGGCGCAGGTGAGGAAGCAGCCTGCCGGGAGTTGTTCCTGCGGTTCCGGCCGACGGTGGTGCGGTTGCTCGAGGGTTTCGCGCAGCTCGACGACGACGAAAGGGAAGACCTCGTGCAGGAGACGTTCACCCGCGCCTTCCGAGCCGTGAAGAACGTCAAGGCGACGGAAGGGTTCGAGGGCTGGCTCCTGACGATTGCCCGCAATCGCGCGCTGTCGGCGCTCGAGCGCCGCTCGACGCAGCGTGAGCTCAAGGAACGGCTCGCGACCGAACAACCCGAGAGCGCCGAGTTGATCGGCGAGTCCTTTCAGCTGGAGCTCGAGGTCGAGCAGGTGCGCGCATTGATCGAAGCGCTCCCCGACGGCCCCGAGAAGGAAACGGTGCGCCTCTTCTACGTCGAGGGCGCGCTCTCGGCCCGGGAGATCGCCGAGCGCATGGGCGTCGGCAAGAGCGCGGTGACGATGCGGCTCGAGCGATTTCGCGCGCGCGTTCGCCGGCAGTTGATGCTCCAGGTGCTCCAGCGGAGGTGGAAGCCGTGACCCACCTCGACGCCCGCACCTGGTCTGCGCTGCAGCAGGCACCCGAGCCCGCGCTCCTCGCGCACGTGGCCGAGGGCTGCGAGCAGTGCGATGCGTTCCTCGCGTCGTTGCCCGGCTTCGAAGGCCAGCTCGACGCCGCGCTGCTCCGCGCGTGCCCGAGCAAGCGCAACGACGACTCCGAGCTCGCGTGGGCGCGCTTCCGCCGGCTGTCTCGCCCGCGGCTGGCCGCCAACCTGGTGATGGTCGCCGCGGCGCTCTTCGCGGTGATGATGGTCGGCTCCGCGCTGGCGTGGCGAAGCACGCACCCGTTTGGGCTGAAGGGAGATGGCCCGGCGACGCTCGACCTGCGCGCCGCGGCGCGCGCGACGAACGGAGAAGTGGTGGCGCTCGAGCCCGGCGCGAGCGTGCGCTCGACCGCGACGCTCGTCTTCCGCGTCGAGTCGACGGTGGCGGGTCAAGGCCAGCTCTTCGTGCAGCGTGGCGCTGCGAAGCCCGAGCTGCTCGCGCAGGTGCGCCTCGACGGCGGCGTGCAGGAACTCGATCGCGGCGGCGACGGGTTGCTCGGCTTCTCGCTGCAGGGCGAGCACGGCCCGGTGTCGGTGTGGCTGGTTGCCTCGGAAGAGCCGCTCTCGACCGCGCGCGCGCTCGAGGCGATTCTGAGCGGTGGAGATCGCACCATCGCCGTGACCAAACTGCAGGTGGACGTGACGCCATGACGCCCGCCCTGCGATTTCAGATGGCCGTGTTGTTCGCGCTCGGTTTCGCGACGACGGGCTGCGTCTCGACCAGCAGCGGAGAAAAAGGCGGCGTGGTCACCGCCGACGTTCGCCGCGAAGAGCTCCGCGCTGCGTTCGCCGGCCGTCGCTTCGCGTTGTTGATCGGTGTGCCGGGCAGCTCGGTCGACGAGCACTGGCGCCCGCTGCGCTTCGCGCAGAAAGACGTGAACGATCTCGCGGTGACCCTGCAGGACCCGCTGCGCGGAAAGTTCAACAAGGTCGAGGTGCTCACCACGCCCGAGACCACCACGCGCGAGCAGCTCCGCGCCGCCGTCGCGCGCCTCGCCGCGCTCGCCACGCAGCCCGAAGACGTGGTGCTGATCTACGTGTCGGCGCACGGCACGCTCGCGCGCGACTCGAAGGGCGAGCTCGAACGTTTCCTCGTCACGTCGGACGCCGATTTCCACCGCGTGAGCGAGACGGGTCTGCCCATCGACGCGCTGGCCAACGGCTTGTCGGTGTCGGCGTCACGGCGTCGCGTGGTGGTGCTCGCCACCTGTCACTCCGGCAGCGGCAAGTCGCTGTTGCCCGACGACGTGGTCGCCGAGCTCGCCTCGCGCAAGGGCACTCCGCGTCTCGAAGAGGTATCGCGTGCGTCGATCGTGCTCTCGGCGTCCGACTTCCTCGAGACCGCGCGCGAAGACGAGACGCTCGAGAACGACGTCTACACGCACTGGCTGGTCGAGGCGCTCAACGGCCCGGGCGATCGCAACGGCGACGGAGCAGTCACCGCCACCGAAGCGCACGACTACGCGCGCCGCCGCACGTGGACGTTCTCGCAAGGCCGCCAGCGCCCCACCGCGGCGATGATCGAAGTGGGCGCCGACCCCGTGGTGTTGAGCGGAGAGGCGAAGCGCGAAGGCCAGCCCGAGCTGTATTCGTACGTCACGCGTTTCGACGGCTTCGCGCTCAAGGTCGACGGAGAAGAGCGCGCCGAGCTCCCCGGCGGCACCGCGGTGAAGGCCGGCGTGCACCGCGTCGAGCTCACCAAGGGCGGCGACGTGTTGCTCTCGGAAGACGTGACGCTGCGCGAAGGAGAGCGGCTCGACGTCAGCACGCTGGCCAGGAAACAGGAGCCCTTCATCGGCGTCTCCGCCATCGGCGGCGCGTTCGGTTTCGTCGACGAGGTGAGCCGTCGCGAGCTGTTGCCCATCGCTCCCGCGGTCGGCGTCGCGGTGCGCTTCGAGCGCGTGCTGCTCGATCGCCTGTCGATCGATCTCGATCTGTCAGGCTTCGCGGGGCAGGGCACGCTCACGCTCGCGCCACAGAGCCCGGGCGTTCCCTTCGGGTGGTCGGCGTTCTCGGGCGGCGCCGCCGTCACCTGGCAGTGGGACTGGCGATGGGTGTCGATGTGGGCAGGCCCCCGCGTGGCCGCTCTCTGGGTCCAGCGGTCCTTTGCAGTGGAGGCGCTCAACGGCACGCAGAGCGTCTTCACCGTCACGCCCGGCCTGCTTTTGGGCTCGGCGATTCACTTCACGCCTCGATGGGAACTCACCATTGGGTTGTCGGGCAGCGTGGTGTTGATGGTGGTCGACGGGAACACACGCACGTTGGGCTTCGCCGGCGGTTGGGCCGGTGTGGGGTACCGCTTCTGATGCGCACGCACGCTCAGCTGTTGTGGCTGGTGATGGTGCTCGGCAGCGCCTGCGGGAGCCTCGACAATCAACCGTTCTCGACGGGCGTCATTCGCGGGCGAGTGGAGCGCTTCGATTCGCGCGCCTTCGCTTCGATCGTCGGGCACGAGGAACTGACGAGCTCGCTCGATCAAGACGGTGCCTTCGAGCTGCGCGACGTGCCCCTCGGGCCACAGGAAGTGCTGATCGTCTCCGGTGCGCGCGCGGCGATTCGGCTCACCGTCGAGGTCGGCGGAGCGAACGCCGTCGAGCTCGGTGTGGTCGAGCCGAAGCCCACCGTTCACTTCGAAGTGCACGTGCGCGCGCCCGGTGGTCAGCGCGTGGCGGGCACGGTGTTCCTCGACGGCACTCCGATTTCAGCGGTGATTCGCAACGACGGCTTCGAGAACGAGGTCGAGCTGCAGCTGCCCATCGGTTGCTACGACGCGCGCGCGGTGGTCGCGGGCCTCGGCGAAGCGAAGCTCTCGGCGTGCATCGAAGAAGGCGCGATTTCGTTCGAGCGCGTGCTCACGATGTCGGTGCCTGATGGTTCGCCCGGCCGCGAGGGCTGCGTGGTATCGGGCTGCCAGGGTGGCCTGATGTGCGTGGCTGATCTCAGCTGCGAGTAGCGAACACCCGCGAAGAGGAACGATGTCGAAGACCGTCCTGACCGGCGTGGTGTTGTTCGTGATCGGAATCGTCGTGGGCCGCGCGAGCGTGCTCATAACGCAGCCCGCGACTTCGACTTCGGCCGCGACGCCCACCCCTTCGACTCCGGCCCCGTCGTCGTTCGCGCAACCCGGCGCGCCGTTTCACGGTCGCATCGCCGAGGTGCTTCAGGTGCCGCAGTACACGTACCTGCGCTTCGAGTCGGGAGAGTGGGCCGCAGTCGATTCGGCGCCGCAGCTCAAGGTGGGCGACGCGGTGACGCTCGATCTCCAGAACGAGATGACCGACTTCTCGAGCCCGTCGCTCAATCGCACCTTCGCGAAGCTGTGGTTCGCGTCGATTCAGGGCGCGGCTCCAGTCGCGCGAACGCCGAGCCCTGCGGAGCCCGCACCGTCGTTGCCGCCGTCGGGAGCGGTGCAGGGCGCGCTGGACGCCGTGGCGAACAGTGAAGCGGTCGCGATGCGCGTGGGTGACGTGTTCGCGGCGCGCGATGCGCTCTCCGGCCACCGCGTGAAGATCACGGCGAAGGTCGATCGTGTGAACGTCGTTCAGGGCGTGAACTACGTGCACCTGAAAGACGGGTCCGGCAGCGCCGCCGACAAGACCGACGATCTCCTCGCCGTCAGTGAGAGCGCTGTCACCGCGGGAGATTCGGTCACGCTCGAGGGCGTCATCGCGCTCGATCAAAACGTGGGCATGGGCACCAACCCCGTGGTGCTGACGCGCGCGCGCTTGTCGAAGTGATCGAGGCGCGTCGCCTCGTTTCTCGAAGATCGAGAGCGTTCCGCGCCCCGGCAACCGTTGCGCGTGGCCGAACGAACGAGGTTCGGGTCCAAGGCGCATGAATTCGGTTTCGCTTCCGTTTCGCAGCGTGCTGTTCGCCGTTCTCGTCGCGGTGAGTGGTTGTGGTGGAGTTCTCGGGAACGACGACTCCGACGGTGGCGCGGGAGACGGTGGGAGCAGCACCGGTGGAGGCGCGGGCGGCGGAGGCGGCAACGTTCCCACGAACGTCACGTGGTGCGACGTGCAGCCGATGCTCGACGCGCGCTGTGGCAGTTGTCATGGCGCGAACGTGATGACGCCGCAGCCCGGTGCTCCGACGCTCGCCACGCGCACCCAGTTGCTCTCGCCCTCGCCGATGGGCGGCACGATGCTCGATCGTTCCATCACCCGCATGGGCGCGCAGCCGGTGGCCGTCGCGATGCCGCCGAGCGTCGGGGGCGCTCCGGCAGACATCGCGCTGCTCGAGGGCTGGCGCAGCAACAACGCCGCGAACTGCTCGGCCGACGCGGGCACGCAGCCCTTCGACGCCGGAGTGGTGACGCCGATCTGCACCAGCAACCTCACCTGGGCGTTCGGCAACAGCGGCAACACCGAGATGAACCCGGGCGAGGCGTGCGTCACCTGCCACACCACGCGTCACCGCGGGCCGATCGACGGCTTCATGGGCACGGTGTACCCGACGCTCCACGAGAAGCAGTTGTGCATGGTGAGCAACATCCCCAGCGGGTTGAGCGTGCAGATCCTCGACATGGCCGGCACCGTTCGCCAGACGTTCAGCATCGGCACCTTCAGCAACGGCAACTTCCGCGGAGGCACCGTGGGCAGCCCCTCGCCCTACCGCGCGCGCGTGATGCTCAACGGCGTGGTGAAGAGCGAGATGCTCACCGCGCAGACCAACGGTGACTGCAACTCGTGCCACACCACGCTCGGCGCGAATGGAGCACCCGGCCGCATCACCTGGTGAGCCTGTTGGACAGCGGTGACGAAGTGGTAAGGCCTGCCCACTTCGATGCGAACGCTCCCCGCGATGACGGTCAGCGAACTGAGCCAGGCGCTCGGCAGTCGCGCGCGCGCGATCGAGACGCTCAAGTGGCTCTACGCCCAGCGCCCGCTGCCCTCGGAGCTGCCGCGCGAACTTCCCGGCGTGAGCCACCGCGTGTGGAAGCCGTTCGCCGAGAGCAGCGCGCTGATCACTCCGAAGATTCTCGAGCGGCAGGTCAGCGAAGACGGGACCACCAAGTACGCGCTCGAGTTTCGCGGCACGAGCGTCGAGACGGTGCGCATTCCCGCGAAGGGGCGCAGCACCATCTGCATCTCGAGTCAGGCGGGCTGCACGCGCAAGTGCACCTTCTGTGCGACCAAGGAACTCGGCTTCATTCGGCAGCTCTCGGCCGAAGAGATGATCGCGCAGTACCTGCTCGCGCGGAGCGAAGACACGCCTGATCAGCCCGCCACCAACGTGGTCTTCATGGGCATGGGCGAGCCGATGGACAACCTCGACGAGGTGCTGCGCGCGGTCGAGGTGTTGACGCAGGGGCCCGCTCCGCAGCTTCGCCACGTCAGCGTCACCGTCTCGACCAGCGGCGTGCTGCCGGGCTTGAAGCGTTTCCTCGCGGAGTCGAAGGCCTCACTCGCGCTCTCCCTCAACGCGACCACCGACGAAGTTCGCCAGCAGGTGATGCCGCAAACCAAGACGTGGCCCATCGCGGCGCTGCTCGACGCGCTTCGTGAAGACGCTGCGCGCCGCAATCACAAGCGCGACTACTTCATCGAGTACGTGTTGTTCGGTGGCTTGAACGACACCGACGCCGACGCTGATCGTCTCGTGAAGTTGCTCGACGGCATTCCTTCGCGCGTGAACTTGATTCCGTACAACCCATTCCCCGGCACCGGTCTCGAAACGCCGACGGCTGAGCGCGTGAAGACGTTCCACGAGCGGCTGGTGAAGCAGGGTGTGCTGACGATGGTGCGCTGGCCGCGTGGCCGTGAGATCGCCGCGGCGTGCGGTCAGCTCGTGTTGTCGAAAGACGGCGCCGGCTTCTCTCCGTCGATGTAGCGATCGTTCACACGGGCGCCGAAATTCGCGTCGCCTTCAGCGGCGAGAACCGACGAATGCGCTCAGCTCTGGTTGCTCTCCTTCTGGTGTGCACTGCATGTGGCAGTCAGATTCCCAACGAATGGGAAGCGGTGCCCGAAGACCCGTCGCTCGGTGAAGAGTTCGACACCATCGAGCAGGGCCTCGTGAGCTGCGCCGAGCGTCAGAGCACCGGCTACCGCAACGGCAACCCGTTTCCGGTCACGCTCATCACCATCGACGGCATGCTCGTCGAGAAGACCACCGGCAACGCGTTCGCGGTCATGCAGGCGGCGGCGGCAGCGCAGGGCGTCGGCATTCGCATCAACTCAGGCTTCCGCACGCCGGAAGAGCAGGCGTACTTCTATGCCTGCTACGTGAACTGCAACTGCAACGACTGCAACCTCGCGGCGGCGCCGGGCTACAGCAATCACCAGAGCGGCACGGCGCTCGATCTCAACACCGCCAACTCGGCCGTCTTCAACTGGCTCAACGCGAACGGCGCGGCGTTCGGCTTCCACCGCACGGTGCCGAGTGAGGCGTGGCATTGGGAATACCTGGGCGGTGGCCCCGGAGGAGGGCCGTGCAGCGCGCCGCCTCCCTGCGATCGCTCGGCGGGTCCGTTCACCTTCAGCTGCGATGGCGCGCAGAGCGGCATGGCGTGCGTGAACGTGAACGAGCCGGTCGACCCCGACACGTGGAACGACAACTTCTTCTGCAGCGAGCGCGACTTCGGCATGCGCTGGTCGTACGCGGGGCCGATCGCCGGCATGGACTGCGCGAACGTCGCCGAGTCGGCCGAGTTCCACCCCGAGGCGTGGGCCGACAACTTCCTCTGCACGCCAAAGCAATCGCCGTGGACGTTCAGCTGGTCGAGCGCCGGGCCGATTCCCGGCAAGAGCTGCGTGCACTGGAACGAGCCGACCGACCCCGAGTCGTGGGGCGACAACTTCTTGTGCGTCGACAGCGTGCTCTCGTTCAGCAACGCCGACTTCACCTTCAGCATGGCGGGGCCGGTCGCGGGCACCTGCGTGAACGTGAACGAGCCGTCCGACCCCGACACGTGGGCCGACAACTATTTCTGCTCCACCAACGACATCGGAATGAAGTGGTCGTTCGCGGGGCCGATCGACGGCATGGCGTGCGCGAACGTCGCGGAGTCGGCCGAGTCGCAGGCCGCCATCTGGGCCGACAACTTCCTGTGCGTGCCGGAGGCTGCTCCGGTGCGCTTCAAGTGGAGCTCCGCGGGGCCCATCGAGGGGCTCGACTGCGTGCGTTGGTACGATCACGCCGAGACCAGCGCGACGTGGATCGACAACTGGCTCTGCATCGAGCCGCACGCCACGCTCTCGAATCCACCTGATCAGCCCACGCCTGAAGTGCCCGCGCCCGACCCGAGCGCTCCTCAACCGGCGCCGACGGGGGCCGAGCCGCTCGCTCCGGTCACTGCCCGGGGCTGCCTCGCGGTTCCTTCGCTGCTGCCCGGAATGCTGGTGCTCGCGCTCCTCCGCCGACGTCGGAATTCACGCATGTAAGTGACCATCACTTCAGGGGGGAGTGTCGCGGCGGGCTGTGGTTGAATGCTCGCCTCTCATGGCCGGTGTCATGTGCCCCAAATGCGGAACGGTCTCGTCGACCGACACCCGCGCTTGCCCCAAGTGTGGAACGGCCCTCGGCCTCGGCAACGACAGCACCAGCAAGAGCAAGGCGTTCAAGCCGGGCGCGGCCAAGGCGGCTGCTCCGGCGCGTCGGCCCGCGGCGAACGACCCGGGCATGGCCACCGCGCCCGACGACACGATGATGGAGCACGAGGACAAGCCGGCCCCTCCGCCGCCTGCTCGCAAGCCGGTGGCCAGCCAGGGTGCCGCGCGTCCCGCCGGGCCCGTGCCGCAGGGCAACGGAGCGCCTCGCGCGAGCAAGAACACGCGCGCCAATTCGGGTGAGGGCAGCTCGGCGACGAAGAGCGACTCGCTGATCGGCCGCAACCTTCAGGAATACATCATCGAGAGCCGCCTCGGCGTGGGCGGCATGGGCGTCGTCTACAAGGCGACGCACAAGATGATCGGCAAGTCGGTGGCCATCAAGGTGCTGCGCGCCGACATCGTTCAAGATCCGCGCGACATGGATCGGCTCCTCGACGAGGCGCGGATCATCAGCGCGATCAAGAACCGCGGCATCATCAACATCTTCGGTGCGGGCACGCTCGAAGACGGCCGCCACTACCTGATCATGGAAATGCTCGAGGGCGAGGCGCTCGAGCAGCTCATGCAGCGTGAAGGCAAGGTGAACGCCGGCGACGCGGTGGTGATTCTGGAGCAGGTGCTGTCCGCGCTCTCGGCGGCGCACGAAGCCGGCGTCGTTCACCGCGATCTCAAGCCGGCCAACGTCTTCCTCGTGAAGGAAGGCAACCTCTTCTACGTGAAGCTGCTCGACTTCGGCCTCGCACGCCGCAGCCAGCAGAACGTCACGCGCATCGCCGGAACGCCCGACTACATCTCTCCCGAGCATGCGCGTGGCCGCCCCGCGGGTCCGCCAGCCGACCTCTACGCGTTCGGCATTCTGTGCTTCCACATGTTGACCGGGCAGCTCCCGTTCATCGGCACCACGCCGATGGAAGTGATGGAGAAGCACGTTCACCACCCGCCGCCGGTTCCGCACGAGATCAACAAGGAGATCCCCAAGGCGCTCTCCGAGCTGATCTTGAAGCTGCTCGCGAAGGAACCGGGTGAACGCCCCGACGCGGCGCAGGTGAAGGCCGACCTGCGCGCGGCCACGAAGCAGATGCGCAACGCGTCGACGATGATGTCGTTGATGCAGATCGATCCGGTCGTCTCCGAGTCTTCGGCCTCGAAGAAGGCTGGAGCGAAGGGCGCCGCTCCCGCTCCCGAGAGCGACGACAAGAAGCGCGCGCGCGAGCTCGCGGTCAGCGCGCAGGTGGCCGACCTCAAGCGCAAGGTGACGCGCCGCTGGCCGTGGGTGCTGGGTGGCGTGGTCGGCGTGTGGCTCGTCGCCGTGCTCGCCTACGCGATGTGGCCGACGCCGACCGAGGTGCCGCAACCTCCGATCTCGAAGAAGCCGCCGAAGAACCCGAAGAACGGCACCGACCCAACCGGCAACCTCCCGCCGAAGAACCCGAAGAACACCGACGACCCCGTCGCGCTCAACCCCGTCAACACCGATACGCCGAAGAACCCCAACAACGACACGCCCACCAACCCGGTCGGCGTGCAGCCCGAAAACCCGTCGGCTGAGGTCGACGCGGGCGCCGAAGAAGTGGTGATCGACGAGAACGCGGTGCTCGGCGACAACGAGGTCGCGGCGCTCAAAGACAAGGCGCGCATCGATCAGGACCTGGGCGAGGTCAAAGCCGCGCTCCGCGACAACTCGAAGCTGCGCAAGCTGTTCGAAACGCTCCACAAGGACGTCGAGGCGACCTGCGCGGCGGTGCAGACGTTGAAGCAGTTCCGCGAGTGCGAAGACCAGAAGAACGACCTCTACGAGTCGTACCGTCGGCAGCTCTGAGGCGCGCTGATCATCCGCCCCGAGCGCCCGTTGTGTTGTAGAGCAGCGGCATGGCTCGCGATGCGAAGAAGTTGAGCGCGACGAAGGCGAAGGCAGCGAAGACCGCGGTGGTGGTTCCGCCCGCGCCGTCGGCTCCGAAGTTCAAGGCGGTGGTGACGCACAGCGAAGAGCTGGCTCTCGAGAAGGACCTGCTCCTCTCGATGCACGACACGATGGTGAAGGCGCGCGTGCTCGAGGAGCGCCTCATCGCGATGTACAAGACCGGCCACGGCTACTTCTGGATCGGCGGGCCCGGCGAAGAAGCGTTCAACGTGCCGCTCGGGTTGTTGATCAAGAAGGGCCAGGGCCCGGCGTTCGACTACCTCCACTTCCACTACCGCCAGTCGGCGACGCTGCTCGCGATGGGTGAAGACCCGGTCGGCGCGCTGCGGCAGATGAAGAACACCGCGAGCGACCCGTACTCGGGCGGCCGCAACTTCGCCGGCCACTTCTCGAAGAAGGAATGGAACCTCGTGCCGGTGAGCTCGCCGATCGAGGTGCAGTACGGCATGGCTCCGGGCACCGCGCTGGTTCAGAAGCGCTTCGGCGGCGACGGCATCAGCATCGTCACCGGCGGCGACGCGGGCACGGCCGAAGGTGATTTCGCGAGCTGCCTCGTGTGGTCGAGCCGCAAAGATCAAGAGCTGCCGGTGCTGATCATCGTCACCAACAACCGCTGGGGCATCAGCACGCCGTTCGATCAAGTGCAGGGCGTGGAGCGCATCAGCGATCGCGGCGTCGCGTTCGGCATGCGCACCAAGACCATCGACGGCAACGACCCCATCAGCGCGTACCTCGAGCTCAAAGAAGCGTTCGAGTACGTGCGCACCGAGCGCAAGCCGTACCTCGTCGAGGCGCGCGTCTCGCGGCTGTACGGCCACTCGTCGGCGTCGGGCGCGAACTTCGCGACCAGTGAAGACGACTGCATTCCGCTCTTCGAGGCGAAGCTCGAGAAGGCCGGGCTGCTGACGAAGGCGCAGGCGAAGGCGGTTCGCGAGAAGTACACCGAGGAACTGGCCGAGCTCGCGCGTCAGGTGAAGGAAGAGTCGTTCCCCGACGGCTCGACCATCTGGGACCACGTCTTCCACGGTGAGACGGGCAAAGACCCGTTCGGCGAGAGCTGAGGAGCACGACGCAAATGGCGAACATGGCGCAGGCAGTGCGGATGGCGCTCCACTACGCGGAGGAAAACCTCGGCGTGACGGACATCTTCGGCGAAGACGTCGGAGCGCCGCTCGGTGGCGTCTTCACCTGCACGCAGGGTTTGAAGACCACGTGGAACTCGCCGCTCGACGAGCGCGGCATCATCTCGACGGCGATGGGCATCGCGTTGGCGGGCGGCAAGCCGATCGCCGAGATTCAGTTCTGCGACTACATCTTCAACACCATCGACCTGCTCAAGCTCGCGGGCAACACGCACTGGGCGAGCAACGGGCAGTGGAATCTGCCGATGGTGGTGATGACTCCGGTCGGCAGCGGTATTCGCGGGTCGATCTACCACTCGCATTCGTTCGACGCGTCGGCCACGCACATTCCCGGTTGGAAGATCGTGATGCCGAGCAACCCGCTCGACGCGTACGGCCTGCTCATCGCGGCGTGCAAAGAGACGAACCCGGTGATGTTCCTGATTCCGAAGGCGCTGATGCGCATTCGCGGAGCGGAGCTGATTCCCGGTGAGCCGGGCGAAGACAAGGCGCTGTCGAAGATGATCGACGCGCCGCTCGGAGATCGCAGCAAGTGGCAGCCGCAGTGGCCGGTGCTCGAAGACCCGATGTTCCAGATCGGCAAGGCGAAGACGGTTCGCGCTGGCTCGCAGGTGAGCGTGATCAGCTATGGCCGCACGCTGCCGTTGTGCGCGGCCGCGGCCGAGAAGCTCGCCGCCGATGGAGTCGACGCGGAGGTCATCGACCTGCGCTCGCTGTGGCCCTACGACTGGGACGCGATCAAAGCGAGCGTCGAGAAGACCGGCCGCGTGCTGTTCGTGAACGAAGACACCGAGGTGTCGAACTTCGGAGAGCACCTGCTGCGGCGCACGGTCGAGCAGCTGTTCTTCAAGCTGCTCGCGCCGCCGAAGTTGTTGGCCGGCAAGTTCGTGCCCGGCATAGGTCTGGCTGATCCACTCGAGATGGCGTCGGTGCCGCAGCAGCTCGACATCGAGAAGGCCATTCGCGAGCTGGCGACGATGCAGCCCTGAGGGCGTCGAATGAAACGGCGGGTGGCGGCGAGCGCGATGCTGGGGCTCTTCGTGCTCGTCTGGCTCGGCGTGCGCGCGCAGCTCGTCTCGTCGACCGTGTGGGCCGTGAACGGGCTCGGCTTTCCGATTGAAGTCGAGGTCAACGGCACGCGGCTGCGGGTCGAACCTGATCAGGCGGTGAACTTCGGCAACTACCGGCGCGGAACGACCGAGTTCGTCACGCGTTCCATCGATGGCCGCGAACTCGAGCGACGCGCTCAACAGGTCACGGAACGAAACACCATCTACAACCCGTTCGGCGCCGCCCCGGTTGCCGCGGTGCACACCACCTACGTTTCGTCGTCTTCGTCGTTGGCGAGCGAGCCGGCGACGCTCGCGCTGTACTGCGGCACGCTCTTCGTGGGCACGCGTTCCGAGGACGTGTTCATTCAATCGCCGTCGAACGTTTCCGTCAGCTCGCTCGGTCGCGCCGTCACGCGCGAGTCGATCACGGTCCTCGCTGGCGGTTTTCGTCGGTGCGTGCGCGAGCTCGAGTGGCAACGCGCTGCCGATCTTCTCCTCGAACTCGCGGGCGTCTTCGACGGCGATGAGGCCCGTTCGTTGAAGTGGCTCGCCGCGCGCCTGCTCGCTGGCGGTGGAAATCGGCTTCGTGCGCGTCAGGTCGCCGAGAGCATCATGGGTGGCTCGCCTGGCTTCGATGATCACCGCTCGTATCAGAGCGTTGCGAAGTCGCTCGGCGACACCACCCCGCTGATCGCGCGCTACCGCGAGCGCTACGAAGCCGATCGAACGAGCGCGAACTTGTTTCTCTACGCGCGATTGTTGCCCGCGGCCGAAGCCTGGCCGCTCGTGGAACAGCTCGAATCCGACGAAGAGCCGTTGCACCGCGTGCGACTGTGGGCCGCGGTCAATCTGAAACGCTTCGAGGACGTCGTTGCCGAGGCGCGGTGGTGTCTGGCGAACGGCACCGGCCGCGACTTCTGTGCCGAGCAGGGGGCGCGTGCCCTCGTTTCTCTGGGCAAGGCAGAGGATGCTTTGCGCCTGCTCGAGTCGCGCGTCGGTTCGGAGCCCATCGATACCGAACTCGCCATCAACCTCTCGCGGACCGCCGACGTCGCCGGCAAGAAACCGGAGTTCGACCCGCTTTCCCGGCTCGCGCGCGCGGCCACTGAGCAGCGGCTGGTGACGCTCCTCAAAGGCGATCCCTCGCCGGCCGCCGCGTTCGACGATCCCTTCGGAATCGTGGTTCTCGCGCAGACTGATCCCGGAGCGACGTTGACGAAACTCGAGCGCGACCCGGGACTGTCGTTGCTGTTTTCGCGCGAGCTGACGGCGCTGCTCACGGCCGAAGCACTGCGCAACCACAAGGTCGGGCTCGCGTCGCGACTCGGAGGCTTTCTGGCGTTCGGCGTGTCGCTGCAGACGCTCCAGCGGTGGATCTTGTACGGAGAAGGCGACCTTGCGCTCGACGACCTCGATCAGAACGTGCGCGCCGCGGTGTGGCTCGCGCGCGCGCGGCAGCTCGAAGCACTGGGGGAAGACCGCGAAGCGCAGGCGGCCTACCGCGAGGTGGGCAAGACAGACGTGCTCCACGGGCTCGCGTTTCGCGCGCTGTCGAAATGGCCGCCGCCTCCACAGACGAAGCTCGACGAGGGCACACTCGATCGCGTCGAGTGAGGGTCAGTCGTCCCGCAGGCCGACGACCGCAGCCGTGTCTTCGATCACCACGTTCCACGCCGAATCGATGAGCACGTTGGTGCCGTTCACCAGGTTTCCGTGCGCGATCGAATCCGAACTCGCCGGCAGAGGTCGCACGTGTTCGAGTGGTGCTCCTCGCGCTTCGAGGTGCGTGCGGCCTGACTCGATGCTGGCGAGGAAGATCGGCTCGGCCCACGCGGTGTCGCGTGTCTTCGTTCCGTGGAACAAGTAGCGCGCGGTGCCCAGCGTGAGGCGGTAGTCGATTCGCAGCTCAGTGCTGCCGGCTTGCCTCGAGAACGTCACCCAGCCGTTGCCAGCGAGTTCGTCGACGCGCGACTGCAACGTGCGCGCGAGCAGTTCTTCCCGTTCTCTGATGGTCACCAGCGCGACGCTCTCTTTGGTGAACGTGAACGCAGACGCTTCGAAGGCCGGGGTGTCGAGCTGTCCATCGAACGTGAGCTTCACCTTCAGCGGTTGGCCTCCCGGAACTGCCAGGAGCGCTGCGCTCAGCTGCGGCGACGCCGTGGCGAGGCGCGTGGCGGCTTCTTTGCGACGGCGCTCGAGCGTCTCGCGCACGATGGGGGCGAGTTCGTCGTCATTCGCGAATCGCCTGAGCAGCGCGCGCAGAGCCGCCGGGTCCACCGTGCCGCGTGCCTCAGCGAGGCTTCGGGCGTGACCGACGCGTTCAGCGCTGAACGCGCACGCCACCATGAACACCAGACCGACGCCCGCGCCCAGCAGCGCGGGCCGCCAGTTGCGTCGCGATCGAGCGGAATCGTCCGCTGGGAAGAACTCGAAGCCCACGTCGCCGCCGAGCAGACCGCTGTGCATCAGATCGAGCATTCGCATTCGCAGTCCACCGAGCGCCTCGGCGATCTGCTCGGCGCGCTGCTGACCGGCGACGTTGAACTGCAGCCAGCGATCTCCGAACACGAGACTGAAGGCGGTGTGCGTGTAGCCGGTGGTGTTGCTGTGGTGCATCGCGTTGGTTCGCGCCATGCGCACCAACGGGAAGATGCGCACCTCGTCGTCGACGACCTCGACCATCGCCATGCGGTGCAGCACCAGCATGTTGGGCAACTTCTGCGACCACGAGCGCCACCACGCGCGAAGACTCCAGCAGGTCGCCGCCAGAATCGCGCAGGCGAACATCGCGCCGAACCAGTCGTCGGGCCCCCACGAACTCGTGCTCGCCGATGCGACCGCGAAACACAGGGAGCTCAGGCAACCGAGGACGATCGTGATGACCGTGCGGAAGTTCTGCGTGTTCGTGGGCACGCAGAGGTACTCGGCCTCGGTCAGCTGCTGTGCGAGCCAGTTCACTGCGCTTTCGGGCAACGCGCTGATCGGCACGGTGCGTTGCTGCGAGGCTCGCAGACTGGGGCGAGCGGGTGCTTTCTTGCGAAGGCGGTCGAGCATCGCGTCGGCAGTGGCAGCCTCGCGTCGCGCGAAGAGCCCCGCGGCCTCGCGCTCGTAGAACCACTGCAGCTCTTCCTGGAGTTCTTCGGTCTTGGCAGCGGCCTCGAGCGCGTCGAGCGCCTGGTTGGCGGCGTCGGTGTTCTTCAGCGCGAACAGCGTGCTGATGCGCTCGAACTGGAGCGGCAGACGAATCGATTCAGCGGCGTCTCGCAGTCGCTCATCGAGGTAGCGCAACGCATCGCCGACCTCGTTGCGCTTGTAGGCGATGTCGACCACACCCCGCACCGGGCGGAAGTCGAGGGGGTCGAGCTCCCCAGCGCGAATGAAGGCGGCGCGGGCTTCGACGTCACGGTCGAGCCCGCGGAGCGCGTACGCACGGAACAGCACGGCCAACGATCGATCGGGATGGTGCTTCTCGAACGCACGCGCATCGTCGAGGGCTTCGGCGTGTCGCTCGAGGTTGAGCAGGCAGGCGCACAGTCGCCCGCGCGCTTCTTCGGCATCGGGCCGCTCGTTCACCACGCCGCGCAGGAGAGGAACGGCGCGATCGAACTCGCGCGCTTCCATGGCTTCGATGGCGCCGCGCATGATCGCCGCGAGCTCATCGCGGAGCCCTGCTTCGGCGGCCTTCGAGCGGCTGAGATCGTACGCCTTTCGCGCTTCGGGGTTCGACAGCGTGTCGTACGCCGCGCGGATCTTCTGGAATTCCTCAGGGTGCGTTTCGGGCGGGAACTGCCGCACGAGCCCGAAATACGCCTTCTTGATGTCACGCGCGTCGGCGTCGGGCGGCACGCGGAGCAGGGCGTAGAGATCGTCGTCGCTCACCGGTCGCGAACGTTAGGCGCTGGGCTGCAACGCGGCGAGCACTGCGAGACCTTCGTCGACGGTGCTCACGTAGTGAATGCGAAGCCCTTCGCGAATTCGCTCGGGCGTGGCTTCGACGTCAGCGCGGTTCTGCTTCGGAACGATGAGGACCCGCGAGCCGATCAGCCACGCCGCGGTCACCTTCTCGTGCACCCCCGAGATGCGCGCGACGTCGCCCTGCAGGGTGATCGCTCCCGTGACCGCCACGCGCGGAGGAATCGGCTTTCCAGCAAGCGCGTGGTGAATGGCGAGAGTCAGCGCGAGGCCTGAGCTGAGCCCGGTCTTGGTCGCCTCGTGATCGGTGTAGTTCACCTGCACGTCGTGCGTGGTGCACTGCGCTTCGAGCCCCCACCTGCGCGCGAGCTTCTTCACCAGCGAAAACGCGAGCTGCACGGCTTCGCGACCGTCTTCCTTCACGTTCCCGCTGAGTTGGAGCGCACCGCTACCGCGCACCGAGACCGCTTCGAGTGGCGAGAGGCTGCCGCCGTGGCGGTGCCAACCCAGCACTCCCAATCTGCGATGCGTTCCGCGCGTGACGCTGGTGCTCAACGCTCCGGTGACGACTTTGACCGGGCTCTTGCTGCGCGCTTTCGCAAACGAGGTTTCTGCGCGGTCGGGCTGCTTCTCGAGCAGCAGCAACTCTCCGCGAAGGAGATGAAATTCCGGGCGCCCATCGTGTTCGGCGGCCAGCGTGACCAGATGACGGCGTGCGAGCGCAAGGTCTTGCGCGATGATCGCTTCGCGCACTTCGAGGAGGGCATCGTCGCGGCGCAGCGCACCGAGGAGCTCGAACGCGTCGTCGACGCCGAGCTCAGAAATGATCCACGCACGCTGTTTACTCAGCTCGGTGTCGGGAGCGATCAACAGCCCGCGTTCGGCCCACGCGCGCGCCAGCTCGAGTCGATCAGTCTTCTGCGCGAGCATCACGCACCGCGAATACCGCTGCGGAGCGAAGGCTCCTGCCGTCGACAGCTCAGCGTGGAAGAGCGCGTCGTCGGGTCGCTCGTCTTCGATGAACGCGAGCGCCAACGTTTCCTGCGCGTCGGTGTCGTCGGGCGCAGCGTCGACGAGTTGTTGGAGCGCACGCCGCGCGGCTCCCGCTTCACCCAGCGCCTTGCACGTGCGCGCCAGCAAGCGCAGCCCGTTGGCGTGCTTTGAATCGACGGCGAGGAGCTTCTCGAGCTGCGTTCGTGCGAGGTCCCACGCGGCTTCTCCGAAGAGCGCCTCCGCGTACGCAAAGCGGGCCTCGCGATCGGACGGGTCGAGCACCAGCCGGCGTTTGAGCTCGGTCTGATCCATCAGCCGTCGAGATCGAAGAGGAGTTCGGTCAGCGAGCGCGACGCGGTGAGCTTCGCTGCCGAGTCAGTGGCAGTGGCGAGCGCTTCGACGGCCGCTCGCAGGCGATCGAAATTCGGGCCCGGCCCGAGTGCAGTGAGTTTCTGGTGAGCGACCTGCAGCAGTTGCTGATCAGGATCACTCGTGGGTGCGGGCGTTGCCGTGGTCGGCGGCCGAGGCGCGGAAGGGGACGGCTTCCATTCACGATCGAGCCGAGCACGCGCTTCTTCGCGTTCGAGCGGAGTGAGCCCGCGCGAGTGGTCCACCATCAACACCGCTTCTTTTCCCGTGGAGACGACTTTGGTCTTCACTTGAAGAATGCCGTTGAGGTCATAGGTGAACGTGACCGCCACCGCTTCCACGCCCGCCTTCCCGCTCGGGACACCTTCGACCAGGTATTCGTCGAGAAAGGCGTTGTTCTTCGCGAAGCGGTCTTCTCCCTGGAAGACACGAATCTGCACCGCGCGCTGGTCGTCGTGTGTGGTGCGGTACACCTCGGTGCGCGAAATGGGGATCGTCGAGTTGCGCTGAATGATCGGAGAGAACATGCCCGACAACGGCGTGCCCGAGTCGGTGCGCGTCATCACCTCGACGCCGAGTGTGTAGGGCGCGACGTCGGTGATCATGATGCCGGTGTTGCCGAGCGAACCCTCTTTGAGGCCGGCTTGAATTGCAGCGCCGAGCGCAACGGCTTCGTCCGGGTCCACTCCGGCCAGCGGAGCCTTGCCGAAGAACTCGGTCAGGATCTGCCGCACGAGCGGCATGCGCGAACTGCCGCCTACGAGCACCACTTCGTCGATGCGCTTCGCATCGAGGTTCGCGTCTTTGAGCGCGGCGCGAATGGGCCCCAGCGTCGACCGCACGCGCGCTCCGACGAGTTCCTCGAATTGCGCGCGAGTCAGGGTGAGCTCGAGCCCGAGTTGCTTGCTGCCTTTGGTGGCCAACGCGGGGAGACGAATGGGCACTTCCGTCGCCGACGAGAGAGTGATCTTCGCGTCTTCTGCTGCGCGCTTGAGTTGAGCCAACGCGAGCACGTCGGTGGCGAGCGACAGACCGTGTTGTTCCTGAAAGCGCGCAACCAACCAATCGACGATGGCGCGATCGAAGTCGGTGCCGCCGAGCCGGTTGTCTCCGGTCGATGCGCGCACCTCGAGCACGCCCGCGAACATCTCGAGCACGCTGACGTCGAACGTGCCTCCGCCGAGGTCGTAGACGAGCACGTGCTGTTCGGCTTCGAGTCGATCGAGCCCGTACGCGAGTGAAGCGGCAGTCGGCTCGTTGATGATGCGATCGACGACGAGGCCCGCGAGTTGACCGGCGTCGCGCGTGGCCTGTCGTTGCGCGTCGGTGAAGTACGCCGGGACGGTGACGACGGCTTCGCGAACGGGCGCTCCGAGTGAGGCGCTGGCGTCGTCGCGCAGTCGCTTCAAGAGGAACCCGGCGAGTTCCTGCGGGAGATAGGAACGGTCGCCGAGCTTGAGTCGTTCGGTGCTGCCCATCTGTCGTTTCGCTTCGGCCACCGTGCGCTCGGGGAACAGTGGGAGCCGAGCGCGCGCGGCGCTGCCGACGATGATTTGCCCGCTATCGTCGAGCCCGATGACCGAGGGCAACAGTCGTGCGCCGTCAGGGCCGGGAATGATGCGGGGTCGGTCCTTTTCCATCACCGCGACGAGGGAATTGGTCGTCCCCAGATCGATGCCCACCACACGCGCCATGGCCGATTGATACCACGCTGGGTGCTGCCGCACTGACGCACCACCGCAGTGCATTGATGCGGCATCGACGCTGCGACCGCGGGGCGAAGAGCATGCGGCTCGATGCTCGGAGTCGTGCTTCTGGTGCTGGCGGGTGGCGCTGACTTCGAGCGCGTCGAGGAAGTCGACGGCATTCTCGTCGAGTCGCGCAAGCGCGCGGGCTCTGACTTCGTCGAGCTGCGCTTCACGGCCACTGCTTCGTCGTCAGTCGAGGCGCTGTGCAACGCGGCGTTCGGCGACGGCACGATTCCGCCCGACGAGAAGACCGTGAAGTCACGGCGCATCGTGAGCCAGAGCACCGACGAGCGCGTGACCTACGAGCAGGTGAGCGCGCCCATCGTGTCAGACCGCGACTACGCGCTGCGGTGGACGCGAACGAAGAAGGGCGATCGCTGCGTGGTGCGCTTCGAGGTGACCGAGGCTCCGGTGGCGGTGACGCCGAAGTTCGTGCGGCTGACGACGATTGCAGGCGAATGGACGTTCGCTCCGGCCGCGGAGCCCGGGAAGACGCGCGTGCAGTACTGGTCTCACTCCGAGCCGGGCGGTGGAATTCCGCCGTTCATCGTCGAAGGGCCCAGGCGCGCCACCGAGCTCGACGTCGTGAAGCGCACCATCGCGCGCGCGAAGAAGTGAGTCGTCTAATTCGCGAGCGCGGCGCGTTCTTCCTCGAGGTCGTAGCCAGCTGCGACGAGCGTCTTCTCGGCGGCCTGACTCAAGGTGTGACTGACGAAGTGCGCGTAGTACCGCGCGGCCCACCAGTCGCTCGACGTGATCGACTCGAACTGAGCGTCCGGCTTTCCCAGCACACGCACGGCGTAGAGTGCGGCGAAGACGGGGTGCTCCAGCGCACCGGCGCGCGTGTCCTTGCGCGGCTCGCCGTCGACGGTGCTCGCGAGCCAGTATGCGAACGCCGGGCTGCTGCACGCCGCCTTACGGTCGGCCTTCTCTCCGTGCGCGAGCTTCCAGTACGCCGCTTCAGCGCTCGAGGGATCAGCGAGGGGAGAAACGGCATCGGGATGATTCGTGTGCACCGCGCGCTGACTCAGCTCGGCCTCGCTCACTTCGCGCACGCCGAAGGTCTTCTTCGTCGCCGCCGTCAGCGCCGTTCCGATCGCGTCGGTCACCACCAGCTCGTTGCTCGCCTCTCCGATGCGGAAGATCGGCGCGCGCGGTGTTCGTTCGGGCGACCACGCGGCCTTCGCGAGGCGCACCAGCCAGTGTTCCTTCCACGTCGCTTTCGACGCCGTGCGATCGAGCGGCGCAAACGTCGTCACGTCGAGCAGCGCGAACTCGGTGCTCACCACCTTGTTGCGCACGGTGAGCTCGACGTCCCTCAGCACGCCGCTGGGCAACACGCTCGCGACGGCCTCACGACGCAACAACACGAACTTGTCTGCTTTGAGCGCCTGCTGCTTCGCCGCCGCCGCGTTCTTCGCGACCGCGCGCAACGTGCCCTTCGGGAGCGGAGCGAGGCCGTCCGCCCAGTCGTACCAGGACGCTCGAACGTCGAGCGCGAGCCGCACCTCAGTCGGCTCGCGCAACCACGAGAGCAGCGCCGTCACTTCGGCGCAGTGATGGTCTTGAAGTCGCCGGCCTTCACCACGACCCACTTCGACGGGTCGGCGTACTTCTTCACCGCCGCGCTGAGCTGCTCGGGCGTGAGCGCCTCGATCTTCTTCTCGAACTCGGCGTCCCAATTCATGGTGCGGCCGTGGAGCGCGTGGCTGCTGAGCAGCTTCGCGAGCGCCGCGTCATCGGTGCGCTGCTGCGCGAGCTGGTTCATGAACTCGTCGCGCGCGAGCTTCAGGTCGTCCTTGCTCACCGTGCTCCACTTCGCGAGCTCGGCCTGCATGGTGGTGTCGACCGGCCCGAGGTTCTGCGGCGCGTAGATCGCTCCGGTGCTGATCAGCCCGGCCTCTTCTTCGGCCGAGCTGTCGAGGAACGCGTAGGCGCCGTACGAGAGGCCCTTCTCTTCACGCAGCGACACGAACAGGCGCGACGACGGGCCGCCACCGAGCATCTGCGTCGCGAGCGCGAGCGCGGGGAAGTCCGGGGAGTCCTGGTTGATCTTCACCGCCAGCGCCGTGCCGTACCAGGCGTTCGCCTTGTCGGGCGTCGGGAGCTGCATGACCTGCGGCTTGTTCTCGACGAACGGGTCGGGAATGCGCGTGTACGCCTCCTTCGCCGTCCACGAGCCGAACATCGCGGTGAGCGTCTTCTCGAGCTCGGCGTCGTCGAAGTCGCCGACCACCGAGATGCTGCCGTTCTGCGCGCCGAACATCTTCGCGTGGAATGCGCGCACTTGATCGACGGTGACCGCGTTGAAGAGGGCAGGGCGCTCCTCGTACGACGACACGTAGTACGGGTGCGTCTTCGGGTACGGCTTGGTCGCGCGCAGGAGCGTCACGTTGCCGAGCGCGTTGGGCTCGGTGCGGTTGTGCTCGATGCGGGTGAGGATCTCCGCGCGGGCGACGTCGAGCTCCTTGGCGTCGAGCGCCGGCTGCTTGAGCACGTCGTCGGTGATGGCCAGCACCTCAGCGAGGTTCGGGCGCTGCGCCTCGATGTCGACCAGCAGCTCCTGGCCGTCGATGCCCACGTTCACCTGCGCCCGCAGCCGCTCGAGCGCCGAGCGGAAGTCCTTGTACGGGAGCTTCTTCGTGCCGCGGTTCATCAGCGCCGCCGTCAGCGCCGACTGCTGCACGGTGCCGCTCAACGACTGCAGCGTGCCGAACGGGAAGCGCATCGAGATGCGCACCGACTCGGCGCGGGTCTTCTTGGGCAACAGCACCAGCTGCGCGCCGTTGGCGAGCTTCACGCGGCGCGAGCGCTTCTCGATGTTCGCCGGCGACGCGTCGAACGCTTCACCGCGCGCGATGGGCGGGCCACCCTTGTAGTCGTTGACCAGCGGGCCGACCTCGGCCGGGCGCGGCACTTCGGCGCGATCGGGCTTCGCGGTCGGCACGTACTCACCGAGCGTGCGGTTCGACGCCTTGAAGTACTTGCTCCACACGCGCTGCAGATCGTCGGCGGTCACCTTCTTCAGACGATCGCGCTGCACGAAGAAGAGACGCCAGTCACCCGCGGCCGCGTATTCCGACAGCGCGAGGCCGACGTCCTGCGACGAGGTCAGCGTCTGCTCGGCCTGCGAGATCCACCCCGTGGCGGAGCGCTCGAACTCCGGCTGCGCGATGGGCTTCACCGTCTCCATGGTGGTGAGCATCAGGTCGCGCGCGGCGGCGACGTTGTCGCCTTCCTTGAAGCCGACCGAGCAGGTGAACAGACCCGGCTCCTTGAACTCGTCGAGATCGCAGCGCGCCTGGCTGGCCTTCTTTCCATCGACCAGCGCCTGGTGCAGGCGGCCCTGCGGCTGATCACCCAGCACGCCCTGCAGCACCATCAGCGCGGGGAAGTCGGGGTCGGTCGCGGCGGGAATGCGCCACGCGACGCTCAAAGCGGCCGCTCCACCCACGCGGCGGATGGTGACGGTGCGCTCGCCGTCCTGCGTGGGCTCGGTGGTGAACGTCGACGGCAACACGCGCGTGGGCTTGGCGATCTTGCCGAACGAGTCGGCGATGCTCTTGAACGCCTTCGCTTCGTCGAAGCGGCCGGCGATGACGAGCACCGAGTTATCGGGCTGGTAGTAGCGCGCGTAGAACGCCTTCAGGTTGTCGATGGGAACCAGCTCGATGTCGGCCTTGATGCCGATCACCGCGCGGCCGTAGTTGTGCCACGGCAACGCCGCCGCGCGCACCGCGTTGGCCAGCACGCCCTGCGGGCGCGTCTCACTCGCTTCGAACTCGTTGCGCACCACCGTCATCTCGGTGTCGAGGTCCTTCTTCGCGACGAACGCGTTGACCAGACGATCAGCCTCGAAGCGGATCGCGAAGTCGGCGTTGGCGTCGCTCGCGTTGAGCGTCTCGAAGTAGTTGGTGCGGTCCTGGCGCGTGGTGCCGTTCCATTCCGCGCCGCGCGAGCCCATTTCCTTCTTGGGGTCTTTGTACTTGGGCGAGCCCTTGAAGAGCATGTGCTCGAGCAGGTGGGCCATGCCCTTCTCGCCGTAGCCCTCGTGTCGCGAGCCGACGAGCACCGTCATGTTCACGGTCACGGTCGCGACCGATTCGTCGGGCACGAACAAGATGCGCAGGCCGTTGGGCAGGCGGTACTCGGTGACGCCTTCGACCGAGGCGACCTGGGTGAAGGGTTTGGGCGGTGCAGCGGCGAGCGACGCGGCGACGACGAGGGCGGTCAGTGACATGGCGCGGACCATGGTGCACCGAGGCTCGCGGAGCTACAGAAAGTGAATCGCGCGTTCACCGCCGGTGAACTGGCAGTTCACAGCTCACTCGCAACGCGTGACGATCACTGCGACGCGCGCTGGCCTTCGCGTTGCTCTCGATGGCTACATGCCCATCGATCTCAAACCGAAACCCATCGCCATCCGACAGACCATCGACGCCGCGAAGACCACCGCGGGCGCAGTGAAGGACGCAGCCGTCTCGACCGCGAGCGCAGCGAAGGACGCCGTCGCGACCGGAGCAGCCAGTGCGTTCGACGCCGGCAAGTCGGCCGCCAGCAAAGCGGTGAAGGACGAGCTCGCCCCGTTCAACGTTCACGATCAGCTTCAGGCGCTGCAGCCCGGTGACACGTACAAGCTCGGCGGCAGTGGAGAGGCTTCGCTCGACAGCGTCGCGGCACAGGGTGGCAAGAACATCACCGTCACCCGCAGCGCGACCGGGTTCACGGTTGCGGGTTCAGGCGATTTTGGAATCGGGCTCACCACGGGCGAGGTGAAGAACGAACCGTTCAAGGGCGAGAGCTCGGTCTTCGTCGGAGCCGGCGCTCGGTCGGAGTTCACCTTCACCTCTGCCGCCGATGCCGAACGCGCGACCAGCATCATGAAGCGCAGCGCGACTTCGGCTCCAACGGTCGACGATCTGGAGTTCCTTCGCTCGCACCTGAGCGCAGTCGAAGCGAAGGGTGCGGGCGCTGCTGACCTGTCGGGGAAGCTCGGTGTCGCTGACATCTCGCTCGGCGGAGGTGCGGGCGTTTCAGCGGGTACGGCGGTGCGGGTGGAGTTCACCAACGGTCACCCCACGGCGCTCGCGGTTCGCCAGACCCTCGGGGCATCGCTCAGCGGCAAGGCGTCGCTGACCGCGGGGTACACGTCGAATTCCGCGGGCGGTTCGCTCGACGTGTCGGCGACCGTCGAACACCGGGTGTCGATTCCGCCCGGCGTTTCGAGCTCGAAGCTCCTCAGTGATCCTGTCGGCGCGCTCGCTGCGACGGGAAACACGATGGTGGCGAGTGGAAGATCCTCGGTCACGTTGAGCAGCGGCGGCGCATTGGGCCAGAGCCGACTGACGCCCGGAGTCGTCTCCGCCGGAGTGCAGGCGCAGATCCGCTTCGACGCGAACTCGCGTGATGCGCTCGCCGCGGTCGGCCGATTCATCAAGACCGGCGACTATGCGACCAGCGTCGGCTCTCTGGGTGACGCGACGAACGTGTCGGCTTCGCTCGCGACGACGCAGACGATTGGCATTTCCGCGAAGGGCTCGCTGGGAGTCAGCGCTGGCGGTGCTTCCGAGCTCGGCTTCAAGGCCGGCCTCGACGCGACACGCACGCACAGCGAGACCGTGTGGCGGTACCCGGCGCCGGGTTCAGGCCCTGCCACGCTCAACGACACCCTGGCGAAGCTCGTCGCGATTCCCGTCGTGCGGCCCAGCCCGATCATTCACCCCTGAGCCGAGGCGCCTCGATCTCGCGTCGACTGTGGCGTCACGGCTCGGCGCTCCCGCGTTTCCCCGCGAAATTGCGTGCGGCACATGTGCTGCAAACTCAATCGGCTCCCCCCAACCAGAGGAGCCACACATGGCCACGTCGAACGGATTTCAGACCTCAGTGAAGAAGGCGGCGGACGCGATGTTCGATGATCTCTCGTCGGTCGCGCAGAACGCGCAGTCGGCGGCGCAGGCTGCGCAAGACGCCGCGAGCGACGTCGCCGATGAGCTGAAGACGGGCGCGAAGAAGCACCCCGTCGCCGCGGCGGGAATTCTGCTCGGCGTGGGCGCGCTGCTCGGAGCGGGTCTGCACGCGTTGTTGCGGCCGCGCCCCACCGCGGGTCAGGTGTTGCTGCAGGCGTTGAAGAACGGCGCTTCGGCGACCACCGACACGCTCTCCTCGGGTCTGCTCAAGGCCCGTCGCGCGATCGGCTGAGGAGTGCGACGCTGCGCGCATGTCGCGCGCGAAGTTGCTCCCAGCGCAGCTCGCGTTCTGGTTCGGCATCGCCGCGCTGTGTTTCTCGAGCATCGAGACCATCCGCTGGCAGTTCGTGCGTGACGCGGTGGGCGACGTGAGTCCGGACCCGCTCGACCGGGTGCGGGAGTTGCTCACCGCGTTCTGGGAAGTCTCGATCTTCGAGTTCCACCCCGCGCGACCGCTGCTGCTGCTCGGCATCGCCGCCATCGTCGCGCTGGGCATCACCTTCGTGCGGCCTCCCGCGCGCGGAGCACAGTGGTTCGCGCTGGTGTGTCTCTCGCTCGGCCTGGCGCTGGGCCGTTCGGCGCTCGCCACCGAGTCGATGAACACGCACAGCTATTCGGTGGCATCGATGTTCACGCTCACCGTGGTGGTGCTCACGACGCTGTGGGCGTTCCTGGTCGTCGAAGGTGAGGTGCTCGCGTTCTCGAAGTTCATCGCGATGGCACCTGCCGCGTTGTTGCTCGCGCTCGCCGTCACGAAGCTGTTCGTGATCTTCCCGGGCACGAGCGACGATCGCGAGCTCGATGGCTGGCTGTCGCAACACCCCGCGCATCTCCCGCAGTTGTTGGCGCTCGCCGCGATCGGTCTGGCGCTCACCGTCGCGTTGAAGCTCGAGCTCAACCCGCGCGCCGTGGCGCTGCTCTTCGGGCTCGGGCTCCTCACCTTGCCGCGCTCGCTCGCGATTCGGCGTGATGAGTCGGCCTATCGCCCTTCGGAGCACCGCATGCTCCTCGAGCCCCGTCTCCTCGAAGCGCTCGCGCCGGCGAAGTTCTGCAGGGGACGTGTGGCCGACTTCGGGCCGATGGTGCGCATCGCGGGCGGCGAGGTGACGGTGAACGCCACGTTGATCTCTCGCGCCGGTGACCCGCCGGAATTCAGTGGAGAGCTCGTGGCGACGCTGAACGTCGCGACGGCGCCCGGGCTCACGTTGAGTCTCGAGCAGGTGACTCCGCTCCCGATGGTGCTCGAGGTGTTGAGGGGCGCGGACCAGGCGTCGCGTCGCAAGCTGCAGCTCCTCGCGCTGAAGACCGAGCCGGCGGCGTGGAGAGCCGGTCGTTTCCTTCACCAGCACCTGTGCGTCGTCGACGTGGAGCTCGCTGACGATGGCCTGCCCGCGTCGGCGTTCAAGAGCTGGGCTGAACTGGTCGAGACCGCCGACGCTGCCGAAGTTCCGCTGCGCATCGCGCCGCGCTGAGGCCCTGCGTGGTGTCAGAGTGCGCGCATGGAACGGTTCAAACAGGTGTCGCGCATGCTCGCGTGGGTGCACGTGGCGCTGGGCCCGGTGTTGATCATCGCGCTGCTGCTCTCATCCCCGTGGGTGATTGGCGAGGGCCGCATCGAAGAATCGCTGCGTCGGCTGGAAGACGTCGACTGGCGCTGGTGGGTCATCACGGCGATCGTGCTCGCGTGGGGCCTGCCGATCGTCGCCGTCGCGGGCTGGCTGCAGGCGCGCAAGGCGGGGCTCGAGACCGATCGCTTGCGTCATCGCATCGAGCACCTGCTCGGCGATCGCCAGCTGCCGATCGCGGTCGACGTCGACACGCGCATTCCGGTGAAGGTCGAGCACCCGCTCACCATTCCGATCGAGATCGCGACGAAGCTGAGCCTCGACGAGCAGCTCGAGGTCGAGACCAGCGTGCCGCTGCGCGTCGATCTCCCGCTCGACACCACGGTCGAGACGTCGGTGTTCGGCATCGGAGCGATCAAGGTGCCGATCCGCGCGCGCATTCCGGTCGACCTGGTGGTGCCCATCAAAGGGAAGATCCGCATCAAGGCCGACGCGCTGCCGGTGCACATCAAGGACTCGTGCACCGCGACGCTGCCGCAGTTCGACGTACCGATTCAGGCGCGGCTCGAGACCAAGCTCGGGCTGCTCGACAACCTGCGCACCGCGGTGAAAACACTTCGGCCGCCCACCTCGAACGAAGTGGACGGCCGGGAGTGACGCACCAGGCTGAGCTCGAGCTCAGTTCGTGTACATCACGTTGTCGTACAGCTTCTGGAACTCAGCGAGCTTCAGCTTGAACACGCCGTCGTTCGCGCCGTTGCCCGAGGGCTCCGACTCGCCCCACGGGTTGCGGAGCACCACGTAGCGCTCGTTGCCCGACTTCTCGTAGCCGAGCACCGAGTACGAGTGGTCGCCGTACACGCCGGTGTTGGCGTAGTTCACCGGGCCACCGTCGTCGTGCGTACCCGCCGAGACCGGCTTGTGCGCGTCGATCGCCTTGGTGATGGTGTTCCACACGTTGTCCGCGTTGCCGGCCGCGTTGATGCTGCGACCTTCGGCGCCGGTGAACGCCTCGAACACGTCAGCCGACGAACCGCCGTTGCCGATCGCGTCGTAGCTGCCCTTCCACTGCGCGTACGCCTTCTCGAGCACGGGGAACCACATCTCCATCTTGGTGGGCTCGCCGCTGTTCGCCGAGTGGCCGTAGAGCGGACCGCCCCAGCTGCGAACGTAGAGGTCGCCGTCGACCTTCACGGGCACGTCCTTCACCTTGCCGCTCATCCAGTCGCGCTCCTTGAACGTGACGGTGTACGTGCCGTCGCCGTTGTCCTTGATCGCGTTCTTGAGGACGTTCGGGTCGGCCTTGGCGAGCGCCGCGATGGCCGAGGGGAAGTAGCAGTCACCCAGCTGACCCTGCTGCACGTCGCCCGGCTCGATGGCGCCGTCGATGAGCGGGCCGGTGAAGTTCTTCTTGCCGAACTTCGGCGTGCCGTCGGCGTTGAGCTCGTCCTTGTGGAGCGCCGGGTCCTTGATGATGTCGCCGCCCACCGCGCCGCCCGGCACCTGCACGTTGCCGACCGAGGTCGCGAAGTTGGTGTTGTTCACGCCGTCGCTCGCCGCGACCGAGAACTTGTCGCCCGCCTGGCCCTTGATCTTGAGGTCCTTGGGGAACGTGCCGTCGGCGTCGAGGGTGACGACCGTCTTCTCGCCCGTGCGCGCGTTGGTGAACTGCAGCTTCGCGCCCGGCTCCGAGATCTGGCGGCCTTCGTTGATGTTCGAGACGGCGATCTGACCGTTGGTCGCGGTGAGGCCGATGCGGAACACGGCGACCGCGGCGTTGTTGGTGTCCTTCGTCTCGGCGGTGTTGGCCTTGACGTTGATCCAGTCCGACGTGGTGCCGTCGGCGTAGCGCGCGCGCATGCGGATCATGTCGCCTTCACGCATCGCCATGTCGCCGGTGAGCTTCGCGCCCGAGAAGTTGCCGTTCGCGTCGGCCTTGCCGATCACGAAGGTGTCGTCGGTGTGGTACCGGCCCGTCGGCGCGGTCGAGAGGTTGATCGCTTCGAGGGTCGCTCCGGCCTTGGTCTTGCCCGTGAGGCCGTTGACCTGATCACCGCTGATCGAAAGACCGTTCACCGAGATGTCGCCGCCAGGACCCGGACCCGGAGGCGGCGTGGTGCGGCCGATCACCTTCTCGAGGAATTCCTTCGCGCCCGCCTCGAGCGGAACCGTGCCCTGATCGAGAATCGTCGCGAGGTCCTTCTTCTCGCCCGCCGACAGTCCCTTCGCCGCCAGCGCGACCTGCTGGTCCTGCGTCATGCCCGGCTTCTTCAGCTCGCTGAGCACCTTCGAGGCCGACCAGCCGCTGCGGTCACCGACCTCCGAGAGGATCTGCAGCGCCTGCTCCGTGCCCAGCTTCAGGTTCGGGTTGGTGCGCTTCTGCGTCTCGAAGCTCGTGTACAGAGTCGCGAGCCGCTTGTCGGAAATCGTAGGCATGAAGGGGTCCTTGAGTTTGAGGGCTGGGTGAGGCGGAGTGCCGAATTGTCGTACATGCGCCCACGTGGTTGCGTGAGCGGGCGCGAAATACTGTCCCGAGTGAAGTTCCGGGGTCAACACCCCGAAACAACTCAGGTTCTTTCGAGACAATTTACCCCAACTGGAACTACTGGACCGTCACCGACAGGCTTGCCGAGACGGTGCCCTGGGTCGCGGAAATCGACGTATTTCCCGCGGAAATTCCAGTGACGCGCCCTTCGGAGCCGCTGGCGTTGCTGACTTGCGCGATCAGCGGATCAGCCGAGGACCAGGTGATGGTGGTCGTCAGATCCTGGCTGCTGCCGTCGCTGAAGAAGCCGGTCGCGGTGAGCTGCGCGCTGTTTCCATTGGCGACGCTGACCGAGCCGGGCGAGAGCGAGATGAAGACCAGCGCTGCCGGAGACACGGCGTGCGGCGTGCTCCCGCTGACGGAGCCGAAGGTCGCGGTGACGACCGTGCTGCCGGAAGCGACAGTAGAGAGGAGTCCGCGTGAGCCGCTGGCGTTGCTGATCAGCGCCACCGATTCATCGCTCGAGGCCCAGGTGACCGTGTCGCTGATCACCTGCGTGGTGCCGTCTGAATACGTGCCGGTGGCGATGAACTGCCGCGTGTAGCCGAGCGCGGTGCTGGCGTTGGCGGGCGTGACGTCGATGCGCGTGAGCGTCGACTGGATGACGACGAGGTTCACCTGCGCGTTGAAGCCACCGAAGGCGGCGCTGATGCTGGTTGCTCCGACGCGCAGCGTGGTGGCGAGGCCCTTGCTGCCGTTGGCGTTGCTGATGGTGGCCACCGACTGATCACTCGAGCCCCACGTCGCCGACGTCGTGAGGTTCTGCGCGCTGCCGTCGGTGTAGTGGCCGACCGCGAAGAACTGGCGCGAGCTGCCGAGCGGCGCGCTGCTGCCCGACGGAGAGATGCTGATGCTGGTGAGCTGCGCGGCGGTGACGGTGAACGGCGTCGAGTTGCTGATGCTGCCCATCGTCGCGGTGATCTGCACCGCGCCGACGTTGGGCGTCGCGGCCAGACCGTGCGAGCCGTTGGCGTTGCTGATGGTGACGCGCGTCTGATCACTGCTCGACCACGTCACGGAGTCGGTGAGATCCTGCGTCGAGCTGTCGCTGAACACGCCCATCGCGGTGAACTGCTGCGACAACCCGCGCGGCCGCATCGCGTTCGGCGGAGTGACCTGCAGCTGCTGCAACACCGCCGCGGTGACCGTGAACGTCGCGCTGCCGGTAATGCCGCTCTTGCTGACTGAGATGAGCGACGTGCCCGCCACGAAGCCGAAGACCTGACCGCCGGGGTTCGCCCACGCGACCGAGGTGTTGCTGGAGCTCCAGCTCGAGCTCGCGCTCACGTCTTGCGTGGTGCCGTCGGAGAACGTGCCGGTCGCGACGAGCATGGTCGAGAGGCCCGCCGGCACCGAGGGGTTCACCGGCGTCAGCGCGATGCTCGAGAGCACGGCCGCGGTGACGGTGACGGTGGTGGTGCCCTGCGTCGCGCCGAAGGTCGCGGTGACCTGCGCGCTGCCGAGCTGCAACGCGCTCGTCTGACCCTTGCTGCCCGACATCGTCGAGACGCTCACGGTGTTCGAATCACTCGAGAGCCAGGTGGCCTGCTCGGTGAGGTCTTGCGTGCTGCCGTCGGTGAAGGTGCCCATCGCGACGAGCTGCGCGCCGAGCCCGCGGGGAATCGACGGGTTCGCCGGAGTGAGGGCAATCGACGAGAGCTGCGCGGCGCTGACCTGCAGCGTGGTGCTCCCGGTCTGGCCGGTGAGGGTGGCGGTGATGCCGGTGGTGCCCGGGCGCAGGCCGCGCGCGACGCCGCGTGAGCCGTCGGCGTTGGAGATGCTCGCGACGAGACCGTCGCCGACCGACCACGTGACGCTGGTGGTGAGATCTCGCGTGCTGCCGTCGGTGAAGCTGCCGGTCGCCGTGAAGCCGAGCGAGAGGCCCGCGGCCACGCTCGGGTTGCTCGGGGTGACGTCGAGATTGGTGAGCTGCGCGGGGCTGACGGTGATGGTCGAGGTCGCCGTGAAGCCGCCGGTGGTCGCGGTGACGGTGACCGTGCCTTCGGCGAGCGCGCTCAAGTTTCCGCGCGAGCCGGCGACGTTGGAGACCGCGGCGATGCCAGGCTGCGACGACGACCACACGCTCGCTTCAGAGAGATCAGCCGTCGTGCCGTCGGAGAAGTGTCCGCGCGCGACGAGCGTGAGCCCGAGGCCCTTCGGCACGCTGCCGACCACCGGAGCGATCTCCAGGCTCTGCAACACGGCAGCGCTCACCACGAAGGTGAACGTGTGGGTGACGCCGAGTGCGTTCGCGGTGAGCGAGACGCTGCCCGGAGCGAGCGCGCTGACCAGACCTTCGCTGCCGCTCGCGTTCGAGACGGTGGCCTTCGACGCGTCTTGCGTGCCCCAGGTGACGAAGTCCGTCATCGGTTGTGACGAACCGTCGCTGAAGATGCCGGTGGCCTGCAGTTGCTGCGAGAAGCCGGCCGCCGCGCCCGGGTTCGCCGGCGTGATGACGAGCTGCGAGAGCGTGACGTCGTTGACGGTGACCGAGAGGAGACCGGTCACTCCGGAGCAGTTGGCGGTGATGTCGGCCACGCCGGGAGCGAGCGCGTCGAGGCGGCCCTTCTGGCCCGGCGCGTTGGAAACGGAAGCGACGGTCGCATTCTGACTTGCCCAGGCGCAGTTCGTGGTGAGCACCTGCTGCGTGCCGTCGGTCCACACGCCGGTGGCGGTGAGCTGCATGCGCGTGAACTTCGCGAGCGACGCGGGCGACGGAGCGAGCTCCACGCGCGCGATGGTGGCGTCGGTGACGGTGACCGTGGCGGTGGCGGTGCGGCTGCCGAACGCGGCGGTGATGACGGTGGCGCCGCGCGTGCGCGAGGTGAGGTGACCCTCGAGGCCCGGCGCGTTGGACACCGTGGCGACCGCGCCGTTGCTGCTCGACCACGCAGCCTGCACGGTGTGCACCTGCGCACTTCCATCACTGTAGCGACCGGTGAGCGTGAACTGCAGGTCGGCGCCGAGCGGCACGGTGGGCTGCGCGGGGTCGAGCTCGAGCGAGGTGAGGGTGGCGGGCGTGATGGTGAGCAGCGCGGTCGCGGACTGCGTGCCGAGCTGCGCGCGAATGGTCGCCGAGCCGGGCTGCAGCGCGTGCACTTCGCCTTCGTGACCGGCGACGTTGCTGACCTGCGCGAACGTCGGAGCGGAGCTGGACCACGAGGCCTGCGCGCTGACGTCGAGATCGCTGCCGTCGCTGTACGTCGCGCGCGCGGTGAAGCGGCCGAAGGTTCCATGCGCGAGTGACAGCGCGTTGGGCATCAGGGTGATGGACATCATCACCGCCGGCGTGACGACCACGGTGGTGCTGGCCGAGAGACCGAAGGCGTTCGCGGTGAGACGCGTCTGGCCGGGCATGCGCGCGCGGACTTCTCCGAGCGTGCCGGGCGCGTTGCTGACCTGCGCGATGCCCGGAGCGTCGGTGGTGAACGTGCACTGCGAGGTGACGTCGAGCGTGAGGCCGTCGCTCCAGGTGGCGATGACGTGCGCGTTGGTGGTGAGCCCGACCGGCAAGCTCATGCCGCTGGGCGTGACTTCGAGCTGCGTGATGGTGGCCGCGGTGACGGTGAGGTCGATGGCGGCGGTGGTGCCGTTGAAGGCGAAGGCGAGGCGCGTGGCGCCCTGTGCGACGGCGGTGACGAGGCCGCGCGTGCCGGGCGCGTTGCTCACGGTGGCGAAGGTCGTGTTGGCGATCGACCACGTTCCCTGCGTGGTGAGGTCGGTGATGGTGCCGTCGGTGAACACGCCCTGCGCGGTGAAGCGCTGCGTGAGCCCGACGGGAATCATCGCGGGGAGCGGAGAGACTTCGATGCGCACCAGGCTCGCGTCGTTGACGGTGACGATGGTGCTCGCCGACTTGCCGCCGAGGCTGACGGTGACGGTGGCGGTGCCGCGGCCGCGCGCGAACGCTTCGCCCTTCTGGGTGCCCTGCGAGGCGACCGTGACGTGCGACGTGTCGGAGCTGGTCCACGTGGCCTGCGAGGTGAGGTCGCTGGTGGAGCCGTCGCTGAACACGCCCATCGCGGTGAACTGCACGCGGGTGCCGAGCGGCATCATCGGCGTGGCGGGCGAGAGCTGAATCATGGTGAGCGCCGCGGCGGAGACGGTGAGCTGCGTGGTGGCGCTGACGCCCTGCAGGCTCGCGGTGAGATCGGTCTGGCCTTCGGCGATGGCGGTGACGCGGCCCGCGGTGGTGCTGGCGTTGCTGACTGAGGCCTTGCTCGGGTCGCCGACGCTCCAGAGCGCGCTGCCCGTGACTTCGTGGCGCGAGCCGTCTGCGAAGGTGCCGAAGACCTTCACGTCGGTGGTCAGGCCGCGCGCGACGACGACGGGCTGCGGAGAGAGCTCGAGCGAGACGAGCCGCGCGTCGGTGACGGAGATCATGCGGCCGATGCTCTGACCGCCGGCCGAGGCGGTGATGGTGCTGCTCCCGCGCGTCAGGGCGCGTGCGACGCCGTGGCCGCTGATGGAGATGACGTTGGCGTTGCTGCTCGCCCACATCGCCTGGGCGTTGAGCGGGCTGGTGGTGCCGTCGCTGAAGACTCCGGTGAGCTCGAAGCGCTGGGTGGTGCCGACCGCGAGCGCGGAGATCACCGGAGAGAGCTCGAGCGAGCTGAGGGTCGCGTCAGTGACGGTGATGGTCGCGCTGCCGGACTTGGTGCCCACGCGCGCGAAGAGCTGCGCGGTGCCGGGCGCGGCGGCGGACACGATGCCTTCTTCGCCGGGGATTTGAGAGAAGATCGCGAAGCGGTTCGACGCGCTCCACGTCGCGAAGGACGTGATGTCGAGCGAGCTGCCGTCGTCCATCAGCGCGGTGGCGCTCATGGCGCGCGCGAAGCCGACGGCGAGTGAGAACTGCGAGGGCTGCACGTCGATGCTGCTGATCTGCGCGTTGGTGACGTCGACGGGAACCTGCAGCGTGGTGCCCTGAACACTGACGGTCAGCGTGGTGGTGCCGGCGCGGTGACCGACGAGCTGGTTGCCTTCGACGGTGGCGATGTCGGGCGAGGCGCTCATCCACACCGCTTCGCCGGTGACGTCGACCTTCTGCTGATCAGACGTGAGGGCGGTGACGATGAGCGCGAGCTGCAGGTTCGCGGGAACGACCGGGTGCGGCGGGTCGACTTCGAGCGCTTGCAACAGCGCGCCGGCGACGACGATGGGGCGCGTGACTTCTTTCGTCGAGAGCCGCGCGCGAATGTTGGTGGTGCCGTCTTGCGCGGCGATGACCACTCCGGGCTCGTCGGGAGAGAAGGACGCGACGAACGAATCGTCGACCGACCAGCTCACTTCGCTGGTGACTTCTTTCGAGCTGCCGTCCGGGTAGACGGCGGTGGCGGCGAGCTGCAGGCGCTGGCCGCGCGCGAGCTTCACTTCGCTCGGGTTGATGGTGAGCGTCACGGGCTCGCGGTTCGGCTTCGGGCAGCCGGCGAACGCGACGAGGGTCAAAATCGACAGGGCATGAGTGAGCCGCATGCGCTGGCGCGGTGCAATCAGGGGGCCCTGTGGATCAGCGCGATGTCGGGAAGTTGCGGCAGGTGGTGCCGGGTCATCACTCGGCGCTGGGTAGAGAGGACCCCCGAAGCTGTGGGAGAGGGCTCACGTAAGGCGCGAGGCGAACCCCCTCTCCCTCTGGGAGAGGGTTCGGGGTGAGGGCGCTCGAAGTCGCCTCAGCCCTTCTTCCGAGGCCAGAACAGAACCGTCAGCGCGCAAGCCAGCCCGACACCGAAGCTGATCTTGCTGACCAGCTCGAGGGCCTCATTTTCTGGCGCCGAGCGCATTCCACACCACGGCAAGCCTCCGGACATGACGATGCATGGGAGCAAGATCACGACGATCGTGATCAGACACGCGATGAGGAACGCACAGAACAGCTTGAAGAGGACCCACGCGACCTGCCGCACGTGATGAGCGTAGAGCATGAAGGGCCCTCTCCCCGACCCTCTCCCCTGCGGGGGAGAGGGAGATTGTCTCCAGTGGAGACATTGCGTCGATTTGAGGGCGACTTTCGCCGCGCTGCGCTATGGATCCGCGCGTCGTCGTTGGTTCCCCACCTCACATCTCACTTCGGAGTCCTCTCCATGACTTTCCGCATCCGCAAGGCCGCCGTGATCGGCGCTGGCGTGATGGGCAGCGGCATCGCCTCGCACCTCGCGAACGCCGGCGTCCCCGTGATCCTCCTCGACATCGTTCCGCCGGGTGAGAAGTCGACCGACAAGGCCGCGCGCAACAAGTTCGCCGCCGGCGCCGTCGCGAATCTCGGCAAGCAGAAGCCCGCTCCGCTGATGAGCACGCGCGCGCTGTCGCTGATCGAAGTCGGCAACATCGAAGACGATCTCAAGCGCGTCTCGGAATGTGACTGGGTGGTCGAGGTCATCAAGGAAGACCTGAAGCTCAAGAACGACCTCTTCGCGAAGCTCGAGCCGTTGATCAGCAAGACGTGCATCGTCACCAGCAACACGTCGGGCATGAGCATCGCCGGCATGACCGAGGGCCGCAGCGACGACTTCAAGCGCCGCTTCCTCGTCACGCACTTCTTCAACCCCGTCCGCTACATGAAGCTGCTCGAGATCGTCCCCGGCGAGAAGACCGACCCGGCGGTGATGGCCGCGCTCGCGGAGTTCGGTGAGCGCACGCTTGGCAAGGGCATCGTCTACGGCAAGGACACCACCAACTTCATCGCCAACCGCATCGGCACGTACGGAATGATGCGCACGCTCGGCACGATGGATCAGCACGGCGTGACGATCGAAGAGGTCGACAAGATCTTCGGCCCGTCGCTCGGTCGCCCCAAGTCGGCCGTGTTCCGCACCGCCGATCTCGTCGGTCTCGACACGTTCATGCACGTGACGACCAACTGCTACGACTCGCTCACCAGCGATCCGCTCCGCGACACCTTCAAGCCGCCCGAGTGGCTCAAGAAGATGGTCGAGAAGAAGATGCTCGGCGACAAGACCGGCGGCGGTTTCTACAAGAAGAACAAGTCTGACGGCGGCAAGGAGATCCTCGTCCTCGACCTGAAGACCTTCGAGTACCGCGCGCAGAACAAGGTGCGCTTCGATTCACTCGGCGCAGCCCGCGACGTCGAAGAGTTGAACGAGAAGATCCGCGTGGTGCTCAGCGGCACCGACAAGGCCGCCAAGTTCGCGGAGCAGGTCACGCTCGAGACGCTCAGCTACGCCGCGCGCCTGCTCGGTGAAATCGCCGACGACGTCGTGAACGTCGATCGCGCGATGCGCTGGGGCTTCGCGTGGGAACAGGGCCCCTTCCAGACGTGGGACGCGATCGGCGTCGAGAAGGCCGTCGCCCGCATGAAGGAGCTCAAGATCTTCGTCGCCCCCTGGGTCGAGGAGATGCTCAAGAGCGGCCGTACGTCTTTCTACGGAGCGGAGAAGCAGTTCGACACGTACTGGAACGTGCCCAGCAAGTCGGTGCGCTACGTGCCGGAAATTGGGCGCCAGATCACCGTCGACTCGCTCCGCCGCTCGGGCAAGTTGATCAAGGGCAACGACAGCGCGTCGCTGTTCGACATGGGCGACGGCATCGCGCTCCTCTCGTTCCACTCGAAGATGAACAGCATCGACGCCGACATCATGGCGCTGATGCACGAGTCGGCTGACTGGGCCGAGAAGAACGCGCGCGGGCTCGTCATCGGCAACGACGGCCAGAACTTCAGCGCCGGCGCGAACATCGCGATGATCCTCTGGGCCGCGAAGGAAGGTCAGTGGGACGAGATTCGCCGGCAGATCGGCTCGTTCCAGCAGGCCAACCAGCGCATGCGCTACTCGTCGATTCCGGTGGTGACCGCTCCGTTCCAGCTCGCGCTGGGCGGCGGCTGTGAAGTCACCATGGGCGGCAACACGCAGGTCGCCGCGGCCGAGACGTACATCGGCCTGGTGGAGTTCGGCGTCGGCCTCATTCCCGGCGGTGGCGGCAACATGCAGCTCCTGCGCAACTTGAGCGGCGTGTACGCGGGCACCAAGGACATCGACTCGTTCAACTTCGTGAAGAAGGCGTTCCTCACCATCGGCATGGCGAAGGTCGCCACGTCGGCGGAAGAAGCGCGCGAGTCTGGCTTCATCGCGCCTGACGCGTTCATCTCGATGAACCGCGATCACCTGCTCGCCGACGCGAAGGCGCGCGCTCTCGGAATGGCCGAAGCCGGCTTCCGTGCGCCGCGCCCGTCGACGTTCTTGCTCCCCGGCAAGAGCGGAGCGGCCACCATCGACATGCAGCTCTACGACATGGTGCAGAACCACCAGATCAGCGACCACGATCGACTCATCGGTCGCAAGCTGGGCACCGTGCTCACCGGCGGAGATACGTCGACCAGCACTCCGGTCACCGAGCAGCAGCTGCTCGAGCTCGAGCTCGACGCGTTCCTCTCGCTGTGCGGCGAAGCCAAGACGCAGGACCGCCTGCAGTTCATGCTCGAGAAGGGCAAGCCGCTCCGTAACTGACCTGGCCGTTCGGCCTTCAACCCAACCTGTCTGCGTTATCTGAAAGACCATCATGAGCGAACGAATCGTCATCGCCAGCAGTGCCCGCACCCCGTTCACCCGCGCCCACAAGGGCGAGCTGAAAGACACGCGCCCCGACACCATGGCGGCGCACGTCATCAAGGAAGCCATCGCGCGCGTGCCGGGCTTGAAGAAGGAAGACGTCGAAGACGTGGTCATCGGCTGTGCGATGCCCGAAGCCGAGCAGGGCAACAACGTGGCGCGCGTCGCGGCGCTGATGGCGGGTCTGCCTGACACCGTCTCGGCGATGACCGTGAACCGCTTCTGCGCCTCGGGCGTGCAGTCGATCGCCCAGGTCGCGCAGGCCATCAAGGCTGGTCAGTACAGCGTGGGCATCGCCGGCGGCACCGAGACGATGACCATGATTCCGATGGGCGGAAACAAGTTCTCCGCCAACCCGGAGCTGATGGAGAAGTACCCCGAGGTCTACACGACGATGGGCGCCACGGCCGAGAAGGTCGCCGCGCGCTTCAAGGTGTCGCGTGAAGATCAAGACGCGTTCGCGGCCGCTTCGCAGAAGAAGGCGACCGAGGCGCGCGAGCAGGGACGCCTCAAGGACGAGATCGCGCCCATCACCGTCACCATGTACGACGAGAGCGGCAAGGCGAAGCAGGTGACGGTGAGCGACGACACCATCATCCGCGCCGAGACCACGCTCGACGGGTTGCAGAAGCTGAAGCCGGCCTTCGACATGAAGGGCACGGTGACTGCCGGCAACGCGAGCCCGCTGACCGACGGCGCCGGCGCGACGGTGGTGATGAGCGAGGCGAAGGCGAAGGAGCTCGGCGTGAAGCCGCTCGGCTACTTCATCGACTTCGCGGTCGCGGGCGTGCCGCCCGACATCATGGGCATCGGCCCGGTGCCGGCGGTGAAGAAGCTGCTCGCGAAGAACAAGCTCACCGTGAAGGACATCGACGTGTTCGAGCTGAACGAGGCCTTCGCGGCGCAGTCGCTGTACTGCATTCGCGAGCTCGGGCTCGACCCGGCGAAGGTGAACCCCAACGGCGGCGCCATTGCGCTCGGTCACCCGCTCGGTGTCTCGGGCACGCGCATGGCCGGCACGCTGCTGCGTGAGCTCAAGCGCCGCGGCGGTAAGTACGGCGTGGTGACGATGTGCATCGGCGGTGGCATGGGCGCCGCCGCGTTGTTCGAAGTCGCTTGAAATAGCGCACCGCGTTGACCTGACCAGCTGGTTGGGTCGCACGCTTCCGGGCCCGGGGTTACGCTGACGCAAGCATGGTCACGTTCCTCGGGCTCGGGCTTTTGGTGGTCCTCTTGCTGGTGGTCGTGGGTGGCCTGATTCTGTTCTTCGCTCAGCGCAAGAACGTCGAGGTCGTGCAGCTCAAGCCGCCGCAGCCGAACCTGCCGTCGAAGAGCGCGCGCAAGCCGGCGCACACGCGGCCTCCGGGCTCGATCATCCGCCAGGTGGAAGACGCGGAGATCGAAGCGCAGATCCGCAACGGGCTGCTGATCGACGCCATCAAGCTCTACCGCGAGAAGAACGGCGTCGGCCTCAAGGAAGCGAAGGACGCCATCGAGGCCTGGCGCGATAGAATGCGCGCTTCCTGATTCGCTCCTGATTCACCGCCACAGCTCATGAAGAAAAAGGCAACCGAGGGGGACTTGCCGCAGCCGCTGGTTTCGCTGCTCGACGCGATCGTCGATCGCGAGCTGGCATCCCGTCTCACCGAGGTGATGGAAGCCGCCGGCCGCTGCGTGCTGCGCCTGGCGAGCATCAACCTGCGTGAGTTGGAACCCAAAGACGCCGACGACGGCGCTGCTGATTTGACGCTCTGGGAAAAGGTCGCGCCCGCGGTCGGCGAGACGGTCGTCGCGGTCAACGAGCTGTGCGCGGTCATCGACGCGGCGTTTCCTCCGACGCGCAGCCGCGCCAGCTTGTTCGGTGAAGAGGGCTCTGATCAGCGCGCTGAGTACGAAGCCGCAGCGGTGTTTCGCGCCATCTCTCCGCTGCTGAAGAAGGAACTCGCCGACATCTCGTCGCTCGTGCGCCGCCCGGAGATGCTGTCGAGCCCGTGGGGTCTGCTCGCCGAGCTGCAGCGGCTGCGCAATGGCCTGCGTGCGCGGGTGAACGACGCGGTGTACCTCTCGGCCGGAGCGCTCGGTGCGTGCACGCGTGACGAAGTGGTGCCCGGCTACGCGCAGGAAGTGATTCGCGCGCTCAGCTTCCGCGGCACCGAGACGGCGTTGCGGCGCACCGCGAACAACCGCATCGAGAGCGCGAAGGACGGCGCGGCGCTCGCGAAGGCGCTGGAAGGTGACTTCGAAGCGATGGCGTCGATGCCCGCCTGGCGTCACGTGAAGATCGAGACCAAGCGCGCGATGTTGCGGCTGCGCTCACAGCTGCGCGAAGCGGGCGCGGCCGAGGTCGAGGTGGTGGCGGCGATGGTGCGGCCGATGCTCGAGCTCCTCGCGCAGACCAGCTTCGAGCTGTCGCGCACCGTGCTCATCTCTCACGATCGCGCCGCGCGAAACGTGGCGCTGCGTCGTACCGAGCAGGCCGAGCTGCACCTGAACCTCGAGACCGGAGCGGCCGGCTGGGCGCTCGAAGCCGCGTTCGATGCGGCGAACCCGCTGCGTGGCTGCAACGGGCCGCTCGACGAGTTGTTGCGCGACGCGGCCGCCCGGCGAGTGCAGGAGCTTCCGTCGAACGAGCTGATGGAATTGGCGGCGGAGCTGGGCGCTTCGCTCACGCGCCTCGATCTTTGAGTCTGGCGTGCACGGCCGCTCGTGAGGTGAGCCCGGTCGCGCGCACGCGCTCTGCTTCGTCGGTCAGCTTGAAGTGTGCGAGGTACTTCGCGACGCGTTCTTCGATGGTCGGCGACTCGATGTCGACGCACAGCTGATCAGCCGAGTAGCTGCGGCACACCGCGGGCCGGTTCTCGTAGACCTTGCACAGCAGGTCGTCGCCGAGGTGCGGGCAGCGAAGCCCGAGCGGCTTGTCGAGCGCGGCGATGTCGGGAGCGACGCAGCAGGCCCCACACTTCGTGCACTCGAAAGACCGGTTGCCACTCGTTTGCACGAAGCCCTCAATCGCGCCCGAAGTACACGTTGTCGATGCACGCGGTGTCGGCGAGCCCGTCGAAGAACTCCCCGCGAATTCGCAGCGAGGTGAGGTCGCCCAGCACGCTCTTCAAGTCGCCTTCGGTGGCGGCCGCTCCGTTGGGTTCGTCGATCATCCAGCCCGACGAATCGTCGAGGCGCGCGCTGAACGGTGTCCAGTCGCGGCCGGGAGCGAAGCGCAGGTTCCACACCAGCGCGATGCCTCCGCCGTTGAGCACCACGTCGCGCCCGCGAATCTGATTGAAGGTCTGGCCCTGGCGGAGATCGAACGTGAGGCGCTTGCCGTACGCGCTGCTCGCGTTGCCGAGGAATTTTCGGGGGGCGACGAAGTACCAGATGTCTCCGTCGCCTTCGTCGCGGCCACAGAGATCGCCCGCCGGGTTGCCGCCTTCGCGCTCGAGCGTGGGGTCGGTCAGCATGCCGTTGTTCGACAGCACCCAGCCCTCTTTGTCGCCCTCGAACGTGCTCGATGCGTAGGCGGCCGGGCCACAGGCGCTGAACGACAGAGCGAGGGCCAACGCAGCGAGGAGACGCACCACCGTCGTTCTAACGCAGTGGCCACGGTTTGAGACCCGAAACCTCTTCCGACTGCGAGGTGATGCCCGCGACCTGCGCGCGCTCGCGGCGGCAGAAGTCGCGAATTGCCGCGTCGAGGCGCGCGTTGAAGATGCGATGCGCGGAGTGAATGGTGGTCGGCTCGAACCCGCGTGAGATTTTGTGCTCGCCGCCCGCGCCGGGCTCGAAGACCTTGAGGCCGCGAGAAATCGCGTCGTCGATCGAGTGGTACAGACACACGTGGAAGTGCAGGAACGCGAACTCCTCGAAGCAGCCCCAGTAGCGGCCGTAGAGACGCTCGGCGGTGAAGAGGTTGAACGCGCCGGCGACCACTTCGCGTTTGCTGCCGCTGCCGCGCTCGGCGACCACCAGCTCGATCGCGTCGGGCATCGCAGCGAACGCGCGGTGGAAGAAGTCGCGGTTCAACTGCACCGGGCCCCACGAGTAGCGGCCGGCCGTCGCCTCGTAGAACTTCCACGCGAGCTGCGCGTGCTCCTTCGTCAGCTCGTTGCTGCGCACGGTGCGAAGGGTGAGGCCTTGCGTGGCGGCTGCTCCGCGCTCGCGCTTGAACTGGTTGCGACGCTTCGAATCGAAGCGCGAGAGGTAGTCGTCGTAGGTGGCGTAGCCCGGGTTTCGCCAGTGGTACTGCATGGTGCTGCGGCGGAACCACCCGTCACGCTCGAGCGCGTTCGCCTCTTCTTCGGGCGGGAAGAGCACGTGAATCGACGAGCAGCCGCGCGACTTCGCGAGCGACTCCAGCTCGGCGAGCAGCTTCTTTCGCAGCGCGGCTTCGTCTTCACCTTCGGCGTAGAGGAAGCGGCGCGCGGTCAACGGTGAGAGCGGCAGGCCGACGAGGAGCTTGGGGTAGTACTCGACGCCCAGCTGCTGCGCGGCGTTGGCCCAGCCGAAGTCGTAGACGTATTCGCCCATCGAGTGGTGCTTCTCGAAGGCGGGACAGGCGGCGACCAGCTTCGGGCCACGCCAGAGCGTGACGTGCGAGGCGATCCACCCGCGTGACTCGACGGCCGAGCCGCTCGATTCCATCGCGTCGATCCACTCGTGGCGCAGCACGGGCGCGTCGAGCGGTCGAAGGAGCGCGTTCCAGCTCGCACGCGGTGCCTCGGTGATGCTGTCGAGGACGCGCACTTTGAGGTCGGACGAGGTCAACGGCGCTCAAGGTAATCAGGTCGCCCCGTTTGCGCACTGCAAGTCAGGGCAGTGCGCTCTGCACCAGCGCGCGAACGCGAGCACACGTCTCTTTCGACGGGAGGGACGCGAAGCCCACACGGACCTCGACGCTCATCACGCTTCGGCCGCGCTCGGAGAAGTGCACCTGGCAGCCGTTCTTCACTTCGGGCGCCACGGCTCCGAGCGTTCCGTAGAAATCGGGCCACACCTGTTCGAGCTGCGCGTCGTATGGAATGACGCCGGGCTCGTTGGGCAGCGCGGTCTCGAGCGCGGCGGACACCTGGCTCGCCACGCGCCGGCGCGTCTCTTCGGTGACCTGCAGCTCGGCCCACACCTGCGGATCGAGGCCGTGAGCGCTCGTCGCCGCGCCACGACCTGGAGACGCGAGCATTTCCCACGCGGTGTTCACGCGCACGTACGCGTGCTCCGTCAACTTGCTGCGGCCTTCGAGTGTCGCGAAGTCGAGTGACACGTCGCGGTTGGGCAACTCACCGTTGAGCTGCGAGCGGTAGATGGGAGTGACCGCGACGTGAGCGCGCGCCGCGGCGCTCATCGACGACGTCGGCAGCGGAGCCCGCCACCACGTCATGTGCGTGCCCCACGACTCGAGCGGCTGCGCGTAGAGCAGGTGATCGAACTTCGCGCGCTCGTGCACTTCTCCGTCGTGCACGTGCACGGTGGGGAAGAACAGCTTCGACGCATCGGCCAACGGAAACTCGAACGCCATGGGGTGCACGCGTCGCTCGCCGCTGCCCTTCAACTGAAACACCACGAAGCCTGACGACGCGTGCTCGGTGAGCGCGTCCATCACGGTCGACGAAAGACGAAACCGCGCATCGAGTCGCGAGAGATCGGAGCGGGTCGGAGCGAACGAGGCCTCGAAGCTCCCGACCTGTTTCACCTTCAACGTCTGAAACGGCGGCGCGGCGCTCGCGGGAGCGAACGGGCCGCCCGCGCGCGCTTGCGGCTTCGGGTACAGCGCGTCGAGCTCGGCGAAGAACTTCGGGCAGCCCGAGAAGTCGACGAAGCGCACGCTGTCTTCGGTTGCGCCGCGTGCAATCGGCACGGGCAGCACCATCGCCACTTCGCTCGAGGCGTCGAGCGAGAGTTCGTACACCAGCAGCTGCCTTCCTCCTCCGAGCGCGCGGGCAAAAAGCCGCGTCGACGACACGTCCTTCACCTCGCCGGAGAAGCAGCACATTGAACGTGAAACTAATCTTTCAGATGTCAGAGTGCGCGCCCATGAGATCACTCCTCGTGGCGTGCGGCGCAGCGGTCGTCCTCTGTGCGTGTCCTTCACCGAACGGCATGGACGGTGGAACCGGCGGCGGCATCACGGGCGGCGGAACGACGGGCGGCGGCACGGGTGGCGGCACGACGGGCGGCGGCACCGGCGGCGGCACGGTGACCTTCGATTCGTTCTGTACGAGCTACACCAACAGCATCTGTGACTGGGCGGTGCGCTGCGGGTTGTTCGACACGCGCATGGGCTGCGACTCGATGACGGGGTCGAGCGACCCCGCCCGCTCGTTGTGTGACCCGGCGCGCGCGAGCTTGAACGACATGCGCGTCTCGTTCGACAGCGCCGCGGCAGGAGCGTGTCTCGCCCAGCTCAGCGGCAACTGTGCGTTCCCGCAGGCGTGCACCGGGCAGTTCTTCAATGGCCTCGTGGCGGTGGACGGCGGTTGCTACGGAGAGATCGACTGCGGAGCGAACGCGTTCTGCGATTCGTCGCAGATGATGTGCCCCGGAAAGTGCAACGCGGCGACCGGCGCCGCGGGCGCGATCGTGCAGGACTCGCGAGCCTGCCAGGACGGCCTCACCACGAAGTCGTACCGCGACGGCGGGTTCTTCGGTGTGCAGTGCGTGGCGCGCGGCGGTCTCGGAGCGCCGTGCGAGCAGTTCTCCGACACCTGCGACACCGGCTTCATCTGCAACATCGAGACGCATCAGTGCGAGACGCCGCGCGGGCAGAACGCGGTGTGCTCGTTCACCGACGGCGGCATCCCCAACTTCCCGAGCCTCTGCCAGACGTTCCTCGGCTGCCGTCCCGAAGCGGCGACGGGCCGCGCGATCTGCGACGTGCCGGGCGCGACGGGGCAGGGCTGCTTCCCCGGAATCGGAGCGTCGTGCCGTCTTGATCTGCGCTGCTCGATTCCGACCGACGGTGGTCGCGCCGGCACCTGCGGCCCGCTCGGCGCCATCGGTGCGGAGTGCGCTTCGAGCAACGACTGCGTCTCGACCGCGTGGTGCAACCGCCCGCAGGGCACGCAGCTGGGCTCGTGCGCGGCGCCTGCTCCGCTCGGCGCGTCGTGTGACGGTCAGTCGCGTTCGTGCCAGTCGGGCAACTGCGACTTCGGCACGCAGTCGGACGGCGGCTTCGGCTTCACGTGCGTGGTGAACGATGGCGGCATGACCACCACCGACTGCGTCGACCCCACGCCGTGATGCTCGCGGTCGTGTTGAGTGCGGTGCTCGCTGCGCCTCCGGGCGAGCCCGTGTTGCGTTTGCGTGCGGTGGGAGACGTGATGCTCGGCACCTCGGTGCCCGAGGGAAAACTCCCGCCTGATGACGGCGCGCATCTTCTCGACGGTGTGTCTGCGCTGCTGCAGGACGCCGACGTCACCTTCGCCAACTTCGAAGGGCCGCTGTGTGATTCGGGCACCTCGGCGAAGTGCAAGAAGGGCGGCAACTGCTTCGCGTTTCGCACGCCCACCGCCTACGCGAAGTACTTGAGCGCGGCGGGTATCGACATGGGCAGCACCGCGAACAACCACAGCGGTGATTTCGGTGAAGCGTGCCGGCGCGAGACCGAGAGCGCGCTCGATGGTCAGAAGATCGCGTGGTCGGGACCTCCGGGTACGGTGGCGCGGCTGACGGTGAAGGGAAAGAAGCTCGCGCTCATCGCGTTCCACACCAGCGGTGCGACGAACGACGTGAACGATCTCGCGGCGGCGAAGAAATTGGTGAGCGCGGCGGCGGCCGATTCGGATCTCGTCATCGTCAGCTTTCACGGCGGCGCCGAAGGCACCAATGCCACGCGCGTGAAGGACGGCATCGAGCGCTACCTCGGTGAAAATCGCGGCGACCTGAAGACCTTCACGCATGGAGTCATCGACGCCGGCGCCGATCTCGTCATCGGTCACGGCCCGCACGTGGTGCGCGCGATGGAGATCTACAAGGAGCGGTTGATCGCGTACTCGCTCGGGAATTTCGCCACCTACGGCCGCTTCGATCTCAGCGGCTCGCTTGGCTACACGGTGATGCTCGAGGTGTCGCTCGCCGACGACGGCCGCATGGTGAGCGGCAAACTGATCTCGACGAAGCAGGAAGGGAAGGGCGTGCCGACGGCCGACGACACGCAGCGTGGCGCGAAGCTGGTGCGCGATCTCTCGGCCCAGGACTTTCCGAAGACCGGCGTTCGCTTCGACGACGCCTTCAATTTCTCAGCAGTGGAGTCACGATGATGAAGACGTTTCTGTTCGTCACCGCACTCGGTGCGGTGTTGATGGCGTGCCCCTCGGCGAAGTGTGACGCGAAGAGCTGCGCGACCGGCTGCTGCGACTCGGCGGGGAAGTGCCAGAGCGGCGATTCAGCGGCCGCGTGCGGCACGGCGGGCGGTCAGTGCATGAGCTGCCTCGGCGGCACGTGCAATGCGCTGAAGGTCTGCATGCTCACCACCACGGGCGGCGGCACGGGCGGAGGCGCGACGGGTGGCGGAACCGGCGGAGGCACTGGCGGCGGAGCGACCGGAGGTGGCGGCTCGAGCGGCGACGGCGGCGTGCGCTCGGTGACGCTGGTGCAGCACGTGCCGCGACTGCAGGAAGACGGCTCGACGGTGATGGACGATTCGCTGCCGACAGGCACCATCGGGCTCTTCGTGCGCAACGGCAGCGCGCTCATGGAGATTCCCGGCTCGCGCAACGGCAACTCGTTCGTGGTGCCCAACGTGCCCGCGGGCTCCTACCTCCTGCACTTCGGCACGACGTGGATTGAGGCGAGCGTCGACACCATCGACATCGGCTTCAACGATCTCGGTCGCACCGACACGCAGCAGATCGACGCAGGGAGCGCGACGCTGGGGCTCACCGTGACCGGCTTGCCGATGTGGCAGGACCTCGACGACATCGAGTTCTTCTCGGTGGGCGCGAACCTGTACGGCCTCGGGTCGCAGGGTTTCCTCAACGGGCCCAACGCGGGCCAGGTGCCGACCACGTTCTCGTTCGACTACGGCGCGCTCGCGTTCTTCGACACCGCGCCGCGCATCGAGGCGGCGAAGGGCGACACGGTGATCGTCTCGCACCTGCAGAACCTCGAGCTGATCACCACTCCGGTGCCCGGTGCGGCTGACGATGGCGGCGTGCTCGACGTGCCGCTCAACTGCCAGGTCGCTCGCGGCAGCGCAAAGCTCGCGTCGGTCACCGTGAACGGTGGCTCGAACACCGTGACCGTGCCGTTCGTCGCATCGCCCACCACCACCATCGGCGTCACCTGGCCGCGCACGCAGTGGGATCAACGCCGCGTCGAAGTGCACCCCAACGCCGTCACGACCTTCGAGTCGCTCTACTACTCGGCCGAGCCGCAGCCCGAGACGGCGAGCGGAGATCTCATCTCGTGCTTCAACGACGCGCGCTTCGACAACCCCATCGGCGACATCAACCGCTCGGTGATGGTCGGTAATCCGTACCCGTCGACGTGGGCGGTGTCGGGGTCGGTGCAGGTCACCTACCGCGTGACCGCGAACGTGGCTGACGCCGGCAGTTGGTCGTCGACGGGCTTCGAGACGGTGAAGGTCGACGTGGGCCAGCCGCTCGTTCCCGCGGTGCACGCACCGACGCAGGTCACGATTCAGAGCTTGAGCGCGGCGACCATCGTCACCGCGGCGGCGGCGAACCCGGTGCAGGTGGCGTGGCAGGCGCCGACGGGAACTCCGGTGCCGACCGACTACACGGTGCAGCTGCTGCGCATCACCAAGGACGCGCTGGGCAACCAGGCGCGCAACGTGGTGACCAACGCGGTGGTGCGCTCGACGTCGTTCACCTTCCCGCAGGGAACGCTGGTGTCGGGCGCGATGTACCAGGTGCGCGTGCGCGCGCGCGTCAACGCCTCACCGCCCGAACGGCCGTTCGCCGGTCGCTACAGCTCGACCGCCGACGCCATCAGCCTCCCGTTCCTCGCGCAGTGACCTGTATATAGAGGTGTGTGACGGCTCCGGCGGTCAGCGGCGCGTTCTGCGGAAACCACCCGACGATGGCCGCGGTGGAGATCTGCACGCGCTGCGGCAAGTTCGTGTGCGGTGACTGCGTGGAGTACTTCCGCGAGGAGACTCCGGCGTGCGCGAACTGCATTCCGCACCTCATGGGAACGCCCGCGTCGTTGCGCGCGCGCATCTCTCCGATTCTCTCGACCATCGGCCTCGGTGGGTTGCTCGCGGGGTTTCTGATTCGTGGGCGCGCGGGGCTGCTGGTGTGGCTCGCGGGCTTCTTGATCGGCTTCGCGGGGCTCGCGTTCGGCGTGCAGGAGCTGCGGCTCATTCGCGCGGGGCAGGCGGGAACGCGCGGTCGTCGCTGGGCGCAGCTCGGCCTCGGTGTCGGAGCGCTCTTCGCGCTCGGCTTCGGCATTCTCCTGGTGGGCTTCGCTTACTTCCTGTTCCGCACGTACGGTCGCGCGCCCTGAGCTAAATCAGCAGTCATGCGCGCGCTCGCCCTCGCCGGGTTGCTGGTCGTCGTGTCTGGTTGCACCGCTGCCAATCGTTCCTCGCGGACGCCGACGTTCTCGGCGCTCCCCGCGCGCACCGGCCCGCTCGCTGAGCTGGAGAAGCGGCTCGAGCCGACGCTGCTGGCCGATCGCTCGGCGTTCAAGCTGCTGGAGCGCAGTGAAGAGGCGTTGATGTGGCGGCTGGCGTTGATCGACTCGGCGACCACCTCGCTCGATCTGATGACCTTCATCTGGTGGGGCGACGAGGTAGGCGATCTCGTGCTCTCGCGCGTGCTCGCGGCGGCCGATCGCGGCGTGAAGGTGCGGTTGATCGTCGATGACATGTCGACGCTCGACGAGAGCCACGACATGCAGCTGCGCGACGTGCCGAACGCGGCCATCGACGCGCACCCCAACATCGAGCTGCGGGTGTTCAACCCGTTTCAGAATCGCGGCACCGTCGGCCGCGCGGTGGAGTTCCTCGGTGACTTCTCGCGCCTCAATCAGCGCATGCACAACAAGGCGCTCATCGCCGACGGGCACGTGGCCATCATGGGCGGGCGCAACGTGGGCAACGAGTACATGGGGCTCTCGGAGGCGTTCAACTTTCGCGACCTCGACGTCATCACCATCGGCCACGCATCGCGCCAGGTGTCGGGCGTGTTCGATCGCTACTGGAACTCCGAGTGGGTGCGGCCGCAGTCGGAGATCGCGGTGGGCAGCGAGGCGACGTTGAAGTCGGAGCGCGCTGATCTCGAGAAGCAGCTCGCCGCGGCGAAGATTCTCGAGCGATTTGGAACGGCGCCTCGCGAGTGGAGCACGCAGTTGGTGGCGCTCGAGCAGCAGGTCGCTCCGGGCACGAGCAGCGTGTTCACCGACACGCCCGACGGAGACAAGGTGACGCACCGGTTGCCCGCGCTGGTGCGGGAATTGTGGGCGAGCGCGCAGACCGAGGTGCTGGTCACCAACGCGTACATCATTCCCGACGAGATCTCGTTCGAGCAGACCAAGACCGAGCTCAAGCCCGGCGTGCGCTTCGTGATGCTCACCAACTCGCTCGGCTCGACCGACGCCGCGGGCGTACACGTTCACTACTCAGCGTGGCGGCCGAAGATGGTCGAGGGCGGCGTGGAGCTGTACGAGTTCAAGCACGACGCCACGGTGCGCACGCGCGTGGTCGACACCGCGCCGGTGGTGTCGAAGTTCGTGGGGCTGCACGCGAAGGCGATGGTGATCGATCGCAAGCGCGTGCTGATCGGCTCGATGAACCTCGACCCGCGTAGCTGGGTGCACAACAGCGAGATGGGCATCCTCATCGACTGTCCCGAGCTGGGGAACGCGCTCGCTAACGTGATCGAGAGTGACTTGAAGCCCGAGAACTCGTGGCAGGTGCAGCTCGATCCAGCAGTGAAGGGCCAGGTGCAGTGGGTGAGTGGAACTGAAGTGCGGCACCAGGCTCCGGTTCGCGACGAATCACAGCGCGGTGACGAGTTCATTCCGCGGTTGCTGCCGGCTGACCTGTACTGATGTCGCTCGATCTCTGGGCCACCACGCCGACGCTCTCGGGCCGCCACGTCACGTTGCGGCCGTTGAAGCGGGATGATCGCGAGGCGCTGCTCGCCGCGTTCTCCGATGGGTTGGAGCACGTGTTCGAGACGGTGGTGCCGAACCGCGCCACCATCGACGGCTGGTTCGATCAACTCGAGCGCGAGCACGCCGCCGGTCGCGCGTTGCCGTTCACCGTCCTCGATTCTCAGGGGCGTGTGTCGGGCACGACGCGTTTCATGCGCGTGGCGAAAGCGCATCGACGCGTGGAGATCGGCGGCACGGTCTACGCGGCCAGCGTGCAGCGCACCGGGCTCAACACCGAGGCCAAGCGTTTGCTGCTCGGTCACGCGTTCGAGACGCTCGGCTGTCACGTGGTGCAGTTGCGCACTGATTGGTTGAACCACCGCTCGCGCACGGCGATCGAACGACTCGGCGCGAAGATGGACGGCGTGCTCCGCGGGCACCTGATCATGCCGGACGGTCACATTCGCGACAGCGTCGTCTATTCCGTCATCGCGAGTGAGTGGCCGGGCGTTCGGGCGAGGCTCGACAGCCTTCTGGCTCGCTCGCCCTGAGGCGCGCAGTTCTCCCTCTCCTTGCGAAGCGGGGAGAGGGTCGGGGTGAGGGGCTGAGCTGACCATCTACGCCCGAGTTGCATCGGCCCCTCACCCCAGCCCTCTCCCCGTTTCACAGGGAGAGGGAGTTCTGCTGTTTCGCCGCGCTTCGTCGGCGGCTAATTGAAGAGCGCGGTCATGGCCTCGTCCTCACTCCTCGTCGCTGAGCTCGGGCCCACCAACACCGGCAAGACGTGGCGCGCCATCGAGCGCATGCTGGAGCACGAGAGCGGAATGATGGGCTTCCCGCTGCGGCTGCTGGCGCGCGAGGTGTACGACCGCGTCACGGCGCGAGTAGGCGAAGCGCGCGTGGCGCTCGTCACCGGTGAAGAGAAGCGCGTACCGCCCGGCGCCGCGTATTGGCTGTGCACCGTCGAGGCGATGCCGCTCGACCGGCAGGTCGACTTCCTCGCGGTCGACGAGATTCAGCTCTGCGCGCATCGCGAGCGAGGCCACGTGTTCACGGATCGGCTGCTCCACGCGCGCGGGAGAAAAGAGACGTGGTTCCTCGGCGCGGAGCCGATGCGGCCGGTGCTGCAGCGGTTGTTGCCCGACGTCACGTTTCGACGCAGCGAGCGGCTGTCGCAGCTGAAGAGCTTCGGCGCCAAGTCGCTCAAGGGCGTGCCGCCACGCTCGGCGATCGTCACCTTCTCGACCGAGCGCGTGTACGAACTCGCGCAGTCGCTCCGCGAATTGCGTGGCGGTGTCGCGGTGGTGCTCGGCGGTCTCTCTCCGCGCACGCGCAACGCGCAGGTCGCGATGTACCAGGCGGGCGAGGTGCAATACCTGGTGGCGACCGACGCCATCGGTATGGGGCTCAACCTCGATCTCGAGCGCGTTGCCTTCGCGTCGTTGTCGAAGTTCGACGGCTTCGAGCAACGCGACCTCACGAACGAGGAACTCGCGCAGATCTCCGGTCGCGCGGGTCGTCACGTGCGCGACGGAGAGTTCGGCACGTTGACGACGGCTCCGGCGCTCTCGCCAAGGGCGATCTCGGCCATCGAGAATCACCGCTTCGACCCGGTGCAACGGCTCGTGTGGCGCAGCGTCGAGTTCGATTTCTCGAGCCCGCACGCGCTGCTCGATTCGCTCTCTGCGGCTCCGACGGCGGAGCACTTCGCGCGCGTCGAGCGTGCTGACGACTTCGACGCGCTCAAGGCGCTGTCAGAGGACGCCGAGGTACTCGCGCTCGCGACGGAACCGAAGCGTGTCGAGTTGCTGTGGGAGGTCTGCCGGATCCCCGACTTCCGCAAGGGGCTGCTCGGAGAGCACGTGCGCATCGTGAAGGACGTGTTCCTGCAGCTCACGCGCGGAGACGGGCGCCTCTCCGAAGACTGGCTGCGCGAACGGGTCGCGCCGCTCGACGACTTGAAGGGAGATCTGCACACGCTCACGGCGCGGCTCGAGGCGATCCGAACGTGGACGTACATCTCGCATCGTTCGGCGTGGGTGCCCGAGGCGACGGCGTGGCAGCAGAAGACGCGCGCCATCGAAGACGCACTCGGAGATGCGCTGCATCAGCGGCTGGTCGAGCGCTTCGTGCATCGCGCGGCGCAGAACCCGCGTCGACGTCGCGGGCCGGCGATTGCTGCGAGCGGCCCCTTCGCGCAGCTCTCGGCGCTGGTCGAGGCGGGCCCGAGTGAAGACGACTTCGTGCAGCGGGTGACGGACGCTCCGCATCGCGCGTTCGCGCTCGACGCAGCGGGGCGCGTCTCGTTCGAGGGTGAAGTGCTCGCTCGGCTGGTGCGCGGCGCAGATCGTCTGACGCCGGGAGTGGCGTTGATCGACGGCGAGCAGTGGAACGGTGGTCAGCGAGCGCGTCTCGAGCGGAGGTTTGCCGCGTTCACGCGTGACGTGGTGTCGGAAGCGATGGGTGATTTCCCGGCGCAGGCTTTGACGGGCGAGACGATGGCTCCGGCGTTGCGTGCGCTCGCGTTTCAGTTTGCGCGTGGGTTGGGCGTAGTGCGGCTCGACGAGACGGCGCGTGAGCAGGTGCGGCTGCTCGATGCCGATTCACACCGCCGGCTCGACGCGGCAGGGGTGCGGCAGGGCGCGCGGTTCTTGATCATCGAGTCGGCGGTGCGACCGGCGGCGATGGAACGGCGTGCGTTGCTCGCCGAAGTCTTCGACGGTGGTGCTCGACCTGCGGGCGTGCCGACGGCGAGCGTGGTGTCGCGAGTGGTGTTGAGCGGGCGTGACGCTCCGGCGTGGGGCTATGAGTGGTTGGGGCCGCTGGCGGTGCGCTTCGATGCCCTCGAGGCGTTGCTCGCTTCGCGACGGGACGTGCGTTCATTCGAGCGCACGCTCGACGCGCTGAACGTCGACGTCTCGTTGCGTGCACAGCTGGGTCGTGAGTTGGCTCGACTGGGCTGATCAGCCGCGCCGCCGACGCTCGAGCCGTTCGAGGATGGCGCGCGCTTCCTGGCCTTCGCGTGAATCGGCGTCGATGGCGAGCACGCTTTGGAGCGCAGCGCGCGCGGCGGCGAGGTCTCCAGCGTCGAGCGCCAACGTCGCGCGGAAGAGATGCACTCGGGAATCGAGCGGCATGAGCGCCACCGCGCGTTCGGCTGATTCACGCGCGTGTGGGCGATCGCCGAGATCGAACTGCACTTCGCCGAGCAGCAGCCACGCTTCGAAGTTTTCCGGCGCGAGGGCGACCGCTTCGTCGAGCAAGGCGCTGGCTTCGTTCAGTCGTTCCGCCGCGTAGAACTTCTGCGCGCGCTCGAGTCTCGCTGAGACGTCGACGCGCTGCTCGATGGCGGGGCGCCAGGGCGGCACGGCGGCGTTCGCGCTCGGCCAGGTCCACGCGGCGTCGAGCGAGATCGGTTCGATGTCGACGGGCGCAAGGGCTGAGGTCGGTTCGTGAGGAGGCGTTGCTTCAGCGCTCGGCCACGCGAAGACGACGAGCGCGGCGAGCAGGAACGCCGCGACTGCGCTCATGGCGATTCGGCGGCGCTGACGTTCGGCGCGGAGCTGCGCTTCGAACGTCTCGTCGCTCAACGGCATCAGGTCTTCGTCCTGGATGTGCGCGGGTGCCGATCGTTTGACCCTCACCCCGACCCTCTCCCTCGCGGGAGAGGGGGACTTTTTCGGTTTTCTCGGCGCTCGCTTCGCAGTGGTCTTCGCCATCACAGCCTCCACCGACCTGTGGCGGGCAGCCGTCAGAACCGATCACTCGATCACGGCCGACAGACGAGCGCGCGAGGCAGCGGCACTGCGATGCGATCGCCCGGTCGAATGAGCGGGAAGTCCGGGAAGCTCCCCACGTTCACTCTTCGCAGCGGCTCGAGGCGCGCTTCCCAGTTTGGCGAAGGCTCTTCGAGCCGAAAGCGTTTCAAGTACGTCGAGACCGACTCACCAGGGAGCACGTTCACCGTGATCAAGTCGCCGTGAAAGTGATTCCGCTCGAGCGCAATTCCGGCGAATCGGCTCTCGGGCGTGCGCGTCTTTATCGACTCGAGGGGAATGCGTTGCAGCCCTCCGAAGCGGCTCGACACGAAGATGGTGTGATTCAGCTCGGCCGTCGGCCCACCGCCCGTTTCGAAGTCACCCGAGAACGCGTCGATGAACGCGAGTGAGGGCAGGGCCAGCACGGCGAGCGACTTCGCGTCGTGTCGCACGAAGACCTTCCCATCGGCGATTGCCACGAGGGCTGCGCGCGCGTCGAGTGTTCCGATCAGCGTCGACTCAGGTGCGGCGTCTTCATGGAGCGTGAGCCTCGACAGTCGCCCCTCGTCGAAACGCCACGCGGTGTCTGCGTCGAAGAAGAGCTGCCCCTTCGCGGTGGTGAGTTGCGTGGGTCTGGTGACGTCCTCCACGTTCCACACGCTGAACGAATCCCAGTGCTGAATGAGGAGCAGGTTGCCGCTGCGTCGCAGCCACACCGCATCGAGCTCGAGTGGGTGACGCGTGAGCAACACGCGCTCGCCAGTGACGTCGAACACCTCGAGCTGATGGCCCCACGCGACCCACAGCCGCGACGCCTCCGCGTGAATCGCGCGCGGTGCGCCCCAGGGCAGGAAGGGGTGGTCTTCCCACGTGGAGATCAACCGCAGCGCGTCGGGGTTGGAGACGTCGATGACGGCGACTCCGATGCCGTCGCCACGCACCCACAACCGATCGCCCACGAGGCTCAGCTCACGCGCATCGAGCGTGACCCGCGAGCGGATTCGCCCCGTCGGCGTGAAGGCCGACACGCCATCAGGCCCGCGCGCGACGAAGACCGTGCCGTCGGGTCGCACTGCGAGGCCCTCGCTGAACCGCACGCCCGGAAAAGTCGGCAGCCGTCCCGCGCTCTGCAGGCACTGATACCCCTCGGGCCCCGAGCTCAGCGTGAAGCTGAAGGGGTTCTGCGTGAGAGCCAGAACCACGAGCAATCCGAGCGGCACTGGTGACTGTCGTTCGGCGCGGGAAAGATGGGTAGGGCTACTGCACCGTCTGCGCCCGACAGTCTTCGCTGATCAGCTCGGGGCGGTATTCGAAGTGCATGGTGTCGAAGTGTTTCCACCGACCGCCCCAGATGAAGCCCTCGGCCTCGAACGCATCGACGATTTCCTGCGGGACCTTGTTCTTCCAGATCATCGGCTGGCCCCGGTACGTCCACCGCCAGTAGTTCGAGCGCTCGACGTTGAGATCGATCGCGATGCCGAACGCGTGACCCGACAGCCGCTTGCTGCGCTTGATGGTGCGCCAGATCCACGTGCCGCCGATGTCCTTCAAGAACGGCAACAGCTTCGGGTTTTCCTTCACCTGCGGCTCGAGGCGCGTGACGACGTTGCGCAACGCTTCAGCGGCGCGCTCGTGGAACGGGTAGCGCAGGCCGAAGAACTTCACCTTCGCGAGGTGTTCCTGCACTTCGCTGCGCTTGCCGCCGTAGGTCGCGAGGAAGAGCTGCTCCACGCGCGCGCGACCGGGATCTTCGATGGGCCCGGCGTCGGTGGTGTCGATGGGAACGATTTTCCCGGTGACGTAGGGCGGGTCGAAGATGTCTTCCAGGTCGGGCACTTCTTCCGACTCTTCGTCGTCGGGGTCGACGCGCGCGCCGCTGCTCCACACGAGGAACACGCCGTTCTCGAGCTGCAGGCCCCAGCCCGCGTCGGGCTCGTACTTCACGGTGCCGGCGTACCAGCGCGGCAGACACGCCAGCCCACGCGGCGGAACGCCAGCATCGGTGGGGTGAACGCCGCCGTCGGAGACCTGCGCGAGAATGAGGAGCGTGAGGGTGAGCAGCGAGCGCACTCTACCGATGGGATCTCTTCGTCGCGAATAGAGTGCTGCCGATGCGCACGCGAACGTTCTTCTTCGGCTTGCTGCTGCTCACCGCGTGCGTGCGCGCGACTCCGCGCGGTGACGTCTACGCAGGGCCGTGTCGCGTCGACGCTGACTGCCCCGCGGGGCAGCGGTGCGAAGAGTCGCGAGCCCATCTGCGAACCGCATCGGGCGAGATCGTGGGCGACGAAGTGACGACGTGGTGCGCCGCTCCGACGACGGACGCGGGCGTCGAGTGATCAGACGTCGATGGTGAACTGCTTCACTAGCGCGCCCGACTTGTTGAAGAGCGAGAGGAACTCGGCGCCGGTCGCGGTGCGCGCCTGCGAGATGACGAGCAGCGAGCCGTCAGTCTTGTTCTTGAAGATCTGCGTCTCGGGGTCGCCGCGCTTGATCGACTTTTCCTGCTCGGAGATCACCTTCTTGATCGCCGGCGTCAGCGCTTCGGTGCGCTTTGCTCCGGTCAGCAGCGTGGCGTTCTCGGCGTAGTTGCGCACCACGCCGATCTCGGTGTGCTGCACCGAGTCCTTCCAGTTCTTCATCGGCGGCGAGCGGAACACGGAGTCGTACGCGCCCTGAATCCGCCGCGCCTCGCGCTGGACGTTCTGCGTATCTTCCTTGAGCTCGATCGACTTCCCCGCGGCGTCGAACAGTCCGTACGAGGTGCCGAACTCCGAGTACTGCGACATGAGGAACGCGGGCTTGCCGGCAACGTCGAAGCTGACGACCTCGGGCGTGTCTTCGACCGAGCTGTCGGCCCACTTGTCGAACACCTTGCGCAGCCCCTCGGGGAGATCAGCGCGCTTCACCTTCACCGAGCCATCGCTGCCCGGGCCCCACACGCCCGACGGGCTCGCCGCCTTCTGCGCGTAGTGCACCCACTCGGAGCGCGTCATCTTTTGATCGAGCTCCTTCAAGATGAGGCGCGTCGCTTTGGTGTCGATGCTCGCGTCGGTACGATCGATGGCCTTGAAGATGTCGTCGATCGGCTTCTTGCTGCCGCTGGCCTTCGCTTCCTTGATCAGCGACTTCGCTTCGGTCGCGGTGATGTGGTGATCAGTCGCGACGCGCTTGACGGCGGAATCGAGCTTCGACACGGGCATGGAGCGTCTCCGGAGTATTGGGGAACGCCCGCGAGTCTAATCACTCGACGCTGAGCAGAGGCGCGCCGTTTTCGACCGTCGCGCCTTCTTTGGTGACGACCTCGGTGACCTTGCCGGCCTTGGGGCTCTTGAGCTCGTTCTCCATCTTCATGGCCTCGACGACCACCAGGCCCTGGCCTTCCTTCACCTCGTCGCCGACCTTCACGAAGACCTTCACGATCTTCCCGGGCATCGGAGCGGTGATGGTCTGTTTTCCCTCGACCGTGAACGCCGCCGTCGCCGCGCGCATGCGCATCTTGCGCTCGTCGGCCACGTCGAAGCGCGTGAGCTGGCCGCGCAACAACACGCCGACCTCGTCGCCCTTCTCGTCGAACTCCACCGAGTACGACTGGCCGTCGACGATCATCGACACCGCGCCGTGGGGCAGCACGAGCGATTCCAATTCGCTGCGCTTGCCATCGACAGTGACGGCGTAGCGGCCATCACCGAGCGACTCGACGTCGACGTGCGCTGCTTCCTCGGCCTTGTGCGCGAGGTTCTTCACGAAATAGCGAGTTGAGCGAGCCATGATCAGCGCTTCCCCCACGCGGCCTGGCGACGACCGGCTGTTCTCCACGGAGAAATTCCGCCGCCACCTGCTTGCTGCGTCGAGGCGATCTTCGCCTGCGCCTTCTCGTTGCGCTGATGCGCACGCACCGCCGCCGCGATCATCGACGCGCGAGTGAGCGCCGGATCTTCTTCGCCGAGCAGCTTCGTGTGTTCGCGCCCGAGGAAGCCGGTGTCGTAGTTCCCGCCGACGAACTCCTGGTGCATCAAGATCTGCTTGAGGTACCGCAAGTTCGTGGTGATGCCGGTGAGCACGTATTCGTCGAGCGCGCGGCGCATTTTCAGAATCGCTTCCATGCGCGTCGGCGCCCAGACCGACAGCTTGCTGATCATCGGGTCGTAGAAGTTCGGCACGCGGTACCCGGCGTACACGCCCGAGTCGTCGCGAATGTACGGACCGCTGGGCACGCGCACGTACGAGATGGTGCCCGGCGCCGGCATGAAGTTGGTCGCGGGGTCTTCGGCGTACACGCGCACTTCGATGGAATGCCCACGCGGGTGAATGGGCTTCAGAATCGGCAGCACGCCGCCCTGCGCGACGTGGAGCTGCCACGCGACGAGGTCGATGCCCGTCACCCACTCGGTCACCGGGTGCTCGACCTGGAGCCGCGTGTTCATCTCGAGGAAGTAGAAGTTGCGCTTGCTGTCGACGAGGAACTCGATGGTGCCGGCGCCGACGTAGTTCACGGCCTTGGCGGCCTTCACCGCGACCTCGCCCATCGCCGCGCGCATCTCCGGAGTGAGGATCGGCGACGGCGTCTCTTCGACCACCTTTTGGTTGCGACGCTGCGCGCTGCACTCGCGCTCGTTCAGGTGAATGACGTTGCCGTGCGTGTCACCGAACACCTGAATCTCGACGTGGTGCGGCTGGTCGAGGAACTTCTCCATGTAGACCGCGTCGTTGCCGAACGCCGACATCGCTTCGGACTTCGCGGTGCGCCACGCGCTCTCGAGATCTTCCGCGCGATCGACGCGGCGCATGCCCTTGCCGCCACCGCCGCCGGCCGCCTTCAACATCACCGGGAAGCCGATCTTCGCGGCGAAGGTCTTCGCTTCTTCGAAGTTCTCGAACGGAGCTTCGGTGCCGGGCACGACGGGCACTCCGGCTTTGATCATGTTGCGACGCGCGTGCGTCTTCTCGCCCATCGCGTCCATCGCGCTCGCGGGCGGGCCGATGAAGGTGATGCCGGCCTTCTCACACGCGCGCACGAACTTCGCGTTCTCGGAAAGGAAGCCGTAGCCCGGGTGAATCGCGTCGGCGCCCGACTTCTTCGCGGCCTCGAGCACGTTGTCGATGACGAGGTAGCTCTCGCGGCTCGGCGCGGGACCGATGCAGTACGCCTCGTCGGCGAAGCGCGTGTGGAGCGCGGAGCGATCAGCTTCCGAATACACCGCGACCGTGGCGAGCCCGAGCTCCTTGCACGTGCGCATCACGCGGATGGCGATCTCTCCGCGGTTGGCGACCAGGACCTTCTTGATACGAGGCATGGCGGCTGTGTAGCCGACGGCCGCCGCTTAGCGAACCGCAGAAGCGAGCTGCGCGTCACCGCCGAAGGTGTCGTATGCGCGCTGACCGGCCGCTTGAATCTGCTCGTTCGTCATCGGCCAGCTCTGCTTCGTGCCGGGGAACACGACGTACGAGACGCCGCTGCCCGCTCCGCCGTTGCGCGCGTTGGAATTGATGCCGAGCTCCTGCGCCAGCTTGATGCTGCCCTCGCCGAGGTGATCGCGCGGTCCGATGTCGGCCACCACCGCGAACACCGTCTTGCCCGTGCGCTCGTTCCGCACCGCGACGAGATCTCCCAGCTTCACGCCCTGGTCCTTGAACTGCGGAGGCACCGCGATGAACGGCACCTTCTCCGAATCGACGTAGTGGCGCGGGTCGCTCGACGCGAAGCGGTTGTCGGTGAGCGCGGTGGTGCTCACGTAGTTGCCGGGCGACGGATCGTTCGGGCCCTGCACCACGGGCTGCCCGTTCTTCGTCGCGAGGCCCCACCAGTTGCCCGGGTGACCTGCGTTGCCGAGCGCGTCGAGGCCGGTGTTGCGCGCGTTGTACGCGTTGGGTGAACCGTCGGCGTCGATGGTCATGCCGCCCTTGAAGGCGACTCCGTTCTTGCCGCTCACCTTGAAGGTCTTCACGCCGCTGACGCTGCTGGTCTGCGTGCGCGCGGTCGTCACGTCGCCGGGAGCGCCGGAAGGTCCGCTCGGCTGCGTCGGTTGTGTCGGCGCGGGCGGGGCGACGACTCCGCCCTCGAGCGCCGCGCGCGTGTTCTTGCCGACCACGCCATCGGCCTCGAGTCCGTTCGCGCGCTGGAAGGCTTTCACCGCGCGCTCGGTGTTCGCTCCGAATTGCCCGTCGACCGACCCCGGATCAAAACCGGCGCGCGCGAGTGCGCGCTGCAGCTCGGTGACGGCGGCTCCGCTCGCGCCTTTCTTCAGCGTCGCCGAAGTGAGCGCGGTGGTCTGCTGCGACGAAGGAACGAAGGCCGGAGTCGAAGAGGTGATGCGCATGCGGTGTTGTCGCGATCGCGCAGGTGCTTGTTTCCACTGCGACTCGCACACTCCAGCGTTTGTGAATGTCGCTGACAGGCGAGCCCGCTAGAAGCGGCGCATGCCAGCTCAGAAGCGGGAATTCGACCTCGTGCTGTTCGGCGCCACCGGTTTCACTGGCCGACTGGTCGCGGAATATCTGGTCGCCAACGCGCCGGAAGGAACGAAGTGGGCGCTCGCGGGGCGCAACCCGGGAAAGCTCGAAGAAATTCGCAGCAAGCTCGGGCCGCGCGGCGGAGTGGTGGCGATCATCAAGGCCGACTCCGGTGACGCGCCGTCGCTCGAGGCGATGGCGAAGCGCACCAGCGTGGTGTGCACCACCGTGGGGCCGTACGCGAAATACGGGCTGCCGCTCGTTGAAGCGTGCGCGCGCGCGGGAACGCACATGTGCGATCTCACCGGTGAGACGCAGTTCATGCGCGACAGCATCGATCGCTTCGATGCAATGGCTCGCGAGAGCAAGGCGCGCATCGTTCACGCCGCGGGCTTCGACTCGGTGCCGTCTGATCTCGGCACGCAGTTTCTGTTCGAGCAGCTCGGGCCGCTGAAGCGCGCGACCCTGGTGGTCGAGAAGCTCAAGGGCGGTTTCTCGGGAGGCACCATCGCGTCGCTGCTCGGCGGCATCGACGAGGCGAAGGCTGATCGTTCGCGCCGGAAGATCCTCGTCGACCCGTACGCGCTGTCTCCCAATCGCGGCGCGGAGCCGAAGCTCGGTGACGAGCGCGATCTCTCGTCGTTCAAGTTCGATGACTTCAGCGGCCAGTGGATCGCGCCGTTCGTGATGGCGTCGGTGAACACGCGCGTGGTGCGCCGCTCGAATGCGCTGCAGGACTACGCGTGGGGCCGCGAGCTTCGCTACGCCGAGGTTTCGGGCATGCGCGCCGGTGTGCGCGGTGCGATGCGCGCGGCGGCGATGACGGCGACGATGGGCGCGGGCTTCGCGGCGTTGTTGTTCGGTCCCTCGCGCGCCGTGGTCGAGCGCTTCCTGCCCAAGCCCGGCGAAGGCCCGAGCGAGGAGTCGCGCAAGAACGGCAGCGTGCGCGTGCGCATCTTCGGAGAAAACGAGAAGGGCGAGCGTGGCTCGGTGGTCGTCGCGGGGAAGGGCGATCCCGGGTACCAGCTGACCTCGGTGATTCTCGGAGAAGGCGCGCTGTGTCTCGCGCTCGACGACGAGAAGTTGCCGAAGCGGTACGGCTGCGTGACGCCGTCGACCGCGATGGGTGCGGTGCTGCGCGAGCGCCTGGTACGCGCGGGCATGACGTTCGCGAAGGGCTAGTCTTCCGGTTGGCTTCAGCGATGCGTGAAGCCGGTTCGGCCGGTGATCGCTTTTCCATCGAGGCGCACACCTGACCCGCGAACGATGTGGCCGATCTCGAACGCGCCGAGAGCGCGAAGGCGTTCCGCATGTCTCGCGGGAGCAGTGAAGAGCAACACGTAGTCCTCACCACCGGTCGTCGCGAGCGTGAGCGCTTGCTGCGGCCCGGCGAAGTCGAGCAACGCGCCGCTGAGCGGAATTCGTTCGCTGTCGAGCTCGGCTCCGACTCCGGACGCGCGCGTGATGTGTCCCAGGTCTTGAAGCAGGCCGTCAGACACGTCGATCGCTGCGTTGATGAACGCGCGCGCGAGACGGGCGAACTCGAGGTGCGGGTGAGGTCGCCGTTGCGCGCGGAGCAACGCAGTTGGCGCGTTGGGCAACAGCCCGCCGGCAGAGGAGCCCAGCGTTCCGCTCACGAAGATGCGATCACCGACGCGCGCGTTCGAGCGCAGGAGTGGCTTCTTGCCGTCGAGAATTCCGCTCGCGGTGATGGTGATCGAGATCTCCGCGCCGCTGCTGAAGTTTCCGCCGATCAACCGCGCACCGTGCACGCGCGCGAGCTTCGACATGCCGCGCCCGAGCGCCACGACGTGAAAGCTCTGCACTTCGCGCGGCAGCGTGAGTGCGACGGTGAACCAGTCGGCGCGCGCGCCCATCGCGGCGAGGTCCGACAGATTCACGGCGAGCGCTTTGTGCCCGATGTCCTCGAACGAAAAGCCGCGGCGCGTGAAGTGAACGTCTTCGACCAGCGTGTCGGTGGTCACGCAGCTCGCGAAACGCGACGGAGCGACGATCGCGCAGTCATCACCCGGCCCGCGCGGCGCAGCGTCGACGTCGAAGCAGCGGACGAAGCGTTCAATGAGCGTGAACTCACCCGGCACGCGCGCGGATCTACCATTCTTGAATGTGGAGCACGCGAGCGACGACTGTCAGACATGCGTTCGTTGATCTTCACCGGTTTCGTCTTCGTCGCGCTCAGTGGCTGCGCGACCACCGCTGTTCAGCATCACGAAGTCGGCACCTTCTCGGTTCGCGACTATTTGAAGACCGCGTACGACACGCTGCTGGTCGCCGAGACCGACACCGAAGGCCATCGCGTGCGCGCGCAGCTGGAGACGCGAGCGGCGCTCGATGCGCTGGAGGACCTTTCGACGTCGCCGAGACGGGTGCCGTATTCGGGGCCGCCGACGTTGGCGGTGGCGCTCGAGCTGCTCGAACGGTCGGAGCAGGAGACGACGCAGAACGTGCTCGCGCAGACGCACGCGCGCCGTGCCGCCGCGGAGCTCAGACAAGCTCTCTCCCTCTCCCTGCGGTAGCGGGGAGAGGGCTGGGGTGAGGGGCTGAAACAGGCACAGCCTCGAGAGGTCACGAGATCAGGGGAGCGGGTTGGCGGCGGCTTGTTGCATCGCCTCGAGCTGCGTCGCGCTGCGCAGGAAGTCGTCGGTCTCGACGCGCCAGCGCGCTCCTTCTTCCGCAGTCAGCGCCACGCCGAGCGCGTGCGTCATCACCGTCACGAACGCCGCGCGCGCCGCGGTCTCGTCGATCGCCCGCGCCGCTTCGAGTCGAGCCAGCACCAGCCCGGCGGTTCGCCGCAGCAGAAACAACCGGTGCGCCTTCACCACCGCGATCACCGCTGCCGGATCCTTCACCTCGTTGGCCTTCAGCCACGCCTCGTTGGTGAGCAGCGCTGCGAACTGCTCCGCGCTCACCTGCGCCGCGAGCGGAGGCGCGAGTCGGCCCTTGAACGCAGGCTCCTTCGCGGCCGCGTGAAGTGAGAGCGCGGTGCCCAGCTCAGCCAGCGCGAGCTGTTGATCCTTCAACCCACCGAGCGGTCGAACGCTCATGCGCACGTCGTTCGCCGCCGGAGCGACCGTCACCGGCAGCGGGTTCTTCTTCGCCGCCTCGGCGAGATTCGAGCGTGAGCCCCGGCTTCCCGTACACACCCAGGGTGCCGAGCGTCTGCACGAGCCGCGTGGCGATCTTCGCCTTCGGAAATTCAGCGTCGACCGCGGCCGGCACGCGCAGCAGCTTCGGAAAATCGCCGCGCGACAGACCCGACGCCGGCAGCTTCACCTCGACGTCGGACAGCGCCTGGAGCGTGGTCTTCCATTCCTCGTCGGTCTTCGCGAGCACGTCTTCGGCGCGCTTGCTGATGTCTTCCAGCGCGAAGCCGCGTGAGCGCGCCGCGTAGTCGAGCAGCGACGCCGATGGTTCTCCGAGCGCAGTGAGCACTTCACCGGCCTTCGCCTCGCGCCGTGCCATCAGCGCGTCGAGCCGCGCAGCGACCTCGTGCGACGCCTGCCAGATCGCTCGCCGCTTCAGCGCGCTCTTCTCACTGACCAGCTGCTTGCCGAGATCTCTCCACGCGAATTCCTTCCCCTCGACGAGGAACGTCGCGCTCGCCTCGAGATTGGTGATGGCCTCGGTCTCCGCGCTCAGCCCGCGCACCAGGGCCTCACCCGTGATCCACCGCGTGAGCGCGTCGATTCGCTCGGCGTCGGCCGGCCGCAGCGTGCGGGCCTTTCGCAACACGTCGAGCGTGTCCTTGCTGATCAACAGCTCGTGACTCTTCGAGACCGCCGCGAGATTCGAGCGGAGCCCCGGTCGTCCACGCCTTCCACAGCGCCTCGTCACCGGCGCGCACGATCTCGAGCACCTCGCGCTCGATGGCGTCGACCTTCGGAGCGATCAACTCGGCCTCACTCGGGCCGGCATCGACAGGCTCAGGCGCGCGATTGACGACCGGCTCGGCCTTCACACACGCGCCGAACGCCAACGCGCCGAGCATCGAAAAAACGAAGCGCCGCATTCGACGGACCCTAACCGCAACCACCCGTGGCGGCGATTTCCGCGCCGTGCGAAGAGAACCCTCATGCCGCGCTGGTATTTCGAAGACTTCACGCCCGGCTTCGTCCTCGAGGCCAACGGCCCGACGGTGAAGGCCGAGGAGATCATCGACTTCGCGAAGAAGTTCGACCCGCAGTACTTCCACACCGACGCCGAGGCCGCGAAGAGCAGCTTCTTCGGCGGGCTGTGCGCGAGCGGCTGGCACACCAGCGCGATGTGCATGCGAATGATGTGTGACAGCTATCTGCTCGACAGCGCGTCGATGGGCAGCCCCGGCATCGACGAGCTGCGGTGGACCAAGCCCGTGTACGCGGGCGACACGCTGCGCATGAAGATGACGGTGATGGAGCAGCGCCCCTCGAAGTCACGCCCCGAGATGGGTTCGGTGCTCGCGAAGTGGGAAGTCTTCAACCAGAAGTCCGAGCTGGTGATGCACATGACCGGCTGGGGCATGTTCAAGAAGCGCGTCCCGGGAAGCTGACGATGCCGAGCGAAGCGCAGTGGCGTGCCGCGCGCGCGCGCAACGCGATGTACGCCGCGCTGCGAAAGTGGTTCGGCGACGCGGGCTACCTCGAGGTCGAGACGCCGACGCTGGTGGGAACTCCGGGGCTCGAGCCGCACATCGACCCGTTCGAGGCGCCGTTCATTCCGCAGACCGGAGTGGGCAAGCGCCGCTCGCTGTGGCTCCACACCAGCCCCGAGTACGCGATGAAGCGCCTGCTCGCGGACCCCGGCTGTCCGCCGATCTTCCAGATCTGCAAGACGTACCGGAACGGCGAAATCAGCGGCACGCACAACCCCGAGTTCACGATGCTCGAGTTCTATCGGCCGAACGCCGACTACCGGGCGATCATGAATGATCTCGAGAACGCGCTCGCGGCGGTGGAGCGGGCGATCGCTCCGCAGCGTGGGTTGTTCACGCGGGTTCCGTTCGAGCGGCTCTCGGTCGCCGACGCGATGCAGCGTCACGCCGGCGTCGACCTCTTCGGTGAAGACCTGAAGCTCGCGGCTCGCAGAATCGGAGTGAACGTCGGCAACTCGACGAGCTTCGACGATCTCTTCTTCCACATCTTCCTCGAGCGGGTGGAGCGGAAGCTCGGCATGGGCACTCCGACGTTCCTGCACGAGTACCCAGCGTCGATGGCGTCGCTCGCGCGCTTGAGCCCTCACGATGCTCGCGTCGCTGAGCGCGTCGAGCTGTACGCCGACGGCATCGAGCTCGCGAACGGCTTCAGTGAGCTCATCGATGCCGCCGAGCAGCGCAAGCGTCTGGTCGAAGAGCAGGAACTTCGGCGCTCGCTCGGTCGCCCGGTGTTCGAGCTCGACGAGCGCTTCCTGGCTGCGTTGCCGAAGATGCCTCCGAGCGGAGGCATCGCGGTGGGGCTCGATCGCGTGCTGATGCTGCTTCTCGGGAGCAAGGCGATCGAAGACGTTCTTCTCTTTCCCGCACGCGAATTCGTGGGCGACTAAACTGCGAGGCACGCATGGCCCCCAAGCCGACGAAATTTCTGAGGAGCGCGTTCTCGAGCGCCGCCGCGGTGGGAATCACCGGAGTGCTGTCGCCGGTGGTCTCGGCGTTGAGCGTGATCGACGAGCGTGCGCCTGATCGCGCGCTGCACTTCTGGGCCGATTCGATCTTGAAGGCCTCGGGCGTGCGCACCGAGTGCCGCGGGCTCGAGAACCTGCCTCCCGGCAACTTCGTGCTGTGCGTGAATCACCAATCGCACTTCGACGCGCTGGTGCTGTTCCGTCACATCCGCCGGCACATGCGGTACGTCGCGAAGGCGCAGCTGCGGAAGATTCCGGTGTTCGGCTGGGCGTTGCACCGCGCGGGCAACATCTTCGTCGACCGTTCCGGCGGCGAGCAGGACAAGAACAAGCTCAACGAAGCGGCGCTGGCAGTGCGTGAGCGCGTGAGCGTGGTGTTCTTCGCGGAAGGCACGCGCAGCGAAGACGGCATTCTGCGGCCGTTCAAGAAGGGCGCGGCCATCATGGCGATCGACGCGCAGGTGCCCCTGGTGCCCGCAGCGGTCGCCGGCACGCATCGGATCCTGGAAAAAGGCTCGATGGGCGTTCACTCGCGGCCGTCGGCGTTGATCATCGGCGAGCCGATTCAGACGAAGGGCCTCACGTCTGACGCGCGAGATCGCCTCACGCAGCAGGCGCACGCCTCGGTGGCGAAGTTGCTCGAAGAGGGCAATCAGCTCGTCGCCGAGATGGAGCGATGAAGAACGCCCGCGAAGAACTCGAGGGCATCGTCAAGGCGCTGCAGCTGAGCGTCGAGTTCCCGCCCGAGGTGCTCGCCGAAACGCAGAAGTGGATCGCTTCGCCGCACATCGACGATCCGTCGCTCGTCGATTTCACCGCGACGCCGTTCGTGACCGTCGACGGCGAGCACTCGAAAGATCTCGATCAAGCGCTGCACGTCGCGCGCTCGGAAGACGGTGGTTTCGTGGTCGCGTACGCGATCGCCGACGCCAGCTTCTACGTGCGCCCAGGCAGCGCGCTGTTCGCCGAAGCCATGAAGCGCGGCGCCTCGTACTACTTCCCCGGCTTCTCGGTGCCGATGCTGCCGCGCGCGTTGTCGGAAGGGCTCATCTCGCTCAACCCCGACGGAGATCGCCGCGCGCTCGTCTTCCTGCACCACCTGAAGGCGAATGGAGAACTCACCGGAACTGATCTCAAGCGCGCCCGCGTGCGTTCGCGCGCCAAGCTCTCGTTCGGTGACGTGCAGAAGCTCGTCGATTCTCCTCAGACCAGCCCGCTGCGCGGCAAGGAGTTCGAGCCGTCGCTGCAGCTGCTGCGTGAAGTCGGCCGCAAGCGCATGGAGCTCGCCGCGCGTCGCGGCCTGATTCGCTACCGCCGTGAAGAGGTCTCGGTCGAGCTCGACGGCGAAGGCGTCTCGTTCGCGGTGATGGAAGCGGTGCGCGACGAGGTCGAGTCGTGGAACGAGCAGCTCTCGCTGATGTGCAACGCCGAAGGCGGCCGCTTGCTGCGCGAGTTCGACAACCCCGCGGTGCAGCCCATCTACCGCGTGCAGGGTGGCCCCGAGCCCGAGCGGCTCGAAGCGCTCGCGCGGCTCACCGGTTTCGTCGCGAAGCGCCACGCGTTGCCCGAATCGCCGTGGGTGTGGAACCAGCAGACCACTCCGCTCGCCAACTACCTCGCGGGCCTTCCGCGCGGCGCTCCCGGCTCGCAGGAAGAACGTCTCGGCGCGGCGCTGACGCGACAAGCGGTGATGGTGAACCTGCGTTCGGAATATTCGACCGAGCCGGGCCCGCACGTCGGAGTGGGCGCTGAGCCCTACGCGCGTTTCTCGGCTCCGATGCGCGAAATGGTCGGCGTCTTCCTGCACAAGGAAGCGGTCGAGCTGCTCACCGGCATTCACCCCACGGTCGAAGAAGACGAGAAGCTGCGCGCCGAGGTCGTACAGGTCGCGAACAAGGCGCGCGCCACGCAACGGCGCGTGCAGGACCTCGCGAACGAAGTGGTGATGAATCGGCTCTTCGCGCCCGAGGTGAGCAAGTCACCGAAGGAACGCACGCGCTTCACGGGCACCGTGATGGGGCTCACGCACAACAAGGTGCACGTGCGGCTCGACGTGCCACCGCTCGACGTGAAGCTCTACTTGTTCGATCTGGCGCCGTATTTCGACGGAGCGTGGCTCGAGCCCGCGGAAGAGGGCGCGCTGCTCCGGAAAAAGGGAACCACTGCTTCGTTGCTGCTGCTCGGCCAGACGATCCACCTTTCGTGCGTGCGCCGGGACGAAAAGACGAAGCGTTGGATTTTCGCTCCAGAACGGTGACGATCCGAGCGGTTGCACGCCTGAACGCCGGAAAATGATCGCGTCACCCACGCGTGTCCCCGCAGTTCCTGGAGGCAGCACATGATCTTCCGTTCGATGGTGGTCACGGCAGCGATCGTCGGTTCGTGTGGTGGTGGTGGTTCGAACACTCCGCCCGAAGAGCGCGACGTGAGTGGCAACTACTCCATCCGCTACGACGACCAGCTGAAGCTGAAGCTCAACGTCGGCGGCGCGGTGCGCGAGGCCACGGCGAACGGGTACGGCAACGTGGTCGACTTCGGCGTGGTGAACGGCCAGCCGGCGACGATCGATCTCACGCAGTTCTGCGCGAAGCCCGAGGTGAAGTGCCCGAGCGAGATGTTCTGGACGAAAGTGGCGGTGACGCAGCCCGATCTCAACAGCAGCAATTGGGACCTGCAGAAGCTCGTCGTCATCAACGACACCACGCACCAGCTCCCCGCCGGTCAGCGCGCGGAGAACGTCGCGGGCCTCATCGATCACAACCAGCAGGACAAGTACCTGCTCGGCCTCGGCATCGAAGGCGGCGCGAATCAGAACTGCGCGGCGCTGAGCATCTCGCTCGCGGGCGGGCGCTTCTCGCGCGTCGGTGAACACGAGCAGACGACGATGGAGCCGCGCACGTCGGCCGGCCGCACGTGCAACCCCGATGCAGGCGTTCCCGATGCGGGCACGCTGGCCGACGGCGGTCGCGACACGACGGGGCTGTTGCCTGACGGCGGAGTCGACTGCGCGATCGTTCCCGTGACGCGGTTGATCATTCCCGAAGGCGCGAAGGTCGACGGCATCAAGGACGGCAAGGTGTTCGTCGGTTGGGCCGGTGGTTGTGCGTTCGGCCCGTTTCTCGCGGGCGCGGTGCTGACGCTCGAGACTGGTTACACCGGCACGCGCACCGGCAACTTCGATCCGCCTCCGTACACCGCGGCTCCGGTCGTGCTGCCCGACGCGGGCCTCGACGGCGGTCTCGAGCTCGGCGACGCCGGCGCGCCTTGACGAAATTTCACGGTCGCTGACTCGGCGATTTGCCATGACCTGCGCATGGCCAAAGCCGAACGACCGTGGCTCGTCACTCCGCACACGCCGCTGCAGCAGCTCGACGACAACCTGTGGGAAGTCTCTTCACAGGTTCCCGGGATCAGCGCGAAGCGCCGCATGTCGATCGTGCGGCTCAGCGACGGCGCGCTGATTTTCTACCACGCGATTCCGCTCGACGACGCGACGCTGGCCACCGTGCTCGCGCTCGGAACTCCGCGCGCGCTGGTCATCGGCTACCACTCGCACGGAGTCGACGCCGCGGCCTTCGCCGACAAGCTGAAGATCGGCATCTACGGCCCCTCGCTGAACGAAGGAAAGATGCGCGCGCGCTGGCCGCAGTACGCCGGAACGCTCGAGGCGCTCCCAAAAGACGCGGCGTCGGCGTTCGAGATGCTCGACGGCACGAAGCTCGGTGACCCGGTGCAGGTGGTGCGCAGCAAGGGCGGGGTGAGCCTGGTGTTCTGCGATGCGCTCATCGCGAACGACGATTCCGAGACTCCGTTCCTGTCGAGGCTCATCGGCTTCGGCGGCGGGCCGCGCTGTGCGCCGTTCTTCACTTTGTTCCTGATGAACGACCGCAAGAAGCTGCGCGCGCACCTGGAGCGGCTGGCCGACTTGCCCGGGCTGGTGCGTCTCGTGCCGTGTCACGGCCGGTTGATCACCGACGACGCGTCGGGCGTGCTGAGGCGCGTTGCGGGAACGCTCTGATCAGGGCTCGAAGCCGAAGCGCTTCAACGTCTCGATCGACGACGGCCGCTTCAGGAACTCGGCGAACCCCTTCGCGCCCTCGGCGTTCTTCCCGCGCTTGGGGCAGATCACCAACGACTGATCCAACGGCGCGTGCAGCGAAGAGTCGATGAGCAGCGCCTTCGTGCCGCGCTCCTCGGGCGCAACGTTGGCCCACGCGACGAACGCGAACTGCGCGTTGCCGGTCTTGGCGAACTGCAGCGCCTGCCGCACGTTCTCGGACGACACGAGCTTGTCGTTCACCTTCTCGAGCAGCGCCGACTTCTCGAGCACTTCTCGCGCGGCCTTTCCGTAGGGTGCGTGCTCGGGGTTCGCGAGCGCGATCTTCTTCGTGGTGTCGGCGGTGAGTACGTCGAGAGAGGTCGGCGTGGTGAGGCCGTACAGCGCGAGCCGCCCGCGCGCGAAGTGGGCCGACGTCGCTCCATCACACGCACCGGCGGTGACCGTCTCCTGCACGAAGCGCTCGTTCGCCGACGCGAAGAGATCGAACGGAGCGCCCTCGGAGATCTGCTTCGCGAGCAACCCCGAGGAACCGAACGAGAAGCTCACGTGAAGCTTCGTCTCAGCCTCGAACTGCTTCGCGAGATCTTCGAAGGCTTCGGTGAGATCCGACGCGGCTGCGATCTTCACCTCCGTGACGGGCGCGGACTTCTCGCGACACGAGGAGAGCAGCACGAGCACGACGACGAGCCACCTCATGTCGTTTCTCCCTCGGGGCGCGACTTCCAACGTTGATGCATCCACACCCACTGCTCGGGGTGCGCGCGGATTTGATCTTCGATGCCCTGCGTGAAAGCGCGGGTGAGCGCGAGCACGGCCTCTTCACCTTCGCCTTCGGGCTGCGGCAGTTCGCGCATCGTGATGCGGTACTTGAGCGGGCCGACGCGGGTGCAGAAACCGAGCATCGGAGCGGCTCCGGTTCGCAGCGCGAGATCAGCCGCCGCGCGCGGAGTCTTCGCCAGCTTCCCGAAGAAGGGCACGAAGACCGACTGCACCTTGGTGTCCTGATCGATCAAGAACCCGAGGATGAAGTTGTTCTTCAGCGCGCGGAGAATTTCCTTCGCTGCGCCCTGCGCGCCGCGCCAGATGACTCGCAGCTTTCCAGACGCGCGGAAGTTCTCGATCAACTTCGTGGTGCGCGGGTCGCTCGCTTCTTTTCCAATCACCGCCGCGGGGTAGTTCTCGAGGGCGACGTAACGCGCGAGCAGTTCCCAGTTGCCGAAATGGCCGGTGACGAACACCACGCCCTTGCCGCGCTTGAGCGCTTCGTCCATCGCGGTGCGCGCGCTCGGTTCCCATTCGACGAGCTCGTGGCGACGCGCGTCGAACTTGTTGATCAACACCATCTCCATCACCGAGCGGCCGATGTGACGGAAGACGCTGCGCGCGAGGGTGAGGCGTTCGGTGTCGCTGCGCTCCGGCATGCCCGTTTGCAGGGAAGCGAGCGTCTTGCGGCGTTCACCGCGCGCGAGGACGAAGGCGAGTGCTCCGAGACGCTCGCCGAGCCACGACGCGAAACGCAGCGGGAGCAACTGCAGCGGGACGATCAGAATGCGAATGAAGACGTAGCGAACGAAGCGCTTCACCCGCTTGAACAGCGGCGGCTGAGGCGCGGGCGTGGTCATTCGCGCGGAACCAGAATCAGCAGAGGTTGCTTCCCTCGCTGTGGAATCAGCACCACGAGATGCGAGAGCACGTCGGCGCCCACCACGCACTGCGCGCCGAGAGAAACCGAGAACGTGCCGAGCTCCGAGGTGGCGAGCGAGAATCTGCACTCCGTCGAGCGTGTCGCTGACGCCCTCGAGCAACTTCGCGTCGAAGATGTCTCGCGGGAGCGTGGTGCGCGCGGCCTTCGGCGTCAGACCGCAGGGGACGACTTTTCCGTCGCCGATCTTGAAGTCGACGATCGGCGCAGTGAGTTCTCCGGAGTTCGGCACGGACTCGACGGTTCCCTTCGGCGAGCGCTCGTCGAGCCAGCCAAGCCAGGAACTCACGCGGCCGGTCAGCGCGAGGACCTTCTGATGCGGGAAGTCGAAGACCAGCGCGTCGACGTCGTCCGCGCTCGAGAAGCTGGTCGCTTCGTTGCGGATTTCGAGCGCGGTCGCTTTTCGTGCCGACGCGGTGTTCGTCGTCGTGCACGACGAAACGGCAAGTGCGAGGAGAATGAATCTCACGCGCGCTGCTTACACTTTCCGAACCGTGCTGCGTACATCAGCCCCTCACCCCGGCCCTCTCCCCGCTTCGCAAGGAGAGGGAGGTCAGAGGCCGTCGAGTAGGCCCATGCGGTCCTTGAGGCGCAGCACGCGGTGGCAGCTCTCATCGAGGCGCTTCATGGCCGCGGGGTCCGACTCCGCGAGGCGGGTGAGGATGCCGAGGTAGTCGAGCCCGCCCTTCCAATCGGGCGGCGCGGTGGTGAGCAGCAGATCGTTGCCCGCCATGAACGACTGCGTGAGCACGTCTTCGCTGGTGCCGTTGACCGCCTCGGCGAGCAGGGCGATCGCGATGTCGTCGGTGACGGCGAGCCAGTCTTGCTCGTGCACGCGCGCCACGAGCTTGCTGCTCAAGATCGCCGGTTTGTCTTCGACGGCCGCGTACGCGACGTTGGCGAGCATCACGCCACCGAGCGTCTCTCGCGCGCGCACGAAGACGTCGGCCTCGGCGAACACGCGCTCTTGCGGCCAGTCGCTCACCACCAGCGCGTGATCGCTGTCGCCGTCGATGTCGCCGTAACCCGGGAAGTGCTTGCCGATGGGCACGATGCCGGCCTCGAGCAGACCGCGCGAGTAGGCGATGGCCTTCTGCACCACCACGTTCGGATCTCCGCTGAAGCTGCGGCCGTTGCGTTCCATGTGGCCGGTCGGCGCGACGTCCAGCACCGGCGCGAGGTTCATGTTGAGGCCCACGCTCTTCATCACGTCACCGACGCGACGGCCCCAGCGCTTCACTTCCGCGTCGTCGAGCGCCGCCATTTCCCGCGCGCCCGGCAGCGTCTTGAGCGACTTCACGCTCTTCATGCGGTTCGACGGGCCGCCTTCCATGTCGACCGCGACGAACGGAGGAATCTTCGCGCGCGATCGTGAGGAGTCGATCTTCTCCTTCGCCTTCTGGATGTTCTTGAGCGAGTTGCCGACGAACACGATGCCGACCTCGACCGGCGTGTCCTGGCGGATCTGCGGGTACGCGAGAATGAGCTGACCCACGCGCTCGCGCACGGTGAGTGATTGAAACACCCGCTCCACGCGCTCTTCGTTCACTTTGCGCGCGAGTGGGCGCGCGTTCAGGTGCTGCGGTGGAATCTCAATTCCTGCATCGACCTCACCGGCGTCGGGTTCACCGGCGGCGAGGGTGGCGGCGGTCAGAACGGCAAATGCGAGCACGCGGCGAATGTAACAGCGCGCGCCGATGAGGAAATTTGCTGACACGCAGGTGCGGACGAACGCGCCTGGCGTGACTTCAACGCAGCTCGATCTGCGTCAGCGTGAGCAGTCCGTACGCGGAGGTCGCGAGGGTCACGACGTCACCACTCGTCTCGACGGCGAGATGCACCACCGCTCCGGCGATGGGGATGCGCTTCTTCTCTTCGAGCTTTCCCTCGCGCGTGAATTTCGCGAGCACCAGAGCGCGATGCGGCGAGCGACCCTCGAGCACCCAGTCGCAGCTCGGGCCGCCGTCTGCGCCGACGCGCCACACCGGGCCGAGTGCCCAGCGCAGCTGCGTTTCGTCGCTCACCCACGCCGCCCAGACCTCGTCGCGAACGGTGAAGAGTGCGGGCTCGACGACCTGCTCTTCGAAGACCTGTTTCTCCTCGCTCGCGCACGGAGGCACACCGCGCGGCTCGAGGCTCGGTGGTTGAGAGCCGACTGACACGCCGTGCACCAGCGGCGCCCACGTTCCGTCTTCGCGCGGCCACAATACGAGGTGCCGTCGATCGACGAGGAGTGAGAACACCGAGCGCTCGTCTCGCAACATCACGTGCGTGAGTGAGGTCGCGCGGTAGTCGCCGCCGTTCGGGCGCGGCGCGCGAGAGAACACGTTCTTCGTGGTGCCGTCGGGAGCGCGCACGAAGAAGTCGAGCTTGCGCCACGGGTCATCACCCCAGAACAGCCACGGCTCGGCTGCCTTCGAGGTGAACCACAGCGCGTGCAGCGGAGACATCGGCACGTTCGGGGTGAACAGCGGAGTCTGCTGCCCGGCCCGAGAGCGCAGGTAGCCGCGCTGCCAATCGAGCATCACCGTGCTGCCGTCGCGCGGATCCTTCGCAACCGTCGCGCCGCCGTCTTTCTGTTTTCGAATCAGCGCGCTCACCATCGCCGGCGGCACCCACGCCGGAGCATTCGGCAGCTTGCCGTCTCCCGGGTCGTCGAACTCCGCGACGCGCGCGCCGTCGAAGGCGAGGAGTCTCCAGATGTTTCCTTGCGTGAAGAGACGCACCACGGCGAGGCGGTGATCGACGACCAGCTGAACGAACTCGACCGGGCACGACGCGACCCACTGATGAACCGACGCGTCGCTCAACGTGCGCGGCGTGAAGACGCAGTTCTTGCTCGTGACGGGTTGTCCGGGCGTCGCGCTCGCTTCCACGGCGCGGCCGTCGAGCAGGAGCGGCGGCACGTCGTCGAGCGGACCCGCAGCGAGAACGAGCGTGAGCCAGATCATTTCGCGCGCCTCTCGAGGTCGAGTCGATCGAAGACGAGGAAGTAGCCCTGCGCCGAGATCAGCACTTCGGTGTCCGTCACGGCGACGGCGACGCCGGCGATGCGACCCACGTCACGTTCGTCGCGCGCGGGCAACTTCAGCTCGAGCAATCGGCCCGAGCGGTCACCGACGTTGAAGAGCACCAGCGAGACCTCGCGCTCGGTGCGTGAAATCTGCCGATACGGTTGCGGCGGCGGCGCGCACGGCGCACCCGGCGGGCAATTGCGCGGAGGAGGCTCGATGAGACGACTCGAGCACGTGCCGCGACCTTCCAGCCGGGCGAGCAGCACTCCGGGCGTCCACGACGTCACTCCGGCCTGCGAGACGGCGAACCACGCGCTCTGTGTTTCGCCGCACTCGCCTGACGCTTCCTTCTTCGCCGCGAGCTCGGGCAGCAACACCTGCTCCGCTCCGTCTCCGCGCGGAAGAAAGAGAGAAGGCGCGCCACCGAGTGAGCCATCGGCCACCGCGACGGCGTTCGAGAACGTCGCACCATCGGCAGCCGGCAACGGAACCCACGCGTGCGGTGGAATGAACTCGGTGTACTTCGGCTGCTCGGTGAGACGGCCGAGCACGCGCGTGCGCGCAACGTCAGGGTGCTCGGTGCCGAAGTCACGCTGCACCGCGCTGGTCGTCGAATCGAACATCAACGACACGCGGCCGTTCTGCGACACCAGCCGCTCGACGTAGATCTGCAGCGTCGGGCCGAAGCTCGACCAGGCTCCGTCGACGCCGCGCTCGATGACGTGCACGGTGCGATCGTCGAGCTGCCACAGCGCGACGAAGCGTCCGTCGCTCAGCGGCTCGAGGTCGGTGAGCTGACCCTCCGGGGGCACTTCGCAGACGTCGTTCTTCCAGAAGCCCATCTGCTTTCCGTCCGAAGCGAGCCCGACCACCGTGTCGCCCGACCACACCGGGTTGGTGAGGGCTTCGGGCAGAACGTGCGTGCTGCCGTCACCTTCGAGCAGGTAGCGAATCGAGAAGCCCGTCTGGCCCTCGATGACGTTGAAGAGCACCGAGAGCGCGGGCCGCACGCCGACGAACTGCGCCGTGGTCGCGAAGCTGCACGTCGTCTTCGACGCGCGTCGTAGCGCCGGGTGCGTGACGTCGAGCGGCTTGAAGCACTGCGGGGCGCTCTTCAACTTCACCGGTTGCGGGCAGGGCCGCTGCGTCATCGCGAGCGGTGTCTTGCTCGGTTTCGAGCGCACGGTGAGCTGTGCAGGTCTGGTCACCGCCGCATTCGGAGTGGCCCGCACGCCGACGCACGCGCTCGCGCTCAACGAGAGAAGGAGGACCGCGCCGAAGCGACTCACGCGCCCTGCGATTTCGCATGCGCGACAACTGCCTTCAACACCGCGGCGACTCGTGCGTTATGGCTGGCGACGAGGCTTTCCATTTCCACTTCTCTCCTGAAATCAGTCGGTTCCGAGCCTGCTCCGGCTTCCGATGACTATTTGATGGGGTTGGCGGCGCTGAGTGATCAGCGTGCCTTCGTGGAATTGGTGCGCCGTTACGAAGCGCAGGTGCGGACGTTGTGCGCGTGTCTTACCGGCAACGAAGCCATCGCCGCCGAGCTCGCGCAGGACACGTTCCTCGAGGTGTGGAACGCGCGCGAGCGCTACCGCCCCGAAGGTCGCTTCAAGGAACTGCTCTACATGGTGGCGCGCAACCGCTGCCGCTCGCACGCGCGCAAGAAGTGGTGGCGCCAGTGGTTGCCGTTCGACGAGACGCCCGAAGATTCCCTTCCCACGCACGCATCGCCCGATGAGCTGCGCGCAGGCCAGGAACGCGACGCGCTGGTGCGTCAGGCGTTGTCGAAGTTGCCCGAGAAATTTCGCCTGCCGCTGACGCTGCGCTACGTCGACGAGCTCGACTACGCGGCCATCGCGCGCATCATCGAGCGCACCGAATCTGCTGCGCGCTCTCGCGTGATGTACGGGCTGCAGGCGCTCGCTGCGTTGCTTCCTCCGGAGGTGGCCGATGGACTCTGAGTGCCTGAGCGACGCGAACCTCGCCGCGCTCGCCGACGATGGAGTCGTTCCCGAGGAACGCCGTCGACTCGAAGCGCATCTCTCGGGGTGTGCGAATTGCCGTCAGAAGTTGGCGCGACTGCGCGGCGCTGCGGCGTGGCTCGGAGCGTCTGCACTTCCGGCCGACCCTTCCTTCAGCGCGCGCGTGTCGCAGCAGCTCTCGACTGCTCCTCGCTCGACCGCGCGTTGGCCGTTGCTCGTTGGCGCGCTCGCCGCGTCGTTGCTCGCGGGTGTGTTCGCCTGGCGCACGATGCGGGTAGACGACGAGTTCACGCCGCGCGGTGGAAAGGCGCCGCTCAGTGCGCTGGTCGGCGTGGAGTCGTTCGCGAATGGAACGGCGCTGCACGGTGGCGAGCGGCTCGACGGTCGCGCGTTGATGTTCATCGTCACCAATCGCTCGCAGCGACCGCTCTTCCTCTCGCTGTTCGCCGTCGACGCGAAGGGTGAGGCGCATTGGTTCTACCCGGCGTTCCGAACCGAGGCCGATGATCCGCGCTCGGTGGCGGTGCCGGCTTCGCCGGTGACGCAGCCCTTGAATGAAGCGGTCGCTCCCGAAGGTGTGGCTCCCGGCCCGCTGCGAGTCGTGGCGATGTTCACCTCGAGCGAGGTGCGGGTGCGCGACATCGAAGCGGCGCTGAAGACGGGCGGTGTCGATTCACTCACCGAGCGTTTCCACGCCGAGGCGTTGCACGAACTCGCGCTGGTGGGCCCGTGAGCTTCAACACGAAAATGAGTCGCGCGTTGTGCAGGGCGAAACCCTCACAGGAGACGCCATGACACGCATTCTTGCACTCGCCGTTTCGTTGCTGGCCGTCGTCGCGCAGGCCACGACGTTCGCGCTGGTCACCACCAACAACCGCAGTCTCTCTTCGACGCGCGAGACGCTGCGCTTCGCAGACGACGATGGCGTGCAATACGCGCAGCTCTTCGCCGAACGTTTCGGTGCGGGTCGCGTGGTGTTGCTCACCGAACTCGACGAACAGACGCGCGCGCTCAACCCCGGCTACGCGAAGTTGCCCGCCCCGACGCGCGCGAATCTCGACTCGGCGCTCACGACGCTGCGCAGTTCACTCGAGGCGGCGCGCACTGCTGGAGAACAGACCGAGGTGTTCCTGGTCTTCGCGGGCCACGGCGACGTCGATCAAGGCGTCGGCTATCTCGAGCTCGCTGATCAGCGCTTCACGGCGAGAGATCTCGAGAGCGTGCTGGGCGCGTTGCCGGCCGATCGCGTGCACCTCATCATCGACAGCTGCAACTCGTACTTCATGCTGAACCCGCGCAAGCCCGGCGGTCGCCGCTGGTCCACCGAGCCGCTCGACACGCGCTCGTTGAGCGAGCGTTTCCCGAACGTCGGCACGTTCGTCTCGACCAACGCCGAAGCCATTGCCTACGAGTGGAGCGAGCTGCAGTCGGGCATCTTCAGCTACGAGGTGCGCTCCGGTTTGCGCGGTGGTGCTGACGCCGACGGCGACGGACAGGTGACGTATCGCGAGCTCGCTGGCTTCGTGGAGCGCGCCAACCAGCGCATCGTCAATCAGAGCTATCGACCGCGCGTGTCGTTCGCCGGCCCGAAGGGTGACGCGAACGCGGCGTTGCTGGCACGCGCTGAGACCACCGAGGGCGCGATGTTGCAGCTCGATGACTCGCGCGCTCGCCGGCTCACGTTGCGTGACGCCCAGGGTGTGCGCGTGCTCGACGTGAATCAGGAACAGGGCACACCGCTGACGCTCCGTCTTCCGGCTGGGCCGCTGCAGGTGACCGAGCGGACCGAAGCCGACGGAGTGCTCCGCAGCACCACGCTCTCGCTCGCCGCCGGTTTCCGTGGCGCGCTGGATTCGGCGCAGCCCGCGTCGAGTCTCACGTCGCGCGGTGAGTCAGAGGTCTTCCGCGAGCTGTTCCGTGAGCCGTTCGGTCGGGTTGCGCTCGCCGGCTTCGAAGCGCAGCCGCGCGAAGCGGAGCAGGCCTTCGGTGTCGCGCGCCCCGACATCGATCGCCTCTACAGCCACCTGAAGCTGCTCGGCGTTTCGCAGCGCGCAGAACTCGGCATGCGACTCGCAGCGGGTGCGTGGTCTCCTTCCGCGAATCCCGTCTCGGCCATCACCGGTGCGGTGGGGAGTGCGGGCCTGACGACGGCGGCGCTGCTCGCTCCGAGCTCGGGTGATCGTCTCTCGCAGCAGGCGGCGACGATTCTGCAAATGCCCGAAGAGCGTCGCGCGTCGCTGTTCCTCGCCACCGAGCGCAGCTTCGAGCGCCTCGCGGTCACCGCGCGCACCAACCGCATGATGTTCAGCGTGATGGGCATCGTGGTCGGCGTCGCGCTCGCAGTGATCGTGCCCGCCATCTTCGCCGCGCAGAATGAGCCGATGAACACTCCGGCGTGGGTCGCGACGGGCAGTGGTGTGGCCGCGGCGACGGCGAGCTCGCTGTTCCTCGGCTTCTACCGCTCGCCCGAAGAGCGAGCGTGGGACGCGTATTCGACGACCCTGCCCGGTCGCTGACCTACGCTGCGGGGCATGACGACGGTGTCTCTGCAGCGCGCGGCGAAGTCGAAAGACGCGAAGGTGCAGCTCGCGCAGTTGCTGGTCGCCTGGAGAGAGCTGAAGCACCCACGCATCGCTGAGCTGATCGATCGCGTGAGCGCGAAGACGCTCGAGGGAGTGAAGCCGATTCCCTCGAGCCTCGCGACGCCGAAGCTGATGGCGGCGCTGTGTGAAGCGGCGAAGAGCAAGGACGCGGTCGAGCTGGGTCGCATGCTCGCCGCGGAGTGGCCGAAGAGCTGGCAGACGCTGCGCGAGTTGATCGAGGCGCTGGCGAGTGCTCCGGAAGATCCGCGCGTCGCGAAGCGGTTGGTGGCGTTGGTCGACGCGGCTCCGGCCACCTTCCAATCGCGTGGTGCGCGCGCGTTCTGGTGGCCGGTGTTTCAGCTCATCAACAAGTTGAAGGACCCGCGGCAGACCGAGCTGCTCGCCGCACAGCCGCAGCGCGCAAAGAGCCGCTACTACCTCGACTACGCGCAGGACTGGGAAGCGAACGCCGCGAAGGTGCACGCGGCGCTGAAGATCGCTCCGCTGTCGAAGGCCGACGACGCTCTGCTCACCGAGCTCGAGGTGCCGTTCGCCGCGTCGAAGAGCGTCGAAGGAAAGAAGAAGCGCTCGGGTGAGGAACTGCTCGAGGCGGTGTGGGCGAACCCGACTGACCCTGCGGTGCGTGCGGTCTACGGCGATTGGTTGGTGGAGCAGGGCGACCCGCGCGGAGAGCTCATCGCGCTTCAGCTCGCCGCTCCGACCGAGAAGTCACCGCGGCGCATCGAGCTGTTGATCGAGAAGAACTGGAAGAAGTGGCTCGGCCCGTTGTCGGACTGGTTTCGTGTCGCGCCGGCGTTCGAACTCGGGTTTCCGAAGCGCGGCTCGGTCTCGCCGCCGTCGTACCGCGATGGCATGGACAAGTTCGGCCCGCTGCTCGAGCGCCCGGAGTGGTCGACCTTCCAACACCTCTCGATGGACTGGGACGATCTGCTCCCGCCGCATGAGCTGCTCGCGAAGAAGCGCTTCGGCGCGGTGCGCAGTCTGGCGAACGTCGAGCTGGTCGAAGTGCCGAACCTCGCGAAGCTGAAGCCGGCGCCGAAGCTGACGCAGCTCGAGCTCGGCACTCCGGAAGATGGCTTCGTGCTGCCGAAGGGAACGTGGGACGCGTTCGAACAGCTCGAGCGGTTGTCGATCTGGCCGCAGGCGGTGGAGTGCGTGGTCGCGGGGCTCGGCGATCGCCGGCTGCCGACGCTCGAGATCTCCGTCGAGGGTGGGCACGCCGAAGACGCGCACGACGCGATGTGGAAGCGACTGGCCGACGCGAACGTCGAGGTCGTCGAGCTGCGCTACTACCAGGGGCGTGTGCGAGTGACGCGTGCGGCGTCGGGGAAGCCGTTCACGCGCGCGCACGTGCTCGAGTTCGAGCGCATGGAGAAGTTCCTGGGCGTGCTGCCACCCGGCCTGACGCACCTCACGTGCGAGCCGATGCCGAACATCGAAGCCGAGCCCTCGGCGCTCGAGCACATCGAGAAGACGTTGAAGCGCTACACGAAGCTCGAAGTGCGTGAGCTGCCGTTCGTCGAAGCCGCGCCGTATGCCGAGGTCTCGCTCAGCGACGGCGCGAAGTTTCCCGACGAGGCGATTCCCCGGTTGTGGGACCTCCTCAAGGAACACTTCGGCGTGACGTTCACCAACATCCAGATTGGCTACAGCGGCTCGCCGGCTCCCCTCGGTGCGTCGCCGCACGAGACGCTCCTCAAGACCGCGCGCCGCCGTCGCACCAGCTGGCTGTACCTCGCCGGGAGCGGTGACGACGCGCGCATGGGCATCACGCGCGAGCAGATCGAGGGCCGCCTGCCGGTGAAGGACCCGAAGCGTTTCTTCGACGGCCTGCTCGCGCTGCGTGAGTTCGGTGGCGACGAGCTCTCGGTCGGTGAGCGCTACGACGAGAAGAAGTTCAAGACCTCGCGGCTCGAGTCGAAGCGCGCCGAGATCATCAAGTTGCTCGAGAAGCTGGAAGCGGAGTGACCGCGCTGCGCAGCCATTCCTTCACGCGTTCCGCCGGCGCGCCCTTGAGGTTCGTGGTGACCGTCATCAGCTTGAAGGTGCAGCGGCGCGTCTTCGCGAGGTCCTGAAGCCACGCAGGGAATTTCTCGAGCTTGCCGAGCGGCTTGTTGGTGTACGCCTTTTCTTCTTCGTTGCTCCACTCGTTGTGACGCACGCGACGGCCGCCGACCCACACCAGGCGCATCGAACCCCAGCGCTTGTCGCCCGCGTCGACGAACACGTTGCACTCGAACAGCGGCGAGCCGTTCTTGCGGAACCCGTGAATCACCGCCTTGAACTGAAAGGTGTTCTTCGCGTCGAGCGAGATGGCGCGCGCGAACGCGTTGGCGCCTCCGGCTTCGGCGCGATCGTCGGCCTCGGCGTGCAGCCGCGTGAGGAACGCCTTCACCTCGGGCGTGTTCGCTCCGAACTTCACGGCGGCGTCGCGCAGCTTGTCGAGCTCCTGGCCCTTTTCCTTCAGCGCGCGCGTGGCCATGGGAATGAGCACGTCGATGGAAGACGCCGAACCGTCGGCGAGCAGCAGCCCGACCATCGAGATCGACCAGTTCCATTCGTCGGGCGTCGCGGCGATCGCGGCCTGGGTCGCTTCGATCCACCGCGGGTCCTTCAGCGTGGCGTCGATGCCCTCGCGCGTCGCGGCGTAGAGCGGCACGTGCAGACGCTTCATCGCGACGATGGCTTCGCGCAGTTGGCTCGCGAGCGTCGCATCGTCCGCTCCAGGGTTCACCGCGGCGACGACCCACGCGGCGTGCGCGGCGAACGAGTACTTCACCTCGCGGTACGCAGCCAGGGCAGCTCGCGCGTACTCCGGCACCACCAGCTCCGACCATGAGGGGTCGTGGTACGTGTCGAAGAACATCCGTTCGAAGACGCGCTTCGCGAGCTCGGGTTCGAGCCCCGAGGGCAACACGCGCTTCAGCTTCTTGTCGAGGAACGGAATCCGCTCCTTGTGGTTCTTGTCGAACATGAAGAGCCGCTTGAGCTCCTTCACGTCGGGGTCGAGTTTCGCGCGCGCCACTTGCTCAGCCCTCCAACGACGTGGGCCACACCCTGGTGCCGACACGAACGCCGAGATGAGCTCCGTTCGACTCGAAGCGATTGGCGAAGTCGAACTGCGCGTCGCGAGAGAACCGCGCGCGCGCGAGCCCGTTCTTCACCTTCACCGTCAGCACGCCTTCGTCGTCGAGCGTGAGCGACGCAAAGTCGAGCAGCTCAGCGGTGCGATCAGACAGACGAACCGAGAGCGTCTCACCTTCGGCTTCATCGACCGCGACCACGGTGAACGCGCAGGCCTCGATGACCACGAAGCACCAGTCGTTGCCGAAGTGCAGCTGCACGCGCCCATCGGGCTGCACGCGCAGGCCGCGGTTGAACGCCTCGATGATGTTGGGGTGCTCGATGGGAACGTCATCGTGAAACCAGCGCCCGCGCTTGTCGATGCGCAGGCCGCTGTCTTCGCGCGTGTGCCACCGCGGCGCGACGCTCGGGGCGTCACCAACCACGCACCAGCTCCGTGTAGCCCTTGAAGCCGACCGCGCCCCAGAAGCCGGCGGCGATCGACAACAGCGCGAGCGCCATCGGCAGCGGCTTCTTCCAGCTCCAACCTCCGAGCGGAATCAGCAGCAACAGCCACGGCGTGTAGTCGAGCGAGAAGCGGAAGCCGAACTGCGCGTAGCCGGTGTTCTGGTACGCGAGCCCGGGCAGCATGCAGGCCAGCACGGTGACCAGCACCGGCACGAGCAGTCGCGGTGCGTCCTTCGACTGCACCCACTGCCACGCGGCCCACGCGATGAAGCCCATCACCAGCGCGAGCAGCAGCCACAGACCGACGGGGCGCCAGCCGACCGGCGGCTCCATCGGAGGCGGAGGCAGCGCAGGGAGGAACGCGGAGGCGACGAGCAACGCGAACATCGCGCCGACGATTTGAATGACGCGCTTCTGCTGCTCAGCGGGCGCGAAGCAGAGCGCGAGCAACGGCAGCGTGATGAACAGCGAGAGACCCCAGAAATCGAAGCGCAGCAGCGAAGGGTTGCCGCCGATGCTGGGCAGCTTGAGGAACGCCGCGTCGAGGTTCCGCGTGAGGTAGTGGAAGCTGAACAGGCCAAACGTGTCGATGTCGTGATTGACGCGGTTGTTGAAGAAGAACCGGTGACCGAACTCGGTGAGCGAGCCGAAGCGCGAGAGGTTCCACAGCGCGGCGATGATTCCCAACGGCGCGGCGCCCATCACGAAGCGGCCGAGTGCCTTCTTCTTCTCGGGCGTCAGCGTCTGCAGCTGCTTGAGCCGGTCGTCCTTGTGCGGAGCGAGCGCCTCGAGCGCGAAGAAGATGCCGGTGAAGAACAGCGGCGTGCGCGTGAGCACCGCCATCGACCAGAACACGCCGGCGAGCAGCGGCCGTCGCGCGCCGATCGCGTTGCGTGCGTAGAGCGCGGTGAGCGCGATGCCCATCACCTCGGCCGAGAACCACACCTCGCCGCGAATCGACGCGTAGAAGAACAGCGTGCCGAAGCCGAGCAGCACCGCGGTGATGGCGTCATCGAGCACCGTGGTCTTCGTGCCCTCGACGTCCTTCACCACACGGAGCAGCGCGAAGAAGAGCGCGATGGCGAGCGCGCCGACGATCACTCCGAACGAGGTGTCGTTGAACTGGTACCCGTGCACCGCGACGAACGGCAGCATCACCACCGCCGGGAACCACGGGAACGACGAGTACCAACGGTCGGTCGGCAACGGCTGACCGGTGCAGCGCTGCTTCACGCCGCCGATCTCTCGCACGCACGCCCAGTCTTCGAAGTTCGGCAACACCTCGGGGTCGATGTCCGACCGGCCTTCGAGCAACGCCTTCGCCTGGTAGACGAAATGCGGCGCCGCGCTCTGCCTCCAGAAGCGCTGCGAGCTGAACGCCGCAAGCGCGAAGAACGAGACGAGGAAGAGCGTCACCTCGACGCGGTAGGCCGCGAGCCACAGCTTGAGCGGAGCAGCGCCCGGCGAGCTCGAAGCACCCGGAGCATTTTCGGGCGGGGCGATGGGCTGACTCATGAAGCACTCCCTTGCAGTTCGCGACGCAGGAGATCGAGCGCGGCGTACGACGCGAAGCTGCGCACGCGTTCGCGATCTCCGTGAAAGTGATGACGTTCCGTCTTGCTGCGGCCGTTGGGCCCCGCGACGCCGATGAACACCGTGCCCACGGGATTTTCCGAGTCGCCACCGGTCGGGCCCGCGTAGCCGGTCGTCGACAGCGCCCAGTGCACTCCGGTCGCTTCGCGAATTCCGCGCGCCATCGCCTCGGCGCACTCGCTCGAGACCACGCCGAACTGCGCCATCAACCCCTCGGGCACGTTCGCGAGCTTCGCCTTCGCCGCTTCGACGTACGTGCACGCGCCGCCGTAGAACGCGCGGCTCGAGCCGGAGACCGAGGTGAGCGACTCGGCGATCATTCCACCCGTGCAGCTCTCGGCGACCGCGAGCCACTGCTTGCGAGCGACCAGTGCGTCGAGCACCACGCCAGGCATGGTCTCGGCATCGCGCGCGAAGACCGTCGCGCCGAGCAACGCGCGCGCCTCGAGCACGACCTCTTCGAGCAGCTTCGACGCGCTCGCGGGATCGTCTCCGAGCGCGAGCAGCTTCAAGTGGTTCTCGGGCGCGTGGGTGCGGAAGCCGAGCGTCACGCGCGGGAACTTCTCGGCGAGCGGCTTCACGCGTTGATCGAGATGCGACTCTGGGAGCCCGACGGTCTTGAGCAGCGCGAGCTTCGAGAACCCGCGCTTGCCGCCGAGCTTCGCGAAGATGCGCTCGACCACGTGCGTGCCGACGAGGTGGCGGTATTCGCGCGGCACGCCGGGCACGTAGAAGAAGACGCACTGGCCGCGCTGCTGCACGAACATCGGCGCCGAGCCTTCGGCGTTGAGCACCACTTCGGCGCCCTCGGGCACCATCGCCTGACGCCGGTTGTTGTCGGACAACGCGATGCCGCGTGCCTTGAAGCGGGCCTCGATGTGCTTCATCGCGGCGTCGTTCATCACCAGCTTCACGCCAGCAGCCGTCGCTGCACACTCCGCGGTGAGATCGTCGGCCGTCGGCCCGAGCCCGCCCGAGACGAGCACCACGTCGCAGCGCGCGGCCGCGGCGTCGAGCGCCTCGATGATGTCCTCACGCACGTCTCCGACCACCACGCTGCGACGCACGGTGAGGCCCATGCGCTCGAGGAGCAGCTCCTGAAAGAAGCGGCTGTTGGTGTCGCTGGTGAGCCCGGTGAGCAGCTCGTCGCCGGTGCAGATCGTCTCGACTCGCACGGCAGGCGGTCTAGCGCAGAGCGCCCGCGTCAGCCCGCCCGAATCTCGCCCTCGACCTTGCCGAAGTTGATGCGCTGCCCGTCGCGAATCGGAGCGGTCTGGCCGGGCTGCACGTCCTGCGTGCGGCCGTCGGTGGTGGTGTAGCTCCAGGGCTTCGTCGACAGGTTCTTCAAGCCCCACACGCCCTTCTTCGTCGGGTGTTCGGAAAGCGCGGCCACCGCAGCGCTGAAGTTGGCGGTCTCTCCGAGGTGGTGCGGGAACACGCGCGCCTGCGGAGAGAGCATCACCACCACGCTGCCGATCTTCATTCGAGGCGGCAGCTGCTGCGGCTTGTCGCACCACACGCAGGTGAGGGGCGCGCCGTCTTTCAACGCCTCGCGCGCGTAGACGGTCTCGCGCCGGCAGTTGCTGCACTCGAACAGCGAGTCGCGGAACTTCGACACCACGTGCACCCACTCGCCGTCGGTGAGTCGCTTGCTCGGGTCGTGGAGCCCTTCGCTGAAGGCGCGCGTGAACGCGGTCTGCATCTCGCCCGGCAGCGACGGCCAGTTCTTGATCACCGCTTCGTGCACGCCAGCGACTGGGCGATTCGAATCGTTCTTCGGGTCGAAGACGAAGAGCGCTCCGTCACCGAACAGCTCGCGCGTGGCGCTCAGGTCGTAGCAATTGACCATCTCCTTCGCGCCTTCCATCGGGTTGCCGCGGCAGAACAAATAGAAGAGGAGCACCGCGAGGCTGTGATCGTCGGTGACGGTGGTGCACGGGCTCTTGCCCATCACCACTTCTGGAGCGCCGAACCCGGGAAAGAGAATCGCGCCGGGCGTGCCGTTGGTGCGCACGTTGTCGTTGTCGACCACCAGCACGTCGCCCGTCTTCGGCTCGAACGCGAAGCCGCCGAGGTTGATGTCTTTGTAGACCGAGCCGGAGAGGTGGAGCTTGCGGAACGCGTCGACGATGCCGAGCGCCGCGGTGGCGAGCACGCGATCGGTGGTCGGCACGCGGCCGCACACCAGGCGCTCGAGCGTCTCGTAGCCCGTGGGCCACAGCCGCATCACGTAGCCGAAGGTTCCGCTGCCCGGCTCGCCGTCGACGAAATCGAGCGGCCACACGAAGCGCTGATCAGGAGCGCCGCGCGGAATGATGTACGACTTGAGTGCGTCGCGTTGTTGCTGAGCCTGCAGTTGCGCGCGGGGATCTCGCGTCGCGGCGAAGTACCACTTGAGCGCGTACGGCTGACCGCTCTGGTCGACCTCGTAGACCTCTCCCTGACCGCCGGAGCCGAGCAGCTTCACCACGCGCAACGTCTGCCCGCTGTCGGTGGTGAGCAGCGTGCCCTTCGCCAATCGATCCATCACTCACCTCCTGGAAACCACGCGAACGCCACCGAGCAATCGTCGCCGTCACGCGCCATCGTTCCGAGATCTCGCGGCAAACGCATCGCGGTCTCGACCCAGCCGTTGATCGCGAGCCGCTTCACGAGACCCGTGCCCCACTCGTCTTCGAACGAGGGGTCGACGTCATATTGATCAGACACGCCGTCGGTCGCGAGCAGGTAGAGCTCGTGCGGTTGCGCGTCGAAGCTGACCTTCATGTGCTCCACGCAGTCGCGCATGCTCATCGAGAACGTCGCCTGGCTGCCCGACTTGTCGGCCGCGGGAAAGACGCGCTGGGCGAGTGCGCCATCGGCGAACAACAGATCTCCGTCACCCAGCTGCAGCCACAGCGCGCCACCGGGAATGATCGCCGCGCCGAGCAGCGTGCAGCCGTAGGGTTTGAGCCGCTCGTCCCAATCGCCCTTGATGCCCAGCGGCCAGAGGATCGACGTCTCGTCGCGATCGGCGACCATCTTCGCGTGGAACTTCACGCGGCGGTTCCACTCGAAGGCGAGGTTGCGCTTGAGCGTCTGCGAGAGCTCTTCGAGCTCGGTCGGCGAGGGCGGCGTGGTGACGAGTCGAGTCGCGAGCGCGGACAGCGCTTCGATCGCCACGTTCACCGCGATGCGCGCACCTTCGTCGGACCGCGTGTAGGCGGCGTCGCCATGACCATCGGCCACCGCGAGCACTACGAACTCACCCGCATCGCGCGCTGCTGAAGCGTCCTGACACGGAGCGGCGTTCAACACGTGCTGACACCCCGGGACGGAAGCGGCCGCGATGCGCCGCTGCCTACCAGGGCTCGTCATCCGCATCCTTGCTCGCGACGACGACCGGCGGCGGCGGCAACGGTGCAGCGACCGGCCCACCACCACTCGCGACCGCCATCGACGTCGAGTGGCTCTTGGTGACGGAGATCGACGCCCACTTGATCAGCGCCACCAGCGTCGCGGCCTTGTCGGCGGCGAGCACCGTCTCGGGGTTTCCGGTGAAGCGCGTGAGCACGCCCTTGTCGGCGCCTTCACCAATCGCCACCGCGATTCGCACCGTGCGCCCGGGCTTGCCCCACGAGGTCGCCTCGAAGCGACGCAGCGCGAGTTCCCAGTCATCGGTCGGGCCACCGTCGGACAACAGCAGCAACACCGGCGGCAGGTTGCGCTTGCCCATCGCCTGCACGTCGAGCGCTTCGGTGACGAGGTTCAACGCCGCGCCGAGATCAGTCACGCCGTCGGCGCTGAGGTCCTTCCAGTTGAATTGATCGACCGGCGTCTTCGGCACGTGCCACACCGCGCCCGACGAGAAGGTGATCACCTCGACCGTCATCTCGGCGAACGGGTTGTCGCGGTTGTTCTTGCGCATCTCGGGGATGCACTCGCGCACCGCGCGGTTGACGGCCTGAATCTTGTCGCCGCTCATCGAGCCCGAGACGTCGACCAGCATGATGAAGCGCAGCGTGCGGCGCGCCGTACCGCCACGAAGATCATCGGTTGCGTCAGCCATGGGGCGCGGACGTTTTCGCGCGGTACGTGCGGAGTCAAGCCTGCGCTAGAAACCTTCGCCTCACATGGCGACCAGTCTTTCGGCTGCGCTCCAGCAGTGGCGCTCGAAGTACCCCGGCGAAGAGACGCAGTGGAAACGGCTCGAAGGCTGGCTGCTCGATCACGCGCCCAACGAGCGCAAGGCGATCAAGGCGCTGGCCGCCGTCGCGCGCCGCGAGCTGTTTCGTCACCTCGAACCGCTGGCGGGGAAGAAGCTCGACCCGTTCACGTTTCGCCGGCTGGTCGATGGGTTGATCGCCGAAGAGGCGCTGTCAGCCGAGCTCGCCGAGAGCGCCATCATCTTGTGGTCGGAAGCGCTGGGCGTGATTCCGCCCGACGCCGCGTCGCTGCGCGGGCCGGTGGACAAGAGCGTGGTCGCGGTGAGTCTCGACGGCGTGCGCTGTCTGCACCTCGCGATGATCAACTCCGACGTGAAGCTGGTCTCGCAGGTACGCGTCGAGAGCCTCGTCGCGCGGCCACTGGCGGACTTGAGCGTCTCGGTGTGGTTGTCGGGCGTCGAGGTCGGTTCGACGCTGCGCTCCACGACGTGGACTGGCGCGGTCGAGCGGCTCAAGGCGAAGCAGGTGGCGTTGATCGACGGCGTGATGCCGGTGCTCGCTCCGCAGCCGCTGCACGAGCTGCGCGCGTCGGCGACGGGCCGCTGGTGGATCGAGGTGAAACAGAAGGACGAGGTGCTGCTTCGCTCGTTCGTCGACGTCGAGGTCGCGCCGCCGCGCACGTGGGTTCAGGGGCGCGCACCGGTCTCGACGCTCGCGGCGTTCGTCGTTCCCAATGATCCGTTGATCGCCGAGCTGGTGGCCGAGGCCTCACAGAAGGTCGTCGAAGGTGACGTGCGCCCCGCGCCACTGCGCGCCTTCGAAGCGCTGCGCTCGCTGCTCGGTGAATTGGACCTGAGCCTCGAGCGCGCGACGCCTGACACCATCGCTTCACCGCGCGCGATGGTGAACGCCGCGCGCGCGTCGTGGCTCGAGCTGCAGCTGTTGATGGCCGCGTGTCTCGAGCACGCCGGTTTGTCTCCGTTGTTGATCTGGGCGAGCTCGGGGCCCGCGCTCGGGTTGTGGACCGCGGTCGATCGCCCGGCGCTGACCGACACCGATGATCCCGTCGCGCTCCAGCGGCTCACCGAGGCGGGCACGCTGCAGCTGGTGCCCGTTGGAGATCACGTGGTGCGCCTGAGCGACGAGACCAGCGCTACTTTCCTCGCGCTCGATCTCGCCTCGGCGCGCCGCGCGGGAGTGCTCTCGCTGCCCTCCGCAGTGCTCGACGATGGGCGTCAGACGAAGACCGGCCACGAGCTGCGTGAGCGTCTGCTCGAGCGGGCCGCGTTGACGGGAAACCGCTCGGGCCTCCTGTTGCCCGGAGCGTGGAGCAGCAAGCTCTCTCGCCACGCCGCCGAGCTGGGCACCAACGATCCCGCCGCGCCTCGCCTCGCGAACTGGAAGCGGCGACTGCTCGATCTCACGCTCAACAACCCGTTGCTGAACCTGCGCTCGCGCGTGACGTCGTTGCCGTTGCTGCTCGCTGATCTTCCGGCCGTCGAAGACGCGCTGAGCAGCGGCCAGAAGTTCGGTCTCCTCGCCCGGCCGAACCCCGCGACGAGCGGGCCGGTGACTCCCGAACTGATGCGCGCCTCGGTCACCTCGGGCTCGCTGCTGGTCGATCTCCCCGAAGGGCGCGTCGCAATTCAGGCCAAGAACGCGCTGCGAGCTCACCGCGAAGCGCTCGACGAGGGAGGCGTGCACACGCTCTTCCTCTCGCTCGGCATGCTGGAGTGGTTCGACCCCGCGACGCCGACGGTGCCGCGACTCGCGCCGTTGTTGTTGATGCCGGTGCTCCTGCGCCGCTCGCGGCTCGGCCACTACGAGACCAAGAAGGCCGACGGAGAAGCGGAGTTCAACGCTGCGCTGCTCGAGATGTTGCGCCGCGAATACGGCGTTGACGTGCCAGGCCTCGTGCCGCTCCCCAGCGACGCGACGGGCGTCGACGTCAAGGAAGTGTTCGACGTGGTGCGCCGCGCGCTCGCGAAGAACGCGGCCACCGCTTCGTGGACCGTGAAGGAGCAGGCGCAGATTGCGCCCATCGCGTTCGCGAGCTTCCGCATGTGGCGCGATCTCGATCACCAGGCGTCTGATCTGCTGCGTCACCCGCTGGTGCGCAGACTCGCTGCGGGCGGAGACACCGGCGTGCAGTTCGAGCGCCTCGACCCGGCGACGCTCGACGCGAAGTGGGCTCCGCGCGACGTGCTCTGTCCGCTCGACGCCGATGGCTCGCAGCTCGCGGCGGTCTTGAGCGCGGCCAGCGGTCAGAGCTTCGTGCTCGAAGGACCTCCGGGAACCGGCAAGTCGCAGACCATCGCGAACTTGATCGCCCAGTGCATGGCGTCGGGCAAGAGCGTGCTCTTCGTCGCGCAGAAGCGGGCCGCGCTCGAAGTCGTGCAGCACCGCCTCGACGCCGTCGGGCTGGGGCCGTTCCTGCTCGAGCTGCATTCGAAGAAAGCCAGCAAGCAGGAGTTCATCGCTCAGCTCAAAGCCGCCGCCGACTTCCGCGCTCGAAAACCCGCGCGTGATTGGACGACGGAAGCCGACGCGCTCGCGAAGGCACGTGGTGAGTTGAATGACGTCGTCTCCGCGCTGCACACGCGGCACGAGCCCGGGCAGACGGTGTTCGAGACCATCGCCGAGCTCGAGCGCGTGCGCGGGTTGCCGCGGCTCGACGAGGGCTTCGAGAGCGCCGACGCTTTCAGCGCGCAGTGGTCGAGCGACGCGAAGGCCGCGTTGGGAGATCTGCCTCCCGCGTTCGCGCGCCTCACGCCGGGGTGGAAGGAGCTCGAGAACGTTCGCGCCACCGAGTGGCCGACGCCGAAGCGCACGCAGCTCGAAGGTCTGCTCGACGCGCTGGTCGACAAGAGCGAGGCGTTGCGCAAGGCGTGCGGCGCGGTGAGCGAGTGGATGCCGGGCCTCGAGTCGGCGTCGATCGATTCACTCGAACTCGCTGAACGGGTCCTCGACGACGTGCAGCACACGCCGCGGCCACGCGCTGAATTGCTCGCCGGCGCGGAAGACGAAGTGGAAGCGTGGCTCGTCGAGGTCGAGAAGGCGCGCGCGCAGGTCAAGGCGCTCGCTCCGACGTGGACGCCGGCGTTGCTCGCGCAGCCGCTCGACGACTGGCACGGCCGCCTGAAGCAGTGGATGTCGGTGTTCTTCCTCGGCTGGCTGGTGCTCGCGTTCACGGTGCGCTGGGCGGCGAAGAAGGTGACGCGCACCGCGGTGCCTCCGACGCCACTCCTGGTCGCCGAGGTCGAGCAGGCCACGCAGCTGCGCAAGGCGCGCACGGGTCTTGGTCAGCAGACGCCGAGGCTCGTTTCGTTGCTCGGCGCCTTGAGTGTCGACGAGTGGGAACTGCCGCAGGTCGACGTCGAGAAGACGCGCGCGCTGTTGAGCTGGTCGCGCACCTTCCGCAGCCGCACGTCGCGTTTTCCGAAGGCGATGGCGCTCGCGGTGCACGGTGGCCCCGACGTGTCGGAAGCGGTCGTCGCGTTTCGGAACGCGTACAAGGAGTACCGCGCGTCGGTGAACGCCGTCACGAATCTGCTCGAGCTCTCGGGCGCGTGGACGAAGCCCGCCGAGGCCGAACATCTCTCGTTCTCGTCATCGCGCGCGAAGCGCATTCGCGAACAGGTCGGTCAGCTGCGCGAGTGGGGCGCGTACCGTCGCAATCGCGAGGCGTGTGTGGCGCTCGGTCTCACCCGCGCGGTGAAGGCGCTGGAGCGCGGCGACTTCGACGGCCGCGAGCTGGTCGACCGTTTCACGCGAGGCTGGCAGGCGTGGTGGCTGCAGCAGCGCGTCGCGCAGTCACGTGCGCTCGCCTCGTTCGACGGGCTCAAGCTCGACGGGCAGGAACAGCGCTACGCCGACGCCGATCGTGCGCTGCGAGATCTCGCGCGCGAAGAAGTGCGTTCGCGACTCGCGGCTCGTCTGCCGCGGCTCGACGAAGGAGCGCCTCCGCAATCGCAGGCCGGAATTCTGCTGCGTCAGTTCAACCGCAAGGCCGGGCTCGCGTCGCCCCGTCAGCTCTTCTCGGAATGCGCGGGCACCATTCGCGCGCTGAAACCCTGCGTGCTGATGAGCCCGCAATCGGTTGCGCAGTACCTCGACCCCAGTCAGCCGCCGTTCGACGTGGTGGTGTTCGACGAGGCGTCACAGGTCCCGACGCACGAAGCGATCGGAGCCATCGCGCGCGGCCGTCAGGTGGTGGTGGTCGGAGACTCGCGCCAACTTCCGCCGACCTCGTTCTTCCTCGGGCAGTCGAAGGAAGAAGACAGCGAAGACGACGAGGTGTTCACCGAGCTCGACAGCATCCTCGAGGAATGCAGCGCGTCGGGTCTGCCGAGCCTGCAGCTCTCGTGGCACTACCGCAGCAAGCACCCGTCGCTCATCGCGTTCTCCAACGCGCGCTACTACTCCGACCGGCTGCAGTTGTTCCCCGCCGCGCACGCGCGCTCGAGCAGCATCGGCGTCTCACGCGTGCTGGTGAAGGGCACGTACGACCGCGGCCACACCGCGACCAATCGCGCCGAAGCCGAAGCGCTGGTGACCGAGTTGGTGCGGCGTCTCAAGGACCCGCGCGAGCAGCGACGCAGCCTGGCGGTGGTGACGTTCTCCCGCGCGCAGCAGGGGTTGATCGAAGACCTGCTCGAAGAAGCGCGCGAGAAAGATCCCGAACTCGAACCGTTCTTCGACCCCGAGCTCGACGAGCCGTTGATCGTGAAGAACCTCGAGAACATCCAGGGCGACGAGCGCGACGTGGTGTTGTTCTCGATCGGCTACGGGCCGGACAAGTTCGGCAAGATGACGGCGAACCTCGGTCCGCTCGGTCAGCTCGGAGGCGAGCGCCGTCTCAACGTCGCCGTCACGCGCGCGCGTGAGCAGTTGATGATCTTCGTCTCGTTCGAACCGCAGCAACTCGATCTCTCAGGTTCGAGCGCGAAGGGCCTGCACGATCTGAAGGCCTTCCTCGACGCGGCGGCCAACGGTGGCGACGTGGTGATGGGCAAGCCGGCCGACGAGCTCGCCGCGGCCGACACGGTGCTCAAGAACGCGCTCCGGGCGAAGCTGCAGGACGCGGGCTTCACCGTCGACCTCGACGTCGGCATCGGCCGCTACCGGCTCGATCTCGCCGTGCGGCACCCCGAGGCGAACGAGCGGTATGTGATGGGGCTCGAGCTCGACGGTGTGCGGCTCTCGTCGACTGAGACCGCGCGTGATCGCGATCGTCTGCGCCGTGAGGTGCTGTCGCAGCTGGGGTGGAAACACATCGCGCGCGTTCGAGCGCTCGATTGGCACGAATCGACCGAGCGCGTGGTCAGCGAGCTCGTGAAGCGCATTCGCGACGCGGCTGCAGAGCCGATCGAAGTGGCGCCGCTTCCTCCGTTGCCCACTCCGGCCGTGAAGAGCGCGCCGGCAGAAGAGGCCGAGCAGGCGCTGCCTCCCGAGCCCGAGCCGGAGCCCGAGCCCGCAGGTTCGAACGAAGACATCTATCAGGTGACGGCGCTCACTCCGGCCACCACCGCCTTCTCGTGGAACTCGAAGGACGTGATCGCCGCGGTCGAGAAGATCATCGGCCTCGAAGGGCCGGTCTCCGAGCGCATCATCGGTCGCCGCCTCGCCGAAGCGTGGGCGCTCAAGCGCGCGCCGTCGTCGCTCTCGACCAACCTCGCCGCCGTCGTGAAGCTCATCGCGGTCTCGAATCGTCCCGTGCTGCGCGACGGCTTCCTGTGGCCGCAGGCGCTGCATCCCGACACCTGGCGGCACTACCGCGTGAGCGACCCGAACAAGACGGAAGATCGGCGCGAAGGAGAAGACATCGCGCTCGAGGAACTCGCGAACTGCGCCGACGCGATGCTGACGCGCTACGGGCAAATGCCGCGCGAAGATCTGGCGAGAGCGCTCGCGAAGCGGTTCGGCTTCCGTGGGCTCACGCCGCGCGTGGCCGCCCGCATGGAAGAGGGCATCGTGTTTGCAGAACGCCGTCGCGCGCCGGCGACGACTTAGTCAGAACTGCCATTCCTTGAGCTCGTGGAGACGGTGCTTCACGAACTCCGCGCCGTGCTTCGCCTCGACCGAGAGCGCGACGCGAAAGCCGAGGCCGTACACCGCGTCACCGAAGCGCTCCGACGCGCGCGCGGCGTGAATCGCTCCTTCGGCGAGCAGCGCCTGGTACTCGACCCACATCGCGAGCCCTTCGACCAGCGTGCGTGGTGAGTGATGCGGCCAGTGGTGGAACTGCCACGCGTGCGTGAGCTCGTGCACCAGCACGCCGTACGCAATGCCGCGCGGAGTGCCGTGCTCGATGACGATGAACGGGCCGCCGATGGGCGGCGGCGCATAGAAGCCGACGGGCCGCGCGGTGTACCCGCGTTGCACCGAGAACGCCGAGCCGTGGAGTCGCGCGATCTGTCCCGCGTCTTCGAAGCGCACCGGGCAGTCGCCGGGGTTCATGCCCAGCTTGCTCGTCATCCATTCCTTCGCGCGCGTGACGAGCGGCTCGAGCACGGCGCGATCGTTGATGGCGGTGGTCCAACACTCGCGACACGCCTTGCGCCCGTCGGGCCAGCGGCTGGTCTGCTCAGTCACCGGCACCATGCAGAAGTCGCAGCGCAGACCGCCGCTCGCGCACTTGCCGCAGAAGCGCCGCGGGTCGGGAGGGTCGTGCGTCACCGGCGGAGTCAGCGCGTTCTCACAAGCCGCGCAGCGATCGATCAGCGCGCGCAGCGGTGGCTCGACCGGATCTCGTTGACGTGAGCTGACAGACGAGGCGCGTCGCACGGTCGCGCGAACACCGTCGATCTCCATCACGCCATCGGCCACGTCCGTCGAGACGATCGTCGGAGCCGCCTCGAACGAAAGCGCCCGCCCGAGGTGGTGCGGAAACAAACGCGCCGGCAGCACGACCTGTCGTCCCGCGAGCTCGACGATGCGCGGCAGTTCGCACGCGCAGCGAGCGGCCGCCTCACCGAGCGTTCGAGTCTCGCCGCACGCACAACGCCAGCGACGGTCGGCCAGCTCACACGCGAGCCACCGCAGCGCGAGGCCGAGGTGATCTCCGACGAACGGAGCGCCGAGCAAACCGCGCCCACTCGCACCGAGCGATCGCCAGGTCACCACCGCCTTGAAGTCGGTGAGCCCGGAGAGCTGCTTTTCCCAGCCCGGAGCGGGCTCCGAAGCGAGCGCGAAGAGCAGTCCATCGGGAGGGCGCGAGGCCGCGAGCTGCAGCGCGCCAGCGAGGGCAGGGCGCTCGGGCTTGCCCACTCCCGCAGTCACCTTCGACGTCGAGAGCGAAACGCCGCTCGGCAACCAGCTGCTGGAATGACCGACGACGATCGTCTCGAGCGTCAGCGCGCCGCTGGAGCCAGACCACGACTGCAGCGCGACGAGCTCACGTTCGATCGCCGCGAGCGGAGCTCCCGAATCGACGACGACGAGCAGCCGTGTCGGAATCAGAGAACTTCCTGGTCCTTCACTTCTTCTTCGTCGCTCGGCTCTTCGTCTTCGTCGATCACGTCGGCAATCGAAGACTCCGCAGCGCGTTTCTCGACCAGGTACTTGCGCAGCATCAGCGCCGATTCGACGAGGCCACTGAGGAGGTAGAGCCCGAAGTACGCCACCAGCACCCATGCCGGGTGCGAGAGCACGCCAACGACGACGCCAGTGATGATCACCGCCGCGAGAATGGCCGCGGTCTTCGCGTTGGGCCGCGCGTCCTTGAACGTGCGGTAGCGCACCGTGGAGACCATCAGGAGCGCGAGGAAGATGACGACTCCGGCGACAGGCCAGCGCGCTTCTTCAGGCAGCGGACCACCACGCGCGTTCTGGAACGCGATGACCATCGAGATGGTGCCGCACGCCGCGAAGGGAATCGGCATGCCGACGAAGAAGCTGCCGCCACCACCGCTCGGAGAACGAATCGCCAGCACGTTGAAGCGCGCGAGGCGGAGCGCACCGCACGCCGCGAAGAGGAACGCGATGAACACGCCGATGATGCCGAGGCCCGAGAGCGCCCACTTCCACATCAAGAGCGCCGGCGCCGCGCCGAACGAGATGACGTCGGCGAGCGAGTCGAGTTCCTGGCCGAAGAGGCTCTGCGTCTTGGTGAGCCGCGCCACGCGCCCGTCGAAGGCGTCGAAGAACATGCCGAAGAAGATCGCCAGCGCCGCCTGGTACAGCTGGCTGGGAGAAGCGTCTCCCACGCACAGCGTCATCGCGTAGAAGCCACAAAAGATGGACGAGACCGTGAAGAGGTTCGGGAGAACGAACATCAGGTCGCGGAGCTTCATCGGTCGCTCACCATACACACCCTCGTGGTTAGGATCAGGCCTGCCGTGACGCTGCTGATCTTCACGCTTGCGATCGCCCTGCTGATCGCCCTCGACCTGGCCTTCGTCGCCTGGGCGTACGAGCTCGACGATCGCCCGAATCGGGTTGACGTCACGACTCCCGATGGGTGGACGGTGACGGCCTGGCATCGACCGGCGGTCGGGGCGCGGCGCTCCAACGTTCCCGTCGTGCTGTGCCACGGCTTGGCAAACAACCATGCCTTCATGGAATTCCGGGGCGAGCAAAACCTCGCGAAGTTCGTGTCGACGCTGGGGTTCGATTGTTACTCGCTCGATCTTCGTGGTGCGGGCGACACCCGGGCTCCCAACGAGGGCCCGTGGAACGCGACGTTCGACGATCACGTGAAGTTCGATCTCCCCGCGCTGGTCGACGCCATCAGCGCGCGCAGCGGTTCGCACCAGGTGGTGTGGATCGGTCACTCGCTCGGCGGAGTGGTCGCCCTCGCCGCCGCCTCGACCACGCTCAAAGACCGCTTCGCCGCCCTGGTCACGATCGGCTCGCCGGTGTTCTTCACGTTCCCGAAGCGGTTGGTGTGGGTGATGAAGCTCGCCTGCGCGCTCTCGGCGTGGGGCCGTTTCTACGCACCGGTCGCGAAGGTCATCGCTCCGTTCGTCGGCTACACGCCCGCGCCGCGCATCGCGAACGCCACCGCGAACTTGAAGAACGTCACACCGGTCACGCAGCGCTACCTGGTCGCCAACGTCTTCGCGCCGATGTGGAAGGGCGTGCTCACGCAGCTGCAGGACTGGGTGCTCCACGACGCGTTCCGCTCGGAAGACGGGGCCATCGACTACCGCGCGGGCATCGCGACGCTGCAGATGCCGATGCTGGTCGTCGGCGGCACGCTCGATCATCTGTCTCCACCGGCGTCGACGCAGGCCTATTTCTCGCTCGTGCAGTCGCCCGGTCGTCAGCTCGCGATGTTCGACGACTACGGTCACGGAGATCTCGTCATCGGGACCAACGCGCACCTCACGGTCTACCCGACGCTGCAGCGTTTTCTCACCGCGCTCCCTCTGGGAGAGGAGTCGTCATGAGCGTCATGGGCTACGTGGTCAGTGTGTCGAAGGAAGACGTCGAGTGGTTGCGCACGCACGAGGTGGTGTGGGGCGACGACGTCGAAGAAGAAGACGACGAGCGAGACGTGTTCGACAACCCGAGCGTGGAGATCGGGAAGATCACGCAGGGCGTGCACCATCTCCTGTGCGGTGGCGACACGAAGAAGCTCGCTTCGTTCCTGCTCAACGAAGCGCTCGGAGAAAAGACGAAGCACGAGTTCGCCTACGGTCCGGGCCGCTTGTTTTCGCCCGACGAGCTCGCGGCGTTGCGGAAGGAACTCGACGCGATCCCCGACGACGAGATCGAGAAGCGCTCGAAAGACGACGTGCTCGCCACGCACTATCCGTTCAACGGAACGCGCGACGTCGACTCGGAGCGGCTGGTCGACACCGCCGACGAGGTCATCGCGTTCGTGGGTTCGATGAAGCGCGGGCGCTGGCTGCTGGTCGCGCACACCTGAGCGACGTCACGGCGAGAGCGGCGTGATGCAGCGGCTCTTCAGTTGCTGCACCGTGCTCTCGATGCGGCCGACCTCGACCTCGGCGCCTTCGTTGCACTCGGCGTAGATCGGCAGCTCGGTGCCGCCCGCGACCGAGAGTGAACGCACGCTGACGCGCGCCTGATCGGGCACGAGAATCGCGCCCCCACCACCTCCGCGCACGAGGAGCGAGTCGACCTTCACCACGCTTCGACGCTCGACGAACACCGCCGACTGCCGCGCGCGTTCCACTTCGAGCGACTTCACCTCGACCTCCGCGAACGCCGTGGCGAACAGCCCGCTGCCCTCGACGTCGCTCACCCGCACGCCGACGAGCACGGTCTTCGATTGCCGCGCATGAATCGCGTCACCGAGCGCCTGGCCGTTGCCCGACGTGATGCGCGTGAACTTCGAGTCCTTCACGTCGAGGGTGCTCTGTCGCGCGAGCACGCCGAGGTCCGGAGTGTCGTGCACGTCGAGCCCGCTGAGCCACGCGGTGCTGTCTTGAAGCAGCACGGCTCCACCGTTGCCGCACGCGGTGAGCTGCGAGTCGCTCAGCGTGAGCTCAGACTGCAGCGCGCTGACGCAATCGACCTGCGTGCGCGCGACGTCGAGCCCGGCGGCGCGCACCTTCGAGTGTCGCGTGAGCTGCAGCCCGAACTCGCTGCCGCGCACCACGAGCCCCTTCACCTCGAGCGTGCTGCCCGCACTGAAGACCGCGGCGCCGGCACCGGCTTCGACGTCGAGCGACCCCAGCGAGCCCGCGCAGTCGCTGGCGTGCACCGGCGCCTTCACGCCCCTGGCGCTCAGCCCGCGCACCTCGAACGAGCCGCGTTCACACCAGACGCCGCGACGAAAACCACCTTCCAGCTTCAGCTCGCGCGCGACGAGGTGGCCGCTGATCGACACGCCATCGACGCCTTCGACGCTGGCGATGAGCTCGGACTTCTCGAGCGAGAGCGTGCCGCCGGCTTCGACGCGCGAGGCGAGCTTGCGCTGCCCGCTGAAGTGCAGCGTGGTGCCCTTCACGGCAGCGCCAGCGGGAACCGCGAGCCCCACCTCTCCGCCTTGAATCGAGAGCGAGGTCAGCTCGGTGCGAGTCGCCGTCACCGTGGTCTGACCCGCTTCCGCGGTGAGCACCACCTCGCCGTGGCCTTCGACGCGCACCGCCTCGAACACGAACGGCCCGGTGTAGACGCCGCTGCGCAGATGCAGCACCGCGCGCGGAGGCAGCGACGACGGCACGTTCTTCCACGGTCGCTCGCTCGATCCGTCACCACCCGGAGCCGCGAAAGAGTCGACCCACACCGCGGGCCTGGGCGCGTCGGCGACCGGCTCGGTGATCACTTTCTGCGGCGTCGCACACCCGCACACCACCGCCGCCACCGAAAACGCGATCAGGAACTGATCCCATTTTCGTCGCGGCAGATCGGCCCGGCGTGCGATTCTCGATCCGTTTCGCGGGGTTGGACGGTCGCGCTGATCGGAGCCCGAAACTCTCAGATCAGACATCAAAATTGGGCGAAATCTGTATGTATTACATTGACTTGCGCGATCTGGCCCTGCTATTTCCGCGCGCCTTCGCGGCTGTCCCGCCGCGATCGGGAGGGAGCACACATGACCAAGGCAGAGCTCGTTGAGGCGGTTGCTGAGCAGACCCGGCTGACCAAGAAGGCGGCCGCGGAGCTCATCGACGTTGTTTTCGACAACATCGGAGGCGCGGTGAAGAAGGACAACCGCTTCAGCTACCCGGGCTTCGGCACGTGGAGCATCCGCACCCGGAAGGCGCGCAAGATCCGCAACCCGCAGACCAACGAGATCATGAAGCTCAAGGCGACCCGCACCATCGGCTTCCGCCCCGCGAAGGAACTGAAGGCCACGCTGTAATTCAGCACCACGCAGTCTTCGGTTCTTCCACGCAGCCCCGGCCTCCCCGCCGGGGCTGTGTCGTTTCAAGTGCCGAGCAGCAGGGGGTCGCCCGTGCCGCTCTCGCCGTAGCGCTTCACCAGCTCCGCCAGCGTGAGCCCGCGCGCGGTCGCCAGCGCTTCGACCACCGGCCCCGCGTCGATGAAGAAGAGCCCGCGCTCCGAGAACAGCGAGACGAACACCGGGCCGCTGGAAGGCGGTTTCACGCCGCGGCAGTCGAGGAAGTAGACGAGCTTCGGCAGCGCCTTCGTCAGCAGGAATTCGTCGGGCGCGAGACCCGGCAGCGCGATCTCGTAGCTCACCGCGTCCACACCGGTGTCGGCGGTGCGCAGCTCACGCGCTTCGTCGATGGCGACGTTCGCCCGCGCTGGTTCGGCGCGGTGAAACGCGAGCGCTTCGAGCGATTGCGACAGCGACGAGCTCACCGCGGCACCACCGTCGACACGCCCGACATCGGCATCGCGAGGAACGCTTCGGGGTCGAGCGGATCTCCGTCGCGGCGCAGCTCGAAGTGAAGGTGGGGGCCGGTCGTGAGGCCCGTCTCTCCGACGAGGCCGATGCGCTGGCCGCGCTTCACCACCGCGCCGGACTTCACCAGCACCACGTCGAGGTGCGAGTAGCGAGTCGACCAGCGCGCGTCGTGCTTGAGCTCGACCTGCTGGCCGTGCCCGCCGTTCCACTCGGCGAAGGTCACCACGCCCGACTCGGTCGCGAACACCGGAGTGGAGATCGGCGCTTCGAGATCGATGCCCGCGTGGAACTGCGGAGAGCCGGCGATGGGGTGCACCCGCGAGCCGTAGGGCGACGACACGGTGATTTCACTGAGCGGCCAGCGAAAGCGATGCGGGTCGACCACGCGCTCGGCGGGAGACGACTTCGCGATGCGCAGCGACAGCGCACGCAAGGTTCGCGTGATGCGCTCGGCGATCGGCGCGGGCATGTCTCCGAAGCGCTGCGCGTCGGCTTGCCACTCGCCTTCGATGCGCACGCGCACGCGCATCGCCTCGCTGGTCCAGGCGGCCGAAGCGCGGCGCACGAGGAAACCGTCGGTCGCTTCCAGCAGCTCGGTCCACGCCTGTGCCTGGGCCGTCGTCATCGGACTCCCGAGCTTCGCGGCTTGCCGGCGAACCTGCGCGCCGGCGGCGAAGCGCTCGAACGCATCGGCGAGCGGCACGGCGACGGTGCTGCCTTCGCGCGTCGCGTCTTCGAAGCTGATCTTCGGCGCAGGCACGCTGGCGCACCCGGCTCCGAAAAAGACGAACGTGAAAAGTGCTGCCCACCGCGTCATCGGACCCAAAGGTTACCACTCGCGGTAGAAGGCGCCCGATGTCGGCCAAAGTTGCTCCACCGCCACCGCTCCCGCCGCCGCTCAAGCTGGGCCGCGAGAAGCGAGCCGAGAAATCGAAGCGCGCCATCGAAGTGCTGCGCCGGCTGGGCGAGGCGATGCCCGAGGCGAAGATCGAGCTCGACTACCGCACGCCGCTCGAGCTGGTGGTCGCGGTCGCGCTCTCGGCGCAGACCACCGACAAGCGCGTGAACATGGTGACTCCGGCGTTGTTCGCGAAGTTCAAGACCGCGGCCGACTACGCGGCGAGCACGCCCAAAGAGATCGAGAAGTACATCAAGACGGTCGGCCTCTTTCGAAACAAGGCGAAGTCGCTGGTGAAGCTCGGCAAGGCACTGGTCGAGAAGCACGGCGGGGAAGTGCCGGGCAAACGCGACGAGCTCGTCGAGTTGCCCGGTGTCGGCAACAAGACCGCGGGCGTGGTGACGATTCATCTCGGCGTGGAGCGCGCGTTTCCCGTCGACACGCACATCTTGAGGTTGAGCAAGCGGCTCGGCTTTTCGACGAGCGGCGACCCCGACGACGTCGAGAGCGACCTGCGGAAGATCGTGCCCGAGGAGCAGTGGTTCATGGGGCACCAGCTGTTGATCTGGCACGGGCGACGCTGCTGCGACGCCCTCAAGCCCGAGTGTCATCGCTGCGTGGCGTTGGATCTCTGCCCGAGAAAAGGCGTGAAGAAGCCGAAGGCTTGATTAACGGGCCTCGGCGCGCGGCTTCGAAGCAGGTGCCTCTTCGGCGTGCTGCCGCTCGTACGCGACGAGCTTCTTCATGCGCTTGCGGATCATCTCGCGCTTCAGCGTCGAGATGTGGTCGACGAACATCACGCCCTTCAGGTGATCGCACTCGTGCTGAATCGCGATCGCTAGCAAGCCATCGGCGGTGAGCGTCTTCTCTTCACCGTTCTCATCGAGGTACCGCGCCGTGATGACCGCCGCGCGCTCGACGTCTTCGGCCTCGCCGGGCACCGAGAGACAGCCTTCCTTGTAGAGACAGCTGCCTTCCATCGTGAGGATCTCGGGGTTCACCATCGCGACGGGCTTCGCTTCGGGCTGCCGCGGCGTGGTGTCGAGGACGATCACGTTCTTGAGCACGCCGATCTGCGGAGCAGCGAGGCCGACGCCATCAGCCGCGTACATCGACTCGTACATGTCCTTGATCAGCTGGCGGATCTCGTCATCGACCTTCGCGACAGGCTGGGCCTTCTGCTTCAGCACCGGGTGGGGCCACACCAAAATCTCGTGAACCATGCAGAAACTCTTAACCAGTTGGGGCGTTTGGCGCAAACCGCCAGAGGCGTCAGGGGCCCTGATCAGTCGAGAAGATGACGCGCGTATTCGACCCGCCGCCGGTCGTCTTCCAGAGCTTTCGCCGCCTCTTCGAGGAGGTTGGCGACCACCTGCGCCCGCTGCTGCAGCGTCGCGTCGGGGTGTCCTGAGAACCGGAGCGGGTCGAACTCCTGCGAGAGCCGCTGGTACGCGCGCCGCACGTCTTCGCTGCCCGCCGCGCGGGAGAGGCCGAGAATGGTGAAGTAGTCGGCGTCCTGCACTTCGTCGAACTTCGCCTCGAGCCGCTGCACGTCGAGCTGACCCGACACGCCTTCGGTCTTCTTCTTCCCGGGCTTCACGTCGATGAAGCCCAGCAGCCGCGCCACGAGCAACGCGCGGAACGCGACGTCGGGTTTCAGGCCTGACGCCAGCGAGAGATCTTCCACCGTCGCTTCGCCGTCGACCCAGGTGAGCATCTTGCGCTCACGCTCCGAGAAACCCAGCGCGCGCAGATCGAGCTCCGAATCAGTGGCGACGGGAATCGCTTCACCGCCACCGAGCCGCTCGAGCATCAAGTCGGGAGCGACCGCGCGTCGCAGCGACTCGGCGAGCATCGGCAACGTCGGCCGCGGCACGGTGGCCAGCAGCACCTCGGGCTTCGGCGCTTCTTCGATGATGCGGTACTGCGTCTCGTCTTCGGTGAAGGCGTCGAGCGCGACCTGCTCGGTGTAGCGCTGCACGAGCGGCACCGACTCGATGTCGCGAATGAACGCGCGCCCCTTGAGCGCCTCGAGCTGCTCGCGCGGAGTCGCTCCCCGCATCATCCGCAGCTCGGAGTCCTGTCGCGAGTCGATGAGCCCGTCGCGACGCGCGCGACCGATGAGCGACTCGACGTCGAAGGTCGATTCAGCAGCGATGATCTGCCCGCGCTTGAACCACAGCGTGCGCGTGCCGCCCGAGGTGCCGAGCTCCAGCCGTGCCTCTGCGTTGCCGAGCACCAGCTGACACACCACGCGCGAGAGACCGTCGAGCGTGACCGAACCGTGGCGCGCGATGCCGACGGGACGTTGGCCGGGCAGGGCGAGCGACATCACCTCGCGCGCCTCGAGCTCACGCACCTTGTCGGCCGCGAGCTGCGCGGTGGCTTCGAGGCGCTCGGTCTGGGTGCGCGTGGTCTCGAGCTGTTTCGAGGTCTCGGTGAGCTGGCCTTCGAGCTCTTCACGACGCGCGCGCTCGGTGTCGAGCTCGATGCCGAGCTTGTCGGCGAGCGGCTTGAACGGCTCGAGCGCGTTGGCCTTCGCACGCAAGCCATCGCGTTCCTTCGACGCCTCTTCGAGCAGCTCGGTGGAGCTCGTCGCGTCGGCGCGCGCGCTTTCCAGCGAGTTGTTCGCGTCCTTGAGCTGGGTGGCGAGCTCGTCCTTCGCCTCCTCGAGCTTGAGCATCTCGGTCTGCGCGGTGTCGCGCGCGACGCGGGCTTCGTCGAGGTGCTTCTCGGCCACTTTGAGCTGCGAGCGCGTCTCTTCGAGGGCCAGCCCGCGCGCTTCGGCTTCGCTCGCCAGCGCCATCGCGGCATCGGCGTCGGAGCGAGCGGTGGCCAGCTCCATCTCGAGCGAGACGCGGCGTTCGTGCTCTTCGGTGGCAGTGGCGGCGATGAGCTCCAGCTGCGTCACCTTCGCGCCGAGGTCCGAGACCGACGCGCGTTCGCTCGCCAGTTCCTGCTCAAGCGCTTCGCGTTTGCCGGCCTCACGACGCGCGGCTTCGGCCTGAGCCGAGGCTTCGTCGAGCTGGTTCTCGAGCTTCTCGAGTTTCTTGCGCTGCGCTTCGGCGGTGCGCTCGGCTTCCGCGCGTCGCGAGGTCTCGGCGTCGAGCTGGTGCTGGAGCGCCTCGAGGGCACGCGCGTGCGCAGCGCGAGCGGCGTCGGCGTCGGCGGTCGCGGCCTCGAGCGCGTTTTCGTGACGCACGCGCGCGAGCTCCTTCTCGGTGTCGAGCAGCGACGAGACGCGCTTCAGCTCTTCGCGGGCGAGCGTGAGCTCTTCTTCGCTGCCTTGCGCGCGGCGGGTGAGCGAGGCCGATTCTTCGGCGGCGCGCCGCACCTCAGCTTCGTCAGCGCGGCGGCGCGCTTCGGCCTGTTCGCGCGTCTCGATCAACATCTGCTCGGCGCGCGCGAGCACGTCGGTGGCGTGACTCGGAGCGGCCGCCGGCGTCTCGCTCAGCTCTTCGAACGAGGTCTCCGCGGTCGGCGACTCGATGGCGCTGCTGCCGATCGGCGGCAACGGCTCGGCCGGCGGCGGAGTGGGCGGCGCCGGCTTCACCTCGACCGCTTGCGACTGACGCGCTTCACGGCGGCGCTGCGCCTCGGCGCGAACCTCGTCTTCGAGGCGCTGGAGCTCTTCGTCTTCCGACGCGTTGGCGCGCGCCGAGAGCGTGCTCTCGACCGACTGCATCGCAGACGCTTCGACGTCGGCAGCGAGATCTCCGAACAGTTTTTCTTCGAGCGCTTCGGTGGTCACCGGCGGCTGCGTCGGCGTCTCGAACCGCTCGGGTTCCGGCTCCGGTTGCGGCTCCGGCTCCGGCTCTTCGGACACCACGGCCTGCGGCTCAGGCACGTCTTCGGGCTCGGGCTCAGGCGAGAGATCTTCGCCAGTGTCGGAAGGAGCGGTCGCGCGCCACTGCTCCGGCTCTTCGGGCGGCGCGACCTTCGGAATTTCGGACGTCGCGGTCTCGATCACCGACCACTGGCCGCTCGTCGCGGTGCCGGTGCGGATGTTCTCGTCGATGGTGGTGGCGAAGTGCACCGGGTCGATGGGCAGCGGCTCGACCGGCCACGGAAACCCGGGCACCGTTTCGCCCAGCAAGACGATCTTCAGCAGCTTGGCGTCGGGGTGGTTCTGCAGCTCCTCGAGCACCACCGCGCCGCGATCACTTTCCACTGACGGCTGAAGGAGAATCAGGCCGGGCAGCGAGTGGCCCCACGCGATGACGGCGTCGGCGGCGCTGGTGGCCAGCACGCACTCGTACCCCTCGCGGCCGAGCACACGCTTCACCGAGGCGATGATCGCGAGATCGTCAGCGACGAGGAGAACGGGAGGGGCGGCCATGGACGAGTGGGAAGCAGGCACACGTTCCTACAGGCCTGACGCTCGGTCCATTTTCGGACCGCCGAATCAGCAGGTTCCTATGCGAAGCTCGCAGCGCCTTTTGGGGGAGCAGCAGCGTGCAACCGATCAGGTGCGCCATCACCTTCCACAGCGTCGAGGAGTTCCGCGCGGCGGTGGTCGACCGTGGTGGGCCGTGCTTCGTCCCCTGGCCGGAAGACATTCCCGCGTTCACGCTGCTCGATCTCGACGTCAGCATCGAAGACGCACGGCTCGAAATTCGCGCGCAGGTCGTCGGCCCCGACTTCGATGACATCGGCAACGTCGGTCTCGCGGTCGAGCTCGATCGCGAGTCACTCGACGTCGTCGCGCAGTTCGACGCGCAGCTGAAAGCCGGAGCACCCGCGCCCGCGCTCTTCGCGACGACGCGCATGAAGATCGATCTGCACCCCGCGGCGTCGAGCCCGTCGGCGGCAACCATGCCTCCGCCGGTTCCGTGGGACGGCACGAGCACCGAGAAGTTGCCCGACGGGCATCTGGTCGACGGCCGCTTCCGCATCGAGCGCCACCTCGCGACGGGCGGCATGGGCGAGGTGTACCGCGCGGAGCACGTGCACCTGAAACGGCCGGTGGCGTTGAAGATGTTGCGCAAGGAGCTGAGCAACGATTCGGAGATGTGGGGCCGCTTCGAGCGTGAAGCGCAGCTCGTCTCGCAGCTCGAGAACCCGCACGTGGTGCGCGTCTTCGACTTCGGCCGCACCAGCGACGGCCACCTGTTCCTCGCGATGGAGTTCGTCGAGGGCGACACGCTCGACAAGCGCCTGCAGGACGGAGGGCCCTTCGAGCCGCGCCGCGCGGTGGAAGTCATCACCCAGGTGCTCGACGGTCTGGCGGAAGCGCACAACCTTGGCGTGGTGCACCGCGATCTGAAGCCGCCCAACATCATGCTCGGCGCGCGGCGCGAGGGCGGTGAGCGCGCGAAGATTCTCGACTTCGGCATCGCGCGGTTGAGCGATGCGTCTCGTTCACCCGAGCGCACCAAGCTCACGCAGGTCGGTGTCGTGGTGGGGACACCGGCGTATCTCGCTCCGGAACAGGCGCTCGCCGACGAGCTCGATCACCGCACCGACATCTACGCGATGGGCTGCGTCACCTACGAGGTGCTCACCGGCCGCCCGCCGTTCATCGGTGGAGATCTGCGCAAGGTCATCAGCCAGCACCTCACGGCTGCGCCGGAGAACCCTGCGTTGCTGCGGCCGGAGCTCGCGAAATTTCCGGCGCTGTGCGCGGCGGTGCTCAAGGCGCTCGCCAAGGAGAAGGAGCACCGTTTTCAGAACGTGCTCGATTTCCGCGAGGCGCTGCGGCGTTCGCTGTCGACGTCGCCGAGCCAGGAAGTGGCGGTCGCGGAGTTGGTGCCCGACGCGTCGGCACCGTGGCCTCCGGCTGAATGGGCGCCGGCTCCTGCGCCTGTCGCGCAGCAGCCTCCGCCGCCGGCCATCGCGCCGATGGTGGTGGTCGGTCAGGCCGACGATTTCTTCAGCGCGACCGGTGGTGTGCCGCACACGGTTGGTGCGGCGAGTGGTGGTGACGTGCCGGGGCTCACCGGTCGCGTTCCGCCGGAGCTCATCGCGCGCCTCGCGCCGCACCCCGCGCAGCCGACCGAAGCGGTGATGATGCGCGTCGAGATTCTCGGGCCCGCCCCGCGCAGTCCCGCGGCGGCGACCTGCCTCGCGCACGTGACCGATCTCATGGCGCGCGCCGGAGCGTTCTTCATGGGCGCCGACGACGAAGGCGTGACGTTCGGGCTCTCGACGAACGCCGGCTCTCCCGCGGGGCGCGCGGCGCAGGTCCTGGTGGCGACGCGCGACGTGCTGGTCACGCAGAGCGCGCAGCTGCAGACGTCGATCAACCTCCGGGCGCTCGCGTTGCCGGTGAAGGTGCCGGCGGTGAAGGAAGTGATCGCCGCGTCGCGGCTGCGGCTCGCGAAGGCGCGCGCGAACTCGGTGTGGATCGATCAACGGCTCGCTCCGGCGTTGGGCCGCGTGTGCGAAGTGGTCGGCACCACCGAAGCGGGCATGGCCGGGCTCGGTGCGCGCAAGGCACGGAAGCGTTCGACCGCCGAGCTCATCGCGCGCAAGCCGCTGGTCGACGCGTTCGAGCGCCGCCTCGCGGGTCTCGCCAACGGCGTCGGCGCGCCGCTGATCGTCAGCGGCCCGAGCGGGAGCGGGCACACCAGCCTCTCGATTCTCTGCACCGCGCTCGCCACGAAGAAGGGCGCGCTGGCGGTGATGGCGAGCGGTCACGATGCGCCGTGGGGCGCGCTCGTCGAATTGATGTGCGGTGCGCTCGGGTTCGAGCCGCACGACGCTCAGCGCAAGCTCGCCGCGGCGTTGAAGCCGTTGCCGATCGTCGATGCGGCGCGCAACGCGGCGATGGCGCTCGCGGGTCTGAACCCGATGCCGTCGAGCTTCAGCCCCGGGCAGGCGGCGCATGCGGTGCGCGTGGTGGTGCGCGCAGCGGCGATCGATCGACCGGTGGTGATGATCGCCGATGGCCTGCAGTCGTTCGACCGGCAGAGTCGCGAGGCGTTCTTCGCGATGGTGTCGCGGCCTGCGTCGCGCGAATTGTTGCTCGGCTTCGGAACTCCGCAGTGCATCGAGGCACAGCAGGCAGGCACACAGGTGCACGCCATCGCGCCGTTCGGTCAGGCCGAGATGCAGCGGCTGCTGACCGTCACCTTGAGCTCGGTCGCCGGAGCGCGGCTGACGCAGTGGATGTCGCTGCACTCCGAGGGAGTGCCGGCGGCGGCGCTCGATCTGCTCACGTGGCTCGACGAGCGCGGCATGTTGTTCACCGACGCGCAGGGCGCTGTCGAGCTGGCGGAGCCCGAGGTGAAGCCACCGATGGATCTCGCTCCGGCGGTGCTCGACGCGGTTCCGCAGGCGACACGGCAAACCCTGGTGGCGGCGGCGTTGCTCGGCGAACGGTTCGAGCAGACGGTGCTGAAGGACGTGGTGCCCGCGGCCGACGAGGCGTTCCTGATGGGGTTGATGTCGTGCGGGTTCCTCACGGCGGAGCCCGGGAAACGGCCGCGATTGCGCGACCACGAGCTGCGGCATCGCCTGGCGAGCGGGCGGGGGACGGAGGCCGATGCGCTTCGCCGACGTTGTGCTGAGGCGTTGATCGCGCGCGGTCGCGTCGATGCGGGCGCGGTCGATCCAGTGCACCTCGCGCGGCTGCTCGCCGAGGCAAATGAGGGCGCGCGCGCGGCTCCGCTGTGGAAGCACGCGCTCGATTCGGCGACGGCGCGGCGCGATTTCCGTGGAGCGCGTGATGCGTGGGTGGGTCTGTCGCGCTCGTTGGCGTCGATGACCCAGCCCGATGGAGATCGCATTCGCGTCGAGGCGCTGTCACGCGCGGCCGCGCTCTGCGTGTTGCTCGACGAGCTGACCGAAGCGCGCATGTATTTGAATGAGGCGGCGCAGTTGGTGCCGCGGGTGATGCCTCCGTCGGCGGAGCATCTGTTGATCGAAGCGCGCGTGCTGCGACTCGAGGGGCGTCGCGTGAAGGCGGCGGAGTTGCTGGCGACCGCGGAGGCCATCGCGACGGGCAGTCCCGTGCACGTGTTGATTCTCGCGGAGCGCGGCGAGGCGCGAGAGGTCGAGGGAGATCTCGACGGTTCGATGGCGGCGTTCGAGCTGGCGCTCAGCGGCGCGGCGCAGGTGGCGGACTTCGCGCGGTGGCATGGAGAGGTCGAGCTGCACGCGCGGCTCGAGGCGCGGCTGGCGACGATTTGTTTCGCGCGGCGCGACGCGGCGCGGGCGAAGGCGTTGCTCGAGTCGTCGTTGGCGCGGTGGCGCAAGGCGAACTGGCCGTGGGCCGAGGCGCGGGTGCTGTCGACGCTGGGCACCGTGCTGATCTTCCTGCAGCAGTTCGGGCCGGCGGCGCAGGCGTACGAGGCGGCGGGGCAGACGGCGGCGCGCGGTGGAGATCTGCTCTTCCAGGCGCGTGCGATGATTCAGCAGGCGAAGGCGATCAGGAAACTGCAGGGCGCGTCGGCGGCGATGCGCAACGTGGCGCTCGAGGCGCGGAAGATCTGCCTCGCGCTCGGCTGGGAACAGGGGCGTGCCGATGCGAGCGCGCTCGTCGAAGGCTAGGCAGGACCGACCGCGTGCGGAGAGACGACGGCGGACGCCGGACGCGCGCAGAGACGACGACCCACGCAGAGACGACCGCGGAGAAGACGGACGCGCGCAGAGCCGACGACGCACGCAGAGACGACGGCCCGCCCCCTCTCCCGCGAGGGAGAGGGTTGGGGTGAGGGTCGACCAGCGAACTCAGCGCCGCGTCTTCCGTCGCGCGACACGCTCACGCACGAGCGCCGCTCTCTTCATCAGCGTCCCGAACGAGACGAGGTCGGCGTTGAACCTGGTCGATCGCCGCGCGGAGGGCGCCCGCGAGTCGACTCGGTACCGACGGCACTCGACCGTCTTCACGATCCAGAAGATGCCGAACGTCCACACTCCGGCCCACTCGACGCCGAGGAGCCAGTAGTTGTGGCAATCGTCCTTCGCCGTCAGCGAGAGGAACACTCCGACGACGACGATGGCGACGACGAAGAGGCAGCCCAGGAACGTGTAGATCGCGCGGTAGCGCAGTCGCGTGGTCGGTGAAGGGATGAAGTGAAGCGTCCGGTGCGCGCACTTCAGCACCACCACGGCGAGGCAGACGAAGAACCCAAGGGCGCACACGCCATGCACGAACGACGGCGTTCCCGGCCAATCGCTCGTCGCCCACTCATTGCACGTCAGCGCTTTCTCGCGACCCATCGGGAAGAACGCGACTCCGAGCGCGAACGCACCCGCGGCGTTCAGTGAGTAGTCTTCCAACTTCGAGAAGCCCTTGTACGCGACGAGCCCGCACGCCACGGCACAGAGGAACCCGACGAAGAAGTTCCGCCCGTCCGAATAGAAGTACGCGCTCATCGACGGCTGCAGGTCGAGCCCCTGCGAATGCCCGGTCACGCAGATCGAGATGGGCAAGACGAACGCGAGCAGCGCCAACCACACCCGAACCGCGAAGTACGTCCCCACGAAGTCATCGCGAAAGACCGGCTCACGAGCCATCGCCCACCCCCGCGCGGAAGCGTAGCGCGACCACTGGCCAACAGAATCGGCGCAGCAGCTACCCGAGCGGCGGCGGGTCTGCTACTCGCGCCGGACCATGAAGAACGCCTACGTCTCCGGCACGGGCATGTACGTGCCTCCGAAGTCGGTCACCAACGACGACCTGCGCACCGTGTACGGCATCGACACCACCAACGACTGGATCGTGCAGCGCACCGGCATCGAGGCGCGGCGGTTCGCCGAAGAAGGTGTCGGCACGTCGGAGATGGCGAGCTACGCCGCGAAGCAGGCGCTCGAGGACGCGAAGCTCACCGCGAAGGATCTCGACATGATCCTCTTCGCGACGCTCTCACCCGACATGTGCTTCCCGGGCGCCGGCCCGCTGTTGCAGCAGAAGCTCGGCCTGCTCGACGGCGACGAGCCGAAGTTCGTACCGACGATGGACATTCGCAACCAGTGCTCGGGCTTCGTGTACGGCATGGCGACGGCGGCCTCGATGGTGCGCGCCGGAGCGGCGAAGCACGTGCTCGTGGTGGGTGCCGAGACGCACTCCGCGGCGCTCGATCTGTCGACGCGTGGGCGCACGGTGGCGACGATCTTCGGCGACGGCGCGGGTGCGTGCATCGTGAGTGCGACCGACGAAGATCGCGGCATCCGCAAGTGGTACCTCGGAGCCGACGGCCGCTACGCCGAGATGCTGAAGCAGCCGATCTGGGACATCCGCAAGCGTCCGTACATCAAGGTGGCGGAAGACGGGTCGGGCATCGTGCCGGCCGACATGCTGTGGCCGCAGATGGACGGCAAGGCGGTGTTCAAGAACGCCGTCGAGCGCATGTGCGGCTCGTTGATGGAGGCGTGTTTCGATCTCGACGTCAGCACCGAGCAGATCGATCTCTTCTGTTTCCACCAGGCGAACATGCGCATCAACCAGTTCGTCGCTGATCAGCTCGGCATTCCGCAGTCGAAGCTGGTGCACAACATTCACAAGTACGGCAACACCACGGCGGCGACGATTCCCTTGCTGCTCGCGGAAGCGCAGCGCGACGGGAAGTTGAAGCGCGGCATGAAGGTGGCGCTCGTCGCGTTCGGCGCGGGCTTCACCTGGGGCTCGATGATCGTCGACTGGTGAAGTCCCCCTCTCCCGCGAGGGAGAGGGTCGGGGTGAGGGTGAAATAGACCGGCACAGCGCGTGCTCTCGCTGCACCGCATGAACAGTGCGCACAAGCACACGCCACGAGCACGAAGACTCCGTCGCAACGCCACACCCGCAGAAACCAAACTCTGGCCGTGGGTCCGCAATCGCCGGCTGCTCGGCTGGAAGTTTCGCCGCCAGTTCCCAATCGGTGAGTACATCGTTGATCTCGTTTGCTGCGAGGCGATGTTGGTCGTCGAACTCGACGGCGTCGGTCACCAGTTCAAGACCGAATACGACGCGCGTCGCGAGCAATACCTCGTGCGGCACGGGTACCGAGTCTTGAGATTTGGGAATCACGAAGTGACGAACATGCTCCATGCGGTGGTGGAGACGATCGTCTCTGCGCTCGGACCTCGCGGGGACTGAACTGCAGGTTCACCCTCACCCCGACCCTCTCCCTCGCGGGAGAGGGGGGGCTTGTCACAACATCGCGGACGGATCGACGTCGACGACCACGCGTACCGAGCGAGGCACTTCAGCCAGCGCCGCCTCGATCGCGTCCAACGGCGGAGCGATCGCCTTGTGGCTCGGCCCCTTCAGCACCAGCTGCCACCGCGTCCGCCCCTTGATGCGCGTGATCGGAGCCGGAGCCGGACCCAGCAAACGCACGCCATGCGACGCCGGAGGCATCTTCCGCACCGCGATGTTCGCCAGCTGCTTGCTCACGCGAATCACCTGGTCGGCGTGCTCACCATCGATGCGCAGCACCACCATGCGTGACTCCGGCGGCCAGTGCAGCATGCGCCGTCGCCGCAGCTCTTCTTCCGAGAACTTCTCGAAGTCGTTGCTCAGCATGCGCGCGATGGGCGCGGCCTCGGGGTTGTAGCTCTGCACCAGCACGCGCCCGGGATCCTTGCCCCGGCCCGCGCGCCCGGCGACCTGGGTGAGTAGATGAAACGTCCGCTCCGACGCTCGGAAGTCGGGCATCGCGAGCGCGGAATCGGCGAGCAGCACGCACACCAGTGTCACTCCGGGAAAGTCGTGCCCCTTCGCCACCATCTGCGTGCCGACCAGAATGTCGAGCTCGCGCCGCGCGAACGACGCGAGCATCTCGGTCAACACCTCGGCCGACTGCGCCGCGTCGCGATCGAGCCGCGCCACGCGCGCACGTGGAAACGCCTCGGCCACCTCGGCCTCGACGCGTTCGGTGCCCACGCCCAGCTCGAGCAGCGGTCCCTCGCATTCCGGGCACGACTTCGGCATCGGCTGCGTCAGCGCGCAGTAGTGACACTGCAGGTAGCGCGACGAGAGGTGGTGCGTGAGACACACGTCGCAGTTCGGGCACTGTCGCGACTGCCCGCACACCTCGCACACGATGTACGTCGAGTGCCCGCGGCGGTTGAGGAACAGAATCACCTGCTGCTGCTTGGCGAGCGTCTCTTCGATCGCCGTGCGCAATGCGGGAGACAGCAGCGGCTGCTCGACGCTCCGGTTCTCCTCGGTGCGCGGCCGCTCGGTGCGCAGGTCGACCAGCTCGAGCGTCGGCATCGGCCGGTCGTCGACGCGCTTGCTCAGCGTGACGAGCTCGTAGCGTTTCTTGCGCGCGTTCTCCCAGGTCTCGAGCGACGGCGTCGCGCTGCCGAGAATCACCAGCGCGTTGCTCTGCTGTGCGCGCACCACCGCGAGGTCGCGCGCCTGGTAGCGCAGCTTCTCTTCCTGCTTGAACGACGGGTCGTGCTCCTCGTCGACGACCACCACGCCCAGGTTCTGCACCGGAGCCCAGATCGCGCTGCGCACGCCGACCGCGAGCTTCACTTCTCCACGTCGCAACGCCTGCCAGTGCCGCAGCCGCTCGCTGTCTTTGAGCGCCGAATGCAGCAGCGCGACGTTCGGCCCGAAGCGGCTCTTGAAGCGCCCGACGAGCTGCGGGGTGAGGGCGATCTCCGGCACGAGAATCAAAGCGCCCAGGCCCAGCTCCATCGCGCGCTCGACGACGCGCAGGTAGACCTCGGTCTTGCCGCTGCCGGTGACTCCGTGGAGCAGGTGCGGAGCGAAGGTTCGTTTTTCGAGCGCCGCGTTGAGCGTCTCGACGGCGACGGCCTGCTCAGGAGTGAGCGCCGCGGGCCGGTTCTGCTGCAGCCCCTCGCGCACGCCGCGGACGATCTGCTCTTCCTCGAGCACCACGAGGCCGCGCTTCACCAGTGAGCGCACGTGCTCGCGCGCGCCGGGAATGGCGTGGGCGAGCTCGGTGAGTTCCGCGCGGCCGCCGACGGCGAGCAGGTAGCTGAGCGCCGCGTGCTGCGCCGGAGCGCGCGTCAGCACGTCGAGCATCACGCCCGGCTTGGCGCGCGCGAAGACCATCACGTCCTTCTTTGCTTCTTTCGCGTCGTCGGCCTTGGTGAGACCCGGCGGGAGCGCGGCCTTGAGCGCGTCACCGAGCGGGAAGCGGTAGTGGCGCGCGGCGAAGCGCACCAGCTCGACCACGTCGGCGGGCAGGGCGGGCTCGGCGTCGAGGATCCGCTCGATGGGCTTGAGCTTGGCGATGACCTCGGGCGACGGCTCGGGGGCGGGGCCGAGGTAGAAGCCCAGCGTCGTCGCGCGGCCGAACGGCACCCTGATGCGCTGGCCGGGGAGGAGCTGTTCGCGCAACGCCTCGGGCACGCCGTAGGTGAACTCACCTCGGAGCGGGCGGGCGACGGCGACGAACGCGTAGTCGCTCATCCCCTGAGCTGGCTTCGACGGCGGAGGATGCATCAGCCCCTCACCCCAGCCCTCTCCCCGCTTCGCAAGGAGAGGGAGACAGGAGTCAGAACTTCACGCTCGAGAGGTCGGCCTTCAGATCGGCGTGGAGCAGCATGATGCGCAGCTGCGGCTCAGAGCCCTTCTCGACCTCGAGCACGCGCGGCCACACGTCGCCGGTCGCCTGCGAGTTGTAGTCGGAGAAGCGCACGTCCCAGCTCCCGTCACCGTCGGCGTACCGCACGCGCGAGGGCAGGAAGTTGTCCTTGTACACCCACAGCTGCGGCTGCCCGTCGGCCTTCACGCCGATGAGGTAGCTCACCGTGCCGTACCACCGCGCCAGCGACACGTTCTTGGTCTCGACCTTGATGGACGCGAGGTGGCGGGCGTAGGCCTCGCGGGTCGCTCCTTCTTCGGTCGACTTGAGCGACAGTAGCGCGCACGCCTGCTCGAGCCCCGCACCGAGCGCGGGCAATTCGCCACCCTCGACCTTGCGCTTGCCGTTCACCCACGTGGCGACGATCGACTTGGTCGTCTCGGGCGACGTCAGCTCGAGCCGGCACCGCCCGGGGAATCGAACCGCCAAAGAGATGTTCAGGGTCAGGTCACCGGAGTTCCACGTGGTGCCCAGCGCCGAGGCCACATCCTTCGCAATCACTGGAGAAATCTGCGCGACGCCATCGGCCTTGAACCCCGGCGTGTTCACGTCATCACGGTTCGACGCCATGCGCTTGAGCACGCCGTACGACGGCATGATGTAGGCGAGGACGAGGGCGAGAACGGCTGCGTGGGAAGAGCCCATGATCGTTTTGCGTCTTGCCGGAAACTCAGCGTCGTGTCGAACCCGTAGTAGAGCTTGGGCGGTACATGCGCCTGGTCGTTCTCCTCAGCGTGCTGCTGGCCCCCGCGGCCCTCGCCCAGATCGAGAGCACGCCCGACCTGCGCGACCTGATGCACTCCCGCAACATGGCGATGGGCGGCGCGTACGAGTCGCTCGGCTACGGAGCCGAAGTCATCGCCGGCAACCCCGGCGCGCTCTCGATGTACAAGCGGTACCAGATCGAAGCGACCGGCTCGTGGGACATTCCCCAGGGCTTCGGCTTCGGTTCTCTCGCGGTCGCCGACTCGACCAACCAGATCGCCGCCGGCATTCAGTACCACTTCGCGACCTACGGCGGCCCCGAGCGCCGGTGGGCCCACCTCACGACCCTCGCGCTCGCCTACGCCATCGCCGACATCTTCCACGTCGGCATCGCGGTGCGGCACCAGGCGCTGGTCGGAGCGTCGAACACCAACTCCATCACCATGAACGCCGGCGTGGTGGTGAAGCCCATCGAGTACATCTCGTTTGGCTTCTCCGGCCACAACCTCATCTCGGTCTACAACCGCGACGTCACCCGCTATTTCGTGGCGTCGGTCTCAGGGCACCTCTTTCAACAGCTCTCGCCCGCGTTCGACCTGCGCATGGACTTCAACCAGGTCAACCCGCGCTTCGCGTTTCAGGGCGGCATCGAGTGGCTCATCGCCCAGACCTGGCCGGTGCGCGCCGGCTACCAGTACGACGGCATCGCGGGTCACCAGTACATCTCGTTCGGCGCCGGCTGGTTCAACGACGGCAGCGGAGTGGACATCGCCTACCGCCACGAGCTCGGCGGCCAGGACGGTCGGCTCATCTCGCTGACGTTGAAGCTGCAGCTCTAAGGTCAGGCCGAGCACAGCTGCACGAGCTGAGCGCCCCAGGTCTTCACCACCTTCTCGCCGAGCCCCTTCACGCCGCGCAGCGCAGCCGCCGACGTGGGCCGCGCCTCGGCGAGCGCGACCAGTGCGCGGTTGGTGAGCACGCGGAAGGCCGGCACCTTTCGTTTCCGCGCTTCTTCGAGCCGCCACTCGCGCAGCCTGGCGACGAGCCCGGCGTTCGCTCCTGTCTCGGGCAGCTCGACCGGCTCGCTGCGTTCCCCACGTGAAGCACCACCGCCGCGACGTCGACGCTGCGGCTTCGGTTTGCGCGCGCGTTCCTCGGCGGCCGCAGCGATCGGAGTGAGCATCGCCTTCTCGGGCGCCGCCACTCCCGCCGTGTAGAGCCGATGGAAGGGAATGCGCCGGCCGTCTTTCAAGAACACGTCTTCCACGACGCGCAGCTGCCCGGCGCGCACCAGCCCACCGACGAGCCGCTCGAACTTGTTCCGCTCGCCCGGAGCCTCACCGAGCAGTTCCTTACAGAGCCGCCCGCTCGACTGCCCCGGCATCGCAGCGACGCGCACCAGCAGCTCGCGCATCACCTGCACCTCACGCGCGTCGGGCGTATCGAACCGCGCGGCGATGCACTTCGTCGGAGCGCAGATGTCGCAATGCCCGCACGCCGTTCCCGAGTCGGTGCGATCTCCGAAGTGCTGCACCAGCGCGAGCATGCGGCAGCGATGCCCTTCGGCGAACCGCGCCATGAGCGCGAGCTGATCGATCTTCAACTGGCGCTGTGCCTCGTACGGCCCGAGCCACTGGTTGTGCCCGCGGGTGAGGCGGTCTTCGACCACTCCGCTCACGCCGCCGTGAATCCACAGCTTCTCGAGCGCCTTCTCGAAGTCGTCGACCTTCACGCGCGTGCGGTAGCGAAGGTCTTCGGCGCTCTGCGGCTCGGCACTCAGCGAGCGGTGCAGCTTCGAGAGCACCGCGGCGTCGGGGTAGTCGCGCTCGAGGAAGAACTCGTGCGTCTTGCGATCGACGAAGTGGTGCATCAACACCGCGCGTGAAGGCAGCCCGTCACGGCCGCCGCGGCCGATCTCCTGGTAGTAGCCCTCGACGCTCCCCGGCAGCGCGAGGTGGAGCACGGTACGCACGTTCGCCTTGTCGACGCCCATGCCGAACGCGACGGTCGCCACCACCACGTCGAGCTTCCCCGAGAGAAACGCGTTCTGCGTGCGCTCACGCTCATCGCCCGAGAGCCCCGCGTGGTACGGCGCCGCGCGGAAGCGTTTGCTCAACAGGTCGGCGGTCGCCTCGGCTGACTTGCGCGTGGCTGCGTAGACGATGGCGGGCAGGCGGCCGGGCTCGCTCAGCCACTCCCGAGCGCGCTCGGCGCGATCGGACGGCAGCACCTGCAGCGCTTCGATGGCCAGATTCTCGCGACGGAAGCCGTGAATCAGCTCGCGCGAGCCGGCGCGCAGCCCGAGTTGCGTGACGATGTCTTTCTGCACCAGCGGCGGGGCGGTCGCGGTGAGCGCCATCACCGGAGCCCCACCAGCGCGCAACAGCGGAAGCCGCGCACCGAGCAGCCGGTAGTCGGGCCGGAAGTCGTGGCCCCACTGCGAGATGCAGTGCGCTTCGTCGATGGCGATGAGCGTTGGCGTTCGTTTCGCGAGCAGCTCAGGGAAACCCGCGACGCCCAGCCGCTCGGGCGCGATGAACAAGTAGTCGAGCTGACCCGCGAGGTATTCCGCGCACACGCGCCGTGAGTCGAGTCGCGGCCGCCCGGAGTGGATTCGTTCCGCCCGCAGCCCGAGCGACTGCAGCCGCGTCACCTGATCTTCCATCAGCGCGATGAGTGGGCTGATGACGAGCGTGGTGCCTCCGCGCGCGAGGCCGGGCAGTTGGTAGCAGAGCGACTTTCCCGCTCCGGTGGGCATGACGAGCAGCACGTCGTCGCCCTTGATCGACGCGTCGCACGCTTCCTTCTGGTGTGGGCGGTACGAGGCGTGCCCGAAGACCTTCAGCAGCTCGGCCTCGGTTCTCTTCTCGGCGACGACCGGGCGAGGCGGAACGACAGGAGGCGGTCTTCCCGCAGGCGCAGCGGGCGGCGGCGAACTCCGCACGCGCCCAATGACTTCTTCGACGTACTTCTCGATGCCGGCGATGAACGACTCGAGCCCGTCGCCCTGGCCGCGCGCGAGGCGTTGCAGCTTCGCTTCCCACTCGCCGGTCATGGCCGGGCTCTTCACCTCGGCGTCGACCGCGTCGATGAGCCCGAGGCCCTTCTCGGTCACCACCAGGTTCTTCGCCTCGCGCGTGATGTACCCGCGCGTCAGGAGCGTCTCGATGATGTTCGCGCGGGTTGCTGGAGTTCCGAGGCCGTTCGCCTTCATCGCCTCGGACAGCTCGCGATCGTCGAGCGTTTTGCCGGCGGTCTCCATTGCCGTGAGCAGCGACGCGTCGGTCAGCCGCGGCGGCGGTCGCGTGCGCTTCGCGACTTCCTTCACCTCGACGACCTTCTTGTCCTGCCCCGCGGCGAGGCCACCGGGCAACACGCTCTCGCCGTCAGAATCAGGAGCGCGAATCGGCCCCACGTCCAGCACCTTCCACCCGCGCTGCTCGATGGCGGTGCCGTGACTGCGGAAGCCGTCGACGAAGCCGGCTGACTTCACGTCGGTGATGACCTCGGTCGCGGCCCACACGAAGTCGTCGTGCCACGCCTGCAGCAGCCGGCGGCAGATGAACTCGTACACGCGCCGCTCATCGGGGTTCAGCGCTCCCGCGCTCTTGCCGGTCGGAATGATGGCGTGGTGGTCGCTCACCTGCGCGTCGTCGACGAAGCGGCGACCCAGCGGACGCTCTCCTGTTCCCGGAGCGATCAGCTCAGGCGGAAACAACGCAGCCGCCGCGGGCACGATGGAAGGCAGCGTCGCGGCGACGGTCTGCGAGAGATGTCGCGAATCGGTGCGCGGGTAGCTGATGAGCTTGTGCTGCTCGTAGAGCGCCTGCGCGAGTTCCAACGTGCGCTGCGCCGAGAAGCCGAACAGCCGGTTGGTGTGCCGCTGCAGCTCGGTGAGGTCGTAGAGCAGGGGCGCAGGCAGCTTCTTCTGCTTCGAGGTCACCGAGCGAACGACGCCCGTGCCCGCGGCGCGCACGCGAGCGACGATGGCGCGCGCTTCTTCACCGCTCGCAGGCAACCGGCGCGGCTGCTCACCCGACTCACGCTGCCACGTGCCCGGATAGCGCGATGAATCGTCGAGCGCACCGAAGGTGGCGACGACCTCCAAATAGTCTTCGGGCTTGAAGTCGCGAATCGCCACTTCACGTTCAGCCAGCAACGCCAGCGTCGGAGTCTGCACGCGCCCGACGCTCAGCTGCTCATCGCGCGCCAGCCCGTACGCGCGCGAGAGATTCATGCCCACCAGCCAGTCGGCACGACTTCGGCCCAGCGCCGCCGCTGCCAGCGCGTCGAAGTCACGCTGCGGCCTCAGCCGCGAGAAGCCGTCACGAATCGCCGAGTCGGTGAGCGACGAGATCCACAACCGCTTCACCGGCTTCTGACAGCCCGCCGCTTCGTAGATGAAGCGGAAGATGAGCTCGCCCTCGCGCCCGGCGTCGGTGGCACACACCACCCCACTCACGTCGCGCCGATTGAGGACCTCGCGCACCACACCATATTGATCACGCGTTCCGTCGAAGACGCGCAGCGGCCACGCGCGCGGAAACATCGGGAGGGTGTCGAAGCTCCAGCGTCTCCACTGCGCGTCGATGCCTTCGGGTTCTTCGAGACCGACGAGATGCCCGATGGCCCACGTCACCACGTAGCCGTTGCCGTGCAGAAACCCGTCACCGCGCGCTGACGCACCGAGCACCCGAGCGAGGTCTCGGGCAACGGAAGGTTTCTCGGCGACGACGGCGACGGTCACGCACCCCTTCTACAACACGACACTGACATTGTGTTCAGTGTCGATTCCCAGCGCGCCCGGGCGTACTCAGTGCGCATGGTCGGCCGTTCGAAGTTCGTGGTGCTGCTGCTCATGTCGTTCGCGGGCTGCAGCGCACCGATCAAACCGACGGCCGACGCAGGGCAGATCACCGAACCTGATTGCTTCGTGCCGGTGAGCCTCGAGTTCGGCTCACCGCTGGTGGGCACGCGCGTCGAGCGAGAATTCACTCTCGAAAACACCAGCAACGTGGAGCAGGTGGCGACGATCGGCATGCCGAGCTCCCCTGACTTCGTGGTGAGCCCGCAAGGTTCGATCACGCTCGCTCCCTCGGAGTCGCGGCGCATCACCTTCGCGTGGACACCGAGGTTTGCCGGCGGCGGCGGCACCATTCAAGTGCAGCCCGCGGCGTCGTGCGCCGGCACCATCGTCTCGTTGCACGGCGTCTCGCTGGAGCGCGTCTTGCGGTGGGACCCGTCGACGATGGATCTCGGCTTCGTCTCGCCGGGGATGACGGCCACGCAGACGCTCACCATCACCAACGACAGCACGTTCATCGTCGCCCTCAGCCCGCTCGAGATTCGCGAAGGCGGAATGCCGAGCACCGCGTTCGCCGCGAACAGCCCGATGACCATCACGCTTCAGCCGCGCGCGTCGGCCATGGTGCAGGTGACGTTCACGCCCAACGCGCTCGGCGCGCGGCAGGCGTTGCTCAACTTCACCACCAACGTGCCGATGCAGCCGAACGTGGCCATCACGCTGCGCGGCGTGGGCGGCGGACCGGCCATCTCGGTTCCGTCGAGCGTCGACTTCCAGAACATCCCCGTGGGCGTGGGGACCTCGCAGATGATCGACATCACCAACGTCGGCACGTCACCGACGCCGCCCGACCCGCGCGCGAACTTGAAGTTGGCGATTCCGACGTTCGAAGTGATGCCGCTCAACTCCAACACCGACCTGAACGAGGTGCTGCTCATGCTCCCGGCCTTCGAAGTCAGCCTCGCGGCCGGAGAGCACGTGCGGTTCACGGTCACGCTCACGCCGACTTCGACGGGGCTCAAGTCGCTGCGGCTGACGATCTTCTCGAATGATCCGATGACTCCGGCGAAGGTCATGACCATTACGGCGAACGCACAATGAGCTTCGTGGAACTCGCAGCGCGCAGAGAGTTGAAGTCGGTCGTTGGCGAGCTCGGCAAGCTCACGTGGGACGTCGAGGCCGATGGGTATCAGCGGCTCCAGGTGCCTGCGACCGCCGACGTCGAGCCGTTGTTGCGGTTGCTCTTGCGGCGCGGGCTCGACCCGTTGCTGACTCCGATTCTGCTCGATCGGTTCGAGACGCGGCCTGTCGAGCGAGCGCTCATCGCATGGGACGTCGCGGCCGGCTCGTTGCTGGGTCATGAAGACCACGCGCTGTTGCAGCGGTTGCGATCGAACTTGTCTCCGCTCAAGCAGATGGGGCCGGCGGGCACGGTGGCGGTTGCGCGAGATCGCGTGCCTGCGCTGCTGTCGGCGATCACCAGCATCGGAGAGCAGCCGCTCGAAGGCGTGCCCAGCCTCGCGTCGATCGCGCAGCTGAAGGTCGAAGACACTGCGGGCCTCGAGGCCGCGCTGGCGTTCGCGCAGAAGCTCGCGCGGGCGCACCTGCCGTCGTTCGCGCTCGCCATCGCGCAGGTGCTCTGGTCGCGACTCTCGCTTCCGGCCGCGCTCGATGAGGCGATCGAGATCGGTCTCGACTTCGAGCGCTACGACTCGATTCCCCAGATGGCGGAGTCGGACACCGCGTCGATGCAGCGCCAGACGTATTTCCTGGTGCGCTTCGCGCTCGCTCGCCTCGAGATGGAGGGTGCCGCGCAGATGCTCGAGCAGCTGAAGCTGCATCCGGCGATGGTGAACGCTCCGGTGCACGCCCGGCTCGAGTGGGCGAAGGCGGAGCTTGCGTTGTTGAGCGATGAGCCCACGTCGCTGGGGCTGCCGAACGTCGACCCGCTCTGGCGCTACGGAGCGCGCGTGCGTGACGCGATTCGGATCAAGAACGACTTCAACGATGCGCCGTGGACCATCGACGCGTCGCTGATGTCGTTCGGCAACGACATGCGCATCTGGGCCGATGCGGCGTTGCAGCCGACGCTGCAGACGCAGCTGCTCGCGCTGGCCTCGCGTGAAATTCGGTTCGGCTCGCACGAGCCCGACGCGTGGCGTGCGCTCGCGATGTTGTCGGACGATGGAACGCCGATCGAGATCGAGCTGCAGGAACGCAGCGCGGCGCAGCTCGCCGCAGCGATGGCCTGAGTTCCCCCTCTCCCGCGAGGGAGAGGGGTTCGTCACCGAGAGTACGCAGTGTTCGTCTTGCCCTTCGCCGCCAGCTCCGCGAGCAGTGCAGTCAGCGCGGGCTCGAACGTCGGCACGTTCCAGTTGTCGCCCGTCCACTCGGTCCCGGCCTGCACCATGAACTCGGCGATCCACACCTCGCCCTGGAACAGCCGCACCTTGAAGTACACCTGCTCGTGGTACTGGTCGTAGCTGTCGAAGGTCGCGGTCCACGACCGCCCATCGGGCAACGGCCGGCGCCCTGAATAGTCGGGCCAGCTGAACGGCTTCTCGCGCTGCTCGAGCAGCGCCTCAATCGGCTTCACCCATTCGTCGGTGACCCAGCCATACGAGCGCCGCGCGGTAATCCACTTGCGCATTTCGTCGGGCGTCGTTCGGCCAGCCTCGATGACCCGCGTCGCAGCGATGACCACCAGGTGGCCGAGCTTGGAATTGCTCCAGTCGGTCATCGAATGGAGCACCCACTGCCACCGGCCCGGCGCGCCGTCGTCGATGTTCAGAATGTGATCAGCGAGAAACTGTCGCATCGCGGGCGACGAGAAGCCGCGCGTCCCCTCGAGCCCGTAGATCACGATGTCGCTTCGCTCGTGCTTTTGGGAAGCCGCCCTGTCCTTGACCAGGAACTCGACCGTGTCCGGGTCCAACGTGTGGTTCAGCTGACGTTGACGCTCCGCGAGGTCAGTCGGCCCGCGATCTTCGTGCGGGAGCGACGACAGCGGCATCACCGCGATCTTCCGCGCCAGCTCGCCGATGCGCGCGTCGAGCGGGCTGTCGATGTTGCAGCCGAGCCGATTCATCAGCACCGACCACACCATCGGCGCGTGCGAGTACTCGGGAATCGGCCAACGCACGGCGACGTTCTGCGGCTCCGCCTCGGCGCGCGCCACGACGCGTTCGACGCCCGCCGCCCGCGGACAGCGCATGAAGAACAGCAGCACCCGCCCCACGACGTGGGGATCCCAGTCGTCGAGCCGCTCGGCGATCGCCTCCGACAACCGATCGGCCATCGGGAGCCCGCGCAGGTACACGTAGAGCCACCACAGCCACAGCGCCGGGCCTTCTTCGCCATCGGACCGTCGCGTCTCGAGCGCGCGCGGCTCGCTGCCCTGCAGAATGCGATGCACGATCACCTTGCAGTCCGTTCCTTCGCTCAGCGTGAGCTGCCCGAGCGTGAGGGGAAACTGCGGAAGCGGGTGGCCTTCGCAGGCCCACGACACCATCGGGTCGTTCGGAGAGTCGTGCTCGTTGTCGATACGATCGACGCGCTCCGCAGTCCACGAGCTGCATTTGCAGGCGTAGAGCCGCACCGGCTGGTCGAAGCTCAGCACCGGCTTCTTCAGCTCGAGAAACGGCAGCTCTTCCCACCGCGGCGCGGCGAACAGCTCACCGACCGTGCGGCGCGTGCCTTCCTTGAAGCCCCATCCGGGAGGACCAGCTCGCACCAACTCCTTGCACTCCGAGCAGCGCAGGCGCGAGCAGCCGAGCGCCGCGAGTGAACCACTCTCGAAGAACTCACACGGGTCGGTGCCGAGCCGGGTTCCTCCATCGACGAGCAACCCATGGTCCTGGCAGACCCGATCGCTCATCGGCTCAGCGCGAGCACCTGTGCGTCACGCAGCATGTCGTCGACCGAGCCGGCATCGGTGAACCGGTACACGCCGCGCACCTTCAGCTGCCCGTCGATCAACGCGAAGTAGCTGCCGTGCACCACCGAGTTGAGGTCGACGCCATCGCCCATGTCCATCGGCTGCAGCATGCCTTCCTTGATGACCTTCTCGAGCTCCGCGCGTTCACCGCGCGCGAACGTCCACCGGGCGAAATCGGCGCGGTGTTTCTCTCCGTACGCGCGCAGCACCTCGGGCGTGTCGTGTTCCGGGTCGACGGTGAAGCTCACCAGCTGCAGCGACGGCATTGCGGTCGCGCTCTTGTCCTGCAGCGAGCCCATCTTGGCGGTGAACTTCGGGCAGATGTTCGGGCAGCGCGTGAAGATGAAGTTCGCGACCCAGATCTTCCCCGCCATCGACTTCGACTCGAACGCCTTGCCGTCTTGCGAGACGAACGAGAACGCGGGCACCGTCGACAGCACCGGCAATTCTTCGCGCTTCACCGGCGGCGCTGATTCGGTGGTGCGGGTGACGACGCGGGCCCCGACGAGGCCGACCACCGCCACGCCGACGAGCGCGGCCCAGAAGCCGGGGCGACGCCACACGGGCAGCCGCACCACGGGCAACTTCACGGACTGCGGTGAAGCGACCGCCACGACCTACTTCTTCTCAGCGGTGCGCTTGTTCAGCGTGCCGAGCAGCCGGTCCATCCACATGTGGGAAAGGCCGAAGTTCTTCTCGTGGTCGCCGAAGTGGTGCGCCATGTGGTGCGCGCGCTGACGGCGGCCCCACTCGGTGAGCGGCTCGCGGTGGTGCGTCGACCAGTGCGTGAAGTCGTACCAGAGGTAGCCGAACAGCATGCCCACGTAGAACGGAATGGTCAGCTCGGGGCGGTGCAGCAGGTACAGCCCGCCGCCGATGATCAACGACAGCCCGATGCTGACCGGCAACGGCATCACCAGCCGCGTGTCGTCGTCGGGGTACTTGTGGTGGAAGCCGTGCGCCGTCGGCCCCGGCCACGTGTGGAACACGTTCTTGTGAATGAAGTACTCGGCGATCTGCCAGGTGAAGAAGCCCAGCGGCAGAATCGGAGCAGCCTGCGCCACCGTCGTGAGCCCGTTCACCAGCGCGTACGCCAGCATTCCGGCGCCGATCGGAATCCAGAAGATGAAGGGCGTCGCGGGGTGAACCTTCGAGAAGAACTCGAAGAAATCGCTCTCGAACATGCGGCCGCGCTGGTTGCGGATGTAATCCTTCATGGCGAGAAGTCCTCTAGCTGAGGGGCCCGCGCGAACGCAAATGCACTCACTGCGCTTCGAGGAGCACGGCTGTCAGCGCCAATGCGAGTTCTTTGCGCCCGGCAGGCTTCGGGAGCACCGCTTTGACCCCGGGCGGCAGCGTGTCGAGCCCGTCGGAGTAGCCCGACGAGAGCAGAATGCGCACCGCGGGGTGGGCGAGCGCGACCTCGCGTGCCAGTTCAACGCCCGACATTCCGGGCATCGTGACGTCTGAGAGCAGCACGTCGACGCGTTCCTTCTTCAGCACCTCGAGCGCGGCCTGGCCGTTGGCGGCCTCCAGCACCTCGTAGCCGAGCGAGCGCAAAACTTTCACGAGCGAGCGCAGCAAGATGGGCTCGTCGTCGACCACCAGCACGCGCCCGGTCTTCACCTGCGTCATCGGCGGAGTGAAGCGCACCGAGCGCGGCGCCGACGTGAGCGGGAGCAGCACGTCGAAGGTCGCTCCTTTTCCGGGAGCGCTGTCGACCTCGATGCGGCCCGACAGCGAGGTGACGATGCCCTGCACCACCGCGAGCCCGAGCCCGTGGCCGCCGCGGCCGGCTTTGGTGGTGTGGTACGGCTCGAAGAGATGACGTCGCGTCTCGGCTGACATGCCGACGCCGTCGTCGCGCACCCGAAAGCGCAGCCACTTTCCGGGCATCGGGGGCGACAACAACGAGCCGTCGAGCGCCACGGTGCTCACGTCGACCATTCCCTGCACGCCGACGGCGTCACGCGCGTTCGACACGAGGTTGATGACGATCTGATGCAGCTGCGTGGGGTCGGCCAGCACCGAACCCTCGACCGGCGTGAGCGCGGTGGTGAGCGTGACTCCCGAGGGGAAACCGGAGCGGGTCAGCGTCAACGCCTCGCTGATCACCAGCAGCGCGTCGATGGGCACCGGGCGCGGTTGGTCTCGACGCCCGAAGGTGAGGATCTGCCGGACCAGTGCCTTCGCGCGCTGAGTCGCTTCGCGAATGGTGGTGAGCTGTTCCTGCAACGCGCCGCTCGGCAGCTCGTGCAGCGAGAGATCGACGTTGGCGAGAATCGCTCCGAGCAGGTTGTTGAAGTCATGAGCGACGCCGCCCGCGAGCCGGCCGATCGATTCGAGTCGCTCGCGGTGTGCACGTTCTCCGGCGGCCGCGCGCTCCGCGGACACGTCCGACACCACCACCATGGTCACGGTCTCGGAACCGTCGGGGTACGCCGAGGCCTGTACGTGCATCTGGAACGTCGAGCCATCGCGCTTGCGAGCGAGCACGTCGTAGGTGTCGTGCACGCGCGCTCCGGCCGCGCGCTCGCGCACGTAGGTGCGAATGCGCTCGTGCTCCGACGGGTCGATGAGGTCGAGAATCGGCATGCCCACCAGCTGCGCGGGATCTTCGAAGCCGAACAAGCGCGCGTAGGCGACGTTGGCCTCGACGTGCACGCCCGACTTCGAGATGCCGAGCGCGGCAGTGCTGGCGTCGAAGAAGGCGCGCGCTCGGGCTTCGGCGACACGTTGCTGCCGTTCGCGCTCGAGGTTGCGCGCCACCACCAACACCAGATCGTCGGCGATGGGAATGCGGGTGACCTCGACCTCGATGCGCTTGCCGCCCGCCAGCAGATGCGTGACGTAGGTGCTGCGCGCGTGGCCCGCCATCGCGGTGCGCACTGCTTCTTGCTGCGCGGGGTCGACGAACTCGAAGACCGTGCGGCCGATCAGCTGCGGCAGCGGCACCGCCAGCAGCTCGCTGCTCGCCGCGTTGGCCCACACGATGAACCCGTTGTGATGCACGGCGAGCGCGTCAGGAGCGCTCTCGGCGAGCTGACGAAACGCCTCGCCGGTGAGCGTGCCTTCGTCACGATGCGACATGCGGGCTCTCGGCAGGAATGCGTTTGAACGTGGCGCGCGCGACGAGCAGCGCGATGAGCGCGATGAACGACGCTGCGAAGAACGACGCGCCCGGCAGCGCGAACGGCGCTTTGGGGCTCACGAAATAACCGAACAGGTTCGTCGCCAGCGGAGGCCCGAGAATGGCGGTGATGCTGTTCACGCTCGCCACTCCGCCTTGCAGCATGCCCTGCTCGTTGGGCGGCACCGACTTCGAGAGCAGACCCTGCGCCGCCGGCATCGCGATGCCGCCGAACGAGCCGAACGCGAGCACGACGTAGAGCATCCACCCCCAGGGCGCGAGCCCGTAGCCGAGGAACGCCACGATGGTGATGGTCATGCCGATGGTCAGCGCCTTGCGTTCACCGAGCTTGGGGAGAATGCGCCGCACGAGGCCGCCCTGCACGATGGCGGCGGCGATGCCCACCACGCCCAACGACACGCCGGTGGCCGTCACGTCCCAGTGGTAGCGGTGTTCCGTGTAGAGCACCCACACGCTCTCGAGGCAGCGCTGCGCGACGCCGGCGAGGAAGAGCGCGATGCCGAGACCGAAGACCACCGGGTATTTCGAGAGCGCGCCGAGCGTGCCGATGGGGTTCGCACGGGCCCACGAGAAGGGGCGTCGATTTTCGGCAGCGAGCGACTCCGGCACCACGAAGAGTCCGTAGAGCGCGTTGGCGAGCGCGAGCGTCGCGGCGACGAGAAACGGAAAGCGAATGCCGGGGAGCACCGGGTAGCCGGTGAGGTTGGCGATGAAGCCGGGGAGCGTGAGCTCGACCTTCGCGAGGAACGCCGAGAGCAGCGGGCCGGCGACGAAGCCGAGGCCGAACGCCATGCCGATGAGCCCGAAGTTCTGCGCGCGCTTCTCGGGCGGAGACACGTCGGCGATGTACGCGGCGGCGGTGCCGATGCTCGCTCCGCACAGGCCGGCGACCACGCGGCCGACGAAGAACCAGCCCAACGACGGAGCGAACGCCAGCAGCACGTAGTCGAAGCCCACGCCGAACAACGAGAGCAGGAGCACCGGGCGACGGCCGAAGCGATCGCTCACGCTGCCCATGATGGGGGAGAAGATGAACTGCATCACCGCGTACGTGGCGATGAGCGCTCCGACGTAGAACGCGCCCTCGGTGGGGTCGTTGCCGACGAAGCTCTCCACCAACCGCGGGAGAATGGGAATGATCAGCCCCAACCCGAGGATGTCGATGAACAGCGTGACGACGATGAAGCCGAGCGCCGGCTTCCGTTTCTGGCTCACTTGATTTCCCAGGTGAACGACTCGACGACGGTCATGTCACCCTGGGGAAAGTGAACGGTCTGCTTGCGCTGAATCGGCAGCCCCGTCGCGTCGGCGATGCACACCGACGCTTCACCCATGTCGCGGCCTTCGACGTCGATGTGGAAGTCGACGCGGCGGCAGGCGACTCCGTTGATCTGATCGCTGTGACCGTCGCTCGGCGCGAGCGCCTTCACGTAGTCGCCGAACCCGCCGTCGGCCTTGTCGATCGGCCGATCCATCGTGAGGATCGCCAGGTTGTGCAGCAGTCCCATGCGCACGAGGCCGAGCACGATCGCCTCGCGCAGCTTCGACGCCGGAGGATCACGGTGCGAGTTCGCGCTCGGGCCTTTGGTCAACGTGCGGTTGATGCCGTTCGGATCTCGCGAGTCGAGCGTGAGCTGCACCTGGTCCGACTTGAAGTGGCCTTCGGAGATCAGGTTGATGGAATTGCCGCCGAAGAAGTGCAGGGCGCCGGTCATCTTCGACGGGTTCTCGCCCTGTGATTCGATCTCGAACTTGGCGTGCAGGTCGCTCGCCGCGAGCAGAATCTCTTCGCTGGCCTTCAAGCGCTCGAGCCCCACTACCGTGTCGGGAATCGCGCGCGGACCGCTGGCGCAGCCGGAGATGGCCAACAGCACCAGCCACCGCTTCATGAGGGGTTCACCACGATCGCGGTGATGAGCGTGCGGAGCAGACGATCGGCCTCGTTGCCGATGGGGCCCTTGTCGTCGAGCGACTTCGCCTTCTCGAGCGCGGTGCGAGCCAGCGCGTGGTCGCCCTTCAACTTGTACGCGATGCCCAGGTTGAGGTGCACCGCCGGGTTGTCTTCGTCCATGTCGCGCGCTTCGTGGAAGTGCGTGAGCGCGTCGTCGAGATCGCCCGAGAGCAGCGACTCCTTGCCCTTGGCGAGCTTCTTCTCGGAATCGTTCACCAGCTCGACGTCGAGCAGCGTGCGGCCCGCGAGCGTGAAGACCAGCGCGCGCAGCACTCCGGCCCAATAGAACGTCGCGCCTTCGACCGCGACCACGGCCGCGAGCGGAATGTCGGGCAACAGCTGCTTGCCGCGCAGCTTGAAGCGCACCTTGGTGTACCGGCCCTTCTTGGCCAGCGAGACCACCTGGTCCTTCAGCTTGAGCAGCGAGCCTTCGATCTTCTTGGGGTCGATCTCGAAGGGCAGGGCGAGCGGCGCACTGCTCTTCTTGGCTGTGGGCTTCTCGACTTCAGGCTCGAGTGGCTGGGGTGACTTCTTCGAAGGGGAAGACTTCGTCTTTTTCGGGGGCACCTTCTTGGTCGCCATGACGGCTACATAACGCACGACGGGCGAGTAGCATCCGCTTCCGCATGAGCATGTACAACGAGTCGCTGCGGGCGTTCTTGAAGCCCGTGGTGCAGTACCTGGACGACGAGAGCATCAGCGAGATCATGATCAACGGTCCCACCGACGTGTGGATCGAGCGCAAGGGCGTGCTGACCAAGACCGAGGCGACGTTCTCGGAAGAAGGTCTGATCGGCGCCGCGCGCAACATGGCTCAGTTCGTCGGCCGCATCTTGAGCGACGAGCGTCCGCGCCTCGACGCCCGCTTGCCCGACGGCTCTCGTATTCACATCGTGATTCCGCCCATCGCGCGCAAGGGCACCACGATCTCGATTCGTAAGTTCTTCAAGGACCGCTTGAAGCCGCAGAACCTCGTCGACTTCGGGTCGATCACCATGAAGATGGTGCGGCTCATCGAAGCGGCGGTGCGCGTGAAGTTGAACATGGTCGTGTCGGGCGGTACCGGTTCCGGCAAGACCACGCTGCTCAACATCCTCTCGTCGCTGATTCCCGACGAGGAGCGCATCCTCACCATCGAGGACTCGGCGGAACTGCAGCTGCAGCAGTCGCACCTCGTGCCCTTCGAATCGCGCCCGCCCGACAAGTTCGGCAAAGGCGAAGTGACCATGGGTCACTTGTTGATGTCTGCTTTGCGTCTGCGCCCCGATCGCATCGTGGTCGGCGAAGTGCGTGGTGGTGAAGCGTTCGACTTGATGCAGGCCATGAACACCGGCCACGGCGGTTCGATGGCCACGGTGCACGCCAACACGCCGACCGAGACTCTTCGCCGCCTCGAATCGCTGTGTCTCATGTCGTCGGTCGAGCTGCCGATGGTCGCGATTCGCGCGCAGGTGTGCGCCGCCATCAACTTCATCGTGTGCTGCGAGCGCTTGCAGGACGGCTCGCGCAAGACGATCGCGGTGTCCGAGGTGCTGCCGCTCAACGAGAAGGGCGACTACCGCACGCAGGATCTGTGGCTCTACATTCCGGTTTCGAAGGACGAGAACGGCAAGGTGCTCGGGTACCACGCCCCGACCGGAATTCTCCCCACGTTCATGGCCAAGGCGAAGGCGTACGGCTTCGAAGATCTCGTGCCTGAGTTCTTCGACCCGCGCACGTATGGCGTTCCGCCTCCGCCGTTGATTCACGGCCTGGGTGAGAACGTGTCGACGCACTGGGCTCCGTCGCTGAAGCACCGCGACGAGCACCACCCCGACCCGCCCGAGTACAAGGACGAGTGGAAGGACTTCGAGGAGAAGCTCAAGTCCGACGCGAAGGCGAAGAACGCCGAGAAGAACAAGGTGCAGTCGCAGGTGCCCGCGGGGCCGACGCCGAGCTCGCGGCCTTCCCAGGCGGGCTCGCGGCCCAACGCGTCGGCGCAGCAGCTGCGGCCCGCGGGAGCGGTGCCGGGTGGAGCGTCGAAGGACGATGCGACTCCGCCGCCGACGCGCAACCCGTTGCTGGCGCGCAAGCCGCCACCTCCGCCTTCCGAAACGGGAGCGGACGAGGTGTCGGAAGAGCAGTCGAGCGTCGAAGTGTCCGAGGACGTGCTCTCGGTCGATGGCAACTCGACGATGATCAAAGAGAACCCGCTCAACGCCGGTCGCAAGCCTGCGCCCGCTGCACCGAGTGGTGGACGCCCGCCCGTTCGGCCCCCGCCCCCCAAGCGCTAACCAAACTCCCTCTCCCTGCGGAGCGGGGAGAGGGCTGGGGTGAGGGGCCAGAATTCGCACTGCCGACGCGAGGGCGTTGCCTGATCAGCCCCTCACCCCGACCCTCTCCCCGCTGTCGCAGGGAGAGGGAGAAAGTACTTCCATGATCACGGAGCGACTCGAAGCGCAGGCGTTGTCGAAGCCGCTGCCCTCGGTGCGCGACGTCGCGCGACGCATGCTGTGTCTCCAGGGGCAGGATCTCGCGGCGGTCAAATGGGCGCTCGCGGTGCGTAGCAAGGGAGCAACCGAGCGTGACGTGGAAGCCGCGTTCAACGATCGCGCCATCGTGCGCAGCTGGCCCTTGCGCGGAACGCTGCACGCGTTGCCGGCCGAAGATCTCGGCTGGCTGCTCGCGCTGACGCACCAGAAGAACCTCGCGCGGCACGTGAAGCGGCACCGTGATCTCGGGCTGACCGACGCCGACTTTGCGACCGCTCGCGAGATCGCCGAGCGAGAACTCGCGAAGTCACCGCTGCCGCGCGAGGCGCTGCTCGCGGCGTTCGAGCGCGGCAAGGTCTCGACCGAAGGCCAGCGCGGAGTGCACCTGATCTGGAAGCTTGCGCAGTGGGGCGTGCTCTGCCTCGGCGACTTCGTCGACGGCGATCAACGCTTCGTGCTGGTCGACGACTGGATCCGCAAGCCGCGCAAACTCACCGCAGACGAAGCGCTCGAAGAACTCTCGAAGCGCTACCTCGCAGGCCACGGCCCATCGACGCTGGAAGATCTCGCCTGGTGGACCGGCCTCCCGAAGAAAACGCTCTCCCTCTCCCCCGCAGGGGAGAGGGTCGGGGAGAGGGCCCGACCCGTTCACGCGCCGCTTCTCCTCCCGGGCTTCGACGAATACTTCCTCGGCTACACCGATCGCTCCGCAGTCCTCGACGCCAGGCACTTCGACCGCATCGTCCCCGGCGGCAACGGCGTCTTCCAACCGATGATGGTGCACGAGGGCCGAATCGTCGGAACCTGGCGTCGCAAGGTCGACCAGAAGAAGGTCACCATCACGCTGCTCCCGTTCGCGAAGAAATCGCCCGCCGACTTCACCGCCGCTGCCGAAGCCTACGGAGCGTTCCACGGAAAGCCGGTGACGCTCGCCGCCGGAACCTGAGCTCAACGCGCCTGAGCATCATCACGAATGCGCAGCAGGTGCGGTCGTCCATTCGGCTCGTTCACGAGATGCCAGTCGTCGACGAGTGAGCCTTCGAAGATCGCCTCGCCGTACGTCCACCCGGCCAGCGCCTCGACGGTCACTCCCTTCTTTCCGAAGGTGAGCACGCTCGGGCCGTGCAGCACGAACTCCAGCCCCTTGCCCTTCGCTGCGCCGCGGTACCAACGCCACGTGCTCTTGCCCTTCGGAGCCATCACGAAGATCTGCGTTTCGCTGAGCGCCATCGCCTCGGGCAATTCCCCGATGGGCGCGTCTTCTTCGACGCCGGGCTGTTCGTTCTTCGGCGGCTTCGGGCGCGTGCCGCGCATCATGCGCGTGACGTGATCGACGCAGTCGGTGACGAACGTGCCGGCCTGCGACGTCCACCCGCCGTTGGGGCAATCGAGCACCTTCCACGGGTATGAGGGCAGCTTGCTCCGCGCGAGCGTCTTCGGGTCGAGCTCGAACTCGTCGGCGCATTCTTCGGCGCCGATCTCCGCTCCGGCGGTGCCGATGACGACGCGGTTCCCGTTCCACCCGGTGGGAAAGCTGCGGCAGCTGAACGAGCTCTGGAGCTTCTTGCGCATCGCGGGCGTGCCGAGCGTCTTCGCCATCGCCTTGATGTTCGGAGCCGCCAGCTGAAACTTCTCGCGCACCACCACGAAGCGCCCGGTCGTCAGCTCGAGCACGCCGGCGGAGCTCGCCATCGCCACCGCGACCAGGCCGCCGGAGGGACGCAGCGCGGCGCCCGAGATTTCCAGCTCGTTGGGGAAGTTGAACGCCCAGTCATCGTTCGATTCCGCAGCGGCCGGAGGAGGAACCCACAACGGCGTGCGCTCGCCCTGTCGCCACAGCACCGGCAGCGGCTCGTCGGTGCCGATGACGCACGAGCGCACCTCGTCGTCGCACGTCACGAAGTCGGCGCGCGAGAAGCGGCCGAGACCGATCAACTCAGGCGCGGGCCCGGTGAGCTTGAGTCGTTCGAGTTCGGAGCCACCGTCGACGGCGAGGGAGATCGTGACGCCGGTGCCGCTGCTTCGGAGCTCTCGCAGCTCGGTCTTCGTCTGAAGCAGCGTGCGCGTGCCCAGCGTGGGACTCACGGCGAACACACCGAAGCCCGCGTCGGGAGCCTCGGCGACGACGGCGAGCCACTCTTCCGAAGCGAAGCTCGCGGTGCGCACCTCCATCGGCGCCGGAGCGAGCGGCAGCTCTTCCACCACCCACGCGCTCTGGACCAGCGCCAGCGCAGTCATCAAGAATGGGGCACTCATGCGAACGCGTCATGCTCTCACGCTCGTTGCCGCGTTGTCGTTCCCTGCGCTGGCGGTCGACCCGCGGCCCGTCGCTCCGGTGTTGCGCGAGAACCAGCCGCCGCCGCTGGCGACCCCGAAGCAGCCGAAGAAGAACGGCGCGAAGAAGTTCGTGCAGCGAAGGCTCGCGCGGCCGTTCGCCGGAGAGGGCACGCCGTTGATCGTCTCGACCACCGAGCGCGTGAAGCTGCGGCCGATGAGCGACGCGACGTTCGAGTTCGAGCCCGGCGTGCCGATGAAGTCAGCGTGGCCCGACGCGTCGACGGCCTGGCTGGTGCGCGGGGATCAGGTCGCTTCAGGCCGCGCGCTGTTCGGTTCGTTCACCGTTCTGAGCGACGGCTCTCGCGCGAAGAACGGCTTTCAGGCGCTGGCCGAGCTCGATGCCGATGGTGACGGCTTCGTGAGCGCGAGCGATGCGCAGTTCACGTCGCTGCGCTTGTGGTTCGACCGCGACGGAGATCGCCGCGTGTCGGAAGGTGAGCTCGAGCCACTCGCGCCACAGATGCGCTTGCCGCTGCAGTTCGAGGCCAACCGCCGCTGCGACGCCGCCGGCAACTGCATCGTCGAGCGCGCCCGGCTCGACGATGGTCGCTGGCTGTTCGATCTCCACCTCGCGATGAGATCGCTCGAGCCGCTCGCCCTGCGGTGAAGCGTCAGCGCCGACGAACCCAGACCGCCAACGGCCCACGCGTCGTCACCCGCACGAATTCTCGCGTGAGCGACGGCGGCGCGATCGGAGCGCACCGCGGGTCCGACGCGTACGAACCAGCCTTGGCGAGGAGCACTTCGAGCGAGGCCACGTCGTTGCGGTTCGCCGCCTCGAGCGGCTTCGGCACGTCGGTCTTCGCGCGCTTGCCCCAGAACGGCGTCATCATCATCGGCAGGTCGTACAGCCCCTGGTCGTAGAGACTGTCGCAGCCCATCCACAGCACGGGCTTGAAGGGCGCGTCGGTCGGGCGCTGCTTCGGCATCTCCATCACTCGCCAGATGTTCACCGTCTTCCACACCGGCGCGAAGTGCGTGACGAAGTCGTAATAGACGATGTCGCCCGGGAGCGCGTCGCTGTCGCGGCTGCGATCAGGCGTCTGCACGATGTGCGTGATGCCGTATTCCTTGAGGCGGTCGTAGACCTCGGCCGGTGACTTGAAGCGGCCGTACGAGAGGCCTCCCTGCCATTCGCTCCAGTCGTTCACCACCGGGCGCATCACGCCGATGTGCTGCTCTTCCTCGTGCGTGAGCACGCGCGCGTCCGGAGGAAGGATGTCTCCGAGCGCGGCCATGGTCCACGTGGCCATCGCCGTGCGCGATTCGAAGCGCCGCTCGAAGCCACTCGACATGCGATCGACGAACAACTTGTACGGGTGCACGCCGTTGGTCTGCCGATGCGCGTTGAAGAACGGCGAGTCGCCCGACCACACCACCTGCAGCGCGATCAACACCACCACCGCGATCTTCACGAGCAGCGCCTGCCGCCACGCGATGATCAACATCGCCGCGGTGAAGCCCGCCATCCACGGGATCAGCGCCTGAAGGTAGCGGTCTTGATGCGACTGCCAGAACCACGCGAACACGCCGACGTTCGCGCACGCGAAGAGCGCCCACAGCCAGCCTGACTTCCGAACCATCGGCAGCAGGAGCCCGAGCAGCGTGAACAGCGAGCCGATGACCGGCCAGTCGTGGTGGAACGACTCCCAGTCGTTGGGCACGAACGAGAACGTGAAGACGGCCTTGATGGTCGCGATCAGCTTGTCGAGCGTGGTGTCGCCCTTCGGCGTCCACAGGTGATTCGCGTAGATGGTCTCGAGCCGGCCCGCGGTGTCGGGCGTCCACATCTTCGCGTGGAAGTACTTGTGCATCCACGGGTACGCGGGGTCGCCGTACCAGAGCCAGTTCTTGAGCCAGTGCGGCGCGAAGAAGAGCACCATCACGCCGCCCGCGAGCAACGAGCCGAGCACCGCCTGCTTCCGCAGCTCGCGATTGCGAAGCACCAACCACGCCGCGCGCACCACCACCGCGAGAATGGGGAACACCACCAGCGAGGCCGCCTGGTACTTGGTGGAGATCGCCGCGGCGAGCAGCAACCCCAACACGATGCCCCACCGCAGATTCATGTCCTTCAAGAAGCGCGCGAGCGCGATGAAGAGTGGCACGGCCCACAACGCGGCGATGTGATCGGCCGCGATGCCGAGGCTCGAGTCGTAGAGGAACACTCCGGGGAAGACGAAGAGCGTCACCCATGAGAGCGACGGCCGCGAAGTCGGCACGAGGAAGCGCACCAGCACCGGAATCGAGAGCAGCGTGGCGACGAAGAGAATGAACTCGATGTGCGCGCAGCCGAGCAGTCGATGCACGTACGCGGTGGGCGGCTGCATCATCGGCCACGCGTAGAGGAAGCTTGAGAGGTGAGGGAGCGCTCCCTGGTACCAACCCTCGACGAACTTCTCGACGCCACCAGCCGCGACGTAGTGCTCGGCGATCGGCAGGTGGTACCACTTGGAGTCGTAGTTGTCGTTCTCCGGCACCATCACCTGCGCGTAGATCATCAGCAGGCCGAACACGCCGGCCCCGAACGCCAGCAACTCGACCGGAGACATGCGGCGGAACGGCAGCCGGCGAATTCGCCACCAGCGACGAACGATCGCGCTCAGCGACTTCCACGCCAGCACGCCACCGAGCGTGATCAGCAGCGCAGGGTACGCGATGTAGAAGAACAGGCCGTAGAGGTGCAGCAGGCCGCCGACGTACATGCCCAGGTAGAAGAGAAAGACGCCGAGCGCGATGGCGACGACGAGTCGTTCCCCGAGCCTGATTCGTTGTGGCAGCAGCCAGCGCGTGACGACGAACCCGGGCAGAAAGCACGCCGTGAAGAACACCAGGGTCAGCGCCCAGTACTTCGCGTAGTCGAAGAAGAGCCACTGGCTCGGGTGGTACTTCGAGGTGACGACGCCCCAGAAGATCGCGATGCCGACGATCAGGGCGATGGTCATGCCCAGCGTGCGCGCGACGTGCAGCCACCACGCGCGTGAGCGGCCGGTGCGGGGTTCAGGGAAGGGGACGATCGGGATCGGCAGCGCGAGGGGCTGCTCCGTCTGGTCCACCCTCACCCCGACCGTCTCCCTCGCGGGAGAGGGGGACTCGCTCTCGACCGGCTCCCGACTCGATTCGTCCGTCACGGCACGTACTCGAGGAGCTTGAGCACGCCCTGACGCAGCGGCGAGCGATGATGCGACGCGTTCGACCGCGCGAGGATCTCGTCGCGGTTCTTCACGTAGTAGTCGTAGCTCTCGCAGATCATCTCGTGGTTGCTGAACTTCGGCGCCCACCCGAGCTCAGACCGCGTTCGCGACAAGTCGAAGAACATCTCCCGGCCGTACATCAGCGAGTGGTAGCCGCCGAGCGGAGAGACGCCGAGCCTGCTGGTGAGCTCCATGCCCAGCACCGCCGGCCGCATCGGCAACGAACGCACGCGGCTCTTCGTCCCCGCGTGCTGCACCAGGCCCTCGAGCAGCTCGCGCATCGTGCCGAAGCGATCGGTGCCCACGTTGTACGTCGACGAGCCCGCGCGCTCTCCTGCCAGCACGCACGCCTCGCAGAGATCGTCGGCGTGCACGAACTGGTAGCGGTTGTCGCCCTTGCCGAGCACGAACACGTTCGACCCGGTGCGCACCCACTCGAAGAGGATCTGGAAAATCCCCAGGCGCCCGTGACCGAGAATCGTGCGCGGGCGAACGATCGACACGTCGAGCCCGTCACGCCGCACCCGCTCACGCGCCAGGTCTTCACCGGCCAGCTTCGCGCGCCCGTACTCTTCGCGCGGAGCAGGCTGCACCGAATCATCGACCGGGTTGCGCGGAGGCACTCCGAAGATCGCGCTCGAAGAAACGAGCACCGTCTTCTTCACGCCCGCCTTCTTCACCGCGTCGAGCAGGTTGCGCGTGCCGTCGACGTTCACCGTCCAGAACAGCTCTTTGTCCTTCGCGAGCGGCACCTGCGCCACGTTGTGGTGCACCACGTCGATGCCTTCACATGCGCGCGCGATCGCCGACGCGTCACGAATGTCGCCGCGAATCAGCTCGATGTCGCTCGCGCGATCGGCGTTGTCGACCAGATCGAAGACGCGAACTTTGTAGCCGCGCTCCTTGAGCCGCCGCGCCACCACTTCTCCGAAATACCCGGAGCCACCCGTCACCAACGCCGTCTTCACAGCTTGCCTCCGTGGTCCAACACCCAGCGAATCGAACGGCGCATGCCTTCTTCCAACGCGACCGTCGGCTTGTAGCCGAGCTCCCGCTTCGCCTTGTCCACCGTGCAGGCGATGGTCTTGTTCATCTCGGACAGCACGTGGATCTTCTGGTGGTACAGGCCCACGCCCTGCAGCGACTTGTCGATGAGCCACGCGGTCTGACTCGCGAAGCCCGGCAAGCGCAGGCGGCCGTGGGTGCACTCGAGCTTGAACTCGGTCTCGAGCAGGCGCTCGACCGTGTCGACGATCTCGTTCATCTCGTACGGGCGCTCGTCGGCGATCCAGTACACGTTGCCCTTCGCCGCTTCGACCTTCTCGCAGAGCAGCAGGCCCTGGCAGATGTTGTCGACGTAGGCCATCGAGCGCCGGTTCTGCCCGCCGCCGACGATGGGGCCCTTGCCGGTGCGGATCATGGTGAAGAACGTGTTCTGCCGCTCGGGCTGGCGCGGTCCGTAGAACCACGGCGGGCGGATGATGACGACTTCCAGCGCGTCCTTCTCGGCGAGCACCGCCTGCTCACCCAGCATCTTGCTCTCGCCGTAACCCATGTACGGCGCGTACGGAGCGCTCTCGTCGAACACGTGCGTCGGCGACGGGTTCACGCCAATGGGAGAGTTCGACGACACGTGAATGAAGCGGCGCACCTTCGCGGCCTTCGCGGCGGCCACCATCTTCTTCGTGCCCTCGGCGTTGACCTCGAAGAACTCCTTCACGCCGCGCGAGGGGTGAATCACGCCCGCCGAATGAAAGACCGTCGCGCCTTCCGCACCCGCGAAGAGCTTGTCGAGACCTTCACCGGTCGCGAGATCTCCGATGACCGCTTCGGCGCGCGGGTCGAGCCCCGTTTCGCCAGCACGCACCAGCGCGCGCACCTTGCGGCCTGCGGGCGGTTTCTCGAGCCCGGCGACCTCCGGCAACCCGTCGAGCAGCGCGCTCACCAGCGAGCTCCCCAACCAACCCGTCGCACCCGTCACGATGGCCAGACTCACGATTTCAAGACCTCACTCAAATGAAGCGCGTTGTTTCGCGCGAGCGCCATCACCGTGCCCTGCGGGTTCACACCCGGAGAGTCCGGCAGCGTGCTCGCGTCATTCACCCACACGTTTTCGATTCCCCGCACGCGGCCGCGCGAATCGACCGCGGTGAGCGACTCGTTTTCTCCCGCAGGCACCGTGCTGAAGGCGTGCACCGTGGTGAGACTCAGCGCGCCCGCGGGGACGGCGTGGTCGATCCAATGCGCGGCTTCGACTTCCGACTTGATCGGAGCGAGCCCTTGCACGGTGGAGTGCACGACCTCCGCTCCAGCCGCGAGGAGCAGCGTGGAAAGTCGGCCGAGCCCCTGACTCAAGTGGCGCACGTCGTCCTTCGACAGCTCGTACGTCGCGACCGCGTCACCCGAGAGATAGCTGGTGCGCACCGCTCCATGCCCGTTGCCGCGCACCGCGACGTAGAAGCCGGCGAGCTTCGGCAGGTGATTCAGCTCGTCGCGCGCCGTGAGCCAGTTGTCGCTCAACATCATCGCGGCGTGACCTGGCGTGAAGAAGCCGCCGCCGAAGCTGATGTCAGGCCAGAACTCCTTGATCTGCAGCAGCGGCAGCACGCTCTTGTGCGCGTTGATGTCTTCGGGGAAGCGCGCGACCACCTTCAACATCGGGTGAATGAAGAGCGTCGCTCCGACTCTTCGCGAAAACCCGCTGCGCTTGAGCAACGCGGGCGTCTGCGTCGGGCCCGCGCAGATCACCACCGCGTCAGCGTCGATGCGCACGTGCTCGCTGGAACCGTCTGGATGATGCAGCTTCGCCAGCACGCCCGTCGCGCGGCCGCTCTTCTTCAAGATGCGCAGCACTTCGCAGCGGGTGAGCACCTTCGCGCCCGCAGCCTGCGCGGCCGGGAGAATGTTGCGCGACATGCCCTGCTTGGCGTCGTTCGGGCAGCCCGACGCGCAGGTGTTGTTGCTCTTGCACTGGTGCGCCGCGCGCGGAACTTCCTGCCCGACCCAGCCCATCTTCTTCGCACCGCGATCGAACACCTCGGTGCTCTTGGGCCACGGCTTGCCGTACAGCGACACCTTCACCTGCTGCTCGGCCCACGCGAAGTGCGGCTCGAGGCCTTCGGGCGAAACGTCGAGGCCGTACTGCGCTTTCCACCGCAGCAACGTCTCGCGCGGCGTGCGGTGCCAGAAACCGGAATTGATCTCCGTGCTTCCACCCAGACACGAGCCTTCGACGTAGCCGATGGGCACGCGCCCGAGAATCGGAGTCATGCCGCGCCGGCGATAGAGCTGCTGCATGCCGGTGACGGCGTCTCCACCATATTGCTCGAGGCCCCACGCGCCGCCTTCTTCGAGCACCGTGACGTGATGGCCGCGCTCGGCGAGCGTGAGGGCGGTGGTCGCTCCTCCGGCTCCGGAGCCGATGATCAGCACCTGCGTGCGACGCGTGGTGGTCACGACTTCGCTCCCTGGCGCTCGTAGTACGAGAGGATCGCCACGCCGCGCACCGGGCGGAAGAGCATGCGGAACAGCCCGATGCGGCCGTACGCCCAGCTCTCAGCCGCGAGCCGGCGCTTCTCGAGCGACAACTTCTCGAAGCGGCTGAAGTAGCGCAGCAGCACCCAGGTCCTGAACATCAACATGCCGCACGCGAACGCGAACTGCAGGAGCGACGACAGCGCGCCGAGCTGATCCACCGTGAACTGCGCGGCCGAGAGCAACGCGCGTTGATCGATGTCTTCGGTGCGCGTGCTGCGGCTCACCAGCGACTCGATGAGGCTCTTGATGAACGGAGACGCGACTCGCTTCGTCACGTGCGCGGCGTGCGACGAGATGACGTGCACCTCGATGCCGTTGATGACGCGCACTTCGCCGCCGCTGCGCGCGGAACGGACGGCAGAGATGGTCGCTCCGAGTTTCACGCCCGACGCGAGCAGCACCGCCGCGCCCCACAGCGTGACGGGGATGAAGAACGTGAGGTGCGCGACGACCGCGAAGCTCATCGCGAGAGACGGATCCACGCCCTGCGTTTCGAGCGCCGCGGCGCAGAACGAATGGAACGTGCCGACGAAGCCCGGAGTCGACGGCGCGAGCAGGCCGAGATTGGTGACGCCCATCGCCAGCGCGCCGCGCCAGAAGCTCGGCTCGAGCCCGAACGCCGGGAGCAGCGCGACGAACATCAACGCCTCGAAGCTCCACACGATGAGGCTCGAGAGCAGGAAGCTGGTGGCGGTGCCCGGAGAACGCAGCGGGCGAACACCGGCGACGAGCTGACCGGCCATGCGCACCAGCCGGTCGTGCATTTTGTGGCTCAAGCGAGCGCCGATGCGCGACGCGATGGTGACGGGCAGGGCGGGCCAGAGAACCGCGACGAGCAGCACGGCTCCGGCGCCACCGAGGACCAGCGCGGCGAGCTGCGCGAGCGCGGTGAGCCAGGCGGACGGCGTGGCGTTGATGGTCGAGATGGTGAGCAGCGTGAGAATCGCGATGCCGTCGATGACGCGCTCGAGGGCGGTGACGGAAAGCGACTGCCACAGCGGGAGACCGGTGCGTGAAGTGAGCAGCCCGACGCGCACCAGCTCACCCATGCGCGCGGGGAGCACGTTGTTGCTCGCGTAGCCGGCGATGACGATGTTGGTGGCGGCGATGGGGCCCAGCGAGGCCTGACCGCGAAGCAACATCGCGCAGCGCCAGCCGCGCACGAGATGACCGACGAGGTACGCGCTGACGGCGAGCGGAACCCACGGCCACCAGATCAACGTGCCGATGGAACGCTGCACGGTGCCGAGATCGACGCGGCGAAAGGCGAGCCACACCAGCACGGCCGACACCGCGATGCCGACGATGGTCGAGACGATGACGAGGCCCGAACCAGTCGGTCCGGGCGCGGCGCCTTCGCGCGATTTCGTCTCGCTCGTGGGGGTGCTCAAGGCTCGGGCGCTATAGCCCGCAGACACGTCGCTCTCCAGCCTGCGCGTGGGTTCCAGTGGCGATGTCTCAGATCCCGGGCCTGGCGTGTCCAACGCGCATGCACATGGGGAAATGCAAGACGTGCGCTACCTTCGGCCCTCATGAAGATCGTTCGCTCGAAAGAAATGGAGTGGTCAGAAGCGATCAACAAGGGGCACTTCCTGCAACGCCGCAAGGCGCTCGGAGGAGCGGGGCTCTCGGCAGGTTTGTACGAGCTGCCGCCGGGGAAGAAGTCGTTCCCCTTCCACATGCACCACATGACCGAGGAAGCGATGTACGTGATCTCGGGCTTCGCGCGCGTGCGCGGGAAAGATGGAGAGACGCCCATCGGGCCCGGCGACTACGTGCACTTCCCGGCCGGCGGCGAACCTCACCAGCTCATCAACGATGGCAGCGAGCCGCTGGTGTACCTCGGGCTGTCGGCGAGCAAGGGCATCGACATCGTCGAGTATCCCGACAGCAACAAGGTCGCTTCGTCGGTCGGCGTGTGGCCCAACGTGCAGCGGTTCTTGTTCAAGAAAGGCGACGCGGCGCAGTACTTCGAAGGCGAGAAGGACGCGGCCGACTGAGCTTGCGGAGGTGGTGATGGGCAGAGTTCTGATCAGTTGCGCAGCACTCGCGCTTGTCGCGTGCCCGACGCCGGAAGTGCCGCGAGACGCCGGTGCTCAACCTGTCGACGGAGGCGTCGGCGCGCAGGGCGGAGGCGCTGGCGCGTGCACGGGCTTCCCGCCATTCAACGGTCCAACGGGTGGTGCCGTCTTCAGCTGCCCCTTCTTGCCGGTGGCCGCCGACATCCGCTTTCCCAACGAGTCCTACGTGGTGTCGGTGCGTGCGCCGGTTCCGGAATGCCGCCCGGTTCCCCTTTCCGTGTCGGTCGCCATCACTGCGCCCGGCGGCACTCTCGTTCCTCCGAGCGTGTCTCCGGCGGCAACGGCAGACCAGTTCGGAGGCGTCAGTACCGCGGTGCGTTTCACTCCGCCCGATTCGGGCACTTTCGTCGTGCAAGCGGTGTTCGAACCTTCACTCGGTGAGGCGAGAGCGGAGCTGAACATCACCGGCCTGTTCGACGAGCGCGGCGTCTTCATCGCGGGAGTTACCGACTGCATCGACGCGCCCTGGCCACTCGGCGGCACGACACTCGCGTGCGAGACCGATGCGGGCATCGCGCTCTATCCCGCAGACGGCGGCCGACTCGAGCTCGAGGGCATCAACCTCGTGACGACGGGAGACGTCATCTGGTCACTGCGCGACGCCGGCTCGAGCTACGCGCTGCAGCGGCACGTGTGGACGGGATCGAGCCTCGCGCTGACCGACGAATGGAGCGGAGAGTTCAGCACCGAGCACGTTCGAGGACTTCACACGACGGACATGGCGATTCGGCTTCGCAAGCCGCTCGCGCAGCATCGCTTCCTCATGGTCGCGCGAGCAGGTGGCGCCGTGCAGGAAGCGTTCATTCCCGATGAGGTCGACGCGGGGAGCCTCTTCTCGAGCGAAACCGCGGTCTGGGACCCTTCCTCACTGGTCGCCTTCACGACGACTGGCTGGGTCGAGGCGCCTCCCAATTTCACCGGTCGCGATTGCGGGTTCGTCGCGCGCGTCATCTCGCGTTCCGGCTTCCCGTACGGACTTCCAGCTCCGGCGCATCCCACGCCTGCGCCGGAGCGTGAGTTCGAAACGTGGCCGCTGTGGGTCGACATTTCTTCGCGCACCATGCTCTTCGCGAACTCCACGTTCACCGAGTGGCCGCTTTCGCGAGTGGTGCGCGTCGGTTCGACGCATGTCGTTGTCTCGACGGACGGCGGCTTTCTGCTTTCGCCGATCAACTGAGTTCGCGGGGATAGTGATGAAACGACGTCTCATCTTCGGAATCGCGCTGATCTTCCTGGCTTGTCCGACGCGCCCCGGGAATCAGGATGCGGGGAACTCGCTCCTCGATGCCGGCTCGGGAACAGACAGTGGCAGCGGCGGTGGCGGTGGTTCGTGCACCGGCTTTCCACCCATGGGGCCAACTGGCGGCGGGGTCTTCACCTGCGCCTTCATTCCGATTCGATCGGACCTCCACTTCCCTCACGAGCCCTACGTCGTGGGCTTGCGAGCGCCGGAGCCGGAGTGTCGACCGATTCCACTATCCGTCTCCGTCAAGGTGATTGCTCCTGATGGTTCAGACGTGCCTCTGGATCAGCCCTCAACGCCATTCGCCGATCAATTCGGTGGAGTGGTCACGAACGTCTTCTTCACGCCGCCCGACTCGGGGACGTATGTCGTCAGCGCTTCGTTCGCGCCCTCGCTCGGCGAGGCGTCGGGGTCGGTGGCTATCACTCCGTTCTTCGATGAGCGAGGCGTCGTCATCTCTGGTGTGACGGACTGTGTCGATGCGCCCTGGCCTCTCGGCAACACCACGATCGCTTGCGAGACCGGCAGTGGCATCGTCCTCTACGCAGCGGACGGAGGGCGATTCGAGCTCGACGGCGTCAACCTCGTCACCGCTGACGACGTAATTTGGTCATTGCGCGACGCAGGCACGAGTCAGGTCTTGCAGCGGCACGTCTGGTCAGGCTCGAGCCTCGCGCTGACCGACGAGTGGAGCGGTGAGTTCAGCGCTGAGCGCATTCGCGGGCTCCACACGAAAGACACGGCGATTCGTCTTCGCACTCCTCTGGCTGGGCATCACTTCCTGATGGTCGCGCGAACCGGCGCACCCTTGAAGGAAGCTTTCATTCCGGACGACGTCGCCGTTCTCGACGCTGGCAATATCTTCTGGAGCGAGACTGACGTGTCTGATTCGTCGCAGTTGGTCGCGTTCACCGAACGTCCATGGGTCGTTGCGACAGACGGCTTTCCGGGGCGCGAATGCGGCATCAACGCGTCGGTGATTTCGCTCCGTCGGCCGGGCGACGTGGGCGGCTTTCTCTATGGCTTCGGGTTCGCCAATCCCGCCATTCCGGCGCCGCCGCCAACGAGTGAGTTCGAACTGTGGCCACTCTGGCTCAGCATTTCCTCACGCACGGTGCTCGCCAACGGGGGCCTCAGCGATTGGCCAATGTCGCGCGTCGTGCGCGTGGGCTCGACGCATGTCGTGCTCTCGACAGACGGCGGCTTTCTGCTTTCGCCGATCAACTGAAAGGTGCCGGGCATGGACTGGTTGCGAATCGTTGGCCTCGGCGTTCTGACGCTCTTCCTCGCGTGCCCGACCGCGAGATTTCCGACCGACGGTGGAGTCGATGCGGGAACTGGCGGCCAAGGCCCATCAGGCGGCGGATTCAACCCCGGTGGCGGTGGGCAGGCCAACGGTGGCGGGTTCGGAGGCGCCGGCGGTGGTCAGAACGTGGGCGGCGGGTTTGCGACAGGCGGTGGCGGAGGCGGTGGCGAATGCACCGGTTACCCACCGCCCGCGGGTGGCGGAGCAATCGGTTGCATCTCGCGGCCTGTCATCCGCCCGTACGTGGTCTTCGAAGGCGTGCGACTCGACGTCGATCTGCGGGCGCCGATTCCGGAGTGTCGCCCGATCGCGCTCTCTGTTTCGGTCGACGTGACGGCGCCCGACGCGTCGACAGTCACGCCTTCGTTCACGTCGTTTGCGACAGTCGATCAGTGGGGCGGCGTGACGACGCGCGTGCGCTTCGTGCCGCCCAGCGCTGGAACGTATCGAGTGCACGCCGCGTTCGAGCCTTCGCTCGGTGAGGCCACGCTCGACACTCCCGTCACCGCGGTCTTTGCCGAACATGGGGAGATCGTCACCACGGTCGGTTGCCTCGACGCTCCGTGGCCCGTCGACGCTGAGACGCTCGCCTGCGAGACCGCTGGTGGCCAGATTTCGCTCTTCTCCGTCGACGGTGGAACGACCGCGTTCGATGGCATCAACCTGGTGGTGGTCGAAGACGTGCTGTGGTCGCTGAGAGACGCCGGCACCAGCTTCTCGCTCGAGCGACACCGCTGGTCCGACGGAGGTGTCTGGCTCACCAACCAATGGGGCCCGGACTTCAGCTCGGCGCGGTTGCGCTCGGAGCACACCAAAGACGTCGCCATTCGGCTTCGAACTCCGTTGGCTGGGCACGACTTCATTCGTGTCGCGCTGGCCGAGGACGGCGGAATGGAAGAGGTCTTCGCAGCCGACACGGACGCCCTGTGGTCGTACTCGGGCGGCGCGCTCCATGCGGATTCCATGGACGGCTCGGTCGCCTTCGCAGATGGCGCGCGTTGGGCGATTGCCCCGCCGCTGATGTTTGCGTGCGAACAGGTCAATCTGATCAGCGAGACGAAAGGCGGGCTGCTCGGCGCTCCGCATCTGACGCCGGGCCCGAGCACCGAGTTCGAGCGGTGGCCCGTGTGGCTCGACTATGCGACCCACACCGTCGTCTTCACGAGTTCGGGCGGTTTCGTCGATCTTCCGCTGTCTCGAGTGGTGCGCGTCGGGTCGAAGTACTCGGTGCTCACGGCGCAGGGCGGCTACTTGATCGCGCCGACTCCGTAGGCCGGTTCAGCGCAGCGCGCCGAGCTTGAGACGAATCTCTTCGAGCTCGGCGTGCTCGTCGGAATCCCACGTGATGCCGCCGCCGACGCCGTAACGCCAGCCAGAGCCCCCCTCTCCCGCGAGGGAGAGGGTCGGGGTGAGGGTGTGTTCCGCAGTCCTGATGAGCAACGAAGTCGTCAACCGACCGTCGACCTCGAGCCCCAGAGCGCCGCAGTACGCACCGCGCGGTGAACTCTCGAGCTTCGCGATCTGCGCGAGCGCGGCGTTGCGTGGAGCCCCCGTCACCAATCCACCGGGATGCACCTGCGCGAGCAGCTCGCTGGTCGTGATCTCTGAACGCAGCGTGCCTTCGATGTCGGCGACCGTCTGGAGCACGTACGGCAGCTCGATGAAGCGCCGCTCGTTGGTGACCACCACGCTCCCTCGCTCGCAGAGGTGATGCAGATCGTCGCGGAGCAGATCGGTGATCATCGCCAGCTCGGCGCGGTCTTTCTCGCTCGCATCGAGCCACGCGCGTTGATCAGGGCGCGAGGTGCCCTTCATTGGCTCGACACGCACGTGACGCCCGTCGCGCTCGACGAGAAGTTCCGGAGACGCGCTCACGAACTCGCCGAACTCTCGCGACTTCACCCACGCGGCGAAGCGGGGAACCGTCGTGCGGCAGAGGGTCGCGAGAATTTGTGCTCCCGTAGCGTCGGGTCTCAGCGTGGCGCGCTGCGTGAGGTTCACCTGGTACACGTCGCCGGCCGCAATCGCTTCGCGGATGGCGCGGACTCCGTCGAGGAAACCGGTTTCGTCGAGCTTCGGCTCGAGGGAGATCGGGTCGACGTCGATGATCAGCTCGATCGGTTCTGCTCGGCCCTGAAGTGCGATCGGTTGGCCTTCGGCCTTCGCGTGCCAGAGGGTGGCGTTCGGGTTCGACGACGACAGGTCGAACAGCGTCCAGTGCGGCGCACGGCTGAACTGTGGCGCCAGCAGCGCGAAGTTCGTGCGTTCGTTGAGCGACGACAGGCTTAACCGCTGGGCCCTCTCCCCGACCCTCTCCCCTGCAGGGGGAGAGGGAGAGCGTGAGTGCGTGAGCGCGCTGCCGAGCAACCGTCGGCCTTGCGGCGTGCCGAACGAGTCGGGGTGGAACTGCACGCCGCGCATCGGCAGCGTCTCGTGCTCGATCGCCATCACCGTTCCGTCGTCGAGTGACGCCACGACTCGCAGCGGCGCGCGCACCGACTTCAACGACAACGAGTGGTACCGCATCACCTCGAGGCGTCCCGTCACGTGCGCGAACTCGCGCGAGGCACCGAACGTCGCCCACGCGCGCTTGCCGTGCACCGGCACTGATCTGATCAGCTCCGCACCGAACGCGAGCCCGAGCGCTTGATGGCCCAGACACACACCGAGGTACGGCAACTGCCTTCGAGCCACCTCGTGCACGAAGGGAATCAGCCCCGCGCGCTGCGGATCTTTTGGCCCGGGACCAACGATCACCTGCTCGATGTCACTCGTGAGCGACGCCAGCGCTTCCGCCGTGCGCACCACCCGCACCGCCTCACGCGGAAAGGGCAACGTTTCCAACACGTTCCAACTGAACGAGTCGTCGTTCTCAACGAACAAGATCACGGGTGCCAACTCTTGTAGCGCACGTGCGGTCATCCATTTGCGTCGATCGGGGATCCTCAGCTACAGCGCTGCCCGTGCTTCGCGGCTCACTCCTTATTTCCTTCATCTTCCTCGCAACGGCGTGCGGCAAAGCCGATCCCAAGATCACTCCGGTCGGTCCTGACTCGGGAACACCGTTGCCGAAGACGGTCTGCCTCGACAACGACGGCGACGGCTTCCCCGGCACCGGCGACTGCGGCAACGAGCCGATGGTCGACTGCAACGACAACGAGCCCACCGCGTTCCCCGGAGCGCTCGAGCTCTGCAACGGCGTCGACGACACCTGCAACGGCCAGATCGACGAAGGCCTGCCCGTCACCTCGTACTACCGCGACGAAGACGGCGACGGAGTCGGCTCCACCAAGACCGGCGAAGGCTGCAAGGCGCCTCCGAGCGGCAGCGTCACGCAGTCGGGCGACTGCAACGATCAGAACCCCGCCATCCGCCCCGGCCAGGCCGAGACCTGCAACGACGTCGACGACGACTGCGACGGCACGCGCGACAACGGCCTCCCGTTTCAAGACTTCTATGTCGACGCTGACGGCGACGGCTTCGGCTCCGCGAGCAGCGCTCCGGTCAGCTCGTGCCAGACCGCCGTCATGGGCCGCGTGAGCAACCCGGCCGACTGCAACGACAACGACCCCACCGTGAAGCCCGGCGCCGCCGAGCTCTGCAACAAGGTCGACGACAACTGCGACGCGCAGGTCGACAACGGCATCGCGTTCGTCAGCTACTACCCCGACCTCGACGGTGACGGCTTCGGCGACGCGTCGGCGCAGGCCGAGAGCAGCTGCTCGCCCGTCGCCGGCAAGGTCATCAACAACTCCGACTGCAACGACATGAGCGCCACCATGAAGCCCGGCGCTCCCGAGGTGTGCAACGGCGCCGACGACGACTGCGACATGCAGACCGACGAAGGTCTCACCTTCACCAACTACTTCCCCGACGGTGACGGCGATGGCTTCGGCGCTGCGGGCTCGATGGCGCAGAGCTCGTGCGTGCCGGTCCCGGGAAAAGTCACCAACGCCAACGACTGCAACGACACGAGCGCGTCGGTGAAGCCCACCGCTGCCGAGGTCTGCAACGGCATCGACGACAACTGCGCCGCGGGCATCGACGAAGGTCTCACCTTCAGCAACTACTACGCAGACGCCGACGGCGACGGCTTCGGAGCGACCTCGTCGACCGCCCAGAGCGCCTGCGCGCCGATCAGCGGCCGCGTGACGAACAACACCGACTGCAACGACGCGAACCCGGCCATCAAGCCGATGGCGCCCGAGACCTGCAACGGCGTCGACGACAACTGCAACAACCAGACGGACGAAGGGCTCACCTTCGTCGACTACTACCCCGATGGTGACGGCGACTCGTACGGCTCGGCCACCGCGAGCGCGCAGAGCAGCTGCACGCCCATCGCTGGGCGCGTGACGAACCACACCGACTGCAACGACGCGAACTCGAGCATCAACCCGGGCCGCACCGAGATCTGCAACGGCCTCGACGACAACTGCGCGGGCGGTGTCGACGAAGGGCTGCCGACGCAGAACTACTACGTCGACCTCGACGCCGACGGCTACGGCGCGACGGGCTCGATGCCACAGGCCTCGTGTGGCCCGGTCAGCGGTCGCGTCACCAACAACACCGACTGCAACGACAGCAACTCGATGATCCGCCCCGGCGCGGCTGAGCTGTGCAACGGCATCGACGACAACTGCGACATGGTCATCGACAACGGCGTGATGACGCAGAACTACTACGTCGACTCCGATGGCGATGGGTTCGGGGCGAGCGGCTCGGTGGCCACTCCGTCGTGCAGCGCGATCGCCGGTCGCGTCACCAACAACCTCGACTGCAACGACATGAACGCCGCGGTGAAGCCGACCGCGACGGAGATCTGCAATCAGCAGGACGACAACTGCAACAGCCAGACGGACGAAGGCCTCACCTTCCTCACCTACTACCCGGACGTCGACGGTGACGGGTACGGCGCGGTCGGTGGCACGCCGCAGTCGAGCTGCACAGCGGTCGCAGGCAAGGTGACCAACAACACCGACTGCAACGACGCGAACATCAACATCCGCCCCGGCGCGATGGAGATCTGCAACGGCATCGACGACGACTGCGCGGGCGGCATCGACAACGGGCTCGCCACGCAGAACTACTACACCGACGCGGACACCGACGGCTTCGGAGCGACTAGCAGCTCGCCCATCGCCTCGTGCGGTCCGGTCAGCGGCCGCGTCACCAACAACACCGACTGCAACGACGGCAACTCGGCCATCAAGCCGACCGCCGCGGAGCTCTGCAACAACGTCGACGACAACTGCAGCGGCGGCATCGACGAGGGCAACCCCGGCGGCGGCGGAGCGTGCAGCACCGGTCAGTCGGGCGTCTGCGCGGCCGGCACGCTCACCTGCAGCGCGGGAAGTGTGTCGTGCGTGCGCAACGTCAATCCGTCGACCGAGCTGTGCAACGGCCTCGACGACAACTGCAACGGCACCAGCGACGAGGGCTTCACCGGCGTCAACACGCCGTGCTCCGTCGGCCAGGGCGTGTGTCTGCGCAACGGCACCAACGTCTGCAACGCCGGCGGCACCGCGGTGGTGTGCAACGTCTCGGCGGGCAACCCGACCGCGCCGTCGTGCGATGGCCTCGACAACGACTGCGACGGCGTCACCGATGAGCCCGTGCTGAGCGCGACGACCAACGTCGGCACCACGGCGTGGCAGGACATCGAAGTGCGTCCTTATTACTACTCGGCGGCCAGCTGCGCGGGCGGCGCCAACGGCTCGGGCACCGACGCGCTCGCGGGTGGCGCGCTGTTGATGGGCGTCGGCACCAGCGGCATCAACTTCCAGCGGCTCGACACCTCGGGTCAGCCGGTCGGAGGCAGCACGCAGTTCACCTCGCTCACGTACTCCGACGTCGACTTCGCGCAGGCGGGCGACGGGTACCTCGCGGCGGGCATCTGGTCGTACAACAACTCGGAGATCGACCTCTATTACGTCGACTCCACGGGCGCGCAGCGCACGTACCGCTACACGCAGTTCGTCGGAGCGTCGAACCAGCTGCTCGACTCGTTGCGCATCGTGCGCGGCAACGGCCGTCGCGTGGTGCTGGTGTGGAGAGAGAACGGCACGGGCATCAAGATGGCGCAGGTCGAGGCGTGCAACATCTCCGGCACCTGGGAGATTCGCGCGGCGGGTTGCGCTTCGACCACGCTGACGTCGACCACGATTTCGCCGTCGACCACCGCGGTGGCCGGCGTCGGAGCAGACAGCGCGCACGTCGAGTGGACCGCGTCGCAGACCTGCGTGAGCACCGCGACGCAGCGGCGCATCGGCATCGGGTACCTCTCCACCGCGACGTCGCTCAACTTCTTCCGCGTGAACGAGAACGCGACGAGCAAGGAGACGGAGATCGTCGCCTACACCGTGTCGGCGCCGCGCACGTTGACCGAGCCCGACGTCACGTTCTTCCGCGACGGAGCGGCGGCTGATCAGTTCTTCCTCGCCTACGTGACGAAGGACCCCGGCGCGACGACGCCGCAGGCCGACCTCAACTGGTGGCAGACGAATGATCAGTCGTGGCACTACGCGTATCTGGCGTACGCGACCGACAACGCGGCGAACTCGATTGCGCGCCCGCGTACGAGCGCCACGGCGAGCGGCATCACGATGTCCGCCATCCGGTGGATTGCCGATGCGAGCGGCTTCAAGAAGCAGGTGATGACGCGCGTGTCTGACGTGAACGGCAATCGCACTCCGGTCGGTTCGGCGGTCGAGCTGTCGGTGACCGCGGGCTCGTGCGTGTCGGACCCCGCCTGCCGCCCCGGCGACAAGGCCGCGTTCACCAACTGGGCTCCGTTCTCGATGCTGTACTACGCCGGCAGTGGTTCGACGCCGAGCGGCAGCTTCGCCAGCACGCTCACCTGCAACTGATGTAGAGCCTCGCGCTCATGACCTGCCCGGCCTGCCAGCAGCCGCTCGAAGACGGGGCGCAGTCCTGTTCAGCGTGCGGCTGGTCCGAGACCGAGCGAACGCAGGCCAGCGGGCGCCACGGCGCATTGCAACTCATCGACGGGAAGTGGGCCCTCGAACGAGAGCTCGGGCACGGCGGCATGGGCACCGTGTACGTCGCGCGCGATCTCGATCTCGAGCGTCGCGTCGCGATCAAGATGATGGCTCGGCATCTCCTGAGCGAGACCGAGTTGGTCACGCGGTTCGAGCGCGAAGCTCGCATCATGGCCAAGCTCGATCACCCGAACCTCGTCCCCGTCTACGCGGTCGGTCGCCACGATGGTGGCCCGTACATCGTGATGAAGCTCCTCGAAGGAAAGAGCCTCGCAGAGTTGCTGGCTCAGAAGACTCGCGTGAGCGGCAATGACGTACTGCCGCTGGTGAAGCAGATGTGCGAGGGGCTGCAGTTCGTTCACGACCAGCGCGTCGTGCATCGCGATCTCAAGCCCGCCAACATCTATGTGTCGTCGAGCGGTCATGTCACCTTGCTCGACCTCGGTGTCGCGCGTGATGCCGACAACTCGATGACTCGCTCTGGAATGTTGATGGGAACGCCGCGGTACATGGCGCCCGAGCAGATCACCGGGAAGGTCCCGACAGCGGCCGTAGATCTCTACGCACTCGCGACGCTGTGCTTCGAGATGCTCACCGGGACTCGCGTCTTCGATGCCGAGACCGACTTCGAGCTGATGCGCAAGCACGTCGACGCGCCGCCGCCTGATGCCGCGACGCTCGTGGCGCTTCCTCCGGGTGTGTCGGCAGTGCTCTCGAAGGGAATGGCGAAGTTGCCGGAGCAGCGGCACGCGAGCGCGATGGAGTTCTATCGAGCCCTCGAGACCGCGTGGAACAGCGGCCCTCCGGTTCCCGTCGCCGCGAAGCCTCCGGTGCGATCGGCGGAATTGATGGCGACACCGGCGCCGATGTCGTTGCCTCCGGAGCTCACGGTGCCGCGCAGCAAAGCGCCCACCATCGTCGTGGGTGTGCTGCTCGTCGGCGCTCTCGGTGGTGGGCTGTTCGCGTGGAAGCCGTGGCCGAAGTCGGAAGATCTCGCGAAGCCGGTGGTCGAGACGAAGCCGGTGGTCGAGACGAAGGTGGTCGAGACGAAGCCGGTGGTCGAGACGAAGCCAGTGGTCGAGACGAAGCCGGTGGTCGAGACGAAGCCAGTGGTCGAGACGAAGCCAGTGGTCGAGACGAAGCCAGTGGTCGAGACGAAGCCAGTGGTCGAGACGAAGCCAGTGGTCGAGACGAAGCCAGTGGCTCCGAGGTCGGCTGAGGTCACCTTCGCGGCAAAAGCAAACGGAGGACCCGTTCCGGCATTCGTCGACATCGACGGTGAGCGCAAGCAAGCCACGCCGTTCGTCGCTCGTTTGCCAGCCGGCCCACACGTGATTGTGTTCCGTCGCGCTGGAGCCGCTGCCGTGCAGCGCGAGATTGATGTGGTTGGCGGGAAGCCCCAGAAGGTGCTTGTGGAGATGGAGCGATGAGAATCATTGGTGGTGTTGGGCGTGTTGCTTTCGACGTCGGTGTTCGCGCAGTCGGCTGACGAGGCCGAAAAGCTCTACGGCGATGGAGAGCTGCAAGCGGCGATGAAGTCGGCCGACGCCGCGCTGAAAGGCGCGACCGCCGCCGGCGAGATCGCGAAGCTCCACGTCGTCCGCTCCCTCGTGTTCCTCGCACAGAACAAGAAGGACAAAGCGAAGGCAGCGTTCACGCAGGCCCTGCAAGCCGACGCGGCGACCCAGCTCGACGCACAACGAGTCCCTCCGACGGCCGTGCAGCTCTTCGAGCAGGCGCGCGAGGCATTGCCTCCTGGTTCCGTGACGGTGTCGGCTGAGAGCGAAGCGACTTTGCGCGTGGACGGTGTCGACTTCGGCCCGCTGCCGCTCACCAGTCGAATCAGCGTCGGGCGGCACACGCTCGAAGCCACCGACGGCAAAGGCGAAGTCATGCGCGCGGAGGTCGTGGTTCGAAGCGGAGAGGCACAGACCGTGAAGTTGGCGCGAGCCGTCGCGACTCCACCGGTCGTCGCAGCTGCTCCGGTGGGTGAGCCACCGCCAGCGCCGTCGCCCGAGCCGTCAGTCGGAAGCACGAGCGCGACGCTCCTCGACGGGCCGCGACCGCAGGTGAAGCAGACGTTCTGGGGGCTGATTCCGATCGTGGTTGCCGCCGGTGCCGGCTGGATGACGCCGCCCCTGGCAGGCTCGTTCGGCTACGCCGGGCTCGGTGTGCCCCTGATGATTCTCACCTCCGCAGCCGTCGGGCTCGGCGTCGGACTGTTCGCCGCGTCTGCCGCAGCCGTCGAGCTCTCGCAGGGCGAGGCGCACATGAATTGGTGGGGGCTGATTCCGCTCGGCCTGGGCCTCGTCGCGTTCACGGTCTCTTTCTCGACCTGGCCTGTGGTTGCTGGCCTCACCACCGATAACGTCTTCATCTTCAACGTTTCCGCGCCATTCGCGATCGTCGGCCTCGGGATTGGAAGCGGCATGCTGGTCGGGCGCGTCATCGGCCTCGGTGCGGCTGCGCCGAAGGTCTCCTTCTACGTCGACCCGCAGGGCGGCGGAGGCCTGAGCGTCGCTGGTCGCTTCTGAATCATGCGACTCCTGACCGTCGACTCTTTCGCCACCGAAGCGAAGAAGCTCCGAGCACACTTCGAGCAACGCTTCGCCGACCCGCGCCGAGCGACCACCGACCGCTTCGTCTGGGATCTCTGGAACGTCGAAGGTCAGTACACGGCGCTCCGCACGCCGGCATGGGAATACTTCCCGAAGAAGCTCTACGACGCGTTCCACCAGCGCCTCGTCTGGTGGGGCCGCCGCACACTCGGCTGTCACGACGTCTCTCCGCCATGGCTCAGCTGCTACGTGAACGGCTGCGAGCAACGCCTGCACGGAGATCTCCCGCACGGCCCGCTCGCGTTCGTCTTCTCACTCACGCCGTGGAAGACGAGAAAGTTCACCGGCGGCGAGACACTGCTGCTTCGCGACGACGTGCTCGAGTACTGGGACGGCTTCATCTCGACCCGCGCCATCGAAGAGCGCGAAGTGCTCGAAGAAGTGCCCGCCGTATTCAACCGACTGGTTGTATTCGACCCGCGCATTCCGCACGGCGTGCGTCGCGTCGAAGGCCCGATGGACCCGCTCCACGGCCGCCTCGTGATCCACGGCTGGTTCGTGCAGCCGCGCCCGTTCATCGAAGGGCCACTCAAAGAGAAAGCGCTCCAGAGCGCGATCAACCGCGTCACCGACGTGATCGGCCCCCACCTCGAAGGCGGCCAGCGCATCGCCGGGCTCCTCTCACTGGGCTTCTCCGTTCGATCAGGAAAAGCGCAGAACGTTCGGGTGCTGGTGAACACCCTCCGCGGCGCGCCTGATCAGCTGATCAGCGACGTGCAGAAGGCCCTGAAAACGCACGGCTTTCCGAGCGCCGGAACCATCAGTCGCGTGACTCTTCCGCTCCTCTTTGAGAGCTGATCTGGGGAGTTGCTGGCCCCCAAACCCTCTGTTACACGCCAACGCGCTCGACGCTGCGCAGTCCTCAGGCGGAGTCGAAGCGGCAGCAAAAATACACACACGTGCCGAGCCGGCCGGGTGCTCCTGACATGGGGTCAGGAGTCAGTGCCGAGTCTTCGCTTCACCGTCACGTGGCGGATCAGAACCTCAAATAGAGAAGGCAGAGCAGGAACATGACTGAGCAGAACGAACAGCAGCAGCAGATGGCCCCCGCGGGCGGAATCACGATGCGCCAGATGCTGGAAGCCGGCGTGCACTTCGGCCACCAGACCAAGCGCTGGAACCCGAAGATGAAGCCGTACATCTTCGGCGCGCGGAACGGCATCTACATCATCGACCTCCAGAAGACCGTGGTGCTCGCCCGTGCGGCGCTGCGCTTCGTGTCCGACGTCACCGCGCGCGGTGGCTCGGTGCTCTTCGTCGGCACCAAGAAGCAGGCGCAGGACGTCGTGCGTGAAGAGGCTTCGCGCTCGGGTCAGTTCTTCGTCACCAACCGTTGGCTCGGCGGCACGCTGACCAACTTCAAGACCATCAAGCAGGGCATCGATCGCCTCAAGTCGATCGAGACCATGGCGGAAGACGGGACGTACGCGCGTCTGCCCAAGAAGGAAGTCGCCGGTCTCGAGCGCGAGCGCGAGAAGCTCGAGAAGAACCTGGGCGGCATCAAGAACACCTCGCGTCTGCCCGGCGCCGTGTTCGTCATCGACCCCAAGAAGGAAGCGCTCGCGGTGCACGAGGCCAACCGTCTCGGCATTCCGGTGATCGGCCTCGTCGACACCAACTGCGATCCCGAGGGCATCGACTACGTGATCCCCGGCAACGACGACGCGATCCGTTCGATCAAGCTCTTCACGGGCAAGATCGCCGACGCCGCGCTCGAGGGTGCTGCGCGTTACCGCGCTTCTGGCGCCGCTGACCGTGACGCGCAGGAAGAGCGTCGCCGTCACGAGGGTCGTGGTTCGGGTGACGGTGAGCGTCGCCGCGCGCCGCGCCGTGAAGGCCGTGGTCCGGTCGTCGAGCACAAGGGTGGCGCTGCCGCCGTTGAGCCTGCCGCGATCGAGGGTGAGGCCGCTGCTGCCGAAGCTCCGGCCGCCGAGGCGAAGGCCGAGTAATTCGTCGCTCCACACTTTGATTTTTCAGAGGAGCGTTGCCGCAGGGTGACGCTCCTCTTTTCCTGAGGAAAGAACAGATGGCTGAGATCAGCGCAGCGATGGTGAAGGAACTCCGCGAGAAGACCGGCGCGGGCATGATGGACTGCAAGAAGGCGCTCACCGAGTCGGGGGGCGATTTCGCGAAGGCCGAAGAGTGGCTCCGCAAGAAGGGCGTCGCGTCGGCCGCCAAGAAGGGTGACCGCGTCGCCGCCGAAGGCCTCGTGGGTTTGACCGCGTCGGGCGACAACAAGCTCGCGGCGCTGGTCGAGGTGAACGCCGAGACCGACTTCGTGGCGCGCAACGCCGACTTCGTGAAGCTCGTCGAGGGCCTCGTGAAGCACGTTTCGCAGCACAACCCGGCCGACCTCGCGGCGCTCGAAGCGCAGCCCTACGAGGGCGGCAAGACCGTGAAGGACGCGGTGACCGAGAAGATCGCCACCATCGGCGAGAAGATCACCGTGCGCCGCTTCGCGCGCTTCCAGATCGAGGGCAACGGCGTGGTCGGCACGTACATGCACTCGAACAACAAGGTCGCGACGCTGGTCGAGGTGCTCGGCAGCAACCACGCCGAGGCGAAGAACCTGGCCAACGAGCTCGCGATGCAGGTCGCGGCGATGCGCCCTCCGTACGTCACGCGTGAGCAGGTTCCCGCCGACGTGCTCGAGAAGGAAAAGGCGCTCTACAAGGACGAGCTGCAGAACACCTGGCGCTTCACGATCAAGGACGGCCCGGCCCGCACCGGCATCTTCCGCAGCGAAGACGCCGAGAAGGTGATGCTCGAGATCTCCGGCAAGCTCGAGAAGGTTCCGCTCTCGCAGATCGTCAAGCGCGAGCAGATCACCAAGCCCGAAGCGATGTGGGACAAGATCATCGGCGGCAAGCTCGAGAAGTATTACGAGAACAACTGCCTCGTCGATCAGCTCTGGGTGAAGGAAGACAAGCTGAAGATCAAGGACGTGGTCGCGGACTTCGGCAAGAAGGCCGGCTCGACGTTGAGCGTCGGTCGCGTCGCGCGTCTCGAGGTCGGTGAAGGCATCGAGAAGAAGGCGGCGGACCTCGCGGCTGACGTCGCGGCGACGCTCGGCACGGCGAAGGCGTAATCACTTCAGCCGAAAATGCAGTCGCTCGAGGCGATCTCCACCACGGAGGTCGCCTCGTTGCTTTCGTGCGCAGCGAGTGCCTTTCACAGTTCGCCCCGCTCGGGTGTGATGCCTCAATGCGTCTTCTCGCGCTGCTCCTCGTCCTCCTCGCGTCGGCCTGCTCTCCACCTCCCAGGACCGACTGCGCGAGCACCTGCAGCGGCTGCTGCGACTCGAGCGGCCAGTGTCAGTCTGGAAATTCGCCGCTGGCTTGCGGCTCGTCTGGCTTCCTCTGCGCGGTGTGCCCCTCGGGTGGCGCGTGCAACTTCGGCCTGTGTTCCGGCGGAACGTCGGGCGGCGGCGGCGGCACGTCTGGCGGTGGCGCGGGCGGCGGCACGGCGATGGGCGGCGGCACCGCGATGGGTGGTGGCGGCTCGATGGGTGGTGGCACTGCGACGGGCGGCGGCAACGTCGCTCCTTGCGCGGGCACGCTGCGGCAGTGCGGCACGGCGTGCGTCGACACCGCCGCCGACCTCGCCAACTGCGGTTCCTGTGGGCACGTCTGCAACCAGGGCCAGGTGTGCAACAGCGGAACCTGTGCACTGCTGCCTGAGGACTGCACCACTTCGTCTGGCTGCGGCGCGGGCTTCTCGTGCGATCCGGTCAGCAAGAAGTGTCAGCCGGGCTGCCGGCTTCCCACCGACTGTCCCGCGGGCGCGATGTGCATGGGCAACACGTGCAGTTGCCCCACCGGGCAGCACGCGTGCGGCCAGCGCTGCGTCAGCAACGACGAGGTCGGCTCCTGCGGCTCGAGCTGCACGCCGTGCTCCGCGCCGGCCAATGGAGCGCCCACGTGCAACACCGGCACGTGCGGCTTCAGCTGCGTCACCGGCTACCAGCCCTCGGGCGCGATGTGCGTCGACGTCAACGAGTGCGCCACGGCCAACGGTGGCTGCGCGGCGACGGCGAGCTGCACCAACACGATCGGCGGGCGCACCTGCGCGTGCAACGCGGGTTTCACGGGCGATGGCGTCACCTGCACCGACGTCGACGAGTGCGCCACGGCCAACGGAGGCTGTGCGGCGAACGCGACCTGCGCCAACACGCCGGGCACGCGCACCTGCACGTGCAACCAGGGCTACACGGGCAACGGGCTGACCTGCGCCGACGTCAACGAGTGCGCGACGGCGAACGGCGGCTGCTCCCCGCTCGCGACGTGCACCAACACTCCGGGCTCGCGAACCTGCGCGTGCAACCAGGGCTACACGGGCAACGGGCTGACCTGCACCGACGTCGACGAATGCGCCACCAACAACGGCGGCTGCGCGGTCGGAGCGACCTGCACCAACACTCCCGGCTCGCGCACCTGCGCCTGCGGCACGGGCTACACCGGCAACGGCCTGACCTGCACCGACATCAACGAGTGCGCCACCAACAACGGCGGCTGTCTGTCGCAGGCGACGTGCACCAACACGCCCGGCTCGCGAACCTGCGCGTGCAACGCGGGGTACCTCGGCGACGGCATCACCTCGTGCGTCGCGGCTGGGGAGTCGTGCACCGCGCCGGCGCCGCTCACGTTGGGCTCGATCGTCAGCGGCAATCTCCTGGGGGCGACCTCGAACTTCAACGGCACGCTGCCGGCCCTGTGCGCCAATGAGACGATCGCCGGACCCGACCTCGTCTACAGCTTCACCCCGGCCAGCACCGGCAACTATCGGCTGAGCATCAACGCCAACTCCTGGTACCCCGTGGTGTGGCTGTCCTCGAGCTGCGGCAACGCGGCTGCGTGTGTGGTCGGCAACCGCTTCTTCGGCTCCTCGCAGGTGAACTTCCACGGCACCGCGGGCGTGCCCGTCTTCATTCACGTGGACGCCGAAGATTCGTTCGTCGGCACCTTCACGCTCGAGGTGACGTCGACCGGCACGCCGACCAACGACGTGTGCTCGGGCTCGATGACGCTGACGCAGGGCGTGACGGCCAACGGCACCTTCACCGGAGCGGTCAGCGACTACCTCTCGTGCAGCTCGAGCAGCTCGAGCGGCGAAGTGGTGCTGAACTTCACGCCGAGCGCGAGCGGCCAGTACGTCTTCACCGTGCCGTCTTCGAGCTTCCTCTGGCTGCGCTCCTCGAGTTGCACCGATTCCACCAGCGGCACGTGCGTCAGCGTCAGCGGGACGGGCGGCTCGTACCAGGCGGCGCTCACCGCGGGCACCACCTACTACGTGTTCCTCGCTGTGTTCTCCGGCACCACGTGGAGCGCAGTGGTGAACCCGCTCGCTGTGCCTCCCAACGACACGTGCGCTTCACCCACCGCCATCTCGCTCGCCACCACCGTCAACGGCACGCTGCTGGGCGCGACCTCGAACTTCAACGGCACGCTGCCTGCGCTCTGCGCCAGCGAGACGCTCGGCGGCCCCGACGTCGTCTACAGCTTCACCCCCGCCAGCACCGGCAACTACCGGCTGAACATCAACGCCAACTCCTGGTACCCGGTGGTGTGGCTGTCCTCGAGCTGCGGCAACGCGGCGGCCTGTGTGGTCGGCAACCGCTTCTTCGGTTCTTCCCAGGTGAACTTCCACGGCACCGCGGGCGTGCCGGTCTTCATTCACGTGGACGCCGAAGATTCGTTCGTCGGCACCTTCACGCTCGACGTGACGTCGACCAGCACACCGCCCAATGACCTGTGCGCGGGCTCGATGACGCTGACGCAGGGCGTGACGGCCAACGGCACCTTCACCGGAGCGGTTAGCGACTACATCTCGTGCAGCTCGAGCAACTCGGGCGGCGAAGTGGTGCTGAACTTCACGCCGAGCGCGAGCGGCCAGTACGTCTTCACCGTGCCGTCTTCGAGCTTCCTGTGGTTGCGCTCCTCGACCTGCACTGATTCCACGAGCGGAACGTGCGTCAGCGTCAGCGGGACAGGCGGCTCGTACCAGGCGGCGCTCACCGCGGGCACCACCTACTACGTGTTCCTCTCCGTCTTCTCCGGCACCACGTGGAGCGCAGTGGTGAACCCGCTCGCCGTGCCTCCCAACGATACGTGCGCTTCACCCACCGCCATCTCTCTGGCCACCACCGTCAACGGCACGCTGCTGGGCGCGACGTCGAACTTCAACGGCACGCTGCCTGCGCTCTGCGCCAGCGAGACGGTCGGCGGCCCCGACGTCGTCTACAGCTTCACGCCGGCCAGCACCGGCAACTACCGGCTGAACATCAACGCCAACTCCTGGTACCCGGTGGTGTGGCTGTCGTCGAGCTGCGGCAACTCGGCGGCCTGCGTGGTCGGCAACCGCTTCTTCGGCTCCTCGCAAGTGAACTTCCACGGCACCGCGGGTGTGCCCGTCTTCATTCACGTCGACGCTGAAGATTCGTTCGTCGGCACCTTCACGCTCGACGTGACGTCGACCAGCACGCCGCCCAATGACCTGTGCGCGGGCGCCATCGCGCTGAGCCCTGGCGTGCCGTCGACGGGCACGTTCACCGGAGCGGTCAGCGACTACATCTCATGCAGCTCGGGCAACTCGAGCGGCGAGGTGGTCTTCAGCTTCACGCCGAGCGCGAGCGGGCCGCGCACCTTCACGCTCCCCAGTTCGAGCATCGCGTGGCTGCGCGCGTCGAGCTGCACCGACACCATGGCCGGCTCGTGCGTCAGCCTCACCGGCACGGGCGGCTCGTACCAGGCGACGCTCATGGCGGGCACCACCTACTATCTCTTCGTGTCGGTCTTCTCGGGCACGTCGTGGTCGGTCACCGTTCAGTGATCACTTCAGCCCGAAGATGCCGTCGACGACCCGGGCTTGCTCGCTCGTGAGCGGCTCGAGGTGCAGCCAGCCGTTCTCGATCGTCGCGTTCACCCGCACCGAGACTCGCCGCTGCGCGAGGTGCGCGAGCTCGACCAGCACCGGCCCCGCGTTGCGGCGGCAGTTGAACGGCGCGGCGATGTGCGTGCGGCTCGCGCCCTTGCGCAGAATCGTCTCTCCGAGAATCGCCTTCGTCTCGGCGTCGAGCACGACGACCGCGAGCCGCTCGGTGGGGCTCACGTCGACGCCATCGAACTCGTGCGTCACGCCCGGCAGCTTCGGGAAGCGCTCGAAGATGGGCCCGTTCTCGAGCGCCTGATCGATCAACACCTCGAGGCCACCGCTGCGCCAGCTCGGCGGTCGATTCGCTTCGTGCAGCTCGAGCGCGCGCAACCGCAGCGCTTCCGGAGCCGCCGACAGCAAGGTCATCGCCACTTCACGCTCTGACGCGCGCTCGATGTGGCTCCAACGCGAGCGCAGCACGCTCTGCAGGTAGCCGACGTCGGCCCAACCGGTGTTCTTGAGCAGCACCTCGATGCTGGCGGGCACCACCGCGTACTTCCAACCGCTGACCCACGGGCTCGGTTGGCCCACCAGCGACCAGGGAGAGAACGTCCACGCGAGCACCGTCTTGAACGATTCGCTCAAGACCGAGAAGTCGCGCCCGCGCACCGTCCACCGGCGCAGGCTCTGGCGCAGCACCGGGAAGGGGCAGCCTTCTTCTCCGAGTGAGAGGACGAGCGTTCCGTCGACGGACGCGCCGATGGAATGCGGGCCCGCCCAGCTGCTGGCGAGCGCGTGATCATCGAGCCCGCGAAGACCTTCGAGCGCCCAGTCGGCGAGCCCGGCGACGATCGGCTCGGGCAACACGCGACCACTCGCGGTCAACGCGGCGACGGCTTCGAACAACGTCACGCCCATGAAGTGCGGAGCGCGAACGATGCGGGCGTCGTCACTGCCTTCACCGACTTCTACCTGCACGAACGGCAACGGCAAGCGCGCGGCCTTGATTCGGGCCATCGGCATGCGCGCCACGACTCGGGGCCAGCGTTCATCGGGCTGACCGAGCTTCAGGCCTGCTGCGGCGAGCCTTTCGTGCACGCGAAGAGTCTACCCTCACCCCGACCGCGGGAACTTTTCCGCGTGCGCGCGCGGGCCGGGTGGTAGACCGCCCGAGCCATGGGTTCCACAGTGAAGACCGGCGGCTACAAACGCATCCTCCTCAAGCTCTCGGGGGAAGCGCTGATGGGAGATGAGAAGTACGGCATTCACCCGCCGACGCTCTCTCGCATCGCCGAAGAAGTGATGGAGCTCCGCGCAGCGAAGGTCGAGGTCGCCATCGTCATCGGCGGCGGCAACATCTTCCGCGGCGTGCAGGGAGCGACGACCGGCATGGACCGCGCGAGCGCCGACTACATGGGCATGCTCGCCACCTGCATCAACTGCCTCGCGTTGCAGGACTCGCTCGAGAAGTTGAACGGCAGCACCCGCGTGCTGAGCGCCATCAAGATGGAGCAGATCGCCGAGCCCTACATTCGCCGGCGCGCGGTGCGTCACCTCGAGAAGGGCCGCATCGTCATCTTCGCGGCCGGCACCGGCAACCCGTACTTCACGACCGACACCGCCGCGTCGCTGCGCGCGATGGAAATCAACGCCGAGGTGATTCTCAAGGCGACGAAGGTCGACGGCGTCTACGACTCCGACCCCAAGAAGAACAAAGACGCGAAGCGCTACCGCACGGTCACGTACATGGACGTGCTGAAGAAGCAGCTCAACGTGATGGACTCCACCGCCATCTCGCTGTGCATGGACAACAAGCTGCCCATCGTCGTGTTCGACATGACCAACAAGGGCAACATCGGCCGCGCGGTGCTCTCGCCGGGCGACATCGGCACGGTCGTCGGCGCGACCGAAACCGTGATGGCCTGATTCAACGTTCCAACCGATTTTCCAACGGAGGGTTTTCTTGCCATGGCTGCTCATGACGACGCGGTGAAGAAGCTCAGCGAAGACATCAAGAAGTCGGTCGAAGCGATGAAGCAGCAGATGACCAAGATCCGCACGGGCCGCGCGAACGCCGCGATGCTCGACGGCGTGAAGGTCAGCTACTACGGCACGCCGACCGCGCTCGCGCAGTGCGCCGCCGTCGCCGTTCCCGAGCCGCGCCTCATCACGGTCAAGCCGTGGGACAAGTCGATCATCAAGGACATCGAGAAGGCGTTGCTCGAGGCGAACCTCGGCCTCACGCCGCAGAACGACGGGGAGATCATCCGCCTCCCGATTCCTCCGCTCACCGAGCAGCGCCGCAAGGAAATCGCCAAGCAGGTGAAGGCCACCGGCGAAGAGCACAAGGTCGCCATCCGCAATCTGCGCCGCGACGCGAACGAGAAGCTGAAGACCTTGCTCAAGGACAAGGTCATCACCGAAGACGACAACAAGCGCTCGGGCGAGAAGGTGCAGAAGGAAACCGACGCCGGCATCGCGCAGGTCGACGACGTGGTGGCCCGCAAGGAGAAGGAAGTGCTCGAGGTCTGAGCGCACAGGAATGACCACGCCCGCGCTGCCGCGCATTCTCGTCGCTGAACCTGCCGCTCCCATCGCCAACGCGCTGAGGAAGTTCCTCGACGGGTTGGCGGAAGTGACGGTGTGTCAGTACGTCGACGAGACGGTGCAGGCGGTGCGCGCGAAGCCGCCCGACGTTCTCATCGCGGCGGTCTCTCCGAACTTCGACGGCGAAGTGCTCGCGCCGCAGGTGCGCAAGGTCGCTCCCGAGACCGCGATCATCCTCGTGTACCCGTACACCGAGGTCGAGCGTGCACCCGAGCGCGCGAAGAGCGTGGGCGTCGAGGGGTTCCTCGTGCTGCCGTTGAAGAAGCACGTGGTGCTCGCGGTGGTGCAAGCCGTCGCGCGGTTGAACTCGCTCGCCGCGCAGATTCGAGCGCTGCAGGCCAAGGTCGCCGAGATCAAGAGCGTGCCGCGGCCCAAGACCATCAAGCCGTCGCAGGTCGGCCTCAACGCGCCCGACGAAGCGTTCTTCAAGAAGTACATGCTGCTCGAGGTGAAGCGCAGCAAGCGCTACCAGTACCCGGTTGCGCTGTTGCTCGTCGCGCTCGACAAACTCGGTGAACACCTCGGCGAGTCGGCTCCCGAATTTCAGCGCGCGGCGATTCGCAGCGAAGCGCTCGAGGCGTTGAGCGTGCTGTTGCGCGACATTGACGTGGCGATGCCGTTCGCCGAAGACAAGTACCTCCTCTTCCTCCCGCACACGCCGCTCAAGGGCAGCACCATCGTCGCCGGCCGCGTGGTCGAGAAGCTGGCGGCGCTCGACTCGTTCCCCAAGGGCACGGTGAGCGTGGGCGTCGCGTCGTACGACCCGGCACTGAACCCGAAGGAACAGGTCAGCTTCGGCGGTCTCGTTCGCCAGGCCGGCGAGGCCTTGAAGAAGGCGCAAGAAGCCGGAGGCGGGCGCTTCAGCGCTCCCGAACTTCCCGCTGCGCCGAAACGCTCAAGAATTTCGATGGGTTGAGTGCTGTGCTTCTTGAAGAAATGTTGAGCTGACGTGCGCTCGGCGTCGGCCGCATTACCCATGCGCCTATGGAATTCGAGCGGAGGGTTTCGGGTCAGTTCGTCGCGCGGGTGTTCAACGAAGTGACCGAGCCGCTCGCCGCGTCTCTGTTGCGCGCGGGCCTCGACGTGAAGACGCCTGGCAACGAAGTCTCGCTCGAGAAGTTCTTCGCGGGACTCGCGGTGTACGCGCAGGCGCTCCACCCGGACGTGCCGATGCCCGAAGCGATGCGTCGCGTGGGCTTCGAGACGGTGAAGCGCGGCAAGCGGTACGACGGCCGTTCGCTCGAAGAAGCGATGACCATGTTGCCCGTGGCGCTGGAGCGCATCGCTCCGTTCACCGAGGCGATGGTGCACACGCACGGCGAGAAATTCGTCGCGCACTTCGGTGACGTCGGCTCGCTGCACACGTTCTTCCTCGGCATCGTCGAAGGCGTCACCTCGACCACGCGGCCTGACTTGAAGGTGAAGTGGGTGCCCGAAGGTCTGAGCGGCGCGCGCTACGAAGTGCGCGTGAGCTGAGGCGACAAGTCTCTTGAGTCAGCGTGCCGTTAGATGATGGTGCGGCCCTCACCAACCCGGGGGCTTCACCATGCACTTTCGATTCGCAGCGGTCGCAGCGGTCTGTGTCGTGTTCCTGAACTGTGGAACGCCGAGCGGTACTGACGGCGGAACCGGCGGCGGCGGATCAACGGGCGGTGGTGCCGCGACCGGTGGTGGTGGAGCGACTGGCGGCGGTGGCGCGACGGGCGGCGGCGGCGCGACCGGCGGTGGTGGAGCGACGGGCGGCGGCGGCGCGACGGGCGGTGGTGGAGCGACTGGCGGTGGCGGCGGAGCAGTGGCGGCGACGTGCCAGAGCTACTGCACCGCGGTGATGACGAACTGCACCGGCACGAACGCGCAGTACCCGTCGAACGATTCGTGTCTCGGCGCGTGCGCGGCCTTCTCGCAGGGCACGCTCGGCGCGATGAGCGGCAACAACCTCGAGTGCCGCTCGTACCACGCGACCAACGCTCCCTCGAACGCGACGCTGCACTGTCCGCACGCAGGCCCGGCGGGTGACAGTACGTGCGGCAGCAACTGCGAGAGCTTCTGCACCGTGGCGATGTCGAAGTGCTCGGGCCAGTTCGCCGACCTGAACGCCTGCACGATTGCGTGCAACGGCTACACGGGCAAAGACGCGCACTACAACTCGAACACCACGAGCGGGAACTCGTACGCCTGCCGCGAGTACCACCTCAGCGTCGCCGCGACGAACGCGAGCTTCGCGTCGATGCACTGCGGCCACATCGTGGTGAACAGCGCGCCCTGTCAGTGACTCAGAGCACCTTGCCCGGGTTGAGCAGCCCGCCCGGGTCGAGGATCTGCTTCATCTGCTTCATGAGTGAGATCTCGGTCGCGCTGCGGGTGTGACCGAGCCACTCCTTCTTGAGCAACCCGATGCCGTGTTCGGCGCTGACGCTGCCCTGGTGCTTCTTCACCAGCGCGAACATGTCGGCGTCGACGGTGTGCGTGCGCTTCAGGAACTCGTCTTTGCCGAGCGCGTCGGGCTTCATGATGTTCACGTGCAGGTTGCCGTCGCCGATGTGGCCGAAGAGGCACAGCTCCCAGTCGGGATAGCGCGTGGCGAGCAGTGACTCGAGCCCGGTGCAGAACTCACTCAGCTTCGCGATCGGCAACGCGATGTCGTTCTTGTGCGGCAGGCCCGTCGCCGAGAGCGATTCGCTGATGCCTTCGCGCAGCGCCCACAGCGCCTTCTGCTGGCTGACGTCGGCCGCGAGCGTGCCGTCTTGCACGAGCCCTTTTTCGAAGAGCCCCGCGAGCCACGGGTCCAACGCGCCGGGCTTCGCGGCTTCGACTTCCAACAACACGCAGTGCGACGGCTGCTGCTCGAACGGAGGCCGCAGGCCGCGGTGCTTCTCGAGTCTCGCGCTGCACGCGGCGGTGAAGAACTCGTACGCCATCACCGTGAACGGCCCACGCCGCGCTTCTTCGAAGAGCCTGAGCACGCTCTGCAGCGAGTCGAGCGCGAAGAGGAACACGTCGACCTTCTCGGGCAGGCGCGTGAGCTTGAGCGTGGCTTCGGTGATCACTCCGAGAATGCCTTCGCTGCCGATGAAGAGCTGGCGCAGATCGACGCCGGTGTTGTTCTTCTCGAGCGCGCCGTTGAGCTCGAGCACCTCGCCGTTCATGGTGACGACGGTGAGCCCGAGCACCCACTGCCGCGTGAGCCCGTAGCGGATGACGCGCACGCCGCCGGCGTTGGTGGCGATGTTGCCGCCGACCTGGCTGCTCCCTTTGCTCGCGAAGTCGACCGGCCAGAAGAGACCCGACTCCGCGCAGGCGGCGTGGACTGCTTCGGTGATCGCTCCGGCCTCGACGTGCACGGTGAGCGCGACGGGATCGATGGCGCCGATCTTCCGCATGCGCTCGAGCGAGAGGACGACTTCACCTTTGGCGGCGACTGCTCCACCTGCGAGCCCGGTGCGGCCACCGCTCGGCACGACCGCGATGCCGTGCGTGCTGCAGAGTTTCAGGAATTGCGACACCTCGGCGGTGCTCCTCGGGCGCACGAGCAACGACGGAGCGGGCGTGAAGACCTTCGTCCAGTCCTTGCCGTACGTCGCGAGGTCTGCGGCTTCACGGGAAGCGAAATCGGCGGGAAAACCGGCGGAGGCGAGGGCGTCGAGGAAGGCCTGCATCGACGCGCGTTGTACCTTAGAAAGCGGTCTTCAGATGCGCGCGCTCCTCGCCCGACTGGTGAACCTCGGCACCACCGAGGGGCTCGACCCGCGAGAGCTGAAGCACGTTCGGCTGCTCAACCAGATCTGTCTCGTCGCGGTGGTGATGAGCTTGTTCGCGTTCGGCGACCCGCGCATGCGCACGCCGATTCTGCTCACCACGTCGATCTCGGCGGTGCTGCTCTACACGTTCGCGCTGGTGCTCTCGGCGAGGCAGCAGCACTTCATCGCGCGGTGTCTGGTCGGTCTCGGCAGCCTGGTGTGGATCACGCTCGACGGCATCTTCATGGGCGCCGACACGCAGCAACACCTCTTCATCGCGGCGGCAGCGACCGGTGGCTGGCTGATCATTCCGCGACGCGAGGTGTGGCTCGCCTGGGTCGGAGCGGTGGTCGGGTTGATCTGTCTGGCCGGCGTCGAGCTTTACAACCACTCCCGGCTCGGTGTGCTCGACCACTTCCCCTACGACACGCTCGACAAGGTGACGATGTTCGTCATCTTGCAGGCGCTCGCGTTCTACGCGGCATCACAGACCGAGCGCGCCGAAGACGAGCTGGCCACCGAGCGCGCGAAGAGCGACGGGCTGCTGCTCAACGTGCTGCCGCGAAAAATCGCCGAGCGGCTCAAGAAGGACGAGCGATCGATCGCCGAGCGCTTCGACGAAGCGACGGTGCTGTTCGCCGACATCGTGAACTTCACGCAGCTCTCGGAGCGCACGGGGCCGACGAAGCTGGTGCAGCTGCTCGATCAGATCTTCACGCGCTTCGATGCGCTCGCTGACCAGCACGGGCTCGAGAAGATCAAGACCATCGGCGACGCGTACATGGTGGTCGGCGGGCTACCCGAGCCGAAGCCAGACCACGCCCATCGCGTCGCTCGCATGGCGCTCGACATGCAGGGTGTGCTCGCCACGCTCGATCGCGAGACGTTCGAAGGCCTCGCGATTCGCATCGGCATCCACACCGGTCCCGTCGTCGCGGGCGTCATCGGCACGCGGAAGTTTGCGTACGACCTGTGGGGCGACAGCGTGAACACCGCCAGTCGTATGGAAAGTCATGGCCAACCGGGTCGCATTCAGGTCACCGAGGCTGTGTACGTGAAGCTGAAAGATCACTTCGAGTTCGAGCCGCGCGGAGCGATCGCGGTGAAGGGCAAGGGCGAACTCACCACCTGGTTCCTGACGGCGCCGAGAGCGACGACGTGAAGTTCAATTTTCAGTGCATCGCGGTGACCCACACCAGCGGTCGAGTCACCCTGACTCCGGTCGAACTGCCGGAGCTGTCGGTGCACGCCGCCAATCTCGAGGCCGCGCGCTTCGAGCTCACGCTGGCGCTCGACGATCGCATCAGCCGCTCGCACCCGCGCCACCTGTGGAAGTTCTGCGCTCCTGGCGAAGGTGAGCTCACGCACGTCGCGGTGCCGCTGCTCCCGCTCCACCGCGAGAAGGAGCAGGTGAAGACCGAGCTGGTACTCGACGTGCTCGAGAGCCCTGCGCAGGCGAATCACACCGAGACGCGGTTGCTCGCGAACGATCTTCGCTTTTGGTTCAAGACGCGCGGCAAGGAACTGCGCACCCAGGCGACCGCGCTGCTGACCGAGCAACTCGAGAACGCCTCGCCCGCGGAGCTGCTCACGCTGCGCACCGAGGGCTCACGCGAGCTGCTGGTGCTCGAGGTCGAGGTGAAGCCGCTCACGCTCAGCTCCTTGAAGAAGAGTGAGTTGCACCTCGACATGCGGCCGCCTCCGCGCGGAATCGAAGACGAGCGCGCGGAGAAAGAGGAGAAGGCCGAGAAGGAACTCGAGCCAGAGGCTTCCGAGAACGACGACGACGACGACGATTGGGACGACGAGAAGCCCGCCAGGCCGCGCCCGCAGAAGAAGGACAAGCCGAAGAAGGTGCACACGCCGACGCTGCTGAAGCTCGGCGTGAAGTGGCACCAGCTCGCGAAAGAAGGCGCGTTCCCCTCGACGTTCGGCCGCGAGACTTTGGTGCAGCAGGTGCTTTCGCATCTCACGATGAAAGACGCGGAGCCGCTGGTGCTCATCGGCGTCTCGGGTGTCGGCAAGACCGCCATTCTGCAGGAAGTGGCGCGTCGGCTCGCCGCGATGCCCGACGCGCGCCCGTTCTTTCACCTCGACGCGTCGAGGTTGATCGCGGGCGATGGCTTCTTCGGTGACTGGCAGCGGCAGACCATCGACGCGTTCGCCGAGGCGCACGAAGCGCAGGCGTTCCTTCATCTCGGGCGATTGATCGATCTCCTCGACGCGGGGAAGAGCGCGCACAGCGATGACAACGTCGCGCAGTTGTTGCTGCCCACGCTCGCGGCGCGCGAGGTCGCGGTGGTCGCCGAGGCGACGGTGGAAGAGTGGGCGCGGCTTCGTGATCGCAACCAGAGCTTCGCGCGCCTGTTCGCCCCGCTGACCATCGAAGAGCCGTTGCCGGCCGAGACCGCCGACGTGCTCGCGCGCATCGCAGCGGCCGAGGGAAAGAAGCGCGATGTCGCGGCCGATGCGATGGCCATCGACGAAGTGCGCGCGCTGGTGAAGCGCTTCCGTCCGTACGGCTCGCCGGTCGGCAATTCAGTCTCGTTTCTGCGCCGGTTGATCGATGGCGTCGCGGAACCCGTCGAGCGCACGGTCGCGGCGGCGAAGCAGAAGCGCAAGACGGTGAAGCTCACGCGCGAAGAAGTGGTGCGCCGCTTCTCGTTGGAATCCGGCGTGCCCGAAGAGTTGCTGCGCGATGACTTGCCGCTCGACCCCGAAGGTGTGCGCGCGTTCCTCGCGGCGCGGGTGATGGGTCAGTCGGCGGCTGTCGCGCGCTGCGCGCAGGTGGTGTCGGTCATCAAGAGCAACCTCGCTGATCCTTCGCGGCCGGTTGCGACGTTGCTCTTCGCGGGCCCGACGGGCGTCGGAAAGACCGAGCTCAGCAAGGCGCTCGCGGAGCGCGTGTTCGGTTCGCGCGAACGGCTCGTGCGGCTCGACATGGGTGAGTACTCCGGGCCCGATGCGCTCGCGCGACTGGTGGGCGAGGGCGACGGTGACGGCTTCCTCGCGACGGCGGTGCGGCGTCAGCCGTTCTCGGTCGTCCTGCTCGACGAGATCGAGAAGGCGCACCCTGTGGTCTTCGACGTGCTGCTCTCGGTGCTCGGAGAAGGCCGTCTCACCGACGGGCGTGGCCGCCTCGCCGATTTCCGCAGCACGGTGCTGGTGATGACCAGCAACCTCGGCGCGTCGACCCAGCGGCCGCGCGTGGGCTTCCAGGGCGCCACCAGCGGCGAACCTGATCTGCGCGCGCACTACCTCGCGGAGATCCGCCGCTTCTTCCGGCCTGAGTTGTTCAATCGCATCGACGACGTGGTCATCTTCAACTCGCTCGAGCGCGACCATCTCTCGCGAATCGTCGAGCGCGAATTGTCGAAGGTCTCGGCGCGCACCGGTTTCGGCCGGCTCGACGTCGGGCTGCAGCTCACGAGCGAGGTGAAGGAGAAGCTCGCCGACTGGGGCCACGAGCCGCGCTACGGCGCTCGTCCGTTGAAGCGCGCGCTGGAGCGCAAGCTCGTCGTGCCCGCCGCCGCACATCTCGCCGCTCACAAACCAGCCGGTGCGTCGAAGCTCGACGTGACGATGGCGAGCGCCGAGGCCGACTCGCTCGACTTCGCGCTCCACGCCGCGCCTCGCGCGTCGGACGGAATTTCGCGCGCTGAATTGCTGAAGGTCTGCGACGAAGCCGCCGCGCTGCGCGGAGAAGTTCGCGCGTGGACGCGCTCTCCGATGCTGATGCAGCTGCGCGACAACCTGCGCATGTTCGAGCGGCTCTCGCGGCTCCCGTCGTACTGGGAAGATCGCACGCTCGCCGATGATCAGTCGCGACGCGCCACCGGCACGCGGGAGATCGTCGAAGGTCTCGAGAAGGTGCGTGCGCAGGCCGAAGCGGCCGAAGAGCTGGCGTTCGAAGCGTACGGCTTGCGCGCGGCGCACTCGGAAGAAGCGATTCGCAGCGGGCTCGAGGCAGCGCGTGAAGCGTTCCAGCCGTTGACCGAGCGGCTCTACGCGTCGCTCTTTCCGCACGTCGACGCGGTGACCATCACGTTGGTGCCCGGTCGCAACGCGGAGAAGTGGGCGCTGTGGTTGCTCGAGGCCTACAACCAGTGGGCATACCACCGCGGGCTGCGCGCGGAGTTCAGCTACCTCGTCGCCAAGTCGTCGGACCAGATGCGGCTCGACGAAGAGAAGCTGCGCAAGATGACGCAGCACACGCGCATCTCGTCGGACGAGGTGATTCGCACGATGCAGCAGCAGGGCCTCATCGCGGCCATCAAGGTCTACCGCGAGAAGACCGGCGTCGGCCTCAAGGAGGCGAAGGAAGCGGTCGAGAAGATGCGCGACCTGATGGAGTCTCCGAAGGTCGAGGCGTGGCTGTGGGAGCGCGGCATGCCGCAGCCGCACTACCAGTGGCACGCGCTCGGCCTGCACGTGTTCGGTCCCGCGGTGCCGATGTTGTTGTCGGCGGAGCACGGCGCGCATCGCTTCCATTCCGAGGGCGCGACCGCTTCGGTGAAGGTGCGCTTCCAGCCGGGTCAGTCGAGCGCCAAGGCGATGGGCCAACCGGAAGAACTCGAAGTGACGATGCCCAACACCGAGATCCGCCGCGTGTGGCCGGTGCGCAAAGGCCAGGAGCACGGCCTGCTGAAAGACCTGCGCACCGAGACCGAGCACCGCTGCGATGAGCACGGCTTCAACCTGAGCAAGGTGCTCGCGGCTTGGGTGCGGCACCGGGTGTTCGGCGCGGAAGAGGTGAAGTGATGGACCTCAAGCTCCCGCTCATCGTCTCGCGGCAGGGCGTGCGTGCGCTGAAGTGCTGGCTCCCGCATTGGCCCGACGTGAAGGGCGAAGGCGTTTCGCTCAGCGAACTCAAAGACGATCTCGCGTTGATGGTGATGGAGCGCTTCGAAGGCTCCTCGCCGCGCCACGCGTGGAAGTGGCAGGTCGCGCCGCATCTGCGCCTCAAGCACGTCAACGTCGATACCGAGGCGCGCGATCGCGAAGACGGCCGCGTCTACAAACTGAAGGGCCGTCTCGCGGTGTTGCTCGAGAAGTGGCCGCACGACGTGTTCTGGGTGGCGACTCCGACGGCGGCGCCGCACCTCGCGTTCGCGCTCGCGCACCCCGAGGCGCTCGACGCCGCGCTCGCCGCACGGCTGGTCGAGCACTGCTTGAAGGCGCGCATCGAGCGGCTCGACCAGTGGCACGTGGAGCGCGACGAGCGCCTCGACATTCTCGAGGTCGACGCCGACGCGCCGACCGTGTTGCCGCGCGGGCAGGCTCCGACGCGAAAGCGCCGTGCGAAGGTGCAGAAGAAGAAGGACGGCACGGTCGAGGAGCCGCAGGAGACTCCCGACGAGCGTGAGCAGCGGCGTTCGCGCGCGCGGCTCTCGGTGCGCACGCTGCGGCAGATCGGCAAGAACCTCGCGCATCAGGCGCGCGATGGAGATCTCGGCCGCGCGTTCGGTCGCGAGGGAATCGTCAGCTCGCTGGTCGAGACGCTCGAGAAGCGTGAGAGCGCGGCCATCGTGTTGCTGGGGCAGGGCGGTGTCGGCAAGACGGCCATCGCGCACGAGCTGACGCGACGACTGGTGGAACGTCAGGCGGCGAGCGCGACGCGACGTGATGTGTGGCGCATCGACGGCAACCAGTTCATCGCCGGCATGTCGTACGTCGGTCAGTGGGAAGCGCGCGCGCGCGAGCTTTGCGCGGAACTGGTCGACACCGGTGACGTGCTGTTCGTCGACGATCTCGCCTCGCTCATCTACGCGGGCCGTCACAGCAAGGGCGACACCAACGTCGCGCAGTATCTCGAACCGCACCTCGCGCGCGGTGAGATCACGCTCGTCGCCGAGTGCACGCCCGAGCGCTTCGAGCGCATTCGCGAAGAATCGCCGTCGTTCGCGGCGCTGTTCGACGTGTTGCCGATTCCTCCGATGACGACCGCGGAGTCGCTGCCGGTGTTGCTCGGCACGGTGCGCGAGCTCGAAGCCGAGACGAGCACCATCACACCGCGCATTCCGCCCGACGTCATGGAGCTGGTGCTCGAGCTCTCGGGCCGCTTCTTCGCGCACCGCGCGTTGCCGGGCCGCGCGGTTCGATTGATCCACCAGGTGCTCGCGGGAGCGGGCGTGGTCGAGGGCCGCGTGCGCCGCTACCGCGCGCAAGACGTGTACGAGGCGGTGCGTCGCGAGACGGGCCTGCCCGACTTCATTCTGGGTGGCGCGGCTCCGAAGTCGCGCGCGCAGGTGGTGGCCGATCTCTCGTCGCACGTTGCGGGTCAGCCCGAGGCGATCGAAGCGGTGACCGACGCGGTGCTCGCGCTTCAGCTCTCGTTGCAGGACACCGAGAAGCCGCTCGCGAACTATCTGTTCGTCGGCCCGACCGGCGTCGGCAAGACCGAGACCGCGAAGGCGCTCGCTCGCTATCTGTTCGGCTCTTCCGAGCGGCTGGTGCGCTTCGACATGTCGGAGCTCTCGACTCCCGGTGCCATCGCGCGGCTGGTCGGTTCTCCGGGGCAGCCCGACGGTGAGCTCGTCACCGCGCTTCGCACGCAGCCGTTCTGCGTAGTGCTGCTCGATGAGATCGAAAAGGCGCACCCGCGCGTGTTCGACGCGCTGCTGCAGTTCCTCGGTGAAGGGCGTTTGAGCGATCCCCACGGGCGCATGGCCGATGGGCGCAACGCGGTGGTGGTGATGACCAGCAACCTCGGCGTGCGCGAGGCGGCGAGTCAGGCGGGATTCCATCGCGGAGACACCGAGGGCGCGGCGCAGCACTACCTCGCGGCGGCGCGGCAGTTCTTCCGGCCGGAGTTGTTCAATCGCCTCGATCGCGTGGTGCCGTTCCGCTCGCTCGACAAGAGCGCGCTGCGCAAGGTCGTCGAGCACGCGTTGGCCGAGTTGCTCTCGCGTCGCGGCTTGCGGCGGAGCAACGTGCTGGTCGACGTCGAGCCGGAGTTGCTCGAGCTGCTCGTCGATCAAGCGTTCGACCCGCGCTTCGGTGCGCGTCCGCTGAAGCGGTTGCTCGAGAAGAAGCTCGCCGTTCCGCTCGCGCATCATCTGCTGCGTCGTGACTCCGATGATCTCGCGGTGATCGAACTGTTGCGGCAAGGCGACGAGCCGACGCTCTCGGTGCGGCTGTTGTCTCCGGCCGAGAAGGTCGCGGTCGACGAGCTGAGTGAGTGGACGTTGCCGCGGTTGCGGCTCGCGGGTCGCGAAGCGGCGGCGCGCGTGCAGTCGCTGCTTTCCTCGGCGCGCGCGGAACGTCTGCGCAAGGCGCGTCGTGATGCGTTGGCGCGGTCGACGCCCGTTCCCGAGTCGAGCGCGCTCATCGATTCGCTCGAGGTCATCGCCTCGCGCCTCGAGGAGTTGTTCGATCTCTCGCTCGACACTCCGGCGTACGACGAGGTCGAGCGCCGCGTGAGCAAGCACGAGACGCAGGGGCCGTTCTACGAGCCGAAGCACGGCCTGCGCGCGAAGCCGAAGTTCGAGGGCGTGGTGTACGCGGTGAATGCCGACGCGGTAGCGAGCGCGGCGACTCCGCAGCTCGCGCAGATCCTCGATGAACTCGAGTTGCTCGCCACGCAGCTGGACGCGACCGATTCTCCCGAGGAAATCGTCACGTTGTTGTTGGAGCCGGTTGGGCCTCCGAGTGCGGCGGCGGTGAACGCGTTCTCCGGCAGCCTGCCTCCGCTCGGGCCGTTGGTGCTCGGCGAGCGCGCGAACGGTGCGTGGGAAGAGCAGGCCCCCGAGGCGTGCCGTCGCTACGCGTTCGTCTACCAGGGCGCGCGCGTGTCGCAGCTCATCGAGCCGTGGCTCGGCTACGCGCGCGTGGTGGTGCAGGTCGATGACGGCACGACGCGGCGTGCGTTGGTGCGCGCGGTCGCGCTCGAAGGTGGTGATGGCACCGTCGAGTCGGCGCGACAGGTGCTGCGTGAGTACGACGCGAAGACGCGCGCTGAGCGGGAGGCGCGTCGGCAGCGCGGCGCTTCGGCGATTGAGCCGGAGAAATTTCCTCGGCTGGTGTTCGAGCGTGAGTCGGTTTCTGCGGGTGGGCATTTCGTTGCCACCGGTCTCGAAGCGACGCGTCAGCTTGCCCACCTCGCGGCGTGTTTGCGGCGGCGGTCAACCCTCACCCTCCCTCCGGAGCGGTCATGAGCTCGCGCACGTTCCACGTCTTCGTGCGGCGCTTCCCGAAGATTGGGTACACCGCGCACGTCCTCGGGCACCCGCACCTCGCGTCGTTCGGCGAGTCGATGACCGAGGTGTACGACGATCTCTCGAAGGTCTGCGGTCGCCTGCTCGATCGCGGCGAGCTGCGAGAGGCGCGCGCGCCGTCGAACTTCGTGCTCCGCAAGGTCGAGCTCAACGTGCGTGCGTTGCAGCGTGGGCGTCTGCTCACCGTGCCGATGCGCTTCTCGGCGCTGGTGCGTACCGACGCCGAGACGCCGAAGGGCAAGACGCCGAAGCGCGGGCCGGTCGGTGTTCTCGTGCCGCGTCTGGGCCTCGAATACGAGCTACAGGACATCGCCGACTTCGATGCCTTCGTCGAAGAGATCATCCGCAACGAGCTGCACCTCGTGCCGCTCGAGCGCCTGCTCGAGGTCGCGTGGAGCGGCGAAGAATCGGTGCGCTCACTCACGGTGAACACCACGTTCAACGTGCGCACCGCGATTCGCAAAGAGAAGAACGCGGAAGAGACGAAGCCTCGCCGCGAGCCGTTGCCGCCGGGTCTGTCGGAAGCGTGCCGTCGGCTGAGCGACGAGCGTGAAGCGGGCACTGTCGAGCGCGCGTTCCAGCGAGACGCCGAGGTTGATCAGCTCGCCGACGCGCTGACAGGGCAGGGCAGAGGCAGCGTGTTGCTGGTCGGTCCTCCGATGGTGGGGAAGACCGCGTTGCTGCACGAGCTGGTGCATCGCGTGGCGGCGGCGGCGCCGAACACGCCGCTGCGCGGGCTGGAGATCTATTCGACCAGCGGCGCGCGCATCGTGGCCGGCATGCGGTACCTCGGCGAGTGGCAGGACCGCGTGAAGCGCATGGTGAATTCGCTGCGCACACGCCCGGCGGTACTGCACCTCGACTCGCTCGCGGAGTTGCTCAACGCCGGCACCAGTCGCGGAGACACCGGCCTCGACATCGCGCGGCAGCTGCAGCCGGCGATTGAAGCGGGAGAAATTCGCGTGGTGCTCGAGGCGACGGCCGAAGACGTCGCGCGCGCCGAGCGGACGCATGGCGCGTTCCTGCGTGCGATGCGCAGCCAGGTCGTGAAGCCGCTCGCCGCCGCGCAGGCCCGCGTGGCGCTGTCGTCTGCCGCCAAGCGCGTGGCGCGGCAACGTCGGGTGACGCTCGAAGATTCGGCGCTCGATCGCTCGGTCGATCTCGTGGAGCGCTTCGGTGAGGCCGGCGGTTTGCCCGGAGCGGCGATCGATCTCCTGCGTTCAGCTGCGCGTCCGGGCCCCGGTGAGAAGCGCACGCCCGGTGCTGCCGGCACGGTGCTCATCGACGGAGACACCGTCACCCGCGCGTTCGTCGCGCGCACTGGTTACCCGCGCGAGATCATCGACCCCACGGTTCCGCTCGACGCCGACAAGGTGCTCGAGAAATTGCGCGAGCGCGTCGTCGGGCAGGAAGAAGCCACGCTGCTGTTGCGCAACCTGGTCGTCACGCTGAAGACAGGTCTGTGCGACCCCTCGCGGCCGTTGGGCGCGTACCTGCTCCTCGGGCCCACGGGCGTCGGAAAGACCGAGTCGGCGCTCTCGCTCGCGGCGTATTTGTTCGGAGATCCGAAGCGGCTCACTCGGTTCGACATGGCGGAGTACGCAGCGCCGGGCAGCTCGTGGCGGCTCGTCACTCCGAGTCAGTCGCAAGGCGCGTCGCTCACCGCGAAGGTGCGCGAGCAGCCATTCGGCGTGGTGCTGCTCGACGAGATCGAGAAGGCCGAGTCGGGCGTGCACGACCTGTTGCTGCAGTTGCTCGGCGAGGGCCGGTTGACTGATCTCTCGGGGCGTACGGTGAGCTTCCGCAACACGGTGGTGCTGCTCACCTCGAACCTCGGCGCGGAGACGAGCGGCAAGTCGCTCGGGTTCACCGACGGCCGGTCGGACTACCGAGCGCACTACCTCGCCGCGGCAGCGCAGTTCTTCCGCCCCGAGTTGGTGAACCGACTCGATCAAATCGTCGCGTACCACCCGCTCACCGAGACCAACATCCGGCAGATCGCGACGCGGGTGCTCGATCAAGCGCTCGCGCGTGAAGGGCTCACGCGCCGCGCGGTGAAGGTGAAGTACGCGCCCGAGGTCATCGATCGTCTCGCGGTGCTCGGGTTCGACCCCCGCTACGGTGCACGGCCGTTGAAGCGCGCGGTGGAACAGCACGTGGTGTCGGCCATCGCCGCGAAGCTGGCTGAGGTCGGCCCCACGCCTCCAGCCGAGCTGATGCTGAGCGTGAACGCCGACGGCACCATCGTGGCCGGGTGATCACCTGACGCTGATTCCCCGCGCGCGGGAAATGTTCTGCACCACCGTGAGGAGCGTGGTGTTCTCCGAGTCGTGATTCGCATCTCTGATCCCGCGCGTGCGACCAACGCGACGCAGCTGATGATCATCGCGTTCATCGCGAACATCGGCCTCATTCTCCTCGGCTACGTCGTCATCTGGCTGTTCCCCCAGGCGTGGGGAGGACCGTGGCAGCTCGTCGAGGAACTGTTGTGGCTCGCGTTCTCGGGCGTGCTGGTCGTCGCACTGATGATGCTCGGCTCGGTGCTGATCGAGCACAAGACGCTCGCCTTCGTCGCCGCCGCGTTCTGGATCATCTCGTCACTCAGTGATCTCGGCGCGACGCTGCTCATGCAATTGCAGCAGGGAGATCGGCCGCTGACGCTGCTCCCCGGCGCGCTGCAGACCGTGTACTTCGATTTCAGCATCGTGCTCACGCTCGTTGCGCGCGCGTTGTTGTTCGGCTTCTTCGTGCGCCTCACGCTCGAGTCGCGCGCGTGGGTGCTGCCGATGCTCGTCGTCGCGTGGCTCGTCTCCGCCGCGCGGCTGGTGACGTCGATCGCGGTCTCCCACATGGACCGCGGCTACGAGCTCTATCGAACCGAGGCGTGGCGCATCGGCTCGGTGCTCGCGACGTTCGTGAGCGCCATCTCCGCGCTCGTCGCGGCGATGGCCGTGCACAGCGTGGTGAGGGGTGTCAGCGCCACTCCGGCGACCGCGCAGGCCGGGCTCGTTCCACCGCCCGTCGTCGAGCCGGTGAGCGCCGGCGCAGACTTCGCGATCGGCGGCATCATTCTCGCGGTCGGCATCGGCGTGACGGTGGTGTCGATGGAAGCCGCGTCGAACGGCGGCCGCTACGTCGTCGCCACCGGAGCCATCGCCGTCGGCATCGCGCGCATCATTCGCGGCTTGATCAGGCTCGGGAAACGCTGAGCACCAGCTTGCCGCGCACCGACTTCGTGGTGAGCGCGCGAACGCCCTCGGCCGCCTGCTCGAGTGAGAACGTGCGATCGACCGCGGGCTTGATGCGCCCCTGCTCGAGAATCGACGCCAGCGCCGCGAGCGGCTCGGGCTTCACCAGCGCGAGCAGCGGCTTCAACTTCTGGTTCAAGAACATCGACCACAGCGCGCCGAGCAGCGAGCGACCCATGCCGCCGAACCAGTGGTCTCCTTCGCCGCCCGCGAGCACCAGCGTCCCTTTGGGAGCCAGTGACTTGCGCAGCGTGCCCAGCGAGCGGCTGCCGGCGAGATCGATGATCGCGTCGAAGCGCCCGTCCTGCGGCAACGACTCGCGCGTGTAGTCGATGACCTCGGTCGCTCCGAGCCCGCGCACGAAGTCGAGCTTGGAGGTGCTGCACACGCCGGTGACGTTTGCTCCGAAGTGCTTCACCGCGAGCTGCACCGCCCACGAGCCGACGCCACCCGCCGCTCCGAGAATGCAGACACGCTGGCCGGGCTTCACGTCGGCGGAGCGCAACGCCTGGAGCGCCGTCACGCCGCTCACCGCGCACGCCGCCGCTTCTTCGAACGAGAGCGAACGCGGCTTCAACACCAGCTCGTCTTCACGTGCGCAGGTGAACTCGGCGAACGTGCGCCGCGCTGCTCCGAACACCTCGTCGCCGACCTTGAAGCGCGTCACCTCGCTGCCGACCGCTTCGATGATTCCGCTCACGTCCATGCCGAGCTGACGCTCGCGCGGCGAGAACAGCCCGGTGCCGAGCCGCATGATGTACGGCTTGCCCGACATGAGGTGCCACACGCCGTAGTCGATGCCCGCGGCCTTCACGCGCACCAGCACTTCGTTCTTCTTCGGAACCGGCCGCTCGAGCGTCGCGACCTGGAGGACGTCTGCTTCACCGTACTGCGATTGGATGATGGCCTTCATGTCATGCTCCTTCTTCGTTGGATTCCGGGCACACGCATGCCCGGAGGGGTGGGGTGCTGCGCTTCACGACTGGTTCACGCGCTCAGGCTTCGGGCTGGTACTGGAAGACGTCTTCGAGCTTCACGCCGAAGACACGCGCGATCTGGAAAGCCATCTCGAGGGTCGGCGAGTACTTCCCCTGTTCGATGGCGATGATGGTTTGCCGGGTCACTCCGACGCGCGTCGCGAGATCCTGCTGCGTCATCTCGCCGTGAGCGAAACGCAGCGCGCGAATGGAGTTGGTGACCCGCGTGGTCGTCACTGCGGCAGTCCTTTCCGGTACGCGACGAGCTGCGCCGACGAGCCGACGACCGCCGAGAGAACGAAGCCGAAGTACAGCGCCTGCGAGATCCAGAAGTGTGAGACCTCGTACATCGACAACAGCAGCGCGCTCACGCCGCCGATGACGATGAACGCCTGGCCGATGTTGGTGCCGAAGCGGGAAATCTGTTCGTCGCGGAGATCTTTCTGGCCCGCTTCTTCGCGGTTGCTGAACGAGATGAGCGCGTTGCCGACGATGCCCACCGCGATGGCCGCGCCGATGGTGATGAGCATCGGGCCGACGTACGCGACCTGGGTGAGCGCCACGTCGCGCGCGCGCATGAGGATCGTGATCGCATAGCTCAGCGACCCGAGCACCGAGGTGATGAGGAAGAGGAGCGTGTTTTTTTCGACGAAGCCCATGGGTCTCTCGTGTCAAAGATTCTAGACACGAGTGATGTAAGGCTCGGCTTACTTCATGTCAAGGATACCAGACGTCAACAACGTGAAATCATAGCCTTGCGAGCCACGAGCTGAAGATGCCGGGGAGCCAGCGATCCATCGCTTCGTGGGCAAAACCGAGGTGATTTCGCGCGTCTGACGGGTCCAACGCAGACATCCACCTCGAGTTGAGGAAGCAGGCGTCGGTGTTCGCGCTCGGGTCGATTTCGATGTTGGGCGTGACGCCGAGCTGAGCGGCAGCGCGCTCGATGAACTGCGCGGCGGTGAGCTTTTCGTCCCACGCGAGATTCCACGCGCGTCGCGTCGGCGGTCGCGTGATGACGTTCGTGAGGGTGCGGGTGATCGCTCCGCTGAAGACGTGACGCACGCTCGCGCTCGCGTCGCGCAGCACGATCGGTTTGCGATCGACGAGCTTCCAGAACACGCGCTCGAGCCGCTGCTTGTGATCACGCGGGCCGTGCACCATCGGAATGCGGAACACGGTGAACGGCAGGTCGCTCGCGCGCAGCCCGTCTTCGGCGTCGCGCTTCTCGATGCCGTACTTCCAGTCATCGCGCTCGGCCTCGCTCGGCGGAGCGCTCATCACCGCGCCGTCGTAGTCGCTCTCTTTCACGAACGAGGCAGGGCGTGGCGTGCGCACCAGGTACACCTGCCCGGTGCTGATGGCGACGTAGTGCTTCACCTTGCCGGCGAGCACCCGGGTCGTGCGGCGCGCGTGTTCTCCGTCGAAGAGCGCGAAGTCGACGACCGCGTCGAAGCCGTCTTCGCGCGAGAGGATCTTGTCGAACGCGTCGGTGCCGCGATCAGCCGTGAAGCGCCGCACGCGCGCACCGAAGGGATCGATCAACGTGCCGCGGTTGAGCAGCGCGACGTCGTCACCACGCGCGAGGAGCTGCGCAGTGAGCTCGACGCCGAGGAAGCGATTGCCGCCGATGATGAGGACGCGCATTTCAGAACCGGTACAGCACGAGCCCGTCCGGAGCCGCCGGCTTCTTCGCCTTCGGATCGAGCTCACCGTACGAATCGACAGGGAAGAGCGACGATTCCCGCGGCACGAGCGACGCACGCGCACCGCCGGTCCCGCCGTCTTTCGCGGAAGCTGACGAGGCCGACGCACCGACGTCAGCGCGTTCGATGTCGCGCACGAACGCGGTGAGCGACGCATCGACATCTTTCAGCTTGAGGCCGGAGTTCATCGAGATCTTCAGCGCCGCCTTCGCTGCGTCGGCGCGGTTCTGCTTCGCCGCCACCAGCGCCAAGTCGTACGCCGCCCGGCCGCGCGTGCGCCACTCACCCGGAGCGTTCGACACGTCGAGCGCGCGCTGAAAATACGCCTGCGCCGGGTCGAGCTCGCCCTCGAGCCAGTGCGCCCACCCGAGTCGCAAGAGGTGCTCTCCACGCGCGGGGTTCAGCTGCGCGAGCGGGCTCAACACGTCCTGCGCTTCCTGCACCTTGCCCGCGTCGATCAACCGGCTGCCCAACTCGAGTCGCGCCTCGGTGCTCGTCGCCGACAGCGCGAAGCCCTTGCGCGCCGCGACCAGCGCTTCGTCGTGTTTGTTCTGCCGCGCGAGCGCCTTGCTCACGCGTCCGTACGCGTACGCGGAATTCGGAACCTGCTCGCTGTATGCGCGCCACACCTTCTCGGCCTCGGCCCAATTCCCGAGCGCGAAGAGCGTGTCACCGAGGTAGCTGCGCGCGATCAACTCGCCGGGGCGCTTTTTCACGATGTCGGTGAGAAACGCGACGCCCGCTTCGTTCGACTGGTAGCGCGTGAGCAACCAGAAGCGCGCGAGCGTGTACGTCTCGAGCATGTCGTCGCTCTCTCCGAGCCCCGCGAGCGCCTTCGCCGCCACGCCGTCACCGCCCAAAATCGCCTGTGCGAGCGCACCCGACGCGAGGGCGAAGCGCAGCTTGGGGTCGAGCTCCACCGCCTTGGCGCACGCTTCGGCTGCGCGCGTCAGCTCGACGGTCTCGACGAGCGCCGGCGTGTCAGGCGAGAGCGGCTGCCGCAGCACCACCGGGTAGCACTGGCCGAGCGCCTTCAGCGCGTCTTCGTTCGTCGAGCTCGGCTGCGCGGCGCTCTTCGCCGGCAACGCGATGCCCGGGAGAATCGCCTTCGCGAGCGCCACCGAGCCCTGCTCGAGCGCGCCGCTCCACGTCTTCGGCAACTTCGCGTTGAACGTCTTCGGTTTCTTGCCATCGACCGTCACGCCCGCGAGCTCGTAGTTCTCGCCGACCACTTCGAGGGAGAACGAGACCGCGCGGTCTGCTCCGAGAATTCCGCGCAGCGCGTCGGCGTTCGCCGGTTGCCGCAGATCTTCCGCGAAGCCTTCTTCGGCGACGGCGCGCACCACCTGCTTGATGTGCAGCTCGTTCACCTTCTTCGTTTCTTCAGTGAGCTCCGAGGCGCGAGCGACCATCAACAAGCCGAGCTGCTGCAAGCTTGCGTCGGTCGACGACGGAGGAAGAAAGGCCACCACCGGCTGCGGCTTCGGCGGAGCGGCGACTGCGATACCAGCCAGCAACATCAAGGGAATATGGAGTCGCATGCGCTCGAACCATGGCACAGCGCCAGCGCGCGGAAGAAAAATGAAGAGCCGTGTCGGAAACGGCGCCGCTCGTTCGCTTCTGTGGTGAAGGCCAATTTCGGCCTCATTTCCGCAGACGAAAAGGACGACCCCATGAGCAAGTACATGTTGCTGTACCGCAACCCCACCGCGGCCGAAGAGCGCCAGCAGACTCCGGCCGAGATGGAGCAGGTCCTCGCGCAGTGGCACGCGTGGAAGAAGGCGCACCCGTCGATTCTCGACATGGGTGACGGGCTGTTGCCGACCGGCAAGCGCCTCAAGGCCGGCGTGGTGACGGACGGCCCGAGCGTCGAGTCGAAGGAGCTCGTGTCGGGTTATTCGATCGTCGAAGCGGCGAGCTACGACGCCGCGATGGTGGTGGCGAAGGCGTGCCCGATGAACTTCGTGCCGGGCGCGAGCATCGAAGTGCGCCAGCTCGCCGGATACTGAAGCCCGATGGCCGACGCGCTCGAACCCGTGTTGCGTCACGCGTACGGGCGCGTCGTGGCCAGCTTGATGCGTCAGTTCGGCGCGTCGCGGCTGGCGCTGGTGGAAGACGGCGTCGCGCAGGCGATGTTGGAAGCGGTGACGTCGTGGCGTGCGCGCGGTGTTCCTCCCAACGCGCATGCGTGGCTGTTTCGCGCCGCGCGAAACCGCGTCATCGACGAGCTGAGAAGGAACGCGCGGCTCGAAGACGAACCGCTCGAAGAAGATGTCGGCGAGATCGCTCCCGACGAGCCCGCGCTCGGCGATGACGTTCACGACGACGAGCTGCGTGCGCTCCTTTCGTGCGCCGATGCCGACATTCCGCTCGCCTCGCAGATCGCCTTCGCGCTGCGAACGCTGTGCGGTTTCTCGACGAAGGAAATCGCCAACAGACTCGTCACCACCGAAGCGAACGTTCAGAAGCGCTGGGAACGCGCGCGAGACGTGCTCGCGCAGAAGGAGCGCGGCCCGGCGCACTTCGAGCCCGAGCGCGTGCAGGCGGTGCTGCGCATGATCTACGTGCTCTTCACCGAGGGCTACTTCGCTTCGGAAGGTGAGCAGGTGTTGCGGCTCGAGCTGTGCCGTGAAGCCTTGCGGTTGGGCCGGTTGATCGCCGATCACCCGCGCGCCACGTGCCGCGAAGCGTGGGCGCTGCTCGCGTTGATGCACTTTCATCACGCTCGACGGGACGCGCGCGCCGATGCCGACGGTTCTCCAGTGTTGCTCGAAGAACAGGACCGCACGCGGTACCGGCGCGACGAGCTAGCGGTGGGAATGGACGCGTTCCAGCGTTCCGAACCGGCGTCGCTCGACACGCGCTACCACCTCGAAGCAGCGATCGCGGCCGAGCACGCCTTCGCGCCGCGCTTCGAAGACATCCGTTGGAACGAGATCGTCGCGCTCTACGGACGGCTCGCAGTGATCGACCCGTCGCCGCTGCACGAGCTCCACGCGGCGATCGCCGTGTCGTGGGCCGAGGGCCCGGCCGCCGCGTTGCCGATTCTCGACGCGCTGCGACCGCCGACGTGGCTCAGCGCCTCACATCTGTGGCTCGCGGTGTACGCCGACCTCTACCGTCGGCTCGGCGAGCGAGCGCGCGCGCGAGAGTTCTACGAGAAGGCCGTGGCGCTCGCTCCGCCGCTCGAGCGGGCAGTGCTGCAACGAAGATTGAGAGGGATAGAGTGACCTGGTGTTTGCGTACACGGTGACGGCGCAGTTCGAAGACGAGGCGGTCGCGAAGGAATACGTCGCGTGGCTCGTCGACTTGAAGCACCTGCAGCACGTGATCGACGGAGGCGCGCGCGACGCCGAATTGATTCGCGTCAGCCCGGTGCACCTCGAGGTGCGCTACCACTTCACCGATGAAGCGGCGTTTCGCGCGTACGAAGCAGGCCCGGCGATCGCGCTGCGTGAAGATGGCCTCAAGCGTTTCCCCGCGACGCGCGGTGTGAAGATGAGTCGCGCCACCGGCACCACGGTCGCGAAGCTCAAAGGAGGCGCGTGATGCACATCAGCGTCTTCGACCTCTTCAAGATCGGCATCGGGCCTTCGAGCTCTCACACCGTCGGGCCGATGAACGCCGCCCGCCGCTTCGCCGAACGTCTGAAAGAAGACGGCGTGCTCGAGCGCGTGACCAGCGTGAAGGCCGAGCTGTTCGGCTCGCTCGGCTTCACCGGCAAAGGCCACGGGAGCGATCTCGCGGTGATGATGGGCCTCGAGGGCGAGTCACCGCGCTCGGTCGACATCGACGGAGTCCCGGCACGTCTCGAGCGCATCACGAAGTCGTCGACGCTCTCGCTGCTCGGCCAGAAGAGCGTGAGCTTCAAGCCCGCCGAGTCGATCGTCTTTCACCGTCGCGAAAAACTGCCGCTCCACAGCAACGGCATGCGCTTCACCGCGTTCGAGCGCGAGACCCAGCTCGAGCAGCGCATCTACTACTCGGTGGGTGGCGGCTTCGTGGTGAACCACGAGGGCACTCCGGAAGGTGCGGGCGCGGCCGAGCAGAAATCGATTCCGTACCCCTTCGATTCGGGCGACTCGTTGCTCGTGCAGTGCAACTCGCACGGCCTGTCGATCTCCACGCTGATGCTCGAGAACGAGAAGGCGCTGCGCAGCGAGAGCGAAGTGCGCGCGGGCCTGCGGGAGATCGCCGCGGCGATGGAAGCGTGCGTGAAGCGCGGCTGCGAGAAGGAAGGCATCCTCCCCGGCGGCTTGAAGGTGAAGCGGCGCGCGGCGACGTTGAGCCGCAGGCTGAAGTCTGATCACCGAAGCGCGAATGATCCGCTGATCATCATCGACTGGGTGAACCTCTGGGCGCTCGCGGTGAACGAAGAGAACGCGGCGGGCGGGCGCGTGGTGACTGCTCCGACCAACGGCGCGGCGGGCATCATTCCCGCGGTGCTCACCTACTACCTGCGCTTCGTGCCCAACGCCGATGAAGAAGGCGTGCAGCGCTTTCTGCTCACCGCCGCGGCGATCGGCGCGCTGTACAAGAAGAACGCTTCGATCTCCGGCGCCGAAGTCGGGTGTCAGGGAGAGGTCGGCGTGGCGTGCTCGATGGCGGCCGGTGCGCTGACCGAGGTGATGGGCGGCACTCCGGAGCAGGTCGAGAACGCGGCCGAGATCGGCATGGAGCACAACCTGGGCCTCACCTGCGACCCCATCGGTGGCCTGGTTCAGGTGCCGTGCATCGAGCGCAACGCGATGGGCAGTGTGAAGGCCATCAACGCCGCGCGCCTCGCACTGTCAGGTGACGGCAAACACAAGGTGTCGCTCGACAAGGTGATCGCCACCATGCGGTCGACAGGCGAAGACATGTCCGTGAAATACAAGGAGACCGCGCGCGGCGGTCTCGCGGTCAACATCGTCGAATGCTGATCACGTCCTGAGACGTCCTGCGACGCGAGGTCGTCGCCTGCTCCCAAGCGTCCCGATCCACTCATCTCGTCGAGTTGGCGAGGTATGTGCTTTGTGCCGCACGCGTTGAACTCACCCGGGAGGAACACCACATGAAGAAGCAACTCGCGCTGGCCATCTCGCTCGTCGTTTGTGCGACGGGATGCCCCGAAAACAAAGATCAACCCACTCCAGAGAAGAAGGACGAGAAGGCGAAGGTCGCCGTCGAGCCGACGAAGAAAGACACGCCTCCTGCCGAGCCGACCGCGGCGGCGGGGAAGTTCAAGGCGAACGCCGAAGTGATCGAGATGCTGAAGAAGATCGTCGCTGGCTGCACGGTGAGCGTCGACTCTCCGGCGGTGTACTCGTGCAAGGCCGAGGAAGACCGCGCGCTCAGCAAGTACATCAACGACAGCAAGCCGAAGGATCTCTACGAGACCTACGCGTCGCTGCTCGACTCGACCGACATGAAGATGCGCGCCGCGGCGGTCGCCGAGGCCGAGAACGGGCTCTTCCAGTGTGACGCCGACGTGCTGAAGGAGAACGCGCGCAAGGACGTGGCGCAGGCGTTCCTCGCGGCGTTCTCGAAGAACGACGACTACGCGCGGCAGCTGTCGCAGTCGACGGTGGCGCTGTCGTTCCTCGCGGGCTTGAACGACGAGCTCTTCAAGGCGGTCGAGTCGGTGAAGGAAGACGCGCAGACGCGCGCGTACATCCGCTACCTGCAGTACGGCCGGCTCGCGGCGTTCCCCAAGCTCCAGGAAGCGGCGAAGAAGAAGGAGATCGCTCGCGACGCGATGATCGCTCCCCGCTACATGACCCAGTGGACCGACGACGAGAAGGCCGCCATCTGCCCGTGGGCGAAGGGCTTCCTCAACGACGCTGATCAGTACACCGCGAAGGAAGCGGGCTCGACGTTGATCGAGTGCGGCGGCGAGTACATCGACACGCTCCTCGACGAAGGTGAGAAGCGCATGAAGGACAAGACGCTCGATGATCCGTTCGTCAGCCTCTTCAACGAGGTCTGCAACAAGTACATCTTCCAGCCCGAGGCCGAGACCAACCCGCAGTGCAAGCGCGACTACGTGCTGCTCGAGAAGATCGTGCAGAACAAGACGATGAAGGCCGACGTGCGCAGCTACGCGCTGTTCGGTCTGTACTCGCAGCGCCGCAACAAGGAAGTGCTGGCGGTGCTCAAGAAGTACAAGAAGGACAAGACCCCCGAGATCTCGAAGAAGGCCACCGAGCTCATCGAGTCGCTCGCGCAGAGCGGCATCAAGTAAGCGCCTGTCGTACCGGGTCGGCCGCGCAGCGCCTCTCTGAGGTGTGTGCGGCCGACCTTATTTCTATAAGTTGCAATCAGATTCGGCAGTGTTTTATGAGGTGGCTAGATGGACGCCACCGATCATCTCCTCGTGCAGTTGCTCCAGGCTGACGGCCGCGCGACGCAGCTGCAGCTCGCGAAGGAAGTCGGGCTCTCGCAGCCGGCGACGGCTGAGCGCATCCGCAAGCTCGAAGACGCCGGAGTGATCACCGGCTACGCCGCACGCGTCGACGCCACCAAGCTCGGCAAAGACGTGACGGCGTTCGTCGGCGTGGGCATCGAGCACCCCAAGTACTTCGACGGCTTCATCAAGAAGGTGATGGCGCTGCCCGAGGTGCTCGAGTGCCACCGCGTCGCGGGCCAGGACTCGTACCTCTTGAAGGTGCGCACCACGAACACGCGCACGCTCGATCAGCTGCTGGTGGAGACGCTGCGCACCATCGCGGGCGTCACGCGCACGTTCACCACCATCGTGCTCTCGAGCGCGAAAGAAACCACGCGAGTGCACGTGGATCCGGAAGAGCACGCGTAGTAACCGCGTTGAAGGAGGAGTCTGGTCATGGAAATCAAGATCACGAAGACGACGTCGCCGAAGGTGAAGCCGCCCGAGGCTGATCTGGGGTTCGGGAAGTACTTCTCCGATCACCTGTTCGCCATGGACTTCTCGCAGGAGAAGGGGTGGTTCGACGCGCGCATCGTGCCGTACGCGCCGTTCCAGCTCGACCCTGCGGCCGGCGTGTTCCACTACGGCCAGGCGATGTTCGAGGGCAGCAAGGCGTTCCGCGGCAATGACGGGCGCGTGCGTTTGTTCCGCGCCGAGAAGCACGCGCAGCGCATGGCGATCGGCGCGCCGCGGTTGTGCATGCCGTCGCCGACCGAAGCGCAGATGAGTGAAGCGGTGCGCGCGCTGGTGAAGGTCGACGTCGACTGGGTGCCGAAGTCGGAAGGCACGTCGCTGTATCTGCGCCCGACGCTGATCGCGACCGAGGGTTTCCTCGGAGTGCGGCCGGCGACGAAGTACCTCTATTACGTGATCGCTTCTCCGGCCGGGAACTACTTCGGCGGCAAGGGCCTCAAGACGGTTCGCATCTGGGTCGAGACGACCGAGGTGCGCGCGCCGCGCGGTGGTCTGGGCGCGACGAAGGCCGGCGCGAACTACGCCGCGTCGCTGCACTCCGCGATGGTGGCGAAGAAGAACGGGTTCGATCAGGTGCTGTGGCTCGACGGCAAGGACCACGAGTTCGTCGAGGAAGTCGGCACCATGAACGTGTGCTTCTTGATCGGGAAGACGCTGGTCACTCCGCCGTTGTCCGACTCGATTCTCGCGGGCGTGACGCGCGACTCGGTGCTGACGCTCGCGCGCGAGCAGGGCCTCACCGTCGAAGAGCGGCCGATCTCGATCAAGGAGATCCGCTCGGCGTACCAGAGCGGGAAGTTGAGCGAGGTGTTCGGTACGGGCACCGCGGCGGTCATCTCTCCGGTCGGTGAGCTGGCGTTCACTGGCGAGAAGTTGATCATCAACGACGGCAAGCCGGGGCCCGTCGCCGAGTCGCTCTACGCCGAGGTCGGTGCGATTCAGCGCGGCGCGAAGCCCGACAAGCACGGCTGGCTTCAGGCGATCGATTGAATTCGCTCCGGTGGGTGGTGGCGATGGCGTCGCTGGCGGCCTTCAACGCAGCGGCGCAGGGCGGAACCGGGCAGTGGGGAATCGGTGGGCCGGACGGCGGCGCTCAGCCACCAATCGGCAAGGTGACCGAAGATGCCGATCGAGCGACCGTTCAAGGCTCGCTCGAGAAGGCGCAGATCCGCAGGGTCATCAAGACGCACCTCTCGATGTTGGGCAGTTGCTCGACGAAGGGGAAGGTCGTCATCCAATTCGTCATTGGCCCGCAGGGCGCGGTCGTGCAGTCCGCGACGCGTGACAGCACGCTCGGTGATGCGAAAGCCGACGAATGCGTGGTGGCGGCGGTGCGGCGCTGGTTCTTCCCGAACCCGAGCGGCGGCGGCGTGGTGTCGGTGACCTGGCCGCTCCAGTTTTCGCTGAAGGCTGAGGTCGATGCCGGCGCGCCGGCCATCAGCGAGGAGTTGCTGCTCAAAGCGATGGGCCCGCCGAACCCGGACGCCTTCTCAGCGAGCAATCTGGCGGACGCCGCGAGGCAGATGGCGAATGGTTCGATGGACGCGCGGCGCGATGACGTGGGGCGCAGCAAACCGCAACCCGATCCGATCATCCTCGGCTCGATGCCCAAAGAAGTGGTTCAGCGCGTGGTCGGCACGAAAGACGTCGAGGTGCGCGAGTGCGCGCTCTTCGAGCTCAAGAACGACGGCGGCACTCCGTGGGGCAAGGTGTCGGTGAAGTTCGTGATCGGCCCGACTGGCTCCGTGAATTCGGCGGAAGTGAAGGACACCACCGTCAACATCCTGCGCATGCAGACGTGCATCACTGGCATCGTCTCGCGGCTGCAGTTCCCTCCGCCCAAAGGCGGTGGTGTCGTGGTGGTGACCTGGCCCTTCGAACTCAACGCGCTGTAGGGAGTCTTCATGCGGCTCATTGCCTGTCTGGTGTCTCTCGGTGCACTGGTCGCGCTCGCCGGTGACGGTGGTGTCGACGTCTTCGCTGGTGGTCGCACCGGAGAGCCGACGATCGGTGTCAGCACCTACGGCCCACTCCCCGATGCCGGCACGTTCGGACGACTGTGGGTGACCGACGAGCCGATGACGATCGAGGGTGCCGGGCTCGACAAGACGCAGATCCGCAGCGTGCTCAAGAAGCAGAAGGACCTGTGGCTCGGCTGTGCACGCGTCGCGAACGATCCCGAAGGCCGAGTGGTGGTGTTCGTGGTCAACGCTGACGGCGCTGTCGCGAGCTCGAAGGTGAGTTCGCGCACCATCGTCGAGAGCGTCGGCGACTGCATGACCCGCCGACTGAGAAGCGTCTCCTTCCCCAAGCGTGAAGGCGGTGGGCCCGTGATGGTGAGCTGGCCGGTGACGTTCACGCGGAACTTCGAGGCCAATTTGAGAGAAGGCCCGGTCGAAAAGTGAACAAGCTCGTCGCTGCGCTCTGCGTCGTGTCGGCCCTCACTTCATTCGCGGGCGAGGAAGAGCCTGAGGTGATCGGCGCGTTGTCGGTCGACCAGGTGAAGCGCGTCGTCACCGCGCAGCACAGCGCACTGCGTGCTTGCGTCGATGCCGAGCTCGCGCGCGACGCTGGAACTCCGCCGGCGGGCAGAGTGGCGATCAGGTTCATGATCAGCCCGAAGGGCTCGGTGTCGACGGCGTCGGTCTCCGGGACCACCGTTTCGCTCACACTCGGTGAGTGCACGCGTGCCCTCGTGAGACAGCTCAAGTTCCCCTCACCGACAAGCGGCGGAGTGGTGATCGTGACGTACCCGTTCGTGTTCAGCGGGGAGCGAGGCAGCGAAGAGCTGGTGGTGACGGGCGGACTGACGGCCGAGACGGTGAAGCAGGTATTGCAGCGTCGCTCGGTCGACGTGATGGAATGTGCGGAGGACCATCGTCGCGGCGATGGCGGCATGCCCGGGACGGGTGTGCTGGTGATCAAGTTCACGGTGGATGCGACCGGCAAGGTGACGTCGAGCCACGTGGTCTCGAGCTCGTCGGGGAGCGCCGGGTTCGACGAGTGCGTGCGAGCGCTGGCGACGACCGTTCAGTTCCCACCGCCAGAGCGTGGGGTGCTCACGGTGGTGACGTTCCCATTCCAGCTCACGAATTGGACCGGCGAGACGCGCGGCATCACCGGCATCGGCACCACCTCGGTGAAGCTGAAGAGCGACGAGGCCTGGGTCCGCGGTGGGCTCGAACTCGACGCGGTGAAGCGCGTGGTGCTCGCGCACACAGCTCAGGTTCGTGCGTGCGCGCCGACAGACGTACGCGGCACGGTGACGCTCAACTTCGTCGTCGACTCGAACGGCAAGGTCGACGAGACGACCGTGTTGCGGAGCACCGTCGCCGACAAGGCGATCTCCACCTGCGTGGCCAAGGCCGTGCGCGCCATGAAGTTCCCTCCACCCGAAGGCGGAGGCGTGGCCATCGCCGTCTACCCGTTCACCTTCGACGCTACTTCCGCACCTCGGTGACCAGCGCGTCGACGCTCTTCTTCGCGTCGCCGAACAGCATGCGCGTGCCCTCGAGATAGAAGAGCGGGTTTTCGACGCCGGCGTAGCCCGCCGCCATGCCGCGCTTGAACACCACGGTGAGCTTGCTCTTCCACACCTCGAGCACCGGCATGCCGTAGATGCTCGAAGACGGATCATCGAGCGCGCCTGGGTTCACGATGTCGTTCGCGCCGATGACGAGCACTGCGTCGGTCTGCGGGAAGTCCGTATTGATGTGCTCCATCTCGAGCACGATGTCGTACGGCACGCCCGCTTCGGCGAGCAGCACGTTCATGTGACCGGGCAGACGGCCGGCGACGGGGTGAATCGCGAACCGCACGTTCACGCCCTTCTCACGCAGCGTCGCCGTCAGTTCCTTCACCGCCGCCTGCGCGCGAGAGACCGCCATGCCGTAGCCCGGGACGATCACCACGTTGCGCGCCTCGAGGAGCCGCTTCGCCACCTCGTCGGCCTTCATCTCCGTCACTTCGCCCGCGGGCTGCGCGCCCGGAGCGGCCGGCTTTGAATCGCCCGTGCCGAACCCGCCGAACACCACGTTCAGAATCGAGCGGTTCATCGCGCGGCACATGATGATCGAGAGGATGGTGCCCGACGCTCCGACCAGCGCTCCGGTGACGATCAACAGATCGTTCGCGAGCATGAAGCCCGCGGCCGCGGCAGCCCAGCCAGAATACGAATTCAAGAGCGAGACGACGACCGGCATGTCGGCTCCACCGATGGCCATCACCAGGTGCACGCCGAGCAGCGACGCGAGCACGGTCATGATGATCAGGTAGATCAGACCATCGGCTTCGCTCACGTTTCCGAACGGCACCGCGAGCCCGATGATCGACAACGCCACCAGCGCGTTGAGCACGTGACGGCCGGGCAGCAGCAACGGCTTGCCCGACAGCGAGCCCTTCAACTTGGCCCACGCGATGATCGAACCGGTGAGCGTGATGGCACCGACCGCGATGCCGACCCAGATCTCCGCGAGGTGCACCGCGTGACGAAGTGAATCGGTCTCGACCACCGCCGGCCGCAGGTACGACGAGAAGCCGACGAGAACGGCCGCGAGACCGACGAAGCTGTGCAGCACGGCGACGAGCTCCGGCATGCCGGTCATCTCGACGCGTCTGGCGAGGCCTCCGCCGATCACTCCGCCGACGACTGCTGCGCCGACGAGCAACGCCAGCCCGTTCATGCGCAACGTCATGTCGCTGGTGGTGACCCACGCGACCGACGTGACGGCGATGGCGACGATCATGCCGATGATGCCGAACGTGTTGCCCTGCGAAGCGGTCTCCTGCTTCGACAAACCGCCGAGCGAGCGAATGAACAACACGCCCGCGCTCAAGTACGCGACGACGAGATAGCCGTTCATCTCAGTGGCCTCCCGAAGTCGTCGGAGCGGGACCTTCGCGTTTGAACATCTTCAACATGCGTTGCGTGACGAGGAACCCGCCCGCGATGTTGATGGCCGCGAAGAGCACGGCGAGCGCTCCCAGGATCGACGCGACGTCGAAGCCTGCGCCGACCTGCAGCATGCCGCCGATGATGATGATGCCGCTGATGGCGTTGGTGACCGACATGAGTGGCGTGTGCAGGGCCGGAGAGACGCTCCAGATCACCTGCCACCCGACGAAGCACGCCAGCACGAAGACCGTGGAGTGCTGCAGGAAGTCGCCCGGCGCGAACCGGCCGAGCACGAAGAGAATGACGATCAACGCGAGGCCACCGACGGTCGAGCCCCAGGCGCGGCGCGTCGGCGAGGTGATCTGCTGCTGCACGGGCTTCGCGGTCGGCGGCGGCGGTTTCGGAGCAGGCGCCGGCTCCTTCACCGGCGGCGGCGGCAACGCCTTGCCCTCGTGCACCAGCAGCGCGGGGCGCACCACGTCGTTCTCGAGATCGATTGACAGCGTCTCGCCCTTGCCGAGCTCGCCGCACAGGTGCCACAGGTTCATCGCGAAGAAGCGGCTCGACGTGGCCGCCATGCGCGACGCGAGATCGGTGAAGCCGAGAACCTGCACGCCGTTGTGCACCACGATCTCGCCGGGCTTCGTGAGCTCGCAATTGCCGCCTTGCTCGGCCGCCATGTCGACGATCACCGAGCCGGGCTTGAGACACTCGGCCACGTCCTTCGGAACGAGAATGGGCGCCTTCGTTCCCGGCACGAGCGCGGTGGTGATGATCACGTCGCACTCTTTGGCCTGCTGCCGGAAGAGCTCCATCTCGGCGGCGATGAACTCGGGCGACATCACCTTCGCGTAACCGCCCTGACCTTCGCCGCTCTCCTTCAACTTCACTTCGAGGAAGCGCGCGCCGAGTGACTCGACCTGCTCACGCGCCGCGGCGCGGGTGTCGAACGCGCGAACGTCGGCTCCGAGTGCACGCGCGGCGCCGATCGCTGCGAGGCCGGCGACACCGGCTCCGATGATCAGCACGCGCGCCGGCGGAGAAGCTCCCGCGGCCGTGATCTGCGGGCTGAAGAAACCCTGGTAGTGCGCCGCCGCTTCGACGACTGCGCGATAGCCAGAGAGGTTCGCCATCGACGACAGCACGTCCATCTTCTGGGCGCGGGTGACGCGCGGCACCTTCTCGAGCGCGAGCACCGTGGCCTTGCGGCCCGCGATGGCGTCGACGAGGCCGGGGTTGCGCTCGCTCTGAATCAACGAGACGAGGAACGCGCCTTCCTTCAGCTTCCACACTTCGTCGAGCGTGGGCGGGCGCACCTTGAAGACCACGTCGCAATCGAACGGCGTGTCGGTGAGCTCAGCGCCGGCCGCGGTGAACGCGTCGTCTGAGATGCCCGCCGCGAGCCCCGCGCCGTGCTGAACGCGAACGGTGAGTCCGCGCTCCTTCAACTTCTTGATCGATTCGGGAGTGGCTGCGACCCGCTTTTCGCCGGGAAGCGATTCCTTCGGTACGCCGATGATTCTCACGGCGGCGGTTATGCCGCGTGCGCACTCGTCAGAACAGCAAATCGATGCCGAGGCGGAGCACCACGAACGGCATCACCTTCGGGACGAGATGGAGCGCCAAAAACGTGACGCCGTGCGTAGCGACCGCGCCGATCGGCGTCTTGAACATCGAGCTCGTCAGCCACGAGGTGAAGGCCGCGTAGCCCGCGAACCAGGCCCAGAAGAGGATCATCGGCATCAGGGCCGGCGAGGCACCGAACAGCGTCTTCAGGCTGAACACGATTCCCAGCAGGATCCACACGGCGAGGATGGCGGCGTGGGCGGCGTTCTTCATGGCGTTCATTCGGGCGTTCTCCAAATTGCAGCGAGTGGGTGATGCGCATCTGACGCCCCGGGCATGAATAAGGTGTGAAACGAGTTCTGCGTTGATTGATAACTCCTGGTGAGTGATGGTTCGCGCCGCATGAACCTCCAGAGACTCGAAGGTTTCTATTGGGTTGCGAAGACGCAGGGCTACGCGCGGGCCGCTCGCGCCTTCCCGTACCCGATCACGCAGCCTGGAGTTCATCAGCAGGTTCGCCGCCTCGAAGACGATCTCGGCGTGAAGCTCTTCGAGCGCGTGGGGAAGGACAGGGTGGTGCTCACTCCGCGTGGCCAGGTGCTCTACGACGCGGTGGTGCCGTTCTTCGAGCAGCTGCCGATGGTCGAGGCGCGCGTGAAGGGCGGAGTGGTCGGCGGCACGCTCAAGGTTCACGCCGCGGGGCACTTGCTGCGACACCTCATTCCCGAGTGGCTCAAGCGGCTGCAGCAGAAGCGACCCGACATCACGGTGCAGTTGACGGATCTTCCGAGCGTCGATCTGTCGCTGCTGCGGAGCGGCGAGACCGACGTGATCATCGACTGGTTGCCGGAGTTGCCGAGCGACATCGCGACGCGGGAAATCGGGCGGACGGAAGGGTGGATCGTCGCTCCCGCGCATGGGCCGTACGCGCAGAAAGGCCGCGTGACTTTGAGCGCGTTGGCTGACGTGCCGTTCATCGGGTACCACCGCGATCGCACCGCGAAGGGGCTGCAGCTCGAGGCGCTGCGGCAGCACGACATCTCTCCGCGCGAAGCGTTCGCTGCTGATTCGTCGGACACCATTCTCGGTTTCGTCGCCGCGGGGCTCGGGTTCTCGCTCGTGCCGTGGCTCACCGAGGCCGGGCCGAAGCTCGCAGGCGTCGTCGCGCAGAAACTCGAGCGGCCGGCGGCGTCGTTTCCGATCTACGCGGCGTGGAGAAAGACGAGCGGGCTGCATCCGCTCGTCGAGGCGGCGCTCGAAGTCGCGCCGAGCCGCTGATTTCGTGAGCCGTTCTCGATGAATTGGGGCTCAGCTGGGTTCATGAATCGGTTCGTCTTGTTGGTCGCCGGGTTGCTCGCTGCGTGCGGGTCAGTCAGTGGAAATGATGCAGGCGCAGGTGGCGGCGGGAACGCAACGGGCGGTGGTGCTGCGACGGGCGGAGGCAGCGCGATCGGCGGCGGCAGCTCGATCGGCGGCGGCAGCGCGACAGGTGGCGGAGCGACGACCGGCGGTGGCAGCGCAACGGGCGGCGGCAATGCGACCGGCGGAGGCAGCGCAACGGGCGGCGGCAGCGCAACGGGCGGCGGCAGTGCGACCGGCGGAGGCAGCGCGACCGGCGGCGGAGGCAGCGCGACCGGCGGCGGAGGCAGCGCGACCGGCGGTGGAGGAAGCGCGACAGGCGGAGGCAGCACGAGCGGTGGCGGAAGTGCGACAGGCGGAGGCAGCGCGACGGGCGGCGGAGGCAGCACGACCGGAGGAGGCGGTGGCGTTCTCCCTCCTTCGTGGACGTGGGAAGCGCCGGTCCCGCAGGGCAGCACGCTCAACGCACTCTGGGGCGCGAGCGCGACCGACATCTGGGGCGTCGGCCAATTCGGCGCGATCATTCACCGCACCGGCACCACGTGGTCGGCGGTTCGCAGCGGCAGCATCGAAGCGCTGAACGACGTGTGGGGCAGCGACGCGACGAACATCTGGGCGGTCGGCTCGAACGGCGCCGCACTTCGATGGAACGGCACGAGCTGGCAGAGCAGCAGCACCTCGACTGCCGAAACGCTGAACGCGGTGCGCGGAACGATCGCCTCCGATGTCTGGGCCGTCGGCCGCGCGGGTACGATCCTTCATTGGAACGGCAGCGCGTGGGCGAGCGTCGCCAGCCACGTCACGCTCGAGCTCACCGGCGTCTTCGCGGTCAGCGCGAACGACGCGTGGGTGGTCGGCAAGAGTGGAACAATCCTCCACTGGAACGGCACGGACTGGAGCGCGTCGACGAGCGGAGTCACGACCGATCTCAACTCGATCTGGGGCAGCGGCGCGTCTGACCTCTGGGCGGTTGGAAAAGCGGGCGTGATTCTCCACTTCGACGGCACGAGCTGGTCGACTTCCGCGAGCGGCACGACGGTCGAGCTCTCTCGCGTGTGGGGACTTGGCGCGAACGACGTCTGGGTGCTGAGCCCGGCGACTCCTGACTTCACCACGCTGCACTGGAACGGAACTGCGTGGGCCGTGAACCACGACGTCATCGCGCGCGGAATCTGGGGCAGCGCGGCGAACGACGTGTGGGTCGCAGGCGTCGATGGCCTTCTCATTCGCTGGAACGGCAGTTCGTGGAACTTCCTCAACGTCACGGGTCGCGACGACATCTCGTCACTGTGGGCCAGCCCCACCGACCTCTGGGCCACGGCGAGCGGAGGAAGGATCCTTCGCTCTTCTTTCAACGGCGCGTGGGCGACGGCGGTGACCATGAGCGGCGATGCCTTCAACGGAGTGTGGGGCAGCAGCGCGAGCGACGTCTGGGTCGTCGGCGGCAACGGCCGCGCCATGCATTGGGACGGAGCGTCGTGGACACCTTCGCCGACGGGCACCACCGCGAACCTGCGTTCGGTGTTCGGCGTGGCCTCGAACGACGTGTGGGCGGTCGGCGCGAATGGCGCGACGGTGCACTGGAACGGCAGCGCGTGGAGCGTCATCACCAGCGGCGTGACTGATCAGCTCAACGACGTGTGGGGCAGCAGCGGCTCTGACGTGTGGGCGATCGGCGGCTTCGGCACGATCCTCCACTGGAACGGAACGGCGTGGTCGTCGGTGCCGAGCTCGACCACGTTCTATCTCGCCAACGGTTCGCTCTGGGGCTCGGGGCCCAACGACGTCTGGGGCAGCGGCATCAACACGCTGCTTCACTGGGACGGCACCGCGTGGTCTCGCACCGCGAGCAGCGACAGCCCGAACGCGCTGTGGGGCACGAGCGCGAGTGACGTCTGGGCCGTCGGGCGCACCGTGCAGCATTGGAATGGCAGCGCGTGGTCTGAAGTGCCAGCGCCAGCGTCACCGCTCTTCGCTGTCTGGAGCACACCGTCGCAACTCTGGGTCGCCGGCAGCCGCGGCAACATCGTTCGCCGCGAGTGATCAGCTGAAGGCGATCTTCGTCACCGCGATCCACGGAACGAAACCGAAGGCCACGCCGAGCAGCGTTCCCGCGATGACGTCGCTCGCGAAGTGCACGCCGAGCCACACGCGCGAGAAGGTCACGCCGATCGCCCACGCCAGCACCGCGGGGCCGAAGGGGTGCCCAGTAATAAGGAGTGCCGCCGCGAGCAGCATCGAGGTGGCAGCATGTGTGGAAGGGAACGAGCGCGCTTTTCCGGGAGCCCAGATCGCCGCGGTGATTCCCGTGTCGGTCATGAACGGACGCCGACGCTTCGTCGCGCTCTTCAACACACCACCGACGAGCAGCACGACGAACGAGCCGAACATCGAACTCAGAAACAGTGGTGTTTCTGGAACCAGATCGACGCCGCGCCGATGCAGCACGTAGAGCCCGCCGCCGATTCCGAACCACACGCCTCCGGCGCCTGACCACGAGAGCGCCTGCGCGACGAAGTTCAGCACGGCCGTACGTCGCGCCTGCAGCGCGAGGCTCACCTTCACGTCCCATTGCGCGACACGCTGGAGCAAACTGCCGCGCATCATGGGCGTGCACGCGACGTTTTGTCAGTTGTGCGGTTTGCCGACGCAACACGACCACTACGTCGCGGCCCACGGCGGCGGCTTCAACATCTACCGCGGCTCGATGGAGAACGGCGGCCACGACTGGGCGGCGCAACCGAACCAGCCGTTCCCCTTCACGCCCTCGCACGCCTGGCTGCGCGACGCCGTCGGCTTGTTGCGAGACGAAGAGCGCGTCGTGCGCGGCACGGTCGAAGATGGCGGGCTCGTCGACCCAAAGACCGAAGACGAGATCTTCGTCAGCGATGGCGACGAAGACGCGCTCGTCTTCCACCACTGGTGTTGGGAACTGATGGGCTGCCCGGTGAACCCGGAGCACGCGGCGCGCGGCACGTCTCAGCTCGGCTGGGCTCAGCTCGCGCCGTACCAGGAGCAGCTCTTCGAGTTCGCCGACTACGCGCGCGAAGGAAAGGGCGAGCTGTTGAACGACCCGCGCACCAGCACCGCGAGCCGTGAGCGCATCACTGCCGCGCTCGAAGACGCGCGCCGCGCCCCACCGTCTTTCGATGAGCCGAACGCGGTCGACGAAGTGCTGAAGCTCGATCGCGACTGGCGCGGCACGACGATGGGCAACCGCGCGTACCTGATTCGATATCGCGAGGGGCTGACGGAAGAGATGGTCGCCTCCAGCGGGCGCGAACACCTGCTGTGTCTCATTCAGCCGGCGACCGAGCCTTCGCGCGAGCTCGAAGCGCTCGAGCGCCAGTTCAAGCAGACCCTCGAAGCCGATGGTCTGGGCGTCACCGTGTTGCATTCGTTCGGAGAGAAGAAGCTGCAGTTGCTCGCGTACGTGCGTGACTTGAAGGAAGCGCATCGACGCGTCGAAGCGCTCGGGTGGAACGGGCCGCTCGAGTTCGACGACGCGCACGATCCCGCCTGGAAGATCTTCTTCCACGACATGGGCGTGCCGCGCCGATGACGCTCGAGTCGGCAGACGTCACGCGACGTCGTGACGCGGAACGGTGCCGTTCTCCCTCGCAAAGGACTGGCGCGCAGGTTGCTGAACGCGGCTTCATGCCTCGACTCCTGTTGCTGGGTTGTGCGCTGTGGATTCTCACCAGCTGCAAGGCGCACCACCCGGCGCTCACGCCGACGATGCGCCCCGTCAACACCACGACGCGCGTGTACCCGAGCGGGCTGCGCATCATCGTCGAGCAGAGCGCAGGCACCGAGCGCGTCGCCATCGCGTTGCTCGTCGGCGCCGGCTTCGGCCAGGACGACAAGGGCAAGGAAGGCACCGCGCACTTCGTCGAGCACCTCGCGTTTCGCAGCAAGCCGTTCACGCGGCTGACGTTGTGGGACGAACTCGACTTCGCGGGCCTCGCGTCAGACAGCGAGATCGCCAACGCGATGACCGAGCTGCATTCCACGACGTACTACGCCATCACTCCCGCCAATCGCCTCGGCGACGTGCTCCCGCTGATGGCGTCGACCGCGGTTCGCCCGCTGGTGAACGTCGAGCCGGCGGTGATCGAGGTCGAGCGTCGAGTCGTCAATGCCGAGCTCGCCGGCGCGTCGAAGCACGCGTCACGTCGCTACATCTCGGCGGTGGCGAAGGTGGTGTTCCCGCCCGAGGCGCCTGAAGTGCGGAGCGGTGCCGAGAACGCCGACTCGCTCGCTGCCATCACGAAAGGCGATCTCGAGACCTTCGTGGCGCGCAACTACGTGCCGCAGCGCACGACGCTGGTGCTGGTCGGTGACGTCGACCCGGCGCAGGTCGACGCGTTCGCGCGCAAGGCGTTTCCACCGCAGTGGCTCGAAGCCGCCGCGCCCATCGTTCCCGCCACGCTCGCTGATCGGCAGCCGCTCGACACGCCCCCGTCCGAGCCGCCCGCTCGCGATGAATTTCCGCCGATGGTGCCGAGCGCGGGCAAGCTGCGTGAGTTGATCTTCGCGTGGGCGGTACCGGGCACCGAGACGCCCGGAGGCAACGCCACCACGCTCCTCAAGCCGGGCTGGCACGGCTCACATCGACCGATGCGCGAGTTCGGCGTGACGGGGTACTGGGTCGACGTGGTCGAAGCACCGACGCAGTCGATGTTCCTCCTCCACGCGGTGCTCGACGACACGGCCGATCCACGAGTCGTGCGCAGCGAGTTCGAGGGGCATCTCGACTTTCACTTCACCTACGTCGGCGCGAGCGCGGTTCGTGCGCTAGCGCTCGAAGAAGTGATCGAAGAAGCCGATCTCATCGGTCACGCGTGCTCGCGGGCGCGTCATGCGTTCGCGACGGGCAACACCGCGCTGCGGAAGATCGGCGTGAGCTCCGAAGGTTTCGATCGTCTCGAAATGACGATGACGGGTTTCTTGAGCTGGGACCGGGCGCGCGAAGTACTCCTCGTGCCCGAGCCGCTGACGACGCGCCTCGGAGCACCCGCTGCTGCGCTCCCCGCCGTGAATCGAAACTTGAGCGTGCCCCCGGAGATGCTCCGCGCCGTCGCGCTCGGCCCGCCGCTGCCCGAGAAGAAGGAATTCACCCTCGAGAACGGGCTGCGCGTGGTGCTCTCGCGTCGCGTGTCGGTGCCGTTGGCGACGGTGACGCTGACGTTCCCGATCGGCGCGCGCGACACCACGCGGCTCGCCGCGAACTGGACCGACGCGACGCTCGACTGGAACCGGGGGAAGGACCGCGCGTTCTGGCACGTCGGCGAGCCCACCTTCACCGTCACGGCCGATGAAACCCAGGTGCGCTTCACGCACTTCTCGTGGGAACTGCCGGTGGTGCTCGACGTGGTGGGCCACAACCTGCCGCCGCTCGTCTCGTGGGACTACGTGAAGGGCCTCGACTTCTACACGTTGGCTGATCAGCGTGAGGCGCGACGCCGCACGGAACGGAACGCCGACATGCTGGTGCGCGATTCGTTGGCGCGCGAAGGGCTCTTGCGCAGCGTGCTTCCGCCGGGCAGCGCGCAGCTCGAGCTGCGCTCCGACGAGACGCACGACGCCGAGCGCCCGCAGTTCGTCGACTTCATCGATCGCGTCTTCCAGCCGAAGGGCGCGGTGCTGGTGGTCGACGGCGACTTCGAGTTCGCCTCCGTCGAGGCCGAGGTGCGCGAGCTGTTCGGCGACTGGTCAGCCCGTCAGCCCGAGGCAAGACCGCGCCGGGAGCTGGGCCCCATTCCACAGCGGCCGGTCGAGCCCATCGTCGTTCCGCAGCCGCGCGTGAATCAGACCGCGGTTCGCATCGCGTGTCGGCTGCCCGCTGCGACCACGGCCGAGCTGCGCGGCGGCAATCAGCTGCTCGCGGTCGCGCTGCAGGTGGTGCTCGAAGACGAGGTTCGTCAGCGGCTGGGCGGCACCTACGGCGTCACCGTGCGCTCGAGTGATCAGCGCGGGGAAGAGAACCTGCTGTGGCTCGAGACGTCGCTCGACGCGGCCGGCAATGGAGAAGCGCTCTCGAAGTTCCTCGAGCGGTTCGACGCGCTCGACGGCGCGGTGTGGGACGAGCAGACCATCGACTACGCGCGCTGGCGGCTGGCGAAGTCGGTGATGGGGAGCACCACCACCTCGTCTTCAGTCGCGTCGTTCGTCGGCCGCGAGCTGGTGCACGGTGCGAGCCTCGACGACGCGGCGAAGTTGCCGCTCGCGTTGGCCACCACGCCGACGAAGTTCGTCGACGCCGCGTGGGAACAGTGCAGCGACACGCTCGCGCTGCAGCTCACCGGCGATCCCACCCTCATCCAGAAAGCTCTCGGAGAGCGCCGCGCCCGTCGCAACCCACCGGTTCGACGCTCGCCCTGATCCGGGCACATTCCGCCCCGCCGATTTTCAAACAAGTCTTGCTCCCCGATGTGGGCTGGGGGGTACATGGGTCCATGCGCGTTTTTGCCCTCTGGTCCCTCGTCCCTCTGCTTGCGGTGCTCTCGTTCGGCTGCGGCCAGGGCAACGTCACCATCAAGAAAGAGGTCTGCAACAACGCGGTCGACGACGACGCTGACGGCAAGACCGACTGTTCCGACCCCGACTGTTTTTCGTTCGCCACGTGTTGCGTCGATCGCTGCGACGAAGGCACGTCGCTGTGCAGCAACGCGGGCGTGCAGAGCTGCACGCGTGGCTCGAACGGTTGCCGTGTGCTGTCGGCGCCGCAGCAGTGCACCGGAGGCACGGTGTGCAGCGGCGGTTCGTGCGTTCTGACCTGTTCCGATCGCTGCACCGCGGGCGCGAAGCAGTGCATCGCTGCGGGCGCGACCGCCGAGTGCGCGCAGCTGGCGACCGGTTGCTACGACTGGGTCGTTGGTGAGACGTGCGGCACCGACTCGGTGTGCAGCGGTGGCGCGTGCACGCCGGTCGCGAGCTGCATGTCGCAGTGCTCGGCTGGAGCGGCGCGCTGCACCACCAACGGCGCTGCGCAGACCTGCGTCGCGCTCGGCAACGGCTGCTCTGACTGGACGTTCCCGCAGACCTGCAACTCCGGCTTCACGTGCTCGCAAGGTCAGTGCGTGCCCGGTGGCTCAGGTGGCGGCGGAGGCACGACCGGCGGCGGCGGAGGTGCCACCGGTGGTGGTGGTGGTGCCACGGGTGGTGGTGGCGGCGCGACGGGCGGTGGAGGTGGATCGACGGGCGGTGGTGGCGGCGCGACGGGCGGTGGCGGCGGAACGACGGGCGGAGGCGGTGGAACGACGGGCGGCGGAGGCGGAACGACTGGCGGTGGCGGTGGAACTACTGGCGGTGGCGGTGGCGCGACGGGCGGTGGCGGCGGCGCGACCGGTGGTGGCGGCGGTGCGACGGGCGGCGGTGGCGGGACCTGCACCAGCGGGCTCTCGCTCTGCGGCGGTCGCTGCATCGACGTGCGCATCGACGCCAACAACTGCAACCTCTGCGGTCGCGTGTGCGCGGCGGGTCAGACCTGCAGCAACGGCACGTGCACTTCGTCGTCGGTGAACGGGCTCGTCTTCTCCGAAATCAACCCCGGCCTCTCGACCATCGAGCTCTTCAACGGCGGGAGCGCGGCGGTGAACCTCCTCAACTACTCGCTGCAGTACACGCTCGGTGACGGTGGCACGGGCTCGCTCGCGTTGCCTTCGTACGACGTTCCGCCGCAGGGCTTCGCGGTGCTCGGTCGCGGTCCGGCTGATGCGGGTTACGTCAACGCAGCGGCCATCTCGCTCAAGACGACCGACTTCGCGCTGCGACTGCTCAACCCCAGCGCGAGCGGCGTCGACTTCGTGCGGACGGGCGCGTCGATGGTGCCGCCTCCGACGGGCACGGCGTGGACGGGCACCAACCCGCCGAACCCGACGGTCATCACCTACCAGTCGCTGGTGCGAAACCTGAGCGTCGTCGACTCCGACACTTCGGCTGATTGGAACCTCGCACCGAACGCTTCGCCGATGCGCATCTGCGCGCGGCCGGGTCTGTGCGGCACGTCGTGTCTCGATCTCGAGAACGATCGCTCCAACTGCGGCGGCTGCGGCACGGCGTGCGCGGGTACGCAGGTCTGCCGCTCGGGCCAGTGCGTGGCCGGTGGTGGTCGTCTGTTGATCTCCGAGTTCCGCATCGACCCGGTGCCGATGGTCGAGGTCTACAACCCGGGCCCGAGCCCCGTGGTGCTCGACGGCTACCGCGTGCAAGTCGCCGCGACGGGAACGTTCCTCTTCACGTTCCCCGGCAGCGGCCGCACCTTGCCGCCCGGAAAGTTCGTCGCCATCTACGCCGCGCCCGGAGCCGATGACTTCAACACCGTCTACTCGGGCATGGCGCCGCCGAGCGGAGCCTTCATCGACACCGCGGCCGTCACCGTCTTCGACGGCACCATGGGCGTCGACTTCGTTCGCTTCGGCAGCTCGACCGCCACGCCGCCCGCGGGCATCTCGTGGTTCGGCAACGGCGTGACCTACCCGCCGGTGTCGTCAGCTGATCTCTCGGTGCACCGGAAGATCGACGCCATCGATTCCGATGACGCGCTCAACTTCACGACGTTCATGCCGAGCACCACGGGCTTCGCGTGCAACGCCGGCATGACGCTCTGCAACGGCGTGTGCGTGAACCTCGCGTCGAGCACCGCGAACTGCGGGCAGTGCGGCAACACCTGCACCGCGCCGCAGACCTGCGCTGCCGGAACGTGCAGCAGCGCGGGCGGCCTGGTGCTGAGCCGCATCTCGAACGTCGCTCCGGAGCGCATCGAGCTCTACAACTCGACGACCGCATCGATGGCGCTCGACGGTTACTCGGTGGAATGGGTGAGCGAGTCGGGCACCGACACCTTCACCATTCCCAACGGCACGATGCTCGCGGCAGGTGGAGTGCTCACCTTGATCGAAGGCTCGGGCACCAGCACCGCGTCACAGCTCTTCATGAACAAGTCGCTGGTGTGGACCACCGAGCTCGCGGTCAGCCTGAAGAACCCGAGCGCGATGGGCATCGACTTCGTGCGCACCGGCGCGTCGACCGCGCTCCCCGCGACGGGCACCACGTGGATGGGCAACAACGCTCCCAACCCGGCCGACACCGGCACCGAGGCGCTGGAGCGCAACGTGTTCATTCCCGACACCAACTCCGCGGCTGATTGGTCGCTGGTGACGTTCCCCACGCTCGGAGCGATCTGCTCGGCGAGCACCACGGTGTGCGGCACGTCGTGCGTCAACACGCAGACCGATCAGAACAACTGCGGCGCGTGCGGCGTGCTCTGCCCGCAGTTCCAGTGCGGAACGGGCCAGTGCCGCAAGGCAGGAGCGGTGATCGACAACGGCCGCGTGCGTCTGGTGAACGGCAACGGCATCAACAACGGTCGCCTCGAGGTCTTCTCCGGCAGCTGGGGCCAGGTGTGCGACGACTCGTTCTCGGTGGCGGGCGCGACGGTCGTGTGCCGCGATCTCGGCTTCCAGGGCATGTCGAACTTCTCGTCGACGACCGGCCCCAACGACACCTTCCTGCTCGACGACGTGGCGTGCGTGGGCAACGAGGCGACGCTGCTCAGCTGCCCTCACGCACCGATCGGCTCCGAGAACTGCACCGCCCCCGAGGCGGTGTTCATTCAGTGCACCGACTGACGCTCACGGCGTGCAATTGATCAGCGGCGACAGTGGAGCGAAGTTCCACTGCGTCAAGTTGAGCGCGTCGTAGGCGTTCTGCTGGGTGTTGAGCGCGTTGATGATCTGCGTCGACGTCTGCGCGAGCTTGTCGGTGCTGGTGCTGCTCGGCCGCGCGACGCACACGAACTTGTTCGCGGTGCACACCGCCATGTCTTCGCAGCCGGGGTTCGTCGGCCCGAGCGGCTTCAGGTTCGAATCACCGTAGAGCACCAGCCCGCCGATCATCGTGAGCTTGATGTTCGCGGGGCGCGCGGCGAGCAGCGCGTCGTACGGAGCGCAGCGATTGCCGTCGATGACGATGAGGTCGGCCTTCTTGCCGACTTCGATCGAGCCGAGCACGTTCTGCAGACCAAGCGCGCGCGCGGCGTTCTTCGTCACCATGTTGGCCAGCGTCTGCGAGGTGATCACGCTTCCCCAGATCTGCGTGTCGACGTTCTTCGCGTAGCGCAGCTCGTCGAGCAGGTTCTGACTGCCGCCGATCGACCAGTCGGGGCCGAGGGCGACGTTGATGCCCTTGCTGAGCGCGAGCGGAATGTTCGCGGTCTTGGTGAGATCGGTGCCGCCTCCGTAGAGGAAGACGTTCGAGCGCGGTGACCACACGAGGCTCATCTGGTTCGTCGCCATCGTGGTGAGTTCGGGGTCCTGCAACGCGTTGCCGTTCACGATGGTGGTCTTCGGCGAATAGAGACAGCCGTCGGTGGAGGTGACCGTGAAGAGCGTCATGAACTCGTTGCGCGCGGTCTGATCGACGCCTTCACCGACGTGAATGACGTACGCGTCGGTCTGGCCCTGCGAGAAGTTGTCGCAGACGCCGTCGGCCGCGCTCGTGTTGGGGAAGAGCGTGGCCACCTGGATCTTGTCCTGCCCGAGCCCGTTCGGAGTCTGATCGATCGTGCGTGCCAGCGAGCCGTAGCAGGCTTTGTTGGCGGGGTTCGGCACGCCGACGATCGACGTGGTGCCCGACATCATCGCGCGCAGCTCGGCGTACTTGTTCATCTCGCAGCCGAGATCGACCGGGCTCGAGTTTTCGCCGTTCAGGTACTGCTTGGCGTCGACCAAGGCGGCGTAGCGGGCCTCGTTCGTCCACTGGTTGTGGTTGTTGTAGGTCATCAACGGCGCCCAATCGGTCTCGTCGAAGATGTCGAACAAGGTGTGGTTGTGCGTGTCGATGAGACCGGGGAACACGATGCCGTTGGTCTCGACGATGCGATCGGCCGCGCCGCAGCTCGCGGCGACACAGGTGATGGTGTCGCCGACCACCAGCACCTCACCCTCGATGGGGCCCGTCGGCGTCACGATGGTTCCGCGCAGCAGCGTGCGGCCGCCGTCAGCGTTCATCACCAACTGAGCCGCTCCACTCGCGGGGCACATCATGCCGGCGTCGGTGCCTGCGTCCGTCGTTCCTGCGTCGATGCCGGCGTCCGTCGTCGAGCCTGCGTCAGTGTTGGTGCCTGCGTCGGTGTCGGTGCCTGCATCGGTGTCGGTGCCTGCGTCGGTGTCGGTGCCCGCGTCGATGTCGGTGCCCGCGTCGATGTCAGTGCCCGCGTCGATGTCGGTTCCCGCGTCGATGTCGGTTCCCGCGTCGGTCGTGCCGGCGTCCGTCGTGCCGGCGTCGGTGTTGGTGCCCGCGTCGAAGGTCGTGCCCGCGTCGAAGGTCGTGCCCGCGTCGGTCGTCATCATCGTTCCGCCGTCGTCCTGCATGGCGGGCGTCCCACAGCCGACTGCGACGACGACCAGCCACGGCGCCCACCACTTCGCGGAGTCGATGCGCATGGAGCGCATCCAAACATCACACGCGGTCAGGACCGAACACTTCGACGTCGACTCCGGCGGAGTAGTGAATGGTGGCAGGTGTGGCTTCGTGTGCCGGCAGCCCCGCCGCCGCGGTGAGCGACTCGTCGAGGCTCAGCAGCTCACAGCGCTGCGCGGGGTAGGGCACGTGATGCACGTGGCCTTTCCAGATCGCGTCGCGCCATTTCGTGAAGAGGAAATATCGCTCGAGGAGGAAGTGCTCGAGCGTGCCGGGCTGCGAAGCGCCGAGGTGCTCGGTCGGCTTGAAGCGCACCTTCAGCGACGCTCCGGTCTTCGCGCGCGTGGTCGCATAGTCGATGACTCCGTCATTCGTCGAAGTCGTCATCTCCGCGTCGAAGTACGGCAAGCCCCAACCCCAGCGCGCGGCTCTCACCGCAAGTCGGCTGCTCGCCTCAAGCGAGAAGAAGAACACGCCCGGCTCGTTCTTGTGCAGCACGTAGGTGCGCAGGTTCGTCTCGAGAAAGTTCATCGCCGTGAAGCGCGGCTGCAGCGCGAGACGGATGTCCTTCATCACGAACGGCACGGCTCCGACGAAGACGCGGCCGGGCTCGAAGCAATCGAGCTCGAGCTCAGGCGGCACGAGCGGGCGCACCGCTTCGACCGGGTAGCTCCAGTGCACGAAGAGCAGCTCACGCCAATTCTGGTAGCCGCTCGGCGAGCGATCGGGTCGTCGCGTCGGTGCGAGGCGATCGATCACTCGTTCATCACCACGAGGATCTGGCCCGCAGTCACCTGCTCGCCTTCGCGCACCATCACCTTCTTCACCACGCCGTCGGCGGGGCTGCGCGTGGCCTGCTCCATCTTCATCGCTTCGAGCACCAGCAGCACTTGACCGGCTTTGACTGACTCGCCGTCCTTCACGTGCACCTTCACGACCTTGCCGGGCATGGGCGCCATGAAGCCGCCCTTCACCGACGAATCGGTCGCCGCCGGGAAGCGCGGCTTCTCGATCACCACTCCGCCGCCGAGCCGGTTGTGCACGAAGAACTTGTCGTCGACCTTCGTGACGCGCGCGCGCTGGCGCAGCCCGTCACCCGAGATGAACGTGAGCGCCGGCGCTTCCCACGAGACGATCTGCCAGGTCGCGCCGTCGATCAGGAACCGATCGCCGCCCAGCGCGCGGTACTCGACGCGCAGCCCATTCTCGAACTCGACGAACTGGTCGTACGCGCGGTTGTTGCGGTAGCCGCTGGTGACGCTCGGCAGGAAGTCGTCGCTCGCGCGGCGGACGCGGTGTGCGGCGAGCGTGGCGACGATGGCGTTCAGCTTCGCGCGCTCAGGGTCGGCGGGCTCCTGCAGCGCGTCGCTCATCTTCTCTTCGATGAAGCCGGTGTGCAGATGACCCGCGAGGTAGTCGGGGTGCTTCAACAACCGCGTGAGGAAGCCGCGATTGGTTCGCACGCCTTGCACGCTCAGCCCCTCGAGCGCGCGCACCATGCGAGCCGTCGCGTCGTCACGGTCTTCGCCCCAGCAGATCAACTTCGCGACCATCGGGTCGTAGTGCATCGACACTTCGCCGCCGGTCTCGACGCCCGAGTCGACGGTGAGGCCTCCGACCTCGTACACGTGGAAATCGAAGATGCGCCCCACGCTCGGGAGGAAACCGTTCGCAGGATCTTCGGCGTACAGGCGCACCTGCACCGCGTGACCCTTCTGCTTCAGGTCTTGCTGCGTGAACGAGAGCTTCTCGCCGCGCGCGATGCGGAGCTGCTGCTCGACGAGATCGACGCCCACCACCTGCTCGGTGACGCGGTGCTCGACCTGCAGCCGCGTGTTCATCTCGGAGAAGTAGAAGCGACCGTCGCGGTCCATGATGAACTCGACGGTGCCGGCGTTGGTGTAGTCGATGGCGCGCGCGACCTGCACGGCGGCCGCTCCCATCGCGGCGCGCGTCTCGGCCGTCAGCGCCACGCTCGGAGTCTCTTCCACCACCTTCTGGTGCCGTCGCTGAATCGAGCACTCGCGCTCGAAGAGATGCACCACGTTGCCGTGCTCGTCTCCGAGCAGCTGGATCTCGAGGTGCCGCGGCCGCTCGAGGTACTTCTCGATGATCAGCGTGGGGTCGCCGAACGCGTTCTGCGCTTCACGCCGGCCCGACTCGATCGCCTCGCGCAGCTCTTCCTTCTTGCGCGCGATCTTCATGCCCTTGCCGCCACCGCCGGCGCTCGGCTTGAAGATGACGGGCAGGCCGATCTCGAGCGCCTTCGCTTCGAGCAGCGCCGTCGATTGATCTCCGCCATCGAAACCGGGCACCAGCGGAACGCCGCGCGCGCCGACGAGCGCCTTGGCTTCGCGCTTCAAACCCATGGCGCGAATCGCGGCGGGGCGGGGGCCGATGAACGTCAGACCCGCATCGATCACCTGCTGCGCGAAGTCGGGGTTCTCCGAGAGAAAACCGAAACCCGGGTGCAGACAGTCGGCGCCGGTGAGCTTCGCGGCCTTCAGAATCGCCGCGGCGTTCAAGTACGACTCGCTCGACGGAGCGCCACCGATGCGCACCGCTTCGTCGGCGAACTTCACGTGCGGCGTCTCGGCGTCGGCGTCGGAATACACGGCGACCGTCGCGAGACCCATGCGACGCGCGGTCTTCATCACGCGCAGCGCGATCTCTCCGCGGTTGGCGACCAGCAATTTGTTGAGAGTCTTCATGTGCGAGCTCAGTGCCGGAAGACGCCAAAGCTGGTGGTGCCCTCGACCTCGCGCGAATACGCGGCCGAGAGTGAGAGCGCGACGACGGTGCGCGTGTCGCGCGGGTCGATGATGCCGTCGTCCCACAGTCGCGCAGTGGCGAAGAGCGCGCTTGACTGTTGATCGATCTGGTACTCGACGAGCTGCTTCATGCCGCCGAGCGTTTCTTCGTCGACGGGCTCTCCGCGTTTCATCGCAGCGTTGCGCTGAATGATCTCGAGCACGCCCGCCGCCTGCTTGCCGCCCATCACAGCGATCTTGTGCGAGGGCCAGGTGAAGAGGAGCCGCGGCTCGTACGCGCGACCGTTCATCGCGTAGTTCCCCGCGCCGTAGCTCGCGCCCATCATGATGGTGATGGCCGGCACGGTGCTGTTCGACACCGCGTTGATCAGCTTCGCGCCGTTCTTGATGATGCCGCCTTCTTCGTAGCTGCGGCCCACCATGAAGCCGGTGATGTTCTGCAGGAAGAGCAGCGGCACGTTGGCCTGGTTGCACAGCTGAATGAACTGCGCGCCCTTGTTCGCCGATTCCGAGAAGAGGATGCCGTGGTTCGCGAGGATGCCGACCGGGAAGCCGTGCAGGTGTGCCCAGCCGCAGACCAGCGTGTTGCCGTACATCGGCTTGAACTCCGAGAAGCGCGAGCCATCGACGATGCGCGCGATCACCTCTCGCGGGTCGTACGGCACGCGCGGATCAGGGGAGACGATGCCGAGCAGATCTTCCGCGTCGTATTTCGGCGGCTCGATGATTCGCGGCAGCGCGCTCGCGGGTTTTCTCCAGTCGAGGTGCGCCACGATCTCGCGCGCGAGTCGAATCGCGTCGCGCTCGTCTTCGGCGAGGTAGTCACTGACGCCGCTGACGCGCGAGTGCATCTCGGCGCCGCCGAGCGCTTCGTCGGTGGTCTCTTCGCCCGTGGCCATCTTCACCAGCGGAGGCCCGCCCAGGTACACGGTCGCGGCCTTCTTCACGAAGATCGAATAGTCGCTCATGCCCGGCACGTACGCGCCGCCGGCGGTGCTGCTGCCGAAGACCACGGTGATGCTCGGCAGCTTCTGCGCGCTCTTGCGCGTGAGATCGCGAAAGCCCATGCCGCCGGGCACGAAGATCTTGTCCTGATTCGGCAGGTCGGCGCCGCCGCTCTCGGTGAGCGAGATCGACGGCAGGCGGTTGGTGAACGCGATCTCCGCGAGGCGGCGAGCTTTGACGACCGAGAACTCGCTCATCGAGCCGCCTTTGACGGTCGACTCGTTGGCGGAGATCAGACACTCGACGCCCGAGACGCGGCCGATGCCACCGACCACCGACGCGCCCGGAGCGTGACCGTCGATCTCGTAGCCCGCGAGCGGACAGAGCTCGAGGTAGTGCGAGTCGCGGTCGAGCATCAACTCGATGCGTTCACGCGGGAGCAACTTGCCGCGCTGCTTGTGGCGCTCGACGTACTTCGGGCCACCGCCCTCGAGCGACTTCTTGAGCGCGGCCTGCACCGGCTCGAGGAGCTTCAGGTTTTGATCGCGGTTCTGCGCCCAGGTGTCCGACCGTGCATCGAGGTGCGACGACAGCACCGGGTACGGCTGCTCGTTGACGCGCATGGCGGGCGCACCAAACGGGAAATTGACTCAAGAATCAATCATCGCGAGTCGCGGCGATCGATGGCCGGGCAGCGCGCGACCCAGAAGGTGAGCGCGTCGGGCGTTTCCATCGGGCTGACGATCAGCGCGTGCTCCTTCGCGGGAATCACGCAGCCGGGTGTGACGAGGTACTCCGCGTCGTCGAAGCGGAACTCGTGGCCTTCGGCGTCGATCGCGAAGTCACAGCGGTTGCGGAGCGCGAGGCAGGTGAGGGCGTCTTTCGTCTGCGAACACCACGAGCCGGTTTCGAAGTGCACGCCGGGTCGTTCAACCGCCTCGAGACAATTCTTCTGCGGGAGCTTCTTGATGGTGCCGATTTCCCGGGGCACCGCGAAGTTTTGATACGGGACGAGGTTGAGGGTCGCGCCTTTGCCGGCGCGATGCGTGGCGCTCTTCTCGAAGCCGCTCGTGAGCCGAATGGTGCCCTTCACCAGTTTCGCTTCGTCGACGCTGCTCCACTCGGCGGCCGGGCACGACGAGCTGCCTGAGGTGCCGAGGAAGCCGCCCCAGCCGGCGTCGGGACCCTCGACGAGGAGAACGTGGTTCCACATTTCGTAGCCGCAGCCGGCCCAGTGGAAGTCTTCGATCGCCTTCACCGTGGTGATCGAGGTCGCTCCGTACGTCGTGCTCGCGCCGAGAGAGACGATGTCGGGCTGCGGCGGTCCGAACGACAGAGCGCGGAGGAGAGGTTCGCTGCCGCCGTCTGGGGTCGCGGCGATGACGAGCAGCAGTACACCGAGCATGCAGCACCGACTCCGCGGCGGCCTCTCAGGTTCCCTGGCGAACCGCTCGTTCGCTGTAGTCCCAGAGCCACTTCGCGGCTGCTTCATCTTTCGCGAGTGCGCTGCGTTCACGCGGCTCGCCGTTTTCTCCGTAGTAGCCGCCGGTCTGCAGGTTCTCCGCCGTCGCGCAGTGGAGACTCGACACCGCTCCCTGCTCGGTGGTGCGCATGAACATCGTCACCAGCGGTCGCAGCGGCCACGGAACAGCACGCCAGAGATCGGAAGCGATCACGCCGGGGTGAAGCGCGTGCACGCCGATCTTCGGCAGCCGCTTCGTCAGCTCGAGCGCGAAGAGCATGTTGGCGAGCTTCGACGCCTGGTACTCGGGCCAGCCGCTTCGCGACTGCTGCGGCTTCTTCAGCGTCGCTTCGTCGATCGCCGTCTTCACGCGCTCATGCGCTCGACTGGCGACGATCACGACGCGCTCGCGAAGGGTGCTCTCGAGCTCCCGCGTGAGCAGGAAATGCCCGAGGTGATTCACGCCGAAGCAGGGCTCGAAGCCTTGTTTGGTAAGCGGGCCGCTCGCGACTCCGGCGTTGAGCAAGAGCACGTCGAGCGGTTCGCCACGCGCCTTGAACTTCGCCGCGCACGAACGCACCTGCTCGAGATCATCGAGGTGCAGTTCGAGAAAGTGCAGCTCGCGATTTCCCGTCTCGCGCGCGATGGCGTCCATCACTGGTCGCGTCTTCGCTTCGCTGCGGCATGCGAAGAAGACCTTGTGGCCGCGCCTCGCGAGTCCGCGCGCGGTCTCGGCGCCGATGCCGGTGTTGGCTCCCGTGATCAGCGTGGTCGTCATCGAAGGGTGCTCAGCATGCGCTCGACCGCATCGAGGGCGCGCGCTTTTTGTATCGCGGGCTTCGACGCCACGATGAGTCCGAGCCCCAGCCCGTCGATCAACGCCACCAGCGAATCGACGTGATGTGCTCTCGAGCTAGGCGACGCCACCAGCGGCCGCAGCAATGCGTCGAGCGCGGCGCGCCATTCGCGGTAGCGCTTCGAGTGCTCGCGAGCGACGGCGGGGTTGGCAGCGGCCTCGTTCCAGAACGCGAGCCACACGCGCCACTCGATCATCCGTTTCCGATCGAGCGGGAGCGCCTCGTGAATCACCGCTCGCAGCTGCGCCTTCGGCTTCAGCGACGCACTGACCTTCTCGAGCATGCGCGCTGCCGCCGCCTGATGCGCCCGCTCGAGCGTGGCCATCAGCAGTTCCTGCCGGTCCGCGAAGTGATGGGTGACCGAGCCCGTCGTGCACCCGGCGCGCGTCGCGACGTTGCGCAGACTGGCTTCCGCGAAGCCGCCCTCGGCCAACAGCGCGGTCGCGGCCTGCAGAATCGCCTCACGTGAATCACGCATGGGAGCGCGCGACCATAACGACTGTTATGCTGCGATGCATGTCAGTGCCGCGAAATCCATTCACGTCTGGGCTCACGACCCTCATGGTCGGCACCGACCTCGTCTTCGTGGCCTATTGGTTGGCGACGGCGACCCACGCCTTCCCGCCCGCGTGGCTCTTCAAGGACTACGAGAACGCGACCTTGCAGAGCTGGAACTGGTCGTTTCTCCCGCTCGACCTGCTGGTGTCGGTGCTCGGGCTGACCAGCGTGTGGCTCTCGCGCAAGCGCGACGCGCGTGCGCCGCTCTTTGCGGTCCTCTCGCTCGCGTTGACCAGTGTCTCAGGGCTGATGGCGATCGCGTTCTGGGCGATTCGCGGCGACTTCGATCTCGCCTGGTGGGCGCCGAATCTCTTTCTGCTGATCTACCCGCTCTTCTTCATGGGCCGTTTCTTTGAGCTGGCTCGACCAGCCGCCCACTCTCCATCGTGAGCACGGCGGCGCCGACCCGCGCGTCTTCCGCCGAGTGAGTGGCCATCACGGCGATCAATCTCTTCTCCGAGACGAGCTCGACCAGCGTCGCGAGCATCGAATCGCGTGAAACGGCGTCGAGCGCCGAGAAGGGTTCGTCGAGCAGCAGCACTCGCGGCTCTCGCGCCAACGCGCGGGCAAAGGCGACGCGCTGACGTTCTCCGCCGCTGAGTGAGTCAGGCTTGCGGCCGGCGAACGCACGCAACGAGAGGCGATCGATCCACGGCGCGGGATTCGTCGAACCGAACGCGATGTTCTCTTCGACGCTCAGATGCGGGAACAACGCCGAGGTCTGAAACACGAAGCCGATTCGCCGCGCTTCGGGCGGAAGCAGACTCAAGTCCACACCGTCCAGCACGACCTGGCTCTGTTCGAGCCCCGCGATGGCCCGCAGCGCCGTCGATTTTCCGCAGCCGGTCGGCCCGCGCAGAATCGTGATGCCCTCGCGCGCGACGAATGACGCGTCGAGCGAGAACGCGCCCTTCGTGACTTTCAGCACGACGTTCAGTTCACCGGCCATGTGGCCTCTGGCCGAACCATTGAACGAGCGCGATGGCGATCACCGCGATGCCGCTGAGCATCAGCGCGAGCTTCAGCGCATCGTCGTCACGCCCCGCGAGCACCGCGTCGTAGATGGCGAGCGAAGCGGTGCGCGTCTCGTGCTCGATATTGCCCGCGAGCATCAGCGTGACTCCGAAATCGCCGCACGCGCGCGCGAAGCCGAGCAGCACACCCGACGCGATGCCGCGCGACGCGAGCGGCAAGGCGACTTTCACCAACGACTGCACGCGCGTCGCTCCGAGTGTGCGCGCGGCCTCGAGCAGCGTGCCATCGACCGCGTCGAGCGCACTGCGCAAGCCCTGCAAGATCATCGGAAACGCGGTGACGGTCGCGGCGATGACGGCTGCGGTGGTGGTGAACACCAGCGGCGCACCGAACACGCGCTCGATGAAGCCGCCGAACACGCCGCGCGCTCCGAGCAGCGTGAGCAAGTAGTAGCCGAGCACCGTCGGAGGCAGCACCAGCGGCGCGGTCAGCACCGCGTCGAGCGCTCCGGCAAACCGCCGACCGTGCGTGGCGAGCACGACCAGCAACGCCAACGAGCCACCGAGCACCGACGCGGAGATCGCGACCAGCAGCGTGAGAGCGAGCGCGCTGGCCACGAATCAGCTCACGTGTAGAGCCACGCCCAGCCGATGAACAACGCCTGGAACGGGAGCCGCGCCCACTGTGCCCAGCGCGGCACCTTCTGTCGGCCGAGCGGCAGATCGTTGATCGCCATGTTGATGTTCGCGGGGAACACCGCGACGTAGAGCGCGATCAGCCCCCACGCCGCCCAGCGCTGCGTCATCGGAATCAACAGACCGAGACCGCCGGCGATCTCCGCGACTCCGGAGATCCACACGATCATCTTCGGCGCCGGCAGCATCTTCGGAACGATGGTCTCGAACGCGCGCGTCGCCGTGAAGTGCAGCACGCCGACGCCCATCATCGCGAAGCCGAGCACGAACTTCAGAATCAGGAGAACGGTGTCCATCTCAGCGACCCTTCTTGCTCGACGGCTTCGGAACTTCGCCCGCGGCCTCGAGCGCGAAGAACGGCAGCTCGGCGCGATGCGCGGCGTAGACGCCCGCTCCGACTTCACGGAAGTGTTTCGTCAGTCGCGCGCGGTACCACTTCGCCGGCCGCAGGTTGACGCGCAGATCGGTGCGAGTCGGATCGATCGCGTCCTTCATGTCGTCTTTGGTGATGGCCTCGAGGTACAGCAAGCCGTCACACATCGCGGCGAGGTTTTCGATCGCCGCCGCGGCGCCTTCGTCATCGAGGTACGGCAACACGCCCTGGCAGATCACGAGGTCGAACGTACGAGGCAGCCGCCACGTGCGGATGTCGGCCTGCACGTGGCCGTAGCGCGCGCAGATGTCGGGCTCGAGCTCGGTGCTCACCACGTTCACGCCCTTGCGGTGCGTGCGCAGCCACGTTCCCCACCAACCGAGACCGGCGCCCACGTCGAGCACGTCGTTCAACTGCACGCCGAACCACTCCGCGAGGCCGATCACTCCGGTGATCAGCTTCGCGTGCCGCTTCTGGTCGTACACCCGCGTCGACGGGTCGACGTAGAAGCGGCGGTAGTACGCCTCGTCGAAGTGCAGGTTCGAGCTCAAGGCGTGCCAGCGTCGGTCGCCGCGGCGTCACCTTCGGCAGGCGGCGGAGCAGCGACGGGCACCACGGCCGCGGCCTGCGCCTTTTCTGATGCGTCCTTCAGCGCGGCGAGGCCCTTCTCGAAATCCGGGCCGACCATCTTGTCCATGTCCATGAACACGCTCATCGCCTTGCCAGCGAAGCTGTTCTTGCCGGTCATCACCCAGCTCACGTTGGTCTTGTCGCCGCTCTTCACGAGCTCGAAGTCGACGCGGTTCTGCGTCTCGAACGGCTTGGTGAAGTGCAGATCGATGCCGACCTTCTCGCCCGGCTTCACGTCGGTGACCTTCATCTCGCCCGAGCCGACCTTGGCGCTGTCCCACGCGTAGTGCGCGCCGACGCCGTCATCGGGGCCGTCGAAGGTCTTCTTCATCGCCGCGTCCTGCTTCTCCCACGGGCTCCACGCTTCCCACTTGTGGAAGTTGGTGATCTGCGAGGCGACGACCTCGGGCGAAGCGTTGATGTCGAGCGAGCGCTTGATCTCGAAGGTCTCCGGACGCGAGGCGACGATCGCGAAGAAGATGGCGAGCACCGCCAGGAGTCCAATGAGGATTTTCTTGAGCATGGCGGCGTCGTAGCGCATCAATCGCGCATGCCCAAAGCGAACAAGCCGCTCGTCCTTTCCTATTCCGGCTGCAGCACCTGCAAGAAGGCCCTCAAGTGGCTCGCCGGCAAGGGCATCGAGATCGAGCTGCGCGCGATCGTCGACGATCCTCCGACGGTGGCCGAGCTCGAGAAGTGGATTCCCGCGAGCGGCAAAGACGTGAAGAAGTGGCTCAACACCTCGGGCTTGAGCTACCGCGCGATCGGCAAGGACAAGATCGACGCAGCGTCAGAAGCGCAGGTGAAGAAGATGCTCGCTGCCGACGGCAAGCTCGTGAAGCGCCCGGTCGCGGTGGTGGGCGACAAGGTGCTGGTCGGCTTCAAGGAAGAAGAATGGAAGGCGCTGCTCGGCTGATCAGCGTGTGCGGCCGTCTTTGCGCTTCACGCTGAGCACCGCGATCTTCGTCGAGTGATTGAACGGCGCGGGGTCGATCTCCAGCCCGCGCGCTCTGGTGTCGGAGTAGCCCGTGAAGTCGTCAGGCACGTCGATGCGTTCCTTGAACGACAGGAAGCCGTCGGCGCACACCGCCTCGAGCTGCTTCTGGAAATCGGCGCCGCTCACGAAGACGCCGTTGTTGATCGCCACCAGCTGTCCGCCGTGCGCGATGAGCGGGCGCACCTTGTTGATCAGACGCTCCATGTCCTGCACGAGATCGACGCGGCCCTTTTCGGTCACCGAGAAGAACGGCGGGTCGACGAACACGCAGTCGAACAGCGGGTGATCGCGCTTGAGCCGCCCGATGACGTCGAAGAAATCGCCCGCCATGAAGTCACGGCGAATCAGCTCGAAGCGGTTGAGCGCGTAGCTGTCTTTCGCGACGGTGAGGAACGCGTTGTTGAGATCGGTGTGCACGACCGATTCCGCGCCACCGGCCTTCGCTGCGACGCCGAGGCTGCCGGTGTACGCGAAGGCGTTGAGCACGCGCTTGCCGCCGAGTGTTTTCTTCGCCCACGCGCGCAGCGGAGCGGTGTCGAGATACAGACTCGCGTCGCGATTGAGCGTGAGCCGCGTGGTGTACCAGACGCCGTCTTCTTGAACCTTGCGCGTCAGGTCGCTCTCCGCGCCGAGCAACATGCTGCCGTTGCGCTCGTCCTGGTTCTTCGATTCGCGCCGCTTCCACAGCGCGGCCGTCACGAAGGGCAACGCCGCGCGCGCCGCTTCGACCAGCGCCAGCATCAGCTCGCGATCTCCGCTCGGCGAAGTCGCGTCGTGGAGCATCAACGTCGTGCCGTAGAGATCGACCGCCACGCGCGGGTAGCCCTCGGTGTAGCCGTTGAAGAGGCGCAGCGCAGACACGTGCGGAGCGGCGAGACGCGGGAGGCGGTGCTTCAGCGCAGCGGTGAAGCGAGGCAGCAGCTCGGCGGCAGACATGCAGCGCTCCTCGCCCGTCGCCTCACGCCGGTCAAGCAGTGACAGCGCGGAGCGACCGCTGACGTAGACTCGAACCGTGAGCCTGTTCCGACTGTCGTTGGCCGTCCTCAGCGTCTCGAGCAGTTTGGCGTGGAGCAAACCGAAGGGCTGCGCGGCAGGTGACGCTGAGGCCTGCTTCAACGACGGGATGAAGGCGCTCAAGTCGGGCAACGAGGCGTCGGCCGCGAAGCTCCTCGAGAAGTCGTGCGACGGTGGGCATCAACGAGCGTGCGGTCCACTCGGCTCGCTGTACGAACAAGGTCGCGGTGGTCTGCAGGCCGACGCGACGAAGGCGTACGAACTCTTCAGCAGGGCCTGCGAAGCGAAGAGCCCGGCTGCGTGCGTGTACCAGGGCCGAGCGCAGCTCAACGGTCGCGGCGTGAAGGCCGATACCGAACTCGGAATCAAACAGTTGGAGATCGGCTGCGAGCTCGGTGAAGGCGAAGGTTGCTACCTGCTGGGCACCATCTACGAGTACGGCGAGCTCGGAGTCCCGGTCGACTTCAACAAGGCCGCCAGCTGGTACCAGAGGCCATCGACCACCAGGCGGCGAGTGGCGCGTTCGGACTGGGCACGCTGTACCTGCTCGGTCGTGGCGTGGAGACCAACTACGAGCTCGCCCTCGAGTTGCTCGGTCGCGCGTGCAGCAAGGGAGAGCCGCGCGGCTGCAACAACCTCGCTGAGCGCTCGGAACGAAGAAGGATCCGACGAAGGCGATCGACCTCTACGAACGCTCGTGCAAGCTGAAGGAACCGATCGGCTGTCAGAACTTCGCGTTGCTGCTCGACGCCGGCAAGGGGCGGAAGGCCGACCGCAAGGGCGCGATGAAGCACTTTCTGTTCGCTTGCGAACACGGACAGCAGGTGTCGTGCGAGGAACTCAAGAAGAAGCGGTGACGTCGAGGCGTGCCGCTCCGTCGTCGAGCAGGCGCGTCAGCTTCGCGTTGCGATCGATGAAGAGCGAACCACCCTGACCGCGAATCTTCGGCTTGCCGACGCCCCAGTTCGCGTTGAGCACGTTCACTCCGAAGCGCTCGGCGAGCGGCATCAGATGGCCAGGCCGCGCGTCGCCTTCTTCGTCGACCCAGGCGCTCGCGAAGAGAAAGTGGTCGGCCTCGGTGAATTGTTCGGCCGCTTCTTCGGCGAGGAAATGCACGTCGAAGCAGATCGCCGCGGTGAACGTGGAGCCGCGCCAGTCGAAGAGCGGGAACGGCGTGTCGCCCGGGCTCGCCCAGATCTCCGGCATCCACGGGTGGCGTTTTCGGTAGTGCATCAAGCGCTTGCCGTCGGGGGCGATGGCGACGAGCGAGTTGAAGCACTGCGTTCCGTGTTTCTCGATCACCGGGCCGACGACGAGCGCGTCGAACCGTCGTGCGAAGTGCGCGAGCGCGCGTGAGGCCTGACCGTCGAGTGGCTCCGCGAAGGGCGCGAGATCGAAGTGGCCCTTCGGTGAGACGTAGCCGGTGAACGCGGCCTCGTTGACGAGGATGAGGTCGGTCTTCGGCCCGCTCGCGAGCAGCTCTTCGGCGAACGTGAGCTGTTGCTCAATCGCTCCAAACCGCGCTGGGAGCTGCAACGCCGTGAGCCGCACGCGACGACTCTACTCGCAGCGCCTCGCGGACGGCTTCACGCGCTTTGTGCAGACGTGACTTCATCGCCGGCTCGCTCAGCTCGAGCGCACGCGCGGCTTCTTCACTCGAGAGGCCTTCGAGATCGCGCAGCACCAACACCTCGCGCAGCTCGGGCGGTAACGAGGTGATCACCGCGTGCACGCGCGCGACGAGCTCGAAACGTTCGAGCGCTTCGTGCGCGTTGGGGCGGGGATCGGCTGCGTCGTGTTGGTTCTCTTCGATCGAGAGTCGCGCGCGACGAGAGAATGGCGCGAGCGCGCGAAGGCAGAGTCGCCGCACGGTGGTGAACAACCACGCGAGCGCTCCGGGGTGTCGCACGACCTCGGGCCGACGCGAGAGCTTCACGAACGCTTCTTGAACCGCGTCGTCGGCTTCTGCGCCGTCGCGACACACCGTCTCTCCGAAACGCAGCACGCGCTGGTGGTACTTGCGCAGCAGCTCTTCGAGCGCGGCGTCGTCATCTCGTGCTGCGCGTAGTGCGGTGGTCATCGCGGGCAGGTCGAGCGTCCCATCAACCGGTAGCCGAGGCACGTGCCGGCGACGGACGAGAAGAGCAAGTACGCACCCGTCGCTCCGAAGACTCCGATTCGAATCGGCAATGGCCACGGGGCGAACAGCGCTCCGCCGAACGAACCCACTGCCACCACTGCTCGCATCACTCGGTCCAGCACTCCGACGTTTCGTGTCATGCGAGGAAAAGGCTCGAAATTGGCGAACGGTTTTCTGGTGTCGATTCGGGTGTTTGCACGATCGACGCACACGGAATTCCGACCCTGCGTCAGCGAGCGTGAACGCGAATTTCGGAGGTCACGCAATGAAGCTCTTCGCTCGAGTGCTGGTGGTCGTCGCGATGTCGGGCTGCATGGGGGAAATCGGGATGATGGACGAGCCGACCATCGCCATCGCGACTCCCACCACGGGCGCGAGCGTTTCGGGTTCGGTGATGTTGGTGGCGTCGGCGAGCGAGTTCGTCACCGCCGTCGAGTTTCGCGTCGACTCGTTGAATGCGTGCACCGCGACGCGCACCGGAGCGACGTGGGTGTGCGTGTGGAGCAGCGCCGGCGCGTCGAACGGCGTGCACACGTTGACGGCGATCGCGACTGATTCGGTGGGGCACTCCGCTGAAGCCGCAATCGCGTTGAGCGTGAACAACAGCGCGGGAAGCGGTGGCGGATCCGGCGCGGGTGGCGGCGGCGGAGCTGCGACCGGTGGCGGGTCTGAGACCGGCGGCGGAAGTGCGACGGGCGGTGGCAGTGCGACCGGCGGTGGGAGTGCGGCGACCGGTGGTGGAGCTGCGAGCGGTGGCGGCTCCGCGACGGGTGGTGGATCTGCGACGGGTGGTGGATCTGCGACGGGCGGTGGATCTGCGACGGGCGGTGGAACTGCGACGGGCGGTGGAACTGCGACGGGCGGTGGAAGCGCAACGGGTGGTGGAACTGCGACCGGTGGTGGATCCGCGAGCGGTGGCGGATCTGCGACCGGCGGCGGAAGCGCGACCGGCGGAGGCATGGCCGGCGACACGACTCCTCCCACCGCGTCCTTCGTCCTCCCTGCCTCGGGCGCTGCGATCAGCTCGAGCGTCCTCGTCGCAGCGAACGCGAGCGACAACCTCGCCGTCACCACCGTCGAGTTCCGTCTCGACACCGCGACCGGCACCCAGCTCTGCACGCCGGCGCTCATGGGCAGCCGCTACGAATGCACGTGGAACACCGCGAGCGCCTCGAACGGCATGCACACGCTCTTCGTCATCGCGCGTGACGCCGCCGGCAATCGCGGCCAGTCCACGGTCGGCGTCAGCGTGAACAACGGAGGCACCACCACCGGCGGCCTCCGCGCCGTGCCCACGTTCGAAGTGCTCGGCCTCTATCTCCCGCGCGCCGCGCCGTTCGGAGCGATCACCAGCGCCACCGTCGAGTACCGCCTCGTCGGTCAGACCGCGTGGAAGACCGCGCTCCCGATGTGGCTCGATCAACGCAACAACGAGTTCCGCAGCAGCGTGCTCGGGCTGCAGTCAGGCTCGTCGTACGAAGTGCAGATCAAGAACCCGAGCGGCACCGTGATCGCCAACGGCACCTTCGGGACGTGGTCCGAATCGTTCCCCGTCGACCCGAACGGCATCGTCACGCTCAGCGGAATGAGCTCGCAGGGCATCGACATCACGCAGAGCGGCACTCCGACGGCGTACCGGCTGTATCAGGCGGCGGCTCCGGGCGCGGGCATCGACATGGGCTTCACGCCCGTGAACAACCCCGACCACTGCATCACCGTCACCGGCTCGTACATCATCATTCGCGGCCTCACGCTGCGGAACTGCCAGGCGAACGGCATCGAGATTCGCCCCGGCGCGCACGACATCGTGATCGAAGGCAACGACATCTCCGGCTTCGGCGCGGGCTTCGGCGGAGCGGTGCAGGGTGACACCGCGACGATCTCCGTCGGCTACAACGAGACGGCCGCCGTCGCGTGCACTGGCTACAACGTGTCCGCCGCGCAGAAGCAGACGCGCATCATCGTGCAGGGCAATCGCATTCACGATCCGCGCTACGGCTCGAACCCGTGGAAGTACGGACACCCGTACGGCACCAACGGCATCGGTTTCTTCGAGTGCGGCGGCAACCACGTCATTCGGTACAACGACGTGCTCGGTTCGCACGGTCACTACTTCATGGACGGCATCGGCGGCTCCGACAACTTCACCGCGACGGGTTTTCCGAACAACGACTCCGACATCTACGGCAACTACATCTCGAAGGCGTACGACGACGGCATCGAGGCCGAGGGCGGCAACAAGCAGGTCCGCATCTGGAACAACTTCATCACCAACACGTTCATCGGCATCGCGAACGGAGCGGTCGCGGTCGGCCCCATCTACGTGCTGCGCAACATCACCTCGAACCACTCGGGCATGTGGGACCCGGAGATCGCCAACCCCGACAACGAGTCGGAGCGCGGCCTGTTCTTCAAGCTCGGCAGCCAGGACCAGATGTTCACCGGCGGCAAGGCCTACTACTTCCACAACACGTCGCTGCAGCCGGCCTGCCCGTCGTCGACCTCGGCGTCGCGCAAGTGCGGCATCGACTCGGGCATGCAGAATTCGGCCGGCTCGGTGCACGCCACGAACATCGAGAGCGCGAACAACATCTTCACCAACTTCAACCCGGGCCACTCGGCGATCGGTTGGCAGATGGACGACAACAGCGGCACGTTCTCGAATGATCTCTACGTCGGCGGGCTCGACGTCACCGAGGTGAACGGCATCAACGCCGCGCCGATCTTCGCGGGCAACGTCGACGAGGCGCTGCAGCTCAACACGCACACCGGCTCGGGCTCGCAGGTCGCGCGTCGCAGCTACGACCCGACGCGCTCGCCGAACACCATCGGCAACTTCTCGCTCGCCACGAATTCACCCGGCCGTGGAGCGGCGAAGCTGTTGCCCAACGTGAACGACATGTACACGCAGCCCGACGTCGGAGCGCACCAGTCGGGCACCGCGAACTTGAGCTTCGGCTCGGTGCTGTGGACGGGCGTGAAGGCCTGGTGAAGCTGGCGTCCCGCAGGCACGAAAAGTGGTACTTCGTGCCGAGATGAATGTCGCTTCGTGGATTGAGCTGTCCGAGAGGGCGTACGCGACGAACGTGGCGTCTTTTCGCTCGGTGGTGGGAAACGCCGCGCGGCTCGGCGTGGTGCTGAAGGGCAACGCCTACGGCCACGGTCTCGAGCAGACGCTTTCGCTCGCCCACGCTCGCGTCGACGTCATCTACGTCATCACTCCCGCTGAAGCGCTCGGCATTCGCGCGTGGGAAAAGAAGCACGGCAAGCCGCAGCGTGAAGTGCTCGTCATCGGCGCGACGTCACCCGAAGACTGCGTCGAGCTCGCCCGCGCGGCCGTGAGTGTGGTCGCCGCGGATTGTGGCTTCGAAGACACGGTGCGTGCGCTGCGAGCCGCGCAGCTGAAGCTCGACGTCCACGTTCACCTCGACACTGGCCTCGGTCGCGAAGGGTTCACGCGCGCCGGTCTCGAGCGCGGCGAGGCTGACTTCTTCAAGACCGCCGGCGACGTCGTCACGGTGCGCGGAGTGCTCAGCCACTTCGCCAACACCGAAGACGTCACCGAGCAGGACTACGCGAAGCAGCAGCTCGCGAACTTCGACGCCGGCTTCGCGCTGTTGCAGCAGCGCGCCGGAGTGAGCGCCTCGGCGCAGCGTCATTTCGCGGCGAGCGCAGCAGCACTGGTGTTGCCTCCGGCGCGGCTCGACACAGTGCGCGTCGGCATCGCGATGTACGGCCTGTGGCCGAGCGCCGAGACGCGACTCTCAGCGCGCGTCGTGCTCGGCACGCTGCCGACGCTCGAGCCGGTGCTGACGTGGAAGTCGCCGAGTCAGATCGTGAAGTGGCTCCCCGCGGGCAGCTACGTCGGTTACGGCTGCACGTGGAAGTGCGCAGCCGACACGCGCGTCGCCGTGCTCCCCGTCGGCTACTGGGACGGATACCCGCGGCTCGCATCGGGCAAGGCGCACGTGCTGGTGAACGGCAAACGCTGCGCGGTGCTCGGGCGCGTGATGATGAATCACCTCATCGTCGACGTGACGCACGCGGTGAGCGACGAGAAGCCGTTGGTGGCCACGCTCATCGGGCGCGACGGTGACGAGTCGGTGAGCGCCGAGACGTTGAGCGGCTGGGCGCAGACGATTCACTACGAGACGATGACGCGCCTCGGTGCGCATCTGCGGCGAGAGGTGGTCCCGTGAAACGAGTCGCGCTGTTGCTGCTGCTCTCGTCGTGCGCCGCGGCCGGTGGAGCGGTCGTCAACGCCGCCGTCAACACCGCGATCGCCGGCACCGTCTCGGGCGTGCGCCGCGCGAATGGAGACTGCTTCACCGTCTGCACGCCCGGCACGACCTGCAACAAGTCGACGGGCTACTGCGATCCCATTCCCTGCCGCGGGCAGTGTCGCGAAGACGAGAAGTGTCAGGACGACGCGTTCGGCGGCAAGTGTGTGCCCGCGAAAGACCTGCCGCCGCTGACGCCTTGAACTAGGTTTGTCGCCCGTGTTCCTCGCGCTCCTTCTCGCTGCTGCTCCGTCAGATGCGCCGCGCACCATCGTGCTGTTGCCCGAGAGCGGTGCGGGCGAAGTGGTGATGGCGGCGGCTCCGAGCACGGCGGTGCCGGCGAGCCTCATCGACGCGCGCAAGATGTCCGAGCAGCTGCGCTACGAGGAAGCGGTCGTCGAGTATCAGCGCTACCTCGCCACGCCTGATCGTCCGTTGGCCGAGCGCGCGCAGGCGATGCTCGAGCTCGGCTTCACGTACCTCGTGCTCGGCGATCAACCGAACGCCGAGTCGCGCGCCATCGAAGCGCTCGAGCTCGATCCCAAGTTGGCGGTGCCGTCGACTGCTCCGGCGAAGCAGGTCGATTTCTTGAACCGCATGCGCAAGGTCTTCCAGGCGCGCCCGAAGCTCGAGCTGCAGCAGAGCGATGCGGAACCGTGGATCGTGAAAGTGAAGGTCGTCGACCCGGAGCGCAAGGTGACGCGCGTGCTGCTGCGTCACGCGCTGACCGCGACCGGTCCTTTCTATTCGACCGACATGAACTGCGAAGAAGACGCGTGCAGCGGCGCGATTCCTCCTCCGAAAGACGTGTCGAGCTTCACCGCCTGGTACTTCGTCGAAGGTCTCGACGCGACGCAGGTCACGCAGGCCAAGGTCGCGAGCCCCGACGCTCCGTTGCAGTTGAGCGTGGTCGATCAGAAGCCCTGGTACACGAGCCCGTTCGTGTGGGGCGGTCTCGGCGCTGCGCTCGTCGCGGCCGGCACCGTCGCCTTCCTCCTCGCGCCGCAGCCGCCCCGATGAAGAAGCAGTGGTTGATCATCGGCGGAGTCGTCGTCGGCCTGTGCTGCTTGAGCAGCATGTGTCTCGCGGTCGCTGGCAGCGACAAGGGCTTCAACGCCGCGGCCGATCAGCTCGCGAAGGGCAATGCGCCGACCAAAGACGGAGACGTCAATCTGGTCGGCACGTGGTCGAGCACCTCGACCAGCCTCGTGGGCTACAAGAACGTCGCGACGGGAGCTTGGGCGCCGCCGAGCGGAAACTCGATGAGCCTCGAGCTGCACGACGACGGAACCTGCGTGCAGGCCGCGCTGATGCAGAGCTCGCTCTACGGCTGCAGCACGTACATCTTCGCGTACATCGACGACTGCTCGTGGTCGGTGAACGGCTCGAAGGTCGACGTCGAGCTCGGTGAAGGCGAGACGCGCATGAAGGGCTGCGGTTCGGGCGAGGAGAAGCGCGGCGAGACGAAGGGTGGCCCGCACCTGCTCACGCTCGAGTTGGACACCGACGGGAAGCCCGTGCTGCGCGACGGCTCGTTCAACTTGCGCCGCGCGCAGTGAGCGCCTGCTCGACGAGCTGCTTCACGCGACGTGTTTCCCAGATCAGCGCGGCGATGAAAGCGGCGGCGAGAATGAAGATGAACTCCGGCGGGTACTCGCGCGGGTAGCGCACGCGGTCGGTCGTCACCTCGACGATCACTCCGCCCGTCAGCATCACCACCATGAACCACGCCCAGAAATCGGGCCGCGCTTTCATCACGCCGTTCTCGAGCGTGACGGTCACCTTCGGAAACAGCAGCCGCAGCAGCCCGCGGTTTCCGAAGAGGCGCACGCGTTGAACGCGAAGCGGTTCACCAGCGAGCACCTGCAGCGCCGGAGACTTCGCGAGCAGCGCGCGCGCCGTGGCGTCGTCGATCACGACTTCTTCGTCCAGATCGCGAGCGCCTCGCGCTGCACGTCCTTGATCGCCACGCCTGCCTTCTCGGCGAGCGCGCGGCAGTCTTCGAATTCCGGAGTCGCGTTCAACACGGCGTCCCCGCGCAGACCCAACTTCATGCGCACCGCGCCCCACTGCGTCTGCACGGGCTCGAAGCGCCGCTCGAGGATGGTGCGGCTCACCGCGTATTCGCGAACACCGAGCGTCGTCGTCTCGCGAAGCACGGCGTCGATCAACGCCACCTTGTGCGCCGCATCGGTCAGCACGCCGAGCAGGTGCCCTGGCCGGCTCTTCTTCATCACCACCGGAGCGACCCACGCATCGAGCGCGCCCTTCGCCATCAGGTTCTCGAGCAGCGCGCCGAGCAATTGCGGCGAGCAGTCGTCGAGGTTGCATTCCACGACGGTGAGCGTCTCGGTCTCGGCGGTCTTCACCGCGGAGCGGCCGAACGACATGCGCAGCACGTTCGCGCGGTCCTTGAAGTCCTTCGTGCCGCAGCCGTAGCCGATCTTCTCGACGATCATCTGCGGGGGCGCTTCGACCTTCGCGAACGACTTGATCAGCGCGGCTCCAGTCGGAGTCGTGAGCTCACCCACGCCCTCGAAACGCACCGGGAGATCTTTGAGCAGCGCCAGCGTGGCCGGCACGGGGACGGGCACGACTCCATGCGCGATGCGAACCGTGCCGCTCCCGAGCGGAGGCGGCGAGCAATACACGGTCGGGTTTCCGAGCAGGTCCAACACCACCGCTGCGCCGCAGATGTCGACGATCGAATCGACCGCGCCGACTTCGTGAAAGTGAATCTGCTCGAGCGTGGTGCCGTGAATCGCCGCTTCGACTTCACCGACGCGACGAAACACCTCGAGGGCCCGAGCACGCGCGCGCGTCGACAGCCCCGACTTGCTGATCAGCTCGTCGATTTCCTTCCACCCGCGATGATCGTGATCTCCAGCCTGATCAGCGACCACCACGTCGACGTGCGTGCCGACGATCGCGTGGCGCTCGGCCTTCGAGACCTTCAGCTCCCAGCCGCTCACGCCGAGCGTGCGCAGCTGCTTTTCGATCGCGCTGAGTTCCACCCCGAGGTTGATGGCCGCCGCGAGGAACATGTCCCCCGCGATGCCGCCGACCGGCTCCAGGTAGAGGATCTCGCTCATTCTCAGGAGCTCAGTACGCCTTGCAGAGCACGATGCGACCCGGCGACGCGTTGCCGGTGAGCACGCACTTGCCCGGCTCCTGCTTGAGATTGAACGGCCGGTTGCGCGTGGTGAGACCGAACTCGTCCTTGAAGCGCTTCTCGGTCTCCGGAGTTCCGTCCCAGTGCGTGAGGAGGAAGCCATCGTCGGCCTTCGCCTTGAGCTCTTCGACGGTGTTCACCTCGAAGGTGTTCGCCTTCTGGAAATCGAGAGCGCGCTTGAAGAGCGAGGCCTGCATGTCTTCGAGCGCCTTGCTGCAGTGCGCGACCGCCGCGTCGACCGCCACGAAGTCCTTCGGCGCGCGCTCGCCCGGAGCGGCCGGCTTCGCGTCACGCCGCGCGATCACGACCTGGTTCTGCGCGAGATCCTTCGGGCCCATCTCGACGCGCAGACACGCGCCGCGCAATTCGTACTCCGCGTACTTGAAGCCCGGACCCTTGGTCTCGTCATCGTCGATCAGCACGCGAATGCCGGCCTTCTTCAGGTCGGCGGCCATCGCTTCGGCCTTCGCCTTCACCGGCCCGCGTTCGTCGCCCTTGCCGATGATGATGATCACCACCTGCAGCGGCGCGAGCTTCGGCGGCACCACGAGGCCCTGATCATCGGAGTGCGTCATGATCAGCGCGCCGATCAGTCGCGTGCTCACGCCCCACGAGGTTTGCCACACGTATTCCTTCTTGCCCTCTTTCGACTGGTACATCGTGTCGAACATCTTCGCGAAGTTCTGCCCGAGCATGTGCGACGTGCCCGCCTGCAGCGCCTTCTTGTCCTGCATCATCGCTTCGATGGAATACGTGTTCACCGCGCCCGGGAACTTCTCGCTCTCGGTCTTCTGACCCTTGATGACCGGCATCGCCATGTAGTCCTCGGCGAAGCGCTCGTAGACGTCGAGCATGCGCAGCGTCTCTTCGGTCGCCTCGGCCTCGGTGGCGTGGCACGTGTGGCCTTCCTGCCAGAGGAACTCGGTGGTGCGCAGGAACAGGCGCGGGCGCATTTCCCAGCGCATCACGTTCGCCCACTGGTTGATCAGAATCGGCAGGTCCCGGTAGCTCTGCACCCAGTTCGTGAACGAGCGATTGATGATCGTCTCGGACGTCGGGCGAATCACGTAGCGCTCGCCTTCCGGCAACGGCTTGCCGCCCGCGTGCGTCACCACCGCGACCTGCGGAGCGAAGTCGGCGACGTGCTTCTTTTCCTTCGCCAGATACGACTCCGGGATGAGCACCGGGAAGTACGCGTTCTGGTGGCCCGTGTCCTTGAACATGCCGTCGAGCGCGCGCTGCATGTTTTCCCAGATGGCGTACCCGTTCGGCCGAATCACCATCGAGCCGCGAACGTCGCTGTTGTCCGCGAGCTTCGCGCGCTTGACGAGGTCGTTGTACCAACCCGAAAAGTCCTCAGCTCGCGTCGGGAGCTTGAGGTTGTCGTTCTGCTTCTTCGGGGCGTTGGCGGCCGGGTTTCCGGACTTCTGCGCGTCTGACATGGCGGGGTCCCTAGAGCATGAAGGGGCGTAACTCAACGAAACGACGTGGGTGAGATCTGACCTCTCGACGCGTTCTGACCCACGATCTGACCCCTGATCTCGCGGGTGATCGGCGGGAGTGCAGATTGCACCTCCCTGGGTCGTGAGTACGCCCAACCTGTCCGAGACCTCAGCGACGTTGAGTTCGGTCGCGGGCCCGGGAGTGGCCGCGGTTCGACGCAAGCGCCTGCTCTTGATCGCGTCGATGTCGCTGCCCTTCGCCGCTGCGGCCGTCGCCTTCGGGCTCGGCGAAGCGCGCGGCGCGTGGATGCTGGTGTGGGGCGCGATCATCGCGTTCCTCGCGACCCGCAGCGCCGAATCTCCGAAGTGGATCCACATCGCGCTGCTCAGTGTGGGCGTGATGATCGCTCCGTTGAGCCGGCTGTTCGATCTGCACTCCCAGGCGGAGATCGCGACCGTCTGCCTCGTGCCGGTGCTCGTGTCAGTCCTCTACATCGAGTCGTTTCACGTCGTGCTCGGCGTGAGCATCACCGGCTGGCTCTCGAACATCCTCTTCATCAGCCAGCAGGCGTGGTCACCGGCCGACATCGGCATGTTCGCGGCGGTGACGGCGGGCGTGCAGGTCGGCGTGCTGCTCTCGTCGGCGAGTGCGCGTCGCGCGCGTGCGCTCGATCGCGAGGTCGAAGCGCAGAACAGCCAGGCGCTCCGGTTGTCGGAGACGCGTCGTGCGCAGGCCGAGCGTCTGGCCATCGTCGGCCGCCTCGCGTCAGGCGTGGCTCACGAGATCAACAACCCGCTCGCGTTCGTGAAGGCCAACGTCGGCATGCTGCAGCGCTCGATCTCCGGTCACGAGGAATTCGAGCCCAAAGAACTCGAAGAGATCCTCGACGACACCATCGTGGGCATCGATCGCATCTGCCAGATCGTGCTCGATCTGAAGGGCTTCGCTCGCGAGGACTCGGGCGTGCTCGAGCCGGTCGATCTCCGTGAAGCGATTCAGAGCGCCGCGCGCCTGGCGGCCGTTCGCTTGCCGCGCGACATGCGAGTGGTGGTCGAGATCGCCAGGGGCATTCCGCTGGTGCGCGCCAATCAACGCAAACTCGCGCAGGTGATGCTCAACCTGCTGGTGAACGCCGGCGAAGCGCTCGAAGAATCGCGCACCGAATCACCGAGCGTCATCATCGCCGCGACGTACGAAGCGGGTCTGGTGCGCCTGTCCGTCACCGACAACGGCCCCGGCTTTCCGAAGGACGTGATGGCGCGGCTGTTCGAGCCGTTCTTCACCACCAAGGCGCCGGGCAAGGGCACCGGTCTCGGTCTCGCGCTGTCGCGTGAATACGTCACCGCTTTCGGTGGAACGCTGCTCGCGCAGAACGCTCCGAAGGGTGGAGCGCAGTTCGTCATCACGCTGCGCGGCACCGCTGGCACCGGAGAGACGCCGCTGCCCGGCTCGCTCGATCTCGGGCCCGATCGCGCGCTGCTCGTCTCGCGCTTCAAGAAGTCGGCGTGAGTCGCTACGGCCGCGTCGCCGTGCCTGCGCCGACGTAGACGACTCCGTCACGGCCCACGCCGTCGAGCTCGACGAGCAGCTGATCTCCGCTCGCGGGTGAGCCCGTCGGCGCCGTGAGCACCGTCGCCTCAGCGGGAGCGACTCCGAAAGTGAGCGGTGAGGTCATGCCCGTCGCCGAGAGCAGCTCCCACTTCACGACGCCGGCTGAATCGGTCACCACCAGGTGCGAGGCGGCGCGCGGTGGGTCCCACGCGAGCTGAGTTCCGGTGAACGTCGCGGTGAGCTCGAGACGGCTGAGCCCGCGCGAGAGCTTCAGCGTGAGCGGCTCGTTGGGGCATGACTCGAAGCGCATCGACGTCGAGCGCTGTGCATCACCCGCCGTCGAGCTCGTCGTCGCGCGCGCGGCCACGAACATCGACGTGAGCAGCGGAGCGTTCAGCGTGAACGTGCCGTCCATCGCGCTCGGAGCGGTGAGGCTGCAGCGCGCGCCGCTCTTGCCGCAGAACGACTCGACCTGCGCGCCCACCAGCGTCTCGTCGAGCGCGACGACCTCGGCGTTGGGCACCGGTGCGCCGAGGGAGTCGATGACCTTGCCGGTGAACTTGCACATCTTCGCCAGCTGCAACGCCTCGGGGAGCACTTCGATCGTTCCGAGCTCGGTGCACGTCGACTCGCACGTTCCTTCGGCCGCGGCGCGCTTGAGCGAGCCCAGCGAATACGGAAGGCCGGCGTATTGCGCGCGCACCGCGAGCTGCGGCTCGGTCGAGACGGGAGCGCTCACGCAGAACGCGCCAAGTGAATCGGTGCTCGCAGGTTCGAAGCCGCGGTAACCGAGCGTCGCTCCGGCGGCCTTCTTGTCCTGCGCCTTCAACGCGCCGCGCACGCAGCCTTGCGGAGTCGACGCGCCCAACACCGCGAGGAACGCCTTCGTCTTCACCGGCAGGCGCGCGACGGCGCCTCCGGAGAACTCGCTGCGCTGCAAAGCGCCCAGCGCGCTCTCGGGTAGCGGGAGATCGGCTTCGCTCCACAGCGGCACGGGAGCGAGCATCGACCACTTCGCGGTCGCGACGTCGAAGCTCGCGGCGCGCACCTCGAGCGTGCCGTTGCCTGGCGTGGCGTCGACGAGCGAGGGCCACGCAGCGAAGGGAATGCGGAGCATCAACGCGCCATCGGTCCCTCCCGCGGCTTCGGCGTAGCCGAGCGCGAGAATCGGCGGCCGCGTGGCGTCGACGTCGACCAGCAACGGCAGCTCGGCGTCGAAGCCCGTCGCGCGTCCACTCGCTCCCATCGGTGGGTCGGCCCAGTCGAGATCGACGAGCGGTGCGGTGCAGCGCGTGTCGAGACATTCCCACGCGTCGAGCGGGCTCAGCGCGGCGCTGATGGTGAACTCGGTGTACGGAGCCGCGGTGATGGCGCGAATCATCGGCGCGTAGCCGCTCGCTTCGGCGACCACGAGCACGCGCTGCTTCGCCGACACGGTGGTGGTGATGACGTAGCCACCCGCGCTCGAGGTGGTGTTCGTCGCGAGCACGTCTCCGCTCGTCGCGTCGCGCACGGTCACCGTCGCGTCGTTGAGCGGCTCACCGCGCTTCGCAAAACCACCGGCGACCAGCGTGCCCGACAACACCAGCTGCGCCGACTCAGGGTGGCGAATGGCCGGCGGGCACGCACAGAGAAGAAGGACGGCGGGCAGCACGAAGCGCAACACGCCGCGAACATGCCCTATTTGGCCCGTCGCCAGATCGAGATCGGCGTGTCACCGTTCGGGCGCTTCGGCGACTGGTAGCTGAACTCCTCGCCCTTGAACTCGAAGCCGGGACAGACCTTGTCGGTGCCTTCCCAGTTGGGGAACGAAGCAGTCTCGATCTTGAAGGTGAGGGTGTTGTCCTGCGCGCCGACTTCGATTCGCCCGAAGTGGGCGCTCATTCCCATCACCGCTGACTGAAACTCGACCGGCGTGCCTTTGGCCTTTTCTCCTGCGGCGAACTTCGGGCGTTCGCTCTTGTAGATCTGCAGCGAGTAACGACCCGCAGCGTCGATCACCAACAGGCCCTTCGGGCTTTCACCGTAGTCGCGCCCGCGCGAGCCGTCGGCGTGCGTGACGTCGGCGGCGACCAGCGTCCACGTGCCTTCGAGCGACTTGTTCGTCGGCGCGGCGCCGGTGCCCGCCATCAACAGCAAACTGATCATCCAACGTGCAGCCATCGTGTGCTCCCTCGTGAAGGTTCACGCGAGATCTAGCGGAGCATCACAGTTCGAAAAATTTGATAGTTTTCAACAAACCCATCGATTCCGTACAACCATGCCTTCACTCCCTGAACTCGATCTTCACGTGCTGCGCACCCTCGTCGCGGCGGACCAGCTCGGCAGCTTCAGTCGCGCCGCGGCGCGCGTCGGACGCTCCCAATCGGCGGTCAGTCATCAAATTCGCAGGGTCGAAGAGCAGCTCGGCGACCGGCTCTTCGAGAAACACGGCCGCGGTCTGCGAGCGACCGACGCCGGGTCGACGCTGCTCTCGTACGCGCGCCGAATGCTCGCCCTCAACGACGAGGCGGTGCTCGCCGTGCGCGGGCGTTCGCTCGAAGGCGTGGCGCGGTTCGGGTTGCCGGCCGACTTCGCGGAGGCGTGGCTGCCCGCAGCGCTCGGGCAGTTCAGGCGCGCGAACCCCGGAGTGCGCATCGAAGCGGTGGTCGATCGCAACCGGGTGTTGCTCGAACAGCTCGACCGCGGCGAGCTCGATCTCGTGCTGGCGCTCGGCAACGCGTCACGCCGCGACGCCGAGCTCGCGGCGCGCCTGCCGTACTGCTGGGTGGGCCCCGCCGACGCTCGCCTCGTCGCGCTCGACCAGGGGCCCGTGCCGCTGGTTGCCTTCGAGGCGCCCTGCTTTTTCCGTCAGCGCGCCCAGACTGCGCTCGAGCGCGCCGGCATGAACTCGAGAGTGGCGTTCATCAGTCCCAGCCTTCACGGGCTGTGGGCGGCCATCGAAGCGGGGCTCGGCATCACGCTGCGCACGTCAGTCGGTCTGCCTCGCGCGCTCGAGGTGCTCGTCGACCGCCGGCTTCCGTCGCTCAAGTCGGCGTCGGTCGAAGTGTGTCTGCACGACGGTAATCGTCAGCTCGCGCCGGCGCTCATCGGGCTGCGTGAATGCGTGCTCGACGTCCTCGCCCAGAAACTGCCGGCGGCATTTCAGGTCAGGAAGCGCCGCTCCGGCCGCACACCGCGAACCTGAGTCGCAAGGCGGTCTGCTACGAAGCGGCGAATGAACTCGAGACTCGCGTTGCTGCTCACCGTGCTCGCAGTCCCCGCCCTCGCGCAAGACGCCGGCGTACCCCTCATTCCCCGCGACCTGCTCTTCGGAAACCCCGAGCGCACACGCCCGCAGCTGTCTCCCGACGGCACGCAGCTCGCGTGGCTCGCGCCCGACGACAAGAACGTGCTGCAGGTGTGGGTGAAGACGCTGGGCGCCGCGAAAGACGATTCGGCCGTCGTCACCAACGACAAGAAGCGCGGCATTCGCCAGTACTGGTGGACGCCTGATTCGAAGGGCGTCATCTACATGCAGGACGCCGACGGCGACGAGAACTTCCACGCCTTCTGGCTCGAGCTGGCGACGAAGAACCTGCGCGATCTCACTCCGTTCCAGGGCGTGCGCGCGTCGTTCGTCGCGTCGGGGCACGGCAAGACCGCGAAGGAAGCGCTGGTCACGCTCAACGTGCGCGATCGCAAGCTGTTCGACGTGTACCGCCTCTCGCTCGACACCGGCGCGCTGGTGCTCGACACCGAAAACCCCGGCGACGTGAAGTCGTGGGTCGCCGATTCGCAGCTGCAGGTGCGCGCCGGCATCGCGACCACGAAAGAAGGCGGCACCGAAGTTCGCGTGCGCGACACCGTGAAATCTCCGTGGAAGAGCTTCATCACCGTCGGGCTCGAGGAGTCGCTCGAGGTCGTCGACTTCACCGAGGACGGCAAGGCGCTGATCATCGAGAGCAGCATCAACTCCGACACCGCGCGTCTCATCGAGAAGAACCTGAAGAGCGGAGCAGAGCGCGCGCTCGCCGGCTCCGACACCAGCGACGTGCTCAACGTCATCGGCTACCCGGTGCGCCACGGCGTTCGCGCGGCGGCGCTCGACGTCGGCGGCCGCAACGTGTGGACCCCGACCGAGCCGTCGATGAAGAACGAGCTCGAGGCCCTCAAGGCCGCGTTCACCGGCGACTGGTTCGTGATGAGCATGGACGACGCCGACGCCAAGTGGCTCATCGGTGAGACGCGCGATCTCGGGCCGATGCGTTTCTTCACCTGGGACCGCAAGACGAAGAAGGCCGAGCTGCTCTTCTCGGCGCAGCCGAAGCTCGAAGGCTTGCCGCTGGCGACGATGACGCCGGTGAGCATCACCGCGCGTGATGGGCTGGTGCTCCCGTCGTATCTCTCGTTGCCGCCGGGCAAGTCGAAGAACCTGCCGATGGTGTTGCTGGTGCACGGAGGTCCGTGGGGCCGCGATACGTGGGGCCAGAACCCGACCGCGCAGTGGCTCGCGAACCGTGGCTACGCGGTGCTGCAGGTGAACTTCCGCTCGAGCACCGGCTTCGGAAAGAAGTTCCTGAACGCGGGCAACAAGCAGTGGGGCCTGTCGATGCACGACGACCTGCTCGACGCCGTCGCGTGGGCGGTGAAGGAAGGCGTCGCCGACCCGAAGAAGGTGGCGATCATGGGCGGCAGTTACGGCGGCTACGCGACGCTCGCGGGCGTGGCGTTCACTCCCGACACGTTCGCGTGTGGTGTCGACATCGTCGGGCCTTCGAACATCTTCACGCTGCTCTCGACGATTCCGCCGTACTGGGCGGCCTTCAAGGCGCAGATGGTTCGTCGCGTCGGCAACCCCGACGATCCCGCCGACAAGGAGCTGCTGACCAAGGCGTCTCCGCTCTTCTCGGCGTCGAAGATCAAGGTGCCGTTGCTCATCGGGCAAGGCGCGAACGATCCGCGCGTGAAGCCCGCGGAGTCGGAGCAGATCGTCAGCGCGATGGAGAAGAACGGCCTGCCAGTGACCTACGTGCTGTACCCCGACGAAGGCCACGGCTTCGCGCGCCCCGAAAATCGCATCGACTTCTTCGCGCGCAGCGAGGCGTTCCTGGCGTCGTGCCTCGGAGGGCGCGTCGAAGCGTTGCCGAAGGAAGGCAAGGTCGCGGGCTCGACGGGCGTGATCAAAGTCGTCGCGGCTGCGAAGAAGTGACCCACGATGCACGTCGCCGAGCTCAGCGAGAAACACCGCGGCGAGTTGCAGCTCGCCACCGAGCGCGCGCTCCAGCAGTGGGCGAAGGACGTGTTCGTCCCGAAGCAGATCCTCGACGCGATGGAGCGGGTGCTGCTCTTCCTCAAGCAGAACGGAGGCGCGTCGAAGCAGGCGCGTCACGTCACCTCGCTCGCCTTCGTGGTCGGAGAGCAGAATCGTTCAAATCGCAGGCTGGAAGTGGATGAGCGTGAGCGAAGACGGTTCGCTGAACCCGGCGATCGTCTCGCCTGATGGAAAGCGCGCGGCGTTGATGGTCGATCTCGTCACGCTGTGGCTCGCGGGGCACGCACGCGGCTCGGTGAGCACGTTGACGAAGTCGTGTCTCGACAACGAACCGCACGATGGAGTGGTGGAGCTGTGACCCCAGAGCTCGAACGACAGGTGATCGATCGCATCGCGGCGCTCACGCGCAACGCGAAGATGTGGGGCAGCCCCGAAGAGCTCGAGGCCGTGGCGCTGCACTTCTCACACGTGCTGCTGATGGCGCGCGAACCCGAATGGACGCTCGAGAAGACCTTCGAGCGGTGGAAGGCGCAGGGTTGCCCATTCGCCGCCGACGCCGATGAGCACGCCGCGATGCGCTCGCGCATGTGGGGCACGGACATCGAGAAGGCGCGCGTGCAGGTGGTGCAGGGCTTTCTGGTGGTGTGGACCGGGCTCGAACGCAACGCCGATCGCGAAGCGTTGTTCGGCACGTGGATCGAGGCGCTCCTCGACGGGCCGCAACGCGCGGGCACGCCTGATCGCCTCAACATGATCCTCTTCGCGCTGATGGGCTTCGTGGCGGCGAATCCACAGAACTACGTCAACGCGCTGAACCTCGAACGGCAGCGCATCGGCGGGCACGAGCTGCGGCCGTTGTCGGTGGTCGCTCCGAGCGGGCCGACCGATGCGGGCGTGAGCTGGGGCCGAAATTTCACCAGCTGGGCAAAGGTCATCGAAGGCATCGACGCGATGGTGGCCCGGCTTCGTGAAGAGCGTTCGCGCGTTGGAGAGAACTGATCAACGCCCGTGGCCGGGGCCCTTCACCTTCTCGACGTACGTATCGAAATCGAACGTCGGAGAGTTCTCGCGATCGTGACACCCGATGCACGTCTTCGCCTCGACGAGCTTAGGCAGCTTCACCTTGCTCGGCGCCGCGACGTGCAACGAGCCCGGGCCGTGGCATGACTCGCAGCCGACGTCCTGCCGTCCCGCGATCACGTCGAGCCGGCACACGCCGTCGGGCTTCTGCCAACCCGTGACGTGACAGCCGATGCAGTCGAGGTGGTTCTGCTTGCCGACCGCTTCGAGCGCCTTCCACGCGAGCGGGTGCTTGGTCTTCACGTACACACTCTCGGCTTCCGCGTGACATGTGACGCACGTCGCGGTGCCCACGATGCCCGGAACCGTCGGCGTCGCCTTCGCGCACGACACGCCTTTTTCCTTCGCGTACGCCAGATTCATCAGCCCGACGTCGGCGTCGTACGCCTGCTCGAGCGCGAGCACCTTGGGGTCCTTCGGGAACGTGGTCTCGAGCGGAATGAAGCGCGCCTGCGCCACGCTCTTGCCCTTCGGCATCTCGACCGGGCTCGACGCCAGCGCCTCACGCCGTGAAATCACCTCTTCGAGCTTCGTCTTGCGGAGCGCCTTCAGCTCGTCGTTGAGCATCGGCTCGTTCACCTGCACCCGCAGCAGCTCGATGCGTTGATCGAGCGCGGCGACTTCGCGATCGCGATCGGCGTCGCCCTTGAGCCACGTCACCGCGTCGTCTCCTTCGAAGGTGACGGTGAGCTTGAGCAGCGAGCGGCCCTTGCTCTGAATCTGCGCGACGCGCGTGGTGCCTCCCGCGAGCTTGCTTTCCTCCGCGGCGAACGCGTCCTTCGACTTCGAAGAGATGACGAGATCGATTCCCGTTGGCGGGTCGATCACCTCGCGCAGCGCCTGGCCGTAGTTCGTCGGCACCAGCGCGACGATGAAACGCCCGCCCGCCTTGCGCGCTTCAGGGACCAGCGCCGCCGCGTCCTTGATGCTCGGAGCCGACACCAGCGCCACGCGATCGATCACCTTGAACGTGCCGCTCGCCAGCTCTGGCAACGCGAGCGACTGGTGGAACTCCGCACCGCGCGCGTCGTCGAGCGGGCCGGGCGCGCGCACGTCGAGCCCCATCGCCTTCCACGCGTCGCTGAGCGCCTTCGCCTTGCGCTCCTGCTGCGGCTGCGCGACCGGCGGAATCTCGGCCTCGCCGAACAAGCCGTCACCGCAGTCGACGAAGTGCACCGCGCCGCCTGCCTTGCGCGCTTCCGCCACCTGGAACGCCGCGCGCGAAATCGAACCGCGCATGTTCTCGCTGCAGCCGCACGGCCCGAGGTACCCACGCACTTCGGCGCTGAAGAAGAACGTCACCTCGCGCGGAGCAGCCGGCGCGCTCGGCGCAGGTGGAGTGGTGTTGCTCGTAGTGCTCGGCGTGGTGCAGCTGCTCAGCGCCAGCAAAAGCGCGAGCGCGCTACCAGATGATGCTCTCGACCAGCTCGTCGACCTTTTCACCGAGCGCCTCCAGCCCATGCGACTTCGAGAGGTAGCCGTCGGCCCCGACCTGCGCAGCGAGTTTTTCGAGCTCGGTGTCGTTGAGCGAGCTGAACAACACGATGGGGATGTCCTGCGTGTTGTATTCGTTCTTCAACGTGCGGCAGATGTCGGCGCCCGTCGCTTCCGGCATGTGAATGTCGGTGAGAATCAGGTGCGGGTGGAACTCGCCGAGCAGACGCTCGAACTCCATCAGCGTCGCCGCGCCGCGAACGTCGTAGCCACGCTCTTCGAGAACGGCTTTCTCCATCTGCAGCGTGATCTCGCTGTCGTCGATGAGGAGGATTCGGCGCTTTTCCACGCGGGTGCTGATAGGAGGGTGCGCCCGTTTTTTCAAGAGGTCTGAACCATGCGCGCGATCTTCCTGATCAGCCTCATCTCGCTCACCGCGCTCGCCGACGTGAAGCTCGGCTACGTCGATCTCCAGCGTGCCCTCGCGGAAGTCGGCGAAGGGCAGGCCGCCAAGGCGAAGCTCAAGGCCGAGGTCGACAAGAAGCGGTACGAGTTCGAGCAAGAACAGCGAAAGCTCAAGGAAGACAGCCTTCTGCTCGACCGCCAGTCGTCCGCGATGAGCGAAGAAGTGCGCGTCGAGAAGATGAAGGAACTGCAGCAGCGCCTCATGCAGAACGCCGAGAAGGGCCAGCGCCTGCAGGTCGAGTTCGTCGAGAAGGAACGCGCCGAGCTGAAGAAGATCTTCGACAAGATGGACCCCATCGTCGCCGCCATCGCCGAGCGCGATGGCCTCGCGATGGTGTTCGAGAAGACCGACAGCGGCCTCGTGTACGCGCCGAAACAGTCCGATCTCACGAACGAATTGGTGCGCACCTACAACGAGAAGTACCCGGTGAAGGGCTTCAAGCCGGCCACGCCTGCTCCTGCTCCCGCGCCCGCGAAAGACGCGCCGCCGAAATGAGCGTCGTAAAGACAGCGGCAGAGTTGGCGGCGCTCGTCGGCGGGAAGCTCGAAGGCGACGGCGCGGTGCGCGTGGTGGGCGTCAGCGGTCTCGAGCAGGCCACCGCCGAGCACCTCTCGTTCTACGGCAATCAGAAATACAAGCAGCAGCTCGCCGAGACCAAAGCGTCGGTGGTCCTGGTGCCCGACGAGGCGCCCGCGCGCGGCAACAAGACGTTCATTCACGTGCCCAACCCGCACCTCGCGTTCGCGCGCGTGGCGCGTGTGTTCCACCCCGCGAAGACGTGGGCGCCGGGCCGCTCGGCGAAGGCCACCGTCGCGGCCGACGCGCAGGTCGACGCGAGCGCCACGGTGATGGACTTCGTGACCGTCAGCGCCGGAGCGATCATCGGCGCGCGCGCGGTGCTGCACCCCGGCGTGTTCATCGGTGAAGGTGCACGCGTGGGCGCTGACACGGTGTTGCACGCCAACGTCGCGCTGATGGATCGTTGCTCGATCGGCGCGCGCGGTCTGGTGCACGCCAACGCGGTGATCGGCGCCGACGGCTTCGGCTTCGCGCTCGATCTCTCGGTGCCGGAGCACGTGAAGATTCCGCAGGCCGGCGTGGTGCGCATCGAAGACGACGTCGAGATCGGCGCGTGCTCGTGCATCGATCGCGCGACCACCGGCGAGACCGTCATCGGCCGCGGCACCAAGATCGACAACCTGGTGCAGGTTGGCCACAACTCCACCGTCGGTCCGCTCTCGATTCTCTGCGCGCAGGTCGGCCTCTCGGGCACGTCGGAATTGGGGCAGGGCGTGGTGCTCGCAGGTCAGGTCGGTGTCGCCGGCCACCTGCGCATCGGAGATCTCGCCAAGGTCGGCGCCCAGGCCGGCGTGATGACCGACGTGGAAGACAACGCCGTGGTGCTCGGCTCGCCGTCGATGCCCAGCCGCGACTACATGCGCTCGGTCGCGGGCTTCATGAAGCTGCCGGAACTGATGAAGGAGCTGCGCGACGTGAAGAAGCGTCTCGAGCAGCTGGAGAAGGAGAAAAAGTCATGATGGACGTCGTCGAGATTCAGAAGTTGCTCGCGCACCGCTACCCGTTCCTGCTCGTCGATCGGGTCACCGAGATCGAGCTCGGCAAGAAGCTGGTCGGCTTCAAGAACGTCACCGTGAACGAGGAGTTCTTCAACGGTCACTTCCCCGGCCACCCGGTGATGCCCGGCGTGCTGCAGCTCGAGGCGCTCGCTCAGGCGTGCGCGCTGCTGGCGTACAAGAGCAGCGGCCTCAACCCCGACGATCTCGTCATCTATTTGATGTCGATCGACAACGCGAAGTTCAGAAAGCCCGTGGTGCCCGGTGATCGCCTCACCCTGACGGCCGAGGTGGTCAAGGCCAAGGGCGCGGTGTGGAAGCAGCGCGGCGTGGCCACGGTCGACGGCACGGTCGTCTGCGAAGCCGACTTCCTCGCGATGGCGGTGAACAAGAACGACGCTGCGAAGGCGAAGGAAGGGGCTGCTCCGTGATTCACGCCACCGCGATCGTCTCTCCCGGAGCGCAGATTCACGAGACCGCCGAGATCGGCCCGTACGCCATCATCGGCCCGCAGGTGAAGATCGGCGCCGGCACCATCGTCGGCGCGCACACGGTGATCGAAGGCGACACCACCATCGGTCAGAAGAACCGCATCTTCCACCTCGCGTCGATCGGCGCGCCGCCGCAAGACCTGAAGTTCCACGGCGAGCACACGCGGCTCGTCATCGGCGACGAGAACCAGATTCGCGAGTTCACCACGCTGCACCTCGGCACCGAGGGTGGCGGCGGCCTCACGAAGATCGGCAACAAGAACCTCTTCATGGCCTACGCGCACGTCGCGCACGACTGCATCGTTGGCAACGGCTGCGTGTTCGCCAACGCTGCGACGCTCGCGGGCCACGTCGAGGTCGGCGACTTCTGCACCGTCGGTGGCCTCGCCGCCGTTCACCAGTTCACTCGCATCGGCAAGCACGCCTTCCTCGCGGGCGGAACGATGGCGGTGATGGACGTGCCCCCGTACTGCATCGCGCAGGGAGATCGCGCCGAGCTCGCCGGCCCCAACTCGGTCGGCTTGAAGCGTCACGGCTACACTGACGAGCAGCAGTCGCGCATCAAGGACGCGTACCGTCTGCTCTTCCGCTCGAAGATGGGGCTCAACGAGGCGATCTCCCAGCTGCAGGCCGAGATGGGCCAGCACGCCGAGATCGCGCTGCTCCTCGAGTTCATCACCAACAGCAAGCGCGGCATCACTCGCTGAAGTGAGCTCCATCGGTCTCATCGCGGGCAACGGGCAGCTGCCGCTGCTCTTCGCCGAAGCGGCGCGCGCGCAAGGGCTCGCGGTGCACGTGGTCGCGATGCAGGGAGAGGCCGACCCGTCGATCGCGTCGCACGCGGCTTCCGTGCACTGGGTGGCGGTGGGGCAGGTCGGCAAGGCCATCGCCCATTTCAGAAACACTGGTGTTTCCCGGGCGGTGATGGCGGGTGGCGTTCGCCGCATCCGCTCGCTGGCGCAGGTGCGGCCCGACTTTGGTCTGGTGAAGCTCGCGGCGTCGTTGCGCAGTCTGCGTGACGACGAATTGCTGCGCGGCATCGCCCGGTACTTCGAGAAGAACGGCGTCGAGATCGTCGCGCCCACCGACTTCGTGAAGTCGGTGCTCGCGCGTGAAGGCCACCTCGCGGGTCCTCCGCTCACCGAGCGCGAGCAGCGTGACGTCGAACTCGGTCGTGAAGTGGTGATGGCCGTGGGCCGCGCCGACGTCGGGCAGACCGTGGTGGTGAAGGACGGCGTGGTGCTCGCAGTCGAGGCCATCGAAGGCACCGACGAGTGCATTCGCCGCGCGGGCAAGTTCGGCGGTCCCGGAGCCGTGGTCGTGAAGCGCAGCAAGCCGCAGCAGGACCTGCGATTCGATCTGCCCGCGGCCGGCACGGTGACGCTGGAAGTGATGCGCGAAGCAGGTGCGCGCGTGCTCGCGGTCGAGGCCGGGAAGACGGTGCTCCTCGACGCAGCGCTGCTGTTTCAAGACGCCGCGCGCTTGAAGCTCACGGTGATCGGAGTTCCATGAACGCCCCGAAGCAGTCGTTTCTCCAGCGCACCCTGCCGATCGGCTCGGTGGGCTACTACGTCTTCCTCGCGCTGATCGCCGTCATCATCCTCGGCCCGCTCGGTGGAGTGACCGCCGCGTACATGAACTACGCGCTCGGCTTCTTCGTCGGTGGCCAGGTGCTCGCCGGCATCCTCGGGTCGGTCGTCACGTACTTCTACGGGCCCGAAGGCCGCCACGGCGCGAACTACATGCAGACCATGGCCGCCTCCGTCGCCTCGATGGCGGCGATGGGCGTGCTCATTCAAGCCATGGTGTGGCTCGGCATGCCGATGCCGTCGACGACCACGCTCATCGTCTACTTCCTCTGCATCGGCATGTTCGGCGTCGGCGTCGGCATGCTCTACACGCCGATCCTCGTCGACAAGCTGAAGCTCACGTACCCCTCGGGTCTGGCGGTCGCGAACATTCTGCGCGCGCTGACCGACGTGCGCTTGCTCCGTCGGAGCGTGGCGACGCTCGGTGGTGGCATTGCTTCGGGCATCGGTCTCTCGATCGCGATCTACAAACTGAACCAGTGGATCGAAGCGATGACTGAGAAGACGAAGGAGCCGCCGGGCTTCGCGCTCACCTGGGCGGGCACGTTCTCGGCCGTCACCTTCGGCGGCGGAATGATCGTCGGCGCGCGCGTCGCGGTGAGCGCCATTCTCGTCGGAGCGATCGGCGTGTGGATGACGCCGTGGCTCGTCCAGAACCAGTACATCGGGCCGAAAGATCCGTTCCGGAAGATCGGCTTCATCTTCGCGCTCGGCACCATTCTCGGAGCGGCGATCATCGATCTCTCGCTGCTCGGCTTCGACGCGGTGAAGAAGTTCCGCGCCGCGCGAGCGGCTCCGGTCGAGGCGCCGACTGAACCGAAGGCCCAGGTCGGCCGCCTCGTCGCGTGGGTCGTGTTCTGGGGCATCGCGCTCGCGGTGGTCGCCACGCAGATGCTGAACGTGCCGCTGGGCTGGGTGGTGCTCGCCATCGGCCTCGCGTTCGTGTTCCAGATGATCAACGGCATCTCGCAGGGCATCACCGATCAGAACCCCATCAGCTCGGCGTTCGTGGTCACGGTGCTGCTCATGGGCTTGCTCGGTCTGCGCGACCCGCTCATCGGGTTGATGGGCGGCTCGATCTTGCTCGTGTCGTGCACCGTCGGCGTCGACATGCAGCAAGACCGCTCGACCGGTTGGCGCCTCGGGTCGGACCGCACCATTCAGTTCCGCTACCAGATGCTGGGCATCGTCTCGGGAGCCATCGTCGCGGTGATCATGACCCGCGTGTTCCTCGAAGGGTTCCCGGTGCTGAACGAGAACCTGCACGCGCACCCTGAGCTGCGTGAGACCACCGCGAGGGGCTGGCAGAGCGCGATGACGTACAAGTTCGTCGGCGTGCTCAACACGTTGTCGGAAGATCAGAGCAAGACGCTGAAGGTGATGGGGCTCGGCGTGATCATCGGCCTCGTCATCGAGATCGCGCGCAAGGTGATCTTCAAGAACAAGGCGTACCTCGCGTGGAAGGAGAAGGGCGCGATGAACAAGGCCGTCGACTTCACGCTCGACGCGCTGATCATCGCCTCGCCCTACGCGTCGAGCTTCGGTGGCTTCGTCGACTTCGAGAGCTCGCTGTGGTGGGGCATTGGCGGCATGGCGACCTCGATCATCGGCTCGCTGAAGAAGAAGGAACCCGAGCCGACGAAGGACGGCGAGCCGCTCCCCGAAGACATGAGCGGCACCAGTCTCGTCGGTGGCGGACTCATCGCCGGTGAGAGCTTGTTCGCGCTCTACCTCGGCATCTCAGGGCTGATCATGCGCGGAGCGATCGGCAAGATCTTCGGCGTCTGAGCGTCGAGAGCCGAGCGCCACCAGCGCGCCCGCGATCGCGACCGGGCCGCCGCAGAAGAAGAGCAGCGGCGGGAGCAACACGAGCGGCACCAGGCCGAGCGCGAGCCCGAGAACCAGCGCGGGTTCGGCGAGCAACAACCGGCGCGGGAGCCCGAGCCGAGTTCGGTTGTCGGTGATGGTGCCGTGCGCGAGGAAGAGCGACGCGATGATCACCTGCGCTCCGAGCGCGAGCACGGGCCCGAAGACCGGCACGAGCACCAGCGCGGCTCCGGCGATCGCTGTCAACGCCCAGAGCACGAGGCTGCGCAGTCGCGGGAAGAAGCCACGCAGCGCACGGCGCATCACCTCGAGCGCGCCGACTGCCGGCTCCGGTGCCGAACCATCCACGTCGCGCTGAACCACAAGCGTCATGCGCTCGAACGCCGGAGCAGAGATCGCACTCTGCGCATGCCACGTGATGAACACCGCGGCCGCGCTGAGCACCGCGAACGCGAGCAGGAATTCCAGCGTCACACCGACGGCCACCACCGCTGCGTTGCCATCGTGGTGTTGCATCGTGACCAGCGTGCCGCTCGCAACTGCGGCGCCGCCGAGCAACGCGAAGCCGACGATCACGGTGATGATCGTCGGCAGAAAGAACAACTTCCGCAGCTCCGCGCTGCGCACCTGCCACCAGAACGCACGCGGGAGCTGCGCCACCGCCCACGCGAAACGGCCGAACGGATTTCGTGGTGGCCCGAACTTCGGGCGCGGAACGGTCACCCCACGAGCCTCGTGCGCACGCGACTGGAACGCACGAGGAAAGCCTGCATTCCGCTCACAGCTCAGCGGTTGACGAACTCGTCGAGCTGATCGAGCTGCACCGGCATGCCGTCGGTCGAGCCGCTGGCGATCGCTTCGTCGAGCGCCTTCTTCGACGGGTACAGATCAGTCACCGTGACGAGGGTCTTCTCGCCCTGGGCGTCGAAGGTCGCCGTGGTGATCGCCGCATTCTCCGGGCCACCTTCTTCGTTGGTCCACACCAGCCGCGAGTGCGGAGTGACCTCGCGGTAGTTCCCGAAGAACGACATCACTTGCTCGCCCATCTTGATGCCGAGCCGGTACGTGCCGCCTGTTCGCACGTCCATCTCGCACGAGACGATGGTCATCGGCGCGCCCTTGGGAATCCACCATTTCTGAAACAGCTCCGGCTTCGTCCACGCCTCGAACACCAGGCGCGCGGGCCCGTTGATGATGCGTGAAACGACGAACTCCCGATCTGACTTTCGCTCTGCCTTCGACTTGCTCATTTGGACTTCTCCTCTCGCTTCAGCTGTTGAACGACTTCTTCCAATCCGTCGAAGCGCGCGTCCCACAGCTTCTGGAACTGCGCGATCCACGCGGTCTCGACCTCCAGTCGACGCGGGCCGAGCGTGCAGGTCCTCACGCGGCCGACCTTCTCGGTCGTCACGAGGCCTGCCTCTTCGAGCACGCCGACGTGCTTCTTCATGCCGGTCAGCGTCATGCGGAACGCGTCGGCGAGGCCGGTGATCGACGCGTCTCCACGCACGAGCTGCATCAACACGCCACGTCGAGTGGGGTCGGAGAGGGCTGCGAAAGTGGCGTCGAGCGCGTTCGATTGAAACTGAACCATATGGTTCAGTGTCTCAGATCAGCGTTCGGCTGGCAAGACGGCAGTCGTCACACGTCCATCAGCGGCGCAAAACGGTGTCGCGGCACGAACTTCCACCGTCCGAGCAACGCGGTCACCGCGATCGAGAACACGCCGAACAGCAACAGCACGCCGAGCGCCGAAGGCCACGCGCCGTCGTACGCACCGAAGAGCGCCGCTCGCGATGCTCGCAACACCCACGAGAACGGCAAGAACGGGTGCACCGCGCGGAACACGTCGCTGGTGAGCGCGAGGGGGAACACGCCGCCGCTCGCTCCCATTTGGAACACCAGGAAGAGCAGGGCGATGACCTTGCCGACGTCTCCGAACACGCCGACCAGCATCACCAGCACGGTGAGGAACACCGCCGACGTCACCATCGCCACCAGCCACAGCACGAAGAACGAGGGGATGTTCGCGTTCACCACGAACTTCAGCGCGAACACCAACAACGTCGCCTGACCCAGCACCAGCATCAGCGGAGTCGCCAGCCTCCCGAGCACCAGCGCCAGCTTCGACACCTTCTCGACGCGCGAGGGGAACCACCGCAGCTGAAAGATGAAGCCCATCATCACCACGCCGACCCACAGCGAGAGCCCGAGGAAGTACGGAACCATCGAGTTGCCGTACGCGCCGACTTGCGTGAGCGGCTCGAGCTCCGGCTTCACCGACGCCGCGAGGCCGCGCGCGTCACCCTGCAGCCCGTCGATGTTCGCCGGCAGCGCCTGCTCGAGCTGATTCAAGCCCGCCGACAGGCGCGAAGCGCCGTTGCTCAGTTGATCGAGCCCGCCTTCCAGCTTGCGCGTGCCGTTCGCGAGCTGACCGAGACCGTCGTTCAATTTGCCCGTGCCGTCAGCGACCTGCTTCGAGCCGTCGGCCAGCTGCTCGAGCTTCTCGTCCGCCGGCAGCTTCTCGGTCATCGTCTTCACGCCTGCGCCGACCTTCGCCACGCCTTTGGTGAGCTGATCGACGCCGTCGGCCACCTTCGCGCTTCCGTCAGCGAGCTTCTGACTTCCGGCTTCCGCTTTCTGCGCTCCGGCTTCGAGCTGCTCGAGCCCCTTCTCCAACTTGCCCGCGCCCTCGGAGATCTTTCCTCCGACGATCGGCACCTTCGCGGTTCCGTCCTTCAGCTGGCCCGCGCCGTTCTTCGCCTTGGTCGTGCCGTCCGACAGCTGCTCGAGGCCCTTCGAGAGCTGCGCGTTGCCGTCGGCCACCTGCTTCGCGCCACCACTCAATTGATCGAGCTTCTCCTGAGGTGGCAGCCCATCACGGATCTGCCGAAGGCCTCCGCCGAGTTGCACTCCCTGAGTGAGCTTCGTGGTGCCGTCGGAGACCTTGCTCGCGCCGTCTTCCAGCTTCTCCGCGCCCGCCTTGGCCTTCTCGGTGCCCTCGGCGAGTTTGGTCGCGCCGGCCTTCGCTTTCTGCAGCCCCTCGTCGAGTTGCTCCGCTCCGTCGCGCAGGCGACCGACGCCGTCCTTCAACTTCTCGACGTTGGTGCGGGTCGAGTCGACGGTGTCGAGCACCACGCTCCACCGCTCGGTGTTGAGCACCTCATTGGTGTTGCGCGTCAGCTCGTCGGCGAACCGTCGCGCGATGGTGCCGGTCATGAAGTTGTTCCCTTCCGAGAACACGACCTTCACGCGCGCCGGGTCCTGCGCGTTCGCCCGCATCGCCGTCTCGCTCAACGTCGGAGGAATCAGCACCGCGAACGCGATCTCTCCGCTGCTTACCAGCTCGCGCGCCTTCGCTTCGTCATCGAGCTTCTCGAGCTGAAAGGTCTTCTTCGCGGCGAGCCCATCGGCGACCGACGCGCCGATCATCACCTTGCGCCCACGCACTTCGGCGCCGAGGTCGCGGTTGACGATCACCACGCGCAGTTGATCCATCCGCGCGTAGGGGTCCCACGTGCTGACCAGGTAGATGCTCGAATAGAGCGCCGGCACGAACATCACGCCGAGGCACGCGAGCAACAGCTTCCGCTTTCCGTGGAACAGCGCGCGATCGAAGTGCAGCACGCGCTTCACGTCATCGAGCAGCTTCACGATGGGTCGCCTTTCGGTAACTGCGCACGCACGGTAGCGAGATGTGAGGCACAATGCGCTCATGGCTCCCGCGAAGTCGCAGCCGTCGACGCCCTTCGCGAGCCGGGAGCTCAACGGGGAAGTACTCCTCGAAGAGCTCACCGATCTCCGCAACGCGCAGATTCACCAGAAGCACCTGAACGATCTCGTCGTCGGGCTGCGCGATCTGGAAGGCGTGCGCACGTCGGAAGCATCACAACGCTTGAAGCAGCTCGCCGCCAATCGCTTCTCCGGCACGCCTGCGCTCGCTTCGCTGCTCGTGCGCTGGGCTGCCAAGTTGAAGGCCGAGGCCGACGTGCCGCTGCTCATCGCGCACTTCGAGCGGCTCGCCATCACCGCCGCCATCGTCTCGTCCGTGCGTCGCGGTTCGGAGTCGCTCAAGGGAGCGCGCTGATGGCGCACCCCATCTCCGACGAGGCGACCGAACAACTCCAGCAGTGGACTCCGCGCGCGCGGTTGTTGTTCGACGAACTCCTCGACGACGCGGGCAGCGATCTCCAACGCGAATTTCTGCAGCGCGCCGTCGCCGCAGCGCACACGCCCGCTGAAGTACACGCCTTCGCCGACGAGCTCCGTGGTCTGTCTGATGAAGATGCGTACGAGGCCTGCACGCTCCAGGAAGACGCGCCGCAGGACTACACCGTCTCGCAGTTGTTGCGCGCCGAGGCCGACCCGCTGTTCGCGTTCGAGCTGAAGGGCGGCACCATCGAGCCCAACGAAGATCTCCACGGCGGTACGGCCGAAGTGCAGGTGCCCGCCGCCGTCGCTCGCCAACGCGCCGGAGCGGTACGCGATCTCGACGACGAGCCCGAGCACCGCAAGGTCGACCCGCTCTCGAAGGCACTGTCGGGCAAGCGATCGTCGGAGTCTTTCGAAGCCGAATCACCGGGCTCGAGCGCGCGACTCAAGAAGATGGACTGGAACGAGTTGCCGAGCGGCAACGCGCCTCCGCCCGCGAAGAAAGAAGGCCCCAGCACCGCCGGCGGTCAGCGCTTCCTCGAGAGTCTGCTCGCCGAAGCGACGCGCGCGCTGCACATCTCATGGCGAGAGCAGGACGTCGACGTGCCCGGCGGGCTCGCGCTGGCCGACGCACTCGCCTCGGCGGCTGGCGCGCTCACTCGCGGCATTCCCGTGCCCTGTGCGGTCGGGCCGAACCCGGGTGAGCACCGCCGTTTCGTGGTGATTCTGCAGCTCAACACCTCGGGCAAGAACCGCGCGTGGCAGCTCTACGACCCGTTCACCGCCGAGCTGGTGTGGGCCAACGAAGGCGATCTCCTCGCCAAGGCGGAGCTGCCGTTCGCCAACAAGATGAATCGACGGTTGACCCGTATCGTCTTGCCGCAGAGCCTCCGCTCCTCCTTCTGAATCGACGCCATGAAGAAACTCCTCGTCCTCGCGCTGCTGCCGACCCTCGCGTTCGCCGACGCGGTCAACGTCTCGCTCACCAACAAGGCGCTCAAGGGCAAGGGCACGCCCGCGGTGCACGTCGAGATCCTCGAGCCCATCGCCGGGTTTCGCCTGGTGCTCACGCGCGATGGCGGCAAGCCGCAAGAATGGAAGGGCGGCGGAAAGCCCGGAGTCACGCGCACCATCGAGCTCTCGCAGCCCGACGGCGTCTCGAAGTGGGCGGGTGAGCTGATCATCAACTTTCCCAACGGCACCACCGGCAACATGCCGCTCGAGTTCGAGACCGAGCTCGCCGGTCAGATGGTCATCACGGTCGACAAGGAGAAGGACGTCGACATCGAGGGGCGCAAGCTGCGCTTCACGGCGAATCAGCCGGTCGCCAAGGTGCACCTGCGCGTGCTGATGGACTCGGGCGCGTCGATCATCGACGACGACATCGCGTTCAACGGAGAGCCTGCGGGCAGCAAGCTCGAGGTCACCTGGCCTGCGAGCACCGGCAAGGTCTTCCGCGTCGAGCTGCGCGTGTTCGGTCACTCCGGCGTGTTCAACGGCGTCGAGCTCACGCCGTGGCGCATCGACATTCCGCACGAAGAAGTGAACTTCGCGACCGGCAAGTGGGACATCCCCGACGACGAGGCGAAGAAACTCGAGGCGTCGCTCAAGCTGGTGCTCGAGGCGGTCTCGAAGTTCAGCGGGCTCGCGGAGATCAAGCTCTACGTCGCCGGCCACACCGACACCGTCGGCAACAACGCGTCGAACCGCACGCTCTCGCTCAATCGCGCGCGCAGCATCGGTCAGTGGTTCCGCAAGCGCGGCGTGCGCATTCCCGTGCTCTACGAGGGCTTCGGTGAAGAGGCGCTCGCGATCTCGACGAAGGACGAGCAGGACGAGCCGAAGAATCGCCGCGCGGAATACATCATCGCGATCGACGACCCGACGACGAAGAACGTGCCGTTCGCGCCGCGCTGGCAGCGGCTCTGAAGCGCTACTCGGCGGAGAAGGAGACCGTCGCCGCGCCGCTCGCGGGCACCGTCACCTTTTCCTTCGACGTCTTGCGCGGGTGCTTGAGCACGATCTCGTAGGTGCCGACCGGCGCGGCCAGTGTTCTGGTGCCCATCACCTCGTACGACTTGCCCTGAATCGTCACGTTCGCGAAGGGGATCGCCTTCACCACGAGCGACCCCATCGCCTTCTTCGCGATCACGGGCGGCAGACGCGCGGTTTGAACGCCCGCATCGATGACGACCGCCACCGCAACCGGCGCAGACGTCTCGATGCTCGCGTCCTTCTCCTGGTCCGGCGCTTCGGCCAGCGCGGCAGCGTCGGGTTTCGCCGCTTCGACGGGTGGATCGTTCTTCGCGACTGGCGGTGTCACGACGGGCTCGGGCTGCGCAACTGGCGGCGCTTCGACGTCGGTCTTCGGGCCAAACGCGACCACTGCGCCGCCGCCGATCAAACCGACCACCAGAATGCCGAGCACCACCATCAACGGCGTGTTCGATTTCCCCGGAACCGTCAGCGGAACGTCGTCTGCGCCCGCGGTCTCGGTGAGTGACGGCGCGCTCGGCTCTGGTGACTCGACGCGCTCGCGCCCGGGAGCACTCGGCGGGGGCGGCAGCGCGGCGCTCGGACGCACGAGCACCGACGGCTCCTCGATGGGAATCGGGTCGAAGCGGCGCATCGTCGGTCGCTTGATCGCCGGCATCTGCTCCGTCTGCGGCTTCACCTTCCCATCGGGAGGCAGCGTCTCGTCGCCCAGGTGATCGAACTCTTCGGTGCGCTTGGCCGGGCCTTCGTCGTCGTCCATCGCGCCGCGCGGGCGCTTCGACGGAGTGGTGTGCGTGCGCGCCGGGTTGGGCCCGACCGGAGTCGCGGTGATGGTCTTCGGGCGCGCCGCCGTGTCGCCCACGCCGAAGTCGTCGTCTGCCGAGAGCGTTTCCTTCGGGCTCGAATCGGTGGGGTCGAGCGGCTGTTCCTCGCGCGCGATGTCGTCCTTGTAGAGCTGCTGCAGGAACGCCGCGACCGACGTGTCTTCGGCCGACTTCGCCGCGCGCAGCACGAAGTTTGCGAGCGCACGCTCGAGCTCGAAGCCCGACTGGAAGCGCTCGTCGAGCGGTCGCGCGAGCGCCTTGGCGATCGAGATCGCTCAGCTCGATCGGCACGTCGGGGTTCACGCGCGCCGCGGGAGGAATCAGCGACTCCTGCACCGCGCGCAGCACCGCGAGATCAGAGTCGCCCTCGAACAGCCGACCGCCGGTCACCAGCTCCCACAGCACGATGCCCAGCGCGAAGAGATCGGTGCGGGCGTCGACCTTGTCGCCGCGCGCCTGCTCCGGAGACATGTACGCGAACTTGCCCTTCAACATACCGGGCGCGGTGTGGTTGCTGGTCGCCTTGGCGATACCGAAGTCGGTGAGCTTCACCGCTCCGTCGAACGAGAGGAGCACGTTGTGCGGCGTCACGTCGCGGTGCACGACGCCGATCTTCTGGCCGCCTTCCGAGAGCGAGTGCGCGTACTGCAGCCCGCGCGCGACCTGCGCACAGATTTCAGCGGCGAGCGTGGGCGGGAAGGGCACCGACAACTCGCGGCACTTTCGACGCAGAATCCCACAGCGACGCGCCGTGCACGTATTCCATTGCCAGGTAGTACGAGTTCGCGTGCTTCCCGAAGTCGAAGATCTGCACCACGTTGGCGTGGTTCAGCCGCGACGCGAGCCGTGCTTCGGCGATGAACATCTGCACGAACTGCTGATCGCTCGCGAGGAAGCTGCGAACCACCTTGAGGACGACGTCTTTCGAGAAGCCCTCGGGCCCGACGGCGCTGGCGAGAAAAATCTCCGCCATGCCTCCTTCGGCGATCTTGCGTTTGACGAGGTAGCGACCAACTGTTGACCCAGCCTCGAGCACCGCACGCCTCCCAAAGAGGTGCGGAGTCTATGTCGCGTCGTTCCCTGCGGCCAGCCGAGTCGCCCACTGCTACAACCCTGCGCTTCATGGCCAACCGCTTCGGAGTTCTCGCGCTCGCGGCGCTCGTCTCGTTGCCCGCCGCCGCCGAGAAGAAGACCGTGGTGCTGTCGACCGGCGACTGCGCCGACCCGTCACTGGTCAGCGCGGCGAAGGACTTTCGCGACGCCGCTTCGAAGCTGCTGCGTGATCAGTTGATGGAAGGCGACGTGGTGCTCGACATCGTGCGCCCGCGCGCCACGCGCAGCCTCGCCGACCTCGAGCGGCAGATCGATTCGGCGCGCACGCTCTTCTACGGAGGCCAGGCCGATCGCGCGTCGGAGCTGGTCGACCGTGCCCTCGAAGAGCTCGAGCGCGCGTCACCCGAGAGCAAGCCGTGGAACGCGACGGTCAACGCGCTGGTCTTGAAGGCGCTCATCGCCAAGGGCGCTGAGCACACCAAGGACATGAACGATGCGTTCCGCCGCATCGCGCGCATCGACATCAACTACAAGCTCGACCCCGACGCGTACCCGCCGAGTGCGGTGTCGGCCTTCGAAGCGGTGAAGAAAGAAGTCGTCCGCACCAGGAAGTACCCCGTGCTGCTGCGGCCCGAGACCGGCACGGCGACGGTGTTCGTCGACGGCTTTTCGCTCGGGCCGTCGCCGGTGAACGCGATGTTGCTCCCGGGCTCGTATCGCGTCGCGATGGTGCAGGGCGCCGCCGTGTCGTTCCCTCACCGCATCGAGATTCCCAGAGACCTGAAGCTCAGCGTCGACCTCGCGTTCGAGGGCAGCATCGGCCTGCAGCCGCCGCTCTGTCTCAACGGGGGCAGTGAGGCGTCGGCGGTGAAGCTCGCGCAGCTCGTCGCCGCTGAGCGCGTCGTCTTGGTTCGCAACGTGGCCAAGAAGGGTGAGCCGCCGTTCCTCTCGGGCTCGGTGTTCGATCTCGCGAGCGGCAAGCAGGAACGCGAAGGCTCGGTCCAGCCCGAGCTGATCAGCAACCTCGCTACCTTCCTCATCACCGGAAAAGACGCGCAGGGTGTGCAGCGCAAGGAACCGCCCGTCGTGATCGCGGCTCCGGCGAAGAAAGACCCCGAGCCGGTCGCGAAAAAAGACCCTGATCCCGTCGCGAGGGACCCCGACGTTCCGCCGCCGCCTCCGCCTCCGATGGTGACGACCAGCGCGAGCACGTCGCCCAACCCGCGCACCATCTCGGCGGTGTTGATCGGCGTTGGCGCAGCGGCGATCGCCGCGGGCATCATCGTGTACGCGGCCGACGGCTGCGCCGATCGCGGTGACCACATTCCCTGCGACCGCCCGCGCCTCGCGGCCATCGCGCCATTGGGCAAGCTCCCGGCCTCCGCCAGCATGGTCGGCATGGAAGCCATGAGGCTCCTGGCCGCGGTCGACGCCAACCGCAGCGCGACGCTCGGGTTGATCTTCGGCGGCATCGGTCTCGCCGCCGCGGGCATCGTCGGGCTGGTGCTCTTCCCGTCAGCCCCCGCGCAGGTCGCGTTCACGCCGACGCGTGACGGTGCGCTGCTCGGGCTGAGCGGTCGTTTCTAGAAACTGGCGCGTGAATCACTGCGCCGGAGTCGCCGGCGTAGCGCTGGTGTTCTTCGGCTGGATGTTGTGCTTCTGCAGCTCCGCGCCGAGACGGCCGGTGGCCATCAGCGCCCACATCTTCCAATCGGAAATGAACGACCACAGCGGGTACGTGAAGGTCGCCGGCCGGTTCTTCTCGAGGAAGAAGTGGCTCACCCACGCGAAGAGGTAGCCCGAGAAGAGCGCGCTCAGTACGTAGAACGGGTTCAGGTACACCACCGCCGAGATCAGATTCAGCAGCGCGATGGTGGTGCCCACGAAGTGCAACCAGCGCGTGATCGGGAGCGAGTGTTCGCCGAGGTAGAACGGCCAGAACGCTTCGAAGGTGGTGATGGTCTTCTTGCTCATTTGGAGAAGATCTTTCGGAAGAGGCCGACGATGCCCTGATCGTTCATCGGCTTGAGCTCGTCAACCTTCACCTGCTCACGCTCACCGGGGGCAGGCGGGGCGAGCTCCTTCGTCTTGCGCAGCTGTTCCTTGCGCGACGGGTCGAGAGACATCGCCGAGAATTCGTCTTCGCCTTCGTACGACACCTGCGCACGTGGGCGGCCGCCGGCGCCAGATGCTGAGGAGCCGGACGGGAGTTTGGTCGCCATGAAGCCAATCTAGGGATGATCGGGCGCTCGGAGCAATTCCCCGAAGGGCACAAGTCCCCCAAAAGATTGACCCAGTAGTCTCACCGTGGGAGCTTCCCGAGCGATGTTGCGACCTTCTGCGCTCAGCGTGGGGCTGCTTCTCGCTGCTTCCAGCCTGATCATGGGGTGCGGGCCGATTCAGTCGACCAGCTACCTCATCGACACCGAGACGATGCTCGAGGCGGCGCGCGTGGCGCAGGCCGACAAGCTCGCTCCCTACGAGTGGACCGCGGCGAATCTGTACCTCGCCAAGAGCAAAGAAGAGGTCGGTTATTCCGACTTCGAGCAGGCGGTCGACTACGGCAAGAAGGCCGTGGCGTTCGCGACCAAGGCGCGTGACGTGGCGTTGAAGGTCGGCCGTCGCAATGGCGAGCCGGCTCCTTCTGACCCGCCGGTGCTCAACCCATGAAGGGGTTCTCGCGGTTCCTCGCGTTCGGCGTCGGCGCGCTGCTGCTCGCGTCGTGTCACAGCGGCCCGCAGATTCGTGCGTCGGGCGACATCATCAAGACCGACATCGAGCGCGCGCGTCGTTCGAACGCCATGCGCTGTGCGCCGCGTGAGCTGGCTTCGGCGGAAGCCAACCTCGACTTCGCGATGGGCGAGCTCGACGAAGGCAACTCGCAGCGCGCGTACGAGCACATCGTCGAAGCCGAGGCGATGGCGAAGAAGGCCGTGGCGTTGTCGCGCGACTGCGCGCCGCGCCAGGTGGTGGTGAAGGAACAGACGCCGGTCATCGTGAAGATCGAGGAGACCGACAAGGACGGCGACGGAGTCCTCGACAAGGACGATCAGTGCCCGTCGCTCTACGGCCCGAAGGAGAACAAGGGCTGCCCGGTCGAGGCTCCGAAAGATCGCGACAACGACGGCATTCTCGACCCGAGCGATCGCTGCATCGACGTGCCGGAAGACCCCGACAACTTCCAGGACGACGACGGTTGCCCTGAGCCCGACAACGACAACGACGGCATTCTCGATGGCGCCGACAAGTGCCCGAACGAAGCCGGCCCGATGACGAACTTCGGCTGCCCGATTCTCGACAAGGACGGCGACGGTCTGAACGACGACGTCGACAAGTGCCCGAACGAGCCCGAAGACAAGGACGGCTTCCAGGACGAAGACGGCTGCCCTGATCTCGACAACGACGCCGACGGCGTGCCCGACGACAAGGACGACTGCAAGATGGACCCGGGTCCGGCCGACAACAAAGGCTGCCCGCGCAAGTACTCGCTCGTCGCCGTCACCAAGGACCGCATCGAGATCAAGAAGCAGATCAAGTTCGCGACCGGCAGCGCGAAGATCGTCGGCAAGGAATCGGAGCAGATTCTCGACGAGGTGGCGCTGGCCCTGAAGGACAACGCGCAGATCAAGAAGGTGCGCGTCGAGGGTCACACCGACTCGGTCGGCGAAGACGCGAAGAACCTGATCCTCTCGCAGAACCGGGCCAACAGCGTGATGTCGGCGCTCATCAAGCGCGGCGTCGACCCCATTCGCATGGAAGCGGTGGGCTTCGGCGAGACCAAGCCGATCGCGTCGAACTCCACGGCGGCCGGCAAGGCCGAGAACCGCCGCACCGAGTTCAACATCGTCGAGCAATGACGAAGACGCTCACCGTCGTTTCGGTGCCGTGAATCTCAGCGGGCCGCTCCCGGCGTGGGACGTCGCGCGCCGCAGCACTCACGTGTCGGAGTTGGTTGCACGGCTCCTCGAGGCGCTGCGAGAGAAGGGCGCGGCGGTTTCGACGCTCGATCGTCTGCACACCGTCGCCGACGCGGCGCGCGCACTCGAACTCTCGCAACACCTGTCGTTCTCGCTCTCGCGTGGAGAGGGCAAGCGACTGGTGCACGAGCTGCTGCGCGCGACGTTGCCGCACCTGCCGTGGGCGGAGCTCGCGGTGCAGACCGTGCCGCACGTGCGCGTGCTGATCCCCGGTGATGCCATCGCGCCCGTGCCGCCCCACACCGACCACGACATCGGCCATCAGCTCTACGAACGGAACCTGTGGTTCGCGTTGACCGATGCGCTCGACACACGCGCGTTGCGGCTCGCCACGTTCGCGCAGTCGATGTCGTTGCTCGACGCGCGCAAGGGGCCGCTGTTTCCCCGTGCGCTCGAGCTGCCGCGGGTCGAGGCGCGCGAAGGTGACGTGCTGCTCTTCACTCCGCTGCATGCGCACGCCGCCGAGGTCGTTCGCGGCGACGCGACGCGCGTGAGCATGGACCTGCGCATCGCGCCGCTCGCCGCCGTGCGCCGACGCGAGCTGCGCACCTTCGTTCCCCACCTCGAGGTGCCGCATGCGTGATCGGGAGCGGGTCGCGGTCTCTGACTTCCGTCGTTGCGTGGAAGGCGAGGCACCACGTGAGTGAACCCTTCGACGCGCGCGGCGTGGTCGGCCCGGCGGTGTTGATTGGCAACGCGCTCCAGGACGAAGACGGAGTGCGTGTCAGCCGCGGCGTGATGATGGAAAGCGGCTCGCCGCGGCTGTGCACCGTGCGTGAGCTCTCCGGCGCGCGCTGGGAAGACACCGACGACTTCGCCTACCGCGCGCGCATGCTGCACCACCGCTCGCGGCTGCTGCGTTCGCTCGACGGAGCAGGCTCGCCCCGGCTCCTTGCGGCCAACGCAGGGCAGGGCGGCGTCGTGACGTCGATCGAAGAGCCGGCGGGCGCGGTGAGCCTCGTCGAGCTGCTGGCCACGATTCCCGCGGGCACGGCACCTCCGGGACTCGCGGTGCTCGTGGTGCGCCAGCTCGCCGCGATGTGGGAACGCGCCGCGCAGTTCCAGGTCTCGCACCCCGCGGTGACGCGCGAAGAGGTCTTCGTCACGTGGGACGGTCGCGTGCAGGCCACCCACGAGCAGCTCATCAACGAGCGGCAGGTGATGGCCGCCGGAGCGATGGTCGCCATCGTCCCCCAACGCGTCGGCTATCGCGCTCCGGAGCAGGTGCGTGGGTTGCCGCTCACCGACTCGGTCGGCGTCTTCAACTGCGGTCTGTTTCTCTTCGAGGTGCTCACCGGTCGCGACGCGTTCGAGGGCGCGAGCGGCTTCGAGCTCATCAGCCGCATCGTGCAGGCGCGCGTGCTCTCGCTGCGGCAGACCCGCTCGGGTCTGCTCTCGTCGCTCTACGAGTTCTTCGAGACCTGCACGCGGCTCGAGGCCGATGAACGCTACCTCGCGTGGGGCGAGTTCCGCGGCGCGCTCGACGCCGTCGCTTCGGGGCTCGAGCCGTTCACCGAGGGAGATCTCGCGGCGCTGCTCGAGCGGCAGTTTCCGAAGGCGCGCGCGGCGGCGGCGGTGCTCGAAGACCTCGCCGCGACCTTCGACGTGAATGGTGCGCGAAAGCGATTTCAGCTCTCGCCGTTCGACCCGATGGTGATCGCTCCCTTCGCGCCGAGAGGCTCGCCGAGCGCCGCGCGTGGTGCTGTTCCGAGCGAGCCGATGACGTGGGTGGGCTCCGATTCACGGCCGATGCTGCGCGCCGGGTCGCTGTTCGTCGATCGCCGCCCGGTCACCAACGCCGAATACGCGCGCTTCGTCACCGAGACCGGTCGCCCGTCGCCGTCGCATTGGCAGGGTCGCGCCACGCCGCCCTTCGAGCTCGAGGAGTCACCCGTCACCTTCGTCACCCAGGTCGACGCCGTGGCGTACGCGGCGTGGGCCGGAAAGCGGCTGCCCGAAGATCACGAGTGGGGCCTCGCGCTCCAGCACCTCGGCGCCGAACGGCTCGGGAGCGGTGCCATCTGGGAATGGACGGCCAGCGCGCGGCAGAGCGGCTACGTGGTGCGTGGAGGCGTGTGGCGTGATCGGCCCGACCTCTTCGACGCCGCCAGCAATTCCTGGGAATCGCGCGCCTCGAAAGACGTCGGCTTCCGCTGCGTGCGCGACGCCTGAATCCACGGCTCGGCGGCCACCACCTCGACGAAGTGGTCGATGAAGGTGCGCACCCGCGTCGGCAGAAAGCGGTCTTTCTGGAAGACCAAATGCACCGGCATCGGCGCCAGCGCGTGTGAGGTCAGCACCTGCTTCAGCTTGGGGTGCAGCCCCGCGCCGTCGAAGAAGGTGACGGTGCCTCCGATGCCGACGCCCGCGCCAGCGAGCACCGCCTCACGCAGCGCGAGGAAGTTGTCGACCTTGAGCGCGCCGCCGACGCGCATGGTGCGCTCGCCGAACTTCCACACCGGGTCGTTCGCGACGCATTGATGCTTCGCGAGGTCGTCGAGCGTGCGCAGCGGCGGCGCGCGGCGCAGATACTCGCGACTCGCGACGACGATGCGCGGCAGGTCGCCCAGCTTTCGCGCGAGGTAGCTGCTGTCGTTCAGCGCTCCGAAGCGGAACGCGACGTCCACTCCGTCTTCCACCAGATCGACGAAGGTGTCTGACAGCCGCAGATCGATCTCGATCTCGGGGTGCAGGCGGTTGAAGGCCGCCACCAGCTTGATCAACCGCAGCGTGCCGAACGCCATGGGACACGCCACGCGCACGCGGCGACGCGCTCCGGTCTGCTGCGTGCCGTCGAGCTCGTCGAACCGCTCGATGACCGCCAGCCCACGCTCGTAGAACGCTTCGCCCGCCTCGGTGAGCGACAGCCCGCGCGTGTTGCGGTGCAGCAGCCGCACGCCGAACCGTTCTTCCAGCGCGCCGATGGCCTTGCTCACCGCCGGCTGGCCGAGGCCGAGTTCGCTCGCCACTCCCGAGAACGTTCCCGATTCCGCCACTCGCACGAAGATCTTGAGTCGCTCGACAGTGTCCATCGAAGGTCATTCCAATTTGGCATGAGTCATATGCAGTGAGGTCAGATTGCGACACTCAATGGAATACCGCACTTTCTGACTCGCAGCTCAACCCGCAGTCAGAAGTCGAAAGGACGCCGTCATGTTCCCCGTTCACACGCTCACCACCGCCCCCGAGAAGTCGAAGCCCGCCCTCGAGGGCCTGCAGAAGACGTTTGGCCTCATCCCCAACCTGGCTGCGACGATGGCTACCTCACCGACGCTGGTGAATGGCTTCGTCGGCGCGCTGGTCAACTTCCTCGGCGGCACGCTCGACGCGAAGGAACGCCAGGTGGTGCTGCTCACCAACGCAGTGATGAATCGGAGCGCGTGGGCGGTGGCGTTCCACTCGACGGCGGCGCTGAAAGAAGGCGTGAGCACCGACGACGTGAAGGCCATTCGCGAAGGAGGACTCCCTGAGAACGCGAAGTACCGCGCGCTCAGCAGCACGGTGCGCGCACTGGTCGAACGCCGCGGGCACCTCGAGCCGCGCGACCTCGAGCTCTTCGCGGCCGCTGGTTACTCCCACGCGCAGTTGCTGGAAGTCATCGCCGGGCAGGGCGCGTCGATGATGGCCAACTACGCCGGCAACATCACGCGGCCGCCGCTCGAGACGCCGTTCGCGCCGCAGGCGTGGTGACTACTCGAGGTTCTTGAAGCGGCCTTCGGACACGCCGGTCGCTCCGCTCGATTCTCCGGGCGCGGCGATCGGCGCGATGGCTTCCATGCGGCCGCCGATGAGGGCCTCGGCGTCCTTCACGCTCTGCTGCACGGCATCGACGCCGGTGAGCAGATCGTCGAGCTGTTCGGTGAGCTGATCGGGGCTGGTCATGGTCAGCGCCTGGTCACGCAGCAGCCGCACGGAGTTCTCGATCAAGTTCATCTGCCCGCGCGCGCGAGCGAGGAACGTCTCGATCTCCTTGATGGTCTCGAGCCGTTTCTGCAACACCGCCGCGTTCTTGCCGGCGAGATCGCGCACCGACTCGTCGGCCATGCGCTCGCGCAGACCTTCCTGCGCCTTGATCTGCCGCTCGAGGTCCTTCACGTCGACGGCCTGCAGGTACGTCTCCGCGCGGCGACACGCTGACGCCAGCCGCACGAACGAGGCGTGGAGCTGCGCGAGCTTCTCCAGCTCGGTCTGCAGCAAGATCGCCTGAAACGAGGGGTTGTTCGCCATGTCGCGTTCGATCTCGCGACGCAGCTCATCGAGCGCCTTGGCGCGCTGCCACTCGCGCTCCGGCAGCTCGGCCATCAACTTCTCGACGCGCTCGCGATCGACCTTCTCGCGTTCAGCTCGATCAGCCTCGCGCACCGCGCGCTGGAACGGCTTGAAGTCGGGGCCGAGCACCAGCCACAGCGCCTCGAGCCCCAGCGCGCCGAGCGTGATCATCCAGTCGTTGGTGATGGCCGAAGCGGTGACGGCGCCTCCCAGCAACGAGAGGTTGTAGACGTTGAGGAACGCCGCCTTCAGATAGTTGGGCGAACCCGAACCCTCGGCCATGACGCGTCAGAGCCCCACTCGAATGTTGCCCTGCACGTTCGACTCGTGGAGCAGATCGAGCACGTGGTTCTCCACGCGCTTGAACTCGGCGCTCTGCTTCACGGCGATCTCCCGCGACTCGAAGAACGGCACCTCGATGCGGTGCAGCACGCGCGCCGGCCGGTGCGAGAGCACGAAGATCACGTCGGCCAGATACACGGCCTCCGCGACGTCGTGGGTGACGAAGAGCACGGTGTTGTCCTGCGTGCGCAGCACGTCGAGGATCGTCGACTGCATGCCCCAGCGCGTCTGCGGGTCGAGCGCTCCGAAAGGCTCGTCCATCAGCACGAGGCGCGGCTTGTTCACCAGCGTGCGCGCGATGGCCACGCGCTGCTTCATGCCGCCCGACAGCTGCTTGGGCAGCGAGTCGGCGAAATCCTTCAGGCCGACCTGATTGATCATCGCCAGCGCCTGCTTCTTGCGCTCCTCGGCCGGCACGCCCTGCAGCTCGAGGCCGTACTCGACGTTCTTCTGCACGGTGCGCCACGCGAACGAGGTGTAGCTCTGGAACACCATGCCGCGATCGCGACCGGTGCCTTCGACCGGCTTGCCGTCGACCAGCACGTCACCCGAGTCGGGCGTGAGCAACCCGGCGACCGCTTTCAGAATCGTGCTCTTCCCGCAGCCCGACGGCCCGAGGAACACCGCGAGCTCGCCGATGCCCGGCTTGTTCGCGACGGTGAGGTTCACGTCCTGCACGGCCTGCACGGTGCGGCCCTTGCGATCGGTGTACGAGATGAAGAGGTTCTTCAGCTCGAGCTTCGGCACGCTCGAGGCGGGCAACGCACCAGCCGGTGCAGCGGCGGGCGCAGGAGCAGGAGCAGCTGGCGTCTCAGCCATTCGTCTCTCTCCACGAGAAGAGCAGGTTGTTCATCAGGCGGATGATGAGGTCGGTGAGCACGCCGATGATTCCGACCACCAGGATGCCGGCGAAGATCCATTCCGGTTTGTAGTGATCGCCCGCGAGCTTCAGCAGCGCGCCAATGCCGCCCTGCTGCTGGTTCACCGTCTCCGCGAGGATGATGTACGTCCACGCGATGGCGTTCATCACGCGGAAGCCGTCGAAGATCTGCGGCAGCGCTGCGGGAATCAGCACGGTGCGAATCACCTGCGCCTTGCTCGCGCCGAGCGTGAACGCGGTCTGCACCATCTCTTCGGGCACCAGTCGAATCGCGTCGACCACCGCGGGCAACAGGTACACCACCGTGCCCAACACCAGGAACGCGACCTTCTGCTTCTCGTCGATGCCGAACCACAGAATCAGCAGTGGAATGAACGCGGTGATCGGCAGGTAGCGCAGCGGCGCGACGATGGGGTCGAAGATGCGGTTCACGAACTCGAACGCGCCCATCGCGATGCCCAGCGGCAGCGCGATCGCCAGCGAGATGCCGAAGGCCTTCAAGATGCGCAGCGCGCTGATGCCCACTGACTGCAGCAATTCCTTCTCGAAGATCAAATAGAAGACGCTCTTGATCACCGCGTCAGGCGGCGGGAGGAAGAACGCGGGCACGATCGGCCCGGTCTTTCCGTCGGCTCCGGTGATCTGCACGTAGCTGACGATGCACCACGCGGTGATCAAGATCAGCACGCTGACGACTGACGCAGTACGCGCCACGCCCGCGGGCAAATTCGTCCGCAGGCCCCACGTGTTCGAAGGCTTGGTGCGCTTGGCTACCGCCTTCGGCTTCGCGGGTTCGTCACTGGGCATTCAGCACGACCTTGATGTCCGTGCGGCGGTTCAAGGCGCGACCGTCTTCCGTCTCGTTGGGGGCGACCGGCTTGCTCGAGCCCTGGCCGACCGTGACGAAGCGCTTGGGGTCGAGGTTGAAGTTCTTCACCAGGTACGCCTTCACCGAGTCGGCGCGCTTCGCCGAGAGCGTCTTGTTGGCCGCTTCCGCGCCGCGCGAGTCGGTGTTGCCCTCGACCTGCAGGTACGTGTTGCCGAACGAGAGCATCGTCTCGCCGAGCGAATCGAGCGTGAAGTACGAGCCGGGCATGATCTCGTCGGAGCCCGTCGTGAAGTGAATCGACAGCGACTTGCTGACGATCGCGCGGTCGCTCACCTTGGGCTTGTCCTTGAACGCGAACGATTCTTCGACCTTCTGCGTCGCGTATTCCTTGGCGAGCGAAGCGACGAAGCGGCGATCGCTGAAGTCGGGAGCGTCGACCACGGTGTTGACCACGCCCTTCTTGCGCCAGATCACGAACGCGCCGTTGAAGAGCGAGTCGAAGTACGCCTTCGGGCCCGAGAGGCCGAAGAAGAGCGCGTTGTCGGCGTAGCTGGTGAGCTTCAAGCCCGAGAGCATTCCCGACACGTCGTCGGGCGTGAGCTTGAGGGCGTCGGCGATCAGCTGGTTGGTGCCCTGCGGGTCTTCCTTCATCACGCCGATGGCGTCGAACCAGCCGGCGACGAACGCCTGCACCGTGCCCGGCGCCTCGTCGATCAGCTGCTGGCGCGCGACGAGCGTGTCGGCGATCACGTTGGTGGCCGCGGTGGTGCTGACCAGAATGTGCGCTTCGCCTTCGCGAGCGCTGACGGCGCCCGAGAGATCGGGTTCCCACGTCACGGCGGCGTCGACCTTGCCGGCCTTGAACATCGCGGCGGCCTGAGGCGCTTCGGCGGTGAACACCACGTTCTTCTCGACGTCGGCGCGGTCCTGCGGAGAGAGACCCGACTGCGAGAGCAGGAACAGCAGCAACCAGTGCGACGGCGTGTACTTGGTCGACGCCACGCGCTTGCCCTTCAGGTCTTCGACCGACTTGATGGTCTTCAGCGACACGATGCCGTCGCCACCGCGGCTCCAGTCTTCCTGAATGATGGAGCGCGCCTTGAGGCCCTTTTCCTTCAGCTCGCTCGCCTCGCGCGCGAAGGAGTCGACGGTGTCCCACATGATGTCGATGTCGCCCTTGATGAAGGCGGCGAGCTTGGCGCTCGGGTCCTCGAGCAGCACGAACTCGACGTCGAGGCCGTACTTCTTCTTGTAGAGCGAGCTCGCGCTGCCCGGCTTCATGCCGCCGTTGGCGACGATGCCCGGCGCGTGACCGGCCCAGGTGTTGATGCCGACCTTGAGCGGCCGCGTGAGCTTGCCGCCGCCGACGTCGCCGCCGCCGTTGACCGGCACGCCGCCGTTGCGCGGAGCATCGGTGATGCCGTTGTTCGCGTTGGCGAAGTCGTCCTTCGTCACGTCGGTGTTGCCCGTGCCGCCGCCGGCGCCGTCAGGCTTCTTGGTGCCGTCTTCGACCTTCGCGCCAGACCACGCGCGCAGGTTGTCTCCGTACTTCTTGAAGACCACGAACCCGATGACGCCCAGCGCCACCAGCGCGATGAACAACTTCCCAAACGGAGTCAGTTTCATGTGTGTCGGCCTCGTGAAGAAAACGAATCAGGGTTTCGGCGCCGCGACGGCAGGCGCCTGGAAGAACTCGAGCACGCGGTGCACCTGACCCTTGCGGTTCTCGGCGGCGGCTCCGACCGAGGCGAGCGTCTCGGTCTTCTTGGTGATGTCGGCGCGCAATGAGATCACCTTGTCTTCGAGCTGGGCGATCTGCGTCTGAGCGTCGGTGATGCTCTTCGCGGTCTGCGTCTCGTTCACGCGAACGTAGGTGTCGAGCGCTTTGAGCTGGTTCTGCGCCGCGGCGATGATCTTGGCGATGTCGAAGCCGAACGCCTTGAGCGAGGCCTCGACGATCTGCCGCTTCACCTCGACCGGAGTCGCTTCGGGCAGGCCCTTCAAGAGCTCTTCGGCCTTCTTCACGCGATCGAGCTCGGCCACGTCCATGCCGGCGCCCTTGAACACCGCGTCGAAGTCGACGTTCGCGGGCGCGACGTTGCTGCCTGCTGGCGGAATCGCCGAGACACTCACCGCAGGGCGCGCGGGCGCAGCCACGCTGCCCATCGTGTGCGGCGCGGGCGGAGCGCCCTTGCGGGGAGCCGACTGCCCGGCGAGCTCGGCCACGATGTCGGCTGCGCTCTTCTCGCCGTCTGCTGATTCGACTGCCTCCGACCCTTCAGCCGGCGTCTCGCCGCTCTTGGTCTCGACGAAGAGACCGAGCAACTTCGACCCCAGTCCTTTTTCTTCGGGCATGCGTGCTCCTTAATCGGCGCTGCGGAAAACCCCGAGCGGATTCAACAGTTCAAGTATGTTTTGGGCATGCCCAAGTTCGAGGTGCACATCCCGGCCAGCGACACGAACGGGTTCAACGTCACGCTGAAGGTCGGCGCCGACAACTGGATGTCCGCGCTCAAGGCCGGCATGCAGAAACTCGGTGAGCAGGGCGCCGTCAGCCAGAACGTGATGGTCGACATTCAGGACGACAACTCGATCCACGTGACCGAGCCGGCGTCGGGCCGCGTCTTTCGAATTCGAGAGCTGAGCGACGAAGAAGCCGCGAAGGCGCAGGTGAAGCGCCCGTCGCAGATTCGCCCCGCAGTCGCGCGCCCGGGTGAAAAGACCGAGCCGGGAATTCCGGTGCTCAAGTCGAACCCGCCGCTCGGCTCGAGCTCGGGAAGCGACAAGACGCAGCCGATCCCGCGGCCGCCCGACGCGAAGACCAATCCGCCGCTGCCGAGCAGCGCGGCTTCGTCGTCCTCCGCGTCGAAGCAGCCCACCGTCGATCTCAACCAGACGATGCCTGGCGGCCCCGCGCTCGAGAACGTTCCTCCGAGCTCGTCGCGTGTCGCGCCCACTCCGCAGCGCCGCACCGCGAAGTCGTCGGCGCGCATCGAGCTCAAAGACGTCGAAGAGCTGGTTCAGCCGCTCAAGCCGACCACCGGCAGCATCGGTCGCGCGAAGTCGAGCCCCAACCTGGCGAAGACCCAGCGCCAGGAAACCGAAGACATCCTCTCGGACATCTTCCTGCGCGTGGTCGAGATCTCGAGCAAGAAGAGCATCGAAGACGCGATGGAGTTCATTCTCGATCTCGTCCTCGAGAAGGTGCCCTGCGAGTCGGGCTCGGTGATGCGTGCCGACACGGCGACGGGCGATCTCACCTTCATCTGCGCGCGCGGCCCGAAGGCGAACGACATCCTCCGCTCGAAGATCGTGATCCCCGCGGGCACTGGCCTCGCCGGCTTCTGCTCGTCGGAAGGCGTCTCGGTCGCCATCAACGACGTCGAGAAGGACCCGCGGTTCTACGCCGACGTCGGAGAGCGCATCGGCTACGAGACGCGCTCGCTGCTCTGCGCTCCGATGATGACGCACGGCACTTCGTTCGGCTGCGTGCAGGTGCTCAACCGCAAGGGCGGGCCGCACTTCCTCGAGCACGAAGTCGGCGTCATCGCCTACCTCGCGCATCAGGCGGCGCTGTTCCTGAACCAGAAGCTCCTGCAGTGACGGGTGCACGTCACGCGACGAACGTTCGAGTCGCGCGCTGATTTCGTGGCCTCCCTGATGCACCTGGTGCGCTCATGCGTGTCGCGTTCCTCGTGGCTCTCGCCTCGCAGCTTGCGATCGCCGATGCGCCGGCCCCGCCCGACGCGCCGCTGAGCGATCGCGGGAACCGGTTGCGGCTGGGTGTCTCGGCGCTCGCCGGGTATGCCGCCCCGCTGCGGTTCTTCGCCGCCGGTGGGCAGCTGCGGCTCGGCTGGCAGGTCTCCCGAGCCTTCAACGTGCACCTCGAGGCGACGGTGCTCGGCCTGTTCCCGGGCAACTTCCTCGCGCTCGGCGGAGTGGCTCCCGAGATCACGTTCAACGATCACTTCTCGGCTTCGGCGGCGGTGCTGCTGGGCTTCGGTCACGTCTATGGGAACGTCGACAACCCCGAGCTGAGCGTGGGCGACGTCTACGAGACTCCCGTCTTCAAGTGGGGCTTCGACGCGCGGGTGAGCTGGAGCTCTGGGCGGAGCGTGCCTCCGGCGTTCAACCGCCCGAGCTTCAGCGTCGCGCTCTCACTGATCGTCCTCGGCAACCCGCAGATCACTTTCTATGACCCGCTGCTGCTGCCCGATGGTCCCCGAAAGCGGGAGGACTTCTTCACCCTTCTGCCGATGCTGTCGATCGGCTTCGATCTCAGGTGAGCGTGCAGCAGACTGCACAGCTCGCTGTGCAGAAACGTGCACACGAGGTCTTCACACCAAGGGCAGAACTGCGGCTCGAACCATGCAGAGGGCGGCGCCATGAACCGACGAGATCTCTTGCGGTGGGGAGTGTTGGGCGGAGTCAGCGGTTCGGGGTGCGCGACATTGTTGTCCAACCCGGCCGGCGTCGGCGCGTCAGAGCTGCCCGGCTTCCTGACCGAGCTCGACGGCGCGCTCGCTCAGATCAGCCAGTCGTCGCTCCTCGGGTCGTTCATGCCTGCGCGCCCGAGCGACGCTGCGCAGCGCAGGCGAGCTGCCGGTGATGAGCTCGCGCGCGCGACGTTCCGCACCATGCTGCTCGCGGGCAGCGTTCAGGAACTCCCGCGAGAGCAGCTCACCGACGAGCGCGTGCAGAGCCGCCTGCGCGCCGCGATGCCCGAGTTCGACACCGCGATGTTCGGCATGACCAACCTGCTCGAAGGTCTGTCGGCCACGCAGCGCGCCGACGTCTCTCGTGCGCTGCGTGAAGATTCGGCGCTCGGGCCGCGCATCGTCCGTGAGCTCGACGAGCAGGCCGCGTCGTTCGGCGTGTCGCCCGTGCAGCGCCGCAAGCTGAGCACCATCGGCACCGAGGTGTACTCGCGGCTGCGGCTCTCGCCCGACCTCACCGTCTCGGAATTCACCGGCAAGGTGCGAAAGAATCGAAGCGCGCCATGGCGCTGGTTTCGAGACGTCCCGCGTGCTCGCGTCACAGCTCGCCACCGCCGCGCTCTGGCAGAAAGAAGACGACGGCCGGGGCGCCACCGGCGGTGCGATGCCCACCCCGTCTTCGTCACCGGAGCAGTGCACCTACGACAAGGACTGCCCGACCAACTGGACCTGTCAGGGCTACACCGAGCTCGGAGATGGCCAGTGGTCGCGCGGAGTCTGCACGGCGCCCACGAACGCCGACGCCGATCGCAAGGCGCGGGTTCGCCAGAGCGGTCAAGTGACGATGGCCGTGGGCGGCATCTTGATGGGCCTCGGCGCCGCGGGTTTCTTGATCATCGGCGCGGCGAGTGGCGGTTCACTCGGCTGGGCGTACGGCGGCACCTTCGGGGTGCTCGTCGGCGGCGCCGGCCTCATCGTGCTGATCATCGGCGCACTCATCTCAGCGTTCGCCTGATGCACACGCTCGCGCTCATGCTGCTGCTGGCGTCGTCGGCGCCGGCCGAGACCGTGGAGACGGCGGTGCAAGACGACGCGCCGCTGTCAGATCAGGGCCGACGGTTTCGCTTCGGCGGCTCGTTGCAGCTCGGCCTGCAGACCATCGCGCAGACCTTCGCCATCGACGCAGAGCTGCGGTTCGGCATGCAGGCCACGCAGTGGTGGTCGGCGTACGGCCTGGTACGCATGCACGCGGGCATCGGCTCGCTCACCTGTGCGGCGGTGGGTCTCGCCATCGAAGCGATGATCACCAACCACTTCGCGTTCGCGGTCGCGCCGGTGCTCGCCTACGGCAGCTTCTTCGGCCTCGAGCTGATGGACGACGGGCGCGTGTTTCGGAACTACTTCGAGCGCAGCGGCGCGAGCTTCAAGCCGGGCTTCGACGTGCGAATCGCGGTCACGACCGGTCGCAGTCGCCCGCCGCTCTTCAATCGCGCCGGCATGAGCTTCGCTCTCGACCTCCTGGGCCTGGTGGCGCTCGATTCTGGAGTGACCGATGGGCGCGGAGGCATCACCCCCACCGAGCCGGTGTGGCTCTTCAGCCCGATGTTGTCGATTGGGGTGGATTTTCGGTGATCAGCTCGCGCAGCACGACGGTCGCGTAGCTGCCTGCGGGCAACGTGAAGCGCAGCTCGAGCACGTCGCTCGCTTTTTCTTCGACTCCCTCGAAACCGAACGGAATGCGCAGCCAGCGTCTCGTGCCGCGCGTCTCGTCGCCGCCGTTCACGAACAGGGCACGATCGATCTTCTGCTCCACGAGGATCTCGTCTTCCAGCGCGGCGATGACGCCGGTGGGCGCGCGCATCTCGGGGCCGAACAAGGGGCCGCTGGGGCTCACCTCGAACGCGTCGATGCGCGGCTGCTCGACGAGCGGGTCTTCGCAGACGAACTCTCCGCCGAGCGGGTGGCGCTTGAGCACGTCGCCCAAGACCGCCTTCACGAACGAGCCGTCGGTGATGCGCCGAGCGAGCACGCGATTGAAGAGGTCTGACTGAAACGCGCTCAGGAACAACTTCCGCTCGAAGCGGTCGCGGTGCTTGCCGCCCCGCTCGAGGATCAGTTTCCCCCGCGCCGCGTTGTTGCCGCCGACCCCGAAGCGTTGCTCGCCGAAGTAGTTGGGCACGCCCACCCGCCGCAGCAGCTCGAGCTTCTCTCTCGCCGCGCCGAGGTCCTTCACCTCGCGCAGCGTGATGCGGAACCGGTTGCCGTGCAGGTGGCCGGCTTTCAGTTTGTTGCGATGCCTCGCGCTCCGCAGCACGCGCACGCCTTCCATCGCGAAGGTGGGTAGCTTGCTCTCGACCGCGCGCGCCGGAGCGCACAGGTACTGCCGCGTCACCGCCTGACGATCTTTCAAGCCCGCCCACGAGACGTCGCGCTCCTGAATGCCGCAGTGCTTCGCGAGCGCCTTCGCCACGTCTTGCGTCGAGTGGCCGCGCTTCTCGACCCACATGAAGAGGTGTTCGTCGGAGCCGGGCTCGGCGCTCGGCTCGTAGGCGGGCAGTTCTTCGACCTCGAAATCGTCGGGACTCGCCTTGAAGACGCCGCCACAGCCGGGGAGGGCGTGCGTGACTTTCGGGAGCTCGGTCACTTCGACTCGAGCGTGGCGAGATGATCTTCACGCGCCGCGCGAGATCTTCGTCGGCCGCCGACTCGAGCAGCTCTCCCGCCTGGAACAGCAGGAAGAACATGACGTCGGACAGCGCCTGCTTGAGCGAGGCGATGGGCTCCGCTCCGAGGCTGCCGTCGTTGGCCAGCGCGTTGTAGCGGGTGGTCAGCTCGGCGACCGGCAACAACCCGTCGTCGGAGAACGACAGGCCGTTCAGCACCGGCGAGGTCGAGACGCCGTTGCCCTTGAGCGCGAGGTTGGCGGAGATGAGGAACGGCTCGAGCGTGCCGCGCTGGGCGACCTCGTCACGCACTTCCTTGAAGATGGTGTTGAACACCGCCACCACCTGCTCGACGGAGATCGCCGCGGGCTTCGAAGGCGGTGGCGGCGCGGTCTTCTTCGGCGCCGGCGCGACCGCATGCACCGACGAGCTCGACGACACCGCGCTCGGTGACGCGCTGGCGGTCTCGGCGACCTTCACGAGCCCCAGCTCCATCAGGTGGTGCACGATGCGCGTGGCGTCGAACTCGGAGAAACGCGCGAGCTGACCGACTTCGATCACCGTGCGCTGACCGTCGACGTGCGCGAGCACCGCTTCTTCTTCGGCCTCGAGCTTCTCGTCGGGCGGGCGCTTGGGCAGCACGAACATGCGCCCGTGGGGGATGCGTTTGCGGAACTGCGCGAGCTCGTCGATCTTGCGGATGCTGTCCATCAGCAGTCCGTTCATCGAGAGCGAGAGGTTGTGCGCGAGCGCCTTCTCGTCGATCTCCTGATCGATCAGCGCGAATGCGCCTTCCTTCGACAGCATGATGCCGTGGAAGATCTCGGCGATCTGCTCGTTCAGGCACTTGTAGAGGTCGTGCGCCTTGATGAGCCCGCGCTCGACGAGCGCCTTGCCGATGCGCGACGGCGGAGCCTCGGCGAGCACCTTCTCGAGCGCGGCGCGGGTGACGTAGCCCATGCGCACCATCACCTCGCCGATGCGATCTCCCGACGAATCACTCGCCGCCGAGCGCACGTCGCCATCTTTGAGCAGCAGCGAGCGCTCACCAGACGGAGCAGTGACGCGCAACACGCCCGACCACCGCGACTGACCGAGGAAGGCGATCAGATCGGCGAGGTGAAACGCGCCGCAGTCACCGGCGAGCACCACGCGCGGCCGGTGCTCCTGAATGCCGCCCTGCGCGGGCGAGCGGAGCATCAGAATCCAATCAGGGGACGTGCTCTGCAGACGGAAGTAGCCGCTTCGCCCCGTGAGCGGGGAGCCCTGACCTTCGGCGGGAGCGAGGAGCCCGCGGGCATCGACGAGGAAGCGAGCGTCCACGATTGAGATCGGTCAGTTCGAGGGCCAGGTGTTGTTGCCGGTCTGCCAGTCGAGCTCGTCGTCCACCGCGAGCCCGAGCGATTCGGCGTTCAAGCCCAGCGAGTACTTGCGGCCGTTGAAGAAGATGGTCGGAGTCGAATCGACGCCCGCCTTGCGCCCCGCTTCCTTCGAAGCGTCGAGCTCGTCGAGGTACTTCTTGGCGGCCACCACCTTCTCGAAGGCCTTCAGGTCGAGGCCCTGCTTGGTGATCAGCTGCTTGATGAAGTCTTCGGACAGCGAGAGCTGGTTGTCGAACAGCGCGTCGTGCATCTGCCAGAACTTGCCGTTGTCGCGCGCGAAGAGCGCAGCCTGCGAGGCGATGGTCGCGTTGGGGTGCTGCGGGAGCGGGTACGGCATCCAGCACAGGCGCAGGTTGGGGCGCGCCTTCACGTATTCCTCGAGGATCGGGCGAGCCGCGGCGCAGAACGGGCACTCGAAGTCGCTGAACTCGACCAGCGTGACCTTCGCGTCCTTGTTGCCCATGCACTGCCGCTCGTCGGGCTTGAGCGTCACGCGCTTGGTGAAGGCCTGGTTGTACTTGCTCAGCGCGACGATGATCTCCTGCGACGAGGTGCCCTCGGCCGCCATCGACGCGCCGTAGCCGACGAGGCGCCGCGTGTGCCGGCAGGCATCGCCCTTCTTCAGCGACGCGAGCAGCGTCAGCGGCCGACCGCAGTAGTCGAACTCGTCGGTGAGGACCATCGAGAGCTCGCGCTTGGCCATCGGCGAGAGCCGGGAGAAGTCGAACCCCGGGATGTCGGCCAGAAGCCGATTGGGGTCGAGCTGTGCGTTGGCCGTGGCACCCAGCACCGCGACCAGAATCGCTACGAAACGCGAGAAACCTGTCGCCACGATGCGTTGCGTTGTAGCCACCGAGTCCTGCCTTGTAAACACACTCATGAAGAGACTCCTTCTCCTTCACACTGGCGGCACGCTGGGCATGACCGGCCGCCGCCCCGACGCGCTGAAGCCCGGCTCGTTCTTCCGCACCGTGCAGGAACGGGTGCCTGAGCTGACGAAGCTGGCGCAGCTCGAATTCGAGGTCTTCAGCAACATCGACAGCTGCGAGATGCAGCCCGAGCTGTGGTCGAAGCTGGCCACTCGCATCGCCGAGCGCCTGCCGAAGTTCGACGGGGTGGTGATCACCCACGGCACCGACACACTCGCCGAGACCGCGTGCGCCCTGAGCTTCATGCTGCCGGGACTCAACAAGCCCGTGGTGCTCACCGGAGCCCAGCGCCCGCTCGGGGAAATTCGCACCGACGCGCGGCTCAACTTGATCGACGCGGTGACCTCGGCGCTCCACGGCCCGAAGGAAGTGACGGTCTGCTTCGACTCGCATCTGTACCGCGGCAACCGCGTGCGGAAGGTCTCCATCGCCGAGTACGACGCCTTCGACAGCCCGAACCACCCCGTGCTCGGAGTGCTGGGCGTCGACGCGAAGTTTCAGCCCGGCTTCCGCGCCACGCGTGGCGGCACGAAGTTGATGGCGAAGGTCGACCCGCGCGTGTTCCTGCTGCGCGTGTTTCCCGGGCTCGACCCCTCGATTCCGCTCTCGATTCTCCCCCACGTGAGAGGGCTGGTCGTCGAGGCCTACGGAGCGGGCAACTACCCCTCGTCGAATGACCTGGGTCGCTCGCTGACGCCCGTGTTCGAGCGGGCTCGGGAGCTGGGTGTGGCGGTGTTGGTGGTCAGCCAGGCCCCGCGAAACGGGGTGGATCTCTCGCTCTACGAGTCGGGCAATCGCGCGCGCGGGGCAGGCGCCATCAGTGGCGGAGACATGACCGTTTCGGCGGCGGTGGTGAAGCTGATGCACGGCCTGGCGAACCACTCAGGCAACGCGTTGCGTAAGTACCTCCAGCGATCTGTGGCGGGTGAGAGAAGCTGAGTGCTAGCGTGCCGTTTCGACGCGCCTTTGGGACGTTGATCGATGGCTGAGGACAAGACGGCAGTACACAAGATCAGCGACCTCCTCGGCGAAGCGCGCCGAGTCAACAACGCGTACCTGATCGTCATCTCAGCCAAGACCGCCGCGACGATCGGCAAGATGCTCAAGCTCGACAAGGGCGAGTTCGTGATGGGCCGCGCGCCCGACACCCAGCTGCAGGTCGAAGACGACGGCATCAGCCGCAAGCACTGCAAGATCACGATGGCCCCCAACGGGCACTTCCAGCTCGTCGATCTCGGGTCGACCAACGGCACGTTCTTGAACGGCATCAAGGTGAACGTCGCCACGCTGCAGGACGGCGACAAGGTGCAGATCGGCGCCAACACCGTGGTGAAGTTCTCGATCCAGGATCAGCTGGAAGAGCAGTACCAGCGCTCGATCTACGAGAGCGCTACGCGCGACGGTCTGACGCGCATCTTCAACAAGAAGTACTTCCTCGACACGCTGAGGAAGGAATTCGCGTACTGCCTGCGTCACCGCGTGCCGTTGTCGCTGGTGATGTTCGACATCGACCACTTCAAGAAGATCAACGACACCTACGGCCACCCGGCTGGCGACTACGTGCTGCAGAAGGTCGCGGCCAAGGTGAGCGAGACGGTGCGTCAGGAAGATCTCTTCGCGCGCTACGGCGGCGAGGAATTCGCGCTCATGCTGCGTGAGTCCGCGGCCGACAAGTCGATCCGTTGCGCGGAACGCTGCCGCCGCGCGGTCGATGGCTCGGAGTTCGTCTTCAACGGCACTCCGATTCGCGTCTCGATCTCGCTGGGTGTCGCCACCGTGCTCGATTCTGATTTCGCGCAGCCCGAAGATCTCATCGGAGCGGCCGACAAGTACCTCTACCGCGCCAAGAAGGGCGGCCGGAACCGGGTCGACGCGATGGAGATCAGCGGTCCTTAAGCCGCTGCAGTCCCGCGCTGATCGCTTTCAGCTCCGGAGTGTTTTCGATCTCGGCCTGAGCCAACGCGAACGCTTCGTCGGTGAGCGGTGCGCGTGAGATCACGTCGAGGCCTGCTGGCGTCGCGAGCGTCGCGCCGAAGGTGATGATCGCGTAGCGGCCCTGCGCGTCGATCGACACCACGTCCCACTCGCTGGTGAACGCTGCGAGAAAGCCGCGGCCACTCCACGTGAAGTGCGTCGGCACGGTGGCGTGCTGAACGTCGACGCCGTCGATGGTGGCGCTCTCTCCACTCGCGGTGACGTACGCGACGCGATCGTCCATCGACACCCGGCCTTCGCGCGTGACGATGCGCGAATAGGTGAACGTCGGGGTGCGCCGCGAGCCGTCGAGCCACATCGGGAAGGTCGAGGCGCCGACGTGCCACGTGCCCTCGAGCTCGCGGACATCGAGCGCGCCGCGCGTGTTGGCGGTGGTGAGCGGAGTGACCGCGCAGCCGGCGCAGGCGAGCGCGAGAAAGAGGAATCTCACGGCCGCGGAGGCACGGGCGGCGGCACGACGGGAATCTCAGCGGTCGGCAGCTCGGTGGTCTCGGTCGCGGTGACGAACTCCACGCGATTGCCTCCGCGTGCGAGGGCCGCGGTGAGCCCGTCTTGCGCCTGGCGCACGAGATCAGAGAAGCCGTATTCGCGACCCGGCTCACCGGCGGCAACGCCGACCGAGATGGTGGGGTGCACCACGCGCTCGCCAGCCTGCAGCGTCGCCCGCGCCACCCGCTCGCAGATGCGACGCGCGACGATGAGCGAGCCCGCGAGGTCGGTGTGCGGCATGAGCAACAACACGCGGTCGGGCGAGTGCTGCACCGGGTAGTCGGTGTCGCGCAGCGAGCGGCGAATCGAGAACGAAAGGCCACTCATCAGCTGCCCCTGCAGCTCGGGCGTCACGCCGCCTTCGATCGGGTCGAACGCGACGATGGCCAGCGCCAGCGGGAAACCGTAGCGGCGCGCGCGCTTCACCTCGACGAACAGCACCTCTTTGAAGTGAGCGAACGTGTAGAAATTGGTGGTGGGGTCGAGAATCCCCTCGCCGGGGCGCGGCGCGAGGCTGGTCGGCACCACGGTGGTCGTCTCGCGCTCGCTCAGGCGCACGCGAAGATCGTTGGGTGACACGGGCAGCGGCAACACCGCGTCGGCCCACGGCGCCTTGAAGCCCTTGGTCATGCCAGCGAACAGCAACGCATTCGGAGCATGCCGCCGCACCTCGCGCGCCACGCGCGTGGGGCTCTTCAACGAACCGCCGAGCACCACCAGTTGCTCGTTCTTCAGCGACTCCGGCTCACGCACAGCGCTCACCTTGAGGCCCGCTTTCTTGAGCGCGTCGGAGATCGACTTGTAGCGCGGGTTGTTGGGCTCGATGACGGCGGCCAGCTTGATGGTCATGGTGGACGACTCCCGGAGCCGAGTTTACGCAAGGACTCGGCGGCGACGAGCTTCACGTTCGAATCCGTGTCGTTTCGTGACGCCGCGGTCAGGGTGGCCAGGGCTCGCGGCCCGCCGAGAGTGCCGAGCACCCGGGCAGCAGCGACCCGAACCTCGGCCGACGGGTCACCCTCGAGCAGGTGCGCCAGCGGCGTGTCGAGGTTGGGCGCGTCGAGCAGCATCAGCGCGTCGATGGCCGCGGCGCGCACCGGTGCCTCGGGGTCTCGCAACAGCGGCATCACGCGCGAAATACCGTTGCGCCAGCGATGTGCAGCGATGGCTTCGCAGCCGGCCGCGCGCACCGCTCCGTCGACGTTGCGCACCGCCTGCTCGAGCCGCTCGAGGAGTTGGTCGTTCCGCGGCGCGCTCGCCAGCGACGCCACAGCGGCCGCCAGCGGCATGCCCTTCGCTTCGCTGCGCAGAATCGACTCGACCGTCTCGCGCGCGGCTGCCCACTCACACGACGCCGCGACGGGAAGGGCGCGCCGTCGAAGCGTGGAATCGAGCGCGCCCGTGTTCCAGATGCGCATCGCGACCTCGGCGCAGTTCGAATCGTTCGCGTCGCCCATGAACTTGATCAACGCCGACTGCTGCGAGAGCGACGCTGGTGAGGTCTGCAGCACGAACTTCTCGGCAGCGGTGGCGATGGTGCCGCCCAGCCCACGGCCCAGCCCGTGCGCGCCGCCACGTCGAATCGCCGGGTCCTTGTCGTCGAGCGCCTTGAGCAGCTCGCTGTCCGAAAGAGGAGCGAGTCGCGCGAGCGTGTTGATGGCTTCCTTTCGCTCGGTGGCGTCGGTCTTCGTCTCGAGCCGCACCCGCGCGTCGTCACGCTGCGCGCCGTACACCGCGAGCAGCCGGTTCATCACCGCCACGTCTTCCTGCTTCGCGGCGGCCAACAGCTGCGCGGGCCCGGTGAACGGCTCGGTGCTCGCGACTTCCTCGAGCGTCTCGAGCACCAGCGTGTCGAAGCTCGCAGGGTGCGCGGGCACCGAGTCGAGCACCAACCGCGCGGGGGAAAGCCCAAGCGCCATCGCACCGTGCAGCAGCGCCTCGCGTCGCACCGGCAATCGCTCGTCGTAGAGCTCGACCTGGAGCAACGCCACCAACTCCTTCTCGTGCTTGCGACACGACTCGCGCGCAGGCTTCTCTTTGGCCAGCAACGCGTCGAGCGTCTGTTTCGTCTTCGCGGCCCCGTGGAGCGCGGTGATGCACGCGCGATTGAGCTCGGCGTCCTTCGCGCGGCCTATCCACTCGGCGAGTGAACGGCTGACCTCGGTCTTCGTCTTGCTCGACGCGTCTTCGATGCCTGCCCACCGCACCTGCCAATCGTCGTCATTCAGCAATCGCGTGAGCGGCGTCGGAGCGCGCGCGAGCCACGCGGCGGAATCTTCGGGGTGCGTGAGACAGGCGGTGCATGCCGAGGCACGCACGCGCGGATCATCGACGTTGCGCTCGCACGCAGTCCAGCAGCGGGAGGTGCGCGGTTGTTGCGCCGCGGCGAACGTCGCCACGCACGTCAGCAGCAGGAGCGCCACGTGTCTCACGCACCGCAGCGTACCCGCACCACGTGGAGTAACCTCACGTTCATGATGCGTTCTGCGCTGCTCGTGCTCGCCGTGGTGGCTGCTCCGGTGTTCGCCAAGCCGAACACCATCGTCGAAGCCGAGAAGGTGATGGAGGAGTTCACCGCTGGTCGCATGGGCATCAACCAGGCCATCAACCGCATTCAGTACCTCGGGCAGGAGCGCTACGCGTCGGCGGAAGCGCAGTACCAGTTGAAGCGCAGCTCCGACCGCAAGACGCGCGCGTTGCTCCTCGAGTTCATTGCGTCGCTGGGCGTGAAGGACCCTGACGCCGAGCGCACCTTCGTCGAGTCGCTCAAGTCCGACGACGGCGCTGAGGTGATGACCGCCGCGCGCGGTCTGGGGCGCATGAAGAGCAAGGACGCCGCGAAGCCGCTGATTGGCCTCTTGAGCAGCACGGTGCTCGGCATTCGTCGCGACGCTGCGCGCGCGCTGGGAGAGATCGGCAGTTCGTCTGCGGGCGGTCCGCTCATCAAAGCCGCGAAGGCCGAGACTGATCTCGACGTGAAGGTGCTGATGCTCGTCGCCGCGGGCCGCTCGGGCGACAAGAAGCAGGTGCCGGGCCTCGAGGCGATGCTCAAGGACGATTCGGAAGCGACGCGTCTGGCTGCTGCGCAAGGCCTGTGCGCGATGGGCACGGCCTCGTGCGCCACGTTCGCCGGCAAGCTGCTCGGCTCGACCGACAAGAACGAGCGCTTCCAGGCCGTGATGCTGTTCGAAGGCGCTTCGGCGAAGGCGTCGGCTCCCGTGCTCGAGAAGGTGCTCGCCGACCCCGACAACAAACTGCGCGCTCGCGCCGCCCGAATTCTGGTGCAGGGCGGAGATGCGAAGAAAATCGACTGGCTGGTGATCGAGAGCGCGAAGGCGAAGGGCGAAGAGCGGCTGCCGTACGAAGACGAGCTGGAAAAGCTGCGGCTCACCGACGAGCAGCGGCAAGCCATCTTGAAGAAAGCGGGTCTGCAGTGACGAGTGGCCTCACCCTGATTCTCCTCGCGGCGACGCCGTGGTCCTCGATGGGTGACGCGCAGCGCGCCGACGCGATGGTCGAGCTGCAGAAGTTGCCCACGCTGCGTGAGCGCCTGCTGGCGGCCACCGATGCCTTCGTGGGCACTCCGTACATCTTGTCGCCGCTCGGAGAAGGCGCGGGCCGTGACCCTGACCCGCTCGTGCGGTGGGACGCGGTGGACTGCGTGACGATGGTCGAGGAGTCGTTCGCGCTCTCGACGTCGACGCCGAAGACGTTGATCGAGAACCTGAACGCGCTCCGTTACGACGGTGAGCCGAGCTGGGAAAATCGACTGCACGTGATGGAGAGCCAGTGGCTGCCCACCAACGTGAAGCGCGGCTGGCTCGAAGACGTGACGGCGAAATACGGCGGCGCGACGGTGAAGAAGGCGAAGAAGGTGCTGACCGCCTCGACGTGGAAGGAAAAGAGCGGCGCGTCGCTCGGGCTGCCCGACGACAAGCGCACCATCGGCACCTGGGAGTTCGACATCGTGCCGGCGACCGACGCGGCCGAGGCGCTCAAAGACGCGCCGGCGGGTTTGCTGGTGGTGGTGGTGCGCGCCGATCGCCCGTGGCTGGTGACGCGCATCTCGCACGTCGGCGTGCTGGTGCAGGGCAAGAAGGGGCCCATGCTTCGCCACGCGTCACGCAGCTTCAAGAAGGTCGTCGACGAGCCGCTGTCCCGCTACCTCACGCGCAACCTCGACTTCGGCACGTGGACCATCGAGGGACTCGCGCTCTTCGAGCCGAAGCTGCCTGCTCGCTGATCAGCTGGTCGGGTTCTCGCCCGACAGCGCCTCTTCTTCGGCGGCCTTTGCGTTGGCTTCGGCGTCGCGCTCGATTTGCTCGAGCTCGCCCTTCACCACGCCCTGCGCTTTCTCGAGCCCTTCCGACGGCACGAAGATGTCCCAGAACGCAGGACTTGCGCTGGCGAACGCGGCCGACGACGCCGCTCCGCCCGCGCGGCTGAACGCGTCGAGCTCGGCTTCTTGCAGCAGCTCGACCAGTCGTTCAGCGGTGAGCGGATCCTGCACGGTGGCGACGACGGCGAAAGTGCGAGGGGCCATGCGCGAAACCTACCTGAACGAAGTCCCCGGGGCTGGGGGAGAAAATGCCGCGTGCATGAACCGCGCGTGCTAATCAGTGGCACGGAATGGCTCGCCTCAAGTTTCTCCTCTTCGCCCTGATTGCTCTCGGGCTGTGGGGCTACCACCTCACGCAAGTTGCTCCCCTCGCGGTGACTGCTTCGGTGGAGCAGGCGCACGCTTCCGTCTCTGCGGCGGCGGGGCCGGTGGCGGTGGCGCTCGAGTCGCAGCGCTCTCTCACGCAGGCCGTCACGCTCAAGGTCGCGACGTCGGCGAGCGCGGCGTGGAACGCGGGCCCCAAGGGCGGCGGCAAGCCTGAGGCGCCAACCGTCGATCGCATCGCGTCGGTGCGCAGCGCCGCGCAGGAAGTGCTCCCCGCTGAACTGAAAGAGCAGCTGTTCGTCGCGGTGGTGAACGAGGTCGGCACGTTGTCGGTGAAGGGCACTGGAGAGCCCGCCACGGCTGCCCCCGAAGGCGTCGATCTCAACGCGGTCGCGACCGCTGGCACCGCGGGTTCGATCATCGCGCTCGATGGCGCGAGCTACCTCGCGTTCGCCGTTCCGCTCGCGATCAGCGACAAGAACGAAGTGCGTGGCGCGGGCAACATCGTCATCGCGCTGCCGGTTCTCCCCGACGCGAAGGTGCTGGAAGCGACGAGCAAGTCGTTCCACCTCAACTCGCTCGCGCTGGTCGCTGAGAACAAGCCGGTGTTGAACTCCGGTGAAGCCGCGGCCACCACCGAAGCGCTCGGCAAGCTGAAGGCGGGCGCGAACGGCACGCTGCGAGACGGTGCGGTGCGCGAGGTCGGTCCGCTCGCGTTGCCGATGATGGTCGAGAACACCGCGCAGCTCGTCGGCGGGCGCGTCGCCATCGCGGGGACGCCGTTCGAGGTCGTCGCGACGGCATCGAGCAAGGGCGCGCTCGACTCGCTCGCCGCGTACCAGCTGTTCGCGTTCGGAGGCCTCGCCGGTCTCTTCCTCCTCACCATCGTCTTCACCATCATCATGGGTGGTCAGGCCGACGAGGGTGGCGGCATGGTGTTGCCGCCGCCGATGCCGATTCCGCCCAAGCGCGACGAGAACGGCACCAGCAGCACCGGTTTGAAGGCCGCGTTCCAGCCGCCGCTCGAGCCGCCTCCCGAGGAGCCGCCGCCGCCCGAAGCAAGCCCCGACGACTTCCACTTCCCGCCGACGGGCACCACGGGCCTCAACGCCTCGGTGCAGCCGACCGGCAACTTCGCGCCTCCGCCTCCGCCAGCGCCTCCGTTCGAGGAGCCGACGTCAGACCCGTTCGCGCAGTCCGCGCCTCCGCCACCTCCTCCGCCTCCTGCGCGCATGGCTCCGCCGCCTCCGCCCGCGCGTCAGGCGCCGCCGCCTCCGGTGGCCACCAGCGAAGCCCCCGCGTTCGTTCCCTCGGGTGGCGGGCTGATGGACGACGACGAAGAAGGTCAGCGCACGGTCGCGTACCCGGCGTTCAAGCCGCCTCCGGGCGCTGTTCCGCCCGCCGCTGATCCTTTCGCGCTCGCTGCCGCGCAGGAAAGCGAGCCCGCCGGCAACCCGTTCGCCGACAACCCCGACACCACGCGCGTCGCTGCGGTGCCGGCCGAGCTGATCAAGGCCGCGCGTGCAGGCTCGGGCATGACGGGAGAGCGTCCCGCCATCAAGGGGCCGGGCACCGCGATGCCGAAGGTCGCGTCACTCGCGCCCGCGGGCGGTGGCAACGAAGAAGATCGCCACTTCCAGGAAGTGTTCCGCGATTTCGTCGCCACTCGCGAGAAGTGCCGCGAGCCCGCCGATGGCCTCACGTTCGACAAGTTCAAGCTCAAGCTGCTCAAGAACAAGGAGCAGCTGGTGGCGAAGTACCAGTGCCGCACCGTGCGCTTTCAGGTCTACGTGAAGGACGGCAAGGCCGCGCTGAAGGCGACTCCAGTCAAAGACTGAGGCGTCACGCGAACGTGGCGCAATTCTGAGGGTGACTGAGTTTCGGTCACCCTCTTTTGTTTTCACGGCTTGGGTGTCATCGAGCGCGATTCTCGGGCGCTGAGACCCACATTTGCCGAATGATCCGCCGGGGTTGGGTTGCGTCCCGCGCGTCAAACAGATGGCATGTCGGTTGCTGAACGGCCTGCGCCGATTTGGTTCTGGGGAATCGGCAGCTGCAAGGTCTCAAGGAGCCGGCATGAGCACCGACGTATTGCGATACCTCCGTCCCGTCGCGGAAGCCGCCACGGGTCGAGAAGCAGAGCTCGCGATGTTGCTGCGCGAGCATCACGAAGCGAAGACCACGGGCACCGCGCGGTTCGTCTTCGTTCGCGGCCCGCGCGGCGTCGGCAAATCGCACCTCCTCTCGCAGCTCGCGCAGGCGCTCGCCTCGCAGGGCGTTCCGGTGTTCGAAGGTGGCAGTGCGCGTGAGGTTCGCCAGACGTGGGGCGTGTTCGCGCCGATGGTCGGTGAGCTGCTCACGCTGGTGAAGCGCTCGGGCGTTCCCGAGACCACCATCGCGCGACTGGCGCGGGCGCTCGAGCCCGTGCGCGCGCAGGGAAATTCGGTCGCCGCCGAAGAGCGCCGCCTCGCGCTGTACGACGGTGCGGGTGAGCTGTTCTCGCTCGCCGGTCGCGCTGCGCCGCTCGTGTTGTGGCCCGATCTCGACGTCGCCGATCGCGCCTCGCTCGAGCTCATCCGCTACCTGGCCGCGATGGCCTCGACGCCGCAGTCGAAGGTCGGCGGTCTGTTCGTGCTGACGTTCCGCGAAGACGAAGGGCTCCCGCAGCCGCTGTCGGAGATCGTCACTCACGTCTCAGGTCGTTCGCTCTCGCTCTCGGGGCTCGATCTCGACGGCATTCGCGGCTTCCTCGCGCGCGGCGACGTCGCGCAGCGGCTGCTCGAAGTGACCGGCGGCAACCCCGAAGCGCTCGGGGAATTGCTCGAGCGTCCCGTCTCGGCGGTCGATTTCTTCGTGCGCCGCGTCGAGCGTCTGTCTGAGCTGCAGCGCGCGACGTTGACCGTGCTGTCGCTCGCTCCCGAGGCGTTGCCGGTGGAGTGGCTCGCGGCGGCCATGGGCTCCGAAGGCCCGCGCTGCGCTGAGACGCTCGACGGGTTGCTGCGTGAGCGGCTGGTGACGGTGAAGGTCGTCGACGGCCGGCCCTCGTGGCGCTTCGCGCGTGAGACCGAGAAGCAGGCCTTCGCGGCGCTCGTGCCGACGGAGCAGCACCGCGTGACGACGCTCGCCATCGGTCGCGTGCTCGCGCAGCACGGTCAGCTGGTGTCGGCGGCCGAGCTGCTCTTGCCGCTCGCTCCGGTCGAAGGCGCGAAGCTCGCCATCTCGGCGGCCGATGCGCTCGTCGAGCGCGGCGCGCTGGAAGACGCCGAAGCGCTCTACGCGCGTTCGGTCTCGCTGCTCGAGCGTGATGCGCAGGGCGCGGTGCTCCAGGCGTGGGGCCGCGTGCTGGCGCTGCTGGGCGACTACCGTGGCGCGGTTCGCCGGTTGCTTGGAGCGGCCGCTCGCGACGCGAGTGCGCGTTCGAAGTTGGCGCTCGAAGCGGCGCGGCTGTTGATCAAGGCAGGGCGCGGTCGCGCGACGCAGGCGCTGCTGAAGATTGCGTCGGCTGATGCCTCGACTGCCGCCGCGGCTGAAGCGTGCCTCGCGGAAGTGCACGTCACCCGCGGTCGCGCTGCCGAAGCCGCTGAACTCGCGCGCGCGGCGCTGGCGCGCGGCACGAGCGACGAAGCGACCATCTCGTTGCGCCAGACGCTCGGCAAGGCGCTGCTGATCAGCGGCCAGGTCGCCGACGCGCAGAAGCTGTTCGCCGAGAACGCCGACGCGGCGCAGAAGCAGGGCGACGTGCGCATGGTGGCGATGGCTCGCCTCAACGAAGGCGTCGCGGCCTTCAAGCGCGGAGATCGCGATCGCGCCATCGCGTGCTGGGAAGCGACTCCGCCCGAGAGCCGCCCGCTGCACGCCCACGCCGAAGCGAACCTGGGCTCGCTGTACGCCGAGTCGGGTGACTTCGAGCTCGCACTGGGTCACCTCACCCGCGCGCTGTCGGCCTTCTCGCGCTTCGGTTCTCCGCGTGAAGTCGCGCAAGCCTCGAGCAACCTCTCGCGTCTCCACCACCTGCTGGGTGACGTCGAGCGCGCCACCGAGCTCTCGGAGCACGCGCTTCGTCTCGCGCAGCGCCTGGGCGACGGCTACCTCACTGCGTCGGCGCAGCTGAACCTCGGCGCGCTCGCGGTCGATGGGCGCGACCTGCCGCAGGCGCGGCGTCAGCTCGAGACCGCGCGCAGCGGCTTCGAGAACCTCGGCAACGATGCCTGGGCCGCGCTGGCTGCAGCGTGGAAGGCGCGTGCTCATCTGCTCGGTGGCGAACGTGCGCAGGCGGAGCTGGAGCTGTCGCGCAAGTCGGTCGAGCGTGGCGCCGCGGCGCTGCAGTCGGCTTCGCTCGAGGTCGAGCTCACGCGCGGCGAGCTGTGCCTCGCCAACGGAGACCTCCTCGGCGCCGGTCGCGCGGCCTCGCGTGCGCGTGAAGCCCTGCTTGATCGCCCGGAGCTCGAGGGCCCGATCCGGACCTACTTCCTGATGGGCAAGCTGCGCCTCGCGGCGAACGACTCGGCGGGAGCGCAGGCCGAGTTCCAGCGCGCGGGTCGGCTGCTCGACGAATTGGTGCAGCGCGTGCCGCCCGTTCGTCGCACCGCGTTCCTCTCGCTGCCGCGCCGCGCGGAAGTCGTCGCGGCGGTCGAGCCCGAGCTGCGCTTGCCGCGTGCGATGGCGTCACTCGTCGCGCGCCAGCAGGTCGAGAGCTTCAACGGCCTCGTCGGCCGCTCGCCCGCGCTGCAGCGCATCACCCGTCAGCTCGAGCCCGTCGGTCGCAGCAACGCCACCGTGTTGATTCGCGGTGAGAGCGGCACCGGCAAGGAACTGCTGGCCGACGCGCTGCACGCGCTCTCGCCGCGGCGTCACATGCCGCTGGTGAAGGTGAACTGCGCGGCGATGGTCGAAGAACTGCTCCTCAGCGAGCTCTTCGGTCACGAGAAGGGCGCGTTCACCGGCGCGATTCGCGAGCGCAAGGGTCGCTTCGAGCTGGCCGACGGCGGCACCATCTTCCTCGATGAGATCGGCGACATCTCGCCCAAGGCGCAGGTGGCGTTGCTGCGCGTGCTGCAGGAGCGCGAGTTCGAGCGCGTCGGTGGCAGCAAGACCATCAAGGTCGACGTGCGCATCATCTGCGCCACCAACCGTGATCTCGAGGCGCTCATCACGCAGGGCCGCTTCCGCGCGGACCTCTACTACCGCCTCAAGGGCGTGATGCTCGAGTTGCCCGCGCTGCGCGAGCGCCTCGAAGATCTGCCCTCGCTCACGCAGCACTTCCTCGATCGCGTCGCGAAGGAGCGCAACGAGCCCGCGCGCCGCCTGTCACCCGACTCGATGGCGCTGCTCTCGCGTCACCGCTGGCCGGGCAACATTCGCGAGCTCGAGAACGTCATCTCGTCGGCGTCGATCTTCGCGGAAGGCCCGGAGATCGAGATCGAAGCCTTCGGTCACGTCGGTGAGCTTCGCGCGTTGATTGACGGTGCTCCGGTGGTTGCTCCGGTCGTCGAAGCGCCCCTCTCGAGCGTGGCGGTTTCGCCGAGTGTGGCGGTCGCGCCGTCGGCGGTTGCTGCTGCTCCCGCGCTCGACGGCCCGCTCGACTACTACGAGCTCGCGCGCCGCCGCGGCATCTCGCTCAAAGACCTGCGGCACGAGGTCGAGATGCAATGCATCAAGCGCGCGCTCGAAGACGCGGGCGGAAACATCAGCGAGGCGGCCCGGCTGCTGAAGATGAAGCGGTCACGCCTCTCGCAAATCGTGAATGGAGAAGTCGAGCTGAAGGAGGTGGCCCATGGCGACGAGTGATCGCACCACCACCGGTTCGGCATCGGGGTTGCACATCATGAAGAACATGAAGCTGTTTGCCGTGACGATGTTGGCAGTGCTGGCCTGCTCCGCGTGTGGAGTCGGGGCAGACGAGTACTACGACGGCCAGAACCTGGTCGGCTCCAACGGTCAGGCGCTCGAGCAGGGCACCGACGTGACTCCCGGCCCCGCGGTCGGCCCGGTCATTCCCGGAACGGAAACGACCCCGCAAACCCCCATCACGACGGCGCCTTCTGGCGTTCGCGATCCCAGCACCGTGGCGCTGCCGCAGGACCCGATTCCGGTGTTCGAGGGCAAGCCCGTCATTCCGCCGTCGACCCCTCCGTTCACCGGTGGAGTTGGACCCGCCCCGATCCGTTGAGGGCCTGATCGGTAACGGGCTAACGGACTGACACGCGAGGTAGGGAGACGCGGAACAGCGCGCCTCCGGTGGCTCCGTCGGCCACTTCGAGCCGACCGCCGTGTTCCTGCATGATGCGCTGGGCGATGGCGAGACCGAGACCCGTTCCCTGGGGCTTGGTCGTCACGTACGGCTCGAAGAGACGGGCTTTCAGGTCAGCGGGGATGCCGGGGCCTTCGTCTTCGACTTCCAGAATCACTTCGGTGGCGGGCTTGATGCGCACGTGAATGGCGCCGGTCTTCCCGCTCATCGCTTCCTCGGCGTTCTTCACGAGGTTCACCAGCACCTGCGTCACTTGATCGCGATCGACCTGCACCAGACCGCCACGCTCGAGCTGCACGTCGAAGGTGATGCCGTCGTGTGAGGTGTAGAGCGCCATCACCGGCTGCACGACGTCGGCGAGATCGTGCTGCGCGAGTTCGGGGCGCGGGAGGCGGGCGAACTGGCTGAACTCGTCGACGATGCGCTTGAGGCGGTCGACTTCTTCCAGGACCGCGCGCGCTGACTCGGTGAACAGGCCCTTGAAGCGCTCGTCGAGCGGGCCGCGCGAGCTGGCCGCGAGCAGCGTCTCGAGCGACATGCGAATGGGCGTGAGCGGGTTCTTGATCTCGTGGGCGAGGCGGCGGGCGACTTCTTGCCATGCAGCGATGCGCTCGCTGGCCACCAACTTGTCGGTGGCGTTCTTCAGGTCGTCCGTCATGCGGTTGAAGGTGTCGATGAGGCTCTGGAGCTCACCGCTCGCGCCTCCACTCTCGACCTTCACGCCGGGTTGGCCGCCGGCGATCTTCTGCGCAGCGTCGGTGAGCGCCTCGACGGGCCGCGTGACGCGGCTGCTGATCACGAAGCCGAGAATGATCGAGAGCAGCAGACCGACTCCAGCGAAGCCGAGGAAGGCGCGGAGCACTTCTTCGCGCGTGGCGACCAGGTCGGCCTGCGAGAACGAGAGCCGCAGCGTCGCCACGTCGCCGATGGGAACGGTGCGGGTGATGACCGGTGGCGGAGCGTCACCTGCGGAAGCGACCGTCGCGCCGTCGGACTGCACTTCGACCCGCGCGCCGGTGAGCCGCGAGAGATCGCGCGCGCGGGCGTCGGTGAGGAGCACGCCGCCGATGGCCCACACGCGTCGCTCGCCGTAGTCGATGGCGCGCGCGGTGACGATCGCCGGAGCGGTGATCATGCCCTGCGGTGAGCTCAGCTCGACCCGCGTGCCCACCACGGCCTTGGCCGGGCGTTTGGTGACGGCGAAGAGCGGGTCGTCGGGGTCTCCGAGGCGCGCGGGCAGGTGGCCCGACGAGAGCGTCCGACCGGTGTCGTCGACCAGCGCGAGCACGTCGAGGCCGCGCGGAGTCATCAGCTGCGTGGCTGCAGTCGTGACGTGCGCGGGAGCGGGGACGCGAGCCGCGTCGCGTGCGACGTCTTCGAGCGCCTGGCTGGCGGCGAGCTCGTCCATCGCTCGGCGCACGTCGCCCTGGAGGCGCTGCGCTTCGGTGTCGACGGTGATCATCAGCTGATCGACGCGCGCTTCCTGCTGCGTGGCGAGGAGCGCCGAGAGGTTGCGCAGCGCGAGCGGCACCACGACCGCGATCTGCGCGATCGAGAGCGCGATGAACGCGAGGACGAGGGTCCACCTCAGGCGCATGGCGTGATCTCTCGTGCGCGGTGCTCGGCGCGGCCCCTCACCCCGGCCCTCTCCCCGCGTTCGCAGGGAGAGGGAGTTTGGTTGATCATTGCGTTCACTCGGAAAGGGAGACGTCGTCGAGGCGCGGAAGACCGAGCACGTCGCGCGTGAGGTGCTGCACGTCTTTGCTCGCGGTGACGCCGAGGCCGCGAGTGACGAGCGGGATGATCGGAAGTTCTGACGTGAGCTGCATGGTGAGTTCCTTCACCTTCGCGTCGAGCTCGCTCGCGGCGGCCAGTTGCTGCACGACCGCCGGAATGCGCGTGCGCTGGCCGGAGAGCTCGAGCCACATCAGCAACGCGCCGGTGCCGCTGGGCGGCAACACGAAGCTCTGCAACACGAGCTCGTTCTCGCCCGGAACTTTTGATCTCAGCTGCGCACGCGGCAGTGGCTTCAACGCGAGCCGGTACCCGAGCGGCTGGAGCTTCACCTGCAGCCGCTGCGCGATGTTTCGCTCGTGCAGGGCGTCTTCGTCGAAGAAGAGCGTCACTTCGCGCGGCACCGCGAGCGCGGCGGGCTTCGCGGGTGCGGTGGCGGTGGTGATGCCTCCCAGCGACGGCGGGAGCAACGAGTGCAACGGCCCGGCAGGAGCGGTGACGAAAAACCGGGCGAGATCAGCGCGATCGACGGTGGAGTCGACGGCGGTCTTGAGCGGCCCGAGTCCCGGGCCCGCCACGAGCGCGGTCACGAAGAGCTGCGTCACGTCTTCGCTGGTGGCTGCTCCGGCGACGAGGTGCACGCGGCGTTGAGCGAACCAGCGCTCGACCGTGCGCGCGTCGGAGGTCTGCAGCACTACCGCGTCGAGGTGCGGTCGACCGGTCGGTTGATCTTCGAACGCTTCGAGCTTCGCGCCCTTCGTCTTGAAATTCCCGAGCGGAATCGCGAACGCCGGGTGGCAGAGGATGCGATCGAGATCGGGCGTCGATTGTTTGAGGGTGAGATCGATCGTGCGGTCCTTCACCGTCCACGCGCCGGCGGTGGCGAGCAGGCCTTTGAGCGGCGAGGTGCTGCCGTTCACGCGCTGGAGCGCCTCGGTGACGAGCTTCGGGTCGACGGACGGTGGTGTCGTCAGGCGCAGCGTGGTCGCGTTGGGGTGCGAGATCTCGACGACGCGGCAGAGGAGCTGGTGCGTGAGGAGCAACCGCAGCGCGTCGACCGGCGCGTCGGCGGTGAGGGGATCGACGGCGGCCGCGGGCGAGACAAGCGCGACTTGCAGCGTGCCGCCGGGCTTCGCGCGATTTCCGGCGAAGGCTGTCGTCGCAATCAGAGTCATCACGATCGCAACGAAGATCCCCTTTCCCTGCGAACGCGGGGAGAGGGTCAGGGTGAGGGGCTGTCGCTGATCCCTGCTGGCACTCATGGCGCCCTCCGCAGCACGGAGAATTCGCTCGAGCCGTCAGCGAGCCAGCTCACGAGGATCACCTCGTCGACGCCGTCGCCGTCGAGATCGCCATTGGCCGCGAGGATCACGCGACCGTCGAGCTTGCGCGTCCACGTCGCCGTCGTTTCGTTGATGCTTCCGCTGCGCACCTGCGCGCTCTCGAATGCACCGAGCGACAACACGCGCACTTCGTCTCCATCGGCGGTCATGCGCGGGCCGGTGACGACCACCTCCGGTGCTCCGTCGCCATCGAAGTCGGCGAGCGTGCTGCCGGCGCCGACTCCCGAGAGAAGCGTTTGCGGAGCAGCGCCGCGCGCGATGCCGGCGTTGCCTGCGGGGCCCACGCCGAGCGTGATGGGGCCGAAGGTCGAGACGGTCTGGAGCGGCTCCGGCCACACCACGTTCTTGCCCGACCACTGCAGCTCGCGCGCGAAGCTCGCGAACCCGGCGCGCGGAGTCAGAGAGAGCGAGCCGACGGTGAGAGAATCGCTCGAGCCCGCGCTGCGAAAGCCACCGCGCTCCCAGGTGAAGATCTCGGCGCGCTCGCGACGTGACGACCACACCTGCAGCTTTCCGTTCGCGAACGAGACGAAGCCGAACGGCTCGCGCGTGGGATGGAGCGACTGCGTTCCGTTCAGTTCGACGCGGCTGCGCAGCTTGCTGTCTGCGCCCCACGTCGAGACGGTGTCGTCGATCAGCGCGATGACCTCGCACTTCTTGTCTCCGTCGACGTCGGCGAGCGTGAACGCCGCGGGCCAACCCGGAGCGCGCGCCACGACGCCCATCACGAGCTCGAGCGGGCGGGTGTTGGGCGCGCTGGTTCCGGCTCCGACCAGCGTGAGCGCTTCGAGATCGGCGTCGACCGTCGCTGCGATGGCGGCGGCAGGCCCGGTGCGCGTCGGTGTCTGGCCAGACCAGAAGTTCACCCACGTGCTGAGCGCGTCGCCACGCACGGTGAGGCGCGGCGCTTCGAAGCTCACCGTGAGGCGGAGCAGGGTGCGCAGGCCCTGCTCTCGTGCGAGGCGTTCGGCTTCGGTCGCGTCTTTCGCCTCGACGGGGACGGGCGCGAGTTTTTTCTGCGCGAGGGAGGACATCACCAGCGAGGCGATCGCTCGGCTGGCAGGGGCGGGTGCACCTTCGACGTAGACGCCGATGGGGCCTTCGAAGCCAGACTCCAGCGGGCGGACGACTTCTTTGGTCAGGCGCTCGAGGGCGCTCGGCGCTGGTGAAGCGGCGAGGACGAGGGCCAGGAGGATCAATTGCCGCCCTTCTTTTGATCGAGCAGCAAGAAGTCGTTCGGATCCACCGCGCGCGTTTCTTCGGTCGGCTCGGTGCCGGCGAGGAACCACTCGTTGCGGCCGGGCACAGCGTTGCCCGCGAGCTTTCCGGTCCGTGGATCGATGCGCACCTGCGTCACACCCTCAGGCACCTGGAACTCGCGCGGCGGCTTGCCCTGGTGTGCGACGCGCATGAAGCCCAACCAGATCGGGAGCGCGGCCTTGCCGCCCGTCTCTCCGGGGCCGATGGGCTCGTGATCATCGAAGCCGACCCACGCCGACGCGACGTAGTCAGCGGTGTAGCCACTGAACCAGGCGTCGCGGAATTCCTGCGCGGTGCCGGTCTTGCCCGCCGCGGGTCGATTCAGTTCGAGCACCGCGACGGCAGTGCCTTCCTCGACCACGCTGCGCATCAGTGACGTCGCGAGAAAAGCGACAGCCGGGTTCAGCACCTGTTCGGGAGCGGCGTGCCGCTCTTCGAGCACTTTGCCCTTCTGATCGGCGACGCGAATGATCATCACCGGCTCGGCGAGCTGACCGTTGGTCTGCAACGTCGCATACGCGTTCGCGATTTCGAGCTGCGTCACTTCACCGGTGCCGAGCGCGAGCGTGAGGTTCTGCGGGAGCGTGCTGTGAATGCCGGCCTTGTTCGCGAAAGCGATCGCCGCGTCGGGGCCGATCGCTTCGATCAATCGCACCGAGATGGTGTTCTTCGATTTCGTGAGCCCGGTGCGAATCGTCATCGGCCCTTCGAAGCCGCCCTTCTCGTAGTTCTGCGGCTTCCACAGCTTCCCGGTGTACGGGTCGCGAATCGCTTCGGGCGCGTCGTTGACGATCGAGATGGGCGTGAACTTCGTCGACTCCATCGCCGCGGCGTAGAGGAACGGCTTGAACGACGAGCCGGGCTGACGGTGCGCCTGCGTCGCGCGATTGAACGCCGACAAGCCGAAGTCGTAGCCGCCGACGAGCGCGACGACCGAGCGATCGACTGGGTCGATGGCGGTGAGCGCTCCCTGGATGATGGGAATCTGCGCGAGCTGCGCGGAGAAGAGCTGCGATGCCGGGAGCGCGGCGCCGATGCGCACGCGCACCAGATCTCCCGGCGAGACGACTTCCGACATCTTCGTGGGCGGGTTGCCGACCTTCGGACCGTCGCGACGGCGCGCCCACTTGTGCGCGGCGAAGTCGAGCTGCGCCTTCGCGCCGACAAGATCGACCACCGCGTTGCCCTTCGTGTCATCGACGCTCGCGATCCACCCCACGGTCTCGACGCCGTCGCTCAGCGAGCGCACGCCCGCAGCGCGCACGAGTTTCTCGTCGTCGTTGGCAACCGGCTCATCGGGCTCGAGGTTTTCTTCGGGGTCGGCGAGCGGGTCGGCTCCTTCTTCGACCTCGGGCGGCTTGAGATCTTTGAGCACGGTGAGATCAGCGATGAAGCGATCATCGGGGCGGCGCTTGCCGGCTTCCGACAACCGCTTCTCGAGCAACGGCCGCAACACCTCGAAGCGGTGCGCGTCGACCTTGCCGAGCGGACCGCGGTACCCCTGCCGGCGATCGACCGCCTCGAGCCCCGCGCGCACCGACGCTTCAGCGGCTGCTTGCAGCGCCGGCTCCATCGCGATCTGCACGCGCAGACCACCTTCGAGCACCGCCTTGTCGCCGTAGCGCTTCACCAATTCCTTGCGCACCTCTTCGGCATACGACGCACCGACCTGCGCCGGAGGCCGCGGGCCGAGCACGATCGGCCGCTCGATTTCTTTGTCGACCACGTCTTGCGGAAGGAAGCCGTGGCTCGCGAGCTGACCGAGCACGTACTTCTGGCGCTTCTTCGCCTTCACGATGTTGGTGACCGGGTTGATGCGATGCGGGAGCTGCACCGTGCCGGCGATCACCGCCGCTTCACCGACCGTGAGGTCCTTGGCGTGCTTGCCGAAATAGAAGAGCGCCGCTTCCTCGACGCCGTAGCGGTTGTGCCCGAAGTAGATGGTGTTGACGTACAGGTTGAGGATCTCGTCTTTGGTGAGCGCCTCTTCCATGCGCGGCGTGAGAATCCACTCGCGGATCTTTCGCGACAGCGTGCGTTCCTGACTGAGCACCAGCTGTCGACAGATCTGCTGCGAGATGGTCGACGCGCCCGACTTCATGCCGCCGGGCTTCAGGTTCTTCACCGCGCTGCGGATCATGCCCAGGTAGTCGAGGCCCTGGTGCTTGTAGAAGTCGGCGTCTTCGGCGGCGAGGAACGAATCGCGTACGTGTTTGGGCAGCGTCGTGATGTCGACCCAGGTGCGGCGCTGCACGTAGTACTCGGCGCACGTGCTGCCATCGCGGCACTGCACCTTGGTGACCTGCGCGGGTCGCCACGTGCGGAGCTCTTCGACGCTCGGCAAATCGCGTGAGTAATAGAGGTATGCGCCGATGCTGATCGCCACGATGGCCAGCACGCCCAGCACGGCGAGCTTCATCAGGCGTTTGATCCACTTCCAGAGTGTCGCGCGCATCGACTGCGCGGAACTGTAGCCGCGGGAATGCTGCATCTTGCGGTCAAACGACCACGGGAGGGCTGGCATTTCGGGGAACACTTCAGGTCCCATGCCAGTGAAAAGACGAACGCCCACCGAGAGCTCCCCGGTGGGCGTGTGCTGACCGCGTTTTCGCGTCTTGCGGTTACTGCTCGGGCATCGGGTGCGGAATGTCGCTCATCGACTCGTCTTCATCGACGACGGGCTGCTCCGGAGTGACCTTCGCCATGCGCGCGACGTTGATGCGCGCCTTCACGTACTTCGGCGAGAGATCCATCGCCGCCTGGTACGCGGTCTTCGCCTCTTCCTTGCGCCCCGTGCGCTCGAGTGCGACGCCGAGGTTGTTGTGCACGTACGCCACATGCGGGAGCAGCTCGGCCGCCTTCTCGAGCGCCTTCACCGCCTTGTCGTTCTGATTCGCGCGCAGCGCAGCGAAGCCGAGGTTGTTCTGCGCCCAGCCATGGTTGGGCTCGAGCTCGACGGCCTTTTCGAAGCTGGCGATCGCTCCGGAGAGTTCGTTCATCGCCAGCTGCGCGATGCCGGTCACCTGGAACGCTTCGGCGTTGCCGGGATCACGTGCGGCGGCTTCGCGACCGGCCATCACCGCGCCCGGGTAGTCCTTCAGCGAGACGAGCGCGCGCGCCTGCTGAATGAGCGGCGTGGCGTCTTCACCCTGAATCGTCGCGATGCGGCCCCACGCTTCGGCCGAGAGCTCGGGCTGCCCGGCGCGGCGCGAGAGCTTCGCCACCACGGTCAGCGTCTCGACATCGGCAGGCGTCGAGTACAGCGCGCGTCGCGCTTCGAGAAGCGCTCCCTTCACGTCGCCGTCGGCGCTGAGCGACTTCGCACGCCCGAGGTGATCGACGTCCTTCGAGTCGTGCTTGAGCACCAGCGGGTCGACGGGAATCTCTTCCTTCGGCGTGACGACGGTGAGCGGAGCGCCGGCGTCGCGGAACTCGGCCGGGTTCGGCATCGACGTCTTCGAGGGAACGACTTGAGCGACGACCTTCGGCTTCGGAGGCGGCGTCGCCTCGTCAGTGCAGGAGTAGAGGGAAAAAGCAGCGAGAGCGGCGACGACGATCTTCTTTGGCGACGGCATGTTCGAAATCCTTCGATGGACCTTTCTGGGCCAAGCCCGAAGAGACGTAGAGCGAGCGGCGTGCCAGCGGCGAAGTGCACGTGATCAGACCGATTCGCGCGCGGCGTGGCCTGCGACCCGCGTTAGTCTGCGGCTCATGTCCGACGAGTTGATGGGTCGCGTGAACGCGCTGAAGACGATTCCTCTCCTCGCGGGTTTGCCGCACAGCGATCTCGAGCAGCTGGCCAGGAAGGTGGCCGAGGCGCATCACGCTCAGGGCAGCGAGATCATCAAGGAAGGCACGAGCGGGTCGTCGGTGTTCTTGATCGTGAGCGGCACGTGCGAGGTGCGCCGCAACAACAACAAGATTCGCGAGCTGTCGGCCGGCGAGTTCTTCGGAGAGCTGTCGATTCTCGACCCGGCTCCGCGAACGGCGACGGTGCGCGCGACGGACAACACGGTGCTGCTGGTGCTCGAGGGCTACGACTTCCGCACCGCGCTGAAGTCGTCGATGCAGATGTCGCAGCGGTTGATCGCCGCGCTCGCCGAGCGGTTGCGGCACATGACCGACGAGTTCGCTCCGCGCGCGAAGATCTAGCCAGAGCTCACTTCGGCTTGCGGCACAGCGTGTACGTCGCGACGAGCGTGGTCTCGAGATCGGGCCAGTCGGCGTTCCATTCCAGCGTCTTCGCGTAGGCGCGCATCTTCTCGGTGTCGTTGACGTCGTGCGCGATGACCTCGAAGCCCGCGGCCGTCAGCGTTTCCTTCGAGAACGGGCAGGCGCCGTCGGCCATCGGCTTGTACGGCACGGTCTGCGCGGGAGCGATGTTGTAGATGAAGAAGAACCCGCCCGGAGCGAGCTCGCTCTTGATGGTGGCCAGCAACTTCGCGTCGTCACCGAGATCGATCTGCGTCTTCGTGTTCGCGTCGGTGGGGTGCACGTAGCCGCGCTTCATCGTGTTCTTCGACATCCACAGCGCGAACTTCTGGCCCTCGAGTTCCTTCACCAGCTTCTCGTCGCTCGGGAAGTAGCCATGGTGGAGCGTGAGTGAGCCCTTCGCTCCCACCTTGCCGGTGAGGTGTTTGGTCGTGAGCGGGATCAGCGAGTCGACTTCGAGGCCGTGCACTTCGACTCCGGTGTGCGCGAGCATGTAGAGCTGGCTGACGTTGCCGTAACCGAAGTCGAGGATCTTCTTCCCCGTGGGGTCGAACTTGTTCTCGTTCAGCACCTCGAACGCCCGCACGTAGCCGAGCGGGTCGGCGATGCGGCCCCAGACGTATTCATCGTCGGCCTTGCGCTCGTCGTACACGCCGGCGTCGGCTGCGGGCTTCTCGCTCACGCACTGCTGACGGTCCCTGGTGCACCACCAGGTGGTGGTCTTCACGCTCTGCAGCTTGTTGATCTGCTGCGCCCACTTCTTGATCCACGGCACCTTGAGCGTGGGCTCGAGCTTCTTCTCGAGGCGGCGGTACTCGTCGAGAACGACGTACGGAACACCGGCATCCAACGCGCCCGCGTCAGGTGACTGGGCGAGCACGGTCAAGAGGGTGGCAGTGAGCATCCGCGGAAGGTATGGGAAACGTCATGGCTTCGGAGTTGGAAAAAGAAATCAGTCGTCGCCGCACGTTCGCGATCATCTCGCACCCCGACGCGGGCAAGACGACGCTGACCGAGAAGCTGCTGCTGTACGGCGGCGCGATTCACCTCGCCGGCAGCGTGAAGGCGCGACGCGCGAAGCGGTACGCCACGTCGGACTGGATGGCGATCGAGAAGGAACGTGGCATCTCGGTCACGTCTTCGGTGCTGCAGTTCACGTATCGAGACCACGCGGTGAACCTGCTCGACACCCCAGGCCACCAGGACTTCTCGGAAGACACGTATCGAACGCTTTCAGCAGCAGACGCCGCGGTGATGCTCATCGACGCGGCGAAGGGCGTCGAGCCGCAGACCATCAAGCTCTTCAAGGTCTGCAAGCTCCGCGGCATTCCCATCTTCACCTTCGCCAACAAGCTCGACCGCTACGGGCGTACGCCGCTCGAGCTGATGGACGAGCTCGAGAAGGTGCTCGGCATGCGCGCCTTCCCGATGAACTGGCCCATCGGCTCGGGCCCCGAGTTTCGTGGCGTGTACGACCGGCGCACGAAGAACGTTCACGTGTTCCAGGCCGAAGGCCGGCACGGTGAAGCCGAGGTCGAAGAGAAGATCATTCCGCTGGCGAGCGACGACATCAAAACCGTGCTCACCGAGAGCGAGCTCGAGAAGCTGAAGGAAGACATCGACCTGCTCGACATCGGCGGCGACGAGTTCAGCCTGCAGAAGGTGCTCGAGGGTCAGCTGTCTCCGATGTTCTTCGGCTCGGCGATGACCAACTTCGGCGTGCGGCCGTTTCTCGATGCGTTCCTCGAGATGGCTCCGCAGCCCTCGGGCCGGCCGTCGAGCGCCGGCTTCGTCGAGCCCATCGGCGACAAGTTCACCGGCTTCGTTTTCAAGATTCAGGCGAACATGGACCCGTCGCATCGCGATCGCATCGCGTTCATGCGCATCGTGTCGGGCAAGTTCGAGAAGGGCATGACGGCGCACCACGTTCGCCTCGACAAGGACATCCGCCTCGCGAAGCCGACGCAGTTCATGGCCAGCGAGCGCACGGCGATCGAAGACGCGTGGCCCGGAGACGTGATCGGCCTCTTCGACCCCGGCATCTTCCGCATCGGCGACACGTTGCTCGAGGGCAACAAGCCGTTCGACTTCGAGTGCGTGCCGCGCTTCTCACCCGAGTACTTCGCCGTGGTCCGCAGCAAGGACCCGATGAAGCGCAAGCAGATGGAGAAGGGCCTCGAGCAGCTCAGCGAAGAAGGAACGATTCAGATCTTCCAGCAGCTGCAGATGGGCATGAAGGACCCCATCGTCGGCGTGGTGGGTCAGCTGCAATTCGAAGTGCTGCAGTACCGAATGGAAGCGGAGTACGGCGCGAACATCATCGTCGACAAGCTCCCGTACTCGCACGCGCGCTGGGTCGTGGCGCAGCGCTTCGACCCGAAGGCGTTCGACTGGGAAGGCAATCGTCTCACCGTGCAGGACCGCGACGGTCTGCCGCTGGTCTTGTTCCGCGACGAGTGGGCGATGAATCACGCGCTCGAGAAGCACCCGGAGCTGAAGTTCCAGGCGCACGCTCCGCAGCTCAAGGCGAACTCGGTCATCATCGGGCCGAGCTGAGCCGCGAAAATCAGAGTTTCTTGGCGTAGGCCGCGAGGCCGAAGATCACTCCGCCCGCCACGGCGAGCGCGGTGACGATGGTGGTGAACATGCCGACCCACTTCGCGCCGACGGCGAGGTTGCGGCCCTTCATGGGCGCCTCACCGCGATCGATGGCTGCGATTTCCTGCTCCGCCATCACCCAGCCGACGATGCCGAGCGGGGTGCAGCAGAAGTTGAGACCGACGATGGCGAGGACCAGCGCGGTGACTGATTTCGAAGACGCCTGCGCGCCGAAGTACTTCTGGTGACACGGGCCACAGAGCGTTTGCTGCGGGTGCGTGTCGGTGAACTGAACGCACTCCGCGCAAGCGAACGCCCCGCAGCGTTCACACGTCTCGACCGCGGGGCGTTCAGGATGAACTGCGCATGCACCGAGAGCCATGCGCGTATTTCAATTACATGCGGGCCATCGCCTGCGTGAGCACGTTGAGCACCACGCTCACGAGCACGCAGCCGGTCCAGATCATGACGATCTGCTTGTACTTCATGCCGGCGACCGGCGGGTTGGCGGCGTCGAGGGCGTCAGCGTTCTGCCAGCCCCAGATCAGCGTGTAGAGACCACAGCAGATGCCGGCGACGCCGTGCATCGGGCCCTTCGCCTTGAAGAGCTGGATCAAGAAGACGATGAGGCAGCCGAGGTTCACCAAACCAACGAGAAGGCCGAGGATGCCGAGGATTGCGATCATTGTGGATTCCCCTCCAAGGGAGCACGACGAAGTTGGACTGCAACAGCGTGACTGCGTGAAGCGTCAGGGAAACCGTTCCCCGAGGACCGCGAAGACGGCCAGACGAATCAGGCCGAAGCTGAGAAAAGAGACGAAGGCGAGCATGTAGATGCGGCCCGCGCGAGGCGTGTTGAGGCGCCCGAGGAGTCGCTCGCGGCGCTCACGGCCGATGAAGGTCAGCGCGGCGATGAACGCGAAGGTCGGCCACGCGATGAACGAGAACGGGTTGAGGCCCGCCGCCGACGAGAAGTCACCCTGCGAGATGGCAGAGATGGCGCGCGACATGCCGCAGCCCGGGCACGGCAGGCCCGTGCTCGCGTGGAACACGCAGAGGTCGACGCCGAGCCCGCTCACCGGAAACACGAACGACACGACCAGCACCGCGAGCGCGAGCGCACGCGAGATGGGAGTGAAGAGCGCGTTGATCGTCCAACGCACAGGTTGGCGGGGCGCGTCCTCAGGGCGGTCGACCGTGGCGGTGAGGGCAGTCATGCTCGCGAAGAGGGCGACACTCTGACACGCACTCGTCCGACGGCGTGCAAGAAAAGCTTCAAAGAGCGCCGAAGGGCCACTCGAAGGGGAACGTCGTCTTTCCCGCGAGGTTCTGGCCGGGCCGAAGAATCGCGAGTTTCGGGTCGCCACGGCGGCGCTTCAGGCGCTCGGGGTAGGGGTCGGCGTCGGGGTTCTCATCGAGGCGAGACGCACCGAGGACCGGCTCGCCGGGGTAACCCGGGTAGCGGGGGCCCATGCCTTCTCGCCAGTACCAGGGCGCTCCGCCGTCGGCGCAGGGCACGAGGGTTTGCGCACCAAGCCGCTTCGCGTAGTCGAGCGCTTCGGGCCCGTCGGCCATGAGCTGCTGCGGCTCGGTGAGCAGCTTCTGGGGCACGTCGATCAAGAAGGCGCCGAGCGTGGTGGCTCCGAAGAAGATCGGCTCGAGCTTGAAGCCGCGCACGCCGCAGAAGAGCACGTCGACCGGCCCAGCCTTCGCGCACACGCGCGTCATGTTGCCTTCGACGTCGCGGCCGGCGTCGGCGAAGAACGCATAGCGGCCGTGCTTCGCGGTGACCTTCCACGTGCTGCCGACGTTGCGCAGGTGCGGGTGCACGCCTTCTTCGTCGGTCGGCTGCTCACCGAAGAACGGCAGTGCACGCACGGTGAGATCTCCGACCTCGCGCTCGTCCCACCAGGGCAGCGCCTCGACGTTCGGAAAGCCGAGCTGCTTCAGGCGCGCGGCGCAGTCGGTCGAGAAGATGCTCTCGCGGCGCACGGGCGGCACGAAGAAGCGCGTCTCGCGAGGGAGCTGCAGCAGCGAGCCGAGGTGAAAATGATCTCCGTGCGAGTGGGTGATCAGCACCGCGCTCACGCGACCGAGATCGCGCGGCTGCATCGGCTGGTAGCTCGGGAGATCGAACTGACTCGCGGGGCGGAAGTACGGGTCGACCAGCACGCTCGCGTCACGCCCGCGAATCAACGTGGTGTTGTGGCCGATGTACTGCACGTCGCTGGTGGTGTCGGGCTCGGTCCACGGCTCGAGCCAGCGCGCGGCCTTCAGTTCTTCGAGGATCTCCTTGCAGAGCGCGTTCTTCGAGAGCGCGGAGAGATCGCTGCGGGTCGCTCCGGCGGCGAGCGTCGAGAAGAGCGCGTTGATCTCGGGCCACTCGTGGGCCGCGACGGGAATGTCGAAGGCGAGCTCGTCCCGCCGGACGTGCAACACGGTGGGAGGCGTTTTGGTGGGCGACGGGAAGAGCGCGGCGTCGTGAAGGAGCCGGCGGCCCTTGCGGCGTTGTTTGCCGGCGCAGAGCGCGTCGTAGGCGGGGGTTTCTTCGAGTGCTCTGATCAGCTGCTTCGCCTGGCGGCGGGATTCGTCAGCGCCGAGTTCGGCGATGCGCGCGCTCAGCCACGCAAGGGCTCGGCGGACTTTGCGCGTCGGCGGTCCGAGGATGCTGCAGCCGAGATCTTCGTGGTGGTCGGCTTCGGTTTTTGCGGAAGCGAGGACGGCGAGGCTGACGGCGCGAGAGAGGGTGTAACGAGCCACCTGGCGCACGTAGCACGTCTGGTCTTCAACCCTCACCCCGACCCTTGGTCACGCGGCGCTGAAGAGCGGGCCGAGCTTCATCGCCAAATCGAGATCCATCGGTTCGAGCGTGAGGTCGCCGTTCATCACCGCCAACTGCGCGTTCTTCTCGCCCTTCACCAGCGCAGTGAAGTCCTTCGCGGTCGAGCGAATGGTGAGCTTGGGCTGACCTTCGTGGCCACGCGAGATCCAGTCTTCGGTCTTGGTGAGGTCGGCCGTCCACTCGCCGCCGCCAGTGCCGGTGATGTCGAGGTGAACCACGCCGTCGAACGCTTCGCGCACGTCCTTGTTCTTCGCGAGCCGCGCGGTGAAGTCGACCTCGACCAGCTTCTGAATGGGGCTCAGCGGCTTCTTCTTGGCGGGCTTCTTCTTGCCGGCCTTGCGCTTCGGCGACTCGTCTTCGCCTTCGTCTTCCTGCTCGGGGGCGGCTGACGATTTGCGAAACATGTCGAACCGCTCCTTTGAGAAGAGGCCCGCTCCTTCCTCTTTGGCGGCTTCGTAGATCTTCTTGAGCTGCTCGCGCGGCATGCCCGGGTTGCGGAAGTACTCCATCGCCACGCGGCCGATGCCCCAGTTCATGGCGAACGCAGCGGGCACGGTGAGCAGCGCACCGAACACGGGAAGAATCGCCTTGATGCCCTGGCGGGCGAGCATGCCGAGGCCGGCGGTCGCGGCGAGCTCGACGATGAGGCTCTTGGCGTCGGCCTCGGTGACCTTGCGGCCGTAGACGTGACCGACGGTGACGACCATCGCCGACTGGATCGGGAGCATCAGCACGGCGTCGGAGAACGGCACCGGAGAGATGGCCACCACCGCGCAGGCGTAGCTGGCCATGTTGATGACGTCGCGCGCGGCGGCGTCGCGCTTCTCCATCGGAACCTTGGAGAAGTCCTTCTTGCGGATGTCTTCGAGGGTATCGAGCCAGGACATGGTGAGCAGAGTAACCCCGTACCCTGCGTTCACGTTCCCTACTTCTTGGGCGTGCATCGATTGCGTGCAGTCATCGATGCGGCTGCGCAGCGAACTGCGCAGAGGTCACGCGCCGTGCACCGTGATCACGCGGCCAAAGTGCTTGTTCTCGCGGAGCGCCGGCTTGTTGGTTTCCTTGATGGCGCGCGTGGTCTTTGGGCCCACGTAGAAACCCTTGGGGTGCGTCTTGCGGAAGTTCTTCTTGATCCACGCGTCGATCTCCGCGACCCGCAGACGAAAACGCTCGGGCGCGGCGTCGCGGCGGCCGGTCTGCTGCGTGACGTCGGTCTCCGCCCAGATCTGCCCGCTCACCAGCTCGTTCTCTTCGTTCACGCGCGAGCGTTCCCAGAACACGACCGGTGAGCGCACCTCATCGACGCGCCAGCTGCCCTTGTCCTTGCCGCGTTTCAGCTTGTCGACCAGCGCGGGGCCGATGTCGCTGGCCACGAGGTACACGTCTTCCTCGGGGAACTTGTCGAAGTTCTCCTCGGTCGCCGCGAAGGTCTGCCAATCGGGGGGAACTCGGCGCGGGTAGACCTCGAAGGTGAACCGCTCGAGGAAGCGCACGAAGCCGAGCTCGTCTTCGCGGTCCATGAACACCATCAACTGCGTCGCCATGGCGCTCCTCTAGCGCGCTCTGGACGCGTTGACGTCACTCATCGAATGCAAAGCCGCGCTGAGTTCGAGAGTTTCGCGCCAGGCTCTTCCAGATTTCGGTCCCTCGACGATCCTTCGACGCGAACATCAGATGGTAGAGAAGACCACCGCCTGTGTTCGTGATCGGAATCGCGCGGACGCGCTCGCTGTCATACCCAAGCGCAACCAGGCGCTCTCGCAGCAAGTCCATGAGCGTCACGACCTCGCCCAGAGTCCGCACGCGCTCGCGCCACTGTTCCGTTCCGACGAGCGCATCGATGACGTCGTCGAAGTCGGTGACGTAGTCATTGAGGAAGTTGCGTTTGATGGCGTTGGTGGGGAAGTGAATGAGCAGATCCATTCGCTTGAACCGAGCGAGTTTCTCGACGGTCGACCACTTGAGTGGCTTGGCGCCAAAGGGATCGATCAGCGCGATGTTCAGCCCGTCGCGGGGAATGCGCTGGACCAGATCGTCGATTCGCAGATTGCAGTCGCCTGGAAGGACCGTGACGCGTCGATCGGCCACCGTGCGACCGGCGAGCGCGGCGACGTTCTCTTCGTCGAGGTCGCAAAACACGAGGTGAGAAAATGGCGCTCGCTGATGCGCTTGCGCGAGCAATGCGCTTCCCCGCTGAACGTGGTCGGCATTCCTGATTCGCACGCGGCCGGGGCCCGCGAAGAGGTCCACGAACGCGGCGCCGCCCTTGTTCGGGCCCAGAAAGCGAGATCGCACGGCGTGCGTCGCTTCCAGGTACCGCTGCAGAAGGTCATGCTTGTCCTCGACCCACGGGCCGACTGATTGAACTGCGAAGCCGTCGTCATCGACCTTCGTGCAGTTCCCGTTCTCTTTGACTCGACCGCCAAACTTGCAGACCACGTCGCCCATCGCCGACCTCCGGCATCTCGTTGTACTCGCGCCCGTCGAGCAGACGGCCTGCGCGCTTCTTCTGAACGCCACCCCACTGCTTGAAGAAGAAAGGTACACCCTGGGTCCGACATTGAGCCCTGATGGAGCGAACCCAGGCCGCTTCCATCGAGCGCGCGCCCGGCCCCGACTCACCACCGACGATTGCCCAATCGATCGCGCGAAGATCCAGGTCGGGCAACGCCGAGAGCAGCGGCTCGAGTGACAAGAACTTCACGGCTGCCGACGTTTCGCGCAGGCGATCGATGCGCCAGGTGAAGTCCGAAGACTCGACCGACACGCCCATCCACACGTTGGGAGCCCAGTCCAGCTGCGTGGCCAGTTCAGCCAGACGATCAGCGCGCTTCGTCAGCACCTGAAACGTGTGGTGCGGCGCCCGACGCATCGTGCGGAAGACAGACTTGATGAAGTCCAGCGGCACATCGTCGTGGAACAAATCAGACATCGAATTGACGAAGACGAGGCGAGCCTCACGCCAGCGCAGCGGCTCGAGAACAACTTCAGGAATCAGCTTCACGCGCCCGGTCCAGCGAGGTCCTGATGACGTGGAACGCGTGAGACCGGCGTACGGCATGCCCGCCGCCGAAAAGCGATGGGCCATTCGCTCGGCGTAGCAGTTCATGCACCCGGGCGAGATGCGCGCGCAGCCGCGGACGGGATTCCACGTCGTCTCTGTCCACTCGATCGAGGTCGCGGTTGCCATGGCGGTTCATGTTGATCCTCGAAAGATCGGAGGTCAACGCGGCGAACGTAGCGCCGCAGGCTGACATCAGCTTTCGCCGTGCGATAACCGGCGGCCATGAACGCCGACCTCTTCAACCGCATGCAGGAGCTGCGCGATCTCGCCGGAGTCATCGGGCTCGCCTCGTGGGATCAGGAGACGTACCTGCCGAAGAAGGCCGAAGCGGGCCGCGCCGCGCAGCTGGGCACGCTGCAGGGGCTGTACCACGAGCGGCTCACCGACCCGCGCCTCGGTGACTGGCTCGCCGCCGCGAAGACCGAGAACGCCGACGAGCAGGCGATGGTTCGCGTGCTTTCCAAAGAGCGCGATCGCGCGGTGAAGATCCCCTCGGCGCTGGTGAAGGAGCTCGCCGAAGCGCAGTCGCACGCGCTGTCCGCCTGGCGCGAAGCGCGAGAGAAGAAGGACTTCTCGATCTTCCGCCCGCACGTGCAGAAGCTGCTCGAGCTGCGCCGAACGCAGGCCGACGCGTGGGGCCACGACGGCGAGCGCTACGACGCGCTGCTCGAGAACTACGAGCCGGGCATGCGCGTGAAGCGGCTCTCTCCGGTGCTCACGCAGCTGCGCACGCGCCTGGTGCCGCTGGTGCAGGCCATCGACGGCAAGCCCGCTCCGAAGCGCATCTTCGAGGGAAAGAAGTTCGACCCCGACGTGCAGTGGAAGTTCACCATGTCGCTGCTCGACGCGATGGGCTTCGACCTCGACGCCGGCCGCCAGGACAAGTCGACGCACCCCTTCACCGGCGGCACCGGCCTCTACGACGTGCGTCTCACCACGCGCCTGTTCCCCGAGCTGCCGCTCTCGTCGGTGTTCTCGACGATTCACGAAGGCGGCCACGGCCTCTACGAGCAGGGGTTCGACCCGAAGCACGTGCGCACCACCATCGCGCAGGCTCCGTCGATGGGCCTGCACGAGTCGCAGTCACGGCTCTGGGAAAACGTGGTCGGTCGCGGCCGCGCGTTCTGGTCGCACTTCTTCCCGAAGTACTCGGCGCTCTTCCCTCAGCAGCTGACGGGCGTGTCGATCGACGACTTCCTTCGCGAAGTGAATCGCGTGGAGCGCAGCTTCATTCGTGTCGAGGCCGACGAGGTCACCTACAACCTGCACATCGTCCTCCGCTACGAGCTCGAGCTGGAGCTCATTCGCGGCACGCTGCAGGCCGCCGATCTCGAAGCCGCGTGGAACCAGAAGACGAAGGACCTGCTGGGCCTCGAGGTGAAGAGCGTCGGGCAGGGCGTGCTGCAGGACATTCACTGGGCGTACGGCGAGTTCGGCTACTTCCCCACCTACGCGCTCGGAAATCTCTACGCCGCGTCGCTGTGGAAGACGATGTCGCGTGAGGTGAACGGGCTCGAGAAGTCGATCAGCGACGGAGAGCTCGGGCCGGTGAAACGGTGGCTGCGCGAGAAGGTGCACGGAGAGGGTTTCCGCCTCGACGCCGAGACCCTGATGACGCGCATCACCGGACAGGGGCTCACCGATGACGACTTCATTTCGTATTTGAAGGTGAAATACGGCGCGCTCTACGGCATCTGAGGGGCCATGCGAAACGCACTCCTCGTTGCTGCCTCGTTGTTCGTGCTCACTGCGTGCCCCGACCCGGCGAAGGACAAGCCGAAGGCCACCGTCACCGCTCCGGTTCCGACGCCGTCCGCGCCGACGGGTGACAAGCCGGCCACTCCGCCTGCTCCGCTCGCCAACGCGACGGCGTACCCCTTCACGCAAGAAGGCTCGAAGGTCTCGTTCGTCGGAGCGAAGGTGACCGGCAAGCACGACGGTGGCTTCAACACCTTCGGCGGCATCATCGAGCTGGTCGAGAACGACCCGACCAAGGGCCGCGTGCGCGCGTCGATCGACATGGCGTCGGCGTTCACCGACAGCGAGAAGCTGACCGGCCACCTCAAGTCGCCCGACTTCTTCGACGTCGAGAAGTTCAAGGAAGCGATCTTCGAGTCGACTGCCATCGCGAAGAAGGACGACAAGTTCGAGGTGAGCGGCAACCTCACGCTGCACGGCGTGACCAAGGGCATCACCTTCCCGGCGAGCATCACCGTGTCGGCCGACGAGGTGACGGTGGCGGCGGAGTTCGCCATCAACCGCAAGGACTTCTCGATCATCTACCCGGGCAAGCCGGACGATCTGATCGCCGACAACGTGGCGTTGAAGCTCGACCTGCACGCCAAGAAGAAGGCCGCTGTTCCCGCGCAGTGATGCGCATCACGGTTCGCTACTTCGCTGCCGCGCGGGAGCGCACCCGAACGGGCGTCGAGGAGCTCGACGTTCCAGAAGACTCGACCATCGCGTCGCTGCGTTCGGTGTTGGCGCAGCGGCACGCGTCGCTGCAGTCGCTCTTCGTGTCGCTGCGCTTCGCGGTGAACGAAGAGTTCGCCGCCGACACCCATCGGCTCGCCGCAGGTGACGAGGTCGCGCTCATTCCACCGGTCGCCGGTGGTGCTCCGCTGTTTCGCGTGCAGAGCGAGCCGTTGTCGCTCGACGAGGTGATCAAAGCAGTGTCGCACGTCGGTCAGGGTGGCCTCGTCACGTTCACCGGTGTGGTGCGCGATCACAGCAAGGGGCAGACGGTCACCAGGCTCGAGTACGAGGCCTACGTGCCGATGGCGCAGAAGAAGCTCGCGGAGATCGGCGAAGAGGCGCGCGTGAAGTGGCCCGGCACCGAAGTGGCAGTCGTGCACCGCGTGGGCACGCTCGAACCCGGCGCGCTGGCGGTGGTGATCGCGGTGAGCGCTCCGCATCGCAAGGAAGCGTTCCGCGCGTGTGAGTACGTCATCGATCGACTCAAGGAAGACGTGCCCATCTGGAAGAAGGAATTCACTGGTGACGGACAGGTTTGGGTCGGGCTGGGTCCCTGACTCGTTTTCGGCTATGGGGCACTCGTTCCCACGGCCGATTTTCTTCGAGGTTCAGACACATGATTTCCCGTCATCTCCGCTTCGCGTTTCTCGGAGGCCTGCTCGGCCTGACGATCGCGCTCATGCCCGGCTGTCAGAAGAAGTGTGACGCCAGCACCTGCGCCACCGGCTGCTGTACCTCGAAGAACGAGTGCGTCACCTCGGTGAACGACGCGCAGTGCGGGTTGAACGGCGCGGCGTGCTCGTCGTGCGCCACCGATCAGGTCTGCACCGAGGGCGTGTGCACCAACACCTCGATGAACAACATGGACGGCGGTGAAGTCGACGCCGGCCCTCCGCCCTGCAAGTCGGACTTCGACTGCGAGACCGGGAAGATCTGCAACCAGGTCGACGGCACGTGCGTCGCTGGCCAGACCTGCACCGCCGACTTCCAGTGCCAGTCGCTCGACCCGCAGGACCGCTGCTACCGCTACGGCCAGCAGTGCACCTGCGACACCTCGGCCACGGGCGGCAACGTCTGCCGTCTGCGCAAGGGGCCCTGCGAGGAGTGCACCAGCGATCTGCAGTGCGGCTCCGACGTGATCATCTTCGGCCCGCCGGACGGCATCGGCGCGGGTCGCTGCAAGGCGCTGCCGGGTGACATGACGGGCAAGAAGTACTGCCTCTACCAGCGCGTCGGTCAGTGCGCGTGCGGCACCATCGACGACGGCACCGGCTTCTGCAAACCGCAGAGCAACAGCTGCGACTCGGTCGGTTGCAACATCGACAAGGACTGCCCGTCGGGCGCAGTGTGCAGCGTGAACCGCCCTGATGCTGGCGTGGGTTCGTGCGGCGGTGTCTGCGTGCCGCGTTGCCGGTGGGACTTCAACCTGCGCGACAACGTCGCTCCGGGCTGCCGGCCGGGTGAGACCTGCTGGGTCGACTCGCAGAACCTGAACCCCGAGTCGATCTACTACGGCTCCGGTCGCTGCAAGCCGGCCTGCCAGGACAACTCGGAATGCCAGAACTCCGCCGGCAACCCGTTCGGTGGCCCCAACCTCGCGTGCCGCTCGGAGCTGCTGCCCGACGGCGCTGAATCGGCGAAGCGCTGCCGCGCGAACGGCGCCTGCATGGACAACGCGGAGTGCCCCGAGCTGATGGATGCCGGCCCGTACGTCGGCTACTGCGACCGCGGCACGTTCGTGTGCCGCACCGACTGCCGCACGGGCACCGACCCCGTCTCTGGCAACCCGTACAAGGACTGCCGCGCGCCGTTCTCGTGCGCGGTCGACGCGGGCGTCAACTTCTGCCGTCTCGAGACGTGCGTCGAGCAGGGTGGCGCGGGCATCGCGTGCGCGCAGGGTCAGTACTGCTGCGGTGACGACAAGAACTTCGACGGTCTCGCCGACCCGTGCCCGCCGCTCTCGGAGCAGGACCAGGCCGGTTGCTACCAGGCGCCGAGCCCGCCGTTCTGCACCGCGTGCGGCTCGGTCGCGCTGACCGGCGGCATGCTCACGCTGGGCGACTTCATCGAGGGCGACAACGACTGCAAGAACGCGATGATTCCGTCGTGGGCGACGTGCCGCGACGGTGGTCACTCGCCGAACTGCAGCCAGATGCAGGTGCGCTGCGTGTACGCCGGTGATCGTCAGGCGATGGGCGACGGCATCAACGTCTGCATGTGGCCGTCGGTGAACGACGTCGGCTCAGTGATGCTGCGCTACGGCCCGACGCCCAAGACGCAGATCGCGTGCCCCACCAACTACTCGGTGCAGGCGATTCGTCCGCAGCCGAACGCCAACGGCCAGGACTACTGCGCCACCAACGAAGACTGCTCGAAGCTGCCCGATGGCGGCGTGACCGACGCCGGCGTCTGCGAGCAGGACCCGGGCCTGCGCCTGCAGGACGGTGGCTTCGCCAAGGCCTGCCGCTGCGACGCGAAGTCGGGCGACTCGCAGTGCCCCTGGTACATCGACGAAGGCACCGATCAGGCCGGCAACCCGGTGTCGCGCGAAGTGCACTCCGTCTGCCGCGACGCGGTGGCTGGTTCGCGCTCGTACTGCATCGAGACGCTGTACTGCTCGCCGCCGCGTGGCTCGGTCTACAAGGCCACCACCGAGTTCGGCTGCGGTCTCTAAGCCAGTCCTCGACTTGAAGTGATCGACGGCGATCTCCTGCAAAGGGGATCGCCGTTTTGTTTAACCTCGACGCATGCTCGCGCTCTTGCTGGTGCTCGCCGCGGTGAAACCCACGGCTGCCGTCGACGCGGATCATCTCTTCATCGCCGATGGTGATGGCACCGTGCGCGCGTGGAACCGCAAGACGCTCGAGTTCGATGCGGCGCTGACGAAGAAGCTGAATGGCGACGGGCTGCTGGCGATCGCGCGCGACGGCGAGACGCTGTGGGGCTTCGACGGCACGCGTACCTTCACGTGGGACCCGAACGGCGCGCGGTGGGACCTCGTGAAGGGCAAGCCACCGCCGGTTCCGTGTTCCGCCTTCGCGGTGGTCGGCGGCAAACCCGTCGGCACCTGCGGCCCCGGAGTGCATCGCTTCACCGACGGCAAGTATTGGGACGCTCCGGAGTTCAAGGATCAGATCAAGGGCCGCGGCTTCGGCGAATCACCGCACGCCATCGCCTCGAGTGGAGACGTGCTCGCCATCGGCACCGGCTTCGGAGAATGGGGCGGGCACCTGTGGTTGCTCGACGTGAGCACCGGCAAGTGGAGCAAGTTCTACGACGAGCTCGGCAACGCGGTGGGCATCGCGAAGACCGAGAAGGGCTGGCTCGTCGCGTGGTCGATGAGTCACATGCGCGCGAGCGTGCACCTGCGGCTCCACGGCGCGGCCGACGCGAAGGAAGTGGCGGTCGGCAAGGAACTCGACGATCGCTACGTGCGCGCGCTCGCCTTCGATGCCGAAGCGAAGGGCGTCATCGGCCTCGAGCAGAGTGATTTGGTGAAGGTGACCGACAAGCTCGGGCTCGAGCAGGTGCAGGGCAAGGTCGGCGAGGTGAAGTACGGCCCCGAGCGCAACGCGGTCGGCGTGTCTCCGGGCATCGGCGCGTTTCTGCCGCTCGGTGGAGGCCGCTACGTCATCGTGCCGACGTCGGGCCCGCCGCTCGTCGCGGGTGGCGGCAAGAGCGTGTCGCTCGTCGCTCCGGCCGAAGCGAAGCGCGACGGCGGGAAGTGATCACTTCGCGTCGATGAAGAACTGAATCGCGCCGCGCAAGATCGGGCCGAGCTCGTTCCCGTCACAGCGATGCGTGTCGGAGCCTGGCGTCGCGCGGTTGAGCACCACCGTGTAGTGGTGGCTCGTTCGCAAGCCGTCGACCTTGAGCAGGAAGATCCAACCCGTGCGACCGATGGCCTCGAGCGTCGCGAGATCCCGAGCCACGGCCAGCCACGGCTGGTGCACCGGCGCGAAGTCCCCTTGCAGCAACACCTCGCGCAGCTGCGTCTCGGTCAGCATCAGTTCCTGAACGCGCGGGAGCTGGCGACGACGGCGCGGTATTTCGCCAGTTCGGCCGCGGTGCGCTCGTCGTTCCACGCCAGCTTCTTCGCCATGCGCTGCGCGACCTTCTCGGCGATGCCGAGGCCCTGATCTCTCGCGCGGAGCACGAGCGGAATGCGCCGCGTGAGCATGTCGTCGAGCGTGCACGCCATCTCGGTCTCCATCGCTTCGTCGACCTGCGAGAAGATCGACGGCAGCTCGGGGTCGAGGCGATCGAGCGCGCTCGGGTCCTGCTTCGCACGCTCCAGCAGTTTCGGCGCACGCGCTCCGTATTCTCCGGCGAGGTATTCGGCGCCGCCTTCGGGCAGGCCGGGCGTCGCGAGCGACTTCGTCAGCGCATCCAACGCGTCTTCGCTGTCGACGAGGCCGACCGCTCCAGGCAACGGGCGCGTCGCGGTGGTGCTCTTCGTGGTGACCGACAGCTGCGTGATGGCGCGATCGACGACCTCGGCCGCCATGCGACGGAAGGTGGTGAGCTTGCCGCCCGCGATGGTCACGAACCCGGGCGAGTCGTAGATCATGTGCTCGCGCGAGACGGCCGACGCTCCGGCGCTCTCGTCTTCGGGAGCCAGCAGCGGTCGCAGCCCCGACCACGTCGACAGCACGTCATCGGTCTTCAGCTCGACGCCCGGGAAATAGGAGTTCGCGGTCTCGAGCAGGTACTCGACGTCGTCGCGCGTCGGCTCGACCTTGTCGGGGGAGCCGTCGAAGAACGTGTCGGTGGTGCCGATGACGGTGCGGCCCATGCCCCACGGAATGCCGAACACCACGCGCTTGTCGCGCGGCGAGGTCATCATCAGAGCGTGCTTCACGGGGAGGCGTTTGGAATCGACCACCACGTGAATGCCCTTGGTGGGCTTCAAGATGCGCGTCTCTCCGGCGAGCGCGCGCACCTCGTCGCTCCACGGGCCGGTGGCGTTGATGACCACCTTCGCGCGCGCGTCGATGGTCGAGCCGCCCTCGATGTCGTGCACCTGCACGCCGCAGATCTTCCCGCTCGCGTCGCGCAACAGCTTGCCCGCGCGCGCGTGATTCACCACTGCCGCTCCGAGTGAAACCGCGTCGAGCGCGCATTCGAGCGTGAGGCGCGCGTCGTCGGTGAGGCAGTCGTAATAGAGGATGCCGCCGTTGAGCCCCGTGCTGCGCAGCATGGGCTCGAGCTGCAGCGTCTTCTTCGCGCCGTAGGTCGTGTGGTTCTTGTAGTTCCCGAACAAACAGAGCGCGTCGTAGATCCACAAACCCAGCGCGAGCGTGGCGAGGAAGCGGCGATCGCCCTTGTAGTTGGTCACCAGGAACGGGAGCGGCCGCACCAGATGCCGCGCGAGCTTCATGAGCCGCTTGCGCTCGTTGACCGACTCGAAGACCAGCCCCAGCTCGGCCTGCTCGAGGTAGCGCAGCCCGCCGTGAATCAGCTTGCTCGACTTCGACGACGTGCCCGCGCCGAAGTCGAGCTTCTCGACGAGCGCGACCTTGAGGCCACGCAACGCCGCGTCGCGCGCGATGCCGGTGCCGGTGATGCCACCACCCACCACGAGGAGATCGAACGTTTCGTCCGCGAGGCGCTTCAGCGTCGCCGCGCGCTTGCTGCTCGGATTTTCCATCGCCTCGCTCAGATCTTCCGCCGCTTCCCGGTGCGCTTGTAGGTCAGGTAGTCGTTCACGATCGTCGCGTGGTCGAAGACCAGCTTGTCGGTCGGCAGCGCGTCGATCGGAAACGCCTTCGCCTCGGCCGCGTCGTCTCCGCCCTTCGGGTCACCTTCGGCCCAGCCGATGTAGACGGTGCTGATGGTGTGCTTGCGCGGGTCGCGCGACGGGTCGGAGTAGGTGAAGAACTGCTCGCTCAGATCGACCTCGAGGCCCGTTTCCTCGCGCACCTCGCGCACGCACGCCGCGTGGAGCGGCTCGCCCTCGTCGACGAACCCGCCCGGCAGCGCCCAGCCAATCGGCGCGTTGCTGCGCCTGATGAGCACGATGCGATCACCGGGGAGCTCCACGATGCAGTCCACGGTCGGAGCGGGGTTCTTGTACTGAGGCGCCATGCGAGGCCTTCTCTTTACGCGCCGCGTCGAACGCCTGCAACGCGGTGTTCCGTTGGGTATGGTCCCCCACGCTTTGAAGCATTGGTCACTGGCCATCGCGCTCGCTGCGCTGCTCGGCGGTTGTCGCGTGCACACGCTCGAAGACGGCCCGTACACCTTCACCCTGGGTGAGGTGTTGCGCGACGACTGCTCGCTGGCGACGGGCGGGCTGTCGCTCACCGGCACGCTGCGCACCGAAGGCCACCTCGTCTCGCTGGCGTTGAACGACCCCGAGCTGCGTCTGGTGGGCACGTACCGCTCGGGGCTCGAAGAGATCACGATGGACGGCAGCCTCTCGAACTACACCAAGGTGCTGCGCGGGCGGGAGTGCGTGCTCGACAGCGTCACGTATCACCTCGACGGAGTGACCGACGCGGCGCGCTCCTTCGACGGTGCGATGTCGATCAACTACGAGACGCGTCAGCCCGACGAGTGCTTCTGCCGCTTCTGGTTCAAGTTCACCGCGGCCCGATGAACGCGCTCGTCCTCGTCGCGCTCGCCGCGATGCCCTTCACCGATTCGCGAAACGGCTTCTCGTTCGAGCTGCCCGACGGCTACGTGCGCCTCGAGGTTCCGCTCGCGCAGGCGATTCATTCGTTCCGTCGCGAAGACGAGACGGGCTTCGCGGTGCTGTCGATCACACCGCTGGGCGGCATCATCAGCCAGACGCCTTCGATTCACAGCGTGGTCGAATCGTCAGCGCGCGAGGCGGCGGCGAAGACCGGCACGATCATCTCGTCGTTCGAGTACCGCGAGCAGACCTGGAAGGACTTTCAGCTCGAGGTGATGGTGATGCGCGCCGAGCAGACGCCGTCGGGGCCGGCGTTCTCGATGACCGCGCAGATTCCGCTCGCGAGCGGAGCGGTGCAGGTGCTCATCGCCGGCCCGGCGACCGAAGAAGCGCGCATCACGCGCGAGTTCACCGGCGTCATCGCCTCGTTCAAGGGCGAGACCAACTGGAAGCCGGGCGAAGTCGAGCGCCGCGAGGCGGGGAGAATTGCGGGCACCATCGCTGGTCTGGTGTGCAGCGTGGGCTTCGTCGCGATCGCCGCGTGGCTGCTGTTCCGCAAGAAGCCGATTACGGCTGGTCGCAAAGACTCCACGTGAGTTCGAGCCGGCCGCCGGCTTCCGGGCACGGCACGGCTTCGATGCTCCCGTTGGGGAACGCGTCTTCGGGCGGAGCGAGCCGGTAGTCGATGTCGACTCCGTTGAGCGTGACGCGAATGTGCTTCATCTCGTCGAACGGCTCCTGCAGGCCCACGATGCAGTTTCGATTCACGACGCGGCCGGCGATGGTGCGCAGCGTGCTCGCGTAGTCCTGCGTGCACTTCGTGATGATGCCCTGCGAGCCGAACAAACGCGCGAACTGGGCGTAGCGCCAGTCGTTCACCGACACTCCACACTGCAACAGAATCGCGCCGACGGTGATGGCCTGCTGATCGGGTTTCAGCTGGCGCACGGTGTCCGCCACGAAGTCGACCCGCGTAGGTGCGTGATCGTCTTCGTCGGCCAGGATCACGGTCGCGAAGTCGGCCTGCTGGCGGATGAAGCCCGCGTTGGTGGTGTTGATGAGCGGAGGCCGCAGCGCCGCGCGCAACGCCTGCAGCCCGCGCTCATCTCCGCTGCCGCCGGTGCCCACCAGCACCGAGGCCTCGAACGCGTTGGCGATGTCGGGCGTCTGATCCGTCACGAACGGCGCGACGAGCCGTCCCGAGCGATCGGGCGCGGTCATGTCGGTGGTGATCACTCCGACGTGGAAGTCGACCTGCGCCGACTTGAACGCCGAGAAGAACGAGTTCAGGTTGTTGCCGAGCTGCCGCTGGTCGTCTTCCATGCTGCAGGAGTCGTCGATGACGAACAGCACGTCGATCGCCCGGCGCTGAAACGGCGGCACGTCATATTGATCAGTGCGCACCGCGGTGCACGGAGGCGGCCCGGCGTCGGTGGCTTCGGCGCCGTGAATTTCTTCGGGCAGGGGAACGAGGCTGATGCCGCCGTAGCGCACGGGCTCGGTCCGTCCACACGCCACGAGCGAAAGCGCCAGCGCCACGATTGGGAGTCGCATCGGTCTCCAACGCCCCGGCCAGAGGCGAACCTGTGCCTGCCTCGTCATTCGTGTCAACTTGCGCGCGATGCTGGCGGAATCGGAAATGCCCCGAGATGCGTGCTGCATGGCCTCTCCGCTCATCGCGCGTGGAATGCGACTGCCGCTCCCCGCACTGAACGACGAAGAAGGCCCGCGCATACCGGATCAGCTACCGCCCGTCGTGGACGCGCACGTGCACCTCTTTCCCGACGGCGTGTTCGAGGCGCTGTGGGGCTGGTTCGAGAAGTACGGCTGGCCCATTCGCTACAAGCTGAAGGCTCCGCAGGTCATCGACTTCTTGTTCTCGCGCGGCGTGACGAAGCTGGTCGCTCTGCACTACGCGCATCGCCCGGGCATGGCGGCGGTGTTGAACGAGTTCGTCGCTGAGCTCGCGGCGAGTGATTCGAGAATCATCGGCCTCGCGACGGTGTTGCCGGGTGAAGACGGCGCCGTGCAGTTGCTGCAGCAGGCGTTCGCGCGCGGCTTGAAGGGCGTGAAGCTGCACTGCCACGTGCAGACGTTTGCTCCCGACGATGCACGCATGCACGAGATCTACGAGACGTGTGCCGCCGCGGGGAAACCGCTGGTGATGCACGCTGGCCGGGAGCCGTCGTCGCCCGCGTACAAAGTAGATGTGTATTCGCTGTGCGGAGCGGACCGCGTGGAGCGCGTGTTGAAGGCCCACCCGAAGCTGAAGCTCTGCGTGCCGCACCTGGGCGCCGACGAGTTCGACGGGTACGTGAAGTTGCTCGAGCGTCACGACAACCTGTGGCTCGACACCACGATGGTAGCGGCCGACTACTTCGCGATCGACGTGCCGCGCCGGCTGTTCGAGGTGCGACCCGATCGCATCATGTACGGCACCGACTTTCCCAATCTGCCCTACGCGTGGGACCGCGAGCTCAAGACGCTGGTGGGCATGAAGTTCCGTGACGACCTCGAGGCCGGGTTCCTCGGACAGAATGCGCTTCGGCTCTTTGACGCCGCGTGATTTGACGCGCGCATGAACCGATTCCTCCTCGCGTTGACCCTCGTCGTCACGTCAGTCGCTCTCGCGCAGCCGGCCGCCAAGGCTGAGAAGGCCGAAGCGAAGGAAGCGAAGGCTGAGGCGAAAGACGCGAAGGCCGAGGCGAAGGAAGCGCTCAAGGCTGCCAAGGCCGCTCGCGACGAGGCGAAGAAGGCCGCGAAGGCGGCGTGGGAAGAGGCGAAGAAGGCCGCTGAGGCGAAGGTGAAGGAAGCGAAGGCCGCCGCGAAGAGCAAGGCCGACTCGGCGAAGGAAGCGGCAAAAGCGCTCCCGAAGACGGTCAAGGAAGAGTGGGCGAAGAAGGTCGCCGAGGCGAAGGAACTGGCGAAGACCGCCGCCGCTGAAGCGAAGGAGAAGAAGGACGCGGCGTCGAAGGCCGCACAGGCCAAGGCTGATGCCGAGGTGAAGCGCGCCGCTGCCCAGGCCGCGGCGGAGCAGAAGAAGGCCGACGCCCAGGCGAAGAACGCTGCGGCGAAGGCTGATGCGGACAAGGCGCTCGAAGAAGCGAACGCCGCCGCCGACGCCGAGATCGAGAAGGCCAACGCCGAAGCCGCGAAGGCGGCCGCCGAAGCTGACGCCGACGCGAAGTAATCCTCACCAACAGAACTTCACGAACATGATCACCAAACGCGACGCATCGATCGCCACCTTCCTCCGCAGCGTTCCCGTCTTCCACGACCTCAAGGGGCCGAGCCTCGACATCCTGTTCGAGTTCCTCGAGGAGCGGAAATGGGACGTCGGCGAGCACATCTGCAACGAAGGTGAGCTCGGCCGCACGCTGTACGTGATTCGCGAGGGCGAGGTCGAAGTGCTCCGCCGCTCGAGCAAGGGCAACAACCAGAGCATCGTGAAGCTCGGGCCCGGCGAGTGCTTCGGCGAGATGACGCTGGTCGAGCTGCAGCCGCGTTCGGCGACCTGCGTGGTGCGCAAGAAGGCGGTCACCTACTCGCTGACCAACCTCGACCTGTGGAACCTCTACAAGTCGGACAACTTCGCCTACGTGATCATCCTGCAGAACATCTGCCGCATGCTCTCGCGCCGGCTGCGCAAGGCCGACAGCCGCATCGTCGAGTTCCTCGAGCTGCTCGACTCGGTCGCGCCGAAGAAGGCTGGCGCGAAGCCGGGCAAGAAGAAGAAGAAGTAAGTGTTCACCGGGCTCGTCACCGATCTCGGAACGATCGAGCGCGTCACGCCCGGCGCGATGACCGATCTGTGGATCGCGTCGGGGTTCCCGGGTGACTTTCAGCTCGGTGAGTCGATTTCGTGCGACGGCGTGTGCCTCACCGTCGTCGAGTTCCAGGGCTCGAAGTTCAAGGTGCAGGCCGCTCCGGAGACGTTGCGGCGCTCGACGCTCGGCTCGTGGACCGTCGGCACGCGCGTGAACCTCGAGCGTGCGCTGCGCGCTTCAGATCGCCTCGGCGGTCATCTCGTGCAGGGCCACGTCGACGCGGTGGTGCAGGTGACGTCGGCGCGGTCTGACGGCGGCTCGTGGGCGATGGAGTTCTCGTTGCCGCCCGAAATTGCGCCGTTCTTCGTCGAGAAGGGCAGCGTGTGCCTCGACGGCGTGTCGCTCACCGTGACCTTCGTGAGCGGCGATCGTTTCGGAGTGATGCTGATTCCCGAGACGCAGCAGCGCACCTCGCTCGGCAAGAAGCAGCCAGGAGCGAAGGTGAACGTCGAGGCCGACATCATCGGCAAGTACGTCGCGCGCATGATGGGCCCGCGCGCGGGGCTCACGCTCGAGCAGCTCAAGGCTGCCGGGTTGGCGTGAGCCGAGAAAATTGAAAGTGCGCCCGAGTGTTCAAGCCGTGAAGTGATGCCCGTTCCCAGAACGAGTGCGTTTACCATTCCGCCACTTCCCGAGATGAATCGGGAAGGCTGGATTCGAACCAGCATGAGGAGCGTGTGAGGCCTGAACTGCCGGGCGCAAAAGGGCAGACGGGTGCCGCACCCGACCCTGACGGGCTCGAACATCCGTTACGGCAAGAGCTGAATTGCTTCTCTGCGTTTCATGTTCCTGAGCTGAAGCTCTGGTTGCTCCCGCCTGACGCGCCGAGCTGGCACGCGGCTGATCCGCTCGCGCTCGCCATGCCCTACTGGGCGTTCGCGTGGCCCGGTGGAGCAGCCCTCGCGCGCTACGTGCTCGATCACCCCGAGGTCGTGCGCGGGAAACGCGTGCTCGACTTCGGGAGCGGTTGCGCGATCGAAGGCCTCGCGGCGATGCGCGCTGGAGCGGCTTCGGTGCTCTGCGCCGACATCGATCTGCACGCCCGCTGGGCGACTGAGGCCAACGCCGCGCTCAACGACGTGACGTTGCAGTTCACGAACGAAGATCTGATCGGCACCGAGCTGCATGACGTCGACGTGATCCTCGCGGGAGACGTTTGCTACTCGAGCGAAGTCGCGGCGCGCGTGGTGCCGTGGCTGCGTGCTCAACGCGCACACGTGCTCGTCGGAGATCCACGCCGCGTCGAAGGTGCTCTCGAAGACGCGCGCGCGCTCGCGACGTACGACTGTTCGTTTGACGGAGATCCCCGCGGGCTCACCACCTGGCCCACGACGGTGTTCGAGCTCACGGGTTCGGCGTCTGATGCGCTCCGTATGCCCGAGGATCTTCGTACACGCGGCCACTCTGATCAGTGAACGCCCGCAGCGGCAGCGTGGCTGGGTTCAAGCCGGTGAGTGAGTTGAGCGCGGCTCCAGTCGCGTCGAGCGCCTTCGACGTCGAGCAGGTGAGCGAGAAGTCACTCGCGCCCGCGTCGGCGAAGCACATGTCGGCCAGCGTGCTCGGCGTGCGCTTCAAGTTCGGCATGGTGATCGACCCTGCGGGCGGCATTCCTGGACTGTCCATGCGGAACGTCGCCGGCGTCTGGCCATTGGACAGATTTCCGTCGGGCAACACGAACACGTTGTTCGCCACGAAGATGCCGTCGATGCGGTTGATGCCTGCGTCGTCGGTGCAGCCGGCGGTGCCTCCGACGTTGAGCTGCACGCCGTGGCCGTTGCGCGTCTCGAACGAATTTCCGAAGAGGTAGTACTCGACGCCGCTCGCCTTGCCGCTGATCACGTACACCGACGAGCCGCGGTTGCCGGTGAAGTCGTTGCCGTAGAGATACGTGTCGCCGCCGGTGCAGCCGATCTGCAGGTTCGCTCCGGCGCCGTTGTGGAACACGTTGTTGAACACCCAGCCCGAATTGCCCGCGTTGTATTGCAGCGAGCTGCTGTGGTTCGGGTCGTTCGCGAGCCCCGAATCGAGCACCACGTTGTTGTGCACCTCGAGCTGCTTGCTGAAGTTGCACACCTGAATGCCGTCGTAGCCGCTGTCGTGCACGCGGTTGCGGTACAGCTTGCCGCCTTCGATCTGGTAGCCGTAGTGCGTCTCGCCCGAGCCGATCCAGTCGCGGGTGTAGCCAATGTAGAAGCCTTCCTGCCCGGTGTTCTCCACGAGGTTGTGGTGCATCAGCAGGTGCTGGAACGTGAAGTTGAGCCGGTTGAACTCCGCGCTGCCGTGGGTGTTCACGTTCATGCCGATGCCTCCGTTGCCGTTGATGCGCACCCCGAAGACCTCGATGTCGGTGAGGCCGGTGTTGAGGCTCATGCCCTCGGTGTAGTTGCGCACGAAGAACGCGGCCTCGGCGCTGGGCTTGGCGTTGCGAATCGTGAAGCCGTAGTCGACGCCGTCGGTGCCGAGACCGTCCCAGATGAAGTGCGTGCTGTTCACGAGGTGAATCAACTTGGTGCTGGTGCCCGAGGTGGTGTCGATGCTCACCGCGCCGTCGTTGATGAAGTGAATCGGCTGCGCGGCCGTGCCCTGGAAGTTGAGCAGGTACAGCTCTCGCGTCGACGTGCCCGTGATGCGCACCAGCGAGCCCGGAGGCACCACCACGTTGTTGATCTTCCCCTGCGGGAGATACGAGTTCGCCGGGTTCGAGACGTCGATGGTGAAGACCTGGCGACCGGCCGCGACGCGCGGGAGCGTGCAGGTGATCAGCCGGCGCTGACGAAACGTCGAGCGAACCGTGCCGTCTGAGATGATCAGCTCGACGTCGTACTCACCGCGATCGGTCGCGGCGTCGAAGGTGAAGGTGGGGTTCTCGTCGCTCGAGGTGAAACGCACCGCTCCGGTCTCGGAGTTGCGCACTTCCCAGCGCCAGATCGAAACCGGCGCGCTCGTGCCCGCGAAGAGCTGGGTGACGCTGTCGCTCGGCATCGCTCCCGTCGCGGGAATGCGGACCACTTCTTTGGTCGCGCGCATCGACGCACGCAGGAGACCGACGGGGAGGGTGGTGATGTCGAGCCCGCCGCCACCGCCGGTCGCGCCTCCGCCTCCGGTCGCTGTGCCTCCGCCAGTCGCAGCACCTCCGCCCGTCGCGGCACCTCCGCCCGTCGCCGCACCTCCGCCCGTCGCCGCGCCTCCGCCCGTCGACACCGACGCGTCCATCGACGTCGAGGGAGCACTGCACGCCACGAGCAACGCACTCACTGCGACCCACCCGGCACGCACGTTCATGGTTGGAATCACATCAGCTGCACCGCCGATCGACCAGTTCGGCTGATCGGTGTTCGATGTTGCGCGCGCAGGCGCGAGACGACACAAGAGCGCCGACATGGTCAGCCTCGAAGCAGAGAAGCGCAGCATCGCCCTCGTCCAGAAGGCCATCACCGACATCAAGCGCGGGAAGATGGTGATCCTCACCGACGACGAAGATCGCGAGAACGAGGGCGATCTCGTGATGGCGGCCGAGAAGGTGACTCCGGCGGCGATCAACTTCATGGCGCGCGAAGGCCGCGGGCTGGTGTGCCTCTCGATCACCGAAGAACAGGTGCGCAAGCTGAGCCTGCCGCTGATGGTGACCGACAACACGTCACCGCGGCAGACGGCGTTCACGGTCAGCATCGAAGCCGCCGCGGGCGTCAGCACCGGAATCTCGGCGCACGACCGCGCGCACACCATCAAGGTGGCCATCAAGCCGGGCGCGTTGCCCGCCGAGCTGTCGCGCCCCGGACACGTCTTTCCTTTGCGCGCGCGTGACGGCGGCGTGCTGGTGCGCCCGGGTCACACCGAGGCGTCGGTCGATCTCGCGCGGCTCGCGGGCTTCGTGCCCGCCGGAGTGATCTGCGAAGTGATGAACGACGACGGCACCATGGCGCGTCGCCCGCAGCTCGTTCGCTTCGCGAAGAAGCACAAGATCACGCTGCTCGCGATCGCCGATCTGATCACCTACCGCCTCGCGCACGAGCGGCTGGTTCGTCGCATCGGCGAGACCACCGTGCTGCGCGAGCCGTACGGCGCGTTCACCGCCTACGCGTACACCACCGACGTCGACCCCGCGGTGCACGTCGCGCTGGTGATGGGCGATATCAGCGGCAAGAAGCCGGTGCTCACCCGCGTGCATCGGGCCACGCCGCTCAAGGACATGCTCGACTCGATGGACGGTGACGGCTCGCTCAAGCGCGCGTTCGATCAGATCAAGAAGGAGAAGCGCGGCGTCATCGTGCTGCTCCAGAAGCACATCGCGGGGCTCGACGCGCTGAGCTCGCGGCCGCCGTCGAACGAAGTGGTGCACGACGGCCAGGCGCGGCTCAAGGAATTCGGCCTCGGAGCGCAGATCCTCCAGGACCTCGGTCTGAAGAAGCTGCGCCTGTTGACGAACACCCCGAACCAGATCGTCGGCGTCGAGCGATACGGAATCGAAGTGGTGGAGCAGATTCGGCTGGGAGTAGGGTGAGCCCGATGCCTCGCACCTTCGAGGGAAACCTCGTCAATCCCAAGGGCCGGTTCGCGATCACCGTGAGCCGCTTTAATTCCTTCATCACCGAGCCGCTGCTCGGCGGCGCGCTCGACGCGCTCGTGCGTCACGGCGTGGCCGATGGTGACATCGACGTCTTCAAGTGCCCCGGCACGTGGGAACTCCCCGGCCTGACGCGCCGCCTCGCGGAGAGCGGCAAGTACGCCGGCATCGTGGCGCTGGGCTGCGTGATTCGCGGTGGCACTCCGCACTTCGAGCACGTCAGCGCTGAGGTCAGCAAAGGCATCGGTCACCTCACCCTGCACTCCAACTGCGCCGTCACCTTCGGAGTGCTCACCACCGACACCGTCGAGCAGGCCGTCGATCGCGCTGGCGTGAAGGCGGGCAACAAGGGCGCCGAAGCCGCCGTCGCGTGCATCGAGATGGTGAACCTCTACGCGCAGCTGCCGGGAGCGAAGTGAGTGGGCGCGCGACGCCTCGGCCGCGAGCGCTCGCTGCAAGCGCTCTATCAGCTCGAGACCGACACCAAGATCACCCCTGACGGCGCGCTCGACGCGGCGTGGACGGCGCACGACGACGAAGGGCCGCGTGACCCCGACGCCGACGGCTTCGCCAAGGAACTGATCACCGGTGTTCGTTCGCACCTCGAGGAGATCGACAAGCTCATCGAGGAGCACTCGCACAACTGGCGCCTCGATCGCATGCAGCGCATCGATCGCAACGTGCTGCGCATCGGCGTGTTCGAGCTGAAGTACCTGCCCGAGATTCCACGCAAGGTGACCATCAACGAGGCCGTCGAGCTCGCCAAGACCTTCGGCAACGAGGCCTCGAGCTCGTTCATCAACGGTCTGCTCGATCGCATCGCGTCGACCGTCTCGAAGGCGTGAAGCGATGAAGCCCCAGCAGCTCCAGACCAACCTCGACGCACTCGACACGCTGTCGGGCATCGAGGCGGTGTGCTGCTTCATCAGCGAAGACGAACGGCCGCTCTCGGGCGCCGCGGGCTTCGTCGACTGGCGGCTGTGTGGCGAGTTCAGCCGCCTCTTGAAGACCGGGTTCTTCACCGGAACGCCGGGCGACAAGCTGCTGTTGCCCACCGACTCACGGGTGCCAGCGAAGAAGCTCTTCGCGGTGGGCCTCGGGCGCACCTCGGGCATCACCGCGTTGGGCCTCGAGCACGCGCTCTCGACGGCGGCCACCATGCTCACCCGCGCGCAGGTGGAGTCGGTGGCACTCGCATTTCCTGCGCTCCCGCCGACCGTGGCCACTTCGCGAGACGAACTCATCGCTCGTGCGTTCGCGCCTCATTTTCAGGGCGCGGTAGCCGTGTTCGCCTGAGCAAACGCTGTTAGAATTTCTTCCGCGTGTCCGAGATTCGAAAGGTCCTGATCGTCGAAGACTCCGGGGCGACCCGCGAGCTGCTTCGCGCCGCGCTCGAGACGCTCGAGGTGATCGAGGTTCACACCGCGGTCAACGGCTTCGACGCGCTGAAGGTGCTGCCGCGCCACCGCTTCGAGTTGATCATCACCGACATCAACATGCCGGACATCAACGGCCTCGAGCTGATCAACTTCGTGAAGAAGAACCCGCACTACAAAGACACGCCGCTCTTCGTGGTGACCAGCGAGGGCCGCGAGCAAGACCGCGATCGCGGGCTGATGCTCGGCGCGAACGAATACGTGGTGAAGCCTTTCTCGCCCGAGCGCATCTCCGAGCTCGCGCGGCGCTACTTGAAGCTCTGACGGAACGAACGACTTGGCTCCGCGCGCGCTCACGGACTTCGTCGCCGAAGCCACGGAGATCATCGACACCCTCGATCGCGAGCTGATGGCGCTCGAAGAGCGTGGTGGCGCCGACCCCGACCCCGATCGGTTGAACGCGATCTTCCGCGCGGCGCACTCACTCAAAGGGCTCTCGGCGATGTTCGGGCTCGAAGGCCTCGCCCGGCTCTCGCACCGCGCCGAAGATCTGCTCGACGCGTTGCGACTGGGCAAGGTGCACCTCGACGACGCGCTGATCGAAGCGCTCAGCCAGACGATGGACGTGCTGCACGCCATGCTCGGTGAGGCGGCACGCGGTGAAGACACGGCCGACGTGAAGGAACGCTCCGAGGTCGTGAGCGCCGAGCTGCAGCGTCTGGCGCGAGGTCAGGCGCCGCAGTCGACCGATCTGCTCGATTCGATCGGCATCGACCCGTCGGTGCGCGCGGTGTTCACCGAATACGAAGAGCACCGGCTCCGCGAGAACGTGAAGAAGGGCGTCGGGCTGTGGAAGGTGCGCGCCGTCTTCGGGCTCGACGACTTCGACACCCGGCTCACCGAACTCAACCGCGCGCTCAAGCCGCTCGGAGAAGTCGTCAGCACGCTCCCCAGCTCGCAGCCGGGTGACGAAGCGTCGATCGCGTTCGATCTGATCTTCGGTAGCGGGCGCGATCGCGAGGAAATCGAAGGTGCGTTGATCGATGGCGCGTCGTTGGCGCCGCTGGGTCGCGTGCCGGTGCCTCCGCCGTCGGTGCCGTTGCCCACCAACCTGCCGCCGAAGAAGGCGCCGCTGTGGGACGACACCAGCATCAGCGGCCCTGCACTCTCGCCGCTCAGCTCGTCTCCCTCGGGGCTGACGCGACTGTCGGGTGGAGCGCCGGTCGAGACTTCGTTGCGCTCGCTCACCAACACGGTGCGCGTCGACATCGGCCGGCTCGATGGGCTCATGAATTCCATCGGCGAGCTGCTGCTCATTCGCAGCAACATCGAGCGGCTCGCCGAGGCTGCGCGGCAGTCGCACGGAACGACGGCCTTGCCCAAATTGTGGGGCCAGGAACTGCAACGCGAAGCGCGCGCGCTCGAGCGACGGCTCGATGAGCTGCAGAAGGGCGTACTCGAAGTACGCATGGTTCCGCTCGGGCAGGTGTTCGACAAGCTCGCGCGGTTGATGCGCCGCCTGGTGAAGGAATCGGGCAAGGACATCGCGTTCGACGTGTCGGGCGGCGACGTCGAACTCGACAAGTTGATCGTCGAGGAGCTGAGCGACCCGTTGATGCACTTGCTGCGCAACGCGCTCGATCACGGCGTCGAGAAGCCCGAAGTGCGTGCCTCTCGCGGCAAGAACGGTCGCGCCACCGTGGGCCTCGTCGCGCGGCAGCAGGGCAACCACGTGATCATCGAGGTGAAGGACGACGGCAACGGCCTCGACGAAGCGCGCATTCGCGAAGTGGCGATCGAGCGTGGCTTGGTGACGCGCGAGCAGACCGAAGAGATGGAACGCCGCGAGCTGTTGAACCTCGTGTTCCAGCCGGGCTTCTCGACCCGTCGCGACGTGAGCGAGCTGTCGGGTCGTGGCGTCGGGCTCGACGTGGTGAAGACCAACCTGCAGCGGCTCTCGGGCCTCATCGACATCGAGAGCCGCCGCGGCACGGGCACCACGTTCACGCTGACGCTGCCGCTGACCCTGGCGATCATTCGCGCGCTGATGGTGAGCGTGTCGGGGCGCACGTACGCGATTCCGCTCAACGCGGTGCTGGAGATCGTCCAGGTGCGCTCGGACTCGCTCAAGACCATCGAGCGGCGCGAAGTGCTCGAGGTGCGCGGGCAGACCATGCCCTTTATTCGCCTCGCGCGTGTCTTCGGGCTCGCAGAAGAGGCGCGCGTCTCGCACTACGTGGTCATCGTCGGGCTCGCGCAGCAGCGACTGGGGCTCGCGATCGACGAGCTCATCGGCCAGCAAGACATCGTGACCAAGCCGCTCTCGGGTCGGCTGCGTGGGATTCCCGGCATCGCGGGGGCGACCGAGCTCGGAGATCGCCGCGCGGTGCTGGTGCTCGACATCGGCGCGTTGATGGAAGAGCTGCTGCGGCCCACCGTCGCAGGCGCTGGAGTAGGGTCCTGACCGGTGCCGCAGAATTTCGCCGACCTGCTGGATCGCTTCTTCTACCGGCCTGATGAGGCGGTCGGCGCGTTCCTCGAGCTCGCTCCGCAGACTGATCGCGCGCAGCAGCCGATCGAAGAAGAAGCGCCCGAAGAATTTCTGGCCTTCGTGCTCGAGAGCGAGACGTACGCGGTGCCCATCGGCGCGGTGCGCGAGATCCTGAAGATCTCCGACGTGACCGAGATTCCGCGCGCGAAGGACAACCTCATCGGCCTCATCAACGTGCGCGGCGAGATGTTGCCGCTCTACGACGTGAAGGTGCGGCTGCGGCTGGCCGACAAGCTGCCGGTGGTTCGCACTTCGAAAGACGTGGCGCGCAGCGCGCGAGTGGTCATCTTGAGAGATCCCGAAGGTGACGCCGGCGTGCTGGTCGATCGCGTCGACGGCGTGGTGAAGCTGCAGCTCTCGCGGCTCGAAGAAGCGCCGCAGCTGGGCATCGATCGCAACGCCATCGCGGGTCTCGGCCGGCGCGACGACGAACTCTTCATCCTCCTCGACGTGGAGCAGGCGCTGTCATGAGCTCCGTCGCCGATCAGCTCGTGCAGCTGTGCATCGTCCGCATCGGTCGCGAGTTGTACGCGGTGGACTTGAAGCGCATCGACGAGATTCTGCCGATGCCGGGTTTGACGCCCGTGCCGCGCGCGCCGAAGTTTCTCGAAGGCGTGGTGCGGCTGCGCGGTGATGTGTTGCCGGTGGTCGACGCGCGCAAGCGGCTGCAGGTCGCTTCGACGGCGGGTGACGCGGTGACTCCCAGCGGGAAGCCGCGTCGCACCGAGCGCATGATGGTGTGTCGCGTGGGTCCACGTCGCGTCGGCGTGCTGGTCGACGCGGTGATGGCGGTGCGGCGCGTGCTGCGAACCGCATTGCGCCCGGCTCCTCTGGCGACGCCACACGTGCTGGGCGTCACCGGTGATGGTGATCAGGTCACGATGCTCCTCGACGTGAAGGCGTTGCTGACGGAGGACGCGTCGTCATGAGCTGGCTCCAGGCCGACGCCGAAGCTGAAGCGCGCTACCGAACGCTCGACGCGCTCGCGCAGGTGCCCGCGTCGATCCCCGCGTTCCTCACGGCGCTTCAGGACGATTCGTGGAGAGTTCGACGGCTCGCCGCTGATCGCCTCGGCACGATGCCGCCCACGCCCGAGACCGTGCAGGCGCTGCTCGCCATGCTCGGGCGCCGCGATGACACCGGTGCGCGCAACGCCGCCGCCGCGGTGCTCGCACAGCAGGGGCTGCCCGCGGTGCCCGCGCTGGTGGTGCTGCTCGGCAACCCCGACCCCGATCAACGCAAGTTCGCCGCCGACATCCTCGGAGAGTTGAAGCGCACCGAGGCCGTCACGCCGCTCGTCGCCGCGCTCGATGACGTCGACTCGAACGTGCGCACGTCTTCTGCCGAAGCGCTCGGCCGCATCGGTGGCCCCGACGCTCGCCGCGCGCTGGAGCGACTCCTGTATTCGGCCGACGTGATGCTGCGCGTGTGTGCCCTCGAAGGCCTCGCCGCGCTGCGCATGCCGGTGCCGCTGCCGATGCTCACGCCGCTCCTCAACGACCCGCTCACGCGGCGCAGCGCGTGGAGACTGCTCGGTCACGTGCAGCACCCGACCGCCGCGTTGATCACCGTGCGTGGCCTCGGCGCGCGCGAGTCACGCGACGCGGCGCTGGTGAGCATCGGCGCTTCTGGCCAGCAGATGAGCGCGGAGATGGAAGCCGACGTGCGCATCGTGCTCGCGAGCGTTCGTGACGCGCGAACGTGGCTCGAGTCGGCCCTCGCGTCGAACGAGCCCGAACGTCACCTCGGCGCGCTCACCGTCACGCGCGCGCTCGGAGAGCCATCCCTCGCCCTCGCCGTCGCGAAGTCGGTGCGCAACGGCCGCGATGGTGAACTCGCGCTGCAGACGCTGCTCCGCATGGGGCTCAAGGGAGCGCAGTCGCTCGTCGCCTCCGCCGAAGGTCTTGCCGATCTTCCCGGCGAAGCGCGGGCGGTCGCATCGGACGCGTTGGTGCGACTCGCGGAACCAGCGCTCTGTTCATCCCTCGTGGCGTTGGTCGACAGCGGAGATCCGGAACTTGCCGAGCTGGGCGCCCGCGCGCTCGGCCGCACCCGCACCAAAGAAGCCATCGCGCCGCTGGTGCGGTTGTTCGACGACGACGCGCTCGCGGTTCACGCCTGTCGCTCGCTCGTCGCGCTCGCGCACAGCTGGCCTGACGAGGTGCGCGACGCGTTGCAGCCGCTGGTGAAGGGCAAGCTGCGGCCGCACGTGGTGCGCGCGTGGGCGGAGATCGTCGGCGCGAAGGCGCACGACGTGGTGAAGAAGGCGCTGCACGACGCGCACGAGATCGTTCGCGCGGCGGCCACCGAGGCTTCGCTCTTCACGCCGAAGGAAACGGTGGCTGCACTGCAGGCCTCGATGCTCGACGAGTCACCGCTCGTGCGTCGTGCGGCGGCGCGCACCATCGGCAAGCTGACCGCGGCCGAAGGGCACCCGCTCGTCGCGCGGGCGTTGACCGATGCCGACGAGACCGTGCTGGCGCTGGCGTGTGCTGCCGCCGGACAGCTCACGTTCCGTGACGCGGCTGATCGACTCGATGAACTCTCACGCCACGCTGCGGCTCCCGTCGCGCTCGCGGCGATGGAAGGTCTGGCGTTGATGGGCCGGCTGACCGACGAGTTGTTGATGCGTGCCACCGGTCACGCCGATCCCGAGGTGCTGAAGCTCGCGTTCTCCCTCGGTGGAGATCGCTCGGTGCTGATCCCCAAGGCGGTGCCGGCGCTCGATCACGCTCGCTGGGACGTGCGCGTCGCCGCGGCTCGTATGCTCTCGGTCGCAGCGGGCCGTGAAGCATCGAGCGCGCTGCAAGACGCGGTGGCACGCGAAGAAGATCCCGTGGCGCGGGAGCTCCTCGACGAAGCAGCGCAGGCGCTCGCGCGCCGGGTGTGACGACGTGGGTAGCGAACAACGCCTCGAGATGAGCGCTGAAGAGCTGCACTTGCTGCGCGACATCTTCTCGCGCGCGTGTGGCTTCATGCTCCGTGAAGACCTGAAGTTCATCGCCGAGCGTCGCCTCGCACCGCGGCTCGAGCTGCTCTCGCTGCGCGACTTCACCGCCTACGCCCGCTACCTGCGCTTCGACGCGCGCGGCCCCGACGAGCTCGAGACCGCGATCGACCTGCTCGTGCCGCACGAGACGTATTTCTTCCGCGAGCCGGTGCAGCTGCAATGCTTCGAGAAGGAATTGATGCCGAAGCTCCTCGAACGCAACGCGCGCACCAGCTCACTGCACGTGTGGTCGGCGGGCTGCTCGACCGGCGAAGAGCCGTACACGCTCTCGATGCTGCTCAGCACGCTGCCCGGGTTTCTGGGGTGGGATCTCGACGTGCTCGGCACCGACTTGAGCCGCAAGGCGCTCACCACCGCGCGCAAGGCGGAGTACGGGTCGATGGCGCTGCGCGCGACGACTCCGGAACAACAAGCGCGCTACTTCGAGAAGCTCGAGGGTGGTCGCGTGCGACTGCTGCAGAAGTACCGCGACCCGGTGCGCTTCGGTCAGCTCAACCTGCTCGACGCCCATGCGGTCGCGGTGCTGCCGCGCTTCGACGTCATCTTCTGCCGCAACGTGCTCATTTATTTCGACCAGGCGACGCGCCGCCGCGTGGTCGACACGTTCTTCGATCGACTCTCCGACGGTGGCTACCTCTTGCTCGGCCACTCGGAAAACCTGCTGCAGTTTTCAACGCGCTTCGAACTGGTTCAGCTCGAGGGCGACCTGGTGTACCGAAGGCCCGGCCCATGACGCGCGACTCCAAGCCCGAGCGACCGCTCACCGTGCTGATCGTCGACGACTCGGCGACCAATCGTCGCGCGCTGTCGAAGTTGCTCGAGCTCGCTCCGGGGCTCGAGGTGATCGGCCGCGCGTCGGACGGCGAAGAGGGTTTGAAGAAGGCGCTGCAGCTCAAGCCCGACGTCATCACGCTCGATCTCGAGATGCCGAAGATGGACGGGTACGCCTTCCTCCGTCTGCTGATGGCGCGCGCGCCGACGCCGGTCATCGTGGTGTCGTCGTACGGCCACCCGTCTGACGTGTTCAAGGCGCTGCAGTTGGGCGCTTTCGACTTCGTCGCGCGGCCCGGTGAAGGAGACGAAGCCGGGTTCGCCGCGGTGCGCGCCGAGCTCATCGAGAAGCTGCGCGCTGCGAAGTACATGCGGCGCGACGAGCCGACGCCCGCCAGGCCTCCGTCGCGCCCGCCGTCGATCTCGTCGAACAATCCGGCGCACGTTCCCGAGAAGAAGCCGGCGACGCGGCTGGTGTTGATCGGCGCGTCGACCGGCGGCCCACCCGCGGTGCAGAAGGTAATCGAAGCGTTGATCGGTCTGCCGGTGTGCGTGCTGGTGGCGCAGCACATGCCGGCCCGCTTCACGCAGGCGTTCGCTGAGCGGCTCGATCAGCTGCTGCCGTTCCGCGTGTCCGAAGCGAAGGCCGGAGATCTCGTCGTGCCCGGTCGCGTCTACGTCGCGCCCGGTGGCGAGCAGCTCGAGGTCGAGAAGCGCGGCGACGAGCTCGTGCTCTCGGTGAAGATGACCACGCCCGCGGACGCGCATGCGCCCTCGGTCGATCGGCTCTTCGCGAGCGCTGCGAAGGTCGCTCCGCCGGGCTCGCGCGCGGTAGTGCTCACCGGCATGGGCGTCGACGGAGGCAAGGGCGCCGCGGTGCTCAAGAAAGCCGGCATCGAGGTGTGGGCCGAGAGCGAGACGAGCGCGGTGGTGTTCGGCATGCCGGAAGCCGCCATCAAAGCGGGAGCGCTGTCGAAACCGCTCGATGAGATCGGCCCGGCGCTCGCGAAGGCGCTCAAGGCCAGCCTCACTTCGTCTTGAACGCCGTCACCGCGCTGAAGTCGGGCGGAGCGTGCTCGGGCAGTTCCGCCAGTCGCGAGAGGTAGCGCTCCACAGCGAGGTCACCCGTGTTCGCCGCCGCGAAGACTCCGAAGGCGCGTCTCGCTTCGGGGAGTTCACCAGCGCGAAACGCCGCGAGGCCTGCGTTCCACGACTCGAGCTCGGCGCGCTTCGAGAGCACCGTGCCTTCGACCGACAACAGCTCGTGCACCGCGATCGCCTCGTGCTTGCCCTTCACCTGCACCAGATCGAGCTCGCGAAACACGAAGCCCGCACCTGCCGCGCGCCGCGTGCCGTCACCGACGAGGCAGTACACGCCGTACACCTTGCTCAACCCTTCGAGTCGCGAGGCGAGGTTCACCGCGTCTCCGGCGACCGTGTAGTCGAAGCGCTCTTCCGACCCCATGTTGCCGACCACCATGTCGCCGGTGTTCACGCCGCAGCCGATCGCCACCTCGATGCCGAAGCGCTTCAACGGCCCGGCGTTCAACGTCGCGAGCTCTTCGTGCATGCGCGCGACGCAGCGCAACGCCTGCTCGGGGTGATCGACGCGCGGCACCGGAGCGCCGAACACCGCCATCACCGCGTCGCCGATGTACTTGTCGAGCAACCCGCCCTGACGAAGCACCGCGCGCGTCATCGGCGAGAGATACGTGTTCAAGAACGCGACCAGCTCGACGGGCGACAACTTCTCGCTGAGCGTCGTGAAGTCGCGAATGTCGGAGAAGAAGACGGTGAGCGTGCGCTTCTCGCCGCCGAGCGCGAGCTTCTCGGGGTGCTCCACCAGCTCGTCGAGCACGTCGTCGCCGACGTAGTGACCGAAAGCCTTCTTGAGCTGCCGGCGCTGCAGCGACTCGCTGGTGTACGCGAGCGCGAGACCGACGAAGAGCGTCAGCAGCATGGCGAGCATCGGCATCACCACCGGCAGCCACAGGCCCTCGCGCAGGAACGCGACGTGCGTCGCCACCAGCCACGCGAACATCAGCGCGACGCCCACGCCCACCTGCGCGAGCGGTCCGAGCTGCTTTCCAAGGAAGAGCAGGGCGACGAGCAACGACAGCCCGGCGATCAACGCCATCTCCGTGGTGCGCTCGGTGCGACGCAGGCGAAGCTGACTGAGAACGTTGTCGGCGATCGCCGCCTGAATCTCGACACCGGGTGCCATGCCGTACGGCGTGCGCGCGAGGTCGTAGCCAAAGCGCGTCACGCCGAGCAGCACCACCTTGCCTGCGAGCGCGTCGGGTGCAACGCGGCCCTCGACCACGTCGATCGCCGAAAACGTCGGCACCGTTCGCGCGGGCCCGGGAAAGTCGATCCACAACCGGTCGTTGACCAGCGGCACGGTGAGCTCGGCTCCGAGCTTCACTTCCTGCGTGGGGCCGAGGTACGCGAGCTGTCCGCGGTTGATGCCGCGCGCGACGGCGACCAGCGGCACCACGAAGGGCATGTACACCGCGCTCTCGTCTCCGCGCGCGAACTGCTGCGAGCGAACGGTACGGGTGGCGTCTTCGGTGACGGTGGCGAGCCCGAGCCCGCGCGCCGCGGCGGTGATCTCCGGGCGGCTGCTGACGATCTCCGCCACGCGCTCCAGCGTCGACGACGGAGTGCTCTGCCCGAACCGCGCCTTCCCGAGCGCGCTCGGCTCCACGGCTCCCGCGGTTCCGCTCTCCGAGAGAATCAGCACCACGTTGCCGGCGCGACGAATGGTCTCTGCCAGCCGTGCGTCACCTTCGAGCTCGGTGGCGACCTCTTCCAACAACGGATTCGCCTCGCGATCGGCCGACGCTTTCCACGCGCTCACGCGTTCTTGCAGCGGCTCTCCGAGCAGACGTTCAGGAGCATCGAACACCGCGTCGACGCCAATCACCTTCGGCTTCTGCGCGGCGATGGCGTCGATCACCCGCGCCCACCCCACGCGCCGCTCGAAGAGCGCTCCCGTCGCGTCGTCGAACACCACCAGCGCGAGATCAGGGTGCGGCTTGCGAGCGCCGCGCAGTGAAAAGCGCAGATCAATCGCCCACCGCTCGAGCACTTCCAGCCCGTCGAGCCCGCCTTCGGTGCGCGCGAACGGTGAGATCGCGCCCATCACGAGCGCGGTGAGCACCGAAGCGATCAAGGCTGTGCGCGACTTCACTTGAGCTTCACGGGCACGTCGGTCCACGCCGCGCCGATTCCCGGCTTCCCGTAGAACCAGCTCGTCGCGCACGCCGGCGTCGGCAGGCCGCGCGGCAGCTGCACGACCGCCGCGCCGTCACGCAGCTTCACGCGCAACACGAGCTGATCTCCGAACGACGCGAGCACGTCTGCGCCGAGCGACTCCACGCTCTTCGTCACGCACGCCTGCAGCGTCGCATCGGCCACCAGCGCGACAGCCGGGTCGGGCTTGGAAGGCGGCGGCGGCGCGGGCACCGGCGACGGCGCGTTGTTGACGTTCCCCGGCTTCGGCGGAGGCGGCGGCGGAGTCGAAGCACCAGGAGGCGGTTTGCCGATCTGCACGCTCTCCGGCGCTTTCGACGACTTGGGCATGTCCTTCGGAGCGTTCGCCTTGAAGTTGCCACCGCCCCCTTCGTCGTCGGCGCCGGTGTCCTTCGTCTTCGTCGGGCCCGTCGACTGCGGAACGTTCGCGCCTGACTGCCCGGCGTTCCACCCGATGAGCCGCGTGGCAGCGCTGTCCTGTTCCTTCAGCGTGACGAGGCGATCGAGCTGTTGCTGGAGCGTCTGTGTCTGCTTCGGCGCCTTGAGTGCGGCGAGTTGATCGACGCGCAGCACGAGATCGTCATCGAGCCGCACCACGTGGCCGTTTCCGAGCAGATGCACCACGACCCACGCACCGGGCGCCACAGTCAGCGTGTCGGTTCCGGCGAGCTGCATGCCGCGCTGCGCTCCGAACGCCCGCTGGCCCGCGGGAGTCAGGGTGACGGTGCCGTCATGCAGCACGACTTGCGCGAGCGGAGCCTTCACCTCTCCATCAGGGCGGGCAACCACGGTGAGAGGCGGAAGCGCGGCGACCACCGTCAGAGCGAGTGCCCACATGAAGCAACACGGTATCGCTCGAACCTCGACGAGTGAAACCGGATCTGAAATTGAATACCTTCGCCCGCGACATGACGATTCGTGCGTTGGTGGTCGATGACTCGATGCAGCTGCGGCGCAGCGTGATGTACGCGCTGCAACGCATCGGCGACATCGTGTGCGTCGAGGCGCAAGACGGCGCCGAGGCCATCAAGAAATTCCAGGGCGGCAAGTTCGACATCGTGCTCACCGACATCAACATGCCGGTGCTCGATGGCCTCAAGTTGACGGCGCATTTGCGGGCGGACCCGCACAACGCGGCGCTTCCGATCGTGATCATCACCACCGAAGCGGCCGAAGAAGATCGCCAGCGCGCGCTGAAGCTCGGAGCGAACGCCTACCTGATCAAACCGGTGAAGGCGCAGGAGGTGCTCGAGACGGTGCAGCATCTGCTCAACCTTCCGTCGACTCCGGCATGAGCGTGACTCTGAGCAGTGCCCTCGTCGCGGCGATGCTGGCTGGCGCCCCGATGGTCGACGTGTCGCCCTTCGCGCTGAAGCACCAGGCCGATGGCTCCATCGAGTACTCGTACGATCTGAGCATCGTGAAGAGCGGCAGTGGCTCGCCCGACGCCATCAACGCGCACGGCGAAGACAAGGTGAAGGCGTTCCTCAAGTCGCTGCCGCGCACCATGAAGGTGATCGTCTCGCCGGGAGCGCCGATCGAAGTGAGCGCCGGCCGGCCGACCGAGCCGGGAAAGATGACGACCGCGTTCGCGACCATCGCCGATGGGCCCATCGCTTCCGACAACCCGCTGTCCGACAAGAAGGGCGCGCGGCTGCGGCCAGCGTTCGACCCCAACGAGCCGCATCTGTTGCTGTCGGCCGAAGCGCTCGCGTGGCAGGTGCGTCAGCTCGAACTCTCCGCGCTCGCCGCTGAAGAAGTCGACAGCGAGGTGCTGCGTCGTGAGCTGTGGAACAAGGTGCTCGAGCAGTCGCTGGCGCGCGTGAAGAGCGGGCAGGGTGACGCGAAAGAAGGAGCCATCGCGCTCGTCGCTCGCGTCGCCGCTGCCAACGCGTGCCTCGACAAGACGAAGGTGCCGGCCAACGTGCGCGCCGACACCGACGCGAGTCCGGCGGTCGATGTCGAAATCGCCAAAGCGCTCGAGAGCACCGACGCGCTCATCGCTCCGCAGCCGTGGAGCTGGCGGCCCGAGCTCACCTGCGCCTGGGTTCGCACTCGCGTGTTGGGTCTGCCGTTCGAGCGCAGCCGCGCGGGCACCGGAGCGGTCCTCATCTTCCTCGACCTGCTGCAGAAGGACCCGAAGCTCGGTGCGACGTACGAAAAACTCCGCGCGCGCCGCGATCGCTTTCTGGGGGCTCCGAAGGCCGACGCCATCGTGTTCTGGAAGGAGCGCGCGAGCGGCAACCCCGCCGACGCGCTCGAGGGTCTCAACAACTTCATCGAGAGTCTGCCGATGGATGATCGCGTGCCGCCCGCGTTGCTTGCGTCGGCCGTCACTCCGTTCTCGCGCTTTCTCGCTGAGCTCTCGGGTGCCGAGCGCTCGCATGCGTACGCCGAGCTGGTGAACGCCATCGCCGATGGTCGGGTGAATGCTGCGACCGACACCTGGCCCAACGCACGCGACGCGGCGCTCGCTCCGTTGTGCGTGCAGGACAAGGGGAAGGTCGTGCAGTTCGACGGCGACTGGCGCGAACGGTTGCAGGCTGCGTTCTCGGGTCTCGTCGGCAGCGCGGCTGAAGCGCGCGGTGGTGGGCTGCAGACCGACGGCAACGACGCAGAGCGCAGTGAATTGCAGGTGCGCTTGCTCGTGCCTCCGGCGATCGAGGTCGAGCCGCTCACTGAGCTCTTCGCGCGCGAGGCCGACTCGCTGCAGAAGCTGGTCGATGCACTGACCGCCGAGAAGATGACCGGCCTCGCCTCTCTCGCTCCCGACGGTTCTCGCGGAGGCCCCGTGGTCGCCACCGCGAAGACGTGGATTCCGCGTTTGCGTGGGCTCGCCTCACTCGCGAATCCTGAAGCGCAGGCCGCGAAAGACATCGGCCCGGGACGTCAGCTCGCGAACGCGTGGCGCTCGGAGCCGGCGTTCTCCAAAGACGTGCGCGAGATTTCAGCGTCGCCGGTTGCGATGCCGGGTGATCGTCAACACGCCGCGATTCTCGGAGTGGGCCGCCGCGAGCTGAACGTCAGCTTCACGTTGCCGCCGAAGATGCAGCTGGCGACTCCGTTCGAGGGGGCGGTGCTCGAACCGTCCGAACAGCGGTACATTGTTCCGGTGTTGATCAGCGCTGAAGCTCCCGCCTCTCCGACGAAGCGCCCGATGGATCGCGCGGCGCTCAAGGCGTTGATCGACGGCGTGCAGCGCGAACCGACCGAGGCCGAAGGCGCGTTCGTGGAAGCCGTGCGAGCGCCGTGATTCGCGCGACGCCACTCCTCGTGCTGCTCGCAGCGTGTGCTGCGCCGCCGACCGTCACTCCGCCGTCCGATGGTGGCTGCAGCGCGGGTGGAGCGATCGCCATCGCGGAGATCACCAACGGTCGCGATCTCGGCGGCATCGTCGCTGGCAACGGCACGGCGACGACGCAGTGCGGGCAGGTGTATCGCAGCGCGGTGCTCTCGCGGCTGCGGCCCGACACCGGCTGCCAACAATTCGCGGCGCTCGGCATCAAGACGGTGATCGATCTGCGCGTCGAAGCAGAGCGACAGGGCGCGCCCAACGCGACGTGCATCGAGCCCGCGACGCGGCAGCTCTCGGCGCCGATGCCGATTCCGTACAACGTGAGCCCGGCCGACTACCTCGTCGACTTTCACACCGATGACACCACGCGCGCGCTGTTCGCGACGCTCGGCGACGAAGCGAACTACCCGGTGCTCTTTCACTGCACGTACGGCAGAGATCGCACCGGCATCGCCGCGGCGATGATCCTTCTCACGCTCGGCGTCAGCCGCGAAGAGATCCTCGCCGACTACCAGCGCACCGCTGAGAACGGCATCAGCACCACGCCCGCGAGTCTCGAGGCGGTGCTCAACGAGATCGATCGCGTCGGTGGAATCGAAGCGCACCTCAGTTCGATCGGCGTCGCGCCCGCGTCACTGACCACGTTGCGCGCGAAACTTCAGGGCCCGCCGCAGCCGTAACGCACCACGCGCGAACCATTCTCGGTGCGCTCGAGGAACAGCACGCCACCTTCGGGCAGCACCGTCATTTCGCGGAACGTCTCTTCGGCTCCGGAGTTCGCCGCGAAGCGCGTCATGCCCACCGGCCGCCCGTCGAGCGGATCGAGACAGAGCAGCGTGATGCCGAACGCCGGCCGCTCCGGAGTCGAGTTCGGCTGCTCGGTGATGGTGCCCAGATAGATGACTCCGCCGCGATCGGTGTCGAGCGCGTTGAGGCCGATCACCGGAACGCCGAGCGTGAGTGAGCGCGTGAAGCGATGCGCCTGCGACGGCCGCTCGATGGCGGTGACCATCACCGTGCCCGACGGCCCGTCGACCATGTTCGCGGTGAGGAACGTCTTGCCGTCTTGCGCGGGCCGGCCGGGAACTTCGGGGCGGTCCTTGTCGGCGGTGCCGTTGGTGCTGCCGATGCGCACCGAGTCACCGTGTTCGCGCTCGACGTAGACCGATTCTCCGTCGGTGAAGAGGCCGGTCGAGGCTCCACCTTCTTCGAGACCCTTGCCGACGATGGGCAGCTCTCCGCGCGGCTTTCCGTCGGGGCCGATGAGCGCGATCGACTTGTCGATCAACCGGTCCATCACCAACGCCGTGCCGTCCGGAGTGATGACCACGTCCTGCGCGCCCTGCACCGGCAGCGGCATCGTGCCTGCGGGTTTGCCGTTGCGATCGAGCTTCACCAGGCGCTCGTTCACTTGATCGAGGATCCACACGTTGCCGAGCGCGTCGACGGTGAGACTCATCGGCGCTTCGGGGTTCGCCTCATCGGGTCGCGAGCGGCCGAGGTTGCCTTCGCCATTTCCCCAGCCGAACCGCGCGAGCTCGGTGCCGGGCCCTGTCTTCAGCTCGGGCAGTCCCGCATCGGTGAGCGGTGCGACTGTCGTCTTCGCGGTCGCCTTCGGAGTCGAGCGTTGTCCGCCGTCTTCCAGCTTCGAGGTGACGTCGCCGGCACCGTCGTTGTCGACCGTACTTGCTCGGGAATTCCACCAGAGCAGCACGCCGACCAGCACCGCGATGGCCACCAGAACCACGACGATCGGCCGCTTCATGGGGCGGCTTGAAAGCACGCCGAACGTCGCAGCGCACCTGTCACTCGCGAGTGACACTCCTCAATGACTGCGCAGGTTTCAGGCGGCTGTCCTGATCCAGAACAGTGAAACCGGTGGTGCAGACCGCTCTCAGATGTAAGCGGAGTTGTCAGATTCGACGATCTTCCGAGCGGGGCGACTTTGGGCACAAGGCTCGCAAAGTGGAGCGGCCATGATCGCATCCGTTCGCTCTGCGGTGATGGTGATGGCCCTGACGATGGTCGGCTGTGCCGGTACGGCGGGTCAGACCGCGGCCGATGGTGAGCTGCTCGAGGGCGCCGAAGAATACGGCACGCTGTCGAGCGAGCTGTCGACGGGCGTGCCGCTCGGCTCGACCCTCAAGACCACTGCGAACCTGAACCTGCGCACCAGCGCGTCGATGAACGGCACCATTCGCCTCGTGATTCCGTCGGGCGCGACGGTGACGACCGTGAACGTCACGCAGCCCAACGGCGGTTGGTACAACATCAAGTACAACGGCGTGACGGGCTGGAGCTACGGCACGTACCTGAACCTCGTCAGCTCGCCGAACCCGAACCCGAACCCCAACCCGACTCCGAGCGGCGTGCGTGATCAGGCGATCGCGCGTGCGGCGGGCGCGGTGGGCTTCTCGTACTGGTGGGGCCACGGCCGGTGGATTCCGAACGGCGCGACGAGCTCGACCAAGGGCACCTGCACCGGCAACTGCCCGAGCTGCTCGCACGGTGGCAGCTACGGTGCTGACTGCTCGGGCCTCGCGGCCAAGGTGTGGGAAGTGCCTTCGTCGAACAACGTGATGACCACCGATTCGCACCCGTACGGCACGGTGCACTTCGTGGCGTCGAACTCGCTGTGGTCGACCATCAGCCGCTCGAACGTCCAGAAGGGCGACGCCCTGACGTACAACGAGAACGGCGCGGGCCACATCTTCATCTACGAGTCGGGCGACGGCTGGGGCTCGATGTGGGCGTACGAGGCGAAGGGCTGCGCGTACGGCGTGGTGCACAACATCCGCACCGCGACCTCGGCGTACAAGGCGATCAAGCGCGCCGGCTGGTAACCCTTTCGCCGACGAGGCAACGCCAACGCCAGCGCCCACCAGGTCGCTGGCGTTTCTGTTTTCAGCGCATCAGTCCCGGTAGTCGCAGAAGAACAGCAGCTTCTCGCCACGCTCTTGCGTGGCGTCGATGAACACGCGCGCCGCCGTGAGCTTCTCGATCACTTCCGCGCCACGCGCCTTCGTCTTGATCGTCGTGATCCCCGCGGCCTTCCACTTGTCGGAAAACCAGAAGGGCACGTAGCTGTACCGAAAGCCCTCTTCGCTCAGCGCGTCGAACTTCTTCTGCAGACCCGCTTCGTCCTGCGGCAGCTTGTTCAGCTCACCGAGGAACACGTCGAGATCGAACAGCTGCAGCCGCGAGAACTGCCCCTTGTGCAGCTTCGTTCCGCGCACGAACGGCCGCACGTCCTTGCCGCACATGAAGTCGATCCAGCTCCACGAATCGTTCAGCTCGAGCGTGTTCTCGCGCGTCTTCTTGCGCTTCTTCACCCACTCCCGCCGAGCGGGATCGCCCTTCACGCCGCGCAAGATCTTCAGCTCCGCCGCCGTGAACGCCATCAGCTGCCCCGGCGACGTGCGTTCGATGTCTGGAATCACCGCTGCGCCTCCCAGACGTGCTTCTGCACTTCGAGACAAAACGCGTCGAACGCTTCGTCAGAAACAAACGCGCTGCGAGGGACCGGCAGCGTCTCGTTGAGCGCCAGCCCACTCACGTCGTCGCGCACGAACAGCGCGAGCGTCTTCGCGTCGACGCGATCCATCTTCACGCGGCTCCAGGGCACGAGCTCGGGCGACGCTCCTTCACGAACGCAGTGCAGCCCGTCGGCCTGAACCACCAGCTTCACCTTCTCGATCACCGTCACCGACTCGAGTTCTTGCTGCCAGCTCGTCGAGCCGACGCGCGCTTCGAGATTCCCGCCCTTCGCTTTGCGCGCGTGCATGATGAACGAGAACAGAAAGCCCCACAGCCAGCCGCCGACCCACAGCAGCGGCAGCGCGACGACGAACAGGCAGAGACCGGTTTGCAGCTCCATGCCCGCACGTTGCGTCGCGAAGGCGATCGTCGCCGCACCCGCGATCAAGAACACCACGCGCCACACGCGCGCCCGCCGCGACATCTTCTGACCGAGCTCGCCCGCGCGTTTTTGCGCCGCGGTCAACGACGGAGGCACCGTGCCCGGCTTCAGCCGCCGATGTTCGAACTCGACCTCCACGTCATGCGAACTAACCCACTTGCGTCAGCCCGTCAGTCACCTACAAGCCCGCCCGCCATGTCCGAGATCAAAGTCCGCTACGAGCCCTCCGTCATCGAACCCAAGTGGCAAGCCGCCTGGGACAAAGTCGAAGCCTTCAAGACGCCGACGGACCTCGCGGAGCTGAAGAAGAAGCCGAAGTTCTACGTGCTCGACATGTTCCCGTACCCCTCCGGAGCGGGTCTCCACATCGGTCACCCCGAGGGCTACACCGCCACCGACGTGGTCGCTCGCATCAAGCGCGCGCTCGGCTTCAACGTGTTGCACCCCATGGGCTGGGACGCATTCGGTCTCCCCGCGGAACGCAGCGCGGTGCGTGAAGGCATTCACCCGGCCGTCATCACCAAGCGCAACGTCGACAACTTCCGCCGGCAGTTGAAGCGCATCGGCTTCAGCTACGACTGGTCGCGCGAGGTCGACACCACCGACGCCAACTACTACCGGTGGACGCAGTGGATCTTCTTGAAGCTCCACGAGCGCGGCCTCGCGTACATGGCCGAGGTGCCCGTGAACTGGTGCCCCGCGCTCGGCACCGTGCTCGCGAACGAAGAAGTGAAAGACGGCAAGTACGTCGAGACCGGTGACGCCGTCGAGCGCCGCTCGATGAAGCAGTGGATGTTGAAGATCCCCGTCTACGCCGAGCGCTTGCTCCAGGACCTCGACGGCCTCGATTGGCCCGACGGCGTGAAGGAGATGCAGCGCAATTGGATCGGCAAGTCCGAGGGCGCCGAAGTGAAGTTCAAGGTCGAGAGCGGCGGCGAGTTCGTCGTCTACACGACTCGGCCGGACACGCTCTTCGGAGCGACGTACTGCGTGCTCGCTCCGGAACACGCGCTCGTGAGCAGCATCACCACCGCCGCGCAGAAGTCTGCCGTCGAGACGTACGTGAACGCCGCGAAGCAGAAGACCGATCTCGCGCGCAAAGCCGACGTGAAAGAGAAGACCGGCGTCTTCACCGGAGCGTTCGCCATCAACCCCGCGAACGGCGCGAAGGTGCCGGTGTGGGTCGCCGACTACGTGCTCTCGACCTACGGCACGGGCGCGATCATGGCGGTGCCGGCGCACGACGAGCGAGATCACGCGTTCGCGAAGCAGTTCAGCTTGCCGATCATCGAAGTGGTGAAGGGCGGCAAAGACGTGCAGGCCGAGCCGTTCACGGCCGAGGGCACCGCGGTGAATTCAGGAATGCTCGACGGCCTCGGCACCGAGCCCGCGAAGCAGAAGATGATCACCTGGCTCGAGGAGCAGAAGCTCGGCACTCGCCGCGTGCAGTACGCGTTGCGCGACTGGCTCTTCTCGCGTCAGCGCTACTGGGGCGAGCCGTTCCCCATCGTGCACCTCGAAGACGGCACCATCGCCACCATTCCGGAGTCACAGTTGCCGGTGACGTTGCCGCACGTCGACGAGTTCAAGCCGACCGCCGACGGGCAGCCGCCGCTCGGTCGCGCGGGAGATCAGTGGTTGATGGTGCAGCTCCCTGACGGCCGCAAGGGCGTGCGCGAGATCAACACCATGCCGCAGTGGGCGGGCTCGTGTTGGTACTACCTCCGCTACCTCGATCCGAAGAACGCCACCGAGGCGTGGAGCAAGGAACTCGAGAAGTACTGGATGCCGGTTGATCTCTACGTCGGCGGCGTCGAGCACGCCGTGCTCCATCTCTTGTACGCGCGCTTCTGGCACAAGGTGCTCTTCGACTGCGGCTACGTCAGCACCAAGGAGCCGTTCCAGAAGCTCTTCAACCAGGGAATGATCCTCGCGTACTCGTACAAGAACGAGGCGGGGAAGTACTTCGCGCCCACCGAGGTCGACGATCGCGAGAACGACGGAGCGTTCCTCAAGGCTGGCGGCGAGAAGCTCAACAAGCAGATCGAGAAGATGTCGAAGTCGAAGTTCAACGTGGTGAACCCCGATGACGTCATCGCGGAACACGGCGCTGATTCGCTGCGCCTCTTCGAGCTCTTCATGGGGCCGCTCGAGCAGGTGAAGCCCTGGCAGACCACCGGAGTCGCCGGCGTCGCCCGGTTCCTCGAGCGCGTGTGGCGCTTGTGTGTGAACGAAGAGACCGGCGCGGCGGCGGCCAAGCTCACCGACGCTCCGGAGAACTCGGATGCCGCGGTGCAGAAGGCGCTGCACAAGTGCATCTCGGCGGTCGAGCGCGACACGCTCGGTCTTCGCTTCAACACCGCCATCAGCCACATGATGACCTTCGTGAACGAGGCCACCAGCGCGAAGACGCTCTCGCGCGACGTGATGCGCACGTTCGCGAAGGTGCTCGCTCCGTACGCGCCGCACATCGCCGAAGAATTGTGGGAACGCCTCGGCGGGACGGGGCTCGTTTGCCAGCAGACGTGGCCGAAGTTCGACGCGGCGCTCATCGTCGAGAACACGATCACCTACGCCGTGCAGATCGGAGGCAAGGTTCGCTCCCAGATTCAGGCGCCGGTTGCGGCGACGGAGGCCGAGGTGCGCGCGATCGCCGAAGCCGATGAGAAGGTGAAGGCGGCGATCACCGGCAAGACGGTTCAGAAGTTCGTGTTCGTCCCCAAGCGCCTCGTGAACTTCGTCGTCGCATGACTCCCTCTCCCTGCACCAGCGGGGAGAGGGCTGGGGTGAGGGGCAGCTTCGTCCTCACCCTCATCTTCCTCTCCGCCTGCGGCTACCGCTTCGTCGCGCCGAACAGCGAGCTCCCGGGCGGAGTGCGCAGCGTGAACGTGCCGGTCTTCATGAACCGCACGCCTGAGCCAGCCGCCGAACTCACCTTCACCGAAGCCGCGAAGGACCAACTCTCGCGCGCCGGGCGCCTCGGTGGAAACGCCGCCGAAGCAGAGCTCGTCGGAACCATCGCCGCCGTGAGCAGCGGCCCGGTGATGAGCGCGCCCTCGTTGCCCAAGCAGCCGGTGTTCCGCATCACCGCCACCATCACGCTGAACCTGGTGAAGGGCGGAGCGACCATCGGCACCGCCACCATCACCACCAGCGAGGAATTCCCCTCGGGCGCCGACGTGCTGCTCACCGAGAGCAACCGCGGCGCGGCACTGAAACGCCTCGCTGACACCATGATTCGCGAAGGTCTGGAGCGATTGCAGTCGCCCGCTCCCTGACTAGCATCGCGACCATGCCCGCTTACGCCTGCGCAGGTGGCTGTCCCCGAATGATTTCGGTTTCGGCAGTTCCCGGTGGCAACCCGGTCGCGAAGAACGACCCGGAAAACTGGGCGATGGAATACGGCAAGTGCGCGACGTGCAATTCGCACTACTGCGATCGCTGTATCGCGAAGAACGGCCACAAGAACTGCCCGAAGGACAACACCGCGCTCACCATGCTCGGTCCGGTTCCGATGGCGGGGTCTGCTCCGGCGCCGCAGGCTCCCGCACCCGCGTCGACACCGACCGCGAGCTCGACCAAGCCGTGGTGGAAGTTCTGGGGTTGATCCCCTCTCATCTTCACTGTCCCGGCGAGTGGCTGAATTGGGCCGACGAGCGCGGCCTGCCCTGGCTGGTGCGCAAACAGGAAGCGACGGGCGGCGGAAAGCGCGCGTGGCATCTGACGGGAGAAGAACGCGCCGCCGGGTTGAAGGCCTGCGACGACGCGATCGAAGCGCTCGAGGCGATGGCGCGCATGGTGCCTGCCGGTGGCGACATCATTCCGCCCGAGAAGATCGTCTCGCCGATCGGCCTTCGGATTCTTCGCGACGAGCCGCGACGGTTCAGCGCGCTGCGGTTGCAGACGCGGCGCGCGGTGTTCGTCGAGGTGCGAGAAGCGCTCGAACAGTCGCAGCCGAGAAAACCGCGCGACGTGAACCTCGATGATCTCTTCGCGCAGATCCTCGCGCGGCCGCACGACGAAGAAGTGCGGCTCGTGTTCGCCGACGCGATCGGCGCGTCAGATTCTGAATACGCCGAGTTCATCGTCACGCAGATCGCCACGCGCCGTCGTCAGGCGACAGGAGTCGAACGCGATCGCCTCGACGTGTTGCACAAGCAGTTCGGAGATCTCTGGGCGAACGGAGTGCAACACCACGCCTCGCGCTGGACCTTCCGGTCCGGTTTCGTCGAGCACGTCGAGCTCACCGCGACGACCTTCCTGAAGGACGCGGCGGTGCTCTTTCAGCGCGCGCCCATTCGCCACGTGACGCTGGTGATCGACGATCTGAAAGCGGCGACCGATGCGCTGCGTCTTCCGCAGTGTCAGCAGCTGGCGATCCTCGCGCTCGTCGGCACCTCGCTGCCCACGCACCCGCCGCCGCTGCCCAGGCTGCAGGTGCTCGATCTGCGTGGGGTCGAAGGCGCGCGTCGCGACGTTCGGTGGTCTGCGCCCAACCTGAAGCACGTGCTCACCGGGCGTGACGTGCTCGACCTGTCCGCGTTCTGAGCCGTAGAAAAAAACGAACCGACGATCCCTGGTGGAGGATCGTCGGTGCCAACGCAGCTCGACGTGAGCTGACGGTCAAACCAGAAAATGGAATGAGCCGAAGAGGCTTACTTCGCAGCAGGAGCCGCGAACTTGCGCGACGCCTCGTGCGACAGACGGCCGATGCGGCGGCTCGCGTTGCGCGCGTGCAGCACGCCCTTGGTCGCGGCCTTCGCCAGCGCCGACGTCGCCGCGGCGATCGCGGTCTTCGCGTTCGCCTGGTCGCCCTTGGCGATCGCTTCACGCGCCGCCTTGATGGCGTTCTTCACAGAGGACTTCACGGCCGAGTTGCGCGCGTTGCGCTTGATCGCCTGACGGTTGCGCTTCTCAGCGGACTTGGTGTTGGCCACGGAACAGCTCCTTCAAAAACAAAAGGGAAAATACGAAAGAGGGGCGCGCCTTACCGACAGGCCCCCCTCGGGTCAAGCACCCTTCATGCCCGCGCGAGCCTTCTCCTCGGCCTTGGCGCGATCCCACAGGGTGTTCATCTGCTCCAGGGTCGCCTCTCCGAAGGCCACTCCCTGCGCTTCCAACCCCTTTTCGACGACGTGAAACCGCGTCGTGAAGCGCCGATTGGTGCCCCGCAGCGCGTCTTCGGGCGCAATCCCCAGGTGTCGCGCGATGTTGGCCAGCGCGAACAGCACGTCGCCCAATTCATGCTCCATCTCGAGCTTGTTCTTCGAGGCGATGGCGGCGTCCAGCTCGCCCAGCTCTTCTTTGAGCTTCTCGCGCACGCCGTCCAACGACGGCCAATCGAAGCCGATGCGCGAGGCCTTCTCGGTCAGCCGCTCCGCCCGCTGCAGCGCCGGAGCATCCCGGGGAACTCCGTCGAGCACGCTCCCCGCGTGGCCGTGCTTCGCCTTGCGCTCGTCGGCCTTCAACTTCGCCCAGTTCTGCAGCACCTGCTCGGTGCCCACCTGCGCCTTTTCGCCGAACACGTGAGGGTGGCGACGCTCCAATTTCACAGCGATGGCGGTCGCGACGTCGCCCAGATCGAACTCCTTCTTCTCGCTCGCCAGCTGCGAGTGGAAGACGATTCTGAAAGAGCAGATCTCCCAGCTCCTCCGCGAGGGGCGTCCACGACCCGCCCTCCGACACGCGGTCCATTTCTTCGAGCACCTCGTAGGCCTCTTCGATGAGGTAGGGGCGTAGGCTCTTCAGGTCCTGCTCCTTGTCCCACGGGCAACCGTTCGGGGCGCGAAGCCGCCGCATCACCTCGACGAGCCGCTCGACGGCGGCACCAATCTGCTCAGACATGTGGGACCTGTAGCACCCGGAGAAACGCTCGCGACGTGTTTCGGAGCGGGGTACCATCCGCCGCGCTCCCTCGATGAATCGCCTTCTCGTCCTCGCGTGCCTGGTGCCGGCAGTCGCGCTCGCGCAAGTCGACCTCGTCGACCCCGACGCGCCTGCGCCCGTCCCCGCGAAGAAGAAGCAGCCGAAGGTCGTGAAGCCGGCCGACGACGAAGGCGACACCGGCGACACGACGGACCCGGGTGACACCAACAACAGCGACGAGCCCGACGGAACGCTCGTCGCGCCGCCGACGGTGAAGAAGCAGCCCAAGACCGCGAACGGTACGGGCACCGGCGGCGGTGGAGGCAAAGACATCAAGGCCCCGCCTCCGACTCCGGAGCCGCCGAAGAAGAAAGACCCGCCGGCGATGGTGGTGAAGGTGATCGGCGACGTCGATCTCGCCGCCGCGTGGGCGAAGTGGGCGAAGGCGAATCAGTCGAAGAATCAGCAGGAAGAGCTCGCCGCGCGCAAAGAGCTCATCGAGCTCAAGAACCTCATCGGCTCGAGCAACGCCGAGCTGTGGGCCATCGGCATGCTGCGCGCCGCACAGGCGTGGGAAGCGTCGGGCGACAGCGGAGCGGCCGTCGAAATCGCGGTCAGCGCCGGAGAGCTCGCGCCCGATCTCCCTGCGACGTGGTTCCTGCTCACGCGCCTCTATTTCGAGTCGGACCCCAGCGACATCGGCCGCTACGTCGGGGCGTTGCAGAAGGGCATCTCCGCGCAGTTCCGCGACCCGCGCTACCTGCGCCCGATGGTCGGCGACTTCGTCACCATCTTCCTGATGGCGCTGGTGCTCACCAGCTGCGTGGCGCTCATCGTGATGATGCTGCGCCGCGGCTACTACTTCCTCTACGACTTCCACTTCTTCTTCCCGCGCGCCGCCGCACGTTGGCAGACCGGAGCGATCGCGCTCCTCGTGCTCTCGCTCCCCATCGTGTTCCGCATGGGCGTGGTGCCGACGCTGCTGGTCTTCTTCGCCGCGGTGACGATGTACCTGACCGTGCCGGAGCGCGTGGTGGCCGCGGTGCTCATCGGCATCCTCGGCTTCGTGCCGCTCGTCGGGTCGATCGTCGTCGAGAAGACCGCGTTCGCCGACACGCAGGCCGAGATGCTCTACCGCATCGAGCGCGGCGGGCCGGGCGTCGAGCCGCTGGTGCAGAAGCTCGAGAAGCTCGCCGCTGAGGACAAAGTCGGTTTCGCCGAACGCTTCGTGCTCGGCCACTTCCACCTGCGTCGCGGGCATCTCGATCAAGCGGTGCCGCAGCTCAAGGCCGCGCTCGCGATTCGCCCCGACGACGTGCCCGCCAAGGTCGCGCTCGCGAAGGCGTTCTTCCTCCAGGGCGATCTCGAGAACTCGCGCTCGGTGCTCGAGAAGGTGAAGGAAACGACCGCGTCGCCGGTGGTGCTGATGAACCTCGCGCGCATCTACCAGCGGCGCGTGCAGGTGTACGGCGACTCCAACGTCGGAGAGATCGGCAAGGCCAGCCAGTACCAGCTCGAGGCGCGCCAGCTCGACCCGACCATCCCCGCCATCGGCACCGACGAGGTGCTGCCCAAGGAGATCATCGGCAACTCGTACCTGCAGACCCTGCCGCTGGTCGAAGCCGACTTGCTTGAGCTGGCGAAGGGCGACGACACCGCCGCGCGCGTGCGCAGCCAGCTCTCGCAGATGCTGGTCGGTGACGTGCCCGCGTCGGTCGCGCTGTTCTACCCGGCGCTGCTCGCGGCGCTGCTGGTGGGCTTCGGTTTCCTGGGCAAGTCGCTCGAGGCTGCGCGCGTGTGTTCACGCTGCGGTCGCGCCGTCAGCCGCCGCGGAGACCCCGACGTCTCGCCCGGCGGCAACATGTGCACGCAGTGCGTGAACGTCTTCGCGCGCAAGAACGTGGTCGCTCCCTCGGTGAAGGTGCGTAAGCAGCTCGACGTCGCGCGCTACGAGGCCCGCGTCGAGCGCGCGTCGACGATTCTCGGCGTGTTGTGGTCGGGCATGGGCCACGTGTTCATCGGCGAGCCCATTCGCGGCGTCATCTACGGCTTCTTCTTCATCGTGGCGATCGTCGGCGTCGTGTTGCGCGCGGGCGTGGTGCGGCCTCCGTTCGAAGGAGCGCCGATCCTCGTTCGCATCATCCCGCTCGCCATCATCTTCCTGCTCGTCTACCCGCTCTCGTTGCTGCGCCTGCGGAGGAAGAGCTGACCCATGGCGCTCAAGGGCACACTCAAGGACTTCGGGATCGCCGACATCCTCCAGCTCATCGGTCAGCAGCAGAAGACCGGCGTGCTGACGCTCAAGCAGCGCAGCGACTCGGTCGACGTGACGTTCAAGGACGGCAACATCTGCCGCGCCGAGACCACCAGCCGCAACCGCAAGGAACTGATCGGCTCGATGCTGGTCGCCGCGAGTCTGGTCAGCGAGCAGCAGCTCGAGTTCGCGCTCGAGACGCAGAAGCGAACGCTGCAGCGACTGGGTGACGTGCTCGTCAGTCAGGGCGTCATCACCGCCGACAAGTTCAAGTCGATGGTGCAGCTGCAGACCAGCGAGACGCTCTTCAAGTTGTTCGGCTGGAAGGCCGGCACCTACGAGTTCGAGCAGAAAGACGTCGAGACCGAAAACACGCTGACTCCGCTCCGCGCCGAGTCGGTGTTGATGGAAGGCTTCCGCCGCGTCGACGAATGGCCCGTGGTGCGCAAGCGCATCACCAGCTTGCAGATGACCTTCGACAAGACGAAGGATCTGCCTCCCGCCGAGCTCGAGAAGGACGACTTCGACGCCGCGCTCGACGACGCGTTCGCCGAGGAAAAGAAGAGCGTCAACAAGGGCGAGTTCCAGTCGGTCGGGGAGAACGAGCGCAAGTGTTACAACTTGATCGCTCCGGGCCGCACCGTGCAGCGGATCATCGAGCTCTCGGCGCTCGGTGAATTCGAGACCGCCAAGGCGCTCTGCAACCTCATCAACCTCGAGTACGCGCGCGGCATCCCTCCGGCGGGGAAGGGCGGCGACGACTTCGAGACCGACTCTCGCGCGTCGGCCGTGCTCGGCGTGCTGGGCCGCATCGCGGTCACCATGGTGGTGGTCGGCGCGCTGCTCTTCATCGGCACGCGCATCGACTTCGGCGCCGTGAATCTCGGCCGCACCAACGCGACGACCTACACCGACCCTGCCGCTCAGCGTTTCGCCGCCCGTCAGCAGATGTCGCGGCTCTCGGCGGCTATCGACGTCTACAAGCTCGAGAAGGGCGCGTTGCCGGTTCAGCTCACCGAGCTCGTCGACGCGAATCTGTTGAGCCAGGAAGATCTGCGCTTCCCGTGGCGAGATCCCTACTTCTACCGACGCGCTGAAGACGGCACCTACGTGCTGTTGCCGCCGCTGCGGTAACTCGCTGACTACCGTCGCAACACAACGCGATCGATCGCGCGCGCCAGGGCGTATGGTGCGCCGCGCATGCGAGCCGAACCCACGCGCAGCCGAAGTCGTGACGGAGCGAACGACATGAGCGACGCGCTGCAGGTGAAAGGGTTCGCGTGGCTCAACTTGCTGCGCTTCGTCGAGGAGACGCATGGGCGTTCCGCGGCGACCGAGCTCGCCAGCGGCTTCCCTCAACATCGCGTGCACTTCGACACCGCGTCGGTGCTGCCGATCGGTTGGGTGCCCGGAGCGCTGCACCTGGGCGCCATCGATTGGGTCGTGAAGCGCTTCTACGAAGGCACCAGCGAAGGCGCGCGTCGCTTCGGCAAGAACCTCGCGGCGCGAAACGTGTCTTCGACGTTCACCAGCTTCGCGCGGCTCGAAGACTTGAAGGTCGCGCTCACCTCGACCGAGCGCGCGTTCAGTCAGTTCTATTCGCGCGGCACGATGAAGTTCACGCTCACGAATGATCTGCTCGAGGCGCGGCTCACGCAGTTCCCCGACGCTTTCCCCATCTTCGGAAACGTGCTGGGCGCGGGTCTCATCTCGTTCCTTCACGCTGGCCACGTCGAAGCGACGCTGCTCGACGTGCAGACCACGAACGACACGATCGTCTACCGCGTGAAGCTGGTGCTGCCGTCGTCGAGCCGCGCGTCACCGCTGCCGCTCAGCAAGTAAGCCGCCACATCGCTGCACGATCGCCACACACCCGCGTGCGGATCTGCCTGATCTGACGTGAGCGCACGTGGCGCGCGCGTTGCTCTACGCGGCAACCATGCGAACCCACACTCCTCAGCTCGGAATCGGTTTGAAGCTGGAACGGCTCCTCGGTCGTGGCGGAATGGGCGAGGTCTGGCTCGCTCAGGAAAAGCGCTCCGCGCGCTGGGTCGCCGTGAAGGTCCCGCGTCGCGACGTCGAAGAACCGAAGTGGACGGAGTCGCTCTTCGTCGAAGAGCTGCGCGTGCTGCGAAAGCTCGGCGAGCTCGAGGGCGTGCCGCAACTGTTCTGGAGCGGCGTCGCCGACGGTCTCCCTTTCGGAGTCATGCAGCGCATCGATGGCCCTTCTCTTCGCGAGGCGCTCCGCACGTGCGGCAAGCCGTCTCGTCAGGTCGCGGCGCGCGTCGTCGATTCGTTGAGTCTCATTCTCGGCGACGTGCACGCACGCGGCGTGCTCCACCGAGATCTCAAACCCAGCAACGTGCTGCTCGACGACGGCCACCCGGTGTTGATCGACTTCGGCGTGGCGTCTGACTCGCACTCCACCGCGCCGCAGCTCGGCGTGGCGTGCGGCACGCTCGACTACTTGAGCCCGGAGCAGCTGCTGGGCGCGGAACCCGACGCGAAGAACACCGATTCTCTGGTCGCTGGGCGTCATCGCGTACGAGCTCGTCACCGGTCATCGGCCGTTCGCGAAGGAGAGCGTCAGTCAGCACTGCCGCGCGGTGCTCGCTTCGCAGTTCGAGCGCACGGGTGATCTCGCCCTCGACGCGTTCTTCAAACGTGCGCTCGCGCCGCGCTGCGAGGAACGCTTCGCCTCGCTCGACGTCTTCCGCAACGCCTGGCGCGCGGTCTCGCCTGTGCACGCCACCGCTCGCGAAGTGCGCGACTGGGTGAGCCCGTTCAATCGCCTCGCCCTCGCCGCCTGAGAGACGCAGTCCCCCTCTCCCGCCAGGGAGAGGGTCGGGGTGAGGGTTTGCCCAAACAACCGCGGCGGTTGTCCAAGGCAAGTGGGGCTCCGAGCCGTCATCGACCAAGTGACCCAAGAGCGAGCGGCCCTGCGACAGCAGCTCGCACCACGCTGGCTGAAAGAGGCGAGGGTGCTAGCGCAGTTGCGAGCGCAGAAGCGGTCCCTCGTTGCCCGCCTCCACGCCCGCGAAACTGAACTCGATCATCTCGATCGCCACCGCCAAATCGCTATCGCGCACCTCGAACGACTTCGCCGCGCTCCGTCCTGGCGCGAGCGCATCTGGGCACGCATTGGAGAACCACTTCTCCTCACGACCGCGACTCTCGGAGCGATCGTCCCGCTCGGAATCGGCGAATCCACCCTGAAAGACGTCGCACTCAGCACAACCAGCGTGTTGCTCGGCGTAGCGGCGCGCAGAGTCTGGACGCGTCGTCGTGCCTGAGGCGCTCTCCGATCGCGCGCTGCGAACGCACCTCGAATCTCTGCAGCGGGAGCTGCGCGATCTCAAAGCCGAACGCGAACTCATCGAAAGTCCGGCGTTCGCCGCCGAGCGCGAAATCCTGAACGAAGACACCGCATCGCTCGCCGCGCGTCTCGGCCGCCTCACCCACCATCTCGCCGAAGATCGCGCGACGCTGATCATGATCAGCACTCGAGTTCGAGACACCGAACTCGCTCAGCGCGCCAACGAACAACGCAGCCTCTCGAGCGGAGTGCCAGCCGTGGCCCTCGTGCTCGCCTTCGCACTCGCTGCGTTCTTCATGCGCGTGCGTCCCGAGGCGTGCATCGCCGCGTCAGGGCTGCTCCTCGGTTGGTTGTTGGCCCCACGCGCCGTGCAGCTGCGCGCCACGACACCCGAAGGCCGCGCCCTGGTGTGGAGCTGGTCCGGCGGTCTGCTCTGCCTCTTCCTCGCACCGATCGACGTGGTGCTCGCGCTCCGTTACGAGATCGAGCCGTTGCGGCAGCTCCCGCCGGAGCGATGGATTCTCACCGTGCTCCCGGCCGTGATGATCGCCATCGCCGCCTTCACGTTCTGGCAGGGCGAGCGCCGCCGCATCGGACTGTTGCTGTGCGTCATCGCGACGTCGCTGGTGGCGCTGACCGCCGTACCGGCCGCGATCGACGGCGTCGACAGATGGCTCACCTTCGCGCGCGCTGATCACCTGATGCTGGTCGAAGCGCTGAGCGGTTTGCTCGCGCCGGTGATCGTGGTGGCCATCGCCACTCGCTGGAAGCCCGCGCTCCTCTCGAGCCTCATGTGCGCCGCTGCCGCCTGGTGCGTGGGCTCATCCACTCCAGCGATCTGGCACCGGACCTGGCAACAACTGTGGCTCAGCCCTGGCCCCGTTCTCTCGACCGGAGTGCAGCTCGCAGTCGGCGCCGTCGCCTGCGCGACGTTCATTCCTGGCCGCTGGCGCTGGGCCCTCGTGGTGATCGCGCTGGGCACCCTGCAGTGGGCGTTCGTGCTCATCGAAACGATGGTGTCGCACTGAGTTGACCACCCCTCACCCATCCGCTAAGCGCGCGACGTCCCTCCGAGTTGGGGGGAATTACCGGGCCTGTACCCCTCCGCGGACCCGGCGAATCCACTTCGGAGCGGGAGAGATTCACATGATCCAGGTCGAGAAGAAGACGGAGCTCGTGCAGAAGTTCCGCACGCACGAGAAGGACACGGGTTCTCCTGAGGTTCAGGTCGCGCTGCTGTCGGAGCGCATCAACGAACTGACGGAGCACTTCAAGACGCACAAGAAGGACTTCCACAGCCGCCGCGGTCTGCTGAAGCTGGTGAGCCAGCGCCGCCGCCTCCTCGACTACCTCAAGTCGAAGGACGGAAACCGGTACAAGAAGCTCATCGACACCCTCGGCATCCGCAAGTGACGAGGTAACCCTGAGGCGCTCGAACGAAATCGAGCGCCTCAGTTGTTTCAAAGCGCTGGCGGATTGATTTCTTGTTCGAAAGCGCCGAGCGAAGGCTCGGAGTTCTCGATCAGGGGGTCAACGCCAGCGTCCACTTCAACGAAAGAGAAGACGCACATGGCGATGATTCGAAAGACTGTGAAGGTTGGCGACCGCGATCTCGTGATCGAGACCGGCCGCATGGCGAAGCAGGCAGATGGCGCGGCGGTCGTTCGCTACGGCGACACGATGATCCTCGCGACGTCGGTGAGCGCGAAGGACAAGCGCGACGTCGACTTCCTGCCGCTGACCGTCGAGTACAAGGAGAACTTCTTCGCGGCTGGCCGCATCCCGGGCGGTTACTTCCGCCGCGAGGGCAAGCTCACCGAGAAGGAGACGCTGACCTCGCGCATCGTCGACCGCAGCTGCCGCCCGCTGTTCCCGGACGGCTACGCGTACGACACGCAGATCATCGTCAGCGTGATCAGCTTCGACAAGAACGCGGAGCCCGACGTGCTCGCGCTCGTCGCGGCCTCGGCCTCGCTCGCCGTGTCAGACATTCCGTTCAACGGCCCGATCGCGTGCGTTCGCGTCGGCCGCGTCGACGGCAAGTTGATCGCCAACCCCACGGCTGATCAGCGCACGAAGAGCGACATCGATCTCGTGGTGTCCGCTTCGAAGGAAGCGATCGTGATGGTCGAAGGCGGCGCTGAGGAGATCTCCGAGGCCGACATGGTCGCGGCGCTCGACTTCGGTCACGCCAGCTGCCAGCCGATCGTGAAGGCGCTCGAGGAACTGCGCGCCGAGCTCGGCGTGAAGACGCGCGAGTACGAGAAGATGGTGAAGTACGACGCCGCGCTGAAGGACCAGGCCAAGGCCATCGCGTGGGAAGGCATCAAGAAGGGCTACACCATCAACGACAAGCACGAGCGTTACGGCGCCCTCAAGGCCACCAGCAAGGCGATGCAGGCCGAGCTGAAGGCGAAGATGGGCGAGGCGTACACCGCGGCCGTCGAGAAGCAGGTCAAGGGCATCTACGAAGACCTGAAGTACGAATACATGCGCGACCTCACGTGCAACGGAGGCCGCATCGGTGGCCGCCCGCACACCACGGTTCGCGACGTGAGCTGTGAGATCGCTCCGCTGCCGCGCACGCACGGCTCGGCGATCTTCCAGCGCGGTGAGACGCAGGGTCTGGTCACCGCGACCCTCGGCACGGCGGAAGACGATCAGCGCATCGAGACGCTCGCGGGCGAGATCAGCCGCACGTTCATGCTGCACTACAACTTCCCCCCGTTCTCGGTGAACGAGACCAAGCCGCTGCGTGGCCCGGGTCGTCGTGAGATCGGTCACGGTGCGTTGGCGGAGCGCGCGTTGCGCAACATGCTCCCCGACAAGAACACGTTCCCGTACGTGGTTCGCATCGTGTCCGACATTCTCGAGTCGAACGGCAGCTCGTCGATGGCCTCGGTCTGCGGCGGCACGCTGGCGATGATGGACGCGGGCGTTCCGATCAAGGCGCCGGTCGCGGGCATCGCGATGGGCCTCGTGAAGGAAGGCGACAAGGTCGCGATCCTCACCGACATCCTCGGTGACGAAGATCACCTCGGCGACATGGACTTCAAGGTCTGTGGCACCGCCAAGGGCATCACCGCCGTGCAGATGGACATCAAGATCACCGGCATCACCACGGCGATCATGTTGAAGGCGATGGAGCAGGCCCGCGTGGGCCGTCTGTCGATCCTCGACACGATGCTCAAGGCGCTGCCGGCTCCCCGCAAGGAAATCAGCCAGTACGCCCCGCGCATCACGTCGATCATGATCCGCCCGGAGTACATCAAGAACGTCATCGGCCCCGGCGGCAAGGTGATCAAGGACATCATCGCCCGCACCGGCGCGTCGATTAACATCGACGACACCGGCAAGGTCGACATCGCGTCGGCTGACGGTGACGCGGTGAAGGCGGCGATCTCGATGATCCAGGCGCTCACGCGTGAGGCCGAGGTCGGCAAGATCTACCTGGGCACGGTGCGCAAGGTCGTCGAGTTCGGCGCGTTCGTCGAAATCTTCCCGGGCACCGATGGCCTCATCCACATCTCCGAGCTCGCGGACAAGCGCGTGAAGACGGTGTCGGAGATCGTGAAGGAAGGCGACGAGGTGATGGTGAAGGTCATCTCGATCGACGGCGGCGGCAAGATTCGCCTCTCGCGCAAGCAGGCGCTCGCTGAGCGTTCTGGTGCGGCGGGCGCGCCTCCTCCGGCCGACGCGCCGGCGGAGACCAAGCCGACCACGCAGGCCTGAGTTTCGTTCTGCAGTGACGCGCGCTGTGCCGCTCTCGAAGTGGCACAGCGCGTTTTCTTTTCGCGCTCGGTCAGCGCCGCGCGTTTTTCTCGTAGGAGAACGCGCCTGCGTAGGCGGGGCTCTCCATCACGTAGAGCCCGGGTGACTGGCTCCAGAACGCGGGAAGACGACCGGGGCTCAGCCGCGCCGAGCTGCCGTAGAGCGCGAACACGTGGGTCACCTTCACGTCGAGCTTCTGGATCGCCGCGATGGCCGCATCGGCGAAGGATGCGCTGTAGGAGAGCGCGCGGATGGCGTCGAGATTGCCGTCGCGGACGTCCACGTTCTCGAAGCGATCGTGATCGACCCAGAACGGCGGTTCCTCGTCTCCAAACGCGTCGGGGTCGTCTGAATCGACGAGCCCCGCGTTGATGAACAGCGCGACCTTTCCGGCGGCGTCGTCGAACGCAGGCACTCCCGAGCCTTCGCTCGCTGTCGGAGCTCCCGGCGGCGTTCCTCCAGCGGCGACCAGCAGCTTCACCAGATGCGGCTTCTCGGAATGGAAGGCGTGTTCCACGCAGGTGTCGGTGTCCTGCTTCGCGTTCGGGTCGGCGCCCGCGCGCAGGAGCAGCTCGATCATCGCCGCGTCGTCGCGGTCGATCGCGATCATCAGCGGGAGCGCGCTCCCGGCGACCGGGAAGTCGACGTCCATGCCTGCGGCGATGGCGGCTGCGACGCTCCGCACGTCGCCTCGCTCGAGCAGGGCTTTGTGGCGGAAGGGCACGAGGCGCGCCCTGGACACTGCGCGCGTCGCGGTCTGTGCACCCGCTTTCTCGAGCGCACGCTGCACGTCGACGTGGGCCGTGGTGAAGCTGATGAAGCCGCTGCGCGTCGGCGTGTCGGGCTTCGCGCCGCACTCGAGAAGCAACGTCACTCCGTCGAGCCACCCCTGCGCAGCGGCGATCGCCAGCGCCGTCGAGCCGCGCGCATCGGGTGCGTTCACGTCAGCGCCGGCGTCGAGCACCTTGCACACCGCGTCGAGGTCTTCCTTCGCCACCGCGCGCGACAGCTCGCTGCGTTCGGTGCGTTGCACGTCGAGCGACGAAACGACCACGGGAGGTGCGGGTGGGGGCGTCAGCACCGCGAGCGCCTCGGCGCTGAGGTTCTTGTTCTTCGCCAGCGACGCCGGGGTTTCTCCGCGCGGGTTGGCCCAATCGATGCGCGCGCCGCGCTTGACGAGAAAGTGCACGCTCGCTTCGGCCTTGAGCTCGACGGCCCGATGCAACGGAGTGCCCCAGGGCTCGACATACTCGTCGAGCGCCACGCCCTTGTTCGCGAGCCATTCCAGCTTCGACACGTGCACCGCGGCGCTGACCGCGTGGGGCCAGCGGCCTTCAGGGCTCTGTATCGCCGCTCCGTGCGAGAGCAACAACTCGAGGACCTCGACCGGCGCGTTCGCTGCGAGCGCGGCGCCGAGCACCGTCGCGTCAGCGTGTTCACCGCCCAGGTCGGGGAAGTTCAGCTCGCCGCCGAGCGCGAGGGCGGCCTTCAGCATCGCGAGGCCCTTCTCGTCGCCGGCTTCCGCCACCACGGTGCGCAGCATCGCCTCGCGATCGATCAGCGGGAGTGCTCGCACCCGCTGCTCAAGCGAGCCCTTTTCGCGCAGCACCTTCCACGGGTTCTTGCCGGCGGTGTTGAAGTTGTAGACGTTGAGGTTCATCCCCAGCTCGCCGAGCTCGAGCATGAGGTCCCACGCCTGGTGGTGGGCGAGCGCGAAGAGATCGTCCGCGCGGTCTCCCTTCTCGCTCTTGATTTCCCGCGTGCGCGCAACGACGTCGGCGAGTCGATCGGTCTTGTCGGGAGTCAGGCGACCGACGCCCGGGCTCCCGGCGCGCAGGAACAAGAGGGCCAGTTCCTGCGAGCCCATCGCGATGGCGTAGTGCAGCGGCAGGTTGCCTCTTTCGTCGACCATGTCGACCGGTGCCCCGCGAGCAAGCAGCAGCTCGACGACGGGGAGACGCGTGCTCCCGTACCGCAGGCCGGTCATCGACGACGTCCGCAACATGGAGTTGAGCACCGAGCGGCCGTATTCATCGCGCGTCTTCAGCGAGACGCCCGCGGTGAGCACCGCTTCGATGACGGGAATGCTGAAGGTGCTCGCGGCCGAGAGGATCGCGCCGATGCACGCCGGGCCGTTCTGCTGCACGTCGACCGTCTTCAGGATCGCCGACACCGTGCTCGCGGCCGCCGCCTGGTCCTTGAGCGGCGCAAAGGTGGCGAGTGATCGCGCGAGGTGCTCGGGCGGAATCGTCCCGCCCCGCTCGAGCAGCAGCCTGAGTGTGGCCGCCGCGCCGTGTCGCGCCGCGAACACGGTCAGCGGCCAGAGCCCGCGTTCGTCCTCGAGCACACCGCCGGGCTTCAGCTTCGCGGCGGGAAACGTCGCTTGTGGTGACACTCCCGAGTCGAGGGCGGCGGCGGTTTCGGCGACGAGATTCTTCACGACGTGCAGGACGATGGGCGGTCGCATGGCGGAGCAGGGTGCCAGCGGCTGACCCCCGGTCAACGCGGACGGGTGCAGTTGAGTCGCAAGGGCGACGTTCGGTGGCCGTAACCACCTGATGCATGGACGGAATCATCGCTAGATCCCGAGCGTTCTTCAGGCGTTGAATGGCTGACCCCGTGGCGACCGACACTCCCACTGCAGGCCTGAGCAGCGTCAGCCGCTTCTTCGGAGCCTTCCGGTGGATCTTCATGCCGCTCGGGCTCTTCGCGCTCGTCGCCGTCGGCGTGCACTCCGCGGCCGACGTGATGGACGATCGCATTCTGCGTCTGGTCGAGTGGCTCGACGCGGCGATGGACTCGCTGCTCGCCGCGCACGACGCGACCGCTGCGTGGGTGAACAAGATCGACTCGCGCGAGCGCACGCTCATCGCCCGCGGCATCGCGCTCGCGTGGGAGCTCGCGGTCGACGCGTTCATCGCCATTCCGATTCTCGGCTACGACGAGGTCGACGAGAACGAGCGGAAGTTCGCGTTTCAGCGCGACACGTGGAAGGCGCTGTTGCAGCGCGTGAATCAGCAGCCCACGCCGATGCGTTTGCTGCGACCGCTGATGACCGCGGTGTTCGTGCTCGCCGGCGCGTACGCGGTGTCGCGGTTGGTCGAATCGACGATGTTCGTCGGTCTCGTCGGCGGAGTGACCAGCGCCGACGTCGCCGGCCCCCTCGCGCGAATCTTCGCCGGCACCGCGATGACGATTCTCGTGTTCTCGCACTGCTGGCGCGCGGTGCTGCGGTCCTTGCAACACGCAGATCAAACCTGCGTGAAGGCGAAGCGCCCGTGGTTGGCCGGCCTGCGCGGAAACATCGCGGCGTTCCCGCTCGCGGTCGCACTCATTCTGGAGGCTGAGGCGGTTCTCAGCTTCTTCCGATGATGCCGACTGCGGAAGCCAGCACCACCCCTCTCCGCCCCGCGGAGAGGGGGCAGGGGGAGAGGCGTGCCGTGCGAGCACGCCGAAGGCCGGTCGTCGAAGAGAGCGCCTCATGAGTGCGATCAAGCAGTCGCAGCGCGGCTTGCTCGACTTCATCGGCGCGGCGCTCTGCCTCTGGGCCGCCGCCTACCACACGCCCGTCGGCGCTCTGCTGCGCGACCTCGGCGGCCGCCTCTTCAGCACGCGCACCACCACGCGCCCGCTGCTCGCGTACTACACGGGCGGCGTCTACGACGCGCAGGAGATCTCCGACCCGGTTCAGCTCGTCGTTCCGGTCCCCGACAACCAGCTCCTCTCGACCATTCCGCCCGGCCGCGCGCTCGGCCGCGGAGTCTTCGCCGCCGCCAGCTCGCTCGAGGGCAGCGATCGCGCTCCCATCGACGCGCTCGCGAAACGCTACAACCTGCCGTTCAACTCGCCCGACGACGCGGCGCTGATCGTCGAACGCGCGCGCGAAGAACTCGGCAGTGAAGAAGCCGCCGTGCTCGCCGTGTTCGCTGGCTTCGATGTCGCGAGCTACGCCGCCAAGCGCGCCGACGCCGAAGGCCGCTCGAAGGAACTCGAAGCCCTCGCGCTGCGCCTCCCGCCGACGAGCAGCAAGGCCATCGCGTCGGCCTCGACGGCGTTGATGCTCGGCCGCGCGTACGGTCTCTCGTGGCCGGTCGCGCCAGGCACCAAGGTCACGTCACCGTTCGGCTGGCGCAACCACCCCATCCTCGGCCGCGGCCAGTTCCACACCGGAGTGGATCTCTCGGTCCCCGAGGGCACTCCGGTGAAAGCAGTCGCCGACGGCATCGTGCGACGCGCGAGCGAAGACGCGGTCAACGGCCGCGTGGTGATCATCGAGCACGGTCGCGGTGTCTCGACCGCCTACTGCCACAACTCGTTCCTGCGCGTGACGACGGGGCAGGCCGTGAAAGCGGGCGACGTCATCGCCGACTCGGGAACCACGGGCCGCTCCACGGGACCGCACGTGCACTACCAGGTCGAGCTCGGCCACAAGCCGATGGACCCGTTCGCCTTCCGCGGGAGCAAGCCGGTGTTGCTCGAGCAGCCCGGGTTGCCGGTCGGCCCGACGCCCGGTCCCGTTGGTCCGCGCCCAACGCCGGGGCCACCCGACGACAAGCTCAAGAAGGCCTTCGACCAATTCAAAGCGCCACCCGGCACTGAGGAGTAGCGCCAACTCGTGCTACATCGCCGCGCCCATGGTGACTGTGAAGGTGCGTCGTGTTCGTGCTTCGCAGTGGCCGCTCCCGAAGTACCAGACGCCGCAGTCCGCCGGCCTCGATCTCATCGCTGACTTGCCCGAAGACGTGCAGCTCGCGCCGGGCGATCGCCGTCTGATTCCCACCGGTCTCGCCCTGGAAATTCCGCCTGGCTACGAAGGGCAGGTTCGCCCGCGCTCCGGTCTCGCGTTGAAGCAGGGCATCACCTGCCTCAACAGCCCGGGCACGATCGACGCCGACTACCGCGGCGAGGTTGGCGTCGTCCTCATCAACCACTCGAAAGAACACGTCGTTTTGAAAGCGGGCGATCGCATTGCTCAGTTGGTGATCGCTCCGTGTGTTCAAGCGAACCTGATCGAGGTCGACGGTTTGTCTGAGACAGACCGGGGATCGGGAGGCTTCGGATCCACTGGGTCAGGACGTTGATGGAACCCCTTGATGTGCGATAAAAACCCTACGCTTTACGCAGGTCTGCAGTAGCGCCCCCACGAGGTCCTCCGTTGCTCTGTTACCGCTGCGGCACTCACGTTCCGGATACGGCTGAGAAATGTCCGACGTGCGGGCAGAACCTGTCCACGGGTGGGCTGCGTCAGGCGACCGGAACGTTCTCTCGTCGACGTGCCGCGACGTCGCAGATCGAAGGCGCGCCGTACAAGGCGCAGGATCTCGTCAGCAACCGCTACCTCATCAAGGACATCGTCGGAGCAGGCCCGACCGGCTTCGTCTTTCGCGCGCACGACAAAGAGATCGACGTCGAGGTCGCGCTCAAGGTCGTCAACCCGAAGCTGATGCAGTCGGCGGACGAGCGGAAGCAGTTCGCCAAGCAAGTTCGCCTCGCGCGCAAGCTCTCGCACCCCAACCTGGTGCGCGTGTACGAGGAAGGTGAAGACGCCGAACGGCCGTTCTTCACCTCGCAGTTCCTCGACGGTCTCACGCTGCGGAAGATCATCGACCTGCGTCTGCAGAAGGGTCAGTTCTTCTCGCTCTCGGAAATCGAGCCGATCCTCGTGCAGATCTGCTCGGCGCTCGACGGCGCGCACAAGGTCGGCCCGCACAGCGACGTGAAGCCCGAGAACGTGCTCGTGCTGCCCGACCTCTTGAAGGTCACCGACTTCGGGCTGGGCCTCGCGTTGCCGCGCTTGCCGTTCGTGCAGGCCATGAAGGCGCGCAAGGCCGATCGCTACCTCGCTCCTGAATTGGTCGAAGGCAGCGAGATCGACAACCGCGCCGACATCTATTCGGTGGGCGTGATTCTCGGCGAGATGCTCTCAGGCCTGACGCCCGACGGAGCGATCCCCGAGCTGCAGCGCCGCAACCCCGAAGTGCCGCAGCAGCTCGAGGGCATCTACCGCAAGGCCATCAACCAGAACCCGAACGCGCGCTTCAAGACCGCGGGCGAGATGATGGGTGAGATCGCCGAGCTCTCGAAGAAGCTCGCGCCGCCGAAGATCGCGGCCGCTCCGAAGCCCGAGCCGGCCAGCGGTGTTCAGCCTCCGCCGCGCCCGCGCACGTCGACCGGCATGTTGCAGCTCTCGCCGCGTCGCGACGTGAAGCCGCCGCCGCCGGTGCCCGAGCTTCCTCCGCCGCCTCCTCCGGGAACGGGCGAGCAGCTGATGCCCGACTCCACGCAGCCGGTGGATCCGGACCAGATTGCGCGCGCGCTCAAGAACGCGGGCGACGTCGACTTCAAGAAGGACCGCGAAGAGACCGAGGTCATCGACTCGGGCATGTTCATCGCGCAGCTCGATCACGAAGATCACGTCGAGACGCGCGCCATGGTCGAGACGGTGGCGCCGCCGCCTCCGCCGCCCGGAGTCGCTGCGCCCGCCACGCCGCTCTTCCAGAACGCGCAGCGCCAGCCGAGCGGCGGCAATCGCACGCTGGTGCTCGTCACGCTGCTCGTCATCGCCGGCATCGCGGTGGGCGCGGGCGGTGGCTTCCTGCTGATTCAGAAGCAGAAGCAGCAACAGACCCAGCAGCAGGATCCGCCGACCACGCCCGATCCTGAAACTGAGAAGCGCCTCGCCGCCGAGAAGGCCGAAGCCGAGAAGCTCGCTGCCGACAAGGCCGCTGCCGAGAAGCTCGCCGCTGACAAGGCTGCCGCCGAGAAGGCCGAAGCCGACAAGCTCGCCGCCGAGAAGGCCGAGAAGGAGCGCCTCGAGAAGGAGAAGCTCCTCGCGTCCGCCAACAAGCCGCTGACCGCGAAGGAAAAGGCCGAGAAGGAACGCGCGGAGAAGGAAGCTGCCGCGAAGGAGCGCGCCGAGAAACTCGCCGCCGAGAAGGCCGAGAAGGAGCGCCTCGAGAAGGAAAAGGCCGAGAAGAACGCCGACAAGCTCGCCGCGAAGGAAGCAGCCGACAAGGCCGCCGCGGAAAAGAAGGAAGCCCTCGCAAAGGAGAAGGCCGAGAAGGAAGCGGCCGCGCGCGAGAAGGCAGAGAAGGAAAAGGCCGAGAAGGAAAAGAACGGCACGGCCACTCCGCCGCCGGTCGCCGCGGGCGGTTGCCCCGATGGCATGCGCACCGTCGCCGGTGGCTCGTTCAAGATGGGCACCGCGCCGGGCGACCCGATGATGGGCTTCGACGAGAAGACGCTGTCCTCGGTCGAGGTCGGAGCGTTCTGCATTGACGCCTTCGAGTACCCCAACAAGAAGGGCACCGCGCCCACCGCCAGCATCGGGTTCGCTGACGCCAAGCGGCTGTGCGAGGCGCAGAGCAAGCGTCTGTGCACCGAGGCGGAGTGGGAAAAGTCGTGCAAGGGCCCGGGCAACGCGAAGTGGCCGTACGGCAACGGGTTCGACTCCAATAGCTGCAACACCGAAGACGACATCGGCGATTCGCGCTCGCTCGCTCCGGCGGGCCGGTTCGCGAAGTGCCGCTCGGGTTATGGCGTGGCCGACATGTCGGGCAACGTCTCCGAATGGACCGCCGACCGCGTCATCAAGGGCGGCTCGTTCGCCAGCGGTGACTACGCGGTGCGCTGCTCGGCGCGGAAGAACGGCGCGTCGTTCGCGAAGTCGACGGAGGTTGGGTTCCGGTGCTGCGCCGATCAGCGCTGAGACGCCTTGCCGTCTTCGCGACGTTGCTCGCGTGCACCGCACTCGCTGATCGCCCGCGAGTTGCTGTCGTGAAGTCCTCTTCGCTCACCGCCTACGCGCAGGTCGTCGCCGGCTTCGCAGCCGAAGTGCGCGGCCAGGTCGAAGAAGTGACGCTCGAAGAGGGCGCGGACGGCACGTTCAAGAAGCTGAGCTCGAACAAACCGTCGCTGGTGCTCGCCATCGGTCCCGCTGCAGCGGTCGGCGCGCGGCGAGAGTTCACCGACGTGCCGGTCATCTTCGCGATGGTGCCGTACTACGAGAAGTACGAGCTCGAAGGGCAGAACACGACGGGCATCGCGCTGACGTCCGACCTCTCGCTCGAGCTGTCGACGTTGAAGGCCGTGCAGCCGAAGGTGAAGCGCATCGGCGTGCTGAATGACCCGCGGTACTCGAAGGCGTTCGTCGAGAGCGCTTCGCAGGCGGCTTCTTCGCGCGGACTCACGCTGGTGCCGCTCGAAATCGATTCGCCGCAAAAGGTCGATCGCGTGCTGAGCGGCGCGAAGGGGAAGATCGACGCGCTGGTGATCATCTCCGACAAGACGGTCGGCAACACCGCGGTCGTCGAGCGGCTGCTGGCGTTTTCGGCCGAAGAAAAACTGCCCGCCGTGGGCCTCGCCTCGGCGCAGGTGAAGCAGGGTGCGCTGTTCGCGTTGGCGGCGGCTCCGCTGGCGTTGGGTCAGCAGGCCGGTCGCATCGCGAACCGCGTGCTGGTCGAGAAGGTCGACCCCGGAGCGATGGCGGTGGCGAACCCTGAAGGTCTCGAGCTGCACGTGAACCTCTCGACCGCGCGCAAGCTGGGCGCGGCTGACACCTTCGCGCTCGATCTCGTCACCTTCGCCGCGAGGCAGGGACTGACGGTCAAAGTCGTCGAGTAAGACTCCCGACGCCGAGCAGGGTAAAGCCCGCGCTCATGATTCCCCGCTACAGCCGAGCCGAGATGGTCGCCCTCTGGACGCCCGAAGCCCGCCTCCGCCGCTGGAGAGACGTCGAGCTCGCCGCCCTCGAAGGCATGGTCGCCGAAGGCATCGCGCCGAAAGAGACGTTCGAAAAATGCGCCGCGAAAGCCGGTGACTTCACCGCCGCCGACGTCGCGAAGATCGACGAGATCGAAAAGACGACCAAGCACGACGTGATCGCCTTCCTCACGTTCATGGAAGAGCGCATCGGGCCCGAAGCGCGTTGGCTGCACTGGGGCATGACGTCGAGTGACGTGCTCGACACCTCGCTCGCGCTGATCCTCCGCGACGCGATGACGTTGATCATCAGCGGAGTGGACCGCGTGCTGAAGGCCGTCGAAGCGCGTGCGTTCGAGCACAAGAACACGCCGATGATGGGCCGCAGCCACGGCATTCACGCCGAGCCGATCAGCTTCGGTCACAAGCTCGCCATCTGGTTCGACGAGCTGAAGCGCGCGCGCACCAGACTCGAAGCCGCACGAGCCACCATCTCCTTCGGAAAGATCTCCGGAGCGGTCGGCACCTTCGCGCACCTTCCGCCGAGCGTCGAAACGCACGCCATGAAGCGGCTGGGTCTCACCGGCGCTCCGGCGTCGTCGCAGATCATTCAGCGCGATCGCCACGCGGAATATTTCAGCGCGCTGGCGTTGCTCGGTTCGAGCATCGAGAAGTTCGCCGTCGAGATCCGCCACCTGCAGCGCACCGAAGTGCGCGAGGCGGAAGAAGCATTCACGCCGGGCCAGAAGGGCAGCTCGGCGATGCCGCACAAACGCAACCCGATCTTGAGCGAGAACCTCACGGGCCTCGCGCGCATGCTGCGTGGCTACGCGGTCAGCGCGATGGAAAACGTGCCGCTGTGGCACGAGCGCGACATCTCGCACTCCTCGGTCGAGCGCATGATCGGCCCCGACGCGACGGTGGTGGCGGACTTCATGCTGCACCGCTTTGCGGGGCTGATGGAGAACCTGAAGGTGTACCCGCAGAACATGCAGAAGAACCTCGATCTGCTCGGCGGGGTCGTGAACTCGCAGCGGCTCCTGCTCGAACTCGCGAAGCGCGGAGTCGATCGCCAGGCCGCGTACGTCATCGTTCAGCGCAACGCGATGCAGTTCTTCGAGCAGGGCACCGACTTCAAGACCGCATTGCTGCGCGACGCCGACCTGCTCAAGGTGATGCCGGCGCCCGACGTCGAGGCGTGCTTCAGCACCGGCTACCACCTGCGCAACGTCGACCAGATCTTCCAGCGGGTGTTCGGCCGCGCCTGAGTGATCGTTTTCTCCGCGGCCTCGACACGGAGGAGTCATGAACAGGGCGCCCTTCCTGCTGATTCTCCTCTCCGCCTGCGGAGCCTCGACCAGCACCGGAACGTGGGACGGCGACGCCGGAGTGGTCATCGGCGAAGGCGGCACCATCGACCCGACCACGCTCGACAAGTTCAGCTTCTTCGTCACCAGCCAGGAAGCGCTGCTCCAGCTCTCGGGGAGCGCGAACGGCTTCGGCGGAGATCTCCGCTACGGCGAGACCGGTGACGGTGCGGGCCTGCGCGGCGCCGACAAGCTCTGCGCGACCATCGCCGAGCGCAGCATGACGGGCGCGGGCCAGAAGCGGTGGCGCGCGTTCCTCTCGGCGAGCAACGTGAACGCCATCGATCGTCTCAACGCCGGCCCCTGGTACGACCGCCTCGGCCGCGTCGTCGCGAACTCGAAGTCAGAGCTGCTCGCCGATCGACCGACCGCGGCCGACAGCGCCATCAAGAAGGACCTTCCGAACGAAAACGGAGAACCGAACTCGAGCCCCAACGGCGTCGCGGTCGACAACCACGACACGCTCACCGGCAGCAACGCGCAGGGCACGCTGTATTCCGCGAGCGCGACCTGCGCCGATTGGACGAGCACGACCGCGAGCGGCAAGCCGCGCATCGGTCACGCGTTCCCACGCAGCGGAGCGACGAGTGGCGACAACGCGAATTGGATCTCCTCGCACGACGCTCCGGGCTGCGGAGCGGGCATCAACACCTCAGCGACCTCGATGGGGCAGGGCACGACGGTCGGCGGCGGTGGCGGTTACGGCGCCTTCTATTGCTTCGCCGAAGTCCCGTAGGACCCGCCCGGGTCGCAGCGACTCCGCGGCGCTCGGCAGATTTCGCAGGGCTGCGGCTGGTCACCGGGTTGCAGTTCGCCAGTGGCATGACGCTCCTCGAGACCGAACTGAGCCGCGTGCTCTCCGCCGACCCTGAAGAAGCCGCGAACGATCTGCCGTTTCAGACCTGGTCGCCGATGCCGTTCGGTCGAATCGAAGCGGTCATCTCCGACGATGGCGAAGACGAGCCGCTCGATTTTCTGGCCGCAGAGTCCGCCTGATCAGATCAGCTTCGCGCGCTTCATGTTCGCAGCGAGCCGCTCGTTCACGTCGCCCACCTGCATCTCGAACTTCTTGCCTGTGATGCGCTCGAACGCGGTGACGTACTTGTCGGCCAGCATCACGCGCACGTCGTCGGGAATCGGCGGCGGCGTTCCCTGACCTGAGAACCCGCGCTCGGTCAGCAGCCACTGCCGCAGGTTTTCCTTGTCGAGCATCTGCTGCGGTTCGCCGCGCTCGAAGCGCTGCTGTGAACCCTCGGCGATCCAGAAGCGGCTGCAGTCGGGCGTGTGCATCTCGTCGATCACCACCAGCTCGTCTTTGAAGGTGCCGAACTCGTACTTGGTGTCGACCAGCAACAATCCGTTGGCCGCGGTCTGCTTCTGTCCCTCGACGAACAACCCGAGCGCCGCCTCGCGAGCGCGAGCCCAGTCACGCGCGTTCATGATGCCGCGCTGCACGACAGCGGCTTCACTCAACGGCTCGTCGTGTTCACCGATCGGTGCCTTCGTCGACGGCGTGAGAATCGGCTTCTCGAACTTCTGATCCTTCTTCATGCCCGGCGGCAGCGAGAGCCCGTACGGATCGCGACCAGCCGTGTAGTCGCGCCACAGCGAGCCGGTCAGAAACGCGCGCACCACGAACTCGATCTTGAAGGGCTGCGCTCGCTTGCCGACGATCACGCACGGGTCGGGCATGTCGATCACGTGGCTGGCGACGACGTGCTTCGTGCTCTGAAACCAGTGGTACGCGAGCGTGTTGAGCAGGTCGCCCTTGAACGGCAGTGTGGTGAGGATGTGGTCGAACGCGCTCAGACGATCGGTGGTGATCAGCACCAGGCGATCACCCTCCGCGTACGTGTCGCGCACCTTGCCCTCGTACTTGGAGCCGAGCGCGGGGAAGTTCGTCTTCGAGAGCGTGAAGGGGAGCTGTGCCGTCAGCCGCTGATCAGCCATGGGGCTGCGTATCAACGCGTCGGCGCAGACGCCATGTACACGAACGACGGGTTCAGCCGGAGCTGCCCATCGATCCACGCTGCGGCGTACGGAGCGCCCGGCATGCGAACCACCGTGACCGGACCTGAAGGCTTCACGCCCCACAGGTTGATCAGCGAGCGCGCGATGAGCTCCGCCGCTTCGCGCTCCGACAGACCCTGGAACGCATCGCGACGATCTTCAGCGAAGCGGTCGCCCTTCATTTCGAACACGAGGTCGACCGCGGTGTTCGCTCCGGCATCGGACGCGCCGAGGAGATCGCTCGCGGTGTCGAGCGCGGGCGCGGCGATGAACTCGTCGTTCACCATCACCGGGAACAACACGGCGCCGTGCATGCCGGCTTCAGAAGCGGAGCGACGAGCGACGTCGCGGAACAGCTCGACGCGCACTTGCGGCGATTCGAACTCGAGCCACTCGGCAGTGCCGGTGAGGGCCTGCGAGCTGGTGACACCCTTGGAGGCGACTCCACCGACACCACAGCCGGTGAGGACGAGGACGACGACGCTGATCAGTGAGAGGCGCGACACGGCCCGACCACTATAACCGTGCGTCTGCAGGCCAGCCAGTAAGGAAGGGCAGGAACCTCAACATGTTGCGACCCGTCGTGATCTGTCACCAGCTCAAGGACGCAACGAACCTCGCGTCGATCGGCCGCGTGATGGCGAACTTCGGGTTGGATCAGTTGATCCTCTCTGATCCGCAGACGCACGAGTTCCGTGCGGCGGGCCGAATCGCGGTGAAGGCCGACGAGGTGATGCAGAACTTCGCGGTCGCGGCGACGCTCGATGAGGCGTTGAAAGACGTCGTGTACGCGGTGGGCTCGACGTCGCGCGAGCAGCTGAAGCGCTTCACTCCGCTGTCGCCCGAGCAGGCTGCTCAGAAGCTCGCCGAGCACGCGTCACGCGGCCGGGTCGCGCTGGTGCTGGGAGGCGAGAAGCGCGGGCTCTCAGACGACGAGCTCGCGCGCTGTCACGACGTGGTGGTGATCCCCACGCACGAGACGCAGCCGTCGATGAACCTGAGTCACGCCGCCGCGGTGCTGATCTATCTGGCGACGCGCGTCGAGGCGGGCGCGGCTCAGCCGGAGCGCGGCGCTCCGATGCAGCTCGTCGGCAAGCTCGAGGCGAAGTTGAAGGACGTGTTGCTGAAGGCCGAGTTCTTGAACGCTCAGGCTCCGCAGCACGTGCTCGGCGAAATGATCAGATCGCTGGTGCGAAAGGGAATCACCGAGCGAGAAGCGCAGCTCTGGCTCGCGGCCTGCGAGCACCTCGAGCGGCACCTCACGTAGTCACAGTCACAGCGACGCAGCGGACTTGTTCTTCTTGATCAGCGCGTCGATGGCCTGCTTGTCGTCGGTGGTGTGCGTCTCTTTGGGCTGAGCGACCGGCGTCTCTGCGACCTTCTTCTTCACGCTGTCGATCATTCCCGGCGACTGCTGCTTCCACGCGGTCTGCATCACCTGCCACGGCGTGCGCCCCGCGAACTCGTACGTCGCGAGGAAGATGCCGAAGGCGATCGACAACCCGGTCCACACCACGAAGCGAATGAGGCCCATGGCGAAAACCTACCCCCGCCTACATGTGGATCCACTTTTCGCCCTCGCCGGTTAGAAGCGAGTCGTGGAGTTGGAAGAGCTCAGAACGCGCGCGAAGGGACGGCTGGCGAAGCTGTCGGCGCAGCCCAACGACGGGCTCGATGCGTACCAGCGCGATGCGCTCGCGTTCTTCGCGCGTGTGCCCGAGCCGCCGCTCTACCGCCGTCGCGATGATCCGACGCGTGCGCTCGCTGCGACGCTGCTGGAAGAGGCCGAGACGTTGCTCGCGCGTGCGTGGCGGTTGGGCGATCAGGTGAAGACGTTTCCTCCGGCGATCGAAGCACACGCGTTGAGTCTGGCGCTGATGGCGGAAGGCAAGGTCGAGCCGGCCGAGCCGCTGTGGCACGAGGCGTTGGCGAAGGAGCGCACGGCGACCGCTCCACTGCGGCTGTGGTCGCGCACCGATGAGAAGCGACCGGCGGTGTTCGAGAGCGACACGCGACGTTCGCGCTTCGATCCGCGGCCCGAGGCGCAGGTCGACGCGAAGATGGCGTGCCCGCTGTGTCACAAGGTGAGCGGCTTCTCGCTCTCGCCGCGCGTGGCGACGCACGTGCTGCAGTGTCTCAAGTGCAGCTCGCAGTTCACCGCGTACGTCGCAGAGCTGCGCGCGCTCGAGGTGAAGCACCTCGCGAAGAATCGGCGGCGCTACCACTTCCACGTCGAAGAGCTGTCGGGGTTGCAGTCGCGCGTGGCGTTCGACGACTCGAACCCCGGCGAGCTGTCTGCCGCGCGCCGCGATCTGATCGCATTTCTCTACGACCCGTCGACGGCGCTGCGCGGAGTGCTGAACCTCAACACCAGCCGCGTGCTGTGGGTGAACGCTCCGGGCATGTGCTTCGTGGCGACGGTGGCGTTCGGAGACACCGCGCCCGAGACGCAGTCGCTGCGTGCGTTTCGAGATCGAGTGCTGATGCGCTCGATCGGTGGGCGGGCGTTCGTCGACGCGTACTACGCGTTCGGCCCGTCACTCGCGAAACAGGTCGGTCGATTCGAGCGTTTGAAGCGCGCGACACGTTCGGTGCTGCGAGCCGCGATTCCCGTGCTGGAGAAACTCGAGTGAAACAAGATCGCATCACGTGGATCTTCGTCGCGCTGCTGCTGATCGGCGCCGCGGTGATGGGCTGGCAGGAAGTCACCGCCGAAATTCTCCCCGGCGGGAGCGATGCGCCGCTCTTCATCGCCGACAACCTCGAAGGCGGGAAGGTCACGCTCAGCGAGCTCAAGGGCAAGGTCGTGGTGGTGAACTTCTGGGCGACGTGGTGCCCGCCGTGCCGCGAAGAGATGCCGTACCTGCTCTCGCTGGTGAAGGAACGCGAGGCGAACGGCGTGGTGCTGGTTGCGGTGAACAACGACGATCTCGACGGGCAGCGCGAGGCGGTCACCAACTTCGTGCGGCAGTACCCCGACTTGAAGAAGTGGGTGGCGCTCGGCCGGCCGGAGATCGGCATGGCGTATCAGGTCGAGGCGTTGCCTTCGGTGTACGTGCTCGATCGCAAGGGCCGCCTCGTCGCGTCGCATCGCGGCCAGGCCACCGAATCGCAACTGCGCCGGTGGATCGAGAAGGCGATGGAGACGAACTGATCAGAAGTCGTTTCGTCGCTGAACCGCGCGGTCCTCGTAGCGAACCGTCGCGCCACCGGGATCTCGCGTGAGGCGAATGCGAGTCGTCTCGAAGAGCCACTCCGTGACTTCGCTCGAGCTCAAGTCTGGCTCTCCGTACTTTTCGCGCAGGAACTGGAGCGCCGTCGCAAAAGCGCCGCGATCCTGAAGACGAATCACGACGAACTCGAGGCGATCGCGCGACACGCCGAACAGCGTCGACGCCGGCAAGCCAGCGACCGGCTCGAGCAGGGCGAGCAGACCCGTGCTCGCGTCGATCTTCGCCGTCGGAAACGCCTCTTCGATCGGTTGCCTGGCGACTCCCCAGCGGAGCTCGCGGAAGCCGTGCGGATCGCGCTCCTGCCTCGCGCTGGCGTCCTTGTCGGCCTGCTTGCGGCGGATGTCTGCGCGCAGCTTCTCGGCGCGGCTGGCGTCGTCGCTCACCGCAGGCACGTCGGCCTGCTTGCGAACAGCGACGCATCGGAACTCGATGACGTTCACCGTGTCGACTGAGCTCGAGGTCACGCCGACCGTGGTTGCTTTCGAAAGCGTTGCGTTCAAGTCGGTGCTCACGAGCGCCGACTGACTCGTGCTGCTCCACGCCGCACCAGTCGCACCCACGACGCGAGCCGCCTCTCGAACGATCTCGTACGGACCACCGCAATGGCTCGTCATGCGGTCGTACGCGTCGTCTCGTGCTCCGCGCCAATACTCGACGACGCCCCCGCGCTGCTCGCCCAGAGGGCGATTGGGAGAATCACCGCGCGTCTCGGTCAGCGTCGCGCAACCGCTGAGCGCGACGACGAAAACGAGCAGCCTCACGGCGCCTTCGGCGCTTCCTTAGGACCGGTCTCGATCTCGTCGAGCAGCTTGAACTCAGTGCGACGGTTCTTCGCGCGACCGAGCGGCGTGTCGTTGGTGGCGACCGGCTTGTCGAAGCCGAAGCCTTCGCTCTTGAGCCGCTTCTGCGCGATGCCGCGATCGACGAGGTACTTCTCGACCGCCTTCGCGCGGCGCTTCGAGAGGTTCAGGTTCGCTTCGCGCGAGCCGACGTTGTCGGTGTGACCTTCGATCAGCACCGGCCCGACGTCGGGGTTCTTCTTCAAGACCTCGGCGACCTCGTCGAGGAGCTTGAACGAGCGCTGATCGATTCGATCGCTGCCGAACTCGAAGAGGATCTGGTTGTTGATGCGGATGCGCTCGGACTCGAGGACGACGTCTTCCTCTTCCTCGGGCGGCGGGCAGCCCTGGCGATCGGGCGGGCCGGCCTGGTCCGGGCACTTGTCGACGTTGTCGGGGATTCTGATCTCCGTCGCGATCGGGGCAGCCGTCGAGCTCCTGCAGACCCGCGGTGTCGGGGCACGCGTCGATCTTGTCGGGCACTCCGTCGTTGTCGCGATCGGGGTCGCGGTCTTCAGGGCAGCCGTCGCCGTCCTCGATGCCGTCCTTGTCTTCAGCCTTGTCGGGGCAGGCGTCGATCTTGTTGGGGATACCGTCATCGTCATCGTCGGGCTCCGCGACCTTCTCGTACGTGAGCGCGAGCGTGATGCGGAACGCTTCACGGCCGTAGCCGCTCTGACCGAGGCCCTTGCCGATAGCGAGCGTGGCGCAGAAGTTGCCGGCGAAGCGGGTGCGCGCACCGACCAGCAGCTCGAGCGGCGTCTTGAGTGCTTCGGCTTCGGTGAACGTGAACGGCGCCTCAGCCGGAGTCGCCATCTGAATCTCGGCGATGATCTGGTTCTCGTTGAAGCGGCTGAACGGCGGGAGGTCGATCACCGCGCCGCCGCCCAACGTGAATTCCTGCCCGACGTAGAGGTTGATGAAGCGACCCGGAGCGGTGCGCAGCCGCCAACCGATGTTGCCCATCAGGCGCACGGGGCCGATGGTGCGCTCGACCGCGAGGCGCGGAGCGAAGACGAAGCCGCGGTCCGACAAGAAGCTGTTGGTGTCGCCGATCGGAATTCGAACTTCGAGCACGCCGGCGAGGCCGACGATCGGCAGCTCGCTCTGCTTGAGGATCTGCACGCGGCCGAGGATGCGGGGCGCTCCGATGCCGGCGGCGTTGGGCGGAGTGGTGGTGAAGCCCAGCCCGTTGAGCAGCGCGAAGTTGTGAATCTGCAGCACGGTGATCGGCAGGTCGGCCGACACTTCGATGCGCGGGTGCAGCTGGTACGCACCCATGATGTGGAGGTCGGTGCGGAACGGCATCAGCTCGCCGAGGCGTTCGGTGCCGTTCTTCGCCGCGAGAATGCCGAAGTTGAAATCGAGCATCGCGGTCAGCAGGTACGACCGCGTGAGCTGCAGCTCGCCGCCTTCGAGCGCGAGGCCCGACTCCATCGTCGGCGTGAACTTGATGGGGACGAGATCGATGCCGCGTGCGGTGAACGGATCGAGGGTCTGCGCAGACGCACTGGTGGCGAGTGCGATGATCAGGAGCGGAGTGATCAGCGAGGGACGCACGCGGGGAAAAGTGTACCCCGCATGTGGGCCCTGAAAAGGAATCTCTCCTGCTACATGCCTGTCTCCCTCTCCCTGCGAACGCGGGGAGAGGGCCGGGGAGAGGGGCCGGATTCAGCTCAGCGCTTCATGACGTCGTTGGCGTCGATGACACGAATCTGATCAGCCACCAGTGGCAGCGGAACCGTAGAAATCGCCGAGTCATCGCGCAGAAGCTCCTCGCTCTTCGGACTCGCATACGTGATGGGGCTCGGAGCGCCCGACTTCAAGGCCGCAGCGAGCGCATCCGCATCCTTCGTCACGTACGCATAGTTGATGTTCTCGAGCGCGACGTACTTGCGAACCACGGCCTGAGCGTCGGCGGGCGTGATGGTCTCGAGTCGCTTGCGAACGCCACCGAGAAAATCGGGCGTGCCGTTGATCACGTCGTCGATCGCCCAGCCGAGCTTGCGCTGATCAGTCATCACCCATGTGCGGGTCGCTCCCATGAGGAACCCACGCGCGGTCTCGAAGTTCTCCGGCGGCGGAGGCGCCGAGCGCAGCCGCTCGAGGAAATACAGAATCCCGCGCGTGGCGTAGACCGCGTTCTTCGCGGGCACGGGTCGCAGCCAGAACGTCACGTCTTGCTGCGAGCGCAGAATGTTCGCGCGCGGAATCGACTCGAAACCGTCCTGCCGGAAGTGCTGCGCGTAGGAATACGTGCCGTAGTTGAGGCCGCGGCGATCGCGCAGTTCGTGAAAGAGCACTCCGTGTTCCTGACGGTGTTCGCCCAGGTACGAGAGCGCGATGAAGAGATCGACGAAGTCCGCCGAGTCGCGGCGCGCGGTGGTGGTGAAGCCGAAGTTGCCGGCCGTCGACGCGGTATCGCGCTTGACGATGATCACCTGACCCATCGGGCCCGGAGCGGTCGGCAACGGAGCGCGCGCCATGCCCTTCGCCGGCAACGCCGACAACGTGGTCTTCACCTGCTGCGCGAGCGCGTCGTCGACTCCACCGGCGAGGCCGATGATCAGCCGGTCCTGCGTGAACACGTTCTTCCAGTGCGCGCGCACGTCGTCGAGCGTGACGGCGGTGACGCCTTCTTCGGTGCCGCCGTTGAAGTGACGGTACGGGTGGCCTTCGGCGAGCAGCGCATCGAGCGCGATCTTGCTGAGCTCTTCGTCGTTCTCCTGCCGCAAGCGGGTGCGAATCGTCGAGAGCTGTTCCGACTTCAGGCGCGCGAATTCCTTCTCGTCGAAGCGCGGCGCGAGCAACATCTCCGAGAAGATCTCGAGGAAGCGCGGCAGACGCTCACGCGGAACGCGCGCGGCGATGGTGGTGAATTCCTTATCGGTGTCGGAATTCACGTCAGCGGCCATCGGGTAGAGCGCTTCGGCGAGCTGCGCGCTGTCGAGTGACTTCGTTCCGCCTTCGAGCAGCACGCGCGTGGTGAGCGCGGTGAGCCCTTCCTTGCCTCGGGGGTCGTCGACCGAGCCGGTGCGGAACACCAGGCGCACGCTGACGATCGGCTTGTTCGCGACGGGGATGACGACCAACTTCATCGGCTCGACGGCCGGGAGCGCGACGTACGGAACGCTCTGCTTCGTCGGCCGGGCCACGACCTGCTCGACTGGAAGCTGAGCGACGACTTTCGGCGTCTCGACGACCGGCTTGGTTTCAGTCGTCGCGCACGCAGCGAGCAACAGCGGGAAGATGAGCTTCTTCACGGCTTCGCCTCCTGAACCGCGACGTCGAAGGTGAGCGTGGTGCGGTTGGTGTCGATGAGGAATTTCTTCGTGAAGGTCGTGAGGTCCTTCGCACTCACCTTCGCGATGTTGGCGTACAGCGAGTCGATCGCGTCGGTGGTGCCGAACACTCCGTAGTTCACCGCGAGGTCGAGGCCGATTTGCTGCGGCGTCTCGAGGCCCATCAGCATGCGGTACTTCTGGTGGCTCTTGATGTCGTCGAGGCGCTTCGCGTCGACCTTCCCATCGGCGACGTCCTTGATCGCGGCGAGGATCGCCGTCTTCGCCGCGTCACGATTGCCTTCGGCTTTGAGTCGCGCGTCGATGCCGAAGAAGCAGGGGTCGCGGTGGTGATCGTAGAAGCTGCCGAGGCGTTCGACCTGCTGCGTGTCGAGCACCAGCGAGCGGTAGAGCGGAGAGGTCGGGCCGACCAGATAGTTCTCGAGCACCTGCTGAATCGCCGCGTCCATCGTCTTCGGCGAAGCGGCGGGCGTGTGCCACGCCATTCCCAATCGCGGGAGCGTCGGTGAGGTCCACGTCAGCTTCGCGGTGCGCGCTTCCTTCTGCTCGGGCTCGACGGGCACGGTGATCTTCGCGGCCTTGCCGGCCCACGGGCCGTAGCTCTTCTCGATCTGCGCCATCACCTTCGCGTCGTCGAAGTCTCCGACGATGACGACCAGGGTGTTGTCGGGCGTGTACCAGCGCTTGAAGAAGGTCTTCGAGTACTCGTACTTCTTCGGCATCTCGAGGATGTCTTCGAAGAAGCCGAGCGTGGTGTGGCGGTAGGTGTGTTTGGTGAAGGCCACTCCGAGGGTGGTCTCTTCGATCTTCAGACCGGGGTTCGACGCGTTCTTCTGGTACTCGCCGCGAATCGATTCGGCCTCGGTTTGGAAGGCGGGCTCGGCGTAGTCGAGGTTCATGAAGCGATCGGACTCGACGTCGATGAGCGTCTCGAGGCCGTTGCTGGGACCGGTGAGGTAGTAGACGGTCTCGTCGTCGTTGGTGAACGCGTTCTGCGCGTAGCCGAGTTTCCCGAGCGCGGAACCGCCGGTGCCTTCGGGGTACTTCTTCGTGCCGCGGAACATCATGTGCTCGAAGAAGTGCGCGAAGCCGGTGTGGCCCGCTTCGATCTCGTTGCGCGAGCCGACGCGCACCACGGTCACATACGAGACGATGCCCGGTGTTTCGAAGGGCACGCGCATCACGGTGAGACCGTTCTTGAGCGTCGTGACTTTGGTGGGAAACGGGAACGCTTTCGGAGCGGCGCTGAGCGCGATGAGGACGGGCAAGGCGAGGAGCATGGCGAGCCGCTTTAGTGTCTTTGTCGGGTGCGCCCAACAGGTGTCGGCGCCACCCGACAGTCCGCCGACGTCTCATGCAGCGAGCGCGACTGGTCGTCTTCTTGCTGAAGGCACCGCCCCATGCGCCGACTGCTCGCGATCGCCCTCTGCCTCAGCGCCTGCCAACCGCAAACTCAGGAAGGACCGCCGCGCTACGTCGGCACCGTCGACGGCACCGACGCGTTGATTGGCGTCGCGGTCGAAGACGGCACGGTCATCGCGTACGTGTGCGGCAAGGACTCGTGGCAGACGCGCACCGGCTGGTTCGCGACGTCACTCACCGAGGGCACGACCGAGGGCGCAGTCGAATCGGCGCAGAGCGCGAGCGGCCACACGCTGGAGTCGGCCGTCGTCGAACGCACGCGCGTGACGGGCACGATTCGCTTCGCCGATGGAACGTCGGCGACCTTCACGGCGGAGCGAGCGGATCCCTCGACGAACGCTGGCCTCTACGACACGACCACTTCGGAGGGACAGGCGGGTCTCATCGTCACCAATGACTTGCAGTTCGCGGGAGCGGCCTCGGCGCTCGACCCCGACACGCTCGAGGTGACGCGCTCGCAGGTCGGAGTCGGAGGCACGCTGAGCGGTGCGTCGACCGGCTCCGTGCGCGTGACGATTCCGAACCTCACGACGACGGTGCTCACTCCGGTGGTGCCGACGCAGCAGAGCGTGAATGGCTCGAGCCCACTCCTCTTCATTCTCGCGCACGGCATGTCGCACCCCATCGACAGCGAGCTCTCACTGGTCGACACGCCGTTCTATTCGCGCGGTGAGTGGAGCGTGGACTTCCTGCGCGGGCTGCTCGGCGCGGCGCCGAACGCGCAGAACCAGCTCTTCACTTTTCTCGCGCCGTTCACCGACCCGAACTACCGCAACGTGGGAGCGAGCTTTCCCGCCACGCTCGCGGAGGCTGACATCGCTGCGAACGCGGCGATTCCGGCGAACTTCGTGACGCTGGTTCCGGTCGACATCACGCCGCCGAGCATCACGAATCTCACGCAGCTCGCGCGGCCTGCGCCGCCGGTCTCGCTGTTCATCACGTACCGCGACGCTCCGGGTGGGCTGGTGCAGTCGGGGCAGCGCGTGGCGAATCAGGCCTACCTCGCGGTGCGTTGGTACGAGCTGCGCTTCAAGCGCACGCCGCGCGTGGTGTTCGTGACGCAGAGCTTCGGAGGGCTCGCCACGCGCTTCGTGCTCAGCACTCCGACGGTTGCTGAGCTCAACACGGCGCAGGTGCCCTTCGATGGCGTGACGCTCACCGCGGAAGACACGCGGCGCAGCGCGTACGTGCGCGATCGCACGATGTCGGTGGTGACGCTCGGCACTCCGCACGAGGGCAGCTTCCTGGCGGATCTCGCCGTGCCGATTCAGACCTCGATTCAGGACTCGCTGCGCGGGCTGCGCAGCCAGACGGGGAATGGTTCTCCGGCGGAGCGCTTCGGTCAGCAGCTACGGGTGGCGGCGAACTTCTTTCCGCAGCTGAATGGAGCCGCGCTCACGACCGAGCAGGTGCTCCGCACGTCGGAGGACGCGCTCAACGAATTGAGCCGGCGCGTGAATGGGCGGGCGCTGCGTGATCTGCGGCACCCGTTCCTCGCGACGGTGAATCAGGGGCCGCTGCATCCGAAGCGGGCGCGGCGTGTGTCGTCGCCCATCGTCAACGCGAGCAATCAGCTCATCCCCATCTACACCGCGGGTTCGCGTTCGCCGGGTGGGCGCGCGTTCGATGCTCCGGAGCTGAGTGCGTTCTCGCGCTACCAGGCCGAGGGTGAGACCGAGCGACGGTGGATCACGCTCACCATGGCGGCTGATCTCGGAGTGCGGCTCGCGCGCGCGCAGGGGTACGGGAGCTCGACGACCACGCTGCTCGCTCCGTTCGATGCGCGGCTCGATCGGCGGCGGCGCATCGTCGACTTCGGCGCGTTCGTGCGGGAGCGCGCGGAGACGGTCGCGGGTCAGTTGAGCCCGTGGCTGGTGCAGAACCAGAGCGCGACGACGACGGCGCTCGATGCGACGACGCGGTTGGCGCTGGGGCCTGCGCAGGGGTTGTCGTTGCCGATCTATCTGGCGAATGAAGGGAGCTTCGATCTGGGCGGCTCGGTGACGGTGCCGGCGCTCGGCTTTCAGTGCACGACGGTCGACGGGCAAGTGTTCCGCTTCGTGCTCGACTTCGGAGTGCTCATCACGCGGTTGGTGCAGACGTATTCGAACCTCGAGAAGGCGGCGAACATGGGAGCGGCGCCTGATCTCAACGCGCTGATCAGCGCGCTCGGAGTGCTCGCTGCGGACGTCGATGGCGTGAAGACCTGGTTCCTCGACAAGTACAACGGGCTGCAGGTGCCGGACGGGCGGTGCCGGCTGCCGAGCGACGTGTCGATCGCGAGCTTGTTTTCGGTGGCGAACATCGGGAACTGGTCGGTGGTGAAGGCGAACGACACGTTCCCTGCGCCGAGGTGGGTGCGGGGGAATGCGGTGGCGCAGGACGATGAGATCGACACCGATGGTGCGGTGGCTTTCGACTCGGCGGTGGGGCTGACGCTGGGGACGAACACGCCGATGTTCTTCGACCACACGCGGACCGATGACGTGCGGAGTGGAGTGCCGGTGTTGGGCTCGTGGTACCGGTTCTTCGATTCGCCGATCGAGCCTGACTGTCACGGCATGCAGCACCAGTTCGTGGCGGGGGAGTGGGTGATCGACACGTTCGGAGCGGCAGGGCCGATTCCGCGGGCCAGCGGGTTGGGCAGCTTCACGCAGTGAAGTTGTTGGCTCCCGGTGCTATGAGGACGGCAGTTCTTTGAGATGTCGGGGGCGACAAGGTTTCGACGGGGGCACAGAGGCTCCAGGTCGCGCGCCGAGTGGGCACACACACTCGTAAATACAAGTGAGCAAAAACCACAAAAGCCAACGACAACGTTGAGCTTGCGCTGGCCGCCTAAAAAACGGTTCACGCACGGTCGCTTCGTGTTCTGCCAGTGACGCGAAGGTCGACCGCCATGATGCTGGCTGGTTCTCCGAAGGGCCTGAACGAGGAGAACGAGAGCTAACTCAGGACCGGCTTCACACCATCCGGCTCGGAAGAGGGTGTGAGGCTCAAATCAAAATCTGAGCTACGCGCGTAGTGACTTGGAATCGAAGGCTTTCGGACCCGGGTTCGATTCCCGGCGCCTCCAATTTGTTACTCGACGTTTGCGCGTCAGCATGGCGTGTTCCTCGACGACCGGACGCTTCGTGGAATCGACCTTCAAGTTGTCCCATCAAGTTCGCCGCGTGATCACGTGGATGATCATGGTGCCGAAGCGTGCGCGCTTCGTTTGGCAGCACAGGACGCGCCTGGATTTGACCGAACCCCTGATCGCTACGGTCCGGCGGCTCTGTTCACAAGCACGTGAGCGCGGTGGCGGCGACTTGGCTCGGATTCACAACGCAACGCTGTTCGTATTGCTCCTCGACGAGGACCTGCATTGGCTGACATCACAGATGCTTGCTGCGCTCGATGAATCGGAACGGAAATTCGTCGCTCGCCAGTTCGCAGTTCTGCTCTACGAGGCTTCGGAGGATCTCCCGCAGCTCTTCGGACGTGGGTATCGAGACGCACTTCGCGGGCTAAAACTCGACGCACGGGTGTTGCCACAACTGGACACGATCACAAGGCAACTGAACCGATTCAAGCAATTGCATGCAGATGACTTGAAGCACGTTCGCTCGATCGTTGGCGCGCATCGAGAACAGAATGCGCTCACTCAGATCGAGACGCTTGAGCGCGTGCAGCCGCTGGAACTCATGAGTCTGGCAGCTGAACTCTACGAGTCTCTGCATCCGCTCATGGAGGTTTTGACCGAGGTGACACTCCTTACGGCGGATATGCGAGTTCAGCTCGCAGACTTTCTTCGCCACCGAGAACCTGCCAAGGGGACGTAGCCTCAAAGCATACGTCGCGATGAGCAAGATGGCCGGGCGGGAGTTCTTGAATGAGAGTCCTTGCGTTAGATGTCGTTGGGTTTCGCGGAATCCGCAAATCGCGCGTTGTGTTCGGACGGCACGCGGCGCTCGTTGGCCCGAACGGGTGCGGCAAGAGCACGATCATCGACGCTCTATCGCTCGTCTTTGGACGGACGCAGTTGGTGCGCGAACTTACTGAACACGACTTCTTTGGAAGTACGCCAGATGCGGAAACTCGGTTCGTGCTCGTTGCGACGCTTAGTGGTTTCAGTTCTGAGGAAGCCCACGAGCACCCAGAGTGGTTTCGCGAAGGGCGCGGGATACCGAAGTGGTGGAACACGAAGACTCTGCAAGCGGATCCTAGACCGTCCGCAGACGCGACTTCTCTTTGCGTTCAGATCGGTCTTGCCGGGCGTTTCGACCTTGAGGAGCTGAAGGTCGAGCAGTTGAGGTATTTCTACGATGATCCGGCTGTTGTCGACCCGTTCGATGACGCCGCCGTGAATCATTTCCCGAGTCGATTGCTCAGCGAGATCGGTTTTTACGTATTGCCCGTTCGTCGAACGTGGGAAGCAACTATGTCGTTCGCCTCCGAGCTCTTTCGGCGCGCTGTTACGACGATCGGTGGGATTCCGGCCGAGGCGCTCCTCGCAGAACGAGACCGACTGCGCTCGCCAATGAACCCGCTTGAAGAGGACGCCTTACTCAAACCTCTTGTGGACCGAATGGACGAGCAGTTTCGGCAACTCCTCCCGGAAGCACCGCGGCTCAAGCTGCGCCTTACTTCTACCGATTCAGAGTCGCTACTTCGTGGGCTCGTGCCGCACTACGCATCAGGAGGTGCCCTACTTCCAGCGAGCCGCCAAGGCACTGGCGGCCTTTCGCTTCAGACCTTTGTTCTCCTGTTGGAGATCGGTCGCGAGCGGCGCAAGCAGGGGTTGTCATTCATCTTGGCGTTAGAGGAGCCCGAGTTGCACGTGCCGCCAGGTCTGCAACGCAAGCTTGTCGCTCAGTCCGTCGCGATCGCCGAGCAGACAATCTGTGCGAGCCACGCTCCACGTGTCGCCGCGTTCTATCCGGCGACATCGATACTGGTTGTCGATCGCTTTGGGGGTGACTTGGTCGCAACTCCAATGCTCGCAGGCGGGCTCGTGTCAACCGCGACATCAGTCCAGCGCAAAATCTATATCGATGATCGTCCGCGAATTGTCGATGCTTTGATGCATCACCGGGTACTCATTCCTGAGGGCCGCGGCGACCAAGAGTGGCTCAGGTTGCTCTCCGATGTGGTTGAGACTGGAGACAGTGTGTTTGGGCGAGCACCCGAAGACTCGACTCCGTTCGGCGCGGTTGTCGGCGTCGTGCCGACGAGCTCTTCTGCTGTGGAGGAGACCTTTCGGGAATTGCGACGCCTGCACCGCGGCTTGGTTCCAATGGTGGATGGCGACGCCGAGGGTGAGGCAAAGGTCGATGCGTTGCTCAAACTTGAGTCGCCTCCGGCGACGATCCTCATTCTGCGGGAGGAGTGGGAGATTGAAGACGTTGTGGCTTGGGTCTTGAGCGCCGACGAGGAGGGCGTAGTTGGGCCGCTCCAGAATCGCCTTCCTGACTGGGCATTGACCTCGATTGCCGGCCTGCTTGCTCGATTCAAAGTGAAGACAACGGGTACGCGTGCCAAGACCGACTATCTTGCATACGAGGAGATCGCCGCGGTGATTCGCGACAATGCGAGGTGTCGCGCACGTGGCGCCACTTTCCTGAATGCGATTGTACGCGGAGCACTTGGGACTGCTGAGGGCTGTCCAGAACTCGTGAAAGACGCGAAGTCAACGCCTCAGACGACCGTTTTGCGGATCCGGCTGTGACCCTGCAGCTCATTGAGGGAGGCGCGGGGACTGGGAAGAGCACATTGCTCCTCGAACGCCTTCAGGATGTTCTTGGAACCAAGCCGCTTGCCGACCACCAACGTGTTCTTGCTCTCACGAAGATGCACGGAAGTCGGCGGCGAATGCACGATCGGCTTGCTTTCGTTCCCGGTCTGCACCGCCGTTTCGAGTCAGTGACAATCGACGGCTTCGCCCTGAGGCTAATCTCTCGGTGGCGCTCGCTCGCACGCACGCTTGTTGGCGAGTGGCCGAACGAGTTTGACGCGCAGTGTGACCTTGCTGGGCGCTTGCTGGATGAAGCATGCGTGCAGGCATGGGTGGCAGCGACGCTCCCAATTGTCCTGATTGACGAACTCCAGGATAGCAAAGGCGGTCAGCTTCGCGTCCTCCGCGGCCTCTCTGTGCAATGCACGTGCATCGCTGCCGGAGACCCGTTTCAGGAACTCGACGGTCATCTGACCTGTGCGAGCGTGGAGTGGGCGCGTGCGCAATGCGTTCCGATCGTACTCGAGGAGATTCACAGAACTACCAACCCGGGTCTGCTGGCCGCGGCCGATGCACTTCGCAACGGTCGCGCAGTAACTGCATCAGCTGGATTTGGGCTGAAGGGAGTGGACGGGTGGGGGCTTGGCGCCTGGGAGGTCGCTGCAAAGATTGCCAAATGGAAGAGCCGCGGGACAGTTGCGGTCATCACTCCCGTTGGTCCAGGCCGCTCATCCTTTGTGAATCAGATCGTTGAGCGCGTCGGACGAGAGCCTGCCCTTGGCAAGAAATGGAAGGTGGGACCCTTCAAGTTGGACTGGGAGATGGTCCCTGACGAACAGATTCGTGGAGTGTGCTCCGAACTCGGCGTGCCAGAGGGTGACGATGTGCGCATTCGCGCTGATCAACTCAAGCTCGGCGGTGAGGGCGTCATCAGACGTGTGGGTATGTGGCTTGCTCGGTTGCGGCGGCTCAAAGGGCGAACTGAGTTCACAGCCGCGGAGCTGCGTGCCGCCGTAAGCGAGATTGTGCAGGCTGGGCGAAACTTCTCGACTCGAGACGAGCGACGCCTCACGGCGCTAACGATTCACCAAGCGAAGAACCGCGAATTTGATCGCGTAGTCATTCTTTGGCCGTTTGAGGTGAGCGGGGACGCCGCGCGAAAGCGCAGACTCGCCTATAACGCTGTCACGCGTGCGAAGCACGAGGCGTTCATTGTCGTACAGAGTGAATCACGAGTTACGCAGGTACCGTTCGTTTCGGCGAACGGTCCATGATCGTTCTAGTGCGACGGCGGAGACTACCGTCACGGGATTTCCGCGCTGGTTGGCAAACTTTGCCTTTTCGGGGGCGGTGCGAAGTGGTGTTGCGCATGTCGTGTTCGATCGCGAGGGATTCGGCAAATGCAGGACGCCGACGGCTCTGTTTTCGGTTTGGCAATCGCGCCGCCAGCGCTACAGTTGAGCACCGTCAGCACGTCGTCGCTAGGATTGACAAGTTTTGGTGAGTGGCGGATACACAAGTGGAGGGTCGATGTTCGAGGTAGGTGATGAGGCGCCTCCGAAGCCGACTCAAGGCGTTCGTTTCTTTCTCCGACGGAAGCCATGGGACGACTACGGAGCGAGTGTTTCGTTCACGCTGTTGCACTGGCAGAAGGAACGTCGGTGGCGTCACGTGGGTACGGTCAAGATTGTCTCGCGTGACGGGCGCCCCGTTCCTCATGCATTCGATAAGCTCGACCCAGCGTTCTGTTCGCTCGGGCAGTCCGTTCAGTACTTCGCTCGCGTTAGATCGCTCGACACCCCCGACATTCTTGAGCGACTTCGTGACATTCATTTCGACCGTCGCTTTGGCCAAGGCTTCGATACCAACCTACTTGATCGAACGCTCAGGCGTTTCCCCACGCCCAAACGAATAGCCTCCACGGCCTTCGGTGGAGATTTCCAGGTCCCGAGCAAATTCTCTCTGAAATTCCGGACGAAACTCGACGGCTTCGACCGCGCGCACGCAATGACGATCTCGTTTGACGCATCCGGGCCAATCTCTCGTCGCGTGGCCGTACTTATTGGGGCGAGCGGAACAGGCAAGACAGGCGTCTTGTCAAGACTCGCACAAGCTGCCGTCGGTGATGGACCGCAGCGGCTCGAGTTTCAAAAGCCACCGCCGCTCTTTCATTCCGTCGTCGGAGTCGCGTACGGCGTAATGCAGCCATTCTCTGAGGGCTCCGAAGATCCGGAGTCGTATATTTATTGCGGGGCTCAGGAGTTTGAGTCGTTTGAGAGCGGTCACTCAGCTGTGCATTTTGAGAGGATTGTCGAGCATCTGCCGAAAAACAGAATTGGTGAGTGGGCCAAGTTCTGGAACGAATTCACGAGCTCAGTTGGCGCAAGGATGGACGACACCCCAATGTGGGTGTCGTCGCGAACGGCGCTGTTTGATCGTCTCAGTGCCGGGCATCGAATGTATGCGATGATTTGTGCTTCGCTGATTTCGCGTGTTCCAGATAACTCCCTGGTGCTTCTTGATGAGCCGGAGACGCATCTTCACCCATCCTTGTTGTGTAGCCTGCTCGATGTGTTGTTTGGTCTCCTTGGTTCGCGCAATTCGTTTGCGATTATTGCCACGCACTCGCCACTTGTTGCGCAGTCCATGCTTGCTCGGCAGGTGTTGATATTCCGCAACCAGAGCGGTGTGCCAATTGTAGACTCCCCTGATCGCGAGACTCTAGGCTGCGGTCTGTCTGAGTTGACGGAGTATGTCTTCGATTACCCCAACATCGAGTCGAGACCATTCTTAAATCAGCTGGAGACCGCCGCAAGACAGACTCCCCGGCGAAGACTCCGAAGGCTATTTGCGGCCCCAACAACATTGCCGCTTGAGATAATCTTGGAGCACGCCCGCTTTCGCGGGAGAACGAAATGAAGAGACTCCAGCTCCCGAAGTCCGACCCATTCCGTGTTTTCGTGCAGATTGCAAAGGCGATGCGCGACTCGGCTCGAAGGGACTATTTGCTCGATCCCGGTACGCAGACGTCGATTCGCAGGGCCTTCAAGAAGTACCGGCAATCCGCGCCGGAACTGCACAACCTTCGGCCGATCGTCTTGAGTAGCTCATGTCGCAAGGCGTTGCGTGAGTCATATTCGTACAGTCAAGCAGATGTCGCAGACTTCAATAGGTATCTCTTGGCGCAGATTGCGGGAAAGATGTGCTTCTATTGCCGGAGCAAACGCGCAAGCTCTCTCGATCATGTTCTCCCTAGGGAGACGTTGCCGGAGTATTCGCTGTGTATCGAGAATCTAGTGCCTGCGTGCAATAGCTGCAATTCTGGCAAAGGAACGAAAGTCAAGCTCGAGGGAGATCGGTGCTTCTTCTACGCATTCAAAGACAAATTTCCAAGCGGTCGATGGGTGTTTGCTCGCGTTAAAGGCAATCGCATTAAGTTCTCAAGCCGTGTTTCGAACTGCGGCTCTGCAAGGGTGCAGGCCGTTCTCGACCGTCAGATTCGACAGCTGAAGCTCCTCAAGCGATTTGAACGCAACTTCACAGATGTTGGATGGAGTGAAGTGCGTGAGCGAGCTGGCACCAATCTCGGAAAGCTTAAACGGGTGCTTAAGCGCTTGGCCAAAAGCAGTAGGAAAGAGCATGGTCCAAACAACTACCACGCCGTTCTTTTTGAAGCGCTTTCGAAAGCCGATACGGCATTCCTGAAGGCAGGTCTTACGAGCTAGGAGCCAGTCGGAAGTCGCTGCCTCGCCCAAGGGCATGTCCTCGCGCGTCGATCACGATTGACGTTGGTAGTGGTGGCTTCGGCGCGTTGATCTGGAGTTGACGATCTGCCCTTGCAGTCACACCGACCTGCACCCCCCCGTCGCTGTCGCGGAAAAAGACAGTTTCGCCTGGGCGCGGCGCCATTTCGCGCAATTTGGGCGTTCGCGCTTGCATCCCAGCGAGGCGTGAGCTCCAGAAATCGGCTTCGGTTCTCTGGTCGCTTGGGTCCAGAAGTTTGCGCATGCGAACATCCCCGGGCCCGACGACACTCGAAATAAACTCCACAAGACCAGCGAGCACCGAGTGAAAGGTGCCGCCGAATCTCTGCGCATGACTGGCCTCACACTGCTCTGCCCCAAAGGTCCTTAGCATGCGAAACATCGCTTCAGTTCTGCGCCAGACTCTGCGTCGAACGTCGAGGCGCGGGGCAACGTGAATGCCAGTCACCAATGGTGCACGAGTTGACGTTTCCTCGAGCCGGAGCTTCCGAAAGTTCACGGCAAGTCGTGCGTTCGCGAAGATGGATGAGAGTTCGCGGCCAACCAGAACTCGAAATGGTGCACGAATGGGGACGGCGATTGTGCTTGGCATCTTTGAGGCGGTCGAGATTGTGATGTCGTCGGCATATCTGGAAACTACTGCGCCATTGGCGCTCGCAAATTGTGAGAGTTCACGGTCGAATTCCGACAGGGCCAGATTGAGCAATATCGGGCTGGTAGGGCTTCCTTGGGGGAGTGACCCGTTGCGCATGCAGATTCTGAGAATGCGGTCGATCACTGCGGAGTCGGCGCCGATAGTGGCCAAGCCCTGAGCGACCATCTGTTCGGAGATTGAAGGAAAGCAATCGCGGATGTCGAGGTTGAGAAAGTGCGTGCTGCCGCAATGGCTCAGTGCGTTCGTGATTATGCTTCTCTTGGGTGCAAAGCCATGTGTGCTTCCGGGTGCCGAATAGAGCGCCGTCAGCAGGTTGGCGATTCGGCGCTGCACGCTTGCTAGGGGGCCTGCCGGACTGTGAATGGTGCGTATTCCGCCGCTGCGTTTCGGAATAGTGAACGTCGTGTAGTGGATCTTGGGACGCGCGCCGATTTCATGCGTAAATTCAGCAACATCTTGAATAGTGCGGAGTGCTGATTGCGGCTCCATAGTTCTGTATCACCTAATCACAAGGCCAACGGGGAAGCCCAATTAACTAGGGTCTAGACTCCACCCGGTGACTTTGATCGCGAGTCCGAATCGAACTCGCCTTCAGCCGCAATCAGCATTTGAATCGTAGGCTTCTCCCAACGCGGGTGCACGCATTTTAGCCTCCGATCGTGGGTGGGGTGGTTGCGGTCAATCCGGTACTTGTCCCGCTGTGCACGACCGCGTTGCTGCATCGCGGTCGATGCGTGACGACTCTCGGGTGTCGGGCATCAACCAGTACACGACCGCAGAAGTCCCCGCGGTGAGGGAGACGTAGACGAAGAACCACGGCTCGAGCCCCGACTGCTTCAGCCACAGCGCGAAGTACTCCGTGGTTCCGCCGAACAGAGAAAGCGTCAGCGCGTAGGGCAGGGCAACACCGAGCGCGCGCACGTGGGCCGGAAACAACTCCGCCTTCACGATGGCGTTCACCGACGTGTACCCGCTCACGATGGTGAGCATCGCCAGCAGGCACACCAACGCCACCCACTCGCTCCGCGTCTGCGACAACACGAACAGCAGCGGAGCGAACCCCACGAACCCCAGCACTCCGAAGCTCAGCAACACGCGCCGTCGCCCGACGCGATCGGAGAGCGCTCCGAACGCCGGCTGCAACACCATGAACCACAGCAAACTCCCCGTCGCGAGCAGGTTCGCGGTGTCCTTCGAAAACCCCACCGTGTTGACCAGGAACTTCTGCATGTACGTCGTGCATGTGTAGAAGGCGACGGTTCCTCCGAGCGTCAGCCCGACCACGGTGAAGAACTCACGCGGGTGCCGAAGCAGCTCCGCAAGCGTTCCGCGGTTCTGCTGAGCGCCCGCTGCTTTGAACGCCGCCGTCTCCTCGAGTGACGTGCGCAGCCACAGCGCGACGAGCGCCGCTCCCGCTCCGAGCACGAACGGCACGCGGAAGGCCCACTCGTTCAACGCCGCCTCTCCCACCGCGCGGTGCAACACCACCAGGCTCGTCACCGCCAACAACTGCCCGAGAATCACGCTCACGTAGATGAAGCTCGACCAGAACCCTCTCCGCTCACGGCTCGCTGATTCGGAGAGGAACGTCGCCGACGCGCCGTACTCGCCTCCGAGGCTCAGCCCCTGCGCCATGCGCGCGAGGAGCAACACCGCCGGCGCCGCCAACCCCATTCGCTCGTAGCCGGGAGTCACCGCGATGAGCACCGAGCCCGCCGCCATCACCAACACCGAACGCGTGAGCGCCACGCGGCGCCCCACGCGGTCTGCCATGCGCCCGAAGTACCAGGCGCCAATCGGTCGCATCAGAAAGCCGATCGCGAAGACCAGCGCCGCGCTCATCAACTGCGCCGTCGCGTCCGCTTTCGGGAAGAAGACCGGTGCGAAGTAGATGGCCGCCGACGAGTAGACGTACCAGTCGAAGTACTCGACCAGATTGCCGATCGTTCCTCCGACGATCGCTCTCACTTCGCCCGCGTTCGCTCCCGACACGTCGCGAGAATACGGCGTAACGTGCCCCGCCATGCGCTCCGCTCTCTTCGCGCTCGCCTTCCTCGCGTTGCAGGCGTGCGCGGTCGATCGCTCCACTCGCGTCACGCAGACCCTGCTTCCCGTCACTCGCGTGAAGGGCTCGGCTGCAGAGTCTCGCTTCGAGCTCGCTGCGCGCATGGCGTACTTCGGCACTCCGGGCGTCAGCATCGCCGTCGTCGATGGCGGCAAGCTCGTCTGGGCGCGCGGGTTCGGAACGCTCGAGCGCGGCGGCTCGACGCCCGTGACTCCGACGACGCTCTTTCAGGCCGCTTCGATCAGCAAGGTCGTCACCGCCACCGCGACGCTGCGGCTCGTCGATCAGGGAAAGCTCTCGCTCGACGCTGACGTGAACGGATCCCTCACGTCGTGGAAGGTGCCGGAGAACGAATTTACGAGCACCGAGAAGGTCACGCTGCGGCGGTTGATGAGCCACAGCGCGGGCATCAACCTCGGCGGCTTTCGCGGCTACGGGCACTCCGACAAGTTGCCGACCGTCCCGCAGATTCTCGATGGAACGCCGCCTGCCAACACTGAGGCTGTTCGCGTGAAGGCCGTCCCCGGCTCCGCGGTGAGCTACTCGGGTGGCGGCGTCATGATCGAGCAGCTCGTGCTCACTGATGTCACCGGCACTCCCTTCCCACAGCTGATTCACGAGCTGGTGTTCGCGCCCGTGGGAATGCGCTCGAGCACGTTCGAACTCTCGGGCGCTGGTGTGCAGAGCGTCGCGATTTCGCACGACGCAGCCGGGGCGCCGCTCGCTGAGCGCTACATGATCTATCCCGAGCTCGCAGCGGCGGGGCTGTGGTCGACGCCGAGCGATCTCGTGACGTGGGCGATCTCCATCGCGGAGTCGCGCGCGGGTCAGCCGTCGCTCCTTTCGCAAGCGTCCGCCAAAGACATGCTCACGCCGCAGAAGGGCCCGCTCGGTCTCGGCCCCGTGATTCGCGGCGAAGGCACCGCGCTGCGGTTCGGCCACGCAGGGTGGGCCGGAGGCGCGCACGCCGAAGTCATCTATTTCCCCGAGCTCGGCAAAGGCGCCGCCGTGATGCTCAACGGTGCCGCAGGCCGGCCGCTGGTGCGCGAGATCATGTACGCGATCGCCGCCGAGTACGGCTGGCCGGCGGAGTTCGCTCCCGACACCATCGAGCGCGTCGAGGTTGATCAGCCGACGTTGGATGCGCTCGTCGGTCGCTTCGCCGTCACCGTCGACGGCAGCGAGATCGTCTGCGAGGTGGTGCGCGATCGAGATCAGCTCAGGCTGAGCTCCATGAAGCTCGGTCTTCACTCGCCGCTGGTCTTCACCTCGAAGACGGCCTTCGTCGCGATCGATACGGGCGACGCTTTCTCGCTCAAGCAAAGCGACGACGGCTCGATCGCCGGCATTGAGTGGGGCGGCATCGTTCTGCCGCGCACGCCGCGATAGTCATCACTGGCACACACCGCCGACGCAGGCGTTGGAGGTGCAGTCGGCGGCGGCAGTGCACCCTTGCCCCGTCGTGCAGTCGCCCGCCTGGCCGCCGGCCATCCCGAAGACGTGGAAGTTCGCGGTGGCGACGGTCTCCGTGATCGCGCGATTGCCCCGCGACGACGCGCGATCATGGGTGAGCAGCAGGAGCGCACCGTTGCCGTTCGACGCCGTGACCAGCAGGGTGCCGGCCACGCCGTTGATCGCGCTGAGCATCTTCGTGCGCATCGCGACATTGTTGTCGGCGCTGGTGAAGGGGCCGATCTTGACGCGCGTGCCGGCGGGTGTGCCGTTGGTGAACTCGAAGGTCACGGCGGGATTGATGCCGTCGTCGATGGTGAACGTGTCGCCGTCGACGGTGTCAGCGCCGTTCGCCGGAGCGATGACGCCCGTCGCGTGCGCGGTCTGGGTCACCTGACAAGTCGCGTTGCACTGACCGCACGCCAACGCGTTGCGGTCGTCGCACACCTCGTGCCCGCCCGGGTCGACGATGCCATCGCCGCACACGTTGCCCGTCGCGACGACGTTGGTGCAGGTCGCGCTACACACCGTGCACGTTGACGTGCCGTAGACGCACGAGGTCTCGGTGACGGTGTTGCCGTCGTCGCACTGCTCGATGCCGACGCTCAGGAATCCGTCGCCACACACCGGGGTCCTGCAGCTGTTGGTGCAGGCATCCGTGTTGATCGTGTTTCCGTCGTCGCATTGCTCGACCCCGGCGCGCACGATGCCGTCGCCGCACCGCGCGTCCTGACACCCGTTGCACGCATCGGTGCTGATGGCGTTGCCGTCGTCGCACTGCTCTCCCTGATCACGAATGCCGTTCCCACAGGTCGGTAGCGTGCACGCGTTGCTGCAGCCGTCGGCGTTGTTGGTGTTGCCGTCGTCACACAGCTCGAGGTGGTTGGGGCCCGCGGTGTTACGCACGCCGTCGCCACAGAGGTTGAAGCGGCAGTCGATCTTGCAGTCGTCTCCGTTGTTGGTGTTGCCGTCGTCGCACTCTTCCGCGGGCATTGCGGCCGAGTTCACCTTGCCGTCGCCGCACACCGAGAGCGTGCAGTCGCGGTTGCACGTCGGGGTCTGGCCCGCCGAGCCCGGGTCACACTGCTCGCCGGGATCTGAAGCGCTGTTGCCGCACCGCTCGAGCACGCACGTCGCCGAGCAGCCGTCGCCCGACGCATTGTTGCCGTCGTCGCATTGCTCCGTGACGGTGCGGATGCCGTTGCCACACCCGGTCGCGGTGCAGTTCACGTCGCACCCGTCACCGTTGCTGAGGTTGCCGTCGTCGCACTGCTCGAGCCCGTTGCGGATGCGCCCGTCACCGCAGCGCGCGTCCTGACAGCTCGCGCACGCGTCGTTGCTGAGGGCGTTGCCGTCGTCGCATTGCTCACCCTGGTCGCGCACTCCGTTTCCACACGACGGTGGCGTGCATGCGTTGCTGCAGCCGTCACCGTTGTCGGAGTTGCCGTCGTCACACAGTTCGACGCGCACCGGACCGAGAGTGTTGGGTTTGCCGTCGCCGCAGCGGTTGCGCACGCACGCGCTCGTACAGTCGCGGCCGTCGGCGTTGTTCGCTCCGTCGTCGCACTCTTCGCCCGCAGCGCGGTTCACCTTGCCGTCGCCGCACACGCCCGTGGTGCAGTCGAGGTTGCAGCTCGGAGTCTCGACCGGCACGCCTCCGTCAGCGGCGTCGCAGGTCTCATTGACGTCGACCACGCCGTTGCCACAGCGGGCTGAGCTCGGACGCTCGACGGTGCACGTCGGAGAGCACCCGTCTCCGGCGCCCGTGTTGCCGTCGTCGCATTCCTCGAGGCCGGTGGGCACGCCGTTGCCGCAGCCGGTGAGGGTGCAGTTCGAATCGCAGCCATCGCCGCTCACGAGATTTCCGTCGTCGCAGGTCTCGGCGTTCGCGCGCACCTTGCCGTCACCGCAGCGCGCGTACTGACACGCGACGCACGAGTCGGTATCGACTGCGTTCCCGTCGTCGCAGGCCTCGGCCTGGTCGGTGATGGCGTTGCCACAGTTGGGCAGTGTGCAGGCTGAGGTGCAGCCATCATCGTTCGCCGAGTTGCCGTCGTCGCACGCCTCGTCGGGGCCCTTCTTGCCGTCGCCGCACACGTTGACCCGGCACGCGGTGGTGCAGGCGTGGTCGTCGGCGTTGAGCGCGCCGTCGTCGCACTGCTCTCCCGCGGCGCGGTTCACCTTCGAGTCGCCGCACGCGCGCGTCGAACAGTCGAGGTTGCACGTCGGCGTCTCGACCGGAACTCCGCCATCACCCGGGTCGCAGCTCTCGCCCGAGTTGACCGTGCCGTCACCGCAGCGCGCTGACGTGGGTCGCTCGAGCTGACAGCCGGGTGTACAGCCGTCGCCGGTGGCCGTGTTGCCGTCGTCGCACTGCTCACCTTGCTCGGGCACCGCGTTGCCGCAGACCGGAGCGGGTGTCGGGTTCGGGGAGCACGCCAAAGCCAGACAGCACACAGCCATCGACCATCGAAAGTGCATGTGCTGGCGATAGCACAGCGTCAAAGCTCTTCGGCGAGTCCGAGCAACAGGCCTTCGGGGCCGCGCACATAACAGAGCCGATACACGCCCTCGTACTCGACGACTTCATCGACCACCTGCGCGCCGAACTTCCCGAGGCGCTTCAGCGTGTCGTCGAGATCGTCGACGGAGAACATCACACGCAGATACCCGAGCGCGTTCACCGGAGCGTTGCGGTGATCTTCAGCGATTGCCGGCCTCACGAACTGCGAGAGCTCGAGCCGCCCGTGGCCATCGGGCGTGCGCATCATCGCAATTTCGCACTTCTGATCTCCGAGGCCCGTCACGCGGCCCGCCCACGCGCCTTCGATCACCGCGCGTCCCTCGAGCTGCAGACCGAGCTCGGTGAAGAACGGAATCACCGCATCGAGTGACTCCACGACGATGCCGACGTTGTGCAGCATCGGCCCGCTCGAAGACTTCGTCGCGACCTTGCGCGCCAGCGTCTTGCTCTTCACGGTCTTCGTCTTCGTCGTCTTCTTCTTCGTCGCCATGCGCTGGTCTTATCTGCGTTTCCTGCGCGCGCGAGCGACCGCGTTAGCTACGTTCCACGTGCGCCATGGCCGACCCGCTGACGTGGCATCGACTGCAGTTCGCCTTCACCATCGTCTACCACTACCTCTTTCCCCAGCTGACGATGGGGCTCGCGCTGATCATCGTCATCTTCAAGTGGCTCTCACTTCGCGCGGGGCCCAACGCCGAAGCCTGGGCTCGCGTCGCGCGTTTCTGGATTCGCGTCTTCGGCATCAACTTCGCCGTCGGCGTCGTCACCGGCCTGCCGATGGAATTTCAGTTCGGCACCAACTGGGCGCGCTTCACGCAACTCACCGGCGGAGTGATCGGCCAGACGCTCGCCCTCGAAGGACTGCTCGCCTTCATGCTCGAGTCGTCGTTCCTCGCCATGCTGGTCTTCGGCGAGAAGAAGCTCGGCCCGCGCAAACACTTCTTCGCCGCCGTCGCGCTCTTCATCGGCTCCTGGCTCAGCGGGGTGTTCATCGTCATCACCAACTCCTTCATGCAACACCCTGTCGGCTTCGAGCGCGACGCGAACGGAGTCTTCGGGCTGCGCGACTTCTGGGACTACGTGCTCAACCCGTGGGCGCTCGCGCAATACGCGCACAACCAGATGGCGTCGCTCGTCACCGCGTCGTTCGTCGTCGCCGCGGTCAGCGCGTTCTGGATGTTGCGTGGCACGCACCTCGAAGCTGCGCGGCTCAGCATGAAGGTCGCCACCACCACCGGTCTCGTGGCCTGCATCGCCGTTGGCTTTCCGACCGGTGACGCGCAAGCGAAGCTCGTCGCGAAGCACCAGCCCGCCGCGCTCGCCGCGATGGAAGGTCGCTTCGAGTCGGGCACGCGCGCCGAGATTCATCTCATCGGTCAACCCAACGTCGCCGCGCGCAGACTCGACAATCCGATCGGCGTGCCCGCAGTGCTCAGCTTCCTCGCGTTCGGCCGCTTCAACGCCGACGTCGTGGGTCTGAACGACATCCCCGAAGACCAGTGGCCGACGAGCATCGAGCTCCTCTACTACTCGTTCCACGTGATGGTCGGCCTCGGCACGATGTTCATCGGCCTGATGTCGCTCGCCGTGCTCTTCCGTTGGCGCGGCTGGCTCGAGAACTCACGCTGGCTGCTGTGGTCGCTGATGCTCGCCTTCCCCTTTCCGTACATCGCCAACACCGCGGGGTGGATGACCGCCGAGCTCGGCCGCCAGCCGTGGTTGATCTACGGACTGCTTCGTACTTCTGAAGGCGCGAGCCCCACGGTGCACACCGGAGACACCGCCTTCACGCTCATCGGCTTCACCGGTCTGTATTTCGTGCTCGGCCTCACGTTCCTCTTCCTCATGGGGCGCGCGGTGATTCGAGGGCCCGAGCATGAGTGAGCTCTGGTTCTGGATGGTGGCGGTGCTGCTCACGCTCTGGGCCGTGCTCGACGGCTTCGACTTCGGAGTGGGCGCGTTGCATCGCTTCGTCGCGCGCACCGACTCCGAACGCGCGCAGGTCATCGGATCGATCGGCCCGGTGTGGGACGGCAACGAGGTGTGGCTCGTGGCCGCAGGCGGCTCGATGTTGCTCGCGTTCCCTCGTCTGCTCGCGGCGGGATTTTCCGGTTTCTACCTGCCGGTGATCTTCATCGTCTGGGCGCTGATTCTCCGCGGCGTGTCGATCGAGCTGCGGCATCACCTCGACAGCCCGCTGTGGCGCAGCTTCTTCGACAGCACGCTCGTGGTGAGCTCGATCGCCGTGCCGTTCTTGATGGGAGCAGCGCTCGGCAACGTGATCCGCGGCGTGCCGCTCGACGCGAACGGCTTCTTCGAGCTGCCGCTGTTTCCCGCTGAAGGCCGGCTCGGAGTGGTCGACGGCTACACGTTCCTCATTGGTCTGCTCACCGTCGTCACGCTCGTCGCGCACGGAGCGAACTGGCTGGTGCTGAAGACCGACGGCGAAGTTCAGAAGCGCGCGTCGGCGCTGCGGCTGCGCGCGTGGGGCGCGGTGATCGTGTTGTGGATCGCCGCGTTGATCGCCACCGCGCGCGTGTGGCCGGACTTCGTTTCTTTGCTTGGGCAGCGCCCAATCGCGTGGCTCGGAAGTGCAAGCGCGCTTGCCGGACTCGTGGTGATTTTCTCGAAGCGCGAGAGCGAGCGCGCGGCATTTTTCGGCGGCGTGGCTTTCATCGCGGGCGTACTCGTGGCCACTGTGGCTGCGCTCTTTCCGCTCGTGCTGCGCGGAGTGAACGGTGCCGCTGATTCGATGACGGTGAACACTGCCGCCTCCACTGGTTCTGGAATGAGTGCTGGCGTGTGGTGGTGGGTCCCGGGAATCTCACTCGCGGCACTTTGGTACTGGTGGGTGTTTCGCCATTTCCGAGGGAAGGTCGCGCTGCCTGCGCCCGGTGAAAGCGGCCATTGAAACTTTCCCGCACGAAGCGACGAAGAATTTCGTCCTCGGTGCATGACCAAATTCACGGCCTCTCTTTTCACGATTTGCGCGCTCGCCGCTTGCGGGCCTGACGGAACGCTCACGAGTTCGCGCGAAGAGTCCTCGAGCGATTCTTCACAGCTCCGCCAGATTCCTCCGCCGGTGCTGTCGCTCCGCTACGAGCCGAGCGCGAAGGAAAAGCAGGTCGTCGCGGACTCGGTTGCGACGAATTTTCCAGGAGCAACGGTTACCGTCTCTGCGTCACGCGGAACGATCGCGTTGCTCTCCGGTTTCGAGTTGCAACTGCGCTGCACGCCGGGCCGCGCGATCGACTCCGTCATCATCGAATCGTTCGCCGCGCTGCCCGACGTCTTCCGCATCGACGCGAGCGAATGGGCAGGCGAGGGAACGGTGAGCTGCGCGCAGGTGAGCGATGGCGCGTACGTCACGCTCACGCGTCAGCGCGCGGGCTCGGCGGTGCTGAGCGATCAGACGGCGGTCGTTCACGTCGTGAAGTCTCTCGGCGGCCGCGTGAGCGTGAACATGGTCGTCGGCTGGTATCTGCCGCCGGCGGGTGAGCTCGAGAAGGCGATGTCGAACGCGGTGAGCGTCGAGGACAAGTCGCTGCTCGAGACGATTCAGAACACGTCGCTGCCGTACACGACGTTCGATCGGTGCGTGATGACGGGCTCGGGCAAGTGGCAGGTGGCGAGCGGTGACGAGGTGTCGCTCGACAAGCCGCGCTGGGCGAAGAACGAAGACGCGACCGGCACCACGATGTGGCAGCAGCGCGTGGCGACGATCGTCATCGCTCCGGGCAACGTGAAGCCGGAGCTGATTCAGAGCGATGCGTACTGCCCGCCGCGTGTCGGTTGGCGCGTGACGGCTGACTCGCTCAAGGGGCAGGTCGTCGGCTCGGCGCCTGGCCTCGGGTGCGTCGTTTGTCTGGGTCCCTGAGGGATTCTTCGGCAGAGTCGGAGCAGTGCGGACCCGCGTTACCAGTCGGCGAAATGAGCTTCGGCTCGCTCGGGTTCGCGCGTTCCTGCAGGGGCTTCCCGGTGATCGGCCTGCGCTGATCGTCGGGCCGTCGTTCGAGACTTCCGCGGAGGTCGTGCGCTCGGTGCAGCGTCCCGTCTTCGGGTGGACGCGCACCACGCTGTATCGGCACGCGCTCGAGCTTGCTCGACCGGCGCTGCTCGCGAAGGGGCTGACGGCGGTTTCGTCGCTTTCGCTCGAGGCGTTGTGGGCTCGCGTCGCGCATCAGCTCGGTGAGGCGGGGCAGCTGGGCCGGCTCGAGCCGCTGCGGGGAACTCCGGGGTTGTCGCGGGCGCTCGCGCAGAGCGTGAATGAAGTGCGGATGCTGCAGTTCGATGCGCAGAAGTTGGAGCCGGCGCTGCGGGCTGCGGCGCTCGCGTTCGATGCGGCGTTGCGTGATGTGAAGTTGGCGGATCGCGCCACCGTTTATGCGTTGGCTTTCGAGGCGCTTCCTTCCGTCGCTACGCCTCCGGTTGCGGTGGTTGATGTTCGGACCGTTCCGGGGCTCGAGAGTCGGTTTCGGGAGGCTCTCGTTGAGGCTTCGCCTTCGGCGATCGTGAGTTCTCCCTTCGGGGAGCATTCGCCTGGCGATGAGGTGATTGCGTTTGACGGCGAGGATGAGGTTTCTCGCGTTCAGAGATTCTTGTTTGACCCTCACCCCGACCCTCTCCCTCGCGGGAGAGGGGGGGAGTTGTTTTTCAGTGCTCCGGGCGAGGCCCGCGAGTGCGTTGAGATTGCTCGGCGCGTGTTGGAATTTGCTCGCTCGGGCGTTCCGTTCGATCGCATGGCGGTTTTTCTTCGCAGCCCGGGTGCGTATCGCGCGGGTCTCGAGGATGCGTTTCGTCGCGCGCAGATCCCCGCTTGGTTCAGCTCGGGTCTGCCTCATCCCGATCCATCCGGGCGCGCGTTGCTGTCGTTGCTTCAGTGCGCGGAAGAGCAGCTCTCTGCGCGGAGATTCAGCGAATACCTCTCGCTCGCGCAGGTGCCCCAGCTCGAGCCGAATGGTGCACCACCCGCTGCGACCGACACCTTCGTGCGTCCCGATGCGAGCGAGTCGATGTTGCCTGTCGAGCCGGCGTTCGCTCCGGAGAAGCCGGCTGAAGAGATCGTCGGTGACGTCGAAGCACCGGCGGTGCTCGGTCAGCTGCGTGCTCCGCGACGCTGGGAGCGGTTGATCATCGACGCGGCGGTGATCGGCGGTCCCGATCGCTGGCGTCGCCGCTTGAGCGGTCTGCGCGCTGCGAAACAGAAAGAACGCGAGAACCCCACCGCGACCGAAGCGCAGCTCGATCGCGTCGGCCGCGAGTTGGGTGATCTCGACGCGCTCGAACACTTCGCGCTGCCGATCCTCGATCTGTTGAACGAGCTGCCGCGCAGCGCTCGCTGGTCGGAGTGGATCGGCGTGCTCCGCGGTCTCGCCACGCGCGCGCTGAAAGATCCACAGCGCGTGTTGTCGATTCTTCACGAGCTCGAACCGATGGGCGTGGTGGGGCCGATCGAATTGTCTGAGGTGCGACGCGTGCTCTCGCGGCGTCTCTCGGAAGTCACCGACACGCCCGACGTGCGTCGCAATGGCCGCGTGTTCGTCGCGCCGACGGAAGCCGCACGTGGGCTCGCGTTCGAGGTCGTCTTCATTCCCGGCCTCGCGGAGCGCGTGTTTCCGCAAAAGATTCGGGAAGATCCGCTGCTCCCTGATTCCGAGCGGGAAGCCTTGTCGTCGGAGCTCGAGGTCGCCGAGTCACGCATCGCCACCGAGCGTCTCGCGCTGATGATGTCGGTCGGCGCCGCGACGAAGCACGTCGTGTTCTCGTATCCGCGTATCGACGCTGAACATGCGCGGCCGCGCGTGCCGTCGTTCTACGCGCTCGAAGCCGCGCAGGCCGTGCAGGGGAGTCTCCCAGGCTTCGAGGCGCTGCAGCGTCAGGCGGAGTCGTCGGCGAAGGTGCGCCTCGCGTGGCCCGCTCCTGATGATCCGCCACGCGCGATCGACGACACCGAATTCGATCTCGCAGTGCTCAATCGACTGCTCCACACGCGCGACGCGAGCATCAAGGGGCAGGGCCGGTACCTCGTCACGTCGAGCCCGCATCTCGGGCGCGCGCTGCGTTCTCGCTACGCGCGGTGGCAGCAGAGCGCGATCACCGCGTGGGACGGCTTCGTGAAGCCAGGGCCCGCAGGTCGCGCTGCACTCGAGCCGCATCACCCGACGAAGCGGCCGTTTTCTCCGACGGCCCTCGAGCAATATGCGGCGTGTCCGTACCGGTTTTTCTTGTCAGCGCTCGTCAGACTCGAGCCACTCGAAATTCCCGGAGAGCTCGAAGAACTCGGCCCGCTCGAGAAGGGCTCGATGGCGCACGAAGTTCAGTACCGCCTGCTGAGCTCGCTGCGGAAACGCGGAGTGAAGGTCACCAACGCGAACATCGACGAGATCTTCGGCGAGCTGCATTCGACGATCGTGCAGGTCTCGAGCGAGTTCCTCGACGAGTTCAAGCCGGCGATCGAGCGCGTGTTCGAAGACGGCGTGCAGACGCTCGAAGCCGACTTGCGCGAGTGGTTGCGGCGCACCGCGAATGACGCGACGTGGACGCCGGCGTACTTCGAGCTCTCGTTCGGGTTGCCGGGGCGCGACGTCGACAAGCAGGACCCGCGGAGCACTCCGGACCCCGTCACGCTGGTCGAGGGGCTGCAGGTGCGCGGGTCGATCGATCTCGTCGAAGAAACGAAAGACGGAGCGCTGCGGGCCACCGACTACAAGACCGGTCGCGCGCGCGCGGAGATCGGGAACGTCATCGGCGGTGGGCGACACATTCAGCCGCTCCTCTACGCGCTGGTGCTCGAGAAGCTGTTCCCCGGCGTGAAGGTGAAGGAAGGGCGGCTCTTCTACACGACGCAGGTTGGTGGATTCTTGCCGGTGCCGACCGAGCTCACCGAAGCGGCGCGCGAGGAATTCCTGCTGCTCGCGAAGACGATTCGCGGCGCGCTCGAGACGGGGTTCTTCCCGGCGATGCCTCCGCGTGGAGAAGAGGAGTGCCGCTTCTGCCGCTTCAGATCGCTGTGCGGGCCCGATGAGGAACGGCGCGTGGTGAAGACCCGCAAGGCCGTGCAGCAGAGCTTGAAGGAGCTCAACGACTTGAGGTCTCGCAAGTGAAGATTCCCGGCGACAACGGCGATCGCCAGCGGCTGCTGACCGAGCTCGACACGACGTTCGTCGTCGAGGCCGCGGCCGGCACCGGCAAGACCACCGTGCTCGTCGAGCGCGTGGTGGCGATCATTCGCCGCGGTGGAGCGCAGCTGCGCGAGATCATCGCCGTCACGTTCACCGAGAAGGCCGCGGGCGAGATGAAGCTTCGGCTGCGCACTCGACTCGAGCGCGCGAGAGAAGACGCGGCGACTCCGGCGTTGGAGAAGGAACGGCTCACCGCCGCGCTCAAAGAGCTCGAGGTGATGCGCATCGGAACAATTCACGGGCTGTGCGCTGACCTGCTTCGTGAGAACCCCGTTGAGGCGGGCATCGATCCACTCTTCGAGGTTGCCGCCGAAGGTGAAGCGAGCGCGCTGCTCGAAGCCGCGTTCCACCGGCGATTTCAGTCGCTCCTCGAAGATCGCCCCGAGGGAATTCGCCGCGCGCTGCGTCGACGTCGCAAGGGCTTCGACTCGTTGCCGCCGCGCGCGATGTTGTTGAACGCCGTCGCTTCGCTCGTCGAGAGACGTGACTTCGCGGCTCCGTGGCGACGCGATCCGTTCCGTCGTGACGAGGCGATCGATCAGGTCATCGAGTTGGTCGATCGTTTCGCGAAGCGCCGCACCGACGTCACATCGCGACGGGGACATGCCGAATTTCTCGACGTGATTGAGAAGTGCCACCGCTTCATGGAGGACTTGCGGCACCGCGAGAGCGTGTCGAAACGCGACTACGACGGGCTCGAGTACCTGCTGCGCGAGCTGGGGCAGGGCAAGTTCGACTGGGAACGCCGCGCCGTGAACGTGAACTTCCATGGCGGCGTCGCGCAGCACGAGATCATCAACGAGCGCGCCGAGACCTTCGCTGCGCTGACGAAGTTCTCGCGGCTGGCCGATGCCGATCTCGCTGCGTGTCTGCACGACGAGCTGAAGCCGATCGTCGCCGCCTACGAGCTCGAGAAGTCGCGCGCGGGTGTGCTCGATTTCGTCGACCTGCTGCTGCTCACGCGCAACCTGCTGCGCGATCACCGCAGCGTTCGCGAGAAGTTGCAGCACGCGGTGAAGCACGTGTTCGTCGACGAGTTCCAGGACACCGACCCGCTGCAGAGCGAGATCGTGCTGTTGCTGTCGGCTGATGACTCGAGCGTGAAGGAGCCGTTCGCGACGAAGCCCGTGCCCGGCAAGCTGTTCCTCGTCGGTGATCCCAAGCAGTCGATCTACCGCTTCCGTCGCGCCGACATTCTTCTCTACGACCGCGTGAAGAAGCACCTCATCGGTCACGGCGCCGCCGTCGCGTACCTGTCGACTTCGTTCCGCAGCACTCCCGGAATTCAGGGCGCGGTGAACGGCGCGTTCGAGAAGGCCATGCAGAGCGAACACCAGGCGAAGTGGGTTCCGCTCGGTGATTGGCGCGAGGCGAACAAGGAACAGCCGTCGTTGGTGGTGCTGCCATCACCGAGTCCGCTCAACGAGCGCGGCAACGCGACGAAGCGGAAGACGGAAGAAGGTTTCCCCGCTTCGGTGGCCGCGTTCATCGAGTGGCTCACCACGAAGAGCGGCTGGGAAGTCGAGGAAGACGGCAAGCGCGTGAAGGTCGACGCGCGGCACGTGTGCATTCTCTTCAAGCGGCAGCAGAGCTGGGGTGAAGACATCACGCGGCCGTATGCGCAGGCGCTCGAGGCGAGGCGAGTTCCGCACGTGTTGGTCGGTGGGCATTCGTTCCACGAACGCGAAGAGGTGATGGCCGCTCGCGTGGCGTTGTTCGCGATCGATCGCCCCGATGATGAGTACTCGGTCTACGCGACGCTGCGCGGGCCGTTCTTCGCGTTCACCGATGAGAACCTGTTCTCGTTCAAGGTGGCGCGCGGAAAGCTGCACCCGCTGCGCAAGTGGGAGAAGGACACGTTCACCGCCGACGAGCAGGCGATCGTCGAGGCGCTCGACGTGCTCGGGTCGCTCCACAAGACGCGCAACAAGCGACCGGTGAGCGCCACCATTCATGCGTTGCTCGAGACCACGCGCGCGCACGCTGGCATTGCGGTGTGGACTGCTGGAGCCCAGGCGCTCGCCAACGTGCTGCAGCTGGCCGAGGTGAGCCGACGTTACGAGCGGCGCGCGACGTCGTTCCGTGAAGTCGTCGAGGCGCTGCAGGCCGAGGCCGACGAGGGTGGGGCGCCCGAGGCTCCGATCGTCGAGGAAGGCACCGATGGCGTGCGCATGATGACCGTGCACGCGGCGAAGGGGCTCGAGTTCCCGGTCGTGATTCTCGCGGAGCCGACTGCCAATGCCGCGCGCCCGGAGCCGTCACACTGGGTCGATCCTGAAACCGGATTGTGGGTGCACCCGCTCGCGTACTGCATTCCTGCTGAGCTTCGTGAGCACGAGGCCGAGGTATTGGCGCGCGACGCCGAAGAGTCGGTGCGGCTCACGTACGTCGCGGCGACGCGTGCGAGAGATCTGCTCGTGGTGCCAGCTTGCGGCGAGCGGCGGTTCGAGGCGACGTGGACCGAGCCGTTGTACGCGGCGATCTATCCGCGGCGGGGAACGGAGCATCAGCCACGCGTTCCTCCGAAGTGTCCGGCGTTCGGTCTCGACACGATGTTGGAGCGGCAGGGAATGATTCCTCCCGAGGTGCCGATGCCCGGGCTCCACATCAGTGAGGCCGGTCGCAACGGCGTCGTGTGGTGGGACCCGAAGACGCTCGAGCTCAATCGTGAGGCTCCGTCCGGCATCGAGGCGGCCGAGGCGTTGCTCGACGACACCATCGAGGCGCCGAAGAGCATCGCGGCTCACGAGGAATGGAAGGCGACTCGCGCGCGTGCGGTGTTGGCGGGGAAGAAGGTCAGCGTCGAGGTCATCGTCGCGCGCGATCTCGAGCCGGTGCTCGCCACGGGGACCATTCCGCTCGAGCAGACCGATGCTCCGCGCGAGGGGCGGCCGCGGGGGAAGCGGTTCGGTGAACTGGTGCACGCCGCGCTCGCTTCGATTTCGCTGGACGCGGATCGACTGACCATCGCGCAGACGGTGGATGTGCTCGCTCGCGTGCTCGGGTCCTCGCGACGTGAGACGGAGGCGGCGGCTGATGCTGTCGAGTCAGCGCTGCGGCATCCGCTCGTCGCCGCGGCTCGGAAGTCGGGTGATGTGAGGCGTGAGGCTTCGATCGTCGATCATCTGCACGATGGTCGGGTGATCGAGGGGAATGTCGATCTCGCGTACGAGATTGACGGCTCGTGGGTGCTCGTTGAGTTCAAGACCGACGACACCATCGATGAGCAGCTCGGGAAGTATGAGGCGCAGACGCAGGCCTACGTGGAGGCCATTGCTCATGCGACGGGCAAGGCCGCTCGTGGCGTGATTCTGCGCGTGTGAACTGCAGGTCCACCCTCACCCCGACCCTCTCCCTCGCGGGAGAGGGGGACTCTTGTGCGTTCGTCTTTGCTTCGACGTCTCGTCGCGTCGTCGACGTCGACGTCTTGTTTACGGCGCTCGCTCGAAATCGACCGCGATGCGCGAGCCCTTGAAGTTGATTCCGTTCACCGAGCAGCTCGGCTGCGTTCCATTGCACGCGCTGCCGGTGCACGCACGAGATGAGCTCAGCGCGCCTGTGCCCTTGAACGTGCCGCCGCCGCGCATGAACGTGAACTCGGCGTGCGTGGTGTCGGTGATGGTGCTGTTCGCCGCCGTCGCCTTCGACACCGAATCGCTCGAGAACGTCACGCCCTTGTCGGTGACTTTCCCGATGAAGACGCCGCTGACCGCGACGTTCGGCGCCGCTCCCATGTCGATGGTGCCGCCGCCCTGCTCGATCTTCATGAACGAGCCGCCCTCGGGGCCGTCCCACACGTTCACTTGAAGCAGATCAGGCGGAGTCGACGTGAAGCCCGCCATCGGCTGCATTCCGTTCGAGTAGCAGCTGTCGGGCAGCGTGAAGAAGTCGACGACCAGTTGGTAGATCTCCGGCGTCACGCCACCACAACCGCTGAACAGCAGAGCTGCGAGCATCAGTGACTTGCGCATGTGCGGGCTCCTGGTGAGAGGAACCGCAGCGTCTGCCCGCACGCGCGCGGTGTCAAAATCTCAATTCGCCGCGGCGCCGCGCTGCGCAGGTGGGGCGTCTTTCAACGCCAGCTCCACCTCGGCGGGGTCGTAGCTCTCGAGCTTGCGGTACAGCGTCTTGCGATCGAGCCCGAGGATCTTCGCCGCCTGCGTGCGATGGCCACCGACCGCGCGCAGCACGCGCAGAATGTGGAGCCGCTCGACTTGATCCATCGGCACCAGCAACGACTCGTCGGCGCCCGCCGCGTGGTGACCAGTCTGCGGGTGCACCACCTTCTCCGGCAGATCATCAGCGGTGAGCTGCTCGTGCCGCGCGAGCGCCACGGCGCGTTCGATCACGTTCTGCAGCTCACGCACGTTGCCCGGCCAGCCATACGCGAGGAGCTTCTGCGCGCACGCCGTCGCGAGCCCGTCGACCTTCTTGTGGCTGCGGTCGGCGAACATCTTCACGAAGTGCTGGGCCAGCAACAGCACGTCGTTTCCGCGCAGACGCAGCGCCGGCAGGTGCAGGTTCACGATGCACAGCCGCGAGAAGAGATCGTCGCGGAAGCGCTTCTCGTCGACCTCGGCCTGCAGATCGCGAGAGCTGGTGCTCACCACGCGCGTGTCGAACGGCACGTCTTGCTCCGAGCCCGAGGGGCGCACGCGGCGATCGAGCAGCGCACGCACCACGCGAATCTGCAACTCGGCCGGCAGCTCGCCGACCTCTTCGAGCACCAGCGTTCCACCGTGCGCGCGAGAGAACGCGCCGGGCCGCTTCGCCGCTCCGAACAATTCGTGCTCGAGGTGGAGCGGGCTGGTGCTGGTGCCGCAATGCACGGTGACGAACGGACCACTCTTCCGCCGGCTCGCGTCGTGGAGCATGCGCGCGACCGTCTTCTTGCCCGTTCCGCCTTCGCCGGTGACCAGCACCGCGCTCTCGGTGTCGGCCACGCGACCGGTGAGGCTGATCAGATCGAGCATCGGCCGGCTCTGACCGACGAGCGCCGAAGTGGTGCGCTTCACGCCGACCTCTTCGCGCAGCTTCTTCACTTCTTCACGCAGCTGCTTGTGCTGCACCGCGCGCGAGAGCGCGATCGCCAGCGTGTCGAGCTCGAAGGGCTTGGTGAGGAAGTCCCACGCGCCGGCGCGGATCGCCTTGATGGCGGTCTCCATGCTGCCGAAGCCCGTGATGACCAGCACCGGCAAACCCGGCTCGCTGGTGAGGATGCGCTCACACAGACTGAGCCCGTCCATGCCCTTCATGTTGATGTCGGTGACGACGGCCTGGAAGTCGGTCTCCGAAAGCGCAGCCAGCGCGCTCTCTCCGTCCTTCACGGATTTTGATTCGTAGCCGCGGCGGCCGAGCCCTTCGACCAGCATCTGGGCCATGGCGAGATCATCTTCGACGATGAGAACTTGGGGCTTCATTCAGGAACGCTCCAGCGGGAGAAACAACGAAAAGGTGGCGCCCTGGTGGGGCGGCGAGTCGAGCGCGATCCATCCGCGGTGATCACGGACGATTCCCCATGCGACTGGCAGGCCAAGTCCGTTGCCGTCGCCGACCGGCTTGGTCGTGAAGAACGGCTCGAAGACCCGGCCCAGGTTCTCCTTTGGAATTCCGGGGCCTTCGTCGCGCACGTCGATGCGGGCACAGGTAGTCGGCGGCCCTCCGACGTCGGCTGGTGGGGTGGCGACCGTTCTGGACACAGTCACCGTGATGGAACCGCCCGAGGTCATGGCCTGGAGCGCATTCACCACGAGGTTGGTGAGGGCCTGCTGGAGCTGATTGGGGTCGCCCTCGATGGTCTCCGCAGCGAGCGACTCGGCGACGAAACGGCACTTCGCCTTGTCGGCCAGCGGCTGCAGCATCACCAGACAGCCACGCACCAGCTCGTCGAGCTTCACGGTCGACATCGACGGCTGCGAACGCCGCGCGAAGTCGAGCAGCTGCCGAATGATGCGCGTCATCTGCGCGCTCTGCTGGTGAACGATTTCCGCGCTCTGGCGAATCTCCTTGGGCTCGGCCACCTCGCCCATGGCGATCATCTTGGCGCGCACCGAGACCACGTTGAGCGGCGTGCCCAGCTCGTGCGCGAGCCCCGCGGCGAGCAGACCGACGGTGGTCAGACGATCGGCGTGGCGGAGCGCTCCGAGCGCGGCTTCGCGTTCTTGCTGCTCGCGCTGCAGCTTGCTGCTCGCGGCCGCCAGCTCGTCGCACATGTGATTCATTTCCCGAGCGAGCGTGCCGATCTCGTCGGTCTGCTGAATCTGCAGCGGCTGCGAATAATCGCCCGTGCTCACCAGGCGCGCCTTCTCTGCGAGCGCGCGCATCGGGCGGCCGACGACGATGGCTCCGAGGCCGATGGCCACCAGCGCCCAGAGCAACGCGAGGCTGCCGGCGTTGAGCGCGTGCGTGGTGATGATGCCGTTGAGCGCTTCGTTCTCGGCCGCGAGGTTCTCGTGAATCCACAACACGCCGGGCGAGCCATCGGGCAGGCGCGTCGGCATCCACGTCTCGGCGGTGCGCCACACGTCGAGCTCGAACACCGGCTCGCCGCGCGACAGTGCTTCTTGCTGCGTGGGGTTCAACTTCACGTCGCTGAGCGGAATCAGGCGCGTGGTAGCGCGGTGCGCTTCACGGTTGGCGGCCGAGAGGAGGGACTGCACTCCTTCATCGAGCGTGCCACGTCCGCGCTCACGTTCGAGGGCCGCGAGGAATACCCGCGCCGTGTAGTTCTGGTCGCCTTCGAGGTCGGCGTGGTGGAGCGAAACCGCCGCCCTCACTGACAGCCACGCTGAGACGCCCAGCGCGACGAACGCGAACAACGCGAGGGGAAGCGTGATCTTTCTGGCCAGCTGCATTTGCGGCGGCGCACTTTGCCAGTTTTCCCGCGCCGCGCTCTGACGACTGCAAGGCTTTTCCGCAGGGCGAGTCGAAATGACGCGAGTCGAAATGACACGCCCTGCGGAATCACGCCTCGGTGATCAGCCGTTGATCAGGCCTCGACCTTCACCTTGAGCGAGCGAGGCTGAACCTCTTCACGCTTGGGCAGGGTCACCACCAGGACGCCGTGTTTGTAACTGGCTTCGGGCTTGGTGCCGTCGAGGGTGGTGGGCAGCGTGAACGAACGCTTCATGCTGCCGACGGAGCGCTCACGGCGAATGAAGCCACGATCCTTTTCCTCGGTGGTCTTCTCGTCCTTCTTCTCGGCCGAGATGGTGAGCGTGTTGGCCTCGAGCTTCACGTCGATCTGCTCAGGCGTGAAGCCCGGCACGTCGAGGTGAATCTCGATCGCCTTGTCGGTCTCGATGACGTCGGCGGCGGGCACGAGCGCGGCGGTCTGCGCGGGCGCGAGGTCGCGGAAGATCTCGTCGAAGTCACGGAACAGGGGGAAGCGGGGGTTGAGAGTGAAACGAGCGAGCATGTGATTTCTCCTTGGTGCTGCGGGTGCGCGCGAAAGGTCAGACAGGATCAAAAGCTGTCAAGGCGACGCGAAACTGCTCGGGCAGTGAGTGGTTTTGAAGAGCGCGGCGCGGGGTAACCAGCCTCTTCACTGCGTCAAGGTGGAGACGAACGGCGAGCGGTCGTTCATGCTGCAACCGATGCGCGTGGTGGCACTCCTCTTCCTTGTGACGTCGACGCTCGCGGGGAGCGCTCTGGCGCAGACGCAGCCGCCCGACGAGTTCTCGCTGCCGAACTTCGACAACGGGCAACCGCAGCCGATCGAGCCGCCGCAACCACAGACGCAGGAACAGCAGGCCGACCCGTCGCAACCGCCGCCGCCTCCGCGAATGAATGCGAGGCCGCCGCCCGACCCGAGCTGGACGCGGCTGGGAGCGACGGCGACGCTGCTCGCGACTGGCTTGAACGGTTATTTCTTCGGCGGCGATCTCGCGTTGATGCTCACCGTGCTGGGAACTCCGGTGAGCTCGGAGACGGTGCCCGGTGAGGTCGAAGGCTGGGTGCTGCAGGTCGGAGCAGAAGGCGGATACGGCCGCGCGGGCGTGAAGCAGTGCCAGGGTGCGATCTTCTGCGGCAACCGCACGTCGGGTGGTTTCGTGTTCAAGGGCGGCTGGGCGCGCGGGCTGCCGCACGTCGGCGATTCGGTGACGCGGCTGCAGACGATGTACTTCGCGCAGGCCGAGGTGCTGCTCTCGTATTTCTTGATCGAGTCGGCGCCGTTGTCTCCGGGCGTGAAGACGTTCGAGCTGCTGACTCGCGTTCGCATCGGCTTGCACTTCACCGGCGACGCGAATCGCGTGACGAACACCGGCGTGATGTTGATGGCGGCCGCGGTGATCGAAGCGATCCCCGTGAGCAAGGGTACGCAGGGCGTCTCGTTCGGCCTCTCGTTCGGCGCGGGCTTCTAGCGCGCTAGAAGGGCCACATGATTCGCAACGTCGTGCTCGCCGCTGCTGTGTCGTCGATGTTCGCGTGCCCGGTCGCAGGACCCAGAGGCGAGCAAGGTCCCGCGGGGCCGACCGGTGCGACGGGCGCTCAGGGTGCTCCGGGCGCGATGGAATGCCGGGCGCCGCGGGCGCGGACGGCACGAATGGGATCGACGGGACCAACGGCACGAATGGAACCAACGGGACCAACGGCACCAACGGGATGAACGGCGCAGCTGGGCCCGCAGGCACGACAGGACAAGACGTGTTCGAGGTGCTGGGCACAGGGCAGCTCGTGGTGTCGTCGTCGGTGACTCAGTACACGATCATTCCGGGGCTCACGCAGACGCTGACGATTCCCGCGGGTGCGAAAGTGCACGTCTCGACGAGCGGCGGCCTGCAGTGCACCGCGGCCGGCGGAGCGTATTCAGCGGTCGACATCGCGCTGGTGGTGGACGGAGATCTCGGCACCGCCGCACAGCGACGCGTTCTCGCTGCGAACACCGCGGCCGTCGGTCAGATGATCGCGAACTGGTCTTTTGCTCGTACGTGGACGCGCTCGCCCGGCTCGCACACGTTCGATGTGCGCGCGATCTCGGTCGACCCTTCAGCCGCGAACGCCAACGTCTCGAGCGCATCAGCCGAGCAGCTGCGCGGCGTGCTCACGGTGATGGTGATCAAGCAGTGAGCTGATCAGCGCTTCGGAGCGGTCGGGTAGTGGCGCTCGACGTCTTCGTGTCGACGCAGTCCCATCGCTTCGCGCTGCACGCAGAGGTTCCAGCGCTGAGTCTCTGATTCGTCGCGCGACGCTCGGTAGTCCTTCAGCAACAGGTCGCGCAGGTCGCCGCGCTCGAGCGTGTCGATCTTCTCGCCCAGGCGTTTGCATTCTTCGAGCGCGCGCTCGAGCTTGCGGGCGGTCGCTCCGAGGGCACCGGCGCGTTCCTTGTTGAGTTCCGCTTCCCAGGCCGAAGCGGTCGACATGTCCTTGAGGTCGGTTTTGAGGCTCACGGTGTTCGCAGTCTAACGACCACGCGCGCGGGGTTTCGAGTAAGCCAACAGTTCAACTCATGGCTCGTACCTCGAAGTCGAAGAGTGCCGCTCAGCCGCCGGTTGCCGCTTCCGAAGAAACCGCGGCGTCCGCCGGTGACCCCGCTGATCTCGCGCCGGTCGTCGGCAAGAACTTGAAGCGCCTGCGCACGGAGCGTGGCCTGTCGCTGCAGGGGCTCGCCGAGGCGTCGGGCGTTTCGCGCGCGATGCTGGGGCAGGTGGAGTTGGGCCAGAGCGCTCCGACCATCAACGTGCTGTGGAAGATGGCGCGCGCGCTCGAAGTGCCGTTCTCGGCGTCGATCACGTCGCAGGCTTCGGGCGGCGCGAAGGTGATGCGCAGCGAGGCCGGCAAGCGCTTGATGTCGAGCGATGGTGCGTTTCAGTCGCGCGCGTTGTTTCCGTTCGATGAGCCGCGGCGCGTCGAGTTCTACGAGCTGAAGTTGTCGCCGAAGGGTGTCGAGAAGGCCGAGCCGCATGCTCCGGGGACGACCGAGAATCTGGTGGTCGCGAAGGGGTCGGTGGAGATCGTGACGGCGGGTGAGACGCATCGGCTCGATGCGGGCGATGCGATCTTGTTCGAGGCTGACAAGCCGCACGTGTACCGGAATGCCGGGAGTGGCGATGCGGTCATGTACCTCGTGATGACTTACGCCGAGCAGGTTCGTTAACGGCGTTTGACCCTCTCCCTCGCGGGAGAGGGGGACCTTGCTCAGCGGGGGGCGAGCCAGGTCGGCGGAGCGATGATCTTCTCGCCGCCACGCACGTGCGCCGGAATCTCAGCGCGCGCCTTGTGCCGTCGCTGCTTCGGGTCTTGCCGCGCGACGACCTTGCCGACGATGTCGTAGTCGTGCGCCTCGGTGACCTCGACCGTCACCAGCTCGCCCGGGTACGCCAGACCATCGTTGATGTAGACGTTGCCGTCGATCTCCGGCGCCTGGCCCTGGTGGCGGCCGACGATGAGGAGATCGGTCTCGGGCGAACGGCCTTCGACCAGCACCTCGAGCCGCGTGCCGACGAGCTTCTTGTTCTGCTCGCGCGAGATGCGCTTCTGGATCGCCATGATCTCGCGCCAGCGACGCTCGATGGTGCGCTTGGGCACCTTGTTTTCCATCTCGTAGGCGGCGGTGCCGGGCTCGTCGGAGTACTGGAAGACGCCCAGCCGCTCGAACCGCATCTCCTTCACGAAGTCCTTCAAGATCTCGAAGTCCTCCTCGGTCTCGCCGGGCAGGCCGACGATCATCGAGGTGCGGAACGAGAGGTTGTCGACGCGTGAGCGGATCTTCTGCACCAGCTGCTTCAAGAACGCCGACTCGCGGCCGCGCTTCATCGAGCGCAACAACCGATCGCTCGCGTGCTGCAGCGGCATGTCGAGGTACTTGGCGATCTTCGGCTCCGTCGCCATCACCTCGATCAGCTCGTCGGTGAAAACGCGCGGGTAGGCGTAGTGCAGACGAATCCAGTGCACGTCGACCTTCACGAGCTCCTTCAAGAGTTCGTGGAGCTTCGGCTTCCCCGGCAGATCGTGCCCGTACGCGGTGAGATCCTGCGCGACGAGGTTGAGCTCCATCACGCCCTGATCAGCGAGCTGCTCCGCTTCACGCACGATGTCGGCGATCGGCCGCGAGCGCTGCAGACCACGCAACGTGGGGATGATGCAGAACGCGCACTTGTTGTCGCAGCCTTCCGAGATCTTCAGGTACGCGGTGTACCCGGGCATCGAGTTCACCTTCGCCACCGACGCGGTGTGGATGTACTCGGGATCAGGAATGATCTGTCGCGGCGACGCTTCGGCCGCGAGGAGATCTCCGATCTGCACGTACGCGCTCGTGCCGAGGAAGTGATCGACCTCAGGCAGTTCCTTCGTGAGCGACTCGCCGTGGCGCTGCACGAGGCAGCCGGTGACGACCAGGGTCTCGCACTTGCCGTCCTTCTTGAACTCCGCCATCTCGAGGATCGAATCGACCGATTCCTTTTCGGCGGCCTTCAAGAACGCGCAGGTGTTCACGACGATGACTTCCGCGTCGTCGGGTTCCTGCACCAGCTGGTAGCCCTTGTGCTGCAGCGAGCCCAACATCACCTCCGAGTCGACCCGGTTCTTCGGGCACCCGAGCGTGACCATGTAGAGGCTCTTCTTGTCCGACGACTCTTTGGCCTTCAGCGTCTTGCTCACGGCGTCAACGCTCCCAGCTCACTGCGCTCGAAGTGATCGACGGTCCACGCGAAGTGATGCGTGGTGCCGCTGGTGTACCCGATCTCGAGACCACCCTCCGGCGACAGCTCGATGCGCATCGCGCGACCCAACTTGCACGTCGCGGCGGGCCACTCGAGAACGCGCGAGGCCACTTTGTCTTTCGTCACGTACATCGCCATGCGCAGCTCGTTGCCCGACACGCAGGTGTCCTTCGAGTACGGGTTCTTGCCGGTGAGGATGGTGAAGATCGGCCGGTTGTCGTTGAGCACCAGCTTCACCGCAGGCAGCGCGACCGACGCGGGAGGAATGGCCTGGTCGCCGGCGATCAACTCGGCGAGCGAGTCGGCGGTGATGGTCTCATCGCCCACCGCCCACGTCGGGTAGTGCAGCTTCGAGTAACCGAGCCAGCCCTTCTCACGCGCCTCGATGCCTTCCACGTCTTGCGTCGGAGCGAGCTTCAAGGTCTTGCGCAGCTCGTCCGGAATTCGCGTCGGGCCGCCTTCCATCTCGCCGGTGGGGCACGAGGTGATCTTCGACGGCTCTCCGCCTTCCATGTCGACGTCGGCGTAGTCAGCGCAGATCGAGATCGCGAGCTGCTTGAACGCCTGGAACCGCGGCAGCGCGCGCGCGGGAATTGCGGCTTCGATCGCGAAGCCATTCTTCGTCTTCACCACCGCGCTCTTCACCAGCTTCTGCGCGAACTCCGGAGCGCCGATCTCCGCCGGGGGATCCTGCAGCGCCTCGCTCGAGAAGCGGTACACGACGCCCTTCGACGTGGTGCCCGACTCGGGGAAGAACAGCGTGAGGTCGACTTGATCGCCGGTGATCAACTTGTCGTCGTCGACGGTGATGCCGACGTAGAGCGTGTCTTTCTTGAAGCCGGCCTTCACCGCGACCTTGCTCGACGAGCCGGTCGCCGATTCGGGCATCTTGAACGTCGTCGCGGGCGTGAGGTCTTTGAGCTCTCCGTCGATCTTCGGTTCCTTCGCGACGGTCGGGAGCGGCTTGATGGGCTTCTCGGCGTTCGCCGGCGGAGGCGCGGCGAGCACGGCAGTCAGGGCGGCAGTCAGGAACATCGTGCGGCGGCCCTAGCACAGCCCCAACGCAAGACGCGAACAGGGCGTACGCGCAGGTCAAACACCCAGAACGCGGTCAAAAGCGGCCGGCCCGGCGATGCAGAGCAACGCGGCGAGACCGAGCGCGCAGAGAGCAAACGACAGCGCTCTGCGTCGCGCTTCATCGGGAATCGGGTCGGGGCTCTTGAGGTGCGGAATCAGCATCACCTGATGCACGCTCAAGCTCAGGCCGGCGATGAGACAGGTCGCCACCATCCACGGCACGAGGTGCGGTGACGCGTCGGGGCCGTTGCTGGTCGCGAACCGAAACGCGGCGCCGCCGATGATCGGCATCTCGAGTGCGGCGAGGATCACGATGTTCTTCGCGGGAACGCGTGCCATTCAGGGCAACCTCACGACGACGGGGAGAATGGTCGGGCGCGCTCCGAGCAGCTGCTTGAACACGCGCTTGCTGCCGCGGATCAGTTCTTCTCGAACGCGTGCGTCGTCACTGCGCATGGCGTCGGACAGTTCCTCGAGCTGACGTCGCGCGGAATCGGTGGCGAGCGACAACACCGCGCTCTCGTCTTGCTGCAGCGCGTGCCCTTGCAGCACCGGGCCGTGGAGGATTTTTCCGGAGCCGAGCTGCAGCACCACCACGGCGATGATCGCTCCTGACTCGGCGAGCCAGCGGCGTTCCTGCAACGCGAGCTCGTTCACCGGCGCGTGACCTTCGCGACGCATCAGGTGCCGACCGGCGGGCATGCGACCGAGCGTGTGGCCACCGTTCGCGTCGATGCCGATCACGTCTCCATCAGTGGCGAGCGTGATGCGCTCATGGGTGAGCCCGGCGTCGCGCCCGATGGCCGCGTGGGCGTGCAGGTGACGCAGCTCTCCGTGAATGGGAATGAAGTGTCGCGGCTTCGTCAGCTCGAGCACGCGCAGTTGCTCGTCGCGCGCGGCGTGACCGCTGACGTGAATGCCGGGCTCCTGGCGCGTGGTGATGACGTGAAGGCCGCGCGCGAGCATGCGGTTGATCAGCGCTCCGATCGGCGGCTCGTTCCCGGGAATCGCTCGCGCGCTCAGCACCACCGTGTCTCCCGCTTCGAGTCGGAGCGGCCCCGGCTCGGGGTTGAGCAGACCGTTCAAACCCGAGCGCGGCTCGGCCTGCGCACCCGTGCAGACGATCAACAACTTCTCGCGCGCAATCGCCGGCGCGGCCTCGAACGGAATCAGCACGTCCTCATGCTTCGGGAAGATGCCGACCTGCTGCGCGAGCTCGACGTTGCGCTGCAGACTTCGGCCCAACAACAGCACGCGCCGCTCGAGCTTCCGCGCGATCTCGATCACGTGCTGCGTGCGGTGGAGATGCGAGCCGAACATGCTCACCACGATGCGGCCCGAGCGCCCGGTGAAGAGCCGCTCGAAGGTCTCACGCACTTCCTGCTCGCTGCCGGTGCTGCCCTTCGACTCGGAGTTCGTGGAGTCGGACAACAGCAGATCGACACCTTCTTCTCCGAGCTCGCCCATGCGCTCGAGGTCGGTGAGTCGGCCGTCGATCGGCATGCCGTCGAGCTTGAAGTCTCCGGTGTGCACCGCGCGGCCAGACCTGGTCTGAATGACGAGGCCCACCGCATCGGGCACCGAGTGCGTGACGCGCAGCGCTTCGAGTTGAAACTCAGCGCCGACGGAAAACGGAACGCGCGGGCCGATTTCGCGCAGATCAGCGGTGATCTCCGCTTCAGCGAGGCGGTGCTTCGCGAGGGCGAGGGTGAACGGTGTTCCGTACACCGGCACGTTCACTTCACGCAGCAACCAGCGCAGCGCGCCGAGGTGATCTTCGTGTGCGTGGGTGAGCACGATGCCGTCGAGCGACTCGGCTTCGGCCTTGAGCCACGAGAAGTCGGGAATGACGACCTCGACGCCGAGCTGATCGAGCGAGGGGAACATCAAGCCGCAGTCGACGAGCAGCCGCCGGCCTGCGTGCTCGAACACCATGGTGTTCATTCCGACTTCGCCCAGGCCCCCGAGGGGGATCACCTTCAACACGCGCACGACCTTACTCTCTCGCTCACCTGTGTCGGTCACCGTCGCCCTCGCCAGTCCGCGGAACTGCTTGCGCTCTGGCTCGTCGACGGCACCAACACAGGTGAGCTCAGGTTTGGGCGGTTGTAAGAAGACACGCGTGAACGTCGATGAACTCGCGTCGTGGGACGGAGTGGAGACCGCCGAACGCATCGCCCGCGGAGACGTGTCCGCGAAGGAGGTGCTCGAGGCAGCCATCAAACGCGCTGAAGGCCGCACCGGCCTGGGAGCGATCGTCACTCCGACCTTCGACCGCGCGCGCGGCATGGCCGGCACCACCCGCGGCCCGTTCGCCGGAGTGCCGAGCGCCATCAAAGATCTCGCGCAGCTCGCGGGCGTGCGCACCGGCTTCGGCTCGCGAGGTGGAGCGGCCGCTCCCGCGCCGAAGTCTGACCCGTGGGTGAAGACGTACGAGAGCCTGGGCTTCCTCTCGCTCGGAAAATCGGCGACGCCGGAGCTGGGTCTCACCGCGACCACCGAACCGCTCGGCTTTGAGCCCACGCGCAATCCATGGGACACCACGCGTTCGACCGGCGGCTCTTCGGGTGGAGCGGCAGCGCTCGTCTCGTCAGGGGTCGTACCGCTCGCGCACGCGAGTGATGGTGGCGGCTCGATTCGCATTCCTGCCGCGGCGTGCGGGCTCGTCGGCTTGAAGCCCACGCGCGGCCGCTTCGACATGGAAGGCTCGAACCTGCTTCCCGTGAACGTCGCAGTGCACGGAGCCGTCACCCGCACCGTGCGCGACACCATCGCGTTCTGGGACGGCGTGTCGAAGGCCGTGCCGCGTGAAATGCCCTCGATGATTCCGACCGTGAAGGCGCCCGCTGCGGCGCTGCGCATCGGTTTCTACGCCGCGACGCCGAAGGGAACTCCGGTCGAGCCCGAATACGTCGAGGCGGTGAAGTCGGTCGCGAAGAAGCTCGAGTCGCTCGGCCACGCCGTGTTCGAGATCGAGAACCCCATCGATGCGCAGTTCGCCGACGACTTCACGGCGTATTGGGGCTTCGTCGCGTACTCGCAGTCGCGCACCATGGCCGCGCTCGCGCAGAAGGGTTTTCAGAAATCGCAGCTCGACCCGTGGACCGAGGGGCTCGCGCAGTATTTCTGGAAGGCGCGCATCAAGGGCCTGCAGTCGACATGGCGGCTGCGCAATTTCCACCAGCGCTTCTTCCCGCTGTTCGAGCGCTACGACGTGCTGCTCTCTCCCGTGCTCGCGCACACGCCGCCGACGCTGGGTCATCTCGCGCCGGGCGTGGAGTGGAACGAGCAGCTCTCGAGACTCACGGCGTGGGTGCCGTTCACGCAGGTCTACAACGTGACGGGCGCACCGGCGATCTCGCTCCCCCTCGCGCGCACTTCCGCCGGCATGCCCATCGGTCTGCAGTTCGGCACCAAGCGCGGCGGCGAACGGTTGCTCCTCGAGCTCGCGCTGCAGCTCGAGGAAGCGATGCCGTGGCCGAAGATCGCGCCGTGAGCTTTAGCGGCAGCTCTGTGTGCGCGACTCCTGCGTCGGCAAGCAACGCGTGTTCGGAAACATGGGCGAGCACAGTGCAGTGGTGCACGCGGTGACGTAGTTGGCCGTCACGCCGCACGCTGCGATTCCGCTCGACCAACCCGGGTTGCCGCTGCACGCGACGTTGCATGCCGTGGCCTGGCAAGCGTTGCCGGCGGTGTCGTTCTGCGTCTCGGCGCCGTCGCAGTTGAAGTCGAAGCCGCCGCAGCCGTTTCGCGCCGTCGTCTGGAAGCCCGTCGCTCCGGGGAACGCGCGCGCTTCGAAGTCGCAGCAGTCGCCGCTCACCAACGCGCGGCCCGGAGGTGCTGCGGCTCCGCACGTGTAGACCGGCCGGCCGCCAGTGCCGAAGCCGTCGCCGTCGTTGTCGGTGAACGTCTGCGTGCACACGCCGCTCGCGCACTCGACGCTCGAGCCCGGGCTGGTGCACGGCTGGCCGTCAGCGGCGCGCAACGCACACGCTCCGAATTGGCAGTAGTGGGACGCGATGCAGTCGCTGGTGGTGTTGCACGTCGTGCCGCACGCGTTCGCGTTCGCGCACTGGAAACCACCGCACGACATCTGCGTGCCAGGCGGCGGGCAGCTCGCCGAGCTTCCGGTGCAGCTGCGCGGGAACGTGAACGAACCGGCGGTGCAGATCAGCGGAGCGCACTGCGTGCTCGAAGACTGGAACGCATCGGCGGGGCACGCGCTGGAATTGCCGGTGCAGCGCTCGTCGGCGTCGCACGCTCCGACGGCGGCGCGACAGACGACGCTGTTCGGTTGGAAGCCATCGGCGGGGCAGCTCACGCTCGAGCCGTCGCAGCGCTCGGCGGCGTCGCACACGCCATTCGATGCGCGGCAGATGGTGGTGTTGGGTTGCACCGAGTCACCGGGGCAGGCCGCGCTCGTGCCGGTGCACCGCTCGTCGGCGTCGCACGCGCCATTCGCCGCGCGGCAGACGACGGTGTTGGGTTGCAGCACGTCGGCAGGGCACGCGGCCGTCGTTCCATCGCACCGTTCGGCGGCGTCGCAGGTGCCGTTCGACGCGCGGCAGACGACCGTATTCGCTTGCACCGCGTCGACAGGACACGCCGCGCTCGTGCCATCGCAACGCTCGGCGGAGTCACACGCGCCGTTCGCAGCGCGGCACACCACGGTGTTCGCCTGCACTGCGTCGGCGGGGCAGCTCGGGTTCGTGCCGTCGCAGCGCTCCTCGGCATCGCACGCTCCGGTCGCGGCACGGCAGACGGGATTTCCGGTGCGCACTGCGTCGTCGCACGTCGGCGACGTGCCGCTGCAGAAGTCGTCGACGTCACACGCGCCGTTGGCGACGCGGCAGCGCAGGTTCGAGGAGGCGTATTGATCGCGCGGGCAATCGGGCGTCACGCCGTTGCACGTCTCGACCGCGTCGCACGCACCGACCGGTGCGCGGCACATCGTCGCCACCGGGAGGACCGAGTCGGCCGGACACATGCCGTCGGCTCCGCAGATCTCGGCAACGTCGCAGTCGCCATTTCGTGCGCGGCATTCAGTGCCGGGCGTGCACGTCGTCATCGTCCCGGCGTCGGTTCCAGCGTCTGCGCCAGCATCCGCGCCGGCATCAGCGACGCCCGCGTCGGTCCCGGCGTCGACTTCGTTGACCGCGTCAGAACCTGCGTCCGGTCGCCCGGCATCGACGACCCCGGTCCCCGCATCGCGCGGTGGCACCGGCACGCACATCTTCGATTCGCACGCACCGTCGGGACAGTCGGCGTCCGAGGTGCACGGCATCGGAGGGTCGCAAGAACACAGGAGGATCAACGCGCAAACGGCGGAGATGCGGAGCATGGGTGAGCCCTTTCGAAGGTTCACCACTCGGGAGACCCGCTCCCGGAATTCCTTTCACGAAATCGACTTCACGCTCAGTGCACGAGCCGCGGCTGCATCGCGAGCGCCTGCTGGGTGGCTGCTGCGGCTCCCGCCTGATCGCCATTGAGCGCCTTCGCGCGCGCGAGCACCAACACCGCCACTCCGTATTTCGGGAGGCCATCGACGGCTTTCTGCGCGAGCTCGAGCGCACGCTGCGCAGACTTCGCGTCGGGCTTCTTCATCGCCACCAGCGCGCGCGCTTCGGCGAGCACGGCCTCGGCATCTTGCGGGTCGAGTGCCTGGGCCGCGCGAGCGTGCTTCACGGCCTTCGCGATCATCGCGCTCGAATCGCGGTGCTGCAGGTCGGCCCACTTCGCGCGTGTCAGCTCGACGCTCGAGAGCAGGTCGACGTTGATCGACTGCACGTGCGCCAGCGGCATGAGGCGCCGCTCGGCCTCCGCCAGGAGCGCAGTCGGATCGCGCCCGTTCATCAGCTCGATGCGCGCCTCGACCAGCCGCAGTGAGCCGACCTGTCCGGAGATCACTCCATTGTCCGCGAGCAGCGGCGCGAGTCCGTCAGCCCACGCGTTGGCCTGCGCGAGCGCCTCATCGGGAGAGCGGCCCTCTTCGATGATCTGGTTCGCCCAGGCGGCGACCGACTCCACGCCCTTCACCTGCACGTTCCAGTTCTTCGGAGCGATGGTCGTTGCCTCGCGCAACACCTTCACCGCTTCGGCCCACGGCGCGTCAGCCTCGTCGCCCATCGCCCAGAGACTCGTGCTCTGCGTGTAGAGCACGTCGGCCAGCACCACACGCGAGGCGACCGGCCGATCACCATTCGCGACGAAGCGCCGTGCGTCGGCCACCGCGTCCGCCGCCGCAGCGCGTGCGTCTTCACCCTTGCTCGCGAGGAGCCAGGCGCGCATCGAACTCAGCTGCGCCTTGTTGAACAGCGGACCACTCGCGCCCGGAGCGAGCTGCTCTGCCTTCACGGCCGCCTCGAGCCCTTTGGCGTTGACCGGCAACGGGTCTCCGCCTTCGGCAGAGATGAAGAGCTCGAGCGCGTGGCAGGTGTTCGCGAGCTGGAGCAGCGCGAAGCGCGGGTCGAAGGTCGCGGCTTTCACCGCGCGCTCGGCGTGCGCGATCGCCGACTCGAACGCCGCTTTCGCCGGGCCGCCCGTCGATTCGAGCGCATCACCGCGCCGCTTCTCGACGCTCGACCACACCTCGTGCAGCTCGGCGGCCTCGGCGTCGAGCGACTCGGCGCGCTGCAACAACTCGGTGACCGCCGCGAGTGCCTGGGGGTCGAACCCTCGCGCGTTGGTGTCCGCGTCGTACTGGAGCACCGTGGCGCGAATCAGCAGCAACACCGGTCGCGGCGCGCTTCGGCCGATGCTCGCGGCTCGCTTCGCTGCTTCGGCGGCTGCGTCGATCGCCTCGAGCGCCGATGGGTCGTTGCGCTCGAAGAGCTCGAGCGCCGACTGCAGACGCACCGTGGCGACGAACTCCGCGAGTTCGAGCGGGTCGCCACCTTCTTTCTCTGCCTGCTGCGCGTGCGCGAGTGCGTCGGGCCAGTTCTGTTTGAGCGCGTCGAGTCGCGCAGTGAGCAGCGTCGCGTCAGCGCCCGGTTCGGCGAGCTCGGAGATGCGCTGCGCAGCGCGAGCGCGGAACTTCTCGGTGGCCTTCGCGACCAGCGCCGCCTTTCGTGCGGGATCGTCGACGCGACCGAGCAACGCCACCTCACGCTCCACCAGTCGGCTCTCGCTGAGCGCCAACGCACGCGCGACGGCAGGGCGATGCAGCCCCGCGTCCCATGCGGCTTCGAGGTTCTCGACGCCGTGCTGATCGTCTCCCAGCAGCTGCAGGCCGCGGCCCTTCGTGAACGCCGCTTCCGCTCGTGCGACGGCGGGAGGGTTTGCTTCCAGCGCCGCGAGCTGCCGTTTGATCTGTGCGTACGCGGGCCGCAGATCGTGCGGTGGCAGCAGCCACTCGACGCGCATCAGCTCCTGCATCCGCTCGGCGTCGCCGGCGAGTCGTGCGGCCTCGAGCGCTTCGTTGGCTGCGCGTTCCCGGGCGAGCTGCGCCTGCTGGGCCTGCCAGACCGTCGTCGCGCTGCCTCCGGTGATCGCCAGCAGCGCCGCGATCGAGGCGATCGCCGCTCCCTTGTGCCGACGCATCAGGAGCTGCGTGCGGTACAGCCACGAGCCCCTTCGCGCCTGCGTTGGTCGGTTCTCGAGGACCGCGAGCAGATCGTCGCCGAGACGTTCGGCCGAGGCGTAGCGATGCTCTGGGCTCTTGCGCAGCGCCATCAGCACCACTTCGTCGACGTCGCCCCGCAGCGCGCGCTGAGCCTTCGCGTCGCTGACCACTTCGCTCGGGCGCTTCGGTTCCTGCTCCTGCACCGCGCGCGCGAGCTCGTCGAGGTGCTTGCTCTGCAGCTCGTACGGCAGCCGTCCCGTCAGCAGTTCGTAGAGCACCACGCCGAGCGAATAGACGTCGGTAGACGTGGTGGGCCGTTGATGCGCGAGCTGTTCTGGCGACGCGTATTCCGGCGTCATCGGTTGGAAGCCCGGAGCGGTCTGTGCGTCGCGCGGATCTTCGTCGAGCAGGCGCGCGATGCCGAAGTCGACGAGGCGTGGCTGGCCCTCGCGCGTCACGAGAATGTTGGTGGGCTTGAGATCGCGGTGCACCACCAGCTTGCGATGCGCGAAGTGGACGGCTTCGCAGACCGATCGAAACAACCCCAGCCGGCCTTCGACTGAGAGCTTCGCGTCGGCGCAGTACTGATCGATGGGCGTGCCTTCGACGAACTCCAGCACCAGGTAGGCACGGCCTTCCGGGGTCTGACCGCCGTCGAGCAGCCGCGCGATGTTCGGGTGCTCGAGCGAGGCGAGAATCAGCCGCTCCCGCTCGAAGCGCGCGCTCCGTTCGGCGAGCTCGTCACCGGGCACGCGCAGCTCACGCAGCACCTTGATCGCCACGCGCCGTTCGAGCCGGGGATCTCGCGCTTCGTAGACCGCGCCCATGCCGCCGGCGCCAACGCACTTTCCGAGCACGTAGCGCCCGAGCACCATGCCTTCGCGCAGCGGAGCTCCGGGTTCGGCTCTGGGCGCGGTGGTTCGATCGTCACGCCCGGCTTCCGCGAGCACGATGCGGCAGTCGGAGCACTCGCTGACGTGACGGGCCACGGCGTCGGTCGTCTGCGCATCGAGCTTCTGCGCTGCGAACGAGAGCAGCACGTCGTCGTCGACGCACTCGCTCACGGCGCACCTCGACCCGCGAGCGGTTCGTGTAGCGTGCGCTGGTGAGCCTCGACCATGCGTACCTTGCTGCGCGCGATCGCTGGACCGGAGTCGAGCTGCCGCGTGACGTGTTCGATGCGTGGGTGAAGGAGCGAGCCGCCGCGCAGTCTGCCCCAGAGCGCGTCAGTGAGCTGTATCTCGCGTGCGCCTGCGTGCGCGGTGATTCGCGGGCCCATGCCTTGTTCGAGCAGACCTTCTTCGGCGCGCTGACTGCGGTGCTCGCGCGCTTCGGTGCCGATCGCGTCGACGACGTGAAGCAGCAGCTGCGCGAGCACTTGTTTCTCGGCGTCCGCGGGAGTGCTCCCAAGCTCTCGACCTTCAGCGGTCAGAGCGGGCTCGATCGGTGGCTTCGTGCGGTGGCGACGCGCATGGCGTTGAAAGGCTCGCGCAAACCGGAGCAGGTCGAGCTCGAAGACGAGGTGTTGTCGGCGCCGCTGGGCTCCGACGACCCGCAGCTCGCGCACTTGAAGAAGCTGTACCGCGCGGAGTTCAAGCAGGCCTTCGCCGACGCGATGGCGGGGCTCGAGCCCGAGGCGCGCACCTGGCTGCGGCTGTACTACCTCGATCAACTCGGCCTGGCGGAGATCGCGGCGACCTTCGGCTCGTCGGCGCCGACCGTTTCGCGCCGGCTGTCGAAGGCACGCCTCGACGTGCTGGAGGCCACCGAGTCGCACCTGCGCACACGTCTCAAGCTGACGGCCGAAGAGGTCGAGAGCGTCATGCGGCTCATTCAGAGCCGGCTCTCGATCGGTGACGCCCTGAAACAGCCGTGACGGTTCCACGGACTGCTGAGACCGCGGCTTCTTTCACGAGGTCGGTTCGTACTAGAAAGAGCCGCATGGACTCTAATGTGATCGAGTCGGTGGCGAAGGCTCGACGGGTCGTCTTCCTGTGCGGGGCAGGGCTCTCGGTTCCGAGCGGCATTCGTGCCTACCGCAGCGGGCCCAACGCGATCTGGGGCGAACACGTGCTCGAGTGGGGCACGCGCGAGAAGTTCCTCGCCGGGCCCGCGGAATGGTGGAGCAAGTTCTGGCTCGAGGCGCACGGCGACTTGTTCAAGAAGTTCGAGCCCAACGCCGCGCACCACGCGCTCGCGAAGTTCATGACGCGCAACGAGAAGCACCTCGTCATCACCCAGAACATCGACGGGCTGCATCGGCTCGCGGGTCACCCCGAAGCGCAGTTGATCGAAATTCACGGGCGGCACGATCGCTTCATCTGCTCGGCGGGTGATGGCTGCGAGGGCATCGATCACCCGGTGGCTTCGGTCGATCTCTCGCGGGTCGCCGATGGCGTGATTCCGAAGTGTGCGCACTGCGACGCGCCGATGCGGCCCAACGTGCTGCTGTTCGACGAGCACTACGACTCGCACGAGACGTTTCAGGCGTGGCGCGGGAAGAAGGCGCTCAACGACGCCGACGTGCTGATCTTCGTCGGCACTTCGTTCTCGGTCGGCATCACCAGCTACGCGGTGCGCTGCGCCGATGTGTCGGGAGCGATGGTCATCAACGTGAACGTCGAGCGTTCTCCGTTCCCGCAGTTTCACGAGTTGATCGGCGGCGCGGAGAAGATCCTCCCCGAGTTGCTCGGCGTCAGCCTCAGCTGAGCAGCGCCAGCAGCTCGTCCGTCGCGACCTTGCCCTGGCCGCTCAAGATCTGATCGACCAGCGCCCGCTTGCGCGCGTGGAGCGTGAGCATCTTCTCCTCCACCGTTCCGCTCGCGATGAGCCGGTAGATCGTCACCGCACGCCGCTGACCGATGCGGTGCGCGCGATCGGACGCCTGATCTTCCACCGCCGGGTTCCACCAGGGGTCGAGGTGAATCACGTTGGTCGCCGCGGTGAGGTTGAGCCCGAAGCCGCCGGCCTTCACCGAAATCAGGAACACCGGAGCGTCACCGTTCTGGAAGGTCTCGACGAGGCGCTTTCGTTCGGCGGCCGGAGTGCTGCCATCGAGTGAGAGGTACGCCACGCCGCGGGCGCGCAGCGCCTCTTCGACGAGCGCGAGGTGCGACGTGAACTGGCTGAAGATCAACGAGCGCTGACCGGTGGTGCGCAGCTCCTCGAGGAGCTCCAGCAGCCGCTCCAGCTTCGAAGACGGCAGCGTCGATGCCGGGTCGACCAGCTTCGGGTGCGCCGCAGCCAGCCGCAGCCGCGTGAGCATCGCGAGCACCTGCACGCGCCGCTGTTCCTCCTTCATCTTCTTCTTCGGCGTCTCGAGGTCCGACAGCGCGGCGAAGCGGGTGTCTTCGTAGAGCTGCCACTCGGCGGTCGAGAGCGTGACCGGCACGCGGATCTCGGTGCGGGCGGGGAGTTCACGCTCCACCTCCGACTTGGTGCGCCTCAGGAGGAAGGGAGCGAGCACGCGCGCGAGCTCGGCCGGAGCGCGAGGGTCGACGCGCTTTTCGATCGGCATCGCGAAGCGCTCGCGGAAGCCGTCCCACGCGCCGAGCAGAGAAGGAAAGACCAGCGCGAAGATCGTCCACAGCTCGCCGAGGTGGTTCTCGACCGGCGTTCCCGAGAGCGCGAACTTGAAGTCGCCGCGAAGCGCACGCGCCGCGTGGAAACGCTGGGTGTTCGAGTTCTTCACCTGCTGCGCTTCGTCGAAGATCACCGTCGCGAAGCGCCGGGCCGCGAGCTGCTTCGCGTCACGCACCAGCAGGCCGTAGCTGAGCACCAGCACGTCGCCGCTCTTCAACTGGTCCAGCGTTTCGGTGCGATCTGACGCATCTGAGTAGACCAGTACGCGCAGGCCCGGAGCGAAGCGCTTCGCCTCGTCCGCCCAGTTGAACGCCACCGACGTCGGAGCAATCACCAGCGCCGGCCCCAGCTCCGCGCGCGCGGAAAGCACGGCGAGCGACTGCACCGTCTTGCCGAGGCCCATGTCGTCGGCGAGCACTCCGCCTGCGCCCAGCGTCGCGAGCTTCATCAGCCAGCGGAACGCATCGAGTTGATACGGCCGCAGCTCGCCGCGGAATTGCTTCGGCAATCGAGGGTCGAGCTTGCGAGCCGCGTCAGCGCGCGCCGAGAGCTTCTTCCACGCCGAGTCACCATCGATGAGCGCTCCGGCGTCTTGCAGGCTTCGCAGCACCTCGACGACGCCCGGCCCGAAGCGCAGACCTCGCTTGCCCGGCACCGCGTGCGCCGCGAGCCCTTCCAACTGCGTACGCAGTGCCTCGTTCAGCTCGACGAAGTCACCGCTGCGGACCTCGACGAAGCGCGACTCGCGGCGCAGCGCTTCGACCATGCGAGCCAGTTCGACGCGCTCGCCGAAGACGCTCAACTCACCGAGGCCGTCGAACCAGTCTGACTTTTCTTCGAGGTGCACTCTCAGCGCGCGAGGGCCGGTGGCGCCGAGGGAACGAAGCGGCTTGCTGACCCACTCCAGCTGCGGAGCGGAAGGATGGTGCGCACACCGTTCGAGCACCGCGAACACGTCGTCGATCTTTTCGAGGTGGAACATCCACTCCGTGATCGGGCTCGGCGCCGGCAGTCGCAGCGCGTCGATCAATTCCGAGGCTGCCTTCTTCTCGGCGGCGAGATCGCGCACCGCGTGTACCGCCTTCTCGCCGCGGCGCAGGTGCACGTCCTTCGGGCCCGTGCCGGGAAACAGCGCGGGAGCATCGGGCAGCGGCCGCACGCGAAGCTCGACTTCGACGTCGACGCCCGAGCGGGCGTCGAGGCGCACCACGAGCTGACGCGCGGAAGGCAGCGTCTCGCCGAGCACACTGCGCGGCATGGCGACCGGAACCTGCGAGGCCCAAGAGCTCAGCGATTCGAGCAGCGCGACCTGACCTTCGGGCGGAAACGACGCGCCTTCCTGATGCAGCACCTCGAGCGCGGCCTTCACGCGCGGGTGCACGTCGATCAACGTCAGCACGCACGGCCCTTCGTCCCACAGGAAGAGCGGTTCTTCGTCGTCGGCGAGCCGCATGCGCTCAGCGAGCACGCTCGGTACTGGCGCTCCGTCGAGAGAAGCGGTCAGTCGCACCGAGCCGAGTCGATCTTCCGCCGCGAGCCCGGCACTCGCGCGTTCGATGCGCACCGACCGTGACGGTTGTTCGGCGAGCACCACGCGGGGGGTTCCGACCAGCGCCTCGAGCAACGCACGCGACGCCGGAGCGCCGCGCTCGGGCAACAACGCCAATAGCGGCAAGCGCAGCCGCGAGAAATCGTCACGGCCCACGCGCTGATCGTCGAGCCACGCGGTGACTTCCACGTTCTGCCCGTCGACCAGCAATCGGAAGGACGGTTCGAGCGAAACGTCGGTCGGCTGCGTTTCGTCACTCTTCCCACCGAACACGGAGTTCAACGCGGCGAGCGTGCGATGCCACGCCGGGCGTGTGAGCGCTTCGAGTGAGCGTGGCTTCAACCCCTCGCGAAGGGCCAGCAGCGCGGTGTCGATCGCCGCGAGCTGATGCACGCACGCCGTCGCGCCGCACGAGCACGAGACCGAGGGGTGCACTTCACCCATCGCCAGCCGCACGCGCGCCGGAGCAAACCCGCCGCCATCGCGCAGCGGCCGTTCGCTCGGCAGCGTGTCCCGAAAGATCCACCCCGGCAGGGCGCCGTCGACCTCGAGCGCATCACGCGGGAGCAGCGCGTCAGGTCGCGGCGCGACGCTCTCGGGAAATTTCGCGCGCAACACGAGCAGCCGCGCGTGCAGGGCGTGCGTGCGTGCGTCGCCCGGAACTGCGACCCGCGCCGCGAGCTGTGAGCGCGCGAGCAGGACGTTCTGCCGCTCCTGGTCGATCACCTGAACCACGGCTGAAGGCAACGCCTGCGCGAGCTGCGCGTCACTCAACCAGTCCTTCGCGCGCGAGACGCCTTCGGCCGAGCCGAGGTCGCTCAAGCGTCGCTTCGCTCCCACGTCGTGCAGCCGCGGCCACAGCGCAGCAGGCACGAAGGGCGCAGCGGCCTCGAGGTTGAGCCGCGCGAGGTGAGCGAGGCCCTCTGCTTCCAGCCAGGCATGCAGCTCGGCGCGTGTCGGTTTGAGCGGCGTCACGTCGACGCCCGGTATAGCTGGTGAAGCCATGCGCTATCGACGACTCGGAAAGACCGGCTTGAAGGTGAGTGAACTGTCGCTCGGCTCGTGGGTGACCTTCGGAGGCCAGGTCGGCGACGAGGCGACGAAGGCCTGCATGGTCGCGGCGCACGAGCTGGGCGTGAACTTCTTCGACGGCGCCGAGGTGTACGCCAAGGGCGAAGCCGAGCGCTCGATGGGCCGCATCCTGAAGCAGGTCGGCTGGCGGCGTGAGTCGCTCGTCCTCTCGACGAAGATCTTCTGGGGCGGTGACGGCCCCAACGACACCGGCCTCTCGCACAAGCGCGTCATCGAGGGCTTTCACGCGGCGCTGAAGCGCTGGCAGGTCGACTACCTCGATCTCGCGTTCTGCCACCGCCCCGATCCCGACACGCCGATCGAAGAGACGGTGCGCGCCTTCGACATCCTCATCAAGCAGGGGAAGCTCTTCTACTGGGGCACCAGCGAGTGGAGCGCGTCGGAGATCTCGCAGGCCATCAAGATCGCGAAGGAGATCGGCGCCACGCCTCCGGTGATGGAGCAGCCGCAGTATTCGCTCCTCGTGCGCGATCGCGTCGAGCGTGAGTATTCGCCGCTGTTCATCGAGCACGGCTACGGCACGACCATCTGGAGCCCGCTCGCGTCGGGCGTCTTGTCCGGCAAATACGATGCGGGCATTCCCGAGGGTTCACGGTTCACGCAACAGCAGTACGCGTGGCTGAAGGACAAGCTGGTCGTTCCGCAGAACATCGATCGCGTGAAGAAGATGGAGCCGCTCGCGAAGGAACTCGGAGCGACTCGCGCGCAGCTCGCCATCGCGTGGTGCCTCAAGAACCCGCACGTCTCGACGGTGATCACCGGCGCCACGCGGCCCGAGCAGGTCGCGGAGAACATGAAGGCGCTCGACGTGGTCGAGAAGATCACTCCGGAGATCATGAAGCAGCTCGACGCGCTGTTTCCGCGAGCCTGATCTCTGGCCCTCGTCTTGCTCTCCCGCGCGGCATGTCGAGCTGCGCGGGGAAAACGAAGACAACGAAGTCACACCACGCCACCGGCGTCGCAATCGTCAGCACGCTGATCGCGGCACTGACGTCAGGGTGCGGGCACGAATGCGGAGTCCCGCCCGTCAGCGATCGCCTCCCCAACTGTGAGCACACGCTCGATGGCGGACCCGCCCAGCGCATCATGCAGAGCTTCGTCTTCCGCGAGACGCAGAGCCCCAAGCCGAGCCCAGACTGGGGCTGCCACTTCGAGACGGAAGGCAATCAGCTCTACCTCGTGCTCGACGGAGAGGTCTGCTGGCACGAGCCGCAACCCGACGTGGGCTACGACGACCCGAAGTGGACGGGAGTGGCCTGCCGACCGCCGAATGGCGAATGGTTCATGGCGTCGGGGCAGCGCACGTTGAAGGTCACCGTCACCGACGCGGGCATCCAATGCGAAAACTGACGCTGCTGGTCGCGCTGGCGCTGTGCGGTTGTCCTCGAGAAGAGATCGTCGAGTGTCGACGCTGGCCGATTCTCGCCACCGGCACCTACTGTCCGCGTGCTCCTGACGGCGGGCTGCTCGGGTACATCAGGGCGGAACACGTAATGCGAATGGACGCGCGGCCCACGGTCTCCGACGACTTCGGCTGCCGCGTCGAGGTCGATGCGGGCGCGTTGGTGCTCATCGACGAGGGCACGATTCTGTTCACGCCTCGGCTACGACGAGACCGACGTGACGTTCGTCTCTCGCGAGTGCGTTCCGCCCGAAGGCACGTGGACCCTGCAGACCTTCTCCGGCGCGAAGACCGTGGTCGTCACCGACGCCGGCGTGACCTGCAATCCGTGATGCTCACTGCACTTCGATGCAGGTGAGCCCGTTCGACGGCGTGCAGTTCTGCCCGATGACGCACGCACCGACGCCCTCGAAGTCGACGCAGCGAATGGTGCGGCACTGCGTGTCGTCGACGCACGGCCGCCGCGTGATCGAGCACTCACCCATGGTGCACGTCTCGGTCGCGCAATCGGGGTCGACCTGGCAGCTGCAGTAGCCGAACGAGCTGCCTTCACGCAGCACGCACTTGCCCGCGCAGTAGCCGCTCGGAGCACCCGGTGACTTCACGCAGGTGCCTCCGCGTTTGCAGTCGTCGTCGATGTTGCAGGGCAGGGTGGGGTCACCCGGGCACGCCTGCGTCGCGCTGCACTGCCACCGCGTGTAGACCACGCGAATGTCGCGGCACCCGTACCCGCGCGGGCACGCCTGACCCTGGCTGCAATCGGCGCCGCAGTAGGTCGAGTTGGTGCGGGTGTCGATGATGCAGAAGTTCGGGCCGCGCCCGCAGGTCTCGACGCCGCCGCCCGAGGTACAGCGCGCGCAGTACGGCCGGCGATCGAAGTCGTAATCGGAATAGCAGGTGTTGGCGGTCACTCCGGCGTCGGGAGGAATTCCGCACAGCTCGCCGTAGCGGCAGAAGTTCTGGTTGCTGCAGAAGTTCGGGTCGCAGGTGCCGAGCGTGCAGCGCGCGAGCTCTTCGGGAGTGCTGCCGGTGCACGCGCACGGCACATCGCCGCAGCGGCACGAGGTGCCCGGGCAATCTCCATCGCGTCGGCAGCCGTCGACGCACGAGCCGCGCGCGGTGTCACAGACCTGCCCGAGCTCGCACTGCAGATCGCTCGTGCACCGGCCTTTCGGAATGCACTGACCGCTCGCGGTATCGCAGTACGTGCTGTCGTCGGGGCAATCGAGGTTGGTCGCGCAGCCCGCGCGGTCCTGGCAGAAGCCGACGGTGTTGCAGAACTGCGCGCCCGAGCACGCGACGTCGGTGCGGCAGTAGCAAACGCCGGTGCGCGTCTCGCAGCGGTACGCGCTCGCCGGAGAGCCGCAGTCGGAGTCTTCGCGACACGCGCCCTGGCGGAGCCGATCTCTCGGGCAACCCGTCAGCGCGAAGGCGAGGAGGAGAAAGAGTGTGCTTCTGAAGTTCACGGTCCCGCGTCCACGGCTTCCGGCGCGGGAGGAGCGGCCGCTCCCGCATCGACTGCGCCCAGCACTTCACCGACTTCGGCGGCGACGTCTTCCTCGGGCGTGAAGTCGAGCGCCTCGAGGACCGCGACGCCGGGCAAGCGCATGTTCATCACCTGCAGCGCCTGGCGATCGGGAGCGTCGAGCAACTGCTGCGAGACCGACGCGGCATTCACCGCCTGGCTGGTGAAGAAGATGTACACGCGCACCGGGCCTTCGTTGAGCGGCACCTTGAAGGCGTGCTTCCCGAGCGGCTTGCCGGCGGTGCATTCGAACGACTGGTTGCTGCGCGACATCGTCAGCTGGCGCGTGAGACCACTGCGCGAGACGGTGTACGCGAGACAGAACGGCTGCTGGCCCGGCGAGGGAACGATCTCGAACGTCGTGCCGCCGGTGCGGTTGAGCGTGGCGCGTTTGGTCGGCGCCGGCTTGTCGTCACAGGCTGCGAGCGTCACGGCGAGAGCGACGATCAGGCAGGAGCGCATGGAGCCGACCTTCTCACCGAATCAGCGGCGGCGGTAGATGATGATCTGCGGCGTCTCGTCGAGATACAGCCCGTGCACGGGGCGCATCGTTCCGAGGAACTGCCAGGTGAGGAACTCCGCGTCGCGGAATTCCTGGTGGTACTGGTACACGACCATATCGGCTTGATCGGGCCCGCCCACCGCCATCACGTCGGTGCGCAGCATGCCGTTGCGCTGCAGGTCGCGAATCTGCCCGCCGTGATTTTCGTGGAAGTAGATGCGCTCGCCCGGCCGCGCGTTCGCGTTGATCCACGGGAGCACGCCCGAGAGGTTGTTCGCCCAGTACTGCCGCTGCATGCCGAGCGTCGCCGCGCCGCTCAGACCACCGGCGAGCTCCGAGTACGCGCTGGTGCCGAACTCGAACACGCGCGCGGTCGCGATCAACCCCGAGAGCGAGATGGTGACGGCCAGACCGATCAACACGCGTGGCTCGGTGGCGGCCTTGATGCGCGGCAACAGCAGCTGCGAGAGGCCCTTCGCTCCGCGTTCGAGAGAGCCCGCCGCGAGTAGCGCGAGGAACGGCATCGACGGGAACCAGTGCTTCACGCCGCCGAAGTGCGGAACGTTGGGGTGGCTGATCAGCAGAATCGACGTGATGGCGTTCACCACCATCAGCGCCCAGAACCGCTGCTTCTCGCGCAGCTCTTCCGACGCCGCTTCTTCGGGCTTCGCCCGGCGCATGCCGAGGAAGGGCATGACGAAGCCGAGCACCATCGCCGTGAAGATCGCCGTCGGCACCGTGAGCGCGGTCTTCACCAGCACGTAGGTGAGCGGGAAGGGCGGCGCTCGCAACAGCTCGCCCAGGTAGAACCAGGCGTAGTGGTTGTGCGTCAGGTGGAAGTTCAAATACCAGGCGGTGCGATCGACCGGGTGGTGCCACAGGTACGGCCAGTGCGCGTAGAAGACGAGCGGCCCGAGAATCGCCATCGCCACCAGCGGAGCGATGGTGCGGAACACCGCGACGTTCACCTTCGACAGCTTCCACGTGAGCCACGCGCCGAGCCCGCACGCGATGACGAACAGCCCGAGCTGCGGGCTCTGGAACGTGAAGGTCGCCAGCATGCGCTCGGGCCCGACGACGGCCACCATGAACACGTAGAGCACCGCGGCGAAGACGAACACGCCGTTGATGCCGAAGAACAGCGCTCGCGCCTCAGGTTCGTTCTTCGTCAGTCGCCACCCGCGCGAGAGGATGAACGGCACCAGCGTGGCGACGATGAAGTACGCGTTGTGCTTCGCGCCGAGCGCGAGCCCGAACGCGAGACCGGTGTAGAGCCAGTAGCGCGGCCGCTCGAGCGCTTCGACGAAGCAGAAGATGGTGAGCACCCACATCGTCGCGATCGGCACGTCGAAGCACGAGAGATGTGAATGAAAGAACTGCCGCGGCACGAGGAAGAACGACACCGCCGCGAAGGTCGACGCCACTGGCCCCCACAGCCGTCGTGTGAGCCAGAAGATGAGCGGCAGCATCCACGCGGCGAAAGCGAACGCCGGCAGACGGAACGCCGCCGCCGGTCTCAACAGCCCGAGCTTCTCGTGGAAGACGACGAACGAGATCCCGAACAGGTTCTTCATCAGCGCGGGGTGCTCGTGGTTGAAGTCGTAGTGACGAACGATGACCTCGTCCTTGAACGCCTCGGACGGTGAGGTGATCAACGTCTGGAACCAGCGCGCGTGGCTCTCGGCGGCGTGGAAGTAGACGCTCTCGTCGCGACCGAAGCCGACCGGCTTCTCGGTCATCAACAGCGAGAGGAAGCCGGCGATGAACAAGCCCCACGCGATGCGGCGATCGCGCTGCTTCACCGGGTCGATGGGAAGCGCGGGCGTGCTCACTTCGCCCCCCAGCCGTTCAACACGAAGCACACCACGCGCGACGTCGGGTTCTGCGACAGCAACGCGAGCCGCACGCGCGAACCTTCGGCGAGCGGAGGGCCCTCGAGCTGGTGCATCGTCTCGTCACCAGTCTTCAGCTCGAGCGTCTGCGCCTGGCCGTTCACCTCGAACCACACGGTCGACGGCGTACAGGTCTCGATGCACGAGCCGTATTCCCAGATGTACCCGACCTGCAGGGTGCTCGACGCGGCGGCCGGCGAGACGAAGTCCATCACCACGCGCGTCGCGCCACCGGGCGCTTCCATCTTCACGCACGAGTACGGAGCGAAGTGCACGTCGCGCAATTCCTTGCTGACGATCTTCCCATTCGGACACCGGTGTCCGCTTCCCGTCCACTGGCACGCTTGCCGCGAGCCGTCAGCTGCCTCGAGGTACACCTGCGCGCCGCCGATGAGCTCGGCCCCGTCGACCACCAGCGGCTTGAAGCGCCCGTTGGTGAACAGCTGCAGCCGCAGGTTGCCGAAGTTTCGCGCCGTACCCACCTCGGTGCGTGAAGGCAGGAACGCGTCTTCCCACGCGCCGACGCCCGAGCGTGGCAGGTGCGGCTCGCTCAACACCCAGACGCGCTGGTACCGCGTGAGCGGGTCGCTGTCGCTGCCCTGGTACCCGACGACCGGCAACCCTTCGGGCACGTAGATGCGGGCGCGCTCCGTCCACCACGGCACGAGCAGCACCACGTCGTTGGCCTGGCGCTCGGCGGCGAGCACCTGCGCGACGGCTTGATAGTCACTCTCAGCGACGTGCGTCGAAGGCACCCAGAGCTGGAACACGAGCGCGCCGAGCGCGACGAGCGCCAGCACGACTCCTTCGACGCGGCCCAGCTTCTCGCTCACGACTTCGTGGTGCGGATCTTCGCGTCGACCGTGTCGCGGCAGAACGTGCAGAAGATGGAATCGCCGGTGACGTACGACGGCGTCCACTGCGGGTACATGGCGCAGCGCGGGTCGAGGCAGTGGTGCAGGCCGTAGCTGTGACCGACTTCCTGCATCGCGTAGCGCGCGAGCAGCTTCACGTTCTCGGCCAGGTTCTTGATGCCGGTGGTGGTCACCACCGAGCGCTGCGCCGAGTAGCGAGCGAGCCCGAAGGTCGGCGCTTCACCCGACGCGAGCTTGCGTGGAGCGAGCTTGCGCGAAGTGAGGAACAACACCTTGTCGTCGGCCAGCGCGTGCACCTTGGGCATCGCGTCGAGCAACTTGTTGGCGTCGTACGGCTCCTGCTGGCCGTGCGGCGCGGTGACCGGCCCGCTGTGCTCAGCGCCCACACCGAACGCGGTGTAGAGCGACTTGGTCAGCTGCTTCATGAGCGCGGGATCGAACTCGTCGAGCGTGAAGATGCGAATCACGGGGGAAGTTCCTCTCGATCACTTCGGCTTGGGCGGACGGCCGCGCTTCTTCGGAGGCGGCGGCGGCTCGGTGGTCTCGGGCTTCGGCTTCGGCGGACGCCCGCGCTTCTTGGGCGGCGGCGGCGGGCCGACGATTTCGGGCTTCGGCTTCGGCGGGCGGCCGCGCTTCTTGGGCTGCTCGGCGAGCGCCGTCGCGGCGGGCGCGGTCACCTCGACGTCGGAGATGACCGACGGCTTCTGACCCTTCGGCGGCTTGGCGACCTTCGGCGCAGCGGCGGGCTTCTTCTTCTTGCCCTCGCCCTCCTCGTCGCCGTCCTCTTCGCTCTCGCCTTCTTCGGACTTCTCTTCTTCCGAAGACTCTTCCGACGAAGAACCACCGTCTTCGCCGTCGAGACCCATCAGGTCTCCGTCCATGCCGAGTTCGTCGCCGTCCTCCCCCATGCCCTGGAACTCTTCGATGCTGCGCTTGGGGCGTTCCTTGCCCGGCACGAAGAGGAGGATGTCGAACGCGTCTTCGGCATCGGCGGGCGTGACGCCCATCGCCGCGGCGAGCTCTTCGACGAACAGGTGACGCGCGTCGTTGTACTGCTCGCGTTCTTTCGGAGGCAGCGGCCGCAGCTCGCTCAACACCTGCAGGCCCTTCACGACCTCGGCGAGGCCGATGAGGCCACCTTCCGAGAGGCGTGCGGTGTTGTCGCGCGCGCGCTTCTTCCAGTCGAGCGACGCCTTTTCAGAATCGCTCTTGAGGTAGTCGATGACCTTCTTCACGTCGTCGGCGGTCGAAACCCGCCGCACGCCGTTCTTCTCGAGCTTCTCGCGCGGGACCTTCACCTTCGCGCCGGTCTCGATGATGACCAGGCTGACGAAGGTGAGCTTCGAACCGGCGATTTCCTCGGTCTTGATCTCGGTGACGGTGCACAGGCCCTGGTTCGGGTAGACGAGCCTGTCGCCGACTGCGAGCGACGTCATGTCGGGCATGGTGCGACTTCCACCACGCTCCGATCATGAAGTCACTTTTTTCCGGCTCGCCCCGGGTCGAGCCTCACTTCTTTTCTGCGTTGAGCTTCACCAGCATCGCGTGGAGGCGGTTGTCGATGGCCTTCTCGACTTCCTCGTCGCTCGCGCGGTGCTTCACGTTGGCCGCCGCCACTCCCGCCACCACCGTCAAAGCCGCGACCAGCAGGAACATCTTCTTCATGAGCGTCTCTCCAAAACTGCGTGTGGGTTGAAGGTCCACACACAGTAGGAGCGTCGCGGCGATGATCAATTTTTCAGCTACAGGTCTGGCTGTAGCTGATGAGTCTGCTGATCACCTGATCACTGGCAGGTGATGAAGATCGCTTCGGTGGCCGAGCAGTTGTGCGTGCCGATCGGCGACGCCGGGCACTGGAGCAGGTTCGACTCGGTTCCCATGCAGCTCACGTCGTCGAGCAGGAAGTCGTCGTTCGGGCCGGTCGCGTTGGCCTGCGTGCCGCTGGTGAAGCCCAGTTCCTGGCAAACCACCTGCGGCCCGAAGGTCGTGGTGTCGAAGTTGTCGTCGCAGACCTGGCCCCACATGCCGTTCGCGAACACCTCGAGGCGGCCGGTGTTGACGCCGTTGCCTTCGACCAGGCGCACGATGCCGTCGGTCACCACCGGCGAGCACACGCCGCTGGAGCACGCTTCGCTCGAGTTGCAGGTGTCGCACGGATCGCCACCGAGCCCGCAGGTGGAGTTGCTCGAGACCGAGATCGACGCCTGCACGCAGGTGTTGTTCGACATGCGGCAGCCGTCACACGAGCCGGCGTCCGAGGCGAACACGCAGGTGTGAGACGCCGCGCTGCAGACCGAGCCCTGAACCGCGCAGTTCGAGCACATCGTGCCGCTGATGCCGCACGTCGAATTGAGGTTGCCGTTGGGGACGCACGAATTGCCGACACAGCACGTCGAGCAGTTGCTCGGGCTGCAGGTGACTCCGCCGCCACCGCCCGTCGGAGGGCCGCCACCGCCGGTGCCGCCTCCGCCGCCGGTGCCGCCACCACCGCCGCTGCCGGTGACGCAGATGCCCGTGTCGCAGACGCGCGAGGTGAGCGTGCAGTCGGTGCAGGTGCCTCCGGAGAAGCCGCAGCTCGTGTTGTTGTTGCTGCTGGGGAACACGACGCAGGAGCCGTTGCGGCAGCAGCCGTTGCAGGTCGCCGCGTTGCAAGTGCCGGCGCCACCGCCGGTTCCACCGCCGCCGCCCGTCACGCCGCCACCGCCCGTGCCTCCGCCGCCGCCCGTCACTCCACCGCCACCAGTGCCACCGCCCGTGCCGCCGCCACCACCGGTGCCACCGCCACGACCGCCACCGTTGCCGCTGATGGTGGTGCAGACGCCGACGTTGCACTGCGTGCCGATCGTACAGATGGTGCACGAGGCGCCCTGCGAGCCGCACAGCGCGTCGGACGAGCCGATTTGACACGAACCGGCGTTGTCACAGCAGCCGAAGGGACAGTTCTTCGCGTCGCACTTCTTGACGGTGCCGCACGAAGCGAACGAGAGGATCGCGCCGAACAGCACGCCGATCGCGATGAATTGAAGGGTCTTCATTTGGGGGGCAGGCCTTTTCACATCGGTCTGCCCGGCGCAAACGCGACGAGACTTCCTAACACATCACCGCTTTTTCTTCTTCGGAGGGCGGACCTCGCGCAGCTCGAACGCCAGCCGGCCGCTTTCCTGATCATCGGAGTCGTCGAGGTACGTCACCCAGAACGAGGCGAGGCCTTCCAGCTTCGTCACTTCGTTCACCGGAGAAATGATCAGCCCCGCGGGAGTGCCGACCACGACGAGCGAGATCGGCAGACCCTTCTCGCGCGCGATGGCGGGGTTGGTCGTCTGCCGCGGCGTCAGCTCGTAGCTCTTCTGCGAATCGAGGCCGGTCACCGTCACGCGCTGTGACGCGGGGAAGGTGAGCTTCTCGGAGACCGATTTCACGATCGGCTTCTTCACCCCTTCGATCGCGACGGTGAGCGTGCGCGGCTTGGTCTCGTCTTTTTCGGTCGAACCCAGAATGCTGTTCGGCACGTGGAACGCGAAGAACTTGCTCGCTGATTTGATCTGCAGCGGGTCGGCGCCGAACGTGCCGGGCAACGCTCCGCCGTCGCTGATCACGTAGAAGCCCCAGCCCGGCTGCGGCCCTTTGCCCTGCAGCGTGACGCGGTAGACCTTGTTGGGCTCGAGCGGCACGACGGTCGCTCCCGACGCGGAGAGATCGAGGTGGTGGCGCGCCGCATCGAGCTCGAACATGGCGATCGGCCAGCTGACGATGTCGGGCGCCGGAGGCGGTTCAGGCGGCTTCACCGGCTCGGGCGGCTTCACGGGCTCGGGCGGCGGCTTCGGCGGCTCGGGCGGCGGCAACGCTTCCAGCTTCGCGTCGACCACCAGCAGCTGGCCGGGCTTGAGCGGCACTTCGTTCTTCCACGGGTGGTGACCGGCGAGCAGCACCTCGAGCTTCAGGGTGCGATCTCCGCTGAGGCCGGTGATGCGTGCGGGCGTGCGCTGGTTGAGCGCCTTGCCGTCGAGCACGATCTCCGCGCCGCCGGGCACGCTGTTGATCTCCAGCGTCGCCTCGCGCATGCGCTGGAACAGCGAGACCGCGCCGAAGCCCACCACCGCCGCGGCGATCAGCAGGCCCACCGCTTTTCCCCACGGGAACGACGGCTTGCTCGGCTTCGCGTCTTCGAACTTCGGCGCGTTGAAGGTGATGCGCGGAGCGGCAGGCGCAGCGGCACTCGGCGCGCCGGTCGGCGAGACGTCGTGCATGTGCACCATCTCGGTCGGGTCTTCCGACTCGTCCTTCGCGCCCGGAGCGAGCTGCGGCGGGAGCGGCTCCTTCCACTTGTTCGCGCGCTCGATGAACTCACGCGGAATCTGTGTGGGCTTGCCTTCCTTGACCAGCTCCTCCTCGAACAGCAGCTGCAACAGCAGCGTGAGCGAGCTCGCGGTGAACTCGGGGTGGTTGTTCGAGAGGAAGCGGTTGAGGTCTTGCTGGAACGCTTCGGCGGTCTGGTAGCGATCGGCTTTTTCGAGCGCCATCGCCTTGAGCACGATGCGCTCGAGATCGGGCGGAATGCGCGGGTTCAGCTCGCGCGGCTTCTGGAACTGACCGCGCACGATGCGCGCCAGCACGTCCATCAAGCGGCCCTGGAACGGCAGCTGCCCGGTGAGCAGCTCGTAGAGCACGATGCCGGCGGCGAACACGTCGGTGCGCGCGTCGAGTTCCTTGGCCTTCGCCTGCTCCGGAGAGAAGTACGCGTACTTGCCCTTCACCGCGTTGGCCGCCGTCTCTTCGGCGCCGGCGTTGCGCGCCTTGGCGATGCCGAAGTCGACCAGCTTCACCTGGCCCTCGTACGAGATGAGGACGTTCTGCGGCGACACGTCGCGGTGCACGATCTTCAGCGGGCGGCCTTGATCGTCGAGCCGCGCGTGCGCGTAGTGCAGGCCCTTCAACACCTCGGCGCAGATGAACGCCGCGAACTCGGGAGGCAGCACCGGAATGCCGAAGTTCCGCGCGCGCTTGACCACCTTCGAGAGCGGGTGACCGTCGACCAGCTCCATCGCGAGGAAGTAGTCGCCGTCGATCGCTCCGAAGTCGAAGACCTGCGCGATGTTGCCGTGCGACAGGCCCATCACGATCTTCGCCTCGTTGGTGAACATGCCGATGAAGGCCTTGTTCTCGGCGTAGTGCGGAAGGATGCGCTTGATCACCACCTGCTTGGTGACGCCCGGAGCCGGCTCGTAGCGCGCACGAAAGATCTCGGCCATGCCGCCCGCTGCGATGCGGTCGAGCAGCTCGTACTTGCCGAATTTGATCGTCTCAGGGGTGGACAACGTGGGACCCGGAAATTCGCGCGGAAGGTAACATGCCGCCCGTGCGAGCCATCATCGTTGTTGCGCTGCTCAGCCTGCCTGCCTGGGCACGGCCGGCGGTGCTCCTCTTTCCCGCGGTCGGAACACCGTCGTCCGTCACGTTGTCGGGTCGGGTGTTGAAACACGAACCTGGCAGCGGCTCGACTGCGCTCTCGAAAAATCTGCGCAGCCTCACGTCTTCGAACTGGGAAGGCGCGAAGGTCGAGCTGCGCTACGCCGGGCGTACGGCCAGCGCCGTCAGCGGCCACGATGGCAACTTCAGCGTGACGTTGAGCGGGAGCGAGATGCCCTTCAACGTCGGCTTCGACACCGCCGAAGCGCACGTCGATGGAGCGGACGTCGGCATCGCGACCGTGAACGTGGTTTCGACGAAGGCGCCGTTCTTCGTGGTGAGTGACTTCGACGACACGCTCGCGGTGACCAACGTGGTGAGCGGCGCGGGCATGTTGAAGGCGGCGCTGACGGAAGACGCGACCACGCAGCCGGTGGTCGAGGGCATGAGTGATTTCTACGCGTGCCTCGAGGAAGACAAGACTGATCGCCCGGGCTTCGCGCTCGTGAGCGGGAGCCCTGCGCAATACGTGCACCGCGTGCGCGACTTCCTCACCGGCCACAAGTTCCCGGTGTTCGGCGTGTACCTGCGCGATCTCGGCCCGGGGACGCTGAGCAACTACAAGCAGCCGGTGATTCGCGCGCTGCTGAAGGAACTTCCGAACGCGGCAGTTTTGGTCGGTGACTCGGGCGAGCACGACCCCGAGGTGTATTCGCAGATGCGACTGGAATTTCCCGAGCGCGTGAAGGCCATCTACATCCGCGATGCGGGGCACGCGACGGACGCGAAGCGGTTCACCGACATGTTCCTGTTCAAGAAGCCGGTGGAAGCGGCGCTCGACGCGGTGAAGAAGGGGCTCGCGTCGAAGACGTGTGTGGACCAGCGCTTCAAGGAAAAGCCATGAACGTGCGCATGCGTGAGGGGCGTTGGTTGGCAGTGCTGCTGCTGTTTCTCGCCGCCTGCACCGAGAAACCCGCCGCCACGCCGCCGCCACGCCAGCCGCCCAAGCCACTCGAGCCGCTCGAGCGAGTCACCTCGCTCACCGACGCCGGCGAAGCCGATCGCGACAAGCTCTACGACGTGGTGCCGTTCACGCCGGTCGGCCCGCCGCTGCCTGCAGGCGCGACGACGTTGAAGCTCGACGGCGACACGATGCCGGAGCTGCCTGCGACGGGAGCGGTGCTCCTCGAGACGAGCGAAGACGAATATCTCGTTCAGATCGCGCCGCTCCTCGAGAAGCTCGACGACGGCAAGCGTGAGGTGTGGCTCAAGCACCCCGACGCGCCGATCGCCTTCAAGCTGAAGCTGCGCGACGCGCCGGCGTTCCAGGCGTGGCTCGACGAACCGGTGCCGGGAAAGCTCCGCGTGATTCACCGCGCTGATGGCTTCGAGCTGCAGACCAATCTGGGAAAACTCCCCGGCGGAGATCCCAACGGCCCCACCGTTCCCGTGCGCGGCGGCCAGATGGATCTCACGACGCTGCAGCGTGGGTTCACGCGCATTCAGGCGAAGTTCAAGAGCGCGCCCGACGTCTGCTTCGCGCCGTCGTTCGGCATGACGCTGCACCACGTCGCGCGCGCGATGGCGGTGAACTACGTGAAGCCCGACAGCGCGTTCTTCGCCGAGATCTGTCTGGTCTACCCGCGCCCCGTCATTGCGGCGCCGCCGAAGCCGAAAGAGTGATCAGCAGCTCGGCCTCTTTCGGAGCGGCACGCAATTTCTGCAACGCCACCGAGAACTCGGCCACGAAGTCTTCGAGATCCATCTCGCTCGCGAGTGCGTGAGGCGGCTCCGGCAGGAAGATCTTCTTCTCGGCGAGAAAGCGCGCGCGCTCGGCTGCCGTGAGCACTCCGGCGTCGAGCAGCTTCTGCGCGGCGCGAGCAGAACCACACCGTTCGGCGAGGAGGTTCTCGATCACGAACGCGCGCGCATCAGCGTCGAGATGTGAAGGCCACTCGATGGTTGCGAGGGCCTCGGTTCGTTCACCGTCACGTAAAACCAACCGCAGCGTTCCCATCAGTACTTCGTACTTGAAGCACGGATCGCGCACGGTAGGGTGCGCGCGCCCAATCAAGGGAAGGGGACTTCACACATGTTCAAGCATCTCGTTGCTCTGTCGGCCCTCGCGGTCATCTCGGTTGGCTGTGCTCACGGCCAGCGTTCGTACATCGACTCCACCACCAGCATGGCGCCGGAACCGGCGGCTCTCTGGGCCCGCCCGCAGGAGGTTGGCTACACCCTCGGCGAGCGCATTCAGGGTGAGGCCTCGCGCAACTGCATCCTCATGTTCATCTGCTGGGGCGCGGATGACGGCGGCGCCGGCGCGGCGATCTCCGGCATCATCGGTGCGCTGACCGGCCAGGCGGCTCCGTCGGACCCGCTCGTTCGCGCGGCGGCGGCTGGCGCGGTGCTCTCGGCTCCTCAGGAGACGGACGGCATCTGGGTGCTCAACCACGAGACCGACTCGTTCAACATCTTCATCTTCTCGCGCTCGTCCGCGCGCGTGATCGGCAAGGCCGTTCGCCTGCACCCGATCGGCGAAGTGAGCCAGGAGCGCGCCGACAAGGTCCGCTTCCTCAAGGCCGCTTCGAGCAGCAACTTCCACTTCCAGGGCGCGCCGTTCGGCCCGTGATTTAAGTCGGAAGCTCAGCTTCGGCTGGCTGAACACGGCGGGTCGCTCCTAAAGGGGCGGCCCGCTTTGCTTTTTCACGATCGGCTTGCGTTCTAGACCACGTGGTCTGTACCTTGGGTCCAACTCACTGGTCTCAAGGTCGTCATGCCCCGTCCCCGCTACGAAAATCTCGACGCTGACAAGAAGCAGAAGCTGCTCGACGCAGCGACGAAGGAGTTCGCCGCGCACCCGTACGAGCTCGCGTCGATCAACACGATCCTCGAAGACGCAGGGCAGTCGAAGGGCTCGTTTTATTACTACTTCGACGACAAGGCCGACCTCGCGACCGAGGTGTTTCGCGTGCAGGTCACCACGCATCTCGAGTCGTTGGGTGAGCTGCAGCACGTCAACACCGTCGAGGAGTTCTGGACCGAGCTGCGCCGGTTGAGCTTCGTGCGGTTGCGCGTGATCGAGCAGAACCGGCGCGACTACGACGCGATGATTCGCATCGCAACTGCGATGCAGCGCGACCCTCAGCTCGCGACGCGCATCGCTCCGATGTTCGAGGAGAGCCGCAAGATGATGGCGGGCTTCTTCGAGCGCGGCGTGGTGCTCGGAGCGCTCCGCAACGACATTCCGATCGGCACGTTGATGGCACTCATCGAGAACGCCAAGGCGACGGCTGCTCCTTCGTTCTTCCCACCCAACAGCGTGCCCACCGACGCGCAGCTCGAGGTCTTCACCGATCTCGTGCTCGACCTCGCGAAGCGCATCGCTGAACCGAAGAAGGAGCGCTGATCATGATCTCGCTGCTCACCGCGCTGTTGCTGGCTGCCGCGCCGTCCGACGCGCCTCCTGCAGATCTTCCTCCGTGTCCGTCGCAGAACGATTCGCCCGACGTGGCCTCGCTCATTCAGCGCACCGAGCGCGTGCAAGACGGCAAGTCGATGGTCTCGGTGATGAAGATGACCATCAAGACGCCGCAATACGAGCGCAGCGTGAAGATGAAGCTGTGGACGCGCGGGCGTGACTTCGCGCTCATCAAGGTGCTCGAGGGCGGCCCGCGTGAGACGGGCATGATGACGCTCAAGCGCGAGAAGCAGCTGTGGAACTACCTGCCGCAAGCCGGCCGCGTGATGAAGCTGCCGTCGGGAATGATGGGCGACTCGTGGATGGGGTCGGACTTCACCAACGACGATCTCGTGCGCGGTTCGTCGCTCGCCAACGACTTCACCTCGAGCGTCGACAAGACGGTCGACGTCGGCGGGCGCAAGGCGTGGTTCGTGACGCTCACTCCGAAGAAGGACGCGAAGGTGGTGTGGAGCAAGGTCGAGCTGATGCTCGATCGCGAGACGTGCGTGCCGCTCGAGCAGCGCTTCTACGACGAGGAAGGCGCGGTCACGCGTCGCATGGCGTTCTCCGACATCAAGAAGATCGGCTGGCGCAATTTCCCCATGACGCTGTCGATGGTGCCGCCCGAGTCGACGCGGCAGACGACGCTTCAATACGAGTCGGTCGAGTTCGACGGTGACGTGCCCGAGGACACCTTCAGCCTGCGCCGCCTGCAGCAGGGAAAGGACTGACCCATGCTCGCCGCGATCGCGTGGCGCAACGTGTGGAGGAACGCACGGCGCTCGATCATCACCATGACTGCGCTCGGCATCGGCGTCGCCGGGCTCACGGGGCTCTACAGCTATCGGGAGGTCGCCAACCGCGTGATCATCGGCGACATCACGCGCGGGCTGCTCGGGCACATGCAGGTGCACGCGCGCGGGTATCAAGAAGCGCCGTCGATCGGCGCGCTCGTCGAGAACCCGCTGCAGGTCGAAGCCGCGGTGAAGGGCAAATTGCCGGGCGCGGTGAGTGAGCGTCGCGTGATCGGCGCGGGGCTCGCGGGCTCGGGCGAACGTTCTTCTCCGGTGATGGTGCTCGGGCTGCAGCCCGGCGCGACGTCGCTCTACACGCTGGTGTCAGGTCGTGATCTCGGCACCGGTGGCGTGCTGATCGGAAAAGATCTCGCGACCGACCTGAAGCTCGAACCGGGCGGAGAACTCGTGATGGTGAGCCAGGCCGCCGATGGCTCGGTCGCGAACGATCGCTTCGTCGTCGCCGGCACGTTCACTTCGTCGAGCGGAGAGATGGATTCGAACGCCGTCGCGATGACGCTCGGCGACGCGCAGAACTTCTTCGGGCTCGGTGAAGGCGTGCATCAGGTCGTGGTGCGTCTGCCGGTCGACCGCGAAGACGTGCAACCCGAGGTGCTCGCGCTGCGTGGCGCGCTCGATTTGAAGACGCTCGAGGCGATGTCGTGGTCCGAGATGCTCCCGGAGATCAAGGAGTCCATCGATCGCAAGCGGAAGAGCCAGGGCGTGATGGACTTCATCGTGTTCCTGATCGTCGGCCTCGGCGTGTTCAACGCGATGACGATGTCGGTGTTCGAACGCACACGCGAACTCGGAGTGCTCGCCGCGCTCGGCACCCGGCCTCGTCGCCTGATGGGAATGATTCTGCTCGAGGCGCTGTGGCAGGGAACGATCGCGTTCGTGCTCGGAGTCGGCCTCGCGTGCGCGGTGCTCTACGGCATCGGCACGGTGAATCTCGGCTCGCAGTTCGGCGGCGGAGACGTGATGGGCGTGAAGTTGCCGAGCAGCATCGAGCTCGGGCTGTGGCCTGAGTCGCTCAAGAGCGCAGCCTTCGTGGCGTTCTTCACGTCGTTGCTCGGCGCGGCGATTCCCGCGTTCCGCGCGATGCGTCTGCAACCCGTCGACGCGGTGAGGCAGTCATGAGCGCGCTCTCGCTCGGCTGGCGGAACATCTGGCGCAACCGACGCCGCACGTTGATCAGCATGAGCGCCATCGGCGTCGGCCTCGCGCTCGTCATCTTCTACTCCGCGTTGGTCGGCGGAATGATGAGCGGCGCGAAGAACCAGCTCGACGACGGCGGCATGGGCCACGTGGAGATCTTCGCGAAGGGCTATCGACCGCGACGAGAGCTGGCGATGACGCTGCCGGATCTCTCGACGTGGCAGGACAAGTTGAAGCTGCCCGCGGGAACGCAGATTGGTCAGCGCGTCGTGGCCCGTGGGCTGGCGACGAGCGCGCACGGCAGCGAACCGGTGCAGCTCTGGGGTGTCGACTGGAAGGCGGAGGCGGATCTCTCGACGGCGGTGCGATCGATCAAGCAGGGCGCGCTGCCCGAAGCCGACGATGCGCATGGCGTGGTGATCGGCGAGCAGCTCGCTGAACGTCTCGCGCTGAAGCCGGGCTCGAAGGTGCGGCTGATGGTGCAGCGCGCCGACGGAGAAATGGGCGCGGATCTCTTCAAGGTGCGCGGCATCTTTCACTCCGTCTCTCCCGCGCTCGGCAAACGGCAGATCTTCGTGAGCCTCGCGGCGGCGCGCGAGTTGATCGGCGCGGAAGGCGTCTCACATCAAGTCGTGGTGCAGCTGCAGAACCCCGATGACTCGGCGCGCGTGGCGAGTGAGCTGCAGGCGGCGCTCGGAGATCGCTACGAGGTGCTCACGTGGGGCCAGCTCATTCCGGTGCTCGAGCGCATGGAGAAGCTCACCGACAACGTGGTCTTCGTGATCGCGATCTTCGTGTACCTGCTCGTCGGGCTCGGAGTGCTCAACACCATGTTGATGTCGGTGCTCGAGCGCACGCGGGAGTTCGGCGTGTTGCTCTCGCTCGGCACGCGCGCCCGGCAGGTCGTGCAAATCGTGCTCGCTGAGTCGTTCTGGATCGCGACGGTGAGCGGGCTTGCTGGCGCTGCGCTCGGCACGTTCTTGTCCTGGTACTTCTCGAGCCACGGCGTGCAGATCTCGAGCACCGCGGAGTCGATGGATCTCGGCGGCGCGACGCTCTCGACGCTGGTGAAGACGCGTTTCAATCTGGCCGACGTCATCAAGGCGAGCTCGTTCGTCTACGCGATGGCGCTGATCGTCGGGCTGTACCCCGCCTTCCGCATCACGCGCTTGCAGCCCGCAGAAGCCCTGCGCCGCACCTGAAGAAGGAGGACCACCATGGCCGTCGTCGAAGTGAAGAACGTCACGCGTGTGTACGAAGAGAAGGGCATGCCTCCGGCGAAGGCGCTGACCGGCGTGTCGCTCGCGGTCGAGAAGGGTGAGTTCATGGCGCTCTCCGGACCGTCGGGCTCGGGGAAGACGACGCTGCTCAACCTGATCGGCGGCATCGACGCGGTGAGCTCGGGCGAGGTGATGGTCGACGGCCGTTCGCTCTCAGGTCTGTCGCGCAACGACCTCGCGGACCTGCGGCGCGATCGCATCGGCTTCATCTTCCAGGCGTACAACCTGGTGCCGGTGCTCACCGCGGCCGAGAACGCGAGCTACGTGCTCGAGCTCAAGGGCATGGGTGCGGCGGAGCGGCGCGAGAAGGTGAAGGCGGTGTTCGAGCGAATCGGGCTCGGGCAGTTCCTCGACTCGCGGCCGTTGAAGATGAGCGGTGGTCAGCAGCAACGCGTCGCCGTGGCGCGCGCGATCGTCTCGGAACCGGCGGTGATTCTCGCTGACGAGCCGACGGCGAACCTCGATCAAGCGACCGGCGCGGCGTTGATGGATCTGATGCGCGAGCTCAACAAGGAACGCGGCATCACCTTCATCTTCTCGTCGCACGACCCGATGGTGTTGGAGCGCGCCGATCGCGTCGTCCGTCTCGTCGACGGCGCGATCGTCTCCGACGACAAGAAACCCCCTCTCCCGCCAGGGAGAGGGTTGGGGTGAGGGTGAACCATCGCCTGCTCACGTTGGTGCTGCTGCTCTCGAGCGCTGCCTTCGCCCGAGAAGTCGAGACCGACGACAACGGAGCGAAGCTGGAAGTCAGCGGCTTCTACAAAAGTCTTCTCTCCGGAGTGCTGCTCAACCCGGACACCGTCGCGGCGGTGAACGCCGTCAGCCCCACCAAGATCCCCGACGGAGGCTTTCTCGCAGCGCAGCTCTTCCGAGCGAACGCGAAGATCCAATTCGCACACGACGTCGATCTGATCGTTGCCTGGCAGCTCGCGCTGTCTCTCGCGACTGATCCCGCGTTCGCCGGTGGTGCGACGTTGAGCGGAACCGTCGGCGGAACCGGCTCCGGCGCGCGACGACGTCTGGCCGATCTCCCGACACCACTCGGGCAAGGCAACGTGTGGCGGCTCGATCAAAACCTCGACCGCTTCGCCCTGAAGATCGGTCTGCCCTTCGGAGATCTCACCATCGGCCGACAGGTTCTCTCGTGGGGCACCGGCCGCGTGTGGAACCCGACGGACGTGTTGAGTCCGTTCCCGCCGACGGTGATCGATCGCGAAGTGCGTCGCGGGTTCGACGCGGTTCGGCTCGCGGTGCCGCTGGGTGACACGGGGCAGCTCGATCTCCTCGCGCTCCCGCAGCAAGAGCTCTCCGACACCGGCGGTGTCGCGCGCGTGCAGTTGAACGTGCTCGGTTGGGACGGCTCGCTGAGCGCGGGGAAATACGTCGACGATCTGGTCTTCGGTTTCGATCTCGTCGGCGACATTGGCCCCATCGGAGTGCACGCCGAAGGCGCCTACACGCTGCAGCTCACGAACTTGAAGGGCGGAGCGCCGGTCGGCATCGGAGATCACTTCTTCCGCGGCGTGATCGGCGCCGAGTGGAAGCCGCACGAGAAGATCGTCCTCATGGCCGAGTATTCGTTCAACGGCTACGGCACGACCGACCCGCGTAAGTACGTCGCGATTCTGTCATCGGCCCGCGTGATTCGTGGCGAGGTGTTCGGAGCGGGCCAACATCAAGCGGCGCTCGCTGGAGTGTTCACCGTCAGCGACGTGCTCTCGACCAACGTCTCGCTGCTGGGAAATCTCACCGACCCGAGCGTGATGATCATTCCCTCGCTCGAATACTCGGTGACGCAGACGGTGTTGATGCGCGCGGGCGCGTACGTGCCGATCGGCGCGTCGCAGAGTGAGTACGGCCGCTCGTCGTTCGGCGCCTTCGCGCAAGTCGGCGTCTACCTGCCGTGACTCAATCGACCAGGTTCGCGCACGCTTCCGGCGAGCCCGCGGCACAAGCGCCCTTGATCAACTCGATGCCGCGCTTCGTATCTGCCTTCACGCCAGTCCCGCTGCGCAGGTTGTTCCCGAAGTTGTTGCACGCGATCGGGATCTTCGCGTTGCACGCGCGCTCGTAGAGCCTGGTCGCTTCGACGTAGTCGACCTTCACGCCGCGGCCATTCTCGAGCGCCATTCCCAGATTCACGCACGCCTTCATGCCGCCGAGGTCACAGCCGGTTCGATACAGCTTCGCCGCCTTCGGGAAATCCGCTCGGCCGAAGAGCCCCTGTTCCCACGCGACTCCGAGGTTGTGGCAGGCATCGGCCCCTCGCAATTCGCAGCCGCGCTCGAGCAACGTGCGCGCCTTCTTCGTGTCGATCGCCACGCCTGCGCCGAGCAGATACCGGCCACCGAGATTGCCGCACGCGGTTCCCGCGCCGAGCGTGCACGCATGCTCGAGCAGCGAAATCACCCGCACCAGGTTCTTCGGGTCGGCCGCGAGCAGCGTCGACAGGTTGTTGCAGCCCATCGAGTCCCGCGCCGCGCACGACTTCTCGTAGAGCGTCTGCGCCTTCGTGAGATCCTTCGTCACGCCGTCGCCGGTCTCGTACAGGAGTCCAAGATTCGTGCACGCCGAGGCGACGTCTTTCTCACACGCCGCAGTGAGCGTTTCGGCGGGCGACGCAGCGAGGACGACGGCGAGGAAGATCATGCTCCGCATGACCCCTCACTTGCGCGTCGCGTGAAAAGACAATCAACGCAGGCCGGCGATCTCACCGCTCACGTCACCGAGCGAAGTCTGCGTCGAGCCGAGCGCACGCAGCGCGGTGAGCAACACGTTCGCGGGGTGCTTGCCGGTCGCCTTCAGGTGCAGGCCGCGCTTCAAACCGCCGGCTCCGCCGGCGACGAGCATCGCCATGTTCTCGGTGCTGTGCGCGCTGACGTTGCGGCCATCGGCCGGGTCGAACCCGTGGCCGCCTTCGAACGAGAACACCGCCGCGGTGTTGTCGAGAATCGACGCGTCGCCTTCGCGCGCATCGCTCAGCCGCCCGAGCAGCGTCGCCCAGTGCTTCATGTGCCAGTTGATGCCCTTGGCCATCGCGACGGTGGTGTTGGTCTCGGTCTGGTTGCCGTGACTGCCGTGCGACAGCTCGTGCAGATCGCTCCGCTGCGACGTGAGCGCGTTCATGTTCAGGAAGCTCTGCGAGTTCGTGAACTGAAAGAGCGTCGAACGCGTGAGGTCGCAGATCATCGCCATCGCCACCAGCTCGACCATCACCTGCGCGCGTCGCTCCTCGCCGCTGTACCCGAGGTTCTGCGCGTAGGTGATGTTGCCGTCGACCGTGGCCTGACCGCTGCCGAGCGCCGGGTCGGCCCCGGGATCCATCGGCTTCTGACACAGCCCCACCATCGGAGGCGCCACCGCGGCCACGCGCTGCTCGAGCTCACGCACTTCCTGCAGATGCGAATCGAGCCGCAGGCGATCAGCCGCGCCGAGGCGATCTTCAGCTTCTGCGTGCGCGCGGTGACCGAGTCGAGCACCGAGCGGCGCGTGCGCTGCTGCCATTCCTGTTCGGCGACTTGATCGGCGGTGAGGCCAGTCGGCGTGAAGTTGCCGAACAGCGCCTGGAACAATTGCTGCGGGCTGTAGCGCGCGGGCACTCCGGCGAGCCCGTTGGTCGTCTGCTTGTACGAGATGACGTCGCCCGTTCCCGCGGCCGCGCTGCCGACGTAGTGACTCGCCTGCACCCGCACCACGAGCGGCTTGAAGGGCGTGTTGCCGCCGATCAACGCCGCGGCGAGATGATCAGTGGTCGGCGCGTAGAAATCGCCGTCGTCGCTCTTCTTGCCGGTGAGCAGCGGCGCGAGCTGATTGCCATGAAACGCGACCTGCCGACCGCCCGACGGCACGGTGCCCGAATTCTCAGCCGCCGTCGGAATGCGCAGCCCCGAGATCACCGTCACGTGCTGTTTCACGGCGGCGAGGTTGGTGAGCGCGGCCTTCAAGTCGTAGTTCGCGCCGACGACGCTGGGCACGAAGGTCTGCGCGATGTCGCCGTCGTAGCCGCCGATCGACATGCCCGCGAAGCCGAGCAGGTAGCGCAGCGTCGGAGCGGTCTGCGCGCGCGCGGCGTGACCGCCGACCATGGCCTCGAGCCACGGGAGCGCGATGCCGATGCCGGCGGCTCCGCGCAACATCGCGCGACGCGAGAGAACGGTGCGACTCACGGGACCTCCCGGCGCTGCGTGAACGTTTCGTCGCTCACCATGTCGAGCAACAGCTCGTCGAACTTGCGGCCCTTCTCGTTGAAGCCCGCGGTGAGCGCGGTGAGGAGCGGCGCGTCGTCGGCTTCTTCGCGTCGGCCGTACGAATAGCGGAACACCTGCTTCACCACGCACGACTCGACGTTGCCGCTGCTCACCATCAGGTCTGCGAGACCCGCCGGCCCGCGGAAACTTCCGAAGCCCGTCAGCGAGCCATCGCCGGTGATCAAACACTCGGGGTGATCGGCTTCCGACGTGCGGAACTTCCCCGCGCGATCGAACTGCTCGAGCCCGAAGCCGATGGGGTCCATCTGCACGTGGCAGCCCGCGCAGCTCTGCACCATGTCGTGCACCTGGTAGCGGTCTTTCTTGCAGACCACTCCGTTGGTCGACGGCGGAGGAACGTCGGCGGTCACGTTCGGCGGCGGCGGCGGAATTTCCTGACAGAAGAGCCGATTGCGGATCCACTTTCCGCGGAGCGTGGGGCTGGTGTCGGTCTGCTTCACGCCGTTCGACAACAGCGAGCCGTGTGACAGCACGCCCTTGCGCCCGCTCGTGCCGTAGGGAACCCACGCGCTGCCGGCGACCGGCACGCTCAAGCCGTAGTGCGCCGCGAGCGTGGCGTTCACGAACGTCGAGTCAGACGTGAAGAGCGTGCGGTAGTCGGCTCGATCGTCGAGCACCACCTTCTGCACCAGCGCATTGGTCTCGGCCGTCATCGCGGCGTTCAGCTCGACCGAGTGCGGCAGCGCGGTGTAGCCGAGCCACATCGCGTGGAAGGTGAGCACGTGCGCGCGACCGAGCGGCTCGTCGATCAACCGGCGACCGGCGACGCGGCGTTGCTCGGGCGTGGCGAGCTCTCCGCGCTCGGCGGCGGCCAGCAGCCAGTCGGGCGGCGTCGCGCCCTGCAGGAAGAACGAGAGCCGCGAGGCGATCTCGAACTGCGTGAGCGCCGACGGAGACTCGACGCGGAACAGGAACTCCGGGTCGATCAAGATGCGGCGCATCACCACCTCGGCCGCCTTCCAGAAATCGCCACGCTCGCGCACCACGGGCGTGAGGTTCATGAACTCGGTGATCTCGTCTTCGGTGAGCGGTCTGCGGAGCGCGCGACGACCGAAAGTGCGCGTGAAACTCGCGAGACACTCGAGATCGTCGTCGTTGGCGGGAAGACACCCGACGAGGGTCGCGCGCGTTGCGGTGTTGCTCATCGCCGCCGCCGCGGTCTCGTTCGCCAGTTGCTCCGCCGACTCGAGCCACACCGCCGACGCCTTCTGTTGCTCGTACGCGTTGTCGAACGGCTCGAGCTGTTCACCGGGCATCAGCGCCAGCGCGCGGTGTGCGGCGTTGTCACCGACGAGGCGATTCAACGACGCGTCGAGCTCGAGTCGCGTCAGACGTCGCACTTCGATCGCCGCGGGCACTGACGGCAGAACCGGCGTCACCACTTCGGTCGGGCGCTGCGGCGCGTCGCCGGGCTCACCTGACGCGCCGAAGATCTCTCCGACACACGCCTGGAGAGAGGCGAGCAACACGATGATGAGCGCGCGGCGGAACATGCGCGCGTGCAATTCAAAGGCTGATCCATCGCGCGCGAGTGGAGAGTGGAGCGGTTGCGGGAACTTGCGTTGCCCACTCCAGTTCACACCCGGAGCATGACGCTGCAGCGCGGGACGCAGCCCCACACCACTTCAGAACTCGCTCTGTAAGATCAGGGGACGCCGGCCGTACCGACGCACACCGGCGTCGCGCTCTCGCGCTCGACGCGGCACACGTAACCCTCGCGGCAATCTGAATCGCGCGCGCAGGTGCGCAGACAGCCCGGCGTGTCGGTGTCGATCACGTGCGTGACGCACACCGAACCCGCAGGGCACGCCGGGCCGCCGACGGTGCACGCCAACGAGCACACGCCGCCCGGAGCGAACGCCGCGTTGAGGCACACGCCTTTGCCGCACTCGGTGTTCACCGTGCACGGATCTCCGATGATCGGCCCGCAAGCGGTCAACGTTCCCAACGCCAGAAGCAGCAACGTGCGTCGCATGCGCGCTTCAGTACCACTTTCCACGCGGCCCGGCCTTCGACTAAGTGGCGCGCCATGGGATTGATTCCAGAATCAATTGGCGGCGGTTTTCTGCTGGAGACGGTCGGGAAGCGCCCGGTGATGGCTCCGGAGTTCTTCAGCGAAGAGCAGCGCATGTTCTTCGACACCGCGAAGCGCTTCTCACAGGAAGAGGTGCTCCCTCGCGCCAACCGCATCGAGCAGAAGGACTTCAAGCTGCTGCGTGAATTGCTCGCTCGTGCCGGCGAGCTCGGTCTGCTCGCGGTCGACATCGAAGAGCAGTTCGGTGGCAGCGGGCTCGACAAGACGACCTCGCTGCTGGTGTCGGAAGCGAAGTCGATGGTCGGCAGCTGGTCAGTGACGTTCGCGGCGCAAACCTGCATCGGCACGTTGCCCATCGCGTGGTTCGGCACGACGGAGCAGAAGAAGCGCTACCTGCCTGACCTCGCGAGCGGCCGTCGTGTGAGCGCCTACGCGTTGACCGAAGCGGGGAGCGGTAGCGACGCGCGCGGCGCGAAGACGAAGGCGGTGAAGAGCGCCGACGGGAAGCACTGGCTGCTCACGGGCAGCAAGCAGTTCATCACCAACGCCGGTTTCGCCGACGTGTTCGTGGTGTTCGCGAAGATCGATGGAGAGCACTTCAGCGCCTTCATCGTCGATCGCGAGACGCCGGGGCTCACCATCGGGCCGGAGGAACACAAGATGGGCATTCGCGGCAGCTCGACCTGTCCGCTGATTCTCGAAGAGGCGAAGGTGCCCATCGAGAATCTCCTCGGTGAGCCGGGCAAGGGTCACAAGATCGCGTTCAACATCCTGAACCTCGGTCGCCTGAAGCTCGGCGCGGGCGTGCTCGGCGGCATGAAGCTGCACCTCGCCGGAGCGTGCAACTACACCAGCGAGCGCAAGCAGTTCGACACGGCGATCATCCGCTTCGGGCTCACGCGCGAGAAGTTGGCGCGCATGCTCACCGGCATCTACGCGGTGGAATCGATGGCGTACCGCACCTCGGGGCTCATCGACGATCGCGTGAAGAGCGGCGCGAAGATTCTCGACGCGATCGAAGAGTTCAACATCGAGGCGAGCATCTTGAAGGTCGTGGGCAGCGAGCAGCTCGGCTTCGTGATGGATGACGGCGTGCAGCTGCACGGCGGCGCGGGCTACATCGAGGAGTACCCCATCGAGCGCGCGTACCGTGATGCGCGCATCAATCGCATCTTCGAGGGCACCAACGAGATCAACCGGCTGTTGATCACCGGCACGTTGCTCAAGCGCGCGATGAAGGGTCGCATCGATCTCTTCGACGCGAACGTCGAGGCGGCGAGCGCGGGCGATGCGTACGTCGAGAACTTGAAGCGCGTCGCGCGGCTCACGCTGCAGGTCGCGGTGGAAGCGCACGGCCCGAAGCTCGAGCACCACCAGGTGGTGTTGGCCTGCGTGTCGGATCTGATCATGGACGCGTTCGCGCTCGACGCGATGACCGCGCGCAACCGGCAGCTCGAGAAGAAGCGCGGCAAGAGTGAGGCGTGGCGCGAGGCGGCCGTGAAGCGCTACTCGAACGAAGCGCACGGTCGCGCGTTGAGCACCGTGCGGCGCGCGATGTCGTCGTGCGTGCAGGGCGAGGCGCTCACCACTCGGCTGCGCGAAGCAGAGGCGCTGTTGGTGTGGCAGCCGTTCGATGCGGAAGCGAACGACGAAGTGCTCGCCTCGGCCGTCGAGACCGCGCGCGGTTATCCGTCGCTGGGCTGATTCCAACGGCGTCGCCACGCGAGCACGAGCAGCAGGGCGAGCCCGACCGGATCGCTCGACGACGAGCAACCACACCCGACCTGCAGCTCCGCGCGCGGAGCGGGTGGGGTGCCTGCGTCGGTCGTCGAAACACCCGCATCGCTCGCGACACCCGCATCAGCGCCCGCGTCGACTCCTGCATCAACGCCCGCATCGATGCCTGCATCGACGCCCGCATCAACGCCCGCATCGACACCTGCGTCGACTCCCGCATCGACGCCTGCATCAACACCCGCGTCGATTCCCGCGTCGAACGGGAAGGGCGTGAAGAGCTCAGCGCGCGACACGATGCTCACGTCGGTTTGCCCCGCGACCGCGAGCACGCGGCCATCGAGGAGCGTCGCCGTTCCGCCGTAGTAGCTCGCGCTCCCCATCGGGCCGATGGTGAACCACTGATCAGTCGGCGGGTCGTAGAGCTCGGTGAGCGACAGCGTGCCGGCGTCTCCCGCGTAGCCGCCGCCCACCACGACGCGCCCCCCGTCGAGCAGCGCCGCGAACGGAGCGAAGTGTTGAAGCTCCATCTCCTTCACGCTCCAGCCACCGTCGACAGAAGGCCACCGCTCCGACGTGCCGGGATCGTGCGGCAGATTTCCGACCACCAGCACCGACCCGTCGTCGAGCAACAGCGCAGTGTGTGACTCGCGCGCGGTGTGGAGCGGCGGCGCCGCTGACCACGCTCCCGAAATCGGGTTGTAGATCTCCACCGAGGTGAAGAAGTTCATCGCGTCGCGGCCGCCGGCGAGCATCACGCGACCGTCGCGCAGCATCACCATCGCTCCGGCGTAGCGCGCCTGCATCAGCGCGCCGGTGTCCTGCCAGGTGTTGTTCGCCGGGTTCCAACGCAAGCACGACGCCGTCGCGCCGCTCGCGAGTCTTCCACCGGCGATCAACACCGTGCCATCGCGCAACCGAATCGCCGAGTGCAGCGCGCGGCCCGCGTCGAGAGGCGCCATCGAGGTGAGATCGTTCGTCGCCGGGTTGTAGCGACTCACGTCGGCGACGAGCGTGCCGAAGTCTCCGCCCACCACGAGCACGCCGCCGTCCTCGAGCAACGTCGCGGAGTGGAAGAAACGGAACACGGGAAGATCGGGCCCCGCTGACCACTGACCCGTCGCCGGGTTGAAGAGCTCCGTCGACGCAGTCACCGGCGCGTAGCCACCGCTCACGAACACGCGCCCATCGCCGAGCAGCGTCGTGGTGAACGACGCGCGCGCGGTCGTCACCGAGCCCGTGGGCGCCCACTGCGCGAGTGCGCTCGAAGCGATCAAGCAGATCGCGATGAACGCGGCGCGGTTCAGGGCGTGCTGACCATCGTGACGGTGAACACGAGGATCGCGTTCGGCGGAATCGGCCCCTGACCGCTCGCGCCGTACCCGAGCGACGGAGGAATGATCAGCTGTCGCGTGCCGCCGACCTTCATGCCCGGAACGCCGAGATCCCAGCCGGTGATCACCACTCCATCACCGAGCACGAATTGAAAGCCGCGCGACTGGTTCGAATCGAACTGCGTGCCGTCGGCGAGCCAGCCCGTGTAGCGCATGGTCACCGAGTTGCCGCGCTCCGCGAGTGCGCCGGTCCCTTCGGTCGTGTCGCGGATGTACATGCCGCCTGCGATCTTCGTCGAGGCGCTGAGGTCGACTCCGAGTGCTGTCGCGAAGGTCGTCTCTTCGATCTTCTGTTCGGGCGCGCAGCCACACAGCAGCAGTGCGAGCGAGAGAGCGAGGTTCTTCACGAGAGCTGCACCTTTCCGGTGATCAACGTGAGCGGGTACGCCGCCGCCACGCCGGGGCCGAGCGGGTTGAAGACGATGCCGTCCACTCCAGCGCGCGGCAGCATGTGGAAGATCTGCGTGCCCGTCATGTGCACCGGCTTCAACCCCGGAGCCTGCGCCAGCACCTTCTGAAAACAATCGGGCGCGGTGAAGAGCATCGCCGGGTTCTCGTAGCCGCCGGTTCCCTGCGCGGTGGCGATCGAACCGTTCGGCAGCGACAGCACGGTGAACGCCTCGAACGCCTTCATCGCCTGCGCGAGCACCTTCAGATCGTTCGCCACCATCAAGCGCTCGAGCCCGACCGCCTGGCCCCACAGCCGCGCGAACGGCACCGCTTCCTTCCCCATGAACCAGAAGTGCGCCTGCGGCCCGCCGGGGTTGAGCTTCACCTTCACGTCTTGCGACTCGTCGAGTTTCGACAGCCACTCGACTCCGCTCACCGGGGTGACGAACCCACCGAGCGGCGTCTTCGCTACGAGATCGAGACACGACTCGTCGCTGAACACGTAGACCTCACCCGGAGGCGGGCCACCGTCTTTACCGAGCTGCACGATGCGATCGAACTCCGTGCGCTCGAAGCGCGTCGCGTAGCCGAGCGGCACGAAGAACGTGTCGTGCGTGGCGATGGCGCGCATCACTTCTTCCTGCGTCGCCTGCTTCTTCGCGAAGCGCTCCAGCACTCCGAGCAACGGACTCATGAATCACCCGAACGTGAGCCGCGCGATCCACGGCGGCGTCGGCAGCGCCTTCAACGTCAACAAGTCGTCGAGCATCTGCGCGACTGCGGGCTGCAGCTGACCGAACGAGACACCGACGCGCGGAGGCAGCGTCGCGCTCTCACGCGTGCTCACCAACCAGATCACCTGACCGGGCACGTTCAGCATTCCGGTCGTGAGACGCATCGAGATCGAGAACGCGCTGCCCACCTTGATGTGTCGCGGCAACGTGTCGGCTTCGACGTCGATGCCCACTCCGGCCGCGCTGATGTCACGCAGGCGATACGTCGGCGCGTCGGGCCGATCTTCCGTCGCGCGAACGTGCAGCGGAATGCGCGGCGTCTTGCGCTTCTTGTCGAACTGCGCGGTCTCGAAGATGCGCTTGATCACCGCGTCGAGCCCGAGGCGCACTTTGGGCGGCTCGTACTTGATGTGGAGCACGTATTTGCCCGGTGACGTTTCGGTCACCGTGAGCACCGTGCCGCTCACCTCGACCGATTCCTTCACGCCCGGCGACTTGAGCTCGAAGACGAACTTCGTCCCGACCGGCAGCGATTTTTTCGTTTCGATCCGCACACCGCCGCGACCGACACTTTTCGTCAGCTCGCCCAGGAGCGACTCCGGCGTCTTGTAGGCGACCTTGAGCCGGACCGGGTTCACAAGATCCCCTTCTTACAGTGGTTTCCGTTGCGAGTGGCCGCTGATCCACCTCCCGTCAGCCAAACCGCCGACTTCGATGCCGATCAGGCCGTTTCTTGACCCCCTCGAAAACCGTCCCTATTTTCGTGGCCCGGTGGCAGAAAGTGGTAACGAGCGGATCAGAATCCCTCTGGGTGGAGCGGCAGGGCAGTGAGGGGCATCACAGTCAACGCAGGCAGAAGAGAAGGGTCGGCGCGTGTTTCGCGGCGTCTTCGAGCACCAGATCGACGCGAAGGGGCGAACCAGCTTCCCGGTGAAGCTGAGGGAGACGCTCGTCGGCAGCTACGACGATCGGCTGATCGTCACGACCGCGCTCGACCCGTGCCTGCACTGCTACCCGGTGAAGGAATGGGAGCACTTCGAGCAAGCGCTCTCCCGCCGCAACCCGATGGAGCCGGGCGTGAAGTCGCTGCTGCGCCTCTACGTGGCGAGCGCGCAGGAAATCCAACTCGACAAGCTGGGCCGCGTGCTGATCCCCCCGTCGCTGCGTGCGCACGCGGGGCTCGAAAAAGATCTCGTGTGGGCGGGCATGGTGAAGGTGATCGAGCTCTGGTCGAAGGACGGCTGGTCGAAGGCGCAGGACGAAGCGCGCCACGAAGCCGATTCCGCCGACGTGATGCGGGTGCTGACCGAGCTGCGCTCGAGCTGACTTGTTTCTTCTGATCCGAAAGGGCCGACGACGTGACTCAGTTGATCGACATGGATGTGGTGAAGAGCGGCGCGCCCGCTACAGCGACGTCTCGCGTCATGACGATGGTGCTCGACGGTGAGCTCGATCGCACCGACGTCGAGGAAATCGTCGCGATGATCGGCCGCCTCGGTGAAGACGGCGTCAACGAGCTGGTGATCGACTTCGCCGACGTCACGCACTTCGACTACCGCGGCGTGAAGCCGCTCGTGCGCCGCGCCGAGGTGCTGCGCGAGCTCGGCGGTGATCTCAAGCTCTCCGGCCTCTCTCCGTACCTGCACGCGATCTTCCGCAGCGCGGGTGCGCACGACGCCTTCGATTACTTCGTCGCCAGCGACGAGGCCGTGCGTTCGTTCGAGCGCGGTGTGCTGCTCTACGGGTGAGCGCTTTCTCTCACCAGACGGTCCTCCTCACCGAGACCGTGACGTTGATGGTGCCCGCCTCGTCAGCGGGTCTGGAAGGCCGCGTGATCGTCGACGGAACATTGGGCGGTGGTGGTCACACCGAAGCGCTCCTCGAGCGCGGGGCCCGCGTGTTCGGGATCGATAGAGATCCGCGTGCGCTCGCTGCGGCTTCTTCGCGGCTCTCTCGCTTCGGTGATCGCTTCACGCCCGTGCGCGGTGAGTTCGGCGACGTCGCCTCGCTGATCCACGATCAAGTCGACGGCCTGGTGCTCGACCTGGGCGTCTCGTCGCCGCAGCTCGATGTGGGTGAGCGTGGGTTCTCGTTCATGAAAGACGGCCCGCTCGACATGCGCATGTCGGACACGGGCGAGACCGCGGCTGAGCTCATCGAACGCCTCGACGCGGGTCAGCTGGCCGACACCATATATATGTATGGCGAGGAGCGGCTCTCGCGGGGCATCGCGCGGGAGCTGAAGGCGCGGTTGCCGAAGACGACCTTCGAAGCGGTCGAGGCGATCAAAGCCGGCGTCCCTCGCAAGGCGTGGCCCAAAGACATTCACGTGGCGACGCGCACGTTCCAGGCGCTGCGCATCGCGGTGAATCAGGAATTGGATCAGCTGGAGCGCGCGCTCGCCGCGTTGCCGAAGCTGCTGCGCGCCGGTGGTCGCGCGGCGATCATCTCGTTCCACTCACTCGAAGATCGCGCGGTGAAGCAGTCGTTCCGTGCGCTGTGCGGTGAGGCTCCCGACGACACGCCCAAAGGGCTGCCGGTGGTGCCGGTGAAGCAGGCCGCGCCGTTCGTGTCGCTGACGAAGAAGCCGATCACCGCGAGTGAAGAAGAAGCCTCAGCGAACCCCAGAGCTCGCAGCGCCAAGTTGCGCGGAGTGGAGAAGGTATGAGCGTCGTCCTCGAAGCGAAGAACAAAGGCGGAGTGCCGCTCTCGGTGATCTTGCTCGAGATCTTCCCCGCCGCGCTCGCGGTGTTCCTGCTCGCCACCGTCGGCGTGATGCACGTCACCTCGCGCGTGCTGGTGGTGCGCATGGGCTACGCGCTGTCGAAGCTTGACGCGCGCTCCACCGAGCTCACGCGCGAGAACGACGCGCTGCGCCTCGAGCTCGCCTCGCTCACCGCTCCGCAGCGTCTGGCGCCCGTCGCCAAGCAGCAGCTGGGCATGCAGGTCCCCTCCGTCGTCATTCCCGTGAAGTGAACTGAGCCCGAGCCGATGCGCGATCTGAAGGCCATGCAGCCGATGGAGGCTCCGACGAAGTGGATGCGGCTGCGCGTCTATTTCATCGGAGTGGTGTTCTTCGCGCTCCTGCTCGGGGCGCTCACCCGGGCGTGGAACCTGCAGGTTCACCAGACCGATCGCCTCAAGGCGTTCGCCGAAGATCAGTACGTGCGGGCGATGGAGATCCCCGCGCGGCGCGGAGAGATCGTCGATCGCCGCGGCACGCGACTCGCCTCGTCGGTCGACGTCGATTCGGTGTGGGCCGACCCGTCGATGCTGGGCGATCAGCGCGAAGCCGCGAAGAAGCTCGGCAAGGCGCTCGGTCTCGACGCGCGTGAGCTGCAGCAGAAATTCGAGAACGGCCGCCGCTTCGTGTGGGTGAAGCGCCAGGTCACCGACGCCGAAGCCGCCGGAGTGAAGAAGCTCGGCCTCACCGGTCTCGGCTTCGCGCGCGAACCCAAGCGCTTCTACCCGCAGCGTGAGCTCGCGGCGCACGTCATCGGCGTGGTGGGAACCGACGGTCACGGCCTCGAGGGCCTCGAGCAGAGCTTCGAAGACGAGCTGAGCGGTGAGCGCATCAAGCGCGAAGGCTTCCGCGACGCGAAGGGCCGCAAGCTGCTCACCAACGGCGTCGAAGATCCGCTCACCAGCGCGGGTGCCTCGGTGACGCTCACCATCGACTCGACGGTGCAGTACGTGACCGAACGCGCGCTGGAAAAAGCCGCGGTCGAGCAGAAGGCGACCGCAGGTCACGCGATCGTGATCGACCCCACGACCGGAGAGATTCTCGCGCTCGCGAACTGGCCGCGCTTCAACCCCAACGCTCCGAAGGACGCGACGAAGGAATCGATCCGCAATCGCACGGTGACCGACTTGAACGAGCCGGGCTCGACGATGAAGAGCTTCGTGATCGCCAGCGCGCTCGATCAGAAGGTGATCAACGAGAGCTCGGAGTTCGACTGCGAGAAGGGCGCGTGGGCGATCGGCAAGCACGTGGTGCACGACACGCACCCGCACGGAATCCTCACGCCGCGCGGCATTCTGCAGGTCAGCTCGAACATCTGCGCCGCGAAGATCGGCCAGAAGCTCGGCCGCGACAAGCTGGTCGAGACCTTCAAGAGCTTCGGCTTCGGTGAGCGCTACGGCCTCGGGCTGCCGGGCGAAGGCAAGGGCTCGCTGCCTTTCCCCCGCGCTGAGATCACCCTCGCCACGCAGAGCTTCGGTCAGGGCATGAGCGCCACCACGCTGCAGATCGCCTCGGCCTACGCGGCGCTCGCCAACGGCGGCGTGCTGATGAAGCCGTACCTCGTCTCGAAGGTCGTCGACCCCGACGGCGTGGTGTTGATCGAGAACAAGCCCACTCCGATTCGGCGCGTGGTGAGCGCGGCGACTGCGAAGCAGGTCACGTCGATGCTCGAGACCGTGGTCGAGAAGGGCGGCACCGGCACCAAGGCGCGCCTCGACGAGTACCGCGTGGCAGGCAAGACCGGCACCGCGCAGAAGGCCGACCCCATCGCGCGCGGTTACAGCGACAAGCGGCTGTCGTCGTTCGCGGGAATGGTGCCTGCTGAAAACCCCCGCGCGGTGATTCTGGTCGTCATCGACGAGCCCGGCGTCGACAAGTACGGCGGTGACGTCGCTGCGCCCGCGTTCAAGGAAATCGCGCTGCAGTTGATGCCGCACATCGGCGCGCCCAAGTCGCGCGAGGTGCCGGTGGCGATGCCGACCGCGCCTGCCTCAGAGCCGGCTCCCGTCAAGAAAGAGAAGTCGGTCGTCATCGCGGGCATCGAAAAGCTCCAGCAAATGGACGCGGTGACTGAAGACGCGATGATCGAGGGCGCCGTGAAGGTCCCCGACCTCCGCGGCCTGACCGGACGGGTTGCGGTGTCGCAGTTGCTCACCGCGGCTCTCGAGCCACACCTCGCCGGCAGCGGTCGCGTCGTCTCGCAGAAACCAGCAGCGGGAAGCCTCGTCGAGAAGGGCACCCGCATCACCCTGGAGTTGGCAGGCCAATTGCCAGCTCCAACTCGTTGAAGGCCGCTTCGTCGCGGTCAGGAAGACACAGATGAAACTCACGGAGTTGCTCGCAGGAGTGGGAACCGAGCCGGTCGCCTCGACGAAGGCGAAAGCCGACATCACCGGCGTCACCGCTGATTCCCGTTCCGTGAAGCCGGGTGATCTGTTCGTGGCAGTGCCGGGAACGAAGACCGACGGCGTGCAGTACGCGCACGAAGCCGTGCAGCGCGGCGCCGCGGCGATCCTCTCGGAGAAGAGCGTCAGCGGCGTCACCGTGCCGGTGTTCGTCACGCCCAGCGCACGCAAGGCGCTCGCCCTGGTCGCGGGAAATTTCTACGGCAACCCGGCGCGCGAGCTGGTGCTGCTCGGCGTCACCGGCACCAACGGCAAGACCACCACCGCATGGCTCGTCGAGAGCATCTGTCTGGCCGGCATGAACAGCGTCGGTCTGTTCGGCACCATCGGCGTGCGCTGGGGAGGCGAGCTGCGTGAAGCGACGCACACCACGCCCGACCCGGTCGCGCTGCACCGCACCTTCCGCGAGATGGTCGACTTCGGCGTCGACACGGTGGTGATGGAGGTGTCGAGCCACGCGCTCGCGCAAGATCGCGTGCACGGCCTCACGTACCGCGCCGCGGGCTTCACCAACCTCTCGCGCGATCACCTCGACTACCACAAGGACATGGAGGCCTATTTCCAGGCCAAGCGTCGCTTGTTCACCGAGAACCTGAGCAGCGGCGGTCTCGCGGTGGTCAACGGCGACGACACGTACACCACGCGCGTCTACAACGAGATGCGGCAGCTCAAGCGCCAGTCGTGGAAGTTCTCGCGCGCGGGCAACGGTGAGCTGTCGGCGAGCAACGTCGAGTTCACCACGCAGGGCATCAAGGCGACCCTGAAGACTCCGGCGGGAGACATCGCCGTGAAGTCGTCGCTCATCGGCGCGCACAACCTCGACAACATTCTCTGCGCGGCGGGCATCGCGCTCGCGGCCGGTGCTTCACGTCGCGACGTGCAGGAAGGCATCGAGCGCGTGACGCGTGTGCCGGGCCGCATGGAGCGCGTCGAGAAGGGCGGCGTCACCGTGCTCGTCGACTACGCGCACACCGACGATGCGCTCACCCGCGCGGTCGAGTCGTCGCGCTCGGTCACCAAGGGCAAGTTGATCGTGGTGTTTGGCTGCGGCGGAGATCGCGACACCGGCAAGCGCCCGATGATGGGCGAGGTCGCGTCGCAGGCCGACCTGCCGATCGTCACGTCCGACAACCCGCGTAACGAAGATCCCGACGACATCATTCAGGACATCATTCCCGGCCTCGAGCGCGGGGAGCTGCGTCGCATGTCTCCGGCGAAGGCGCGCACCGGTGAGCGGGGCTACCTCGTCGAGGCCGATCGCAAGGCCGCCATCGCGCTCGCCATCTCGCTCGCGAAGGCCGGTGACACCGTGCTCATCGCCGGCAAGGGCCACGAGAACTACCAGGAGCAGAACGGCGAGAAGAAGCACTTCGACGATCTCGAGGAGGCGCGCAAAGCGCTCGGAGCATGACCCTTCGGTTCACCGACGCGGAGGTGCTGCAGGCCACGGGCGCGAAGAAGGCGCACGCGGGGACTGCTGCCTCTTTCGACGGCGTGTGCACCGACAGCCGCAACCTGACGCCCGGTTGTCTCTTCGTCGCGTTGAAGGGTGAGAAGTTCGACGCTCACGATTTCGTTCCGCAAGTCATCGCCGACGGAGTCGCCGCCGGAGTGGTGGTCGAAGAGAAGTTCTCCCTCTCCCCCGATACGGGAGAGGGTCGGGGAGAGGGCCCAGCACTCTTCAAGGTCGCAGACACGCTCCAAGCCCTGGGCCGTCTCGCGCGTTTCCACAGAGATCGATTTCGCATTCCGTTGTGCGCGATCACGGGAAGCAACGGCAAGACGACCACCAAAGAGCTGGTCGCAAGCATCCTGTCGATGCGAGGCCCGGCGCTCAAAACGCAAGGCAACCTCAACAACGAAATCGGAGTCCCCCTCACGCTCTTCAACCTCGCGCGCGAGCACGTCGCCGCGGTGGTCGAGATGGGCATGAACCACGCGGGAGAAATTTCCCGCCTCACGGACATCGCGCGTCCCGACGCGGGCCTCATCACCATCGTTCAGCCCGCGCACCTCGAAGGCCTCGGCAGCATCGAAGGTGTCGCGAACGCGAAGGGCGAGCTCTTCAAGGGCCTGAGCTCTTCGGCCACGGCCGTCGTGAACCTCGACGACGCCAGAGTCGCCGCGCAGTCGAACGGAATTGCCGCTCGCAAACTGACGTACGGCCGCGCGCCCGAAGCGCAGGTCCGCCTCGTGTCGGTCGAGCCGCAGGGCCGCGAAGGGCTCTCGCTGCGAATCGCCCACGCGGGTCGCGAGTACACCGTGGCGTTGCGGCTCGTCGGCGATCACAACGCGATGAACGCCACGGGTGCCTTCGCCCTCGCCACCGCGCTCGGCTACACGCCCGACGAATGCGTGCGTGGCCTCGAAGCCGCGAGTGCACACGCCCGCCGCCTGCAGATCGTCGACGCGCCGAACGGCGTGACGGTGGTTGACGATTGCTACAACGCAAACCCCGCGTCGATGCAGGCCGCGCTGCGAACGGTGCAGGAACTCTCGAGCGAAGGTCGCGCGGTCGCGGTGCTCGGCGACATGCTCGAGCTCGGCGCCGAAGAGACGCACGAACACACGCAGATGGGCGTCACCGCGTCTGACCGCGTGGCGCTGCTCGCGCTCTTCGGCCCGCGCATGAAACACGCGTACGCGCAGGCGCAGAAGAAGCTCGGCGCGCGCGTGAAGCACTTCGATGAAGTCGAGCCGTTGGTGGCGTGGCTTTCGCACGAGCTCAAGCCCAACGACTTCGTGCTGGTGAAAGGGAGCCGCGGGATGCGGCTCGAGAGAGTGGTGGCGGCGCTCACCGGCACGACGCAACCGGGCCCGGGAGGCCACTGACATGCTGTACCTGCTCTACGAGTGGCTCAAAGACGGAGACCACGCGAAGTATTTCAACTTCCTCCGCTACCCGACGTTCCGCATCGTCGCGGCCGCCACGTCGTCGTTGGTGATCGGCATGCTCGTCGGCCCGCGGCTCATCGAGCGGCTGCGCATTCAGCAGCACGGCCAGTCGAACGTTCGCGAAGACACGCCGGAATCGCACCAGAAGAAGAAGGGCACGCCGACGCTCGGCGGCACGCTGATTCTGCTCTCGATCTTCCTGGGCACGTTGCTGTTCGCCGATCTCCACAGCCGCGTGGTGTGGGTCGCGCTGCTGATGACCGCGGGCTACGGCTTCACCGGCTGGCTCGACGACTACCTAAAGCTGAGCAAGCGCAACTCGAAGGGCCTCGCCGGTCGCTACAAGATCGTGCTGCAGACGGGCTTCTTCCTGATCGCCGTGTTCGGGATCATGTGTGACTGGTCGGGCGGCACGCCGCGGCTGCTGATTCAGAGCACGCTCACGTTCCCGTTCATTCCGACGCGCTACGCGAACCCTGATCTCGGCTGGCTCTACGTGCTCTTCGCGTGGATCGTGGTGGTCGGAACGTCGAACGCGGTGAACATGACCGACGGTCTCGACGGCCTCGCCATCGCGCCCACCATGATCGCCGCGCTGGTCTTCACGGTGCTCTGCTACGCGGCCGGTACGTCGGTGCAGATCTCCGACTACGAGACGGTGAACGGCGTCCGGCAACTCGTCGGCGTACCGGTGCACGAATACCTCGGCATCACGCGCGTCGACGGCGGCCCCGAGCTCGCGGTGTTCTGTGCGTCGATCATCGGCGCCGGCATTTCCTTCCTCTGGTTCAACGCGCACCCCGCGAGCGTCTTCATGGGCGACGTCGGCTCGCTCGCGCTCGGTGGAGCGCTCGGCACCGTCGCGATGCTCAGCAAGAACGAGTTCCTGAGCGCCATCATCCACGGCGTGTTCCTCGCGGAGATCCTCTCCGTGATGATCCAGGTCGCGAGCTTCAAGCTGACCGGCAAGCGCGTCTTCAAGATGGCGCCGCTGCATCACCACTTCGAAAAGGGCGGGATGGGCGAGACGAAGATCGTGATCCGTTTCTGGATCATCTCCGTGTTGCTCGGCGGCATCGCGCTCGCGTCACTCAAGTTGAGGTAACCGTCGTATGGCCAACTTCGTCGTCATCGGGCTCGGCAAGAGCGGCATCGGTGCCGCCAAATTGCTGCTCGCGCGCGGTCACTCCGTGTTCGCGATCGATGAGAACCCGGGCGCGCAGAAGCTCGATCACCCTTCGTTCTCTCTGCACGCGGGTGGCTTCCCCGACGGCGAATACTGGAAGGGCGCGGAGGCCGTCGTCGTCTCTCCCGGCGTTCCGCTCTCGAAGCCCGAAGTGAAACGCGCCATCGACTCCGGTGTTCCCGTGTACGGAGAGATCGAGCTCGCGTACCGCACCATGCCCGCCGGAGCCGGCCCGTTGCTCGGCATCACCGGCACCAACGGCAAGAGCACCACCACCGCGCTGCTCGGCGAGCTGGTGAAGCAGCACGTCAAGAACACCTTCGTCGGCGGCAACCTCGGCACCGCCTTCACGCTCGCGTACCAGGATCCGGCGACGAAGCCGTTCGACATGCACGTGATCGAGCTGAGCTCGTTTCAGCTCGAGGGCATCATCGACGCGCGCTTCAAGGGCTCCGCGATTCTGAACCTCACGCCCGATCATCTCGATCGGTACCCCACACACCAGGCGTACGGGCTCGCCAAGGCGCGCATCTTCGACGGTCAGAAGGCGGGCGATTTCGCGATCGTGAACGCCGATGACCACGAAGTGCTCGTGCTCTCGCGGCTGGCGAAGGTGCCCGTGTACGCGTTCACACTCGACGCGCGCCGCACCAACCCCGGCTTCAGCGGCCTCGCGGTCGGCAACGGCGACAAGTTCACCTTCACCTTCGGCGCGGTCGCGAACTTCACGGTGAAGAATCGCGCGCTGCGAGGTGCGCACAACCTGCAGAACGCGATGGCCGCGGCGTTGATGGCGCGACTCGCCGGAATTCCCGACGACGCGATTCAGCGCGGGCTCGATTCGTTCCCAGGCTTGCCGCACCGCCTCGAGTTCGTGCGCGAGCGAAAAGGAGTCGAGTGGATCAACGACTCCAAGGCCACCAACGTCGACTCGTCGCTCGTCGCGATGAAGGCGTTGAGCGGCAACGTGTGGCTCATCGCGGGCGGGAAGGGGAAGGGCGCGCCCTACGCTCCGCTCGTCGAGAGCGCGAAGGGCAAGGTGAAGGGTGTGCTCACCATCGGCAAGGACGCTCCGGCGATCGCTGAAGCGTTTCTGCCGCTCTGTCCAGTTCACGACTGCGGCACGATCGAGAACGCAGTTTCGAAGGCGGCGGAAATCTCGACTCGCGGCGACACCGTGTTGCTCTCCCCGGCGTGCGCTTCGTACGACCAGTTCAACAACTTCGAGCACCGTGGGGACGTCTTCAAATCGTTGGTGAGGGCTCTGGGCGATGAATGAGCGCCGCCCCTCCTACGATCCGCTGCTCCTCGCGGCGGTGCTCGGCCTCGTCGGCTTCGGCCTCGTGATGGTCTACAGCGCGAGCGCGATCACCGCGCAGGACAAGCTCGGCGACAGCTTCTATTTCTTGAAGCGTCAGGCGAGCGCCGCGGGCCTCGGTCTGCTCGGCATGGCCATCGCCATGAAGCTCGGCTACCGGCGCATGGCGCGGCTCGCGTACCCGTTGCTCGTCATTGCGGTGCTGCTGTTGATCGTCGTGTTGATTCCCGGACTGGGCACGATGGTCGGCGGCGCGAAGCGGTGGTTGCGCGTGCCCGGAATTTCGATTCAGCCGGCCGAAGTCGCGAAGGTCGCGTGGGTCATCTACCTCGCGTACTCGCTCGCCAAGAAGCGCGAGAAGGTGAAGTCGTTCTCGATCGGCTTCGTGCCGCATCTGGGCATGGCGGCGCTGCTGGTGTTGCTCTGCATGCTCGAGCCCGACTTCGGCTCGTCGGTCGCGCTGCTGGTGCTGATGTTCGTGATGCTCTTCGCGGCGGGCGCGCGGCTCTCGTACATCCTCGGCATGGTGCTCGCGGCGATTCCGTTCGCGTACATCGCCATCGCTTCGTCGCCGTACCGCATGAAGCGCATCACGGCGTTCCTCGACCCGTGGGCCAATCGCCAGGGCAGCGGCTACCAGGTCGCGGAGTCGCTGATGTCGATCGGCTCCGGTGGCTTCACCGGCCTCGGCCTCGGCGACGGCCGGCAGAAACTCTTCTTCCTTCCTGAGGCGCACACCGACTTCATCTTCTCGATCGTCGGCGAGGAGCTGGGGCTCATCGGCGTCGCGTGCCTCATCGGGTTGTACGTCGTCGTGATCTGGCGCGGGCTGCGCGCGGCGTTGAACGCGAGCGAGGCGTTCGGCACGTACCTCGGCCTGGGCATCGTCACGCTCATCGCGTTTCAGGCGGTGACCAACATGGCGGTCGCGATGGGCGTAGTGCCGACCAAGGGCCTCACGTTGCCGTTCATCTCGTACGGCGGCAGCTCGCTCATCATGTTGATGGGCGCTGCGGGTCTACTGCTGTCGATCAGCGCGACTGCCGAGACCGGAGCGAAGCGCAAAGCCGGTATTCGCGCTCCGACGACCCGCACCACGCGCGCCGTTCAGTTGCCGCCCGGAGATCTGGAGCCTGCGTGAGAGTGCTGATCGCCGGCGGAGGAACGGGGGGCCACCTCTTCCCGGGCATCGCGCTCGCGGAAGAGGTCGTCACGCGTCACCCGAAGAACGACGCGATCTTCGTCGGCACTGATCGCGGCCTCGAGGCGCGCGTCGTTCCGCAGAACGGGTTCGTCTTCGAAGCGATCAAGTCGCGCGGGTTGAAGGGCATGGGGCCGGTGAAGTTGTTGCTCGGCTTGCTCACGTTGCCGCTGAGCTTCTTCGCGGCGATCGGGCTGCTGCGAAAATACAAACCCGACGTGGTGGTCGGCGTCGGCGGGTATTCGTCGGGCCCCGTCGTGTTGATGGCGTGGCTGCTGCGAATTCCCACCGCGATTCAGGAACAGAACGCGCTGCCCGGTCTCACCAACAAGGTGCTCGGGCGTTTCGCGAGCGCGATCTTCCTTTCGTTCGAAGCCGCGATTCCGTTCTTTTCGTATTCGCGCGCGCACGTGCTCGGAAACCCGATTCGTCGCGGGCTGCTCGAGAACTTCCTGCGCTCGAAGGTGAAGCACGAGAAGTTCACGCTGCTGATCTTCGGTGGGTCGCTCGGCGCGCGCGGCATCAACACGCGGGTGATCGACGCGCTGCCGCACTTGAAGGATCTCAAGGACCAGCTCTCGATCGTTCACCAGGCGGGGAAGAACGATCTCGAGACGGTGAAGAAGGGCTACGCCGACGCCGATTTTCCGGCCGACGTGCGCGAGTTCATCGACGACATGGCCGGTGCGTACCTCGGAGCGGATCTCGTCCTCTGTCGCGCCGGCGCCACGACGCTCGCTGAGCTGACGGTCTGCAAGAAGGCGTCGGTGTTGGTGCCGTTCCCTCACGCCACCGACGATCACCAGGCCGTGAACGCGAAGGCGCTCGTCGACGCGGGAGCGGCAGTGATGTTCCGCGAGGCCGAGCTCACGGGCGAGAAGCTGGCGGCGACGATTCGCGAGCTGATGAACGACGCCCCTCGCCGCGAAAAGATGGAAAAGGCCGCGGGCAATCTCGGCCGGCCTGAAGCCGCGCGAGAGATCGCCGACGTGCTCCAACAACTGTGCCTCGAGAAGTGGGGTGCGCTGACGGGCCAGAAGCGTGAAGGCGAACCGCTCCGCCCGAAGATTCAGGAGAAGTCGTCATGACTCGGTCAAATCTCCCTCTCCCCCGCAGGGGAGAGGGTCGGGGAGAGGGCTCGTCGCCATGACGCTCGGCTCTCGTTTCAAGTCCCGTCACGCCGCGCGAGTCCACTTCGTGGGCATCGGCGGCATCGGCATGTCGGGCATCGCAGAAGTGCTGCTCAACCTCGGCTACCAGGTCAGCGGCAGCGATCTGAAAGAGTCCGACGTCACGCGTCGCCTCGTGCAGCTCGGCGCCCGCATCGACGCCGGTCATCGCGAAGAGAACGTCACCGAAGTCGACGTGGTCGTGATCTCCAGCGCGGTGAAGAAGGACAACCCCGAAGTCGTCGCCGCCAAGCGCCGCAAGATCCCCGTCATTCCGCGCGCCGAGATGCTCGCCGAGTTGATGCGGCTCAAATACGCGGTCGCGATCGCGGGCTCGCACGGCAAGACGACCACCACCTCGATGGTGGCGACGGTGCTGAACGCGGCGGGCCTCGACCCCACTGCGGTGGTCGGCGGAAAAGTGAACGTCCTCGGGAGCAACGCCAAGCTCGGCAAGAGCGAGCTGATGGTCGTCGAGGCCGACGAGAGCGACGGCAGCTTCCTGCACCTGCACCCGAGCATCTCGGTGGTCACCAACATCGACCCCGAGCACATGGACCACTACCAGACGCTCGACGCGCTGAAGAAAGCGTTCGTCGAGTTCTGCAATCGGGTGCCGTTCTACGGGCTGAACGTTCTCTGCCTCGATCATCCGAACGTGCAGGCGCTGTTGCCGCTGATCGAGAAGCGCTTCGTGACGTACGGCAGCTCGCACGCGGCGGACTACCGGCTCGAGGGCATTCGGCTCGATGGGTACAAGACGAAGTTCCGCGCGTTCCGTCGTGACGTCGATCTCGGCGAGTTCACCGTGCAGATGGTCGGTGCGCACAACGCGATGAACGCGCTGGCGGTGATCGCGGTGAGCGAAGAGCTCGACATCCCGCTCGATACGGTGCGCAACGCGCTCGAGAACTTCGGCGGAGTGCAGCGCCGCTTCACGGTGAAGGGCGAGGCGAAGGGTGTGACGGTGGTCGACGACTACGGCCACCACCCGGCCGAAGTGCGCGCGACGTTGGCAGGTGCGCGCAAGGCGTTCGGTCGGCGGATCGTCGTGGCGTTCCAGCCGCATCGCTACACGCGCACGCACGATCTGTTCGAAGATTTCTGCAGCGCGTTCAACGACGCCGACGTGTTGTTCCTCACCGACATCTACGCGGCCGGTGAAGCCCCGATCCCCGGAGCGACTTCAGAACGTCTCGCCGAAGCGGTGCGTGCGCACGGCCACCCCGACGTCACGTGGATCGCGAAGAGAACCGATCTCGTTGCCGCGATCACGCCGCGGCTGCAGCCCGGCGACATCCTCATCACGTTGGGAGCCGGCGACATCACCAACGTCGGCCCCGACCTCCTGTCCTCCCTCTCCCCCCAAAGGGGAGAGGGTCGGGGAGAGGGCCCGAACGCTCTTCCGGGTGGTTTCGCGAAGGCGCTCATCGACGGAGCTCGAGACACCGTGCTCGACGCTCACATGTCGGATCTGTCGAGAAGGTTCGGCGTTCCGGCGATCAACCTCCGCAGCGCCGCCGTCGAAGAAGCCGCAGTGCGGCTCGTGCCCCGCGATGTCGCCGAGAAGCACTGCATTCTGCCGATCCGTCTGATGGGTGAGTCGTTGGTCATTGTGATGGCCGACCCGACGAACGCCCACGCCGTCGATGATCTCAAGTTCGTGACCGGAATGAACGTCGAAGCCGTTGTCGCACCTGCTGCGGACATCCGCTCCGCCATCGCGAGGGTCTACCCGCGATGACGTGCCCTCTCCCCAACCCTCTCCCCTGCGGGGGAGAGGGAGTTCCTCAACTTCGCAACGCAATCCGATGACGCTCGCCCTCCCGCCGCACCTCACTCCCGCCGAAGCGAAACGCGACGAACCGCTCGCTCCGTGGACGAGTGTGCGCGTCGGAGGCCCCGCCGAAGTCCTCATCAAACCCGCCACTCCGGGCTCGCTGCAGAAGACCCTCGCCTTCGCCCGCGCCGAGAGCATCCGCGTCTCTCTCATCGGCGGCGGAGCCAACACCCTCGTCGGCGACGGCGGCGTTCGCGGCTACACGCTCAAGCTCCCCAACGATCTCTTCGCCGAAGAGATCGCCAAACCCTTCATCACCGTGAACGCGGGCAGCGCCATCGCGCGCATCGTCACGCTGATGAAGCAGCAGAAACTCGTCGGCGCCGAATTCCTCGCCGGCATCCCCGGCACCATCGGCGGAGCGACCGCCATGAACGCCGGCACCAAGAACGGCGAGTGCATGACCGTCGTCGACGCCGTCGAGCTCGCGACCGCCGACGGCATCGGCTGGGTCCCCGCCAAAGATCTCACCTTTCACTACCGCCACACGGAGCTCCCAGAAGGCAGCATCGTCACCCGCGTCCGCTTCGCGCTGCGCGAAGGCGATCTCGTCGAGTCGGCGAAGAAGATGGAAGCCGACCTCGGCTACCGCAAGCGCACGCAGCCGCTCTCCCAGCCCAACTTCGGCAGCGTTTTCACCAATCCTCCCGGCCACTTCGCGGGCGCGCTGATCGAGAGCGTCGAGCTCAAAGGCCACCGCATCGGCGCCGCGCAGATCTCCACGCTCCACGCGAATTGGATCGTCAATCTCGGCAACGCCACCGCCGCCGACGTCACCGGCCTGATGGCCGAAGCCCAGAAGCGCGTGCTCGAGGCGAAGGGCGTGACGCTCACCCCAGAAGTGAAACGCATCGGAGTCTTCACATGACTCCCCAGAGCTACAGCCACGTGCCTGTGGTCGAAAAATTGCGGGGTGCTGATCCTCGTTCGACGATTGCGACTGTCCCCGTGTTGCTCCGTACGAAGCGAAATCGCCGCCGCATCGATGTGGCGAAGAAGTCTGGCGAGCTCGCAGCCGCTGCGAAGTCGTTTGGCTCCGTCGCGCTCAAATTGCTCGCGCTGATCGCCACCTTCGTCGCCATCGGCTTCGGCGCGAACGAAGGCTGGAACTGGGCGCGCACCACGCCGCGCTTCGGAGTGCACGACGTCATCGTTCGCGGTCAGGTCGAAGCCACCGACGTCGAGCTCGTGCGCCTCGGCGGCATTCTTCTCGGCCAGAACCTGATCGCCATGGATCCCGCCGCGATGGAGCGCTCCATCGCCACCCACCCGTGGATCAAGTCGGTCGTCGTGCGCCGCGAGTTCCCGAACAAGCTGCACATCACCGTCACCGAGCACCGCGCGGTCGCGATGATGTCGCTCGGTGAGCTGTACCTCGTCAACGAGCTCGCCACGCCGTTCAAGCGCATCAAGGCCGGCGACAACTTCGATCTTCCGCTCGTCACCGGCATCGATCGCGAGAAGTTCGCCGCCAACGACCCGCAGAGCACCGCCGATCTCGCTCGCGCGCTCGAGCTGATCGACGCGTGGAATTCGAAAGACGGCGTTTCAGAAATCACGTTGTCCGAAGTCAACCTTCACCCCGAAGGCGTGTCGGTCGTCACGGCTGCGGGTCAACGAGATCGAATTCGGGGAAGGGGACTGGGCGGCGAAGTTGAACCGCCTCGCCCGCGTGCAGAAGGAACTGCGCGCTCGCTCGATGGTCGCCGAGGTCATTCGACTCGACAACCGCGCGCGTCCTTCCTGGGTGGCAGTGCAGGTCCAGAACACGAATCAGAACCAGTCCGCGAAGAAGCCCTGAGAGGGGCCCACCGCGCGGCGCAGAAAAGCTGCTCCTCGAAAGAAGAGCGGAAAGGCACATCATGGCGAGCAGCAAGAAGGGCGGAGAGATCATCGTCGGCCTCGACATCGGCACGACGAAGATTTGCGCCATCGTCGGAGAGCTGACCGACGAAGGCATCGACATCATCGGCATCGGCTCGCACCCGTCGAAGGGGCTGCGCAAGGGAGTGGTGGTCAACATCGAGACCACCGTGAACTCCATTCAGCGCGCCATCGACGAGGCCGAGGCGATGGCCGGCACCGAGATCACCCACGTGTACACCGGCATCGCGGGCGGCCACGTGAAGAGCTTCGGCGGCCGCGGCGTCGTCGCGCTCAAAGATCGCGAAGTGCGCGAGGCCGACATCGCGCGCGTCATCGAGCAGGCGAAGACGGTCAACATCCCCGTCGATCGCGAAGTCATTCACGTGCTCCCGCAGGAATTCATCGTCGACGATCAGGGCGGCATTCGTGAGCCGCTCGGCATGACGGGCGCGCGCCTCGAAGCGAAGGTGCACATCGTCACCGGCGCCGTCGCGAGCGCGCAGAACATCGTGAAGTGCGCCAACCGCGCGGGCCTCAACGTCGCCGACATCGTGCTGCAGCCGCTCGCGTCGAGTGAAGCGGTGCTCACCGAAGAAGAGAAGGAGCTCGGCGTCTGCCTCGTCGACATCGGCGGCGGCACCACCGACATCGCGATCTTCCAGAACGGCTCGATCGTCCACACCGCGGTCATCGCGCTCGGCGGTCACAACCTCACCAACGACGTCGCGGTCGGTCTGCGCACGCCGATCGATCACGCCGAGCGCCTCAAGCAGAAGCACGGCTGCGCGCTCACCGCGATGGTCGAGAAGGCCGACATGATCGAAGTGCCGTCGGTCGGTGGTCGCGACGCGCGCGTGATGGGTCGTCAGATCTTGAGTGAGATCCTCGAGCCGCGCGTCGAGGAGATCTTCCAGCTCGTGCACCACGAGGTGGAACGCAACGGCTTCTCCGAGCTGCTCACCAGCGGAGTGGTCATCACCGGCGGCTCCACGCTGCTGCCCGGCATGACCGAGCTGGCCGAAGAAATCATGGGCGTCCCCGTGCGCCGCGGCGTTCCGCGCGGCATCGGCGGGCTCGTCGACGTCGTGAAGAGCCCCGTTTACGCGACCGGCGTCGGTCTCGTCGTCTACGGCGCCCGCCACCAGGACCGCAGCATGTTCCGCATTCGTGAAGAGAACGTCTTCAAGAAGGTGAAGCGGCGCATGGGCGAGTGGCTCCAGGAAGTTTTCTGAACGTTCTCCCTCTCCCTGCAACGCGGGGAGAGCGGGGTGAGGGGCCATTCGAGCACCCACCCTCGCTACAGCCACATAGCTGAAAATTTGCGCCGCTCTCCAGCGGCCCCAAACTCAATCAATTCTCCGGGGAAAACATGGACCAGTTCGAACAGAGCAAGCAGGCAGCGAAAATTCGCGTGGTCGGCGTCGGCGGAGCCGGCTGCAACGCAGTGAACACGATGATCGCGTCCGGTCTCGAGCGCGTCGACTTCATCTCGCTCAACACTGACGTGCAGGCACTCGCGGCCAACAAGGCGCCGGTGCGCATGCAGATCGGCAAGGAACTCACGCGCGGTCTGGGCGCGGGCGCCAACCCCGAGATGGGTCGTCAGGCCGCGACCGAATCGCGTGACGACATCGCCAAGCTCCTCGAAGGCGCCGACATGGTCTTCGTCACCGCTGGCATGGGTGGCGGCACCGGCACCGGCGCGGCGCCCGTCGTCGCCGACATCGCGCGCGAGCTCGGCTGCCTCACCGTCGGCGTCGTGACCAAGCCGTTCATGTTCGAGGGCAACCGCCGCCGCAAGGCCGCGGAGCAGGGCCTGCAGGAACTGAAGGCCGCCGTCGACACGCTCATCACCATTCCCAATCAGCGCCTGCTGACGATGTCGGCGGAGCCGCTCCCGCTCCTCGACTCGTTCCGCCGCGCCGACGAGGTGCTGCTCAACGCCGTGCAGGGCATCTCCGATCTCATCCAGTACCACGGGTACATCAACGTCGACTTCGCCGACGTGAAGACCATCATGGGCGAGCAGGGCCTCGCGCTCATGGGCACCGGTCGCGCCAAGGGCGAGAAGCGCGCACTCCGCGCGATGGAGCAGGCCGTCAGCTCTCCGTTGCTCGAAGACGTCAGCATCGACGGCGCGCGTGGGCTGCTCATCAACATCACCGCCGGCCGCGACATCACGCTGCAGGAAATCAACGAAGCGATCTGCATCGCGCAGGACGCGGCCGATCCCGAGGCGAACATCATCTTCGGCTCGCTGGTCGACGAGAACGCGCGCGACGAAGTGAAGATCACCGTCATCGCCACCGGCTTCGTGTCGCGCGAGGTCGCTCCGCGTCGTGCGACGGTCGCCGAAGTTCGCTCGCCGCCGGTGCAGCAGCCGTTGCTCCGCAGCGCGCAGCTCGCGCAGACCCAGCCGCCCGCGCCCGCCGCGACGCTCTCGCCGCCGATGCCCGTCAATCACGCGCCGCCGACGCACGAGCAGGTCGCCTCGCTCGTCCCCGGCAAGAGCTCGCTCAACACGCCGCCCGCCCGCACGCTGTCGGGTGAGCACCGCGTGAACCCGCCCGCGCGACTCACCAGCGCGCGCGAGGTGACGCTCGACGAAGATCAGTACGACATCCCCACGTTCCTGCGCCGCCAGGGCCAGACCGAGATGCCGTAACCCTTTTCACGACGCAGGCTTTCCCTCCCCGGAAAGGACCGCAGGGCGCCACGGATTCTCGCGGCGCCCTGTAGTTTTTTCTGCGGCTAGACTCGCGCTCCCGTGAAAGCGATCAACTGCCCGCAGTGCGGAGCGCCCGCCAACATTCAGGACACGCAGCAGGCCGTCTACACGTGCCCGTTCTGCAATCGCTCCTTCGACACCGGCAACGCACCGCCCGCCGTCGAGCGAGATGACGCGCCGATTCCGCAGATCATCGTGGTCGCTCCGGGTGGCGGCGAGTCATCACGTCGCAGCGGCGGCGGAGGCGGCAGCGCGATCATCGGCAGCATCGTGATGTTCGTGCTCATCGGCGGCTTCACGCTCTACATGCTCCGCTCCGCCGGAGTGCCGATGAAGGACGTGAAGAGCACCATGCTCGGCAAACCCGACTGGGACGGGAAGAGCGCCTTCGAGTGTTCCGGCAACGAAGATCTCACCGTCGAGAACATCGACACCACGCTGCCGGGCACCGCAGTGATCACCGACGGCAACTGCCACGTGAAGTTCGTGAACTGTCACTTCAAGGCCGACACCGTCTTCGAGCTGAGCGGCAACTCGCAAATTCGCCTCGAGGGCGGCACCTTCGAGGGCGAAACGGCGATCGACGCGAGTGGCAACTCGGTGGTGCGAATCGCAGGCGCCACGGTCACCGGTAAACGGAAACACCGGGCCAACGCCCGCATCGACGGGAAGTGACTTTTTCTTCCCAGCGATCGCCGCCCGCCGTACATCCCTCCATCGAAAGGGAGGTACACGTGAAGAACCTCATGATTGCAGTGGCGGTGATGGCGGCCTGCAGCGGATGCGCGGGCTCGGTGAATGGTTCGGTCGGCGGTGTGAATCTGTCGGTCGCTGACGCGATCTTCGCCGTGCTGAAGGACAACCAGGGCAAGACGACGGGCGCGATCATCGTGCTCGCTGACAAGCCGAAGATTTGCGAGAGCCTGCGCGCGAACCGCGAGCCGAAGTCGTCGACCTCGATGTTCATGTCGATCTCTCGCATCACCGACACCGACGCGCTCGCGCCCGACGTCGGCGAGTACACCGTGATTCAGGGCCTCCCGAGCGGAGCGGGCAGCTTCTCGTACGCTGGCTTCAGCCACGGCGATTCGAACTGCACCAACACGCTCTCCTCGTCGGCCTCGAGCGGCAAGAGCGGCCTCGTGAAGGTCACCAACTTCAAGGGCGACTCGTCGGGCTCGGCGAACGGCACGTTCGACATCACGTTCGGCGCGGGCGACAAGATCACCGGCAACTTCAACGCGACCTTCTGCGACATCACGTCGCTCCAGTCGAACCCCAACTGCGAGTGAGCTGAAACGCTCCACTTCGCAGTGCGAACGCGGCGCCCCGAAACGGGCGCCGTTTTCATTTCTGACGACTCACAGCGCGCTGACGGTCAGGTTGTCGAAGAACAGCTGCGCTTCCCAGCTCGAGAAACCGAACCGGTTGTGACCCTTGCCGGTGAGCGGCAACGGATCGTTGAAGGTCATGAACGGCTGGTTGTCGATGAACCAGCTGATGACCTTGCCGCGACGCTCGATGCGCCAGTGGTACGTGCGGCCGATCTCCACCTTGAACGGCGCGCCTTCGACACGCACTCGCGTGTCCGCGCGGTACGTGCCCTGGTCGAGCAGCTGCTGCCCCGCGCCGCTCATGAAGGCGTTGTTGGCCTGACCGTGCTCGTCGAGCCGCGCGATGATGCTGATCGAGTTGTTCCACCCGCCGTGAATCAAGATGTAACCCGACGCGTGGTCGCTCCCGTCGCCGAAGATCTCGACCTTGATGTCGCCTTCCGGTGACTGCGAGCGCACGTCGAATTCCACCGCGACGTCGTTCGGCAGGTCGGCCTTCAGCCACAGCGGGTTGTTCTTCACGCCGGGAGAAAGCAGCTGACCCTTCTCGGTGCGCCACAAGCCGCCGCTGCTCCAGAACTTCTCCTGCACCGATGCGGGGTTTTCGAAGTCTTCACGGAACGGCAGCGCCTGCGTCGCCGGCATCTGCGAGCGGAAGAGAAAGTAGTGCACCATCGGCAGGTTGATGAGCAGCACCACGCCGGCGATCACGCCGAGTGACACGCGACCCAGTTTTTGCGGAACGTGCGGATCAGCTGAACCCGCGTCGGCCGTCGCCGCGCCGCCACCTGCAGGAGCCGCAGTCTCGGGCGCCGACTCCTCGTCTTTCTTCACCTTCGCCATGGGGTGCGCCGCGTACCCTACTTCTTGCTGTTGTTGTACTTCTCCCAGCGTTCCTCGAGCGCCTTCTGCTCTTTGGCTTTCTTCTTCGCGATGGCCTTCTCGAGCTTGCGGTTCTTCGCCTCTTCTTCCGAGGGCCGAACGAAGATCTGAAACACGCCGCCCGCGATGGCGATGATCGCCGCGATGCAGATCACCACGATGGGGTTCGACGCCAGCCAGTTCACCGGCGGCACGAACGGAGCGAGCGTCGCCAACAACCCGAGCACCGCCACCCACGCGCCCACCGCCGCTGACATCACCGCGCCGACCACGCGGTGCATCACCACGCCGAGTCCTCCGCCGACCAGGAACGCGGGCCCAAAGCCGAGCGCCCAGTCGTTCGCGCCCGCGAGCTCACCGCCCAGCAGGCCGGCGGGAATGCCGAACGCGAAGAAGACGATCACCGGGGGAAACGCGATGCCCGCGACGAACAACACCGCCGTCGAGATGATCGACACCTGACGCAGGCTCACGTGGAGGCCGAGTCGTTGCGCGAGCGGCACCGCCCAGATGGTGGCGATCAACGCGCCGAGCGGGCCGGCGACGAGACGGAACAACGCGCGCCCGCCGTAGAGCAGCATCAACACGCCGGCGACGATCGCGACCAGCCCGCCCCACACCGGAATGAAGTGAAAGACACCGACCCAGCCGAGGGGATCGAAGTGTCGGTAGGGCTCGAACGCGCTCTCGAGTTGTTCCACGACGAAGAATCAGGCTCCGCGGTACCGCACCGTCGCGAGAATCACGAGGGTGAGGAACGTGAACGCCACCGCCGCCGCGAACCAATACGACTTCGGAGGCGGCACCGTGCGCGCAGCGATCTCTGCTGCCACCGCCGCGGGCGTCTCGGCGATCGCCGCGCCTTCTCCCGACAGCGTCGCCGCCAGCTCGCTCGCGACCTTCTCGTCGTCGCGGCCGACCTTGCCGGCGATCACCGCCTGCGCCAGCTCGCGCGCCTGCACCGAGTCACCACGCTGATACGCGTCGAACGCCACCTTCAAGATCGAACGTGCGTCGTCGGCCTTCTGTTCCTTCTTCGCCTTGGCCATCGCCTGCGCGAATAGCGCATTTCCGAGGCGGAGGCGACGCGCTATGCCCTGCCTCGGTGAAGTTCTCGCGAAGAGCACTGCTGGCGGCTGCGGGTGCGCTCCCGGCGTGGGGCTTCGGTGATTCGTCGCGCTTCGTGCCGGCCGTCATCAAGCACGGAGGCCGCTGGGACGTTCGCTCCTCGGGCCTGCGCCGCCTCGCGTGGGAACTGCAGCGCCGCACGTCAGTCGAGGTGTTGCTCGAAGCGCGCCCGCTCACGCTCGACAGCCCGAAGTTGTTCGAGCACCCGTTCCTCTATCTCTCGTCCGACGCCGAGCTGCCGGCCTTCACCAATCTCGAGATCGAGAACCTGCGCCGCTACCTCACGTTCGGTGGCTTCGTCTTCGCCGACGCGAACGATGGCTCTGACGGCGCGGGCTTCGACGCGTCGCTGCGTCGCGAGCTGGCGCGGGTGCTTCCGCAGTCTCCGCTCACCGCGTTGCCGGCCACGCACGTCATCTTCAAGTCATTCTTCATGCTCGACGGCGCGCCGGGGCGGTTCCTCAACAAGCCCGGTCTCGAGGCGTGCCTCGTCAACAAGCGCGCGTGCGTCGTGTATTCGCAGAACGACGTGATGGGCGCGCTCAACCGCGACGACTCCGGCACTTGGGAGTTCGATCCTTCTCCGGGCGGCGAGCGCCAGCGTGAGCTCGCCATGCGCGTCGCCGTCAACGTCGCGATGTACGCGCTCTGCCTCGACTACAAAGACGACGCCGTGCACCTGCCGGTCATCATGAAGCGGCGGCAGTGAGCGACTGACATGCCCAGCGAACGAGCCCAGCTGAGGCGCAGCCGAAGTCACGAGGTCTCCGACCTCGTGTGGCGAGTGAGCGCGTGACATGGAGTCGTTCGACACCTGGAAGATCGTCAGCCTCTCGTCGCACCCGGTCGCGGTGCTGGCGCTGCTGTCGTTCGCGCTCCTGGTCGGCGTGGTGCTCGCGTGCTGGGGCGTTCGCAACGAAGCCGCGCGCCGCCGCCGAATCATCCTCTACTCGCTGCGCATTCTCGCCGGCGTGGCCGCGCTGTTCTTCGTGATGGAGCCCGGCCTTCGTCGCCTCCAGGTCGCGCGCGTGAAGAATCGCGTCGCGGTGCTGGTCGATCGCTCGGCGTCGATGTCGTTCCCCGTCGAGCCGCGCGGCATCACGCGCAACGAAGCCGCGGCACGTGCGCTCGAGTCGCTCATTCCCGACTTCGAGTCGGTGAAAGATCGCTACGCCATCGAGACGTGGTCCTTCGACCCCGAGCTCGGAGCGACCACCGCGGAAGCGCTCCGCACCCAGCCCCCGCGCTCGAACCGCACCGATCTCTTCGCCGCGCTGCGCGCCATCAAGGCGGGGGAAAGCAGCGGCGCGCGCCAGCTCGCGGGAGTGATTCTGTTGAGCGACGGCGCCGACAACGCCGATCTCGCGGGGGGACTCAATGGCCGCCCACGCCAGACGCTCGAGCAATTCGGAGTGCCGATCTCCACCGTCGCCGTCGGTAAGGAAGGACTTACCGACCTCGCGATCGACGCGGTGAAGGTCGACGACTTCGCGTTCGTGCGCAATTCGATCAGCGCCGAGGTCGAGCTGCACGGCCGTGGCTTCGCCGATCAAGCGGTGCAGGTGGTGCTCAAGCGCGAAGGGCAGGTGGTCGCGAGCAAGGTCGCCACCTTCGACACCGACGATGAAACGCAGACCGTGAAGTTCACCTTCACGCCCGACCAGACCGGCCGCTTCGTCTACACGGTCTCGGTTCCCGTCTACCCGGAAGAGGTCGTCGCCGAGAACAACACGCGCTCGTTTGCGCTGAAGGTGATTCGCGATCGCGTGCGCGTGCTGCTCGTCGCCGGCCGCCCGACGTGGGACGAGCGCTTTCTGCGCGGAGTGCTGCGCGCCGACGCGAACGTCGAGCTCATCTCGTTCTACATCTTGCGCAACGGCACCGATGACACCGGAGTTCCGCCCGGTCGCGAGCCCGAAGAGTTGTCGCTCATTCCATTTCCGCGTGACGAGATCTTCCAGAAGAAGATCGACACCTTCGACGTGATCATCGTCTTGAACTTCGGTCACGAAGATCAGGGCGTGTCGTTGAGCAGCTACCGCCACGACGTCGAGGCCTACGTGCACAACGGCGGAGCGTTCGCGTACCTCGGCGGCGATCGCTCGTTCTCCGAGGCGCAGTCGCAGATCAACCCGTTCAGCGAAGTGCTGCCCGTGTTGCCCGCCGGCACCGCGGAGCTCGGGTGGTTCCAGGCGAAGCTGAGCAAGCAGGGCCTCACGCATCCCATCACCGCGCTCGGTTCGGGGTCGGTCGCGTCTGACGCCACGTGGGAAGCGCTCCCGCAGTTGCCGGGCATGAACATCACGAGGCCGCGCCCGGAGGCGACGGTGTTGCTCACGCACCCGACGGCGCTGGTCGATGGTCAGCCGGCGCCGCTGCTCACCATCTCCGAGTACGGGCGTGGCCGCACGCTCGCGCTCGCGACCGACGCCACGTGGCACTGGGCGTTTCCCGCGCACGCGAAGGGAGCGCCGACGCGCAGCTACGAGCGCTTCTGGAGCAACGCGATTCGCTGGCTCGTGCGCGATCCGGATCTCACGAACCTCTCGGTGACCGCTGATCCCTCGACTGTCGAGCCCGGGAAACCGGTCGGCGTCGTGGTCGTGGCGCGCAAGCCCGACTACCAGCCGGCTCCTGGAGCGAAGGTGCAGGTCGAGCTCGTCGACGCCGACGACAACAAGGTGCTCGGAACGCAGGCCGCTGAAGCTGGCCCCGATGGCGCGGTGCGCGTCGAGTTCCCGCCGCCCGAAGCGGGTGCGTACAAGGTCGTCGGTCGCGCGACGTTCGAAGAGAAGCCGCTCGGTGAAGCGTCAGACGCGGTGGCGGTGCGCGCCGTGGGTCCCGAGCTCGCCGACGCGCGCGTGAATCGCGGGCTGCTCGAAGAGATCGCCAACGCCACCAAGGGGAAGTACTTCGACTCGACGTCGTTCAAGTTGAGCGACGTGCCGCTGCGTGAGCCGCCGTTGATCGAAGTCGGCCGCTCGAAGAATCAGCCGCTGTGGGACCGCTGGTATTGGCTGATGGCGCTGGTCGTCATCGTCGGCGCCGAGTGGGCCGTCCGCCGTCGATTCGGCTACATCTGAAGCGAGACTCAGCAGTGGCGTAAGTGCCCGATTCGAGGCCGCGCGACGCTGGTCCGCTCAATGAAGTGCTCCAGGGAACCCCGCCGTCCCCGGAGAACACCATGTCCCGCATCGTCGCCACCGTTGCCGTTCTGTTCCTCTTCGTTGGTTGTGGCTCTGCTCGGTCGGTCGAACAGCCGACTGGCCCTGAGACCAAGGACCATTCCGCGATCGTCGAACTCGAGACCGCGTCGCACGTCAACTCGCACGCAGCCGAAGCCACGTCGCACACGCCGTGAACGCGCGTCTCTGGAGAACGACCATGAATCGCTCAGTCCTCTTGATCGCTGCTCTCGTTTGTTCTTTCGCCTGGGCGAAGGCCCCAAAGTCGCTTTCCGCGCCGCGCGAGTGCGAGGTCAGCGCAGTGTATTTCAAGGGCTCGGGGGCCACCGCGAGTGGTGGCACCACCTTGGTGAAGCTCCGCATCTCGCCCAACCCGAGCCACCAGCCGTCAGTTGGCGTGATGGAGGAGTTCTCCGGCGGCGCCGGCGCGCAGTGGCGCACCGCGGTCTGGCAGGCGGCCTTCGCTGCGAGCACGTTCAACAAGGTGAGTCTCAACGACTACGAGTTCCTCGTGCGCGTCGGAGGTCATATCGACGGTCCTTCAGCCGGTCTGTTGATGTCGGCGTCATTCGCGGCGCTGCAGCGTGGTCAGGCGATTCGTCCCAGGACGACGATGACCGGAACCATCAACCCCGACGGTTCAGCCGGCCCCGTTGGCGGCATCGTGCAGAAGATGCGCGGCGCCGCGGCGCAGGGCTTCAAGCGCTTCGGATTTCCGTCCGGAGCCCGAACCCAGATCGACGTCACCACTGGTGAGCAGGTCGATCTCCTCGCGCTCGCGCAGGAACTGAACATCGAAGCGAAGGAACTCCACACGCTCGGCGAGGCCTACGAGTTTCTGTCGGGCGAAGCGGTGGTGGAAGGCGCACTGCTCGCAGAGAGCGACATGGAATTCACCATCGAAGAGTCGAAGATGTTCCGCATCGCGATCGAACGCGCCGAAGCCGATGGCCTGCGCGCGATGCAGGACGTCGAAGCGCTGCTCGGTCAGTTGGAAGCGACCGACGCGAAGTTCGTGAAGACGGAGAGCACGACGATCGAGCGCAAGTGGTCACGCGCGAAGGCCGACGTCTCGAGTGGGCGCCTCGTCTCAGGCTATTTCGGTCTCGCCTCGACGGCGCAGTACGCGCACGAGACCGCGTCGCTCGCTCGCGTGCTCCTGCCCTGGCGCAAGGGCGACTACGACTCGGTGGCGGCCACGCTCGCGCTCAACGCCGGTACTGTTCGTTCGCTCGAGCTTCTCTCACAGGACATCGACACGCAGTACGCGCCGGGGTCGGTCCTCAACGACGCCTACGCCTTCGACATTCTCGAAGACGTTGCATCGGCGTTGATGCGGGCCGTTGAACTCGACTCCAAGCGCGCAGACCTGATCGCTGCGGTCCGCGCGCTGAAGACGAATTCGTCCGCCAAAGATCGCGATTCGGTCTTCCGGCAGGTCCGTTCCTTCGCGATCGCGCGGGGAACGATCGAGTCGAACGTCGAGAATGCGCGTCGATTTGCTGCTGCCTACGCGTCCGTTCGGCCGGTCGCGAGCCGCGCGACGGCCTTCGACGCCGCGTCGGGAGCACGTGCTCTGTATGGCAGTGGCTCGGCGTCTCTCGCCTACTTCGATGCGCTCGTGACCGCGCCCGAAGGTGCCGCCGCCGGGCTGACGCTCGACGTGGCGCGTTCGCGACTCATCAAGTTCGATGCGACCTACGCCGAATCACTCGAGCGCCAGCGCTTCCTGTCGCTGGACATCGGCTCTCCGCGCGTGCGTTTCGTGTTCGCCTACCTGCTGCATTTCTCGGCGGCATGGCTCTCGAACAAGTACTACTCGCTCGACGCGTCGACTCGCGACGGAGTGACCACCGTCTCTTCTCCGCGCGCCCTGACGCTGCAGTTCGATGTCGCGCGCTCCGCGGCGCTTCGTTCGTGCAACGAAGCCGCACAGGCAGGGTGGATTCCTCCCATGGCTCGCATTCGCTACGGCAGCGCGGTCGAAAATCGCGAGGGAGATGATGCAGCCAAGCTCAACGCGTTGAGCAACTTCTGGCTCGCGAAGTTCTGGTGCGACTACGTGAGCGGCCGCGTTCGTTGAGTCTTCTGAATCGCGATGACGGGCTCCCGCGAAGTTCCGAATGCGGGAGCCCACTCCTCCTGAAACTCGCGCGACATCACGCGCGCTGAAATCAGCTCGAACACTTCACGCACCGTCCCCAACGTGGCTCCGAGCGGAGTCAGGTTGGGGACGAGATCTTTCGCATCGAACTTCTGCCCATCGGGGTTGGTGAGCAGCGCGCGCGGCACGAATTCCGGAGCGAACCGCGAATGCCGATACATCGTCACGCATCCCGCGCGATCGATGACGTGCGCAGCCAGCGGCAGTTCGTGCTTGTTGAACACCAGCTTCAGCTTCGACGCGTGCGGATCGAAGTCGCCACGCAGGCGATGATCACCGCGCGGAATCAAACGCCGGTCGACGTAGCACCACGCGTCCGCGCGCATCGGGTTCGGTCCGCGGTATCGCAAGAACGGACGCACGCATTTCTCGTCGAAGTGCACGCCGTCGCCCATGTGCTCGCGCAGCGCGGCGAGCTTGGCGTCGAACCCGACGAGCCCGGTCTCTCGACCTGCGATGAAGGCCTTCACGCGCTTCACGAGCGCGGCGCGATCGTCGTCGACGAGCAGTTCATCGAAGCGCGTCTTGAGCCCCGCGAAGCTGACCGGAACCAGCTCGGAGATCGTCGCTCCGCCTGAAGCACGCGCCTCGACGCCGGGCCTCCAGCTCTGAGCATCGCGCTTGGTGCGACCGGGCGCGCTCCACACCGTGAAGCACGGCTCGACCGTGGTGTTCGCGAACGTTCCGCGCGGCAACACTTCGACGTGCTCGAGCTTCAGCATCGAAGACAGCGCGCGCCGCACCGGCTCGAACGCGAACGCATCGAGCAGCGACGAGCTCGTGATGAACGCCAACGCTCCGCTCCGTGCTCGCAGTCGCCGTGCAGCGAGCAGGAGAAAAAAGACGTAGTCCTCTCGAAGACTGGTGCCGCGCTTCAACGCGAACTCATCTGGCAACCAGGCTCGAACCCGCTCCCACGCCGCGCGGTTCTTCAGCAGCGGTGAGGTCCCGTTCCAGGGCGGGTTCCCGAGCCACAGCTCGAACGCCGAGTCGTCGGGCAGCTCGACGTCATCGACGAGCGCGTTGGCCTCCAACACCCGCGCCCGCGGCAGTCGCTCGCGACACGTGCGGGCAGACTCGGTGTTGAGCTCGACGCCGACCACTTCGGCCCGCGTCCACCGCTCGCTCGCCGCGCTCAAGAACGCGCCTGCGCCACACGCCGGGTCGATCACCCGCAGCGCGCCACGCGACGGCACCAATGGAGCGACCGCGTTCACCACACGCTGCACGAGCGACGCGGGAGTGAAGTACGCGCCACGCTCCGCGCGCTCGTCGTCGGTCACGTGCTGAGCGAGTGCTTCTTCATCGAGCGCGACCGTCACGCCACGTCTCTACTCGCAAGCAGGCCCCTTCGTCCGCCTCCCCCGAACGTGGTAGAGCGCGCGGCTCCATGGCCGACCGCCGCGTTCACCTGGTGATCAAAGGTCTCGTGCAAGGCGTCTCGTACCGCGCCTCCGCGCAAGACGAAGCGCGTCGGCTCGGCGTTCGCGGTTGGGTCCGCAATCTGAAGAACGGCGACGTCGAGTCGGTCGCCGAAGCGAACGCCGACACCCTCGAGAACTTCATCACCTGGTGCCGTCGCGGCCCCGAAGAAGCGCGCGTCGAAAACGTGAACGTCACTGACAGCGCCGACGCCGAAGCGTTCATCAGCTTCGAAGTGCGGAGGACCGCATGAGCTTCGGCATCGCGTCGGTCTCCACCATGCTCGGCATCCGCGGGGGAATGAACATCGCGGTGCACGCGCCGCCCGAAGGCTTCATGGAAGCGCTGCTTCCGCTGCCCGAAGGCGCGGCGCTGGTGAACGATTCGAAGACCGGCCTCGACCTGCAGATCGTCTTCACCCTCAAGAAGACCGAAGTCGTCGAACGCCTCGGCCCCTGCATTCGCGGCATGGCCGTGATGGGAGGCATCTGGATCGTCTTCCAGACCGCCACCGACGCTCCGCACGCGCCGACTGAAGACTTCGTGCGCCTCGCGGCGCTGGAAAACGGCCTCGTCGACACCAAGAAGGTGATGCTCGGCCCCGTGTGGACTGCCTTGAAACTCCAGTGGAAACCGCGCGGGCCGAGGGTCGAATTGCCGTCAGCGCGAGCATGATTTGCTTCCGCTCACGTGACTTTCGTGAAACGCTGAGTCCCGACAACTCTTTTTGACGGGGCCCCGGTCGGCAAAGGCCGAGAAACGACGGGGCAAAGTCGACTCCACTGGTCGCAAGTGGTGGGGTTCACGAAGCAACAACCGGCAGGGGGTCAGGTGGTCGACCTTCGCGGAGCATCACCACAGCGTGAGCTTTCAGCGAGTGGCGCCGCCCCCTGCGTCGTGGTGCAGCCTTCGACTCGTGTGAGCTCTGCGTCCCGTCCGTGGGGCCTGCGAGATCGTGCTGCCCGGAGCGTATTCGTCCATGAGCAGCGTCCTCGTCATCAACGCCTCGGGTCGGGAGACCCGCGTCGCGCTGGTCGAGCAGGGTCACATCGCTGAGTTCTATCTCGAGCGAAAAAAAGACAAGGGCATCGTCGGCAACATCTACAAGGGGCGCGTCACGCGCGTGCTCCCTGGCATGCAGGCGGCCTTCGTCGACATCGGCCTCGACAAAGCAGCGTTCCTCTACGTCGGAGACGTTCTCTTCGATCCGGACGTGACGCGTCACCAGTTCGATCTCACCGAAGGCGAGAGCGACGAAGACGTGCCCGAAGTTCCGGAAGAGGGAGCGGCCGACGCTCCTGAAGCCACGCTCGAGACGAGCTCCGCGGCCGAAGGTGACGCGCCGATCGACAGCACGCCGACTCCGGTGCCGAGCGTTCCGAGCGTCGTCGAGGCCGAAGCTGCGCCCGCGCCGGCTCCGATCGATCCGCCTCCCAGTGGCGCCGAGGTCGTCGCCGCGGCCGTCGATCAAGCCGCGATTCCGAGCGGCGCCGAAGTGGTCGCCGCAGCGGTCATCGCTCCGAGTGGGTCCGAGGTGCTGACCGCGGCTGTCGAAGCGGGCGGTGAAGTCGCTGCCGTCGTCGCGCCGGTCGAGTCGGACAAGATCGAAGCGCAGAAGACGCAGGCGCCGCGCGACGTTCGCTTCAAGGAGAAGGACAAGGACCAGAACCGCGATCGTAACCGCGACCGTGGCGATCGCGATCGCAAGGAGCGCAAGCCCGAGCCGCGCAAGCAGCAGCGCATCGAAGATCTGCTCAAGGTTGGCCAGGAAGTGCTGGTGCAGGTCAGCAAAGATCCGATCGGCACCAAGGGCGCGCGAATCACCTCACACATCTCGATCCCCGGCCGGCACCTGGTGTTCATGCCGACCGTCGATCACGTCGGCATCAGCCGCCGCATCAGCAACGAGAAGGAACGTCGCCGCCTGCGCGACACCGTCGAGCGTCTGCGCCCGCCTGGAACGGGCTTCATCGTGCGCACCGTCGCCGAGAACGTGCCGCAGGAAAAACTCGAAGCCGACATCCGCTTCCTCATCGAGGTGTGGAACGAGACAGTCCGCAAGAGCGAGAAGATCCACCGCGCGGGCCTGATGCACCCCGACCTCGATCTCATTCTCCGCGCCACGCGTGACCTGTTCGCTCAGGACATCGAACGTCTCGTCATCGACGACCGCGAAGAATTCGAGCGCGTGCAGCGCTTCGTCGAGGCCCAGGACCCGGCGCTCAAGGAACGCGTCGTCCTCCACGACACCGAAGAGCCGATCTTCGACGCCTACGGCATCGAGGAAGAGATCAAGCGCGCCACCGCTCGCAAGGTGTGGCTCAAGTCGGGCGGCTACTTGATCGTCGACCAAGCAGAGGCGCTCACGGCGATCGACGTCAACTCCGGCCGCTACGTCGGCAAGAAGAACCTCGAAGACACGATCGTGAAGATCAACACCGAGGCCGCGAAGGAGATCGTCTACCAGCTCCGGCTGCGCAACATCGGCGGCATCATCATCTGCGACTTCATCGACATGGAGAAGCAGCAGAACCGCGACAAGGTCTTCAAGGCGCTCCACGAGGCGCTCGGGCGCGACAAGGCCAAGACCAACGTGCTGCGTATCAGCGAGCTCGGGCTCGTCGAGATGACGCGCAAGCGCGTGCGCGAGTCGATCGGCCGCGTGCTCCACGAGAACTGTGGGTACTGCGCGGGCCAGGGCTACGTGAAGACCGCCACCACCGTGGCCTACGAGATCTTCCGAGAGCTCCGTCGCTCCGCAGGCGCGTACAAAGACCCGACCATCGTGGTGCAGGCGCAGACCGAGGTCGCGAACTGCATGCAGGGCGAAGAGCGTGACGAGCTCCGCCACCTGATGGACCGCTTCAACAAGGCGATTCAGGTCAAGCCGCGCAGCGACTTCCACCGCGAGCAGTACGACATTCACGCGCGCGCGGCCGCCGGCATCGAGACCAAGATCGCCGCGACCACCGTCGAGCACGACCCGTCGACGTACACGAACTCCCGCAAGCCGGGCAGCAACGAGGCGCGCTTCGATCGCAACGAGCGCGGTGGCGGCGAACGCGGTGAACGCGGAGATCGTGAGCGCGGAGGAGGCGGCGGTGGAGGTGGTGACCGCGGCGGAGATCGTGACCGCGGAGATCGCGACCGCAATCGCAACCGTGATCGAGATCGCAACCGTGACCGCGATCGCGACCGCAATCGCAATCAGGGCGGTGGCGGTGGTGGCGGCGGCGGAGATCGTCGCGATCGCAACGACCGTGGCGGCGGCGGTGGTGGTGGTGGCGGAGATCAGAATCGTCCGCGTCCCTCAGCGCCTCCGCCCGAGCAGCCCGCAGCTCCTTCCGGCACCGGCGGTCAGGAGTAACGCATGCCGGGGACCGTCGATCGCCGTGTCGATGTGCGTCGCACCATCAACCACGAGTTCTCGTCGGTCGAGCAGTTCATCACCGAGTACGTCATCAACATGAGCCGCAGCGGGGTCTTCATCAAATCGGAAGACCCGCTGCCCATTGGCACGCACGTGAACCTGAAGTTCACCGTCATCCTCGACGACCTGGAGACGATCGAAGGCATCGGTGAAGTGGTGCGCGTGGTGCACCCCGACACGCCCGATCAAACTCCGGGCATGGGCGTGGTCTTCGTCGAACTCACGCAGTACTCGCGCGACCTGGTCGAGCGCATCCTCGTTCGCCGGTAAGACGTCACCATGTCGGAGCAGGCGCCCACTCCGCCGGCAAATGAGCAACCGGCCGCGGTGGACCCCGCCGCGGCTGAGACCGTGACCGTCGCGGCGCCCGACGCGCCTCCGCCACCCATCGTTTCGACCGAGAGTCAGGCGGGCAAGAAGCTCTCGCTCACTCGCTGGGGCCGTCGCTTGCTCGCGTTGTGGCGACTGAGCGTCGCCGTCTTTCTGGGCTACCGCGGTGAAGCGCTCGCGCTGCGCGCCGGCAACCTCACCTTCATCACCATCACTTCCCTGGTGCCGCTGGTGGCGGTGATCTTCTCGCTGCTGCACGCCTTCAACGCCAAGCGCATCGACCCGCTGGTGCTGAAGTTCTTCGAAGACATTCTCTCGCCCGGCGGACGCGCGCAGTCCGAGCAGACGATTCGCACGTTCCTCTCGGCCGCGAACTCACGCACCGCCGGCTCGCTCTCGTTTCTGGTGGTGCTCGTGTCGGCCGGCCTCATGCTGCGGCACCTCGACGCGTCGCTGAACGACATCTGGCGCGTGCGGCAGAAGCGCCCGATTCTGGTGAGCCTGGGCCTCTACGCCGGAGTGCTGTTCGTCGGCCCGATCCTCATCGCGCTGTCGCTGCTCGGCAGCGAGGGCTTGAAGCGTTTCCTCGGTTGGCTCGAGTTCCCCTTCTCGGCGCAGGCGTATTTTCTCGGCTCCGCCGTCGCGGCGGTCTCGGTCTTCACCACGCTCTACAAAGTCGCGCCGCACGCACCAGTGCCGTGGAAGTCGGCGCTCACCGGCGGAGCAGTCGCCGGCATCGCGTGGGAAATCGCGCGCCACGTCTATGGTGGAATCGCGAGCCTCTTCTTCAGCGCCAACAAGGTGTACGGCTCGCTCGGCATCGCTCCACTGTTCCTGATGTGGATCTACGTCGGCTGGTACATCGTGCTCAGCGGAGCGCGTCTCGCCTACGCCGTCGAGCACGCCGACTTTCACGACACGTTCAAAGATCTGCTCGAGCACCCGCGCAGCAACGAGCTCATCGCGTCGCGCATTGCCGAAGAGGTCGCTCGGTCGGCGATCGAGAAGACCAAGCCTCCTTCGTCACGCACGCTCGCCACGGGTTTGCGACTTCCCGAGCAGCGCGTGCGCGAGATCGTTCAACTCCTCATCAGCGGCAACTTGCTCATCGAAGACAACGGCAAGTTGAAGCCCGCCCGCGAGCTCCGCACGCTGACCCTCGCCGACATTTCGGCTGCTGTGGGAGCCACCGCGCGCATGGGTGAACCAGACGATGCAGCCACTGGCAGGTTCCAGGCCGTCGCGAAATTGTTCACCTCTGCTGACGCCATAAGCACTGAGAAACTCAGAGAAATCTCGTGGGAAGACCTCGCCTCGAGCCCAACTGACAAGAGCGAAAAAGCGTAGCTTTCTTGCTGGGTTGAGCCCTTCGGCGGTAGATTTCCTCAAATCCACAGTGATTCTGGACCGTTGGTCCTCACAGGGGGAATGCAGGTGCTCAAGTCAGATCTCGTGAACATTCTGGTGGCGAAGAAGGGCGTGACCCAGAAGCAGGCCGAGGCCACGGTCGAGATGATCTTCGGCGCGATGAAGGACGCACTCGTCGCGGGAGAGAACATCGAGATTCGAGGGCTCGGTGCCTTTCACGTGAAGCACTACGGCGCGTACCAGGGTCGCAACCCGAAGACGGGTGAGCCGATCGCGGTGCGTGCGAAGCGCGGCTTGTTGTTCCGCGCGGGCAAGGAGCTGAAGGACCGCGTCAATCGACCCGGCCCCGACGGCAAGGTGCCTCCGCTGAACCCGGGTCAGGGCTGAGTCAGACCGTTCGCTTCAAGACTTCCGCGGGCGAGCGCGCGATCGAGGTGAGGCGAGGAACCTCACTCTTGCGCGCCGCCGTGAAGGCAGGGCTCCCCATCGGTCAATCGTGTCGAGGCATCGGCATCTGCGCCGCGTGCAAGGTGCGCGTGCTCGAAGGAGTCGTCGCGCCTCCCGATGCGCTCGAGCGCACGCTCGCCGCGCGCATTCCGCTCGAGAAGGGCGAGCGGTACTCGTGTCGCGCGCGGGTGGTCGAGTCGTGCGTGATCACCACCAGCTATTGGTGAGCGCAACTCACTGCGCGACGGCCACGAGCCGACCGACCGGGCGCACCTGCAGCTCCGGGTCGAGCTCGCTGAAGGTGAGCACCGCGACCTCGGGGAAGGCGCCTTCGATCAACTTGCGCAGCATGCGACGCACGTCGGGTGACGCCAGCAGCACGCCCTTGCCCTGACGTGCCACGCGCTTCACGCCTTCGATGATCGCTCCAGCGTCGGTCGGGTCGAGCGCGTTGCCGCCCTGGCGCAGCTTTTCCTCGACCGCCGGGTCGACGAGCCACGCGAACAGCGGGCCGTTCTGCGCGAACTGGTGGCTGATCTGCCGCGAGAGCGCGGCGCGGCACTTCTCGGCGAGCTGCACCGCGTCGCCTTCGGTGGTCGGAGAAACGAGCGCGTCGAGAATCACGCGCAGGTTGCGGATGCTGACCTGCTCCTGCAGCAGCTTCTTGAGCACGTCGGTCAGCAGCGGGAGCGGCACCTTCTGCAGCGCTTCCTTCACCAGCGCCGGCGACTGCGCCTCGAGCGTCGCCACCGAGGCGCTCACTTCCTGCACGCCGAGAAACTGCGCCGCGCGCTTCTTGAGCAACAGCTGCACGTGCTCACCGAGCAGCTCGCGGCGCGTGCGGCTGGCGATGCCCTTGCTCTTCAACACCTCGCGCTCGACGGTGACCGCGGTGACGATGCGGCCCAACGCGTCTTGCGCTTGCACGCCCTCGATGCCCGCGGCCTTCAGCTCGGCGGCCGGGGAGAGCGCGAAGACCTCGCCGTCGGGAATGGCTCCCTTGCCGGCCGGCACTTCGTCGATCGCCAGCGTCCAGGAGCGCGGGGCGAGCGGAGCACCGGTGCGCACGCGGAACGCCGGCACGCGAATGCCCAGCTCGTTGAACAGCCGCTCACGCACCGTGTTGAGGTCGACGTGCACGAACGCCTGGTCGTCTTCTTCGACCAGCTCGGTCAGCTCCGCCGAGAGATCGAGCACCAGCGGAGTGACCGCCTGCACCTGCTCCTCGAGCTTGCTGCCCTGCGCCGGAGTCACCTTGTCCTGCGTCTCCTTCTTCTTCTTCGGCGCTTCGGTCTGCGGGCGAGCGGCGAGGCGCTTGAGACCGAAGCCCACCAGCGTCGCGGCGCCGGCGATGGCGAGGAACGTGACGTGCGGCATGCCCGGCATCAGCGCGAAGGCGACGCACAGGCCGGCGACCACGAACAGCGCCTTGTACTGCCCGAAGAACTGCGCGCCGATGTCGGTGCCGAGCGAGTCGTCTTCTTTTTCCGAAGCGACGCGCGTGACGACGATGCCGGCGGCGATGGCGATGGCGAGCGACGGAATCTGCGACACGAGGCCGTCACCGATGGCGATGAGCGCGTAGGTGCTGGCCGCTTCGCTGGCGCTCATGCCGTTCTGCAGCACGCCGATCACGATGCCGCCCAGCAAGTTGATGAAGGTGATGACGAGGCCGGCGATGACGTCGCCCTTCACGAACTTCATCGCGCCGTCCATCGACCCGAACAACTGCGACTCGCGCTCCAGTGCACGGCGGCGGGCGCGGGCCTGGTCCTGGGTGATGGCTCCGGCGCGGAGGTCGGCGTCGATGCTCATCTGCTTGCCGGGCATCGCGTCGAGCGTGAAGCGCGCGCTCACTTCGGCAACGCGCTCGGCGCCCTTGGTGACGACCAGGAACTGCACGAGCGTGAGGATGGCGAAGATGACGGCGCCGACCACGTAGTCGCCGCGCACCACGAATTCGCCGAACGCCTGAATGATCTCACCGGCGTGGCCTTCGCTCAGCGCGAGACGCGTCGAGCTGACGTTCATCGCCAGGCGGAAGAGGGTGGTGATGAGGAGCAGCGTCGGGAAGCTCGCGACCTTGAGCGCGTCCTTCGCGTAGAGCGCGGCGACCAGCAGCGACAGCGCGGCGGCGAGGTTGATGGCGAGACCGAGATCGAGCGCCCACTCGGGGAGCGGCACGATCAACGAGCCGATGATCATCGCCATCACGATGGCCAACACCACGTCAGACGACGCCTTCGCACGGCCCAGCACCTTCTCGACGACGTTCAGAATCTGGTTCACGGGGCACCTTCCTTCTTCTCTTCGGTTTTCTTCTTCTCGCTCTCTTCGAGCGCGATCTTGAGAATGGCGACGGCGGCCTGAATGAGCTCGTCGGGCACGTCATCGGGGATCTGGTTCACGGCGCACCGTCCTTCTTCTTCGCGTCGCTCTCCTCGAGCGCGACCTTCAGAATGGCGGCGGCGGCCTGGTACAGCTCCTCAGGCACTTCCTCGCCGACGTCGTAGTTCACGAGCGTGCGCGCGAGCGGAATGTCGCGCACCACGGGGATTCCGAGTTCCTGCGCTTCACGGCGGATCTTCAAGGCGTCCTCCTCGCGGCCCTTGGCCACGATGTACGGGGCTTCGCTCTCGTCTTCGGCGTAGCGGAGCGCGACCGCGATGTGCGTCGGGTTCACCACCACCGCGCTCGCCTTCTTCACGCCGCGCGCGGCGCCGCCCATCGCGACCTGCTTGCGCATCGACTTCAACTTCGCCTTCTGGTGCGGGTCGCCTTCGGAGTTCTTGTGCTCCTGCTTCACTTCGTCGTGCGACATCATGAGGTCCTTGATGTGGCGGCGCTTCGCGAGCGCCCAGTCGCCGACGCCGAGCACCACGAGCACGACGGCCGACTTGATGACGACCGGCTGGAGCAACGAGACGAGCGCGATGAATCCGCTGCCGCCTTCGTGCTGCAGGGTGTTGAACGCCGCGGGGCCGAGGTCTTCGACCGCGTTCCAGAACAGCGTGACGATGATCGCTGCGACCGCGAGCCCCTTGAGCACGTCGATGACCTGACGCATCGAGAAGAGCTTCTTGATGCCTTCCGACGGATCGAGGCGCTCGAGCTTGGGCGACACCGCGTCGGTGTTCAGCTGCAGACCCGACTGCGCGACGCTCACGGCGATCGCTCCGAGCAGCGCGCCCGCGAGACTCGGCGCCACGCAGCGCGCGAGCAGGCGAACGCCTTCGTCGATCGCCTTTTCAGGAGCGATGGCGTCGGAGCCCGAGAGCATCGAGCTCGTCCACGCCATCAGCCGCGCCGCGGTCGTCGGAGCGGAAACGACGGTGGCGGTGAGCCCACCGAGCGTGACTGCGGCCGACGTGAAGAGCTTGCTGCGCGGGATCTGGCCCTTCTTCTGGGCGTCGCGCAGCTTCTTCTGCGTGGGTTGGTGCGTCTTCTCACTCATGGGCGGACGGGGCTTAAGCACCCCGCCTGCCAATGAGTTCCGAAGTTAAATCAGTGGGTTATGCGGCTTCGGCGTCTCGTCGGACGGACTCATTCACCCAGCGCAACGTACCGATTCTCTTCAGTGTCCTCGCCGTAGGCGGTGCGCTGAGGCTTGGTGCGCACCTGGGCGATGATCGTGCTCGCGAGCTTCTGCGCCGACGCGTCGAGGAAGTTGTTCGAGAGATCGAGCCGCGTGAGGTGGGTGAAGGCCGTCTTCTTCGCGACCAGCGCCTGCACGCCTTTGGTGTGGAGCACACCATCGCTCAGCTCGAGCGCCTTCAGCCGCGGGAGGATCTTCGCCGAGCTGATCTCTGCGGCGATCTCGTTGACGTACTCGCAGTTGTTGAGGCCGAGCGTGGTGAGCGCCGGGAAGTTCGCGCCGTCGAAGATCGGCTTCACGTCCTTGATGGAGCTGTCGGCGCCGTAGCTCTTGCTGCCCGTCCAGATCTCGAGCTTCTCGAGCTTCGGCCACTTCGCTTTGCAGATCGCTGCGAGGTTCGACTTCTTCAGACCTCCGGTGACGATGGTGAGCTCACGCAGGTTCGGAAGATCGAGCGTGCCGAGCGCGAAGTCACCGCCACGAATCGTGAGCGACTCGAGGTTCTTCATCTTCGGCAACAACTTGCCGAGGGGGCCGTGGTGGATCCACGAGACCTCGGACTCTTCCTGCGCGATGTCGCCGAGATACAGCGTGCGAATGCGCGCGCAGGCGGCGTCGTTCTTCGCGAGCGCGGCGATGACGGGGCCGGTCTCACACTCGCCGTCTTCCGGGTTGTTGGGCATCGCCAGCTTCAGGTTCGTGAGGAACCGCGCCGAGGGGAGCGCGAGGAAGTCGGCCATCATCTTCGCGACGTCACGCTCCTCGAACTCGCCGCCGCCTTCGTCGTCTTCTCCTCCTCCGCCGGGAGACCAGTCGTACCCGCCGTAGCCGATGGTGGCGGCGACGATGTGGCCCGCGCGCCAGCGCACGCGCAGCGGATCTTCTTCACCCGACGACGAGCGCGCTTCAGGCCCGAGCTCGGGGCGCGCGGTCACGCTCGGCAGCGGCTTGCCGGCGTACTTGAGCAAGCCACCCAGCAGCGTCTCGGCCTGGTCCTTGAGCAGCTTCTTCTCGGCTGCGAGCAGACCCTTGTCCTTCGGGTTGGCGAGGAGCTGTTCCTGAACGCTCGCCAGCTCGCCGCGCGGGTCGCCGTTGCTCTGCAGGAAGTCGGCGTACACCGCCCACGCCTGAGCGTTGTTCGGGTCGGCGTCGATCTGCGCCGCGAGGCCATCACCACTGCCGCCACCGCTCGCCTTGGCAGGCTTCTTCGCTGCCGGTGCGGGCGCTGCCTTCTTCGCCGCAGGCGCCGGCGCCGCGGCGGGAGCGCCGTCGCCGACGAGCGAGTAGCCCTTCTTCGTCTTCTCGGCGATCAGCTTGTCGTATTCCTTCTGCGCTTTGGCGGCGTCGCCGAAGTCCTTGAGCGTGGAAGTGCCGGGCGTGCCGATCTTCCCGTAGGTCGTCTTGAAAGACGTTCCTTCGAGCGAGATTTCCCAGAACTTGTTCGAGGTGCCTTCGGAGAATTCGTATCGGGGCATGGTGCGCGGAGCCTAGGGCGCGACTCGGAGCACGCGAAGCACGAACGAAATCGCTTCTGGCATTGCTGCGTACGCCAGGACGATGAGAGCCAGGCCTCCGACTGCTTTGAGCCAACGCACCTGCGATTCACGCGCGGCAACCGGAGCAGCTGCGTCACCGAAGTACGGAGAGTCGGCCAGGCTCATCCAGCAGCCGTCGATTTGCACGAGATCGGTGCTCCTGAGTTCCTCTCGAGCGAGCATTGCGTCGATCTCCGACGAGGTGAGCGTGAGTTCCTCGGCGTCAATCTCGACGTCGGGAATGATCGGCAACTTGATCAAGTCGTACTGACATCGAGGGCATCCCGGGCACTCGCGCCAGGTCACTTTGCCGGTGCTCAGCTTCCGAATCTTGAACGTCATGAGGTGATTCCTCCAAAGGAGACGAGTTGATCTGCGTGCTGCACAGCGAGGTCCTGCAGTCGATTCGCGATGAGCGCGATGGCGAGCCAGAGCACCGCTCCACCGCCGAGAATTCGCAGCGGCGCTCCGGTTTCCTGCAGGTTCATGTTCGGCGCGGCGCGTGACGCGAGACCCATGCACGCGTCGATGGCCAACGTGAGCGCTGCGAAGGGAGCGCCGATCGCGAAGCCCGTCGCGAACGCGCCGCTGACGACGCGCACGATCTCGAGCGCCAGTTCTTCGGTCTGGTGGAACGTGCCGAGCGGAACCAGGACGTAGGTGCGAACGAGCGCGGAGATCATCACCGGCCAGACCGCTCCGATGCTGCCGAGCGCGAGGAGCAGGTGATACAGGCCGTCACCGGTCGCCGACTCCTTCGTGCCCGACATCGGCAGCGCGGCTTCGGCCGACGAGCCGCGGAACAGATCGATGAAGCGGCCGCCCATGCGCGCGATGTCGAACGGCAGCGCGGCGATGAGACCGAGCGAGAGACCGAGCACCACTTCCTTGCCCATCAACGCTGCGAGCTCGAAGGCATCGTGCGCCGCCGGACTCGAGATGCCGCACGCCACGTGAAGGAACGAAGCGAGCGCGAGCACGACTCCCAACTTCACGTGGGTCGGTGCGTGCGTGCCTCCGAACAGCGGGCAGAGAAATGCGACCGGAACGAGGCGCGCGGCGATGAGCGACACCGACAACACGTGCGGCTGCAGCGTGTTGATCGCCAGCGACAGGGCCTCGGCGTTCACAGCGACACCGAAGGGATGATGGCCATCAGCTGCGTGGTGAAGCGCGTGAGCTGCGCGCCGATCCACGGGCCGGCGATGACCAGCGCGAGCACCGCGGCGCACAGCTTCGGCACCACCGACAACGTCGATTCCTGCAGCTGCGTCGTCGCCTGCACCAGCGACATCAGAAAGCCGACCAGCAGCGACGCTCCGATGGGCGGAGCCGACGCCAGCACCATCAACATCAGCGCTTCACGCGCGAGCCCCAGCAGAAGAGAGGTGTCCATGGCGTTCACCGGTACCCGAGGATCAGGCCCTTGCTGAGAAGGCCCCAGCCATCGACCGCGACGAAGAGGAGGATCTTGAACGGCAGCGAGACCTGGCTCGGAGACAGCGTCTGCATGCCGAGCGCGAGCAGCACGTTCGCGATCAACATGTCGAGCACCAGGAACGGCAGGAACAACAGGAATCCGATGATGAACGCTTCTTTGAGCTCGGTGATGACGAACGCAGGCACGATGACCGAGAGGTCGCCTTCGCTGACGAGCTCGCTCTCTTCGGTCGGGCGCAGTTCGCGCGCCATGTCGACGAAGCGGGCGCGCTCTTCGGCGCTGCCGTGCTTCACGAGGAAGTCCTTCAGCGGCTGCAGAACCGCGGCGCTCTGCGAGAGCAGTGAGGTCGCGTCGGCGCCTTCGACCCAGCCCGAGCGGCCGTTGGCGTACATCTTCTCGAACGTCGGCGTCATCACCGTCACCGAGAGCACGGCGGCGAGCCCGGTGATCACCATGGTCGGCGGCGCCTGCTGCGTGCCGAGCGCCGAGCGCACGATGCTCAGCACCACGACGATCTTCGAGAAGCTGGTGAGCATCATGATCGCGAAGGGGATCACCGCCATCGCGGCGAGCAGGCCCATCATCTGGACCTGGTTGCTGGCGAAGCCGTCGTTGGGCAGCTCGGCGGTCTTCGCGAGCGCGGGCATGGCGAGCAGCGGGAGGAGTCGGAGGATCTTCATGGCGGTGGAATCAGGTGAGGGTGACGGGGGCTTCTTCTGCAGAGGGCACTTCGCGGGGCGGGGCGACGCGGGTCGGACGGCGCGCGGGGCGAATGCGCGCGAAGCCGTCGCCGTGAACGACGAGGTAGGGCTTGCCGTCGACTTCGACGAGCGCGAGCCCGGTGCGCTGCGAGAGGCCGACGCGCTGCACGACGTTGAGGCGCGGTGCCGCCTTGAACTTCGAGAGCGAGAAGCCACCGCGCGCGCGAATGAACCAGAACGCGAGACCGGCGACCGCCGCGAGACCGAGGACGACGCGGGCGATCATCGCAGCCGAAGCGCCTTGCAGCGTCGCGGCCAGGGGGAGCGTGAGCGCCAACACCGAGGCGCCCACCAACTTCTGTCGAGGGGTGAGCGTCATGGCCGTGCCTCAGAGCATCGAGATGATGCGGGCGCCGATCTCCCCTTCGATCTCGACCAGCTCGGCGCGCGCGACGGCCTTGTCACCGATGCGCACCACCACCTGCTGCGCGGCGTTGATGTGCAGTGGAATCACCGCGCCGGCGCGCACCGTGCCGAGCTGATCGAGCGACACGCGCAGACGGGTGAGCTCGATCTCGATCTCGACGGGAATGGAGGGATCAACGTTCGACATGGTGGACTCCTGGGCTGAGCGCTCGATGGCGCGGGTGAGGGTGAAGCCGGCTTCGGTGAAATTTCCGCGGAGCTCGAAGAGCTCGCTGACCACGCGACCGGGGCCCACGAGGCCGTCGGCCTGCTGCGAGACTCCGCTGAACAGCACGACGTCACCGGCGTCGAGCGCGCGCGCTTCATTCCGCGGGAGGAGCGCGCTGCCGATGATGCAGATCGCCGGCACGGTGGCTTCGGTGACGCTCGCGAGCGCCGCCGGGGGCTGCTCGATGGGCAGCGACTCGAGCTTGCTCTGCACCCACAGCGCCGGGAGGAGCACGCGCACCAACGACGAGACGGAGCCGAGCTGCGTGGTGAGCTGCAGCGCGACGTGACGACGGCGACCGTCGAGGTACGAGAGCACCTCGCCGCGATCGAGCGTCATGGAGATCATGCGCGGCGCGATGCCGGCGAAGCACGACTCCTTGCGCAGCTCCGAGAGCACGCTGAGCACCACCCAGCCGAGCGCCGACTCTTCGATGTTCGACAGCCGCGAGGGCAGACCCACCGCCTCGTTGGCGCCGGTGATGGCGCTGATCAACGCGCCGACGCCGAGCGCGTCGATCTCCACCACGCCGAGTGCGTCGCCACCCAGCTCGAGCGTGACGAAGAGCGACTTCGCAGCCAGGTGCGAGAACGGGTGCACGGTGGCGTTGAGCAGCGTCGGCACGCAGCGCACCGTCGTCTTGAGCTGCTCTCCCAGGGTGGTGGCGATGCGCGTCGCGGCCGCGGTGAACGACTCGATCGCCATCGGGCGCTGCGACGCGGCGACGTGCGCGCGGGTCAGCTTCTGCGTCGGCACCAGCTTGGTGCGGTTCGCGTAGGCGTGGCGCATGTCGGCCACCTTCGGGAGCGGCGCCGCGGTGTGCGTGATGACGGTCGGGGAGTCGTTCATGGCGGGGAGCCGTTGTTCACCCCTCGCGCCACCTCGAATCTCAATGAGTTCAGCTGTTTATGGGCGCCCGATCGTCTCCGCGGACGGACTGCTCTCGCGGTCGATGCGCGCGAACACGAAGAGCGCGGAGCCAGCGAGGGCTCCACGCTTTCGCTCACGACCAACACCGGCTCCTCCGACCAGGGCCAGACTCGGAGGAGCCGTCGTTCCCGCTACCTCGACGCCTCCCGCACCAACCTCGACGCCAACGCCCTCACTGCCTCCGGGAACGACTCCCCGCCCTCCGAGAACTGCGGAAATTCTTTGCGCACCGCTGGAGGCAGCGACGCGACGACCGCCGCGCGCAGCACTCCATCGACACTGAGCACCAACCGGTGGAGGCGCTCGACGGCGTCCGGTCGCACTCCAAATTCGTGAGCCAGTCGCGCCTGGCGCCGCGCCGAGTCCCACTGCTTCATGTCGGCAGCAAAGGCGAAGGCGCGCTTCTCGAGCTGCGGGGCGAGGCCGACGAACAGCTCATCGGTCTGCTGCTTGTGGAGCGCGGTGATGAAGAGCGCCAGCCGCTCGGGAAAACCGACGACGCGCGGGCCCTCGGGCTTCTTGCGATCGATGCGTGTCGAAACGGAGCTCACGTCACGCCACCTTTCGCTGCACGGCCGGGCTGACCACGGGACGCTGCGGCTGCGGCGCGGGCGTCACGCTGTTCGCGACGGGCGCGGCGGCAGTGACTTCGGCTGACTTCGACTTCTTGAGCTTCCACGCGAGGAGCACGAGCACCAGGGCGAGCGCGGTGAGCGTCGCTCCGAGCACGACCACCAGCGGCCGCATCGAGTCGGTCTGCGCGGGAGGGCGCGTGGCGGCGACGGGAATCGTGACGGCGTCGATCACCAGCACCACGTCGTCGCTCTTGAGCCCGTCGACGGCTCCGGCGACGAGGGCGCGGAGCTCGGCGCGCTGCATCTGCATGCGCTCGAGAGCGTCGCTCTGCACGCGCAGCAGCACCGAGGCCTTCGACGGCGTGGTCGGCTGCCCGGGGCGCGACGGCGCGGGGACGACCAGCTCGACCGCGGCCGAGGCCACGCCGTCCATGGTCTCGAGCGATTCTTCGATGTCGCCTTCCTGGGCTTCGAGTTGGCGCAGACGCTCCGCGCCCGGCGTGTCGATGAGGCCCGCGTTCTGCGCGAGCGTCTGGGTCTTGAGGCGCTGGGGCCGCGGCAGTTTCAGCTCGGTCAGCACCCGCATCGCCTCGGTGGCGTCGCCGTCTTCGAGCTCGATGGCCCAGGTGGGCTTCTTGCCCTTCTCCGCCACCTTCTTCGCGTCGAAGCCGCGCGCGACGAGCACCGAGACGATCTCGTTGGCGTCACGCTCGTCGAGGCCGTGCTGAATCTGCGTGGCGCACGCCGAGAGGAGAAGACAGAGGCTGCTGATCAACGTGATGCGGGTTCGAGTGTTCATGACGTCACACCTGGGTTTGGAGGACCTGCTTCACGCCGCCCGTGGCCTTCTCAACGACCTTCCCCGCGAGATCGAGTTCCTGCGACGCGCGGTACACGTGCGTCTGGAGCGAGAGCAGCTCGGCGGGTGAGAACGACTTCCCCGACTCGGCGAGCTTCAGAATCTGCTCCATGCGGTTCTGCGCCTGGTTCACCTGGTCGAGCACTCCGGCCGCGGTGACCTGCTTGTGCGGCTCGGCCTTGGTGCTCGCTTCGACCTTGCACTTGCCGGCCTGCGCGTTGGTGACCGACTTGGCCTGCGTCACGTTCTGCGCGGGCGGGTTCTGTACGGGAATCGGCGCGTTCTCGGGGCGAGCCGTCTGCCCCTTCATCACCTTGCCGAAGCCTTCACCGACCTTTGGAGAGTTGCCTGCGCCGGAAATCGTCGAGGGGCCGGCGCTCCCGAGTGGGTTGATCGCCATGGCCGTTACCGGATGTTGTTGATGGCCGACTTCGCGGAGTCGTGGCGCACCTTCAGCACGTTGGAGACCGTGTTGTACTCACGGCTCTCCTGCTGCATCTGCATCTGCATCAGCATCGAGCGGTCGGCCTCGGCGCGCATCTGGCTGATCATTCCGCCCATCTCGTTGGGCACGCCGTTGGGCGAGGTCGCGAGCGTCTGCGCGGTCGCGCTCAGGCCTGAGCCACCGCCGCCCACCGAGGAGATGCCGGTCGCCGCCGAGATGCCCTGCGCCGTTCCGCCCTGGCTCGCGAGCGCGGTGACGTTGTTCACCGCTGCGCTGACGATGCCGCCACCGGGGAGCATGCCGATCAGCGAGCTGCCGGCATTCACCGCAGTCTGCAGCGTGCTCTTGAGGACGTTGCCGAACTCATTCTTCGGAGTCTGCCGAGCGACCGTCGGGGTCATCGAGATGCGGTTGGGGGCGTCCATGTTCGTCTCCACGAGTGCTGCGAGTGTGGTGGGCGGCTGTTCATCGGGTGTGCCGGCCGCAAGTTCGTGATTTCGCGTGAGGCGTTCGTCGCGGCGGAGTCCGCGTCGCGAATCGCGGGCAGACGATCGCGGACGCAGCCGTCTCCACTTTTCGCAGGTCTGCGCTTGGTGCGGCTCGTGCTCATCCCGCCGCCGAACCCGCCGCACCAACGGAGAATCAAATGCCGAATCGAGTTGAAGGAAACATGCAGTGCCTTGCTGCTCCCATCGATGCCGAGATCTTTCCTGAGAATTCCAAAGGCGTCGCTGCGACCGAGGGCGTCAATCGCGTCGAGCAGGCGAAGGTCGAGGAGCGCGAGTACGCCGAAGGCAACCCGCTGAAGGGCGGAATGCGCGGCTACCTCGACAACATTCCGACGCCAGGAGCGGCTGAGTTCGAGCTCCACGGCTTCGTTGATCACAACGGCATTCAGAGCAAGGTCGAGATCGAGCGCACCGCGGACGGTGAGTTCGAGGTGAAGCTGAAGGAGAGCACTCGCGTCGGGATGCACCTCGGCGTTGGCGCATTTCTCCAGGGGAACGTTGGCGCCAACCTCAAGTTCCGCACGCCCGAAGCCGCCGCCGATTTCCTGACCAGTCTTGCTGGCACTCAGGCGCCGTCCTTCGTTGGTGACTACGCGAAGGAGCGCGTGAAGCACTACGGCAAGGAGTCGCTCCACCAGATCTCGCTGGGCTACACCGATGGTGCTTCGGCCTACTTGCCCATGCCGTGCCTGAAGGCAGGCCTCGAGGCGAAGGGCGAAGCGACGGTCACCTACGATGCGAATCGTGGGTCGATCATCGTCGACCAGGCTGTCGTCGGAGAGGCGACCGGTCGTTTTGGGATCGTGATGATGGGCGGCGGGGCAGACGGCGCGGTCGCAGCCCACGTGCGGAGTGAAGTGCGAGCTCCTCCGGATGCGCTCGAGCGCCTCCGATCCGGCCAGCTCTCACTCAAAGACCTGCTGAGCCAGTCGACGACCAGCAGCAAGCTGATTCTGGAGAGCGAAGGGCGTGCCGAGATCACGACCAACATCGCGCCCGACAAACTGGGTACGGCGTTGGTGCGTGCCGAAGCGGAGATCGATCTGGCTGTGGTCGGCGATCTCAAGTCGCTCTACGAGAACCCCGAGCGCGCCAAGCAGTACATGCACGGCAAGGTGAAGACGTACCAGTCGACCGAAAGCTATGGCTCCGAGTTCCAGTGGATGGTCGCGGACGTGAAGCTGCAGGCGACGCGCTACTCGGTCACCGAGCGAGAACTCTTCCACGGCGACGACCATGGTTCGATGCAGAAGGAACTCGACGCCAAGCGGCTGACGAACGGTCTCCCGCGCTGATCAGCGCGATGACGGATCGAAGAACTCGATCAACTGGTCGCGCTTGTGGTGGGCATCTTCCATCGCGAGGGCGACCAGGTCCTTCGCGTAGTCGGCGTCGAACAGCAGGTAGCTGCCGAGCTCGGCCTGCGTGAAGAGGTTCGAGCCTGCGGCGCGGTGAAGCAATCGCGTGGGCAGCGCGTGATTCGATTCTTCCTTCGCGCGCTTCTCGAGGTGGGGTCGCGCGATCTCGGCGAGGTCGCGTGACGGTCGCACCACCAGATCGCGCACCACGCGGTAGGGCTGGCCGCGCACTTCGCCGAGCGTCTCGTTGAGCCGGTGGATGAAGTCGTCGCCGTAGCTCTTGCGGCCGCTTTCCAGCATCTCGTTCAAACGTCGCAGCCGATCGAGGTCGTACTCGGTACGATCGACCATCAACGCGTTGAGCACCTTGCCGATGATGTGCGGAGTGGTCGGCATCTCCGTCAGCTTCGGCGGCTCCAGTTCCATCTTCGGCTTGTGGCGAAGCGACAGAATCAGCACGCGATCGGCACCGAGCCTCAGCGCCGGCGACAGCGGCGTGTTCTGTCGCACGAACCCATCGCAGTAGTACTCGTCGCCGACGCGCGCCGACTTGAAGAGCAGGGGAATCGCCGCGCTCGCCAGCGCGTGCTCCGGGCCGAGCACGACCTCGACCGGCTGTTGGTACGGATCGCGGCTCCACCGTGGAAGCCCCGCTTCGCGCCGCTGAATGAAGATGACGGTCTTCCCATCGCGAATGCGTGTGGTGCTCACCGACACCGCCGAGCACAGCCCGCGCGCCAGGTTCGCCGCGATGCGAGGCCAATCGATGGAATGACGAACGATGTTCTCGATCGGCTCGGGGTGGAACAGATCGTAGAGCCGCCACCCTTCGGGCCGATCGTTCGCTCGCGTGGCGCGCCAGATCTTGCGGCTCACCGAGTAGAGCGACTCGCCTTCGGTGCGAAACACCTTCTCGAGGGTGAGCCCGGTCCACAACGACTCCAGCGCGCGGCCCTGTTGATCGGGAATGTGCATCGTCGCGGCGAGGAAGCAGCTGGTGCTCGCTCCGACCGATGTTCCCGACAGCACGTCGAAGCGAACGTTCGCGCGCGCCGACGCAGGGAGTTCTTCGCGCAGGTAACGGATGACGCCGGCTTCGTACGCGCCGCGGGCTCCGCCGCCTGAACACACCAATCCGATCCGCGGTTTGGACGTCACGTGCGCAGTGTCGTGGAAGTTGAGCGGTTCGAAAAGTTGCGGGTGCTACAGGCTGATCGACACTGATCAGGCCCTGTAGCGAACCGAAAGAGAGAGCCGACGATGATCGAAATCACTCCGCAGTCGCCGTTGCCCACCCGGTTTCACCCGCGCGTCGACGCAGGCTTCATGATCAAGATCTTCACCGGCGGCCGCTCGGTGCTCGCCAAGGCGACCGATCTCTCGATGGCCGGCCTGCGCCTGGTCGGTGACTTCGCCGCGGCCGACGACCGCATGACCTTGTGCATTCCGCTGCCCGGCGATCGCGAGATCGTCACGCAGGCGACGGTGCGTCGCCGCAACGAAGAAGGCCTCGCGCTGGAGTTCGATCAGCTCGACTGGGACGACATGTTCGCCGTCGCCCGCTACCTGCACCCGCGTTTGCCGTAACGAGACGAAACGTCAGGCCGGTCGCGCCTTGAGCTGCGTGACGAGATCGAGCAGCTCGGCGCCCCGGAAGGGCTTGTGGATGTAGCCGTTGGCCCCGGCCTTCATTGCGACCTCGACATCCGACTTCTTGGCCTTCGCGGTCAGCATGTAGATCGGTGTCTTCGCCGTGCGCGGGTCGGCCCGAAGCATGCGGCACACCGCGACGCCGTCGAGCTGAATGCTCCCGTGCGGAGGCAACACCACGTCGAGCAACACGAGATCGAACGTCTGCGTCTTCGCGACCTTCAGCGCGTCGGCGGCGTGTGACGCGGTCTCGACCTCGCACTCCGATTCGGTGAGCAGGCTGCGAACGAGCTCGCGGATCACGGGCTCGTCTTCCACCACCAGAATGCGAAACGGGCCGGCCATCGGACGGTCGCGAGTATAGCCGCGTGGGGTCCGTCTCGCCGCGAGGTGCGGGGAATTTCGAACGGCCGGGTCACTCGTAGGCGAGCGCTTCGACCACATCGAGGCGGGCGGCGCGGCGGGCGGGGTAGATGCCCGCGAGGATCGCCGAGACCGTGCCGATGACGACCATCTGCACCGCCGTCATCCACGGGTAGGCGTAGGGGAAGTTCCAGCCCGTGGCCTGGATGCCGACGATGTTGGTCACGATGTAGCCAACGACTCCGCCGGTCGCGACGCCGAAGAGACTGCCGGTGAGGCCGATGAAGAAGGCCTCACCGGTGAAGAGCTTCATCACGTGGCCGCGATCTGCTCCGACGGCGCGCAACAGGCCGATCTCGCGCGTGCGATCGAGCACCGCCGCGAGCAGGGTGTTGATGATGCCCAGCAGCGCAAGCGCGACCGCGACCGTCTCCATCGCGTAGGTGATGGCGAACGCACCGCCGACCAGCTTCTTCGCTTCTTGTCGCAGCTCGTCGTTCGACAACACGTAGAGGTCGTACTTCTTGCCGAGCTTCGCGGTGATCGCCGCGCGCGTCTCCTCGAGCTTCGACTTGTCCTTCAAGTACACGTGGAAGGTGTCGACCTGCTCGGTCTTGAACTGCTCCTTGAAGATCGACCGATCGAGGATCACCGAGCCCTGGTCCGACGTGTAGTCGATGATGATCGTGCCCACCGTGTACGTGTGCTCGCCGGTCGGCGTCTTCATCGTGAACGTCGAGCCGACCTTCAGGTTGCGGCGCCGCGAGAAGTTCTCGCTCACCGTCACGTAGCCCTGCGCGCGCTGCTCAGGCGTCGGAATCTTCCCGTCGAGGATCATCGTGCTGCCGAGCCGCTCGTGAATCGACGAGTCGAGCGAGATGACGAACACGCGCAGACCGAGAACGTCGTGCGCCATCAATCGCACCGGGTTGAGGGCCTCGATGTTGCCACCGGCAGCTTCGCGGAGCTCACCTTCGACCTCGGGCTTCATCGGCTGGTTCTGCGTGCCGGCGAGTCGCGCTGAAGAGGTGACGAAGAGATCGGCGGGGATGGCCTGCTCGATCCACTTGTCGGCGCTGGCCTGGAAGCTGCCGATGAAGGCGCCGACGGTGACGGCCATGGTGACGCCGATGCTGAGCGCGCTGACGGGGACTGCGGTGCGCACCGGAGCGCGCGCGAAGTTGTCGGCCGCCAGACGCCCACTGATGCCGAACAACAATTCGCCGGGCCGCTGGAAGGGCACGTTCAACGTTCGGAGCACCAGCGGCGAGAGCAGCGTGATGCCCATCAAGATGAAGAAGATCGCCAGGTAGCCGAAGGCCGGGAAGTTCTCGAGCGGAGGGGGAATCTGCGCGACCGGCCAGGCCGACACGAGCAGGCCGATGCCGACCCACGTGGGCCACGATTTGACTTCGACTGCACCCGCGCCGATCGCCGCATCCTTGCGGAGCGCTTCGACGGGCTGCACGGCCGACGCGATCCACGCGGGGCGCATGGCTGCGAAGATCGAACCGAGCACGCCGAGCGTCATGCCGACCGCGAGCTCGTTCCAACCGAGCTTCACGTCGTTGATGTTCACCCGCACGTAGATTTCCGAGACGCTCCTGGCGACCGTGCCAATGGCGGCCTTGGCGACCAGGATTCCGAGCGGCATGCCGAGCGCACTTCCGAACAAGCCGAACACTCCGGCTTCCAGAGCGAAGAGTGTGCGGATGCGGCGACGCGTCGCTCCGAGCGCACGCAGCGTTCCGATTTCGCGGCGGCGCTGCACCACGCTGATCGACATCGTGTTGTAGACGAGGAAGACGCCCACCAGCAGCGCGACCCCAGAGCCGAGGTTCAGGCCGAGCTGGAAGCTGCGCACCATCGTGGTGACGGCCGAGCCGCGCTTGTCGGGTGAATCGACCTCGATGCTCGAGCCGACCGCTTTCTGCAGCCGCTCCTTCATCGCCTCGAGACCGAGCTTCTGATCGATCGCGACGTCGATGCGCGTGAGCGTGCGGCCCTTGCCGAACGCTTCCTGCAGCGAGCCGAAGAACATCACGCCGACGGAGCCGCCGAAGGCCTTCAGCGGGCCCGTTTCCTTGAGCAGACCGTGCACCACGAACGGCTTCACGCCCTCGGGCGTCTGCAGCTCGATGGTGCCGCCGGTGGTGATGCCTTTCTGCTTCGCGTAGCGCTCGGAGATCAGAATGCGATCGGTCGAGTTCAAGAACTCGAGATCGTCAGCGAGCTTGCCGACGTCGGTGTCCACTCCCTCGTAGGTGCGGAAGTAGCCGTCGTCGAGCAGGTCGACGCCCATGATGTACATGCTCTCGCCGGGCGCGTTGTTGACGGGCGCGACGACCGAGAGCCCGCCCGCGGCGTGCAGTACCCCGGGCGTGTTGCGGACGGTGTCGAGCAGCTCTTCGGGAAACCCCGAGGTCTCGGCGGCGACGGTGAGATCGGCCTTGCCCGCGACGGTGTCGATGGTCGAGCGGAACGCGTCCATCACCGAGCGGTTGATGGCGGCGATGCCGACCAGCGTCGCGACTCCGACGGCCACGCCCACCAGCGTCAGCAACGAGCGCAGCGGTGATTCGAAGACGTGGCGGAACGAGACCAGCCGGAGCAGGGACCACATGGGCGGCGCCACAGTAACGACACTGCCCACGACTGCCCGCAGTTATTTGAAGAACACCGCTTCGGCTTCTTCCATCGAGAAGGCGAGATGCGCGGCGTGGTTCTTCAGGTTTCGCGAGAGGCGTTCCATGTGCACCGCGGCCTTCGCGCTCTTGCCGACCACGCGCACGACTTTGCGCACGCCGAACGCGGCCAGCTTCGCGCCGAGCGTTCGAAACCCATCGGCGACGGCGTCGTCGAGACCTTCGAGCTCGCGAATGTCGGACAGCACGTCGACGGGCGCGCGCAGACGAGCCAGAGACTGGGTGAGTTGTTCATCGGCCGAGGCGAAATCGGCGGTCACCACCACGCCTCGGAACTCGATGTTGATTCGGTTGCGACCTACGTCTGGACTGATGCGGACCACGGGTTCCTGACCTCTGAACCCCCCCGAGACCCAAACTCTTGTACCTGATGCGGGCCTCGCTCCGCAAAAACTCGTTCAGGCGGCTGCCCGAACAGCTTCGTCGCCGATGATGTTGCCGTCGGCCAGGCGCACCAGACGGTCTCCGACCTCGGCGGCGCGGGGGTCGTGGGTGACCATGACGACCGTCAACTGACGCGCGCGGGTCGCCTCGCGAATCAGCCGCAGCACCTCGGTGCCCGTCTTGGAGTCGAGATTTCCAGTGGGTTCGTCGGCCAGAAGGAGCGCCGGTTCCGACAGCAGCGCACGCGCGACGGCGACGCGCTGCATCTCACCACCCGAGAGCTCGTCGGGCCGGTGTGTAGAACGACCCTTGAGTCCAAATTGCTCGAGCAGGGCGATGGCTTTGGGCTCGAGTTCCTCGCGCACCTTGCCGGCCAGCAGCTCCGGGAGAATCACGTTCTCGACGGCGGTGAGGGTCGGCAGCAGGTTGAAGAACTGGAAGATGAAGCCGAGGCGATCGCGGCGGAACTTCGAGAGCTCGTCGTCGGGGAAGCGCGAGATTTCCTTCCCGTCGATGCGCAGCGTGCCGCTGGTCGGAACGTCGAGCGCGCCGAGCAGATTGAGCATGGTGCTCTTGCCCGAACCCGAGCTGCCCATCACCGAGAGGAACTGGCCTTTGGGAACGGTGAGCGAGACGCCGTTGAGCGCGCGCACTTCGGTCTTGCCGCGCTTGTAGACCTTCACGACGTTGGCGACTTCGATCATCGAGCTCACAACGACACCAGGCCTTCCTTTTCCGTCCACCCCTCGAGGGCGTTGGGCAGCCGGACGCGCGCGTAGCGGCCGGAGGTCTCCATGATGCGCACCTTGAGGCCGGCGTGCACCTCAAACGACACCTTGGCCGCGTCGCCCGGGAATTCCCGCACGCGCGCGACCTCGGGCATCACGATGGCTTCTTCGACGGTGGCCTTCACGTTGGCGCGCACCGCGAGCGCGCTGCCGAGCAGGGCTCCGGCGATGATCAACGCCGCCGCGAGGAGACCGGGGATCACCTTGCCGCTGGTGCGACGCGAGGTGAGCCACGCGATGGTGAAGCCGAGGTACCAGCAGGCGAGGAAGGCGATGGCGAAGGTGCGCTCGTCGATCGCTTCGGCGACGCGCTGGGCGAAGGGAATGGCGATGGTCTCGGCGCCGATGACTTGATCGACCTGGCGCTCACGAGCGACGGCGAGGTTCGCGCCGATGTCGTCGTCGTCGGACAGCCGCGACGCGCGCTCGAGGAACAAGATCGCGGGCCCGAGCTGATTGGCGGCGAGGTGCGCGGTGCCGAGGTTGAAGAGCACGTCGGGCCCGCCGAGGCCGGCGTCGATGAGCTTCACGTAGCGGGTCTGCGCTCCGGAGAGGTCGCCCTTGTAATAGGCGTCGTTGGCCTCGACGAAGAGCGCCTGGGCCTCTTGCGGCGTGTACTGGCCGAGGGTGAGCGCGAGGACGAGCGAGATCATCGCCACGCCTCCATGGCCTTCATGGCGTGCTCGAACGCGCTCTGCCGCGCGGCCGCTTCGCCCATGCCCGGCGCGTAGCGACCGAGATCGCACGTCTCGAGCACGTGCGCGATGCGCCGGCGATCGACCTCGCTCAGCCCTGCGGTGGTGAGCCGCGTCATCAGATCGTCTCGCGTGATGCCGGCGACGGCGAAGTTCAACCTCGCGCTCATGAAGCTCGTCAGCGCGCGTTCGATCTCCGCGTAGAAGTCTCCGGTCGAGCCCTTCGCCATCAGCTTCTCGGCTCCAGCGAGGCGCTTGCGCGCGGCCTTCGCGAGCCGCTTCTGCACCGACTCTTCGGTCTCCGGGCCGATGCTCCCGCGCACGAAGACGAACGCGCCGGCGAGCAGCGTGAGCAGCAGCGGAGCCACGCCCACCGGAAGGAACCACTTCTGCGTGCTCAACGTCGGCTTCGGGCTCGTGAAGCGCGCGGTGTGACGCAGCGACTTGAGTCCGCCGCCGACGAGCTGGTTCTTCACACCCGGGTCGGTGCTGATGGGAACGCCCGGAACGGTCTGCGTGGTGGCGCCGCCGATGCCCGGCTTCACGGTGATGGTGATGTCGTCGACGCGCATCTCGTCGTACTTGCGCGTCTCGGGGTCGAAGTACGGCACCACGAGCGCGGGCAGGGTGAACGAGCCGGTCTGCTGCGGCACCAGCGTGTACTCGATGACGCGCGTGCCGCCGACGTGCGAGCGCGTGGTGGTCGGCTTGTCGCTGCTCTCGGGGTCGAACGCCTTGAAGCTCGACGGCGGCACCAGCGGAGGCAACGTCACGCCCTGCAGATTTCCGCGGCCCTCGAGCGTCAGCTTCACCTGCACCGGCTCCCCGAGATTCACTTCGGTCTGCGAGATCTCACGCGAGAGACGCCAGCGGCCGACGATGCTGGTCGCGGGCCCGGGCGGAAGGTTGCGCACCGTGAGCTTCAAGTCGTTGCCCTTGCGGTGCACACGACGGCCGGCGAACAACAACCCGGTGGTGATGTCGGCCTCTGGCGCTTCGATGCCGACGGTGCCGGCCTTGATGGGGAAGATGGCCTTCTGCCGCAGCAGATATTCCCGGTACGGCACGCCACGAATGATCTGCTGCTCGCTCATCAGCTGCGACGGCGTCTTGAAGTCCTGGCTCAAGAAGCCATCGAGCTTGGGCATCGTGACCGCGTCGACGGTCGAGAGATCGACGCGCGAGTAGAGGTGAATGGTGAGCATCACCTGCTCGCCGACGTACGCCTCCTGCTTGTCGAGCGTCATGCGCAGGAACAGATCGGAGTCACCGCGCGGAACGTCGGGCTCGTCGCCGAGATCCGGCACTCCCGACAGCGGGTCGTCATCGTCGAGGCCGGGGAAGCCGGGCGGCAGACCGAACGGGTTCGGCGGCGGCTGTCGCCGCTTGTCGGGCGCAATTCGACCGCTCACCACTTCGATCACCACGGGCTTGGTGGTGAACACGCCGTCATTCGAGGTGCGCAGTACCGCTCCGGGAATCGTCAGCTTGCCGGTGCGATTGGCGCGCACGGTGAGCGAGTACTTCTGCATGTGGGTGACGACGCCCGCACCGCCGGGGCCGACCGAGTAGCTCATCTGCGAGCTCTGGCTGCGCCCGAGAATCTCGAAGTCGTCGCTCGACGGCAGCACCAGGTTCGCGCCCTGTGGAGCGTTGGCCACCGTGATGTCGACGCGGAACGTGTCTTCGGTGCCGACCTTCTCGCGGTCGGCCTGCATGGTGAGCTCGGGCTCGGCGCCGCCGGCGAATGCAGGCAGCGCGAGCAGCGTGGCGCAGAGGCCGATGACGAAGGCGCTACCAGTCCTTGCCATTGGGATCACTCCTCGGAGTCTTCTGCTTGAAGCGCCACAACTGAAGGTTCTTTTCGTTGCTCTTCAACGAGTCGAGCAACTTTTCCGCGTCTTGCTTGCTCACGTCGACCCCGCCGTCGGGCAGGAGCTTGGGCTGCTCTTCCGACATGCCGCCGTCGGCTTCGTCAGCGCCACCGTCGGAGCCGCCATCGCCCTTCTCGTTGTTCTCGCTGTCCTGGCCGGCGTCGCCCTTCTTGTCCTTGTCGCCTTCGCCGCCATCACCACGGCCGCCGTCGCCCTGACCGCCATCACCACCGGGCGTGCCCGCATCGCTGCCGGCGTCGGAGCCCGCATCGGAAGGACTCCCTGCGTCGTTCTCGCCGCCGTCGGGCTTGCCACCGTCGGGGCGGCCCGCGTCGACACCTGAGTCGGCCTTCATGCCGGCGTCTTCACCGCCACCGTCGGGCTTGCCGCCATCGTGCCCACCACCGTCGGGCGTGCCACCGTCTTGCCCCTGGTTCTGTTCGGGCGGCAGGTTCTTGAGCAGCACCTCGAGGTTGTGACGCGCGAGCGGATCGTCGGGGTCCTTGCGCAGCGCCGCGCGGTACTGGGCGATGGCTTCCTTCTTGTCTCCACTCGAGGCGGCGACGTTGCCGAGGTTGTAGTGAATCTTCGAGTTGAGCTTTCCCGACTTGTCGAGATCGAGCGCGCGCTGGAAGGCCTGTTTCGCTTCGTCGTTGCGGTTCAGTTTGTGGAGCGCGAGGCCGCGGTTGTATTCGACCTCGGCATCTCCGGGCCGCTGCTTGGCCGCCGCGTCGTAGCGCCGGAGCGCCTCTTCGAAGTCCTGCTTCTCGTAGGCCTCGGTGCCCGCTTCGACCTCGGGGTGATTGCGCTCGAAGGGGCCCGACGCGAGCGCGTCACGCGGTGCGACGACGAAGGCGATCGCGAGCAACACCCCGAGCGCGCTGCTGCGGCTGCGCCACGAGGGAATGAAGAGGAAGCCGAGCAGCAGGAAACCGATGCCGATGAAGAGGTACGGCTGGAACACCTCGCCGTATTTCATGGTGACGCGGCTCTCGAGCTCGCTCTTCTGCAGCGAGTCGATCACCTTCACCACGTCGGCCATCGCCACGCCGCGTGGCTGGTGGAAGAACTCACCGCCGGTCGAGCTCGCGATGCGCGTGAGGCCGGCGCGATCGAGCCGCGTGACGACCGCCACGCCGTTCTCATCTTTCTTGTAGCCGGCGACGTCTCCCGCGCGATTGATGATGGGCACCAGCTCGCCGCTGTCGGAGCCGATGCCGATCGCGAGCACCTTGGCGTTCAGTTCCTTGAGCGCATCGATGCCCTCGCCGATGTCGCCGGTGAGATCTTCACCGTCGGAAAGCAGCACCACGACGCGATCTTTCGCGCCGCGATCAGCGCTCTCGAGCACCTGCTTGCTGAGCAGCAGAGCCGCGCCGATGTTGGTGCCTCCCTGCGGCATCGACTCGGGGTCGACCGCGCGGAGGAAGAGCTTGGCCGCGCCGTAGTCGCTGGTGAGCGGGCACTGAATGAAGGCGTCGCCAGCGAACACCACGAGACCGACGCGATCGCCCTTCAACGAATCGAGGAGCGTGGAGAGCTCGAGCTTCGCGCGATCGAGTCGAGAGGGGCTGACGTCGCGCGCGTACATCGACTTCGACGCGTCGAGCGCGACCACCACGTCGATGCCGCGGCGCTTGGTGACTTCGGCTTTTTCTCCGCACTGGGGCTGCGCGAGCGCGAAGGCGAAGAAGATCAGCGCCACGGTGTACGAGGTGCTCTGCAGCGTCGGCAGCACGGTCGACACGCCGGGAGCGAGCACTTCAGCGAGGCGCGTCGGCACGGCCTTCGACACGCGCGTGCCGCGACGCAGGGTGACGATCAGCGCGAGCAGGCCGAGGCCGACCGCGACGAGAATGAACGCCAGGAAGATCGGCTGTGCGAAGCCCGCCTTGTACCCAAGGATCGAGAAGCGCCACGGCTCGCCGAGGTCGAAGGGATTCACGGGAACACCCTCAACAGCGTCCACTTGAGGAGGAACTCGAGAATCAGCGCGGCGGCGGCCAGCACGAGGAACGGGTGGAACCACTCCTTGTAGGTGGCCATCGCTCCGCCTTCCATGAGCTTGCTGCGCTCGAGGGAGTCGAGGACCTTCTGCAGACCTTCCTTCAACGATTCGCGATCGGTCGCGCGGTAGAACTCACCGCCGGTGAGGGTGGCGATCTTCTCGAGCAGCTCGGGGTTGATGGGAATCTCGACGTCGCGCCACGCCTGCTGACCGAAGATGTCCTGGCCCGCGGGGAAGGGGACCTTGCCGCCCTTGCCGACCAGGATCGTGTAGACCGGAATCTTCAGCGCGCGCGCGGCTTCGGCGGCGTCGAGCGGCGAGACGCGACCTGCGTTGTTGTCGCCGTCGGTGATCAGCACCACCACGCGCGACTTCGCGTCTGAATCACGCAACCGGTTGAGCGCCGTGGCCACCGCGTCACCGATCGCCGTGCCGTCTTCGAGCACGCGGGTGCGCAGCTGCTTGATCACTTCTTTCAGCACGCCGTAGTCGAGCGTGAGCGGAGCCTGCGTGTACGCAGCACCCGAGAACACCACGAGGCCGATGCGATCGTTCGCGCGCTGCGCGAGGAAGTCGGTGAGCACTTCCTTCGCGACGAAGAGGCGGTTGTTGGGCCGGAAGTCGGCGGCCTCCATCGACGTCGAGAGGTCGAGGGCGATCATGATGTCGATGCCTTCGACCGAGAGATCCTTCACGCGGGTGTTCTGTTCCTGCGGGCGCGCGAGCGCGATGATCGCGAACGCGAACGCCACGATGCGCAGCACCGGCAGAATCCACAGCAGGTAGGGGCGAATGCCGCGGCCCTGCTTGAAGATCTGCGAGGCCGCCGAGAACCGGAGCACCGCGCGCTTTCGCCGCTCGACCCACGCCCAGAAAATGAACGCGGGAATGAGGCACAGGCCCCACAACACCCACGGACTCTGGAACTGCGCGTTCTCGATCACGACGGGCGCGGAGCAGACGGTTTGGCGGCCGGCACCAGCGCGGCCTGGGTGGAATGAATGATGCGGTACGCCAGCTCGAGGTGACCCTTGCAGTCGTCGACGGCGGGCTGCGATTTCGCGTAGCGCACGAAGTCGGAGAACTCCGCGAACTGCACCACTTCCTTCAGCGGCAGGCCGGGCGTGGTGCGGTTGTGCAGCGAGACGAGGAGCTCGGGCGTGGTGCTCTCGAGCGCTTCGAAGCCGTACAGCTCACCGAGGTAGGAGCGCACGATCTCCGAGAGGCGGAAGTAGTACGGCTTGAACTCGCCCTTCATCGGCAGGTTCTCGGCGGCGAGCGCGTCGAGCGCCTTGGTGGCGCGCACGTGCAGCGGCTCGGGCGGAGGCACGTACGCCGGCACGATCGGTTTCGGCCGGCGCAGATAGCGAATGACGCCGTACGCGACGGCGAGCGCCGCCAGAATCGCCGCGAGCACGTAGAGCAGGCGCCACGAACGAATGGCGAGCTCCTCGGGCGGCTTCACGTCGTAGAGATTTTCGCCCTTCTTGTCGGCGTCGGGCGGGAGCGTCGACACCACTTCGATCTTCCCTCGCGGCACGGGCAGCGTCTCGATGCCTTCGGGCGCGGTGACCTCGAGCTGCAGCTCGGGCGTGTCGAGCACTCCGAGCTGGAAGGCGCTCATCTTGATCAGCAGCGTGGTGGTCGATTGATCGCTGCCGTCGACGCGCTTTCGTTCCTGCCCCAGGTATTCGAAGTCGCCGAGATCGCCGGGCGTCTTCAGCTCGTAGCGCTGCAGCGGGTCATGCGCGACCAGCACCTCGAGCACGAACGGCTCGCCGAGCTTCACCTTCTGCGGAGTGACTCGCGCGGACAGCTGAAACGGCGCGGTGACACCCGCATCCGGGCTGGCGGCGGCGAGCACACACACGAGCGACAGCACGGAGGCCAAGGCGACAGACACATTCCTGAGAACGCGCGACGACGCAAGGCAGTTCAACGAGAGGAAAGTGGTCACCGATCACCTGGAGAGGGCGTTGGTGTACGGTTGGCGCATGAGCCAATTCCCCATCGACGTGGACGCCGAGGCCATCTTCCTCGACGGCGCCTGGTACACCCGGGAAGATCTGTCGCGGCGCATTCGAGCGATGCTCGATTCGGGCGACTTCAACGTCGCGCGGCCTTCGATGGCGCTGCAGGAACTCACGCAGATGATGCAGGGCGTTCGCACCCTCGCGTTCCGCTCGCCGCCTGACCTGGCCGACGCGCTCACCCAGCTCGCCAGCCGCATGCAGCAATCGGTCGGAGCGGTCATCCGCGAAGCGGTCACGCAGTACATCACCGACGCCAACTCGGGCGGCCAACAGCAGCAGCAGCAACAGGCGGTGCCCCAGCAGGAAAGCCGGCCGGCGCGAAGTGAAGAAACGGTGCGCGCGCCGATGCCGATGCCAACCAGCACCACCGCTGAAGAGCTCCCCAAGGTCATCGTCGAGCCCGGGCCGCAGGTCATTGCGGGACCCGGTGCGTTGAAGGCCGCTGGCGTCGAACCGATGGAACTCACGCAGCGCAAGTCGAGTGGCAACGGCGGCGGAAACCCCGAAGACAGCTCCGAGCAGCGCTGGTTCAAGCAGTAATCCCAGGAATCCTCGGGATTGGAGCGCGGTTGAGCTACACGCCGCCCCGTGCTCCACGCCCTCACGCTCCTCATCGCGACGACGTCTGCGCAGCAGCTCCCGCCGTGGATGACCGGTGAGAGCCAGCCGGAGGACATCACCGTCTCGTTGATCACGTTCAGCCCCGGCGACTCGCTCGTCGAGTGGTGGGGCCACACCGCGTTCGTCATCGAAGACCGAAAGCTCAACAAGGGCCTCGTCTACAACTTCGGCATGTTCGGGCCGCGCATGCCCGGCGACGACGTCGGCTTCGTGAAGGACTTCATCAAGGGCCGGCTCATCTTCTGGGTCGCCCACGAGCGCATCGACGGGACGTTCGGTTTCTACAAGGACGTGCTCAAGCGCGACGTGCGCATTCAGGAGCTCGATCTCGACCCCGCGGAAGCGATGGCGATCGCCAAACGGCTCGGCACGCACGTGCTGCCGGACAACATGTATTACCGGTACCACCACTACGACGACAATTGCTCCACGCGGCCGCGCGACATCATCGATGAAGTGATCGGTGGTCAGTTGAAGGCGGCGACGTCGGCTCCGTCGTCGATGACCTTCCGCCAGCACACGCTGCGCTACTCCCGCGTCGACCCGCCGATGTCCCTGGTGCTCGACTACCTGCAGGGCCCGCGCATCGATCGCCCCATCACCGGCCTCGGCGACGCGTACTTGCCCGACGAGCTCGAGAAGCAGGTGCAGGCGCTGCAGGTGAAGCGCGCTGACGGCAGCGTTCGCCCGCTCGTGAAGCGTCAGTACAAGTGGTTCGACAGCCAGCGCGAGCCGCCGCCGGCGACGCCCCCGAATTGGATTCCGTACGAGTTGATCGTCGGAGCGCTGCTCGGCGGGCTCGCGCATCTGCTCGGGCACCTCGCGCGCGACGGAAAGAAATCGTGGCGCGTGCTGCTCGGGCTCTACACCGCGCTCAACGGTTTGCTGCTCGGCATTCTCGGCATCGCGCTCTTCTTCTTGATGTTCTTCACCGATCACGACGTGACGTACGGCAACTGGAACCTGCTCCAGGCGAGCCCGGTGCACTTCGCGTTGTTCCCGCTCGGGCTGATGTTCGCGTTCGGCAACAAGCGCGCGCCGACGGGCAATCGCATCACGTGGTGGATCGCGGCGGCGATGAGCGTGATCGGTTTGATCGCGCTGCCGTTCACGCTCCAGGCGAACGGCAACATCCTCGCGATCCTCGTGCCGCTGAACCTGGGCTTCGCGTCGATGTGGTTCATGGCGCAGCGGTACAAGCCCGCGGCCGCGCCCGCTCCGGCGAAGTGAAGTGATTCAGGCGTCGTACGAGTAGCGCTCCGGCGAGCCCAGCTCCTTGCGGTACTGGTTCTCGTTGTATTTCCACTCGGCTTTCTTGTCGGCCGAGTCGTGGCCGCGCGTGCCGGCCGCAGCGAACTCTTCACCCTTGGTGAGGCCTTCGCTCTCGGCGAGCTGGTTGCGGTGCGCGTGCACGAGCTCGTGGAACAACGCGATGCTGGGGTCGATGGTGCGCGCGTCGGCGGCGTCGGTGGGCTGCGTCGACTGATCCATCCGATCGTCGGTGCGGTGCACGTCGGGGCTGAAGGCGACGATGCTGCCGGTGCCCTTGCCCGTGCCTTCGCCCTTCTTGCTCTTCATTCCCTTGGGGAGCGCGTCGGTCTCGACGTCGGGCGTCGCGGTGTTGAGCCCGTCGGCGTGCACGTCTTCCGAACCTTCCTTGATGCGGATGGGCTTGCCCGCGGCGTTCTGCTTGTCGATGTCGGCGAGCATCGCGCGGCCGCTCGGAGTCGAACGAATCACCTCGAGCTCCGCCTGCACCTTGGCCTTGAACTCGTCGCTGCCCTGAATCTCGATGGTGTGGCCCGGCGCGTTCGCGGCCGACACGTCACCCGCTTCAATCTTCGTCGGCGCCTTCGTGCCCTTCGCGCCCTTCAAGTTGCCGAAGCGATCGCCGTCGTTGTGGAAGTCGCGATCGGTGCCGCCGGCATTGGCGAAGGTGTTCTTGCCCGCTCCGCCGACCAGCGTGTTGTTGCCGAGGCCACCGGTCATCGTGTCGTTGCCCGCGCCGCCGACGATCACGTCATCGCCGTCACCGCCCAGGATCTCGTCATCGCCCGCGTTGCCGTAGAGGAAGTCGCGGCCGGCTCCGCCTTCGATGTGATCTTTGCCCGAGCCGCCGCGGATCAGAATCGTCTCCGTCGCCGCCCTTGAGCGTGAGCTCGTACGTCACGCGCGGGTCGACCACGACGGTGTCGTTGCCCGCGCCGGCGTCGATCGTGAGCTTCTTCGCCTCGGCGTCGGTGAGCGACACGCGGCCCTTGCCGGAGATCACGTCGACGCCCGGCTTGCCGTCTTTGCGCGGCTCGACGCGAATCTGATCATTGCCGGCGGTGCCGGTGATGGTGACGCCTGCCGCTCCGCGCTCGACCTTGAAGCCCTTGGGCAACGTCGAAATGCCCGCGTTGGCCTGCGAACGGAGCCGCGCTGCATCAGCCGCGAGCGCCGCGTCAGCCTGCGAAGGCGCGCTCGGAGGCGGCGGCAGCGGAGTCCCCTTTCCCTTCGTCGCCTCGAAGTCGTCCTGCTTCTTCGCGACCGGCGGCGTGGCGGCGGGCTTCGGCGCCTCCGCGGTGCGGGTGGGAGCGGCGGTGTGCGTGGTCTGCGGAGCGCTGCGACGGGTGACGCCGGAGGTCATGCGCGGCTGAGGAGCAAGCGCACGGCCACCCGAACGTGCGCCGGATTTCGCGGGTTAGCGCACACCCTTCACTCGGCTGTCTCGGGACGTCACAGGAGCCCCGGGAAATGCCGCCCGAAATGATCGCTGATTCGTAATTCGCGCTGACACTCGCGGGGAATTCGACGCACGCACCACTGGCGAGGATCGAGTTCATGAAGCGCTCGCTCCTCATCCTCGTGGCGATGTTCGGGTGTGCACCGGAGTCTTCACTTTCTCCTCCGGTTCTCAGTTCTCGATACGACGCGCAGTTCGTTGCGTCGGGCGCGCGGCACGGTGTTCCGCCGATCGTGCTGCAGGTCACCGCGCAGGCGCTGACGCGCACGCAGATGATCGACGGAGACGGAGAAGAGCTCGGCCGCCCGAGCACGTTCGGCGTGATGGCGATTCCCGCTGATCGCATCGACGACTCGAACGCGAAGACCGATGCCGCCGCCAACATCGAGCTCGCTGCGAAGCTGTTGTCGCGACGCGCTGACGAACTGAAGATCGATCGCACGGAGTTGCGCGCGTGGGCCACGGTGATCGCTGACTACGCGCACACCGACGATCCCGAATTCCTGCGCGACGAGGTGTTGAAGCCGCTCGGTGTTCTGACTCCCGATGATCTCGCGAGCGTGAAGCGCCAGGCGTTGAGCCCCGACTACGACCTCGGCATCTGGCGGCCTTCTCCGAACTTCAACTCGCGCAACGGGCGCACGCCGCAGTTCGTGATCATCCACACCTGCGAGGGCGCGTACTCGGGCTGCTGGGGCTGGCAGACCAACCCCGCGTCGCAGGTGAGCGCGCACTACACGGTGAGCGACGGCAGTGAGGTGACGCAGCTGGTGCGCGAGAGCGATCGCGCGTGGCACGTCGCGGCGACCTACGACTGCGCGAACAACGGTGGCGTGCGCTGCGATCTCAACGGCATCAGCACCAACACCATCGCGGTCGGCATCGAGCACGCGGGGTACGCGTCGCAGGCGAGCTTTCCCGCTTCGCAGATCGACGCGTCGGCGCGGCTGGTGTGCAGCATCACGCAGCGGTGGGGAATTCCGCGCGATCGCAACCACATCTTGAGCCACGGCCAGCTGCAGCCGAACAACCGCACCGACCCGGGCCCGAACTGGCCGTGGGACGCGTTCATCACCAAGGTGCAGGACGTGTGCGGAGATCACCCGCCGCCGTGCGATCGCACCGCCGGGCCGTTCACCTTCTCGTGCGACGGAGCGCAGCCCGCGCAGACCTGCGTCAACCTGAACGAGCCGTCCGACCCCGACACGTGGAACGACAACTTCCTCTGCACGCCCAACGACTACGGCTTCCGCTGGTCGTTCACCGGGCCGATCGACGGCATGGACTGCACCAACGTGAACGAGGGCGCCGAGCCGCTCGCGAGCATCTGGTCCGACAACTACTTCTGCGCGCCGAAGCAGTCGCCGTGGATCGTGAGCTACTCGAGCGCCGGGCCGATCGACGGCAAGACGTGCGTGCAGTTGAACGAGCCCGCCGACCTTGCGAACTCGTGGGGCGACAACTTCCTCTGCTTCGAGCCGCGCTCGGTGTTCACGGAAGGTGAGCTCTCGTTCTCGATGGCCGGAGCGCCCGGTGATCGTTCATGCATCAACGTCGCGACCGACGACCCTGACACGTGGGCCGACAACTGGCTGTGCGGCGAACGCGAGCTGGGCTTCTCGTGGTCGACCACCGGGCCGCAAGACGGCAAGCGCTGCACGGCGATCACCGAGCCTGCCGATGCCACTCCGGCTGCGTGGGCGAACACGTATCTCTGCACTCCGATGAACAGCGCGTACCGCTTCACGTGGAGCTCCGCGGGGCCGATCGCCGGGCAGCAGTGTCTGCGCTGGTTCGATCACTCCGAGAGCGCGACGTGGCTCGACAACTGGTTGTGCTTCGTCGTCGTCGACGTGCCGCCCGAACGCCCGCCCGCGCCTGTGATGAGCGAGGTCGATTCACTCACCAACACGCTGGGAGATGACTCGATGGTGCGAGGCGGTTGCTCCAGCACAGGCATCGCGCTGAGTGCGCTGGCGCTGTTTCTGTTGCGAAAACGGGTCGTTACGAAGGCTAACGCCTCGAAAATGTAAATCTAGACGACAACAACTGCTCGGCGGTGGAGCGAAGATGTCTCAAAGGGGATCGCCATGAAGATCGACGACAAGAAGCCGCTCTCGAACCCGAAGGTCGTGAAGTCCACCTCCACGCCGACGCTGAGCAGCGCGACCACGAAGAAGCCCGCAGCGGGCAGCGTGGCGAAGAAGTTCGGAAGCGAGTTCTCGACCGGTGCCGCGAAGGCGCTGCGACTGGCGGCCTTGAAGGGCGACACGAGCCAGCTGCTGGCGAGCAAGTTGGCTCAGACGGCCGCGGTGGCGCAGACGCGCGCGCTGCAGCAGAGCAGCACGATCGACCCCGTGGTCGCGCAAGCATTGGAAGCGACGCGCAACGGCAGCGACATTGGCTACTACGTCACCACCGAGCTCAACCCCACGCAGGCCGCGCAGTACGTGGCGGAGCTCGCGAAGAACCCCGAGACCAGCGACATGCTCCTCGAGGCGCAGAACCCGAATGGTCCGTTCGGTTACGGCTACTCGCCGCAGGAAGGCGAGGCGATCTCCGCGGCGATGGGCAACGCGTTCAAGCAGGGGCTGATCACCACCGGCACGCTCGACGCGATGGTCTCGGGTGACGGCCACGGCATCATCGACGTTCCGAACCGGCCGATGCGGCTCGCGGCGCTGCTCAGCTTCGCGCCAGCCAACAGCGCGCGCGGCGGCATCAACGAAGCGTACGGCCAGGAACTGCTGAAGCTCGCCGACAGCGCGAGCGGTGATTCGCAGCGCATGCTCGAGGCCGCGGGCTGTCTGTTGATGTCGACCTCGCGCGACATCGTCGGAGCGCACCCCGAACTCGCCAACCGCGTGATGGACGGCGTGCTCACGATGTACGAGTCGGGCTTCCCGGGTGAGTTGCTGTTGCCCGAGGCCGCTGACCTCTTGAAGGAACGCATGCTGCGCGGCGCGTTCAACGTCTTCATGGCGACCGACAAGAGCGGCAAGCCGGTGTTCGATCTCGACGCGGCGACGCTGCCCGGTGGGCAGACCGACCTGCTCCAGCGCTTCTTCAAGGACGTGTACTTCAACCCCGACATCGCGAACCTCACCGGCGGGCCGCGGCAGACGATGGGGCAGGCGATCGACGCTCGCATCGCGCGTCAGGTGAACGACTGGCAGGCGCGCATGGCCGGCGTCGATCAGAACGATCGCGAAGAGATCGGCCGCCAGATGGGAACGCTGGTGGCGAGCGTCGTCGCGGGCGCGGTCGCGGGCACCATCGAAGAACGTGATCGCTTGAAGGCCGACGCCGAAGCGCGCCGCCACATGGCCGGTCTCATCACTGGAGTCCTCACCGATCTCCTCCCCAGCGGCGGAGCGATCATCGACGCCGCGGTGGGCGAGCTCGTCGACGGCATCATCAACAGCGCCATCAAGGACGGGAAGCCCAGCGAGCAGGACATTCGCGGAATCCTCTCGAACTTCGAGACGCAGCTCCGCGATTTCGAAGAGGACAAGGGCTACGAGAACATCGTGACCAGCTTCGACGCCGGGTTCGCCACCACGTTGAGCGTGGCGCTCGCGGAGTTGCTCGAGCGCTGAGCTATTGCACGAACAGGCTGTACGAGATGAGCCCGTACGACGAGTAGTCGGCCTGCACGGTGAACGTGTACACGCCCGAGGTGCTGATGGTGACCGGGTTGGTCGTGAAGGAATAGATCGACCCGATGTAGCCCGTGGGCCCGCGAATCTCTCCGCGCGAGCCCTGGGTGAGCGACGCGTTGATCGTCGTGCCCGAGGTCAGGCTCACCGTGAAGGAATCGGTGTCGTTCAGGTAGTCGATGGTGCCCGCCTTGCTCATGCCGAGGGTGAGCGGCGAGGCGGTGTTGATCGGAACGTCGTCGGTGCCGCGCGTCGCGGTCAGCGTGTACGGCGTCGCGCCGGTCGCGTTCGATCTCGCGCGCAGCGTCACCAGCCAGCTGCCGCCCGTCGAATAGAAGCCCGTCGACGTCGGGCCTGGCGCGTCGACCTGGCCCACTGAGCTGCCGAACGGGTCGGTGATGTTGGCCACCACGCCGCCGAAGTCGAGACGCACCACTTCTCCGGGAGACGTCGCGATGGTGAAGGCGTCGACATCGGCCACTGTTTCGAGCGTGCCGGCAGTGGCCGCCGCCCCGATCGAGACGGCAGTCGCGGAGTTGCGATCGTCGCCATGATCGTCGGCGCCGGCGTCCGTCACGCGCAGCACGAAGGCGACGGGTGAGCCGTAGCTCGAGACGGCGATGTACGCGGTCGTCAGCCCGGGCCCTGCCTTGAAGGCAGTCGAGGCAACCGAGCTCGAATAGGCCGAGGCGAGCGTGACGCCCGAGCCGTTGGTGACGTTGAAGCTGCAGGTGCCCATCGAGGTGGTGCAGGTCACCGTGTGGTGATGCCCGCTCACCACGGTCACCGAAAACACGTCGATGTCGCCGTCGTACTGAAGGGTGCCGTTGGTGTTCGTACCGAGCGTGATCGGCGTGGCGCTCGAGACGACGTTGCCGTGGTCGTCGGGCCCGCGGTCCTGCACCGACAAGGTGTAGCTCCCCGGCGAGTAGTTCGAGACCACCAGGTAGAGCGGCGTCGCTGACGCAACGAACGAGACGCTGCCGCTGAAGCCGCTCGCCAGAGTCACGTTCGCCGAGTTGCGCACCTCGATGCGCTGATAACCGGGAGCGAGCGAGGCCACGTAGACGTTCCCGATGGTGGGAGTGAGCGAGAAGACGTCGAGATCCGACGCAGACGAGATGGTGCCGTTGACCGGAGTGCCGACGACGATCGGCGTCGCGGTGGCGTTGGTGGAGCCGTGATCTTCGACTCCGAGATCGGTGATCGTGAGTGTGTAGCCGCCCGCGGTGTTGAAGTTGTTCGAGAGCGCGACGGTGTAGCGGCCAGCGACGGTGCTCACGAAGTTGAGCGAGTTCGTCGACGAGCCCGAGGCGACGACCGTGGAAGTGGGGTCGTTCACGGTCATGCTCACTGACGTGCTCCCCGAGGTCACGGCGTAGACGTGATTGGCGAGCGCCGTGAACGAGAACACGTCGACGTCGCTCGAGTACTGCAACGAACCGCTGGTCGCCGTGCCGAGCATGACCGCGGTCGCGGTGGCAGACGTGTCTCCGTGATCATCGACGCCCTGATCGGTCACCGAGAGGGTGTACGCGAGCACGTCGTCGGCGAACGTCGACTGCCTCGCGACCTGCACGCTGTAGCGACCGGTGAGCGGCGCGATGGCTCCGAAGTTCTGACCGTTGGACCCGAGCTGGCTGCCAGACGGGCCGAACAACGTGGCGACGGCTCCGTACGTGGTGCCGCTGAGCGTGACGGAGATGATGTGGCCCGCCATCGCATCGAAGGTGAAGACGTCGACGTCGGTCGAGGTCTCGAGGCGCCCGCCGATCGGCACACCGAGGTTCATCGCCGTCGCGTCGGCGAGCGTGTCGCCGTGATCATCGACGCCGAGATCTTCGACGCGCACCGAGTAGTTGTTGGTGCCGAAGCTCCACGCGGTGGTGATCAGGAGTGACGCGTTGGCCGCGCTGTCGGCTTCCCACGTGGTGGCGCTCGAGAACGAGCTGCCGATGATGCGCGTGCCGGCGCCGGTGACCACCGTGCCGCTCAGGTTGCTGTTCATCCAAGTCGCCCGGTAGACGTGCTGATCGACCTGCGGCACGAAGAACGAATCGACGTCGCCGCCGTCGCGCTGCTGAATCACGCCTGACAGCGCCGCGCCGTTGGGGTTCAGCCTCGCGCCGAACGCCGGCTCGTCGGAGTAGTCGTCGGGGCCCAGCGACTGGGTGTCGATGATGAACGAAGCCTCGTCTCGTTCGTTGTTCGCGCGCGCGGTGAGCACCACCGTGGTGAACGCGGGGAAGGCGACGGTCGCCGAGTCGTTGAGACGCAGCTCGTACACACCCGCGTCTCCGCGCTGCACGTCGAACACGACTTCCTGCGAGCCGGCGGCCGCGAGCGTCATGCGCACCGCGGTGTTCGACGGCACTTCGAGCTTCACCACGTCGAGATCGCGCGCGTACTGCAGGTTGCCCGTGAAGCTCGCTCCGGCCACCAGCGTGCGCGCCGACGCCACGTCATTCGCGTAGTCGTCGATGCCGGTTTCTTCGTAGCGCACGGTGTAGGTGCCGGTGTCGTCGCCGCGCAGCGCACGCACGCGCGCGAGCACCTCGACGTCGGGAGCGACGAACGACACGGTGCCGGTGATCGTGCCGCGGTTGTCGGCGGCGATGAGGGTGATGCCTGTGCGCTCGTAGATCTCGACGAGCGTGGGCACGTCGGCGCTGACGGTGACGTTGAAGAGACGGCCGGGCGTGGTGGCGAGAATGATCCAGTCGTCGTCACCAAGGGGAGACAGCGTGCGGCTCTCGTCGGTCGAGATGCCGATGCTCTTGGCGAGCGTGGGGCATTCATCGGCCTCGGCCGAGTCGCCGTCGACGTGCTGGCCCGCACATGTCCACACCGGAGTGACGCTGCAACCGTTGCCCATCGGCACGAAGCCCGGGTCGCACACGCAGCTGGCGGCGCCTCCGACGACTTCGCAGTGCGTGCGGTGCGGCTGCTGACACGGGTTGGGTACGCACTCCGTGCGCGTCACGCACGCGCTGTTCACTTCGATGGTCGAATCGGGGCACACGCAGTCGACGACGCCCGCGGTGACCTTGCACAGCGAGTTGCGCAGCGACGCGCAGGGGTTCGACGCGCAGAGATCAGCGGGAGGCACGGCCTCGCACGCGAGCCCACGCGCGACGAAGCCCGGGTTGCACAAGCAAGCCGGAACACCTTCGCTGAGCACGGCGCAGCGACCGCTCCCACAGTCGACGCCGTCGCACGGCGCCGGAACGTTCTGCTGCTTCGGACTGCACGAAACGACGAACACCAACGCCAGACACCACCACGCCCGATTCGAGTTCATGGCGGCGCACTCTAGCGCCGCGCGCGACGGCCGGCGGCTCAGCGCGATCAGGGGACGAGAATCGAGAACGGACCGATACCGGCAGGTGTCGAATTCCCGGCGGCCACCCTGATGCGCCAGGTGCCAGTCAGCGTCGTGTTGAGCGTCAACGTCGTGTTGTCGGCGACGCCAACCAGCTGACCCTGCGGATCCCTTACTTCGATGCGCGCGCCGGAGATCGTGATGTCGACCAGCCCTGGCGACGCGACGTCGTACGTGAAGGTGTCCGTATCTCCGAGGTAGTCGATGCGGCCCTGACGAGTTGTTCCGCGCGTGAGCGGCATGACGGTCGTGATGTCGTCATTCGCGACGTAGGCCGCGATGGTGAACGCGACCGGCGCGGGTGAAGCAGGGCTGACGAAGAGATAGGCGGCGTTACCCGGAATCTGGACGTCAATCTCGAGGGCTCCAGTGGTCGTGATCCGCCTGATGATGCTGTTGTTCGACATGACCGAGAGAGCAACGTTGGCGGACGAAACGTGCAGCGTGACTCCCGGCGGCACGGAAACGCGGAACGCGTCGACGTCGCTCGCGACCTCGAGGTTGCCACTGAGTGAACCTTCGCCGGCGGGCAGATTGGTCGCGTCCGCGGCACCGTTGCCGTGATCGTCGGGGCCGTAGTCGTTCATCGTGAGTTGGTACGTGAGGTTGTCTGCGCCACGCACGCTGACGAAGATCGACGTCGTGCCCGAAGTCGCGCGGAAGTCTGTGCCCACCATGACGCCCGTCTGCGTCCTGAGGCTGAGGCCACACCCTCCGCACGTCGTCGTCGTCCCATAGTGATTCCCCGGAACGACCGCGAATTCGAAAACGTCGACGTCAGACGCGTATTGAAGTCTGCCACTGAGCACAGCACCGAGATTCGCGTGAGACGCGCTGCTCTCGTCGTTGCCAAAGTCGTCGGGGCCGCGATCGTCGACGGTCAACGTGTACGGCCCCAGGGCCACGTAGGGCGCGGTCGCGTCGATCCACAGCGTTCCTCCAGCCGAGGCAAAGCTCGTCGCACCGCCCCAAGTCGACGCGAGCAGCGTCCCGTTCGCAGTACGAACGTTGAATTCAGCCAGCCCCATGTTTGGGGGCATCGTGATGCCGTAGCCGTGGCCGGCGATGGATCCGAACGAGAAATAGTCGGTGTCGAGACTCAAGAGTTCGCCCGGCACCGGTGTCCCCACGACGATCGGCGTGGCGGTGGCGACGGTCGAGCCATGATCCTCGGGGCCCAGGTCGGTGATCGTGATGGTGAAGGCCGTCCCTGACTGGCCTGCGCCCACAACGAGGAACTGACCTCCACTGCTCACGAAGACGAGAGGGTTGGTGTTTGCGTTTGGGCCGACGACGGGCTGCAGGCTCCCAGCGCGACGCACGTCCATCGAGCCAGTGCCGGCGAACGAGAAGGAGTAGCGGTGATCGGCGAGCAGCTGCACGAGGAACGCGTCGACGTCGCCCGGAAATTGGCTGGTGGCGATGATGGGCAGGTTGGCTGGCACGACCGTCGCTGTGGCCTCGGTGTCTCCGAAGTCGTCGACTCCGAGATCGCGAACGGTCGCCGTGTAGCTGACGACGTCCAGAATCGGGAAGTTCGCGATCACCAGACGATGCGGTCCGGTAGCAGTGGCGAGGCCTGCGGAACCAGCCGTCGTGATCTGATCGCCGTTCGGGCCGAGGATTTTTCCGATGGAAGGGCTGACGGTGAGGTTCAGCGAATGGCCCGCGATCGCGTTGAAGGTGAAGACATCGACGTCGGTCGGGGTCTCCAGCCTTCCATTGACTGTCTGCCCGAGAGTGATCGACGTCGCGCTCGACTCCGTGTCGCCGTAGTCGTCGACGCCGTTGTCGAGAACCGCGAGTTCACAGGGACCGGTTGGACCGCTGATCGACACGAAGAGGGGGCGTGAATCAGGCGCTTCCCACAACAGCGGGCCGTCAGTGAGGGGATAGCCGAGGGTGCTGAAGGAAGACGTGAAGCCCATCGACCAGTTCGCGCGATACACGTGTCCCGCAATCTGAGGGATCAGGAACGAATCGACGTCGTTGGTTCGATTGATCTCTGCCGTCAGTGGCACTCCGTCAGTGATCAACGGCGTGGCGAATTCTCGGGCGTCAGAATGATCGTCCTGCCCCAACGAACTCGTGGTGATCGTAAACGGTGCCGGAGTTCGATCGGCCGTGGAAGCGATCAACGCCAGGGTTGTCGCGGTCGGGAACGAAACGATGGCCGAATCACCGCCTCGCAAGCCACGGAGTGCGGCGTCACTGGTTTCCGCGTCGAAACGAAGCGCGCTCGCCCCGGGCGGCACCTGCAGGCGTACCGCAGTGCGAGCCGGGACGCGCAGGTTCACGACGTCGCGATCGCCTGCGTACTGAATGAGACCCGTGAAGGCAGAGCCGATCTGGATTGACGATGCGTCGGCGCTGTCGTTCGCGAAGTCGTCCGTGCCGATGTCGTCATAGCTGACGCGATACGTGCCGGTGTCGCTCGAGCCGAGGGGCCGGACGCGCGCAAACACTTCGGTCCAGCGTGACGCAAAACCGAACTCGATCGCCGGCAGTCCACGTCGATCGCTGGCGACGAGTGTGAGGCCGTCCGGCTCGAAGATCTCCACTGAGAGCGCGACGCTGGCAGTGACGTTGATCGCGAACAGTCGATTCGGAGCCGTGGTCAGCCGGATCCAGTCGTGATCGCCAGCGGGCATGAAGGTGCGCATTTGCGTCGTCGCAATCGGCAGCGTGCGAGCCAGCAGCGGACACTCGTCGGGCTCAGCGAAGTCTCCGGTGGTGTGCTGACTTTCACAGCTCCAGACAGGCATGGCACCGCAGCCGTCGCCTTCTTCCACGAACCCCGGATCACACGTGCACCGCGGCTCGTCGTTGACGATCTCGCAGGTGGTGCGATGCACATGCGTGCAGGGGTTCGGCGTACACGCGTCGCGAAGCTCGCATGCGCCGGCGACCTCGACGTGAGAGTCAGGGCACACACACCGGCCTGCCGTCGAGCAATCGGCAGGTGGAGTTCCGGATCGTGTCACACGTCACGGTTGCGCACGACGTGACGCGCACGCACTCCAAACCGTGCGCCTCGAATCCAGCGGCGCACACGCACACGGCGAGACCGTCTTGAGCCGTTGCGCAAACGCCGTTGCCGCAATCAACGCCCGCGCACGGCCCTTCCGGCACGACGCACGCCAGGCTCAGACATACCAACCCGCTCACCCACCACGCCCGCCGCGCGCCCATGGAATCGAGTCTGCACAGGTCGTACGACCTGCGCCAGTCCGCCTCGAATCGCGCCTACGTCAGTTCACTTGAAGTTCGCGGCCGCGAAATCCCAGTTCACGAGGTTCGTGAGGAACGACTCGACGAACTTCGCGCGCATGTTGCGGTGGTCGATGTAATACGCGTGCTCCCACACGTCGCAGGTGATGAGGCACGTCGCGCCCTTGGTCAGCGGCGTCTCGGCGTTCGAGGTGGTGACGATCTTCAGCTTGTCGCCTTCCTTCACCAGCCACGCCCAGCCCGAACCGAACTGGCCGACCGCCGCGTCCTGAAACTGCTTCTTGAAGTCGTTGAACGAGCCGAAGTCGCGCTTGATCGCATCGGCCAGTGCGCCCGTGGGCTCGCCGCCGCCGCTCGGCTTCATCGACTTCCAGAAGAAGTCGTGGTTCCACACCTGCGCCGCGTTGTTGAACACCTTGCCGGAGCTCGTCTTCACGATCTCCTCGAGCGACTTCTCAGCCTCGGGCTTGCCCTCGAGCAGACCCTTCAGGTTGGTCATGTACGCCTGGTGGTGCTTCTCGTAGTGGTAGTTGAACGTCTCCTCGCTCATGTGAGGGACGAGCGCGTTCTTGGCGTAGGGCAGGGGCGCGAGGGTGAAATTCATGAGAGCTCTCCGTTCGTGTTGGGTTGAGACGACGGGCGCTGAGTTAATGAGCAACGCTGCCGAAGTCAGCAAGCAAACCTGCTTGCGTCAGCGGCGTTCCGCGTCGTACGGAGTTCCCGCCATGGCAAACGATCAGCTCGCAGAAAAGATGGCGGACCTTCAGAGCAGGCTCACGGGCCTGCGGGGGTCCCTTTGACGTAGACCGCAAGAAGTCGCGCATCGCGCTCATCGAACGCGATTCGACGCTTCCGGACTTCTGGAACGACAACGTCAAGGCGCAGGGCCTCCTCAAAGAGAAGACACAGCTCGAGAAGAACGTCGCGCAGTTCGAGAGCGCACAACGCCGCTTCGACGACGCGAAGACGCTCATCGATCTCGGCAAGGAAATGGGCGACGCGGCGAGCATCACCGAAGGTGAAGGGCTGCTCCCCGGCGCCGAAGAGCTCGTCAAAGGCCTCGAGCTGCAGAAGATGCTCTCGGGCGAGAACGACCGGCTCAACTGCTACGTCGACATCAACGCCGGCGCCGGCGGCACCGAGTCGATGGACTGGGCCTCGATGCTGCTGCGCATGTACACGCGCTTCTGCGAGCGCCGCGGTTGGAAGGTCGAGCTCAACGACTACAACGCCGGCGAAGAAGCAGGCATCAAGAACGCGTCGCTGCGCATCGAGGGCGACAACGCGTACGGCTACATGAAGGCCGAGATGGGCGTGCACCGCCTGGTGCGCATCAGCCCGTACGACTCGAACGCGCGACGCCACACCTCGTTCGCCTCGGTCGACGTGTACCCGGAAATCGACGACACGATCAAAATCGACATCCCCGAGAAGGACTACGAGCTCAAGTTCATCCGCGGTGGCGGCGCCGGTGGTCAGAAGGTGAACAAGACCAGCTCGACCGCGCAGCTGCGCCACCTGCCGACCAACATCGTGCTCACGGTGCAGACCGAACGCAGCCAGTCGGCCAACAAGGACATGGCGTTCCAGATTCTGCGCGCGCGCTTGTACGACCTCGAGGTCAAGAAGCGCGAAGCCGAGACCGCGTCGCGTGAAGGCAACAAGTCCGACATCAGCTTCGGCTCGCAGATCCGCAGCTATGTGCTCGCGCCGTACCGGATGGTGAAGGACTTGCGCACCGGTGTCGAATCAGGTCAGCCGGACAAGGTGTTGGACGGTGATCTCGACGAATTCATCACCGCTCAGTTGATGGGCGTGAAGAACCCCGCGAAGGCATTGCCGGAGTGAGATGTAGCCGCGTGAGAAAGATCCAGCACGACGCACCACCGGCAGGATTCGCGGGGCCGCGCTACATGCTGTCGGTGACCGTTGGTAAGGTCCGCATCTCCATTTGGCAGCGGGGGGCCGGGGCGTCATGACTTGCGAGAAGTGCGGAGGCGATCACCTCACCGCGACCTGTCCGAATCAGGTCTGGGTGGGGTCTGATCAACCCTTCCCCACGCTCGATCTCCCGCCTCCGCCCGTTTCCGATTCGCATACGCCGACTCACATTCCGCAGCAGCCGCAGCCGATGGCGCCGATGTTCTCGACGCCCGCTCCGACGGTCGACCCGCTGCTGGGCATCACCGTCGGCAGCTACCGCATCTTGAGGCTGCTCGGCACCGGCGGCATGGGCTCGGTGTACCTGGGTGAGCACACCGGCATCGGCAGCCGCGTGGCGATCAAGTTCCTGCACGAGCACCTCGCGAGCAACGCCGATCTCGTGCAGCGCTTCTACGCCGAGGCGCGCTCGGTGAACGTCATCGGCCACGCGAACATCGTCAGCATCTTCGACATGAACGTGCTGCCGCCGTCTCGCTACTACCTCGTCATGGAGTACCTCGACGGGAAGTCGCTCGAGGCCTTCGTGCAGCAGGGCCCGATGCCGATGACGCGCGCGATTCCGATTCTCGCGCAGGTCTGCGACGCGCTCGATCAAGCGCACGAAGCTGGAGTGGTGCACCGCGATCTCAAGCCCGAGAACCTGATTCTCGTGAAGCGCGGTCGCCAGGAAGACTTCGTCAAGGTGCTCGACTTCGGCATCGCCAAGCTCCAGTCGACGATGGCCAGCCGCAAGACCGCGACGGGCGTGATCATCGGTACGCCCGACTACATGGCGCCCGAGCAGGCGCAGGGCGAGCAGGTCGACAGCCGCACCGACCAGTACTCGCTCGGCGTGATTGCCTACGAGCTCGCCACCGGCAAGACGCCGTTCGCCGGTCTGCCCATCACCTCGATGCTGGTGGCGCACCTGAGCCAGGAACCGAAGGCTCCGCACGAGGTCAACCCGGCCATCTCGCAGCGCATCTCGAGCGTCATCTTGAAGGCGCTCGCCAAGAAGCCCGAGGCGCGGTTCGCGACCTGCGGCGACTTCGGTCAAGCGTTGGAAGAAGCGCTCAAGGCCAGCTCCACTTCGTCGGTGGTCGCTGCGTACATGCCGCAGCCGGTACCGCTCACCACCGAGTCGGCGGCGAATCGCGTGACGCCTGCTCCGCCGGAGCCGTTGGTCGCCAAGCTCACGCCGGCCGTCGCGCCGAGCAGCGAGGCCCCGCGCCCGCCGACGCCGCAGCCCGTCAGTTCCGGGAGCGGGAGCGGCAATCTGCGCGGCTTCGATCGCACCCCCGCGCAGGCGGTCTCCGCCGTTCCGCGCCACGTCGCGCGCTTCGACGTGAAGGTGAAGGCCGACGGCCCCGAGCTGACGTTGACCTGTCAGGACGTGTCGCGCGCCGGCTGCTTCATCATCTGCGAGACCGCGCTGCCCCGCGTGTTCTCGCGCGTGACCGTCACCATTCCCGACGTCGGTGCGATGGCGGGCGACGTGGTGCGCCACGTGACGAAGGAACAGGCTGAGGCGTGGCACATGCCGGCTGGCTTCGGCGTGCAGTTCATCTCGCCGCGCCCCGAGCAGCGCGAGGCGCTCGACAACATCACGCGCGGGCTGCCGGTCACTCCGCTCGCGCCGCCCACGCCGAGCTCGCAGGCCGATGATCCGCTCGCTGAGAAGCTGCTGGTCGACGTGCGCAAGCGCATTCAGGGCGATCACTACGTGGTGCTCGGTCTGCCGCCCGATGTCGACTTCCCGCAGGTGAAGGCGCGTGGCCGTGAGCTCGCCGCGCAGTTGAACGAGCTCGCCAAGCGGCCCATCTCCGCCGGTCAGCGCAAGCAGATCGACGCCGCGCTCGAGCGCCTCAAGCAGGCCACCGACGTGCTCGGCAACCCCAGCAAGCGCGTCGAGTTCGACGGGCTGCGCTTCAACTGGAAGGGCGTCGGCGCGTGTCTGTCGGGCGGTCTGCGCGTCACCGAGCTCGAAGAGGTGCGCAAGCGCTTCTTGAAATCGAACGAAGGCACCGAGGCGCGCTCGGCGCTGCACGTGCTCACCGCCAACGGCCACGAGCGTGACGGCAACGTCGCCGACGCGATGCGGGTCGTCGAACACGCGCTGGGCATCGACCCGCTCAACCTCGAACTGCACCACCGTCGCAAGGCGCTGCTGCGCAAGACGCCGCTCAAGAAGTGAACGGTTGGGTGCGCTCCGGTGTCTGAGTCACCATGATCGTCGCTCTGGTGCTGAGCCTCGCGTTGGCCGCTGGTGAAGACGCGGGAGTCGCTCCCGTGAAAACCGAAGCCAAGAAGGTTCGTGACGCGCGCGGCCGCCGCACCAAAGACGTGAAGGCCATTCTCGAGAAGGTCGGCCTCACGTACCCCGTGGACGAGGTCTATCTGCGCGCGTTCAAGAAGGAGCGCGTGCTCGAGCTGTGGGCGGGCAAGACCGGCAAGGAGCTCACCTTCGTGAAGAGCTGGCCGTTCTGCGCGGCGTCGGGAGAGCTCGGCCCCAAGCGCAAGGAAGGCGACTTCCAGGTGCCCGAAGGTCTGTACGACGTGCCGGAGTTCAACCCGTACAGCGACTACAACCTGTCGATGAAGGTCTCGTACCCCAACGCGAGCGATCGGCTGCGCAGCGACGCGAAGCGCCCGGGGGGCCTCATCTATCTCCACGGCTCGTGCGCTTCGATCGGCTGCATCGCCATCGAAGATGAGCCGATCGAAGAGGTCTATTTGATCGCCGTCGACGCCAGGCGGCGGCCGATTCGCTTCGACATCTTCCCCACGAAGCTGACCGACGAGGCGGTGAAGGACTTCGAGGGTCAGCCAAACGAGGCGTTCTGGAAAGAACTGAAGCCCTTCTACGATGGGTTCGAAAAAGGCCATCGCCCCGTGCCCTTCAAGGTGAATGGGAAGACGGGCGCCTACACGCTCAAGTAGTCTCCGTTCCTCGTCTTTTGGCGCGGAACTCCCTCCTCCCGGTGGTGTCTGGTGTCTTCAGAAGCAGACGACGACCTGGAGGATGAAGTGCCGAGCGACGTGCTGGAGCTCCCAGCCAAGGTGATGAGCGAGGCACGGCCTCCGCCGGGCGACTTGCCGGAGCACCTGCTCATCGCGCGTTTGCGCCGCAAAGACCCCAACGCGTTCGAAGCGATGGTCCGCGCGCATCAGGACCGCGTGTACGACTTCTGCGTGCGCATGCTGGCTGATCGCGAAGAGGCGTTCGATCTCACGCAGGAGATCTTCATCTCGATTCACCAGCACATGGACCAGTTCCGCGCCGACGCGAAGCTGACCACGTGGATCTACCGCATCGCCCGCAACCACTGCCTCAACCGGCTCAAGTACCTCAAGCGGCGCGGTCGCGGTCGCAGCGACGAATTCGGAGAGAGCAACGAGCTGTCGATCACCGAAGCCATGGGCGGCGCGTCGCAACCCGACGACGCAGTGCACGCGCGCACCGAGAAGGAACTGGTGCACAAGGCGATCGCCCTGCTCGAGGAAGACCAGCGCGCGTTGGTGGTTTTGAGAGACGTGGAAGGTCTGAGTTACGAAGAGATCATGGAGATCACCGAGCTGGCTGAAGGCACGGTGAAGAGCCGCTTGCATCGCGCCCGCGAGAAGCTGGCTGGAATTTTGGTGAAGCTTGAACAGAGCTTCGCGGATAGAGGAGACTGAACGCCGTGGTACGCGAACTCCCACCTCAAGACGAAGAGCGCCTGTTCGTGGGCGCCGTCGACGACGCACTTCCGCCTGAGCAGGCGAAGGAGCTCGAGACGGAGCTCGCCGACAACCCCGAGCTCAAGGCGAAGTTCGCCAAGTACCAGCGCGCCATTTCGCTGCTGAAGGAATCGCCGCGCGAGAAGGCTCCCGAGGCGCTGGCGTCGTTGATCCTCCGTCGTACGCGCCGTCGCCGCTTCCAGGGCCGCACGCGCGAGATTCAGCACTCCCGCTTCCCCGTCGAGGTGGTGGTGCCGTTGCTCATCGCGGCGCTGGTCGCGTTGTTCATGCTCTTCGCTTCGCCCTGACGCGGCTACGCTGCCTGGCGTGCCGCAGTCACTGCGTCTCATCACCAGCCTCGCGTTTCTGACCATCGCGCTCGGTGCCGTGCTGTTGGTGTTGCCCGAAGTGCCGATGCTGGGGCCGCCGCCGAAGAGCGATGACGCGCTCGAGCTGCTCCTGCAGATCGTTCAGAGCCCGCTGTTCCTAGCTCCGCTGGGGCTGAGCCTCGCGTTCTTCGTGTACGTGAAGACGCGGCCGCTGCCGGAAGGAATGATTCGCGGCGCGAACGTGCTCCCGCCGCTCGCGACCGGCTTGAGCAAGTCGGAGCGGTTGGTGCAGGCGCGCGCCGCTTTCGTCGCCGCCTCGCGTGACGCCGACGGCCTGGTGCTCGCCGATCTGCTCGTGCACGCCGCGGTGCAGGTCGGCGCGAGCGACATTCACGTGCACCCCGGGCCCGACGTCACCACGCTCAGTCTTCGCGTCGACGGTTCGCTCGAGACGCTCGCCACCATCAGCGCCGCGGCGTACGGCGTGTTGCTCAATCGCTTGAAGGTGCTCGGCCGACTGACGCACTACGTGAGCGACCGGCCGCAAGACGGGCAGTTCTCGTTGCCCACGCCCGATGGCAACGCCGAGGTGCGGCTCTCGCTGTTGCCCACGCAGCACGGGGAAAAAGCGGTGATGCGTCTGGCGGGCCTCGCCAACGAAGCGCCGCGGCTCGACTCGCTTCGCATTCCCGACAGCGTGCGCTCGCAGCTGACGCGCATGCTCGACAAGCCGCACGGCCTCATCTTCTTCACCGGCCCGACGGGCAGCGGCAAGACGACCAGCATCTACGCGTCGATCAACCACCTGCAGCAGTCGCGCGGGCAGCTGGCGCAGATCGCCACCATCGAAGACCCCATCGAGTACTCGCTGCCGAGCGCGGCGCAGACGCAGGTGAACCGCGCGGCAGGGCTCGACTTCGCGTCGGGCTTGCGCGCGTTGCTGCGGCAAGACCCCAACGTGCTGGTGGTCGGAGAGATTCGCGACGTCGAGACCGCGCGCATCGCGACGCAGGCCGCGCTCACCGGTCACTTGATCCTCACCACAGTGCACGCTGATTCCGCGCCCGGCGTGTTCAACCGCCTGCTCGAGATGGGCGTCGAAGCGTCGGTGCTGTCGTCCGTCGCGCTCGCCAGCTTCTCGCAGCGACTGTTGCGGCGGCTGTGCCCGTTCTGTCGCGAGAGCGCAGTGCCTCCGGCCGAGGTGGCCGATCGCCTGCGGTCCATCGGAGCTCCCGCCGACGGTTACTTCGTCTCGACGGGTTGTGAACAATGCGGGCGCAGTGGTGTCGCGGGCCGCGTCGCGGTGTTCGAAGTGCTCATCGTCACCGACCCGATTCGCGAAGAGCTCAAGACCAGCCCCAGCAACCAGAAGCTGATGGCGCTCAGCGTCGAGCACGGCCTCATTCCGCTGCGTGACGCGGCCATCAAACTGGCGCGCGCAGGTGAGGTGTCGATCTCCGAAGCGCTGCGGGTGGGCGAATGAGCGAGCGCCGAAAAGCGACGGTGCCCGAGCTCGCGGCCGCCATCTTTCTGCTCTTCGCGGGCGGAGTCCTGACGGGCTCGGTGTTGATGCATCGCTGGGCGACCCGCAGCACGAAGCCGAACGTGGCCGACGTGCCCGAGCTCAACGGAGCGATGATCACTCCGACCGTCGCGCAGGAAGGGCTCACCTACACCGCGGGCCCGGAGTTGTTGTTCGTCGACACCACGCCCGCGTCGGCGCAGGTGCTGCTCGATGGCCAGGCGCTCGGTGACACGCCGTATTCCTCGAACCTCTCCTGCCGTGGCGGCGCCGCGAAGCTCGAGGTGAAGAAGGCCGGCTACCAGAGCGTCTCGTTCGACCTGAGCTGCGGCAAAGGTACGGCGCGGGTGTCTGTCTCGTTGAAGCGCGGCAAGCCCTGACAGGGGCGCCGTGACTCGGCTGTCTTGCGCAATGCCCCGCGCGGTTTTTCGCCGCTTTTCGCGCATTTCGAGTCGGCGCTGGCTGGCACTACGCTTGCCCCTGTGACGGCGCTCATGCGAACGCTCCCTCTGCTTCTGGTCGTCGCCGCCTCGAGCGGCTGCCCGCAGGAATCGGAGTACGTCGAACCACCACCCACACCGCTCGACTTCGCGCTCTTCCCGACGGTGGTCGGCAACTCGAAATTGTTCGCCGAGGTGAGTGAGGCGCGGCTCGAGTTCGACCCCACGACGAAAGACGCCATCAGCGCGCTCGGCATGTGCGTCGACGCGGCGGCGTATTGCTACACGCCCGGCAGCAAGGAACTGAGCTGGTGCCTCGAGCACACGCGCACCTGCGCGACTCAAACTCCGTGGATGGAGAAGCCCTGCTGTCCGCAGGCGTGCAAGGACGAGTTCTCGGCGAAGGTGGCCGCGGGCGTCTCGCAGAGCGACGCGCTGGAGCAGGTCTTCTTCCAGAAGAAGACGTGTTTCCCCGGCGTGGTCGAAGCGCTGGAGGGCACGCCATGAACGCGCGCGCGCTTCTCGTTGCGTCGTGCGTGTGCGCGACGTCGTCTGCCTGGGCGTGGGAATCGTCTTGCTCGCAGTTCGCCAACCGCACCCTCGAGCCGGCTGACCTCGCGGCGCAGCGTCTGCCGCCGACGTGCGCGCCGAGCGCGGGGCCGGCGACCGCGCGCGAACGGTGGATTGGGCCCAACGACGAACACCGTCAGCTGTGGGAACTGACCAGCAGCAAAGCAGGTCTACCGCCCGAGCTGTCGGCGACCCAGAACAGTGTGGTGTTCACCAACGACACCACCGTCGATGTGGGCGGCGTCCAGGTGCCGACGCTGATTCCTTCAGCGCCTTCCGACATCACGCGCGTTGCGTATCGCTCGTGGTCGATCGGTGAGTTCTCGCAGCTGCCCGACTTCTCGTACGCGCTGTGGGACTGGGCGTCGGGTCACGAGGTGTGCCCGCTCGCCGGAGCGACGTCGGTCTCGGAGTGCCACGACTTCGCCGCGCACATGGGCCCGGTGAACAGCAACCACTTCCTGCCGCAGTCGCGCACCAACTACGCGCACTACCACCAGCTCGCGCTCGCTCGAGCGGCTGACTGCGCGGTGATGGCGAACTCGGTTCGGGGCGCAGGGAGCCGCTTCGAGCAGTACGCGAAGGCGTGTGAACGCGAGGCGCTGGTGCTCGAGGCCATCGGCCAGCACTACCTGCAAGACAGCTGGAGCATGGGCCACATGTGGGCGCGCTGGGGCAGCTCGACGCTCGAAGATTTTCCGGGCGACACCATCGAGGAGAAGCGCGATCGCGCGGTGCTCACTGCGCTGGTGTCGGGTCTCTTTCACGGCGCGCGCTCAGTGCTGCAGTCGTTGCCGAGCTGGACCAGCTACGACGTGAACGACGCGATGTGCGCTCCGTGGGACGACGTGCGCTTCAAGTTGGCGAGCGGCGGTTTTCAGCAGGGCGTGGGTGACAACTACCTCGAGCTTTTGAGGGACAACCCGGGCTACCAGCTGCAGAACACGGCGTTCTTTCAATGCAGCGTGTCGGGCGTGCTCGAGGTGTACACCGCCGCGGGCCAGCAGCACGGCGTGGCGATGCCGGTGCCGGGCTTCATGTCGATCGACCCCACCAGCGACGCGTGCTTCGGGCAGCGGGCGACCAACGCGTCGATCGCCGCCGGCGCCGCGGTGAACCTGAAGGTCGCCGGGCTGCAGACCACCATTCCGGTCGACGCGCGCTTCGTGAGCTTCATGCTGCCCAAGGTCGCGCGGTCGCAGGGCAAGGTGGCGGTGCCTCCGAAGGTGCGCAACGAGTTCCGCTTCGAGCTGCAGCGCGCGGTGACGGTCGCTCGCGTGAAGGCGAAGGAGGATCCCGACGGGACGCAGCTCGCGTCGGGCCAGTGGGGCTCGTTCATGGGCGTGAAGCAGAACGGCGAATACGACCGCGTCGCCGAGTACCTCGACGCGCCGTGGCCGTGGGACCCGCAGAGCGAGCGCGCGAAGTACTTGAGCCGCACCTTCAATCAGGCCCACGCGACCGAGCTGTGCAGCCAGGTCGATCAAGCGACGCTCGACGCCCTCCGCGCGCGGGCTCGCGACACGAGCGCTGACATCGCGACCCAGGTCGGGGCGTGCACCGCCTGCAGCGAGCTGGCGTTGCGTCACCTGCGTATCGGCACTGGCGTCTCGAGCTACGACTCGACTCAGGAGCCGCTGTGTCACTTCATCGGCACCAACCCCGCGTACCTCTACGCCCAGTTCCCCGGTGTGACCGACCCGGGAACGACCGCGTCACGCTGGTGTTGTCAGTGACCTTTCGCTTGCTTCACTGCGCTTGGGCGTGATGAACGCGCGGCATGGCAGACGACGTCAGCGCCGCGGAACAGAAGCTCCTCGACGACCGGAAGAACAAGGCGGCGCAGCTCAGCGCGCTGAACGTGAACCCGTACGGCAACGGCTTCAAGCCGGAGCACCTCGCGGGCGATCTGATCAAGAAGTACGCCGACGTCGCGGGTGAGACGCTCGAGGCCGAGAAGCCGGGCCCGTTCACGCTCGCGGGCCGCATCGTCAGCGTGCGCGACTTCGGCAAGGCCGCGTTCGTCACCATTCAAGATCGCAGCGGCGCGATTCAGGCGCATCTCAAGAAAGACGTGCTCGGCGAAGAGGCTTTCAAGATCTGGAAGCTCACCGACATCGCCGACTTCATCGGAGTGACGGGCACGCTCTTCAAGTCGAAGACCGGCGAGCTGACCATCGCGGCGACGCGGCTGCAGTTCCTCGGCAAGGCGCTCCGCGGCCTGCCCGGGAAGTTCTCCGGCGACGACGTGAAGGTGAAGCTCACGCCCGAGCAGATCGCGCGCGTGAAGACCGCCGCCGAGACCGTGCTCGCGGCGGTGAACGCGGTGACGGCGTCGAACGCGGCAGCGATGGCGACCGAGCTGAAGATCCAGCTCGGCAAGGACGACAGCGCCCTCAACAAGGTGCGTGAGCACGTGCGCACCGACGCCCTGGCGAAGCAGACCGCAGCCCTCAACGACGAAAACGCGGCCAAGGCGCTGCCCGGGACCGTGAACAAGCTGTGGGCCGAATCGCAGGCGCTCGCCGACACCGAGGAGCGCTACCGCCGCCGCTACGTCGACCTGCTCAGCAACGCGACCACGCGCGACACGTTCAAGAAGCGCTCGCGGCTGGTGAGCTTCATTCGTGAGTTCTTGAACGCGCGCGACTTCCTCGAGGTCGAGACGCCGATGATGCACTCGCTGGTGAGCGGTGCGGCGGCGCGCCCGTTCAAGACGCACCACAACGCGCTCAACATTCCGTTGTTCATGCGCATCGCTCCGGAGCTGCATCTGAAGCGGCTCGTGGTGGGCGGCTTCGATCGCGTCTACGAAATCAACCGCAACTTCCGGAACGAGGGCCTCAGCACGCGCCACAACCCGGAATTCACGATGCTCGAGTTCTACCAGGCGTACGCCACGTACGAAGACCTGATGGATCTCACGGAGCAGATGATCTCCGAGGCGAGCGTGTCGGTGACCGGCTCGTCGGTCGTGAAGTACGGCGAGCACACCATCGATTTCAAGAAGGGGTGGCCTCGCATTCCGATGACCGAGGCGATCAGCTCGCGCGTGAAGGACCTCAAGCCGAGCGACTTCACCGACGCCGACAAGCTGCGTTCCATCGCGCTCAAGAAGACCGATGGCGACAAGGAACGCGAGGCCGTGAAGACCATGAACACCGGCGAGCTCATCGGCCTGCTCTTCGAGCAGTACGTCGAAGGCGAGCTGGTGCAGCCGACGTTCATCACCCAGTTCCCCGTCGAGACCAGCCCGCTGGCGCGCCGCAACGACGCCAACCCGAACATCACCGATCGCTTCGAGCTGTTCTGCGTGGGCCGCGAGATCGCGAACGCGTTCAGTGAGCTCAACGATCCGGTCGATCAGGCTTCGCGCTTCCAGGGCCAGGTCGACGCGAAGACGCGCGGTCAGCAGGAAACGATGGACTACGACCACGACTACATTCGCGCGCTCGAGCACGGCTTGCCGCCCACCGCGGGCGAAGGCATCGGAATTGATCGTCTGGCCATGCTGTTGACCGATGCCCAGTCGATTCGCGACGTCATCCTCTTCCCGTTGCTGAAGCCCCAACAGTAACCCGTGAATCGAACCCGCAACGTCGTCGCTGCGTTCCTGCTCCTGCTCGGGTTGACCGAGCTGGTGATCGGGCTCGCGCAAGCGGAGTTGTTGCAGCTCTGCAGCGGAGATCTGGGCTTCCTCGCCGTCGGGTGGGGCAGCCTGCTCGAGACCTTCAACGCGCTGTCGCACCTCTTCTTTCGCGCCGAGTTCGTCGAGAACCTGAAGTCGTACGGCTCGCCGGAAGCGTTGCATCTCGGCACGGTGCATCTCTGGGTCGGCGGCATCGCGTGGGTGGCAGGGTGGGCGATTCTCGCGGTGTCGCTCGACGACCCGAAGGCCGAGCCGCTGCAGCTGCGCCGCATGTTCAGCGAGCTGATCGACTCTGCGTTCCAGACCCTCTCGACGGTGACGCTCGGGCTGTTCCGCTACAAGCCGCCCGAGGGGCCGAAGACGCTGCTCCACCCGCGCATCGCGCGCTTCCGTGACTTCCACTGGGGCACGCTGCTCGCGTACGGCTTCGGCATTCTCCTCGCGCAGCTGCTCTTCATTCGCGTCTACACAGGCGTCGTCGGCAAGGGCACGGTGCAGGGCGGGGCGGTGGTCGACGGGCTGTCTCCGGTCGCCGCGTTCTTGTTGGCGTTCACGATTGCGCTCGCCGTCGCCTTCCTCGGCGGCTTCCTCGGCGCGGCGAACTCGAAGCGGCTGTCGACGCCCGAAGCCACGCTGGCGATGATCTACTTCGGCCTGCCGGTGCCGATCTTCCTCTCGCTGATGCACTTCATGCCGAAGCTGATGATCGACTTCGGCGGGCGGCTCCGCGAGATCATCTACCTGTCGTCGCTGCTCGGAGAGAACCGCCCGGAGCTCGGCTACTGGCTGGTCGCCATCGCGCTCAAGCTCACGTTCTTCATCGGCATCAACCTGGGCTTCGTCTCGACCTCGTCAGGTCGCTTCGATCTGCGCGCGTCGTACGAGCTGTTCATCGCCTCGCGACACGTCGCGGTGTTCCGCCCGAAGCTGCTCGGCAAGATCTTCGCGGTGCTGATCTTCGGCATCGTGCCGCCGCTGCTCATCTGGGCGATCATCAGCGCGGCGGAGAAGGTCGTCGAGATGACGCGCATTCGGCGTCTCGGTCTGGCTGATCCGCTCGCGGCTGCCGAGGCGCTGCACAAGAACAAGCTCGACGAGCCCACTCCGACCGCGATGATGACCGAGCTCTCGGTGGGCGGCGTCGGCGTCGGTGTGATGGCGCTGATCATCGTGCTCTCGGTGATGAGCGGCTTCGAGGCCGACCTGCAGAAGAAGATTCTCGGCACCAACTCGCACGGCGTGGTCATGAAGTACTCGCCGGAGATGCCCGAATACGAAGACGTGCTCGCGAAGGTGAAGGGCGTGCGCGGCATCAAGGGCGCGACGCCGTTCATCTTGAACGAGGTGATGATCACCTCGGAAGGCAACATCTCCGGCTCGATGATCAAGGGCATCGACCCGAAGACGGTGGGCGAGGTGACCGACTTGCCCGACTACCTGTTGCCGGGCGGCGATCTCGAGTGGCTCACCAACCCGAAGAACATCTCGCGGCGAAAGGCCGAGCTGGGCGACCCGCTGTTCGACGATCGCCCCGCGCTGCCCGACGAGATCAAGAAGCCCGACGCGCCTGATCTGCAGAAGGGGCCCAACGACATCGAGCGAGACCCGCTGCTCGATCTGCCCTCGCCCGAGAAGGAAGGCGACGTGGTGATGCCCGGCATCTTGATCGGCCGCGAGCTCGCCGCGTCGCTCAAGGTGGTGGTCGGAGATCGCGTGAACGTCGTCTCTCCGCTCGGTGGAGAGCTCGGCCCGCAGGGCCCGATGCCGAAGAGCCGCCCGTTCCGCGTCGCCGGCATCTTCTATTCGGGCATGTACGAGTACGACTCCAAGTTCGTCTACATCCACCTCAAGGAAGCGGAGACGTTCTTCAACATCAAGGGCGCGACGGGCATCGAAGTGAAGGTGACCGACGTCGACAACGCTCGCGGCACGATGAAGGCCGTCTACGACACGCTGCAGGGCTACCCGTTCCGCACCAAGGACTGGGGAGAGATGAACCGCAACCTCTTCGCGGCGCTGCGGCTCGAGAAATTGGTGATGGGCATCATCTTGTCGATCATCGTGATCGTCGCCGCGGGGTTGATCGTCGCGACGGTGATCATGCTGGTGCTCGAGAAGCGCAAGGAGATCGCGGTGCTCAAGGCGCTCGGCGTGCCCGACGGTGGCATCGTGAAGATCTTCCTCGCCGAGGGTCTGCAGATCGGAGTGGCCGGCGGCGTGCTCGGGCTGATCAGCGGCCTGGCGTGGTGCCTCTTCATCGAGCGCGTCGGCATCAGGCTCGACCCGCAGGTCTATTACATCCCCGCGCTGCCGGTTCGCATCGAGCCGTTCCAGACCGCGCTGAGCGTGGTGATCGCGATTCTCGTGACGTTCCTCGCGAGCATCTACCCCGCGCTCAAGGCGGCCAGCGTCGAACCCGTCGACGGCCTCAAGTCGGAGTGACCATGGCCATCCCCGCGTTCCTCGAGGTCGCGCAGATTCACAAGTCGTACTTCCTGAACGGGAAGCGCATCGACGTGCTGCGTGACGTGTCGGTGCGCATCGAGAAGGGCGAGCTCGTCTCGCTCATCGGCGCGTCGGGCTCGGGGAAGAGCACGTTCCTGCACGTCGTCGGCACGCTCGACATGCCGGCCTCGGGCACCATGCACTTCAAGGGCAGGTCGGTGTTCGACATGAACGACGCCGAGGTCGCCGAGTTCCGCAACCGCACCATCGGTTTCGTCTTTCAGTCGCACTACCTGCTCCCGGAATTCACGGCCGAGGAGAACGTCGCGATGCCGTCGCTGTTGCTGCGCGAGAACCGCTACCTCGCGCAGAAGCGCGCGCGTGAATTGTTGGAGCGCGTGGGCCTCGGTCACCGCGCTGATCACAAGCCCGGTGAGCTCAGCGGCGGCGAGTCGCAGCGCGTGGCGCTCGCTCGCGCGCTGATGCTCAAGCCCGACTTGCTGCTTGCCGATGAGCCGACGGGCAACCTCGACCCCGCGACCGGTGAGGGCATTCATGCCCTGCTGCGCGAGGTGAACAAGGACCTGGGCATCACCGCGGTGGTGGTGACGCACAACGAGGCGCTGGCGAAGTCGCTGCCTCGCCGGTTGCGTCTCAAAGACGGCCAGGTCCTCGACGCGGGCTGATCAGTTCGGCTGCTGGCCGTCGGAGGCCGGCATTGCAACGCGTGCACGGCGATCGCGGTGACTGAGACATTCGCGCCCGTGGTTGCGCGGTGACTCCGAGGAGCAAAGTTGCTCCACAAGCGCCAAGCACGAGTGATTCCCGGCATTGCGCAGCTCTCGCGCTGAGTCGCCTCGGCACAGGTGAGTCGTCTGGCCACGCTCGCGTGTCGTGGCACGCGCGATGCTGAACCCCGAGCACGAAGGAGGCGCCATGACTTCTCGTGCGCTCATCATTCTCGTCTCTTCATGTGTTGCCGTTCTGGTCGTGACGTGGGGCGTGGCGGTGCTGGTGATCGAAGACCCGCCGATCATCTCGAGCGACGAACCGCCTGCACCACTCGCTTCTTTCGAGCCGGTCGTGAGCCTCGCGCCGCCAGCGGTGCTCGCGTCGCCGCCGCCACAGTCTGAAACGCCAGTTCCACTAGCGCAGCCGCCCGCGATCTCGATCGCGCCTCCGCCCATTCCCGCGCCGATTCCGATTTCGATCCAGGCGCCTCCGGTCGTCGAAGCAGCTCCGCCCGCTGCGGTGGCTTCGACCGAGCTCGCTGACCTCGACACGCTGGCGGATGAAGCGCGCGAGAAAGCGGAGCGTCGCGAAGAGCGTCGTCAGTCACTCGCGCAACTCACGGCGGTCGAGCACGAGCTGTCGACCGGAGATGCGCAAGGCGTGAACGCCGTGTTGCTCCAGGCCGCGGATCGACTCGGAGGTGAGCCGGCGGCGGAACTCCGCGAGGCCGCGCAGCGCATCGACAACGAAGATCTCGCCTCAGCGCGCGAGCTGATCGCCGCCGCGCTGCTCGAAGCCGGAAGGTAGCGATCGTCAAATCGGGGCCGGGGAAGTGAATGAACGGAGCAGGTCATGCTGAAGAACGTGTTGATGGTGTCGTTGGTGGTCGCGGGTTCGGGCTGCGCGACGACGGGAATCGGAGCAGGAGAAGAAGAGATCGCCGGTCTGCCGGGTGAAGCGGTGGGCTTCGAATACACGGCGAAAGATCGCCACTCGGGAACGCTGATCGCGGTCACCGAGAGCGGAGAACAGTTCCGCGGGACGTACGTGCAGTTGGCCGATGCGCCTGATCACCTCGAGCCTGCAGTCGAGGCCGATCGCGCGTGGACGGGGTACGTCGTGACGTCCACTCCACGCGGGCAGGAGAACTTCGAGCCGGATCTGATCGCCGAGCTCCACGGAGATCGCGGGCACACGATGCGCTGTCACCTCGATCTCACCGACGACAAGCGCGGCCTCGACGGCGGAGCGCGCGGCAAGTGCGTGCTCAATGACGGACAGAACGTGGAAACGGTCTTCCCACCGAGGGTCGAACCAGTCGCTGAGCTCGCGCGTGATTCTGTGAAGTGAGCGGTGACGCTTGTAGTCTCGACGGCACTGATGACGCTGCTGCTCGCGCTCCTTCTCGCAGCGAATCCGATGGCCGATGGCGCACGGCTCTTCGACGCCGGCGATTTCGCAGGAGCGCTCCGCACGTATGACGCGGGTCTCAAGTCGGCGCCGGACGCTGTAACGCGCGCGCAGCTGCACATCGGCCGAGCACGTTGCCTCTATGCACTGCGCCGCACCGCCGACGTCGACGCCGCCTTCGAAGCTGCGCTCACCGAAGCGCCGACCGCCGCGCTCGATGCCGACGTCTCCCCGGGGTTGCGGGCGACGTTCGATGCGACGCGCACGCGGCTCGCAGGTTCGCTCACCATCGAGACCGAGCCTGCAGGGAGCGCGGTGAAGATCGACGGTGCGCTCGTCGGAAAATCGCCCACTACGCAGCTGCTGCCCGTCGGCCGTCACGAGATCTCGGTACTCGACGCGAACGGTGCCGCGGCGGTGCAGCGTGAGGTGATCGTCGCTCCCAGGCGGCAGCAGACGATGGTGCTTCAGTTGAGTGCCGCCGCGCCGCAGGTCGCTATTGCTCAGCCGCCCGTCGTTGCGAAGCCCGCCGAGCCTGCAAGTGGTGGTGGGCCGTGGCCGATCGAACCGGGTGTCGTCGTGCGCGCGGCCACCGACTTCCGCGGTCTCGCGATCGAAGCGGGAGCCACCATCGTCGGAAAGTATTTCCTCGTCGAAGTCGACGCGGTGATGGGCGGCAGTTTCGGCGTCGGCCTGCGAGCTGGCGGGCGCTACTCGTTCCTCGGCGGCTTGCTCGGCGTGCAGCTCACGGCTGATGGCGTGTTGTTCCTGCAGCCCGTCGCCGCTCCAGGTGGCGGCGGCTCACTGGGCTTCGTGGTGCACCCGCTCGATTTTCTCGACGTGATCCTCGAAGTGTCAGCGCGTGGCGTGGCGGCGGCTCCGGGCTTCCGGCCGGCGTACGTGCTCGGCGGCCTCACCCTGCGAGCGCGCTGGCCGACCGGTCTCGATCGCTGAGTGCGCGAGGGAGAGGGTCGAACGCAGTCATCAGCGCTGCATGACGGGGAGAGTCGACGCTCCCCCTCTCCCGCGAGGGAGAGGGTCGGGGTGAGGGTGAAACGCAGTGATCACCGCTGCATGACGAGCACCACCCGCTCGTCCTTGCCACCAACGATCTTCACCACCGTCTCCCGCGTTTGAAAACCCGCACGAGTCACCTTCAACTTGTGCGACCCCGGAGTGAGCTCGAGCTGCGTCGGAGTCTCCCCACGATTCACGCCATCGACGATCAGATCTGCGTAGCTCGACTTACCATCGACCATGGTGACGACCGAAACCCGAGACGGCCCCTTCTTCTTCGGCGCGACAACCGGAGCAGGCTTCGGCAATTCCGGCTTCGCGGGCGAAGGCTCAACCGGAGCTTCAGTTTCAGCCGGTGCGACCACCACCGGAGCGATCACGGCAGGCTTCGGTTCCTCGGGCTTCGGAACAGCGACAGTCGGCGGAGTCGCGACGACCTCCGGCCGAGTGAAGCCATACACGCCACCCGCAATCGCGAGCACGGCGATCACCGAGGCCGCAGCGAACAGCGGCGCCTTCGACTTCGACGACGCGCGCGGAGGAGCGACGTCCTTCCCGGCGTACGCGTCATCGAGTGCGCGAACGAAGGCCTCGACCGACTCGAACCGTCGTGACGGGTCGCGCGAGATCGCCTTCCACAACACACTGCCCACCGGCCCCGGCAGCGTGGGGTTCAGCGACGTCGCGCTCGGTGGATCTTCGGACACCTTCCGCTGCGCGACGACGAAGTCATCACCGTCGAACGGCGTTCGGCCCGCGAGCATTCGATACAGCGTCACGCCCAGCGCGTAGAGATCGGCGCGCGCGTCGACCTCGCTCGCAGACGTGAGCTGCTCCGGAGCCATGAAGCGCAGCGTGCCGACCATCTGCCCCGTCGCGGTGAGATCTCGCGCGGTCTCCTTGAGCACTCCGAAGTCGAGGAGCGTCACGTGCCCGGTCGGACTCACGTACACGTTGCTGGGCTTCACATCGCGATGCACCAGCCCCTGCGCGTGCAGATACGTCAGCCCCTTCGCGAGGGGATCGATGATGGCGCGCACGTCCGACCACGGCCACGCGCCCTTTCTCTTCGCGAGCAGCGCTCCGAGCGAGGTGCCCTCGAGCAGCTTCATCACCATGAACGGCCGGCCCTGAAAATTGCCGACGCCGAAAACCGGAACGATGTGGGGATGATCGAGCCGCGCGGTCATGCGCGCTTCACGATCGAAACGCGCCACGGCGTTCGGGTCTTCACACAGATTGCGCGCGAGCACCTTCACCGCCACGTCGCGATCGAGCTTCAAGTCGCGCGCGAGGAACACGGTGCCCATGCCGCCTTCGCCGAGCTTCTTCTCGACGCGCCAGGTGTCCTCGAGCACGTCTCCCTGCGCGATGTCGGCGACGGTCGACTCGAGGCTCTGCCGAGCAGCCGTCACCGGAGCCTGCACCGCCATCGAGATCGTCGCGCCGACCGGAGCCCCGCAGCTCGGACACACCTGCTCAGCCGCGGAGAGCGAGTGCTTGCAACGGGGACAGAGCACGGCCTTTTCCACTGCCGCTCAGCATATACGCTTGCCTCCGGATGACCTCGGATGACACCGCTCCACTTCCTGCCGACGGCCTCACGCGCGAGGAAGAGCGCACCTTCGACCCTTCGAAGCTCAAGTACCGCCTCGAGGTCTTGAGTGGCTCGAAGCTGGGCACGTCGCTCGACGTCGCCGGTTCGCTGATTCTGGGCAGTGGAGAAGACGCAGGACTTCGCCTCGAAGACGCGACCGTGTCGCGCCGCCACGCTTCGCTCGAGCCGAGCGCGCAGGGCGTGTGGGTGCGCGATCTCGGCTCGAAGAACGGCACCTTCCTCGCGGGTTCTCGAGTCGAAGGCTTCGTCGTGCGCCGTGAAGCGACGTTCGCCCTCGGCACCACGTTGCTTCGCCTCGCCGGCACGCCCTCGACTGAATCGTCACCCGCGCTCACCAACTTCGGCGAAGCGCTCGGGCAGTCGACTGCCATGCGCCAGGTGTTCGATTCGCTGCGCACCGCTGCGCCGACGCTCTCGAACGTGTTGCTGCTCGGAGAGACGGGCACCGGTAAGGACGTGCTGGCGCGCGCGATTCACGAGGCCTCTCCGCGTCGGCATCGCCCGTTCGTGGTCGTCGACTGTGGAGCGCTCACCGGCTCGCTCATCGAGAGCGAGCTCTTCGGTCACGTGCGCGGCGCGTTCACCGGCGCGCAGACTTCCCGTGACGGCGCGTTCGCGACCGCACGCGGTGGAACGGTGTTTCTCGACGAGGTCGGAGAACTCCCGCTCGAGCTGCAGCCGAAGTTGCTGCGCGTACTCGAGAGCCGCGCGGTGCGCCGCGTCGGTGAAGATCTCGAACGCACCGTCGACGTGCGCGTGATCGCTGCCACGCATCGCGATCTGCGTTCCAGCGGCTTTCGCGAAGATCTCTACTTCCGGCTCGCGGTAGTGATGGTGCGCGTGCCTCCGTTGCGCGAGCGGCTCGATGATTTGCCGCTGCTCACGCACGCCATGCTCGCGAAGCTCGGGCGGCCCGACTTCGAACTCACGCCTTCGCTGCTCGCACGGTTTCGCCAGCACGACTGGCCCGGCAACGTGCGCGAGCTGCGCAACATGGTCGAGCGTGCCGTGAGCGGCTCGACGGAGCTCGGAGCAGACGCCGCGCCGATCGCCGGCCGTGTTCCCTACAAGCAAGCGAAGGAACAGCTCGTCGAAGACTTCACGCGCGAGTACTTCACGCGACTCTTCGAGCAGAGCGGGCGCAACGTCGCCGAGATGGCGCGCGTCGCGGGCATCGCGCGCACCTACGCGTTCGAAGTGATCAAGAAGTACGGCTTGAAGTAGCCGAGCGACGACGCCGAGCGGCGAGCGCGAGCAGCGCAATCCACATCATCGGAACCGCACCGCCGACGCCGCACTGCAACGCGTAGTAGCTGCGGTCGTCGACTCCGCCATCGCTCGAAGAAGACCCGCCGTCGACTCCACCGCCATCAGGCTGCGCAGTCGCCGGCAGCACCGTGAACGAAGTCGAGCTCGGGAGCAGATCTCCGCCGACGTGCTTCACGGTCACGTTGATCGGATCAGCGGTCGCCGGTCTGACGAACGCACGAACCTCGGTCGCACCGCCGTCCAACACCGGACTTCCGGCGACCGAGCACGCGTCATCACTGAACACCGAAGCACCCTCGACGACGAACTCGACGGAGTAGGGCGCCGCCACCGAGCTCGCCGTGCCGCCATCGACGTCAGGCATCGTCGCGGTGAGGAACAAGACGATCGCTCCGCACTCACCTGCGTGCAGCGTGTCGGCGACGCGAGCGTTCACGCGACTCGCCATCGGCCGCACGTCATAGCGGGGGTCGTCGAAGTCGAGGACCGTCATGAACCCCGGGTCGTAGTTGTAGACCTCGCCGATCTCGACACTCGGAAACGACTGCGCGTTGGCGTGCAGGCCGAAGTACCGGACCGCGATACGCCCATCGATCGCGAACACCGTCCACCCTGCGTCCGTGCCGCGCCCCGCAGTGAGCGCTTCGAAGAGAGACCACCCGCCATCGACCACGCTCCAGCCGGCATCACCGAGCTTGAAGTTGATGTTCTGCGCGTTGTCGGGGTCCTGCTGGCCGCAGAAGATCTTCCCTTCGAAGTCGAAGTTGCAGCCGGCGGCGTTGGCCCACGAAGAGCCGGCGATCTCCCAGTCGGCGTAGAAGAAGAGAGTGCCGCCAGCGGCGTTGCGGCTGGGCACGCGAAACCACACGCGCTGGTAGAGGTTCTGCGACGTCGAGTTGATGCGCTTGGACACGCGCGCCGCTGACGTGTCTTCGACCACCGTCTCGGTGTCGACCACGCGAACGCCATACGTGCCGCGATGTGCCGCGAGCGTGCTGGCCTCGATGGTGACGCCCGGGTTGTCCTGCACCAACCACTTCGACAAGTTGCCACTCTCGAAGTCGTCGCCGAAGGGCAGCTGGGCGCGCGCCACGGTGCCGGTCAGTGCCATCACCGCAACGAGAACTCGCATCGGAGCGAACTGTACCTCGCGCGCGTTCGGAGTCAGGCGATCAAGACGGGCGTCAGGTCGACCTGACGCTTCACGCTTCCAGCCCCTTGATCCCACACGAACCACTGAGTGGGCCGCGGCTTGCTCATTGGAAGTGCATGCGATCGTTCAGCCTTTCGCTGCTCATTCTGATGACCGGGTGTGAAGGGGTGCTCGAAGGACCGCGCGAGGTTCGCCCCGACGACCGGACGACGACCACCACCGGCGAGCCTCCGCAGATGGCGACTCCGGTGCCGTGCACGCCGACCGCTGATCCCGGGCGCGTGTTGCTCCGCCGTCTGAATCGTCGCGAGTACAACGCAGCCGTTCGCGATCTCTTCGGCACCACGCTGCGCCCGGCCGACGCTTTTCCGCGCGACAACACCGCGACGTATTTCGACAACGACGCGGCGCTTCTCGGCATGACGGCTGATCAGCTGACGCTCACCTTCGCGGCGGCGACGCAGGTCGCGAACGACGTGATGGCGAATCACCGCGCGAAGATCGTCACCTGCGATCCAGCGAACGCCGAAGCGTGTGCGCGCACCATCATCAGCACCTGGGGTCGTCGCATCTTCCGCGCGTCGCTCACCAGCGCCGACGTCGACTCCATCTGGACGCAGATCGCCGCCAAGTCGCTCAATGACGAACACGACACCTTCGATCACGCCATCGCGCAGGTGCTCCGCTACTTCCTCACCTCTCCGCGTTTCCTCTACCGCTTCGAATTTCACGGCTCGCCCAACGACGCGACGGCGATCGAGCTGCTCGATGGGCCCGCACTCGCGACGCGGCTCTCGTTCGCGGTGTGGGGCTCGACGCCCGATGATGAACTCCTCGAGCTCGCCGAACGCATCGATCCGTCCACGGGCAAGACCGTGCTCGCGAACCCCGCCGCGCTCGACGCGCAGCTCGACCGCATGCTCGCCGACCCGCGCGCCGTGATTCTCGCTGATGGGTTCGCCATGCAGTGGCTCGGCGTCGATCAGATCGACGTGGTCGCGAAGTCCGCCACGCTCTTTCCGACGTTCGACGACGAGCTTCGCGCCGATCTCAAGTCGGAGACGCGGTTGTTCTTCGGTGAGCTCTTCACACAGAACCGCCCGCTCGAGGAGTTGCTCACGGCGAACTACACCTTCGCGAACGAGCGCCTCGCGGGTCACTACGGTTTCAGCGGCGTCACCGGCACCAACTTCCGGCGTGTCGAATACCCGCAGTCGATGGAGCGCTCCGGCTTCCTGAGCCACGGCACGTTCCTCGCGAACAACTCGGAGATTGGCCGCACGTCGATCGTGAAGCGCGGCGAATACGTGCTCGATCGCCTCATGTGCTCGCAGCCCGGAGAGCCGCCTGCGAACGCCGGTGGTCTCCCGGCGGAGCAACCGAACGAGACGCTCACCTTGCGTCAGCGCATCGAAGCCCACCGCGCGCGGCCCGAATGCGCCGGTTGCCACGCGCGAATGGACCCCATCGGCTTCGGGCTCGAGAACTTCGACGCCATCGGCCGCTGGCGCGTGACCGATCACGGAGGAGCCATCGACGCTTCCGGCGTGTTCCCCGACGGCCGAACCTTCAGCGGCGCGCGGCAGCTGGCCACCGTGCTCGCCAACGACAACCAGTTCGACGCCTGCGCCGCGCGCAACCTCACCGCGTGGAGCCTGGGCCGCTCCATCACGCCTGCCGAGCGCTGCAACGTCTCGAAGCTCGCCGAGGCGACGCGAGGTCAGCCCGTTCGCGAAGTGATCAAGTCGATCGCGCGAAGCGATCTCTTCCTCAAGCACCGTGGTGACGAAAGCGAGGCGCAGCCGTGATTCCGAAATTGAGCCGACGGATGTTGTTGCGTGGCGCCGGAGCGACCGTCGCGTTGCCTCTCCTCGAGGCGATGATTCCCCGCCGCGCGAGCGCGCAGGCCGTCAGCCCCACGCGCGCGTGCTTCATCAAGTTCCCGCTCGGCACGCACCCCGGCACGTGGACCACCCAGGGCACCGGCACGAACTTCACCGTCTCGCCCGAGCTGCGCACGCTGATCACCGAGAACAAGAGCGAGCTGTGCGTGGTGAAGGGGCTGCACACGCACCTCGGCATTCACAACGACGTCGCCGCCGGCGTGTCGGACCTCAACTACTTCTCGTTCGGCGTCAGTCACTACCAGGGCACCGCGGGCTTCCTCACGTGCAAGCCGCAGACGCGCGGGCCGAGCTACCCGGTGTCGATCGGCACGTCAGTCGATCAGCTGATCGCGCAGTCGCCGCTCGGCACGCAGACCCGCTTCCGTTCGCTCGTGCTGCGCAGCGTGGAAAACAGCGCTGGCTCCGACGCGACGTATGGAGAGGCGAAGGCGTACCGCACCAACATCTCGTGGGCGAACCCGACCACGCCGGCCAGCTCGATCGATGATCCCATCACGCTCTTCAACCGGCTCTTCGCGGGCGGAGTTCCGGTGAACCCCGGAGATCCCACCGTGGGTCGTGCCGGTCGCTACGACGTGAGCGTGCTCGACGCGATCAACGAAGACACGAAGCGCCTTCGAAATCGCCTCGGCAATTCCGATCGCGCGCGCCTCGATCAGTACCTGACCTCGCTCGAAGAAGTGGAACGTCAGGCGAAGGCCGCGGTGATGCCGATGCAGCAACCGATGGCGGCGTGCACGGTGCCGGCGGCTCCGAGCGGCAGCTTCAGCTACCCGAACTTCTGCAAGGAGCGCATGCGCGCGATGTTCGACCTGCTGATCCTCGCGTACCAGTGCGACCTCACGCGCGTCGCGTCGTACATGATCGATGAGGACTTCCAGCCCTTCAACACCGAGGTCCTGATCCCCAACACGCTGACGTACCCGCACGCGCTCTCGCACTTCACGACCAACGAGGGCGCTGACCCGGCGCTGAAGCCGGCGCAGTTCCGCGAGTTCAATCAGTTCTATTTCGACGAGTTCTCGGCGTTCCTGAACAAGCTGAAGCTGGTGCAGACGCCGACGGGTCGCCTCATCGACTCCATGCTGATCGCCTTCGGAGCGAGCATGAGCAACACCGACTCGCACTCCGGTTACGACGCGCCGATGATCCTCGCGGGGCGGGGCAACGGAGCGGTCACTCCCGGCCGCCTCGTCGACGTGCGCACCGGCCCGTACGCCGCCATCGAGCTCGAGCGCCCATGGGACTCGGGTTCGACGCAGCGAGCGAAGGGCCGCCCGATGGCCGACCTGTGGCTGACCGTGATGCGCGCCATGGGCATGAACGACGCGTCGTTCGGCAACAGCGGGGGCGTCATCAATGAAATGCGCTCCTGAACTTCGCCGGCAATGGCCTGCGTTTTCGCTCGTAACTGGGCGCGGTTTTGTCCATAAGGTGCGCCGCCTCGATTCCCTCTGTGATTTCGCGCCTCTTCACAGTCTCTCTGTTGTGCGCGGTGACCTTGATGGTCGCCCCGCTTGAGGCTCGTGCGCAGCTGCTCGAAGACGTGCCGGCGCGTGAAGAAGCCGATCGCATCGTCGAGATTCGCGTCGAGGGAAACCGCCGCGTCGAGCAGGCCGCCGTCGCCCGCGCGCTGAAGCAGAAGGTCGGAGATCTCTTCGACCCCTCGCGCACCGGCGATGATCTGCGCGCGCTGTGGGCGCTCAAGTACTTCAACGACGTGCAGCTGCTCGTGCAGCGCTCGACCACCGGCATCGCCTACGTGGTGCGCGTCACCGAGAAGCCGGCCATTCGCGCCGTCACGCTCTCGGGCAACGACGAGCTCAGCAAGGACGACTTCAAAGACCTGATCGACGTCAAGCCGTTCACCATTCTCGACGTCGCGAAGGTGAAGACGACCGAGAAGAAGATTCAGGAGAAGTACGTCGAGAAGGGCTACTTCCTGGCCGAGGTGAAGACCGAGCTGAAGCCGCTCGGTACCGAAGGCACTGAGATCGAGGTCATCTTCAACATCAACGAGCACGCCAAGGTGATGGTGAAGGAGATCGTCTTCCTCGGCGCGACGAAGGTGAACACCGACGAGATCAAGGCGGTGATGGCCACGCAGGAAGGTGGCTACCTGAGCTTCCTCACCAGCCAGGGCACGTACCGCGAAGAGCTCTTCCAGCGCGATCTGCAGATCATTCAGATGGCGTACTTCGATCGCGGGTTCATCAACATCCGCGTCGACAAGCCGATCGTCACGCTCTCGGCCGACAAGAAGTACATCTCGATCACCATCAAGGTCGAGGAAGGCGAGAGCTACGAGGTCGGCAAGCTCGACTTCTCGGGCGACCTGCTGGTCGAGAAGGCAACGCTGCACCGCCTGATGACCAGCAAGGAGAAGACGACCTTCAATCGTTCGCTCCTCGCGAAGGACATTCAGGCCATCACCGACGTCTATTACGACTCCGGTTACGCGTACGCGAACATCACGCCCGTCACCGCGGTGAACGCCGACGCGAAGACCATCGACCTCACCTTCGACGTGCAGAAGGGCCCGAAGGTCTACATCGAGCGCATCGACATCGTCGGCAACACCAAGACCCGCGACAAGGTGATCCGCCGGCAGCTGCGCGTGTTCGAAGGTGAGCTGTTCAGCGGCACCGGCATGCGCCGCAGCAAAGAGAAGGTCACCGCGCTCGGCTTCTTCGAGACCGTCGAAGTCACGCACCGCCCGGGCAGCGACGGCGAGCACGTGCTGGTGCAGGTCGAGGTGAAGGAGAAGTCGACCGGCACCTTCCAGGTTGGCTTGGGCTTCTCCAACGTCGAGAGCTTCATCTTCACCGCGCAGATCGCGCAGCAGAACTTCCTCGGCTGGGGCCAGTCGGTGTCGGCCAACATGCAGCTCTCGGGTCTGCGCAGCTTCTTCCAGCTGTCGTATTTCGACCCGTACTTCCTCGACACCAACTTCATCTTCTCGGTCGACGCGTACCGCACGCAGCTCGACTACTTCGGCTTCGTTCGCGACGCGTTCGGTGGCTCCGCCTCACTCGGCTACTACGTCATCGCCGACGAGATGAGCCTCAACCTCGGCTACCAATACGAGAACGTGAACGTGCAGACCGGTTCGCAGGCGACCGGTACTCCGCTCGCTGGCCAGTACCGCTCGGGCTCGACCAGCGCGCTGCGCCTCTCGTGGACGTGGGACAAGCGCAACAACCGGCTCTTCGCGTCGAGTGGTTGGTTGTCATTCGCGTCGGTCGAGACCGCGCCTTCGTTCCTCAACACCGCCGACCCGAGCAAGCAGTACAACTTCAACCGCTACACCGCGTACCAGCGCGTGTACTTCCCGCTCCCGCTCGGCGCGGTGTTCAAGATGAACCTGCAGGTCGGCTACATCCAGGAACACTTCCCCGGAAACGCCGAGCGTCAGCTGCCCATCTCCGAGATGTATTTCCTCGGCGGCATCAACACCATCCGCGGCTACCAGCTGCGCAGCGTGTCGCCGACGCAGCTGGTCGGTAACGCCGTCACGCCCGACGCCGCGGTGCAGAACCTCAACGTCGGCGGCAACAAGCAGCTCATCTTCAACGCCGAGCTCGAAATTCCGCTGCTCGAGAAGGTCGGCATCCGCGGCGTGATCTTCTTCGACGCCGGCAACTCGTTCGGTCGCAACGCGAACTTCTTCGAGATCCCCAAGGGTGACCCGCTGCAGGCGCTCAACCTCCCGCTCGGCCTGCTGTACTCGGTCGGCTTCGGTGTGCGCTGGTTCTCTCCCATCGGCCCGCTGCGCTTCGAGTGGGGCATTCCCCTCACGCGCCGCCCGCAAGACACGCAGCCGCTTCAGTTCGAGTTCACCATCGGCAACTCGTTCTGATCGATGGCGCGCGACCAGCACAGCGTCACCGTCGCGCAGATTCGCATCGAGCAGGAGTACGCCGAGCTTCAAGTGCGTGCCCAGAGCGCGCTCATCGGTGAACGCTCGGTCGCCATCGTGCGGCTGGTGATGATGCTGCTGTTCGGCATCTCGACCGCGCTGATTCCCCAGCTCACCGGCAACCCGCTGCCCGACGTGTGGTTCCGCAAGCTGCTGGTGGTCTCGTACCTGACGTTCTCGATCGTCACGGTCATCGCCACCCAGCGCATCAAGAAGGCGAACCCGAAGCTCGCCATCTGGCTCGTCGGCTCGTACATCTTCGTCGACGCCGGGTTCGTGTTCGGCAACGGCATGATCGACGCGTACCTGAACGTGCCGACGCGCCCGGAGATCGTCACCGCGTCGTTCGCCGTGCTCATCGCGTTCTCGGTCGCGCGCGTGCGGCTGCTGCACGTGATTCTCTCGACCGCGGCGTCCATCGTCGGCGTGTCGGTCGTCGCCTGGGCTCAGGGGTGGATCAACCCGATCTGGACTCCGTTTTCGTGCAGCTGCCTGCTCGCGCTCGGGCTGTTGATCGGCTTCACCAACCGCCGCCTCGGCTCGATGTTCGCGGACATTCGGCGTCGCGAGAACCTGTCGCGCTTCTTGCCGCGGCAGGTCGTGGAGCGCGTGCTCGCGTCCGATGGCTCTCCGCTGCAGCCCGTGCAGCGCGAGGTGACGATTCTGTTCAGCGACATCCGCAGCTTCACCAGCATGAGCGAGAACCTGCAGCCCGGCGACGTGCTGCGATTCCTCGACGAGTATTTCGGTCACATGGGCCAGATCGTTCGCGGCCACGAGGGCATGCTCAACAAGTTCCTCGGCGACGGCATGCTCGCGGTGTGGGGCGTGCCTGATCAGCAGAACGATCACGCCGAGCGCGCGATTCGTGCGGCGCTCGACATGCGCAAGAAGCTGGTGGAGTTCAACGAGCACCGCGCGCGCGAGGGCCAGGAGCCGATTCGCATCGGCATCGGCATTCACACCGGCATGGTCGCGGCAGGCATGCTCGGCGGAGCAGATCAGCGTGAGTACACGGTGATTGGCGATGCAGTGAATCTCGCGTCGCGCATCGAAGGGCTCACCAAGAACGCCGGCACCGATTTGCTGGTGAGTGAGAGCACGTGGGCGCACGCCGGAGCGAAGTTCGTCGGCACGCGCGTCGGTGAAGAGAAGGTGAAGGGTCGCGAGCAGCCGGTGGTGTTGTTCTCAGTTCAGCCGCGAGCGTGAAGCGTCAGCGCAGCACCAGCACCACCGCGGTCAACCCGAGCAGACACAGCGCCGCGCCCGCGCTCATGAGCAACAGCTCGAGGCTCAGCGTCTTCTTCGCGACGACGGGAACGGGAAGCGGAACCGGCTCGCCAGCGACGGCGAGCGCGGGCGGCGGTTGCTGAAGCTCGGGCGAGACCTTCACCGACGACTCGATCGACAACGTCGCCTTCGGCACGTCGGCCGCCTTGGGCACCGCGACCGGGCCCGCGGCGAACTTGATCTCACTGGCGCCCATCGACTCCGCCGCCGGGTTCGGAGCCGGGCGCGTCGCGTCGACCCGGCCCACGACCGGCGACGTCGCCGGAGTCACCAGCGTGCGTTCTTCCGGCGCGCGCTCGCCCGAATCGAAACGCAGCACGGTGTGGCCGACCTCGATGGTGTCACCGGTCTGGAGCGTCTGCGTCCGGCGAAGGAGCGCGCCGTTCACGTACGCACCGTTCATCGCGCTCGAGACCGGCTCGAGCACGAAGTCGCGGTCCTGGCGCTTCAACACCGCGTGCTGGCGACTGACGGCGCGATCGCGCACGCGAATCTGCGCGTCGTCGGCGCGACCGATCACGTTGCTCTCGAACGCGATCGGGAACGTGCGCCCTTCATCGAGCCCGGTGACGCAGGTGAGCGACGCAGCGCGCGTGGCGACCAGCTCGATCTCTCCGGTGGCCAGCAGTTCTTTCGCGACGAACGCCGTGCCGATCGTCTTGCGCGATTCTCGCTTGTGGCTGTCGAGAACTCGGCGCAACACGACGTCGTTCGGGAGCTTCAGTTCTTCGCCCTCGAGCACCAGCCGCGGAATTCGCGCGGGGAAGAGCGCCTGACCGATGCGCACCGAGCGCTGCGAAAACACCTTGAGCGCCGTGCCTTCGACCGTGAGCGTCAGCAGCGCGTGCGGGAGTCCCGCGATGTGAATGCCGTCGTGCGTGCTGCCACCGACCGTCACCGTGCCGTCCGCGAGGTCAACCCGGGTCGTTTCGTTGTTCCAGAGAATGTCGATTCGCATGGCCCTCGCGCAAAGCAGGCGCCACGCCGTCGCAAATGCCCTGAATTCCTTGAGAATCAGAAGACTTCAGGTCTCCGTTTTCGGAGTGGGTAGTGTCCGCAGCCCCATGTTTTCCGGACCGTTTTTCAGAGTGTTGGCCTGCGTCGCGCTCCTCAGCGCGTGTCGTGACGAACAGGCCGGGCCCAAACCGAAGGCGCCGCGTGGACCGGCGGCCGTGCAGGGCGCGAATGGCGGCGGCGTGCGCACGCTCGATCAGGTTCCGGGGCCGCTGACGCACCAAAGCGGAGCGACCTGGGCCAACGGCTCCATCACCTACCTCGGTTCGATCGTCGAGCCCGCGAGACCGCAGCCCGGTCAGAGCGTGACGCTGCGCCACTACTTCCGCGCGAACGCGCCGGTCGAAGGCCAGTGGAAGTTCTTCATGCACGTGATGGACGAGACGACGCACCAGCAGGTCGGCAATCTCGATCACGAAATTCAGAACGGCGCAGCGCCGCTCGGCACGTGGCCCGTCGGGAAGATCATCGAAGACACGCACGGCTTCCAGATGCCGAACCTGCAGGGCGCGGTGAGGCTGTTCCTCGGCTTCTGGAACGATCGCGGCCGCCTGCCGATCGACACTGCCGCGCTCAGCGACGGCGATGGGCGCGTGCTCGGCCCGAAGATCGAAGGGCCGCAGGCGTCGCTGCCCGAATACGCGACGCCACGCGCTCCGAAGGCGCCGGTGATCGACGGCAAGCTCGACGATCAAGTCTGGGCGCTCGCGAAGGAAGTGACGCTCACCCGCAGCTTCGACGGAGCGCCGACGCAGAAGCGCACCACCTTCCGCATCTTGTGGGACGACACCAACATCTACGTCGCGTTCCACAGCGAAGACGCCGACGTGTGGGGCACGCTGATGAAGAAGGACGACCCCATCTACAACGAGGACGTGGTCGAGGTGTTCTTCGACGCCGACGGCAACGGCGGCACGTACAACGAGCTGCAGGTCTCGCCGCACAACGTGAACTTCGACGCCAGCTTCGTCGCGCGCCGCAGCGATCTCGCCGAGGCGATGAAGTGGGAATCGGGCATGAAGACCGCGGTCTTCATCAAGGGCACGCTCGACGACGACCAGCCCGACGAGTTCTGGGACGCCGAGATGCAGATCCCGATCGCGAACCTCACCGCCGTGCCGCACGTGCCTCCTCAGAAGGGCGATCGCTGGCGCTTCAACGCCTACCGCCTCGAGCACATCGCGCGCCGCACCAACGTCGAAGGGCAGTCGTTCTCTCCGCTCTTCATCGGTGACTTCCACGCGCTGCCGCGCTTCGGCTGGCTCGTCTTCGAATGAAGTCGCTGCGCCGCGCGCTCATCGCGGTGCTGGCGATCGTCGTCGTCGCGATCATCGCGCTCAACGTGTGGGACCGCACGGGCGAGGGTGAGCCCTCGGCGTCACTTCCGGGCTCGGGCGCTGGACCCGCGAAGCCCATCGAGCCGCGGCGCGAGTGGCTCAGTGTCGGCGGTGCTCCGATTCCGTCGGCGCAGCTGGTGCCGGCGAAGGAAGACGACGAGCGCTGCGTCGAAGGGCGCGTCATCGATCTCGTCACCTCGAAGGGCATCGCCGACGCGGGGCTGCGGTTCTGGCCCTCGCTGCGCGTGAACACCGACGCCGACGGCCGCTTCGGAGCGCGCGCCACGTGGGATCGCATGACCCTGCTCGAGGTCGAAGCCGATGGCTATTTCCCCTTCGGCGCGGCGAGCGGCGGCATCGAGATGGTGCTCAGCAAGGGCTCATGCGCTGCCGGTCTCGTGGTGCCGCTCGTACCGCGTGTGACGCGGCGAGGCCTGGTGCTCGACACCGAAGATGCGCCGATCAGCGGAGCCCGCATCACCATCTCGCTCGGTGACGACGAGCCGCCCGCGCACGCCGTGTCCGACGCAGAGGGGCGCTTCACCTTCTTCGCGCGCGATGGAGCCCTCGTCGAAGCGCGCGCCGACGGCTTCGTGCCGGAAGTGAAGCGGGTCGACTTCGCGGTCGGGGTGACGGGTGAGTTGGCCTTCGTGCTCCAGCGCGTGACCGATGCCGGGACGGACGGCGTGACGACGATCGAGGTGCGTGTCGAAACCGAGCAGACGCGCGGTGAGCTCGCGGGCGCCACCATCGTCGCGTGGCGTGACACGAAGCAGGGCCCTCTCGAGGTCGCGCGCGTCGACTCTGCTCCGCCGCGAGTCGAGGTGAAGGTCGTCGGGCCCGGGCCGTGGCTGCTGCAGGCGCGAGTCGGTCGCCGCTCGTCGAACCTCGCTGAGACGCGTGGAGAGGCGGTCACCCTCCGAGTGGGCGATGCGGGAAGACTGCGCGGTCGCGTGCAAGACGAGAAGGGGCAGCCGGTCAGCGGTTTCACGGTGACGCTGCGTGAGAAGCGCGGGCCGATCGCCGAAGGAGAGGGCGACAGCCGTCACGTGCTCAACGCACGCGGAGAGTTCGCGTTGGAAGATCTGCAGAGCGGTGTGTTCAACGTGAGCGTCACCGCGCTGGGCTTCGCGCCGTCTGATTCACAGGAAGTGCGCATCGGGGAAGGCATCGACGCGCGCGCTGATTTCTCGCTCGAGCCGGGTGGGGCCATCTCCGGTCGCGTGCTCGATCGCAAGACGAAGCAGCCGCTCGCGCGCGCCGTCGTCTCGCTGGAAAGCGGCGGGGAAGATTCGGTGTTCGGAGTGACCGGCACGCGCACCAGCGACGACGGAACCTTCACGCTCGGAGGACTTCGCGCAGGCCGTCGTTCGCTGCTGTTCGCCGCCGATGCGCACCATGCGCGCCTGGTGTCGATCGAAGCCGAGCGCGGCAAGACGGGCGGACCGATCGAGGTGCTCCTCACTCCACTCGCGCAGGGAGAGACGCCGCGCCTCGAGCTCGTCGGCATCGGCGCGGTGCTGCAGGCAAAGGGCGACGTGCTGGTGATCACCAACGTCATCGCCGGTGGTGGCGCCGCGGAAGTCGGGCTCGTCGCTGGCGACGGCATCGTGAGCATCGAGGGGCAGCTCGCGAGCAACCTCGGCTTCCTCGGCGGCGTCGAGCTGATCCGCGGGCAGGAAGGGACGTGGGTGTTGATGTCGGTGCGGCGCCTCGACGGCTCGTTGACCGATCTCCGCGTTCCCCGGCGCGTGATCTCGCCGCCGTAGCCGGTCGCGGTACGCTCACTCGCGTGTCTTCCGTCGTGGCGCTCTTCGCGCTGATCGTCGCTGCACCTCCGAGCGATCCCTGGCTGGGCAACTCGCGCGCGCGCATCGACTTCGACGTGAGCACCGCCGCTGCGGTGAGCGCGGGGTACTCCTTGCGGTTGAATGTGGGCGACGCCGGCAGCCCGAACGCCGTCGGCTGGTGGGACGGCGGGTGGCTGCTGCTCCCCATCGCACGCGACACCGACCCGGCCTCGAACGACGTCTGGTTTTCCCTTCCGTTCGCGCTCGATGGCGGCGAGTCGCTGCGCGTGTCGGCGTTCTTCGAGAGCGGGATTCCATCGCTCGTCGACCCCTCGCGCGTGTTCCTTCGTTACGACGACTTCGCGTCGTGCTCGTTCGGCACCTGGCAGCGCCGCAACGAAGTGATGCTCCAGGCGATCGACTCCAACGTCTCGCATCGCGATGGCGGCTGCTCGGCGCGTCTCGATGCCACGCTGCAGAACTTCACGACGCTGGTGTCGCCCGAGACGTACCAATCGGTTGCTTTCGACGTGTGGTGGATGGCCGACGCGCCCAACGACATGGTGTGGGGCAACAGCTTTCACCTGCAATCCAACGCGCTCGATGGCTACTCGTTCGGCTTCATTCAGGGCTTCGGCGGCTGGGTGTCGGGCCGACTGGTGAACACCGGAGCGAACTTCAACGCGGGCAACAACCTCGTCGAACCCGGTCCGTCAGCGGGCAAGTGGCAGCGCGTGGTGGCGTACGTGACGCCGGGCTCGATTCGCGGCTGCGTCGACGAGGCGTGCGTCGACGACACGATGCTCACTCCGCCCGGTGCGACCTTCGATGGTGGCTCGGTTGGCCTGGGCCGCAGAGTCACCAGCCCCACCACCGACGGCGGCATGCGCGCCTGGGCCGATGACGTGATTGCTCGCAGGTACCAACGGCCTGAGCCCGTCGCGATCGGCGGTCAGCTCACGCTCGGGCCGGGCATCGCCTGCACGCCCACGGATCTCTGCTTCACCGGAGTTTGCACCGCGGGCGTCTGCCCGGTCGTCGACGCGGGCGTGGGCGACGCGGGTAGTGACGCGGGAATCGAAGACGCCGGAAGCGTCGACGCCGGTGACAGTTCGCGCCGAGTCGCCGCCGTGGGCTGCGGCTGCAGCTCGGGCGTCGAGCTGCTCGCAGTCTGTGCGCTGGCGCTTACTCGTCGGCGCCGGGCGCGATCGACTGAATGTCCCAGATGTCCTTCGCGTACTCGCGAATCGTGCGATCCGACGAGAAGAAGCCCATGCGAGCGACGTTGAGGATCGCCGAGCGCCACCACGCCTTCGGGTCGCAGTACTTCCGCGCCACCGCTTCCTGCGCCTTCACGTAGGCGTCGAAGTCGGCGAGCACCAGGTAGCGATCGTCGTTGATCAACGACTCGACCAGCGGCTTGAACAGCCCGCGATCTTCCGGCGAGAAGAAGCCCGAGGCGATGAGGTCGAGCACTTCCTTCACCGCCGGGTTCGATTCGTAGATCTCACGGCCGCGGTAGCCGCTGGCCTTCGTCTTCGCGACCTCCTCGGCGGTCTGACCGAAGAGGAAGAAGTTCTCCGCTCCGACGCACTCGCGAATCTCGATGTTCGCGCCGTCGAGCGTGCCGACCGTCAACGCGCCGTTCATCGCGAACTTCATGTTGCCGGTGCCCGACGCTTCCATGCCCGCAGTGCTGATCTGCTCGCTCAGATCGGCGGCGGGAATGATCCGCTCCGCGAGCGACACGCGGTAGTTGGGAATGAAGCTGACGCGCAGCCCGGTGCGCGAGGCGTCGCTGTTCACCACTTCGCCGATGCCGGTGATGAGGCGAATGATCAGCTTCGCCGTGCGGTAGCCCGGAGCAGCCTTCGCTCCGAACAAGAACGCCCGCGGGTGAATGAGCGCCTTCGGGTCGTTCCGCGCCTTGGTCCACAGGTGCACGATGTGGAGCGCGTTGAGCAGCTGCCGCTTGTATTCGTGCAGTCGCTTGATCTGCACGTCGAAGATCGCGCCCGCGTCGAGGTTGGTCCACATCACGTCGCGCAGGTGATTCGCGAGGTCGACCTTGTTCGCGTGCTTCGCGTCGCGGAACTTCTCCACGAACGCCGCGTCGTCGGCGAACTTCTCGAGCGACTTCAACTTGTCGAGGTCCTTCGCCCAGCCCGGGCCGATCGCCTCGTTGATCAACGACGACAGCCGCGGGTTGCACGACACCAGCCACCGCCGCGGAGTGACGCCGTTGGTCTTGTTGTTGAATCGCTCCGGGTACATCTCGGCGAAGTCGGTGAGCACGTCTTGCTGCAACAATCGGGTGTGCAGCGCAGCCACGCCGTTCACCGAGTGCGAGCCGACGACCGCGAGGTACGCCATGCGCACCTGCTTCTCGCGGCCCTCTTCGATGAGCGACATGCGGCCGATGCGCTGCTCTTCGAACGGCCAGCGGATCTGCACCTGCCGCAGGAAGCGCGTGTTGATTTCGTAGATGATCTGCAGGTGCCGCGGGAGCAGTCGCTCGAACAGCGACACCGGCCACTTCTCGAGCGCCTCAGGCAACAGCGTGTGGTTCGTGTAGCCGAAGGTCTGCTGCGTGAGGTGCCACGCCTCGTCCCACGGCACCTTCTTCTCGTCGAGGAACACCCGCATCAGCTCGGCGATGGCGATCGCGGGGTGCGTGTCGTTCAACTGAATCGCGACCTTCTTCGGGAAGTTCACGAAGTCGGTGTGCGTCTTCAGGTAGCGCCGCATGATGTCGGCGATGGAGCAGGCGACGAAGAAGTACTCCTGCTTGAGCCGCAGCTCCTTGCCCGCCTGGTTCTGATCGTTCGGGTACAGCACCTTGCTGATCACTTCGCTGTCGTTCTTCTCGACGACGCTGCGCTCGTAGTCGCCGTCGTTGAAGAGCGCGAAGTCGAACTCGGCCGACGCCCGCGCCTGCCACAAGCGCAACGTGTTCACCGTCTTCGCGCCGTAGCCGGCGATCGGCGTGTCCCAGGGAACTCCGAGAACCGTCTTGCCGCCCACCCACTGCGACGCCATGCGGCCATCGGGCAGCTGCGTCTGCTCGACGTGCCCGTAGAAGCGCACCGGCACGATGCGATCGGGGCGCACCATTTCCCACGGGTTGCCGAACTTGAGCCACTCGTCGGCGCGCTCGACCTGGTACCCCTTCAAGATGTCCTGGCTGAAGATTCCGAACTCGTAGCGGATGCCGTAGCCGACCGCCGGCATGTCGAGCGTCGCCAGCGAGTCGAGGAAGCACGCTGCGAGACGACCGAGACCGCCGTTGCCGAGACCGGCGTCGGGCTCCATCTCGAGCAGGTTGGTGAGATCGACGCCGAGGTGACGCAACGCCTCGCGCGTCGAGTCCCACAGGCCCATGTTGATGAGGTTGTTGCCGAGCGCGCGACCGAGCAGGTACTCGGCCGAGAGGTAGTACGCGCGCTTCACGTCCTGCTGGTAGTAGCGGCGCGCGGTCTTCACCCAGCTCTTCGCGAGTCGATCGCGAACGGTCAGCGCGAGCGCGGTGTAGCGGTCCCACGTGCCGGCAGAATCGAAGTTCTTCCCGCGGGTGAACTCGATGTGATCGGTGAAGGCACGGCGCAGCGCTTCCGGACTCGCTCCAGCACGGGCGTCGAGAGACATGACGTGGCTCTAGACCACCTCACGCTCACGTCGAAGCGAAACTCAGGGAGCGACGCCCGCGACCGACCGCGCGCTCAACTTCGAGGCGGCGTCGGCGATGGTCGCCTTGAAGTCTTCCATCAGGTTCTTCGGCAGCGGGTCGGCGCGCGGGAAGTTCTGATTCAGCGGGTTCACCCAGCCACCGCCACGCTTCAGCCCGAAGTGGAGGTGCGGACCGGTCGTGAGCTTGCCGGTGTTGCCTGACTCCGCGAGCACCGTCTTCTGCGCGATCTTCTGGCCCTGCTTCACGAGAATCTTCGAGAGGTGCATGTAACAACTCTCGAAGCTCATCACGTGCTTGATGCACACGATGTTGCCGCCGCCTTCGTCCCAGCCCGCGCGCACCACGGTTCCATCGCTCACCGCCCACACCGGAGTCCCGATCGGTGCGTGGTAGTCGACGCCGTTGTGATTGCCGACGTAGTTGAGCACCGGGTGGAAGCGCGAACCGAAGCCGCTCGTCACGTGCGCGTACTTGAGCGGTGACTTGAGGAACGTCTTGCGCGCGCTCATGCCGTCTTCCGTGAAGAACGACTCGGTGCCGTCGGGCAGCTTGTAGCGGAAGGAGCGCTTCGTACCCACCGAGGAGCCGACGTACTCCGCGGCGATGACGCGGCCGTATTCGAGCGTGCGCCCCTTGTGGATGATCTTCTCGACCACCGCGCGCATGCGATCGCCCTTCTGCACGTCACGGTAGAAGTCGACGTCCCACGCGAACACGTCGGACAGGGTGATGGCGATGTCGGGCTTCTCACCAGCCGCGATCGCGGCGTCCCACACGTTGCTCTCGACGGCGAGCTCCACGGTGTCGATGCGCTGCTCGCGTTCGATCTCCCGCTTGCGCGCGATGTAGCGATCTCCCGTCGCGCCGCACCTGCCACTCGGTCAGCAGCGAGCGCCGATAGTCGAGCACGTCGAGCTGGCCGTGGCGGAAGACGAGCCGCAGCTGATCGCCCGGGCCGCGCCTTCTTGAAGTTGAACTCCGCAGCCGACAGCGCGCCGTGCAGCGCGTTGACCGTCGCCTCGTCGAGGCCTGCGTCATAGAGCGCCTTCGCGACGGTCTGGTTCTTCTCCAGCCGGCGGTTCTTGATCAGCGCTCCAGCGTCGGAGTCCGTAGCGGGTTGCGTGATGGTGCTGAGGAGGGCCGCCAGCGCGACTGCGAGCATGTTGCAGACTGTAGCTGAGCTGCGGCCTACGTCAGACTTTCTGACGGCGAGCGGCGCTTGAGGCGCTGGTACTCAGCCCAGGCGGCCTCGGCCTCGTCGAGCGCGGTCTGCAGCGCATCCCACGCGAATTCCTCGGTGACGACCTCGAGGAGGAACGGGTGCGTGGTCTCTCCATCGCGGAACACCAGCCGCGTCTCTTCCTGCCCACCGCCGGACCAGGTCACTTGTGCGACCAGATCACCCGAGTAGACCTGAAACAGAAGGCCGACCACGTCGCGCAGAAACCAGCCGCCCGGGTCGCTTTCGATCTTCACCGTCTGCAGCACCGCGACGTTGTCGTGCACCGCGAACGTCGCCTCGCACCCGGGACGATCGGGCGCCAGCGTGATCTCCAGGCCTCGCCGGTGAACCGAACACCCGAGCTCCTGCGGCAGATGATCGAAGTCGGACAGGGGGATCTCGAGAGACCACTGCTCCAGGTCGATTCGCGCGACGTCGGGCACGAAGGAGAGCTAACGGTTCAAGGCTGTCAGCGCACGTCAACCGCATGACGCTCGCCCGGTTAACGGTCTCGCGGGCGGCGGCTCTTCTGGGGCATGCCCCTCGAACTTCGCGTCGCCAGTCCGTGCTCTGAGTCCTGGGAAGCCATGCGCGGTGATGAGCGCGCGCGTTTCTGCCAGCGATGTCAGCTGAACGTCTTCGATGTGCGCTCGCTCACCGAGGCGCAAGTCCTCGAACTGCTCGCGAAGAACGGTCGCGTCTGCGGCCGCCTCTACACGCGAAGAGACGGCACCGTGCTCACGCGCGATTGCCCGACTGGCGTGCGCGCGCTGCGTCTTCGCCTGGTTCGTCGAGTCACCGCCGCACTCGCCGTGTTCCTCGCGCTCGTCGGCTATCGCATCGTGACCGTCGAGAAGGCGTGCAGCGTGAACGTCGAGCCGACGCTGTCCGATCGTGTCAACCTGCAGTTCATCGAGTGGCGCGAAGTGCTGCGTGAGACGCGCACGTTCGGGCCAATGATCGAGCGCCTCTCGCCGCGCCCACGCATGACGATGGGCGTGATTCGCGGGTCGTCGGCACCCTAGCGACGACTACAGGTCGACCTTCTTCTCGGTGAACTGCGTGCCGTCGTGCCGCAGCATGAGGCCCTTGCCCTCACCGCGCGTCATGATCGCCACCGGCCGCTTCCACAGCGCCTGCAGGTTCTTGAGCGTCTCGCGCGCGTAGTTGGGGTCGAGGTCCTGTCCTTCGTGCTTGTGCGCCAGCACCAGCTCGCCCTTGTTCTCGTGATTGGCGTCGACGACGTCGATGACGGGCTGGCCGAAGTTGGTGAGGGACTGCAGCAGCTTGTTCTTCACCTTCTTGAACTCGCGGGTGGCGATCTCCCACGTGTTCTTCTTGTCGTTGAAGTTGAAGACGAAGAGCTTCTGCTCGATCGCGAACTCCGGAGTGAGGAACGCGTCGATGAACGTGATGTCGTTGTAGTGCTTGCGCACCTCGAAGATCTTCTCGCGGCCGGCGCCGAGCTTCTTGTCCCAGCTGCGGCGCGTGCGCAGATCGTCGCACTCTTCCCATTCCTTGCCGAAGCGGCCCTTGTTCCAGCGATCTTCGATGTCGCGGAACAGCTCGATGCCGAGCTTGTACGGGTTCAGCTTGCCCTGCTGCGTGGCCATCGTGCCGGAGTGGTGATCGGCGTAGTCGATGATCTCGTGATCTTTGAGCGCACGCGTCGTCATGATCGTGGAGTGCCAGTAGCTGGCCCACCCCTCGTTCATGATCTTCGTCTGGCCCTGCGGCGCGAAGTAGTAGGCCTCTTCGCGCACGATGCTCAGAATTTCGTGCTCCCAGTCTTCGAGCGGAGCGTTCTCGAGCAAGAACGCCAGCACGTCGCGCTGCGGCCGCTCGGGGAACTTCTTCTGCAGCGCCTTCTCGGTCTCGACCTTCTTCTGCTGCGCCTCCACGAACTCCTTCGGGTTCATGTACGGCCGCATGTAGTCGCGGTCGACGCGAATGCCCTCGGCGCGCACGTTCTGTTGTGACTTCTCGACCTTGGGGTCGGGGTTGCGCTTGATGTGCGGCGCGTACTGGTCGATCAGGTTTTCGAGCGAGAGCGCGACGTCGATGAAGTCTTCGACCTTCTCGACGCCGATCTTGTCGATCCACCGGCGCACGCGAGTGGCGTGGTTCGCCATCTCGTCCATCATCTTGCGGTTGGTGAACTTGAACGTGAAGTTGTTCTTGAAGAAGTCGTTGTGGCCGTAGACGTGCGCCATCACCAGCTTCTGATCGACCTCGGCGTTCGCCTCGAGCAGGTACGCGTACGAGGGGTTGTTGTTGATGACCAGCTCGTAGATCTTCGAGAGCCCGTACTCGCTGCTCTTCGCGAGCTGCTCGTATTCCATGCCCCAGCGCCAATGCGGGTAGCGCGTGGGGAAGCCGCCGTACGCGGCGACCATGTTGAGCTCTTCGGTGCTGAGCACTTCGAAGACCTGGTCGAAGAAGTCGAGGCCGAACGCGCGCGCGTAGCCTTCGATCTCGACCTTCAGATCTTGAAGCCTCGGCGTGAGTGACTTGGGCATCGCTCAGCGACCCTTTCCGAGGAAGTCTTTGATCGACGCGTAGATCGCGTCTTTGTCGGCGATCTCACTCAGCGACACCTTCTCGCTGTCACCCAGGTGCTCGCGCAGATCCTTGATGAACTGGCCCGAGCCGTACGGCGACTCCACCTGGCCGTACGCGAACTGATTCACGTCCGTGAGGATGTCGGTCTTGAGCAGTTCAATGCACTGCCGCGTGTCGTCGGCCGACCAGTTGTCGCCGTCGGAGAAGTGGAACGGGTAGATGTTCCAGCTGCTCGCGGGGTAGTCGGCCTTGATGATGTCGCGGCACAACTTGTAGGCGCTCGAGATCATCGTGCCGCCCGACTCGCGCGTGTGGAAGAAGGTCTCGCGATCGACTTCACGCGCGACCGCGTCGTGAATGATGAACCGCGTCTCGAGACCTTTGTATTGAGACTTGAGCCACGTATCGAGCCAGAAGCTCTCGATGCGCACGATTTCCTTCTGCTCGTCGCCCATCGAGCCCGACACGTCCATCATGTAGATGATGACCGCGTTCGTCTCGGGGAGGTTCTCGAGCTTGAACGTGCGGAAGCGAACGTCCTGCTTGATGGGGATGATGATCGGCTTGTCGGGGTTGTACGTGCCCGTCGCGATCTGCCGCTTCAGCGCTTCCTTGAACGTACGCTTGAAGTGACGCAATGACTGCGGGCCGACGGTGTTGATGCCCGTGTACTTGATGCGCGTGGTGACGATCTTCTCGCTGCCGCGGTGCTCGATGTTCGGCAGCTGCAGCTCTTCGCCGAGAATCGCCGCCAGCTCGTCGAGCGACACGTCGACTTCGAGCACGTGCTGCCCTTCGCCTTCGCCGGCCTTCCCACTTCCATCGCCGGGCTGCGGAGGCCCCTGGCCGATCTCGATCACCCGGGTTGCCTTCACCCTGGCCCACGCCGCCCTGCCGTGAGCCGTGCTTGAAGTGCGGCACGTCGATGAACGGCACGGGGATGGAGATGAAATCCTTCCCCTTCTTGCCGAGCATTTCGCCCTGCTGAACGTACTTCTTGAGGTTCTGTTTGATCTTCCCACGGACGATTTGTTTGAACCGTCCGTGGTCGCGATCGATGCGCAGGGCCACGCGTTATTCCTTCGCGTCGCCGCGGGCGAAGATGCTCGCCACGAAGTTGAGGACGTCGGTGGCCGACTCTTCGTCGTAACCGAAGTTCTTGATCAGGCGGCTCTTCACCACGTCGATCTTCTCCTGCGTCTCCTTGTCGACGACCGAGCTCACCAGCGTCTTGAGCTTGATGCTGTCCTTCTGATCTTCGAACAGCTTCAGCTCGAGCGCCTTCTGCAGCCGCTCGTTGGTGCGCCAGTTGAACGTCTTGCCGTCGATGGCGAGCGCGCCGATGTAGTTCATGATCTCGCGGCGGAAGTCGTCCTTGCGCGAATCGGGAATGTCGATCTTCTCCTCGATCGATCGCATCAAGCGCTCATCGGGCTCCTCGTAGAGACCGGTGTACTTGTTCTTGATCTTCTCCTTCTGCGTGTAGGCCTTCACGTTGTCGATGTAGTTGCTGCACAGCTTGGCGATCGCGTCTTCGTCCGCGCTGATCGCCCGCTGCACCTCGTTCTTCACGATGTCTTCGTATTCCTGCTTCACCACGTTCAGGAGCTCGCGGTACTTCTTGCGCAGCTCTTCACTGGCGATGAGCGAGTGCTGCTTCAGGCCGGTCTCGAGCTCGTTCAACACCATGAACGGGTTGATCGACGACTCGCTCTTGTCGCTCACCAGCGCGTTGCTGATCTTGTCTTGAATGTAGCGAGGAGAAATTCCCTCGAGACCTTCGCGCAGTGACTCCTTGCGGAGCTCCTTGATGTTGTCTTCGGTGAAATTCGGGAGCGTCTTGCCGTTGTAGAGCTTGAGCTTCTGAATCACCGAGAGGTTGTGCTTCTTCGGCTCTTCGAGCCGCGTGAGCACCGCCCACATCGCGGCCATCTCGAGCGTGTGCGGGGCGATGTGCTTGCCCTTGATGCGCACCGAGTTGAACTCCTTCTCGTAGATCTTGATCTCCTCACCGAGCTTCGTGATGTACGGGATGTCGATTTTGATGGTGCGGTCTCGCAACGCTTCCATGAACTCGTTGCTCTCGAGCTTCTTGAACTCGGGCTCGTTGGTGTGACCGATGATCACTTCGTCGATGTCGGTCTGCGGGAACTTCTTGGGCTTGATCTTGTGCTCCTGCGTCGCGCCGAGCAGGTCGTAGAGGAACGCGACGTCGAGCTTCAGCATCTCGACGAACTCGATGACGCCGCGGTTCGCCACGCAGAACTCGCCGTCGAAGTTGAAGGCGCGCGGGTCTGAGTCGGTGCCGTACTCCGCGATGCGCCGGTAGTTGATGTCGCCGGTCAGCTCGGTCGAGTCCTGGTTCTTCTCGTCCTTCGGCTGGAACGTGCCGATGCCGACGCGATTCTTTCTCGCTGAACACCAGGCGGTTCACGCGCACGTGCGAGAACACCTTCGCCAGATCGCCCTCGTACTTCTGCAGCAGCATCTTGAAGACGAGTCGGCAGTGCGGGTTCAGCTCACCCAGCTCGGGAATCGAGAAGCCCGTCGACGGCGGAGAGAGCTCGGCGAACAACTTCCCGCGCATCTCTCGCGGAATCAGCTTGAGCGGCTCTTCGTGCAACGGCGACTTGATGATGCCCGAGAGCACCGAGCCGTCGATCAGCGTGAGCTTCTCGGGGAAGTGCCACGAGTACGTGTACACCGCGCCCTCGGGCTGCTTGCTGTAGTCCTCGACGCCGCGCTTCAAGATGCGCGCGATGGTCGACTTCGAAGAACCGACCGGGCCGTGAAGCAAGATGACGCGCTTCTCGGCGCCGTAGCCGTGCGCGGCCGCCTTGAAGACGTTCACCAACTTCATGAGCGGCACGTCGAGACCGAAGACCGCGTCGCGGCCACCGTTCTTCTCGTCGCTGAAGAAGTGGTAGCGCACGAGGCGCTTCTTGTTGTCGATGTACTCCGTCTTCCCGTGACTCAAGATCATGTCGTACACGCGCTGGTACGCGGTGCGAGTCACGCGGGGGTTCGCTTTAACCAGCTCGAGGTACTCGTCGAAGCTGCCTTCCCAGTTGAGCGTCTGGTACTCGCGCTTGTCCTGGAGTGCGGCGATCTTCTGCGACCAACTCGTGGTGCTCATGGGCGTTTGGAGTCCTGTAGTGACGGCCGTGAAAGTGGTTTGCCCCGTCGCGGGTTTGGACCGCGGGTGAGACGCGGGGCGAAGACCAACTGATCAAAGCAGAGCAGGGCGCCGACTGGGAATAGTCAGTCCTGCACCCACACCTTGCGCAGGTCGTACCACGCGACTGAAGGCACCAATCCGTGCACGCGTTTCTTCGCGGCGTCGAGCGACTGACGGTTGGTCATCAGCAGCAGCGGTTGCAGCTCGTACAGCCGTTCGTGCAGTTGACGCTCGAGCGCGCGACGTTTGTCGAGGTCGAACTCCCCACGAATCTGTTCGATGAGCTGGTCGATCTGCGGGTCGGAGATCGACGCGTAGTTCGAACCGCCATCGATCTGCGACGAGTGGAAGAGCTGGAACAAGTCCTGGTCTTGATCGAACTCCGTCCACACGCGGCTCATCACTTCGAAGTCACGCTTGTTGATGCGCGCTGAGAGCGTCGCGGTCTCGACGCGCTCCACCTCGAGGTCGACGCCGGCCGCGCGGTATTGCTCCTGGAGCATCGGGACCAGGCGGCCCAGTCGCACCGACGAGGCGGGCAGGAGGAACGAGAACTTCAGCGGCTTCCCGTCTCGCTCTCGCACTCCGTCACCGTCGCGATCTTCGAACCCCGCATCGCCGAGAATCGCGCGCGCCGCCGTCGGGTCGAAGCTGCGCACGGGCAGTGACTTCGAGCACGACGCGCTGCCCGGGTAGTAGGGACAGTTGGTGGGCACTTCGAGCTCGAGATCGATCACCTTGCTCACCAACTTCGCGTCGTAGAGCTGCTGCAGCGCGCGGCGCACGCGAACGTCGTCGAAGGGCGGGTGCCGCTCGTTCCACGCGACGTAGCTGAAGCTGTTGTCGAAGTTCTTGAGCCGGTTCCAGTCGCGCTTCGCCCACACCGTCGTCGCGTCGTTCTTTTCGAGCGCACGCCACAGCGCCGGAGTGATGTTCGTCATCAGATCGAACTCGCCCTTCTCGAACATCGCGCCCGCGGCCGTGTGGTCCTTCACAAAGCGGAACACCACGGAGTCGAGGTACCCGCTCGTGGCGTCAGCGCGGCGCTTGAGCGTGAGCTTTTGCCCGCGCTCCCACGAAGACACGACCCATGGCCCGGTGCCAACGGGCTTTTGGCCTAGCTCCGTCCAGTCTCCAGCGAGTCTCGCCGCCGAGTACATCGGCACTCGCGCCAGAGCGCGCAACGCGAAGACCGAGACCGACTTCCACTTGAACGCGACGGTGTGCTCGTCGATCGCTTCGCACCCCGAGAGCGTCGCCAGCTCTCCACGAATGCCTGCTGTCGGCCGCTTCACGTCGAGGATCACCGCGCACGTCGCGACGACGTCTTTCGAGGTGAACGCAGAGCCGTCGGAGAACTTCGCCTCACGCAGCGTGAAGGTGGTGACGAGATGATCGCTCGACTCGGTCCAGCCGGTCGCGAGGCCCGGGCCGAGCGTGCCGTCGGCGTTGAGCTCCACCAGGGTCTCGACGACGTTGCGCGACAACAGCCGCAGCAGGTTCGCCTCGAAGGAACTGTCGTCGAGGTAGTTGAGCGTGGCCGGCTCCGTCATCACGCGCACCACGAGGGTGCCGCCACGTTGCGGAGTTCCGGTCGACGCGACAGGCGTACCGTTCAGCCACTCCGCTGACGCTGTGACTGAACTCGCAACCGAAGCATCTGAAGAGGAAGAAGAACGACAGCCGGCGAGCGTGAGCAGGCCGGCCAGAACGAGCGCGCGCACTTCAGCTGATGATGTTGGCGTCCTTCGGAGCGTTCATTCCGACCACGAAGGTCTTGAACTGATCCTCAGGCATCGAGCGCAGCTCACCGTATGGATCGCGGAAGTAGACGCGTTGGTCGGCGACGCGCTCGAAGGTGACCGCGTGGTTGAAGTCGCCCTGATCGATCTGGAGGATGATCGGGCGATTCTGTGCGCTGCGAGCGTCGTAGCCGCGGAGCTTCTCGAGCACCTTCGCGCCTTCCGCTTCGGTCTGGAAACGCTCCGAGCGGTAGTTTACGCCGAAGAGCTGGCGCAGCACCTGGGTCTGCTGCTCCGGACGAAGGCCCTGCTGAACCATCTTCCCGCTCGCGTCGAACGAGCCGTGCGCCGCCGGGTTGAAGTCGAGGTCCTTGCCGTTGCCGAACTCCATCGCAGCGGTCTGGAAGATGGTCTGGCTGATCGAGCGCTCGTCGCGAGTTCCCGCATCGCCGTCGTGCAGCATCAGCTCGCTGTTGCCGCGCATCTTCGCGCGACCCTGCGGGCCCGTGAGATCCGTCATCAGGCGCAGGTACTCAGCGGGCTCTTCGGCCACCAACTCGAACTGCATCGAGGTCACGGTGCACGTCGGAGCGTCACCCTGATCGATGCGGTTGGGGTTGACGATGTCGCGCAGCAACGACTCCATCAGCTCGCTCTTGGTGGTGTCCTTCGAGAGCGAGGTGTTCATCGGCTGCGAGGCGAACTTGGCGAGGTTGGCGAGAAGCGTCTGACCCTTGGAGTCGACGCTGCTCAACGCCTCAGGCGCCTTCTCGGCGAGCGCGCCGATCAGCTTGGCGGTCTCGGTGCTGGCTCCCTTGAGGGCGGTCGTCAGCTGACCGACCTGCGTCGAGGACAGGTTGAGCTTCGATTTCGCAAAGTCGTACACCTGCGTCGCGGCCGAAGCGGAGCCCTTGAGAAAAGCCGGAGTCTCGAGCCGCTGATTGATCGCCTCGCGGAGCGCGGTGGCGTTCGTCGAGTCGTCGCGACCGACCAGCGCCGCACGCGTCGCCTCGTAGGTCATCGCGGTCGAGCCGATGCCGTCGTCGTTCTGCCCCTTCTTGCGCCCGATGCCGTCGTCGTTCTGGCCCTTCTTCGTGCCGATGCCGTCGTCGTTCTGGCCCTTCGTGCGGCCGATGCCGTCGTCGTTCTGGCCCTTCGTGCGTCCGATGCCGTCGTCGTTCTGGCCCTTGGTGCGGCCGATGCCGTCGTCGTTCTGACCCTTCGCGCGTCCGATGCCGTCGTCGTTCTGGCCCTTGGTGCGACCCAGGCTGTCGTCATTCTGGCCGCCGCGCGTGTTGATCGGGCGAGGCTGAAAGCTGCTCGAGGCGTCGTAGCCCTTGGGCTGCGCCGGTGCTGGCGCGGGAGCCGGAGTCGAGACCGCCGGCTTGACCGGAACGGGCACGGGGCTCAGGGTCGGCGTGGTCAACGGCAAGCCGGAACGGATTTTTGGATCGATCGGCATCCCTACATTGTCGCACGGTTTCGTAAGTTGTTGCGCCACCGAAAACGCCCGTGAAATGACTGGCTTGCGCTAGCGTTTCGGCCAGCGTGGAAACCTTCGGCAGGTACACCCTTCAGCGGCGACTTGGTGCCGGCGGAATGGGTGAGGTTTTCCTCGCGACCGAGCCGGGGCGCACTGAGCCGGTCGTGGTGAAGCGGATCTTGCCGCACCTCACCGAGAACCCGCGCTTCCTGCGCCTCTTCCTCGACGAGACGCGCATCGCTTCACGCCTCACGCACCCGAACATCGTGCGGATCATCGAGCTGGGTGAAGTCGACTCGGTGTGGTTCGTGGCGATGGAGCACGTCGCCGGCAAAGATCTGCGCGAGCTGCTCAAGCGGGGTCGCGAGCTCGGACATCACCTTCCACTCGAGGTCGCCGTGGCGATCGGAGTCGAGGTGGCCAAGGGCTTGGCGCACGCGCACAAGGCGACCGATGCGCAGGGCAGGTTGCTTCGCATCGTTCACCGCGACGTTTCCCCGCACAACGTCCTCATCGCGCGCAACGGCCAGGTGAAGCTGATCGACTTCGGCGTCGCCAAGGCCGCCAACAAGTCCGTTCACACCGCGACCGGCATCCTCAAGGGAAAGTTCCCGTACATGTCGCCCGAGCAGGCGTACGCCAAGCCGGTCGACGTGCGTACCGACGTCTTCGCGCTCGGCATCGTGCTGTGGGAAATGCTCTGCGCGCGCTACCTCTTTCGCGGGAAGAGCGATGCCGCGACGCTGAAGTTGGTGCGCGAAGCCTTGGTTCCCCCACCGACGACACTGCGCGACGACATTCCCGAAGCGCTCGAACGCGTGGTGCTCAAGGCGCTGCGCAAGGAAGCGCGCGATCGCTACGCCTCGGCCGACGCCTTCCGTGAAGCGCTCGAGAACGTGCTCGCCGGCCTCCCGCCCGCGAATCTCGCGAAGTGGTTTGGCGAGTACGACGATCTTCCCGGCCTCGAAGGGTTGCTCAGCGAGAGCGGAGTCGAGTCGGAACAACAGGCTTCCGCTGCCCCGCCCGTCGCGACCGTCGACCCGACGCAGATCGAGTCACAGGACCAGCCCACGGTCGCGGACTCACCTCAGCGCGCCAGCAATTCATCGAGATCGAAGCCGATTCGCTCGGGCGTGGTCTCGATTGAAACGCCTCCCGATGCGCGCGTGAAAGAGCTGCTCGCGCAGGTCGCGGGTCGTCCGACCAACATCGGTCCGCAGGCCACCAGCTTCGTTGGTCGCGTCGCCGAGTTGGCTGATCTCCATCAGCTCTTTCGCCAGGGCGCGCGACTGATCACTTTGATGGGCCCAGGCGGAACTGGAAAGACGCGACTCTCGCTGCAGTTCGGTTCGCAGCTCGTCACGCACTTCCAGGCGAGTGACAAGGGCAAGCGCCGGGGCGGTGTGTGGTTCTGCGATCTCACCGAAGCCAAAGATCGCGATGGCGTCTGCGCCGTCGTCGCTCGCGCGCTGGGCGTCCCGCTACAGCCGGGCGACGCGGTCAAGCAGCTCGGCCACGCGATCGCCGCGCGCGGTGAGACTTTGCTCGTGCTCGACAACTTCGAGCAAGTCGTCTCGGTCGCAACCGATACGGTGGGCGCGTGGTTCAAAGCGGCACCTGAGGCGCGCTTCGTCGTCTCGTCACGCGAGTTGTTGCGGGTCGAAGACGAGACGGTCTTCGAGGTGCCGCCGCTCCGCACGCCGAAACCGAACGAGCAGGATCAACGCGGCGCGGAAGCGGTGCAGCTGTTCATCGAGCGTGCGCGAACGGCGCGACCCGGTTGGGAACCCGACGCGACAGAAGTGACGGCGATCGCCGAACTCGTGCGGCAGCTCGACGGCATGCCGCTGGCGATCGAACTCGCTGCCGGTCGCGCTGGCGTGCTCACGCCTTCACAGCTCGTTCAGCGTCTGCCGCAGCGCTTTGCGATTCTGGTCGATCGGCGCGGCGCGGTGGAACGCCAGGCCACCCTGCGCGGAGCGATCGATTGGTCATGGCAGAGCTTGAGCGCGAGCGAAGCGTCGATGCTCATGCAGCTCTCGGTGTTTCGCGGCGGCTTCAGCGCTGAAGCGGCGGAGGCCGTGACGGTGATCGAAGGCGGCGCTGCGCTCACGGCGTTGATGACGCTGCGTGCGAAGTCGCTCGTACGCGCGTACTTCCCGAGCGGCGACGAGAACCAGACGCGCTTCGGCCTGTACGAGACGATTCGCGAGTACGCGACCGAGAAGATGCAGGCTCGGCCCGAGCATCACGCCGCGCTCGACCGTCACGCGACCTACTACCTCGCGCTCGGAGCGCGGCTGGCTGCCGGAGCCGAAGGCAGCAAGGCGCGCCTCGACGAACTCGATCTCGAACGCGAGAACCTGCTGGTGGTGTATCGACGTGCGGTCGACGCGAAGCGTGCCGAGCACGCGCTGGGTGCGGTGATGGCGCTCGACCCGTTGTTGACGCTGCGTGGACCGTTCGCGCTCCAACTCGAGTTGCTCGATCGCGTCGTGGATCTGGTGAAGGCCGAGCCGAAGATGGCGAGCGCTGCGCTCGAGGCTCGCGGACGAGCGAGGTCTGCACGCGGCCGCATTGCCGAAGCAGAGTCCGATCTGCTCGATGCTCAGGAACTCGCGCGCCGTGTCGGTGATCAAGCCGGAGAGGCGCGCATGGAGTTCATGCTGGGCGCCGTCGACCGCCTCAAGGGTCAGCGCGGCGACGCGATGGTTCGCCTCGAGGCTGCCATCGCGCGCCTCGCGAACACAGGCGAAGAATTCTATCGCGGTCGGGCTTTGAGCAACCTCGCCGTGCTGCGAAACGAGATGAGTGCCGAGACACGAGCGCTCGAGACCTACAACGAAGCCCTCGAGATCCACCGCAAGGTCGGAGACCGCCGCTACGAGGGGATCACCCTCGCCAACCTCGGCGTGCAACAGCAGGGGCTCGGGCTTCTGAAACAGGCGCGCGCGAACTACCAGGCTGCGCTCGCCATTCATCGAGAGCTCGGCAACCGCCGGTCAGAAGGCATCAGCAACTTGAACCTCGGCGATCTCGCCGCGGAGCTCGAGCAACCGGGCCAGGCGTTGGCGATGTACGAGACTGCGCTTCAGATCGCGTCGGAGGTCGGTGCTCGCCGTTGGGAAGGCATCGCGCTCTTCTCGCTGGGCTCCTTGCACCTTCAGTACGGCGAGTACGACGACGCGAACCGGCGCCTCACGTCGGCCGTCGAGATCTTCGAAGAGATCGGCGACTCGCGCTTTCTGGGACTCACCGCTGCGATGAAGGCCGCCGTGCAGGCGCTGCAGGGCGACGTCGACGGAGCGGAGGAAGAGATTGCGCAGGGCGCCCGCTTGCTTTCCGAGGTGAGCGACGCTGCGTTCCTCGACGCGCTCGATTTGTACCGAGGCCACCTCGAACTCGCGCGCGCACTGCAGACCGGTTCGCCGACTCAGTCGCAGGTGTTGATGGAGCGCGTCTACAAGCGCATCGCGCACGCCGAGAAACCCGGCGCACCCGACACCGCGCACCCCGCGGGGACTCCTTCTCCGGCTGATCGATCCGATCAAGTGAGAGCTGCGCTCCGTTCACTTCGCGGAGCGCTCGCTGATCACGAGCAGACGGTCGCGGTCGACCCCGCCGAAGAAGAAGATCCCTCGGAGCTGCCCACCTCGCAGGACTGAGTCACGCCGCGCGAAGCAAGCGGGCCGCTTCGGTCGCCATCGGGTGCTCGGGCGGAGCGACCTTGAGCAGGTGCTGCGCGGTGCGGCGCACGGCGGCCAGCTCGCCCAGCTTCAAGTAGGCGAGCGACAGGTTGTAGTGCGTCACCACCGCGTCGGGCCCGATGCCGAGTCGAATCGCGCGCTCGAGCAGCAGCTTGGCTTCTTCGGCGGCCTTCTTCGTTCCCGTCTCGAGCAGCATGATCGCCAGGTTGTTGAGCGGCTCCCACGCGTGTGCGTTGGCCGCCATGGCCGCTCGGTAGCACTTCATCGCGTGCTGCTTGTCCTTGATCGCATCCGACAGACCACCGAGGTGGTAGTGCGCGCGCCAGTTCTCGGGGTTGAGGCGAAGCACGGTCTTCAGTGCCTTCTCTGCCGTGTCGAAGCGCAACCGCATCGAGTCGACGACCGCTGCGAACAGCCAGGCCTCTTCGTCTTTCGGGGCGAGCTCGGTGGTGCGCCAGGCTTCGCGGCTCGCAGCCTCGAGATCTTTGAGCAGCAGCGCGACCGCCGCGCGACGTGACGCGATGACCGCCACGTTCGGCAGACGCGGCTTGGCGTTGTCGAGCAACTGCGCCGCGAGACCCAGCGCGCCGGTTTCGACCAGCGCGTCCGACAACGCGAGGATCGCTTCGACGTGATTCGGGTGGGCGTTCACGGTCAGCGTCATCACCTTGATCGCTTCGCTGGTGCGCTTCGCCTTGAAGAGAGCCGTTCCGAGCGCGAGCTTCACCGCAGGCCCTGTCGCTCCATGCTGAATCGCGAGCGTCAAACTGGCAGCGGCGAGATCCCACCGCTCACGAAGACCGTGGCAGCGACCGAGGTTGTAGTGCGCGGTCGAGAGCGTCGGGTCGACCATGAGCGCGCGCGAGTGCCAGTCCATCGCGTCTTCGAGGTGACCTTCGGCTTCGATGATCACTCCACGCGCCGTGAGCGCTTCGGCACATCGCGGGAAGCGCGTCAGCACGTCGTCGAGAATCGCGCTCGCGTCGGTGAAGCGTCGCGTGACGATCGCGATTCGCGCCAGGCCGACCATCGGCAACGGGTGTGAGCCGTTGCAGACCTTGTTCGCGTGAACGAAGAGCGCCGCGGCGCGATCGATGTCCTTCTCGGAAAAGTACCGCTCGGCTTCGGTCAACAGGGGCATCAGGTCCATGGTGGTCAGGCCTCGACTGCTTCGGGGGTGGTCTCGACGGCGTCGTTGAACTCTTCGGCTTCGTGCGTGGTCTCGGCGTCGCGCTCTGCTTCGTGCGACTCGTCGGCCTCGCGCGCGGCTTCGTCGTTCGCGTCTGCCTTCGGCGCTTCTGGCGTCGACTCGCGACCGGGCTGCTTGATCATCGACGTCGCCTGCTTCACCGCGTCGCTGATGGCCTTGCTCGCGTGCGAGCCGTCGCCCTTGCCGCCGCCGAACATCTTGCCGATCGCGCCGAAGATCGCTCCGCCACCCATGAAGGTGAGGATGTCGCCGAAGGTCTTCGCAGCCTTCTTCAGGTCGATGTCGACCTTGATGTTGATCTTGAAGCCGACGCCGACCGACGCGCCGATGCTGAAGTCGAAGCCGAGGTGGCCCTTCTTGTAGCTCGCCGTGCCTTCGATCTTCGCTCCCGCGCCGGCCCAGACCTCGACACCCACGCCTCCCTGGATGCCGCCCATGCCGCCCTTGGCGACGAAGCCAGCGCGAGCTCCGGCGAACGCCTCGGCCTTGCCGGTCGCGACGGCGGTCGGGGGTTTGTAAGAGAACTCGGTCTTCGCGATCGCCTGACCGGCCGCTCCGGCTTCGGCGTGTGCGTCGCCGTGCCCTTCGATGAGCCCGTTGGCCACGCTGAGGTTGGTGCTGTTGGTCGAGCTGGTCAGGACGCCGTGCTGCGCTTTCGCGGAGGCACCGACTCCGTCCATGCCGGCGTGCGCTTCGGCCTGCGCTCGCGCGTACGCCTCGGCGGAGATCGTCGCCTTGCCATCGAGCTGCGCGACCGGCGTCTTGATCTTGCCTTCGACTTCAGCGGACGCACCGACGCTGGCGTCTGCTCCGACGCGCGCGTGCACGTTCTTCCCGTCGTTGAAGGTCTCCGAATACGAGTTCGCTTCGGCGTGTGCCTCGGCCTTCGCGCGGCCCTCGAGCTTGAAGTTCTTGTCGCCGACTTCGCCTTTCACTTCGACTTCCTTGCGAACGCCGACGTGGTCCTGGCGGAGGTTCGGGTTGTCGGGGCCCGACATCGCGCGAGGCGGAGGGCCCGGGTTCAGCAGGTTCGACATCTCTCCGACGTCAGCGCCCTTGCCGACGCTCGACTGGTGGCCGCCACCGGAGTCTTCGTCGACGAGGTTGATCTTTCCGTCTTCCGAGACGCCGGCGCTGTTGAAGATCGACGCGAGCAGCGTGCCGAGATCGAAGCTGTTTGCGTCGCCGCCCTTGCCGCCGCTGAAGAGCTCGCCCAGTGCCTTGAAGAGGTCGAACGGAGCCTCAGCACCGTTCGCGTCACGCAGGCTCTCTGCGTAGCTCTCGGCTGAGTTGGTCGCGTGCGTGCCTTCAGCGCCGCTGGGCGAAATTCCGCCGGCGTCTTCGACGTGAGTGGCTTCGTGAGTTGCGCCGGTGCTGATGGCTTCGAGCGGCATGAACGACCTCCGTGAGGGACGGAGGGGTCATGTGCAGTGCCGCAGCCAACTCTCGGCGGTGTGGTTTTGGGTGGTTACGCGTCGTCCGAGTCTTCGAGTGCGGACTTCGGCTTCTGGGCGTCGAGCCAGCCCTGGAGAATGAGGACGGCGGCGATCTGATCGACCACTTCCTTGCGCTTCTTTCTCGAGACGTCGGCTTCGAGAAGCATGCGGTGCGCGGCGACGGTCGTGAGGCGCTCGTCCCAGTAGATGACGGGGAGCTTCGATTCGCTCTCGAGCCCTGCGCCGAACTTCCGCGTCGCTTCCGCCCGAGGACCTTCGCTGCCGTCCATGTTGAGCGGAAGCCCGATCACGAAGCGGTCGACTCCATATTGTTGTGCGGTTTCGATCAGCGCCTCGAGGTCCTTTCTCGGACCGCGGCGCTCGAGCGTGGTGATGCCCTGGGCGGTGATGCCGAGCTCGTCGGTGACGGCGAGACCGATCGTCTTGGTGCCGAGATCGAGTCCGAGCGCGCGCATCGCGGCGGACCGTAGTCGGACGCCGCTCAGGTCGTAAGTGCGTGGAAAGCGTGTGGGTGGAACTCGGCACGGCCCCTGCGAGGTGCCTCGTCATCCACGGGCTTCGGCCCCACCAACGAGGAGCAACGCATGGCTGGAGGAGTGAACGGAGCGAGCCGGACCACTGAGGCGCAGGTCCCGGAGACGATGGAAGGTGTTCAGTACGCGGCCCCGAAGCGACCGGCGAAGAACCTGACTGAGACGCACGACGCGGTTCACGGACAGCAGACCGCGCCGGCTGATGCTCCTCGCGAGGCGACCAAGACCGTCGCTCAAGAAGTCGACGAGCAGATGGCGGCCGATCCTGAGGCGATGCGTCTTCAGAGGCTGCTGGATCAGAGCGAGTCACTCGCGAATGACTGGAACTATCTCCAAGACCATCTGATCGGCTCGGGCGATGGCATCCTCGATCGCCAAGCCATCATCGATGTCACGAACGACCTCTGCCAGTCTCCGGAGATGAAGGCGGCGGCACAACGTCTCTTGGCGAACCGCGAGTTCCTGAATGGCGTCAACGGAACCGACACCAAAGCTTCGAGCCAAGAGGTCGACGCATTCATCAGTGGGCTGAGGAATCAGATTGCTTCCATCCGAGCGGCGAAGACCGATGAGGTGAAGGCAGCGCGGGGGATGCAGACCAATGCACAGGCTGGAACGGGTACTGCCGGCGCCACGCCCAATGGTGCTCCTGCCGCTCCTCCTGCGAGCGGCTCGGGCGCCGCGGACGCGGTTCCGCTTCCGCCTCAGTCCGACAAGCCCGGGGTCGAAGGTGCGATGGAGAACCTCGGCAACATGGGCGACTACTACTCGAAGCAGATGGTCGCACTCGCGAACGACAGCTCGATCGACCCGGCAAAGAAGCAAGCGCTCATGGCCGATCTGCAGACGAAGCAGCAGGCGACGATGAACATGCTGAACCAGCTGATCCAGATGATGCAGAACACCGCGAAGCTCTGGTCGGACATCGCGATGAACTCGGTCCGCAACATCAAGTGAACGTCATGACGACTCCATCTCAGACGTTTGGCTTCACTGCGAGTCAGCTCGAGGCCGTTCGCAGTCGCGGTTTCGATCTCGTTGATGTCGGCGATCACGAGGGTGCCGCTGTCATCTTCGCCGGACTCGTCCAACTCGCGCCGGACGAGGCGGCGTACCGCTCTGCGCTCGGGTCCGTTCTTCAGGAACAGGGCAAGATCACGGATGCGATCGCGGCGTACGACGAAGCCATCAAGCTCGAGTCGAAGTCCCCGCTGGCTCGCGTCAACCGCGGCGAGCTCCGCTGCAAGCGTGGCGACCTGAAGGGAATCGAGGACCTGAAGATCGCGGCTTCGGTGAAGTCACCGGTCCAGGCTCGCGCGCAGGCACTGCTGCGCCGCTACGGCGGCTGAACGAAAAAGACTCGAAAAGGCACTGATCGCTTTTCGAGTGAGCGGCATCTGATGCTGTCAGGAGGTCAGATGCCGCGCTTCATTCGCCTGGTCGCTGTGTTCTCTGCCGTTGGTCTCGCCACCCCTGCGTTGGCCCACTGCCACAAGGGAATCGGCATCCAGATCGGTAACGTCTTCATCGGCGGCTACAAGCACCGCCACCATTGTCACGACGTCGTGTATTTGCCTGCGGCTCCGGTCGTGGCGGCGCCCGTGGTGGTGCAGCCCGCTCCGGTTCAGGCCTACGCCTACAGCGAGCCGCCGATCGTCTACGCGCCGCCTCCTGCGCCGGTCGTCGTGCAGCAGCAGCCGGTCTACACCGCGCCGCCCATCGTCTACGCCCAGCCCGTTCCGCAGCAGGTCGTTCCTGCGAACGCGCCGCTGGTCGTGCAGCAGCAAAAGCCCGTTCGGGATGATCGTCCCGGCTTTCTCGCCGTGAAATACATGCCCGGTCTTTCCACCAGCGTCGCCGCGCCCGACGGCCAGGTGAACTTCGGCACTCCGGCGTTCGCTCACTCGCCCGGCATCGAAGTGCGCCTCACGCGTTGGCTCGCGCTGCGCAGCGACCTCGAGTTCCGCCAGGACTCGCGCACCTGGGACATGCTCGGCGTGAAGCTCTCGCCGCTCCCGTGGAAGGTCTTCAAGCCGTACGCGTCCGTGTCCTTCTCCGGCAACGAGAACCTGTCGAACCCGGGCAAGTTCTCGTTCGGCTTCGCTGGCGCCGCGGGCATCGACCTCAACTTCGGCAAGCACTTCTTCCTCGAGGCTGAAGCGCGCTACCGCATGGCGCCTGGCTCGTGCTGCGCCGAAGTGCCCACGCTCACCGGAGTCATCGGCGGCGGCTTCGCGTTCTTCTAAGGCGCCGCTTCGATCCGCTCGACGCGCTCACGAATCGTCGGGTGCGAGACACCGGACAAGACGTACCAACGCGGCGGGTCAGGGTCGGTCTTGTTGATCTGCCCGAGCTTCGTGAGCAGCGAACTCAGCGAAGCGCGATCGCCCGTGAGTGAGATGGCGAAGCGATCGGCAGCCAGCTCACGCTCGCGAGAGAACGCGCCGCTGATGGGAGCCGCCGCGCTCATCAGCAGGTCGAAGGTCAGCAGCACGAGTGGCAGCACGCGAACGTCGGCGCGAGCCGTGATGCCGAACCAACCGCGCGCAGCCGATCGGCGAAACAACACCTCGATGAAGAACAGCAGCGCCACGACGCACAGCGGAGTGAAGATCCTCCCTGGCCACTTCGACTCGCTGACGTGACCGGCTTCGTGAGCGACCGCAGCGACGATCTCACTCTCGGTCATCGATGAGAGCAGCGTGTCGGTGAGCAGGATGGTGCGCGTCGGCCCCGTGCCCGCGAACGCCGCCTGCACGCGCACCGTCTTCTTGCTCGTGTTGACCACCACGATCTCTCCGAAGGGCACCTGCGCGCGCGCGAGCACGTCGGTGAGTTGCGTGCGGAGCGGACCGGCGGGCAGCGGCTCCTGATCGACGTAGAGCGCGGCTTTGTAGGGGTCGAGTGCGACCGATACGACGAGCAGCAGTGACGTCGCGATGCCGACCAGCCACCACCACTTCGGAGTGCGACGCGCGATGCCGAACAAGCCGAAGGCGAGTGCGCTGACCGCGATCACGAGGGCGACATGAGCCTTCAGCGAGTCGAACGCGAAGCTGCCCGGTGATTCGACCGACATGCCGAACGCTCGCTCGTGAGCCCACGTCCACCACTCGAGTGGAATGGTGAGCACCGCGAAGACGCCGAAGTAGAGCAGGGCGAACACGACGGTCGGCGCCCACGAATCATCGCCCCACACACGTTCCATGACGCGGGAGCGAAACCGAACGCGCGAGGCCAGCGAGAAGAGCGGGCGCGTGAGGAAACGCGCACCGAGAATCAGCAGCAGCGGCCAGAGGACGAGGTCGACCGCCGCGATGACGTAATACGGCTGGTGGTACGCCTTGAGGTCCGCGAGCTCGGTCTCCACTCGCGGCGCAGCGTACTCACGAGCCCGGCTTGGCGGCCTTTTCTGCTTCTTCGGCCTTCGCTTCCGCCAGCAGCAGTTCCTTCATCTTCTGCAGGCTCTCGCGCGTCTGCTGCACGAACGGGCTCGACGCGCCGATGCGTTCTGCCGCTTCGAGCGTGCGCTCGTAGACGGTGATGGCCTTGGTGATCAGCACGCGGATCTTCTTGCGGAGCTCGGCGCGGTAGACCTCGGCCTCTTCGGCCTTCAGCTCGGCCGGAGCCGGCGCGTGGGTCATGTGGTCGTACATGTTCTCGTACAGCCCACCGATGCGATTGCCCGACGCGGTCGCCCAGTAGCCGTTGCCAATGCGAATCGCGCGCAGGTAGTGGCCCTGCGCCGAGAGGAGCAGCTCCGACTTGTACTCGAGATCTTCGGCGAGCTTCTCGGTCGTCTTGTTGCCGTCGAGCTCGACCTCCTCGTAGTGGAGCCGGAAGATCTCCCCGAGGAAGAACTGCGCCTGGCCCGGGAAGTAGTCGTCGACGAGGTCCTTGTCGGGCAACGAGTTCCAATAGGTGAGCACGCTGCGGAGCGTCGATTCGGCCGCTTCCTTGTTGCCCTGCTCAAGCTCGCAGATGCCCTGCTGCACGCGGGCTTCGATGCGCTTGTCCGAACCGACTTCAGGGCGATCGGCGATGGTGCGCAGCACGTCGATGGCGTCGGTGTAGCGCTCGAGGTGGTAGTCGCATTCGGCGACACGGAACGCGGCGTCGAGCTGATCGCCGGTGCCCTTCGGGTCAGACAACGCCGCGAAGCGAACCCACGCGTCGTCCCACGCCTTGATCTTCTCGAGCGCGAGGCCCGCGTTGTAGAGCGACGGGCGGCGGTGCTTCGAGTTCGGGTGGAAGTCGCAGATGCGGCCGAAGTACCGGGCCGCCTGCGCGAAGTCTTCGGCCGCGTAGAACGAGGTCGCGGCCGCGAAGAGTTCTTCGTCGTTCAGTTTCTCGAGCTCGAGATCGCCGGTGATGACGACCTCGTCGAACTTCACTTCCTGCGCGTTGGGATCGACGAGACCGTTCCGCGTATGAGCACAACCAGAACCAACAACCGCGGCGGCGAGAACCGCGACCCACGACCAGTGCGCCAGGCGCATGCGTTCGTTCGCTTTCTGTGTGACGAGACAAAGCCACCGACACCCGCTCGTCGAGGCGGGTTCCGCAACGGAAGTACGGAGCTTAACGGCCAGCGGTTGCCACTTCGAGGCGACGATCTCCCCACAGCCACTTCGACGTCTCGTACAGCCCGGAGAGATCGTGCACGTCGAGCTCGAAGCGGGGGATCACCACCATCGGCGTTGACCCGCACGCCTCACGAAGCTTGGCGATGCCGCGCGCATCTTGCCGAGCCAGGTGGTCGTTTTCCTTCAGCGTGTCTTCCATCTTCTTCTGCAGTGATGAGGGGAGACGTGCCACTTCCTCCCACAGCGCATCAGGAACCGGCGTGTGCACGCGGTTCACCGCGATGGCCGCGACCTTCATCTTGTTCTGCTGAAGGAGCGTGTGGAAATAGACGGCCTCGTCGAGGCGCTCCGGCATCGGCCCGGTGACGAGCACGAAGCTGGTGGAATCGGCCTCGAGCAACGCGCGGGTCTGATGCGCGCGCTCCTTGAAGCCCTCGTTCATGCCGCTGATGTTGAGCATGAAGTCGGCGAGCTGCTGCAGCGTCTCGGTGCCGGTGAAGCGCGAGATGGTCTTCGCGACGTAGCTGCCGCCGAGGTTGAAGAGCTTGAGCCCGAATTTTCCCGCCGCGAGCGCCGGCGTGAGCAGCCACTTCGAAGCGTCGTTGTCGAGGAAGTCGAGAATGCGATTGGGCGCGTCGAGAAAGTCGAGCGCGTGCGCGGTCGGCGGCGTGTCGAGAACGATGAGCGGGTAGTCGCGCTGCGTGCGCAGCTCCCAGAGCTTTTCCATCGCCACGTATTCCTGGCTGCCGGCGAGCGCGCTCGAGAGCGATTGGTAGAAGCGGTTGTTGAGGATCTTCTCGCGCTTGTCGGGAGGCGCACGCTTCTCGATCAAGTCGTCCCACGTGCGCTTCATGTCGAGCATCATCGCGCGCATCGTCGCCTTCGGAGCGAGGCCCGCGTTCGCGAACGTCTGCTGCGAAATTTCCGTTTCGGCGTTGCCCAGCGCTTCGAGGCCGAGCGAGTTGGCGAGCCGGCGCGCGGGGTCGATGGTGCACACCAGCGAGCCCTGACCTTCCATCGCGGCGCGCAGGGCGATGGCGGCGGCGAGCGTGGTCTTGCCGACGCCTCCGCTGCCGACGGTGACCAGCACGTCCGACGAAGCGAGCGCGTCGCGAATCGGCGAAGAGCTCACGTGCGCTCTCCCGCAAGACGTTGCGCGATCTGATCGACGGCGGCGCGACCGAACTCGGGTGTGAACAGCCGCGGCACGGTGAGCACCTCGAGACCCAGCGTCTTCAACTTCGCGAGGCTCGCGGCCGAGAGTGCCGCGCGGGCGCGATGCGCGTGAACCACTTCAGCCAGCGCCGGCGAGAGCCCGGTGGCTTCGCTCTCGTCGAACCGCTCGGGAATGAACCCGTTCAGCACCACCAGCGCGGGGTTCATCTTCACTTTGTCCTTCAACTTGCCGTGGAGCTCGATGGTCTCGTTCACCGGCATGTCTTCGGGCAGCGAGACCAGCACCACCGCGGTGGTCTTCTTGTCGATGAGGAGATTCCGCATCCACGTGGCGTCGTCGCTCATCGCGCCGGGAGGCACCGTGTCGAGAATCACCTGCGGCACCGAGAAGAAGGTCACCGCGTGCCCGGTCGCGGGCGCGTCGATGATGATGCGGTCGAAGCGCCAACGGCCGTCGGAGCGCTTCTCCTTCAAGTGGAAGAGGATCTTCCCGAGCAGCACGAGTTCCTGCAGCGAGGGGATGAAGCGCAGGAAGTAACGCACCACGCGGTTCTCGAAGACCGCGTTGTAGATGCTCTCGAACTTCAGCAGCATCAACGCGTACTCGCGCATCGCTTCCTGGGGGCGCACGTCGACGGCCCACAGGTTCTCGTCGAGCGCGGTCACTTCGGGGCCCACCTCGGGTTTGCCGAGCAGCAGGCTGATGCGCTCCTTGGTGTTCACTTCGCAGACCAGCGTGCGCAGACCTTCACGCGCGCTCTGCACCGCGAGCGCGGCGGCGAGCGTCGTCTTGCCCACGCCTCCTTTGCCCGTCACCACGAGGAGACGCTTGTCCGACAGTTCTTCGCGCACGGCGAAAGCCACATTGACACGGCGACATGTGGAACGCAGCATCCGCCGCCATGCTGAAAGACAACCCCGTGATGAAGAAGCTGGTGGCCACCGGTGAAGAACGCATCGGGAAGTTGGTCCAGCAGCTGATGTCGAACGAGAAGTTCGTGGCCGGCATCCAGACCATCGTCTCGCGCGGGCTTTCGGCGAAGGGCACGGTCGACAAGAGCATCCGCACGGCGCTTTCGGCGATGAACCTGCCTTCGACGGCCGACCTCGAGACGCTCCGCGAGAAGATCGACGAGCTGGAGAAGATCCTCTCCAGCCTCGAGGGCAAGATCGACCAGATCTCCGAGTCGAAATCGAAGTGACCAGGCGCATCGCCTTCATCAACGAGAAGGGCGGGGTGGGGAAGACCACGCTCGCGGTCAACGTCGCGGCCTTCTTCGCGCAGAAGCGGCGTCAGCGCGTGCTGCTCGTCGATCTCGACACGCAGGGGCATGCCGCCAAGACGCTCGGCGTCGACGTGCGCGCCGGTGGCCCGACGATCTTCGACTTGCTGACTGGCTCCGCGGTCGACGCTGCCGCCGTGACGCGCGCGACGGCGGTCGAGAACCTCTGGCTCATCCCCTCGTGGAAGCAGATGGCCGACTTCCCGCAGCGCGCGGCGACGGTGCCTGAGCCGGCGCGCTTGCTCGCGAAGAAATTGGAAGGCGTCGAAAGCCGCTACGACGTGGTGGTGTTCGACGCTCCGCCGTCGTTCGGCCTGGTCACCACCAACGTGCTGCTCGCGGCCGAAGAGGTCGTGATTCCCGTCGCCACCACCTACCTCGCGCTCGACGGCTGCGCCGAGATGGTCGCCACGGTGGAGCGCGTCTCGAAGGAGTTCGGCCACACGAAGCTGCGCGTGACGCAGATCGTGCCGACGCTGTACCGCAAGACGCAGATGTCCGACGAGATCGTCGAGAAGTTGAAGTCGTACTTCCCCAAGCGCGTGACCGAACCGATGCACCTCAACGTGCAGATCGACGAAGCGCAGAGTCACGGCAAGACGATCTGGGAACACGCTCCGTGGAGTCGCGGCGCGACGCTGCTGCAGACCGTCGCCGAGCGCGTCGAGCGCGCCCGCTGATCAGTGCGGCGGAGCGGCCAGCAATTCCTTCAAGCGCGGCACGAGATCGTTGGTCGCGCCGTTGCCCTTCACCGAGCCTTCGATCTTGCGACCGCTCGACTGACCGTTGGCCAGCGGCAGGTGGAACGCGGGAATGAACTGCGATTCGTAGTTGGCGATGATCAGCCGCTCCGCGTCGCGCTCCGAGTCGAAGGCGAGGAGGTCGACGGCGCCCAGCTTGCCGGTGAGCTCTCCGCGATCGACCGCCTCATGGAACACGCGGCACGGCTCGCACCACGTCGCGCTCACGTAGAGCAGCAGCTGGCGCTTCTCGGTCTGCGATTTCGCGAGCTGGCTCACCACCATCGGAGCCACGTCGCCTTCGGGCGCGGTGATGAAGCGAATGGTCGCCGCCGGGTCGACCTTCGGCGCGCTGTTGTTGTTGTTGGTCGTGCAGGCCGAGAACGACACCAACGCGAGGACGACGAAGGTTCTCACGTCACTTCTTCTTCGGCTTTTCGGTTTCGAGCGCGGCGATCTTCGCCTCGAGCTGTTCGATGCGCTGCACGAGCGTCGAGAGATCACGGCCGAGCGCGGGCAGGTTGCCGACCACGTTCTCGACCGCGGTCTTCACGCGCTCGTCGACGCGCTGCTGCCAGCCTTCGAAGATCTTCTGCGACTGCTGAATCAGCGACGCCGGAGTGAGCTCACCCTCGGCAGGCTCACGGCCGAGCAGCGTGTTGATGCGGCCGGTCGCTTCCTGCTTGATGGCGTCGACGCGCGGGCTGACCTGCGTGCTGATGAAGTCGTTCAGGCGCTCGCCCGGCTGGCGGATGATCTCGCGCAGCACCGACAGCGGCATCTGGTTCTTCTTCTTCTCTTCTTCGAAGACGATCTGCGCCAGCGTCACCGAGGTGAGATCTTCCTTGGTGCGGTTGTCGACGATCTTCACCTCGACGCCCTGCTTCACCATCTCGGCGATCTCATCGAGCGTGACGTACCGGCTCTCGACGGTGTCGTAGAGCTTTCGGTTCGTGTACCGCTTGATGACCTTCGGCTCGCGAGAGACCGGTTCGGCTTCGGACATGGAGAGGGGCCCTTAACGCAGTGCGCGATGGCTGTACCAATTCTTCCGACTGGTGCCAACCACGCGATTTCTTTCCAAACCGGGGTACAGTGCCGCGCGCGGATGATCGTCAAGTGCGAGCAGTGTCAGACCCGGTTCAAGATTCCGGACGACAAGGTCACCGACAAGGGAGTGAAGGTCCGCTGTACGAAGTGCGGCCATACCTTCCGCGTGACGCGCGACATGGCGCAGCCGGCGACGGGAACGTTGCCTGCGTACCAGCCGCCTGCCGGAGCTGACCCTTTCGCGAAGTTCGGAGCAGCCGCCGAGCCACCGACCGCCGAGGTCACGCGACCCGGGGTCTTCGCGCTCGGTGTCGAGGCCACGCGCAGCCCGGAGTTCGGAACGGCGAAGGTGCCGGCGAGAGCTCCGGCCGTGGTGCCGCCCACCGCGCCCGCGTACCCGACCACGCAGCCCAACGTCGCCGCCGTTGCGCACACGTCTTCGTCGCCGTTCGACTTCAGCTCGCTGAAGCCGCCGCTGCCGAGCGTGCCGACGGTTCCCGCTGTGCCCGCGTACCAGCCGGGCGGAGCAGCACCAGCGCCTTTCGATTTCGCCGCCATCGCTCCTCCGACGACGGGTGGCCCTGCACCAGCGGCGTTCGACTTCTCGGGCTTCGCGGGTCCGCAGGCGACGTCGATGCCGCCGCCGCCTCCTCCTCCGCCTTCCGCGCCGAGCGCGCCGACGCTCCCCAATCAGCCTTTGCCGGCGTTCGACTTTGGTCCGCCGCCGCCGGGCCCGCAGCAGAACGCGGGTGGTCCTCCGCCGCCGGCGTTCCCTGCGATGGATCTCGGAGCGCCGCCTTCACGCCCGATGTCGAGCGCGCCGGCAGTCGACATGAGCGGGCCGATTCCGGGCGCGAACGGCGGAGCCGACGGCTTCTTCGCTTCGACCGACAGCGGCGTTTCGTCTTCGCTGTCGAACATCGACGGAGCAACCGCGCGCTCGATGTTCGATCTCCCGCAGGCTTCATCGGCGCCGCAGCAGACGCTGCCCGACATTCCGCCGCCGGAGCCCGAAGGCCAGTCGAACAACATGGTCGAGCGGGTGGCGGTGGCGCGCATGAGCGCTCCGAAGGAACCGTCTGCTCCGCAGGCTGCTGACGAGCCGCCGCGCCGCCGCAGCGTGGTGGGCATCGTGGTGAACCTGATGGTCGCGGCGATTCTGGTGCTCGGCCTGGTGCTGGTCGGCTCGGCGTACCTGAACGAAGGCAAGCTCTCGACCGACTCTCTCTCGCTCGACAGCCTGAAGAACACCTTCGCTCCGTCGGTGGAGTTCGTGGCCAGCGACGTGTCGAACGGGCTCTACGAGACGCGCGCCGGTCGAGCGGTTTTCTTCGTGCGCGGGGAAGTCACCAACCGCAGCGCGAGCACGGTGAAGGTCGTGGTGAAGGCGGAGATCGTCGAAGACGGCAAGGTGGTTCGCGGCGGCGAGAGCTGGGCGGGAGACCCCGCGACGCCCGAAGAGATCTTCCTCATCGACAGCACCGAAGCGCTCGACACGCTCAATCGCCGGGTCGAGAAGCGCTCCATCGCCGTGCCGCCCGAAGCCTCGGCTGCGTTCGTGGTGCCCTTCACCGAATTCCCGCCTGATCTGCGCGGCTTCCGCGTGCGCGTGTCAGCGCGAGCGGTGCCGGTGAACCCCACCGCGGCCGCAGCGAAGCCGTGACCGCCGAGCCAGACGAGCTCGCAGCAGTTCGCGAAATCATCACACGGCTCGACGTGCTCGGCGGCGGTCACACCGTGTTGCGTCGAGCGGCCGCGCGAACGCTCGGTGAGCTCGACCCGCCCCGCGCGACGGAAGTGTTGCTCGGGGTGATGCGGCTGGCCGTCGAGCGGTGGACCCCTGCACTGCGCGTTTTGCCGGCGTTCATGCGCGCGCTCGAAGAAGACGGAGATCTGATTCCGCACCTCGCGACGCTGCGTCAGGTGGCGTCGCTGCACGAACACGAAGAGGTGACGTTCGTGTTCGCCGAAGGCGAAGCGGTGCAGTCGTACGAGGCCGACGCCGCGGCGCGCGCCGACGCCAAGCTCTTCACGCTGCCGCTGGGCGTGCTCAAGTCTCGCGCGCGGTTGACGAAGAACCCCGACGAGCTGTCGCGACTGGCGGTGGCGTCGAACCCGGCCGTGATTCGCGAGGTGTTGAAGAACCTGCGGCTCACGGAAGATCTCGTGGTGCGCATCGCTTCGCGACGGCCCGCGCGCCCCGAACCGTTGCAGGAAATCTGGAAGTCGGAGCGCTGGAACAACCGGCCCGCGATTCGCCGCGCGCTGGTGTTCAACCCCTACCTGCCACCGGAGACGGGCGTGAAGATCGTGCCGCTCTTGTCGGCCGCCGATCTGAAGGAAGTGGCGAGCGACACCAAGCTGCACCTCTCGGTGCGGGAGCTCGCGCAGCGGCTCAGCGCTGATCGTCCGAAGGGCGCTTGATGACTTCGCCTTCGACGGTCTTCACCGGCTTCTCGACGCGCGTGACCTTGCCGTCGACGAAACCTTCCCCAGCAGACGCCTTCTTGAAGGAGTAGACGAACTTCCCGATGGCGTTGCCGAGCGCGCCCATGCGCGAAGCGGAGAAGACGATCGCGACGATGATGACGAGCATGATGAGCTCGCCGGGCTGGATGCCGAACATGCCCCGCCACAGTGCACCACCACCGGCACCCGCGCAACTCGGCGGCCGGAGAAGTCGTTCGTGATGCGCCTGTTGGCTCACCGCGGCGCCAGCGCCGACTTTCCCGAGAACACGCTCGAGGCGTTTCAGGGCGCGGTGGAGCAGGGCGCCGACGGCGTGGAGCTCGACGTCATCCGCTGCGGGTCGGGCGAGCTGGTGGTGTGTCACGACGAGTGGCTCGACCGCCTTGCGGGGCTGCATTGGGACGTGCGCGAGACGCCGTGGCGAAAGCTGAAGCGCCTCGACGTCGGTTCACGCCTCGGCTTCGCGCCGGCGCGCATTCCATTGCTCGACGAGGTGTTCGACGCGCTCCCTGCGTCGATGGCGATCAACGTCGAGCTGAAGTGCATCACCACCGATGATCGCGGGCTGAGCCTCGCGGTCGCGCAGCGCATTCACGAGCGTCGGCTCGACGAGCGCGTTTTTCTCTCGAGCTTCAACCCGTATTGCCTGGTGCGCGTGGCGCGCGCGTACCCGCATCTGAAGCGCGGCTTCTTGATCGACCCCGACCTGCCGTGGGTACCGCAGGCGTGGTTCTGGTTGCCGATCACCGCGCTCACTTCGGTGCACCCGCACTTCTCTCAAGTCACCGCGGAGCGCGCGAACCGGTGGCATCGGCGTGGCTGGTCGATGGCGGTGTGGACGGTGGACGATCTGGTCGAGGCGCGACGGCTGCGAGCGCTGGGCGTGGAAGATCTGATCACCAACCGACCCGGAGCATTGCGCGCCGAGCTCGAGCGTCTCTGACTTCAGAAGTCGAAGCCGATGGTGCTGTTGTAGGCGAGCACCGGCTTGCTGCTGAGATCGACCTTGCCGATCACTGAGTCATTGAAGGTACCCAGCGCGGTGTAGCTGAACTCGAAGCCCAGCATCACCACGCCCGCGATGAAGCGGAAGCCGCCGTAGAAGCGGTTGTTGGTGTTCTGCGCGGCGAGCACGGAATCGAACACGTAATAATCGGTGTACTGCGCGCCCGGCTGGTCCGCCTCGGCGAGGGTGCGGGTGGGGTTGAAGTCGACGTTGCCGGTCGACGCTCCGACGAAGGAGAGGTTCCAGCCGATGTACGGCGTGAGCGTGACCATGCCGCCGATCGCGAACTGCTTGCCGATGCCGAGATCGAAGCCGCCCGCGGTCACGTCGAAGTCGCGCGAGTTGAGGATCTTGGTGATGTAGCCGCGCACGCCGATGTCGGGCAGGTACGTGAAGCCCTCGTTGAGCGCCCACTTGAGCTCGAGCGTGCCGGTGCCCATGCGCGACTTCTCGAACCACGCGGCGCGCACGCCGACCTCGAAGCTCCACGGCAGACCCTTGCGGAGGTGAATCGAGGGCAGGAGCAGCGCGCTGTTCATCGGCCGCTCGGTCGGCATCTGCGTGGGGGCGACGGCGCCTTGCAGATCGACGACGGACAGCTCAGCGGAGATGGCGAACGCGGAGTGGCCGAGCGTCTCGGGCGGGCCAAGGTTGGCCGACGTCATCGCGGCGGCCAGACGCTTGGCGAACGCGCGGAAGTTGGCGTTGGCCCCGTCCTGGTAGCCGGTCGCGCCAGTCGTACAAACACCGTCGACGCGCGTCCGGCACTGAGGGTTGCCCAGCTGGTAGATGCGGAAGTCGTAGGAGTCCGCGAAGGCCGGGGCGGACAGCACGGCGAGCAGCACCCACACGCGACGAAGCATGGGCGCGACCCTACTACAGGCCTTCACTGGATCGAGTTACGGCTTCGCGGAGTTGGAGGGCTCGCCGGTCTTCTGCGCCACGGCCGCCGGACGACGGCGGATGACGACCGACTTGCGGCTCGCGAAATCTTGCGACTCGCGCGCCACGACGGTGACCAGGTTGTTGCCCTCTTTGAGTGAGAACTCGGTGGTGAACTTCACCTTGCCCTGATCTTCGGGGCCCGCTCCCTTGAAGAAGACCTTCTGGTCGTTCACGAGGACGAACACGTCGAGCAGCGCCGGGTCGCTCACCACGCTGGAGAGGGTGAACTTCTCCTGCTCCACCACCGCGCCGCCCTGCGACGGGTCGACGTTCATCGAGATCTGCGCCGGCGTGCGGAACTGCTGCCATTCGACGTCCTTCGGCAGCGCGGGCTTCTGGCCCTTGGCGTCGCGCAGGTCGGACAGCTTCACGAAGACCGGGCGGTCCTTTTCCCACTCGACCTTGGCGACGTTGCCGCCGCGCGCGAGCTCGGTGACCACGGCGCCCTTCGGCAGCCGCGCGAGCGAGCGCTTGAGATCAGCAGACGCGAAGATCTCGGCCTTGTCGGCGATGCGCGACACGTTCTTGCTCGCCTCGAAGGCGATGGCGGGCTGCGTGTCAGGCGCGACGGGAATGGTGATCTTGTCGGCGGTGAACTCCTCGAGGGGCTCGTCGATGACCGCGTACTTGAGCGCGAAGTCATCGGCGCGCAGGCCCTTCTTCACCTCGAGCAGGAAGCGCGACGACTTCGTCTCGCCGGGGTTCAGCTCGCCCAGCTTGAAGCGGCCCTTCTCGATGAAGATGGCGGGCTCGCCCGCGTTGCGCACGCTCGAGAACACGTCGAGCGCCTTGCCGCTGCCGACGTTGGTGACGTCGACCGTCACCCACACCGTCTCCCCACGCTGCACCAGGCCGTCGCCGTTGCACGCCGGGCAGTCATCGACGACCGACCAGTTGAAGGCGAACTGCGGGCGCGGAATCTCGACGATGGTGAGCTCGCCCGCGGTGGTCTCGGTGATGATGCCCGAGTCGTCCTGCAGCTTGATGGTGACTCCGTCACGACGCGAGGCGATGTCCTTGGGGATCTTCACGTTCACCGTCCACGCCTTCTTCTCGCCGGGCTTCACCTGACCGAAGAGGAACTCGCGGCGATCGAGGAAGCCGTTGTCGGACTCCACCCACGCGCGCAGACGACGCACCACGTCGCCGCCCTTGTTTTCGACGGTGAGCTCGAGCGGCACGGTGTCGCCCGCGGTGATCTTCTTGTCGGAGCTGGGCTTCAGCGACGCCGCGAGCTCGACCTTCTTGGGCGTCTCGCCCGGCGCCCAGTCGATGCCGAGCGCGCCGATGGCGTCGGCGATGCGCTTCTCTTCGACCTGACGCTTCTCGAGCATGAAGTTCTTGCCGGCCTTCAGCTGCTCGTCACGGCGCAGCTGCGGAGCGGCGAGCAGGAAGTCGCGCGCGAACGTGACCTCGAAGTCTTCACGCACTTCGTCCTGCGATTCGGCGTCGAGCTGATCGTCGAGCTCCTCGTCGTGCGAGTCGCTGTCGGTCATGATGTTCTTGCCGCCCTTGGTCGGAGCCGGAGCCTTCGGGTCTGCCTTGTCGGCCTTCGGCTTCTTCTCTTCCTTGAGGTACTTGATGGTGTCGAGCGGCTTCTCGCGGAGCACGACCTCGTCACGCTTCTTCGCCGCGGCCTTGCTGTCGGGGTTCGCGAAGTGCGACTCGAGATCGGCTTCGCCCATCGTGCGGCGCGGCGCAAACACGTCGACGCGCTCCTTCGAAACGCGCGTGGGGATCAGCTGGATGTCGGGCGTGATGCCGACTTCCTGAATGCTGACGTCGCCGGGCGTGAGGTACTTGGCGATGGTGAGCTTGAGCGCGCTGTCGTCGGGGAAGTCGTAGAGCACCTGCACCGAGCCCTTGCCGAAGCTCTGGCGGCCGATGATGACCGCGCGGTTCTGGTTCTTGAGCGCGCCAGCGACGATTTCAGAAGCCGAAGCCGAACCCGCGTTCACCAGCACCGCGATGGGGAACTGATCGTCTTCTTCGTCGAGGTGCGCACGCTTCTCTTCGCGCAGCTTGTCGCTCAAACCAACGGTGCTGACGATGGTGCCCGACGAGAGGAACTTGTCGGAGACCTGAATCGCCTGATCGAGCAGACCGCCGGGGTTGCCGCGCAGGTCGAGCACGAGACCCTTCAAGCCGGTCACCGAGCCACCCTTCTTCGCCTGCTCGCCGAGATCTTCGAGCGCGGTCTCGAGGTCCTTGGTGGTGTTGCCCTGGAAGTTCTTCAGGCGCACGTAGCCGACGTTGGAAGAGAGCAACTTGCTCTGCACCGACTCGATGCTGATCAGCGCGCGCGTGACCGTCATCTGCTGCGGCTTGTCCCAGCCCTTGCGGTTGACGGTGATGGTGACCTTCGAATCGACCGGGCCGCGGAGCTTCCCGACCGCCTCGTTCAAGTCCATGTTGACCGTCGATTCCTCGCCGATCTTGAGGATCTGGTCGTCCTTCTTGATGCCCGCGCGGAAGGCCGGCGTCTTGGGCAGCACCTTCACCACCGTGAGCACGCCTTCGCGCATCTGAATCACGAAGCCGAGGCCGCCGAACTCACCCTTCGTGGTGAGCTTCATCTCGCGGTACAGCTCGGGCCGCAGCAACACGGAGTGCGGGTCGAGCGTCTGCAGCATGCCGTTGACCGCCGCGTATTCGATCTCGCGCGAGTCTTCGACGGGCCGCATGTTGTGCGAGATGAAGTCGAAGATGTCCTTCATGGTGAAGCTCATCTTCCAGAGTGAGTCGACGTGGCCGATGTCGAACTCCTTGAGCTTGCCGTTCACGTTGACGCGCACGCGGCCCTGCTCGGCGTTGCCGTCGACCATCACGTCGGGCACCGACTTCTCGACCGCCTCGAGCGACGCGACCAGCATCTCCTTGGGCCGCACACGCTTGGGGTCGACGTAGTTTTCCTTCACGTAGTGAATGACCTTCGTGAGGATGCGAAGCGCGCTGAGCTCGTGAGGGCCCTTCGCTTCTTTCTCATCGGCCTTCGGAGCAGCCATCGCTGCGTCGGCCAGAGTGAGCGTGACGGGGATCCGGTCGTTGCCGGTAAACGCCCACGCAGCAAGCAACGCGGCGATCACCGCAACTCGACGGAAGGTGCGCATGTATCCTTCTTTCCTCAGGAAAATTCAGCGAGACAGACATTCGAGCCTAACGAGCGGCTCCAGACCCTTCAAGGAACGCCCAACACCCGGGATGGGTCTTCGTTCCCGTTGGGTGGGAAAGCGTTGACGTCGGCCAACGCGCGGTACAGCAGGGTCCCGGCGACCACTGCGATGGGCATCAGGAAGCAGTTGAGAACGGGTACCCAGAGCAACACGTAGAGTGCCGCACCGAAGCCCAGAGAAAGCGCGATTCGTTTGCGCATCACGCCGATCACCTGCCTGAACGGCCGAAGGTGACGGGCCATGGGGTTCGAGAGGTGCTCCACCGCGAGCCAGAACATCGCCCAGAGCGAGCTGAGCACCACGTAGATGACGCTCCCCGCCACGGGAATCAGGTTGAGCGGGAAGAGCACGAGGTAGCCGAGCGCCATCAGCAACAGCCGAGCGAGCGTGTGCCGCAGCGACGAGAGAATGCCGGTGATGGTGCCGGCCACCGTGAACGGCGGCGCGACGAAGTTCCCCAACTTCACCTCGGTCGCTTCGGAGATCGGGTCCTGCAGCGGAGAGAGGATCAGGTTGGGAATCGTCAGCGCGCCGACCGCGAAGAACACGGCGAAGAAGACGAAGCCCAGGCCCAGAGATGCAGCGTGCCGCCAGCCGCCGTCGGCGCCGATCCACTTTTCGGCGAGGCCCTGCCCCAGAGACCACGAGCCCGACCCGATGGCGAACAGCGTGATGGCGGTGACGAGGGCACACAGCAGCGAGAGTGCGAGCAGCTTCGGCGTGGTGAAGATCACGCTGATGGCGCGAAAGAGAAAACCGAACCCGCGCATCAGGTCGGACGCACTGCCTTCTTTCGGGAGGAGATCGGTCACGCGCTTGAAATGACGGTGGCTCGCGAGAAGGTGAACGTTATATGCGGCCCGTTCTTCCATGTCCCTCGACGGTCAGCAGACCCAGTCCCAGCCGATCGGCAGCGTGAGCGAGCTGGAGCAGGTCTTCCGTTCGGCCGAACGCCCCACCGGTGACTTGTTGCTGGGCCTCGAGCACGAGCGGCTGCTCTTTCCCGTCGGCAGCGCGGAACCCGTTCCGTACGAGGGCGCGTCGGGCGTGGGGGCGTTGCTCTCAGGGTTCGCACCGCTGGGGTTCAAGGAAATCCGCGAGGCGGCTGATCGACCGATCATCGCCATGGCGCGCGGGACCGAGACCTTGTCGCTCGAGCCGGGCGGGCAGTTCGAGCTGTCGGGTTCTCCGTTTCGCACCGCGGCCGAGGCGCACGCCGAAAACGTCCGCCACGCGCGCGAGCTGAAAGAGGTCGCGGCGAAGCTCGGCCTGCGCGCGGTCGCGCTGGGGTACCGGCCGTTCACCGAGCTCGCGCAGATGCCGTGGATGCCGAAGAGCCGCTACCGCGTGATGCGCGAGACGCTGGGCGCGCGAGGCCGGCTGGCGCACCACATGATGTTGATGACCGCCACGGGCCAGGTCTCGCTCGATTGGCGCAACGAGGCCGACTGCGTGAAGAAGGTGACGGCGTCGGCGCACATCTCGCCGATCCTCGTCGCGCTTTACGCGAACAGCCCGCTCGCTCAGGGCAAGAAGACCGGCTCGCTCACTTTCCGTTCGCAGGTGTGGAACGACGTCGACCCCGCACGCTGCGGCTACCCCGAGGCGATGCTCGACGGGTCGTTCAGCTATCGCGCGTACGTCGAGTGGGCCTTGAAGGCGCCGCTGCTCTTCTTGCGGCGCGATGGCGGGTACCTCGCTCCGAAGATGACGTTCGGCGAGTTCGTCGCGAAGGGCTTCGACGGTCGCGCCGCCACGCACAGCGATTGGATCGATCACCTCTCGACGCTGTTCCCCGAGGTGCGCATCAAGAAGGTGATCGAGATTCGAGCGGCTGACTGCAACGGCGTGGCGATGACCGGCGCGCTCGGAGCGATCATGCGCGGCATGCTCTACGACGCGACGGCGCTCGACGAAGCGGGGCGGGTGCTCGGCAAGCTCACGCCGCAGCAGCACCGAGACCTGCACGCGCGCGCTCAAGTGCAGGGCCTCGCCGCGGTGGTCAGCGGCAAGCGCACGCTCGCCGAAGCAGCGCGGGAGTTGGTCCAGATCTCCGCGGGCGGGCTGAAGCGCATCGGTGGTGATGACGGCGCGTTGCTCGAGCCATTGCGTGAGGTCGCCGCGCGCGGCACGTCACCGGCGGTGGAAGTCTTGAAGCGCTTCGACGACGAACGTGATCCGGCGAAATTCGTCGGTCACTTCGAACTCTGAAGTCTCGGATCGCGGACTAGCGACCGCGCTAACTGCTTGATTTTGCGCGCGCGCTGCTTTGCACGCCAGATGAAGTGAGTGCGTGGGCAACCCTTCCCCAAGGAGCCCACACATGAAGTCGATCTTCTTCTTCGTTTCCGTCGTTGCTGTTCTCTCTTCAGCCTGTGGTGGCGAGTTCTACGGCGGCCGACTCGATGAGTCGTCGGTCGCGTCAGGTGTCAACAGTCGCAGCTCGCGTCAGGCCGAGGTCGTCGTCACGCGAAGCGGCGGCACGTTGCGCCTCGAAGGCTGGTCGAAGGACATCAACGCGAGCCTCGATGGCGCTTCGTTCAACATCGAGCCGGGCGGCGAAATTCTCGGAGGGAGCGGCACCCTCGTCGGCGAGCGTCTCCGCTTTACGGCGTGGATCACCACGCAGCCCGCCGGTCTGGGCACGGTGTCGTTCGATGGCGTTCTCGGCGCGCAGGTCGACCCTTCGAGCATGAGCGACTCGGTGCAATCGCCGGTGGGCCACGTCGCCGCCATCGAGGAGCTCGTCACGCAGCACGACGCCGCGATCGCTCGCCGCTGAATCGAGACCCGGTGAAGTGAAATCGAGGGAGGCCGCCAACGAGCGTGCCTCCCTCGAGTCTTTTGCAGGTCACGGCTGAACGCTGGTGCGCACGAAGGTCTGCCACTCACGCTCGAGCGCGGCGTCGTCGAGACCGAGGCTCGCCCCGAACGCGGTCTGCGGATTCAGCGTGCCGTTGGCGAGGCCTTCAGCGAACCACGCAAAGTCGGGGCGGCCTGCTTTCGCTCCGAGGAAGCGCACCATCTCGAAGCTCTGGAAGTAGACGGCGCCGGCGAACAGCTCGTCAGCGGTGTGCGGGAACGCTTCGGTGAGCGCTGAGAAGGGCAGGTGCTCGCGCTGCAGCCAGGGCACGAGACCGGAGCGCGGGTCGCTCCACCAGCGCTCGTCGGCGGCGTACATCGCGAGCCCTTCGTGAAACCACATCGGCTTCTGGACGCCGAGTGCGCGCAGCACGTGGTGCGTGAGTTCGTGCACCACGGTGCGGTGGGCGTCGGGGTCGCTCGCGGGCACGTGAATCGAGCCATCGTAATAACCGGCGGTCGCGGTGTTCACGCACGCCACCGAGCGCAGCTGGTCGACGCTCTCGTAGACGTACACATCGGGGAACGCGACGTCGGCTCGCGGGCCGAGCAAGACCGACAACGTTCTGCGCGCGATGAGCAGCGATTCACCCATCGCGTTCGCGAAGTCCTCGCTCACCGCGGGATCTCTCAGAATCTGCGTGTCGGCGCGGCGCACGGTGACGAAGCGCGAGAGCAGCTCGGCGCGGCGACGCGGCAGATCGTCGCACAGCCCAGGCTCGTCCCAGCGAACGCCGAAGCGTTTGTCGCGGGAGCGTTTTCGACCGCCGTCGAGCGTCGGTGGTCCAAGCGTGCCTGCGTCGACCAGCTCGAGCTCGCTCGTCAGCGCGACGAGCTGAGGTGCGAGTGGCGTGCCCGCGTCCGACGGCGTGGGAGGCGAAGGTGAGGGCGGCGCCTCGATGACGATGCCGGCGTCGAGCGCAGGGGCGAGCACGGCGGCCGGAGAAGGCGGTGGCTCGATCGCGGCCGCAGGGACGATCGGCTCGGTCGGAACGACGCTCGGCGCGTCGGGTGTCGCCTCGACTCTTTCCTCACTCGACCACGCCCAAAAGAAAATCGCCGCGGCCAGTATTCCGGCCACGGCGATCGCTGCGACTCGCTTCACGAGCGAATCAGCGCTTCGAAGCGAGCGCCTTCTCGATGCGCTCGAAGCTGTACGAGTCGGGTCCGTAGCGGCCGAGAATGGTCTTCGTCGAGTCGATCAAGAACGGGCCGTGGTTTCCGGCGCGCAGGGCGTAACCGGCCTCGGGCTTCTCGACGACGATCTCCGTCACCTTGTCGCCGAAGAGCACGCGCTTCACCTTGAGCTTCACGGTCTGCGACGCGGTCTTCTGGCCCGTGCTGGTCGCTCCGGGCTTGGCCTCGATCTTCGCGGGCGCGGCGCCGGTCGAGATCACCTCGACCACTTCAGCGTCGACCACGAGCGTGGCGTGGGGAATGACGTCTTCGATCGGTTCGGGAGGTTTGGCCATGACGCTGAGTTACTCCTGGAAGTACAGCGACTGGTAGAGCTTCGTGAAGTCTTCGAGCTTCAGCTTGAAGATACCGTCGTTGGGTCCATTGCCGGCAGGTTCCGATTCGCCCCACGGGTTGCGGACGATGACGAAGCGCTCGGCGCCCGACTTCTCGTAGCCCATCACCGAGTAGGCGTGGTTCGCGTACACGCCGGTGTTGGTGTACTTCGCTTCCTGATCTTCGCCGTAGGTGCCCGCACCGATGGGCTTCTTGGCGTCGACGTTCTTCACCACCTGAGCCCAGACCTTGTCGTTGCCGGCGTAGTTGATGCCGAACGAAGAAGCCTCGACGCCCATGCAGTCTTCGAACACGTCGCTGACGTGACCGCCGTTGCCGATGGTGTCGTAGCTCCCCTTCCACTGCGCGTACGCCTTCTCGACGAGCGGGAACCACAGCTCCATCTTCTTGGGGTCGGAGCTGTTCGCACTGCGGCCATAGAGCGCACCACCGTACGAGCGCGCGTAGAGATCGCCGTCGACCTTCACCGGGACGTCCTTGTACTTGTTGGTCGCCCAGTCCTTCTGCTTGAAGGTCACGGTGTACGTGCCGTCGCCGTTGTCCTTGATGAGGTTGTTGATGGCGTCGGGGTTGTGCTTCGCGATCGCCGCCATCGCCGCGGGGAAGTAGCAGTCACCGATCTGGCCCTGCTGCACGTCTTCCGCCTTCACGCCGTCGACGAAGAGCGGGCCGGTGAAGTTGACCTTGTTGAACTTGGGCTTTCCGGCCGCGTCGAGTTCGTCCTTGTGGAGCGCGGGGTCAGGAATGAGATCGGTCGTCGCAGGCGAGCCGCCCGGCACCGTGACGTTGCCGACCTTGGTCGCGAAGTCCTTGTTGTTCACGCCGTCGGACGCGGCGATCGAGAACGAGTCACCCGGCTTGCCGTTGAGCTTGAAGCCCGGCGGGAAGCCGCCGATGTCGGTGATGGTGACCTCGGCCTTTTCGCCGGTGCGGTTGTTGGTGAACTGCAGCTTCGCGCCCGGCTCCGAGACCTGGCGAGAGGCGTTGATGTTGTCGACCGCGACCTTGCCGCCGCCCGCGTCGGTGATGCCGATGCGGAAGAGCGCGACCACCGCGTTGCGGCTGTCCTTCGCTTCGATGCCGCTCGCCTTCACCGTCATCCAGTCGGACGTGGTGCCGTCGGCGTAGCGCGCGCGCATGCGAATGAGATCGCCCTCGCGCATCGTCTGATCGCCGGTGAGCTTCGCCATGTTGAACTTGCCCTGCGCGTCGGCCGTGCCGATCACCATGGTGTCTTCCATGTGCAGGCGGCCGCCCGGGGCGGTGGTGATGTTGATCGCTTCGATCGTCGCGCCGGCCTTGGTGGTGCCCGACAGACCGTTGGCCTGATTGCCGGAGATCGACAGGCCGTTGACCGACGGACCCGGCGTGGGCGGCGTGGGAGGCGTCGGCGGAGTCGGAGGCGTCGGGCCTGACGGCGAGCGACCGATGACCTGCTCGAGGAACGTGCGCGCGGCAGCGTCGAGCGGCACGGTGCCCGAATCGAGAATCGTCTCGACGTCTTTCTTTTCGTTGGCCGAGATGCCGGCAGCCGCGAGCGCGATCTGCTTCTCGGTGGTCATGCCCGGCTTCTTCAGCTCGGTGAGCAGGTTCGCCTGCGACCAGCGGCTCGAGTCACCGACGTGCGCGAGAATCTGCAGCGCCTGCTCTTTGCCGATCGGCTGGTTGCTGGTCTTCCACGAGGAATAGAGAGTCGAGAGGCGGCGGTCGTTGATGTTCACGGGCATGGTGGCTGCGGGCTCCAGGAGAAAAGAGGCCCGGCAGTGTCGGGCAACCGACCCCGCTCACGCAACGCCAATGGGTCAATTTGACCCAAATAGTTTCTTCAGGCCCGTGAAGAGGCCGCTGCGCGTCGGGCGCGTGGCGTCTTCTCCGGGCAACGGCGACTCAGCGAGCAACCTCGCCTGCGCCTCTTCGCTCGCTTCATTCGTCGTGAATTGCACGGTGGCCGCTTTGCCAGTCGGCGTGGTCGCCGAGAGTGAGAGCCGGCCGTCAGCGGTGACCGCGAAGCGCACGTTCATCTCACCGGCGCGCTCGGCCTGCAGCGAGAGCGCTCCCAGGTACTCGTTCTCTTCGGCGCGAGCGCTGGTGCCCTGCATCACGGCGAACTTCAGCGTCTGGTTGGCCTGCACCGGCAGCGAGAGCGATTTTTCCGCCGGCAGGCGCGTGTTGCGTTCGAGCACGCGACGGAAACCGCCGCCCTTCACCGCGACGCCGATGGGCGAGCTGAGCACTTCGGCGAGCGACAGCCCGCGCTTGCCGCGCTCACGTTGCACGAGGGAGTGACCGAGCAACGCGGCTCCGAGTGCGACGGCGCCGGCGGGGTCGACGTCGGTGCGAGCCGGGCGGCCGAGAATCTTCTCGAGGTGACGACGAACGGCGGGAGCGCGCGACTGGCCTCCGACGAGCAGCACTTCGTCGAGTGATTGCGGAGAGAGCTTCGCGGCCTCGAGCACCACCTGCGTCACCTGGCCGGTGCGATCGACGAGATCCTGCGTGGCGGTCTCGAGGAAGCCGCGCTCGACCTCGACGCGGAGATCGACCGGGTTGTTGTTCGAGTCGACGCTCGCGAACGGCACGTGCACCGGCGCGAGCTCTTTTTCCGACAGCGCGATCTTGGTGACCTCGGCCGCGTCGCGCACGCGCTCGACGGTCATGCGCGACTGCATGAGGTGCGAGCGCGGCCCTTCTTCCATGGTGCTGATCAGCGCGTCGGCGAGGCGGGCGTCGAAGTCCATGCCGCCGAGGAAGTTGTCTCCGCCGGTGCTGACCGCTTCGAGATCGTCGCCGGTGATCTCGACCACGCTCGCGTCGAACGTGCCGCCGCCCAGGTCGTAGACGAGCACGCGCTTGCGCGCGAGGCCGCGCCCGTAGCCGAACGCGAGCGCCACCGCCGACGGCTCGTTCAAGATGTTGACGATGTCGAGGCCCGCCATCTTCCCGCTCTGCAGCACGGCGGCGCGCTGGTGATCGGTGTACCAGGCGGGGACGCAGAGCACGGCGCGCGTGAGCTCGCGGCCCAGCATGTCTTGCGCGGCGTTCTTCAGTTCCTTGAGCAGGTGCTGGGCGAACTCGGAGATCGAGAACACGCGCCCGCCGAGCTCGATGCCCACGTCGCCTTCGGGGTCTGACGCGAAGGTGTACGGAGAGACCTTCGACAGCTCGCGCACCTTCTTGCTCTGCGCGCGCCGGCCCATGAGGCGTTTGAAGCCGATGACAGCCTGCTCGGGGTGATCGACGCGGTGTTTTCGCGCGGCGCTGCCGATCAGCACGCGATCTTTGGCGACGTCGAACGCCACCACGCTCGGCAGCGCGAACGCTCCGCGCTCGGACGGAATCGGAACGAGCTTCGGCGTTCCGTCGACCACCACGGCAGCGCGGCAGGTCGTGGTGCCGAGATCGATACCGATCACCGTGTCGTCGGCGAACGGCACCGGCCCCTTCTTCACCGGAGCAGGCGTCGGCGTGCTCGCGAGCGGAGAGCGGATTCCCGAGCTCGACGAGCTGGGAATGGCGGGTCGCAAACCCGACGTCGACGAAGTCGCCGGCACGGCGGGGCGCAGGCCCGAGGTCGACGAAGACGGAGGTGGCGGCTGTGACGGAGAGCTCGCGGGCGGCTCGGCGTTCACGTGGCCGTCGCGTTTCTCGACGATCTGATCGATGAGGCCCTTGGTGCGCGTGTCGATGCGCGTGAAGCGCACCAGCATTCCGCTGCGGCCCGTGGCCTCGTCGGAGATCAGCTTCTGCACCACGCCTTCGCCGCGCATCAGGCGCGTGCCGTCTTGCAACACCAACTCGAACGCGAGCGGCGTGCCTTCGGGCTTGCCGTGCTTGGTGGCGACGAACACGCCGCCGCGGGTGACGTTGGCGCCGTACTTCTCGACGAATTCCGCCTCGGTCGCGAAAGGGAGCCGGATCCGCAACGGGACCTTCTTCGGCTCGTTTCCCGACTCAGACGTCATTGCAGCACGAGTTCTACTCTGCTCTCCCCGTGCGTCAGAATGATCTTCAGGCCTTTCCCGATCACCTCGGGAGGGACCTCGAAGTAGAGCGTCAACTTCTCGCTCCCGCCGGGGCTGACGCGGGTGATCAGCGAAGAGCCTTTCGCCGCTCGCTGCACGTCGCGCGCGAGATGAAATTCCTGCTCGTCCTTCATCAGGAACGCGCGGCTGAGATCGAGCTCCACCGTGTCGCGGGCTTTCGCGTCGAGCGTGACGCGCAAGAAGCGATCTCCCGTCGTGAGCGACACCTTGCCCGAGCCGGCGGTCTGCGACTGCTGCACCTCGAGCAGGGTGAGGGTGACGGGGCCGAGATCAGCCTCGACTCCCGAGGGAATGCCGAGCGACTCGCTCTTGATCGGCGCGGCGATCGCAGCGGTCAGCGGGTCTTCGTCTTTCGGAGTGACCTGCTTCGGAGCGCCCGCCTTCGCGAGGCGCTCCTGCTCGGCCTTCAACTTCTGCAGCGTGCGATCGTTCGCGGGGTCGAACTGCGACTCGTCTTTGTCCTTCGGGCAGCCGGTCAGCAGCAACACCGCGACGACGAGCGCGGCCCTCACGCGCTCTTCACCAGCGAGACGAGCTTGTCGAACGCCTGCTGAATCTTCGACGGGTCGGTTCCGCCGGCCTGCGCCATGTCGGGCTTGCCGCCACCCTTGCCGCCGACCTCGGTCGCCATCGCACGAATCGCGTCGCCCGCCTTGAGTCCGCGCGCCACCACGTCTTGCGTCACCCCGACGAGGATGAGCGCCTTGCCATCGGCGGTCTCTCCACCGAGGCCGACCACGTGGCCGGGGCGCGTCTTGTAGTTGTCCCAGAGCTGACGGAACACGTTCGCGTCGGCCGGGTCGATGCGCTGGGTGACGAGCTTGATGCCGTTGATCTCCTGCACGTTCTCGGCGGCCTTCGCCGTGCCGCTCGCGGCGCGCACGTTGGCTTCTTCGAGCTTGCGCTCGAGTTCCTTGATGCGCTTCTGCGAGGCTTCGATCCGCTTTCCGAGATCGAGCGGCGTCGACTTGTAGAGCTCAGCCGCTTCGTTGAGCAGCTTCTCCTGAAGGCGCGCGTGCTCGACCGCGGCCGCTCCGGTGAGCGCGACGATGCGACGCACTCCGCTGGCGACCGACGTTTCCTGCTGTACCTTGAAGAACCCGATGTCTCCGGAGCGGCGCACGTGCGTTCCGCCGCAGAGTTCGGTCGATTCGGAATGCACCGTCACCACGCGAACGCGATCGCCGTATTTCTCGCCGAACAGCGCCACCGCGCCGGCCGCCTTCGCCTCGGCGATGCCCATGATCTGCGTCTTCGCTTCCTGGTTCTCGCGCACCCAGCCGTTGACGAGATCTTCGACCCGATCGACCTCTTGCTGCGTCATCGGCGCGAAGTGCGAGAAGTCGAAGCGGAGCAGGTCGGCGTTCACCACCGAGCCCTTCTGATTGACCGTCTCGCCGAGCACGACCTTGAGCGCCTTGTGCAGCAGGTGCGTGGCCGAGTGGTTGGCGCGGATCTTCTCGCGGCGCGCCGAGTCGACGGTGAGCGCGAGCTTGTCGTGCACCGCGAGCGAGCCCTCGACGATCTTCGCGTGGTGGAGAATCAAACCGCCAGCGGGCTTCTGCGCGTCGGTGATCACCAGCTTCACTGACTTGCCGTTCGCGGTGCCGGTGTCGCCGACCTGGCCGCCGGACTCTCCGTAGAACGGCGTCTGATCAGCGACGAACTCGATCTCGTCTCCGGCCTTCGCGACCTCGACGCGCACGCCGCCCTTCACGATCGCCAGCACGGTGCCGGTGTCGCTCGGGGTCTCGTAGCCGAGGAACTTCGTTTCCTTCAGCTCGTTGGCGAGCTTGAGATGGATCTCGCTGGTGCCCTTCTCGTTGGTGAGATCGCCGCCGGTGTTCGAGGCGGCCTTCGCCTTCTCGTAGCCGGGCATGTCGACAGTGAGGTCGACCTCGCGCGCCATGATCTGCGTGAGGTCGATCGGGAAGCCGTAGGTCTGGTGCAGATCCCACGCGGCCTCGCCGCTGATCACCTTCGACTTCGACTGCTCGAGGCGCGCCTGTTCCTGCGCGAAGCGGCGGCGGCCGTTCTTCAGCGTCTTGCGGAACGACTCCTCTTCGTGGCGCGCGACCTCGAGGAGGAAGGTGCGCTTCTCCTTCAGCTCCGGGTAGGCGACCGACATGGTGGAGATCACCGCGTCGACGCACTCGAAGAAGAACGTGTCGTCGAGACCGAGCGTCTGTTCACCGTGCCGAATCGCGCGGCGCATGATGCGGCGGAGCACGTAGCCGCGCCCTTCGTTCGACGGCTGTACGCCATCGGCCACCAGGAACGCCGTCGCGCGCGCGTGATCAGCGATGACGCGCATCGCCGCGTCGGTCTCAGCGCCGTGACCCCAGCGCGCTCCGTACTTCTTGCCCGACAGCTCTTCGACCTTCGCGAGAATGCCGGTGAAGAGATCGGTGTCGTAGTTCGACTTCTTGCCCTGCACGTACGCGCTGACGCGCTCGAGACCGGCGCCGGTGTCGATCGACGGCTTGGGCAGATTGATCAACGAGCCGTCGGCCTTGCGCTCGAACTGCATGAACACGAGGTTCCAGATCTCGAGCCAGGTGTCGCTCTCGCCGGGCTTGTTCTTCTCGTCGACCGCGCCGTCGGGCAGGTAGACGTAGATCTCCGAGCAGGGGCCGCACGCACCCACGTCGCCCATCGACCAGAAGTTGTCGGCCTTTCCCAGACGGTGAATGCGATGGACCGGCACTCCGGCCTTCGCCCACAGCTCCGCCGCTTCGTCGTCGGCGGGAATGCCGTCTTCACCCTTGAACACCGTGACCGCGAGTCGCTCGACGGGGATGTTGATCACCGTCGTCACGAAGTCCCACGCCCACTTCACCGCGTCGGCCTTGAAGTAGTCGCCGAAGCTGAAGTTGCCCAACATCTCGAAGAAGGTGTGGTGCCGCGCGGTGAAGCCGACGTTGTCGAGATCGTTGTGCTTGCCGCCAGCCCGAACGCATTTTTGCGTCGAGGTCGCACGTACGTAGTCGCGCGTTTCACGCCCGGTGAACACGTCCTTGAATTGCACCATCCCCGCGTTCGTGAAGAGGAGCGTCGGGTCACCGGCCGGTACGAGGCTCGACGAAGCGATGCGCCGATGCGCCTGCTTCTCGAAGAAAGAAAGAAACGCCTCGCGAATCTGCGCGGCGGTCATGTGGGATGGCATGCGCACGGGGTTATTCCACGAAGTCCTCGATTTCAACGACGCACCTCCCTGTAGAATGTGACTTCGCGTGTGGCGGCCGGGTTTCCTTCTGTTGCTGACTTGCTCGGTCGCCGCCCACGCCGCCGAGGACGCTCGTGTCACGTTCCTCATCAAGCAGCTGACGACGGCGAAGGACCCCCGCGTCAAAGCGCAGACGATGCTGCTGCTCGGGCAGACGGCCAGTGAGTCGGCGGTCGCTCCGTTGTGCGGTGGTCTGAAAGACGGCGAGTCGCTGGTTCGTTCGGCCGCCGCTTCCGCGCTCGGAGAGATCCGCACCGACGCCGCCGTCGCCTGCCTCAAGGCGGCGATGAGCAGCGAGACCGACACTGGCGTGAAGACCGCGATGGAAAAAGCGACGCAGGGCGGAGCGGTCGCCGCGGGCGCGCTCTACCTGCAGGTCGAGCCGGTGCAGGACAAGGTCGGCGATCTGCCGAGCAATCTCGTCTCACTCGCCGAGCAGACGATGCGCGAGAAGTTGATGAACACGTATGGGGCTGCATTCGCCCCGCCCAACGAGGACAAGAAATCGGCAGCGACGCTGATCCGTGCGAAGAAACTGAAGGGTTTCCAGCTTCGGATGCAGCTCCTCCCGGGCTCCTCGGACAAGGGGCTCAAGGTGGAGATGTTGATCATGTCGTACCCCGAGCAGGCACTGAAGGGGACGTGGAACGTCAAGGCCGCGGGCGGAAAGCCCGAGAGCTTGATCAAAGCCATGGTGCCACGCGTCGTCGACGACGCCGCTCTGGATCTGGAGTGGAAGAAATGAGGACCAATGAGTGACGGAAAACCCAACGCTGCGCCCGCCGGCGGGAGTGCAGGAGCGAAGGACAGAAAGCTCCGCAACTTCCTGCTCGACGCACGCTTCCAGCTCAAGTTCGCGGGCTACTTCGTGGCCCTGACGCTGATCATCACGGGCCTGCTCGGCGCGTTCCTCGTTCGTACGACTGACTCGCTGTTCTCGCAGATCTCCGCCTCCGTCGAAGCCCGCCGCAAAGCCGCCGACACCAGCCGTGAGCTCGGCAACTGCACGCTCAACAACGAGCTGACCGCCAACCTCGACGACCCCGACTTCGCCAGCAAGCTCGAGGCGAAGAGCAAAGCCATCGACGCCGCGTTCGAAGCCGAGAAGGGTGCTGCGCAGAAGCAGAGTGAAGAGGTGCAGCGCCAGCAGCAGTGGACGCTCTACGCGCTGCTCGGCGTGCTGATCGCCTTCATCGCGCTCATCGCGTTGACCGCCATCGTCATCACGCACCGCATCGTGGGCCCGCTGTTCCGCATCAAGCGCATGGCGCGCGAAGTGACCGCTGGAGCGGTGCGGCCCCCGAGCTACGGCCTGCGTCCGGGTGACGAGCTGCAAGACGTCTTCGCGGTGTTCGCCGAGATGGTGACGCAGCTGCGCTCGCGCACCGAAGCCGATCTCGCGTCGCTGAAGGCTGGCGACCCCGAGTCACTCAAGAAGCTGCAGCAGCGCCTCGAGGAGCGTCTCAACAAGTAGTCAGCGGTCGCGCTTCGAGGCCCCTCAGCGCGCGATCGACGATGGTTTGATCGAGCCCCGTCGGCGAGAGCATCACGGTGCGTTGCGCCGGGCTTGCCAGAATCGCGCGGCGCAATTCACGCACTCCGTAGAAAACGCAGGTCGCCGCGCTCGGCAGCGCATCATCACGTCGCCAACGTCGCAGCTGCACCGCCGACGGTCGCGCCTCGTCCATGCTCACCGTGAGGCCGCGCTGAGCGCACGCATCGGCGATCGGCGCCAGCGGTTCGGGAGCGACCAGCAACACCGGCCCCAGCCCTGCGATCACGTTCGCGAGTTGTTCGAGCGTCGCCGGCGTGGCGAGCCACTCGACACGCGTGCCGACGCCCTGCGCGGGAATCGACCACACGGCGCGCCGCGTCCACCGCAAGCCTCCGCGGAACGAGCTGATCAAGCAGTGTCCCGGCCGCAGTCTGCGCGCGACGCGATCGTGCGGGCGCACCGGCACGCGCGCGATGGTCTCGGCGCTCACCGTCGTCTCGAAGCCCGGCCCCGGCGGTTCGAGCACCTCGACCACGTCGCTCAGCACGCGCGCGCGCTCGTGGCTCACTTCGAGGCGCCTCAGTTGCTGTGACAGCGTGTCGAGCGCCGAGCGGAGTCGCGCCCATTCCGACGAGGTGCGCGAGCGCAGCATCACCGGCCCGGGGTTCAGCGCGCCCAGCGCCGCGGTCAACTCGGTCACGTCGAGCTCGAAGCGCGTCAAGGCGTCGACGTGCAGCACCTTCTGCGTGCGATGCCGTTCTGCGTCGGGGAGTCGATCGGCGTCGAGGATGATCAGCCGCTCGTGCATTCCACGCTCGAGCCAGTCGAGTGCGAGCTCGTGGGTGATCAACGCCGGGCCGTGACGATCGCGCGCGCGCCGTGCGGGGCACAGCTCACTCGTGCAGCTGCACGACGCGGTCGATGCGTCGAGCAGCTCGGCAGCCGCGGGGTACCGCGAGCGCACCGCGGGCCCCATCGAATCGGGGTCACCGGTACGCGTGCGATCGAGCCACGACGCGAGCCACGCGCGACCGGGGCCGAGGGGGAGGCTGCCGAGGCGTTCGGAAAGTCGCGTGGTGCACACTGCGCTGCGAGCGATCGCCGGGCGTTGCGTCGACTGGTGGCGAAACACGCGATGCGGCACGGCGACCGCGCACGAAGGCCCGGCGGCCGTCGCCGCTGCCCACGCGGTGTCGAGCAACGCGTTGTTCTCGATCTCGAAGTACGCGACCGCCGGCGACGACAGGCTCGCCTGCACCAGCGACGACCACTCCGCGGGAGCGATGGGCGTGCTCGGCTCTCCGTTCGACGCGAGGGGTGTTGCTCCGCCGATGGCCGAGAGGAAGTCGCGCAGAGCGCGTTGATCGCGATCGTTCGGATCGAGGTGCGTGCAGATGCGCGCCACGCGCGCGAGCTCGGTGCCGCGCGCACGTTCAGCGAGCGCCCGCAGCATCGAGAACGTGTCTTCGGCGTCGTCGAGCGCGCGGTGCCGCGCGGCGCGCCCGACCTGCAGCCAGCGCACGAGCGCGTCGAGCGAATGCCCGGGCAGCTCGGGAAACAGGAGCTGCGCGATCTCCCACGAATCGAGCATCGGGTTGGGCGCGACCAGCGGGCCGAGAAAACTGCGCTCGAAGTTCGCGTTGTGCGCGACGAGGATCCACCCGTCGATCGCTTCGCGGACCTCTCGCTCGATGGCGCTCAGCGAGCTCGCGGTGCCGTCACTGCCGCTCAGCCCCGTGAGCGCGGTGATCAGCGGCGCGACCGGCCCCGGCGCGCGAATCAGCCAGCTCTGCCGTCGCGTGATGGTCTCGGCCTCGACGAACACCAAGCCGATCTCGAGGATCGAGTCGATCTTCGCGTCGAGGCCCGTGGTCTCGATGTCGATGAAGCAGAGTCGTTGGAAGAACACGGTCGGAAAGGAGGGGTGCACACGACCACCCTACAGATCGACACTGACACGTTCGTCGATCCGCGCGGTTGGTCATTCCACGAGCAGAATTCCGCCGATCATCTTGTCCATCGCGCAGCCGAACTTGATCTTCCCCGGCGTCTTCGGCGTCCACGCGACCTCGACCGGCTTGTCGAGCGGCAGGTCGGCCTTGATGTCGGTGCCGTCGATGAGGATCTCGGTCGCGCACGTCTCGTCGGTCTTACGCGTCACCACCAGCGTCACCGGCTCGTTCGCCTTCAACGTCACGTTGCTCGGCACGAAGCCATCGGTCGTGACCGCCATCTCGATGCGGCGCGCACCTGCCGGTTTGGCAGCGATCGGTGGATCGCTCTTCGCCGCGTCCTTCGTGCAACCACAGATGATCAGAAGAGCCGCCAACGAGAGTGTGCGCATGTGTGCCTCGGGGAACCGGTCTAACGCGACGCGCGTCGGGTCGCACGGTTACGCTTCGTGAGACGAATTGGAAGGCGCTGCGCTCTAGGAGAATGAGACCGCGGCACAGAGGAGCAGCAACGCATGCAATGGACGGCCTGGAGTGTCGAGACCCCGCGAGGGGATCATCGCGAAGCGAACGTGCTGGTCACCGGCGAAGCGTCTGCCGAAGAAGCCCGCTCGCCCGTGATGGTGAACCTGCTGCTCGATCGCAGCGGGTCGATGAAGGGTGCTCCGTTGTCGGCGGCGATCGAAGCCGCGCAGCAGCTGGTCGAGCTCTCTCAGCCCGAAGACTTCCTGGGCCTGGTGTTGTTCGACGGCCTCGCCGAGCAGCGCGTGCCGCTCACCATGATGGACGCGCGCGGCAAGCGGCAGATGGTCGAAGCGCTCCAGGGCATTCAGACCGGAAAAGGCACCGCGCTGCACTCGGCGCTCGAGGTCGGTCTCAAGGGTTTGAAGCGCACACTGGTTCCCGGGCGAAAGCCGCGGCTGCTGCTGCTCACCGACGGTGAGCCGAGCGTCGGCCCCGACACGCAGGAAGCGTTCGACGAGCTCGGTGAGCGGCTGGCGCGCGAGAAGATCAGCGTGCACGCGCTCGGTCTCGCCAAGCACTACGTCGCTGAAGTGCTGCAGGCGCTCACGCAGCCCTCGGGCAACGCCTTCGAACACGTCGATGGCCCCGAAGGTCTGGGCGAAGCGATGGGCGGCGTCACCGCGCATCTCTACGGCCAGGTCGCAGGAGACGCGTCGCTGCGCGTGCAGCCCAGTGGCTTCGTCTCGATGACCTGCCGGCACAGCTACCCGACCAACCTCGACTCCGACGCGCTGACGGTGGCGCTCGGTGATGTCTCGCGCGGCTACGCGCGTCGCGTGCTGCTCACCGGCACGGTGAACGCGCCGGAGTGGTCGGTGATGCTCCACGCCTCCGCGCGCGAAGCGACCGACGTGCGGCACTGGAAGGTCGAGCTCGAGCGCGTCACTGCCGAATCGGCGCGCGGCAAGTTGATCGTCGGCATCTCGCACGAGCTGGAATTGGTGAGCGAAGAGACGGCTGCGTGGTTGTCGCTCGCGCGCAAAGATCTCGAGCGCGCCGAGCAGCACCTCGAAGCGGCCGAAGGGCACCTGCGCAGCGTCGTCTCACTCTCGCCCGAAGGCATTCCGGTGCGTCGTCACCTCGAGCGCGTCGGCGATCTGCGTCTGGCGGTCGAGCGCGGTGAAGGCGACATTCCGCTCCTGATTCGTCGCGCTCAGAGCGCGCGCGCCGGCACGCACGTGTCGCAGGTGATCCCGATTCAGAACTACCGCCAGCGTCGCTGAGACCCATGGGGGACGTCGCTCGGCTGCATGAGGCGTTGAAGCGCTACGAGGCGTCCGACGAGTTTCAGGAAGAGGACTACCTCGCGCTGCGCCGCATCGTGGTGGGCGTCGGTCGCGTGGACGCCGCGCTCCTCGATGGTTTCATCGGTCTCTTCTTCGAACGACACGTGATGAACGACGAGCGCCGCGGTGAACTGCTGCAGCTGCCGCACGGCGAGCTCGAGCGCGCAGTGCGCCATCGCTTCAAGCAGGTGGTCGCGGGCACGCAAGACTCGCATCAGGCGTGGCACGCATTGTCGGCGCAGGTTCGCGAGGCGCTCAACGCGGTGAACGGCCCGAGCCAGTCGGGTTTTCCTCCGTCGATCTCCACGCGGGCGGGCTTCTCGGCCATCGCGGTCGAGCAGGCGGTCGCCGCCGTGTGGAGTGAGCTGCGCCGCCAGCCCACCTCGAAGGAAGCGACGCAGGAGTTGTTCGCTCGCTACGTCGCGAGCGCGCAGCCGGCAGAAATCAGCCAGTCGTCGTCGAGCCGCGAATTCCCCGCGGTCATCACCGCGCGGCTCGACGCCCATCGCCTCGCGCGCGGCATCGTGGCGGTGTTGAGCGACGACGAGAAAGATCTCTTCCGCTCGCAGCTCGACGGTCAGCCCATCGAGCGCTGGGCCGAAGGTCGCGGTGTGTCGCGCGCCACTGCGTACCGGTTGCTCTCGCGCATCAAGGCGTTGTGCAAGGTGCAGTTCGACGAGCGCACCAACCGCACGCGGCTCGAAGTGCTCGACGCGTTACGGCTGCACTTGTGACGGCGCGGCGCCACCGGGCGGCGACCACGAGATGATCGCGTGCAGCGGCACGAACAGCTCTTCGTCGGGAGTGCCGAGCAACACGTCGAACGGGCCGACGGCGATCAACGGCTGCTCGAGCTTGATTCCATTGCGCAATTGCAACGTCACCGGCTGGCCGACGTGCGGCAAGAACACGCGCGGGTCGCTGACCGGGCGGCGCGCGGGCTGACGCGCGACCGAAGCCGGCTTCTGCGAGAGGCGCGGGTCGCGCTCGAGCTTCGGAAGAATGCGCTCCCAGGTCGTCTTGCGCGCCACCACCACCACGTGCAGTTTTTCGAGCTGACCGCTGCGCTCGGTGGTGAACGACACCGGCGCAACCGCAGTGAGCACGTCGAGGGCGGTGCGCTCACCCATCACGATCGCCAGTTCCTGCTTGTCGGCGATGCGGTCGCGGATGAAGGCGTCGATGGTCTCGGGAGCGACGGTGGAGCGCGCTTCTTTGATCGCCTCGCGACGACGGGCACGCGCACGGCGAGCACGGAACTCGTCGACCGACATGCCGCTCTGCACGATGCCGAACGCGTCGGCGAGATCGAGACCGGGAGTCGCTTCCATCAACGTCCACGCCTGGTCGAAGCGCTTCGCCTCTTCGGCGTGCAGCTTCTTCCAGATGCGGCACTTCATCTTTCCTTCGAGCTCGCCGCGCGCGATGCGGTTGGGCACGCGTTCCTTGCGAGCCAGGGCGGCGATCGCTTCGGGCGTGGGCGGCGCGAGCGGCACCGAAGAGCGCGGAGGGCCGCGGAACGGCGGGCGACCACCCGAGGGACGACCTGAACTCCCCGGGCGCGGAGACGACGAGCGCGCGGGCGGAACGGTCGCAGGTGCGGGAGCGGGTGATGCGGAAGCAGCACTCGGCGTCGGCGTGACGACCGGCCGCGGCGACGGCACGACGGGCCCCGACCCTTTGCGGATCACCTGGACCGGCGGTTTCCCCCTGTTGCTGCGATCAACCACGGCGCCTCACAGCGTATCCGACAAGTCGACCAACCACCTGCCGGAGTCTTTCACGAGCTTCACTTCGTACGTTCCAGTGCCGCTGGTCACCTCCAGCGTTGCGGTCGAGTCATCAGCGCGCACCTGATTGATGGCGGTGATGGCGGCGGGCCGGCTCCCTTGAAAGAGGAGCGTCTCGGGCTCGTCGCGCACCTGACCCTTCGACGCTTCAGCGATGGCCTTCGACTTTGCGGTCACCTTCTCGCGCGTCGGCGCCGACAAGAGGTTCCACGCCAGCCGCGCCTGACCCTTTTGCAGGAAGTCGACGAAGGTGCGGTACGCGAGCTCGGGAGTCGCCTGCGAGGGCTCATGCCGACACCCGACGACGAGCAGGGACGCGGCGACACTGATCAGCAGCAGCTTCGACATCGGCGGGGACCTCATACAGCCTGGCGCACCTGATTGCGGCCACCTTCTTTGGCCGCGTACAGGCAGTCGTCAGCGGCTTGCACCAGCCCTTCGGCGGAGCCCACCGAATCACTCGGGAAGGTCGAGACGCCAATCGACGCCGTACAACGCACGGTCTTCGGCCCTTCTTCCGTCTGCGCCGTGAGCCGCATCGCCTCGACGCCCATGCGCACCCGCTCGGCGGCGCGCCACGCTTCTTCCGGTGAGGTCTCGGGCAGCAAGGCCACCAGTTCTTCGCCGCCGTAGCGCGCGAGCACGTCGACGTCGCGGAGCGCGCGGCGGGCCACTCCGGCGACCTCGCGGAGCACCACGTCGCCGAACGGGTGGCCCCACGTGTCGTTCACCTTCTTGAAGTGATCGATGTCGAGCAGGAAACACGAGAGCGGAGCGCGGTACCGCTCGCTGCGCGCGAACTCGGCGTCGAGCCGCTCTTCGAAGTGGCGGCGGTTGATGAGGCCGGTGAGCCCGTCGGTGCGCGAGAGCTGCAACAGCTCGTTGCGCTTCTCTTCGAGTTCCTTGTTGGCGCGATCGAGCTCGCGGTTCTTTTCCATCAGCGCGTCCTGCAGCGCCTTCAGGCGGAGCATCGACTTCACGCGCGCCGAGAGCTCGAGCATGTCGAACGGTTTGATCAAGTAGTCGTCGGCGCCCAGCTCGAGCCCCTCGACCTTGCCGGTGCGACGCGCGGTCATGAGGATCACGGGAATGAAGCCGAACCCGCTCGCGCCCTGATTGGCCTTCACGATGCGGCACACCTCGACGCCGCCCAGGCCCGGCATCTCGACGTCGAGCAGCAGCATGTCGGGGTGGTGCTGACGAATGGCCGAGAGCACCTCGGTACCGTCGCGGCATTCGACGAACTCGTATTCGCTCCCGGCGAGCCCCTGGCGGATCTGCGAGACGATCAGTTGATCGTCGTCGGCGACCAGCAGCCGCCGTCCTTTGACCGAGCCCCCCGGCTCCTCGCGTCGAGCGCTCTCGAGCGTCTTGCTGCGCCTGACCGCTGCCATCGAGCTTCCGAGGATGTCACGGCCCGGCGGGCTTGACGAGACGCGCGCGGTACACCGGCGCTCCGGAGATCAGATAGCGGCGCTCGCGCGTCGAGGGCGCCTCTTCGGGGTCGTAGGGGTGGAACACCAGCGGCCCGAGGGGATTGTGGAAGCCCGCCGCCTCGAGCGCCTTGATGCCGCGCTCGCCGACGTCCTGCACGTCGGTGCGGAAGTCGAAGCGCCCACCCGGGGCGAGAAGGGTCAGCAGGAACTTCGGGAAGTCGCCGATCAAGATGGCGCGCTTCTGATGCGCGCGCTTCCACCACGGGTCGGGGAACTGCAGGTGAATGCAGCTCAGGCTGCCGGGCGTGAAGATCTTCGGCACCTCGAGCTTCGCGTCGCCCTCGACGACGATCAGGTTCTTGAGGCCGGCTTTCTCCGCGCGGAAGGCGACCTCGCGCGCGTACTTCTTGCGCCATTCGAACGCGACGTAGCGCAGGTTCGGGTTGCGACGGCAGTGCTCGAGCGCGAACCCGCCGGCGCCGCAGCCGATCTCCAGCTCGAGCGGAGCGGTCGAGCCGCCGAACGCCGCGACCCAGTCGGGCGGCTTCTCGCAGCCGACATAGGCGGCGCCAGCTGGAGTTTCGCGAAGCGGAATGCGTCCCATGACCCGGGCGCGAGCTATCAGCAGCGCGCCCGGCGTCGCAGCAGGAAAATGAGCGCTGCGAGCAGCGCGCCGCCTTCGAGGCTCGAACAACCACACATCGGCTGAAGAATCGGCGGGTCGACGATGCCCAGCCCGCTGACGCGCCGCGTGTGGAAGGGTGTCTGCGCGTTCTTCGTGTTGCCTTCGTCGTGGCCCGGCCCGTCCCACGTGATGTCGTCGACCACGCCGCGGCTCAAGAAGCGCAGCAGATCTCCGCGCGTGTTTCGCACCGACCACTCGACGTGATCGTCTCGCACGCCCACGGTCGGACCGCTGAGCACCGTGCCCCATGCGCTCAGCGGTGAGTCGGGCGGTGACTGCCCGTCGAGATCGACCAGGAAGATCAGCCCATCGAGCGTGGGGATGATCAGTTCCGGTTTTCGATCTCCGGTGAGGTCGACCGCGGCCATGCCTCCCGGTGACGGCGCGTGCGAGAGCGTGGTGACGAGCTTGCGCGTGACGACTTGATCACCGCCGCGCAGCGCAGCCTCGACGTCATAGCGCGCCACATCGAAGCCGCCGCCCGGCCTGGTTTCGAGCTGCACGAGAGAGCGCGCGCCGCCCTGGTTGACGCGGGTGAGCACCGCAGGCCAGTCGCTCGGAGTCCAGCTCTCGAGCGTGGCCAGCTCGAGGCCGCGCGCGTCGAACACCTTCTCGGCGATTACCTCGAGATCCGCGTCGCCGACGAGGTTCGCGAGCAGCACTTCCTTCGCGCTCGAGGCCGCCGTCCAACTCGCTGCCGTCGGACCGCGAACGTCGTTGATCAACACGTGCACCTGCGTTCCATCGGTCAAAGCGAGATCGATCGCGTCGTCGCCGTCGATTTTTCCTGCGGCTGCTCCGCTGGTCGGCGCGACTCCGAGCTCGTGCACCCACACCGCGCCGCCGACCCGCGCGGTGATGCGCCCGGTGCGCTCGACGGTGATCAGCTCGGTGCCGTCGGCTGAGGAGATGGCGATGGGGCCGCCGATCGCTCCGGCGTCGAGCGTCTCGGTGAGCGTGCCGTTGACGTACAGCTCGCGCTCGTTGGCGATCTCGATGGTGTCGGGTTGCCGATCGACTTCGACGCGCGCGATGGCGAAGGGCAGGGTGCCTGCCTTCGAAGCGAACACCAGCTCGTCGGTCTCGAGCGCCGAGAGATCGGCGTAGCGCGGCGCGCGCGAACCCCAGCCCGGGTTCCGCAGCTCAATCAGCCCGCGTCGCGCCCCTTGCGGAGGCGCCGCCAGCCACGTCGCCCACGACGACGCGCCCTGTTCTTCGACATACAGCGAGAACGCGCGCGAGGGCCTCAGCTCGAGTGGTGCTTCGAACATGCCCGTGACGAGGCCACCGTCGCAGCGCACCTCGACTCCGTCGAAGAAGCAGCGGGTCGCGGCGGAGATGGGCAACACCTGCGAACCCACCGTGTCGAGCCGCGTCGGAGCTGCACTGAGACCCTGTGCGCGCGACACGGCCGCGAAGGCGTCGAGCCGCTCTCCTCCCAGCAGCCCACGCACCTGCTGAGCGTCGAGCGCGGGGTTCGCTGAGAAGACGAGCCCTGCGATGCCGGCGAGGGCGTTGGCCGCTTCGGCTGCACAGCTCATCGTCGACACCGAGACGTTGCCGCGCGCCGAGCCACCGCAGCCGCTGCGCGAGGTGGCGCTCGTTCGGTCGGCGGGCCTGGTGAGGGTGCGTGGAGACAGCACGGCAGGGTGGGTCGCCAGCGGCCACGAGGGCAGCTCGCCGGAGCCGATGGTCACCACCACCACGCCTGCGTCGGCGTCGAGCGCGGTGAGCAGGCGCGGCGTGAGCTCTCCATCGAAGTGGCGAATCAGCACCACGCGCGCGCCGCTGGCGATTGCGAACTCGAGCCCGCGCTCGGCCGACGCGTCGACGATCGGCAGGACGGTGCAGCCCGGGCACGTGCCGACACCGGCAACGCCGTCGTTCACCGGCGCGACGATCTGCCCGAGGAGCGCTTCGGAGACGGCGTCCGGCACCAGCTTTCGCGACGTGTCGAAGTCCCACCCGCAGAGGTCGTCGACGCGGCCGTTCTGAATCTTGATCGACTCCGTCGGCGAGCGACTGCACCACGTCGTCGAGGTCGAGCTGCTGGTTGCCGTTGCGGTCGGTCACTCGCGAATCACCGGCGAAGTCGCCCACGTCGAGTCGACCGTTGCCGTTCACATCGCCCGCGTCGGGGAATTCGGCTGCGTTGAGCTTGAAGGCGGTCGCGAGCACGGGATCAGCGGTGTCGAAGCTCGGAGCCAGCACCGCGATGGTGACGCTCGGGTCGCCGCGGGTGACGCTGAACGCGCGATCGACGCTCATGCCCACACCTGCATCACGCTCGCCCGCAGACAACTCGTCCCAACCGACGGGCGTGAACGAGAGCAGCGGCCACTGCGTGGTCCAGTTCGGTTCGTTGGGCCAGTTCTGGGAGTCCGCGAAGGCTTCGCGACCCGCATCGGGCGGCAGCGGCCACGCAGTCAGCACCAGCGGGAGCAACCAGTTCACGCGGCGCACCCTACACGCGCGGGCTATCTTCGCGCGCGATGACGATGAAGGTCTTCCAGTCCATTCAGGAGGCGTCGGGCGGTCCGCTGAAGGGCGCTGCGATTTGCCTCGGAAACTTCGACGGCGTGCACCTCGGTCACCAGGCGCTGTTCGCCGAAGCGGCGAAACACGGGCCGGTCGCGGCGCTCACGTTTCAGCCGCACCCCGGCAAGGTGTTGCAGCCGCAGCTCGCGCCGCGGTTGATCGTCTCGCAGCAACGCAAGCTCGAGCTGCTCGAGGCGGCTGGCGCGACGGCCGTCGTGGTTCAACCGTTCTCGACCGAATACGCGAAGTCGACGCCCGCGATGTTCGAAGCGAGCCTCTTCGACGGGCTGCAGGTGCGCACCGTGGTGGTGGGCACGGACTTCACCTACGGCCAGAAGCGCGCGGGCACGGTCGCCACGCTCACTGAGGCAGCGAAGCAGCGCGCTGCACAGGTGGTGACGGTCAACCCGGTGACCATCGAAGGCGTGGTGGTCTCGTCGTCGAAGATTCGCGAATACGTGCTCGAGGGCCGGGTGGAAGCGGCTGCGCGCTTCCTGTCGCGGCCGTTCGATCTCGACGGGGTGGTGGTGCCCGGCGCCGGGCGAGGTCGCACCATCGGCTTTCCGACGGCCAACATCGACACGCCCAACGAGCTGCGGCCCGCGGCGGGTGTGTACGCGATTCGCGTGCGCGTGCCCGGCGAAGGCGCGCGTGGCGGCGCGGCGAACATCGGTGTGAAACCCACCTTTGGCGGTGGAGAGGTCACCATCGAAGCCCACCTGTTCGACTACCAGGGCGACCTCTACGGCAAGAAGCTGCGGGTCGAATTTCTCGAGCGGCTGCGCTCGGAAAAACGCTTCGCGTCGGCGAGCGAGTTGTCAGCGCAGATCGCGCGCGATCTCGAGGAAGCGCGCGCGGCGGTGGCTCGCAGTTCGACCTGATCGGCTTCCCACAATCCTTGCTTTGGTGGAGTCGCGGGGTTTGAATCCGCGGGCTCTTTTCACCAGCACACACACCGAAGGGCACACTCCATGTCAGGTCGTCTGGGCGAGCTGCTCGTTCGCGAGAATCTCATCTCCGTTCAGCAGCTCCGCAAAGCGCAGGAAGAACAGCAGAAGACGGGCACGCGCATCGGCACCGCGCTGATCAAGGTCGGCGCCATCGAGGAGTCGAAGCTCACCGACTTCCTGTCGAAGCAGTACGGCGTTCCTGCGATCAACTTGAAGGAATTCGACGTCGAGCCCGACATCATCAAGCTCGTTCCGAAAGACGTCGCCGAGAAGCACCTCGTCGTTCCCGTGAACCGCGCGGGCAGCGCGCTCATCGTCGCGATGTGTGACCCGTCGAACATCTACGCCGTCGACGATCTCAAGTTCCTCACCGGCTACAACATCGAAGCCGTCGTCGCCTCGGAGCCTGCGATTCGTGAGGCCATCGAGCGCTTCTACGCCGAGAAGGGCCCCAGCCTCGAAGACATCGTCGAGGGCATGGGTGAAGACGACGTCGAGGTCGCCGAGACCGTCACCGACAACGTCGAAGAGGCCGCCAAGGCCGCCGACGACGCGCCCGTCATCAAGCTGGTGAACCTCATCTTGAAGGACGCGATCAGCAAGCGCGCTTCCGACATTCACGTCGAGCCGTACGAGAAGGACTTCCGCGTCCGCTTCCGCATCGACGGCGTGATGTACGAGGTGATGAAGCCGCCGATGAAGCTGCGCAACGCGATCATCTCGCGTCTCAAGATCATGTCGCAGCTCGACATCTCCGAGCGCCGCCTGCCGCAGGACGGCCGCATCAAGATCAAGCTCGGCGGTGGCAAGGAGATGGACTTCCGCGTGTCCGTCTGCCCGACGCTGTTCGGCGAGAAGGTCGTCATGCGTCTGCTCGACAAGTCGAACTTGCAGCTCGACATGACGAAGCTGGGCTTCGACCCCGAGCCGCTCAAGTGGTTCAAGGAAGCGATCGATCGCCCGTACGGCATGGTGCTCGTCACCGGCCCCACCGGTTCCGGCAAGACCACCACGCTCTATTCGGCGCTCGCCGCGCTGAACGACCCGACCACCAACGTGTCGACCGCGGAAGATCCCGTCGAGTTCAACTTCGCGGGCATCAACCAGGTGCAGATGCAGGACTCCATCGGCCTCAACTTCGCGGCCGCGCTGCGCTCGTTCCTCCGGCAGGACCCCGACACGATCATGATCGGTGAGATCCGCGACTTCGAGACCGCGGAAATCGGCGTGAAGGCCGCCCTCACGGGCCACCTCGTGCTGTCCACGCTGCACACCAACGACGCGCCGGGCACCGTCAGCCGCCTGCTGAACATGGGCATCGAGCCCTTCATGGTGACGGCGTCGCTCAACCTGATTCTCGCCCAGCGTCTGCTCCGCCGCCTCTGCCAGAACTGCAAGCGTCAGGCGCAGGTCGACGAGCAGGCGCTGATCAATGCCGGCGTGCCGGCCGACAAGATCGGCAGCTTCACGGTCTACGAAAAGGGCGGCTGCAAGGAATGCAACGATCGCGGCTACCGCGGTCGCGTCGCCGTGTACGAGGTCATGCCCTTCTGGGACGGCCTCAAGGAAATCGTGATCAACGGAGCGTCGGCCGCCGAGCTCAAGCAGGAAGCGATTCGCCTCGGCATGCAGACGCTGCGCATGGCGGCGATCTCGAAGGTGATCGCGGGTGTGTCGACGGTCGAAGAAGCCGTCAGCAACACCGCGCCCGACCGCTACTGAAAAACGTCGTTCGACAGGGAGTTCACGTGGCGAATCTTCATCAGCTCCTCAAGGCGATGGTCGATCGGGGCGCTTCCGATCTGCACATCACCACTGGCTCTCCTCCGCAGCTGCGCATCGACGGCGACCTCGTGCCGCTGAAGATGAACCCGCTGACTCCGGTCGAGACCAAGCAGCTCTGCTATTCGATTCTCACCGACGCGCAGAAGCACAAGTTCGAAGAGGACAACGAGCTCGACTTGTCGTTCGGCGTGAAGGGGCTCTCGCGCTTCCGCTCGAACATCTTCATGCAGCGCGGCGCCGTGGCCGGCGCGTTCCGCACCATTCCGTTCAAGATCCTCACCTTCCAGGAACTGGGTCTGCCGCCCATCGTTCAGGAACTCTCGAAGCGGCCGCGCGGGCTGATGCTGGTGACCGGCCCGACCGGCTCGGGCAAGTCGACCACGCTCGCGTCGATCATCGACAAGATCAACACCGACCGTCACGAGCACATCATGACGATCGAAGACCCGATCGAGTACCTGCACCCGCACAAGAACTGCCTGGTGAATCAGCGCGAGGTCGGCGCCGACACCAAGTCGTTCAAGCTCGCGCTCAAGTACATCCTCCGGCAGGACCCTGACGTGGTGCTGGTCGGCGAGATGCGCGACCTCGAGACCATCGAGTCGGCGCTGGTGATCGCCGAGACCGGTCACATCGCCTTCGCCACGCTGCACACCAACAGCGCCGTGCAGACCATCAACCGCATTCTCGACGTGTTCCCGCCGTACCAGCAGCCGCAGGTGCGCGCACAGCTGAGCTTCGTGCTCGAAGGCATCATGTCGCAGTCGTTGTTGGCGCGTGCGCAGGGTGGCGGGCGCGTGCTGGCGCTCGAGGTGATGATTCCCAACCCTGCAATCCGCAACCTCATCCGCGAAGACAAGGTGCATCAGATCTATTCGCAGATGCAGGTCGGCCAGGCCAAGTTCGGCATGCAGACCTTCAATCAGGCGCTCGCCGCGCTGCTCGCGCGCAAGATGATCTCGATGGACGAGGCCTTCGGCCGCACCAGTGACCCTGAAGAGCTGAAGAACATCATGGCGTCGGGCGGTGGCGGCTCTGCATTGCCGGGCCACCAGGCGCAGGGTGCGGTGCCGCGCGGTGGTCCTCCCAGCAGGTAAGCGCGGGTAGGTGTCGGGCAGTCATTTGGAGTTTCGCGGCGCGCAGCTAACATCGGCGCGCTTTGCGCTCGGCGTGTGCCGAGCCAACTTTCGGAGGGCCCATGGCCCAGCAGGCAGCGACCACGGTCAAGGCGACGGCGAAGAAGACGACGACGCCGATCTATTTGTGGGAAGGGAAGACCAAGCAGGGCGAGGTCAAGAAGGGCGAGATGGAGGCCGGCGACGAGAAGGCCGTCGAGGCCCGTCTCGTTTCCCTCGGCCTGACCGTCACCAAGGTGCGCAAGAAGGGCATCCTCGATCTCAACATCGCGCTGCCCGGCAGCGTGGCCGGCAAAGACATCCTGATCTTCACGCGCCAGTTCGCGACGATGATCGACGCCGGTCTGCCCCTCGTGCAGTGCCTCGACATTCTCGGCAGCCAGACCGAAAACGCCGCGTTCCGTAAAGTGATCTTCGCGATCAAGACGCGGGTCGAAGGCGGCTCGACGTTCTCCGACGCGCTCAAAGAGCACCCGAAAGTCTTCGATGAGCTCTACGTGCAGCTCTGCGCGGCCGGTGAGGTCGGCGGTATTCTCGACACCATCTTGAACCGTCTCGCGGTCTACCGTGAGAAGTCCGAGAAGCTGTACCGCAAGGTGAAGGGCGCACTGACGTACCCGGTGGCGGTCATCATCATCGGCGTGCTCGTCACCGGCGTGCTGCTCGTCAAGGTGACTCCGGTGTTCGCCAAGATGTTCGCCGACTTCGGTGGCGCGCTCCCGGGCCCGACGCAGGTGGTCGTCGACCTCTCGGAGTGGATGCAGAGCTACATCGGCTATCTGATCGCCGGCATCATCGCCCTCGTCATCGCGTTCCGCGTTTTCTACAGCAACCCGCGCGGCCGCGAGCTGTTCGACAAGGGCATCCTCTACGCGCCGCTGATCGGTGATCTCATCCGCAAGGTCGCCGTCGCGCGCTTCACGCGCACGCTGGGCACGATGATCAGCTCCGGTGTTCCGATTCTCGATGCGCTCGACGTGACCGCGAAGACCGCCGGTAACCGCACCATCGAGAAGGGCATTCAGTACGTCCGCGCGAAGATCTCCGAAGGTAAGAACATCGCCGGCCCGCTCGCCGAGACGAAGGTGTTCCCCTCGATGGTCGTGCAGATGATCGGCGTCGGCGAAGCGACCGGCGCGATGGATCAGATGCTCGGCAAGATCGCAGACTTCTACGACGACGAGGTCGACGCCGGAGTCGCCTCGCTCACCTCGCTGATCGAGCCGATCATGATGGTCTTCCTCGGCGGCGTCGTCGGTGGCTTCCTCATCGCGATGTACCTGCCCATCTTCAGCATCGCCGGTGCCATCAAGTAGTCGCGAGGTCGCGGTCGGCGGGCTTCGTGTCCGCCTCCTGTGGCTCACGCTGTTTCGAACGGTCGCGACCACCCTCGTGCTGGGTGGTCTGGCCGCGCAGCTCGGTCCTCAGCTGCGCATCGGGTCTGATCTTTCTACCGCCGACCTCGCGTCGTTCACCATCATCGGCCTGAGCTACGTGCTCACGTTGGTCACCGGTCTGCTCCTGCGCGCGGGGCGGGTGGCCACTCCGGCGGCGTGGTCGCAGATCTTCTTCGACGTCATGCTGGCGGCGAGCGTGGTGTTCCTCACCGGCGGCTCACGTTCTCCGTTTTCAGTCCTCTTCCTCGTCTCGATCGTCGGCGCTGCGGTGCTGCTTGGTACGCGCGGCGCGGTGGTCGGTTTTCTGGGAGCGGTGGCGGCCTACCTCGGTGTTCTCGCGTTGCTCCCGCCGCCGCTCGCGACGTCAGACCCGCTCAAGAACGCGCTCGAGGTCTTCATTCAGCTGCTCGCCCAGCTCTTGATCGCGGTGCTCAGTGGCTACGTCGGAGAACAGCTCACGCGCTCGGCCGGTCGCCTCGACGCGAGCCAGCGCGACCTCAAGACCCTCACCGAGCTGCAGAACGAGATCGTCACCGCCATGCCGTCGGGTCTCATCACCTGCGACGCCGACGGGCAGGTGACCTTCTTGAACCCCGCGGCGGAGAGCATTCTCGGCGTCACCGCCGAGGCGTTGGTGGGCAAGGGCGACATCGAGGCGTTGCTGCCGTCGGTGAAGTCCGTCGTCGCGCGCCGCACGGAGATCAGGGTGCAGACCGGCCGCGGAGAACGCACGCTCGGCCTCTCGGTCGCTCCGCTGCCGGAAGCCGATGGCTTGCTCGTGGTGTTCCAGGATCTCACCGAGCTTCGCCGCGTGGAGCAGGAACTCGACAAGATCGATCACCTCGCCACGCTCGGCCGGCTGTCGGCCCAGCTGGCGCACGAGATCCGCAACCCGCTCGCGGCGATGCGAGGCTCGGCGCAGCTGCTCGCCGGCGACGCGGCGCAGGCGACGCACCAGAAGCTCGCCAACGTCATCATGCGCGAGGCCGATCGGCTCGCGGGGCTCGTCGAGGGCTATCTCGATCTCGCGCGCCCGCCGCGCCCGCAGCTGGTACCCACGCGGCTCGATCAAGTGGTGAAGGAGACCCTCGAACTCTTGCGTGCCGACCCGTCCTTCAGAGGCGTGCGCGTCGAGGAAGATCTCCAGAGCGTCGAAGCGGAATGTGACGCCGGCCAGGTGAAGCAGGTGCTGATCAACCTGCTGCGCAACGCCGCGGTCGCGGTGGCAGGGAAGCCCGGGTCGATTCGCATTCGCACGCGCAACACCGCCGCGGGGCCCGCCGTCGAGGTGTGGGACAGCGCGGGCAGCATCGCTCCCGAAGATCACCAGCGCATCTTCGACCCCTTCTTCTCACGCTCGCGCGGTGGGAGCGGGCTGGGGCTCTCGACCGTTCATTCCATCGTTCAGGCGCATGGCGGCGCGATCTCCGTCGACTCGAATCCCGAGGCCGGCACCACGTTTTCGGTCAAGCTCCGCGCGGTGGAGTTGAGCGGCGACGGGCGCGAGCCCAACAAGAAGGTCTCCCATGGCGCGCATTCTGGTCGTTGACGACGAGCAGTCGATTCGGGAATTCCTCGAGGTGCTCCTCGCGCGCTCGGGGCACGTGGTCGAGCTCGCGGCGAGTCTTCAAGAAGCGCAGGTGATGCTCGCCAGGCGCGGCGCCGACCTGGTGATCAGCGACTTCCGCATCGGGAACGATTCGGGGATCGACGTGCTCAAGGCCGCGCGCGCGCTGACGCCTCCCGCCGAAGTGATCGTCATCACCGCGTACGGCACGCCTGCGTCGGCGGTGCAGGCCATGCGGCAGGGCGCGTACGACTACATCGCCAAGCCCTTCGACAACGACGAGCTGATGCTGCTCGTCGACCGCGCGCTCGAAAAACGCGCGCTCAGCGAGGAGAACCGGCAGCTCAAGGCCTCGCTCACCCCGCACGCCGAATATTTCGTGGGCAGCAGCTCGTCGATGCGCGAGGCGTGGGCGCTGGTCGACAAGGTCGCCGCCGCGCGCACCACGGTGCTGATCACCGGTGAGAGCGGCACCGGCAAGGAAGTGGTGGCGCGCGCCATTCACAACCGCAGTGCGCGCGCGGCTTCTCCTTTCGTGCCGGTGAACTGCGGAGCGCTGGCCGAAGGCGTGCTCGAGAGCGAGCTGTTCGGCCACGTGAAGGGCGCCTTCACCGGAGCGGCCGGCGATCGCACCGGCATTCTCGTCTCGGCGGGCGACGGCACGGTGTTGCTCGACGAAGTCGGCGAGTTGCCGATGGGCACGCAGGTGAAGTTGTTGCGCGTGCTGCAGGAACGCCGGGTCAAGCCGGTCGGCAGCTCGCGCGAAGTGCCTTTCGAGGCGCGCATTCTCGCGGCCACCAATCGCCGGCTCGACGACGAGGTGAAAGCGGGGCGGTTCCGCGAAGATCTCTTCTTCCGTCTCAACGTCATCAACCTCGAGCTGCCGCCGCTGCGTCAGCGTCGCGAAGACATCCGCCCGTTGGCGCTCTACTTCCTTGCGCGCGTGTCCGAAGAGCTCGGCCGGCCCGGCATGGTCTTCACCGAGGAAGCGCTCGTCCTGCTCGAGAAGTATTCGTTCTCCGGCAACGTGCGGCAGCTTCACAACATCGTCGAGCGCGCCGCCACGCTCGCCGATTCGACGACGCTCGGCCCCGAGAGCCTGCCTCCCGCGGTGACCGGTACGTCCGACTCGGGCGCGCTCTCGTCGTCGAGTGAGGTGCAGCTCGGCGAGGGCTTCTCGCTCGAGCGACACCTCGACGCGGTGGAGCGCCGGTTTCTCGAGGCCTCACTGCGCAAGGCCGACGGCGTGAAGACCCGCGCGGCCGAGCTGCTCGGCCTCACCTTCCGCTCGATGCGCTACCGCCTCGCGAAGCACGGCCTCGGCGAACGGGACGGCGCATGAAGCTGCGGCTGTTCGTCACCGCGGTGTTGATCTCCGTGGTGTCGGTGGGGCCCACGTGGCTCACGCTGCAGCCGTTGTTTCGTCGCGCACAGGTGAGCGGGGACTGGGGCGAATACAGCCGCCTCATTCTCGGCGGCGATCTCGTGCTCGCCACCCTCGTCATCTACCTCGTGCTCCACTTCACCATCGGGCGCCCGGTCGAGCGCATCGGCGTGACGGTGCGCGAGCTCGCCCGCGAAGACGACGACGGAGGCGGCCTGCTGCTGCGACTCGATCGCGCGCTGCGCCGACTGTCGCTCGATCTCACGGCCGAGCGCGTGCTGAATCAGAAGCAGCTCACCGAGCTGGCCGCGTCGCGCGATTCGCTGGTGAGGCTGCAGGCCGAGCTGGTGGCCACTGATCGGCTCGCGACGGTCGGCAAGCTCGCCGCGGGCGTGGCGCACGAGGTGGGCAACCCGCTCGCCGGCATCCTCGGGTACCTCTCGGTGGTGCGCATGCGCAGCATGGACAACGCCGAGATGCTCGATCTCGTGGTGCGAATCGAGAACGAAGTGCAGCGCATCGATCAGATCGTGCGGAGCCTGCTCGAGCTCGGTCGCCCATCGCGAGGAGCCGCCAGCGCGATCGACGTGCGCAGCGTGATCGACTCCAGCGTGCGGTTGCTGGGCGCGAGCCGCGAGTTCGAAGGCGTGAAGATCGAGCTCGACGCTCCGGCCGCGCTCTACCTGCGCGCCGAGCCGGGCCCGCTCTCGCAGGTGCTGATCAACCTGCTGATCAATTCAGCGCAGGCGATGAACGGCAAAGGCCGCGTGTGGATTCGCGCCGAGGAGCGCGGGAGCGTGGTGGTCGAAGACGAGGGCCCCGGTCTGCCCGCGCAGGTGAAGGAACATCTCTTCGAGCCCTTCTTCACCACCAAGCAGGCGGGGAAGGGCACCGGCCTCGGGCTCGCCGTTTCGCGTCACCTGCTCGCGCAGTTCGAAGGGCGCATCGAAGCGGGAGATCGCCCCGGCGGTGGCGCGCGATTCACCATCAGTCTCCCCGCGCCGTAAGTGGTACACCCGCTCAATGCCCGCGCTGCGCCACGTGCTCGTAGCTGATGACGAACCGTCCATCCGCCACGTGCTCAGCCTGGTGTTGACCGACAGCGGCTACGACGTGCGCGCGGTGTCCGACGGCGAAGAGGCGCTGCGTGAGCTCGCTGCGCATCAGTACGACGTGGTGATCAGCGACGTGCGCATGCCGAAGCTCGACGGCTTGTCGTTGCTGAAGCAGGCGCTGGCGCAGTACCCCGAGCTGACGTTCCTGGTGATGAGCGCGTACGGCAGCAAGGACCTCGCGCTCCAGGCGGTCTCGAGCGGCGCGTGGGACTTCATCGAGAAGCCCTTCAAGCCCGAGGAGATCGTCTTCATCCTCAAGAAGGCCGAGGAGCGGAACCGCCTGGTTCGCGAGAACCGCCGGCTGCGCCTCGAAGACCGGCCGACGGGCCCGCTCGATCGCCTGAGCGGCACCAGCGAGCCGATGCAGGTCTTGAAGCGCGCCATCACGCGGCTCGCGCCGGTGTCGACCACCGTGCTGATCAACGGCGAGTCGGGCACGGGTAAGGAATTGGTCGCGCGCGCATTGCACGAGCTGTCGCCGCGCGCGTCGCAGCCGTTTCTGCCGGTGAACTGCGGCGCGATTCCCCCCGGGCTCATCGAGTCCGAATTGTTCGGCCATGCGCGCGGAGCCTTCACCGACGCGCGCACCGCCAAGCGCGGCATCTTCAGCGAAGCCGACGGCGGCACCATCTTCCTCGACGAAGTGGGCGAGCTGCCGATGCAGGCGCAGGTGAAGCTGCTGCGCGTGCTGCAAGAAGGCGAAGTGCGGCCGGTCGGCGAGAGCAAGGCCGAGAAGGTCGACGTGCGCGTGATCGCGGCGACGCTGCGAGATCTCGCCAAGCTCGTCGAGAAGGGCGAGTTCCGCGAAGACCTCTACTTCCGCCTCAACGTCGTGCCGCTCAAGGTGCCCGCGCTGCGCGATCGCAAGGACGACGTGATGTTGCTCGGCAAGGAATTCCTCACCCGCTTCAACCGCGATCTGAATCGTGATCCACCGCTCGGTGGTTTTTCTCCCGAGGCCGAGGCGCTGCTGACGACCTACGCGTGGCCTGGCAACGTGCGTGAGCTCGAGAACGCCGTCGAGCGTGCGGTGTTGCTCTCAGAGTCGAACGTCGTCGATCTCGCGAGCCTGCCCGAGAAGTTGTGGACCGCGCGGCCCGCTCCTGCGCCGACCGCTGCGCCGCTGCCCACGCCGGAGTCGCTGCAGTTCTCGCTCAAGCGCGCCATCAACCTCGTCGAGGAGCAGTTCATTCGCGCGGCGCTGCGGCAGACGAAGGGCAACCGCACGCGCGCGGCCGAGCTGCTCGAGATCAGTCACCGCGCGCTGCTCTACAAGATCAAGGACTACGGCATCGACCCCGACGCCGAGGGCGAGAAGGGCGCTTAGTTTCCCGGCGCGCTTGGTCGATTTCTGATCCACAACCCATGGTGGTGGGAAAAGTCGTACCCCCATTTGAGGGTATACATACATATCTTTGACGTATAATTATGCTATCAAAGAGTGATCACAGGGATTGACAGGTCCGTCTGGCAGATCGACGATTCCGCCCCTGATGAGCGAAGACGACAAGAAGGGGAACGCGGTTCAGAAACTGCGTGAGGAGCGGCTCCTGTCGAAAGCGGAGCTCGCACGTCGTGCCGGAGTCTCGGTGCTCACCATCGATCGAGTCGAACGCGGTTCGCCGTGCCGACTCGACACGAAGCGAAAAATCATTCTCGCGCTCGGCTTGAAGGTCACCGACCGAGATCAAGTTTTCGAAGACTGAGTTCCAGTTTTTTTGGGGCACGTTGAAACGACCGTAGGCTGATCAGCAGCACTCGCAGCGGAACAAGGAGCAACGCCACATGGCGAAGGGGAAACTGGCTCTGGGCCTCGACATCGGAAGTTCCGGTGTGAAGCTCATCCAACTCAAGGAGCAGCGCCGTCGAGGCGAGCTCACCTATGCGCTCCAGAGCTTCGGCATGAAGCCGCTGCCGCCCGAGGCGATCGTCGACGGCGCGCTGATGAACTCCACCGCGATCGTGCAGGCGATTCAGGAACTGCTCGCCGAGCTGCGCGTGAAGATGAAGGAAGTGGCGATCGGCGTCAGTGGCCACTCGGTGATCATCAAGAAGATCTCGATGCCCCGCATGTCGCAGGAAGAGCTCGAGGAAGCGATTCAGTGGGAAGCCGAGCAGCACATTCCGTTCGACATCAAGGACGTGAACCTCGACACCCAGATCCTCCGCCCCGACGCGAACGACGCGACCGGCCAGATGGACGTGCTGCTCGTCGCCGCGAAGAAGGACATGATCAACGACTACTCGTCGGTGGTCAGTGAAGCGGGGCTGACGCCGGTGGTCGTCGACGTCGACGCCTTCGCGGTGCAGAACTGCTTCAGCGCGAACTACGAAGTGCCGGGCAGCGAGACGATCGTGCTCATCAACGCGGGCGCCGCGGTCGTGAACATCAACATCCTGTCCGCTGGCGTGACGACCTTCACGCGCGACGTCACCATCGGCGGCAACCAGTTCACCGAAGAAATTCAGAAGCAGCTCAACGTCTCGTACGAAGAGGCCGAGGCGCTGAAGGTCGGTGGTGGCCGCGCCGACGCTGACGCCGTCGTCCCGCAGGAAGTCGAGAAGGTGATGACCCAGGTCGCCGAGCAGGTGGCCGGCGAAATTCAGCGGTCACTCGACTTCTACGCAGGCACCGCGCCCGACGCGAACTTCAGCAAGGTGTACCTCTCGGGTGGCACGGCGAAGGTGCCGGCGCTCTTCAAGACCATCGAGTCGCGCGTCGGAGTGCCGGTTGAGATCTTGAACCCCTTCAAGCGCATCGAGATCGACAACCGCAAGTTCGACCCCGCCTTCATCATGGACGTCGCGCCGCAGGCAGCGGTGGCAGTGGGCCTCGCACTCCGCAAGCCCGGCGACAAACTCGGCTGACAAGGACGACACGGCGATGATGATTCGCATCAACCTCCTGCCGGTTCGGCAGGTCCAGAAACGCGAGCAAGGGCGCCAGTTCCTCGTGCTGATGATCGGCACGTTGATCATCGTCGGCGCTGCCAACGCGTACTGGTACGTCTACATGGACGGCAAGCGCGAGACCGCGCAGCGCCGGCTCGACGACACCAACGCTCAGATTCTGCAGCTCGAGAAGGTGATCGGCGAGGTGAACAACCTCGAGAAGCGCAAGAAGGAAGTCGAAGAGAAGCTCGCCGAGCTCGACAAGCTCCTGACCGAGCGCAAGGGCCCGGTGAAGCTGCTCGACGCGTTGGCCACGGCGATCCCCAAGAAGGTGTGGCTCACCAACTTCGAAGAGAAGGCGGGCGCCACCAAGATGGAAGGCAACGCGGACAGCTACGACGACGTGTCCGAATTCATGCGCTCGCTGCGAAACCTGGTCTGGACGCCCAAGGGCATGGGGCGCGTCGTGGAGCGCAAGCGTGACGGCAACTGGCGCGTCGAGATGCTCCAGGGTTCCGAGGGCGCGATCGAAGACTTCAAGGAAGCTGAAGTGGCGAGCAAGGCGTTCTTCACCAACATCGAGCTCAAATCGACGACCGTCGATTCGGCGACTCGGCGCGTCAAGTTCGACATGACGCTCACCACGAACATGAAGCAGTGAGGGCGCGATGGAACAACTGATCGAACGCGTCAACAAGCTCGCGACGCCCGTCAAGGCGGGCATCATTCTCGGCATCATCGTGCTGCTCACGGCAGGTACGTATTTCCTGCTCGTGTCGGACCTCGAAGACACCATCACGTCCTTGAAGGCCCAGCAGCAGGCGCAGGACCAGGTGCTCGCCAAGAAGCAGGAAATTGCCGACAACTTGAACGATCGCCGCAAGGAGATGGACGAGCTCGAGCAGCGCTTCCAGGTCGCGCTCACCCAGCTCCCCGAGCGCAAGGACATCGAAGAGCTGCTCGCTCAGCTCAACGACGTGGGCAAGAAGTCGGGCCTCGAGATCGCGGCGGTCACGCCGGGTCAGGAGTCGGCGCAGGGCTTCATCGCCAGCATCCCCATCTCGATGAGCGTCACCGGGAACTACCACGAGATCGCGCTCTTCCTGCAGGAGGTCGGAAACCTGCCGCGCATCGTGCACGTGAGCGACATCAAGCTCGGCAACCCGCAAGCGCGCGGAGACAAGGTGGCGCTCCAGAGCTCGTTCCTGGCGACCACCTATCGCTTCTCCGACACCGCGCAGAAGAAGGAGAAGGCGGCCCCATGAAGCGCATCGTTCTTGCCCTGCTCGCCGCGACCGCGGTGTTGAGCGCCTGCGGCGACGAGACTCCCGACGCTGTCGCGCCGCCGCCCAGCGCCGCGAAGAAGAAGGCCGCCGCCCCCGTCGCGGCCGCCACGACCACTCAGGTCGACTACGTCTATTCGTCGCTCAACAAGCGCGACCCCTTCCGCAGCTTCACCGAGCGCGTCGTGGGCCCGACTCCCGGAGTGAACCCCGAGATCGGCGACGGCTGCAGCGAGCCGCTCTGTAAGATGGACCTCGACGAGCTCACCGTGGTCGCGGTGGTCAGCGGTGACGCCAACCCGCTGGCGATGCTCGAAGACCGCACCGGCGTGGGGCACCTCGTTCGCCGCAACACCCGCATGGGCAAGCAGGGCGGCAAGGTCGTCCAGATCTTGCGCGACTGCATCGTCGTGCTCTCGTTCGTCACTGGCGGAGCCGACGGCAAGCCCCAACCCGTCAAGCAGAACCTCTGCGTTCGTCCCGACGACCAGAGCAAGAACCCGCTCGATCTGCTTCGCAACAAGGAATTCGTGCCGTGAGGAGCCAGGAGATGAAGATGACCATGCGTGTGTTCGTGATTGCCGGCTTCCTCGCCTCGTCGGCCTGGGCGGGAAACTCGCTCTCCGACGTTCAGGTCGCGCCGACCGCCAACGGCGTCGACATCACGGTGTCGTGCGACAGCCCGCCCGTGTTCAACGTCTTCAGGCTCAAAGATCCTGATCGGCTCGTCGTCGACGTGTCGAACGCCACCGTCGACGCCATCAAGGGTCACCACGACGGCGCCGGCCCGGTGATCGGGGTCGTGGCGTCGCAGTTCGCCGACGACAAGGCCACCGTGGGGCGGCTGCTCCTCGGCCTGTCGAACGCGAAGCGCTACGACGTGAAGGCGCTCGACAAGAAGCTCATCATCTCCATCGAAGGTGACGTGCAGGCCAAGCCGGCCGCCGTCGCCGAGGCGCCCGTCGCGCCGGCCACTGGTGGCGAAGTCGTGGTCGCCGAGCCGTCGGCTCCCGTGGCGGCCGCTCCGGCGCGCCCCTCGGTGCCCGGTGAGACCATCATCGGCAGCCGCGTCGACGAGAAGCCCGTGAAGCACGGTGCGACGCGCCTCAACAAGATCTCCGCCTCGAAGGGCGGCCTGCGTCTGACCACCGACGGCGAGGTCGCGAAGTTCGAGGTCATCGAACTGGCCGACCCGCCGCGTCTCGCCATCGACCTCTTCGGTCTGAAGAGCAGCACCAGGGCGCGCGTGAACCTCCCCGACGTGCGCGACGTGCGCATCGGCGCTCACGAAGACAAGGTGCGCGTGGTGGTCGAGTTCAACCAGCGCTCGGGCTTCGAAGTGGCGCGCAAGAGCGACGGTCTGCAGATCAACCTGACGAAGACGGTCGCCGCTGCGGCGCCGGTCGCGCCGGGTGAGCAGGCCGAAGCCGAAATCGACGGTCAGGCCGTGGCGCTCGAGACGACGCCGGCCGCCGTGCAGCAGCCGCAGGCCAGCGCTGCCGACGTGCTGGGCGTGAACTTCAAGGAATCGGCCGCCGGTGGCGTGGTGCAGATCAAGCTGAAGGGCGCGACGAAGTGGCAGGTCGAGCGCCCCGACGGCAAGAGCGCGGTGCTGAACCTCGAGGGTGCACACATCGCGCGTCAGCTCGAGCGCAGCCTCGACACGGGCGCGCTGGGCACTCCAGTGAAGATGATCAGCGTGTTCGCGGTGCCGGGAGCGGCGGAGCGCGTGCGCCTCGTCGTCGCCGCCGACCGCAGCATGGAGCAAATGGTGGTCGAGAAGCCGGGCGCACTGGAGTGGAAGCTCACCGCCGCCGGAGTGACCGAGCAGCTGATCACCGAGAACCGTTCGGCCGGCTTCCAGGAAGAGGCGACGGAGGTGGCGGAAGAGGGTGCTCCTCAGCAGCGCCGCAACTACGTCGGCAAGCGCGTGTCCTTCGAGTTCAAGGACATCGACATCCACAACCTGCTGCGCATCATCGCGGAGATCTCGAAGAAGAACATCGTGGTGGCCGACGACGTGACGGGCAAGGTGACGGTGCGTCTGCGCAACGTGCCGTGGGACCAGGCGCTCGACCTCGTGCTCCGCAGCAAGTCGCTGGGCAAGGAAGAGTTCGGCAACATCATTCGCGTCGCGCCGCTGAAGACGCTCGAAGACGAAGCGAAGTCGCGCAAGGAGCGCGCGGAAGCGCGTGAGAAGTCGGCGCCGCTCGCCGTCACGCTCGTGCCCGTCAACTACGCGACGGCGTCGGACATGTCGGGCCGCGTGAAGGAAGTGCTCTCGGCGCGCGGCAACGTGACGGTCGACACCCGCACCAACACGCTCATCGTGCGCGACCTGCCGGAGAACATCGCCAAGGCGCGCTCGCTGGTCGCCTCGCTCGACCTGCAGACGCCGCAGGTGCTCATCGAGAGCCGCATCGTCGAGGCGAGCACCTCGTTCCGGCGCGAAGTCGGTATCCAGTGGGGTGGTCGCGGCATCATGTCGAGCGCGTTCGGCAACCCGACCGGCCTCGCCTTCCCCAGCTCGGTGGGCATCGTCGGTGGTGCGACGCAGGGCGGCTCGGTCGGTAACCCGACGACCTCGAACTACGCGGTCAGTCTCCCGGTCGGCGCTGCTGACGGTAGCGGTGGTGCGATCGGTATGACGTTCGGCTCGGTCACGCAGGCCGTCGAACTGAACCTCCGCCTCTCGGCGCTCGAAGCGCAGGGCGCCGTGAAGACCATCTCTGCACCGAAGGTGACCACGCTCGACAACGCCACGGCGCGCATCAGCCAGGGTGTGTCGATTCCGTTCAGCCAGGTGTCGGCGGCCGGTGCCAACACGCAGTTCGTCGAAGCGCGTCTCTCGCTCGAAGTGACGCCGCACATCACGTCGGACGGCTCGGTGCTGATGAACATCCGCGCTGAGAACAACCAGCCCGACCCTGCGAATACCGGCGCGAACGGCCAGCCCGGCATCAGCCGCAAGGAAGCGGCGACCAACGTGCTCGTGAAGGACGGCGAGACCACGGTGCTCGGCGGCATCTACGTGCGTGCGACGTCGACCAACTCCGCGGGTCTGCCGATCTTGAGCAAGATCCCGGTGCTCGGCTTCTTCTTCCGCAACAACCGCGAGCTCGAGACCAAGAACGAGTTGCTGGTCTTCGTGACGCCCCGAATCCTGAACCGCGCGCAGGTCGCGCAGAATCCCTGACCTGAGGTGACACCCATGAACCGAATCATTCTCACGTCGTTGATGGTGGTGATGTTGGCGGTGAGCGGTTGCACCAACGCCACCTCGCCGCTGCAGATCACCCGGGTGTATCCGCTCGCGGGCTGCGCGTTGCCCAAGACCGATGACGGCACCCAGCTCGCTGGCTCCGCGACGGTCGACGTGGCGGCCGGCGCCCCACAGGTGTTGGTGGGCGTCGAGCTGATCGGGAAGTCCTACTCCACGCCGGGCCTCACGCTGCGCACCGGCGAAACGCTCGAGCCCAAGGGAGCCAACTTCCCCGTCTTCACCGACCTCGTGATCAACTACCGCTTGAGCCGACGTCTGGGCTCGACCCCGAAGACCTTCAACGTGGCGATCAACGCCACTCCCGGCGGTACCGGCGAAAGCCTGCAGCTCAACGCGCCGATCGCGCTGATCAGTCCGGAGCTCGGTGACCAATTGACCAACGGTCTTTCAGGGTCTGCCACGCTCGATGACTTCGTCGACATCGACGTCGACATCGAGCTTCGCGGCGAGATCAACAGCAGCCGCACGCCCATCACTTCCGGCGTCGTCACCTTCCCCATTCGCGCTGTGAAGTCCGCCCCGCCGGCGTGCCCGACCGCGGGTGAGCGGTACATGCGCTACCCGTTCGTCACCGACCCGGTGACGATGGCTCCTGATCTCTGCCGGTACGTCGGCTCTTCGTTCGACGGCAGCGGCGCGCCGCTCGAGACCTTGAACGCCTACTACCTGTCGGGCGTGCCTGCGCCGCCGACGCGTTGCTGCAATCCGACCGCTGGCATTCCGGGCTGCTAAGAAGCGAGCCTCATGTTCAAAGAGCATCTTCAGGCGATCGTCGGTTCGGTCGATGGTTCGGTGGTCTGCAGCGTGATGGGGTTCGACGGCATCGCCGTCGAGACGCTGCAGCCCGACGCGCGCGCCGAAGACGCGGCGACGCTCGAGCTGTCGGCGGCGCTGGTCGAGTACGGCAACATCCTGGGTCAGCTCAAGAACACCGCGCAGACCCTGAAGACCGGGTCGATCGCCGAGCTCTCGGTGAACAGCGAGAAGGTGCTCACCATCATGCGCATGGTGAACAACGACTACTACGTGGTGCTCGCGCTGCTGCCCGACGGCAACTACGGCAAGGGCCGCTACGCCTTGCGTATCGCCGCGCCGAAGCTGGCGAAGGAACTCTGAAACAGGGAAATCGGCTACGCACCTGCGTAACCACGGACGCGCTGCCGGGTCATTCCGGTGGCGCGTTTTCGTTTGGGCTCACGGCCTTTCCGGGGGTAAGGGTCGCGCGATTTTCACTCGCAGCAACCGAACAGGAAACACCCCATGGCCAACGTGATCGACACGTCCGAGTTCAAGAACGGCATGAAGATCGAGATGGACGGCGAGCCGTACGTCATTCTCGAGTTCCAGCACGTGAAGCCTGGCAAGGGCTCGGCGTTCACCCGCACCACGATGCGTTCGCTGCTCTCGGGCCGCAACCTCGAGCGCACGTTCAAGAGCGGCGACAAGGTCGATCGCCCCGACATCGAGGAGCGCGACATGCAGTTCCTCTACGCCCAGGGTGACGAGTTCCACTTCATGGATCAGCGCAACTACGAGCAGACGTACATCGACGCCAAGGTGCTCGGAGAAGCGAAGAACTACCTGAAGGAGAACATTCAGGCGGCGATCATGTTCTACAACGGCAAGGCGATCGGCGTGACGCTGCCGAACTCGGTCGAGCTGAAGGTCACCAAGTGCGACCCCGGCGTTCGCGGCGACACGGTGAGCGGCGCGCAGAAGCCCGCCACGCTCGAGACCGGCTACGTGATCAACGTGCCGCTCTTCATCAACGAAGGCGACGTGCTGAAGATCGACACGCGCTCGGGCGAGTACCTCACCCGCACCTCGGTGGCCTGATCATGGCGAGCAAGAAGGCCGGTTCTGCTCCTTCGGTTCAGGTCGGCGGCAACACCTCGCTCGACGTCGAGGCGCTGCGGCAGATCGTCGAGATCCTCGAGGCCAGTGAGATCTCGCGCCTCGATTGGACCAACGGCGACGAGCGGCTGACGATTCGCCGCGGTCCTCCGGCGACGCAGGTCGTGCAGCACGTCGGGGCGGCGATGCCGATGACGGCGGCTCCGGCGGTGACGGTGATGTCGAGCGCCGCGCCTGCCGCTCCGGCCGCTGAAGCGCCGCGCCCGCGGCCGTCGGCGCCCACTCGCGCGCCGGTCGAGGCGGCCGAGAAGAAGGGTGGTCACGTGATCACCTCGCCCTTCGTCGGCACGTTCTACCGCTCGCCCGCGCCTGATCAGCCCGCGTTCGTCGAGGTCGGAGCCACCGTGAAGAAGGGCGGCGTGCTCTGCATCATCGAGGCGATGAAGCTGATGAACGAGATCGAGTCTGAAGTGGCCGGCAAGGTCGCCGAGGTGCTCGCGCAGAACGGCCAGCCGGTCGAGTTCGGCCAGCCGCTGTTCCGCATCGAGCCGTAATCAGCTCGCCGCACAGAAGGGATCGCCGCATGTTCAAGAAGGTCCTGATCGCGAACCGTGGCGAGATCGCCCTGCGCGTCATTCGCGCGTGCCGTGAGCTCGGCATCGCCACCGTCGCCGTGCACTCGACGGCCGACGCCGGTTCATTGCACGTGCGCTTCGCCGACGAGTCGGTGTGCATCGGCCCTCCGCCCAGCAAGGAGAGCTACCTCAACGTGCCCGCGCTGCTCTCGGCCGCGGAGATCACGCGCGCCGACGCGATTCACCCCGGCTACGGCTTCTTGTCGGAGAACGCGGAGTTCGCCGAGGTCTGCGCGAAGTGCCAGATCACCTTCATCGGCCCCAAGGCCGAACACATCCGCATGATGGGCAACAAGGTGCGCGCGCGCGACGCGGCGAAGGCGGCCGGTCTGCCGTTGCTCCCCGGTTCTCCTGGCGTGCTGAAGAGCGCCGAAGAAGCCGAAGCCCTCGCGAAGGAAATCGGGTTCCCGGTGATCTTGAAGGCCGCTGCCGGTGGTGGTGGCCGCGGCATGAAGATCGTTCGTGAGCCGCGCGCGCTCGCGCAGGCGTTCGCCACCGCGTCGGCCGAAGCGGTCAACGCGTTCAGCAACGGCGACATGTACCTCGAGCGGTACGTCGAGAAGCCGCGCCACATCGAGATTCAGATCGTCGGCGACGTGCACGGCAACGTGGTGCACCTCTTCGAGCGCGAGTGCTCGGTGCAGCGCCGCCACCAGAAGCTGATCGAAGAGAGCCCCTCGATGGCGGTGAGCCCAGAGCTGCGCGAAGAGATGGGCCGCGTCTCGGTGAAGGCGATGAAGGAGATCGGCTACTCCAACCTCGGCACCATCGAGTACCTGATGGACGAGAAGGGCCGCTTCTATTTCATGGAGATGAACACCCGCGTGCAGGTCGAGCACCCGGTGACGGAGCAGGTGACGGGCGTCGATCTGCTTCGCACCCAGTTGCTGCTCGCGGCCGGCGAAAAGCTGCCCTTCACGCAGGAAGACCTGAGCATCAAGGGCGCGTCGATCGAGTGCCGCGTCAACGCCGAAGACCCCGTCACGTTCGCCCCCTGGCCGGGCAAGATCACCGCTTACAATCCGCCAGGTGGACTGGGAGTTCGAGTCGATTCAGCGGCTTACGAGAACTACACCATTCCCGCGCACTACGACTCGCTGGTGGCCAAGCTGATCGTGACGGCCGACAACCGCGACCTCGCCATCCGCCGCATGCAGCGCGCTTTGTCTGAGTACGTGGTGCAGGGCATTCGCACCAACATCCCCTTCCACCGGGCGGCGCTGCAGGAAGAGAGCTTCATTCGCGGCGAGTACGACACCCGCTTCGTCGAGCGAATGCACGCCTCGGAAACGGGTACGCAGCGGCTGCGAAAAGCGGTCGAAGAGACCCCCTGAAACAGCCAGTACCGCGCTGACTCCATTCTTGGACCCGCTGGGATCCGTCTGGTAGCGTGCCCCGGTCTGCCCTGCCTTTTCGCAGGGCAATTCTTCAGTCGTTCCTGATCCTTGGACAAGAACAAGATCATCGAGGCTGCCGCCAAGCTTGTCGCCAAGGGCGCCTACGACAAGGCGATCAAGGAGTACCAGAAGGTCCTCGACGCGGACCCGAAGGACGTCCGAATCGTCCAGAAGATGGGCGAGCTGTATCAAAAGAAAAACGACAACGCGCAGGCCGCCCACTACTTCACGCGCGTCGCCGAGAGCTACACCAACGACGGCTTCTTCCTCAAAGCGGTCGCGCTCTACAAACAAGTTCTCAAGCTCGACCCGACGCTGATCGAGATCAACCTGAAGCTCGCCGAGCTGCATCAGCAGCTGCAGCTGATGGGCGAGGCGATGGCGTGCTACCAGCTGGTCGCCAATCACTACGACAAGCAGGGCGACACGCGGCGCAGCCTCGAAGTGCTGCGCAAGATGGTCGACCTCGACCCCGACAACGTTCCGTCGCGGCTCAAGCTCGCTGATCTCTACATTCGCGAGGGCATGAACGGCGAGGCGGTCGCCGAGTTCACTAAGGCCGCCGAGCACCACAAGCGCAACGGCCGCACCGACGATTACCTGCGCGTGGCGGAGCGGCTCTCGAGCCTGCAGCCCGACAACCTGCAGCTCGCGAAGGAACTCGCCGAAGCGTACCTGCAGAAGAACGATCAGAAGCGCGCGCTGGCGAAGCTGCAGATCTGCTTCAAGGCCGACAACCGCGACATCGAGACGCTGCGCCTGCTGGCCGTCGCGTTCCAGGGTCTCGGCCAGATGTCGAAGACCATCTCGGTCTACAAGGAGCTCGCGCGCGCGTACGAAGACAAGAACTTCCGCGACGACGCCGAGCAGGTCTGGGCGCAGGTCGCGCAGCTCGACCCCAACGATCCCGACGTGCTGGCGCGCAACGGGCCAGTGTCGATGCCCGAGCCGGTGATGGCGCCGCCTCCGTCGTCGCGTGGCTCGAGCAGCAACAACGCCGCCACGACGATGATGCCGCCGTACGCGGCGCAGCAACAGTCGACGCAACCTGCGCCCGCGGCCACCACGCTCGCCAGCGCGGTGCAGAAGCCGAAGGCGCCGGAGAACAACCTCGGCAAGCTGCTCACCGAGACCGACGTCTACGTGAAGTACGGGCTGCACGACAAAGCGCTCGAGCACCTTCGCAAGGTCTTCGCGATCGACCCCGAAAACATCGACGCGCACGAGAAGGCGTACGCCATCTACGTCGCGTCGAACAATCACGCGCAGAGCTTCGAGCAGCTGCTCAACGTGCTGCGTCTGCACACGCGCAGCGGTGACGCCGCGCGCGCGCAGCCGTACCTCGCGGCGATTCTGCAGCAGAACCCGGGTCACCCCGAGGTGCCGGTGTTCCTCTCGGCGCTGCGCATGGCCGGTGGTGGAGCGACCGCCGCGCAGCCCGCCCACGACGACGGTGGGGGCGAAGCCGAAGACGCGATTCTCGTCGACTCGAGCGACGACGAAGTCATCGTCGCCGACGACCCCGACGAGGTGATCAGCGCCGAGATGTCGGTCGAGGAAGAGGCCTCGATCGAAGCCGACGTCGAGCCGGAAGTGCTGGCCAACGACGAGGTGATGCTCAGCGCTTCCGACGCCGAAGCGGCTGGCGAAGTCGAAGTCGAGCCGCCGCCCGTGCCCGATTCGTACGAGTCGGCCGGCGATCAGCAGGTCATCTCCGATCCCGAGACCGAGGCGCCGTCGTACGACCCCGAGCAGTACGACCAGCCCGACGGCGAGCCCGACACCGGAGAGTTCGCGCTCGACGAGCCTGATCAGACCACCGGCACGCTCGGCGTTCAGGTGCAGACCGAGCCCGGTCGCCCGGCCGTCGGCATTCCGATGACCACGCAGCCCAGCGGCCCGCCGATGCACATGCCGGGGCGCGCCGAGATCGGTCTGGGCGACGACGACGAACACGAAGCGCCGACGCGCGTCAGCCCGCGACTCGACCCGTCGATGCTGCGCGGGCCGCCGCTGGTCGAAGACGACGAGCCGCCCACCACCACCACCGCGATTCCCGACGCCGAGCCGGTCGAAGAGGCCATCGAGGCGCCTCCCGATGACGAGCCCGCATCGGAAGAGTGCGACGAGGCGACCTTCTTCATCGAGCAGGGGCTGTTCGACGAAGCGCGCGAGATCCTCGAGACGGTGCTCATCGCGTACCCCGATCACCGCCGCGCCTCGGCGTTGATGGCGCAGGTCGAGGCGGGTGCTTCGGGCGGAGCGAGCGCGGACTCCGAGAGCAGCACCGGTGAGACCGCTGGTGACGAAGGCTTCAACGGCGCGAACGGAGCCGAAGGCGAGAGCCGCGATGCGTTCGATCTCGCGGCTGAGCTGGCGAACGAGCTGGGCGACTTCGGCGGTGAAGACTCGAGCGCGGGCGGCGACCCGGGCGCGACGACCGCGGGCGGCGACGAGTACCAGGTGTCGGTCGAAGAGGTCTTCGCGGAGTTCAAGAAGGGCCTCGAGAAGGTCGTGAAGCCCGAAGACGTCGACACGCACTACGACCTCGGCGTTGCGTACAAAGAAATGGGCCTCATCGACGACGCGGTCGGCGAGTTCTCGATCGCGCGCAAGGGCTGCCTCGGCAAGCGGAAGGAAATCGACTGCCTGTCGATGATCGGCATGCTGCAGGTGTCGCGCGGTGAGTTCGTCGCGGCGATCGACGCGTACCAGCAGGGCCTCGCCAGTGAGCACGCGCGCGGCGACGTCGAGAAGTCGCTCCGCTACGAATTGGCCACGGCCTACGAGGCGAGCAACCAGAACGGTCGCGCCCTCGCGCAGTACCTGAAGGTGCAGGCGCTCGACGGCAAGTACCGCGACGTCGCCGCCAACGTCGAACGACTCTCGGCAGTCGCAGTTCCTGAAGACGACGCGCCGCCTCCACCCAAGCCCGCGGGTCCGCCGCGCGGAGGCGGAGGCCGCAAGGTCGGCTACGTCTGATTTGGATTCGCCATGAGCTACCTCGAGTACTTCGGTCTCAGCAGCGAACCCTTCAGCAACGCGCCTGTCTCGCGCTTTTATTACAACGCTCCGCAGCACCAGCAGGCGCTCGCGCGGTTGCTCTACGCGGTGAACTCGATGAAGGGCCTCGCGGTCCTCGTCGGAGAGATTGGCGCCGGCAAGACCACGCTCGCGCGGCGCATGCTCGATTCACTCCCCGAGGAGGAATACGAGGCCGCGCTGCTGGTGATCATTCACTCCGGCATCACCGCGAGCTGGCTGCTGCGTCGCATCGCGCTGCAGATCGGTGTCGAGAACCCGGCGCAGGAAAAGTTGGCGCTGCTCTCCCAGCTCTATCAGCGGCTGCTGCAGATCTACGAGCAGGGTCGCAAGGCCGTGGTGCTGATCGACGAAGCGCAGATGCTCGAGACCCGCGAGCTGATGGAAGAGTTTCGCGGTCTGCTCAACCTCGAGGTGCCGGAGCGCAAGCTGATCAGCTTCGTGTTCTTCGGCCTGCCGGAGATCGAGAAGAACCTGAAGCTCGACCCGCCGCTCGCGCAGCGCGTGGCCATGCGCTACCGCCTCGAGCCGTTCACGTCTGACTCGACCGACGCGTACATCAAGCACCGCCTGCGGCTCGCGGGCTCGGCGAAGAACCCCTTCACGCACGACGCCGTGCTCGCGGTGCACCGCCGCGCCGGTGGCACGCCGCGCGTCATCAACACCATCTGCGACAACGCGCTGTTCGAGACCTTCCTCGCGCGCAACACCGAGATCACCGGAGCGCTGATCGAGCAGATCGCCGACAACCTCGGCCTCGACAGCGGCGCCGTGGCCACCGCGGCCGCTTCGGCCATCGCCGCCGCTGCGCCTCCGCCCGCGCCGATCACCGCGCCCGCGCCGCCGCCGATCGCGACCGCGCCTCCGCCGCCTCCTCTGGTTCCCGCGATCGCGCCGACCGTCGCGCCTCCTCCGCCAGTCGCCCCCGCCGTGGTCGCTGCTGCTGCGCCGCGCCCGCCGTCCGTGCCGGCCTTCACTCCACCGCCGCCTGCGATTCAGACCTTGCAGGTGCCGCAGCCGATCACCGCGCCCAACCCGACCTTCGCGGTGCCGCCGCGCCCGCCGAACCCTGCGGCTGCTCCGGTCGCTGCTGCGATCAAGGCGCCTGCGCCGCCTCCGCCTCCGCCGTCGAGCGCGCCCGCGGTGGCTGCTTCTTCCGTTCCCGTTCAACCGCCGCCTCCGCCCGCCGACGCCGTGCCTCCGCCTCCTCCGTCTGCACCGAATGGACCGGGTGGTGCTGCGTCGAAGCCGAGGGCCGCAGTCGACCTCGCTGAGATTGATCGCTACCTCGAGGGACTCGGCAAGCTGTAGCCGGGTTGGTGGCACAGGAGAGCGCTCGTGCAGTCATCCCGCCGCCGCTGGCGCATCGTGCTCTTGCTGGCCGGCTTGTCGCTGGTCGCCGGCGCGCTTGCGCTGCGCACCGATCGCGCGGGCGAGCTGGTGTGCGAGCAACTGCGGGAGCGCATTCCGAAGGCGACGGGCATGGACGTCGAGCTCGGGCGTTGTGCGATCGACCCGCTGACCGCGAGCGTCGAGATCTCGCGCATCGCCGTGACGCCGCCTCCGGCGACCGAGCCGCTGCTCACCGCCGAGCGCGCCGCCGTCTCGCTGCGTGGCTTGTTTCTCGGTGGGCTCTCGCTCCAGGACGTCGAGCTGACGCGGCCACACCTCGAGTTGTCGCTGCCTGCCGAAGCCGCGCCGAAGAAGTCGCAGGGCTGCCCCATCGAAGAGCTGAAGCGCATTCGCATCGCGAAGCTCAAGGTGGTCGACGGTACGGTGATCATTCACCACCCGTCGAACAAGTCGGTGCGCATCGACGGGCTGTCGGTGGAAGCGTCGCTCGATCGTCGCGAGGCGTCGCTGGTGGTCAACGCGCGTGGTGGCTTCGTGAGCATCGACACGCGCACGTTGCGCCTGGGCAAGATCGCGCTCGAAGGCGCGCTCGATCTCGAGGCCGCGCAGGTCGAGCTGCAGCGCGGAGAGGTCTCGCTGGAAGGCGCGACGGTGAGCGTGAGCGGCGCGGTCGACGGGTTGTGCGACGAGGCGCCGACGCTCGATCTCTCGGCCCAGGCGTGGGTGCCGATGGACGCGTTGCCGCGCGTGGGCGTGCCGCTGCCGAGTCCCTCAGGCCAGGTGCTCGCGCGCGTGACGGTCGGAGGCAAGGCCACGGAGCCGACGGTGCGCGGTGAACTGCGCGGCTCGAAGGTGGTGCTCGGGCCCTTCACGCCCGGAGATTTTTCGGCGCGCGCGGCGTGGAACGGCAAGCGCGTGTCGCTCGAAGAATTCTCGACGCGCGTGGGTGATGGCGACGTGAAGGTCTCGGGCGAGCTCTCGCTGGAAGGCAACTTCCCGGTGACCGCGAAGCTCGACGTGAAGGACGCATCGCTCGCGCGTGCGCTGTCTCGAGCGAGCGTGAAGGGTGCGTGGGTCGACTTCCCCGCGTCGGTGAGCGGCACCGTGACCGGCACGTTGCTCCCGACGCCGCAGCTCGGCGGCGACATCGACTTCCACGCCGGCAAGTTCCTGCTCGCGAGCCGCGCGTACGACGCACCGGCGACCGCGGGCAGCGACATTCTGGCGTTCAAGCAGGGCGGCGGCCGCTTCCACCTCGGAGTCACCGCGCAGGCGGTGAGCTTCGACGACGTGTCGATCGCCGTGGGCGCCGAGAACCACACCAAAGTTTCGGGGCGCGTGAAGATCCTCATCACGCCGCAGCCCGGGCTCGATCTGAACGTCACCGCCGACGCGATCGACTTGAGCGACTTCGGGTCGATCGCCGGCATGCCGTGGGCGGGCGAAGGTTCAGCGCGCGTCAGCATCAACGGCCCGTTCTCGAAGATCGTGATCGACGGGCAGACCACGCTGCGTGACTTCAAGCTGCGCGGCTATTCGCTGGGCGTGGTGCAGACGCCTGTGCACTACCAGGGCGACACGCTCTCGTTCCCCTCGGTGATCGCGCAGAAGGGGCAGTCGCAGTACTTCGCCGACGTCGCGCTCGCCTTCAAGGACACGGGGCTGCTCGCGAAGGCCACCGCACAGCTGCCTGACGGCCGCGTGGAAGACGTGGTCGACCTGCTGGCTGATCTCTCGCCCACCATGCAGAACCTGCAAGACGGTGCGCTGGTGGGCCGCCTGGGAGCCCTGGTGGCCATCGACAGCCCGGTCAACGCGCTGGAAGGCGTAATCATCGCGCGCGTGCACGACGTGAAGTACCTCTCTCGCGGCCTCGGAGAAGCCGACGTCGTGGCGCGCTTCGAGAACGGTGAAGCGCTGGTGCTCGACCCCACGGTCTTCACCGGACCCGTCGGGCGCGTGGCAGCCAACGGTCGCTGGAGCTTCACTGGCCCGCTCGACTTCAACGCCGCAGTGGAAGGTGGCTCGCTGCAGGAACTGATCGACCCCGATCACGAGATCCCCGCGACGGGTGAGTTCGTCGCCAAGGCGAAGATCGGCGGCAGCACGGACGAGATGCGCATCAACGGCTGGCTCTCGTCGTCGTCGGTCTCGTGGAAGGACAAGGCGCTCGGACCGCTGCACCTCGAAGCGAAGACCGTGGCGCGCGACGCCGAGATCACCGGCACGCTCTTCCCCGGCGTGCAGCTGCAGCTCGACATGAAGATGGCCAATGAGTGGCCCTTCAAGACGCAGGTGTTGGTGGCGTTGAACGATCTCTCTCCGTTCCTCCCCGAGTCGGCCGCGGGCGTGAGCGTGAAGTTGAAGGGCGCGGTGGCAGCCGAAGGCCCGATGAAGGAATGCCTGCGCCCGATGGGCCAGCTGTGCCTCGAATACGCGATGAGCTTCGGCAAGGTCGCCGCGCAGGCGGTGCTCGACGAGCTGTCGATCGCGCGCGGTGAAGTGGCGGCGTCGAACTCCGAGCCGGTGCGCCTGTCGTGGAACGCGGGGGCCATCGGCGTGGAGTCGCTCGCGCTGCGCGGGCCCACCACCGAGATCACCGCGGCCGGCAACTGGGGCCCGTCGACGGTCGACCTGAAGACGCGCGGCTCGATCGACCTTCGCCTCTTGTCGAGCCTCGTCGGTTCGCTCGAGCGCACGCAGGGCAAGCTCGACTTCACGGCGGCGTTCTCGGGGCCGGTGAAGGCTCCGGTGCTGGCGGGCACCGCCTCGCTGCAGGACACGCGCTTCGCCGTTCGCGGGCAGGACCTCGCGGTGCGCTCGCTGTCGGGCCGCGCCGACTTCTCCGAATCGCGCATCATCATTCAAGACGTGCAGGGCTTCTTGAACGACGGCCGCATTCGCGCGCGCGGTGATGCGCGACTGCAGAAGCTGTCGCTCGACTCGATTCGTCTGCAGACCGACGTGGAAGACGTGACGGTGCAGGTGCAGCCCGAGGTGCCGGTGACGGCGACGGGCTCGCTGTTGTTGTCGTCGGCCGACGGCTCGATCTTCCAGCTGCAGGGCGGGCTCGACATCGTGAAGTTCCGCTACACGCAGCCGATGGCGCTCGAGTCGCTGGTGGCGCGCGCGAAAGAAAAGCCGCCCCCGTCGAGCGACGCGAAGCCCGATGAGTGGTTGCGCCTCGACGTGAACCTCGACGCCACCGGTGACGTGCGCATCGAGAACGATCTCGCGCGTGCGCGGCTGGCGGGCCGCCTGAAGCTCACTGGCACCAACGTGAAGCCGGTGCTGGTTGGCGTGATCGAGACGCAGGAAGGCGCGCAGGCCTACTTCCGTGGCAATACCTACAACGTGCAGCGCGGGCAGATGCAGTTCAACGGTCTGTGGCCGACGTTCGATCTCTCGGCTCAGAGCCAGATCCGCGAGTATCTCGTCACCGTGAAGGCGTTCGGCCGCTTCGAAGACCCCCGCGTGTCGTTGTCGTCGGAGCCCGCGCTCCCCGACGCCGACGTGTTGTCGCTGGTGACGCTCGGCGTGACGTCGCGTGAGCGCATCACCGAGCGCAACGGCGCGGGTCTCGCGGCTGAAGCGTTGTTGTCGGCCTCGGGGCTCGATCAGCAGGTGCAGCGCTTCCTGCAGCAGAACGTGGGCTTGAAGGATCAGCAGGTGAAGCTCACCACCAGCTTCAACGAAGCGACCGGTACGGCAGAGCCCGCGGTGACGTGGGAATCGAAGGTCATCGTCGACAACTTGAAGGTCGGCGTGACGCAGCCGGTGACGGGCCGTGGAACGAAGGCGCAGGCCGAGTACAAGTTCAACCAACGCGTCTCGGCCCGCGCGCAGTGGGACAACCAGAATCAGACCACCACCGTCGGCAATCCCGGCGTTGAGCTGCGGTTCCGCTTCGAATGGGAGTGACGCTGGCGGTGGTGCTGGCGGTGTTGGCCCAGACTCCGGTGGCGGAGCAGGGGAATGCACCGCCGACCATCACCGGCGTCGAAGTGCGTTTGCCTCCCGACGCCGACCCGCACGTGCTCGATCGCGTGCAGCAGTTGATCGGCGTTCGCAAAGGCCAGGCGTTGTCGCGCAAGGCGATCTCGCGCTCCATCGAGAGCCTGTTCGCGACCGGAAAGTTCGCCGACGTCGAGGTGCAGGTCGAGCAAACGCAAGACGGCGTCGACGTGATCTTCAACGTGGTGCCGCGCCAGAACGTCGGCGGCTTCTTCGTCGAGGGCGCGCGCAACGTGACGAAGGAAGACGTGCTCGCGTCGACCAAGCTCGAGCTGGGCGCGGAGTACTGGCCCGAGCGCCTCGAACAGGCCGCCGACAACGTGCGCCAGCTCTATTTCCGGCGTGGCTATCGCAACGCGAAGCTGCGCGCCGAAGCGGTGTTGATCGAAGGCACCATCAACGCCGGCTTCATCATCGAAGAGAACGAGCCGGGGCGCGTGCGGTCGGTGGTGATCTCCGGTGAGCCCGGGCTGCCGCTGATCGAAGTGGTGAACACCTTCGGCGTGCGCCCCGGTGACGTGCTCGATCTCACGCAGATCGACGCGGGCCTCGAGCGCGTGCGAGAGCACTTTCGCAAGCAGCGCTACTACCGCGCGCGCGTCGACCCGCCCGAGGTGACCGACGACGGGCTGGTGGTGCTGCCGGTGGTGAGCGGCCCGCGGTACGACCTCGTCTTCTCCGGCAACCACGCCATCGGTGATCAAGGCCTGCGCGCGTTGATCGCCTACGACGGCGCGGAGACGCTCGACGCCTCGCTCGGGCAGCGGCTCGCCTCGCGCATCGAGCGCTTCTACCGGTTCCGCGGGTTTCACGACGTGCGCGTCACGGCCTCGGAAGTGCGGCGCGGCGGTGGCGAGGCGGCGCTGGGGTTCGCGATCGAAGAAGGGCTGCCGCTGCGGGTGACGAAGATCGAGTTCGCGGGCGCGACGGCCATCACCCCCGACGAACTCCAGAACACGCTCAAGCGGGTGCTCGAAGGGCTGGCGCCGCTGCCGTCGCTCGATCTGCACTCGCTGGGCGATCCGACCGACGTGAACGGCCGGCAGGCGGCGGTGTTCGCGCAGTCACTGCCGAACCCGCCGATGGACACCGTGCTCGAAGAGAGCGCGTGGGAAGAAGCGGCGCGCGCGATGACCGTGCAGTACCGCGAGCGTGGCTACCTGCGCGCGTCGGTGAAGTTCGTGAGCGCCGAGCTGCGCGGTCAGACCGCCGAAGGCCGCTTCGAGATCGTCGAAGGTCCACGCGCCGTGTTCCGCTTCGTGCAGGCGCGCGGGCTGCCCGAGAAGTTCTCGTCTGACGTGATGGGGACGATCACGCTCGGCGCTCCGTTCTCGCCCGGTGAGCTGCAGCGCCTCGAGCAGGGCCTGACGCGCGAGCTGGGCCGCAAGGGCTACCTCTTCTCGTCGGTGACGGCGTCGTACGAGCTCGACGAATCGGGTCTGCAGGCCGACGCGCTGCTCACCGTCGAAGCAGGGCCGCAGGTGAAGGTGCGCGCGGTGGTGACGCAAGGCCGTGTGCGCACCGTCGAGTCGATCATGACCGCGCAGGCGACGATGCAGGAAGGCCTGCCGCTCGATTCGGAGTCGCTCTTCTCGACGCAGGCCAACCTCAGCTCGCTGAACATCTTCAAGAACGTGCAGGTCGAGATGCTCAACGCCGAGCGCCCCGAGCCGCTGAAGACGGTGATCTTGAAGGTGAAGGAACGCCCGCTCTTCGCCGCCGAAGGCTTCCTCGGCTACTTCTACGCCGAAGGCATTCGCGGCGGTGTCGAGGGCACGGTGTCGAACATCGGAGGACGGGGCATCACGCTCAGCGGCCGCCTGCAGGGCAACCTGTTCTTCACGAGCGCGCCGGTGTTGTTCGGCACCATCGATCTCGGCGAGGTGCCTCCGCTGGAGCGCATCGGCTTCCGCGGCAACATGTCGCTCGATCTCAAGTCGATCATGCCGAAGGGCTTCGGCCTGCGCGTCGACTTCGTCGGTGAGCGCGTGTTCCGTCAGCAGTTCCGTTTCTCGCGTGTGGTGGGCGTGCCCACCCTCGACTGGACGCACACCTTCGATGCCACCCGCATCGAGTGGCTCCGCCCCAAGCTCTCGCTCGCGCTGCAGTACGAGCTCGAGTGGTCTTCGGTCGCCCGCACCGGCGGAGCGCTCTCGACCATTCCCGCCAGCCTCGTCGACCAGGAACGGCTGCGCTTCTTGTTCGGCATCTTCGCGCTGCAGAGCGGCCGCCTGAACGCCACGCTCGATCTGCGTGACAGCGCGCTCACGCCGCGACGCGGTCTGTTGCTGCAGGCCTCGGGCGAGCTCACCGGCAAGCTCTTCGCGCAGGATCAAGAAGGGCTGCCGGTCACGGTGAACTTCACCAAGGTGAGCGGCCTCATCACCGGCTACATCCCCCTCGGGGAACGCGTGGTGGTCGCGCTCTCGGTGCGCGCGGGCCGCATCTTCGCGCTCGAGTCGGGCTCGATCACGCCGCCGGTGCGCCGCTTCTTCCTCGGCGGAGCCACCAGCGTTCGCGGCTTCAACGAAGACCAGCTCATCGCGCAGGACGATCGCGAGCGGTACCGGCAGCAGGTGCGCGACTGCCAGGTGCTGGCGAGCAAGGCGGGTTGTTCGTCGGCCGCCAACACGGTGCTCGCGGGCCGTCAGGTGCCCTCGCAGGGCGGCGAGCTCTTCGCGCTCGGCAAAGCCGAAGTGCGCTTCCCCGCGTTCAGCGTGTTCGACCTCGGCGTGTTCGTCGAAGCCGGCAACCTGTGGCTCGCGGCGCCGTCGGTCTTCTCGCTGCGCCCGGTGGTGGGCACGGGTCTGCGCTACGTGACGCCCATCGGCCCGCTGGCGCTCGACCTGGGCATCAACCTCTTTCCCGATCTCGTGATCAACGAGCCCCGGTTCGTGGTCCACTTCAACATCGGCGTCTTCTGAAGCGTCACAGGGAGGAGCACGTGTTCTACCGGCTGGTGCGCGCGATCGTCTCGATGGCGCTCGGACTCTTCTACCGGGTCGAGGTCATCCGCCGCGTGGAGGACTTCGGCGGTCCGGTGATGTTCGTCGGCAACCACCCCAACTCGCTCATCGATCCGGCGATGGTGTTCATGATCACCGATCGCCAGGTGACGTTCCTCGCGCGTGAGCCGCTGTTCCGTGCGCCGGTGCTGGGGTGGATTCTGAAGGGCATCAACGCGCTGCCCGTGTACCGCAAGCAGGATCACCCGGGCCTGATGGAGAAGAACGAGGGCACGCTCGACGCCGCGGCCAACGCGCTCAAAGACAAGCGCGCCATCACCATCTTCCCCGAAGGTCGCTCGCACTCGGAGCCGCAGCTGTCCGACATCAAGACCGGCGCGGCGCGCATCGCGCTCAAGGTGGCGCGCGGAGGGCAGGCGCTCCGCATCATCCCCATCGGGTTCACGTACGCGCAGAAGCAGCTCTTCCGCAGCAAGGTGCACATCGAGGTCGGTGAGCCGATTCTGGTCGAAGCGGTCGCCGAGCTCGAAGGCGAAGCCGAACAGGTCTGGGTGCGCACGCTCACCGGCAAGGTCGGCGACGCGATGCGCGCGGTGACCCTCAACCTCGAGACCTGGGAAGATCTCGATCTCATTCAGACCGCCGATCGCCTCTTCGCGCTGCGCAACGGCTACCGCGAGAAGGACCCCGAGCGTCTGCGGCTCTTCGCGAAGGGCGCGTCGCTGCTGCGCTCGTACGATCCCGAGCGTTTCGACGATCTGAAGGAAGACGTGTTGTCGTACCGCTCCCGCCTCGACATCGTGCGCGCCGACCCGGGCGATCTCGCGGTGCACTTCGAGGGCGCGCAGGTGCGCTCGTTCATTCTGCGCAACGTGCTCGCGCTGACCTTCGGCTTCCCGCTCTTCCTCACCGGGCTGTTGTTGTTCGGGCTGCCGTTCATGTTCCTGCGGGCGCTGGCGCTCGCGGTGCCGGTCTCGGGCGATCGCGTCGCGACGCTGAAGTTCATCAGCGCGGTGGTGATGGTGCCGCTGTGGTGGACGCTGCTGTGCGCCGCGGGCTGGTCGATGTGGGGCGTGCCCGGTCTGGTGATCGTGCTCGTCACCGCCATGCCGCTGGCGCTCTACACGCGCTACTTCATCGAGCGTCGACGCGCGGCGCTGAACGACGTGCTCGCGTTCTTCCGCCTCGGCAATCGCACCAAGCTGCGCACCTTCTTGCTGAACGAAGGCGAGCGACTGCAGGAAGAGATTCAGCGCACCGTCGAAGAGCTCAGGCCGAAGATGTCGGCGGAGTAGTCGACTCGTCAGGCAGCGTTCGCCAGCCGATGAGCCAGACGATCGCTCCGAGCGCGATGGCGATGGGCACCATCACCAGCGCCAGCTCGAGGTTCTTCGTGGCGTCGGAGATCGCACCGATGAGCGGCGGAGACATCACGTCTCCGAAGAGGTGGATGCTCAGAATCGACAAGCCCACCGCGCGCGCCCGCATGCCTGGCTCGACGCTGTTCACGATCACCGCGTTGACCGGCGAGTTGTAGGCCCAGAGAAAGAGCTGCGTGAAGAGCACGCACACCACGATCGCCATCGGCGCGCGCAGCACGTAGATGGCGACCACGCTCAAGATCACCGCGGGGATCATCGAGAGCCCCGACAGCGCGAGGTACGGCTGCCGCGTCTTGCCCTTCAGGCGATCGGCGACGAAGCCACCGAGCGTGGTGCCCACCAAACCGCCGAGCACCACCGACACGCCGATCGCGAGATCAGCCTCGCTCAGCTTCATGTTGCGATCGCGCGAGAGGAACTCGGCGAACCAGTCGGCGATGCCTCCGGTCGCGAAGGTGACCAGCGTGTAGCCGCCGACCGTGAACAAGAAGACCTTGTTCTTGATCAGCTTCTTGATCGCCTCGGGCCACGGCACCACGGCGGGCGGCGCTTCGTCGAACTTGCCGCGCTGCGGGTCCTTCATCACCAGCGCGAGCGCGGCGACGAGCAAGCCAGGGAGGCCCACGGCGAGGAACGCGGTGCGCCAGCTGTATGCTTCACCGAGCACGCCGCCGAGCACGAAGCCGATCGCCGAGCCGACGGGAATCGCGATGTAGAAGAGCGTGAAGACGCGGTTGCGTTTTTCCGGCGGGTAGAAATCAGCGAGCAGCGAAGGCGCGATGGTGGCGTACGCCGCTTCACCGATGCCCACCGCCGCGCGCGCGATCATGAACGTGACGAAGTCGTGCGCGAGCGCGGCGGCCGCGGTGGCGAGCGACCAGGCGGCGACTCCGAGGGCGATGAGGAGCCTGCGGTTGCCGCGCTCAGCCAGCGTGCCGAACACCGGGCTCGCCAGCATGTAGACGATGATGAACGCGGTGAGCGGCAGCGCGGTCTGCTTGTCGTCGAGGTTGAGGTCCTTCTTGAACAGGCCCTTCACCGCCGACGGCACGTAGCGGTCGACGTAGTTCAAGAGGTTCATCGCGGTGAGCACCAGCAACGCGAAGAACGCGCCCGGCGCCGGCTCGCGATTGCTCGGAGCTGCGGTGTCGCTCACTTCTTCGCCCCGGCCGCGAGCCCGAAGCGATCGGCGAGCAGACCCCAGCGCAGGCCGCGATCGCTCACCGTGATCTGTTCGACGCCGACCGCTTTGATCGCCGCGCGCAGCACCTGCACGCCGGCGACGATGACGTCCGCGCGTCGCGGCTGCAGCCCCGGCACCGTCTTGCGCAGCTGGGTCGGCAACGAAGCGAGCCGCGTGAACGCCGCGTCGACCTCGCTCAGCGTGAGCGTAGAACCGTGAATGAGTTGGGGATCATACGGAGTGACGTGGTGCGCGACCGCCGCCACCGTGGTGACCGTGCCCGCGACGCCGACCATGCGCGTGCCGCTGCTCGCCTTCGGCACCGCCGCGAAGGTCTTCACCAGCAGCTCGTCGATCGCCGCCAGCTCACCCGCGCTCGGCGGGTCGGTGCGGAGGTGGCGCTCGGTCATGCGCACCGAGCCGACATCGAAGGAGTGACGGAAGCTGATCTCTCCGTTGGTCGCGCCGAAGATGAACTCCGTCGAGCCGCCGCCGATGTCGAGCACCACCAGCGGCGCCTGCCCACCGAAGTCGGAAAACGCCGACGCCCACGAGAGCCGCGCTTCTTCAGCGCCGGAGATGATCTCCACGTTCAGACCCGCGCGCGCCTTCGCCGCGGAGATGAACTCGGCGCCGTTGCTCGAGTCGCGCGCGGCGGAGGTCGCGCTGACGACCATGCCGGTCGCTCCGAGCTCTCTGGCTTCGGCGGCGTAGCGCTCGAGCACTTTGAGCGTGGTCTCCATCGCCTCGGGAGCGAGCGTCTTCGTCTTGTCGACACCCTGACCGAGGCGCGTGATTTCCGAGCGCTCTGCGACGGCGGTGAATCGGCCCGCAGCGTCGCGGTCAGCCACCAGCAGCAGCACGGAGTTGGTCCCGATGTCGATCGCGGCGAACCGATTCATGGAAGCGAACCCGAAGGCTACACCGGCCCGCTCACTTCAACGCACGAAAGGCGGCCAACAACGCGTCGAGGTCGGCCTCGCGCACGTGTCGCTGCATCGAGAGCCGCACCAGCGTCTGCTTCGGCCCGCGCGGAATCACCGGGATCTCGACGTGGAACTCGTCGAACAACCGCTGCTGCAGCCCCGCCTCGGGACAGGGAACGGGAATGCTCGCCATCGCGCCCAACAACTCGGGAGGGCACGGCGCTTCGACGCCCAGCACCTCGAGCACCTTCGCGCGCGCGGCCACCACGCCGTCGTGATTGGCCTTCATCAACGCCGGCCAGCCGCCGGGCAAGAGCGAGCCCAGGGTGTCGAGCGCCGTCGGAACGCTGAGCGCCGGCGTGGGGTCGGCCGTGCCCATCCAGTCGAACTCGAGCTGAAAGCGCGAGCGATCGGTGCGCCTGCTGTTCGCGCCGTGCGAGATGACCGGCGGGCGGATCTTCGACTGCAGCTCTCGCCGCACGTGCAGGAACGCGACGCTCTTCGGGGCGCACACCCACTTGTGCAGGTTGCCGGTGGTGAAGCTCGCGCCGGTGCGATCGAGGTGCAGCGGCACCTGGCCCGGAGCGTGCGCCGCGTCGACCAACACCGCGATGCCGCGCGCCTCGAATTCCTTCACGAGCTCGTCGACCGGAAAGATCAACGCGGTCGGCGAGCTGATCTGATCGAGCAGCACCAGCTTCGTGCGCTCGGTGATCACCGCGCGAATCGACTGTGCGAGCACCGCAGCGCTCTCGACGGGGAAGGGCACCGCAGCGATCAGCACCTTCGCGCCGGTTTGCTCCGCCACGTGATGCAGCACGTTGGTGCACGCGTTGTAGCCGTGCGAGGTGGTGACCAGCTCGTCGCCGACGTCGAAGTCGAGCGAACGGAGCACCGCGTTGACGCCGCTGGTGGCGTTGGCGACGAACACCAGATCTTGCGGCTGCGCTCCGATGAACTCGGCGACGCGCACGCGAGCCTGATCGATCAGCGGCTCCAGCTCGCGGGCCATGAAGCGCACCGGCTCCGACTCGAGCCGCGTGCGCAGCTCAGTCTGTTTGGCGAGCACCGCCTTCGGAGTCGCTCCGAAGCTGCCGTGGTTCCAGAAGTGAATCGAATCGTCGAGGGCCCACGCGTCGCGCACGACGCGCTGCAAATCACAGCGTCAGATCGAGCGCGAGGTGCGTGTCGTCGAAGCCCAGCCCGCGAAAGAAACCGTGCACGCCGTCGTCGGTCTTCGACACCCGCACCCGCAACAATCGACAGCCCGCGACACGCGCGCGCCGACACATCTCGAGCACCAACTGCCGGCCCACGCCGCGATGTCGAACGTTGGGGTCGGTCACCAGCGCGAGAATTTCCGCGTGCGGATCTCCCAGGCGCAACACCGCGACGCCGAGCAGCTCGTCACCTTCGGTCGCGATGAGCACCGTGCCCTCGCGCGTCGTCTGTCCACACAGCGCCAACAACGCTTCTGCTCGTTCATTCACTGCTTCACGCACCGAGGTGCGCTGCCCGCGTCGCAACATGACGCACTCGAACGATTGCAACCGGCTCGCCGCGCTCTGGCTTACGCAGCGCTGCGCAGCACGCTTCGCACCGTGTTCTTCTTGCCTCACCGCGCGCGCGACCGGTATTCGGCTGCGTCTCAACGCGCCGTCAGAATTCCAGAGGCTCTCAAATGGTTTCGGCTCACACGCGCATCTACGGAAGTGGCTTCGTCGTCGGAGAGAACTGTGTTCGCAACGAAGCGCTCATGCGGGTCTGCGACACGACCGACGAGTGGATTCGCGAGCGCTCGGGCATCGAGCAGCGCTACTTCGTGAACGAAGGCACGGCGACGAGCGATCTCGCGGTGGGCGCAGCGAAGAAGGCGCTGGCCGACGCGGGCTGGCAGGCGAGCGACGTCGACTACATCGTCGTGGCCACCATGACGCCCGACTACTACTTCCCGGGCGTCTCCAGCATCGTTCAGGCGAAGTTGGGCCTCGGCAACATTCCGACGCTCGACATTCGGCAGCAGTGCAGCGGCTTCGTGTACGGGCTGCAGGTGAGCGACGCGTTGGTGCGCGCCGGCGCCGGCAAGAAGCTGTTGTTCATCGGCGCGGAGATCCACTCGGGCTTCATGCCGTGGAGCAAGCATCAGTGGGACGTCGCGCTCGGCAAGAGCACCGAGCCGGTCTCGCCGCAAGATCGCGAGTTCGCGACGCGCTTCCGCCACCTCACGGTGCTGTTCGGCGACGCGGCGGGTGCGGTGTGCATCGCGCCGACCGACGACCCGAAGCGCGGCATTCTCGGCTTCTCGCTCCACACCGACGGCAAGGACGTCGAGTCGCTCTACGTGCCGTCGGCGGGCTTCAAGTACCGCCCGTACTTCACCGAGGAGCACGTGCGTGAAGGCCGCTACGTGCCGGTGATGGACGGCCGCACGGTCTTCAAGATGGCGGTCACCAAGATGCCGGAGTCGGTGAACACCGTGCTCGCGAAGTGTGAGCTCAAGCTCGACGACGTGAACTTGCTCATTCCGCACCAGGCCAACCTGCGCATCAGCGAGGGCGTGCAGAAGCAGCTCAAGCTGCCGGACGACCGCATCTACAACAACATCCAGAAGTACGGGAACACGACGGCCGCGACGATCCCCATCGCGTACGACGAGTGCCGCAAGTCGGGTCGCATCAAGCAGGGCGATCTCGTGGCGTTCTGTGGCCTCGGCGCCGGGTTCCACTGGGGCGCAGCGCTGATGCGCGAGTAGTCTTCGGTCGCGTGACGCGAACGCAGCGCCTCGTCGGTCTCTTCGCCGTGCTTGCGGGCTGCGCTCACGTGGGCGCGGCTCCGCTCGATCCTGATCTCAAGGAAGGCACGATCACCGTCGACGGGCGCGAGCGGCACTACCTCGCGTGGGAAGCGGGCAAGGGCGCTCCGCTGGTGCTCTCGCTGCACGGTCGCGCCGGCACCACCAGCGGGCAGGAGAAGCTCTCGAGCGTGATGCCCATCGCGCGCCGCGAGAAGTTCACGCTCGTGATTCCCGCCGGGCTCCACGAGTCGTGGCACGACGCGCGCGACTACGGCCCTTCAGCTGAAGAAGGCGTCGACGACGTGAAGTTCCTCTCGGAGCTGATCGACGAATTCGTGAACAAACACGGCGCTGATCCGAAGCGCGTGTACGTGATGGGCATGTCGAACGGCGGCTTCATGACGCTCACGTTGGTCTGCCGCCTCTCGGGAAAAATCGCGGGCGCGTCGAGCATCACTGGCCAGCTCGCGAAGAAGCTCGAGAACGACTGCCCGATGACGAAGCCGATTCCGGTCGCGCTCTTTCTGGGCACCGACGATCCGCTCGTGCCGTTCAACGGCGGCCAGGTGGCGAAGGTGCGCGGCGAGACGCTGTCGGCGAAAGACACGTTCAGCCTGCTCGCGAAGAAGAACGGCTGCGATGGCGAGCCGAGCGTGACCGCGCTGCCCGACCTCGATCCCAACGACGGCACGCGCGTGACGCTGACTCAGGCGACGGGCGCGTGCGGTGCTCCAGTGCAGCTCTTCACCGTCGAAGGTGGAGGCCACACCTGGCCCGGCGGCTGGCAGTACGCGATGGAGCGGTTGATCGGTCGCACCTCGCGCGACGTGAACGCGAGTGAAGCGTCGTGGGCGTTCTTCAAGTCGCAGGGCAAGGCGGAGAAATGACCGAGCGTCGCCAGCGCAGGGTGCAGCACGTCGAGACGAAGGGCAGCAGCTACGAAGAGCTCGAGCCGGTCGGCGAGGCGATGGGCTTCGGGCCGACGCGCGGGCTCAAGACCACCTTCAAGCTCGACTCGGTCACCTGCGCGGTCTCGCTCGACATCAACAGCGGGAGCGTCGTCGGTTCGCACTTCTCGGTGCGCTTCGAAGGGCCGCAGCAGCCCGTGGGGCCGACGATGAAGCTGCGACGCGAGACGCCCACCGACGTCGAAGACAAGAACAAGTTCGTCTCGGTCGAGGTGCAGGTCGGTGACGAAGACTTCGATCTCGAGGTGTACATCGACTCCACCGCCGCCGAGCCCGAGGTGAAGCGCTTCCTCGCCCGCGCCGAGACGCGGCGCGCCGCCCGGTGGATCGTCGATCGCGGCTTCACCACCATCACCATCGATCGCGACGGAGTGACCGCCGACACCACCGAGCGCCCGCTCCACTTCCGCAGCGAAATGCCGCAGTTGTTCGAGTGCCTGATGGAACTCTCACGCGCCGGAGCGTTGCGCGGCGAGATCATCAAACCGCGCGGCGGCTTCATGCTCGCGCTCTCGACGCTGGGCGCGGTGGTGGGCGGCTTCTTTCTCTGCGGCACGGCGAACGCGCTCGAGGGCGTGATGTGGCTCTCGCTCATTCCCGGCATCGCCACCGGCTTCATCGGCTTCGCGGTGTCGAAGCCGCTCATCGAGCAGATGATCGCCGGCCACTCGGCGTCGGGTGGGCGCGCAAGACTGATCGCCGCCACGCTCGGCTTCACGCTCGGCTGCTTCGCGACGTTCTTCGCGGCGCATTGGCTCGCGCCCGGCACGCCTCAAGGCTGAAAACGGATCGCCTTGCGGTCGGGCAGGTCCATCTTGAAGACGCGCCAACGCACGTGCCGGGGAATGTCGGCGCGCACCTTCGTGAAGCGCAGCGCTTGTTCCGGACCTTCGTATTCGTAGTTGATGTTCGCGCCGCACGCGGTGAGCAGGCCCATCTGGCAGGCGTTCATGAAATGTCGCAGCGCCTTCGCGTCGTCGGGCTCGAGCACGCCTTCCACACCGCAACCGAGCGCGTCCTGCGCATCACACAGCTTCTTCGCGCGCTCTGCGTCGCGCGTGAGCAGGGCCGCCTGCGCGCACGCGGGCGTGAACTTCAGCGAACACGCGCGCTCGTAGAGCTCGAGCGCTCGCTTCGTGTCTTTGGTTTCGAAGGCCTGCTTCGCGCAGGAGACGCCCGAATCGCACGCGGCGCTGATCACCAACGCGATCAGCGCGCCGAGCACGAACTCAGGGAGCCCAGTCGGGCGTGTTCACGTCGCCCTTTTCCATGGGCAGCGCGATCTGGTTGTTGCCGTCGAAGGTCATCACGTGGAGCCCACGACCACCGCCGCGCGTCGAGGTGAACATGATCAAGCGGCCGTTGGGCGAGAACACCGGCTCCTCGTTGCCCGCGGCGTCCTGCGTGAGGCGCGTCACCTTGCCGCTGTCGACCGCGACGGTGAAGAGGTCGAACGCGTTGCGCTCGTCGCGCGCGGTGAAGGCGATGATGTCGCCGCGCGGGCTCCACGACGGGGTGGTGTTGTAGTTGCCCTGGAAGGTGAGCCGCTTCTGGTTCGAGCCGTCGACGCCCATCACGTAGATCTGCGGGTTGCCCGCGCGGTTCGAGACGAACGCGAGGCGCTTGCCATCGGGTGACCACGAGGGCGACGTGTTGAGGAAGAACTTGGTGTCGGTGATCTTCGACAGGTTCGAGCCGTCGGCGCCGCCCACGTAGATCTCCGCGTTCTCACCCTCGGAGATCGACACCGCGAGGCGCTTGCCGTCGGGAGAGAACGAAGCGCCGGTCACCATGCTGCCCTTGGCCACCAGCTGCGTCGGCTCGCCGGAGCCCTTCGCGGAGAAGAGGAACGGCTTCTTGCTGCGGTACGAGGTGAACGCCACGCCGCCACCGGGAATCAGCGCGGGCAACACGTTGACGTCGCCGTTGGTGATGCGCGCCGCGTTCTTGCCGTCCCAATCACTCACGTACACGTCGCGACCCGAGGCGGACTTGCGGGTGAAGGCGATGCGCGTCTCGAAGGGGCCCGTCTCCTTCGTGTAGAACTTGTAGACCGCGTTCGCGAGCTTGTGCGCCAGCGCGCGCGGGTTCGACGCCGGAGCCGACTCGCTGACCTTGAGTTCCTCGCGGCCCGACGCGACCGCGAACAGCCGCAGATCGCCGCGCAGGTTGCCGCCGTCGACCGACAGCTGGGTCTTCACCAGCGACTCGGCGCCCACGTCGGTCCACCGGTTGAACTGAATGGTCGACGCGGTCACGCCTTCCTTCGCGTCGGCGAGGAAGCCCTTGCGGTCGAGCACCTGGAACAGGCCGCACGCGGCGAAGTCGAAGTTGAGCGCGGCGTCGAACTCGACGGCCGGGCCCTTCGACCCTTCGTCTTGCGTGAGCGGTGCCGCAACGGCCAGCGGCATCGGCCGGAAGTTGGCTCCGGAAATTTCCAGCGTGGTGCGGCCCTGAGCGAGGACCACGGAAGGAACGACGAGCAGCAACGCCAACGCGCGAACGGGCATGAGCGACTTCATATCGGAGTGGGTCACGGCGTAAAGACGATCGCCACGCCGTTCTTCTTCAGCTCGTCACGAATGTGCTCGGGCGGAGGCGTGAACGGAGCGGCTTTCTTCACGGCAGCCAGAACGGCCTCGTCGAACAGCTCATTCCCCGAGGGCTTGGTGACGTCGACGTCAATCAGCTCTCCGGCGTTGCCGATGCGGAAGGCGACCTCGGCGCGCAGGCGGCGGCGTTCGGCCTCGTCGATGGTGTTCGACACGTCGTAGTTGCGCTTCACCACCGAGCGCAGCAGGCCGTAGTACTTCTCACCTTCCTGCTTCGCGGCGTCGCCGTTCGGGTCACCGTCGGCTTCGCCCTCGAGCTCCTCGGCCTTGGCCTGCTTGCCGGTCTTGTTGAAGGCGTCGAAGAGCGACTTCTTCTGTTCCTTCTCGGGCTTCGCGTCTTTCGTCGGAATCTTCACCGCGTTGTCGGGCGGCTTGGGCGCAGCGACCTCGACCTTGTCGACCTTGGGCGGCGGAGGAGGCGGTTCGTCTTCTTTGCGCGGCAGCAGCTTCTCGTCGCGCGGCTTGCCGAGGCGCACCAGCGAGGCCTTGATGGGCTTTTGATCGAGCTCCATGCGCGGGCCGGCGAAGACCCAGCCGAGCAACAGCCACACGCCCACCGCGAGCAGATGCCCGACCACCGACAGCCCGACGAACATCGGGAGCGGAGAAGGGCGGTCCTGCAGCAGTGACTGGGCCTGGGCGCTCATGGGCTACTTCTTCTTGTCCTTGTCCTTGGAACCCCGCGAGGCGCCCATCGGGTCCGTGATCATGCCCACATTCGTCACGCCCGCGCGCTGCGCCGCCGCCATCACGTCCACCACGATGCCATAGGGAAGGTCGCGATCGGCGTGGAGGTACATCTCTTTGTCCTGCTGCGCCTTCGCATTGGCCTTCAGCTTGGTCTCGAATTCCTCGAGCGCCACTTCTGCTTCGCCGATGAAGACCTTCTTGTTCACGTCGATCGACACCACGAGCTTCTTGTCGGTCGATTCGACGGGCGCGGCCTTCGTCTCGGGCAGGTTCACCTTCACGCCCTGCTGAATGAGCGGAGCGGTGACCATGAAGATGATCAGCAGCACCAGCATGACGTCGACCATCGGCGTGACGTTGATCTCACTCAGCGTCGCGCGACCGCCGCCTTTTCCGGCTGACATTCCCATCGGTCAGACCCTCACTTGAAGAAGTGGCGTTTCACGATGTTGAGGAAGTCGTTCGAGAAGTTCGACATCTCGGTGTCGAACACCTTGATGCGCGAGACGTACGAGTTGTACGCGATGACCGCGGGGATCGCGGCGAACAGCCCGGCCGCGGTGGCCAGCAGCGCGTTGCCGATCGGCGCGGCGACGGTGGCGATGGTGGCGTTGCCCTTCTCGGCGATCTCGTTGAACGCGCCGAGAATGCCCATCACGGTGCCGAACAGCCCGACGAAGGGAGCCGTGCTGCCGACGGTGCCGAGGAAGGGCACGTGCGCTTCGAGGGTGGTGATCTCCGCCAGCGCCGCGCGGGCGAGCGAGCGCTCGACGTTCTCGATGCCGCCCAGGCGCTCACTCATCGCGCCCTCGCTGCCGCCCTTCTGCTGCGCGAGCTTGCTGAGCTCCTCGTAGCCGGCGCGGAACACGCGCGAGAGCGGCGAGCTCTCGAGCTGCTGCGACGCCTGGTAGATCGCGTCGAGCCGCGACGCCTTCCAGAAGGTGTCGAGGAAGGCGACCGACTCGGCCCGCGCCTTGCGCAGCTGCAGACTCTTCATCGCGATGAGGGCCCAGCTGTACGCGGATGCGATCGCGAGCAGAATGAGCACCATCAACTCGATGCCCGAGGCGCTCTTGAGCACCTCGATGTAGTTCATGGAAGCGAGCATCATGCTTCAGGCGCGTAACACTGCCTCACGGAACCCACAAGAAACAACGAATGGAATCATGGGGTTGGCTCGCAATTCTGAATAGGCGAGCATGACAGTGCGTCGGTGTCGCTGTTCCCCGGCAACCAAAAGGAAACCATGAGCGCCCAAAGCCGATTCCTGTCGAGTTTCGTCGTCGCCGTCGCCGTGATGTCTGCGTCGGGCTGTATCTGCATCTCCGGCCCGACCGGCAGCAACGGTGACATCAGCTTCACGTGGACGTTCAACGGGCGCACGTGCATGCAGAGCCAGGACATTCAGACCGTCTTCATCCAGATCCCCGGGCAGACGCTGCAGAACGACGGCCGCTACGGCTGCGTGAACGGCGGCTCGGCGGGCATCAAGCTGCTCAACTTCCGCCCCGGCACGTACAACTACACGATCACCGCGCAGGACAGCCGCGGCATCGGCGTCTTCCAGGCGACGGGCCGCGTGGTGGTGAACGGTGACGTGGTCGAGATGGTCGACTTGAAGCCCACCGGCAACGCCGCGGGCACGCCGTACATCGCGTGGACGTTGCCGGCCGGCACCAACGTGACCTGCCAGTACCTCACGGCGATCGACATCTTCATCGACAACGAAACCACGACGCCGACCACGACCGCGCAGTGCAGCGTCGGTCTCTACAACGGCAACACCACCACGCTGCAGGGCGTCGCGACGCCGCTCGCTCCCGGCAATCACACCGTGCGTCTCGAGGGCCGTGATCAGGCGGGCATCGTCTACTACCGCAAGTCGAGCACCATGACCGTCAACGCCGCGGAGACCACGCAGCAGGTCTTCACGCTTGACTGGCTGGTGGGCACGGTCGCGCTGCGCTTCGCCTTCAGCAACGGCGTCACCACGCTCAACTGCGCGCAGGCGCTGGGCACGAACCAGAACGTGACCGTCACCTTCCGCGACGCACAGGGCTTCGACCGGGAACAGACCGTTCCGTGCACGCTCACGCAGCCCGGGCAGCCGCCGATCGATGGCTACACCCCGTACATCTACGCGGGCACGTACCAGGTGTTCGTCGCGGCGCAGAGCAGCGCGGGCACGGTCTACAACAACTTCATGCCCGGCTCGCCGGCAGCGCCTTCGGTCACCGCGCAGGCCGGCGTGTTCCCGATGCTGCAGCCCAACAGCGCGCCGTTGATCATCTTGAGCTCGCAGTAAGGCTGAACCGCAAAGCGAGCTGCGAAAACCCCGGGCTGGCCCCGGGGTTTGTTTTTTGCTGTGAGCCCCACACATGCGGCAAGGCAGACACGGCGCCATCGGCGTCTTCGACTCAGGCGTGGGCGGGCTGACGGTCTTGAAGGCGTTGATGGAACGCCTCCCCCTCGAGAGCACGGTGTACCTCGGCGACACCGCGCGCGTTCCCTACGGCACCAAGTCGGGAGAGGTCGTCACGCGCTATTCGATCGCCAACGCCGAAGCGCTGCTCGAGTACGACATCAAGGCGTTGGTGGTGGCGTGCAACACCGCGTCGGCCGTCGCCATGCCGGCGCTCGAAGCGAAGCTCCCGATTCCCGTCATCGGTGTGATCGTGCCCGGAGCGCAGGCGGCCGTGGCCGCCACGAAGACCGGCAAGGTCGCCGTCATCGGCACGCCGGGAACGATCGCGAGCGGCGCGTACCAGACGGCGCTCCACGCCGAGAACCCGAAGCTCGAGGTGCACACCAAAGCCTGCCCGCTCTTCGTGCCGCTCGCGGAAGAAGGGTGGACCGAGGGCGACGTGCCGCGCCTCGTGGCCGAGAAGTACCTGCGCGATGGAGTGGTCTCGAACGGCGTCGACACGCTCGTTCTCGGCTGCACGCACTACCCGCTGCTCGCTTCGGCGATTCAGCAGGTGGTGGGCCCGAACATCACGCTCGTCGATTCGGCGAAGGCCACTGCGGAGCGCGTCGCGACGGTGCTGCGAGAGCGCGAGCTGACTCGCCTCGAGCGTGGAACGGTCGAGCGTCACTATCTGGTGACCGACACGCCGACGCGTTTTCTCGAGGTGGGAGCGCGGTTCCTCGGCCGGCCGCTCTCAGGCGCGCGGCAGATCGACCTGCACGTCCGCTGACTTCGCTCCGCCCGCGGTGGTCTGCAGCGCGGCGTCGAGACCGATGTCGTCCTTGCGCGGGATCACTCCGGTCACGGCGGTGATCAACCGCTCGAGGTGCCGGTAGAAACCGATCTTCGCGAGCGGCCAATTCAGCCAGCCGGTGGTGATGCAGTAGTAGGTCTCGAACGGCGCGGTGTGGTGCGTGCGGTGGTGATCAGGCGGGAGGATCAGGTGCCACCGCTGCAGCGTCTTCACGATCGCCGGAGCGTTCTCGGCATCGAGGTGCGCCCACTTGTGAAACTGGTTGGTCATCATCACCCAGAAGATCATCGAGCCGATGCTGACCAGCGAGAACAGCATGAACGCCGTCCACCCCTCGATGTCGAGCGGGATGAAGAGCGCCATCGCGGCGACCGGCACAGAGATCATGCAGTTCGCGCCGTTGGTCTCGATGTAGTCGTGGCGGGTGATGGCCTTCTGATCGACGTGGTGCTCACGGAACGGGCGAATGAGCGCCTTGCCGAGAATCGGCATGTTGGTGGAGCCCCACGTGTCGCCGAGCCAGTGCACGAAGCCCGAGACGAAGTCGGCCATCAAGAAGCCGCTGAGCAGACCCACGCCGATCGCCCACGGGTACGTCGAAGCGTAGGGCGCGGCCTTCACGCCGATGGCGATCGAGAGGCTCCAGAACGCGATGATCGAGAGGATCTCGACGACGCGGAAGGACTTCGAATAGCCCGCGGCGAGCGCCTTCGCGTCTTGCTGTTGAAGCTGGGCCACGAGACGACCTCCAGGAGGGCGGTACGAATCGCATGATGGAGGCGGTTTGTCACCTCACGGTCAGCGCATCGCAGTCCCGCGAACCAACGGTCAGAACTTCTCGTAGTCGGACTTCTTCTTCTTCGCACCGACGGGGTTCGAGAGCTTGCCGTCCTTGAACAATTCGACGCGGCCGGCCTGCGGAGACGCGAGGCCCTTGGCCATGCCGACCAGCGGCTTCGAATCAGGCGGGTGGTAGATGAGCCGCAGCTGCTTGCCCGCCGGCTGGTTGCCCATGTTCGCGTCGACGAGCAGGTAGACCGAGGTCTCGCTCGCCAGCACGCGCTCGGAGTCGTTGTTGGGGTCCATCTCGACGAGCGTGTGGCCGTCTTCGACGCTGGTCGCGTCTTCGGCGTACTGCATGACCTTCACGCGCAGCACCGCCACCGTCTGGCCTTCTTTGAGCGCCTTGCTCCCTTGAATCGTGACCGCGAGGTCGGCGCCGGTCTCGGAAGCCTTGGGGTCGGTGAGCTTGAGCCCCGTCGTCTTGTTGTTGTCGGTGTCGAGGAAGAGCGTCGCGTTCGCACAGCGCGTCTTGCAGTCGTCGCCCCACGGCGCCTTGTTGAACTCGATCTTGAACGCGTAGTCGGTGCCCTGCGGTGAGACGACCACCGAGGTGATCAACGGCCGTTCTTCATCGGTGGGCGGCGGTGCCTTGAAGGTGATGGTCGCCTTCTCGGCAGCGGCGACGGTGGCGACGAGGCAGGATGCAGTGAGGAGCGCGCGAAGCATGGACGTGACGAAATCAGAGACGCTGTACGTTCGCCAGTTGGCTCTCGGGCCGATGAAGAACTTCGTGTACCTGGTCGGCGCTCCCGACGGGCGCGAGTGCTTCGTGATTGACCCCGCGTGGGACGTGGAGGCCATTCTTTCCGCGGCCGCGCAGGACGCGCGGGTGATCAGCGCGGCGATCGTCACGCACCACCACCACGATCACGTCAACGGTTTGCCCGATCTCCTCGCCGCGAAAGATCTCCCGGTGTGGGTCAATTCGATCGAGCTCGAGTTCGGGCGTGACGCGTTCGACGAAGTGCGGGGCGCCGTGCGACCGGTCGAGCCGGGCGCCCGCGTGAAGCTCGCCGGAGTCGACGTGCACTGCCTCCACACGCCCGGTCACACGCCGGGCTCGCACTGTCTGTCGTGCGGAGGTTCGGTGTTCACCGGTGACACGCTGTTCGTGAACGCCTGCGGGCGCTGCGACTTCGAAGGGAGTGACGTGACGGCGATGCATCGCTCGCTCTTCGACGTACTGGGCTCGCTGAATTCAGAGACGGTGGTGTTTCCCGGGCACGACTACGGCGACGTGAAGGTGTCGTCGATCGGCCGCGAGAAGACGAACAACCCGTACTACCAACTGCCCGCGCTCGCAGACTTCGTCGCGAAGCGGCTGCCGGGGAGGGCGAAGTGAGCGAAGAGGCCGAGCTGATCGCGAAGGTGCTGGCGGACCCCGACGACGACGGGCCGCGCATGGTGATCGCAGACTTCTGGCAGTCGAAGGGTGATCCCCGCGGGGAGTTCGTGACGTTGCAGCTTCGCCTCGCGGCCGCGAAGGACGACGACGCGCGCCGCAAGATCCGCATCGCCGAGAACAAGCTGCTCGCCGCGCACGGAGCAGAGTGGAGCAAGGCGTTGCTGGCGGCGGCTCCGGCGAGCTCACCGCTGCGCGCGAACAAGATCGCGTTCCATCGCGGGTTTCTCGAGGAAGCCGCGTTTCCGCTGAGCGCGCTCGATGATCTCGAGCCGTACTTCGTCGCCGCGCCGACGTTGCGACAGCTGCGGTTCGACGCTCCGCAGTTCGGTGCGGCGCCGCTGCCTCCGCCGTCGCTGACCGGGAAGTTGGACTCGCCGCGGTTGAAGGGCGTGCGCTCACTCGATCTGCGCGTCGCGGCCGGAGGCGATCTCGTCGCGCTGGCGATCGCCGAGAGTTCGCAGCTGACGGGGCTGCGTGAGCTCAAGCTCCAGGCGTCGTCGTGGCCGGTCCCGGGTTACACGTTCTTCACCGGCGATCCCGCGACGCACTTGCTGACGTCGGTCGGCGCGGCGGCGTTGGCGCGGGCTCCTTCACTCGCGGGACTCACGCAGCTGGAGCTCACGCCGAACGCGATCGACTCCGCGGGTGTGAAGGCGATCGCCGGCAGCGCATGGAAGCTGGAGCACCTCGATCTCTCGGGCAACAAGCTCGATGACGCTGCGTTGACTGCGCTGGCCGACGGCGCGATCGCTCGCACGTTGAAGTCGTTGGTGATCGGCGGCGGTGCGTTCACGCCGAAAGGTCTCGAGACGCTGGCGAAGTCGAAGGCCCTCGGTGAATTGCAGTCGTTGAAGTTCGACGGCTCGCAGCTCGGCGCGAAGGGGTTGAGCGCGTTCTTGAGCGCGTTGAAGTTGCCGAAGCTGACGTCGCTCGGGCTGGCGATGACCGCGCTCGCAGACGAGGGCGCGAAGGTGATCGCCGGCGCGAAGAGCATCGGGCAGTTCAAGTCGCTCGAGCTGCAGGACAACAAGATCACGCAAGCCGGAGTCGCCGCGCTCGCGGAGTCGAAGTTGCTCGGCGGTCTCGAGCGGCTGCTGCTCAACGACGCGTGGCTCGGGAAGAAGGCGAACCTCGAACAGCTCGCCGCTTCGACCGCGCTCGCGAACTGCCGCATCTACGTGAAGGGCACGCTGATCAGCGGCAAGGCGAAGAAGGAAGCGAAGGCGAAGCCGCCGAAGGCCGAGAAGAAGGCGGCCGCGAAGAAGAAAGGACGCACGTGAAGACGCTACTGATGGTCGCGCTGGTGCTGCTGTGCGCCTGTTCGCGAGATCGCCTTCCGCAAGCGGAGCTGCGGAACGACGGGCCGCGTGGCATCTGGTTCGCCCGCACGGTGGGAGAGCACCAACGTCGCGGCATCTCGGTGCAGATCTTCCTCGACGACGGCGTGCTGGCGACTGCGCTGCGAACTGGCGACCGCGTCGATCTCGAAGGGAAGAAGGACCGGTACGAGCTCCAGGGCACGCAGATGCGCCTGCAGGTCGGCGGCACCGAGCTTTCGTTGCCGTACACGTCGGGCACTGATGCAAACGGTCCGTGGTTCGACACCGGGAGACGGTTCCGCCCGTTGAGAAAGGCAACGCGCGAGCAATTGGCGCGCACCTGGTATCGCGACATCGACGAGGGAATGCTCGTGCTGCCGGTCGACGACACCAGCTGGTCGATCGATGGCTACTTGATGCATTGCCCCGCTGGTGACGGCGCTGCCGGGCTCACCGAGAACGACGAGCTGGTCCTCAATCGTCAGCTGTTCCGTTCGACGCCCAGGCCCTTCGAGCCGACGATCGACGTCGGCGCGCCGATGCCGCAATGACTCGAAGTAGCGTGCGCTGATCTTTCGCACCGTCGCCACGTTCGACCAGTTGCTCCAGCCGTTCGAGAACGGGGTGAACGCCGTGTGTCTGCAGCGACAGCTCGACGCCGACTTCGAACGAATCGCGGCTGCCTTCGCAGAGCGTGCGGAAGGAGAGGGCGGGGTGCTCGAGCTCGACGAGCCGCTCTTGCGCGCCGAGCGAGGTCTCGACCAGCGTGCCGTCGAGGCGCTGCTCCGGGACCTGACGCGCCTCGAAGAACTCGGACGTCAGCCTCAGCTCAACGTCATCACTCGATACCCCAGAGATCTGCGTGGCCTGCCGATCTCGATCGACGTGCATTCGTTTCACGTCGATCGCGCGCCCATCGAGACCGACACGTTCCTGTGCACCTACGCGGGCGCGAGCAGCGAGCTGCTCGACAACGCCTTCGCGACGCGGCTGATCGACGACGAAGCCATCGTCCGGGCGCTGCGTGAGCACGACGTGAGCGACGAGAGCTTCGAGCTGCACTACCGCATGAAGCCCGGCGCCGTACCTCTCTCGCTCGGAGTCGGCTCCCTCTGGCGACTCGCGGTCGACTGGCCGGGAGCGAAGGTTCCGCCATGTATTCACCGCGCGCCGTTGCCTGACGGTCGCGCGAGGCTGCTGCTCATCGCATGAAGGGGGACCCATGAGAGTGTTGCTCGCAGTGGTCGTGGTGCTGCTCGGCGGTTGCTCGAAGAGCGGAATTCCGAAGACCGAGCTCGGCGCCGACGGCCCGCGCGGGCTGTGGTGGGCCGAGACGAAGCTCGACGCCAAACGCCGCGGCATTCTGGTGCAGGCCTACTTCCCCGGCGGTGTGCTGGTGAGTCAGCCGAAGTTGCTCTCGGGCAGCCGCATCAACATGGAAGCCGACCGCGGCACGTACCAGGTGAAGGACGCGCAGCTGCACCGGCAGATCGGAGACGTCGACAGCACTGACCCGTTCGAGACCGGCACCGACGACCTCGGGCGTTGGTTTCTCGCCGAGGCGCGGTACAGGCCGCTCAATCGCGCTTCGCGCACCCTGCTCACCGGGCAATGGATCAGCAAGCGAGACCGCTCGAAGCTGGTGCTTCTCGACGACGACCCGAGCTGGAAGCTCGACGGCTACCAGCTCACGACCTCGGCGAAGTCGGGGCTGTGCGGCATGACCGACGAGGGGCGCGTGATCTTCGACGGTCAGCTGTACATCACCGCAGCGCCGAACGCCTTCGAGCAGGAATTCGACAACGGCATGCGCCTGCCGTGATCACTTCAGCAGCGCCTTGAATTCGGCGTCGCCGATGATCTTCACGCCGAGCTCCTTCGCCTTGGCGAGCTTGGAGCCGGCTTCTTCACCAGCGATCAGCAGGTCGGTCTTCTTGCTCACGCTGCCCGACACCTTGCCGCCGCGGCGCTCGACCTCTTCCTTCGCTTCTTCGCGGCCGATCGAGAGCGTGCCGGTGATCACCACCGTCTTGCCGGCGAACGCTCCGCCGGCCTTCACTTCTTCCGGCGGCTCGGGCTTCACGCCCGCGGCCAGCAGCTGCTCGACCACCGCGCGGTTCTCGGCTTCGGCGAAGTGCCCGGCGATCACCTTGGCCATCTCGGGCCCGATGTCCTTCACCTTGAGCAGGTCCTCTTCCTTCGCGGCCATCAGCTTCTTCGCGTCGCGGAAGTGTTCGGCGAGCGTCTTGCCGGTGGTCTCTCCGACCTCGGGAATGCCGAGCGCGTAGATGAAGCGGCGCAGCGTGGTGGTCTTGCTGCGCGCGATCGCGTCGAACAGATTCTGCGCGCTCTTCTCGCCCATGCGATCGAGCGTCGAGAGCTGCTTCACGGTCAGCTTGTAGAGATCGGCGACGGTGCTCACCAGCTTCGCCTCGAGCAACGCCTCGCACACCTTGTCGCCGAGCCCGTCGATGTCCATCGCGGTGCGCGTCGCGAAGTGCCGCAGCCGGCCCTGAATCTTCGCGGGGCAGGTCTTGCCCGTGCAGCGCTGAATGACGCCGTCTTCTTCCTTCTTCACCGGCGAGCCGCAGATCGGGCACTTCGTCGGGAACACGAACTCCTTCACCTTGCTCGTGCGCTTGGCGGTGATCACCTTGACGATCTCGGGGATCACGTCGCCCGCGCGGCGCACGAAGACCCAGTCGCCTTCACGCACGTCTTTTCGCCGCAGCTCCTGCTCGTTGTGGAGCGTGGCGCGGCTCACCGTCACGCCGCCGACGAACACCGGCACCAGCTCGGCGACTGGAGTGATCGCTCCGGTGCGCCCGACCTGCACCACGATCTCGCGAACCTGCGCTTCCATTTCTTCGGGAGGGAACTTGAACGCCACCGCCCAGCGCGGCGTCTTGCTCACCTGGCCCAGCCGCGCGCGCTCGTCGGTGGAGTCGACCTTCACCACCAGCCCGTCGATCTCGTAGGGAAGATCGTGTCGCGCCGCGAGCAGCTCGTTCCACGCCTTCATCACGCCGTCGACGCCCTTCACCACCCAGCGCTTCGGGTTGACGGGGAAGCCGTACGACTCGAGGTCTTTGAGCTTGTCCTGGTGCTTGTCCCACGTGGCGCCTTCGACCACGCCGGTCTCGTACAGGTAGATCGAGAGCGGCCGCGACGCGGTGAGCTTGCTGTCGAGCTGCCGCAGCGAGCCGGCCGCCGAGTTGCGCGGGTTCACGAACGCTTCTTCGCCGGCCTTCACCAGCTTCTCGTTCATGCGCTTGAAGTCGGCCTTGCGGATGAAGACCTCGCCGCGCACCTCGAGCGTCTTCGGCACCTTCTTGCCGCTCAACTTCAGCGGGAGGATCTTGATGGTCTTCAGGTTCTCGGTGACGTCTTCGCCGATGGTGCCGTCGCCGCGCGTGCTGCCCTGCACGAACTCGCCATTCTCGTAGACCAGCTCGATCGCCAGCCCGTCCATCTTCGGCTCGCAGGTGTAGGTGATCTCTTCTTTGTTGAGCGCCTTGCGCACGCGCTCGTCGAACTCGACGAACTCGTTCTGCTCGAGCGCGTTGGCCAGCGAGAGCATCTGCTGGCGGTGCGTCACCTTCTCGAACTTCTCGAGCACCGCGCCGCCGACGCGCTGCGACGGGCTGTCTTTGCTGACCAGGTCCGGGTGCTCCGCCTCGATGGCGAGCAATTCCCGCATCAGCTTGTCGTACGAGGCGTCGGAGATCTCCGGCGCGTCGAGCGTGTAGTAGCGGTGGTTGTGGTACGCGATTTCCTCTTTGAGCTTCTTCAGGCGCTCGGCAGGGGCGGGCATGGGTGGGCGATCAACTCCATGCGGCGGTCGGAAAGAAGAACTTCTTTGAATTCAGACGTTTGGCGGTTTGTACTTAATAAAATCAACCTGTGACTTGATTTATTTAAGTTCGTGCGTAGATCATCTCAGTCGATGACGCGCTTCCCGCTCCCTACCCGATGCCCTCTCTGCGCTGGCCGACTGCACGTCGAGCGGGTGCGGTGTGAGAGCTGTGAAAGCGCAATCGAGGGGAAGTTCGACCTCGGTTGGCCTTCTGCTCTGTCGCCCGAGCAGCTGGCCTTCGTGAAGGTCTTCCTGGTGTGCCGCGGGAAGATCAAAGACGTCGAGCAGGTGCTGGGCATCTCGTACCCGACCGTGGTTTCGCGGTTGGACGACGTGGTGGCCGCACTCGGCGGAGCGAACACGCCGCCGGCGGAACATTCGCTCGACGTGCTCGAAGAACTCGCGAGCGGCTCCATCGACGTGAACGAAGCCGAGCGTCGTCTGAAGAAGAAGAAGTGACTTTCGGAGAACCACCATGTCGAAGACCCAAGTGATGCCCCTGGAGTTTGGTGAGCGCCCCACGATGGACGTGAACGTGATCGCGGAGCGGCTGCGAATCGTGCCCGTCGAGCCCGGAGGCGTGGCGCGCGTCGAAGTCGACGGCCGTCGCGACGACACGGCGCCGATCGAGATCACGCGCGACGGCGAGCGGGTGATCATCACCGCTGCGTCGGGTCGCGGGTTCTGGAACTGGGGCGCGTCGATGGCCAAGCGCATGACGATCTTCGTGCCGGAGCACGTGCGCGCGCGCGTGCAGCACGACTTCGGTCAGGTGTGGGTCGAGCGGCTCGCGGGCTGCGATCTCGAGCTGGTCACCAACGCCGGGCAGATCGATCTCGCGCACGTGAAGGGCCGCATGAAGGTGGTGTGCGACTCGGGCACGGTGACGGGCGACGGCCTGGGCGGCACGTTCGACGTGATGACCTCGGCCGGCTCGGTGAAGCTGTCGATCGACTCGCTCGACGCGGGCGAGCACCGCATTCGCACCGCGATGGGCTCGGTGAAGGTGCTGCTCGCGCCGACGGTGAAGGTGAAGCTCGAGGCCAACACCACGCTGGGGAGCGCGCGGTTGACGCACCCCTCGACGCCCGACGCCGAGGCGCACATGGTGCTCTCGGCCGAGCTCGGGTCGGTGAAGGTGAAGACCGGCGACGACGTGAGCAGCGACCCGCGTCACGGTGATTGGCCCGACTGGCGGCGCGTGTGGCGCGACGTCGCGGTGACGCTCACCGACGCGATCGAAGACGCGCTCCCCGTGCAGCGGCCTCCGCGCGCGGCTTCGTCGAGCGGTCCGCGCGTGCCGGAAGCCGAGCTGCGCAAGGTGCTCGAGCTGCTCGAGCAGGGCAAGGTCACCGCCGCCGATGCCGAGCGGCTCATCAGGGCCATGGGTGCGTGATGCGGTGGATCGTGTTCGCGTTCGATTTCTGGGCGCCGGCGGCGCGGAGCAAGGCTCCGCTGTCGTTGGTGCGCTCGACGGTGAAGCCTCCGCGCGGCGTGAAGAAGGTGCGTTCAGCGCGCGCTCGCGGTGCGCAGTCGCGGGAGCCGCTGCGGCTCGTTCGCCGCTGAGGTTGGAGTAAGGACATCGCCATGAAGCGCGTGGCGATCGCCTTTGTGTTGTTCGTGGTCGGTGCGGGCGCGTTCGTCTTTCTGCGCCCGTCTCGCACGCCGCCGGCGGACTTCGTGTCGATCAAGAAGGCCGTCGAGTACCAGGACGCGTCGCTGCTGAAGAAGGCGATGGCGTTGCCGGTCGCCGAGCACTTCACGCAATTGCTCTCCCAGACCAACCCGTCGGCTTGCGGGCCAGCGAGTGTCGCCAACGTGTTTCGCTCGGCAGGTGAGGTCGCTACGCAAGACGAGATCGCCGCGCACGGTCACGGCTGTGCGTTCGGCGTCTGCTTCGGCGGGCTCTCGCTCGAGCAGCTGGCCGACGCGGCGCGCGATTCACATCACGGCTGGAAGATCGACGTGCTGCACCCGGCCGACGCGGGCGAGTTTCGCGAGCTGTTGATGCGCTCGGCGAACGACCCCGACGTGCGCCTGGTGATCAACTTCGATCGCTTTCCACTCTTCGGCACCGGCGGCGGCCACCATTCGCCGATTGGCGCGTATCTGGAAGAGGAAGACCTGGTACTGGTGCTCGACGTGAACGAGAAATACCAACCGTGGCTCGTGCGCACGCCGCGCCTGTTCGAGGCCATGAACACGTTCGACGGGACTTCGAAGCGCGGTCTGATCAGGTTCACGCACTGATCACAAAAGCAGCAGCCGCCAGTCGATTGGCGGTTGACTTGCGAAAGGGCCGCCCGTACCTTGCCCATCGCTGTCACGGCACGTCCGCTCAGGTTCGAGCGACCCGCCGCACCCCAAAACACCTCATCGCAGCCTCGAATTTCGAAGGCAGCCGCTGCGACCCCGTTGCCCACCATGGCCCTCGCTCGCTCCAAGTCCGATAACTCCAAGAAGCCCCGCCGCGGCAAAGAAGACGAGAAGCCGAAGAAGAAGCCGGCTGGCAGTCGGCGCGCGGCCGAAGAGGAGAACGACGGGCCCGAGCTCGAAGACGTGGCGGCCAGCGCCAGTTCCAGCCGCGACGAAGGGGAAGTCGACCCCGACGCGCGCGACGCCCGGGAGCGCAACCGCGACCGTGATTCCGATTCTGATTCTGAAGGTGAGTCGAAGCCGGCCGCCGCCGCGGTGAACCACGCGGTGCGCGACGACGATCTGCAGGAAGCGCGGCTGGCCGGTGAGTCGGCGGTCGCTGACAACGCGAACGAAGACTCGGGCTCCGACAGCAGCGGAGAGCCGGCCAAGAAGCTCCAGGTCCTGAAGCTCACCGACCTGAAGCGCATGAAGATCACCGAGCTCTCGAAGATGGCCCACAACCTGGGCATCGAGGGCACGCAGGGCCTGAAGAAGCAGGAGCTGCTCGTCTCGATTCTGAGCAACGTGACCGAGAAGCGGTACGAGGTTCAGGCCGAAGGCGTGATGGAGCAGATGAGCGACGGCTACGGCTTCTTGCGCTCCGCCGATTCCGACTACCAGCCGAGCCCCGACGACATCTACGTGTCGCCGTCACAGGTGCGCCGCTTCAACCTGCGCCCGGGTGACACGGTGAGCGGGCCGATTCGTCAGCCGCGCGAGGGTGAGCGGTACTTCGCTCTGCAGCGCGTCGAGAAGATCAACTTCGCCGACCCGTTCAGCGCCGAGGTGAAGGAGCGCATCCTCTTCGACAACCTCACCGCGCTGTACCCCACGCACAAAATGGCGCTGGAGCACGACTCGGGTGACTTCACGACGCGCATCATCGACATGTTCAGCCCCATCGGGCTCGGGCAGCGGTGCTTGATCGTCGCTCCGCCGAAGGCCGGCAAGACGGTGATGCTGCAGAACATCGCGCACGCCATCGCCAAGAATCACCCCGACATCTATTTGATCGTGCTGCTGGTCGACGAGCGCCCGGAAGAAGTGACCGACATGCAGCGCTCGGTGCGCGGCGAGGTCGTGAGCTCGACGTTCGACGAGCCGGCCACGCGTCACGTGCAGGTCGCCGAGATGGTGATCGACAAGGCCAAGCGGCTGGCCGAGCAGAAGAAGCACGTGTGCATTCTGCTCGACTCGATCACCCGTCTGGCGCGCGCCTACAACGCGACCGTGCCGCCGTCGGGCAAGATCCTGTCCGGTGGTGTCGACGCCAACGCGCTGCACCGCCCCAAGCGCTTCTTCGGAGCGGCCCGCAACATCGAAGAGGGCGGTTCGCTGACCATCATCGGCACCGCGCTGATCGACACCGGCTCGCGCATGGACGAAGTGATCTTCGAAGAGTTCAAGGGCACCGGTAACTCGGAAATCGTGCTCGACCGGAAGCTCTTCGAGAAGCGCATCTTCCCGTGCATGGACATCAACAAGTCCGGCACGCGCAAAGAAGAGCTGCTGCTCACGCCGGCCGACCTCGTTCGCATCACGGCGCTGCGGCAGGTGCTGCACCCGTTCACGCCCATCGACGCGATGGAGTTCGTGCTCAAGCACATGCGGCCGACCAAGGGGAATGTCGAGTTCCTCGGTGGCATGAACCGCTGATCAGGGCTAGACGCGCTGGCTCGATGAAGCGCGTTTCTTTCGTCCTGTTGTTGGCTCTCGCGGGGTGCCCGAAACCGGGCCCCACGCCGCTGCCCGATGACGCAGGCACGGCTGATTTCGTCGGTCGCGCGTGCAACGTCGACGCGGAATGTGGCTCGCTGCGCTGCGACAAGGTTCGCCGCCAGTGCATCTGCCTGTCCGACCTGAGCTGCACCTCGTCAGACCCGTTCGCGGCGCCGCGCTTCTGCAACAACTACACGGGCCTCTGCGTGACCGAGATCGCCGGCTGCAAGGGCGACTCCGAGTGCGGCATGAACGAGTACTGCGACCCGTCGACGCGCGCGTGCACGGCGTTGAAGACGTTCTGCCAGGGCTGCTCCAACGACAAAGAGTGCGGCGGCATGATGGACAACTGCGTGCTCGACGCGACGCTGAACCGAAAGTTCTGCGGCACCTCGTGCGCCGGTGATCAAGACTGCGCGCGCGGCGCGACCTGCCAGATGAAGGACGGCGTCAATCAGTGCTGGCCCAACCGCACCTCGACCGGCCAGCCGGCGACCTGCAACAACTTCGCGGAATGCACGCCCGATTCGCTGCGCACCTGCAACTCCACGCCTGACTGCGGAGACATGTCGCAGACCTGCGATACCGCGCAGGGCAAGTGCGTCGCCGCGATTCGCATCTGCCCCTTCGGCACCACCTGCGACCCGCGCCTCAAGCTGTGCGTCGCCGAATGCGTGCAAGACGTCGACTGCGGCTCGGCGACGCTGCGCTGCGTGAACAAGGTCTGCGAGCCGGTGAGCGAGTGCATGCTCGACACCGACTGCGCGATGAACAAGTCGTGCTCCATCGCGCCGGGCGCGACCGTCGGCGAGTGCAAGCCGTCGTGCGGTTCCGACGCCGAGTGCCCGCTGGGCTCGGTCTGCACCACCAACGGGAGTCGCGCATCGTGCACTCCGGGCTGCTCGACGAACACGGGCTGCGCGCTCGATCAGCGCTGCAACATGACCTCGCGCAGCTGCGAAGGCCCGATGGTCGGCGGCATGCGCGTCTGCCAGGCCACCAGCGCGTGCCGTTCGTGCGAGCTGTGCGACGGCGTCACCAACGTGTGCGGCGTCGCCACCACTTCGTTCCCGCACTGCGCGGCGTGCAGCTCGTCGACCGAGTGCGCCGGCGGTACGTGCGTTGCGCTGCCCGTCACGTTGCCCGACGGCGGCGCAGGCGTCGGCCAGAGTGTGTGCGCGAAGTTCTGCGGGCCGGGTCAGCAGGAATGCCCGCAGGGGTTTGCCTGCCTCACGCTGACCACCGGTGCGCAGGCGTGCATTCCGTCTGATCGTTCCTGCACGGGGAAGTGCCCATGAACCGAGCCCTCATCGCTGTTTCGTCGTTGGTCGTTCTGGTGGGCTGCTCCTCGGAGATGCCGCGTGAGGTGTGCGGTGACGGCATCGACAACGACAAGAACGGTTTCGCCGACTGCGCCGACATCGACTGCATGGGCAAGCCGGAGTGTGCGCCGCCCAACTACGGCAGCTGCACCAAGTGCGGCCAGACCTGCACCACGCAGACGGCGTGCGTGGTCGCGTACACCGACGATCGCCCGATTCCCCTGTGCACCAACGGGCACTGCACGGCGACCGCGACGTTCATTCAGCCGCGCATCGAGCTCGACACCAAGGACAACTGGGCCGGCCTGACCTTGAGCCCGCAGTCGGCGGCGACGCGCTTCATCAAGAAGGTCGCCAACGACGGCTCGGTGGTCGATTGCGCGAAGGTGCTCAGCATCGCGAGCGACCGCAACAACTCGGGCGCCATCGAGGCCAGCAACCAGTTGCAGATGATGGGCCTCGACGTGACGCGCGTCACCAACCCGCAGCTGGGGCAGGGCATCAGCCTCGCCTTCGTGAACACCCAGACCGGCAACAACTATTTGATCTGGGCCGAGCTGTGGGGCGGGCCTCCGGGCTCGAGCACCAAGCTGCCGACCGGTCGTCGCTTCGGCTACGGCTGCTTCGAGAGCGCGGCACAGACGCCCGAGCTGACGGTGAACGACAACTGCCCTTCGGCGACCAACGACGCCGGCGTGTGCAAGACGTTCCACCTGATCATGCCCGGTCCTGAGATGCCCTGAGACGTCGCGCTGCGACGTCGGTGATCAGTTCGAACAGTTGCGTGCGGTTTCGCGCTGGCGTCGCTCGTGCACCAGGGCGCGCGCATGAAACTGCAATGGTTCTGGAACGGCACCTACGAAGGTCTGATGGAAGCGGTCGGCAACTGGCTCAAGTCGCAGCCCAAGCCGCTCACGTTCGCGCACGTCGACATTCGCACGCTCGCGGAGTCGAACGGCAGCGTCTATTGGTACTGGACCGCGATCTACAGCTGACGGGCGCGTCACGGTGTTGACGCTGCGCACTCGACCGCGGCTCCTTAACGTTGGTCGGTGAGCATCTCAGCCTATCTCCTGTCGTTCTTGCGGAAGGACTGGCAGCGCGACCTCGAAGGGTTCTGCGTCAGGCACTCCGCGTCGTGGTTGATCTGGGAACCCGGGCGCTGGCGTCCGACGAAGAGCTTTCGCACCAGCGATCGTGCGTCGACGGTCGATCTGCGCGGAATGAACCTCGAAGCGCGCCCGGTCGGTATGGATGCGTTCTGCTTTCGCCTCGAGGGAACGCAGGAGCTTCGGCTCGGCCGCGCCTCGGACGCAGACATTCTCGTCAACGACGTCACGCTCTCGAGGACGCACGTGTTGCTGCGCGCTCAGGGGCGCGAGTGGGAAGCGTGTGTCGCTCCGCAGTGCAATCAGCCGACGCAGCTCGGTGATGCGGCGAGCGAGCCGGGCGTGTGGAAGGCGTTGCGCTCGGGGATGATCATTCAGGGCGGCGAAGTGCGATTCACCTATTACGACTTCCCCGGCATGCTGCAGCGAATCGCGTACGAGGCCGCGAAGAGCGCCGCGTAGTCGTTGCTCACGTCCACTCGAGCTTCGAGCGCGCTGCCCAGAAATCTTCGGGCGGCATGGCGAACGCGCTCACGTCGATCTGCCGCGGAGTGGCCTTCACGTTCGAGCGCAGCTGCTCGACCGTCGCCGCGCCCGAGAGCACCACGTCGAGGAACGGCTGCGCGAGCGCGACGCTCAAGGCGAGCGCATCGGGTGTCAGCTCGTGCTGTGCGGCGAACTGTTGCCACTGCGGAAAGTGACTGCGCGACGTGAGGCGGCCGTTGGCGACGCCTTCTTTGGCGATGGTCTTCACGCCCAGTCGCTTCGCGCGCGCGAGGGCAGGGCCGCACGAGGGCTCGAGCACGTTCCACGTCGCCTGGATCCAGTCGAACAGTCGGCGACCTCCGCGCGAGACGAGCAGGGCGGTGTCGATGATATCGCTCTGATGGGGGCCGGTGGCGGTGATGCCGATGCCGAGGCCGAGGTCGCGCAGGCGCGCGAGCTCATCGAGCACGGCGTCGTTGGTCAGCACGCCGCTCTCGAGCGTCGCGGAGTGCACCTGGTACACGCGCAAGAAGTCTCCGAGCAGCGCGCGGCTCTCGGGGTACTGCTGCTGCAGGTGTTGCAGCGAGTGGTCCTTCACCTCGTGCACTTCGGTGCGGGTCTGCCAGTTCGCGGTGTAGCGGTAGCCCCACTTCGAGCTGACGGTGAGCTCATCGGGGCGGCGGCGGCGTTGCTCGAGCCAGCGCGCGAGGAAGTGCTCGGCCTTGCCGTAGCTGCGCGCGGTGTCGAAGTGGCGCACGCCGGCTTCCCACGCCGCGTCGAGGACCGCGAAGGTCTGCGCTTCCATCGCTTCCTCGCTCGTCGACGCGAAGTCGCGCGAGTGCCCCAACGTCATGTAGCCGGGGCGTCCGAGCGCCGCGAGACCGAGACCGAGTGCTGCCATGAGGCTCAAGTAACCGCTCGCGCGCCCGACGAACAGCACAGCGACACGGCTGAATCACCTGCTCACGAATCTCCCTCTCCCTGCGACAGCGGGGAGAGGGCTGGGGGAGAGGGCCAGATGCGAGCTGTGCGACCCCCGACGCTCTCCCCCCTCGCGCAGGGAGAGGGAGAGCAGATAGGACGGCGGCGTGCGCGCGCTCGTTCTCGGTCTGATCGTCGTGTCGGGCTGTCAGTGTCTCGTTCCCGTCGCCGAAGACGGAGGCGTGCTCACAGACGCCGGCCGCGGTGGCGGTGGTGGATCCGCGACGGGCGGCGGCGGCTCGACGGGTGGCGGCTCGGCGACGGGTGGAGGTGGCACGACGGGTGGTGGCGGCGCGACGGGCGGTGGTGGCTCGACCGGAGGCGGTGCTGCCGTCGACGCGGGCTCAGGCTGCACCACGCCCGCCGACTGCACCGGCACTGTGCCGCCAGTGGTCACCCAGTGCGGCGGAGCGACGGGCGCGTGGTCGTGCGCCTTCGGCCACTGCGTCGCGGAATGCGGCACCGGCCGTACCTGCACCGCACCCGACGCGGGCTGCCTCGACTGCGGCTCGGGCACCGAGTGCCTGCGCCCCAACAACTGTCCGATGACCGCCAACTTCACGATCGAGACGAGCACGTGCGGCCTGCCTCAGTTCGAGCGGCTCACCGCCACGTCGATCTCGAGCCTGCCGTGCACGTACATCGTCTCGTGGTCCGACGGCGGAGTGCTCGGCTCGATGTCGTTCTACGGCTTCGACGATCTCAGCGCGAACATCCCCTCGCTGGGAGGCGGCTGTGTCGGTCAGCAGCTCCCCACCGGCGCGATTCGCTACTCGGTGAGCTGCCCGAATTGCATGATGTCCGTCATGCCATAGTCAGAGCGAGCAGCCGCTGACCTGCGCGCGGCGAAGCTCGTCCTGCTGGCGATCGACCTCGGTCTGCAGCGCCGAATATTTCGGCGTCGGCGCGGCGACGGCCTTGCGACCGCGCTTGAGACACCGTGCTTCTTCTTCCGCTCCGAAGCGTGAGGCGATCTCCGCGCACTTGCCCTCGTAGCGGAGCTGCTCCAGCTCGAACTTCTTCTTCGCCTCTTCGAGCTTCGCGAGCGCGACGTCGAGCCGCCTCTTCGCCACCTCGCAGGTGTCCCAGGTCGGCTTGTCCTTCTTCGGCGGCTGCGGCGGAGCGTTCTTCGGCTCGCGCTCGATGACCGAGAGATCACCACCGGTGGTGGTCTTCACCTTCGCGCGTTTGGGCACGGTCGAGACGTCGTCGGTGAAGTGGGTCTCACCCTTCTCGTCGACCCACTCATAGGTCGTCGCTTGACCCAGCAGCACACTCACCGCGAGGGCGAGGAGCACGCGTCACTCCTTCGTGAGGATGTCAGCGCCGGTCGGCGTCACGAGGATGGTGTGTTCGAACTGCGCGGTGCGCCGCAGGTCCTTGGTCACCGCGGTCCAGTCGTCGTCCCACGTCGTCTCTTCCCACGTGCCGAGCGCGATCATGGGCTCGATGGTGAAGGTCATGCCGACCTCCATCTTGGTGTTCGAGCGCGCGTCGAAGTAGTGCGGAATCTGCAGCGCCGCGTGGAAGGTCTCGGAGATGCCGTGGCCGCAGTACGCGCGCACCACGCCGTAGCCGAACTGATCAGCGTGCTTCTCGATCTCCCGGCCGATGTCGCTGATGGGGCGACCGGGCTTCACCGCTCCGATGCCGCGCATCAGGCACTCGTGGGTGACCTGCACCAGCAAGCGCGACTCGGCGTCGACGTTGCCCGCGAAGAAGGTGGCGTTGGTGTCTCCGTGCACGCCGTCGAGGAAGATCGTGACGTCGAGGTTCACGATGTCGCCGTCGAGCAGCGTGCGGTCGTCGGGGATGCCGTGGCAGATGACTTCGTTCACCGAGGTGCACACGCTCTTGGGGAAGCCGCGGTAGTTGAGCGGGCTCGGGTAGCCGCCTTCCTTGATCGTCAGCTCGTGCACGTAGGCGTCGATGTCGTCGGTGGTGATGCCGGGCTTCACGAACTCACCCGCCATGCGGAGGATCTTCGCCGCCGACTTGCACGCGCGACGCATGCGCACGATCTCTTCTTCGGTGCGCACCAGGCGGCCCGTGCCGCGACCGGGCGTGCCGCTCACCGCGTAATCAGGCTTGGGGATCGAGTCGGGCACCACGCGCTTCGGCGAGATCTTCCCCGGCTTCACGCGGTTCGCCTCGAGGCGCTTGCGCTCTTCCTTGAGGTAGTCGACGTCGAGGTCCTGGTGGCACTTCTTGTACTTCTTGCCGCTCTGGCACCAACACGGGTCGTTCGGACGCGGCAGCTTGTTCGGAGGGCGCCCGCTCATCGTCGGTGCGCCAGGAGTCGGAGGAACGATGTTCACGAGGTCGGACCTTTGGCGAAAAAGTGTCGTTCAGTGCGGCCCAGAACGTCCAGCAGGTGGGTGCGCGTGAGACGGTTTTGGGTGGCTTCGCGAAGCCCGAGCAGCTGCTCGCTCATGAAACGGCTCAAGAACAACAACATGGCCTTGTCTTTAGCCGCCAGCCCGCTCGCGAGCCACCGGTGGTTCCGCAGGTAGTCGTCGTACGCGTCCAGCTCACGCCCGAGGTCGAAGCGGGTCAGCGCGAACGCCTCCACGTACAGGCGGGGGTCGGGGCGAAGCGGTGCCTCGGCGATCAGCTCGGCGAGCTTCTGACCCGTCGCCTCGTCGAAGGCCTCGATCTCGGGAGGCCATTTCTCGAGATCGCCGGCGAAGAGCTTCGACACCTCTTCCAGCAGGTGCTCCTGAATCGGAATCGGCTTCGAATCGAGGACCAGGTCCCACTTGCTGGGGTGCACGCGCGCTGCTGCTCCTAGACCGTCAGCTGCGGTGATGCCAAGTCTGCGCCGGTGAACCACCCAGACGAAGCGGAGCTCTCGGCGTTCGCGGAGGGTGCCCTCTCGGGAGCGGAGTGCACCAGGGTCGACAGCCACGTCGAACGGTGTGAGGCGTGCCGGGACCTGTTGGCGCAGCTGCTCAAGGCGCTGCAGAGCGACGAGGTGGTCAGCGGCCCGCGGCGAGGTCAGCGCATCGGGCACTTCACGGTGCTGGAGCCGATCGGTTCGGGTGCGCTGGGCGAGGTCTTCTCGGCGTGGGACTCGACGCTCGAACGCGCGGTGGCTCTCAAGTTCCTCTTCGCTTCGCTCGACGAGCGGGAGGACGTTCGCGCGCGGTTGCTCGCGGAAGCGCGCTCGGCGGCGAAGGTGCAACACCCGAACGTGGTCACGGTGTTCTCAGCTGTCGCGTGGAAGGCCACGCAGCTCATCGTCATGGAGTTGGTGCCACACGCGCAGACGCTCCGTCGTGCGTTGGTGGGCAAGGACTGGCGAGAGGCGACCGCCCGCTACGTCGATGCGGCGCGAGGCCTCGAAGCAGCGCACGCCGCAGGAGTGGTGCACGGCGACTTCAAGCCCGACAACGTGCTGTTCGGCGAAGGTCGTGTGCGGGTGTGCGATTTCGGTCTGTCGCGCGCGCTGCCGTCGCCGATTCGCGGGTTGGAATCCGACGTCGAAGCGCACGTCGATCTCTGGAACTCCGGCGTATCTGCCGCCGGAGCGTTGGGAAGGCGCGCCCGCCACCGAGGCGACCGACGCGTGGGGCTTGTGTGTCTCGCTGTGGGACGCGCTCACTGGTGCATTGCCGTTCACGGCGCGTGATCCCGGGGCGCGACTGACCGAGCTGAAGAACGGCCCGCCCAACCCGCCCGCAGGAGTGATGCCCGCGAAGCTCGAAGCCGTGCTGCGGCGAGGCCTGGCGCTGGACGTCGCTGCGCGCTTCGAGTCGTTGGCGCAGTTGCGCGAAGCGCTGGAGGCGGTGATTGCTCCGAAGCGCGCGTCACTCGGTCGCGTGGTGGCCGTCGTCGCGGTGGTCGCGGTGTTGGCGGTGTTCGCGAGCATCACGGGTACTTCACGCGCGAAGGCGAGCGCCTGTCGTGCCGGCGCCGATGGAGCGGCTGCGGTGTGGAGCGCGTCACGGCGCGCCGAAGTGCTTCAATCGCTGCAGGCCACCAAGGCCCCCGGCGTCGAGCCGGCGTTCGAGTCGACCGTGAAGCTGCTCGACACGTGGAACACGGCGTGGAGCGCCGAGTGGATCGACGCGTGCGACGCCACGCACGTGCGCTCCGCGCAGTCGGCGGAGTTGCTCGACGCGCGCCTCGATTGCCTCGCCGCGCGAAAGGCCGAGAGCGTCGCGCTCGCAAACGAGCTCTCGAAGCCCACCGCGAAGATGGTCGACAAGATGAGCGAAGCGGCGTCGCGGCTCACGTCACCCTCGGCGTGCTCAGCGGCGAACCTGGCGAAGGACCGAACTCGCGCGCCGACGGATCCCGCGCAGCGCGCGGCGGTGGCGGCGGTGGTGGAGAAGATCGCTCGCGTGCGCGCGGTCGACAACCTCGGCTCGCCGGCGGACGCGAAGAAGCTGGCGCAGGAAGCAGCCGACGACGCAGAGAAGGCGAAGTGGTTGCCGACGCGCGCCGAGGCGTTGCTCTTTCTCGGCGTGACGCAGCATCGCTCGGGTGAAACGAAGCCGGCCATCGTCACGTTGCGCTCGGCCGTCTACGCCGCTGAAGAAGCCGACGCGCCGTTCTCCGAGGCGCGCGGGTGGGTCGATCTGATTCGCGTGCTGGCGCTCGACGCTCAGCTCGACGCCGCGCAGGACGCCGCCGAGCACGCACGCGCGCTCGCGAAGCGCGTCGGCACCGATGAGCTCGGCAACGCGCTGGCGACCAACCTGGGCGAGCTGCTCCTCATGCAGCGCAAACCCGAGGCGGCGCTCGAGCAGTACCTGATCGCGCTCGAGATCTGCGAGCGGCAGGGCCACGCCATCAACACCGCGGGCACACTCGCGAACCTCGGCCGCACGTACAGCATGTTGGGCCGGTACCAGGACGCGGTCGACGTGCTCAACCGCAGCGTGAAGGCGTTCGAGGGCATTCACGGGCTCGAGCACCCCAACGTTGCGATCGCGCTCAACAGCCTCGCTTCGGCGAACTTGAATCTCGGCAGGCTCGACGACGCGCTCGCGGCTTCGAAACGGGCGGTCGCGATTCGCGAGAAGATGCTCGGGCCGCAGCACGTGCTCGTCGCGCGCGCGCTCGGCAACTACGCGCGCATTCTCGAAGCGCAGGGTGAACTCGACGAAGCGGTGAAGACCTACGAGCGGCTCAAGGCGATCACCACCGCCGCGATGGGAGCGGATCACCCGTTCAACGCCGACCCGCTGCTCGATCTCGGTCGCATCGCGAAAGATCGCGGAGAGCTCGCCGCCGCGCGCAAGTACTTCGAGGAAGCGCTCGCGTTGCGCGAGAAGAAGCTCGGGCCGACGCACCCCGACACCGCGCAGGTGTTGCTGCAGCTCGCGTCGCTCGAGCGCGACAGCGGCAAGCTCGACGCGGCCGAGGCGTTGGTGGCGCGTGCCGCTCCGATGCTCGAGAAACTGCCGGGCGAGGGCGCAGCTGGACTGCGCATGGAGCAGGGTGAGCTGCTGCTCGCGCGCGCGAAAGTTCCCGAGGCGATCGCACGCTTCACCGAGTCGCTGACGATGAAGACGGCCGCGGGTCCTCGCGCGCCGGGACGACGCGAGCCGTTGGTGGCGCTGGCGCGCGCGCTGCTCGAGCAGGGCGACGTCGCGGGTGCGACCGCGAAGCTCGATGACGCAGCGACGTTGCCGGGAATGGCTTCGCCCGAGCAGCACCTCGCGCGCGCCCGAACGTGGTGGACGACGAAGCGTGACGACGCCGAAGCCGAGCTGAAGTTGGCGCGGGTGCGCTGGCCGAAGCTGCAGCTCGACGAACGCGGCCGCGTCAGCGGAGCGGAATGAGCCGCTTGCTCTTCGGCTCCGCGGGCACTTCGAGCCCGTAGCCGGTGAACAGCTCACGGCGGACCACCTGGTAGATGGTGCGGCTGGTGAGGAACTCGCGGTGCACGACGTCGGCGACCTCGACGTTGTGGAGATTCGGCGCCACGCCCGCGTCTTCGAGAATGCACGACGGGAAGGGGTTCACGCGATCGGCCTTCGAGAAGATCGAGGTCATGCGCACGTCGCGCGGGAACGCTCCGATCTTCAGGCGGCGGATGAACGGCGACATCGGCGTGAGCTGCCAGATGCTGCGCGAGATCAACCCGTACGCCGCGATGCCGAAGTACGCCGACGGAGAGCCGTTGTGCGGCGTGCCGAGCGTGACGAGGTTGCGGACGCGCTTATCTCCGCCCAGACGCTTGATGTAGTAGCTGCCGATCAACCCGCCCTTGGAGTGCCCCACGATCGACAGCGGCCCCATCTGCGGAAAGCGCGCGTAGAGCCGTTCGATCTTGTCGCGCACCTTCTCGGCGAGCACGTCGATGGCGTCGGTGTTGAAGGCCTGCTTCCAACCGCCGAGGTTGATGCTCCACACACAGAACTGATCACGACGCAGGCGATGCTCGAGAATCTCGAAGCTCTGGCGCGTCGACATGAAGCCGTAGAGCAGCAACACCGGCCGCGGACAGTTGGTGAAGTCGGTGCGACGAACGATCTGGTTCGTCGAGCGATCGAAGTCGAAGTACCCCTTGATGTACTGGGCGTACTTCTTGAGCTGACGAACGCGCGCGCTGAAGGTCGACATGGCAGACCCGCGGGAATGGCCTCGTCTGGAAGTCTAATGAGGCCCGTGCGCGCGAGCGAGCCGACGCCGTGTGCGGTTTGGCCGTACACTCCCGAGTCACCGGCATGACGTGGCTCCTCGTCCTCGTGGTGAGTGCGGCGCCTGACGCGCTCGGGAATCCGCCTCCGGAAGAGCAGCACGTGTTGCCCGTGCAGGCAAATCTCTCAGGAGTTGCGGGACTTGGAGAGCGTTCTGCCGCCGGCTTCGCCCTGTACGTCGGTGCAGCGGGTGGCCCGGCGCGACCGTGGGGAATGCCGTTCGGAGGCCTCGGCTTCGAGTTCGTGCACGCCACCGGCTTCACGCCGTTTCGAACTTCCTACGGTGCGCAGTTCCGAGCGGGCTGGGCGTGGACGCGTGAAGACAAGCGGGCGCGAGAGCTGATGCCCGACGTGATGGTCTTCTTGCGCGTGACGCCGTTCATCGGGTCGAACGTGGGGTTCGGTGACGGTCAGTTGCCGCCGGGAATCGTGTACCCGAAAGGGCCCGATGGTCTGCTCGGAGTGCGCATCGGCATCGCGGTGACCGCTCCGTGGTGGACGAGCACGCTCTTGTTTCATCGCCCGTTCGCCGCGGAGAAGGGGCGCTTCGGCGAGCTGGTGAACGTGCTGACCACGCTGCTGCTCGCACCGTTCGCGTTGCTGAATCACGTCGAGCTGGTCGGAGAACTGATCGATCTCCCCGGTGCGTCGACGATCACGCTGCGGCTGGGCTGCGGCTTCTGAAGATCAGCTGGTGCGCTTGAAGAGCGCGATCAACTCGTCGAGGTGCCGTTTGCCGAGCGCCGCGTCGAACACCGGAAAGTCGGTGACCGCGAAGCCATGACGGCCCGGCCAGGTCTCGACGCGCCAGGTGAGCTTCGTGCTCTTCAGCGTCTCTTCGAGTCGCGTCTTCATCTCGTCGGGGAAGCTCGGGTCTTCCTGCGCTCCGGCGACGAAGATCTCAGCGCGCGCGTTGGGCAACGAGAGGTGCGGGCTGTCGGGTCCCGGGTGCGCGAGGTAGCCGCCGTGAAAGCTCGCGGCCGCGCAGATGTCGTCGGGGAACAGACCCGCCGCTCGCAACGCGATGCCTCCGCCCATGCAGTAGCCGGTGACGCGCACGCGGCCCGGTGCGCAGTGCTGCTTCAGCGCCGAGAGGATCGCGGTGAAGTCGCGCTTCACGTTCTCGGGTGAGTTGGCGCTCTTCACGTACTTCTCGGTGAGCTGCTTGCGGAACTCGGGGTCGTTGCGCATCGACTGCAGAAACAGCCCCGCGTCGTGCGGCGTGCCGTGCGGGAGCAGGTCGAACGGGTTTCCCACGCGGTACATCAGGTCGGGCACCGCGACGCAGAAACCGGCGGCGGCCATCTGCTCCGCCATGCCGAAGAGTGCGTTGCGCGGGCCACCGGCGTCTTGAATCAGAATCACGCCGGGGCCCTGACCGAAGAGCGCCGTGCGGCAAGTCCCATCGGGGGTGGAGATCTCGAGCACGTTCATCGCCATGTGGTGACTTCGTACTCGCAGTCGGCCAACGTTCGGCACTCGAATGGATGAGGGAGTGGCAGAGACGAACCGGGTGTCGCGACGCGTCTTCGTGGTGGCATCTGGCCCCATGCGCAGCGTGCTCACCGAGCAGTTGAGCGCTTCTGGCTTCGACGTGCGCGACAGTGAAGACGTCGACGGAGTGGTTGCGGCGGTGCAGAAATTCCGCCCCGACGTGGTGCTGGTCGAGGAGTTCCTCCCGCGCCGCGCAGGCCGGCAGGTGGTGCTCGCGTTGCGTGCGACGGGCGCGACGTTCCCCATGGCGGTCGCCGGCGTGTTGAGTGACGTCTCGGTGCCCAACATCTTGCAGTGGCTGCGGGTGGGCGCGACCGACATCTGGAAGTTCCCGTTCACGCGAGAGATCGCGGCGCGCACGCGAGAGCTGATCGACGAGCTCGATCGCTCGCAGGTGCAGCTGGCGAACATGAAGACGCGGCTGCTGGCCTTCACGCGGCGCGCGAAGTTGAGCGGCACGGTGACCATCTTCGAGGGCACTCCGTTCGAGGGCGCGGCGACGTTCGTCGAAGGTGAGCTCGAGACCGGCCGCTTCGGAACGTCTGACGGTGAGGCCGCGCTGGAGCAGATTCTCGAGCTCGACGATGGCCCGGTGACGTGGCGCGAGTCGGGCAACACCGAGCCGTTCGCTCCGGCGGCGGTGGCGGGCTTCAAGCCGCGCGTGCTGGTCGCTGAAGACGACGCCGCGTTGCGAAAGCTGGTGATGAAGCAGCTCGAGCACGCGGGTTACGTGACCGAAGGCGTGGCCGATGGTCAGGCCGCGCTGCAGCTCGCGCGCTTGAAGCCGTGGGACGTGGTGGTCGCCGATCTCGATCTGCCGAAGCTCGACGGGTGGGGCTTGTTGCGTGAGCTGCGCACCGACGTGGCGTTGCGCGAGATCGCGGTGATGGTGCTCTCGGCGCACGAAGGCGCGGTCGACACGTTGAAGGCCGCGCGGGCCGGTGCGCGCGCGTATTTGAAGAAGGGCGGCAAGGCGCGGCAGATGCTCGACGCGATGGCGCTGCTGGCTTCTCCGCGGGCGAAGGTGTGGGACTCGCTGTCGGCCCGCAAGGACACGAAGGTCGAGCTGCGCGCGGTCGGCCCAGTGTGGTTGTTGCGCACGCTCGCGGAGCTCGACTGCCAGGGCACGCTCGAGCTCGAAGACGTGATGGGCAAGTACTCGCTCTCGGTCGGCCAGGGCCACCTGACGCGCGCGCGAGCGGCGCATGGCAGCACGCTGGTGAAGGGCATGGACGCGGTGAGGGTGTTGCTCGCTTCGCGCGGAGAAGGCGTGTTCCGCAACGAGCAGGTGACGATCCCCGACGAGGCTCCGTGGGTGTACGAGGTGCTCGACGAGACGTGCGCCGCTTCTCGCGTCGAAGAGCAGGCGAAGTTGAACGCAGCGATCGCGCAGCCCGGAAAGTTGTTCCTCAACGAGGAATTGGCTGAGCTCTTCGCGCGTCGTGCGACGGCCGGTGAGCTGCGCGTGCTCGATGCAGTGAAGAACTCGCCCGACGATTTGGACGGGTTGGTCCGAGCGGCGGGGTTGCCTCGCGGCGAAGTCGAGCCCACCCTGGCGGAGTTGTTGCGACGCGGCGTGCTGGCGACGAATGCCGAACTGACGTAACCCGGCCGGTGCAGTGAGCGATCTCCTCGACGACCTGAATCCGCCTCAGCGTGAGGCGGTGCTCCATGAGAAGGGGCCGCTGCTGGTGCTCGCGGGCGCCGGCTCGGGGAAGACGCGCGTCATCACGCGTCGCATCGCTTCGCTGGTGCGCGATCGCGGCGTCGAGGCGTGGCGCATTCTGGCGGTGACGTTCACCAACAAGGCCGCGCGCGAGATGCGCGAGCGCCTCGAACATCTGCTCGGAGATCAGGCCAGCGGGTTGATGGTGAGCACGTTCCACTCTGCGTCGGCGCTCATTCTTCGGCGCGAAGCCGAAGGCGTCGGTCTGGAGCGCAACTTCGTCATCTACGACGACGGCGATCAGCTGCAGGTCGTGCGGCGCGCGATTCGCGACTCGGGCATCGACCTCGCGTCGGTCACTCCACGCGACATGTTGTCGAAGATCGACACCGAGAAGAACCAGGGCCGGCTGCCCGACGACATGAAGCCGGGCGAGGACCCCAAGCAGCAAGCGGTGCAGCGCGTGTACCGCAAGTATCAGGCGCTGCTGCGCGCGGCGAACGCGGTCGACTTCGGCGATCTGTTGCTGCTCCTCGTCGAGCTGCTGCGCACCAATGAAGAGGTCCGGCTCAAGTATCAGCGTCGGTTTCGCCACGTGCTGGTCGACGAGTTTCAGGACACCAACCCGGTGCAGTACGAGCTTCTCAAGCTCATCGCGCCGCCGGGGCCCGCGACGAACCTGGTGGTGGTCGGCGACGACGATCAGAGCATCTACCGTTGGCGTGGCGCCGAGGTGGACAACATCCTCGGGTTTCCGACGCAGTACCCCGGCTGCATGGTGGTGAAGCTCGAGCAGAACTACCGGTCGGACCAGACGATTCTCGAAGCAGCGCACGCGGTGATCAGCCGCAACAAGCGCCGCATGGACAAGAAGCTGTGGAGCTCGCGCGCGAAGGGTGAGCCGCTCGGGTTGATCGTCACGCGAGACGAGCGCGGCGAAGCGCAGGAAGTGGCGGCGAAGATTCACTCGCTGCGGCGCGACGGCATCTGCGACTTCGATCAGATGGCGGTGTTCTTCCGCGCCAACGCACAATCTCGCGTGCTCGAGGAGACGCTGCGGTTGATGCGCGTGCCGTACGTGCTCGTCTCGGGGCGCAGCTTCTACGAGCGCGCCGAAGTGAAGGACGCCGCGAGCTACCTGCGGCTCATGGCGAACCCGCGCAGCGACGCCGATCTCGAGCGCGTCATCAACGTGCCGGCGCGCGGCATCGGCGACACCACGGTCGAGCGGTTGCGCGAGTTCGCCGCGGGCATGGGCATCTCGCTCTACGAGGCGTTGTCGCTCACCGCGCAGATCGACTCGCTCAATTCCGGAGCGGTGAAGCGGCTCACCGGTTTCCGCGAGCTGGTCGATCGACTCGTGGCGTACGCGCGGCAGTCTCCCGATGCGACCAGCGCGGCGACGTACATGCTCGAGCAGACCGGCCTCGTGCAGATGCACATCAACGAGGGCACAGAGGAGTCGACCGGCCGCGCCGAGAACTTGAAGGAATTGCTCACCGCGACGCAGGAGTTCGACAAGCAGCGCGAGGAGCGATTGGCCGCGGCGGGGAAGCCGTTGCCCGCGTTGGTGCCGTTGCCGAGTGGGCCTGATTCGCCGGGCGTGCCTGATCCCGAGCCTGAGCCGGAGGTCGTGCCTTCACCTCAGGGCGATCTGTTTGCTCATTTTGTGAAGCCGGTCGCTGCAAAGCCGCCTCCCGCGCCTTTGCCTGAGCAGCCCCTCCCTCCTGCCCCCTCCCCGCCGCCGCAGGGAGAGGGTGAGAGTTTGGAGCTCGAGGTTCCTCCGCTGCAGGGCTTCCTCGAGCAGCTGTCGTTGATCGGCGACGCCGACGGCGAAACGGGCGTGGCGAGCAAGCGCGTGTCGTTGATGACCATGCACGCCGCGAAGGGCCTCGAGTTCGACGCGGTGTTCATCACCGGCATGGAAGAAGAGGTCTTCCCGTCACGTCGCGCGACTTCACCGACGGCGACTGAAGACGAGATGAGCGAGGAACGGCGACTTTGTTACGTCGGCTTCACGCGCGCCCGTCGGAGATTGTTCTGCTCCCTTGCACAATCGCGCGCATTGTTCGGCGAGCTCAAGTTCAACCGCCCTTCGCGTTTCCTCACCGAGGTGCCGCAGGCGTTGTTCGGGTTCCACGAGATCCCCGAGATGGAGAATCGACCGAGCCACGTGCCTCCGTACGTGCGTCGTCGACGCGGCGAAGAGGAAGAGGGCGTGCACGTCGATCGCACCTACGATCAGTCGACCGACTTTCACGCCGACAACCCCGATGGCGATCTGCGCGGCATGCGCGTGAGTCATTCGCAGTTCGGCCGCGGCAAGGTGATCGAAGTGGTCGGCAAGGGCCAGCTCGCGAAGCTGACCGTCGACTTCGAGCAGTACGGCGTGAAGACGGTGATCGCGAAGTACCTGACTCCGGGGTGACGCATGACGCGACGTCTCAAGGGTTGGTCGCCCAACCCGGATCAGATGGCGCTGTGGCCGAAGGTGTCTGGCAACGCCATCAACGGTCTGGGCGAAGCGGTCACGCGTCGTCCACGACCGGTCTACTGGCATCCCCCCGAGACGCTCGCGCATGGCCCGCTGCAGAAATGGTTCTACTCGCGGCCCACTTCAGAAGAGGTGAAGGCCGCGCGCGCGGAACGGCAAGGCGCGTTGGATCTGCAGCTCGAGCCGCTGTCGCCGGTGCGCGAAGAGCGCTCGGCCGAAGAGTGGACGCGCGAGGTGAAGCGCGCGGCGCGCGATGCAGGAGCAGAGCTCGTCGGCGTGACCGCGGTCCGTTCGGAATGGTTCTTCGAAAATCAGCCCGAGCCCACCTGGAAGTGGATCGTGATGCTCGGCGTCGCGCAGGACTACGAGGCGATGCGCACTGCGCCGGAACCTCCGTCGAACGCGGAAGTGGTGCGGCAATACGGGCGCGGCATTCGCATCGCCAAGACGCTCGCGAGCTGGCTGCGCGTGCGCGGGTGGGACGCGTCGCCGCACGGTGGCCCGATGGCGGGGCCGCTGGTGCTCATTCCTCCGGCCATCGAGTGCGGGTTCGGTGAGCTCGGCAAGCACGGCTCGTTGATCAACAAGACGTACGGCTCGAACTTCCGCCTCGCGTGCGTGATGACGGATGTGCCGCTGCTCAGCGACGTGCTCGAGAAGTTCGGTGCGGAAGACTTCTGCAAGCTCTGCCGGCTCTGCGCCGACGAATGCCCGCCCGACGCGATTCTTCCGGAGCAGCAGTTGGTGCGCGGCGAGACGCGTTGGTACGTCGACTTCGACAAATGCCTGCCGTACTTCAACGAGAACTACGGCTGCGGCATCTGCATGGTCGTGTGCCCGTGGAGCCGGCCCGGCGTCGGCGAGACGCTGCTTCAGAAGCTCGCGCGTCGGAAGTGATGTTGCGGTCGCTACAGGTGCGCTTGTTGGTGCGTCATTTCGCTCGGGCGTAACCTGTTCGGCACATGCCCAGCTTTCACGACGACGACGCACCGGCTGATGGAATTCCGAGCACGGCGTGGCATCCGCCTCCGCCTCCGACGTTGCAGGTGCCGCGCATCACGGTGACCGAGGAACTGCTGCACGCGCTCCCGAAGACCGATCTGCACTGCCACCTCGACGGCAGCATGCGGCTCAAGACCATCCTCGAGCTCGGTGAGCAGCAGAAGGTGAAGCTCCCGGCCGACACCGAAGAAGGGCTCGCGAAGGCGATTCACAAAGGTGAGACCTGCAAGGATCTCGAGGACTACCTCGTCGCGTTCGACGTCACGTGCAGCGTGCTGCAGACGGAAGAGGCGCTCTACCGCGCGGCGCTCGAGCTGGGCCTCGACGCCGCGGCTGAGAACGTTCGCTACCTTGAGGTGCGCTACGCGCCGGTGTTGCATCAGGCGCGTGGGTTGAAGCTCACGCACATCATCGACTCGGTGCTCGAAGGGCTGCGCGCCGCGAAGGCCAAGACGCGCATCAAGTACGGGCTGATTCTCTGCGGCATTCGTCACATGAGCCCCGAGAGCAGCCTGCGGCTCGCGGAGCTGTGCGTGGCGTACAAGAACCGCGGCGTGGTCGGTTTCGATCTCGCGGGCGCGGAAGCAAATTTCCCGGCGAAGGAACACCGTCAGGCGTTTCAGTTGATCTTGAAGAACAACGTGAACTGCACCGCACACGCTGGCGAAGCGTACGGCCCGGAGTCGATCGGCCAGGCGCTCCACTACCTCGGCGCGCATCGCATCGGTCACGGCGTGCGGCTCCGCGAAGACGGCGACTTGCTCAACTACGTGAACGATCACCGCATTCCGCTCGAGTGCTGCCCTTCGTCGAACGTGCAGACGCGCGCGGTCGACGACATGAAGGCGCACCCGCTGAAGTTCTATTTCGACTACGGCCTGCGCGTGACGATCAACACCGACAACCGGTTGATCACCGACACCACCGTGAGCCGCGAGTACTGGATCGCGCACAAGGAACTCGGTCTCTCGCTCGAAGATCTCACCACGGTGATGGTCAGCGGCTTCAAGAGCGCGTTCCTGCCGTTCCGCGAGAAGCAGGATCTGCTCAAGCAGGTGAACTCGGAGATCGAGGCCACCCTCAAGGCGTTCGAGAAGAAGCAGCTCGGGAAGTGATCAGGGCGGTGGGCTGAGCGTCCACTGGCCGTCGACGTTCTCGAGAATCAACGCGGTCGCCGGGTGCGCGTCCGCTCGGGTCGCGGCGAGCCACGGCTGGAGCTTGAACTCCGCGGCCAGCGTGGCGAGCTCACGCCAGTGCCTTCCATCGGTGGAGCCGAGCACCGTCACGTGCGTGCCCACCGGCAAGGCCGAGAGCTGCGACGCGAACTGTGTGCAGGCGATCGCGCGAGGAGCGGGGTTGAGCGCTGCAGCGATGGGGCCACCGATCACCGCGAGCACCACCAGCACGCGCAACACCTTCGGTGGCCACTGCGAGAGGTTGTGCGCCGCGAGCAACACGATGAACGGGAACGAGAGCAGCACGTGGTGCGGCAGTTTGCGGCCTGCGAGCGCGAGGAAGAGCAGCGTGGCCGCGGTGGCGATGACGACGCGGAGATCGAACGTGCGACGCCAGGGAATCGCGAAGGGCAGCCAGGGCCAGCAGAGCGCTCCGATGGCGATGAAGGTCGCGAGTGGAGAGGTGTCGCCGTCGGTGCGTGACGCGGTCGCGGAGGCGAGCAGCTGGTGCTGCAGGTAGCCATCGCGCCAGCTCGAATCAGCCAATGCGAGGAACGCAGCGAGCGGCAGCACGGCGGCGAGGCAAGCAACGGCTCCGAAGGCGAGCCATTTGAGATCTCGTCGTGCACCCGCGACTCCGAGCGTCATCGCGACCGGGAGCACGAGCCCGAACGGGCCTTTGATCAACACTGCGAGCGCGGCGGCGGCGCTCATCACCGCGAACCCGCGAGCGTCACGTCGTTCGAAGATCAGCGGCGCACACGCGAGCAGTGAAAAGAAGATGAGTGGTGGGTCGAGGCGGTGCATCGCTCCGAACGCGATGAAGCGCTCGGTGGTGGCGAGTGCGAGACCTGCGAGCAGGCCGACCTCGAGCGAGATCAACTTTCTGCCGAGCTCGATCACCAGGGCGATGGTGAGCAGCGTCCACAGCGCCGAGACGAAGGGCAGGGCGCGCTCGCCTGCGATGCGAATGGTGAGCGCTGACGGCCAGAGCCCGAACGGCAGGTGCTCGCGGTACTGCGGGTGAACGTTCTCGAGGTAGCGAAGGTTGGTCCACGTGCCGTCTTCGACCATGTGACGCGCCACGACCGTGTAGAGCTCAGCGTCGGAGTCGTCGGTGTGACGCACGCACTCGAAGGTGAGGAGCGCCGCGGCGAAGACGAGCACTCCGGCGTGGAGTCGCGTCACGAGATGTACCGCCCGATGGCGAACTTCGACACGCACACGCCGAGCAGCACTGCGCTCACCGGGAACCACAGCTTCGCGAGCCGCGGCCGCTCCTCGAGCCAAGTGGCGAACGCGAACAACGCGGGGAAGCCGGCGATCGCGTAGCGGCCGAGCCCCACGAAGTCGATGCTCGACACGAACGGCATGCCGATGATCAGCGCCACGAAGATCGCGTAGCCGATGCCGATGCGTTTCCACACGCGGGGGATCATCGCCAGCATCAGCAGCGCGAGACCCATGTGCATCAGCGAGCGCGGCAGTCGCTCGAGGAAGCGATCACCGGTGACCCAGCTGATCTTGAACCACGTGCGCGGGCCCGGCGTCTGGTTCCACCCGGCCTGCGTCTCGATGAACGCGGTCGGCGTGCCAAAGCGCGACCACTGCCACGCCATCCACGCGGCGAGACCGAGACCGGCGAGCGCGGGGACGAAGTCGATGACGCGCAGCTTTTCCTTTCGCGCGACGCGCAGCTCGATCGAGCGCGCGAGCAGACCGATGACGACCGCGGGACCGACCGGGCGGGTGGCGGTGGCGATGATGCCGAGCAGCACCGTGACCCACGGGAAGCCCTTCTCGAGCGCGAGAAACGCTCCGCAGATCAGCACCAGAAACAGCGCGTCGGAATACACGGCGCCGTAGAGAAAGAAGGCCACCGGCCACAGCGCGAGCACCCACGACGCGAAGCGCGCCGATTGTGGGCCGGGAGCGAACACCTGGCACCACTCGAAGAAGAGGACGAACGCGAGCGCGCCGAGGAAGGTGGTGAGCACGATGCCCGAGGCGAGCGGGCCGAGTCCGAAGACGCCCAGCGCGCGCATGAGCATCGGGTACACGGGGAAGAACGCGACGCTGCTCTGCTCGGTGGCGCTGAAGAAATAGCCTTCGCGCGCGATTCGCTCGTACCACTGCGCGTCCCAACGGGCCCACATGTCGAGAAACGGAAAGCGCTCGAGCTCGGTGCTGAACGGACTGACGGGGCCTCCGGCCACGTACAAAGAGACCGCCCCGATGATCGCGAGCACGATCCAGATCGCCCCGAAGCGCGCGAACAGCTCGAGCCGGACTCGGCGATCCATTGGCGCGGGTCATACATGAGGTATGGAGCGGCGGTGCGTTTCGTCGCGCTGATCGTCTTTGCCGTTGGCGTGCAGGTGCACGAGCTCTTCGGGACGATTGGGCTGGCGCTGCTCGCGTTGACCTTCGTGCCCGCGTTGCCGCAGTTGACGCTGGCGCGCTTGAAGGCGTGGTGGCCGCTGCTGGCGTTCATCGTGTGGTCGCTGCTCGCTCCGACGCTCGGTGGAAATCCGCCCGACGGCACCGGAGTGGCCCGCACCCTCGACTGGGTCATCATTCCGCTCGTCGCGGTAGCGGTCTCGGAGCTCACCGAGGCGCGCCGTCGCACGCTGGTCATCGCCATCGCTGCGACGCTGATGTTGTCGTGCTTCATCGCCGGCCTGCAGCACTTCGGGTTCTGGCCAGCCGAGAGCGCGTTCGCCGGTCTCGAATGGACTCGAATTCCCTTCAGCCGCGTCTACGAGCGCATCGGTGACGAGGGCACGCGCTTCATGGGCGGAGGCCTGCTCTTCCACCGGCTCAAGTTCGCGCACGTGAGCGGGTTGATGCTGGTGGTGCTCCTCGCGACGCGGAAGCCGGCGATGATCGCCGTCGCCGTGCTCGCGCTGATCTCGGTGTGGATCTTCCCGTACGCGCGCATGGGTGCGGTGGCGGCGATGGCGGGCATCGCGGTCACGGTTGCGCTGACGGCGTCGTCACCACGCAAGGCGTTGCTCGTCATCGGTGGTCTCGGCGTGTTCGCGGTTGCCGCGGTGCTGCTCGTCGCCCCGCTGCGTCAGCGCTTCGTGGCTGGCCTCACCGACACCGGAAGTGGTCAACGCACGCAGCACCTCGGCGCGGGGCTCGAAGCGATTCGCCAGCACCCGATCGCGGGTGTCGGCCCGGGCCAGTTCCGGCCCTCGAAATTCGGCGGCCCGGAGATGGCGGAGCACGTGAAGGACAACCCGGGCAAGGCGCACAATCAATTCGTCTCGATGGCCGCGGAGACCGGCGTGATCGGCGGCCTCGGCTTCATCGCGCTGTTGATCTGGCTCGGCGCGAAGGCGCGCTCGCAACCGCTCGGTGTGCTCACGCTCGGAGCGCTCGCGCAGTTCGTCGTGCTCTCGCTCGTGCACGACCCGCTGTTTCAGGCGCCGTATTCGATGTCGCTGGTGTTGCTGCTCGGCGCGGGGCTCAGTTCCGCTCCCAGAAGCCCGGATGCTGAGGGAGCGGATGGTGCGTCTGCCCCAGCGAGTCCAGCGACACCTGCTTCCCCGCCCGCTCCCCGATGAAGAGCAGCTGACACTTCGCGAGCGCAGGCGGCAGCGCCGTCACCGACGAGAAGGCTTCGTTGGCGTGCGGGAATTTCTTTCCACCGTCGATCGCCGTGAGCAATTGCGTGGCGTAGCTGTCGATCATCGGACCCGTCTCTCGCGGCGGCAGACGGTCGGCGGCGATCAGCCACGCGGGCTCGAAGGAGAACAGACAGTCTTTCGAGTCACGGAGCGGAGATCTCGCGATGGTGAGGTGCTCGTCGGTGCTCTTCGCGCGGCGAATGGTGTGTGACACCGAGGCAATGATCGAGGCGGTCACCGCGGCGACGAGGACCATGCGGAACCGCTCGGGAATCGCGACGAACGCGAAGCCGACGAGCACCGCTTCCGAGGCGATGAGGTGGGCGTTGTATTGATTCCAGTACGCGGCCGACGCGAAGAACGAAGCGATGGTGAGGACCCAGGCGACACCGGCGACTCCGGTCTGCTTGCGCATCAACACCACGGCGAGCAGCGCGAGAATCGGCGACGCGAGGTGTCGCACCGAGACGATCTGTTCGAGCCGCGCGGTCGTTTCGAGCGTGCCGTCGGCCGGTCGCCACAGATGGAACAAGAGCGCGTCGCGCACGAACTCGCCCGGAGCGAACGTCGCGAACGGCAAGATCACCAGCGATGCCGTCACGCTCGTCGCCACGAAGAACGCGATTCGCTCGCGCTTCGTGGTGAGCGTGAGGAACGCGCCGAAGACCCACAGCACGGCCCACAGCTTCACGCCGAGCGCGAGTCCAGCGAGCACGCCCATGCCCACCACGGTGCGCGTCGTCTTCCACGGGCGCATCGAGATCAAGGTGAGCGAGAGACACAGCAGGTTGAGCACCGGCTCGAGGAACGGACCTCGCTCGACCTGCGCCACCTCGGGGTACGTCGCATACATCGCCGCAGCGATCAGCGGAGCCACCATCGGCACGTTCGGAAGTCGCGAGACGATGCGCCCGACGAGGAAGGTGTTGAGCGCTCCGATGAACGCCGCGAGCCAACGCGAGAGTGCGAACGCGCCGCTCAGCCCGAGGGCGCTCTTCGTCCACACCGAGGTCAGCAGCAGGAAGAGCAGGTGCAACGGCGGGTGAACGAAGACGTAGTCACGCCACGGCAGCACGCCCTCGCTCAGCCACGCGGCGGCGCTGAAATAGACGCCCTCGTCGTAGTCGACGCGGTAGCTCCACGCGCCCTCGTCGCCGATGAAGAACGGAAACGCGCGCAGGGCGAACGCCGCGAGTGCGATCGCCAGCAGCGAGAGCAGCGGAACGCGGCTACTCGAGGCGCCAGTCATACGCAGGGTCCGGAGTGCACGGCGCGTCGAGACGAATCAGCGCGACGTCGTGATCGAGCGCGAGCTCGACGCCGGGGAACGAACCCTTCGGCGCGATCACGTAGTTGAAGTGGCCTGCGCCTTCGCCGGGTCTCTCCGCGCGGTAGAGCGGCGCGTTCTTGTGAAAGAAGGCGAAGCCGCCGGTGCGCCAGTGCGGAAAGCCTTCGATGCGCAGCCCGCACACGTCGTCGAGCGTGCCCGCTTTCGCGAGGAGCCGGTTGTACGCGCCGCCGAAGTCGAGCGCGCTCGTGTCGCGCGGAGGGTCGTGAATGCCGAGCCGGCCGAAGGTGAGCCACGGCAACGTCGCGAGTGAGATGAGCGCGAGGAACAGCACCGCGCCCTGAACCTGCGGCTTCACGAGATCGAAACCGATCGCCGCGTGCGCCGCGAGCAGCGGGAGAATCGGGAAGACGAAGCGCAGTTCCTTGTGCGGAATGAGGGAGTGCACGGCGAGGAAACCGATGATCACCCACGCGACGTCGGGTGCGCGCCGCATCGCCGCCAGCGAGAGCACCACGAGCGGGATCACGGTCACGCCCTCGGCGGTGATCAGAGAGGTCACGTAGTGCCAGATCGGCGCAGTGCCGAACGACGACGCGCGACCTTCGATCAAGTTGAAGCGCAGGTAGGCGATCGCCGAGTGGAAGAGCGTCCCCCACGTGAGCCAATCGACGAGCCCGAAGAGCAACGCTCCGACGCTGAGCACACCGAACAACACGCCGACCTCACGACGCGTGCCTCGCCGCCACACGATCGCCAATGCGCCGATGCAGAACAGCCCGTTCTGCAGCCGCAAACCGACGGCGATGGTGAGCAGCAACCCGGCGATGATCAACGAGCGCGTCGAGCGTTGCGCCGTGACACACAGTGCGAGCGCGACTGTGACTGGGAGTGCACTCAGCCCTTCGCCCATCGTGCGCGGCGCGATGAACACCGCGAGGCCCATCATCGCGAACACCGTCGCGCTCAACGCCGCAGACCACTTCGACGCGCCGAGCCGCTGCGCGAGCACGTAGATGGCGATGATGGTCGCGGAGTTGGCGATGACGCACACCACTTCGACCGTGGCGATCAGCGGCAGGTGCAGCTTCGACGCGAACCACAGAATGCCGGCGACGAAACCGGGCAACGTCCAGTGGCGCGCGCCGTCGACGAATTCCCACGCCTGCCAGCCGTAGCCGAACACCGCGCGGTGGGCGGGCTCGAGCGCCTGGTAGAACTCGTCGGGCCACCACATGCCGTCGTCGGAGAACGCGAACACCATTCGCGCCACGATTCCGACGGACAGCCCGAAGACGAGCAGCGGTCGCGCGAGCAATTCTGTTCGGGGTTCGGGCACGAGCGGGCGTGGTCTTTCACAACTCGAGATCGGCCACGACCGGATAGTGATCGGACACGCGATCACTCTGGTCGTTCTCGATGACCTCGACGCGGTGCGCGCGGAACTCCGCCGAGCCGAACACGTAGTCGATGCGCAACTTCGCGCCCTGAATCGCGCGGCGGGGCAGGCGGGTCGGCAACGTGTGGCGCCTTCCCGGAGGCGCGAAGTCCTGCAAGCCAGCGCGCCGAATCGAAGCCACGAGCTGCCGGTCGAGCATTCTCGTCGCGAGCGCCTCAGGGTCTGCGACGCGTTCACGCAGTTGCGAGACGAGCGTCGCGTGCTCGTAGGGATCTTCGTCGGACAGCGAGTTGAGATCTCCGACCATCAGGTATGGACGTTTGATCGACGCGAGGAGCGGCACGAACGCCTCGACGCGATCGGCTTCGGTCACGCCGGGCGAAGGGTGCACCACGTCGACGTGCACGTCGCGGCCGTCGCAATCGAGCGTGACGCGCAGCGCAGACGAGGTGACCTCCGCCAGCCGACCGCGACCGAGTGGAATGCACTCCGCGTGACGAATGGGGAATCGCGACACGATGCAATTGCCCCAGTCGCCTTCGATGCCTGCCGCGTGCACGTGCGGCAGGCCGAACATCTCTGCGTAGTCGGGTCTGATCAGCCGGCCTCGACCGCCGCCGCAGTACACGGCCTCGGTGATGCCGATGAGGTCGGGGGCGCACGCTCGCACTACCTCGCGGGCCGCGCGCGCTCGCTCCTCGCGGTAGACCATCGTGTCGCCGTCGCGCTCGTGAAACGCGTACAGGAAGTTGGCCGTCATCACCCGCAGACGCATGCGGCGCAGGCTAGCGAATCCACTGGGGAGTGATCGGTTTTGAGCCGCGACTGACACGAAGTGGGTGGCCGTTCACCATCGGAGTCAACATGCCTCGCACCCGAGTCCTTCTCGCCTCTTCTCTCATTCTCTTCACCGCCGCGTGTTCAGGAAGTTCGGGCGGCGCCATCACCGATTCCGAGGTCGACGCGATCAAGACGACTCGCTCGAGCCTCACCACCACCGACGAATTTGCGACGCCCGACGTGGTTCACGTTCGACTCGCCTGGGGACTCCTCGCGTGGGCAGGGAAGGGCGCCAAGCCGACGGCCACCGACTGGACCGGCGGGCTCACGCTCAGCGATGGCACCGCGACGCTCGACATGAGCACCTTCTTCGAGAAGGGCGACTCTGCGGCGAACGGTGAAGCGAATCAGGTGAAGTGGAACTCGCACACCTACCCGCATTTCGACGGCGTGATCGCGACGCTCAAGCCGGGCAGCAGCGCGTCGACGGTGGCGATCGTCACTCCGAACTTCGAGAAGACGTTGTCGATCGCGGAGTTGGTCTCGGGTGGCGAAGTGCGTTTCCCGGTCGACGCCGCGGGTCACGAGTTCTCGATCTCTCCGCTGCCTGATGAAGACGCGTCGTGCAGCAACTTCGTGGTCGGCTTCGTGCGTGACTCGAGCTTCAAGGGCCTCGTGCTGAGCAATCTCGGCGATCGCCTCGGCAAGCTGCGCTTCGATATTCTCACCGACGGCACGCTCTCGGCCGAGCAGGTCGATCTCAACGGAGAGGTCGTCGCGAGCGGCACCGGCACCATCGATGCGGCTGCGCACACCTTCACGATCTCGATCGGCAAGAGCACCGTGAGCGGCATCTACGCTGATCCGTCGTACTCGAGCCGCGGCAGCTTCCAGGCCACCTCGCGCTGCGCCAACTGAACTCTCCCTCTCCCTGCGACAGCGGGGAGAGGGTCGGGGTGAGGGGCTGAACAGGCAAAGTGCGAGTGTCAGGCTCAGCTCGAATCTGCCCCTCTCCCCCAGCCCTCTCCCCGCTCGCGCAGGGAGAGGGAGTTTTGTTTTCAGGGGGATGACTGCTTCTGGTTCTGCTGTTCCTGCCGTTTTCGGAATTGCTCCTGCATCTCGCGAATCATGCGCATCTGCTCCTTGGCCGCGTTGATTTGAGCCGCAGGATCCGGTGGCGGCGCGACGGGAGCGCCCTTCGCTTCGATGATGGCCCGCGCCACTTCCCTCGCGCTCCGTGACCAGCGCGCCGGGTTCTTCGCGTAGCGGTTGGGATCGGGCGCGGCGACGCTGATGAACTCTCCGCCGCGATCGAGTTCGGCGCGCACGTCGGTCGCGAGAGCAGCGGAACGCGCAGCGTCGCCTCCATCAGCCGCGAGCTGACTCAGCCGCAGCGTCGCTTCGCACCACAGCTCGCGTTCCAGCCACCACGAGCCGCCGCCCGTCTGCCGGTCGCGCTCATCTCGCAGACGTGCAGCACCCTTTTCGTAGAGCAGCTTCGCTTCCGTCGGCCGGTTCTGCAGTTCGCGAACTCCGCCGAGCACGACGAACACCGCCGGCCAGCCATCGAGTTTTCCCTGCTCAGCCGCGGCGAGGAACGCCTCTCGCCACGTCGGAGTGCTCGCGCGCAACGCCTCGAGGATCGCGTAGCGCGCAGGCGGCGCCGCGGTGTTCTCGAGCAGCACGGCGAAGGACGCCGCCTCGAGCGGCTGTCGCGAGAGCGAATTGATGGCGTCGTTGCGCACGGCGGCATCGGAGTCGGCGATCGCCAACCGCGCCGCTGCCACGCGTTGCGCCGCGTCGTGCTCGATCACGAAGATCACCGCGCGCTGTCGCAACAGCGGCGGACCGGAGTGCTGTCGCAGCGTGGTCATCGCGAACGTCACGGCGGCGGCCTGGTCCGTACGCTCGAGCCACGCCAGTTGCGCGAGGTCGCTCTGATCACCTCGTGGCCCGCTGAGCGTGGCGAGCTGAGCGGTGCACTGCGCGTTGGTCAGCGCCTCGATCGCCACCTCACGCTCGGCTGGAGGCGACGAGAGCAGCGAGCCCATGAACTCGCAGAGCGTTCGATCGCCACGGTTCTTCGCGAAGCTCGAAACGAAACGAAGCTCATGCAGCGCCCCGCGCTCTCCTTTGCGATGTGCAGCGATCAGCTCCGCGATCGTGACGCGCTCGTGCGCCGCTCGCTGAAACTTCGCCGTCGCGAGCTCGACCTGCAGCGCGAAGGTCGGCCCTTCGGGTTCAGTCGGCCGCCGAAACGGTCCGGCTTCGACGTCGACGAACAGTGCGCCTTTGTCGATGCGCGCGTTGCGAACCCAGTGCACGCCGCAGCTCGAGAGTGGCAGGCGCGCGACGTCTTCTTCGTCGCCGATCACTTCGTCGAGCGTGAAGCTGCGCGCGGCTCCGGCGCGATCGTAGATCGTCAGCGCAACGTCGGGCCCACCGCGCGAGACGGGATCGTGAAGGACGGCGACCCAGTTGCCGTCGTTCGACACCACGTACTTCTGAAAGAGAGAGTCGCTCGTCGTGACCTGCCAGCGGACGTTCTTCCCGCTGCGCAGAATCATCGCCTTCTCCGTCAGCTCGACCGTGAACGCTCCGTTGGCGCTGCTGATGGAGTGCGGCTCGAACGGAGCAGGCAGGCACGCGAGCACGGCGGCGAGGGCCACGAACATCTCGACAGCGTGCGTCATGAACGCGCGCGGCGCCATCGGGCATCGGGAGGACCCGTGCTAAGCGCCCGGGCATCATGCAGAGCTTCCAGGAAGTCGCGTCCTTCATCCGCCAGAACGAAGTCGGCCGTCGTGCGTGGCTCGACACGCCGTATGGCCGTCGCATCGTGACCTACGCCGATCTCACCGCGACCGGGCGCTACCTGCACTTCGTCGAGGCCTGGCTGCGGCGCGTGCGGCCGTTCTACGCGAACTCACACACCGCGATTTCGTCGACGGGCCGCGTGATGACCGAGCTGCGCGAAGAAGCGCGTCGGGTGATCAAGCGCGCGGTGAACACCGGCCCGCACGACGAGGTGCTGTTCGTCGGCAGCGGCGCGACGGCGGCGGTGAACAAGCTCGTCGGTCTGCTCGGCTGGCGCATCAGCGAGCCGCTCGAGCGCGAGTTCAACTTGAGCTCGCTGATTCCGCGCGAGAAGCGACCGGTGGTCTTCGTGGGGCCGTACGAGCACCACAGCAACGAGCTGCCGTGGCTCGAATCGATCGCCGAAGTCGTGGCGATCGAGCTGAACCCGAAAGGCGAGATCGATCTGAGCGACCTCGAGCGCAAGCTGGCGCTGTTCCCCGAGCGACCGATGCGGCTGGGTGCGTTCAGCGCGGCGTCGAACGTGACTGGTGTGTTGAGCGACGTGAAGGCCATCGCGCGGCTGATGCACAAGTACCACGGCCACGTGGTGTTCGATTTCGCGGCTGGCGGCCCGTACATGCCGATCGACATGCACCCGGCCGACGAGGCCGAGCGCATCGACGCGGCGTTCCTCTCGACGCACAAGTTCATCGGCGGCCCCGAGGGCTCGGGCCTGCTGATCGCGCACCGCGACTTCTTCCGCACGCGCTCTCCGGAGCGGCCGGGCGGCGGCACGGTCGACTACGTCGCGTCGTTCGATCGCACCAGCGTCGACTACGTCGGCCGGCTCGACGAGCGTGAAGAGGGTGGCACTCCGGCGATCTTGAGCGACATCCGCGCGGGCATCGGCTTCTGCGTGAAGGAGATGATCGGCCCGGCCCGCATTCTCGAGCACGACGTGCACCTCGCAGAACGCGCGCTCGCGCGACTCGGCCGCCACCCTCGCATTCAGCTGCTGGGTCCGACCGATCTGAAGCGGCTCCCGATCATCAGCTTCAACATCAAGCGGCTGCACCACGACTTCGTGAGCGCGCTGCTCGATCACCTCTTCGGCATTCAGAACCGCGCGGGCTGTAGCTGCGCCGGCCCGTACGGACATCGCCTGCTCGGCATTTCGCGCGAGAAGAGCGAGTCGTACCGCCGGCAGATCGCGCGCGGGCTGATCGGGCTCAAGCCGGGCTGGGTGCGCGTCACGCTGCCGTATTACGCGAGCGACGAAGACATCGAGTTCCTGCTGAGCGCGATCGAGTTCGTGGCTGATCACGGCAACGACTTCCTGCCGGAATACCGGCTCGGCTGGCTCGACGGCGTGTGGCGTCACGTGTCGCGGCCGATGTCTGATCTGCGGCCGATCGAGCTGACGGTCGACGCGCTGATGGAAGCCGCGCAGAGCTTCGCGGCCGGAGATCACGAGCAGCCGATGTCGAACGCGCAGATCCGCGCCGAGCGAAAGAAGTACTTCGACGAGGCGAAGGCGCGCGTGGCCGAGCTGCGCGCGAACGCCACCAGAGCGCCGCACACGTGGAACGCGAAGACCGGTCAGGCCGACGTCGACGCGCTGGTGTGGTTCGACTGGGTGCACACCGATGAGCCGTGGGCGCAGGTGCCGGCGCAGGCGCCTGATCGTCCGCTGCCGAGCCGGTGCGGGTTGTTCTCCGAGCTTCCTCCGGCGGTCATCAATTGAAACGCGCAGCGCTCGTCGTGCTGTTCGTCGTCGGCTGCAGCGCACCACCGGTCAAGCCCGACGGTGGGGCGGCTCCGGTCTCGACGACGCAGGTGCAAGCGAGCTGCGGAGCGATCTCCATCGAGGAATGGACGCTCGGAGACGCGCAGCACGTCGCGGTCGGCACTCCGATCTCCTGGCCGTCGAACCCACCGTCGAGCGGTCCGCACTTCCCGCGCTGGGCGGCGTTCAAGGAATTCACTTCGCCGGTTCCGCGCGGCTACTACGTGCACGACCTCGAGCACGGGGCAGTGGTGCTCCTCTACAACTGTGATCTCGTCGACGCGGCGACGTGCGACGCGATCAAGACCGCGCTGCGTGACGCCTCGACCTCCATTGCCGACGACGCGAAGTGCACCGGCACCGGAGCGCGCGTTCGCACGGTGCTCACTCCCGATTCAGCGATCACCGAACCGCTGGTCGCCGTGAGCTGGGGTTTCATCTACCGCGCGGCGTGCGTCGATCAGCCGTCGCTGAACGCCTTCGTCAACGCGCACTACGCGCTCGGCCCCGAGAACCTCTGCGCGGCGGGCGTCACGACCTTCTGACGTGACGTCACGCGACGTGAATCGGTCCGCCTGCCATCGTTCGCACGGTTGCAGCTGGCGTGCGGCTTGCTCCTCGCGTTCTGCATGCGACCTGAAGATCGTGGACTCGTTCGCCGCCTCGTCTCGACCAACCTCATCGTGAACCTCGGGCTCGCCGCGCTGTTCGGCTTCCTCGCGTACCTTCGGTTCACCGAAGGCAATGGCCTGGCGGCGATCTTGTTCGGCGTCGGAGCACTCTTGAACGGCCTGGCGTGGGTCAGAGTTCAGCTCGGCCATTCTCCCGTCGAGCAAGCGCTCGTGCGAGCAGCGATCGATCGCTACGAGATGAAGAAGCTCGAAGTGATCATGTGGGAGGGGAAGAGATCGTTCCGCGTGCGCCTCCCGCAGGAGGCCGATCGCATGCTGTTTCTCGAGTTGCTCGGTCGCGTGTGTCCGAAGGCGACTCCCGTCGCTGCGACAGCGCCAGCGCCTTCTTGACGGGCCCTCAGCTGACCTGCGCGCCCTTGGGGATCACCACGATGCCGCTCTCGGTGACCTGAAAGCGCTTCTTGTCTTCCACCGGGTCGACGCCGATCTTCGTGCCCGGCGGAATGGTCACGTTCTTGTCGATGATGGCTCGGCGGATCTCGCAGTGACGGCCGATCTCCACGTTCTCCATCAGCACCGAGTCGTGCACTTCCGACCACGAGTTGATGCGCACGCGTGACGCGAGCACCGAGCGATTCACGAGCCCGCCCGAGATGATGCAGCCTTCCGAGATCAACGAATCGAGCGCACGGCCCACGCGCTTCTGCGCTGCGTCGGCGAACACGAACTTCGCCGGCGGCATGGAGGTCGTGGCGGTGATGATCGGCCACTGCGCGTTGTAGAGGTTGAAGATCGGGTCAACGGCGATCAGGTCCATGTTCGCTTCGAAGTAGGCATCGAGCGTTCCCACGTCGCGCCAGTAACCGAGCTCGCGCGGCGCGAGCCCCGGCACCTGGTTCTGCAAGAAGTCGTACGCGTACACCCGCGCGCGCTGGTTCAAGTTCGCCAGAATCGATTTGCCGAAGTCGTGTGCCGACCGCGGGTCCTTCGCGTCCTCGGTCACCTCACGCACCAGCGTGTCGGTCGAGAAGATGTAGTTGCCCATCGACGCCAGGCACCGCGTCGGATCTCCGGGCATCGGCGGCGGGTTCTTCGGTTTCTCGACGAACGCCTTCACTTCACCGTCGGCCGCGACGTCGAGAATTCCGAAGTCGGAACCCTGCTCGATGGGCACCGGCAGCACCGCCACCGTGCAGTCGGCTTTGCGCGAGTTGTGGAAGTCGAGCATCTGCTGAACGTCCATCTGGTAGATGTGATCGGCGCCGAACACGAAGACGCGCGACGGGCCTTCGTCGGTGATCAAGTTCAGGTTCTGGAAGATCGCGTCGGCCGAGCCCTTGTACCAATCGCCGCCGGTGCGCATCTGCGCGGGCACGGTTTCGCAGTAGTGGCCGAGAAACGCCGTCATGCGCCACGTGCGTGAGATGTGATTGTTGAGCGAGTCGCTCTTGTACTGCGTCAACACCTTCACCTTGTAGATGCCGGAGTTGACGAAGTTCGAGAGACAGAAGTCGATGATGCGGTAGCGCCCGCCGAAGGGCACCGCGGGCTTCGCGCGCTCGCGGGTGAGGGGATCGAGTCGAGTGCCTGCTCCACCTGCGAGCACCATCGCGAGCGTCTGGCCGGACATGCGCGAAAGCGTAGATCCGAAAACTCAGACCGACGAATCGAAGCCACGTCGATAGACGAGCCGCGCGACACGTTCCCCGAGCAGCTCGATGGGCGCTTGCGTGAAGCCGACGCGCTCGACCTGCCGTTGCGCGCGCGACAGCAAGGGCACCGCGCTCGTCACCGTGCCCCACGGCATCGACGCCTTGAGGTCCAGGCCGTCGGCGAGCTCCGGGCCCACGACGTGGCGGGCGAGGGTGGCGATCGCTCCCGCGGGCAGGAAGAACGGCCGTCGCATCGCGAGGCCGTCGACCAGCGCGCGCGCGAGCAGCCGCGAGTCGTCATCGGGCTTCAGCTGCCGGCGACGAATGTGCGCGTAGAGCGCGGTCTCATCGGCGCGCGTGGTCGAGAGCAGCTCGGTCTTCACGCCCATCAGGTGACCGACCCAGCGGTAGATGTGGTGAATCGAATCTTCTTCCTCGACCGTCAGCGCGAAGCCGAGCCGGCCCATGCTGCGCAGGTAGACGTGACAGAAGACGAGCAGCGTCCACGCGAGATCTTCCTGATTCACCGGCTGGCCCCACGCCGGGTTCCAGTCGCCGCGGCGGTCCATGCCGTGGCGCACGAAGGCGTGAATCAACCGCACGCGCAGAATGTGGCGGTGCGCGTAGGTGCCCGGCGTCGGCCCGCGCGACGCGGCGATCTCGAGCACGAAGGTGGTGGTGTCGTGGAGTCGCTGAATCACCTGGCGCGTGAGCGCTCCGCTGCGCACCAGCACCTTCGCGCCGAGCGCGGCTCCGTAGCTCTCGACCAGCGAGCCGAGAATCAACGCCAGCGCCGACTGCACGGGCGTGCGCAGGCCCAGCGTCGTTCCCGCCTTCATTCGCGAGAAGTCGACCCACGACGGAACGGTGTGTGAAAAATCGAGCAGCGCCTTCGCGGCGGGACCTTTCGATTTCTCGAGCGCGGCGACGAGGCCACCGGCGCCACCACCGCGCATCGCTCCGCTGCGCAACAGCTCGCTCACGGCGGCGTCGGCGAGGGGATCTCGTTCGAGCCGGCACGCGTCGAGGAACGGATCGACGCTTTCAGGGGGAAGACTCCAATCCACGGGCGACGACTCTAGTCCCGCTCTCTCGTTCCCGAACAGCCAGTCGGGGGCTGGGACGCGTTGATGAAGAGGCGCACAGTGACGAACGAAAGGAGAACGCCATGGTTCAGAACATCCTCGTGGGGTTCGACGGTTCGAGCGCGGCGCGCGAAGCAGCGGAGTTCGCTATGAAGTTGGCGAAGCAAGCGAGCGCTCGCGTCACCTTGCTCTTCGTCGTCGAGCTGCCGCAGATCATCCCCATCGGTGCGCTGTCGGGCTTCGTGCCCACCACTGCGCCGCAGCCTGAAGTGAACTTCAAGAACGCCGAGCGGTTGATCGCCTCGGTGCGCGGTGATCACCCTGACCTCGAGATCGCCACGCGTGTCGAGGCGGGCACTCCGGCCGAGATGATCTGCGAGGTCGCGGCGCAGTCGCGCGCGGATCTGGTGGTGGTCGGAGCGAGAGGTCACAACGCCGCGGTGCGATTGCTCCTCGGTTCGATCAGCGATCGCGTGGTGCATCACGCGCCGTGTCCGGTGCTGGTGGTGCGCCGCTGAGATAAGACGCGCGCATGTTCGTCTCTGCGCTCGCGTTGATTCTCGCTGCTGCTCCCGCCGTGAAGCTGTCGTCGCCCGTCGAGAGCAAAGACGGAGCGTGGTCGCGGTCGCTCACCTTCACCGACAAGACAGGCGAGCACGTCGTGAAGTTCGAGCTCACCGCGCCCAAGTCGAAGAAGGTCGACGACGACATGTATGAGCGCTCGCGGTTGCTCACCGTGGTCCACACCATCGGCAAGAAAGAGGTGTGGCGTGCGAAGGACTTCGTCGAGAAGTGCGAGTTCGACCTCGCGCTCGACTTCGTCGACGGCAGCATCGAGGTCACCGATCTCGACGACGACGGAGAAGCCGAGATCAGCTTTCTCTACAAGCTCGGCTGCCGCAGCGACGTGTCTCCGCTCGGCACCAAGCTGCTGATGTACGAGGGCGCCACCAAGTACGCGTTGCGCGGCGATTCGCGCGAGCGCGTCGGCGAGAAGGAATTCATGGGCGGTCAGTTCAAGGCCGACCCGGCGTTCGACAAGGCGCCGAAGCAGTTCCTGCCGTTCGCGAGCACGCAGTGGAAGAAGCTCATCGTCGACGCCGCAGAAGCAGCAGTGCAGTGAGCGCGAGCCACTGAGCGTCGATGGCGTTGCAGCCCTGTGCGCTGCCTTCGATGCGCGCCGTCGGGTCGAGCGGAGGCGGAGCCAGCGCCACTTCTCCGCGCGTGCGCTCGCTTTCCGACAGCGGCCGAGCGCAGAGCCACGCGTCGATCCACCCGCCGGCGAGGTCGTCGCGCTCGAAGAACCGCACGCAAGACTGACCGCTCAAACGCCCCGTCGCGCTGAACGTCAGGCCCCAGGGTGCGCCCTTCGGCAGACACACGAACGAATCGGCCCAGCCGTGATCGTCGAGCGGCGAACGCACCGCCGTGCAGTCGAGGTTCGCGAGCGCGCCGGTCGCCGAGAACTTCAAGCCGGGCAATTCCTTCGAGCAGAGGAAGTCGTCGGTCCACGCCGGGTCGCCTTCGATCGCGACGCAGGTCTGCCCATCGTTCGGCCCGTCGGCGCTGAAGGTGAGCGGCCCTTCGCTGAAGTCATTCACTTCTCGCGCGCACAGATGGTTGTCGTCCCACGAACCCGCACGGTCGGCCCACTCGAACCACCGCGTGCAGGTCTGACCGGCGATCGGCCCAGCGCTGTTGAAGGTGAACGCGAACGGCGCCTGCTTCGGCACGCACAAGAAGTTGTCGGCCCACGCCGCGGCCACGTGTTCGGCGCTCTCGTTCACCGCAGTGCAGTCGAGCCCTTCGAGCGGGCCCGCGAATGACCACTTCATTCCCAGTTTCCACTCGGGCGCGGAGCAGAAGAAATTGTCGTTCCACGTCTGCGGGTCGCTCGGCTCGTCGACGTTCGCGCAGTCGAGCCCGGCCGGCGCTCCGTTGCCCGAGAAGGTGAACGGCCCGTTCGAGAAGCGCGCTTCCTGCGAGGTGCAGAGGTGATTGTCGGCCCACGAGTGCGGATCTCCGGGCTCGTTCCACTGCACGCACGACTGTCCGGCGATCGGCCCGGCGCTGCTCCACGCCACTTTGATCGGTGACTGCGGAGGCACGCAGACGAAGTCGTCGCTCCACTCGGTGGCGTGTGGCTCCGCGGCTTCGGTCACGTTCGCGCACTGCATGCCTTCGATGGGGCCGCTCGAAGACCACTGCACGCCCCAGTCAGTGCCGCTGCACAGGAAGTTGTCGCTCCACGAATCGGGATCGCCGGGCTCGTTCACGTTCACGCAGTGCAGGCCGGTGTTGGGCCCGTCGCAGGAGAACGTGAAGTCGCCGCCGCTGCGATCGCAGCTGCACACCAGGCGCGCCTGAATGAACGCGTACGGGTCGTACACCGTGCCGCTGCCGTAGCCGCCGATGGTCGGAGAGATCGAGAGGTGCAGGTGCGGGCCGGTGGTGCACGTGCCCGTCGAGCCGACCTTGCCGATGATGTCTCCCATGCGCACGCGCGTGCCGACCGCGAGCGGAGACTGAATCAGCATGTGCGAGTAGCCGCTGAACATGCCGTCGTCGTGCTGCACCACCACCACGTTGCCCAGGCACGACGAGGTCGTTCGCAACACGATGGTGCCGTCACCGATGACCGGGATCGCCGTGCCGCTCGCCTGCGGAAAATCGACGCCGCGGTGCGGGTTGGTGCGGCCACAGCACGTCGAACCAAAACCATCGGCGAGGTTTGGATTTCCGAAGGGCAGCCGGTAGCAGACCGCGAGCGCGGGCACTGCCAGCACCATCACTCCGAGCGACACCATTCGCATGCAGCGTTGTCGGCGCGAGGCTCGCGCTGCATTTCGCCTCCGAACGTAAATTCAGCGGCAGTGGTGCGCGCGCGTCGCGTGTGTTCACCACAGTGGTCACTTCGCATTTCGCCCGATACTTTCCGCGCCGAACGACCATGAAAATGTACCTGCCGCCGAAGGGTGAACCGCCGCGACGTGGTTTCCTGAAGAAGGGCCTCTTCGGAGGGCTCGTGCTCGCGCTCGGCGGAGGCGGCTGGTTGTTCACACGCAAAGGCGCCGAGGTGACGTTGCCCGCCGGCGTCGCGAACCTGACCGCGGCCGAATACGCGGTGGTGAACGCGCTCGTGAATCGCTTCGCGCCGAAGGGCGGTCAGTTCCCCTCGGCCGACGCGCTGCAGACCGCGCTCGCGGTCGATCGCATCTTCGGCATGGTCGAGGAATCGACGCGCGCGGAGCTGAAGCAGCTGTTGATGCTCTTCGAAAACGCGCTGCCGAACTTCCTCTTCGGTGGTCGCACCGCGGCGTTCAGCACGCTCACCGGCGAAGAGCAGGACGAGGTGCTCGCGGAGTGGATGAACTCGAGGCTCACCGTGCGGCGCACTGGCTACAACGCGCTGCGCGGGCTCGTGCTCGCGGCGTACTTCGGCAACAAGCAGACGTGGGCGGCGGTCGGCTACGGAGGCCCGATTCCCGGCATTCACGACCCGAACGCGGTCGAGTACCGCGGCGGCGAGCAAGAGCGCCCGCTCGGCAACGGCATCTTCATCGAGCCTGAAGCACCTGCACCGGCACCTGAAGCTCCGAAGGAGGGCGCGCCATGACCGCGGGAAAGATTCACACCGGCGACGAGCTCAAGAGCGATCAGATCATCGAGTGCGACGTGTGCGTGATCGGCAGCGGCGCCGGCGGAGCGTGGACCGCGCACGAGCTGGTGAAGCAGGGCAAGCGCGTGGTGATGCTCGAAGAGGGCGGGTACCACACGCGTCGCGAGTTCGACATGACCGAGGCCCGCGCGTTCCCGAACCTGTACCAGGAGCTCGGAAATCGAACGACCGACGATCTGTCGATCACCTTGCTGCAGGGGCGCAGCGTCGGCGGGAGCACCACCGTCAACTGGTGCTCGAGCTTCCGCACGCCGCAGCGCATTCTCGATCTGTGGCGCGATCGCTTCGGCATCGACACCATCACCACCGAGTCGATCTCTCCGCACTGGGACTACGTCGAGAAGCGGCTGCACATCGCGCAGTGGCCGCTGGAGATGATCAACGCCAACAACAAGGTGCTGTGGGACGGGCTCGGCAAGCTCGGCTACGAGCGCGCGTTGATTCGGCGCAACGTGAACAACTGCCTCAACCTCGGCTACTGCGGCATGGGCTGCCCGGTCGACGCGAAGCAGTCGATGTTGGCGACCATGATTCCCGACGCGGTGCAGAAGGGCCTCGAGCTGTACGCCAACGTCAGCGCGCGCTCGCTCGAGTGGTCGGGCAAGAAGGTGAGCGCGGTGAAGGCCGAGGTGCTCGACCCGGCGACCAACAAGCCGACCGGCGTGCGCCTCACCGTGAAGCCGAAGCTGACGGTGGTGAGCGGCGGGGCGATCAACTCTCCGGGTCTGTTGATGCGCAGCGGGCTCGACGGCGGCGGCCTCGTCGGCACGCGCACCTGGCTGCACCCGGTCGTCGCGACCATCGCGGAGATGCCGTTCGAGGTGAAGGCGTACTCGGGCGCTCCGCAGAGCGTGAGCTCGCACCACTTCATCGATCGCGGCGCGGGGAAGATCGGTTTCTTCCTCGAAGTCCCTCCGCTGCACCCCATGCTCGCGGCGTCGGCTTCGACGGGCACCGGCGCGCAGGTGCAGGCCATGATGAGCAACTTCCCGTACATCAACGCGATGTTGGCGTTGAACGTCGACGGCCTCTTGCCCGAGGAAAACGGCGCGACCGTGCGGCTCAAGGACGGCGGCTATTCGCGTTACTCGATCACCTACGACTTCCGCCCCGAGCACTGGGAGTCGTTCCGCGAGGCCTGCAAGGAGATGGCGAAGATTCAGTTCGCCGCAGGCGCGAAGAAGGTGATGTCGCTCCACGCGAACCCGGTGGTGATGGAGAAGCCCGAGGACATCGCGAAGCTCGACGACGCGCCGTGGGAGCCGGTGAAGATGCGCGTGCTCACCGCGCACCAGATGGGCGGCTGCTGGATGGGGAAGGACCCGAAGAAGTCGGTGGTCGACCCGCACCTGCGCTACCACTCGATGGACAATCTGTTCGTCGTCGACGGCTCGGTGTTCCCGACCTCGCTCGGCGTGAACCCGCAGGAATCGATCTACGGAATCGCACGCTGGGCTGCGACGCACATCGGCGCCGCGGTCGCCTGACTCACTCCCGCTCCTTGCGAAGCGGGGAGAGGGTCGGGGAGGTGGGCTGCTCGATCTCTGCGATCGGAGTGAGCAGCCCGTCGCTCTGCGCCTTCTGCAGCGAGTCGGTGATCGCCTCGAGCTCGTCGTTGAGTCGCTTCACGCTCTGCTCGAGCCCGGCCTGCTGCGAACCACCGCCCGTCGACTTCGCGACGGCCACGCGCGTGCGCAGCTCCTGCAGCAGCACCAATAAAGAGGTGTATTCGCCATCGAGCCGATCGGCGACGGCGCTCAGCTGCTTCAGCGCTGCTTCCTGCCCATCGAGTGAACGCACCGCTCCATCGAACTTCTCGCGCGCCGTGGGGTCGCTCGCCGCGTCACGACGCTTCTTCAAGTCATCGCGTTGCTTCTCGAGCGCCGCGAGCTGATCTTTGCCCGCCGCGCCGAGATCCTGCCGTCGCTGATCGACCGCCTTCGCCGCCAATCGCAACGACTCGACGGTCTTCTCGGGGTCCTGCAGGAACGTGCGCACGACCTCGGGGCTTTCCTTGAGATCGTTGAGCAGCGCGTCGCACAGCACGTCGATCTCGTGCTGCTTCGCCGGAGCGTCGACCACCACCGGGTTCTGCGCCGCGAGCTCCTTGTTCTTCTTCGAGGCGAGTGAGAGCTGCCGCGCGCCGCCGCTCCCGATGCCGAGCGCGACGAAGATCAGCCACCACATGTGCGGGTTGTAGATGCCGTACCCGACCATGATCACCGCGATGGCGAGCGCGAACGCACCGCCGGGCACTGATGCGTTTTCGATCTCGCGCTGGCGCTTCCTTTCCTTCCGCTCGTCGCGTTCCTGTCGACGCAGCTCGCGCTTCTCCTCACGCCGCTCGCGCTTCGACTTCTCGAGCGTGTGGTTCAGCCGGTTCAGCGTTCCCGACAGATCTGCACCCTGGTGGCTCACGGCACTTCCTCCGGCTCCGGCGCGTCGTCTTCCTTCGCCAACTTCTTCTTCGGCAGTTTGGGCGCGCGGCTCACGCTTTCACCGGGGTACTTCGCCGCCGCGTCGAGCCACACCTTCGGGTCTGGCTCCTTCTTCGGCTTCTTCGCCGCCGGGTCGGCCTGCCACGCGGGTGGATTTCCGGGCGAGGCGATCACCTTCGAGCCATCACAGAATTGCCATTCGAGAACCGCCTTCTCGTCTTCCGCGGCGAAGTAGAGCACCGGCGGTTTGGCGGCCTTGAGGCAGTGCTGCGTGCGAGCGGCCTGCTCGAGTGACGGCCTTGCGTCCTTCCATTTCGCGAGCGCGAGGCGTGCCTTCACCTGCTCCGCGAGCCACGGGCCTTCGTCGAGCCGGCGCAGCGCTTGCGCGTTCAGCTCGGTCGTCGCGCCGAGCCCCTGAAAGCCGCACGTCTTCGCCTTCGCGAGCGCATCGCGCTGCCACGCCATCGGAGTCGGCAACGCCTTCAAGCCACTCTCCAGCAAGCTCAGATGCTCCTCGTCCCACGCGCCATCGGCCTCGGCGGACGTCTGCCCCAGCCAGTCAGCGAGCAACACGGTCATCGCCTGTTGTTCATTGCCGAACTGGCTCTGATCGACGTCGCACAGGCCCTCGATGCGAGCCCAATCGCGCGCGGGCGCCGACTTGCCGCCGACCGTCACCACCGTCTCGGGTGGAATCACGGGAACGCGTTTCACACATCCGACCACCAGCACCGCGCAGCTGAGGACGAGCCGCTTCATGGGGCGCGGAGTGTAGCGGCGCTCGTGCTAGGAAGGACCGCGAATGACCGGGCCCGAAACACGCATCACCAAGATCTCCAAGCTCAAGGACGTCAAGCTCAGCGGCGAGAGCTGCCTGGTCATGATCGCCGGCCCGTTCCTCGGCAAGAAGTACCCGCTCATCGACGAAGACGAGTTCACCATCGGTCGTGACGACAAGAACTTCATCGTCATCGACATGGACAACGTGAGCCGCCGTCACGCGCAGGTCACGCACCGCGGCGGCAAGTTCTTCGTCAACGATCTCGGCTCAACCAACGGCACGTACCTGAACGACGAAGAGATCCGCGAAGAGCAGCCGCTGCGCTCGGGCGATCTGGTGAAGGTCGGCTCCGGCATCTTCAAGTTCCTGTCGGGCGGCAACATCGAGCAGCAGTACTACGAAGAGATCTACACGCTCACGATCTGCGACGGCCTCACGCAGGTTCACAACAAGCGCTACTTCCTCGAGTTCATCGAGCGCGAGATGGGGCGCTGCCACCGCTACAACCGCGCGCTCTCGCTGATGATGATCGACATCGATCACTTCAAGCAGATCAACGACACCAACGGGCACCTCGCCGGCGACTACGTGCTGCGTGAGCTGGCCGCGGTGATCCGCCCGCGCGTGCGCAAGGAAGAGTGCTTCGCGCGCTACGGCGGCGAAGAGTTCGCGTACGTGATGCCGGAGTCAGGCGGCGAGAACACCCGCAAGCTCGCCGAGAAGATCCGCCGGCTGGTCGAAGACCACCGCTTCACCTTCGAGGGCAAGGACATCAAGGTGACGCTCTCGGTCGGCGTGGCTGATCTGGTGGGCGACATGACGGAGCCGCTTCAGTTCATCAAGGTCGCCGACGCCAACCTCTACAAGGCCAAGAAGAGCGGTCGAAACCGCGTCGTCGGCTGAGTCGAAGAACGGCAACGCTGTTGCCGTTTTTTGCCGAAAAAGGCAGCGCGCTCAGAACGCCAGTCGCACTGACGCGTTGCCGCCGATCCACGTATCGGTGGCGCCGGCAGCGACGTACGCATCGCCGGTCATCGTGCGGAACGTCAGCCCGTAGTTGATGAACTCGAACGACGCGCGCACCTGCAGGAAGTCGAGAATGCGCACGCCGAGACCACCATCGGCCTCGATGCCGAACGTCGAGCCGTTGGGGAAGAACGCGCTCGAGATGATCTCCCCCGAGGAGAAGACGGGAATCACGAGGAAGCGCCCGAAGATCGACACCGGCCCGATGGGCACGTCGACACCGAGACCCGCGCGCAGACCGACGTACGAGACGTTCGGCAGACCGTCGATGCGCGTGCCGTTCGCCGCCTGGCCGATGGTGAACGAGTGGTACCGCACGCCGACGTACGGCGTGATCGCGAGCGGGAAGCTGTCAGAGGGCACGATGTCGAAGCGGATGCCGCCGTCGAAGCGAATGGTCGACGTGGGGTATGGGTCGCCCGCGTTGATCAGCCGCGACTGAATCCACGGAGCGAAGGCGAAGCCGAGATCGAGCCCCAGCCCCGCGAGAATGTCGCTGCGCATCAGCGCCAGCGGGAAGAACTTCACGCCCAGCGTCGGCTGACCGATCGGCGGCAGGTCGTAGCGGCGCAGGTTCGGCGTCGCGACCTGGTTGTAGACGAGGCGGCGGGTGGTGACGTCCGCTCCCACGTCGAGCCACAGGAACTTCTTCTTCTTCTTGCGCACCGGAGGCACGGCGACGCCCGGGTCGGCATCAGGCGGCGGCGGAGCGCGATCGGCGCGCTTCACCGGCGGCGGCGTGTCGTCAGGAGGCGGATCCTTCTTCACCGGCGGAGGCGTGTTGTCAGGCGGCGGCTTCGCGGTGTCGGGCGGCGGCGTGTTGTCGGGCGGCGGTTCTTTCTTCGCGCTGCCGAACACTCCGCTCATCAGATCGATCGCCTGCTGGAGCGTCTTGGCCGGCAGCTGGCCGCTCTTGTCGAGCGCGAACGTCTTGCTCGCGCGCGGCGGGCCGGCCTTGTTGAGCACCTGCAGGTTGAGCGAGAGGTTCTTGCCCTTCTTCACCACCGTGCCCGTCACGAAGAACGCGACAGATTCCTTCTTCGCCTTCTTCCAGTCGGGCTTGTTGCCGGTGGTGGTCTTGGTCGCCGCGACGCAGTCGGCGTTGTCGCAGACAGCCCCGACGAGCTGGTTGCGAACCGTTGCAGCACCGGGCCCGGCGAAGTTCGGGAAGCTCACTCGCTGTGCGAAGGCCTGCGACGCGACCAGCACCACCAGGAGAACAAGAGCGCGGAAAGTCATGAGGTCGCGGCAGTGTAGCCCCGGAGGCGTGCTAGAAAAGTCTTCAGATGAGCAACCCGGCGCTCGCGCAGTTCATCCGCAGCATTCCGCTGTTCTCGCTCGTCGACGACAACGACCTCACCGAGGTGCTCCGGCTGTTTCGGCCCGTCGAGCTGACCGCGGGTGACGTGCTCTTCGGCGAAGGTGACCCCGGCAAGGCGATGTGGGTGATGGGTGAGGGCACTGAGGTCTCGGTGGCCACCACTGCTGGTCAGAACCGCCCGGTCGTCGTGGCCTACGCGCGCAAGGGCGACGTGCTCGGCGAGATGTCGCTGGTCGACGACGGCCCGCGCTCGGGGACGGCGATCGTCGTGCAGTCGGGCCCCGCGCATCAGATCGACGCCAACGAATTTCACGCCATGCGCAGCGCCTTCGTGCCCGCGGCGTTCAAGGTGCTGCGGAAGATCTGCATCGATCTCTGCGTGCGCCTGCGTCAGACCAACGAGCGCATCGTGCCGAGCGGAAATTCGGGCGTGGAGACGCCGCCGCTGCCGCACGGCCCGCGCCCCGACACCGTGCTGCTCGACCGCTACCCGCCCTTCAAGGGGCTGCCCGCGGTCGTGAAGTTCGCGCTCGCGCAGAAGCTCGAGGTCATCCACCTCGAAGACATGACTCCGATTTTTGCCGAGGGCGAGAAGTCGGACGGCGCCTATTTCATCGTCGAAGGCGAAGTGAGCGTCGGTCGCAACGGCAAGACGCTCGCCAACCTGCCGTCGGGCACCATGTTCGGCGTGGTGGCCTGCATCGACGAAGGCGTGCGCTCGGCGAGCTGCGTCGCGACCGGCCCCGCGCTGCTACTCAAGATGAGCGATCGCGACTTCGATCAGCTCTTCGCCGCCGGCCATCGCTTCGCGTTTCAGATGGTCGATTTGCTCGCTCGTCAGCTGGTGCAGCACCTGCGCGACGCGAATCAGATGTTGCCGTTGCCGGGCCGTTCGTCGGGCATCGCCAAGGTCAGCAAGCCGGTCGAGAACATGCTGCCCGCCGAGCCTTCACCCGAAGATCTCGACGTCATCAGCAACGAACTCGAAGTCGAAGCGGCGCTGCCCATCGAGATGGAGTTGGATCTCGGCGAGTTCACTCCGGAATCCGAAGTGCTGGGCTGAGGGACCCGAGGGGCTTGCCTGCCCCGCGGCTGCCCATTAGTGGAGAGCCATCATGTCAGTCGACATTCAGCTCGAGTGGACGCCGAACCCTTCCACCCTCAAGTACGTGGTCAACACCGCGTTGCTTCCGCGTGGTGCGATGAACTTCACGACGCGTGACGTGGCGAACGAAAAGTCGCCGCTCGCGGTTCGCCTCTTCGACATCAAGGGCGTGACGGGCGTCATGCTCGGCACCAACTTCGTCACGGTCACCAAGGGTGACGAAGGTGAATGGGACGAGCTCAATGACGGCGTGATGCTGGCGCTCGAGAAGCACCTCACCGACGGCGAAGTCGTCGTGAAGCCCGAGGTGCTCGAGGCGTGGCAGACCGCTTCCGCGAACCTCACCGGCGGCGCGATGGAACAGCGCATTCGCGAGATCCTCGACGCTGAGATTCGCCCCGCGGTGGCGATGGACGGCGGCGACATCACCCTCGATCGCGTCGAGAACGGCACCGTGTACCTGCACATGCAGGGCAGCTGCGCCGGTTGCCCGTCGTCGACGGCGACGCTGCGCATGGGCATCGAGACGCGTCTCAAGGAAGCGATTCCGGAGATCGTCGAAGTCGTCTCGGTCTGAGTTCGTGACGTGAAGGCCCGTGAAGCGGTCGGAGCGAAGCAGGTCCGCCGCGAGCTCCTCGAGAACCAGTCCGTCGAGTTGTTGAAGACGCTGCACCTCGTCACGCGCGACGGGCAGCTCAACGCTGACGCGCGCCGCAAGCTGAAGCAGGTGAATCACTTCGTCGGGCTGCTCACGCCGGCGTTGGACGACGCGCTCGAGCGTTTCGACAAGCCCGTGCTGGTCGACGTCGGCAGCGGCAACGCGTACCTCGGCTTCATCCTCTACGAGCTGTTCTTGAAGGGCCGCGACAAGGGCGAGCTGCACAACGTCGAGTCGCGCGACGAGCTGACCGAGAAGGCGCGCACGCGAGCGAAGGAGCTCGGCTACGACCGCATGCAGTTCGCGACCTCGGGTATCTCGAAGGCCGCGTACCCCGACAAGGTGCACGTGCTGACTGCGCTGCACGCGTGCGACACCGCGACCGACGATGCGATCGCCGTGGCGCTGGCGCACAAGGCCGAGCACATCGCGCTCGTGCCGTGCTGTCAGGCCGAGGTCGCGCAGCAGTTGAAGGACGCGCGGCCGAAGGTCGATTCGGCGATGCAGTCGCTCTTCTCGCACCCGTGGCATCGGCGTGAGTTCGGCTCGCATCTGACCAACGTGATTCGTGCGCTGGTGCTCGAGGCCAATGGCTACCAGGTCACGGTGACCGAGCTGGCGGGCTGGGAACACTCGCTCAAGAACGAGCTGATTCTCGCGCGGCGCACGGGGCAGCCGAACGGCATCGCGAAGAAACGGCTCGAAGCGCTCCTCGAGTCGACCGGAGTTTCTCCGCGGAAACTCCCTCTCCCTGCGAACGTCCGTTGAATCTCTTCGTCGGAACGACGCCAGGCCTCGAAAGAGCACTCGGCGAAGAACTCGCCGCGCTCGGGTACTCGGGAGATCTCGTCAGCGGCGGAGTGGAAACCGAAGGCGACTACCGTCTGATCAACCTCTGGTCGCGCATCGCGAGCCGGGTGCTGATCAGGGTTCGCGAGGTCGGAAGCATCGGCGAGCTGCAGAAGCTCGACCTCTCGATGTACGGCGACGCGTTCGAGATCGACGCCTTCGGAGAAGACGCCGCGAAGTGGGGTGGGGCGCTCGCCTCGAAGATCGGCGCGCCGAAGCTGATTCTCCGCGGGCTCAAGCGCGGCGGCTGTCAGGTGAGCATCGACACCACCGGAGAGCTGCTCCACTTCCGCGGCTACCGGCAGGAAGTCGGGCGCGCTCCGATGCGCGAGACGCTGGCCGCGGGGGTGCTGCAGCTCTCGAAGTGGAAGCCCGGCGAGCCGCTGTGGGACGTGATGTGCGGCAGCGGCACGATTCTTGATCGAAGCGGCGGAGCTCGCGGCGGGCCTCGCTCCGGGTCGCAATCGCAGCTTCGCGTTCGAGCAGTTCCCCTCGCATGACGAGAAGAAGTGGAAGGCGCTCTCGCGTTCGCGCGACGCGGTGAAGACCACGCTGCGCGGGAGCGATCTCAATTCAGGCGCGCTCGGCACCGCGCGTCGCAACGCGAAACGCGCCGGCGTGTTCGAGCAGCTCACGCTCGAGCGCATCGACGCCACGAAGCTGCCGAAGCGCGAAGAGAGCGGGCTCGTCATCGCCAATCTTCCGTACGGCAAACGCGTGGGAGAGCGCGATGAATTGGGTCAGCTCTACACGCGCCTCGGAGAGTCGCTGAAGGCCTCGTGCGCCGGCTGGTACTTCGCGTTTCTGCTCGAGAACGGGTCTGAATACCTCGGTCTCGACATTCAGGAAGCGCACCGCGTGTCGAACGGCGGCCTCGACTGTGAGCTCGTTCTCGGACTTGTGACGTAGAGTCGGCGCTTCCGATGGCCTCCGACGAGCGCACGCGACCCGAGCGGCAATACGGCACCGAAGAGGTGCAGGAGATTCTCCAGCGCGCGGCGAGCCTCGAGCGGCAGAAGAAGCTCGAGCGGCCGATGCTCAGCGCCAACGAGATCGAGACCATCGCGAAGGAATCGGGGCTCGACCCCGAGATGGTGAAGAAGGCGATCTCCGAATTCGAAGTGAAGAACTCGCCGAAGAGTCTCGCGTCGCGATTGGCGGGTGGGCCGCTGAAGCGCATCTTCGAGCGCGAGGTGGAAGGTGAGATCACCGTCGCGAGTCACGAAACGCTGGCGACCGAGATTCGCGCGGCGCTCAGTTCGACGACGTTGATGGGGCAGGTCTCGACCGTCGGCCGCACGCTGACGTGGACCGGCTACAGCACGCGCGGGGTCGTCGAACTCAGTGTGTTCCCTCGTGACGGAAAGACCGTGATTCGCCTCTCGAGCGACACCTCGAAGCTGGCGGGAGGGCTCTTCGGCGGCCTCATCGGTGGGCTCGGCGGCGGCCTCGGCGTCAACCTCGCGTGGATCCTCCCGGTCACGGCGCACATGCCCTGGTACGCAGGTGCCGCGGGCTTGCTGGCGAGCGTCGTCGGCGCGTGGGGCTTGGCGCGCACCTTCTACACGTTGTCCACCTCGTCGCTGGTGCGCCGCTGCGAAGGCTTGATGGACAAGCTCGAGGCCGACGTGCGCCGAGCCGTGAAGACCTGACGCGGAGGGTTGGTCGCGACCTCGCAGTGGGTCAGCACCCGCACCGCGTCGCTTCGTTCCGAGCGTGATTCCGCGGCACATGCGCTGCACTGACGTGCGGCCATGTGGACTCGACGCATCGCGGCGTTGATGGCGGCGCTCGCCGGCACCGTCGCGCACGCGTTCAGCATCGAGACCTCTTTCACCACCGGCTGCCACGAGCGAATCAGCGTGGAAGCGTTGAAGCGCGCGGGCTGGCCACGTGGCGAAGTGGAACCACCCGCAGACGCGGAGCTGCAGCAGCTGATCGCCAACCTGCCGTTTCACGTGCCGCAGGGAAGTGGGCCGTGGCTGACGGCGTTGATCATCGGAGTGCGGAGCAACGATCTGCACGGTGTCGCTCCGACCGACTTCCCCGAGTTCGCGCAGGCGCAGCTCGCCGAGGAATTTCAGGAAGAGCACTGTCTTCGCGCGGCCGCGGAAGACTTCGTGAGCGGTGACGTCGACGCGCTCTCGCGCTGCGAGCAGTTCGTGCGCGCTCGTCTCGCGCTCGCCCACGGTCCGAACGAGACCATCGATCTCGACCAGACCGAGAGCGTTCGCATCGCGCTGCTGTACCAGGACGCGCAGGTCGACCTCCCGCGCTTCGCGTATCGGCTCGGGCAGGCGATGCACGCGGTGCAGGACAGCTTCACGCACACGCTGCGGGCTCCGACGTCGGGGCCCGTGCTGCACGTCTTCAACTTCGTCGACCCCGCGCTGCGGCCCGACTACTTCGCGGGGCGTGATGGCTTTGGGCATCTGTCGAAGCTCGACGGTTGCGAGTCGGAAGATCCACTCGAGCGTGAGCGCGTCGAACAGGCGATCGAAGCGTCGGCGCAGTTGCTCCGCGCGCTGAAGCCGGCGTCGCTCACGCGTGAGCAGCGCTTGCTCGATGCGGCCGATCGCATGCAGCCGGTGCTTCGCTATCAATCGGGGTGTTCACCGGACAATGACTGGTGTGGCGTGGCGCAGCTCGAAGGCGCAGTCCCGAAAGTGCAGGGCTGCAGCACCACCACGTTCGTTCCCGCGTTGGGATTGCTGGCGTTGCTCCTGGTGCGCCGTCGTCGCCGAGCCTGGGGCATCGTCGCTGCGCTGGGGCTCGTCGTGGCGCTTCCGGCACGCGCGAGTCCATTCGGTGCGCACGTCGGAGTCGGCGCTTCCATCGACCGCGCGGCGATGAGCGTCGAGCTGGGCGCTCGGCTGAGCGTGCACCCGCGCGTCACGCTCGGCCTCGACGTGGAATTCAACCCCTGGTTCAACCTGCTCAGCACCACCGTCGCGCCGGGCGTGATGAACGCGTACGCGAGCGGCACGTGGAAGTGGCTCGAGACCGACGTAGTGACGTTGCGTTCCACGCTCAAGCTCGGCACGAGCGTGTTGCTCTTCGACGTCGTCGGAGCGCGCGCAGGTTCAGTCGGCGTGTTCGCCGGAGCGAGCTTGCTCGCCGTCTCGCTGCAGCTGCGACCGGGCACGTTCTTCACCATCGATCCACTCGAGGTCGACCTCGCGGTGCCGAGCCTCGCTGGAGTTCCGCTCGTGGTGCGTCAGTACCGACTGAGCATCGGGCTCGAGCAGCGCTTCTGACTCACGGAGCCCAGACCAGACCATCGCAGCTCGATTTCTCTTCGCCGTGGCACCAGTCGATCGCCACCGCCGGTGCGGTGCACGATGAGACGCGCGTTGCGTTTTCGTTGAGGCCCCCGAAGCCGAAGCAGTCGTTGGCGACGCGGCACGTGCAGTAGCTGTTGCTGATGCAGCAGATCCGGCCGCCGCTCGGCTCGCACGATGTTCGAACCTGGGTGGGGTCACCGCTGGCGTTGGCGAGCGGGCAGCTGCATTTGTTCCCATCTTCGCGGCACGCGCGCGGCTGTGACGTGCAGCTGCATGACGTCACTCGATTCGAGGAGTCGCGCGAAACGCAACAAACGGGGCCCACGATTCCGGCGCATGATGTCGTGCGGACGTACTCGCTCGCCGGGTAGCCGAAGCTCTGGTCCGTGTTGAAGCAATCGCAGTAGCTGTTGTCGGTTTTCTTGTAGCAGTGGGCCGAACCAGTCGCGCCACCGCCCCCGGTTCCACCGCCCACGCCTCCTCCGCCACCGCCGGTTGGACCGCTCGCGTAGAAGTCGCAGATCGCGTCGCGCGACTCGGAGTGCTTCAAGGCGCAATCGTTCTTGTCGGTACCGACGTACACGCCACTCGCGGCGCCTGGGCCGTAGTCGGGCTCGCATCGCGAGAATTCCTTTCCCTGGTCGTCACGAATGACGAGGGCCTTGCCGATCACGCAGCTCTGGTACGTGCGCCCTGACGCGCAACGCTCGGTCTCGCAATCGCCGTCACAACCGTTGAACAGCACGAACGCGACGACGAAAGACGCAGCGTGTCTCATGGTCGATCCTCCGGGCGATTCTGGGAGAGGGAGGAGGCCTGCAGTCGATGTGCCGTCGATGACCGCTCAGACGGGACGAACGTGCGTGCAGCTCGTTGCTCACGTGTGCAGGCCAACGCACACGAAGTTGAGCAACTCGCGCTCAGGAGTGCGCAGAGTTTGCTCAATCGGCTGGCACCAGCTCGCGGTTCCACCGTGGAACTGCGCAGGCACCGAAGGTGCACTCGGGGCGGCTCAGTTCAACTGCGAAGGAGCTCACATGATTCGTTGTTTGCCGTTCCTGCTGCTTGCAGGGTCCGGTTGTATTGCCGTGAATGCCGCAGGGCCGCTTCCCGCTCCGGCCGGAGGAACGCTCCTCGTGGGGAGCAGCCTCCGCTCGCAGTCGACCAACCACTGGTACTGCCCCTCGCTGGGCTCGATCGTCCTCGCCTCCGATGGGCCGGAGTACCTGGTTCACCTCGAAAATCGCGACTGGGTGTTCCGGGTCGCCGGTGCGCGCGGCCAGGCGCTCGTCGAGTACCCCTGGTTCCGCATCGTCAGTTACAACGGTCCGGTCGGCGGTATCGCGGGCGCCGTGCTCAGCGGGATCGCGGCTGCGCAGAGCACGTCCGGCACCGTTCGCCTCGACGCCCAGACCACAAAGGGCGGCGCGCTGAAGCTGACCGTGACCGGCAACAACAATTCGAAACAGGAGGAACAATGCGAACTGCTTCCGTGATTCTTCTGAGAACGGCCCTCGCGTTCTCGGCCGTCGTGGCGATGAGCGGCTGCCCGAGCTGGCGCTATTCCACTTCGACGCCGGTCTTTCACGAGGTCGACGGCCCGCCTCGCGGCTACGGCGTGATCTACGTCGGTCGCCCGGCTCAGACGATGGGCGCGCAGAACATCCTCACGGTCCAGGTCGGAGTCCAACAGTGGTTCGAGCTCTACCCGGGAAGTTACGGCGCGTTCTACGTGCCGGCGGGCAAGGCGCGGGTGCGCGTGGGCATGGCGAAGCAACTCAACTTTGCACCGAGCTTCTTCGGCGCGACGACTGATGCGTGCGACGACGAGGTCGAGGTGGACGTGGTCGAGGGTTCAGCGACGTATCTCTCGGCGCGCGGCGTGATGGGTTTGACGTCGGCCTCGTCGAGGGTCGAACGCGTGAATGGAGCCGACGCACTCACGAAACTGCACCTCGCTGCAGGTGGAATTCCGCAGCGGTGAGCGCTGAGCTGCTTCAGAAGGTGAAGCCGCTGATCGCCGCCTGGTACACGCGACCGCGACCCTCGGCGTAGAAGTCGAGGATCAGCATCACCAGCGCTTCGGCCGCGAGCGTGATGCCCGCTCCGAGCGCGAAGTCTGACTTGCTGATGCCGCCTGCGCCGCTGAGCGCGACGCCACCGAAGAAGAGGCCGACCTCAGCGGCTTTGTAGATCGCGAAGCCGCGCATCACGCGCTCCATGCGGGTGGTCTCTCCAGTCTTGTATTCGGCTGGAGCATTCGTGAGCTGAGCGTCGAAGCCCGCGACCTGGCCGGGCGTGCGCACGAAGAGACCGATGGCGAGCGCGAGCTGAATCACGCCGACCGCGAACAGCGGCACCGACATGCCGCGGCCGAGGTTGGTGTTGCTCAGGAGCAGACCCGTCGCCGAGCCGACGCTCACCAGCCCGAGACCACCGAAGGCCCAACCCTCGCTGGTCTCGCCCGCGAAGTAGGTCTTCATGTCGCCGCGCATCGCATCGACCGGAGTGAGCGGCGTCTGGGAAAGCGTGAGACCCAGCACGAGGGCGAGCGTCATGCGCGCGACTTTTGAGTATGGAGCGCTCCATGTCCACGACCGCCGCCCTGCAGAAGTTCGACGCCAAGAAGAAGGAATACCTCGAGGACCTGAAGACGCTGGTGCGCATCCCCTCCGTCTCGTTCGATGGCTTCGACCCGAAGAACGTGCGCGCGAGCGCCGAAGCGACGGCGGTGCTGCTCAAGAAGCGCGGCTTCGACAACGTGAAGTTGCTCGAGGTCGAGGGCGCGCACCCGTACGTGTACGGAGAGATCCTGAAGGCTCCGGGCAAGCCGACGCTGCTCCTCTACGCGCATCACGACGTGCAGCCGGCGGGCGACGAAGCGGCGTGGAAGTCGCCTCCGTTCGAGCCGACCGAGCGTGACGGCCGCCTCTTCGCGCGCGGAGCAGCCGACGACAAGGCCGGCATCGTGGTGCACACCAGCGCGGTCGATGCGTGGCTCTCGTCAGGCAACGCGCTGCCGCTCAACGTGAAGGTCGTGATCGAAGGCGAAGAGGAGATCGGTTCGGATCACCTCACGACCTTCCTGCAGCAGCACCGCGCGATGTTGCAGGCCGACGCGATCGTCCTCACCGACACCAGCAACTTCGAGACCGGTCTGCCGTCGATCACCACCGCGCTGCGTGGCCTGGTCAGCGTCGACGTCGAAGTGCGCGCGCTCAAGCAGTCGCTGCACTCCGGCATGTGGGGCGGGCCCGTTCCCGATCCCGTGATGGCGCTCTCGAAGATGCTCGCGTCGCTCACCAACGCCGACGGCACCATCGCCATCCCGGGAATTCTCGACAAGGTGAAGCCGCTGACCGAAGCCGAGAAGGCGTCGATCGCCGCGCTCCCCGGCGACCGCGAGACGTTCCGCCGGCAGGCCGGTCTGCTCCCCGGAGTGCAGATGATGGGCGGCGATCGCCACCCGTGGGAAACCAACTGGCGCCAGCCGTCGCTCACCGTGAACGCGATTCAGGCCAGCTCGCGTAAGGACGCGCGCAACATCGTGTGCGAGTCGGCGTGGGCGCGCGTCGGCATTCGTCTCGTGCCGAACCTCGATCACAAGGACGTGCAGCAGAAGCTGATCGACGCGATCAAGAAGGCCACGCCGTGGGGCCTCGAATGCACCGTGAAGGCCGAGAGCGCCGCAGGCTGGTGGTACACCGACCCGAGCGGCCCGGCGTTCCAGGCCGCGTTCCGCGCGCTCGAGAAGGGCTACGGCACCAAGTCGGTCGCCATCGGCTGCGGCGGTTCGATTCCCTTCGTCGAGCCGTTCAGCAAGGAGCTCGGCGGCGTGCCCGCGCTGCTGATCGGCGTCGAAGATCCGTACACCAACGCGCACTCCGAGAACGAGTCGCTGCACCTCGGCGACTTCGAGAAGTCGGTGAAGAGCGCGATTCACATCTACGAAGAACTCGCGGTCGCGCTGAAGAAGTAGCGACTATTTGATGGTCCGCGCCACCTCGGCGCGGATCAGCTCGAGCGCCGGGTCGGTCTTCTCGGTGCGTTCGGCGACGGGAAGAAAGCGCTTCGGTCTGAACGCTTCGCGCGGCGAGCCGTCGACGTGGAACAGCGCTTCGATGCCCACGTCGAGCTTCGCGCCCGATTTTTCGAGCGTCTCGTTGCTGATGCCTCCGAGCAGATGACCCAGCTCGGAGCCGACGGTGATCACCCCGATCGCGTCGAAGCCGATCATCAGGCCCTCGCCCATGCTGCCGGTCCACCGGCCGCCGACGACGAACACCGGCTTGTTCCAGCGCGGCATGATCGGCATCACGTATTCGATGAACTTGCGCGGAACGCCGTACTCGCGCTCGTCGGCGGGAATGGTGTGCATCTGGTACGGCCGTTCACGATCGACGAAGTGACCCATGATGCCGCGCGCGACGACGGTGTTGCCGCCGCTGGGTGTCTCGCGAAAGTCGAGCACCAGCGCGCTCGCGTCCTGTAGCTGCGTCAACGCGTCACTGAACTCGCGCACCACTTCCTTCGCGCCGAGGGAATTGTTGAACACCACGACGCCGAGATTCCCTTCGCGACGCACGGTGAGGTGCGGCCCCTTCTCGAGCGCGCCGGCCTGCTGATTCGACGGGCCGAGGGTGACGCTGCCGGTGCCCGTCACCAGCACGCGTGGCTTGCCGTTGCGGATGCCGGTGAGCGCGACGTTCGCTCCGAAGTTCTGCTGCGCCTCGGAGAGCTGCGTCAGCGGCTGGCCGAGCAGGCGCACGATGCGCGCGTCGAGCTTCTCTCCGTCGATGGACACCACCTGCGTGCCGCTCGTGATTCCCGCTTTCGCGGCGGGGCTGTCGAAGCGCACGGCGCGCACGATCCACGCTTCGCCGATTCGCTCGACGTAGAGGTCGGAGCTGGTCGGCACGACGTTCGGATCTTCGGGGCCGAGGGGGCCGACGATGAAGTGCGGGTCGGCGAAGTTGCGCGCGATCATCTGCGCGACGTCGACGAACTCTTCCTTCTTCTTCGTCGCCAACGCGCGGGCCTTGAAGGTCTCGAGGATCTTCGCGCCGTCCACTCCGTCGCGCTGCGAGTACGCGTAGCCGACGCGCACCATCTCTTCGAACTCGGCCCAGGCCGCCTTCGAGTCGAAGGGAGCTGCGCTCAACACCATCGCCGCCACGAGTGCGTTCATGGCGGCGCAAGCAATCACATCTCCAGCGGAGGGGCTCAGGTGAACCGCAGCACGCTCTCGCCGGTCGCAGCGATGACCTCTTCGGGTGCGCGCGGCTTCCACCCGAGCACGCGCTGCGCCTTCGCACTCGTCGCGCGGCGCTTCACGTTCAGCAGTGGCAGCAGACCGCGAATCTGCGGGTTGAAGACGCCGATGACGCGCACCAACCAGTTCGGGAGCGCCTTCTTCGGCACCTTCGCGGCGCGCTCGCCCAATTTCGCGCGGAGGGTGTTCGCGACGTCGAGCATCGACATCACGCCGTCGGTCGCGGCGATGAAGCGCTCGCCCTTCGCCGCCGGAGACGTCATCGCGAGCAGGTGCAGCTCGGCGACGTCGCGCACGTCGACCACCGAGAAATACAGCATCGGAGCGCCCGGCATTCCGCCGAGCAGCCGCTGAATGAGTCCGAGTGAGGACATGGCGTCCTTGTTCAGCGCGGGCCCGAAGACACCGGCGGGGTTGATGACGCTCAGCTCGAGCGCTCCGCCTTCGCGCTTCATGAAGTCCCACGCCGCGCGCTCGGCGAGCGCCTTGCTGCGAACGTAGGTGCTCATCTCGCCGTCGGTGTTCGTCCAGCTCGTCTCGTCGAACGCCGCTTCCTGCTCGGGGTGGCCGTAGTAGACGGCGCCGCAGCTCGAGGTGAGCACCACGCGTTTCACCTTCGCGTCGCGAGCGAAACGCAGCGCGCGCAGCACCCCTTCCTTCGCGGGCACGAGCACCTCGTCGGGGTTCTTCGGCTCGCCCTTCGGCATCGGAGACGCGACGTGCAGCACGAAGTCGCAGCCCGCCATCGCCTCGGCCCAGCCGGCGTCGCTCTCGAGCTCGGCTTCGAAGAAGGTGAGCCGCGACTCATCGGCTCCGGCGGCCTTCAGCGACGCGCGCACCGCCGCTTCCTTGCTCTTGCTGCGGACGGTGGTGCGCACGGTGTGACCCGCGTTCAGCGCCGCGAGGACCACGTGACCGCCGATGAAACCTGAACCGCCTGTGACGAGAACCGTGCTCATGATTCGCTCCTTCGTTCGAAAGCCTGAGTACTCACTCATTTAACGCGTGAACTTCAAGACGGCTTGCTCATCAACGCCGCCCTCAACATCTGGAAGCCGCCGGCCAGGAGGGTCTTCGCCTGGGCCGGGTGCTGCTCGATCTGCTCGCGCGTCATGTCGCCCAGCGCGGCGATGGTCGGGCCGGCGAGGACGAGCGGAATGTGGAGTCGCTTCGCTGCGATCGCGTCGGCCTGCATGCGTTCGACTTCGGCGTAGAGCAGCTGGGTCTCGGCGCGCACCTTGGCGGTGATCGCCTTCGCCATGTTCAGATGTGCCAGCGCTCGCCGCGAGAGTGGGTTCGCGAGGCCGTATTCGACGAAGCGCGTGAAGACGTGCTCGAGCCGCTCATCGATGGTGGCCTTCACCGGGAAGCCGTCGTTGATCGCAGCCGCCACCTCGCGGCGGATCTGCACGTAGAGCGCGACCACCAGCTCGTCCTTGGTCTTGAAGTACGTGAAGAACGAGCCCTCGGAGATCTTGGCGGTCTTCGAGATCAGCGCGGTCGGAGCCGCGATGCCGTGCTCCGCGAACACCTTCGCCGCGGCGGTGAGGAGCGACGCGCGGCGGTTCTCATCAAGAGGACGAGCCATGATGAGCGAGTAAATACTCAGCTAACGACGCGAGCGCAACTCGATCGCTCAGCGGCACATGCAGTACTCGCGGTCGCCCACGTGAATGATGGGGTAGCCGTTGGAGTTTCGCGTGATTCGCAGCGGCACGGTGACCAGCTGTCCGCCCGTCTCGGCGGAGCTCATGTGCAGCTGGCCGTTCTGCACACGCCACTGGCCGGTGCCCTGGTGGTTGCCGGTGAGGTGCGCGGTCGAGCCGAGGTGCACGTTGCGCGAGTAGATGTCGTTCTCGCTGAAGTCGCGCCACGTGCCGTCGGGCGCGAAGTGCAGCTTCTGGGTGTACGAGTTTCCGTTCGAGTACCGCAGCCAGCACCAGTTCGACGACATGAGGAGGGTGCTGAGCTCGTCGTTCCCTGCGGCCGACGGAACAGCCGACGGAACAGCAGCCACTGGAGCAGCGACCGCAGCCGCGGGCCCACGTGGTGTCGAGCCGTCGCGAGAGAGCTGCAGCGGGAAGCCACCCATCTGCAGCACCAGCAGGTCGCCTGCGAGCTGAAACGCAACGCGCTCGTTCAGGCCACTCTGCGTGGCGATGACGAGCGCGTTGCCTTCCTGACGCCAGGTGAAGGCGTCACCTTCCATCGTTCCCGTGCCGCTCGCCTCGAGCGAGAGAAACGGCTGCCCATTCAACAGCCAGGTTCCGGAGAGCACGGGAGCGATTCTTACTCGTCCTTACCGCCGATGGTGACGTCGCCGCCGACCTGCGCGCCGACGATGAGCGCCGCGCCACCGTCGACCGAGACGCGCGCCTGGTGGTTGTCGACGTCGTAGCCACCTTCGACGTGCGCGATGACCCCGACGCCGACCATGGTGCCGAAGCGACCGGCGACTCCGGCGAGCTCGTTCTGGCCGTCGGTGATCGAACCGCGCTTCTCGCCGAGGCCCTTCGCGCCCGCGAAGAGCTCGACCTCCGCGCCGCTGACCGTGCCGAGCTGCGCACCGCCGCGAGCGCGCGCACCCCAGAACCCGCGAATGCTCGACTCGTCCTTCAGCTGCAGGCCGTTGCCCAGATCGCTGCGGGTGGTGGTCTTGTCGAGCACCTCGATGCCCAGCTGCGCGCCGGCCTTCACGCCGTTCACCGTGCCCACGAAGCCCTGCACGCCGACTTCCGCGCCCATCTTCACCAGCGACTCGCGGCGCGTGCCGTCGAGGTCGGTCGACACCGTCTCCTGCTTGCCGCCGACGAACGCGTCAGCGCCCGCGCTCAACACGGTGCCCGCGGCCTGCGTGAAGTTGCGCAGCTGCACACCCGACACGAGGTGATCGGAGTTCTGCGAATCACCGAACTTGCTGTCGATGCCGAAGGTGACCTTGTTCTCCTTCGTGGTGCGGCCCGACTTGTTCGCGCCCGCGTCGTAGAGCTTGCTCGCGCCGCCGTCGAAGCCGTCGGTCATGCCGACGTTCACCGCGCGCTTCGCCTTCTCCTCGACCTTCGCGACTTCCTTCTTCGCGGTGCTCACCGTCTGCTGCGCAGCCTGCGTCGCCTGCTTGAACATCGAGTTGATGCGGGACATGTGGTGCTCCTGTTCGGTTCGGTTGGAGCGGCTGAAGTGCCGCTCTTTGAACAGGAACGCGCGCGGTCTCGGGAAACAGGCTCACGCACCAAAAACAGGCCTGAAATCAGGCGGTTTGGAGTTCTCGAAACAGGAAAGCGCGCGCCGTTTGCCACGCGCGTTTCACGGTCGCGAGCGACACGCCGGTCACCTCGGCGACCTCTTCATTGGTGAGGCCGGCGAAGTACTTGAGCTCGACCACCTTCGCTTGATCGGCGTCGAGCGCAGACAGCTTCACCAGCGCGCCGTCGAGCGCGATCACGTCGACGTCGATGCCGTCGATCGAAGGCTCTTCGTGCAGCTCGGGAGCGATGCGCTTGGCCGCGCGTTTCTGCCGCGCGTGATCGACGAGAATGCGCCGCATCGCCTGCGCCGCGATGGCGAAGAAGTGTGAGCGATCTTTGAAGTCGGCGCGCTGGCCCATCAGCTTCAGCCACGCTTCGTTGACCACGGCGGTCGGCTGGAGCGTGTGATCAGACCGCTCGCCTTTGAACTGCGAGGCCGCGATGCGCCGCAGATTTTCGAACACGACGGTGAACAGCTCGTCGGGCGAACCACCTTCGCGCCACTGTTTGAGCAGCCCCGTGATGTCCGACTCGTCGCTCATGTGCCCCCGATCTTCGAACCGCACTTGACCTGATTGTCATCCCGCTCGCCACTCGCACTCGACTGAATGACCATGTCACGCGAGTCGCGGCGAATAGGCTGCGCGGTCATGGACGCCAACCAGTGGGCCCGGGTGAACGAGGTGTTCAGTCGCGCGCTGGAACGAAAGCCCGAAGAGCGCGAGCACTATTTGATCGAGACCTGCGCGGGCGACGCGACGTTGCTCAAAGAAGTGCGCTCGCTGCTCGAGGCCGACGCGAAGGCGAGTCAGTCGTTCCTCGAGACGCCGGCGGGAGCGATCGCCGAGAAGCCGCTCGCAGAGATCGGCCCGTGGCGGGTGGTGCGCGAGCTCGGGCGCGGAGGCATGGGTACGGTGTTCCTCGCGGAGCGCGCCGACGGTGCGTTCACCATGCAGGCCGCGGTCAAGGTGCTGCGGCGCGGGCTCGACACCGACGATCTCCTCGCGCGCTTTCGTGACGAGCGGCAGATTCTCGCGTCGCTCGAACACCCCAACATCGCGCGGCTCCTCGACGGCGGAGCGCTCGACGACGGCCGGCCCTGGCTGGCGATGGAGTTCGTCGAGGGCGACACGCTCTTCGATGCCTCGCGCGCGCTGCCGGTCGAGGGGCGACTCGCGTTGTTTCGAAAGCTCACCGACGCCGTGCAGTACGCGCATCGCAACCTCGTGGTGCACCGCGATCTCAAGCCCGGCAACGTGCTGGTCGCGAAGAGTGGAGAGCCCAAGCTGCTCGACTTCGGCATCGCCAAGGTGCTCGACCGCGCGCCGGGTCAGACGCTGACGAAGACGGGAGAGATGGTGCTCACTCCGGCGTACGCGAGCCCCGAGCAGGTGCGCGGAGAGCGCGTCACCACCGCGGCCGACGTGTGGGCGCTCGGGGTGATCCTCTACGAGTTGCTCACCGGGCGGCGGCCGTTCGAGGGCTCGGGCATGACGCTCGCGCGCGCGATCCTCGAACAGGAAATGCCGGCGCCGCGGCTCGGAGTCGACCTGGACGCCATTCTCTTCACCGCGCTGCGGAAGGAGCCGCTGCAGCGCTACCCGTCGGTGGAAGCGTTCTCCGACGATCTCGATCGCCTGAAGTCGGGCGCTGCGTTGCGCGCGCGACCCGCGACGCTCGGCTACCGCATCAGCACGTTCGTGCGTCGCAACCGGCTCGGCGTCGGCGCGGCGGCGCTGGTTGGCCTTTCGCTCACCGGTGGCGTGATCACCACGTCGATTCAGGCGCGTGAAGCACGCCTCGCTCGAGAGCGCGCCGAAGCCTCCCGCATTCGTGCGGAAGAGCTCGTCGACTTCATGCTCGTCGACCTGCGGCAGAAGCTCGAACCGACGAGCCGCCTCGACGTGCTCGAAGACGTGTCGAAGGCGGTGCAGACCTACTTCGACACCGTGCCTGCAGCGGAGCAGTCACCCGAGCGGCGCGCGCGCACATTGCAGCAGCTGGCCACTACGCGGCTCGCGCAGTCGAAGATCGACGACGCGGTCGCGCTGCTCGATGCGGCGAAGGTCGATGAGCTTGCGCATGACCCCACGGGTGACGAGCTGCGCGCCATGGCTTCGCAGCTGCGCGGGCAGGCGCTCGAGGCGCGTGGCGATCTCGATGGCTCGTTGGTGGCGTTTCAGAACGCAGCGTCGATCGCCCGAACGGTGTTGGAGCGAAGACCTCCCGACGATCAGTTCCTCGCCGCGGCGGCCGACGCGAACAATGACGCAGGGCGTGTTCTGTACTCGCTCGGCAAATACGCCGAGGCCGAGCGCGCTCACGAGACCGCGCGCGACACGTTGAAGAAGTACCCGATCACCGGGCGCTTTTCGGACGAGTGCCGCGCGAAGAGCGAGATGTACATCGGTCGTGCGGAAGAGGCGCTCGGTGCGCTCGAGAAGGCCGAAGCTGCCTTTCGCGAGAACCTGAAGCTCGCCCGCGCCTTGCGCGCGCAGTTCAAGAACGACTTCGAGCTCGACGACTACATGGCCATTGCGCTCAACGATCTCGGTCGCGTCGTGCGTGCGCAGGGGAGGCCGGGTGAAGCGGAGCCGCTCGCGGAAGAAGCCGTCGAGTTCAGCGCCCGCGCGCTCGCTCGCGATCCCGACAACGCCAATCGCATCGATGGGCTCTCGGCGTCGCATTCGTTTCTCGGTCGCGCGCGCGAAGAGCTCGGAAAGCTCGGGCCCGCGCTCGAGGAGTTCAATGCCGACGTCGCACTCAACGACAAGCTGCTCGCGAAAGATCCGGAGAACACGCTGACGCAGGCTGCGCTCGCCGATGGGCTCACCAACGTGGGTCGCGCGCAGCGCAAGCTCGGCAACATCGCCGAGGCGCGCAGGGCACACCTGCGCGCGCTCTCGTTGCGTGAATCGCTGGCGGCGAAAGACGAGAGCTTCAAGCTCGACGTGGCGATCTCGAAGCTCGAGCTGGGCCGCGTGCAGCGACTCGCGAAAGAAGACCCGAAGGCTTCGTTCGAGGCGGCCCTGGTGACCTTCAAGGAACTGGGCGGCGCGGACGATGCTCCGGCGAAATTGCGCGGGCGGTATGCGCAGACGCTGATCGAGCTCGGCCGCCTCGATGACGCGCGGCCGATCGTGAAGTCGCTGGTCGACGCGAAGGCTGCTGACGCCGAGCTGCGCGCGCTCGCGACCGCCAACGGGCTGTGAGCCTCTTTTCCGGGGACCTGCGCGTTCCCAGGCAAGGAGACACACATGACTCGCATCGCCCGACCGACGCAGAGCCTCGTTCAGAACGCGCGCATCGACCCGAAGTCGCTGCACATCAACAAGCCCGCAGCACCCGCTGGCAGCAAGACCATCAGCGAGCAGAAACAGGACCACTTCTTTCCGGGTGGTGTTCCAGGCTCAGGTGGGCCGCACAACTCGACGTGGGTTGATGGCGGGAAGACGCCGGGCAAGAAACCGCTGCTCACTGGCAGCAATCCGATCAAGGGCGACAGCTTCGGAGCGGATCGCATCAATCGCCGTCACCAGGGCGGAGAGATGGTGGGCTCGAAGAATGATCAGGTGTCGACGACGTTCCGGGTCGACGCGGAGAACGATCCCTCGACGGTGGTGAAGACCGAGCCGAAGAGCCCGCAGCAGTTGACGCACGAGGTGGCCGAGCTGAAGCAGGAAGTCGCGAAGCTGCAGGACCTCGTCCTCAAGCTCCTCGCCGAGAAGGAAAAGAACAAGACGCCGAACCCCGAAGGGAACGACGCGCCGAGCGCTCCGGTGACCCAGCAGGAGATCAAGACGCAGCGAAAGGGCATTCCGGGCCCGCGCACCGATGGTGATGACGGTCGCGGGGGGACGCAGCAGGCGGGCAGCGGCGGGCCGATGCGCGACACCACGGGGCAGGCTGACGGCCCGGTGCGCGAGCGGAACACCGGCACGCTCAACATGGACGCGGTGCTGAAGATCGATCAGCTCGTGAATCCGCAGCGGCACTGACTCCCGCAAAAAGAAACGAGCACCTCCGGGGAAGAGGTGCTCGCTTCACTTCTCACGCTCCGCCTGGAGGGGAATTACGGAGCGCAGGTTCCCTGCACGCAGCGCTGCGACGTCGGGCAATCGCAGTTGGTGGTGCAGACGACGTTGCTGGTCGGCAAGCAGTAACCGATGCGGCACTCGAGGCCCTGCGTGCAGGCGACCGTCGCAGTGCAGCGGTCACGGCAGTTGCCATCGACGCAGTCCTGACCCGTCGAGCAGTGCGTGCTGTTGGAGCAGGTTCCCGCCGGACGCGTGCGGCACAGACCGCCCTGGCACGAATCGCCCGTCGCGCAATCGCTGTCAGCCGAGCAACCGAAGAAGCAGGTGCTGTTCACGCACCACGCGCCCTGGCCGCAGTCAGCGTTGTAGGTGCACGAGCTCGGGCCTCCGCCACCGCCGGTGCCGCCGCCCGTCGTACCGCCACCCGTGCCGCCGCCGGTCGCAGACCCGCCACCCGTGGTGCCGCCGCCGGTGCCAGTGCCGCCGCCGGTCGCGCTGCCACCACCCGTGGTGCCACCGCCAGTGCCGGTGCCGCCACCAGTTCCGGAGCCACCACCGGTGCCGCCGTCAGTGCTCACGCCACCGCCGCAGAAGCCGCTCTGGCAGGTCTGACCCGTGGAGCAGTCGAGGTTCTGGGTGCAGGGGCGCACGCAGAAGCTGTTGATGCAGGTGTCCATGCCGCACTGCTGCGACGAGGTGCAGGCGTGGGCTCCGGGAGGAATCGCGCGGCAGGTGCCGGAGAGGCACATGTTGCCGGTGCCGCACTGCGAGTTGCTGGTGCAGGTCGTCGGGCGACGCTGACAGCTTCCGCTCTGGCACGAGCACGACGAGTGGCAATCAGCGTCACCCGTGCACGCCCAGCCGGGACAGCCAAACGTGCAGTCCGACAGCTCTCCGTCGGTGTTGATGATGGTGCAGCCGCTCGCCGCAGCCAGCACGGGCACGAGCAACGCAAGACCTCGCAGCGAATTCAATTTCATGGGCTCTCTCGGTTGGAGGCGGCGCTCCGAATCTCGCCGCGTCACTCCCGTTCGATGCCGGTCGGTTTCGAAACGATCATCGCCGCGTGATTCGAGCCGCTCTTTTCATTCATTTTCCGAGCGAATCGGGCGCCGGGCGGGCCGTGTGATCACCTCACAACCCGCTGGCAACGAATGAGACATATGACGGCAGACGCACTTCCTCTTCCGCGGTTGGTTCCGACGCCACCTCCCACGGGACAAGCGGAGGCGCGGCTGTTGCGCCTCGTCGATCGCATCAAGAAGGACGACGTTCTCGCGTTCGAGGAGCTGTACCGCCTGACGCGCGACGACGTGGCGAGAACGCTCTTTCACCTCGTGGGACATCGCCCCGATCTCGAGGACCTCATTCAGGACACGTACGTGCGCCTGTTGAAGGCCGTCCCCAACTTCCGCGGTGAGTCACAGTTCCGCACGTTCCTGTACCGCGTGTGCGCCAACGTCGCCTTGATGAACATGCGGTGGTGGCGCCGCCGCCGTGAAGATCTCACCGCCGAGCTGCCGGAAGGTGTCGACATCGGTGCCGACCCTGAACGCGCGGCGCAGGCAGCTCAGGCTTCGCGGCTGGTGCAGCGCGCGTTGAGCAAGCTGACCGCGAAGAAGCGAATCGTGTTCGTGTACCACGAGCTCTGCGGCATGGGTCCGGAGGAGATCGCGCAGACCGTCGGCGCTTCGTACAACACGGTGCGCTCGCGGCTGCATCACGCGCGCCTCGAATTCACCGAGGCCCTGCGAGCACTCACCAGAGAGCAACGTGCCGATTTGGAGGTGGCGTCATGACTCGCCACGAAAACGAAATGCAGCTGTGGGCCTTCGCGAACAAGGAGCTGGAGCTCGGTGAGCACCGCTTCATTCAGGCGCACCTCGACGATTGTCCCGAGTGCAGTGATCAGCTCGCCGCGATCGTCGTCGCGAAGAGCGCGCTCGAGCTGGCGCGTGAAGCCGGTCCCGTCGTGCAGTGGAATCGCATCGACGAGCGCGTCGGTGCGCTGGTCGAGAAGCGGTTGGCGAAGCAGGCGCGAGGCCCGTGGTTCCGCCGCCTGGGCTTCGGTGTGCCGGCGTTGATCGCCGTCGCTGCCGCGGTCGCGTTCGTGATGTGGCCGCGCCAGGTCGAGCCGCTTCCCGCTCCGATGATCGACGGCAGCGTGCCGGTGTCGTCGTGGGCTCGCGTCGACAACGCCGAAGGTCTGTCGCGCGTCGGTGGAGAGAAGGGTGCGCTGAGTGACGGTGCCGAGCTGCACGGTGGCGACGTGATTCGCACCACCATCGCCGGCAAGGCGTTCGTGCATCTGCCCGATCGCTCGCACCTGCGTGTTGGCGCCGGTTCGCAGCTCGCGCTCACGCGCTCCGAAGCCGATGACGTGGCGCTCACTCTGGAACGCGGCACGCTCGCGGTGCGCGCGTCGCACCGGCCGCGCAAGGGCTTCGTCGTGCACACCGGCGGAGTGCTGGTCACGGTGATCGGCACGGTGTTCGGTGTCACCAACGACGCCGACGTGGTCGAGGTGTCGGTGAGCGAAGGCCGCGTGAAGGTCGAGCTGCCCAACGGCGAGACCGCGTTCGTCGAGCCCGGTGAGCGGCTGCGCTTCGACTCGAAGACGCAGAAGGTGAAGGAGCTCAAAGTGACTCCGACGATGGAGAAGCAGCTGGCCGAAGTGGTCGCGGCCGATGACGCGGCGACCTCGGTCGAGAACAAGGCGATGGTTCCGGCGGTGGGTGGCTCGCCCTCGGCGCCTCCGATGCTGACCGCGCAGGGAACTCCGCGCACGTTGCCGCGGTTGTCGGCGCAGGAAGCGCGCTCGCGTCAGGTGAACGCTCCGAACACGAGCACGATGCAGGCTGATGAGCTCGAGCCGCTGCCGAACCTGAGCAAGCCTTCGGAGCCCATCGCCCAGGCGCAGCCGCAGATCATCGTGCCCGCACCTGATGACGTGTGGCCGACGATCGGCGGCGGTGAGGTGATTCGCGGCGTGCCGCCGAAGCGAGAAGGCGCGCCGTCGACGGTGCAGCCGCCGACGAAGGTCGAAGTGATCGCTCCGCCGCCAGTGAGTCAGCCGAACGAGTGGGCCGAAGTGCCTGCGAGCGCGAAGCCCGACGCCGAGGAATGGGCTGCGCTGCCGCCTGCGCAGAAGGCCGAGCCGCAGCAGAGCGGGGTGGCGCGGCTGAGCGAGGACGACGTGGCGCCTGCTCCGGCCCTGGCTCCCGCGGTGACGGTGACCGCGAAGAAGGAGAAGACGAACGGGAAGGGCGGTCTGCTTGCGCAGTTCCTCGCGAAGGCCGATCAGTCGCTCACGCAGGGCAACTGCCAGCAGTTCGAGCCCGGCCTGCAGGACATCGCCGACGATGCGCAGCACACCGCGCAGACCGAGTTCGCTCGCGTGCTGCGTGCGCGTTGCTTCGACTCTCAGATGCGCCCGCGTCAGGCGATGAACGAGTACTCGAAGTACCTGAGCGAGTACCCGAAGGGCCGCTTCGTCGACGAGGCCCACCAGGCCCTCGGCGAGTGATCAGGGCTTCGTGAGCGGCTGGCCAGCGCTGGCAAGGATCTCGAGCGTCGACTGATCGGTCACCGCTCGACCATCGCCGCGCTCTTCGGTGTTCGTCACGCGCACCACGTCGCCGCGAGACATCTTGAAGAACAGCCGGTTCTTCTCGTTCTCGTGCTTCTCCTGCATCGCGAGGCCCACGCGGCCCTCGGGCCCGCAGCCCATGAAGCGCTGACGGCCCTTGCCCTCGAGCGCCTCGGACACGATGCGGAACACCGAACCGCTCGGCGGCTCCGCCCACGCCTCGCCCTTCGGAGCGACGATCAAGTAGCTCATCTTCAGCGACTCTTTGTGCAGGCCCGCGGAGCGCGCGACGTCCTCGATCAGCCTCGGCATGCGCCAATTGCGCTCGGCGTGACACCAGTCTGATTCCTTGATCAACGCGGGGCAGGCTCCGCGCCACAGGCACGGCGCGCGCACTGCGTAGCCGTGACTCACCAGCACGTCGCGCACCTGCAGCAACGCCCGCGACGTGTCGCGCAGGGCAGGCTCGATCACCACCAGCGAGCCACCGGGCTTCACGCGCTCGAGGATCTTCTCGAGCATCGCCGCGCGCGGAGCGATCTGGCCGTTGAAGAGTTCGTTCACCACGTGGCCCATGGTGATGAGATCGAACTGACCATCGGGCAGCGGCTTCTCGGGGCTCCACTCGCGCGTGGCGATGCCTTCACCAGCTTCGGTCGCCAGCGTCTTCGCGAGCTCGAGCGCCGGCTTGCTGCGATCAGCGGCGACGACGGTGCCCGCTCCGGCATCGAGCGAGGCGAACGCCATGGGCCCGGGACCGCTGCCCAGATCGAGCGCCGACTTCGGTCGCGAGGTGAGCTCGCTCAGCGTGCTGCGCGCCTGCGCGTAGCTGACCGGCCAATAGAAGAGGAGATACGCGCCGAGCAGCCGCGGGTCGTCCATGTAGCGCGCGCCGGCGAGCTCACGGTTGCGCGTCAGACCCATCGAGAGCTGCTTCACGCCCGCTCCGACTTCGCGGATCTCGTCGCTCGTCAGCGAACTCTCGGGGAGCGGAGGGCCGCGGTGGTGCTTGCCTCCCTTGTTGCGGTGGCGTCTCCACACGGCGATCAGCCGGGGAACCCACTGCTCGAGATCTCGCGACCAGTCGCCCATGAATCACGCGTCTCTCACGCGGCGAGAACGCCTGCAACGCTCCTTGGCTGCACACGGGAGTGCTCAGGACATCGAGGTTCTGGCGCGCGAACGCTCCATATCGAGCGCATGGTTTGTGCGAATCGCGGCTTTGCGTGAGCGCTCGGGCTGGCCGCGTCCGTGCAGTGTGAGCCTCGCAAGGAGGCATCACCAACATGGGCAAGCTCGTCACTTTCTTTCGCGATGTGAAGACCACCCTGGCGCGGTCGCCGGAAGTGAAGGCCGCGGTGCAGCAGGTCGAGAAGCAGGTCGAGGCGCAGCTCGTTCGCGGTCTCGAGCGCGGCATCGAGCGCTTCGTCGATCGCTTCGAATCGCGCGTCGGCAAGCCGGCCGGCATCACGCCTGAACAGCGCGCCAGCAACGAAGACTTCGTGCGCGGGCTGTATCGCGATCTGTTGAAGCGCGAGCCGGACGCCGGCGGTCTCGCGGCGCACATGGCTGGCCTCGAGCGTGGCGTCTCGCGCGCCGACATTCGCAACGTGTTTCTGAACAGCAGCGAATACCAGGAGCTGCAGCGTCCGCAGCCGGCGCCCACACCCGCGCCGGTGGAGCCGACTCCCGCGCCTGCGCCGCGCACCTGGGCTGAGCCGGGCCCCGCGCTGTCGACCGTGCCGCCGAAGCCCGAGTACCTGGACGTGCCCATCGACACCACGAGCCCTGAGGCGGCGCTGCTCTCGACGGCGAAGTGGGTGCGGCAGAACCGGCCCGCGTACTTCGACAACATGCAGGACGATCGCGGCCTCGCGAAGGACATGATGACCGAGGTGATCGGCATCTTGCGCGCGCACGGCTTCGACGCGCACCGCGTGGTGAATCACCCGTCGCTGCCACCCTCGAATCCCGTGCGTTGGGGCTCGGACGCCGCGGTGTTGAACGGCAAGGTGTACGACCTCTACATCTCGTACGGAGATCCGACGCAGAGCGTGCCGCACCTCGGCTACGCCGGTCCGTACGAGGCCGGCCGCCTGCGCGAGTAGTCACTCGAATCGCAGCGCCGTGATGGGGTCCATGCGGCTCGCTTTGAGTGCGGGGTAGAGCCCGAAGCCCACGCCGACGAGGCCGCTGAAGAGCGTCGAGACGGCAATGATGTCGGTGCGAATCGACAGCGCCCACCCGAAGCTCGACGAGAGTTGCTGCGCGACGAGCACGCCGGCGGCGATTCCGAGGAGTCCACCGAGCAGTGAGAGCGCCAGCGCTTCGGTGAGGAACTGCGCGAGCACCTGGCCCGGAGTCGCGCCGATCGCCATGCGCACGCCGATTTCCCGCGTTCGCTCGGTGACGCTCACCAACATGATGTTCATGATTCCGATGCCGCCGACGAGCAGTGAGACCGCGGCGATGCTCGCCAGCAACGACGACAGCGTGTCCGCGCTTTCCTGCTGCGAGCTGGCGACCTCGGCGAGATTGCGGATGTTGAAGTCGTCGTCGGCTCCGGGCGCGATGCGGTGACGATCACGCAAGAGCGACGTGACCTGCTCCATCGCTGCCGGCACCGACTCGGAGCTCACCGCAGAAACCAGAATTGGGCCGGGCAGGTAGTTGCCGAGCGCCGGAGAGAGCCGCGACAAGAACGTGCTCACGGGCACGATCGCGGTGTCGTCGTTGTCCTGGCCCATCGCGCTCTGGCCCTTCTTCTCGAGCACGCCGACGACCTGAAACGGCACGCCCTTGATGCGAACCAGTTGACCGATGGCGTCAGAGTTGGGGCCGAACAGTTTTTCCGCGACCGTCGCTCCGAGCACGACCACCTTCGCGCCGGAGTCGACGTCCGACGCGCTCAACGTCACGCCGCTCGACGCGCCCCACGCGCGAATGCGAAAGAACGCGGGAGTGGTGCCATGCACGCTGGTCGCCCAGTTCTGCTCTTCGCTGAGCAGTTGCGCGCCGGTGCGCAGATCAGGAGCGGCCGCGTCGACGAGAGACAGCTCGGTGCTGATGGCGCGCAGGTCGTCCTTGGTGAGCGTGGGTTGACTCCCGAAGCCGCCGCGCACCCCGCCTTGCGACGAAGAGCCGGGCATCACGATCAACAGGTTGGTGCCCATCGAGGCGAAGGAGTCTTCGACGCGTTTGCGCGCGCCTTCGCCGATCGACACCATGGCGATCACCGCCGCGACGCCGATGATGATGCCCAGCGCGGTGAGGAAGCTGCGCAACAGGTTGCGCTGCAACGCCTTCAACGCGAGCCGCAAGGTCTGAAAGGGGTTCATGCGGCCCTCGCCTGGTTCCGGGTGTCGCTGATGATCTTCCCGTCACGCACCACGACGTTGCGGTGGGCCCACGCGGCGACGTCGGGCTCGTGGGTGACGAGCACCACGGTGATGCCTTCGCCGCTCAGCTCGCGCAGCAGCTCCATCACCTCGACGGTGGTCTTCGAATCGAGCGCGCCGGTCGGCTCGTCGGCGAGCAGCACGCGAGGGCGATTCACCAGCGCTCGCGCGATGGCGACGCGCTGTTGCTGACCGCCCGAGAGCTGGTTGGGCATGTGATCGAGTCGCGCTCCGAGGCCCACGCGCGTCAACGCTTCTTCGGCGCGCGCTCGACGTTCAGCGGCCGGAGTGCCTGCGTAGAGCAACGGCAGCTCGACGTTCTCGAGTGCGCTGGTTCGGGCCAGCAGGTTGAAGCTCTGAAACACGAAGCCCAGGGTGCGGTTGCGAACGTGCGCGAGCTCGGCGCGCGTCTTCTTCGACACCTCTTCACCGTCGAGCAGGTACGTGCCGGTCGTGGGGCGATCGAGACAGCCGATCAAGTTCATCAGCGTGCTCTTGCCCGAGCCGCTGGGTCCCATGATCGCCACGAACTCGCCGCGTTCGATGTGCAGCGACACGCCGTCGAGGGCGCGGACGTCGACGTCTCCCAAGCGGTACACCTTGGTGACGTCGTCGATCGAGATGAGCGCGCTCACAGGATCCTCCCCATGCCTCCGTTGCGCTGGCCACCGCCGCGAGCCCCGGCGCCCGCGGCAGCCGGAGCACCGGCAGCACCACTGCGATTGGTGATCACCTGCTCGCCGCCCTCGAGCCCGCTCACCACTTCGGTGAACGTGCCGTCGGTGAGACCGGTGACGACTGGAATGCTCTGCGGCTTTCCGTCCTTCAACACCGCGATGGTGCGCTTGCCCGGCTGCGGAGCGGCGTTCTCCAGCTTGAAGCGCAGCGCCGCGTTCGGCACGCGAACCACGTCGTGCGCTTCGCCGGTGACGAAGGTGACGTTGGCGGTCATGCCCGGGCGCAGCAGCAGCTCGGGGTTCTGCACGTCGATCACCGCGTCGTAGGTGACGACGTTCGAGACCACCGTCGCGGCGTAGCGAATCTGGCGAACGCGCCCGCTGAACTTGCGGCCTGGAAACGCATCGACGGTGAAGGTCGCGTCTCCGCCTTCCTTCAGCTTGCCGACGTCGGCTTCGGCGACGCTGGTGTCGACCTGCATGCGCTCGAGGTTCTCGGCGATGGTGAACAGCGTCGGCGACGAGAGCGACGCCGCGACGGTCTGCCCGACGTCGACGGCGCGCGAGATGATCGTGCCGTCGATGGGCGAGGTGATCGTCGTGTACGCGAGGTTCACCTGCGCCTGCTGTCGCTGCGCGCGTGACTGCGCGAGCGCCGCCTCGGCTGAATCGATGCTGGCGACCGCGACCTCGTACGCCGATTGCGCGGTGTCGAGATCAGCCTGGGCGACGTAGTTCTGACCGGCGAGCTGCTTGGTGCGCTTGAGCTGACGCTCGGAGTCGAGCGCCTGGGCTTTCGCTTTGGTGACTCCCGCGACCGCCGCGCGCTCGTTCGCGTTCGCCTGCGCGAGTGCGGCGTTGAAGAGCTGCTGATCGAGCGTCGCGAGGACCTGGCCCTTCTTCACGCGCGTATTGAAGTCGGCGTTGAGCTCTTGAATGCGGCCACTGACCTGCGTGCCGACCTGCACCGTGACGAGCGCGGAGAGCGTTCCCGTCGCCGTCACGCGCGAAGAGACGTCGCCGCGACTCGCTGGCTGCGTCACGAATTGCTGTGGCGTTTTGGAGGGGCCCTTGAAGAAGAAGCCCCAGGCTGCCCCGCTCACTGCCATCACTGCGACCACCACTCCGATGACACGCTTCATGGCTGTTCCCTCTGTTCGCAGTCACTTGACCGGCCAGAAGGTGAAAGCGTGACCCGACGTTTCGGCGGGGGTGCCCCAGCGCCGACGGTGTAAACGAGCCGCATGATTCGGGTGAGCGGGCTCAAGAAGCACTACCGCGTGCACAAGCGACCGCCGGGCATGAAGGCGGCGCTCAAGTCGCTCTTCAAGCGTGACTACCAGTGGGTGAAGGCGGTCGACGGCATCGACTTCTCGCTGTCGGCGGGCGAGCGCGTCGGGTTTCTCGGCCCCAACGGCGCGGGCAAGACCACCACACTCAAGATGGCGTCAGGCCTGCTGCACCCCACGAGCGGAGAAGTCACCGTCGACGGTCACGTGCCGCAAAAACGTGAGACCGAGTTCCTGAAGAAGATCATGTTGGTGATGGGCCAGAAGCAGCAGCTGTTGTGGGACCTGCCTCCCGCCGAGACCTTCGAGCTCAACCGCGCCATCTACGACGTGCCGATGGCCGACTTCAAAAAGCGCGTGAAGGAACTGACGGAGCTGCTCGAGCTCGGCGATCTCGTGAACAAGCCGACGCGTCAGCTCTCGCTCGGCGAGCGCATGAAGTGCGAGCTGGTCGGCGCGCTGGTGCACGGGCCGAAGGTGTTGTTCCTCGACGAGCCGACCATCGGTCTCGACGTGTCGATGCAGGCGGCGATGCGCGACTTCATTCGCCGCTACAACGAAGAGACCGGCGCCACGCTGATTCTCACGTCGCACTACATGGACGACGTGGCCGCGCTCTGCCCGCGGGTGATCGTGATCGACAAGGGCCTGCTGTCGTTCGACGGCAAGCTCGGTGATCTCGTGCAGAAGGTGCGGCCCGAGAAGCAGGTGACGCTGCGCTTCTCGTCGCCCGTCGCGAAAGAGAAGGTCGCCGAGCTCGGTGAAGTCGTGAAGCACGAGCCGGCCGAAGCGACGCTGCGCGTGCGACACGATCTGATCAACACCGTGGTGTCGAAGGCGCTCGCGACGTTGCCGGTGCAGGACCTCAACGTCGAGAACCCGCCGCTCGAAGAGGTGATGAGCGAGCTGTTCAGCCGCACCAAGGAGCAGAAGGAGAACGCGGCGTGAGCATCGCGGCGACCTTCAGGGCGTTCCCCACGCTCTTTCGAGTCTCGTTCGCCGAGGCGGTCGCGTATCGCGCGGAGATGTTCGTGTGGGTCTTCTCGACCACCATGCCGCTCATCATGTTGATGCTGTGGACCACGGTGACCACGGTCGCTCCGGTCGAAGGGCGCGGCGGTCACGTGTGGAGCGCCGACGATTTCAGCGCGTACTTCCTGAGCGTGTTCATCGTGCGCCAGCTGATCTCGGCGTGGGCGTCGTGGGAGATCAACTTCGAGGTGCGCCGCGGAAATCTCGCGATGCGGCTCTTGCGGCCCATGCACCCTGTCATCGGCTACGCGGTCGGCAACCTCGCGTACCTGCCGCTGCGCACCATCGTCACGCTGCCGGTGGTCGCGATTCTGATCGCCACACAGGGCGGCAAGCTGCCGACCGACTGGCGCATCTGGGCGCTGTGGTGCGTCGCGATGTTCGGCTCGTGGCTCATCAACTTCTTCGTCAACGTCGCGGTCGGCGCGCTGAGCTTCTATCTGGAGAGTTCGCTCAAGCTGATGGAGGTGTGGCTCGCGTTGTTCTTCGTCAGCGCCGGCTACCTCTTCCCGCTCGAGGTGGTGAAGGTGCAGTGGGTGCGCACGCTGATCGACGTGCTGCCGTTCCGCTACATCATCTCGCTGCCTGCGGAGCTCATGACCGGGCGGCTGAGCATCGACGAGGCGTGGCGCGCGATCGGCATTCAGTACGCGTGGGGCGTCGGCGCGTTCGTGGTGTCACTCATCATCTGGTCGCGCGGCGTGAAGCGCTTCCAGTCGTTCGGAGGGTGACGTGCGCTACCTCCGACTCTTCCTCGTGCAGTTCCGGACCTCGGCGTTGCTCGCCGCGCAGTATCGCGTCGACGCGTTCCTCGACCCGCTGCTCGGCACGTTCTGGGTGTTCGCCGCGACGCTGCCGCTGTTCATCGTCTACAGCGGCGCGAGCGCCTCGGGTGGTGCGCCCGCGATTCCGGGGTGGACGTTCGGCGAAGCGATGCTCGTCGTCGCGTGCTTCACCGCGCTCCAGGCCGTGCTCGATGGAGCGATCAACCCGGGCCTCTCCGCGGTCGTCGATCACATCCGCCAGGGCACGCTCGACTTCATTCTCCTGAAGCCCGCTGACTCGCAGTTCCTCGTCAGCACCGCGCGCTTTCAGTTGTGGAAGGCCGTGGGCTTCGTGCACGCGGGGATTCTGTTCGGCATCGCGTTCAACGACATCGGTCGCGCGCCGCCCGTCGCTGGAGTCTTCATCGCGCTCGCGTTGCTGCTGCTCGCGACGGCACTCCTCTATTCCTTGTGGATTCTGATCGTCTCCACCGCGTTCATCGTGGTGAAGGTCGACAACCTCACGTACCTCTTCGGCTCGATCTTCGACGCCGCGCGCTGGCCGGCGACCGTGTTCCGCGGAGCGCTGAAGTACATCTTCACCTTCGTGATTCCCCTCGCGGTGATGACCACGTTCCCCGCGCAGGCGCTGCTCGATCGACTCGACTACCAGACGCTCGGCTTCAGCGTGCTCGGCTCGCTGGGCTTCGTGTTCCTCGCGCGCTTCGTCTGGTTGCGGAGCATTCGGTTCTACACGTCGGCTGGCGGCTGATCGCACTCGGCCCGCGCCGTGCACTTCTCGCGGTGACACGCGGGAGGACCCATGTGGGCATGGCTGCGACGCCTGATCGGCAAAGAAAAGACGAGTGAGCCGGCACCGCCGATTGCTCAACCGATCCGCCGTGATCCGCCGAAGCTCCGCGTGATCGAGGGAGGGTTGTCGGAGACCTCGTCCTTCGATCAGCTCATGAAGCTGACGGGTCAGCCGATACCCGAGGCGGTGGTTCAGACACCGGAAGAGCTCGCGCGGGAAATCGATCTCGCCGGGCGCGTGCTCGAGCACTTCCGCAAGAATCGACCGGCCCCTTCGGCGTTGCCGGCCATCTCACTGCAGGTGCTGAACCTCGTCGCCGAGCCTGATCTCTCGCTGTCTGAACTGAGCCGCGTGGTGTCGCAAGATCCAGCGTTCTCCGCGGCGATCTTGAAGGTCGCGAACTCTCCGGCGTACGCGGGCGCACAGGAAATCTCGACGCTGCGTGATGCGGTGTCGCGTCTTGGTCTCGTCGAAGTCGGTCGCGTGGCCGGCATGGTGAGCGCGCGTTCGCTCTTCCAGCCGCAGGTACGCAACGAGTTCACCGCGTTCGGCAACCGGTGGAACGACATCTTCGCGGAGTCGGTGGCCGGCGCGCGCGGCGCGGCGTGGCTCTGCATGCGGCTGCGCAAGGCGAGATCAGATCACGCGTTCCTCGCCGGAATTCTTCACGATCTCGGTCGCAGCGTGGCGTTGCGTTCGGTCGCGGCGCTCGAGTTCGCAGGCCATTCGTTCGAGCTCACCGGCACCGAGATCGATCGCGTGGTCGAGCGCGTGCACGTGGAGATCGGCGGCGAGCTGCATGCCGACTGGAGCCTCCCGCGCTTCCCGACGCTGGTGGCGATGCGTCATCACGAGCTGCAGCTTCCGGCCGACGGCGAGTACGTCGACGTGCACGCGGTGCGGTTGTGCAGCGCGCTGGTGCAGGTGCGTCGTCAGCCGTGGCGCATCGCGCAGGTTCGCGCCGAGGTCGACGAGAGCTGCGTGGCACTGCGGCTCGATGGCTTCGTGCTCCGCTCGCTCGACACGCAGCTGCGCACCGAGATCGAGACGGTGCTCGCGTCGTTCGATCACCGCCCGAAGAAGCGCGCATCGCACTGAGCGGCGCGGTATTCACGGCGGGCCATGAAGATCGTCACGTGGAACGTGAACTCCATTCGCGCGCGGCTCGACCGGCTGCTCGAGTTCTTGAAGACGCGCTCGCCTGACGTGCTCTGCCTGCAGGAACTGAAGTGCACCGACGATCAGTTTCCGCACACCGAGCTCGACGCGCTCGGCTTCCAGGCAGCTGTGTTCGGTCAGAAGACCTACAACGGCGTGGCGATCATCACGCGCAAGGGTGAAGCGGTCACCGACGTCGCGCGCAACATGGGTGACGACGACGACGAGGCGCGCGTGATCGCGGCGACCATTCGCGGCATCCGCGTGGTCGGGCTCTACGCGCCGAACGGCCAAGCGCTGGGCGCTCCACAATTCACGTACAAGCTGGAGTGGTACGCGCGGCTCTCGCGCTGGCTCTCGCGCGTGCAGCGCCCGCTGCTCGTCACTGGCGACTTCAACGTCGCGCCCGCTGAAATCGACACGTGGAACGTCGCGCTGTGGACCGGCGTGACGCTCGCGTCACCCAAGGAGCGCGAGGCGCTGAGCGCGTTGATGCAGCAGAACTCGCTCGTCGATTTGGTGCGCGCGAAGCGTGGGCAGGAAGCGGGCTTCTACACGTGGTGGGACTACCGGGCCGGCGCGTTCAAGAAGAACCAGGGCCTGCGCATCGATCACATGCTGGTGAGCCCCGAGCTCGTCGAGCGCTGCACGGCCATCGACGTCGATCGTGAAGCGCGCGAGGGCAAGCAGCCGTCTGATCACGCTCCGCTCGCTGCGGACGTCACGTGACAGCGAGCTCCGAACGGCGGGGTGGAATCGGGCAATCTGCGAGCGCGCCGTTCGTGCTCAGTCCCGAGGCACAGTTCCTGTAGTGTCCGCGCCTCGAAAGGGGAGGGCCCATCAGATGGAATTCTCGTTCGCCGGCTTCATCTTCGGAGCGCTCGGCTGGTTCGTGCTCCGGTACGTGATCTTCGGTTTCTTCACGCTCAACCAGAATGAGCGCGGTGTGAAGACGTCGTTCGGTCGCGCCAATCGCCTCACCACCACCACGCTCGACAACCCGATGGCCGAGTACCTGCGGCCCGACGAGCGCGAGCGCTACAAGTACCCGCAGGTGGAAGTGATTCCGCCCGGCGGCCCGTACTTCAAGTGGCCGTGGGAGAAGATCTACAAGGTCAGCGTCGCGACCGAGACCGTCAACCTGGCGTTCGACCCGGAAGACATCAACGCCAACCGCGGTGGCACCGAGCTCGACGCCGTCACCAAGGACCAGCTCAACATCGGCATGACGGGCCAGCTGCGGTTCCGCGTGAGCGATCAGAACCTCTACGCGTACATCTTCGGCGTGAAGCGCCCGCTGGTGCACGTGCTCGGGTATTTCATCTCGGTGCTGCGCCAGAAGATCGCGTCCTTCGAGGCGCCTGAAGGCGAAGCGGCGTCGGCCGGCGCACCGGGTCACCACGCGAACGATCTCTCGGTGACCGCGGGCGTGTCGATCAACGACCTCCGCAAGAACCTGCGTCTGCTCAACGAAGACATGGACAAGGGCTGCCTCTCGTCGACCGCGCGCTACGGCATCACGCTCGACGCGTCGCTCATCACCGGCATCGACCCGCCGGCCGAAGTCGAGAGCGCGCTGGCGGCCATCAACACCGCGCACAACCAGGTCGGCGCCGAGGTCTCGCTCGCGCAGGCGTCTGCCGACCAGAAGCTCGTGCAGTCGCGCCGCGCCGTCGAAATTCAGACGCTCAACGCGCAGGCCGAGGTCGAGCCGCTGTTGCAGCTCGCCAATCAGCTGAGCGAACTCAAGAAGAACGGAGGCGGCGGAGTGCTCGCGGCCTACGTCCGCAACGTGAAGCTGTCGCTCTTCAGCAAAGCCCGCAGCGCGTACGTGGAGGCCAAGCCGTGAACTTCATCCTCACTGCCATCATCGGTTTCTTCGCGTGCCTCATCGGCGTTCCCATCGCCATGGCGTTCGCGCGCGCGTTCGGCCTGTACACCATCATCGAGGAGCGCCGCTCGAAGGTGTTCGTGCTCTTCGGTGAAGTGCTGGGCACCATCACCGAGCCGGGTCTCCACTTCCTGTGGGCGAAGCTCGGCTTGAAGGCCGCGCTCATTCCGCTCTTCGGCAAGGTGCACGTCGTCGATCTGCGGCTCGATCAGGAATACCTGCGCAGCCAGGCCGTGAACTCGGAGGAAGGCGCTCCGATGGGTATCGGCATCTGGTACGAGATGTACGTCAACGACCCGGTCTCGTTCCTCTTCAAGAACGCCGACCCGCGCGGCTCGATGCGCGCGAACGTGAGCAACGCCGCGGTCCGCACGCTGTCGAACATGAAGCTCGGCGACATGCTCGAGACGCGGCACGTGATGAGCCAGTCGGTGCGCAACGAAGTGACGCCGCGCTCGGCGGAGTGGGGCTACCAGCTCGGGTCCGTCTACATCCGCAAGGTGCACTTCCGCGACGTGGCGATGATTCGTCAGATCGAAGAGAAGGTCGTGAACCGGCTGCGTCAGGTCACCTCGGCCATCTCGCAGGACGGTCACAACCAGGTGAACATCATCAAGTCGTCGGCCGACTCGAAGGCCGCCGCTGAGTTCGCCCGCGCCGCCGCGCAGCGTCCGTTGATCGTCGGCAAGGCGTTGCAGACCATCTCTGCCGACCCGGCGGTGATGGAAGCGATGTTCGAGCTGCTCGAGACGCAGCGTCTGCTCGAGTCGGGTGCGCCGGTCACGCTGCTCCCCGAGAAGTCGGCGGCCAGCGCGCTGCTGACGCCGTTGCTCGCGGCGCAGAACAAGTAAGTGACGACCACGCGCGAGGCCTGGCTTCGCTTCGCGCGTGTGCTGGTGCGAAGAGGTGATCCCGCTGGCGACGCGTACGTGCGCGCCGCCGCGGTGATCGACGGAGCGCCGAGCTCGACCGCGGAAGAACACCTTCGCGAGCTCATCGAGGCGCTCGCCGAACGAGAAGAACACGACGTGCTCGATGCGCTGCGGCCGGAAGCGGAGCGCTCGCTTCGCGTGGGCGCCGCGTACGCCGAGGCGCTCGGGCGTCGTGGCTCACTGGTGGCGCTCGATTCGTTCGTGCGCGCGAACTGTCACTGCTGGGAGCACGCCAATCGCGTCGACGGTGCACTCGCGCGAGTGGTGATGCGCGGTGCGGAAGGCGTGGCGCTGATTCGCGGTTGGTTGACGCTGCCTGCGCACGGCACCGACCCCACTTCGCACCGCGCGTACACCTGGGTGCAGCAGCGGCAGGCGCAAGCCCTGGCGTGGCTCGGAGCGACCGACGACGCGAAGGCGCTCTCCGAGCGAACGCGCGCCGACATGGACTCGAAGGACGAGCACGTCGCGATGTGGGGCTGCACGCTGCGCGGTCCCGTGCTCGCGGCGATGGGTGACCCCGTCACCGGCCGCATGGTGCTCTCGCTCGGCCGCCAGTACTGGGACCGCATCTATGACGACGACGTCGATGGCTACGGCTCGCTGTTCGCCGACTTCCTGACCTCGGCCGAGGAGCGCCTCGAGCACTTGAGCGAGCAGCGCTGGCTGGGCCTCGACAAGCGCACGTGGGAACAGCCGCCCAGCAAACGGCCGCACGCTCCGTCGCGCGGTTGGTATTCGATGTCGCGCGAGTACGACGAACTCGAGGTGAAGCGGCTCCTCGAGGTGCGTGACGTCGCGGCCGCGATCGAGCTCGCGCGCTCCCGAACCGACGAGGTGACGCGGGCCAGCTTGTTCGAGTTGATCGCCAACGCGCTGCCGACAGCCGCCGGCGACGGACTCGACGGTGCGCTCGAGCTGCTGCGCGGACTCTACGACTCGTTCCCCGACGGCAACGCGCTGCGCTCCATGAACTGGAAGGCGTCGGTTGCCGAAGACCTCGCCGGAGCGCTCGCGCGGAGCGGTCGCGACGATGCGGCCTTCGCCCTCGCGGCGTCAGTGCACGGCGGCAACCTCACCGACAAGGCGCACGCGTACCTGGCCTGCGCTGAAGCAGTGCTGTCCGCGCGTCGCACGCACCCGGCGATGCGCAGCGGTCTGATGTGGACCATCGGCGAGATGTCGAAGCACCAGGCCAGCGGCACCGAGGTCTTCAGCACGCCGAGGTCCTTCGCGGAGCTGCTCCTCACGTTGCTCTGATGTAGTCCGCCTGCATGGGCATGTTCGACTACCGGTGCGTCGCGACGAACCTCCCGACCGCCGGCAAGGTGGTGTCGATCGCCGTGATGGAAGTCGAGCCCGGCCGTTTCGCGCCGGTGAGCCTCGGCGTGAGCGGCGTGTACGACCGCTACGGGCGCGTCGAGAACTTCACCGAAGACTTTCGCATCGTGGTGCTCGCCAACGCGCTGGAGGAAGCGGCGAAGGCGGGTCGCGTGCTGGCGCGCGATCAGTCGCTCGACGCGCTCAATGAGAAGCGGCCCGTCACGCCGCAGAGCGCGGTGCTGATGATCGAACGCGCGACCACGATGTCGACGTGGTTGCAGCCCGGAGAAGCGCCCGCGCTGTTGATCGACGGCAAGCGGCTGCAGCACATGTTCGTCGTCGAGCCGATGTTCAAGGCGATCGTCGGAACCGCCGGTGAGGTGCCGAAGAAGGAGCCCACGGCCGCCGAAGTGAAGGCCCTGGTCGCAGCAGCGTTCCCCGATGCGTTCGGCGCGTGGGTGCACCGTGATCTGCACAAGCTGAGTGGTCCGTCGCTGCGCAAAGTCGCGGCAGCGATGAACGAGATCATCGCGCTCAACGAGTTCATGCGCGCGCACGCGCTCGGCTTCGCGCACCCCGCGACAGGGCAGTACTTCTTCTCCGATTCGTTCGTGGCGTTGCTGGTGGCGAAGAAGAAATTCCCGGCGCATGCGGGCTTGCAGAAGGCGTTCGAGAAGTACGCGAAGGCGATCGAAGACGAGGCCTCGGAGCAGGCCGGCTACGGTGATGAAGAAGCGTCGAAGCTCCCCGAGCGCTGGGTGCGCAACGCCGCGGCGTCGAGCTGGTACGGCCTGCGCGTCGGTGAGCGGCGCCTGGCGACGACGTCGTTGGCGCGACTGCGCGTGTTGCTCCACGACGAGTTTGCGAATTCGCCCGAAGAGGTCATCGCGATCGACGCCGGAGTCACGCTCAAGCGCGTGAAGCTCGAAGGCAAGCTGAGCGCGGTCGGCCCGGCGTGGGACTGGCTCGAGCAGGAGTTGCCGGTGCTCGCTACGCCATTCGCGAAGAGCGCCGCGCTCGTGTGGGGCCCACCCGACGAAGATTTCACCGAGCTGCAGGTGTTCACGCTCAGCGACTGAGCGCCGTCTTCGCGAGATCCGAGAACTGCATCACGGTGCGTGTCTTGTCGGTCTCGTTGCCGTTGCTGTCTTCGCGGAACTTCACCGACTCGTAGGTGCCGGGGTCCTTGGCGAACCGCTCGAGCACCGGCCCGCACGCGCACGACGACTTCGACAGCGCGCCGAGCGCGACGAGCTTGTGCACCATGGGGACGTTCTCTGCTCCGCCGACGGCCTTCTCGAGCGCGCCGAGCAGGGTTCCGAGCTTCTTCTGGTTGGCGCGGGTCTGCATGAGCTCGGTCCACCGAGTGACTTCGTCGCGTGTGTAGCTGCTGCGCAGATCGAGGTACGCGAAGAGGCCCGCGACGAACGCGTCGTCGGCGAGGTGCTTGTCGAGCAGCTCGACGGTGGCGCGCGAGATGACGTGTGACGGCGACGACACGCCCGGCCACAGGTGTTTCAGCGTCTGCTGATCGACGGTCTTCAGCTCGGACAACGCTTGCACGCCTTCCCACAGCTGTGGCGCGAGCTGTTGGTAGAGCAGCGAGTCGAGCGGCTCGAGCTTGTCACGGCGGAGCTTCACGGCTTCGGCAGCGCGCGCGGGCGCAACGAACTGCTCCCACAGCGGCACCATCGCCAGGGCCAGCTTCTCCGGAGCCGCCTTCGCCAGCGCGCGGCTGACGAGGTGCAACGTCACGACGTCGGTCGACGTGGTGAAGCTCTGCACCAGCGCCTCGGCGGGCATCTCCGAGAGATCGTCGATGACCTGGGGGATCACCGAGTCGAGGCGCGAATTGAACTGGTGGTAGCAGCTGGTGAGCGTCGAGAGATCGTCACGGTTGTAGTTCTCGGCCATCACCGCGCCGCCGCCGTAGAGATACGCGCTCAAACTCTGCACCTTGCGCTCGACCGCGCCCGCTTCCGCCGAGCCCGACGCCCCGAGCAGCTTGTCTGCTTCCGTCTGCGCGTAGCTCTCGAACGAGTCGCGCAGCTTGCGCATCGCTTCGATGGACTCAGGGCCCCACGCTTTCAGCAACCGCGGAGTCGCCTTGCGATCGCACAACCGCGCAACGGCCTGCATCAGATCGCGAGTGAATTCGGGCTTCAGGGCGCCGAGCTCGTTCACGAGGATCTCGGCCTCGATCTCGTCGGGCATGCGATCGGAGAAGTCGGTGCCGTCGATGAGGCGATCAATCAACGCCTTCTGAAAATCGTCGGGGAACTTCGTGCGCGCCGCCTCGAACGCTTCCTTCGCTGCTGGAGCGCGGAAGCGAAGCCAGACGCCGACCGAGCCCTTCACCAGCTTCTGCGAGTCGTGTGGCACGCCGCGCTTCTCCAACTCGGCGATCAGCCGCGCCGCTTCGGCGTGCGCGGGTTCGACCGTCGCTGTCTTCGAATCGCGCCAGCTCCGCTTCATCTCTTCGAGCGCGGCGATCAACGCCTGTTCCTGCGCTGCGGGCTCGACCCACGCCATCGCGGGCGCGTAGTCGAGCCGAGCCCAGTACGTCATCGCCAGCCGCGCGAGCTTCGCCTCGGTCACCTTCGCGGGCGTCACCTTCAGGGTCGTGTCGACGCGCTGAACGAACTTCGCGAGGTAGTCACCCATCGGAGGGCCGAGCGGCAGGCTGCTCTCTCTGCCTTCGAGCACTTTGATCAGGTGTTCACGCACCACCGGGCGATCGCCATGCGAAGCGAGCCAGCGCCACGAAGCGTCGATCGCCTCCTCGTCGCTGCTGCCGTAGCCCTCCGAGCCGAACAGCGAACGCTGCTCGATGTCGACGAAGAACCACCAATAGCCGACGCCCGCTCCGGCGAGCAGCACCAGCACTCCGAAGATCTTGAAGAAGGTCTTCACGTCACACCGCGTCGCTGGGGCTGGCGAGCAGGAACTCGTGCGTGCGCAGGGCAGGGGCGCGGACGTCGGAGTAGTAGGTCGATTCTGGCGAGTCGCCCACCGCGTCGACTGCGTCGAGTGCAGCGAGCACCGACTGGTTGATGCGGAAGTTCTTGATGGGCTGCGTGACCTGGCCGTCTTCGATCAAGAACGTGCCGTCGCGCGTGAGCGCCGTGATGCTGAGCGTCTTTTCGTCGATGTAGTTCGGGTACCAGAAGCGACTGATCAGCACTCCGCGTTTGATACCGGCGAACAGTTGCTCGCGCTTCGCGTCACCGGCCACCAACTCGAAGCCGTCAGGGTTTCCAGTCGGCGCGAGATTCTGCTTCTTGCCCCAGAAGCGCGTCACGAACGGTTCCAACAACACGCCTTGTTTCACCCAGGTGTGCGGCGCGAGCGCGAGGCCTTCCGCGTCGAACGGCAGCATCGGGCTGGTTCGCGGATCGCTGCGAATCGTGATGCGCTCGTTGGCAACGCGCTGCCCCACCTTGCCCACGAAAGCCGAGCGGCCCTCGTCGAGGGCTCGTCGATCGAGGCCGAACACGAAGTACTCGGTCAGCATCGTCGCCGCGGCCGGCTCGAGCACCACCGTGTATCGCCCGGGTTCGATGGTCTTTGGCTGCGCAGACGCGCGTGCCTTTTCTGCGTTTTCTGCGGCGATGCGGCCGATGCGATCGAAGTCGAGCTCGCTGCGCTTGCGCGTCGAGACCGCCCGCCAGCCGGAGCCAGTGCCGTCCTTCGTGCGCGAGGTGACTGAAAATCTCGCGTCGTTGTACGCGGCGCTCACGTCGAGGCCCGCGGTCGACACGCGCTGCAACGTGCCTCCGTTCACCTCGAGGTAGCCGGCGGTGATCAGATCGTCCTTCGAGTGCGAGAGCGCGGCGACGATGCCCTTCGCGCGCGCCGCTGCGTCGAGCTTGCTCAGCTCGGGGTCGACGAGATTGTTGGGCGTCACCTTCTGTGCGCCGAGCACCGGCATGGTTTCCGGCAGCTCAGGAGCGAGCCTCGCGCTGTCGAGCGTTCGTTCGACGAGCGCCTGGAGCGCGGCGGGGTGCACCTGATTGGTGGTGGCGCTCGATGATCGCAGCCCGAGCTGCACGGTCAGCGAGAGAGACACGTCTTCGTTTTCGCCCGAGGTGGTGATCTCCCCGCGCGCGAAGCGGGTGTGTGCGCGGTGGTTGTTGAGCACGGTGAGGAGCGCTTCGGCCTTCGGGTCGGCCTTCTTGAGCAGGGCGAGCACAGCCTTCGCGGTCGCGTTCATGACTTCGCCCTGGTGTTGATGACCGACACGCCCTTGAAGCGCGCGGTGGGGCAGCCGTGGCTGACGGGGTTCGACTGACCGGGTTCGCCCTTGCCGTCGTCGAACGCCGAGCCGAGCCGCCAGGTCGATGGACCGCCGAGGAGATCGCAGCTCTTCCAGAACGAGGGCGTGTTCGATTGGTAGCCGACGTCCTTGAGCGCGTGCGTCACGCGGCCCTTCTTCACCTCGTAGAACATCTGCCCGGTGAACTGGAAGTTGTAGCGCTGGTGATCGATCGACCAGCTGCCGGTGCCGACCACGTACACGCCGTCGTCGGTGGCCTTGATCAGATCTTGCGTCGAGAGGTCCTTCTCGCCCGGAGCGAGCGATACGTTCGGCATGCGCTGAAATGGAACCGACGCGTGATCAGCCGCGTAACTGCAGCCGCGCGAAGCCTTCTCGCCGATCCACCCCGCTTGCTCGCGCGTGGTCTGGTACGCGACGAACTTGCCCTTCTCGACGAGGTTCCAGCGCTGCGTGCGAACTCCGTCGTCGTCGTAGCCCACCGTCGCCAGCCCATTGGGTGTCGTCTTGTCGGCGTAGAGCGTGACGATCGGCGCGGCGTACATGGTGCCCAGCGTGTCGGGCGTGGCGAACGAAGTGCCGGCGTAGTTGGCTTCGTAGCCCAGCGCGCGATCGAGCTCCGTCGGGTGACCGACCGATTCGTGAATCGTGAGCCACAGATTCGTCGCATCGAGAATCAGGTCGCGTTTGGCCGCTTCGATGGCCGGAGCGTTCAGCTTCTCGATGCACTCCTCGGCGACGCGCGTGGCGTCTTCGAGGAAATGGCTCTTCTCGAGGTGCTCCCAACCGATCTGCAGCCCCTGACCGTCCCAGGCGCGCGATTGGAAGTCGCCGTTGGTGGGGTGCACTGCCGTCGCGGAGTAGCTGGGGCCCAGCCGCGTCTGGCTCTGCTCGATGAGCGCGCCCTCGCTCGACGCAAACAGCTTCCATTCGAGTCGCGACGAGATGCCTGCGTTGCAGAAGCTGACGCCCTTCACCTTGCGCAGCCGCTCGCTGATCTCGAGCAGCAACGCAGCCTTGTCGGCGACGGGAATCTTGAACGGATTCTTCTCGAGCGCGGTCTGCCAGACGTCGACGTGTGCGGGGTTCGCGGCGAGCTCGACCTTGCGCTTGCTCACCGACGCATTGGCCCTCGCGAGAGAGGTGGCGGTGAGAGCGAGCTGCGGCATGGCTTTGGGGTCGATCACGTTGATCGACGCGAAGCCCCACGCGCCGTCGACCAGCACACGCAGCCCGACGCCGAAGCGTTCGTTGTCGCTCACACCCGAGACGTGATCATCACGCACACTCACGTCTTCTTCGCGACGCCGATGAATGCGCACGTCGGCGTACGTCGCGCCGTTCTTCTTCGCGCCCTCGAGCGCAGCGCTGACCACCGAGAGATACGTGGCGTCGGTGACCAGCCCGCGCGCGTGCGCGAGCGCCGGAGCGAGACTCAACGCTGACGTGGCGAACAACAACTCTCGTCGAGAGAGGCGCGTCACGTTCAGAACCCCGCCCAGATGAAGTCGATGGTCGGGAGGATGTTGTTGCTGCGAATGCGCACGCGCTCGCTGAAGCCGTCGCTGCCGGTGCGCACTTCACTCGCGCCTTGATCGTAGTTGGCCCACAGCACGCCGAGCGCGATGCGTGAGTACTTGAAGACCGCGATGTCGAGGTTGAGGTGCGCGGTCACGATGAACGGGTTGATCTCCGCCACCGGGCCCTGGTTGAGCCCCGACACCGTCAGGTTTCCCTGCTGGCCGGTGAGGTACACGTTCACTTCTCCACGCAGGCGGAAACGATCGCCGAACGCGTGATCGTACGAAGCGCCCGCGCGCCCCAGGAAACCGGTGAGCGGAGCGGCCATCACGATCTCCAACGGCGCGAGGAACGAGTTGAGCGGCGTCGCGCTGTTCGGCCCGATGGGAATGCGCATGCGCCCCTCGATGCGGAACGTCGCCACGTCGTGCGTGAAGAAGTTGCCGCTGACCAGGAGGCCGACGCGCGGAATCAGCATGAAGCCGATGTCGTTGGTCGACGTCGCCCACGTGGGGAAGAAGAAGCCCTTCATCAAGCGCATGCCGAGCGTGGGCATGAGCAGGCCCGCTTCGGCCGTGAGCCGCACGCCGGTGGGAGGCGCGCCGTTCTCGACCGGCTCCTTCAAGATCGCGAAGCGCGCGTCGAGATGCGGAGCGACGAAGAAGAACAGCGGGTGCGCCTGCAGCTCGAGGCGATCGGTGAACGCCAGCCGCAGCGGGTTGAAGATGCCGACCGAGTAGCTCCCGCGATTGCCGGTGTCCGCGGTGTCCCAGGCGGGGCGCGGGTTGGCGTTCGCGAAGAGCGCGAAGAGCGCGACCACACAGACGAGTGCGCGCTTCATGGCAGGCTCCACGTGCCGACGACCGGAGCGTGATCAGACAACCGCGAAGGATCTCCGGTGATGCCCAACCGCCCGGGTTCCTGCAGGACGTCGGTGTTGCTCCACGTCTCGCCCTTGCGAATGAAGAGGTAGTCGAGCGTGCGGTTCCACCAGCCAGGCACGCCACCGCGACAGGGGCCGTTGCAGACGTCGCAGATGTTCGATGCGTTGCAGGTGGCACCGATGCCCGCGGGGCAGTCGGCGTTGGTGGTGCACGCCATCTCGGAGTTGAGACCATCGGGGCCGAGCACGCTGTGCGTGAAGAACGGGCGCTGGTTCGCTTCGCCGACGCCGTAGCGCGCGAGCGGCATGTAGCTCTCGAAGTCGTCGTAGTACTTCTTCATCACCGACGGCGTGTACGGCGGCTGCTCGTATGCCGTGCCTTTGCTCGACGCGCGCTCGTCGAGGAACGATTTGAGGCGCAGCTTGCCGTCGCACGAATCAGGCGAGCCGCTCTCGGCTTTCTCGTCGCACACCGGCGGCAGCTCGTTCCAGTCGCCGCCGATCACGAAGGGCATCGTCTCGGCCTTCATCAGCTCGTAGATCTGCTCGATCTGCTTCTGCTTGGTGCCGTCGTTGTCGTACGCCTCGGTGTGCACCACCATCGCAGCGACGCGGCGGTCTCCACCGAGATCGAGCTCGGCGCGGCCGACGGCGCGCTTGATGTAGAAGGTCTTGGTCAGCACGTCTTGATCGGTGCGATCGACCTGACGAATGCGCTCGGCCTTCACGATCGGGTAGCGCGAGAAGATCGCGTTGCCGAGCACGATGCGGCCCACGCCTTCCGACGGCACGTAGCGCGCGTCCCACGTCTCGTCGAACGTCGCGTAGCGGAGGTTGGTGTTCTCGAGGAGGAACTGCACCATGTCGACGTACGCGCTGCGCTTGCTGTCGACCTCGATCTCCTCGGTGAAGAGGATGTCGGGGTCGTATTCCTTGATCAGCGCGGCGATCTTCGTGAGGCAGTCGTTCACCTCGGTCGTCGAGAGCTGAACGCGGTCGCCCCAGAAGTCGAACCAGAAGTCGACGCGGCACGCTCCGTACTTCACGTTCCACGCCATCACCTTCAGCTGCGTGGGGTTCTCGGGCGGAGCGGGGTGTTCGGTCTTCGCCTTGAAGCGGGGAATGTCTTCGCGGGTGAAGTTCTGCGGGTCAGCGACCCATTCACAGCCAGCCGCGGCGAGAACAACGAGCAGGAGCAGTCGGCGCATGCGGCGCGCACGCTACTGACGCCGGCGCAGCCACGCACCCAGCATCAGCATCGACGCGATCACCGGCGACGTGCTGCAGCCGTTGCTCTCGTCGGCACCACCGCCGCCTCCACCGCTGCCTCCGCCCGTCGCGTCGCCGCCACCACCGCCGCCGCTCGACGAGGTGTCGGCGCTGATCACGATGTCGGTGCTGCGGCCGGCTCCGAACGGCTTGAGCGTCGCGGTGAGGACCAGCGTGCCCGGCGCAGTCGGCGTGAAGCGAACGAAGGCCGCTTTCTGCGTGCCGAAATCAGCGGGCGTCAGCGTGCGCGTCTCGTCGAGGCCGGCGCCCAGCAGCTTCACTTCGACCGTCTCGGCGCCGCGCGGGTTCGCATTGACGACCGTGCTCACCTGACTGCCCGCGCGCCCGGTAGTGGAGCCGACCCACGGAGGAATCGCGGCGGTGTTGCTCTTGATGTCGATGTAGCCACCTTCGCCGTTCGCGTTGCCGCACCAGCAGCTGCTGCTCTTGCCGATGATGAAGAACGCCGACCCGGCGCTGAAGCCATCGTTCACGTACGAGTTCGCGCCCGACGCGTCGGACCCGAAGAACGCGCTCACGTAGCCGGTGCGCTCGGTGGGTGCGCCGTCGAACCACGCGTCGACGATCGAACTGAAGTGCAGCTCGGGCCGCGACGGCGGGCAGCTCAACGAGCAGCTCAGGTTCAGCGTGAGCCGCGTCTGCGGCACGCCGTACATGTTGAAGCCTTCGAACGCGACGGTGGCCGTGCCGCTGATGGCCATTTGGGCCCGAGCCGGGTTCGCCACCAACGCCACCACGAAGAACAACGCCGCCGCCGAGAGGGTTCGCATCTCGACGACGGTAGCAGACGCTTCGACGCTCAGCCCAGCCGCGGCTCTGCGGCGCTCTCGCTGCCCATCTGCGTCTCGCCGCCAGCGCGCTTCAGGCCGAGCGACTTCATCTTCTTGTAGAAGTGGCCGCGCTCGAGATCGAGCATGCGCGCCGCCTCGGTTGCGTTGTCGCGAGAGAACTGCAGCGCGCCGAGAATGATCTCCCGCTCGGCTTCCTCGACCTGGTCGCGGAACGTCTTGTCGGCGCGGAACCGCGGAGCAGGCTGCGCCACCATCGGCACCGGCGTCGGACTGGCGACCACACTCGCCGCCACGTTCGACGGTTCGTGCGAGACCGAGACCGAGCTCGCCGAAGAAGCGCGGCGACGCGGCAACAGCGCTTCAGCCTCCGCACCCGTCACCAGCGGGCCCTCGCAGAGAATCGCGAGGCGCTCGACGAGGTTTCGCAGCTCACGCACGTTGCCGGGGAAGTCGTACTCCGACATGCGCGCCATCGCGTCGGGGAGCAGGCGCAGCGGCTTGCGGCCGTTCTTGCGGCACGACTCCTCGAGGAACGCGTCGATGAGGGCGGGCAGATCTTCCTTGCGCTCGCGCAGCGACGGCGACTGCAGCTGCACCACGTTCAAGCGGAAGTAGAGGTCTTCGCGGAAGCGGCCCTTCTCGATCTCGACCTCGAGATCCTTGTTGGTGGCGGCGATGACGCGCACGTCGACCTTCAACGTCTCGCTGCCGCCGACACGCTCCAGCTCGCCTTCCTGCAGCACGCGCAGGAGCTTGGCCTGCATCTGCGCCGGCATGTCGCCCACCTCGTCGAGGAACAGAGTGCCGCCATCGGCGAGCTCGAACTTGCCGCGACGCGCGGTGACCGCTCCGGTGAACGAGCCCTTCTCGTGGCCGAACAATTCACTCTCGATCAGCTCGTGCGGCACCGCGGCGCAGTTCAGCTTCACGAACGGGCCCGTCTTGCGCTTGCTGTGCTGGTGAATGGCGCGCGCGATGAGTTCCTTGCCGCTGCCGTTCTCGCCGGTGATGAGCACTCGACCTTCCGACGGAGCCGCGCGCTGAATGAGCGCGTAGATGCGCTGCATCGCGCCGCCCTGGCCGACCATGTCGAAGCGGCCGACCTCGGCGCGCAGGGTCTGCAGCTCCTCGGTCACCTTCACCAGCTCGAGCGCGTTCTTGAGCGCGAGCAGCATGCGGTCGCGGGAGATGGGCTTCTCGAGGAAGTCGCGCGCGCCCAGCTGCGTCGCCTTGACCGCGGTGTCGATGGTGCCGTGACCCGACATCATGATCACCGGCAGGTCCTTCTTCAGCTCGCGCATCTTTCCGAGCGCGGTGATGCCGTCCATGTCGGGCATCTTCACGTCCATCAGCACCGCGTCGACCGGGCGCGCGGCCAGCACGTCGAGCGCCACCTTCGCGTCGGACGCCAGCTCGACGTGGTACCCCTCGAGCTGCAGCGCCTGGCTCAGCGTCAGCAGAATGTTCCGTTCATCATCGACGACGAGGATCGTGGCAGGCATTTGGGCGGCTCCAGGTGGTGCGGCTATTTTGCCGCGCTTTCTGCGTGGCTGTGGAGGGGTACTGAAAACCACGTGCCAGCTGAAAAGCGCTCGGATCCCATGGCTTTGGCCTTGAGGCTGAAATGAAGCGCAGGTAGACGGGTTGGGTTCGACGCAGTTCGCCATCGCCAAGGAGGCCGACCTATGCGCACCAGCACCAACACTCTCTTCTCCGGGCTGCTCGCCGCATCAGCATTGCTCCTCACTGCGTGCCCGCCGACGTACCCGAAGTGCGAGAGCGACGAGCACTGCAAGGACAAGGGCGAGGTCTGCGTTCAGGGTCAGTGCCAGGAATGCGCGACCGACGCGAACTGCAAAGAAGGCTTCGTGTGCGACGCCAACAAGTGCGTGCCCAAGCCCGAGTGCACCAGCGACGGCGCGTGCGGTGACGGCAAGAAGTGCAAGGCCGGCAAGTGCACCGTCGCCGAGGCCAAGGTCGAGTGCAGCGCCGACGACGATTGTCCGAGCGGCCAGGGCTGCACCAAGGGCAAGTGCGTGAGCAGCAACGTGACGGTGGCGTGCACCTTCGACGCGGTTCGCTTCGGCTTCAACGACTACAACATCGACGGCGCGGTGCAGAGCTCGCTCTCGTCGTACGCCGACTGCATCAAGAAGGGCAACCTGCGCTTCACGCTCGAGGGGCACGCCGACGAGCGCGGCACCGACGAGTTCAACATGGTGCTCAGCCAGAAGCGCGCGGCCTCGGTTCGCAAGTACCTCGTCGATCTCGGCGTCAGCGCCGGAGCGCTCGACACCGTCGGCTACGGCGAGAACAAGCCGGCCGTGAACGCGAGCAACGAAGAGGCGTGGGCGGCCAACCGCCGCGTCGAGTTCCGCAAGCGCTGAGTCGTGGCGAAGTGCCGCGAGCGGTAGCGACCGGTCTTGATGACGTCACACGACGTCGTCGCATCGACTGGGCGCGTCAGGGCCTCTGATCAGGTGGTTGCGAGTGTGCACGGACGTTGCTCTCAACGTCCGGCATGACTTCCATCTCTTCTTACAATCCGCTTCGCACGCTCGCTCAGGCCGCCTCGCTCTCGCAGGTCGGCAGCTCGCACCAGCTCAAGGCTGGCTCGAGCGGCCCCGAGGTCTCGACGTTGCAGGACATGCTGCGCAGCAAGGGTTTCGATCCCGGGCCGACTGACGGCTCGTTCGGCCCGAAGACGCAGGCGGCGTTGAAGGCCTTCCAGAAGTCGACCGGCGTGGGCGTCGACGGCATCGTCGGCCCCGAGACCAAGGCGGCGCTGTTTGGTTTGCAGAACACGAAGCCGGCTCCGACGCCGGCGCGCCCCTCGTCGCCGCACACCGCTGACGTGTTCGAGCCGGCGAAGACCACCGCAGTGCAGCAGGGTGGCACCGCGTCAGGCGCCGACGTGGTGAAGAACGCGCGCACCAAGCTGGGCCAGGACGCCGACGTGGTGAAGCGGGGCAACGACCCCATCGGCCTCGCGATGCGTGACGACGTCGGCAATCGCGTGAACTGCGCCAACTTCGTCAGCGGCGTGCTCTGCGCCTCGGGTCAGATCACCGCGAAGGACATGAGCGCCGGCGTCGACGGGCTCGTCGGCAAGCTGCAGAAGACCGGCAACTTCACGACCTCGAAGAACTTGAACGACGCGCAGCCCGGAGACGTCGTCGCGTTCGATCACGCGCACGTCATGATCTGCACCGGCCGCGACGCGAAGACCGGCGAGCCCACGTTCATCGGCTCGAACAACGTGAACAAGGACGGCACCCAGAAGATCACCGAGGGCACGCTCAAGTCGATGCTCGGGAAGAAGACGCTGGAGAAGTGGCAGAACAACGCGGTCGTGCTGCACCGGAACTGAAGAGGTAGCCGGCTCCGACGAAGCCCGCGAACGCCAGCGAGAAGATCAGCGCCTTCGGTTCGAGGAGCGCCTCGCTGGCGGTCAACACCACCTGGCGGGGATCGGTGACGATCTCCCACGAATTGAGGCGCTCGAAGCGGCCGAGGAAGACGCCCACTCCGGTGAGGAGCACCACGGTGGCGATGCCGAGCGCCGCCCACTTCTCGCCGATGCGTTTCTGCAGCTCGCCGTGCACCTGCGCCAGCGAGTCCCAACCGACGGCGCACCCCACGAACGCGAAGCACGCCAGCAACAGCGCGTCGAACCACAGCGGCACGCCTGCGCGCGGCTTCAAGTGAATGAGATCGGTGAGCAGGTAGGGCGCGTTGGGGAAGAACGCGAGCCACGCGACGCTGAGCGGCCAGAAGAGCCGGCGCGCGTGAAGCATGGTGAGTGAGATCAACCACGGCACCCACGCGAGGAAGAGGTTCCACCAGAGAAAGGTGAAGCGCGGGCCGCCGGTCTGCGTCGCGCGGGCGATCCACAAGCCGGCGGCGACGGCGGTCAGCGCGATGAGGGCGAAGATCCGCGTGCCGTCACCGAGTGGACGCGCGTCTGCGTCCGGAGAGCCGCGTTCCGGGAGCGAAGAGGTCATTCCGGTGACTCACTGCACGGCTCAGACCGTCCGCAATCGGAGCTTTCCGGCGGCGAGTCGCAGCGCGCGATCATGCGTGAACAGGCGCGCTTTCGAGCGCACGCATGCTTCGAGAAGCTGCGCGTCGGCCCAACCGATTCCCAGCGCGTTGAGTTCAGGGTGCCCGTCGATGAACTCGAGCACCGCCGGGCTCGAGGCGATCTCGATTCGAGCGAGACCACGCAACAAGGCGCCCACCTCGTCGCTGACTCCCGAACCCAGCACGAGCTCTCCGAGCACCACGTCACAGCAGACGACTTCGTCAGCATCGAGGAGCTTCACCAGCGCGTGGTCTCGCGCACGGAAATGGCGAATCCAGACACTCGAATCAACCAGCACCATGGCCCGCTCGCCTGCGCCGCCCCGCTTTCGCCTTCGGAAACGCTCCGCCCAGCGCACTCAGGAGCTTCGCAGCTCGCCGAGCCAGCAGGGCGCGCAGCCCGAGCTCGATGAGGTGCGTCTTCGTCTCGCCCGGGTGCACCCTCTGGACCTTCTCGAGGAGCTCCGAGTCGATGTTCAGCGTCGTTCGCACGGTCTGCATCAAATCATCGTATTCGTCTGCATCGACCGACGCACCCATCAGCGGCTCCGGCGGCGACGCGCGACGGGCACCGGCTGCGGCACGTGACCCGCGGCGCGCGCCATCAGACAAATCTCGGTGATCTTCGGGCCGAAGCGTTCCCACCGCGCCTCGCCCGTGCCCTTCACCTTGAGGAACTCGACCTTCGTCACCGGGAGCGCCGCGGCCAGCCCGTAGAGCGTCTGGTCGTTGCAGATGATGAACGCCGGAACGTCGAGGTCGCTCGCGAGTTCCTTGCGCCAGCGCTTGAGTTCCTCGACCGCGAGCACCGAGTAGTGCTCAGGCAGGCCCTTCTCGATCGCCGCGTGCGCGCCGCTCTTGCCCTTGCTCTGCACCGCGAGGCGAGGCCCGGAGCACACGTCGCACGAGCCACACGACTGCCCGAACGCCACCTCTTCACCGAAGTACCGCAGCAGAAACGCGCGCCGGCACCGCTTGGTGTACGCGTAGTCGGTCATGCGCTTGAGGAGCAGAAGTTGATTGCGCTCCTGCGCGCGCAGCCGCGAGAGATCGACCTTGAGCTCAGCCCAGCGGCCTTCCTTCAAGGTCGAGATCGCGCGACCGGCGAACGGCCTCGTCACCGCGATCACGCCGGCGCGCTCGAGCAGGGTGATGGCGTGACGCACCTGTTCTTCTTCGACTCCGCTCTTGCGGCCGAGCAGCGAGAGTTCGAGTGAGATCGGCGTGCCCTGCGGAGCGGTCGCCACCAAAGCCGCGAGCACCGCGCGCGCTTCGTTGCTGCGCGGCTGGTACGTGAGCCCGGCGGCGTTCACCGTGAAGCCGTAGCGGCCTTCCCCGCGACCGCCGCGCGAGATGAGGCCCTGGCGTTCCATGACCTTCAGCGCGGCTGAGACCTCGAACTCGTTCGAGCCGATCTGCGCGGCGAGCAAGTGAACACCGCGCTCGTAGTTCTGGTTCGCGCGCAGCACGTTCCACAGATCGACGAAGGTGACCTCGCCCGGGTGGTTGCCCGCGATCATGCGTTCCTGCGTGTAGACGTCGCCGTGGTTGAAGAGCAGCACCGCGCGGCTGGGCTTGCCGTCACGGCCGGCGCGACCAATCTCCTGGTAGTAGGCCTCGACCGCGCGCGGAATTCCCGCATGCGCCACGAAGCGGATGTCAGGCTTGTCGATGCCCATGCCGAATGCGTTGGTCGCCACGGCGATCGAATTCGCGGTCGACATGAACGTGTCCTGCGCCTTGCGCCGCGCCTCGTCCTGCATGCCTGCGTGGTACAGCACCGCCGGCGCGCCCTCGTCGACGAGGTGCTCGTGCAGCGCCTCGGCCTGCTTGCGCGTGTTGCAGTACACGACGCCGCTGCCTTCACCGATCAACTTCGCGGCGGCCAGCCGCTTGTCGACTTCGCCTCCGACCTGCGCGACCTCGAGGAAGAGGTTGGGGCGATCGAAGCCCGCCACGAAGACGCGCGGGTCCTTCATCAGCAGTACGCGCGTGATGTCTTCGCGCACTTCCGGAGTGGCCGTCGCCGTCAGCGCCACCGTGCGCGGCGGGCGCAGCCGCTTTCGCACCTGACCCAGCATCGCGTAGTCGGGGCGGAAGTCGTGGCCCCACTGCGAGATGCAGTGCGCTTCGTCGATGGCGTAGAGCGCGAGCCGCGCGTCGAGCAGCGCGTGCACGAAGCTCTCGCTGCGAAACCGCTCGGGCGCGACGTAGACGAGCTTGTACTGACCCTCGCGCATGCGGCGCTGACGATCGGCGCGCTCCGCATCACCGATGGTGGAGTTGATGAACGTCGCCGGAATGCCCTTGCTCTGCAGCTGATCGACCTGGTCCTGCATCAGCGCGATGAGCGGAGAGACCACCACCGTCACGCCGTCGAGCAGCATCGCGGGCAGCTGGTAGCAGAGCGACTTGCCGGCACCGGTGGGCATCACCACCACGGTGTTGGTGCCCTGCATGACGTTCGAGATGACTTCCGCCTGGCCGTTGCGAAATTCGCTCAGCGAGAAGTGCTTCGCGAGGCCTTCCTGCATCTGCGCGAAGTGCGGAAGTGAAGCGGACACGGCGGGCATATGGCCTCCCGGGATCGATCGGTCAAGGCGCCTGCACGCGCGAGACCCAGGGCGGGTCGTCACCGCGCAACAGCCCGCGGTTGAGCATCGACACGAAGCTCCGCTCGCCGAGCACGAGGTGATCGAGCAGCCGAATGCAGAGCAGCTTTCCGCCTTCACGCAGCTGCCGGGTGAGCGCGACGTCGTGCACCGACGGCTCGGGATCTCCCGACGGGTGGTTGTGCACCAGCACGATGCCGGTCGCGCGCGCCGCGATGGCCGGAGCAAACGCCTCGCGCGGGTCGACGTGACATTGATCGACGCTCCCTTCGGCGATGCGCACCGCGCGCAGGAGCAGGTTGCGGCTGTTCATGCACAGCACGTAGACCTCCTCTTTGCGCGCGCCGGCCATGCGCCTGCGGGCCCAGTCGTGAATCGCCTGCGGCGTGCCGAGCTTCGGCCGCTCGTCGCGCCCGTCGTGCATGCGTCGCGCGAGCTCTCCGGCGGCGAGCACCCGTGCGCTCTCGCTCGCGGTCAGCTTGCGGTATTCGATGAGCGACTCGGGGCTCTCCATCATCAGCGCGCGAAGACCTTCGCTGCTCAGCTCGACGCTGCGCTTGAGTTCGTCTTCGTCGAGCAGCAGCGCGATGAGCTCAGGCACGCTCAGCGAGCTCGCGCCCAGCCGCAGCAGCCGTCGTTTGATCTCGTCGATGCCGCGCTCCGGCGGAGCGGTCACCGTGTCCTCGTTCAGCCAATCACCTTCCATGTCGCCACCTCCACGAGGAACGCAGAGCAACGGTCGTGCCCGGCGTGCTCGCTGCGACCGAAGGCTTCGAACGTCCGCGGTCGCGTGCGCGGCGTGGACAGTCCAGTGCCGTTTCTCGGCGAGAAAGAAAACCGCGTCGCAGTACAATCTCGCGCGTGGCTGCCTCGAGTGGACGAGTTCCGTCAGTGTGCGCGACGTGCCGCAAGAACCACTACATCGAGGTGCGTCAGGAGATCGGCGACGGCCAGCTGAAGTGGATCGAGTCGTTCGCCTGCGAGTGCGGGCACGGCTTCGAGACCAGCGGCGTCGGTTTACCCGCGCCGGGAATTCGCAAGGCGATCCTCGGGCAGTCGGGGCGCGCTGAAGTGTGGGTCGACGACGCGAAGATGGTGCCGCGGGTGCTGACGCTGTTGGTGAAGGGGCTCGGCATGCCGGAAGCCGACGCGAAGAAGCGGCTCGAAAAGCTTCCCGCAGTCGCGTTCGAAGGCACGCACGCCGAGGCGGCGTTCATCAGCCTCGCGCTCGGCAAAGGTGGCGTGACGGCGCGTGTCGTCAACCACCTGCCGTCCAAGTAACCGTTCTCGTTGAGCGATTCGCGTCGTGAGCCTCTTCGAGGCCGTGCCGCGCGTTTCGTTCAAGGAGAAACACACCATGTCGAAGATCAGCAATTTCGTGAACCGCGCGGCGCAGGAAGTGAAGACCAAGGCGACCGAGGCGAAGCAGGAAATCAAACAGAAGGCCGACGAGGCGGGCGCGACCAAGCAAGGTCAGTTCGCGAAGGACGCGTTCGAGCACGGCAAGAGCGTGGTGTTCAGCCGCGAAGGCTGGGGCGTGTCGATCGGCGTCGACGACGGCGTGCACCCGCGACGCTTCGGCTACGGCGAGAAAGGCAAGACGATCGCCGAGACGCCGAAGTCGCTGTGGACCAGCGAGAAGCACGAGCGCCGCGCTGAATCGATCACGCGCCCCGGCACGTACGAGACGGTGAGCACGACGACCGACGAAGCCGGCGTGCACGGGCGTCTCTTCGGTGACCTCAACGCGAAGACGCTCTCGGCGAAGCTGGGCGTGGAAGGAGAGGCGGGCTTCAAGTCGACGGTCGAGGAATACGGCACGAAGACCGAATCGTTCCTCGGCACGCGTGGCCGTGCGTACGTGGAAGGCGGGCCGCTCGGGCAGACGGCGGGCGCCGAAGTGTTCGCTGGCCTCGACGTGCACAAGCAGACCGGAGAAGAGAAGGGCGCGGAGAACTGGGGCGTGATGACGGAGCAGGGCACCGTCGGCGCGCGCTGGGTGGCGAAGGCGCACGTCGGCCCGTCATCGTCGGTGATGAGCCGCGCAGAGGTCGGCGCCGGCTACCGCTTCCAGTACCAGGAACACCAGAAGCTGATCGGCGACGTGGGCCACGTCGGCACCGCCGCGATGGACTTCTTCGTCGGCGCGAAGACGGGCATCGAAGCGAGCATGGGTCCCACCGGCGCGGGCGCGAAGGCAGAGGCGTTCGTGGGCGCGAAGGTGGGGCTCGAGGGCCGCGAGGCGATCGCGTACGCGGGTCAGGAACTCATCGGCGCGCAGCTCCGCGGCGAAGGTTGGGTTGGTCTCGGCGCGAAAGCCGAAGCGAGCGTGGGCATCGATCTCGAGAAGCGCGCGATCACCGCGAACGCCTCAGCTGGCGCGGCGGTGGTGGTCGGCGGCTCGGTCGACGTCGGCGTGACCGTCGCGGGCGATCGACTGTTCGGCAAGGGCAAGGACGGCGGAGAAGCCGACGCGGCGAACGAGCACTCAGTCCCCGTCACGCGCAAGTGATCCGAGTGCCAGTGCCGCCTCGTCCCACTGCAGCTCGCTGAAGACCTGCACGCCGTTCGCGCGGAGCAAGGTGGTGGTCACGCCTTCTCCCGCGAGCCGCGTCTTGCTGAACGTGCCGTCGTTGATCGTCGCGCTCCCGCACGAGGGCGAGTTTTCTTTGAGCACGGCGATCTGAATTCCATGCTCGCGCGCGATCGACAGGGCTGCTGCCGCGCCGCGCGAGAACTCCGCGGTGACGTCGACGCCGCCGTTGGTCATCACGCGCGCCCCGACTTTTTCCGCGGGCGGGCGGGGCACGCCGAGGCCTCCGAGCAGCTCCGGGCACGCGCGTACGATGCGGCCTTCGGCGAGCCATTTCTCGAGCACCGGGTGCCGCACGGCCTTGTTCCCGCCGTCGTAGCGAACGGGGTCTCCGAGCAGGCACGCTGAGACGAGAACGCGTTTCACGAGGTGACTCGTACACCCTGCAGGAAAAATTTGGCTTCAGCTGACTGCTGGTCCGTATTCTGGGGCACTGCCTTCACCCATGGAGACGACCATGCTTCGCCGCACGATCATCCTCACGCTGGCCCTGACCTCGCTCCCCGTGTTCGCCGACGACGCGAAGCCCGCGACGTCTGACACGCCCAACGGCTCGACCTTTCATCAGAGCGGCGCGCTGCTCGATCGCTCGCCGCAGAAGCGGCACATGATGATCTCGATCTTCGCGGGCCTGCCGTACGGCTACTACTACTACGGCTTCCCGTTCGGAGTCGGTGGGCGCTTCCTCATCCCCATCCTCCACGACGGCTTCATTCCGCCCGTGAACGACTCGTTCGGCATCGAGTTCGGCGCTGACTTGAGCGGCGTGCTCGGCACCTATTTCTACCCGACCATCGGTTTGCCGGTGGAGGTGTACTGGCAGTTCCACTTCACGCAGAAGTTCTCGGCCTACGCGAAGGCCGGCGTGGTGCTCGAGTTCAACCCGGTGCCGTACACGTGTGGAGCGGGCGTCGTGTGCCGCGGCTACGTGAGCGCGTCGCCGATCGGCAACATCGGCATCATGTACAAGTTCTCGCAGAGCGTGAGCTTCCGCGCGGAAGCCGGCTACCCGTGGATCAAGGTCGGCCTGGGCTTCGACATCGGCGGCTGATCTCACGTTGCACTCACAGCACCGCTGTGGGGTTTTGCGGGGATGCGTTCAGTCCTCCTCGCTTCGTTGGTGATCGTTCTCGCAGCGTGCCCGTCGACTCCCGGTGAGCAGGGGCCTGCGGGTCCTCAAGGCCCGGCTGGTGCGATGGGCGCTCCGGGCACCAACGGCATGAACGGCGCGAAGGGCGACAAAGGCGACAAGGGCGACACCGGCGATCAAGGCGTGCAGGGCACGACTGGCGCGACGGGTGCCGAAGGGCCCGCTGGTCCGCAGGGCATTCAAGGGCCCGCGGGTCAGGTGATCGTGATCGACGGCGGCGTGGTGACGGGGCCTCCGGGTTCGTCGGTGGTGGTGACGGCGATCACCCCGGGTGGCGCGACGTGTCCCAATGGCGGCGTGCGCGTCACGCAGCTCTCCGATGGCGGCATCACCAACGTGTGCAACGGCGCTCCGGGAGCGACGGGACCGATGGGCGCGCAGGGACCGGTGGGTCCGCAGGGCGCGTCGATTGCGGCGAGCGTGTTGCCGAACATGAGCCCGCAGTGCGCGACGGGCGGTGTACTGGTGCTGTTGCCGGACGCGGGAACCATCGCGGTCTGCAACGGCGCGACGGGCGCTCAAGGCGCGCAGGGCCCGCAGGGCATTCAGGGGCCGCAGGGTGCGCAGGGCCTTCAGGGTCTGCAGGGCATGACGGGCGCGACGGGCGCAACGGGCATGACGGGTGCGACGGGCATGACTGGAGCCACCGGAGCTCAAGGTGCGCAGGGCCCTCAAGGCATGACGGGCGCGACGGGTTCGCAAGGTCCGGCTGGAGCCGCGGGTCCGATGGGCGCGCAGGGTCCGCAGGGGCCGAGTGGTCCGGTTGGGCCGGCGGGCTCGGTGCTCTACCTCGACGGTGGCGCGGTGCTGATCGCGGGCGACGTGACCGACTTCGCGGGCTTCACGGTCGCGACGTACACCGGCAACCTCGGCGGCTACACGGGCGCGAATCAGAAGTGCGCCGCTGAATTCCCGGGCTCGTCGTTCTGCACGCGCTCCGATTACGACCTGGCGAACACGGCGGCTGCTCCGGGCGTGAACGGCGCGTGGATCGACTGGCCGCGCGGCTCCGACGGCATCCGCTCGGCGGCGTATTGCTACTACGGCAGCCCGAACACCGACGGGTGGACGTATGGCGGCGCGTTCGCGAGCAGCGGTGGGCAGCAGGGCGGTGTGCTCACGCCGACCGGCGACTTGAACAGCGCGGCGTGCAACCTCACCAAGTCGCTGGCGTGCTGCTACGTGCCGCCCAAGACGATCTTCCGCGGCTTCACCGTCGCGACGTTCACCGGCAACCTCGGCGGCTACACGGGCGCGAACCAGAAGTGCTCGGCCGAATTCCCGGGCTCGTTCTTCTGCACCCGCTCCGACTACGACCTCGCGAACACCGCGGCCGCTCCCGGAGTCGACGGCGCGTGGATCGATTGGCCCCGCGGCACCGACGGCATCCGCTCGGCGGCGTACTGCTACTACGGCAGCCCCAACACCGACGGTTGGACCTACGGCGGTGTGTTCGCCAGCAGCGGCGGGCAGCAGGGCGGCGTGCTGACTCCGACGGGCGACCTCAACAGCGCGGCGTGCAACCTGGTCAAGCCGCTGGCGTGCTGCTCGCGGCGTTGACCGCGCGGGCTTCGTGGAAGCCGTCGATCGCGAAGAACACGTTCATCACGAACACCGTGGCGAACATGATCGGGTACAGCGCGGGTGCCTGCACTTGCACGCCGAACTCGACGTAGGTGAGGGCGATCGCTCCGAGCGTGAGCACGAGCCCGAGCGCCTTGCGACGGCCGACGTAGAGCGTTCCGGGACCCATGAAGAAGAAGTTCAGCGCCGCGGCGAGCCAGGGTTTTTTCATGTCAGTAGAGACCGACCCACCCCGCGAAACTCATCGGGCCAATTTCGTGGGCGATTTCGTGGACCTGGCGCTATAGGCGCGCGCGGATGAGTTCGTTCATCGTCGGTATGAAGGTGAAGTACCTGCCGCAGCCGGAGTGGGGCACCGGGCATCTCGTCGCCGTGTTGGAAAACGGCTCGAAGGCGATGGTGCAGTTCCCCGGGCGGCCCAATGAAGAAGCGCTGACGGTCAGCACGCGTGGTGGTGCGCTGGTGCACGCCACGCTCGAAACGGGCACCGCGATCAAGACGCCCAAGGGCCGCACGGGCGTGGTGGTGCAGGAAGAAGAAGGCGCGCGCGGCTTGAAGCGCTACGCGGTGAAGTTCGACGACGGGAAGGACGACGAGTACCCCGAGACCGAGCTGCGCGCGTTGCCTCCGCGGCCTGACTTGCTGGCGATGCTGAAGGAAGGCCGCGTCGCCGATGCGAAGAACTTCGTGCTCCGCCGCTCGGCGCTGATGCTCGACGACGAGCGCCGCAACGACGCGCTCGGCGCGCTGCTCGCGTCGCGCGTGATGGTGAAGCCGCACCAGGTCGGCGTGGTGCAGCGCGTGCTGTCGTCGCACCGCCCGCGCTTCGTGCTCGCCGATGAAGTGGGCCTCGGCAAGACCATCGAAGCGGGCATGATCTTCTCGGCGCTGCGGCTCGCGGGGTTGGCGCGTCGCGTGTTGGTGGTCGCTCCTTCGCACCTCACCGTGCAGTGGCTGGTCGAGCTGTTCCACAAGTTCAACCACCTGTTCACGCTGATGGACACCGAGCGCTACGAGCAGTCGCTCGACGAGGTGCCGGAGATCTCTCCGTGGGCGCGCTTCAACTTCGTCGTCACCTCGCTCGAGCTGCTGCAGCGCAACGAGGACTACCGCAAGCAGGCCGGTGATCCCGCCGCGCCGTGGGACCTGGTGATCATCGACGAAGCGCATCACCTGAAGGGTGAGAAGGCGCATCAGGCCGCGCAGGCCCTCGCGAAGAACTCGTGGGGCTTGTTGCTGCTCACCGCGACGCCGATGCAGCTCGACCCGGCCGAATACCAGTCGCTCCTCGCGTTGATCGACCCGAACACTGCTCCGACGACGAAGGAGTTCGAGGCGCGGCTCGCGCGGCAGGAAGAACTGTCGGCGGCGTTGCGCGCTCTGCTCGCCGGTAAGTCGACCAAGAGCTCGGTGAAGGAACTCGCTTCGAAGTTCCCGCACGACGAGGCGCTGCAGGAGATCGACGATCCCGATGAGATGCTGCTGCACCTCGCGGAGACGTATTCGTTGTCGGATCGCTTGATCCGCAACCGGCGCGTGACGGTCGGTGGCTTCAGCGAGCGCAAGCTGCACGTGCACCCCGTCGAACTCTCGAAGGAAGAAGTGGCGGCGCGTGACGCGGCGCTCGCGCAGCTGGCGAAGGACGGCACGGTGCACGGCGCGGCGCTCGCGAACCTGGTGCGTCGGCTCGAGTCGTCGCCCGCGGCGTTCCTCGCGGCGATGCGCGCCAACAAGGCGCTGGCGGGCATGAAGCTCACGCTGCCCGATCGCGACGCGAAGTATTCGGCGTTCGTGAAGTTGCTGAAGGGCGTGTGGGCGAAGGAGCCGCGCGCGAAGTTGCTGGTGTTCACCGAAGCGCGCGACACCCTCGAGAGCCTGCAGCAGCGGCTGCGCAACGAGCAGATCGAAGCGCTCGCGTACCACGGTGAATTGCCGCTCGCCGAACGCGACCGCCAGGTGGCGCGTTTCCGCGATCCTGAAGGGCCCAAGCTGTTGCTCTCGACGGAAGTCGGTGGCGAAGGCCGCAACTTCCAGTTCGCGCATCACCTCGTGAACTACGACCTGCCGTGGTCGCCGGCGACGATGGAGCAGCGCATCGGTCGTCTCGATCGCATCGGGCAGACGCAGTCGGTCGACATTCACGTGTTCGAGGCGGAAGGTACGTTCTCGGCCGACGTGCTCGCCGTGCTGCGTGACGCGGTCGGCGTGTTCGGAGAGACGGTCGGCGGTCTCGACGCGGTGCTCGAAGAGGTCGAGCCGCGGCTCACCGAGCTGGCGTTGGCCGACGCGAAAGATCGTGCGGGTTACGTGAAGCAGCTCACCACCCGCGTGAAGAAGGCGCGCGAGCAGGTGAAGAAGGCGTACGACCCGCTCCTCGACCTGCGTTCATTCGACAAGGAAGAGGTGAAGGCGCTGGTGCAGCGCTCGCATGAGCGCACCGGCATGGACGCCGACGAAGACGAGTCGCTCGACGACGGCCTGTGGAGCATCGCGCGCGATCTCGATGAGCGGCTCGAAGAGACCATCACCGAGCTCGCCGATCGCATCGGCATCAAGGTCGATCAGGATCAAGAGGTCGACGCGTTCCAGTGCGCGTTCCACTTCGGTCATGCGCTGAACGTCGAGGCGCTGCCCGGCTACGACATCACCGAAGAGCGCACGGTGCTCGGCACCTTCTGGCGCGACACGGCCGTCGAGCAGGAAGAGATCGAGTACTTCGCCACGGGTCATCCACTCGTCGAGGCGCTGTTCGGCTTCCTGCGCGATGGCCCGTACGGGCGAAACGGCGTGCGCTTCCTCGACGTGAAGAAGCCCATTCGCGCCAAGGGCGTGGAGTTCCAGTTCCACGTCACCACTCCGGAGCCGAGCGACACGTCGCCTGGCGCGCGCGTGCCGTCACGGCAGCTGTCGCGGTACTTGAGCGCGTCGTTGCTCGGCGTGGCGGTGACCCGGCAGGCGAACGGCAGCGCGAAGAGCGAGGCGCACCTGCTCGAGTTGCTGCGCGACACCGAGGGCCGTTCACTCAAGGGCCCGGAGATCGCCGCGGCGTTCCCCGAGCTGCGCGAGTTCGTCGACGACGCGGCGAAGGTCGCGCACGAGACGGCGAAGGGGCTGCTCGAGAAGCTCAAGGTCGAAGCGCGCGAGCGCATCGAAGACGAGCGCGACATGTCGATGCTGCGCATCAAGCTCTCGCTCACGCACCAGGGTGTGGCCGCGGCTCGCATCGAGGCGGTGCTCGGTGAAGAGCTGGCGTTCAGCGACTCGTTGCTCGCCGCGCTCGATCGCACGACGGTGCAGCTCGATTCGGCCTGTGCGTACGTGATCAATCGCTGAGTTCGCGGCACGACTTCGTGAAAATGGCTGTACAGTCCGTGCGGAGCGTGGGCGAAAACTGCATTGAGGGTGCGTGGTGCTGGTGGGTTCCTGGTCGTGCCGAAAGGCGAGCGTGCCCCTCATCTTGAGGGGAATTCGGCTCCATTTTCACGACTGCGTGGAAGTGGCTGCTCCAACAGCCAAATTCACGTAGTGGTGAAAGAAGTGAGCAGAATTCGCCACCGCGCCGACGCTGCTGCGTGGGGCGACCTCTGCGCTGTGACCGCGACTCGACACGATGTTCACCAAGGCAGAACTCGAGCCAACACGATCACTGGAGATCACAGGCGCGCTCTCACTCAGTGAGAACAAGCACTTGTCGCGCTCGCGAAGCGAAAGTTGCTCGTCGATTTCGAGAGCGCGCTTCACGTTTTGCTCGTGAACCGAAGCGGGTGTTGCTCGCGACGATCCGTTCATGAAAACCACACTCGCTGCGGTGAGCTGTCTGCTGCTGTTCGCCTGCGGAGTCGACTCGACGTTGGCGGTCGACGATCCCTCCTGGCCGGGTGAAGAAGACGAGCTCGGCACCACGCAGCAGGAGATCACCTGCGCGCCGGTGATGAGCCGGTTCCCGGTGAACGCTCCGCACAACATCGGCTACGACCCCGCGAGCTGTGGCACCGGCACCTGCCGCACGTCGTGTCCCGATCAGAACAAGAATTCGGACTGGGGTGGCTCGCATCACGGCATCGACGTGTTCGCGTTTCAGCGCGCGCCGCTGGTCGCGGTGGCCGATGGAACCATCACCGCGGTCGGTGTGCCGAGCAGCACGTCGGGTCTGCGCGTGCGCCTGCGCGATCGCTGCGGCTGGGAGTACTACTACGGCCACATGGATCAGGCCGTGGTGAGCGTCGGCCAACGCGTGAGCGCCGGTCAGCAGCTCGGCTTCATGGGCCGCACCGGAGCCGCGTCGACGCACCTGCACTTCAACGTCTCGCCCGACGGCCGCTACTCGTCCGACATCAACCCGTTCAATCTGCTCTCGGGGACGTCGGGCACCGCGTGTGCTGCGCCGCCGCCGCCGCCCGCGCCGCCGCCTGCTCCGAGTGGCTGCGGCATCGTGCGACCGGGCGTCACGCTGAGCGCGAATCAGTCGGTCGCGTCGTGTGATGGCCGCCACGTGCTGGTGATGCAGGGCGACGGCAACCTCGTGCTCTACAACCAGGGCCGGTGGATCTGGCAGACCGCGACGAACGGCCGTGGAGGCCAGCGCGCGGTGATGCAGACCGACGGCAACTTCGTGCTCTACACCGCCGGCAACACGCCGCTCTTCAACACCCGCACCAACGGAGTCGCGAACGCGTACCTCGCGGTGCAGGACGACGGAAATCTCGTCGTGTACCAGGGCAGCTCGCCCAGATGGGCGAGCAACACCGCGGGTCGCTGACTGCGTTCGCTACTGCGCGAAGCAGTAGAGGTGCAGACCACCGCTCGCCGGGAGCTCCGCGGTCATCGGCGTGCCCGAACTCGAGCTCACGTAGTCGTAGACCGAGGGCGAAGCGATCGGACAGTGCCGGTCGAACGAGCTCGTCGCGTTGCGCGTCACGCTCGCGCTGTCTCCTGCGCGTGGCGTTTCCCAGGCGGCGTGACCGACGCGAAGCCACAGGAAGCCGTTGTCGGTCGACATGTCGTTGCAGAAGGTCCCCGTGAAGCCGAACCGCGCCGCGGCGTCGCGCTCGCGCTGAATGAACAGACGCTCCGCGGCATCGACGGCGATCGGCTCTGGCGTGTACTGGCCGTAGTTGGTCGCGACCTCGTCGTCGGTCGCCGGCAAGAGACGACCCGACTGCGTGCGGATGTCGGCCGAGGGAACGGTGCCGTCGCGCAAGGCCGCGAGCGTGATGGAGTTGCCGACCGCGTTGACCCAGGGCCCGGTGCCGATGCGCGCGGTCGCGGTGGTGCTGGTCGCCGAGATGCCCGTGAAGGCGATCCAGTTGCGGCTCTGCGAGGTCATCGCGAGCGTCGAGTTGGCAGCGCGCGCCTGCGCCGTGCAGAACGCGTCGAGGCTCGCGATGCCGGTGAAGTCGACTCCGGGCTTTCCGGTGAGGCTGGTGACGAAGAACGTCGCTTCGACCACGTCAGGCTCGAAGCGCGCGATGCACCGGCGATTGGCGCGCATCACCAGTTCGGTGCGTGAGCCGACGGCCAGCGCTGCGCAGTCGCCTTCGAAACCGGTGAGGTGATGCCCTGCGCGCGGCGTCGCGATGAATTCGACTGGCGTGGAGACCGGGAGCTCTTCCACGCAGGTCGACGTACAGGTGCGCGTCGACGGCCCGGCGCTCGTGCTGAACATGATGTCGAGCACGCCGTTCCCGAGCACCTTCGCCTCGAGCACCACGCGATCGGACGGAGTGCTGAACGCGCCGGCCTCGGCCAGCACGCCCGAGCGCTCGAGAACGCCGTTGCGCGCGATGAGCGCGTAGAGGCGGTAGCTGCGCCCGAAGCCCGGAGACGGAAAGCTGTCCGTGTAGCTCGCCGCGAAGTCGCCGCTCGGCAGCCGCCGCATGCCCATGCGCATGACGCGCGTGAAGTCGGCGTCGGCGTGGAAGCCCAGCCCATCGGCAGAGGTGAGCTCGAGCCGCGTGAAGGCTGAGCCGCGCGGAATGAAGGCCTCGAGCGTCGCTGAGTACGACGTCTGATCGATCGCGGTCAGGGAGAAGTTGCTGAAGGCGGTGCAGCACGCCCCGGCGGAGACGGTCGAGAACGACGAGATCTGCCCTTTGAGGGTGTGTGCGGCGTGATCGATGGTCGAGAGCACGATCTCGGTGCCGGTCGCTTCGCTGATGTGAATCAGCTCGGGATCTTCGCCGACCTTCGCCGGGTCGAAGCCGAGCTCGACGTCGATCGGAACCGCGAACTGGGTGCCGTCGGGCCCGAGCTTGAAGCTGGCGACTCCGTTGATCAGCGTCGGCTCGGCCGTGATGACGAGATCGTCGGTCAGCGCGTCGGCGGGAACGACGAGTCGAAGGCCGGTGGTTTCGAGCGTGCCGCCGCTCTTGCCAATGGTCGACGAGGCGACCTTCACCTCGGTCGCAGGGGAACAGCTCATGAACATCAAGAGAGCAACGCGCAGAGATCGGTACATGCACGGCGCGAGTGCAGGTGATGTGCCTCTGCGGAAATGCACGGCCACCCTCACCCCGACCCTCTCCCTCGCGGGAGAGGGGGACAGGTGTCCCATGTGACGCCCCGTGTGACTCGTTGCGGCGGCTGCATCGCAGCCCTCGGAGCGCTCGCGGCACATCGGCTGCAGTCGTGACGCTGCATGAACAAACCAATCCTGGCGTTGATGACGATGTGTCTGGCGGCCTGTGGTGTCGAAGCAGAGCAGGGAACCTTCGTGCCTCCCGGCACCGAAGCGCCCGCGCTCGCGAAGTCGGAATCCGAGTTGCTGATTCTCGACCCGGTGCCCGAGCCGACGACCCCGATCGGTGGGACGCCGCAGCCGGTGGTGCTCACGACGCTCTCACCCACCATCAACTTCACCGGCACCCCGGTGACGGTGCGCGGGTCGAACCTCATCCGCCCGCCGACTTCGCTCATCATCCGTTATCGCTTCGAGAACGACGCGGCGTATCTGAGCCCGACCTTCGTCTCCTCGAGCGAGCTGCGCGTCACGGTCCCCGCGGGCTCGCGTGGTGGAAGGCTCTGTGGGTTCCAGCTCGGCCAACAGGTGGTCTGCACCACCAACAGCTTCACGGTCGGCAACCCCAACGGCACGGTGCTGATGGTGAACGACGCGCAGTACTCGGTGCGTTCGGCGCGCTTCAACGGCGTCGAGGTGCTCGCTCCGCAGAGCATCGGAGCGGCGTCGTCGGCCAGCTTCACGCCCGTGACTCCCGGCAACCTGAGCTTCGCGTCGGACATCGCCTTCGGGCCGGCGGCGATCGGCGTTTCGAATCGCGTCATCTGCGGCTTCAACGGCGTCGCGTCGGTCGCGGCGAACACCACCACCACGCTGACCGTGCCGCGCTTGAACGTCGCTCAGCTGCTCGGTCACTGCGGCGTCTCGGAGTACCGGGCGAACTACCTCGACTTCAACGGCCTGCCGCGTCAGGTGACGCTGCGCTTCGACTCGCGGACCAACTCGTGGTCGTTCCTCGAGGGGAATCAGCTCCTCGCGCAGGGCTCGCTGACCGTCGTGACGTGGCCGAACGAGGGTCCAGCCGTGACCTTCGCGCTCACCGGTGCGGGCTGGCCCAACGTGACGGTGATGGCGCCGTTCGTATCGTTCATCGCTGGACCGGCGGGTGATCAGCTGCTCTTCACGCGCGTCGGCAATTGGTGATCCACGCTACGGCTGGATCAACGCCGCGATGGCTCGCACGTCATCGCGGCGTGATCGCGCGAGGTGCGCAATCACCGAGCGCCGATCAGCTTCTGACAAACCCTGATGCAACTTCGCGATGGTCTCGACCGATTCGACCTCGATGACGAACGCGACGACGTACTGAGACTGTCGCTCGATGTGGCCCGGCGGCGCGTGCAACGCGCGCCACACCGGGAAGTCGGCGATCTCGGAATGCTGCGGCTCGATGGACTGCGAGAGATCATCGACCAGTTGGCGGAAGAAGCCGCCGTCGCTCATCACGCGGGCGCGACCGCGAACCTGCACCTCCTGGTAGTCGTACGTGCCGCCCTTCGTCTTGTCGGCGCGCCAGTTTGGAGAGACGTACGCCGCCGGCCCGGAGAACGAGACGAGCACCGGTTGGCCCTCGAGGTTCTTCGCCTGGGGATTGCGCGCGTCGAAGTGCGCTCGGAGCCGCACGATGCGCCCGTTTTCTGAATCGGCGAGCACCGGTACGCGCGTGGAGCGCAGGCCGCCGTGCGAAGTGATGACGTGCGCGAAGGGCCGGGTGCGGATCAGCTCGAGGCCGACCGCAGGGTCTTGAACGAGGTACTCCCGAGGCGGGTATTCCATGCGCGTCACTGTGCCCAACGCGCGCTCGGCCGTCTTGAACGCACGTGCGGACGTCACTTCAACGCGCGGCGGTACGCGCCCGGCGAGAGGCCCAGCATGCGGCGGAACTCACGCGTCATGTGGCTCTGGTCGGAAAACCCGGCGCTCGCGGCGATGTCGCTGAGCGCGTGCGACTGCGGCTCGGTCAGCAACGTGCGTGCGCGCTCGAGGCGCAGCTGCCTTCGGAAATCTTCGGGAGTCAGACCGAACGCCTGCTTGAACGCGCGCACGAGCTGAAAGCGGCTGATTCCGAATTCCGCGCTGAACGCGCCCAGACTGTCGGTCTCTTCGGTGCGCTCCCGCATGCGTGTGCTGATGCGCGTGGCGAGCGTCGATGCCTCGCGTCGTGTCGGTTCGCGGCCGGCCGTTCTCGAGAAGGTGCCACAGAGCGTCGCGGCGGCATCACGCTCGGCGACCACATCACCTTCCGACAAGCTCGCGAGCCAGCCGGCCAGCGCGCGCCGCGCCTCGGGGTGACGCACGACTGCGCGCTCGAACTCGAAGGCCTCGGTGCCGAGCATCTCGACGCACATCGCGCGCCACGCCGAGTGGTCGATCTCCAACATGCTGTAGCGACGTCCGCACCCGCCGGAGGGTTTGCCGTCGTGAACTTCTCCGGGGTTCACCAACATCAGGTCGCCCTTCGTCACGACGTGGCGTCGCAGCCCGTAGCGGCAGTCGTGTTCTCCGTCGCGCACCAGGCCCACGCAGAGGTGATCGTGGCTGTGCGCCGGGAAGGCGAAGTCGACCAACTGCGCCTCGACACGCACCACGCCGGCGCGCAGCGTCTTGTGGGCGGTGAAGAGGTCGCTCATCGCGTCGTGAGCTTCGCTGATCCTTCACCGGTCAATCCAGTTGCGGCACGCTGAGGTCGATGGAGCTCGACCCGACGGTCCTGGCCGCGAACATCGGTACCCGCGAAGGCGTGGCGGCCATCAACGAAGCGCTCGGCATCGAGCTGCCCGCGAAGTTCTCGAGCTGGTTCAACGACGCGACGTTCGAGAAGAGTCGTGTCTCGACGCTCCCACTTTCGCGATGCCTCGGCCTGATGCACCGCTGTCTCACGTCAGATTCGGGGCTCCTCCACGAGTGGGTCGACAACTGGCAGTGGCAGGCGATCGTCGTGCGTTGGGAAGAGAACCTCACCGTCGGAGTCGGCTGGCGCACGCCGCACCGCAGAATCGCCGACCGTCGTCTGGCCCGAGCTGAACCCCTGGTCGACCTCGCTCGAGAAGAACCGCGAGCGCTTGCTGGCGTGGGCTCGAGCGTCGGCCAGCGATCGCATCGTGGTGCCCGTGCGCCCACGCCGAGCGGCGCCCGCGCGCAACGAGAAGGACGAAGACGAACTGCTCGCGGCCATCGTCGCGGCCCCGGACGATTCTTCGCGGCGGTTGGTCTACGCCGACCTGCTCGCCGAACGCGGAGATCCGCTCGCGGAGTTGATTCGCCTGCAGCTGAGCGACGAGAACAACCCGCGCATCGCCGACATTCTTCGCGCCAACTGGAGCACGTTCGCCGGTGAGCTCGCTCCCTATGCCGGTGCGCACTCGTTTCGCCGCGGCTTCGTGGAACGCGTCTCCATGACCATCGCGGCCTTCGCGAAGCACGGGGAGCGGCTCTTCTCGAAATACCCGCTGCACGAACTCGAGATTCGCCAGCAGTACACTCCGAAGCAGCTCGAGCAGTTGGCGAAGGCGCCGGGTCTGCGGCTCGTGAAGAAGCTGCGATTGGCGAGCATTCAGCTGCGGCCGCTGGCGCCGCTGCGCACGGGAAATTTCGCGTCGCTGCGCGAGCTGGTGGTCTTCTACTGCGGGGTGGACGCGCCGGATCTCGAGACCTTCTTCGCCGAGATCGACGCACCGCGGCTCGAGTCACTCCGAGTTGAGAGTCAGGTCGAGTTTCCGCAGGCCATTCGCACCGGGCTGGCGCGCAACAAGACGCTGACGGCGCTCAAACAGATTCAGATCGGCCAGGGCCAGTAGCTCGGGCTGCGTTCACAGGTCGACCCAGTTGCGGCTCAGGCGTTGATCGGTTCGCACCCAGAACGAGATGCCGAACACCCAGCTCAAGGTGTTGAAGCCGTAGTGGCGATGTTCGAACGACAGGCCACCAGCGGCCGAGATGCCGAAGTACTTGAACGGAGCCCAGCTCAGAATCGTGTCGAGCCGCTCGGTGTTGCGCTGCCACGCGCTGTACGAGGTCAGCACCACGGGCGCATCGTTCGGCGAAAACACGTAGACGTCGCGCGTGGTGTCGAAGCTCGCTCGTGCGGCGATGGACCACGACTCGTCGATGAACCACTCCGCGAGGAGCGCCGCGCGCGCCGACCAGCGTGACGACGTCGCGTCGATGCACCAGTTCATCTCGAACGGGCACAGGCGCGGAACGAATGGTCCACCGCGGGTGAAGTTCTCGCTCTGGAACACTTCGGGGCCCACCGTGCCGCTCGCTTCGCCCGCGAGCAGCACCGGGCCGAGCTTCACGCGCGCACGCAACGACGCCGCGACCTTCACGCCCCACAGCACGACGGGCACGCCAAACGTAGCGACGAGGGTCCAGCGATCGAGGTTGAAGACGCCGCCCAGCTTCGGCGTGACGTTGAGCGTCGCGTGCAAGGCGTCCGCCGTCGCCGCGAACGGGTTCGACATGAGGGTCGGCTCGACGGTCGCACCGAGCAAGAAGCCGTGCCGGCCGGCGGCGAGTCGAAAGCCTCCGACGACGCGCGCCTGCGCTTGCGGGAAGACGATGTCGGCGCGCATCGACATCGGCGTGGCGAAGAAGCGCATCACCTGCACCGAGCCGCGCAGCTCACCCCACATGAACGCGCCGGGCACCGAGCCCACGTTCATTCCCTCGGGTGCCGCAGCCAGCACCAACGCCAGGGCCGCCCACATGCGTCACCTCAAGGTGATGAACAGACCGGCGGCTTCTTGCCGCGCCACGGGCGGGCCTGCTCGAGCTGCGCGGCGAGACGGAAGAGTGTGGCCTCGTCTCCGAAGCGCGAGGTGAAGCACACGCCCATCGGCAGGCCATCGCCGTTCCACCACAGCGGCACGCTCATCGACGGTTGGCCCGTCACGTTTCCCACCGCGGTGAAGGGCGCGAAGTTGAAGGCGCGCTTCACGGCCTTGTCGATCAGCCCCGGCAGCGCGAGCGCGGTCGTGAAGTCCATGCGCGCCACGGCGGCTTGAACGCGTTTCTCGAAGCCGGCCGCACCGAGCGCGCCGTGTGGCACCGGCGGAGTGCCCAGCGTCGGCGTGAGGTACACGTCGAACTTCTCCATGAAGCGCGCCACGTCGCGCGACATCGCCTGCAACTCACGCAGCGCGACGGAGAAATTGCCGGCCGAAAAACGGGTGCGGCCGATCATGCCCATCAGCCAGGTCGTCGCTTCGACGTCGGTCGGCCGGGCAGGGCGGCCGAGGAATTCAGCGGCGATCTGCAATTCGCCCGCGACGCCCGCGCAGTAGGTGGTGAAGAACGAGAGCGCGATCTTCTCTCCGTTCACCGGCGGAGCGGCCTCGACGCACTCGTGACCGAGCGACTTCAAGAGCGTGACGGCGTCTTCAATCGACTTCTTGCAGTCGTCGTTTTCGGCCCCCGGCAGCAGCGGCTTGTGCGTGTACGCGATGCGCAGCTTGCCCGGCTGCTTCGTCGTCTCTTCGAGGTAGCTCGTGGTCTTCGGCGGAGCCCAATACGGCGCGATGTCTTCGGGGCCCGCACTCGCGTCGAGAAACGCCGCGCTGTCACGCACGCTCAAGGTCAGCACGTGTTCCTGCGCGAGGCCGTGCGCTTTTTCGCTCGCGTCGGGCCCCATCGGGTTGCGACCGCGCGTCGGCTTCAGACCGAACACGCCGCAGCACGACGCGGGAATTCGAATCGAGCCGCCCGCATCGCCGCCATGCGCCGCGGGAACGACGCGCGCAGCGACACACGCCGCCGAACCGCCCGAGCTGCCTCCGGTGGTGAACTTCTCCTTCCACGGGTTGTGCGTGTCACCGTGCAGCGCGGTCTCGACGGTCGGCAGAATTCCCATCTCGCTGGTCGCGGTCTTGCCGAACACCACCACGCCTGCCTTGAGGTAGCGGTTGAGCAGCTCGCCGTGCTCGGTGGGCACCAGCTTCTCGTACAGCCGCGTGCCGTTCTTCATCGGGACGCCGGCGTAGGCCTGCGCGAGATCCTTCAAGAGAAACGGAACGCCGGTGAACGGGCCCTCGGGCAGGCCGGCGGCGATCTGCTTGCGCGCCAGCTCGTGCATGTCGGTCACCACCGCGTTGAGTCGCGGGTTCACCTGCGCCTCGCGACGAATCGCCTCGTCGAGCAATTCCGTGGGAGTGACCTGCTTCTTGCGCACCAGCTCCGCGAGCCCGAGTGCGTCGTTGTTTTCGAAGGCGTCAGCGATCGACATGCGCCGCGATCTTACTCACGACTGAAAGTCGAGCGCGCTGCAGTCGAACCGCGTGCCGGCGGGAAACTCGAGCCCGAAGTGCCTCGACAGCGTCGCGAGCAGCTCGTCGGGAGTCTGCAGCACGGTGGTCGTCACGCCGTTGCGTGTGCGGACCGTGAGCTCGCGGTTGAGCAGCGTCACCCGGCCGGCGTCTTCGAGCGCGCGTGCGACCAGCAACCGATTGCGGAAATGCGACTGCGGGTGCGCGCTGGTGAACCAGTTCGCGACCTCGCGATCGATGGGCGGCATTTCTTCGAGGGTGAACTCGCAGACGTCGGCCCACGCATCGGTGAGCCACGCCTGGTGAAACCACTTTCCACCTTCGCGGATCAGCCGGCGCTTCTCGTGCGGCGTCTCCTGCTCGACGTTCTCGATCAACCGCAGGGGCGCGGTGGGTGAGAGACCGCCAACACCGACGTCCGCGAGCCAGCTCTCACCGTCCAACTCGAGGCGAACGAAGACGTGCGTGCGCGCCGGAGTGAAGTCGCGCGGGCGGCCAACGCGAACGCGCGCGGAGATCGGTCGCGCGTGGAAGCCGAGCTCCAGCAGCACGCGCAGGAAGAGGGTGTTCTGCTCGAAGCAGTACCCGCCGCGCCGCGCGTCGATGAGCTTGGCGTCGACCGCGGCATCTTCGAGCGAGATGCCGCGACCGAGCAGCACGTCGAGGTTCTCGAAGGGGATGGTGCTCACGTGCTGGCGGCACAACGAGCGCAGCGTTTCGAGCGTCGGCGGCGTCGGGCCGCGGTACCCGATTCGTTCGAAGTAGTTCTCGAGCTTCAAACTCACCTCGACCGTCGACGCGCGAAGAGCAGCGCGAGCCCGACCAGCAGCGCGGGCGTGGTGCTGCAAGTCGACTCTCCGTGCGGGCTGGTCGTGCCACCGTCGGTCGGCGTGCTGCCACCATCGACCACCATTCCGTCTTCCAGACACTGGCCCTGCATGCACACCGCGCCAGCGCCGCAGATCGGCCCGTCGTCGACGATGCCGTCGCAATCGTCATCGAGCAGGTTGCACCGCTCGAGCAGCGGAGGCCCCGGCATGCAGTCGACCGGGTTGCACGTCGGGCCCAGTCGCGCGCACCAGCCCTCTCCGCAGCGAACCTTGGCACCCTCGTCCTGCTGGCCGTCGCAGTCGTCGTCCTTCAGGTTGCAGATCTCCATCGCAGCCGGGTTGATGTTGCGATTGGTGTCGTCGCAGTCACCGTCGTTCGGCGCGCGCATGCCCCCACCACACCCCGACATCGGAGAACCGAGCGCCCAGCCGTAGCCATCGCCGTCGGCGTCGGGCCAGGTGGTGATGCTCATCAACCCTTCGTCGACCTGCGTGTTGCAGTTGTCGTCGAGCCCGTTGCACGCCTCCATCTTTCCGGGCGTCTTGCGGTTGTCGAAGTCGTCGCAGTCGCCATCGGTCGCGGAGTACCCGAGCGGCGGCATGCAGTTGCGCGTGGTGCCGCTGGCAGCCGACCCGACGCCGTCACCGTCGATGTCGCGGTAGTACGTCGTGCCCGCGCAGCCGAAGGCCTGCGAGGTCGTCGCGTCCGAAGCCTGATCACCGCCGCGCGTGTTGTCTCCGTTGCCCATCACCGTCGCCGCGGTGAACTCCACGCCACCCATCGTCGACGGAGCCGTCCAGCGCACGTCGAAGGTGACGGCTCCACCGCTCGCTGATTTCGGCGACGAGTGCACGATGGCTCCGTTCGAGAGCCGCGTGTTCTGCCCGCTCACCACGGCGAAGGTGCCCACGCCGCTCGAGGTGAGGAACAGCCCGCCCACGTTGCCGCTGCCCGCGATGCGCACGCGCACGGTGACGGTGTCACCCGGGTTGAAGGTCGCCGGCGTCAGCGTGATGGTCGTCTGCTGCGAGCCGCTGCCGTGACAGCCGACGCAGCTGGTGGTCTCGATGCCGCCCGCACGCGCGAAGCAGACCGAACCACCGAGCAGAATCACCAGTCCCAACAGCCGCACCATTTCATGCGCTCCCGAGCCACACGAGGTCGTGGACCTCGTGACTTCGCCTGCGGCTCAGCTGGGCTCGTTCGCTGACCACGTCACCCGTTCGACATGTACACCGTGTACGAGGTGCAGGTCGGCGCTCCACCGGTGCGGTAGATCTTCAAGTAGTACATCGCGCCGTCTTCCGCGCCGAGCGAGCCGTCGTTGCGGTAGGTGCGAATGCCGCAGACCTTGTTCGAGTCGGGGTAGCACTCGTTGACGCTGGTGCCGGTGTCGTAGCGCCCGACGCACATCGTGATGTTCGGGTCGGCCGAGGTCAGCGAGATGTGCACGTCGTAGTCGTCGCTGAAGAACTGCGTGTCGTCCTGCGCGTAGAAGATGATGAAGTCTTCGTCGGTCGCGGTGGCGATGATGCCGGTGTGGTTGGCCGACGAGCCGTTGTCGCGCAGCGTGCCCTTGTTGAGACCCATCGAGCAGAAGCCGCCCGGGTCGGTGCCGATCTCGCGGCACTCGCAGCCGTTCGAGGCCTGGCTGTCGGTGTCGTAGAAGCCCGTGTTGCACATGCCGATGGTGCACTCGCCGTTGCTGCAGCTCGGCGTGCCGTTGGTGATGGGGCAGCTCTGCGCGCACGTGCCGACGGTGGCGGTGAGCGGCACTTCGATGAACGGGTTGAGCGGGTCGTCGGTCTCGATCGACACCGAGCCGGTGAGCATGGTCATGGTCTGCGCGCGGAACTCGACGTCGAACGCCACGCGCTCGTCACGCTGCAGACGCGCGGGCAACGAGAGCTGCTGCGTGCGCAGCGAGTACAGCGTCGAAGAGCCACCGACGAAGGTGATGCCTTTGATGGTGAGCGTGCCGTAGCCGATGTTCTTCACCTCGATCGACTTGCTGACCACCCACCCGTTGGGGACGGTGCCCCAGTCGAGGCTGGTCGGGTTGGCCTGCACCTTGGGCTCGGTGATGACGGCGCGAATGGGAATGTCGACCGTGGGGCGCACCGGGTCGTTCGACGCGATGTGCAGCTGCACGTCGATGGGCCCGGGCGTCGAGCCGTTGACCTCGACGTCGAACGGCAAGCGCGCGAGCGGCATGAGCATCGCGCTCGGAGTGCCGCCATCGGGGAACACCTTCACGCGGCCGCCGTCGGCGACGTCGTTGGTCGAGATCTCACTCACGTCGAGCGTCTGGCCGCCGACGTTCGCGAGCTTCACGGTGATGTGCTGCTTGGTGCCCTTGGGAATTTCGCCGAAGTCGATCGCTGCTTCTTCGGGCTCGAGCGTCACGCGCGGGAAGGCGAACGACGTGCCTTCGACCGTGACGAACACCGAATCGACACCCGGCGTCGACGAGCCGATCTCGACCTGCGTCTTCAAGTACTGCTCGACCATCGGCGCGAAGACGATGGCCACCGGCACCGACGCGTCGGGAATGAGCGCGGCGTCTTGCGGCAGGCCGACGTTGATGAGGTTGGTGCCCGAGTCGGCGTAGTCGACTTCCATCGCGATGTTGCCGAAGCCGGCGTTCTTCACGTTCACCGACAGTTCCTTGCGCATCATGGGCGCCACCACGCCGAAGTTGAGGAACGGCGGAGACACCTTCAGCACCGGCTCACCGACCAGGCGCTTCACGAGCGGAATCTTGAGCTCGCCGGCCTCGATGCGATCGGCGCTCTCTTCGGCCGACGCGTCGGTGTACGTGACGAGCAGATCGAGTGACTCGCTGCGCGGCGCCTCGGTCGGAGCGAACCGCACGTCGATCGCGAAGTCGCTGGCCGCTCCGAGAATGTACGGCGGCGCTTGATCGGGGGTGATCGTGTAGTCGGCGTTTTCCTTCGACAGCACGATGCGCTTGATCGCGATGCGGCGATTGACGTTCGACTGCACCTTCACGGTGAGCGTGTTGTCGCAGCCGGGTACGACGCACGTGAACGCCAGCTGCGGCGGCGTGGCGAGCAGACCGCGGAACGTGGGCACCACCGGCCCGGGCGGAGTGGGGTTCTTCGTTCCGCACCCAACCAGCAGCGCGGCGGCGACGAGCAGAGGAGCGCTTCGCATCAGGGCACCGAGTACGTGCCGTTGGCGCGCACGAGATCGAGCACGTAGGTGGAATCACCCTTACGGCCCAGCGTGGCCTGCTTTTCCGCGGTGAGCATGCCGTTGATGTAGACCTTCACCGAGACCGCCGTGCCGCTCTTGTCGAGGCAGATGTTCTGAATGATGTCGGCCACGTCTTCTCCGTTCACTGGCACGAGGCCACCCGAGAGGTAACCGACCAGCGCCTCGACCGAGATGCCGAGAATGCCGGCGAGCAGACCGGTGGGCACCGAGGCGCAGTCTTGCTGGTAGCTCACGAGCACGCGGTAGGTTCCGTCGGCGTGGGAGTCGGCGAGAATGATGCGCTCCGGCTCTTCTTTCGGAGCGAACGCCAGCCACGACGCCTGCCCGAAGTTTCCCCAGTTCATCGGGTTGGGCGTCTGCTTGTTGCAGACGAAGCCGAACGGGTGCTCGAGCGTCATGTCGACGTTGCGCACGTCGCTGTCGAAGGTGTTGTCGGTGCCGTTGTCGTAGGTCATCTCGAGCTTCACGACCTCGGTGCCGCCGCTGAGCACGCCGCGCGCTTGCACGGGAATCGAGACGGTCGGCCGCTGCGGGTCGTTGGTCTCGATGTTGAGGATGGCCTGCAAGAGACCTTCGCGCGTCGCCGTCACCAGCACCTGCACCTCGGTGTACATGCCGGGCGTCACGTCGGGGATGAGCTGCGGGTTGGTCGAGAAGTCGGTGGTGAACATCATGCCGCCCCACGACACGTGCGTCTGAAGCGGAGCGCCGCCCATGTTGTTGGCGATGGTGACGGTGCGGAACGCCGAGGTGCCGAGCGGCACGTCGCCGAAGTCGATCACGTTGGGCGAGACCGTCACGTTCGGAGCCGACGCCGCCGTGCCCGTCATCGGAACGGTGAACGTGCCCTTGGTGGTGGTGATGATCAGATCAGCCGCGTGATCGGCGGTGGTGCGCGGCGTGTAGCGAACCTCGAGCAGCTCGACGGCCGTGCGATCGGCTGAGACCGGCCGCAGCGTGCGCGGCAAGTCGGTCGGCGCCACGAGCGCGAAGTCCATCGTGTCGGGCGGCGAGACGGCGATGTTGGTGATGGTGATGGGCGCGGTACCGGTGCCCTGGTTGCTCAGCTGCACCGAGCGGCGCGCGAGACGACCCTGCGCGATGTAGCCAAACTCGATCGGGTTCGGCGACGCGATGAGGTTCGGCGTACCGATGTAGTTCGCCTTCACCGGCACGCGGAGCGTCGGGTACTCCTTGTCGTCGGAGAGGATGTTCAGCTCGGTGACCGACTCCTTCACCATGCCCGGCGTGTAGCTGAGCGTCAGATCGATCGAGCGGCCCGGCCAGATTTCCTTGGGGAACGTCGTGTCGCAGAGATCGCACGTGAAGCCGGCGTTGGTGTCCTTCAGCGTCATCTCGTAGAGCGTGAGCGTGCAGTTGCCGATGTTGTGCAGCGTCACCGTCTGCAGCAGCGCGGCCTGCGAATCGAGCGTGCCGAAGTCTACCGTGTGCGGCGACGGCTGGAGGATCGGGTTGCCGTCGAGAACGAGCTCACACGCCTTGGCTTCGCGCGGAACGCACTCGTAGTTTTCGCAGAGGTAGCCCGTCTGGCAGTCGTCGTCGGCGCGACAGGTCGACGCGACGATTTTGGGTTTTTCACAGCCAGTCGCGGTGAGTACACCGAGCACACCGACGGCGAGCGCCGCGGGGAAAGCCAGAGAGTTGTGTGTACGCATGGGGCGGTGGGAGTGTCAGCCCGCTCTCACTTCAACGCAAGGCGCCAAACCGAAACCGGGGGTGGGACATGGGCACACCCTCGGGGCACCACTCCTCTATATTAGCGGCGCTGGGCGGCTGCGTCGGCGTGCTTGAGCATGAAGTCTTCGAGGTTGCCGACGTGGTCGATCACGTCCTTGCCCCGGCGCGGCGCCCAGATGCGCGTGCAGACCTCGTTCAACAATTCCTGGTCGTGCGTGACGATGATGACCGTGCCCTCGTAGCGCGACAGACCATCGGCGAGCGCGGCGATGGACTCGAGGTCGAGGTGGTTGGTCGGCTCATCGAGAATGAGCACGTTGTCCTTCCGCATCATCAACTGGCACAGCAGCGTGCGCACCGTCTCGCCGCCCGACAACGTGTCGGTGGGCTTCATGCGCTCTTCACCGCTGAACAGCATGCGGCCGAGCAGCCCGGAGATTTCTTCGTTGCCGAGCTTGCTGTCGAGATCGCGCAGCCAGCCGTAGACGGTGGTGCCCTTCTTGATGATGCCGTGGTGGTCCTGCGGCATGTAGCCGACGCTCGCTGCGTGGCCCCACTCGAGCTTGCCGCCTTCCGACTGAATCGCTCCGGCGATCATGCGCACCAGCGTCGACTTGCCGACGCCGTTCTTGCCGATCACTCCGATCTTCTCGCCCTTGGTGATGAGCGCGGAGAACGGAGGAATGATCAGCTCTCCGTCCCACGACTTGGTGAGCTTCTCGAAGGTGAGGGTCTGCTTCCCGCTCGGGACCTTCTGCTCGAACTTGATGAAAGGCCGCGCGATGTTCGAGCGCTTCAGATCTTCCATCTTCAACTTCTCGAGCTGGTTCTTGCGGCTCTGCACCTGCGACGCGCGCGTGCCGGCCGAGAAGCGAGCCACGAAGTCCTGCAGCTGCGAGATCTTCTTCTGCTTCTCGGAGTTCTCGGACTCGATGCGCGAGCGCACCTGGGCCTTCTGACGAACCATGTCGTCGTAGCCGCCGGTGTAGGTGATGATCGTCTCGTAATCGATGTCTGCGATGTGCGTGCAGATCGAGTTCAGGAAGTGACGGTCGTGCGAGATGGTGATCAGCACGCCCTCGTACTCGTGAAGAAAACGCTCCAGCCAGCGAATGGAGTCGAGGTCGAGGTGGTTGGTCGGCTCGTCGAGCAACAGACCTTCCGGCTTTCCGAACAGCGCCTGCGCGAGGAGCGTGCGCAGCTTCAAGCCGCCGGTGAGTGACTTGAGCGGGCCCTGGTGGAAGCTCTCGTCGATGCCGAGGCCCATCAGCAGCGCGGCCGCGTCAGATTCAGCGACGTAGCCGTCTTCTTCGGCGATCACGCCCTCGAGATCTCCGAGCCGCACGCCGTCGTCGTCGGTGAGGTTGGGCTTCTCGAGGAGAATGTTCTTCTCCTTCATCGCCGCCCACAGGGCCTTGTTGCCCATCATCACCACGTCGAGCACGCGCTCGTTCTCGTACTGGAAGTGATCCTGGCGAAGGATGCCGAGCTTCCTGGGGCGCATGATGTCGCCCGTGTCCTGCTCCTCGTCGCCCGCGAGGATCTTCATGAAGGTCGACTTGCCGGCGCCGTTGGGGCCCGTGAGGCCGTAGCGACGCCCGGCGGAGAACGACACGTTCACGTTCTCGAAGAGCTTCTTGGGGCCGTAGCCCTTGGTGACGTTGACGATGGAAAAGGACGCCATGGCGCGCGCCAATACACGAGGGTACCTTCGTGCGCCATGCACTCCATTGTGGTCGCCGTCGATGGCTCTGCCCATTCGCTCAAGGGCGTGAAGGAAGCCTCGCGGCTCGCGAAGGCGATGGGGGCGAAGTTGGAGCTGGCGTACGTGCTGCCGCCCATTCTTCTCGCGGAGTCGGTCTACGCCGAGACCATCAAGAAGATCGACGCCGGCAACCGCGACGCGGCCGACCAGATCTTCAAGGCGGCGCGCGCGCAGATCGAAGGCGGCGTCGATTCGAGCGCGGTGATGCTCGACGGAGCGCCCGCCGAAGCCCTCGCTGATCTCGCGCAGGCCGAGCGCGTGTGGGGCGTGGTGATTGGTGCGAAGGGCCACTCCGCGGTGTCGCGGATGTTGCTCGGCAGCGTGACCGATCGCCTCGTCCACATCTGCCACAAGCCGGTGCTCGTCGTTCGCTGACCTCTCCAGGAGTCCGTTCATGAAGCAGCTCCAATTTCTCGCGATCGCTGCGTTCGCGCTGGTGGCCTCGGCGTGCGGCGTCGCCAAGCCCAAGTGTCTGCCCAGCAACTGCTCGGGCTGCTGTGACGCGAGCGGTGCGTGCGTGCAGCTCCCGACGCCCGCGCAGTGCGGCATCAAGGGCGGAACCTGCGTCGCGTGTCAGCTCGGCTCGGTGTGTCTGGGCGGCTTCTGCAGCATCACCGGTAACGGTGGCGGCACCGGCGGCGGAGTGACTGGTGGCGGTAACGGCGGCGGTGGTGGCGCGACCGGCGGCGGAGGCGGCGCGACCGGCGGCGGTGGTGGTGTCGGCGGTGGAGGTGCCACCGGTGGTGGCGGTGCGACTGGCGGCGGCGGTGCGACCGGCGGTGGCGGCGCGACTGGCGGCGGCGGCGGTGCGACGGGCGGAGGAGGCGGCGCGACTGGCGGCGGTGGCGGAGCGACGGGCGGCGGAGGCGCGACGGGCGGTGGTGGAGGCGCGACGGGCGGTGGCGGCGGAGTGACGGGTGGCGGCGGAGGCGCGACGGGCGGCGGAGGCAGTGCGACGGGCGGCGGAGGCGGTGCGACGGGCGGAGGAGGCGGTGCGACGGGCGGTGGCGGTGGTGCGACGGGCGGTGGCGGTGGTGCGACGGGCGGAGGCGGCGGTGCGACGGGTGGTGGCGGCGGCTCGATGACCGACGTGCAGATCGCCGCGGTGCGCTCAGCAGCCGACGTGGGCACCATGAGCGTCTCGCTCCAGGTGAACGGCGCGATCGTGACGCAGGTGAAGCAGGCGTACCCGGACGCGGGCAACAGCGATCCAGCCGGGTTCTTCGTGCAGGCGGGCGCGGCAGGTCCGGCGCTCTTCGTGGCGGTCGACGCGGCGACGTTGCCGACGGCCGCGGGTGACACCATCGACTTCCTGGTGACGGGCGTGACGCGCATCGGCCAGGTGCGCGTGGCGACGAGCATCACCAGCTTCGTGCGGCGCAGCAGCGGCACGCCGGTGACTCCGTTGAGCCAGGCGGTGTCGGCCGTCGACTTCGCGGTCGCCGCCAACCTCGACGGCTACGAGAGCGAGCTGGTGAACCTGAGCGGCACGGTCGTCGCTGACATGGTCTTCGCGGGCGCCGGCTTCCAGTCGGCCACCATCGCGAGCAGCGGCACGAGCGACGGCGGCGTGATGAAGGTGCGCTTGCCGAACGCGCTCGCCGACTCCGAAGGTCTGGCCACTGGTTGCGGCCTGCAGATGACCGCGGTGCCGATGTGGCGCTTCAACGCGCAGGCGCAGCCGTCGGCGTTCTCGTCTTCCTCGCTCGCCGGCTCGACGTGTCCTGCTCCGCGGTTGCTGAGCGCGGCCGCGACCTCGTTGACGGCGGTGCGCGCGGTGTTCGATCGCCCGATGAACCCGGCGACGGTGAACGCCGGCACGATGAGCATCGGCGGCTTGAGCGTCTCGGCGGTGAGCGGCAGCGGCATGGTGTGGACGCTGACCACGGCGACGCAGACGGGCGGGACTCCGTACACGTTGACCGCGTCGACGCTGGTGGCCGACGTGCGTGGCTCGTTGATTCAGTCGGGCGCGCGCACCGCGAACTTCACCGGCTTCGTCGCGCCGCTGAGCTCCATCGTCATCAACGAGATCGACTACGACAACATCGGCACCGACTCCGCGGAGTTCATCGAGCTCTACAACCCGTCGGGCACCGCGCAGACGCTGGTGAATCGCGCGGTGGTGCTGGTGAACGGCTCGGGCGGTGGCACCGTCGCCACCTTCGATCTCAGCTCGCTCGGCTCACTCGCGCCCGGCGAATACCTGGTGATCGCTCAGTCGGGCGTCGTCACGGGTGGTGCCGTGAAGCGCATCACGCCGGCGGGTTCGACCAACCTCATCGAGAACGGCCCGGACGCGGTCATCTTGATCGACATCGGCACCAACGCGGTGCTCGACGCCGTCTCGTACGAGGGTTCGGTGACGTGGACGGGCGTGGTGCCGAACGTGCCGGCGTACGAGGGCTCCACGGGCACGTCGCTCGCCGACAGCAACTCGGTGAACAACTCGCTGTGCCGCAACCCGAACGGCTCTGACACCAACCAGAACGCGACCGACTTCATCTTGTGCACCGCTCCGACCGTCGGCGCGGCGAACGTGCCCTGACGCATGATCGACGCCGCGGTCGAAACGCGAATCGGCGCTGCGCTCGCGCGGCGAGATCTCGAGCTGGCGGCGACCGAAGTGGTCGGCGGCTATGGCCCGCAGATCTTCGGCTTCTTGCGCGGCACGTTGCCGATCGCCGACGCCGACGATGCGTTTTCGATCTGGTGTGAGTCGTTGTGGACGCAGCTGCCTGCCTTTCGCGGAGCGTCGTCGGTCTTCACGTGGGCGTACCGCATCGCGATCGGCGCGGCGCACGACGCGCGCGCGCACAAGCGTTTGGTGCGGCTGTCGACGGGAGCGATGCAGGCGCTCGCAGCCGAGGTGCGCTCGACGACCGCGCGGCACCTGAAGCGCGAGAGCTCGGAGCAGCTGCAGCGATTGCGCGCGCAGCTCGATCACGACGAGCAGACGTTGCTGGTGTTGCGCATCGATCGCGATCTCGCGTGGAAGGACATCGCGGAGATTCTCGACGAGCGGGAACCGGCGCTGCGCAAACGCTTCGAGCGGCTGAAAGAAAAGATCCGCACGCTCGCCGAGGGCGAAGGGTTGCTCGAGCCTCAGCGTTCGCCGCGCACTTGATACAGCGTCGAGAGCGTCTGCATCGACGAGTAGACCCAGCGATCTCCGCTCATGCCCACGGCTTCGATGCCGGTGATGCCCGCGTTGTCGAGCGGCACGATGGGCGGCAACGCGCGAACGGTGTGCGCGGCGAGGTCGACTTCCAGCAGTCGCGTCGGCAGGTGCAGTCGTTCGAGCGCGGTGAGGACCCGGCCCTCGCTGTCGATGCTGACCGGTACGGCGCCGGGCGGGAGCTCGGGCACCGGCGTCTCGAGACCTGACTCGAGATCGAAGAGCGAGACGCGGCGATCGGTGCCGAGGCTGGCGACGGTGCGGCCTCCCGGGAAGATCACCACGTGGTAGCTCGAGGTGATCGCGATCGGCACGGGCTGCGGTTTCGGATCGTCGGTCGAGAGCACCTGCGGGTGCCCTCCGCCGAGCAACAACATGCGACGGCCGTCGGGGAACCAGCGCACGCCGCTCCACTGCGAGACGTCGGGGAGCAGCTCGACGGTGGGCCCGGGACCGACTGGCACCACCAGCAGCTTGCGTTTTCCATCGGTGGGCGCGCGCTGCATCACGAGGATCTGCTTCCCGTCGGGGGAGATGCTCGACGACGCGCCTTCACCCAGCTTCACCGCGGGGCCTCCTTCGAAGGACCGCGCGAAGAGCGCGTAGTCGTTGCCCGCGCCGTCGAAGCTCTCGAAGAAATAGACGGTCGCCTCATCGGCGCTGATGCCCGCGAGCAGAGAACCATCGAGCCACGAGATGTCGCGCTGCGTGCCGTCGGCGTCGCGGGCATAGAGCGAGACGCGGTAGTCCTCGCGGCTGACGAGCGCGTCGCCGGTGAGCGGGTCGACGTCCCACAACCGCAGCGGCCCCGGCGCGCGTTGGATGAGTCTGCTGGTGCCGTCGAGCGAGAGCGCGCGCAGCTCGCGGGTGACTCCGTGGGTGGTGCCGGTGAACCACACCTCGGCGTTCGGCCCCCACGCGACGCCTTCCACCGAGAGAAAGCTGCCCGTCGCGGCGAGCTGCTTGCCGGTGCGATCGATCACCACCACGCGCCCACCGTCGTCTTCGGTGAACGGGTGGTCGATGAACGCCAGCCTCGTGCCGTCGGGTGAGATGCGCGGCTGCGCGAGCCAGCTGGTGGCGCGCACGAGCACGTTGCCGGCGGGCCACTCGAGGCGGAACACGTCTTTCTCGGCGCGAATGACGGCGAGCGAACCGTCATCACCGAGATCGGCGTCGCTCACGCCGTCGATCTCTTCGCGAGCGATGCCTTCGAACTCCATCGAGGCCCGCGAGAGCCGGCCGATGCTCCAGAAACCGAAGATGCTCTGTTCGGTCACTCCGGTCTTGAGCAGGAGCGTGCCGTCGCGACCGACGTCGAGCAGCTCGGCGTCGTTCACCGCCAACCCGCGGAAGGTCTGCGCGTCGGGGCGCGTGGTGAAGACGCGCGACACGTTTCCATTCCACGCGGCTGAGTAGGCGACCGCGCCGTTGGGTGCGTAGCGCGCGCCGGTGAGCAAGCCGCGTTGAAAGGTGAGTCGCGTGAACGTCGGTGGCGCGTTGCTCGTCGTGGCCGGAGCGCGCAGCGCGAAGAAGGTGGCTGCCACCGCGACGGCGAGGCAGAGCGCGGCAACCAGCGGCCACCACTTCGCTGCAGCGCGGTCCGCCTTCCCGATGCCACGCAGTGCGAACGCGAGATCGCGCGCTGATTGAAAACGCTCGTCGCGATCGCGAGCGAGGCAGCGCTCGAGAATCGGCTTCCACGCGGGCGGCACCTGTTCGAGCTCGGCGGGGCGATCTCTCAAGATCGCCGAGAGCGACTCGGCCGGTGAGGCGCGGGTGAAGGGCGCTTTGCCGGTGAGCGCCTCGAGGAGAATCGTGCCGGCGCTGAAGAGATCGCTGCGCGCGTCGACCTCTTCTCCGCGCGCCTGCTCGGGAGACATGTAGCCGACCGTGCCGAGGATCGCTCCGTCGGAGGTGAGCGATTGATCGGGAATGGCCGCGCCGCGCAGCTTGGCCAGACCGAAGTCGACGATGCGCAACCGCTCGTCGGCCGCGATGAGCACGTTCTCCGGTTTCAGATCGCGGTGAATCACGCCCGCGGCGTGTGCAGCGCCCAGGCCCTCGGCGAGCTGAATGGCCCACTGCTGCACGGTGTGCTCGGCGACGCGCGCTCCGTTGTTGCCGAGCCGTTCCCGCAGCGTCTGGCCTTCGAACAGCGCGAGCACGAGGTACGGCGAACCGGCGTGCACGCCGAGGTCGAACACCGGCAGCACGTTGTCGTGCGTGATGGCGCACGCGGCGCGGGCTTCCTGCTCGAAGCGAAGGCGGCGCTCTTCGTCGGTCGCCGCGAGCACCTTCAGCGCGACCTGACGCTCGAGCTTGCGATCCCGCGCGCGGTAGACCTCGCCCATCGCTCCGCGGCCGAGCGGGCCGAGCACTTCGAAGCGCTCGCCGACCACGTCTCCGGCGTTCAACACCGGAGGCCGGGGCCCCAGGCGCACCCCGTCGGGGCCGAAGCGTGCGTGCGGCATGCTCCCCGGCGAGACCGGCGGCGCGCGCGAGAGATCAGCCAGCACGCGGTCGAGTCCGTCGTCGGGTGAATCGGCCATCGGGGGCGAAAAACATAGATCGCCGCGTCACAAAGCGGGCGTTTCGCGGACCAAGGGCTCGGAGGAATTCCACGAATGATCCGAGGCGTCTTTGCGCGGTCCCTTTCGACCGTGATTCTCGTGTGTTCTCTGCACGCGTGGTCGGCGAGCTTCACCGTCAACGCGGTCCTCGACTTCAACGACCTGACACCTGGCGACGGCGTGTGTGACGGAAGTGCGTCAGCGGGCAACCAGTGCTCGCTGCGCGCGGCGATTCAAGAAGCGAACGCGCTGGCGGGCGCCGACACCATCAACATTCCCGCGAACTACGCCATCTCGCTCACGCGCACTGGCATCGACGAGACGGCGGTCAACGGCGATCTCGACGTCACCGAAGATCTCGTCATCGCGGGGGTGATGGGCTCACCGGCGACCATCGACGCGTACGGCACGAACGATCGTGTGTTCGACATCGACCCCGCGAATGGTGCGACGCCGATCAACGTGACGATTCGCAACGTGATCGTCTCGCGCGGCTTCGCCAACACCAACGGCGGTTCGCTGATTCGCAGCTCCGGCAACCTGACGTTGAATCGCGCCACGCTGACCGGCTCGCGAACTCCGCTCACGTCGCTCGGTTCGGCGGTGCTCAGCAACGACAACGCGCTCACCATCAGCAACTGCACCTTCGACGACAACGAGTCGTCGACGATCAGCGACACCGGTGGCGCGTTGCACGTGGTCGGTACGACGAGCGACAGCAACGTGGTCACCATCACCAACACCACGTTCTTCGACAACCACGCCCACTACGGCGGGGCGATCTCCATCGCGCATGGCCGGGTCACCATCGACGGCTCGCTGTTCGACTCCAACACCGTGGGAACATCGGGTGGCGCGCTCGCGTGCTCGGGCGGTTCGCTGGTGATCACCAACACCACGTTCGACTCGAACGTCGCGGTCAATGGCACCATTCCGAAGATCTACCAACAGGCGATGGGCGGAGCGTTGTGGGTGAGCTCGAAGTGCTCGCTCGGACTGCAGAACTCGACGCTGGTCGGCAACCGCGTCGATCAAGACCCGACCACGCAGCAGTACGACGTGACCCTGGGCGGCGCGGTGGCCTTCGATTCAGTGAGCGCAGCGTCCGAGATTCGCGAGACGGGCTTCACCGGCAACTTCGCGGCCGGGCGCGGCGGCGCGGTGGGCATCTTCGGAGGCGCCGGGCGCGTCGCGATCGTCAACAGCACCATGACGCAGAATCACGCGGGCATGAGCGGAGCCGGCGTGCGCGTCGATCGCATCAGCGCGACCGCGCAGACCGTGCTGGCGAACGTGACCATCACCGACAATCACGGCGGCGAGCTCGATCCCGCTGCACTCGGCGGCGGGCTGGGCATCGGAGGCAGCACGGTCTCGGTGCGCAACTCGATCATCACCGGCAACACGAGCCCCGATGAGAACTACAACCCGGGCTACGACGTCGACTGCTGGCCGTACTACTCGAGCTACGTCCCGACGCTCGACAATCAGGGCTTCAACGCGCTCGGCTCGAGCACCTGTACGGCGAGCGGCGACACCTCGACCAACTTCAGCGTCGCGCCGACCTTCGGCCCCGCGAACACCCTCACGTCCATCGGGAGCGTGGTCCCGCTGCTCTCGACCAGCACCGGAATCGATCTCGCGATCGACGGCGGTTGTCTCGGCGCAGACGGTGGAGTGCTGTCCGCCGATCAGCGTTCTGCTCCCCGCGTCGATGGTGACGGCGATGGCACCACCACGTGCGACATCGGCGCGTACGAGTTCGGTGGCTTCGGCGTGCTGGAGTTCAACGTCGCGCAGACCACCGTCGCGGAGACGGCCGGCATGGCGACCATCACCGTGCGCCGGCTGCGCAGCAATCTGCGTGCGGTGAGCGTGCAGTACGCGACGAGCAATGGCACCGCGGTGGCGGGCTCCGACTACACGGCCGCTTCCGGCACCCTCAACTGGGCTGCGGGTGACGGCGCGAACAAGACCATCACCGTGCCGGTGCTCGACGACTCCAGCGTCGAGGGCCAGGAGACGGTGAACCTGACACTGAGCGCCGTCGGTGGCGGCGCAGATCTCGGGCGCACCACGACCGTGCTGCGCATCAACGACGACGAGTCGGCACCCGCGGGTGTGCTCGCGTTTTCGGCGCCCGCGTATTCGAAGAACGAGAGCGGGCCGAACGTGCGCATCAACGTCACGCGCAGCAGCGGCTCGACGGGTGCGGTGTCGGTCGCCTACTCGACGAGCGACGGCACGGCGAACGCTCCGGGCGACTACACGAGTTCGACGGGCACGCTGAGCTGGGGCTCGGGCGACACGGCCGACAAGGTGATCGTCGTGCCCATCACCAACGACACCACGTACGAGGGCGATGAGACGTTCAACGTGCTGCTCGCGGCTCCGACGGGCGGAGCGACGCTGGGCACCGCGAGCGCGACCGCCACCATCGTCGACAACGAATCGCCTCCGTCGCCCGGAGTCCTCAACTTCACGACCACCACCTGGTCAGCGGCCGAGAACAGCGGCTCGGCGACGATTCGCGTGAAGCGCACCGGCGGCAGCGCGGGCGCGATCTCGGTGAGCTACGCGTCGCTCTCGACCGGCAGCGCGACCGCGGGCAGTGACTACACGGCGGTGAGCGGCACGTTGAGCTGGGCGGACGGCGACACCGCGGTGAAGACGTTCGCGTTGCCGCTGCTCAACGATTCTCTGGTCGAGCTGACCGAGGCGTTTCCACTCACGCTGAGCGCTCCGACGGGCGGCGCGACGCTCGGCACTTCCGCGGGTGGCAGCTTCTTCATCACCGACGACGACGTGGCCCAGCCCGGCACGCTGGTCGTCTCGCAGACCGCGCTGAACGTCAGAGAAGGCGACGGCATGTTGGTCGTCACCGTCAATCGCACCGGAGGAAGCGATGGCGCCGTCAGCGTGGTGTGCGGGACGAGCGACGGCACGGCGGTGGGTGGAACCGACTTCACGACCGTGAGCTCGACGCTGATGTGGGCGAGTGGCGACGCGAGCAGCAAGACGTGCACCATCGCCATCAACGACGACGCGGTCACCGAGGGCGACGAGAACTTCACGGTGACGCTGAGCGACGCGACGGGTGGTGCGGCGATCGGCTCTCCGAGCACTCCGGTCACGTTGGTCGACAACGACACGCCGCCGGGCACATTCCAGTTCGCGAACGCGCTCGTGGTGCGCGCCGAAAACGGGACGAGCGCCACCATCACCGTGCGCCGCACCAATGGCTCGACCGGTGCGGTGTCGGTCAACTACGCGACGTCGAACGGCACCGCGACCGCGGGCTCGGACTACACGGCGACCAGCGGCACGTTGAGCTGGGCGAACGGTGAGAGCGCGCAGAAGTCGTTCACCGTGCCCATTCTCGACGACACGACCTACGAGGGCAGTGAGACGGTGACCCTGACGCTGAGCTCGCCGACCGGTGGCGCGACGCTCGGGACTCCGTCGACCGCGACGCTGCGCATCACCGACGACGAGACGCCTCCGCCGGGGACGATTTCGTTGTCGGCCACCACGTACACCGTCGGAGAAAACGGTACGTCGGTCACCATCACCGCCACGCGCGTCGGCGGCAGCGCCGGAGCGGTGACCGTCGACTTCCAGACCGCGAACGGGACCGCGAGCGCGGGCAGCGACTACGTCAGCAACGCGGGAACGCTCAGCTGGGCAGGTGGAGACACCGCCAACAAGACCTTCACCGTCACCATTACCGACGACGCGATCTTCGAGGGCGACGAGACGGTGGCGATCTCCATCGGCAACCCGACGGGCGGCGCTTCGCTCGGAACCACGAGCGCCACGCTGACCATCACCGAGAACGATCCCGCTCCAGCCGGGACGCTCGGGCTCTCGGCGAGCACGTATTCCGCGGCGGAGAACGCCGGGCCGATCGTCGTCACGGTTCGCCGCACCGGCGGCAGCAACGGCGCGGTGAGCGTGCAGTACGCGACGTCGAACGGCACTGCGACGGCGGGCTCCGACTATACGGCCGCGAGTGGAACGCTGAGCTGGGCCAACGGTGACGTCGCCGACAAGACGTTCAACATCGCGCTCAGCAACGACACCACCTTCGAGGGAGACGAGACGATCAACGTGACGTTGAGCAACGTCGTCGGCGCGACGCTCGGCGCCTCGAGCGCGGTGGCGACCATCGTGGAAGACGACTCTCCGTCGGCGGGCACGTTGTCCTTCAACGTGACGACGCAGACCGTGACGGAAGTGGCGATGACGATGTCAGTGGTGGTGCGGCGCACGGGTGGCAGCGCGGGCGCGGTCGGTTGCTCGTACGCGACCGCAACTTCGGCGACGACTCCGAACGCGACGGCGGGCAGCGACTTCACTGCGACGAGCGGCACGCTGAGTTGGGCGAACGGGGACACCGCGAACAAGAGCTTCACCATCACGCTGGTGAACGACTCGGTGTTCGAGCCCACCGAGTACTTCGACGTGCGGCTCTCGTCGCCGACAGGCGGCGCGTCGCTCGGCGCGTCGACCGACACCATCACCGTCACCGACGACGATCCGCCACCGCCGGGGCAGCTCACGCTCGCGGCGTCGACCGCCTCCATCGCCGAGAACTCTTCGGGTGCGCTGCAGCTCACGGTCAGCCGCGTGGGCGGAAGCGCGGGAGCAGCCAGCGTTCAGTACGCGACGTCCAACGGCACCGCGACGGCCGGCGCTGACTACACCTCGAGCACCAACACGCTGAGCTGGGCCGATGGAGACGCGACGCCTCGGGTGATCAACGTCGGGTTGCTCGACGACGCGATCTACGAGGGCAACGAGACGTTCACCGTCACGCTGAGCAACGCCACGGTCGCCACGCTCGGGACGATTACTTCGACTGTGGTGACCATCACCGACAACGAGCTGCCTGCTCCCGGCACGCTGGCGTTCTCGGCGACGGCCTACGCGGTCGCGGAAACCGGAATGATGGCGGTCATCTCCGTCACTCGCACCGGTGGCAGCAACGGCGCGGTCGGCGTCTCGTACGCGACGTCGAACGGCACCGCGAGCGCGGGCAGCGACTACACGACGAGCAGCGGCACGCTGAGCTGGGCTGACGGAAATACCACCGCGCGCACGTTCGCGATTCCGATCCTCGACGACGCGGCGTTCGAAGGCGGTGAGACGGTGCAGCTCACGCTCTCGGCCGCGACCGGTGGCGCGACGCTCGGCACCAGCACCTCGACGCTCACCATCACCGACGACGAGTCTCCGAACCCTGGAACTCTCGCGCTCAGTGCGACGAGCTACGCAGCGACGGAAAATGGCGGCACCGTCACCATCACGGTTCGACGCACGGGCGGGTCGGATGGTGCGGTCGGCGTTTCCTTCGCGACGTCGAATGGCACTGCGACGAGCGGTTCCGACTACACGACCACCAGCGGAACGTTGAGCTGGGGCAACGGCGATTCGACGAGCAAGACGTTCACCGTCACCTTGCTCGACGACGCGGTCTACGAGGGCAGCGAAGCGTTCTCGGTCGCGCTCAACAACGCGACAGGTGGCGCGACGCTCGGTACGGCGAGCGGCACGGTCACCATCAGCGACGACGAACTCCCACAGCGCGGCACGCTGGCGTTCACCACCAACACCTTCACCGCCGCGGAGAACGGTGGCTCGGTCACCATCACCGTGACCCGCACCGGCGGCTCGAATGGCGCGGTCGGCGTCTCGTACGCGACGTCGAATGGCACGGCGACGAGCGGCTCTGACTACACGGCGAGCAGCGGCACGTTGAGCTGGCCCGACGGAGATGCGTCGAGCAAGACGTTCACCGTCGCGGTGCTGAACGACACAGCGTTCGAGGGCGGAGAGACCGTCAATCTCGCGCTCAGCGCGGCGACCGGCGGCGCGACGCTCGGAACGGCAGCGGCGGTGCTCACCATCACCGATGACGAGTCGCCGAATCCGGGAACGCTCTCGTTCTCGAACGCGGCCTACAGCGTGACCGAGAACGGCGTGAGCCTGGTGGTCAGCGTCACGCGCACCGGCGGTAGCGATGGAGCGATCGGCGTCACCTACGCCGCGTCACCCGGAACTGCGAGCGCGAGCAGCGACTTCACTCCCACCAGCGGGCTGCTCGCGTGGAGCAATCTCGACAGCAGCACGAAGACCTTCACGGTGAACATCGCCGACGACGCGATCTACGAAGGTGACGAGACGATTCTGCTCGCGCTCACGGCACCGACCGGCGGCGCTTCGTTGGGCGCGGCGACTTCGACCGCGACGATTCGTGATGACGAACTGCCGAGTCCGGGAAGTGTTTCGTTCTCCGTCGCGATGCTCTCGCTCGTCGAGTCTTCGCCGCGCGCGACGATCTCCGTGCAGCGTGTCGGCGGCAGCGACGGGCAGATCTCCGTGGCGTACGCGAGCGGTGACGACACCGCGACGGCGGGCGTCGACTACTCGAGCGTGAGCGGCCTGCTCTCGTGGACCAACGGCGACACGGCGGCGAAGTCGTTCGACGTGCCGCTGCTCGATGACTCCATCGTCGAGGGTGACGAGACGCTGCGGGTGACGCTCAGCTCGCCGACCGGTGGCGCGACGATTGGTTCGCCGTCGGTGATCACCGTGGCGATCGACGACGACGATTTCATGGATGCCGGGACGGGCGGGGGAGGGGGCTCGACTGGCGGCGGCGGTGGCACGGGCGGTGGTGCTGGAGGCGGCGGTGGAGGTGGAGCGACCGGTGGTGGCGGCGGCTCGATGCCGGGGGTGATCGAGCTGGTCGCGAGTGCCGTGACGTTCAGCGAGACGGGAGCGAGTGCCACGCTCCTCGTTTCGCGTAGCGGCGGGAGCAACGGCGCGGTGTCGGTCGATTTCACGACGGCTGATGGAACCGCGATCGCCGGCAGCGACTACACGGCGAGCGCCGGAACGCTGATGTGGATGGACGCCGACGTGAGCGACAAGACCATCTCGATTCCGCTCGCTGATGACTCGGAGCTCGAGAGCGATGAGACGTTCAACGTGACGATCTCGAACGCGCAGGGTGGGGCGACGCTCGGTTCCCAGCTCGCGGCGGTGGTGACCATCACCAGCGACGACGTGGTCGTCGATGCCGGCATCGATGCGGGTGTGGATGCCGGCGCTGGCGGCGGTGGCGGCTCCACCGGTGGTGGCGGTGGAACGACCGGCGGCGGATCGACCGGTGGTGGCGGAGAGGCGATGGGCGGCGGCGGCGGAGATCCTCAGATGCCGTCGGGCTGCGGGTGCTCGGAAGCTCCGGTCGGGGCGCTGATGATGATCGTCTTACTCGGTCTTACTCGCGCGGCCCGGCGTCGTCGGGCCCCAGACCAGCGAGCGTGATCAAGTTCTGAGGGTGGTACTGACCGTTGCCGCGCGCTTCGAGCACGCGCTCCGACCACGCGGCGGGAATCGCGCCCTCTCCGAAGATCGCGCCGAACAGCGCGCCGGTGATCGCCGCATTGGTGTCGGCATCACCGCCGCGATTGGCGACGTCGATCAGCGCGGCTTCCAGCGACGGCGCGTGGAACAGCTCCCAGAACACGAGCCGGTAGGTGGTCCGCAGCAGCGTCGGCACCGGGTGGAAGAGGTGCAGTTCCGGGCCGTACAGCTCGGGATCGTCGGCCTGCGCGAACTTGAAGTCTTCGCGCAACCAGTCGGCGGCTTCCTTCGTGAAGCTCACCCAGTCGGGCTCCTTGCGGCCCAGCGTCGAGGCGGCGAGCGCGAGCTCAGCCTCGTGAACCTTGAGGAGCTGCTCCGGGTCGAGTCGTTCCTGGACGGCACCAATGGCGCTGGCGATCACTCCGTTGAGCGTGGTGCACGCCAACTGACAGATCGGATCGAAGTGCGTGATCGACGTGTCCTCGAGCGTCGCGTTGATTCGATCTTCGCGTTTGGCGTGGAAGAAAACGCCGATCGGAATCGTGCGCAGCAGCACCGAGTTGTCCTTCACCTTCTGAAATCCCTCGAGCCACACGCGGCGGCCGGTGAATTCGGGTGAGCGCCCGTCGACGATCATGTCGAGCGCGGCCTTGATCGGAGCGGGCACCAACTCCGGCGGCTGCGTACTCATCCACCGCACGTACGACTTGGCGGCGTCGAAGAGATCGTAGCGGCGCTGATTGCGCAGCGTGGTCGACAGCACCTGCGCCATCTCCGACCCCCAGCTCACCTGGCCCGGCCGCAGCTCGCGAGGGCCACCGCCCATCGGCTCGATGATCGGCCCTTCGTTCAGCTCAGGGAACATCGCCGACGGCATCTGACGCCCTTCGGTGCGAACGCCCATCGCCTCGCCGATCGCCAACCCGAGCAACGCGCCCTTTTGCCGAGCGCGAATCTGCTCGGGAGAGGCGTGCGTAGGCGGTTTGACCTTCTTCTTCGGAGGCGGCATCGCTGGCCGCGAAGTATCGCCTGACTCAGCGCACCGTCAGCAGCAGATCGCGTCCATCACGTCGCACGCCGAGCGCGAGCTGTTCTCCGTTCGGCTTGCGCACGCGCGCGAAGGCATCGAGCGCGTCCTTCGCGGGGCTGCCGTCGATGGTGGTGATCATGTCGCCGATCACCACGCCCGCCTTCGCCGCGGGACAGTCGTTCATCAAGAAGTCGACGCGCACGCCGCCGTTGGAGTTCTCGAACGACATGCCGCTGCCCAGCTCGGGGTGCGCGAACGCGAACTTGAAACCACCGTCGGTGCCCGCCTGGTTGCTCAGCGAGACGGTGGTGATCTCTCCGCCCTTCACCTCGACCTGCTCGCTCTCGACCCACACGTGTTCGCCTGGAGAGTCGGGCGAGATGAACGTGCGGTACAGGCCGGGCGGGAGCAACAGCTCGAAGCGCCCGTTCACCACCTTCACGCGCTCGCTGAATTGGGGGCCACGTACCATCACCGCGTCGGCGTTCGGCGGGTCGACGGTGCCCACCATGCGGCCCTGCTGTGCGAGCACGAGGTTCTGCTCAGCGGTCGTCTCGGGAGCCAGGTACACCGGCATCTCGCTCGACACGAGCTCACCCAGCCTGGCCTGCACGCTGACCTCGGCGGACAGCAGCTCGTCGAACTCGAAGCGGCCGTCTTCTCCGGTGCGAGCCGTGCGTTCGATCTCGTTCATGCCGCTCGACCAGCTGAGGGTGACGGTCGCTCCGTCGACGGGCACGAGATCTCCGTTGGTGACCATGCCGGTGAGCTGTGACGAGCCGCTGAGTCGCACTTCGACCGGCGCTGCTCCGGGCAGCTCGATGCCGATCACCGAGCCACGCCGACCGGGACCTTGTTGCGCGCGCACGCTGTACCGACCCGGCGGAAGCCCCTTCGCGTCGAAGCGGCCATCGGGACCGGTGGTGAGATGCGCAACCTCGAGATCGTCCGGCTCTGCGAGCACGCGCACGTCGGCGGCGGTGATGCGCTCTCCGACGACGACGCCACTCAACACGTCGCTGCCGGCGCGCAGCTTCAGCGTGACGCGCCCCGGAGCCCGCAAGCGTTCCAGCGCCTGTCGACCATCGAGCGCGACGGCGTGCAGCGAGACTGCTCCGGGCGTGACGGTGAAGCTGAAGTTGCCGTTGGCGTCGCTCACCGTGCTCGCGCCGAGCGGTGCCGCGCGAACCGTCACGTCGCCGACTGGAGTTCCATCAGGTGCAACCACCAGCCCTTCGACGACCGCGCCGGGCGTGAGCTCGATGACGTGCTTGCCGGTCGCAGAGAACGTCTCGCTTCCCGTCACGAAGTTCGGGGCGCTCGCTTCGAGAAAATAGAAGTCACCGACGGGGACTCGGGCGCTGAAGCGGCCGAACGCGTCGCTCACTACGGTCGCGAGCGTGACCGAAGCGCGCTTGCCGGCGTCGATGCGAACGCGCGCGTTGGGGATGGGATCGTTCGAGTCGACCTTCTTCACCAGGCCCTCGAGCGTGCGCAGCGCGGTGAGGTTCAACTTCACGCGCGTCGGAGCGGCAGAGCGCGCGATGTCGAACTCCAGCGTCCCCTGCGCATCGCCGCTGGCCGCGAGCGCGAGGTAGTGGCCGGACGCGGCAGGGAAGGTGGCGAAGCCCTCGGGGCCGGTGTTCTCGGTTCCGGCTCGCGACCACACACGCTCGCTGCGCACGAAATCGAACTCGTCGCGGAAGAGCTGCACGCTCACTCCGGGCAGCGGGCGGTTTTCGGCGGCGACGTCGACCACCAGACCCGGCTGCGTCGGAGCGACCCACAGCTCGGCGAACTTCTCGCGGGGTGCGTCAGTGTCGGGCGCTTTGGGAGCGAGCGTTGGTGGTGGAGAGGTCGGCGCCTCGGTCGAGCTGCGCCCCGCAATCAGAAACACGGCCAGCCCGACGCCGAGCCCCACGACGATCGCGATCACCAACTGGCGCATGGTTCCTCCCCGGGGAAACGGCAGGAGATGACGTGGGCCGCGCGGAAGTTTCAGGGCTCGAAGTTCGCGTCGCGGTTCGGCATCAGGCGGATGATTTCGCGCAGCGGGCGACCGTGCAGGCCCGCGAGTTCACGGAACGCGCGACCGCCCAGAATGAACTCGGTGCCGGGGAAGGTCACCGCCAGGCGATCATAGAAGCGGTCGCCCTGCACCGACACGCCCTGGCCCTTCAGGAAGAAGCCGCCGTCCTTCGCCACACGCGAGACCGTTTCGTGAATGAGCAGCGGAGCGAACACCGAGCCGCGCAGTTCCTGCTTCACGTAGATGTCGAGCAGCTCGCCGCCGACGAGGCAGTGATGCGCGTCGTAGGTGCGGCGGTAGATCGAGAAACCGACCGGCTCGCCTTCGTCGAGCGCGATGAGCGCGTTGGCTTCCTTGCCGAGCATGTCGCGGCGAAGGCCTTCGACCGAGCCGTTCCACTTCTTGCGAAACGTCTCGACCATGTACTCGTCGAGCAGGCCGGCGAGACCGACGAGATCTTCGGGACCGATGGGCCGAATGGTGGCTGAGCTCATGCGCGCTGCGGTCTAGCGCAAACTCAGGGCTGAACGTCGATCGAGGTGGAGAGGCTGCCGGTCGCTCCGTTGGAGTCGATGCCCATCACTTCGAAGCTCGCGAGCCCCGCGTCGCTCGGCGTTCCCGACAGCGCGCCCATCGCGTCGAACGAAAGTCCCTCGGGCAGCGCGCCGCTCTGAAGCACGAACGAATACGGCCCCGCGCCGCCGTCGGCCGAGAACTGCTGCGTGAAGGGAACGCCGACGCTCGCATCGGGCAACACCGACGGCGAGAGACTCAGCACCACCGGAGTGACCACCACGCGCACCGGAACGATCACGCTGCTCGAGTAGACGTCGGCGACCTGCACCGTGAAGTTCGAGGTCTGCGTCATCGCCGCCGTGCCGCTGATCAGTCCGGTCGCGGACAGCGTGAGACCCGCGGGCGTGCTGCCGGTGACCACGGTGAACAGATACGGCCCCGTGCCGCCGTCAGCCGAGAGCTGTTGCGAGTACGTCGCGCCCGGTTGCGCCGAGGGAAGTTGCGCGGGGCTCACCACCAGCGTCGCTGCCGTGATGGTGATGGTGAACGCACGCGAGCTCATCAGCGAGGCCGAGTCGCTCGCGGTGATCTCGATGTTGGTGGTGATGATCGACGTCGGCGTGCCACTGAGCCGTCCCGCCGTGGTGAGCGTGAGCCCAGGCGGCAGTGTGCCCATCGTCACCGCGAACGTGTACGGCGCATTGCCTCCACTCGCGCTCAGTGTCACGTCGAAGGGATTTCCGACCACCACTGACGTGAACGCCGTCGGCGTGATCGCGATTGCCGGAGCGACGATGGTGATCGAGCGCATCGCGGTGATGGTGTTCGAGTCGAGATCGGTGACGCGCACTTCGAAGGTGCTGGTGCCCGCGGTCGTCGGACGGCCGCTGATGCCTCCGCCCTCTCCGAGCGTGAGGCCGTCGGGCAGCGAGCCGCTCTCGAGCGCGAACGTGTACGGGTCGGCGCCCCCGCTTCCGAGCAGCGTTTCGTCGTAATCGAGGCCGATGGTGCCGTTGGGCAAGGACGCCGGTTCGAGCGCGACCATCGGATCGATCACGGTGATGCGCACCGCTCCCTCGCCAGTGCGAGAGAGGAGGTCGGTGGCCTTGAACGTGATCGTGGTGACGCCGCTCGCGGTTGGCCGCCCGCTGATCGCTCCGGCGGTGGTCATGCTCAGACCCGCTGGGAGTGAGCCGCTGACGATGCTGTAGACGTACGGGTTGTTGCCGCCCGTCGCCGACAGCTGCGCGAGATACGAAGCGCCGCGCACCGCGTTGGGCAACACCGCGGGAGACACGGTGATGGCACGCGGCGCGATGACCAACTCATAGGTGCCCTCTCCCACGCGCTTCGCGGCGTCACTCGCGGTGATGGTGAAGTGCGAGGTGGCTGCGGTGAGCGGCGTTCCCGCGAGGTTGCCCTCGGAGTCGAGCGTGAGTCCTTCCGGCAGATCTCCCGACGCGAGGCGGAAGCTGAACGGCGCGGTGCCGTTGGTGACCGTGAATGTGGCGGCGTAGGGAACGCCGAGCGAACCCGAAGGCACCGTCGTCGGCTCGAGAATCAACGGCTCCGGAGCGGGGCCGCAATTCGCACAGCCAGCCGTCATCATCAGCACTGCGAGTCCTGCAAGTACTCCGCGCATCAGGCAATGACCTCTTCGCTCTCCGGCCGAGTCCCGTGCCAGCGATGGAGCGACGCACGAGGGCCGTCATCGTGCCACTCGACGAGGCCGTAGTGCAGCTCGAGGTGTTGTCCGAGTCGCCCGAAGCCGAGATCGACCATCGGCATCCACGTGCCGGTGTTGACGTAGGTGCGAACTGCCCCGTGCACGCGCGAGGTGCGCAGCATCGGCACGTGCGTGTGGCCCATGAAGACGGCGTGCACGTGCGGGTGCGACTTGAAGATGCGCTCGGCCGAGCGATCGAGGTGCGAGAAAAAGCCGACGTCGTTGCGCAGGAAGCTCGTCAGCTTCGCGAACGGCCGCTTCTTCCACCACGTGGGGTTGAGCCGCGCCTGCACCAACGCGCGCGCCGTGTCGCTCACCATGCGCGTGGTGAAGCGCGTGTCGAACACCATGCCGCCGGCGACCAGCGGCCAGAACGGGTGCACCTTGTCGACGTACGGCCGCTCGCGCACCAGCGGGTTCAAGATGCGCAAGATGAAGAGACTGCCCCACGGCAGGTTGAGCACGTGTTGCCCGTCGGCGCGCTGCAGCAGCAACTGGCCCCAGTCGAACGCGTGCAGCGCCTCGAACTGATGGCCGTGGTGGAACTGCACGCCGTCGAGCTCGAAGTGCGGTTGCTTCGTGATGAACGCGATGCGCTCGTGCTCTTCCTTCCCGGTGAGGAAGCGCGCGAAGAGGCGCTGAGCCGCGGGGAAGATCAGCTCCATGTCGTGATTGCCGGGCAGTACCGTGATGCGGCTCGACGGATCGGCGATGAACTCGCTGAGCGCCTTCACAACGCGCGGGTGGCCGCGCAGACATTTGTAGAGCTTGATGCCCGCGAGCCGCTCGGTGATCTCGTCGGGGAACTGGCTGAGCACCGGCACTTTCAGGAGATCGAAGATGTCTCCGTTGAGCACCAGGTGCGCGCCGTTGTGCTTCTCGATCAGCTGCGCGAGCCGCTCGTCTTCCTTGAAGTCGTCGTAGATGTTCACGCGGCCGCGGGTGTGGCCGGTTCCGAGGTGCAGGTCGCTGAGCACCAACGCGCGCTTCACGCGGCTGAGGCTACTCCTTCCAGGCGAAGGGCTCGAACGGGGCGTCGAGGGGCGCTCGGGTGAGGCGATTCGCGAAGGTGCTCAGGGTGAAGAGCGAGATGCCGACCACCGCGTCGAGCGCGTTCTCCGCCGTGAAGCCGGCCTGCGCGAAGCGCGCGAGCTCTTCGTCGGTCGCCGCGCCTTTGCGTTGCAGGAGCACGAGGACGAATTGCCGCAGCGCCTCGAGCTCTGCGTCGGCGAGCGGCAGGCCTTCACGCAACGCAGGGAGCAGGTCGGCGTGACCTTGCCGCGCCGTCATCGCCGAGTGCATCGCCATGCAGTAGTGGCAGCCGTTGTGGCGCGCGACGGTGAAGATCAGCACCTCTCGCTCGAGCGGGCTGAGCGACGTGCGCTCGAAGACCTGCATTAGTCGCGCGAAGCCTTCCAACGCTGAAGGTGAGCTCGCCATCAACGCCATCGGAGAAGGCACGAAGCCGAAGAGCTTGAGGGATCCGGCGAGGGCAGGGCGGGAACGTTCGGGAGCGGTGTCGGGAGTGAAGGCAGTGAACATGGTGGTCCTCTGGTGTGGTTGTTAATGCAACTATACGGATGCGACGGTGACGCGAGGCACTGCGGGGTGGGTTACGGCGACTGCTGCTGCAGGTTCTCGAACAACTTCTGCAACGTCTTGCGCGTGGTGAGCAGATCTCGCTCGGGGATGCCGGCGGTCATGCGCGTGACGATCTGTTCGGCGATGGGCACCAGCTTCGGCTCGAGGCCCTTGCCGACCTTGGTGAGGTACACGAGTCGCGAGCGCGCGTCGGACGGCGACTCGCGGCGAATGACGAGGCCGCGCTCCTCGAGGCCGGCGATCATGCGGCTCATGGTGGGCTTGTCGCGGAAGGTGAGCTCACAGAGCGCGTTCTGGCTCTGGCCGTCGGTGCGCCACAGCGCGACGAGCACCACCCACTGCTCCGGAGTGAGCTCGACCTTCGCCTCACGGAATGCGGCGTACGAGGCGTTCTGCGTCGCCTGGTAGACGCGGTGCACCCAGAACGCGAGCGCGTTCTCGAGAACGATTCCTTCGGAAGTGAACTGGTCCTGCATGCCGTAACTCCCTCTCCTTGCGAAGCGGGGAGAGGGCTGGGGAGAGGGGCCGAACCGAGCGCAGATGCCGTGCCCAGATCAGCCCCTCTCCCTGACCCTCTCCCCGTTTCACAGGGGAGAGGGAATATGTGTCGGAGTAATTAAGTTGTCAATACAACCAAAGCTCAGGCCACACCGAACAACCCGCTCAGGCTGACATCGAGCCGGCTGCGGTAGTCGCGCAGCAGCGTCTCGACATCTTCCGCCGCGCCAAGTTTCTCGCGCAGCCGAGCAGTGAGGTCGTCCCACAGCTTCTCTCTCGCCTCGGAGATCCGTCGTGCGACGGTCGCGCGGTGCACCTGCAGCACGGTGGCGATCTGATCGAGCGTGAGGCCTTGCCGAAACTGCAGACGGAAGAGCGTCCGCTGCTCGTCGGACAACGCGCCGAACGAGGCCTTGAGCGCCTCGTCGAAGATCGCCTGCCATCGCGCGCGCGCGAGCTGGTGCTCGGGCGACTGCGAGCCGAGCGTGGCGAGCGTGGTGTCGTCGACGTTTTCCGTCGGCTGTGCGCGCGCCTTGTCACGCATCGCCAGACGCACGGCGAGCACCCGCAGCCACGCCCCGAGCGGGCCCTTGCCGGCGTATTCCTTCAGCTTCGGTGCGGAACCGACCAGCAGCAGCTCGCGGATGCGCTGCGTGAGTTCGTCGATCTCGGCGGCGCTCAGCGAGAGCCGCGACACCCAGTCGCCGATGTTCGCCAGCAGCTCGTCGAGCCTTCGCAGCGCGCTGGCGTCACCGCTCAGCGCCGCAGAAGCGAGCTGCAGATCAGACTCGAACGACTCGTCACTCACTCCTTCGGAATTTGTCTCAGGTTCGGTGTTCTGCCAACCAGCGGTCGATCGCGTCGGCCTCCGCGGCGAACCACTTCGAGCCGAACAGCCGATCTGCTTCCCGGTACTCGCTGGCAGCGAGCGTCGCGAGCTCCCGCGCGCGCGCGCGATCTCCGCCGGAATCCCACAACGCGCGGGCGAGGCCGAAGTGCGCTTCACCGCGCGGAGCCGTCAGCTTCGACTTCATGCGCAGCGCGGCCGCCCGTTCGAGCAACGAGACCGCTTCTTTCGCGCGGCCCAGCTCGATCAGATCGAGCCCCTTGCCGGTCAGCGGCTGCGCCCACGACGTCAGCCCGGGATCATCGGAAGCCGCGGCGGTGATCGCCTTCTCATCTTCTTCGAGCGCTTCCTTGAAGTGCCCACCGCGACGCAGCGCTTCGCCGAGCCGATGGTTGGTGTAGCCCGCCGCGCGATCAGGGAACCGCGCCAGCAGGTCGCGCAGAATCGGTACCGCTTCTTCGCTCCTGCCGATCAGCGCGAGAATCTCCGCCTTGTTCTCCGACGCCTCGAGCAGCTCGGGGTGGTGCGGCCCATAGTTGGCGAGCAGCTTCGCTTCCTCACGCGTGAAGAGCCCGAGCGCGATGTCGTAGTGGCCCATGTCGTAGGCGCCGCCGCCGTGCTGATCGAAGAACTTCGGAGCGTCGGCTTCGCTCAGCCCCGCTTCGAGCGCGAGAAACTTCGCGTACGTGCGGTCGGCCGAGAGCGGGTCTCCCTCGATCCACTGCAGCATCGAGCGGCGTTCCCACATCTTCGCGCGCCGCTTCACGTCACTCTGCGCGGTGAGCGTGGCCTGCGCGAAGTCGAGCCAGCGGTGTGCCTCTCCGAGTCGCTCGCGCCGGTAGGCGTCGATGCCGCTCATCTGCATCAGCGCGTCGGCGAGCAGTCGATCGTCGTGCAGCTCGAGCCCGAGCGTGACGACCCGCTCGTAGGTCGTGAACGCGTCGTCGTATTTCATGCGTTCTTCCTGCAGCAGCCCGCGCGTCACCAGCGCCGCGCCGAGACGATCTCTGGCAGCGGTCTTCTCGAGCGCGGTCACCGACTTCTCGATCTCGTCCCACCCCAGCTCGTAGCGGCCCGTCTTGCGGAGCAGCCGCGCGCGCTCGTTCTGCGCATCGGCCTCGTTCACGATCGCGCGTTCGCTCTCGGACAGCGCGAGCGCAGGGCGGGGTGACTCGCAGTCTTCGATGGGGTCGAGCGCGGTCAGCACGCCTTCCGCGCTCTCGACCAGCTCGGCGTCGGGTGACGACAGCAACTCGACCAGCGCACCCGTCTGACGGCGTCGAGCATCGAGACAGCGCGTGCGTTCCTCGAACGTCGCCACAGGAACGGAGTGCTCGAGCTGCGTCTGGGTGCACGCCTGCACGCGCAACGCTCGCCAGGCTTCGGCGCGGCGATCGAGTTTCTCTGCGACGCGCGCGAACACGTTGGGCGCGAACGGCACGCCGGTCGCTGCGAACGCTGAGCTCAACTTCTGCTTCGTTGCTTCGGTCCACGTCTCGCCCCACGCGTCGCCGGCGTGCGAGCAGTCGACACGCTCTCCGCGGGCGGCGAGGCCGGTGATGCCGAGCAGCGCCACCGCTCCGGCAGCGAAGCTCAGAGCCGCGACGCGTCGACGTCGCGGCGCCGGGTCGAGCGCTCGCAGACACGCATCGATGCTCGGCCAGCGATCTGAAGGCTCGAGCGCGAGACCGCGGCGAACGACCGCGCGAATCGCTCGCGGGAGCTTCTTCTCGAGCCGCGTGTCGATGCCGCTCGCGCGCGCGTCGGACAGTTGATCGAACGTGCTCACCGACCACGGCCGCGTTCCGGTCAGCGCTTCGAACACCGTGACGCAGAACGCGAACACGTCAGCCCGGGTGTCGAACGGCTTTCCCGCGAGCTGTTCGGGCGCCATGTAGATCGGCGTGCCGACGGCGACTCCGGTGCGCGTGAGGTGCGCGTTTCGCAGCGCACCGGTGGCCGGCGACACCGAGCCCGCGAGCTGCGCGAGGCCGAAGTCGGTGACGCGCGCGCGCCCGTCGGTGCCGATGAGCACGTTGTCGGGCTTGAAGTCGCGATGCACCAGGCCCGCGGCGTGCGCGGCCGAGAGACCGCGGCCCGCTTCCAGCAACCGGGCGAGAATTTCTTCCGTCGTTCTTGGCGCAGAACGCAGCCACGCGGTGAGCGTGCCGCCGCTGACCTGCTCCATCGCGACGAAGACCTGCTCTCCGAGCCGGCCCACGTCGTACACCGCGACCACGTGCGGGTCGGCGAGCCGCGCCATCGCCTGCGCTTCGCGTTTGAGCCGCGCGTGCAGCTCGTCGATGGTCGCACTCGAGTCGATGCCCGGTCGAACCAGCTTGAGGGCCACCGGCCGCGCGAGCTCCGGGTCCCACGCGTCGTGCACGATGCCCATCGCGCCCGCGCCGAGCGTGCCGCGAATTTCGTAGCGCCCGACGTGCGCGCCGGTGCGCAGCGCGTTTCCTCCCGACAACGCGCCGATGACGTCCTGGCAGGTGACGCAGGTCAGGAAGTGGTTGCGAACCTCAGCGCTCGCGCGGCCCTCGACCAGCTCCAGCAGCTCGTTCTCAGAAGGGCAGGCAGTCACGATGCTCGAGCGGAGCAGAGCACATCAGAAGTTGGTGGTGATGGTGACGTTGCCCGGCATGCCGTTGCCCGCGAAGAACGGGAGCGTCGCCGTGGCGTTGCCGTGCACGCCGTCGAAGAAGTGCGTGGTGGGGTCTTCTGCTCCGACCGCGGTGATGTTGCCGGAGAAGGTGCCGCTGTTCGGGTCGGCGGTGCCGAAGTTTTCTGCCCAGCCCTGGTTGGTCATCGAGTCGAGCACACTGGTCTCACTGCGCGTGACGGGCGCCATCGGTCCGAACGTACCGGCCGCGAGACGGCCCGAGCGCGTCACCGCGAACTGGAACGAGAGATCGTTCTGCGACGTCGCGTAGACCTGCACCATGCTGCTGTCGCTCGACGGTGTGTACGTCGCGAGCACTTGGCAGTCGTAGTTCGCGGTGCGCGCACCGCTGATGATGAAGCGGCACGCCGTCGTGCCTCCTCCGCCGCCGGTTCCGCCGCTGCCTCCGGTACCGCCCCCCGTCGAGCCACCGCCCGTGCCTCCGCCGCTCGAGCCACCCGTGCCGCCGCCCGAAGAGCCGCCGCCACCACCAGTGCCACCGCCCGTGCTGCCGTCACCGCCACCCGTTCCACTCACGCCCGCAATCGGGAGCGGCGAGCTGTCGGTGAACGTCACCTCGGCGTCGACTTCACCGACGGTCGGCGGGCTGGGCAGCAAGTGCACGCGGATCTTTCCCGAAGCGTGGCGACGGCCGCGGAACGCGCCTTCGGTGATCTTCTCTCCGATGGTGGTGAACTGAATCGTCGCCGTGCCCATCGGCGTCATGTTCTCCTGCGCCCAGGCGTGGTTCGGGTCGGGCGGGTTGTTGTTCACCGCGAAGCCCGATTCGTCTTGCGACGGGTAGTCCTTCGGTTCGATGTCCTGGTTGAAGACGAAGCCGCCGTGCAGGAAGTTCTTCGAGCCGTTGCCGCCGACCGACATCTTCACCACGTCGCCGTCGAGCGCGATGACGAGCTGGCAGTCGAACTCATCGTTCGCCGCGCCTTGCAACTTCACGTGGCAGTACTTCGTGGGGAGCGGATTGCCGCCGCAGCTGACACACACCAGAGCCAGGAGCACGAGGAGACGGTTCATGCCGTCCCTGAGTCCACGACCCGAAATGCAGTCGCACGCTTTCTGAAATCGAACCGCGTTTCGGAGAGTTAGCGCGCCAGCTCGTACAGCAGCCCGACGTACGAGCGCACCGCGTCGTCGTAGCCGGCGACCTTCGGGTTGGTGCTCTCGATCACGTAGAACTCGTTGGGCGCGTGCGCTCCGTCGCCGTGGCCGAGGCCGAAGTGAATGGCCGGCAGCGAGAGCGGCGCGTTGGTGAAGACGTACCCGGGCCACGAGCCAGGCGAGCGTGGCACCAGCATCGTGTCGACGCCGCGCGCTTTGTACGTCGCGACGGCCTGCTGTAGCAGCGGCGCGGTGGCCGACGTCGAGTTGGGGTCGTATCCGCCCGTCACGTTCACCTCGAGATCGCCGAAGCCGCGCTTCGCGAGGTGGGCTTTCAGCGCGGCGACCGCGGCGTCGAACGTCATGTCGGGCACCAGCCGCAGATCGAGCTTCGCCACCGCGCGATGCGGCAACACCGTCTTGCCGCCCGGGCCGGTGTAGCCGGCGACGATGCCTTCGATGTTCACGGTGGGCTTCGCGAGCAGATTGGCGAGCGAGTCACGCCACCCCGCGTCTTGCGCCCACACCTTCGCGTCGAGCCGCTCGAGATCTTCGCTTTCCTTCTCGCTCTGCGCCCACGCGTCGATCATCGCGTTCTCTTCTTTCGAGAGCGGGCGCGCGGCGGTCGCGAAGCCGTCGATGGCCGGAGCGCCATTCGCGTCGACCAGCGTGGCCAGCGCCTGCACGAGGTGGAACGACGGGCTGTCGAGCCGCGCGCGGTTTCCGGAGTGCACGTCTTTCCCGGGACCGCGGCCCCACTTCTCACCGGTGGCGACCAGCTCGAGCTCGATGACGCCCTTCGCTCCGAGCGTGATGGTGACGTTGCCTTGCTGGCTCTGCTCCGCGCCGGGCATCATCACGCCGACGGTCTTCGCGAGCGCCGCGGCGATCTCCGGCTTGCGCACCAGCTGCGCGAAGTGCGGCGAGCCGATTTCTTCTTCACCTTCGGCCACCAGCACCAGGTTCACCGGGAGCTTCTTGCCCGCCGCGCGAATGGCGTGCAGCGCCGCGAGAAACGCCGACTCGGGGCCCTTCTGATTCACGGCACCGCGGCCGACCATCACCTTTCCGAGGCCGGGCCTGTCGACCAGCTTTCCCGCGAGCGGAGGCGAGCTCCATTCCTTCGGGTCGAACTGCTTCACGTCGTACATGAAGTAGAGGCCGAGCGTCTTTTCGGCGCCGGCGTCGAGCGTGGCGAACACACCGGGCTTGCCGTCGGTGGCGACGCGCTCGACGCGCTGAAAGCCGGCCTCGCGCGCGAGCGTCATCATCGCGGTGACGCCCTGCTCGGTGTTGAGCGCCTCCGCCGCGATGCTGGGCAGCGCGATCCACTTGCGCAGGCGCTCCACCGCTTCCGCGTGGTGACGCGTGATCTGTGCGTCGATCTGCTGAAGGTCAGTGGTGGACGGCGCGGCTGCGAGCGTGGCGGCGAGGAACAGGGAGAGCATTCGTCACTCCGAGGTGGAGACCGGTTCGGTGTTGTCGTCGGGGTTGCGGTCGATCAACTTGTTGAGCGGGTCGACGCCCGCGCGCACCGGCAACGTCGCGCAGGTGAACGTCAGGTCGCGCTCGCCCTTCTTGATCTTCCGCTTCTCGGTGCAGACCGCGTTGCCGTCGGCATCGACGCCGCCGATCTCCATCACGTCTTCGAAGTCGAGCTCGGTCTGCTCGCCCTTCTCGTCGTTGGCGTACTTCACGACCTTCACCTTGATCGTGACGTCGTACAAATCGGCGTTCTTCCTCGCTGACGCCGAGATCGCGCGGTTCTCGTAGACGATGATCTTGTCGAACAGATCGTCGATCAGCGCGTGGTGCTCACTCGGCACTTCCTCGCGGAGGAACTTCAGGAGCTCGGTGGAGTTCGTGTACGGCGGCCCGCGGAACTTCGTCGCCGCCACGTACTTCTTCAGCGCGCGGTTCACGACGTCTTCACCGACGACGTCCTGCAGCCAGTACATGACCAGCGAACCCTTCTGGTAGTGGATGTAGCCCTGGTTCTCGACGCGCGAGAGCGGGAGCTCCTTCTTCCGTTCGACCACGCGGCCGATCAAATAGTGATCGAGCTCGTACTTGAGGAAGCGGCGCATCTTCTCGGGGCCGTACTTCTTCTTCATCACCATCAGCGCGGAGTACTGCGCCATCGTCTCGCTGGTGACGGTCGCTCCCTGCACGTCGCCGCCGACGACCTGATGCGCCCACCACTGGTGCGCGATCTCGTGCGCCGTCACGTAGTACGGGTAGTCGAGATCTTCGGGGCTGTCGTCACGCACCCGCGCGATGAAGCCGATCGCCTCGGAGTACGGAATGGTGTTCGGGAAGCTCTGCGCGAAGGTCTCGTAGCGCGGGAACTCGAGAATGCGCGCCTGGTGGTGCTGGTACGGCCCGAAGTTCTCCGAGCAATACGCGAGCGCGTCCTTCATGCCGCCCATCATGCGGTCGACGTTCCACGGGTGCTTCGCGTCGTAGAAGATCTGCAGCTTCACGTCGTTCCACACGTCTTCCTTCACCGTGTAGCGCGCGCTCAGCACCGAGAAGAAATCGAGAATGGGTTGATCCATCTCGTAGCGGAAGAAGCGGCGATCGCCCTCGGTCCATTCCTTCGTCAGCGTGCCGGGCGCGATGCCGATTTGATCGCTCGCGGTGCTCACCGTCGCGCGGAAGCCCACGAAGTCGGAGTCAGCGCGGATGTAGTTGCGCACCAGGCCCTTCGGATCGTCGCGATCGAGCATACGCTCCTTGGGCTTCAGGTCGTACTTGGCGCGCACTCCGTCTTCGACCAGCTCGGCGTTCTCGACGTAGCCCAGGCCCGGCAGCGCGAAGTTGTTGAAGAACGTGCCGTTGCCCACGATGTCGTGGCGCTTGGGGCCGTGCTTGAACGGCTCGCTCACGAAGTTGAGAACGAAGTCGAGCTTGCGTGACTCGCCCGGCGCGAGCGGCGGGTCGAGCTTGAACACCGCGAGGCCTTCGTCGAGCGCGCCGTCGATCGGCGTCGTCGCGCCCGCCACCGACAACGACTCGCGCTGCGCCGTCTCGTCCCAGCTCACCAACACCGAGGGGATCGCGTTGGCCGTCTTGTTGGTGAACGTCCAGCTCCCGGTCACCTTCATCTGCGGCGGGGTGGCGTAGGGGAAGACGTCGAACTTCACGTCGGCGTCGGTGATGCGCGGCGTGTCCTTCGTTTCCCACGCCTTCCACTTCTTCTCGTACTCGGCCTGCTGGCGCTCTTCGTCCTTCGCCGTCTTGAACTTGTGAGCGAGGTGCTCGCGCTCGAAGATTCTCCCTCCGGCCGCGACCGCCACCAGCACGCAGAGCGCGGTGAACGCGCGCCACGGTCCGGTGATCCGCTGCGGAGCGAGCGCCCGACGCTGCTTGAGCGACGACTCACGACCGCGCGACATCAAGGCGAAGGCGAGCACCAGCAACAACCCGGTGATCGCGTACCAGTACGTGCGGAACACCATCACCACGGGGATCCAGTGGCCGTACCCGTTCAGATCGGACCAGATGACCTGCGGCTCGCTGTTGAAGCTCACCAGCGGCTCTTCGACTCCGATCATGCCGAGCGCGATGCGGCTGCCGAAGTACGCGACCATCGCTCCGTGGGCGAGGTACTTGTGGTTGATCACGTACTGCAGCGTGAGCGCGAGCGACGCGAGAATGATGGAGCGCAGGAAGCCGAAGCCGATGAGCTCCGACGCGTAGAGGCTCCAGTCGATCTGCGTGAAGCCCCGACTCAACTGGCCGACCAGTGCGGCGCCCGCGGCCACGAATTGCAGTGACGCCACGACGAGCACGATCGCCACCAGCTTCGACACGAAGCCCACCCAGCTCGGAGCGCGCGTCGCATCGATGATGTCGGCCAGCGACGCGTCGCGTTCCTTCCACACCAGCTCGCCCGCGTAGAAGGTGACGGTGATGAGCGTGAAGAAGCGGAACACGCCGCCCGAGAACTCCAGCACCTGCCACGTGAGCGGCAACGTCGCCGTGCCGAACAAGTCTTTGGTCACCAGCAGCGCGGTGACGGTGAAGAAGAGGCCAGCGGCGACGAAGGCCCAGTACACCGGGCTGAGCAGCACGTCCTTGAAGTGCATCCACCCGGCGTCGAGCGTCGCGCCCCACCACGTGGCGGCCGTCGGAGCGATGGTCGCTTTCGGGAGCGGTGCGTTGACGTTCTTCGCTTCGGCTTCTTCGTCACGCTTTCCGGGTCCACCGCGCGACTCATCGATGGTGGTGCGGAAACGATTGACGGTGAGCGACAGGAGAGCGCCCGCGAACGCGAGCCACACCACTTTGTTCACCAGATACAAACCCCACAGCGGCACCAGATCTCGATTTCGCTCGGCGGGCGTCCAGTACTTGGTCACCACGTCGAAGGTGATGAAACCGAAGGGGTCGGCGATCGCTCCGATGGTGCGGTTCTGCACGTCGCCCATCGCGGCGCTGAGCGCGAAGTAGCCGAGCACCAGCACCACCATGCCGACGTACACGGGCGCCATCTGTCGCGTGAGTGCGGCGAGCGCGAAGAACACCGCGCCGGCGACGAAGAGCATCGGCAGCACGGCTACGAGCCACGGCCACAAATAGAAGCTCAGGTGATGCGGCCCGATCGCAGGCCCGGGCTTCGCCACCGAAGCGACCAGCGCGACGATCAACTGGCCGGCGGGAATCGCGAGGAAGAGCAGGCCGGAGAAGAGCCACGCGCCGAGGAATCGTCCCGCGAGGTACGGCAGCTTCTTCACGTTGCGCGTGAAGATCAGCGGCCACATGCCGGTGGTGAAGTCTTGCGACGCGGCCTGCCCGAAGACCGCAGCCACCATGAACAGCGCGAAGAGCGCCAGCAGCGTCTGGTTCGCGAAGAGGCTGTGCGGGCCGTTGGCGAACACGCGCTCACTGCCCGCGCCGGCGCTCACGTCCTTCATCAGCCCCGCGTTTTGCGCGAGCACCAGACCACCGATGCCGAACAGCACCACGCCGTACACGTAGGTGCTGAACATCTTGAGCCGGCGAACCAGCTCGAAGCCGATGAGCGCGCCGATCATCACGCCGCCTTCGTCGGAGCCGGCGTCAGAGACAACGTGCGGAAGTAGACGTCTTCGAGATCAGGCGTGACCTGCTCGAACGTCGGCCCGGGGTTCGCTTCTGAGAACACGTGCGCGAGGCGACGGCCCGCGACGCTGCGCACCGCAATCACCGCGACCGACTTGCCGAGCTCGTCGAGCTCCTGCACCGAGACGAACTTCTTCCAGATGCGGCCTTCGAGCTGCTTCATCAATTCCAGCGGGTGGCCGGTGAGCACCACGCGGCCGTGCGCGAGAATCGCCATGCGCTGACAGAGATCGGCGACGTCACCCACGATGTGCGTCGAGAGCAGCACCACCACGTCTTCGGAGATCTCCTGCAAGAGCGCGTGAAAACGAAAGCGCTCCTGCGGGTCGAGGCCGGCCGTCGGCTCGTCGACGATGATCAACTTCGGGTTGCCGATCAGCGCCTGCGCGATGCCGAAGCGCTGCTTCATGCCGCCCGAGAAACCGCCGAGCCGCTTGCTGGCGTGATCGATGAGGTTGGTCTTCTTCAAGAGCGCGTTCACCACGTCGCGCCGCTCGCCGCCGTTCGACAAGCCCTTCAAGCGCGCGAGGTGGTCGAGCAGATCTCGCGCGGTCACCTTGGGGTACACGCCGAAGTCCTGCGGCAGATAGCCGAGCACGTCGCGCAGCTTGTCGGGCTGCTTCGTGATGTCGATGCCGTCGAAGGTCATCGTGCCCGAGTCGATCTGCTGCAGCGTCGCCACGCTGCGCATCAGCGACGACTTTCCGGCGCCGTTGGGCCCGAGCAGACCGAACATTCCCTTCGGGATCGTGAGCGTGACGTCGTTCAGCGCCTTCACCCCGTTGGGGTACGTCTTGGAGACACCCGAGAGCACGAGTTCCATGTAGAAGCGCGTCCTATGACCGAAATCGTCCACGTCAAAGCGCGCGAGATTCTCGATTCACGCGGCAACCCTACCGTCGAGGCAGAAGTGTTCCTCGAGAGCGGCGTGATGGGCCGCGCGGCCGTGCCTTCTGGCGCGAGCACCGGTGAGCACGAGGCGGCCGAGCTGCGTGACGGCGACAAGAATCGCTACGGCGGCAAGGGCGTGATCAAGGCGGTGAAGCACGTGAACGAGGTGATCGCTCCCGCGCTGCTCGGGCTCGACGCTTCTGATCAAGCTGGCCTCGACGCAGAGCTGAATGAGCTCGATGGCACGCCCAACAAGGGCAAGCTCGGAGCGAACGCCATTCTCGCGGTCTCGATGGCCGCGGCGCGCGCGATGTCGAACGAGCTCGGTGTTCCGTTCTATCGCTACGTCGGCGGCGCTCAGGCGCGCACGCTGCCGGTGCCGATGATGAACATCTTGAACGGTGGTGCGCACGCCGACACGCGCGTCGACGTGCAGGAATTCATGGTGCTGCCGTGGGGTGCGAAGTCGTTCTCCGAAGGCCTGCGCTGGGGCGCAGAGGTGTTCCACGCGCTCAAGAAGATCTTGAAGAGCAAGAAGCTCGCGACCGGTGTCGGTGACGAAGGCGGCTACGCGCCCGATCTCCCGAGCAACGAAGACGCGCTCAAGCTGATCATGGAAGCGATTGGCGCAGCGGGCTTCAAGGCGGGAGAGCAGATCGCGCTCTGCCTCGACGTCGCCGCGAGCGAGTTCTTCGACAAGGCCACCAAGAAGTACAACTTCAAGGCCGACGGCAAGGCGCTCGACTCGGCCGGCATCGTCGGCTGGTACCAGGAGCTGGCGAGCAAGTACCCGCTGGTGTCGATCGAAGACGGCTGCGCCGAAGACGACTGGGACGGCTGGAAGAAGTTGAGCGACGCGCTCGGCAAGAAGGTGCAGCTGGTCGGTGACGATCTCTTCGTGACCAACGTCGAGCGCTTGAAGCAGGGCATCGACAAGGGCATCGCCAACTCGATCCTCGTGAAGGTGAACCAGATCGGCTCGCTCACCGAGACGTTCGAAGCCGTCCGCATGGCGCACCGCGCGGGCTACACCTCGGTGATGTCGCACCGCTCGGGTGAGACCGAAGACACGACCATCGCCGATCTCTCGGTCGCCTTGGACTGCGGGTTGATCAAGACCGGATCCGCGAGTCGTTCTGATCGCATCGCCAAGTACAACCAGCTGCTGCGCATCGAAGAAGAGTTGGGAGAGCACGCGCGCTACGCCGGCCGCGCGGCGATCAAGCAGTGACTGCCGTGAAGCGGATTCTGATTTCGAACGACGACGGTCTGCACGCCGCGGGCATTCGTGCGCTCGCGGAAGCGATCGAGCCGCTCGGTGAAGTGTGGGTGGTTGCTCCGCTACGTGAGCAGAGCGCGACGAGTCATTCGCTGTCGTTGCATCACCCGCTGCGCATTCGCAAAGAGGCCGAGCGTCGCTTCGCGGTCGACGGCACGCCCGCCGACAGCGTGTACGTGGCGATCAACCATCTGCTGAAGGGCCAGAAGATCGATCTCGTACTGTCGGGCATCAACCACGGGCCCAACCTCGCCGACGACACGATCTATTCGGGCACCGTCGCCGCGGCGATGGAAGGCAGCATTCTCGGAGTTCCGTCGATCGCCTTTTCACTCGCGACGCGGAAGACGTTCGAGTTCGAACACGCGGCGAAGTTCGCGGCGAGCCTGGTGAAGACGGCGCTCACGCAGACGCTGCCGCCGCGCATGTTGCTCAACGTGAACATGCCGTCGTACGGGCCGATCTCCGGTTACGAGATCACGCGCCTCGGTCGCCACTCGTACGGAGCGGACGTCATCGAGAAAGAGGACCCGCGCGGCCGCCGGTACTACTGGATCGGCGGGACCGGCTACGAGCACGTGAAGGAGCCGGGCACCGACGTGACGGTGGTGCTCGATGACCGCAAGGCGTCGATCACGCCGCTGATGCTCGACCTGACGCAGCACTCGATGATCGACCCGCTGCGCGCCTGGAAGATCGAATGATCACTCCCTCTCCCTGCGAAGCGGGGAGAGGGCTGGGGTGAGGGGCCGAATCACCGCAGGACCTCGGAGCGAGCGGCCTCGAGCACCAAGTCGCGGCCACTGGCAATGTCGGCCACCGTTGGCGTCACGAGCACGTCAGGCTCAACGCCCGAGTCGGGCTGCGGAGTCGCCGGAAACGTGCCGACCAGCGGGAGATCGAACTCCAGTCCGCTCTCCGGCAGTCGCACGAAGAAGAACGATCCGCCGTTGATGCCGCGCCGATTTCCTCCGGTGGGTTGACCGATCAACTTCGCGAGGCTGGCTTCCTGGCAGCGCGCCGCGAACTGAAACGTCGCCGACGAACAGTTCGCGCCAATCAGCACCGCGGTCTTCACGCTGATCTTCGGCTTCACGGCCGGCAACACGTCGACGCCTTCTTCACGAGGCAGCTCGAAGAAGCCGTCGCCGAGATCTTTCGCGTCGACTCCGAGCTTGCGGAAGGTGTCGTCCCAGGTGTCGAGGAACGGGTCGAGCGACGGCGGCGTCGTTCGAAACCGAACCCGTCGCGCGTAGCTGCTCAGACGCAATTCGCGATCGCTCAGCCGCGAGAGGATCGGGTTTCCACAATCGAGCCCGCCTTCGTTCTCACGCAGATCGATGATGAACCCACGCGCCGAAGCGAGTGAGTCGAGCCGCTCGCTGAGCCATTTCTGCCAGTCCCACTTCGTGTCGTAGAGCGCCCACGTCGGCATGCGGAGCAGCGCGATGCCCGAGTCGTCAACCGTCCACTCCCACCGCGGCGCATCGTCGGCTTTCTGCATGAACGCGCGGCGCTGCTCGAGGGTCAGCGGGTTGACGTTCACCTTCGTCGTCGTCGTGCCGTCAGGCCGTGCGACCTCGAGCTCGATGTCCTCGCCGGCTGCACCGGGAAAGAGCAGGGCGTGGAAGAGGTCGAACGCCTCGAAGCGCTCGTTGCCACTGACCGCGAGCTGCGCGAGTCGCTTCGCTTCGCCACGCCCGTCGGCGCGCGTGAAGGGGAGCAGGCGCTCGAGGACGATCTTCGAATCGACTCCGTCGATCCTCAGCACGCGCGTTCCTCGCGGCAGTCCCGCACCTTGATCTCCCGTCACGACGGGGACGCCGTTCATCCACACGAAGGTGAACGGCAACGCGCGGTGTCGATCGAACAACGCCGCGCGCACCTGCTTGCTCTGGTTCGTCGGGTTGCAGAACGTGTGACCGCAACGCAGCGTGGAAAGAAAACGCGAGAGCGAGAGGAAGCGCGCCTCAAGTGTCGCTCCGCGCCATTCGGAGTCGAGCCGCGCCAGGCCTTCACTCACCTGCGCCGGTGAGAGGTATCGGTGGAGGCCGGGGTGCAGGGCGAGCGCATCGGCCACCACACGCACATCGCGTTCGCCGAGCGTTCCACCCGACCGCCCGAGCGTGGCGCACCCCGACAGCAGCGCAGGAGCAGCAATCAGAACGTCGCGACGTCGCATCGACCGCCATACGCGGCAGCGCCGAAGGTGTTTCACGACCGGTTTCTGGCGTCCGTCTCAGGGCGGGCCACACTCGACGCGATGGTCTGGCGTTTGCTCGCGCTTTGTCTCTTCACGCTCTCGGCGTGCGCGACGACGTCTGCCGTGGGGCCCGGCACGAAGGAAACGACGCGTCGCGAACCGCGCGTCATCGGAGACCCGTCGCACCCGCAGGTCACGCACCTCGTCGAGAAGGGCCAGACGCTCTACCGAATCGCGCGCGCCTACGGCCTCACCGTCGAGGAATTGATGGACGCGAATCGAATCGACGATCCGCGCGAGCTGCGCTCCGGCGAGCTGCTCTACATTCCCGGGGCGAACGGGAAGAAGTCGGTCGCTGAATACGACGCTCCAGAACCTGAACCGCAGGCGCGCGGCACCGGAGTCGTTCCGGTCTCCGCGCCCGAGAAGAAGCAGCCGAAGCTGGCGAAGGTCGGCAAGGGCACCGGCGCGCTCGAGTGGCCGCTGCGTGGAGTGCTCTACGCGCGCTTCGGCAAGAAGGGGAAGGAGCCGCACGACGGCATCGATCTCGCCGCTCCCGCAGGTCAGCCGGTGAAGACGGCGGCGAACGGCACCGTGATCTTCGCGGGAGAGCAAAAGGGCTACGGCCTCATCGTCATCGTCGAGCACGAAGATGGGCTCATCACGCTCTACGCCCACAACCGAGATCTGCGCGTGAAGACCGGCCAGAAGGTGCGCCCCGGTCAGGTCGTCGCCACCGTCGGTGATTCGGGCAAGACCAGCGGGCCGCACCTTCACTTCGAAGTGCGCCGCGAGGGAGTGCCCGTCGATCCCCTCGACTTCCTCGGGCCGGTTCCTCCGGCCTGACGGTACGCGCGCGGTGAGCGGCCGACCTCGCGGCGGAACGCCATGCTGAACGCGCTCTCCGACTGGTAGCCGTACGCGAAGGCGAGCTCTCCGATCAATCAATCGGTGGTGCGCAGCGCGTCTTTGGCGAGCGAGATCTTCCACTCGATGGCGTAGGCGAGCGGCGGTTGGCCGACGAGCGCCTTGAAGCGTTCGGCGAAGGTGGCGCGCGACATGCCGGCGATCCGCGCCAGCTCCGGCAACGACGTTCCCTTCTCGACGGTGGCGTGAATGTGGCGGAGCGCGGCGCCGATCTGCGCGTCCGCGAGCGCACGCAAGAGACCGCTCGTCTTCCCGTCGGAATCGAGCCACCGCAGCGCGTAGGTGAGGACCAGCTGCGCGAGCTGGTCGAGCGCGCGACCCCGCGCGGAGTGCCTCGAGCGCACCTCGTCGATCAGCAGCTGCGTCACCGAGCGCAGCGCGGCCGCGTCACCGGCCGGAATGCGCACCAACGGAGGCACCGCTCGCACCAGCAGGTGCGCGTTCGCCGGGTCGAGCGCGAATCGACCGCCGATCACCCGCACCGGCTTCGTCTTCCCCGACCCCAGTCGCACCACGCCCGTGCGGTGCAGCACGGCGCTCGCGTTCTGACTCGGGGCGCTGACGTCGCTCGCGATGACGTACGGAGGAGCGCCGCCCAGAAGAAACACGTCGCCCGCGCGCAGCGTCGTCGGCTTGCGCCCGCGGAGCGCGATGACGCACTCGCCCTCGGCCACGAAGCCGAACTTCAAGTCGTCGGGGCTGGCGTCGAATCGCAGCCCCCAACGTCCGCGCGCGCTCACCTCGGCCGCGAGCAGCGCCTGCGGCCGGAGGATCGCCAGAACGTCTGCCAGGGGATCGGCGGTCACCACGGGTCTCAGCTTTCCAGACGATGCATGAAGTATTCGAGACGTTTCATCATGGAGAGTCTGAAACGAGCACCTTACTCGAAGGACATGATCTTCAAGTTCATGGCCTGGCTCACCGCGCTCGCTGGCACCGTGCTCGGGTTGCGCTTCATCTTCGCCGGCGCCTCGCTGCTCCGCGACTGGGGCCTCGAGCCCGCTGAGGCACCCCTCGTCATCTGCCGCCGCCTCGGCGCTCTCTATCTCGGCCTCGCGGTGATGTTCTTCGCCGGCCGCAACGCCGGGCCGTCGGAGCTTCGCTCAGCGGTCTGTCTCGGCATGAGCGTGGCGATCACGCTGCTCAGCTGCCTCGGGCCGTTCGAGCTCAGGGCAGGGCGGGTGACGAACGGCATTCTCGTGCCGTCGATCACCGAGGCGATTCTGGCGATCGGCTTCTTCTGGGCGTGGTGGTCGGGCCGCTGACAGAATCACGCGGTGGACGATCTCCGACGCAAGCTCGACACCGCTTCGCTCACGCCTCGCGGGCGGTGGAAGGAGCTGTGGCTCGCCGCTGCCGATGAGTTCTGCGCGCCTGCGAAACCGTACGTCGAGCGCGCTCTCGGCGACGCGTCGAGCGATGGGCAGGCCAACGTCACTGCCTTCCTCGAGACCTTCGAGGGAGAAATTCCGCTCGCGTCTCGCGGCGCGTGGAAGGCCGCGCTCGAACCGTGGGTGGCCCTCGAGCGCAAGGAACGCGGAGCCCTGAAGCCGCGCGTGAAGTCGCTGCTCGCTGCCGTCACGAAGGCCAGCGCGCCCGAACTCGTGGTGCCGATCTACCTCGCCGCCCTCGAGCAAGACTGGCCGGTGCGCCTCGCCTTCGAGCGCGGTCGATGGCACCAGGCGCACCCGCTCGCCGCTTCGATTCTCGTGAACTGCATTCGGCTTCCGTACGGCCACGACGACGTGAGCGACAACGCGTTCTTCTCACTCGGGCGCGTGAACGAGCTCCCGTCTGAAGCGCGTGGCGCGATGTGGCTCGTGCTGTGGGGCGACCGCAGCCGCATCGCCTACCGCTGGGGAACCATGGCTCGACTGCGCGAGCCGGCCGCGATCGCCGCCGGCCTCGCCGAAAGTCTGCACGGCCTGGAAACGTGGGAACCACGCCCCGCACTCACCCGGGCGTTGATGCGCATCATCGTGGGAGAAGATCCCTGGCTCGCCGTCCGACGCGAGTCCGACTACCCGGAAGCTCCGACCAACGCCGACGTCATCTCGCGCGCAGTCGCCATGCTGCCGCGCATCGCGCAGGCGACCGGCCTCGAAGACGAAGCGCGCGAGGTGCTCGCGACCCGCTGGGCGTCGTTCGGCGTCACCGGAGCGCTCGCGCGCGGTTTTCTCGGCTGTGCCGACGCCGTGCCTGCGCTCATCGACGCGCTCGGAGGCGAACGTGCTTCTGACGCACTGCTTGCGCTGTCGACGCTCGGGCTCGACGCGAAGGCCGCGTTGGAAAGGGTGAGCGCCGCGCCGGAGTCGCTCGAGCGCACCATTGCGCTGGCGTCGATCGACCCGAGCCCGGCGACGCTCGATGCGTTGATTCCGATCGTCGAGCGTCGCGCCGAACGTGCGGCTGACGTTCGCGAGCAGTACCAGGAAGGGTTGATCACCTCCGACGAGTACGCGCGCTGGTTCGACCCGGCGGATTTCGCGGCTCGGTCGTGGCGCAACCACGGCTTCACTCCCGAACGTGCCGCCGCGCTTCGCCGGCTGGCGGCCGCGCTGGCCGATCACGAGGCGATTCACGGTGACGCCGCCATCCAGAGACTGCGCGACGTGCCGCCGACGTGACAAAGTTCACTCGTGCGCCCGGTTCTTTCCGTTCTCTGTCTGTTGCTGTGTGCGTGCGTGACGCCTCCGAAGCCGAAGCCGGAGCCGAAGAAGGTGCTCGAGCCGGCCGAGGTGATTCGCGAGACCATCGAGGCCGCGTACAAGGCCGTCGGCGCGGGCGACGGAGACACGCTCGAGACGCTCTTCACCGACGACGCGCTGGTGTTCGGCCTGGGCCCGTCGGACACGTGGACTGGCAGCACGGTGATCGGAGATCGAGCGCGGCAGGCGTTGATTCCCATCGGGCTGGCGGGCGACACCGTGAAATTCGAAGACTCGGTGATCGTCGTCGGCCTCGATGACTCCGACGACACCGCGTGGGCGTTCGATCTTCCGAAGGTGATCACCACCCACAAGGGCAAGACCGAGACGTGGCTGCCGCGCATCACGCTCCATCTGGTGCGCGAATTCGACAAGTGGAAGATCGACGCGCTGCACGTCTCGCTCGCGGTCGCCGACGCGCTGGTGTTCGCGCCCGACGCGACGAAGCGTCTGGTCGCTCCGGCCGACGTGACGAACGATCGCAGCCCCGAGTCCGATCAACTGGTCGGCGTCGTGAAGCGCTCGCTCGACGACTACGCGGTGAAGGTCGATCGCACCAGCGAGCGGCCGGAGTTCGTGCAGCTCGGCACGTCGCAGGTCGAGGTGTTCATCGGCGGCAAGCCGTTCAAGGACCTCATCAAGCCCTCGCTGCCGCAGATCAAGAAGGCCGGGTACACGTGGAAGATCGACGGGAATCTGCGCGTGAAGCTCGCCAAGAACGGCCGCTCAGGCTGGGCCGCGGCTGTCGTCGTGCAGCGCTCGGGCTCCGGGAAGAAGGCGCAGGTGTTTCCCGCGTTCCGCTACCTGTGGACGCTGGTCGAAGAAAACGGCGTGTGGAACGTGTCGAGCGAACACCAGTCGCTCGCCGTGAAGGAAGAGATGCGCGACGCCGCGACCGATGAGCAGCTCAAGAATTGGCAGCTCGCGCATGACGCGGCCGACAAGGCGCTCGCCAACAATCGCGGCGGGAAGGGTGGCGGCGAGTCGAAGAAGGCGGCGAAGGGCGACGACGCTGCGCCGAAGAAGGGCGACGAGAAGAAGGACGACATCGGCGCGTGGTGAGTACCCGACTGCTTGCGACGGCAGGTTGACCCTCACCCCGACCCTCTCCCTCGCGGGAGAGGGGGACTGCGACGACTCAGCTCTGCTTGCGACGGCGGATGAGGCCGAGCGCGGCGAGCGCCATCAGCGCGACGCTGGCGTCGACTGACGTGCAGCCGCAGCCTTCCTTGGTCGCCGTCTGCTGCGTGGTGTTCGCCGGACCGACCGAGATCAGCGTGACGGTGCCGGTGCTGCCACCACCGCCGCCCGTGCCCGCGTCCATCATGCCGCCGCCACCACCGGTGCCGCCGTCGACCGGAATCATGCAGTTCATCAGCGGGTCGACCGTCACCTGAACGTTCTGCAGCGTCGCACCACCACCGGCGGCCGACAGCGTGATGAACACCTCACCCGCGCACGGCGAGTTCACGTCGACCGAGCCGCTCAGGTTCATGCCCTGCAGCGCCATGTTCGCGCCGAACGTCGAGTCGTTCTGCAACACGCCGCCCTGGCGCGCGAAGGTGATGGGCATGCCGTTCTTCGCGAGAATGCGAACCGTCGGAGGCTGACCACCGAAGATGCCGCCGCCACCACCGCTCACCGCCGTCACGCGCACGCGCAGCGCGCCGGCCGGAGTCGGCACGCGGAACTGAATCGGTCCCGGGATGGGCGAGGTGCCGAAGCCGCTCACCGACGGAATGCCGTAGTACGGGCGCGGGAAGTTGGTCGCGTTGACGTCGAGCACCTTCGAGCAACCCGTCACACCGCGGTTCATGAAGATGGTCGTCATCTGCTGCGACGCCATCGCGGTGCTCGAGAACGACGTGCCCACGCGCGCCGCCATCGTCGTCGCCACCATCGCGAAGTCGGCGTTCGGCGTGATCGACACCAGCATCGCGTAGAAGGTCGCGTCGTAGCGCTCGCGGTTCGCGGCGTTGGTGCCGAACTGCAGACGGCCGTCCCACAGCGCCGCGGCGACGTGCTGGCTGTCTTCGTGCACCTCACCCCAGAGCACCTCGGGGCACGCGAAGGTGTTGGTCATCGAGCGCAGGTACTGATCGCTGCGCACGCCCGGAGTCATCGGCTGACCCGCCGTCACGCGCGGGCCGAAGTACGGACCGACCTCGGCCAGCTCGTTGAAGGCCGCCGCGATGTAGTCGGCGAAGCCCTCGTGCAGCGCGCCGCTCTCGTTGTTCGCCGAGCGGTTGTCGAGCGCCGCCGTGTCGAACGAGATGTTCGCCGTCGCGTACACCGCGCCGTGACCGAACTCGTGCTGAATGACGGTCGCGTCGTACGCCGCGTCGGCCGCGTTGCCCTGGAAGATCATCAGCGTGTCGGCGCCGGTGTCGAAGCCGGGCAGCGGCAGCTGCTGGAACTGCTCACGCGGGAAGAACGCTGCGTTGTCGATGCGGGTCAGCGTGTTGGCGCGGCACGGCGGGTTGGTGATGCAGCTCACGCCGCCGCTCACCAGCTCGTTGAAGTTGGGGAACATCACGTTGCTCCACACCGCGACCTTCACGGCGGGCATGCGCTTCTCGTCGCGCATCTTGAACGGCTGAATCATCGGGTTCGCGCCGAAGATCGGAGCGGCCGTCGTCGAGAGCTTCCGCATCCAGTCGTAGACGGTGTTCACGTGGTAGAAGCTGTGCACCTCGGCGAACTCGTCGGAGTTCGCGAGATCGCTCGCCACCACCGCCGTGCGGTTCGTCGGAGGATCGACGGGCGTGTACGCGTAGTCCATGCGGGCACCGCCCACGTTCGTCGCCCGGCGCATGCGATCGCAGACCGCCACGTCGTACTGAATCGCGATGGGCACGCCGGGGATCATCGTCGTGCCGGCCACTCGCTTCGGGCCCGCGTCGGGCGCCGTCGAACAGTCCTTGGTCGGGCAGCAGTTGAACATCATCAGCTGATCGCCACACAGCTCGCCCGCATCGTTGGGGAAGGTGAGGGTGCCGCCGTCATCGAGCGGCGTGGTGCAGGTGTCGCCGATCATCGAGCCGCCGTCTTCGTGGGTGAGGGAGCGGACGACCGTGGGGGTCGCTCCGACGCCGGCGTCGAGGCCGCCAGGAGACACCGGGTACACGTTCGCGTCGCCCGCCGCGTGGTGCACGCGGTTCTGCATGAAGAGGCGCTCGCCCGTGACCGCGTCGACCGCGACGTACCAGTTCTTCGAGAAGTCGAGCGAGTGCACGTTGGCCACCCACGCCTCGTGCAGCTCGTCGCCGACCGGCATGTAGAAGCGCTTGCTGCCGCCGTAGGGCACGCCGTCGGGCCGGAACGCGACGAGCGGCACCGAGCCACCCGCGAGCCGCGTCGCCTGATCGTTCGACATGCGCTCGCCGTCGACGACCTTCAGGCTCGTCACGAGGCTCGAGGCGACCTGCACCACCTGGCGCTTCTCATCGAGCGTGACGACCAGCTTGGCCTGGTAGACCTCGACGTCGCCCACCATCTGCTGCAGGTGGAAGCTGGCGCCGAAGCGCGTGGTGAACGCCTCGCTGAACTTGAGCGTCGAGTGCGCGGGCAGACCCCAGTGTTCGCGCTGCGACATCGCCCAGGTGCGCACCGCCACCGTCGGCTCACCCGTTAGCGGCGCCGACAAGACGCCGATCTCGAGCTTGGGAGCACCGGTGTCGGGGTTGAGGAGGACCTGCGACGGCTGCGGCGTGAACACGCTCGCTGCGAGAACGAACGACGCGATGATCGACGACATGCGGTTCCTCGTGGGGGCAGAGAGCCGACGGCCGTGGGCTCTTCAGAGGCGGGCGGACAGTACACCTCGCGAAAGGGTTGTGAAGTCCCGTTTCTTGTTAGAGAAGCGAGCCGTCTTTGCTCGTTTCACGCCTGAAGGAGCCGTCCCGTGGCCTACGTCGTCGCCGACCCGTGCATCAAGTGCAAGTACACCGACTGTGTCGAGGTCTGCCCCGTGAACTGTTTCTACGAGGGAGCCAACTTCCTCGTGATTCACCCCGACGAGTGCATCGACTGCGGCGCGTGTGAGCCGGTGTGCCCGACGAAGGCGATCTTCGCGGAGTCGGATCTCCCGGAGAAGTGGAAGGAGTACAAGGCGCTCAACGCCGACCTGTCCACCAAGTGGCCCAACATCAACGAGAAGCGCGCGGGCTTGCCGGAAGCGGAGCAGTTCAAGGATCAGCAGAACAAGCGTTCGCTGCTCGACATGAACCCCGGCGGGAAGTGATTCGCAGCTGACTTCAGGCGACCGAGAGCGCGCCGATCTTCAAACCGCGCGCGCGCAGCTCGTCGCGAATCCGGCTGACCGCATCAGCGCTCGGCGGACCGAACTGACCAATCAACTTGAGCGCGATTTCCTTCGGGCCGATGCGCTCGATCTCGACGCTCGCGCCCAGTGAGTTGTTGAGGGTGAGCGCGAGGCCGGGGCGCTGCGAGCGAACGAAGGTGATGATCTTTTCGATCAGCGCCACCGCTTGCGAGGCCTTCGTCTCGGGAGCGACTTCGATCTTGCTCTGTTGCAGCGCGGCCGCGGCGTTGAGCGCGGGGCGAACGGCGAGCTCGGCGGTCGGCGTGGGAGGCGGGGTGGAGTTCGATGGCGTCGCGTCGGCGCTCAGCTCACGAACGATGAGATCGAGCACGCGGCCTTCGCTCTTCTCGGTGACCGCTTCGGTGTGCTGCGCGCGCGCGTTCTGCTGCGCTTCGACGTGACGTGAATGATCAGCGCGAACGGTGCCGAGGCGCGACGCTTCGGTTTCGGCGTGCGCGCGCGCCTGCTGACGAACCTGCGAGGCGGCGGTGGCGGTTGTGGAGCTCAGCGCGGTCTGCCCGGCGCGAGCAACGACGGGAGCGACGACCGGCGGCTTCGGCTTCAGCTCAGCGCGCGCTTCAGCGAGCAGCTGCTTGAAGGGCTGAACGGCGGTCTTGCTGGCGGTGGCCTGAACGGCGGTGGAAGCGGTCTTGGCATCGAGCTTCATGACGGGCTGCATTGAGCAGGGCCCGTGCCGCCGAGAACCTCATGATGTTCCTGGTGAAACCCGCGCGTGACGCGTCCGGTGACAGGACATGCGCGGCGAGTTGGCAGCAATTTTCCGAGTGCGGTGGAAACCTACCCAGGGGCTCAGTGCTTGAAGCCGCCCGGCTGCTGCGGCGCGGTGCCGGTGAGCTCGTTGATGGCGGCGGGGCAGGTCGCGATGTCTTCGGGGCGACCGAGCAGCACGCCGCCGCTCCAGTCGCGATCATCAAAGAGGATGCCGTCGCGCACTTCGAGCTCGAGGCCGTTCTGGCTCATTTCCCAGAAGTGGCCCTTCACCATCACGCGCTCGCCGCGGTGGAACTTCTCGATGTCGGCGTACTGCTTCGACTGGAGCTTCACGTAGATGATGACGGGGTCGATCTTGATCGGCGCCTGCGCCAGCAAGTTGACCTGATTCATGCGCGGGTCGGGCGGCACGTAGCTGAGCACCGCGACCAACTCTTCGGCGCTCGCGCGCAGATAGAGCTTCTTCTTCCCCTTCTTGCCCTTGGGCTGGTTGATGCCGATGTCGAGCAGCGTCGCTCCTCCCCAGGCGACGTCGCGATCGAGGTACGTGTCTCGGAAGGTGGCGACGACGTCGGTGGTGACCGCGCTGTTCGCGTTGCGCGCCTCGACGTTGTACCGCTCGCGCACCTTGAGGATCGTCAGGTACGACGAGTCGATGAGGGTGATCTGCTCGTTGATCATCTTCAGCTTCGAGAGGTCGATGATCTTCTCGACCTTGTTGAGCGCGGTCGCGGTGGCGAGCCATTCATCGGACAGCCGACCGTCGATCATGATCTTGCGTACCATCGAGACCAGGTACGCGCTCGCGGGGAAGCCGGGAGTGGACAGCTGTTCTCCGAGCGCGCGCTGAAGCTCCGGGTCGAGCGTGAAGTCCTGGTCGCGCTTGTGGAGCACTGGAGCGATCTCGGCGAGCACGACGAATAACCCACCAAGCAACTGCACGCAGCCCGGGTCGGCGGTGCCGGTGTCGAGGAGCTTGGCGATGCGCGACTTCTTGAAGCGCTTGTCCATCGTCTCTTCGCGGAACTTGCCGCCGTCTCCGTCGCCGAAGATCTCCTCCTTCTGGGCGAAGGCGGGCACGGCGAACGAGAGGACGATCAGGGTCAGGACGCGTCGCATCATCGAGGGCGAGGGTATCACCGGCTCACCGACGAGGGCTCGTGTCCTGAACTTCAAGGCGGGTGGCCAGCAGCAGGGGAACGATCGGCAGGAGCGCGAGCGTCGTGGCTACGGCGAACAGCTTCGGCCCTCCGAGCTGATCGTAGAGCGCACCCGAGACGCGGTAGCCCACCACGCCGCCGACGCCGAACGTCGCCGCCGCGAAGAGCGCCTGTCCCGTCGCACGCAGCGAGCCCGGCGCGTGCTTCGACATCCACCCCACCGACGCGAGATAGAACGCGCCGAACGTGAGCCCGTGAAACAGCGCGGCGGCCGAGAGCAGCAACGGGTGCGTGACCACGGCCATCATCGCCCAGCGAATCGCGCTCGCGACGAACACCCAGAGGAAGACGCGGCGCGGTGACCACTGCGCGCCCCAGCGCGACCAGGTGAACATCACCGCGATCTCCGAGGCGACTCCGATGCTGGCGCTGACGCCGACGACCCACGCCGGGAGCCCGAGGTCCTTCACGTGTGGCGCAAGTGAGCCATGGTACGGCGCGCACGAGATCCAGTGCAGCGCGGTCGCGACGAGGAAGAGCGCGATCTCCCGGCGCTTCAGCAAGGCGAGCGCGTTGGCGACGGTGGGCTTCGGGCGTTCGGGTGATTCGACGAGCGCGCGGCTCAAGCTCGCTCCGCACCACAGCGCGGCGACGGTCATCAGCGCGAGCGGCAGCACCACCGCCATGCGATCGACTTCCTTCACCAGGAACCCGAACGGCAGTGCGGTGAGCACGAAGCCGATCGAGCCCCAGATGCGAATCGAGGCGTAGGTGCCTCCGTGGCGGTGCACGTCGTGGAACGCGATGGAGTCGGCGAGCGAGGTGAGGCTCGAGGCGAATGTGGCGTAAACGCACAGTGCGACGAATGCGTCGTCGAATGTCGTGGCGCGCATGAGGAGCAGGTAGCCGGCGGCTCCACCAAGCGACGTGACGAACAGCACCGCACCGGGCCGGCGCGTGCGATCGGCGAGCTGCCCCCACAGCGGCGGCATGAAGAGCGAGAACATCGGGGCCACCGACAACAGCGCGCCCGACTGCAGGCCGGTGAAGCCGAGTGTCTTGAAGTAGCCCGGAAGAAACGGCAGCGAGACGCCGACCGTCATGAACATCAGCAGGTAGTAGAGGCTCAACGCCGGACGCGACGAGGGCTGGGCACTCAAGACGAATTCCTCTATAGGGCGTCCCGCCATGGCGGGCGAGAACGACGAAATCGTCATCAAGCCGATCGAGAACGAAGGCGAGCTGATGCAGGCGCTCGCCATTCGCGAGATCGTCTTCATCGAGGAACAGAGCGTTCCCGAGTCGCTCGAGCGCGACGCCGATGACGCCGTCGCGTTCCACATGCTGGCGCTTCAGGGCGGGCACGCCATCGGCACCGGTCGACTGGTGGTGCTCACCACGCCGCCGCATCACGAAACGGGTGCGTGGGGCCGCGTGGGCCGCATGGCCGTGCTGCAGAGCAATCGCAAGGGCGGCACCGGCTCGAAGCTGCTCACCGCGCTCGAGGTCGAGGCGAAGAAGCGCAGCCTGGTCGGCATCATGTTGCACGCGCAGCTGTCGGCGATGGAGTTCTACAAGCGCCATGGCTACGAGCCGCACGGCGCGGTGTTCGAGGAAGCGGGCATGCCGCACCTCGAGATGAAGAAGAAGCTCTGACTATTTCGGCAGCGCGATCTTCGTGACGCGCTCGAGTTCAGTCAGCAGCGCGGCCTGAAATTTCTGATCACCCACCGAGCGGTGCGCGTCGACGCGTTGTTGGTGGAACCAGTAGCCGCCGGTGGTCTTCGCTTTCGCATCGTCGCTGGTGGCGAGCCATTCCTGCGTGCGGTGACCGAGCGTGAGATCGTCGGGCGCGCCGCGGCCGCCCATCTTCGTCGGCACCCAGCCCGGGTTGACGGAGTTGCTCAGCGTGTCGGGCCACAGTCGCGCGATGGCGGCGGCGAGCGTGCTGACGAAGAGCTTGCTGTCGGAATACGAGCCGGCCTTCCAGTCGATGCCGTCGAGGCGCGCGGTGCCTCCGCTGTGGAGACCGCTGCTCAGGTACACGAGCCGTTTCGGCCGGTGCATCAACGCCGTGAGCACGTACGGCGCGAGCGTGTTGACCGGGTGAATCGCTCCCGATGAGTAAACGCCGGCGTTGTGAATCACGGAGTCCATCGTGCCGAGCGCGTTGACCTGCTCGGCGAGCGCGATGGTTTGTTTCAGGTCAGCCAGATCGGCGATCACTGCTTTCGCGCCGCGATCGCAGAGCTTCTGCACCGCCGAGAGGCGTTCCTTCGCGCGCACGTGCACGACGACTTCGTGACCAGCGGCGATCAGCGTCTGCGCCGTGAGTTGTCCCAGACCGTCAGCGGAGCCGGTGACGAAGACGCGCATGGCGTCACGGATCTTTCTTCGGCTCCGGAGCGATGCCCTTGCCGGTCATGCGCTCACGCAGCTCGATGAGCGCGGGGAAGAGCACGGTGGTGCCGAGGAAGGTGCAGACCACTCCGACGACGGCGAGCAGACCGACGCTGCGCAGACCTGCGTGCCGCGCGATGAGCATCGACGCGTAGCCGGTGGCGTTCGACGCGGTGGCGACGATGGCGGTGATGCCGGTGTGCCGCATGATGCGCGACATCGAGCCGGGGCCGTCTTCCTGGTACCGGTGGAAGAGGTGCACCGAGTTGTCGACGGCGATGGCGAGCAGGTTCGGCAAGACGACGACGTTCAAGAAGTTGAGCGAGATGTCGCCGACCAACATGCCGAGCGGCAGACACGCGATGCCGGCGAACAGCGGGCCGGTCACCATCAACGCGTGGGTGAGCTTCTTGAGCGCGATCCAGATGACGATGAACACCACCAGCGCGGCGAGGCCCATCACCAGCGGGCCGTCCTGGCGGATCAACGAGAACACCTTCGCCGCGAGGCGGTTGGCGTCGAGGATCGGCGCGTGGATCTTCGCGGCTTCGGCGCGCTTGGCGATGGTGTTGAGCGCGAGCGCCCAGCTCTCGAGGCGCTTCACGTCGTGCAAGCCGTAGCGCGGGAAGAGCAGCACGAAGGTGCCTTTGCCGTCGAAAGGCTCGAAGCGCCGGCGGAACTCGATGGGGAGTTCCTCGTGCGTCCACGGCTTGGCCTGCGTCATCTCGATGAGCGCTTTGACCTTCTCGTCTTCCTTCTTCGAGTTGGGGAGCTTCTCGAGGAGCGTGCCGAGCTCCGCCATGATCGCCTGACGCTTCTCGACGTCGTACGGCAGCAGATCGTTGAGCGAGGCGATCTGCGCGAGGTTGGTCTCAGGACCGCCTTCTTTCGCGACGTCGCGGGCGATGTTGCTGACGGTGCGCGCGGTGTCGAGCGAATCAACCCACGCCACGCCGGGCGTCATGATGATGCCCATCTGCTCCGCGATGTGGATCTCGAGGTTCGCGGCTTTGCCTTCGCCGGTGAGCTTGAGGAGGTTGGTCTCGAAGCCGATGCGCGGGCTGACGGCGACGCTGGCGATCACTCCGGCGATCATCACCACCACGATGCTGAAGAGCAGACCGAGCGGCGGCTTCCACGCCGGCGGCTCGGGCGCGTCAGGCTCGATGGGCTTGGGCTTGCGGAGCGCGAATCGCTCGGACAGCAGGAGCAGCGCGGGGCCGAACGCGTACGTCGAGAGCAGGGTGGCGAGCACGCCGAACGCGGCGATCTTGCCGAACTGCTTGAACGCGTCGAACTCGGCGAAGACGAGCACGAAGAACGCGGCGGCGTTGGTGACGGCTGACGAGAGCGCACCGCCGAAGGTGCCGTGCAACGTCTCGCGGAGTGCGTCGAGCGGCTCGAGGCGGCGGCGCTCTTCCCAGTAGCGCATCGCGAGGTGCAGGCCGTACTCGATGCCCAGGCCGATGAGGATCGCGCCAAGGAAGCCGGTGACCGGGTTGAGGTGGCCGATGAGCGCCCACGTGAAGGCGAAGGTGGCGCTGATGCCGATGCCGACCGGCAGCACGACCACCGCGAGAATCGCGAGGCGGCGGCTGATGGCGAGAATGATGAGCAGCGTGAGGACGGCGGCGATGCCGACTGAGCGCGCGAGATCGCCCTGCATCTGGTCGTCGTCTTCGACGCGCACCGCGTAGGCGCCGGTGTACGCCAGCGAGAGCTTGGGGAACTTCGCCGAGACGATCGGGTTGACGGTGTCCTTCACCGTGGCGATCAGCTTGCGGTTGAAGTCGAGGTTGGCGGGCGTGCTGGTGGCCTTCACCAGCAGGTAGAGCTCGTCGCCGTTCTTCGACTCGAGGTAGTCGCCCTGGTTGGTCTGCGGCGCGTACTTCTTCTCGATGGCCTCGAAGCCGAGCGGCGCTTCTTCTTCGCCCAGGTCCACGTAGAGCGGGTTGGCGATCTTCTTTTCCCACTCGATGCGCTTGGCGAGATCGTTCTTCAGGCTCGCGAGCGTGTCGGTCTGGAGCAACAGCAGCGCGCGCTTGGCGACCCACTGCGTGTCGAAGCGCCACTCGACGAAGCGCACCACCTCGGTCTGCTTTTCGATCGCGCCGGCTGCTTCCTGCGCGAACGCGCGGCGCTCTTCGCGGGTGCCGCCCAGCACCTGCATCACGAGGTAGCCCGTGCCTCCGGCGCGCGCTTCGATCTCGTGGAGGTCTTTCACCTCGGCCGTCGAGTCGGGGAGCAACTCGGTGAAATCACCGCGGAAACCGAGCTTCGCGCTGAGTGCGCCCGCGATCGCCGCGCAGATCAGCGCGATGACGACGACCCGCCAGGGATGCTTGCTGGAGACGGAGACCAGCCACTCGAGGACGCGCTTCAAACGCGGCGGCTCTAGCCCCGAATCGCAGACCGTCGCAATCACAGGGTGAGACCGACGGGGAGCGAGTCCCCGAGGGCGCGGGCTTCGTCGGCTTGCGAGAGCTGTACGACTTCGGCGACGAGCTGACGCCACGACTCAGGCGACTTGTTGAGCGCCGCGAGCACTTTGGTGCGCGTCTCGTCGCTCACGTCGCGCGCGCGATCTCCGGTGCGGCGGCAGAGCAGGGTGAGGGCGAAGGCCGCGCCGTCGTGTTTGGTGAAATCGAGCTTCAGCAGCACGTCGGCCCAGCGCTCGGCGATTTCGGCGGGGAGCACGCGATGCGCAGCGCCATGCACTGGAACGCGCGCGCCAAGACGGCCGAGCGCCCACGTCCACGGACCACCCTGCGTGTCGGGCGCGTTGACGCGCGTCACGATCCACTCGCCGAGCTTCGTCTTCTCTTCGGCCGGCAACAGCTCAAGCGACGCGGCACACCGCACCATCTCGTCGAGGCCCTGCGGCTGAACGCCCTTCAGCTTTTCTTTCGGCGCCTCGAGGCCGACGGGCACTTTTCGCAGCAGCGTCGGCTCGAGCAATTTCCAGAGTGCGAGCTGCGCGGTCTCGGTGAGGCCGCTCGCGATGCGGCGCCAGAGCACCCAGAACTCGATCCAGATTGGTTGCTCGCCGTGGTTGGTGAGCAGATCCTTGAAGATGGTGAACGTCTGTTCGACGCGCCACGTGTCGAGCGGGTAGCCGAAGCCCGGCCGCAGCGCGAAGCCGAGCAGCTGGAACATCACCTTCTCGTGATCGGGTGAGCGGCGACGCTTGGCGATTCCGGCGAAGAGCGGCGTCCACAGCTCGCGCAGCACCGGCACGCGCCACTGCTCACGCGGCCCGAGGATCTTCTCGAGCGTGCGGAAGAGGTTCTTCACGTCCTTCGGCTCGACCGGGAGTGGCCGCGTGCCGAACACGCGCTCGACCTCGAGCGTCGCTTCCGAGAAGCGCGCGGGCATCGACTCGGTGACGGTGAGCTCGGTGCTCTTCGACGAGCCGCGGAGCTCGAATTCGAGCCGCCACCGTTGCTCTCCCGCGACGCACGAGAGGGCGATGGTGCCGACCTCGGTCAGCGTCGCGACGAGCTGCACCGCGACGGTCTTCTTCGCGTCGCCCGCGAGGATGGTGTGAATCGGCGGCAGCGCCTTGAACTCGTCGCCGTCGAGCTTGATGACGTCGCTCGCCTTGTCGAGACGATCGCTGGTGGTGCTGAAGAGCTGAAACTGCACCGGCTTACCGAGCGTGAGCTGGAAGGTCTGGTCGAGCGTGACGGTCTCGCCTTCGCCGAGACCGCGCGGCACGAGACACACGCCGTCACCGTTCGCGAGCCGCGCGTAGAACGCACGCGGAGTTCCGCCACCGATCTTCTTCCCGAGCGCGCGCCGGGCGAGGCCGGAATACGCGGCTCCGCGCGCGACGGCGAGGTCGAGTGAGTCGTGCGGGAGGATCGGGATCTTCGGCGCGTTGGGCCACAGCGCCGACACCGAGTCGATCAACGCCTTCGTCAGCACCGGAGAATTGAAGACACCGCCGTTCAAGAGAATTGCGTCGGGCCGCGGGAACGCTCCGCCGCCGTGTGCCTTCAAGAACGCCACCACGTGCCGGGTGATCGCCGCGTCGGACGCGAACGGCAGACCGAGCTCGACGACTGCTCCGCCGCGCTTCGGCGCAGCGGGAACTGATTCGGGAGTGACCTCGGGGAAGAAGCCGCGCGAGACCACGTTGCGAACTTCGTCGCGCGTGAACTCGGCGCTCAACGTTCCGCCGATGAGCTTGCTGCCTGCTCCCGCGAGCGTGACCTTGTGAACTTCGGGCGCGCCGTCGCTGAGCAACGTTTCTTTCGCGACGCGCGCGGCTTGCAGGGCTTGCGACCACTGCGCTCCGGAGAAGCGACGGCCGTCCGGGTACACCTTCTGCTCGAGCACGCGCGCGAGCTGCGCGTCCATGTTGTCGCCGCCGAGGAGGAGGTGATCTCCGACCGCCAGCCGTTCGAGCGCCGGGCCTTCCGGGAGCATCGCGACTTTGACGAGCGAGAAGTCGGTGGTGCCTCCGCCGACGTCGACCACCAGCACGAGACCGATGCCCGTCAGCGCCTTGCTCAGCGAGTCGCGGTGGCGAGACGTGAAGTCGTAGAACGCGGCCTGCGGCTCTTCGAGGAGCGTGAGCTTCGTGAGATCGAAACCCGCGTCGCGCGCTGACTGCAGCGTGAGAGCGCGCGCAGCTTCGTCGAACGACGCGGGAATGGTGAGGACCACTTCCTGCTGCGCGAGCGGGGCTTCGGGATGCTCGGTGTTCCACGCGTCGCGCAGATGAGCGAGCAGCGCGGCCTGCGCCTGCACAGGCGAGAGGTGCGGAACCTCGGCCGCCGCGCCCCAGGGGAGAATCGGGGCCTGGCGATCGACTCCGTTGTGAATGAGCCAGGACTTGGCGGAAGTGATGGCGCGGCCTGCGACTCGGCCGGCTTGATGACGCGCGAATTCGCCGACGATCGACTGTGCCGGGAGGGAGTCTTTCGGGAATTCGCCTTCGAACGATTGGTAGATGACCGACGGCAGCAGCGCGAGCGCCTGCGGTTCTCCGGGTCGCACGAATTGGCGAACCGGGAAATCGTGAATCTGCGACTTCGCTCCGCTCGGCTCGACGTACGCGACCGCGCAGTTCGACGTGCCGAGGTCGATGCCGACGACGTACTTCATGTCACTCGCCTCGCACCGACAGCTCGAGCTTCCACTTGCCCTTGCCGCCGCGCTGCAGACAGCGAAGTTCGAGTGCTCCGAGCTCGGTCACCGCTGCCTGGAGATTCACCGGAATCAGCGCGCCACCACTGCCTTCGAGCGCGGTCTCGATCGGCGCGAGCTCATCGAGCCCGTTCACGTCTTCGAGGAAGTCGCCGACCTTGTCTTCGCGCCGCGTCGACGACGAGAAGAAGCGGAAGCGCGTCGGCTCACCGACGACGAGCCCGAACTCCTGCGGGGGAACGTCGGCCTGCGTGCCTTCTTCCATGCCGAACGGCGCGACGCAGAGCGCCTTCACCGGCGGAGCGAAACCAGGCACCGCGGGCATCGAACTCTCGACGCCCACGTAATACGAGCGAGCTGTGCCGCCGCGAATGCGGATGCCGTGGCCCGCCTTCACCCAGCCGTAATACGCAGCGCCGCGCGCGACGGCGAGATCGAGATCGGCTCCGGCGAGCTCACGCGCTTCGCTGCCCGCGCCGAGCCACGCGTTGAGGGTGTCCATCACGCGCGTGCGCAGCGTGGTCGCTTTGAAGACGCCGCCGTTGAAGAGCACCGCGGTCGGCCGCGCGAACGGAGTCTTGAGGCCGAGCGACGACGCCTGCCGCGTGAGGAACGCGCCGAGGTGCCGCGTGATCGCCGCGTCTTGCGCGTAGGGCAGACCGACCTGCGCGAGACCCGTGCGGCGCGCAGTCGTCGGCGCTTCATCGACCTTCACCTGCGGGAAGAAACCGTGGGTGAGCACGCGATCGAGTTCTTCGCGCGCGAGCTCGGTCTTGATGGTGCCACCAATCAACGACGAGCCGCGGCCCGGCACCGTGATGGGGTGCTTGTCGAGCTTCGCGTTTTCGTAGAGCGCTTCCTTCGCGCTGCGACAGGCGGCGGTGAGCGCCGCGAGCTGCCACTGATCGAGGTTCTTGCCCGAACTCTTCAACTTCTCGTTGAGCGTGTACGCGAGCGCGAGGTCCATGTTGTCGCCGCCGAGGAGAATGTGATCTCCCACGGCCTGACGTTCGAGCTGCAGCTCGCCGTTCTTCTCGGTCACTCCGATGAGCGAGAAGTCACTGGTGCCGCCGCCGACGTCGACCACCAGCAGCACGTCACCGGGCTTCAGCTGCTTGCGCCAGCCGTCGCCCATCGCCTCGAGCCACGCGTAGAGCGCGGCCTGCGGTTCTTCGAGCAACGTCACGCGCGAGAGCCCGGCCTGCTTCGCCGCCTCGAGCGTGAGGTCGCGCGCCGACGCATCGAACGACGCGGGCACGGTGACCACGACTTCTTGATCGTTGAGCGAAGGAAAGTCCTTCTCCCAGGCGTGGCGCAGGTGCTCGAGGTAGCGCGCGCTCGCTTCGACCGGCGACACCTTCTTCACGTCTTCCGGAGCGCCCCATGGCAATACGGCGCTGCGTCGATCGATCCCGGGATGGCAGAGCCACGACTTCGCCGACGACACGAGGCGAGAGGGAACCTTCGCTCCGTGCGTGCGCGCGAACTCGCCGGTGACGACCTCGGCCTTCTTGTTCCACGGCAGCGCCAACGAGCCCGCGGGAAATTCTTGTGTCGCCGCGAGGTAGAGGAACGACGGCAACAGCTGCTTGCTCTCGAGCGTGCCCGGAGCGGTGAGCTGTGGAACCGGCAACACGGCCTGCGACGCGCCACGTCCGGCCTTCGCGGCCATCGACTGGTACGAGAGCGCTGAGTGCGTCGTGCCGAGATCGATCCCGATCGCGTACTGGCTCATGCGCTCGCTCGCCTCTGCGCTGCGCGCAAGGACGGCTCCTTCGTCGCCGGTCGGCTCACTCGCTGGCTGCTCACGCGAGTTCCACTTCAGCAGGCGCGATCACCTTCACGTCGACGGTGGTCGGCACGTCAGGCAGCGCGATCTTCGTCGCCACCCAGCCGTGGTGCTTGAGCGAGCCCTTCCACGGCCCGGCGCCCGCGACGTTGCCCGTCAGGCGGAAGCGGTTCGCGTCGAACCCGGTCGGAATGTCCATCGCCGCGCCTTCACTCTGAGTCACCACCGGAGTGACCGGCACGTACTGCGTCAGCACCTTGCGACAGCCATCGTGCACGAGGCGGGCGGCCGCTCCGACGTCGGCGTCGGCGAACGAGGCGATGTCTTCCTGCAGGAAATCGAGGAACCGACCTTCGCGCTGAAACAGTTGAAGCAGGAACAGCGCAGCGGCGTGCTGCTGCTCGGGCGTCAGCGTCGGAGCGGGCGGCGGCTTCGGCGGTTCAGGTGGCGGCAACGCCGGCTTGGTGGGCAGTTCGCCACCGAAGAGAAATGACAGCGCAAGTTTCAGTCGGGAAAAAAACGACATGCGGCTCCAGTAGGCGAATTTCCCTCGGGTGCCAACCGTTCCGAGAATGACTAAACCCTCACCTTTCTTCGAGGAGACGCCCATGAAACGACTCGCCCTGGCACTCACGTTGGTCTCGCTATCCGCGTTCGCGGCGGAGGTCTACGTGAACGGAGTCAACGTCGACGGTCTGACCAACCACACCTTCGAGAAGGTGACGGTGCGGCTCGACGAGAAGGGCAACGTGCAGATCGAGGCGCCCGGCTACTCGGTGAAGAAGGTGAGCATCGGCGGCGAGAAGGCCGAGGGCGTGATCACCCAGAAGTACTACCTCGTCACCGAGCAATCGCCTCCGGGCATGACGGAGTACGAGATCGATCTCTTCCTCAACGGGAAGTTCTTCCGCACGCTGAAGAACGGCGAAGACCAGCTGGTGACCGACATCACCAAGTCGCTCAAGCCGGGCAAGAACCAGGTGATCGTGCAGGCGAAGAAGCGCTACGCCGACCCGATGGTGCCCAAGAGTTCCTCGCGCAACCACGTGTTCCGGGTGATCATCGGCGAGGGCAACACCCACCAGGATCAAGTGACGATCGAGAAGCAGATGGTCACCTTCACCCGCACCGCCGCTGACACCAACGACACCACGCAGGAATTCACCTTCGTCACGCGCTGAACGGTTCGCCAAGCATGTATTCGATCGACGAGAGACTGCGCGGCCTGCCCGCGGTGAAGGACCAGGTGGTGCAGCTGTACCAGTCGCTCAACGCGCCCCACCTCGCGATCCCGGGGCGCAAAGCGGGCCCGGCGATGGCCTTCGTGCTCGGTCTGCGCGGACCGTCGGGCTTCGCGGTCTTCGTCTACCTGTACATGCAGCAGAGCGGCGAGAGCGCGGTGTACGTGCCCTCGAGCGGCACCGTTCCCGCGGAGCAGTTTCAGGGTGAAGAGGCCGAGGCGCTCGGCTTCGTCGAGTCCATGGGCTTCATCATGGACAACCTGAACTTCCGCGGCCGTCCGCCCGACGAGCAGGACACCATCATCCGCACCATGCCGGTGTTCATGCGTGAGCCGCCTCCGCCTGCCGCGGCTTCGGGCGGTGCTCCGGGCTCGACGCCCACCACCACCAAGCCGGGCACCGGTGGTCATGCGAGCGTGGTGCAGCTCGGAAAATTGTTCTCGGCGTTCTGTCTCGCGCTGGGCTTCTTCGCTTCAGGCTGCGCGCACGTCGGCGAGAAGGAACGCGAGCAGTCGCGGCTGCACTACGAGCTCGCGGTCGAGAACCTCGTGAAGTCGCCGCAGGTCGCGATGAAGGAAGTCGAAGAGTCGATCAGCATGAACCCCGAGAACGCCGAGGCGTGGCACGTGAAGGGCATTCTCCTTCACCTGAGCTACGCGCGACTCGAGGAAGCGGCGGTGGCGTTCGCGAAGGCGCTCGAGCTGAAGCAGTTGTTCTCCGAGGCGCGCGTCAACGTCGGCAACCTGTACATGGATCAGAAGCGCTACGACGAAGCGATCGCCTCGTACCAGAAGGCGCTCGACGACGTGCTCTACCCGAACCCGTTCATCCCGCAGGGCAACATGGGCTGGGCGTACTTCAAGAAGGGCGACACGAAGCAGGCCATCGATCTCTTGAAGAGCGCCACCACGGTGAACCCGAAGTACTGCCTCGGCTATCTGCAGCTGGGGCAGGTCTACGAGTCGCAGGGCAACGGCGCCGATTCGTGCAAGTACTTCTCGCGCTTTCGTGAGCACTGCCCCGAGCGGCCCGATGCGTGGCAGCGCGATGGAATCTGCCTCGCGAACGCGGGTGACAAGGACGGCGCGGGCAAGGCGTTCGATTCGTGCGTCGCGAAGGCGACCACCGACGATTTGCGCGACCTCTGCAAGACGCTCAAGGCCGAGCTGCTGAAGTGACGGACTACGTGCAGTTCGGGAAGTGGCTTCGTGAGCAGCGGCAGCTGCGCGCGTTGAGCGTCGACGAGATCGCCTCGCGAACGAAGATCTCGCCCACGCTGGTCGCCGCGCTCGAAGAGGGTGAACGCGAGCGCTTCCCGGAGCGGATCTTCCTGCTCAACTATCTGCGCAGCTACGCGACGGTGGTGGGGCTGTCGGCGGACGAAGTGGTGAATCGCTTCGACGAGATGCCGAGCGCTCCGAAAGCCGAAGCGTTCGACCCCAAGGCGCTCGAGGTCGATCGACGTGAGCGTGCTTCGACGGCCATGTGGTCGACCATCGCGGCGATCGTGGTGGTCATCGCGCTGCTTGGGCTGAACTCACTGCACGAGCTGGCGATTCGCTTCACGCATCGCTAATTCAGCACGCGCGTGGACCGGTTCTCCGACGAAGCCCTGGTGCTCGGTGCCGTCGACTTCGGCGAGGCCGATCGCATCGTCACGCTCTTCACGCGCGGGCACGGGCGGTTGTCGTGCTTCGCGGCCGGTGCGCGCAAGAGCAAGCGGCGCTTCGCCGGAGCGCTCGAGGCCGGCACGCATCTCACGGCGCGCCTGGTGAGCACCCGCGGCGACACGCATCGCCTCGACGGAGTGGACGTCATCAAGTCGTTCCACCGCCTGCGCGACGATCTCTCGTACATCGCGCGCGCGCTGTACTGCCTCGAGCTGTGCCGCGAGCTGACGCGCGATCACCAGCCGCACGAGCCGCTGTTCGACGCGCTGGTGCAGTACCTGGGGCTGCTCGAAGAACGGAAGGCCGGGCCGACGTCGCTCATCAAGTTCGAGCTCGATGCGCTGCAGTACACGGGCTTCATGCCGCGCTTCTCTCCGTGCGCGTTGTGCGAGCAGCCGACCGGAGATCGCCCGCGCTTCGACCCTGAGCACGGTGGCGTGGTGTGCTTCTCGTGCTCTCCGCGAGTGCCTCGGGGAATCGCGGTGCGCCCGGAGGTCGTCGATGCGCTCGCGCGGCTTCAGGCGGGTGAACGCACGCCGTTGCCGGCTGAGCTGAGAGCGAGATCGCGTGAGCTGTTGAATCTCTTCATCGCGCACCACCTCGGGCGGAAGCTGAAGTCGGTCGATTTCATGGAGCAGGTGGGGATTGACTAGCGGGCCTTCGGCCGCGTCGGCACGGCACGCCTCTCCCCGGCCCTCTCCGCGGAGCGGAGAGGGAGATGTTGCTGGCTCCGCAGGGCGCAGTTGGTTCGTGGCTGGCGCATAGATAATGAGTGCGTTTGTTCAGTGAGGTGATGTGTGGGCGTGTTTGACGTGGTTTGCCTCGGCGAAGCGCTGGTCGACTTCCTCCCTTCGAAGCGCGGTGCGCGTGTTCGCGAAGTGAGCAACTGGACGCCGTGTCTGGGCGGCGCTCCGGCGAACGTGGCGGTCGGCTTGTCGCGCCTCGGAGCGCGCTCGGCGATCGTCGGCGTGACGGGCGACGACGAGTTCGGTCACTTTCTGCGCGGCGGGTTGAAGCGCGAAGGCGTCGACGTGCGCTTCATGCGCCAGACGCGCGAGGGCAAGACGGGCCTGGGCTTCGTGTCGCTCACCCACGATGGCGAGCGCAGCTTTACGTTCTATCGGGAGCGCGCGGCCGAGACGTTTCTCTGCACCACCGACACGCGGGGCGCTCGCAAGCTGCTCGATTCCGCGAAGGTCGTGCACGTGGGCACCAACTCGCTGATTCACCCCGAAGCGCGCGAAGCAGTGCTCGAGGCGGTGCAGCGCGCGCACTCACGCGGGCAGATCACGTCGACTGATCCCAACCTGCGACTTCATCTCTGGAAGGACCCGTCGATCTTGAAGCGGCTGCTCGCGAAGCTGTTCGCCTCGTGCGCTGTCGTGAAGCTGAGCGAAGACGAGATTGAGTTCGTCACCGGCACGAAGAACACCGGCAAGGCGCTCCACTGGCTCGAGAAGAAGGGCGTGCAGATCGCGATTGTCACGCGCGGCGCCGACGGGGCTTCAATCGCGTTCGAGGGCGAGCGCATCGACGTGCCCGCGCGTCGGGTGAAGGTGGTCGACACCACCGGAGCAGGTGACGGCTTCATGGCCGGCTTCCTCTACGGCCTCACGCGCCACTACGACTCCCGCGAAGATCTCGAATCAAACGGAGACCACGACGCGCTCGAAGGTCACGCGCGCTTCGGCTGCGTGGTCGGCTCGCACGTCGTCACGAAACTCGGAGCGGTCGCCGGCCTGCCGAAACTGAAGCAGCTGATCAGAAGTTGAACGTCGCCGTGGCCTGCACGCGCCACAGGTAGTTCTGCTCCATGCGGAAGCGCCGGCCGACGCGGTCCACCCGGAAGTCGTAGTTCGGGTTGATCTCGTACGGAGCGGTGCTCACGTCGACCACGCCGTTGCCGGTGAGGTCCTTGCCGATGTTCTCGTTCGTGAGGAACCGCTCGGTGTTGTACGCGAACGAGGTCATCACCTTGAGGCTGACGAATTCCGCGGCCTGCCCGATGAAGGTGAACTGGCCGCCCGCGGTGCCGTAGTCCGACGTGTAGAGCAGCTTGCCGAACAGATCAGACATCTCGTTGTAGTAGCGGCCTTCCGACGTGTAGTTGAAGAAACCGCGGAAATCCAAAGCGAGCCGCTGGTGGCGATCTTCGCGCTCGAAGGCGGTGATCTCCGCTCCGAACATCGAGCCGCCGAAGTGCGCGGGGCGAATGCCAGTGTCGTCGCGCGACCAACCGTTGCCGCCGCAGTTCTGCGGGAAGCCCATGTTCACGCGCGGGTCGGCGTCGCAGTTCGAATAGAAGCCCGGCCCCTTCCACGGCAGCGTGTAGTGAACCTCGAGGTACGGCTCGATGTACTTGTTGAGCTTCTTCGAGACCGCCGTGCTGAACGCGTACTTGTGGACCTTGTCGCCGATGCCGCCGCGCATCGAGGTGCTGGTGGCGATGCTCGGGTTGAGCAGCGGTGAAGTCGGCGCGGTGTAGTCGAAGCGCAGCGTCCACGTCGGCTTGCTGGGGTCCTTCGCCTGCACGAAGACGTTCCACGCGATGCCGAAGGTGAAGTCGCCGAGGCCGCCGCGGTAGCTCTTGGCCGGAACTTCGAACAGGCGCCCATCACCCGCGCCGGGGTTCGCGCACGCGCCGCCCGAGACGTCGCCGCAGTTGCGCCACAGCGTGGTGTTGCTCTCGTTGGTGCCGCCAGCGAAGAACCACTCGCGGTCCTGCGCGAAGACGATGGGCACTCCGATGTGGAGCTCGAGGTCCTTGTAGATGCCGACGTGCACGTCGATGCCCAGCGAGTGCTGAATCTTCTCGTAGCGCAGCTCGGTGACGTCCTGCAGCTCGCCCAGCTGGTACCACTCGCGCACGATCGTGCCGCGGTCCTTCTGGAAGAGGTAGTTGAAGTCGAGGAAGAGCCCGAACGGGTCTTTCTCTTCGAATGACGAAGCGACGCGCGTGAGTTCAGCGGCGGATGCGGTGGTCGCGAGTACTGCAGCGATCAGAACTCCCAGGCGCTTCGCTGAAGTCATCGGCTTCCAAAGGTAGGCGGTTGCGCGTCGTTAGGGAACAGCGCGATGAGTTCCGCCTTGCGCTTCTCGAAGGCCGGGACCTCGGCTTTTGCGAGCGAAATGCGGGTGGTCTGGTGCGACTCGAACGGGTCGATGACCTTGTCGCCGAGCATCAGTTGATAGTGAAGGTGGGGCGCGAAGGAGTGCCCCGTATTGCCCGACTTGGCGATCACCTCGCCCTTCTTCACCTTCTGGCCCGCCTCGAGCGACTTGGGCACTTCGCTCAGGTGGAGGAACAGCGCGGTGCGGCCCTTGCCGCCGACTTCCTGCAGCTCGACCGAGTTGCCGTTGCCGCGGAAGTTCCAGTTCTTGCGCACCACCACCGCGTCGAAGGTGGCCTTCACCGGAGTGCCGACCGGCGTCTTGAAGTCGACGCCCTTGTGGCGGCGGCCGTCGCGAAGAAGCGAGGTGACCTGTTCCCAGGAATCGAGCGGGCCGTCGACGATGCGCTCCTCGAGCTCGCTGCTGTCACCCTGGTAGTAGCGCGCGAACGCTTCGTTGCTGGCCTTGAAGCGGTACGAGTCGACCGTCTTGCCGAGCTTGCCGCTGCTGAAACGAACCGCATGCACCAGCGGCTCCTGGCCGTCGCGCTTCTCGTAGATCACCGAGAGCACGTCGCCCTTCACGAGATCTTGCGGCACGCGCACCCACCACACGAGCGAACGGTTCACGACCTGCGTGAGCGCGGTGCCGGTCTCCTTGCCTTCCGACGCGACGATCGCCGTCTCGAGCGGACCGTTGATGGTGATCGTGAACGCCTTCAAGCCCGGGATCGCCGGAGCGACGGGCGCGACGGGAACTGGAGCAGCCGCGGTCGGAGGCGCAACCGCAGGAGCACCGGTTCCTTCCGGCGTCGGCGCGCTCGGGGCAGGCACGGCGTCGGCCGTCGTCGGAGTCGGAGTCGCAGCTGCCGCAGCAGGCGGGGGAACGTCGGCCGGCTTCGATTTGAACCAGTACACGCCACCCATCACGCAGCCGACGAGCGCGGCGGTGATCGCTACAGGGATGATGGGGCTCGACTTCGGTTGTTCACCGAGGGTGGGCATTTCGGGCATGAGACGTTCCTCCAAGACTCGCAAGTTACCGGCATGGTTCGACCTTGCGAGTTTTCTGCCACACGCCTGTAGCAGCCTTCAGGGGCCTTCGGCCGTCAGCCCGATCAGCATGGTCGCCTGTTCGTGGGTGTCCTCACCCGGCTCGACGTGCTCGATCAGCTTCCTCGCGGCCGCGGCTTCCTTGCGCTTCATGAAGGTGAGGCAGAGCGCGACCTCGCCGGCGAGATCGGGGTTGGGCAACCGTGTCAGCCACGGCACCATCTGCGCGATGACGTCGGCCCACACAGCCGCGTCACGGTGGCGCAGGGGCCGCGTGAAGTAGACCGAGTCGATCATCACGAGGTGCGTCAGGTAGTAGCCCTCGACCAGGCGCGAGACCTTGAAGTCGCTGCGATCGAACTTGAGCCGCACGTCGACGCCGGCGTGCGCCGCGAGCTCGCCGAGCAGCCAGGTGTAGATGACGTCACCGCGCGCGCGCAGGGCCTCGAGGGTGGCGCGCAGCTTCTGCCGATCGGGCGGCGTGTGCGGCAGCCCGCGAGCGCGGCGCAGGTACCACGCGTCGATGCCGGTCTGAATGAGATCGGCGTCTTCGTCTTCCTTCACGTCGAAGAGGTACGGCACGTCTTTGCACTGCTCGAGAGAGCGCTGGTGGAGCGGTGCGACGCCGCGCGCGGAATAGAACTTCGGCGCCACGGCTTCGAGAATGTGGAACACCAGCGCCCGCAAGGTGATGTGCATCGCCGACGGGTCGTCGGTCGCGGCGAGAAAGCGCTCGAAGCGATCCATCATTCCTCCGGTGACGAGGGCTCTTCGTCGCGCAGGCCGAACTCCTTCATCTTGGTCTGCAGCGACTTGCGGCTGATCTGCAGCAGCTTCGCGGCGCGCGTGACGTTGCCGTCGGTCTTGGCGAGCGCCTGCACGATGAAGCTCTTTTCGATCTCCGCCTGACGGAGCTTCAAGAAGTCCTTGAGCGGCGTCTCACCGACCTCAGGCGTGGTGCCGGTGCCGGAATTGGGAGCGCTCTGCATGCCGCGCCGCACGCCCTCGGGCAGATCGCGCGCCTCGATGCGCGGGCCATCGGCGAAGAGGATCACGCGCTCCATCAAGTTTTCGAGCTCGCGAATGTTGCCGGGCCACGGCCACGCACGGAGCAGCGCCAGCGCTTCGTCGCTGATGCCCTCGATCTTCTTGTTGAGGCGCTTGTTGTACTTCTCGATGAAGTGCGAAACGAGACCGGGCACGTCGTCGGCGCGATCGCGCAGCGGCGGGAGCACGATGGGCACCACGTTGAGCCGGTAGAAGAGATCTTTGCGGAAACGGCCGGCGTCGGTCTCGGTCGAGAGATCGCGATTGGTGGCGGCGATCAACCGCACGTCGACGCGCGTGGTCTTGATGCCGCCGACGCGCTCGAACTCGCTCTCCTGCAGCACGCGCAGCAGCTTCACCTGCATCTCGAGCGGGATCTCGCCGATCTCGTCGAGGAACAGCGTGCCGCCGTCGGCGAGCTCGAAGCGGCCGGGCTTGCTCGACACCGCTCCGGTGAACGCGCCGCGCTCGTAGCCGAAGAGCTCCGATTCCATGAGGTCCTTCGGAATCGCGGCGCAGTTGATCTTGATGAGCGGCTTGTCGCGACGGCTGCTGCCCTGGTGGAGCGCGGTGGCCACCAGTTCCTTGCCGGTGCCCGACTCGCCGGTGATGAGCACCGTCGACGGCGTGTCGGCGACTTTGTCGATGATCTTGAAGATCTCGTCCATGCGCGCGCCGGCGCCGATGATCGACTTGCGGGCTGCTCCGTCGGGCGCGACGTGACCTTGCGCGGCCTCTTGCGTGCGCGCCGCCTTGGCCACCACCGAGCGGATCTCGGCGTGCTCGAAGGGCTTGGTGATGTAGTCGAACGCGCCCAGCTTGATGGCTTCGACCGCCGAGTCGACGGTGCCGTGCGCGGTGATGATGATGACCGGCACGTCGGTGCGCGAGGCGCGGACGCGGGTGAGGATGTCCATGCCGCCCAGCTTGGGCATCACCAGATCGCTGATGATGACGTCGGCGCCGTTCTTCTCGAACTCCGCCATCGCCTGCTCACCGTCTTCAGCGACGGCGACCTCGTAGCCGTCCTTGCGCAGAATCGCGGCAAGCACCTTGCGGAGGTTCGCTTCGTCGTCGACGACCAGAATGCGGCTCATGAGTGACCCGTTACCACGCGGCGCGGATACCGGCGAAGGCGCCGATGAAGAGGCCTCCGCGCTGCATGCCGTCTGACGCGCGACCGCCGACCACCGAGACGTTGAGCCACTTGTAGCTGACCTCGAAGTCGCCCGTGATGCGGCCCCAGTCCGACGAGATGAACGGCGTCCAGTGCGCGTTGAGCCCGACCTTCCACACGTGGTTGTCGACGAACGCCACGCCGAGGGAAGGGCCGAGGCCGACGAGCAAGCGGCTCTCGGTCTGCAGCGCCGCCGGCGAGAAGTTGAGGAAGCGGAAGTCGCCGGCCAGGCCGAAGCCGAAGAAGCCGAAGAAGTAGCGGGCGGTGATGAGCCCTTCGATGGTGAAGATCGGAGAGGTCGAGGCGCTGCCCCACAATCGGCCCAGCGCGCGCGCTTCGAAGCCGTTCGCGAGCCCGCGAGCCGGAGCGGTTTGCCAGAACCCGAGATGCGCCGCGCCCTGAATGCCGAACGCACCGCCGCCGGTCGGAGTGGTGATGCCGCCGCTCGGGTCGAAGCCGAGGTAGCCGCCGCCCGCGGTCATGGAAACCGACGCGAACGAGCGCTCGTCGCTGTCGTCCACCACGATCGCGTCGCTGGCGATCTTCGCTTCGAGGCGCGCGCGGTCGGCGTCGTTGAGCGCCTGCTGCGCGATGGTCGCTTCCTGCAGGGCCTGCTGCGCGGTCGCCGGGCTCTTCACCACCGCATCAGCCGCCGCGTTCTTGGCGCGCGTCGCTGCTTCGAGGGCCTTCTGGTAGTTGTCTTCCGCGGTGTCGACGAGCTGCTTCTTCTGTTTGCGTAGCTCGTTCTTCTTCGCTTCGCGCTCGTCGACGAACTTTCGGTCGGCCGCGGCGCGGTACTCGGCCTGCTTCTGCCGCTCGAGCTCTTCTTCGTCGCGTTTAGCCTGCTCGGCGGCTTCACGTGCGCGCCGCTCACTCGCTTCCGCCGCGGCCTTTTCCTTCTCGTACTGCGCCTGCGCCTCGCGGCTCGCCTTCTCGGTCGCATCGGCGGCTTCCTTCGCGGCCAGCGCGCGCGCCTCTTCTTCCTTCATGCGCGCTTCGGCGTCTTCGCGGGCCTTCTTCGCGGCTTCGGCGCGCGTCTTCGCTTCCTCGGCGGCCTGCTGTTCCTTCTTCGTGCGTTCGTCGGCTGAGAGCTTCTTCAACGCCTGCTCCTCGGCGAGGCGGTTGTTGGCTTCAGTCGCAGCGCGTTCGCGTGCGGCTTTCTCTTCTGCCGCGGCGCGGGCTGCGTTGGCCGCGGCGATGGCCTGGCGCGCGGCGTCGGCGGCCTGACGTTCTTTCTCGGCGCGCTGCTCGGCGGAGAGCTGAGCCTGACGTGCTTCCTCGGCCAGACGCTGCGCTTCCTTCGTGGCTGCGGCCTGAGCGGCGGCCTTTTCGTCGACGGCTCTCTGCGCGGCTGCGGCGGCCTCAGCGGTCTTCTTCGCGTCGTCGGCGATCTGCTTGTCGCGCGCGAGCTTCTGCTGCGCGGAGAGCTTGTTGCGATTCGCTTCTTCGGCGCGGCGCGCGGCTTCGGCGGCGGCTTGTTGTTCCTGCCGGGCGAGCGTGTCGATCTGCGCCTGCGCTGCGGCGGCAGCACTCGCAGCGGCTGCTGCGGCGTCGTCGGACTCCTTCTTGCGAGCGAGCGCGGCATCAGCGGCGGCGCGGGCGGCGTTGGCGCGCGCGGTTTCCTGCTTCGCCTGCTCGAGCGCGGCGCTCTGGCTTTGCTTGAGCGCGGCCAGTTCACGCTGCGCCGCATCGGCGTCGTCTCGCGCCTTGCGCGCGAGCGCTTCTGCTGCACGTTGATCAGCTTGCGCCTTGTCGATGGCGGCCTTCGCTTCGGCCGCGCGCGCGGCGTCGGCAGCGGCGGCGGCTTCAGCGCGCTGCTTCGCCTTCAACGCTTCGTCGGTCTTCCGCTGCGCCGCTTCGGCAGCATCACGTTCACGCGCGGCGGCCTGCTCGGCGAGGCGCGTCTGCTCGACGGCATCGGTGGCGGTGCGCTGCGCGGCTTCGGCTTTCTCCTTCAGCCGCAGCAACTCGGACTCGGCGGCTTCGGCGGCCTTCACCGCGGCGACGGCGGCTTTGTTGGCGTCGTCGTTGGCGGCCTTCTCTTTCGCCGCGCGTTCTTCGGCGCTCGCTTTGCGCTTGATGGCGTCGTCGGCGAGCTTGCGAGAGGTCGCAGCCTGCGTTCGCGCGCGCGCTTCTTCTTGCTCGGCTGCTGCACGGGCACGCTCTGCAGCTTCAGCGGCGCGCGCCGCGGCATCGGCGGCTTCCTTCTCCCGCTTCGCCGTTTCTTCGGCCGAGGCTTGTTCCTGCTTCGCGGCGTTGGCGCGCGCCTTCGCGGCATCGGCGGCGGCCTTCTGCTCGGCGGCCTGCGTCTCGGCTGTCACGCGCGCAGTCTCGGCAGCGGCAGCCAGCGCGCGAGCTTCTGCAGCCAGCTGCTTCTCACGCTCGGCCTTGGCCAGCGCGTCGCTGGCGGAACGGGCCTGCAGATCGACCTGGGTGATGGGCGCAGCGCCATTGCACTTGTTCGCGGCTTGCTGCGCCCACGCGATGTACGCGACGTATTCGGTGCCCAGCGCGTTGCGACGAACGTGCAGCTCCGTCGCGCGCGAGAGCAGGTTTTGCAGCGCGAGCACCGACGCCGGGCAACGCGTCACCTCGAGGCGACCCACCGGAGCCCAGATGCGGCTCTGCACGAACGACTCACCCTGGTACGGCGTGTCGAGATCGCTCAGGTACGCCGACTCGTTGAAGCCGTCGTTCGACGCCGCGGTCCACGCGAGCGCGTGCGTGCACTGCTCGGTTTCCTGCGCGCACGCACCGCCCGACTGCCGGCAGGTGAGCAGGTTCTCGAGCGCGAGGACGCGTTCACCGTCGGCTTGCGCGGCGAGCTGCAGCGCTTCGAGCGGGTGCGAGGTGGGAACGGGACACGGTGACGCCTGCTGCAGAACGAGCGCGAGGAGGAGTTGCGTCATGGGTCCGAAAGTTCCCACGAATGCGCGCGAAAGTAAGGCTCGACCTGGGGCGAGCCGCTGGTGAAGAAGTGTCCGTCACGAAGCCGCGCGAATGCAGTCGCGGCCGGCTTGCTTGGCGTCGTACAGCGCGCGATCGGCGCGGGCGAACCAGGCTTCGAAGTCTTCGGGGCCGGTGCGGGTGGCGACTCCGAACGACGCGGTGACGGTGAAGCCCTCGAAGCGCTCGCGCTTGAGCGCGGCCTGAATGCGCTGTGCGACTTCGAGCGCGCCGGCGGCGGCCTGTTCCGGGAGCAGCACCAGAAATTCTTCGCCACCCCAGCGCACGACGAGATCGCTCTGCCTCAACGCGCCGCGCACGGCCACGCCGGTCGCCATCAACACGCGATCGCCGGCCTGGTGCCCGTGTTGATCGTTGATGGCCTTGAAGTGATCGAGATCGAGCACGATGCACGACGGCGCGCTGCGCTCGTGCAGTGCCGCCTCGAGTCGATTGCGAAACCCGTGACGCGTGAGGCACCCGGTGAGGGCGTCGCGTTCGCCGAGCTCGACCTGCCGGTGGAGCCACGAGAAGCGCGACGAGATGCCGATCACCATCGCGGCGATGAAGCCGACGAAGCCCGGGTACGAATCGACACGCACGGGGATGAGATGGAACACCCACGCGAGCTCCATCACGCCGGTGAGCGCGTAGATGACGAGGCCCGCGGCGATGGCGGGAGCGCCGAATTGCTTTTCCTTCACGGCCTGCACCGTCCACCACGCCGAGAGCACCATGGTGACGGCGAGCGCGAGCACGTTGATCGGCAGCGCCACGTTCTCGAACAGCGGATACAGCGGGTGGTGCAGGGTGCTCGAGACGAGCGACAGACCGCCGAGCAGCGCGAGACCGGCCGTGGTGCGCCTGAGCCACCGCACGCGGCGCGAGAAGAAGTCGCTGAAGAACGTCGCGAAGCAATACGGCAGGACGATCAGCGGCACGAAGACCAGGTAGGCGTTGAAGTCGACGTTGCTGCTGACGGCGTAGCCGATGGTGTTGATGCCCGCGGTGATGCTGGCCAGCGCAGCCGAGAGCATCGCGAACGAGAGGTAGTGGCGTTCGCGCGTGCGCGAGAAGAACAGCACCAGGTGGAAGAACGCCGCGAAGAGGAAGAGCGACACCAGCATCGCGGCGCGCACCATCGAGCGATCGTGTTCGTCGCGGACGATCTGCTCGGGGCCGGCGAAGACTCCGGGCGCCATCACGCCGCCGTTTCCGTAGAACGTGCGCAGCCGCAGCGAGAAGGTGTTGGGCCCGTCGGCACGCAGCGCTTCCTTCGGCAGGCGGTAGACGTCGCCGCGCAGATCCTTCTCGAGCAACTCTCCGCTCGGGCCGATGCGGCCGCGCTTGCCGACGGGCACTCCGTTGACGAACGCTTCGTACGCGTTGGCCGCCATCGGAATGCGCACCGCGTAGTCGCGCGTGGTGTCGGGCACCGTGAACTGCGTCTTGAGCCACGCGATGCCGTCGTACTTCACGCCCTGAAACGGGAAGTTGCCGGGCACGCGCAAGGGCTGCCACGTGCCCTCGTCGCTCGTTCCGCCGACGTCGCTCAGCCGCGCTTCCCACGTGCCGTCGAGCGAGACGGTTTCGTCGAGCTTCAGCTCATGCGGCGTCGCTCCAATCGAGACGAGGAGCGCAAAGGTGAGAGCGGCCGACATGCGGGGCGCACCATATGTCGAGTGCGCGGCAACTCAGGCGACGATCGACGCTCAGGGTGCGAGCGCTCGCCGCTTTTCGTCTTCGGCGCGCGTGCGACGTTCGAGCAAGTCCTTGAGGCCCGCAGGTGTCGACAGATCGATCGCTCGCGCGCAGCCGGTGCAATCGGAGAACGTTCCGATCTGGAAGTACGCGCGCGAGGCCGCCCCGTCGAACAGCATGAGGTCCTCGAACATCGCCGACTCGCAGGGGCGCAGCTTGAGCACGCCGCTGCTTGGTGCGCCGAGGTAGGCCCACTGCAGGCCACGACCTTCGGAGTCGAGCGGCACCATGAGGGCGAGCGGGCCTGTGCGGTCTGCGCTGATCTGGCCGGGCCCTTCGTTGCGCGCGACCACCGACGCGTTGAAACCAAACGAGCTCGGAGTCACTGCGTAGGAGCGCGGCATGAACGCCGCCGCCTCCGGAACGTAGCTGCCTGGCAAGGTGCTCATGCGCAGTCGCACGCCGCTCGTGCTCGAAGCGAAGCTCGGCACGTCGTTCTTGAGCACGATGTCGATCATGAAGCCTTCTTCACCCGGTTGAAGGCAGGTGTCGGTCGAGACCTGCGAGGTCGTGGACGTCGCGACGGAGCCGTTCAGGTACGTGCCGAGCGTGTCGCTGAAGACGACCTGACCGGTCGACCCGAGGTAGGTGATGGCGTCGGTCTTGACGAAGCACGCTCCGGTCGAGCCGGTGTTCTTCACCCGAATCGCGACGTAGCTCGTCTCGTCGTTCGCTTCGGCCCGGCTGAGCTGCGCGCTCACGATCGTGAAGCGCGTGTCGCCATTCCGCGTCACGTTGAGCACTTTCGTGAGCTGCGTGAGCGGTGTGGTGCCGGGGCCGATCTGAACTCCGCTGAGTTCGGCCGCGGCGTTGCCCCAGCTCGTTCGAGGGCTCGGGTCAGAGCAGCTCAGGGGCCGACCCGCATCGACGCCAGCGTCAACGCCTCCGCCGTCGCTCCGAGTTCCGCCGTCGCTGCGCGCGACGCAGCGGTGCTCGACGCAGGCCAACCACGACGCGCACTCCGAGTCCTTTGTGCACTCGATCTCTTCCACCGGCGTGAAGCAGCCGACGAAGAGTGACGCCGCCACCAACAACACCCACGTTCGCATGCGCTGATTCTGTCAGCCGACGATGGCCATCGCGAGGAGGGTGGTGGCGAACACGACGAGGCCTTCCGCCACACCGAGCGCGACGGCGACGCCGAACGATTTGCGCGCGAGCGTCACGCTCATCCACGGCAGGGGCAACGCGAGGAGCGCTTCACCGAGCACCACGAATGTCGGCGCGAGCCCGAAGAGGAATGGAACGTTCTCGTAGTGCCACCACACGGCCTTCGCGGCGAGCGCTTCGAAGCCGGGAATGTAGAGACCGGAGATCAACGAGAGGCCCAGCGCTGCGCGGAGCGCTCCGAATTTCTGGAAGAGGAAGACGCCGAGCGTACCGGTGGTGACGAAGATCAGCGCCCAGCAGAAGGGCATGTAGAGCGGCGTGTCGATCACCATCGGCCCGCCCGGGTCGTAGAAGAGGATGTGGCGATTGATCAGCCACGTGTCGTTGATCAGCTCGGTGAAACCGATGGCGACGCCGAACACGAACAGGCGCGCGAAGAGTGGCTCGGGGTGGCGCAGACAGAACACGCCGAGGAGCGCCATCTCGATCACCACCGATGCCGTCGCGGCTTTCCACCCGAGCGCCCACTTCGCTGAAGCGAGCGCGATGCCGAGCGCGATGGCGTTGGCGAGCGCGATGAACTGCCAATCGCGTTTGGTGATGACGATCATCCCGTCACGCTGAGCGCGATGAAGTAGCCGCCCCAGATCCACAACCCGGCGAGCACGCCGCGAATGATCCACGAGAAGAAGCCGCTCTGCTTCGACACCACGCCCGTCACCAGCAACGGCATCGCCGCGCCGATCAGCGCTTCACCGACGATGATGTACCAGGGCACCACTCCGAGCCGGTTGCAGTTGTCGTACGTCCACCAGCCTGCGTAGTGCGCGAGCGCTTCGAAGGTTGGCACGTAGAGCCCGCTCACCAACGCCGAGAGCGCGACGCCTTTCACCATGCCGTGCTTCAAGCTGAACGCCCAACCGAGGAAGCCCATCGAGAGCAGAATTCCCGCCCAGGAAAGCGGCATGTACGCGGGCGAGTCGATGAGGAACGGGCCCCACTGCGTGTAGTGGAGCGTGCGGGTGATCGACACCAGCCACCAATCGGCGGCGAGCTCGGTGAGACCGGCGGCGATGCCGAACACCAGCAGGTTCTTCAAGATGTCGGTGCCGCGCCACGCGACGTGCGAGAGGTAGAGGAGCGAGGTCAGCACCACGCACGCCCACGCTGACCACGGCCCGAAGTCGAACCACGCGTCGATGGCCGCCCACACCAGGCCGACCACGTTCACCACCAACAGCAGCCAGTCGTCCTTCGTCGGAGGCGCGTCGGTCATCTGCGCGCGATGCTACCGGCTCCTCGGCTCGGGCCTCACTTCTTGGCCGGCTGACTCTTCTTCATCGCCGCTTCGGCGTCTTCCTTCGCCTTCTGCATCATCTGCTCGCCGCCCCACACCATGCCGAGCTGCAACAGCGCCGAGTCGAACGCCTGCAGCGTCGCATTGCGAATCACGTCGGCGTCTGCGGCCGGGTTGGCTTCGGTGAGGCCGTTCTTCGGCTTGCCGCCGAACATGTTGGCGTAGGCCGCTCCGGTGCGTTGCGCGGTGTTTCGTTGGCCGGTGCCGTAGCCCTTGCCGGTGCCTTGCCCGAGCCGCTTCGTGCCTTCGTAGCGATCGACCTCGACGGTGACCTCGTAGCTCGGGCCGCTGCGGAACATGACCGATACGCTCTTGATCACGATCGAGCGAGGCAGTGCTTCGTTCCAGCTGGCGTTCTCGAAGTGGCGACGCGCGACGTTGGGTCCGAAGCGAGCGAGTGCCCAGATGGGATCGCGTGTGCCGCCAGCGCGAGTCGTGCCGTCGTCTTTCACCAGCGGCGTGACGTCGTCGGTGAGCGCTGGGTCGAACGCGATCACGATCGGGAGCGCGAGTCGCGGCGACGCCATGCCCGTCAGCGCGTTCTGCGGAATCGCGAGATCTTCACCGGGAGGAAGACCACCGAGAGCGACGAGCGCGAGCGTCAGTGAGATCATCACGCGCTTCTACTGCTCTTCTCTCGACGCGGCATGGCGCTCGCTTACATTGCCCGCGCCGTGCCTCCCGAGCCGCAAGAGCCGAAGAAGAGTGGTCGTGGTGCCGCGTTGGTCGCGGCCGGCATCCTGCTCTCGCGGTTGGTGGGCCTCGTTCGGCAGAAACTGTTCGCGCACTTCCTCGGCAACGGAATGGAAGCCGCCGCCTTCGCCGCCGCGACGCGCATTCCGAACGTGCTGCAGAACCTGCTCGGCGAAGGCGTGCTCTCGGCCTCGCTGATTCCTGTCTACGCAGGGCTGCGCGCGAAGAAAGACGACGCCGAAGCGAGACGCGTCGCGGGGGCTGTCTTCGGCCTGCTCTCGCTCGCGGTGGGTGTGTTGGTCGGGCTCGGGTTGCTCGCGGCGCCGTTGCTGGTGACGATCATTGCCCCGGGTTTCGAAGGTGCGCAGCGCGAGCTCACCGTGGTGCTGGTGCGGCTGATCTTCCCCGCCACGGGAGTGTTGGTGTTGAGCGCCTGGTGCCTCGGCATCCTCAACTCGCACAAGAAATTCTTCCTCTCGTACGCGGCGCCGGTGGTGTGGAACGGCTGCATCATCGCCGCGATGTTGCTCGCGCGCGGCGAGCACGAAGACGTGATCGTGACGTGGGCCGCGTGGGGCACCATCGCCGGCAGCTTCGCGCAGTTCGTCGTTCAACTTCCGAGCGTGATCAGCCTCCTCGGTGGCTTCAGCCCGAAGCCGTCGATGGACTCGCCGGGCGTGCGCGAAGTGGTGAAGGGGTTCGTGCCGGCGGTGATGGCGCGCGGTGTGGTGCAGGTGAGCAGCTGGGTCGACACCGCCTATGCGTCGTTGATCTCCGAGCGCGCGGTCTCGGCGCTCTCGTATGCGCAGACCATCGCGCTGCTCCCGGTGAGTTTGTTCGGCATGGCGATCTCCGCTGCGGAGCTGCCCGAGATGAGCGCCGACGCCGTGAAGTCGAAGGAAGAGCGTGCGACGGCGATTCGCGATCGACTCGCGGCGGGGCTGGAGCGCATGGCGTTCTTCGTCGCTCCGAGCGCGATCGCGTTCCTGCTCCTCGGAGATCTGATCTCCGCGACGCTGCTCGAGAGCGGCAAGTTCACTCCGGCCGATTCGCGCTTCACCTGGTACATCTTGATCGGCTCGGGCGTGGCGCTCAGCGCGCAGACCTCGGGGCGTCTCTATTCGTCGGCGTTCTACGCGCTCAAAGACACGCGCACGCCGCTCAAGTTCGCCGCACTGCGAGTGTCGCTGGGCATCGCGTTTGGTTACTGGGCGGTACAGATTCTTCCCGGCCAACTCGGGCTTCCGGAACATCTCGGAGCGGTGTTCATCACCATCACCACCGGTCTCTCGGCGTGGCTCGAGCGCGGCCTGCTGCGTCAGGCGCTGCAAAAGGAAATCGGAGCGCTGCCGTCGACGCTTGGCGCGAGCGCGAAGGTGTGGATCGCCGCGGTCATCGCTGGAGCTGCAACCCTCGGCCTCAAGGTCTGGCTGGGCAGCGTGTACGGAACGGTGCCGAGCGTGGCGACGGAGTGGGGCGGGTCGATGTTCGCTCCCGTCGCGCTGCCGCGAATTCCGGTGAGCCTCGGGCTGCTCGCGGTGTTCGGCGCGCTCTACGGAATCTTGTGTCTGATTCTGCGCGTGCCGCAGGCGTCGGGTGTCATCCGTCGCGTACTCAAGAGATGAAGACCCAGAAAAAAGCCGGTGAGACGTGGGCCGACGAGTCGCTGAAGCTCGTGGCCACCCTCGCGTATCTCGCAACCAGGAAGAAGAAGGAGCTCGACACAGCGATTGCGGAGCACGTCGACGAATACGACGGGTACCTCTCGGACGCGATGCGAGCGTTCCTCCTCTCGTATCCGCTCGACAGCAAGGCGCTCTCGACGATCACCGACCTGCGCCGCGCGTACACCGCGTCGGACGGGATGGAGGTGATCATGAGCGTGATTCCTCAGTTTGACGGCGAGGCCGATCCGTTTGGGGACGTGAGATCGTGGACGGACCTCGCGAAGCTCCCCGCGCTGGAACAGCTGAACGTCGACGGCAACGGTGTCCTTCCGGGCACTGAGCTCGCGAACCATCCCTCACTCGCGAAGGTGATGGTCTCGTTGCCAGACGATGCCCGCAGCCGGAAAGCGCTCGCGAAGCTCGTCGCAGAGAGCGGGTTCGAACCCGACGAACTCTGGGGCAGCTGGGTCATCTTGAAGCGGAACCGAAAGAGCGGCAGCGCGGGCGCGCTGATGCTCGTGCTCGACCAACACATCCCTCGCGGCGGGTACAAGAAGGGCAAGTCGTTCCAGCTCGACTTGCTCGGAGCGAAGCTCGCGAAGGGGCAGATCCGCGCGTCGTTCCGTCTGTACATGCGTGACGCCATGGGGAGCTCGGAACCCGAACAGCTTGGCGAGGTCGACGTGCTTCCGGTGAAGGGCACTGAGACGACGCTCAAGGCGAACGGCAAGAAGCTCGCGACGTACATCGAGCAGCATCGGAAGCTGCCGAGTTCGCTCTGAGCACGTGCGAGTTAGCAGCCGCGCGCGCAGACGCGACCGCCGTCGGCTGCGATGCACGCGCCCTGGCATTCCACGTCGCTCGAGCAACTGGCGCCGTCACTGAGCGGTGCCGCGCAGGAGCCGCGCACACAGCGCAGTCCTTCGACGCAACCGCCGGGAACGCACGCATCGCCAACGCCGCCGCGCTCACCAGGCACGCAGCTGCCTGCGCACCGCTGGCCGCTCGGACATTGCGCATCGAGCGTACACGCGCCGCCGTCGGTCAAGATCGCTTCGCAGCGATGGCGTTGGCAGAAGCCGGAACATTCTGAGCCGCGTTTGCTGCGTGCGCGCGTGTACGAGGCGAGGACGTCGACCGAGAACTCGCAGGCCACTCCGACCGCGCCGGGCACGTCGCAGACGCCGACGCTCGTGGGGCCTGCTCCGCGGCAACGCAGACCGTCGACGCACTCGAGACTCGAACGGCAGCGCTGGCCTTGTGCGACGTGGCCGGAGATCACGCCGTCGCACGCGGGAGGCACTTCGACGCCGTTCGGGCCGACCCAGCCGCAGCCTTGATGCGCGGCCTCGAGGGCTGCGGTGCAGGCGCTGATGTCGTTGAGCGTGATGGTCTTCGCTTCCACCGCGAGTGACACCACCCGCGCACATTCGCTCTCGAAATGCGCGGGGACTCCGGCCTGGCAGCAGGTGGCGCGACGTTCAGCGGGCACGCGGTGCAGTGCAGCGCACAGAGCCGTCGCGTTCGCGTCGAGCGCCTTCGGAGCTCCATCGAACGCCGGCTTCACCTCGTCCGGCGCGCGCGGAGTCTCGGTCTTGTTCTGCTCGCGACAGGAGCAGCCGGCGATCAACGTTGCGAAGCAGACCGACAGGACGCGCAGAGAGTTCATGGGTCAACCAACGAGACGCGCGAAGCACAAAACCACGCCCGGAACGACAAGCCCCGCACTGAGAGCAGGTCGCAACTTCGCCCACCGAGGCTCCGACGATCGCGCCCACGCAAGAATCGGAAGTGCGACAGCGAGCACCGCAAGCTGCCCAAGTTCGACGCCGAGGTTGAAGCCGAGCAACACCATCGGCAGCTCGCGAACGCTCGAGCCGACCTCAGCCAACGCGCTGGAAAAACCAAACCCGTGAAGCAGGCCAAACCCGAACGCGACGCGCCACCGAGCGCGCGCGGCACGATCACGCAGCAGCAGGTTCTCGAGCCCGACGTACGCGATCGAGGCGGCGATCACGCTCTCGACGATTCGCGAACTCGGAGACCACACGCCCAACGCGCCGACGGCGAGGGTGATCGAGTGGGCGAGGGTGAAGGCGGTGACCACTCCGAGCACTTCGCGGCGGCGCGTGAGCACCAACACCAGGCCGAGGAGGAAGAGGAGATGATCCCACCCGCTCAAGATGTGCTCCACGCCCATCGCGACGAGGGAGAGGAAGGTCGGCGACGGTCGTTGCCCCGGATCGAACTTCGACTGCGCAGCCAGGAGCACCGCGTTGCCCACGAGCTGACGATGACCAGAAGGAAGCTCGGCGATGTAGCGCGCGTCGATCGCCGCGCTCGCGTCAGGCGGGCACGTGTAGCGAAGCGAGATCGTCACGCCCTCGCCCGCGGTGTCCTTCTGACTCGATTCGCTCAGCGTGCACTGCTCGACGGTGAGTCGCTCGACGATCCACTGCTGCATCGCGGTCGAACCGGCTGCGCCTTCAATCTCGGAGCGGGAAATGGTGATCGTCGCGTCGAGACCTGAGGTCGTGCGCTGATAGCTCGCCTGCGAAAGGCCGACCGCGTGGCTCAGCGCCAGTGCGACGACGACGCTCGAGGCGCTCACGACCGACTCCCGCGAGAGGCGGCGCGAGTGTGGGCTGCTCGATCGGCAACGAAGTGCGTGCGCGCGTCGCAGCGTGTCGCGACGGATGCGCGCGTGGCGACAGAGCGACCGGCGCGGGAAACGCTACGCGAGCAAGTCACGGCAGAGTGATCGCAGGAAGAAGGACCGTCGCGGCGTGTCGCGCTGGATGCGCGCGTGACGACAGAGTGACCCGCGCGGGAAACGCGACGGGAGCAAGTCACGGCAGAGTGATCGCAGGAAGAAGGACCGTCGCGACGGGCGGTTGAAGTGGCTGCTGAGGCACCAGCGGCGGCCACGGCGCTCACCGGAAGACTCGCGCTCACTCCGCCGTTCCTCGCTGCGCGTGTGCGTTGAGCCGACGCAGCAGTGCGCTCGCCTCGCTGCGCTGCCGCGGAGACAGCGCAAGCTCACGCGTCATCACCGCTTCGAGTTCCTGCCGCGCGTCGTCGCGAGAGCCACACTCTGCGAGCACCGCCGCACGCTGGTAGCGAAGCCGCGAATCGCTCAGTCCGCTCGAGACGGACTCAGCAGAAACCGTCCGTGCTTCCTCGCAGCGACCAGATCGGAACAGCGCCCACGCCAGAGCGCCCTTCACGAACGGATTCGGGCGTTCGCCGTTCTCGCGCTCGAGCAACTTCACCGCGTCCTGCGCGTGCAGATTAGCCTCGGCCCACGCACGACCAAGCGCGAGCCCATCACTCTGGCGACCGAGCAACTCAGCGCGCGCCCACGCAGCTTCGGCTCCAGCAGCGTCACCTGCGAGCGAGTGAGCCTCCGCGAGCAGCGCGATCGATTCCACCAACGGGCTCGCGGTGATCGACTGCTCGAGCAACGTCACCGCCTGCGACGCCTGCCCACGCGCCAACGCCACACGCGCCTGGCCCACGAGTGCAGGAGGAAATGCCGGCAGCTTGCTCAGCGCCAACGCGAAACCCGCTTCCGCCCCATCGACGTCACCCGCGTCGAGGAACAGCAACGCGCTCTGCACGATCATCCACGCCTGCGGCTCGGGATCTTTCGGGTTGCGCCCCGAGTCGATCGCCTGCCGATACAGCGCCTGCGCGCCACGCACGTCACCCTGCAACGCACGCAGATGCGCCGCGCGTCCGTACGCCGGAAGGCTGGGCTTCAAGTCGATCATGCGCTGCACGGCTTCACGCGACTCACTCAACTGCCCGAGCTCGAGCGTCGCGTCGGCCAGCGCAGCCAGTGCGAGAAAATCGTCTTCGCGCACCGCGAGCGCCTTCTGCGCCAGCGCCTTGCTCTGCGTGAAGCGATGCTGATTCAACGCGACGAGCGCGAGCAGCGCGGTCGCTCCCGAATGCTCGGGCTGAATCGACAGCGCGACGTCAGCCGCAGCCTCGGCGCTCAGATACTGCCCGGGATCGTTCGAGAGCCGCGCCTGACGCACCCAGCGCTGACCGAGCACCACCCAGCGGTCGGCGAGCTCCGGAGCTTCACGAACCGACGCCGCAGCCCGAGTGAGCTCCGGAGCATCACTCGGCAACGCCAACGCGAGCGCCTTGCGTTGATCCAGCGACGGCGACGGCAGCACCTCGGCAGCCGGCGGCGATGAAGCACGACACCCGGCGATCACCACGACGAGCAGCAGGGCCATCAGGCGCATGCCGAAAGTACGCACCTGAAGCCCGCGTAGATTGGTCAAACACGCACGAAAAACGACGGCCCCGCGCCCATCGAGTGGGAGCGAGGCCGTCGCAGATTCCAGAAGGAGGGAGGGCCTTACGGAATCGTCACGGCGCGGGCTTGCCGTGGCCCTGATCACTGCCGCGCCACGGGAGCGCGAGCCACGGCGTCTCGTTCAAGTACGTCGCGTCGTTGTGGTTCACGCCGTCCGAAACGCCCGAGAGCTGCTTGGTGAGGATCAACGAGAGCAGCACGTCCGTCACGTCGGCCTGCTCGTGATTGGTGCCGCCCGCGATTGGTCGACCGTTCGGGAAGCCCGAGTCGGTGGCGAGATCGACGCGCAGCACGTCGCCCGTCGCCGAGAGCGGAATGGTGTGCGCTCCAGCCGTCGGAATGTCGTTCAGGTTGATTGCCGCGATGATGTCGAGGCGGTTGTCCTTCGGCGGAGTGATGCCGTTGAGCGGGCCACCAGCGGCGTAGAAGCCGGCGAACTCCGCGTCACGCACCAGCACCGGGTTCAAGAAGTACGCACCGAAGTTCTGCACGTCGCGACGCGGCGCCGTGCGGTTGTACTTGTCCTTGTCCTGCAGGCCGATGACCGCCTCGTTGATGAGCGGCAGACCGAGGCGCGACACCTGCACCCACGGGCCGAACGCTTCGACGTCACCGTCGTAACGCAGCACCGACACCTGGCGGCGGCTCGCCGAAGCCCACACGCCGACCGTGGTCGCGTTGCTCGGCGTGTTGCCCGGAGCCTGACCGTTGTTCGTCAACTTCGAGGTCGGAATCTCGAGCGCGATCGCGTGGCAGTTGAAGCCCGCGACGCCGTCCTGCGCCATGCCCGCCGCACGCAGACCCGCGAGGTCGAACACGCCGCCCAGGTCGACGTAGAAGCCGTCGTCACGCGGGCCGGCCCACACCGTGCCTTCGTCCGAGTTGCCGCTGCGCATCGGGCTCACGAAGCTCTTCGCGAACGCGTCGTTGTAGTCGGTCTCCTGCGAGCCGAACTGGCCCTTGGTGACGATCGAGAACGTGCGCGGGCCGACGTTCACCGGCGCGACGCGAACGTCACGCGCGATCACGGTGGTCTGGTTTCCTTCCTTCTTGGTCACCGTGTACGTCTGAATCGGGAAGCCGCCGCCGGCCTGCGCCGAGAGCTGCGCGAAGAATTCCTTCCCGCCGCCCGGAGGCAGACCGAGGTTGTCGGCCGCCACGCGCTGCACCTGCTGCGTGCGGAAGCGGATCTGGTACGTGATCGCGTCTTCGAGGCTCGTCGCGCCGCGCGCGATGTGCACCTCGTACAGCACGTCGTCGCTGAAGCTGTGGAAGTTGGGGCCGCCCGAGGGCTCTTCCAACGGGTTGTACGCCGCGACGATGTACAGCTTGTCGTGCGTGCCCGGCTTCACCCACGCCCAGAGGTCGGTGTTGTCGGCCGCGGGGTCGAGCGCGATGACCGGCGCTTCACGGTGGCTGGAGGCAAAGCTGAGAGAAGCGATGGTGGCACCGAGCAGCAGCGCCCACTTCGAAGTTCTGAGAGTCATGGTGTAGGGGTTCCTTTTTAGTTTCCGAATTTGGAAATCATTGCTGCTTGTTGATCACGAAGACGGTGCCGCCGCCGTTCGCGCGAGAGTCGGCCCAGATGTACGTGTCGACGTTGCGCGCGCGGTGAAGCCCCGCCGGTTCCTGGAACTGATCGATGCCGGTGGTGACGACTTCGGTCTCGCCGCCCGCGACGGGCACGCGGAGCACCGCGTCGGTTCCAGCCTCGGGCGCCTTCGCCGAGACCAGCACCGTCTTCTCGTCCTGGCTGAGCGCCACGCCCGCCGGGAAGCCGATGGTGATCGGCGAGAGCATCACGCTCACCGTGCCGTCCGACGTCACCTTCAACAGCCGCGCTTCGCTGCCGTCGGCGTCAGCGTCGATCACGTACGCCGTGCCGTCGTGCGCCAGCGCCACGCCGGTCGGGTCACGCAGCAGCCCGCCCTTCGCGAGGGTGGTGACCGTGCCGCCGGCGAGCGGAATCTGGAACACGCCCGTTTCCTTCGTCGTCGGGTCGCGGCCGGAGAACGTCGCCACCTCGACGTTGTTCACCGTCAGCAACACCACCGCGCGCGGGGCAAAACCACTCGCTCCGCTGATCACCGCCGGCGTCGAGCCCGAAGCGCTCAGGCTGAACAGCTCGCCGCGCGCCGGGTTCTCGGGGTCGAGCTGCGCGCCCGGGTCTGACAACACGATCGTCTTGCCGTCGAGCGAGACGTCGATGCCGAACGGCGACACCAACGGCGCTCCGAGGTGCAGACGCGTCGGCGCCGACGTGCTCGGTGCGGGCGTCGAATAAACCGCCGCCTGACCGTCTTCGAGCCCGACGAAGTACGCCGTCTTCCCGTCGGGAGAGAGCGCTGCGTCGAGTGGTGTCTTGAACGTCCCGTCCGCGGAAGTCGCGGCGGGGGTGAGATCTTTGATGGCGCCGGTGCCGGGCGGAGTGACCAGCGGATTGCTGGGACACCCCGACAACAGCATGAGGCCCATCGTGAGACTGAGTCGTCTACGCATGGCGCTCCAGTGGGTGAGTGGGCGGGCGAATCCCGCCCTCGGCGCATGTACGGAATGCGCCGCCGCGCGGATGTGAAGGCGTTGCTTTCTTGTCACCTGACGGGCGGGGAACGCGGGTAGAAGCGCCGCCGTGATTCGACGCGCGCTGCTCGTTGCTCTCGCCCTCGCCACTTTCGCTCACGCTGAACGCCCGAAGCTGGGCGTGGTCATCGTCATCGATCAACTCAGCGCCGAAGCGTTCAACGCGCGGCTCCCGAAGACGACCGGAGGCATCAAGCGTCTCGTCGACGAAGGCTACGTCTTCTACGAGGGCCGCTACGAAGCAGCGCCGACCATCACCTCGGTCGGTCACGCGACGATCATGACCGGCGCGTACGGCGAAGTGCACGGCATCGTCAGCAACGATTGGATCGACGCGGCCACCGGCAAGGCGTGCCTGTCGACCGAAGATCCCGCGTACCAGGTGCTCGGTCGCCCAGCGAAAGGGCGCGAGGGAACGTCGCCGGTGTGGCTGCGCGCTCCGACGCTCGCCGACACCGTGCAGCTGTCCGACGAGCGCGCGCGATCGCTGAGCGTGTCGGCGAAAGATCGTTCCGCGATTCTGTGCGCCGGTCGCGCGGGGCTCGCGGTGTGGTTCGACGCCGAAGCGCCGATCTTCACGACCTCGACGTTCTACGCGAAGGAACTCCCGCCGTTCTTGAAGCCCACCAACGATCGCATCGCGCAGATGATTCTCAAGGGCGCGTTCGCGTGGGGGCTGCCCGCGGGTGGCATCACCGGCAAGTCACCGTCGCTCCCCGCGATGGCTGCCGATGCGGGCGTGGCGAGCGGTCGCACCGACGATTCGGAGCCGTTCGCCGAGCGAAAAGAGCTGCAGCCGATTCTCGACACCGCCGAGGTCGACGTCGCGCTCGACGGCGTCAAGGCGCTGGGCCTCGGCAAGGACGAAGTGCCTGATCTGCTCACCATCAGCTTCAGCGGCCACGATCGCATCGGCCACGAGTTCGGCCCCGATTCTCCCGAGGCGCTCGCCGAGTTCCTGCACATCGATCAGGAAATCGGCCGGCTGTTGAAGGAACTCGACACGCTGGTCGGCAAGGGCAAGTACGTCGTCGCGTTCACGTCTGATCACGGAGCGGCGCCGCTGCCCGAGCTCGCGCGCCTTCGCGGTCTCGACGCCGGCCGGCTCGACATGAAGAAGCTGCGTGAGGCACTCGAGAACGAGCTCGATTCCACGCTCGGTCGTCAGGACTGGATCGTCGGAGCCAAGACGCCGGGTCTCACCTTCAACGCCGCGCTGCGGAGCAAGGCGCTCACCGCGCTGCCCGCGCTGCAGAAGATCGCGAAGCAGCACGACGGCGTGATCGATCTGCTGCCGCTCGAGAACCTGCAGGGGCCGATCGGTTCGCTCTTCAAGCGCGGCGCATTCAACGGCCGCTCGCCTGATCTGTTCGTCATCACCAAGCCGTTCTGGACCTACAACCTCCTCGACAAGACCGGCCACGCGAGCCTGTACCTCTATGATCGCGCGGTTCCGGTGATCTTCTTTGGCGGCGCGATCAAGAAGGGTCGCGGCGGCACCACGGAGCTGATTCACCTCGCTCCGACGATGTCGCGGTTGATGGGCGTTCCCACTCCGGCCGCCGCGCAGGGCCGATCTCTCGACGAAGTCTTTCGCTGAACACTCCTGGAGAACCTGATCCATGTCCCTCGCACTCGCGTTGTCGCTTCTCCTCACGCAGGCACCCGCCGATGGCGGCACCGAAGCTGCCCTCGAAGGCGTGAAGCCCGTCGGTGAGCCCGTCGCCGAGAAGCCCGCCGACAAAGCGGCCGAGCCCGTCGCCGAGAAGAAGATGGAGAACGCCACGCCGTGGTGGCAGCGCGTCACGTTGAGCGGCTTCGCGCGCGTCGGTCTTTTCTACACGTTCCCGCTGCAGGACGAGCAGCTGGTCGGCGGTAACGGCGGCTTCCGCATGGCCGACTTCCGTCTGGGCGTCGACTTTCACCCGGTCGAGCACCTCTCGATCTTCACCAGCATCGAGCTCGCCGCGCCGCTGGTCGACCCGAACGATCCGCTCACCGGCCGCCGCATCGTCGATCTGCGTGACGCGTACGTGCAGTACGAGCTGCACGATCTCTTCGCCATTCGCGTCGGTCAGCAGCGCCCCGGCTACTACGCCGAGATGTTGATGAGCGACGGCGCGGTGCCCTTCGTCACGCGCTCGGTGCTCGCCAACGGCGTGAACCCGCCCGAGGGTTACGGCCCGCGCAACTTCCTCGCGCCCGATCGTCAGCTCGGCGTGCAGATCTACAGCCAGCGCGTCGGCACGGAGATGGTCGGCTTCAAGTACATGGTCGGTGTCTTCAACGGCAACGGGCAGAACCAGCTCTTCAACGACAACAACTCGGTCGAGCCGGTCGGCCGCGTCGAGCTCGACGTGATGAAGAAGGTCACGCTCGGTTTGAACGCCTATTACAACCAGCGCACCGACGGCGTTCGCCCCAACCGCTTGAGCAACAGCCAGTTCGCGTACGGAGCCGATCTCGTCGCCGACTTCTTCGGCTTCAGCGCGATGGCGGCGTTCCTCGGCAAGTCGATGAACTACAGCTACGGCGGGCTGCCTCCCGATGGCGCACTCGGCGCGATGGGTCAGCTGCGCTACTTCCACGAAGACACCGGGCTCGAGGCCGCGGCTCGCTTCGCCTGGTACGAGCCGTCGACCGCGCAGGTGCAGGACCAGGTGATCGAGTTCGCGGCGATGATCGGCTGGAAGCCGTTCAAGCTGCCGTTCCGCATTCTGGGGCAGTTCACCCATCGTGAAGAAGAGCAGGGCGTGGGCTACCCGAACGACAGCGTCGACATCATGCTTCACGCTCGCTGGTGAAGTGAGGCGCTCATGAAACGGATTCTCATCTTTCTCTGCAGCGTGGCGGTGGTCACGGCGTGCACCAAGACGTCACCGCCTGCGCGCGCGTACCAGATCAACAGCCGCACCGAGTTGATCGGCGGCAAGCGCGCGTTGGCCGACGTCGAAGCGGCTCCTCGTGACGCGACTGATCTCATCGGCGGCAAGCGCGCGTCGGGCGCCACCGGTGACTTCAAGCTCACCAACGGCGTCATTCACGCCATCATCCAGAACGTCGGCACCAGCCGCGGCTTCGGCAGCTTCGGCGGCTCGCTGATCGACATCGATCTCGTGCGCGACGGCAACGCGAGCGCGACCGCGGGAGTGGCCGGCAACGACTACTTCACCGAGATGTTCCCCGCGTTCTTCCTCACCGCGCTCGAGCCGGCCGAAGTGAAGGTGCTCAACGACGGCACCGACGGCGCGGCGGCAGTGATTCGCGTGTCGGGTCGCAGTGGCGCGTTCATCTCGCTGGTGAAGGCGTTCACCGGGCTCGTCGACCCCACGGTGCCGCTCGACTTCACGTGCGACTACATCCTCGAGCCGGGGAAGCAGTACCTGAAGATCGTCGTCACGGTGACCAACAACAGCACGCAAGACGCCGCGTGGGGCCTCAAGGTGCCGTTCGGTTTCGTCACGCTGCTCGGAGAAGGTCAGCGCCTCTTCGTGCCCGGCGAAGCGGGCTTCGACATGCGCTTCCACCTGGAAGACGTCTACAAGCGGCCGGCCGGTCTCGACGCGTTGCCCGGTGAAGTGACGAACATGTGGGCCACCGAAGGTGACGGCGTGAGCTACGCGTTCGTCGCCGGCCTGCACCCCGCGGGCAGCTACCTCGAGAACAAGCCGACCTACTACCCGACCGCGAAGAAGGACTCGATCCTCATCCCCATCGCGTCGTCGTCGTTCCTCGGCACGTACTTCGCGAAGGCGCCTGACACGCTGCTCAAGGGCGGCGGCACGTATTCCTACACGGCATACCTCGCGGTCGGCTCGGGCGACGTCGCGAGCGTGCAGAAGGTCGTCTACGAGATGCGCGACGTGACGGTGCGCGCGAACGGTCGCGAGTTCGTGAACCACGACGTCACTCCGTACGGAACGATCTCCGGCCGCGTGCGTGAGCAGAAGACCCTGCAGGGTCTGGTCGGCGTGTCGGTGGTGCTGATCGATCAAGACGGCAACTACGTGAGCCAGGCCACCACGCAGAAAGACGGCGTGTGGACCGCGTACGTGCCGCCCGGCAAGTACACCGGCGCGGCGCTCGATCGCACGCGCTCGGTCGCGCTCAACAGCGAGCCCGTCGAGATCACCGAAGGCAGCAGCGCGCGAATGGACTTCACGCTCGAGCAGTCGGGCGAATTGCGCGCGGTGGTGAAGGACGCCGATGGCCGCGCCGTGCCGTCGAAGATCTCGATCGTCGGCGTGTACGAGAGCCCTGATCTCGCGCTGCCCACGCGCAAGTTCCTCTACGACCTGCGCGTCGGCGAGCGCTACCGCGTCAGCGATTCGATCAAGGACACCGACGACCCCGAGACGCGCGAGTACCTCGAGAAGGCGCTCTTCGCTCCGCACGGAGTGGCCGGCACGTCGCTCCGCCCCGGCCACTACACGGTCTACGCGTCGCGCGGCGTCGAGTACGACCTGCAGAAGACCGAGATCGACATCAAGGCCGGTCAGACCACCAACGTCGGCTTCACGCTGACGCAGGTGCTGCCCACGCCGGGGTGGATCAGCGCCGACTTCCACGTGCACTCGGTGAAGTCGGTCGACAGCGACATGGCGCTCGACGTGCGCGTGATGTCGTACGCGGTGGAAGGAGTCGATCTCGTCACCTCGACCGATCACAACCACGTCGCTGACTACGCACCGACCATCGCCTCGCTGCAGCTCGAGGAATGGCTCGCCAGCACCGTCGGCCTCGAGCTCACCTCGCTCGAGATGGGTCACTTCAACGCCTTCCCGCTCGACCTGCAGCCCGGGCCCGTGCAGCACGGCAGCTTCCGCTGGTTCTTCCGCCCGCCCGGAGAGCTGTTCGCTCAGCTCCGCGCGCTCGGCAAAGATCCGCAGCAGACGGTGGTGCAGGTCAACCACCCGCGCGACACGATCCTCGGGTACTTCAACGCGTTCAACATCAGCAACTACACCGGCGCGCCGTTGCCTCCGTATTCGTCGGTGTCGCTCGATCAGTCGCCGCTCGCTGACGGCTCGAAGTCGCCGTACCACCCCGACAACTTCTCGCGCGAGTTCGACGCGATGGAGGTCTTCAACGGCAAGCGCTTCGACATCATGTTCCCGTACCGCATGCCGGCGCCCGCCGACGCGCCCGAAGGTCCGGAGCCGTCGATCCGCAAGTGCGGGCCGGGTGAGCCGAGCACCGAAGAGTGCCTGCCTGCGCCGGGTGAGATTCTGAATCGCGTGGTCAAGGTGAGCGCGGCCGGTGAGCCCGATCGCTTCGAGCTGCAGCCGCTGCAGGGCGGAGCGATGAACGACTGGTTCGCGATGCTGAATCGCGGGTTCAAGATCACCGCGACCGGCAACTCCGACTCGCACGGCGACAAGGCCGAAGCGGGTCTGCCGCGCACCTACGTGCAGGTCGGCAAGACCGCCGACGGGAGCATGCGCGGGCTCGATCAGAGCGCGGTGTTCGCGGCGCTCCACGCGGGCAAGGCGATCGCCACGAACGGACCCATTCTCGACGTCACGGTGAACGGGCAGGGGCTCGGCAGCACGGTCGTCGCCGGTGATGGAGAGATCGACGTGCACATCGTCGTGAAGGCCTCACCGTGGATCGACGTGAAGCGCGTCACCGTTTATCGGGGCGACACCGTCGGCGCGATTCGCCAGCCCGAGGTGCTCGAGGTCATCACGCTCGGCACCGAGCGCGAGGTCACGCGCCTCGACGTGAACAAGAAGTACCGCAACATTCCCGACAACTCGTTCATCGTGGTCGACGCGATGGGTGAGGAGTCGATGTGGCCGGTCTTCACTCCGTACGAAGTGCCTTCGCTCGAGATCACCGACGCGGTCGGAGTGATCGGCGGCGCGTTCGGCTTCGGGCCCACGTTCGGCAAGTACAAGCCGCAGATGAAGCAGGTGGTGAAGCCGTACGGGTTCACCAACCCCATCTTCGTCAACAAGGTCGCGCGGCAGCCGCTGACGGTGCCCAGGCGCGTGCTGCCGGTGTCGAACGATCAGCCCTTCGTGCCGCGCGTGCTGCCTGACGTGCGCAAGCTCTTCGAGGCCTTCCATTCCGATCCGGAATAGGTCGTGGCTCGTCGTCGTGCTGCTGCTCGTCGCCACCGCGGCGGCAGCGCACCCGAAGGGCTTTCACAAGAAGGCGATCATCACGCTCACGCACACGCGGGTCAGTGCGTTGGTGGTGATGGACGTCGACTCGGGTGATCGCTGTCTGTTGCTGCGCGAGGCCGTCGACTCGAACCGCAACGGGAAGATCGAGGGCGAAGAGGTCGCGAAGCTGAAGGAACGCCTCGTGAAGATGGCGACCTCGACGCTCGTGCTCGGGCTCTCGGGCGCGCCGCTCAAGCTGACGATCAAAGACACCAAGCTCAACCTGCGCGAAGACCCGCGCGCGAATGACTCGCCGCTGAGCGTCGCGGTGCTGCTCGAGCTCGATCACAAGGACGCGGTGAGCAGCGGCATGAAGCTCGAGTTCACCGATACCTCGCCTGATCAATCGACCGTCGTGCTGCAGGTATTCCAGGAAGGAATGGCTGGCGCGCCGTTCGAGGCCGAAGTGAAGAGCGGCGTGAAGACGCTGGTGCCGATCGAACTCTGATGTCTGCCTTTCCGCTCGAACCCTTCGTCGCCGCGATGCCCGCCGCGATGCAGCCGCTGATGGCCGAAGCGAGGCGCGGCGAAGGTCCGCTCGCGTGGCTGTTCGACGAAGACAAACGACGCTCCGGAGGCAACGCGCAGTCACTGATGCGCGGCTACCCGCCGATGCCGCCCGAAGTCGTCGGCTGGGCAGTCGGCATCTGCTTCTTCGACGATCACGCCGCGAGCTACCACTTCGGGATCATGACGATGTACGCGGTGCGCCCGCCGGTGCGCTGGGTGCTCGAAGCCATCGGAGTGGGCCTCGCCGCAGGAATCGAACTCCCGCTCGACTCGTGGAAGCGCCTCGAGCCGATGCTTCGCTTCTCGGAGCTCACCGAAGTTCCTGCGCCACTGCTCAACGCGCTCCCCATCGGCCTCAGCTCGAAGAGCGCCACCGTGCGCACCGCCGCGCTCGCCGTCGCGCGACGCGAGTCGAAGAAGATCGTTCCGATTCTCGAAGCGGCGCGCCTGAAGAAACTCCCGGCTGCGGAAGCGAAGCGGCTCGACGAAGCGCTCGCGACCTTCGTACCGGCGACCGCTCCCGTCGCGCCGATGACGCCGGCCGATTCACCGCTCAGCAGACTCCTCGCTGCGTGGGCCGAGACCTTCGACCCGCGGCTCATTCCCGCCATCCGAGCGATTGGCGCGAGCGAGGCGGCGAAGCGCGGCCCTCTCAAGGCGGCTTCGAAGGGAGAGCTCGAGAACGCGTGGCTGCTCCTCTCGAACAAGCGTGATCCCGCCGACGTCGATCGCCTGCTGAGCATTCCGTGGCCCGGCGCGTGGAAGACCGCGGTGAAGCGGGTGAACGCGCTCGAGCCGTTTCCGCCCGACCCGCGCATCGCCGAGGCGGTCGCGTTGCACGCGAAGCGCTACACCTCGTTCGCCGGTCGCGCGGTGCAGCAGGCCGCCAGTCGCGTCTTCATTCGCATGCAGCAGCTGAAGAAGCGCGACGCTCCAGAAGCGATTCTTCGCGAAGCCGAGAGATTCACGCCCGCATCGGTCGATCTCACGCAGCTGTGGAAAGCGGTGTGGGACTCGCCGGGTGACGACGGCGCCCGCGCGGTGCTCGCCGATGCGCTTCAGCACGCCGGAGATCCACGCGGAGAATTCATCACGCTGCAGCTGGCGATCGCCGACGGTCGCGCTGACGCCGCCGCCGAGAAGCGCGCCAATCAACTGCTCAAACAACACATCGACACCTGGAGCGGCAGCCTCCCGACGGTTCAGCTCGCCACGCGCGAATTTCGCCGCGGCTTTCTGTCGTCGGTGTTCATCAAGCCCGAGCGCGAGAAGCTTCGCGATCACGTCGATCGCTTCGAGTGGAGAACCCTCGAGGTGCTCGGTCTCGAGCGGGCCTGGGGCGCCAAAGAAGACGTGAAGGTGTTGCTGCGCAAGCTCCCGTGCCTGCGCGTGTTGCTGTGCAGCGAGTACGACCTCGAGCGGCTCCTCGAGATCAACGTCACCTCACCGACCGTTCGCGTGCTCGGTACGACGACGTGGCTGCCCGAAGGTCCGCTCGCGCAATTCCCCGCGCTGGAGATGCTCTACGTGCGCGGCGAGCACCCGCCGTCGGCATTCATCGCCACCGCGCGCGCCAGGCTCACGCGCCTCGCCTTCGACGGCGGCAACATCAGCGACATCGTGAAGCTCTTCGACGCGCCGGAAGGACGCAAGGTCTCGGAGGTCATCTTCAAGGTCTCGCGCGGCTGGTCGGTGCGCGTCTGCAAGAGCGCTCCTGGCGAAGCCGAGCTCTTCCTCGAGAGCCGCACGCCACCGAGCGTCTTCGCCGACGTCGCCAGGTTGCTCGGGCGCCAGAAGCTCCACGTGCATTGCCCGGCCAACCTCGTGAAGAAACTGGAAGCCGAGCCGCATGGAGCGAAGGAACTCGTCTTCCATCACCGGCCGATCGACATCCTCCTGTTGCCACGGAAATAATCGACCGAACCTTTTCGACGGCCCGTGCACTCGAGAGACATGCGCTCGTTCTTCCTGGCTCTGGTGCTCGCAACGACGGCCTGCGCGCCGTCGATTCCCCTCGAAGGTGCCAACTGCCCGTGCGTCTCCGGGTGGACGTGTTGTCCCGGAATTCAGGTCTGCGCGGCGTCGCTCGATCGCTGCGACGCGATTCCCGGGCCCATCGTCACGCCTGCCGAAGCCGAGCTCGGCGTCGGGCGTCGTCTCCAATTCACCGCCACCGGCGAGAACGTCACGTGGGAAGTCGAAGACTCGCTCATCGCCGGGAGCGTCGACGCCAACGGCCTGTACTTTGCGCCGCCGTCTCCCGGCGTGTTCCACCTCGTCGCGAGATCGTCCTTCGGAGCGAGACGCGTGCAGATCACCGTGCGCGATCTGCGGCTCTCTCCGCTCGCGGGTGACTACGGCGGTCCGTCGGACTTTCCAGTCGATGGCATCGGCGGCGCCGCGCGCGTCTCGAGCCCTCGGAACGCGGTGATGTCGAGCGGAGCGCTGTGGTTTGTCGACGCCTTCGAAACGCTCGTGTCGCCCTTCAGCGGCACGCTTCGTCGCTTCGACCCGGTGACGCGCCAGACGACCACGCTCTTCGTCTGTGACAGCCCCGAAGCGCCGGAACGCGACGGAGCGTTCGGCGTCGGCTCGATCGGCCAGCTGATGTGGATCACCTCGGGCGGCCCGCATTCGATTCTGATCCGCGACGCGCGTTCGATTCGCGAGCTCGACACCGACACGCTCGCGCTCACCACGGTGCGCAGCTTCGGCCCGAACGACCCCTCGGTGCTGCAGAGCGCCGACGAGCTGCTGCTGGTGGGCGACACCCTCTTCGGCGTCGACACGCGCAACAACCGCATCGTGAAGTGGGTTCGTGGCGCGCCGACCGACGAGGTGCTCGCGGGCAGCGGCATGTTCGGGTTCCAGGACGGGCAGGGCACGGCGGCGACCTTCAGCTACCCGCGCAGCCTCGCGTGGGATGGCGCCAACCTCTTCGTCATCGACGCCAACGGCGAGACGATTCGTCGCATCACGACAGGCGGCCTGGTCACCACGGCTGCGGAGTACGCGAGTGTCCACACCGCGGGCTACTTGTCGCTGAACGGAATTCCGCCCGAGTTCGTTCAGCGCTCCATTGCGAGCCCGAACCAGCTGCTCGTCACCACCGTCGAAGGCTACGTCGGCATCAACGCCAACGTCGGCATCGGTCGGCTCTACGCGAACTCGATGGTGATGGACTCGCCGCGCACCGCGCTCGCGACGACGTTCGACGCGATTCGGCGCTTCGACGTTCGAGCCGGAATTCCCGAGGTCGTCGCGGGGCGCGCCGGAGCGAGCCGCGGTCGCGACGATGGCCAGGGCGCCGACGCGCGCTTCGTCTTCAACTCGGGGCGCTTCACGATTCGCGGCGACACCGCGTGGTTCTGCGAAGAGGCGACGGGCCGCATCCGCACCGTCACTCGCGCGGGCGTGGTGAGCACTCCGTTCGAGACGACGTTCGAGAATGGCTGCGGTTCTCTCGCGGTCGACGACCAGTATGTCTATGCGATCAGCCGCGAGCTGATGGGCGGGTTCTCGATGCATCGCGCTCCGCGGTTCGGTGGCACGTGGGAAAGCAAGGAAGCGCCGTTCGACGGCCCTCAATTCCTGGGAGTGCTGAACGACGGCCGCATCGTCGTCTCGTCGAGCACGTCGGTCGGCTTCCTCGACCCGGTGACGTTCAAGAAGCTGCCGATGTTCGTGCCCACGCCGGGAGCGTTCGCCATCGATCCCGCGGGAGCGCTCTATGCGCGCTCGCAAAACGGCCAGGTCTCGCGGATGGATCTCGCGACCAACACGTGGACCGACATCGGTCCGCCGATGGACCCGTTCATCGCGCCGTATCTCAACTACGCGAACGGCAAGATCTACGCGGTGGGAATGAGCCAACGCTCCGACGGCGCGGTGCCGGTGATCTTCGAGCTCGACCCTGCGGCAGGCGCGTGGGCTCCGCTGGTCGGCAAGCTGCGCACGGGAGCCGTGGTTCCCGGCCCGCTGCCCACGGCGTTGCTGCACGAGCCCGGGTGGGTCGCCGCGTTCGACAACGGCGATCTGCTGGTGAGCGATCGCGCAGAGAACGTTTTCCTCGTGATCGAGTGACGAGCGACGCGTGAGCAAGCCGAGCGCCGAAGCCAACGTGGTGCCTCTCTTCGCGCTCGAGCGGCGCGAAGACGATGCGCTCATGGCTCTGGCGCGCGGCGGAAATCGCGAGGCGTTCGAAGCGCTCGTCGTGCGTCACCAGCGCGCGGTGTTGCGAATCGCGGCGAAGTACCTGGGTGAAGTGAGCGCGGCGAAAGATGCGTGTCAGCTCGCGTTCCTCGAGATCTTCCGTGATCTGAATCAGTACCGGCCGCAGGGGCGCTTTCCTCATTACCTGCGACGGGTGGTGCTCAATCAGTGTCATCAAGCTGCGCGTCGCGGGCGGATGATCGAGCGAGCGCCCGTCGAGCCACCGGCGATCTCTCCTTTGCAGCCCGACGAAGCGATCCTCGCGGAAGAGCGACGACGTCTGGTCGACGCGCAGATCGCGAAGCTGAGCGACAAGCTGCGCGACGTCGTGGTCCTTCGTTACGCGGGAGAACATCCACTCGAGGAGATCGCGACCATCCTCGAGCTGCCGTTGGGCACGGTGAAGAGCCGGCTGTTCTCAGCGATGAATGAACTGAGCGCTGCGTTGAAGGAACTTCCATGACGCCCTTCGAAGAACTCCTGAAGAAGTCGGAAGGCGAGCTCACCAGTCGTCGAGCGGCGGAGCTCGATGCTGAGCTGAAGACGTCGCCCGAGCTCGAGCGGGAGCAACGTCGCGTCGATCAACTCATCGCCGCGGCGACGAAGCCTGACCCTGCGCTCGAGAACGTCGATCTGCGCGAGGGTCTGTGGACGCGAGAAGTCCCGAAGCCCGAGCCGCGTCGTTCGAGAGCCTGGCCGCTGGCGGCGATCGCAGCCGTCGCCGCTGCGGTCTTCTTCTTTGCTCCGGCAGCGACCGACGAATTCCGCGCGAAGTCCGGCCACGGAACGCTGACGGGCCTCGAAGTTTTCGTCGTGCGAAACGGAACCGCGGAACCGCTCGGTGCGAGCATTCACCGCGGAGACGCGCTCGGCTTCGCGTACCGCAATCAGCCGGACAGCTCATCGCGCGCACTCGCGATCGCGGCGACTGACTCGACGGGCCGTGTCTTCTGGTTCTATCCGGAGTGGCGAGAGGGCCAGCCTCCACCGCGTTCGATGACGATCGCGACGTCGACGGGGCGCATCGAGCTTCCGGACGCGGTGAAGCACGAGTTCGCGACGGGTCGGCTCACCATCAACGCCTTCTTCACCGCTGCGCCCGTCAGCGTTCTGGAGCTCGAGTCAGGCGGCGCAAAACCGAGCGAAACGATCACCCTCGAGGTGCTCCCGTGAACAGCCGAGGGGCTGCGTGCCCTCCCCAATGCTGTTTTTCCGAGGTGCTCCCGTGCTGATTCCGGCCCTCGCTCTGGCCCTGGCCGCCGCCCCGGTGCACCGCTACGCACTCGTGCTGGGCAGCAACACGGGCGAGGGAGTCAGCGCCGCCGCGCTCCGTTACGCCGACGACGACGCGCTCTCGATGCACGAACTCCTCCTCGAAGCCGGAGTCGAGTCCGTCCTCCTCGCAACGCCCGACGCCGACACGATCCGTCTCCACCCGCAAACCAAACCCATCGCGCCCCCAACCCTCGACGCACTCAAAGGAGCCTTCGCCGCGCAACGCGCCTCGATGCTCCGCGCGCAGGAATCCGGAGAGACCATCGAGTGGTTCTTCTTCTTCTCCGGCCACGGCGACGTCGATCGCGGCGAAGGCTTCCTCGGCCTCGAGCGCGGCAAGCTCACGCGCAAAATCCTCCACGACGAGCTCCTCGCGAAGATCCCGCCCACCGCAAGAGCACACGTCATCCTCGACGCCTGTCGTTCCGGCGCGCTGGTCGGCAGCAAAGGCCCCGGCGGCGGAGTGCGGCTCGCGATGCCCTCCGCCTTCGCCGCCGACGCCACCTGGTCAGCGAGCACCGGCTTCCTGCTCTCGAGTTCCTCAGTGAAGGAGAGCCACGAATACGACCGCTACCAATCCGGAGTCTTCAGCTTCGAAGTCCGCTCGGCACTCCGCGGAGCAGCCGACGCAAACGCCGACGGCACCGTCACCTACGCCGAGCTCGGAGCGTTCCTCGAGACGGCGAACCGCGGCATCGACAACCCGCGCTTTCGCCCCGAGTTCGTGACGCTGCCTCCGAAAGGTCGCGAAGGGCTCGAAGTGCCCCTGCTGACCTGGCCGCAAGAAGAAGAAGGCCGCATCGAGCTCACCCTCGAAGAACACGCGTACATCGAGCGCGCGAACGGCGAGCGGCTCCTCGACGTGCACACGCGAACGCACGCGACGCGGTTGCATCTGCCGAGCGAGCGGCCGCTCTTCGTGCGCTCCGACGACGAGCAGCGTGAAGCGACGGTCGACGGCACCAACGTGATCACCGTGCTGCAGCCGAAGACCAACGCGACCGCGCAGAAGGGCGCCCTCGATCGCGCGCTCACGCAGCTCTTCGCAGTGGCCTTCGAGCCGCAGAACGTCGAGACCTTCACGAGCACCTGGCAGCCCGCCGAGCTGACGACCTTCACGCTTCCCGAGCCGCCCACCAGCGCCATCGTCGCGCGCCACGCCGCCGGCTGGCTCACCATCGGAGCCGTCATCGCCAGCGGAGTGAGCTTCGGCATCGCCTGGCAACAGAGCGGCCCCGACGACGCGCGCCTCGATCAACTCGCGCGCGTGCAGCGCAACAACACCATCACCGCCGCGAACACCCTCGGAGTCGCCGGCCTCGGCCTCGCGGTGGTGACCGCCGTCACCTGGGCGATCCTCACGCTCAAGTACGACCTGCCCGTGTTCACGTTCTAAGGCCCATCGAGGGCGCGAACCGGATACACCGCGCCCCATGGCAGAGAACATGCTCGACCTGCGCGGGGTGCCCAAAGACGCCGCGTACAAGGAACTCGGGCCCGCGATTCGCGCGACGATCGAGGGCATGGAAAGCGACCCCATCGCCGCGATGGCGACCATGAGCTGCCTCGTGCACCACGCCTTCGGCCACCTGTGGACCGGCTTCTACCGGGTGGTGGACGAGGGAAAACTGCTCCGCGTGGGGCCGTACCAGGGCAGCCTCGGCTGCCTCGAAATCAAGTTCGGCAAGGGCGTCTGCGGAGCGGCCGCAGCCAAACTCGAGACCCAGGTCGTGCCCGACGTGCACGCTTTTCCGGGCCACATCACCTGCGACGGCCGCAGCGCCAGTGAGATCGTCGTGCCCGTCTTCGACCGTCAGAACAAGCTCATTGCGGTCTTCGACGTGGACAGCGAAAAGAAGTCCACTTTCGATGAAACCGACCGCGTACACCTCGAAGCCCTGATGGGCTGGTTTCGAGGGAAATGATCCGCTAGGACGCGCCGGTTTTCGTAATCCCCAGGAAAGTTTCACCATGACTGAGCAGAAGAAGCCGAAGGCGACGTTTGGAGACGCGATGTTGGGTCGTGCTGCCGGAGAGCGGCAGGACGGTGATCGCGGTGATCGCAAGCCGAAGGAAGAGCGCAAGAGCGGCGGCCCGATGGTGGTCGTGAAGCGCGCTGGCGGTGTCGTCGAGACCCGCAACGGCAACGGAGAGGCTGTGAAGCCCACCGATGCTGCTCCGGTGACCGCGGTCGCGCCGGTGATCGTGAAGCCGACTCCGGTCGGCCCTTCGGTCGCTGACGAGGTGCACGAGGCCGAGAGCTTCGAGTCGATGTTCGAGAAGCACGCCAAGGACGGCGGCGTGCCGACGCGCAAGCAGCTCCCGCGCGTGGGTGAGAAGGTCACCGCGAAGATCTTCCAGCTGGGCGCCGAGACGGTGTTCGCCACCATCGGTCGTCACGAGGCGATGATCGACCTCGACGAACTCAAAGACGCGGAAGGCATTCTTCGTTACGGCGTCGGCGACGAGATCGAAGCGTTCGTCATGGAGACGGGTGCCAAGGGCATTCAGCTCTCGCGCAAGTTGAGCAAGGGCGCGGCGTCGCTCTCGATGATGGTCGACGCGAAGAACAGCGGCCTGCCCGTCGAGGGCATCGTGGTGTCCGTCAACAAGGGCGGCCTCGAGGTCGCGGTCGGCGACATTCGCGCCTTCTGCCCGACGTCGCAGGTCGACACGCGCCCCGTGAAGTTGGACGACTTCGTCGGCCAGCGCCTCACGTTCCGCGTCACCGAGGTGAAGGAGAAGAACGTCGTTCTCTCCCGCCGCTCGCTGATCGAAGAAGAGAACAAGGCCAAGGCGGCCGAGCTCAAGAAGACGCTCGCGGTCGGCCAGGTGTTGAAGGGCCGCGTGGTCAACGTGCAGGCGTTCGGCGCGTTCGTCGATTTGGGCGGTCTCGAGGGCCTGATTCCGGTGAGCGAGATGTCGCACGTGCGCATCGGTCACCCGAGCGAGGTCGTGGAAGTCGGCAACGAGGTCGAGGTCGAGATCATCCGCATGGAAGACGCGGAGCCGAACTCGCCCGACAAGAGCAAGCGCAAGGACCGCATCACGATGTCGATGCGCTCGCGGCTCGAGGACCCGTTCAAGAAGATGCTCGAGACGGCGAAGGAAGGTGTCGTCCTCAAGGGCAAGGTGGTTCGCCTGCAGCCGTTCGGCGCGTTCGTCGAGCTCGCTCCGGGAGTCGATGGCCTCATTCACATCTCGGCGATGAGCGATCGTCGCATCGCGCACCCGCGCGACGTGCTGAAGGTCGGCGAAGAGATCGAAGTGAAGGTCGAGAAGGTCGACGAGCACGAGAAGCGCATCGGTCTGCGTCTGATGAAGGACGGCGCGGCGATCGGTGACGGCGTGTCGTCGTCCGGCTCTGCTCCGGCCGAAGCTGCGGGCGCAGACACGGGCCCGTCGGGCGCGACCGAGGTGAAGGTCGTGCGCGCGCCGAAGCCGAAGCGTGGCGCGGTGGTGACGGGCAAGGTGAGCCGCATCGAGCCGTTCGGCGTGTTCATCGAGTGGGACGGCTTCAACGGCCTGATTCCCGCGAGCGAGACGGGCACCGAGCGTGGCACCGACCTCAAGCGCACCTTCCCCATGGGCAAGGAGCTCAAGGCCGAGGTGATCGAGATCAACGGCGACAAGATCAAGCTGTCGATCTCGCAGGCGCAGCGCAGTGAAGAGCGCGCTGACCTGAACGCGTGGAAGGCCGAGCAGGCGAAGAAGGTCACCAGCTCCGGCGGCTTCAATTCGTTGGCCGACAAGCTGAAGGGCCTGACGCTGAAGTAAGTGAAAAAGGCTCCCTCTCCCCCGAAGGGGAGAGGGTCGGGGAGAGGGCTCGATGCCGCTGTTCCTCGAACCGGAAGACGTCGCCCGCCGCTACGGAACGATTCCCGGAGAGCAGAGCTCTCTCCGTTTCGTCTGGCTCCTCGACTCGACGCAAGACGATCTCCTGCGCTGGCTGGCCGAACGGTCACCTGCGCTCGAGCGCTTGCGTCCGGGCGATCTCTCGAGCGCCGACTTCACCGCTGACGAACTCTCTGGAGTCGTGCGTGAATTCGAACGTCACGTCTCGCTGACCGTCAGTCACGAAGGCGGTCTGCTGCACGAAGTCGCGCAGCACGCCGCCAACGAAGGCCGCGCCGCACTGGTGGTGGACGAAACGAGCTTCTTCGGGCCCACCGCTTTCGCTGCGTTCACGATCTACGAGCCGGGCGCTGAGCGACGCACGTTGTGGATCGATCCGCTCCGCGGGCTCATGGCGCCGGTCGCCGAGCTCAACGCCGTGTTGGGCCGCTTCATCGAGCCAGGCCTCACGGTCGACACGTGGGTCGCGACGCTCGATCGCGGCGAGCCCGGGAAGATGGTGGGCATCGTGCACTTCATCGAGCACGCTCGGCTGTTGAGACCGCCGGAATTTCGCCCGCTCAACATGCCGCGGCCGCACGAAGTCCGCCCGCGGCCGTTGCCGACCCGTCAGACCATCGCCGAGGAAAGCGCTCGCCCTTCACGCACGTGGTCAGGGTTGATCGCGCTGTTGCTGCTCGCTCCGGCGGCGCCCATTGCGCCGTGGTTCTGGTCTTCGCTCGGCCACGTGTCGAACCTCGAAGGAGCGCTGATCGCCGCGGCCTTCTCGGTGCTCTCGGTCGGCTGGCTCGCGTTCCTTCCGCTCGGCTGGCTCTCGTTCAAGTGGCGCGCCGCGTGGTTCATCGGAGTCCCGTTGCTGATCTCTCTGGGCTACGCATGGTTCGCATGAAGCGCGTCGCGCTGATCTTCAGCTGCTTCGTGGCGAGCGCGGCGTGGGCCGACATTCCGCCTGACGACCCCGGCACGTTGCCGAACACCGCGTGCGTCGGTCAGCCCGAAGGTTCTGCGTGTGGAGCCGGTGGGCGCTGCGTGAAGCAACGCGTCCGCCGTCCGGATTTCTCGAAGCCCGGAGCCCCGACCTGGGTGTGGACGGACGTGAGCGTCTGCGTCGAGCCCGCGAAGTTCGCAGCCGTGTTGGTGTTGCTGCTGCTGGTGATCCCGCTCGCGCGAAAGAGGGCGCGGTAGTGGGAGCCGCGGCACTCATCGCTGGCATCGCCATCGCGCTCCTCTTCGGTTCGCCGCTCAGTCCGCAACGAGCGAAGTCGCTGCAGACGCTTCTGCTCCAGCTTTCGGTCGTCGGGCTCGGCGCGGGAATGGATCTGCAGGAGATCGTCAAAGCCGGGCTGGAAGGTCTCTTCCTCTCGGCGATCACCATCATCGGAACGCTGATGGTCGGTGCGCTCCTCAAGCAGTTGCTGAAGGTCGAGACCACGACGGCGGTGCTGATCTCGGTCGGCACGGCGATCTGCGGAGGCAGCGCGATCGCGGCCGTCGCGCCGGTGCTCGGAGCGAAGCCGCACCAGACCAGCGTGTCGCTCGCGGTGATCTTCCTGCTCAACGGAATCGCGCTGCTGATCTTCCCTCCCATCGGCCACGCGCTCGGCCTGAGCCAGCACGACTTCGGAGAGTGGGCGGCGCTGGCGGTGCACGACACCAGCTCGGTCGTGGGCGCGACGATGCAATACGGGGAACAAGCGCTGCGCGTCGGAGTGACGCTCAAGCTCGCCCGCGCGCTGTGGATCGTGCCGCTCACGCTCTTCGTGGCCCGAGCGTTCCGTTCGGCCGACGCGAAGAACGAGAAGAAGAAGTTCCCGTGGTTCATCCTCGGCTACGTGGCGATGGCAGGGCTCGCGACGTGGCTTCCGGTGCTCAAGCCGATCGCCGACCTGAGCCGCTACGTGTTGATCGTGACGCTCTTCTTGATCGGCCTGGGCGTTTCGCGCGACGCGCTGCGGGCGATCGGCGTGCGGCCGTTGGTGCTCGCCGTCGTGCTGTGGGCGCTCGTCGCCGGGTGCTCGCTCGCGGTCGTGCTCTGGTGAGTGGTCGCTACGGTGCGGCGTAGTCGCTGAACCGGGTCTTCACGACGAAGCGCTTCTTGAAGAAGAGCGCTCCGGCGAGGCCCTTGATGTTGAGCGCTGACATGCCTTTGCCGTTGCTGGTGTTCGCATCGAACTCGACGCGGATGCCGAGCTCCTGAACGAACATCGGAAACTTCGCGGGGTGCATGTCGAGGGCCTTCACGGTCTGCGTGTCGGGATCGATGGTGGCCTCACCGATCAAGTTGTCTTCGGTCTTCGAACCGAGCGGCTCGAAGGTGATGTGCGTCGGGTCTTTCTGATCGAAGCGGTACTTCTTCTGCTCGTCGGGGTGGAACGGTGACTTGGAGACCTTCGAGCCTTCCTTGCCTTCGATCTCCTTGCGCTTGGCCTCGGTGAGGTCCTTCCCGTCTTCCTGGTGGCTGATGAGCTTGCGCGTGACGTTCTTCCCGTCGCGGGCGACGCGGAGCGAGGTCTTCACGGTCTTGGTGACCTTGCCGGCGCCGTCCTGCTCTTCGGCGTCGACGTCGATGGTGCAGGCGGTGGAGTTCCAGAGTGACTCCATCGATTGGGCCTGTGCGCCGAGCTTCTCGAGCAGCGCGGGATCTGGAGGCGACGCGGCGAGGATCATGGTGAGCGCGGGCAGCACGGGTCGAGATAAACCACAAACCATGATCGTCGCGCTCGTCGTTGCCGCGCTGGTGGCGTTGTTCCTCGGGTACGCGTCGACGAGGCCGGCGGAGTTTCGCGTCGAGCGAGCGCTCGAACTTTCGGCGCCGCCCGCGCAGACGTTCGCGGTGGTGAGCGATGAGGCGAAGCTGCGCTCGGTCTACGTGGTGTTCGGAGATTCGTTCGAGAAGAGCAAAGGGCAGCTGACGATCGAGAGCTCGACACCGGGCGAGTCAGTGAAGCTGCGGTTGCTCTTCACGGAGCCGATGGAATCGAAAGCGACGGTGCAGCTGGCGCTCGTGGCTACGTCGACCGGAGGCACGCGCGTGACGTGGACCTTCGACGGGAAGCACAACTTCCTCGGCAAGGTGCTGAGCGTGCTGATGAACATGGACAAGGCGGTGGGCGGCGACATCGAGAAGTCGCTGCAGAAGCTCAAGACCGTCGCGGAGGCCAGGGGATGAAGCCGCTCGTGTTGGCGACGTACTCGGCGTAGCCGGGTCGGTCCTTCATGCCCTTCTCGAGCAGCGCCTTGCCGGAGACCTGCACGAGCAGAACAGTCATCACCGCGGGGCCGACAAGTGACCACCAGGCACCTGTGCTGAGGCCGAAGACGCCAAATCCAATCCAAATCACAAAATCGCCGAAGTAATTCGGGTGTCGCGTGTACCGCCAAAGCCCCGTGTTCAGGATCGCCGGGTGAGGGGCCGAACCTCTCCGCTTCCTGAACCGAGCGAGTTGCCAATCACCGAGAGACTCGAACCCAATCCCGAAGATCACGATGCCGGTCGCGATGAAGTCGGCGACCGAAATGTCAGTGATTGAGCCCGTTGAAGCCACGACCCGAACAGGCCACGCAACGACCCACGCAAGCACTCCCTGCAAAACGAACACGATGAAGAACGATCTCCACCACCACGCGGCCCCGTGCCTCTTCCGCATCGCCGTGTACCGCTTGTCCTCTCCATGGCCGAGGTTGCGCCAGGCCAGATAGATCCCCAGTCGCAACCCCCACAGCGAGACGAGCGACCCGACGAGAATCGAGCGCGCACTGAGCCCGGTCTGCAGCGCAGTGGGCCAGTAGATGACGGAGAACGCGGGCCCCCAGAAGAGATCGATGATCGACGAGTTGCTGATGGCGAGGCTGATCACCCACAGCACGGCGAGGATGATCGCGAGGAGAGCGACGTCATTCATCGAGTGATTCCAGCCAATCATCAACGCGCATCCACCGCTCGCGAACCCAGGTGATTCTCTGTTCCTCACTGGAGGGAACGCTGTTCGCCGGCTCCCGCCAGAACCGCACCGTCACGGTCTTGCCGACGAGCGTACCGCGCCAGATGTCGCCGAGCCGGGTGAGACCCTCGAGGCCGTGATGGCCGACGAAGAGCACGTCGCAGGAAGGAGCGGCCTCGAGCAGCGCGAGCGCACCGCCCTTGCGAATGGGGAGCAGGTGCCGGAGCGACTCCGCGTGGGCGCGTTCAGCAGAGCCGGCGGGGAGCTTCTCGATGATCGCCTTGCGTTTGCCGCGCGAGAAGCGAGTGCCTTCGGGGTAGAGGACGACGCCTTCGGTGGGGCCGATGTCTGTTTTGAGCGCGCGGACTTTGGCGAGCTCGGCATCGGTGTCGAGGCCGGAGCGATCGACGAAGTGATTGGGAATCCAGTGGCCGGCGATGTCGAGGCAGGGCTCGACGAGGAGCTCCTTCTTGAGGACGTAGCGGAGCTCGAGGAGGTGGCGATTGGCGAGGAACCCGCCGGGAATGAGGACGTCGACGAGCGAGGCGTGGCGAACGAAGACGAGCAGCGGGCCGGGGACGGCGGAGTCACCTTCGACGACGAAGCGCAGCGAGAAGATGCGAGTGACCGAAGCGAGATGCGCGGCGGTGTACAGGCGTTGAATGGCGAAGGTGCGAGCGTGGCGCGGGCGGGTGCCGGCGCGGGTGCTCAAGAACGTCCAGAAGAGCAGCAGGAGGCCGACGTTCTCGACGACGAGGAACGCGAGGAGAAAGACAGTCAGTCGAGTGGTGGAGAAGCTCTTCGCGAGTCGCACGAGGTCGACGAAGAGCGCGAGCACCACGAGCAGAGGGAAGATTGTGAGAACGATCGCCAGAGCGAGCATCACGCCGGGAACGGTGACGAGTCGCCTCATGGGGAAGAAGACGAATCTCCCTCTCCCCCGGAGGGGAGAGGGTCGGGGAGAGGGCCCGTCAAAATCAGCCTGATCGAAACCGCCACCACCCAGCTCAACCAAAGCGGCCCAGCGATGGCGAGCAACCGAGCAAAGAAGTCATCACTGAACTGAAGAGCAACGGGAAGACTGGCAATCCCGGCGACGAGCCCGAGCCACCGAAGCCATCGAGGAGCCCCAGTCCACCCGACGGCGAAGCAAATCAAGCCCAGCCCGAGCAGCCCATTGAAGGCGGAGTCGAGCAGCAGGGTGACCCAGAGCAGCGCGACTCCGGAATCGGCACCGACGTGAAGCACGGCGACGGGAGCCATGGTCCCCGCGGCGTCGAGCAGCGCGCCAGACCCGAAAAGCACGGCGCCAACGGTGGCCCAGGACGATCGGATGATGGTGGCGAGGCCACCGACGAAGGCGGCGAGGAAGACGAGACCGAAGGTGAAGGAGAGGGCGGAGACGGTGGACGCGGAGGGGTGGGCGAGGGTCTCGGAGCGCCACGCGGGGACGTCACCGGGCGCGTAGGTATGCGGAACCTCGCGCAACGAGGCGACGGCGACGAGGTTGAGGGCGACGCCGAGGAAGCCGGCGAGCGCGACGGGAAGGGTGGAGCGGGGCACTCGCCCGAATGTACGGGTGGGAAGCCTTCGTGTTTCGCGGATTTGTCAGCGCGGAACGCGCTTGACGTCGTGAGGAGTGCGACGTACTAGTGGTCGCACATCGATATCGCGGGGTGGAGCAGCCAGGTAGCTCGTCGGGCTCATAACCCGAAGGTCGCAGGTTCAAATCCTGCCCCCGCAACTGGTCTTATCTACGACCCGGCCATCTCCCAAGGTGGCCGGGTCGAGTTTTCTCGAGCCCTTGGCCTCGTAGAACGTCTCTCCGTTCTCGGTCTTGGGTGTCATTGTCACCGGCCCGAACCAGCCCTCCAACGCTCGCTTGCCCTCGGCGGGCGCCTTCTCGGTGAGCTTGGCGAGGCGCTTCTGGAGCTTCTCCTCCGACAGGGCTGCAACGACGGGAGCGAGGTCTTCTGCCTTCGGCGCCAGCGCTGCACGCGCGTCCCGCAGGCGCTCCTCCTCGACGCGAAGCTGCTTCCCGAGCGCCGCTGACCACCCGGCGTCGGCCACCGCCGCTGCCAGAACTCGTACCGAGTTGCGAGGGTCTACTTCTGATAAGCGTTTGAGATCACAACGAACAGCGACTTGATCCGGCACAACCCGACTAAACCCTATTGAACCAGGTCAAAACTGATCGTACGGTGAGCTACGCTAGCTAAACCCGGCATTCCTCTTAAGGCGGCCATGGACGACAGATGGCTCTCAGTTGACGAGATCGCGGACTACCTCGGCGTGAGCAAGGACACCGTCTACACGTGGGTCACCGCGAAGGGCATGCCCGGCCACAAGGTCGGTCGCTTTTGGAAGTTTAAGCGACAGGACGTCGACGGATGGGTGCGCGACGGCGGCGCGGCTTCCTCTTCAGACGAGCTCGGCGAAAAGGATGGCAAGAATGGGTAGGCCCAAGAAGTCGACAGGGACGTCAGGTTCGGCGGCGACTGCGGACGACGGCGGTGCATCGAGCGACGGCGCGAACGCAATCGAGGAAGGGCAGGTCCTCGACTACATCACCGGCGAGCCCGTTGCCGAGAACGACAAGGAGCGGGTTCGCCAACGCATCTCGCGTGCGCTGTTCCACGAGTACGGCTTGTCCGTCGACGACATGGAGCCCGACTTCAAGGTGAAGGTCGCGGACTCTGGCAAGTCGTCGAACAAGAAGATCGACATCGCGATCTTCGAGCCTGGATCCGAGCACACGCCCGAGAACGTGCGTCGCCTCGTGGTCTGCCAAAAGGAGCTGAAGCTCGGCGACAAGGGCGCGTACAAGATGCGCGACCACGAGCAGGCGGCGAAAGACCTCGAGCTGCTCAAGGACGCGATGGCCGCATGCGAGAACTGCAAGTACGGCCTCTGGACCAACGGCCTCGAGTTCTTTTTCTTTCAGGTTAAGCGCACCAAGTTCGACGTGAAGTTCGTTCCGATCGGCGACTGGCCGCTCGCGGACGAGTCTATCGGCACTCGCGACGTCGCCTCGCACGCGAAGCTCCGTCGTGCTGACCCGGAGATGCTGCGTACCGCCTTCCGGCGCTGCCACAACTTCATTCACGGCAACGAGGGCATGCCAAAGGACGCGGCCTTCTGGCAGTTCCTCTACCTCATTTTCGCCAAGATGCATGATGAGCGGCAGCCGAACGACAAGCGCCGCTTCTGGGCTGGTCGCTTCGAGAAGAACGGGCAGCTCATCGACGAGCAGTTCGACCCGGGCGGTCAGAAGGCGATCCGAGAGCGCATCAAGCCGCTCTTCGACGAAGTGAAGAAGAAGTACTCGACCGTTTTTCGCGGAAACGAGGAGATCACGCTCTCGGACCGCGCGCTCGCATTCATGGTGTCGGAGCTCGCGAAGTACGACTTCGGGCGTACCGACGTGGACGCGAAGGGCGCCGCCTACCAGGAGATCGTTGGCACCAACCTGCGAGGTGATCGCGGCCAGTACTTCACGCCGCGTGGGGCCATCAAGCTCGTCGTCTCGATGCTCGACCCGAAGCCGACCGATCGTGTGATTGACCCGGCATGCGGAACTGGTGGCTTTCTCACGGCAACGCTCGCGCACCTGGCTCACAAGTTTCAGGAGGAGAAGGGCATCGAGCCGGGCGCTGAGTCGACGCAGGAGATCGTCTCGATCCAGGAGCGCCTCGGCGAGTTCGTGAAGAAGAACCTGTTCGGCGCCGACTTCGACCCGTTCCTCGTTCGTGCCGCCCAGATGAACGCGGTGATGGCGAGCAACGCCGAGGCGCGCCTCTTCAACATCAACTCTCTCGAGTTTCCTGCGGGACATCTGTCCGGCGTAGCCGACGCGAAGAAGCTCGCCGAGCTCGGCACGATGGACCTCGTGATGACCAACCCGCCCTTCGGTGCGGAGATCCCCATCACCGATCCGAATATCCTCAAGCACTTCGAACTCGCTCACATCTGGGACCGAACCGAGGAAGGCGGCTTCAGGAACACGGGCCGACTTCAGGGGAGCGTTGCGCCCGAGGTCTTGTTCATCGAGCGCTGTGTCGACTGGCTCAAGCCAGGTGGCCGCGTGGGTGTGGTCTTGCCCGACGGCATCCTCGGGAATCCCGGCGACGAGTACATCCGCTGGTGGATCCTCCGGCACACGTGGGTACTCGCAAGCATCGATCTGCCCGTCGAAGTCTTCATCGTCGAGGCCAACGTCAACATCCTCACCAGCCTGCTGTTCTTGAAGAAGAAGACGCAGCGCGAGATCCAGGCGGCCGACCTCGGCAGCAAAGGGGACTACCCCGTCTTCATGGCCGTCGCGGAGAAGGTCGGCTTCGATCGGCGCGGGAACACCATCTACAAGCGCAGCCCCGACGGTGAGGAGATCCTCGAGGACGTCGAAGAGGTCGAGCGCGTTCGTACCAACGGCCACTTCGTGACCCGCACCCTGCGTCGGAAGAAGAAGAAGGTCGACGACGATCTGCCCGAGATCGCGAAGGCCTACCGCGAGTTCAGAAAGAAAAGCGCGGAGCCTGGCGCATGAGGATGAAGACGATCTCCAGCGCTCTCCTACAGGAGGACGGGCGGCGCCTTGACTGTGGCCCGTACATGTCAGGGGCCCTTGAAGCGCGAGTGATCCTCAACAGGTTGTCGGCCAAGAAGGAGCCTCTGAGGGCTGTTACCCGCGATGGACTCAGCGGCATCTTCAACGGTCCTCGCTTCGCTCGGAGCTACACGACCGAAGCTAGAGACAGCGTTCCGTTCCTCGGGAGCACCGACATCCTGATGTCGGATCTCTCGTCGGTTCCACGCTTGGCCAAGCGACAGGTCGAAGGAGCGCCGAACTTGGTTCTGGGCGAAGGTTGGTCGCTCATCACCTGCTCGGGAACCGTCGGGCGCATGGCGTTTTCACGCTCGGACATGGTCGGAATGGCGGGCTCGCAGCACTTCATGCGCGTCATCGGGGATCGCAATCGGATTCCCCCTGGGTATCTTCACGCGTACCTCCGCTCGAAGTTCGGGGTGCCACTGATCGTGTCAGGCACCTACGGGGCAATCATCCAGCACATCGAGCCTCACCACATTGCCGACCTGCCGGTCCCTCGCCTCGGCAAGTCGATTGAGGCGCGCGCGGACGAGTTGGTCAGCGAGTCTGCGAATCTGCTCGCCAAGTACCAGTCGGACGTGAACAGCGCGACGAAGCGCCTCTTTCAAGCCGTCGGGCTCGAAGACATCACTGCCGCCGACTGGCACCTGATGGGTCGTGACCTGGGCTTCAGCATCGTCGCCCCGTCCGTTGATTCTCTTCGCGCGCTTAACTTCGCCCCCCGCTTCCAGCGGCTCGTGGAGGCGGTTAAGGCCGCACCGCACAGGCCCCTCGGTCACCTCGTCGTGCCGGGTACGCTGCAGCGCGGTGCGCGTTTCAAGCGAATCGACGCAGCGCCGGAGTACTCGTTTCAGCTTGTTGGTCAGCGAGAACTGTTCTGGGTGAAGCCCGAGGGTCGCTGGATCGCGAAAACGGCAGCGGGCAAAGACGTGCTCGTCGCGCCGGGGACGATCCTGGTTGCGGCGCAAGGTACCCTTGGCGAATCTGAACTTTACTGCCGCGCCGAGTTCATCTGGGGCCCGGCAGCACGGCTCGCGTATTCGGAGCACCTGCTTCGCGTGATCGCCAACGAGGAGGAGATGCCCGCCGGGTGTCTCTACGCATTCATTCGGTCGGAGACGGCTTTCCGCATGTTCCGAGCCATCTCAACAGGCACGAAGCTGCAGGACCACCATCACGTGATGCGTGCGCAGCTTCCGGTTCCGTATCCCTCCAAGAGCGTTCGCGACGAGGTGCATTGCATGGTCGTCGACGCCTACGAGGCGCGCCACAAGGCCGTTGCTCTCGAGGACCAGGCCATCGCCCTGGTGGAGGATGCCATCGAGAAGGGGGCGAACTGATGGCCACGGTGATCCCCATCGGCGAGCCGGTGAACGAGGCCGAGCGCCAGGCCATCGCGTACCTGCGGGATCACCTGCCAGCGAGCTACCTGGTCCTGCACAACTTCGAGATCGTGCGCGACGGCGAGGCCTTCGAGGTCGACGTCGCGATCATCGCGCCCCACGCCGTCTTCCTGGTCGACGTGAAGGGCACGCGCGGGCTCATCGATGTCTACGGCTCGAAGTGGTACCCCGAGGGGCGCCAAGCCTTCAGCTCGCCGCTCGCCAAGCTGCGCGGCCACGCCAAGGCTGTGAAGGGCATCATCACCGGCAGTCAGCCGGGCCGCCGCGATCTCGAAGACATCTACATTGACGCCGCGGTCGTGCTCACCGCGCCCGACGCCACGTTGGCTGATCCAGGCGGGCGCGACGCCCCCAACGTCACCACGCTCAAGAAGGCGGCCGCCTTCTTCCAAAACGCGGCGCGCATCCCCGCGGGCAAGTCGAAGAACATCGGCGCGCACCACAACATCATCATGAAGGCGCTTCAGGGCGCAGCGAAGGCGCGCTCGGGTCCGCTGCGCTTCGGGAGCTGGGTGGTCTCGGAGCGGCTGGGTGGCACCGACAGCTACAGCGAGTACCACGCGCACAATGCCTTCGCGGGACCGAAGTCGAGGGCGCTCATCCGCGCCTACCAGGCAGACCCGTATGCGCCGCCGGTTGAGCGAGAAAAGCAGAAGCGCCTCATCTCGACGGCATTTCGAACGCTCAGCACTACGCCTGGCCACCCGGGCATCGTCGGCGTGCGCGACTTCTTCCCGAGTGAGGCCGAGGACAAATACTTCCTGGTCACCGAGGACGTCGCAGGGCAGGCGCTGCGCGTCCACATTGCAAAGCCCACCCTGGCACTCACGCTCGACCAGAAGACCACGGTCGCCGCCGACCTTTTGAACACGCTCATCCATCTCGCGCAGCACAACGTCGTTCACCGCAACATCTCGCCCGCGAGCATCCTTGTTGGCAGCGACGGGCGCGTTCGGCTCACGGGGTTCGACTTCGCTCGCCCTGGAACCGACCACAGTCGCACCATTGCGCAGGAGATCGTCGACGACCTCGAGCCCAAGTACATGGCCCCCGAGATCCACGGTGAGCCAGCTGCCGCGACGCCTGCCTCGGACCTCTTCAGTGTAGGGCTCGTGCTCTACGAGCTGTTCACGGGCGAGCGGCCGTTCAAGACACCGACTGAACTGTTCGAGCAGAAGGCTATCTTCGCCGTGAAGCCCAGCTCGGCGCGCCCCGAGCTGCCAAAGGGTTTCGACGCCTGGCTGCAGAAGCTCTGCACCTTCGAGCCGGGCGATCGGCCCTCGGCGGCGTCGGCGCTCACCGAGCTGAAGATCCTCCTTGAGCCGAGCGCCGCCGCTGCGCCCGTGCCAGGCGCGCCTCCGTCGGCGCCGTCACCCGCGCCCGCCGTACCTCAGCTCGACTACTCGAACCTGCTGCCGAACACGCAGCTCACGCCGAAGTACGTGATCGAGAAACGGCTCGGCAAGCCGGGCTCGTTCGCGGTCGCTTACAAGGTGATCGACACGTTGGGTGACGTCTCGCGTGCGGTGAAGCTGGTCTTGCGCGACCGCGTGTCGACTGTCGACCGCCTCAAGAAGGAGTACAAGACGCTCCTTCAGATCCCCGACCACCCGAACGTTGTGAAGGTGATCGATGCCGATCTCATCCCTGGCGGCCCGCCCTTCATCGTCTTCGAGTTCATCGAGGGCTACGACGTCGGTGAGATGATCGACGGGAACGCGCTCACCCGCGAAGACGCGCTCGAGCTTGGGCGCCACGTCGCGGCAGGCCTCGCTCATCTTCACGAGCATGGCGTTTACCACTGCGACATCAAGCCTCGGAACCTGCTGTGGACCGGACGTGGCACAAAGATCATCGACTTCAACGTCTCGGTAGCCGCGAAAGACGAGGAGCGCCGAGGCGGCGGCTCGCGCCGCTACCTGCCCCCTGACCTCGTGCTTGAAGACGTGCCCTCTTCGAGCGACCTCGTCGACCGCGACCTCTACGCGCTCGGGATCACGCTGTACGAGGCGATGACAAACCGTTACCCATGGGACGATTCGCAGGTCCCGCCGCCAGGAAAACCCGCCGCCGATCCGCGCGAACTCTCGGGCCTCGCCGACATCGCGCCCGAGCTGGCCGACGTGATGCTCAAGGCCATCGCGCCCAAGCGCGCTGACCGCTACGCAAGCGCGGCTGACTTCAGAAGCGCGCTGACCAGCATCCCGGCAGCGCGGCGCGCGGCACAGCCGCTCACGCCGGTGCCGATCGCGTGGGGCGTGCCGGGCGACGGGGGCAAGCGCAATGGCAAGGGGAACGGCGGCACGGGCGCTCCCATCCCGCTGAACACGAACCCCTACGTGCGTCATCTGCTCACGGTCTACAGCCAGAGCAAGCACAGCAACGCGGGCACGCGCGGCCTCGACGTCATCAGCGAGCAGACCTACGTGGAGACGGCGCTCGACCGTGAACTGCTGCCGTCGGTGCTCTCGGGTGAGTTCACACTCGTAATCATCTCGGGGAATGCTGGCGACGGAAAGACGGCCTTCCTACAGAAGCTCGAACGCAAGGCCGCCGACGAGCAGGGCATCGTCGATCACTCACTTACGAACGGGGCGCGAATCGAGCTGCGCGGTCGTACCTTTCTCTCGAACTACGACGGCAGCCAAGACGAAGGCGACCAGAAGAATGACGACGTGCTGCGCGCCTTCCTCGCGCCGTTCAAGGGCGACGACCCAACGGGTTGGGCGAAGTCGAAAGAAACGCGCCTCATCGCCATCAATGAGGGCCGCCTCGTCGATTTTCTTGAGGCGAATCGTACCGACTTCCCCGCGCTCACCGCGCTTGTGAGAGAGGGCCTGCTCACGGGCAAGCCGACCGATGGCGTCGCGGTTGTGAACCTCAACCTGCGCAGCGTGGTCGTGGATCCTCAGGGGTTCGACAACTCGATCCTCGAGCGGCTCGTGAACCGCATGACGCATGAGAAGTTCTGGGAGCCGTGCCACGGCTGCGACCTCAAGGACCGCTGCTACGCTTTCCACAACGCGCAGAGCATTCAGGATGAGACGGCGGGCAAACACGTCGTCGAGCGGCTCAAGACCCTCTACGCCATCACGCACCTGCGCGGGCGGCTTCACATCACGCTCCGGGACCTGCGATCGGCGCTCGCGTTCATGCTGGTGGGCACGCGTGACTGCGACGAGATCCACGCGCTCTACAAGAACGGCCAGCGCGACGAGATCGTCCAGGGCTTCTACTTCAACAGTTGGAGGGGCGGCGACGGCCCCAACGCGGACCGCCTCCTGACGCTGCTCGCTGCGGTCGACGTCTCCGCGGCGGACGATCCGCGCCTCGATCGCGCCCTCGACTTCGTCTCGCCGACCGAGGACCGAACGCTGTTTCGCTTCGAGCAGCGGAGCGGCTACGACCGCGAGATCCTGCGCAGCCTCTACGACGAGCTGCCCCGGGACGTCTCGGGCAAGGCGAGCGAGCATCGCGCCGAGGCGCACCGGCGATTCATCGCGATGGCACGCAGGCGCGCGTTCTTCGAGCGGCGCGATGGGGGCTGGCGCTCGATGCTCCCGTACAGGACCGCCGACGAGTTGCTCGCTGTGGTACGCGGGGACAACAGCGCCGACGGCCTGCTCGAGCCCCTGCTGGTCGCTATTAACCGCGGTGAGGGGCTCACCCGCCCCGAGCGCATTGGCGACCACCTCGCCCTCGAGGTGCGTCGCGTCGAGGGCGGCAGCGTGCGCTCGTACCGGCTCTACCCCCGCGAGCGCTTCTCGCTGTCGCTCGCGGACCAGGCCTCGCGCTCACGATTCGTCGAGCACATGCCAACCGGTCTCATCCTTCGGTACCACGACCCGGCAGGGCTTGACGCGGAGTTGCTCGTGTCGCTCGACGTTTACGAGATGCTGCGGCGCTTGAACGAGGGCTACCGGCCCAGCGTTGAGGAGGAGCAGGGCTTCTACCTGAGCCTCGCAGTCTTCAAGAACTTGCTCGGCTCTGCGCCTTACCAGGAGGTGCTCCTCAGCACGTCCGGCCATGACTTCTATCGCGTCGCTCGTCAGGCCGATGGCCGACTCGAGATGACTCGCGCTCGAGCGGGAGGGAGCTGATGTCACTGTCCAAGCGCGATCGGGAGTTCCGGCTCCCGAAGATCAGCTACATCGACTTCAAGCACCTTGAGATGGACCGCGTGCTCACCGCGTTCTTCGCGCGGCTGGCGCACAACGGCTACCCGAGCCGCCTCACACGCAACTTCGAGCTCAGTGTCGACGCGTTTGTCGAGTTCACGCTCGAGCACCCCGAGTGGTTTACGAAGTTCCAGGACAACCCCGACGTCGTGCGCCGCTGGGTCGAGACGCACCTGCTCGACCTCGTAAACCGAGGCAAGGCGAACGAGGCGCTCGCCGCGCCGCGCCCACTGCACGGGTTCACCTACCGCTTCCGCAACCCCAAGCACTCCCGCGACTACGGGGCAGCTCAACATCTCTACGAGATGCTCTACATGGCGCGCAAAGGCGCCGGTCAGAAGGCGCTTGAGCACCTGCACCACTTCTTCTTCCAGGGGCACGACAAGGTCACCGGCAAGGCCGAGACGGGCGCGGTGATCGACGTCGAAACACAGGCGCTGCTGCGGCTACTCGATGAGGTGAAAGGCGATGCGCCGGACACGAAATCCGGGCGCGAGTCGTTCATGCCGCTCTGCGTGGGGGCGGCCGATCTGCTCGCTGAAGACATCCAGCGACTTCTTTTCTACCAGCGATTCATCCCTCGCTCAGTGATGGTCGATTACCTGAAGGTCCTGATCGCCTTCCACCTGGGGCTCTACCACCTGCGCCTCTTGAAGCTCTTGCCCGCGCTGGTGCGCAAGAAGGGTGCGGACCCGACCTGCGCGACGGGCGCGTGCCCGATGAATCCGAAGAGCCTCGACAGTCCCTTCGGCGACTGTCCGTACCGCGTGGGACTGCTCGTCGATGTGGCTGGCCAGCCGGGGACGGCGATGGCAACGCTCGCCGAGCGCAGCGCGGACACTCATTACCGGCGAATTCCCGGGTTCTTGAGGGCGTACTTCGCGACAAAGAAGCTCGACGAGTTCGCCACTGACCTCGTTCGCCGGGGCAAGCTCACTAAGCCGACCAGCGGCGACTTCTCCGTGGGCGAGGTTCTTCAGCTCCTCGACGCGCCGCTCAAGGCTGAGCGTGAGAAGTTTTTTGGCCAGCGCGTGTCGAGTTTGGTCGAGGAGACCTCAGGGGCGAAGGACGCCGAGCTCGATCCCGAGGTGAAGGCCGTCACGGAGATGGGTCTCCCAGAGTTCGACGCCTACATCGAAATGATTGTTGCGCTGCGTGGCCCCTTCCACCGCAAGTACGTCACGCAGTGTCTCGACTCACTGCTGCTCAAGAATCGTGCGGGCGCACTCATCGCACAGGGCCGCACGAAGGAAGCACCGCGGCGCTTTGTCCTCGACAGCCGTCTACTTGAGGTGCTGCTCCAGATCGCCGTGCTCAATCAGGGCGCTGATGGCGGATTCCACACCGGCGAGATGCGCGTCGACGAGCTGCTTGTCTTCCTGCGCGAGCGCTACGGCATCTTCATCGACCAGTTGCCCCGTGGCGATGGTTTCGCGACGACCAGCATCGAGGACCGCCGCGCCCTGCGCGACAACGTCCGTGCTTTCACTGGGCGGCTCCGCGAAGTCGGCTTCTACCGCGATCTCTCTGATGCCTACGTCACGCAGACCATCACGCCGAGATACCGCATCGCCGAGGGTGGCACGGCCACGGGAGAATCGCAGTGAGCGCCGGATTCCACGAGCTGTCCTCGACGCAGCTCACTGACGAGTTGGAAAACGTCGCCGTGCCGCTGCTGGTCGAGCAGCTTCGCACGCGGGTAGCCGGTCACTGTATGCGGGTGAGCGATCTGGATGCCGACCTGATGGTGCGGCTCTGCGCCCGCCTTCGCGCCGAGTTGCCGAACACGACGGTGGTGGTCCTCACTGACGGCAAGCAGAACGCCCCCGCGGCGCTTGCTGTTTCCAGCACGAAGTTGGTCGAGCTGCGCAACCCGCACGCTGACGGCACGCAGCGTCCGCCTCTGCTCGTGTTCGTGCCGAGTGATGTGCGCGCTTCGGCCGAAGACTCGTTCGGGGTCGCGACGTTCGAGGAGGTACCGGTCACCGGCGTCTACGAAGCGCTCATCGAGAAGCTGCTTGGCGAGCTACCACCGGCTCTGCGCGGCGTGGTTCGCGAGTCGCTCTTGCGCCTGCGCGGTGGCGAGCGGCCGTGGAGCTTTGCAGATGCACTCTCGACGGTGCGCTTCCTCCTGACGGCCAAGGTGAACGGTAACGACGGAGAGTCGCTAGGTGCTTCGCTTTACGAGGTAGGGCTGGTGCCCGACTTCGAATGGCTCGCGAAGCCGGAAAAGGCTCCTACGCGCCTTGTGCGCAACCGCGAGAGCGTCGAGAAGCTCACCTGGTCGCCGCGTTCAGAGCGCGGACGCGTCGGCGAGTTGGGGCTCGCCCAACGCGCGTTCAAGAATCTGCTCGGCGACTTCCTGGCCGATGCGGGCACGGACGACCCGCGCCAGTGGGCGCGCCGGATCGTCGTCGACAAGTCGCTCTGGCAGCTCGCCTTCAATAAGTGGGAGTTCGCGGACGGCGGGGCCCAACCGGACGCCATCTTCATTGGACAGGTGCAGACCGACTTGCCGAAGGTGGCAGATGACGAGACCAAGGATCCGCTCGCTCAGCTCATTGGGCAGACCATCCTGCCGGTCAGCAGCCTCAAGAAGTTCAACGTCACGTTCCGCACCGAGCCGCACCCGAACAAGGTGCAGGGGCTCGCCAAGTTCGTCGCGCAGGTCATCTCGAAGGAACACGGGCCGATCGGCTTGGCGCGAAGCAAGGCTGTCTGGAAGACGGCGACCGACAAGGCCACCATCTCGTTCTCGGCGCTCGGAAAGATCGACTGGGAAGAGGGCTGGCACTTCGTTCGGCTCCTCGCGCAGACCCAGGCTGGAGATCTCATCCCACTGATCGACGCGAACGGCGAGGCCGTGGCGTGGAGCGCCGACGGTGACGAGGCCGCGCCGCGCCCGAACGAGAGCGATCTCTTCTACGTCCTGCCCGACACAGAGGTCGAGATCGAGCCCGCGCAGCGTGCCGTGCAGCGCGAGCCAAGTGCGCTCCACGCGCTTTTCCGGGCGCAGTTCAAGGCTATCCTCGACGACCGCGATCCGGCGAGCGTCGTCTTCGGCCCCGCCGCCTGGGCCGAGAAGGCCAAAGGTCACGTCTCCGGCGCCGACTTGCTCGAGGTGCGGCTCGGGCGCGAGGGCGCAGTGCATGTGCCGGTCTCGCGTGCGCTGAAGAACATTGAGCAGAAGATCCTGTCTGCGCCCGACGGGCCGATTAGCTGGCGCATTCCTGTGAATCACGGTGCGCCAGGAACGAGCACCGGTGAGGTGAACGGGTGGCCGCAAGGCGCCACGGGAGATCGCTTCCTCGAAGCGCGCACGCGCTACTTCGAGGCGGTTCGCGGCGGCACCTCGGAGTTGGTTACGCAGGGCGTAGACGCTGGCGCGAACGCGGAGCTTGCGAGCGAATACGCCGAGGCCTACCTCGAATTGCTCACGGCCCTCTCTCAGCGGGCACAGGCCACGGCGAACAGCGACTCCCAACGCGCGTTCGCCGATCTTCGCAAGGTCCTCGCAATCGACTCCGTGCTCCTCGCCATCGTCGACCACCGCGGCCGTCGCCGCGACGCGGTGCTCGTGGCGCCAACACACCCGCTCCGCGCGCTCTGGTTCGCCACGTGGGCGAAGCTCGGCGCGCGTTGGGTTGCCGCGGCAAAGACCGCCCCGCACGAGTATGTGGTCCCCACGCGCGAGGCCCTGCTGACGCTCCTGTCTCCCACGAGCTTCCCTCCAGTGCTGCCGACTGAAGCGGGCCACGTGCTGACCGCCGTCGACAGCATCAACCCGTTCTGGACATTGTTCGCGCCCTCGAACGAGGAGGACCCTCGAGGACTCGTCGGCGAGGTGTGCAGTGCGCTCGGGTTACCGGAGCCTGGCATCGGTGGCGCGCTTATCGACGGCAAGTACCTTGCGTCGCGGGCGCGGCGCTATCTGGTGCAGCATCCCTACGTCCGCACGCTCACCATCAACGCGTTCAACCCAGGTCGAGCGGGCGTCTTGGGCGACATGCTCCTCGAGCTGCAGAAAGAGTCGGCGTTCGCCGACCTTCGCTACGATCTGCGGCTCTTCGTGCCCGACCCCGACGCACCCGGCGTCGGCGACGAGATCGCCGAACTGCTCAAGCCGGACGGCGGGACGAACACGCGCGAAGCTGACGCGTTCTCAATCCCGGCCGAGACGCACCTTCATCCGAAGCTGCGATTCGCGGTGCGTTCGACCAAGGAGTTCCGAGCGAGCCCCGAGACGCACGCGGCCCACCTGTCACTGCTCTTCGATGTGTTCCCGGCCGAAGAGGTCGGGGCGCGCAAATCTGATCCGCGCCACTCGACCGCCTTCGTTCACGGTCTCGTGCAGGAATTCTCTACGGAGTACGTCGAGGACGAGCAAACCGTCGCGTGGCGGCGGCTGCCCCGTCACGGCGTGGCCCAGTCCATCGAGGACGCCGAGGAGCTATCCGATCTGCTCGGCAAGCTCGCCGCCGAGATGTCGAGTGCGACGGCCACTATCGCAACGGGTCTAAGCGGCATCGATCTACGGCCCGTCGTGAGTCTCACACTCGGTGCCGACGACCGCGCGCTCCTGCATCAGGTCCATGAGGTGAGTGACTGGGTGTTCACGCTCGACCGCAACCTCGGCATCGAGTTCTTTGACCACGGTGGGCACGCGACGCGGCCGGATTACCTTATCGACCACTCACCCGACATGGCGAGCACGCTGGGACACCGGCTCGTCATCACGTCGCGTTCGGTCGCTGAGCTCGAAGCGCTCCTGCGTCCGGTCCTCGAGCAGTACGGGCTGGAGGCTCAGGGCCGCCACGCCGTGGTACTGCTCGACCAGCTCCGCTCGCTGTCGGGGCGGCTCGCACTGAAGCTCATCTCGTCGCCGACTCAGCGGGCCGAAGCCTTGGGCCTGGCGCTCTCGCGCCTGTACCTGGAACATCAGGGCGTCTTTGAGAACCAGGTCGTCGTTCCGCTCGACGCGCACATCGACCTCTACCGCGTGTTGAAGCAAGGAGCCGACGAGCTGGGCGACGAGGTCAGTTTCAAGCGCACCGACCTCGGGCTCTTTGACCTCGACATCACCCGGCGCATCATCACGTGCCGCCTCGTCGAGGTGAAGTGCTACTCGGGTGTTGGCGATCTTGCTGCGTACAACGCACTCAAGTTGACCATCGCCCAGCAGATCGGTCAGAGCGAGCAGGTACTCGCGCACCACTTCGACCCCAAGCGCACGCCCAAAGACCGCCCGGACCGCGCGTTCAAGACGCGCGAGCTTGCGCTGCTCCTCGAGTTCTATCTTGAGCGCGCAGAGCGCTACGGCGCTATCAGCCGCGAGGCCGCGGACGAGGCGCGTTACTTTGTTCATACGCTCGACGACGGCTACCAGCTCGCGTTCACGCGCAGCGCTCTCATCTTCGACTTCGCCAAGCCCGGCACCGAGTCGCCAGAAACCGAGAGCGGCATCGAGTACCATCGGATCGGCGTCGATCTGATTCGTCAGCTCGTCGATGCTGCCGCGCCGAGCAGCGAGTCCTCGGCCAGCATCAGTGCGAGTTCCTCGGGGAGCGGTGGGCCTGGAGGCGGTGGCCTGCGCCCGCGCGGTGTCACGGAGGTTCGACGTCGGCGCGAGCGCGCACCCTCAGTGCCGACGCTCGACTCCGCCGCCTTCCTCGGCGCTCCGCGCGATCGCTCCGTGTCATGGGAGGAGCTGCGTGGCCGCCAGCCCAGCGGCCCGACACCTTCGCAGACGTCGGCTGCCTCGCGAGAGGCAGTGCCGACTCCGACCGTGGCACGCCCCAGCGCGCCCGAGGCCCCATTCGTCCCGCCGACGCCGAACGTTGCGGCGGTGCCCACGGCTGCGTCCATGACGCCAACCCCGGAGCCCCGAGTATCAGAGGCGTCGCCTCGGGCGCCGAGCCCCGAGGCCAAGAGCGCACACGCCGTGCCCTACGACATCATGCTCGGCGTCACCGGTGACTCCCCGCAGTACGGGCTCCTCGGCGACGTTTCTGGGCGACGCATCGCGATCGACCTGAATCAAACGCACACGATCAGCCTTTTCGGTGTTCAGGGCGGCGGCAAGAGTTACACGCTCGGCACGATTGCGGAGATGGCTTCGCTGCCGATCCCGCACATCAACGTCCTGCCGCAGCCACTCGCGACGGTCATTTTCCACTACAGCCCGACGATGGACTACCGGCCGGAGTTCACGTCGATGGTCGCGCCGAACAGCGAAACGGCGCAGGTAAAAGCGCTGAAAGAGACCTTTGGTGCGGAGCCCCGGTCGCTGTCCGACGTGCTCCTCCTCGCGCCTGGGGACAAGCTGGACGAGCGCAGGAAGGAGTACCCGGACATCGAGGTGCGCCCGTTGAAGTTTGGTGCCGTCGAACTGCAGACGAGCCACTGGCGCTTCCTAATGGGAGCGGTGGGCAACCAAGCTACGTACATCCGGCAGCTCAATCGGGTGATGAAATCTCTGCGTGACGACCTCACTCTCGACGGGCTGAGCCAGGCAATCGAGGCCTCGTCGCTGGCCGATCATCTCAAGGGCATGGCAAAAATGCGCCTTGAGCTCGCGGCGGAGTACATCGACGACTCGGTTCGGCTGAAGGATGAGATCCGCCCGGGCCGCCTGGTCATCGTGGACCTTCGCGACGAGTTCATCGAGAAGGACGAAGCCCTCGGCCTCTTTGTCGTGCTCCTTCAGCTCTTCGCCGACGCGAAGTACCGCGACGCACAGGGTGCGGACCACTCGTTCAACAAGCTTGTCGTTTTCGACGAGGCCCACAAATACATCGAGAGCCCCGACCTCGTGGCGGGCCTGATCGAGGTCGTGCGCGAGATGCGCCACAAGGGCACGAGCATCATGGTCGCGAGCCAGGACCCTCCCTCGGTGCCAGTCTCGCTCATCGAGCTTTCGAGCCAGGTCATCCTCCACAAGTTCAACTCGCCCGCGTGGCTCAAGCACATTCAGAAGGCGAACGCGGCCCTCGGCTCGCTCACACCCGAGAAGATGTCGAACCTGCGGCCCGGAGAGGCGTTCATCTGGTCGAGCAAGGCGTCTGACGAGGCGTTCACGAAGAGCGCGGTGAAAATTCGCTGCAGGCCCCGGGTGACGCGTCATGGTGGAGCTACGAAAACTGCCGTCGAGTAGATCGGAGGAGCGATGCTGACAAAGGTTCGCGTCCAGAACTTCAAGGCGATTGCGGACTCCGGCGAGATCGCGCTCGACCGACTCAATGCCTTTATTGGCCGCAATGGCAGCGGGAAGAGCTCGACAATTGAGTTTCTCGAGTTGTTGTCGAACGCGCTTGAGTTCGATGTCAGGTCCGCGAGCGTTCCATTTCGACGTGGACGCGACGCAATTCGTGGTTGGCGGCGGGAAAACGACACCGCGGTTCTTTCGTTGACCTTCGATCCAGGAGACGTCAGTGCAGGTGACCGTGTCGAGTACATGCTTGGCCTATCCGCAGGAGAGGGCGGCGACAGCCTGGAAATCGCCAGCGAGGCGCTCTCGGTAGTCTTTGGCGATTCAAAGACCGAGATCATCAAGACCGATGACGGTGTTCGTGTTTTTCGTATCCCACCGACGAGGCAGCGTGGGCGCGTCAAAGGCTCCCGCATTCGCCGCCCGACTGCCGTGGGAGAACGGGAACCTGGAGAGTGGACTCGAGTTGATGATCGAACAACGCCAGCTCTTAAGTTCATCGACCGCAGTTTTTCTGTTGGGGGCTACGCCTTGCGGACGTGGTTGGAGGCCGCGACGCCTTTGAGGCTGTCGCCGACGGCGGTCGCTGAGTTCGCTCCCAAGCGTCCGACTCGCGGAAGGAAGGAACTGGATCCGCTGGGACTTCAGACGGCAGAACTCTTGTCGACGCTGACCAAGGATGAGCTGAGCACCATTCTGGGAAAGCTGCGATTTGTCGCGGGGGAGTTCGCTCAAATTGAGAGCCACAAGCCGAGCGGTCCCGGCGACCAGCGCTACTTCTTGCTGACTGAGCGAGTGCGCGGCAGACGGATTGAAATTCCAGCGTGGGTGTTGTCCGAGGGAACGAGGCGGCTCACTGCACTGCTTGCCGTCCTGCTGCGCACCCGACCGGCTCCTCTTGTGATGATTGAAGAGGTCGAGAACGGCTTTGATCCTTGGACACTGAAATTTGTCGTCGAGGAACTCGTAGCGGCGACTGAACGGGGCACCCAGGTTGTGGTGACCTCGCACAGCCCGTTCTTGATGAATCTGCTCCCGCGCGAGGTGTTTCAGTTCGTGAGCCGGAGCGATGATGGCGCGCGCTTCTCCCCGATACGTGGCGAACGTGGTGCAGCGCGCGTCCTCGACGCGATGGGCGTTGGAGATGCGTATGCGGCCAATCTTCTTGGGCGGAAACGATGAAGATCGGGGTCATATGCGAAGGTGAGAACAGCGATGGGCCAGCGCTGGAGTGCTTGCTTCAGGCGGAGTTTCAGGACCACACCTTCGTGGTTCTAGGGACGACCAAGGCCGCCATCTTCTCGGCGGCTGGTGCCTTGATTGACGACATGCTCAGCGATGGCTGCCAGCGCGTGGTTGTCGTTTGGGACCTGCATCCGGTGGGAACCCAAATGACGATAAACGCGCAGACGGAAGCCGATGAAGCCTGTCAGATGGACCAGCGTCGGACTCTCCTGGCAAAGGCACTCGGGACCGCAGACAAGTGCGCTGACGACATTCGAGAGCTTCAACACCGCTATGACTTCGTCCCTTCAGAGGCCGCACTGGCGCCGTCGCGGGTCGCCCTCGTGTGTTTCGCACACTCGTTTGATGCCGTGTTCCTGTGCGACACCGAGCTTCTGCGAACGTTGGCCTCGTCGGAGATCAGGACGGCTGAGCAGATGGGTACGGTCAAGAGGCCCCACACGGTGCAGAAGCCGCAGGAGGTAATCCGGCGGTACTTTGGGAAGGGACACAACGCTATCCTGAAGCACTTCAACAAGTTTCAGCACAACATCGTTTTGGCCAAAGCCTTTGTAGAGAAGAGGCGCCTCGCGCGACTTCGGAAACACGAGGCCTACGGACGTCTCGCAGGGGTCATTGAGGTTTGGGTGGAGCCCGCGGACGCCTGAAGGCAGTGAGGGTGTCCGCGCTTGTCGATTCTTTCCCAGGAATCACGCCATCTTGCGGGATGGAGGCAGTCTCACGAAGTAGGGGATGGAGGTCGTAGATGGCTTCAGCATCGCGCCCCCGCAACTCTCACGGTCGGAGGCGAAAGCTTCCGGCCGTTTTCGTTTTCGGTCACAAATGCCTATTTCTGAAATCGATCTCCACCGCATCAGGCACTGGTGCGATGCGAGGGTTCCGAGGCACCTGTGGACGCAGTTGAAGGTCGAAGCTGATGTGACGAACATTCACGTCACGTTGGTGAGTGTTCGACCGCACTTCCAGCGGAAGAACGAGAAGACGCGAGTCGCCTTCGCGCGGCTCCGCTTCGTCGCTGTTGAGAAAATCTGGCGTCTGTATTGGGTCGACCGAAACAGGAAATTCCACGTGTTCGACCCGGCGCCTCGGTCGAAATCACTGCAAGCGCTGCTAGACACCATCACCCGCGACGAGACCGGTATTTTCTTCGGCTGAGTCACGGGTTTGCCAAGGCCTCAAGAAGCCGTCTCGAACTCAGCTTGGAGTCCACCACGACACGGATTCGCTTCGTGCTGTTCCCTCCGCCTTTCGCACCCGGAGCTCGACCGATTCTCAGCTTGAGCTCGCTTGATAAGCGTCCGTAGCGCCTCGGCGTCGTCGATCGTGACGGGATAGGGGCGATCGCGCAGCACGAGCCTTCGCTTCTCGAGCGTCAGCTTGTTGGTCGCGTCAGTTTCAACCATCGCGTCGAGAATCCGAAGCTTCGCCTTGGCGAGCCGCTCGAGGATCAACAGCAACCCAGCGCTGTATGCAGTGTTCTGTTCCGATCCCGACCCCTTCGTACCTCCGCGGGCCTCGACGACGATGCTCTGCCGATCTCCGACAGGTTCGACGCTGAACTCCGCGTCGAGCGCCCTGGCCTTCGCATCGTGAACTCGCGCGCCTTCCGTGGCGCCGCCCGCTGGAGTTGTCACTCGCGGACTCCCCAGACTCCAAGCAGCAAGCGCCCACGCGGAGTCGATGTACCGAGTTGATTCCAAGGGCGTCCCGTCGAGGTAGCGCACTCGATTGATGAGCGCCTCGTCGAGTCGGCTGTTGCTTTCGCGTGACTCATCGAACGCTGCGACGACCCATGCGATGTCGGTCAGAGAAACGGTTCGCTCAGCGAAGCCACCTTCGCCCCCGTCGACCCGCAGGCCTCCTCGTGACGACGTGCCAAGGACCCGAGCTCGTCGCCCGTTCGGCTGTTCGAGCCATGACTCGCCATCAAGAAGCGCATCGATGACGACTTGCGCGCGCGCTTCTGCTCCCGGAGGGAGCTCACGCGAGACCGCCTTTCCTGCTCCCAGCGCACGCCAGGTATCGAAATCGACATCTGCGATCTGCCACTGCGCATCGTCGTCGATCCATCGACCAACTCCGCAGTAGCGAAACGTGTCGTCTGGTCTTCGAGCGAGGACGAACGCTGTTTCGCCGGGCCGGGGATCAATCTGCGCTCTCAGGCGCGTCGGGCTGACGAGTTCGCCTTTCTTGCTCAGAAAGATGAAGAGGTGTCCGTCGTAGCGACCGGTTCTTGCGGAGACAGTCTCCAAACCAAAGACAGTCGCCAGCTCGGACTCAATGACGACCGTACCGAGGTTTGGTGCGATCGACTCCGGAGTAATCACCTGTTCAACCCGAGCGATCGGCGTGGTGTCGGCCGACCCGGTGATCGTTGGCCCGGAAGGATTGTCGGAGGTGAGGAGCCAGCTCCCATCCTCTTTGCGCAAGCGCTTCAGATGAAACTGATCGCCAGCTTGAACAAGCACGACCCGGTCTGCAGCTCGCCTGCCGGTGAACTCCGCGCGAGCTTGAGAATCGCCCAGTCGCCGTTTCGCATCGGAGATTTCCCGCCGTCCATTGAGTTGCCGGAGACGCGGATCGCGAAGTGATTCGGGTCGACCTTCGGAGCCGGCAGAATCACTTCGTCTGGAACAAGATCGGCGCGGCCACCGGTTCCGTGGCCTGCTGCCGCTTGCAGTGACGGATACGCGACGATCCGCCGACGGCTTGAGAGATCGATCAGGTTGTTCCGATTGATCGGCTCACACCACCAACCATTGGGGCTTCGAACGAACCTGACGTCGAATGCAGTTCCTGGTCGTCCCGCAGTTGGACCGAACCATTGACGGAGAAGATCGGGAAGTTCGTTGACTCGAACTCCAGCGCGGTGCGCCACATTGCACGCGAGCTGCACGAAGTTGAAAACCCAGACTGCGCCATCGACACGGACTGTTGTCTCACCCAGCGGTACATCGAGCACGGCTCGAGATGGCAACTTGAGAAGCGGATCGCGCTTGTTCCAGATGACTCGACACGAGAACGACTCCGAAGTTGCCTGAGCAACCTCCTTCCGCGCGCGGTATTGCGCGAGGCGGAGCTCGACGATTTCGATCAACATCTCTTCAAGGGCTTGCTCGTTCTCGACTTCGGGAGGGAGCGCGAGACCAAAGACGTCATTCTTCACTCCGAACCACGAACGGCGGTTTGCCTTTGGCGTGACCCAGGCATTGACGGGATTCTTGTCCCAGTAGGTTTTCCAGCCCCGGATCGCTGCTCCTGCGAGTTCACCTCGGTGCGCCTCGTTTTCGATGTCCGACAGGAGCTCCGGTGAGCGACGCAGAATCACATGCGAAGTTCGCGCGAGCTCGGCAAGCGGAATGCCCGCGCGAAGACGATGGGCATCGACCATCGCCCACAGAGTGACCATCTTGAATGACTTGGTCATCTCGGTGATTTCGACTTCGTGCAGAAACGCTTTGTGACTGTCGAGCGTACGTCTGTGTACCGCGCTCAGGTCGCCCATTCGTTCAACAAATTCAAACCAGCTTCCGAACTTTTCGCGAAGGCGCGCAGGTGGGTATCCCATGCGCTCGAGCTCGACCGCGGTCGGGCGCTTGCCTCGCTCGTCTCTCAGTTCACGATAGACATCTTCGATCTCGTCAGCGCCACTGCGCTGCATGAACTCGGACAGCAGGTCCTTGGCTTCGAGTTCGAGCTCGACCGAGCAACCTGATGGAAGCTCGACTGGCCCGGCCTCATCGATCAGTTCGCGCACGTCGCGATCGCCGCGGCCCGCCAGAGAGAAGAGTGCTCGCAGGCGGTCGACGAAGATTCGGTGATTCCCAACGAAATCGATCACCGTAACGCCGGTCTTGCCCTCGACGGCCCGCAGACCGCGACCGAGTTGCTGCATGAAAATCACGTTCGATTCGGTTGGTCGGAGCATCACGACGCGGTCCACGCTCGGCACGTCGACGCCCTCGTTGAACACGTCGACCGAGCAGACGGCGTCCAGTTCGCCTCGCGCGAGTTGCTCCAATGACTCTTCACGCGCATCCGATTCCGGGTCGGAAAACACCGCATTCACTTTGATGCCCTGCGTCCGCAACCAATTTCGTACGAACAATGCGTGCTTCACGCTGCAGCAGAAGACCAACGACCGTGTGCCCGCGTGCGACTTCCAGGCTCGCCAGAGCGATTCCATGCGCGCTTCGGTCTGCGCCAGGTTCGCGAGTTCATCGGCGCTGAACCGGCGGTTCCTCCACGGGATGTTTTCGTAGTCGATGTCGTCCTTCACGCCGAAGTAGTGAAAGGGGACGAGTCGCTTGATCGCGACGCCCCGATCGATGCCGGCTGAATACGCAGTGTGATCTTCGAAGAGGCCGAGGATGTCGGCGGAATCGGCTCGCTGTGGCGTGGCAGTGAGGCCCAGGATGAAGCGAGGTGGCGCTTCGCAATTCTCAAGAGTGTCGAGGATGTCTCGGTACGACTGTGCGGATGCGTGATGCACTTCATCGACGACCACGTAGTCAAAGTGCTCTTTTTCGAGTTCCGTGAGGCTCGAGTCCTGAGCGAGTTTCGCCACGGATCCCATGACGACAGTTCCACCTAAGTCGAGCTGATCGCCGAGGCACCAGGTCACGGTTGCGTTGCGGTGGCCGTTCTTTCGCATCGCTCGGCGGTACGTCTTCGCTGCCTGAACCAGGAGCTCCTTGCGGTGCGCGAGAAAGAGAACTCGTGGCAGGACGCCCAACTCCTCACACAGCTGCTGATGATCGAATGCCGCGAGCCACGTCTTACCGAGCCCGGTCGCGAGCACCACGAGCGCTCGCCTTCGCCCGGCGTCTCTTGCTGCACGGAGTCGCTCCAGCGCCTCGACCTGGACCTCGTGTTTTTCAGGCGGCTCGACAAGCTGCTCCGCCTCGGTCTCTCCAGGCGGAAGCTGGTCTGCGTATTTCGCGACCCACGCCGAGTCGAGTTCTCGCGCACTGCTCCACAGTCCTTCGAACGCGGCTTTGACCTCTGCGTAGGCCTCGCCATCTCGAACGCGATCGACGCGCAGGTTCCACTCGATTCCTGATGTCAGAGCCGATCTCGACAGGTTGCTGCTTCCAACGAACGCGATACCGAACTTCGCTCCTTCGAACCGCCACGCCTTGGGATGAAACGCTCGTGTTCGTGGCGGCAGCTTCTCGACTTCGATGATGCGCGCCTCAAGGGTTCCAGACGGCTCCTTCTCGTTTCGGTCGGTGCTCACTTCCCAGTCGAGAAGGGTTTCGAGTGCGGTTGCTTGCGTGATGTCGAGATAGTCGCCAGTGAGAATTCTGACCGCGGCGCCGCGCCTCACTGCACTGAACACGTGCGGTTCGATGACGTCGAGGCCTGTTTCCTGAACAAAAGCGGCAACGATCGCGATCTCGGACGCGGTCTCAAACAACGGGAAGATGTGCTTCGCGAAAGGGTCGTCGGTTCCTCCGCTTGAGAGCGCGCGAAGTTTGCGTTTGTAGTTCCCGCGCGTCGGAATCGCGTAGCGAACGCCGCCGCTTGGATCGTCCATGTCGCCCAGGAACCGCGGGATGACGTGCACGTGAAGATGGGAAACTGTCTGGCCACCCGCAGCGCCCGCGTTGAATCCAACGTTGAATCCGTCAGGTCGGCGCTCAGCGTCGAGCAGGAGCTTCACTCGCTCAACGAGGTCCATGATCGCGGCGCGCTGCGACGCGTTCGCGCTGAACCAGTCCGGAACGACTTCCTTGGTGATGACCAGAATGTGTCCGGGTGACACCGGAAATCCGTCTCGAATCGCGAACGCGTGCTCGTTCTCGGCGACCCATTGCGATCTCGGAACGTCGAGGAAGACCGACATGCGGGCATGCTCCGATGCGTCTTGTCGACGGTCAACGTGTTCGGTTCAGCGCCGTTGCGCGAGGGGATGTTCGACTTCCAGCGATCACGATTGTTGCCGAGCACTCGATTGAGCCGGATTGCTCACGGCTGCGTGCCCAGGATCCGACCCACGACTGGTGCAATCCGTGCGACCACGCCGGGCGCGACCGACGAAACGACCATCAACATCAAGACAACAACGACCGCATCGGGATGTTCCGTGCCCAATACCCGCAAGGCGCTAAGGGCAAGTGCGAATGACGCAACAACGGCAACAATGCGGACATCGCTTGGAGGGCTAGTTCCCGAAGACTTGCTCAGTTCGACTGAAGGCGACTTGCTCTTTGCAGACAGACGACGGCCCTTGCGATTGGCTTCGCGCATTCAGAATTCCTCGTGGTTGGGGTGAACAACGGATCCGCAGGTACTGCGCCAAGTCCGTATTGTTCCTCAGCTTATACACGACATTATCACCGCTGTCAAGACGCTAGTCTTCTGGGTGATCGGTCACTGCTTTCGCATGCTGCAACAGAAAGACCAGCGCTTCAGATGCAGTCGGCATCCGTGTCGCCGCGCCCGAGTAAGCGGTGTTCAGGTCAGTCGAGCGCTCGCCTCAAGCATTCAAATTCTGTTCGTTGGACGTAGGAATCAGACGACCTGCTCGAGCCAAGCTCGTGCGAGGTCGGCGGTCTCGAAGACCTTGATCTGAACCTTCGCTCCGACGAGTTCGAGGGTCTTCGAGAAATTCTGGGCGAAGAACCGCAGGGGCCTCGAGCTCGTCACCGCCGCCATCGCGCGCAGGCCTGGTGACAGCTCCCGCATTCCGCCCATCCAGAACGACGCGACGCTGAGGTCGAGCTGCCGCAACGACAGCGGCACGTGCACCAGCAACCCCACCGGCCGCTCCGCCATCGCCTTCTGAATGGCCGCCTTCACGAGGTGCTGCCGCTCCACCGTCACCTTCTCATCAGGCGCGTACTCCACTTCCACGATCTTCCCGCTGACTCGAATCTCCATCACTGAATCCCCAGGAGCTGGAACATCTCTCTCACCGACGCGTAGTCCTGCGGCTTCGCCGCCACGAACCCCGAAATCCGCTCCACGCTCCCCGAACCCGCAGGCCGATCACCCGGCGGCTTGTAACTCAGCAACGCCTCCAACAACTTCGCTCCGTCCTTCGCAGACACCGCCGGCCCCGCCACGATGCTGTCTTGCGGCGAATGCCCGGTGATCGCCACCGTCCGCAGCCCGCCCACTTCCACTCCCTGCGTCACCGCGTTCAACAACGCGCCCGAATACGTCGCCCCCGCCGCGCACTTGCCCGCCGTCACCTCCCGCAGCACCTGCAAGTGATTGCCGCTCACCACCAACGTCACGTCCTTCCCCCAGTCGAGGCCCGCCTTCTTCGCCGCCACCTGAGGGAACAACACACCCGTCGTCGATTCCAAATCAGGCACACACAATGTCTTGCCTTTGAGATCTCCAATCGTCGCCACGCCCGACTCATCGGTCGCGACCACGATCCCGTCGCTCCCCGAGCTCCCGCCCACCATCTTCAACGCCAGCGCCCGAATCCGCGCGTCCCTCGCCTCCGTCCGCACGAACAACGCCGGAGGCATCGCCGCGTACTCCACGCCTCCGTCGATCAACTGATCTCCCAGATCGCGGTAGTTCGCCGCGAACACGAACTCCACCGGCCGCCCCGTCTTCGCCTCGAGGTGCTTGCGCATCGGCTCGATGTCCTCCCGCAACACCGCAGGATCGATCGTCGGCGCCCAACCCACGCGCAACGCCGGCCCCTCGAGCGCGCGCGGCCGGAAGACCACGAAGCCCAACGACGCTCCGACGCTCAACGCAAACACAGCCACCAACGCCGCCGTCCGCACCAGCTTGTTGCGCGGCTTCCGCACCACGTCCGCAGGAGCAGGCTGCGTCGCCTTCGTCACCTCGTCACTCGCCGACAGCGAATGCGCACGCTGCGGAGAAACGCTCGCGCTCGGCATCGTCTGCGTCTGCTGCTTCGGCTGCAGCGGCTCGTCGTACGAATAGCCCTCGCGCTTCACCCGCTCCACCGCGGCCTTCGCCTCGACCGCGCGCCGCTCGAGCATCGGCCCAAGCAGCTCCTTCACCCACGCCGCGACCTCGTCGAGCCCGTGCTTGAGCCCCGCCGCGTCGGCCGCCTGCTCCAGCGCTCTGCGGAACTCGTCGGCCGTCGCGTACCGCTCGCTCTTCTCGACCTTGAGCCCCTTCATCACCGCCGCCGACAACTCGCGCGGCACGTCTTCACGCGTGCGCTCGGGCCGCGCCGCCTCGCCGCCGGTGATGGCCTGCATCGTCGCCAGCTCGTTCTCTCGCTTGAAGAGCCGGCGCAGCGTCAGCAGCTCCCAGCACAGAATAGACAATGCAAACACATCACTCCGGCGATCGAGCCGCTCCTGGAGCACCTGCTCCGGAGACATGTAGTGCACCTTCCCCTTGAGCGCGCCGGTGCGCGTGGTGTCGATGCCGAGCTCGGTCGCCTTCGCGATGCCGAAGTCGAGGAGCTTCACGTGCCCGCCGCCCGTCACCATCAGGTTGTGCGGAGAGATGTCTCGGTGCACGAGCCCGAGCGGCTTGCCTTCCGGATCCGTCAGCTCGTGCGCCGCATGCGCTCCAGCACAGGCCTGCGCGATGAGACCGACCACCACTCCGAGGGGAATGGTCCGATTCGCGTTCACCGCCGCCGCGACGAGGTCACGGAAGCTCACGCCGCTCACGTGCTCCATCGCGATGAACGCCGCGCCGTCGGCCTCACCCAGCTCGTAGATCTGCACGATGTTGGGGTGGTTCAGCCGCGCGACCCAGCGGGCTTCCTGCAGGAACATTTCGCGAAAGTTCGCCTTCGTCGCGAGGTGCGGGAGCGCCTTCTTGATCACCACCAGCCGCTCGAAGTCGTGCGCGCCCCGCTCGAGCGCGAGGAAGATCTCCGCCATGCCTCCGACCTCGAGCCGCTGCACGAGCTCGAATCGCCCGAGGTGGACGCGCTGGAGCGATGGGTCTGCTGAGCCGGGGGGCACCGCCGCGCAGCCTATTCGCGATCTCGCACCAACGCCCCGAACTCGCGCGCTACGCTCGCCGCGCGATGCGGTTCCGCTGTCGATGCCTTGCCCTCGTGTTGGCGCTCATCGGTGGCTCTGCGATCGCGCAGGAGCGTGGCTTCACCGCGCAGCGCTTCGACGCCTCCGCCGTCGGCAGCCGGCTCTTCCTCCTCGATCGGCCCTGGTATTCGTCGACGCGCTACTTCGCCGGCGGAGTCACCGCCGACTACGCGCATCGCGTGCTCGTTCCGCAGATCGCGACGGGCCGCGCGTCGGAGCCGGCGCCCATCATCGACAGCTCCGTCGTCGGGACCGTCGAGCTCGCTGGTTCGTTTCTCGATCGCGTTCGCATCGCGGCCGCGTTGCCGGTCACGTTCCTCGAGCGCGGGAGTGCGGAGATCGTCAGTGGCAGCGCTCCGCTGATGGGCGTTGGCGTCGGCGACCCTCGCCTTGGCGTCATGGTTCGGCTGTTCGGTGATGCAGAGCGCGACGCTTTCTCAGCGCATCTCGGTGCCGACGTGTGGATTCCGATCGGCGGCGCAGCTCGGCACCAGGGAGAGCTCGGCGTGCGCTTCATGCCGCGTTTCGTGCTCGCGGGTTCTGCTTCAGCGTTGCGGTGGACGTTCGAGGGCGCGTACTTGCTGCGGCCGGTCGCGACGATTGGTCCGCCGGCGCTCGGGTTGACCGCCGCTCCGGAGTTGCGGCTCGGTCTCGGCCTTCACGTCGCGCTGTTCAATGACTCGCTCTTCATCGGGCCTGAGGCGCGCATGGCTGCTCAGGTCGTCGGCCCCAATGCGTTCACTGCGACGGGCATGAGTGTCGATCTGCTCGGTGGGGCGAGCGTGCTGATTGCGGATTCGGTGATGGTCGGTGTCGCGGGCGGGACCGGGTTGATGAACGCTGCGGGCACTCCGGATTTTCGCGGCGTGGTGCGCGTTGCGTGGGCTCCTCGGGCGAAGGGGCCGGTTCGCATGCCGACTCCTGATGATGTCGTCGTGGCTGCGGCGTCCGATGTCGATGGTGATGGTGTTCCGGACGGCGTCGACCGGTGTCCGCTCGAGCCTGAAGACAAGAATGGTGTTCGCGAGCTTGATGGGTGCCCGGAGTTTTCGGGTGACGCTGGGGTCGTGGTTGCTCGGTTGATGGCGGTTTCTGTTGCGGGGGCTGCGGACGCTTCGGTCCCTCTCCCCAGCCCTCTCCCCGCTTCGCAAGGAGAGGGAGTCACGCCGGCGCTCGATTCGGATTCGGATGGTGTCGATGACTGGGCTGATCGCTGCCCGGTGACTGCGGAAGATCCTGATGGGTTCGAGGACGAGGACGGTTGTCCCGAGCTCGACAACGACAATGACGGATTTGCTGATGCGACCGACTCGTGCGCGTTCGAGGCGGAGACGCGCAACGGGTTCAAGGACGATGACGGCTGCCCGGACGTCGCTCCTGATGAAGACAAGGACGGCATCGCTGACGCGATCGATCGCTGCCCGCTCGAGCCTGAGACCATCGACGGGTTCCGCGATGAAGATGGGTGCCCCGAGTTTGTGCCCGTTGCTGGAGCCGCGCTCGCCAGCGCACAGCTCGCGCACATTCTCGCTCCGCTTCCTCCTCGCGTGGCCGAGGCGATCGGCGTGGTGCTCGATACCGACAAAGACGGAGTCGACGATCGCGCCGACCGCTGCCCCGTGACGTCCGAAGATCTCGACGGCTTCGAAGACGAAGACGGCTGCCCCGAGCTCGATCAGGACGAAGACGGTATTCCAGACAGGAATGACCTCTGCCCGCTCGACGCTGAGACGCTGAACGGCTGGAAGGACGAAGACGGCTGCCCCGACGAGCACGGTGACGTCGACGGCGACGGTGTGGAGTACGCCTTCGACCGCTGCCCGCTCGAGCCCGGAGATCGCTCCGACGGTTGCCCGCATTTGCCGCCTCCAGCGCTCGCGCTCGCGGGCTTCAGCTCAGCCGCCCCGCGTCCGTCAGATATTCCTCCTGGGAATACCTCGACCGCCGACTTCGACAAGGACGGCGCTCCCGACGACGCGGACAAGTGCCCGATGTCGGCCGAAGACAAGGACGGCTTCGAAGACGACGACGGCTGCCCCGAGCCCGACAACGACGCCGATGGTGTCGACGACTCGAAGGACAAGTGCCCGTTCGAAGCCGAGACCATCAACGGCAATCGCGATGAAGACGGCTGCCCCGATCCCGGCCCGGCGAAGGTGCACGTGCGCAAGGGCATGCTGGTGCTCGACGAGTCCGTGCAGTTCAAGAGTGGCTCCGCGGCGCTGCTGCCCGCCTCGAACAAGTTGCTGAAGCAGGTCGCCGCGGTGTTGCGTGGTGCGCGCGCGATCAGCATCGAGATTCAGGGACACACCGACGACGTCGGCAGCGCTTCGAACAACATCAAGCTGTCGAAGCAGCGCGCCGAGGCGATTCGCTCGGTGTTGCTCAAAGAGAAGATCGCGCCCTTGCGTCTGCGCGCGAATGGTTACGGGCCCACGCGCCCGCGCGCTTCGAACGCCACTGCCGAAGGCCGCGAGCAGAACCGCAGAGTCGATTTCCTGATCATCGGAGAAGCGAAATGAGAGTCGTTTTCCTCGCTGCCATCGTCTCGTCCGTTTCGTTTGCTGCCGCTGATCGCTGCGGCGGCGTGAAGCTCGAAGCGGGCCAGGTTCGCCTCGGCAAGACCGTCACCGAAGACTGGGTGAAGTCGGCCGAAGGTAAAGGCTGCCTCGCCGACATCGTCGCGGAGGTCGATCGCTATCGACTCGTGCGCGCCGTCACCGTCGCCGCGATCGTCAGCGACGCCGAGCGCGCGAACGGCAAAGGCCTCGCCTCGGCCAAGGCGATCGCGACGGCGTTGATCGACGCCGGCTTGCCGAAGAATCGTGTGTTCGGTCTCGCTCCTGCACCGCAGCGCACCGACGCGCTCGGCATCTCACTTCGCTACGTCGAGCGCGCTCCGGAAGACGTGGTGGCGCGCGTGGCGGCGACGAATGGTCCCGTCTTCCTGGGCGCCGACGAGTCGTCGCTCAAGCCCGCTGAGCCCGGCATGCCGGTGCTGGTGAATGAAGTGGTGAAGACCGGCCCTGGCGCGAAGGTGACGATTCACTTGAAGGACGGCTCCGGCATCGAAGTGAAGCCCGAGTCGGCGATCAAGATGCCGGTGCTGCAGGTCAACGGCTCCGAGCGTCAGGTGAAGATCGAAGTGATTCGCGGCGGCATCGTCGCCGACGTGCGCAAGGCCGGACAGTTGTCGAAGTTCGAAGCGTCGTCGCGCGTGTCGGTCGCGAGTGTGCGCGGCACGCAGTTCCGGCTCGGAGTGGAAGACACTGGCGAGACGCGCCTCGAGACGCTCGAGGGACTCGTCGCGGTGACGCCCAGCGCCGAGCCGAACGCGCCGCCCATCGAAGTTCCCGCGGGGCAGGGCACGTTCGTCGACGCGTTGGGCAAGGCCTCTGCGCCGCACCCGCTGCCTGCCGAGCCGAAAGTGACGTCTCCGTTGAAGGGCGCGATTGGTGCCGAGCAGCGCTTCGAGTGGCAGCCCGTCGATGACGTCGCGGCGTATCGAGTCGAGGTCGCGCGCGATGCCGACTTCGTCGTCGAGTCGAAGACCGAAGTGGTGACGGGCGCGAACACTGTCTCGTGGCCGCAGCCGCTCGCGAAGGGCAAGTGGTTCTGGCGCGTGACCGGAGTCGACGCCGCGGGCTTCGCGGGCGCTCCCTCGCGCGTGTACGCCTTCACGGTGGGGAAGTGAAACGAAGCGGAACTGAATGGCTCGGCGCTGCGCTCCTCCTCGGAGCCGCGGCGTTGTGGTTCGCGCGCGATGGCGCGGCGTGGAGCGCATCGGCGCAGCTCCCGTCACTCGGCTTTCCGCTCGTCTCGTTGCTGATTCGCGCCTTCGTGTTGTTGCTGATCGCCGCCGGTCTGTTGCGGCTGCGCGTGGTGCTGTTTTCGCTCGGTACGTTGGTTCTCGGGAAGGTCGACGCGGCGGAAGAGCGTCTCGAGAAGCTCCCTACGTTTCGCGCGAAGGTGATTCGTGCCGCGGGTGTCGGTGTCGCGGTGGGTCTCATCGTGGCGATCGGGCTCGAGGGCAGCGAGCTCGGCAACGCACTTGAGACGCGCGCGCTCGATCTCTTCATGCGCCTTCGCTTTCCGGAGCGCTCGCAGGTCGAGCTCGCCACCGGTCGTGAAGTGGCGTCGGCTCGCCGGCAGGACGACGTGGTGGTGCTCGCGCTCGACGACGAGACGATCGCGCACCTCGGCTGGCCGATGGCGCGCTTCCACTACGCGCGGTTGATTGACGAGGTCGCGCTCGCGAAGCCTGCCTCGCTCACCTTCGACGTCTCGCTGGTCGACGCCTCGCGCGAACACCCGGAGTGGGATCTCGCGATCGGCGACGCCGCTCGTCGCGCGGGGAACGTGGGCTTCAGCTTCACCGTCACGCGCATCACGGGCGAGTCGAAGCCGGTGCTCACTCCGAGCGCACTGGGTGCTTTCGATCGCAACACCATTCCGTGGCACGAGTCGGCTCGGGCGCTCCCCGAATATTCCGAGCTGATCGGTGGCGATGCTGCGCCGCAGTCGGTGATCGATCCCGTCGCGGAGAACGCGCGGGTGATCGCGATGGCGAACGTGTTGCTCGACGGTGAAGACGACGTGCTGCGGCACTCGCTCATGGCGGCGCGTTTGCGCGAGCAGTTGCTGCCGTCACTCTCGCTGCGGCTCGCCGCGCAGGCGCTCGACGTTCCATTGAGCGAAGTGAAGATCGTCCCCGGCGCGTATCTCGACCTGGGCACCAAGCGACGCGTGCCCATCGATCGTCTCGGCAGAACGCTCGTTCGCTACCAGGGCCGGCACGACACGCGCGGGCAGGGGCCGTTTCAATACGTGTCGATCTGGTCGCTGCTGCGCGCTGACTCGACGCTGACGCTCACCGGAAATCCGCTCGGAGATGATCAGCGCTTCCTCGTCGATGATCAGACGCAGGTGAGCGCGGCGTTCGATGCGTCGAAGCTCGTGCCGGGCACCACCATCAAGGGCATCGCTCGCTACTCGCCTGATCCGGGACGTGTATTGGAATTGGAGATCGTCGACCCGATCGCCGAGCCCGAGTTCGAGATCATCGACGAGCAGACGCTCAAGTTCACGACGCGCATCGGTACGGCGCAGGCGAACAAGCACGACGTTTCGACGCTGACGGGCAAGCACGTGCTGGTGGGCTCCACCGCGCTCGCGGCGGCCGATTTGCGGAACTCTCCGCTGGGAGAAATGCCCGGCGTCGAACACCACGCCACGATGCTCGCCAATCTGCTGCACGGAGATTTCTTCACGCAGACGCCGCGCTGGGTGAACGGCCTCGTCGTGCTCGGCGCCGCGCTGGTCGCCGCGGGAATTGGAGTGGGCTTCTCTGCCGGCGCTGGTCTGCTCGTCACCGCGCTGTTGATGCTGACGATGATCGTCGTCTCGTTCTTGATGTCGTCTTCAGGTGTCTACACGCCGATCGTCGGGCCCTCGGTCGCAGTCACCGTCACGTATTTGCTGTGCCTCGTGATGGGCGCCCGCGCCGCTCGCAACGCGCACGCCCGCTCGGAAAAGGAGCGCGAGTTTGTTCGGTCCACGTTCGGCCGCTATCTCACCGAGCAGGTCGTGCAGCAGCTCCTCGACTCTCCCGACGGTCTGAAGCTCGGAGGCCAGCGCGACTTCGTCACCATCATGATGACCGACCTGCGCGGCTTCACGAGCATGTGCGGGAGCATGGAGCCCGAGGACGTGGTGCGGCTGCTCAACCACTACCTGGAGATCATGACGCGCATCATCACCAAGTACGGCGGCACCATCGACGAGTTCATCGGTGACGCGATCCTCGTGGTGTTCGGTGCTCCGGTGAAGCTCGAGAAGGCCGAGACGCGCGCCGTCGCCTGCGCGATCGAAATGCTCAACGCGATGCCCGAAGTGAACAAGTGGAACGTCGAGCACAAGCTGCCCGAGGTCGAGATGGGCATCGGCGTGCACTCCGGTGAAGTGGTGCTCGGCAACATCGGCTCCGAGCTGCGCGCGAAGTACGGAATCGTCGGCTCCACGATCAATCTCACCTCGCGCGTCGAGTCGTTCACCGTCGGCGGGCAGGTGCTGATCTCCGAGGCCACGCGCGAGCGGTGCGGCGACGCGCTGTCGATCGGCACCACGCAGGTCGTCTCTCCGAAGGGCGTGAAGGGCACGCTCACCATTCACGAGGCGCTCGCGGTGAACGCGCCGTACGACGTGAAGCTGCAGTCGGCGACCGAGCAGTTGGTGAAGCCGCGCACGCCCCTCGAGCTTCGCTACGCGACGGTGAAGGGCAAGATGGTCGCCGAGCTCGAGCACGTCGCGCACGTCGAAGCGCTCTCCGAGCTGGGAATGGAATTGCGCGTCACGCAGGAACTCGCGGCGCTGTCTGATCTGCAGCTGCGTGTGGTCGAAGGTGGCGCGCTCAAGCCCGGCGATCTCTACGGGAAGATCCTCAAGGCGGCGGTGCGGCCGGGCGTCGTCTATCTGCGGCTCACCTCGGTTCCTCCAGAGGTCAAGCCGCTCCTCGAAGCAGCGCGCGGAGTCGCGGGGCAGGCTCCCGTCTCGATCCCCGAGTCTGCGATGGTGTCGACATGAAGCACGTCGTTCTCGTTTCGTTGCTCCTGCTCGCCGGTTGCCCACCGACCATCGATCTCGAAGCGCAATGTCACGACGGCAGGCTCAACGGCCCGGAGACCGACGTCGACTGTGGTGGTGCGTGCGGGCCGTGCGTGGCGCAGCAGCTGTGTCTGGTGCGCACCGACTGTGAGAGTCGCAACTGCGCGGCCAATCGCTGTGAGCCGTCGAGCTGCACCGACGGGCTGTTGAATCAAGATGAGGTGAGCGTCGACTGCGGCGGCTCCTGCCCTCCGTGCACCGGCGGAAATTGCACCGACGGAATCGTGAACGGCAACGAGACGGGCGTCGACTGCGGAGGACGTTGCTCGGGTTGTCCTCCCGGTGCGCCGTGTCTGCTCACCAGCGACTGCCAGTTCGATCAATGCATGGACGGCGCGTGCGGCGGCACGTGTGCGGCTCCGCTCACGCAATGCGGAAATCGCTGCGTCAACTTGCTCACTGATCGCTTCAACTGCGGAGCGTGCAATCGTTCGTGCCCTGACGGCTGCATGCAGGGCAACTGCGTCTTCGCGTGCGGCGGAGGCTCGGTGCAGTGCCCTCCTGGAATCTGCACTGACATCGGCGCGGACCCGTTCAATTGCGGAATGTGCGGGCGCATGTGCGACCTCGGTGAAGTCTGTGCCGGTGGTGTGTGCGCGGCGCGGTGCGCTCCGACGCAGCAGGTCTGCAATGGCGCGTGCGTGTCGCTCGATCGCGATGCGCAGAACTGCGGCATGTGCGGTCGCGCGTGCGCTCCGGGTTCGGGCTGTGTGAGCGGGCAATGCACCGCGAGCTGTTCTTCACCTTTGCGCGTGTGCGGCAGCGGCACGTGTGTCGACCCTCGCTTTGATCCTTTGAATTGCGGCGGCTGCAACATGCCGTGTCCTCCGCAGCAGAACGCGCAGGCCGCGTGCACGCCGATGGGTTGCACGCGCGGGCCGTGTCAGCCCGGCTTCGCTGACTGCGATGGCATGCCGAACGGTTGCGAGGCTGAGCTCGGCAACGACTCGTTCAACTGCGGCGCGTGTGGACGACAGTGCTTCGCCGGAGAGACCTGCGCGCTCGGTCGCTGCTGCGGCATGCCGCCGATGGGCTCGTACCAGTCGACCTGTCAGAACTGCGAAGCGTGCAACGGCGTCCTGCAGTGCCTGTGTGAAGACGGCGTGCAGGTGCTTCACCCCACCAGCTTCCCGCTCGGTACGTGCGTGGGCGACATCACCAACTGCAACGGAGTGCTCCAGTGCGCCGGCTGCTGATCATCATCCCGCTGGCGCTGGTGTGGCTCGCGTGTCCGAAGGCGATCGAGCCGCGTTGCGACGACGGTGTGCGCAATGGAGAAGAATCGGACGTCGACTGCGGTGGCACCACGTGCCCGGGCTGCGCTGATTCGCGCGCGTGTCTCACGCAGAACGACTGCGACAGCGGCGTGTGTCGCGCGAACGTGTGCGCGCAGCCTCCACCTCCGTGCATGGGCACCGAGTGTCCGCAGCCGGTGTCTTGTCGCCGAAACGCGGACTGCCTGATGGGCAGCTGCATCGACGGCTCGTGCGTCGTCGAACGTTGCGATGCTCCGCTCGTTCGTTGCGGCACGCAGTGCGTCGACCCGCGCTTCGATCGTGCGAACTGCGGTGGCTGCGGCATTCCGTGTCAGATGGGCGAAGCCTGCAACAGCGGCCTCTGCATGGCGTCGTGCTTCGGCGGGCTCACGGCCTGCGGCTTTCCGCCGAACGTGATCTGTGTCGACACCACCGTCGACGTTCTTCATTGCGGAGACTGCACCACGGTCTGCCGGCCCGCTGAGACGTGTCGCTTCGGCACCTGTGTGGCCGACTGCCCGCCGCCACGCGTGGCGTGCAACGAAGAATGCGTGCTCGTCACGTCTGATGTTCAGAACTGCGGTTCGTGCAACGCGCCGTGCGATGGCGGGGTGTGTGTGATGGGTCAGTGCGCTCCGTCGTGCAGCGCGCCGCTGCTCACGTGCCCGGGTGGAGGACCGTGCGTCGACGTGCGCTTCGATCCGCTCAACTGCGGCTCGTGCGGCATGGCGTGCCCTGCGCTGCCGAACGCACGCCCGCTGTGCATCAACATGAGTTGTTCGCGCAGTCGCTGCGATCCCGGCTTCGAAGACTGCACGCCGGCTCCGGGGTGCGAGACGAACTTGATGAACGACCCGATGAACTGCGGCGCGTGCGGACGGCCGTGCCTCGGCGGACCGTGCATGAACGGCTTCTGTTCTTGAAGCAGTCGTGCTGAACCGGACGGTGCCATGACCGACGTTCGCGCTCTGAAGGACCAGGCGACGCAGTACCTGCTCAAAGGCAAGCTGCCGGCCGCGCTCGAGGCCTGGCAGAAGATCGTCATCGCCACGCCGAATGATCTCGCGGCGCACGCCAAGGTCGCCGAGCTGCTCGCGAAGCTCGGCAAGAAGGCCGACTCGGTGCGCGTGTACGAGGAAGTCGCGCGCAAGTACGCCGAGCAGGGCCTGTTCTTCAAGGCGTCGGCGACGTGCCGCGTGATCCTCGCGATCGACCCGCAGCACGTGAAGACGCAGGAACTGATCGCCTCGCTCTTCGCTCGCGACAAGGCGCCGTCGCTCAAGGTGGTGTCGACCAAGCCTGCTCCCGTGCCCGACTTCGACATCGATCTCGAGCTCGAGCCGGAGCCGACGGTGACCGCGAGCGGGCTGCCTCCGATTCCGCTGTTCTCGACGCTCTCTCGCAACGAGCTGCAGGAAGTCGTGGCGCGCGCGATGGAGGTGCGGCCCATCGCTCCGGGTGAGGTGATCGTCGCGGAAGGTGCAGCCGGCGACGCGATGTTCGCGCTGGTCGAAGGCACGGCGAGCGTGTTCCGCGGGCACGGCACTCCGCTCGAGCGCAAGGTCGCCGACGTGAAGACCGGAGACATCTTCGGCGAGGCGGCGATGGTCACCGGAGCACCGCGGCTGGCGACCGTGGTGGCCGACACCGAAGCCGTCGCGCTGATGTTCCCGCGCAAGGCGATCGACAAGGTGGTCGCCAAGCACGCGCACGTCGGGCGAATGCTCGAGCAGTTCTATCGGCAGCGCCTGCTGGCCAACGTGCTGCGCGCGAGCCCGATTCTTCGAACGCTCAGCGACGACGACAAGCACGCCCTGGCGCTCAAGTTTCAGCCAGTGATCTTCAGCGACGGTCAGACCGTCATCACCGAGGGCGCTGCGGCTGACTCGGTGTACGTGCTGTTGCGCGGTTGCTGTTCGGTCACGCACGCCAGTGGTCAGCGCTACGTCGACCTTCGCGAGGGCGATCTCTTCGGCGAGGTTGGTGTGCTCAAGGGCAGGGTGGCGACGGCGACGGTGGCGTCGATCGGTGCGTCACTCGCCCTGCGGCTCTCGGCTGACGATTTCTCGGAGCGCGTGCTCAACAACCGCGCGGCGATGATCGCGGTCGAGAAGCTGGTGCAGCAGCGGTTGCTGAAGACCGCCGAGCTCGATCACGACTCGCGCGTGTAGTGCTCAGGGCACCTGCTCGACGATCGAGAACGCGACGGTCGTCGAGAGCAGATCGTCGAGATCGATCGCGTCGTGTTCGACGAGCGCGGAGTAGCTGATCGTCGCTCCCGATTGATTGGGTTGAAGCCGCAGCACCTCAGCGCGCACGCGTCCGGTCGCGCGATCGGTGAAGCCGCCCGGCACGTTCGGCAGGCGGAAACTCGTCGTCGGGCTCACCACCACCCAGCGCGTTCCTCCTGAGAGGAAGGTGACCTCGAGCGCGGTCTGGCCGGTGAGTGACGGCGGCGACGTGAAGCCGAAGAGTCGTGTCGTCGACGACCAGGTGAAGCCTTCGGGCATCGGCGCGAACGCGGGGAACACGAGCGGAGTCGTGCCGGCCGGGTCGAACGAAACGGCGTTTCCGGTGGGCCGCATCGCGACGGCAGCGGTGGCGATCTGCGTGGCGGGCACTGCGCGAGGTGAGCGCGCGTAGGCCGTGAAGACCCACGGCTGGCCTTCGATGCCGTGATGCAGCGGTGCGAAGCGCATCGGCACGCGCCCGGCCATCAAGCCATTCTGCGCATCGAGCTGCGCGTCGGCGGGCATTCTGTTTTCCGCGACTCCGGCGCCGACGGGAATGAAGCCTCGGCCCGGAACGACGGTGCCGCCGAGCAGCACGGCGTCATTGAGGAAGTTGCCGCCAAACTGCGGGAGCGCTGGAACGTTGGCGACCATCTCGATCGCGAGCGGTTGTTCTTTCCACGCGAAGTCGAGCGGCACGTGCTGCGTGAGGTCTGAGTAGTCGAAGCCGCCGTCAGTGCCCGCAGGCGAGGGGCGCAGCGTGTAACCGACGTCACGACGCACGCTCGACGCCATGCGCCGCAGCGTTGGGCCCATGCGCACCAGCGCCTGCTCGGGCGCGCCGCCACCACCGAAGACGTCGATGGGAATGTCTCCGAGCGGTACGTCGCCGCTGAAAGCCCACGCGGTTCTCGTCGCACACGTTCCGGTGATGGTCTGCATGTCGTCGACGCAGACCCCCGACGTGCCGAAGGTCGCGACGTTGGTCTTGATGCCCATGGCCGCGAAGCTCAGGAACATGCCCTGCGGCACGTCGGCCCACTGATCGATCGCGCTGCCGATCTGAATGTGTGTCAGCACGCCCGGGCCCTGTAGCGTCGCCTGCGAGATCTCGTCGAACGAAGTGCCGAACGAGAGACCTTCGTTCGCGCCGTGCACGTCGGTCGTCATCGAGATGTTGGTGAACGTGCCCTTGGTGCCGCCGTACGAGGTGCGGCTGCGCACCAGCGGCATCGCGAGCGCGCGCGTGCCCGAGGTCGAGTAGTTCGCGAAGGTGAGGAAGTCGTAGCTCGGGTGGAAGACCGAGACGTTCACGCTCGTGACGACGATGGACGGGAGTTGCGCCCACCCTGAGGCGTTGGTCTGAATCGGGCCCGAGAGGAGTGCGCCGCTCGTCGCGTCGTGCACCAGGACCGAGGCGTTGGCGATCGGGAAGCCCGTCGCGGCGTCGGTCACCACGGTCTCGAGCGTGCCCGCCGGCACCGCAGCGCCGAACACCAGCACGCGCGCGTCGCACTGCGTGCTGCCGATGGTCGCTCGGACCGCGGCGGAGATGGGAACGTTGGTGGTGCCTGACGCGGTGAAGTTCGCGCTCGTGCCACCATTCGTGCCGCTGAGCGCGAGGCTGCTGATCAAAGAGGACCAGGTGACGTTGCCACTCAGCACCACCGGAGCGCCGGTCGCGTCGTTCGCCAGCACGGAGAATTTCTCGGTCGCTCCGCTGCGAAGGGCGACGACGTGCGGGAAGACTTCGCACGAGGCGACGGAGCTCACTGATGGCGCCGTGACGCAGCCGCCGTTGCGGCAGACCTGCGTTCCGCTGCATTCCGAATCGGCGGCGCAGACAGCGACGATGCACTGGCCTTGATCGCACTGGCAGCCGAGCGGAGAGGCGTCGCAGTACGCGAGGGCGAAGGGGCCGCGTCGGGCGGCGCCGCAGTCGTTGCGCGTGCGACACGAGGGCTCACACTTCGCCGTGCTCGTGTTGCAGAAGAAGAGCTGGGGGTCGGCGCAGTCGGTGTCGTCGACGCAGTCGGTTCCGGCGTCGATCGTTCCGCCGCCGCCTCCGGTGGTGCCGCCTCCTCCTCCCGTGGCACCGCCGCCGCCGGTCGCACCGCCACCTCCCGTTGCGCCGCCGCCGCCCGTCGAGCCGCCACCGCCCGTCGAGCCGCCACCGCCGCCCGTCGCGCCACCGCCCGTCGCGCTACCGCCGCCGGTGCCTCCGATCGGAGTGCAGACGCCGAGCGTGCACGCGTTGGTGAGCGTGCAGGCTGAACACATCGCTCCGCCCGAGCCGCACGCGGACTGTGCTCCTCCGAGCTCACAGGAGCCGCTCGCCGAGCAACACCCGGTGCAATTCGACGGGCCGCACTGAGGAACGGGAGTGGGACAGCCGAGAAGCAACAGCGACAACGACACGACGAGAAGTGACGTGCGCATGGAGGCGGTTCTACGTCACTTCGCTTGCTGAAGGGCTGCGTCACTTCCAGGCGACGCGGTTTCGCCCGCCGCGTTTTGCTTCGTAGAGCGCCTCGTCAGCGCGCTTGATGAATTCCTCGCGCGTCTCGTTGGGCTTGTAGAGCGTGCCGCCGAGCGTCGAGGTGATGCGAATGCCGCGCTCGTTCCCGGGGTGCGCGAGCTCTCCGACCGCCACGCGCAATGACTCGGCGCGCATCGAAGCCGCGGCCTGCGTGAGATCTGCGAGCAGAATCACGAACTCGTCACCACCGATGCGACACGGCAGGTCGGTCTTGCGAACCTTCTCGCGCAGAATCTTCCCGACGCCCTGCAGCACGAAGTCGCCGGCCGGGTGACCCATGGTGTCGTTGAGCGGCTTGAAGTGATCGAGATCCATCGCGATCAACGCGAGCCCGCTGCCGATCGCCTTCGCGCGCTCGATGAAGTTGGGCAGCTCGGCCTCGAAGCCGCGACGGTTGTAGAGCCCGGTGAGCGCGTCGGTGCGCGCGGTCTCTTCTTCCTGCGAGAGACGGTGCCGCGTGAACTCGAGCTTCTTGATGGTCTCCTGCAGCTCGCCGTTGCGGCGCTTCAAGTCGGCGATCAGCGCTCGCTCGTTGTCGACGAGGAACGCGCACGCGCGCTGCAGCAACGTGAAGATGACGCCGGGGTGCGTGGCGAGCAGCTTGCGCACACTCGCCTGGTCGAGCACCTGCACGCGCGAATTCGCCGTCGCGACGATGGTGGTGCTGCGCCGCTGGCCCGGGTTGATGAACGAGAGTTCACCGAAGTAGCTGCCCGGCCCGTACGCGCGCACCTTCTTGCCGCCGTCGAAGCGCGCTTCGGCGCCGCCCTCGATGAGGAAGAACATCGAGTCACCGGTTTCACCCTCGATGATGATCGCTTCTCCGCCAACGCACGCGCGTTCCTTGCCCGCGTCGAAGATGGCCTTCACCTCGTCTTCGGTGAACGCGTGCAGCGGAGAATCACTCGGGAAATCGGCTTTCATGGTTTCACTTTCTCGAGCCGTGGGCGCAGTCGCTCCAACGCGCCTGGTTCGGAGAGCAGCTCTCGCTCGAGATCTTGCTGGCGGTAGTTCGACATCAGGTCGAGCCACGCGGCGAAGGGAATGTCGTGGAGGAAGAGCGCGACCACGCGACGCTCTCCCTTCTGCGTCTCGACGTAGCTCGCCGAGGTGAGCGTGCCGGGGAGGCTGCCGCCCTTGGTGCCGAACACCTTGAACGCTTCTTGATTGGTGTGGAACTGCATCGGCCACTGCAGCTCACGGCGCGCGACGGCGGTGGCTTCGCTCCCGTCGAGGAAGATGCGTTCCACCAACTGCGCGAACGCACGCGCGCTGCCGCGGTTGTCGAGCTCGCGCGTCATCGCCACCTGCGCGCGAATCGGAATGCGCGGAGACGCTGCGACCGGTGGACCTGCGAGCTGCACGGACGCGATGGCCCACGCCGCATCGTCGATCTCCGCGCGCGTGCCGCCGTCGAAGCCGTTCGCCGCGAGCATCATGGTGCCGAACAGGGGATGCGGAGTCGGTAGGCCAGGACCTGCGGATGCGAGGCGCTCGCGCCCCAGTCGCATGATGATCGCGTCGGTGGCTGCGTTGTCGCTGAAGCGAATCATTCCGTGAATCGCACCCGCGATGGTCGAGGTGCCGCCGTCGACGCTCGCTTCAGGGTGCGCGTTTCCATCGAGGCCGGGCAGGTAGAAGTTCTCGACCTCCGGAGTTGGAGTCGCCGCGTCCCACGAGCCGTTCGCCAGCTCCGCGCTCGCCAGCGAGAGGGGAATGATCTTCACGGTCGACGCGAGCGGCCACAGCGAATCAGCGTCGTGAAACAGCCCAGCGTCTTCGTGCCCAACCTCCCACGCGGCGAGCGCGTAGCGATCGGGGTGCGCTTCGAGGTAGCGAAGAAGCGCTTCGGTGTCTTCGAACGACGAGACCTCGTTCTCGCCGGTCTCCATCACGTAGCCGACGTAGTCGCGCGCGGTGCGCCCGCCTTCGCTCACGTAGAGCACCAGCACGATGCCCACGGCGAGCAACAGCATCGTCCCGCAACCGGCGATCAGCGCGCGCTTCATGGGCCCTTCGATCCAGCACGAGTCGCCTCGGCGCGCACGCGCTCATCGACGTCGGCCTTCCCGCGCGAAGCGAGCTCGTCACGCGCCTTCGCGTCGTTCAGGTGCGGAACGGCCTCGAGCACGCCCAGCCGCGCGAACCAGTCGGCGTCATCGAGCAGCACGTGCAGCGCGCTGACGTCTTGCAGCCTTCCCAGTGCGATGGCGGCGATGCGCTTGAGCCACCCTGAGTTGATGCTGGCCCCCGCGAGCAGACTCCTGCGAATCAGCTCGCCGCCGCGTGGATCTCCGAGGTGGCCCAGACATTCCATCGCGGTGAGTCGTGCGGACGACGCGTCTTCGGTCGAGTCCATCACCCACGCTTCGACCACGGGGAAGATCGAGCTCACCCGCGCACGTGCGCACACTCGAGCGAGCACCAGATCGCGTGGACTCGAGCGAGCAGGGTGCAGCAGCGGCGCGATGATCGCCGTCGCGCGCGGGCCCGCTTTGATCAGCCCCGCTTCGATCGCGCTCCGCAACCGCCACAGCTCGTCGCCGATGTCGCCCGCGTCTTCGCTCAGGTCGACGTGATCAGCGCGCTCGAGCTCACGCACCAGCGAGCGAATCGGCTCGTCACCTTCGAGCTCCGCGATCGCCAGCGCCGCGCTCGTTGCACCACTCGTGTTTTCCCAGCCGGCTTCACGTCGCAGATCGGACAGCAGCGCCGTCAGCGCCTCGCTCAACGCGTTCCCCAGCGCTCGTCACGTACCGTCACCAGCGCCCACGGGAGAATCCACTGGAGCGCGACGACGGAGAACGCCGCGTAGAGCACGCCGTACACCCAGCGGAAGCCGCGCTCGAAACGCAGGTAGTAGGCCGCCGAGAAGATCGCTCCGAGCATGAGCGCGACCACGCTGCGGTAGACGGTGTTGACGCTGGTGTCGAACAGGCGTGGCAATTCCATCAACGCCACGGCGACGAGCACGAAGCGCAGATTGCTGACGAAGAACGTCACGATCGGCAGCACGCGGTTGTTCTGGCGGTAGCGCGTGAACATGAAGCGCGCGAACGAGAACCCCTCGACGATGTAGCTGCGGTCCCAGCGGAGGAACATGCGGCTCAGCTGCGAGTAGTTGGTCGGTACCAGCGTGTGGACGATCGCCGTGCGCTGGTAGACGGTGTCGTAGCCCTGCCGCAGCACGATGTTGGTGAGCGCCTGATCTTCGCCGTGGTTCACCGGCCGGCCGAGGAAGCGCTGGTTCTCCCACTCGTCCATGAAGGGAATGATGATGTCCTTGCGGAAGGCGCTGAGCGCTCCGGGGCAGCAGGCGACGGCGCGGTACACCGACTGCGCGGCGCGGCCGTAGTCGAACGCGAGCGCGAACTGCACCTCGAGCATGCGGCTGATCGGAGTGTCTTTGTTGAGCACCGCGACGCGGCCGGCGACTCCACCGATCTTCGGGTCGGCGAGGAACGGCGCGACCATCTCGTGCACCGTGTTGGGGTTGATCTCCGAGTCGGAGTCGATGGTGACGATGATCGAACCGGTCGCGGCCTTGAACCCCGCCACCAACGCGCTGCGCTTGCCGCGATTGCCGACGAAGCGCACCAACCGCACGAGGTCGGGGAACTCACGACGCAGGTGCTGCATGTGGAAGAACGTGTCGTCGCGCGAGCCGTCGTCGACGACGATCACCTCGAGCTTGTCCTTCGGGTAGTCGCACGCCGCCACCGAGCGGATGCTGCGGCCCACCATCGGCCCCTCGTTGAACGCGGGGATCACCACGGTCACCTTCGGCAGCTCGGCACCGTCGGGCGCCTTGAACGGGCGGTACCGCATCCACAGCAGCGACAAGAGCGCGGTGTAGATCGCCTGGATGATGGCGATCGCGCCGAAAGGGTGGCTCGCCATCGCCAGCGCCTTGGTCGACGCGCTCTCGGTGCTCTGGTTCGACCAGCCGAGCCACACGAGCGAGATCACCGCGCCGAACAATGGCGCTGCCCCGGCCAGCATGCCTCCGAAACGGCGGAAGGTGAGCTTCACGACGGCGGGGATTCTCTCACGACTTTCGCTCCGAGAGGATGCGGCGGAGCACTCCATCGGGCAGCGAGTACCCGTCGGGCGAGGTGAGGTCGCCGTGCGTCTCGAGGAGTCGTGAATCACCCAGCAGCCGCACCATCACGCTCGCGGCTTCCTGCGCGCGCCGCTTCAGCTCAGCGGGAGCGAGGTGTGCGTCGAGGCCCGTCTCGTTGAAGCGCGTGGTGACCTGCGTCTCGACGAGCTTGGCGAGCTCGGCGGCGGTGACGCGTTTTTCCTTCGCGAGCGCGCGCAACAGCACGCCCGGAGAGGTGTCGACCTGCGCGATCTCCGACTCGACCCACACGCGCAGCGGTGAGCCTTCTCTTTCTTCGCGGCGAATCGCTTCGTTCGCGCCCTCGATGCCGATGCGCATCGCTCCCAGCGAGCCCTGCCGTGCGCGATCGGCGTCGTAGAGCTCGAGGACCGAGGTGCCCAGTCGTCGCAGCAACAGTGGCACGCCGTGCGAGGCGCGAACGAGGGCGTTGAGCGCGTCGTCTTCGAAGCGAATGCCCTGACGTGCACCGAGGCCGCGCATCATCGCGTGCGCCGATTCGTCATCGAGCGCGGGCACGGAGATCGACGGGAACGCGCCCATGATCGACTGACCACCGAGCGTCGAGAGCGGCGCCCAGAGCAGCGGGTGAACGGCCGCGCAGAGGATCACGCTGATCGACTTGCTGGAGTGCGGTGACGAGGGCTCCGAGAGCGCGCTGCGCAGACGGCCGGTGAGCGTCGCCATCACGTCGAGCGCGCGGCCCAATTTTTCGCGAGGCGCGGAGAGCAGCTGTTCCACCTCGTCGAGCACCAACAGCATCGGCGGCGGAGACGTGCCGGCGCTGGTGCCGCACGCGATGGCGAGCTCTCTCAACCACGCAGCGAGTGCGGGCGCGTCGAGCGAAGTGGTCGGCACCGCGGGAACCGTCGCGGCAGGGAAACGCGAGCGCGCCGAATCGGACAAGCGCATCACCAGCGTCTTCAAGATCGCGTCGACGGCGACGGCCGGCGTCTCTCCGTGCGAGACCTCGTGATGGAAGCCGGCGAGATCGACGTACGCCGACGGGCCGGTGGTGCGACGCGCGACCTCGAGCGCGAGCGACGACTTGCCGAAGCGACGCAGGCCGGTCACCACCATCCAATTTCCGGCGCGGGTCTCGGTGAGGAGTCCGGCGACGAGACGCTCGCGGTTCCAGAACTGACTCGAGCTGCGCACCGGGCCGCGCACTTCGAACGGGTTGCCGCGAAGCGTGGTGGCCTCGACGAGATCGAGCAGGTCTTCGTCTTTTGTCGCCCACGCGAGGCGAGAGAGCGCGAGCGGCAGCACCTGCACTGCTCGCGAGCCACCGCGAGCGGCCCAGTCGAGCGTGGCGCGTACCGCTCCGAGATCGGGCACCGACGTGTCGGGGTGGAGCAGGAACACCACGCGCACGTTCTCAGCGAGGGCCACGCCAGCGGCGTGATTCACGTCAGCTTCACGCACCGCGCCGGGGCCGGGCACGAGCACCGCGAGCGCTTCGCTGCCCCAGCGTTCCCACGCGGGGTTCTTTGGCAGATCGAGGTTCAGCACGTCGTGCCGCGACGGGAAGATCCACCGCAGCGCATCGGGAGTGGCCTTCAACCCGAGCGCCTCGAGGCTCTCGCGAACGGTCTGCAGCGGCGCGCCGAAGATGCGCACCGCGCGACGCAGCCGGCGCAGGTAGAGGGTGGCGACGATCGCGAACGCGAGCCCCACCAGCGACACCTGCGTGATGCGGCGGTAGCGCACCCAGCTCGCTTCGATGCGGTTCGACAACGCGCAGTCGTAGCCGGTCGCGCCGCTCGCGCACGCCTCGCAGCGCTGCTTCGGAATTCCGAGCGCGTCACACGCGGTCACTTGATCGACGGTGTGTTGCACCCACGCGCCGTACTCATCGACTTCGTCCGCGCGCGCGTGCTCGAGCGGCTGCGTGCCCTTCTCGTCGAGGCGCCAGGGAGAAGCGCTGACCGGCTCTCCGAGTTCGTGCGCGATGGTGGCGAGCGAGACCAGCGTTTGTTCGAACCGGCCTTCTTCGCCCTGGCGATCGTCGCAACCGCGGCGCAGCACCGTCATCGGGCTCTCGTTCTCGTCGTCGGTCTTCACCTGCTCTTCGGGCGACTGCGGAATGATGAGCGCGTTGCCAGCCCACATCAGCGCGGCGATCTTCTGGCAGATCTGCGTGTCGGGAGAGGCGTCGGTGCGCGGCGGCGTGTGCGCCCACAGCGCGATGATCTGAATCGGCTCGGGGCGTTCGATGCCGCAGCCCTTCGCTTCCAGCTTCTGGAACGCACGCACCGCGCGACCGCAGAGATCGATCGGCTCGCCTTCACGCACGTAGGCGCGGAAGTCGTCGACCACCGGCAACATGCGCGCATCGAGCTGCTTGGGCGTCGGCAGGCGCGGCGTGATCCACTTCACGTACGACGCGTCGCCCTCGGCGTCCGCGAGGTAGCAGAGGAACAGCTTGCTCTTCGCTGCGTTCGACAGCTCTTGCAGCGCGACGGCCTTCTCGCGCGAACGGCTGGTCGGGAAGTCCTGCAGCCACGCACGAATGGTGTCGGGCGAGAGCGCGTCGCACGGCGTGGCGTACATCTCCTCGACGCGCCGGCGAATGATGAGCGGGCCCGTGTCGTCGAGCAGCTCGACCAGTTGGCGTGCGCGGCTGCACTCCGCCGACTCCGCGTGCTCTTCGCAATTCGACAGCTCGAGGAACGACAACGCCATGCGCAGCGCGGCGGTGAGCGGAGGCCCCGCCGGACCCGCGGGATCGGGGTGCTCGCCGTTCGCTTCGGCGATGAACGACTCCGGCAGCGGGCCGCGCGAATCGAAGAACGCGTCGATGCCCGCGACACCCTGCGCCTTCACCCGGCTCCAGCTGTTGGGCGCGGTGAGGCGGAACGCGCTGATGAGCAGCCGCCGATTCCACAGCGGCACGCCCGACTTGAACGCGAAGGTGTGCATCAGCCGCGGGTCGGTCGCGCCCGAGAGCCGGGGCGGCACGTCAGAAGCACCGCTCGCGAAATCGTCGAGCTGCGCGATGGCGCGGGTGAGTGAGAAGTACGCGGTGACGAGACCCTGCAGCTGCGTCTGCGTCTGCTGCGGAATGCACGAACCGACGTTCTTCGCGGTGCCCTGCAGCATCGACGCGCCGAACGCGGCGGCGTCTTCGCAGAGCTGTTCTTTCGCGGCGACGCAGGCGTCGACCTTGTCCTTGTTCGCGGTGGCGCGATCGCCGGCCTGCTGCAGCTCGGTCTCACAGCGATCGCGCGCGGTGATCTGATTGCGCACGTTCTCGTTGCAGGTGGCGAGCGTCTTCTGCGTCTGTGAGAGCCGCTGCTCGACCTCGACACAGCTCGCGCTCGTGCCGCCGTCACCTGCGCCGAGCGCCGGAGCAGCACAAAGTAAGAGGAGTGGCAGAGCGAACTTCATTCGAGCGGGCAGGCGAGAAATGCCCTCCCACGGGCGCAGTGGGAAGCGCGAAATCACCGGAAAACGCATGTGCGCAGGGGCGGAATGACGGGTAGGAGGGCCGCGTGCAGAGCGCAGCGCCCGAGCCGAATGGACTTCGCCGAGGCGTGCTCTCGGGCCTGGCGGCAGTCGCACTGTTGATCATCGCCGCGTTTCCGTCGCGACTCTCGCTCGCCATTCGCGGCTGGGGCCTCATCAGCTTCCGCATCGAGAAGGCGCTGGTCGGCACGCTGCTCGATCTCGCCGCGGTGATCGCCCTGGTCACTCCGCTGATCGCGATCTTCACGCTGCTGGTGCCGCTCGTCGTGAAGCGATTGCGCGCGCCACGGTGGCAGCGCATCGGCGCGGTGCTCTGCGCATTCCCCTTCGGCTTCGCGATCTGGACGCTCACCGTCACCGCGCAGGAAGTGAAGTCGGAGCGCGGCTCGTTCCCCACGGCGTTCGATCTGCTCGAAGGTGGAACCAACGCGTCGTTCATCGAAGGCACCGTCGGGTACCTCCGTTACGAGCGAATCTGGGAACCCGGAGTGGTCGGCGTGCTGCTCGCCGGAGCACTCATCTTCTTCGTGTGGCGCCGCCGTCATGAGGCTGCGGCGTGGCGTGCGTGGGCCACGGGTCTGGTGATCGGCATCACCGCAGGCACGGCGTTCGTGCTGCTCAGCTCCGCAGGTCTCGCGGCTGCCACCAACCGCTTCACCGCGGCGGCGCTCGGAGATCCGCTCACCACCATCGTCGAGAGCTCGTTCGATCTGCTGCGACACAAGGGCCCTGCGACGCCGCGCGAGCTGGTGCTCGACGCCGAATTGCCCGCGGGCACCGCCGACGTCGGAGCACGTCGCATGGGCTGGCCCGATCGCTCGACGACACACCCCTTGCCACGCGCGCGTCCGCTCGACTGGTCGAAGGAACCGGCGACGAAAGACCCACGCGGTCGAACACTGCTCGAGGCGCTGGCTCGCGTCTCCCGCGCGCTGATTCCTGCTGATGATGGGCGCGTCGCCGTGTTTCACCTCTCGCTCGAGGGCTTCCGCGCCGACGACGTGCACGCCTTGAACCCGCTCGCGGCGGAGCAGATCGCTCCGTTCACGTCGAGCCTCTATTCAGGCGGCAAGCCGGGCGTGCTCGCGAGTCGCCGCACGTTCCAGGCCGGAGTTCGCACGGCGCACTGTCTCGGCGCGATGACCTGCGGTCTCGGCACGCTCCCGTACAACTTGAGCTTCATTCGCGATCTGCAGCCGTTCCCCGTGCGCTGCACTTCTGACGTGTTGGTCGACGCGGGTTTCGCGCACTCGTTCTTCTACGGCTCCGACGCGAAGTTCGACGAGATGCACCACTTCTTCGAGGCGCACGGTTACACGCACCTCGTTTCGCAGGCCGAGCTGCCGACGACGTTGCCAAAGGGAACGTGGGATGGCGTGACCGACTTCGCGGTGTTCGAGCTCGCGGTGAAGGAGACCGCCGAGCGGCTCGCGTCGGGCTCGCAGTTCTCGTTGTTGATGTCGCTCTCGAATCACTCGCCGTTCACCACGCCGCAAGACATGCCCGCCGAGATTCCCGCGCGCGTCGATGCGGGTTTGAAGGCGATGGTCAATCGCGCCGACCCCGATGATCGCCTGCGGTTGCTCACGTATTCGTACACCGACGCTGCGGTTGAACGCGTGTTCGCGCAACTCGACACGCTCGGTATCGCGGAGCGTTCGATCGTCTTCTTGATGGCCGATCACTCCACGGGTCACTCGTACGTGTGGGGCAAGGAAGATCCCGAGAGCGACGAAGCGAAGACGCAGATCCCGTTCGTGATCGTGATTCCCCCGGCGTTCCTCGCGCGCGCGAAAGATCAGGCCGAACTCACCGCGGCACTGACCGAAGCGCAGGCGCTGCTCGACGAAGCCCCGCTCTCGCAGAACGATTTTCCGTCGCTGATGCTCGCGCTCCTGTCCGCACACCCGGGCGTAGCGGCGCTGCCGGAAGAGAAGCGGTGGCACACGCTCGGCGGGCAGGTCACTTCTCCGTGGTTCGACCCGGGCGGAGAGAAGGACTCGTACATTCTCGGCATCAACGGTGTGAGCGAGCTGTACTCGCTCGATCGCAAGGGCGGGCGCGTCGGCGGCTACGAAGACTCGGTGTTCTTGAAGACGCGCGCCGATCGCTACCGCGTGACGCCGCGCCTGATTCCCGTCACTGCGACGTTGATTGAGACGATGAAAGCGGCCGCACCTCAGACTCCATGAAGAGTCCTTCGGGGCTCCAGCGGTTGAATTCGACGAAGCCATCGCCGGTGTCGAGCACGCGGGTGTTGGCGTCACGCGAGTGTGAGCCCACCTGCACCCAGCGATCGACGCGCCGCTCGTAGCGCTCCGGGAACGTGATCTCGTCCTTCCGCGCGAACGACGACAGCCAGTTGGTGGTCGCGTCATCGCTCTCGGTCTGCGAGCGGTAGAACGCGATCATCGCGAGCTTTTGCTGTGCGTCGATCTCCAGTCGCTCGCTCGGTAAGTAGGCGAACAGCGGAGAAGGCAGCGGAGGCATCACCGCGTCTGGCGTGAAATACGTCTGACACGTCGATGGCCAACACGGACCGGCGTGCACCACTCCGCGATGCACGATCATCGGAGCAGTCTTGAGCGTGTCGAGCGCGCGCCGGAAGTAGACGTACGTCATCGCGTGATCAGGGTGATCGTCGATGCCGTGTGGCAGGGCGACTTCCACTGGCTGCAGCCGCTGCAGGAGCGCGGCGAGATCTCCGACGATCGCGTCGCTCGTCCACTCCGCGGGTTTTCCCGTGCGCTGCGTGTGCTCGTCGATGCGGCCCGCGGTGCGATCGGCCCAGGTGCTGGTGCGCGCGATGCACTCGCCGGTCGCGTCACGGAACTCGACCGGCCCGAGCGGCGTGGAGCTCAACTTCCGCAACGCGCCATCGGGGTAACCGAGGAAGTGCACGTCGCTCTGCTTCACGCCGAGGAAAGTGAGGGCCGCGATGCTCTCGGCTTCGCGTTGATAGCCATCGCGCTCGCAGGTGTAGTCGCCGTTCGTCACGAGGATCACCGCGACGCGACCACCGCGCGCGATGGTCTGTGAAATGCGACCGCCGGCGATCAACACCTCGTCGTCAGGGTGCGGAGCGATGACCAGCAGATCGATTCGCTCACCCGCACGCAGCTCTCCTGGCCGGCACGAGGCGGCGAGGAACAACGCGAAAATGAGCAGCACAGGCTTCACGCGCGCACAGGCATACACCGGGATATGAGGGCGTTCGTGGCTTCTACGACGCTGGTGACCACCGAGCAGCTCGTCATCGACGGCACCAACGGAGTGACACGCGCCAGTCGTGAGCAGTTCCCCGAAGCGTCGTACTCCCTCGGTGCGTTCGTCGTCGCGGCGCTGATCGCGGCGGTGCTGGTGCGCAAGGCGCCGAAGTGGCTGCCGGTGTTGCTCTTCGTTCCCGCGGCGTTCGGCCTGTTTCACGTGTTCGTCGCCCGCGGTGATGCGCCGCTGCACCGGGGCGCGGTGGCGACGCAGGTGTCGACCTCGCTCGACGTGCTCAAAGATCGCGCGGCGTGGCCGGTGCAGAGCGTCGCGTTGCTGCGTGAAGACGATGACGTCACGTTTCCTCTGAGCCGGTATGCGGTTCCTGCGCGGCCACCGGTGAATGCGACCGCGGTGCAGCTCGAAGTACGTGGCACGCAGTTGCCTCTTCACTGTCGCGATGAAGCTCAGCGCGTGATCTGCGGGGAAGGCGAATGAGCGCACGGGCCGCGGAGCGGGGATCGTGATCGGGTTCCTCCTCATTCACGCTGTCGGCGCCGTCGTGCTCGCGGTGATCGATCGCCGCACGCCCTTCGATGCGCTGCGAAATCCCACCAGCTTCTTCGTCGGGCTCGCGTTGCTCTTCTGCGGCTCGCTCGGAGCACCCGGCCTCGCCATCGCCCTCACGCTCGCGTTCGGCATCTGGCTCTCTCCGCGCCGGCTCGAGCAGACCGCAGCCACGCCTCCGGCCGTCTTCTTTGCGGTGTGCGCCGCTGTCGCACTGTGGATCCTCGTCCGCCCGTGGACTCCTCTTTATTGGGACGAATTCGTGTGGCTCGCGAAGGCCCGTCTCGGCTCTCTGGGTTTCGACGCCGTCACAGCGGCTTCGCTCGATCCCGCGCAGCAGCTGATCCCCGCGGGGTACGTGCCGCTCTGGCCCGCCGCCGTCGCTTGGGTCTCGCTCGGAGAAGACGCGCTCGACACCCACGTGCTCTCGGCGACGCTGCTGGTGCTGGTCTGTTTCGCCGTCGCGCTCGAAGCGTGGTGGGACGTGATCGCTCGCGCACGCGGTTGGGCGATCGTGATCGTCCTCGCCGCTCCGATCGCGCTCATCCACTTCCGCAGCGCGTACGTCGATCTCCCGGTCGGCCTGCTCGGCCTCGCGTTGCTCGGTCGCCTTCTCGACGCGCGCGCAGGCCTGGGCTCGCTCGCGATCGCCGTGTGCCTGGCCGGCTTCAAAGACGAAGGTGCCGCGCACGTGCTCGCCGCGACCATCGCCGCGATCCTTGCCGCGAAACCCGAAGACGTTCCGTGGACCCCGTGGTGGCGTCGCCTCGGTCCGCTCTTCGCCGCCATCGCCGTGGTGGCGACCTGGCGCTTGCTGCTCTCGACGAGTGGCGTGGAAGTGAAGGACCACGCGCTCAATGCCCCCCAGTGGGGGTGGCTGTCGTCGTTCGGCAAACTGCTGTTGCTGCATGCCAGTGACGTCTTTTCGTGGGGCGTCACCTGGGCCGTCGTCTTCGCAGTCGTCGCTCGCCGAATGACCGACCGTCAGTCACGGGCGCTGCGGTGGCTGCTCGTCGGCAACTTCCTGCTGCTGACGACGGCCTTGCTGCTCGGGCCGGAACGGGTGCGTGTGTTCGCTGAGAACGGCACGCTCCTGAATCGGTTGTTGCTTCAGTCGTGGCCCGCGGCGGCAGCACTCATACTGACCGCCGCTTCACCACGACCCGCACTCACTGACCGAGCAGCTTGAGCGCGACCTGCGGAGCCTGGTTGGCCTGCGAGAGAATCGACACACCCGCCTGCATCATCACCTGCGTGCGCGCCATGCGGCTGGTCTCTTCCGCCACGTCGACGTCGCGGATGCGGCTGTTGGCGGCCGAGAGCGACTCGCTCGACTGCTGAATGGTCTGAATGACCGAGGCCAGGCGGTTGCCGGCCGCGCCGAACGTCGAGCGGGCGAGCGAGACCGCGTTCAAGCCGGCGTCGATGGTGGCCAGCGCCGCCTGCGCGCCCGCCTGGGTCGAGAAGTCGAGCGTCGCGACACCGAGCGTCGCCGCCGTCGCGTCGACCGTCTGCACGCCGATCTGATCGTTCGCCGCCACGTTGCGGATGCCGACCTGGAAGGTGAGGGTGGTGGCCGCGGTGTTGAGCAGGGCCTGGCCGTTGAACTCCGCCGCGTTCGCGATGCGGTTGATTTCGGTGATCAGCGCGCTGTTCTCAGCCTGAATGTAGCCGCGCTCCGCGTTACCGACGCCGCTCGAGGCGCTCTGCATGGCGAGCTCGCGCATGCGGGTCAGCAGCTCGGTGGTCTGGTTCAAGTTCGCTTCCGCCGTCTGAATCAGCGACTGCGCGTCCTGCGCGTTGCGGTTGCCCTGATTGAAGCTGCGGATCTGCGCGGTCAGGTTGACCGAGATGCCGAGGCCGGCCGCGTCGTCACCAGCCTTGGTGATGCGGAAACCGGACGAGAGGCGCGAGTAGCTGCTCTCGAGCATCTCGGTGGTGTTGAAGATGTTGCGCTGCGCGTTGAGTGAGCCGACGTTGGTGCGGATTGAGAACGACATGGTGTTTCTCCCGTGAGTGAGTGAGTGCTGCTGTCTTGCTTCACGGAGAGATTCGGCACCGGGCGTGGAAGCCCTCAGACTGAATTTTCTGCCGAGCTGACGCTCAACCTTCGATCACCGGGTGGCCACCCGCATCAGGAGGCCCGATGCGCGTCGTCAACGTGCGGTGCAGCTCTTCGAGCCGCCGAACATGTTGAGAAACGGTGCTCTTCACGGTCGAAGGCATGTCTTCGGTGTAGCTGACGTACCAGCGCATCGCGTCGAGCTGCTCGTGGAAGTCGAAGGCCGCGGTCTGCTCCGGCGGATTCAGCCGGGCCAGCTCGGAAAAAGTCACCGAGCCGAAGGTCGATCGACACAGCTCGATCATGCCTTCGCGGGTGCGCAGTCTGCTGAACAGGCCCACCGCCTCGTCCTGCTTCACCGCGATGCGCTTCATGATCAGCGCCGCGTCGAGCGAGATCAGATGTCGCACCTTCGCGGTGTCGGCTTCCCAGCGATCGACTCCGGGTTTGCTCAGCCGCGTGAGCAGCTTCTTCAGCTCGCCCTCGACCTGGTCGAGGTGGTCGGCCTTCTTCTTCTTACGCGCGGCCACTTACTTCGACCCCAGGCGCTTCTCGATGAAGTCGAACAGGTCGGGGTACGCCTCGGGCAACACGCGCTGCGCGAACTGCATCACCTGGGAGTCGAGCCCGACCATCACGCGCCGCTTCTTGTCGTGCACGCCGCGCATGATGATCTCGGCCGCCTTCTCGGGGCTGGTCGCGGCGAGCTTGTCGAAGCGGCTCACCATGTCGCTCTTCACGTCAGCGCTGCGAGGCACGCGCGCGCCACGCACGATGTTGGTCTTCACGCCGCCGGGGTGCACGCACACCGCGTGAACGCCGGTGCCTTCGAGCTCACGCCACAGCGCCTCGGTGAAGCCACGCACCGCGAACTTGGCGGCGTTGTACGTGCCCTGCCCGGGGTGCGCGATGATCCCGAAGATGCTCGAGATGTTCACGATGGTGCCGCTCTTCTGCTGCAGCATCGTCGGCAGGAACGCCTTGGTGCCGTACACCACGCCCCAGAAGTTGATGCCGAACAGCCACTCGAAGTCTTCGTAGCTGACCTCGGCCAGCGGAGCGTCCACCGTCACGCCCGCGTTGTTGATCACCAGATCGATGCGACCGTGACGCGCGAGCACGTCGGCGGCCATTGCTTCGATTTCGCCGCGCTTGCTCACGTCGAGCGTGACGCGCTGCGAACCGTTCTTCAGCATGCCCTGCGTCTCGCGAAGGCCGGCCTCGTTCACGTCGCACAACACGAGCGAGTACGACTCCGAATCGAGCTGACGGGCGAGGGCGCGGCCGATGCCGCTGCTGGCTCCGGTGACGACGGCGACGGGCTGAGTCATGGCGCGGTGTCTTACACGCTTCGCTGCTCGCGACGAGGCGGTTCCGCCGGCATGCCCATCTCGGTGCGCACGCCGCGAAACCACTCCGTCCACTGCGACTGCGCGTCTCGCACCGTGAAGGTGTGCTCCACCAGCGGAGCGACGGCGCGCGCCATCACGTCGACGCAGATCAACACCGGCTTGCCCTCACGCGGAATGATCTCCACGTGCTCGATGATCGAGAGCCCGCATTCCCGTGCGCCGAGCTTCACGCGCTCACGCTCGAGCGCCGCGGTGCACACCACGAAGCGTCCAGACTCCGTCATCAGTCGCGCCGCGGCCTCGGTGTATTCCTCGACGCCGCCGCGCACCTCGAAGCGGCACGGGAACGCGTGCGTCTTCTCGCTCTTCGTTCCTGCTCCGGGCGGGAAATACGGTGGCGTGCCGGTGATCAGCTCGAACGCTCCGGCGGGGAGCAGCGACGCGTCGCGGAGATCTCCATCGAGAATGCGCGCGCGGTGCTCGATGCCGTTGAAGGCGATCGATCGTCGGCCCATCGCCGCGCGATCGAGCTGCGCCTCGATGCCGGTGACGTCAGCGTCGGGAAAGCGCCACGCGTTCATCAGCAACACGCTGCCCAGACCGCAGCCGAGATCGAGCAGCTTGCGCGCGCCGTTGACGTGCCGAGCCGCGACCCACGCCGTCACCAGATCGTCGAGGCTCCAGCGATGGCCCTGGCGCTTCTGGAACAGCCGCCACTCGCCCGTGAGGTAGCTGAGATCTTCGTCGGCTGCGGGTTCGAGCTCCGGCCGCCCGTCGGCGCCGCGCGGCAGCGGGCCGGGCGCCTTCCAGCCTTCGGGCCGTCGCGCGGGCTTGCTCACCCGCGGCACCTTCTCACGGGACGTTGCAGTTCAGGTAGTTGAGGATTCGCGTCTTCGTCGCTGCGGGCAGCGTGGTGCCGTCGGGCATGTTTCCCGAGCTGATGCGCAGGGTGATCGACGACTTGCTGTTCAGCACGCTGGTTCGCGTCGTGAACTCGCCGGTGTGGTGATGGCAGTTGCTGCAGTTGTTCGCGAAGAACGCCTGACCGAAATTCGCCCACGTGTCGGTGGTGCACATGGTGCCGCCACCACCGCCCGTCGCGCCTCCGCCGCCGCCCGTCGTGCCGCCGCCGCCGCCCGTCGTCGTGCCACCGCCGCCACCGGTTCCGGAGTTCGCGCACGTCGAGCCAGTCACCGGCACGCAGTTGCGGCCGAGCACGGCCTGCGTCGACGAGTCCACGATGTTGGCGCACCGCTGGCCGGTTCCGCACGTGGAGTTCGAGCAGTCGGCGCCACAGAAGTCTCCGAACGAGAAGCCGATGCAGAAGTTCGTGCCGCCACCACAGTCGGTGTCGCTGGCGCACGCGCGGCAGTACGCCGAGCTCGTGCCGCCGCCACCACCTGTCGCGGTGCCGCCACCGCTCGCGCCGCCGCCGCCGCTCGCGTTCCCGCCACCGGTCGCGCTGCCACCACCGGTCGCGCTGCCACCACCGGTCGCGCTGCCACCACCGGTCGCGCTGCCACCACCCGTCGCGCTGCCACCACCCGTCGCGCCGCCGCCGCCGCCCACGGGCATCGCGCCCGCGCTCGAGCATGCGCCTCCGGGAAGCCCGGCGTTGACCCAGCCCTCGAGAATGGCGACGTCAGCCGCCGCGACGCTGTCGCCGGTGTACGTCGGAGGCATCGGCGATTGGGTGTTCTTGACTCGCGCCACGCAGCGCGAGGCGACGGTTCCGCCCAGTGCGCTCGACGCGAGCAGGTTGTCCCGGGTCACCAGCGAGTTGGGAGCACCACCACTCGGCGTCGCGCCGTGACAGCTGATGCACTTCGCGGCCAGCACGCCTGCCACGTCACAGGGCAGGCCGGTCGCCGCGCTGCCTCCGCCGGCGCCACCGCCGGTGAACGGCGAGACGCACTTGCCGGTGCGATTGTCACAGAACAAACCCGCTGAGCAGACGCCGGTGCAGTCGACGACCCTGGTGGTGGAAGAAGGGCCGCAGGCTGCGGCGAGAACGACGAACGAAAAAAAACGAAGACGCACGGTGACTCCGAACCGAAGTGGGGACGCCGCGTGTGTCCAAGCGACGTGCCAATACGGAAGCGGGCGTGTTCGTTCGATTCGAATTTCGTCACGGCGTTCCGTGCAAGAGCGTGAATGCTCCAGCTGTTTCGGAATGCCACGTCGGTGCTGTCAACGTCACTCACACCCGGCCGCGAGGGGCAAAACGCAACCGTGGCCGAAGCATTTCGCGGGAGGTCTTCACCGCGATCTCTCTGCGTTTCGCGCAGATCTTTTCAAGCGGAGCAGGGCACCGACGCGTCGAGCCCCGGGCCGGCCGGGCAGTCGTTCGACATCAGCGGTCCCGGCTCGGTGAACTCCGGGTTGGGCGGCTCGATGTGGTGGTGGCTCTGCATCGAGACCGTGGGCTCACCTTCGAAGACCGCGATCACGCCCGCGGCGAGCGTGGTCCAACCGATGAGGATCAACGCGCCGAAGAAGATCAGAGTGAGCTTGCTCATGGGGCGTCCGTAGAGCACCCGCCGTGCCGCGCTCGACGGCTCGCATCTGCTTCATTTGATTCAGGTTGTGGATCAGCGCGGCCGGCGTTGCAGGTGTTGCACCTGTTGCAGCTGTTGCAGGTGTTGCACCCGCTTCAGCCCTTGAAGGTGCGCGGGTCGAGCTCGTACCGCGCCATCCACCGTTGGATCTGCATGCGCGCCTTGCCCATCGCGCGCGCGACGGCCGACACGTTGCCCTGGTGCTTCTGCAGCAAGGCGATCAGCTCGGTCTTCCGCGCGTCGTCGATCTCGTCGGCGTCTTGATTGAGGGCCGCCTTGCGCACCGACGGAGGCACCCGCACCGACGGCGGCAGGTGTTCGAGCTCGATCGTGCCGCCACCGGCGAAGACCAGCGCAGCCTCGAGCGCCTTTTCCAGCTCGCGCACGTTGAGCGGCCAGTCGCAGGCGAAGATCGCCCGGGCCGCGGCGATCGAAAACTGAATCGAGAATTGCCGCTGCGGCGCGTAGCGAGACAGCAGCGAACAGATCATCAGCCCGAGATCTTCACGGCGATCAGCCAGCGCCGGGAGCTTCGCCTCGTATCCACTCAAGCGCGCGCGCAGGTCGTCGCGAAACAGCCCCTTCTCGCACAGCGTCGACAGCTGGCGATGCGTCGCCGAGACCACGCGCAGGTCGACGCTCACCGGCGCAGCGCCACCGACGGGCACCACCTGTTTTTCCTGCAGCACGCGGAGCAGGGCCGGTTGGGCTTCGAGCGGAAGATCTCCCACCTCGTCCAGCAACAGCGTGCCGCCATTCGAAGAACGAATGAGGCCGGGCCGATCATCGAGCGCTCCCGAGAACGCGCCTTTCTTGTGGCCGAAGAGCTCCGACTCGACGAGGTCGTCAGGGAGCGCTCCGCAGTTCACCGCGATGAACGGCCCTTTGCGGCCGCTCTGCTCGTGAATCGCGCGCGCCAGCACTTCCTTGCCGCTGCCCGTCGGCCCGCTCAACGCGATGCTCACGTTCGAGCGAGCCAGCGTCGCCACTTCAGCAAAGTGCGCGGCGAGCGACGGAGACAGCGTGTGGTGTTCACCCGGTGTGTCGCTCTCGAAGTCGATGGCGTTCGCTTCGTTCAGCTTGAGCACGAAGAAGGTGCGGCCCAGCTCGAGCACGTCGCCGCTCTTCAATTCCGCGCGCGTCACCGCTTCGCCGTTCTTGCGCACGCCGTTCTTCGACTTCGTGTCTTCCAGCACCCAGGTGCGCATCACACGCGAGAGCCGGGCGTGCTGCGTCGACATCCACCGATCGGGAACGCCGAGCCGCAGCGTGCGCTTGCCGCCCACGTCTTCGCGCGTGATGGTGCGCAGCTCGGAACGGCCGAAGATCACCTCGTCGACTTGATCGAGGTTGAAGCGGCCCGACGGGTTCAGCGGGCGATCGGCGTCGAAGACACGAAACAGGAACGTCGAGTTTCGACCGTCTGGAGCCCGGGCACTGATTCCCTCGGTCAGCGTGCTCTGCACGCGCTCACCTCAACGCACTCCTTCGATCAGGTACAGATCATCGAGCTGCTGATTGACCGTGTACACGTACGACGAACCGTCGGGCGTGAGGATGCCCTGCTTGATGTGTTCCATGCCGACCGGGTCAGCGGGGCCGAGGCTGAACATCGCGACCTCTTTCCCCGACGTGAGATCGAACTGCAGCAGCTCGATGCGCAGGCCGTTCTTGTCCTTCGGGCGGCGGAACACCCACAGCTTCTTGCCGTCGGTCGTCCACTGCGAGGGGAAGTCGCCGCTCGGCAGCGCGTCGAGCGTCTTCAGCGGAGCGTTGCCTTCGATCGCGAGCAGCACCGACTTCTTGGTCTTGGGCTGCATGCCCACCACCCACTTGCCGTCGGGCGACGGCGCGGCGAGCAGCGCGTACGGCTCTTCACTCACCAGCACGGGGTCGAGCTTGAGGCCGCTCTGATCGCGCGGCTCGGCGATCGACTGCGTGTAGATGTGTGGCTGGTTCTGGCGATCGAGCGCGCCGAACACGATGCGCTGCCCGTCGGGGAAGAAGCGCACGTGGGTGATGGCCTGGAAATCGCCCGCGGGGAGATCGCGGCCGGTGCCTGCTCCGGTCGGCACCAGTCGGAGCGTGTTGAACGGAGCCTTGGGGCTGACGATCGCCCAGCGACGATCGGGCGAGAGCGCGCGCCCCCAACCGAGCCCGAGCAGCACCGGCGTGTCGTCTTCTTGATCGAAGCGACGCAGCCACGTCTGCACCTCGGTGCTCGCGGGGCCGAAGCCTTCGAGGAACAAGAGCGCCTTGCCGTCGTTCGAGATGTCGAGCGGCATCGAGCCGTCGAGCCAGCTCAGCGAACGCTCGCTCGCGTCGCCGTTGACCTTGCCGAACATGCGCGAGCGCGTGAACCCCGACACCGCGAGGATTCGGCCCTTCGGGTCGACGTCGAAGATCCGCAAGCTCCCCGGAGCGCTGAACAATTCGCGCTGCTGACCGGTGAGCGACAGCGCGTAGATGCGGCGCGCGACGTCGTCGTACCCGGCCGAGAACCACACCTCGGAGCCGTCGGCGTTCCACGCGATGCCGTCGAGCGTCCACGCGGCCTGCGACTGCGCGACGGGCCGGCCGGTGCGATCGATGATCTCCACCGTGCCGCGATCGTCACCGACCACCGGCTGCCGCATGAACGCCACGTACTTGCCGTCGGGCGAGAGCCGCGCGCGAGAGAGCGCTTCGCTGCTGCTGGCGATCACGTTGCCAGGCGGGCACTCGATCACGAACTTCGAATCGACGATGCGGTTGAGCACCATCAGCTCGCCGGGCCCGAAGTCGGCCCACAGCACGTTCTCGTAGAGCGGCCGTGCTGCGCCACCCGCGAGTGAGCCGCGCGAGAGCACCATGCCCGAGCCCTTGTGCATCGCGTCTTCCGAGAACTGTCCGAGCGCCAGCTCATCCTTCGCGCTCACGTCGAAGAGCACGGTGGCCGGGCCGCTCGCGGTGCGCAGCTCAGGCCCGTCGAGCACGCCCGAGAAGACCTTGAGCGGCGAGTGTTCGAACGCGCCCGCATACGTGACGCCGCGCCCATCGGCGGTGAAGCGTGCGTTGATGATCGACCCGTTGCGGTAGCTGACGCGCTTGCTGACCGGGCCCTTGAGTGCGGGCGCGCCGGCCGGAGCACCGACGACGACGGGCACCGACGGAGGCGCGGGAGGCGAGGGCACCACAGCGGGCTGCGAAGTCTGACTCACCGCGAACGCCGCGAAGAGCAGCGACGCCACCAGCCCGATGATCGCCACCGTCGGCCAGCGCGTGCTCGGCGCGACGAAGCCGCCGGTCGACAGCGCGTTGCCCGAGCCGCTGTCCGTGATGGCCTCGAGCGCGAAGTGCAGATCGCGCGCGTGCTGAAAGCGCTGTGAGGCGTCTTTCTCGAGGCAGCGGTGGATGACGCGAATCAACGCCGACGGCGCCGCGATCGTGACCGGTTGCGGATCAGTGTTGAGGATCGCGTAGCCGCGCTCGACCGGAGTCTCTCCGGGGAACGCCATCACGCCGCTCAGGCACTCCGACAAGATCGCGCCGAGCGCGAAGAGATCGCTGCGCGCATCAGCCGGCCGCCCGCGCACCTGCTCGGGAGACATGTAGCCCGCGGTGCCCATCACCGCGCCCGACTGGGTGATCGGCAACGTGCCGGTGGGAGGCGTCGCGCCTTCGAGCGTGCGGGCCACTCCGAAGTCGAGGATCTTGAGGTGACCGTCCTTCGTGAGGAACAGGTTCTCGGGCTTCAGATCGCGATGAACGATGCCCTTCTCGTGAACCGCGGCGAGCCCCTGCGCGACCTGCATGCCCAGCTCGATCGTCTTGCGCGCCGGCAACGGCCCGGTCTTCAACCGCTCACGCAACGTCTCGCCGACCAGCAGCTCGGTCACCAGATACGGCGTCTCGCCTTCGCGACCGACGTCGAACACCGCGAGCACGTTGGGGTGGTTCAACGCCGACGCCGCGCGCGCTTCTGCTTCGAAGCGCTGAAGCCGTGCCGGGTCGGTCACGTTCTCCGGCGGCAACGTCTTGAGCGCGACTTCCCGCCCCAGCCGCGTGTCGCGCGCGCGAAACACCACGCCCATGCCGCCCGCGCCCAGCGGGCCGAGAATGTCGTACGGGCCGAACCGCTCGCCAGGAGTGGGACCACCGCGCATCAGTGTCACCGGGGGACAGGGACGACGGGTTGGAGGCTCGACAAAAGGAGGCCGCGGAGAACGCCTCAACCGATGAGTCTATTTCCCTGAAAGTTTCGCGAGCGCAATTACCGTCGCTTGCCGCCGCCGCCCTTGCCCTTCGAAGAGCCAGACGACTTCGCAGCGGGAGCGTCAGCCGAGCCGGAGTTTTCGAGGCGGTCCTGCTCCATCGCGGCTTGCTGATCGGAGTCGACCTCGGGCGGCAGGCCCTGCTCGACGCTCGGCTTGCCGTCTTCGTTGTCCTTCTCGTCGATGGTGACCGGGTTCTCGTCGGAAATGCCGCGCTGAACGGTGATCTCCTTCACCGTTTCTTTCGCCTTCTTGGCCTGCTCGAGCGCCACCTTCTGCTTTTCCTTGATCTCTTTGACCAGTTCCTTCTGCTGCGCGTACTCGTTGCGATCGCGCTTCAGCGCGTCGCGCGCCCACTGCTTGGGGTCGACGCCGGCCTTGTCGAGCACCGCCTTCGCGGCCTCGTCCTGGTCCTTGCTCATCTGCTTTCGCTCTTCGGGCGAAAGCTCGGAGAAGCTCTTGTTGCCGTACTTCTTCGCGACCTCGTCGCGCGCCTTTTCCTGCTCGATCTCGATCTGGGCCGACTTCTCGGGCGAGATCGGGTCGTCGGCGGTGAGGGCCAGCGCGATGAGGAGAGCGGGGAGCGACATGGCGACGAGCCTACTGCGGGTCCGTCACCCCTTGCACGACGAGCACGACTCGTTGAACTTGGCGCAGTCTTCCTGAGCCGCGACGCAGCGCTTCTGGTACTCGGCGCGATCGGCGTTGCGGCCAGCGATTCCGCACGCCGTCTCGGAGATGTTGCAGACCTTCACCTTGAGCGAGCAGGTCTCGCTGCACTCGGTGTTGGTGCGGGTGCGGAGCTCCTCGAGCTGCGCGGCGAGCGTGTCCATCTTCTCGTCGTCGGAACCACCGAGCGTCGAGCCGCCGGTCGACTTCGGGCAGGCGAAGAGAGCGAGGCACAACGGGAGCGCGAAGAGCAGGCGGTTCATGGCGCCGCCTCGTAGTGGCGATGACGCGTGACGGCAACTTCTACTGCTGAACCCCTGCGTCCAGCATGGGTCGCGGCAGCAGCACCACCTTCGGTTTGTTCGATTCGCGCAGGTAGAAGAACGCGGTCAGCGCCAGCACCGCCACGATCGCGAGCCTCCGCAACCACTCGTCGCGCGAGCGGTCGGGCGACTTCTCGAATTCTTCAGCGGCGACGCGAAGCTTCTCGGTCACCGGTGCGGCGTTGTTCTTCAGCCGCTCAATGAGCCCTCGAAGGCGCGTGGTCAGCGGGTCGGTCGAGGGCTGCGCGTCGAACACCGCGGCGGCGAGCGAGGGCTCGTCGGCGTCAGCGACACGGTGAGTTCCACCCGATTCCACGTCGAGCAGCGCGCGGAGCACCAGCAGCCGGCCCTGCTCGGGCGTCACCGCGTACAGCTTCGACAGCTCTTCGAGGGTCGCGCCGCGCAAGGCGAACCGCTTGACGACCTCCGCGGAGCGGGGTGGCGCTCCTTGCAGCAGGCGGAAGAGGGCATCGACCTCGGACATTCGAGGGCGGAGTGATGCCAAATTCTTGAGCAGCTGTCGTGGGTCCCTACGATCGCCCTCGTGATCCGACCGGTGTTCGCTCTGGTGGTGCTGACGTCGCTGTGGGCCTTCGGCGCCGAGACGATGCGCATCGCGGTCGGGCCTGAATCGTCGAAGGTCACGCTCGACGGCGAAGCGCTGCGCGTGGGGCCCGATGACGACGAGGCGAAGTTCGAGCCGTTCACCTCGACGACCGTGAGCATCACCGAGGCCACCTTGCCCGACGGCCGCGCGCTGCGGTTCCGCTCGGGCCCCGACGCGAGCGGCGTCATCACGGTCAACGGCGTGCGCGTGAAGGGCGACGTCGTCGTCACGCTCGGTAAGTCGCAGCTCGCCGCGGTGAACGTGATTCCGCTCGAGGACTATCTGGTCGGAGTGCTCGGCAGCGAGATGCCGAAGTCGTTTCCCGAAGAAGCGCTGAAGGCGCAGGCGGTCGCGGCGCGCACCTACGCGCTCAACAAGAAGCTCGAGCAGTACGGCCAGCCGTTTCACCTCGGCTCGTCGGTGATCTCCCAGGTGTACAAGGGCCTCGACGTCGAAGACCCGCGCACGCGCGACGCGGTGCAGGCCACGCGCGGCATGGTGCTCACCTGGCAGCTGCAGCCCATCGAGGCGTACTTTCACGCGAGCTGCGGCGGGCGCACCGAGAACGGCGGCGACGCGCTGGGCCGCGATCTTCCGTACCTGAAGGCCGTCGACTGCCCGTGCGCGAAATTGCCGACCAGCAGCTGGAGCCTCGATCTCAAGCCGGGCGATCTGAAGGCGTTCGGCGGCAGCAAGAGCACCGCGATTCACGTGCAGGGCCGCTCACCGACCGGCCGCGCGCGTCGCGTCGAAGTCGGAGCGCGATCGATCGACGCCGTCACCTTCCGCGAGCGCATTGGCTACATGAAGTTGAAGAGCCTGCAGTTCGAGATCGAGAAGGCTCCGGGCGGTTGGAAGATCGAAGGCCACGGCTTCGGCCACGGCGCGGGAATGTGTCAGTGGGGCGCGCGGGTGTACGCGGAGAAGGGCTGGGGCTTCGAGAAGATCCTGATGCACTACTACCCGGGCACGGAACTCCAGACGCTCTATGAGTAGTTGGGATTCCGATTCGCACGAGGGCCTGCCGTACCGGTTCGCGTTGCCGCCCGGCTACGACCCGCGCACGCGTTACCCCGTGGTCGTCTACCTGCACGGCAGCGCAGAGCGCGGTAACGACGGCCAGTCGCACTTGAAGAACGGAGTCGATCGGTTGCTCGCGCAGCCGTTGATCGCCGTCGCTCCGCAGTGTCCGCGTCACGACACGTTCGGAGGCAGCTGGTACGGGGGCGAGTCCGAGACGCAGCGTCGCGTGGTCTCGCTGGTGCGTGAGCTGGGCCGCAGACGTTCGGTCGATGCGCAGCGCGTGTCGTTGATCGGCTACTCGATGGGAGCGATCGGCGCGTGGGCGATGATCGAACGCCACCCCGAATTGTTCTCGGCGGCAGTGCCCATCGCGGGAGATCTCCACCCCGAGTCAGCGCGCTCGCTGCTGCAGTTTCCGATCTGGGCGTTTCATGGGGCTGACGATCACCTCGTCTCGCCCGAGAACACTCGCAAGATCGCCGCGTGGATGGCCGAGCGCGGCGGCGCGTTTCGCTACACCGAATTTCCAGGTGTGGGCCACGACAGCTGGCAGGGCGCGTTCGACACGCCTGAGCTCTTGCCGTGGCTGCTCAGCCAACGCTGATCACTTCGCGGGGAGCTGGCGCAGCTCGCGCAGGCGCGTCGGACCAGCGACCTTCTCGATCGCCGTCTTCACTTCCTTGCGCAGGCCGATCGCGAAACCCGCCTCGGCGCAGATGAAGAGCGGCCCGATGAGCAGACCGACGAGATCGTCGACGAACGCCGGCTTCTTGCCCTCGAAGTAGTGGCCGACGAACTGAATCACCCAGCCGACGACGAAGAGGCCGATGGCGCTGGCGAGCCACACGCCGACCGAGTTCACCGCGATGAGCGAGCTGCCGTACGCGAAGCCGCTCGAGACGAGCAGCATGGCGATGGCGTAGCGAACGTCGAGGCGCGCGTAGAACACGGTGACCGCGGCGATGGCGAAGACCGCCGGTGAGAGCGTGAACCCGGCGAGCTCGAACGCGGGGCGCGAGAGCAGGCAGATCACCGAGAAGTAGATCATCGGCACGCCGAAGAAGTGCGTCGCGATGTTGCGCGGGTCGCGGTGGTACGCGGCGTAGGTTCCGAGCTGTTTGATCAGTGGGTTCATGAGGTGCACTCTGCCGGTGGTACGGTTCGCAGACTGTCGGCAGCCTGACACTCTTCGAAGTTCACGAAAACCCCTCATTGTTCTGAGGACTTGGGTGATGCCGCCAGACGTCTCCGACAGCCCGATCGTCGCTCCGGTCGACTGGGAAACGCGCGCGCCGCGGCATGAAGTCGAAGACCTGTCGGAGGTGCGCGACGGCGGTTGCTGGCCCACGACGCTCGCGTGCTGGGCGTGCGGCAACGTAGAAGGGAACGTCGGCGTCTTTCATTCGTGGTGGTGCAGCCGCAACGGCGACGCGCGCAGCAACGACGAGATCCGGTGCGGGAAGTGTCGCAAGTACACGCTGTTCATCACCGAGCATTGAGAATCTGCGCGAGACTGCGACGCGATGCCGGCGCACGACTACGCGGAGTTGCTCGGAGCAGGGCGTTGGTTTCAGGCGCTGCCGTCGGGGTTTCGAGCGGGGCTGCTGAGCGCCGCGCAGGTGCGCACGTTCGCGGCGGGTGAGCGTCTCTTCTCTCGCGGCGATGCGCCCGATGGTGTGTACGCGCTGATCGACGGAGCGGTGCGCGCGACTGGGGTCGGCAGCGACGGAAAGGAAGCGGTGCTCGCGCTGGTCGAGCCTCCGCAGTGGTTCGGCGAGATCGCGGTGTTCGACGGGCTGGAGCGAACGCACGACGCGATCGCGGTGGTCGAATCAAAAGCGGTGCACGTGCCGTCGGCTCCGCTGGCGGCGTTGCTCGAGAAGAACCCGGTCTGGTGGAAGGACCTTGCGCTGCTGGTGACCGCGAAGCTGCGTCTGGCGTTCGTGATGATGGAGGACACGGCGTTGCTGCCGCTCGCTCCGCGGGTCGCGCGCCGGCTGGTGTTGATGGCGGAGGGCTACGGCGAGTGGGCCGATCGATCGCGGCGCGTGGTGAAGGTGCGGCAGGAAGTGCTGGGCGCGATGGTCTCGGCATCGCGGCAATCGATCAATCAGGTGCTCAAGGAACTCGAGGCGCGCGGAGTGATCAAAGTGGCGTACGGAGAAATCGAGATCCTCAATCTCGACGGGCTGCGCGAGTGACGTTCTCCCTCTCCCCCGCAGGGGAGAGGGCCCTTCGAACGAGAACCCAGCACAATGCACCCGGTCCTCTTTCAATTCGGTTCTTTCACGGTTCACGCGTACGGCACGTTGGTGCTGCTCGCGGTCTTCGTCGCCGTCGGGTCCGCGTACGTCGCAGCCGCCCGCTTGAAGCTCGCCGAGCGGGCGGTGATCGCTGCAGGCATCGCGATGCTGTTCGGTCTCATCGTCGGCGCGCGCTACGGCGGCATCTTCGACGCACGCGGCGGAGGCGCGTCCGCGATCCTCTCCGCCGGTCTCTCACTCGCACCGGGAGTGATCTTCGGCTCGCTCCTCGTCATTCCCATCACGCTCGCGTTCCGAGCACCGCTCGCGACGATGTTCGACGTGCTCACGCCAGCGTTGCTCGTGGGCCTCGGAATCGGTCGCGTCGGCTGCTTCCTCGCTGGCTGCTGCTACGGCCGCCCGAGCGATCTCCCGTGGGCGATGCACTTCCCGATGTTGCCGGCGGAGTTCGCAGGTCACGGAGCGCAGCCGCTGCAGCTCTACCTCGCGCTGGCGTGGCTGCTGAGCGCCGCCGCGCTCTTCGGGGCCCTCGGTCGCGCGAAGTTCCAGGGCCAGGTCGCGCTGCTGGGCGTCTCGGCCTTCTGTGTCACCTCGTTGTCGGCGCGGTTGTTCCGGTACGAGCCGCAACCGCTGACCCTCGCTCCGACGATTGCCTGGCTGGTGGTGCTCGTCGTCGCACTGGTCCTCGCCTTCAGTCCCCCTCTCCCGCGAGGGCTGAGGATCCATCACATCTTGAAGGACGAGTGAGGGAGTGATCTTTCCCGTCCTATGCACGGGATTTGGTCGCTTGCGGACGAGTTCAAGAACTGCAGCTTTCCGGATGAGCGGCTGCGGAAGCGCGCGATGCGGATTGCAGAGCGTGTGGAGCGCGAGCCGAGCTGGAGCTTTCCGCGCGCCTTCGCCGACCCATCTCAGCTCGAAGCGGTGTACCGGTTCGTTGGCAACGAGCGGGTCGACCTCGATGACATCGTCAGCGGCCATATCGCCAACACGCTGAAGCGGCTGTCGTCGAAGAAGCGGTGTCTGGCCATCCACGACACGACGAGCTTCTCGTTCGAAGGCGAGCGAGAGGACCTCGGCACTGTCGATCGAGCGCAAGAAGGCTTCTACGCACACGTGTGTTTGTGCGTATCCGCGGAGGGACACCGAGAGCCCGTGGGACTCTTGGCGATCGACACGTGGACGCGAGACGAGAAGAAGGGAAAGCGAACGACGCGCGAGCGGAAAGCGGAATCGGACCTGGAGTCCGGGCGGTGGGCCGAGCAGTCACTCGACGTCGAGGGACTGGTGAAGTCGACGGAGCTGATTCACGTCGAAGACCGCGAGGCCGACATCTACGAGAGCCTCGAGACGCGAATCGCGCATGACATGCATTTCATCGTGCGCGCCGCATCGTCGAAGGTGGTGCTGACCAACGCTGGCACCGAGAACATCCTCGACTACGCGCGCACTCTGTCGGTGGTGACGACGCGGGAAATCCATCTGTCTGCACGCAAGGCGAAACACAGCACGCTGCGACCCAATGCCCAGCATCCGCCGCGAAAGGAGCGCGACAGCCGCATCGAGATCCGCGCGGGGAAAGTGCGTCTGCGCAAACCGCTCAGAAGCGGAGCGTGTCCAGAGCTCGAGCTGAACGCGGTGCACGTGCTCGAGATGGACGCGCCTCGCGGAGAGAAGCCAGTCGAGTGGCTGCTGCTGACGACTGAGCCAATCGCGACCGTTGCCGACGTCGAGACCGTCGTCGACAACTACCGAGCGAGGTGGCTCATCGAGGAGTACTTCAAGGCACTGAAGACGGGCTGCAAATACGAAGAGCGCCAGCTTGAGTCTCTCCACGCACTCCTCAACGCACTCGGCATCTTCGCCGTGATGGCGTGGCGGCTGCTGCAGTTGCGCTTCCTCGAACGCACCGCTTCCGACGCACCAGCCACCACCATCGCGAGCTCGGCAGAGATTGCGATTCTCGAGAAAGAGGCGCGCATGCCTCCGCGCGCCACGGTGCGCGAGTTTCTCCTCCGCCTTGCCCGCTTCGGCGGTCACCTCCCGCAGAACGGTCCGCCAGGACTGCTCATCCTCTGGCGTGCACTCAGCACCCTTCTTCAGCGTGCTCAGGGCTTCGAACTGGCCCTCAAGATGTGATCAATCCTCAGCCGCGAGGGAGAGGGTCGGGGTGAGGGTGAACAAACTCAGTCGCCGTTCAAGGACATCGTGATTCTTCGGCGCACGAGGCGTACGTCGAGAATCTGTCCGTTCCGGCGCAGCGTGAGCACGACGGTCGTGCCCTCGACACCGCGAACTCGAAACAAGAAGTCCTGCACGTCGCCGGTGACCGCGGGCTGACCGTCGACTGCGATGACTTCGTCACCCACCTGCACGAACTCGCGCGCTGAGCCGTGCGGCATGAGCTCGTCGACGCGGTAGCCATCGCCCGCGTCGCTGCGGCTCAGTGACGTCACCATGCCGATGCCGCTGTACTGCGTCGCGGTTCCACCATCGCTGGTGGTGAGCACGATGCGCACCGGGCTCTGCGGCACCGCTCCCGACCAGCGCAGGAAGCCGGGAGCCGAGACCGCGAGTTCGATGGGGCCCTTGCGAGGTATTCCGATTTGGAATGCCCCGTCAGCGTGGGAAACGGTCTCGGGCCGGAAGCCATACCGGCTCTCGTCGCCGCTCGACTTCCCGATGATCCGCGCGTCGGCGATGGGCGTGCCCTGGTTGTCGACGACGACTCCGCGGACGACGCGAGCGCGCTCGAGCACGATGTCGCCCAGATCTGCGTCGCGTTCGCGCACGTCGACCTTGAGCTCGACCGGGGCTTCACCATCTGCGGCCACGGCGAGCTTGAAGACGGTGCGCTCGAGGTGCTCGACGATGAACGTGCCGTCGGCGCTGTGGTGCAGATCGACGCGATCGCTCGGCAGGCCAACGCGGAACAGGGTGTGCGGCTTGCCCGACGCGTCGACGACGCGGCCGCGCACCGAGCGGTCGATGGGCTTCAAGGTGATGGTGACGTCGCTGCCTGCGTCTGCCTCGAACGCGTCGGACACGCCGGTGTCCGCCGTCGCGCGCAGGTTGACCGTCGAGGTCGAGATCTTCACGTCGAACCGGCCGGCTCCATCGGTCTTGGCGCTCGAGCGTGGAGCCGTTCCGAACTGCGCATCCTTCAGTTCGTCCATCGACCTTCGCGTCACCGCTGCATCGACCGTCGCGCCGGAAACGGGGACTCCGTCTTCGTCGACGACGCGGCCCGTGATGTGCCCGGTGACCGGAGCCACGGCCACGAGGACGATGGTGATGTCCTGACTCGCCGCGGTGACGTCGACTGCTCGCAGGCCGTAGCCCTCAGCGTCGGCGAGGACAGAGCCGGGCACTTCGACCTTCACGGCGAAGCGACCGTCGGAACCGGTCTCCTCCTTGTCGACTCTTGCGCCTGCGATGGGCTGGCCCGCTTCGTTCACCACCACCCCGCGAATCTCGGCGAGGTGCAGCAGATCGATGCGGAACTCGAGTGGCTCGCCGCCCGCAGCCGTGTGGAACCGAGGAGCGACGCCGAGCCCGAACCCGTTGGCCTGTGCGCTGACGAGCCACGAACCTGGAGGAAGCAGGAGCGTGGTGCGCCCGTCAGCCCCGGTCGTGGCTGGAGTCGGCTTGTCGTTCTGGTCGTAGAAAATCACGGCCGCACCAGCGAGCGGCTTTCCGTCGGCGCCGACGATGATGGTGACGCTGCTCCCAGTCTGGACGGTGACCGCGTCGGTGTTGCCGCGATCCTCGGCGATCGCGAGCGAGGGGGTTCGCGACTCGGTCGAGGTCGAAGCTTCGGTGCGGGGTGCGTTCGTAGCGGGCGAGACCTCGTCGCCACCGCGCGCGAGGAAGAGCGCAACGACGACGCACGCGACGATCACGCCTCCGATCACGAATCGCCGACGCACACCGCGATGATGGCCGATGTCCCCCTCTCCCGCGAGGGAGAGGGCTGGGGGTGAGGGTGAAACCCGTCCAGCACCCTCAGAGCGAAAACAGATGCAGCACCGGGAAGTGGTCCGACGTCGTACGCGCGTAGTCGGGCAGGGTGGCGCGCGGGTCAGTCACGGTCGACGAATCACGTTTCGCTGCGAGCACCGGAGTGGCGATCGCCTGATCGATGAAGCTGCCGAAGATCGACGAGCGCAACCCCTGCTCCTCGAGAGGTCGGGTGAGCCAGGTGAGGCCGCTGTCGTCCCAGTTGGTGAACGGTGAAGCGCCGCCTGCGATCGATCGCGTCGTCGCGTCGTTCCAAGCGCCGATCACCAACACCTCGCCGCGCAGCGTCTTCACGTGCGCTTCGACCAGCTCGCTCGCGCGCTGACGACGTGCGCGATCGTCGGTGCCGGGACCGGCCTTCAGGTGCACCACGATCACCGTCAGCTCGAGCGTCTTGCGGTTGATGGTCACCGTCAGCTCGGCCTCGAGCGGCGGCCGGCCGGCGAACGTGCTCGCCTCGTCGGTGAGGATCAGCCGGGCATCGCGCACCGTCACCGCGCGCGTCTTGTAGAGCAGCGCCGGCCGCTGTTCCTGAACGGAATAGCTCGCGGTACCGCCAGCCACGCGCGGGTCAGTCGCCGCGAGGCCCGCGTAACCCGGCACCCGGGTCACCAGCTCGTCGAACGCGGCCTGGCTCGAGACCTCAGTCAGCGCCCACAGGTCGATGTTGCCGGACTTGATCAGCTCTCCGACGCGGCGGTTCTGATCGCTCTCGTCGGTCGGCCCGAACTCAGTGTTCCCGAGCCACATCACGTTCCACTGCGCGACGTCGAAGCCAAGCGGTCGGCCGCGGAGCCCGGCGACCAGCTCCCGACCGACTTCGGCTTCGTCGCCGAGGTCTTCGTCGATGACCGCGTCCTGCGGTCCGCAACCGAGGCACCACACCGACACGGCGAGCACTGCAGCGAGAGTGGTTTTCATGCGCGGCTTCGTAGAGACCCGCGGCGGTTTGCGGACGACGGCCAGCTCGAATACGAGGTATTCCAATGAGGAATACCTCCGCGAAGCCGAAGACGCTGACTCCCGATCGACTCGATCGTCTCGACCTGAACCACCTGCGTACCTTCGTCGCCGTCTCTCGCGCCGGGAGCTTCAGCGCCGCGCAGCGCGCACTCCGCGTCAGACAACCGGCGATCAGCAAGGCCATCGCGGCGCTCGAAGACGAGGTCGGCTCACCGATCTTCGAGCGTGGCGCGCGAGGCGTGTCGCTCACCTCGGCCGGCTCTCAGCTCCTCGACGCCGCCGACCGCGCGATGAGCGAGCTGCGCGCCGCCGTCGAGTTGGTCGCCACACGCGAGACCAACCTCACCGGCGACCTCATGGTGTGCGCGCAGGAGCACGTCGCCTCGCGGCTCATGTCGGGGCCGCTCAAGATCCTCCGCGTCGAACACCCGAAGCTCTTCCCGCGGGTGATCACCGGCGCTTCGCATCTGCTGCTGCGCGAGATCCTCGAGGGACGGGCCGAGTTCGGCCTCTTCTTCTACCTGGAGCCCAGCTCGCTCATCGATCGCCGCAAGCTGGGAGAGGTGCCGGCCCGCATCGTGGTCAACCCGCGCTACGCCCGCGTGAGCGACGTGCTCGAGTCGTTCATCGGCTCGCGCGAGGTCGACGATCTCGCGACACGTCACTACCCGACGGTGACCGAGCTGCAGAAGACGCGACCGAACACGCGCATCACGATCAGCAGCAGCAGCTACGAGCTCCACCGGCAGCTGGTGCTCGAAGGCGCCGGCATCTCGATCATGCCGGAGGTGGTGGTGGCCGACCTGCTCGAGTCGGGAGCGCTCGTCGTTCATCGCCCGGACTGGGTCTTTCCCGCAGCGCTCGAGGTGGTGACGCGACGCGGACATCGCCTTACACGCGCCGCGCACGCGTTCTTGCGGTTGCTGCGCGCGCGACTGCAGCAGCTCGGCTATTCCAAATAGGAATGTGCGAAACTTCGCCGCGATGACTCGCTCTCTTCTCTCGATTGTTTTTCTCGCGGCGGCGCTTTCGGCGTGTGGTGGCACCAACCCGGGTAGCGGCAGCAGCACGCTCTTCGTCTCGGCCCGTTTCTCGACCGATGGCAGTCCGTCGAACGCGGCGGCGCGCATCACGGTGCGTGAAGCCGGCCCCGCCGGAGCAATCGTCAAGGACGCGACGGTCACGGTGTCGGGCTCGAAGGCGCCGAAGACCAACGTGCCGTTCGTCGACATGAACAACGAGAACGAATACCGCGCGTCGCAGATCCCCTGGGACGAGATCATCCGCCTCGAGATCGTGCGTGGCAGCGATCGTGTCGAGGCTTCGGTCGCGTCGCCCGGCACCTCGCAGATCACGTTTCCGCAGAACGACGCGACCATCCGTCAGGCGAACGGACTGACCGTGGTGTGGCGCGACGCGAACAACCAGCCCGCCAACACCGTGCGCGTGCGGCTCAACCGCGCGATGGTCGACGCCACGCTGGCCGACGACAAATTCGAGTTCAACGTGCCGTTCGACAAGCTGGTGGTCGCCGACGACGAGAACGTGTTCCTCGAGCGCAGCAACGAGGTCGCGCCCGCCGGAGCGACTCCCGGCTCGGCGATGAGCGTCACCACGTACCACTCGATTCGTTTCAAAGTTGAGCCCTGAAACGCTCGTCGTCGGGTAGAGGGCGTCTCGTCACGAGATGCACACCGACGACTTCGATTTTCAGCTGCCGCCTGAGTTGATCGCCCAGCGCCCGCTCGCACAGCGCGACGCGAGCCGGCTGCTGCATCTGCGTCGACCGAGCGGGAAGTTCGCGCATCGATCGTTCAAGGATCTTCCTTCGCTCCTGCGCGCAGGCGACGTGCTGGTGTTCAACGACTCACGCGTGATTCCCGCGCGGCTGCTCGGCAAGAAGAAGGGCACCGGCGGGAAAGCGGAGCTTCTCCTCGTGCGCCCGGCGACCGACGTCGCGACCGAGACCGCGCTCAAGTCGAACGCCAGCGGCAGCACGTGGATCTGTCTGGGCCAATCATCGAAGGGCTTCCGGCCGGGAATGGAGCTCGAGTTCGAGGCCGGGCTCACCGCGACGATCAGCGAGGCGGTCGGCAACGGTGAGTATCGCGTCACGTTCACTTCGCCGCTCGAGACGCTCGAGGCCGCCATCGCGCGCGCGGGGAAGTTGCCGCTGCCTCCGTACATCGAGCGCGACACCGAGTCGGCCGACGATGAGCGGTATCAGACCGTGTTCAGCAAGAAGATCGGATCGGTGGCGGCTCCGACGGCGGGGCTGCACTTCACCGAGGAGATCTTGAGCGCCGTGCGCGCTCGCGGTGTCGAGACTCGATTTCTCACGCTCGAGGTTGGCCCGGGTACTTTCATGCCGGTTCGCGAGGGGCCGATCTCCGCGCACAAGATGCACTCCGAGCGGGTGATGGTGCCCGACGCGACCCGAGCGGCGCTCGAGCGCGCAAAGGCCGAGAAACGTCGCGTGATTGCGGTTGGGACCACCGTCGTGAGATCGCTCGAGAGTTTGACCCTCACCCCGACCCTCTCCCTCGGGGGAGAGGGGGGATTTGCTACGGAGATCTTCATCACTCCGGGGTTTCAGTTTCGGTACGTCGACGCGCTCATCACGAATTTTCACCTGCCCAAGTCGACGCTGCTGATGTTGGTGAGCGCCTTCGCCGGTCGCGAACAGACGCTCGCCGCCTACGCCGAGGCGATCAGAGAGAAGTACCGCTTCTTCAGCTACGGCGATTCCATGTTCATCGAGGACGACGCCCCGTGACGCTTCCCGCTCCAGATCGCCGCGGAGATCAACGCGTCGCTCCTTCGCTCGTGAAGTTCGAGTTGCTGCACGTCTGCGCGCAGACCGGAGCGCGCCGCGGCCGCGTGCACACGCCGCACGGCACCATCGAGACGCCGGTGTTCATGCCGGTCGGTACCGCGGGCTCGGTGAAGGCCATCGCGCCCGACGACCTGCACACGCTCGACGCGAAGATCATTCTCGGCAACACGTACCACCTGATGTTGCGCCCCGGAGAACAGCTCATCGGCGAGCTCGGCGGCCTGCACCGCTTCATCTCGTGGGACCGCGCGATGCTCACGGACTCCGGTGGCTTTCAGGTCTACAGCCTCTCGGAGAAACGGAAGATCACCGAGGAAGGCGCGACCTTCCAGAGTCACCTCGACGGCAGCAAGCACGTGCTCACGCCCGAGCGCAGCATCGAGATTCAAGAAGTGCTCGGCGCCGACATCATCATGGCGTTCGACGAGTGCCCGCCCGCGATGAGCGAGCGCACGTACATGGAGCCCTCGCTCGACCGCACCACGCGCTGGCTCAAGCGCTGCGTGACGGCGTGGAACAAGCAGCGCAGCTCGCTGTTCGGCATCGTGCAGGGCGGCCTCTACGAAGACCTGCGCAAGCGTCACGCCGAAGAAGTGTGCGCCATCGATCTGCCCGGCTACGCGCTCGGCGGTTTCGCGGTCGGCGAGTCACCCGAGCAGATGCACGCAGGAGTTCAGTTCAGCGCGCCGCTGCTCCCCAAAGACAAGCCGCGTTACTTGATGGGCGTCGGCACGCCGCTCGATTCTGATCACCTGCGTCGGCGCGGGCATCGACATGTTCGACTGCGTGCTCCCCACCCGCAGCGCGCGCAACTCGCTGCTCTTCACCAGCGAAGGAAAGCTGGTCATCAAGAACGCGCGCTACGCGAAGGACGAGCGGCCGCTCGACCCGAAGTGCGGCTGCTACACCTGCAAGAATTTCTCGCGCGCGTATCTGCGGCATTTGTTCGTGTCGCAGGAGTTGGTGGCGATGCGGCTCAACACGCTGCACAACCTGCACTTCTTCCTGCAGCTGATGCGAGATGCTCGGGTCGCCATCGAGAGCGATTCCTATGGCGACTTCACTCGGGAATTCCTGGCTCGACCTTTGAGCCCCGAGGCCTGAGTTTGGAGTTGCAGGTTCACCCTCACCCCGACCCTCTCCCTCGCGGGCTGAGGATTGATCACATCTTGAGGGCCAGTTCGAAGCCCTGAGCACGCTGAAGAAGGGTGCTGAGTGCACGCCAGAGGATGAGCAGTCCTGGCGGACCGTTCTGCGGGAGGTGACCGCCGAAGCGGGCAAGGCGGAGGAGAAACTCGCGCACCGTGGCGCGCGGAGGCATGCGCGCCTCTTTCTCGAGAATCGCAATCTCTGCCGAGCTCGCGATGGTGGTGGCTGGTGCGTCGGAAGCGGTGCGTTCGAGGAAGCGCAACTGCAGCAGCCGCCACGCCATCACGGCGAAGATGCCGAGTGCGTTGAGGAGTGCGTGGAGAGACTCAAGCTGGCGCTCTTCGTATTTGCAGCCCGTCTTCAGTGCCTTGAAGTACTCCTCGATGAGCCACCTCGCTCGGTAGTTGTCGACGACGGTCTCGACGTCGGCAACGGTCGCGATTGGCTCAGTCGTCAGCAGCAGCCACTCGACTGGCTTCTCTCCGCGAGGCGCGTCCATCTCGAGCACGTGCACCGCGTTCAGCTCGAGCTCTGGACACGCTCCGCTTCTGAGCGGTTTGCGCAGACGCACTTTCCCCGCGCGGATCTCGATGCGGCTGTCGCGCTCCTTTCGCGGCGGATGCTGGGCATTGGGTCGCAGCGTGCTGTGTTTCGCCTTGCGTGCAGACAGATGGATTTCCCGCGTCGTCACCACCGACAGAGTGCGCGCGTAGTCGAGGATGTTCTCGGTGCCAGCGTTGGTCAGCACCACCTTCGACGATGCGGCGCGCACGATGAAATGCATGTCATGCGCGATTCGCGTCTCGAGGCTCTCGTAGATGTCGGCCTCGCGGTCTTCGACGTGAATCAGCTCCGTCGACTTCACCAGTCCCTCGACGTCGAGTGACTGCTCGGCCCACCGCCCGGACTCCAGGTCCGATTCCGCTTTCCGCTCGCGCGTCGTTCGCTTTCCCTTCTTCTCGTCTCGCGTCCACGTGTCGATCGCCAAGAGTCCCACGGGCTCTCGGTGTCCCTCCGCGGATACGCACAAACACACGTGTGCGTAGAAGCCTTCTTGCGCTCGATCGACAGTGCCGAGGTCCTCTCGCTCGCCTTCGAACGAGAAGCTCGTCGTGTCGTGGATGGCCAGACACCGCTTCTTCGACGACAGCCGCTTCAGCGTGTTGGCGATATGGCCGCTGACGATGTCATCGAGGTCGACCCGCTCGTTGCCAACGAACCGGTACACCGCTTCGAGCTGAGATGGGTCGGCGAAGGCGCGCGGAAAGCTCCAGCTCGGCTCGCGCTCCACACGCTCTGCAATCCGCATCGCGCGCTTCCGCAGCCGCTCATCCGGAAAGCTGCAGTTCTTGAACTCGTCCGCAAGCGACCAAATCCCGTGCATAGGACGGGAAAGATCACTCCCTCACTCGTCCTTCAAGATGTGATGGATCCTCAGCCTCGCGGGAGAGGGGACTCAACGGGTGCCGTGCACCACGACGTACCCGCCTGACGCTCGCTCGTAGCCCGCGAAGTACACCTCGTTCTCCGAGACCATCACGCCCAGCTCGACCTCGAACACCGGCGCGGCAGGCGTCAGCGCGACGAAGCGCGAGCCATTCCATTTGAGAATACCTGCCTGCGTGGTGTTGCCGCTGTTGAGGACGCCGCCCACCAGCGTCTCGTTTGCCGAGAGCGCAGCCACCGAGGTGAAGAGCGTGCCGCTGGTGTCGGGCGCAACCGAGGCCCACGTGCCCGTGCCCGCGTTGCGCGTCGCGACGCGGTAGCCCGAGCCGCCGCCGACGAGAAATGAACCGCTCACGTCACGCCACGACGCTCCGGGTTGGCCCATGAGATCGACGCTCTCGGTCGCGAGGCCGCCGCTGGTGCGCAGCACGCCGACGCTCGAGTCACCGGCGATGAACACCTCACCCGAGGCCGCGACCTGGCACTTCTCGACGTTGCCGATGCCGACGTTCGCGCTGGTTTCGGTCATCGTCAGCGTCATGCCGCGCGACAACGTCCACAGCTTGCCGGTCGAGCCCGCGTTGGTCGTGAGGTACGCCGTCGAGCCGTCACTCCGCGCGCAGAACGCCGTGCCTTCTTCGGGGAACGCGAGCGACTGCAGCGGATTGAACGACGCGAAGTCGGTGCACGTGCCCGAGCAGGTCTGCACCGAAGCGCCGCGCACCAGAGCCACGTCGGTGCCGAACGCGATCACCGGCCCCAGCAGGGTGCTCCCGGTCTGCGCAGGGAGATTGGGCACACGCACCAGCGTCTCGCTCCCGGCCGTGCTCGCGTAGAGCTCACCGTTGTTGAGCGAGACGAAGACTTCTCCGCTCGCACGCCGCGTGAGGCCGCGAACCGTGAAGGTCGTCGCCGGGTTCGTCGGAGCCGGGCTGAACGTCATGCGCACCCACGAGAACGCGCTCGAGCCGCCACCACCGCCCGTTGCGCCACCGCCTCCCGTCATTCCACCGCCGCCAGTCGCAGCGCCACCGCCGGTCGCACCGCCACCACCGGTTGCGCCTCCGCCACCACTCGAGCCACCGCCACCGGTCGCAGCACCGCCGCCCGAAGCGCCGGCGTCGACTCCGCCGTCACGAGGCAAAGGTGTGAGCGGGCCGCAGCCGACAAGCACTCCGAACGTCGTCGCTATGAAGAGGACACGCACCAGACCGAATCGGAACTCACGGAGGCGCAGGACGGCAAGCGCTCTTCGTGCCGCCCGCGTGCGTCAGCGCGCACTCGTAGTTGATGCGGCAATCGCGATCGACTTCACACGGGTTGCTGCACACCAGGCTCTGGCCGAAGAACGTGCAGACGGTGCCCGCGGGGCAGTCGCGCGTCTGGCCCGGCTCGCTGCACCCGCGGGTGCAGAACCCCGCCGCGGTGCTGAAGCAGTCCTGACCCGGCTCACAATCGCTGCGGTCCTCGCACGGAATTCCGACCGCGGTGAGATTGCAGCCACACAGAAGGAGCGCCGCGAAGAAAGCCGTCACGAAGAGCCGAATCATGGGCTCGCGCGCCTAGCACAAACTCGCGGCGTGTGCGCTTGCCGCATACCCCCTCGGCAGGTATACGGCCCGCCTCTCGTTTTTCGGTATTCCACGAAGTTGCCCCCGAGGGGCCAGACCCATGTCACTCGCTTCGATCCCCACCCTTCTCGCGCAAGCAGCCGGCGGCGGTGGTGGCGGTATGAACATCCTCTTCTTCGGCGCGCTGTTCGCGATCATGTACTTCGTGCTGATCCGCCCGCAGCAGCGGCAGCAGAAGGAACAGCAGGCCATGTTGACCGCTCTGAAGAAGGGCGACGACGTGATCACCAGCGGCGGCATTCTGGGCAAGGTGTTCTCGGTCGACGACAAGCTGGTCACGCTCGAGATCGCGGCCGGCACCAAGGTGCGCATGTTGAAGAGTTCGATTCAGGGGAAGGTCACGGTCGAAGCCCCCGTGAAGGCCGATTCCGAAGCCAAGAAAGAGGAGAAGTAAGCGATGGACCGCAACTGGTACACGCGGCTCACCATCATTCTCGCCGTCGCCCTCGGCACGGTGTGGATGCTGGTGCCCACCTATTATTCGTTCTTCGTTCTCGATCGCGCCGATCGGAACAACATCGAGAAGCTGAAGACGGTGCTGCCGGCCTGGGCACCTCCGGCGAGCTACCGCTTGTCGCTCGGCCTCGACCTTCAGGGCGGCATCCACCTCGTGATGCACGTCGACATGAAGACCGCGCTCACCAAGCGCGCCGAGCGCCGCGCGTCGCAGATGGTGTCGTGGGTCGCGCAGAAGAAGCTCGGTGAGCTCGAGGCGCCGGTCGTCGACCCCGAGACCAACCGCGTGACGCTGACCGCGAAGGACGCGAACACGGCCGACGCGATCCAGAAGGGTCTGCTCGACACCTTCACCGACTTCCAGCTCAAGAGCCGTGACGGCGCGAAGATGGTGTTCGCGCTCGACGACAGCTCGCTGGCGAGCATGACCACCGAGGCGCTCGACATGGCGATGCTCCGCATCCGCGAGCGCATCGACAAGTGGGGCGTGGCCGAAATGCAGATCGCCAAGCTCGGCAACGATCAGATCCGAGATCTCGCTCCCCGGTCAGTCCGACCCGGAAAAGGTGAAGGAGCTCATCGGTGAGGCCGGCCAGCTCGAGTTCCGCATCGTGGCGCTCGACTCGTCGATCTTCTCGACCATCTACTCGTCGACGCCGCCCGAGAACCCGCAGCTGATTCGCCTGGTGATGAAGGGCGACAACGGCGACGGCCCGTCGGGTCCGTTCCTCGAGAGCGAAGATCGCAAGGCGCTGCTGGCGTACCTCGAGGGGAAGATTCCCGCTCCGCAGAAGGCGCTCACGCACTGCGTGAAGGGCACCAACACAACCACCAAGTGCAGCAAGTACCAGACGTTCTTGCTCGACGCGACGAACGTGCCGGGCGACCAGCTGAAGGGCGCGTGGTTCCCCGGTTCGCCCAACAACCAGGGTCAGTACTACGTGGTGTTCGACATGCAGCCCGAGGGCGCCCGCATGATGGGTGACCTCACCGGCAAGAACATCAAGCGCCAGATGGCGATCATCATCGACGACAACGTGATGAACGCGCCGACGATTCAGTCGGAGATCACGGACACCGGCACCATCACCTACGGCCGCTCGGGTCAGGACGCGAAGGACTACGGCAAGCTGCTCGCCATCACCCTGCAGTCGGGCGCGCTGCCTGCGCCGGTGTCGATCGGTGAGATCCGCGTGGTCGGTGCGTCGCTCGGCGACGAGCTGATCAAGAAGGGCACCTTCGCCGCCGTGCTCGGTCTGGCGTTGGTCGTGCTCTTCATGGCGCTCTATTACAAGGTGTCGGGCCTGGTCGCCGACGTGGCGCTGGTGCTCAACGGTCTGTTGATTCTCGCTGGTCTCGCCGCGTTCCACGCGACGCTGACGCTGCCGGGCATCGCGGGCTTCGTGCTCACGCTTGGCATCGCGGTCGACGCCAACGTGCTCATCAACGAGCGCGTGCGCGAAGAAATCGCGGCCGGCAAGACGGCGCGCGCGGCGGTCGATCAGGGCTACGACCGCGCGTTCTGGACCATCTTCGACGCCCACGTCACCACGCTGATCGCCGGCTTCATCCTCATGTTCACGGGAACCGGCCCGGTGCGCGGCTTCGCTACGTCGCTCATCATCGGCATCATCGCGTCGCTCTTCACGTCGATCGTCGTGACGCGACTCATCACCACCTACCTCGTGCACGGTCGCAATTCGCAGACCGTGTCGGTCTGATCAGGAGCCCGTCATGCAGATCATCAAGGGCAAGACCAACATCGACTTCATCGGCAAGCGCAAGATCGCGCTGTTCATCAGCTCGATCGTCAACATCGCGATCATCGTCGGCATCGCGGTGTTCGGCTTCAACCTCGGCGTCGACTTCGCCGGCGGCACGCTGGTCGAGATCAAGTTCAAGTCGTCCGTCACCGCCGAGCAGGTTCGCGAGGGCGCCGTGAAGGGCGGTCTCCACGAGCCGCAGGTGCAGGCCATCGGCTCGGCTGACGAGAACAACTTCATCTTGCGCATGGGCGGCGTCACGCAGCTCACCGCCGAGAGCGAGAAGAAGGCCGAAGACGCGATTCGCGCGCTCGGTGAGGTCGTCAACCTCAACAAGAACCTCGACACCGGCATCATCAACGTGCGCTTCAAGACCGCCGTCGACCCCGCGGCCATCAAGCAGGCGGTCGTCGCGTCGGGCACCGGCGTGACCGAGGTCATGAAGCTGGGTGAGTTCGACTACCAGGTGAAGGCCGAGGGCATGGCGTCGGCGGTGACCAGCGCGCTCAAGGCCGGCATCCCGGGCGTCGACTTCGACGTGCGCCGCACCGACTACGTCGGCCCTCAGGTCGGCAAGCAGCTGCGCAACAAGGGCCTCATGGCGCTGTTGTGGGCGATGCTCTTCATCCTCATCTACGTGGCGTTCCGCTTCGATCTCAAGTTCGGTCCGGGCGCGCTCGTCGCGATGCTCCACGACGTGGTGATGGTGGCCGGCTACTTCCTCGTCACGCGGCGCGAGTTCAACCTCACGTCGATCGCCGTGCTGCTGACGATTCTCGGCTACTCCATCAACGACACCATCGTGATCTACGACCGCATCCGCGAGGAGATGGTCAAGTACAAGGGCAAGCCCATCGCCGAGATCGTCAACATCGCGGTCAACGACACGCTGGCGCGCACCATCCTCACCTCCGGCGTCACGGCGCTCTCGCTCATCGGTCTGTTGGTGTTCGGCGTCGGCGAAATCTTCGACTTCGCGGCGGCGATGCTGGTCGGCATCGTGGTCGGCACCTACTCGTCGGTCTACATCGCGAGCCCGCTGGTCATCTGGCTCGACGAGCGCGCGCACGAGAAGGAAGCGCACGCGCACGACGCCAAGCCGAAGCCGGCGTAATTCGCGGCTCTCACTTCGAGGCAGGAACGACGGGCGGAGCCGCAAGCTTCGCCTTCGTCGTTTCCAGCACCTCGAGCAGCTGCAAAAGCACCTTCTCGCGAATGCCGCGGTACTCGTCCCAGTCGGTGGTGGCGAACCAGGCACCCAGCTCGACGTCGAGCGCGCCGGGCGAGAGGTTGACGAGATTCACGGTCGCGCTGTCAGGCCAGAGGCGTTCGTTTCTGGCGAGCACCTGACGGAAGCCGGTCATGGTCTCGGTGAGCTGCTGCGGCGTGGTGCCCGGAGCGAGCGCCAGCTTCTGCGAGAAGCGGATGCGATCGCGCGCGGCGAAGGTCTCGAGCTGAAGGTCGGCGAGCTTGCCGTTGGGGATGCTGACCACCGTGCGTTCGACGGTGCGGATGCGGGTGCTGCGCAGACCGATCGACTCCACGGTGCCGAGCAGCTCTCCGATGCGCACCAGATCACCCTCGCGAATGGGTTGATCGACCGCGAGCGCGAACGCGCCGAACACGTTCTCGAGCGTCTTCTGTGCGCCGAGCGCGAGCGCGATGCCGCCGATGCCGAGGCCGGCCAGCACCGAGGTGACCGAGTACCCAATCTCCGCGAGCGTCGCGAGGATCGCGAAGGCCACCAGCGCGAAGCGCGCCACGCGCGTGAAGAGGCTCACCAGCGAACGACTGCCGGGGTGCTGCAGGGCGTACGGGCTGGTGGCGAAGTGATCGGCCCACGCGGCGACCGCGCGCAGCGAGCCCCAGAAGAAGGCGATGCCGAACGAGATGCGGAAGAGCTTTTCCCACGCGGCTTCGGTGGTCGGCGTGAGCGTGAGCAAGGGCAGGGCGATGCGGGCGAGGAGCGAGCCCCAGAAGAGGCGCAGCGGGGCGTCGAGCCGCTCCATCACGGTCTGCAATACCGGCCGCGCGCGGTTGAGGCGCAGGGTGACGACGCGCGAGCCGCGCACCAGGCCGAGCGTCAAGAGCGCGATGAGCACGAGGAAGATGGGGACCGCTCCCCACTGCCAGCGCTCGAGGCCCAGCGCCGACGGCGTGAGCCACTCTTTCGGCAGCGACGACCGCAGCGAGTGGCCCGCTTGCTCCATCACGGAGTCGGTGCGCTGGGCGGGCAAATCAAACAGGCGGCTCGGCGTGCCGGCGTCGGGTGCGGGCTCGGCGGCTGTGAGGACGAGCGCGAGAGTCAGCAGCGTCATGGGCGCGCATACTGACAAGTTGGGCTCGCTGCGCCAGCGCTCAGGTGAGCGGCCGCTGGCGAAGGAACTCGAGCAACATCGCGCGGAAGGCGTTCACGCGCGCCGGCACGTTCTTCAACTTCGGCTGCACCAGCCACACCGTGCCGGTGAACTCGTGATCTTGCGGCAGCAGCCGCACCAGCGCGCCGGAGCTCACGTCTTCGTCGGCCATGAAGGTCGGCAACACCGCGATGCCGGCGTCGCGCCGCGCCACTTCGCGCGCGAAGAGCAAGTCGTCGGTCATCAGGCGCCACGGCACGTCGTTGAGCTGCGTCTGGCCCGGCGCTCCGCGAAAGGCGATGTGCCGATGCCCGGCGAGCTCGGCGCGCGACTTCGGGGTGCCGTGGCGCGCGAGGTACGCCGGTGACGCGTAGTACTCGCCGCGAATGGTGGCGATCTTGCGCGCCTGCAGCGCCGAGGTGCTCTTGAGCGTGCGGCCCGCGACGCGAATCGCGAGGTCGTAGTTCTCGCGCACCAGATCGACCACGCGCGGGGTGAGCGCGACCTCGCACGAGACCTCGGGGTAGCGGGCGATGAAGCGCGCCGTGGTCTCGGTGAGCAACGCGAGGCCGATGTCGTTGGTGGCGGTGATCTTCAGCGTGCCGGTCGGCTTTTCCTGCTGGCGGGGCGTGTCCTCGAGCGCGCGATCGATGCTCTGCAGCGACGGCAGCACGTGGTCGTAGAGCGCCACGCCTTCTGGAGTGGCCGCCACCGAGCGCGTCGTGCGCCGGAAGAGCTCGGTCTTGAGCGCGCGTTCCAGCGCGAGGATCGAGCGGCTCACCGTCGAGCGCGGAACCTCGAGGCGCGTGGCCGCTTTGCTGAAGCTCAGCGAGTCGAACACCTCGACGAAGGTGCGCACGAGGTTCAGATCGATTGGTGCCATTACGCAACACTGTTACCTGAAAATGAGCATTGTTGCGAAGCGGCCCGGGACGCATGTTGCGCCGCATGAGCGACACCCTGCTGATCACCGGTGCTTCTGGCCATCTCGGCCGCCGCGTCCTCGAGCTGCTGGTCGAACAGAAGCCGAAGGCGAAGATCGTGGCCGTGACGCGCACTCCGCAGAAGCTGGCGGAGTTCGCGAAGCAGGGTATCGAGGTGCGCCAGGGCAGCTTCGACGACGAGGCGAGCATGAAGACCGCCTTCGCCGGAGCGACGCGCGCGCTCCTCATCAGCACCGATGCGCTCGATCGCCCACGCGGGGAACAGCACGCGCGCGGCATCGCGGCGTTGCAGGCCGCGGGCGTGAAGCACGTGATCTACACCTCGGTGGTCGACCCGAAGAACACCGTGATGGGCGTGGGCCCCGATCACGCGTTCACCGAGAAGGCGCTCGAGGCGAGCACCATGAGCTTCACCTCGCTGCGCAACAGCCTGTACGCCGACCTGTTGCTGCAGGCGCTGCCGTCAGCGGTGAAGAGCGGGCAGTGGATCACCTCGCGCGGCGACGCGAAGGCGGCCTTCGTGACGCGCGAAGACTGCGCGCGCGCGGCGGCGGCGGCGCTCACCGCCACGAGCACCGAACGCGAATACATCGACATCACCGGCCCCGAGGCGATCGATTCGAACGCCATCGCGGCCATCGCCAGCGAGCTGAGCGGAAAGAAGATCGCGCACGTTTCAGTGCCGGTCGACGCGCTGATTGATGGTCTGGTCACGCACGCGAAACTTCCGCGTCCCATCGCGGCGTTTCTCGCGACGTTCGATCAAGCGATCGGCAAGGGAGAATTGTCGAAGCCGAGCGACGGCCTGAAACGCCTCACTGGCCGTTCCGCTCAGACCATTCGTGAATTCCTCACTGCGAATCGCGTGCAGTGGAGCGGTGGCGCAAGTTAGAAGAGCGCCGCTGTGAAACCCGACGCGCCGCTGATGCATACAGGCGCCGACCAGCAGTTCCCCCCATCAAGGAGCAACACCCCCATGAAGAAGCTGATTCTCGCAGCAGCCCTCACCGTTTCGTCGTTCGCCCTCGCCGCGCCCTGGAAGGTCGACTCCGCGCACGCCTCGGCGAACTTCGCGGTGAAGCACCTCGCGGTCTCGACCGTGAACGGCACGCTCGGTGAGGTGACGGGCAACATCGACCTCGACGACAAGGACATCACCAAGTCGAAGGTCACCGTCTCGATCGACGTGAAGGGCCTCAACACCAAGGTGCAGAAGCGCGACGACCACCTCCGCAGCAAGGACTTCTTCGAGGTTGAGAAGTACCCGGCGATCACCTTCACCTCGACGAAGATCGAGAAGGGCGCGGGCGACAAGCTGAAGATCACCGGCGACCTGAAGATCAAGGAAGTGTCGAAGTCGGTGACGCTCGACGCCGAGCTGACCCCGGAAGTCGCGAACCCGTTCAGCAAGGCGAAGACCCGCGGCTTCAGCGGCGCGACCACCATCAACCGCAAGGACTTCGGCCTCACCTGGAACGTGGCGCTCGAGACCGGCGGCGTGCTCGTCGGCGACGACGTGAAGATCACGGTCGACGGTGAGATCGTGAAGGAAGAGGCGGCTCCCGCGGCTCCGGCCAAGGGCGCGCCCCCGGCGAAGAAGTAATCGCCTTCCGCATCACGAAGTGAAGAAGCCCGTCTCGAGCGATCGAGGCGGGCTTCGTCGTTTCAGGGAACGAATCGGCTCGCGGGCACCAGCAACGCCGCGATGGACGAAGCGCCGATGCTCAGCGGCACGAGTGGAGCGAGAAACAACACCACCATCGCCGCGCGCTCCGACTTCTTGAGCATTGCGATGCCGAGGGCGCACACCGCAGGCCCGGCGAGAATCGCGAGCAGCGCAGGAATGCTGAACACCCGATCGCTCGCGAGGATCACCAGTCTCGTCGGAACCGGCAGGCTCATGCCGAGCCGCGAGAGAAAGCCACGCCCGTACCACTGCGTGAGCTGCGCGAGGAACAGGTAGCCACCGAAGCTCGCGACGAGCGTGAGCACCGCGCTGGTCCACACCGAGGCGCGCTTCATCGGATCACTCCCACGGGGACGAACGGCAACATCAGCGCTGCGCCGAGCAAACACGCCAGCCCGAGCGTCACGGCAGGCGCGCTCATCAACAGCACGATCGCGAGCCGTTCCACGCGGCGAATGGCAAAGGCTCCGGCGGCCCACATTGCGGGCGGCAAGAGCAGGAGAAAGCCCCAGCCAGCCGAGAACGCCTCAGTCGGTTGGAGGAAGACGTCGAACGCGAGCTGCGTGCCGTGCGGTAACGCGCCACCGTATTTCGTCAGCTGCGCGGAGAAGACCGCGACAGCCGCGCTCAACGCGAACAGGCTCGCCATGCTCGTCAGCACCACGAGCACGCCCGAGATCGCCACCGCCCAGCGCGGAGTCATTTCTTCTTCTTCTTCTTTTTCCCGCCGCCGCCGCGATCGTCGTCGGTCGAAAGCGTTCCACCGCCCGCGACTGCGAGCTGTGGCGTGGGCGTGGTGTTGAACACCAGCGGCTCGGGTTCTTCAGGCGCGATGGCATCGGACGCGTTCTTCGTGAACACCCACCACACGGCGAACACCGCGAACAGGGCCGCGAGCGACATCGTCACGTACTGCTCGTCGAGCCAATGCGACATCCACGCGTTGGGGCCCCAGTTGAGCCAGTGCGAGACGGCGCAGAGCGCCGCGAGAATTGCTCCGACCTCGCGTTTCTTTTCGTGGAGCACCGCGAGGCCCATCAAGAAGCAGTAGTAGTAGTTGGTCAGCTCCGCGCCGATGACGATGAAGCCAGCGCCCATCGCGGCGCCCATCCACGGGTCGACTCCGCTGTTCTTGAGCGCGAGCCACACCACGTACATGCCGAGCAGGAACGTGAGGTACATGAGCGGCTTGGCCTGCTGCCAGTTGTCGAGGCGCGACTTCTTCCACAGCCACCACGAATCGAGCCCGCCGGGCCGCACCGTCTTCTGGCCGATGGTGTCGGGCCGCCACGAGAGAATCGTGCGCAGGCCCATGTGGTTGGTGAGCGGCGTGTTGGCGTGCTTCACCGTGTTCTGGGCGAAGCGTTGCCAGGTCGGCGGACCACCGAAGTAGACGAACGACGCGCCGACCAGCACCACGGTCGCTGCGAGGCCGCCGGCGACGTAGCGAATGAAGCGCGGGTCGACCTTCTTGTTCTGGCGGAAGTACTCGAAGGCGGCGACGGCCACTCCGGCCGCGGCGAGCCCGGGGAACAAGCGGAGCAACGTGGTGTACGCGAACGCCGCGCCCGCGAGCCCGGGCCGGTTCTTCTTCAAGAGACAGATCGACGCGACGAAGAAGAAGATCCAGTCGTGGCGAAGGAACGCGCCGCCGGTCCAGTAGTAGCGATTGGGAAAGTGGCAGCCCAGCACGATGGCCGCGATGGCGAACGCGCGCGGGCCAAACGCCCACCAGATCATGATCACCGCGAGCGTCAGGTAGATCGGGTCGAGCAGATTGAGCCGTGTCAGCTGTTGCATCGACACGTTGTTGCCGCTCGCGTTGGTGAGCCAGTAGCCCGCCAACGTCCACACCGGTGTGGCGTTGTACCCGTGGTCGAGGTGGATCTCTCTCCACCGCCCCTCGTTCACCATCGCGCGGAACGCGGCGACGTCTTGCCGATACGACTGCCAGCGCTCGGGCGTGAAGCTGTCCTTGCAGCGCTCGGGGTGCGCGATGATCTCGTCGGTCTTGATGATGACGTTGGTGCGCAGGTCGGTGAACGTCTGCCGCGCGACCTCGTCGGTGCGACCGTTTTCCCAGTTCGCGACGGTGGTGCAGTCGTAGAGCTTTTCGTAGCCGAGCTCGGGGAAGTACTTCGAGCCCATCACGTAATGGTACGTGTCCCACACGTGCACGAAGTTGCCGAAGTGCAAGTGCGCGAAGTTGAAGTAGCCGAGGAAGCCGCAGATGCCGAGCACCACCAGCAGGCGATCGCGCAGCACCTGACGGAAACCGCCGCGGCCTTCCCAGTGCAGCTTGAGGCCCCAGCCGATTACGCCCACCGCGCCGATCGAGATCGCGAACTGAACGATCTGCGCCGTGGTGTCGAGCTCGATGGGCCGATCCATGAAGCGGCTCTCACCGACGAAGCGCACCGCGGCGACGATCACCACTCCGAGCACGCCGAGCGGAATCAGCCAGTCCTTGTCGTCGGTGGGCGTTGCCTTCGCCGCTGCAGGAGTCGAAGCCATGTCGGTGCAGCGGCTTATCAGAACGTCGCCAGAAGCAACGAAGGCTGTGGAGCCATCACTGACGCGGGCGGGAGCGGCACTTCGAGCGGCACCTGGCGCTCCAGACGTTCGAGCTCGCGGATCTTCAGCGTGCGTTCTTTTCGTTGCCGCAGGGTGACTGCCAACCAGCGCGCGCCCGCGATGATCAGCGGAATGGCGACCGCCACGCCGACCACTCCGATGATCAGGAACACCCAGGCCGCCGCGACCCCGGTCATCGCGCCCGAGCCGATGAATGGGAGACTCGTGATTCCCACCACGAACCCCAGGTAGAGGAAGAGGACTCCGGCTACGGCGCTCCCGACTCCCGACGCGAGGACGGCGATCGGGCCCACGAGCGTCGGCTCCGGTTGAGCGCGCACCGCTTCGAGTCGTTGTCGCGCCGCGCGCTGATCGTCGGTGTCGGTGATCGGAACGTCGGACCCCATCAGCGGCGGAGCCGTCTGCGCGAACACCTCGAGGTCTTCGGCCTCGAGCAACCGCGCATCGGACGAGAACGTTCCCAGCACCACGGCGAGGGCGGTCGCGAGCACTGGCGCCAATGTAGGGAATTCGGCCTTTTCCGTCAGCTCTCAAGGACTTCTGCGGCTGCCTCGCAACTTGTGAGATCGTCTGGAGCTTTCAACCGTTGGAGGGGGCATGAACCGACTGATTCTTCTGGCCGCCGTGCTGGTCGCGCCGCTCGCGCTCGCGCAAGGCATGTTGATTCCCACCGACACGTCGATGGGGCCGCTCGGCATCAAGTACCAGCGCGTGTCCGCGGAGATCGTCGACGGCGCGGCAGTCACGAAGGTCGAGCAGGTCTTCGTGAACACCTCGAGCCGTCAGCTCGAAGCGCACTACGTGTTCCCGCTCCCGAAGGGCGCCGCGCTGCAGGACTTCTACCTGTGGATCAACGGCAAGAAGACCAAGGGCGAGGTGCTCGAGAAGCAGAAGGCGACCGAGATCTACGAAGGCATCGTGCGCCGCCTGCAGGACCCGGGTCTGCTCGAGTACGTCGACACCGACGCGTTCCGCGCGCGCGTGTTCCCCGTGCCCGCGAACGGTGAGCAGAAGATCGAGCTCACGTTCAGCCAGGTGCTCGACTTCAACGCGGGCCTCTACCAGTACCACTACCCGCTCGGCGCTTCGTCGCGCGGCGCTCCGCGGCTGACCGTGAAGCAGGACTTCGTGTTCAGCGCGAACATCAAGAGCAAGACGCCGCTGCGCTCGATCTACTCGCCGACCCACAAGCTCGGCGTGTCGCGCAAGGGTGAGAACGAGGCGATCACCGGCCTCGAGATGGGCGCGGGCGCCGACATCAGCAAGGACCTCGACCTCTATTACACGGTGTCCGACAAGTCGGTCGGGCTCACCTTCATGTCGCACCGCCCCGACCCCGAGCAGCCGGGCTTCTTCATGGCGCTCATCTCTCCGCGCGCCGAGTTGAAAGCCGACGAGGTGCTCGCCAAGCGCATCACGTTCGTGATCGACACCTCGGGTTCGATGATGGGCGATCGCATGAAGCTGGCGCGCGACACGCTCAAGTACTGCGTGCAGAAGCTGAACCCGCGCGACGAGTTCAACGTGGTGCGGTTCTCGACCGACGTCGAGTCGCTGTTCGACAAGCCGCAGCTGGCCGAAGAGAAGAACGTGAAGAAGGCGCTCGAGTTCGTGAGCGGCCTCGAGGCGATCGGCGGCACGGCGATCGACGAAGCGATGACGCGCGCGCTCAAAGACGGAGCGAACCGCGGCGATCGCCCGCACATGGTGATGTTCATCACCGACGGTCACCCCACGGTCGGTGAGACCGACGAAGCGGCCATCGCGAAGGACGCGAAGACGGCCAACCAGGGCTCGCGCGTCTTCACCTTCGGCGTGGGCGACGATCTCAACGCGCGCCTGCTCGACCGCATCGCCGACGAAGGGCAGGGCACGTCTGACTTCGCGAAGGACGGCCGCGACTTCGAGCTGAAGGTCGGTGGCTTCTACGACAAGGTCGCGAACCCGGTGCTCGCCGACCTCGCGCTCGATCTCTCGGCGTTCGGTGCGTACGACGTGTACCCCAAGCGCCTGGGCGATCTGTTCAAGGGCGCGCAGCTGGTGGTGATGGGCCGCTTCCGCACGCCGAAGGACGGCACCGTGGTGCTGACCGGTAACTTCAACGGCAAGAAGCAGGTGTTCGAGTACCGCGGCGACGCGACGAAGGAGAGCAAGCAGTTCGACTTCGTTCCGCGCCTGTGGGCGATCCGCAAGGTGGGCTACCTGCTCGAGGAAATCCGTCTGCGCGGCGAGAAGCCGGAGCTCAAGGAAGAGTGCATCGCGCTCGGCAAGAAGTACGGCATCGTGACGCCGTACACCTCGTACCTGGTGCTGGAAGACGTCGCGCAGCCGGTGGCGCAGAACCGCCCGCCGCCTCCGCCGCGCCCCGACCCGTGGGTGTTCCGTGGTGCCGAGGAGAAGTCGGCTCCGAAGGGTTCGGCGAGTGGCTTCTCGATGCGTGACTCGACGGCGACGACGGGCAGTGGTGGTCGCGGCAACAACCAGCCTTCGCAGCCTGCGACCAAGACGCCTGATTTGGCTCCGGCTCCCGTGACGGCGGCTGAAGCTCCGAGCGACGACTTCGACAAGGCGTTCGGCGGCGCGTCGGGCCCGCGCAAGGAAGAGGCGATGAAGAAGGCCGACGGCAAGGACGGCATCGCCATCTCCCGCGCGCTCAACAAGATGAAGGAGCAGACCGAAGGCGAGCGCGTCAGCGACCCGGTGCGCGTCGCCTCGGGCCACACGTTCCTCTACAAGAACGGCGGGTGGATCGACTCGGACGCGGCGAACGGCACGGCGAAGACGCTGAAGGTGAAGTACCTGTCTGATGCGTACTTCGCGCTGGTCAAGGCGCGGCCCGATCTGCGCGCGGCGCTGGCGCTCAGCGATCGCCTGGTCATCGTGGTCGGCAAGGACAAGAGCATCATCATCGAGCCCGACGGTGGCGAGACGAAGGTCGATGCGGTGACGGCGTTCTTGAAGTGAGTGTTTGGTGGTGAGGCGCCCCTCTTCGCTCTCGTGGCGAGGAGGGGCGTCGCATTTTGGACTCCCAGTCCCCGGGTTTCACGAGGTGTGGCTTCCCAGTCCACACCTCACGAGGCGGCGGCCGTCGGAATGGGCCTGTCGGTGCTGGCCGCGCCTTTGCTCTTTGGGGCCCGCATGTCCCCTCGCATCGGCTCCCGGGCCCCGACTCCCGTTTCCCCACGCACGCCACCTCCGAGCGTCGAGGCGCGCCCGCGCACGGCTGCGCCTGAAAGTGCAGCGCGATCAGCGCGCTACGTCGATTCGTTCGACGCTGGAGGTACGTCGCGCGCGAAGCAGGATCGTGAGCTGCGTGGCGAAGGCACTCCTTCTGCGGCGCCCGAGGTCGCGCCGACTGAGCTGCACGCGCCCACCGCGCTGGAGCGTCGCCGCGAGTTCGGTGCGCTCACGCCCGAGGTGCAGGACCGGGTGCGCGCGCTCGAGGCGAGCGGCTCTCGCGCGGCCGATCGCAACCTGACTTCGATCGTCACCGCGCGCGGCTTCTCGGCGCTGACGCCCGAGCGGCAGACCGAGATGCTCGACTGCTACGCGCGCCACCCGGAAGATCGGCGCGTCGCGAGCGGGCTGGCGCACCTCGCGAACAGCCGCGCGTTCCTCGAGTCCGACGCGGCGGCGCAGTCGGCGGCGATTCGAGAGGCGGCGATTCCTCCGCGGCTGCGCAGTGACGCGCTGCGCGTGCTGAACACCACCGAGCCCGAACACCTCTCGGTGCACGGCGTGCCGATCGACGTTTACGGCGCGAACCCCGATGAGCTCGAGACGATCCGCACCACGCTCGAGCGGCTGCCTCCCGAGCACCTCCGCACCATTCCGCGCGTCGTGGTCGGCGACACCATCGGTCATGGCAACAACGACAGCGGCGGCGCGTGGGTGAACGAAGCGGCGATCGAACACTACGAGTCGAGTCGCGGCGGCGGCCGCAACGCCGAGGCGTACCGCGCCGAAGGGTGGACCAACCCTCCGCGGCTCGAACTCACGCACGAGAGCCTGGCGCGCCCCGAAGTTCGCGAGAGCCACATTTCACCGACCGTGCTGCACGAGACGGGGCACGCGGTCGATCAGCGCTACGGCTTGTCGGGCGGCATGTCGCGCGAGTCGCTGGGAGCCATCGACTACAACGGTCGTCACTCGGACCCGAGCGACCCACGCGGGCCGGTGAGCGAGCGTTTCGCCGACGGCTACATGCGCTACTACCTCGGCACGCTCTCGAGCGATCGCGTCGCGTACGACACGGTCGACGGTGCGATCGCGCGCACGCTTCCGCCTTCGGCTGACTGAAGACGTCTCTTTCCCCGCAGGTCTTTGGAGGTCACACCATGGGTGGTCCTGAACGCGTTGGTTCACGTCGTCATCCCGTCGCTCCGCCGCGCACTGAAACGCCGACGCGCACCGAACGTGCTCGCGGCACCGAGCGCACCGAGCCAGCTCGCGAGGCCGAGCGGACGCTTCATGCCGATGGCTTCGACGTCGAAGCGCACCGTCGCCGCGAGGCAGCGCATCTCTCGCGCCCGTACGACACGGAGGGTAGCGCTGCCGCGCGCGCGGTGGCTGATCGCGAAGATCGCGCGCGACCGCCGCGCACCTACGATCTCAACAACCGCACCGACGTCGGCATCTTGATCAGCCGCTCGCCGCAGCTCGACGGCAACGACGACACGATGCGCGATCGCGATCGCTGCGGTGGCGCGGCGGTGGTGAACGCGATGCTGCTCTCGGGAGATCCCGCGGGCAATTCAGCGGCGCTTCGCCGGGTGGCGGGCCCTGATCTCGTCTCGTTCACGCCGGGCGCCGACGAAGCGCTCACGCACATGGCCGATGGGCGCATGACGGCGCGAGATGCCGGCGTGCTCCAGGAACTCGCGTACGAAGCCGCGCGCCAGCGCAACACCGGCGGAGATCGCCCCGACGTCGGGCTCTCGCGCGGCGAGCTCTCGCCGTTCATGCGTGAGCTCACGGAGGCGGGCGCGTTCAACGGCGCCAACGTCGAGCTCGAGAACCACTCCATGCCTGGTGGCGGCTCGCACTGGACCACGACGGTCGACGGCCCCGGCGGCACCGCGCACGCCGACTCGTGGCCGCGCACCGATGGCTACGCGACTGTCGTCGGTGGCTCGAGCGCGCCGAGCGTGCCGGGCTCGACGGGTCGCGACTCGCACGTCTCGCTGCGTGGTGGCGTGGTGAGCGACGGGCGCGACTGAGTTGTGGCTGCGCAGGCTGCACTCGCTTCGCTCTTCGAGAGCGGAGCGGGTCGGGCACACGAACTGCACACCGGCGCCGCGCTGTTCTTCCAAACCCTCGAAGGAGATCGACGATGAACTTGAAGAGACTGTTGATGCTGATGACGAGCGCGCTCGTGCTCGCAAGCGGAGTGGCCAACGCGCAGGCGAAGTTGCCGCTGGTCACGTTCTACAGCGTGGCGCGCGGTGACTACTTCAGCACCACGCTGCCGGAGTGGACGTGCACGTACTACCGCAACTGCCCGAGCGGTTCGTACACGCCGCCTGAGCCGAGCTACGTGCCGGTCGGCATTCAGGGCCACGTCTACAACCCGGCGATGGCGCAGCCGTCGGGCACGATGCCGCTGTACCACTGGTGGAGCAGCGAGCGCGCCGACAACTTCCTCACCACCAACCCCTCGTGGGCCGGCACGGTGGGCACGGTGCGCGACGGTTACTTCCTGCACCGCATCGAGGGCTACATCCCCATCAGCGGTCTCTACCCGCTGCGCCTGTATTTCAACCCGGCGCAGGGCGACAACGCGACGCTCGCCACGTGGCGCACCACCGTGCCGAGCGGCTACTCGTTCATCCGCACCGAGGGCTCGATGCTCCCGCCTGATGGCACCAGCTGCAGTGGTTCGGTGACGGTCGAGCCGTGGTTCGCGCGCGCCAACTACGTCGAGAGCGTGCCGATGTCGGTGACCAACCGCACCCGCTTCAAGTTCACCGGCCCGGCCGACACCTACCGCTTCGATTACTGGCCCGATCACTGGTACCCGGTGCGTGGCTACTCGTGGGCGGTGGCGCCGGCTGGCTTCCCGGCTCCTGGTCTCGCGATGCGCGCGCTGCTGGCTCGCGTGACGACCGGTCGCGTCTTCGGCGCGGGTGGTTGGTACGAGGCGAACCAGTGGTTCCGCGCGCTCGGTGAGTCGAATGACTACGACGGCCCCTGCTACTACTACGAGGGTCCGAGCGGGAATCAGCTCCAGACGGTCTTCAACGACGACAACATCGGCGACAACGGCGATGGCGCGACGCTGACCATCCTGAAGTTCGCTCCGTGATCACGCGGGGTGCGTGACCGAGGCCGCGGGGCGCAACGCTGCACTGCGCTCCGCGGCTTTCGCGCGTACGGCATCGTCGGTTGCAAAACGCTGAGCGAGCAAAGCGGCGTCGAGCAGTTCGTCGGGCACGACGCCTTCGCGCTCATCGAGCACCTCGGTCCAGGCGAGCTGACCGAGCCACGCGCGTACCACGTCGCGCTGCAGCGTCTCCGACGGGTTGAGCTGTCGGCCCACGATTCGATCGAGGTGGGCCTGGGCGGCGTTGCGATTGGCTCGAGACACTTCGAGGCGTGCGAGGAGCAGTTGGTCGGCCGGCGGGGCATCCCCTCCCAGCCTCAGGGTCGCCAACTGCTCCGCGCGCGCGGCGAGTGCGTCGGCTTCGTCGAGCCGCCCGAGCCACAGGAGGTACTGCGCGAGGTTGTGGCTGGCGACACGCTCGATCTGCGCGTGGCCGAGCCGGCGACTGATCGTGGCCGCAGCGCGGAGATCGGCGAGCGCGGCTTCCACTTTGCCGAGCCCCATCCACAACATGGGGCGGTTGATCAGCAGCGCGCAGCCGACGACCGGTTGGCCGTGGCGCTCGGCGAGCTCGAGCCCCGCAGCGAACAGTCGTTCACCGCGAGGCAGCTCGTTCAAGACACAACACACGCTCGCGGCGAGCGCGTGCGCTCCGAGGATGGTTTCGACCTCTTCAGGTGCTGGCGGGTGCTCGCAGAGCGGCGCGAGCACTTCGATCGCCTCGTTCCACCGGCCCGCGCGAACGTGGAGCCGCCCGCGCGCCAGACGCAGCTCGCGCCCCAGCGGCGTCGGTGAATCTTCGAAGGGCGCGCCTTCGGTGAGCGCGCGTTCACTCTCGTCGTTGGCCTGGGAGAACTCGTTCATCCAGTCGAGAGACAGAGAGGCTTCGAGGCGCGCGGCGACCCGGAGTTCGAGTTCGCCAGTCACGGCGCGCGCGTCGGCGATCGCGTCGGCGAAGCGCTCGAGCTGTCGTCGCGCACGCGCTCTCGCGAGGAGCAATGCGCCCGACTGCTGATGTGCGAGCGAACGGGTGAGGAAGAGATCGCAGCCGATGGCGTCTCCTGCCTGGAGCGCGGCGAGGCCTGCGTCTGCCGACGCGCTCGCGGCGACGTCGACCCAGCCGGCGGCGTGCGCGTGATGGGCGAGCGCTTCGACCCACGCGGCGACGCGAATCGCACGCGCGGAGTGATCAATCGGCTCCGGCGTGGAAGTCCGCACGGCGGGAGCGGGTGCGGCGAGACCGGCCGCGGCCGCCGCGAGCCGCGCACGGACCCGAGCGAATTCTCCGGTCGGCAGGCGCTGCGGGGCACGCGTGGTTTCTCTTGCGCGCGCGAACTCGGCCGCGAGCTGCGCCTCGGCACGGCGCAGACCCGAAGTGGCTGACGTAGCGAGCGCGCGGTGGAGCTCGCTTACTCGCGGCCCGGTCTCAGCTGCGAGCGAACGCTGAAGGCCCTGGCGTTCCCACACGAAGCGCCCGGCCGACAGCGCGCCGAACCCATTCGCGGTGAGCTGAGCGACTCCGGCGGCGGCGTCGAGGCGGCGCGCATTGAACGCCTCGGGGAGCGCGCGCAGCGCTTCGTCGAGTTCGAGCACGCTCGGCCGCCAGTGGGCGAGTGCGAGGAGCCGGGCGAGATCGTGCAACGCGCTCGGGAGTTCGTTGAGGGCGTCGAGCGCGAACTTCGCACCCGCGCGCAGACCGCGAACGTCGCTCGACAGCCGCCACTCTCCGGTCTGCACGTCGCGCGCGAGCAGGCCGCGCTGTTTCAAGATCTGGATCGACTCGGTGATGGTGCCGGCGAGGCCGCTGCCCGCTTCGGCGAGCTCGCGCACCAACACCTCGGGGAGGAGTTCGGCGGGCGCGAGCTGCGAACGCACCAGGCGGCGCGCTTCTTCGTCGGACAACAGCGACGGCGTCACCACACGGAAGTTCGCGGCTCGAGAGCCGAGGTGGGGTCGAAGCGCGGCGATCCGCTCGTCGCCGATCAGCACCACGTCGGTCGGCGTCGCGTGGCCGGGCGCGGTCAGCGTCTCGACCCATTCCCACTGTTGCCAGCTGAGGCGCTCGGCGTCATCGACGAGCAGCACTTCACCGTCGGAGGGCGAGCGGCTCGCGATGCGCCGCGCGAGCTCGTCGAGGAGCCGGGTGCGGCCCGAGCCCGACGGCGCCTTCACCCAGATCAGCGACGGACTGCGCTCGAGCGCGGCTTCGATCGGTGGCAGTCGTGTGCCGTCTTCGAGCCACTCGGTCTGGCTCTGCAGCGGAGCCGCCGTCTGCGTCGCGGTGAAGTGCTCGGCCGCCGCGGGCGTGAGCGTTCTCCCCGGAGCTGCGCTCACCCAGTCGAGGCGATCGATCGCCTCGCCCGAGATGCGCACGCTCAAAGAACGCACTCGCACCCGCAGCGGCGCGACGTGCAGCGTGAACTGCGAAGCGACGGTCTTCGCGAGTGCATCGAGCTGCGCGAGGCCGTGCGCGGGCCCGAGCGGGTGGGGGTGCGCGAAGCACGTTCCTCCGACCCACACGGCGCCGATCGCACCGAAGCGCGTCGAGAGTTCCTTGATCGCGCTCGTCGCCGGCAACGCCAGGAGCGCAGTGAGGCGCTCGACTGATCCGATGAGTGTCGCACCCTCTGCCTCGCGGGAGGCGCGGGCGGTTTGGGCGTGCGCGGTGTGTGGTGGGACGGACTGCAGCGTCGCTTCACCATCGCGCAGCGCCGCGGCGACCTCGCGCGCGTCGGAAAAACGCGCGGCCGGATCCTTCTCGAGACAGCGCGAGAGCACCGCGTCGAGGTGGGCGCCGAGCCCGGCGTTCGGTGCGCGTTCGTGACGGTGCGCGAATTCGAGCGCGGCCGCGTCACCGGTGAAAGGAGCGCGCCCGGTGAGCACCTCGAAGAGCAACACGCCGAGCGAATAGACGTCGGTGCGCGTGTTCGCCGCCGTGCCTTTCCACGCTTCGGGCGCCATGGTGGTGCGCGTGCCTTCTCGGGCCAGCACTGCGCCGTCCTGGTCGTTCGGGAGTGCGAGGCCGAGATCGAACCAGCGAGGTCCGTCCTTCGTGAGCATCACGTTGCTCGACTTCACGTCGCGATGAACGACGCCGCGCGCGTGGATCTCTCCGAGCGTGTGCGCCAGTTGTGTGGCGATCCGCAGGCGATCCTCGCCCGAGTGCTCAGTGGACAACCAGTGTTGCACTGTCACGCCGTCGAGCCATTCGAGTGCGAGCAGCCGGTGATGCGCGGCGTGCACGCGCGGCACCAGCGGAGCGCCGATCAGCGAGAGCAGGCGCGCTTCCGCAACGAGCGTGGGTGCGAGCGCTTCGTCGACGACCTTCAGGGCGAGCGCGTGGTGGCGGTAGACGCGCGCTGCTCCGCCGGTCGCGACGTGCGTGGCTCCGCCGTACCCGTGTGCGCTGAGAATCGCCTCGTCGCTCAAGTCGCGCGACCCTATCTCTGAACTCACTCGAGCTGATCACCGTCGCCTTGGCCCCGCTTCGCAAGGAGAGGGAGAACAGGACAGATCAGAGCGCGTCGTGAACCGCGGAGCTCAGCTCTCCAGTCGTCTCACCGAGCATCAGCCCCGACGCGGCGGCGGCGAGCCACGGCTTCTTCTTCAACGCTTGCCCGGCCAACGACCCGAGACCGATCGTCATGCCGAGCGAGGGCGGCACCAGCATCGCGAGCCCGATGCCCATCGGAGAGGGAACGAACTTCCCGGCGCGCGGGTGGCGTTCGATCAGCGCGAGCACGACGCCGGCGACGAGCGCGATCACGCATGCCAGCTGGCACCCGCTGCTCAGCACTGCGGCACCGCTGGCCGCCTGGCCCGTCGCGAGGAACATCTGCGCCGCAGGCGCCGGCCATGCCTCGGTGCCGACCTTGCCGTGCGTGAGAAAGAGCAGCGCAGGCCCGGCGACGAGTGCGCCGACGACACAGCCGACGATCTGCGCGAGGAGTTGTTTGCGCGGCTCGAGACCCACGAGCGTGCCGGTCTTCACGTCGCTGACGAGATCGGCGGCCGACGCCGACGCACCGGCGAGCACGCCAGCCGAAGCGAGCTGCACGCCGGGCGAGAAGGGCGCCATCACGCCGAAGAGGAGCTGCAGTCCCATGGCGAGCGGTGCGCCGGGCGTCACGTCGGTCTCGCCGGTCATGCGAATCGACACCACGCACGCCAGCGGCGCGCTGATCACCGCGATCGCGGCGGCCCACCACGGAGCGCCGAAACCGAACACGCACAACGCACCGAGGGCTGCGCCGGGCACGAAGCTCCACGCGAGGGCACGGCGCGCGGTGAGATCGAACGCACCGCGCAACCGCAAGCCGGCGATGAGGTGCGTGAGCGCGGCGGAGCTCAGCAGCGCCGTCGCCGGCCAGATGTTCCAGCCTGCGAGGTTGCCGAGATCAGCGAAGCCGAGTGCCGGACCTTCGACGAGCGCGATGGCGAGGCCGGCGATCGCGATCGACAAGCCGAGCCGCAGCCCGAGCAGCGCGCCGATGCCGAACGCGAGCGGTGAGAGATCGATGCCCAGCCCGAAGGTGCCGAGCGACGCCGCGGTCGCGGGCAGCTTGCCGAGCTTCTTGACGAGCGTGAGGCCGAGACCGATCGCAGTGCCGATGATCCACGCGCGTGGGCCGCGACGATCGGGTGACTCTCCCGTGGTCCAGGTCGAGGTGATGCTCGTCGCAGCGGCGGTCGCTGAGGGAAACGGCAGCTCCATCGCGTTGCGGTGCCACGTCCACCCCAGCGCGGTGCCGAAGAGCGAGACCCCGAGGGTCCACGCGAAGGCGATGGGCCACGAGATCGATTCGCCCGCGAGCAACGTCGCCGCGAGCACCGAGGCCGTCGCGCTGCCGGCGCTGTAGCCCGCGGCCGACGCGACGCTCTGGAGCATCGCCGCGTCGTGCGGAGAGAGTGATGGAAAGAGCGGCGTGCGTCGCAGCGCTGCCGCGAAGCCGACGGCCGTGAGCGCGACACCGACGCCGAGCCCGACCTTCAGACCCACGACGAGGTTGCTCAGTCCGAGGGGGACGCCGATCAGCGCTCCCCAGATCATCGCGCGCGTCGACGGCTTCACGGCGCAGCCTCGATGGCGATCGCGGCGCGGCCTCGATGGTCAGTCGGATCACCGGCCCAGATCATCGCGCGCGTCGGCGGCGTCACGGTGCGACCTCGATGGCGATGGCGGCGCGGCCTCGATGGCGACGCGGACCGCCGGCCCAGATCATCGCGCGCGACGACGGCGTCATGGCGCAGCCTCGATGAGGATAAGGATCATGGCGCCGCAGATTGTCGCTGCGCGGCCCGGATCGCCGGCCCAGGCCATTGCGCGGGTCGACGGCGTCACGGTGCCGCCTCGATGGATCATGACGCCGAAGATCATCGCGGCGCGGCCTCGATGGTGACGCGGATCACCGGCCCAGATCATGGCGCGGGTCGACGGCGTCACGGTGCCGCCTCGATGGCGATGCGGATCATGGTGCTGCAGATCATCGCGGAGCGGCCTCGCTGGCGGCGCGGATCGCCGGCCCAGATCATCGCGCGTCGCAGCCTTCACGAAACAGCCTCGATCGTGACGCGGATCTCGATCGACATGCCCGCCGGCACGGGAAGCGACGCGAGCCACGCCTCGAGCCGGGCCTTCCACGCTCGTGCATCTTCGTCGTCGAGCGCACGCAGCGACCACAGCGTCGCAGCGCCGTCGGCCTCGAGCAGCAGGCCAAAGCCACGAGCGCCTTCGCGCAGCTTCTCGTCCCACGCGTCGAAGTCGTCGCTGTCGCCGTGCGGGCAGACGTACACGTTCACCGCGCACGGCTTCGAGCGGCGCAGGAGCGTGATCAGCTCGCTCGCGCTCGACGGCCGGGCGCTGGTCGACGCCGCGAGACAGCGGCGGATCGCCGGCTCGAGCCACGCCGCGTCAGCGCGCTTCCACGCGGGAATTTCACCGCGCGCATGCAGCTGCGTGAGCTCGAAGACCGACGGCGCGCGGAAGGGCGGAGCGCCGTGCAGCAACGTCCACCCCAGCACGCCGAGCGCGTACCAGTCGGAAGCAGGTGACGCCGGCTCTCCGCGGAGCACCTCGGGCGCGAGCGCGATCGGCGTGCCGAGCAGGTGACCGGTGCTGGTGAGCTGCGTCGAGCGGCGCTCACTGCGCGCGACACCGAAGTCGAGCAGCACCACGCGCCCGGCGCAGAGCATCACGTTCTGCGCCGACACATCGCGATGCACGAGGCCGGCAGCATGCAGTGCTTCGAGGGCCTGCGCGACGGCCCCGACGATCTCCGCGACGCGCTCGGCAGGCTGGGCACCTTCACGTGCGAGGCGGCGGGAGCACGTCTCGCCTTCGAGCCACTCCAGCGCGAGCCACGGCCGGCCGTCGCTCAAGTCGCCCGAGGCTTCGAGCCTGACGAGGTGGGGGTGCGTCACTGCGCGCAGGCAGTGCGCCTCGTCGGCGAAGCGGCGGAGCGCGACGGCGTTGGCCACCAGAGATCGCCGCAGCACCTTCAGGGCGACGGGGCCGCGTGGGCCATCGGCGCGATAGACCTGTGACGACGCACCATCACCCGCGGGAGCGACGACCACGTAGCCGTCGACGAACGCTCCCGCCCCGAGTCGCTCTCCGTAGAGCTCAGTCAAAGGCCACGCGCGTCAGTTGTCTTGTTTGCAAGCCACGCCGCCGGGGATCAGAATCGCACTGGCCGCGGAGGAAGGTGGTGAGCGCTTCTCCGTACGTCGTAGCGCCGCCGCGGCAGTCCTTGAAGATCGTGCCGGAGAGCGTGCAGACGGGTGCCTGAGTGGGGGTGCCCTGGCAGACGCCGGTGGGCTTCGAGAGGCAGCCGCCCTCTTCGAGCGTGCACAGGCGCGCGGTGCGGTACGCCACTTCGTCACGCCAGAACGAGTCTTCGCACGAGTAGGCGCTCGGGTAGGCGACGGGGTCGAGGATCGTGGTGCTGATGACCGGGTTCTGCATGCTGTCCCACGAGAGCTTGACCTGACGACCGAGCGGGCCGGTGAAGAGCGAGCCGAAGAACGCGCCCTCGCGGATGCGGAAGATCGACGACTCCGGCGCCCAGCCGAGCGAGTTGTAGTGACCGACGGTCATGGTGCCCGAAGGCGCCGCGCCCGCGCCGAGCGCGTAGTCGCGCTGCATCACGTTGTAGAGACCGCTGCTCGGGCACGTGAAGCGCACCTCAGGGCGGATGGAGCCGCACGCACCCTGCGACTGACCGAGGCTCGCCGCTCCGGTGCACGGGCCGATGCCCTCGCACACGCGCAGTACCTTGTCGCTGGGCGAGAACTGCGTGCCGAGCACGACGCCGTCGCAGCGTGAACCCGCGCCCACGCGAACCTGGGTATCGGGCGTACACGCGAAGATCTTCGCGATGCCCGCGTTGTCGGCCGCGGCGTCGTCGACCGGCTGCCAGCCACAGTCGTTCGAGACGCCGTAGGTGGTGGTGGTGCACGCGTTCAAGACGGGGTTCTTGGTGCCACTCGAGGTGAACGGGAACGGCCGCACGTTGGTGGCGGCGGTCAACGCCGTGCCCTGACCACGCATCGAGATCGGCACGTGCGCGCCAAGCGCGTTCGAGAGGCCGAGCATGCAGGCCGTGATTCGCGACTGGCAGGTGACGTTGCTCGCGATGCCTCCCGTTGCCCACGCGCGGCAGAGGCTCAGCTCACCCTTGTAGCTCGTGCCGTTGACGACGATGGCGGGGTCGTTCGGCGAGAGGGCGCACCGCGTGAGGTACTGCAGCACGCGCGCTGAGGCGGGGTCGTAGCGGACGGCCGTGTACGTGCTGCCGTAGAACGACGCGGTGGCGAGCGGGCGGCTGATCAAGTCGGAGCGCGTGTACTCGTCTTGCAGCAGGAGGTTGTTGGCGAGCTTCAGCGGCTCGAGGCCGTTCATGATGATGATGCCGTCGTCGTCGGCGTCGCGGCGCACTTCCTGGCTCTGGCTCGCGAAGACCTCGTCGGGCGGCACTTCACGCGGGCCGTCTTCCTCGAGCGGACCACAGGCGGCGGCGGTGCAGACGGCGAAGGCGGCGGTGATGAAACGTCGCATCGTGATCTCCGAAGAAAGGTGGTGCACGGCCTTGAGCGAAACGCGTGCCATGGGCAGTCAGGGGAAGCTGGGAGCCGGGTTGTCGCCCCGGGGGCCACTTAGGGTGCTTGCAGTGGCCTGGGAAGCCACAAACGCCCGTTATTCCCCGGTCGAACCAGCCCTGCGGAGCAAGCGGTAGAGGTAGGCGCGATCCATCTGCGCGGCGCTGGCCGCCTGGGACACGCTGCCCCCGTGCGCTTTGACGAGCGCCTGCACGTAGCTCTGCTCGAAGGCCTCGAGCGCCCGCTTGCGCGCATCGGCGTAGGGCATGTTGGGGTCGATCACGAAGCCCGGCGCACCCGATGCACCCGCGGCGTTGGCCGGCTGATCATTCGTCTCGTCTTCGAACACCACGCACCGCTCGAGGTAGTTGCGCAGCTCGCGCACGTTGCCTGGCCACGCGAACTGGCTCACGCGCGCGAGAAAATCAGGCGCGGTGAAGCGGGCCTTCAGCTGCGGCGAGGTGCCCATCGACGAGAGCAGCTCCTCGACGATGCTGGGGAGATCGGCAAGGTGGTGACGCAGCGAGGGCAGGGCGACCTTGAGCACCGCGAGCCGATAGAAGAGGTCGGCGCGGAAGCGGCCGTTGTTCACCTCGCCGCGCAGATCGCGATGCGTGGCGGCGATCACGCGAACGTCGACCTTCGAGAAGGTGTTCGCTCCGACGCGGCGCACTTCGCGGTTCTCGAGCACGTGCAGCAGCTTGGGCTGCAGCTCGAGCGGCAGCTCGCCGATCTCGTCGAGGAACACCGTGCCGCCCTGCGCTTCTTCGAAGATGCCGACGCGCCGCAACGCCGCGCCGGTGAACGCGCCCTTCTCGTGGCCGAAGAGCTCGCTCTCCATCAGGTTGGCCGGCAACGCGCCGCAATCGAGGATCAGGAACGGAGCGCTCTTGCGGTTGCTCGCCTCGTGAATGGCGCGCGCGGCCTGCGACTTGCCGGTGCCGGTCTCGCCCTCGAGGAGCACGGTGACGTCGCTCTGCGCGGCGCGTTCCATCAAATAGAACGTCGCGCGCATCGCCGGAGAGCTGCCCGACAAACGCCCGAAGCGCGACTCCGGGGAAAGCTTCAGCGGGTTCGGCTCGTGCGCGAACTCGAAGCGCAACAGGCTGCGCCCGAGACGAAGGCTGCTCCCGCCCTTCAGGTACGCCTCGACGACCTGCACGCCGTCGACGAACACGCCGTTGAGGCTGTCGAGATCCTTGATGCGCACGCCGCGCTCGCCCGAGACGAGCTCGCAGTGGAAGCGCGACACGGTGGGGTCGGTGAGCACCAGCTCGTTGCTCTTTTCCGAGCCGATCGCGCAACGTTCTCCCGTCGATTCCCACGCGGTGCCGGTGTCGGCACCCTCGAGCACCGTCAGCTTGAAGCGACGCACGGCGGCGACCGCGGCCTTGCTCGAGCCGACGGGCTGCGTCTCGTTCATGGAGTCCGTCATGGGCGGACTCCACTACTACAGGTTCCCTGCCAGCGCGCTCAGTCGAGCGCAGCCAGGCGCGAGCGGAGGCCACCTGCCTCAGTCGCCAGATCATTCACCGTTCCGTCGTCGCCCGCCCCGAGCCACATGCGCGAGTCGATTCCGTCGAGCAGTCGTTGTGCGCGGGTGCGAACTTCCGGCGGCACCGGCTCACCGCGCTCGGTGTACGAATCGAGTCGCTCGTTCATGCGGCGCGCGCCGAGCGTGACCTGCTCCACCTCGCTCAACGAATCCATCTCCGCGGGAGAGAGCAACGGGCCGGTGCGCGCGTCCGGCGCCTCGGGCGGCGGTGCAGACGGCGTCGCAGGAGCCGTTCGTGAAGGGGCTTCGGTGGCAGGACGCCCGCCGCTGCGCGTCGCAGGAGCGGTGTCGAAGCCGTCTCCAGCCGACGAAGCGCGCGGCGCACCACCACCACCGCCACCGCGACGGGTGCGTGCGGGCTCGGTGGCCCCCGCGTCGAAGCCGTCGCTCAAGCCCAGCGCGCGCGCCGTTTCCGGCCCCACGCGTCCGTCGACGCGCAGGTGGTGCTCACGCTGGAACTCACGCACTGCGGAGGCAGTGCGCCGCCCGTAGCGAGAGTCGACGTCGAGGTGGGCTCCACGTTCGTTGAGGGCCGTCTGCACCACGCTGACTGGTGCGCCGCGAGATCCGATTCGAAGGGTCATGGCGTTCTCAGAGAGCAACGGTCGCGCCACGCTCCGACCTGCGATCAATCGAAGCCTTGGCGCCACCACCGAGGACCGCGAGGCGACGAGGTCACGGCGTGTGTCTTGCCAGTCCACTCGCTGTCAGCCGCGAATGGGCAGCTCAGTCGTGCCGGGCGTCGTCCTGCCGGAATTCGCGAGCAGGTCGGCCAGCTCGCTCGCGCTCATCTCACGCGTCGACGAGCGCGACATCACTTCGCGACGCGACGCCGACACGTCGACGCCGCCACCGAAGCCCATCACCTCGAACTCGGGGTCGAAGCGCACGCTGGCCTCGCGGAAGGTGACGGTCTCCGAGCTGACGCGAGTCGAATCTCCGAGCGAACGCGTGGCGCCGGCGAGGTCTCCTGCGCGCGCGCGATCAATGGCGCCGCTGTCGGCGAGCGCGGCGGCGTTGGTGGTCGCGGTGATGGTGGTGTCGGTGCCCACGCCGAGCGGGCCACCGGCCGAACCACCCACGCCCAGGCGTGCCGTCACCGTGGTGTCGGGGCCAAGCGCGCGCGCCGCACCGGTGAGATCACCATGCAACGCGCGTCGCGCCGCATCACCTTCGACCACCGAGCCGGTCGGCACGTGCACCGTCAGTTCGCTGCTCCCGCGCAGCTCGCCCACGCCGCGGCCCGAGGCGTCGATCGAGCTGCGGAGCGTCACCTCTTGCGTGGTGGAGCGACGCATTTCGTCGCTTGCCTCACGCAACGTGGCGCGCGGGTCGCTCATCAATCGGCCGGCGTCGACGTGCGGCAGCGTGAAGCGGTCGACGACTTCGATCTCGCCGGTGCCATTCATGCCCGCGAGTGAGGCCGACACTTCACTGCGCTCACTCCCGGTGCTCCCGAGTGATGCATCAGCCCCGGCTCCGCCTGACAACGTCACCGTGTCGCGCAGCTCGAGCGTCGGCGCGCTCCCGTCCCGCGGGAACTCGATGCGAGCGGTGGCGCGGTCGGTGAGGCCAGCTTCGGCGCCGAGGCCGAGTCGCTCCGCTCCGCTGCCGATGCCGAGGTCACCTTCCAGCCGGCCAGCGGCGGTGCCGTGCACCTCGAGCGCCGAGACGTGGTCGCGCAGGAAGCGCGCGTCTTCGGGGCTCATGTGCGCGCCGGTGCCGTCGATGGTGCGCGGCCGTGCGCCGGCGAGAATGCGTGACGCGCGGTCGACTTCGGCAGCGCTGTCGAAGTGGAACTCCGTGCGCCCGCCGCCTCCCACCATCACTTCACCTTCGGCTTCGGCCTCGCCAACGCCGGTGCTGCGCGCGCCGAGCTCGCCGAAGGCGCCACCCTCGAGATGTCCTTCCATGCCCACGGTGAATCCGTCGGCGTCGCGCGTGACGTCGAGGTCGACGCTCCCACGCGCACGCGCGCCTTCGATGCCACCTTCGGCACCGGCGTGCATGTGCACCTCATCGCCCTCGTGCATGGTGCGCACGTCGGTGATGCGGCCCGCTTCTCCCGCGACGCCGGTGGCGAATTCGCGCGCGCGTTCTTCGAGGCGAGCCGCGCCGTCGCGGAGCGTGCGCACACCGCGTTCGGCGACTTCACCTGCTTGCGTGGCCACGCGTTCGGCAGTGGCGCGCGCGTCACGCGCCAGCCCTTCGACTTCACGACGCGTCTCAGCAACCGCGGCCGTCGCGCGCTCGGGCGCGTCGGCGATGGAGCGGCCGGTCGAGCTCGTGCGCTCTCCCAGCGAGCGAACCTCGGCGCCGCCAGGCACACCGTGTGACTCGAGTGCTCGACCTGCTTCGGAAATACGCGCGCCCGTGTCGCGCACCGCACCTCCGAGTCGATCAGCCGCGCGCCCGATGCCTTCCCACGCGGAGCGGGCGAAGCGCTCGACGCCGGTCGCATGCGTGGCCGACGTGGCGGGGCTGCTGGCCGGCGTGGTGGGCGCCGAAGGTGCGGACGTCTGCGTGCGCGGCGGAGCTGCGGGGCGGGGGCTGGAGCCGATTCGGGACATGCGCGGCTGCAAGAGCAAACGGCGGACCCGCTCCCAAGACCGCAAACTGACGTGGCTCGGGCGTCGCTTCCCGAGCCACTCTCAAGCGCGGCGTCGACCGTGAAGCCACAACCTCTCAGTCGCGCACGCACGCCGGGCGAACGATGAGGCCCGTGCCGCTCGGCGTGATGGTGTCGACCGGGAAGTTGCCGAAGCCGGCCGCGTTGCGAATCAGCGCGTCGAGCGCGTCGTTCACCGAGGCGTGAATCGAAGCGTCGGTGGTGAGCTTCTCGGTGATGGCGGTGGCGATCGAATTCTCGGCGTCGGTCGCGCCGATGCCGCTCGAGAAGCTGGTGACCGCCGAGGTGTAGACGACCTTGTCGTTCACCACCGCGAGGCGGAAGCGGATCTCGGCGACCGGCGCGGTGAAGTCGATGCTCTGCCCATCGACCGCCGCGCAGAGGATGTCGCGAATGCAGTTGGTGCGGATCTCGACGCCCGCGGCCTCGAACGCGATGCGCAAGATGAAGTCGCTGCCTTCGACGCGCAGCCCGAGCGTGCTGGAGCGCATGTTGTCGATGTAGACCGTCGACGGCCCCGAGCGGCTCGGGTTGATCGAGAAGTTCATCGTGCCGCCGGCGCTGCCCACCATCGCCTGGCGGATGAACGAGGCGTTCGGAGCGAAGAACTTCCACGTCTCCGGGTCGCTGCCGTCACCGTTGGGGCAGCCCGCGGGAGTCGCGGCGCTGCAGAACTCGTAGGGATTCGGCGTGAAGTTGTCGAGGTTGATGGTGATGAGCGCGCTGGCGAGCGTCGCGGTGGTGTTGAGCATCGACGCCGTCACGTTCCGCGCGTTCCAGTCAGACGTGTAGAGGTTCGCGACCGGGCTGTGGTTCGACGCGCAGTTCGCGACGAAGCCGCCGACCGTCGGGTTGGCGCCGAAGCACGACGCCCAGTCCTGCTCGAAGGTGTAGAGGTTGTACGTCGTGCCGCTGACGACGGTGGTGCCGCCGATGACCGCGCACTGACCGCTCACCGGGCCGGCGCGCCAGAACGCGGGGCCGAGCGTGCGAGTCGCGCTCCAGCCGAAGATGTCGCGATCGAGCGTGTAGCTCGGCGTCGCCGACGCGGTGACCGGCAGCCCGAGGTTGGTCATGGCGTTGGTCGAGTAGTTCCACGCCTTGAGCTGCACCTGGCCTGAGCCGTTCAGGTGGAAGCCCTCGAAGGTGAGCGGCGCGGTGGTGCTCGAGACGCGTTGATCATCAGTCGGGCCGAGAATGCAGCCGGTGGCGAAGGAGAGGACGGCGAGCGCGGCGAGGAGTCGTTGCATGGTGGGTTCTCTTTTCGATTTCGATTTCGAGGAGTGGGGAGCGACCGCCGCGCCGTTCGCAAGCGATGTGCCATGCAGCGGTGCGAGCGCGCGCGTCGATCAGCCGTGGCCGCGGTGACCACTTCTTCGAGCGCAGTGCGCGAGTCGTGGCCTGTGAGGCGACGGCGCAGCGCTGCACTCGCGCGAAAGTCGGTGCGGCACGCGTTTCGCTTTGCACCGCGCGCATGAACCGACTCCTGATGCCCCTGATGCTGTGTCTCGCGGCGTGTGGCCCTGCGCTCGAAGGTGAAGAAGAGAACGAAGTCGCGAAGAAGGAAGAGGAGCTGCTCCCGCTCTGCTTCAACGCGACGTTCGCAGGCTCGGCGCTCTCGGAAGACGTGGCGCTCGGGTTCGCCGGCTCACGCAACGACCCTGCGTCGTTCGATCGCACGTTGAGCGCGCCCTCGGCCTGGTCTTCGACGTCGGTGACCGCGAACTTCAACGTCGGTGACAACCTCGCCGAGTTGTCGGCCGTCCCGTTCGCGGGCTTCGCCGCGGGCGGCTTCAACCTCGACCTCACGGTGCGCGACCCGACGAGCGGCCGCGTGTTGTGCAACGCGCGTCAGGAAGTGTTGAACCGCTCCACGCCCGCGGGTGGCCTCGACGCCAGCGCGCCGCGCGGCAACCGGGCGCTGACGTGTTCCTTCGACGCGACGGGCCTGACCGTGGCGCCCATCGCTCGCACCACGCTCGAGGTGTGGGGCACGGTCGGCGGCTTCGCGACCGCGTTCGTTCGCGCGCAGGTCAGCAGCGTGAGCATCGGTGAGACGCGCTGCATGCGGCTCATCTTCCTGCCCTGACTTTCAGGCTGGTTCATGGTCGCCGTCAGCGGGCGCATGGAACACCGCGCCTACCCCCGCATTCCGCAGAAGCTCGCCGCTGATACCGGTGGGCCGTGGGTCGCGACCGAGAAGCTCCACGGAGCGAATCTGGTCGTGGCGTTCGACGGAGCGCGCGTGCGCATCGGCAAGCGCAAGGCGTGGCTCGCCGACGACGAGGCGTTCTTCGGTTGGCAGCTGCTGCGCGCGTCGCTCGAGGCGTCGGTGGTCTCGGTGTGGAAGACGCTGAGCGTGAGCCGCAACGTTCGACTGCATGGTGAGTTGATCGGCGGCGCGTACCCGGGTCTGCCATCGCTGCCTGGCCTGAGCGCGGTGCAGACGGGCTGCTGGTACGACCCTGGCCTGCGCTTCGTGACCTTCGACGTGGTGGTCGACGAGACCTTCCTCGCGCATTCCGAGCTCGGCGCGCTCGGCCTCGAGGTCGTGCCGTTGCTCGGCCGTGGCACGCGAGGCGAGCTCGAGAAGCTGCCGGTGATCTTCGAGTCGACGTACGCGGTGTCGCGTGGGCTGCCGCGCGTGCCGCGCAATTTCGCCGAAGGCTACGTGCTCAAGCCCGACGCGCGTTGGTGGACGAGTGATCGCCCCATCGTGAAGCGCAAGCACCCCGACTTCGATGACGCGCGCTTCGACGACAGCAAGGCGTGGGCTCCGCGGCGCTCTCTGCGTGACGACGAATGGCTGATCCTCGCCGCGCTGCTGGTGAACCCGGCGCGTCTGGCGTCTGCGCGCTCGAAGATCGGAGAGGACGCTGCACTGATCGCCGATGAAGTGGCGCTCGACGTGCTCGTCGACCTCGAGGCCGTGCAGCCGTGGGCCTTCAATCTGCTCGATGACGACCACATGGACTGGCTCCGCTCGGAGATTGTGAAGCTCTGCTGAACAGCCCATGCGGTTTGTGCATCTGGCCGGCCGGCGTGGCCGGGCGTATTTCTCCTGCCAACCAACAAGGAGAGACGCGATGCAGAAACGAAAGCTGGGAAGAAGTGGTCTCGAGGTTTCCGCCGTCGGTCTGGGTTGCATGGGCATGAGCTGGGGGCTCGGGCCGGCGAAGGATCGCGCCGAGATGATCGCGTTGATCCGCGGCGCGGCGGAGCAGGGCGTCACCTTCTTCGACACGGCCGAGGTCTACGGGCCGTTCACCAATGAAGAGCTCGTCGGTGAGGCGCTGGCGCCGTTCAAGGGCAAGGTGGTGATCGCCACCAAGTTCGGGTTTGTGCCGGGCGCTCCGGGTGAGCGCTGGTCGAATCTCGATTCGCGGCCGGCGCACATTCGCGAGGTCGTCGAGGCGTCGTTGAAGCGCCTGCGGGTCGAGTCGATCGATCTGCTGTACCAGCACCGCGTCGATCCCCAGGTGCCGATCGAAGACGTCGCTGGAGCGGTGAAGGAGCTGATCGCCGCCGGCAAGGTGAAGCACTTCGGCCTGTCGGAAGCGGGCGCTCAGACCATTCGTCGCGCGCACGCGGTGCAGCCGGTGACGGCGTTGCAGAGCGAGTACTCGCTGTGGACGCGTGAGCCCGAGCAGAACGTGATGCCGACGCTCGAGGAATTGGGCATCGGCTTCGTGCCGTTCAGCCCGCTGGGGAAGGGCTTCCTCACGGGCGCGATGGCGGCCGACACCCAGTTCGCGGCCAACGACTTCCGCAAGCTGTTGCCGCGGTTCGCGCCCGAGGCGATGGCGGCGAATCAGGCGTTCGTCGAGCTGCTCGCGAAGGTCGCCGCGCGGAAGGGCGCGTCGGTGGCGCAGGTCGCGCTGGCGTGGGTGCTCGCCCAGAAGGCGTGGATCGTCCCGATTCCCGGAACCACGAAGACCGCGCGGCTGGCGGAAAACAATGCGGCGGTGAACGTCACGCTCACCGCGGCTGAAGTGAATGAGTTGAGCGCGTCGCAGATCACGGTGACCGGCGCGCGGTACCCCGAACAATTCGAAAGGCTGACCAACCGATGAACGCCATCAACGCATGGGGAGCACAGACCGCGGGCGCACGGCTCGCACCGATGACCATCGAGCGCCGCGAGCCAGGGCCGCGCGACGTGGTGATCGAGATCATGTACTGCGGTGTCTGCCACTCAGACATTCATCAGGCTCGCGACGAATGGACCGGCGGCCTGTTTCCGATGGTGCCGGGCCACGAGATCGTCGGGCGCGTCACGCGCATGGGCGCGCAGGTGACGAAGTTCGAAGAAGGCGCGCTCGCCGGAGTCGGTTGTCTCGTCGACTCGTGCGGGCAGTGCGAAGAATGCACGCACGACCGGGAGCAGTTCTGCGAGCGCAGCCCGGCAGTCACCTACAACGGCACGGAGATGGATCGGAAGACGCGCACCTGGGGCGGCTACTCGACGCAGATCGTGGTCGACGAGCGCTTCGCGGTTCGTATTCCGGCGGGGCTCGATCCCGCGGCGGCGGCTCCGCTGTTGTGCGCGGGCATCACCACGTGGACGCCGCTGCGCGAGTTCGGCGTGAAGCCTGGTCAGCGCGTGGGCGTGGTCGGCCTCGGCGGTCTGGGCCACCTCGCGGTGAAGCTCGCGGTGTCGATGGGCGCGCGGGTGACGGTGCTCAGCACTTCGCCGTCGAAGGAAGCCGACGCGCGGAAGCTCGGCGCGACCGACTTCTCAGTCGCGAAGACCGAGGGCTTCGACAAGCTGCAGAAGAAGTTGGATCTGATCATCGACACCGTGTCGGCGCCGCACGACTACGACGCGTACCTGGGGCTGCTGAAGCCGGGTGGCCGCATGACGATCGTCGGAGTGCCGCCCGAGAAGATGTCGATCAGTGCGTTCACGTTGATCGGCGGGCAGCGGCAACTGACGGGCTCGATGATCGGCGGCATCGCCGAGACGCAGGCGATGCTCGAGCACTGCGCGAAGCACTCCATCGTGTCGGACATCGAGCTGATCTCGATCGAGCAGATCAACGAGGCGTACGAGCGCGTGCTGAAGAGCGACGTGCGGTACCGTTTCGTCGTCGATCTCGCGAGCCTGCGGAAGCGCGCGAAGGCGGCGTGAGCTTCACACTCAGACGCGGCCGATCTTTCCGCTCGCGGCGAGCTCCTTCGCGGTGTCGACGAAGAGCTTGAGGGCGGGAGATCGCTGCGCGCGGCTCGGGAAGTAGAGAAAGAACCCCGGCACCGTCGGGGCGTAGTTCTCCAGGCACAGCTTGATCTGCCCCTTGCGGATCGCGTCCTGAATGCGCGGCTCGAAGAAGTACGCGAGCCCATGACCCTGCTCGACGAAGTTGCGCTGCAGCCGCGGGTCTCCGGTGACGAGCTGCCCCTTCACCGGAATGCGCCAGTTGCGCTTGCCGCGCTCGAGCTCGAACGCGTACGGCACTCCGGCCGAGCTGCGGAAGGTGACGCACGCGTGCTTGAGCAGGTCTTCTGGTCGCTCGGGCATTCCGTGTTTCGCGAAGTACGCGGGCGAGCCACCGACCACGAAGCGGAACGCTTCCGTCAGGCGGATCTGCACCATGTCTCGCTCGATCGCCTCGGCGAGGCGCACGCCGGCGTCGAAGCCGCGCTCCACGATGTCGACGAAGCGATCTTCCACCGCGATCTCGAGCTCGATGCGCGGGTGTCGCTTCATGAACACCGGCAGCAGCGGCTCGATCACCATCGGCACGGCAATGCTCGGCACCGAGAGTCGCACGCGCCCGATCGACTCACCGGGCTGCGCCGAGATCTCGGTGAGCGCTGCGAGGGTTTGACTGACCGAGGGCCCCGCGGTCTCGAACAGCCGTTGCCCGCTGTCGGTGAGCGACACGCTGCGAGTGGTGCGCACCAGCAACGAGACGCGGGTGAACTCCTCGAGCTGCCTCACCGCCTGACTCACGGCCGAGGGCGAGATGCCCAGCTCGCGGGCGGCTCCGCTGAAGCTCTTGAGCCGCGCCACCACGAGGAAGACCTGCAGCTGGGGAAGAAGTGCGGCACGCGCCATGGTGACTCCGAGGGTGATTGTGAAGCTGAGATGAAGGGCTCATGCAGTTTATGCCGTCTAGCGACACAAAGCGCACGGCCCTAGATCTGTACCCATGAACAACGTCCTGATCCTCGGAGCGCATGGCTCGATCGCCCGCGTCGCGATCGATGAGCTGTTGGAGAACACCGACGCGAAGCTGACGCTGTTCTTGCGTGACGCCAGCCGGCTCGGGCATCTCGCGTCGGACCGGGTGCGCGTGGTGGAAGGTGACGTGCTCGATCTCGATCGCTTGCGTGCGGTCGTCGCGGGTCACGATCTCGTCTATGCGAACCTCGCGGGCGAGCTGGAGCGTGAGGCGCAGAACGTCGTCGCCGCGATGCGCGAGGCGAACGTGCGCCGCCTGGTGTGGATCAGCTCGATGGGGATCTACGACGAGGCAGGCGAGAAGTTCGGCAGCGTGCTCGACCCGTATCGGAAGTCGGCGGCGATCATCGAGGCGTCGCACCTCGACTACACGGTGCTGCGGCCAGCGTGGCTCACCGACGACGACGACATCGACTACCTCACGACGGGGAAGGGCGAGGCGTTCATCGGCCGCACCGTTTCCCGCAAGAGCGTCGCCGATCTGATCGTGCGGCTCGTGAATTCGCCGCGGCTCGCGGTGCGCACCAGTCTGGGGCTCGGCAAGCCGGCTCCGCGTCGCAGCGCGCGCTACTTCGAGCAACGCGCGGCGTGAAGTCGCAGCAGGCCCTCGCGCGCCTGGTCATCGACCTCGATCGCGAGCTGCAAAGCGCGGCTGCCCACCAGCACCGTGTCCAACGCGGTCGCGATCTCGAAGTCGGCCCACGGAATCCAATGGCGCTCGTCTTCGTCTCGCACCACTTCGAGGAGCACGCTCAGCGTCCCGAACGTGATGCGCACCGGCCCCGCGAACAGAATCCCTATCGGTTCGCCGAGCTCGCGGCGGTACGTGTGGTCGTACGCGAAGGGCAGGAGCGACCGGCCCAGACACTCGAGCACCAGCTCTCGCACGTCACTTGACCGTGAACTTCAGCAAGAACGTGTGCTGCGGGCCCTTGGTCTTGAAGTTGTCGTCAGACAGCACGTACAGCGTGTCTTCCTTCGCGCCGTGCACGACGGCGAGCGCCTCGTAGTTGTCGACCAGCAGCGGCTCGCCCCAGGTGGTCAGCACGTCGAGCTTGAAGTTCTTCGGGCCGCAGCCCGGCATGGTGAGGCGCGCGATGCCGCCGTACGCCTTGCCGTCGAACTTGCGCAGCACCGCGTACGCGAGCTTGCCGGGCACGGCCCACGTGACGTCGGTCGGCGAAAATTCGGGCGGCCAGCCGAGCGCGCTCAAGTTCGGAGCCGCACCGGTCATCGCGTCGGGCTTGCCTATGAAGCCCATGCCGCTGAGCTCGGAGAACATCAGCGCGCATTCTTTCGATGACGCGACGGCCTCGAAGCCCTTGTTGTGCTCGAGCGCCCAGCCTTCGGTCGGTATCGGGTTGCGCGTGGCGGCAGCGCTGATCTGATCGCCCACCAACGGGAACGAGGAGATCGTCGTGCTGTCTTCGTTGCTCACCCACAGCGCGCCGTTCGCGAACTCGATCGCCTCGGCGTCACCGATGTCGACGATCACGCCTTCAGCTCCGGGCGCGATGCCGGTGAGCGTGCCCTTCGCGTCTTCGACCACGTTGAAGCGGAAGAGACCGCCGCGCTTGTCGCTCACCGCGTAGAACTTTCCGTTCCAGAACCGCAGGCCCGAAAGCCCACCGAAGTTCTTCGCGGTCGAGGTGAGCTCGAGCGCGCCGTGAAAGGTGATCTTCTCGGTCAGCTTCGCGCCGCCGTCGGGCATGAAGGCCTGCGGCGTGGCCGTGATCTCGACCGGCGCCCACTCGAGCGTGCCGCCATCAGCCGCGAGCAGCAGCATTGCCAACGTCGTCAACGTCATGCGTCTCTCCCTCGATAATTCAGGCTCTCGTCACCAGCACGTCGCAGCCGGCGTTGGCGAGAATCCATTCCGCCACGCTGCCCACGACGACCCGCTTCACGCCCTTGGTGCCGCGCGTGCCGACCACGATCAGCTCCGCGGTGTGCGCTTTCGCTTCTTCGAGAATCAACAGACGCGCGTCGCCACCCGCGACCTTCGGCTCGGCGCGCACCAGCCCGGCCTTCGTCACCAGCGAGCGCAGCTGCTTGTTGGCGTCGTTCAGTGCTTCGACGCGCAGCTCCTCGACGCGCGACGAATCGAGCAGCACGAAGTCTTCGTACGGCACCGTCGACGCGTGCAGCACGCTGAAGTCCATCGCGTCTTCGACGTACGGCTTCATCGCCTTGAGCACCTTGTCGGAGCCCTTGAGCAGATCGATCGCCGCCACCACGCGCCGATACGGGTTCACCGCCTGCGCCTTCACCACCAGCACCGGCAGATCTCCCGCGCGAACCACCTTCGAACTCACCGAGCCGAGCAGCAGCTGCACCACCGAACGCTTGCCGTGGCGACCCATGCAGATCACGTCGGCCTCGACGGTGTGCGCGCGCTTCAAGATCTGCTCGCTCGCGTTGCCCTCGACGACGTCGCACACGACCTGCACCTTGAGCCCCGCGCGCAAGACTTCCTGGCTCACGCGCGCTGCCGTCTTCTCGATGCTGCGTTCTGCCTCGGCGATCGCTTCCTTCCTCAACTTCCCGGGAATGTCGTCGGGCAGCACGTGCAGCAGCGTGAGCTTCGATTTCGGGCCCAACGGAAGCCGCAACGCCCGGTCCAACGCGTGCTGTGCTCCCTCGGAAAAATCGGTCGGCACCACCACGCTCGACAACACATTCCGTGAAGGCATGAGCGGGTTCGTAGCACTACAAGCCGTCCCGGGTGGTGTGTATGGTCCGCCCCGGCTGGCCGGCCGTTTGCTGCACGAAAGACGAATGAACACGCTGAGGTTGTTGAGTCTCACCGCCGCCTTTTCGCTCGCCACCGGTTGCCTCGCGCCGACGCGAGAGCCCGACTGCCTCAAAGACGGAACCTGCGAGTGCAAGGTGAAGGACGACTGCGCCTCGAACGCCGAGTGCGTCGACGGCAAGTGCTTCGTCATTCCCGATGCGGGTCTGCCGGGCGAGCAGGGTTGGCCGTGCACCGACGACAGCCAGTGTCTCTTCGGCCCGTGCCTCGTGCGCGGCCCGGGAAATGGTCGCGTGTGCAGCGCGGTGTGTGCCACCGACGGCGGCACGAGCTGCAACAAGGGGTGGGACTGCAAGCAGGCTCCGACGGGCAGTGGCTTCATCTGCGTGCCGCCGATCAAGGTGCAGTGCCTCGAGTGCCAGAGCGACACGGACTGCAACGCCGCCGGAGATCGCTGCACGCAGGTCGGTTCCGGCACGTTCTGCACCACCGACTGCTCGCTCACCGGCCAGTGCCCTGACGGCACCGTGTGCCGCTCGATTCCGGGCGACGGCGGCGTGGCACTGCGTCAGTGCATTCCCCAGACGAATTCGTGCGAGTGCAGCGCGATCACCGCGGGCCTCACGCGCTCGTGCAAGCGCACCAGCCCGCGCGCGACGTGCTTCGGCGTCGAGACCTGCCAGGCCAACGGCACCTGGAGCGGCTGCGATGCGCTCACCGCGAGCGACGAAGTGTGCGACGGCGTCGACAACGACTGCGACGGGCTCACCGATCAAGCCGACCCCGATCTCGTCACCACCGGACTCCCCGGCTACCCGACGTGCCGCAAAGGTGTGGCGTGCACCGGCCTGTGGAGCTGCCGCGGTTCGATCGACGCCGGCTTCGCCTTCTCGTGCTCCGCGCCCGACCCGAAGGCGGAGCTGTGCAACGGCGCAGACGACGACTGCAACGGACAGGTCGACGACGGCCTCGTCGACGCGATGGGCAACTACGTCAGCGTGCACGCGTGCGGCTCGTGCGCGACCGACTGCGACGTGGTGCTGCGGCATCTCGAGAACGACGGCGGCGTGGTGCTCCCCGGCGCGGCGGCGTGCGAGGTGCGCGGCGGCATGCGCCAGTGCATTCCGAAGCGCTGCGAGAAGGGCTCGTACCTCTCTCCTTCGAGCAACCCCATCACCTGCGAAGTCGCGGTGAGCCCGCAGTGCCGCGCGTGCCTCACGTCGGCCGACTGCTCGGTGCCGGGCGACGAGTGCGCGAGCGTCGGCAGCGATCCCGACACGGCGTGCTTGCAGGCGTGCGACACCAACGCGGTCTACGCGGGCTGCACCGGAGTGATTGGTGCGCAGGGCTGCTGCCCGTCGAACGCGACGTGCGAAATGGTGAGCGGCAAGAAGCTGTGCGTGCCGGTCGGCAACTCGTGCAACTGCGACTCGTCGCACGTGGGCTTCACGCGCTCGTGCTTCGTGACGAACGCCGGAGCGACGTGCATCGGCAACCAGACCTGCACCGCGTCGGGCAGCTTCGGCGCGTGCGACACGTCGATGACCTCGGCGGAGTTCTGCGACGGGCGCGACAACGACTGCGATTCGCAGATCGACGAGGGCTTCATCAACACGCGCGGCACCGGCACCTACGACACCGACGCGCACTGCGGCATGTGCAACAACAACTGCCCCTCGCGCTTCTCGCCGACGATTCAGCACGCCATCGGCGGCTGCAACATCAGCACGCCGATGACTCCGCGCTGCTCGATCGTCGCCTGCACCACCGAGCGCGTCGGCGGCGGCGGGCCGTGCCGAATCGATTCGGAGTGCAGCAACGGCACGGTGTGCCACCCGACGTACCGGCAGTGCGTGAAGACCTGCTCGGGGACCGTGGCGTGCCCGATGGGCGACATGTGCAGCAATGGTTTCTGCACGCGCGCCTGCAACACGTCGATGGACTGCGTCGCGCGCTACGGCGCCGGAGCGACCTGCACCAACGGCACCTGCGGCACCACGTTCCAGTTCGTGAACGCCGACGTCGAAGAGACCAACGGCTGTGAGTGCCCGTCGAACCCGTCGGTCATCGACGAGCCCGAGCGGTGGAGCACGTACCCCACCGGCGGCCTGCCGTACGTCGATCGCGATTGCGACGGAGTGGACGGCGTGGCGAGCAAGGCGCTCTTCGTGTGGGCGCAGTCGACCAGCAGCCAGGGCACGCGCACCGCTCCGTACCGCACCATCGCCGAAGCGATGGCCGCGTTCCGCGTCGGCATTCACAGCGGCATTCTGGTCGCGCAGGGCACGTACGCGGAGCAGGTCGTGCTGGTGAACGGCGTGCAGCTCTTCGGTGGCTACGCGAGCGACTTCTTGCGGCGCGACATCGTGAACTTCCCGACGTTCATCGAAGCGGCTGAGCCGACCGGCGCGGCGCGCGGCACGGTGAACGCGGAGAACCTGAGCTCCACCACCATCATCAGTGGCTTCACCATTCGCGGGTACGACGTGATCTCGCGCCCCGCGCCCGGGACGCAGGCGAAGAACAGCTTCGCGATCTACGTGCGCGACTCGGCGGGTCTCGTGATTCAGAACAACCACGTGGTCGGTGGTCGCGGCGGTGACGGCACGCCCGCCGCTCCGGGAATCGCCGGCACCAACGGCGGCAACGGCATCGACGGCCTCAACACGCGCGAGTGCAACTCTCCCAACTGCACCGGTGAGACGCAGGCGGGCGGTCAGCCGGGCTCGAACGCGAGCTGCGCGGCCACCACGCGCGGCAACGCGGGCGCCGGTTCAGATCTGCAGCTCGACCCGCAGGAATACGGTGGCGGCGGGCTCAACGGTGCGGGCGGTTCGAACGCGACGTACGCGCACTCCGACCCGTCGCAGACGGCGTTCTGCAAGTACGACTGCACGGTGCCCGGTCAGGGCCTGTCGGGTGGCGCGGCGCAGAACGGCGGTGATGGTCTGCCTCAGGGCCCGGGCCTCGGTTGCGTCGTCGCGCGCGGCGCGATCTCAGGTGACGACTGGACGACGGCGGTCGGCACCACCGGCAACGACGGACAACCCGGTCGTGGCGGCGGTGGTGGTGGCGCCGGTGGCTGCGTGCGCAACGCGAACCCCAACACGTGCACCGTCGGTCGGCTGGTCGGCGATCTCGGTGGCACGGGTGGCGGCGGCGGCGCGGGCGGCTGCGGAGGCGGTCGCGGCGCGTTCGGCGCGGGCGGCGGCGGCTCGTTCGCGATCTTCATCGTCGGCACGGCTCCGGCGATCGACGGCAACATCTTCGACTTCGGCTTCGGTGGCTTCGGCGGCAACGGCGGAGCGGGTGGCTACGGCGGCCTCGGCGGGCAGGGTGGCCGCGGCGGCGTGAACACCAGCGCGGCGTGGTGCGCGGGGCAAGGCGGCCCCGGCGGGCGCGGCGGAAACGGAGGCGCCGGCAGCGGCGGTGGTGGTGGCTGCGGCGGCTCGGTGTTCGGTATCGCCGGTCAGATGATCGCCACGCAGGGTTACCCGGCGCGAAACAGCTTCCCGCTTCCTCCGGTCACGGGCGTCGGGCCCGGCGGCGTCGGTGGAGCGTCTCCCGCAGGCCCGGGCTTCAAGGGCGGCGACGGCGCGAGCGGCATCCTCTTCTCCGTGGAGAGCTTCTGATGCGTTCCACGAATCCCCTGCTGAAAATCGGTCTGCTCGTGGTGGCGCTCGCCGCGTGCGGTCGTACCTTGTTCGTTCCTCCTGATGAGAAGTGCGTGTTCGACGCCGACTGCCCGGTCGGCTTGCGCTGCGTGAATCAGGAATGCACCACGCTCGACATTCCCGACGCCGGCCCGGAGTTCGGAAAGAAGCGCTTCGGTCAGCCGTGTGATGCGGGCACCGAGTGCGCGTCGAACTTCTGCGTCGGCGGCCCGGTCGGCGCGTTCTGCACGCGCCTGTGCGACACGTTGTCCGACGGCGGCAACAACGACTGCCCCGCGTCGTACGAGTGCAAGGCGACGCCGATCACCGGCGTGCTCGCCCCGCTGTGCACCGTGCCGCAGCCGCTGCTGTGCCAGACGTGCACCGATGATCTCGACTGCGGTGCTTCGGGCGCGGATCGGTGCGTGTCGATGGACGGCGGCTCGTTCTGCGGTCGCGACTGCACCTTCAACGGCTGCCCGTCGCTCTACTCGTGCAAGGAAGTCGCGCCCAATCGTCGGCAGTGCGTGCCGGACGGCCGCACCTGTGACTGCGTGGCGGAGACGGTCGGTTTGCAGAAGGCCTGCCGCGGTGTGCCCAACGCATTCGGCGCGTGCCCCGGAAATCAGATCTGCCAGCTCGACGGCGGCTTCACCTCGTGCGTCGCGCCCACCGCGCAGCAGGAGACGTGCAACGGCGCGGACGACGACTGCAACGGCCGCATCGACGACTTCACCGCGCCTGAATGCAGCGTCACCGTCGGCAACGTGACCTGCCGCGGCCCGCAGGTGTGCTTCGCGTCGGCGGGTCTGGTGTGCACCGCGCGTCAGCCGTCGACCGAGGTCTGCAACTTCGAAGACGACGACTGCGATGGAGAGATTGACGAGGGCTTCAAGACGCCCGGCCCGCAGGGCCAGTACCTCACCACCGCGCACTGCGGCGGCTGCAACCGCGACTGCGCGCAGCTGGTACCGCATTCGACCGCGACGAGCTGCACTGCGCCGGCCGACGCGCCGATCTGCCAGGCGACCGCGTGCGAGGCGGGCTTCACGCTCATCGAGGGCCGCTGCCAACAACTGCCCGACACCTTGTGCGCGCCGTGTCTGGTCGACGGTGACTGCGAAGCGCCCGGCAGCCGCTGCCTGACCATCGATGGCTCGAAGGTGTGCGGCCGCGATTGCGCCGGCGGTTGCCCGGTCGGCTACAGCTGCCTGCCGTTCCCGGGCGGCACCAATCAGTGTGCGCCGACCACCGGCACCTGCACCTGCACGACAGGAACGCAGGGCACGACGCGGGTCTGCTCGGTCATCAACGCGCAGGGCACGTGCTCCGGCATTTCGACCTGCGGCCCTGGCCCGGCGTGGAGCGCCTGCGACACCAACACCTTCAACCCGGAGATCTGCGACGGCCGCGACAACAACTGCGACACGCGCGTCGACGAAGGTTTCTTGAATCAGGCCACCGGTCGCTACGAAGCGGCGCAGCACTGCGGCTTCTGCAACAACGACTGCACCAAGGTCTTCTCGCCGACGCTGCAGCACACCAACGGCGTGTGCGATCTCGCGCCGGCGATGCCTCGCTGCGCGATGGGCCCGTGCCTCACCGAGGTGGTCGGCGGCACGACCTTCGAGTGGGTGAACGTGAACGGTCAGACCAGCGACGGCTGCGAGTGCCGTCGCGTGCAGAACAACCTCACGACCGACTTGCCAGATCGCGCTCCGGTCTCGGGCATGGGCGCGTCGTGGGTCGACGAGAACTGCGATGGCATCGACGGCGTGGTGGGCGACGCGGTCTTCGTGTCGGCCGGCGCGGCGGCGGGCGGCAACGGCACGCGTACGGCTCCGCTGCAGACCATCGCGGCGGGCGTGGCGATGCAGCAGGCGCAGATGAAGAAATACGTGTTGGTCGCGCAGGGCCTGTACCGCGAGAACGTGCGGCTCTTCGACGGCGCGCAGATCTTCGGCGGCTACGCGCAAGACTTCCTCGCGCGAGATCCACGCCTCTACACGACGACGTGGCAGGGCGTGGCGCCCACCGCTTCGGCGATCGCTCCGGTGCACGCCGACACGCTTGGCGCGGCGGGCGCGGTGCGCGAGACGGTGGTGGTCGGCTTCGTGATTCAGGGGTGGGACGCGTCGCAGTCGGCGCTCCCGTCGGCGAACGGTGAGACGTCGATCGGCGTGTTCTTGCGCGACGTCGGCCCGCGCTTCGTGCTGCAGAGCAACGACGTGATCGCGGGCCGCGGCGGAGTCGGCGGACGCGGCGCGACGGGCACGCAGGGCTTCGGGCGTCAGGCGAGCACGGCGCTCAACGGCACGCGCGGCACCAACAGCTCGTTCTTCGCGAACGGCACGTGCTCGGCCGCGAACAACCGCAACGGCGGCCTCGCAGGCTTGAACGCCACGTGCCCCACCTCGAACGGAGAAGCGGGCGGCAACGTGATCTGCCCGGTGTACACGTTCGTCACCAACACCGGGAACCAGCAGATGTACGTCGCTCCGCCTCCCATGAGCCGCAGCGGCGGTGGCGGCTTCGACTGGAGCTTCGACGGCCTCTCCGGCGGCAGCTGCAGCCACGTGACCGAGTCCGGCTTCCCCACGGCGATTCAGCAGCACGACGGCCTCGACGGAAAACCGGGCGCCGACGGCTCGGGTGGCTCGGGCGGAGCCGGTGCCGCTGCACGTTCGCGCTACGGCAGCTTCTCGGGTGGCCGCTGGGTGGCCGCTCCTGCGGGCGCGGTCGCGGGTGCAGCGGGCGTATCGGCGCAAGGTGGCGGCGGCGGCGGCGCAGGTGGCGGCGTGGCGCGCTTCACCGGCGGCGGTTGCCAGGCGTGGGAGATCGGCGCGACGGGTGGCGGTGCAGGCGCTGGTGGCTGCGGCGGCACCGGCGGCGCGCTCGGTGGAGCAGGCGGCGGCTCGTTCGCGCTGCTCATCACCTCGAGCACGGCGGGCGCGGCGTTGCCCACCATTCTCTCGAATCGAATTCAGCGCGCGACTGGCGGCACCGGCGGTGACGGTGGCTTCGGCGGCGCCGGTGGTCTCGGCGGCGCGGGCGGCTTTGGCGGCACCGCGGCGCGCTGGAGCAGCTCGGTGGGCGGCAAGGGTGGCGAAGGCGGCAACGGCGGCCCCGGCGGCGGCGGTGGTGGCGGCTCGGGCGGCCCGTCGTTCGGCGTGCTGTCGTTCAACGTTCCGCTCTCGGCCTTCCCGACCAGCAACGCGTTCCTCACCGGCACGATGGTCGACACCGGCGGTCAGGGCGGAGCGGGCGGCAGCTCACCGGGTTCGTCGACGAGCTCGGGCACGGCAGGCGTGCGCGGCGCGTCAGCGAACCTGCTGGCGCTCACCTCGTGCGCGAGCCCGTGCGCGGGCACGTGCGACGTGAACGGCGTCTGCATTCCGTAACGATGACGGTGACGCTCTGGTCGTACGACCTCTTCGATCGTGATTCGGAACCGCTGGTCGATGCGCAGTTCGTCTCGTTGATCGAAGGCCTCCGGGCGCTGTGGCGCTCGGTACTGCACGAGGGAATCGTCGAAGACGGCCGCCGGAGCTTCACGGACTTCTCGCTGCAGCTCGAAGATGGAAAGCGGCTCACGATTCCGGTGAATCAATCGGTCAACGTGGAGCTGCTGCAGCTGCGCGCCCGCCAGCACGAGCCCGGCTTCCTCGATGCGCTCTCACAGCGTCACCTCGAGCTGCACGATCGCAAGCTCGACTTCGAGTTCGATCTCCTGCTGTCGATTCCGCCGCCGGTCGCGGTGTTCGAGCTTTCGCGGGTTCTCGCGGTGGCGCTCGCCAGCCCTGGAGCGCCCGTTCGCATCGGCGCTCGTTGGCGTGTCGGCGCGCACGTCGAGGTGCACTGCGAAGAGCCGGTGAGGTGGGTCGTCACCGTCGTCGGCGCGACCTTCAGCAACACGGCCGTGAAATTCTCAGTGACGCATCGCTACGCGACCGCGCGCTGGCATCGCGAGTACACCGGAGACGGGCCCGAGACCCAGCCGCTGCGCGACGCGCTGATCGCCGCGGGCTTTTCGGAAACTCAGAGACTCAGTTGATCTCGACCGGTGCGCAGGTCGAGACGCCCGCGCCGACGATGTGGCGCGAGTCGAGCGACATCACCTTCGTCACGTTGCCGCTCACGCCGTCCATCCTCCACAGCTGGGTCGAGAGGTCGGTGTCTCGCTCGAGGAAGAGGAAGAAGTCACCGCCCCAGAACGCGAAGGCCCACGCGCGCGGGCGGCCGGTGAGCGCCTGCGCTTCGAACGCGTTCAGCACTCCGCCGTCGGTCTTGTCGAGCTGAGCCACTTTGGGCGGCGTGACGTTCGGGAAGAAGGCCCACAACTTCGCGTCGCCCGTGCCGGTGATCTCCGGAGCGCCGTTCAGAATGCCGCGCAGCATCAGCTGGTGCGGTGGCGTGGTCGACAGCGTGCCGAAGCGCGTCGTCGCCAGGCTGCCGGTGAGCTCGCTGCCACTGATGTACAGCGTCTCTTCGTGGCTGCCGGGCTGGTTGGCGACGAAGCCCATGCCGAACTTCGCGACGCCGTACTGCGGCACGAAGACGGTCTTCACGCAGTCGAGCGGGTAGGCGCGCAGGTTCACCGTGAAGAGCTCACCGCTGTCGTAGATGATCCACGCGGTCGCCGAGCGATCGACGGCCATCGAGAACGGCTCGGCACCCGGCTCCGACGGGCAGCTGATGCGGCCGACGGTCTGAAACGCGCCGCCGCTGGTCGCCAGCTTGAGCGGATCGAACGAGAGCAACGTGCGGTCTTGATCGAGGACGTAGATGAGCTTCGCCTCAGCGGAGCAGTCGTCGTAACCGCCATCGCTCGACACGTTCGCGTCGGGCGCGAAGCCGATGCCGCCGTCGCCGCCGACACACGCTCCAGCCGAGCAGACCTGATCGCCAGCGCAGGCCATGCACACCGCACCGGCCGCACCGCAGGCTTCGAGCGTGTTGCCGAGCAGACACAACCCGTTGGCGTCGAGACAACCGCCGCAGGTTCTGTCCTTCACGTGGACACCGGGTTGGCCGCACGCGAGGGCGCAGAGGGCCAACAGCAGGATGTGGTTCTTCATCGGTGGGCGCTCACTTCGGCCAACCCACTCATTACTACGGCGCGCGCGGTTTTTCTCAGCCCCGAGGGCGGAAACCTTCGACGCGATCCCACCGCTCGACGACGAAGAGGTAGGGCTCGACACCTGTGCGCTCGAGTCGCACCAGCTTCCGGCGAACCTGACCGGCCAGGAGCGGGTCGTTGGTGGCGTCCAACATCAGCTCGATGAACGCGCGCTGCAGCGCAGGCTTCTTGAAGAGCGAGTGCAGCGTGAGCGAGGTGTCTCCGTATTCGCAGCCGCGCAGCTGCGCGCCTTCGTTCTTCGGCCACGCTTCCCAACCGGCGCGGTGCAGCTGCTCACAGCGGATGCGCACCAGCTGCAGCGTGGGGCCCTGGCCGTAGACGCGCGAGCGAACCAACGCGTCGACACGCCGCTCGAACGAGAGGCGTTCTTCGCGGTTGGCGAAGGCCGCCTGGCCTTGCACGACGATGCCATCGGCGTCGATGGCGGCGACCTGGTGGAGCTCACCGAGCGATTCCGAGATGGCGGCGGTGGCGATCTCGGCGTCGGACATCACGTCGAAGGCGTTGGCGTTGAGGGCTTCGGTGCGATCGACGTGGGCACAGCCGGCGAGAGTGACGAGCGCGAGGAGAGTGAGGGACCGCATGGTGCTCGACGTGACCCGCATCGGGCCCGTCGAGTGAAGCTGTGTTTCTCTCGCCCCGGGTCGAGCCTCACAGCTTCCGCGGTTTGCACACCGAGCGCGGCTGCGGTGTCTCTACTTTGCGGCCTGGCCTTCGGGCGCGTCGCGCACCTCGAACCGCATCTCGTCGGCCGTCGCCTGAATCTCGGGGGCGTACATCGCCTCGAAACGCGCGGGCAGGGCAGCGAAGCGGCCGGGCACTTCGGCGCGCAGCTCGTAGCTGAGCTTCGTGGTGCCGACGGGAATCGCCGACAGGAACATCGCCACGCGATCGGTGCGGAGCTCGGCGTGTGCGCAGGCGTAGTTGCACACCGCGGGGCCCGACTGGAGCTGCACCGCCTCGAAACCGGCGGGCTTCAAGTCTTCGAGCATCACGAACTCCACCGCCTTGTTCGCGGTGATCTCGAGGTCGACCCGCACGCGCACTCCCGACTCCACCGGCATGCCGTATTCGGCGCTGGTGGGCGCGGGGCGATCTCCGCTCGGCTTGCCGAGCATGGTGTACGTGCGCTTCACCTTCACGTCGCCGCCGACGCCCTTGATGAAGTCGTTCATGTTGAACACGTCGTAGAGCGCGCCGTAGTAGCCGGTGCCCGCGCCGTCGTGCTTCACGGTGATCACGTTCTTGCCCGGCACCAGCGCAGCGTCACCGAGCACCACGGGAGCGGTGAGATCGAGCCCGCCCTTGCTGTAGGGCACGCGCTTCACCTCTTTGCCGTTCACGCTGATCACGAACAGCCCGCTCTTCGCCGCGGCGTTCTCTTTGCGCGCGAGATCGGCGAGCGCGTAGACGGCGAACGCAGTGTCGCGCGTGTTGCGCCAGCGGCCGCCGTTGCGACGGAGGATGAGGAAGTCGGTCAGCGGCGCGATGAGCGGCGACTTGAGGTCGTGCCGCACGTACGCCATCAACGTGAACGCGGTCGCTTCGATGGCCGCCGAGGTGCTCCACGCGTCGGTCGCGTCACCCACCGCTGCGTCGGGCCGCGACGACGCCGCCTTCACGATGTCGTCGAGGTTCTCGACCGCGACCCGCGAGCGCGGATCGTTCATGTACTGCAGCGCCAGCGCGAGCTGCGCGCGGGCCCGCGGTGAGAGCGAGGTGCGCCGCGAGAACACCGTGTCGACGGCCGCCTTCGGAGCGCCACCCGTGCTCGCCAGCGCGTACACCATGTACGCGTGCGTCTCGGGCGAGTTGAGCCCCGCGCCCAGGTTGTTCTTCAGGTATTCGCGGCCGCGCGAGATGACGTCGGCGCGCACGTCGAGCCCGGCCGACTTCGCCAGCGAGAGCGAGCTCACGACGTACGCCGTCATCCACAGGTTCGTGTTGTCGCTCTGCCACCAGCCCCAGCCGCCATCGCCGTGCTGGAAGTCGTAGAGCCGCTGCAGGCCCTTGGTGACCATGTCGTCGAGGTTGGCCGGCACGCGGGTGGTCGGCGCATTCAGATCCTTCACGGCGCGGCGCGCGATGGCCGCGGGCACGAAGCGCGAGAGCGTCTGTTCCACGCAGCCGTAGGGGTACTCGGCGAGATACGGCAGCGCGTCGAACATCGTGGCGAGCAGCGTCGGCGAGAGGTTGAGCTCGACCCTGGTCAGTGATGCCTTTCGCTTCTCGGGGAGCTCGAACTCGAAGGTCTGCGAGTCCTTCACGCGACCGGCGAAGAACTGCCGCTGCGCCGAGCCGTGCACGAAGGCCGGCAGCTTCCATTCCATGCCGTCTGACGTGCCGCCGCCGCGCACGGTGGCGCGAATGACGCGCTCGCCGAGCTCGACGACCTTGAACTTCGCGTCGTAGCGAATGACCTGCTCGGGCTCGACGCGCACCAGCTTCTTGCCGGGCGACAGTTCCTTGAAGCCGGGAGCGGTGATGCTCACGTCGATGTCGGTCGCCTTCGGCAGGTGGCTTTCGATCACCGCGCTCAACACCACCTCGTCACCCTCGACGAAGAAGCGCGGCGCCTGCAGGCGAACCATGAGCGCCTTCGCGGTGCGTATCTGCGCCGAGCCCTGGCCCAGGTTGGGGCCTTCGGTGAGCACGGTGGCCGTCGCCTTCCACGAGGTGAGCGAGTCCTTCAGCTTGAAGCCCTGCTGCGTCGGCGAGCCGAGCTTGCCGGTGAGCGCGGCGAACCAGCCGGCCGAGGTCGAGAAGTCGGCGCGCACCTTGATCGGCTCTTCGGGGTCGTTCGCCTTGCCCGTGTCGGGCTTCTTCTCGGCGGGGCGGCGCTCTTCTTCGCGCGAGCTGTCCTTCCTCTTGTCGGAGTCGCCACTCGCAGCACCTCTGCCGCCCGCGCTGCGAGAAGGCCCGGCAGAAGCGAGATCGTCCATCGAGGCCTTCTGCGCCTCGGCAGCGGGTGCCGGCGGAGCCATGTCGCGCGGCGCCTTGTTCGCGTCTTCGGTGGTGCTGATGGTCTTGGGCTGCGCGGGCTGTTCTTTCACCGCGACTTTCGGCGCCGGCCGCGGGCGGTGCGAGCGCGTGTTGTACGAGCTGTAGGTCGTCACGCGCATCTGACGCTGGGTGCGGCCGAAGAAGGTGAGGAAGTCGGTGCGCTCGGGAGCGATGGCGAACAGCGACTCGTCGACCACGGTGAGGGAGGTCTCGGTCGACATGCCGGCGGTGCCTCCGCTCGAGGCGATGGCGGCGGTGACCGGAGTGCCGGGCTCGGCCGAAGCGCGACCGAGATCGACCTTCACGCCCAGCTCGACCTCGCTGCCGCGCACGCGGATCGGCAGCTGCCGCTGCTGCATCATCAGGTCTTCGAAGCGCATCGCGTACAACCAGCCGTTGGGAGCGACGTCAGCGGTGAGCTTGAACTCCGTGAAGCGCGCGCGACCTTTGAGCTCGACCACCTGCACCTGCGAGAGCGCGTCGGCCTCGAGCGTGAGCAGCGCGTGGCCGCCGGCCTTCTGACCCGCGACGAGCACGCGCAGCGAATCACCCACCTTGAGCGGTGCGCGATCGACGAACAGTTGGAAGCCCGGCCCCGGGACGATGGGCTTGGTGTCGCTGGTGAGCCACAGATCGGTGCTGACCAGCGCGACGGCGGTCTCGGGTGCGACGGTTCCATCGACCACTTCGATGCGCACCGCGCCGATCGCATCGGCGTCGAGAATGGCGCGACCGAGACCGGCGACGATCTTGGTGCGCGTCTCGGTGATCTTCGAGGTCTGACCGTTCTCTCCGATGCGCAGCAGGCGCAGCACGACGTCAGCGGCGGCGGGCCGGCCGTTGGCGTCTTCGGCGCGCAGCTGCACGCTCACGCGCTCGCCCGGCTTGTAGAGGAAGTGGTCGGTCTTCACGTCGACGAAGAAGTCCTGCTTGGTGAGCTTCACCGAGCCGGTGCCCTGGATCTCGCGGCGAGACGCGTCGGTGACGAGCACCTGCACCTGGTAGTTGAGCGCCTGGTACGCGCCGTACTGATTGAGATCGAGCCCCGGCGCTTCGACCTCGGCGGTGCCGTCGGCGCCCGTCTTGAACTGCAGCGTGTGCGTCGCGAGGTTGCCGTAGTAGCCGCCGTAGTAGCGGCGTCCGCGATACGAATATTCCTCGTCGTCGTAGCCGTAGCCGTTGTTGTCGTTCGGGTCGGTCGGATCATCGGGCCACGGACCGAAGGTGTGGTTCCACGGCTGCACGTTGACGATCGCGCGACCGCTCGCGTTCGCGACCGCGCCACCGGAGTAGTAGGCGGCCTTCACCTTGAACTTCACCTTGTCGCCGGGCTTCGGGTTTCCGAGCGCCTCGACGGTGACGATGTACTCGGGCGGCTTGTACTCCTCGACGCGGAAGCTCATGCCCGGCTGGTTGAAGTACTCGTTGTCGGTCTCGATGCGCATGCTGTACGCGCCGAGCGCGGCCTTCTTGTCGAGCGCGACGGTGAAGTGCGCGCTGCCGAAGGCGTTGGTGGTGATCGACTGATTGGTGAGCTCCTTGCCGAGCGGGTCGTAGACGCGCACGCGCGCGGCGCGACCGGACAGCGGCGTCGACGGCCCGCCCTCACGCGTGCGCAGGAACACCTTGAAGCCCACCGTCTCGCCCGGCTTGTAGAGCGGACGGTCGGTCATCACGTAGCCGAGGTGTTCGCGGTTCCACGCCGACCAGTACGAGCTGCCGGCGTTCGAGAACGAGAGCTGCGCGCCCTTCTTCGTCCACACCAGCATCGAGTCTTCGCCGCGCTCGACCTGGAACTTCGCGATGCCGGTGGCGTTGGTCTTGCCGTCGAAGCGACGGTGGCCGTTGTTGGAGTTGTAGGTCCACAGGGTGACGTCGGCGTCGGGCTGAATCACGCCGGTCTCGACGTCGAACACCGCGACGATCACCTGATTGCGATCGGTCTTGGCGATGGCGACCTGCTGGCTGATGAGCGCCCAGGTGTGAGCGGTCTCTCCGTCAGCGGCGCAGTCGATGGCGTACGCGCCCGGTTCGCTCACCTCGAGATCGAAGCTGGTGTTGCCCGGCGCGTATTTGCCCGGCGCGTTGAACGTCGAGGTCCAGTTCTTGATCGGGGTGCTCGCGTAGTCAGCCGGGTCGCTCGGCCAGGTTCCGCTCGCCTGTGCGAAGGGGTCGATCTTCCGCAGCGTCCACTTCGCGTTCTTCACGTTGCGGAAGCTGACCGACACCGTGGGCTGCACGCCGGGCAAGTCGTTGTTGTTGACGTAGACCGACAGCTGCGGCTTGCGGATGTACTCAGCTCGGCTCGCCGCGCTGGAGCGCATGTTGCTCGTCTGCGGGCTGAAGCGCTTGACGATCGAGTCGTAGATCTCGAGCGCCTCGACGAACTTCGACGCGTTCTCGCGGCGCTCGGCGAGCGTGTACAGCGCGTCGTCGGCAGGCTCGGTCTTCGTCTCTCCGATGTCGCGCAGCTCGGCCTCGGCTTCGTTGATCTTCGAGCCGTTGTTGAGGCGGGTGCGCGCGCGACGCAGACGAACCTGCGAGGTGAACTCTGCGCTGCCGCCGATGCTCAAGCCGAGCTCGGCGAGCTTGTCGCAGCGGTTCATGTCGTAGCTGTAGTTGTCCATCTCGCGGACGATCGCGCTCTGCAACAGCCCGCGCGCTTCGTCGCCCTGGCGGCCTTCGATGGTGGTGGCTTGCTTGAGCAGCGGCGACATCACGTCGAAACCGCGCTCTCCGCGTTCCCACATGGCGTGCATCGAGAGGGCACGCGCGAAGTCCTTCTCGCCTTCGTCGGCCAGCTTCCGCAGCTCGTCGTACGAGCCCTTGCCCGCCTTCACGCACGCGATGGCCTTCTTCGCTTTGGTCTCGCGATCGGCGTTGGGGTCGGCCTTCAAGAGCGCGGTGAACGAGTCACACGCGCGCGAGAACGATTTTTCCTGCAGGTAGCGATTGGCGGTCTCGAAGTTCTGGGCGGCAGCCGGCAGCGCGAGCAGCGCCGCGCACGTCACGACACGAAACATGAAAACCCCCTCGAAAAGAGTGCGCGCATACCAGCATGGAAACGCGCGACTTCACGTGAGGATCTGTCGTGGTCAGGGCGCGAACTGCCAGAGATCACTTGCAGGACCGGCGTTGGTGCGCCCGCCAGCGATCAAGATGCTGCCGTCTTCGAGGAGTGTGCAGGTGTGGTCCACGCGGCCGGCGATCGCAGGGTTGGAGATCGCGACCACCGTTCCATCGGGCGAGAGCAGCTCGGCGACGTTGGTCGGGCCGTTCGCGCTGAGGCCTCCGAAGAGGAACACGCGGCCATCGGGCAGCGGCACCACGCACGCCTTCGCGCGCGCGCTCACCTGCGGTCCCGGCGTCGAACCCGTCGTGTCGAGCCACTCGCTGCGATCGATGAATTGGGAATTGGAGTCGATGCCACCACTCACCAGCAGCTTGCCTCCGAGCGGAAAGACAGCCGGGAGCGACCGCGCGGTCATCAGGCGCACGTCGCGTGCGTTGCCACCGCTCGCGGGTACGAAGCGCACCAGGTCGCTGGTCGCGCCACTGGCAATGCCTCCTGCGTAGACGACGTCATTCGCGAAGAAGGTGATGCCGCTCTCATCGGTGGGAGTGGTGAGGGTGGTCGCTCCGAAGGTGAAGCTCGTGGTCATGAGCCGCTGCAGCGTGTCGGCGGCGGTGACTCCCATGGTGCTGCGCATCACGCCGCCAGCGAACAGCACGGTCACTCCGTCGAGGAAGGCCGCGTGACGGCTCCGGCCGACCCATGCGCTGTTCGCGCTGGTGGAGAGCGCTCCCTGGCCGAAGTCGAGAGAAGGGTCGATCACCACGATGGTGCTCACCACCGCCGAAGGCGCGCCGGTCATCGCCACGTTCTCACCTCCGGCGATCAGCACTTGCCCGTTTTCGAGTCGCACCGCGCTGTGGAACGCCCGCGGGAGCGTGACCACGTTTCCTCCCGCGCGAATCCCCAGGGGGCCGACCTCGGTGGTGTTCACCACGCCGAGGTGCTCGATGCTCGCGAGCGCGGTGCCGTTGGTGTCGAGCCCACCGACGATCAACACCGAGCCGTCGGCGAGCAGCGTCGCAGTGTGGCCGCTGCGCGCGTGCGTGAGCCCGGCGCAGCGCTGCACGAAGCGACCGAGCGGCTTCACCGAGATCAGCAGACCTTCGGGGCTCGGCCTTCCCTCAACCACGTCGAAGTGGAGCGACGCTCCGCGGCCGACGACCACGCCTCCCTGCAGTGCTTCGAACTCGAGGTGAAGGTTGGTGCCGCCAGCGAGCGCGACGACCGAAGGGAAGCTCGACAGCTCTCGCTCGAAGAGTCGCTCGCTTCCCGAGAAGGCGCGCAGCTTCCACGCATCGGCAGTGACGGCGTCTGCGGCGTTGCACGGTTCTTCGAGCGCGAGCTGAACGTTGGTGCCGTGCTGCACGACGTCGACGCACGCCGACGAGGAGAGCGCGAGCAGCGCGAACGTGAGAGTGACTCTCATTTCTCGCACCCCATGGTCTCGAGCGCGCGATCAACCTCGACGTCGAAACGGCCTTCGGGGTACTCGCGGCGGTGCTGCTTCCAGTGCGCGCACGCTGCGACCGGGTCCTTGAGCTGCCACGTGTAGATGAGGCCCAGCTCGAAGGAGAGTCGCTCTCGCGTGTCGGGTGCTCCTCGGTTCAGCTCGCGCTCGAGCAGTCGCACCGCGTCGTTCCACTGGCCGGCCTGACGAAGCTGGGTCAGCTCGGTGATGACGGCCTGCGCGTGCACACGTTGATCGAAGAGCCGCCAGTCGATGTCAGAAGGCTTCGCGGCGCTCTTCTTCTTCTTCGGCACCCGAATCGGCCCGAGCGGCGTGAGCTCGAACTCTTCATCTGCTTCCGCGGTCGGAGTGTCGAGCTGCGCGGGCGGCGGTTCTGGCGCGCGCGGCCAGGTGAGCACGTCTCCGGGCTTCATCACGTGTGAGAGGCCGCCCTCGTCGATGAAGTCGATGACGCCTTCGTGCAGCTCGACCGAGCCGCTGCCGACGCCGTTCTCGAGCACCGTGAAGCGCGTGCCGTGCACTTCGATGCTGCCGCCCGAGACCAGCACGCGCACCACGGAGTCAGGCTGCTTCTTCACCTCGAACACCGCGCGCCCCTCGAGCAGGCGAATGCCGCGCGCCTCGCGACGCAGCGTGGTGCGCGCGAGCGAAGAGATGGTCACGCCGCGCGAGCGATCGATCACCGAGATGTCGGGCGCGAGCTCGACCGCGGCTTCGCGGCTGATCTGCACCTGCGGTTCCTGCGCGGCGTTCGGCAGTTCGAAGCCACCCACGCTGGCAATGGGCGCCGGAGCGAGCAGACGCACGATCACGAACCCCACCAGCGCGCTCGCGGTGAGCGCGACCATCGGCATGAACCACGAAACGGGCCGGGCAGGGCGGAACAACCGCGCGTCGAGCCGGGAGCGCATGGCGCGCAACTTCCGTTCGTCGAGCAGCTGAGCATCGGCGGCGACGAGCGCGGCCTTGAAGTCACGGGCCATCGTTCACCTCCCAGCCGTCGGCGCGCAGGCGGTCCCACGCGCGCGCGAGCAGCTTCGACACGTACCCTTCCGACAACCCGAGCGTTCGCGCGATCTCCCGCTGACTCAGCTCGTCGAGCACGTGCATCGAGACCACCACGCGTTCTTTGGGCGGAAGCTTCTCGAGCGCAGCGAGCGCGTTCGACGTGTCGTCGCGCAGCTCGAGTGCCTCGTCTGGCCGGCGAATCGGCTCGGCGGGAGCGAACAACCGCACCACGCGCGTGACCCAGCTCGCGTCGTGTCGAAGTCGAGCGAGCGCTTGATTCGCGGTGACGCGGTAGAGCCACGCGCCGAGATCATCGGTGTCGAGTCGGTGCAGCTGGCGATGCAGCTGGAGAAAGACGTCGTGCGTGACGTCTTCAGCCCACGCGGTGCGACCGGCGGCGAAGCGCACCGCCCAGCGAAACACGCGATCGCGATGCGCCCGGTACAGCACCTCGAACGTCACCGGCTCGCCGGCCGCGAGGTCGGTGAGCGGGGTGAGCGGAGTAGGGAGGGTGACGGGCTCCACACCCCCTCCATGCACGAGTCGCCGAAAACTTTCCTGTCGCCGAGTCGATTTTGTCAGCCCAGCGTGACGACCAGGTCGTCGAGCTGATCCATCGACTCGCGCATGCCCGGTTCCATGCCGGTTTCCAGAGCGATGGTGCGCACTTCCGCCGATGGGTACATCTCGCGCGACGTGAGCAGCGTGAAGTCGCCGTGCGCCTCGAAGGTGACGGTGATGGTCATGCTCCCGGCGTCGGCCGCGGGCTCGAAGACCATCGAGTAGACGAGCCGCTTCGGCGCTTCGATCTCGAGGTACTTGCCGGAGAAGGCGAACGGCGGGCCGCGGTTGGGGCGCATCTGGTAGCGGAACGCGCCGCCGACGCGCAGGTCCGACGTGCACTCCATCATCTCGCCGCGCAGCTTCGGCGCCCACCACCGGCGGATGTGCTCGGCCTTGGTCCACGCGTCGAAGACGATCTTCGGAGAGGCGCGGAAGACGCGGGTGATGACGATCTCGCGATCGCCAGACAGCTTCATCGTGGTCTCACTTCTTGCGGCGGCGGGCATGGGTCTTCTCCTGTTCCTGGCGTTGAAGGTCTTCGATCACCGAGTCGAACTCCTCGAAGCGTTCGACCCACAGCTGGCGGTACTTCTCGAGCCACGCGTCGAGCTCGCGGAGCGGCTTGGGCGAGAGCGCGTAGAGGCGCTGCTGCGCGCGAGCCTCGACGTCGACCAGACCGGCGTCCTTGAGCACGCGCAGGTGCTTGCTGACTTGCGGCTGGTTGAGGTCGAGCCGCTCGCAGATGTCGTTCACCGGGCGGGCGCCCTTGATGAGCAACTCCACGATGCGGAAGCGGTTGGGCTCGGCGAGCGCGGCGAAGGTGGCGTACATGACGCCGATGAATATGCGCTTAAGGGAATATTCCTGTCAAGGCATGTTCGTCAGCGCTCGATGATCGCCTGCACGGTGAACGACGCGGGGCCGCGGCTCCACAGCGTGTCGGCGCCCGAGACGTGCTCTCGCTCGACGGACAGCAAGAGGCCGAGCCGGAGGCCGACGCGCAAGCCACCGAAGCTCACGAGCGCGCTGACTCCGAGGCCGCCGAGGAGATCGACGCGCGCGCCACCTGCCGGATCGAGCGCTGACGGGCCGAAGAGATGCACGCGTGCTCCGAGGAGCGCTTCGGGCGTGATCGTGAATCGATCACCGACGTGAATCGGCACGCGCAGGCCGGCGGCGATGGGCACCTCCGTCGCGAACAGACCTGGTCCGGGAGAGAGCGTCAGCCCGACGAGCACCATCGGCTCGAGGAAGTTGCCGGCGATCACTCCGTGCATCGCGAAGGTGGGGTCGACCGCGGGGAAACGGAAGGCGACGCCCGCACGGAAGCCTGCACCGACGCGGAAGGAAGAAGTCGTGTCTGCCGGTGCAGCCGGAGGCGGCGGCGGCGCTTCTTCGGCGGGCGTTTCTTCTCTCGGCTCGGCAGGAGTGCTCGGTGTCGCGGGCTTGAGTTCGGCTTCGGCTGTGTGCGCCATCGCGGCGAGCCGTTGCGCGATCTCGAACAGCACCTCTTCTCGCCAGGCATCGCCGTCCAGCGAGACTTCTCCTTCGTGGGGATCGGCGCCGATCGCTGCGGTGGTGAGCTTGATCGTGCCGTGCAGCTCCTCGATGCGGAGGATGATCTTCGCGGGCGACGAGAGCTCGAAGCCCTCTTCGGCGAGGCGCTGCTTCACGGCGTCTTCGAGCTTCTGGCCGACGCGATCTTTCGTCGGGCGCGAGAGTTCGATCTGCAACGAGACCGGCGTGGCGGCGAGGATCAGCGCGAGCAGCATCGCGTCAGTTCTCGAAGCAGAAGACCGGCAGGCTCACGCTGCAGCTGCTGCCGCTGTTTGCGGACCACGACGTGGTGACGGTGCTGTTGCCGATGTAGCCGGTGCCCGACGAGCTGCCCCAGCCCGAGCAGGTGCCGGTCGAGATGATCACTCCGCCGTTGTCGGTGCCGGTCCACGGGGTCTGCGTGCCGCCGTCGTAGTAGCCGTTCTCGTCGAAGAGGATCGGCGCCGCGAGCGTGCCGTCGAGGAGATCAGGCTTGCTCGTCGCGATGATCGTCTTGTCGCGACGGATGAAGACGCGTCCGTCGCTGGCGAGCTGCGTCGACGGCATGATCCCCGTGGTCGACACGAAGGGAATGAAGCTGCCTGTGAGGCCAGCGTTGTTGGCGGCCGCTCCGCACGTCGCCGCTGCGCCGGTGTAGCCACTCGTCGGATTGAAGAGGACGCTGCTCACGAACGACACGCGGGCGTTCATGCAGGTGGTGCCGATGCACACCGCCTTCGCAGTCGATGCGCATTCGTTGTTCGTGCTGCAGGTGCTGGTGCAGCTCGAGCCGGTGCCGGGGCAGATGCCTGGAGCGCACGAGGGCACGTTGCGATCGAGCGGCCTGAAGCCGTCGACGGGGCAGGTCGGGGACGAACCCGTGCACTTTTCTTCGACGTCGCACGTGCCGTTCATCGAACGGCACACGAAGTTCGAGTCGCGAAGCACGTCGCTGGGGCAGGCCGCCGACGAACCGGTGCAGCTCTCGGGTGGATCGCAGAAGCCGAGCGAATTGCGGCACACGTCGGTCGCGGGGCGGAAGGAGTCGGACGGGCACGCGGCCGATGAGCCCGTGCATGTCTCGGCGACGTCGCACATTCCGCCGGAGGGACGGCAGGTCGTCGTGTTCGGCGCGAACGTGTCGGCAGGGCAGGTCGGCGAGGATCCGGTGCAGTTCTCGGCGACGTCGCAGGCGTCGGCGGCCGCGCGGCATTGCACGGCGTTGGTGGCGTTGCCGCAGACGCCCTCGAGACCACCGTTGGTCGCAGCGCGGCAGGAGAGGCACGCGCCAGTGCACGTCGAGTTGCAGCACACGCCGGTCACGCAGTTCGTGCTGTCGCATTGAGAGCCGAGTGTGCAGCTTGCTCCGAGGGGCAGGCCGCTTCCGCCGCCGCCGGTTCCTCCGCCCGTTGCTCCGCCGCCGGTTCCACCGCCCGTCGCGCCGCCTCCGGTTCCACCGCCAGTCGCTCCGCCGCCGGTTCCGCCGCCCGTCGCTCCACCGCCGGTGCCGCCGCCAGTCGCTCCACCGCCGGTGCCGCCGCCAGTTGCTCCACCGCCGGTGCCGCCGCCAGTCGCTCCACCGCCGGTGCCGCCGCCAGTTGCTCCACCGCCGGCTCCGCCGCCAGTCGCTCCACCGCCGGCTCCGCCGCCAGTCGCTCCACCGCCGGTTCCGCCGCCAGTCGCTCCACCGCCAGTCGCTCCACCGCCGGTTCCGCCGCCAGTTGCTCCACCGCCGGCGCCGCCGCCAGTCGCTCCACCGCCGCCAGTCGCGCCGCCTCCGCTTCCGCCGCCAATCGCTCCACCGCCGGTGCCGCCGCCACCCGTTGCTCCACCGCCCGTTGCGCCGCCGCCGCCAGATCCGCCGTCGCGTGCGAGGCACACGCCGTCGATGCACTGCTCACTCGGAAGGCAGTCTTCCTGCGAGAGGCACGAGAACTGACGATCGGGCACGAGCACGCACTGGCACGCCGAGGCGCAAGCGAGGCAGGCGAGGAACAGACCGAGTCGCATGAAGTCCCGACTATCGCCTTTTTTTCGCCGTGGGTTGACTGGCAGCCACCGTGAGGCGTGGGTATGGAAGAGGCGTGTTTCGCCGCAAAGTCCTCGACCCGTTGCTGAACCAGCTCAAGCAGGGCGTGACGCCCGGCCGTCTGGCGCTCGCGCTCGCGTTGGGGCTGGTGATCGGTTCGCTGCCGATGCTCTTCATCTCGTCGGCGATCTGCGCGGTGGTGGCGTACTTCTTCCGCCTGAACCAGCCGGCGATTCAGGTCGCGAACTACGTCGCGTACCCGGTGCAGCTCGCGCTCTTCGTGCCGTTCTTCAAAGCGGGCGCGGCGATGTTCGGCGAGCCTTCGTCGCAGATCAGCATGGAGCAGATCTCCTCGGCGTTCTCAGCCGACGCGAGCAAAGCGGTGGGCACGTACGCCGGCGCGAATCTGCGCGCGGTGAGTGTGTGGGCGGTCGTCGCTCCGATCGCCGTGATCGCGATCTTCTTCGCGCTGAAGTTCATTCTGAGCCGCGTGCGTTTGCCTGCGCGCGAAGCCTGAGCTGTCACTAGGGTCGGCCGCATGCCGATCACCGCTCAAGGCTTCACCTTCGAAACGCCCCCCGGCTACCTCGCCGAAGAAACGACCATGGCGCTCCGCCCGCAAGATCGCGGCACCGGTCCATCACCGACGCTCATCTTCCACTCGCGCAAAGTGCCCGCCGACGCGACGCTCGAATCGCTCGCCGCCGAAGTCGTCTCCGAGCTCTCGCGCGGCAACCCCGACGGCAAAGTCCCGCGCGTCGCCGACTTCGCGTTTGCGGACGGGGAGAAGGGCGCCCTCGTGATGCACTCCGCGGACAACGTTCGCCAGTACCTCGTGATTCGCTTGAGTCACGGCACGCAGGCGACCGTGATGGTGAACGTGCCCGACGTGCCCGAGCTGCAGGCCACTGCGCCGTTGTTCATGCAGACCTTCGCGTCGCTGCGAGTCGGCTGAGCGGCGTCACTCGACGCGCGCGAACTCTTCGACGTCCGACGTGAACTTGCGGTTCTGCAGCCGCAGCAGGAAGCCGTTCTGCACCGCGACGAACGCGGCGTTGAACTCGATCTTCTCAGCGCCGTCGCGATCGAGCACGAACGACCAGTCGCCGTTCGACCAGCTCCCACTGTCCGAGGACTTGTGGAACACGCCGTTGAGCAAGGCGCTCGACTCGCGCTGAAACGAGCCGCCTTCTTCGAGCGACATGTCGCGCCACGCCGCAGCGGTCTGCACGCCGATGAACTGGCCGGTGGTCGCCGAATAGCGCTCGCTGACCGAGTTGAACCCCGACTTCCATCGGCCCGCGACGGCAGCGCAGCCGAGCGAGAAGCGGTTCAGGTTCTGCAACGCCATGAGCTCACCCGACGTGGGGAACTGCGCGTTGAGTGCGGCCGCGTCGTTGCCAATCACCGCCACGGGGCTGGCGATTCCGTTCACAGCTCCGGGCGCGAAGACGACGTACACGCTTCTGCCGGTGGCGCGCTCGGTGGCAGGCCCGGCAAGGCGGCGCTCGCCGTACTGACCGCTCGTGAGCTGGCCGGGTTCGTAGCGATCGCCGAGCACCGCGCGCCACACGTTCGCGTCGGGGTCTCCGTTGCGCAGCTCCGCGGTGAACTCGAGCGGCCAGGGCAGCTCGGCCTGCAGCCCGTCTTTCGTCAGCACCAGCCCACGGTCGGTGATCTCCTGATGCCAACCGTCGAACGTGTCGGAACAGCCCGACGGCACCGATCGCGCGCCGCCTGAAGCGCTGCCGCCTGAGCTCGAGCGCGTGTCGTCAGCCACGAGCCCGAGCACCATCAGGCTCCCGCAACAGAGGACGCACACGCCGCCCACCGCCAACGCGACCATCACCCACTTGTTCATGTGGGCCCACCAGGATTCGAACCTGGAACCAAGCGGTTATGAGCCGCCAGCTCTGCCGTTGAGCTATGAGCCCGGTGCATCGACGACGCTGGGCACCCTACCAGACCGATCTCGCTCCTTGGCCGCCACAAAAGCCCGCAAGCGCCGCAGCTCGTATCACCACGGAGATCTCTCCAACGCGCTCGTCCGCGCGGCGATCGATCTCATCACGCGCGAGAACTCAGAGCAGATCACGCTGCGTGAAGTGAGTCGTCGCGTCGGCGTGAACCACCGCGCCGTCTACCGCCACTTCTCCGATCTCGCCGCGCTCCTCGCCGCCGTCGCCGAGCAGGGCTACCGCGAGCTCATCGACGCGCTCAAAGCCGCGCTCGCCGCGTTGCCTCCCGGAAAAGCCGCGCGCCGCATGGAAGCGCTCGCCACCACCTACGTCGCCTTCGCGTTCGATCACCCCGCGCACTACCGCATCATGTTCGGCCGCCGCTTGAACGAAGACGGCCGCTTCCCCGCACTCGAAGCGACCGCAGCCGAAGCGTACGAGCTGCTCCAGGCCGAGTTCGACGCCGCCGTCGCGACCGGCGAGTTCAAAGATCGCCCGCGCCGCGAGCTCGTCTTCGCCTTCTGGAGCCTCACGCACGGCTTCGCTTCGCTCGCCCTCGTCCGCCGCATCAAGCTCAAGCGCACCTTCGTCGAATCGTATGTCCGCCAAATCGTGAGTCCTTTCGTCGCCGGGTTGTGAACCAACACGCCGGTGGCTAAGAATGTCTCCACTGGAGACATTCCGCATGAGCGAGCCCCTCCGCATCGCAGCGACCGATGGCTACGGCCTGTCAGCGCAGCTCTACGGCGCGCAGGACACGACCGGGCCGGTGGTGGTGATCAACCCGGCCACCGGCGTGCGGCAGCGGTACTACACGCGCTTCGCCGAATGGCTCACGCACCGCGGAGCGACCGTCCTCACCTGGGACTACCGCGGCATCGGCGAGAGCCGCCCGCATCGTCTGCGTGGCTTCACCGGCCAGATGAGCGATTGGGGCAAGCACGACTTCGAAGGCGTGCTGCAGCTGGTGAAGGAACGCTTCGGCGGCCGCGAGCTGGTGGTCATCGGTCACTCCGTCGGTGGCCAGATTCTCGGGCAGGCGCGCAGCAATCGATTCGATCACCCGCGCCCTCACCATCGGCAGTCAGTTCGGCTCGTGGCAGCTGTGGCCCGGCTACAAGAAGTGGGCGATGGCGGGCATCTGGTACGCGCTGATGCCGGGCATCACGCACGTCATAGGCCGCTTCCCCGGGTCACTCGGCATCGGCGCCGATCTCCCGCGCGGGGTCGCGCTGGAATGGGCGAAGTGGGGCCGCAGCCGCGACTTCTTCCTCGCGCACGGAGTCTCACGCGACGGCTACGCGGCGATGGACTGCCCGATGATCTCGATCAGCTTCACCGACGACGACTACGCGCCGAAGGCCGCAGTCGATGCGCTGCACGCGCTGTACGTGAACGCGAAGCTCGAGCGACGTCACATTGCTCCGAGCGAGATCGCCGTTTCGAAGATCGGTCACTTCGGCTTCTTCAGAGATCAGTTCGCACCGACGCTCTGGGAACAAGTGCGCGGCTTCGTCTTCGATCGCGCCGCTCCCGCTGGCCGTCCAGAGCAGCGAGAGGAAGCGCGCTACTGACCTTGCTGCTGTTGCTGCTTCAGCTGCGCTTCGATCTGCGCGCGAATTTCGGGCGGCAACGACTCGAGGCCACGCATCTGTCCCATGCCCGCGGGCGGTGGAGGCGGGCGCTTGAAGTTCTCGACTCCACGCTCGAGCGCGTTCCGCTCGACGGGTGCTGACACGTACGCGAGCCCGTCGCTGCCGCGCGAGAAGAGCTCCAACGCGTCGGGAGTGGCCGGTGCCGCGTAGCCGAGCGTCTTCGTCACTCCGCCTTCGAGGCCGACCTCGACCGACGTCACCACCTTCACCACCGTGTCGGCCGGAGCGAGTCGCAGCGACCGCATCGACGACAGCCGCGAAACGAACGCGCCGATCTGCGCGACGTCGAGATCGAACCCCGCAGGGAGCGTCTTCGGCTCGAGCAGCTTCCACGCCTCGCCTTCCTTCACCGCGACGACGGTCTTCTTGCCGCCCGAGGTGATGGTCAGCTTGTTGGCCTTCGCCGGCTCGAACTCGATGACGCGGTTGTCGCGCAACAGCTCGAGGCCGGAGCCGAGCTGCTCACCGGTCCACAGCGCGAGGAGGTACGTCTGCGGATCTCCTTCTTTCCTCAGCGGCCGCATGCCGTCGGGCCGCTTGGCGCCGAAGGTGAGCGTCATCTTTCGCGCGTCCTTCGCTTCGAGGGTGATCGTCGACGCGCCTTCGCCGACGTCGGCCGCGTCGCTGAAGTCCTGCGCGGCGAGCGTGCTCAGCATTCCCGCCAATCGCATCGCGGCCTGCGCGTCGAAGCGGAAGTCCTTCGGCAGCGCGCTCTCGGGTTTCCACGCCGCGCCGTCGTTCACCATCGTGAAGCCCGACGCGCCGAGCGTCACCTTCGCCAGCTCGTCCTGCTTGAAGGTGGTGATGGTCTTGAGCCGCCACTCATTGAGCGTGTGGCGCGCCGCTGCGCCCAGGCCGCCGCTGGTGACGTACACCTCGTTGCTGCTCGCTTTGCGCACGTACGAGCCGCCGCTCTTCGACGTCTTGCCGATGATCAGATCGCGCGACGGGCCGGCCTTGATTGTGAAGCCCTTCGCCGCATCGACCTCAGCCTCGGCGTGCTTCTCGGCGCGCTCGGTGACGAAATCGGCGGCCTTCAAATCGGCCAGCGCGTTGAGCAGCGCCTTCACCGTGTTCTCGTCGGCCACGTATTTCACGCCCGGCGTCGCCGCCGCGGCCACCTTCCACGAGCCGGTGTCCTTCGTGAGCAGCACCGGCGTCGCTCCACCCAGCTGCACCTCGGTGATCGCCTCGGCGCTCAGTGGCGCGAGCTCGAACTTGTGCATGCCCACCGAGACCTGCGGCTCGCGTGACACGAAATAGACGACGCCCAGCGCGACGAACACACCCAGCGCGATCAACGTGGAGCGGCTCATACCTTCACCGACTTTCTTCGCGACTCACGCACCTGCCAGCGCACCAGCCCGAACACGGCGAGCAACAACGGAACGCCGAGCGCGTTGCCCAGCTTCGCGAGATCGCGCACGCCGTCTTTCAGGTCGGGCTTGAGCTGCGCGAGCTGCATGCCGCGCGTGCGCATCGACAGCATGGCCGAATCGAGCACCAGCCAGTCGGCCACGTTCATCACCAGCGCCTGGTTCGAGCGCGCCTGCCCGAGAAAATCGTCCTGCAGCAGCGATGACGTGCCCGCGAGGATCAAACGCGCGTCGCCTTTGCTCTCGGCGAGCACCGGGCTCGCTCCGGGCACGCCCGACATCACCGCTTCGCTCGCGAACTTGCTCTTCAGCTTGCCCGACAGCTGCACCATCAACGGGTGCGGGCCGCTCATCACCGGGTTCTCGTTGCGCCAGTCGCGCCGCGGGTCGACGTTGAACGGCTTGCCCTCGAGCCAGCTCTTCGTCGACGAGCGCGCGAGCACGATCGCTTGCGTTCCCTCGACAGGCTTGACGCCGATCTCGGCAGCGAACGGAAACAGCACGTCGCCCAGGCCCTTGCTCACCGCGCTGTCGCCCTCGAGCTGCTTCACCACGGGCAGGAAGGGGTAGAGCACCGCCGACTGCACGTAGAAGTTCCCGCGCTGCTCGCTGACGTTGATGTTCGCGGCCGAGACGTCGGCCACCAGCTTGTCGCCCAGCGTGAGCCCGTACGCGCTGAGCAATTCACCCAGCCCGTGCGTCACGTCTTGCGGCGGAGCCTGCTGCTTCAAGTCGATCGCCGTCACGTCGAGGAAGAACGCGACCGACTTTCCTTCCATCAAGAACTGATCGAGCGCCTTCACTTCGATGGGCGAGAGCGCGGTCTTCGGGCCGATCACCATCAGCGCGTCGAGCGTCGCGGCGTCGAAGCGATCTTTGCCCTGCTCGAGTTGCACCGGGCGCACCTCGTAGGTCTGCGAGAGCGCCGAAGAGACGTAGCGGAGCTTCTCGTTGAGCGCCGGCTCGCCGTGGCCCTGGAGCACGCCGATCACCGGCATCTTGATGCGCGTCATCTTTCGAATCAGCGACGTGAGGTCGTACTCGAGCCCCTCGATGCCGCGCACCACGGGGATCACCTCGCGCTTCTCGTTGTATTGAATGACGAGGCCCATGTAGCCGCGCGTGGTCTGCGCCTGGTCGTTCTTCACCACGCGAATCTCGACGCCCTGAATGCCGGTCTGCGCGAGCTCCTTCTCGAGCGCGGTGGGCTCACGGAACTGGCGGCCGAAGATGTCGGTCTTCGTCTCGCGCTTGGTGTCCTTGTCCTGCGCGGCGGGGTCGATGAACTCGAAGGCCACCTTGCCCTTGCTGGCGGCGCGGTATTCCTCGAGCAGATCGCGCAGGTAGCTGGCGTTGCTCGAATACGGCGGCGGCAGGTTCTCGGTGAAGTAGGCGGTGATGGTGACCGGCTCCTCGAGCGCGGCCATGGTCTCTCGCGTCGCTGACGACAGCGTGAAGGCGCCCTCGCGCGTGACGTCGACGCGGCCGAAGAAGCGCTGACCGACGACGTTCAAGAGCACCAGGCTGCCGAGCAGCGCGACGACGAAGATGAGTCGTTCGAGTTTCACGAGCGCGCTCCGATCACTTCCGCGCCGACGAGAGCGTGCTGGTGGTGAGCACCAGGCCGATCGCCGTGAGCGAGAGGTAGAAGATGACGTCGCGGGAGTCGATCACCCCGCGCGCGATGTTGGCGAAGTGGAAGTCGACCGACATGAACTCCGCGACGCGCGCGAGCCATTCGGGCAACAGCACCGCGAAGTTGTCGATGATCCAGAAACCGAAGCACAGCGCCGCGCCGAAGATGAACGAGACGATCTGGTTTCGCGTGAGTGCGCTGGTCCACAGCCCGAGCGCGATGAAGCTCGACGCGAGGAGCAGCGAGCCGAGGTAGCCGGCGAACACCGCGCCCCAGTCGAACGGTGCTCCGGGGCCGGTGAGCGCCGCGACGGTGATCGCGTACGGCACGGTGAACACCAGGCCGACCGCGACCATGCCCAGCGACGCGAGGAACTTGCCGCCCACGATCTGCCAGTCCTCCATCGGGAGCGTGAGCAACAGCTCGAGCGTGCCGCTCTTCTTCTCTTCAGCGAGCGCGCGCATGGTGATGGCCGGCCCGAGGAACACGAAGAGCAGGGGGATCAACGCGAAGAAGCCGCGCAGCGAGGCGGCTCCCTGCAGGAAGAGCGGCGCGAAGAAGAACCAGCCCGAGATGAGCAGGAACACGCCGAGCACCACGTACGCGATGGGCGAGCCGAACCAGGTGCTGAACTCACGACGAGCGACGGAGAGCGTGGAGTTCATGCGGCCTTCCCGGTCAGCTTGCGGAACGTGTCTTCGAGCGAGACCTGGGTGCGTCGCACCTCGAGGATCACCCAGTCGTTCTTCACCACCGTCTCGAACAGCGCGCGGCGGGGATCTTCGACGCCGAAGCGCAGCTTGAAGCCCTGCGTGCCGAGGCCTTCACCTTCGACGGCCTCGACCGCGGTGACGCCCGCCACGCTTCGAAGCGCAGCGGCCGCCGCGGCGACGTCGAGCTGCGCGCCCGAACGGCTGCCGAGCACGAGCTGAATGGCGCCTTCTCCGGTGGTGGTGAGGTGCTCGGGCGAATCGTCGGCCACCAGCTTGCCGTCGCTGATGATCAACACGCGCGAGCACGTGCTCTGCACTTCGCTCAACACGTGCGTCGAGAGGATGACGGTCTTTTCGCGGCCGAGCTCTTTGATCAGCGCGCGGATCTCGACGATCTGGTTCGGGTCGAGGCCCGTGGTCGGCTCGTCGAGAATCAGGAGATCGGGATCGTGAACGATCGCCTGCGCGAGCCCCACGCGCTGGCGGAAGCCCTTGCTGAGCTGACCGATGTCCTTGCCGATGACCTGCGTCAGACCGCAGCGCTCGACCGCGCTCTTGATGGCCGCGGCGCGCTTGCCCGAATCGATCTGCCGCACCTCGGCGATGAAGTGCAGGAAGTCGATCACCATCATCTCTTCGTAGAGCGGGTTGTTCTCGGGCAGGTACCCGATGAGCGACCGCGCCTTGACGGGATCGGCGGCGACGTCGACGTCACCCACGAAGGCCTTGCCCTCGCTGGCGGTCAGGTACCCCGCGAGAATGCGCATGGTCGTCGACTTCCCGGCACCGTTTGGCCCGAGAAAGCCGACGACTTGCCCGCGCGGCACTTCAAAGGAGAGGCCCTTGAGCGCTTGCGTGATTCCGTAGCGCTTCGTCAGCCCCTCGATGCGAATCATCGAGTTCGGCATGCGGCCGGTGAAATCTGAAATTCGCGGCCTTTGGTCAAGCGTTGCGTTGCACCCGTCGGCCCTTCACCACGAGGCCTTCCGCCACGAGCTTCTTGCGCTGCTGCGAGGCGATCTGCGGCGCGAGGGTTCCGTCGCTGCGAATCACCCGCCACCAGGGGATGTCTTTGAGCGCGTGGAGCGCGCGCACCACCGCGCGAGCAGCCCCGGGTTTCCCCGCCATCAACGCCACGCGCGCGTAGCTGGCCGTCTGGCCTTTGGGGATCGCCTTCACCGCGCGTCGCACGGCCTCGAGCCAGGGAGTCAGCGCAGCCATGAAGAAAAGATGAAGAAAGGGTGGAGCCCGCGTGCCGTCACTTTCGCCGCGTCGTCGCATCGTCGGCGCACTCACTCAAGGAGGAAGTCCACCATGTCGCTCCGCGTCTCTTCGCTGGTGCTGTTCGCAGTGCTCTCCGGTTGTGCCTCGGCTCGTCAGGCGGCGATGCCCGAGCTCGCGCCGCTCGCGCTCGGTGCGGTCCAGGCGCCTCCGCAGCTGGTCGAGAACCACTTCGTGCGCGATCGCATGGCGTTGGGCGAGCCCGAGCTGCGACAGATTCTCGAAGCGCCGGTGTTCCTCGAAGAGCACGCGCGCATCGGCGTGTTGCCGGTGCGCAGCGCGTACGCGATCGACGACGCGATTCCGGTCGAGGGTGCTCCGGCGACGTTGACCGACGCACTCGACGGCAGCGGCTTGTTCGAGCTGGCCAGTGAGATCTCGACCGAGTGGCCGACCACCACCGGCACCGCCGGCCTGCGTGAGCTCGCCGCGCGCTACCGCACCGAATACGTGCTGCTGTATCGCCACCGCTTCGCCGACCTCACGCACGCCAACGGTTTCGCCGCGGGCTTCGTGACGCTGGTGGGCGCGCTGTTCCTGCCCGGCACCACCGTCGATTCGGCCGGAGTGCTCGAGGCCACGCTCTTCGACGTGAAGACCGGCACCATCCTGTTCACGATTCACGAGCGTGTGCGCAAGAACGCCATCGCGCCTCCGCCCGCGGTCAACGGCACGCTGGACCTTATGCATCGCGAGATGGTGGCGGAGGCCGCGAAGAAGCTCGCCGAGCAGGTGCTCGCGCGTTGCCAGCGGCTCGTGGCCTCCCGCCCCGCCGCGCAGCCGATCACCACGACCGCGCGGTAACCCGTGCGAACGGGCGCGAGATGGAGCAGATCGCGCTCATGCTCCGGAACAAGGTGGCGGTGATTACGGGCGCGAGCTCGGGGTTGGGTCGGGCGATCGCGATTCGCTACGCGGCTGAAGGCGCGTCGCTCATCCTCGCCGACGTGAACGAAGCGGGAGGTGCCGAGACGCTCGCGCTCCTCCCGAAGGAAACGAAGGCGAAGTTCCTCAAAGTCGACGTGACGAACGAGGCCGAGGTCGAGGCCGCCGTCGCGCTCGCGGTGTCGTCGTACGGCCAACTCGACATCATGGTGGCCAACGCGGGCATCGGCGCGCCGGGCTTCATCGCGCAGCTGACCAAGGCCGACTTCGAGCGCGTGATGGCGGTCAACGTCACGGGCGTCTTCCTCTGCGCGAAGCACGCGTTCCGCGCGATGCAGCGGCGCAAGAGCGGCGTGATCCTCACCATGTCGTCTGTGGCCGGCCTGCAGGGCACGATGAAGCTCGGCGGCTATGGACCTTCGAAGGCCGCGGTGGTGCAGCTCACGCAGACGCTCGCGCTCGAGGGCGCGCGCTTCAACATTCGCGCGGTGTCGTTGGCGCCGGTGTGGACCGAGTCGCCGATGGTCGACGCGTTCGTGAAGGGCCTCAACACCGACAAGGGCCACGAGCGCCTCACGGCCGACATTCCTCTCGGTCGATTGGGTCGCCCCGAAGAGGTCGCGGCGGCCGCGGCGTTCATGGCGTCCGATCAGGCCAGCTTCATCACCGGCATCGTGCTCCCGCTCGATGGCGGCCACCTCGCCGGAAGGATCCCCACCACATGAACCTCTTCACGCTGAAGGACACCGTCGCGATCATCACCGGCGCTTCTCGCGGCATCGGAGAAGCCATCGCGTTGCGCTTCGCCGAACACGGCGCCGCGGTGGCGCTCGTCGCCCGCAAAGCCGACGCGCTCAACGGCGTGGTCGATCGCATCACCAAGAGCGGCGGCCGCGCACTCGCGATTCCCGCGCACACGGGCAAGGTGGAAGACGTGAAGGCCGTGGTGGCGAAGACCATCGAGCACTTCGGCAAGGTCGACGTGCTGGTCAACAACGCGGCGGCGAACCCGTACTTCGGGCCGATGCTGCAGATCGAAGACGCCGCGTGGGACAAGACCTTCGAGGTCAACGTGAAGGGCTACTTCGCGATGATGCGCGAGGTCGCGAACCACCTGACGTCGCGCAACGCGCCCGGCTCGTTGATCAACGTGGCCAGCATCGCGGGGCTGCGCTCGGCGCCGTTTCAAGGCGTGTACGGCATGACGAAGGCCGCGGTGATCTCGATGACGCAGACGCTCGCGCAGGAACTGGGCGGCTCGAACATTCGCGTCAACGCCATCGCTCCGGGCCTCGTGGAGACGAAGTTCGCGGCGGCGATCGTCGGTGACGACGAGATGCGCAAGCACGTGGTCGATCGCACCGCGTTCGGCCGGCACGCGCAGCCTGACGAGATCGCCGGCGCTGCGGTGTTTCTCGCCTCGCAGGCGAGCTCGTACGTGACGGGGCAGGTGCTGGTGGTCGACGGCGGCACCATCACCACGACTTGAGACGACCGCGTGCACGCGGTGCGCGGCGAACTGACGTGACGCAAAGTTCGCGTACAGCTTTGGCGCGTGCGCTCGGCGAAACGCGGCATGTGCGCTGCAGTGCGGCACGGCATGCGCTCCCTCCTCTTGATCCCTCTGTTGGCGGTGCCCGCGTTCGCTCAGGGCAGCGTTTTCCCCGACCAGGCCACGAAGGACGCCGCGGCGAAGTTCGCTCCTGAGAACGTGTCTGAAGCGAGCCGCGCGTTCCTCAAGTCGAAGATGAAGAACCACGTGAAGGACATGAAGGACCTGTCGATCGCGGTGGCGACGATCAGGGCGAGCGAAGTGCAGCGGCTCGCGCAGGGCATCGCCAACGCCGGGCGGCTCGACAAGACGACGGCAGCCGCGAATCAGCTGCCGCCGCGCTTCTTCGAGCTGCAGGACGAGTTGAAGAAGAACGCGCAGGCGCTCTCCGATGCCGGAAAGGCCAACTCGATGGACGGCATGCTCAACGGCTATCAGAGCCTCATCTCGACCTGCATGCAGTGCCACGCCGCGTTCAAGGCGCAGGTGCAGCAGGCCGGAGAAGCGCCGAAGAAGGAATGATCACCGACGGCGTCGGACGAGCGCCAGCGCAGCCAGGGCGATGAGCTCGAGCGGAGCAGCCGTCGAGCATCCGCAGCCGCCGTTGTTGGAGCCGCCACCGCCACCGGAGCCAGCGTCGGCAGCCGCACCGCCGCCAGTCGCCGCACCGCCGCCAGTCGCAGCACCGCCACCGGTCGCAGCACCGCCGCCAGTCGCAGCACCGCCGCCAGTCGCAGCACCGCCGCCAGTCGCAGCACCGCCGCCAGTCGCAGCACCACCACCGGTCGCAGCACCACCACCGGTCGCAGCACCGCCGCCTGAGTTACCGCCACCGCCGCCAGTCGCAGCACCACCACCGGTCGCAGCACCGCCGCCCGTGTTGCCGCCACCGCCGCCAGTCGCAGCGCCGCCGCCGGTGTTGCCTCCACCGCCGCCAGTGTTGCCGCCACCACCGCCGGTGTTGCCTCCACCGCCGCCAGTCGCGCCGCCGCCACCGCCACCGCCCGTGCCGGCATCAACGACCGCCGGGTTGAGCGTCAAATTGATCAGCGTGTTCTGCCCGTACCACTCGGTGCGGCTCACGACGGCCACGAGGTGGAACGTGATGGGCCCGCTCGCCGAAGCGGGCGGCGTCCACGTGAAGCTGAGCGTGCTCTTCGCCGACGCCGACGCATGCGTCACCACGCCGTTGGTGTTCGTGTTGCAGAACGTGAGGAACTGCGTGTCAGCGGGGAGCGCGCTGAACGAGCCGATGATGTTGTTGTTCGGCTGGCCCGGGTTGCCGCGCACGGCCTGGAGCAACAGCCCCTTGAAGAGCAGGTTGTTCGCGTTGCTGACGGTCACGGTCAGCGGCTGACCGGGCACGTACTCGGTCACGTTCGCCGAGAGCTGGAAGCCGCCGGTGCCGTTCTGGCTGGGGCTCATCGCCGCGGGATCAGGATACGTACACGCGCCCGCACCACTCGAATACGCGAACGCCGGCATCGCCAGCGCACACGCCAACAGCAGCCACCTGGACATTTGGAACTCCCCTCCGGCCCTGTGAACGAACGACGGCTCGACCGGCCTTACTGGCCTTCGACGAAGCTGCGCAGACGCTTGCTGCGCGACGGGTGACGCAGCTTGCGCAGCGCCTTCGCCTCGATCTGACGGATGCGCTCGCGCGTCACCTCGAAGTCCTGACCGACTTCTTCCAACGTGTGGTCGGACTTCTCGCCGATGCCGAAGCGCATGCGGAGCACCTTCTCTTCGCGCGGCGTGAGCGTCGCGAGGACCTTCCGCGTCTGCTCCGCGAGGTTCATGTTGATGACCGCCTCGTCGGGCTTCACGTGCGCCTTGTCTTCGATGAAGTCGCCGAGGTGAGAGTCTTCTTCCTCACCGATGGGCGTCTCGAGCGAGATGGGCTCCTTGGCGATCTTCAGGACCTTGCGGACCTTGTCGAGCGGCAGCTCCATCTTCTCGGCGATCTCTTCCGGAGTCGGCTCGCGGCCGATTTCCTGAACGAGGTAGCGCGAGGTGCGGATGAGCTTGTTGATCGTCTCGATCATGTGCACCGGAATACGAATGGTGCGGGCCTGATCGGCGATGGCGCGGGTGATGGCCTGGCGGATCCACCACGTGGCGTACGTGGAGAACTTGTAGCCGCGCTTGTACTCGAACTTGTCGACCGCCTTCATGAGGCCGATGTTCCCTTCCTGAATCAGGTCGAGGAACTGCAGGCCGCGGTTGGTGTACTTCTTGGCGATCGACACCACGAGGCGCAGGTTGGCGGTGACGAGCTCGTTCTTCGCGTTCTCCGCGCGACGCTCGCCGACGGCGATGGCCTCGAACTTCTTGCGGAGGAGCTCGATCTCCATGCCCGCGTCTTCCTCGACCTTCTTGATGCGGCGCAGCGAGGTGCGCACATCGCGGTCGAGTGACTCCATGTGCTCTTCGGTGATGTTCAGCCGGCGCTGCAGGCGCTTGCCCGCGACCGGGTTGCCCACCGCTTCCTTCAAGCCGACCTTCAGGTCGTTGAGCGGAATGCCGTACTGGCGCTCGAGGTAGCGCAGCTCTTCTTCAGCGCGATCGACCGTCTCGATCATGCTCTTCACGAACTGCACGATGCGCTCGACGGCCTTCTTCGAGAGCCGCATCTCCTCGACCTGCTCCATGAGCTTGTCGCGGAGCTCCTTGTCCTCCTGGCGAAGTTCCTTCTTCTTCACCTCGGACAGCTTCTTGCGGCCCGCGAGGTCTTCGGTGGTGTCCTCGACCTCTTTGTAGGTCTTCTTCAGCTTCTCGAGCTGCTTGCAGAGGTTCTCGATGCGGTTGAGCTCGGCGGCGTTGAGCTGAATCTCCTTCGCGCCATCGTCGCCTTCGGCGGCCTCGGGCTCGAACTCGCTCTCTTCTTCTTCCTCACGCTGCGGCTCTTCCGGCGCGTCCTTGAACACTTCGCGCACGCGCAGCTTGCCGGTCTTCAGCTTGGGGCCGATCTCGAGCAGCTCGTTCACCGCGACCTTGCAGTCGAGGAGCGCGCGCATCACGTCCTTCTCGCCGTCTTCGATGCGCTTGGCGATCTCGACTTCGCCTTCGCGGGTGAGCAGCGAGACCGCGCCCATCTTGCGCAGGTAGAGACGAACCGGGTCGTTCGACTTGGTGCTCTCGTCGGAAGCGGCGGGCTTCGGAGTCGGCGTGCCCGGCGCAGCAGCGACCGGAGCCGGCTTCTCTTCTTCCTCGTCCTCGTCCTCTTCCTCTTCGGCGCCGTCTTCTTCGGCCGCGACCGTCGGCTTGACCTCGACCTGGCCTTCCGACGCCTTCTGCGCGTCGACGACCTCGATGTCGTTGTCGCCGAACATCGACATCACGTCGTCGATCTGTTCGGTCGAGACGGCATCACCCGTCGGGCCCATCGCGTCGTTGACCTCGTCGAAGGTGACGAAGCCCTTTTGCTTGCCGGCGACGAGGAGGTCCTGCACTTCCTTGCGCTCGGAGAGCGGATCCTCTTCGTCCTTTTCCTTCTGCGCGTCGGCGTCGACTTCGGCGCCGCCCATCATCTCGATGGCCTGCTCCTCGACCTCGTCATCGCTGACCTCGGTCGTGCCCTTGCCGCGCTTCTTCAACTTCTCTTTCGCGATGGCAGTCGCGTCGGCAGCCTGCGCAGCATTCGCCGCGGCGGCGGCCTTCGCCTCGCTCTTTCGCTTCTTGTCCTTCTCCTTCTGCTTGTCCTCGACCTTCTTCTTCTTCTCGAGGTCCTTCTTCGCCTTGGAGGAGGTCTGCTGCTTTGCGGGCATTGGCGTGCTCTTTCGAGAGATTTCCGTCGGACTGAACTGCATGCCTGAATCGGCCGCCCTTACTCAGGTTCGGCCCGTGTATCAATGAACGCCTGTCACTTCATTTTTGTGACTTCAACTTCTTCTTCAGGGCCATCAACGCGGCCTGTTCGGAGAGGAGATCTCGCGTCTCCTGGGTCAACTCCGTGGTCCCACCCGGTGCGTTGGCGATCAGCCGCGCAATGACCAACAGCCGATCGTCGACTGCCCTCAACTTCAGACGGTCAGAGACCGCCGCGAACCCTCGCCGCAAGTTGTCTTCATCTGCGGGGAGAAGGTCACGTGCTTTGGTTAACGCGGCCTTCACCACGTCGCTCGCCTCGTACAGCGCGTCTTCCGGGGCGCCACCTGCCTGCACGGCTTCCACAAGGGTGCGCAACCCGAGGTGTTTCAGCTCGAACGCCACCTTGTTCTCGTCGGCGTCGAGCAGCCGGCGATCTTTGAGCACCGCTGCCACCCACGTCGCCTCGTTCTGATCAGGCGGCGGCTCGTTCGATTTCGGCTTGGGGACCGGCCGAACGGCGGGGGGCGCTTTCGACTTCAGCGCGGTCTCGAGCTCCGAGGCCGGGAGGGCGAAGTGCTTGGCCATCGCTCCGAAGAGGGCGCTGCGGGTCAGCCCCACTGGAACCTGCGCCGCGATGGGGCGGAAGCGATCGAGCGCGGCCATCTTGTCTTCGAACTCGGCGTCTTTGCCCTTGGGCAACAGCGACTCGAAGAGGTGCGAGGTGAGCGAGCGCGAGTCGGCGACCAGCTTCTGCACCGCTTCGGCGCCGACCTTGCGGGCGAAGGTGTCGGGGTCTTCACCCTCGGGCAGCACGGCGACGCGGCAGTTCACACCACCGGCGAGGAGCGCTCCGGCGAGCCGCTCGACGGCCTTGCGACCGGCTTCGTCGCCATCGAGCAGCAGCACGAGCTCTTTGGCTTCGAGCCGGTTGAGCAGCGACAAGTGGCCGGGCGTGAGCGCCGTGGAGCACAGCGCGAGCGCGTTCTTCACGCCGGCCTGATGCATGCCGATGGCGTCGAAGTAGCCCTCGCAGAGCACGGCTGACTTCTTCTTGCGGATCTCGTCGCGCGCCTGGTCCGTCGCATAGAGAACGTCGCTCTTGTTGTAGAGCTTGTTCTCGCGCGAGTTGAGGTACTTGGGCCCGTCGTCGCCTTCGAGCAACCGGCCGCCGAACGCGATGGTGCGCCCTTCAGGAGAGCGGATGGGGATGATCACCCGCCCGCGGAACATGTCGTAGTAACCGTCGCCGCGCTGGCGAGGAGCGACGAGGCCGGCGCGCTCTCCGAAGCTCAGGAAGCCGCGCTCACGCAGCTTGTCGGCGAGCTCGGTCCACGCGAGCGGCGCCCAGCCGATGCCGAACGCGCGAATCAGATCGTCGGTGAGGCCGCGGCCGTGCAGGTAGTCGCGCGCGTGGCGGCCGACGACCGGGTCCCACAGGCGCTCGACGAAGTGCTGGGCCGCGAAATCGGTCGCGTCCTTCACTTCCTGCTTCTCGCGCATGCCGGGGTCGACCGCGGCTTCGATGTCGATGCCGAGTTCCTTCGCGAGATCGCGCACGGTGTCGACGAAGGTCTTGCCCATCAGGCGCTGCACGAAGCTGATGGCGTCACCGCCGGCCTGACAGCCGAAGCACTTGAAGCGCTTCTCGTCGGGCCACACGTAGAACGAAGGCGATTTCTCGCCGTGAAACGGGCACAGGCCTTTGTAGCTGCGCCCCGATTTCTTCAGCTCGACCCCATGGCGCTGAACGAGCGCGATCATGTCGACGCGCTCGCGCACCTCTTGAATCTTGGTGTCGGGGATCAGCACTGGTTGGGATCAAGAGGTACAGCAGATCAGCTGAGCTTGCTCAGCTGCGCCTTCACTTCTTCGCTGATCGCCTTGCCCTCGGCCTGACCCTTCAAGCGGGGCGTGACGATCTTCATCACGTTGCCGAGGTCCTTGATCGACTTCGCGCCGGCCTCGCCGATCGCCTTGGTGATCTCAGCGGCCAGCTGCTCAGCCGACAGCTGCGTGGGCAGGTAGGCCTGCAGCACCACGATCTCCTTCTCTTCCTTCTCGGAGAGATCGGTGCGGTTGGCGGCCTTGAACTCCGCCGAGGCCTCGCGGCGCTTCTTCACCTCACTGGTGAGCACGCTGAGGATGCCCGCGTCGTCGAGCACCTTGTTGGTGCCTTCGACTTCCTTGTATTTGATGGCGCTCTTGATCGCGCGGATGGTGGTGAGCTTCACCTCATCTTTCGCGCGCATCGCGTCCTTCAAGTCAGCGTCGAGACGTTCACGGATGGTCGGCATGTTGGCGTTCCCTGGTGGTGCTCCGAAAACGAAACCGGAGGTCGGCATTCGTCGCCAACCTCCGGGCGGTTCTGACTCGCTGGTGGCGATCAGTACGTGCGGCGGTTCTTCTTCACCGCGCGCTTCTTCGCCGCGATGGCCTTCTTCTTCCGCTTCACGGAGGGCTTCTCGTAGTGCTCACGCTTGCGGATCTCGGAAAGGATGCCGGCCTTCTCGGTCGCCTTCTTGAAACGCTTGATGGCGCCTTCGATCGACTCGCCGTCCTTCAACTTGATGGTGGTCATGTGTCACCTCCTTCCGAGGATTACTGCGGAGGGCGCGCATGACACAGCCAGCGGGGAGGGCGCAACAACTGAGATCGGTCTGTCAGCGCACCATCACGCGGAAGACCGTCGCCCCGAGGCGGATGCGCATGCCTTCGGCGATCTTCTTTTCGCCACTCTGCGGCAGCGCCACGAACGTCCCCGCGCGCGCTGACTTGTCGACGATTTCCAACGCGTTGCCGGCCGGCCTCAGCTCGACGTGGTTGATCGCCATCGCCTCGTCTTCGGGGAAGCGCAGGTGCGTGCCTTCGCGCCCGATGGTGATCACCCCGCGCAACACCCAGCAGCGCCCCGGCCGATTGCCGACCAGCACGTGCTCGAGGCGCCACGACGCCGCCGGTCTCGGAGCGCCATACGGCCACGGCGTGTCACTGGGCGCCGTGTCGAGCGGGCCCAGATACTTGAAGCGCTGCATGCCCGCCGAGAACGAGTCGCCCGGGTACAGCCGCGCCGGCGCTTCGATGCTCACCCACGTCGCCGACGCGCTGCCGCCGTCGCTGATGTAGAGGTCTCCGCCGCGCTGGAAGATCGACGCGTGCCCGGGCGCCATGAAGAGATCGGCGTCGACGTCGAGCACGCCCAGGCCCTTGCCGATCAACATCGGCCGCTTGCTGACCGGCACGTTCTTGCCGGTGTGCGGGCCGGTGAGCACTTCCAACGACCACGAGCGCTGCAGCGCCGGGTTGTTGCCGGTGCCGACGGGGTTCAGCTGCGGCTGCGTCGACGACGTGCCGCCCTTGTTGGGCACCAGTGAGAGATGCCGATCGGTCTTGTCCTGCGTCGGAGGCAGCAGGTTCGGCCGCTGACCGTCGAGGCGCGGCATGCGCTGCGTGTCGGGGTCTTCGAGATCGACCTGCTCCGAACCTTCGGGCGTCGAGAGCGAGCTGGGCGCCGAGGTGAACGGCAGATCACCCGAGTTGGGCGGAATGGTGACGTCGTCGAGGCGCTCGATGCGCGGCATCGACTCGGCTCCCGTCCCGGGAATCGTGTTGCGGCGAATCAACCCCGGAGGCGCCGCCAACACCGCGGGCGTCTCTTCGCGCTCCAGCGCCGGCTGTGGCTCGAGCGGCGTCTTGGTGTCGGGAATCTTGAACGTGCCCGCAGGGATCACCGGGTTCGTCTGATTGGGGATCGGCGCCTTCGGAATTTCCTGCCCCGGAGAGGTCTGCGCTCCCGCCGACTTCATCGCCTGCCGCGCGCGCTCGTGCGTCGGGTCGATGCGCAACACCTGGGCGAGCAACTCTTCGGCACCCGCACGGTCGCCTTGCACCATCAGCCAGATGGCGGCTTCGACCATTTGATCGATGGAGCGCGTGCCCGTCACGGTTGCGCTCGCCTTAGCACGTCCTTCTCAGGGGACACGCTGGAACGGCGGGTGGTCGTAACCGTTCCCGTCGGCGTCGATGAAGATCGGGTTGGTGAACGCGAAGGGCATGTTCGCGTTTCCAGTGCCGGGGTACGGGTAGAGGATCGGCGCGAGCGAGCGCGTGCCGTACACCATCACCACCACCCAGTTGTCGGTGGTCGGCGCGGGAAGGCGGAACTGCAGCGTCTTGCGGTAGCGCGAGAAGACCAGCGCGCCATCGGTCGTCACCTGCTGCTTGTCGGCCGCGCTCAGCGTGAAGTTCTGCGCCGTGGTGATGCCGCTGGCCGGCCAGTTGGAATTCGTGACGCCGTTGCACGACACGCGAGTGGTACGAGCCCGCGCGCTCATCGGATCGATCGGGCACCGGCCGTCATCTCCCGCGACGTGCAGGTAGACCTCGGCGCGCACCACGTCGAGGTATTCGGGCACCTGAATGTCGACCGTGAGGCCGAGATCTCTCGCGTCCTGCGGCACCGTGCCGCCGATGTTTACGCTGGGAGTGACCTGCGCGCCGCTCCCGTCGACCCGATACGCGCGCGCGGTGACGAACGGGCCGTTGCTGGTGATGGCTTCCATCGCGTTCAGGTGCGTGGTGAACGCCGTGACGTCGAACTGCGCCGGAGCATCGGTTCCCGTCTGCACCCACGTGCGCCAGCCCGTCGCCAGCGAGCCGTAGTGCGTGTCGCTCACTCCGGTGCCGACCACCTGCACGCCGCGCGAAAGCAGGGTGAACCAGTCGTTGAACTTCGCGCGCGCGAGCGTCGAGGTGCCGTCGAAGTGATCGTCGCCGGGGTTCAAGATCTCGAAGGCGTCGAAGTCGTCGGTGATGAGCTTCGTGTCGTCGGCCGTCGCGTTGGGCTGCACCGGCATGCGCAGCGTCGACGGATCAAGATGAGTGCTCGAGCGATCGGTGTCGACCAGCAGCGCGGTGTAGCCGCCGAGCGTTCCGCGGGCGTGGTTCACCATCACCGTGCGCGCGCCGATGCGGCGGCCTTCCGAGAAGATCTGCCCGACGGTCAGCGTGGGGCCGTCGCCTCCGGCCCAGTCGAGCGCTCCCTGGTTGGTGCGGTTGCTCGCGTCGAGCGGGAGCGGGAACAGGTTGTAGTGGCCCCATTCCATCGGGCTCACCTCTTCACCGATCACCGAAGAGAGAAACGGCGAGAGCCCGCTCTGCGCGATCACCGGCGCGTAGTCGGTCACCGCGTCGTGATCGGTGCTGACGATGACGTCGAGGCCGTCGCCCGCGAAGGTGAGCGCGCGCAGGGCGTTGTCGACGATCGAATCGGGCGAGTTCACCGCGTGCACGTGGAGATCAGCGCTCACCCAACCGGTGGTGTCGATCACCCGCGCGAGCACGGCGTTCACCGTGGCGTCGGTGGTGCGCAGATCGACCGCGACACCCGGGTTCGTCGGGAAGTCGTTGGGCCACACCGAATATTCGGGGCCGCGGCTCACCAGCACGAGGTACTGGCCAGCCGGGAGCGGGATCGTGGTGGTGCCGCTCGGGCCGATCCACGCCACGGTGGCGATCTGATCAGGCAGCGGGTCTTTGGGCTGATCGAAGTACAGCCCGAGATCTTTCTGCGTGGTCGCGCACGGACCGTTGGGGCACAGAACGGTGATCTTCGCCGGCATCGGCCCGCCATTCGCCTCGCGCGCGGTGACGGTCAGGGTGTGCGGCGCGGCGAGCGTGAAGTCGACGGTGCTCGGTGACGACGACAACGTGACGGGGCGCTTGCTCGTCGGGGCGTGCCCCTGCTTCCACGCGGACACCTGGTACGTCTGAACGGGAAGCTGCCCGCTGAAGCGCCCCTGTGCGTCGGTGAAGAACGCGGCGCGCGCAGTCGAACCTTCGAACACCACGCGCGCATTCGCCAGAGGCGTGGACCCGACGCGCACCGTGCCGCTGAACGAGCCCAGCACCGCGCCGGTGATGGGAGCCCGGGTACGCTCGACGAGGGTGGAGATCTCTCCGAGATCTTTCGCGACCCAGAAATCGCGCGCGATGGTGGCGAAGCCGAGCGGGGGAATGCGCAGCTCTCCATCGCGCGGAGTGGCCGTCGACGGCTGCACCCACGTGCCCAGACCGAGCAACCCGTTCGCGCCGATGATGCTGCCGGTGATGCCCGCGACCGAGAGCGTGGCGTTCTGCGCTTCGGGCACCGTCGGGCTGCCCGCCTTCCACGTCGAGTAGCCGTAGGCGACGCCGGTGCCCTGGTAGCCGAACCACGTCATCACATCGAGCGAGAAGCAGGTGCCGCCGAAACCGAAGCCGCCGGTGCACGCGCGCGGGTTGAAGAACTCCAGCACGTAGCCGGGATCGACGAGATCTCCGACCGCGAGCGCGGTCACGTCGCGATTGCTGGTGCTGCAGAACGCCGTGACCATGCGCACGCGCTGCTCTTCCGGGTTGAGCACGAAGTAGTTGGTGATGCGCAGCGGCAGCGCCACGTACGGGTCGGCGTAGGGAACACGGCCGAGCGCGTCGTTCAGCTTGTTGCGAATCGAGAGGTAGTCGTTCGCCTCGTCGTTGCCCGAGATCGCCACCACCGCCGCGCCGCCGCTCGAGCCGTCCTGCAGCAGCTCATATTGATCAGGCTTCAGCGTGCGGCCGAAGTTGGTGAGCAGACCGATCTCTCCGAATTGATCGTCGCCCGGCCCCGCGTTCTGCAGGTCGGCGTCGATGATCGTGCCGCCCCACGGGAGCGGGTTGAACGCGCGCCCCTCGGCCTGCACCACCACGCGAATGAGCGAGTTCTCGAGGCGGAAATCACCAATCTTCCCGTGCGCGTTCGGACCTTCGATGAGCTGCGAGCTCTGCGTGATGCGCACGCCGTTCGCGGTCGTGCCGCTGCTGTTGGCGAAGAACGGCGTGAGATCGACGTCGCAGCGGCCGGTGGGCATGCCCGCGTCGAAGGTGCCGGCGTCGACGAGCCCGGCGTCCACGCCGGCGTCAGAGCTCGAGCCGTCACACACGCACCCGCTGATCAGAACCAGGACGAGAAGAAAGCCCCCTCTCCTTGCGAGAGCGGGGAGAGGGTGAGGGGCCGTCACTCCTCGGCCTTCTTCGACTTCCCGACGACGCGCCAAGCAGCGATCCAGAGTTGTGCCTCTTTCTTCGTGAGCCGGCCGCGGGTGAGGGAACCGATCAGCTCCTCGACCGCGTGCCGATCATCGCTCTCGCTGCGAAGAAAGCCACTCGCAGAAAGCCCCAACTCGAGCGAGGTGCGCACCTGTCGCAGCATCGCGTCGTCGGCGAGCGTCACCGGGTTGGCGTGCACCGTGCCCCGGCGCGCCATCGCCAGCTCGTAGCCGTACACCACCACCGCCTGCGCGAGGTTGAGCGAGGGCTGTTCTTCGGACGAGGGAATGAACGACAGCGCGTGGCACTGCTCGACGTCTTCGTTCACGAGGCCGTTGCGCTCGTCGCCGAACACCAGGGCCCACGTCTCGTCGCTGCGCTCGCTCGAATGTTCAGCCAGCTCGCGCGGAGTCATGCGTCGCCGCCCCTCGATGAGCCGCATCGTCGTGCCCACCACCCACGAACAATCGGAGATCGCTTCGGCAAACGTGTCGACGCGCCGCACGCTCTCGAGCAGCTCCCCGGCCTTCACCGCGAGCCGATTGAGCCCCGGCACTTCGAGCAGCTGCGGGTTGGGCGAGACGACCACCCAGTCCGTGAGCCCGAAGTTCTTCATCGCGCGGGCGATGGCTCCGAGGTTGTCGGCGTTGCGGGGTCTCAACAAGACGATGCGGGGTGGCTTCATGACGGGCGCGAGAAAGGGATATACGACTTCTCCCGCATGAGCACCGCCGTCGCGCCAGCCCCCGCTCCGAGCATCGCCATCATCAGCCCGGTGAAGGACTTCTTGTTCTTCTACTTGTCCGCCGGAGTCGTGCTGCTCGCGTGGTTTGCCAGCAGCGTGATGAAGGTCGAAGGGTGGACCATTCTCACCGTGGTCGCCGTGGCGTCGAACGGCCCGCACCTCGTCTCGACGTGGACCCGCGTGTACTTCGACCCGCGCGAGTGGAAATCGCGGAAGATCTCCACCGTCGTCGTGCCGTTCTGCATCTTCCTCACGATCTTCTTGTTCACGTGGAAGGTCGACATTGGCCCGCGCGTCATCAACTCCACGATCCTCTACTGGGCCACGTGGCATTTCGTGGCGCAGAACTGGGGCATCCTCCGCATCTACCAGCGCAAGTCGGGCGAGAAGATCGACTCGCTGGCGGTGCAGCTCGAGAAGCCGTTGTTGCTGCTGATTGTGTTGTTCTGTCTGTCGCACCGGCTCTACACCGGTCCGCGCATTCTCTTCGGCGTCGAGGTGCTGTACCCGCCGCTGCCGCGCGCGCTGGTGCTCGGCATTCTCGCGCCCATCGCCGTGGTGCTCGGCACGCTGCTCTTCATTCGCATTCGTGATCGCAAGCTGCCGCACGCCAAAGCCGCGTGGGTTCGCCTGCTCTTCATCGGCATGTCGTTCCTCGGGTTCTTCGTGCCCTTCCAGCTGATCACCAGCGACGACACCTCGGCCTTCGCCGCCGCCGCCTGCTGGCACGGGTTTCAGTACCTGGGCATGGTCCGCCACTACAACCGCAACGCGTGGCGCAAGGGAGTCGACTCGAACGCGCGCATCATTTCGTGGTTGTCCCAGCCGGGTTGGCTCCGCGCGTTTCTGTACTGGTGCCTGCTGATGGCGCTCGCCGGCACCGTGTACGTGACCGCCGGCTTCTTCGCGCTGCTGACCTCGGGCCGGCTGCCGATCGGTGAGTTCCCGACGATGCGGGTCGTCACCTTCCTCCCGCCGTGGGACTTCTTCACCTGGGCGGGGATCATCTGGGTCAGCGCGACCCTCTCGCACTACTGGATCGATGGAGTGATCTGGAAGCTCCGTCGCCCCGAGCTCGCGCAGCGCGTGGGCATCTCTGATCAGGCGGCGATCAGCAGCAATCCGATCTGAGCCGTTCTCCGTAGGGTCTTCATGACTCTCGCGCTCGTCGCCACGCTGGTGCTCTCGCAAGCGGCACCGGCGCCGATGCGCTACCTCGCGCTCGGAGACAGCTTCACCTGCGGCACCGGTGGCCCGCCCGAGCTCGCGTTCCCTTCGCAGCTCAAGCGCGCGCTGGTGAAGAAGGGCGTCGAGGTGAAGTTGGAGAACGTGGCGGTCAACGGCTACTCGACCAACGAGATCATCGATCGTGAACTCGAGGCGCTCGAACGCTTCAAGCCCGACACGGTCACGCTCGCCGTCGGAGCGAACGACATCGTGCGCCACGACGATCTCGACGCGTACCGCGCGAACCTGAAGAAGATCTTCAAGGCCATCACGGCGGTGAAGCCGAAGAAGGTGATCGTGTTGCCGCAGCCCGACTGGTCGCAGTCACCGGTGGCGGAAGGCTTCGGAGATCGCGACGCGATTCGCGAACGCATCGAGGTCTACAACGCGATCCTCGCTGAAGAAGCGAAGACCGCCGGCGCGACGTACGTCGATCTCTTTCCGCAATTCGTCGAGCAGGCGAAGAAGGGACTCATCGCGGCGGACGGGCTTCATCCGAATTCGCGGGCGTATGCGGCGTGGGCTGACGCGCTGCTGCCGTACTTCTCACGGTGATCGGCGGCTGCGCGGCGATCGCCTTCTTCACCGAGCACTGTTCCACCACGCTCTGCACCGCGGCCACGTAGCGCTCGGGAAATTCGGGCGGCAACTGCAGCTCGAGGTCGACACCGCTCAGCACGCCTTCGTCGCTGAACGTGGTGCGCTCGACGATGCGGACGTTCTCGGTCGGAATGCCGCGCGCGGCGCAGAAGCCCTGCACGAAGATGCCCGCGCACGTGCCAATCGACGCGAGGAAGAGCTCGAACGGGCTCGGCGCGCTGTCTTCGCCCTTGTTGTTCACCGGCTGGTCGGTGCGAATCACGTGGGAGCGCACTCGCGCGTCGACGCGACGACCGCCAGGCAAGCTGATCTCCAACTGCGTCGGAGCAGCCATCACACCCTCCCGGGCCTGACGCCGGTCGTCGAGATGCCGAGCAGCCGGTACAGCGGGCAGAAGCCGACCAGCCCGGTGATGAGCGGAATCAGGCCTAGCCACGCCCACGGCGTCTGCGGCCCGACCACCGCGAGCGACACCACGCCGGCGCCGAGAATCACCCTCAGCGCGCGATCGATCGGGCCCTCGTTGATCAGCGCCGAAGTCGAAGGCGCCGCGTCACGCTTCTTGCCCTGACCACACTTGCAGCGGTCCGCCTCGGGCACGCCCGCCATCACTGCATCGACGTGAGCGCCACAGCCCGCCCACGTCACCTTGCCGCACCTCGGACAACTCGCTCGTTTGCACATGCAGTGTCAGAGCAGTGAGCGCGAAAAACGATTCGTGGGTATTTGCAGTTTCGTGAGCACCGACGAACGCGCATTGCTCGACGCGGCCCGCGCCGGAGACCGCGACGCGATCGCGCAACTCCTGCGGGCGTGGGAACCGCGCCTCTACCGCTTCGGTCTTCGCATGTGCGGTGACGCAGAAGCTGCGCGCGAGGTGCTGCAGGAAACGCTGCTCGCCGCGCTCAAAGGCGTTCACCACTTTCGCGGAGAGGCCGCGCTCTCGACGTGGTTCTTCGCGCTCGCTCGCAGCTTCTGTGTTCGCCAGCGCCGGCACGCGCACACCTCGCTTCCCGATGCCGAAGAGAAGGCCCTGCCTGATCCGTCGGCGCTGCCCGACGTGCAGAGCCACGCGCGCGAGCTGGGTGAAGTGCTCCAGGCGGCGCTCCTCACCCTCAAACCTGAGCAGCGCGAGGTTGTCGTGCTCAAGGACGTCGAAGGCCTGTCCGCCGAAGAGATCGCGCAGGTGCTGAAGGAAGACGTGAACGCGGTGAAGAGTCGGCTCCATCGCGCGCGTGTCGAGCTGCGCACCACGCTGCGCGCCGTGCTCGAGCCGCAGGGCACCTCATGCCCCGCGCTCGTCGCCGAGCTCAGCGCGCGCCCGACGGTCGATCGCGCGACCTGCGAGCTGGTCGAGCACCACGTCGAGGGCTGTGCGACCTGCCAGAGCTCCGCCGATCCGCTCCGGCGCACCGTCGCGCTCTGCCGCGCCCTGCCCGGTGGAGAGGTTCCCCCGGCGATTCGAGCGGCAGTGCGTCACGCGCTCGGCGTGGCAGACTCACGCGGTGCCTGAGTACCCGGACCTCGAGCTGTACCTGAGCGCGCTCCAGCCGCGCGTCGTCGGCAAGACGCTCGACAAAGTTCGTCTTGGCAGTCCCTTCGTGTTGCGCAGCGTCGAGCCGCCGCTCGCCAGCACCTGGGGCCGCAAGGTGATCGGCCTGCGTCGCATCGGCAAACGCCTCATCTTCGAGCTCGAGGGCGAGCTGTTCTTGATCGTGCACCTCATGGTCGCCGGCCGCTTTCAGTGGAAGGAAGCGAACGCCAAGATTCCCGGGCGCGCGGGCCTCGCCGCCTTCGACTTCGGAGGAGCAGACGGCGGCACGCTGATCCTCACCGAGGTCTCCACGAAAAAGCGCGCGTCGATTCACGTCGCGCAGGGAGAAACGTCGCTGCGCACCTTCGATCGCGGCGGCATGGAAGTGATGAAGGCGCACCTCGACGACTTCGCCGCGCGGCTGCGCCTCGAGAATCACACCTTGAAGCGCACGCTCACCGACCCGCGGTTGTTTTCCGGCATCGGCAACGCGTACTCCGACGAAATCCTCCATCGCGCGAAGCTGTCTCCGGTGAAGCAGACCAAGACCATGACCGGCGAAGAGATCTCCCGGCTCTTCGAAGCCACCAAACACGTGCTCGCCGAGTGGCTCGAGCGCCTGAAGGCCGAGACCGGCGACGACTGGCCCGAAAAAGTCACCGCGTTCCGCCCGGAAATGGCGGTGCACGGAAAGCACAAACAGCCGTGCCCGGTGTGTGGCTCTCCGATTCAGCGCATCGTGCACGCCGACAACGAAACGAACTACTGCGCGCGCTGCCAGACGGGCGGAAAACTGCTCGCCGATCGCTCGCTCTCGCGCCTCCTGAAGGAGGACTGGCCCTCGACACTGGAGGAGCTGGAGGAATATGTGGCCTCGCGTGGTGGCGTTCGGTAGAAGCCCCAAGGAAACCATGGACTTGCGGAAACCAGTCAGCAGCCGTCGGCTGCTGGGAAATGCCGCCGCGGTGCTGACGATTGCCACCCTCTTCGTGGCTGCACCCGCGCGCGCGGAAAAGACGCTGTGGCTCGTTCGGCCGCTGTACCCGGGACAAGAGACGCTGATCGAGCGCACTGAAAAGGCGCTCGACAAGTTGATGCCCGGAGACGCGCGGCAGGACGCGACGATTGGTCACAAGGAGCTCGTCTCCGCGCTCAAGGGCAAAGGCGGCGGCGAGCTGCCGTGCTTCGGAGTCGAGACGCGCTGCGCCGACCCGATCGATCCCTTCATCGCGGGTCTCGGCTTCGATCGCATCGTGCTCATTCAGGGCGGCCAGGACGAAGCGGGCTTCAAGTACCGCGTCGTTTCCTACGAGCCGAAGGCCGGCAAGGTGAACCCCGCGTCGGCCACCAACGCCAATCTCGAGAAGGCGCTGCTCGGTGCGCTCGCCAAGGTCGTCCCCGCCGCGTCGACTCTCGAGGTGAAGTCGAACCCCTCGGGCGCGACCGTCTTCGTCGATGACGTGAAGGTCGGCGTCACGCCGCTCACCACGCAGGTGCTGCCCGGCGAGCGCGTCATCCGCTTCGATCTCAAGCTCCACCAGCCGATCGAAGAGACCATCATCATTCCCATTCGCGGCTCGGCGTCGCTCGAGAAGTCGCTCGAGAAGGTCGCGGCGCGCATCGTGATCACCGCTTCTCCGCCCGGCACCGACATCTCCATCGACGGCGCCGTCGTCGCGAAGGACAAGGTCGATCGCGGCATCGCTCCGGGCGATCACGTGATTCGCCTCACCGCCGAGAACCACAAGGCCTTCGAGCAGACCATCAGCGTGAAGGCCGACCAGCAGTACGCGCTCGACAAGACGCTCGAGCCGATTCCCGGCCCCAACTCGGTGACCAAGCCGCCGAACCCCGACGATCCCAACGGCAAGATCGCGGTGGTGATTCGCGACAACCCCGATGATCCGAACAAGAAGCCGCCCACGCCTCCCAAGCCGGTCACTCCGGCTGATCTGATCTACGAGCGCCGCAGCTACTTCCACGCGTCGTTCGAGATCACCAACATGACCGGCGCGTTCTTCGTCGGTCAGCGCTTCGACACCGCGGGCTTCGGTCGCACCACCAAGTTCCACGACATGGCGGGCCGCCAGATGTCGCCCACGCTCATCGGCGCGAGCGCGGAGTACGGCACCTTCGGCCAGTACTTCGGCATGACGGTGTTCGGCATCAGCTACCTCACCAACACCGACAACCTCCGCACCAGCGTCGGCTTCACGCCCGGTGAGCGCTGCGAGAGCTCGATGGGCATCTGCGGCCCGACCGAGATCGAGAACGTGCGCTTGAACCTCGTCGTGTTGCGCGCGCTGCAGCCGCAGGTTCGCATCGCGCTCTGGCGCTTCATGTTCTCGCTGCAGGCCGGCGCCGCCTTCCGCTCGGGCCAGATCATCGGCACCGACGCTGGAGGCAGCACCACCTTCTACAAGGACGGCTTCGTGCCGCTCGACCTGCTGATCGAAGGTCGCTTCAACGTGCGCTTCTTCATCGCCGACGGCTTCTTCATGCACCTCTCGGCGAACTACGCGCAGACCATCTTCGGCTCACGCTCCACCGATCAAGAGCGCGTCGATCAAGGCGACACGCGCACCTACTCGTCGGCGTCGAGCTACGGCATCAACCTGGGAGTCGGCTATGCGTTCTGAGCTCCTCGCGCTCGCGGCCCTCGTCTCCTTCTCGGCGTTCGGCGCCGACACGGCGCTGGTCGGCGTCAACGTCGGCAACGCAGACACCTTCGTGTCGGAGGGCAGCAAGCTCTTCAACAAGAAGCAGTACCCCAAGGCGTCCGAGCAATTCTTGAAGGCCACGCGCGCCAACCCGGCCAACACCAACACCTACGTGCAGCTCGCGCGCGCGCAGATGCAGGCCAAGCAGGTGCTGATGGCCTGCTACGCGTACCGCGTCTATTTGAAGGCCGTCGTCGCCGACACACCCGATCGCAAGAAGGCCGCGGCCGAGAGCGATCAGTGCGAGCGACAGCTGAAGGGCATGAAGGCGCCCGCGGTCGACCCGACGAAGGGCTTCGTCGATCTGCGCGCTGCGTTCTTCACCGCGCTCGACGCGAAGAACCTGCTGGGACCCGACTCCGCGTCGGAGACGTTGAAGTCCCTCGTGAAGGACGGCTTCCTCGGGCCCGAGCTGGGAGACATGGCGCAGAAGCTCGGCGTCGCCGCGACCACCGAGGCCGAGGAGATTCACAAGCGCGCGCTCGGCGGCGAGAAGTTGACCCCCGAGGTGCTGCGCAGCGCTCGTCCGCTCTACCAGCTGGCCAGCGACGTCGGCTCCGCTTCGGCCGACGCGAAGGGCCGCATGGCCTTCCTCGATGGGCTCGCCGAGCTGAACGACAAGAGCTGGAAGAAGGCCGAAGGTCACTTCGCCGAAGCCGCGAAGAGCGACCCCTCGAATCACGAGTACGCGTTCTTCCGCGCGCTGGCGCTGGTGCAGGCCGGTGAGCGGCCGCATGCGCTCAAGATCCTCGAGGGCGAGCTCAAAGACGACCCGCGCACCGGCGTGCTCCGCGCGTCACTCGCGCTCGGCGAGAACCAGGAAGCTGGCGCGACCGAGCTCGAGAAGTTGCTGTTCTCCACCCGCTACCCGGAGAAGTGATCGTCCGTGGCGCTCTTCATCTGCCAGGGCTGCGGATCTGAACACCAGAGCTGGGGAGGGAAGTGCCCGAACTGCGGCACTTCGGAGACCATTCGGCTCGCCCCGTCGACCGATCGCATGGTCGACCGCGTCATCAAGGGGAAGTTCAAGATCATCCGCAAGCTGGGGCAGGGCGGCATGGGCGCCGTCTATCTCGCCGAGCAGCTCGGCATCGGTCACCGCGTCGCGCTGAAGTTCTTGAAGAGCGAGTTCTCCACCGACCCGGAGATCGCGCGACGGTTCTTGAACGAAGCGAAGTCGTACGCGCGCGTGGCGCACCCCAACGCGGTCGCGCTGCACGACTTCGGGCAAGACGACGAGGGCAACCTCTTCATCGCGATGGAGTACTGCGAGGGCGTCGACCTCAAGAAGATCATCGCCGAGCACGGCAAGCTGCCGATGATCGAAGCGATCGAAGTGGTGCTCCAGGTCGCCGACGTGCTCGCCAATGCCCACGAGAAGGGCGTCGTGCACCGCGATCTCAAGCCCGAGAACATCATGATCCGTCGCGGCATCCGCGGCGTGCACGCCAAGGTGCTCGACTTCGGCATCGCGCGACTGATGGACGCCGGCACCAAGCTCACCGTCGCCGGAGCGATCGCCGGTACGCCCCGCTACATGTCGCCCGAGCAGGTCGAGGGCAAAGAGGTCGATCACCGCGCCGACGTCTATTCGCTCGGCATCTGCCTCTACGAAGCGTTGACCGGCAAGCAGCCGTTCGATGGCTCCACCATCTCGGAGATTCTGCGCAAGCAGGTCGTCGACCCGCTGCCGACGCTGCAGGCCTGGGCTCCGGAGCTCGACTACCCCGATCTCGAGGCGGTGCTCCGCAAGGCGTGCGCGAAGAAGATCGACGATCGCTGGCCCGACATGGTCGCGTTCGCGAGCGCGCTCTCGCAGGCCATTCCGACGCAGGCGCACCTGTCGTTGCCGCCGCTGCAGCGCACGGGCGTCACCGGTCGCGTCAACGCCACGCCGGTGCCCGGTGCTGCTTCGGGCATCGCGACTCCGGGCGCGACGCCTGATTCCAGCTCGACCGACGGCACGCTGATCACGCTGAACGATCGCAAGGCCGTGAGCGCACCCAAGCCGCTCGCGCTCACCACGCCAGTCGACATCGGTCACGCCGAGCTCGATCACGGGAACCGCACGGAGCTGGGCGGGCACACGGTGCCGCCGGTCGCTCCGACCTCGAAGACGCCGATGATCGTCGTCGGTGTGCTGCTCGTCGGCGTCATCGGCGGAGGCATCTGGTTCGCCACACGTCCACCGTCGACCGACACCGACACGCCGCAGCCGCCGAAGGTGGTGGTCGACACGCCGCCCAAAGTCGACACGCCGCCGAAGGTCGATACGCCGCCCGGGCCTGACACGCCGAAGGTCGACACCGCGATGATTGAGATGAACGCGCGGCTGACGCTGGGCAACGGTCAGACCGCGTTCGAGGTCGCCAAGCTCGACGAGGCGGAGTCGTACGCCAACTCGGTGCTGAAGATCGTCACCGAGGGCGACTCGGCAGTGAAGGCGAAGGAGCTGCTCGAGAAGATCGCGAAGATCCGTGAGCAGCTCGCTCAGGCCGATGCACTTCGCGCGAAGGGCAGCTGCGAGAAGGCGTTGCCGCTCTACAAGTCGGTGCTCGCGCTCAACCCCAAGGTGAAAGACGCCACCGACGGAGCGGCGAAGTGCCAGCAGGGCCTCGTGCCCACGTCGATGGAATGAACTCCGATCTCGATCTCCCTCTCCCTGCGGAGCGGGGAGAGGGCCGGGGTGAGGGGCCGAGACGAGTGAGCGCCTCGTTCCCGGCACGCGCCGCGATCGCCGTAGGCCTCGGCCTGATCCGCGCGCTCCCCAGGGGCATTGGAGTCCGCTTCGCGTCCTTCATCGGCTGGCTGACCTGGGCGCTCTACATTCGCCGTCGGGTCGCGCTCGAGAACCTGGCCCACGCCTTCCCTGAGAAGTCTGAACTCGAGCGCCGACTCATCGCGAGGCGCGCCTTCCGCGCGATGGCAATCGCGATGTTCGAATCGATCAGCTCCGACCAGCTCTCGCAGCAATCGCTCGAGCAGGCCGTGCGCGTCACCGACTGGAAGGGCCTCGATACCCTCCTCGATTCGCGTCAGCCCGTGCTGATCGCGTCGGCGCACCTCGGCAGCTGGGAACTCTTCGCCGAGGTGATGGCCCGTCGCGGCTACGTCTTCTCGGCCGTCGTGCGCCCGTTGAGTGGTGCCTTCAACGAGTGGCTCGTCAAAAGCCGCGAGCGCGCCGGAGTCGAGCTCATTCACCCGCGAGGAGCACTCCGCTCGATGTTGAAGGCGCTGAAGCGGGGCAGGGCCGTGGTGCAGTTGATCGATCAAGCGCTGCCGACGAAAGAAGCGGTGTGGGTGCCGTTCTTCGGGCGGCCGGCTTCGACCACTCCGGCGCTGTCGCTCGCCGCGCTGCGCAGCGGAGCACCCGTCTACGTCGTCGTCGCCATGCGTGAGGGCGATGGTCTGCGCATGAGCGTCGAGGGGCCGGTGCCGATGCCGCAGACCTCCGACCGCCACGCCGCCGTCGAGGCGCACGTCGCCGAGCTCACCCGAATCATCGAGACCAAAGTCCGCGAGGCACCTGATCAATGGCTCTGGCTGCATCGACGGTGGAAGCCGGCCCGGGTGCCCGGCAGCTGATCAGCCACGTCGCTTTCGAAAATCTCCGGGCGTCTTCCCCGAGAAACGACGGAACGCGGCGGAGAACGCCTGCGACGACGAGAAGCCCGCCTCGAGCGCGATGGTCGTGACCGCGACGTCGCTCGTGCTCAACGCCACCGCCGCCGCCTGCAGCCGCTGCTCACTCGATTCGCGCACGAAGCTGGTGCCCAGTTCACCGAGCCGCCGCTGCAGCGTTCGGCTGCTCAGGCCGAGCGCCTTCGCGATGTCGTTCACCGACGGCTCACCCTTCGAGCCCGCCAACGCCGAGCGGACTTGAAGTACCAACGGAGCGACTCCCGAAGCCGACGCACGCAGCGCCTCGAGCGGCTCGCCCCACGTGCGCGACGCGCCCAGCCACGCCAGCCCTTCGCCCACGCTCGTCACCACCTGGGTCGGGTACGGCGACTCGAGCACCGAGAAGAACCCAGCCACGACTGCACCCGGCAACCCGCCAGGGCGGACCAACGCCAGCTTCGTCACGCGCTCGCGCAGTTGCGCCAGGTGCGAGACCACGTAGCGCTGCAGCACTTCGAACGCCGCGGGGTCGGCCACCTGCACCAGCGACGCATCGACCAGCGACGCGTGCGCACGCGCGTTTGGGCCGAGCTCCACCTTGAGCGCGCCCACCAACTGCGTCAGCGCGTCCGCGTTCGGCTGGCCCCAGAGCGTGAAACCGAACAACTCCGGCTCGGCGCACCATGCGATGAACGATGGCCCGGCCCACCACTTCCCCGCGGGCTTCGCGGCGTAACTCGCGAGCGACGGAGCAGGCGTCAGCACGCTCGGAAGCATACCCGTGGCGCGCACACGCACCTCTTTGGCGCGCCGTCGAACGGACGATTTCGAGGCCGATGCGACAACTGCCGCATGTCCACTTCCTTCGAAGCGATGACCGACGTGAGCAGCTTCCGCAAGACCGCCGCCTCGATGTGGAAGGCACCCAACGACCCGACCATCTACGGCTCGATGGACGTCGACGCCTCCACTGCGCTCGCGTTCATCGAGGGCCACCGCGAGCGCACCGGCCAGCGCCTCACCATCACGCACCTCGTCTGCGCCGCCGTCGCGCGCGCGTTCGTGAAGTACCCGCACTTGAACGCCAAGGTCCGCTTCGGAGGGCGCCTCGAGCGTCGCCGCGACGTCGATCTCTTCGTCAGCGTCGCCACGGGCGGAGGCAAGGATCTCTCCGGAGCGCGCATCGATCACGCCGATCGCCTGACGCTCGCGCAGTGGATTCCCGCCATCGCCGGCAAGGCGCGCGCGATTCGCGAAGGCACCGACCCGTCGTTCGAGAAGAGCCGCTCGCTGTTCAAGCTGCTCCCGTTCTTCCTGCTCTCGCCGCTGCTCAAGCTCGTCGACTGGCTGACCAACGAGCTGCACCTCGACCTCCCCAAGCAGGGCATGCCGCGCGACCCCTTCGGAGCGGCCGTCATCACCAACGTCGGCCCCTTCGGCATCGACACGGCGTTCGCTCCGTTCATCCCGCTCGCGCGTGCGCCGATGCTGCTGCTCATCAGCGAGGTGAAGGACCGCCCGTGGGTCGACGGCAAACAGCTCGTGGTGCGGCCAGTGCTGCGGCTCTGTGCGACGTTCGATCACCGCATCATCGATGGCTTCTCGGCGGGCAAGCTGGCGGAGGTCATTCGTGAGGCGCTCGAGCAACCTCGGCTGCTCGTCGACGCGACGCTCCCTGAAGAACTGCGCGAGGCGGCGTGAAGATGAGCGCGTTCGATCTCCTCATCGCGCTCGATGGCAACGGGCTGAACGGCTTCGAGGGCTTCGGTGGCATCGCCAGGCTGCGCTGCGACCCGGCTGCTGAGCGCTTCGACATCAAGGTCCGCTACTTCGACGGCCTCGCCGGAGGCCACGCCACGCAGCTCAACCCGAGCGGCACCGTCGGCTTCCTCGGCAATCTCTCGCAGACGCTGCTGTTCTACGACCCGCGCACGCTGGAAGAGATCTCACGCTGTTCCACGCTGCGCTTCTGCGCGCCCGACACGTTCTTCTCCAGCCAGACCCACGTGCTGTGGCTCGACGATCGCTCGTTCGTCACCACGCTCGGCGACGCGTTCTGGAAGTTCGATTTGCATGATCTCCATCATCCCATCCGCCTCGGGGCGCACGGCGTCACCGTTCCGCACGCGCTCAAGCGCACTCCGAGCGGCCGCTACCTCTGCTACGGCGCGATGGACCATGACGAGCGCGGCTTCGCGAATCAGGTCGGCATCTTCGATCTGCGCGATCACACGCATCGCATCGTGAAGTTGCCCGCCACCGCGTGGCACCTCGGCATGCACCCCACGAAGGACGTGTTCTACGCGCCGACCCAGCGCTGCGCGCCGCAAGACGGCTCGTGGGTCGAGTACACGCTCGCGCACTTCAAGAACTACCTCTTCGAGATCGACGCCGAGCGCGCCGAGGTCACGCGGCATCTGACCATTCCCAAAGATCTCCCCGGAGCGCTCACCTCCGACGTCGTCGTGACCGAAGACGAGGTCCTCTACAACGCGTGCGCCAGCGGCTCGATCATCGCGGTGAAGCTGAAGGACTTTCGCGAGCCGCGCTGGGTCGACGAGCGCGCTTCGCTGTGGGACAGCGTCAAGGCCGCGCGCACGGTGTGGAGCAACCTGGTCGAGAGCGCCTCACGCGCGAACATTCCCGGCCAGCCGCACGTGCTGCTGAAGGCCCTGCGCGCCACGCGCTTCTCCGCGGTCGACGGGAGCTACGGCCTGCAGCGCTCTCCCGATGGCCGCTGGCTGCTGTCGGCGCACCGCGGCCTCAACGAGGTGCGCGTGTACGAATACCCCTCGTTGAAGCTGCACAGGCGCGTGCCGTTTCCGTCGATCCGCGAGTTCTTCCCGCAGCACTTCGGGCTCCTCGACGACCCGCGCCTGGGCTTTCACCACACCGCGTTGCTCGCCAACCTCAGCGCACGGTGATGTTCCACGTGTTGTCGAACCCGAACATGTGCGTGGTGTTCAACGTCTGGAGCCGCATCGCGTGCACGCCTGGCGTGAGCGGCGTGTGCAGCACGCCGAGCCCCTTGGTCCAGATCGCGCCGATCGCTCCATACGAGGTCGGCTGCGCGTAGGGGATCATCGCGGGGTACAGCTGTGCGGGGAAGAAGTACGGCGTGAGCGAGTCGCCGCGCGCGGTGTCGATCACCTTCGTGCCGTCGATGGTGAGCGTCAGTTGCTGCGCGCTCGTCGTGTAGTCGCTGTCGGCCGGGAAGGTCGTCGGGTCATCGGGAAGGCCCGAGTCGGGCAGGTACCGCTCGCCGTTGTAGACGTACATCGGCAACGCGAACGAATCGGCGCGATCGATGGTGACCGCGATCGTCCCCGTGAGGATCGCTCCACCGTCGAGATTCACCGCCGCCGGGAGCGGGAGGTACAGCATGTCTGCGCTCCGCCCTGCGTCTGCCGCGCCGCCGCTCAGACTCCACGCCCAGTACGCCTTCATCCACTGCGCGATGTTCTGCCCGCCGTGCTCCGTCTCGAGCCCACTGCTCGAACCACCACCGGTTCCTCCGCCCGTCGTGCCGCCGCCGCCCGTCGAGCCACCACCGCCCGTCGTGCCGCCGCCGCCACCGTTGCCACCATCAGGCCCATTCGGGCCAGGCCCGCACGCGACGATCGAAAGACACACCACTGCCAGGAACAGCCTCGTGTTTTTCCCCCTCGTTGATGAAGTGCTTCCGTTACATCCCGTGACAGAACAGCAGCTGCGACACCGCCGTCGAGACGCTGCCGTTCTGGAAGGCGATGACTGCTTTGCCGTTGAACGAGTCGGCGGTGTTCGGCGTGCAGGTGATCACCAGGTTGCAGGCTTGACCGGAGTTGAGGCTCGGTCCGCAATCACCGCCCACGCCGGGACACATGCCGCCCTTGCACGCGAAGACCGAATTCGGCGGGTCGAACGTCACGCTGATCGACGTCGCACGGACGCTGCCCAGGTTGTGCACCAGGAACGTCGCCTGGTTCGTCTGGCCCACGGTGACGATGCCCAGATCGGAAGCGCCAAAGACGTTGATCGACGCGTGACCGGCGCCGAACCGCTCGACGCTTCGCAGCGCAGCGCCGCCACCTCCTCCTCCGGTGATCAGCACCTCTCCGCTGCGCAGCAACACCGCGGAAGGGAAGTAGCGACCCGTCTTCATCGAATCCATCGGTCGCCAGAGATCAGCCGCCGGGTCGTACATTTCAGCCGCGGCGCTGTTGAGCGCTCCGGTCGTGTAGCCGCCCATCACCAGCACCTGGTCGTTCGTGAGACGCAGCTGCGAGCCACCTGAGTGCGGGCTGCGCAGCGGGGCGGCCAGCGTCCAGGCGCGGGCGACCGGGTCGAAGATCTCCGTCGTGCTGACGTAGTTGAACGCGTTGAACCCGCCGGTGACGAGCACCTTGCCGTTCTTGAGCAGCGTCGCGTGGTGGCCGTAGCGGGCGCTCATCAAGCTCGGAGCCGGCGTCCACCCGTTGGTCACCGGGTCGAAGATCGTCGCGTTCGAGAAATACGTACCGTTCGCGAAGTCCTTGCCGCCCGTCACCAGCACGCGGCCATCGTCGAGGAGCGTCGCGGTGTGGAACTGTCCCGCGTTCACCGTTCCTCCGTCGGCCCAGGAATTGGTGACGGGATCGTAGAGCTCGACGCTCGCCTCGTTGAGGCCCGCCACCACCAGCACGCGACCGTCGTTGAGCCGCGTCGCGGTGTGATCGAAGCGGCCCGTGCGCATCGGCGCGAGCGGTGACCACTGGTTGGTCGCGGGATCGAAGACGTCGACGCTCGCCTCGGCCGAGGTGCCGTTCCACCCTCCCGCCACCAGCACGCGCCCGTCGCTGAGCAACGTCGCAGTCGGTGCTTCACGCGCCGCCGCCATCACGCCCGCGCTGGTCCACACACTCGTCTCGGGGTCGTAGAGCTCGGTCGACGACCAGATGAAGTTGACCCCGTCGTTGCCGCCCGCCACGAGCACGCGTCCGTCTTCGAGCACGGTGGCGGTGTGGAGCTGACGTGCATCACCCATCGGCGCCACCTGCCGCCAGACGTCGATGCCCGACCCAGCGTCGCCGGCACTCCCCCCGTCAGTGCCGGCGTCGCTCGCGCCGCCGCCGCCCGTCGCTGCGCCACCACCCGTGACTCCACCGCCGCCGGCAGCTCCACCACCACCGCCCGTCGCGCCGCCGCCGGTCATTCCCCCGTCGACGTCGCCCACCCGCTCGGAGATCACGCACGAAAAGAGCGTCACGCATGCCGCGCTGAACACCCATCTCATGACGCTCCTCCGTTTCATGCTGCGGGTGATTGTGGGGACCCGAATTATTCCGTCACAAAATCGAATCAGGTGCCGTCGCAGCTCAAGGACAGCAGCGAACGGGTGTTGACCCCACCGTTGAAGAAGACCACCTCGAGCGTTGCAGACCAGTGCCCCACGGTCGGCGGGTGACAGCTGATTTGCAATTCGCAGCCCGCTCCGGCGTCGAGCGAATCACCGCAGGTGTTGGCGCTGTCCCGGCATCCCGAGCTGCTGCAGCCGATCGCCGGCGACGGACTCACTGAGAAGGCGAGCGCGTCAGCCCGCGCCGCACCGGAGTTGAGAATGAACACCACCGATCGCAGCTCCTGTCCCGCTGGCGCGTCGCTGCGGCTGCTCAGGAACCCGATCGAAGCGCGGCCCGCCGAATAGATCTCGGACCCTTGTCCCACGATGAGGATCTGCCCGGTCTGCATCACGGTCGCCGTGTGGAAGTGGTGGTAGCCCAACATCCACCGACCCTCCGACCAGCGGTTGGTCGTGAAGTCGTACTCCTCAACCGAGTTCGTATCGCTTGGCGAGCCGTTGAAGCCGCCCATCAACAGGACGCGGCTCCCGAGCTTCACGGCGGTCGCAGCCGAGTGCTCCCGAATCTGCATCGCGCGGATCATCCACGTGTTGCTCCCCGGGTCGTAGAGCTCCGTGGTGAGCACGTAGCCGCTGGTCTGGAACCCGCCCGTGATCAACACCCTGCCGTTCGGGAGCAGCGTCGCCTGATGGCCGTAGCGCGCGACCATCAAGCTCGACGCGGCCTGCCATTGGCCCGTCACCGGGTCGAACAGGTTCACCGTCGAGAAATACGTGTCGGCCGCAGCGTTTCGCCCGCCCGTGATCAGCACTCGGCCGTCCTGAAGCAACGTCGCGGTGTGAAATTGGCCCGCGTTGATCGTTCCCGCAGGTGTCCAGCGGTTCGTGGTCGGGTCGTAGAGCTCGGCGGTGGAATTGTTGGTTCCTGCGACGACGAGCACCCGCCCGTCGCGCAGCGCCGTCGCGGAGTGATCGAAGCGAGCCGAGGCCATCGGCGGCCCGGCGCTCCAGGTGTTGGTGATCGGGTCGAAGAGATCGGTCGTCGAGGTGGCCGCCAATCCGTCCCAGCCGCCGGTGACCAGCACGCGCCCGTCGGGCAAGCGCGTCGCGGTCGCCGAATCGCGAAAGGTCGCCATCTCTCCGCCATCGATCCATCGATCTGCTTGCGGGTCGTAGAGCCAGCTGTCGCGCAGCACGCTCCCGCCAGCGATCAGCACGCGTCCATCGTCGAGCAACGCCGCGACGTGCGACAGGCGCAGATCGAGCGGCGCAGTCGGTCTCCACGAATCGGGAATCAGCCCCGCGTCCCAGGCACCGGCATCGATGCCGCCCTCGCCGCCGGCGTCCATTCCGGCGTCGGTGTCGGGAGAACCTGAATCGGCCGCGTTGCGCCCGGCATCTGGTTCTTCGGCGACGCCCGCGTCGGGCGCTCTTCGCATCTGCGGCGTGCACGACGTCACTGCGAGCAGCGTCACTGCCAACAGCTCACGCATGCGTCCCCCAACGGTTCTGCGTCGCTCGTCTATTCCGGCTCGCGTGTCCCGGCGAGTGCCTCGACGGCCGGCAAGAAGATGCTCTTCGGAAATCGCGCGCGGAAGTCCGCAGCGCGCACCCGCGCATTCTCGTCGTTCGTGGTCACCAACGCCTGAATCCAGAGGAATTCCCGCTCTTCTGAGAGCTCACCTCGCGGAAACCGCGTGAGGTGTTGCGTGAGCGCGGCGATCGCATCGGCCGCGCGTTGCCGGGTGAGCGAGGTGCGCGCTTGCTCGATCAGGGCGCGCTCTGCCGCGAGGTCAGCCGCCGCATCGATGCTCGGTGCCACCACCGGAGCGACGACCGGCTCGACGATCACCTGCGTCTTCGCGGTCGGCACGATCACCGCCGGCCGCTGCGGCGCAGCCAGCTTCGGCTCATCGACGTTCACGACAGCCGAAATCGCCGGAGTCACCGGAGTCACCGGAGTCGGCGCAGCAGTGATCGGCTGAGCGATCACTGGCGGCGTCATCAACTGCGGAGCGGGCTGCGGCGCGAGCAGGTTTGCGTAGATCGCACCGCCCGCGATGCCTCCGGCGAGAAACGAGGCGAGCGCGATGGTGAACGTCTTCCCGGTCGCGGTGGCCGCGGCCGAACCTGCTCCCGTTCCCGAGGGAGGAACCGCAGCTGGAGCCCTCGCCGCGATCGCCATCTGCACCGAAGCCAGCACCTGATCCGCGATCTGCGGCGCAGGCCCCGGCCGCGCGCGCTCGGCCGCGAACAACGCTTCCAATTCGGCGGGCGCCGCTTCGATCTCTGAACTCATGACTCACCTCGTGCGCGGCGAAGGCGCCCGGCTGCTGCGATGAACTCCGCGCGCGCGAGCCGCAGGCGGGAATAGAGCGTGTTGAGGCCGACGCCGAGCTCTGCCGCGATGTCGGGCATGGTGTGGCCGTCGAGGTCGTGCATCACCAGCACCACACGCTTGTCGTCGTCGAGCTGCGCCAACGACTCGAGCACCAGCTGCCGCTTCTGCCTGGCGTCGAGCTGCTCGTCGGCTGCGAGCTGCGAATCGGCGGTCTCCGCAGTCTCGTCGAACACTTCACGCTGCTGCGCGCCGCTACGGCGATGATTCGAGAGCACCCGAAACGCGATCCCGAACAACCACAGTCTCAGCGGCCGCTTCGGGTCATAGGTCGGCAACTGCTGGTGCACCGCGAGGAACACGTTCTGGGTGAGGTCCGGCAGATCGCGCTCCGTCGCGCCCAGACGCTTGAGCGAGTTCCAGACGTAGGTGAACTCCGCCCGGTAGATGGGCTCGAGCTGCGGCGCCGCGGGCGGCGTGGCGATGACGTGTGGGGCCGATGGGGCCGTCAAGGTGACCTCAACGGGTATTAGATCGAGCGTCCCGTTTCCATCACGCCTCGATCATTCGATCCGGTAACCCAGCCCCACGCCTGCGGTTCCGCCGATCAGCGGCATGCGCCACGCCTCCTCGTCGCCGACCAGCAAAGCGCTGCGCACGAACTGAAAAACAGCGTCCGCGTGCGCTTCGAAATACAGCGGTGTCTTGCCGAGCGGCACCTGCACGCCCACTCGCGCGCCAGCCGCCACCCATGGCACCCACTTCACGTTGTTGCCCGCGAAGCCGTCACCGAACGCGCGCACCGCGCCACCGCCGAGCAGCACGCACGCCGCCAACGACTTCCAGCGATAGCAGCCGCTCGCTTCGGCCGCGAAGAGCGACGAGCCCACACGCCCTCCGGAAATGGGAATCGACGACGGCGCATCGCCGCGCACTTCGATCGCTCCTGCGAGGCTTTGACCGAGCAACCACACGCGCAGCGCGCCGCCGATACCCACCTCGGGTGCCTGGCCGATGCCCAGCAGCGCTTCAGCGTCGATCGCCACGTTCAGCGCCGGCCGCGTTTCCGGTGTTGGCCCTGGCACCGGCTCTGGAATTCGTTCGGGCTGCGGCTCGCCGATCATCGGCCGCCGCTCGACGCGCGTGGGCAGCAGCGGGTCGATCGCGATGGCGATGGTGAGGGCGGTCGAAGCCGAGAGCTCAGCGCAGTCGCCCGGAGCCGACTTGAGCGTGCGCTCGGCGGTCTGGCCCTCGGCGCTCGTGATGCGCACCGACGAACTCAGGCTGTCGCTGCTCTCGGCGAACGACACCGCGATGCGCATCGGCGCTTCGGGACGGAACGGGTCGTAGCCGAGCTTCGCGGCGACGAGTCCGCGCAACACGTCCTCGGGCGGGCAGGTGGCGACGGTCGGCGTGTACTCGAGACGCGCGGTCGGCTGCGCACCTTGCGCGGCAGCCGCTACGACCACCACGCAAAGTCCGGCTCGAATCATCTGCTCTAGATCGACACGCGCAGCAGCACGCCCGCCTGCACCAGCGGCGGGTAACGCAAGGGTCCGAGGCTCGAACGCACCGTCTCTCCGCTGCCCGGCTGCGCCGCATCAGAAATGTTCGCGATGTCGTTGATCGCCTGCGCGCTCAGCTTGAAGCGCAGCTGACCACCCGCGCCGCCGTAGAACACCGAGCCGAACGCCTGCACCGAGAGGAAGTTGAGCACCCGGAAGATCACGTCGAGACGCGTGAGCGCCGCGGGGTCGTTCATGATGATGATGTTGCTCAGCGACACCGTGATCCAGTCGAAGCCCGGAATGCCCGGAGCGGCGAGCGTGATGCCGAGGTTGTGCTTACCCTGGTACAGCGCCACCGACTGAATCGGGTCGAGCTTCTGCCCGAGGAAACCCGGAGCGAACGTCTGCACCTGGTAGCCGACCGGGCTGTCGTAACCGACCGGGTTGTAGAAGTACTCCACGCCGACGATCGCGAAGTTCTTGTCGGTGTAGTTGAACTGGAAGGTCGCGCCGCCCGACACCTGCACCACCACCGGCGGGTTCTTCTGCTTCACCGTGATCTGGCTCGACTTGGCGAGCAGGTTGTCCTCGGTCAAATCGCTCGGGTAGTCGAACAGCACGAAGTCCTGCCCGTCGCGGAACGCCGCTTCAGCAAACACGTCGAACGGGCCGATCGCCGAGCTGACGTCGATCGCGTACCGCTGGCGTCGACCTTCCTGCCAGATGCCGCCGATGCCGATCTCCGCGGGCCCCAGCACGAACTCGCCGCGCACCGCGCCACCGAGCTGATTCAACTTCAACCCCGACGACGTCACCGACACGCCGTCGAGCAACCCGTACGCGTAGAAGTTCCAGCCGAGCGATTCGATCGGCACGTGCACCTTCACCATGTTCACGCCCAGTCGCGCGTCGAACGGGTTCAGCGCGTCGCGCGGCCGCGAGTTCAAGAAGTCGGTCGGGTACCAGATGCGCGACACGCCCCAGCGCACCTTCTGCCGGCCGATGGTGAGGTACACCTTGCGCGCGATGTCGAAGCGCAGCCAGAGCTGATCGAGAAACACCGACGGGTTCGCGCGCGTCGAGCCGGTCACGCCCACCAGAGGCAGGGCAGGGGACGTGCTGGTCGTGCTGCTCGTGCCGTCGCCCACCGGGTACGTCGGGTCGAACTGCATGCGCCCCTGCGCGAACGCGCGCACGCGATCGTTGGGCCGACCGTCGAGGTACACGTCGAGAATCATCGGAGCGGAGAACGCTCCCTGCAGAAACGGCCGCGTCTCCTGGAAGTAGCCCTGCCCGAACATGAGCAGGTTGCCGCCGATCTTCAGCGGGTCCGACACCACTTCGGCCGTGTCGAACTTCGACTGCGAGGGGCCACTCGAGAGCTGCGCGCTGTCGCGATCGACTCCGCCGTCACTGAGCGTGCTCGACACAGCACCCGAGTTGGCGTCGTCGCCCCCGAACATCGAGCTCTCGTCGCGCCCGCTGCTGGTCCCCGCGTCGGTCGTGGCCGCCGTGTCGTCGGACCCGAACATGTCGGACTCCGACGGCCGCGTCTGCCCGAACGCCATCGCCGCGCTGCACGCGGCTACCACTGCCACCCATTTCATCTGCCGTCCCCTCGCGCGTCGCGATTTCGTCAGCGGCTCTTCGACTCGAGCCACGCCTTGGTGAACATGTTCTGATCGAGGTTCGACAGGTCGACCGACTTCATCAGCACCAGCGTGGAGTTCGACTTCTCCACCTCGTCGAAGAAGCGCATCTCACCGGGGAACCACACGTCGGCCTTCTTCGAGTCGGAGAAGAGCTTCTGCCACTTCGGGTAATACGCAGTGCGCATCAGCCGGCCCGAGAGCGCGAATTCCTGCCGCTTGAGCTGGTTGTGGTTCACGGTGTCGAGCCACATCTTGATCACCGGGTACGCCACGTCGATGCCCGGCTTCACCGTCAGCTCGAGGCACACGGTGTCGAACTTGCCGAGCTTCTCTTCGCCGCAGAACTTGGGCTCGAACTCCTCCGCGAGGCGCGACTCGTCGAAGTCGCTGCGGCGCGAGTTGGTGCCGCCGATGCGCTCACGCTCCGTCGCGCGCTCCCACTTGCCGGTACCCGGGTCGTAGCTCCACAGGTTCTTGTCGAGCCGCAGGTAGCCCTTGCCCTCTTCGCTCTTGGGCTTGGTGAACAGCAGCATCAGCTTGTCGTCGGAGTCGCGCCGAAACACGATCAGCTCGCGCACCACGTCGGCTTTGTCCTTCTCCTTCTGCTCCAGATACGCGAGCGCCTTGTAGTCGCCGCCGTTGCGCTGCCGATCGTCCTGCTCCTTGAGGAGCTTGATCATCTCCTCCTTCGACGGCTCGGCCGCCAACGCGCCGAACGAGGTGAGCACCAACGACGAGACCAGGAGAGTTGTGACGACGCGCATGTGTTCACCCGACGTGAGACATCGCCGTGATCGGCTTGAGCCGCGCGGCGAGGAAGGAAGGAATCAACGAAATGCCTGAAATCGCCAGCGTGATGAACGCCACGCTGAACACCACCCAGAAGATCGTCGGCGACACGACCAGGTGATCAGAGAAGAAGACGAACTGCCAGCTCGGCGGCAGCGAGATGCCGAACCGCGTGACCGCGAAAGCGCCGAGCACGCCGATCGCTCCGCCCAGCAGCGTGCCGAGCACGCCCAGCAACGTGCCTTCCGCGAGGAACATCGAGAGCACCGTGCCGCGCTGCATGCCGACCGCGCGCAGCGTGCCGATCTCCCGCGTGCGCTCGCGAATGCTGATCCACATCACGTTCATGATGCCCACCGCGATGATCGCCACCAGCGCGAAGATCACGATCGTCGCCAGCACCGTCAACGCCGTCACGATCCACTGCACGAAGTTGGTCTCGTCTTCCCAGTTGGTCACGTCGAGCTTCTGGCCCGTCCAGTTCTCGCGATTCACGCCATCGAACTTCGCGAAGAACGGACGCGGGTCGGGGTCGAGCATTCCATAGCCCTCGCGCGTCAACATCGCGCGCAGCTGCTCCTGCACCGGCTTCACCTGGTCGATGTCCTTCAAATAGATCTGCAGCGCGCCCGTCGTCTCGTCGTTCAACTGGTACAGCTGGCGCAGCCCCTGCTCATTCATGAAGGTGTTCCACGACGAGAGCATTCCGATGTCCGCGGCGATCGCCACCAGCTGCACGTCGAGCGTGTTGTTCGTCCCGCGGAACGTCGGAGCGACGATCGTCATCGTGTCGCCCACCTTCACGCCCAGCCGCTTCGCCTGCGCTTCGAAGATCAGAATGCCGTTGGGCTGCTTCAAGCCCTCGATGGTGCCTTCCTTGATCTGCACCACCTTGCGGAAGCCCGGCTCGTTGGTGATGTCGATGCCGCCCAGACCCACCTGCTGCGTCGCCGACTCACTCACCAGCTTCGCCCAGCCGCGCCCGCGGTGAACGATGTAGTCGATCTGGGGGATCTCCTTGCGCACCAGCTCATTCACCTTCTTGTAGTTGGTGACCACCGGAGCCGACGACGACGCGGTCGCCTTGTAGAAGCCCGAGACGTTCACGTGGCCGCTCATCAGCGTGGTCGCCGAGACCAGCAGCGTGGTCTTGATGCCCACGTACGCGCCGGTGAGCATCACCAGCAGCGCCGTCACCCCCGCGATCGCAGCCATCAACAGCGACGTGCGCAGCCGGTGCTGCAGCAGGCTGCGAAACGCGATCAACCACAGCATGCGATCGAAGAGTCCCATTTACTCGTCCGCCTGCATCGCCCGCAGCGGGCTGATTCGAGTGGCCATCGTCGCGGGAATCAGCGTCGACGCGATGGTGACGAACAAGATGATCACGATGGCGATGATCAGCGGGCCCGCCGTCACGCTGGGGATCAAGCGCGGCCCCGAGAAGAAGAAATACATCACGTCGTTCGGAGCGGCGATCCCCTTCATGCCCAGCGCGCCCAACACGCCAGAGCCCGCGAGCATGCCCACGCCGCCGAAGATCACGCCCAGCACCACCGACTCCACCAGCACCATCGCCAGAATCAACCCGCGCTGAGCACCGATCGCGCGCATCGTGCCGATGGTCGAGGTGCGTTGGATGGTCGCCATCATCATCGCGTTGTTGATGATGATCATCGCGATGAAGAAGATGATCGCCACCGCCACGAAGAGCAGCGCGCGGAAGACGTTGATGATCTGGCCCAGCAGCCCCGACGCCTTCTGCCAGCTGACCGCCTTGAGCCCCAGGTTCTCTGCGTCCGACACGCGCGCGATCTCGGCGAGCGTCGCGTCGATCTTCGTCGGGTCCTTGAGCATCACCGCCGCGTTGAGCATCACGCCGTCGTCCATCTCGCTCTGTGAGTAGACGCGCTTGATCAGATCGTCTTCGCGCAGGCGCCGACCGGTCGAGGTGATCGCCGTGTCCGGGTCGATGATTCCCGGAGTCGCCTCCGCCACCACCTCCGCGCCATCACCGAACAGCTCGGCTTCGGCGTTCTCGCGGCTCACCGACTTCGCGCCGGTCTGCGCCTGAATCTCCTTCAGCTCCTCGGCCTTGTCGGCGGTGAGGTAGCCGTACAGATCGCGGAAGCTCATCAGGTCCATCAAGCTCGTCGAGCCGGCCAGCATCGATTTCTCGAGGCCGCTGAACGCGAACGTGCCGTACACCTTCACGTTCACGTTGCGCACGTAGCCCGAGCGCGTGAACGCCTTGATGGTCAGCACGTCGCCCACGTTCACGCGGTACAGCCGCACCCGCGGAGCGACCACCGCGTAGAACTGGCCGTACCGCTGCTGGAAGTTCTCGTCGTTGGTGTCGAGGAGCGCGCCGAGCAGCTTGTCGAGTTCGGTCTCCTTCGAGCCCAACGCTGCCTGCAGTGAAGTCACCAGGTCCGCGGTCTTGAGCGCGTCGAGCTGGAGCACGATGTCGCGCGTCTGTGAGCGGTTCTCCTTCACGAAGCGCTTCAGCTCGTCGTCGGTGGCGATCAGCCGGCCATTCGCGAGCGCGTCCTTGATCTTGTCGAGGCGGCGCGCGGTCTTCAGCTTCATCTGTTCTTCGTGAATGAGATCGCTGATCAGCATGCCGCGGTGGCCCTGCGGCACGGCCTCGCCCTTCATCACCTTCATGCGATCGAACGAGTGCTGGAACTTGTCGAGATCGGTTCCCACGTAGCGCAGGAAGATCAGCGTGGTGTCGGTGACGATCGGCGCGATGCGGTTCTCGAGGTACTCGAGCGTGCCCATCGGGTCGGTGTCGAACCCCGCCCAGAATTCGTCCTTCTCCACGCGCTGCAGCGCCTCGAGGTTGTGCGGGTCGACCGCCGCGGCGCTCAGCATGTCCGCCATCGCACGGTCGGCGTCTCCCCGGAGCACCTTGATGATCTGCCGCAGGTGCGAGACCTCGGCCGTGATGCGGCGATCGAGTTCTTCCCTCGGCAGCGACGTCAGCTCTTCGCTGCCGCCTTGACCGGCGCGCGCGCGCTCGAGATCACGCAGCCGCTCCAGCGTCAGATCGATGATGTTGCCCGAAGTGATCAGCGCGCCCGACACGCCCATCGGCACCACCGTCTGCACGTTGTCGATCTTCGAAAGCGCGGTCTGGATCTTCGGGAAATCGGTGATCGCCTTCAGATCGGAGTCGTTGCCCATCTGCCCGTACAGCGCCAGCTCGTCCTTCGACGCAGCGGAGTAGATCTGCACGTGCCCGGCGAGCGAGCCCACCACCGAACGTTCCATCGAGCGGCTCAGCGAATCGAGCAGGCCGCCCAGCAGCACGAACACCAGGGTTCCAAACAGAATCAGCGCGCCGATCAGCAGGTTGATCGGGCTCACCATCAGATTGCGAAACGCAATCCGAACCAGCAGGGCGGCGCGCGAGATCACGACGCAGCCTGCGTCGACGCAGCGGGCGGCACGTCGAGACCCACCGCGTGCGCGACCGCCACGTCCGGAGCCTCACGGCCGACGATCTTCCCGTCGGCGAGCCGCACCACCGCGTTCGCGTAGCGCATCACCTTGTGGTCGTGCGTCGAGAAAATGAACGTCGTGCCCTTCTGCTGGTTGAGCGACTTCATCAAGTCGAGAATCGCCTGCCCCGTTTGCGAGTCGAGGTTCGCCGTGGGTTCGTCGGCGAGCACGATCAGCGGGTCGGTCACCAACGCTCGCGCGATCGCCACGCGCTGCCGCTGACCGCCCGACAGCTCGTTGGGGCGGTGCTTCATGTGCGACGCGAGCCCGACCTGCTCGAGCAACGCCTCGACGCGCTTCTTGCGCTCGGCAGAGCTCAAGCGGTCCTGCAGCAGCAGCGGGAACTCGACGTTCTGATACACGCTGAGCACCGACACGAGGTTGAACGACTGGAAGATGAAGCCGATGGTGTTGAGGCGCAGCTCCGTCAGCTCGCGCTCCGACAGCTGCGCGGTGTTCTTCCCCGCGACCACCACGTCGCCGCGCGTCGCCGTATCAACACAGCCGATCAAGTTGAGCAGCGTCGTCTTGCCGGAACCCGACGGGCCGGCGATCGAAATGAACTCGCCCTTGTCGACGGTCAACGACACACCGCGCAGCGCCTTCACGACCGTCGCTCCGAGGCTGTATTCCTTCTCGACGTTGCTGATGCTGACGATGGCGTTCATGCCCGCGGTTGGTAGCCCACGAGGCGGCGCACCGCATGAAGAATGTTGAAGCGCACACATTCATTGATGAAGGCGAGTGAACCTTCTACCGTTCGCCGCCCGCACCGCGTCGCTCACGTCGAACCCGCGAAGAAGGAACCCATGGCCGCCAAGAAGAAGGAAGAGAAGCAGGCAGCGCAGTCGCAGGAAGCCCAGACCCTCCCGGGTCCCACCTATCCCGTGATCGAAAAGTTCATCGAGACGGCGAGCGCTGATCAGATCGACGCCACCTTCAAAGCCCTCAAGGGCGACCTGTCGGGCTTGAAAGGGCCCAAGGCGGAGCAGGCCAAGAAGGTGGGCAAAGCTGTGGAACGCACCGAGGAGCTGCTCACCTACCTCCTGCAAGTGCGCGAGAAGCTTGAGGCTGACCGCAAGGGGAAGGGTGGGGCGCGTCGCTAAACGCGTTCAGCTACGCTCCACGCAACTCGCCTTCTCAGTCGGCGATAACTGAAGCACAGGGCGCCTTCGACAGGGGTCGAAGGAAAGGAACCTGACACTTTCTCGCAGTTCTCTTTTGGAGGAACACATGAGCGGAATCAACGGAACGAACCTCTCGCAGATGCCGAACCGCATTTCGATGAACGTCACCACCCCGAAGCAGACCCAGGGGTCGACCTTCGGTGAGAAGGTCGCCAGCGGCCTTCACTCGGCTGGCTCGGTCCTGTCGCAGGGCGCGCAGCTGGTCGGTGGTGCGCTCCCCGGTGGCCAGGTGATGTCGGCGGCGCTGTCGTCGGTGAGCGCGCTCGCCGGTGGCGGCAGCGGCGCGGCGGCGGCTTCGTACGCGGCCACGGGCGTGGTCGGCTTCTCCGGTGGCGCTGGCGGTTCGACGGTCGGCGGCACGCAGGTCACGTTGGGCGCCGGTTCGTCGGGTGGCCCGAACCTCCTCGCGGGCGCTGGCACCAACGGTGCCGGCCAGTACAACACCGACATCGCGCAGATGTCGGCTCAGAACGCGCAGATGATGCAGGTTCAGATGGCGATGCAGCGCGAGAACACGATGTTCACCTCGATCTCGAACGTGCTGAAGACCAAGCACGACACGGCGAAGAACGCGATCGGTAACATCCGCTAAGTCGCAACTGAAATTCGCAGCACCGAAAGGGCGGCCCTCGTGGCCGCCCTTCTCGTTGCGGGCCCGTGCGAGCGCAGTGCTATGGTCACCTTCGGTTCGCCAACCCACCAACAAGGACGAAGAGCACCATGACGGAAGCGAAGTCGGAGATCGCGGGCAGTCTGGTTCCGATGACCAAGGATCAGGCCATGCTGATGCTCGAGGCGGGCTACCTGTGGATGGACCTGCAGAAGTTCGACAACGCGCGTGAGCTGTTCTCGGGCGCGGCGATCTTGATGCCCAAGAGCGAGGTGCCGCAGATCGCGCTTGGCACACTCGAGTTCAACCAGGGCCACTTCGACAAGGCGCTGCCCGTTTTCCGCCGCGCGCAGCAACTGGCGCCCAAGGCGTCTCTCCCGCGCGCGCACGTCGGTGAGACGTTGCTCTTCATGGGCAAGGTCAACGAAGCGATGAAAGAACTGAAGTCCGCGCTCGATCTCGAGCCCGGCAGCGACGGCGCGAAGTTCGCCGAAGCCCTGATCGCCGCGAAGGAAACGGGAGCCCTCCCGCCTCCGAAGCAAGCCAAGAAGTAACTGCTGTTCAACGAAGAGGAATCCCATGTCAGTGCGTGGAGTCGGCCGAGGTGGCAAAGCAGGCGGAGCGCGAGGCGCGTCAGGCGCTGGCGGCGCCGCCAAGGCCTCGGGCGCGCAAGGCGCTTTCGGAGCCAAGGTCGACAAGGCCGAATCGCTCGTCGGCCCGTCGGGCGCGGTCGGCTCGAGCAACGTCGGTCAGGTTGGCCCGACTGATCCGGTGACCGCGCAGGCGATGGATCTCGTGCGTCAGCTCAAGTCAGGCCAGCTCAAGAGCCGTGACGAGGCCACGAAGAAGCTCGTCGCCGACATCCTCCGCGAGAAGGTCCGCACGCAGTCCAAAAAGCTCACCGACAAGGTCTTCGAGCAGCTGAAGGACGATCCTCGCCTGAACCAGACGCTCGAGCGCCTGTGGGATCGCGCAGAGGACCAGGAGTGACCTGTGGCGCTCGGGGAATCCAAACCACAGATTCTCGAGAAGTACGGGCCCTACGTGAGGTCGCTCGCGGCGCAGGTGCGCAAGCAGTTCAACTCGCAGTTCGAGATGGACGAGCTCGTTGCCTGGGGCCAGATCGGTCTGCTCGAGGCAGCTGAGCGCTTCGATGCGCGCGTCGGTGCGAACTTCCTGACCTTCGCGCACTACCGCATCAAGGGAGCCATCTACGACGGTCTCCGTAAGATGGGCGTGCTCAAGGGTGGCGCTGCCGCGTCTGAACGCGCGAACGCGTACATGACCAATCTTTCTGATCGGGCCGGCGGTGGCGCCTCGATCGAAGATGACGTCCGCGAAATCAGCAGCGCGGTGACCGGTTTGGCAATGGTCTTTGCGACCAGCCTCGAGGGCACCGAAGGCCTCCAGGTGTCGGATGAGCAGCTACCCGCAGACGAGCGCATTCAGCTCGAACAAATGCGGCGGCGGGTGAGGGCTGCGATCGAGAAACTTCCGGAAAAAGAGCGAAAGCTTCTGCAGGGTTACTACTTCCAGAACAAGACTCTGGAAGAGGCGGGCGCAGAGATCGGGCAGTCGAAGAGCTGGGCCAGTCGCCTGCATGCCCGTGCAGTGGAGACCTTGAAGCAACTCCTCGAAGAAGAGGACGATAACTCTTCATCGTTAGACCAGCAGCGGAGGAATGACCATGGCGGGACCACTCGCAGGAATCTCGGCAGCCCAGATCGCTCAGCAGAAGCTGCCCGAACAGGCGCAGCAGGCCCAGAAGGCGGGCCCGAGCAAGTTCGATCAAAGCATGAAGTCGCAGGGCGCTGACGCGACCAACAAGGTCGGTCAGGCTCAGCAGGTCAATCACGCGCAGCAGGTTCAGAAGCTCGAGCAGGCCAAGCAGGTCGAGAACGTCAACAAGACGAACAAGGCCGACCTCAACAAGCTCGACAAGAACGTCACCGGCAAGGGCATGGACCCGGTCGCGCAGAAGGCCGAGGTCAACAAGTCGGGCTCGATGGTCATGAACATGATGTCGAACCTCGAGAAGGGCGGCGCGAACATCGACAAGCTGATCAACGGCAGCATGTCGGCCAAGCCCATGTCGAACCAGGAGCTCCTGCAGATGCAGGCCGGCATGTACAAGTACACGCAGGAACTCGACCTCTGCTCGAAGGTCGTCGAGAAGGCCACCAGCGGCCTCAAGGACACGCTGAAGACGCAGGTCTGATTTTCACTCAGCTCGTGTCTCACCGAAGAGGCGGCTCCCAAATGGGGGTCGCCTTTTTCGTTTGCGTAGTATGGTCCGCGCTCCATGAGCCGCCTCGCCTCCCTGGCTGCGCTGTCCCTGCTTCTCTCGGCCTGCTCGGTGAATCTCCAGCATGACCTGAGCGAAGACGACGCGAACGACATCTACGTTCTGCTCCAGAAGTCCGGCATCGACGCCACCAAGCTGAAGGAAGGCGAAGGCAAAGACGCCAAGTACATCATCTCGGTGCCCAAGGCCGACGTGGCCTCTGCCGCCGAGAAGCTGCGTCAGCACTCGCTCCCGCGCCCGCGCTCCGACGGCCTCGCCATCTTCAAGATGACGAAGGGCATGATCCCCACGCAGACCGAAGAGCGAGCGATGTTCATCGAGGCGATCGGCGGCGAGGTGTCGAACGCGCTCAACCGCATCCCCGGCGTGCTCGAGGCACGCACCATCGTGATGATGCCCGAGGTCAACGACCTCACGCAGCCCGACAAGAAGCCGCTCCCGTCGGCGTCGGTGTTCATCAAGTTCATGCACAGCGACGACGGCAAGCCGCCCGTCAGCATCGACGACGTGCAGGGGTTCGTGGCCAACGCCGTTCCCGAGTTGAAGAAGGAGAACGTCAAGGTCCTGATGACCGAGTCGAAGCAGGTCGCCGAAGACGCCACCGAGTCGCGCATGCAGCGCATCATGGGCGTCAACATCGACAAGGCTTCGGCCGGCACCTTCAAGACGATCATCGGCGTGTTTGCGCTGCTCTTCATCGTGATGGCGGGCCTCACGGCGTTCCTCCTCGTCCGCAAGCCCAGTGGTCCCAAGCCTCCGGCGCGCACCAAGTCGCCGCCGCCCGAGGGGTGATCTCCACTCACGTGGAAAGGTGAGTCGTGGAGCAGTACTTCACGTCGCTCTCGAAGCGACAGACCATGCTCCTGCTGACCTCGCTGGCCTTCGGTGGTTCGGAGGCCGTGGCGGCGTTCGATCACCTCGATCAGTCCGAAGAGGAACTGCTCAAGCACCGCGCGCAGTCGCTGCTCCAGATTCCACGCGACAAGCGAATCCCGCTCCTGGTGCAGGAGATCAAGCGGCTCGTCACCCAGCGCCGGCGTCAGCTCGCCAGCGCCGAGCCCAAGCGCCTGGCGGCGTTGCTCAAGCGTGAACGCGCGAGCATCGTCGAGGTCGTGCTCAACGCGCTGCCCGGCGACCTCGCGAGCGCCGTTCGCAACGAGATGGGCAACCCTCCGCCCATCAAGCTCCAACGCGACGTCAAACCCGAGGTGCTGTCGATCGTTCGGTGGAAGCTCGAAGACGCGTTGCGTTCGAACGCGCCGCAGATCGGCAGCTTCCGCTTCACTGACCTGATGATGATGCAGCAACGCGAGATTCTCGCGGTCGCCGATCGCATGGGTGCTCGCGTGCTCGCCACTGCCATCGCGGGTCTCAATGACGAAGAGCGCGGCGCCTACCTCGGCAAGCTGCCTCCCGATCAGCGCAACCTCGCAGCGCGCGCCGCTGAAGCTGGAGCAGCCCGGCGGCTGACCGAAAAAGACGCCAAGCTCGTGCTCGAGATGCACGGTGCGCTCGAGAACCCGTCTCTCGGGCTCCGGAGTGCAGGCGTGCAGCGCATCGTTCGTGCCTGCTACGCGCAGGGCGCCGAGTTCGCGCAACGGTTCGGCGAGCGCGCCCAGGGAGACACCGCCAAGCTCATCGCCCGGTGGATTCGCGAGGAGAAGGGTAAGCCGGTGAAGGGCGACGGCGGTCGCCTCGACATCGTCGAGCAGCTCGAGCGTCTCGCGCAGAAGGGCATCGTCGATCGTCCGATGCGCCTGCCTCCGCCCGCCAAGCCGCCACCGGTCCTCAAGCCCAGCACCTCGTCGCCGTCGAACGCACAGTCGAAGGTGCTCGTCGCTCCGCCCGCGCGTCGCCCGACCGGTGGTGTGCCTGCACCCGCCCCAGCTCGAAGAAATCCCGAGAACGTGCAGGCCGGCGTCGGCCGTCAGGACCCCGTGGCGGCGCGTGCTGCGCGGCGCGCGGGCGCGGCCCGCTCGGGCGTCGTGCCGAGCCATCAAGCTGGGCCGCGGCCCACCGACTCGCAGGCGCGCCAACGCGTGCTTCGCGACGGCAAGCCGCTCGACACCGTGCCCCCGCGTCGGTCGACGTCACCGGTTCAAGAAATTCCGAAGCGAAGAGACCCTTCGGCGCGCCCGGCACCGGGCACCAACCCCCACCGTTCGCCGGTGGTCAAAGGGTCGGGTCGCGGCGGCACCGGGAACAACGGCTCGCGCTGACGTGAGCGCAGGACTAGAATCGGCCTCGCAATGGACGACGAACGCCGACCTGCGACTGGCGCGCCTTCTCGCGTGCTCGGCAAGGTCATCAAGAGTGACAGCAGCGGCGATGCGTCGCTGAACGAGAAGCCCCTGCTTCCGCCGCCGCGTCGCGCCGGCGTGCTCAACGCCGAGGAATACGAGGCGAAGACCGCCGGCAAACAGATCATCGCCGAGGCACAGGCCAAGGCTGAGGAGATCAAGGCCGAGGCGCTTCGCTTCAAGGAAGAGGTGTTCGCCAAGGCCCGCGACGAGGCGAAGGCCGACGTGCAGGCGCGCGCCGCGGAAGAGCTGGCTCGCGCCAAGCTGCAAGCGGGCCAGATGATCGCCGCCGCCGAGAAGGAAGTGACCGAGCTCGCGTTGATGGTGGCCACCAAGATCATCGGCCGCGACATCGAGCGACAGCCTGAGATCGTGCTCGAGATCGTCGCCAGCTGCACCGAAGCGGCACGCAGCAGCAAGGCGATGGTCATCAGGGTGAACCCCGAAGACGGCAAGGTGCTCCGCGCGAAGAACCCGCGCTTCATGGAACTGGTGGGGCGCTCCGTCGACATCTCGATTCGCGACGACAACGACGTCGAGCGCGGCGGCTGCGTGATTCGCACCGACTACGGCACCATCGACGGTCAGATTCGCACGCAGATCGACATGCTGCGCAACGTGCTGACGCCGACCGAGACGAAGAAAGAAGTGAAGTAAGTGGCGATCGATCTCAAGCGCTATTCGGAGCTGATCAAGAGCACGCAGACCGTGCGCGTGCGCGGTCGCGTGGTCGAGCTGACCGGCCTCGTGATCAAAGCGGCCGTGCCCAACGTGCGCATCGGCGAGGTGTGCCTCATTCGCCGCGGGCGCGACGAGGTGCGCAGCGAGGTCGTCGGCTTCCAGGGCGACATCGTGATGCTGATGCCGCTCGGTGAACTCTCGGGCATCGGCCCTGACTCCGAGGTGATCCCCACCGGGCGACCGCTGACCATCTGGTGCGGCGACGCGCTGCTGGGGCGCGTGCTCAACGGCATCGGTGAGCCCATCGACGGCAAGCCGCTGCCGACCGAACAGCTCGTGCCCTGGGCGGTGGACCGCGACTGCCCCGACCCGTTCAAGCGCCAACGCATCACGCGCCCGCTCTCGCTCGGCGTCCGCTGCATCGATGGCCTGCTCACCGTCGGAGAAGGTCAGCGCATCGGCCTCTTCGCAGGTTCCGGCGTCGGTAAGTCGACGCTGATGGGCCAGATCGCGCGGCAGACATCGGCTGAGCTGTCGGTCATCGCGCTGATCGGCGAGCGTGGTCGCGAAGTTCTGGAATTCATCGAAGACGCGCTTGGCCACGACGGCATGAAGCGCTCGGTGGTGGTGTGCGCGACGTCCGACCAGCCGTCACTCGTTCGTCTGCGCGCCGGCTACGTGTCGACCGCCATCGCCGAGTACTTCCGCGAGCGCGGGGGCAACGTGCTCTTCATGCTCGACACCGTGACGCGTCTTGCGCGTGCGCAGCGTGAGATCGGGCTGGCGATTGGTGAGCCTCCTGCACGCCAGGGCTACCCGCCGTCGGTGTTCTCGATGTTGCCGCGAATGCTCGAGCGCACCGGCAACTCCGAGAAGGGCAAGTGCACCGCGATCTACACGTGCCTCGTGGCCGGCGGTGACATGGAAGAGCCCATCGCCGACGAAGTGCGCGGTATTCTCGACGGCCACTTCATCTTGAACCGCGCCCTGGGCGAGCGAAACCAGTGGCCCGCGATGGACGTGCTGGCGTCTCTGTCTCGTGTGATGAGCCAGATCGTCAGCAAGGAACACAAGAAGGCGGGCGGCAAGCTGCGCGAGACGCTGTCGACGTACGAGAAGCAGCGCGACCTGATTCTCCTCGGCGCCTACCAGTACGGCACCGACCCGCGCACCGACTACGCGATCGACAAGTACGACACGATCATCAACTTCTTGAAGCAGGACACCTTCGAAAACACCCCCTTCGAAGAGACTGTCCAACGCATGATCGACATGTTCGCCGACGCGACCTGAGCGTAAGCTGCGGAGCGAATGCCTCCGTACCGACTTCAGGTCCTCCTCGACATCCGCATCAAGGCTGAGGAAGAGGCGAAGGACGCCTTCTCGGCCGCCGTCAAGGCTGCGGAAAAAGAGAAGAAACAGCTGCAGAGCATGGTCGAGACGCTCGAGCGCATGAAGGTCGAGCGCAAGGCGAAGGTGCAGGCGTTCATCGCGGAAATGACGGCCAAAGGCGGCGGCATCACCGGCTTCCAGCAGATGGGCCGATTCGAGCAGCGCCTCAAAGACGAAGAGGCGCAGCACGCGCTCGACGTCGAGCGGCAGAAGGAAGTCGTGGTGCAGGCCGAGAAGCTCGTCGAGCAGCGCCGCGCAGAAATGGCGACGGCCGCGATGGAGCGCAAGGCGATCGAGAAGAACAAAGAAACGTGGCAGAAGCAGGTGCGAGCCGAGCGTCAGGCGAAAGAAGAACTCAACCAGGACGAGATCGGTCAGACGCTTCACCTGCAGCGTACTCGCGCGGAGAAGAAGCAATGAGTCGAGTCGAAGAAGATCGCGATGCGGCGAGACTGGCGGCCAAGCTGGCCGAGACCCGGCGCACCGAAGAGGCCCAGAAGAAGAAGAAGGCCGACGAGAACAACAACTTCTCGAAGCTGATGCAGGGCGCGAAGAAGGAAGCGCAGGTCAAGCAAGAGGGCAATCTCGCGCGCAGCGCCATCGCTCAGCTCCTCGAGTCAGCCGAAGCGCAGCACGCTGGCGAGGCGAAGCAGACCGAGAAGGGCGCGCAGACCGCGCAGGAACAGAGCGCCTTCAAAGGCAAGCTCGGCGCCAAGCAGCAGGACGCGAACGTTCAACAGAACAAGCGCAGCGAGGGCCAGCAGGTGCAGAGCGGCCGCTCCGATGCTCAGCAGAGCACGGCGCAGACCGCGAACAGCCGCCAGGCCGATCAATCAGCGAACACCAAGGGCGCTCAGAGCCGCGGTGCCGACGCCAAGGTGAACAGCGAGCGCCTCGAAGATCGCAAGGAAGCCAGCGACGCGAACTCGAGCAACGCCACGCAGGGCGCCGGTGGTGCGCGTGGAGAGAAGGGCGACATCAAGGCTGACGCTGACAAGGGCGGCGGGCAGCAGGGCGGTGGTGACAAGGGCAAGGACGGCGGCGCGGCGGCAGCGAACCCCGGCTTCCGCTTCAACCCCGCGCTGATGGCGCCGGTGTCGATCGCCAAGACCAAGGAAGCGAGCGGTTCCGAGCGGCTGCGCAAGGTCGCCAACGAGGTCGCGCAGAAGATCGTCGACAAGGTGCGCATCGGCACCAACGCGATGGGCAAGACCGAGTTCCAGATCGATCTGCGCAGCGACGTGCTCTCGGGGCTCTCGGTGAAGGTGTCGGCGCACAACGGCAAGATCAGCGCGGTCTTCCAGGGCTCCGACAAAGACGTGCTGAAGATGATCGAAGAGCAGGGCGAGGCGCTGAAGGCGGCGCTCGGTGCTCGCGGCCTGTCTCTCGAAGACTTCAAGATTGAGAGTCGCGGTTGAGCTCAGGGAAGCCCGAGCACACGATGATCATCAAGCAGCCGGCCGCCGCCCGCCCAGCGACGGGCACGGCGCGCCCGGTTCCCGGCGGCGGCGGAGGTCGGCCTCCGGCTCCGGCGCGCACGTGGCGCCCCTTCGTGTTCAACAACCTCGAGCGTGTCAGCAAGCGTCACGCGCTGCTGATCAAGAACCTCGAGTGGATTCTGCCGAACGTTCGCTCGACCGGTGAGGTCTCGAGCGTGGTGCGCAAGCGCCTGCAGGAAATGCTCGAGGAGCAGGTCACACTGCAGGCTGAATACGTTCACGTCGTGCCGATGGCGCAGCTGCAGCACTACGTCGGAGAGCCGACCTTTCTCGCGGTGCTCACTCCGCAGCCGAACAAGACGCGCGGTCTGCTCGAGGTCGAGCTCGGCCTGGCGCACCACGCGATCGACATGCTGCTCGGCGGCACGGGCGAAGCGGTTGCGCTGCGCCCGCTGACCGACATCGAAGAGGGCGTGATGACCTACGTCATCATCGAGACCCTGAAGGCGCTCTCGCCGACCATCGACCCTTCGCTCCCCAAGCTGCGCATCGAAGGCGTGGTGCGCGGCTTCCAGGAAATCCAGGGTCTGATTCCCGAGACCGAGAACCTCGCCGTGGTGCAACTCAAGGCCGTCTTCGGTGGCCATGCCGGCTACGTGCGGCTCGTCATTCCGGAAGACGTGTTGTCGACCGCGAACCCGCCGACCGACGCCGCGGTTCGCCGGGCGCGTCGATCGGCTGACGCCGCGGCGCACCTGTCGCGCCTGAGAAACGTGAAGACGTGGGTGCGCGCGGAGATCGGCAACGTCGAGATCTCCGCGGCCGATCTGTCGCAGCTGCGCGAGCGCGACGTGGTGCTCATCGACGGGCTCACCTGCCGACCCGATCAAGGGCAGGGTGGAACTGCGAAGCTGCGCGTGGGTCTGGGCCGAGCAGGTCACCTCGACGCCGAGGTGGTGGTCGAAGACGGCCGCTTCCAGGCGAAGGTCACGGGCATCAACGTGGGCGCACCGCCGCCGCCGGGCCAGCCCGAAGAACCCGCGGAGCCGCCCGCCGAAGGTCAAGAAGCTGCCGCCTCGCCGCCGGAGCTCGGCGAAGGCGAAGACGAATCCACCACACCAGGCTCAGCGCGAGGGAGAGACGCCGTGGACGACGCACAGAACGCAGGTGGCGCAGATTTGATGAACGACATCCCGCTGCAGATCGCGGTCGAGCTCGGGCGCGTGGCCACCACTGCCGAAGACGTCGTGGCGCTCAAGGTCGGCCACGTCTTCGATTTGAACCGCGTTGCCGGTGAGCCGCTCGACCTGTCCGTTCAGGGGAAAGTGGTCGCGCGCGGTGAGCTGGTCGAGATCGACGGCAACCTCGGCGTGCGGATCTTGTCGCTCGCGGGGTGACGCTTTGGGTTGATTCACACGCGCGCTTTCGCGGGGGTGATAGCGTGCGCGCGTGTTTTTGCGCCCGGTTCTCCTCCTCAGCCTCGTCGCGGTCGCTTCGACTGCGTGGGCGGAGCCGCCTGCACCGACGCCACCGCCCGCTGAGCTGAAAGCCGACCCTCCACAGCTCGTGCCCCCTCCCGCCGTTGAGCCCTCAGTGCCGGCGAACGACGGTGCGCGACTGGCCGAGCCCGAGATTCCGAAGTCGGAACCACCCGAGCTCGCCGCGGAAGACTTGAATCTCGGGTGGACGCTCGCGCGCACCATGCTGGTGCTGGCGATGGTGGTGGGTCTCGCGTGGCTGACGCTGAACGTCGGCCTCCGCAAGCTGCTCGGCATCCGCCCGACGGCGGGCACGCACCTCGTGAACGTGCTCGAGCGCGTGCCGCTCGATCAGAAGCGCTCGCTGTTCGTCATCGAAGCGGCTGGAGAGATCTTGCTCGTCGGTGGCGGTGACGGCGCGTTGAGCCTCATCGCCAAGCTCGATCGCACCGAGGTCGACAAGCTCCGCGCGGTCTCACCCAATCAAGCCATCCAGCTCAGCCCGTTCTTGCAGAAGCTGCTCGGTCGGAAAGACTCCGCGCCGCCGACGCCTCCGCCCGCCACGTAAAGGACGACACGTGACCCGCCGACACACCATGTTCTACCGGGCGTTCTTGCTGCTCTTCTCGTTGGCGCTCGTGCTGCACCCCGTCGCCGCGTTCGCGCAGGGCAAGGGCAAGGGCGGAGGAGGCAAAGCACCCGCTGCCGAAGAAGTGATGGGCGGAGGCAAGCTCGACTCCAGCGACTCGTTCGCGAACCGCCCGCTGGTGCTGATGATCGCGCTGGCGGCGCTCGGCCTCGCTCCGTTCGTGCTGTTGATGGTGACGAGCTTCGTGAAGATCTCGGTCGTGTTGTCGATCGTGAGAAGTGCACTCGGCACACAACAGATTCCACCAACTCAGGTGATCACCGGGCTCGCGATCATCCTCACCGTCTACATCATGGCGCCGGTGGGACAGGCGATGTTCCGCGCTGCCGACGCTGACAACGTCACGCAGGGCGGCGACTTCATGAACGTCCAGAGCGTGGACAAATTGATCAAGGCAGCGGGCCGCGCGAAAGAACCGCTGCGCGACTTCCTCCTGAAGAAGGTCACCACCAAGGACCGCACGCTCTTCTATTCACTCGCGCTCAAGCTGCGAAAGCCGGAAGACCGCGCGAGCATCGGCGAGAAGGACTTTCTGATTCTCGTACCGTCCTTCGTCGTGTCGGAGCTGAAAGAGGCCTTTCAGATCGGCTTCCTGCTCTTCGTTCCATTTCTGGTGATCGACATGGTGGTCGCCAACATCTTGCTCGCGCTCGGCATGCAGATGCTTTCACCGACGACGATCTCGATGCCATTCAAGCTCTTACTCTTCGTGCTCGTCGACGGGTGGTACCTGATCGCGAAGGGCCTGGTCGTCGGCTACCTCTAAGAGGCGCGCATGCACAATCTCACCTATGTGATTCAGCAGGCGCTGGTGCTGGTGCTGGTGGTCTCCGGGCCGCCGATCATCCTCGCGCTGATCATCGGCTTCGTCGTGTCGGTCTTTCAGGCCGCGACGCAGATTCAGGAACAGACGCTCTCGTTCGCGCCGAAGCTGGTGATCATCTTCGGCGTGCTCGGTCTCGCCGGCCCGTGGATGGGCGCGACCCTCCTGCGCTTCACCTTCAACATCTACGATCGCTTTCCAGCGCTGATCGGACACTGAACGCATGGGTGCGGCCGAAGCACAGGAGCTGCTGAACTCCCTGCGTCAGGAGCTGGGCATTCAGACCAGCTTCACGCAGCTCCTGCTGGCGTTCGCCCTGCTCATGGCGCGTCTGCTGCCCGTGATCATCCTCACGCCGTTCCTCGGTGGTGAGACCGTGCCGCAGGAAGTGAAGCTCGGCCTCGGCGTGATGGTGGGCATGGTGCTCTACCCGGTGATCATCGCGCAGGTTCGCGACATTCCCGTCAACGCGATGGTGTTCATCGCCTTGATGCTCAAAGAGCTCTTCATAGGCCTTACCTTGAGTTTCATCGTGGGCATGGTCTTCGACGCCGCGAACTCAGCGGGAACGCTCGTCGACACACTCTCGGGCACCAACCAAGCGCAGCTGATGGTGCCGCAGATCGGCCAGAACGCGTCGCTCTTTTCGAACCTCCAGCTGCAGTTCGCCACGGTGGTGTTCCTCACGCTCGGCGGTCACCACATCGTGATTCAGACGATGGGCGAGAGCCTCACGCAGATTCCGCTCGGAGAATTCCCGAAGTTTTCGCACGGCACCTGGCCGTTCTTCGAGACCACGCTCCGCATCTTCGGCGATCTGGTTCGCATCGCGCTGGCGTTGGCGTCGCCGGTGTTGCTCGCGACCTTCCTGGTCGATCTCGCGCTCGGCATGATCAACCGCGTCGCCCCCCAGGTGCAGGTCTTCTTCGTGGCGATGCAGATCAAGCCTGCGGTGACCATCTTGATCATGGTCACCGCCATTCACCTCATCCTCGATCGGGTGATCGGTGAGTACGGCGTCATGTTCCGCTGGCTGCGTCAGGCGCTGTACCTGCTGAAGTGAGGGCTCCTCATGTCTGAAGGTGGAGACAAGACAGAGGAGCCGTCACAAAAGAAGCTCGACGACGCGCGCAAGCAGGGCAACGTCTGGAAGAGCAAGGATCTCTCGAGCGTGCTCGCCTTCGCGGTGGCGATGAGCGTGGTGCGGTCGCAGTGGCCCACCTTCGAGTCGAAGATCAAGGAACTGTACTTCTTCTCGATCGATCACGTCGCGCACCCCGAGGAGATCACGCTCGCCACAGCGCAGCTGATGTACCTCGCACTCACCGCGATGCTGATGCTGTGCATTCCGATCGTGTTCGCGGCTGCTGTGGCGGGCGGCCTCGCCGAGTTCCTCCAGGTCGGCGCGCTGCTGGCGCTCGACGCCGTGATGCCGAAGTTCGACAAGCTGAACCCCATCAACGGCATCAAGAACATGTTCGGTGTGAAGCAGGTGATCGAGCTCGTGAAGTCGCTCGTGAAGCTGTCAGTCACCGGCTGGGTCGTCTACGGCGTGGTACGCGACTCGATGGCCATCGTGGTGGCCACCATTCACGGTGACGCGGCTCTGACGATGACGGTGATGGGAGAACTCGTGTACCGCGTCGTCCAGAAGGTCGTTCTGGTCTTCATCCTGTTCGCCATCTTCGACGTCTGGTGGCAGCACAAGAGCTACATGAAGGACCAGATGATGTCGAAGGACGACCAGAAGAAGGAGTACAAGGAATCGGAAGGCGACCCGCACCACAAAGCCAAGCGCAAGGAACTCGCCCACGAGTTGCTCGAGAGCGCGCAGATGGACGCGGTGCAGGGTGCGGACGTGGTGGTCACCAACCCCGAGCACGTAGCCATCGCGCTCAAATACGATCGCAACCGCGACAGCGCGCCGCGCCTGATTGCCAAGGGCATCGAAGGCAAAGCCGCGAGCATTCGCGAGATCGCCAAGCAGAACGACGTTCCGATGTTGCGCAACGTGCCGCTCGCTCACGCGCTGCTGCGCATCGACGTGAACGAAGAGGTCCCCGAAGAGCTGTACGACGCGGTCGCCGAGGTCCTCAACTTCGTCTACCAGCTCAAGCAGGCGCAGGAGCAGCGCGCGCAGCCGGCGGCGTGAGTGCTAGGGTGCCTGACCGGTGCCTGAAGATCCCGACATGGCGATCGCGCTGAAGTACGACCGCGAGAAGGACAACGCTCCGCGTGTGATCGCCAAGGGCATGCGTCTGAAGGCCGAGAAGATCCGCGAGATCGCCAAGGCTGCCGGCGTGCCCTTCATGAAGAACACCACGCTCGCCTCGGCGTTGTACCGCGTCGACGTGGGCCAGGAAGTTCCTGAAGAGCTGTACGACGCGGTCGCGGAAGTGTTGAATTTCGTCTGGCAGCTGCAGCAGGCCGAGCAGGCCAGCCGCAAGAAGTAGAGGGTGATCGATGGCAAAGATTGGTGGCCAACAACCCAGAGCACCCGCATGGCCGTGGGGTGGTCCGCGCGAAGTTCGCGGCAAGCTCGTCGATCGCACTCAGCTCGAGCGGAAGAACGTTCGCAAGAAGGGCGACCCGAAGAACCCGGCGCTCGCCTCGACCGCGCTCCTCGACTTCATCGGTCCTGCGCATTCGGCCGAAGAGATCCGCTTGCCGTTGCCGCCGGGACCCGCCGGCCACGACGCTGACGTCGAGGGCTACCTCGACCGCGGCCCGCTGAGCAGCGTCGCGGAGCGCATGCAGGAAGCCCAGCAGGACACGCTTCAGCGCGGCCTCGGCATGCTGCGCGCGGCGCCTGATCGCGTCGAACGGTTGAAATCGCTGCTCGCGCGCGAGTCGCAGATGCTCGAGCTCATCGGCAACGTCAGTAACGACATGGCTGAGATCGAGCGGCGGCGCCGCGAAGAGTCGCAGACGGAAGGCTTCTGATCCGATGGCTGACGAAGCGGCCGCCCTGGCCCAGCGACTCCAGAAGTGGGCAGAGGGAAAGACGACCCTCAAAGAGGTGCGCGGCTACACCGATGAGGAGCTCTACTCAATCGCGCGCACGGGTTACTATTTCTTCTACCAGGGCAAAGTGAATGAGGCCCGCACCGTCTTTCAGGGCCTCTACGCCATCAACCCGATGGACCCGTACTTCGCGAAGGCGCTGGGGGTGGTCGAGATGGCTGCCGGAAACCCTGCTGGTGCGGTGGCGGCCTACGACGTGGCGATCAAGATCGCGCCTCAGGACGCTGCCGCGTACCTGGGTCGAGCGGAAGTGAAGCTGCTCCAGGGGCAGAAGAACCAGGCGCTCGACGATCTTCGCCGCGCACAGCAGTTCGCGCCCCCCGAATCAGCTGAAAATCAGAAGATTTCTGCGATGTTGCAGGCCTTAGCCAGAAAATGAGAAATTCCCACGAAACTGGGAATTGGGGGATTCGATAATCTCCCCAGTAGCGCCGGGGAAATGGTTCCCCGGAACACGAATCGAAAGAGAGACACACAATGGGTATCGTCGGCGGCCTCGGTAACGTCTTCAAGAGCGTTGTTGGTAACATCGTCCCCAAGATCATCGGTGCGGTTGCCCCGATGGCCACCAACATGCTCAAGGGCATCGCTGGTGATATCTTCGCGAAGGGCGGCGCGGCGCTCGGCAAGCTCGCCAGCGCGCTCCCCGGCCCCCTGGGTTCCATTGCTGAGAAGCTCCTTGGCAAGGCCCTCCCGGCCCTCCAGGGTCTCGCTGAGAAGGGCATCGAGAGCCTCGTTGGCAAGCTCGCCGACACGGTCCTCAAGCGCCTCGGCCTGCCCGGCGTGGGCGAGGGCGGCGTGAACCTCCCGGGCATCACCGACCGTCTCCCGACGATCGCGGCCAACAGCCCGGCTCCTGCGGCTCCCTCGGCTCCGACCGCTTCGAACACCGGCGCGGCGTCTGGCGCTCCGGCGGCCGGTCAGTCGGCGACCACCAGCCCCACCGGCGGCTGGGGCTTCAGCGGCAAGATGCCGGACCCGCGCAACTTCGACATGACGGACCCGAACAAGGCGGCCGAGTTCCAGTCGCAGATGGCGCAGTGGCAGTCGGCGATGACCAACATGCAGAACTTCTACAAGGCGCTGAGCGACTCGAACAAGTCGAACGCCGATATCCAGAAGAGCATCATCGGCAACCTGCGCTGAACGAATTCGAATCTTGCTGTGCCGCTGGCCGAGGGATTTCCCTCGGCCAGTTTTTTTTTGGTGAACGCACCGACCAGGTGTGGTCCAGTTCTCAAGCTGCCCTTGGTCTCGTTTCCACGCGCAATTTCTCGCCTGTCGACACATCTCCATGACTGAAAAAAAGAACGCTGATCCGGTGTTGAACGCTCTTGGACTGGAAGCTGCCGATGCGGTGACTCCGGGCTGGGAGAAGATCCTCTACAACGAGCAGCGCGAGAAGATGTTGCGCGAAGGGAAGATGAACCTTCGCGACTTCCACGGCATCAACGGCCCCGAGATGCTGCAGATGGCGCTCATCGGCTTCCGCATGTACGAGCAGGGCAAGTACGCAGAGGCGAAGACGATCTTCGGAGGGCTCATTACCCTCGAGCCGACGGAGGCGTACTACCACACGGCGTTGGGTGCTGTTTTCCTGGCCGAGGAAGAGCTCGAGCTCGCGCGCCGCTACTTTGACACCGCCATTGGCCTCAACCCGAAGGAAGTCGCTCCGTACGTGAACCGTGGTGAGGTGAACCTGCGCGAGGGGAAGATCCTCGAGGCGGCCGAAGACTTCGCGAAGGCGGTCGAACTCGACCCGAAGTACGAAGACCCTCTCACTCAGCGTGCGCGTGTTCTCGCCGCTGCCGCGCTCGAGATGATCGAGAGCTCGCAGAAGGCTCAAGAGGGCAAGAAGAAGTAAATGGCGCGGCAGCCCGTGAGGGCGGTCGAGATCGTCTACTACCCGAAGAAGGCGAAGGGACTCCCGGTCCCTCGCCGCGCGCAGACGGTCGAAACCGCCATCACCGAGATTCACGAAGAGCCGAAGGTCTCGAAGAAGGCCCGGCGAACGCTCACCGACGAGAGCGAAGATCCCTCGGCGCGCGCGTTCGCAGAGCTCACCCGGCTCGGTCACGAGAGCTTCGAAGCGGGGCGTGTCGACGACGCGCGCACGGTCTTCGAGAGCCTGATCGCGCTCGGGCACAACGATCCGTTCACGCACACCATGTTGGGCACGGTGCACCTGGGTGCAGGCCGGCTCGACGATGCACTCGCGCAGTTCGAAGCGGCGCTGTCGATCGACCCCGACGACGTCGTGGCCCTGGTGTACCGCGGAGAAATTCGCCTCTCGAAGAAGAAGCAAGCAGCGGCGCTCGAAGATCTCGAGCGGGCCGCCCGTTTGGGGCGCGCAACTGATCCGTTCGTGGGGCGAGCGAAGAAGCTGTTGTCGATGGCGCGCGCAAATCGCACCGCGTGAGAAGTTTCGGCTAGTCTCCCGACCCGATGGCCGCGCTAGCAGCAGGTAAGGGCAAGGGGTTCATCAACAAATACTCGGACATCGTCCTCGCCTGCGTGGTGATGGCGATTATCGGGATGTTGATTGTTCCGCTGCCTCCGTTGTTGTTGGACATCCTCCTCACCTTCAACATCAGTCTGTCGGTGATCATTCTGCTGATCTCGCTCTACATCCCGGGCGCGCTGCAGATTTCGATCTTCCCGACGCTGTTGCTGATCACCACGATGTACCGACTCGCGCTGACAGTCTCGACCACACGACTCATCTTGTCGGTCGGCGATGCAGGCGAGGTCGTCTACGCATTCGGTAACTTCGTTGCGCGCGGTAACTTCGTCGTCGGTGGCATCGTGTTCGTGATCCTCGTGATCGTGAACTTCATCGTCATCGCCAAGGGCTCGGAGCGCGTCGCGGAAGTCGCCGCACGTTTCACCCTCGACGCCATGCCCGGCAAGCAGATGTCGATCGACGCCGACTTGCGTGCTGGCTCGATCGAGATGGAGGAAGGTAAGCGCAAGCGCCGCGACCTCGAGCGTGAGAGCCAGCTCTTCGGCGCGATGGACGGCGCCATGAAGTTCGTCAAAGGCGACGCGATCGCCGGCATCATCATTACGGTCGTCAACATCGTCGGCGGTCTCGCGATCGGTGTCGCGCAGAAGGGCATGACGGCTGGCGACGCAGCCAAGAAGTACGCGCTGCTCACCATCGGTGACGGCCTGGTCGGCATGATTCCCGCGATTCTGATCTCGACCGCCGCGGGTATCATCGTGACGCGCGTCGGTGGCGAGGAAGAAGGCGCGCATCTCGGCAAAGACGTCACCAGTCAGCTGATCGCCTACCCGCGCGCCATCGCGATCGCAGGAGCGATGCTCGTCATCCTCGGCATGGTTCCCGGTCTGCCCAAGCTTCCCTTCTTGCTTCTGGGTTCCGGCGCGGCGTTTGGCGCGTGGCAGATGCTGAAGAAGCAGAAGAAGATCGAATCGGGTGAGGTGGAGCCAGAAGAAGAGGGCGAAGAGGGCGCGGAAAAAGAAGTCAAAGCGACCGAGCCTGCGCCCAAAGAGCCCATCAATCCTGACTCCGAGCTCTTCATTCCGGTCGTCACGCCGATCGTGCTCGAGGTGTCCGACGCGCTGGTGCCGTTCGTCGACTCGCGCCAGGACGGCGGCAAGTTCCTCTTCGAACTCGTGCCCTTCATGCGCGACGGCTTGTTCGTCGAACTCGGCGTTCGGTTCCCTGGCGTGCGCGCCCGCGGAAACCCCGGTCTGCCTCCTGGCGCGTACCAGATTCAGATCAACGAAGTGCCGGTGGTCACTGGTCAGGCGACCCTCGGCCACATTCTCGTCAACGATACGGTCGATCGCCTGCGCCTGATGAACGTCGAAGGCTTCGACGCGGTGAACCCCGCGACGCGTCAGCCGGCGGCGTGGGTGCCCGAAGCCAACAAGGACATGCTCGAGTCGGCCGGTCTCACGACGTGGGACGTGCCGGGCTACATCATTCTGCACCTCGCTTCCGTGCTCCGCCGCCACGCGCGCGAGTTCGTCGGCGTTCAGGAAGTGCAGACGATGCTCGATCAGCTCGAGAAGGCCTTCCCGGCGATCGTGAAGGAGGTCGTGCCGAAGGTGGTGACGGTGCTGAAGCTCACCGACATCCTCGGGCGACTGGTCGAAGAGGAAATCTCGATTCGCGACCTCCGCGGCATTCTGCAGGCGATCGCGGAGCAGGGGCAGCTCGAGGCCGACTCGGTGATGCTGACTGAGCACGTGCGCAGCTCGTTGAAGCGCTACGTCTCCCACAAGTACGCGCGCGGTACGAACACGCTGGTGGTGTACCTCCTCGACCCGCAGATCGAAGACGCGGTGCGCAGTTCGATCAAACGCACCTCGGCGGGCACGCACCTCGCGCTCGAGCCCGACATCGCGCAGGAAATCGTTCAGGCCGTGAAGAATGAGTGCGGCCACCTGCCTCCGACGGCGCAGCGGCCGGTGATCCTCACTTCGATGGACATCCGCCGCTACGTGCGAAAGCTGCTCGAGTACGAGTTCAACCCGCCGTTCTCGGTGGTGAGCTATCAGGAACTCTCGCCCGAACTGAACATTCAGCCCGTCGCGCGCATCAGCACTCGCTGATCTCGGTTTCCAACTCGGCGAGGCGGGAGATCACGACCGCGGTTTCCGTGGGTCGCGAAGCGACGGGTTGGGTCTTGCCGATCTTGATTCAGGCGCAGGCGCTGCTCGACGCGCGACCGCGTTGGTAGAAATCGTCGACGCGCGGAACGGCACGAAGGCGAACACGGCGACGGGGGCTGTTCGACGTTCAGACGCCTGCGATGAGCAGGACGAGGATGATGATTCCCAGCAGCAGCAGGACGCCTCCGATGCCGAGCGCAATGAGGTGCTGCTTGTTGCTGAAGTCGATGAGTTTGCGCGGGCCTTCTTCGGCGGGTTCTTCGGCTGGCTGATCTTCAGGCGGAACGTCGTCGGGCGGAGGATCTTCCGCGGGCGCCTCAGCGTCGGTGCTCGCGTTTTCGGCCGCGGGCTCTTCGGCCGGAGGCTCTTCCTTCTTCTCGGGCTCGACGTCTTCCTGCTTCACCTCGACCGAGGGCGGTGGTTCGTCAGGGTCCTGCTTCACGCTGAGGGTGCCTTCGCCCTCGTCGTCTGACGTGCTCGACGGAAGGACGAGCGGATCTTCGCGAACCTCGCTGGGGTCGATGAACAGCAGCCGAACGCCACCGATCTCGAGTTCGTCGCGATCCTTGATGGTCGCCTTGCGAGTGCGCTTCTTGTTCAGCTTGATGCCGTTGCGGCTGCCGAGATCTTCGACGTGCGTGCCCGACCAGTCGCGGCGCACCTTCACGTGCTTGCGCGAGACGAGATCGTCGTTCAGCACCACGTCGGCTTCGCTCGCGTCGCGACCGAAGACGTATTCCTGCGCGTCGGCGATCTCGATGCGCTGGCCCTCGGCGGTGCCGTTCATGATGCGGAAGTAGGCATTCTCGCCGCCCGCGGCGAGGCCCTTCATCACGTCCTTCACGACCTTGCGCGAGAGGAAGCTGGTCTTGTTCGCGCCGTCATCTTCCGGGCCGACGTCGGCGACGCGGTCGAAGGTCACGTCGAACTGCGCGATGGCGATGATGTCTCCGTTACGGAGCAGGCGCTTCTCGCCCTTGGGGAGCTTCTGTCCGTTCACCTGCGTGCCGAAGCTCGAGCCGAGATCTTCGAGGAAGAAGAGCGTGCCGTCGCGCGAGATGCGCGCGTGGTTTCGCGACACTGCCTGCTGCGCGAGCACGACCTGACACGACTGATCGCGGCCGAAGAGAATGATCTCCTCGTCGAGCAGCACCGTTTTCGTCTCGGCGCCGCTCGAACTCTTCATTTTGACGGTGAGTCGGACTCCCATCGATCAGGGGAAGATCAGTTGCTGACGTACTGCTTGCAGGTCGCCACCTGGTTGGAGAACTCGGTCTCGCTCGCGAACTTCAGGAAGTTCTTGCACGCGGTCGAGGCGTTCTTTTCGTCGCTTCGATTCTTGAACAGCTCGAACAAACCGAAGTGGCAGAGCGCGTACTTGTTGTCGTACTTGAGGCAGCGCTTGTAGGCGCGCTCCTCTTCGCCGACGTTGCCCTTGTCTTTGGCCTGGAGCGCGAGCGTGTACTCGCCTTCGGGCGTCTTCGCTCCGGCGGCGCGGGCCTTCACGTCGTCGAGCGCCTTGTCCTGCGCCTTACATTTCTTCTCGGCGAGGATGATGTTGTTGCGGCACTGCGGGAAGTCGGCGTCGGCCTCGAGACAGCTCGAGAAGGTGTCCTTCGCGTCGCAGGGCTTGCCGACTTCCATGTACGCGTTGCCGAGCACCATCCACGCGGCGGTGAACTTGGGGTCGAGCTGCGTGGCCTTGGTGAGCGACTCGATCGCCGTCTCGGTGTCGCCGAGATCGAGGTTGATCTGGCCCAGCTGCGCCCACGCGTCGGCGAGATCGGGCTTCACGTGGAGCAGGGTTCGCAGTTCCTTCTGCGCTTTCTCGGGTTGGTTCAGCGCCTTGAACGCGAGCGCGAGGTTGTAGCGAGCCTCGAGGTAGTCGGGGTTCACGCGCAGCGCGCGCTGGAAGTTGTCGTGCGCTTTTCCGTAACCCTGCTCCTTCATGTAGAGCATGCCGAGGTTGTTGTAGGCCTGCGCCTGCTCCTGATTCAGGCGGAGCGCCTTGATGAAGTACTCCTTGGCCTTGTCGTCCTGGCCGCGGTTGAAGGCGATCACGCCTTTGTTCACCCAGAGGTCGGCGTACTGCGGCGAGAACTGGATGCCGAGGTCGCACTGATCTTCGGCCGCGGTGAGGTTGCCCATGCCGATGTACTGAGCGCAGAGCTCGTTGCATTCGAGCGCTCGAACATGGGGGCCCGCCTGGTTTGCGCAACCGGCCAGAGTGACGAAGAACGCCGTGAGTGCCGCTCGGGAACGGTTCATCGCGGGCGAGTGTAGAGAACGGACCCATCGGTCGCAATGACGCCGAACTTCGAAACCCGGCTGATTTCCCGATGTTGAGAGGTAGTCTTCGCGCCATGCGAAAGACGCTTTCTTTGTGGGTACTGGTTGCCGGTCTGGCCGTGTCGAGCAACGCGTTCGCGACGGCGAGCTTCGCCAACCGCAACCTGGGCCTCGGCGTGTCGGGCTTCGCCGTGTTTGGCGATACGACTGCGATGGCGATCGACTGGGGAGTGCCGATCACCCTCGAAGGCGGCCTGTACCTGGAGAGTGGCTTCGAGCTCTATCTGAAGATTCCGCTGCTGTTCGCGCGCCAGAAATTCGGAGTGACGGCCGACAACGGCCCGGGAATCGTGATTGCCAGTGGCGGTCAATTCGGCGCGCGCTATCTGTTTCTCGAAGAGTCGATTCGCCCGTGGGTGGGCATTCATCTCTCCGGCATCTATTTCGTGCGCGACGCGGCGGCGGTGCAGTTGCCGAACTTCTTCATCGGCCCCGGCACGGCGGTCGGCGTCGATTTCTTCGTGTCGGACAGCATCTCGCTGGGCGTGAAGGGCTACTTCGACATGTTCGTCACGCTGAACAAGAATCCGACGTTCGCGGCCGGCGGCGGAGCGTACGCAACGACCTACTTCTGATCAGCGCTGCAGGAACCGTCGCGGCGCAGACGACTTGCGCTTCTGCGAGTTGCGCGCCGCGAGCGCCGCGGTGACGAGGAGCACCAACTTCTCGTCGCTCAGATGCGGCGGCTTGGTGAAGCCGAGATCGTCTTCGAGCCGACGTGCGAGCGTCGCAAAGAGGTTGAGGCGCGCTTCCATGCCCAGCTCTTCGCGGCGAATGGCGGCTGAGAAGAGCAGCGCCTCTTCTTCTGACGAGAGCTTCGCGACGCGCGCGCGGAAGTCTTGATCGCTGAGCAGCGCCACGTCGCCATCGGGCCGCTCGAGCTGCGCGGGGATTTTCAGGCGCCGCTCACGCACGACGATGGTGCCGGCGAGGATGTCTCCGAGGCGCTGCTGCGTGGGTGAGGCGAGCGCGGTGGCACCACCGACCAGGTAGAAGACCGGCAGCTTGTCGAGCGGTCGCACGAGGTTGCGCAGGAGCGACTGGAGGGGGCCGATGCGCACTCCGGTGTCTTGAATCACGCGCAGGCCCATGACGCGTTTGCCGATCGTCTGGCCGCTCCACACGGTCTCGAGCAGGATCATGTAGCCCCAGTCGAGCAGGAACCAGATGACGATCTGCGCGGCGCTCCCCATGCCGAAGACGCTGCCGGCGATGGGCGAGAGGAGCAGCCCGAAGATCGCGGTCAGCAGCATCACCACCAGCCCCAGCACGTAGAAGAGGAGCACGGTGACGATGGTGTCGATGATCAGCGCGAGGAAGCGGCTCATCAGGCCGGCGAGCACGAAGTTGAACTCGACGTACTCCGGGGTGAGCACGGTGTGCGTGCCGTCGAGCCGAATGGGCGCTTCGACTGCTGTGCTCATGAGCGTCGCGAGCATACACTCGCCGGGTCATGGAGCTCGCCGAGTTCGTCGAACAGCGCCGGCCGAAGTGGGATCTCCTCGAGCGGTTGCTCGACTCGGCCGAGCGTGAAGGGCTGAACAAGCTCTCGCTCGACGACGCGCGCGCGCTGAGCCGGCTCTATCGGTCGGCGTCGTCTGATTTGCTCTGGGTTCGCGCTCGCGCCGGCGCAGCGGAAGTGAGCGGCTATCTCAACGATCTGGTGGGCCGCGCCTACGCGCTCACGTACCCGGGCAAGAAGGTGCGCTGGGCGGCGGTGTGGAAGTTCCTGTCGATCGGCTTCCCCGACACGCTCGCTCGCGAGTGGCGCATGTTCGTCGCGTCGTTCCTGCTGTTCTGGGCGGGCGGCGGCTTCGGGTGGATCGGCATGATGTTCGTGCCTGACGCGGCGGCGTACCTCGTGCCCGAACAGCACCAGACGCTCGACCCCGAGAAGCGCCGCGAAGAAGAGGCGAAGAACCAGGGCGCGAACACCGGCCAGCAGGCCCACTTCTCGAGCTTCCTCTTCACCCACAACATCGAGGTCGCGTTCTTCTGCTTCGCGCTCGGGCTCACCGCGGGCATCGGCACCGCGTACCTGCTCTTCTACAACGGGCTGGGGCTCGGAGCGCTCGCGTGGGTCTACACGTCGAAGGGCATGGCGGGCTGGTTCTGGGCGTGGATTCTTCCGCACGGAATTCCGGAGATCACTGCGATCGTGATCGCTGGCGCGGGCGGGTTGATCATCGGCCGCGCGTTCATCGCGCCCAAGGGCCAGTCACGTCGCGTGGCGCTCAAGCGTGAAGGGAAGACGGCGCTCGCACTGCTGATGGGCACGCTCGCGCTCTTCGTGCTCGCGGGGTTCATCGAAGGAACGATCTCGCAGATTCACCCGCCGCGGCTGTCGGTGCTGTTCAAGCTGTCGTTCGCGCTGACGGTGGGGAGCGGCGTCTACGCGTACCTGTGGTCGGGCGCGCTGCGGAAGGCGCTGCTCGGGGCGCGCGCCGAGAGCTGATCTCGCTCTCGAGTCAGTGCACCGCGCGGCCGAGCACGCTGCAGAGGGCGAGCAAGAGGCCCATCGAGCCGAGCACCATTCCGGCGATGGCGAGTTCTTTGCCCTTCTGCGCGCCGTTCGATTGCTGAATCTGCCCGTACGCGACGATGCCGCAGATGAGCGCGATCGGACCGCAGCAGAGAATGCCGAGCACCAACGAGGCGATGGCGAGCGGGTTTGTCGCGCCAGCTGACGACGTGCCGAGACCGGTACCGAAGCCGCTCGGCGGAGGACCCACGTAGCCCTGCGGCATGACCGGCGGAGCGTTGGTGGAGCGCAGCTCGCTGGGAATGAACGGACCGGGTGCCGAGGCGGGCGGCGGCGCGCTGACGACGGGCGAGGGGGGAATCACCTCAGGCGGCGGAGCGCCGAAGTCTTCGCGCGGCAGCTCGAAGCTCGCGGTGCACGCCTGACAGGTCACGCGACCGCCGGGCATGCCTTCGTTGGGAGTACCGCAGTTCGGACAGAAGGCTCTCATCGGGTGCGTTCCTTACAACGTGCCGCGCGCTTTGATCTCGAGGTACTGGTTCACGGCGGCGAGCGAAAGTTGTTGGGCGTCGACGTCGACCACCGTCACGCCGTCCTGGCCGACCTTGCGCTTCATGGCCTCGCGCTCGATGAGCAGCTCGCTGGCCACCGCGTGCTGGTAGGCGATCTCGGGGTCGGGCGGTCGCGTCTGCAGCAACTGCTGAAGCGCGGTGTCCTTCACCGACATGCACAGCGGCACGTGGCGTTTGGCGAGGCGGCGCATCGGCTCGACCATGGTCTGCGCCTGATCTTCGTCGATGAAGTCGGTGAACACGCACAGCAGGGAGCGCTTCAGCAGGCGCACGTTGAGCTCTTTGAAGAGCGCGAGGTAGTCGACGTACGTGAGGTGCGGCTTCGCGGTGTAGAGCGCGTCGACGATCTTCCGGTACTGCAGACGGCCCGCGGCAGGAGCGAGGTAGGTCTTGATGCCGTCGGCGAACACCACGAGGCCGACGCGATCTCCATTTCGCACCGCGACGAACGCGAGGAACAGTGCGGCGTTCACCGCGTGATCGAGCTTGGTGAGGCCATCGACGCGCGCAGCCATCGAGCGGCCTGAATCGACTCCGATGAGCACTGTCTGCGAGCGCTCGCTCTCCATCACGCGAGTCACCGGTCTGCTGCGACGTGCGGTGGCCTTCCAGTCGACGTCGCGCACCGAGTCGCCCTGCGCGTAGTCGCGAAGGCGGGCGAATTCCGAGCCGCGCCCGTCACGGCGCAGCTGCCGCAGGCCGAGGTTCACGAAGTCGAGCGCCGCGTCGGACAACAACAACCGGCTGGCTCCGCGCATGTCGGGGAACACGCTGACCGCGACTTCCGAAGGAATGACCCGCTCGTGCCACATGAAACCCAGCGGGCCCTGCACGCGCAGGTGCAACGCGCCGAAGCTGAACTTGCCGCGCTTCCGCGGAATCGTCGTGTAGTGGAACTTCGCGCGGCTTGCGGCGGCCACCGTGAGCGAGAGCATCGAAGGGTGGCTGTCGAATTCTTCGGGGTCGTCGTCGCGCACGTCGACTCGCAGCGCGCGGGTGTTGGTGTTGATCAGGTGCAGCACGATCGGCGACGGAACTCCGACCTGGAACCGCACGGGCAGCTCGCGCCACAGCTTCAAGGGCGCGCGTCGGGCGATCGAGAAGTCGAGCGCCGCGATCAGCAGCAGCAACGCGTCGACGATGAGGATGATGGGCCCCAGGCCCGAGATGAACCCCGCAGCGATGGTGGGAATCGACAACAGCGCGAGCACGACCCACAGGCGAGCGGAGGGAATCATCGCGTTACCGGGGGACCTCGACCGAGGCGACGACTTCGCGCAGCACGTCGCCGGGCGTCGCTCCATCGAGCTCGGCGTCGGGCGAGAGCAGCAGGCGGTGCTTCAACACCGGGCCCGCGAGGTAACGCACGTCGTCGGGCGTGACGAAGCTGCGGCCGCGCAGCGCCGCGAGGGCCTTGCTGGCGAGCAGGAGGTGCACGGCCGCGCGCGGGCCCGCTCCGAGGCGAATGCGCGGTGACTTGCGCGTGGCGGCGACGAGCTTGCGCACGTAGCTGAGCACCGCGGGCTCGATGCGAACCTCGGCCATGCTCGAGCGGGCTTGCTTCACCTGATCTTGCGTGACGGCTGACTGGACTCCGGCGCGCTGCAGGTCGCCCGAGTCGAAGCCCTTGTTCACCGAGCTCAAGATCGCCTCTTCCTCTTCGTCGCTCGGGTAGCCGACGTCGATCTTGAAGAGAAAGCGATCGAGCTGCGCTTCGGGGAGCGGGTACGTGCCTTCCGATTCGACGGGGTTCTGGGTCGCGAACACCGTGAAGAGCGGCGAGAGCTGACTGTGTTTGCCTTCGAGCGAGACGCTGCGTTCCTGCATCGCCTCGAGCAAAGCCGACTGCGTCTTCGCGGGCGCGCGGTTGATTTCGTCGGCGAGCAGCAGGTCGGTGAAGATCGGCCCGCGCACCAGCACGAAGCCCTGGGTCTTCAGATCGAAGATCGACGTGCCGAGAATGTCGGCAGGCATCAGGTCGGGCGTGAACTGAATGCGCTTGAACTCCGCGCTGACCGAGCGCGCGAGCGCCTTGGCCATCAGCGTCTTGGCGACGCCGGGCACGCCCTCGAGCAGCACGTGACCGCCGGCGATGAGGCCGACCAGCATCAGCTCGAGCGCTTCGTCCTGGCCGACCACGGCCTTGCGGACCTCGGCGAGCGCGGCTTCACGCACCTGATTGGCGAGCGACACCGCGGCGGACGAGGGCGGCGGCGCAGCAGGCGGAGGCGCAACGGGAGGTGGAGCAATGGGACCACCAGTGGGCGTCATTTCGGTTTCTCCGGGTTGGCAGGACGTTTCGTAGGAGCGAGTGCTTTTCGGGCGGTGGCGGCGAGCGCAGCGACACGCTCGACGTCGGAATCACTGGCGGCGCCGCGAGCCTGCTGCGCGATGTCGAGCAGCGAGCGGGCGAGATTCTTTCGGCCGCGAACTTCAAGCGCGGCGCCGATCTCACCGGGCTCGGCGCGGCCGCTCACTCCGGCCTTGAGCGCGAACTCGGCGGCGACGTGGCGCAAGATGCTCTGCGCGGCGTGCTGGTGGTGCTTGCCCTCGCGGTACAGACGACTGGTGGCGAACAGCGCATCGGTGCTGCCCACGCGCAGATCAGACTGCGGAGCGATCGGCCGCCCGAAGCGCTTGAGCGCGAGTGCCCACAGCGCCAGACCGAGCATCAACTGCAGTACCGCGAAGTGCAGGCCGTAGCGTGCGGCGAACTCACCCATCGAGCGCTCGCCCGTGAAGCCGTGGTGGTACTCGTCGAACGCGACCTCTCCATCGGCTGCCACGGCGCTGAGCAGCGAGTGCCAGAACAGCGCGTTGTCGGCGATCGCGAGCCGGCGATTCATCGCGAGCTCTGGCGCAGAGATCAGAATCACGCGCCCCTGACCGTAGGGGAGCATCGCGGCGACGGGCTTGTCGAACTTGTCGTCGACCAGCAGCGGCACGGCTCCGGGCGGAAGCTCGAGGTACGCGCGCACCTTCGTCACCACACGCTGCACGCCGCGGGTGTAGCGGGTGGGCTGCGCCGGCACGAGCGTGCGCACGTCGAGCGTCTTGTCGGTGCGCTCGAGCGTGACGTCGAGATCGGCGAGGAGCTGCGGGTCTCTCCACGATGCGGGCACGTAGACGAGCGTCGCGCCATTGCGGATGTGCTCGAGGAGCTTCTCGCTCTCTTCTTTCTTCACCGACGGCGCGCGAATGGCGTTGAGGCCGCGGCGCTTGAATTCCTCGTCGTCGGCGTCGGGGTCTCGATCTTCGTCGTCGTCATCGACTCCGGCGTCGCTCCCGTCGAACGCGTGCTTGTACGCGCCCGTCTCGTTCTTGAAGCGCGTACCGAGCATCACCAGGTTGCGCTGCTCGGGAATGATCAGAAAGTCCTGCAGGTGCCGCTGCACGGGCACGCCGCTTTCCTGCATCAAGAGGAAGATGCCGCGCGAACCGTCAGCCTCGCTCTTGAAGGTCGAGAGCTGATCAGCGAACCCGCCGCGCTTCGCGCCGGTGAGCAGGAACCAGCCGAGCACGCCGACCATCATCAGGCCGCCGAGCACCGCGATGGGGAAGCGATCACGCACGCGCGGGAGCTCCCTCGGCAGGCGGGGCGAGCATCGGCTCGGCGGTGCGACGGAAGATCGACCACGCGCTCGAGTCGACGCCTTCGTTGCCGTACCAGGCGAAGTCGAACCGGCGCGTGAGTTCGCGGAAGCCGAGCTTCAGCGCTCCAGCGCCTTTGAACGCGAAGAGGTATTCCCAGTTGCTGAGCGTCGGGTCGTAATCGATGACGCCGTCGCGGTGCAGCCGCGAGAGCAACGCGAGGTACAGATGGCGAATCGCCTCGCGGAAATCACCCTTCGCGGCGAGCTCGTCGGCGAGACCGGCCCACGTCTCGGGCGGCTTCGACAGCGCGCTCATGGCGTCCTTCTCGAGCGGCTGCTGGCTGATGCCACCTGACTCGTCGAGCGCAGTCTCGTCGGGCTTCTTGCGGCTGATGGAGCGCGCGAGGATGTAGATGAGCACCGCGGCCACCACGACCAGCGCGGCGATCATCACCACGTTGGCGCCAGCCATGTCGCGGCTGCCGGTCGGCACGTCGACCTGCCCACCGCCGTCGTCGTCGGTCTGCTTCTTCTTCGCGAGCTCATCGAGCCACTCGAGGAAGCGCTTGAACAACTTCGCCAACCAGCCCGGCTCATCGGGTGCCTTCGGTTCGTCGGGCGTCGCCTCGTCGCCTTCCTTCTCGATGACGTTCTCGAACTCGGGGCGCGACAAGATGTCCTTCACGCGCGCTTTGGCGTCGACGTCCTCTTCGCTCTTCTGCAGCTCCGAATAGAGACGCAGGCCCTGGCGCAGCTCGGCTTCGGCGGCGTCGCAGTCGTCGTCTTCGAACACGCGCCGCTCGACGCGATTGAGCAGCCGCGCGAGCGAGCTCTGATCTTCGTCGGAGATTTGCTTGTCGAGCGGGCTCAAGTTCACCCGCATGCCGCACTCGTTGGAGACCTGGCGCGCGCGCTTGGCGAGGGCGGAGTCAGCGAACGCGGGCGTGGCGAAGAGCAGCACGGCGAGCGCGGCACCGGCGGCGGCCGCTCCACCACCGAGCGGAGTGCTCTTTGCGCGCTTGCGCACCGGCAGCTGCTCGACCTGCGCGATGAGATCGAGGCCTTCCTGGCGAACGCGGCCGTCGATGAGCATCAGCGTGGCGACGGCGGCGCGCACCGGCTCGAAGAGCGCGAAGGTGACGACCACGACCATCGCGATCCACGTCGGGTTGTCGAGCGAGGCGAAGCGATCGGCGAACGTGACGTCGAAGCCGAGCATGCCGTGGAGCGCGGCGAAGAACGCCCAGGTGGTGATGTGCAGGTTGAGACCGAGGAGCAGCTGGCTCAGGCCGCACATGCGCACCCACGGCGCGATGTGTTTGGTGGGCCCGAGCAACTTCGAGGTGGTGCCGTACAGCCCGAGCACGCTGCCCTGGCCGCGCATGATGGCGGCGTACGACGCGGCGTGCGCTCCGATGAAGAAGAAGCCGATGCCGAAGGTGAAGACCCACAGAATGGCGTTGAGCGAGAACAGCCACGCGGAGCCGATGACGAGGCTCGGCGCGCGCTTCACCGCGGCGAGCAGACTCGCGCGCACCGACGGCGGCGTGGTGCCGAGGACCTGCTGCTCGATGTAGTGGCACGCGGCGCCTTGCGTGACGGCGCGCAGGCACCACGCGCCGGTCCACAACACGACCGGTAGGAACAGATCGTGTTGCCGGACGATGGCCTCGACGAGGTTGAAGAGCGCAGCGACGAGGACTGCGCCGGTGGGCAGGGTGATGGCCCACACTCCGGTGGTGCTGAAGCAGAGCCGCAGCGCTGCATCGAAGAGCGCAACCGACGTGCGGGGTCTGAGCTCGAGCGCGTCGACGGCCATCTCATGCGCTCCCGAGCCACACGAGGTCGTGGACCTCGTGACTTCGCCTGCGGCTCAGCTGGGCTCGCTCGCTGACCATCTCATGCGCTCCCGGGGCCGCTCACTTTTGCGCCATCGCCGCGAGGCCGAAGAAGCTGCCGAACAGCAACGCCACGGCGAGCAGGGCCAGGAAGAGGTTGCCGAACGACCAGTCCTTGCGATCGACGAGGGCGCGGACCGCCGCGAGGCGTGCGCTCAAGCACTTCGCGCAGCGGTTGATGCCTTCGAACTGGGTCGTGCATTCGGTGCAGATGACGTTTCTGCACTCGACGCAGATGCCGAGTCCCGGACGTTCAGGATGGTAGTGGCAACGCCCCGACCCGAGTGCCATCGCAGCCCGAAGCGTACCCTTTTCGCCTCAAACGCCGATCAGAGTTCTTCGAGGAACTCGTCGTTGTAGGTGTAGCGGCCGAGCCGTTTGAGGAGGGCTTCCATCGCCTCGACGGGCTTCACGCTGAAGAGCATGCCGCGCAGCTTCTTCACCTTCTCGTATTCCTTGTGAGGGAAGAGCTTCTCTTCTTTGCGCGTGCCGGACTGCGCGATGTTGATCGCCGGCCAGATGCGCTTCTCGCCGAGCAGGCGATCGAGCGTGACTTCGGAGTTACCGGTGCCCTTGAACTCCTCGAAGATCACCTCGTCGGCGCGCGAACCGGAGTCGATGATCGCGGTACCGATGATGGTGAGTGTGCCGGCCTCTTCGGTCGCGCGAGCGGCGCCGAACAGACGCTTGGGCTTTTCGAGCGCCTTGCTGTCGACACCGCCCGACATGGTGCGACCCGACGACTCGACTTCCTTGTTGTAGCTGCGCGCGAGACGCGTGATCGAGTCGAGCAGCACGATCACGTCCTTACCGGCCTCGACGAGACGCTTCGCACGTTCCATCGCGAGCTCGGCGACGCGAATGTGATCGGCGGTCTTGTGATCGCTCGACGACGCGAGGATCTCGGCCTTGATGTTGCGCCGCATGTCCGTCACTTCTTCGGGGCGCTCGTCGATGAGGCACACGATGAGGTGCATCTCGGGGTGGTTGGCGAGGATCGCCTGCGCGATGCGCTGCAGCATGATCGTCTTGCCGGTCTTCGGCGGCGCGGTGATCAACATGCGCTGGCCCTTGCCGAGCGGCGCGATCAGATCGAGCACGCGCGTCACGAATTCCTTGTGACCGTTCTCGAGCTTGATGCGATCGATCGGGTCGACCGAGGTGAGGTCGCCGAAGTGCGGCAGGCGCGTGGCGATCTCGACCGGCTGGCCGTCGACGGTCTCGACGCTGACGATGGTGCCCTTCAAGCCCTTCATCTGCGCGCGCGCCACGAGGTACTGGCCCGCACGGAGTCGGAGCTTCTGCACGAGGTTCTTCGGAATCTCGGCGTCTTCGGGCCCGGGCAGCAGGTTGCGCTTCAAGCTGCGCAGCGCCGCGTTCTGACCCTTCACGTCGAGATCGAGCACGCCCTCGACTTGCTGCACGGGCAGCGAGACCGGGAGGCCCTGCTGCTGCTGCTGACGCATCTGGTTCTGCTGTTGCTGCTGCGCCTGCTGCTGCGCGATGCGCTGCTTGTACTGATCGAGTTCCTGCGCGGTGAGGAAGACGTTCACCACCTGGCCGTCGGGCTGGATGATCTTGCGGAACGCCTGACCGTCTTCGGCGAAGAAGACCGGGTTGCCCTTGCGACGGCGACGGCGACGCTTGCGACGACCGCCTCCCATGCCGGGCTGACCGGGCTGACCAGGCTGACCGCCGGGAGCACCGCCGCCGGGAGCGCCACCTTCGGCACCACCTTCGTCGCCGCCCTCGTCGGCGCCGTCGTCACCCTCGTCGTCGCCGCCGTCGTCACCACCGCCATCGGCCTCAGGCGGCGCGGGCGGATCTTCGGATCGTTGGGATCGTTCGGGTCCGGCTGCTCGGTCTCGCTCATGATTCACACGCCACACGGGCCGTGCTTGGGAGCCCGTGTCCTCTTCCTCGTTGTGGGGCAGGGCTCCGACCACCGGGTCCGTGAAGAATCTCACTGCGACCAACAGCGCGGCCCTGAACCAGACCGGGGCCCTGCTTTCGCAGAGCCCGAGCGATCCGGCACCCGTTGAAGTAGCCGGGACTTCAGCGGATTTCAACTGAGTACTCGACGCGCGCCTGAATGCCGGGGCGGTCGAGTATCCACGAGGCGTGGCCGAGCTGTTCGGCGAGCGACTGCAGCCCGGGTGGCAGGGTGACCTGGCCGGGAGCGGGGCGTTCGAGAATCATGTCGGGCACGGTTGCTCCGAGCACCGAGCCGAGCAGGCCACCCGAGGGCTGCATGATGTTGGTGACCAGCTCGCCCTGGTAGCCGCTCTTTTCCTTCGCGAGGGCGATGGCGTCCATCAAGCCGCCCATGCGATCGACGAGTCCCCGGGCTTTGGCGTCTTCACCGCTCCACACGCGACCGCGCGCGACCTTGTCGACGTCTTCCTTCTTCAGGTTTCGGCTGGCGGCGACCTCGGTGATGAAGGAGTCGTAGAAGTCGTCGATCCACTTCTGCGCGGCGGCGCGCTGATCGGCGGTCCACGGCTCGTAGTTGTCGGTGAGGCCGCTCAACTTGCCGCGCGCGATGTTCACCTGATTCACGCCGTATTCTTCGGCGAGCTTCTTGATCGCGGGCTTCACGTAGAACACGCCGATGCTGCCGGTCATGGTGGTGGGCGACGCCAGAATTTCCTGCGCGCCCATCGCGACGTAGTAGCCGCCGCTCGCTGCCACGTCGCCCATCGAGGCGATCACCGGCTTCTTCTTCTTCGCCTCGAGCACCGCGCGGTACATCAGATCGCTGGCGAGCGCGTCGCCGCCGCCCGAGTCGATGCGGATCACGATGGCCACCACGTTGTTGTCTTCGGCCGCCGCGTTGATCGACTGAATGAAGCTCTCGGCGCCCGCGGTTTCCCCGGTGAGCGGGTTGCTCGAATTCGAGCCGCCCGCGATCGCTCCCAGCACCGGAATCACGGCGATCGACTTCTGCGAGCCCCAGCGATCGTCGCGCGTGTCGAACGGGCGGTAGCCGCGGCTGATGCGCGCTCCGGCGAGGTGCTCGCCGATGAACTCGTCGAACTGCTGCGGCGTGAGCAGGCCGTCGATCTGCCGCAGCTGCACCGCGCGCTTGGGAGGCTTCAACCCCTCGTCGATGATCTGCTGCCACGCGTCGTTCTCGAGGCCGCGCGATTCCTTGATGCGGGCGGCGACGATCTTCTGGTTGGTGTCGAGGTACGCGTTGATCGTTTCCTTCTGCGCGTCGCTCATGTCCATGCGCGTGAATTGATCAGGGAAGTTCTTGTAGTCACCGACCCGCGCGACATCGATCTCCACTCCGAAGCGCCGCGCGGTGCCGCCGAAGAAGGTGACCGAGCTGCGCAGGCCGTCGACCAGCATCATCGCTTCGGGCGCGGCGTAGATGCCGTCACAGCCCGAGACCATGAGGTACTCGTTGTCGCCCATCGCGAGCGCGTACGCGTAGACCTTCTTGCCCGCGGCGCGGAGCTTCAAGATCGCGGTGCGCACTTCGTCGGCGCGCGCGAGGCCCACGTCTGCGCCTTCGACCTTCAAGATCACCCCCTCGAGCTCGGGGTCTTTCGCGGCCTTGTCAAGGAAGCGCAGGAACCGCAGGTAGCGATCTTCTTCCGCGATGCCGAGCAGGCCACCGATGGTGACGCCGCCGCTGTTGCCCAGACCGCCGAGGCCGATGACCGCGATCTTCCGCTGCGGAACGACGCTCTTCTCCTTGTCCATCGAGACGCGCGCCGCGAACTGCCAGTTGAACTGACCGTCGCCGTACGCGACGCCCTGCGTGTAGCCGAAGTTCTCGAGGTCGAGCCCGAGGCCGCCGTGCGCGTAGATCGACTGACCGGGCGCGAAGCCGTGGCTGACGCCGGCGAGCAGGCGCACGCCGCCGAAGATCTTCGCCGTCACCGTGTACTGGAGCCGGCTGTTGACGATCGGCGTGCGCTCCGGAACGACCCAGTCGACGCCGACCGTGACGTATTCGCCGAAGGGCCGCACGCCGACGCCGAACGTCCACTCGCGGTTGAGGCGCGTGGTGTCGTTGTTGGCGGTGTTCAGGTTGCGCACGAAGGCACCGAGCGCGAGCCAGCGCGTGAGCCGCGACTGCAGACCGAGATCGAGCCCGGTGAGCGACTGCACGTCGCCGCCGTGGAACCAGTTGATGGTCGCTCCGGCGGAAAGCTGCTGTGGGCCGAACGAGAAGCCGAGTGAGGTCTTCGCGCGCTCGGGGCCGAGGCCGGGGCCGGGGCGCAGCCACTCGAAGCCGAGGCCGAGACCGACCATGTCGGCGACGCTGGTGGCGAACCACACGCCGTCGTTGTCCATGATGCGCACGTTGCTGCGCTCGTGCAGGTACCAGGCGTTGAGCCGCCCGACGCGGCCGAGGCCTGCGGGGTTCAACGTGAGCGCGGTGGCCTCGCTCGCGAAGGCCGACGACGAGGGCAGCTGCGTGACGCCGCGCGAGATGTCAGCGCCGCCGACCGCAGCGGTCTGGGCGAGGGACACCGAGGAGACGACCAGCACCAGAAGCGTGCGCTTGAGCATGGACGGCGATCTACTCGGAGTAGGTTCCGTCGGCATGAAGAGCGATCTGGGAATGGTGTTCGACTTCGAGACCGATTTGGCCACGGTCGAGACCGCCCAGCTGCGGCGGGTCGCGCTGCTCGGCATCGTCATCGGCTTCTTCTGCGCGGTCGGAGGCGGGGTCGCGACGCTGTGGCTCATCAACTGGACCGGGAGCGTGAACAAGCTCTCGATCGCGCCCGGTTTGCTGGGCTCGATCTTCTTCGCCAACGGCCTCTACCGGTTGATCGTCGGCTTCATACCGGTCGTCGCGCGCGTGGCGGCACTGCGCATGGGCGTCATGTTGTTGCTGCTGGTGGCGATCGGAACGGTGGCGCTGGGCGTGCTGCTCTACGAGCCCTGATCAGCCCGACGGCGGTGGTGACGAGCATGGCGACGATGGCGATCGCCGTGAGCCCGATGCCCACCAGCACCACCACGTCGAGCGTCGAGAAGATCGGGTCGTTCTCGAACCGAAGCGCGTCGTCGAACACCGGAAGCGAGATCGACCAGCTGCCCATGCCGCACATGGTGGCGAGCGCTCTGCAGCGCACGTGCCCTGTCGAATCGCGCGAGAGCTCGAAGTGCGTTGCGCAGCCCGCTGCTCAGCGCGGAGCCGTTTCCTGCATCACGATCGTCACGGCCTTCGTGAAGTGCGCATCGGGCACGGTGGCGAGCACGTCGTCACGACCGCCGCGCTCGAAGGCCAGCGGCCGACCGGGCTTCATGCGCACCAGACACCAATCGCTCGCGAGCTCGAAGAGCGCCAGCTGCTCGGCGCCCCACCACGCGCGCTTGATCTGCGCGGCGAGCTCTTCGTTCATGCGCGAGCGGGCGAGCGCGATCCACATGCCGGCCTCGAGACGATTCAACCCCACGCGGATGTCTTCGTTCGCCCTGGCTCGCGTCGCCGCGTCAGCGCGCAACATCGAGAACGCCATGCTCACCACCGCGCGATGCGCGACGTTGGCGAGGCCCGGCGCGTAGAGCGCACGCAACCCGGCGCCACGCACCGCGGCCGCGAGGTTGGGCCAGGTCGCGGTGGTCTCGATGGGCTGAAAGAGCCGCTCGTTGAGGCTCGGGGTGTAGCCCTCTTCCATGAGGTGCTCTTTGGCGGTGGCCAGCTCGAGGTCCCACTGCTTGCGGTGTTCGCTCGGCACGCGACCTTCGAGCAGCTCGACGAAATGCAGCAGCGCATACGCGAGCTGGCGCATCTTCAGCTTCGGCAACACGGGAACGGGGCTGTCTGCTTCCACCGCGGTGCCGGCGCGCTTGATGGCGTGCGCCCACAGCCGCTCGACCGACGCGCTCACCAGTCTTCGGTGCCGTTCGAATTGTCGAGCGGGTCTCCGCCCTTCGAATTCTTGTCGCGCTTGGTGTTCTTGCCGCCCTTGTCGTCGCCGCGCCAATCTTCCATGCCGTTGCGGTTGTCGAGCGGGTCTGACGACTTCACCTTCTCGCTCGACTCGCTGGTGGTGTTGAGCAGGTGGTTCACCATGCGGCCCACTTCACCGCGGAGCTGACCGAACTCGTCACCCTGGAACGAGGCGCGCTTGATGGCGATGCGCTTGCCGGTCTTGAGATCGAAGTACGCCATCGTGAGCTCGGTGGTCTCACCGTTCTGGCCGCCGTCGCGCAGCACGCCGATGACTGCGCGATCGAGCTTCAGCGAGTTGGCGACCGAGGTCATGGTCGAGCCGCCCTTGTCCTTGAGCGCTTCGCCGGCGAGCCGATCCATCAGCGCGTCGAAGGCTTTGTAACCAGAGGTGGCGACGAGGTCCTGCGTGATGTCTTGATCTTCGGGAGTCACTTCCACGAGCACGCCGAGTTGCTTGAAGCCGGGGCGCTCGATGCGAACCAGCTGCTTGCCGATGGGGAGGGTCTGCAGGGTGAGCGGCGAGAAACCCTGCAGCTCACCATTCAAGTACACGCGCGCGCCCGCGGGCCGCGTCTTCACGTTCACGTTGCCGCGCAGCTGCGCGTTGCGACCCGTCGCGACCTGGGCCTTCAACGAGAGGAAGTTCTGCGCGTAGCGCTTGCGGTCGAGCTCGAAGGTCGGGTTCAGCGCGAGGAGATCGAGAATGGCGATCTTCGATTCTTCGACGTCGCCGCGCGCTTGCAGTACCGCGGCGTACATCGCGACCGCGTCGCACAGGTTGCCGCAGTTCTTCATCGCCGCGACCGCGTGCCCGTATTCCTTGATGGTCGCGCGCAGCTTGCGTTCGGCGTCTTCGTAGTTGCGCTCGTCGAAGGCGGTCTTGCTCTCTTTGTACCCGGTCTCGGCGCGCTTCAACGACGCGACGGCTTCTTCATCGGCCGCGATGCCGAACAGATCGTCGGACGTGCGCACGGCGATGCCGGAATATTCGTTGAGCGCTTCGTTGGCGAAGCCCTCGACCTTGAGGGTGAGCGCCTCGGCATCCTTGTCCATCGGGAGGATGAGAGCCGACACGCGCTTTTCAGATTTCTCGCCAGCAAAGGCCGAGAAGGCGACGAGGGACAGCAGGAGCGCGCGCTTCATGACGACCACCTTTTCGATCACGGCAGGCCCAACACGACGTTGAACGGCCTTGGGCCCGAATTGTTCGCAGCCGCCACGCCGACCGCCGTTCCTGCCCCGACTGCGACCACGCCGACCGCCGTCCAGAACCACCACTGCTTGTACACGGGGCCCATGGCTCCCGGTTCCTCGACGCCTGGCGTGTCACCCTTCGCAGACGCGATGGCGGCGCTGCCCGGCTTGGCGATGAAGTCGGAGATCTTCTTCGCGGTGACCGACAGCTCCTCGGACGACATCGACAAGCCCGCGAGGCGATTGCCGGTGTCGAGGTCCCAGACCTCGGCGGTCGCTCCGTCGGACATCACGAGGAAGCGCGCCTTGATGACTTCGCCGATTTTCCGCGCGTTGCCGGGCAGCGGGCCCTTCTGGCCGACGCCCTTGTTGATGGCGTTGGTGGCTCCATCGATCACGCCCGCGAATTCGCCCGCGGCCTTGAGCTCGGGCTTCACGCTGCCGCCTTCACGCGAGACGTCAGCGAAGACGCCGACCGTGCCGTAGCCGGGCTTGCTCAAGGTGACGAGGTGGCGACCGATGGGCACCGTCGTGCCGTCGGTGAAGGGCGTCTGACCCATCTTCTTGCCGCGCACCTGAATGTCGGCGCCGGAGGGCTTCGACTCGATGGTCAGCGTCGCGGTGGGGCGGCCGTTCACGTCGGCGAGAGCCTTGTCGAAGGCCTTCTTCACGTCGTTGCCGTAGACCTGCGGGTCGCACGTCAGGTCGGGGTTGAAGAGCAGGGCGCGCGCGAACTCTTCCTGCGCCTTCTTCGCCTGGCTCTTGCCGCCATTCTGAATCGCGAGCACCGCGGTGAAGAAGTGCGCATCGGCGAGCGACTTCGAGTCAGCCGCGTCGGGCGTCTTCACGAAGAACTCGAGCGCTTCGCTCCACTTCGCGGCCGAACCTTCGTAGTCGAGGTCGTCGTAGAGCTGCTTGGCGGCGGCGACGAGCTTCAAACCCGAGTCGTCGATGGGCGGCACCGGGAACGCTTCGGCGACGTCGAGGAGCGGAACGTCAGCTCCTTCGAGCGCCGACTTCAGCTCGCCTTCCTTCGTGGAGTCGGTCGAAAAAACGGCGGCCTTGGCCGGGAGTGGAGGCTTCGCCGGAGCAGCAGCGGCAGCGCCCTTGGGGGCCGCGAGCACCAGAAGAAGGAGTGGGAGCACGCGCGGCAGCCTAGCTGAGCGAAAACAAAGATCACGTCCGTCGTTTGACGGATGCGGCGGCAGAGATCGCAGCGATCTCGGGCGTTTTCGCAGGTGGACCGGCGTTGATTTCTTGCCGGATCGATCGGGATTGCTAAGGTCCGCGCGATCAGGCCTGTAGCACCTGCATCAAGGCCCGCAACGACCCAAAACAACGAGGGATTTCGTGAGCGCTGCTGAACAATTGAACATGCCCGGGCTGGAAGGCGGAGGCGGTGGAGGCGGCAAGGGCAAGAAGCCGCCCAAGCTCACCGCTTCATCGGGAGGCGGTGGCGGCGACCGGCAGATCAACCTCGCCGACGAAGCGCGGCGCCGGTACTTGAACTACGCGCTTTCGGTCATCACCTCGCGCGCGCTGCCTGACGTGCGCGACGGTTTGAAGCCCGTGCAGCGTCGAATTCTGTACGGCATGTGGAACGAGAACGTCACGGCCGACGCGAAGTACCGCAAGTGCGCGAACGTGGTGGGCGCGGTGATGGGCCAGTTCCACCCGCACGGCGACTCCTCGATCTACGACGCGATGGTTCGCCTCGCGCAGGACTTCTCGCTGCGCTACCCGCTGGTCGACGGCCACGGCAACTTCGGTTCGCTCGACGGCGATCCGCCCGCGGCCATGCGTTACACCGAGGCGCGCCTCGCGAGGTTGGCCGACGAGCTCCTCAACGAGCTTCAGCAGAAGACGGTCGAGTTCCGGCCCAACTACGACGGCACGAAGCAGGAACCGACGGTGCTGCCGTCGAAGGTTCCGCAGCTGTTGATGAATGGCACGACCGGCATCGCGGTCGGCATGGCGACCAACATTCCGCCGCACCACCTGGGCGAGTTGATCGAAGCGTGCCTCGAGCTCATCAAGGACCCGAAGCTCGAGACCAAGGACCTGCTCAAGTTCGTGAAGGGCCCCGACTTCCCCACGGGCGGTCAGATTCTCAACAGCAAGAAGGAGCTGCGCGAGATCTACGAGACGGGCCAGGGCGCGATTCGCCTGCGCGGCGAGTGGAAGACCGAGGAACGCCCGCGCGGTGGGCAGAACATCATCATCACCTCGATCCCCTACGCGGTGAACAAGGGCACGCTGGTGTCGCGCATCGGCGAGATCATCACCGACCGAAAGTTGCCGACGCTGGTCGACGTGCGCGACGAGTCGACCAAGGACGTGCGCATCGTCATGGAGCTCAAGCGTGATTCCGACGCCGAGCTGGTGATGACGTACCTCTACAAGCACACGCCGCTGCAGCAGAACTTCAACGTCAACCTCACGGCGCTGGTGCCGACCGACAACCCGGAAGTCGGCGCTCCGCAGCGGCTCAACCTGCGCGACATGCTGTGGCACTTCCTCGAGTTCCGGCACCAGGTGGTGACGCGGCGGCTGCGCTTCCAGCTCGATCAGATCAAGGCGCGCCTCCACATCCTCGAGGGGTTCGAGAAGGTCTACGACGCCCTCGACGAGATGATCAAAATCATCCGCAAGTCGGAGGGGAAGGAAGACGCGGCGCAGAAGTTGGTGGCGCGCTTCAAGCTGTCCGACCTGCAGGTCGACGCGATCCTCGAGATGAAGCTGTACAAGTTGGCGCGCCTCGAGATTCTCGTGATCGAGAAGGAGCTCAAGGAGAAGCGCGCCGAGAGCAAGCGCCTCGCGGAGCTGCTCAAGGAAGACAAGAGCGGCGTGAAGGCGCGCTGGGGCATCGTGCGAGACGAGCTCACCGAGGTGGGCAAGACCTACGACGACAAGCGCCGCACGCGCGTGTCGGGCCCGGTCGAAGAGGTCGAGTACAACGAAGAGGCGTTCATCAGCGACGAAGACTGCCAGGTCGTCGTCACCCGCGACGGCTGGGTGAAGCGGGTGCGCGAGCTGAAGGACCCGACGTCGACGCGCATGCGCGAAGGCGACGAGGTGATGGCGCTGGTCTCGGGCTCGCTCAAGTCGCTGATCGTCTTCTTCTCGAGCGCGGGCTCGGCCTACGTGACGCGCTTCAACGACGTGCCGGCGTCGACTGGCTACGGCGACCCGGTGCAGAAGTTGTTCAAGTTCGACGACGGCGAGCGCGTCATCGGAGCGCTCTCGCTCGACCCGCGCCTGCCGATTCCCACGCAGATGGTGGGCGTCAGCAAGGACGGCTACGGCATGCGCTTCTCGCTCGAGCCGCACAAGGAAGTGTCGACGCGTTCGGGTCGCCGCTTCGCGAAGGCGGGCAAGGGTGACGAGATCATCGGCGTCGCGCAGTGCGGCGAGCGCGACCTGCTCGCGGTGGTGACGAAGAAGACCAACGCGCTCATCTGCAAGGTGAACGAGGTGAACGAGCTCGCGGGCCCGGGCCGCGGCGTCACGGTGATCAAGACCGCCGACGACGACGGCGTGGTCGCGTTCCTCTGCACCACGAAGAAAGACAAGACCATCACGCTCGAGACGCAGAAGGGCCGCACGCTCAAGCTGACCGTCGACGCCTACGAAGTGACGGGCCGCGGCGGCAAGGGTCGCGAGATGTCGAAGAAGGACACCATCAAGTCGTGGTCGCGCGAGCTGGAAGTGCTGACGGTTCCCGAAGCGCCCAAGAGCGACAAGCCCGAAGGGAAGAAGTGACCCATGGCGAAGAAATACGACGAGTCAGACATTCAGGTGCTCGAGGGGTTGGAGCCGGTTCGGCTTCGCCCCGGCATGTACATCGGCGGCACGGGCGCTGACGGCTACCACCACCTCCTGTGGGAGATCGTCGACAACTGCGTCGACGAGGTGATGAACGGCCACGCGTCGCGCATCGAGGTGACGCTGCACAAGGGCGGCACGCGCGCCACGGTGACCGACGACGGTCGCGGCATCCCCGTGGGCATGATGCCGAAGTACAAGAAGTCGGCGCTCGAGGTGATCCTCACCACGCTGCACTCCGGCGGAAAGTTCGAGAAGAAGAACTACACGCACTCCGGCGGTCTGCACGGCGTCGGCAGCTCGGTGGTGAACGCGCTCTCGACCGATCTCGTCGCGCAGGTGAAGCGTGACGGCAAGCACCACGAGATGACGTTCTCGCGCGGCAAGGCGACCTCGAAGCTCAAGGTCGGTGCGAACGCGCGCGGCACCGGCACGACCATCAGCTTCACGCCCGACCCCGACATCTTCGGAGCGAAGGCGAAGTTCGACGTCGAGCTGATCAAGGAACGCCTCGAGTCGAAGAGCTACCTGCACAAGGGCATGGAGATCGTCTTCACCGACGAGACCGCGTCGCCGAAGACCGAGGTCACCTTCAAGCACGACGGCGGCATCGAGGAGTTCATCGTCAAGCTGATCACCGACCGCGGTCGCGGGCTGGTGCCTCCGGGCTCGCAGGCCTTCTACAAGTCGCACGAGAACGGCGTGAAGCTGGAGTTCGCGCTGTGCTGGAGCGAGGCCACCGACGAGACGGTGAAGAGCTACGTCAACGGCATTCCCACCAAGAACGGTGGCACGCACGAGAACGGGCTCAAGGCCGGCGTGGTGAAGGCGGTGCGCAACTACATCGAGACGCACGACCTGACGCCCAAGGGCGTGACGCTCACCGCGGAAGACATTCGCGAGGGCATGGTGTGCGTGCTCTCGGCGTACGTGGTGGAGCCGCAGTTCCAGGGCCAGACCAAGGAGCGCCTCAACAACCCCGAGGTGCTCGGCCAGGTCGACAACGTGGTGCGGCCCGCGGTCGAGAAGTGGCTCAACGACAACAAGACCATCGCCGAAGCGGTGGTGGCGCGAATCATTCTCGCGGCCCGGGCGCGTGAAGCGTCGCGCGCGGCGAGCAACGCCATCAGCCGCAAGTCGGCGGTGAGCCACAAGCTGAACCTGCCGGGCAAGCTCGCCGACTGCGCGTCGACCGACCCTGACGAGAGCGAGCTGTTCATCGTCGAAGGTGACTCCGCAGGCGGCACGGCGAAGCAGGGCCGCGATCGCAAGACGCAGGCGATTCTCCCGTTGCGCGGCAAGGTGCTGAACGCGGAGCAGGCGTCGAACGAGAAGATGGGCGGCAACAAGGAACTCGGCGACATCGCCAGCGCGCTCGGTTGCGGCCTCGGCGCCGAGCTCGACGTCACGCGGCTGCGCTACGGGAAGATCTTCCTGCTGATGGACGCCGACGCCGACGGTCTCCACATCTCGACGCTGCTGCTCACGTTCTTCTACCGGCACATGCGCCAGCTGATCACCGGCGGGCACGTGTACCTCGCGCAGCCTCCGCTCTTCCGCGTCGACATCGGCAAGGAGACGTATTGGGCGCTCGACGACGCGCACAAGGACCAGATCATCAAGGAAAAGGCGAAGGGCAACGCCAAGCCGAACGTGATGCGCTTCAAGGGCCTGGGCGAAATGGAAGCCGACGAGCTCAAGATGACGACGCTCGATCGCAAGAGCCGCATGGCGCTCAAGGTGGCGATCGACAACGAGCTTGAGACCGACCGCACCATCAACGAGCTGATGGGCAAGGACGTCGGCGCGCGCTTCAAGTTCATCATGGAGAACTCGGCCGACGTCAAAGAGCTCGACGTCTGAGTCGTGGGCTTTCTCGGCTCGCTGTTCGGAAAGAAGAAGAGCGCGCCAGCGCCAGCGGCGGCGGAGGTCGCGAAGGATCCGGTGCCTCCGCTGGCTGCGGGTTTCTATCGCGTGCCGATGGTGCGCTTCGAAAACGAGAGCCCTCAGACGCTGACGTGGCGCGAGGTGGTGCTCGACGGCAAGCGACTCCTCGACTGCGTCGGCTTCACCGATCGCAAGACGAAGAAGGTCTCGATCGGCGTGCGCACCGGGCGTCGCTTCGAGACCGAAGAAGCGGCGCGCGCTGAGTTCGAGACGCGCGTCACGCAAAAGAATCAGTGGCAGGGGCGGCGAGACGACCGGCCTCGAGATCTGCCGTTGCCACGGTGGAATCCACCGCCCGCTCCGTCGATCAACGTCGAACTGGAAGCGCGCGTCGATGCGTCTTCGGGCGCGGCCTTCGAAGCGGAAGCGCGGGTGTATTCCGATTGGTTGCAGAGCCAGGGAGATCCGCGCGGTGAGCTCGCGGCGTTGATTCAGGCGGGTACGTCACCCGACGCGTTTCTCGCGGCCAACGGGGAAGCGATCTTCGGTGAGCTCGACGTGCTCGTCGGTTGGGCGATCAGCGAGCTCGAATGGCGCGGCGGGCTGCTTCACGGCGCGACGCTCAACATTCGCGACTGGGAAGGGCAGACGCTCGCCGGGCTGCCGGAGCTGGCCGAGGCGTTCTTGAAGCTCCCGGTCGCGCGTTTCGTGCGCTCGTTGCGTTTTGGTCTCTCGAATTTCGAGGGTGCGAACGATTGGGGCCCGGTGCTGCAGGCGGTCGGGCGATCGGTGCGCGGGCCGTTCATCACCTCGATTCGGTGCGACGCCTACGAGTACACGGACTCGGAGATCTCGTGGACCAACTTCGGTGACCTCTCGGCGTGTTGGGCGGGGCTGCCCGCGCTCGAGACGCTCGTCATTCGCGCCGGAGCCGACGGAGAGCTCGGGGAGCTGGTGCTGCCTTCGCTGCGCTCGTTGAAGTTCGAGTCAGGAGGCATGGACGTCAGCGTCCTCGATTCGATCGTGCGCGCGAAATGGCCGAACCTCGAACGCCTCGAAGTGTGGACCGGCAACCCCGGCTACGGAGCCACCGTCAACATCGATCAGATCGAACGGCTGCTGAGCTCTCCTCTGCCGAAGCTGAAACACCTCGGCATCGTGAATTCAGAGCTCGGAGCGGCAAGCCTGTCGTTGCTCGTCAAGTCGAAGCTCTTCGCGCAGCTCGAGTCGCTCGATCTGTCGCTGGGCATTCTCTCGTACGACAACGTCGAGCTGTTGCTGGGGCTCGCGCCGCAGCTCAACAAGCTCTCGTCGATCAATCTGCGCGAGAACCTCTTCACTCGCGATGCGGTCGAGAAGTTGAAGGCCGCGTTGCCGAAAGCCGACCTCGGCGAACAGCGCGAATCGCAGTACCGCTACGTGGCCGTCGGTGAGTGAGCTCGACCCGATTCAGGTCGCTCGCTTCGAGCGCCAGGACGGCAGCTGGCGCGAGGTGTTGCTCGACGGCCTGAAGGTCACGCAGATCGAAGGCTTCGTCGACGCGCAGACGAAGTTGAACCAGGTCAGCTCGCGCCGAGCCCATCGCCACCCGACGCCGGCTGCCGCGCTGAAGTGGTTTCGAGAGCTGAACACCGCGCGCGGCTGGCCGCCGTCGGTGGTCCTGCAGCGTGCGCGTGCACCGGCGAAGTGGGTCGGGCTTCAACCCGGGTCGGTGAATGCCGAGCTCGAAGCGGCGCTCGACGGCGCTGACGATCGATCGTTCGGCGCCGCGGCCCGCGTGTACACCGACTGGTTGCTTGGTGAAGGTGACCCGCGCGGTGAGCTCGCGGCGCACCTGCAGACCAATGCCGATGCCTTTCTGGCCGATCACGCTGAAGTGTTCTTCGGCGAGCTCGACGTGTTCATTGGGCACGAAATCACCGGGCTCGAGTGGCACGGCGGCCTTCTGCGAGCCGCGACGCTGCGTGGTCGGGTGGACACGATGCAGGAAACGCTGACGAGAATGATGGAGCAGTTTCTCGAGCTGCCGGTGGCCCGGTTCGTCAATCGGCTTCGCGTAGGGCTCGCGCACTGGGATCCGGACGACCACGACTGGGGCCCGACGTTTGAGGCGATCCGCAGGTCGCCGCGCGCGCCGTTTCTTCGCGAGCTCCGCTTCGAAGAGGAAAATGACGACACCCGAGAAACGCGAGGCGCCACGCTGGGCGAGCTTTCCGGCTGGTCAGCGTTTCGGCGCCTCGAGTCTCTCGTCGTGTATGGCGCGAACGGTTCACTGGGCGAGCTCGAGCTGCCGTCGCTCGAACACTTCGTGCGTGCCAGCACGGCGCTGACGGCGGGTGAGTTCGAGTCGATCGCGCGCGCGCAGTGGCCGCGTCTCGAGCGACTGACGATCGAGTTCGGAACCCGCGCCGAAGGCTCCACGGTCACTCGCGAGCACCTCGGTTCTCTGTTCGCCAACCCGCTGCCGAGGTTGAGACAGCTGGCCCTGACGCAGTGCGAGTTCACCGACGAAGTGATCAGCCAGCTCGCCGCACACCCGCTCCTCGAGCTGCTCGACATGCTCGATCTCTCGAACGGCTCGCTGTCGGACCAGCACGTCGAGCTGCTCTTGCGCTCGAGTTCGCGTCTGCGTCGGCTGGGTCTTCTCAAGCTCGACAAGAACGCCTTGAGCGAAGCCGCAGTCGCTGAGTTGACGGCTGCTCTCCCGAACCTCTCGACCTGGCACCAACGTCGTTAGCGCGGCGCGCGGAGGAACCGCTCGCGGACGAGCGGCTCGTGCAGCACGAAGAAGGCGTTCAGACCGAGTGGCAGCCCGAGCAGCCACATCGACGTCAGCGGCAACATCGCGAGCACCGCGCCGGCTCTCGCGGTCGACGGCGAGCCGAACTGACGAAGGTGCACCGCCCCGAAGATCACCACGGCGCTGATCAGCAGCTGGGCGATGGCGAACTCGCGGCCCACGATGCTCTCGGGCCACGGCACGAGCGCGAACAGCCGGTGCGTGAGGGGACGAACGGGCCCGCGCGTCTCGAGCCACATTGCGAGATTCACGCCGATGTTCAGCACCGCGAAGAAGATCAACGCCGCGCCACCGTGCAGCGCGCGAATGCGGACGATCAGCGGCAGTTCGCCCTGCTCAGAAGTGCCAGGAGAGCCGGGCAAGAACCTGCGCTCCGTTCATCAGGTAGCCACCCTCGAACCCTAGCGCGAGGCCCTTGTAGATGTTCACGCCCATGCCGACGGCGACGTGGGGCCGGAAGGGCTGCGGGTTGAAGAGGAAAGCGATGCCTCCGAGGATGTCGAAATACAGCCGGCTCACGTGAAAGCGGAAGTACGCGTCGACGGGAATGCCGAACTCCACCGTCGGGCGGATGTTGAGCATGATGCCCGGCCGCAAGCCGACCGACACCACCGAGCCGAGGCGCACCTGCACCTTGAAGTGGAAGTCGAACTGCGCGGCGTTCTCGATGAACCAGTAGCCACCACCGAGATCGAGCCCGAGCGAGAGGCGATCAGCCTTCGCCGGAGTGGCCAGCAGTGCGGCTCCCAGACCCAACAGCAAGGCGATGCGGCGCATGCTCCACCTCGAGACCAACGGGGGAGCGCGAAGACTACGTCAGCCCGCAACGCTCAGGTGAGATTCGACAGCGGGCCGGTGCAGAACGCCGGGTCGCCGTAGGTCGTCACGTTGCCGCCCATGCCGTTGATCATCGAGACCAGCAGGTCGTTGTGGAAGTTGTGGTTCCACCGCACGTAGCGGCCGTTGCGGAAGCCGGCGCCGCCGCCCGCGAGCAAGAACGGCATGTCGTCGTGCGCGTGCACGTTGCCGCGCGACACGTCGGAGCCCCAGAAGATCTGCGTGTGATCGAGCGCCTTGCTGCCGTCGGCTTCCTGAATCGAGTCGAGCTCGGTCATCAGGCTGGCGAGCACTCCGGTCTGCCAGGTGTCGCGGGTCGCGACCTGCTGCCGCGTGGGGTCGCCGTCGCTGTAGTGCGTGAGGTTGTGGATGTCCGCGTTGATGTTCAGGTGCGGCATCGTGATGTGGTTCATCGCGTCGCTGAACATCACCGTCGCCACGCGCGTGAGATCGCAGCGGATGGCGAGGGTCAGCAGGTCCATCTGAAGGCGGGCGACGGTGGGGATTTCGGCTTCACGCTCGAAGTCGATCATCCCGGGATCGGTCGGCTGCGTGCACGTGCCGGGCGGCAGCGTGGTGAGCCGCGCTTCCATCTCGCGCACCAGCGTGAGGTGCTGATCGAGCCGCACCTGATCTGACTTGCTGACACTCTTCTTGAGCGCGGCGATCTGCGACTGCACCGTGTCGAGCACGGAGCGGCGGCGCAGGCGCAGCTTCTCCATCTCGGTGGGAGGCATGCCGCTGTCCATGAACAGCGTGCGGAACGTGAGGCGCGGGTCGTTCTGCGGCAACAGCGGCTGATTGGCGGCCTTGTAGCTGACGACGCCCGCGACGTTGGGGAGCAGCGCGTGCACGCCCAGCTGCAGCGAGGGAATGCGCGTGTCGGCGCCGATGATGGGCACCAGCGTCTGATCGATCGACGGGCCGAGCGCATAGCCGGCGCGGCTGCCGTCGTTGCCGACGAAGGTGCCGGTGTCGAGCTTGGCTCCGGTGAGGAACGCGCCGACGCCACGCTGGTGCTGCTCGCCGGTGCCGGTCAGCGCGACCGACATGTCGATGCCGCCCGTCCACAGCACCTTGCTCTTCCACGGAGCGAGGGCCTGGTGAATCGGCGACAGCGTGAAGTTGTTCTCGTCGCCCGTCGGGAACCACTGCGGCGTGAAGACGCCGTTGGGGTGGTAGATGCCGATGAAGCGCTTCTTGGGCATCGACTGCGCGCGTGCAGTGCGCGGAGCGAGCGCCTCGAGAAAGGGCAGGGCGACGGTGATGCCGCCAGCGCCGCGGAGCAGAGTTCGCCGGGACAGTTTCATGGCGTCATCTCCGGGTTGGCGTTGGTGCGGAAGGAATCGGCTTCGACGATGGCGAGCATCAGCTCGCGGAAGCTGCCTCCGGACTTCATGAAGCGATCACCCAGCTGCGTCGCGGTGCAGGTGTCGGCCTGCGTGAGCGGGCGACCGAGCGCGAAGCGGTAGAATTCCTTCGCCACGCAGCTGTGCACGCGTGGGCTCTGCGCCAGCTTCTCGCTGAGCTGCGCGACGCCGACCACGTCGCCGAGCACCGTCGAATCGTCTGACGACGCGACGCCGCCCGAGGCGTCGATGGCCTGGTTGTTCTCGGTGTCACGCCACATGCCGAGGCCGTCGTAGTTCTCGAACGTGAAGCCGATGGGGTCGATGAACTGGTGGCAGCCCTTGCAGGTCGAGCCGCTCTGCGTGTGCGCCGCGAAGCGCTGCCGCGTGGTGAGCGTCGCCGAGAGGATCGGCGGAACGATGTTCGCGTCGGCCGGCGGCGGAGGCGGCGTCTGACAGAGCAATTGATCGAGCACGAAGATGCCGCGACGCACGGGCGAGCTGCCGTCGGGCATCGCCTTGAACGCCAGGAAGCCGGGCTGCGCGAGCAGACCCTTGCGAACCGTGCCGGGCATCTCGTTGCGCACGAACGCCGACGACGGAGCAGACGGCCCGTACATCGACATCGTGTCGTTGGTGTAGAGCACGTTCGAGGTGAGCAGCGCGGCGAGCGTGCCGTCGTGGCTCAACACGTCCTGCACGTAGAGCTCGAGCGAGCGGCGCCAGGCGACAGAGAGCGCCGGCGTGTATTCGGGGTACGTCGCGGTGCTCTTCTCGGTGCGCTGCACGCCGTCGAGGTAGAGCCAGAGTGAGAAGAAGCGCATCAGGCCGTCGGTCGACTTCGGGTCGGCGAGCATGCGCTTGGCTTCAGCCGACAGACCTTCCTTCGTGTCGAGCGCTCCATTAGCCGCGGCCTCGAGCAGCTGATCGTCCGGCATCGTTCCCCACAGGAAATAGGAGAGCCGAGAGGCCAGTTCGTAGCCCTGCAGCGTGACGACCGGCTGCGGCACGGGGCCGAGCGCCTGCTCGTCGCGATACAGGAACTGCGGAGACTGCAACATGGTCTGGAGCGTCACTTCGACGGCGCCATCGAACCCTTCCATCGAGTTGATGGTGGTGAAGAGCGTGTTCAAGTTCGCGCGCTCTTCGGCGTTGAGCGGGCGGCGGAACGCGCGCAAACCGGTGGTGGCGATGAAGAGCTCACCGCACGCGATGTCGTTGGTGTTGCACGGCACGATCTTCGAGCGGCGGTTGCTCAGCGTGTCGAGCGCGAGGAACTCGGCGGCGTCGAGGTACGCGGCGACGTGGCCGTCGGTGACCTGGTTGATGGTCGCGTCGTTGTCGAGGTTGTGGGCGAGCGGCTCGCGGGGGAAATCGCGCGCGGGCTGGTTGGTCGCTCCGAGGAGATCGCGAATGGTGAGATCGTATTCGGCGCGCGTCAGCAGGCGCAGCGGCGTGCCCATCGTGACTGCCGGCGTACACGTGACCGGATCAGGCGTGGGATCGGGATCAGGATCGGGTGGAACCTTGATCGGCTTGCACGCCGACACCACGGCGACGACCAACCCGAGAATGACGAGAAAACGCGGCATGTTGGAGCGGAGTGCGACGGCGGCCCTGAGAACCCAACCCTATTCACTTCGCGGTCAGTGCGCCAACGCTTGCGCGTCACCGGGGCATGGTCCAAAAGGCCCACCGTCGTTTGAGACATTGCAGGACAAGAAGCGGGGCGTAGCGCAGTCTGGTAGCGCGTCTGCCTTGGGCGCAGAAGGTCGTCGGTTCGAATCCGGCCGCCCCGACTTCGCAGAACTCAAACGACAGCAGTGCCCGTAGCTCAGCTGGATAGAGCACCGGCCTTCTAAGCCGGGGGTCGTGGGTTCGATTCCCGCCGGGCGCGCTCACAACAATTGCTTTCACCCGGGGCATTCAGTACTTGCGCCCGCGCTTCACACGGCGGCTTTAGCTCAACTGGTTAGAGCGCAGGACTGTGACTCCTGAGGTTACCGGTTCGATCCCGGTAAGCCGCCCTGGTTTTCTTTGGCTCGCCCCGGGTCGAGCCTCCAGCGCCTATAGCTCAGCTGGATAGAGCATCGGCCTTCGAAGCCGAGGGTCGGGGGTTCGAATCCCTCTGGGCGCGCTGTGGTTCCCTACTTCACGCTCCCGCAGCTCGACCTTCCGTTCGGTCAGCGCATCGACATCTTCGGTGTGCTCTCGGCTGCGGGTGTGGTGCTCGGCGCCTGGCTCGCCGCTCGACAGGCGAAGCAGTACGCGCCGGGGCGCGATGGGCCGCTGCGAGACGTGGTGACGTGGGCGGTGCTCTTCGGCCTCTTCGGCGGCCACTGGATGCACCTGTTCGCGTACCACCCCGAACTGATCACCTCGAAAGACCCGTGGGTGATTCTGCGTTTCTGGGACGGGCTGTCGTCGATGGGCGGCGTGCTCGGCTCGCTCCTGGGAATCTTCATCTACTTCCGCCGCGCGAAGGAGCCGCTGATGCCCTTCGTCGACGCCCTCGCGCTCGGCACCGCTCCGGGGTGGATGGTGGCGCGCATCGGCTGCTTCTTCGTGCACGACCACCCGGGCATTCGCACCGACTTCCCGCTGGCCGTCGACTTTCCGGTGAACCCGTACGGCGGCCCTCGGCACGATCTCGGGCTGTACGACGTGATCGTTCTCGGAACGCTGTCGATCATCCTCTACGCGTTGAAGACTCGGCGGCCGCCCGAAGGCCGGCTGATGGGCGTGCTGGCGCTCGGGTACTCGATTCCGCGCTTCCTGCTCGATTTCCTCCGCGCGTCAGACCTGAGCTTCGTCGACCGTCGCTACGCGGGTCTCACGCCGGCGCAGTACGTGACGGTCGGGTTGGCGGCGACGGGGTTGTGGCTTTTGACGAGACCGTCGAAACCGTTTCAGGCACCTGCAGTCAGCGCTTGACGGGACGTAACAGCGGGCCGTATACGCCGCGCCATCAAGAATACGGAAGCGTAGCTCAATTGGCAGAGCAATGGACTCTTAATCCATAGGTTGAAGGTTCGATTCCTTCCGCTTTCACAGAGGAAAATCAGACGGCCGGCACTCGAAAGAGCGCCGGCCGTCGTCGTTTGGGCAAGTGGCGTAACTGGTAGCCGCGCGGGGCTTAGAATCCCGTGTCGCAAGACGTGCGGGTTCGAGTCCCGCCTTGCCCAAGTTTCAGCCGGGGTTGGATGGCTATCTGACCCAACCCCGGTGCGAAAACGACCCCGCAACCGTTGCGCCGATCCAGCCGGTTGGCGCAGGCCCTGCGTGGCACTGAAGCTGCGAAGCCCTCGCCAGCATGTCGGCGGACAAGGGTCAGACGATTGGTCGGTATGAGCTCCAGGGTGTGCTGGCCGAGGGCGGCATGGCGACGGTGCACCTCGCGCAGCACGTCAGCAATGGCGTGAGCAAGCGGGTGGCGATCAAACAGATTCACCCGCACCTCTCTCGCGACCCTTCGTTCGTGCGCATGTTCCTCGACGAGGCGCGCATCGCGCTGCAGGTGAACCACCCGAACGTGTGCTCGGTGCACGAGGTGGGCGTCGAAGAAGGCAACCACTACCTGGTGATGGAATACCTCACCGGCACTTCGCTCTCGCGGGTGCTCAAGACGCTGACCAAGGCGGGCATTCGTCCGGTCGATCACCAGCACGCAGTGGTTCGGGTGATCGCCGAGGCCGCCGAGGGTCTGCACGCCGCCCACGAAGCGGTCGACGCGCGCGGGGTGTCGCTCGAGATCGTGCATCGCGACGTTTCTCCGCAGAACCTGATGATCACGCGCGACGGCGCGGTGAAGGTCGTCGACTTCGGCATCGCGCGCACCCGCGAGCGTCTCGAGCGCACCGACACCGGCGTGGTGAAGGGCAAAGCGGCGTATCTGTCTCCGGAGCAGATCGCCGGCCTGCTGATCGATCGCCGCACCGATGTGTGGGCGCTGGGAGTCTGCCTGTGGGAAGCGCTGACGCTCCAGAACCCCTTCCTTCGCGGGAACGATCCGGTGCTCACCATGGCCGCGATCGCCACCGACCCCATCGAGGGGCCGAGCGGCGAAGGCATTCACTCCGACCTCAACGTCATCGTGAAGCGCGCCGTCACGCGCGACCCGAAGGAACGCTACGCGACCGCCGCGCAGCTCAGCCTCGCGCTCCGTGCGTTTCTCGCGCGCCAGAAGGTGGCCTTCGAAGCCCCGCAGCTCGCGCGTTACGTGCACACCGTCTGTCCGCAGATCGCGACCGCGCCGCGCTTCATCTCGACGGCGAGCAAGTCGGGCACGCAGCCCGTTCGTTCGAAGCGCTGGCCGGCGCGCGCTGTGCTTGGGGCGTCGGCGCTGGCGCTGATCGTCGCGGGACTCGTCACGACGCGCGTCTCCGGCGCCGAACCGGAACAGTCGGCCGACACGGTCGTTGCGTCTGAGCCGGTGCGTGTCTCGCCGGTGCGCGTCTCTCCGGTGCTCGTGGCGAAAGAAGAGCCTCCACCCGCGCAGCCGGTCGCGCGCAAGGCGATCGCGGCGCCGCGCCGTGCAGACTCGGGCAAGGACTGCTGGCTGCGCGTCGTTTCCGCCAGCGACAAGGTGCTCGAGGTTCGCGTCAACGGCGTGGTGCGCAAGACGCCCGCCAGCTTCGCGCTGAACGCGGGGACCATTCGCGTCGAGCTGCGTGAGCTCGGCGCCACCGAATTCGAATCACAGGAAGTGGAACTCGAAAGCGGCATCGAACGGACGATGCGCGTGCAGCTCGACTGAGGGGATTGCGAAATGGGGACGAAGTGGATGACCGCGCTCGCGGTGCTGTCGACGTGTGCCTTCGCGCAGACGGCGCTGCCGACCGTGGGGCTCGATCGGTTGGTGTTGGTGCCCGGTTCAGGGCCGGTGGTGGGCGGAGACGCGCAGACGCTCGGCCAGTTCAAGTTTCGCGTGTCGTTGCTGGCGCACTACGAGCGCAACCCGCTGATGATCGCCTTCGGTGACGCCGAATCGCCGACGCGCGCGTCGGTCATCGGCCACCGCCTTCAAGCGCACGCGGTGGGAGCGATCGGCCTGCTCGAGTGGCTCGACGTGCAGGTGCAGGTGCCGGTCACGCTGCTCCAGGCCGGAGACAATCTCGGCGAGTTCTTTCACAGCGGCCCGTCGGCGCAGGGCATCGGTTCTCCGGTGCTCGGCGCGCGCTTCGCGTTTCTCTCGCAGCGCCGCGGTCAGCCGCTCGATCTCGCCGCGCAGCTCGGAGTCGCTTTCCCGCTTGGCAGCCCCACGGCCCTCACCGGTGGTCGCCTCAGCGCGATGCCGTCGGTGCACGCCGGCCGCGCGTTCGGGCTCTTCTCACTCACCGGCATGGTGGGCTTCGCCCTCGAGCCGACTCGGGTTCTCGGCGATCACCCGCTCGGCACGTCGATGGAGCTGATCGCGACGGGTGGCTTTGGAGATCGGCTGCGTCTCGAGCTCACTTCGCGCACGGTCGTGTCGCTGGTCGGTGCACACCCCTCGACCGAGCTCTTGCTCGGTGGACGGCTGCTGCGCGTCGGACCGATGGACTTCTTCGCGTTGGCCGGGCCTTCGTTCGGTGACGAGCCGGGCACGCCGTCGTTCCGCGCGATGGTGGGCGTGGGCGTCGGCAACCTCGGCGCCTCGAACGCGTCGGTCGCCGTGTCCGAGGCCGACGACGATCACGACGGCGTGCTCAACGCGGTGGACGGCTGCCGCTCGGTCGCGGAAGACCGTGACGGAGTCGTCGACCAGGACGGCTGCCCCGAAGACGACGACGATGACGGCACCGAAGATCTCGCCGATCTCTGCCGCAGCACGGTCGGCACGCGCGAGAACCAGGGCTGCCCGATCGACGATCACGACGGTGACCTGATCAAGGACGTGGTCGATCAGTGCGCCAACGAAGCCGGCCCGCGCGACCGCAACGGCTGCCCGCCGCGCGACCAGGACTACGACGGTACCGACGACGTGATCGACGCGTGCATCGCCGAAGCGGGTCCGGCCGAGCAGCAGGGCTGCCCGATTCGCGACGGTGACGGTGACGGCGTGAGCGATGCGTTCGACAACTGCCCGCTCGAGCCGGGCCTCCGTGAGAACCAGGGCTGCCCCGCGAAGAAGAAGCAGATGGTGATCATCACCGACGACCGGTTGGTGATCAAAGACAAGGTCTACTTCGCCACCGGCAAGGACGTGGTGCTCGCGCGCTCGTTCGGGTTGCTCGATCAGGTGGCGCAGGTGATCCGCACGCACGCCTCGATGACCCACGTGAACATCGAAGGGCACACCGACGATCGCGGCGCAGCCGACGCGAACCGAAGGCTGTCGCAGCGTCGCGCTGAGGCCGTGCGCCGCTACTTGATCAAGAAGGGTGTCGCTCCGGAGCGGATGACGGCGGAGGGCTTCGGCCCCGATCGCCCCGCCGCGCTGAACGACACCGCCGCCGGGCGCGAGAAGAACCGTCGCGTCGAATTCAAACTGCCGTCTCACGGAGCTCAGCTGTGAAAAAGATTCTGTCGGGTTGTCTCGTCGCGATGCTCGTCTCGTGTTCCGAGGGCACGAGCCTTCCTCCCGCGGGTGTGGCGGTGTCGCGGCAGAGTCTGTCGCGCAGCTTCGCGAGCGGCTCGTTGATCATCCCCATGGACACGGCGCATCAGAACGACGGCATGCTGCGCGCCTACGGTCTGGTCTACGCGCTGCTGCGCAACGGCATTCCGGTGCACTGGGCCATTCGCGAAGGCAAGGCGCCGCTGGGCGTCGACTTCACCGCCACCGCGGCACGCGACGCGTTGCTGCTCACGTTGATCACCGATCGCGACTACCGCGGTGGCCCCTTCGTGATCGATTCCGCCGACGTCACGCGCGCGATGCCGATCATCACCGCGTGGAACGCCAACATGCTGCTCGCGCGCGTGGTGGTGCACGAGTCGACCGACACCTTCAGCGCCGAAGTGAAGATGACCCTGCGGGCGGCGCCGCGCATCGCGGTGATGGCCGACGGCGACGAGTCTGCCGCGTTCACCATCTTCAACGCCGCGGGCATTCCCGACTCGACCGGCACGGCCTGGGCGGGCACGTCGCCTGACCTCCTCACCAACGCGCAGCTGCGTGGGCAGAGCAGCGGCAGCGGCGCCGATGGCGTGTTGCTGCGCTCCGACGGCACGCCGGCGTGGAACTTCCTCGCGGGCATGCACAACGACTCGCCCGACACCGAAGTGGTGCGCGAAGTGCGGCAGTGGCTCACGGCGTCTCCGCTGAGCCACCTCTACCTGCAGTGCAGCGCGGTGACGTCGTTCGAGAACAACGTCAACGGCCGGTTCCTCTCGACGGCGGGCGTGGTGCAGGAGACCGACAGCGTGTGCGTGCTCGGCAACTGCGTCACCACCAACCGCGCGCCGCCACTGTTGCCGGTGAACCGCGACGCTGACAGCGAGTTCAACCAGTACGACGGCGTGTTGCTGATCAGCACCGGCACGTTGCAGTCGCTGGGGCTCGCGTCGGGCTCGACCTTCAAGCCGGGCACCGAGCTGCTCATCGGCGGAGCGGCCAGCGGCACCGATCGCCTCGTCTTCATCGAAGGCTCTCTCGACGGCAACGCGGCGCGCGGTCAGGTCACCTGGCTGGTGGGCCACGAGTACACGGCGCTCGCTCCGATCATCGCCAACCCGTTGAGCAACGGCGCGCGGCTGATGCTCAACTCGCTCTTCGCTTCGAGCGTTTCTTCGCTGCAGGGTCAGCCGAACGTCTCGCTCACCAAGAGCGGCCCGACGTTGACCTCGGCCAGCACCGTGACGTGGACCTTGAGCTACGCCAACACCGGCAGCGGCATCGCGGCCGAGGCGCTGCTCACCGACACGCTCCCCGCGGGCGCGACGTTCCTCTCCGCCACCGGCCCCGCGAGCGCGAATGGCAACGTCATCACCTGGTCGCTCGGCGCGCTCTCTCCCGGCGAGCAGGGTTCGGTCACGGTCACCGCCACCGTCGTCGCCGATGGCACGTACGCCAACAACGCGCGGCTCGATTGGCGCGTGGGCCTCACGCCCGGCAGCGTCACCAGTAATACGGTGTCGACCGTTCGTGATGCGACCGCGCCCGACACGTCATTGCTTTCCACACCTGCTGCGTTGACCAACTCGACGAGCGCGACGTTCACCTTCAGCGCGACCGAGCCGGCGTCGTTCGAGTGCAGCCTCGATGGCGCGGCGTTCTCGGCGTGCAGCTCTCCGAAGGCGTACTCGACGCTCGCTGACGGCACGCACGTGTTCGCGGTGCGCGCGATCGATCTCGCCGGCAACGTCGATGCGACGCCCGCTTCGTGGACCTGGAGAGTCGACGCCACTGCGCCGGCCGCTCCGGTCTTCACGCAGCCCAGCGAAGGTGGCTTCACCACCGCGACGCCCGTGATCAGCGGCATCGCCGAGCCGCTCAGCACCGTGCACTTGCGGGTCGACGGCGTGTTGGTCGCGACCCTCGTCGCGGCGGCCGGCACGGGCAGCTGGAGCCACACCATCACCCCCGCGCAGTCGCTCTCGAACGGCCCGCACATCGCGACCGCCGTCGCCATCGACGACGCGACCAACGTCAGCCCGATCGCGATTCGCAACTTCATCGTCGACTCGAGCCGGCCCGCGGTTCCGATCATCCTCACGCCGCTCAACGGCAGCACCATCGCCACCGGCGTTCCGCTGGTGACGGGTTTGGCGACGGCGAACACCACGGTGCGCGTGTTCGGCGACGGCGTGTCGTTCGGTACGGTGACCTCGAACGCTCTCGGTGCGTGGAGCTACCAGGTGACCGCGATGCAGGCGTTCGCCGAAGGGCCGCACGTGATCAGCGCACGCGCGGTCTCGATGACGATGATCGAGAGCGACACCGCCGTCACGTCGTTCACCGTCGATCTGATCGCTCCGCTCGCGCCGGTCATCGTGGCGCCGACTGAAGGGCAGGTGGTCAACACCGCTTCGCCCATCGCCTCGGGCACCTCGGAGCCGCTCTCGACCGTCACCTTGACGGTCGATGGTTCGAGCACGGTGGTCGCGACCAGCGATCTCCTCGGCGGGTGGACGGCGCAGCTGTCGAACCTCGCGCCCGGCCCGCACACGCTCGTCGCCACCGCTCGCGATCTCGCCGGCCTGCTGAGCGCCGCCACGCCGGTGCGCAACTTCAGCGTCGATCTCGTTGCGCCCAACGCGCCGATCATCGTGATGCCGTCGGAAAACCAGGTGCTCGGAAATCCGCGACCGGTCATCTCGGGAACTGCCGAAGCGAACGCCACCGTCGAGGTGTCGGTCGATGGCACGCAGCTCGGAAGCGGCGTCGCTGATGGTTCGGGAGCGTGGTCGTTCACGCCGTCCGCTCCGCTCGCCGTTGGAGTGCATCGCGCGACCGCCCGCGCCGTGGATGCCGCGGGCAACCAGTCGCCGGCTTCGGCGCCGCGCACCTTCTTCATCGATCTCACCGCGCCCGAAGCGCCGATCATCACCTCTCCGGTCGATGGCTCGCTGACCCGCGAAGTGCAGCCGCAGATCGCTGGAACCTCGGAAGTCTCGACGGTGGTGACGGTGGTGATCGATGGCCAGGTGGCGGGCACGGCGAGCACCGATGCCCTCGGCGTGTGGGCGTTGGTGCCCTCGGTGCTCTCGCCCGGGCCGCACGTCGTGATCGCCCGCGCCACCGACGCCGCTGGAAACGTGAGCGTCGACTCGGCCGTGACCCACTTCACGATCGATGCGATCGCTCCTCTCGCTCCGGTGATCACCTCGCCCGGCGAAGGCGAGTTCACCGATCAGCTGCCGCTCTTCACTGGCACCGCTGAAGCCGGAGCGTGGGTGGACGTGATCGTCGACAACGCGGTGCTGGGCACGGTGCTCGCCGACATGAATGGCGAGTGGTCGCTGCGCGCTCCGAACGCGCTGATCGACGGGTCGCACGTGGTCGCGGCGGTGGCGCATGATCAGGCGGGCAATTCGAGCCCGCGCTCGGTCGCCGTGAACTTCACGGTTCGCAGCGAGTCGTTGCCCGATGCGGGCGAACTCGATGCCGGTTCGCAAGATGCTGGCGAGCTCGACGGCGGTGCTCCTGACGCCGGCGCTGCTGACGCGGGCGCTGCTGACGCGGGCGCTGCTGACGCGGGCGCTGCTGACGCGGGCGCTGCTGACGCGGGCGTTGTTGACGCGGGCGCATCCGACGCCGGTGGTCCCGACGCGGGGCAGCCCGACGCAGGCTTCGACGCTGGCTCGATGACCGACGCTGGCCCGATGCCGATGGACGCTGGAGTCGACGCGGGCGAGCTGCCGGTGGACGACGCAGGTCAGCCCGATCCCGCCGATCCGATCTTCGACTTCCGCGGCGGCGGTTGCGGCTGCACGTCGGGCGGCTTCGAGCCTGCGTGGCTGGGAATCGCCGGTCTGGTGCTCGCGCTGCGCCGTCGCCGCACGGCGTGAGTCAGGGCGTCCCGCTCTCCCTCAGTTGGTATTCCTTGAGGAGCTTGCGCAGATTGGAGCGGGCCATGCCGGCCGCTTCAGCGCACTGCGAGATGTTGCCGTCGAAGCGGGAAAGCAGCTCGCGCAGGTAGCGCCGCTCGAACGCCTCGACCACCGCCTGGCGCGCTTCTTTGATCGGGAGGTGCGTCAGCGCAGCCGTGTCGCGCCGCTCGCCCTGCAGTTCCGGAGGGAGGTGCGCCTCGCCGATGGGCGCACCGCCGCACAGAAGCGTTGCGCGCTCGAGCACGTTCTCGAGTTCGCGAACGTTGCCGGGCCAGCGGTGGGTGAGCAGTCGGGCGAGCGCGCCTTCGGTGACGTGCGCGGCAGGGCGGCCATCGCGCGCGCCGAAGCGCCGCAGCAGGTGGGTGATGAGGAGCGTGAGATCGTCTGCACGTTCGCGCAGCGGCGGCACGGTGATCGACACCACCTTGAGCCGGAAGAAGAGATCTTCGCGGAACCGGCCCTGGCTCACCAGCTCGCTGAGCTCGGTGTGCGACGCAGCGATCACCCGAACGTCGACCGAAATGGGTGTGGTGCCGCCGACCGGGCGCACCTCGCCTTCCTGAAGTGCGCGCAGCAACGCGGCTTGCGTCGACGCGGCCATGTCGGCCACTTCATCGAGGAAGAGCGTGCCGCCATCGGCGGCTTGAAACAGACCGCGGCGGCTGGTGTTCGCTCCGGTGAAGGCGCCACGCACGTGACCGAAGAGCTCGGTCTCGAGGAGCGTCTGCGTCATCGCCGAGCAGTTGATCGTCACGAAGGGCTGCAGCGACCGCGGGCTGCGCCGATGAATGGCGCGCGCCACCAGTTCCTTGCCGGTGCCGGACTCGCCGTGAATCAGCACGGTGGCGGTGGTTGGCGCGACCGCTTCGATCAGCTTGAAGACCTCGAGCATCTTCGGGCTGCTGCCGACCAGGGCCTCGAACCCGTGGCGGGCTTCGAGCTGGTTTTCGAGCGCCGTGGTGCGACGCGCGAGGCGACGCCGTTCCGCCGCGTGGCGCAGCGCGCTGATCATGCGCTCCGGGTCGAGGGGCTTGGCGAGGTAGTCCCACGCGCCGGCCTTCACCGCGAGGGTGGCCTTGTCGAGCGACGACGCGCCGCTCATCAACACGACCTCGACGTCGCTGCCGCGCTTGCGCAGCGCTTCGAGAAGCTCGAGGCCGGTGAGGTTGGGCATCTGCACGTCGCACAGCACGACGTCGACGTCCGAGGCGGTCGCCAGCTCGAGCCCCTCGAGGGGGTCGACCGTCGTGACGACCTCCATTCCGGCGGCCGTGAGCTGCTTGCTCAACGCGCGCAAGACCAGCGCGTCGTCATCGACCATCACGACTCGAAGTCGCTCGCCCATAGGGATTCCCCCGGAATCACCGCAACCGCAACACCCAACGGCCCTCCTACCTCGGAGGAGATGGGCCCGGCGATCCCGGTAAGCGCTTTTTTTCAGACTGCGTGCAGACCACGGCCAGCTTCTAGAGATCGCTGCGAGGGCCGCTAACTTGCGCTCGCATGGCGGAACGAACGCTCATCGCCTCGGCGACCAACCTGCTCGCGCGCGGGTTCCAGGTGGTCCCCACCGATCGCAAGTCGCGCGACGGCGTGGTGGTGAACGGCCTCTTCGCGGTCGCGCGCGCGCTGCATCGGGTGATCGCCATGCGCGCTCCAGCGCGAGCGATCGCGGTGATCGACTCGAAGGCGTCGACGCGCGGCTGGCCCGAGATCCTCTTCAAGCAGGTCGCGTTGCTGCCCGAGCTGTGTCGCGCGCTGGGCCTCACGGTGGTCGAGAGCGACGACGAACTCAACCTGTGCGCGTCGTACGCGAAGGCCGCGGTCGATGCCGGCGATGACGTGATCATCGCAGCGGTCGACAAGCGGTACGCGCAGTTGGTGAGCGAGCGCGTGTGGTGGTTCGACGCCAACAAGGACGTTCGCTACACGATCGAGATCGTCCAGAAGCGGTTCAACGTGCCTCCCGCGCAGGTCGGGCAGTGGCTCGCGCTGGTCGGTGACGAAGATCTCGTGCCCGGCTTGAAGGGCATCGGCGCGAAGGGCGCCACCGAGTTCCTCACCGAGCACGGCACGGTCGAGGCCGCGATGGCGAAGCTCGACACGCTCGAGGGGCGCATTCCGAAAGCGCTCAAGGCCTCGCGCGACGAGGTCCCCAAAGCGCTCGCCTTCGCGAAGCTCGGCGGTGGGCTGAAGTTGCCGGTGGCGTTGAAGGACACGGCGTGGACTCCGCCGAACGCGCCGAAGCTGAACGCGCTCTACGAGTCACTCGCGTTCGTCGAGCTGCTGGTGAGCGACGAGTCGGCGGCGAAGAAGCGCGCCGAGCTCTGTGAAGACGAGGCGTCGATCAACAGCGCGCTGGCGAAGCTCGCCGGCAAGACGGTCACGATTCACGCGCTGCTCGAAGACCCTGACCCGATCGCGATGGCGATCGCCGGCATGGCGCTCTCAATCGGCGACGGCGACGCGTTCTACGTGCCCGCTGGCGGTCGCGCGTGGCCGGTGCTGCTCAAGTGGCTCGAAGACCCGAAGGCGCTGAAGCAGGGCCACGATCTGGTGCGCACCGTCGTCGCGCTTCGCCGCGCGGGCGTGACCTTGAACGGAATCGTGAGTGATTCGGCGTGCCTCTCGCATCTCACGCAGCCGTCGAACTGGGCGCCGCACGATCTCACCGTGGTCGCCAAGCCGGTGCTCGGGCGCGCGCTGCCCGACGACGACGAAGTGCTGGGCGTCGGAGCGAAGCGCAAGAAATGGTCGGGGCTCTCGATCGATCGCGCCGGAGAGATCGCCGGTCAGCGCGCCGACGCGAGCGCGGCGATCTCCGCGAAGCTCGGCCCCGGCGTCGAGAAGAAGCTGCTCGAGGAATACCTCGCGCTGTCCGAGGTGCTGGTGCGCATGGAACTCACCGGCCTGAGCGTCGACGTGGGCGTGCTCGACAAGGCGGTGGAGTCGTTCGCGGCGATCGAGGCCGAGCTCGAGAAGCAAATCAGCGCGCTGGCGGGCAAGTCGTTCAACATCAATTCGAGCAAGCAGCTCGGCGAGGTGCTGTTCGAGCAGCTCAAGCTGCCGATCGTCTCGCACACCAAGACGGGCTGGAGCACCGCCAACGAAGCGCTGGAGCGCATCGAGAACGCACACCCCATCGTCGGGCTCGTGTTGCGGTGGCGCACGTTGCGGCGGCTGCGCGACAACTGGCTCATCGCGTTGCGCAAGTCGATCGACACCGACGGCAAGGTGCACTCGCAGTTCCACCTCGCACGTTCGTTCTCGGGCCATCTGATCAACAGCAACCCCGATCTCGGTCGCGTGCCCGGTCGCACCGAGGAGATGAACAAGGTGCGGCGCGCGTTCGTGGCGTCGCCCGGCTGCCTGTTGATGTCGGTCGATTTTTCGCAGCTCGGTCTCTACGTGCTGGCGCACCTCACGAAAGATCCGAACCTCGTCGAGCCGCTGCGCAAACGCGCCGACATGCACAAGTTGACGGCGTCGGCGGTGCTCGAGATTCCGCAAGACAAGCTGACGGTCGAGCAGCGCCAGACTGGCAAGGTGGTGAACTTCGCGACGTTCGCGGGGCAGGGCGCGAGCTCGCTGGGCATGCAGCTGGGCATCACGCCGGCCGAATCGAAGGAGTACATCGCGCGCTTCGATCGCCACTACGCGAAGGTGCGCGCGTTCCAGGACGAGCAGCTGCGGCTGGCGAAGGAGCGCGGCTACATCCAGACCATCGCGGGCCGGAAGTGGCCCATCGGCGGGCTCGAGTCGCTCGACTCGATGTTGCTCTCGTACGCCGAGCGTCTCGCGCGACGCGCCACGCACGAAGGCAGCGTGTCCGACGTGGGGCGGCGCGCGTTGCTCGATGCCGATCGCGCACTCAGGGCTGCGGGGTTGAAGGCCACTCCGGTGGTGCAGATTCTCGACGAAGTGTTGTTCGAGGTCGCCGAGTCGGAACTGCAGAAGGCAGCGAAGGTCGCCTCGGAAGCGATGCGCAACGCGTTCATTCTCGAGGTGCCACTGGTGGTCGGAGTGTGGGCGGGGAAGAACTGGGCCGATCTCGAAGAGGTCAAGCTCGAGTCGTGACGCGCGCTCGGCGCCACTGCCACAGCGCGACCGCACCGAGCACGACGCCGATCAGCAGACCCGCTTCCGAGAAATACGCGTGGACGTAGTTCGCCTCGCACTCCGGGGTCTGGTGTCGATCGCGGCAGACGAGGGTCGCCATGAAGAGCTGGCCGTAGAAGAAGTACGCGCTCACCGCGAAGGTGAGAAAGCCGGCGAGCGCGAGCGCGGTGTGTCGCTTCATGGGTGCACGGGCCGCAGTGCAGCGGTGAGCGCTTCGACTGAATCGATGCGGCTGGCGAGATCGATGAACAGGTAGCGCTTGTTCGCATCGGGCGCTCCGAAGATCACCGGTTGCGCCTGATTGCCGCCTTCGGTGAACCAGCCTGACTCATCGCGATCATGGCCGTGCACCACCACCCGGAGATCGAGCTTCAGCTCGGCGCTCAACCGGTTGAGCAGTCGCTTCGTGACTTCACCGCGCTGGCCGTAGCTCCACAGCGTCTCGCCGATCGCGAGATTGCGCGCAGCGTCGTTCGGCTCGGGAGGCAGCGGGCCATCGAACACCGAGAGTGAAGTGAGCTCGGCGCCCGGCGAGCCGTGCGTGAGCAACAAGCCGCAGGGAGCGACCACCGCGAGCAGCGCGTCGCGAAACAGCGCGTGCATGCGCTGAATCTGCTCCGTGGTCATGGTCGATTCGAGGTGCGTCACCTCGTCGTCGTGGAACTTCGTGGTGTGCCGGAAGCCGATGTGGCCCGCGTCGTGATTGCCGAGCACGAAGTGCACACGGTCGCGATGTCGATCGCGCACGTCGCAGAGTTCGGCGACCAGCTCGGCGCTCTGATCGACGAACCCATAGAGCTCAGCTTTCTCGAGCGCGGTCTTCTCGTCGGGGCCGTGAACGACGTCTCCGAGAACCACCCAGTGCGTGTCAGGTGCGCTCGCCTCGAACACCGCGCGCAGCGCTCGCCAGTCGCGCAGGTTGCCGTGCAGATCGGTGCTGACGAGACACGAACCTTCGCGCGGAAGAACGAGCGAGCGCTTCATCACTCAGCGGATGCACATCGCGACGCACTGGCCGTTCGAGCACGCCAGCCCCGAGCACTGGAAGTCGTAGGTGCACGACATGCCCACCGGGTCGACGCGCGTGCAGGTGTTCGTCGCGCCGTCGCAGATCAGCTCGGGAGCGCACGGCTTCGAGTTCGAACAGCCCGCGTCTTCTTCAGCGCGGAATGCGCATGCGCTGCCGCCGTCACTCTGGCTTTCGCAGAACGTGTCGAACTTGCAGCCGCGGGGGCACGGCTCGCCAAGCGCTGCAGTGTGCACGCACTCGCGACCGCCATCGCTCACCGTGAGGCAGTCGTTGCCGTCGGCGCACTGGAAGATGTCCTTGCACGACTCACCGACCTGCCGCGGCGGGCCACAGCGGCCGGTCTTGGGCGCGTGCGCGGTGGTCGACGGCTGGCACGCCAGACCGCGCGCGCAGATCGCGAAGCCGAAGAACGGTGCTTCGACGCGGCCGTACGAACGAATCGGGCACTCAGTGCCGCTCGGCTGCGAGAACGGCGTGAGCTGGCGGCAGATGCCGTCGATGCAGCCCTGCGCGAGATCCATGCGGCAGGGGTCGGTCGAGGTCCCCCATGCGTAGTCGCACGCCTGACCGAGCAGCGGCCGCGGTTGGCATTGGCCCATGGTGAGCACTCCGCCGTCGCTGGCGAGCGAGAGCCCGAGGCACACTTTGGTGCTCGAGAAATCGCCGCAGTCGCTCGGTGAAGCGCACGCGGCGCCGATCGGCTTCGAGCCGCAGATGCCGTCGCTGCGACAGACGCCCTCGGCACACGGTGCGCCGGGCTGGCACGGCGCGCCGGCATCGATCAGCGTCTCGCAGTGTGAATCGGGCACGAACACACAACGCGTACCGGGAGCGCAGGTCGCGAACTCACAACTTTCTCCAGCACGCGCAACAGGGAGGCACTCTCGCGCTCCGCCGTCGAGCGAGCCGCACCAGGCAGTCGACGGATCGCACTTCGCAACGGGGTGAGACGTGTCGTCGCACGATTGGCCGAGCGTGCGGAAACCTCGACACGTCGGCCCGGTGCAGGCTTCGTCACAGAAACCGCCGTCGCAGGTGTTGGCCGCGCACGCGTTGGGCCGCGTGTTGAACACCGCGCGGCCCGACCCGGCGATCGGAGTCGTCAGCTGACCGCACGACCAGAACGGCACGTAACACTGCGTCGGAGTGCCGGTGATCTCTCCGAGACACTTGAGGCCTTCGACGCCGTCGTAGGTCACCGTGCCGCGAAGCGCTTGCTCGCAGAGCACCTGAACCCGGCGCTGCTGTTCGCGCAGACACGAAGGTGAGGTCGCGCTTTCGTAGTCGCCGCACGCCGCGAGCTGTGCGCACGACGCGGTGGGGAACATCGAGCAGAAGTTCCCGAGATCGATCATCGGCATGCCTGAGTCGGCGTCGCCGCCGCCAGCTCCGCCACCTGTGGCCGAGCCGCCGCCGGTCGCCGACCCGCCGCCGGTAGCCGAGCCGCCGCCTCCTCCTGTCGCCGAGCCGCCTCCGCCTGTCGCCGAGCCACCGCCACCCGTCGCCGAGCCGCCTCCTGTCATCGACCCGCCGCCTCCTCCGCTTCCTCCACCGGTCGCTGCGTCGGGGTTGGAAGGAGACGGACAACCGAAGAGCAGCACGACCGCGACCGCAGGCAGCAAGCGCATGGGTCGTGAGGGTAGTGCGTCAGGCGGCGATGCGCGCGTCGATCGCGGCAGGCACGCGAATCACGAACGACGTCGGCCAGCCGTCGACGTCTTCGAGACCGATGAAACCCTGGTGGGCCTCGACGCACAGCTTGCAGAAGTAGAGACCCAGGCCCCAGCCGGCGCGTCGGTTGTCCTGCGCGCTGCCCGCCTGCACGTACTTCTCGAAGAGCGTGGCGCGCACGTTCGGTGGAATCGCCGGACCGCTGTTGCGAATCGCGAAGTGCACTTCTGGCCCGCGCGCTCGGCCTTCGATGCGAATCGTGCCGCCGGCCGGCGTGTAGCGAAGTGCGTTGCTCGAGATGTTCTCGAGCGCGCGCTGCAACAGTCCGTGATCGGCGTTGAGCAGCGAATCATCGGCGTCGAGCTGCACTTCGATGCGCCGTTCGCGTCCCTGCGCCTGCAGTTGCCGTTGGAGCGCTTCGAGAATCATGCGCGAGGGGCGCTCCTCGGGCGTGAACGGCATGTCGCCGCTCTCGAGCCGATTGATGTTGAGGAGATCGCCGATCATTCCGGTGACGCGATCGGTGACCTGGCGCGACTGCACCAGCGCGTCGGTGATGTCGGGGTCGTCGCTGCCGCTCAGCTCGGTCTTGAGCCAGTCGATGTTCGAGCGCAGCGCTCCAAGCGGTGCGCGCAGATCATGAATCAGCAGCGAGGTGAGCGCGTCCTTGTCGCCCTGCAGTGAGCGCAGCGCCTGGTTCTGTGACTGCGCTTGCTCGAGCAGCGTCTCGATCTGCTTCCGTGCCTCGGTGAGCTCGGCGACCTGCGCGTGCTCGCGTTTCCATTCCGTTTCGGCGTTGGCGAGGCTGCGCACCATCTCGCGCAGCCGCCGTCCGACCGTGGTCTGGGTGACGGCGAGGAGCACCAGCACGACCGCCGCGGTGATCTGCGCTCCCACGCCGACGGTCGCCAGGCGCATCAGCGTCACCTGCGCCGCGATCGCCACGCCCGTCACGGCCCACGTCGCGGCTCGGCGCATCGTCGAGGCGGTCATCGCCGCCAGCAGCGTGAAGAGACCGAGCGAGAAGCCGGCGACTCCGGCGGGGAAGGGCGAGCCGGGCATCGCGCGACGCTGCATCTCGAACACCAGCACCACGTCGAGCACGAAGGTGAACGGGCCGACGTCGCTCATCCACGGACGGTGGCGGGTGACGAAGAGCGCGGCGGCGATCACTCCGAAGATCGAGAGCGGCGCGAGGTACGCGTCCCACCCCGGGCTCCCCATGAAGTGCAGCAGCGCGAGGAGCGGAAGAAACGCGCCTACGCCCGCCATGCGCACCCGAATCGCCGTCTCGGTCGCCCGCGCCGATTGCGCGGCGATCGCACCCTCCATCGCCCTGGACTCCATGTGGACGAAATAACGCCCTCGAAGAAACGACGGACGACGTCACAAGGCTGACGTTCAGGAGCGTGTATTTCTGAGCCGAATTCCTCTAAGTGCGCCGCACCATGAAGGTTCAGGTTGAAGACGTCTCGGCGATTGAAAAGCGGCTCACCATCGAAGTCGACCCGGCGTTGGTCGAGAAAGAACTGAGCGCCGCGTACACGAATCTCGCGCGCCAGGTGAAGGTGCCGGGCTTCCGGCCGGGCAAGATCCCGCGGCGCATTCTCGAGCAGAAGTTCAAGAGCGAGGTCGAGGCCGACGTCGTGAAGCGCGTGCAGCTGCTCGGCTTCATCGACGCGCTCAAGGAAACGAACGTCGCGGCGGTGGGTGACCCGTCGTTCTCGGGCGGCAAGCTCGAGAGCGCCAAGCCGTACGCCTACTCGGCGCGCGTCGAGGTGAAGCCGGTCGTCGCCGCGAAGGACTACAAGGGCCTGTCGCTGCCCAGCTTCGACGCCGCCGTCACCGACGAGCGCGTCAGCGAGCAGATCGATCGCATGCGCCAGCAGCGCACCGAGGTCGTCGACGTCGCCGGTCGCGACACGGTGCAGAAGGGTGATCTCGCGGTCATCGACTTCGACGCCACCAAGGGCGGCGCGGCGTTCCCCGGCAACACCGGCCGTGACGTGACGGTCGAAGTGGCCGCCGGTGAGCTCATCGACGGCAACCTGCCCGCGCTCGAGGGCGTGAAGGTCGGTGAGAAGAAGGAGTTCGATTACACCTTCCCCGCCGACTACCGGGTCGACGAGGTGAAGGGCCAGGTCGCGCACTTCGTGTGCACCGTGAAGTCGATCAAGGAAAAGAAGACTCCCGACGACGCGACCTTCGCCAAGGACATGGGCGAGGAGAGCTTCGACGCGCTGAAGGCGCGCGTGCGCCGCGATCTCGAGCGGGCGGCGAAGAACCGTGCCGACGTCGACGCGCGTGACGCGCTGTTCAAGGCGCTGGTCGAGAAGAACCCCATCGACGTGCCGCAGGCGATGGTGAACCGCGGCATCGACTTCATGCTTGAGAACGCGCTCGGCGGCCTGATGCGCTCGGGCATGGACCCGAACATGCTGAACCTCGACTGGGGCAAGCTGCGCGAGGAGATGCGGCCCAAGGCGGCGCTCGAAGTGCGCGGTCAGCTGCTGCTCGAGTCGATCGCCGGCGAAGAGAAGATCAGCGCGAGCGAAGACGAACTCAAGGCGCGCATCGAAGAGCTGGCGAAGGAAAACAACGTCGGCCTGCCCATTCTGCAGAAGCAATACAACACGCCCGAAGCGCAGGATGGTCTCCGGAGCCGCATCAAAGAGGAGAAGGTGATCGCCTTCCTCCGTCAGCACGCTGCGAAATAATTCCCTGCCGGATACTGGAGAACGACATGCCCTACTGGCCGCCTACCGTCGTCGAGACCACCCACCGCGGAGAGCGCGTGTGGGACCTGTACGCCCGCCTGCTTCGCGACCGCATCATCATGATCGGCACCGAGATCGACGATGACGTGGCCAACGGCGTGACGGCGCAGCTGCTGTTCCTCGAGTCGGAAGATCCCGACAAGGACATCACGATGTACATCAACTCGCCCGGTGGCTCGGTCACCGCGGGTTTGGCCATCTACGACACCATGCAATACGTCCGCTGCAACGTGGCGACGGTGTGCACGGGTCAGGCGGCGTCGATGGGCGCGGTGCTGCTCGCCGCGGGTGCGAAGGGCAAGCGCTCGGCGCTGCCGAACTCGCGCATCATGATTCACCAGCCGCTGGGTGGCGCGCGTGGTCAGGCTCGCGACATGAAGATCCAGGTCGCGGAGATGGCTCGCCTCGAGAAGGTGCTGTACCAGATCCTCGCTGATGCCACGGGCCACTCGCTCGAGCGCATCGAGAAGGACTGCGACCGCGACAACTTCATGAGCGCTGGCGAAGCCGTGCAGTACGGCCTCATCGATCAGGTCGCCAAGCGGAACCCGAAGAGCGAGACCAAGAAGTAAGGGCCGTCCTGGGCGTCAGCGCCTTGACGGATCGGTCAGGCGCCTGCGGCGGTCATTCGTGGGCGTTTGTCGGATCCTCGGGTTAACTTCGACGCAGGCATGGCCACCAAGAACGTCGGTCGCGAAGGCGGAAACCAGACCCTGTGCTGCTCCTTCTGCGGCAAGTCGCAGAAGGAAGTGAAGAAGCTCATCGCCGGCCCGACGGTCTACATCTGCGACGAGTGCATCGGCCTCTGCAACGACATCATCGCGGAAGAGATCGATCGCGAAGAGCAGAAGGACACGCGCCTTCGCATTCCGCGGCCCAGCGAGATCAAGTCGATCCTCGATGAGTACGTGATCGGCCAGGACCGCGCGAAGAAGGTGCTCAGCGTCGCGGTGCACAACCACTACAAGCGCATCGAGTCGAAGGTCCAGCTCGATGACGTCGAGCTGCAGAAGTCGAACATCTTGCTCCTCGGGCCGACGGGCTCCGGCAAGACGCTGCTCGCGCAGACGCTGGCGAGAATCCTCAACGTGCCGTTCACCATCGCTGACGCCACGTGCCTCACCGAGGCCGGCTACGTCGGCGAAGACGTCGAGAACATCATCGTCAACCTGCTGCAGGCGGCCGACGGCGACATCGAGCGCGCGCAGCGCGGCATCGTGTACGTCGACGAGATCGACAAGATCGCGCGCAAGTCGGAGAACCCGTCGATCACCCGCGACGTGTCCGGTGAAGGCGTGCAGCAGGCGCTGCTCAAGATCATCGAAGGCACGGTGGCGAACGTTCCTCCGAAGGGCGGCCGCAAGCACCCGCAGCAGGAATTTCTGCAGATCGACACCACCAACATCCTCTTCATCTGCGGTGGCGCGTTCGGTGGGCTCGACAAGGTGATCGAGCGCCGACTGGGCGGCAAGTCGCTCGGCTTTGGCGCCGAGGTGAAGAAGAAGTCCGACAAGTCGTTGAGCGAGCTGCTCTCGAAGGTCGAGCCGGAAGATCTGCTCAAGTTCGGCATGATTCCCGAGTTCATCGGCCGTCTGCCGGTGGTGACCGCGCTCGAAGAGCTCGATGAGCCGGCGCTGATCGACATTCTGGTGAAGCCTCGCAACGCGCTGACCAAGCAGTACCGCAAGCTGCTCGATCTCGACGGCGTGGCGCTCAAGTTCACCGACGGCGCGCTGAAGGCCATCAGCCAGGAAGCGATTCGGCGCAAGACGGGAGCACGTGGTCTGCGCGCGATCCTCGAGTCGGTGATGCTCGAGCTGATGTACGAGATTCCGTCGAAGAAGACGGCGCGCGAAGTGGTGATCAACGAGGACGCGGTGCTCAAGAAGAAGGAGCCCGTGGTGCTCTACACCGGCGAAGACAAGCCGAAGGTCGCCGAGGCGCAGGCGTGAGTGGCTGGGCGTCGATCTTCGAGGCCAATCAGTTTCTCGATGCTCTCCAACGCCAGAAGTTCAAGTCGCGTCATCCGAAGCTGACGAAGGCGCAGCTCGAAGCCAAGATGCAGCGATGGCTTCTCGACGCAGAACCGCTCGACCCACGCGTGTTCGTCAAGGCACCGCGAGCGCTCTGGGAAAAGCGGTTCGCGTCACCTTCGAGCAAGCCATCCGGGCGCTCGAAATCCATCAGGCGCGCTACTGCGTCGTCGGCGGCATCGCGCGCGGGCTCCTCGCAGAGTCGCGCAGCACGACCGATGTCGACTTCGCGGTCAGCGTCGAATCTCAGGAAGAAGTCGACTCGCTGATTCACGCGATGAGGGCGGAAGGCTTCGTCGTCCGCGAGATCTTCCTGAAACAGAAATCGCGGAATGTCGCCACGGCGAGGCTCACCTGGAAGACGAGCTCCGTGCGGGCGGACCTCCTCTTCGAAACGAGTGGCATCGAAGCACTCGTCGTCGAATCTGCTCGGGTTCAGGAAGTGTTACCCGGTGTTTCGGCTCCAGTGGTGCAGCGGAACGAACTGATCGCGATGAAGTTGATTGCGGGACGAGACCAGGATGTCGCGGACATCGCAGCGCTGATGAGCGCCGGTGCGCACGATCGCGCCCGAGTCGAGGCGCTGCTCGACGCAACCACACACCCCCGTCGGAGCGAAGCCATTCAGCTCTGGACGGACATTCTTCGGCGCCGGGCGTCGCGCGTCGAAGACCTCGAGCCTGCACCCGCTGACATTCTCAATCGGTTCAACAAGCGCTGAGCCATTCGCTTCTTGCCACCGCGCGCCCCGAGCGCCACGGTCCGCGCCATGAAGCGATTCCTCGCGTCCGCGACTCTCTTCGTCGTTGGTTGTGCCACCCCACAGGCCACGCAGACTCCTGCCGACCCCGATCTGATCGAGAACGCCAAGCTCCCGCCCCGGAAGCCCGCGCCTCCGCCCAAACCCATGCCGCCTCCGACTCGCGCCGACGCCACGATTCCTGCCGACCCCTACCGCTGGCTCGAAGACGAGAAGGCGCCCGAGGTGAAGGAATGGATGGCGGCGCAGGACAAGTTCGCGCGCGATCGCATTCACGCGTTGCCCGAGCGTGACGCGCTCCTCGCGCGGTATCGCGAGCTCTACTACCTCGACTCGATGGGAGCCCCGACCAAGCGCGGCGGCCGCTACTTCTACGTCCGCACGCACAAGGACAAGGAGAAGGCCATCGTCTACTGGAAGCAGGGAGCGACCGGCGAAGAGAAGGTGCTCCTCAACCCCAACGAGTGGAGCACCGACAACACGGTCTCGCTCGGCACCTGGGTTCCCAGCTGGGACGGCAAGAAGGTGGTGTTCGCCAAGAAGCCGAACGCGGCCGACGAAGCGACGCTCTACGTGCTCGACGTCGACACCATGAAGATCAGCGAGACCGACGTGATCACCGGCGCGAAGTACGCGTCGCCGTCGTGGCTCCCCGACAGCAAGTCGTTCATCTACGAGTGGCTCCCGACCGACCCGACGATCCCCATCTCGGAGCGGCCCGGCTACTGCGACGTGCGCCAGCACAAGCTCGGTGCCGACCCCGCGAAGGACGAAGTGCTGCACCCGCGCACCGGTGACCCGAAGACCTTCATCGGCGGCGGCGTGTCGCGCGACGGCAAGTTCCTCTTCATCTCGATCATGCGCGGGTGGAACGAGAACGACGTCTTCATCAAGCGAGTCGGCAAGGACAAGACGTGGCAGCTGCTCGTCGCCGGCAAAGACGCGAAGTACTCGGTCGATGCGTGGAAGGGGAAGCTCTACGCCTTCACCGACGAGGGCGCGCCCAACAAGCGGGTCTTCGAGATCGACCCCAACAAGTTCGAGCGCAAGAACTGGAAGGAACTCATCCCCGAAGAGAAGGACGAGGCGCGCGAGAGCATGGTGATCGTCGGCGGCCACATCGCCATCGCCTCGCTGAAGAACGTGGTGAGCGTCGTCGACCTCTACACGCTCGACGGCAAGAAGGTGCGAGAGGTCGAGCTGCCCGGCCTCGGCACCGCGTCGAACCTCTACGGTGACGAAGAAGACGACGAGGCGTTCTTCGGCTTCAGCTCGCTCACCATGCCGTCGCAGATCTTCAAGACCAGCGTGAAGAGCGGGAAGAGCGAGATCTACTTCAAGGTCGAAGTGCCGGTGGACCCGTCGAAGTACGACGTGAAGCAGGTCTTCGTGACGTCGAAAGATGGAACGAAGATTCCCATGTTCATCGTCGCGAAGAAGGACGTGAAGCTCGACGGCAAGAACCCCACGCTGCTCTACGGCTACGGCGGCTTCGATGTGTCGATGCGCAGCAGCTTCACGTCGTTCATCTACCCGTGGCTCGAGCACGGCGGCGTGTACGCGCTCGCCAACCTCCGCGGCGGTGGCGAATACGGCAAGGCGTGGCACGACGCCGGAAAGCTCGGCAAGAAGCAGAACGTCTTCGACGACTTCGCCGCGGCCGCGCAGTACCTCGTCACCGAGAAGTGGACCACGCCGCAGCACCTCGGCATTCGCGGCGGCAGCAACGGCGGTCTGCTCGTCGGCGCGGCGATGACGCAGCACCCTGAACTCTACGGCGCGGTCGTCTGCGCGGTGCCGCTGCTCGACATGGAGCGCTACCACCTCTACGGCTCCGGCAAGACGTGGATCCCCGAGTACGGAGATCCCGAGAAGCCCGATGAGCTCGCGGTGCTCTCGGCATATTCGCCCTACCAGCACGTGAAGGCCGGCACGAAGTACCCAGCGCTGCTGATGATGAGCGCCGATCACGACGATCGCGTCGACCCGTTCCACGCGCGCAAGTTCGTGGCGATGGTGCAGACCGCCAACCCAGACGGCCTCACCTGGCTGCGCATCGAGGCGAACGCGGGGCACGGCGGGGCCGATCAGGTCAGCAAGGCGATCGAGAACTCAGCCGATCAGGTTGCGTTCCTGCTGCAGACACTTCGCTGACGCCGCGAGCGGCGGCTCAAAGTTCGATTTCGACCCTACGCGGCGTTACAACCCCGCACATCCATGTTCTTCAGCCGCGACGAGAAGAAGGAAGCCGTGCTCCCACTCCTGCCACTGCGCGACATCGTGTTGTTCCCTCACGAAGTTCGACCGCTGTACGTCGGTCGTGAGAAGTCGATCGCCGCGCTGAAGGACGCGATGGCGCGCAAGGGCGCCGACGGCAAGGCGTGGCTGCTGCTCTCGGCGCAGAAGAAGGCGAAGACCAACGACCCGGCGCCCGAAGAACTCTTCCAGTTCGCGACGCTGGGGCAGGTGGTGCAGCTGCTCCCGCTGCCCGACGGCACGGTGAAGGTGCTGGTCGAAGGCGTGGCGCGGGCGAAGATCAGCAAGTTCCAGCCGCACGACGCGTTCTTCCTCTGCGACTTCGAGCGCGTCACCGAGCCGCCCGCGACGGGAGTGGAAGTCGAAGCCCTCGTGCGCGCGGTGCAGGCCACGTTCAAGGCGTACGTCGAGCTGAACAAGCGCATCGCTCCCGAGCTGCAGCAGCAGGTCGCGATCATCGACGACGCGGGCCGCCTGTCGGACACCATCGCCATTCACCTGCCGTTCAAGTCGGTCGCCGACAAGCAGGCGTTGCTCGAGACCGAGTCGCCCATTCGCCGCCTCGAGAAGCTGTACGAGCTGATGCAGGGCGAGATCGAAATTCTCAAAGCTGAGAAGCGCATCAAGTCGCGCGTGAAGAAGCAGATGGAGCGCACGCAGCGCGAGTACTTCTTGAACGAGCAGATGCAGGCGATTCAGCGCGAGCTCGGCGACAAGGACGACGGCAAGTCGGAGCTGCAGGAGCTCGACGACAAGCTGAAGGCCAAGAAGATGCCGAAGGAAGCGGTCGCCAAGGTCAAGAAGGAGATCAAGAAGCTCAAGATGATGGGGCCGATGTCCGCCGAAGCGACGGTGGTGCGGAACTACATCGACTGGGTGCTCTCATTGCCGTGGGGCGACGAGACGAAGGACAAGCTCGACATCACCGAGGCCGAGGGCGTGCTCAACGCCGATCACTACGGCCTGAAGAAGGTGAAGGAGCGCATTCTCGAATACCTCGCGGTGCAGCAGCTGGTCGGAAAGCTCAAGGGTCCGATCTTGTGCTTCGTGGGGCCTCCGGGCGTCGGCAAGACGTCACTGGGTCGGTCAATCGCCAAGGCGCTCGGCCGCAAGTTCCAGCGCATCGCGTTGGGTGGCGTGCGCGACGAGGCCGAGATTCGCGGTCACCGCCGCACGTACATCGGAGCGATGCCGGGCAAGATCGTGCAGTCGCTGAAGAAGGCCGAGTCGTCGAACCCGGTGATGCTGCTCGACGAAATCGACAAGATGTCGTCTGACTTCCGCGGTGATCCCTCGGCGGCGCTGCTCGAGGTGCTCGACCCCGAACAGAACCACACCTTCAACGATCACTACCTCGACCTCGATTACGACCTGTCGAAGGTGATGTTCATCTGCACCGCGAACTCCATGCACACCATCCCGCAGCCGCTGCAGGATCGCATGGAGGTCATCCGCCTCGCTGGCTACACGGAAGAGGAGAAGCTCGCGATCGCGCGCCGCTACCTGATTCCGAAGCAGAAGGAAGCGAACGGCCTGGGCGACGTCGAAGTGAAGATGACCGACAAGGCGATCCGCGCGGTGATTCGCCGGTACACGCGCGAAGCGGGCGTGCGCAATCTCGAGCGTGAGCTCGCCGGTGTGTTCCGCAAGCTGGCGCGCGAGGCGATCAAGAACGGCAAGCAGCCCTTCGACGTCGACTCGAAGCGCGTGATGAAGCTGCTCGGCGTCGCCAAGGTGCCGAAGGACAAGAACGAGAAGGAAAACCAGCTCGGCATGGTGAACGGCCTCGCGTGGACGGAGTTCGGCGGCGAAGTGCTCGTCACCGAAGCGACCACCATGCCCGGCAAGGGCAAGCTGATCGTCACCGGCGTGCTGCGCGACGTGATGAAGGAATCAGCGCAGGCGGCCGTGACCTACGTGCGGAGCAAGGCGCGTCGTCTCGGCATCGACGACAAGTTCTTCGAGCAGAACGACATGCACATCCACTTCCCCGGCGCGTTCCCGAAGGACGGGCCGAGCGCGGGCGTGACCATGGCGACCGCCCTGGTGTCGGCCATCACGCGCATTCCCGTGCGTCGCGACGTGGCGATGACCGGTGAGATCACCCTGCGTGGTCGCGTGACGCCCATCGGCGGTCTGAAAGAGAAGTGCCTCGCCGCGCACCGGCTCGGCATCAAGACCGTGCTCGTGCCGCGCGACAACAAGAAGGACCTGCGCGAGGTGCCGAAGAAGGTCCGCAAGCAGCTGCGCATCGTGCTCGTCGATTACGTCGACGAGGTGCTGCGTGAGGCGCTGGTGCTCGAGAAGCCGGCCGAGTTCGCGCGCGTGCTTCCTGAAGGCGGCGCAGCCCCGGCGGCGATGTGATGAGGGGCGTCGTTTTCCTCAGCCTGACGTTGTTCAGCAGCGCCTGCGCGACCGTCCAAACCAAAGACGACGGGCCGACACCGATCATCGCGAAGTTCGGCGATCGCGTCATTCGCCAGGCCGAGGTCGACGAGAAGGTCATCGACGAGCTGAGCAAGCTGCAGGAACAGATCTACGACCTGCGCAGTGAAGCCGCCGAGCGCATCGCCATCGAAGCGCTCGTCGCGCAGAAGGCGAAAGCCGAGGGCGTGAGCGAAGACGACTGGCTCGGCAAGAACGTCGAGACCGGCCTCGCGGAACCGACCGAAGAAGACATGCGCGGGTTGTTCGAGAAGGCGCGCGGTCGCTTGCCCGACGGCGTGGGCTACGACGACGTGAAGCCGCAGCTGCGTCAGGCGCTGACGCGTGAAGCGCGCTCCAAGAAGGCGCGCGAGGTGTTCAGCAAGCTGAAGAAGGACGCGGGCTACCAGCTGGTGCTCGAGGCGCCTCCGAAGCAGCGCAAGACGGTCGACACCAGCGGTCCGACGCGCGGAGGGAAGGGCGCGAAGGTGGTGATCGTCGAGTTCGCCGACTTCCAGTGCCCGTACTGCGCGCGCGCGCACGAGACGGTGCTCACGGTGCTCAAGGCCTACGGCGACAAGGTGCGCATCGTGTTCCGTCACTACCCGCTGCAGAACCACCCGAAGGCTCCGAAGGCGGCCGAGGCGACCGCGTGCGCCGACGAGCAGGGCAAGTTCTGGGAGCTGCACGACTCGCTCTTCGAATCGCAGGAACTCGATGAAGACGCGCTCGCCATGCAGGCCAAGCGCGTCGGAGTGGACGAGAAGAAGTTCAGCGAGTGCCTCAACTCGGGCCGCATGGGCGCGCTGGTGAAGAAGGATCTCGCCGCGGGCCAGGCGGCCGGAGTGAGCGGCACGCCCGCGTTCTTCATCAACGGTCTGCAGCTCTCAGGCGCGCAGCCCGAAGAGGCGTTCCGCAAGTTGATCGACTCCGAGCTCGCTCGCCTCGGCGAGTGAGTCACGTTCACGGGCGATCGAAGGCGATGCTCTCGATGATGCATCGCTCCGTCCACGACGTGCCCTTGTCTACCCACGCGAGATCCTGCGCGTAGAGCAGCGGAAGACCATTCAGCGCGCTGGGGTCTCCGCTCTGAGCCGCGCGGAGCACAAACCCGTGTTGGTCGCACGGCACGTCGCGGTTGCCGTTGTCGTACGGCACAGTGCAGGTCGAGTCGTAGTTCACGGTCCAGAAGAACCGCGGCACCCCGTCGACCCTCAGGACCGTCATGCGTCCCGGGAGTGCTTCGTTCTGGGTATCGATCGCGGACGAGTGCGCGTCGAATGGGTTGAGCGAGAAGATCCCCATGGAGTCGCTCTGCATCGACCAGCTTCCCATGCACTGTTGAATGACGACGTCGTGCACACCGGCGCCAACGCCGTTGGGGTCCGTGAGCAACCAGCCGCCGGTGCAGCCGGAGAACGCGAGGAACACGACGAGGAGTCTTGAGTTCATGCGCGACACGAGAGCAACGCGCGTGCCCTCGTCGAGCGTGACTGATCGCGCGCGCTTGCTCCGCGCGATCGGTGAACTGCGGGTTCACTCGTGAACTGCGCGTTCTCTTTAGAACGTCGAGAAGAGTCGTCCGATCGGCGGCATGCGCTGCGCGTTCGTCGAGCCCGGGCAATTCACCAGCGCGTAGGCGGTGTTCGCCACCACGATGCCGCTCGGGCTCGAGGCTGCGCGCGGGTGCTGCGGGTACCAGAACGCGTTGATCGGGTGACCGGCGCACGAGCTCCCCGTGTCCGGAGGAATCGCCATCGCAATCGCAGTGAAGGTGTCGAGCGTCGTGGCCGCGCTCCAATTGGCGGCCGTCTGGCAGCTGCCGTCGCAGCCCCAGAAGTGCACCTCGCTGGTCGCGGCGCTGATCAGACCGACCGCTTCTCCTTCGTGCGCGAGGAAGACGTCGTCATCGCGTTCATCGACCACGATGCTCACCGACGTCCAGTTCGCGAGAATCGGTGCAGGTCGCCCCGAGGCAGCTGTTCACGAAGAGCGTGTTGTTCTGCGAGGCGCCGATGGTCGTCGTGCCCTGGTTGAAGGCCAGGAACACGCGCCCGCTCGGAGTGACCGTGAAGCCCGCCTGCCAATCGGGCGAGCTGTGCACGAAACCGGTCGGCGACTTCTGCCAGTTCGCTGCCTGCGTGCAGCCGCTCGCGCAGCGCGCGTAGTAGTGCAGCCGCTCTCCGCTCGCGGCAACGCCTGCGGAGAACAGCGCGTGCGACACGCCTGCGCCGTCGAGCGCGAGGTACGAAACGGTTCCGTCGATCACGGCTCCCGACGTCCAGCTCGCGGCCATCAGGCAGTTCGCGCTGCAGGTCGCGTAGAACGCCTGGTAGTTGCCAAACGCACCGCGGCCCATGACGCCGATGGTGCCGTTCGCCGAGACCGTGAGCCCGCTCGTCACGCTGACGGCTCCGTTCTGCAGGAGCGAGCCGATGTTCACCGAGCTCCAGCTCGTCGGCGACGCGCAGTTGGTCGCGCAAGTTGCGTAGAGCACCGGGTCCACGCCCGACTGCGCGACGCCATCAACCATCGCGTGCACGCGGCCCGTCGAATCGACCACCAGTCCGGTGACGCCCACGGTCAACGTGCCCAGCTGCGTGCGATCGAGGAGCTGCGAGAAGTTCCACGATGCGGGGTTCGCGCAGACCGAAGTGCAGCGGCCGTAGATCACGCGCTCCGCCGCCCCTTCGGTGAAGAGCATGTGCATCGAGCCGTCGGGTCCGGCGACGACGAGCTGATCTTCCATGCCGACGCGGATGATGGTGCCGTTGGTCGGAGCGCCGCTGCCGCCGCCCGTCGTACCGCCGCCTGTTGCACCACCACCGGTGACGCCACCACCGCCCGTCGCGCCGCCGCCGCCAGTCGTACCGCCACCGGTCGCACCGCCACCGCCCGTGGTGCCGCCACCCGTCGTGCCGCCGCCGGTGCCGCCACCACTCGAGCCGCCGGTTCCACCGCCCGTGAAGAGCGGCGCGCCGCCGCCGGTCCCTCCGTCATTGCCGCCAGCGGGTGAACAGCCAGTTGTGGCGACGACGAGGGCGAGTCCCAGCGCGGCGTGAAATTTCATGCGAGTACGGTATCGAACCGCTCGGCAGCTCTCAGCAGCTGTCGCGTTTACGAAACGCTTTGGCGCGAGCGATTCACTCGCAGTCGAAGAGCACCTTGCCGATGTTCTTGCGCGCCTGAACGTACGAATGTGCCTCACCGGCCTGCTCGAGCTTGAACACCTTGTCGACGTGCGACTTGAGCTTGCCGCTCTCGGCGAGGCCCATCACCTTGTCGAGGTGGTGCGCCATGAGCTCGGTCTCCTGCCACATGTGGCCCATGTTGGTGCCCGAGAGGCCCTTGTTCACGTTCATCAGCTCCATGGGGTTCCACTTGGGAAGTTGGAAGAACTGACTCGCCACGCGCAGCAGCGAGCGCTTCTCACCGTCGACCATGTTCGCCCAGCCGAAGCAGTGCAGGTGGCCGCCCGCGCGCAGAATGTCGAAGCCCTTCTTCCAGTCGGGGCCGCCGAGCGCGTCGAGCACGCGGTCGGCGCCGCGGCCGTCGGTGATGCGCTTCACCTCGGCGACGTAGTCCTGCGTGCGGTAGTCGATGCAGTGATCGACTCCGGCCTTCTTGAGGAAGTCGTGCTTCGACGCCGACGAGGTGCCGATGATCTTCACGTCGGGCACCGACTTGCAGAGCTGAATCGCGAAGAGCCCGACGCCTCCGGCCGCCATGTGAATCAGCACCGTCATGCCCGGCTGAATCGGAGCGACCCACATCAACATGTGAAACGCAGTGAGCGCGTTCACCGGAATCGCAGCGGCCTCGTCGAAGCTGAGCGACGCCGGAATGTGCCGCGCCTGCCCGGTGGGGATCGCGACCAGCTCGGCCTGACCTCCGAAGCGGCACATGCCGACCACGCGATCGCCGATCTGGTGCGTGGTCACGCCCGAGCCGATCGCCTGGACCGTGCCCGCGACCTCGTAGCCCATCACCATCGGGAACTTCGGAGCATCGGGGTACAGCCCCACGCGCGCGGAGATGTCGGCGAAGTTGAGGCCCGCGCGCTTCACGCGAACCAGCACCTCTCCAGCTGCGGGCATCGGGTCAGGGCGCTGCTCGACCTTCAGAACTTCAGGACCGCCTGCCTTCGTGTTCACCAGTGCTCGCATGGGCGCACGAGTTAGCGAGCTGCCCCCGCCCCCGCCAGCCTTCTGCGAGGCGCATTTCGATCAGCATCGTCTCGACGCCGGGTGGATACTCGGCGAGCGATGAGGCTCATTCCGCCGGTGGTCTGCTGGTTGATCGTGCCGATCAACGCCGCGCTGTACTGGCAGTTCCTCGCGTCGGCGAGCCGCGGCACCATCGCGTGGTCGCTCTTCTCGGTCTTCATCGGTCTGTGCGGCGTGCAGATCGTCGCGGGCATCGTCACCTTCGTGACGTCGCCGCGGAAGGAAGGCTCGGAGCCCGCTCCTGCGCTTGCGCGCGCGCTCGTCGGAGCGGCCGGCACCGCGCTGGGTTTCCTCGCGTTGCTCATCGGCGGTGGCCTGCCGCTGGTCGTGCGGCTCTAAGCTGCGCGGCATGTCGACCGACAACGCCGCTGTGCCTCGACCGCCGTCGTGGTTCTCGCTGTCGCTGCTGATCACGTGGGTGATCATCCCCATCAACTTCGGGGTGTATTCGATCATGTTCACCGACAGCAGCGGCGACGAGAAGAACGGGCTCTTCGTCGCCTTCGCCGTGCTCTGCGTGGTGCAGTTGATCACCGGCATCGTGACCGTGATCTCCGGCGGCCGCGCGTGGTCGAAAGCGCGCGAAGAAAAGGTCAGCGGCGCCGGAGCGACCTTCCGCGTGGTGCTCGGCGCCCTCGGAGGCATCGGCGGTCCCGTCGGCGGAATGCTCGGTCTGTTCGGCATCGCGCTCTCCGGTCTCGGCGGCGCGTGGGGCCGGCCCTTGCGTGTCAAAGGCCGTCAACTGCACCCCGAGCTGCGTGAGGGCGCTGACTGGACGTGTGGCGAGAAGCCCGACGCTTCGAGGTTGGATCAGCCCACGCGCAACGCGCTCGAGGCGCTGTGGCTCCACGACGCGCAGAAGGAACACGCGAGCGTGCCGGCGTTCAGCCGCATCTCGTGGCTCCTCGCCGCCGTCGGAGCGCCCGCTGAGCTGATGCTCTGGTCGAACCGCGCGGCGATGGAGGAAATCGATCACGCGCAACGTTGCTTCGCGCTCGCTGCTGGTTATGGCGGCCGCAGCTTCACCGTCGAGCCGATGCCGGACCTCCTGCTCGGTGGGCTCGGCGACGTGAAAGATCCGCTCGTCACGCTCGCCGTCGAGTCGCTCAAAGATGGCTGTCTGCTCGAAGACTTCAACGCCGACGTCGCCGCGAAGTGCGCCGCGGTCTGCGAGGAGCCGGTGACGCACGCGGTGCTCGAGCAGATCGCTCGCGAGGAGCGCAGCCACGCCGACTTCTCGTGGGCGTTGATCGACTGGCTGGTCGAACAGCACGGCGCGCGTGTGACGCAGCCGCTGTTGCGTGCGTGCGACGAGCTCGAGCAGGTGCAGCGACCGACCTCGGCCGACGCGCAGAAACAGAAGCTCGTCGAGCTGGCTGATCAGCTCGCGCTGCGTCGTCACGGCCGGCTGCGCGACGCGGAGTGGGCCACGTGCTGGCAAGCGCGACTCACGGCTACGCGCGAGCGCTTGAACGCTCGACTCTCAACGCGCCGGGCCGCATGAAGCCGACGACGAACTGGGCGTCGACCCTCGCGCTGTTCTGCTGGGGCGCGGTCCTCTGCAACTTCGCAGCGGCAGGCTTCGCCTTCCTGGGCAGCGGTGGTTTCGCAGCGATCGGCCTCGTCGTGCTGCTCTGCGGCGTTCAGACCTTGCTCGGGCTCGGCGCGATCGTCGCGGCGCTCGTCACGAAACCGCCTCCGAAGGCTGCGCTGGCGGTTGGCGCCTTCTCGCTCATCACCGGGCCGGCGGCGTTGCTCTGGCTTCAAGGCGCGCTGAGCACCGCTTTGGCCGACTGAGCCTGTTTTTCAGGCCCCTGCGCGTACTGACCAACGGCTCTTACCGGAGGTCACATGCGTCACCTGGCTCTCGCTTTTCTCGTCTCGTTTGCGCTCGGCGCGTCGTTCGCGGCGTGCGGCCCTTCGACCACTTGCAGCAACACCACGTGCCCGCTCGGCTGTTGTGACGTGAGCGGGAAGTGCCAGGCGGCGAGCAACCTCACGTGCGGAACGGCGGGCGCGTTCTGCTCCACCTGCGGTGTCGGACAGACGTGTTTCTCCGGCGTCTGCACGGGCTCGACGGCCGGCGGGCAGGGCGGTGGCGCGACGGGCGGAGGCGCTGCGACCGGCGGAGGCGCTGCGACCGGCGGTGGCGGTGTGACGGGCGGTGGCGGTGCGACGGGCGGCGGCGTGACCGGCGGCGGCGGAGTGACCGGTGGCGGCGCGACTGGTGGCGGCAATGCGACGGGCGGAGGTGGCGCGACAGGCGGAGGTGGCGGCACGACAGTCGACTGCACGCAGCAGGTGACCGAAGTGCGCGGCTCGGGCGGCTGCATCCTCACCGTGGTCTCGCCGACCAACTGCCAGACCGTCGACTTTTCGAGCGGCACCATCGAACTCGCGTGGACCACGCTGGGCCCGAGCGGCTTCACCTTCTGCGAGGGCCCGCAGCATGTCTTCCTGCTCGGTCACCCCAGCTCGACGTGGATGTCGGGAAACGGAATGGACGTGCAGCTCACGTCGACCAACGGAAACTGGGTGTCCATCGGCCCGAACGGCTCGAGCTACACCATGACCCGCAACAACGGAGGAGCAGTGCGGCTGGTGCGCGCTGATCTCGCTCCGCTGATGAGCCCGAACGGCCAGTTCCACTTCACGGTGTCGGACTTCTACGCCCTCAACAATGGCGGCTCGCGGGCGGGTTCGGTGACGTTCATCGTGCCCTGACAGCTGAGCCGCGCGGTAAGCTGCGGCCCGTGAAGTCGCTCGCGCCCGGCTTTTTGATCGCCACGCCCCAGCTCAACGACAGCAACTTCCATCAGGCGGTGGTGCTGATGGTCGAGCACACCGACGAGGGCTCGATGGGGCTGGTGATCAACCGCACCGCGCCGCTCACCTTCCGCGAGCTGGGCAAGAGCCAGGAAATCGAGGTCGCAGCGATTCGCCGCGATGAGCCGCTGTTTCACGGCGGGCCGGTCGAGCCGTACCGCGGCTTCGTGCTCCACGACTCGGAGCGCGTCGACGAGAAGAACGAGATCCTCCCCGGGCTGTACTTGAGCGTGACCAGCGACGCGCTCAACCCGCTGCTCAAGGACGCCGACGCCAACGTGCGCTTCTGCCTCGGCTACGCGGGGTGGGGCGCCGGGCAGATCGAGTTCGAGATGAAGCAGGGCAGCTGGCTCTTCACGGAAGCAAACCGCGACACCGTGTTACACGCCGAGCCCCGCAAGGTCTGGGAGCAGGTCATGAAGAGCATGGGTATCGATCCCGGGTGGGTGATGCCGCCGCCGACGGGTGGAGTGAACTGAAATGCCGATTTCTCCGCAGTGGATCAAAGAGCGCATCGCCTCCGAGCTCGGAGCGGACGCCATCATCGAGATCGAAGACACCACGGGCACCAACGATCACTTCGCCGCGCGCGTGGTGAGCTCGAAGTTCGTGGGCCTGTCGATGGTGCGCTCGCACCAGCTCGTCTACGCCCCGCTGAAAGACGTGCTCGCGACGGGCGAGCTGCATGCGTTGGCGTTAAAGACGTTCACTCCCGAGCAGTGGGCTCGCGCGAGCCTCGAGACTCAGCAAGAAGGCAAACAATGAATTCGCCCCAGGTCCCCGCCGGAACGATCACTGACGAGCTGCGCGCGCGCTTCGACGCCGAGATCAAAGCCAACCCCGTCGTCCTCTACATGAAGGGCAACCAGCTCTTCCCGAAGTGCGGCTTTTCGGCGCGCGCGTTGGAATTGCTGAAAGCGCACGGCCCGGTCTTCTCGGTCGACGTGCTCGCCGACCCAGAAGTGCGCGACGGCATCAAGGTCTACAGCAACTGGCCGACCATTCCGCAGGTCTACATTCACGGTGAATTCGTGGGCGGCAGCGACATCGTCGGGCAGCTCGCGCAGAGCGGTGAATTGGCGAAGCTGATCAAGCGCTGACGAAGTAGAACTCAGGGTTCGCATGAGCGCGAACCCTGCTGACGCTGCTGCGCCGCCTCCCGAAGCGCCGAAGTCGATCGCCGGCAAGTTCAAGGCCTTCAAGGAAAAGCACCACATCGCGTTCGAGGTGGCCTTCTTCTTCGCGGGCTTCTTGTTCGACGTGGTGCTGCTGCATCGCATCGACAGCACGCCGCTGTTGATTCACCAGGGCATCTACCTGGTGTTGAGCGCGGTGCTGATCTTCTGGGACCACCGGCTCCACGTCGCGGGGAAGGAACCGACCGGTCTGCTCGGCAAGATCGCCGGCTACCGGTTGTGGGTGATGCACTTCTTCCTCGGGACGCTGCTCAACGCGTTCATGGTTTTCTATTTCCGCGCGTCGTCGGGAATTCTGGCGTTCATCTTCATCGTGATCCTCTCGGGGATCATCGTGGCCAACGAGCTGCCGCGGTTCCGCGCGCAGGGGCCGATCGTGCGCGTGTTGCTGCTCTCGTTCGCGATCACCAGTTACCTCGCGTACCTGCTGCCGGTGCTGTGGGGCTCGCTGCACTCGTGGCAGTACATCGTCTCGGTCGCGCTCGGCTGCGGCGGCACGTTCGGGTTGTGGAAGTTCTTCACGAAGTTCACGCACGACCCGAACTGGACGTTCCAACGCGCGGTCGCTCCGGGGCTCGGCATGCAGGCGTTCCTGCTGATCTCGTATCTGCTCGGAGTGATTCCTCCGGTCCCGCTCTCGCTGAAGAGCATCGGCATCTACACGGCGGTCACTCCGAACCGGACCGAGAAGTCGATGCACTACGACCTGGCGTACCAACCGGCACCGGGCTGGGAGTTCTGGCGCAAGCAGGACACGACGTTCGTCGCACCGACGGGGACGCACGCGTTCGTGTTCGTGAAGATCTTCGCGCCGACCAAGTTCAACGACTCGGTGCGGTTCGCGTGGGACTACGACGACGACGACAAGGGCTGGACGCAGCGCGGAAGCCCGTACACGACGCGTCTGAGCGGCGGAAACGAAGAGGGCTACCGCACGTTCGCCTTCTCGACGATGGGCAAGCCGGGGAAGTACCGCGTGCGCGTGCTCACCACCGACGATCGCGAGATCGGCCGAGCGAGCTTCCACTACGTCGAAGGCGAGATGCCCGCGACGGAGACGGAAACCGACTGACGCACTCCCTCTCCTCCGCGAAGCGGGGAGAGGGTTGGGGTGAGGGGCTGCTCAGGCGAAGACTTACTTTCGGAGCGACTTCATCCACTTCTCGACAGCGCCAGCCTCCGACGGAATCGCCGCTGAGAGGTTCTTGAACCCCTTGGCCGTCACCAGCAGATCGTCCTCAATCCGCACGCCGATGCCGCGGTACTTCGCGGCCACGGTGAGATCGTCTTCCTGGAAATACAGACCCGGCTCGACCGTGAGCACCATGCCGACCTGCAGCGGTCCGTACCGATAGACCTCTTGCCGCGCCTTCGCGCAGTCGTGCACGTCGAGGCCGAGCATGTGACTCACGTTGTGCAGCGAGTACCGCTTGTAGAACTGGTGTTCGTCCTTGAGCGCTTCGTCGGCGGTGGTCTTCAGAATCCCGAGCGAAACCAGACCTTCGGCGAGCACTCGCATCGCGCGCCGGTTCGGCTCCATGAAGTCGTTGCCCGGCTTCACGGCTTCGAACGCCGCCTGCTGCGCGCGCCACACCAGCTCGTAGATCTCGCGCTGCTCGCGAGAGAACTTCCCGCTCATCGGCAGCGTGCGCGTGATGTCAGCCGTGTACAGCGCGTGGCCTTCGACGCCCGCGTCGAGCAGCAGCAGGTCCTTCTTCTTCAGCGCTCCGTCGTTGCGCGTCCAGTGCAGCACGCACGCATGAGCACCGCTCGCGGCGATCGTCCCGTAGCCGACGTCGTTGCCTTCGACACGCGCGCGCAGACCGAACACGCCCTCGACCTCGCGCTCGCTCTTCGCCTTGCCGAGCGACTTGATGACGTCTTCGAAGCCGCGCTTCGTCGCGTCGATCACCGTCTGCAGTTCCTTGATCTCCAGCGCGTCCTTGCAGAGGCGCAGTTCGGAGAGCGCCGTCGCCAGCTCCGCGTCGCCCGGCCGCTCGTGATTCGGAGCGCGCAACCCGTCGACCATCGCCGAGATTCCGCGCAGCGTGCGCGAGAGCGGGTACTTCTCGAGGAACTTCCCCAGCTCCGGCAACCCGCGAGCAACTTCGACGTCGTAGAACGCCGCGCTCTGCGGAACACCGAACCGCGCGCCGACCCACAACTCGCCCTTCTTGCGGTCCGTGTAGAACGTCTCGTCGCTGCGGCCCGGGTTCGGCTCGACGAACAGATGCGCGTCGTGCCCGCCGCGCGCCGACGGCACCATCACCAGCACGCAATCCGGCTCGAGATTCCCCGTGAGCCAGAAGAAGTCACTCCCTGCGCGGAAACGGAAATACGTGTCGTTCGCGCGAACCTGCTCGTGCCCGGTCGGAATGATCAACACATCGCCGGGAAACTTCGCCGAGAGCGCTTCACGCCGCGCACGGAAGATCTTCGCGTGCTTGTGCGGCGCGGGCAGTTTCGCGGACTGCGGCTTCCAGTCCTTCATCATGAACTCGAGCAACGCCTTCGGGTTCACGGTGTCGCGCTTCTTGGTCGGAGCGTCTTTCTCAAAGCTCATGGCGAGCCGAGAAATACCGCGTCACAGCGCCGCGCGCACGGCTCCCAGCACTGCCGGAACGGCGACTTCACCGCGCAGCACGCGCCGCCCCAGCGACACTGGAGTGAAGCCCGCCCGCGAAAACAGCTCGACCTCGTACGGCACCCACCCGCCATCGGGACCGATCGCGAGCACCACGTGTTGACGTGCATCGACAGGCTTCAACGCCTCGGCGCCGGTCGGATGCGGCAACAACCGAACGGCGCCGGACGGAATCCACGACGGTAACTCGTCTTCGACGAACGGTTTCAACCGCTCGCGTACTTCGATCACTGGCTTCACGGTGTCGCACGCCTGCTCGAGCCCCAGCCGCACCAGCTCGTCGAGGAACTCTGCGTTGAGCACCTTCGAATCGAAGTAGCTCTTCTCGACGCGCGCGGCGTTCACCAGCATCACGCGATCGACGCCCAGCGACGCGATGGCGGGAATCACGCGCTTCAACTGCTTGGGCCGCGGAATCGCCAGCACCAGCGAGACGTTCGCGCGCGGCGGAGGCAGGTCGGTCAGCTCGCTGGTCTTCAACACCAACGTGGTGTCGGAGATCGACGTCACCGTCGCGACACCCATCGAGCCGCCGAGCAGCCCGACTCGCAGCGAATCACCCGCCGCCAATCGCAGCACACTCTTCACGTGCTCCAGCCGGCGGCCTTCGAGGCGCGCCTCGCCGTTCACCACTTCACCCACCTCGAGCAGCAGCAGGTTCACAGTTGCTTGAGCCGCTCGACCGCCGGAGTGAACGTCGGCCACTTCTTCGCGACCTCCGCGACCTTCGCCTTCGCGATCTCGGGCGAGCCGTCGTGCACCGCATCGAGCGCCGCGCCCCACGCCAGCAGCAATTCCTCGTTCACCTTCAGCATCTTCAACGTCGGAGGCGTCGGCGTTCCCGTCTTCTGCAGCACGAGCAACACCAGCGGGTCGAGCTCGACCAACGACTTCGCGCGCACCACACCGTCGACGATGTTGGGCTGCTTGATGACGCGCGCGTTGATCGACATCGAGCTGCCGACCTTCACCACGGTCGCCACGAACAGATGCGTCGCGCCCTTGATCTTCCCCCACTGCGACGAATCGAGATCGTCGTCGGTGCGCACCGCCACGCCGTTCTCGCGAAGGTCGAACTCCAGCACGCTCTGCAGCGCGCGAGACAATGGAGCGAGTGATGCGTCCTGGTTCACGATCTCGAAGCGACCCACCACCACCACCGGGTCTGCCGAGAGCAACGCCAACGTCACGAGCGAGAGCACGAACCCACCCTACATCACCTTGCGCGCACGACACGGACCGGGCACATGACCCGCACCGTGCAAGCTGTCGAAGTCGAACACCGCGAAGTCTGTCTGCGCTGCCGCCGCCCGAAGGTCGTCTGCTGGTGCGACGCGGTCACCAAGGTGCCCAGCCAGACCCGCGTGGTCTTCATTCAGCACCCGCGTGAAGCGAAGGTGCCGATCAGCACTTGCCGCATGGCGCACCTCTCGCTGCCGAACTCCGAGCTGCACATCGGCACCTCGGCGATCGGAAACGCCGCATTGGAAGCGGTGTGTCGCCAGCCGGGCGTGGCCGTGCTGTTCCCGAGCGAGTCGGCGGTCGACGTCGACGCGCTCGCGACGCCGCCGCAGACGCTGGTGGTGGTCGACGGCACCTGGAGCAACGCGAAGAAGGTCGTCGAGAAATGCCCGGTGCTCTCTCGGTTGCCGCGGCTCAAGTTCTTCCCTGAGCAGCCGGGCAACTACCGCATCCGCAAGGAGCCCGAAGCGCACTGCCTCGCGACGATCGAAGCGACGGCCTTCGTGCTCGAGAAGCTCGAGCGCAAGCCGGAGAAGTTCACGCCGATCCTCTCGGCGTTCGACGCGATGGTCGAGAAGCAGCTCGACTACATCCGCTCCAGCGAAGCGAACTCGCGCCACAAGAACCGCAGGAAGCGGAACACGGTGCCGAATGATCCGCTCGCTCCACTGCGCGATCGCGAGCTCGTCGTCGTCTTCGGTGAAGCGAACGCGTGGCCGCTGTGCGATCCCGATCGCCCGCTCCCTGATGATCCCGAGTTGGTCGAGCTCGCGGCCGAGCGCGTCTCGACTGGAGAGCGCTTCCGTCGACTGCTCAAGCCGCAGCGTCCGCTCGGCCCGCGCGTGCCGCTGCACCTCGACGTCGAAGCCGAACGAATCATGGCCGCCGAGCCGCGAGAAAAAGTGCTCGCCGACTTCGCTGCGTTCTTGAAGCCGGGTGATCTGCAGATCGGTTGGGGTTCGTTCTGCTCCGATCTCCTCGCGCGCGAAGGTCATGCACCGAGCGAGTTTCTGAATCTGCGCAGCGTGATCGCGCAGCTCCACGAAGGCCGCCCCGGCAGCGTCGAATCACTCGCCGAGTCCTTTGGTGCCTCACTCAGCTCGGGGCAGGGAAGGGCGACGCGGCGCCTCGAGTCACTCGCGTTCGTCACGCGCGAAGCGCTCGCCGGCCGTGTCGTCCGCAAGCGCACACGCACACACGGTTGACCATCAGCGCGCGTCAGCGAAAGCTGCTCCCCTTTCTTTAGCGCCGAGGTGTGCATGCGAAGAGCTCTCTTGCTCCTCGTTCTCGTGTCGGGTTGCGAGGGCGTCATCAGTGAGATTCAGCCCATCGGGAGCGGTACCGGTGGAGAGGGTGGCGGCTCCAGCTCGACTGGTGGCGGCAGCGGCGCGGGAGGCGGCACCTACGTCGCGCCCGACGTCTCGTGTGATCCGAACATTCCAGCGACGGTGCGCCTCGAAGATGCCATCGCGCGCTTCAACTCCGACGTCTATCCCGCGCTCACCACCGGAGCGAGTCAGTGCACCGGCTGTCACGGCACCACGTCGGGTCGCCGTTTCATCGTCAGCGCCGACGCGACCGAGACCTTCCACCAGGCGCGCAGCGCGGGTTTCTTCCGCGACGAAGCGGGCTCGCTCCTCTCGCGCGTCACCAACCCCAACGACTTCGTGCGCATGCCCGTCGGTCTGCCGGCGCTCGATGACGCGACCGTGGTCTCGCTCGCGCAAGTGGCGTGCATGGTGCGCACCTTCGAAGCGAACGGCGGCCCGCCGGCCGACGAGCAATTCCCGCCCGAGCTGTTGCTCCCGTACACGGGCATGGCGGTGAACTCGTACGACAACCCGTTCATCAACTACGTGCAGCTCAAGTCGAAGGTGAAGTCGGTCTTCAACGACACGTGGATGCGCGGCGGAGTCGATCAGTTCGAGCGCAACATCGGCCTCTTCGGCGGCGTGAACTTCACCACCCACTTCGTCGAAGCGCGCGTCGCGACGCCCGACTTCCTGCTCGGTATGGACGTGCTGGCGCCCGACGTGTGCGCCGCGGCGGAGACCAACAAGACGGGCCCGTTCGCGGGCATGACCACGCTGACCGCTCCGATCCTCGACGTGCCGGCGCAAGCGGACACCACTGTCCAGATCGAGAGCCTGATGGTGCAGCCCGCCACCGGCCGCGGCAACGCGTCGACCAACCCGGCGGGTTACTTCTGCTACGCCGAATGCACCTTCGCGACGCAGTACATGGTGCCCGCTCCGGGCACGTATCGCGTGACGGTGCGCGGCAAGGCGACCATCAACAACGACCCCGACGGCCCGCGGCTCTCGGCGCAGATCGGCGCGGCCACCACCACGAGCTCGATGCTTTTCTCGACGACCACCTACGAGGAGAAATACGTCGACATCACGGTCACCACGCCCGGCGATTCGACGGTGAGCATCAACTTCTTCAACGACGGCAATTCGTCGCTCGGCGATCGCAACGTGTACATGGACTACATCAAGATCACGGGTCCGCTCGGCACGGGCACCGGCACCATGCGCGCCGACGCCGCGAAGACGAAGATCGACACGCTCTACAACCGCATCCTCTACCGGTCGGCGACCGCCACTGAGAAGAACGACACCTTCACGCTGCTGAGCGATCTCTCGAACCTCGGCACGCTCGACTCGGCGTGGAGTGGCGTGTGCGAAGCGCTCGTGCGCCACCCTGACTTCCTCTTCACCATGCCGCCCTCGGTCGAGGACGTCACCACCGCCGCCGAGAAGGACCAGCTGCGCTTCGTCGCACTCACGCAGCGCGCGCTCGGCAGACCGCCGACCGCCGCCGAGTTCACGCAGTTCGGAACTGACGGCTACGCCGCGATGGTCGACGCGATCATCGCCAGCCCCGACTTCCGCACGTACTACTTCAATCGCATTCAGCTGCGCATCGAGAGCCAGGGCACTCCGGAGTCAGACGAGCCCGCGCGCTTGTGGACGTACGTGACGACGACCGGACGCAGCTTCGAAGAAGTCCTCACCGCCGACTACACCGTCGACACCAACTTCATGCAGCAGCCGCGACCGCCGGAACACGGTCGCACTGGCGTGCTCACCGCGAAGGGCTACCTGTCGAGCAAGCCCGGTCTGCCGCACTACAACTACCCCGCGCGCGTGCTGTCGGGCTTCATGGGGTCGATCTTCGAAGTGCCTCCCGAAGTGTTCGCGCAGCGCGGCACTGCCACCGCGGCTTCGACGGTCGACCCGCAGAGCATCTGCTTCAACTGCCACCAGCTGCTCACGCCGCTCGCGCACCAGCGCCTCAAGTGGGCCGATGACGGAACCTTCCGCGACATGATGAACGGCATGGCGATCGACGACTCCGATCGCGGGCTCGTCGCGACGTACCCGTACAAGGGCCCGGGCCTCGAGGCGTTCGCGACCAAGGCGGTGAAGAAGGAGCCGTTCATTCGCCGCATGATCAACACGCAGGTGCGCTTGCTGCTCGGCCGCGAGATGCGCTCGGCGACCGACGAGCGCGTGCTCTACAAACAACTGTGGGACGCGACGTTCGCCGCCAATGGAGACATGCGGCCGGTGCTCAAGGCCGTCGCCAACTCGCCGACCTTCAAGGGTGCACCATGAATCGCCGTGATCTTCTCAAGGGTGCCGCGGCCATCTCGGTGCTCGACTGGCTCGGCTACTTCCGTCGCTGGGGCGTTCCCGGCACGCAGAAGACGCTCGGTATGGCCGAAGCCGTCGCGCAGACGATGGAGCCGCGCTTCCTCGTGATGTGGTTCCAGGAAGGCGGCTGGGACAGCTATTCGATGTTCGGTCCGGTCGACACGCCCAACCACGCGACGATGATGATTCCGTCGGGCACGTTGAACCCCAACCCCGCGTGGTCGAATCAGTTCTACCGGCCGAAGAACTACGCGCTCGACGCCACGCACTTCGTGCCGCGCACGCAGGGCAACATCACCTACGGCTACCTCGCGCAGGACGGCTTGCCGCTGTTCAACGATCTCGCCGTGGTGTCTTCGCACAACGGCAGCACGTTCCACTCCGGCTCGCGGTGGGACTACCACTACGGCAAGTACAGCTCGTACACGCCGCTGTCCGCGGTCCGTCAGCCCAACGAGCGCTCGCTGATGCAGGCGTTCGCCGAGGCGTACGGCGCGAACTACCCGATCGCCAACGTGAGCTGGCACCGCTGGCTGTCTGACGGTGAGCTCGAGGAAGCGAACTACCCCGAAGGCACGGGCTTCTACGAGAAGCTCGGGCCCGCGTACGCGCACACCATCTATGGCCGCACGCCTGCGGAGATGCGCAATCGCCTCTCGCAGCTGAGCGGAGTGACCGCCGGCGCGCGCAGCCAACGCATCCGCCAGTTCGTTGACAACCTGCACCAGAACTTCATCTCCGAGCACAACGGAGAGTCGGTCGCGGCGTTCAACTCGGCGGTCGGCATCTACAAGCAGCTCACCAGCGGCACCGGCCTCGTCGTCGATCCGTCGACGTTGTTCACCGACCCCACGCTACGCGCTGACTTCGGCGTGCAGGCCGCGCACGAAGCGACCAACGCCACGTCGGTGAACGGCAACCCGGCGCGCAGCAAAGACAGCCCGATGGTCAACGTGCAGGCCATGATGGCCTACGAGCTGATGACCAAGGGTCTGTCGATCGGCTTCTGGATCGAGAACCGCCAGATCCGCGGCTTCGACACGCACAACGATCGCTCGAACATCTTCAACCGCGCCGGCCAGCAAGATCAGCTGTCTGATCTGCGCACCGATCTGTGGACGCCGCTGAAGGCGTTCGTCACGCGCCTGAAGAACACGCAGTTCGGCACCAGCGGCAAGTCGTACTGGGATCTCACGACCATCGTGCTCGCCAGCGAAATGGGCCGCACGATTCAGGGCGACGTCGCTTCGATTCTCGCGAGCAGCGACCCTGACGCGACGAAGTACACCAAGATCATGGAGCAGGACTGCTGCCAGCACTGGGACGTGAACTCGGTGGCCTTCCTCGGCGGCACGGTGCAGGGCAACCGCCAGTACGGCCGCGTCGGCACCTCGTCGCTCGCCGGCATTCCGATGATGCCCGATGGCTCGCTCGACCCGGCCTACAACCCGGCGACCGGCCAGTTGATGGGCACCAAGAGCGCCAACAGCTTCGTCGCTGACTCCGGCCACGTGTTCGCCACCGCGCTCGCGCTGACGGGCATCAACCCGGCGGGCAAGGGGCGCAATGTCCGCGCGCCGATGAACTTCATCAAGAAGCCGTGATCCAGCGAGTGAGCCGGTCGACGCCGTAGGCGAACTCGACGGGTCGCAGACCGTCGGAGGCGAGCGAGCGCATGACCCAGCGAGTGAGCCGGTCGACGCCGTAGGCGGCGAACTCGACGGGTCGCAGACTCGTCGGAGGCGAGCGAGCGCATGACACGGCTGAATTTCATTCCGCTCTCTGGGCACTTACCCGCGCGCGCGGTCGTGCTATTCGCGCGCTCGGAAAGCACCCATGAGCGAACGCGTTGCAGTCATCGGTCTCGGTTACGTCGGTCTCCCCGTCGCGCTGGCCTTCGCGCGCAAGTTCCCCGGCACCATCGGCTTCGACATCAACGTCGAGAAGGTGAAGGAGCTGCGCAGCGGCTTCGATCGCACCGGTGAGATCAGCAAGGACGTGCTCACCGGCAGCAAGCTCGAGATGACCTGGGAGAGCGACGTGCTCAAGCAGGCCACGTTCTTCGTGGTCGCGGTGCCCACTCCGGTCGATCTCAACAACCGGCCCGATCTCACGCCCGTCGTGAAGGCCAGCGAGACCGTCGGTCGCGTGCTGAAAAAAGGCGACGTCGTCGTCTACGAATCGACCGTGTACCCCGGCGTCACCGAAGACATCTGCGGGCCGATTCTCGCGAAGCTGAGCGGCCTGAAGCAGGGCGTCGACTTCAAGTTGGGCTACTCGCCCGAGCGCATCAACCCGGGCGACAAGCTGCACACGCTCGAGAAGATCACCAAGGTCGTGTCGGGCGAAGACGCTGCGTCGCTCGAGCGCGTCGCCGCCACCTACGGAGCGATCATCGACGCCGGCGTCTTCAAGGCCACCAGCATCAAGGTCGCCGAAGCCGCGAAGGTGATCGAGAACACCCAGCGCGACCTGAACATCGCGCTCATGAACGAGCTGGCGCTGATCTTCGATCGCATGGGCATCCGCACCCGCGACGTGCTCGCGGCCGCCGGAACGAAGTGGAACTTCCTCAAGTTCTCGCCGGGCCTCGTCGGCGGTCACTGCATCGGCGTCGACCCGTACTACCTGACCACCAAGGCCGAAGAGCTCGGCTACCAGCCGCAGGTGATCCTCGCCGGTCGCCGCATCAACAACGAGATGGGCCCGTACGTCGCGCAGCGCACCGTGAAGCTGCTGGTGCACGCCGGTCTGCCGGTGAAGAACGCGCGCGTCGGCGTGTTCGGCCTCACGTTCAAGGAAAACGTCGCCGACATCCGCAACTCCAAGGTGCCCGACATCTTGAAGGAACTCCGCGAGTTCGGCATCGACCCGAAGCTGTGCGACCCGTACGCCGACCCCGCTGAGACGAAGCACGAGTATGGCCTGGGCCTCACACAGCTCGACGAGATGAAGGATCTCGACGCGCTGATCCTCGCCGTCTCGCACTCGCAGTACGTCGGGCAGCCGCTCTCGTTCCTCCTCGATCGCATCAATCCCGGTGGAGTGCTCGTGGACGTGAAGAGCGCGCTCAACCCCGCTGACTTGCCTGCCGGCCGCGTGAGCTACTGGTGCCTGTGATGCAGACCTGGCTGGTGACGGGAGGCGCGGGCTTCATCGGCTCGCACCTCGTGCAGACGCTGCTCCGTGACGGCCATCGGGTCGTCGCGCTCGACAACTTCATCACCGGCTACCAGCACAACCTCGACGACGCAGTGAAGCGCGCAGGCTCTGGAGCGGCCGATCGCTTCACCTTCATCAAGGGCGACATCACCGTCGGCGACGACTGCGCACGCGCGTGCAACGGCGTCGACTTCGTGCTGCATCAGGCGGCGCTGGGTAGCGTGCCGCGCAGCATCGCCACGCCACTCGACTCGCATCGCAACAACGTCGACGGCTTCATCAACATGCTGGTCGCCGCGCGCGACGCGAAGGTGAAGCGGTTCGTCTACGCGTCTTCGAGCTCGGTGTACGGCGACGAACAGACGCTGCCGAAGGTCGAGTCGCGCACAGGCCGCGTGTTGTCTCCTTACGCGGCGACGAAGCACATCAACGAGGTGTACGCGGGCGTGTTTCAGCGCAGCTACGGCCTCGAGACCGTCGGGCTTCGCTACTTCAACGTCTTCGGCCCGCGCCAGGACCCGAACGGCGCGTACGCCGCGGTGATCCCGAAGTGGATGGCGGCGTTGCTGTCCGGCCAGTCGTGCCAGGTGAACGGTGACGGCTCGACCAGCCGCGACTTCTGCTTCGTCGCCAACGCGGTGCAGGCGAACGTGAAGGCGGCGCTCGCTCCGTCGGCGGCGAGCGACAACGTCTACAACGTCGCGGTCGGCGGTCGCACCAGTCTGCTCGAGCTGCACGATCTGATTCGCGTGCGGCTCGCAAAGGCAAAGCCTGCGATTGCGAAGCTCGAGCCGGTCTTCAAGCCGTTCCGTGACGGCGACATCAAGGATTCGCAGGCCGACATCAGCAAAGCGAAGTCATTGTTGGGCTTCGCTCCGACGCACACCATCGAGCAGGGGCTCGATGAGACGGTTGCCTACGCACTGGAGAACGTTCGATGAAGGCTGTGGTCACAGGTGGAGCGGGGTTCATCGCGTCGCACGTCACCGACGCGTACGTCGAAGCAGGGCACCAGGTGCTGGTGATCGACGATCTGTCGAGCGGCACGCGTCGCAACCTGAACCCCAAAGCTGAATTTCTGCAGGCCGACATCCGCTCGCCTGAGGCGGCGAAGGCGCTCGAGGCCTTCAAGCCCGAGCTGCTCAACCTTCACGCCGCGCAGATCGACGTGCGCAAGTCGGTGACCGACCCGTTGCTCGACGCCGAGCTCAACACGCTCGGCACCATCAAGCTCTTCGAGGCCGCGCGACGCGGCGGTGCGTTGAAGCGCGTGGTGTACGCGGCGTCGGGCGGCTCGATGTACGGCGACAAGGCTCCGATTCCGACCACCGAGGCCGAGCACCCGGCCGGAGTTGCGCCCTACGCGGTGTCGAAGTTCGCGGGCGAGCTGTACCTCTCGTGCTTCAGCGCGATGTACGGCACGCACTACGTCGCGCTGCGGTACGCGAACGTCTACGGCCCGCGTCAGAACCTGCACGGAGAAGCCGGCGTCGTCGCCATCTTCGCCGAGCGCCTGCTGCGCGGTGACCCGTGCACCATCTACGGCGACGGCGGCCAGACGCGCGACTTCGTGTTCGTCGAAGACGTGGTCGCGGCGAACGTCGCGGCGGTCACCACCAACTACTGCGGCGGCGTGAACATCTGCACGTCGACCGAGACCGACGTGAACACCGTGTACTCGCTGCTGGCGAAGAACCTCGGTGTGTCGACGCCGGCGAAGTACGCGCCGGAGCGCCTCGGTGAGCAACGCCGCAGCGTGCTGGCGAACGACAAGGCGAAGAAGGTCCTCGGGTGGGCGCCGAAGGTCGCGGTCGAAGAGGGCATGGCTCGCACCATCGCGTGGTACCGTCAGTCCCGCTGATTTCACGGTTCTCATTTCTCGGAAGCGCCGGTTCCGAGTGAAACTGCCCTCCATGTCCTTCAACCGTCACGTCCTCTTCCTCGCGATCGGTCTGTCTGCCGGCTTCGCCATCTCTGCCTGCGGAACGCCGACGAGCAAGCAGTGCTCGACGGCCAACTGCACGGGCTGCTGCTCGACGACCGGTGAGTGCGTGCCCGGAACTTCGAACGCGCAGTGCGGCGCGTCGGGCAACCAGTGCACGGTGTGTGGCCCGCTGACGGCGTGTGAGTTCGGCCTGTGTCGCACGCAGGGTGGTGGCCAGGGCGGCGGCGGCGGGTCTGCTGGCGGCGGTCAGGCGACCGGTGGCGGTCAGGCGACCGGTGGCGGTGGAGCGACCGGCGGCGGCGGAGCGACGGGCGGCGGTGGAGCGACGGGCGGTGGTGGAGCGACCGGCGGTGGCGGTGCGACGGGCGGCGGTGGTGGAACCGGCGGTGGCGGTGGAGCGACCGGCGGTGGCGGCGCGACCGGCGGTGGCGGCGGCATGACGACGTTCGATGCCGGTACGCCTCGCGTCGACGGCGGCACGATCTTCCCGCCGACGATCGCCCTGACCTTCATGAGCAACTGTGGTGCGGTGAACACGTGCCCCGGCAACGAAGTGGGCGACTGGGTCTACACGGCCGGTTGCATCGATGACTCCGCGTTCAGCCAGATCAACAGCCTCGGCGCGCAGTGCAACGGCATGCTCACCAACAAGCGCGGCGACATCGCCGGCGCGGTGATCTTCGACGGCTTCAGCGTCCACCGGAACGTGGTGGGCAAGATTCAGTTCATGGTTTCGCTCGGCGCTCCCTGCACGCAGGCTTGCGCGTTCATTCCGTCGCAGTTCCCGATGGGAGTGACCGGCACCTGCGCAATCAACCCGCTCACGACGAAGTGCGATTGCGACATGGCCACCGACATCGGCCAGAACACGACCACCAGCTACACGTACACCGCCGGCGTGCTTCAGACGGGCATGAACGAGACGTACGACAGCTGCATCGCGGGAAACACGCTCAACTACCGCGAGACCACCGACGGCGGCATTCCCGGCGTCTTCGTGCTCGATCGCCGCTGAGCCGAATCACCGCCTTCCTGGAGGCAAAGCATGGTGCTGACGTCCCTTCTCATCGCGCAGGTGCTCGCTGCTGATCCGTGCGAGCAGCCGCGCATGCGTGACACCAACCCGCTCGTCGCCGCGATCGCGCAGGACAAGGTGATGGCGCAGACGTTCGTGAAGGCCGCCGGCGCGTGCGTCGAGCCCGGTGAATCGTGCAACGCCGCGCGCCTCGAGTGCGCGACGCTGCTCACGTCCACCATCCAGAAGCAGGTCGCGTTCGACGAAGGGCAGTGGCTGCGCGACATGCTGTTGCCGTACCTGGGCTCCAGCTACCCGATGACGCGCACCTTCGGAGCCGCCGCGCTGGCCACCGATGGTTCCTGCAACGTCGAGGTCGCGGTGCTGCAGTCAGCGGGACAGAAGCGCTCGGCGCAGGCCATTCGCCGCGACAACCTGCTGCAGGAATACCAGCTGTACGCGAAGTGGGCGCAGACCCAGCTGCAGCGCTGCAAGGAACGCGCGACTGCGAACGACGCGGCGAACGCCACCGCGCGCGCCGAAGCCGAACGTCTCGCCGCGCAGAACGCCGCCGTCGCGCAAGCCGCCGCGATGAAGGCCGAGCAGGAAAAGAAGGCGCGTGAGGCCGCGGAGGCCGAAGCGAAGCGCGTGCAGGCCGAGAAGGACGCCGTGCTGATCGCCGCGAAGAAGAAGGAAGACGACGAGAAGCTCGCGAAGGAAAACGCCGCCAAGGCCGAGGAGCAGCGCCGCAAGGACGCGATGGCGATGGAAGACCAGCGTCGCAAGGACGCGATGGACGCCGAAGATCGCCGCCGCCAGGACATGAAGGACGCCGAGGCCGCGCGCGCGAAGCAGCAGGAGGAGATGTACAAGCGCCAGCAGGCCGAGAAGGAAGAGGCCGCGCGCGCAGCGAAGGAAGCCGAAGCGCAGAAGTTCGTCTCTGATCGCGATCAGAAGGTCGCGATGCAGAAGGAACTCAAAGAGCGAACGATCAAAGAGGCCGAGGACAACTTCAAGCGCGCGAAGGACGAAGAGGCGCTCAAGAAGCAGGCTGCCGTCGACGCGGTGAGCTCGAGCCCGGCGATCGCGCAGGCCGCCGTCGCCGAAGCCGCGCAGGCCGAGAAGACGCGCATCGACGCCGAGAAGAAGCTCTACGAAGCCCGGCAGCGCGCCGACGCGATCGTGATCGACACCTCGTACGAGCGCGGTGGCGGTTCGATTCTCGCGGCCGGTGGTGGCAGCGCGCTCGACACGGGTTTTGGGCTCGGCGTGATGATCGCCGCGCAGTTCGGGTTCTGGGGCACCCCTCCGGCGCAGGGCATGGCGTCGGGTCTCGAGCTGCGGTTGTGGGGCCGGTACATGGGCGTGATCAGCGGCACTCCGTCGCGCGCGCTCGATACCCTCGTCACCGCTCGCTACTACTTCGGCATGGTCGGGCTCGGGCTCGCCGGTGAGCTGCGCGTGCTCGACCCGAACTTCGCCGCGATTCGTGGCGGCGCCGGTGCGTCGGTGGCGCTCGCGTTCATCGACAATCACGAGACGCGCGTGGTGCTCGGCGTGAACTACATGCCGGTCGGCAACGTGATCGACGCTGCGCGCGTGTTCGGTGACTTCGAGGTCGGCTGGCGGTGGCTCAGCTTCCACGTCAACGGTGGTCTCGCCTCGCGCGTCGATGCGACCAGCGGCGCAACCATGGTGGGCTGGCAGGTCGGCGCGTACGGCGGCGCTCGCCTCCCCTGGTGATTTTGTGCGCGGCGGCGAGCGGCGCTAAGAGAAGTCCGTGGCCGTCGCCGTCAAGTCATTCACCCACCAGTTCCTCCCGACCAGCGGCGCCGACATGCGCGCCCGCGGGTGGACGGAAGTCGACATCGTCATCGTCAGCGGTGACGCGTACGTCGATCACCCCGCATTCGGACCGCCGCTGATCGCCCGCTTCCTCGAGGGCCGCGGCTTCAAGGTCGGCTTGCTCGCGCAGCCCGACTGGCATTCGGCCGATCCGTTCAAGACCTTCGGCAAGCCGCGCCTCTTCTTCGGAGTGGCCGCCGGCAACATGGACTCGATGCTGAACCGGCTGACCGCGCAGAAGAAGAACCGGTCAGAAGATCAGTACTCCCCCGGAGGCCGCACAGGCTGCCGCCCCGATCGCGCCACCATCGTCTACGCGCAGCGCTGCCGCGAAGCGTTCCCCGAGGTGCCGGTGGTGCTCGGTGGCATCGAAGCCTCACTGCGCCGTATCGCGCACTACGACTACTGGAGCGACAAGGTCCGCCGCTCGATCCTCATGGACGCGAAGGCCGACCTCCTCGTGTTCGGTATGGGCGAGCGGCCGATCTGGGAGATCGCTCGACGCCTGCGCGACGGTCAGACCATCGAGCAGCTCAAAGACGTTCGCGGCACCGCGTACATCGTCGACGACGCCACCGCGAAGACGCACGAGGCCGACCCCGCGAAGCGCGCAGCTGATCGAAAGACGGTGGTGCTGCCGTCGTACGAGCAGGTGATCGAAGACCCGCAGTCGTTCGCGCGCATGACGCGGGACTTCCAGATGGAGACCAACCCCGGCAACGCGCGACCGCTCCTGCAACGTCACGCGAACCGCGCCGTGTACTTCAACCCTCCGGCGTTTCCGCTCGGTGACGGTGAAGGCGACAAGGCCCTGGGCCTCGACGAAGTCGCGATGGACGAGCTGTACGATCTCCCGTTCAACCGCGCGCCGCACCCGATGTACGGGAGCGAAGGCATTCCCGCGTTCGAGACCGTGAAGCACTCGGTGGTGCTGATGCGCGGCTGCTTCGGCGGCTGCACGTTCTGCTCGATCACCGAGCACGAAGGCCGCGTGATCCAGAACCGCAGCGCCAACAGCGTGCTGCGCGAAATTCGCGAGCTGCGCCGCATGGGTGACTTCCGCGGCACCGTCACCGATCTCGGCGGCCCGACCGCCAACATGTACCAGCTGAAGTGCAAGTCGCCGGAGATCGAGAGCAAGTGCCGCAAGCTCTCGTGCGTGCACCCGGGCGTCTGCGAGAACCTGGGCACCGATCACGGCCCGCTGATTCAGCTCATGAAGGACGTGCGCAAGGAACAGGGCATCAAGCACGTCTTCATCGCGTCGGGCGTTCGCTACGACCTCGCCGAGCTCTCGCCCGAATACGTGAAGGAGCTGGCGAGCTTCCACACCGGCGGCCAGCTCAGCGTCGCGCCCGAACACGTCTCACCGCGCGTGTTGGAGAAGATGAAGAAGCCGGGCATCGCCGCCTACGAGCGCTTCCAGGAGATGTTCGCCTGCGAGTCGAAGGCCGCCGGCAAGGAGCAGTACGACATTCCGTACTTCATCAGCGGTCACCCGGGCTCGACGCTCGAGGACATGATCGATCTGGCACTGTGGCTGAAGGAGAACGGCCGCCGCCCACGGCAGGTGCAGGACTTCATTCCCACTCCGATGTCGGTCGCGGCGTGCATGTACTTCACCGGCATCGACCCGCTGAAGATGGAGCCGGTGTTCGTCGCCAAGGGCCTCAAGGAGAAGCGGCTGCAGAAGGCGCTGATCCTCTACTGGAACCCGGAGCACTGGGACGACGCGCGTGAAGCGCTCGAGCAAGCGGGGCGCGGAGATCTGATCGGTCGCGGGCCCAAAGCACTCGTGCCCGCGGAGACCGCGGCCGAGCGCGCGCGACGGCTGCGCAGCAAGCCCGCTACTCGACCTTGAACTCGATCTCGTGCTCGGTCGAAGCGCTGAGCACCGAGCCCGAATTGCCACCCGCCAGCACGACCTCGTTGGTGCGCTCGACGCGCACGCGTTCCTTGTCGTTCACCACCAGCGACGCGACGTCGATGGGGAACTCGCGCGCACCGCCGGGCAGCGACTGATCGAACTTCGCCTTGTCGAGGTGGAGCGTGGTGCTGCTGGCGATCGCTCCGCGCGCGTCCTTCCAGCGCACGAGCAGTGGTGCGCCGGCCGACTTGCTGAAGGTGGTGTTCGCCACCGGGTCGGTGATCACCGTCGCGCCCGGAGCCTCGATCGACCCGTCGAGCAGATCGTTGCCGCGCAACACCTCGAGGCGAATGCCGTCGGGCCACACGAAGCCGTCGAGGCGGAACTGCTGAGACGCGTCGTCGAAGGGCACCACGGTGCGCGCCAGCGGGCCGCCGCGAATGGCGACCTCCGCGTTCTTCACGATGTCTCCGGTCATCGAGCCCGAGCGCACCGTCACGCGCGCGCGGCTGCCCGAGGTGCTGCCGTCGCTGCTCAAGCGCGCGGTGACGAACAGCGTGCCGGAGCCGCCTCCGGGTGAGGTGTACCCGCAGCCCGCCGCGCCGATCACCACCACGGTCAACAGAAGCCGGTTCATGACCTGCATGGTGCCCTGAGTACGCCCGCGCAGGCAGCGGATGCCAATTTTTTGTGCGATGTGGTCGTGGCAGAATCACGCCTTCGCCGCCCACCATGACGACCCCCAAGAAACCGGGAGACGAGACCATCAAGGGCACGCCCGACTTCGCGCGCGCCGAAGACTCCTTCGTGGGCAAGTCGAGGGAGATCATGAGCGAGCTGAAGAAGGCCGCCGAGGCCGCGCCCGAGGTCAGCCAGGGTGCGTGGCGTGAGCGCGTCTTCACCCCGCGCTCGATCATGTCGCGCGAGGAGATCAAGAGTGCGCTGCAGGCGTCACTGCGCGTGGTGCTCAGCTCCGCCAATCACCCGCGCGTGGCTTTCGATGCGGTGCGCGGCGCGTGGCTCCCGACGCTGCGCCAGGCGCTCGAGCAGGGCGGCGGCGACGGCCTCGACGTGTGGCTCGACAACCTTCTCGCGTCCGCCGGCAAGACCGCGAAGACCGCGCTCTTCGAGCAGATCGGCGAGGGCCTCCTGCGCATGCGTCACGCGCGCGAGCTCGCGGGGTTCGAAGAAGAGGCGCTCAAGCTGGTCGCCACCATCGACACCGCGCTCGCCACGCCGGTGAAGCTCTCGTTCAAGCAGATGGAGAAGCAGCTCGAAGGCAAGCTCGAGGTCGATGAGCTGCTCGCCGTGCGCGCCTCCACGCCCGACGATCTCCAGAACCGCATCAAGGAGATCGGCAACACCATGACGCAGCTGCGCGATCAGATCCGCAAGATGCCCGGCGGTCAGGCGAGCGGCATGTATTCCAACTTCGTGCGCCTCAAGGCTGAGCTGCGCGTGCTCGACGCGGAGTCGAAGGTCCGTACAGCGAAGCCGCCTGCGAGTTTGTAAAATCCCGTTCATCGCTGGAGCAGGTCTGCGCCCGGTGCATCAGCGCTCCTTTGCTCATCGAAGTTCACAGGTGCGACTCGCGATCACACTGAGGCAAGTGCGCGTCTCCGCTGCATTTTCCAGGAGGTGAGAGCGTGAGCGCAGGACGGGCACATCGGTTGCTCTAGCGAGCGCAAGCCAAGGAGGCGTGCTCGTGATGACCAACAAACTGGTGAGCCTGGCGACGGTGGTGGCGGCGACGGCGGCGCTGGCGCAGACGAACGTGGGTGGGCCGACCGACCCTCAGCGCGCCGAGCGCTGCGCGGTGCGCATCGGCATCGCGTTCACCGGCAAGAGCCCGAGCGCGGCGCTGCTCGCTTCGCCCAACCCGCAGACGCAGCTCGACGCGTTGATGGACTCTCCGGAGTTCATCGAGCGCTTCAGCCGCTTCATCAACTCGACCTTCAACGACGTGCCCGGCACCACCAGCGAAGCCGACGCCGCGTACCACCTCACGAAGTACGTGCTCGCCAACGACAAGCCGTGGAAGGACCTCTTCGTCGGGCCGTACGACATCACCGTCGACAACGGCACCGTCAACGTGCGCACCGACCCCAACGGGCTCGGCATCTACCGCACCAAGGCGTGGGTCGAGCGCTACGCGGGCAACGAAGAGAACGGCATCAAGCTCTCGACCGCGTACCGCATGATCAACAACACCACCGGCGTGAAGCTGACCGCCGCGGTGCAGATGCCCGGTCAGGACTTCTCGGCCACCGGCCGCCAGAACGGCGCGTGCCGCGGCTGCCACTTCGACGGCTGGTTCGCGCTCGATCGCGTGGCGAGCGTGCTCACGAAGAAGGTGGTGAACGCCGACAACACCGTCACCTTCCTGCCTCCGACCGCGGGGCCGCAGCAGCTGCTCGGCCGCACCGTGAGCAACGACAAGGAACTGATGACCGCGCTCGTCGACAGCGAGGCCTTCGACTTCCGCACCTGCCGGCTGGCGTACCAATTTCTCTACGGGCGCAACGAGCTGAGCTGCGAAGGCCCGGTCTTCGATCGCTGCATCGACGCGTTCCGCGCGAGCGGCACCATTCAGGCCGCGCTCCGCACGGTCGCCACCGATCCCGCCTACTGCCAGTGAAGAGGACCGACGCCATGAAGACCACTTTGATCGCGGCGCTGACGTTGCTGGTGATGACGGGCTGTGAAGCGGAGATTCAGAGCGTGCAGGTGGGCCGCGACGACATCGTGCCCATCGACGCGGCGCCGATGATCGGCCCCACGGTGGCGACTCCCGAGGTCGCGCTGTGCGAGAGCGGCCGCACCTACAAGGGCTTCGGCGGTGACGATCTCACCCTCGATCGCCGCGAGTCGGACGTGGGCTACGAGCGCGCGCGCACCAAGCCCTTCGCCGCGCTGATGACCGAGTACCCGCGCGTGCTCGGCAACACGCCCGAGCTGCTCGCGCAGAGCGAGTCGACCTTCGGCCTCACGCCGCCGCGCTGGTTCGCGAAGAACGAGCCCAACGCCGTCAGCCTCTACCAGGCGTACCGCATCGCGTTTCAGGGCTGCCTCACGCTGACCTCGCAGCCGGCGCAGTACACCCAGCTGCCCACCATCGAGACCGCGACGCAGGAATGCGCGGGCTGGGCGAAGAAGTTCTGGGGCCGCACCGCGATGGGCCCGGAGATCGAGGCCTGCGCCAACGTCATCGGTCAGTATTCCTCGCGCGAGACGAGCATGCGGCGCCGCTGGGCGCACGGCTGCGCGTCGGTGCTCACGTCTTCCGACTTCCTCACCTTCTGATTCCCGGGAACGCACATGTCCAACTTCTCTCGACGACAGTGGTTGAAGGGCGTGGCGGGCATCGCCGCGGGTGGTGCGGCAGCCAAGCTCGGCTTGTGGCCGAACGTCGCGCGCGCTGACGAGACGCAGGAAAAAGCGGCGCTCCTCGTGGTGTTCCTGAACGGTGGCTACAACGCGCTGTTCGGCAGCGCCGACAGCTTCGCGGGCGACGGCACCTTCGGAGTGACCGGCAGCAACCAGCGCGTGCTCGGCAACGGCCTGGTGGTCGACGGGCCGACGTTCGGAAATCTCCCGGCGTTCGCGCTCGGCCACATGGCGACCGTCGGCATCCGCCACGGGCTCACCTCGCACGAGGCCGCGCAAGATCACAACTTCATGGTCGGCAACTCGAACGCCGCCATCAAGCTCGCCGCGGCGATGGGCGGAGAAGGCGCCATCAAGTGCGTGCAGCTGGGCGGGCAGGGCATTCCCGGCGGGCGAGACACCGAGAACGGCGTCTCGCTGCAGACCATCAACGACATGAAGAGCACCATCGCGGCGCTGGGCGGCATCACCGACCCCACCGTGCCCGAGCGCGGCATCGCCGAACGCGCCATCGCGGCGAGCAAGCTGATGTCGTCGCGCACGCTGGTCTCGAGCCCGCGCATGACCAAGACGCTCGGTGAAGGGTACGGCGCGGCGGTCGACACGCTGCAGAAGCCGGTGAAGACCTACGACTACGTCGGCCTCGCGAACGCGTACGGCTTCGGGCCGACCACCACCGCGGTCACCAACTTCACCACGCAGATCGCGGCCGCCGAGGTGATGATCGAAGCGGGCGCCAACGTGTGCTGTGCGGTGAACGGAGGCTGGGACACGCACGGCGATCGCGACGGCAGCAACGTGCGAGACATGATGAACGAGCGCATCCTCCCGGCGCTCAAGGTGTTCATCAATCGCATGGTGGCCGACCCGAATCGCAACGTGAACATCGTCATCACCGGCGACTTCTCGCGCTCGCTTCCCGGGTCCGATCACGCGGCGGGCGTCTCGGCGACGGTCATCGGCAAGAACGTGCGCGTGGGCACCACCGGTCGCGTCGACTCCGACGTGCGGCTCGCAGCCGGCACTCCGCAGGGCATGGGCTTGTGGGCGTACCTCGCGCGCCTGGTGAACCTGCCGTACCAGCCGTTCGGCACCAACCCGCACACCGGCCTCGTGTTGACCTGAGTGTTTCTGCACCCACGCGTTTGGAAATGACTCGGGGCGAGTGCGCGAATTCCGCTGCCCTTTGAAAGGCGTGCGGCGTGCAACGTCTGCGCGACGTGCGCCGCGTCGTCCTCTTCGAGCCTGATCAGCAGATCGCCGAAGGCCTGCGGCGATCGTTGCGTGTCTTCACCAGCTGGGAAGTCACGTGCGTGCACGACGCCGCCGCGGCGCTCGCCGTTCGTGAGCAGTGCGACGTGTTGATCTGCGACGCGCGGGTGCCGAACGTCGACGCGACGTTGATCGAGTTTCGCCAGAAGGCTCCGCGGGTGGTGCGCACCGTTCTCGCCGCCGCCGACTGCAAGCCCGAGCTGGTGGCGCGCATGCAGGCCGCTTCGCACCAGGTGCTGCGCAAGCCGCTGTTGCCTCCGCTGTTGTTCGATCTCGTGGAGCGCACCGTCGCCGTGATCGGCGCGCTCTCGAACGAGCGACTGCAGATCGTGTTGGGTCAGCTCGGTGATCTCCCGGCGCTGCCGGCCACCTACTCGAAGCTCTCGCAGATGGCGCAGGACCCCGAGGTCTCGATGGCGTCGGTGAGCGCGGTGGTGGAACGCGACCCCGCCATCGCCGCCGCGGTGCTGCGCACCATCAACTCGGCGTACTTCGGCTTGCCGCGGCGCGTGTCGAGCGTCGCCGAGACGGTGCGCTACCTCGGCATCGGCCCGCTCAAGAACCTGGTGCTCACCGTCGAGCTCTTCGAAGGGCTGGCGACCGGTCGGCGCGCGGTGCAGCTGCAGCAAGAAGCGTTGCTGCGGGCGTACGCGATGCGCGATCTGCTCGGGCGCACGCAGCAGGCCGAGCAGGCGTTCATGGTCGGCATCTTGTCCGACGTCGGCCAGCTGCTGTTGCTCACGCGACTGCCGATCGACGCGATGGCGATCGACAAGGCGGTCGACGCAGGAAGGCTGCCGTGGGTCGTGCAGCAAGAGCGCCTCGGTTGCTCGAGTGCTCAGCTCGGCGCGCAGCTGCTCGCGCGCTGGAACCTGCCGACCACGCTCGTCGAGGCGGTCGCGCTGCACCACGAGACGCCGATCGGCGCGCCCACCCAGAACCTCACCACCGCGCTCACGCTGGTGTCGGCCGTCGAGTGGTCCCGCCGCGCTCCGGAGTCGCTGCGCGGTGACTTCCGCAAGCTCGCCGACGAGCTCATTCCCACCTTCCCCTCGGCGTCGATCGACTCGTTGGGGCGTTATTTCGGGGCCGCGGTGCAGGCCGCCTGATCACGTTGGAAGCGAGGGGCGTTCTCTGAAATAGAGCGCCGATGCTCCTCCCGATTCTCGCGATGCTCGTCGCGGCGGAACCGCTGGTCTCGAAGCCCGTCTCGCTCGCGCTTCCGGGGCTCAACGGCGTCAACCTCGCTCCCGGTGAGATGCAGCTCCACGCCGAGACGCTCGCGCAGAAGTTGATCGCACACGGCTTGAGCGTGATGACCGCGCGCGACCTCGAGACCGCGCTCGGCATCGAGCGGCAGAAGCAGCTGCTGGGCTGCAGCGAAGACAACCAGTGCCTCATCGAGCTCACCGGCGCGCTCGGCGTCGACGCGGTGATCATCGGAGATCTCGGACGGCTCGAAGGCCACTACGTGCTCAACCTGAAGGCGCTCTCGCCGTCGACCGGCAAACCGCTGGGCATCTACAACTCGCGCGGCAAGCCCGACGACATCGATCGCATGCTCGAGAACGGCGCGCGCACGTTGCTCAAGTCACTCGCGTTCTCGCTCCATCGCGAAGATCTCGCCGGCATGGACTTCACGCTGCTCCCCGACCCGGCGCTGGTGGTGAAGCCCGCGGCTCCGCCTCCGCCCGATCATCGCGCCTGGGCGCTGCTGCCGGCGGGCATGGCCGTGGGCGCGTTCGCGACGGGCGCGGTGATGCAGATGGTCGCGGGCCAGAAATACGACGCGCTGAAGGCCGGTGGCTTGAGCGAATCTGAAGCGCGTTCATTGCGTGACAGCGGCCGCGGCATCGAGACCGGAGCGAACGCGGTGATGATCGGCGGAGGCGTGGCGCTCGGCGCAGCGCTGATCGTCTACCTCGTCGGAGCGCCCGCGCCCGTCACGCCCAGCGTCGCCGTCACTCCACAGGGCTCGTATCTCGGCGTGAGCGGAGTGTTCCCGTGAAGCGCGCACTCGTCATCGCCGCGGCGCTCTCGCTGGTCGGCTGCCGCAACTGGGAAGAGGCGTACAAGCAGGCGTTCGATGCGGGCACGGCCGTGACCGGCGGTGGTGGTGCCACAGGTGGTGGCTCGACGGGCGGCGGTGCCACCGGTGGTGGTGGCGGCGCGATGGGTGGCGGCGGCGGCGCGATGGGCGGCGGCGGCGCGATGGGTGGCGGCGGTGGCGGTCCGGTCGACGCGGGCCCGTGCGGCGGCAACTGGTGCTTCTTCTCTCAGGGCATCACGGTGTTCGAGGCGACGCAGGGTGTGTACGCGGTCAGCCCCAACGAGGCGTACGTCACGACGTACGGCGCGCGCATGCAGTACTGGAACGGCACGACCTGGTCGACGCGCAGCATCTCCGGCTCGTCGATGATCCCGCAGGCGGTGTGGGGCTTCGCCAACAAGGTGATCGTCGGCGGCGACAACGGCGAGTCGTACTTCGGCCCGCCGTTCGGCCAATCGCAGTCGCTCATGTATTCGGGCTTCAACGACTTCAACGCCATTCACGGGCTGGCGGACGGCGGCTCGATCTACGCCGCGGCCGACTGGAGCGTGCTGCGGCTCGACAACTTCAACGTGTGGGCGGCGATGACCATCCCCCCGCAGAGCCCGTCGGGCGCGAAGCTGCGCGGCATCGCCGTGCTGTCCGACACGGACATGTGGGCCGGCGGCACGGCGGGCAACGTGCTCCACAGCGACGACGGCGCGAACTGGTCGCGACTCGACGCGGGCGTGACCGAGAACATTCGCCGGGTGTGGGCCAACAACGCGAACGACGTGTGGTTCGTCGGCGGCAGCGGCCTCGTGCTGCGGTGGAACGGCACCGACTTCGTGAAGGACTACTGCCCGGTGTGCGGCGACATCTGGGGCGTGTGGGGCCGCGGGTCGAACGACATGTGGCTGCTCGATTCCGATCTCAACCTCGTGCACTACGACGGCGGCACGTACACGCCGCTGCCGGTGTTGCCGCCGGTGGCGATCGCCGATTTCTACCCGACGGGTCTGTACGGCGCGGGCGATCGCGATCTCTTCCTCTCGGGCAACTTGCCTGACGGTGGTGGCGGCGCGCTTCATCTGCGCCGCTGACGCCGACTGAACGGGAGAATTTCCCGCTTCGAGGCGTGAACTCCGGGGGAAGCGCAGCGGCGAAGCGCTTGCACCGGGGCGGTGCATGTCTCGAATCCTCCTGTTCGCATTCGTCGCCGCGCTCGCGGCGTGTGGCTCCACCACCAGCAGCGGCCCGGCGACTCATCTGCTGGGACGCGTGAACTCCAGCAGCTTTCCGCTCGAAGCACCGGTCGCCATCGAAGCCAGCTCCGACGATGGCCGCGTGGTGCGCGCCGAGCTGGCGGCAGACGGCTCGTTCGATCTCGCGCTCGGTGTCGACGGCACGTGGGAGCTGCGGGTCTTCCTGCCGAACGGCGGCGGTCATCAGATCGCCATCGCGCGCGAGGGGCACTTCGATCGCGGGTTCGTCACGCAGGGCGTGGTGACCGCGCGGCTGGGCGTGGTGTGGTTGCCGCCCGCGGGCACCACCGACGTGTGGCGCATCACCGAAGAGAAGGGTGACACCTGTGTCGAAGGCCGCCTGGCTGATGGCTCAGCGTGCGTGGTGGTGGAAGCGATCGTGAGCTGTGCCGACGGCCCGCGCCGCCCGACCGATGATCCCACGTCGCTCTTGTTGGGCGCGGGCGAGTTCGTCGATCTCCCCGGCAGCGAACGCGGCGTCCGGTACGCCCTCGCTTCGCGCGCACCGCCGCCGATCCTCTACGAGTGCCCGCCGCTCACGCCGCCCTGATCTTCTCGCTCGCTGAGGAGTCGATTGAGCGTCTTGAGATCGATCTCCAGCGCCTCGCAGGTGTGCCGCTTGTGTCCCTGCTGCTCGGCGAGCGCCCACGCGGCGTAGTCGCGCTGCATGGCGCGCATGGTGCGCACCGCTCCCGAGAATTGCGGGGCGGCGGCCACCGCTTGCGTGATGTGCCGCGGGAGTGAGTCGACGCCGATCTCCTCTTCGTGAGCCAGCAAGACCGAGCGTTCGATGACGTGCTGCAGCTCGCGCACGTTTCCTGGCCACGCGTAGTCGAGCGCGAGCTGCTCGGCGGCGCGGCCCAGGCGACGGGCGGGGCTGTTGGGGTGCCGCGCGCGGCTCTGTTCGAAGAAGTGTTCGATCAGCGCGGGGAGATCGGCTCGTCGCGCACGCAGTGGAGGCAGCTCGATCGACACCACCTCGAGGCGAAAGCGCAGATCCTGCCGGAAGTTCTGCGCCGCGCTCAGATCGCGATGGGTGGCGGCGATGATGCGCACGTCGGCCGAACGCTCACGATCTTCGCCCACCGCGCGGAAGCGGCCGGTCTCGAGCACCGTCAGCAGCTTGGCCTGGAGCGACGGAGCGAGCTCTCCGATCTCGTCGAGGAACAGGGTGCCGCCCGCGGCCGACGCGAAGAGGCCGGAGCGGGACGACGACGCACCGGTGAAGCTGCCGCGGGCGTGGCCGAACAACTCGCTCTCGAGGAGCGGCTCGGGCAACGCGGCGCAGTTCACGTTCACGAACGGGCGTTTCGAGCGGCGGCTCTCGGCATGGAGTGCGCGCGCCACCACGCCCTTTCCGGTGCCGGTCTCGCCGAGCACCAGCACCGGCACGTCGGCGTCAGCCACGCGTCGCACCACGTCGGCGACCTCGAGCATCGCAGCGCTGCGACCGATCAACGATGGCAGGCTGTTGGCCAGCGATCGGGTCAGGGCTCTCGATTCGCGGCGCACGCGCGCTTCGTCGAGCGTGCGCTCGAGGAACAGCGCCAGCTCGTCGACCTTGAAGGGTTTGGTGAGGTAGTGCGCGGCGCCGCGTCGAATCGCTTCCACCGCCGATTCCACCGCGGAGAACGCGGTCATGATGATCACCGGTGCTTCGGGTGCAGAGGTGCGGCTGGCCTCGAGCAGTTCGAGGCCATCGTGCCCCGGCATGCGCAGATCGCTCACCAGCGCGTCGTGCGTGCCGCGGCGCACTTCGGCCAGCGCCAGCTCCGAATCGCTCGACGCGCTCGCGTCGTAGCCGAACGCGCGGAGTTGCTCGGCCAGCGCGGTCGCCATCTCCGGCTTGTCGTCGACGACCAACACCCGTGCGCTCATGCAGTGCCCTCGTGAAAGGCCGGGAGGCGCAGTGTCGCGGCCGTGCCCTGGCGATCGCTGCGCGGTTTGAGCTCGACGGTGCCCCCATGGTGGCGCGCGAGTTCCTGGGAGATCGCCAGCCCGAGCCCCGAGCCGCCTTTGTCCCGGCGCGTGGTGACGAAGGGTCGAAGCACCTGATCGGAGATCGAAGGGTCGACGCCCGCGCCTTCGTCTTCGACCCGAAACGCGACGTGTTGACCTTCTTGCTTCAGCGAAAGCCGTACGTGGCGCCCGGCTGCGCTGGCCTGCAGCGCGTTGATCAACAGGTTGGCGAGCGCCTGCCTCGCGAGGGTTTCATCGGCGCGCACCGGCGGCGATCGCTCGGAAAGCTCGAGGTCGAGCGAGACGGCGGCGGCGTCGAAGCGGTGGGCCACGGCCTGCGCCGCCGAACGCGCCAGCGAGGCGGCGTCGAGCCTTCCCGTCTCGGGTTCGTCTCCGCGCGCGAGCGAGAGGAAGCCCTGCATCACCTGTCGCATGTCGCGAATCTGCAGCTCGATCGCTTCGAGCGCCGGGCGCTGCGACTCACCGACGGCGCGGCGCATGCCCTCGACGTGCAGCGAGATCACGCTCAGCGGGGTCGCGAGCTCGTGCGCGATGCCGAGCGACAGCGCCGACGCCACTGCGATGCGCTCGGCGCGCGCGAGTTGCTCGTCGCGCTCGCGTTCGAGCTGCTGCCGTTCGAGGGTGTGAGCCAGTCGCAACCGTTCTGCGTCGCGGCGCAGAGCGATCAGCCCGAGGCCGAGCACGATGAGGCTGATGGCGGCGATCGAAGCGACGTTGACGAATTCCTCACGCTCCGCCGTCACGCGCTCGGGAGCAGCGCTCGCGATCACCAACACCCCGAGGCCAGCTCGGGTCGAAGGGCGCCAGGCCGCCACCGCCCGTCGGCGGGGGAGCCCGAGCGCTTCAGCTTCGTCGCGCGAGAGCTCGAGCACCTCGCCGCCCGCGCGCGGCAGGTCTGCCAGTCGCGGCACCGTCGCCGTCGCCGAGCCGAGCAACGCTCCTCCCGCCGACACGTAGACCAGCGTCTGGCGAGGTGCGTCGAGCGTGGCGGCGTCGTTGGCCAGCGCCTGCACCGACTTCTCGAGTGCGTCGCCCGGTGAGGCTCCTTCGCGTTCGGCGGCGACGAGGCGCGCGTCGAGATCACGGCCGAGGGCGCGCGCGAGCATGCCCTGCGCCTGGCCGAGTCGCGCCACCGCCCGCCGCGATTGTTGTTCCGTGTCCCAGATGCTGATCGCGCTCACGGCGCCGACCGCCAACAGCACCGCGAACAGCGTGAGGTGTCGCGCTCCCATGAATTCGCTCTTGCCACCGAGAGCAAGGCGCCGGCCAGTGCCGTGCACGCGGCGGGTCGCCCCACACGGGAAATTTTCCCGTTCGACGTGGAGAATTTCCGCTTTTCGCCGGCTGGCCGAGGGGCAGGGCGCTGGCGCAGGGGTTGCTGAGCGAGCGCGCATGTTCGTCGCGGTACTCGCCGCGCTGCTCGCGCAGACGCCGGCACGTGGAGTGACGTTGAGCGAAGCGCTCGCGCGGGCCGACGCGAGCCCATCGGTCGCGGTGTCGCGAGCGCGGCTGGCTGCCACCGCCGCCGACGAGCGGGTGATCGAGGCGGTGTGGCTCCCGCGCGTCGGCGCAGCGGCGGAAGCGGTGGTGGGCACGACCAACAATTCGACGACCACGTTGTTGTCGGCGTCGGCGGTCGATCTGCCGCGCATCGGCGCGACCGCGGTGCGTGACCCGAGCTGGACGCCCGCGGGCTCGACCCTCGTCGCGCTGGGAATTCGGCAGCAGGTGTTCGACTTCGGGCGCACCGCGAGCGAGCTCGACGGCGCACGGGCGCGAACCGACGCCGAACGCGCGCGGCAACGCCAGACGCAGATCGAAGCGCGCGTGGCGATCACCCAGAGCTGGCACGCGGTGCTCGCTGCGCACGAGCTGGTCGCGTCGGCCGCCAGGGCGGTCGAGCGGTTGCGCGCGCTGCGCGAGTTCGTCCGAGCTGGCGTCGCGTCGAAGCTGCGGGCCCCGGTCGAACTCACTCGCGCCGAAGTCGAGGTGCAGCGCGCCGAGGTCACGGTGATGCGCGCCGAAGCGCAGCTCGCCAGCTCGCAACTGCTGCTCGGCGCGTCGCTGGGAGAGCCGAGCCCGCTCGATGCGGTCGGTGAGCCGCTCGCGCTCGTCGAGCTGCCGCCGATGGAACGCGTGCTGGCCGATGCTTCGGAAGATCCCCGCATGCGCGAAGCCACCGAGCTGGCGCGCGCGGCGGCGCTTCAGGCTGACGCCGTGTCGGCGCAGTGGAGGCCGCAGGTGTTGGCGAGCGCGGCGCTCTCGGCGCGTGCAGGCGGCGCGACGCCGTCATCGGGCGCGGTTCCTCCCGGCGGCGGTTGGCTGCCCGCGGTACCCAACTGGGACGTCGGGCTGGTCGCCAACTGGAACGCGATCGACCCCGTGCAGTGGGCGCGCGCCCGCGCCGCGAACGAACGCGCCGACGTCGCGCGCGCCGAGCTCGGGCTCACCCGACAGACCGAGAACACGGCGGCGGCCACCGCGTGGCTCGACGCCCGGGTGCTGACCCGCGCGGTGCCCATGCTGCAGGTCGCGCTCGACGGTGCCCTCGCGAACCAACAGCAGGCCGAGACGCGCTTTCGGCTCGGGCTCGCGACGCAGCTCGAATTGACGGAAGCCGAACGCCTCCGCACCGAGGCCGAGATTCAACTCGCGCTCGGAAGGCTCCAGGCCGTCCGTGCCCTCGCGGGGCTGCAGCGCTTCACCTCGGAGAAGAATTGATGAGCCGATTTCGCCTGCCTCGACCGTCGCCGCCGGGGGTGCTGATCGCCGTGACCGGCCTCGTTCTGCTCGGAGGCGGGGCGCTCTGGCAACGCAGCCTGGCGCGCGAGAACAAGGTCGCGCTCGCGCAGAGTCCGAAGGGCGTGACCGTCGTCGCTCCGCACGCCACGACCTGGCGTCCGAAGGTGCGTTACGTCGGCACGTTTCTCCCGCTGCTCGAAGCGCGCCTGGGGCCGCAGCTCACCAGCGCCATGGTCGACACCGTGCTGGTTCGCCCCGGACAGCGGGTGAAGCGCGGGCAACTGCTCGCCACGCTCGATTGCCGCAGCGCGAGCGCGAGCAGCGCGGCGGTGGCGGCGCAGGCGCGAGCACTGCAGGCCCGGCAACAGGCGCTGGAGCGCGAGACCGAACGAACGTCCGAGCTCATCGACGGTGGTTACGTGTCACTCAACGAAGTCGATCAGCGTCTCGCCTCGGTCGAGGCCGCGGCGTCGCAGCTCGCGGCCCTGACCGCGCAACAACAGGGGAAGTCGCTCGAGGTCGACGACTGCCTGTTGAAGGCTCCCTTCGCCGGTGAAATTTCGGAGCGCCTCGCCGACCCCGGAACCTTCGTTCGGCCAGGGTCGGTGGTGCTCACCATGGTCGATCGCAGTGTCCTGCGACTGGCCTTCGAGGTTCCCGAAGTCGAGTTCGCTTCGGTGAGGGTCGGCACCCCGCTCGACGTGCGCGTGCTGTCCACGGGCGCGAGGCTGAGCATCGACGCCACGCGGGTCTCTCCCGCGGCAGATCGCGCGACCCGGAGCATTCACGTCGAGGCTGAATGGCCGAACGATGGAACGCTGCCGGCGGGTACGACCGCCGAGGTCTTCGTCGAGGTCGGTGAACCACAGGCCGTGTCGCGCGTGCCGTTGGTCGCTGCGCGCGTGAAGGGCTCGACCGCGACGCTGTTCGTGATCGAAGGCGGCCGGGCCTACGAGAAGCAGTTCAAGGTCGCTGGCGAGGAGAGCGCGAACCTGTTCCTCGCCGAGCAGCTCGGCGCCGACGTGCGCGTGGTGACGCAGGGGCGCTCGCAGCTGCGGCCCTACGACGCGGTCGACGCCCGACTCGATGACGAGGGCGCGGCGCGGGGGGCCGCACCGTGAGTCGCTTCGCTCTGCACAACCCGCTCGCCGTGTTGCTCGTGTGCGTGGCGATGATGGTCTTCGCGTTGGTGGTCGTACCGCGGCTCCCGGTCGACACCTTTCCCGAGCTGACACCACCGGTGCTGGTGGTGGGTACGGCGGCTTCGGGCATGGGGCCGCAAGACGTCGAGAAGACGCTGACCTGGCGGCTCGAGAAGGCGGTGGCCGCCACTCCGGGCGTGGCTCGGGTGACGAGCCAATCACGCGCTGGCCTCTCGGTGATCTACGTGTGGCTGAAGTGGGGCACTGATCTCAACGCGGCCCAGTCGCTGGTGCAGCAGCAGGTGGCGTTCGCCATGTCGTCGGTCCCCAAGACGCTGGGCGTGATTCCGCCCTTCGTTCTTCAGTACGACCCTTCGAACGCGCCCATCGCGCAGATCGCGGTGTACGGCGGCAACCTCAGCGCTCCGCAGATCTACGACTACGCGGCAAACGTCGTCGAGCCACGCATCGAGGGCATCGCCGGCGTCGCGAGCGCCTCACCCAACGGAGGCCGCGAGCGCCAGATCAACGTGGTGGTCGACCCCACCCGCGCGGCGGCCCTCGGCGTGACGTCGAGCGACGTGGCGCAGGCGGTCGAACGCTCGAACGCCTTGCTGCCGGCGGGGCGCTTCAACCCTCCGGCCTTCAGCGCCAACGTGTACACCAACGCGGTCCCCTCGCAGGTTCGCGACATCGGCGACGGCGCGGTGAAGCGCGTGGGCGATCGGTTGATCTTCATTCGTGACGTCGCGCGCGTGGTCGACAGTGGTTCGCGTGACGCGCAGGGCGTGTCGGTGAACGGTGAGACCGCGGTCTATTTGAACGTGCTGCGCGTGCCGGGCGGCAACGTCATCGACATCGTCGACCAGGTGAAGGACGTCGTGGCGCACCTCGACGATCTCCCACCCGGCCTCGAGGTGAAGGTGCTGTTCGATCAATCGACCTTCGTGCGCACGGCGATGCATGGGCTGGTGAAGGAGATTCTGCAGGCGCTGGTGCTGGTCGGAGCGGTGATCCTGCTCTTCCTGCAGAGCGCGCGCTCGGTGCTGGTGGCGTTGATCGCGGTGCCGGTCAGCTTCGCGGCGATCCTCCTCGTGCTGGCCCTCACCGGCCAGTCGCTCAACGCCTTCACGCTCGGTGGCCTCACGTTGGCGATGGGCCCGCTGGTGGACATCTCGGTGGTGGTGCTCGAGGCGGTGCATCGACGCACTGTCGCCGGACGCCCGCGCTTCGCCGCGTCGCTCGAAGGCGCGACCTCGGTCTCGACCGCGGCGCTCGCGGCGACGCTGTCGACGGTGGCGGTGCTCCTGCCCGTGGTGCTGCTCACGGGCCTCGCGAAGAAGCTCTTCGGCCCGCTGGCGCTCACCGTGAGCGCTGCGATGTTCGCCGGCTACTTCGTGTCGATGCTGCTGACGCCGATCGTGTGCCGGTACGTGCTGCCCCGGGAACACCACGCGCCGCCGCCCTGGGCGCAGCGCATGCAGTCGATGGTCGATCGCCTCGCTCGTGGCTACGCAGCGGCGCTCGAACGGGTGCTGCCGCATCGCGCAGTGGTGCTCGGTTGCGCGGTGGCGCTGGTCGGAAGCTCCGCGTTCGTCGCGCTGCGCCTGCCTTCCACCTTCTTTCCAGAGGTCGACGAGTCGATGGAACGCATCTACGTGCGCTTCACCGCCGGGACGTCGCTCGATGACGCCGTCGAAAAGATGGAACGCATGGGCACGTTGCTCTCGAGGCGTCTCCCCCGCGGCACCGTCACCACCGTGCTGGCCAACGTCGGAGCGCCGAGCAAGGCCCGCTCGAAGATGAACAGCCCGAACATGGGCACGCACATGGGCTTCCTTCGCCTCGCGCTGAGCGACCCGGAAGATCGCAGCCTGACGCAGCGCGAGCTCGCCGACGAAGCGAGGCGAATTCTGCGTGAAGAATTCCCGGGCGTGGAATTTCTGCAGGCGCCGGGAGGCCTGGTCGCCAGCGTGTTCGGGGAAGGGTTCATGGCGCCCCTGGTCGTCGAAGTGAGCGGTGACGACCTTGCGCAGCTCGCGGCGCGTTCGCGTGACGTCGCCGACGTGGCCCGAACCGTGGCCGGCGTGCGCGACATCTTCCCGTTGCTGGAAATGGACTACCCCGAGGTGCGCATCGACACCGATCGCCAGCTCGCCGCGACCGTCGATGTCTCAGCGCGGCAGGCTGCTCAGGTCTCGCTGGAATCGGTGCTCGGCAACGTCAACACGCCGGCGGTGTGGGTCGACGCGAAGAATGGCCAGTCGTACTACGTGGTCACTTCCTACGACGAAGCCCGCGTGAACAATCTGGCCTCGCTTGCTTCGCTCCCGGTTCGGGGTGGAGAAGGCGGCGTCGTGACGCTCGGCAGCTACGGCCGCGTGCGCCGCAGCGAAGGCGCGGTGCTCGTCGAGCGCAGCCAGCTCAGCCGCGTGGGCCACGTGTTGATGCAGACCGAGGGTCGCGATCTCGGCAGCGCGGCCGCGGAGCTCGAACGACGCCTCGCTTCCGACGAGCGCACGCGAACGTTGCCGTTCAAGCTCGTCGGTCAGGTGCAGTTGATGCGCGACACGTTTCAGGGGCTCTCGACCGCGGTCGCGCTGGCAGTGATGGTGGTGTTCATGGTGATGGCGATTCAGTTCCGCTCGCTGCGCCTGCCTCTCGTGATGCTCCTCTCGGTGCCCACCGTGCTGGCCGGCGTCGTGATGGCGCTGCTCGCCGCGGGTCAGGGGTTGTCGATCGTGGCCTTGATGGGCGTGCTGATGGTCATCGGCATCGCCGTCTCGAACGGCATCTTGATGGTCGACCACGCCAACCAGGCGTTGACCGAAGGCGCCGAAGTTCGTCAGGCGATTCTCGCGGCCGCGCGCGCCCGCTTCGTCCCCATCGTGATGACCAGCCTCGCCACCATCTTCGGGCTGCTTCCCTCGGCGCTGGGGCTCGAGGCGTCTGCGGCTGCCAATCGTCCGCTCGCGCTCGCCGTGGTGGGAGGTTTGGCGACCTCGACGGCGATCTCACTGTTCCTCGTGCCGGTGATGTTCGAGCTCATCGCGCGCAAGCCGCGGCCCGATCTCGAGGCGAGCGTGTAACGTTCGCCGCCGTGAGCGACGACAACGAAGGGCTCGGCGCAACGATCACTCCGAATCAACGGCCGAAGAACGACGGCTCGGCCACCGAGCTGCCGGTCTCGTCGGCGCAGCGCTACGTGGTCGATCGCGAGCTGGGGCAGGGCGGTCAGTCGATCGTCTTCGCCGCACGTGACGGAGCGCTGAACCGCGAGGTCGCGCTCAAGACCTCACGTCACCGCGGAGACGCGGCCGAGGGTTTCGTGCGCGAAGCCCGTATCACCGGCCAGCTCGAGCACCCGGGCATCGTTCCGGTGCACGAGCTGGGTCGCACGCCCGAAGGTGAGCTGTTCTGCACGCAGAAGCTGGTGCGCGGTCGCACGTTTCGCCGCGCGCTCGAAGACGCCACCACGCTCGAGCAACGCCTCGCGCTGCTCCCGCACTTCATCGATCTCTGTCACGCCGTCGCCTACGCGCACAGCCGCGGCGTGGTGCACCGCGATCTCAAGCCCGAGAACGTGATGGTCGGCGAGTTCGGCGAGACGGTGGTGCTCGACTGGGGCGTCGCGCGCGTGCTCGGCGAAGCGGAGCCCGAAGTCGAGACGGTGAAGATCGAAAGCGTGAAGCCGCTGCAGACCGTGCGGCGCCTCGACGGCGTGACCTCGGGCATGACCCGTCAGGGCACGGTGGTGGGCACTCCTCTCTATATGTCTCCCGAGCAGGCCCGCGGCGAGGTCGGCGCCATCGACGCCCGCAGCGACGTGTGGAGTCTCGGCGTGATGCTCTACGAGCTGCTCGCGTTCTCGCGGCCCTTCGAAGCGGCTGACGTGCGCTCGCTGTTGCTCGAGGTGGGTCGCGGCCACTTCCGGCCGCTCGAAGAGGTCGCTCCCGAAGCGCCGCCCGAGTTGATCGCCATCGCGCGCGCGGCGATGCAGGTCGATCGCGACAAGCGCCCGAAAGATGCCCGCGAGCTCGCCGCGCAGCTGAGCGACTACCGCGCCGGCAAGCGCGTCGCGGCGTACCAGTACAGCTCGTGGGAACTGGTGAAGCGCTTCGTCGCCCGCAATCGCGCGCTCACCGCGGTGAGCCTCGTCGCGCTCGTGGCGCTCGGCTGCAGCGAACTCTACGCGTGGTCCCTCGTCGGCCAGCGTGACGGAGCGCTCGGCACCGCGAAGAACGCCCTGCGTGATTCGCTCACCACGCGCGCGCAGGTCGCCGCCCGTCGCAACGATTGGAATCAAGCGCTCGCTGATTCGCAGTCGGCGCTGGCGCAGGGCAGCAAGACTGCTCCGCTGATCATCGAGGCGTTGAAGCCGTGGGAAGCGCCGATGCGCGCGCTCGCGGGCGTGGTGCCGGTGGCGTCGACCAGCGCCGGCGCGTTCGACGTGGAGAGCGGTCTCGCGTTGACCAGCGCGATCGGCCGCGGCGTGTTCTTGATCGACGACGACGCGAACTGGCGCATGGTCGAGACCACCACGCCCGATCGCAACGCGCTGCCGGTGGCGATCGCTCCGGGCGGCAAGGCATGGGCGTGGAAGACGAGCACCGACATGAAGCTCATCGGCGCGAACTTCGCGGCGACTCCGTTGAGCGGCACCGACAAGGCGCTGCTCGCGGTGTTCAGCGCCGACGGCGCGCACCTCGCGATCGGCCTCGATGGAGAGATCGCCACCTTCAGCGTGCCGGGTGGCAGGAGCGAGACCTCGTTCACCGGTGCGCCCGCGAACCTCACTGCGTTGGCAGTCGGCAGCCAGGGCTCGGTCGCCGCCGGAGCGCCCGACCGCAGCGTGTGGTGGTCGAAGAAGGGCACGACGCACGTGGTGCCTCCGCGCAAGGAACCCATCGCGCAGCTGCTCTTCAACAAAGACGAGACGCGCGTCTTCGTCGCCGAGAGCTCGGGGCGAGTCGTGATCTTCGACGCCGACTCGACTGATCGCATCGAGTCGCTCGACGGCCAGCAACACGGCCTCACGGCGATCGCGTTGTCGCCCGACGAGCGCGCGGTGGCGATCGGCTCGAGTGATGGCCTCGTTACCCTGTGGGATCTCGGCAGCCGCGCGCGTCTCGCGTCGTTCGATTCCGGAGCCGATGAGATCAAGGCGCTCTCGTTCACCTCGGACGGCGCAGTGCTCGGCGCGATGGACCGCGGCGGCCGCCGATTCGAATGGAAGTTGAAGACGCTGCTCACGCACCAACCGATCGCCACGCTCGATGCAGAGGTCTACGAGCTCGCGCGCAGCAAGGACGGGCTGCTCTGGGCGCGCACCGCGAAGGGGCTCACGCAGCTGCTCCCCGATGGGCGCGTCGCGTGGACGAATGAGAAGGCGAAGGGCAACTTCCTCTTGCAGGCCGAAGAAGCCGTCGCGGTCGCGCGCACGGGAGGCATCGATCTCTACGACGCCGTCGACGGGAACCAGACCAACTCCACCGCGCCGTGCCGCGCGACGATCTGGTCGATGGTGGCCGCCGCCGATCGCCCCGACGTCTTCATCGCGTGCGGCCCGGAGATTCTGCAGATTCAGGGCGACCAGGTGCAGCCGACCGGCATTCACGCGCGCACGCCGATTCGCTGGCTCGCGCTGTCGCCTGATTCGCAGCGGCTGGCGTGGCTCGCCGAAGACGGGAGCGGCGCGCTGGTGAGCCTCTCGACGGGTCGCGCCGAAGAGACGTGGTCTGCGCTTGGGCGCGGCGAGGGTCTGGCCTTCAGCTCCGACGGCAAGCAGCTCGCGGTGGCGACTGAAGACGGCCTCGTGTTGCGGCAGGGCGTGAGCGGTGTCGAGCTGAAGCGGCTGAGCACGCGCGGTCTGCGCACGCGCGACATCGGCTTCACGCTCGGCGATCGCGCGGTGTGGGCAGCGCGCGCAGATGGCGTTTCGTTGTGGAGTGCAGAAGGTCGGCTGTTGGAGCTGCCCGGGCTCCACGGAGAAGTCACCGCGGCGCTGGCGTACCCCGAGGGACTGTGGGTCGCCGACGCATCAGGCAGGATCTTCGATTACCGATTGTCCAGCCCCTCCCAGATCGCTCCGTGAAGGCGTAAAGACTCCGGCTCGTTTTCGTCGCTCGAGGGGAACCCATGTCGTTCACGCATCTGCACCTCCACACCCTCTATTCGCTCCTCGACGGAGCGATTCGCATGAAGGACCTCATCAAGACGGTCCAGGCGAAGGGCATGAAGTCGGTCGCCGTCACCGATCACGGCAACATGTTCGGCGCGGTCGACTTCTACAAGAAGGCGAAGGACGCGGCGCTGAAGCCGATTCTCGGACTCGAGGCGTACGTCGCGGGGCCGAAGGGTCGCGGCGATCGAACGGAGAAGATCGCGAACCACCTCATCCTCCTCGCCAAGAATCGCGAGGGGTACGACAACATCAGGTACCTCTCGTCGATGGGGTACATCGACGGTTTTTACTACCACCCGCGCATCGACAAGCAGGTCCTCAAGGATCACAGCAAGGGCGTCATCGGGCTCACCGCGTGCCTCGGCGGTGAAGTGACCAGCGCTGCGTTCCGTGGAGACATGGATCACGCTCGTCGCGCGGCGCTCGAATACAAAGAGATCTTCGACCCCGGCCATTTCTTCCTCGAAGTGCAGTGGAACGGAATGGAGGAGCAGAACAAGGCGAACGACAACCTGAAGCAGCTGTCGCGCGACGTCGACATTCCGCTCGTGGCCACTGCTGACGCGCACTACATCAAGAAGGAAGACGCGCGCGCGCACGAGCTGCTGATGTGCATCGCGTCGGGCAAGACGCTCTCAGACAGCAAGCGCATGAGGCACTCGACCGATCGCCTCTACGTCTGCGGGCCCGACGAGATCCGCAGCTACTTCACCGACGTGCCGGAAGCGGTCGACAACACGCAGCGCATCACCGACATGATCGAGGAATACAACATCCTCGCGAAGCCGATGCTGCCGACGTTCCAGGTGCCCGACGGCTTCGACGCCAACACGTACATGGCGGCGCTCGCGAAGAAGGGCCTCGAGGAGCGCTTCCTCGAACTCAACTCGTACCCCGTCGATCGCAACCTCTACATGCAGCGCCTCGAACTCGAGGTCGGCGTCATCAACCGCATGGGGTTCGCCGGCTACTTCCTGATCGTTCAGGACTTCATCAACTGGGCGAAGCAGCACGGCATCCCCGTCGGCCCGGGCCGTGGCTCAGGCGCAGGCTCGATCGTCGCGTACGCGCTGCGCATCACCGACCTCGACCCGATTCCGTACAACCTGCTCTTCGAGCGTTTCCTCAACCCGGAACGCGTCTCGATGCCCGACTTCGACATCGACTTCTGCCAGGACCGCCGCGACGAGGTGATCACCTACGTTCAGGGCAAGTACGGCTCGAACAACGTCGGCCAGATCATCACCTTCGGTCAGCTGAAGGCGAAGAGCGTGCTGCGCGACGTGTGCCGCGTGTACGGCCTGCCGTTCTCGGAAGGCGATCGCATCGCGAAGCTGGTGCCCGAAATTCTCGGCATCACGCTCAAGCAATCGATCTTCGGAGATCCCGAGAAGGAGATCGCCGGCGAGCCGCGCCTCAAGGAGATGTTCGACACGCCGCAGCCGCTCGCGGAAGTCGACGGCAAGCAGATCACCACCAAGGACGTGCTCGAGGTCGCCATGGCCCTCGAGGGCTTGAACCGTCAGGCCGGCATGCACGCCGCCGGCGTGGTGATCGCCGACAAGCCGCTGTGGGAATTCGTGCCGGTCTACAAGCCGCCCGGAGAAACGACGCTCGTCACGCAGTTCGCGAAGGACGAGGTCGAGGCCGCGGGGCTCGTGAAGTTCGACTTCCTCGGCCTGAAGACGCTCACGGTGATTCAGAACGCGATCAATCTGATCAACCGCAAGCTGCCGGCTGATCAGCAGCTGACGCGCGAGAAGATCCCCCTCGATGATCGCCACACCTTCGAGCTGATCAGCGCAGGCAACACCGCCGGCGTCTTCCAGATGGAATCGTCGGGCTTCACCGAAATGGTGATGAAGATGAAGCCGTCGTGCTTCGAAGACGTGATCGCCGCCGGCGCGCTGTATCGACCGGGCCCGCTCGATCAGAAGCTCGAAGACGGCCGCACCATGGTCGACGTGTACATCGACCGAAAGCACGGCCGCGACAAGATCACCTACCCGCACCCCACGCTCGAGCCCTCGCTCAAGGACACCTACGGCGTCATCGTCTACCAGGAGCAGGTGATGCAGATCGCCCAGGTCCTGGGCGGCTACTCGCTCGGCGGCGCAGACATTCTTCGCCGCGCGATGGGCAAGAAGAAGGCCGAGGAGATGCAGAAGCAGCGCGCACTCTTCCTCGACGGCTCGAACAAGAAGAACGTCGACCCGAAGATCGCCAACGGCGTCTTCGACCTGATGGAGAAGTTCGCGCAGTACGGCTTCAACAAGTCGCACTCCGCGGCGTACGGCCTGATCACCATTCACACCGCGTGGCTCAAGGCGCACCACCCGGTGGAGTTCATGGCGGCGCTGCTCACGTCTGAAAAGGACAACACCGACAAGGTGGTGATGCACATCGCCGAGGCGCGGCAGGCCGGCTACCAGGTGCTGCCTCCCGACATCAACGAGTCGGACCTCGCGTTCGGCGCGGTCGAGGGAAAAATCCGCTTCGGGCTGGGCGCCATCAAGGGCGTCGGCGAGTCGGCGATCGAAGCGATCATCGAGGCCCGCAAAGACAAGCGCTTCACGTCGCTCTTCGACTTCACCGAGCGCGTCGATGGCCGCCGCGTGAATCGCAAGACGCTCGAGGCGCTGGTGCAGGCTGGCGCGTTCGACTTCGAAAAGCGTCACCGCCGCCAGTTGTTCGAGACCGTCGGCATGGCGCTCGAGCGCGGAGCGTCCACCCAGCGCGACCTCGAGGTCGGTCAGTCGAATTTGTTCGGAATGTTGGCGGCGTCGACTCCGCCGGGGAAAGCCGGAGCGCGCGATGACTACGCGCCCGTCGAGCCGTGGACCGAGAAGGAAAAGCTCTCGTTCGAGAAGGCCGCGATCGGCTTCTACGTGTCGGGCCACCCGCTCGACGCGTACCAGAAGGAACTGCGTCGCTACGCGCGGCCGATTCAGTCGGTGCAGCGCGCGCGACGTGACGAGAAGATCACCATCGCCGGCATCGTGAGCACCATGCGCGAGCGGCCGACCAAGACCGGCAAGCGCATGGCGTGGGTGACGCTCGAAGATCTGAGCGGCTCGGTCGAGCTGGTGGTGTTCCCCGGTCGCGAAGGCGGCGGCTCGCGAATGGACCCCAAGACCGGCAAGTGGGGAAAGGCGGGGCCCAAGCCGGGCTACGAGCAGTGGGAGCACCTGCTCAAGAGCGATGACGCGTTGCTGGTGTCGGGCACCGTGCAGATGAGCCGCGACGAAGAGAACCCGCAGGCCGAGCTGATCGTCGACGACATCAAGTCGCTGCGCGAGGTGCGCGAGCAGCGCGTGAAGCGGCTCGAGCTGCGACTGCACGTCGACATGGCCACCGAAGAGAAGCTCGCGCGGCTCGCTGAGATCGCCAAGAAGCACGCGGGGGCCACGCCGATCGCCGTCGCGCTCCACATGCCGGGTGAGGCCGAGGCGCTGGTGGGCTCGACCAACTTGAAGGTGCAGGTCAGCGACGAGCTGCTCGAGAGCGTGAACCGGCTGTTCGGCGCGCGGGTGGCTGAGCCGGGTTAGTCGATGTCGATGCGGGAACTGTACGGGGCGGTCGAGAAGCAGGGCGTCGCGCTTGACGAACTGGCGCGACTGGTCGAGCCGCATGCCATCACGCACTTTGGTCGCGACGTACAAATGGAATGCAGGGCCGAGTCGCGACAGGTGCAGCTCTTCGCTGCGTTCACCATCAAGCCGACCAGCGGCCCCGCCGTCGTTTCGCTCGAGCGGGCAGACGCGAAGTTCGGCGTCGGCACGGTGCAGGTCGACGACGTGCTGGTGTTTCAGGTGTTCTTCACGCCGGAAGACGAGCTCGAGGCGAGGGCGCAAGACGTCGAGTACCTCGAACTCACTGGGCTCTCCTGTGTCGGGTGTGGCTTCTGGCCCGTCGCGCGGCATGTGATCGAGGAGCGCCTCGGTCTCGAGAATCCCGGGCGATCGCCGCGACAGCGAGTGCTCACTTGCGCCATCGAGTCCAACGCGCGGTTCGTCTTGCGTCGCACCGCGTACATGCAGCTGGTGCTCAAGGAACTCGTCGAGGTGCGGCGCGGTGGAGAGGTCGAGCCCTTCGCGCGCGGTCGTCGCGATCTCGCCGAAGGTTCGGTGGTGGAGATCACGCGGCGCACCGTCGACGCCGACGAAGTGCTCGCCGGCCTGCAACGGCCACAGCTCGCAGCAAGCGTCGGAGACGATTCGAAGATCGTGCGTCAGGAGCTCGAGTGGGTCGTGAAGCACGTTCGCACCCGCAACGCGTTGCTCGCGCACGTCGCGAGCGAAGCTGAAGGCCGCTTCCTTCCGTGACTGGCTAGAAATCGACGCGGAACCCGGTGGCCGCGGGCGTCACCACGATCGCGTCGCTGATCTCGAAGCCCCACGCGCCACCGGCGATCACTGCGGGCACACACAGCCCGAACAAGATGGTGACCGCGGGCGAATAGCTCGGGCCGAGAAAGGCCCAGCCGGTGAACGCCGCCGCGAAGATCGCCGCGCCGAGCAGCACGCCCATCGCCGTCGCGCCGAGCGAGCCGTTGCCTCCGAGCGCGCGGCCGATGCCCCAGATCAAGAAGGGACTCGCGAGGAGCGCGATGCCAGCGCCGACGCCCAGACCCACCAGCGCTCCGACGATCGCGCCCCACCCGGGCGAGACGGCGGCGCCCACGAGGATGCCGAGTCCCGCGCCGCTCGCTGCCGCGGTCGCGACTCCGAGCACGAAGGATCCGCTCATCGCCAGGGCGCGTGTGAATCGGCCTGCGCGTTGAACGGTCTCCCGCGTCTGAGGAACTGACTGGTCGGAGAGATCGATCGTCGGCGCAAGCTGCAACGAACCAGCGAGGATGAGCGTCAGCACACCGTGATCCACTGCAGCGCACGTGCCGGTTCTGATTTCGCGCCATTGGGTGGATGCGACAAGTCTGCGCAGCCATCGAGCACGACGCGCATGTCGGAAATGGTGAGGCGCGCCCTCGCGTGGCAGAACCTCGGTTCGATGACCGCGAGATTGCTGCTGCTGACTGCGCTGTTGCTCCCTGCGCTCGCATGGGCCGAAGACGCGAAGGCGAAAGCAGCCCGCGAGGAGCTCGAGAAGCAGCTCAACCAGATGGTCGGAAAAGTGCCGACCCGCGTGCGCATCGACTTCGTGGGCCTGGAAGATCCCAACTACGTGCTCGAAGAAGCGTCGTTCGAGCTCGACGGCCGCTCGCTGTCGACGCCCGCGCTTCGCGAGCTCGCCGATGAGGGCCAGCACCTGGTGTGGGAAGGCGACGCGACGGCCGGCAAGCACGTGGTGAAGGTGCGCCTGGTCTTCGCAAACGGCGCGAGTGTGCTGCTCAGCGACGAGGGTGGCTACAAGTGGAAGATCGGCGGCGAAGTCAGCTTCGATCTGAATTCCGGAATCGAAGTGCGCGTGGCGGTGACTCCGAAGCGCGACTCGACGCAGAAAGACGTGGCCAAGCGCTTCCGTCTCTCGCTGCCCGCGCAGCCGATCATGTTGGCGAAGCTCGACGACGGGAAGATGCCTGACGCGCCTCCGAAGCCGAACATCGCGGTGACGCCCGAGGCCGTCGATGCGGGAACTGCGGTCGTCGTCGCAGCGATCTCGCCCGCCGAAGAAAAGAAGAAGGCGGCTGAGGCGGCGGCGGAAGCGAAGCGCCTCGCGGCTGAAGAAAAGAAGGCGAAGGCGGCTGCGGCAGCAGAAGAGAAGAAGGCGAAGGCTGCTGCGGCGCTCGAAGCGAAGCGGCTCGCGGCCGAAGAGAAGAAGGCGAAGGCCGCGGCGGCGCTCGAAGCGAAGAAGCTCGCCGCCGAGGAAAAGAAAGCCCAGGCGGCCGCCGCGCTCGAGGCGAAGAAGCTCGCGGCGGCTGAAGCGAAGCGCCTGGCGTCGATGACGGCGAAGGAAATCGCCGACGAGAAGGCACGCGTGGAGTCGGAGAAGCAGCAGATGCTGGAGAACGCGAAGCGCAAGGCCGGCGGTGACCCCAACGAGCCCGAAGACGCAGGCGCTCCCGCGGTGGTCGCAGCGGTGATCGACGCTGGCGCTCCGGAGCCCGTTGACGCTGGAGTGGCCGTCGCTGTCGCACCGGCGGTAGTCGACGCAGGCACGCCGAGCGCGATCGCCACCGCGCCAGTCGCCGATGAAGGCGGCATTCCGTGGATTCCGATCGCCATCGGCGCGGGCGTGGTGATCGTGCTGCTGGTCGTCATCGCGCGTCGCCGCTCGCAGCCTCCGAAGCTCGACGACTGACGTGCACGCGCTCCTGCTCATCGCGGTGCTGGCGGCGCCCGACGCCGGGACGTGCTTGCCGTCGTGCATCGAGAAGAACGGCGAGAAGGTCTGCATGCCGACCTGCGCCGCGCCGCCGAAAGAACTGCAGCCGCAGCGCTACCCGCTCATCATTCAAGTCAGCGGCACCGATCCCGCGCTGATTCCGGAGTTCTTGGCGCTCTTCAAGAAGTACCGCGTCGAGGATCTCGGCGAAGACCGCTTCGTCGGAGTTCCCTCGCTGAACGCCAATCAGCGCTGCTACCTGTTGCCGGGAATCACGGGGGCGAAACGGACCGAGTTGCTCGCGACCTTGCGCGTGCTCGCGAAGAAGCAGGGCAACGTGCAGGTCCTCGAGAATGCGCTGTCCGGTCCGTAGTACGTTCGCGCGCATGAAGTACGTCGTCGCCGTCGTTCTCGTGATGCTCGTCGGGTGTGGTCCTCCGCCCGTCACTTCCGATTCAGGAACCGACGCGAGCGTCATGGAAGACGCGAGCGTTCAGTTCGATTCCGGCACGCCCGATGCGGGCGAACTCGATGCGGGCATCGACTCCGGTACGCCAGACGCGGGTGAGCTCGACTCAGGCACGCCCGACGCCGGTGAGGTCGACGCGGGCTTCGATGCCGGTGACGTCGACGCCGGGTTCGATGGCGGAACACCCGACGCGGGTGAGGTCGATGCAGGCTTCGACGCGGGAACGCCTGACGCCGGCTTCGACGCGGGCCTCGATGCAGGGACGGACGCGGGCGCTCCCGACGCGAGCCTCGACTTCGACGGCGGCATGGGCTGCCCGGTGCCGACCATGCAGAGCGCGCCGTTCGTGTTGCGCGCGATGGCGGCGAATCTGACCACCGGGAACTTCCAGTCGTACGACCCTGGCCACGGCATCCGAATCATCGCGGGCGTGAAGCCCGACATCGTGATGATCCAGGAGTTCAACTACGGGTCGAACACCGCGACGAGCCTGACCTCGCTCGTGAATCAGATGTTCCCCGACGCCGGCTACGTCTACCAACGCGGCGCAGGCTCGATTCCCAACGGAGTCGTCTCGCGCTGGCCCATCCTCGCCGGCGGAGAGTGGGTCGACTCGCTCACCAACACCCGCGGCTACACCTGGGCGCACGTCGATCTGCCGGGCCCCGCAGACCTCTGGGTGGTTTCGGTGCACTTGCTCACCGCGAACCCGACGGTGCGCAACAACCAGGCGACCGCGCTGATCGCGAACTTGAACTCGATGATCCCCGCCACCGACTACGTGTTGCTCGGCGGCGATCTCAACACCGACACGCGCGACGCAGGTCAGGAGCCGTGCTTCAACACCTTCGCCTACCGCCTCGTCGTCACCGGCCCGCACCCGGCGGACCAGAACGGCCTCGAGGGCACCAACGCGACGCGCACCAAGCCGTACGATCAAGTGCTGCCGTCCGCGTGTCTGCGCGCGCTGCAGATCCCGAGCGTGATCGGCACTTCGACCTACGCCACGGGCGCCGTCATCGACACGCGCGTCTACACCCCGATCAGCGATCTCGATCCTGCGTTGAGCACCGATTCAGCCGGGCCCAGCATGCAGCACATGGGCGTCGTGAAGGACTTCCTGATTCAGCCCTGAAGGGGTGCGAATGCTCTCGTTCGCCGTCGTGCTGGCGCTGTCCGCAGCTCCGGATCTTCCGCGACGGCTCTACGATCAAACGCACGACGGACGCTGGCTCGATGCCGCCGAAGCCTGGGCGACGGAGCGGGGTGACCTCACACCCGAAGAGGCCGCGCCCGAGTGGCTCACCCGCGCCGCGCTCGCCGTCGCGCTGCAGCTCGAGCACCCCGAACTCGCGGCAGCGATGCGCCCGAACGAGCCGGTCGTCCCACACGACTACCTGCCTCGGTGGGATGCCGTTCTTCCTTCGCTCTTCGAAGTCTCGAGCGCCGACTCGCTCGCGCGATGGGAACTCGGGCTCCAGGCGCGGACCTCGGTCGAAGCCGAGACCTGGAACCTCCAATGTTGTGCAGTGGTCGCGGGTCTCGTCGGCGGAGCAGCAGCGCCTCAGCTGGCGTCGAGCTGCAGGGGGCCTCGCGAGAATCCCAGCGCGGGCGACCGTCGCGCCGAGGAGATCCTCTCGCGCTTTCAGACTCCGCCCGAACCAGAACTGCATCCGTTTGTCGGTGTCACGCCGCTCGCTCGAGGTCCGGTCGACTGGTCGGGACCGCGCGGCAAGAAGGTGGACCTCAAGACGCTGAAGCTGCCCTTCGGTTTTTGGGCGGTGCGCGCCGAGCAAGCGGGTTCACGTCTCGCGGTGCTTGCCGCGGCCCCGAGGCTCGAGAATCGCAGCGAGGACCGCGTGCTCGAGTACTGGTTGCTTCTTGGTCAACGCGGCGACTGGAAGCAGTACTACCTCGGTCTCTTCGCGTTCCGACCGAGTGCGGCGATGCTCGATTCGTCCGTTCCACTGCTCGCGAGCGACGACATCGTCCGCATCGAGTTCACCGACGAAGGCGTGGAGTGGCGCGGCTTCAAGAACTACCAGATCGATCCGAAGCGCAACTACCTGCGCACCGCGCCCCTCGCGGTGGTGGTGCTCGACACCGATCACGACGGGCTCACCGACACGATCGAGCGGAGATTGAAGCTCGACTCGACGCTGTTCGACTCCGATTGGGATCTTGTCGGTGACGCCGATGACGCCTCACCGCGCTCGCATGCGCGTGGGGTGTTTGTGCAGAACCTCGTCACCCTCGCGCTCGGACGAACGCACGCGCGAGCGACACGAGGCATGAGCCGCGCCGGTACGCGACCGTCAGTGCTCTTCGTCGCCAACGGCACCCCTCCGCGGCTTCCGGGTGTCCAGCTCGTGCCGGTATCGCTCGACGAACTCGAGTCCGTTGAGCGGTCGAACGAGTTTCTGACCGCGAACGTGTTCACGGCCCTCGACGAATCGGGAAATCACGGGTTCATCGAGTGGCGCACCGACTGGAGTCGCAGCGGCTTCCGCGTCGATCGCCAGCCCGATGGCGGCGTCTCGGTCGAAGAGATCAGCGGCTGGGTGCAGTGAACTTCTTGCGCAACACGAACGCGATCGGGCCCCACACCGGGCTGAAGATCGCGAGCGCGATAGCAGACTCGCGATCGCCTGAGCGAAAAGAAGCAGGCCCTGCGCCGACACGCGCGCGACTTCCAGCGGTCTCCACTCGCTCGCCGACGCGTCGTCCGGAATGAACGACACCGTCACCGTCGCCAATTCTCCCGAGTGCCGCAGGAACTCCGCGCGACCGGTGAGCTTCTCCAGTTCCCCCTGCACCTTGCTCAACGACTCGTTCACGTGCAGTGCCTCGTCGACGGTGGTCGCCTTCTCCAGCAGCGCACGCAGCCGCGTCCGCGTCGCCTCGAGGTTGGCGATCTGCGAGCTCAGATCGACGAACTCCTCGGTGAAGTCTTCGCCTTTGACTTGACGCGATTCGACACGCTTGGCGATCGACTCCACGTCGGCGAGCGCAGCGTCGAGCCGCGCACTCGGAACGCGAAAGCTCAAGGTGAGCGAACGTGAGTGCTCGGAATTCGTCATGAAGCCGCCGAGCGCCTCGACGCGCGCACGCAGCGCCGCTTCCACGCCGTCGAGCCGCTCGACCTGGGCGACCACCTGCGCGCTGCGCACCAGCAGTCGCTCGACGGGGGCTTGATCGGCGCGCGAGCACGAAATCACCAACAGACACGACGTCAGAGCGACGAGTTTTCTCATGCCCCGACGCTCACACGCGCCGTGACCGCGAACTTCACGGGATCTTCATTTTGCGCCCCGCGCCTGCCGCTCGTGCACCGGCCCGAACTTCTCGACGCGCACGTCTCGCCCGTCGCTGATGAAGGTGATCGCTCCATCGAGATCGGTGCGGTGACACTCTGCGCCGACCGCCTTCCACCGCTCGACCACCGGCTCTCGCGGAAAGTGGAATCGATTGCGGCGCCCGACGCAGAACACCACGTGCCGCGGCCGCGTCGCCGCCACGAAGTCTTCGGTCGAGCTGGTCTCACTCCCATGGTGCGGCGCCTTCATGACGGTCACCGCCGAGAGCCTTGCACTCAGCGCGCGTTCGCCCTCTTCCTCGATGTCGCCGGTGAGCAGGAACGACACGTCGCCATGCCGCAAGAGCAGCACCACGCTGCGATCGTTCTCGCCTTCCAGCAGCGTCTGATCGTGCGGAGGTCCGAGCACTTCGATCGTGACGTCACCGAGCTGCAGCCCGGGTTCTCCTGCTTCCTTCTCTTCGATGATCGCGTCGCCCGCCGCTTCCATCAGGTCGTGCACCAGCGGACCGGCGCCGACCTCGGCCGGCAGCCAGAGTCTGTCGATCGGCACGTTCTCGAGCGTGCTGATCAACCCCAGCGCGTGATCAGGGTGCGCATGAGAGAGGACTGCGAGGTCGAGCCGCTCGATGCGCGCCTGCCTCAAGAACGGCACCACGAAACGCACGCCGGTGTCGCTGCCCTCGGGAACACCGCCGCCGTCGATCAACGCGTGGTGCCCGCGAGACGACACGACGATCGCGTCGCCATGGCCCACCGAGAGAAACGTCACCCGCGTGTCCTGCGGAGCGACCGGCACGAGCAGGTGCAGCGCCAACGCAGCCGGTGCGAGCAGCACGCCCCAGCGCCATTTCCCTCGAGCGAGCACCAGCAGCGCCAGCCCGAGCCACCAGGCCATCATCAACTCCACGCGCGCTGCCGGCAGCGAGGCCGTTCCACCCGGCAACGCGGCGAATGATTCGGCGAGCCACACGAAGACGCGCGAGAGCTGAACGCCGAGCCACAACAACGGAGTCGACGCGCTCGACCACACCGCGTGCACTGCCGCTCCACCCGCGGCCACGAGCGTGAGTGCGCCGGACAAGGGCAGGGCGACCACGTTCGAGATCAGCCCCGCGAAGCTCACGCGCTGAAACGCCATCAACACCAGCGGAGCAGACGCCATCGTCACCGCGACGCTCGCGCACACCGTCTGCACCACCGCTTCACGCCAACGCGCGAGCCGCAATCGCCAGCCACTCGACACCGCGGGCGAGGGCACCGCCAGCGGCACCGCGGCGCGCAACACCGGCGCGAGCAGCACCAACGCCACCACCGCGCAGAACGACAACTGCACCGAGAGATCGAACGGCGCGGCCGGGTCGATCACCACCATCGCCAGCGCGGCGAGCGCGATGCCGTTGAGGGGATCACTCCTGCGCCGCAGCGCCCACGCCACGAGCATCAGCGAACACATCACCGCCGAGCGCACCGCCGGCCCCTGCCACCCGGTGAACACCACGTAGAGCCACACGATGGGAATCGAGAGTGGTGCCGCGAACGCGCGCGGGTCGACCACGCGGAACAGCGCGCGCTGTCGTCGCGACAACAGCCACCGCAACGCTCCAAACACCGCGAACGCCAACACCGCGACGTGCAACCCGCTCACCGACAGCACGTGCGCCAGACCGCTGCGCGCGAACGCGTCTTCGACGTCGTCATCGAGCTCCGAGCGACGCCCCGCTGACAACGTGAGGAGCAGTGCGCTGGCATCGTCCCGGTCGGTCAGCCGATGCGTGTCGCGCTCGAGCGCGCTGTGCTCCGACGTGAGCCACCGCTGAAAGGCCGACGGTGCGCTCAGCTTCACCACTCGAGCGCCCACGAACGTGCCCGTCACCGTCTGTCCTCTCCGCCACGCCTGGTCGATGCGGCTCGTCTCGCCCGGGTTCGCGACGTCGCTCAGCGGTCTGAACTTCGCTTCGACCAACACGCGCTGGCCTGGCAACAGCTCGACGCCTGCACCCGCACGCGTGAGCGACGCTCGAAAGCGCATCGGAACTCCGTCGACCGCGGCGACGTCGAGCATCACGCCATGCGGTGCGACGCGCTCGACCACGCCTTCGATCACCACGCGTTGCTGCAGCGGTGGCATCGCCGCGTTGAGCTGCAGCTCCGCGAGCCCCGCGCCGATCGCCCACGCGCCGATCAGCCCGAGCAACACCGAGCCGCGTCGCCCACGCAGCGCGAGCACCAGGAGCAACGACACCGCGCTGATCGAGAACCACCCTGGCGGCGCGACCTCGAGGAGCGGTCCGAACACCACTCCGAGCAGCACCGCCAACACCGGAAACACCGCCGGGCGATTGCCCAGCGACCACCACGTCCACCGATTCATCCCCGCCTCCCAAACCCGCCCGTTACAACCCGGAAATCAGGGTCAAGCCTGAGGGATGTGGGAAGTTGTAGTCAAGGGAAAGATGTGATATTGCTGGGCCTTCAAAGGCAGCAAAACGGGCCGCAAACGCCTGTTATTACTCAGGAAGTTCAGAAAGGTAGCTGATGTTCAAGCCAGGCGACAAGGCGGTCTATCCGGGTCACGGCGTGGGTGAAGTGGTCGGTATCGAGCACACCGAAGTGGCTGGCCAGCGCCAGTCTTTCTACGTGCTGAAGATGCTCGAGAAGAACGGCGGGCGCTTCCTCATCCCCATCAACAAGATCGGCCAGGTCGGGCTGCGCGAGATCATCTCTGAGGACGACGTGCGTCAGGTGTACGCAATCCTCAAGGAGAAGGACATCTCGGTCGACTCCACCACGTGGAACCGTCGCTACCGCGAGTACATGGAGAAGATCAAAACGGGCTCGGTGTTCGAAATCGCCGAAGTGCTCCGCGATCTGTACCTCCTCAAGGGCGACAAAGACCTCTCGTTCGGTGAGCGCAAGATGCTCGACACCGCGCGCTCGCTGCTCATCAAGGAACTCGCGTTCGCCAAGGGCGTCACCGAGGCCGACATCGAGGGCGACCTGAAGAAGATCTTCAACATCCCGGAGAACCCTCCCAAGATGAGCGAGATCTCCGAGAAGCCCGAGAAGAAGAAGAAGGAAGAGCCGAAGAAGGCCGCTGAGTAATCAGCTCCTCGCTTCTTGAAATGAAAACCCCGGTTGCGTTTCACGACGCGCCGGGGTTTTTCACGTCCACCGCATGAGCGATCACCTCGACGAACAGCAGAAGCTCATCGAGCAGATGGAGCGAGACCTCGCGAAGAAGTCGGGCGTGGGCGTGTCCTGGCCGCTGGCGTTGATGGCGATGCTCGCCGGCCTCGCCCTCGCGTGGTGGATGCGCGCCGACGTGTCGTATTTCTTCAGGAGCAAGCAGCCCATCGAGCTCGGCGCCGAGGGCGACTACCACCCGGAAAACGCGGTCACCAATCGCTACGCGCAGATCCACGGCGTGCCGACGGTGAAGGGTTGGTACGTCGAGGAAAAGGAAGGCAGCTTCGTGGTGGTCGGCTTGAACGACACGAAGGTGCTCGTGAAGCGCGTCACCTTCGACGATGAGAACCGCCGCCTCCCCGACGGAAAGCGCATGCAACCGCGCCAGAACCCGTTCTTCGCGCGCGGGCGTCTGCTTTCTCGCGCCGACGCCGATCGCTACGAGGACGTCTTCAAGGAATACGAGGCGTGGACGGGAGGCCTGAAGGCCGAGTGGCTGTTGCTCGCCGAACAGCCGCCGGGGAAGGACTTCGGCTCCGCCGGTATGTTCGCGTTCGTGTTGCTCTTCGCCGCCGTGAACGGCTGGCTCTTCGTGCGCGGGTTCTCGCTGCGTCGCCTGAAGAAATGATCAGCTGATCACGGCGGAATGGCTTCGATCTCGAGCTCCCCGTCGGGAGTGAGATTGCACATCGCGACGCCCGCAAAGTGAGCGTCGCAAGTCGCCTTGGTCACCTTCTCGAGGTCGTGCACGCGCAACCGGCTGACCTTCACGCCGAGCACGTCGCTGGTCTCGAACTCGACCCACCCCTCGGAACGATCGGCGAACCACGGCGCCTGCGCCAACCGCGCGAGCTGGCTCATCGACTCCGAGTTCGGTGCGTAGCCGTCTTGATCAGCGCGGAGCTCGACGAGGCGTCGTTCCTGCGCTGCGAGCTGGGTGAGCGTCTTCGCCTTCGCCACGAGTCGTTGCAGCTCGAGTTCTTCTTTCACCGCGCGCGCCGCGAGCTCCTTGCACGCGCGAGAGCAGAACGCAGGGCGGCCCACCGTGAGCGTCGGCTCGGGCTCGACGTACACCGACGATTCGAAGATTCGCGCCACGAAGCGGATCTCGTGCTCGCTGCGAACCAGCGTGGTCGCGCGCAGCTCAGGCGCCGCGTCGAGCAGCTTCGTGATCAGCGCCACCGCGGGCCCGATCGGGCCGGGCGGGAGCGTCGCATCGAAGGTGCCCGCCGAAGTCGACGCGATCGTCCCACCATCGGGCATCAGCGCCGCGACGACGGCGGGGTCGACGTCGAACGTCTTCAGCTCCGCGAGCACCTTCGCCTGCTGTGCGCGACGTTCTTCGGCGTGCGCGACGACATCCTGCAGCTCCGCCACGCGCGCCGCGATGGCCGCTTCTTCCGAGATCAGCGCGGGTGGTGGTTTGCAGCCGATCAACAGCGCGATCGTAAGGACCGCGCAGAGCGCACGGAGCACGTCAGTCGCCGAACGCGTCGTCGATCGACGACTTCGGAGGCGCCTTCTTCGCGGGAGCCTTCTTCGGCGCGGGCTCCTCGTCGAACGCGTCGTCAGCCGACTTGGGCTTTGCTTCGCCGCCCGTCAGCTTCGCCAGCTGCGTCTTGGCGCGCGCGTTGTTCGGGTCGTGCTTGAGCGCGCCCTGGAAGGCCGTCTTCGCCTTCTCGGTGTCGCCGTTGTTCACGAACGCGAGACCGACCAGCACGTAGAGGTTGGCGAGCTGCCGGCGAATCTCAGCGCCGTACTTGCCCCAGCCGCTCGAGAGCTGCTCGTCGAGCGCGAGCGCCTTCTGGAAGTTGGCGATCGCCGCGGTGCCGTTGTTCGACATCATCGCGTCGTTCGCCGCGTCGTAGGCCGCGATGAAGCGCGAGAGCTTGTCGGTGAGTTCCTTGTCGCCGGCCTTCTTCGCGAGATCGAGCGACGACTCGGCGTTGCCCTTCTCGTACGGCGCGAGAATCGTGGCGCGCTTGCCGCCGCCGGCACCCTTCGCCGGAGCCGCGTCTTCGTCATCTTCATCGTCCTTCGAAGCCGCAGCCGCTTTGCGCACCGGAGCGGGCGACGCCTTCGGAGCGACCGGCGTCACCACCGGCGCCTTCGCGACCACCGGAGCCTTCGGCTGCTCCTTCACGCCGACCGCGTCGTCAGACTCGATGACCGGTTCTTCTTCGGCGGCCGGCTCTTCTTTCGGAGCGGGCGCGGCCTTCGCGGCGGGCTTCTCGGCCATCTTCCGCTTGATCGCTTCGTCGATCAGCTTGGCGCGCTCGCTCTTGTCCTCGCTGTCGGCGCTCGAGCCCTTCTTCGCCACCGTGGTGGGGGAGGGCTTGTCGGACGACATCGTCTTCACCAGCGCGAACGCGAGCACCGCGGCGAGCGAGAAGCCGACGGCTCCTGCGAACACGGCGATCTTGAGCGCGGTGGTGGTGGGCCCCGGCTGCGGACCCGACGGGCGCGCGACGACCGCGGTGCTGATGCGCGACTTGGTCGACGTGACGTCGGCGCGTGAGGTGGGCGGAGGCGTGGGGCTCTCGACCGACGGCGACGGAGCAGGAACGTGCTTGGGCGCCTGCGTCGACTGACCGGGCAGCTTCTCGCCCTTGGCGAGCGGACCACGCAGACGAAGGAGCGCGTTGCCGAGCGCGATGCTGTCGCCGGGCTTCACTTCGACCTCGGTCGCGATGCGCGACTTGTTGACGAAGGTGCCGTTCTGCGAGCCGAGGTCCTTCACGAAGAACTGCTCGCCCACGCGCTTGATCTGCGTGTGGCGGCGCGAGATCGACGGGTGCTGCAGACGCAGATCGCTGACCGACGCGCGCCCGACCACCACCGTGCCCTGCTTCACTTCGAGGAGCTGACCCGCGCCGGGGCCGCGCTCCACGTAGAGGAACGCTGGCTTGAACTCGGTACCCTGGACTCCGTACTCAGCCTGCATTTCCTGGTCAGCCTCGGTGTCGAAAACAGACGTTGGGATGTGCTCTTCGATCTTCTTCAGCCGGCGCGCTCCCGCAGTATTGCTCGGCAGCTGGGCCACGCGCTGCGGCCGCGGATCATCAGCGTGAAGGATCTGCTCGTCCGTGATCGGCTCCCCTGGGTGAGGGCGCTTCGGGTTCGGGGGCATGCGGACTCCTGACGGCGTGCGGCGGAAAGTGACGAAGTATCGCACATCTGACACCAAGGGTTGCCTGTGGGTAAAGTGCCCGCGTTCCCATGACTTCTACGAGCCTCCCCGAGCTGCGCGTCTACAACACGATGACGAAGTTGTCGGTTCCGCTTCAGCCGATAACCCCCGGAAAACTCGGGATCTACGTGTGCGGACCGACCGTCTACAACTTCATCCACATCGGGAACGCGCGGACCTTTACCTCGTTCGACACCATCGTCCGGTACCTGCGGTTTCGAGGGCTCGAGGTTCGCTACGTCCGCAACTACACGGACGTCGACGACAAGATCATCAACGCGGCGAAGGTGACCGGCGAAGACCCGATCGCGCTGGCGGCGCGGTACGTGCGCGAGTTCGAAGCCGACATGGCGCAGCTCCGGCTGCTCCCGCCTGACGTCTCTCCGAAGGTGTCGGAGACGATCCCCGAGATCGTGGCGATCATCGAGAAGCTGATCGCGCGCGGCGTGGCGTACGAGAGCAAGGGCGACGTGTACTTCGAAGTGCGGAAGTACCCCGAGTACCTGAAGCTCTCGAAGCGCAACCTCGACGATCTGCGCAGCGGCGCGGGTGAGCGCGAGATCGTGAACGAAGAGCAGAAGCGCGACCCGGCTGACTTTGCGTTGTGGAAAGCGGCGAAGCCCGGAGAGCCGTCGTGGCCTTCACCGTGGGGCGCGGGCCGTCCGGGGTGGCACATCGAGTGCTCGGCGATGTCGAGCAAGTATCTCGGCGAGACGTTCGATCTGCACGGCGGCGGGCTCGATCTGATCTTCCCGCACCACGAAAACGAGATCGCGCAGAGCGAAGGAGCGAGCGGCAAGACGCTCTGCAATTGCTGGATGCACGGCGGCTTCCTCGATCTCGACGGCGCGAAGATGTCGAAGTCGCTCGGCAACGTGGTGCGCGCGCGCGATGCGCTGCAGAAGGTCGACGCCGAAGGGCTGCGCTACTTCTTCATGTCGGTGCACTACCGCAGCGGGCTCGACTTCAACGACAAGTCGATCGGCGATGCGGAAGCGCGCGTCGAATATTTCTACGAGACGTTGAAGAAGGTCGACGAGCGCGTCGCGGGGAAGGACTTTGGTCAGGGGCCGCTACAGGGCGAGCCCGAGAAATATCTGACGAAGTTCCACGAGGAGATGAGCAACGACTTCAACTTCCCCGGCGCGATGGCGGTGCTGTCGGGGCTGTTCACCGATCTCAACGCGCTGATGGACAAGCCGCCGAAGGACAAGGCGCTCGCGGGCCGCACCATGGTCGCGTTCCGTGAGGTCGCGCGGAAGTTGTCGAGCGCGCTCGGGCTGATGGAGATCGATCCTGCGAAGTGGCTGCTCGCGCGCCGTGATCGTCAGGTGATCGCGAAGGGCATCGATCGCGCGAAGGTCGAGGCGCTCATCAAGGAGCGAGACGCCGCGCGCGCGGCGAAGAACTACGCGCGGTCCGACGAGATCCGTGCCGAGCTGAAGACCATGGGTGTCGAAGCGATGGACACGCCAGTCGGCACGACCTGGAAAGTCGCGCCCTGATCTCCTTGCGAAGCGGAGGGCCGGGGTGAGGGGCCTCAGTTGGCTGAAACCTTGAACAGGCCGCGCAGCTCTTCGCTCAAGCTCGTCGGAGCGCCACGCCGCATCGCCGTCACGCGCCACTGGTAGTACTGGCCCGCGGTGAGCGCGGGGCCTGCGTAGGTGAGCGTGGTGGTTCCCTTGTCACCGATCGACTGTTCCCAGATCTGGTTGCCGAGCTGATCGAACACGCGCACCACCCACGCGTCGGCGTTGCTGTACGAGCCCCACGAGAACGTCGGCGTCGCGCTCACCGAGTCGATGCCGTCTTTGCCCGGTGAGTTCAGCTCGACCGCTCCGGTGATCTTGAAAGACGGTGCGCCGCTCGAGATGACGCCTCCACTCACGGTGATGTGTTGAATCTGCGTGCCGCTGATCCCGGATCAGGGTCGCGCACGTTGCCGTCGTTTTCGAACGCGGCGAGCACCACGTACTTGCCGTCGGGAATGCCGCTGATCGCGAAGTCGCCCGTCAGCGTCGGCGGCCCGTTTTCCGGCGCGCGCAAACCGGGAACGACCGTGCCGCGGCCGAGTGACTCGATGAAGGTCGACTCGATCACCAGCACCACGCTCGTGCCCGCGCCGTTCGCGCCGGCGACCAGCTGCACCTTGCCGCTCAGCGAAGCCGCGCCCGTTCCGGCCTTCTCGAGCTTCACGTCAGTGACGTCACTGCTCGCCACCGCGACGTCGACCGGCGTGTAGTTCTGTCCCTTCGTCCACGCCGAGAGCTTCACCGTGCCCGCGCCGACGTTGAAGAACCGGAAGCTGCCATCAGCCGCGGCGAGCGTGGTGCGGCTCGGCTGACCGGTGCTCTCGAGGAGAACCAGGACCGCCGACTGACCGTCACTCACCGTGGCCTTGCCCGAAACCGAGGGCAGGCCTTGCTGCGATGCATCGACCGGCGAGAGCCCGATGTCGGTCAGCGCCGACGACACGACGTACGGCTTGTCTTCATTTTCGCGCGACGCCGACGACGTCGAGATCGGCAGCGAGATGCGCGCGCCCGACGGGAAGGGCACGAAGTTCTTCGCCTGGCTCTGCAGGCGCACGTTGCGACCGGTCAGCGTGCCCTTGTCATCACTGCGCGGAGACGGAATGCGCAGGCTGTACTTGCCGTCGTCGCCGGTGGTGGCTGCGGCACCTGCCGGGGCGCCGTTCTCGTCAGTGGCGAGAACCTCGGCTCCCTTGATCGCGTTGCTGTTCGAGAGATCGAAGACCTTGCCCGTGATGGTCACGGGCCGAAAGCACAGTGGCTTGTCGCGACCTGCAACGGTCTCGCACGCGAAGTCAGCGGGGCAGCTGTTGGGGTCGCTGAGGACGCATTCTTTCGCTCCGCAGCCAGTCGTCAGAATCACCAGGACGATCAGAGTGGTTCGCATGCGCCGGGAGTGCCGTGACCTCCGGCACAGCAGGCAGCGTCACGCGTCCATCAACAGTGGAACGTTCAGCTTCCACGCGCGGAAGAGTGCGCGCAGCAGAACGTTCAGCGGCAACTGCGCGTCGCCCTCGAGCTTGAGCGTCGCGTTGCGCGCGGCCAGCGCCTGTTGAAACGCGGCGGCCTCGGCGTGCGACGTCGGCACGCGACCGTTCACTTCGAGCGCTCCAAGGAAGCTCAAGACCATGCCGCAGTGATCGGGGTTGAGCGAGCCACCCACCGAGAACAGCGCGTGGAAGAGCTGGTCGCCCGTCACCTTCGTCGAGCCGAAGAACTTCTTCTGAATCACCTTCGACGGAGGCGTGCGCGCTTCGAACATGCCGGCGGCGCGCATGCGCTTGATGTTCTCTCCGTCGTAGTTGAAGTCGCGCACCGCGGAGACCAGGAGAAACCCGCCTGGCGCTTCGATCGGCTGCAGCCGATTCACGAGCGCCGTCTCCCATTCGGCGCGAACGGGGTAGGGCACGTAGCCCACGCAGCCGTAGGCGGTGCCGAGCACGTTGGCGTCGCAGCCCTTGCAGCGCTCCTTGTTCTCTTCGAGCGGCGCCGAAGAGGCCTCGAGCGCCTCGAGCGAGATCTCCTCTTCCTGCTGGCCGTCGGGAGTCATGCGCACGACCTTGATCGTCGTCTGGCCCGTCTTGGCCGCCGCTTCCTTCAACACCTCGAGGCGTGAGCGCGCCTTGAGCATCGCGAGCAGCTTCTGACTCCCGTCGATTGCGTCACCGCCGCCAAAGCTGCGTTTCGTCTCGCACTCGAAGTGAACGATGAAGTCCGCGCCCATGCCGCGAAGGGTAGGCGAGCGAACGCAGACGAGGGGAATTGTTTCCGTGAGACAGATGTTATGTAGTCATTGCATATGTCTCGACTGACGATGGGAGAGCTCGCGAAGTCGCTCGGCGTGTCCCGCGCCACGCTGTACCGGCAGGGCGTGAAGGGCGTGAGCCGGGCCAGCGACGAGACGATCTTCGCGGCGGTGCGCTCGGTGATGGGCAAGCGCGGGCTGCGCGGCACGACGCTCGAGGCCGTGGCGGAGGTCGCCGGTGTTTCGGTGGTGACGCTCCACCGTCGGTATGGCGATCGACTCGGGTTGCTGCGCGCGTTCATGGACGCGGTGCCGGCGCGCAAGGCGGGCCGCGAGTTGATGACGGCCGACGTGCACGCGGTTCGCCCGGTGCTGACGGCGTTCACTCGCATGGCGCTCGAGGAATTCCAGGACTCGAGCGAAATCACGCGCGCGATGCTCGGTGACCCCGACGCGGCGCGGGAGATCGCCACGAAAGGCAGAGACCCGGCGCGCGGTGTCTCGGCCGGCGTGCTCACCTACTTCTCGCGATGCATCGAGGCTCGAACGCTGCGCGGTGACGCCGGCGCGTTGACCGCGTTCTTCCTCTCGGCGTTGTTCGGTTACGGCTTGCTGATCGGCACGTTTCAACCAGGTCCGTTGGCGACCGATGAGGCGGTCACGCTGCTGGTCGACGGCTTTCTGAACTCCCACGTGAGGAAGCCATGAGCGCGCTCGAGAGTGAATTGGCCGGAGGAAAAGCGAACGGACTTGCGCGTCTCGTCGAGGCGGGCGCGAAAGTGCCGCGGGCGATGGCGCTCGATGCGGCCGCGTTCGATGAGCACGTCGCTCGCGCTGGCACGACGCGAGAGCAGATCATCGCGGCACCGCTCGCCGCGGGGATTCTCAAGAAGCTCGACGTGCCGTTTCCCGTCGCCGTGCGTTCGTCGGCGCTCGACGAAGACGGTGGCGACGCCTCGTTCGCTGGCCAGCACGACTCGGTGCTGAACGTCACCACCCGCGAGGGCCTGGAAGCGGCGATCAAGCAGTGCTGGGCCTCGGCGTTCTCGGAGCGGGCCATCGCGTATCGCGCTCACGTCGGAGCGAAAGCGCCGCGCATGGGCGTGGTGATCCAGTCCTTCGTCGAGCCTCGCGCAGCCGGCGTGGTGTTCACGCAATCTCCGAGCGGAAAAGCGAACACGCTGGTCATCGAAGCGGTGAAGGGCCGCGGAGAGGAATTGGTGAGCGGCCGTGCGGTGCCGGAGCGCTTCGAACTCGCTCGAGACGGCATCGCAGCGAGTGGAGGCAGCTGCGTCTCGCTCGAGGAAGTGCGCACGCTCGCGCGCGAGGCACTCGAGCTCGAAGCCAAGCTCGGCGGAGAACCGCTCGATCTCGAGTGGGCCATCGCTGGCGACGGCGCGCTGTACTGGTTGCAGGCGCGGCCGATCACCACCGCGCTCTCGCAAGACGACAGCAATCTGGTGTGGAGCAACACCAACGCCGGCGAGCTGCTCCCCGATGTCGCGACGCCCATGACGCTCGAGCTGGTGCGTGGAATCGTCAGCTCGCTGTTCTCGGTGTTCACCGCCGATCTCGGCATCGACTGGGACAAGACTCCGGTCGTCGGGCTCGTCGGCGGTCGCATCTATTTCTCGATGAACGCGTTCTCGGCGCTCGCCGCGACCGTGCCCGGCATGTCGAAGCGCAGCCCGGCCGAGTTCTTCGGCGGCCACGCAGACGAGATCATGGCGGGCCTCAAGCGCGTCAATGCGTCGAAGGAACCGCTGGTGCGCGGCGCGGGCTTCTCTCTGCTCAAGGGCGTGTTGCGCCTGCTGTGGCGAATGTTCAGGCAGCGCAACGTCGAGCCGAAGGACGTCGCGACCATCTACGCCGAGACCGAGCGGCTCTCGCGGTTCGACGTGCGAGGCGCGAGCGATGAGGCGCTGCTCGAACATCTGCACGTCTTGAACGGCGGTCTCGGCACGCAGTTTCATGACGTGTTCGCCGCGATCGCGGTCGGCATGGGCTGCACCAACGGGCTGATGGCGAACTGCAAGAAGTGGCTCGGCGACGCCGATGGGTCGAAGGCGTCAGCGCTGCTCGCCGGGCTCGGAGAACTCGATTCGGCCGAGAGCGCGCTCGAGCTGTGGAAGCTCGGCGAAGCGATTCGTGCCGAGGGCGTCGTGCTTCGTGATTGGCCGTCACTTCGCGACGAACTCGCGACGCGGCCAGCGCTCGAACAGAAATGGAAGGCGTGGATGGCCCGCCACGGTCATCACGCGCGCGCGGAGTTGGACGTCGCGCAGCCTCGGTGGCGTGAGACTCCGGAGGTCGTGGTGGGGTTGTTGCTCGCGCAAGTCCCGTCGTCACAACCCGGACCGCTGGTGGTGTTCGAGGCGGCCAGGGTGCGACGAGAGCGTGTCGAGCGCGAGGCCCTCGAGAAGCTGGGGCCGATCGATCGTGCGGCCTTCCGATTCCTGCTCTCGCGCGCGCGGCGCGGCACTCGACTCCGCGAAAACCTGAAGAGCGAGAGCGTGCGTCGGCTGGCGATGGTGCGTGAGGTGCTCCTCGAACTCGGCGAGCGGTTGACGAAGCGCAACGTGCTCTCTCGTGCCGATGATGTGTTCTTCCTGCAGCTCCAAGACTTGAAGCCGGCGCTCGCGCCGAACGCTCCATCGCTGCAGCGGAGAGTCGCGCGCGCCCGGGCCGAACATCGCAAGTGGACTCCGCTCACGCCGCCTCCCGTGGTCGTGGGCCGGCTCGATCCGACGACGGCGTTGCCTCCGCCGGTGCCTGACGCGACGGTGCTCAAAGGCCTCGCGGTCAGCGGCGGAATTCTCGAAGGCATTGCGCGCGTCGTGTTGCGGAGCGATCAGGAGACGAAGGTCGCGCCGGGCGAAGTGCTCGTCGCGCCGTTCACCGACCCGGGCTGGGCTCCCTATTTCGTCGCAGCTGGAGCGCTCGTCGTCGATCTCGGCGGCATGCTGTCACACGGCAGCATCATCGCTCGCGAGTACGGAATTCCGGCCGTGGTGAACGTCGGGCACGGAACGAGGCGCATCAAGAGCGGGAGCCGCATTCGCGTCGATGGTTTTCGCGGAGAGGTGACGATTCTCTCCGAGCCCTGACGCGAAGAAGTGCTAGCCAGTGGCGCTCAATGGAAGTCGACGACTGGTCGATCAATCTCGTCTTCGAGCTGCCCGACGGGAGCTTTCACGACGAACCTCGTCACTACCATGCGGCCCTCGACGAGGCGCTCGCACGCGCGCGTCGCGACGCCAACGGCTCGACGTTCGGGCGCACCTTTCGCGGCTTCTCGCGCGTCGAACAGTCGAGCTCCGGAGTCGGCAACGGAGCGCTCCCGCGCGGCGCGCATCTGCCGACCAACTCCGCGCTCCCGCTCGAGGACTTGCTGACGAAGTTGAAGCTGCAGAGCGCCGACGTCCCCGAGCGCGTCGCAGTCGAGACCGCGCGTCACGACGTGAAGCTCGAAGGCGTCGATCGCTTCCCGTGGTGGGACTTCGAAGGCGCGTTCGGCATCGCTACCGACGTCGGCCTGCGCATCGCGCGTTGCACGTCGACCGATGCTGATGAAGCCGAGGCCGCGGCCGACATGCTCGGGCACCTCATCGCGCACCAGCACCAGCTCTTCCCCGTCACCAGCCACGCGCTGCCGTGGGTGCTCACGCTGATCGAAGCTCCGCAGGTGTCGTGCCGAAAGCCGCTCGCGGCGTGGCTCGAGCTGATCACCCGCGCGGCAGTGGCGGGCAGTGACCCGGTGAGCAAGATGCTCGCGTGGACGGCGCGGGTGGTGGCGCGCGATCTCGCCACGGCGATGGACTCGCATCAGCACGCCGCGAAAGAAGTGAAGACCGTCTTGCGGGGACTGAAACCGCGGCTCGAGAAGTTGAAGAAGGACCCCGTCGTCGGCGCCAACATCACGGCCGTGCTCGATCTGTTGTGAGGTTCGCATGTTCTCGCTGCTGTTGACCCTGGCGCTCAGCGCCGCTCCGCCGAAACCGATCGACGCGAATGAGCTCAAGGGGCACATGCGCTTCCTCGCGTCGGATCTGCTCGAGGGCCGCGGCCCCGCGACGCAGGGCGATCGTCTCGCGCAGGCGTACATCGCTTCGGAATTCGAACAACTCGGCCTCGAGCCCGGAGCCCCCGACGGAGGGTGGATTCAGACCGTCGAGCTCGTCGGCGTGAACGGCCACCCCAACACCATGGCGGTGAAGGCGACCGGCAGCACCGCGGCCCTCGAGCTCAAGTTCAAGGACGACTTCATCGCGCTGAGCGGCCACCAGTCGAAGGACTCGAAGCTCGAGAACGCCGAGCTGGTCTTCGTGGGCTACGGCATTCGCGCGCCAGAGTTCGAGTGGGACGACTTCAAGAACCTCGACCTCACGGGGAAGGTGTTGGTGGTGATGAACAACGACCCCGAAGACGACCCGTCGCTCTTCGCGGGCAAAGCGCGGCTCTGGTACGGGCGCTGGGACTACAAGTACGAGCAGGCGCGCAAAGTCGGAGCAGCTGGCTGCCTCATCATTCACACCACGCCGTCGGCCGGTTACCCGTGGTCGGTCGTGCAAACCTCGTGGACGGGCGAGCAGTTCGATCTTCCGCAGGCGCCGGGCGAGAAGTTCCTGCAGGTGAAGGGCTGGCTCACCGAAGCCGTGACGCGGAAGATCTTCGCGCTCACCGGCAAGGATCTCGACGCGCTGCGCACCTCGGCGGGAACGCGCAAGTTCGCGCCGGTGCCGCTCGGCGTGACGATCTCCACCGCGTTCTCGAACGTGGTGGCGAGCAAGACCACGGGCAACGTGATCGCCGTGCTGCGCGGCTCCGACGAGAAGTTGAAGAACGACTTCGTGGTCTACACCGCGCATCACGATCACCTCGGGCGCAAGGAAGGCGCGGCTCCGGGTGAAGACGCGATCTTCAACGGCGCGGTCGACAATGCGTCGGGCGTCTCGGCCATGCTCTCGATCGCTCGCGCGATGACGCAGCTGCCGAAGGCTCCGAAGCGCAGCGTGATCTTCGCGGCGGTCGCGGCCGAAGAGCAGGGCCTCCTCGGCTCGCAGTACTTCGTCGAGCACCCGCCGGTGCCGACCTCACGCATGGTCGCCAACATCAACATCGACGGGCTCAACATCTGGGGCCGCACGAAAGACGTCAGCGTGATCGGCCTCGGCAAGTCGTCGCTCGACGACACGCTTCGCTCACTCGCGAAGGCGCAGGGCAGGGTGGTGATGCCCGACGCGCTCGCCGATCGCGGCTTCTTCTACCGGTCGGATCAGTTCAACTTCGCGAAGAAGGGCGTGCCGGCGGCGTACTTCTCGAGCGGCCAGCAGTTCATCGGCCGTCCAGATGGGTGGGGCCGCAAGCAGCGCGAGCTGTGGGAAGGCACGCACTACCACCAGCCTTCCGATGAGGTTCGCGACGACTGGGACCTCTCGGGCGCGCTCGAAGACGTCGCGCTGTTCTTCGAGCTGGGCGTGCACGTCGCGAACGCTCCGGGCGCGCCGACGTGGGTGCGCGGAGACGAGTTCGAGAAGTTGCGGTGAGTGGCAAACCCTGACTCAAACCTGACAGCCCCTTGTCAGTGACGGCGCTATACCTCTCGACCCATGGCGGAGTTCGAACTCGTCAGTGATTACGAGCCTCGCGGCGATCAACCGCGGGCCATCAAGGAACTGTCGGAAGGCGTGGCGCGCGGAGATCAGCACCAGGTGCTGCTCGGCGTGACGGGCTCCGGCAAGACGTTCACCATGGCGAACGTGATCGCGAAGGCCAAGCGGCCGGCGCTGATCATCGCTCACAACAAGACGCTCGCCGCGCAGCTGTACGGGGAGTTCAAGCAGCTCTTCCCCAACAACGCGGTCGAGTACTTCGTCAGCTACTACGACTACTACCAGCCCGAGGCGTACGTGCCGTCGTCGGACACGTACATCGAGAAGGACTCCTCGGTGAACGAGCAGATCGAGCGCATGCGCCACTCGGCGACGCACTCGCTGCACACCCGCGACGACGTGGTGATCATCGCCTCGGTCTCGTGCATCTACGGCCTCGGCTCGACGCGCGCGTACGTGGGCATGGCGGTGCGCGTGTCGAAGGGCGACGAGCTTGGCCGCGACGCGATGATGAAGCAGCTCGTGGAATGCCAATACGAGCGCAACGACATGGACTTTCACCGCGGCACGTTCCGCGTGCGCGGCGACACGCTCGAGGTGTTCCCCGTGTACGAGGAAGACCGCGCGATTCGCGTCGAGTTCTTCGGCGACTCGGTCGAGAAGATCTCGGAGTTCGACCCTCTCCGCGGCGTGACGTTGGGGGAAATTCCGCGCACCACGATCTTCCCCGGTTCGCACTACGTCACCGACCCCAACCAGCGGCACCAGGCGATCTCCAACATCCGCACCGAGCTGCAGGAGCGGTTGGGTGAGCTGAAGGGCAACAACAAGCTGGTCGAGGCGCAGCGGCTCGAGCAGCGCACGATGTTCGATCTCGAGATGATGGAGCAGCTCGGGTTCTGCAACGGCATCGAGAACTACTCGCGGCATCTGACCGGGCGTGCTCCAGGTGAAGCGCCGCCGTGTCTGCTCGACTACTTCCCGAAGAACTTCCTCGTGTTTGTCGACGAGTCACACCAGACGGTGCCGCAGATCGGCGCGATGTTCCGCGGTGACCGCTCGCGTAAGGAAGTGCTGGTCGACTTCGGGTTCCGGCTGCCGAGCGCGATCGACAACCGGCCTTTGAAGTTCACCGAGTGGGAGCAGTTCGACAAACAGACGATCTACGTGTCGGCCACTCCGGCGGAATACGAGATCGATCAGGCGCGCGGCGTGTTGGTGGAGCAGGTGATTCGCCCGACGGGTTTGCTCGACCCGGTGACCGAGGTGCGCAAGGCGGGCAACCAGGTCGACGATCTGCTCGAGGAGATTCGGCTGCGCGCGAAGAAGGGCGAGCGCGTGCTGGTGACGACGCTCACCAAGCGCATGGCGGAGGATCTGACCGAGTACTACGCGGAGGTCGGCGTGCGCGTGCGGTACCTGCACGCCGACATCGATGCCATCGAGCGCACGGCGATCATTCGCGATCTGCGCAAGGGCGTGTTCGACGTGCTGGTGGGCATCAACCTGCTGCGCGAGGGCCTCGACATTCCGGAGACGTCGCTGGTCGCGATTCTCGACGCCGACAAGGAGGGCTACCTCCGATCGCACGTGTCGCTGATTCAGACCATGGGGCGTGCGGCGCGCAACATTCAGGGGAAGGTCATTCTGTATTCAGACTCGGTGACCGACTCGATGAAGAAGGCGCTCGAGGAGACGGACCGTCGGCGCGAGCTGCAGCGCGCGCACAACGTGAAGAACGGCATCACGCCGACGCAGGTGAAGAAGGCGATCACCGACCTGTCGCAGTTCCTCTACGACGGCGACGCGATGGATCTGCCGCTCGCCGGCGATTCAGGCGCGTTGGTGCTGTCGAAGGAAGACATCGCGAAGCTGATCAAGGAGACCGAGGGCGCGATGGTGAAGTTCGCCGACGACATGGAGTTCGAGAAGGCGGCGGTGCAGCGCGATCGGTTGCTCACGTTGCGCGAGATGGATCTCGGGGTGAAGCCGGCGCTCAAGTCGTTGCTCGACGGGTCGAAGGAAGAAGACGTCTCGCGCGGAATGCAGCGCAAGAAGCAGCCGAGGAAGTACCGGCGGAAGCGCTAACGCTCTCCCTCTCCTTGCGAAGCGGGGAGAGGGCCGGGGTGAGGGGCCGTCAGTGCATTGAAGATGGTCTGAAGCACGGCCTCCCACTCTGACCAGATCTCAAAGTTCCAGAAACGAAGGACAACCCAGGCGTGGTTCTCGAGCCAGACAGTTCGCCGACGATCGCGAGCGATGACGCCTGGCTCGGCGTGTCCGCTCCCGTCGAGTTCGATGATCAATCGAGCCTCGGGGCACGCGAGATCGGCGATCCAACGGTCAATGGGGTGCTGACGGCGGAACTTGAAGCCGAGCGGACGAGTCCGCAGAAAGCTCCAGAGCCGCTTTTCTTCGTTCGTTGCCTCGCGCCGAAGGTCGCGAGATTTTTCGATGTTCATTCGGTGCCGGCGCATTCGCTGCGCTCGGTGCAAGGGCTCTGCCTGATTGGCCCCTCACCCCGGCCCTCTCCCCGCTTCGCAAGGAGAGGGAGTTTGAGATGAACGTCGAACTCGAAGAGAAGATCGAAGCGCTGCCGAACCAGCCGGGCGTGTACCTGATGAAGGACCGCAACGACCGGATCATCTACGTCGGCAAGGCGGTCAACCTTCGCAATCGGGTTCGCAGCTACTTCAACCGCGGCTCGTCAGACTCGCGCGCCTTCGTGCAGCTGCTCGATCGGGTCCTCGGAGATCTCGAGACCGTCGTCGTCCGCACCGAGAAGGAAGCGCTGCTCCTCGAGAACGAGCTCATCAAGAAGCACCGCCCGCGCTTCAACGTGCAGCTGCGCGACGACAAGCAGTACCTCTGTCTTCGCCTCGACACCTCGCACCAATATCCGCGCCTCGAGACCGTGCGCCGCCCTCGCCGCGACAAGGCGCGCTACTTCGGCCCCTACGCCAGCGCTTCGTCGATTCGCGAGACGCTGCGCGTGGTCAATCGCTTCTTCCAACTCCGCACCTGCACTGATCACGTGCTCGAGACGCGCAAGCGTCCGTGCCTGCTGCATCAGATCGGCCGCTGCCCCGCGCCGTGCGTGTACCCGGTGGCGCCCGAGAGCTACCGCGCGAACGTCGACGCGGTGATCCTCTTCCTCGAGGGGCGCAGCGGACCGCTGATCGATTCACTCCGCGATCGCATGAAGGCGGCGTCGAAGAAGCTCGAGTTCGAGGAAGCCGCGCGCCTTCGTGATCAGGTCATCGCGCTGGAGCGAAGCCTCGAGCGTCAGACCATCGCCACCACCGACGCGATCGATCAAGACGTCTTCGGTCTGTATCGAGAGGCCGATCGCATCTGCATCTACATCCTCTACGTGCGAGGCGGCCGCATCACCGGCGGTCGCGCGCTGCACCACACCAGCGACTTCCCCGACGACGAACTGATCACCTCGCTGGTGAACCAGTACTACGCCGACGAGAACTTCGTGCCGCGCGAGATCATCGTGCCTTCGGGCGAGGTCGAGGCCTTGAGCGAGTTGCTCACCGAGCAGCGCGGAGAACGCGTGAAGGTGCTGGTGCCTCAGCGCGGCGACAAGGTCGAGCTGCTCGCCCTCGCGGTGAAGAACGCGCAGCGCAGCTTCAGCGAGCGCACCCGCACCCGCGAGGAAATCGAGCAGGTGCTCGAGCGCCTGAAAGAGCGGCTGCACTTGAAGCGCGTCCCGCACCGCATCGAGTGCTTCGACATCTCGCACAGCCAGGGCACGTCGATCGTCGCCTCGCAGGTGGCGAGCATCGACACCGAGCCCGACACCGCGAACTACCGCCGCTACAAGTTGAAGACGGTGAAGCAGAACGACGACTTCGCCTCTATGCACGAGATCCTCACCCGCCGGTTCCGCCGCGGGCTCGAAGACAACGACCTGCCCGATCTGATCGTCATCGACGGCGGCAAGGGCCAGCTCGCCGCCGCGTACGCCGCGATGAAGGACCTCGGGGTCGAGACGGTCGACCTGGTGGCGCTCGCCAAGAGCCGCGATCTCGACGTGCCGAACCCCGACGAGAACGTGAAGCGCAGCCCGGAGCGCGTGTTCCTCATCGATCGCAAGGACCCGATCGTGCTGCCGCAGACCTCGCCCGAGCTCTTCGCGCTCACGCGGCTGCGCGACGAGGCGCACCGCTTCGCCATCACGTTCCAGCGCAAGGTCTCGCGCAAGCGCGGCCTGCAGTCACAGCTCGACTCGGTGCCCGGCGTCGGAGAGACCCGGCGCAAAGCGTTGCTCACCCACTTCGGCAGCTTGAAGCGCGTGAAGGAAGCGAGCATCGAAGACATCGCGCGCGTCGAGTCGATCGGCCCGGCCGTGGCCGAACGCATTCACGCCTTCCTTCACCAGCCCGCGAACGCCGAAGTGGAAGAGGGTGAAGACGAGGTGCGCGCAGCGTCGATCGAAGACGCGAGCGACGCGCCTTCGGCCTGACGCGCATGTCGCGAATATTTCTTGGGATCCCGGGAGTTTTCCGTTGCGACACCACGTTCGGATCCGTACCCTCGCTTCATGAGGCTGTATCCCAAGCTCGTTCCCATCATCGCGCGTGAGGTCATCCAGAAGCTCACGCAGGACAATGACATCGAGGTCGAGCCGATCCGCGCGTCCGACGCCGAAATGGATCTCGCGGCGATCATGCGTGAGTACCTCGCCAACGAGGAGCGCGTGAATCAGGCGACTCGCGAGGCGCTCGAGCGCCGCGGCTACGATTCGGCGAAGTTCAGCATGGTGAAGCGCGAGATGGCCGACGTGCGCGGCTTCCAGCTGGGCGACGACGGCATCGAGTTCGTGATCAACCAGATGCTCGAGTTCCTGCTCGTCTCGCGGAACGTCGAGGAAGTGTTCTCGGACGATCAGGGCATGCGCCCCAAGATCCTCGCGATCATGAAGAAGCACCTCGACATCGAGGACGAGATCGATCGCGAAGCGCGCGGCCGCCTGAAGCACCTGCAGGAAGGCACCGGAGCGTTCGAGATCGAGTACCAGAAGGTCATCGATCAGATCCGCCGCGCTCGCGGTCTGATCTGAGTCGACGTTTCACCCGCCGTGCGGAGTTCGCTCGGGGCTGACCCACTCACCGGTCAGCTTGCAGAGTTCGGCTCCGCCGGCTTCACACACCTCAGCCAGCGGCGTTCGCGTCACGCTCTCGGTGAAGACGAAGGGCACCAGTCTGCGCGCGTTGGCGTCGGCGTCGCTCTGACCACGACCGCTCGCCGACACCGAGTTCTTCATGCGCACCCGCGAGCGCCCTTCGCACACCAGCTCGCCCGAGGGGAACTTCAGCACGCGCGCGCCGAACTCTCCGGTGCCCGCGATGAAGCCGGTGTCGGTCAGCTCGGGCATGGTGAGCGGGCCGTAGCGCGCGACGATCAGGTAGCGTACCTCGTCGATCTGCGGGCTGCCCTCGGCCGCCCATTTGAGGTGCCGCACCCAATCAGTCGGGTCGGCGTTGTCGCTCAGTGATCGCCCGAAGGTCGCGTCGTCGATCACCGAAGGCTCGGGGAAGAAGCGATCGGTGAGCGAGAGAAACAAGACGTGACTGACGCCGAGCAGCGTGCGGTCGACGTGCCAGTAGCTCTCCTCGAGCGGCGGCAGGGTCTGCATCTTCGCGACGTACGCGAGGATGCTCGCGGGGCTGCCCTTCTCGAGCTTGCCGGCGCACGCTTCGGCGAGGAGCGGCATCGACGGGCTCGGCAGCGGCGCCTGTTTCTCGCCGAGCTCGACCGCGCGTCGGTACTTCGCGATGGCGGCGTTGGTCGAAGACCAGTGAGCGAGCGAGACGCAAAGGAAGCTCACCGCCCACAACGCGATCAGGCCGATCACCACTTTCTTTCCCACTCAAACCTCCGGTTCGGAAAATTGACCGATCGGATCACGCCTGTAGCTTTTCGTACATGCCGATGATCGACACCGCACTCGCCGCGCGTCCCCGCCCGCTCTCGCACCAGGTCGACGCCATTCGTGACTCGGTGGACCGCCTCGAGAAGCTGCTGCCGGAGCGCGAAGACTCGGCGGTGGTGCTCGACTTCATCGAAGACGATCTCCGCGAAGGCCTCGACGCGATCAGCGAAGTCGAGGCGCACTTCACCGACATTCTCGACACCTTGCGCGCCGAGAAGGTCACGCCCATCAAGCTGCTCGACGCCGCCGAAGACTTCCGCGTGCTGAACCGCATCGAGTACCTGATGGTCGTGGTCGCGCAGCTCCGTCGCCGGCTCTCGCAAGCCGCCGGTAAGATGCGCGAGCGCTCTCCGCGCCGCTGAAGAAAAGCCCACCTTCGAAATTCGGCTCGCCCTCGTGCCGATTCGCCGTTGACAATCAATAAGTGGCGGCTTATTGATGCGGACATGCTTCGTTCCGCTGTTTCCGAGAACAAGATCTTCCAGGCGCTCGCTGACCCGAGCCGACGGGCGATCTTCGAGCAGCTCTCGCGCGGGGAGCTGGCGGTGAAGGATCTCACCGAGCGCTTCGACATCTCGCAGCCGGCCGTTTCCCAGCACCTCGCGGCGTTGAAAGACGCGGGGCTGGTCGACGGCCGTCGCGAGGGCCGCAACGTCTACTACCGGGTGGAGCCGAACGGACTGAAGCCGCTGATCGACTGGATCACGCACTACCGCGCGTTCTGGACCGATCGCATGGATCGACTGGAGAAGCTGTTGAACCGCATGGAGGACGAGAAATGATCACGGACAAGACGGACAAGTCGCAGACCGACACGCTCACCTTCGAGCTCGACCTGCAGCACAAGCCGGAGAAGGTGTGGCGCGCCATCACCGACCCCGAGCTCGTCTCGGAGTGGCTGCTGCCGGCGAGCGGCATGAAGCTCGAGCCGGGCATCGCCTTCACCCTGAAGACGCAGCCGTACCCGGGCTGGGACGGCACGGTGCACTGCAAGATGATGACGGTCGAACCGAACCGGAAGCTCCAGTACTCGTGGATGGTGGGCGACATGACGCTCGACACCATCGTCACCTTCCTGCTCACGCCGACGGCCGAGGGCACGAAGCTGTTGCTCACGCAGTCGGGCTTCAAGCCGACGCAGAAGCAGAACTTCGGTGGCGCGATCTACGGCTGGCGCATGATGGCCGGGAAGCTCATCGACGTGCTCGCGCGGAGGGCGTCATGAGCAACTGGATGCGTCAGCTCCACCGCTGGTTGTCGATTGCCTTCACGCTGCTGGTGATCGCCAACACCGTCGGGCTCGCCATCGGGCACCAGTCGCAGGCGCTGGGAGCGTTCACCTTGCTCCCGCTCTTCCTGCTGCTGATCACCGGCCTGTACATGTTCTTCCTGCCGTACTTCGGCAAGAAGGCGGCTCCGCCCAACTGATCACCACTTGATGTCGGCTTTGCTCTGCGCGCGGACCGATTTTTCTCCGGGGCGCGAGTAGGCCTTCAACGTCGCTCGCACCGCGCCGAGATCGATCATGCCGAGCGCGGCGAGCGGCAACCGTCGCGCATCGTCGGTCACCCACACGTGCACCTCGCGGCGCTGGTTCGGAATGTCGAGCCGCGCAGCCTCACCCGCGAGGTGCCACGTCTCGAACTCTCCGAGGGGAATCGAGACGTGCTCGCGCGGCTTGATGGTGCCCCACACGCGCCAGATGGCGCGAATGCCGTACACGTCGACACAGAGCTTCGTGCCTTCCTTCATCGGCATCGAGCGCAGCAGGTGCACCACGCCCGCGACGTCGGCGACGTCGTTGCCGAAGCGCAGATCACCTTCCCAGTGGTTCTTCTGTTCCTTGCCGTTGCCGCCTTCGGCGGGCCAGGTGATGTCGCTCACCAGCCGCGCCGCGTTCTTCTTGAAGCTCACGTCGGCGACGCGGTGAATCTCGTTTTCCTGCGCTTCTTCGAAGTAGCGCACCGGGCGCAGCGTCTTCGGGTTCAGGTAGCTCTTGCCGACGCCCTTCACGCGGCGCACCTTGCTGAAGAAGGTGTTGGTCTCGACCGAGACCTCGAGCGGCATCACGCCGTCGCGCAGCGGCAGCACCTGCATGGTCATGCTCGCGGCGCGCGCTCCGAGCGCGTCGACGTCGAAGTCGAGCGTCTCTCCCGGAGTGAACGGCACGGGCGCGATCGGCGAACCGAGCGCCACGCATTCCGCGTCGGTGGGGAAGGGCGAGAGCGGCTTCTGCACAGGAGCGGGTGCGGGCGCGGGCGGAGGAGGCAGCTTCTTCAGCGTCGCCAGCCCGGGCCGCAGCGTCGGCGCCGGGGCGGGAGCAGGCGCAGGAGCGGGCACGGGCACCACGGCGCCGGGACCCGCGAGCGCGAGGGTGGAGATCAACGGCAGCAACACCAACGAGCGCATCAGTTCTCTCCCGCCTTGTAGACGCGGCCCTGCTCGTACTTCACCGCGTCGATCATCACCTTGCCGAACAGGAACTCGGCCTCGGCGCGCACCGGCAGCTGCTTCTCGTCGGCCGTGAAGAAGAGCGTGATCAGCCCCTGCGTCGCCATCTTCCCGTTGAAGTCTCCGTTCACCGTGACGCGGTAGACCTCGAGCGCGCCGAGCGGAGAGTCGAGCTTCTCGCGGCCAATTACGGTGGCCTTCATCTGGTACAGCTTCACGCCGGTGAAGATCGGCATCTCGTGCACCGCGCCCGGGACGAGCGGCGTGTTGCGCAGACTGAAGCCTGCCGCGGCGAGATCACGCGTGTCTTCGGCGATGTTGTCGAACGCGTACTGCCAGGGCTCCTTGCCCTCGGGGTAGCGGGTGACGATCGCCTGCTTCGCGGCGAGATCGTATTGGTAGCGCTCGCGGCGCCGGTGCTTGTTCTCTTCGACGAAGAAATCGGAGCCGACCGTGCGGCGCTCGACGGGATCCCAGTAGCTCACGAAGCGATCGCGAATCGGCCACAGGCCCGCGGTCGCTTTGGTGGTTTCTCCGAGGCAGACCAGCGGCCAGACCTCGTGACCGAACTGCTCCATCTTCCAACCGACGGTGAGCTGCGCGCGGCCGGCGACCAACCCGAGGTAACTCACTTCGTAGGTCGTCTGCTCACCGGGTCCGAAGACGCTGACGATTTCTCCAGCCGCAGACGCGCTCGTGGCAACCAGCCCCGCGAGCAACAGCATGAGTCGCTTCGACATTTCGCCTCCTGCCCGACAAGAGTGTCGCGGCACACATGACGAGACTGTCAGCCGCTCCTCGCTATTCACGGGCGGGATCTCTAGGCTGCCCGCAGTTCCCCACGACTCACCGGAGTACCCAGTGCGCCTCTTCCTCTTCACGCTCGGCGTGCTCGCCGTCGCGTCGTCCTGTTCTCCGAAAGTCGAGCCGCCGCCGCCGCCGCCACCCGCGGAGACGATGCGCACCACGTACCGTGTGCTCGGCGGCGTCTCGATGGGAGCGATCGGCGGCATGGCGCTCGCCTCGACGCACCCCGAAAAATTCGACGGCGTCGCGGCGCTGGGAGGGCCGCTCGACGCGGCGTTCTTCCAGCGCTTCACCGACCAGTTCGTGACGGCCGGCTTCTGCTCGAAGGCTGAGCTCGAAGCGATCATGCAGCGGGACCCCGTGCTGTTGAACGATCCCACGGAGATCGAGGCGTGCGCGAGCCCCCACCGTGGCGTGCCGATGCAGTGGGAACACCCCAACGACTTCAATCACCTGCACGTGACCAACAACGGCGGCACCTTCGAGCGCGAGAGCTTCCTGCGCATGGTCGAAGATCTGATGCTCGCGTACGGCAACATCATCACGCAGAGTTCGACCTCGCCGATCGCTCCGCCGGGCGTCGACCCCGAGCGTCTTCGCCACCCACCGGCCGACGCGTGCACCAACCCCACGCGCGTCAGGAACCTGAAGAACCTCGAGTACAACCCCGAGGGCACCTACGACGCGATCACGTTCTGTGACGGAACGCAGACCGTCTATTTCTGCCAGGGCACGATGCAGAAGGTCGATTTCTGCAGCGACCGCGCGAACATCGCCAACCCGCTCCCCATCGCGCAGGAAGCTGCGTTCGCCACCGCGTACTGCGCCACGCGAGGCGGTGCGTTGATCGCCAAGAAAGACGAGTACGCGCTGTTCTGGCTCGCGCACGCAGGTGAAGTCGACCCGTGTCGTCAGCGCGACCTCGCGTCGAGCCTCATGTTGGCGTTCGACTACAACGGGAATGGGCGGCGCGATTACGGCGAGCCGATCGTGGTCAACGGTCAGGAGCGGTACGACGACGTCGGCGTCGATGGTTGCGCCGACGCGTTCGAGAACGGCAACGGCGGCTGCAACACGAGCGCGGCATCGAGCCCGAGCGATCTCAATCACGACAACTACGACGCCGACACCAACGCCGCGGGCACCGAGCAGAACTGGAAGCACGACGACGGTGAGCCGTTTCGCGACAACGGCCTCGATGGCGTGCCGAACAGCGGTGACTCCGGTGAAGGCAACGGCACGTTCGACATGAACGAGGGCCGCAAGCGCATGTTCGCGCTCGACGGGCGCACCAACTTCAACGCGCTCGATGACGCGGGCAAGAAGCGCTTCAACGTGCTGCTCGATGGCGGCATCCACGACATCTTCAATCTGGGCCTCAACGCCAAGCACCTCTTCTCGGCGGTGAAGCGCGCGCGCCAGCTGCTCGGCGTGTCGGTCGGCGAGTACCGCGACTTCGTCGAGATCCCCGGCATGAAGGATCGTCAGAGCGGCAACTTCAACCCGTGGAACCGCAGCTGGAAGACGGTGCCCAAAGATCTGCTCACGCTCTACGGAAAGGACCAGCGCACCGACACCGAGATCGAGCTGGGCGAAGGCGATCACGTCGGGCTGCCGGGGCAGGCCGCGAGCCGCTTCCAGATCGTCTTCAACTGGGTGGCGTACATGTGGCCCAACGCGCCGAAGCCGACCGCGACGTTCGGCCAGAGCACTCCGGCCGACTACCGCACCGAGACGTTCTTCTCGAACAAGCTGGGCGCGAAGTGGGAGTACTCCATCTCGGTTCCGCCCGGGTACGGCGACCCGGCCAACGCCGACAAGCAGTACCCGGTCGCGTACCTGCTGCACGGCTACGGCATGGAGCCGTCAGACTTCGTGGCCGCGGCGATTCTCGCGAACAACTTCGTCACCGACACCAACCTGCAGCTGCGCCCGGTCATCTACGTGTTCCCCAACGGCCGCTGCTGCTTCACCAACGCCACGACCGGTGAGCGGGACTGCCGGAACAAGAATGATCAAGGCGTCGACATCGATCGCGTGCCCGGAGCGCGAGTGCCACTCCGGCACGTTCTGGGTGAACCGGAAGGGCTACACTGGGAACGACGCGACGCCCTACGGAGACGCGCTCTTCGAGTTGATGGAGCACATCGATCAGAACTACCGCACGTTGCCGACCGCCGACGTGGAGGCCCGCTGAGTGAAGAAGGCCGATGACTCAGGTTCGGTGAAGATCGAGCTCAAGCGAGCCGAGATCGGCGATCTCCTCGCGAAGGACGCGGCGCTGGCGAGCGCTCCGGTGGTGAAGCTGCTCGGCGTGCCGACGCTCTCGAAGGGGCAGCTGCGTCGCTTCCCCGACCAGGCGGTGCTCTTTCAGCAGGGCGATGCGGGCGACTCGCTGTTCATCGTGATCTCCGGAGAGGTTCGGCTCTTCGCGCGCAAAGATCGCGACTCGGTCGAGCTCGGTCACGTGCACAAAGGCGAGGTGTTCGCCGAGGGCTCGGTGCTCGAGGGCGGTGGGCGAAAGAAGTCGGCCGTCGCGCAGGGCCAGGTCGACGTGCTCGAGCTGCCGCGCTCGGCGGTGCTCACGCCCGCGGGCACGGTGTTCCCGGTGCTGGCGACGCTGCTCAAAGACGTGCATCAGCGCCGCATGAAGGCGCTCGACGAGATGAACGATTTTCTGAATCGCTGGTGAGGTGAACCATGAGCGGTGGATTTGGCGGTCACGGCTGGGACGACGACGACGACGGCAAGAAGGGCGACAAGGTGAAGAAGCTCTTCGAGTTCGACTGCCCGTCGTGCAACGCGAACAACCCCTGGCCCGACGGCTTCAAGGACAAGGACGAAGTGAACTGCCACTACTGTGGCACCACGCTCGAGGCGCGCTTCACCGACGAGGGGAAGCTGAAGTTCCGCGAGTTGTGAGTCGTCAGCCCGGGCGGTGACCGAAGAGCGCCGTGCCCACGCGAATCAACGTCGCGCCTTCTTCGATCGCCACCGGGTAGTCGCTGGTGGTGCCCATCGAGAGCTGACTCAGGTGATGCTGCTTCGCGAGCGCGGCGAGCGCCTTGAAGTGCGGGCGTGAGGCTTCGGCGTCTTCGGACAGCGGAGGCATGGTGGTGAGCCCGACCACTTCGAGCAGCGGCAGCGCGCGCACCGAGTCGAGAAACGTCTTCAGATCGTTGGGAGCGATGCCGGCCTTCGACGCTTCGCCGGCCACGTTCACTTCGACGAGGCACCGCAAGGTCGGCGCTTCACGACGGCGCGAGAGTTCTTGCGCGACCTCGAAGCGATCGAGCGCGTGAAAGGTGTGCGCGGCGCGCGCGAGGTACTTGGCGTTCTTCGACTGCACCGGCCCGATGGCGTGCCACCGCAGATCGCGGCAGTCGGCCAGCGCGGTGTGCTTGTCGCGAAGTTCCTGAGCGTAGTTCTCGCCGAAGTCTCGATGACCCAGCTCGTGCGCGAGTCGAATCAGCTCGGGCGGGTGGAGCTTGCTCACCGCCACCAGCGTCACCGAGCTGCGCGCGCGCTTCGACTTCTCACACGCGGCCGCGATGATCGACTCGACCTTCTCGAAGTTCTTCTCGAGCTCGTCGCGCGTCATGAGCGATCCATCGGCAGCGAGACGCCGGCCGCGCGCAGCAGTTCGATGGTCTCGGTGAGCGGCAGGCCGATCACGTTGCTCGGGCTCCCGACGACCGAGGTGATGAAGACCGACGCCTTGCCCTGCAGGGCGTAGCCGCCGGCTTTGTCAGCGCCTTCTCCGGTCGCGACGTACCAAGCGATCTCCGACGCGCTCAGCTCGCGAAAGTGCACCTTCGAGCTGACCACGCGCGAGACGGTGCGGCCGTTGCTGGTCAGCGCGATGCCGGTAAGCACCTCGTGCGCGCGGCCCGAGAGGCGATGGAGCATCTGCGCGCCCAGCGTGCGATCGGTGCCGGGCTTGCCGAGCACTTCGTCGTCGATCACCACCGAGGTGTCGGCGGCGAGCACCAGGCCCGAGCCGCGAGCAGACTTCTCACGCGCGAGCCGCTCGACGTAGGCGTGCGCGCCTTCGCCGGGCTTCTGCATTTCGTCGATGTCGGACGGCGCGACGGTGAACTCGATGCCCAGATGGCCGAGGAGTTCACGTCGTCGCGGAGACGCTGAAGCGAGCGTCAGCACTCAGCTGTCGCCGATGACCTTGTCGATCGCCTGGTCGTTGGTGACGACGGTGCCGCTCTGCTTGAGCGCCTTCAAGAAGGCCTCACGCACCTCGAACTGCTTGCCCTTCACGGCCTCGAGGGTGAGCTGCGCCTTCTGCTTGCCGAAGTCTTCGTCGTTGGGCTGCTTGCGCTCGTCGACCACCACCAGCAACAGCGAGTCACCCGACGACACGACGTGATCGATCATTCCCGCGGCCTTCATCTCGAAGATGGTCTTCTTGAGCGCGGGGTCGGCGCCGAGCTGCGGCATCGCGTCGAGCGAGCTGCTGAACTCGCCAGTGGTCTTGGCCTCGGGCTTGGTCTCAGCCGCGAACGCGAACGGGTTGTTGCCCTCGGTCTTCTCGGCGGGGAACAGCTCGGTGAGCGTCTTGCCGGTCTTGAGCAGCGCGAGCGCCTTGTCGGCCTCGGCCTGCGCGAGCGCCTTCGCCTTCTCCTTCACGTACAGCTGCGCTGCGATGTCCTTCTTCACGGAGTCGAGCGGCTTCTGCTCGGGCGCCTTCTTCTCGGAGATGGTGCCGATGAACCAGCCCATCGGCGTCTCGATCGGCTGCGACACCTCGCCGGGCTGCAGCGCGAAGAGCATGTCGGCGAACGCGCCGGGGAGGGCGAGGCGCTCGACGTAACCGAGGTCGCCGCCCTTTTCCTTCGTCTCGAGATCCTCTGACACGGCCTTCGCCAGCTCGGCGAACGGCTTCTTGTTGTCGACGATGTCTTTGCGGACGTTCTCGATGCGCTGCTTGATCTCGGCCTTCTTGGCGTCGTCGGCGTCAGCGGGGATCTTGAGGAGGATCTGCGAGGCCTTCACCTTCTCCTGCTGGAAGTAGGAGAACTTGTTCGCCTCGTAGTGCGCGGCGATCGCGGCCTCGTTGGCCTTGGCCCACGCGTCGACGTCGGGCTGCTTCGCGGCCGGCACCTTCTCGGAGAACATCGCAGGCGTGAAGCGCACGAACGTCACGTTCGCGGCGTCGCCGTCCTTCAAGTACTTGGCCTTCACTTCTTCTTCGCTGACCGCGACCGAGTTTTCGACGAGCTCGAGCAGCTTCTGCGCGGCGAGCTGGCGGCGGAGCTTGTCTTCGAACTTCGGCTCGGTGGTGCCTTCGTAGTTGCGCACGTAGTTGCTGTACGCCTCCTTGTCGAAGCGCGCGGCGCCTCCGTCTTCCGGCTCACGCTGGAACACGGGAATGTCCTTGAGCACCTTGATCAGCTCGGCGTCGTCGGTGGTGAGCCCGCGCGACTCGGCGGCTTGCGAGAGCAGCTCGGTGTTCACCAGCTGATCGATCACCTGCTTGTGAATGCCGAACTGCTTCATCAGATCGCTCGGCACGCCCTGACGGCGGAAGTTGTCGGCCTGCTGGCTGTAGGCGCGCGCGAATTCCTTGATGGGGATCGGCTTGCCGTTCACCGTGGCGGCGGTCTCTTCGTCGGTGATGCGCGCGTCGCAGCCCTGGCTGCCGGGGCCCCACTGCAGCGCGAAGAGCACTGCCAACGCAGCAATGAAGAGGTACGAGCCGTATTTGCGATTCTGTTCGGAATTGCTCATGGGTTTCCGGTATTTGGAAAGACGGAGGCGCCGCCTGTAGGATCGCTTCCCACAAACTGCAAGCGGTTTCCCTGTGTTCGACTTCCTCAAACGATCCAGAGAGTTGCTGATCGTCGCCACGCTGCTCGTGTGGCCGCTGATCAGTTACTTGTGGTCAGGCCATCGCGGGCGAGAGCCGAACTTCATCGATCGCTCGGTGTTGTGGGTCTCGGCTCCGGTGCAGTCGATGTTCACGTCGGTGTTCGACGGCATCGGCAGCGTGGGCGGTGGTTACGTCGCGCTGCGCGGCGCGCATCAAGAAGCGCAGGAGTGCCGTGTCTCGCTCGCCGAAGCGCACGCCGAGCTGAACTCGCTCAAAGAAGCGCAGGCAGAAAATCTGCGTCTGCGCGCGATGCTTGCGTACACCGAAGACACCATCGACTCGGAGATCGTGGCGCGCGTGATCGGCTTGAACCCCTCGGCGCAGTTCAACTCCATCCGCATCAATCGCGGGGAGAATGACGGCGTGCGCGTGGGCATGCCGGTGGTGACGCCCGAAGGCGTGGTCGGTCACGTGGTGCGCTCGGTCGGAACGTCGGCCGACGTGATGTTGATCACCGACCCCAACTCGCACATCGGCGGAGTGGTGCAGCGCACGCGTGTGCGCGCGACCGCGAGTGGAGCGGGCCCCGCGCGGCCGTTGAGCGTCGACATCGTGCGGCGCGAAGACGACGTGAAGGACGGCGACGTGGTGGTGACCGCCGGCACCGATGGCATTTTCCCTCGCGGGTTGCGAGTGGGCATCGTGCGCGCGCCGGAGCGGCCGACGGTGGGCATGTTCTTGAAAGGAACGCTCGAGCCGACGGTCGATCTGTCGCGCGTGGAGGAAGTCATCATTCTGCCGGTCACCATGGGCATCGGTTCTCCTTCGCTCGAGAAGGTGTTCCCATGAAGTTCCTCGCGTTCTCCGCGCTGGCGCTGTTGCTGCTCTCGCTCGAGTCGGTGCTGGTGAAGACCTTCGGCTTCGAGGTGACGCGCATCGACGTCGGCCTCGCGCTGGTGGTCTACGCGGCGCTGCGTGCGACGACCGTCGAAGGCGCGTTCTCGGCGTTCTCGGTCGGCTATCTGCTCGACGTCTTCACGGGCCGGCCGACGGGCCTCTACCCGGCGCTCGCGGTGCTGGTGTTCCTGCTGGTGCGCGGCGGCGGCATGCTGGTCGACGGCCGCTCGCGCAGCTCGTATGCGCTGTTCATCGCGGCGGCGACGTTCGGCCACGCGCTGCTGGCGATGCTCTTCAGCTGGGTGACGTCGAGCGAAGGGCACGTCAGCTCGTTCTCCGGCGTGCCGCTGCAGGTCATGCTCACGGTGCTGGCGGGCATGGCGATGTGGCCGCTGCTCAAGAAGATCGAGCCGGGTGAACGCCCCGAGCCGGGAGGCCTTCGCCTGTGAGCATGAAGCTCGGCCTCGGCACGCAACGCGAACCCAAGGAGCTGCGCCCGCGCATCTTCGCGGTGGGCGCGTTCTTCCTGCTGGGGCTCTTCGTGCTGTCCATCAACCTCTACCGGTTGATGGTGGTGCGTTACGAAGAGTTCTTCGCGCTCTCGGTCGACAACGAGTTCAAAGATTTTCGCGTGCGCGCGCCACGTGGGCTGATTCGCGATTCGCGCGGTGAAGTGCTGGTCGACGCGCGGCCCTCGCTCGACGTCTTCATCACGCCAGCGTTCTGTCAGAAGTGCGTGGCCGAGGTGATCCCCCGGCTGCAGTCGATGCTGGGGTGGGACCCCGACACCACCGCGCACGTCGTCGAGCTGGTGAAGGGCGCGCGCGGCCCGCAGCGGTACCAGCAGATCGTCGTGCAGGTGGACCTCACGCGCGACGAGTTCGATCTGTTGAACGCGCACCAGTACCAGCTGCCCGGAGTCGATCTCGAGCCCGTGCCGCACCGCCACTACCGCGCCGGTTCCGCGCTCGCGCACGTGCTCGGGTACATGAATGAGGTGACGAGCGACGAGCTCGCGAAGCTGAACGGTGGCTCCGACGTGTCGCGCCCGCCCTACGCGATGGGCGATTACACCGGCCGCCGCGGCGTGGAGCGCAGCTTCGAGCAGTTCCTGCGCGGCCAGGACGGCTGGGTGAAGCAGGTGGTGAACGCGCGCGGCGAGCTGATGCGCGACGCGACGGGCAGCCCGATGAAGCGCGACGAAGTGCCTCCGCGGCCGGGCCGCAATCTGGTGCTCTCGCTCGACGCGCGGCTGCAGGCCGAAGCAGAAGCAGCGTTCCCCGGCACCGCCGGAGCGGTCGTCGCCATCGACCCCAACACCGGTTTCATTCGCGCCATCGTCAGCCGCCCCGCGTTCGACCCCAACGCGATGACGGGCCGCGTTTCTCCTGCGCAGCTCGCGGCGCTGAACCGCGACCCGCTGCAGCCGATGGTCTTCCGCGCGACCGCGCAGCACTACAGCCCGGGCTCGACGTTCAAGGTGGTGACGCTGCTCGCCGCGTTGCGCGCGGGCATCGTGACTCCGCAAACGGGCATCTCGTGCAACGGCGGCTATCAGCTCGGCTCGCGCCGCTGGCGCTGCGATCTCGAGAGCGGCCACGGCGTGGTGCACGCGACCGACGCGATTCGCGCTTCGTGCGACGTCTACTTCTACAAGCTGGCCGACATGATGGGCATCGACCCCATCTCCGAGATGGGGCACGAGCTCGGCCTCGGGCAGCCCACCGAGTTCGGCGTCGCTGGCGAGGTGCCGGGCATCATGCCGAGCAGCGAGTACCACGATCGCGTCACGCCCGGCGGCTACACCAAGGGCATGGCCCTCAACACGTCGATCGGCCAGGGCGACGTGAACGTGACGCCGCTGCAGCTGGCGATGCTCTACGCGACCATCGCCAACGGCGGTCACCTCTACCAACCGCAGATCGTGCAGCGCATCGAGACGGCCGAGGGAAAAGTGCTCGAGGCTTTCGAGCCGAAGCTGGTGCGTGAGGTGCCGATGACTGCGGAGCAGCGCGAGACCTTGCTCGCGGGTTTGATTGGCGTGGTGAACGAGCCGGGCGGCACCGGTTTCCGCGCGCGGTTGCCCGACGTGGTGGTGGCGGGGAAGACCGGCACGGCGCAGGTCGCGCGCATCGGCGCGGTGCGTTTGAAGACCGCCGAGCTGAGCTACTGGCAGCGCGACAATGCGTGGTTCGCGTCGTTCGCTCCAGCGGCGAAGCCCGAGCTGGTGGTGGTGGTGCTCAACGAGCACTCAGGCTTCGGTGGTGCGCAGTCGGCTCCGACGGCGGCGGCGATCTTCAAGAAGTTCTTCGAGCTGAAGAAGCTCGACGGTGAAGCGTTCGGCGGTGAGTACTCCGCGGCTGACGGCAAGCCGAAGCCGTATCTGCCTCCGAGCGAGCTGTTGATGCCGCCGCTCGAGCCGCCGAAAGACAAGCCGGGCACGGGCGTCGCGGTGGTGCCGCCTGCGCCCAAGCCGGAGCTCGCGGGAAATCCGCCTCCCGCGCCCGATCAGGTGCCGCCGCAGCCCGAGGCTCCAGCGATTCCGATCTCTCCCGGCGAGCCGCTGCAGCCGCCGAGCAGCTCAGGAGCCGACTGATGGAGCTTCGCGTCGAACAGCGTGCGACCGCGAACGTGCCGTGGCTGCTGGTGATCGCCGTGCTGCTGACGGCGCTGGTCGGCATCTACAACCTCACCTCGGCTTCGCGCCCGCCGAGCTCGCCGGTGTGGATGAGCCAGATTCTGTATCTGGGCGTCGGCATCGCGATGGTGGTGGGCGTCTCGCTGGTCGACTACCGCTTGATTCAGCGCGCGACCGTGCCGCTCTATCTGCTCAACATCGCCGCGCTCATCGCGCTCAAGTTCATCGGCCACAAGGCGAAGGGTGCAGAGAGCTGGTTCGTGCTCGGCCCGTTCCGCATTCAGCCGGCGGAGTTCATGAAGCTCGGCATGGTGCTGATGCTGGCCAAGTACTTCCACGATGACGATCGGCCGAACCAGCCGTCGCAGGGTTTCATTCGGCTGATTCCCGCGGCGGTCATCGCGTTGTTCCCGACGACGCTGGTGCTGGTGCAGCCCGACCTCGGCACCGCGCTGATGATGGTCTTCACCGCGCTCACCATCATTCTCTTCAGCAAGCCGTCGTGGCCGGTGAACGTCGCGCTCGGTCTCGCCTTCGTGCTCGGCGTCGGCGTGTTGTGGAACGACTACGTGCGCGATCAATCAGCGCGTGAAGCCGAAGGCCTGCCGCGGTGGACGCTGATTCGCCACAAGCTGAAGAAGCACCAGGACCTGCGCATCTCCGGCTGGCTCGACCCGACGATCGACTTGAAGGGTTCGAACTACCACGCGATGCAGTCGAAGATTGCGGTTGGCTCAGGAGGCCGCTGGGGCAAGGGGTGGATGAAGGGCACCCAGACCGGTCTGCGCTACCTGCCGGAGCAGCACACCGACTTCATCTTCTCGGTGTTCGCGGAAGAGCAGGGCTTCGTGCGCTGTCTGTTGCTCCTCATCTTGTATGGCGTGCTGATGCTCGCGGGCCTCAACGTCGCGCTGACGGCGAAGGAAAGGTACGGCGCGTTCGTCGCCATCGGCATCTGCGCGATGATCTTCTGGCAGGTGTTCGAGAACATCGGAATGGTGACGGGCCTGTTGCCGATCACCGGCATCACCTTGCCGCTGATGAGCTACGGCGGTTCGTCGATGGTGAGCGTGATGCTCGGCATTGGCCTGCTGGTGAACGTGTCGATGCGGCGTCAGATGTTCCGCGGTTGACGGGGGGTCGCCATGCGTCCAGTCGTGGTGCTGAGCGCGGTGTTGCTGCTGGCGTCGTTGCCGGTGCGCGCGGAAGAAGTGGCGAAGCAGGAGCGTGTCGAGCGCGCGGTGGCCTCGAAGTCGTGGCGCGTACCGCGAGTGATCGTCCTCCCGCTCGTCGGAGCGGCGACCACCGTCGCGACGTTCTACGCGTTCGCGATTCCGCTGAACCTGGCGTGCTCGGGGCAGTTCGGCGGCGACTACATCGGCCCCTGCACGATGGGCATGATGGCCGGCCTGGCGCTCGCCTACACGGTGCTCACGCCGCTGACCGTCACGCTGGTGGGCGCGTTGATGAAGGGGCGCGGCAACTTCTTCATGGCGTTGGCGGGCTCGGCGAGCGCGATGCTGCTCGCGGTCGTGTCGGCCTTCGTCGCGCTGCCGGTGAGTTTCCTCTTTCCGATGTTCACCGGCATGGTGCTCGCTCCGATCGGCTCGGTGATCGGTTACGAGATCTCGGCGGCGCGTGAAGAGACGCGCGCGCTCGACGAAGGGCCGGTGGTGATGCCGCTGCTCACTCCGATTCAGGGTGGAGCCGTGCTCGGGCTGAGCATCACCAACTGGTAGGGCGATGTGCAGACGGCGAGCCGCTGAACTGCTACACGCCCGCGCGTCATGAACCCCGCGCTGGTCATCATCCCCACGTACAACGAACGCGAAAACCTCGGCCCCATCACCACCGCGGTGCTCGCGGCTGACCCGCGCATCGACATTCTGGTGTGTGACGACAACTCGCCCGACGGAACTGGCCAGCTGGCCGACGAGCTCGCGGCGAAGGAAAAGCGCATTCGCGTGCTGCACCGCGAGAAGAAAGAAGGCCTCGGGCGCGCGTACCTCGCGGCGTTCCGCTGGGCGCTCGCCGAGGGCTACCAGTTCATCATCGAGATGGACGCCGACTTCTCGCACGACCCGAAGTACCTGCCGAAGTTGATCGACACCGCGCGCGACGAGGCCGATCTGGTGGTCGGCAGCCGCTACGTCGAGGGCGGCGGCACGGTGAACTGGGGCATCGGCCGGCAGATCATGTCGCGCGGCGGCTCGATCTACGTGCGCACCATTCTCGGAGTCGGCGTGCGCGACTGCACCGCGGGCTTCAAGTGCTTCAACCGCCGCGTGCTCGAGGGCATCGGGCTCGATCAGGTCGAGTCGAGCGGCTACGGCTTCCAGATCGAGCTGAAGTACCGCGCCATCAAGAAGGGCTTCACGATCAAGGAGATCCCCATCGTGTTCGAGGACCGCCGCGTCGGTCAGTCGAAGATGAGCCGGAAGATCTTCCTCGAGGCCATTCGCATGGTGTGGAAGCTGCGCTTCACGGTGTGAGCTGACGAGTCATGTGGAGCACGTTCGCCATCGCGTTGCCGGCCGTGCTCTTCATCGTCGATCCCATCGGCGTGGTGCCGCTCTACGTGGCGATGACGGCCAACGATTCGCCGGAGAAGTGCAAGGCGATGGCGCGGCGGGCGGTGCTCACGGCGACGGGCGTGCTGATCTTCTTCGCGCTGTTCGGCACCGTGCTGTTCCAGGTGTTCAGCGTGACGCTCTCGGCGTTCCGCGTGGCGGGCGGCATCCTCTTGATGTTGACCGCGCTCGACATGCTTCGCGCGCAACACCCGGGCACCAAGACCAGCGCGGCCGAGACGGCGGAAGGCGTGCATCAAGACGACATCGCGATCGTGCCGTTGGCGATGCCGCTGCTCGCGGGGCCGGGCGCGATCGCGACGGTGATGGTGCTGATGGCGCAGCACGGCGCGGGCTGGGAAGGCACCATTCCGGTGATCGCCGCGATCGTGATCACCATGCTGCTTTCCTACGCGACGTTGCGCGGGGCGAATGGCATCAAGCGCGTGCTGAAGCAGACCGGCATCGCGATTCTCGAGCGCATCTTCGGGCTCATTCTCGCGGCGATCGCGGTGCAGTTCGTGTTCGAGGGCGGCAAGGAACTGCTCAAGAGCTAACGCCGTCGCCGAATGACGCGCTGCACATGAGTCTTGCTGCGCTTCGTGTGATGCAGTGCGAGCACTACGATCTCTTCTCCATCGATGGCGTAGACGAGGGCCCACGAGAAGGGTCGAAGCAGCCTGCGTCGCGTCTTCGAGCGAGTGACGCGACTCCATGCGCGCGGATGCGCGAGCACTTTCGTGAGAGCGTTCTCGACCCGCGCGAGGAAACGCCAACCGAGCCCCGGAGCGCGCAGCTCGTACCAACGAGCCGTTTCGATCAGTTCAACTTCGGCCTCAACGACCCAAACGAGCTTCACTTCCCGAGCGCGGCGCGTGCGCGGCTCATCACGTCGACGTGGGCTCGGCGTCGGGACGACTCGAGACGCCGTGCGAGCTCGGAGGGCTTTGCGTTGGAGAACGGCGGCGCTTCGCCCTCCAGGCTCTCGAGAAGCACAGCGATGAGCGCGGCGCGATCCTTCTCTCGGAGCCCCAACGCTGCGCTGAAGATTTCCGCGGTCGACATGACGCAAGCATAACCGCGAGAGCGTCCTCCCGTCGTGCTACACCCGGGGCGCCGAATGAAGGCGCTGGGGAAATACTCACTCGAGAAACGCATCGGCTCCGGGGGAATGGCCGACGTGTGGCTTGCCAAGGGACCGCAGGGCATCTGCGTGCTCAAGCTGCCGCACCGGCACCTTTGCGACAACGCCGAGTTCGTGAAGATGTTCCTCGACGAGGCGTCGCTCCTCGCCCAACTGCACCACCCGAACATCGCGCAGATCTACGACCTGGGGCAGGTGCAGGGCGCATACTACCTGGCGATGGAATACGTGCCCGGCTACGACTTGATGTCGATCAGCCTCGAGCACGAGCGGCACGGCGAGCTGATGGCGGTCGAGCTGTGCGCGCGCATCGTCGCCGACGCCGCCGGAGCGCTGCACTACGCGCACGAGGCGAAGACCGCGAGCGGCCAGCAGCTGCACATCGTTCACCGCGACGTCACCCCGCACAACATTCTTCTCTCGCGCGCCGGCGTGGTGAAGCTCATCGACTTCGGTGTCGCCAAGGCGTCGAGCACGATGCACCGCACGCAAGCGGGCTTCGTGAAGGGCAAGTACCCGTACATGTCGCCCGAGCAGATCACCGGCCAGGTGATCGACCGCCGCGTCGACGTCTACGCGCTGGGCCTCGTGCTGTACGAGCTGCTCACCAACGTTCGAGCCATTCCCGGCAACAACGAGATCGAGCAGATCGACGCGGCGCGCGCTGGCCGCATCCGCCCGGTCACGCAGCTGCGCCCCAACGTGCCGGTGCCGATTCAGCAGATCCTCGGAGCGTGTCTGCACTTCGAGGTCGAGGGCCGGTACCCGACCGCGCTCGCGCTGAAAGAAGATCTCGAGAAGTTCCTCACGCTCGAACGCCACGTCATCGGCCAGGAAGATCTGCTGCGTCTCTTCCGCGTGGTGGCGGCTGATCAGGGCGACGCGCAGCCCGACGCGCGCCTCACCGAACTCGAACAGCCGGTCCCGTCGCAGGGCGCGGTGGTGATGCCCGATCACAAGGCCGACGCCGCGCAGATCGACGCGCTCGGCTACTCGCCGACGTCGCCGAGCATGAAGCTGCCGGTGATCGCTTCGCTGCCGCCTCCGACTTCGAGCCCGTCGCAGCCACCGCAGCGCCCACCGACGGCTTCCAACAACGCTCCGATTCAGGTGCCGGTGGTTCGCTGGCCGCTCTACGCGCTCACCGGGCTGTCGCTGCTGATCATCGTGATGGTGCTCGCGCTCTGGCAGCCGTGGAAGCCGGTGGAGATCGCAGCGGTCGTCGACGCCGGCACTGGCGAGATTCCCGGGAAGATCGACAAGTTCACGTTCCCGCCCATCGAAGATGCGGGCGCCGTCGTCGCCGAAGTCGTCGATGCGGGCCCGAGTGAGCCGCCGCCTGAAGTGATCGACGCCGGTGTGGTCGAGCCGCCGCCGGTCGAAGAATTCGCGCGCATCTCGATCACCTCTCCAGTGCCCGCGACGATCCTCGTCGATGGCAAGCGGGTGGGGGTCGCTCCGCTCGATCTCGAAGTCTCCGCCGGGCAGCACACCATCTACGCGAAGGGCGAAGGCATCGAGAAGAAGGTCACCTGGAAGTTGAAGGGCGGCGAGAGCAAGACGCTCGCGCTCACCGTCGGCACGACCGCCGTGAAGCCGCCGCAGAACCCCGACAACCCACCCGCCGCGGGCCCGGGCACGATCAAGATCGTGGTGAAGGGTGTGTGCGCGGTCTCGCTCGACGGCAAGAGCCTGGGCTTCCTGTCGTTCAAGGAGGTCGAGGTTGCCGCCGGCTCCCACAGCGTCGAGTGCGACATCGACGAGAAGCACAAGAAGGAGACCGTGAAGGTCACGTCGGGGAAAACGACCTCGGTCGAGTTCAACCTGCTCGAGTGAATTTCGCGCGGCGCGCTTCGTATGCTGCCGCCATGCGCCCATCACTCATCTTGATCTGTGTGGTTTCGGGGTGTGCCGCCGTCGCACCTCGCCCGCTCCCTCGCATGCCTGCCGAGGAGGCGTTTGCACCCTCCGCCGATGCACCGCCGTTGCCGGAAGGTCCGCGTGTGGGCACCAACGCGTGGGCGCGCCAGTTCCGCCGCTCGTATGACTGTGCCGCGGCCGCGCGCGCTGAAGTGCCCGGCACCGAGCGTTCGTGGGCCGCGCTTCGGGCCTGTGTGCGCCGCGGCGACTTCACGCACCTCGCGGAGCTGGTCGCCGACTGGGAAGACGATCTCGCGCATCGCCCTGACGCTCCGGCGCTGCTGACGAAGGTGATCGCCGCGCGCGGAGGCATGGTGCGCGAAGACGTGCGGTTGCTGCGTGAGGCGGGCATCGGCGTGTTCGATCTCAAGAGCGCCATGCTCCAGCCCGACGTGTACCGCGGGAAGCTGGTGCTGTTCCTCGCGCAGCTCGAGGCGAACGAAGACGGCGCGCTGGTGCTGGTCGAACAGTCGCGCACCACGACGGTCAGCTCGATCACCTCGCCGCAGGACACGCAGCTCGAGACGCGCACCACCAGCGGTCGCGTCGGAGTGCAGACCAATGGCTTGCTCGGCAGCGGCGACGTGAGCGGCGGCGTGCGCAGCGACTCCAAGCGCGGGCGCCAGGAGCAGCGACTCGACTTTGGCTACACCGAGACGGGCACGCAGGTGCTCGCGCATCTCGAGCGGCCGACGCTGACGTTGACGGCGTCGACTCCGGCGGTGTTCCTCGCGCAGTTCGAGGGCACCAAAGCGCCGAGCGAGAACGACTTCGTGGTGACGCAAGATGAGGCGGGCATCAGCCGCGCGTCGCCGGTGGTGCGGTTGCTGGCGCAGCAGCTGGTGCGTTGAGCACGAGCTCGGCGACGCGCGCGGCGGCTCCACCGGGCCCGAGCTTCCCGCGCAGCGAATCGAGCCCTTGCAGACACGCCTCGCGAGCGGGGCCGCTCCACAGCGGCTCGAGCTCGGAGAAGACGCGGTCGACGGTGACGTCGGCCTGCAGCAGCTCGGGGATCACGCGCTTCTCGGCGAGCAGGTTCACCAACGAGAAGAAGGGAATCTTCACCAGCAACCGGCCCACCGCGTAGCTGATGGCGTTGACGCGGTAGACGGCGACCAGCGGGCGGCGCATGAGACCCGCTTCGAGCGTCGCGGTTCCGCTGGCGACGAGCGCCACGTCTGACGCGCCGACGACTTCGGGAGCGCGGCCGTCGATCAACACCGGCTCCACCCCCGCCGCGCGGAACGGAGCGCTCACCACTTCCTTCGGCAGCCCCGGCGCGACCGGCACCACGACGCGCGTGCCGGGTCGTGCAGCGACGACGCGGGCGGAGACGGCGGCGAGCACTCCGCCGAGGCGGGAGATCTCCGAGCGACGCGAGCCGGGCAGCACCGCGAGCACCGGGCCGTCGAGGGCGAGACCGAGTGCTTTGCGGAAATGCGCGGGTTCGGCGATCGGCGGCACTTGATCGACCGTCGGGTTGCCGACGTAGGTCGCGTTCACGCCGCGGTCGCGGAAGAACTTCTCCTCAAAGGGGAGAATGCACGCGAGGTGCGCCACGCGGTCGGCGATGATCTTCGTGCGCGACTCGCGCCACGCCCAGGCCATCGGCGCGACGAAGTAGATGACGCGGATGCCGAGCGGCTTGAGTCGTTTGGCGAGGCGCAGGTTGAAGTCGGGCACGTCGATCAGCAACGCGACGTCGGGCTTTCGCTCTCTCGCGGCCTTCTCGAGATCGCCGAGCACCTTCCAGATGCGGGGGACCTTGGGGAGCACCTCGACGATGCCCATCACCGAGATCTCGTGCGCGCCGTGAATCAGCTCGACTCCGGCGGCGGCGAGTTTGGGGCCACCCATGCCGAAGAACTTCGTGTCGGGTTCGCGCGCGGCGATGGCACGCACGACGTCGGCGGCGTGTTGATCGCCCGACGCTTCGCCTGCGACGACCATCACCGTCTTCACAGTTTCCCGGGAACGACGAAGCGGTAGTGCTGCACGGTCAGCGGCTTGGCCGGCACGGGGAAGCTCCAGCTGCGCAGCGCGGTGATGACGCACGAGAGGAGCTGGGGCGCGTCGGTGACGTTCATGGTCTCGGTCGTCACGTCGCGGACTTTGCCTTCGGTGCCGATCACGAAGGTGAGGGTGATTTCGGCAGCGCCGATGCCGGTGCTCTCGCCACAGGCCTTGAGGTCGTCTTTGTGGCGGCGCACGACGCGGTTCACGGCGTCGCGGCTGTAGATCGGGGCGGCGACTCCGGCGTCGGGTGCAGCGCTCAGGGCGAGGAGCAACAGCGGCGTCATGCGTCACCGGCGTATGGCACAAGTCGTTGGTGCCGGCTTGCTCGGCTGAGGTCGCGTCGGCCGCTCACCCCGGCCCTCTCCCCGCTTCGCAAGGAGAGGGAGTAAGAGCGGGCGCGAAATGGGCACGCTCCTTCAGGCGATGCGACGGCTGCTGGCGCTCGGACGCCCGCACCGCGGCCTGTTGTTCATCGCGCTCGGCTTCATGGTGCTGCTCGGCGCGTCGACCGGCGCGTGGGCGTTCTTGCTCGGGCCGGCGATGAAGTTCCTGTTGAGCGGCGGCGACGTCGGCCTCGAGCGCGTGTTCGCCATCGCGCCTGGCTTGCGTGACTTCGATCACGATCACGCGCTGTGGATCTTCCCGCTCGCGATCGTCGTGATCGGCGCGATCAAGGGAATCGGCTACCTCGGTCAGTTCTATTTCGTCGGCCTCTTCGGCCAGCGCGTGGTGATCGATCTGCGCCGCACGATCTTCGAGAAGGTGCTGCGGCTCTCTCCGATGCAGCGGAGCGCGCAGCTGAGCGGAGATCTCAACAGCCGCTTCACCGCCGACGTCGCCGCCGTCGAGCAGGCCGCGACGTACACAGTGGCGAGTTGGCTGCGCGACTCGCTGCAGATCCTGATCCTCGTCGCGGTGGCGATCGTCGCCTCGTGGAAGCTCGCGCTGCTGGCGTTGATCGCCGTGCCGATCGCGATCTTCCCCGCGTCACGACTCACGGCCGCGCTGCTGCGACGCACGCGTGAAGGCCAGGCCGCGCTCGGCACCATCGCCGGCCAGGTGCAGGAAGGTCTCGGCGCGCTGCGCACGCTGCAGGCGTTCAACGCCGAAGAAGCAGAAGCGCGTCGCTTCGAGCGAAAGACGGCCAGCGTCGAGCGCGCCCTCTCGAGAGCAGCGTGGGCGCGCGCGGGAACTCCGGGGCTCATGGAGATCCTCGCGTCGTGCGCCATCGCCGGCACGCTCGCGTGGGCGCTGCACACCAAAGCCGTCGAGAGCGACGCGCTGCTCAGCTTTCTCGGCGCGCTGGTGCTGATGTACCAACCGGCGAAAGATCTCGGTCGCGTCTCACAGTTCGCGCTCGGCGCCGCCGCCGCGCTGGAGCGCATCGAAGCGGTGCTGCGGCTGCCGGAGCTCGACGCAGGGAAGGGCACCACGCAGCTCCCGCGCGTGCAGAAGAACATCGTGCTGCGTGACGTGGCCTTCTCGTGGGGCACGCGCGCGGCGCTCGACGGAGTGAACCTCGAGTTCAAGGTCGGCCAGCTCACCGCCCTCGTCGGCCCGAGCGGCAGCGGCAAGAGCACGCTCACTGCGTTGCTGCTGCGCTTCGAGGTGCCTCAGCGCGGGACGATCTCCTTCGATGGCGTCGACGCGCGCGACGCGACGCTCGGCAGCGTGCGAGCGCAGTGCGCGCTGGTGACACAAGACGCGCTGCTCTTCGCGGGCAGCGTGAAGGACAACTTGCTGGTCGCGAAACCGAACGCGACTGCCGACGAGCTCGAGCGCGCGCTCCGCACCGCAGCCGCGTGGGACTTCGTGAACGCGCTCCCCAACCGGCTCGACACCGCGATCGGCGAGCGCGGCGTGACGTTGAGCGGCGGTCAGAAGCAGCGGCTGTGTCTGGCGCGCGCGGTGCTGGCCGACGCGCCCGTGCTGATTCTCGACGAGGCGACGAGCAACCTCGACCCGCAGAGTGAGCGCGAAGTTCAAGACGCGCTCGATCGCGTGCTCGAGAACCGCACCGCGATCGTGATCGCGCACCGCCTCAGCTCGATCACCCGCGCGCACCAGATCGTGGTGCTCGAGGCCGGGAAGGTCGTCGAGGAAGGTCGCCACGACGCACTGCTCCAACGCAGTGGGCCATTTGCGCGGCTCTGGAATGCTCAACAACACTGAGCTTTCAACTCCGCGAATTGCATCGTGTCGCACCTTGTCCTTCACTGACACGAACGCCCACGCGCCAGTTTCCTAGCGACCGTCAGCGCTCTTTTCTTAACGTGCAAGAGTCCGATTTCATTGAGAAAAGCGCTTGTCTTGCGCGATCGCTGGCAGTAGGACGCCGCCCGCGCACGTGGGAACGTGTCGCATTTGGGTCTGACCTGGGAGCCAGACCTTCTCGACAGAGAAAGGGTGCATCAGATGAACAAGCGACTGATCGGTTCGCTGTTTCTGTTTTCCTTCGCGGCGCTCGCCGCGCCGCCGGTGCAGTACCCGGCAGTCGACGCGTTTCTCTCGCGTCGCGACGCGAAGCCGTTGGTCGACGCGCGCGAGCTGACTGCGGTTGGTCGTCAGGCGCTCGCGAAGGGTTTCATTTCTTCGACTGAGCCGCGCCTCGGCGTTCCCACGTTCTTCTGGTCTGCGCCCGAGCTGCAGAACGGCCGCACCTTCCGCGAGATGGGCCTCACGCCTGAAGAGGCCGCGCGCCGCTTCCTGCTCACGCACGTCGAGATCTACCGCGGTGTCGTCGGCCGCTGGGCCGAAGCGCGCGTGACGGGCGTGCACGATCTCCACGACGGCGGAGCGGTGATCGTCACCTTCCAGCAGCGCATCAACAACGTGCGCGTGTTCCGCGACGAGCTGAAGGTGATCATGAACGCCAAGCTGCAGCTGGTGGCGTTGTCGGGTTACCTCACGCCCGAGACCCGCGTGCGCGGCGAGTTCTCGCTGAGCGCGCAGAGCACCATCGAGTCGGCGTTCCAGCACCTCACCGGCCGCGCGCTGGAGCAGGGTGCCCTGACCGACCTCGGCCAGTTCGGCGGCGGCTACGAGCACTGGCAGCTGGCGGGCGCGACGACTCCGGTTCGCAGCCGCGCGGTGTTCTTCCCCGTGCCGGAAGGCGTGATCCCCGCCTACTACGTCGAGCTCGACGTGCCGGTGAGCGAGAACGACTCGGCGTACCTCTCGTACGTCGTGAGCGCCGTCGACGGCAGCGTGCTGTACCGCAAGAACCTCACGGCGGCCGATCAGTACTCGTACAAGGTGTGGGCTGACGCGACGAGCTTCGTTCCCTTCGATGGCCCGCAGGGTCTCGACGCGACGCCGCACCCGACGGGCGCTCCGAACGGCTTCATGGCGACGCCGGTCACGCAGAACCTGGTGACGCTCGAGCACGCCGGTCTGTCGACGATGGACCCGTGGCTCGCGCCTGCGTCGACCACCACGCGCGGCAACAACGTGGTCGCGTACGCCGACATCGCGCGCAACAACGGCTTCACGCAGGGCATGGACCCCATCGGCACGACGAACATGCCGGGCGTCTTCGACTACACGTACAACTTCACGCAGCAGCCGCAGATGGCGGGAGCGCAGCAGCAGGCGGCGATCGTGCAGCTGTTCTTCAACAACAACTTCTTCCACGACTGGTACTACGACGACGGCTTCAACGAGGCGGCGGGCAACGGCCAGACGAACAACCTCGGCCGTGGCGGCGTTGGCAACGACCCCGTGCTCTCGGAAGCGCAGGACTACTCGGGCACCGACAACGCGAACATGTCGACGCCGTCGGACGGCGCGAGCCCGCGCATGCAGATGTACCTGTTCAATGGCTCGGCGACCTCGACGGTCACCGCGAACACCGCCACGCCGCAGAACTTCACCACCATCGGCGCTGACTTCGGCCCGCAGACGTTCTCGACCACCGCGCAGCTGATGCTCGCTGCTGACGGCGACGCGACGCCCACCGACGGCTGCAACGCGGCGTGGCCGATGAACGCGAGCGGGAAGATCGTGCTGATCGACCGCGGCACCTGCACCTTCATCGAGAAGGCGCTCCACGCGCAGGCGGCCGGAGCGATCGGCGTGATCATCGCCAACAACACCGGCAACGGCCCGATGGCGATGCCGGGCACGGGCGCGGTCACCATTCCCACCATGTCGGTCTCGCAGGCGTCGGGCACCACGCTCAAGGGCATCATCACCTCGGGCAGCGGCATGACCACCATCACGCTCACCCAGTCGGCCGCGCTCGACAAGGACGGCACCATCGACAACGGCGTCGTGGCGCACGAGTGGGGCCACTACATCTCGAACCGCCTCATCGGCGACGGCAACGGCATCTCGAACCTGCAGGCTGGCGGCATGGGTGAGGGCTGGGGCGACTTCCACGCCTCGCTGCTCGTCTCGCGCGCGGCCGACATCAACGTCGCTTCGAACGCCAACTGGACCGGCGCGTATGCGCTCGCTGGCTGGGCCGGCTCCGCGACCGATCCCGAGGCCTACTACTACGGCTTCCGCCGCTACCCGCTCTCGTACGACTTCACGCGCAACCCGCTCACGTTCAAGCACATCAGCGATGGCGTGCGGCTGCCGACCACGGCGCCGGTGGCGTTCGGCGCGTCGGGCGCGGACAACTCCGAGGTGCACAACACCGGCGAGGTGTGGGCCGTCATGTTGTGGGACTGCTACGTGATGCTGCTGCGCGACACGCGGTACTCGTTCACGCAGGCGCAGGCGAAGATGAAGCGGTACCTGGTGGGCGCGTACAAGGCGACTCCGCTGATGCCGACGTTCGTCGACGCGCGCGACGCGGTGCTGGCGATGGCGGCGGCCGACGACGCGACCAACTTCGCTTCGTTCTGGGCGGCGTTCGCGCGGCGCGGTCTGGGCATGGGTGCGATCGCTCCTGATCGTGACTCGCAGACCAACTCGCCGCTCACCGAAGACTTCACGGTCGGCAACGCGATCGTGGTGACCGACGTGACGCTCGATGACTCCGGCCAGAGCTGCGACAACGACGGCAACCTCGACGCCAACGAGCGCGGCGTGTTGACGGTTCGTCTGCGCAACACGGGCACCGGCACGCTCAACGGCTCGATGGTGACGCTCACCTCGAGCACCCCGGGCATCACCTTCCCCGCGGGCGCGACGCAGGCGCTGCCGTCGACTGCTCCGTTCGGCAACGCGACGCTCAGCTTCCAGGTGGCGCTGGCCGACGTGCAGATGCCGCAGGCGGGCATGTTCACCGTCACCGTGGCCGACACGTCGCTCGCGATGGGCAACGTGACGAAGCAGGCGATGTTCCGCCTGAACTACGACGTGGTGCCGAGCAGCAGCCGCATCGACGACGTCGAAGCGCCGATGTCGCAGTGGACCGCGGCGTCCGACCCGAACGGCAACACGGGCTCGAACTTCAGAATCTTCCAGTCGACGGCGACCGAGCACTTCTGGTTCGGCCCGAACCCCGCGTCGCCGGCCGACACGTGGCTGACGTCGCCTCCGCTGAGCGTGGGCACCGGCCCGCTGACCATCACCTTCCAGCACCGCTGGGACTTCGAGCGCAGCACCACCGAGTACTTCGACGGCGCGGTGATCGAAGTGAGCACCAACAACAGCACGTGGGTCGACGTGGGCTCGAAGATTCCCCCGATGCCGGCGATGGGCAGCAATGGCTACAACGGCACGATCAGCACGTCGCAGAACCAGAGCGCCAACCCGATTCGCGGTCAGCGCGCGTTCGTCGGCAAGAGCACGGGCTACCCGGCGTTCGTCACCACCATCGTCAACCTCGACACGATGTACGCGGGCCAGTCGGCGCTTCGCTTCCGCTTCCGCATCGGCGCCGATGACGCGGCCGCGGCGAAGGGCTGGGAGATCGACAACATTCAGGTCAGCGGCATCACCAACCTGCCGTTCACCAGCGTGACGAGCGACCCGAACAGCTGCAGCAACCAGGCTCCGACGGCCACCATCGGCCCGAACATCGAGGTCGTCGAAGGTCAGACGGTCACGCTGGTCGGCAGTGGCATGGACCCCGACAACGACCCCGTCACCGTGACGTGGACGCAGATCAGCGGCCCGACGGCGACGATCAACGGTTCGAGCTTCACCGCGCCGATGGTGAACGCCGACTCGATGGTGGTGTTGCAGATGACGGTCACCGACGGCCGCGCGGTGACGTTGCCGCTCGAGCAGCAGGTGCTGGTGAAGAACGTGAACATGCCTCCGGTGGCGACCGCGCCCGCGACGATGGACGCGCAGCAGACGACCATCGTCACGGTGTTCGGCTCGGGCAGCGACCCGGAGCAGGACCCGATCACCTTCGAGTGGTCGCAGGTCAGCGGCCCGACCGTCGCACTCTCCGGAGCGAACACGGACACCGTGGCCTTCGTCGCGCCGACCGTGGCCGACACCGACGTGGTGCGGCTGCAGCTGATCGTGCGTGACCCGACGCAGGCTTCGGCTCCGGCGTTCACCGACATCACGGTGCGCAACCCCAACCCGACGATGATGGTGACTCCGATGCCCAAGGGCTGCGGCTGCACCAGCGGGTTCGAGCTGATTCCTCTGGCGGTGATCGGCCTGCTCGTTCGTTCGCGCCGCCGCCGTTAAAGCGGGTATAGGGTGCGTCGCCATGATGCGACGCACCCTGCTCATCTCGACGCTGGCGTTCTCGGGTTGCTTCTTCCCGGCTGATCGCGGCCGCGTGGTCGAGAACCGTCTCGACAGCCTCGTCGCCGACAACGTGAAGGTTCGCGGCGAGCTCGCTGAGACGCGCACCAAGCTCGAAGAAGCGACCGCGCAGCTGCAGACCGCGCTCGATCAGCTCGATCGCGCCAGCCGCACCACCGGCGCCAACATGGGCGTGAAGGTCGACACCGCGCTGCAGGACATGGCGGTGTTGCGCGGCCAGGTCGAAGCGCAGCAGGTGAAGATCGCCGAGCTCGAGCAGAAGTTGAAGGAGCAGCCGGTAGCGGTCGCTCCGACGAACACGCCTCCGGAGCCGAAGAAGGAAGAGATCAAGCGGCCCGACGACCCGAAGGAATTCCTGAAGCTCGCCGACGACAAGACGAAGGCGGGAGAGATCGAGCTGGGCCGCAAGCTGTACGCCGAGTTCCTGAAGAAGTGGCCGCGCGACGACGGAGCGGGCGAGGCGCACTTCGCGCTCGGTGAGCTCTTCTTCGGCGAGCAGAAGTGCCGCGAGGCGCTCTACGAGTTCGGCAAGGTGATTCAGGACTACCCGAAGACCAAGTCGACGCCGGTCGCGTACCTGCGCTCGTCGGACTGCTTCAAGCAGTTGAAGATGAATGACGAGGCTCGCCTTGCGCTCGAAGAGCTCGTGAAGAGCCACCCCAAGAGCGAAGCGGCGAAGACCGCCAAGACTCGCCTCGCCGAATTGCGGAAGGCGCCCAAGAAGTGAAGCGCTTCGCTTTCTCACTGCTTTTCTTTTCGCTGACCGCGTTCGGCACACCGCCGATGAACGCGAAGTCGGTCACCATCGTCTTCGAAGGGGACAACGGGGGAGAAGTTTCCCCCTGTGGCTGACGCGCCAACCCGACTGGCGGTCTCGCCAGACGCAAGACGGTCTTCGAGAAGTGGATGAGCACCTCGCTGGTGGTGCTCGATTCCGGCAACGCTCTGTTCGCGAATGCGGGCGTGGCGAGTGACGTCGATCGCAAGCGCGCGACGTTCGTGTTCGGCGTGATGGAAGAGCTGGGCACACGCGCGATGGCGGTGGGGCAGCGCGATCTCTCGTCGGGCACGGCGTTCCTCGAGTCGCTCGCGAAGGGCAAGAAGCTCAAGCTGCTGAGCGCGAATCTGCGCCGCGACGGGAAGCCGATTTTCGACGCGTCGACGATCATCGATCAGGGCGGCGTTAAGGTGGCGATCGTCGGGCTGACCGCGCCGGGGCCGGTGGCTCCGAACGAGGCGAACGTGGCGGCGCTGCCGACGGTCGAGGCCGCGAAGGCCGCGATCGCCGCGCTCGGGCCGCACGATCTCACGGTCATCATGTGCGCCACGTCGTACGCCGACGCGATGCAGCTCTCGACCGAGTTGAAGGGCAAGGTGGATTTCATCATTCAGTCGGGCGAGTTCCGCGGCACGCAGCCTCCGCAGCGGCTCGATGATGCGTCGCCCGTGCTGCTCGCTTCGGCGCAGAAGGGCCAGGCGCTCGGCAAGCTCGACGTCGCGCTCGGCAGCGGCAAGGGCCCGTTCACCGACCTGAGCATTCTCGATCGCGACAAGCAGCAGGCGGTGTTCGTGGGCGAGCAGATCAAGACGCTCGAGGAGCGGCTGAAGTTGTCGAAGGACAAGGCCGCGACCGAGCAGCTCAAGGGCACGCTGGTCGAGATGAAGAAGCGCAAGGCTGAGCTCGAAGCGGGGCTGGCGAAGAAGATCACTCCGGGCTCGCGGTCGTTCGGCTTCACGTGGACCACGCTGGGGAGTGATGTCGCTGACGATGCGAAGCTGAAGGCGCGCGTGCTGGAGATCGACCCGGCGTACTCGGGCTCGCACTGACGCCCTCTCCCCGCTTTGCAGGGAGAGGGAGAGTGCGTAAGGCGAGTGCATGGACGTCGAGCCGCTCTTCGCTGCCGTGTTCGAGCGCCCCGGCGACGACGGCGCGCGGCAGGTGCTCGCGGACGCGCTGCAGGAAGCCGGAGATCCCCGCGGCGAATTCATCTCGCTCTCGCTGCAGCGCCGCCGCAACGAGCGCAGCGAACGGCGCATGCAGAAGCTGCTCGATCGTCATCGCGGCACGTTCATGCGTGGGCTTTCGAAGCTCGTGATGCCGGGCGGAGATCGCGTGTGGTCGCGCGGGTTCTTGAGCGAGGCGACGGTGTTGCTCGAAGGGCTGCAGGTCGAGCTGCCCGACCTCGCGACGCTCGAGAAGGTCGAGGTGGTGTTCTCGCCGGCCGCTCCACTCGAACTCGCGTCGCCGCACATGAAGTCGCTGCGTGAAGTGCAGCAGGCGGGGCTGAGCGCGGTGCCGGTGTTGTTCGACGCGCCGCGGCCGCTGGCGTCAATCGAGGCGGTGTCGCTCTCAGGGCCCGGCGATCTCGAGGCGTGGCCGTTGACGGTGCGCGATTCGCTGTCTCGCGCGGCGTCGTTGCCGAACCTGCACAAGCTCACGCTCGCGGCGAATCGCGCCAACTTCGACGAAGCGCACTGGGTGTGGCGGCTGGCCCTCAATCGCCGGTTGAAGACGCTGGAATTCGCCGGCTCGTTTCGCGGCATGCCGCTGCGCGAGGTGCTCGACGGGTTGCGCCGCGTCGAGTCACCGCCGCCAGCCATCGTCTTTCAGTTCGTGGGCATGACGATTCGCGTGCGCGCGGCCGATCGCTTTCGCTCGTTGCAGGTCGACGTCGAGCCGCCGACGGGCGTGGTGGTGCTGACGTCGATGTTGCAGACGCTCGCTCCCGACGCGCTCGACGATCTGGCCGTGACCGCCAGCGGTCCGCTTGATTCGGCACTCACGGGATCGTTACGCATCGCCGCGCGGCGTTTGAAGCTGACCAATCTCGAGCTGCCGTGATGCACAATGCGCGGCCACCATGGGTGACAACGCGCCTCCGTCGGGACCTGATTTCAAGAAGGGCATCGCGAGCACGGAATTGAAGGACGTGCTCCTCGGGCAGGCCGACGGCGAGTCGGTGTTGCTCGTGCGGCGGCCCGGCGCCGTCTACGCGATCGGCGGCAAGTGCTCGCACTACTCGTCGTCGATGCTCGATGGGCTCGTCGAGGGCGACACCATTCGCTGCCCGTGGCACCACGCGTGCTTCGATCTGAAGACCGGTGAGGCGATCGAAGGCCCGGCGTTCAACGCCATGCCGTGCTGGGACGTGAAGGAAACCGACGGGCGCATTCAGCTGTTCGAGAAGAAGAAGATCGCGGTGCCTGCAGCGCGCGCGGGCGGGCCGTCGTCGGTGGTGATCATCGGCGCGGGTGCGGCAGGCGAGAGCGCAGCCGAAGAGTTCCGTCGCCGCGGCTACCAGGGGCCGGTCACGATGATCGACGCCGATCGCGACTCGCCGATCGATCGCCCGAATCTCTCGAAGGACAACCTCGCCGGCACCGCTCCGGAGGAGTGGATGTGGCTGCACGGCGACGACTGGTACGCCGAGCAGAAGATCACGCGGCGCGTGGGCAAGGTGACGAAGATCGACGCGGCCGCGCGCAAGGTGAGCTTCGAAGACGGGGCGACGCTCGACTACGGCGCGCTGCTTCTGGCGACGGGCGCTTCGGCGATCGCGCTCCAGTTCGCGGGCAACGGCCCGCCGGTTTTCTCGCTGCGCACGGCCGCCGACATGCGCGCGATCGTGAAGGCAGCCGAGGGCAAGAAGCGCGCGGTGGTGCTCGGCGCGAGCTTCATCGGCCTCGAGGTCGCTGGCTCGTTGCGCGCGCGTGGGCTCGAGGTGCACGTCGCCGCTCCCGACAAAGCGCCGCTGGCGAGAGTGCTCGGTGAAGAAGTCGCCGGCGTCGTGCGCTCGCTGCACGAAGGGAAGGGCGTGCACTTCCACCTCGGGAAGAAGGCGACGGGGCTCGACCCGAAGGGCGTGGTGCTCGACGACGGCTCGGTGCTCGAAGGAGATCTGATCGTCGCGGGCGTCGGCGTGCGGCCGAATCTCTCGCTCGCCGAGGCCGCGGGTCTGGCGATGGATCGCGGCGTGAAGGTCGACGCGCAGTTGCGCACCAGCGACGCGAACATCTGGGCCGCGGGTGACATCGCGCGATTCCCCGGCAAGGGTGGAGAGGCGCAGCGCATCGAGCACTGGTCGCTCGCGCAGAATCACGGGCGCATCGCAGCGCGCAACATGTTGGGCCTCGCGACGCCGTTCACGATCGCTCCGTTCTTCTGGAGCCAGCACTACGACGTCACCATCGCCTACGTCGGCCACGCTGAGAGCTGGGACCGCATCGAGATCGACGGCTCGGCGGCGAAGCTCGATTGCGAGGTGCGCTACGTGAAGGGTGAGCGCGTGCTCGCGGTGGTCACCATCAATCGCGACCGCGCGAGCATGGAGGCTCACGCGCGAATGAACGCCGCGTGAGCCCCACTTCGAGTCGAGCGACTACTCCGGCCGCATGAAGTGGCAGGTGTACCCGCCCGGGTTCTTCACGAGGTAGTCCTGGTGGTAGTCCTCCGCCTTGTACCAGGTGCTCGCCGCGGTGATTTCGGTGACCACCGGCTTCTTCCACTTGCCTGACTTGTCGACGCGCGCCTTCACCTCTTCGGCCGCCTTCTTCTGATCGTCGTTCAAGAAGAAGATCGCCGAGCGGTACTGCGTGCCGACGTCGTTGCCCTGACGGTTGAGCGTCGTCGGGTCGTGCATGCGGAAGAACCACTTCTCGAGCAGATCGGCGGTGGAGATCTTCTTCGGGTCGTAGACGACCTTCACGCTCTCGGCGTGGCCCGACTTGCTGTCGTGCGTGTCGTCGTACGTCGGGTTCTTGAGCCAACCGCCGGTGTAGCCAGCCTCGGTGTCGATCACGCCGGGGATCTTGCGGAGCAGATCTTCCATGCCCCAGAAGCAACCGCCCGCGAGGTAGATGGTCTCGGTGCCCGGGCCTGCTCCGGTGGCGGCGTTCTGAGCGTCCTGCTTCACGAACGGGAACAGCTTCGCGTACTGGCCGTAGCCCGACTCGGTGAGCTTCGCCGCGGGGATGAAGCGCAGCGACGCCGAGTTGATGCAGTAGCGCAGACCGCCCTTGTCGGCCGGGCCGTCGTCGAACACGTGACCCAGGTGCGAGTCGCCGTGCTTGCTGCGCACCTCGACGCGGATCATGCCGTGCGAGATGTCCTTCTTCTCGGTGACGTTCGGCCCTTCGAGCGGCTTGGTGAAGCTCGGCCAGCCGCTGCCCGAATCGAACTTGTCGATCGAACTGAAGAGCGGCTCGCCCGACACGATGTCGACGTAGATGCCGTCGGCGTGGTTGTCCCAGTACGCGTTCTGGAACGGCGGCTCGGTGCCGCATTCCTGCGTGACCCGGTACTGCTCCGAGTTCAGCGTCTTCTTGAGAACGTCATCGGGGGCCTTCGTGAACGTGAGCGGCTTCACGTAACTCGTCTCCTTGTCCTTCGGGGTGGGCTTCTGCTTCGGGTTCGACTGCGCAAAGGCATTCATCGCGAGGGCGACGACCACGGTGACGATCGCAACTGCAAGGAGCCATCGGTTCATGCCGGGCATACGCATGACGCTCAGCCGAAGTTTCTGCAAGTCGAGTCGATCGGGTGGGCGTGTAAGTCCCCGAAACAGGAGGCAATTCCAGCTCAGCGCAGAACGCTCAACGCCGTGTCCGCCTTCGCTCGGGACGGGTTCCAGTCGAGCCCGCTGCTTCCAGAGATGGCGAGCGCGCGTCTGCGCAGCTCACCGCGCACGTCATCTCGCACGTCGATGTCGACCGAAACATCGATCTGCTCGACGAGCGGAATCAGCGCCTCGTCGCTGAGCCGCAGCAGGTAGCTGTAGTCAGGGCGCTGCATCGACATGTTCCGAGTCGCGATGAAGTGATCAGGCGACAATGCAGCAAGCGCGAGCAGCGTGGTGGTGAACAGCGCGATCGCCCCGCCGACGAACGCGTTGCGGAATGCCCACAGCGTCACGGCGCGCCACGCGAGCACAGCGCTGACGAGGAAGAGGCCGGCGTACGCGAGCAGCCGCAACACCGTGAGGCCGTACGTCGTCTCGTAGCGCCACAGCCGGGCGACTCCGGAGATCACCATCGGCATCGTCGCCAGCACGAGCACCGTCGACAGCGCGGTGAAGGCGAGCTTGGTGGCGCGCGACTCGAGCTGCACTCGCGCCGGGAGCGCCATCAGCAACACCAGAATTCCGAGCGCCGCGAAGAGCAGCTGAAAGAAGCCTTCGTGCGCGGCGTCGGCGTAGGTCACTCCGGCGGGCAGCTCGCAGCTCGCGGGCGCCAGCGCGCACGGAGTCGACGTCAGCCCGAAGAACAGCAGCAGCGCGGTGAGCGAGCCGAGCAGCGTGAGCCCTTCGAAGTGGCGCATGAAGCGGCGCGGCTCGGTGACGACGTGACCATCGCGGCGGCGGGTGGTGATGGCGAGCGCTCCAGCGCCGAACCAGGCGGTGGTGCCGATCACGAGCGAGCCGCGAATGAAGCCTTCGACTTCGACGCCGAACACCGCGTTGGCGATCGACGCGAGGCGCGCGCGAAACACGACGTCACCGGAGGAAAGCAGCGCGAGGAGGATCAGCACCGGCGGGAAGACGATCACCATCAGCCGCAGCGCCGCGGGCGCGTAGCGCGCGAAGGTGCTCGAGATCTTCGCGCTGGCGAGGCCGTGCGCGGTGACTGCTCCGCCAGCGTAGAGCGCGTGTGCGCTCGAGATGATCGGCGCGGTGATCACGTCGCCAGTGCGCAATGCGTGGAGTGGCCGTTCGCCGGTCCAGCCCTGCAGCGCGATGGCGAAGAGGAGCAGCGACGAGAGCGTGGTCATCGCGGAGAGCCACTCGGCGGTGTGGAGCATCGACGAACTCATGAGGAGCACCGCGGCGGCGAGCAGCCAGCGGTGTTCCTTCGCGCGGTGCCAGGTCTCACGGCCGCCGCTGGTGGCGATGGCGATTCCCGCGATGATGGCGAAGAGCGCGTGGCCGATTCCGGCGGCTCGATCGAGGAACACTTCGGCCGCGATGCCGAGGCCGAGCGCGACGATCAACTGCGAACCCGCGGGGCGAAGTCGCTCGGCGAATGACGGCGTTGCGGCAGGAGACGGAAGAACGACGGCGGGTTCCGAGGGCGTCATGGAAGGAGTCATGGCGCGGTGCCGAGTGCAACGGGCTGGCCGAACGGTGAGCGGTCGAAAGGCGAGGTGAGCGGTCGCGGTGGCGAGTGCGTTGCGGTTGATCGGCCACGGCGTGGCGTGAGAGCCGCGGGTGTCGTCGGGCCCTCTCCCCGACCCTCTCCCCTGCGGGGGAGAGGGAGAGAATGCTGTTCTCGAATTCAGGAATGCGGAGCGCGTCGCCGGCGCATCACACTTGCCGCATGTTGATGACTCCGAAGATCAAGATTCACGATGGGATCGTCGGCGGCCTCGTCGCCGTGAGCGTCGCGCTCGGCGCTTTCGTCGACCCGCATTGGCTCGCGCTCACGGGGCTGACCGGCGCGATCATGCTGTCGAGCTCAGTGACCGGTTTCTGCCCCGTGCACTGGGCGATCAGCCGATTCGTTCGCGACTGATTCACGATCGCGCAAGGCGGCGACGACCAGGATCACTCCGCACGCGAAGCTGACTCCGGCGTTCACGTGCAGCGTCTTCGGCTCGAGCCCGACGCGCGCTCCCCAGTACAGCCACTGGGTGAGCGCGTCCCAGAAGTAGAAGCCGGCGTTCGCGAAGATGAGGTAGCGCCGCTCGGACGCGCGCTTCATCCACAACGTGGCGGCGGTCGCGGCGATCAAGAACAGGTGCAGGCTCCCGGAGCTGAACCACAGGAACTCGCGCGTCGGCGTGATCGGCGCCTCACCGCGGTACTGCAGGTCGAGCGACTGCGGCGCGAAGTAGAGCGAGTAGACGATCATCGCGTTGAACAGCAGGTACGCGATGACGACGACGCGAGTGAAGCGAGGCATCAGCGGAAGGTAGCGCAACGACCACCGGCGCAAATCGCTCCCATGTCACAGCAGTCGCTGTCGACCGTGCAGCGATCGAATTCCATCGAGCAGCCGGTGCGCGTGCCGGTGCACTGATTCATGGTGCAGAAGCCGCCGCAGCATTCGTCGCCGCCGCCGCACGTGTTGCCATCGGCCTTGCACGGGTCGGCCGACCAGTAGCCGCGAGAATTTCCGGCGAGGAGCTCCTGCGCGGGCAGATAGAACGCCGGGTGACTCGGGTCGGTGCCGGGAGCCGCGTTGAGATCGATCGCCGCGACCCACAGCTTCTTCGTCGTCGGCGTCGAGCTGATGTCGTGCCAGCGCGGGTCGCTCCACCACGGGTTGATGGTCGCGACATTTCCGTACAGGCGGCGGCTGGTGAAGATCACCCACGCGTAGCCACCCGACGCGATCGGCCCCACGGTCGGCTCGTAGTTCAGCGTCGCGTCGTCGTCGTGCGAGTTGGGGCCGGTCGGCACGAAGCCCGAGCCGTTTGCTTTGTCGAGGCGATGCGCTTGCCGCGTCGCGAGATCGATCCACCACAGCTCGGCGCGCGTGCCGATGCTCGAGCAGGGACCCGGCGAATCGCAGCCCGCGCGCGTCTCGGCGTAGCGACCGTTGCTCACCGTCTCGACCTGGAAGACGACCGAGTTGTTGGTGGGCATGAACGACGGGAACAGCGCCGTCTGGCCCATCGGCGGGGTGTAGATCGACGCGAAGTCGCTGAACGTCGACGGCGCGGTGAACTTCATCGTCGCCAGCGAACGACCATCGGCTCCCGTCCCCGAGATCCAGTTGAAGGCCACCTGCTTCGCGTCTCCGCTGAACACCGGAGTGCCCGCGCCGAGCCCGCTCGGAATTCCCGTGGTCGTCACCGCATTGCCGCTCGGCAACTGGAAGAGCTGGCTCGCGTTGCCCCACGCTCCGGCGAGCGGACCGGCGTTCGAGAAGAGCAGCGTGCCGTCGGGTGAGAGCCCGCCCCACGCGTAGCGACCATCGCCTGGCGAGAGCGGCGTCTCGGCGTTGGCGGAGCGCAGCGCGTACGAAGACGTGCCCGAGTAGTTGTTGCCCTGCTGACTGAGCAGCGTCGAGCCGTCTGCGGACACGACGTGGCACACGCGGCACTGGCCTTCGCCGCCGTTGCCTCCGGCGACGAGCACGGGGTCGGTCGACGAGCCGCGAATCGCGAGCGTCGCTCCACCGAACATCGGGTCGGGCCCGAGCGCGCCGCTGTAGTTCTTCGCGAGCTTGGTGCCGTACGAGTTGTAATAGACGACTCCGCGCAGCGAGCCGCTCGCGATGGTCCACGTCTGGGTGATCGGCCCGTACGCCTGACCGCCGGCCGCGAACACCACCTTCACCGTCAGGTCAGTCGCGGAGCACAGCTCGCTCGCCTGTCGCCACGCAGCTTGCGGAATCGGGTGATGCAGAAACGGCGTGGCCGTCTTCGCGAACATGCCGTCGAAGCTGAAGCCCGGGCACTCGAGCGTGATGCGCACCGCGTCGTACGAGTGCATCGGCGTCCACTGCAGCAACGGCGGGAGCAGGTCCTTCGGCCACACGGTGCGATCGTACGGGTAGATCAGCGTCGAGCCGTCGCTGGTCGGAGTTCCCTGCAGCACGGTCACCGTCGTGGGGTCGACCATGCCACCTTCGCCTTCGCCGCCGACTCCGCCGACACCGCCAGCGCCGGCGTCCATCGGGCCGCCGCTGCCGCCGTTCTGCGTGATGCGCACGCGCACCGTGATGCTGGTCGAGTCGACGATGTTGCCCGGGACGTGCGCGCTCAACGTCGCGCGGCCGCCGTTGCCCGACGCAGTGAAGAGGCCCGCGGTGTCGACCGAGCCCACGCTCGCGGGAATCAGCACCCACTGCGGCGTGATGGTCTGCCCGTTGTACGTCGCGACGAATTGCTGCGTGGGGAGCGCCTGACCGGTCACCACGTCGAGCACCAAGTCGCGCGGAGTGATCTGCAGCGCGCCGCCGCCGGCTCCCGTGCCGCCACCGTTGCCTCCACCAGTGCCCGCGCCCGCGCCGCCGCCGTTGCCAGCGCCGGTGCCGCCGTCGCGCCCGCCGATGACGACGTTGCCGCTTCCGCAGCCACAGCTGGAGCAGAAGATCAGAACCACCAGGGTCAGGGGACGCATGGCCGCGAAGATACGCCCAGCGACGCCTTCCGGTAAGAACGCCCAATGCCTGCTCGCAAGAAGAGTCGAGGCGCTGGTTGGGAATTCGTGCCGACTGACCCCGCGGGCCTCGCGTGGTCCAACAGCATTGGATTCATGACGGCCATCGAGGGTGACCTGTTCGCCGCGAACCTCGACTTCGTTCGAGTGGGAATCATCAGCGGCGAAGCGCACGGCGCACCCAGACTCCTCGGCGAGCTCAAGCCGCCGACGACCTTCACGCGCCTCGAGTACTTCCCCGACTGGCCTGCGCTCGCGGTGATCGGCTCGGAGTTCATTCAGCTCCTCGACGTGTCGAACCCCGCCAGCCCGCGCGTGTCGGCGACGTTCACCTATGACGTCGGGCACGAGCGCGCGCTCACGTTCATGGGCAAGGATGTGTACGTCACCCACGAGAATGGCGTGGCGTGGCTCGACACGCGCACCGGGAAGCCGGAGCACCTCTTCGACATTCCGGGAGACGAGTTCTTCGAGAGCTACCCCACGGGCCTCACGAGCCACGGAGAGTTCCTCTTCGTGGCGGGGCGACACTGTGGACTGCACGTGTACCGTCGCGTCGACGCGAAGACCTTCGATGCGGTCCGCTCGGTGAAGAAGGGCTACACGCCGACCGCGCTGCAGTGGTGGGACCCGGGTCGTGTGTTGCTGATGGTCGGCAACGAAGACGTCATCGCGGTCGACGTTCGAGACGCGGCCGCCATGAAGGTCATGAAGTCGTGCAAGGTGAAGGGCGTGGAGCTGCATTCTCCGCTCGTGCGCATCGATGCGAAGACCGCCTTCGTGGCGGGTGGCAAGACGCAGTCGCGCAACACGTTGGTGCTGACGACGCTCGATCTCTCGAACCCGCTCGAGGGCGTCGTCTCCGAGTCGTTCGCGCACAAGGACAAGGCGTTCGACTTCGACAGCGCGTCGTTCGTGCGCGTCGGCGATCAGGTGTTCGTCGGCGGCACGTACCTCGAGACGATGCTCGTGTTCCGCCGGGCGTGAGCGTCTCAGTTTGCGCGCCGCCGCGCGCGGGTCGTTGGTAAGACCGCGCCGCTCATGGCAACACTCGAGAGTCGGTTGAACGTTCGCAGCGCGGAGTTTCAGGCCAATGCCGCAGCGATGCAGGCGGTGGTCGACGATCTGAAGGCGAAGGTCGCGAAGATCTCGGAAGGCGGCGGCGAGGACGCGCGCAAGAAGCACACCTCCCGCGGCAAGTTGCTGCCCCGCGAGCGCGTGAATCAGCTGCTCGACCCCGGGACGCCGTTCCTCGAGTTCAGCCAGCTCGCCGCGTTCGGCATGTACAAAGACGAAGCGCCGGGTGCGGGCATCATCACCGGCATCGGTCGCGTCGCCGGCCGCGAGTGCGTGATCGTCTGCAACGACGCGACGGTGAAGGGCGGCACGTACTACCCGGTGACGGTGAAGAAGCATCTGCGCGCGCAGGAGATCGCTCGCGAGAACCGCTTGCCGTGCATCTACCTCGTCGATTCCGGCGGAGCGAACCTGCCCAACCAGGACGAGGTGTTTCCCGACAAGGAACACTTCGGTCGCATCTTCTTCAATCAGGCGAACCTGAGCGCGCAGGGCATTCCGCAGATCGCGGTGGTGATGGGCTCGTGCACCGCGGGCGGCGCGTACGTGCCGGCGATGAGCGACGAGAGCATCATCGTGAAGAACCAGGGCACGATCTTCCTCGGCGGCCCTCCGCTGGTGAAGGCTGCGACCGGTGAGGTGGTGACCGCGGAAGATCTCGGCGGTGGTGACGTGCACACGCGCCTCTCAGGCGTGGTCGATCATCTGGCGCAGAACGACACGCACGCGCTGGCGATCGCCCGGCAGACCATCAGCACGCTGAACGTCGAGAAGCGGCCCGACATCCCCCTGCGGGAGCCGCGGCTGCCGCGGTTCGCCCCTTCTGATCTCTACGGGATAATTCCTACCGATACGAAGAAGCCGTTCGACGTGCGGGAGATCATCGCGCGCATCGTCGACGACTCGGAGTTCGACGAGTTCAAGGCACGGTACGGCACGACGCTCGTCACCGGCTTCGCGTGGATTCACGGCATGCCGGTGGGGATCATCGCCAACAACGGCATTCTCTTTTCCGAGAGCGCACAGAAGGGCGCGCACTTCATCGAGTTGTGCTGTCAGCGCCGCGTGCCGCTGGTGTTCCTGCAGAACATCACGGGCTTCATGGTCGGCCGGAAATACGAGAACGAAGGCATCGCGAAGCACGGCGCGAAGATGGTGACTGCCGTGTCGACCGCCGCGGTTCCCAAGTTCACGGTGATCATTGGCGGCTCGTTCGGAGCGGGAAATTACGGAATGTGCGGCCGCGCCTACTCACCGCGCTTCTTGTGGATGTGGCCCAACGCGCGCATCTCGGTGATGGGCGGCGAGCAGGCCGCGAGCGTGCTGGCGACCGTGAAGCGCGACGGCATCGAGGGCAAGGGCGGCAAATGGAGCGCCGAAGAAGAGGCCGCGTTCAAAGCTCCGATTCGCGCGCAGTACGAGACGCAGGGGCACCCGTACTTCGCTTCGGCGCGCCTGTGGGACGACGGCATCATCGACCCGGCCGACACGCGCATGACGCTCGCGCTCGGGCTGTCGGCGACTCTCAACGCACCCATTCCCGAGACGAAGTTCGGTCTCTTCCGGATGTGAGCTCACGAATGTTCACTAAAATTCTCATCGCGAATCGTGGAGAGATTGCGTGCCGCGTCGCGACCACCGCACGCCGGCTCGGCATCAAGACGGTCGCTGTGTACTCAGACGCAGATGCTGGCTCGAAGCACGTCGCGTCGTGTGACGAAGCGGTGCACCTCGGCCCTGCGGCCGCGAAGGAGTCGTATCTCGTCGCGGAGAAGATCCTCGCGGCGGCGAAGGCGACCGGCGCGCAGGCGATTCACCCGGGCTACGGCTTTCTCTCGGAGAACGAAGACTTCGCCGACGCGTGCGTGAAGGCGGGAGTGACGTTCATCGGGCCGCCGGCGTCGGCGATCACCGCGATGGGCCTCAAGTCGGAAGCCAAGGCGCGCATGGAGAAGGCGAAGGTGCCGCTCGTGCCCGGCTACCACGGCGCTGATCAGTCTCCGGCGCTGCTGCAGAAGGAAGCCGATCGCATCGGGTACCCGGTGCTGATCAAGGCGAGCGCGGGCGGCGGTGGAAAAGGCATGCGCATGGTCGAGAAGTCGGCCGACTTTCCGGCGGCGCTCGAGTCGTGCAAGCGCGAGGCGCTCAACGCGTTCGCTGACGACGCGGTGCTGATCGAGAAGTACCTGACCAAGCCGCGCCACGTCGAAGTGCAGGTGTTCGCCGACACGCAGGGGAACTGCGTCTACCTGTTCGAGCGCGATTGCTCGGTGCAGCGGCGGCATCAGAAGGTGCTCGAGGAGGCTCCGGCTCCGGGGCTGACCGAGGCGCGTCGCAAGGCGATGGGTGAGGCGGCGTGCGCGGCGGCGAAGGCCGTTGGTTACGTCGGCGCAGGCACCGTGGAGTTCATCGCCGAGGGTGAGCAGTTCTTCTTCATGGAGATGAACACGCGCCTGCAGGTCGAGCACCCGGTGACGGAGATGATCACCGGCTTCGATCTCGTCGAGTGGCAGCTGCGCGTCGCGGCGGGAGAGAAGTTGCCGGCGAAGCAGGAGGAGCTGCGCATTCGCGGGCACGCACTCGAAGCGCGCGTGTACGCCGAGAACCCCGAGAAGGGTTTTCTGCCTTCGATCGGAACGTTGTCGCACCTGCGTTTCCCGGCGCACGTGGCGTTCGTGCGTGACGGCAACGTGCGCGTCGATGCGGGCGTGCGGCAGGGTGACGAGATCACTCCGTTCTACGACCCGATGATCGCCAAGCTGATCGTATGGGGCGAAGATCGCGCGCAGGCGTTGCTGCGTATGAGCGACGCGCTCGGCTCGACGCAGATCGTCGGGCTGGCGACGAACGTCGCGTTCCTGCGGCGGCTGGTGGGCTCGAAGGCGTTCTCGTCGGCCGATCTCGACACCGGGCTCATCGCGAAGAATCACGACGAGCTGTTCCCGGCTGAGACGAAGCCCTCGCAGCACGCGCTCGCGCTTGGAGTCGCGGCGCTGCTCGCCGAGGAAACTCGACTGGCCGCTGCCGACCCCTGGTCGTTCCGCGACGGCTGGCGGCTGAATCAAGCGTACGTGCGTTCACTGAAGCTGGGAGGCGTCGACGTGCAGGTGACCTACGGGCGCGACGCACACCACGTGTTCGGCCAGCCGCTGACGTGGCGCAACGACGGCGTCGACTTCAAGACGATGCTCGGAGACGTCCCCGTGAACGGCACGGTGGTGCGTCAGTTCGACATGCTGCACGTGTTCCACGACGGAGTGCGCACCGAGCTGCAGCTCTTCGATGCGCTCGCGCACGCTGGTGATGATGACTCGCACGGCGGCAAGCTCGTCGCTCCGATGCCCGGGAAGATCGTCGCGCTGCTGGCCGCGAAGGGCGGGGCGGTGAAGAAGGGCACTCCGCTGCTGGTGATGGAGGCGATGAAGATGGAACACACCATCACCGCTCCGAGCGACGGCACGGTGAACGAGTTCCTCTTCGCGCCCGGAGATCAGGTCGCGGAAGGCGCCGAGCTGCTCAAGTTCACTGCCTGACGCGCGGCTTCAGCGTGACGAACACCTCGCGGTCGGGTCGCACGGTCACCATGGCGACCGGTTTCACTTCGCGCACCGAGGGATCGATCTCCACGTCGAAGCGCTGCAGCAGCTGTGCGAGCAGCACCACGGTCTCGACCAGCGAGAACATGTTCCCGATGCACACCCGCTGACCGCCGGAGAACGGCAGGTAGCTCCACGGGTGGCGCTGCGCCGCGCGCTCGGGAGAGAAGTGCGACGGGTCGAACGTGTCGGGGTTGCTCCAGAAGTCGCGATGGCGGTGCGCGCCGTAGAAGTACGGCATCACCACTGCGCCCGCGTGCACCTTCACGCCCATGACCTCGTCGTCAGCCACCACGTTGCGCGCGGTCATCGCGACCGGCCCTCGCAGGCGCAGCGTCTCGTCGATCACCTGGCGGCAGTACGGCAGCTTCGGAAAGTCTTCGAAGGTCGGAGCGCGCCCACCGAGCACGCGATCGACCTCTTCGCGGAGCTGATCGAGCACGTCGCGCCGGCCGTCGAGCAGCGTGAAGAGCCAGGTCAGCGTGAGCGCGGTGGTTTCGTGCCCTGCGACGAACAGGGTGAAGACCTCATCACGCAGCTCGTGATCCGTGAGCGGGCGCTGCGTCTCGGCGTCGACCGAGTGGATCAGCATCGACAGCAACGTTCCGTCACCGGGCTCGCGCTTTCGGCCCGCGGCGATGACCCGATAGATGGCGCCCTCGACCTCGGTCATCGTGCGGTGGAACTTGCGATTGCCCGGAGTCGGCACCCACTTCGGCAAGATGAAGCCGTTGCCGCGTTCGCTCACCAGTTCCAGTGCCGCGCCGAGTGCCTCGTACGAGATGTCGGCCGCGCCGAGCAGCTGGCGGCCGAACAGCGCCACCGTCACCACGTCGAGCGTCAGCTTCACCATGTCGCGATGCACGTCGATGCGGAATGGCGCAGTGCCGTGCGTCTCACGCAGGCGATCGAAGTGCGCCGCGCCAGTCTCGGCCATCGCGTCAGTCAGCTTGCTCAGCGCCGAGCGATGGAACGCGGGGTTCATCAACGTGCGCCGCGCCTTCCACGCGTCGCCTTCGAGCGCGAGCACTCCGTTGCCGATGACGCGCCGCACGCCGTCGTAGGCGTTGCCCTTCACATAGTTCTTCGCGTTGCTCGCGAGGATGCGCTTGATGGCTTCGGGGTGCGCGAAGGCCTGCAGCCTGAAGCCGACGTCGAGCGCGAACGCGTCGCCCAGCTGACGCCACGAACTGTCGAGCAGCTGCAGCATGCCTTCGCTGCGGAGACGGGGAATGTGACCGATGAGCGGCCACGCGGGAGGCGATGGGGCGAGACGGGGCGTGACTTCCATGACTTACCGGATGGTAAGGAAATCATGTCCACGTGACAAGGCGCGCAGTCAGGCGTCGAGGTGGCTGCCGAGCGCCATGATTCGCAGCGTCGCCTTGATGACGCGGGCCCGCCACCGACGGTCCTTGCGGGGCTGCAGTGCGCTCTGCGCCAGCATCAGCACCGCGAGCGCGATCACGTGCGCCTCGGCGTCGAAGCCGGCCCGCTTGCCCTGTTGTGCGACCACGCCCTGCACCAGCCCCAGCCACGGCGCTCCTTCTTTGCGCAGCCACGCCTGGAACGCCGCGGGGCGCTCGAGCAGCTCGAACACCACGAAGCGCGCCAGCTCGACCTCGGCCATGAAGCCCTGCAGCGCGAGTTCGAGGAGCGCGTGGTACCGGTCGTGAGAGCGGCTGACGAACTCGGCCGCAGCGGCGGGCAGCTGGTCGCGCAGGCGGCTCGCGATGCGCTCGTAGACTCCGAGGCGCAGCTGATCTTTCGAGGGGAAGTGGTGGAGCAGCGCCTGTTTGCTCATGCCTGCGCGATCGGCGACGTCCTGCACCGAGGCGCCAGCGACGCCCTGCGCCGAGAACACCGCGAGCGCCGCGTCGATGATCCGTTCCCGCGGCTTTCGGCTCGGCCCCATGTGGGCGCTTGTTAGCACTGGTTGGTCAGCGGCTCTCGATTTGCGTAGATGCAAAACAGTTTGCGATGCTTTGCGCGAGCGCTAAACGACAGCGGGGTTACCTTCGAGCCATGAACGACTACGACTTCGCAGGAAAGACGGTGCTGGTGACGGGCGCCTCTCAGGGCATCGGTGAGGCCTTCGTTCGTGAGCTCGCGCAGCGTGGCGCGACGCTGATTCTCGTGGCGCGCAGCGAGGGCAAGCTGAACGCCATCGCGGCCTCGCTCCCGGCCGGCAAGGCGCACGTCATCGCGGCTGACCTGCAGCAGCGCGGAGCGGCGAAGAAGCTGTTCGAGGCCGTGCACTCGAAGGGTCTGAAGCTCGACGTGTTGATCAACAACGCCGGCTACGGGCTTTATGGGCGCTTCGAGGAACTGAGCGTCGAAGATCAGCTCGGGTCGATCGAGCTCAACGTGCTGACGCTGGTCGAGCTCACGCACCTGTTCATGCCCGAGATTCTGGAGCGCAAGGGCGGGGTGATTCAGGTCGCGAGCGCGGCGGCGTTCCAGCCGACTCCGTTCACTTCGGTCTACGGGGCGAGCAAGGCGTTCGTGCTCTCGTTCGGCGAGGCGCTGTGGGCCGAGTACCGCGAGCGCGGCGTGCGCGTGCTGACGCTCAACCCCGGTCAGACCGAGACGGGCTTCTTCGATCGCGCGGGCGATTTGCCGAAGCAGAAGATGGCGACGCCGCGTGACGTGGTGCTGGTGGGCCTCAAGTCGTTCAACGCCGGCCACGCGTCGGTGGTCGAAGGCTTCATGAACAAGATGCTGACGTTCTCGGGTCGCCTCATGCCGCGCGCGTTCGTGGCGAAGACGGTGGCGAACATGATCCGCCCGAAGACCAAGCCTGCGCTGGCTGCGAAGAATGGCTGAGCTCGTCACGCCCGGTTGGGACGATCTGCGGCTGCTCCTCGAGGTGCACCGCCGCGGGAGCTTTCTGGCCGCGGGTCAGCAGCTGAAGCTCTCGACGAGCACCGTCGCGCGCCGCATCGCCGCGCTCGAAGAAGAGCTCGGCCACCCGGTGGTGCATCGCACCGCGCAGGGCACGACGCTCGAGAAGGACGCGCGCAACCTCATCGCCATCGCCGAGGAGTTCGAGCAGCAGCTGGCCGCCGCGCGCCGTGACTCAGCGAGCGGGACGAAGCGTTCCCCGTACGCCGGAGTGGTGCGCATCTCGCTGCCCGATGGCTTTCTGATCGGTGCGGCCGAGGCCGCGGCGAAGTTCCGTCGTGAACACCCGGAGACCGAGATCGAGCTGATCTCCGAGCTTCGCTACGTCGACCTCGCGTCGCGTGAGGCCGACATCGGCATTCGTGCGCAGCGTTCTTCGTCACCGGTGCTGATCGACAAGCCCATCGGTGCGGTGCTCACCGGGCTCTACGCCAGCGAGGCGTATCTGAAGAAGCGTCTGCCGAGCCGCGAGCTCACGCCCGGTGCGTACGCCGCGCAGGACTTCGTGGTCGAAGACGTCGCGCGTGCTGCCGGGCCGGCGCAGTGGCTCATCGCTCGTGGCGCGTCGCGGTTCCCCGTGCGTTCGAACTCGTACGAGGCGCGGTTGCACGCTGCGAAGCGCGACATGGGCATCGTGATGATGGGCGTCGGCACCGCTGATCAACACCGCGAGCTGCACCCCATTGCGCTCGAGAGTCCGCTGCCGGCGATCTCGTTCTTCCTCACCATGCATCAGGACCTGCGCAAGGTGCCGCGCGTGCGAGGGGTCGCTGCTGCGCTCCTCGACGTGATCGGCACGTTCATGGCTGCGCAGGCGAAGGCTGCGGCGCGGGAGAAGCGCTCGGCGCTCCGTTGATGGCATCGATGCCGGCGAGCACGCGCTGCAGCAGGAGCAGGCGATCTCGCACCTTCGACGGCGGATTCGATCGACCAGCCGCTCGCGACGAGCTCGTTTCCGTGAATCTCGAGAATCAGGCCCGCGCGCGCGACCTCGTGAAGCAGCGCGTTGATGCTCTCGTTGGTGCACGTCGACTTGATCCACACGAAGCCGAGCACCGCGATGCTCGTCACCGTGAAGTTGGCGACGATCGGCGCACGGTAGGTCGATTCCCAGACCACGCCGCCCTTGCCGGTGGTGCGCTCGACGTTGGTGAAGTGGATTCGGCCGAAGCGCAGTTCGACGCGCGGGAATTCGCCGGTTACCTGGGCTCCGAGAAAATCGTCGGCGCGAACGGTGTCCCAGGCGCGTCGCTTTCGCCGCTGCTCGAGTGCCGACCAGGCGTTGCCGAGAAAGATCAGCGCGGTGAACGCCAGGAACCACCAGTGCGCGGGCTTGAGCTCGTTCATCGTGCCGGCTCCCGCTCGGGTACCGTGTTCGATTCGATCGCGCTTGCTCGTGTGACGATGCGTTCGATCAAATTCAGGTTCGCGAAGACCTGCTCGGGGTAGTCAGGCGAGCGGCTGCGCGCGACGAGTTCGCTTGCGCCGACGCTGACCACCAGGCCGTTGCGCACCAGTTCGAGCAGCATCTTGCGCAGCGCTTCGTCGAGCACGTTGGTGTCGAGCTCCGCCAGTGACAGTCGCCGACGGAGCGAAGGCAACAGCAGCGACCGTGCGTTGACGTGCCGGGAAATCGGCGCGCGGTAGAGAGCCGTCCAGGTGACGCCTCCTTTGGCGCTCGTGTGCTCGACGTTGAGGTACTTCGCGTCGCCGAGCTTCACCTCGATTCGCGGAAACTCGCCCGTGACCCTCGTCCCTCGGGTGTCTCGGAATTCGATTCCCGCCCAGGCTCCGAACTTCTTCCGATGCTCGAGGAAGTCGTAGAGATCACGGAGCATGAGCAAGCCGAGCATCGCGAAGAAGACCGCATGGAAGGCGCTCATTGGTGCGCCTCGTCTTCGGGGTGCGGGTTCTCAGCGCAGACGCGAGCGAGTTGCTCTTCAGCGCGGCTCGAGAACCAGAGGAGAGACGACATCGACAAGGCGAACAGGGCCACGATCATGCTTTCCAACGTTGCGAGACCTCCTTCGAGCGCTTGGATGAACTGGCTCGATGCGCACATCATCGCGCCGAATGGATCGCGTTGAAAAGTCCTCACGTGTGGCGCTGCCATCGGCGATCGTGTTGGGCGCCGCGACACAGCTCGGTGCGATCGCGTTCTTCGCGCAGCCCGATGCGTCGCCGTCGCTCGCGATCTCGGCCGCGGTGATGTGGCTCTTCCTCGCGTGGTGGCCGCTGCCGAACGCGATGCGCAGGCCGGGCCCGCTTCGCGCCGCGCTGATCGTCATGCCGGTGGCGCTGGTGTTCAGCTCGCGTGCGTGGCTCCCGCTCTCGGCGGCGCTGAACGCCTTCGTGCTCTTTCACTGGCGGTTCGCGCTGACGACGGTGCGACTCTCACCCGGACGCTGGGTGTGGCAGTTCATCGCCAGCGCGATCGGCGGCGCGATGTACGGCGTGCTGCTTTCACCGCGGCTCATCGACGCCATGCCCTCGCTCGAGCCGATCGAGGCGCACGAGGTCTCACGCTTCCAGCGGATTCTCGTCACCCGCACCGCCACGGTGACGCGGCTGTGGCTCGACGGCCAACAACAGCTCGCGAGCGACGAAGAGCGCACATACCACGAGGCCCTCGTTCGCCCGGCGATGAGCGCGAAGCCGAAGCGCGTGTTGATTCTCGGCGGTGGTGACGTGCTCGCGGCGCGCGAGGCGCTGCTGCACGACTTCGTGACCAGCGTGACCATGGTGGAGCTCGACGCGAAGGTGATCGAGCTCGTGCGCACCACGTCGCTGGCGAAGTTGCTGGGCGCGCATGACCCGCGGCTCACGATCGTGATCGACGACGCCATCGCGTGGTTGCGCCGGCAGCCGGCGGAGGCGCGCTTCGATGCGATCGTCGTCGACTTCCCCGACCCCACGACTCCGGTGATCGCCGGGTTGTTCGCGAAGGAGACGTGGGAACTCGTGAAGGCACACCTCGAGCCCGAGGGGCTCGTCACCATTCAGTCGTCGTCACTTGAGGTTCCCGAAGTGCCGGCGGCGATCGCGATGAGCCTGCGCGCGGTGGGGCTGAAGGCTCGGGTCTACGCGCAGCAGATCACGTCGTTCGGCTCGCAGGCGTTCATCGTCGCCGGGCATTCGTTGCCGGAACGGTTCACGCTCCGTGCGCCAGCGACGACCCTCACAGACGATGCGGCGTTGAACGAGTTGCTCGTCGAATCGATGGTCGACGGCGGCTTCGTGATCACCGCGGCCACGGTCGAGCGGCTGGCTGCTCAGCGCGTCAGCTCTTCTTCGCGTCCCACTCTGCTTTGACCTTCTTCACCTGATCGCCAATCGCTGCGATCGCGTCGGCGATGAACTTCGGTTCTTTCGTTTCCCACCGTTTCGCGACGAACGAATCGGGGACCACGAGCAGATTCGCGGTGCCCTTCAGCGCGACGACGCCGATCGAAATGCCCCACGGATCTTTCGCGACGCACCACTCGAAGCCCGCGCGCTTCACGAGCAGATCGCCGAAGCCGACGGCCACTCCGCTCAACATCGCGTTGAGCAGATCTTGATCATCGGGCGTGTCGACCAACAGCTCCTGCCAGAACAAGTCCAACTTCGCGGGAGCGTCACCCGATTCCGCCGACCACCGATTCGCATCGAGCAACGACGTGCGCCGCTGCTCGAACCACCGGGTGTGCGAAGGCCGCAGCGCGCTGAACGCCGTCTCTTTGTCCGCCGGGAACGGATCGTGCGCGGGCGCGACCGACGCCAGCACATCGCCGAACTCGCCGATCAGCTCCGGCTTCTTCAGCGTCGCGATCAGGAGGTGCGTCGAGAACCCGGCGATCCACGTGCGCTCGTTCTTCATGAACGACACGAACGAGGCTGAATCGCGTACCAGCGCCTTGCCGTCTTTCTTCGCCGACTCTCGCGCGGCGTCGACACCAGAACGAGCGCCGAGCTGCAGCCCGCTGATCTCGAACCCCGCGCCGCTCGACGCGTCCAACCCCGCGAGCGAACCGTTGAGCGCGTACTCGCAGCGAAACCGCGCCGGCACTTCGAGATCGATCGTCAGATCACCGACGGCCAGGCGCGGCATGCGATCAGAACCCCACGCCCTTCGTCGCCTCGGCGATGCGCGCCTGGTCTCCGACGATCGAGAGCACCATGTGGCCGTGGCACTGCTTCCACGCGTCGATGACCTCGTCACGCTTGATGCCCGCGAGCGAGTCGAAGAGCGCGATGTCGAGCTCGGTCGTCTTGTGGCCCGCGAGCACGCGGCGCGTGAAGACCTCGGCGGTCATGGGAGACGTCGCCTGCGCCATGGTGGCCGAGCGCGCCACGTCCCAGCGCGCGCGCTCGAGCGCACGATCGGTGAGCGTGTCGGTCTCGAAGTTCTTCATGACCTTCGCCATCACCGCCATCGCCTGCGGCAACCGGCCGTTCTCGATCGAGCCGTTGACGTTGATGCGCCCCACGCCGCCGACGTACGTGTTGGAGCCGCCGTGGAAGCCGTACGACGCGCCGAGCTCTCCGCGGATCTTCTCGAACAGCGCGGTGCCGATCACGCTGCCGACGATCTCGTTGGCGAAGGTGCGCGTGCCGCTCGACGCATCAGCCAGGCACGCCAAAGTCACCTGCGCCTGCGTGGCGTTCGCCTGCGGAGTGACGATCAGCTCCACCGGCCCGTTGCGGATCTCCATCGGCTTGTTGGTGGGGAAGGGGTTCGACACCTTCTTCCAGCCGCCGAGCCATTCCTGCACCTGCAGCAACGTGGTCTCGGGCTCGATGTCGCCGGTCACCACCAGCACCGCGCTTTCGGGTGACCAGGCGCGTTCGAACCAGCCCTCGATGTCTCCCACGCCGAGCTTCTTCGCGTCGGCGAGGCTGCTCTCGTTGCCCCACGGGTGCCCGCGGAAGAGCGCCGACGTCGTGGCCCGCGCCGCGCGCGCGACCGGGAGCTGCTCGCCGGCGATGGCGGTGCTCTCGAACTCGCGTCGGTACCAGTCGAGGGCGCCGGTATCGACGTTCATGGTCGTCACGTACTCGTTGAGGTGCGCGAGCATGTTGGGCACGTTGCCCGACGCGCCCTGGGCGGCGATGAAGCTGAGATCGGTGGCGGTGCCCCAGCCCCATTCGATGCCGAACGCGCCGTCGAAGTGTTTGCTCTTCGGGCTGGCGATGAAGCGCGCCACCTCGGTCGCGCCCGGAGGCGAACCGTCACCGCGACCGTGCGTGAACGTGAGCTGCACCGCGGCGACCGGCAGCGCGTAGTTGCGCTTGTGAATGACGACCTTGAGGCCGTTGGGCAGCGTGGTCTCGATGTGCTCGCGCTTGCTGGTGACGACGGTCTCCATCTTGGCGCGAGCGGTGTGGGCCTGACCCAGCTCACGCACGCGCTCCGGAGAGAGCTCGGTGGTCATGGGGATCGCTTCGCTCGGCGCGAGACCTGCGGCGCCATTCGCAGACGCCTTGTCGGTCGACGCGAACGGCAGCACCAGCAGGGCGCGCGCGCGATCTCGCTTCAGGTACTTCTCGGCGTACGCGCTGACCTGCGACGCCGACACCTGGGCGAGCCCCTTGATCTGTCGGCCGTAGGTGAGGGGATCACCGGTGAAGTGCGCCGCGCTCGCGCGAGACACGCCGCGCTCCATGATGTTTTCGGCGGCGACCGTGAGCTGCACCGCGGCGTGGTTTCGCCCGCGCGTGAACTCCGCCTCGTCGCTCAGCATCTGCAGTTCTTCGGCGCCCTCGTAGCCCTTGGCGATCGCTCCGGCCCACAGCTTCACCATCTGATCGAGGATGCGCTGCAGCGAACGCTGCGGGTTGTCGCCTTCTTTCAGCTTGGCCTGCACCACGAGCATCGACGACTCGATGCCGGTGATGGGGAACGCGCCGATGCTCACCACGTCGGGGTCGGCGGCGGCCGAGGCGAGCTCGCTGTTGGCCTTGCTGGTGAGGAACTGGAAGAGCGCCGAGTCGGCGTCGAACGCGCGCGGCAACGACCACACCACGTACAGCTCGGGCGACGACACCGTGGCGTTCTTGGTGATCATCAAGTTGCCCGGCGGCTCCGGAGGCGGCTTGGCGACGGCCGGCAGCCGCGACGGCGTGGCGGTCTTGGCAGGGCGCGGCTCGAACACCGGCGAGGGCAGGGCCTTCTTGATCACCTGATCGACGGTCTCGAGATCGACGTCGCCGATGATCAGCATCGTCATGTTGGTCGGCGTGTAGTTCTTGAGCGCGAACTTCTTCACGTCGTCGAAGGTGATGGCGGTGAGGCTCTCGTGCGAGCCGCCGATGGGCCGCGCGTACGGGTGGCCGGGCGGGAAGACGGTCTCGCTCAGGTAGTTGAACGCCGGCCCGATGGAATTCTCACCGCGCTGCCGCAGCTCGTTGCGCACCACTTCGCGCTCGACGTCGACGACCGCGGCGTCCACTCCGTTGAGCGGGTCGACCATGCGGCCCACTTCGATCGCCAGCAGCTTCGGCAGCAGATCGCGCGTGCCGACGTTCATGTAGATCGTCTCGTCGAAGCTGGTGCTGGCGTTCAAGAAGCCGACACCCGCGCCTTCGAGCTGATTCCACGCGGTGTCCTTGTTGCCGGGCTTGGCGCGGAACGCGAGGTGCTCGAGCAGGTGCGCGAGGCCGGCCTTGCCTTCGGGGTCTCCGGAGCTGCCGACGCCCACCACGGTGAACACCCCGACCAGCGGCGTGGCGTGATCTTCTTCGACGATGACGCGCAGCCCGTTGGCGAGCTTGAACTCGCGCATGCGGAACTGGGTGTCGGGCAACACGGGCCCGCGCGGAACGCCGGCGCACGCGGTGAGAACTGAGACGCAGAGAACGACGACCAGCCGACGCATGAGAACGCCTCCGAGAGAGGCGCGCACCATGCCTCATCCCGCGAGCACGAGCATCGACTTCACGAGCGCAGCGGCGATGACCGCGACCGCGCCGGTGCTGATGACGATCACGGCGAACGGGTGCGTGTCGGTGGCGCGGCGCGCTTCGCCGAACATGCGCTTCATGAAGGTGCGCTGGCATTGCACGCGGCACTCACCGCGAATGATGCGCTGCATCTCTTCTTCCATCTCCGCGACGCTGCTCCAGCGTTTCTCGCGGTCCTTCTCCATGCCTTTGACGATGAACCAGTCGAGCTCGGGAGGGACCTGGTACTGGCTGCCCTTGAGCGACGCGACCTGCACTGGCGGCGCTTTGGTCTTCACGCCGTCGAGCACGTCTTGCAGTTGTTCGCGGCCGTCGAGGTAGTGCTTCAGGTGCAGGAACTCGTGGAAGACGACGCACAGCGAATAGATGTCGCTGCGGAAGTCGAGCGTGTCGTTGGCGCCGCTGGCCTGTTCGGGCGACATGTAGAACGGAGTGCCGAGCACCGCGCCCAGCTGCGTCTGCAGCACGGTGCCGTCGCGGGTGCTGACGGTCTTGTCGAGCTTGCTGGCGTGTTCGCCGGTGACGGCGCGCGCGAGGCCCCAGTCCATCACCGTCACTTCGCCGAACGGGCCGATCATGATGTTGGCGGGTTTGAGATCGCGGTGAATGAAGCCCTGGCCGTGCGCGTACGCGAGCGCGTTCAGGATCTGCAGGAAGATCTGCACGCGCACTTCCATCGTGAAGCGGGCGTGCGTGGCGGGGTCTCCGGCGGCGAGGCGCGCGATGATGTTCTCGAGCGTCTCGCCGTGAACGCGCTTCATCACGAAGAAGTAGCGGCCGCTGCTGTCCACGCCGACGTCGTGCACGGGAATGATGTTGGGGTGCTCGAGTCGACCGATGGTGCGGATCTCTTCGACGAAGCGAAGCACGCGGCCGAGATCGGCGTTCTCGGGGAGCCGCTTCACCGCGACTTCGCGATCGATGTCGTGATCTTGTGCGAGGAGCACTTCGCCCATGCCGCCTTCTCCGAGGAGCCCGAGTTCTTCGAAGCGCTGCCGCTGAGAGGGGTTCACTTTCGGCTCGGGGCCGACCCATTCCACGCGCGGCAACACGGTGCTGCGCATCGGAGCGCCGGCGACGGTGGTGGCTTGAGACTTCGTGACGTCCGAGACCTGCGTCGACGCGCTGGAGATCGTGTCGCTCATGGCGCCGATGCTAACGACGGCTTCGGCGCGCACCGTTGAGAAACGTTGAGACGTGTGTGCGCGTGTGAGCCTTCAGCGCTCGGCTTCCGCTTCGAGCTCTCTCAGGCGTCGCTCGTGATCGAGGAACCGGCGGTCGTTCTGCATACGCATGGCAGTGAAGCCGACGTCCATGTCGCCGCGGAGTCCGGCGATCTCGGTGCGAACACGGGTGAAGCCTTCGCTCGTCTCGGTGCGAAGCCCCGACACTTCTGAGTTGAGCTTCTCGAATTTTGCGTTGAGCGTCTCGAGCCCGCCGCGCAGCTGCGTCAGCTCGGCCTGGATCTTCTTGAGCACCTCGAGCTGCAGCGTCGGGACATCGATCGTTTCGTCGGTCATGCGCCGCTCATACTCAGCAGCGCTGACATCGCTCGGAGCGGCACTCATGCGTCCATCGTCGCAGACGCTTCTCGCGCGAGGCAATATCGCGGCCTGATGCTCCGACTCGCGCTCGTCACTGTGCTGCTGCTCGTCGCCTGCAAGAAGGACCCGAAGCCGTACGCGCCGCAGCCGCCGGTCACGCTCGAAGGCGGAGTGATCATTCAGACCCTCCGCGAAGGCGACGGCCCCGGCGCGAAGAAGGGCACCAAGGTCTCGATGCACTTCACCGGCACGCTCGTCGACGGCGGCGTCTTCGATACGAGCTACAAGCGCGGCCCGATGCAGTTCTGGGTCGGCGAAGGCCACGTGCTGCCCGGTCTCGATCAAGGACTCTTCGGAATGAAGGAAGGAGAGCTCCGGCGCATCACGGTTCCTCCCTCACTCGGCTACGGCATCGACGCGAAGCCCAACATCCCGCCCAACTCGACGCTGATCTTCGAAGCGGAGCTCATGTGAGGCGAGGTGCGACCGTTTTCGCGGCACTCCTTATTACCGGTGCGTCCTGCGCGTGCTCGAAGGGCTCGGGCGACTTCGCCGCGCTCAAGAACGCCCACGGTGGAACCATCGCGTGGGCCGGAGCGAAGAGCGCGACCATCGGTTCGACAGGCTGGGTCGCCATCGCCGAGATCTTCGAGCACGATGCGGTCGACGGGCCGTGCGGCTGCACGCTCGTTCCCGACGCGACGATCACGGCCGGCGATCGCGAAGTGAAGCTCGACTTCAAGAACGGAGTGGCCGTGACTGGTGACCAGCACATGCCCATCGACGCGTTGAAGGCCCGCGTGGCGCTCGAGGCCGAGCTGGGGCCGAAGCCATGACGCGCGTGCGGCTTCTCTCGTGCTGCGTTGCTGTGTTGAGCGCGTGCGTTGCGCCGAGCGGGCCCGACGAGAGCGAGCTGCCCATCGATGAAGATGGAGGCAGGGTGATCACCACGCGGCCGCCGGTGTGTCCTCCGGCCGAGCGCACCGTGAACGTCGGCGTTCACTTCGATCCGGTGAACCCGGAGAGATCGACGAGACGCAGGTGCTGATCACCGGCGACGGCTGCACGGTGCGCACGCACCTGATGGGATCGCGCGTCGCGCAGCCGATCGCCACGTCGCTCGAGCTCGCGTTCTCCGACACTCCGGTCGATGGGCTTTCGGTGATGACTGCTCCGATGCGCAACGTGACCGACGACGCGCTGACGGTCGAGGTGCGATCGACGACTTCCGACTTCGTGGTGCCGGTCACCCGGTTCCAGATCGGTCCACGAGAGCCGATCGCGCGCGCGGTGAACTTCCTCCCGACGGCAGTCGGTGACTTCGTCGGCGGCCTCGAGGTGCGCGTCGGTTCGTCGTCGCGGCAGATCGTTTTACGAGGGCACGGTGGTGGGCCGCGTGTGTCGGTGGCCGATGTCGATCTCGGGCCGATGTCGGTCTTCTACGGCGCGCACGAGCTCGAGCGGCGCGTGGTGTTGGTGCGCAACACCGGAGATCCCGCGGAAGGTGCGCGCTCAGACTGGACCTGGTCGGGTTTGTTCGCCGCCTCGTGCTCCGAGGTGTCGGTGCTGGGCGCTCCAGTGCGCGTGCCGGGCGGTGAAGCGCTGCCGGTGTTGATCGAGTTCACGCCGCAGTTCGGTCTGCAGCATTGCGATCTCCTGTTGAGCAGCACGCCGCGACCGGTCTCGTTCCGCGTGCAGTGGGAAGGCGTCGGCGTCGCTCCGTGTGATCTGATGATGAGTGGCGTGGCGATCGACCCGGTCACCCATCGCGGCACGTGGTCCATCACCAATCGCTCAGAGCGGTGTCTGTTGAGCGGGCCGCGACTGGAGCCCTTCGACGCCGGCTCGATTGACGTGACCTGGCAGTGGCTGTGGCTCGAAGGTGGGCAGACCGTGCAGCTGCCGATCACCGCGCACGCCGCCGCCGACGCGATCATCTACGTCGCCGACCCCATTTCACGGTCGCGGCGCGTGTCGCTCACGTTCTGAGCTCGATCGCGCTGAGGCCGATTTACCGGCCCCGGAATCACTTGTCGGACCTGTGGTGTACTATACGCGCGTTCAGTAAGCATCAGGAGCGCGTGCATGGCACTGGCCGTCGTCGAACAGCTCAGAGAGAAGATCCGCAAGCTCGAGGCGCAGCCGCGCGAGTGGGTGATGGCGCTGCGCACCGGGTTCGACGAGCTCGATGCGTTCGGCGCGTTCCGGCTCGGCACCGGCGTCGAGCTGTGCGGTGAAGACGCGTCGGGCCGCACCACGGTCGCGCTCTCGGTCGTCGCGGCGGCGGGTCGTGAGAAGCGGCTCTCGGCCTGGGTCGACGGCCCGCAGGAACTGTACCCGCCGGCCGCGGTGACGATGGGCGTCGACCTGCAGCGGCTGCTCATCGTGCGGCCCAAATCTCCGGGCCAGTTGGTGTGGGCGGCGATGCAGCTGCTGCGAAGCGGGGCGTTCACCTGCGTGGTGCTCGACGTCACGCGCACCGGCTTGAAGCTGTCGATGACCGACACCAAAAAACTGCTCGACGCCACGCGCACCGGTGGCTCGTTGCTGGTGTTGCTGACGCCTGCGTCTTCGCCGGCCATCGGCCTGCCGCGGTTGGCGCTCGCGCGTGATGAGCGGTCGACCATTCACTTCGAGACGCAGCACGGGAAGCGGGCTTCGGCGCGCGACAGCCCGAAGCTGGGCTTCGAAGTGCCCGACGGCATTCCGTGGGAACCGCCGGTGGTGCTCGAGGTGGTGCCGACCACTTCGCTACAGCGGCCGAAGAAGAACGTGCTGCGTGATGGGTACCCGTTCTGCGCGGGCACCTCGCACGGTGGTGCCGCCATGGGAGGGTGGATGCACCCACGTGACTCGCACGTGCAGGTCGGGCCTGCGTTGAAGCAGCGACAGCAACGCGTGGCTGATCACGGACGGTGGTTCAAAGACAAACCGCCGGGAGCTGGCTGAGCGGGGGCGAGAACTGTCGGGGTGAGGGGCCGAACTCGGCGCGTTCGCTGAGAGCTCCTCCTGATGATTTCACCGTTCAGAACACATGCGACTTGCCTACCTCTTTCTTCCGCGCTTCCCGGTGCAGCGGCGGGTGTTGGAGCAACCGTCCCTCTCGGGGCGGCCGGTGCTCCTGCACGCCGATGAGCGGGGAACACAGCGCGTGCGGTTCGCGTCGGGGGCAGCACTCCGACGGGGCGTGCGCCCGGGCATGAGTGTGGCTTCGGCCTCGGCGCTGGAGCCGTCCGTGGTGCGCCTGCGCTTCGAGCCGGAACACGAACGAGCAGCGTTGATGACGTTGGGGGAAACGTTGCTCCTGCTCGCTCCGGGGTTTCAGCTCGACGCGCCGGAAGGGCTGTGGCTCGACGCGTCAGCCGCGCACCTGTGCGGAGGAGAAGCCGGCTGGTCGCAGCGCGTGCTGGCGATGCTGAAGAACGTCGGGCTGCGCGGCCGGTGTGTCGTGGGGTCCGAGCGCTTCACCACCCAGGCGCTCGCGAGGTGGAACAACGACAGCGCGACGGTGGTGCCTCCGCAGGGAGGGCCGGCGCTCGCACGCCTGCCGCTCGTGTCGCTCGAAGAAGGCTGGCTGGGGGCCGATCAGACGGCCTCGTACCGCGCGCTGGGGCTCTCCACGCTCGGTGAGCTGGCCTCGCTGCCTCCGCAGGCGCTCACCGGTCGCTTCGGCACCCTGGGCCTGCAGGCGGCCCGGCTGTGCCGTGGTGAAGACGACTCGCGCTTCCTGCCCGATGAATTGCCCGAGGTGATGGAAGAGTCGGTGCAGCTCGACTGGCCCGCCGAGGCGCTCGAGCCGGTGCTCTTCGCGTTGAAGACGCTGGTCGATCGGCTGTGCGGGCGACTGCAGGGGCGGCAGAAGGCGGCGGTGCGGCTGACGGCGACCGTGGGGCTCGAGTCGGGAGATCCGCTGCGCGTGCCGCTGGTGCTCGCGCGCGCGTCGTCGGAGAGCAGGCTGTTGGTCGAGCTGATTCGTCACCGGCTGACGGATCTCACGGTGCAGCAGCCCATCACCACGCTGCACCTGCGGGTCGACGAGGCGAGCGCCGATCACGGCAGACAGCTGGTGCTCGGTGATGCGCCCGCGGGGGAAGTGGCGCTCGAAGTGGTGATGTCGCGGCTGCAGTCGGCGCTCGGTGAAGACTCGCTGTTCTCCGCCGAGCCGGTCGCCACGCATCGGCCAGAACATGGCTGGCAGCAGGGGCCGCCCCTCGCAGTGCATGGTTCAGCCCCTCACCCCGACCCTCTCCCCGCTCGCGCAGGGAGAGGGGGAACCGCGAAATGGCCAAAGCGCAAAGCGAAGGTCGAACAGAAAGGAACGCTCTCACTCCCGACCCTCGCGCAGAGACCGCCGCGTCTCTTCCGCGAGCCCTCACCGCTCACCATCGAGCTCTCGACCACCGGAGCCATCGAGCACGTGCTCCTCGCCGGCCGCCGCCGCAAGGTCGAGCAGCTCATCGGCCCCGAGCGGCTCGTCGGTTCCTGGTGGAGCCCCGAGCCGTTCACCCGCGACTACTACCGGCTCCAGCTCGAAGGAGTCGGGCAGCTGTGGGTCTTCCGCGACGGCAAAGACGGCGCCTTCTACGCGCAGGGCGTCTTCGACTGAACATGTACGCCGAGCTCGTTTGTCGATCGAACTACAGCTTTCTGCGCGGGGCCTCGCACCCCGAGGAACTCGTCGCGCGCGCCGCGGAACTCGGGCTCTCGGGTCTGGCCATCACCGATCAAGACGGCTTCTACGGGTTGGTCAAAGCGCACCTCGAGGCGAAGCAGCGCGGCCTCAAGCTGGTCATCGGCTCCACGCTGACGCTGACCGACGCACCGCCGCTCACGCTCTACGCGATGGACACCGCCGGTTATTCCAACCTCTGCTCGCTGATCTCCGAGAGCCGGCTGACGCACCCCAAGGGTGAATCGGGGCTGCCGTGGGAACGCGTGCTCGATCGAACGAAGGGGTTGGTGGCGGTGCTCCCGCGCGCTCCGCTCGAGCAGGACCACGCCGCGCTGCCGCCGCTCGCCGAAGCGTTCGCCGATCACTTCTACGTGGGCGTCAGTCGCCATCTCATCGCCGACGACGAGCTCCACGTGGGCGCCGCGCGCGCCTGGGCGCGAACGCTCGATGTCCCGCTGCTCGCGCACAACGACGTGCACACCCACGTGCGTGCGCGGCAGCCGCTGCAAGACGTGCTCACCGCCATTCGCTGCGGCACGACGGTTTCGCGCGCCGGCACGCTGCTGTTCCCCAACGGCGAGCGCACGTTGAAAGCCCCCGACGAGCTGCGCACGTTGTTCGCCGACATGCCCGAGGCCATCGGGCGCACGCTCGAGCTGGTGCACGCCTGCGAGTTCTCGCTCGATCACCTCCGCTACCAGTTCAGCGAAGAGGCGCTGCCGCCCGGGCTCACCACCATGCAGTTCCTCGTGCAGCTGGTCGAAGAGGGCCTGCGCGTGCGCTACCCCACCGGGCTGCCCGACGACGTGCGCCGGCAGATCGACAAGGAATACGCGCTCATCGAAGCGCTCGACTACCCGGGCTACTTCCTCGCGCTGTGGGACGTCGTTCGCTTCGCGCGCGAGCGCGGCATTCTGTGTCAGGGGCGGGGGAGCGCGGCCAACTCGGCGGTGTGCTTCGCGCTGCAGATCACCTCGATCGACCCGGTGCGCATGGGGTTGTTGTTCGAGCGGTTCCTCTCGATGGAGCGCCGCGAGCCTCCCGACATCGACGTCGACTTCGAGCACGAGCGCCGCGAAGAGGTCATTCAATACGTCTACGAGAAGCACGGCCGGCACCGCGCGGCGATGGTGTGCGAGCACATCTGCTTCCGCGGCCGCATGGCGCTGCGCGAGGTGGGCAAGGCACTCGGGCTGTCGCTCGATCAGGTCGATCGGCTCGCCGGCTCGGTGGATTTTGGAGAAGAGATCGACGCGCAGGGCCAGCAGCTGCGACAGATCGGGCTCTCTCCCGACGATCTCGCGGTGCAACAGACGCTCGCGCTCGCGCGGCAGTTGGTGGGCATGCCGCGCCACCTCTCGATTCACGTCGGCGGCTTCGTGATCACCCAGACCGATCTGTCGACCATCGTGCCCATCGAGAACGGCGCCATGGAGCAGCGCACCGTCGTGCAGTGGGAAAAAGACGATCTCGCGTCGCTCAACATCTTGAAGGTCGATCTGCTCGCGCTGGGCATGCTGACGGCGATTTCCCGCTGTCTGCGGTTGATCGAAGAGACCACCGGCCGCTCGTGGACGATGGCCACCATCCCCGCTGAGGACGCGTCGGTCTACGACATGCTCTGCGACGGCGACTCGATCGGCACGTTTCAGGTCGAGAGCCGCGCGCAACAGAACATGCTCCCGCGGTTGAAGCCGCGGTGCTTCTACGACCTGGTGGTGGAGATCGCGATCATCCGCCCCGGGCCGATCGTCGGAGAGATGGTGCACCCCTACCTGCGCCGTCGAAACGGAGAAGAAGAGGTCACGTACCCGTCGCTCGAGGTGAAGGACATCTTGAGCCGCACCCTCGGCGTGCCGCTGTTCCAGGAACAGGCCATGAAGCTGGCGATGGTGGCGGCCGGCTTCACCGCCGGAGAATCAGATCGGCTGCGGCGCGCGTTGACCAACAAGCGCGCTGACGAGCTGCTCCCGCCGTTTCGAGATCGCTTCGTCGAGGGCTCGGTGAGCCGCGGCTACTCGCGCGACTTCGCGGAGCGGTGCTTCGACAGCTTCAAGGGCTTCTCGCACTACGGGTTTCCCGAGAGCCACTCCGCGTCGTTCGCGCTGATCGCCTACGCGTCGTCGTGGCTCAAGAAGTACTACCCGGCGGCGTTCTGCGCGTCGTTGCTCGACTCGCAGCCGATGGGCTTCTACGCGCCGCACACCCTGGTCGACGACGCGAAGCGGCACGGGGTCGAACCGGCCGCGGTCGACGTGAACGCCTCGACCTGGGAATGCACGCTCGAGCCCGACCCGGAGCTGGAGCTCGAGGACTACGCGGCCGAGCCGACCGGCGGTGTGTTGCCTCCGCAGCCGATCTTGCGGCTCGGGTTCGAGCTGGTGAAGGGGCTGCGCGAAGAGAGCGCGCGGCGCATCGAGGCGGCGCGTACCACCGGCGGAACGTTCGAGTCGGTCGCCGACCTCGCGCTGCGCACGCGCATTCCACGCCATGAGCTGACGCGGCTCGCGCTGGCCGGAGCGCTCAATTCCATCTGCTTCAACCGCCGCAACGCGCTGTGGGACCTGCATGCCCTGGGGCCGTTCGACGAAGACGATCTCTTCTTCGGGTTGCCGATGGTGGCCGACCGCGCCGACTTCCCCGTGATGTCGTCGGCCGAGCGGGTGGCGGCCGACTTCGAGACGGTGAGCCTCTCGCTCGAGTCACACCCGGTCGGGCTGTTGCGCGAACAGTTGAAGCGGGTGGGGGCGCTGCAATCGAGCAAGCTGCTCGAGACGCCGAGCGGGCGCATCGTGAAGGTCGGCGGGTTGATCATCGTGCGGCAGCGGCCTCCGACGGCGAAGGGCTTCACGTTCTTGTCGATGGAAGATGAAGACGGCATCGCCAACGTGATCATCGAGCCGTCGTTGTTCGAGAAGTACCGCCGGGAGATCACCGGCACTCCGCTGTTGCTCGCCACCGGGCGCGTCGAGCGGAGCGGCAAGGTGGTGAACCTGAAGGTCACGCATCTGCAGGCGCTGGTGCCGGAGCTGCCGGTGACGCCGCAGGTTCATCACTTCCGCTGAGGGCTTGGCAGTAAACAGCGGGCCATGGGCAAGGCCGCGAAGAAGATCATCGACGGGTTGAAGGCCGCGAAGGTGTCGGCCGATTTTCAGAAGCGCATCAAGGATCTCATCGACGAAGCGCACGACTGGGACGACGCGCAGGCCGCCGAGGTCGAGCGCGTGATCCGCTACGTGTGCGGCGCCGGAGAAGAGCCCGGCACGCTCTCGTCCGGGTTCGTGCAGAACTGCTGCAGTCAGCTGCTGCAAGGGCTGTCGACGGGGCGAAAGCTCGACGCGTGGGACGAGCGGGCGCTCGACGTGATCGTCCGCGGGCGAAAGATGTACTGGTTCTGGGAACTCGAGAGCTGGCTGCGCGATCGCATCGTGGCGTTCCCGAAGGAGCCGATTCTCGAAGAGGGCCTCGTGCTGCTCCGGGCGCGCAAGCTGTGGGCGAGCGACGACGAGGTGCTGCACGCGATGTTCAGCCACCTCGGAGGCCACCTGACGAAAGACGGAGCGCTCACCTCGGCCGGCCGGTGGATGTTGGCGCGCATCGATGCGGACGCTGACGGCGTGTTCGCGGCCGCGCGAAATTTCTCCGACGGGAAGAAGAAGAGCGACGAGACGTCATCGCTGTATCGGTTGCTCCTGGCGCACCGCCCGAAGGTGTTCGACGCGCTGCTGCCGAAGCTGAAGTTCACCAAGGACTCGCAGAAGAGCTACCTCGCCGAGAAGCTGCTCGAGGCCGACGCGAAGAAGTACGAGGCGCGCGCGGTGGAGTTGATCGATGGCTTGAAAGACGCGCTCCCGGCGTTGTTGTCGGCTCGAAACCTGGAGAGCTTCTTCAAGGGCAAGTACCGCGAGCAGGTGAAGGCGTTGTTGTTGGGCGTCATCAAGCAGAAGGGCGTGACGTTCCTCGACGACGACGGAGCGGGAGACACCAAACAAGGCGCGTACGAGTTCGCGCCCAGGGCGCTCGGGGTCGACGGCGCGATCGAGATCTGGAACGCGTACGAGGAAGAGAACGACGCGGTGCGCCTCGGGTTCTTCGAGTTCATCGAGAAGCAGGGCAAGGCGAAGGTGCTGCCGCTGCTGATCGACGGGCTGGTGTACCCGAAGGACCCGAAGGTCGAATACGGCTTCGTGACGCACGCGAAGTACGTGGCGCGCCTGGCGAAGCTGGTGAAGCCGTACGAGCTCGAGCCGTACGCCGCGCGCATCGAGAAGGCGTTCGCGAAGAACTCGAACAAGAAGATCCGCGAGGAAATCGACGCGCTGCTCGGGAAGAAGGGGAAGCAGCCGAAGGCCGCGGCGAAGGCAGTGAAGATTCCGAGCGGGAAGGAAGGGTACGGCTTCGACACGTACGCGGCGTCGGTGGTGAAGGCGGCGTTGGCGGCGACCAGGAAGGCGAAGGCGAAGCTGCCGTCACCGATCGAGCGCGTGAAGCTGGCGGGTTTTCAGGGCGAGATTCAGCTCAACGCGCTGGTGATCGAAGGCGTCGGAGAGACCGTCGAGCTGGAGTTGTCGATTCCGCGCAACCGCGTGCCGTCGCACATCGACATGGTGGAAGACGATCGGCTGGCGAAGTTCGCGAAGCGGCACGGGCTCGAGGAAGGGACCGATGACGTGCCTTCGTGGGGCGACATGTACGAGCTGCCGTGGTGCGCGCTGATCGACGTGCAGATCGAAGCGGTCGAGGCGATCGCCGAGGGTTTGAAGAAGCAGGGCGCGAAGCTGGCGAAGAACTGCCGTTGCGGAGTCGGAGAAGACGACAACTTCTGGACCAGCGGAGACGGCTTCACGCGCAAGGCGAAGTCGGGCGTGAAGGCGTTGGCGAAGAGGATGCAGGCTGACTTCGCGGCGGTCTGCTTCGAGGACCCGAAGCGCCAGAAGACCCTCCTCACCTGATCTCAAACTCTCCCTCTCCCCCAAAGGGGAGAGGGTCGGGGAGAGGGCCCTTCAAACTGGCCTGATCGCACTACGCTGCGACCCGTGCAGCGCGCCGACGATGCGAAGGAACTGCTCCCGCTCTTCGATGCGGTCTTCGCGCGCCCGGCAGACGACGCCCCGCGACAGGTCCTCTCCGATGCGTTGCTCGAGCGGGGTGACGCGCGCGGCGAGTTCATCTCGCTGCAGCTTCGCGAAGCGCGCGGCATCGCCACTCCAGCGCAGCGCACCCGCGCAGCGAATCTGCTCAAGCATCACGTGCGTCGTTGGCTGATCGAAGTACCCGGCCTCGCGCGCAATTCGCTCGAGTTCGACCGCGGCTTTCTGCGCGCGGCGGCGCTGGAACCGACGGGCCTGATTTCGGCCAGCCCGTTCTGGCGAACCATCGAGCGGCTGCACCTTCGCCAGACCCAGTACGCACCAGAAGAACTCAAGTCGCCGCACCTCACGCGGCTCGACACGCTCACGGGGGTCGACCCTCGAGCGCTCACGTTGCTGCTCGCGGGGCCCGACAAGCCGGCGCTCCGTGAGCTCGTCTTCGCCAGCGATGACGTGAAGCCGACGAAGCAGGAGGAAGTCCTCGCGCTGACGCGCTTCCGTGCCCTCGAGGTGCTCGAGATCACACCTCGACCCTGGATGCACCACGCCGAGCGCATGTCGTGGCTCTTCGATTCCGCGCTGGCGCGTCAGTTGCGTCGACTCGCGCTGCGCATCGACCCTCCGTGGGACATCTTCGGCCTGCACGCCCAGCTCGACGTGCACCGACTCGAGCGACTGCAGATCGAGCCCGTGACGATCGGGCTGCGCATGTCGTTCGATCGCCAGTCGTTGTCGGTGCGGTTCGACGACGCGAGCGCGTTCGATCGCCACGCGCAGACGCTGCGGAACCTCGCGCCGCGTTTCGCGCCGCATCCGTTCTCGCGGTTCGATCTGCGCATCGCTGACCGCCGCGCAACACGAGCTGAGCTCGAGCGTCTGGGCGAGCTCTTCCTGCGTCACGCGAGCTGATCGAAAAGAAGCCCCCTCTCCCGCGAGGGAGAGGGTCGGGGTGAGGGTGGACCACCAGAAAGTAAGTAAAAGCTTACGTTCCGCCGGCAGCGCACGGCTGAATTCCGAAGTTGGCGGGTTCTCCACGAGGGTTAGGCTCCGCGGCGTGCGGTGGTCGGTGCTCCTCGTGTTCGCGCTGTTGCTCGCTCGCCCGACGCAGGCGATGCCAGACGATGCGCCCCTCGCGGCTCCGCTCCCGTCGGGCGCAGGTGAAACTTCCACGACGCCACGACCGCTCAGCGAGCCGAGCGACGCAGCTCCGTCTGCGCTCGCGAGCTCTGAGAGCGACGCCGCGCCGACGCCCGAGTTCGGCACCCGCATCTGGCCCGCCTTCGTTCTCGGAGGTCTCGGCGCCGCGCTCGCCGGTGGCTACATCGCCGGCGCGTACGCCACGGGCGATCGACCCAGCGGCCTCACGCTCGGAGTCTCCGGCGGCATCGTCACCGGCGGAATTCTCGGCGCGGGCATCGCGCTGGGCATCGGCGCTCTGCGCAAGGACCCGGGCTCACTGCTCCGCTACATCCTCGTCCCCGTGCTGAGTGGTCTCGCCGGTGCCGCCGTCGGTGGCCTCGCCGCCGGTCTCGGCACCCGCGTGCCGGGCACCGCCAGAACCGTGACGCACGTGGTCATCGTCAGCCTCCTCCTCGCTGAGACCGTCACCATCCTGATCGCCCGTTAAAATCCTGATTCCACATGCATTTCTCCGCTGAACTTTGGCGATCCAGCCCGGGCATCCCACGCAATTTCATGTGTATGGCCACTCTCCGAGGCATGCCGTGACGGTCGAAGTCGATTCGCTGCTCGCAGCGGACGTCCTCGTCGGCACTGTCGTCGGCGGGTACCGCATCGAGCGCTTGCTCGGCGCCGGCGGCATGGGCCTCGTCTACCAGGCGCGCCACGAGTTCATCGATCGCCGGTTCGCGGTGAAGGCGCTGCGTCCCGAGGTCGCCAGCGACGAGCTGATGGCCGCCAACTTCAAGCGCGAGGCGCAGACGCTCTCGGCCCTCAAGCACCCCAACATCGTCGACATCGTCGGCTTCGGCGGTCTGCCCGATGGCCGGCAGTACATGATCATGGAGTTCCTCGAGGGCCACACGCTCGAGGAAGAACTCGCGCGCGGCAAGCCGTCGATCTTGCGCGTGCTCCACGTCGCCGATCAAACCCTCGCCGCGCTCGAGGCGGCGCACGGCTGCGGCGTCATTCACCGCGATCTCAAGCCCTCGAACATCTTCCTCGCGCGCGGCTCGGGTGGAGTCGAGGTCCCCAAGCTCCTCGACTTCGGCCTCGCCAAGCAGCAGCCGGTCGCGCTCGCCGACGTCGCTGCCAGCTCGACGCCGAGCAGCACCATGGTGGCCGGAACGCCCGACTACATCGCGCCCGAGCAGGCGCTCGGCAAACGCGCGGGCCCTGGCGCCGACCTCTATTCCTTCGGCGTGATCCTCTTCGAGATGCTCGCCGGCCGAAAACCGTTCGACCCGCCCGAGCCCGAGTCGGAAGCGCGCGTGCACGCGCTGCTCAACGCGCACCTGCGCATGTCGCCGCCGACGTTGCAGAACATCGGCATCTCGGTGCCGGCGGACCTCGCGGCGCTCGTCAACGAGCTGCTCGCCAAGCACCCCGAAGATCGCCCCGCGACCGCCACGCTCGTTCGCGCGCGACTCGAGACCATCAAGCTCGCGTTGCAGCCGCCGTCTCCCGCGACGCCGATTCCGCCCATTCCGCTCACGGCGATTTCCTCTGTGCCGCTGCTCGCGCCCGCTGCCGAGGTCGACGACGCCGCGGCCGTGCAGAAGCGCGACTGGAAAGTCCCCGCCGCGATCGCCGCCGCCGTGCTGCTCGCCATCTTCGGCGGACTCGCGCTGCGCCAGGACGATCTCCCGGCCACGCAGCCTCCGGTCGTCGCCGATGCGCCGAAGCCCGAGCCGAAGCCCGAGCTCGACGAACTCACCGGTCTCTCGAAGATCGCGAAGTCGACTCCGGTTGCGGCGCCGACTCCGGTCGCCGTGGCGCCGGTGGCCGTCGAGCCGAAGGCCGAACCGAAGCCTGAACCGAAGCCCGAAGAGAAGAAGCCCGAACCGAAGCCCGAGCCCAAGAAGGTGGTCTTCAAGACCTCGATCGGCGTCTACCGCAGCGACTGCGAGCCCGACGATCGTTGGAAGGCCGCGACGCGCGTGAACCTGCAGGAACTCCAGCAGCTCGCCGCCAACGGAGATTCAGCGCGCTGGGCCGAATTCGAACGCCTCGAACCGAAGCTGACGGCCGCCATCGCCAACGCCTCGACCGGCGAACAATGCGACTCGGTGGAACAGCAGATCCGCCGGCTCGCGACCGCCTGGCGGAAGTGAACGTGAGGAACACCATGCTGCGAAGACTCCCGACGATCTTGATCCTCCTCTCGTCTGCCGTCGCGCTCGCGCAGAGCAAGCCGACGCTGATCGACGCGCCGCTCGACGTTCGCGTGCCGATGTCGAAGGCGAACAGCGAAAAGTTGCAGACCGACTTCCGCCAGCTGCTCGCACGCAAGAGCGGCACGCTCACGCCCACCTCGAGCAACTGGAAGGCCGCGGTCGCCGCGCTGAAACGCCAGGACTGTGACGTGCGCGACGAATGTCTGCGTCAGCTCGCCATCAACGGCAGCTCGCTCTACGCGCTCTTCGCGTCGGTCGAACGCAACGCCGCCGGCACCGAGCTCACCGCCATCGGTCGCGTGGTGAACCAGGACGGCACGCTGGTTCGTGAGCCCGTGCGCATGACCGTTTCCGCGGCGAGCAAGTCGGCGCCGCTCGACGCGCTCACGCAGCTCATCGCCGCGCTCAAGCTCGAAGAGCTGCCGCTGACCCTGACGCCGCCTGTCGCTCCGACGCCCGCGGTCGTCGCGCAACCGCAGCCGCAGCCGCAGACTGATCCGACGCTGCTGCCGCCGCCACCGCCTCCTCCGTCGTCGAACCCGAACCCTCCGATCGAGACGCGCCAGAGCGGCAGCGGCAGCGGAGTGCGCATCGGTGCGTACGTCGCGCTCGGGGTCACCATCGCCGCGGCGGCTTCGTCGATCGGCTTCGGAGTGTCCGCCGCCAGCCAGCGCGCCACGCTGCCGATCGACGGTCACCTGCTCGACGAAGCGCAGGTCGCCACGCAGCAGCGCGTGAACTCCTTCGCCGGCATCTCGCTGGGCTCCGGCATCGGAGCGGGCGCCGCGCTCATCGCCACGCTGATCCTCTTCTCGATTCCCGTGGACGCGCCGGTCACCGTCGCGCCGTCCTTCTCGCGTGACGGCGCCTTCGCCACGCTGACGTGGAGAACGCCATGAAGTCCTCGTTCGCAACACCGCTCTTCCTCACGCTTGCGCTCGTGCTCGCCGGCTGTCAGTGCGGCCCGGGCATCAGCTGCAAGACCAACGATCAATGCGCGCCGTGGGGCACGTGCTCCAGCGGCGGCTTCTGCGTCGCGAAGCCGGGCAGCGGAACCGACGGCGGAGGCGACACCGACGGCGGTGAAGACGGGGGCAACGGTGGACCTCCGAAGCTCGCGCTGATCGATCAGAGCGTCGCGCTCGGCAACGTCGGCTGCGGCACCGAGCTCAACGGCACGCTCAACATCCGCAACGACGGAGAGACCGAGCTCTTCCTCGCGGTGAGCAGCAGTCAGAGCGTGTTTCAGGTGCCGATGTCGCTCTCGATTCCGGCTGGCATGACCGTGCCTCTCAACGTGATCGGTCGCGTGCCCTCGAGCGCGTTCGCGGGCCAGGAATTCCAGGGCATCCTCACGCTCGACACCAACGATCCCCTGCAGCGCAAGGTGCTGGTGCCGCTGAGCATGACCGCGACGGGCGTGACGCTCACCGCCACTCCGCCGCTCGCTTCGTTCGGTCTCGTGCCGCTCAACGTTCAGGCGCCTGACGTGCCGATGCAGCTGCGCAACTCGGGTACGCAGACCGCGACCGTCGCGCTCGCGATGAGCGGTGACGCGCAGTTCGAGCTCACGCCGCGCATGGTGAGCATCGACGCGGGCACCACCGTCGAGGTGACCGCGCGCTTCCGCCCGACCGACGTCACGCCGTCGCGCATCGACATCGGTGTCACGCCGACCGAGCCGGTGTGCGGCACGCCGCTGACCGCGCTGACGTTGAGCGGGCAGGGCACCACCGGTCTCGTGGGTCTCTCGACCAACGAAGTGTTCTTCGGAGACAACGGCCGCGTGGCCTGCGGCGCGCGGGCGACTGCTCAGACCATCGCGCTCACCAACGCCGGCAACGCGCCCTTCGCGTGGACGAGCGCGCTCAGCCTCGCGTCGAACTCGCCGTTCACGCTGAACCCGTCGAGCGGCACGGTGCCCGCGATGCAGACGGTGATGATCAACATCACCACCACCGCGATTCCCGCCACCGCGCCGACCAACCCCGACGGCTTCGGCGATCTCCTCACGCTCACCACCGACGCGCCCAACGACATGCCGCACCAGATTCAGCTGCACCAGTCGGCGCACGGCGCGGTGCTGCGGCTCTCTCCCACCAACGTGCAGTACGGCGGAGTTCCCATCGGCTCGAGCGCGACCGCTCCCGTGAATCTGGTCAACGAGGGTTCGGGGACCGTGAACGTGACGTGGGCCGCGGGGCCGAGCGCGTTCACTCTCGAGCCCAACGCGCCCAGCCTCGCGTCGGTCGGCAGTCAGGCCGCGACGGTGCGCTTCACGCCGAGCTCGGGTCTCGACGCGTCGGTCGAGATGGGCACGCTGACTTTGTCCATCGTCCCCGACAGCGGCGTGCTCTGCGACGTCGTGCCAGCGGCCGTGCAGCTGCAGGGTACGGGCACCAGCGGCTCGGTGGCGTATTCGCCGGTCGCGCTCGACTTCGGTTCGACCAACTGCGGCGCGACGGCGATGCCCAAGGTGATCACCTTCACCAACCCCGGAAACCAGGCGTACAAAGTGACCGCGGCGCTCACCGCGATGACGCCGAAGTACACGCTGAGCATGAGCCCTCCGAGCGGCGACGTGGCGCCTGATGGCGGCACGATGCGGTTGACGGTCACGCCGCTGCCGATTCCACAGACGTCGGCCATCACCAACAATCTCTACGGCGACCTGCTCCACATCACGACCGACGTGAATGGAGATCTCCCGCGCGACATTCCGCTCACGCAGACCGCGCGTGGGTCGATCTTCTCGCTGTCGACGCAGTTGCTCGACTTCGGCGACGTCGCGCGCAACACCGTGGCGACCGCGCAGTTCACGCTGACCAACACCGGCAATGCTCCGGGCACGCTGCAGTTCGCGCCGGGGCAGAGCGTGTTCTCGTTGCCCGCGTCTCAGTTCGTCGCGGGCGGGAGCAGCGCCACCATCGTGGGCTCGTTCAGCCCGGTGTCGGCGACCAGCGCGGTGACCGACGAGGCCCTGCTGACGGTCCCGGGTTCGACGGTGCTGTGTCAGCCGCTGCCTGCGCCCATGACGCCGGCGGGTCCTCCGCGGCTTCCGCTCGCCGGTCGCGGCGTCGCGTCGGTGGTCGTGGTGCAGAGCGTGACTCAGCTGACCTTCGGCACGAATGGTCTCGTGCCCTGCGGCACGACGGCGATGGCGAAGACCTTCACGCTGCGCAACGACTCCACGCAGAACCTCAACCTCATGTACATGCTGAGCGGCGCGAGCGGCTCGTACACGGTGACGGGTCCGCCGATGGTCAACTCCGGCGCGACGGCGACGGTGACGGTGACGCCGCGGATGATCCCCACCACCTCAGAAACGACGACTGACCTCTACGCGGCCACGGTCACCGTGAACGCCACCGGCACCGGGTTCAGCGAGCAACACACGGTCGCGCTCCACATGACGGCTCAGGGCGCGCGGTTGTCGTTCAACCCGACGCAGCTGCGGAACCTCGGCACGCAGAACTTCACGGTCGTCAACTCGGGCAACGGCCAGGCGACGTTCACGCTCGCGTTGTCCAACACCAACAACAACTACTCGTTCACCCCGTCGGGCATGGTCATGATCGCCGGCAACGCAAACGTCGGCGGCTCGGTGACGTTCGATCGCGCGCTGCTGCAGCTCGGTACGGTGACCAACACGCTCTCGATGGGCACCAACTCGACGCTCTGCGCGCCGTTGCCGTCGGCGATGCAGCTCACGTCGGACCCCTGACTTCAATCGACCGAGGGAGCGTCCCACGCGACGTGCGCCGCGGCCCCGAAGCGTTTGCGCAGGCGCTCGGCGGCCGCTCCACGCGCGGGGATGGAGTTCTCGCGAAGATCGAGTGACTCGAGTTCTTCGAAGCCCGCGACGCTCGCGAACTGCGCTGCGCCGATGCGTTGGTTCTGACGCAACGAGAGCTTTCGCAGGCGCTGCAGGTGCGGCGCAGCGAGCAGCGCCTTCGCACCGGCGTTGGTGATCTGCAGGCCCCTGAGCTCGAGCTCGCGCAGGCGGGAAAGCTGCGTCGCCGCGGCGAACGCTTCGACTTCGCGATCACCGAACGCCACCGCTCGCGACAGCGCGAAGACCTCGAGTGACTCGAGGTTCGCTCGCTCGATCAGTCGAAGGAACCCCGGCTCGGAAGTCGCGCCGTGCAACCGCAGCTCCTTGAAGCTTCCGCGCGAGGCGAGCAGCTCGGCGAGCGCGGCGAAGCTCCATGAGCCACGCAGCTGCAGCTTGCGAAGTGACGGAAACGCGCGCGGCGCTGCGATGAGCCCACGCAGCGATACCTGTCCTGCGGAATGGTGGAGCAGGGCGAGCGACTCCAGCGGGAAGGGCAGGTCGAACAGCTGCTCGGGCGTGGACTCGTGGTTCCAGCCGAAGTGCTTCAGGCGCGGCCCGAAGTGCAGCTCGGAGATCACCTGCAGCGTGTCGCGCTCGAGCGCACCGTCGGGAAAGGTGAGCTCGAGCGACTCGAGCTTCGTGAACGAGGCAGCGTGCTTCGCGAGCACGTGCACCTGGCGCTGATCGTTGAAGCGCACCGAGAGATGCTTCAGCGAATGGAGCGCGCGCGTGGTGCAGAACGCTTCAATCGAATCAGCCAGCACCTTGAACTCCACCGACAGCGCGCGCAGCGACGACAGCCAGGGGCGCGCGAGGAAAGTGGTGGTCGGAAGACTGCCGGCGAGCGTGACCCACACGTCGCGCATCGGAGTTCGGCGGGTGATCTGCTCCATCTCGCCGGCGCTGAAGTCGTTGGAGTTGGAGAACCCTGCCCGCCGGTAGCGCTCGATGAAGCCGCGAGACCACGTCCAATCGACGTCGCTCAGCAGCGAGGTGCGCCTGCGTGGCAGCGGCGCGAGCAGCGAGTCGACCCACTGCAGCTCCCAGGCGCCGAGCAGCTCCATCGCGCGACGCACCTTCGGAGCGCGCACCTCGGCCGCGGCGTCATCGAGCTTCGCCAGCTCGCAGCTCAGCTGAATGAACTCGCCCCGATCGCGATCACGCTGCTCGGCGCTGCGTTCGAGCAGGAAGTCGGCGTACACGAGCCGAGGCGCATCGTCGTCAGGGTGGGCGATGAGGTCGGCGAGCAGCGCGTCGGCGTTCATCCCGCGGAGCCGAGCACTTCGACGAGCTTCTCTTTGCTGCGCTCGAGAAAGAGGGCGTTGAACGCGATGACGGGGAACACCAGCGCGAAGAGCAGGGCGCCGGTGATCAACAACGCCGGCACCTGCCACCCGGGCGCGAACGCCTTCAGCCCGTACAGCACGCCGTAGAGCAGACCGCCCGCGGTGCCGAGCGTGCCGAACATCATCACCACCACCACGAACGGTGGCTGCGACGCGCGCAGGCCATTCTTCCGCAGCGGGCGCGGCTGCCAGATGCTCGCGAACTGCCCGACCATCGCGAGGATCAAGAAGATGTTCGCGTAGAGGAGCACGCCGATCAGCATCTCGAGCGGTTCGCCTTTGCCCGTGACCGAGAGCAGCACCGTGAGCAGCGTCGCTTGCACCGCCTGCCACGCCGCGAAGCCGAGCAGCTTTCCGCGGAGCAGGGCGATCGGCTCGACCGGCAACAGGAACAGCACCTTCACGCCGTGGCGATCGAGACCGAACTGGTTGAACAGCATGTTGGTGCCCGCGAGCGACGCGTACCCAAACGCGACCGGAGCGGTCCACCCGCGCCCCGTCAGCTCAGCGAGCGGCCCGCGGATCAGCACCAGCGTCAGCAGCGGCATGATCAACCCGAAGCGCCCGGGAATGCTCCGCGCGAGCGATTCCCACTGCAGTCGCGCGACGCCCATCACCTGCGACGAGAAGGACCACAGCTGCACCGGCTTGCTGCGGTCGTGCTCGATGGCGAGCGGCTTCTCGCGCGCGACGAATTGCCACGCGAGCACTACCAGCACCGCGCTCACCAGCACAGGGAAGAGAATCGACACCAGCACCGTCACCGCCGACAGCCCGCCGACCGTTGCTTCCTGCGCCGCGCGCATCACCCAGCCCGCGGGGAAGAACTTCTCGAGCGCCGCCAGCCGCGCGCCCCACGTCAGGTACTCGTCGCCGGTGATTCGTTTCGCGAGCAGCGGCAGGAAATACGACGTCGACACACCCGCGATCGGCAAGAGCAGAATCATCACCCGGAGCTGCCGTGACGCGCGTTGCGCGAGCGAGCCGAACAGCTGCTGCAGCGCGAGCAGGGCCGAGGCGTGCGTGAGAAACAAGACGAGGAAGAACGGAGCGCCCCACGGAGCGCCGATCGCCGCGCCCAGACACACCACGCCGATCGCGCACAACTCGAAGATGGTGATCACCTCGCCCGCGCCCGCGAAACACTCGGCGAGGAAGAGTGTGAACGAGCGCACCGGAAAACCGCGGAGCGTCTCCCACGGCAATTGTCGCGAGCCGCTCGAGATGCCGCCGATCACTCCGAGCAGCAACGTGAGCCCGCTGAACACCACGCCCGCGATGCCGATCGCGCGATCTGCGTTCTGCGTGCCGATGGCGTTGCCTGCTGCCCAGCCGAGCAGTCCGAGCGACCCGAGAATCGGCAGCGCCACGGTGATGGTGAGGAACGCGATCACCAGCACGAAGACCCACAACGCCGCGCTGCCCATCTGCTTGCGCAGGCGATTCCACGTGCTCTGCAGGTGCGCGACCGCGAGCGCGCGGAAGGGGCTCACAGCCACGAGAGCGCGCCTCGCTGAGGGCCGCCGACGAGGCTCACGAACAGCGACTCGAGGGAATCAGCGCCCTGCTTCAGTTGCTCGAGCGTACCGAACCCCTTCAACTTCCCGTCGTCGATGATCGCGATCAGCGGGCACAGCTTCTCGACCACTTCGAGAATGTGACTGGTGAGCACCAGCGTCACGCCGCGCGCCTGCAGCGCGAGGAGGATGTCCTTGATGGTGCGGTTGGTCACCGCGTCGATGCCTTCGAACGGCTCGTCGAGGAAGAGGATGCGCGGGCCGTGAATCAACGCGGCGCACAGCGCGAGCTTCTTCTTCATGCCGAAGCTGTAGTCGGCAACCAGCGTGCGTGTGCCCGCCTTGAGATCGAGCGTGTCGAACAGCTCGGCGCCGCGTTGATCGATCTGCGCGTCGTCGAGCCCGTACATGCGCCCCACGAAGCGCAGGTACTGCGCGCCGGTGAGCAACTCGAGCAGCGCCATGTCTTCGGGCATCACGCCCATCAAGCGGCGTGCGGCCATCGAGTCGGTCTTGAGATCGTGCCCCAGCACTGAGATCGAACCGCTCGTCGGCTCGACCAGCGCGGTCGCCATCTTCAGCGTGGTCGACTTGCCCGCGCCGTTACGCCCGAGAAACCCGAGGAACGTGCCGGGCTCGATGCTCAGCGAGAGATCGTTCACCGCCACCTTCTCGCCGAAGCGCTTGGTGACGTTCTTCAGCTCCAGCGCGGGTGTCGAACCGGAACTCATCCGATGATCATGTCCTCTCGCTCCATGCGGCCTTCCGCGAAGCGCGAGAGCGTGAAGCGCTCGAAGAGCTCGTCTGACTCGCCGCTCGCCATCCACTTCGCCATGCGCTCGGCGACCGCGGGAGCCATCATGAAACCGTGGCCCACGAAGCCGCTCATCTGCAGCAGGTTGGGCAGCTCCGGCGTGCGCCCGAGAATCGGTGAGTTGTCGGGCGTGACGTCGTACGGCCCGGCCCACTGGCGCAGGATCTTCAGATGCCCGAGCTGCGGCATCTGCTCGGTCAGTGCCTTCGCGTAGCGCGTGAGGAAACGCTCGGTCGAGCCCAGGTTCATGCCGACGGGCTCGTGGTGATCGCCCATGCCTCCGACGATCTCGCCGCGCATCGATTGCGAGAAGTAGAGGCCCGAGTCGAGCACCGAGACCAGCGGCCCGAGGAACGGCTTCAGCGGCTCGCTCGAGCAGATCTCGTGGCGGTGCGGCTGATTCGGCAGATGCACTCCGGCGAGCTTCGCGATCTGCGGAGACCATGCGCCCGCAGCGAGCACCACCTGCTCGCACTCGATGTCGCCGCGATCCGTGATCACCTTGGTGATCTTCTTCCCGCCAGCGCCGAGCTCGAAGCCTTCCACCTTGGTGAATGTCTCGACCTTCACGCCGCGCTTCTCGACCTGGTTCGCGTAACCCCACACGAACGGCCACGGGAAGATCACCGCATCTTCCGGGTTCCACGCGGCGGCCTTGATGCCCTTCATCGTCAGCTGCGGCACCACGTCGCGCGCCGCATCGGGAGTGAGGATCTGCGTCGGCACGCCGTGCTTGTTGTGCAGCTCGGCGCTCTTCTCGATGCGCTTCACGACCTCGTCCGACTTCGCGAGGAAGAGGTAGCCGCCCTGGCGGAACCACACGTTGATGCCCATGTCGCGCGCGAAGCGCTTCATGAGCTCGATCGAACGGCGTGCGAGGGAAATGAGCGTCGGCGTGCCCCACTGCGCGCGAATGCCACCGCCGTTGCGGCCCGACGCTCCGGCGCAGAGGTAGCCCTTGTCGATCACCACCACGTCGCGCTCGCCCTGCTCGGTGAGGTTCCACGCGAGCGAGAGGCCCATGATGCCGCCGCCGATGATCACGATCTTCGCGCGCGTGGGCACCGGAGCCTTCGGCTTCAGCGCGGGCACGGTGAAGCCCATCGACGCCGGCACACCGCCCGCAGGAGCGACGGCGGGATCGAACGACGCGCTGGCCCAGTAGCTCAGCTCCGTCGGGAAGAGCGGAGGTCGCGGCGTGAACGGCACCAACTTCTCGGGCTCGAGCGAGCAGCGCGACTCGAGATGCCGAGCGACGGCGGTGTGGCACTGTTTGCCCTGGCACATGCCGGTGCCGAAGCCCGTGAAGCGCTTCACCGACTCGATGTCGCGGTAGCCCTTCTCGATCGCGTGATCGACCTCACTGGCGGTCACGTCTTCGCAGGGGCAGAGCAGTGACTTGCTCACGGCTTGCCTCCCGGCGGGCAGAGGTGATCAGCGGTGGCCAGACCCTGCTCGGCTGCGGCGGCGCTCGACATCGGGCCGCGCATCTCTCCAATCACATACACGTTGAGGCGCGCCGTGCGGCCCACCGCGTCGGTCTCGACGGTGAAGCAGCGCGAGTGCGAGTTCCACACCACCTTCGCTCCTGCGGCGCGCGCCAGCTCGAACGCCGGAGAGAGCGGGGAGCAGACCGCGATCACGTCACAGTCGATCTTCCGCTTGTCGGTGGTGACCGCGGTGACTTCACGAAGCCCGTGCGCTCGAACGACCTCTTCGCCGACCGCCACCGGCACGCCGCCGACGCCCTTGATCAGCTCCGCGAGCGCGCGCGCTTCGTTCGGTTCTCCGCAGCACGCGATGGTCGCGCCCGCGAGCACGCCGTGACGGCGAATCAGCGCCGACACCGCGCGGCCCGCCATCACGCCCGGCAGATCGTTGTTGGGGAAGGTGGGGAGAATCGGGTGCCCGCCCATCGCGAGAATCAGCGTCTCGTAGAACACGAGGTGCAGCTGCTGCTTCTCGATCACCGCGAGGAACGGCGCTCCATCGTCCGCGAAGAGGCCGACCACCTCCGCTTCACACCGCGCCGGCGCATTCCACGGAGCAGGCTGGCCCGTCTCAGCCGCCGAGATCAGCCGCCCGCCAACCTCGGCCTCGCGCTCGAACAACGTGAAGGCCACACCGCGCGCGCTCAGCTCTTTGGCAGCCGACAGACCCGCCGCGCCAGCGCCGACGATCACCGTGCCCAGTTTCTCGATCACCGCGGGCGGGCGATCGGGCGCGGCCTTGTCGGGCAACACGCCGAGGCCCGCGAGCTGGCGCGCGATCTTCTGCAGCACCTTCTCGATGATCGGCACACCCGCCATGAACTCGTGGTGGTTGAACCAATCGCGGAACACGAAGTCGTTCGCGCGGAACACGTCGAGCCGCGCGTCGGGCATCGCGTTCTGCCGCTCGATGCGCATGCCCGCCTTCACCGGCACGCGGCAGGTGGGAACGTTGGGCACCCCGTCGACGCGCATCAGGCAGTGCGCGCACGAGCCCGTCATGCAGAAAGGGCCCCGAGGGCGGTGGTATTTCGGCGAACGGCTGAAGATCGTCTCGCCCTTCGCCAACAGCGCCGCGGCCACTGGCTCGCCCGCACGCGCTTGAAATTGCTCACCTTCCAGCTCGATGGTGACCGGCGAAGCGAGGGGACTGATGCGCGGCATATCGCTGGTCAGAGGTGTACTCGAGATCGATTCCGAAAGCCACGCGTTTCAGGGGGCCATGCGCACTCACGCCCTTTTTCTGGCCCTGGTCGTCGTCGCGGCGCCCGCTTTTGCCTCCGTCACCCACGAACGCGAAGCCGAGGTCGCGAAGGCCGCGGTGGTCGTGGTGCGCGGCTCGGCCGACGCCATGGAGCAGGTGCTCGCCAAGGCGAAGGTGAACTTCGTGGTGGTGACTCCCGAAGAGCTCGCCGATCTGCCGCTGCACTCGAAGCAGGTCGTGATGGTGAACTGCCGCGGAGAGATGTCGGAAGAGGCGCGCCAGAAGCTGAAGCGCTTCGTGACGGCCGGCGGGTTTCTCTACACGACCGACCACGCGGTGAAGGAAGTGATCGAGCGCATCTTCCCCAACACGCTGGCGTGGACGGGCCGCTCGACGACGGAAGAGATCGTGCCCGTGAAGTTGGGCGGCAGCGAAGAAGATCGCGGCCTGCTCAACGCGCTCGGCGGCAACGCGAAGGAGCTGTGGCAGGTCGCGAGCGGCGGCTACCCGGTGAAGGTGCTCGACCCCAAGCGCGTGAAGGTCCTCATGTCGTCGGACATCGTCGAGCAGAAGTACGGCACGGGCGTGATCGCCGCGCGTTTTCGCTGGGAAGACGGCCAGGTGATTCACGTGACGGGGCACTTCTTCAGCCAGCCCGGTCAGACCCCGCAGCAGATCGCGCAGTCGGGCGCGCGTGCGTTCGAGCAGCTCTCGACCAACGTCGTGCAGAGCAAGGCGGCCGACTCGGCGCGCATCGATTCGCTCTACGGCTCGTCGACCAACCGTGAAGTGACGCTGCAGGCGGCGCCGGCTCCGGCGTCGGTCGCGACTCCGACGCGCAACGCGCCCGTGAAGAGCGGCGAGAAGCTCAAGGTCCTCGAGAAGAAGGAAGACTTCACCCGCGTGCGCGACACGCAGGGCAACGAGGGCTGGGTGCCGACGAACTCGCTCTGAGTTAAGTCGGGCGCATGGTCGAGACGTTGTGGCGCGATGCCGACTGTGCGCTGGGGTTGTCGAACGGAGTCTTCGTCTGCGTGTGGCTCAACAACGCGACGGTCGAGAACTCCGACCGCATCGAGAAGACGATCGACGAGCTGCGGGGGCGATTTCCTGCCGGCATCGGCCTGGTGACCGTGGTGCTCGAGAAGGCGCCACCGCCGACGTCGCCCGTGCGCAATCGCATCGCTGAGCTGCTCGGCCGCGCGCAGAACGTGAAGGGCTCGGCGGTGTGCTTCGAAGGTACGGGGCTCAAGGCGACCATGGTGCGCACCATCGTCACCGGCATCACGCTGCTCGGGCGCCTCAAATTCCCGCACAAGGTGTTCGCGTCGATCGAGAGCGGCACGGCGTTCGTGCACGCGTGCATGACGCAGGGCAACGCGCCGGTGCCTGATCGCCGTGTGTTGATCGACGAGATCTCAGCGTGGCGTCAGCAGCTCACGGCTTCGGGTGCGCCATCATCCACGTGAAGACCGTGTCGGCCCACGTGGTGTTGAACGCCGGCACGTGTGACGCGCCGTTCATCTTCCACAGCTCGGCCGCCGCGCCCGCGGGACAACCGGTGAACTGAAGGCGGCTCGTCTCGGCGCCGATGATCGCTCCTTCGAGATCGAGATCGCCGCCGATCGCCGTCAGCATCGAGCCCGTGCACGCGTTCTTCTGCGCCCACGTCGCGACGGTCGTCTCAGCACCCGGGAACGGCGGAGCACCCACCACCGCCGAGCCGCCCGCGTAATAGATGACTCCGTCGAGCGTGCCGTGCACCTGCAGCACGTTGATCTTCGCCGTCGGCTGGCACATCGACGCGTCGCTCCACACCGCGCCCGCGAGCGAGACGATGCCAGCGATCAGCTCGGAGCGATCGCACGCCATTCGGTGCGCCATGAAGCCGCCGTTGCTGTGCCCCACGAGGAAGATGCGCTTCGGGTCGATCGTGAAGCGCTTCTTCATGTCTTCGATCACCGCCGTCACGTACGCCACGTCGTCGACCGTGCTCTGCCCGAAGCCGCAGCACGCATCGGTCGCGTTCCAGAAGTGCTGGCCCTGGCCGTCGATCGTTCCGTCGGGCAGCGCGAGCAGGAACCCGCGCGACTGCGCAGCCTGCGAGAACCGCAGGTACGCGTCTTCCGTCATGCCCGTCGCCGTGTAGCCGTGCAGCTCGATCACCAACGGCGTCGGAGTGCCCGGCACGTAGCTCACCGGCACCACTTCGTTGAACGGCCGCGCGGTGATGAGCGGGTCCTTCACGTAGCCGCCGTCGCTGGTGCCCGCGTCAGTCGTCATGCCGCCGTCGCTGCCCGCATCGACGTTCCCGCCACCGGCGCCGCCGCCCGTCGAGCCGCCGCCAGTGCCGCCGCCAGCAACTCCGCCGCCCGTGATGCCGCCGCCAGTCCCGCCGTCCGCATTGATCGGGTTGGTGCCGGAGCACGCAGCGAACACCAGGGTCGTCACCAGCGCGAGTCGCTTCATGCGACGCGCCTTAGCAGCATCACTTCTGCGCGACGAGGTGCCCCAGCGGCCCAGCGGGATCGACGAACTTCTTGAGCGCTGAAGCGGGCAGGGCGAAACGCCACATCGCGCCCTGCAGCACGTGCGGCGCGCTCGTGCCGACCCACAGCGCGAGGCCTTCGTCATCGAGCTCGGCGTCGTCGAACCGGCGTGCGTCGAACTCGTTGGGGAACAAGCCGTACGCGTTCACGAACTCGAAGTTCTCGTCGTCGCCCCACGCGTCCTGCTGCTTCTTCGCTTCACGCGCGAACCGCGGAGTGGTCGCCGTGAAGAACTGCGCGCGCCGCTGCGGAAGAATCGCGTCCGTCCACGTCCACTCACTTCCCGTCTCGACGTTCACGCGCACGTGAGCGCACGAGGTCGACGGGTAGGCGCCCATTTCGTCGTCACAAACACGCACGTCGAGCCACGGCGCGCGGTTGAGATCGACGGTGATGGTGCGGCTCTGAAAACCGCCGAAGCCGCCGTGCGCGAGCTGGTCCTGCGCTTCGCGCAGCGTGCCGTCGTCGAGCCCCTGGTTGATGCGCTCGGTGATGGCGCGCGTCACGTCGTCACTGCGGCCATCGGGCAACCGCACCGCGGCACGCATGAACGAACGTTCCTGTTCTTCGCTCGAGATGACCGTCGTCACGAGGCGAATGGTCACCGCCGCGCCCGCATCGGCCGGCAACACCTTGATCTCCTCGGTGCGGCTGACCGACCACGACGCCGTGTCTCCGAACGGACTCGCTCCTGCGATCACCGCCACGAGGATGCCTGGCCACATGGAACCTCAAGAGGAGCAGCCGTCGTGCCATCCGGTGATAAGTCGGCCCCCATGATCTCCGCGAACCCCCGTGCACCGATTCCCGTGAACGAGCCGATCAAGCAGTACGCGCCGGGCTCACCCGAAAAAGCAGAGCTCAAAGCCGCGCTCGCCAAAGTCGGTAGCGAGAAGATCGAGATCCCCGTCGTCATCGGCGGCAAAGAGATCCGCACCGGGAAGACCTTCGAGGTGCGCTCTCCGCAGGAGCACCACAAGGTCCTCGCCACCGTGCACTCCGCGGGACCGGCCGAGGTCGAGCATGCGATCAAGGTCGGCCTCGAAGCGAAGAAGGAATGGAGTGCCCTGCCGGTGAGCGAGCGCGCCGCGGTGATGTTCAAGGCCGCCGAGCTGCTCGCCACGAAGTACCGCGCGACGATCAACGCCGTCACGATGTGGGGCCAGGGCAAGACCGCGTACCAGGCGGAGATCGACGCCGCGTGCGAATCGATCGACTTCCTGCGCTTCAACGCGTCGTACGCGCAGCAGATCGCCGACGTGCAACCGATTTCCGGGCCCGGTGTCTGGAACACCAGTGACTACCGCCCGCTCGACGGTTTCGTGTTCGCCGTCGCTCCCTTCAACTTCACGGCGATCGGCCTCAACCTCGCCGCCGCGCCCGCGCTCATGGGCAACGCGGTACTCTTGAAGCCCGCTGAGACGGCCAGCTTGAGCGCGTACGTGATGCTCAAGGTGTTGCGTGAAGCCGGTCTTCCCGACGGCGTGATCAACTTCCTGCCCGGCCCCGGAGCGCCCATCGGCGGCGCCGCGCTCGCGTCACCCGATTTCGGCGCTCTGCACTTCACCGGCTCCACCGCGACCTTCAACGCGATGTGGAAGCAGATCGGTGATCAGCTGCCGAAGTACAAACAGTACCCGCGCATCGTCGGAGAGACCGGCGGGAAGGACTTCATCTTCGTGCACCCGAGCGCCGCTGATGATCTCGACGCGGTCGCCGTCGCCATCGCGCGCGGCGGCTACGAGTACCAGGGCCAGAAGTGCAGCGCGTGCTCGCGCGTGTATGTGCCGTCGTCGCTGTGGCCGGCGCTGCGCGATCGCCTGGTGCCGATGATCGAAGGCATCTCGATGGGCCCCACCACCGACTTCCGCAACTTCATGTCGGCGGTGATCGACGACCGCTCGTTCATCAAGATCGGCCGATACCTCGAGCTCGCCAAGGGCAACGACGCGAAGCTGCTCGCCGGCGGCAAGGTCGATCGCACCGTCGGTTGGTACGTGCGGCCCACGCTGGTGCAGGTGACGAACCCGCGCCACCAGCTGATGACTGAGGAAATCTTCGGGCCAGTCGTCTCGCTCTTCGTGTACCCCGACGAGCAGGTCGCCGAGGCGGTGAAGGAAGTCGATCAGGCCACTCCGTACGCGCTCACCGGTTCGATCTTCGCGCGCGACGCGCACTCGATCGTGATGCTCACCAACGCGCTCCGCCACGCGGCGGGCAATTTCTACATCAACGACAAGTGCACCGGCGCCGTCGTGGGCCAGCAGCCGTTCGGCGGCGGTCGCGCCAGCGGCACCAACGACAAGGCCGGCTCGATGTGGAACCTGCTGCGGTGGACCTCTCCGCGCACCATCAAGGAAACGTTCGTGCCTCCCACCACGCTGGGCTACCCGTTCATGGGCGCTGAGTGATCTCGATCGCGCTGCTGCTCTCGCTCGGAGCAGTCGACGCCGGTGTCGATGCCGGCGTTCCCGAGCCGATGATCAGCCGCGCGCTCGCCGAAGAAATCCTCTACCTGCCGGACGAAGCGAAGGTGTTGCCGAAGTGCGACACCGGGTCTCAACACGATCAGATCGTGTGTCTGTTGAAGGCCCGCTACGTGAAGGACCCCGCGGCCGTGAAGATCGCGGTCGATCTCTACGAGAAGAGCGGCACCGTCGCAGGGCAACTCCCCGCGCAGCCGTTCGATGGTGGTTACCGCGGCAAGCTGAAGCTCGTTCCGCGACTCACGGTCGGCCCGCTGCGCACGCACCTGCAGTGGGCCGCCGCGGCGCTGCTCGACTACGACGACTTCTTCGCGAAGCTCGGACCAGGAACCGGCGTGAACTACCGCTGGCGCGCGCTCGACTTTCGCTTCTTCGAGTCGGTGAAACGCAGAACGCCGAGCGCCTTCGCCGTCGACTGGTCGATTGCATACAACGTGAGCGGCTCACTCTTCGGCAGCGAAGCCGGAGTGCGCAGCACGCTCTTCCACGAAGTCTTTCACTTGAACGATCAAGAGCACCGCAACTGGTCGTGGCGCGTGCTCTCGCCGATCTTCGACGCCATCGTCGCGAAGTGCGGCACGAAGGTGGAGTGCCTGACGCCGTACGTCGCCGACTCGATCAAGGTGAAGGGTGGCACGTACTACGCGTTTCAGCCCGGCAACGGCGTCGGCGAATACGGAGCCGATCTCGCGCGGCGCTACTACCTCGAGCAGCGCGCAGTGCTGCACGGCGAAAAGATTGCGCATCCTTTCAAGTGCGGCCCGCCCGAGAACAAGAAGGCGTGGGCGCTGCTCATTCAAGAGTTCTTCGGCGGCGTGGATCTCGTTCCCGCGTGCCTCCTGAAGTGACGTCAGCGCGCTGACGCGTCGTTGCGGTTCACCCCTTGCAGTTCGGCCCGCGCTCACAGGCTCTCCTTCGTTCTTCGGGGGGTCGAATGCGCACGGTGGGTCAACACAGCCCGCCAATCGAACTGGAGGGGTTTCGATGTCTCGAGTCATCACGAATTCGAAGTTCACTGCTGTGATCGCCGCGGTGACGCTGCTCGCTGCCTGTGCAGAGACGCCGTCAGAAAAGACGACCGCCGTCGCCACCACGAAACAGGCCTCGACGCTCGCGGGCTGGTCGGTCGGTAAGCGCTACCTCGTCACGCACAACGCGTCGGGCGCGCAGAACCTGAGCGACTTCCAGGTGCGCTTCCTGATCGACACGGCCACGGAGATCGCCGCCGGCCGCATGCGCTCTGACTGTGGAGACCTTCGCGTGTACGCCGGAGACGGATGCACGCCGACGGACGCGGTTGCGTTCTGGGTCGCCGACGGCACGTGCAACACCAGCCAGACCAACGTGTGGCTCAAGCTCCCGTCGGTCGTCGCCAACACGTCGACGCCGCTGTCGATGTTCTGGGGCAACCCGTCGGCGACCTCGGTCTCCGATGGCCCGTCGGTGTTCCCGACCTTCTTCGACGACTTCAACGCCGCCGGCTCGACGATGGACAGCGTGAAGTGGAACGTCTTCGGCCCGGTGAGCCGCAGCAACGGCTACGCGACCACCGCGGGTGGAGCGGCCGGCTTCTGGTCGAAGAACAAAGTGCTCTCCGCCGGGCAGACCGTGTTCGGCGTTCGCACCGACGCGCAGTCGGCCAGCGGTGCCGACATCGAGTTCGGCGCAGCGACCGTCGTCGCCACCGGAGCTCCGCCGAACGAAATGCACTGGTCGACCCGCACGTGGACCGGCGCCACGTGGATGTCGTACGACTACAGCTACGTCTTCATCGGCCGCGGTTCGTCGCCGGGCGTGTGCACGTCGCAGGCTGACGTCGCTCCGCGCTGGGCCAACGTCCCCGGCACGACCACGTTCTTCCAGACCGAGTTCTTCTACGAGAAGAACGCCAACAGCAGCATCACGTACGGCATCTACGACAAGAACGGCACCAAGCTGCAGGTCACGCTCGGCTCCGCGGCGTGCACGATGAACACCACGGAGAGTGCGTACTGGCAGTTCGATCACTCCGGCGGCGCGCCGAACCCCATCTCGCGCGTCGACTACACGTACGTCCGCAAGTACGCGAACCCCGACCCGGTCATCGTCCCGACGGGAATCGATCTCGGCCCCTCGTCGTGTCTCGCGCAGGGCCAGGGCCCGTGCACGCCGGCGAACGAAGGCTCGGTGTGTCAGACGGTGAACTGCAGCGTCTCCGGCATCTGCATGCCGAACCGCGCTGACGCGTGCAACGTCGACGCTGACTGCAACGCGTCGAGCTACTGCGAGCAGAACACGTGGACGTGCCGCACCAAGCTCGCCAACGGCACCGCGCTTCCCACCGACGGTCTGCACGACACCTGCTCGTCGAACTTGAACGCGTCGTGCAGCTCGGGTCAGTGCAACTCGACGACGACGACCTGCAGCTCCGCGAACGGCGGCGCGTGCACTTCCGCTTCGATGTGCACCAGCAACCGCTGCAGCGCGAACTCGACCTGCATCGCGATGGGCACCTGCGCGGTCACCGCCGATTGCGCCTCGGGTGAGACCTGCAGCGGCAACGCGTGCGTGGTGTTGCCCGGCGTCGACGCCAGCAACGGCACCACCACCTACGACGCGACCGGCGCTGACGTGGTCATCGACCCCGCGGTCAACGTCGTCGGTTCCCAGAACCTCACTGGAGCGACCGTCACCATCGGCACCGGCTTCGTCGCCGCGCAAGACCGCCTCGTCTACTCGACGATCAACGGCATCACCGGCAGCTACAACACGACGACCGGCATCTTGACGCTGTCGGGCTCGGCGACGAGCGCCGCGTACCAGGACGCGCTGCGCACCGTGAAGTACTCGAACATCGGCGGCGCTTCTCCGAACACTGCGGCGCGCGTCATCACCTTCGCCATCGGCTCCGCCGTCGCGAACGGCAGCAACGGTCACTTCTACGAATACGTCTCGTTCAGCGGCACGTGGACCTCGGCGAAGAACAACGCCGCGACGCGCAGCTACCTCGGCCTCGCCGGCTACCTCGCGACGCTCACCTCTGCCGCGGAGAACGACTTCGTTCGCCAGAAGCTGACCAACGACGGGTGGATCGGCGCTCAGGCGAACCCTGAAGGTTCCTTCCCGCGCACGTGGTCGTGGGTCACCGGCCCCGATACGGGCACTGCGTTTTGTTACAACTCGTCGTCCGCGGTCTGCTCGCCCATCAACGGCGGCTACAGCAACTGGGCCTCGGGCGAGCCCAACAACGCCGGCAGCGAAGGCTGTGGTCAGATCTACTTCGCGAACTCCGGCAAGTGGAACGACCTGCCGTGCAACTCGAGCGTCCTCGCCGGCTACGTCATCGAGTACGGCGGCACCGCGACCGACCCGGTCATGCAGCTGACCGACACCCAGACCGTGCAGGTCCGCGCGCGCACCAGCATCTCGCTCACCAGCTCGCAGAGCACCCAGACCGCGGGCAGCAACGTCACCTTCACCGCCACGTTCTCTCCGTCGGCGGCGACGGGTTCAGCGCAGTTCATCGTCGATGGCGTCGCGTTCGGCTCGCCGGTCACCATCAGCGGTGGCGTGGCGTCGCTCAGCACCAGCGCGCTCCCTGTCGGCGCGCACACCGTCGACGTCAGCTACGCGGGTGACACCCAGCGGCAGCCGGCCACCGCTTCACTCAGCGGCGGAGTGATCATCACCACCATTCCCGCCGGCTCGGGCCCGTGCAACGCCGGCAACCAGGCGACGGTCTGCGCGAGCGGGCAGTGCAACCTGACCACCGGCACCTGCGCGAACTCGAACGGCACGAGCTGCACCGCGGCCAATCAGTGCGTCTCGAACCGCTGCGGCAGCAACGGCCAGTGCGGCACCACCAACGGCGGCGCGTGCACCACTGGCTCCGATTGCCAGAGCGGCGCGTGCAGCCCGAACGCCAACAGCTGCATTCCCTCGGGTGGCTGCGCGGTCACCGCCGATTGCGGCGCCGGCCAGCAGTGCAACGCGGGGACGCTGATGTGTGAGACCGCGCCCGGCATCGACGCCAGCAGCGGCACGGCGATCTACGACGCGATGGGCAGCGACACGATCATCGACCCGGCCATCACCGTGGTCGGCGCGCAGAACATCGTCGGAGCGACCGTCACCATCGGCACCGGCTTCGTCGCCGCGCAAGATCGTCTCGTCTACACCGCGATGAACGGCATCAGCGGCAGCTACAACACCAGCACCGGCATCTTGACGCTCTCGGGTTCCGCTCCGAGCAGCGACTACCAGGCGGCGCTGCGCACCGTGAAGTACTCGAACACCGCGGGCGCGTTGCCGGTGACTGCGTTGCGCACCATCACCTTCGCCATCGGCTCGGCCGTCGCGAACGGCGCCAACGGTCACTTCTATGAATACGTGTCGTTCAGCGGCACGTGGACGCAGGCGCGCAACCATTCCGTCACCCGCACGTATCTCGGTCTGCGCGGCTACCTCGCGACGCTCACCTCGGCGGCGGAGAACGACTTCGTTCGTCAGAAGCTCACCAACGACGGGTGGATCGGAGCTCAGGCCAACCCTGAAGGCTCGTTCCCCCGCACGTGGTCGTGGGTCACTGGCCCGGAAACCGGCACCGCGTTCTGCAGCAACCCCTCGTCTGCCGTGTGCAACGCGATCAACGGCGGCTACAGCAACTGGGCCGGCGGTGAACCGAACAACGCGGGCAACGAAGGCTGCGGTCAGATCTACTTCGTCAACTCCGGTCGCTGGAACGACTTGCCGTGCAACGTCACGGTGCTCGCCGGCTACGTCATCGAATACGGCGGCACCGCGGGCGACCCGGTGTTGACGTTGAGCGACACCAAGCCGCTGCAGGTTCGGGCGCGCACGGTCATCGGCCTCAGCGCTTCGCAGTCGTCGGCGCCGCTCCACACGTCGATCAGCTTCACCGCGACGTTCTCTCCGTCGGCTTCGACCGGCACCGCGCAGTTCATCATCGACGGTCAGCCGTACGGCGCTCCGGTCACCATCACCGGCGGCGCGGCGTCGATCAGCACCAGCACGCTGCCGCTCGGCTCGCACACCGTCGACGTCAGCTACGCGGGCGACACGCAGCGCCAGGCGGCCACGGCTTCGCTCAACGGCGGAGTGATCATCAACACCATCTCCAACGGCTCCGGCCCGTGCGACGTCAACAACGCGGCCACCGACTGCACGTCGGGCGTGTGCAGCGCTTCGGGCACCTGCGGCTACGCGGTCAACGAAGGTCCCTGCACGCCGGGCGCGTCGTCGCTCTGCCAGTCGGGCGTCTGCAGCGTCGGCGGTTCGTGCATGCCCTCGACTCCGGGCGGTTGCTTCGTCGACGGTGACTGCGCGGTCGGCAGCTACTGCGATCGCTCGAGCAACGCGTGCACCACCACGCTCGCTTCGGGTCAGCCCATCCCCAGCGACGGTCTGCATGACGGCACGTGCCAGAACGGCATGAGCGCGGCGTGCAGCAGCGGCACCTGCAACGTCACCAGCAACACCTGCGCGACGCTCGACGGCACGGGCTGCACCTCGAACGCTCAGTGCGTGAGCAACACCTGCGCTCCGAGTGGCTCGTGCGTGCCTTCGACGGCCGGCAGCTGCTGGGCCGACGGCGACTGCATGGCCGGCCAGTTCTGCAACCGCGGAGCGTTCACCTGCCAGGCGCAGTTGCCGGCGGGCGCGATGATTCCGGTCGACGGCCTCCACACCGGCATGTGCGCGAGCACCACCGTTGCGCCGGCGTGCGCCAGCGGCCGCTGCAACGCGACCACCAACACCTGCGCGGCACCGGTCGGTCAGGGCTGCGGCTCGGGTTCCGAGTGCGAGTTCAACACCTGCTCGCAGGGCACCTGCGGCTTCTCGAACGGTGAGTCGGGCTGCACGGGCAGCACCGCGTATCTCTGCCAGTCGGGCGCGTGCAGCACCTCGGGCGCCTGCATCCCCGGCGGAGCGAACGGTTGCTTCATCGACACCGACTGCGCGGCGAACGAGTACTGCGATCGCGCGAACTACCACTGCGTGAACAAGGGCCTCGCGGGTGCTGCACTCCCGAACGACGGGCTGCACGACGGCGTGTGCGCTCAGGCGCTCGCCGACGCGGCGTGCCTCAGCGGCGCGTGCAACGCGGTGACGAACACCTGCGCTGCCGCCAACGGTCAGACCTGCACCTCGGCGAATGAATGCGTCACCAACATCTGCGGCGGCGACGGCCAGTGTGGTCATTCGGAAGGTGAAGGCCCGTGCACCGCGCAGGACGCGGCCACCGTCTGCCAGTCGGGCTTCTGCAACACCGCGGCGAACGGCTTCACCAGCGCCTGCATTCCCACCGCGACGAGCTGCTGGGTCGACGACGATTGCGGCGCGAGCGAATACTGCGCGCGCAACACGTTCACCTGCACGCCGAAGGCGATGGCCGGCACGTCGCTCCCGGCTGATGGGCTGCACGACACCTGCGTCGGCGACGTCAGCTCGGCCTGCAGCTCGGGCTTGTGCAACGCGACCACCAACACCTGCGCGCTGGCCAACGATGGCACCTGCGCCGCGGCCAACGAGTGCGTCACCAACGTGTGCGGCATGAACGGCGAGTGCGGTCTGGCCGACGGTGAACCGGGCTGCACGGCGCAGAGCGGCGCTTCGCTCTGCCAGTCGGGTGCCTGCACCGCGTCGAACGTGTGCGCGCCTCCGGGCGGCTGCTTCGTCGACGACGACTGCGCGGCGAGCCAGTACTGCGATCGCACGACGCTGCTCTGCCACGCGAAGCTGCTCGCGGGCACGGCGATTCCGGCTGACGGTCTCCACACCGGCGCGTGCGACATGCTCGGCGCGGCGACGTGCGCGAGCGGTCAGTGCAACGCCACCACCGACACCTGCGCGGCGGGCAAGAGCGTGAGCTGCGCGACCGACTCACAGTGCGTGAGCAATCAGTGCGGCGCCAACGGCAAGTGCGACCTGGCGGAAGGCCAGAGCGGCTGCACCGTGGCCGATCCTTCGGCGTGCCAGTCGTCGACCTGCAGCAGCGCGGGAGTCTGCGTGCCAGCGATGAGCGGCAGCTGCTGGGTCGATGGTGATTGCGCGGCGTCGCAGCACTGTCGCCGCGATCAGCTCTCGTGCGTGGCCGATGGCCAGGCAGGCTCGGCGCTGGTTTCCGACACGCTCCACGACGGCGTCTGCTCGAACGCGACGGCGGCTGCGGTGTGCGTCAGCGGCAAGTGCAACCCGGCGAAGAACACCTGCGCGCTCGCCAACGACGCGCAGTGCACGATGGCCAGCGAGTGCGTGGTCGACGTCTGCGGCAGCAACGGAGAGTGCGGCTTCGCCGACGGTCAGGAAGGCTGCACCGCTTCCACCGCGCAGCGCTGCCAGTCTTCGACGTGCAGCACGTCGGGCACCTGCATGCCGGCGATGGGCTGCTGGGTCGACGGAGATTGCGCCGACGGCCAGTACTGCGATCGGTCTACCACCACGTGCCGTGCGCGCCTGGGTTCGGGCGAGACGATGCCGAACGACGGCCTGCACGATGGTCAGTGCACCGAAGCCAACGCGACGGCGCTCTGCCAGAGCGGCCACTGCAACGTGGAGCGTTCGACGTGCGCGGTCATCAACAGCGACGGCTGCACCAGCAACGATCAGTGCGAGAGCAACCTCTGCGGCCCTGACGGCAAGTGCGGAGCGGCTGACGGCGCGGCGTGCACCAGTGACGCGATCTGCCGCAACGGCTGCGTCGACGGCTTCTGCGCGAACTCGGACCCCGGTGTGTTGACTGGTGCGGGTGGTTGCAGCCAGTCGGGCGGCGGAACTTCGGGCGCGCTGTGGTTGCTCGTGGCCGGTGCGCTGTTCTTCGCGCGCCGTTCGCGTCGCGCGGTCGGTGCGGTGCTGGGCCTCGTGCTCTTCCTCGCGGTGCCGGCTCGTGCGCAGACGTCGTCGTCATCGTCGGTCTCGCAGGGAGCGGCGGTCGACACCTTCCGCGGCTCGGCTCCGGGCAGTGACTGGTTCTCGACCGACTCGCTCGACTTCCGCGGCACGGTGCGTCCGGCGGCGCGGGTGATGTTGAACTGGGGCCACGGTCTGCTCGTGGTGCGCAACGACGACGGTTCGCTGCGCAGCACTCCCGTCGAAAACCAGCTCTGGCTCAACGCCGGAGCAGGCGTGACGCTCTTCGATCGCGTGCGCGTCTTCGCCAACGTCCCGGTCGCGGTGGCGCAGGGCGGAACGGCGTCGAACTTCGGTGGCCAGCCGTTGTCGGCCAACGGCGGCGGCATCGGTGACCTCGGCTTCGGCGCCGACGTGCGCATCTTCGGTTCGTACGGCAGCGCATTCTCACTCGCGGCCGGTGTCACCATGACGGCGCCTTCAGGTCAGTCGTCGCGCATGCTCGGTGACGGCGTGGCTTCGGTGCAGCCGCGCGTGATGGCGGCAGGCCAGGCCGGCATGTTCGTGTGGGCCGCGCAGGCGGGCTTCAACGTGCGTGGCGCGAGCATCGGCAGCGTGAACTTCGGCAACGAGCTGCGCTTCGCGGCCAGCGCCGGCGTGAAGGTGCTCGATCAGCGGCTCACGGTCGGTCCGGAATTCTTCGCCGTCGCTCCGGTGACGTCTTCAGGCACGTCGCGCACCTTCGGTCTCGAAGGAGATCTGGGCGCGCACTTCGCCATCACCCCGAACTGGAAGGTCGGCGCGGGGGTCGGCACGGGTCTCGTCAACGCGGTCGGTGTGCCCGATTTCCGCGCGCTCGCTTCGCTCGATTGGACGATGGGCGCTCCGAGCGTCACGCCTCTCGACGAAGATCACGACGGCGTCGCGGATCTCGACGATGCCTGCCCGCACGAAATCGGTCTCGCCTCGCAGCGTGGTTGCGCGGCCCCGGCTGACGACGATCGCGACGGCATCGCCAACGCGATGGATCTCTGCCCGAATCAAGCGACCTTCGGTCACGCCGACCCGAAGCGTGCGGGTTGCCCGGCTGCGGAAGACGCCGATGGCGACGGCGTGCCTGATTCCGAAGACCAGTGCCGTGACCTGGCGCCAGTCGGCCCGATGAACCCGAAGAAGCCCGGCTGCCCCGATCGCGATTCCGATCACGACGGCGTGCTCGAGTCGCTCGACGAGTGCCCGGCCCAGGCCGCTGGTGCGCAGCCCGATCCCGCGCACCCCGGTTGCCCGCTTCCCGATGCAGACGGCGACACCGTTCCCGATGCGCTCGATCAGTGCCCGAACGAGAAGGGCGTGCCGTCGATGGAAAAGAGCGGCTGCCCGGGCCTCGTGCGCCTCGAGGACGATCTGCTCCTCACCAACAGCCCGGTGCCCTTCGCGCCTGGTACGGCCACGCTACTTCCGAAGAGCTTCCCGGTGCTGGAATCGGTGAAGAACTCGATCCTCGCGATGCCGTCGGCGCAGAAGGTGATCGTCGAAGGCCACACCGACTCGCAGGGCCAGGTGGCGACGAACCAGGCGCTCTCGCAGAAGCGCGCGGAAGCGGTGCGGTCGTGGCTCATCGCGCACGGCATCGACGCTGGGCGCCTCGAAGCGCGCGGCTTCGGCATGTCGCGCCTCAAGGTGGTCGACGAGAAGACGGCGGCTGATCGTGAAGCCAACCGTCGCGTCGAATTCCGTCTGGAATCGCGCTGATCGGGCGGGCCTGTTCGACGGGATCGCCACGCTCAGGAAGCCCCCGGCTTCGGGCTTCCTGAGTGTTACAGTTGCAATTGCAATGGCAACGACGGCCCCCCAGCCCACGCTCGACAAGCTGAAGTCCACGCTCCGTGGGGCAGGGCTGCGCAGCACGTCGCCGCGCATCGCGGTCTTGAAGCGGTTGATGGGCGCGACGACGCCCGTGTCTCACGGTGAGCTGGTCGACACGCTCGCCGGCGAGGGCATGGACCGCACGACGGTGTATCGGAACCTCGTCGATCTCACCGAAGCGGGCCTCGTGCAGCGCACCGATTCTCGGAGATCACGTGTGGCGCTTCGAGTTGAAGCGTCGCGACGGAGAAGAGATCCGCCACCCGCACTTCACCTGCACCGACTGTGGGACGGTGGCGTGCATCGAAGGAGTCACGCTCTCGGTGAAGCCAGGCAAGGGCGTGCCGCGGTCGCTGTCGAAGCAGCGCGTCGAGATTCAACTGCGAGGCAAGTGTGACGCCTGCGCCTGACGCCAACGTGACGCCTCCGTGCGCTGTGCACGATGCGCCGCAAGACACGCGCGGAGGAGAGACGCGCACCCGCATCGTCGTCGGCCTCACCGCCTTGATGATGGTCGCCGAACTCGCCGTCGGCTGGTGGACCAACTCGCTCGCGCTGCTGGCCGACGGTTGGCACATGGGCACGCACGTCGGCGCCCTCGGCATCACCGCCTTCGCCTACTGGTACGCACGCACGAGGGCGGGGCAGACGCAGTTCGCGTTCGGCACGGGCAAGGTCTACGCGCTCGGCGGCTACACCAGCGCGGCGCTCCTGATCCTCGTGGCGCTCGGAGTGATGGGCGAGTCGGTGCATCGCTTCGTTTCTCCCGAGACCGTGAAGTTCGCCGAAGCGTTCCCGGTGGCGGTGCTCGGCCTCGTCGTGAACCTGGTGTCCGCGTGGTTGCTCGGCGGTGGCGCTGATCACGGCCACTCACACGATCACCACCACCACGATCACGATCACGCGGGGCACGATCACCACCATCACGATCACAACCTGCGCGCGGCGTACCTGCACGTCGTGGCCGATGCGTTGACCTCGGTGATGGCGATCGCCGCGCTGCTGATCGGCCGCTATCTCGACTGGAAGTGGATCGACCCCGTGGTCGCGATGGTGGGCGCGCTGGTGATCTTGAAGTGGGGCGCCGACTTGATCCGCCAGAGCGGCCGGCAGCTGATCGATCTCGACCCGTCGACGCGGCAGCGCGATCAGGTGAAGGCCGCGCTCGAGGCCGTCGCGGGCACGCGCGTGATCGATCTCCATCTCTGGCGCGTCGGGCCGAAGCAGTTGGTGTGCGTGGTCTCGATCGCCGCGACCGAGAAGAAGTCACTCGACGAGTGGAAGAGCCTCGTGCGCGCCGCCGCGCCGGTGAACCACCTCACCATCGAGATCTGCACCGCGTGAGATTCGCGGTCGTGGCGTTCCTCGCCCTCGCTGCCTGCGCGCCTCCCGACTGCTCGGAATGGAGCGCCGCGAAGAAGCTCGGCACTTTCGACACCGAGCTCAGCGAACTCTCCGGCCTCGTCGCCAGCCGCGCCCAACCGGGAATTCTCTACGCGCACAACGACTCTGGCGACTCGGCTCGCTTCTTCGCCACCAGCACCACCGGCAAGACCATCACCGAGTTTCTGCTCTCGACCGGCGCGACGAACGTCGACTGGGAAGACATCGCGCTCGGCCCCTGTCCCGCCGGCACCTGCGTGTTCATCGCCGACACGGGAGACAACGATCTCGTGCGCGACGAGCTCGCCGTGTACCGCATGACCGAGCCCACCGGCCTGCTCGAGACCGGCGTCTCTCCGAAGAAGTCGATCAACGCCGAGAAGTTCCGCTTCGCTTACCCCGACACCCGCCACGACGCGGAAGCGCTGCTCGTGCATCCCACCACTGGCCGCGTCTACGTGATCACCAAGGAAGGCGCCGGCGAGCGAAGTCGACTCTTCCGTTTCCCCGAGCCGCTCGACGTCGCAGCGGTCGCGACGCTCGAAGAGATCGGGAAGCTGCCGGTGCCGACCAACTCGCAGAGCCCGGTGACCGCGGCCGATGTTTCGCCGAGCGGTCAACGCGTGCTGGTGCGCATGGGCATCGTGACCGTCGAACTCTCGGCTCCGGTCGCGAAGTTCGAAGACTTCCGCAACGCGAGCGCGGTCACCGTGCCGACCGTCGTCGAGCCGCAGGGCGAAGCGGTCGCCTTCAGCGCCGACGGCGGTGCCATCTTCACCTCGAGCGAAGTGCCCGGAGGCCCTCCGCTCGACGGGTGCGAGTGCGCGGCCCGCTGATCAGTTGCTGCAGGTGACTTTGCCGTACTGCGCGACGCATCGGCCCCACGGGGAGCTCGAGCACGCGACGACGCCGTACGCCGACTTGCAGTCGTACCCACACGCCGCGGTGCCGTACGCCGAGACGCACTGCACGGGCTCGACGTTGCCCTGCCGCAAAGTCCACGGCGCAGGGTCGCCGCAGAAGATCTGCCCGTACACCGCGATGCAGCGCCCGAGCTCCGTCTTCGCGCACGCGACCTGGCCGTAGGCCGACTTGCAGTCATAGCCACACGCCTCGCGCCCGTACGCGGTCACGCACCGAACGCTCTGCCCGGTGCGCGGAGCCGCGGCTGGATCACCGCAGGCGATCTCTCCGTACTGCGCCACGCACTTGCCCCACGGCGTCCGCGCGCACGCGACCTTCCCGTACGCTGCCTTGCAGTCGTAGCCACACGCGCCCGTGCCGTACGAGGTGATGCACTCCACCTGCGGCGGGTTCTCGTACCCCGTGAACGCCTCGGGCGCCGGGTCGCCGCAGAAGATCTTCCCGTAGCTCGCGACGCACTTGCCGAACGGAGTGCGCGGGCAGCGCGTCTCGCCGTACGCGCTCACGCATTCGACTTGAGGAACTTGCGACAGCACCACGACCGCGACCGTCGTCAGCAGGATCATGTGCGCCCGAGACGGAGAAGTGCGCTCGGAAATTCAAACGACGACGCCTCCGCCCGAGGAAGGCGGAGGCGTCGCGAACATCGACCAGCCGTGCGTTTCAGAGCAGCGGCGCGGTGACGTTCTGCATCGGGTCGAGAATGGGCATCGTCTTGCCCGACTGACCGAACCGGGTGCGGATGATCGCTCCGAAGCCAACGAAGCCCACGAGGAAGATGGCCAGCGGGCCCAGCCCCGGAACACGCGACACGAGGAGCAGCGCGAGCAGGCCGAGCGCCAGCGCCAGCGCCTGCGTCTTGCGCATGCGACCGGTCGGAATCTTCGCGCCCACCGTGTTGGCGATCACCGCGGCGATCACCGGCACGAAGGCCAGCACGCCCAGCCACACCAGCATCGCGACGGGGATGCCGATCAGCGTCACCACCAGCGCGGCGGTGATGGGGAACAGCGCCAGGAAGCCGAGGAAACCCGCCATGCCGTTCTTCACCGGCTCAGCGCGCACCGTCGCCTCGAGCGCCTTCATGCGGTGCGGAGCGAACATCATCAGCACGAAGCCCAGGCCGAAGAAGACCGCGAACTGCAGCAGGAACGCCGCGAAGCCACGACCTGCCTCGCTCGGGTCACGCTCGTCGGCCGCCTTCGCCTCGTCGCGCTCCATGCGCTCCTTCTTCACCATGGTGCGAGCCGCCACCGCGCCGAAGCCCGTGCCACCCATCGACACCGACTCGCCGTTGACGACCGCTCCGGGCTCACGCACCACCGTGCCGCCGAACGAAACAGCGTCACCGTTGACGACCGCTCCCGACTTCACCGTCACGTCGCCGCCGAACGCCACCGCGTCACCGTCGACCACCGCGTTCTCTTCGACGATCACCGGGCCGCCGTACGCCACCGCGCTCTCGACGACCGTGCCCTTCTCGACGGTGATGGGGCCACCGGTCGAGACCTTGTGGCGACGGAGCGCTTCACGATCACGCGCCAGCTGCGCCTTCTCTCGACCCAGCTCGGCCTGCGCCTCAGCGGAATCACGCAGCGCCTCAGCCTGATCGCGCTCGGCTTCGGCTTTCGCCTCGGCCGCTTCACGCAGCGCCTCGGCCTTCGCTTCGGCTTCTTCACGCTCGGCTTCGGCGGCTTCCTGCGCCTTCTCACGCGCGTCGTCGGCCGCTTCCTGGGCCTTCTCGCGCGCCTCTTCCATCGCCTCGCGAGCGCGCTCACGCGCATCAGCCGAAGCGTTGCGCAGCGTCTCGAGCTTCATGCGCACGCGCTCTGCTTCTTCGCGCGCCTGCTCCGCCTCGACGCGCGCTTCCTCGGCCAGCTGGCGCAGTGCATCGGCGCTGCTGCCCGCGTTCATCGGGCCGACGATCACCGGGCCCACCGGACCGACGGGACCCACCGGGCCGACCGGCCCCACGACGACGACCGGCGTGGGCGGAGGCGTCGGCGTCGCAGCCACGGGCGTTGGCGTTGCGCCACTCTTGCGCACCACCCACAGGTTCGACGCCGCACCCTTGCGCGTGATCTCGAGGCCGTACGCGGTCGCGATGGTCTCGAGCGCTTCGGCGCTGTCGACGTTCGGAAGGTTGAGCTGCACCTTCTCGTCGAGGTCGCCGATCACCACGAGGTTGATGTTGCCCTTCTCGGCGAGCTGCTTGAGCCCGTCTTTCAAGGTGCCTTCGTACTGCATCGAGACGGGGCTGCCGGCCAGCAACACCATCGCCATCATCGTCATCATCACGACACCACCTTCCCCGACGCGGGCATCAGCCGACGGAAACCCGTCAGCACCGCGGCGAGCAACAGAGAGAGACCCAGCGCGGTCGGCAGTGCAGCCGTCGCCCACAGCGCAGAAATCGCGCTGCCGACAGCCACCAGGCCTTCCCGCAGCTTCACCACCAGCGACGCCATCGCGAGACCGAAGCCTCCCGAGACACCGCCACTCGCCAGGAGCGCCAGAACAGCCAGCGCGAGCGCCACTCCGACGATGGCCACGGCGGACCACACGTCGGCACGCGAGAGGGGACGGGCGGGCGCTTCGGCCACGCGGGTCATCACCTTCGCGAGGAAATCAGGAGGAGGGAGCGGATCGGCCAGACGAAGCAGATCTTTCTCGAGCTGGCGATGTTCCTCGAGCAGCACGGAGCGCTCAGCCTCGCTCGGAGCCAGCTCGGCGAGCAGCGCCTCGAGCTCAGCGTCGTCGTTCTTCCTGTCGAAGTCGTTGCTCATCACGCCGCTCCCTTGGTGTCGGCTTCTGCGGCCTGCATCTTGTTGCGCAGCTTCTCTCGCGCGCGGAACAGCCGCGCCATGATCGTGCCCGGAGCGACGTCCATCACTTCGGCGATCTCCTTCGTGGTGCGCTTCTGCACGTAATAGAGCGCCAGCACTTCACGATCGTCGACCGACAAGGTGGCCATCGCGTCTTCGAGCGACTTGCGCTCCTGGCGAATGATCGCGCCCTCTTCGAGGTTGGGCTCGCCCGACGGCAGCGCGTGGCTGTGATCGTCGACGTCTTCGGTGCGCACCTTCTGCCGGCGACGCAGCAGATCGAGGCACTGGTTGCGCGCGATGGTCAGCACCCACAGATCGAACGGGCGCGAGTCGTCGTAGCGATCGAGGTTCTGGTACGCGCGAAGGAACGTCTCCTGCGCGACCTCGGCCGCTTCCGCTTCAGTCCGCAGCAGGCGCAAGCACAGGCCGTACACCTGGCGCTGCATGGACTTCACCAGCGCTGCGAACGCGTTCGAGTCACCGCGACGCGCGCGGCGAACTTCCTCGACCCACGGCTGCGCAGGTTCGGTGGCCATGAGCCCCAGCGACATCGAGGACAAACCGGTGAGGGCGTTCATCGTTTCCACGCCCCATCCAACGATCTCCGCGACTTCCGATTGCTCCAGAATTCGCGTCACAAAACCGTAACGAAATCAGCGCTTTGTGGCTTCCATTCGCCGCTGCTGCTTGAGCTTCTTGCGCTCTTTCTGCCGCGCGAGGAACCCCTGGCTCTGATTCTCGACCACCCGGGCAGGCTTGGGCTTCGGCGCACCCGACTTGTGATCGACCTTGGCGCGCGAGATCTGGGCCGGCGGTTCCTTCGGCACGTACTCGCGCGGCGCCACGTCTTCCTCGGTCTCCTTCTTCACGCCGAAGTGGAAGAGCCGTTTGACGACCAGCGTCGCGTAGCTGCCCGGAGGCAACGTGAAGGCGATGTTCACCTTGATGAAGCCGCGGTTCAGCTCGTCGGGGCGCGGCTTGCCGATCACCAGCTTGCCGGGGTGCACCAGCAGCGGGCGCTCTTCGTGTTTGAAGAACAGCAGCTTGGGCGACTCTTCGATGCGCAGCTGCTCGAGCGTCAGCTTCTCGCGGCCCAGCACCCACTTCACCGCGTCTTCGACCTTCGGGTCGGTGAACGTCGAATCAGGAGCGAGCAGCGGGAACGTTCGGTTCTTCAACCAGGCGCGCACCTCGGGCGTCGCGTCGGTGTGATGCAGCAACGTGCCGGCCTGGTACGGCATGGGGAAGAGGTGTTCGCGCGAGAACACCAGCTGCAGCAGCCGGCGCGCGCCCTCGTTCCAGAGATATGACTGGTAGGTGAAGAGCAGGAGGGCGCGGTAGTCGGCGTCGATCTGCAGGAACGCGTTCACGAAGTCCTGCGGCTCGTCACGCAGTGCGCGAATAATGCGGAAGTACTTTCGGCCCGCCTCGTACGGAACCTTCGCGGTCCAATCGCCCCAGTTCTTCGCCCAGAACGCCTTGACCTTCGAATCGTCGGTGCGATCGAGCGGGGAAGGGCGCGCGAGGTAGTTGTAGAGCGCCGCTTCGAAGTCACCGCGAATGAGATCTTTCGCGATGAACCCCTGGCCGTGCTTGAGCGAACCGAAGCGCTGGCTGTCGAAGTAGTTCACCACGCCCAGCCGCTCGACCTCGGCGGCCGCGAGCGTGACGTCTTTCAAGTCGGTCTCCTCGATTTGCCGCACGGTGACCGCGAAGCGATTCGAGGTGGTGTTCTTCGAGCTCAGACCTTCTGCGGCGCGCCCGAGGAACTTGAGCCGCAGATCCTCGTCCTGCATGTCGATGTCGAGCCCGCGCACCGCGATCAGCTGCTCGGTGCGGCCCTGCTTGTCTTTGAGGCCGCAGTAGGTGACCGAGCCCGGCGACAACCCGAAGCGCTGCTGAATGCGCGCCACGGCGTCGAAGGTCGACAGCTTCTGCTTGTCCATCAAGTACACGCGCCACGGGCCGGTGGGGACCTCGTCGAAGCGGTACGACTCCTTCACCGAGAAGTCTTCGGGCTTCTGCTTGATCTTCATGGCGCTTCCACGACGAACTCGAACCCCGGAAGGAAATCGATCGGGTAGCTGCCGGGCTTCGCGCGCAGCACCGATCTCAACTGACGCGCAGCCACCAACGACAGGCGCAGCGTGAGGTTCTTATCGTTGACCGCGAACGAAGGCGCGTGCGCGCTCTCGACGTCGACCCGCGCGTCCGGTGAGGTGATGGTGAAGGGGCGCAGGTGACCCGTGCGGCCTTTCAACAATGAAATGACCGTCTCCATGGCGTCGGGCGACATCGACCACGCGGTCTTCGCCTTGCTGCTGATCACCGAGCTGCGTTCAGCGGTGATCGCCGAGAGCGAGCTGCCCTCTTTTTCCATGCGCTGATCGATGACCGCGCGCGCCCGCGGTGACTGCAGCAGCGACGCGCGATCGAGATCGCTGATCAGCAGCGGCTCGCCCCGGCTCAGCACCTCGATGAGGCCGCTGGGAGACCACTCGCGCACTGCACGCACTTCGTCTTTCGTCACCGGCACGCAGAGGAGCACCGGCGCCTTGTCGTGCGGAGTGACCAGCTTCCCCGCGTCGGGATCGATGGTGAAGATGAGACCGCCCATCTCCGATTCGGTGCCCGGCGCGACGCCTTCGCTCAACACCAGCACCTGATTGGTGTCGGCGGTCAGCGTCTTGTTCTTCGCGCGGGCGATCAGCGCGCTCAACAACGCCACCGGCCAGGCAGGAGGCGCGAGCTCGTCCTTCCCCTTCTGCACGCGAATCGACAGCTCGAGCCCGTCGAGCGCGAGACCGAAGGTCAGGAGGTGCCAGTGCATGCGGCTCTTGTTGAGCAGCGCGAAGGCGATGGTCACTCCGTCGATGGTCGTCAGCGGCTGGCCCTGTTCGGCCCACAGCCGCTCGCGCATGCGCTCCGCAGATTCAGCGAAAGCGGTGCGGCGTTCGGCCTCCGAGAGCACCGGTCGCGCAGGCGCTGCAGCGATCGCGGCCACCGGAGCAGCCGGCTGTGACACGGCTGTCGCTTTCGGCGCCTTCGATGTCTTCGCGGCGACGGTCTTCGCAGGCTTTGGTGCCTTGCTGACCTTCCGGGTTGGGGCTGACTTCACCTGCTTCTTCGCACCCGAGGATTTCTTGCCAGCGGCGCGGGCCATGGGTCGCCTCGTAGCACGAGGGGCTCGATCGGGAGGGACGAGTTGCTGCCACCCTGCGGTTCTCTTGCTAGCTTCCCTGGAGTCTTGAGCAACCAGCCGCCCATTCCCTTGACGGACGTTGCAGGCACCGGCTCCTCGCCGCGACCTGGACAGGTCTTCGCCCCCGGACAATTGAAGGGCCCGCGCCTCTCCGGTCGCTTCGCCGACGGCAAGGTCGGTGAGTTCCCGCTGTCGGAACGCACGTCGATGGGGCGGCACCCGAACAACACGCTGCGCCTCGTCGATCGCGAAGTGAGCAAAGAGCACTGCGTGATCGAGAAGGTCGGCGCGACGTACCTGCTGCGCGATCTCAACTCGAGCAACGGCACGTTCGTGAACGGCCGCAAGGTTCGCGAGCTGCGCCTGCGCGATGGAGACGAAATCGCGCTCGGCAATTCGCGGCTCGTGTTCCACGACGGCGGCGGTCAGCCGGGCCACACCACGTCGGCGGGCGTCACCGTCGTCGCGTCGGCGCAGTCGATGCCGGCCTTCCTCGCCACCGTCGCGCAGATGGAATCGGCGGAGTTCCGGCCGGCCGACAAGCTCAACGATCTCGAGACGCTCAAGCAGGACTACGAAAAGCTGCGCATCGCCAACGAGTTCCACCGGCTGGTCGGTGGTGAGCGCGACCTCAAGTCGCTGCTCGACAAGATTCTCAAGGTCGCCTTCCAGCTCCTTGCGGCCGACAACGGCGTGGTGTTCCTCGCGGCCGAAGACGGCTCGCTGTCACCGCAGGCGATTCACAAGCGCAAGCCCGACGGCGGCGACGTGGTGGTGTCCGATACGGTGCTCAAGCGTGTCTCCGAGACGCGCTCGGCCGTGCTGACCGCCGACGCGATCCTCGACTCCCGTTTCTCGTCGTCGGAATCCATCGTCGCGCAGGGCATTCGAAGCGCGATGGCCGTGCCGCTGCTCAGCAAGGGCGTGCTGCGAGGAGTGCTCTTCTGCGACACCCGCGAGCGCACCAACGCGTTCTCGGAAAAAGATCTCAAGGTGCTGTCGGGCATTTCTTCGCAGGCGGCGATCGCGCTCGAGAACTCCGAGCTGGCGCGCAAGGTCGAGCAGGAAGCCGTCACCCGCGCCGAGCTGTCGCGCTTCCTCGCTCCGGCCGTCGCCGAAGCGGTGGTGAGCGGCAAGGTCGAGCTGTTGCGCGTCGGTCGTCTGGCCGAAGTGAGCTGCATCTTCGCCGACATCCGCGGCTTCACGTCGATGGCCGAAGCCGACTCGCCGCAGGAAACCGTCGCGATGCTGAACACGTTCTTCACCGCGATGGCGAACGTGATCTTCACGCACGAGGGAAACCTCGACAAGTTCATCGGCGACTGCGTCATGGCGACGTGGGGCCCGCCGATCGTTCACCCCGACGACGCTTCGCGTGCGCTGCGCTGTGCGCTCGACATGCTCGACGAAATCAACGCGATGAACGACGCGCGCGTGGCGGCCGGCAAGAAGCCGATCGAAGTCGGCATCGGCGTGAACACCGGCCAGGCGGTCGTCGGCTACATCGGCAGCAACGAGCGTCACGAGTTCACCGCCATCGGTGACTCGGTGAACACGGCGTCGCGTCTGTGTGGCCTTGCCAAGGGCGGCGAAGTGCTCGCCAGCGATTCGACGGTGAAGCGCGCCGGCCCCGGGTTCACGGTGGAAGCCGTCTCCGTGCTGCAGGTGAAGGGCAAGGAGAAGGGCGTCCCGGCCTTCCGCGTCCTCGACTACACGGGCAAGTAAGTGACGACGGGAAGGTCTTCCCGCAGCGTGGTGGCGCAGGCCTGCCCGAACTGCGGAAAGCTCCACGACATCGGCATCTACGTCTCGGGGCAACAGCTCCAGTGTTCGTGCGGCATCAAGTTCGAGGTGCGCCGCAGTGACGTGAAGCCGGCGACCATCATCGCGTCTCCTCCCTCAGACGGGACGGAGAAGACCATCGCCAGCAGCAAGCCCACGCCTCCGGGCGACGACGACGACGACGAGCCGACCAGCGCCGCGGCCGCCCCGCGCGTGCCCGGCTACGAATTGCTCGAGCTGCTGGGCAAGGGCGGCATGGGTGAGGTGTGGCGCGCGCGGCAGGTGTCGCTGTCTCGCAACGTGGCGGTGAAGCTGCTGCCGCCGCGGTTCGCGAAGGACAAAGAGTTCGTCACCCGCTTCGAGAAGGAAGCGACGGCGCTCGCCGCGCTCTCGCACCCCGGCGTGGTGCAGATCATCGATCGCGGTCAGGCGGGCGATCACTACTTCTTCGTCATGGAGCTCGTGCCGGGCATCAACCTGCGCGAGATGATGAACAACGGGAAGCTGTCGATTCGCGATGCGCTGCGCATCGGAGCGCAGGTCGCGCGCGCCATCGACTACGCGCACGAGATGAAGGTCGTGCACCGCGACTTGAAGCCCGAGAACATCCTCATCGATGCGCGCGGGCACGTGAAGATCGCCGACTTCGGCCTCGCCGGCATGAAGGGCAGCGAACGCGACATCGCGCTCACCGCCACCGCCGTCGCCATGGGCACGGTGAACTACATGGCGCCCGAGCAGCGCCGCGACGCCAAACACGTCGATCACCGCGCCGATCTCTACTCGCTGGGAGTGCTGCTCTACGAGATGTTGACCGGCGAGCTGCCGATCGGCCGCTTCAAGTTGCCCAGCCAGCGCGTGCCCGCGGTCGACCCGCGGCTCGACGAGGTGATCGGCTCGCTGCTCGAGACCGAGCCCGAAGGCCGGCCCGCGCGCGCGAACTTGATCGCCGAGGCGCTCGAAGCGGTGATGCCGGTGAGCAGCGCCACGCCCGCTCCATTCGTCACGTCGGGCTCGTACGCAGCGGTGCACACGCCCGCCGCCTCGCGGACCGGCTCGGTGGCGCCCGGCGAAGGCGGCGGCGGGTGGCGGCTCGGTGTGTTCGCGCTCGGAGCGTTGTTGCTGGTCGGCGTCGGCGCGCGCTTCTGGCCGACTGATCAAGGGACTCCGCCGCTCGCTGCGCCGCCGGCCTGGTACCACGACAGCGACGACGACGAGATCTTCAGCAACCTCACGACCGAGGACAACGCGTTCACCGTCGACTTCGAGCCGGTCGATGGCGGTGAAGAGCTCAACCTGCACGCCGGGCTCTGGCAGCTCGAGAACGGTGAGCTCACCGCGCTGCAGTACGGCGATGCGTTGCAGCACGAGAGCCTCGTGCCACGCGCGTACGTCGCCAAGCGCTACTTCCTCGCCGACAAGTTCGAAGCGGGGGTCGACGTGGAGATCGAGCCGCTGCCCGCCGATTTTCCGGCCGTCGACTACAAGACGCAGCAGCACTTCGCCGAGCTCGCGTTTCGCATCAACGATCTGCAGATCAGCGTGTTCGCGATTCCCGGGACCGACATGCGGCTGGGGTGGCGCTACTTCCGCAAGGACGGGCGCGACGAAGAAGGCAACTCGACGCAGAACCTCGAGCAGCTGCAGGAAGACCCGGTGAAGGTGCCGAAGGAAAAGTTCCGCATGCGCCTCAAGCTGACGGCGATCAAAGGCGGAGACGTGACGGCCGAGGTCTACATGAACAACACGCGCGTCACGAAGCAGGTGCTGCCGGGGCTCGCGGGGCAGGTGGGCAAGGTCGCGCTCGGCTGTCGCAACCATCTCTGTCGCTTCGACAATCTGACGGTGAGCGGAACGCCGGGTGTCCGGCCCGCTCCTCGCTCAAACTAAAACTCCCTCTCCTTGCGAAGCGGGGAGAGGGCCGGGGTGAGGGGCTGTTCATGCTGATGAGTCTGTCGTTGTTGCTGCTCGCTCAGATTGATCCCTCAGCCGCGGCCGTCCCGCTCGGCGGCGACTACTGGCAGGGCACCAACGTCCCCGCCGGCGAAGTGTGGGGCGTCGCCGATCTCCACGCGCACTACTTCAACTACCTCGCGTTCGGCGGCCGCGTGCTGCACGGCACTCCCTGGGCGCCGAATGGAATGCGCCAGGCGCTGCGCAAGTGCCGCGTGCACCACGGAGAGAACGATTACGGCTTCTCGACCGCGATTCTCCCCGAGCCGTCGCACCCGACCAGCGGTTACCCGAAGTTCGAGGGCTGGCCGCGCTGGGACACCACCGTGCACCAGCAGGCCTACGTCGATTGGATTCGGCGCGCGTGGCAGGGCGGGCTGCGCATCGTGCAGATGGACGTGCAGAGCACTCCGGCGCTCGGCGCGACGTACGCGACGGCCAACGGGTTGTTCGTCGACGGCAATCGCACGCCGGTTCCTCCCGACGACGCTGCGCAGCTCGAGCTGCAGGTCGGAGCGGCCCGGCAGTTCTTCGCCGAAGGCGGCCCCGCGGGAGACTTCGCGGGCATCGCGCGCACTCCGGCCGAGGCGCGCGCGCTGATTCGCAAGGGCAAGCTGGCCGTGATTCTCGGCATCGAGGTCGAGTCGCTCGAGGCGATCGGCGATCGCGACGCAGGTGTCGAGCAGACGGTGAGCTCGGTGATTCGCGAGCTGCGCGAAGCGGGCGTGGTGCACGTGATTCCCATTCATCTGCAGCGCAACGGCTTCGGTCACCCGGCGGTCTTCAACCCGACGCTGAACGCGATGAACTTCACCGACACCGGCGAGTTCTACGCAACCGAAGACGCGTTCGATGCGGGCATTCGCTTCGATCCGAAGTTCGCTGCGGGCTCGGGCCTCGCGAACGCGATCGGTCTCGTCGGAGGCATTCAGGGCAAACCGGCGTTCGCTCCCGGAGCGCAGGCCATCGCCGCGCGGGAAGGCTTGAGCGAGAAGGGCCGCCTGCTGGTGCGCCAGATGTTGCGGGGCGGTTTCCTCGTCGACGTGCAGCACATGTCGATGCGCGCGGCGGAAGAAGCGCTGGCCATCGCCGAAGAAGAGAAGGTGCCGGTGATGACCTCGCACACCTCGTTCGCTGATCTTGCGTTCGGCACGAAGGTGACGTTCCGCGACGGAGACTTCGACGCGGCGCCGCCCTCGATGCCGTACCGAGAATCGCCGCAGAGCTACGGCACGTCCGATTCACTGAAGGTGGTGAACGAGTACGCGCGCACGCGGAAGCAGATGGCGCGCATCAAGGCGCTGGGCGGAATCGTCGGGCTGCCGCTCGCGGGTAAGGGCATCGGCGTGGCGTGGCGTGACGGCGTGCCGCTCGACTGCGATCAGACCTCGAAGAGCTTCGCCCAGGCGCTGGCGTACGCCGAAGAGACGATGGGTGCCGATTCGTCGAGCATCGCCATCGCGACCGACGTGGGCGGGTTTGCGTTGCTGCCGGCTCCGCGGTTCGGCGTCGAGGCGTGTCCGGGTTCGGCTGGCGACGAACTTCGTGGCGGTGATGGCAAGCGTCGCGCGCAAGCGGCGGCACAGCAGGACGCGGTGGTGTACCGCACGCCGACGAAGTCACTCGGCGCGTGGCTCATCGGTCGCAAGGACAGCCCGTGGACCGAGGTCGAGCTCCGCGAGTGGATCGGCGCGGGGAAGTGGGCGGCGCTGAAGGGCCCGAACGCTCCGCTCGAGCGCTCGGTGGCGGGCAAGCGCGACTTCGACGTCAACCTCGACGGAATGGCGCACTACGGAATGATGCCGGACTTCTTTCAGGACCTGTCGAACGTCGAGCGCGCGGCGGGGAAGCCGAAGGCGATCGCTCCGTTGTTCCGTTCGGCCGAGGGCTACCTGCAGATGTGGGAACGCGTCGAGCGCGCACGCCGGTAGTACGCTCGCGCGCGTCGGCCGGGAGCGAGGGCGTATGCGTCGAGCGTGGTGGGTCTGTCTGGTGGTGGGGTGTTCTCCGGTGGCGACGAAGCTGCCGCCGTCCGCGCCGGGCAACTCGTGCGAGAGCGCGGTGCAGGTGAGCTGGCCCGCGGGCGGCGAGCCGATGATCATCGAGAACGTCGTGGCCGAGGGAACGGGCGATCACTTCCAGTGCTACGGCCTCACGGAGCCCGACGTCTTCTACGGGTTCGAGTTGAGCGAGGCCGCGGGCATCGAAGTGAGCGTCGACGGCGGCTACGCCACGATGCTCCACGACCCTGAGTGCCACTTCGTGTGTTCGAAGATCGGGCTGCCTCCCGAAGTCGGGAGTTCATCGTTCCGCGTGCGCCTCGAAGCGGGGACGCAGCGCATGCTCCTCGAGGGGCAGGGCGCGGTGGCGACGCTGACGCGCCACGCGCTGCCGCCGGGAGATCGCTGTGAAGAGGCTGTCCCGCTCGAACTCGATGGAGGCTTCGCGCACTGGGAAGGCGACGTCGGCACGGCCTTCAACGAGCAGCCCTGTTGGCAGGGCACCCAGCCGGGGGCGCCCGACGTCTTCTTCACGCTGAGTCTCGACGCGGGCTCGGTGGTGCGCGCCAGCTCCGACGCTGGCATCGCGCTCGGCCTCGGAGCGGGCGCGACCTGTCAGTCCTGCCCGAGCACCAGTGCGCTGCGTGAGCCCATCGAGGTCGCCGCCGGCCTCGTCCTGGTGCGGGCGACGAGCAACGCATTCGACCTGCAGGTCTCGCCGATGCTCGCAGGCGAGACGTGTGAGGGGCCGCTCGAGCTGAGCTTCTCCTCCGCTGATGGCGGAGTCAGCGAGGCGCAGTTGTCTGGTGACCTCGCGGGCTTTGCGCGCGGGCGGTCGACGACCTGCCTCAACGAGGTCGACGCGTGGGTGCGAGTCACGCTGCCGAGCCCGAAGACGCTCGACGCATTGCTCACCACGACGACGGCGAACGCCTTCCCGGTGCTGGAGCTGTGGAACGCCTGCAGCTCGGCCACTGCGGTGTGCGAGCGGGCGATGGTCGCGGGGGCGGGCGCGAGCGCGCATGTGGCTGCGTTGCCCGCAGGCGAGTACCGGCTGCGGATAGGAAGGGCCGGCATGTGGCAGCTTCGCGTGACGCTCTCGGATCTGTGAGCACCAGTTCGTGAAAATGGCTGTTCAGCCGCTGCGGCGGGCGGGAGAAACTGCATTGAGGGCGGTGGTGTTGGTAGGCTGAGCGCGCTGCTAGAACAGCCAAATTCACGTAGTGGTGGCGGAAACTGAGCAGAATTTGGCCGAATCAAGGGGCTGCTCGCTTTCGGCACGGCCAGAAACACGCCCACCCTGCGGTCCTCAAGGCGCAGTTGCTCGCGCGCTGACTTTGCGCCACGCCGCGCTTCAGCGTGCCGTGCAGACGTTGTTCACACACCCGCAGGTCATCGTTGTCGGCGGGTGCTCGACCGAACAGCCGAGCAGGGTGACGCCCCAGTTGCCCGCAGTGGGCACGCACGACGCAGACGCGTAGCAGCGGTTGCTCGCGATGCTGCAGTCGGCGTCGGTCACGCACGCCGGGCACGCGCCGCCATCGGTGTCAGCCGGCTTCCCGGCGCACGGGCTGTCGAGCGTCTGCGGCGCGAGCAGGCAGCCGCTCAACGTCAACGCGAGAATCAGTCCTCCAGCGCGCACCACGCGAGCCCCTTTTCCGGAGTCGGCAGATCGCAGCGCTGCCACGAGCGACCGGTGACGCTGTCGATCAACAGGAGCGGAGACGCATCGGCGATTTGTAACGACCGACGGGGCCCGCAGGCAGCGAGGGAATGTCCTTTGCTTTGCACCACGCGGCCTTCGTCTTCTTGGTGCACATGAACCACACCGCGCCGGTCGCGGTGTCGAGGCGAGCGGTGGTGTCGGCGGTGCGCACCACCGTGTATCGACCGAGCTCGGCGTTCGACGGCGCGGAGTTGACGATCTCATCTGCGAACGCGACCGGCGCAGCAACGAGCAACGAGGCGATCAGGAGGTGACGCATGTTTCCGTTTCTTTCAGGGAAGCGACTTCGTGATGGCCGCGAGCACCGACGGCTCGACGCGCGTCGACAGAAACGCGATCGCGAGCGACTGCACCTGCGGCGCCTTCGACGCCGGCACGTGGAAGCGGTTGAGCAACGCGTCGCGCTCGGCCTTCGGGTCGAGCATCGACGTGCCGACGAGATCGTTGATCGACAAGGTGCCGGGCCGAAGCGTCGGCGCGGCGAGCTGCCACTGCGCCATCTCCGGCACCGCGTCGCGCAGCCGCGCGGCGACACCGAAGCTCACCTTCTCGCGCACCGTGTCTTCGAGCAGCCCGAGGAACTGGCCGGCCAGGCCGCGCGCGGCGTTCTCCGGAATTCCCAGCTCGCTCACGTACGCCGCCACGAGATCCACGACGCGGAGGTTTAGCGCACTAATCTGCCCCGCATGGACGAACTCATCTGTGTGGCATTTGGCGGCAAGCTCTTCGGCATCGATCGCGACACGGGGCAAATTCGCTGGAACGTCGACTTCTCGGAGTGGAATGCCCCAATCGTCGAGCTGGTCCTGACGCCCGAGCGCGCGTTCGCGTTTTCCCCGCACTACTTCCTCGTCGTGAACCGGCGCACGGGCGACGTGATCCGCAAGATCGAGCGGAAGGACGATGCAGTCGGCCAACGCCCCGTCGTGCTTCACGATCGTGATCGCGTCTTCATCGGCGCGATGGGCGCGGTCGCCTGCTACTCGACCGACGGCGACTTCCTCTGGCAGCAGCCGTTCAAGGGAAAGGGCTACGGCGAGATGGCGCTCGGCGTTCCCGGCAACATCCGCCAGGCCGACGATCGCGGCAGCCGCTGACTGGACAAAACGCCCCCAACGGGGCGACGCTGAAAGCCGTTCGTTCCGCCAGGGCCGGTGGGAGTCGCCATGAACAACCGAATCGCCGTCGTCCTCGCCGCCGCGAGCCTCTGCAGCTGTTCGCGCGGAATGCCCGAAGCCAAACCCTTCACCGGCGTCGTCATCTCGAAGCAGCCACTCTCTTTTCCGTCGACTGGCATCACGGTCGACGAAAACGGTGAGCGCTTCGCGTGGGACACCGGGCGCGGCATCGTCTCGCTCGCCGACCCGTCGAAGGTGATCCTCTCGAAGACCACCATCGCCTCGCCCGGGGCGGTCGAAGACGTGGTCGCGATTCCCGGCGGGTTCTTCGCGGTCATCGCGCGCAACGAAGGCCGCGTCGTCCGCAACGACGGCGTCTTCTACTCGCGGTTCTGCTACCTCCCGGGCAGCCTGCCGCGGCCCGAGCAGGGACCGGTCGTCTCGCAGCTCAGCCGCGCCATCGCGTACGGCGGCGACGAAGGCCGCATCTACGTGCAGCCGCAGACCTTCAACGACGCCATCGCCGTCGACAATCAGATCGGCCAGTTCGAGATGGGCAACGATCAGCCGCTCGAGTGGCAGCCGACTCCGGAGCTCGAGGACATGGCCGGAGGCATGGTCGTCACTTCGCCGCACCGGTTGTTGCTCGGCCTCGGCTCGACACTCTTCGAGTACGACACCGGCAGCCAGGTCTTCGTGCGCGCGGTCGATCTCTCGAATCACGTCACCCGCATCGACGGCCTCGCCATCGACAAGCACAACAACACGTTGCTGGTGCTCGATGGCAACGCGCCTCAGGTGCTCGAGCTCGCTGCGTCTGCCACGGCGGAGTGACCGCTCAGTCCTCTTCGCCCAGGCCGTATTCCTTCAGCTTTCGCGCGAGCGTGTTGCGGCCGATGTCGAGCCACTTGCTGGCTTGCGTGCGGTTGCCCTTCGCGCGCTCGAGCACCGCGAGAATGTGACGCTTCTCGACGTCGGCCAGCGTCGACACCGGCGCATCGCGCGGCGCAGCGGGAGTCGGTGACGGAGCGCTCGTGAAGTGCGCGGCCTTGCCCGCTTCGGGGAGCGGGAGGTGCTCGGGCAGCACTTCTCCCTCGCACAGCACCACCGCGCTCTCGACGCAGTTCTCGAGCTCACGCACGTTGCCCGGCCAGTGCCACGCCTTCAGGCGCTCGACCGCTTCGTGCGAGAGGTGCGGTTCTTTGATCAGGTGATGCTTCTTCGTCGCCTGCGCCACGAAGTGCCGCGCCAGCCGCTCGATGTCTTCGGGGCCACGATCGCGCAGCGGAGCGAGCACCAGCTCGACCACCTTGATGCGGTAATAGAGGTCTTCGCGAAATTTCCCCTCGCGGACCATCTGCGCGAGATCGCGATGCGTGGCGGCGACGATGCGCACGTCGACCTGCACCGTCTGCGTGCCACCGACGCGCTCGAACTCGCGGTCCTGCAGCACGCGCAGCAGCTTGCCCTGCACCGGCATCGGCAGCTCCCCCAGCTCGTCGATGAACACCGTGCCGCCGTTGGCGACCTCGAACTTGCCGCTCTGCCGCGCCTCGGCTCCGGTGAACGCGCCCTTCTCGTGGCCGAACAATTCGTTCTCGATGAGCGAGCCGGGCAGGGCAGCGCAGTCGACCTTCACGAACGACTTGCCGCGGCGCCGCGAGTTGACGTGCACCGCGCGCGCGAAGAGCTCCTTGCCGGTGCCTGATTCTCCGCGCAGCAGCACGGTGGCGTCGGTCTGCGCGGCTTTCTGAATCGTCTTGTAGATGGCCTTCATCGGCGACGACTCACCGATGACCTTGTTGAAGAAGTAGCCGACCGGCTGCGCCGGCTGTTCCTTCGCGCGGAGCAACTCGGTGTAGAGCGACGTCGCCTGCAGCGCCTGGCTCACCTGCGCCGCGATGCCGGTGAGCTTCTGCTCGTCGTCAGCATCGAACTTGCCGCCACCGAGCCGGTTCAACACCTGCAGCACGCCGAAGATCGTGTTCTGCGCGTCGACCAGCGGCACGGCGAGCAGCGAGCTGGTGCGGTAGCCCGTCATCTTGTCGATGTCGGGGTTGAAGCGCTGCTCGTCCTTGGTGGCGGGCATGTTCACCACGCCGCCGTTCTGCGCGACGTGGCCGGCGACGCCCTGGCCCAGCTTCAGGCGAATCTGCTTCAGCTCCGGCAGGTGCGCGGCGCGCGAGAAGAGCTCACCGCGCGAGAAGTCGACCAGGTACAGCGTGCCGCGGTCGGCCTGCATGGTGTGCGCGATGCGATCGACGAGCTGGTGAAGGAACTCGTCGAGGTTCACTTCCTGGCCGACGAGGCCTCCGACAGACAGGACGACGGACGACGGGTCGGTGCTCTTCGCCATTTCGCAGAGAAGGGAGTCGAGCCGGAGCGGCGTTGACGCGCAAGACAAAGCGGTCGCCGTCATTCGTCACACCGCCTTTGTGAGAGAGATCTTCTTGTTCTCGCGCGCGGGCTCGGAATTGAAGAACCACGCGCGCGCTTCTTCGGCCATGTCCTCGACCTGCTGATCGGCGTGGCCCGGGTCGTGGTGGAAGAGGAAGAGGCGGCGGGCTCCGACGAGCTTCGCGATGCGCGCGGCGTCGATGTTGGTGGAGTGGCCCCAGCCCTTCTTCGGCGGCCCGACGCGGCCTTCGTATTCGTCGCAGGTGTACTGCGCGTCGAGCACCAGCGCGTCGACGCCCGACAAGATGTCGCCCACGCCGCGCTCGAGCGACTCGGCGGTCATCTCGACGTCGGTGCAGTACGCGACGCGAAAGCCATCGGCCTCGACCGAGTAACCGATGCAGCCCTGCGGGTGCGGCAGCTCGAACGGCGTGATGCGGAACGGGCCGGTCTCGATGACCTGGTTCGGCACCGCCGAGCGGAAGTCCATCTTCGCGCGCATGGCCGAGAGGGGAACGGGGAAGTTCGGCGGCTCCATCTGCTTGCTGAGCACCGAGCGCAGCTGCTGCTCGCCGTCGCCACCGGGGCCGTACATCGTCAGCTCGGTGGTCGGCATGAACGCGGGCGTGAAGAAGGGAAAGCCCTGCACATGATCCCAGTGCAGGTGCGACCAGAGCATGGTCGCCTTCACCGGCTGGTTCTTCATCAGCGCATCACCGAGCGAGCGAAGGCCGGTTCCCGCGTCGAAGATCAGCCGGTGACCCTGGCTCTCCAGCTCGAGGCAGGAAGTATTTCCACCGATCTTCGCAACATGTGAACCAGATGAGGCGACACTTCCACGAACACCCCAGAAGCGAACGTCCATCGCTGACTCCTTTGTGCACCCGCTGACGGGAACGTCGCGGTGGACACGTGGCTCAGCACGCACGGTGCCAGCGCGTAACCGCCCGAGTCAGCGTGAGGAGTCGATGTAAGTGCGCCGGAACGGATCGCGCGGCTGATCAGCCGTGGATCATTCCTTCCACAGCAGCTTCCACGGGTTCTTGCGCACGTCGGTGAGCAGCGTCTTCAGCTCGTCGTACACGACGGGGTCTTTGAGCGCCGCGCCGAGCGAGCCTTCACCGGCCTCGAGCTTGGCGAGCATGCGATCGGCGCGGGTCGCGATCTGATCGGCCTTGGTGCCCACCGATTCGTACTTCGCGATCATCGAGCGCAGCTTCGCTCCATCTTCTTCGGTGAGCTGACCCGACACTCGCGCCAGACCACCCAGCGCCACGCCGGCCTGCTTCGAGAGCTCGGGGAAATCGGTGCGCGCCATCTTCGCGGTCGCCGCGGCGTCGTCGATCAATGCGTTCGCGCGGCCGCCCGGCTCGACCTGCGTGCGCGCAGTCGCGGCGAGCACCCGCAGATCCTTCGCCGCGGCCGAGAGCTCGGTGGTCAACGTCTTGAGCTCGTCGCGGTTCTCGGTGATCACGCCGTCGGCGGTGGTGGCGAGGCCTCCGACGCCGCGCACCAGCTTGCTCAACGCCTCGGGGTCGTTCTCGAGCACGCTCGACGCCGCGTCGAGGAACTTCGCGAGCCGGTTCGACACCACGTCGATGCGCGGAGAATCGGTACCGCGCACCGCCACCTTCGGGTCGTACGCGTCCTTGCCCGAGCCCGGCCACAGCTCGAGGTACGCCTCACCGAGCGGGCCCACACTGCTCACCGTCACGCCGACGTCAGTACGAAGCGCTTCGTAGACTTCCTTCGAGACCGTCAGCTTCATCGACACCGGCATGGGCTCGCCGCGCGCGTCACGACGCGAAGGGAGCAGCTCGACCTCTTCGACCTTGCCGACGATCACGCCGCCCAGCTTCACCGGAGCGTTCTTCACCACGTTGCCGGTGTGCGCGAACTCGACCGTCAGCGCCTTGCCTCCGCCGAAAGACACCTCGCCCATCAGCACCAGCAGCGTGAAAGCCCCGAGGAGCGCAGCCAGCACCAGCGCGCCCACCTTCAGTTCGAGACGGCTCTCGTCCATTCGGACGACGCTACTCGATGGTTTCGCTCGGTCAGGTAATCATCACCACAGTGCGGCGCCTGTGCATCGTCCTCGTGTTGCTGTCTCTCGCCGCGCTTAGCGGAGCGGGGTTGCTCTTCGCGTTTCGCGGCGCGCGCGTCGCACCGTACCCGCCGCAGACCTTTCCGTGCCTCGATGATTCTGGCGACGGGTGGCTGACCGCGCAGAGCAGCCGCGTGCTGTTGCGCATCGAGTGGGCGGCCGACGCGGGGCAGGTGGGCGTCGCTCCCGAAGGCGGGGCGATCGCGTGGAGAGCGACGACCGAGGCCGAAGCCCGCCGCGTCGCGCGTTCGATCGTGTTGCCGCTCACCGAGCCGGCCACCGCGAAGAGCCCGTTCTCCGAGAAGGTCGCGCTGTTGATCGGTTGCAGCGCGAAGAACACGTATTGGAACGGCGAGACGCAGAACATTCCCTCGTATCAATGGTGCGAGTGGCCGCAGGTCGCGGAGATGCCAATCCGGGCGCGCGCGGAGGTGGTCTACGACTGCTACGCCGACGTGCACGCTCAGCGGTTGATACCGATCGACACGCGCGCGGCGTCGATCGCCGATCGCATGGACCGCGAGGCGAACGCGTTCGGGCTGCATCTGGGTCCTCGGGTCGAAGACCTTCCGCGCCCGCGCGTGCCCGTGATTTTCCGGCCTCCGGGACCGGGCGACGATCCGTACTGATCTCCAAAGGTTACGCGATGTCGATCTCGGCAGATCGAGTTCGACGTGTGGCTGAAGCGCGAATCAACGCGCCCCAACCAACACGGAGAATCACCATGACCGCCATCACCGCCGAGACCGTTCCGACCCGTCGCTTCACGTTCGCCACCATCGCTCCGCACGTCGCGCGCGTGCTGCTGGGCGGCCTCTTCACCTTCGCGTCGATCGCGTACTTCGTGTTCCCGCCTCCGGCCGAATTGCCGCCGGGCAACGCGGGCCTGTTCGTCTCGGGCCTCGCGGCGGCGGGCTATCTCATGCCGCTGGTGAAGATCACCGAGCTGATCGTCGGGCTCGCGCTGTTGAGTAACCGCTTCGTGCCGCTGGCGTTGATCGTGCTCGCTCCGGTGAGCGTGAACATCTTCTTCACGCACGCGGTGTTGATGCGCGAAGGGCTGCCCGCGGCGATCGTGATCATCGCGCTGCAGCTGTTCCTCGCGTGGACGCATCGGCGCGCGTACTCGTTGCTCTTCAAAGCGAAGGCGGCTTGATGGCCCCTCACCCCGGCCCTCTCCCCGCTTCGCAAGGAGAGGGAGATCAGTGAGAGGTGAGGAAGTCGATCGCGCTGCCGTTGAAGCCGATCTTCTTGTCCTTCACCTGAACCACGCGGTCCGCGATTTTTCGCAGGGCCGCGTAGTCGTGTGAGACGAGCGCCACCGCGAGGCCCTGTTCCCGCACCAGCGCGAGCGCGTCGTTCACCTGACCAGCGGCTTCCTTGTCGAGACCGGTGGTGGGCTCGTCGAGCAAGAGCACCTCGGGCTCCAGCACCAGGGCCCGCGCGATCGCCGCGCGCTTGCGAATTCCGGGGCCGACCTCAGGCGGTTTGCGTGCCGCGAATTCGGTGAGCCCCAACCGCTCGAGCGCCTTCGCCGCGCGCCCGTCGGTCTTCGAAGGTGGGTCGGCCAGAGCCACGTTCTCGTGCAGCGTGAGCCAGTCGAGCAGCGCCGGCCCCTGCACCAGATACGGAGCGCGCGCTCGCAGCGCAGTGAGCTTGCGCTCGGCCATGGTGTCGACGCGCTCGCCGAAGAGTTCGACCTCTCCGAGATCGGGCTTCAGCAATCCGACCGCGAGACGGCAGAGCACGGACTTTCCGCTCCCCGAGGCGCCGACGATGAAGGTGATGCCGGTGAGCGGAATCTCGACCGACAAGCCTTCGAGGATTCTGGTGATCCCCGAAGCGCTTGCTGATTCCGCGCAGCGAAAGCGAACTCAAGTCAGTGCTTGCACCACTGCGCCGCGGTGGTCGGCTGCGCGCCCTGCGTGAGCCCCTGGCCCGTGCCGTTGTCGACGAAGTTCTTCGACGCGTAGGCGTGATCGACGCAGATGTCGTTGCCGCTCTGGCCCATCACCGGAGGTCCGTCGCGCATCGCGTTCGCCATGCGCGAAGGCACGGTCACCACGTCGCACGAGGTCAAGTTGCCGCCGGTCACGTTGGCCTTGATGGTCGCCACCGTCCAGAAGTCGCCGCTGGTGTCGGAGCCGGGCGTGTTGAGCAGCGGGAACGACGTCTGACCCGTCGCCGGGTTGTAGCCAACCGAGACCACGCGCGCGCCGTTGCAATACAGGTTCACGTGCGGCTTCGCGTTCGCGGTGCCGGAGTTGTTGCCGTAGTGGTTCACGCCGATGACGAAGGTGTCGGCGTTGGCGGGCGCGTCGAGGTTGATGTTCTCCGGGCCGCAGAACGCGGTGTTGGTCGGGTCGGTCTCGGCGCGATCGCAGCTGATGTTGTCGCGATCGAGGCGCGGGTTGGTGCACGCCGCGGTGCGCTTGCTCGACCAGCCCTGGCACGCAGCGGCGCCCGAGTTCGCGTAGCCCCAGTTCGGGTTCGGGTTGCTGTTGGGGCAGCCCGACGAGCTCGACCAGTAGCAGTCCTGCACCGAGGAGTTGCTGTTCATACACACCGTGTTCCAGCCGCGCGTGGTGCAGGTGTTGCCCTGCAGGCGCGCGAAGTGGAGATCGATGTCGTTGCCGTCAGACGTGCCGTCACCACCGACGGTGTCCCAGCACAGCTCGGCGCGAATGCCGTTGGCGCGCACCTGCACCTTCTGCGTGCAGCTGTACGTCTTGCCATCGAGCGTGAACTCGCCCTGCACGATGTAGTCGCCCGAGAGACCGAAGGCGGGGAACACCTGACCACCGGTCGCTCCGTTGCCGTAGTTGGCGGCGCGCAGACCGATGAGCGGAGCGTTGGCCTGCACCACGTAGCGCGCGGGAGTCTGCGTGGTGTCGAGCCGCAAGCCCGTGCGCGTACCGGTGCGCGCAGTGGCGACCGTCGAGTTGGTCTGCTTGTAGATGGCGAAGGTCGGGTTCGGCAGCACGTTGTCGCAGTCGCCTCCGAGCACCGTCCACGTCCAGTTGGTGGTGCGGCCGCGCGCGGCGGCGTCGGTGATCCACTGCGAGCCATCGATCACCGGAATCGCCGAGGGATTCGGGTACGGCGTGGTGGTGATGGGGTTCGTCGGGCACTGCACGTTGTTCGCGCACATGCAGCCTTCGGCCGCGTTGTTGCCGTCGAGGCCGTCGCAGTTGAAGTCACCCGAGGTGCACGAGTCGGTGAGCGCCGGAGGCTGCGCGCCACGGCACACGCCCGACCAGCTCGCGAGCTCTCCGCCTGCGCAATCGAGCGAGCCCTTGGCGTTCGAGGTGCACCAGCCGACGGGGAGATTGGTGACCGGGCTCACCTGCGTCGCCGGCACGAGGTAGCAGTCTTTCGTCACGCCGTTCGCCGGGCAGAAGCAGCCTTCGTCGACCTGACCGTCGCAGTCGTCGTCGAAGCCGTTGCCCTGCGTGCCGTTGAGCAGCGCCTGATCGACACCGCCGCCAGAGAGCGCCTGATCCGTCGGGCCACCGCACTCGTCAGCCGTCGGCGCTGCGCAGAGGCGACGAATCGTCGGGTTGCCGGGCATCGGCGGGCCGCAGCCGCCGTCGTAGTTGGGGTTCACTCCCGAGTCGGGCTCGGTGAGACCGCCGCCGGTGCCGCCACCCGCGCCCGTGCCGCCGCCCGTCGTGCCGCCACCCGTCGTGCCGCCACCCGTCGTGCCGCCACCGGTCGTGCCGCCGCCGGTCGTGCCGCCGCCAGTCGTGCCGCCACCGGTCGTGCCACCTCCAGTGCCGCCACCGGTGCCGATGCCCGAGCCGGTGCCGCCGCCGGTGAAGCCACCACGACACTCGCCCATGACGCACACCTGATTGGTGGTGCAGTCAGCGAACGAAGTGCATTTGGTGGTGGGTGGAGTGCAGGCCACGACGAACAACGTCGCGGAGGACGCGATCAGAACTGGGAGTCGCTTCATGGAGTGCCGGATCTCCGTTGATTCTTCCCTTTGAGGTCGCGGACCCTACGATCCGCGCCCGTTGGAAGTCGAGGGCCGTACTACGCTCGCGTCACATGGGGACGACGATGCCCACGAGCGCCGGGCGGCGCGCCTTGCGAGAGCATCTGGTCCGTGATGCGCCCGAGCGTGAGACCTCAGTGGCCCGCTTCATGGTCTTCGCGACGGCGGCTACGGCGATCGTCGCGCTCGCGCTGCGTTCGTTGATCGGCGGCACGCTCTCGACCGCGCTGGCGGTGGTGCTCGGCTCGTTGAGCGTCTGGTACGGCGGTCAGTTCTGGTTGCTGCGCAAGGGCTGGTTCAACGTCGCCGTCGCGTGGTTCAACGTGATGGTCGAGGTCTCGGCTCCCGCACTCATCTTCATCATCGACACCAAGGTGCGCGGCGGCGAATACGCGCTGACCGCGCCTCCGTTGGCGATCTGGGGAACGCTGGTCGGGTTGTCGGCGCTGCGCGGCTCGCGTGTGTTGTCGGTGCTCGCTGGCACGGTCGCGGCGGTCGAATACCTGCTGCTCTTTCTGCTCGTCGCGCGGCCGACGATGCCCGCCGAGGTGATCGTCACGCTGCAGCTGCCGATGATCGCCACGCGCAGCTTTCTCTTGTTCTGCGCAGGGCTCGTGACTGCCGCGTTCGTCGGCCACTTCAACCGTCGCGCCGAAGAAGCGCTCGCCGCGGTGCGCGCCAAGGACGTGCTGGGCAAATACCTGCTCCACGAGCGCATCGGAGCGGGCGGCATGGCCGAGGTCTTTCGCGCCACGTATTCGCCCGAAGGCGGCTTCGAGAAGAACGTGGCGGTGAAGAAGATCCTCCCGACGTACGCGGAAGATCAGAGCTTCGTCGCGCTGTTCCGCGCTGAAGCGGCGCTCTGCTCGCGGCTCACGCACCCCAACGTGGTGCAGGTGATGGACTTCGGCCGCTTCGGCGACACGTATTTCCTGGCGATGGAATACATCGAGGGGTTGTCGCTCAAGCGCGTGATCGACGCGCACCGCCTCGGTTTGCCGATTCAGGCGGTGACGCACCTCGCGGTCGAGCTGCTGCGCGCGCTGGAATACGTGCACGAGCGCAGTGAGAGCGACGGCTCGCCGATGAACCTCGTGCACCGCGACGTGAACCCTCCGAACATTTTGTTGAGCACCGGTGGGGAAGTGAAGCTCACCGACTTCGGCATCGCGCGCGCCAAGGCGCAGGTGCGGCTCACGCAGGTCGGCTACATCAAGGGCAAGCCCGGCTACCTCGCTCCCGAGCAGCTGACCGACGAGGCGCTCGACGGTCGCGCCGATCTCTTCGCGGTGGGCATCACGCTCCACGAGACGCTCACCGGCCAGCCGCTGTTCTCGAACGGGAGCGATGATCGCGAGACCTACGAAGTGCTCGAGATGGCGCTGATGCCTCCGTCGCACACGCGCGCGGACGTGCCGAAGGAACTCGACGCGATCGTCATGAAGCTGCTGGAGCGCAACGTCGACAAGCGCTGGGTCAGTGCACGCGCGGCCGCCGCAGCGGTGATGGCGCTGCCGGTCGAGATCGCTCCGTCGGCTGAAGGGCGCAAGCAGCTCGCGAACACCGTGAAGGACGCGATCGCCTTTCGAGAGCGCAGCGGTGGCGGCAGCGGAAACGTGGCGGCGGTGACGCTCCCCGCGGTGTCCTGAGACATCGCGCGACCTCGCTCGTCGAGCGCTCGCGCATGTTGGGGAATTCTGGGTCGTCCCGTGGTGGTGCGACGCTTGCTCACCCAGCGGCCCATGGTCGCCACCTCCAAGGTCAACTCCGGTCCCCGTCCCGTCGTCACTGCTCCCAAAGATCCCGTCGCTGCGTCGGTGACGACGTCGGTTGCGGGCGCGACGACTCAAGCCACTGCCAAGCCGCCTCCGCCGTCGTCTGATTTCGACGCGTCGGCGAAGAAGAAGAAGGCCAACCTCACCGGCGGCTTCAAGCCCGTCCCTCGCGGCGGTGCCGGCGTGGGAGCGCCGCAGCTCAACGCCGACGTGAAGTCGTTCCGCGCGGCCGCGGCGGTGAACGGAGCGCAGGCGTCGCAGACCTCGAACGTCGACAAGAAGGTGAACGACGCGGTGTCGCGTCTCGCGGCGAAGAACCCGGTGACCGCGAAGGATCTGATCGCGGAGAACGCCAAGCTCGACCCCAAGCAGCAGCACGCGCTGATGATGGCGCTGCCCGACAAGACGCGCATGGCGCTCGACGCCGAGCTGAAGAAGCTCCCGCCCGACCAGCGCGGCGAGCAGCTGACGTGGATGGGGGACAAGAACCTGCAGGGCGTGGGCAAGGACGGCTACGTCACCGTCACGGTCGCGCCGACGCTGAACATCATCGAGAACGGCGGCACGACGAAGATTCAATATGCGTCGAAGATCGATCTCGGCAACGGCAAATCGGTCACCACCGACAAGGGGCCCGACGGCAACCTGTACGTGAAGTTCGGCAAGGAGACGCTGCGCGCCGAGAAGGTGGTGGGCGGCTGGGCCTTCTTCAAGGAAGTGAAGTCGGGGCAGCAGGGTGACGTGATCGGGCACGACGGCAAGATCTGGCGGCCCATCAACGTCGCGACCAAAGAACAGATGACGATGATCACCGCGTTCCGCGAGGGCGCGACGATGGCGCAGAACTTCTCCGGCCGCCTCGACCCGGGCACGGAGCAGGTGTTCCGCGATCGCGCGATCGACGCGGCGATTCCGGGCGCGCGCAAGCAGCTCGAGACGCTCTCGAAGGACGCCGCGACGTGGAACGGCTTCGCCAAGAGCTCGGCCGATTGGATCGCCACCAACCAGAAGTGGCTCGCGCCGGCGGTGCAGGGCGGTCACGTGAAGATGACGCAGAACCCCGATGGCTCGGTGTCGCTCGAGCTCAACCGCGCGCCCGGCATGCGCGACAGCGAGTGGAAGAAGATTCAGGACGAGTTCGGCCCCAAGGTGAAGCAGTTCGGTGAGCGCCTCTCGAAGGATCAGCAGTGGTTCTCCACCGAGCTGTCGATTCGCGATCGCGCGGCCACCGGAGCGCTCGAGACTTTCCGCGGCCCGTCGTTCCAGAAATACCTGAGCACGCTGAGCCCGCGTGAGCGGCTCGACGAGGTGACGCGGCTCTCGCAGGCGCTCAAGGGCACCAGCGCGGGTGTCTCGCTCGCCAACGAGCTCATGGGCCCCGATGCGTTCAAGGTGGTGAACGGCAAGCTCGAGCCTGCGAACGATCTGGCGAAGACGGTGTTCGGCAACGCGCGCACGCCGGAAGCGCGCGAAGCGATGCAGATGCTGGCGCTCTCGGCCGGCCCGCAGCTGTCGATGTCGGGTGCCGACACGCTGGCGCGCACCTTCGAGGTGTTGCGTGGTGAGCCGCTGACGGCGCGGCAGCGCGAGGGCGTCGAGGCGCTCCACAACATCAAGACGCCGAAGGAATTCACGGCGCTGGTCGACCCTGATCCGAAGTCTCCGCCCAGCGTGCTCGACAAGGCGGGTGACGTCAGCGATCTGCTCGCCGAGCTGGGTGGTGCGTCGGCTGCGGAGAAGCTGGGCAGCTCCACCAATCGCGTCGCGCAGGCCGGCAAGAGCGCGTTCGATGGTCCTCGCGGCCAGGCGCTCACCGCGGGCTCGGCGTTCGTCGCGACGTTCCAGGTCTACAACTCGACGAAGGATCTGATTCAGAAGGGCGTCACGGTCGACACCGCGGCGGCGTTCGCGGAAGACGCGACGCGCGCGGTCGGCACCTGGGGCTCGGTGATGGAGATGATGGGCAAGACCGGCTGGCTGTCGAAGGCGGGCAAGGTCGCCGGTCCGGTGTCGGACGCGATCGGGCTCATCAACGACATGCGGCGCGACAGCAGCTCGAGCGAAGGCGCGTATCGGAACAACGTGCACGTCGGCGCGTCGGCGCTGATTCTCGCGGGTGGTCTGGTCGGTGGTCCGGTCGGCGTGGCGGGCGTGCTGGTCGGCCTCGGCGTGAAGCTGTTCTTCAATCGCACCAGCGAGTCGTACGAAGAAGCGCACGGCACGTTGAAGCGCTTGCCCGACATCAAGTGATCGAACCTGCCCTCTCCCTGCTTGCGGAGAGAGGGAGTCACACGCCGATGATCAGGAACACCGCGGCGACGAGGAAGTCGAGCAGCAGGCATCCCATGCACGCCTCGACGACGCCCATGGTGACGGCTTCTCCGACCGCGCCTGCGCCGCCTTTCGCGCGCAGGCCGCGCATCGACGCGGCGACGGGAATGAACGCGCCGCAGACGATCGACTTGGTGATCGCGCACGCCACGTCGCCGGGGTCGACCATCGCGGGGTCCATGAACGCCGCGCCGTCGGCTCCGAAGACGAGTGAGACGGTGAGCACCGCCGCGAGCGTCGAGAAGAACGTGCCCACCACCGTGAGCAGCGGGAGCGAGATCGTCGAGGCGATGATCCGCGGCGCTACCAGCTCGGCGAGGGGATCGGCGGCGGAGAGTTCGAGCGCTTCGACTTGCTCGTTCACGGTCATCGCGCCGAGCTCGGCGGTCGTCGCAGCAGCCTGACGTGAGGCTGCGAGCAACGCGGTGAGCATCGGCGCGAACTCGCGGAGCAAGAGCTCGAAGTACGCCGGCCCGACGACCGTGATGTTGCCGGTGTATTTGCGCGCCTGCGCGTAGGCGATGGTGACGATGACGGTGCCGAAGAAGGCGAGACCCGCTCCGACGAGGATCGCCGATTGCGTGCCGAGTTCTGCGATGTGACGGAGCACCTCACGCCACGGAATGCCTTCGCGTCGAGCGCTGCGGACCGAGCGCGAGAAGAGCAGGGCGTGCGCTCCGAGCAGATGAACGGGCGTCATCCGAACAGGCTCGCGAAGAAGGGAGTCAGCAGGAAATCGAGCGTGAAGATCGCCGCGCACGAACCGACCACGGCCGATGCGCTCGCCTGGCCGACGCCGCGCGCTCCGCCTGCCGCGCGAAGACCGGCGGCCGTCGAGATCACCGCGATGGCGAGGCCGAACGCCGTGGTCTTCGCGATGCCGCCGGCGAGATCTCCCCAGCGCAACATGTCGGCGAACGAGCGGAAGAACACGCGCACCGGGAGATCGAGCGTGAAGTACGCCGCGACCGCTTCCCAGAAGATCGCCACGAGGAAGGTGAGATCGGCGAGCACCATCACGCTCACCAGGCTCGCCAGCACACGCGGCGCGACGAGAATGCGAAACGGGTCGAGCGAGATGCCCTTCAAGCCCTCGATCTGTCCGTTCACGGTGAGGAGCGCGAGCTCGGCGGCGTTGCGTGCTCCTATGCGCGCGGCCATCAGCAGCCCGAGCAGCAGTGGGCCCATTTCCCACAGCAGCGCGAAGCCGGCCGCCCAGCCCGTGTAGAGGCGCGCGCCGAACTTGGTGGCGTACACGCCGGCCTGGAGCACGACGGTCGCTCCGATCAACGTCGCCGCGCCGAGCGCGAGCGGGAGCGAACGGAAGCCGAACAACACCAACGCGCGGCCGAACTCTCCGACCTCGAGGCGCGGCAGGTAGAAGAGGGTGCGGCCGAGCACGAGCACGTTCGCGCCGAGCAGCCGCAAGAGCCACATCGTGCCGGCTCCGAGCGAGCGCACGGGCTGGAGCAGAATCGACGTCACGACTTCAACGCTCCCGCGACGAATCGGAAACTTCTGTCGATGGGCAGCGAGCCCACGGGGTCGGGCAAGGCGACGATCAGCGTCGCGCCTTCGCTCACTTCGATCAGCAGATCGGCGATCGACTGCTCGGTGACCGGGTCGAGCCCCGCGAAGGGATCGTCGGCGATCAGCACCTGCGGCCTGGCGACGATGGCGCGGGCCACTCCGGCGCGCTTCTTCATGCCGCCTGACAGGTTCTCGGGCCGTTTCTCCATCGCGTGACCGAGGCCGACGCGCTTCAACGCCGCTTCGGCGCGTTCACGGGCTTCAGCCTCGGCGACTTTGCGTTTGCGCAGCGGCAACAGCACGTTGTCGATGACGGTGAGCGAGTCGAACAGCGCGTCGCTCTGGAAGACCATGCCGAAGGCGACCTGGGCGTCACGGCGTTCCTGCGCCGAGCGTGACTGCACGGAGACCTCGTCCCACTGCACTTCGCCTTGCGTCGGAAACTGCAGCCCGGTGAGACACTTGAGGAGCGACGTCTTTCCACCGCCGGCGGGGCCCCAGAGCACCGAGCGGCTGCCGACGGGGAAGTCGAGCGTCACGGCGTCGAGCGCGCGTACCGCGCCGAACTGCAGAGACAGCTGATGGGCCGCCAGACGCACCGCGCGGAGGATACGGGATCTGCGGCGGGAGACCCGAAATCAGCGTCGTCACGACAGATGCATTGAGGGACCGAAGGGTGGGCGTGTTTCGCGCCGTGCACGACCCGCGAAGCCCCTCGGTTTCGAGCGAATTCCGCGCACTTGTCTCACCATTACGTGAATTTGGCTGTTCTAGCAGCCACTTTCACGTAGTCGTGAAAATTGAGAGGAATCGCCCCGCGAAAATGAGGGGCACGTGCGCCTTTTGGCACGGCGAGGATATTGAAACACCGCCCACCCTCAATGCAGCTTGAGAAGGCAGCTCAAGGAAAGGAACAGCCAATTTCACGTACTCGTTGGCGCATTCCGCCGTGACATGCTCACCGCCGCGATGCGTTGCCTGGCCGCCACCTTCTTCCTGCTCACCGGCTGCCTGCAGACCATCGACGTCGAGCCTCCGAAGGTGTGCGAGGTGCTGCCCTTTCGCGAGCTGCCGAAGATCATCCCGCGCGACACCACTTCGCCGCTCGACGTGCCTTTCATCACCGACGCGTGTCTGGCCGAGGGCGTCACCGCGACCATCGAGCTGTTCGACGAGCAGAACCTGCCGGTGCTGTTTTCTTCGACGCTCGAAGTCGGAGGCCGCAGCGCCATCGCGCACCTCGAGGTGTTGCCGCGCCACGTCGGTGAGCTGCACGTCATCGTGACCTTCGAGCCGTCGCTGGGGCGCGTGGTGCGTTCGACGCTGGTGGTCGACCCGCCTCCGCTGGCGGAGTTCAAGCCCGCGATCGACGGGCCGTGTGAAGACGAAGCGCTCACCGCGAGCGGCACGTGGGTCTGCCGGCTCGCGAACGAAGTGACGGTGTGGCGCCAGGGCATGTTGCTGCAGTCGCTGCCCGCCACGGCGATGACCACCGCAGACGACTCGGTGTGGCTCGTGACGCCCGATCAGCTCGAGCGTTTCGTCGATCGCGGCCTCGATTTTCTGGTGCGCGCGCCCGACGCCGCGATGCCTTTCGTTGCTCCTGACACGGCGCTGCTCGGTGCCGGCCCCGATACTCTGTGGACCGTCGATGCCTCTCGCGCGACGCGTTGGCGGCTCGACGCGACGGGACTCGTGAACGACGCCGAGCTGAGCCTGCCGCGCGGGCTTTGCGCGACGGCCGCGAGCTTCACGGCGAACACCGACGCGCTGATCATGAGCTGTTCGTCACGCGCCGCGCACACGCGACTCTGTCGATTCGCCGCAAGTGGAATTGGCGACGCACGCTGTGTCGAGCTCGAGGGCACGTTGCTCGGGCTCGACGACGAACACGTCTGGTTGTCGATCGACGGAGCGGTGCTGCACGCCGGTCTCGATGAGTCGACGCGCATCGTGTTGCCTCCGGGCTTCAGTGTCGAAGCGCCGAGCCGCTTCTTCGAGACGACGAGCTGGCCGATCGCCAGCGACGGGAAGGGCGCGACGGTGCTGATCACGCGCGAAGGGCTGCAGCTGCCGCCCGCGGGGCTCGACGTTCGCGGGCACGGCTTGCGCGGGGTGCTCGTGCAGCGCGGCGGAGTGCGTTCGCTGATCGGCCGCTGATCGGGGAACTGCAGTTTCACCCTCACCCCGACCCTCTCCCTCGCGGGAGAGGGGGACTCAGCGGCGTTGCCACCACGCACGCAGATCCGTCAGCGGCACCCAAGTGCGCCCCGCGTCGCTCGACTGCACGAACACGCGCTCGTGGCCCACCGTGGGCTGCAGCCACAGAGGCAGCGGCTTCGACAGCGCGCTGCGACGCCACGGCCAGGTCCACACGTCGTCCCACACCTCGTCGTCGCTCGCATGCAGCTCGATCACAATCCGCTCGCCGCTGGTCGCGACGTGCGTGAGAGAACCCGACAGCGGCCTCGCGAGCGTGAACTCGTCGACTCCTTCGTCACCGATGATCAGCACGTAGAGCGGAGCGAGACCCGGCGCGTACGAATACTGATCGATCACCGCCACGACCTGCGCGCCGCGCCGCGCGACGCGCACTTCGGCTTCGGAATACGGGAGCCGCACGTGCCGGCCAGCACGCTCGATCACGAAGTGCGACTCGTCTTCACGCCAGAACTCGACGCCTCCGGCCGAAGCGCGCAGCGTGCCGCCCTCGCCGAGCCGCGGCTCCCACCGATGCGGAACGAGCGACGGCCTCACGCGAGGGCCGTTGCTCAGCACGCGCCACACCGCGCCGATGGTGAGCACTCCCAGCACGATCGCGATCACCCGGCGCACGAGCGCACGATATGACGGCCGCGTGTCGAGACTGGTTCCCGCGCTGCTGTGGTTCGCTGCACTCACCGGCTGTGGAGCCGCTGATCCTTGCGCGTCAGTGCCGTGCACCGCGCCGCGGGTGTGCATGATGAAGGGCTCGGCGGTCTCTCCGAAGGTGACGTGCGAAGTGCCCGACGCCGGGCCGTGACGCGGCGAGGCTCAGCGGAAGCGGAACGGGCTCGGCACCGTGAGGTTGCCGTCGCTCACCTGGAAGCTGAACGCGAAGCGGATGTAGCCGTCCTGCACCAACGCGGCGGGCGGGTTCGGAAACGGCGCGGCCTTCTGAAACGCGTTCATCGCCTCGGCGTCGAGCTGATCCATCCCGCTGCTCTGCGCGACGAAGAGATCGGCGAGCGTGCCGTCGGGCCGCAGCGCGACGTGCATCACCGTGACGCGCGTGGCCGCTCCGAGACCGCGACGGTTCTTCAAGCGACCGTTCGGGTCCCACCGCGCCGACACCGCCTGCTTCACGCGGTTGAAGAAGCCAGCGAACTTCCACTCGCGGGTGTTGAGCGCGGTCGCGTCACCTTCGGGCACGTCGAGCGCGTCGTTCGGCGCACCACCACCCTCGGTCACGTCAGAACCACCGGCCACCGTACCTTCACTCGTGCCGACGGGCTGCGAAGGTTCGGCGGGCGCTTCAGGCATCAACCGACGGCCGAGAATGCTCTCGCTCAAGTCGATGCCCGACTTCGGAGGCGGCTCGGCCTGCGGCACCACGCCCTTCGACGCCGGCGCTTCTTGCGGCTTCTCGGTGTTCTTCGGAGTCGCGCGGCTCCACTTGTTGGTCTGCTCCTTGGCGCGCGTTTCCTTCTTCACCGTGTTGTTGGTCTCGGCGATGAACTTCGAGTCCTTCGGCTTCTGATCATTGCCCGGCGCGACGTCGACGATCTGCCCCTTGGGAATCGGTTCCGGGCGATCGGGCGGAGGAATGGCGCGCGTCGACGCTCCACGGTTGGCCGCCCACTGCCGCGCGCTCAAATTCCGCAACATCACCGGGCGCTTCTCGGCCTTCGGCGGCTTCGGCTTTTCGAACAGCGACGAGAGCACCACCAGCCCGACGATCGCCGCGTGCAGGGTCAACGCGCCCGCGGGCACGACGGCAGCCAGCCACCAACGGCGAGCAGGCAAACGCGGAGGCACGAGCAACGACGGCACGCGCCAGCGCTTAGCACGGTAACGTTCGGCCGCGAGTGAGCGCCAAGGTGGACCCCGAGATCGAGCTGGCGTTGAAGTCGGTCTCCGAGAGCCCGCTCGATGACGGCCGCAAACGCGTGTTCACCGACCTGTTGCTCGAGCGGGGCGATCCGCGCGGGGAATTCATGCTCCTGCAGTTCGTGATCGGGGCGAAACAGGCGTCTGGGGCAGTTCGCCAACGCGCGCTCGAGCTCTGGCAGCGCCACCGCAAGGAATGGACGAAAGAACTCGCCGGCGTGCTCACCGACATCGAGCTCGAGAACGGCTTTCCCGCGTCGGGTGCGGTCGGCGCGGCGAAAGAGCCCGCGAAGGTGCAGCGCGATGTTCGTGACGCTGAAGAAGCTCCGTGCGAAGGCCGACGGAGCGCCGATGTTGATCGCCGCCGCCGCCGACCCGCGACTGACCGGGCTCGAGTCGCTCGAGATCGACGACGAGACGACGTTCCTCGACGTCGCGCGCCAGGCCGTGCCCGGTCGTCTGCGCCACCTCACGCTGCGCGTGCCGTTCGGCGCCAACGAGCTCGCGCTGATCGTCGCGGACAAGGCGTTCTCGAACCTGCGTTCGCTCGTGTTTCGACCCACGTTTCGCGCAGCGCCGAGGCGCGGCGTCGTTCGCCGCGTTCGCGATGCACTGAGCGGTGGCGCGAAGAGTGGCGCTGATTCGCTCGGCGCGCTGCTGCTGCAGCTGAACGCGCACCCCACGCTCGAGACGCTCGAGCTGCCGGGCGGGAGCATTGGCGATCTCGAGCTCTTCGCGCAGGTCGCTCCGGTGTGGCCGAAGCTGAAGTTCCGTCGCATCAGTGCCGCCGGCACGTTCGATCTCGAGCGCGAAGACGGCAGCACGTTCCTGGTGTTGCAGAACTTCAGCGCCGAGACGCTGCTGCGCGTGCGCCCGCTCGTGCCTGCTGACGTGAAGCGCGCGCGGCTGATGCGTCGCAAGCAATGGAACAAGACACCGACGCGCTGCTCAAAGCGTGGGCACCGATCGCCGTGTCGTGGCACTGAGACGCGGTCGCTACTTCTTGATGAAGCGCGCGATCGACACCTTGCGGAAGCCGCGCCACAGCTGACGCACCACCGCGGTCGAGAAGAGGAAGATCGTCCCCGCGATGCCGAGAATTCCCATCACGGGAATGCCCCAGATGTCGGGCGATTTCCCCGCGAACGCGATGAAGGTGCCGATGATGAAGCCGCACGCGCACAGGCCCGCGAAGGCGACCACCGCGAATGCGCGCAGGTTCTGATTGAGCTCGTTCATCTGCTCGGCCTTCACCGTCACCGTGAACTTGCCGCTCTCGAGATCGAGGAGGATCTGCTGCACCTGCATCGGCAGCTCGTCTGCCGCTCCTTGCAACCGGAGCAGCGTCTTCATCATCGAGCCCTGCAGCTGCGACGGGTCGTAGCGATCACCGAGCAGCTGCTTGGCGTACGGCATGAAGATCTCGGCGATCGGCATGTCGGGGTACAGCGAACGCAAGATGCCCTCGGTGGCGATCGCCGCGCGCGAGAGGATCGCGAACTCGCGCGGAATGCGAATGCGGTACTTCACCGCCAGGTTGAGGATGTCGGCGAGCAGGTGTCGCGTGTCGACGTCCTTCAACGAGGTCGGCAAGTACGTGCCGAGAATCGCGTCGATGTCCTTGCGGAAGGCGAGCAGGTTGGTGCGCGCGTCGGGAGTGCCCAGCCGATACAAAATCCGCGCGGCCGAATCGGCGTCCTTCAAGCCGATGGCGAGCACCAGCTGCACCAGCGTGTCCTGCATCTGACGTGTGACGCGGCCCACGAGGCCGAAGTCGATCAACGCCAGCACCGGCCCGTCGAGCACCAGCAGGTTTCCCGGGTGCGGGTCGCCGTGGAAGAGACCGTCGACGAAGAGCTGCTTGAACGCTCCCTCGAGGATGATCTTCGCCAGCGCCTGCTTGCCGGCCTCGTCGAGCTTGGCGTGCGAGAGCTTGGGCGCCTCGATGAACTCCATCGTCAGCACCGTGCGGCCGGTGAGCTCGTCGAACACCTTCGGAATGCGGGTGTGCGTGACGCCCTCGTAGTTCTTGAAGAACGCGCGAATGTTCGCGGCCTCGTTCAGGAAATCGAGTTCCTCGTGCACCGCCTTGTCGAACTCCTCGATGATGCCGGTGGGCGTGTAGACGCCGACCTCTTCGATCACCGCTTCCAGCGCGCGCGCGACGTAGTGGAGCACCGAGAGATCGGCGCGAAGCTGCTCGGCGATGCCCGGGCGCTGCACCTTCACGATCACCGGCATGCCGTCTTTGGTCTTCGCCTTGTGCGCCTGTGCCATCGACGCCGCGGCGATCGGCTCCGGAGCGAACTCGGAGAACAGCTCCTCGAGTTCCTTGCCGAACGACGCCTTGATCTGGGCGCGCACCTCGGTGAACGAGACCGGCGGTACGTTGTCCTGCAGCGTCGACAGCTCGTCGATGAAGTCGGCCGGCAACAGATCGGCGCGGGTCGACATCACCTGGCCCAGCTTCACGAAGGTCGGGCCGAGCTCGGCCAGCATCAGGCGGAAACGGCGCGCGACCGGTGACGAGGTGTGCTCACCGTTCGCGGCTTCGGGCTTCTCGTCGGCCTTTCGCAGGCCGGTGCGCTCGAGGAGATCTGCGAAGCCGTAGCGCCCGGCGATCATCGAGATCTGCCGCACGCGCTTCAGGTCTTGAAACGCCTCGCGAATCACGGCCTCACCCAAACACGGGACGGTGGGGTGATCAAAAACTGTGCGCCGTCACTTCGGCCCAACCCAGGTGATGATCGACGCCCATTCGGGGCGGCGCTTGAGCGCTGAGCAATCGACCTCGGTGAGGCCCGTGGGACCTTGCGAGCCCTGCGTGCCGGCGAAGCAGAGCTGCGCGACGGTGTCGACCACGTAGGTGAACTTGACCTTGTAGGTCTCGACCCAGATTCCGTAGCCGAGCTCCGAAGGAGCGGCGAGCGAGGGCACGGCGAGGAGACCGACGGCGAGAGCGAGAGCGCGCAGGGTGTTTTTCATGCGCGGGCTTCTAGCTCGGTGACTCAACCCTCGGTGAGTTTGTCGAGCGCCATGCGCTCTTCGATCTCGCCGACCACTTCGCCGACCGGCACCGCTTGCGTCGCGGCGACGTCGAACATCTCGACCTGGGTGGTGAGCATTTCGCTGACGACGCGCGCGGGCTTCTGCTGCCGCGCCTTCGCCTTCGCCTTCGTCTTCTTCTTCGCGATCGGCTTCTTCGCCTTCGCGAGCTTCTTCTTCGGCTTGCTGACGACCTTCTTCTTCTTGCTGACCGCCTTCTTCGCCTTCTTCTTGCTCGCCATGGCGCGCGAGCCTGCCACAGCTCAACGCGCGGCGATCACGTAGCGGTAGATCGGAGTCGAGTAGAGATCATCGAGCTTCACGGTCTGCTCAGCGGTGCGCCCGCGCCACGCGAAGGTGTGGCTGACGACGAAGGCACCTGCAGACAGCTCGGCGTCGAACTTCGTCGAGAGCTGCTCCATGCCGCCGGTCCAGAGATAGGTGACCACTCCGCGGGCGCCGCGCAGATCGTGTTTCAGGAAATCACCGAAGCGCAGCTCGACGTTCTTCGTGCCGCTGAGCGCGCGACGCAGAACGCAGAACAGATAGGGCAGAGGAGAGCCTTCGTGCGCGACGATCGTGGTTTGCGGGCAGCGCTTCGCGATCGCGAAGGCCAGCGTGCCCCAGCCGGCTCCGAGTTCGTGAATGGTTCCGGTGAGGTCGGCAGGGAAGAGCGGCAGCAGCGCGTCGCGGACTCGCGTGCTGGTCGGCATGGGAGAGATGCCGAAGCGGAAGGTGCTCCAGATGATCGACGCTCCGAGGAGCGTGATCACGATCAGGATGCAGAGCTCGATCACTTCCGGCATCGAGCTCGCGTTCTACCCGAGCGTCAGAAGCCGGCGAACTTCCGCAGCGCCGCCACGTTGCCGTTGAACACGTCGTGGTCGTAACCCGGCCCATCCGAGTACTGCACGAAGGGCATCGAGTGGTCGGCCTTGCCGTTGGTCCACTTCGCTTCCCACATCGGAGCGTTCGGCACCGCGGCGCGCGCGCGGGAGACCTGGCTCGCCGACGTGTAGACCATCGGCCACAAGCCGGTGACGCGGTGAATTTCCTTCGCGGCGTCGTGCAGCGTCTGCGGGCTCGAGAGCGCCGCGGCTTCCCAGTCGAGCGCCAGCCGCGTTCCCGGCTTCAGCTTGCCGTGAATGCCCAGCGTGTTCAGGAAGTGCTTCGCCTGTGCGGTGCCGTTGCCCTTGTCGAGGAACAGGTAGCCGATGCGCAGCGACATCTTTCCCTGATCGATGCGCTTGCCGAGCTCGGCCCAGCGCGACTTGAAGGCCGGGTCGACGTAGCTGGTGCCCTCGGTCGCCTTGATGGCCGCGAACTGCGAGTGCGCGATCGACTTCTCGAAGGTGGCCTGCGACTGCCAGTGCGAGGTGTCCGAACCCTCGAGCTGCCCCGGGCCCGGCTTCCACGGCTGGCCGTACGCGGGCGCGGGCTTGTGATCGACCGGCTTCAGGCCGAGCGCCTTGCGATCGCGGTTGAGCTCAGCGAGCGACAACGACGGAGCGGCCTTCGGCAACCACTTGAGCGCGTCCTTCTTCTCGTTGGCGATCGCGGGGTCGAAGCGGTCGTGGGTCTTCTGCTCTTTGGCGCCCAGCGAGACGAGCTTGGTGACCGAGCTCATGAACTGGCTCACCGACGGAGCCGCCAGGAACGCGTCGACGACGGCCTTCTCCTGCGCCTTGATGGTCTTGAGCGCCTTCGCCTCGTTGGTCTGCAGCGACTTCATCTGCGAGAGGTCGCGGTTCAGGTTTCGAACGGCCGGGGTCACGGTGGTCATGCCTTGTTGTCGGCAGCCCGCCGTTCGCGCGATTTCGCAGCGCGTGTCACCGGCGTTGACGTTCCGAGGGCTATTTCGGGCTGCGATTTTCCGAGCGCGTGAAGAGTCGGGGCGAATTGCCTGCAGTCATTCCCACGTCACGCTGAACGTGGCGTTCACGCCGTCGATCTTGATCGGCTTCACCACGATGTTCTTCGCGCTGGTGATGCGCAGCACGGCCGCGAGCGCTCCGCAGATGTACGTCGGGAAGCCGAGCGTGTCGTTCAACCAGAACTCCGCCGCGGTCGGCCCCACGAACGTCGTCTTCGTGTCGCTGTAGCTGTTGCCCGAGCGGAGGCTCTTGGTCATGCGCTCCAGCGCGCGCCGCGGGCCGATCAACTTCACCACCGACGCCACCGCGCGGCCGAGAAAGGTCTGCGCGTATTCCTCGATGAAGGCGCTGCCGAGCCGCTCGAGCTGTTCGTCTTCGCTGCCCTGAAACAGCACCTGCGCGGAGCCGTGAATGAAGTCCTTCCACTTGTCGCGCGGGTAGGCAGTCGCGAGCGGCTTTTCGACGTCGAGCCCGAGCGCCTTCATGCGCGACTTCCATTCGGTGCCTTCGCCGCGTGCGAGGCCGACCCGAATCAGCCCCTCGACCGTGTGTCGCCAGACGAGCGCGTCCCCCATGCGGGACCCAGCTTCGTTTCGCGCGGGCGTCCCTGCAAGGCCGCACGTCCCGCAAAACGGTGTAGAGGGCTTGAGTGGATCTCCGCCGCCGCATCCTCGACACGAGCTTGAAGCTCATCGCGAAGAAGGGCCTCGACGCGCTCAGCATGCGCGAGGTGACGCGACGGCTGAAGGTCACCCACGGCGCGCCGTACTACCACTTCAAGGATCGCTCCTCGATCGTCGCCGCGCTGGTCGAAGAGGGGCTCACGCAGCTCACGCAGAAGCTCGAAGAGGCGGCGGCTTCCGAGCGCGATCCCCGCGCGGCGTTCGAAGCGTGCGGCCGCGCGTACGTCACCTTCGCCGTCGAAAACCCGGCGTCGTTCCGCATCATGTTCCGCCCCGAGCTCACCGCCGGAGCGAACCGCGACGCCATCGACGTCGTCGCCGGCAAGTCGTTCGCGGTGCTCGTCGCCGCGGTGGTGCGCTGTCAGGAAGCGGGCCTCGCGAAGGGCTTCACGCCCGAGGCGCTGGCGCTCACCGGGTGGTCGACTGCGCACGGGCTCGCGTCTTTGGTCGTCGACGGCCCGCTCGCCAGCAAGGGCGACCCGGCTGAGCTGGCCGAAGTCGTCGGAGCGACGCTGGGCGGTCTACTGGCGGGCCCCGACCGAAAGCGATCGAAGCCACGAAACCAGTGACGTCGCGAGGTGCGGGCCCTGGTCTTCTTGAATGAAGTGGCCTCCGTCGAGCACCTCGTGCGGCTGACCGCGCGCGCCGGGAACGTGGGCCTGCAGCATGCGATCGTGCCCGCCGAGAAACGGGTCGACGTCGCCGAAGAGCGTGACGAACGGCTTGTCCCATTTCCCCAATTGCTCCCACGCCACGCGGCTGTCGGGCATCGCCGGGTGATCAGCCTCGAGTGGGAGCAGCGCCGGAAACCGCCGCGCTGCGGCCTTGAACTTCTCGCTCGGAAACGGAGCGTCATACGCCGCCAGAACCTCGGGTGACAGCGGCCGCTTGCACCCGCGCGCGATGATGCTGCTGATCGGAAAGAACGGAGAGTGCGCCGCGAAGACCCGCCACACGCGCACCTTCAGGTTCGGCTTGCCCTGACCCGCGCTCAGCGTGCCGTTGCCCACCGCGACGCGACCGAAGCGGTTCGGTTGCGCGGCCACGATGCGCAGGCCCAGCTGCGCGCCCCAGTCCTGGCAGAAGAGGCTCACGTCGGTGAGCTGCAGCTTCTCGATGAACGCGCTCACCCAGCCGACGTGCTTCGCCACCGAGTAGTCGTGTTGCGAGGCGAGCTTGTCGCTGCGCCCAAAGCCGATCAGATCGGGAGCAATCACCCGGAAGCCCGCCGCCACCAGCGGGGGGATCATCTTGCGGTACAGGAAGCTCCACGTCGGCTCGCCGTGCAGCAGCAAGACCACCGGGCCCGAGCCCTCGTCGACGTAACTCATGCGGAGCGACGGCTCGACTTCGACGAACTTCGGAGCGAACGGGAAGTCGGGCAGGGCGGCGAAGCGATCGTCGGGCGTGCGGAGGATTTCCATGGTGACTAGACACTGTATATTCGCGCACTAGACAGTGTATAGTGGCGTGCATGAACGGCACGGTCGCGGTGTTGATGGTCGGCTATCTGTCGCTGCTCGGGCTGGCGTACTGGGCCGCCAAACGGAGTGAACGGCCATGATGATGGGTCACTACGCGACGGCGCTGATCCCCTGGGGCAAGCAACGCACCTGGCCGCTGTGGCTCTTGCTGGTGTGCGGGCAGTGGGGAGATCTTCTGTGGTTCGTGCTCGCGATCTTCGGCGTCGAGCCGACCGAGCCTGCGAACCCGCTCGACATGACGGTCGCCAATCTCACCGTGCCGATGTTCTGGAGCCATGGGCTGGTGAGCGCGGGTCTGCAGGCGGTGGTGGTGGCGGTGATCGTCGCGCTGGTGTGGAAGAACCGCGCGCTGGGGCTGACGTGCGGCGCGCTGATCGTCGGCCACGTGCTTTGCGACGGCGTCGTGGGGTGGAAACACGAAATGCTGGGAGCCGGCTCGGCGCGCTTCGGCCTGGGCCTCTTCGAGAACCCGTCGACCATCGTTCCGGCGTTCTTGATCGAGGCGGTGTTCTCGTCGCTGTGCGTGTGGCTGTTCGTACGCTTTCGTGCGGGCGCGATCTCGAACCGCGCGCGACTCATTCTGTATGCGGTGTTCGTCGTCGGCGGCCTGATGTTCGCGGGCAACGCCACCACCTCGCTGCGGCAGATGTTCGGGGGCTGAAAAAGGAATGTCGGACCCGTTTGGTATGGGTGGGCGATGGGGCCCTTCCTGGTGTTGGTCGCGATCGGAGTGAGTGCCGTCATCGGCTGGCTGTTGGCTCGGCGCACCGCCGACGTGGCGCTGCGGCGGTGGGAAATCGAGGTCGCGTCGCTGCGCGCGCAGTTGACGGCGCGCGACGAGCGATTGGGGCAGCTGCGGGGCGCTGAAGAACGGGCCGCGGCTCTGGCTCAGGCGCTCGCTCGCGCCGAGGCGGTGGCCGAGCAGTCGCGCAGCACGATGCGAAACGAGTTCGAGGGGCTCGGGCGTTCGATGATCGCCACGCATTCAGCCGAGCTCGAGTCGTTGCTCGAGCCGATGCAGCAGCGGCTGCTCGAGTTCGAGAAGAAGGTGCAGCATGCCTACGACGTCGAGAATCGCGACCGCGGGGCGCTGATCGAGAAGCTCCGTGGGCTGCAAGAAGCGCAAACCCGGTTGCACGCCGACGCGCAGGCGCTGACCCGGGCGCTGACCGGCGACTCCCGCGCGCAGGGCGATTGGGGCGAGCTGGTGTTGGAAAGCCTGCTCGCCACGGCCGGGCTCACCGAAGGCAGGGAATATGAGCTCCAGGTCGACCACCGCGACCCCGACTCGGGCGGGCATCGCCGCCCTGATGCACTCATCTATCTCCCGCCCAATCGCGCGCTGGTCGTCGACTCGAAGTGTTCGCTCGCCGCGTTCGTGCAGGCCACGCGCACGCCCAATGAAGAGGAGCGCGAGGTCGATCTCGACGCGCACGTGCACTCGCTGCGCGCGCACGTCAAAGCGCTGAGCAACAAGGACTACCAGCGCCTGCTCGGCGAGCGCACGTTGGACCTGGTTCTGCTCTTCGTGCCCAGCGAGGCCGCGTTCCACGCCGCGGTGTCGCGAGACCCCTCGCTGTATGAAGACGCGTTCCGCCAGCGCGTGGTGTTGACCAGCCCCACCACCTTGCTCGCCACGCTGCAGGTCGTCAGCCACGTGTGGCGCACCGAAAATCAGTCGCTCAACGCGCGCCGCATCGCGCACGAGGCGGGGAAGATGATCGAGAAGCTCGCGCTGGGGTTGGACGCCTTCAGCGAGGTCGGTGAAAAGCTCGAGAAGGCGGCGGCGGCGTTCGAAGAGGCGCGCAAGCGGCTGGTGGTGGGGCGTGGCAACACCCTGCAGCTCGCCCGTCGCGTCGCGCAGCTCGGCGCGCGGCCGCCTCACCCCGAACGCGTCACCAGCGTCGCGCAGCGCCTCGATGCCGACGTCGACGAACTCGACGACGCGCTGGGTGAACTCGAACAGCTCGAACTCGTGCCCGGAGGTGAACCGAAGTGAACCTCGACACCGCGCCAGTGCAGGGAATAGACCGCCTCGAAGTGAGCGCCGCCGCCCCGGAAACCGCCCAGCCCGCTGCTCCTGCGCCCGAGATCCTCGATGCGTCGAACCTGACGCCGATGATGAAGCAGTACCTCGACATGAAGGCCGCGCACCCGCAGGCGCTGCTGCTGTTCCGCCTGGGTGACTTCTACGAGCTGTTCTTCGAAGACGCCGTGAAGGCCGCCGAGCTGTTGTCGATCACGCTCACCTCGCGCGCCAAGGGGCTCGATCGCGTGCCGATGTGCGGAGTGCCGCACCACTCCGCGCGCCGCTACATCGCGCGGCTCATTGAAGCCGGTGAGAAGGTCGCCATCTGCGAGCAGCTCACGCCTCCGGGCAAGGGCATCGTGAAGCGCGACGTGGTGCGCATCATCACGCCGGGCATGGTGCTCGACGACGATGTGCTCGACGCGAAGGAAAACAACTTCCTCGCGGCGGTGGTGCCCGCCGAAGACGACGAAGAGTGGGGCGCCGCGCTGATCGACGCGTCGACCGGTGAGTTCGTGCTGCTGCAGCCCGGGCCGTTCGAGCTGCTCAGCGACGAGCTGGTGCGTGCCGCTCCGAAAGAAGTGCTGGTGCCCGAGGGGAAAGACGCGCTGCTCGAGCCGCTCCTTCGCGCGTTCGGCAAGCGCCCGTCGATCGCCACCATGGGTGCCGACGGCTTCGAGCCCAAACGCGCGAAGGCGCTGCTCCTCTCGCACCTCGCAGTGCAGACACTCGAGGGCTTCGGCGCCGAGAAGGCCGGCCCGTCGATCGCCGCCGGCGGCGCCGCGCTCCGCTACGTCAAGGAAACGCAGAAGAGCAGCGCCAGCCACGTCGACCGCCTGAGCCTCCAGACCCGCGGCGGAGCGCTGGTCATCGACGAGTCGTCGCGCGCCAACCTCGAGCTGGTGCGCAACCTGAAAGACGGCTCGCGCAACGGCTCGCTGCTGGGCGTCATCGATCGCACCTCGACCTCGCCCGGAGCGCGCAAGCTCGCCCGGTGGTTGCTGAGCCCGCTCGCCGACGTGCGCGCCATCTCGTCTCGGCACGACGCGGTCGCCGAGTTGGTCGCCGTCGCCACGAAGCGTGAAGAGCTGATCGCCACGCTGCGTGAAGTGGCCGACGTCGAGCGGCTGTGCGGCCGGCTGTCACTGGCTTCGGGCAACCCGCGCGATCTCGATTCGCTGCGTCGCTCGCTCGACGCGATGCCGAAGCTCGCTACCGCGCTCGGCGAGTTTGCTGCGCCGCTGCTCAAGGCGCTGCTCTCGCCGCTCACCAGCCCGGCGCTGGGGGAACTCGCGAAGACCTTCAACAAGGCGCTGGTCGACGAGCCTCCCGCGGTGCAGGCCGACGGCGGCTTCATCAAGAAGGGCTACCACGCCGAGCTCGACACGCTGATCGACCTCTCGACCAACGGGAAGGACTACCTCCTCAAGCTCGAGCTGCGAGAACGCGAGCGCACCGGCATCGCGTCGCTGAAGGTCCGCTACAACAAGGTGTTCGGCTACTACCTCGAGGTCACGCGCGCGAACCTGCAGCTCGTCCCGAGAGAGTGGATCCGCAAGCAGACCACCGCGGGCGGCGAGCGCTACGTCACCGAAGAGCTCAAGACGTGGGAAGAGAAGGTGCTCACGGCCGACGAGAAACGCATCGCGCTCGAGCTGCGGCTGTTCGAAGAGCTGCGCGCGCTGGTCGTCGCCCGCGCCGGGCAGCTGCGCGCCGCCGCCGACGCCATCGCCACCCTCGACGCGCTGGTCAGCTTCGCGCGCGTCTCGGCCGAGCAGGGGTACGTGCGGCCCACCGTCGACGAGTCGAGCGTGCTCGAGCTCGAGGGCGGCCGGCACCCGGTGGTCGAGAAGGCGCTGGGTGGTGAGTCGTTCATTCCCAACGACGTGCGCGTCGATCGCGAAGACGCCCAGGTGCTGATCATCACCGGCCCCAACATGGCGGGTAAGTCGACCGTGATGCGGCAGGTCGCGCTGGCGGCCGTCATGGCGCAGGCTGGCTGTTTCGTCGCCGCGAAGAAGGCGCGCATCGGCGTGTGCGATCGCGTCTTCACCCGCGTCGGAGCGTCAGACAACCTCGCTCGCGGGCAGTCGACCTTCATGGTCGAGATGACCGAGACCGCGAACATCCTCCATCACGCCACGCGCCGTTCGCTGGTGGTGCTCGACGAGATCGGCCGCGGCACCAGCACCTACGACGGCCTGTCGATCGCCTGGGCCGTCGCCGAGCACCTGCACGATCGCATCGGCGCGCGCACGCTCTTCGCCACGCACTACCACGAGCTCACCGACCTGGCCCGGGAGAAGCCGCGGGTGAAGAACTGCTCCATCGCGGTGCGCGAGCAGAGCGGCAAGGTGATCTTCCTGCGCAAGCTGATCGCCGGCGCTGCCAGCCGCAGCTACGGCATCGAGGTCGCGCGGCTCGCCGGTCTGCCGCCCGAGGTGCTCGCGCGCGCTCGCGAGCTGCTCAAGAACCTCGAGGCCGGAGAGTTCGATGAAGCCGGCCGCCCGCGCCTCGCGAAGCGCGCGACCGCGGGTGACAAGCCCACCGGCAGTGCTCCCGTGGTCGACGAGTCGCAGATGGGGCTCTTCGGAGGCGCCGCGGGCGCGAAGAAGCAGGCCACCGGCCCACAGGCCGAGGTGCTGGCCGCGCTCGAGAACTTCAGCGTCGACACCTCGAGCCCGCTCGAGGCCCTCACCGCGGTCGCCGAGTGGAAGCGGCGACTCAAGGGCGGGTGACAGCGTGCAGCTCGCCATTCCCAGCGCACCGCGGCCGGTGAAGCTCTCGCAGATTCCCGGGGCGCTGGTGCGCGTGGGCGTGGTCGGTGCGGGAGCCGTGGTGCTCACGGTGCTGGTCTTCGTGGCGGCGCGGTACTTCCAGGCGCCGCTCGCCGCGCAGCGTGCGTTCCTCGACGAGGCGATTCCCGTCGAGGGCAAGGTGGCCGAGGTGACGTTGCCTCCGCTCGAGCAGCGGCTGCAGACACCCGCCAGGCTGCGCGTCGTCTACCAGTACCAGGGCCGCGACTACGCCGGCTCCGGAGTGCTCACCGACGGCGTCGAGGCCGAGAAGCTCTTCACCGGCGCGCCAGTGGGCCTGCTGATCAGACCGGGCACACCCGCGCAGCCGCAAGAACGTGAGTACGCCCGGGCGCAGGCCGGCTGGGTGTGGCTCGGCTCGGCGATCATCGGCGTGGGTTTGCTCCTCGCTGCGGGTTTGATGACCTTCGAGCTGCGGCGAGCGGTGCGGCGGGAGATCTCACCGCTGCGCATCGGCGCGCTGGTGTGGCTCACGCCCGACGCCCAGCTGCCCGACACCAAAGACGAGCTGCGCTTCCCGGCGCACTACTTCCGCAATGATCAGAAGCTCGAGGTGACAGCGCGCGGTCGCCCGGGACGAAGACCGGTGCGCAATGGCGAGAAGGTGCTCGCCGCCGTGGTGCCGACCGAGCCCACGTGGGCGCGCGTGGTCGATGAAGATCTCGCGCGCACGCTGGGGTGGTACCGCTGACCGCCCGAAAAGGGCTGCCAGTCAGTCGTGGTAGAAGCAGTCGACCGCTTTCGCGCCGAACATGTCGCGCGGATGCACTGCGACGTCGCGCTTGAGGCCGATGCCGTAGAGCAGCGGTGAGTTGTCGCTCGGGTATTCCTGCGGCAACACCAGCGCGATGAACTTGGTGCGCGCGTCGCGGGGCAGGGCGATCACCAGGCAGCCTGCCGCGGCGATCTCGAAGGGGTCGCCTGCGCGCTTCCAGCCGCGCATCGGCCCTTCATGACGGACCCAGTCGCAGGTCTGCGCGAGCGACAGCTCCTTCGCGCCGGCGAAGTGGGGGATCTCGCACTCCATCGCGCGACTCACGTCCCACACGAAGATGTGGCCACGACCCTTGCCGGGCGCGTCTTCGTCGTAGCGCGGGTTCACCATCATGCCGAACTGGTTCACCACCGCGAGGAGCAGCTCCTTGCTGCGCTTGCCGGGCCGGCTGGTGACGGCGGCTTGCAACGCCTTCCACACGTCGCGTGCCTTGAGCGCGTCGGGCACCGTCTTGCCGTCGAACTGCTTCAAGTCGACCGGCGCCTTCTCGGCTTCCTTGGGAATCTTCTGCGCCCCCGGCACCGTCACGCCCAGCGCCGTGTTGCGCTTCTGCGCAGCGGCGGAGTCGCCGAAGCCCGAGCCGAGCAACGAGCGCTGGTGGTTGGTCAGAATCGATGCGTCGGTGCGCAGGTCGAGGTTGCGATCAGCTCCCGGAATGACCTGCGCCGGAATGCTGCCAGTCGAGGTGCGCGGCGGCTTCTTTTCCCCACTGTGAGACATGCCCCCAGACTAGCGAATTTTTCCGAAATTTTGCCCGCATGTGTGTGGCGTGTTCACATCTCACACGTCTGTAGCTCACTGATCATGATCAGAACCGTCGCGCTCACCCTCGTTTTCCTCTCCGCCACGGCGCGAGCCGACTCGGCCGACGAGGCGTACCAGAGCGCGAAAGACAGCTACGCGAAGCTGAAGGGTGATCAGAAGCGGCGCGCGCTGCGGCACCACTGGCAGAACGTCGCGAAGAAGTTCGACGCGGTCGCGGCGAAGTACCCCAGGAGCGATCGCGCTCCCGAAGCGCTCTTCAATTCGGGCGAGCTCTACAACGAGCTCTCGCGTTTCTCGGCGAAGGACGAAGACCGCGAGGCGAGCGAGCGCGCGTACCGCAAGCTGATGGACGGGTGGCCGAAGCACAAGCTCGCCGACGACGCTGCGCTCTCGCTGGCGCGCATGCTCGCCAATCACGAAGGTGACGTGCGCGGAGCCCGCAGGGTGATCGAAGCGGCGCTCAAGAATGCGGGCGACAAGAAGAAGGCACTCGGCGACTTGCTGGCGACGCTGCCGCGGTCCGAGAAAGACGATGACGCTCCGGTGGTCGCGAAGAAGTCGAAGGACGCTGAAGACGAGAGTGCTCCCGCGGCGAAGAAGAGCGACGTCGCGAGCAAGAAGGGCAAGAGCAAGAAGAGCGCTGACGATGATCAGGCTGACGAGGTCGCGAGCAAGAAGAGCAAGAAGAGCGACGACGCGAAGAAGCTGAAGGACCTCGACGATGATCAGCCCGTCGTCGTCGCGAAGGCCGTGACTGCGAAGAAAGAAGCGCCTCCGACCGACGTGGCCGAAGCGATTCGCCGCGCGATCAAGCCGCTCGAGAACGTCACCGGCGTGGGCGGCGAGGGGCCGCTCACCGCGCAGGCGCGTCGGTTGCCGACCGCGACGCGCCCCGACGACGATCCTCCCGCGCGCGCGGACGAAGACGACGTCGACGAAGGTGAAGAGCCGGTGGTGACCAGCCTCGCCGAGCGCCTGCGCGACGTGCGCATCGGCGCTCGCAAGCCGATCGACGAGAGCGAAGCGAAGAGCCGCCTGCAGAAGCTGATGAAGGCCGACGCGGGGAGCGACATCACCCTCGCGCAGCAGCTCGGCCTCAAGGTGCGCCGGGTGATCATCGACGCGGGCCACGGCGGTCACGACACGGGCGCGATCGGCCCCAAGGGCACCAAGGAAAAGGACGTCGCGCTGGCGATCGCCAAGAAGCTCGCCGCGCAGCTCGAGGCCGCGGGGCTCGAGGTGATCCTCACCCGTGACGACGACACCTTCGTGAAGCTCGAAGACCGCACCCGCTTCGCCAACAAGCAGAAGGGCGATCTCTTCATCTCGATTCACTGCAACGCCGCACCGACCAAGACGCTGCGCGGCATCGAGACGTATACGCTCAACACCTCGTCGAACCGCTACTCGATTCGCCTCGCGGCGCGCGAAAACGCGACCACCGAGCGTGGCGTGGGCGACCTTCAGTACATCCTCGCGGACCTCGCGACCAAGGCGAACACCGGAGAGTCGTCGCAGCTCGCCGAACGCGTGCAGCGCTCGCTGGTGCGCGATCTGTCGGGCTCGTACAAGGGCGTGAAGGACCTCGGCACCAAGGAAGCGCTGTTCTTCGTGCTCCTCGGCGCGCGCATGCCGGCCATCCTCGTCGAGACCTCGTTCCTCTCGCACCCCGAGGAAGAGGAACGGCTCGCCGACGAGGACTACCAGCAGAAGATCGCCGACTCGATCAGCGAGTCAGTGACGGGCTTCCTCGAAGACCGCAACAAGCTCGCGCAGGTCGACTGAGCGGCTCCAGCGCAGGTCGACGGAACAGTCCGCTGCCTCGGAAGCGCGGTTCTTCGGCCAGAAGTTGCTCGACCTCGACCGACTGCAACGCGAACTGTGTGAACGGCACCTGCGGTGGCTCCGCACCGCGCTCGGTCAGGCCTGCCAGTCGGGCTCGGAGTGCTGGACCGGCGAAAGAAGATCGCCGACTGAAACGCCTCGTTCGGCTCGCGCAACGATCGAGTGGGCCGACAACCGCAACAAGCTCGCGCAGGTCGACTGAAACCGGATCGTCCTCGCCCCGGTTGGCTCGCAAGGTCGAGTGAGCAGGCTCAGCGCAGGTCGACGGAACAGTCCGCTGCCTCGGAAGCGCGGTTCTTCGGCGAAGAAGCTCGCCGACTGAAACGCCTCGTTCGGCTCGCGTTCCGCTCGCAACCATCGAGCGGGCCGACAACCGCAACAAGCACGCGCAGGTCGACTGAGCACGCGTTAGACAGCCGCATGCGCAAGCGACTGCTGATCGTCCTCGGTGTGGTGGTGGCGCTTCTCCTCGTGTGCGGTGGTTCGCTCGCGATGACGTTCGCGGGCCTGACTCCGGTGTTGCCGATCACCGAGCTCCCCGGCGGAGCGATCGGTGTGGCCGACGGCTACGTGCAGGCGTTCATCGTGCCGGTCGGAGGCGGGCAGGCGGCCCTCATCGACTGTGGCCAGGACCCCGAGGCGAAGGCGGTGAAGGCGAAGCTGGCCGAGCTGAAGCTCGAGGTGAAGGCGATCTTCCTCACGCACGGTCATCGCGATCACGTCGGCGGTTGCAAGGCGTTCGCGGGTGCCGAGGTGTTCTCGACGGCGGCCGAGAAGCCGATGGTCGAGGGCGAAGTCGCGGCGAAGGGGCCCATCACGCGCTTCTCGAAGAACGACCCGGCGCAGATGCCGAAGGTGACGCGCACGTTGAAGGACGGCGAGACGGTGAACGTGGGCGAGGTGACCGTCACTGCGTTCGAGGTGCCGGGGCACACTGGCGGGAGCGCGGCGTATCTCGCGCTCGGCTCGCTCTTTCTCGGCGACGCGGCCTCGGGCCAGGCCGACGGAAAGGTGCGCAACGCTCCGTGGATGTTCAGCGACGACGCCGATCAGTGTCGTGCGTCGGTGCAGGCGCTCGCGAAGAAGCTCACCGATGATCAGGTGAAGACGCTGGTGTTCGCTCACAGCGGCCCGCTGCCGTCGCTGGAACCGCTCAAGAAGTTCTGAAGCGGGCCAGCGCGTCCCACAGTCGCAACCGACGCCGGTTGGTGAGACTCACTCCTGGCGCCGCTTTGGGTCGACCCTCGCAGTCACCAGTTGAGGCGACGCGCGACTTCACCCAGTAGCGCCGAGGTGAACGCCCGCCGCTCCTCGACGCTCGTCACGCTCAACATTCCTGTCACCACCAGCGAAGCGTGATCTGCGTCGATCACTCCGAGATCGGTTCCGAAGGCCATGCCCTGGCGATGCGTGACGAGCAGCCCGTCGTTCGTTCCGGCATCGCGCAGCAACAATTCGGTGAACGCCAGCTCGGCCGCCGGAACGTCTTTCATCCGCCCTGAGCGCACGTAGAAAATCCTCGAGAACACGCGGTCCCATTCCTCGGGTGAGAGCGTCTTCGACAGCTCGGTCAGCGCCGCGTTCAGCGTTCGTTCTGATTCTTCGGTCGTGAGCGCCTTGATGCCTTCGCTGCGCAGCGGCTTCACCTTGTTGATGAAGTCCGCCAAGGGAGAACCTCCGACGGCTCCCTGCACGATGATCACCGCGGCCACGTGCCCGTCGAGAATCAGCCGCGGCCGTCTCAACACCGTCAGCAGCGAGCTCGCGCCGCCGCGACTGTGGCCGAAGAGAATCACTCCACCTTCGTGATGCGACTCGGTGGCGCCGGTGACCAGAAACACGTCAGCGTCCATCGTGCCTGGTGAAGGTGGGCGGACGACCTCAGACGTCGCTCCGAGTTCTTTCACCACCGCCGCGTTGTCGTCGAAGTACCCGGGAATGAACTCGTTCAAGTGGCCGGCGACGAACACCACGTGTTTGCCCTTGAGCGATGGAGGCGCGGGTGGCTCGGTCAGCCACTTCGGCCCGGTCGCGAACACCGACGCGCGCTGCGTCGCACAGGACAACGAGAGCAGCGCCGAGACGGCCAGGACGATCGATCGCACGTCCCTACGTTGCCGCCTCACCTGCTCGCGATCACGTGTGAATTGCCGGTCGTCGAGGTGGGCGAAACCGAATGCGCCGTTGAGAAGCGTTCTGCGCAGCAGCCCTCGCGATGCCCGTGCGGTTCAGATCTCGGTGCGCTTCGCGGCGGTCTTCACGTCACCGGTGTTCGGCGTGCCTCGGCGCTCGATCAACAACAGCTCGGCTTCTTCATCTGCACGCGGGCGGTGTTCCACGCCTTGCGGCACCACGAACAACTCACCGGGCCCGAGCGCGACCTCACCATCGCGCAAGGTGATGAAGATCTTCCCCTTCAACACCAGGAAGAAGTCATCCGTGTCAGGGTGCGAGTGCCACACGAACTCGCCCTTCACCTTCACGACGAGCAGGTCGTGCCCGTTGAACGTGCCCACGACGCGCGGCTTCCAGTGTTCGCTGAACGTCGCGAGCTTCTCCGCCAGCGAGATGGCCTTCACGGAGGCGGAACGGCCTTGAGCACGCCGCCGCCCTCGGTGCCGAGCCAGATCTCGTTGTTCGACTTGCCGGTCAGCGTCGTGCCCTTGCGATGCGCGCCGGGGTCGACCAGCGACCAGTTGATGCCGTCGAACCGCAGCATGAAGCCGTACGCGCCCGGCAGCTTCGCGATGCCCGCCATGTAGAGGTTGTCGATCTTGTTGCCCCACATCGCGGTCGCGACGTCGATGCCGATCGGGCCGGTCGAGTCCTGCAGCACCAGCGACTCGGTGTCCCAGTACACGCCGAACATCGCGTCACCGAACGCGAAGCCCTCGCCCAGACCAGGGCTCCACACCGCCTGCCACGGCGCCTGATTCACGGTGTCTGACGTGCGCTGCTCCCACGACGATGTGCCCGACTTCGACGCGAGGAACTGATCTCCCGCGATCCAGATCTCTCCGGCGACAGGGCAGTGAATCGACCACAGCGGCCCCTGCGCGGGCGTGGAGTTCACCTGCATCGACGTCGTTCCACCGCGGTACACGGTGCCCGTCGCGGTCGCGCCCCACAGATCGGCGCCGCACCATTCGATCGCCAGCATCGGCCCACCGAGGCCGCCGGTCGGTATCTCGGACCACATGGTGCCGTTCCACAGCCACACGCGCGTGTCGGACGTGACGATCACCTCGTTGTCGCCGCGCGCGACGATCGACCACACCGTCTCGGTCGTCGGCAAGGTGCCCAACGCCTCGTAGCCCGTCGCCGTGCGGTGCATCACCGTGCCGTGGCGCGCGAGACAGCGCACGTCGTTGCACTCGTTCACCGCCGCGAAGAGATCGGTGTCGGTCACCGCGATGTCGGCCACGTTCCCCTGGAAGCCGTGCGACGTCTCGGTGAAGGAAGCGGACATCGAGTCCCACTTCCAGACCGCTCCGAAGTCACCCACCACGCGGCCCTGCTGACCCGCGCCGAAGATGCCGCGCGGCACCTGCTGACCGCGCAGTGTGAACGACGCCCAGCTCGCAGCGTTTGCGAAGCCACCGTCGAGCTCCACGCCTGCGTCGTCGAACCCGCCATCGAGCGCGACCGTGCCCTCGCTGCGCACCAGCACCACGCCGGGCGACGACGGCAGCGGAGCCAACAGCCGTTGGCTCCCACCGACGAAGATGCGCGAGTCGAACACGCCGAGCGACGTCGCTTTCACCAGCGGAGGTGCGCCAGGGAGCGCCTCGGGCACCCAACCCGTGCCGACGAAGTGCCACAGCCGATTTCCACCGACCGCCCACGCTTCGCCCGTTGCGAAGTTGATGAGCTGCGCGGCGTCGAGCTTCACCGCGAGCCGCGTGTCGAACAGCGAGTCCCACACGCGCCGCACGGGGTCCCATTTGTAGATCGAGCCGAGATCACCGACGACCGTGAAGCCGCCCGCGCCGTCGCCGATCACCGACAACAGCGCCTCGAACGACGGGTGGTACTCGGTGGTCCACGCTCCGTTGCGGCGGATGACGACTTCGTTGCCGACGCCCACGCCCATGCCGTGGTTGCCGTCGAACCACAGAAAGTTGAGCTCGCTGATCTGCGTCGGCGGGAACACGCGCACTGCTGGAGCCGCGCTCGCGCCCTTGAATTCGACCAGCACGCCGCCGCCATTCACTTGACCGATGGCGACAGCGTTGTCGATCGCCGTGCCACCGACCGCGTGCAGATCCATCCCCGGGTAGGAGAACGCGCGCTGCCACTGCGTGCCCTGCTCGAGCAGCACGGTGCCGTTCTTGCCGGCGTACGCGGTGCCCAGACCCGCGGGTGCGAACGCTCCACCGAGGAGATCGTTGCCGGTGGGGAAGGGGTTTTCGTGCACGTAGGTGCCGGGGCCCGCGGTGGTGCCCTGCACGTAGACCTTGGCCTGCGTGCTCTGCATGCCCGAGCGCGCCGTGACCGTGGCGATGCCGGGGTCGAGCGCGGTCAACAACCCGTTCATGTCGATCGACGCCACGCGCGGCGGCACGACGCTCCAGGTGATCGGCGCTTCGATGGTTTCCCCGGTCGGCGAGACGATGCGGCCGGTGAACTGCTGCGTGTCACCGACGCGCAGGTTCGCTTCTTCGGGGTCGATCTCGAGGCGAGCGATGTTGGGCTGCGCCGGAGACGTCACCCAGAAGAGGCCGAGCTTGTCGGTCTTCGCCTCGACGTTGGGCACCGGCATCTGGTTCGTCTTCACACCCGGCAGCGCGGTGTACGCCTCGGTGCCGAGCTGCCGCCGCATGTCGTAGGTGCCGGGGTCCACTCCGGCCACGAGGCGATCGTTCACCCACGGGAGAAACAACGTCAGTGGCTGCTTGGGCACCAGCGCCGAAGGCGACAGGCGGTAGCCGAGACTGATGCGCTTGCGCATCGGCACGTCGGGAATGCCGGTGTCGATGATGGTGACGAAGATGCGCTGCTCTTCCGTGAACGCGCCGGCCGGCACGTCGATGCCGTAGCCGTTGCGGAGGAAAAGGCCTCCCTTGGGGCCGACGACGATGGTGTTCTCGTCACCGCCGTCACCGGTGTCGATCGGTCCCGGGCATCCAGCCAGCGCGATGGCGAGCGGCAACAACCAGAACGGGCGGGGGTTGAACATGTTTCGAATGCGCTCCTTCGGCCTGAAACGAATCGCGGCCACACTACACGCTTCCTCAGTGAAATCTCACCGCTGCCTTGATCGTTGGAACGGCTGCATTACCACCGTGATCGTCATGAGAAATCTGCTCCTCGCCCTCTTGTGCCTCAGCGCCCCGCTCGCGTTCGCCGAAGTTGCTCCGACGCCCGCTGGTGGACCGCTCGTCTCCGTTCCGTCTCTCTCTCCGCTCATCGACTCGGTGAAAGGAGCCGTGGTGAACGTCGATGTCGCGCGCCGCGTCTCGGGCGAGCAGGCCGAAGCCCTCGAGCGGTTCCTCAAGCGCCGCGGTCAGACTCCGCGCGGTGACGAAGGGCCGCTCAACCAGGGCAGTGGCTCGGGCTTCTTGATCGACCCAAAGGGGCTCCTCCTCACCAACAACCACGTGGTCGAAGGCGCGGTCACCATCAAGGTGCGTCTCGACGACGGCCGTTCGTTCGACGGCACGGTGGTGGGGCGCGACCCGCTCACCGACGTGGCGCTGGTGAAGCTGAGCGGCAAGTTCGACGCGCTGCCGGCCGTGAAGCTGGGCGACTCGAGTCTGATGAAGGTCGGCGACTGGGTGGTGGCGATCGGCGCTCCGTACGGGCTCGCGCAGAGCGTGTCGGCGGGCATCATCAGCGCGAGCGATCGGCAGATCGGTGCGTCGCGCTACGACCAATTCCTGCAGACCGACGCGGCGATCAACCCGGGCAACTCCGGAGGGCCGCTCTTCAATCTGCGCGGCGAGGTGATCGGCATGAACACCGCCATCATCGGAGCCGCGACCGGCATCGGCTTCGCCGTGCCCGCCAACTTGATCAAGGCCGTGGTGCCGCAGCTCGAGAAGACCGGCACGGTGACGCGCGGCTGGCTGGGCGTCGGCATTCAAGACGTGTCGCCCGCGCTCGCGAAGGCGCTCCTGGTGCCCGGCAAAGACGGAGCACTCATCACGCAGGTCAACGACGGGAGCCCGGCGGCCAAGGGCGGGGTGAAGGAAGAAGACGTGGTGGTGGCGATCGATGGCGAGCACGTTGGCTCGAGCTCCGCGCTCACCCGCACCGTCGCGCTCAAGCGGCCCGACGCCACGGTGGTGCTCGCCGTGGTTCGTGCGGGCAAGCCGATGGAGCTCAAGGTGAAGCTCGGTGTGCGGCCCGATCTCGAGAACCTCGGCGACACGCGCGGCAAGACCAGCAACACGCCCGACGCGCACCGCCTCGGCCTCTCGTTCCAGGACATCGACCCGCGACTCGCAGAGCAGAGTGGACTGCCGAAGTCCGGCGCGCTCGTGATCGACGTGTCACCCGGCAGTCCGGCGGAGGAAGCCGGCCTCCACCGCGGCATGACCGTCACGGAGCTCAACCGCAAACCAGTGAAGGGCCGCGACGACTTGATGACCGCGCTCAAAGGCGTGGAGCCGGGCAATGTGCTGCTCTTCCGTGTCGCGCTCCCGGGTTCGTCGGGCAACAGCCTGTACGCGCTCGAGGTGCCCTGAGCGCCTACATGTCCTCGGTTCAGTCGATCGGTGCGCGGCTGTCCGGAGGCGGGTGGAGCGCTGCTGCCTCACCCCTGAATGAAACGACCTCGGAACCCGTGCGTAAGCCATCACAAGCGCGAGGCCGCGTGAGTGGCTTTGCGATTGCTACGACTGGGTGCAGGAGCGAACGATGTCGACCAAACCGAGTGACAACAAAGTCGTAGTCGCAGGCGCTGAGCCGCGACCGTTGATGCCGGTAACCCGTCTGGTTTCGCGACCCTCCGTGACCATCGTGAACGGCGTTCTCTCAGCCGTCATGCTGGTTCTGCCGAAGGCCGCCTGACATCGCCGCCAGCTGCTGAGCCGTACTTCTTGCGATGTGGTTTGACCAAAACTGGCAGAGCGTTTTGGGCGCCGAACATATGGTCATCTGACGTAGTGTCATGCTAGTCCGAGCCGCCTCCGAGGCCGATTTACCGGCCTCCGGCGCAATCGGGGCTCACGACACATGCGCATCAAGCGGCTCGACATCACCGGCTTCAAGTCGTTCATGGATCGCGTCGTCATCGGCTTCGATGACGGAGTGACTGGCGTCGTCGGCCCCAACGGCTGCGGCAAGTCGAACGTGGTCGACGCGATTCGCTGGGCGATGGGCGAGCAGAGCGCGAAGAACCTGCGCGGCCGCGGCATGGAAGACGTGATCTTCAACGGCTCCGAGACGCACGCGCCGTTGTCGATGGCCGAAGTGACGCTCACCTTCCACGTCGAAGAAGGCGACGTGCTGCCCGAGACGCTCGCGGGTCTGCCGGAGGTCAGCGTGACGCGCCGGCTGTTCCGCAGCGGCGAGTCGGAATACCAGAATCAACAAGACCACCTGCCGTCTGCTCGACGTCACCGAGCTCTTCCTCGGCACTGGCGTCGGCACGCGCGCGTACTCGATCATCGAGCAGGGCCGCGTCGGTCAGATCGTCAGCTCGCGCCCGGAAGATCGCCGCGCGTTCATCGAAGAGGCTGCTGGCGTCACCAAGTACAAGGCGCGCCGCCGCGCTGCCGAACGGAAGATGGACTACACGCAGCAGAACCTCCTGCGCGTGACCGACATCGTCGTCGAGCTCGAGCGCCGACTGGACTCGCTCGAGCGTCAGGCGAAGAAGGCCGAGAAGTACAAGCGCCTCAAGGCCGAGATGCGCGACATCGAGCTGCACTTCAGCTCGCACCGCTGGCTCGATCTGCAGAGCCAGAAGAAGGTGCTCGAGGCGCGCCTCATCGAAGTCGGCGCCGAGGAAAAGTCGGCGTGGGAGCGCGTGCGCGGGCTGGAGACCGAGATCTCGACTCGCCGCGTGGAGCTCGAGGACAGCTCGGTCGCGCTCGAGAAGCTCGCCGAAGAAGTGTTCGCCATCGAAGGCCAGGTGCAGCTCGACGCGCAGAGCATCGCGCACTGGCAGGAAGATCTGACCGCCACCCAGGCGCGCGTCACGCAGGCCGAGATCGAGCTCGCGGACGTCACCGCGCGTCACCAGCAGGCCCAGAACGACAAAGCCGAGGGCCTCGCCGAGTTGGATCGCATGGGCGTCGCCAGCAAGGAAGACGAGGTCGCGCTCCAGGTGAAGGAAGAGGAGCTGCGCCGCGCCACCGTGCTGGTCGCCGAGGTCACCACGCGGCTCGAGGCCGATCGGCTCGCGCTGGTCGAACTCGCTACGCGCATCGCGAATCACGAGAGCAAGCTGCAGGGTCTCGAGACGCGCCGCGCGGAGCTGGTCGAGCGCGGTGATCGCCTCGCCACCGAGCTCGCGGCGCTGAAGGCCGAAGAATCGCAGCTCGATACCGCGCGCAAGGAAGTGCTGGAGCGCGTCGAGAAGGCGCGTCAGCTCTCGATGGAGCTCACGCAGCGCAAGGGTGAAGAAGAGGCGACGCTGCAGCAGGTTCGTGAGGCGTTCGCCGAGAACGAGGTGATGGTGACCGCGGTGCGCGAAGAGCTGGCTGATCGCCGCTCGCGCCTCACCTCACTCGAGGAGATCGCGCGCAACTACGACGGCTTCGACCGCGGCGTGCGCGCGGTGATGGGCCACGCGGGACCGGATCCGCGCGTCGCCGGCGTGTACGGCCTGGTGTCGGACGTGATCTCCGCTCCGAGCGAGTTCGAGCAGGCGATCGAGGCGGCGCTCGGTGAGCGGCTGCAGCAGGTGATCGTCGAGTCGTCGGAGCGCGCGATGGGCCTCGTGTCGTGGCTCAAGGCGTCGCAGGAAGGCCGCTCGTCCTTTGTTCCGGTGCTGACCTCGGCTCCCGAGCTGCTGCCGTCAGTCGACGGCGCGGTGATGGCCAGCGGCGTGGTGACGGTGACCGATGAGGCCGTGCGCCCGCTCGTGCAGTCGCTGCTCTCGGGCGTCGCGGTGGTCGACGATCTCGAGACCGCCCGCCGCTTGTCGGGCTCGCACGCGTCGCACACCCTCGTCACGCGCGAAGGTGAAGTGGTTCGCCCCGGCGGCGTGATCACCGGCGGCGTGATGGAAGGCCCGGCCGTCGGCGCGCTGCAGAAGAAGCGTGAGATCGCCGACCTGCAGGCCGACGTGAAGCGGCTCGAGGAGCGCTACAACGAGCTCATCACCCGCCACTACGAGCTGCAGAAGCAGCGCGGCCACTCCGAAGGCGTCATCAAGGGCCTCGAGAAGAACACTCACGCTGGCGAGGTCGAGCTGGCGGGCCACGAGAAGGACCTGCACTCCGCGGGCTCGGGCCTCGTGAAGCTGCGCGAGCGCATCGGTCTCACCTCGAACGAGGTCGATTCGATCGCCTCGGCGCGCTCAGGCATCGACTTCGAGCTCGAGTCGTCGCGCGGAGAGGTGATGCACGGCCAGACGGACCGCGGCCTGCGCGAGGAACGCGTGAAGTTGCTCTCGCAGGAGCGCGAGCAGCTCGAGCAGAAGATCGCGTCGCTCTCGAACGAGCTGACGGGCTTGAAGGTGAAGGTCGCGTCGGTGAGCGAGCGCGGCGAGGCTGCACGCGCGCGGGTCGACCTCTTGAGCATGCAAGTGGTCGAGCTCTCGGAACGCGGCACGCGCCTCAGCACGACGCGCGACGAAGGCAAGGCGCACCTCGAGCAGCTCGCGGCGCGCATGGCGGAGACGGCCACCGAGCGCACCGAGCGTCAGGAAAAGCACAAGCAGATGAAAGGCGTGCTCGACGAGAAGAAGACGGCGCACTCCGCGTTGGCGACCAAGGTCGGCGACGACGAGAACGCGCTGCGCGAGGTGCGCGGCACCATCGACGGCCTCACGCAGTCGCTCAACTCGATGTCGCTCACCGGCAAGGAACTCTCGCTCGAGCTGGAGCACCTCGTGGCCGGCGTGGCCGAGCGTTTCCAGACCAACCTCGTCGAGGCGGTGCACCAGTACCACCTCATTCCCCAGCTCGGAGCGGAGTCGCAGGAGAAGCTCAAGGAGCTCCGCGGCCAGGTCGAGCGCATGGGCGAGGTGAACGTCACCGCGATCGAGGAGCACCAGGAGATCAAGGACCGTTACGCCTTCCTCTCGAAGCAGAAGGCCGACCTCGAGGACTCGCTGCGCCAGCTGCGCGACGCGATCGAGAAGATCGACGAGACCAGCCGTCAGCGTTTCAACGAGACGTTCGCCATCGTGAACGAGAAGTTCCAGCAGGTGTTCCCGCGGTTGTTCGGCGGTGGCCGTGGCTCGCTGCACCTCACCACGCCGGCGCCGGGTTCCGGTGAAGAGCCGGGCGTCGAAATTCTCGCGCAGCCGCCGGGCAAGAAGCTGCAGAGCATCAGCCTGTTCTCCGGTGGTGAGAAGGCGCTGACCGCGGTGGCGATGATCTTCGCCATCTTCCTCATCAAGCCGACGCCGTTCTGCTTGCTGGACGAAGTCGACGCCCCGCTCGATGAAGGCAACGTCGGCCGCTACAACGACATGGTGCGCGAGATGAGCAAGGGCTCGCAGTTCATTCTCATCACGCACAACAAGCGCACCATGGAAGTCGCCGACACGCTCTACGGCGTGACGATGGAAGAGCCGGGTGTGTCGAAGCTCGTGTCGGTGAAGCTGAAGAACGTCGCGGCGGCCAACACCGACACCCAGGTCGCCTGAATTTTTCTCGCAGGGCAGCTGTCGAGTCGCGCCATGTCCTTCCGCAACCTGACTCTCGTCTCGTTGTTGTCGACTTCTGCGCTGGCGGCACCGCTGTGTCAGGCGGTCGTCGATGCACTTGGCCCGACGGTGCCGAAGACGATTGCGGGTCTGGGCCCGTGCGTACGTGAGGGAGATCACGGCGTGCGATGCGAAGTGCGCGGTGCTCCGGCGAAGCTGCAGGCCTCGTTCGCCGAAGTGCGCGCCCAGCTGCTCGGCTGCTTTGGCGATCTTCGCGTGGTGCGGCACGAGGAACGGGTGCGTACCGGCAAGGTCGTCACGGTCGATTCGCTGCGGCTCAAGCCCGAACAGGCTCAGGTCGAGCTGCTCTACCTCGCCGCCGACCCGGAGAACGACGGCAAGCCGCAGCTGACGCTGGTGGTGAAGCCGAAGGACCCCGTCGTCGGCAATGAAGGACCCGAAGTGGTGTGCGACGAAGTGAAGCGCGCGCTCACCGAGGCGAAGGTGACTTCGCTCAGCGGCTTCGAGTCGTGCAAGCGCACTGGCGGTGACGCGGGCATCGACCAGCTCGAGTGCACGGTTCCTGCGAAGCGTTACGCGTTGATCGTCGAGCAGCTCGATCGCTGTCTGCCCGACTGGCCTCACCAGGCCGAAGAACACGCATTCGGGACCATTCTCGCGACCACGTCGTGGAGCGATGAGTGGAAGGGAAAGTCGGCCAACGTGTACGCGACGCTCGGCACCGCCAGTCGCAACGCGACGTTCTGGTTTCGACCGCTCCTCAAGCCGTGAAGAAGTACCCTTCGACGCATGCGAGTTCTGCGCGCGTCCCTGCTCTGTGTGGTGACTGCTCTGGGGTGCGGCACGCCGTCGACCGGTGCTGACGCCGGCGCGGGCGGTGGAGCTGCGACTGGCGGTGGAGCTGCGATCGGTGGCGGTGTTGCCACTGGCGGTGGTGGTGCCACGGGTGGTGGTGCCACGGGTGGCGGCGCGGCTGGCGGTGGTGGTGGCTCGGGTGGCGGCGGCGCGGACGTCGATGCAGGTGACGTCGATGCAGGGAATGGCGACGCGGGTGGCGTTGATGCGGGCGACTCCGACGCGGGTTCGATCGATGCCGGCGAGGTCGACGCTGGGGTCAGCGATGCTGGCGTCGATGCCGGCCAGCTCGACGCAGGGTTCGATGCTGGCGCGATGTGCTCTCCCGCGACGTGTCCGCCTACGGGCGTGACGTGCGTGACTCCGGTGTGCACCGGCAATCAGTGCGACACGGCGAACGCTCCGCGCGGAACGGCGTGCACCGAAAATGGCGGCACGCGCTGCGACGGCCGAGGGACTTGCGAGCTGTGCACCAACCTCTGTCTGCAACAGGTCGTCTGCGCCGATGGCGGCACCACCAGCCTCACGGGCACGGTCTACCTGCCCAACGGCATCGACCCCGTTCCGAACGCGCTCGTCTACATCCCGAACGGCGTCGTCCAGGCGTTCACCGCGGGTGTCACGTGTTTGCACTGCAATGCGGGAGTGAGCGGCACTCCGCTCGTCAGCACCCTGACCGGCGCGACAGGAACCTTCCGACTCGACGACGTGCCCGCGGGCTCGAACATCCCGCTCGTGGTGCAGACGGGGCGATGGCGCAGGCAGATCACGGTGCCGACGGTCGCCGCCTGCGGGAACACCACCGTTGCGACGGCATCGTCACGACTCCCGCGCAACCAGAGCGAGGGCGACATTCCGCGAATAGCGATCGTCACCGGTGCCTTCGACCCGCTCGAGTGCGTGCTGCGAAAGATGGGGGTTCAGGACATCGAGTTCACGCCGGCCAACAGCACCGGCCGAATCAATCTGTTCACGGGCACGGACAACGCAGGTCAGACGCTCAGCGGCGCCGGAACCGAAGCGGCGCTGTTCGCGAGCGTCGCCAGCCTCAATCGATACGATCTGATCGTTCTGCCGTGCCAGGGGCAGCCGCTCTCTCGCCCGGTGCAGACCTCGATCAACCTGCGCGACTACTTGAACGCCGGCGGCCGAGTCCTCGCCGAGCACTTTGCGTACGGTTATTTCTACAACTTCTCGCCGTTCAGCTCGGTCGCCAACTGGAACACCAACCAGCCGACGGCGTTCACGGTGGACCCTGCGAGCGCGACGATCAACACCTCGACTGCGGCGGGGCAGACCTTCTCGGCGTGGCTCGTCGCGACGGGCGCGTCGACGACCGCGGGCCTGGTTCAGCTCAAGAACCTGCGCCGCGACTTCGATGGAGTGGTCGCTCCGTCGACGCTCTGGTTGTCGGTGAACGAGCCCGCATTCACGACGACGTCTCCGCTGCAGTTCTCGTTCGACACTCCGGTCGGTGTTTCTGCGGCGCAGCAGTGCGGCCGCGTGACGTTCCTCGATCACCACCCGGGCGATCAGATCACCACGCCGGCGACTTTCCCCTCGGCGTGCCCGACCGGGTCGTCGCTCACTGCGCAGGAACGCGTGCTGGAGTTCACGCTGCTCCACTTGGGGAGCTGCCTCTAGCTGACCTCGGTCAGCGTCAGCAGGCTCTGCACGAACGCGCGTTGCTTCAAGCCGGCGTCGTCGAGCGCGAAACTGAGCTGCACTTGCGCGAGCTCCCAACGCCCGCGCGTCGAGTTCGCGTCGGCAGCGTCGGCGCGCTGCGAACCCTTGAGGGTGAGGAACTCGCCGCTCGAGTCGTCGATCTCGGCCCCGCGAGCGAGCCACACGCCGTCACACGCCTGCGCGAGGTGCGCGCCGAGCGCGTTCCACCGACCTTCGGGCACGTGCGCGAGCAGCTTCAGGAATTCTTCCTTGCGCGGCGGAGCGCTGACGTTGGGGCTGAGCGCCTTGAGCGCCAGATGAACGCGATCGGTGGGAATGAAGAGAACGCCGTCGCGCACCACGAGGGCCAGGCCGGCGTCGTTGGTGTCGCGGTTGCGCGCGGTGCAGAAGGTCCACGCGCGCGGCTTCGGTTCGAGGTTCGCCAGCCACTGGCTGCGTAACAACTCGAGCCATGATGCGAGTCGCTGCGGCTCGCTGGTCGCAATCAACTCCGAGTGCCCACCGCGCCGAATGAGCACGCCGCCGGTGAACGTGGCGATCGATTCGATCCCCGAGAACGAGAGCTCAGCTTGATCACTGCGGTGAAGTCGATCGGGCAACAGCGTCCACGCGTTGCCGCGCGGCGTGAGGCGCGTGGCGAGGAAGATCAACACCGGAGCGCTCAGCAACGCCCCCGCACTTTCGAGAACACCCGCAAGCACGAAGCTCGCGACGATGCCCACCACCACCGCGATCACCTGCGAGATGGGTTTGCCTTCGAGGAGCCGGGTTTCGCCCTCGCGCGGCGCGTGAGGCGCGAGCCTGGCTTGCTGGAGAACCATCGACACTCCAGCGCGCAACGAAGGCGTGTCGCGACCGAGCTTCAACGTCAACGCGTCCTGGAGCCAGCGCGTGCGCTCCGCGAATTTCGCGGTGAGTTGTTTCGCCGCTTCGTGTGAGAGCAGCGCGTCGAGCGCTTCGTTCAGGCGAGGCAGCTGGTTGACGGCCTCTTGCAGCGTGCGCAGGTCGTCATCGTCCAGTTCCGAGCGGTTGAGCGCAGAGACCACCGACTCGAGGAGCAAAATGCCGTCTTCGAGAACCTCGACCTTGCCTTCCATGCGGGTCCGTAAGTCCCCGCCGATGCTGGCGGATTCGGGTGGTCGCAGGTGGTCGCTCACGGCTTCGACGATTCTCACAGATCCGCGCGCGGGGTGGCGCGTTTGAGGTCAGCACGGACGCACCAACGAACCCGCGTTCGAACTCACTTCGGAGTCACACATGTTCAAGAAGACTTTGCTCGCCGCGTGCGCCGCGGCGTTGACGGCTGCTCCTTGCCTCGCGGACGAGAAGGTGGACCCGAAGGTCGACCCCAAGCCGGTGATCGAATCGGTGAAGGCCGACGCTCCGAAGATCCAGATCGCGATTCTCCTCGACACGTCGGGCTCGATGGACGGCCTCATCAATCAGACGCGCGAGCAGCTTTGGCGCATCGTGAACACGTTCGCGACGGCGAAGAAGGAAGGCAAGCGCCCGCGCCTCGAGCTCGCGCTGTACCAGTACGGCAACGACGGCATTCCGGCGAGCGCGCACCACGTGCAGAAGATCGTCCCGCTCACCACCGACCTCGACAAGGTCAGCGAGGCGCTCTTCAAGCTCTCGACCAACGGCGGCAACGAGTACTGCGGCGCGGCCATCTCGCACGCGCTCGGCGAGCTCGAGTGGTCGGCCAACCCGAAGGACCTGAAGCTCATCTACATCGCCGGCAACGAGCCGTTCACGCAGGGTCCGATCTCCTTCCGCGACGCGGTGAAGACGTCGATCGGCCGCGGCATCGTGGTGAACACCATTCACGCCGGCACGCAGGAGCAGGGCATCAGCGACTCGTGGGCCGAGGCCGCGAAGATGGCTGACGGCAACTTCCTCTTCATCGACAGCAACCGCGCGGTGGCTCGCGTCGACGCTCCGCAGGACGCCGAGCTTGCGCGCCTCAGCAACGAGATGAACAAGACGTACATCGCCTACGGCCGCACCGCGAAGGAGTCGGTCGCGCGCCAGGAAGCGCAGGACAAGAACGCCTCCGGCATGAGCGCTTCGAGCGCCTCGACGCGCGCCGCCGCCAAGGCCTCGCCGATGTACCGCAACGACAGCTGGGATCTCGTCGACGCCAAGAAGGGCGGCAAGTCGCTCGAGGGCATCGCGAAGGACGAACTCCCGGCCGAGATGCAGAAGATGAACGAGAAGGAGCGCGAGGAGTACGTCGCCACCAAATCGAAGGAGCGTACCGAGATTCAGCAGAAGATCACCAAGCTCAACGCCGAGCGTGATCAGTACGTGCAGGCCGAGATGAAGAAGCGCGCGTCCGACAAGACCAAGACGATGGACGACGCGCTGATCGAGTCGGCGAAGGGCCAGGCGGAAAAGGCGGCCTTCAGCTTCTAAAGACCTTCATGGGGATGAAGCGACGCGCGCTGCTCCGGCTACGGCTGGGGTGGCGCGTGTTGTTCTTGCGGGAAGAGCGCATCGGTCGCCGGAACCTTGCGAGGACGCCCGCGCTTCTTCGGAGCAGGAGCGGCAGGGTCACCCTCGGTCGCCACAACCGCAGTCCGCTTCATCTTCGGAAGCACCAGCGCGTTCACCTTCGCAGCGAGCGCTTCGTCGTGCTCGGCGAACACCTTCAAATACGAGTGCAGGCGATGACCGCGGCGCAGCAACGCCTCGTGCTGTTCTTCGAGCTCGGCGCGAACTGCTTCACGCTGGGCCTCGAGAGCCGCGAGCTCGAGCTGCCGTTCCTTCACCCGCGCGACCGAGGCTTGAAGGCCTGCCGCGTCGAGGTCGGGAAACCGCACGTCGGGAAGAGAGGAGAACAGCTGCAACAGCGCCTGGAGATCGTTCGGAAGCGGGTCGAGATCGGTCATGGAGTGGCCCTGAATGGGTGTTCAGTATCCACCAATTCGCGCCACGTCGCCAGCTCAGATCATTCCGGAGGCCGCGCGCAGCTGCTCGACCCACGCGGGAGCGTCACTCTTCACTGCGACGTTCTGCTCTCCGCGCACGAAGTAGCCGCTCGGCGTCACCAGCGAAAACCGCAGCGCGCGACCGAGCGCCGCGTCGAGCGCTTCCATCGTCGTCACGTCTTCATGGCTGAACGCATCGGGCCCGATGGGGTGCGAGTGGGCGAGCTCGACCACTTCCGCACGCCGCGACCAGATCGCTTCCCACCGCGCGCGAGAGTCGGGGAGGGCGAGCGGCGTCTCGGCGGTGTCGCTCCACAAGACGGCGTCATTCGCGCCGATGAGAAAGAAGACCTCGCGCTTCACGGCGCCCTCAAGATCACGAGCCGGCCGGTGTCGATCGCTTCCTTGATCACCGCGGGCAGCGACTCGAGGGTGATCAGATCGTCCGCCGGTGGATGGCCCAGACAGATGCCGCTGTCGATCACCTGGAGCGTGTAGCTGTTCACGATGCTGATGAAGCGCTCGTCCATGTAGCCGAACACCACCTCGACCTCGCCGCCGTTGAGTTGCCGCATCGATTCGAACTGCGCTCCGGCTTTCTCGAGCGCTTCGAAGACGCGATCTTCCGTGTTGCCGCCCCGGCGTGCGGCGCGCGCGTTGGCGAGATCCCCGGCGGCGAGCGCGACGGCGTCGATGCGACGTTGCCGTTCTGCGGCGAGATCAGCCCGCACCTGCTCGGCCGCGATGCGCGCGCGCAGCTCTCGCATCTCGCGCTCGGTCTCTTCACGCTCGGCGATCAGCGCGCGAATGATGGCTTCGGCGCCGGCCGCTCCTTCATCGGCGACGCGGCCGACGTGGGGCCGCACTTCAGACGCCGCGACCGGCACACCCAGTCGTCGCGCGGTCTGCTCGATCAACACGTACGCGAACGCCGCGCGCAGTGGAGCGGGCACGCCCTTCTGATCCTTGAGGCCCGTGCCCGTAACGAGCAGCTCGCGCACCGTCGACTCCGGGCCGGTCTCGAACTCGACGCCCTCGAAGATCAGCGCGCCGCCGTGCCACCGCCGCGCCGTCACCGGAGAAAACCGCGTCGCTTCTTCTTCGGGCAACAGCCGCATCACCTCGGCCGACGCGCCGTCACCCACCAATCGCTCGCGCCAGATGAAGCCACGCACCCGCGGCCGATCTTCGAGCGAGGGCGCCTCGACCGCGCCCTTCGGCGTCGCGATGCGGCCCTTCAGTTCGAATTCGAACCATCCCGGCTTCGGAGGCTGCGCCGACAAACGCAGCCTCCGACCCGGAGCATCGATGCTTCGACCGCCCCACCACGGAGCGACCACCACGTCCGACTTCCCGAGAAACTTCCGGTAGTCGACGGTCACTGATTGATCTCGAGCAGCTTGGTCTTCATCACGCGCTCGACCCAACCAATCTGCGGCGCCGCGCCCACCGCCACTGGAGCATCCAGCAGCGCCTTGAGGACGCGCGTCACCTGATACGGGTCATCGAACTGCGCGACGTTCACTTCGCTGAACGGCACCTTCATGAACGCCGCCGCGGTGCGCACCGTGTTGCCGCGCGCGCCGTGACCCGCGACCGAGACCAGCATCGCCATCGCCGACACCTCGTACGAGCACTCGCGGAAGGCGCGCGCGAACTGATCGCCCGCCTCGCCGGCCTCGTCACCGACCACGATCACCACCAGGCGAGCGCCCGGAGGGAACCGCACGTCGGCTCCGTGAATCGCCCGAACACCCGCGCCGTGCGTCGTGCCACCGTCGGCGTTGATGCCCTTGAGCATGTGCTGCACCGCCGCCCGCGTCGCCGCCTTCGGCCGCAGCACGGTACCCATGGTGTCGAACGTCGCGATGCTGAGCTTGTCGGCCGGGAACCCCGCGAGGATTCGCGTGAGCGCTTCCTTCGACTGTTCGATCGCGCCCTGCATCGAGCCCGACTTGTCGATCAGGAACATCACGCGCACGTCGACGTCCTTCGTCGCTTCGGCGACCGCCGAACGCGCCGCGACATCGGCCGCTTCCTCGAGCTTCTCGCGGATCTCCTTGCTGCGAACGTTCTTCGCGATGTTCAGCGCGCGCTGATCGGTTGCCGTCGAGATCGCCTTCTCCCACCGCGCACGAATTTCGGCGTCGGCCATCAGACCGAGCTCTTCGAGCGTGGGAGTGAGGATGCGGAGATCCTTGTCCGACAGCGAAGGCAGAACGGCAGCCATGATCGCGGGCGTCAGGCCCACGTCCTTCGGGAGCCGGCCGACCACGTCCTTGTACGCGAGCCGCTGCGTCTCGATGGCCTCGCAGATCTCGGCTTCGGTGAGACCGTCGAAGCGCTCCTGCTTCTCGAGCTTGAGCGTGCCGAGGCCGACCGCGCGGTGACCACCCGCAGCCTGCTTCTGCTTCCACCCGAGAATTTCGAAGAACGCCTGGCTCTGCGGCTTGTAGCCACACTTGCGCGCGAGATCCTTGATGGTCTCCTTGAAGCCCGCCTTCACGAGCCCCTTCAGCATCGCGGGGTTCTTCTCCCGGTACTCGAGCCACTTCTCGGCCACGCGCTTCCAGCGGCCGAGCGGAGCCTTCTTGCTCGCGGGATCACCAAAGCCCGCCTTGCGGTTGAGCGCGGCGATTTCCTTCGTCTCGAGCAGCTGCGCGACACGCAAGATCGCCTTGGGCGTCATCATGCGAGCTGACTTCTTCTCGTAGAAGAGGAGCATCGCCTCGCCGAGCCGGCGGAGGTCGTCGTCGAAGAACGCGACTGAACCATCGTCTTCGCGAACGGGCTGACCCGAGCGCGTCTGCACCAGCATCAACGCCGCGGTCGCGACCTTCGAGATCGCGCCAGTCGGTCTCGACCAGCGCGTACGACGCGAAGTGCGACATGAGATCGACATTGAGACGGTAGAGCTCGAGCAGCTTCTCGTAGAGCCGAACCGCGGCGCTCACGTGCAGACCCGGGGCGACGTCGACCGCACCCTTGGGGCGAGGCGCACCCTTCTTGGGGCGCGCTGACCAGGTGCCGGCGACCTCGATACCGGGGCGGTTGTGCCAGAGGTGCGCCGAGCTCGAGAGAACGAGATCGAGCAGCTTCTCAGCGGGGCCCATCTGCGCTTCGGGGAGTAGAGGCTTTGCAGTCGCCATGGCGGGTCAGTCTCCTGTGAGGCTGGCGGGACGGCCACGACTTTCGAGCCCTGACTCTGCTCCGGTATAGGTTTCGCGCATGGCTGACGCAGACGAGGAGAAGGGCAGGCAGTTGCTGAGCGCGGTCGAGCGGTTGATCACCTCGAACGAGAAGTTGCTGGAAGTCGTCGCGCAGGCCGAAGAGACCGCGAAAGAGCGCTCGCCGCTGGTCGCGAAGCAGAAGGACACGCTCAAGGGGCTCACCGCTCAGCAGCTCACGCGCGTCTATTCGAATCGCGCGGCGATCGCGGGCGGTGCGTCGGCGGTTCCCGCGCTGATTCCCGGAGTCGGCACCATCGCCGCCGGAGTCGCCGGCACGCTCGCCGAGCTCGCCTACGTCTTGAAGTGCGAGGTCGAGCTCTGCCTCTCAATCGCGCACGTGTACGGCTTCGACATCGAGGACCAGAAGGAACGTCAGCTCGCGTTCCTGCTCGCGGCGGTGAGCACCTACGACTCCGACGGGAAGAATTTTCTCGCCGACGTGATTCGCGCCGAGGGCGTGGCGATCTGGAACTACTCGCCGCGCGTCATCGGGCGCATCGTGGTGAAGGCGATGACCGCGCTCGCGCTCTCGTACGTGGGGCGCGGGTTGACGCGCATGATTCCCGTGCTCGGCATCGTGATCGGCAGTGGCATGAACAAGGTGCTCACGCAGCGGGTCGGCGATCGCGCTGCGCGAGAGCTGCGCACGCGTCGTGAGCTGATGCGCGCCGAGCCGACCGTGCCCGAGGGCAAACGCCTCGCGAAGAAGGCGAAGTCGAAGAAGAAGAAGCTGAAAGGAGCAGCGTGATGAAGCGGACTCTTGCAGTGCTCGCGGTGACGGCCGTGCTCGCGAGCTGTGCGCCGGTGAAGGACGACGATCAGATCGAGCTGACCTACTACTACCTACGGTTCTGACGCGTCTGCGACATGACGCGGGCCGCCGTGAGCGGTCTCGACAGTGAGTTTCACGGGCGCGCGCGGATCCGCATGGTTCCGCATCTGATGCCCGAAGCGAAAGAAGCGAAAAAGCGCTTCGACTGGCAGAGCCATGGCCTCGTGATCCGCAAAGGAGATCAGATTCTGTATTCCGCGAGTGATCACCGGGCCAACGGCTACGACGCGTTCGTCGCGCTCAAGGAAGCGTTCGATCTCCCGCTCGACTGTCGATGACCACGACGCATCTGCAGCGCGCGGTCGAAGCCTCGACCGTCGACGAGATCACTCAGGCGCTCTGCGCCGCCTGGCGCGAAGTGCCCTCGACGCGCATCGCGAAATTGGCACGCGGGTTCTCGAGCCAGCGTCGAGTCGAAGCGATGGCCGGCAGCAGCGCGCGCGATCGCGAAGAGGCGTGGCTCGAAGAAGCGTTCTCGGGCGAGGCCGACGTCGAGCGGTTGCTTCGCACACCGTGGAGCCGCGCTCCGAAAGACGCACGCCGGCGACTCGATGCGTTTCGCAAGCTGGGCCCGGATCCCCGCATCGTCGGAGCGCTGATCGAGCTCGACACCGGCGAGCGCTACCTCACCGCCGAGGGCAACCGCTTCTGGAGCGAAGCGTGGGAGATGTTGCTGATCTGGGGCAGTGCAGAAGCGGCGACACGCATTCCTCGCAACGTGAGTACGTCCGAGTTCACTTCACCGCTCGGAGCGGCTCGGCATCAGGCGGTGTTCGCTCCCCTGGAAGCGCGCTGGGAGACGAGGTGGCCGCGCGAGCCGGTGCTCACTCCGGCCGAGGTGGCGTTGCTCGAGCAACTCGAAGGGCGTCTCGCGCCGCGGCGCAGTCTGCTCACGGGGTTGATCGGCGCGGTGCACACCAGCCCGGGTGATGATCGCCCCCGCATGGTGCTCGCCGACGCGCTCACCGAGCAGGGCGACGCGCGCGGGGAGTTCATGAGTCTGCAGTTCGCGCACGCCGGTGGAGAGCTGTCACTCGGCCAGCGCGAGAAGATGCAGCGGCTGCTCGACGCCGGCGGAGTGGGGTGGCTCGACGGGTTGGAGGCGCAGGTCGCTCCAGTCGCGGTGTTCGATCGCGGCTTCGCGAACGAGGTGCGGCTCAACACGCGCAACCCCGAGCCCTCGACCGACGCGTGGAGCTTGATCGAGGTGCTCAACGTCGCCGGTCTGGCGTTGCCGCTCTCGGTCTTCGTCGCGCAGCCGAAGCTTCAGCGTCTGCACTCGCTGCGTGACGTGAGCGGCGCCACGTTGCGAGAGTTCGTGCGCGCCGGTGCCGAACGAAGGTGGAAGTTGATCGAGGTTGAGGGCGTCGGTTCGCACGACGTCGGTGTTCCGCGGTGGACGACCGAGCGGCTGCGCATCAACGGCTTCATCGATCAGTCGTTGTGGTGGATCACCGGGACCGGGCTGATCGGGCGCGTGGGCACCCTCGAGTTCGCGTTGATGATGGGCTTCGAGCGCGTGGGGCCCTCGGTGGCGCGACTGCAGACGCACGAGAAGCTCGAGGCGATCGAATTCACGGCGCGGCCCGACCCGTGGCCTGAAGCGTGGCGCGGTACCTGGGCGCTGCGTTTCGTGCGCGCGGGAAAACACTTCGCGCTGACCATCACGCTGCACGCCGACGTCGATTTCCCGTCGCTCCTGCAGGCGCTCGCGAGCCTCCCGCCTGAGTTGGTGAGCACCGTGGTGGTGAACACCAGCCTTCGTCGCGGGCCGTCGTGGCGCGAGAAGACCGAAGCGACGTTGCGCGAAGCGCTCGCGCGTCAGAAATCTCTGGAGCGGATCATCTTCGAGCTCGACGCTCAGCTGCAGCGGCAGATCGTTCCCGTCATCTTGAAGCCGCGCTGAGCGCAGCGTTCACAACAACCCGCGGGCTTTCACGTCGAGGTAGGCGTTGACGCTCGCTCCAGCGAACGCGGCGGGTGGACCACGCACCACGCGCGCTCCACCTTCACGAAGTTTCGCCACCGTTGCTGCTCCATCGCGCTCGAGCCGCCCTGCGGCGACGCGTTGGTAGGCCTCGTCGGTGGTGGCGGGGACGGAGTGCGCGAGTGCGTGCAGCGCGCCGTCCTGCAGCGAGACGACCATCGGCAGGTGTCGCGGTACGAGCGAACGCGTGCGTCGAATCAGCGCCGCGGCCGCGTCGGGGTCGAGGAGATCAGTGAGGATGATCACCATCGAGCGACGTGCGCCGCGAGAGAACGCGCGATCGAGCGCGAGCCCGACGTCGGCCTCCTCGAGGTCGGCCTGCACGGTCGACAGCGTCTGCGCGATCGCTGCGAGGTGCTCGAGCCCTTTGCGCGCAGGAAGCCAGGCCTTCATCGCCGCGCCGTACGCTCCGACGGCGACGAGGTCACCTTGATCGAGGGCCACGCGCGCCAACCGCAGCGCGGCATCGACCGCGTGGTCGAGCTTGCGGCGACCTTCGACCTCTCCCGCCATGTGCCGCCCGCAGTCGAGCAGCAGCACCACTTGCTGGTTTCGTTCGGGCTGGTGCTGGCGAACCATCGCGCGGCCGCGACGTGCAGTGGCCTTCCAGTCGATCGCGCGGCGATCGTCACCCGCGCGGTATTCGCGGAGCGACTCGAACTCGCGGCCTTCGGAGCGCACGCGCAGCGGCCGGCGCGCCTGCTCGTCTTGCGCGCGGGCGAGGGTGAGTTCGTCGTGTGTCAGCACCGCGAGATCAGGGAAGACCTTCACGGTCTCCGGCAGCGGAATCGTGAACTGGCGCGCGCAGAGTCCGAGCGGCCCGAGGAGCCGCACCGTCACCGGTCCGAGCTTCACCGGTCCGCGCGTCGGAGGAGTCGCGGTCCATTCCACGCGCGTGAGGGCGTTCACTTCGAAGGTCTGACGCAGACCGTTCACCGCGGGGCCTGGGTCGATCCAATCGCGTATTTCGCCGCGCAGCCCGCGTGACACTCCCGGAGCCAACGTCAGTTCGAGCGTCACGTGATTCGCGCGGCCGGCCGACCAGACCTGCTCGGTGATGCGACGGATCACGAGCGACGACGCGCGCGGTGCAGAGAAGAAATCGATGACGATGAGCACGAACAGCAGCACGTCGATCAACAACAGCACCGGCGCGATTCGCGGCGACAGCATCGCGACGACGGCGGGGACGATCGAGATCGCCGCAATCCATAGCGACCGTCTCGTCGGAATCGGTGCTGTCATCGGCCCCTCACCCCAGCCCTCCCCCCGCTTCGCCAGGAGAGGGAGCCAGTGGTCACCGCGGCACCGGAACCTGCTCGAGCACTCGCGCGATCACGTCGTCTGCCGTCACGCCTTCGACTTCGGCCTCGGCCTTCAACATCAACCGATGGTTCAGCACCGACGACGCGACGGCCTTCACTTCATCGGGCGTCACGAAGTCTCGCTGCAGCAGCGCCGCGCGCGCCTTCGCCGACGCCAACAGTGCCTGGCCCGCGCGCGGTGACGCTCCCAGCTTCACGCGCCGTTCGTCTCTCGTCGCGCGAATCAGCTTCAGCACGTATTCCACGATGCTGGCGTCGCACTTCACGTCGCCAGCCGCGGTCTGCAGCGCCGCGAGTTCTTCGACGGTGGTGATCTTCGAGACCGTGACCTGCTTGCCGCCGCGCTCGTGCGAACGCTGGAGCATCGATCGCTCCGCGGCCTCGTCGGGGTAGCTCACGCGCACGCGCATCAAGAAGCGATCGAGCTGCGCCTCGGGCAGGGGATACGTGCCCTCGAGCTCGAGCGGGTTCTGCGTCGCCACCACGAAGAAGTGCGGAGCGAGCTGGTGCGACGTGCCGTCGATCGTCACCTGCCGCTCTTCCATCGCTTCGAGCAGCGCGGCCTGGGTCTTCGGCGGAGTGCGGTTGATCTCGTCCGCCACGAGGACCTCGGTGAACACCGGGCCCTTCACCAGCTGAAACGTGCCGTCGTTCGGGCGGAAAACGCTCGTGCCGATCACGTCGCTGGGCATCAGGTCGGGCGTGAACTGAATGCGCGCGAACGAGAGGCCGAGCGCGTTGGCGAGGGTGCGCGCGGTGAGCGTCTTCGCGACTCCGGGCACGCCTTCGAGCAACACGTGGCCGCGCGCGAGAAACGCGGTGAGCAGATCAGCCACCACCTTCGACTGGCCGAGCACGACCTCGCTCAGCGCCGTCTCGAGCCGGTTCAACGCAGTGCCGCTCATGCGCTCAGCGCCCCAGATCCTTCAAGCCGAAGATCGTTCCGACGATCGACACGATGCCCGCCAGCAACGCGAGGATCAGCCCGAACGACGGTTTGCTGACCCACACCATGTAGTTACCGATGGTGCTCTGGGCGAGCGTCGAGTCCCACGAGAGCTTCAAGTAGACGAGGCACCACACGCCCGCGACGCCGACCGCTCCGAGCTGCGCCATCCACGGGATGATCGGGTTCAACGTCGGCATCGTCTTGCGCGTGCGAATGATGATGCCCGCGACCGAGATCGCCGTGAGCGCCGTCACCAGAATGCCCGACGAGAACACGCCGAGGACGTCTCCGTCGTGCACCGTTTCCTTCCACGGGAAGAACGTCGCCAGCAGCATCACGCCGCTGCCGAAGAGGGCGAGCTTGTCGGAGAGCGGCAGCTCCCAGATGTAGATCTTCGCCTGCGTCATCGCGTCGTTCGCGTCCATCGTGCGATCGACGACGAACTTCTCCTGCTCGCGACCGGCGTTCTCTTTCCAGTCCTCTTCGGAGATCTGCGAGCGCCAGTCGTTCTTCTTCGCCGCAGGCGCCTCGTAGTCTTCGTCCTTCGGCGCCGGCTTCTTCGGAGCACCGCCGACCGGCTTCTTCTTGAGCGGCTTCCCGCTCGGCCCGACTTTCTTCACGCCGGGCTTCGCGCTCACCGGCTTCTTCTTCGGAGGCGGCGGAGGCGCGTCTTCGTCAGGCGGTGACGCATCGAACAGCGACGGGTCGAGCACCGCATCGCAGTTGGGACAGACGGCGGCGTCGTCGGCCACCTCGGCTTCGCAGGACGGGCAAATCATCAGCGGGCGGCAGTGTATGCGCTCACGATTGGATTGCACTCGACAAGCTGGGCTGGGGTTCCTAGAGCCCGCCCATGCGTTTTTTCGCTCTTTCGCTCGCTCTCGTCGTCGCTGGTTGTGCCACCTGGACCTCGCAGTCGAAGCCCACGGGCGGTAACGGCGGCGGCACGGGCGGCAACGGTCAGAAGCAGGGCCAGGTCGCTCCGCAGCGCAGTGACCTGCAGGCCATCGCCGATCTCGAAGATCGCCGCTCGCTCGGTGACGGGCGCTTGATGCAGACCGCGATCTCCGAGCGTGACCCGCTGGTGCGCAAGCGCGCCTTCCTCGCGCTGGGCCGTCTGCAGGACCCGAACACCGCTGGCTCGATGACCGAAGGTCTCGGCGATCCCGATCCCGGTGTGCGTGGTGAAGCGGCGTTCGCGATCGGTCTGCTCGGCTTGTCATGGGCTCCGCTGGCCGATGACGTGAAGAACCGCCTGACGACCAACCTCCTCGAGAAGGAAGCGTCGGAGAGCGATGGCACCGTGAAGCTCGCGTTGCTCGAGGCGATGGGCCGGGTGGCGACGCCTCCGTTGGTCGATCGCCTCGTCGACCGTCTGCAGGTCGCCGGTGACGTGCAGGCCCGCGCGGCGTTGTCGCTCGGCGTGGCGGCGCGCGCGAAGACTCCGATTCCTGCGCGCGCGTATCCGGCGCTGGCGCTGCTCCTCAAGAAGGAGAACGCCATTGGCGGTCGCTACGGTGGCGCGTTCGCGCTGCTGCAAACCAAGAAGCCCGAAGCGCGGCCGTACCTCTTGATCTGCGCCAATGACGACGCGAGCGAGATTCGTGCGCTGTGCGCAAAGGGGCTCGGCAGCGTGGGCACCGACGTCGACGCGGTGACGTTGAAGAAGCTCATCGACGACCCTGACTACCGCGTGGCGGTCGAGGCGACGCGTTCACTCGCGATGCTGGCGGCGAAGTGCAAGTCGGCCGCGTGTCCGGCGATCGGAGCGCTCACCGACTTGAACTTCCGCGTCGAGCGCCTCGTGCGTGGTGACACCGCGGGTGGTGGTCAGCCGTTGCTCGCGCTCGCGCAGCAGGGCCTGCCTCCGACGGGCAAGGCGTTGCTGGTGTCGCTGCGCTCACAGCTGAACGCCGCGAAGACCGCGCCTGATCAGAAGACCAAGTTGGACGCGGCGAACCTCGATTGCCGCCTTGCCGCCGCGATGGATCGCATCGGCGGTTCGATCACCGAGGTCATGAACTGCGGCCACGGGCTCATCGAGGAGCCGCGTCGCCTCGCGCTCGGCCTGCAGGCTCTGGCTGACGCGGCGCGCGCGGGCACGGTCGACGGCAACAAGCTCAACGCCGAAGCGGGCTCGTTCGTGTTCCATACCGATCCGCGCGTGAAGCTGGCGGCGGTCGAGCTGCTCGGCGAGCTCAAGACGCCGGCGGCGCAGGACAAGGTGCGCTCGCAGCTGCTGGCGGCCGACCCGGTGCTCGCGGCTGCTGCTGCGGCCTCGGCGGCGAACCTCGGTGACAAGACGCAGATCACGCAGATTCGTCAGCTGGCGCAGAAGGCGCTCACGCAGGTCGACATCGCTCCGACCATCGCCGAGGCGCTCGCGAAGTTGGACGCGAAGGACGCGATTGGTGATCTCGAGGCGTGGCTCAAGTCGCCCAACGCGACGATTCGCCAGTCGGCGGCTGAGGCGTTGACCAAGTTGAAGGGCTCGCCGGTCACCGCCGATCGCATCGAGACGCCGCAGATGAGCCAGCGTCCGGCGTTCGCTCCGAAGGACGCGAAGCTGACCATCACGACGGAGAAGGGTGAGTTCGAGATCGCGCTGTACACGGAAGATGCGCCGCTCACGTCGGCGAACCTGTTCACGCTCGCGCGCAAGGGCTACTTCCGCGGGCTGACGTTCCACCGCGTGGTTCCCGATTTCGTCGCGCAGGGCGGTGACCCCCGCGGCGATGGCAACGGTGGGCCGGGCTACACGATTCGCTGCGAGGTGAATCACAAGCCGTACGCACGCGGAGTGGTCGGCATGGCGCTCTCCGGCAAGGACACTGGCGGCTCGCAGTTCTTCGTGACGGCAGCGCCGCAGCCGCACCTCGATGGGCGCTACACGGCGTTCGGCGAAGTGACCAAGGGCCAGGAAGTCGTCGACTCGTTGCTCGAGGGCGACAAGATCGTCGAAGTCCGCGCCAGCCCCTGATCAGCGGGGCTCGTAGCGAAGGGCCACCGCGCCGGTCGGGTACTCGGTCCGCCCAATCAACTTCAGGGCGAGGTACTTCGACAGCCCGCCGAAGAGCGACGGCCCATGCCCCGCGATGCGAGGCATGACGAAGAACTCGAACTCATCGATCAGCCCGAGCTCAGCGAGCGCGAGCGGCAACTTCACGCCGCCCAGAGCCAACGAGCCGCCGGGCTGTTCCTTCAGCGCGCGAATGGCGGGGCCGAGTTCACCGCGAACCAGCTCCGCGTTGGTCCAGTCGACCTTCGGCAGCGTGCTCGAGACGACGTACTTCTTCGTCTGCGTGATCACCTTCGCGAACGGCCGCGTCCACTCCGGCAAGTCAGGGCTCGGCGTGCGCCAGCCGGTCTCCATCAGCTCGTAGGTCGTTCGCCCGAGAATGATGCCGTCGGCGCGGGCGATGCCTTCGGTCGCGTGTCGATGCACTTCGGGGTCGGCGACGCCGGCGCGGTGATCGACGCAGCCGTCGAGCGTGACGTTGATCGAGTAGCGAATCGGTCGCATCGGCGTCGACCCTACTCAAGCCGCGCGAGCGGCGAGCCGTTCACGCTTCGTCTCGAGCCAGAAGTCGATGCGCGCGCTCACCTCGCTGGTCGCGCCGTGCCACAGGAACGCGAGCACCTTGAACGCCTTGCCGTGGCCCGTGCAGAAGAAGATGACTCTCGCGTGATGCGCCGAGGTGAGAGTCAGGTCGGCCTTCGCTCCGCACACTTCGCAACAACGGTCGTTCAGCTTCATGAGGACACCGTATCAATGGGGTCCGACATCCCCTGATTCGGTCCGAAGAACGCTTACTTGCGCGTGAGTCAGTCGGCGTGGCCGTGCGGCGTGAACGCCGGGAATTCACCGGTCCGCTTCTTGTCGACCACCTCGAGCTGCTCGATCTCACCGCGAATGCGCACCCACTCGGTCGAAGGAATCGAGAGGAACGTCTTCACCGCGGTCGGGTCGAACTGCGTGCCCGCGAGCCGGCCGATCTCGGTGATCGCCACTTCCAGCGTCGAGCCCTTGCGGTACGGCCGGTCTGAACAGATCGCGTCCATCGTGTCGGCGATGCAGAACAACCGCGCGCCGATGCAGATCTGCTCGCCCTTCAGCTGCCGCGGGTAGCCCTGGCCGTTCCACTTCTCCTGATGCTGGAAGACGATGTCCGCCGCCGCGCGCAGGTACGGAATGTTCTGCAGCATGCGGAAGCCGTACTCGGGGTGCTTCTTCATCTCGACCCACTCCTCAGGAGTGAGCGGCCCCGGCTTCAACAAAATCGCATCGCGCACGCCGATCTTCCCGATGTCGTGCAGCAGCGCGCCTTGCTCGATCTGCAACAGCTCCTCGCCCTTGATGCCCAGCTCTTCCGCGATGCGCCGCGTGAAGCGCGCCACGCGCCACGAGTGCCACTGCGTCTCGGTGTCGCGATAGTCGAGCGCGCGGATCATGCCCTCGAGCAAACCGTTGGTGCGCTCGATGATCTGCGACTCCAGCGTGTGATTGAGCTCCGACAGCTCGGCGTTGCGCGCGCTCAGTTCCTGCGTGAGCCGCTTGTTCTCGCGAATCAGCTGCGCGTACCCGGCCGCTTGATCGATCGCCGTGCGCAGCTCGTTCAACGACCACGGCTTCGAGATGAGGCGGAAGACCTCTCCCTCGTTCACCGCCTTCATCGCGACCTTGAAGTCGTTGGCCGCCGTCATCAGCAACCGCACCGCATCGGGGTTCTTCACCTTCAACTTGTGGAGCATCTCCACGCCCGACATGTGCGGCATCATGAAGTCGGTGATCACCAGATCGAACCCGGTCTCGTTCGCCGCCTCCCGGGGATCCGTATGGCCCACTCCCTCGAACCCCATCGACTTCACCACCTTGAGCAGCGCCTCGGTGATGGTGGGGTCGTCGTCGACAACCAGAAAACGCTCAGCCATGGAGGCCGGAAGATAGCCGCGAGTCACGAAAGAACGTGGGTGCGATGAAGGCCTACACGTGTTTTCCGAGCGCTCCCGAGGGAAAAACTCTCGCCGCCCGGATCGTGTCGCATACCATTCGCCACACCGATGGCGCGTTCGCAGAAGCCCGCGACGGTGGGAAAGAGCAATTCGAGCAGTGACGGGCCGGTTCCGGTCGTAGTGATGGGACTCGGTTTCATCGGGCAGGAAATCGCCCGGGCGGCACTGCAGAGCGAAGAGCTCGAACTCATCGGAGCAGTCGACAAATCTCCCTCTCTCGCGGGCAAGAAGCTCTCCGACGTGCTCGGAATCCCCGCGGGCACTTTCAAGATCAGCCCGACGATCGGTCAAGCCGTCGGCCGTCGACAGGGCGTGGTGCTGCTCCACGCGACCGGCTCGAAGCTGCCGCAGGTCACCGATCAAGTGCTCGAGGCGCTCTCGCACGGCATGCACGTGGTGAGCACCTGCGAGGAGCTCGCGTTCCCCTGGTTCAACCACCCGCAGCTCGCAGAGAAGCTCGACGCCGCGGCGGAACGAGCGGGCACCACCGTCATCGGCACGGGCATCAACCCCGGCTTCGTGATGGATCGCCTGGTCGCCACGCTGGGTCAGGTCTGCGGCCCGGTGCGCCACGCGAAGATCAGCCGCGTGGTCGACGCGCGCACCCGCCGCGAAGCGTTGCAGCGCAAGGTCGGAGCGGGTCTCACCGAAGACGAGTTCTTCGCGCTGGTCGACAAAGATCTCGTGGGCCACGTCGGCCTGGTCGAATCGGCCGCGCTCTGTGCGCTCGGCCTCGGTCTCGACTGTGACGACTTCGAAGAAGAGCTCACGCCGGTCTTCGCGGAAGAAGACATCACCGGCGGAGCGTTCAGCGTGAAGGCAGGTCGCGTCGCGGGCATGCACCAGGTCGCGGTCGGCCTCTCTGAAGGTCAGGAACTGGTTCGCCTCGAACTCACCATCGCGGTCGGCGCTGAAGCGCCGGGCGACGTGATCGAGATCGACGCCGAGCCTGCGGTGCGCGTCTCGATTCCGGGCGGGCTCAGCGGAGATCGCGCTACCGCCAATTTGATCGTCAACGCAGCGCCCCGCATCACCGCGGCCCAACCTGGATTGCTCACCGTTCTCGAACTCCCCGCCGCACGCTGAAGAGAAGCCATGCTCGATCGCAATGCTGTCGGTCGTACGACTCCTCCCACGCTGAACGAAGTCGAGAAGGGCGCCGTTCGTCGGTTCGCCGAGAGTCTGGGTGACTACAACCCGGCCTACTTCGACGCCGACTACGCGCGCGCATCGGGCTTCGCGGGCATCGTGGTGCCTCCGAGCTTCCCGCTCACCTTCAGCAGCGGCACCGATCTTCGTGAGCTGCTCGGCGTGCCCGCGCGCAACCTGCTGCTGGCCGAGTGGAGCGTCGATTACGAGCGCCCGGTCGTGGCCGGCGATCGCCTGTTGCTGACGTCACGTGTCGCGGAAGTCGGTGAGCGCCCCAGCCCTGCGGGTCGCGTCGAGGTCGCGGTGATCGAGGACGAGGCCCGAGATGAAAACGGTCAGCTCGTGCTCAAGGTTCGCAGGACCTACGTCGTGCGCAGCACCCGGGAGATCTGATGCCGCCGCGCAAACTGTATTTCGAGAACATCCGCATCGGAGACGAGCTCCCGGCGATGGCGAAGGCGCCCATCGATCGCGTGCAGCTCGCTCGCTACGCGGGAGCGACCGGCGACTTCAACCCGGTGCACGTCGACGAGACCGCCGCGCGCGCGGTGGGCATGCCTTCGGTCGTGGCGCCGAACACCATCGGCATGGGGTTTCTTTCCCAGCTCGTCGGTGACTGGGCGCGCGGCGCGCAGGTGCGCCGGCTGTCGTGCCGCTTCTCGCGCATGCTCTGGCCGGGAGACACGCTGGTCTGCAAAGGCCGCGTCGCCGATCGCCACGGCCAGGACGGAAAGTATTTCCTCGAGCTCGACGTGTGGGCCGAGAACCAGAAGGGCGAGCTCGCGATCCGCGGCAACGTCACGCTGAAGGTCTTCTATTCAGTCGAGGACGAGAACCGTTTCCGCATGGGTCAGCCGCCGTTGATTCTGAACGTGCCGCGCGAGTCGATCCGCCTGGCGCCGCCTCCGCCTGAGCCGGCGAAGAAGGGCAAGGCGGGGAAGGCCGCCAAACCGGCGAAGGCCGCGAAGCCTGCGAAGGCCGCCAAGCCCGCGAAGGCGAAGAAACCCGCGAAGGCTGCGAAGCCGAAGAAGGCGTCGAAGCCCGCGAAGAAGAAGAAGAAGTAGGAGCGTCGTCGAAGCGGAGCGGCCGAGGTTCGCGAAAGCGGGCGTCGGCCGCACGCGCGTTACGGAGAGAACATGAAGCCCCATTTCCTCGTGGTGGCACTGGTCTGCGCGGCGTCGTGTTCCGCGCCGAGCATGAACTCCGATGCAGGAACCGGCGGTGGCGCTGCGACGGGCGGAGGTGGAGGCACGACCGGCGGCGGCGGCGCTGCGACAGGTGGAGGCAGTACGACCGGCGGCGGCGCTGCAACCGGTGGAGGAGTTGCGACGGGTGGCGGCGGAGCGACGGGCGGTGGCGCAACAGGCGGTGGTGGAAGCACCAGCGCGATTGAGATCGCCGTGTGGACGGACGCTCCCGGAGCGTGTCCTGGCGGCACGACTCAGAAAGACATCACCACCATCGCGCAGCTGCAGGACGCCACGCGCCACGAAGGCGCCTACGCGAGCGACGCGCCCGACACCTGCTACCTCATCCACGACGGCACCTACGTGCAGAACGGCTCGACGCTGGCGGCGTTCATCAAGACCGGCGGCACCGACTCCACGCATCGCCGACTCTTCGTCGGCCAGTCACGCACGGGAGTGATCATCCGCGGGCGCGCCACCATCGACGCCGCCGCCAGTCACGTGCGCCTCTCGAACGTCACCTTCGATCTCACCGGCTTCGCGCAGAGCGGCTCGTTCAACACGCTCTCGATGCTCACCGGCTCGACCGATCTGCGAATCGATCACGTCACGTTCACTGGCGACTGCGCGACCGGCGCGAACGGCGGTCACGTCGAGATCGACGGAGCCACCGACGTCGTCGTCGAAGACTGTCTCATCGAGAAGTTCGGCCGCTGTGGCCCCACCGGACATCAGGATCACGGCGTCTACCTGGCGTCGGGCAGCAACCTCACGCTGCGCAACAACGACATCCGCCTGAACGCGTCGCGCGGAATTCAGCTCAACACCGAGGGCGGGAGCTTCGGCACGCTCGACACCATCACCATCGAGCGCAACCGCATTCACGACAACGGCCACGCTGACTACGAAGACGGCATCGTGATGAACGCCACCGGCACCGGCACGATTTCCAACGTGAACGTCACCCACAACTTGATCTACGCGAACTACTACTCGGGCCTGCGCGAGGTCGGCGATCAGTTCGTGAGCGTCGCCGTCAGCAAGAACACCTTCGTGCGCAATGGCGCGGCGTCGAGCGCCAACGGCCGCAGCGAGCTCAACCTCGACGACGTCGGCTCCGGTGCCAACACCGCCATCACGCGCAACGTGATCGTCGCCGTGAACAAGGTGCTCAACGACTGCTACGACGCGACGGCGCGTTCGTACGTGCTGAGCGATGCGGTGGTGCAGGGCGCGGTCCCCACCGGCACCGCGGGCGCATGCGTCAGCAACATCGTCACCATCGACCCGAGGTTCGTGAACGCCAGCACGTTCGATTTCCACACGCAGAGCCCGGCGGCGTCCCTCTTCGGCGCCTACACCCCGTGATTCATCGCCCGCCGAATTTTCGAGCGGGCTGCGCGCGCAGATACGTCCAGATCGCGGTGAGCTCGTCGTCCGACATCGCGGCGTAGGTGTCCCACGGCATGAAGTTGTCGAGCACGCGACCATCAGGCCGCTTGCCGGTGCGCATCGCCGTCGCGAACTGTTCGAAGGTCCACTTGCCGAGACCCGTCTCGTCGTCGGGCGTGAGGTTGGGTGGAATCGGCAAGCCCGGCGCGCCTGACAGCTTTCCGCCCGACAGCGTCTCGCCGTGACAGCCCTGGCACTGCAGCCGCAGCACGTACTTCCCGAACTCGGGAGCAGCGCTGGGCTGCACTTCGTTGTCGTGCGCGCGATCGTGATCGATCTGATCGGCCGTCGTCACGTCGAGCCAGCCGAGCCCGTGCCACACCCACGAGAACGCCGTGATTCGCAGGGGTGGTGGTTGCTTCTCGACGGGCGGCAGCGACTTCACGAATGCCACGATGCGCCCGAGATCGGCGTTGATCATGTACTGGTACTCCTTCGAGTCCATGACCTGCGTCGGAAAGCCGTTGGGCTTGATGCCGTGGCGAATGGTGCGCACCCAATCGGCGTCGGAGTACTTCGCGGTCACACCGGCGGGCGTGAGGTTCGCTCCGTAGACCGTGCCGAGCGCAGGCACGTCGAGGATCAACGCTCCCGCTCCATCGGCGCCGTGACACTTCTTGCAGCCGCGCGCTCCGAAGAGCCGCGCGCCTTCGGCCCGGCTCTCGTCGTCGGTGGGAATCGCCACCGCCACGGGCTGCACGTCCCAGTGGCGGTTCGCCTTCTCCATCGCGCGGCGATAGGCGACGAAGCCGACCACCGAGAGCACGGCGATCGCGACCAGCGCCGCGATGCCGACCCACTTGAAGAAGCGCTTCACGTCGCAGAGCCCTCGAGCGCCAGCTCTTGCGCGATCTGCGCGATGGTCTCAGCCGAGTAGTGATCGGTGAGCTGCACGTACGAGCACTGCGCGCGCGGTTCTGCTCCAAGTCGCGTCTTCTCGCGCTCGGCGTCCATGCCCAGCTCGAGCCACTTCGCGCCCGCCGCCTTCGCTCGCGTGATCGTGCGCCACAGCAGCTGGCGGTACACGCTCACCGTGCGATCGACTCCGTCGAGCCCGGCGACCAGCGCGGTCATGCGATCGCCGTGCAGCATGCTGACGCCCAGCGCGACGGCCGAACCGTCAGCAGGCCCGCCAGCGTCGGGGCTCAAGTGGAGCGTCATCAGCTCCCACCCCGGCGTCTCCCACAGCCGCTTCATGATGTCGGTCGGCAGATCGAACGTGTTCAAGCGACGCTTGCGGTCCTTCACGCGTTTGTAGAGCGTGTAGAAGTGCGCGAACTCCGCGGCCGTCGGTTCGGGGTCGACGCCACGCCGCCAGTGCTTCACGGTGAACATCGACTGCACCTCGTGCACGTCTGATCTCACGCGCCGCCGTGTGCGATTTCCGAGCGTGGCGAGGAACTCGTCTTCGGTGTTCCACCCGCTCAGGTCGAGCACGTGACCCGCGAGCATCGGCATCTTCACCAGGCCGTGCGAGAGCATCACCTGATCGAAGTCGAAGTCGCCTTCCGGCAGATCGCGGATCACGAGACTGGTGGCGCCTTCTTCGCGCTGCACCTTCGCCGCCTGCTCGATGATCAGCGCCACCGCCTGTCGCCACGGCCCCGCGCGATCGAGGAAGAGGTGGTTCCCCTCGCTCAACAGGCACCCCATGCTCATCGCGCGCGAAGTGAGGAAGTAGGGCTCACTCTCGCGCTGTTCTTCGATGCGCTCCGAGACCTCGGCGCGCATCAGCATGTCGTCCTTCCACAGCGCCGCGGTGAAGAACGTCGCCGCCACCGCACGGCCCTCGTGACGCACGATGAAGTAGTGCCAGTTCCAGACGTTCTCCGGCTCCTTGCGCCCGACGAAGGTGCGCTCCAGCGACGCGAGCGTGGAGTGGTTGAACGTGCCGCGCCCACCGAGCAACCGGTCCCACTCGGCGGCGTCGATGGCGGTGATCGATCGGTGGTGCTCGAACTGCAGCTGCACGCGCGGCTCGGCGTTCGCGGCGGGAGGCGTCGCGCGCGGCCCCGGCTCGGCGAAGGCGAAGAGGCGCGCTGATTTGCTGCGCTCGGTGCGCTCCTTCATCGCCTCGTGCACGTCGAACTCGGCTTCCACGTCGGCGCGCGTGATGCCGATCTCCTCGAGCGCGAGCGGGTAGTGGTGCTGCAGTGCCTGCGCGAGCGCGGTGAGATCTTCGAACGAGTGGTGCCGCGTGATCGAGAGCCGCACGCCGCTGCGCTTGAGCGGCACGGCGGGGTAGGTGGCCACCGTCAGGTAGAAGCCCTCTTCCGCGAGCCGACGAACGATGGCGTAGGTGAGTCGAATCGGCCCGGCCTTGATGAAGAAGATCGGCGCGGCGTTCTGCTCGAGCACCGGCAGATCGCGGCTCACCAATTCGCGATTCAAGTGCGCCACGCGCTCGGCGAGCTCTCGCTGAAACACGCCGATCTCCGGCGAGAGATGAATGCCGGCCGACGCGATGGCTGCTCCGAGCATCGGCGGCTGCACTGGCCCGCCGAACGTGAAGGGCCCGCCGCACAGCCGCACGCGATCGCGCAATTCCGGGTCGCGGAAGACGATGCAGCCACCCGCCGACGCGAACGCCTTGTTGAGCGACGTCGCGAGCACCATGCGGTCGTGCCAGCCCATGCGCGAGAGGTGCATGCCGCGGCCGTGCTCGCCCGCGATGCTCATGCCGTGCGCGTCGTCGCAGTACAGCCAGAGGTTCGGGTACGCCGCGAGCAGCCGCTTCAGCTCCTCCACGTCGGGGAGGTCGCCGAACATGCTGTACACGCCATCGAGCAGGTACCAGACGCGCCGATGCAGCGGAGCGAGCCGCTCGAGCCGCTTCTCGAGATTGCCCCAGTCACCGTGCCGCACCAGCTCGACCGCCGTGCCCTGCGCGCGTGCCTGCGTCGCCGCGAGCTGCACCGAGTGGTGCACCATGCGATCGAGCAAGATGACGTCCTTCTCCTGGCACAGCACCGGCACCGCGGAGAGATGGCCGAGCGTGGTGCTGCTCACCGGCAACACGTGCCCGTCGAAGATCTTCGACAGCCGTTCCTCGAGCTCGACGTACGGAGGCGCCGACAGGTACGCGCGCGAGGCCGAGAACTGCGTGCCCCAGCGATCGACCGCGCGCCGCACGCCTTCCTTGAGACGCGGGTCCATCTCGAGCCCGAGATAGCTGCACGAGCCGAAGCTCAGCATCTCTCTTCCGGCGAGCTTCAAGTGCCTGCCGTCGAGCGGCGTGTCCTCCACGTACTGATGGAGGAACTTCTGCTGCCGCCCCATGTTCACCACATCGAAAATCGTTCCTTGCAGTTCAGACGCTTCCACCTGGGTACTCCTCTCGAGAACACAAAACTCCCCCGCGCGCGTCGCTTGCTGCGCGACGCGGCCCGCCCTGCATTCGTGGCTGTGGTCAGGCTCCTCGTTTTCTCCGGCGGCTCTCGGTCAGAGCTGCCAGGCGATCTCCAACAACGCTCCAGGCGGAGGCGACGCGAGCAACGTCACCGTGGGCGACTTGGCCCCGATGATGCGCGTCGAGGCCTCGAACAGCCCCTGGTAGTACGTGGGAAGTCCGTAGACCTGGCTGAGCTTCACGCGCGCGCTGCTCTCGGTGAGCTCGACCAACTGGGCTTCCTGGTAGTTGTTGTTGTTCTTGAAGATGCGCTCGACGCGCTGAAACGCGCGCTTGGGGCCGATGAGCTTCAGGCCTGCCGAGACCGCGCGGCCGATGAGGCCCTCCTCGAGGCCAGCGACGGCTCGATGGCCGACGAGGCGCACCGCTTCGTCTCGTGTCGCATCGGGGTGCAGCCCCATCGCGACCAGCTCGATCCACCGATGGAAGTCGGCGGCCGGGTACCCGGGCCGCAACGGCTTGTCGATGTCGAGCCCCGCGGTGCGCAGCGCTTCGCGGAGGTGAGGAGGAATCTTCGTGCCGATGCCCTTGAGGAGGCCTTCGACGCTCTGTGAAAACTCGATGTGCTCGGAAGAACTCATTGCCTGGTGGTGTGAGGCCCGCACCGTACCGCATTCGGGGTATGTGCCAACTCACCGCACGAACACCTTCGCCACGATGAAGGGCGGGTGGAGGAGGTCGGTGGTGATCAACGCGTTGAGCGCCGCGAGCCGGTACTCCTGATCGGACGCGACCACGAGCGAGGCGAGGCCGGTGACGGGCGGCAAGAACTGCGCGCTCACCGGGAAGTCGAAGAGCGTCGGGTCGTCAGCCACCACTTCGCGCGCGCCGGTGTTCACGTTGATGCGCAGCACGCGGCGGCCGATGGTGTCGGTGACGTACAGGCGGTGATCGCAGTCCCACCGATTGAAGGTGAAGCCCTTGAGCGACTCCGAGACCACTCCTGGCGCGCGAGGCGAGACGTCGACGATGTCGGCTGCGCGCGTCCACGGTGCGCGCGTCGCGTCGAAGAGCGTCGCGACCGGCACACGCGCCACGCCACCGCGGCAGCTGCTGCCGAAGTACAGCTGACCTTCGTGCACCGCGAGTGAGCCCACGCCGGGAGCGAAGTTGCCCGCGGTGGAGAACGGGATGCCGTCGATGGTGACGGGGGTGAAGCCGCACGGTGCGAGGGCGGGCACGTTCGCTCCGCTCGCGAGGTCGGGGAAGATGCCCGGCGCGATGTTGCCCTCGGGAGAGACCGTCCACAGCGCGCCGATCACCGACTCCGAGACGACGTAGCCACCGGTGGGCAGCACCTCGAAGTCTTCGGTGAAGATCACCGGCAGGCCCTCGAAGCTGATGGTGCGCACCAGCGTGAACTCCAGCGCGCGCGTGCGGCGGTTGCGGCGGTAGTCGAACTCGTAGAGCCGCGCGACCGAGGGAATGAACGGGTTGGGGAAGCCGCCCGCGTCGAGCACCACCAGCCGGCCATCACGCGGTACGCGCAGTGCGAACGGCAACAGCCAGCCGGCCGCCGGAGCGGGAATCGTCGCCAACTCGCGACCCGTGATGCGATCGACTGCCGCCACGCGGCCTTCGAGCGGCTGCGTGACGAACACGAATTGCGTGTCGCCCGCGATGCCGTGCGGCACGTGCAAGGAAGGGTAGAAGTCGTAGGCGAGCGAGCGGCGATTGACTTCGACCACCAACGCTTCGCTGCTCGACGACTGCGCTTCGAGATCCTGCTGCGGCGCTTCGACTCCGCACGCTGCTGCGACCAACGACACCACTGCCACCAACACGACCGATTGACGTTGCATGGGACTCCTCTCGAGAACTCCAGAACTGAAAAAATCGTACGGACCGGTTCGACGGAGCGTCCATCCCACGGGCGCGCAGCAGAACTGCCTCAGTGGGTTCGCGCAGTCGGTCGGCGCACACCCACCGCCTGGGTCGGCGCGCACAACCGGGTGCAGTTCGGACCGATTTGCGAACGTTCAACGCAGTGCGTTGTTGGATATTGACTTCAGAATCAAAGGCGGGTGAGAACACGACGCGTTACGTCAACGGTCGCTGCTTTCAATCCCCCTGGAGTTCCCATGTCCGTCGGAATCAATCGCTACAAGGCTGACCTTCGCGAGCTGTCGTTCGTTCTCTTCGAGCAGTACGACTTCAAGTCGTTCGCGGGGAAGGCGCCGTACGAGGCGTGGGACGAAGACACCGCGAAGTCGATCATCAAAGAGGTGTACCGCTTCTCGACGGAAGTGCTCGGGCCGCTCAACAGCTCAGGCGATCGTGAAGGCTGCAAGATCGTCGACGGTCGCGTAATCACGCCGAAGGGCTTCAAGGACGCGTGGAAGAAGTTGTTCGAGGCGGGCCTGAAGCAGATCGCGGTGCCGACTGAGTTTGGCGGGCAGGGCGCTCCGTCGTCGCTCTACGCCATCATCGAAGAGCTCACGTCAGGCGCGAACACGGCGTTCAACATGTACCCGGGCCTCTCGTGGGGCGCGTCGGAAGTGATCGCCGAGTGTGGAACCGAGGCGCAGCAGAAGCGCTACTGCGAAAAGATGTTCAACGGTCAGTGGGGCGGCACCATGTGCCTCACCGAGCCGCACGCGGGTTCTGACGTCGGCAGCGCCGCGAGCAAGGCCGTGAAGCAGGCCGACGGCACGTACAAGATCAGCGGCACGAAGATCTTCATCTCCGGCGGCGATCACGATCTCACCGAGAACATCGTGCACCTCGTGCTCGCGCGCGCGGAAGGCGCTCCGGCGGGCACGAAGGGTTTGTCGCTCTTCATCGTGCCGCGCGTGCGCGTGAACGCAGACGGTTCGATCGGCGAGTTCAACGACGTCAACGTCGCGTCGATCGAGCACAAGATGGGCATCAACGGCTCGGCGACGTGCGTGCTCAACTTCGGAGAGAACGGCGGCTGCATCGGTGAGCTCGTCGGCTCGGTCGAAAATCAGGGCATGCCGCAGATGTTCCGCATGATGAACGGCGCGCGCATCGCGGTCGGCATTCAGGGCCTCGGCATCGCGTCGTCGGCGTATCTGAACGCGCTCGAGTACGCGAAGGACCGCAAGCAGGGCAGCCACTACTCGCAGTTCAAGGACCCCAAGGCGCCGCGCGTCTCGATCATTCAGCACCCCGACATCCGCCGCATGCTGCTCGAGATGAAGGCCACCACCGAGGGCATCCGCTCGCTGGTGGTGAAGCTCGCGTCGCACCGTGATCAGTGGCGCGTGCTCGCCGGCAAAGACGACGACAAGGCGGCGTACCACATGGGCCAGGTCGACCTGCTCACGCCGCTGGTGAAGGCGTACGGCAGCGACGAAGCGTTCCGGCTCTGTGCCATCGCGCAGCAGGTGTACGGCGGCGCCGGCTTCCTCAAGGACTGGCCCGTCGAGCAGTACACGCGCGATACGAAGATCTTCTCGATCTACGAGGGCACCAACCACATTCAGGCGATGGACCTCGTGGCGCGCAAGCTCGGCCAGAACAGCGGCGCGAACTTCCAGGCGTTCATGGGCGACCTCAACTCGTTCGTCGAGCAGCACAAGTCGCACAAGGTGTTCGGCAAGGAAGTCGAGTACCTCTCGACCGCGTCGGAAGCCGTGGTCGGCGTGGCGATGGCGATGATGGGCTGGCTGCAGGGCGGCAAGGTCGAGCTGATTCCGCTCGTCGCCAACCGCTTCCTCCTCGCGATGTCGCAGCTCGCCGTCGCGTACGTGCTGCTCGACGCCGGCGTGAAGGCCGAAGCGGCGCTCGAGAAGCTGCCTGCCGACCACGCCGATCGCGCGTTCTACGAGGGCAAGAAGTTCTCGGCCCTCTGGTACGCCCGCAACGTGTTGCCGCAGGCGAAGAACCACGCCGAAGTCGCCATGCTCGAGGATCAGACCCCGATGCAGATCAGCGACGCGGCGTACGCCAACTTCTGAGACGACTCCTGGTCAGCGCGGCTGCACGTAGATCGGCGGCTGCGCGACCAGGGCTTGCTTCACCTGGCGGGTGAACTCGTCGGCGAGGATCTCTTCGGTCCCCGCCTCGAGTCCGTCGAGCGCGCGCTGCACGATGTCCGCCGGAGTCGACTTCGGCATGTTCACCGCCGACGTCATGTCGGTGTCGACGAAGCCCATGTGCAACGTGAAGACCTGCGTGCCCTGCGCGCGCAGCTCGTGCCGCAGCCCGTTGCTGACCGCCCACAGCGCTGACTTCGACACGGCGTAGTTCGCGAGCAGCGGGTTGCTCACCCAGCTGGCGACCGAGGCCACGTTGAGGATCGCGCCGCCGCCGTTCCTCGCCAGCACCGGCGCGAAGGCCGAGGCGACCTTGAGCGCGCCGAACACGTTGGTCTCGAGGTGCGAGCGCAAGACCGCTTCTCGTTCTGCGCCGACCAGACCTCCGAAGTTGGCGATGCCAGCGTTGTTGATGACCAGCGTGGCGTCGGTCGCGATGCGCGCCGCGGCCGCGACGTCTTTCTCTGACGTCACATCGAGCGCGATGGGCGTCACTCCCGGCAGGTCGACCTTTCGCGGGTCGCGTGACGTTCCGTAGATCTTCTTCACGCCGCGCTTCAGCAACTGCTGGGCGAACTCGCGCCCGATGCCGCGATTGGCGCCCGTGATCACCACCACTGCGTTCTGGAGCTTCATGTGCGTTCCCTCCGTGATTGGATGATGGTCATCATCTAATGAGTGGAGCATGCGCGCGCACGGCTTTGTCAAAGCAGCTGCGAGTCGCTTCTCGTTTCGCGAGAAACCTTCGACGGAACCTCTTTCTGCTCGCGCGGAGAATCCTTCGTCCCTTTTCGAAGGAGTTTTCGTGCGCATCGGCAGCTGGCTCTCCCGAATCTTCCACCGTCGTTCGGTCGAACCCGCGCCGCGCACTCCGGTGTCGCCGCCTGCAAACCCGGCTCCGTCGCCGGTCGACAGCTTCGAGCCGTCGGCGCCGATGCGCGTCTCGCTGGGCAAGGTGACGGGCTACGCACCTGCGGAGCGCGCGAAGCTCGATCAGGCGATGAAGTTGTTCGAGAACGTGCTCAACAGCCGCGAGTTTCGCTCTGCGGTGCTGGACGCGACGTTCGATGGAAAGCCCGGCTTCGCGAGCGACACGCGGTCACCGTCTGAGGTCTACGCGGCGATTCGCGAGGGCAAGGAGAACTACGCACCGGTCGCCGACGGTGAGGTCGATCTCAACGTGAACCTCGAATCGTTTTCGTGGTTCCAGCGCAAGGTGGTCGGGTACACGACGCCGACGAGCGACACGATCACCACCAACCGGCGCTTCTTCTCGGGCTTCGACGCGTCGGAGGTCGCCGGGCACCTGGCGCACGAGTGGCTGCACAAGATCGGCTTCGATCACGACTTCAACGCGACGGCGCGGCGGCCGCAGTCGGTGCCCTACGAGCTGGGAGAATTGGTCGAGCGTCTCGCGAAAGGGCCGCTTACGCCGCTCTGATCTGTCAGCGATGGGTACACCTTTTCGCGAAGCCATCTCGGGTCGCGCCACTGTCAGCGATGGGTACAGGCTCGCCGCTGCCGTGAGCTCGGAGCGCACGACCTCACCCACGTCCACCTCAGAGCAGTAGGTTCCGTCCGCTCTGCCTCCGACGCGCACCCGCGAAGATCTGCTCCTCGAAGTCATGTCCGCGCCGACGCGAGAGGCAGCCGCCGTCTTCGCCGACGCGCTCCTCGAGGCCGGAGATCCCTGGGGAGAATTCATCGCACGCTCGCTGCGCGGTGAACGTGAAGCCGCCGAAGCGCTGCGCCACACCCACGAGAAGACCTGGCTCGCCGGTCTCCGCTCGTATCTGACCGAGCTCGACTATCGCGACGGCCTGCTCTTCGGAGCCGCGCTCTCCCGTCGGGCACCGCAGGCGAAGAAGCGAGTCGCCGCCGCCATCGATCACCCGATGCTCGTCACGGTGCGCCGTCTGGTGCGTGAGAAGTCACCGGTGAAGGGCGCCAACACGACACCGTTCACTGCCTACCGTTCATTCGTCCTCAGCGAGCGAATGCGATCGCTACAGGAGATCGACGGCTCCGATCTCACCCTGCTGCGCGAACTCTCGCAGGGAGGCACGCGCGCGATCACCTCGCTCCTCGACGTGCCGTTCGAGCGACCCTTCCTCTCGGTCCTCGCACAATCGGGCCTGAAGCCGATCGGCGCGATCGAGTTCAAGCTGCCTGCCGATTCCCTCGGAGCGGCACTCGAAGAAGTGCGCCGCGCTCCGGCGTGTGAGGGCCGCGCCTTGCGCATGTCATTCACCAGCAACGAGAGTGGCGCCAACGATCTCCTCGCCATCGAGGCCTGGTCGCAGCTGCGGGTCGCGTCACTGCGCGTGTGGGACCTCACGCTGACCAGAACGCCCGACGGCACCACCGCCACCTGGGAAGCGCGCGGCGCCGACTACCGTCTCGAAAAGGGCCTCGACCCCTTTCACGGTGGACGGCTCGCCGCGGCAGTGAAAGATCTGAAGCGCGTGGTGTTTTCCGGGCCGGCTTTCCCTCTCGACGTGGCGGTGGCGTTCGCGAAGCGCGCGCTGCCCGGTGTGTCGTTCGAGAACGCCGCTGGAGCACCCGTCACGACGCGAAAGCGCGCGAAGGTCGAGCAGCCCGAGACCCTCGGTGATCATTTCGTGTCGTTTCTCGATCGCATCTGGGGTTCGCGGTGAATTCGCTTTCCATGTCGTGGATCGTCCTCGCACTCGCGGCGATCGTCTTCCCGGTGCTGTTCTTCGTGCCTGCTCCGTACGGGCGTCACGCGCGCAAGGGCTGGGGCCCGTCGACTCCCGCGAAGCTCGGCTGGGTGCTGATGGAGTCTCCGTCGTTCTTCACCTTCGCCGCTGCCTGGGTGCTGAACCCCGCGTGGCAGACGCCGGTCGTGTTCGCGGTCGGGCTCGCGTACCTCCTGCACTACGGCCAGCGGACGTTCGTCTACACCGCGCGCATGCGGGCCGACGGCAAGCTGAAGCCGGTGCTCACCGTCGCGATGGCGATGTTCTTCAACGTGCTCAACGGCTGGGGCAACGGCTCGCAGCTGGCGGATCGATCGATCGACGTCGCGTTCGTGCTCGGGCTCGCGATGTTCCTCACGGGCTTCTTCATCAACCTGCACTCCGACGCGGTGCTGCGCTCGCTGCGCGCGCCGGGGGAGGGCGGCTACAAGGTTCCGAACGGCGGGCTGCATCGCCTCGTCGCGTCTCCGAACTACTTCGGAGAGATCGTCGAGTGGCTCGGCTTCGCGATCGCCGCGCAGACGCTCGCGGGCTGGGCCTTCTTCGCCTTCACCTGCGCCAACCTCGTGCCGCGCGCGCACAGCCACTGGAAGTGGTACCGCGCGCAGTTCACCGATTACCCGGCTGAACGCCGCGCGCTGATACCGTTCGTCTGGTGAAGCGACTGGTGATCATCGCGCTGTCGACGGTCGTGGCGTCGTACCTCGGTCTCTGCGCGTTGCTCTTCGTGAAGCAGCGCGCGTTTCTGTACCCGGCTCCGCAGTCGCTCGACGCGCCGACGTTCATGAAGCGCGTCGACGTTCCCGCTGGCACGTTCTTCCTGTGGAACGAAGTCGAGGGAAATGGACCGGTGGTGGTTCGATTTCACGGCAACGGCGAACAGGTCGCGTGGTGCGAAAACGAAGCGCGCTTCTGGGCGAATCAGGGCGTGTCGTTCGCGGCGGTCGAGTACCCCGGCTACCCCGACGCGAAGGGCGAGACGACTGAAGCCGCGATCCTCGACGCGTCGGAAGCCGCGCTGAAGTGGCTCGTCGAGGAGAAGAAGATCGATCGCGCGCGCATTGTGCTCGAAGGCCAGAGCCTCGGCACCGGAGTCGCCGTTCGCATGGCGGACCGAAAGTGGGGCAGCAAGTTGGTGCTGCTCTCTCCGTACACGTCGATCACCGACGTCGCGGGTCGCGCCTTTCCGTATTTCCCGACGCGCTTGCTGCTGCGCGATCGCTGGGAATCGAACGCGTTCGCCGCCGCCCTCGCGCTCCCGACGCTCGCGATTCACGGCACCGATGACGAGGTGATTCCGTTCGAGCTCGGCAAGTCACTCTCGTCGCAGATTCCCGGAGCGAAGTTCGTCGAGGTGAAGGGCGCCGGGCACAACGATCTCTGGGCCTACCCCGAGGTGAAGACCGCGCTCGGGCAGTTCGTGGTCGGAAAGCCCTGAGTGTTCGGCCCGGAGAACGACGAAGAGCTGCCGTTCACCGACACCGTCGAGGTGCAGCTTCCTCCCAACGCCGAGCTCGCCGATGCATGCCGCGTGATCGAGAAGCTCGTGGTGCCCATGAAGGTCACGGGGTGCGGCGTCACCGCCGCGGGCCTCTCACTGCGTCATGCCGAGACCCTCGCAGCGAACGACACGTTCTCTCTCGACGCGCGCGGCCAGGTGAACGTGCCGCTCGACCTGCCGGAGCTCATCGTGCGCGGCGAAGTTCGAGAGGCCGGAGTGTTCGCGAAGAGCTGTGGGCTGTGGTTCGACGAGGAGCGCACGAGCTTCTCGATGACCGAACACGGTCGAAGGTCGAACGAGCCGGAAGCGTTCTACGCCTGGCGCGCCCAGCTGCTGCGAGACAAGAACGTGCTCACCGACGACGACGCGCGTGAGATCCGCTCGCTGTTGCCCGTGCAGTTCATTCGCCTCAAGCCGGGTGCGTGGCAGGCGCTGGTGCTCGCGCCCGAACTCTTCGCGGGCTTCCACAAGGCGCTGCTCACGGTGCGTTCGCGACCCGAGCACGTGTTGGAGCTGATTCGCTCGTTTCGCGCGCGGGCGTTCGAGCCTTCCAGCCTGCGTCTCGAGCTCGGTCCGACGGAGTGGGGGCTGCTCGAAACGATCTCCGCCACGCTCGGCGGCGAATTCAGCGTCGGCTGGGGCGAGGGAGAGCACACCTATGAGCGAGAATTTGGGCTCTTCCGCATCGATCGGATCGACCTGCAGATGCGTTGGAGGCGGCCCCGACTTCAGCTGACGCTCAGCTCCACGCGCTCGACTCGAGTGGTCGACTTCATCGCGCACCACACCGGCTGCCCCGTCGCGCTTCGCGAGAAGGCCTGACTATTTCTGCTGGCCGTCTCGCACGCCGATCGCGAGCTGACCGAGGCCGGCGCCCTTCGCCATCTCCATCACTTCGACCACCTTGCCGTGCGCGACGCCTTCGTCGGCCTGCACGATCACCATGGTGTCGGGGCTCTTGGCCTTCGCGTCGTCGAACGCCTTCTTGAGCTCGTCGGCGGTCACCACGTCACCGCCCAGCACGAGTCGTCCGTCCGACAAGATCGCCACCGAGAGATCGCTCGCCTGCGGAGAGACATCGGCCGCTCCGCCCGCGGGAAGGTTCACCTTGAGGCCGGCCTTCGCGCCGCTCGACGAGTTCACGATCACCGAGCTGGTGACCATGAAGATGATCAGCAGCACGAGGAAGATGTCGGTCAGCGGCGTGATGTTGATCTCGTTGAAGCCGCCACCGTCTTCGATGCCGAAGTCGTCGTCGCGCTTGCCGCCTGGTCCGCCGATCGCCATCGCTGGTCAGCTCGCTTGCGTCGGCGTGGTGGGAGGCTGCGAATCGGTGCTCGGCGGCGTCGCGGGCAGCTTGCCGCCCGGAGAAGCCTCGCGGAGCAGCTCGACGAACTCCTCGGCGATCAACCGCAGCTCGGCCGACATGCGCGCCAGCCGCGCCTGGAAGATGTTGAAGAGCACGACGGCCTCGACTGCCACGATGATGCCGACCGCGGTGGCGATGAGCGCCTCGGAGATACCCGACATCACCGCGACCGAGCCGCCGGTGCCGCCCGATTCCACGTCGAGGCCGAGATCCTTGAACGATCTCATGATGCCCCACACGGTGCCGAACAGACCGACGAACGGAGCGACCGCTCCGATGGTGCCGAGAATCCACAACCCGCGGCGCATCTTGAGCAACAGCTGCACGCGCTCGCGCTCGACCGCAGCGTCGAGGTTGGGGCCCGTGCTGCGCGTCGCGCGATCGAAGCCCGCGCGGAACAGATCAGCCGACAGCGTTGTTGAGCGATCGGCTGCCGAACGCGCCGCGGCCACTTCACCGCGCAACAGATGCCGTGCGATCAACTGACCCAGCTCACGCGTCTTGCCGCCGACGCCCCACAGGGTGATCAACCGCTCGATGGCGACGCCGATCGCCAACAGCGAAGACAAGAGAATCACCACGATGGTGAAGCCACCGAGGCGCAAGTAGTGGAGCAGCTCGTCGAAGCTCATCGAGAAAGACGCTATTAGCGCTGAAGGATGCGCGCCGCCATCGTGGGTCAACGCCTCGCCATACTTCTTCTTCCCGCGTTTCTGAGCGCATGTCCGCCCAGGCGCGTCGACTTCGGCAAGGACGGAGCCCCCACCAGCGCGCAAGATCTCCTCTCTCGTGTCACGTACGCCGAGAAACAGATCATTTCGATGAAGGGCGATGGTCGACTCGGTGTCGATTCGCCCCAGGGCAAGGGCACGGTCACGTTGTTCGCGGCGGTGACGCACCCCGCGTACGTGCACATCGAGCAGCTCGATTTCTTCGGCCGGCCGCAGGGCGTGTTCGTCACCGACGGTGAGCGCTTCGGCCTCTATCTGGCGCAGGACGGCAAGTACTACCGGGGGCCGGCGACGGCGGCGAACCTGAGCCGCTTCTTGCCGGTGGTGATGCCGCCGTCCGAACTCGCGAGTGTGATGCTCGGGCGTGCTCCACGCATTCCGATCGATGACATGGAGATGCGCTTCGACGATTCGCTGCAGCTGTTCGTGCTCACGCTGCATCGCGGAAAGGTGAAGCAGATCCTCCACGTGCAGCCGCCGAGCTATCGCGTGGTGAAGAGCACGGCCGAGAACCTGAACGCCTACGAACTCGAGTTCTCCGACATCACGACTTTCAACGCCGAGACGCAGCCGGTGACTGCTCCGAAGACGGCGTCGCTCGACGCGAAGCTTGCGAAGACCAAGGTCGAGCTGACGTGGAAGGACGTGGCGGTGAACGAGGCGCCCGATCTGACGCTCTTCGACCTCGAGCCGCCCGAGGGCATTCCCGTCGTCGAAGTCGACGCCAACGGTGATCCGAGCCAACCTGCGCCGAAGTGAGAAGCGCGAAACGCGTCGGAGTGAGAGTGAAAGCGCTGCTCAGCGCGACACTGCTCATCTGCGCGAGCTGCAAGTGCAAGCCGACCGAATCGAAGGTCGACGCTGGAACTGCGAGCACGCCTCGTCGCGGCGGAACGCTCACGGTTCGACTCCCGCTCGAGCCGACCGGCCTCACCCGGCTCCACGATCGCTTCGCAGAAGGCACGATGACCCGCATCACGGTCGGGCCGATCTACGAAACGCTCGACGCGCTCACCACGAAGACGACCGAGAGCGACGATCACCTCACGCTCACGCTGCAGCTGAAGCCCGGAGTGAAGTTCCACGACGGCACGGAGTTCACGAGCGCCGACGTGAAGGCGACCTTCGAGGTGATCCTCGACGAGAAGCTGCCGACCTCGGCGCTGCGCAGTTCGCTCGACACCGTCGCGTCGGTCGCTGCGCCTGATGCGCAGACGGTGATCATCACCTTCAAGAAGTACTACTTCCTCGCGACGCACACGGTGTTGAGCGCAGTGCCGATCATGCCGGCGAAGGCGCTGAGCAGCGGCGACTTCGACACGCTCCCCATTCACCGCGCGCCGATCGGCACCGGCCCCTTCAAGTTCGAGAAGTGGGAACCCGGCGTCTCGCTCACCTACGTGCGCGCCGACGATCGCGCGTGGCTCGACAAGATCGTCTTCCGCTTCGTGAAAGATGACGCCGCGGCGCTGCAGGCGCTCGAGAAGAACGAGTTCGATCTCTACACGCGCGTCAGCCCCGCGGCGTTCGTCAGCTTCGCCAACAAGCCCGGCTACGAGCGCATCAACTTCCCCGAGAACGCCTACGCGTGGATCGGGTTCGATCAGCGAAAGCCGCTCTTCGCCGATCGCGATGTGCGACGCGCGCTCGCCATGCTGTACCCCGACGCGGCGATCGACGCGGCCGTCGACCTCGGGCTCGAGCCACGCACCACCTGCCCGTGGATGGACGGAACCCCGAGCTGTGACGCGACCGTGAAGCCCATCGTGTTCGACCTGGCGGCAGCCAAAGCGCTGCTCGCGAAGGACGGGTGGAAGGATTCCGACGGCGATGGCGTGCTCGATCGCGAGGGCGTGAAGTTCAGCTTCGCGTTCCTGATCGCCGCGCAGTCCGTGAAGATGAACAAGTTGATGCCGATCTATCTGGACACGCTGCGACAGGCTTCCATCGACGCGCGCATCGAGACCGTCGACATCTCGGCGTACATGTCACGCGTGCGCGCGCACGACTTCGACGCCATGGCGCTCAGCTGGTCTTCGCCCGACACGGTGCAGGACAACTTCGCCAACTTTCATTCGTCGCAGGCCGCGAGCGGCAACGACTTCGTCGGCTATTCGAACGCCACCGTCGACACGCTGCTCGAGCGCATCCGCTCCGAGGCCGACCCCGCGGCGCGCTCGGCCCTCGAACGCCAGGCGCACAAGCTGATCTTCGAAGACCAGGCGTATCTGTTTCTCGGCCGCCGTCCGTCTCTCGATCTCGTGAAGCGCAACGTGCACGGCCTTCAGCCGTCGTTGCGCGGGTACGACTTCGCGAAGGTGTGGGTCGAGTGAAGCGCTACGTCCTCAAGCGACTCGCGCTGATGCTCCCCACGTTCGTGGGCATCGCGCTGCTCACGTTCGCGGTGGCGCGGCTCGCTCCGGGCGATCCGTTCCTCATCGATCACGAGACTGGCGCGCTCGACCCCGAGGCGATCGCCCGCGCGCGGGCACAGCATGGCCTCGACTCTCCGCTCCCCGTGCAGTTCGGACGGTGGATGTTGCTCGTCGCGCGCTTCGACTTCGGCCGGTCGCTGATCGATCAGCGCCCCGTCACCGAGAAGGTGATCGAAGCGCTGCCCAACACCGCGCTCGTCGCGGGGCTGGCGATGTTGCTCGGTTTCGGCATCGCGGTGCCGCTCGGCGTCTGGCTCAGCACGCGACGCGATCGCTGGGGCAGGGTGGTCGAAGCGTTGCTGCTCACCGCGTGGAGCGTCCCCAGTTTCTGGATAGCGGTGATGGCGTTGATGATCTTCGCCGGCCCGCGCTTCTTCGATCTCTTCCCGGTGCAGGGCCTGTCGAACGGCGGCTTCGTGTTGCCGGTGATCTGCCTCGCGTTCCCCACCATCGTGATCGCCACGCGACAGGTGCGGTCGGCGATGGAAGAAGCGCTCGCGCAAGACTTCGTGAAGGCCGCGCGCGCACGCGGAATTCCGGAGCGCCGCGTGATCTGGAAACACGCGCTGCGAAATTCGCTGCTGCCCATCACCACCATGTTCGGCCTGCACCTCCCGCATCTCGTCGGCGGGAGCGTGATCATCGAACGCATCTTCGGCATTCCCGGAATGGGCCTGCTCGCGTTCGACGCCATCGGCTCGCGCGACTACCCGACGATCATGGGCGTGGCGACGGTGATGGCGGTGGCCACCATGAGCTCGATGCTGCTCGTCGATCTGCTCTACGGCTTCATCGACCCGCGCATCCGCTTCGAGAGGTCCGCGCCGCGATGAAGCGCCTGTGGCGAGATCGCGGAGGCCGTCGCGCGCTGATCTTCCTCGGCGTGCTGATCTTCGGAGCGATCGCCGCCGATCTCCTCGCGTCCGATCTCCCGCTCGCCGTTCGCGTCGACGGGCAGACCCACGTGCTGCCGTGCCTCACGCGCCCAGTGGTGCTCCAGAGCGTCGATCTCAAGACCGCGGAGTGGATAGTGCGCACCCCGATTCAGTTCGGCCCGCTCCAGACGCTCGCAGTGACCGGTGAAGATCGCCCCGAGCCGCCGCCCTGGGCGCCCGACAGCAAGCACTGGCTCGGCACCGACGAGCTCGGTCGTGACGTCGCGGCACGACTCATTCACGGCGCGCGCGTCAGTCTGCTGATCGCCTTCTTCACCGTGCTCATCGCGGTCGGCATCGGCATGGCGCTCGGCGGCGTCAGCGGCTACCTCGGCGGCCTCACCGACGTCGTCATCTCGCGCGTGCTCGAGGTGATGCAGACCTTCCCACTCGTCTTCTTCCTCCTCGCGCTGCTCTCGATGGTGAAGGTGCAGTCGATCTGGCCGCTGATTCTCGCGCTCGGCCTCACGCGGTGGACCGAAGTCGCCCGGCTGGTGCGCGCCGAGGTGCTCTCGCTCGAGTCGCGCGAATTCGTTCTGGCCGCACGCGCGCTCGGAGCGAGTTCCACCCGAATCGTGTTCCGTCATCTGCTCCCGAACGCCATCGCGCCGGTGCTGGTGGTGGCGACCTTCGGCGTCGGCAGCGCGATCTTGCTCGAGACCGCGCTCTCGTTTCTGGGCATCGGAGTCGCTCCGCCCACCGCCAGTTGGGGCGAGCTGTTGACCGAAGCGCATCGCACCCTTCAGCACCCCGGAGCGTGGTGGCTCGCGTTGTTCCCGGGGCTTGCCATCGCCTCCACCGTCCTGGCGGTCAACGCACTCGGCGAGGCCGTGCGTCGTTCAGTCGACGGCAAGGCGTAAATGGTTAGAATCCCTCGCGCTCATGGCCATCCGACTCGGTGACCTTCTCGTCAAAGCCAAGGTGATCAGCGAGAGCCAGCTCAAAGCGGCGCTCGCTGAGCAACAGAAGTGGGGAGGAAAGCTCGGTGAGCTCCTCGTGCGCATGAACTTCCTCACGGAAGACATGCTGGTGAAGGCGCTCAGCAAGCAGATGAACGTGCCGTCGGTGGCGCTCGAATCGATTCAGGGGATTCCGCCGCACGTGCGAGCGAAAGTTCCGCCCGAGGTCGCGCGTGATCTCGTCGCGTTGCCGCTGCAGCTGCGTGACGACGGCAAGACGCTCGTGGTCGCGATGGCCGAGCCGCAGAACCTGAAGCACCTCGACACGCTCCGTTCGGTTTCGCGCTGCCGAATCATGCCGCAGCTCTCGGGTCGTCAGTCGATCGCGCGCGCGTTCTCGCGTTTCTACGAGGGCGAGGCGGAGATCGACGCTGCCGAAGACGGGATGAAGCTCGTCGACGCGCAGGGCCACACGCTGATCAAGTCGGCCGAAGAGGTGAAGGCGGCGCGCAAGTCGACCTCGTCTCAGCAGCCGGCGATGTCGGTGAAGGCGCCGCCGCCGCCGGCCGAGGCGATCTCGATGGGCGGCATGAGCGGCATGAACGCGCCTCCGCCGGCGTCCGTGCCGCGCACGTCCACGCTCGGAGAATTGCCGACCTCGATGCAGGGCAAGAGCCCGGCCGACATGCTTCGCGCGATCGAAGAGGCGCAGCGGAAGGAAGTCACCGCGCTCAAGGGCATGGTCGAGCTGCTGATCGAGAAGGGTGTCTTCACACGTGAGGAGTATCTGGCGCGGGTGAAGCGCTGAGCGCATGAAGGTCAGCGAACGAGCCCAGCTGAAGCGCAGCCGAAGACGCGTGGTCTCTGACCATGCGAGGCGAGTGAGCGCATGAAGCGGAAACTCGGAGAGATCCTCGTCGCTCACGGTGCCGTGAGCTCGGGTGACGTCGACTCCGCGCTCTCCGATCAGAGCGCGGGCGAACCGAGCCGTCTGGGCGATCTCCTCGTGGCGACCGGGAAGATCTCCAGCAGCCAACTCGCGCGTGGTCTCGCCGAGCAATACGAGCTGCCGTACGTCGACATCCCCGCGCTCCCGCAGGCGGTTCTCGATCTGGTGCCGCTCGAGCTGCAGCGCCAGTACCGCTTCGTTCCGCTCAAGTCCGACGGCACCGAGCTGTCGATCGCCATGGCCGATCTCGCCAACGTCGAGGTCGTCGCGTTGCTCGAGCAGCAGTGGACGCGCGTGCACGTGCACGTCGCCGGCAGCGACGAGATCGACGCCATTCACGCCACCATGTCGGGCATCTTCCGCCCGCCACCGCCGGTGTCTTCGCTCGGCAGCGCTGACGATCTCTTCGGCACCCTCGACATCACCGAGCCCGAGGGAGACGCGGTGCCGTCGCCGGTGCCCTTCATCGCGCCGATCACGCCGGCAGAACCGTCACGGCCTTCTCCTGCGCCTCCGAAGGCTGAAGATCTGTTCGGCGATCTCAACCTCGAGTCTGCGCGCACCGGCATTTCGGCGCACAGCCCCGAGGCCACTGCGCTCGCGCACGAAACGACCAACGGAGCTGCGGCGAAGATCGAGCTCGAGGCGGTCGAAGAAGTGCACGAGGGCTCGGTCACCACGCTCGAGCCCATCGAGACCGAGTCGTCGGAAGCGATCGAGACGCTCGAGCCCATCGAGTCGAACTCCGACGTGATCTCCGCGGTCATCGAGGGCGTCACCGCGTCGGAGCCCGCACTGCAGGCCGCCGTCGCGACCTCGGGAGAGTCGTCTGGCCCGATCGTCGGACTGCGCGAAGGCACGGGCCCGCTGCTCGATCTCGTGGTCGATGGCGGCACCGGGCCGGTCGTCGACACTCCGTTCTTCCGCGACGCCATCGTCGACCCCAATGGAGTCCCTCCGGTCGCCGATCGCCCGTTCGCCTCGTCGCCTTCGCCGTCGATCGGCGCGATCGCCATTCCACCGCCGGTGCCGACCGTGCCCGCGATGCCTGACGCTCCGCTCGCGCCGATGTCGTCGCCCTCGAGCGCCGAGCCGTTGCCCGACTGGCTCAAGACCGAAGGCTCTGGCGTGCCGTCACCGCTCGCAGCGGCGGCGGCGGGTGCCCCGGGCACGTGGACTGGCGCGCTCGATCACCTCGCGCCCTCGAAGCTGGTGTTGGGACTGACGCGCGCTCTGCTCGCGCGTGGCCTGGTGACCGAAGAGGAAATCCTCGCGGCGCTGGGTCAGAAGAAATGACCTTCGCGGTCTCGCAGCGCAGCGTCGTGCTCGACGGCGTGCCGCTGGTGTCCGACTTCGAGCTCTCGATCGAGCCGGGCGAAGTGCACGCGGTCGTCGGCGAATCAGGGAGCGGCAAGACCATCGCCGCGCTCTCGGTGCTCGGTCTCGAACCGCGCGGAGCGGTGTGCAGCGGAACGATCTCCTCGCGCGAGCGCGTGGTGATGGTGCTCCAGGAGCCGCTCTCGGCGCTGAACCCGGTGCTCACCGTCGGGAATCAACTGATCGAGACGCTCGTCGTGCATCGCCAGCCGCGTGAGCTCGCCGTGAAGCTGCTGCGAGAAGTCGGCCTTCCCGACGCTGAAGCGAGCCTCAAGGCGTACCCGCATCAGCTCAGCGGAGGTCAGCGTCAGCGCGTGTCGATCGCCTGCGCGCTCGCGGCGAACCCGCTGGTGTTGATCGCCGACGAGCCGACCACCGCGCTCGACGCGACGATGAAGCACGTCATCTTGAAGCTCCTGCGCACGCTCGCTGCTGAGCGAAAGCTCGCGGTGTGGCTCATCACGCACGATCTGCTCTCGGTGCGCGAAGCGTGCGACCGCGTGACGGTGATGTACGCCGGTCGCGTCGTCGAGTCGGGCAGGGCGGCCGAGGTGCTCACCGCTCCGCGCCATCCGTACACCGCTGCGTTGCTGGCGAGCACTCCGGCGGCGACCGCGGCGGCAACGCGCCTGCCCGTCATCGAAGGCCAGCTGCCGCGCCCGGGAGAGGTCGTGAGCGGGTGTCGTTTCCATCCGCGCTGCCCCAGGAAGATCGATCGCTGCGTGACCGAATCGCCGAGCTACGCGGGAGGCGTCGCATGCCATCTTGCGTGACATCGGCCCCCGGCCCTCTCCCCGCTTGCGCAAGGAGAGGGAGATGCTGAGCGCGAAGGACGTGGTCGTCGCCTACGGCCAGAAGCAAGCGGTGCGAGCGGTCTCCCTCGACCTGAAGCACGGCGAGCGTTTCGGGATCATCGGCGAATCGGGGAGCGGGAAATCCTCGTTGCTCCGAGCACTCCTCGGGCTCGAGCCGATCGCCTCCGGCAGCGTCACCTTCGACGGAACCCCGACGCACGGAGCACCGCGCGCGCTGCGCAAGAAGCTCCAGCCCGTCTTTCAAGACGTCGGCGCCGCGCTCAACCCGCGCATGCGAATTCGCGACGCGCTCGCCGAGCCCTTCGTCATTCACGAACTGCCGCACGACGACGCGAAGCTCGAGGCGCTGTTGCGCGCGGTGCAGCTCGGGCCCGAAGTGCTCACCAGGTTGCCGCGCGAGCTCAGCGTCGGCCAGCGCCAACGCATCAACCTCGCCCGCGCGCTCGCGCTCGAGCCCACGCATCTGCTCCTCGACGAGCCGGTCTCCGCGCTCGACGTCAGCGTGCAGGCGCAGGTGATCAACCTGCTCCTCGACCTCGCGCGTGAGAGAAAGCTCGCGATGCTGGTCATCAGCCACGACCTCGACGTGATGGCCCACCTCACCGAGCGCGTCGCCGTGATGTTTGCCGGCCGCTTCGTTGAGCTCGGCGCGACGAGAGACGTGCTCGCGTCGCCGAAACACCCGTACACGAAGCTGCTCGTCGAGAGCCGCACCCGCGCCATCGACTCGAAGCCCGTCGATGCAGCGAGCACCGGTTGTTCCTTCGCGCCGCGGTGCTCCGAAGCCACCGACGCCTGCCGCGCCGGCACACCGCCGCTCACGGGCACCAATCACCACAGCGCGTGCCTCGTTCACCCGGGATCCTGAGACACGTATGTATTGGCTCAGCCACCACCCGGAGACCGAGCTCGATCGCTGCTACCGCATCGGTGGCTTTCACGTCTGCGCGCGCTGCCTCGGCACGTACCCAACGATGTTTCTGGCCATCGCGCTGCAACTCAAATTCCGCGCGCCGCTCGAGCACCCGTACGATCTCTACGCCGTCATCGCGCTGACGCTCCCGTCGACCATCGACTGGGCCATCGGCCGCTTCGACCCTCACCGTTTTTCCAATGCGTGGCGCACCGGCACCGGCATCTTGCTGGGATTGGCGCTCGGAAGATCGCTGTTCATTCATCTCCAACGCCCGTTTCCGCCTGTCTTCCTGGCTCAGGGGATCGTGGTGACAGCGGTTGCTTTGCCTGTCATTCTCGCGAGTTATCGGCGAAAAGGCCGGCGATAGATCACTGCCGTTCTCCGCGCGTTGAAACGGGTACGACAGAACGAGGACACGGTTGGGACCTGCGACTTCGGACGAGCAACTCATGCTCGCTTTCAAGTCCGGTGACGCTCGGGCGTTTTCAACGCTCGTCCAGCGACACCGGGGGCCGGTCTACAACTTCATCCTCCGGTACGTCGGTCATCGGCAGAGGGCCGAGGACTTGCTGCAGGAGACGTGGCTCAAAGTGGTGAGAAGCAGCAGCGAATGGCAACCGAAGGCCCGGTTCACCACCTGGGTCTATACGATCGCGAGGAACCTCTGCGTGGACAGCGCGCGGAAAGAAACGTTCCGGAAGACCGACTCCCTCGATGCTCCCGCATCGCAGGACGAGGGCGAGGGACGTTCGGTGGGTGACATGGTGGCCGATGAAGGCGGCCAGACGCCCGACCGCGCAGCGCACAACGTTCGCATCCGCCCGCTGATCGAGCAGGCACTCCAGGCGCTCCCGGCGGAGCAACGTGAAGTGTTCCTCCTCCGTGAGTACCAGGGCATCGGGTTCAAGGAGATCGCTGAAGTCACCGGTGTGAACGAGAACACCGTGAAGAGTCGAATGCGGTACGCGCTCGAAGGTCTGCGAAAGCGGCTCGAAGAGCTCGGAGTCGATGGAGAGATGATCGCAGCAGAAGGAAGGACAGTGGCCTGAAGTCATGAAAACCGCAGCGCACCAGTACGAGGACAAGCTCCTCGAGTTCGCCTACGGCGAGCTTGCACGCCCGGAGGCCGACGCCGTCGAGGCCCACGTGCGTGGGTGCCAGCGGTGTGCTCAGGCCCTCGATGAAATTCGCGGCGTGCGCGCGACGATGGCGCAGCTGCCGATGGTGGCTGCTCCCGACGCGGGCCTCGACTCTCTCCTCGCGTACGCAGAGCAGGCCGCCAAGCGAAACGCCGTCGCCGAAAAGCCGGCCACTTCACCCTGGCGCCGCTTCCTCGCGCCGCTTGTCACCGTGCTCACGCTCGTCACCGTGGGCGTGGTCGGCTTCCGCGCGAAGGACGAGTTCGACACCAGCCCCGCCAACGCCGCCGCCGACGCCAAGCTCGAGAAGATGGCGGAAGAAAAGAGCAAGGCGCCCGCGCCCGTCGTCGCCGTCGCGCCCACCAACCCGACTGAGATGCCGGCCGCGCCGCAGCCGCACCCCGCGCCGAAGGCCGATGAGCAAGCGGCCGCCGGTGACTCCGACGGCAACCTCGACGCCAAGCTCGCCAAGGCCCCTGAGCCAGAAGTCGCGGAACTCAACTACAACACCAAGGGCGGCAAGAGCGCGCCGCAGTCGGCCACCCGCCGCGCCGTGCAGCCGAGCAAGGACGTCGCGACCGACGATCTCTCCGCGGCGCCGGCGCTCGGTGGAGTCGCGAAGAACGAGGCCAAGCCCGACGTCGACACGCGCAAGTTCGACAACAACGACTCGATGAACGCGGGCGCGGGCTTCAAGAAGGAAGAGGCCAAGCGCGATGCCGCCAAGGCGCTCGAGGCAACGAAGACTCCGCCTCCGCCGCCTCCGGCGAAGGAAACCGTCGCCACCAAGAAGAGCCCACAGAAGCCGCAGCTCGCTCCGAAGGACGCCGAAGAGGTGAAGGAAGGGTGGACGCAGCCCTCGCCGTCGCTCGCCGACAAGACCTCGCCGCCTCCGCAGGAAAAGCCGGCCGCCGGCCCGTCGTTTGGTCTCGGCACCGGTGGCGCGTCGACCGGCTCCTCGCCCGCCGTCACCGAAGCCGAGTCTGAGAGCACGCTGCGTTCGGGTGCCAAGAACCGCCAGGAAGCCGAGCGTCGTCGCGCCGAAGACGAGGCCCAGAAGAAAGAAGTCGCCAAGCAGGCGCTCGATCGCCAGCAGCGTGAGAACGCCGCGCCGCCTCCTGCCGTTGCGAACGCGCCGAGCACGCCGCCCGCGCAGCAGCCGGCGCCAGCGCCGACCACCATCGCGTCGTCCGATGGCAAGAAGACGAAGAGCAAGGAGAGCTACTCGTTGGGCCCGCTCGCCGGCAGCACCTCGTCGTCGCCCGGTGGCCGCGGCGCGACCCTGCAGCAGGGCGCAGAAGAAGACTCGCTCTCGATTCGCCCGTCGGCCAACGCTCGTGCCGACAACGACGACGCCAACAAGATGGCCACGCAGCGCGCGCAGTTCTCGGGTGACGCCATCGAATCGGCGCGGCTCGCGGCCAACCGCGGCGATCGCCAGGGCGAGATTCAGTTCGCGCTGAAGGCGCTGCAGTCGGGCGCCACGGGCAGCACCCGCGCCGAAGCGCTGTCCCGCATCTGCGAGGCCTACGAAGCGCTCGGTGAGTCGAGCAGCGGCGACACGTACTGCAACCAGCTGCTCAAGGAATTCCCGACCACCGCGGCCGCACAGCGCGTGGCCGATCGCCGCAACGCCTACCGCGTCTCGCCCAAGAAGGCGGCTCCGGCGGCGAAGGAACGTCAGAAGGCCTACGACCTCGAGTCGGTCGACGAGAAGTCGCCCAAACCGGCCGACGCCGCTCCTGCCCAGTCGTACTGAAACCGAATCGCGGGAGTGACGGCGGCGCTTCGGGCGCCGCACCTTCTGATGCGCTTCGTGCGACAATTGGCCCGTGCGACGGACGACGTCACGACGCCGCGGTCAGGCGATGCTCGAGTACTCGATGATCAATTGGCTGATCATCGTGGGGCTCGTGTTGTCCTGCACCGTGCGGATCATCCCGGGTCCGAAGGTGTCGACGTCCACCACGCGTCCACCGATGAGCCTGATCGACCTCTTTCTCTACGCGTATCAGGTTCACTACGACACCTACCTCTACTCACTCTCGCTCCCATTCCAGTGAGCAGGTTCTTTTGACAGCACGCGAACCAGAACTGGTACCATCCCTCTGACTTCTGGCGCTTTTTCCGAGTGCCACGGCAGCTTGTCGCATCGCTTTTTTCGTTCACTTTTCTCAGCAGCTCTTCGCCGCTGATTTGTTCCGAGCCGTCCCGGGAGGCCGTTCATGCTGAAGGGTAAAGCCCCACTCATCGTCGCCGTCGTTCTCTTCGCCGTCGGTTTCGGCGTCTCGTTCTCGGCGATTCAGAAGCAGCGCAACGACGTGCGCAAGGGCTGGAACCTGGTGCCCGTGATCGTCGCCGCCGTCGACATCTCCGAAGGCACGGTCGTGACGATGGAGATGATCAGCCAGCGCTCGATTCCCGAGCAGTTCGTGACGTCGTCGGTCGTGAAGCCCGACTCCGCGAGCTACATCGTGAACCAGAAGGTGCTCGTCGCGCTGCAGTCGGGTGACCCGCTCCTGTGGAGCCAGTTCGAGACCACCAAGGCCGCAGAGCGCCTGTCGACCAAGGTGCAGAAGAAGGCCCGCGCGATCACCATCGACGCCAAGCAGACCACCGCCGTCGGTGGCTGGGTTCGCCCCAACGATCACGTCGACATCATCGGCACCTTCAAGGACCCCGCGACCAACGAGCAGGTCGCCGTCACGCTCCTGCAGAACGTGATCATCCTCGCCACCGGCAAGATCACCGGCACCACCAACATCAACCTGATTCCCGAGAACGAGCGCGCGTACAACAACGTCTCGCTCCTCGTGATCCCGGAAGAGGCCGAAATCCTCGTGCTCGCGCAGGAACTCGGCGCGCTGACCCTCTCGCTGCGCAACGAAGAAGACATCGACGTTCTCGAAGAGCGTGGTCGCGCGACGATCAACACGCTGCTGTCCGGTGAGCGCACCAAGGTGCTGCAGCAGAAGCGCTTCAACACCATTCAGGTCATTCGCGGCGCGGCGGCGACCGACACGCGCGGCGCGGCGGCGCCGGAATAACTTTCGGGAGCGACGATGGTCGAAGCAATCGCCAGTCTCGCCTTCGGTGGTTTCGCCTTCTTCATCACGCTCGTGGTGATGGGCGTGCTCGGCAAGGCGTACGAGCAGTATCAGGAGCGGTACATCGTCAAGTCGATGAACGACTTGAGCGACATGTTCTTGTTCATCGACCCGCGCCAGATGCTGGTGCTCAACGTCGCGTCGATGATCATTCTCGGCGGGTTCAGCTACCTGCTCGTCAACCCGCTCGTCGCGATCGGCATGTTCATCTTCGGCTTCTTCCTGCCGATGATGATGGTGAAGCACTACCGCAAGCGCCGCATCGTGAAGTTCAACACCCAGCTCGTCGACGCGCTCCAGGCCATGGCCAACGCGTTCAAGGCCGGCCTCACGTTCCAGCAGTCGATCGAACAGGTCAGCAAGGACAGCTTCCCGCCGCTGCAGCAGGAATTCGGTCTCTTCGTGAAGGAAGCCAAGCTCGGCGTTCCGCTCGAAGAGGCGCTCAACAACATGAGCAAGCGCGTGGGCAGCGACGACCTCGAGCTGGTCGCCACCGCCACCAACATCTCGCGTCAGCTCGGCGGAAACATGGCCGAGATGTACGAGACGCTGTCGACCACCATCCGCGAGCGCTTCCGTCTCGAGGGCAAGATCGACGCGCTCACCGCGCAGGGCAAGCTGCAGGGCTGGGTCGTGTCGGCGATGCCGCTCATCATCGGCCTCGTCCTCAACTGGATGCGACCCGACCTGATGCAGCCGATGCTCGATCACATCTTCGGGTACGTGCTCGTCGCCGCGATCATGATCATGGAAATCCTCGGCGTGCTTCTCATCCGCCGCATCACCAACATCGACATCTGAAGAGGGCAACACGATGGGCGCCATGCCGGACATGTGGGTGAACGTGCTGATGGGCGTCGCGGCGGTGATCTTCGCCGGCGCCGCGGGAATGGCCGGCCTCGGCGTCGGCAACGTCGTGCAGCCGTTCCTGATCGAAGTGAAAGAAGAGTCGGGTGGCGGTGCCGCCGGCGCCGGTCAGGTCGTGGTGCGCAAGCTCGGCGTGATGAACCGCCGCATCATGTGGCCCGGCTACGAAGACAAGATGCGCCGCAACCTGATCAAGGCCGGCGAGCCCAAGACCTACAAACCCGAAGACGTGATGGCGCTGCAGGAAATCGGGTTCGTCGTCGGTCTCATCTTCGGTCTGATTCTCTGCAACGCCGCCGACTTCAACCTCGCCCTCTCGTTCGTCGTCGCGCTGATCGGCCTCTTCTACCCCATCATCTGGGTCAACGATCAGGTCAGCAAGCGCCACCTCGCCATCTCTCGCGCGCTCCCGTTCAACCTCGACCTGCTCACGCTCTCGGTCGAAGCCGGTCTCGACTTCACCGCCGCGCTCGCGAAGGTGGTCGACAAGGGCAAGGGCGGCCCGCTGAAGGAAGAGCTCGCGCTGGTGCTCAAGCAGCTGAAGATGGGCAAGACGCGTGAAGAGGCGCTGAAGACGATGATCGCCCGCGTCGACCTCCCGGCGCTCTCGCAGTTCGTCACCGCGCTCATTCAGGCCGACAAGATGGGTACCTCGCTCGGCAAGGTGCTCCGCATTCAGTCGACCCAGCTGCGCATCGAGCGCACCCAGCGCGCTGAGAAGCTCGCCAACGAAGCGCCGGTGAAGATGCTGTTCCCGCTCATCGCCTGCATCTTCCCGACGGTGTTCATGGTGCTCTTCGGGCCCATCGTCTTTGCCTTCCTCTACGGTGGCGCTGCGACCGGTGGAGCCTGACGACGATGCCTCCTCCTCCCGGAAAACAGCCTGCCCGTCGGCCCCAGAGCGGTGCCATTCCCGCTGCTGGTGCGCGCGCCACTGGTGCTGCGCCCGCGCGTCGCCCTTCGGCGCCGAAGAAGGCCGCCTCCAAGCTCGTCGCGCAGAGCGGGCCGGCGTCGGGGCAGGAGTTCAACCTCGAGGGTGACGAGCTGGTCATCGGTCGCGCGGCTGACAACCCGGTCTCGATTCCCGACACGTCCGTCAGTCGCAAGCACGCGCTGGTTCGCAAGACCGGTGAAGGCTGGTCGGTGAGCGATTCTGGGGTCGGGCAACGGCACGTTGCTCAACGGAGAGCCGATCGCCGACGAGACCGAGCTCAACGACGGAGACGTCATCACGCTCGGCGACACCGAGCTTCGCTATGCGGGCGGTGGCGGTGCTGCGGCGGGCGCTTCGCCCGAAGACACCGCGGCGAATCCCGGAAACGGGCGTCGTCCTCCGGTGCGCACGGCACGCAACGGCGGTGGAGCGATCGAGCGTTCGACGGGTCGCGGTCGCCCGGTGCGCACCTCGCGCATGGCCGAAGATCCCGAAGCGGCGGCGAAGAAGCGCAAGAAGCTCTTCGTGATCGTCGGTGGCTCGCTCGTCGTGATCCTCGCGCTGGTCGTCGGCTTCAAGGCCATCGACAAGAAGCGCCAGGAAAAGGCGGCCATCGAGCTGAAGGCCGGCAAGGAGCATCAGGCCGAGATGGCCGAGCTCTTCAAGGACGCCAAGGCGCTCGTGCGTCAGGGCAAGTGGGCCGAGGCGAAGACCAAGCTCGAGGAGATGCAGGAAGCCGATGTCGACTACGAGACGCGTCAGGTCGAGAACTACCTGAAGATCTCCGAAGCGGAGATCCCCAATCAGGCCGCGCTCGCGGAAGCGGCCGAAGCGACCGCGAAGGGCGAGCTGGCGAAGGCGGTCGAGGCGCTCAAGAAGGTGAAGCCCACGCCTCCGTCGGAAACGCCGCTGTCGAACGCGAAGGCAGCCCTCGACGCGAAGGCTACGGAGAAGCTGGCCGAGGCGCGTGCGCTGATGGCGGCGCAGGGCGATCTCCAGAAGATGGAGCAGTTGAAGGCGATGTGTGAGGACATCCTCGCGGTGCGCCCCGACGATCGTGAGGCCGCTGAGCTCAAGAAGGCCGCCGAGACCGCCATCTACCGCATCAAGAATCCCACCGTGGCCCCGCCGCCTCCCGACACGCCGTGGCTCGAGGTGCAGTCGCGGTACAAGAACGGCGACTCATCGGGTGCGCTCTCGCTCGCTCAGGCGTGCGCCAACAAGCACGCGCAGTGCCGCAACCTCGAAGCGCAGATCAAGGAATTCGAGACCAAGAGCAAGCGCGTCGAGGAACTCAACGAGACCGACCTCGTGGCGATGTACGAGCTCGACAAGAAGATCGCTGGCGGTACGTCGAGCGAACTCTCGAAACCGTTGCGCACGCAGCTCGTGTCGAAGCTGTTCGTGAAGGCCAGTCAGGCGAAGACCACCGGCAACTGGAGCCGCGCCATCGAGTACGCGCGCAAGGTGCTGCAGGCCGACCCGGGACACGTGGGCGCGCAGTCGCTGGTGAACGAGGCACGCAACCAGGCGCGTGAGGTCTACCTGCGCGGCTACCAGCTGAAGGAGTCGAGCCCGGACGAGGCGGTCAAACTGTTCAAGGACGTGATGAACATGACTCCGCCCGACGACGAGACCCATCAGAAGGCCAAGTCGCGCATCGCGGAAATCCAGAAGCAGTGAGCGGCAAGCAGGGCGATCTCTTCGGCGACGAGCCGTCGTCGAAGAAGCCTGAAGAACCCGAGAAGCCGAAGAACGCTCCGCCTGCGACGAAGCCGTCGGCGAAGGTGCCTGCGTGGCGACGCATGGGGCCTCCGCCTCCGTCGCGTTCGCTCGAGGGAGAGCCAGTCGATGCCCCTGCGAGCACGGGCGCCAGCGCGCAGTCGCCGTCGCGAGGCGCAACGCTTGAGGCGCGGCACTCCACTGATGCCGAGCAGGCTGAGCGTGACGCAACGGACCTGAAGCTCGTGGGTGCAGCGGTCGAGTCGCGCGACGCGACGGGCCCGAAGCGCTCCGGTGCCGAGGAAGTCGGCGCCAGCGTCGCGAAGGCGTCAGTCAGCGCATCGGGCTTGCTCGGCGCCAATCCGCACGTCGGGGCGGCAGCCGCACAGTCACCGTCGGGCGACGTCGCGAATGCGCCGCGGAACGGACTGTCGCGGGATCCGCTGGGACTTTCGCAGTCTGGCGAGCCGCCCGTCGTGCGCACCGCGAGCAAGACCGCGGCGCCACCCGCCGTGCTCACGGTCTCGCAGCTCACCCGGCAGGTGAAAGACGCCCTCGAGCCGCGCTTCACGAAGGTGCTGGTGCGCGGCGAGATCTCGAACTTCCGCGGCGCCAACACGCGCGGCCACATCTACTTCGCGCTCACTGACGCGCGCGCATCGATCGACATCCGCCTGTGGGCGTCGACCGCCGCGAAGCTCAAGTTCCAGCTGAAGGACGGGTTGTCGGTGATCATCGAGGGCAACCTCGACGTCTACGAGCCGCAGGGCCGCTACGCGCTGATCGCCGACAAGCTCGAGCCCGAGGGGCTGGGCGCTCAGGCGCTCCGGTTCGAGCAGCTCAAGGAGAAGCTCGTCGCCGAAGGCCTCATCGGCGACAAGCGGACGCGCCCGAAGCGGCCGCTGCCGTTCCTCCCGCGCCGCATCGGTGTGGTCACCAGCATCTCGGGCGCCGCGCTGCGTGACTTCTTGAAGGTGCTGCACCGCCGTCACCCGGGAATCGGCGTGCTGGTGGCCGACGCGCGAGTGCAGGGCGACGGCGCGGTGTTCGAGCTGCGACGCGCGCTGCGCTGGCTCAGCAAATCGAACGTCGACGTGGTGGTGGTCACGCGCGGTGGTGGCAGCGCCGACGATCTGTGGACCTTCAACGAAGAGCCGGTGGTGCGCGCGCTGTGGGCGTGTCCCGTGCCGGTCGTCTGCGCGGTCGGGCACGAGATCGACGTGACGCTCAGCGATCTCGTCGCCGACGTGCGAGCTGCGACGCCCAGCGCTGCGGCCGAGATGCTCGCTCCGTCGCTGGCCGATCTTCGCGCGGAGCTGGCGACGCTCCGCAGCCGAACGCAGCGCGCGATGGAACGAGTCCTCCTGCGGGAACGCAGCGCGCTCCGCGATCAGCACCGCCGCCTCGGAGACCCGCGCCGCATGCTCGCCAGCCAGCGACTCGTGCTCTCCAACGGGGCCGACCGCATGCGCGCGGTGCTCGCCCGCCTCAGCCGCACCGAGCGCGCACGCCTGAGTGACCTGCGCACCCGCCTCGGAGACCCGCGGCACGAACTCGCGCGCCAACGGCCGGTGCTGAGCACCTCGGTCGAGCGCATGCGCCTCGCGTTGACGCGTCGACTGCGCCGCGACGGCACCGCGCTCGCCCAACTGAAACAGCGACTGGAAGACCCGCGTCATGCGCTCGCGCGACGTCGCGAGACGGTGACCGGTCTGTCAATGCGACTGCGCGCGGCGCTCGAGCGGCGACGGAGCGCTCAGCGCTCGCGACTGACGGAGCTGGAGCGGAAGCTGCGTGAGGCGAACCCGCAGCGGCGGCTCACCGGCGCGCGCGACGAGGTGCGCAGGCTGCGTGACGCCGCGCTCGCGCGCATGCGGCGGCTGCTCCAACGCGAGCACAAGCGAATCTCCGACGCGACGCAGGTGCTTCGGCACAACGACCCGCGGCCTCGACTCGCGTCGGCGCACGGTGTGCTCGCGGCGCAGAAGGCGGCGCTTCGAGTGCACGCCGAGCGCGTCGTCGCCGAGCAGCACCGCGCGCTCGAAGTGTTGAAGGCACGCCTCGAAGCGCTCAACCCGCAGCACGTGCTGGAGCGTGGCTTCGTGCTCGCGCGCGCGGAGCAGCGTCTCATTCGCAGTGTGACCGAAGTGAAGGTCGGCGATCAGCTCGAGCTGCGGTTCGCGGACGGTACGATCGCCGTTCGGGTCGTCGAAGGCGGCCAGAAGTCCTGATAGGGAAGCGGCGTGTCCAAAGAGAAACTCCAGTACGGCGACGTCGTCAGCTCGCTCCAGAAGATCGTGGCGCAGCTCGAGGGTGGCGAACTGTCGCTGGAAGATTCGATCTCCCGGTTTCAGGAAGGCATTCGCCTCGTGAAGGAAGGCGAGGCGATCCTCGCTGACGCTGATCGGAAGATCGAACAGCTGCTGTCGGAAGACGGGAAGACCGCTCCGCTGAAGCTGGGCGATGCGCCGACGCAGGCCACCCCGGCCATCGCTGCGCCACCTCCGCCGGCCGCGAAGAAGCCGGCCGCTGCTCCTGCCGAAGAAGACGACGTTCCGTTCTAAGCCATGGCTGCCTTCTCACTCGAGGCGTGGTTGCCGGGGCAGCAGCAGCGCGTCGAAGCGCTGCTCTCCTCGCGCATGGAAGTGCTCTCGCGCGGTGTTCCGGCGCGTCTCGCCGAGGCGATGCGCTACTCGCTGCTCGACGGCGGCAAGCGGTTGCGGCCGGTGCTGTGTCTCGCGTTCGCCGACACCGTGGCTCGCGCGTCGAACGGTGGCGGCGACGCGGCGAACGACGCGGCGTGCGCGCTGGAATGCATTCACACCTATTCGCTGATTCACGACGACCTGCCTGCGATGGACGACGACGACCTGCGCCGCGGTCGGCCGACGTCGCACAAGGCGTTCGGTGAGGCGATGGCGATTCTCGCCGGTGACGCGCTGCAGACCGATGCGTTCGCGCTGGTGGCGCGTGGGCCCGTGGCCGAGCAGGCGCTGCGCGGTCGGCTGGCCGCCGAGCTGGCGATCGCTGCTGGCTCGGCGGGCATGGTGGGCGGGCAGGTGCTCGACATCGCCGACGATCGACCGGCGACGCTCGACTACTTGAATCGACTCCATCGCCTGAAGACCGGAGCGCTGATCAAGGCTGCGTGCCGCATGGGCGCGATCGCCGGGCGCGGAGATGACGCTGCGCTCGCCGCTGCGGAGATCTACGGCGATGCGGTAGGCCTCGCGTTTCAGATCGCCGATGACGTGCTCGACGTGACGTCGTCGGCCGAGGCGCTCGGCAAGCCAGTCGGTGCCGATGCCGCGGCAGGGCGACACACGTTCCCCGCCGTCGTGGGCCTCGAGCAGGCGCGGAAGATGGCGGCCGACCACGTCGCGCGCGCGATCGCGGCGGTGCAGCCGCTCGAGGGCGATGACGGCCCGCTCGCGGCGCTCGCCCGGTATTCCATCGAGCGGAAGAGCTGACGCAGCGAGATGAAGAAGGAACGCCTCGACGTGATCGTTCACGAGCGCGGCCTCGCCGAGTCGCGCACGCGAGCGCAGGCGCTGATCCTCGCCGGGCAGGTCGTCGTGAACGATCAGCGCATCGACAAGCCGGGCACTCGCGTCGACATCGACGCCGAGGTTCGGCTGAAGGGCGAGGTGCTCCCCTACGTCTCGCGCGGTGGCCTCAAGCTGAAGGCCGCGCTCGACGCGTTCCACCTCGACGTGAAGAACGCCGTGTGCGCTGACATCGGCGCGTCGACCGGCGGCTTCACCGATTGTCTGCTCCAGCACGGAGCGGCGCGCGTGCACGCCATCGACGTGGGCTACGGCCAGCTCCACGAAAAGCTGCGCACCGACGCGCGCGTCATCAGCCGTGAGCGCGTCAACGCGCGGCAGCTCACCGACGACGATCTCCCCGAGAAGGTGAACGTCATCGTGATCGACGTGAGCTTCATCTCGCTCGAGCTGGTGTTGCCGGCCGTGCTCCCGAAGTTGCTGCCCGGCGGAGTGCTCATCGCGCTCGTGAAGCCCCAGTTCGAAGTGGGCCCCGCACGGCTCGACAAGGGCGGGGTGGTGCGCGACGCCGTCGCGCGTCGCGAGGCGATCGATCGCATTCGCGCCTTCGTGACCGCTCAGGGGCTCACGGAGTTCGGGTTGATCGATTGTCCGGTGCACGGCCCGGCGGGCAACGTCGAAGCGCTGCTCGGCGCACGCGCGCCTTGATCACCAGTTGGCGAACACGTTCACCATCGCCACGTGCCGCACGGGGTCGACGGCTTCGCGGCGGTGCACGAGCTGATTCATGTAGCCGGTCTCGAGGCGCACCGAGTCGTCGATGAAGAAGCCGAGGCCCGCGAAGAGCCGGTTCTGATCGAACCCTGCCTCCTGGCCCCACTTCGTGTCGTTGAAGGCGAAGAACACCTCGTCCCACGCCACGAGCATTCCGCGGCCGTACCGCGGCGATTGGACGCGGGCGAACTGACGAAAGCGCACGCCGATTTCACCGCGCTGCAGGCGCTGCTCGAGCCGCGAGCGCAGCTGCGCCTTCATTCCGTTGTCGAAGGTGAGATCCCAGATCCACTGTTCCCAGAGGCGGTGTTCGTCGATGGCGATGTTTCCGGCGCGAATGGTCGGCGTCCACGCGTAGCCGACCCACACCGTCATGTCGGGACGAAACCGAACGCCGACGCCCGGGCGAAGGAGCACCTGCGTCTGCGTCGCGGTCTCGTTGAGTCGCGCCTGCGCGTCGAGCCAGAACACGAAGACCGAGTTGGGCAGCTTCTTCTGGCCGAAGAACGCCAGCCAGCCCTGCGGCTCGTGGGTGAACTCGTCTTGTTGTTGAGCCAGCGCCGGCAGCGACACCAGCGCGATCGCCAGAATCAACCGCATCAGGGAGGCGTGGGCCCGCGCGCCGCCCGGTAGTCGGCGTTGGTGAGGGGCTGAATCAGGTCTTGCCCGGTGCGCAGCCACACGTGATTGCCGACGTCGATGGCGATGGTCATGCCGTTGTTCGGCGACTCACCGCTGCCGAAGCCCACGCGCCACAGCTCTCCCGCCTGAGGCGTGTCGACGGCGATGATCTCGTTGGGGAACGACGGGTCCATGCCGAGATCGGGGCCGGTGAGCACGTAGAAGTCCGCGCCGCCACCGGGTTGCACGCCGACGACGACGTTGCTGCCCGACGGCGTGATCGGCTTTTCACCCAGGTTCAAGATCGTGCCGCGCTGACTCTCGAGGAACCACACCTGGTACGGCCCGATGGCCGCGTAGATGTTGTTCGCGGAGTACGGCACCACGAGGCGAATCATTCCGGGGAAGGTGGCGCTGCTCCAGCGGCGCGCGGTGCCCTGGCAGAGGCCGAACGCGGTGGCGCACGAAACGACCGTGGTCTGCAACGTGTTGTCGTTCGCGTACGAGAGCAGGGGAATGGTGAACTGATCACCCGTCGGGCTGAAGAAGCCCACCGGCATGATCGGCATGCTCGTCGAGTCCATCGGGTACTGCTGCTGCAGCAGCACCGCTGGGTTGCCGTTCACCACGCCGTTGGTGAGCTGACCGTTCCCGAGGTCGTATTTGTACGGAACGATGCTGGCGACCTTCACCATTGCGCCGAAGTTGTACTCCCACCGAGACATCCAGATCGCCTGACCAGCGCCGTCGTCAACCAGTGGGTCGGCATTGAGGATCACCGTCGTCTCGAAGCGGACGGTGAGGTCGTTGCTGGTGTCGCTCCCGCCGGGGAAGAGCTTCACGAAGCCGTTGTTGGTGCCGGAAATGTTGAGCCAGACCACCGCTACGCCGCCGCGGCTCACGCCGATGCGTGTGGCCGTCGAGTCGCGGAGCACCTTGCCGATCGAGAAGTTGCCGCACGCCGCCGAAAGACAGAGCGCGTAGGCGCCGACGCCCGGCTCGAAGATCCAACGGAAGCCCGAGATGGTCGAGAGGTCGGTGATCTGGGTGCCGAGCGAGCAATCGAAGGGCATGGCGCTGGGGTCGACCATCGCCAACAGGGTGCCGTTGCGATCGACGCGCGCGAGGGTGGTGCCGCCGGTTTGCACGCGCACGCAGCCGAGGAAGGTGTTCTGCGAGCCGCCGTTGTCCCCACCTTCGGCGACGAAGTTGTCGGGCACCAGCTGCTCACCCGAAGGGCCGACGTACTTCTGCGTGATGGGGAAGAACTTCACGCCGACCGGAAGGCTGGTGTTGGTGCGCGCGTCGTCACACGTCGCCTTGGCCTTCAGCGTGAGTGACGCCGCGAACCCGAGGCGGCTGTAGAGGCCGGCGAAGGTGGTCGACGGCAGGGTCCAGTTCGTGGCACCCGACGTGTAGTCGATGGTCTGCAGCCGCTCGTCCTGGTGGAAGAGCTCGACGCCCGCGACCTTCTTGCAGCCCACGACGTTCACGGTGCCCTTCACCGAGTCACCGTAGATGTTGTTCTCGGTCACCAGCAGCGTGACCGTGGGCGGGTTCGGCGGAGGAGGCGGCGGTGGATCAGGGTCGGGGCAGCCGACGATGAACGCAGCCAAGAGGACGATCAGCGCTGAGCGATTCATCACTTCTCCAGAACGATGAACTCCACGCGGCGATTGAGTTCGCGGCCCCGCGCGGTGAGGTTGGGCGCAATGGGTTTGTTGTCACCATAGCCCACCGACTCGAGGCGTTCTGCGTCGATGCCCTGTGCGACGAGGTACTCCTTGACCGCGCGCGCGCGATCTTCGGAGAGGGTCTGGTTCTGCGCCTTCACACCGCGGTTGTCGGTGTGACCCTCGACCTTCACGCGGCGCACGTTGTTCTTCACGATGGCGTCGACCACCTGCTGCAGGAGGCCGAACGACTCAGGAAGAATCGTCGACTTGCCCGTGGCGAAGCGCACCTGCTGGAGGATCTCGATCTTGTCGCCCTTGAAGATCACGAGGATCTTCTGCGGCGCGGGCTGGAGATCGAACGCCACCACGAGCTTGCCGCCCGCCTGCACCTGCACGTCGCGCGTCTGCGCGAGGTAGCCGTTGGCCGCCGCAGTGATGGTGTACGTGCCCGCCGGCAGCTCGACCTCGACCGGGGCCGGCGCTTCGAGCGTCTGCACCTTCTGGCTCACCGCGCCGTTGAACGCGATGTCGGCCTTCACCGGCTTCTTGTTCGCCGTGGCGCTGACCTCGAACTTCGCCTTCTTCACGTCGGGCTCGAGCGCGAGGTCGAGCTTGGTCGGCTTGCTCGCATCGATCGCGACTTCGCGCTCGACCGGCTTGTAGCCCTCGCGGACCACGCTGACCTTCACGCTCTTCGCGCTGACGGGGAGCGACTCGTAGCGGCCGGCGTCGTCAGTCGCGCTCGGCTTCACGCCGCCCACGCTGACCACCACGCCGGAGATCGTCTTGCCGGTCTCGGCGTCGGTGACGGTGCCCTCGATGCGCGTGGGAGGCGGCGCCTTCGCCACTTCCATCTTCTTCTCGCGAATGGTCTCGACGAGCTTGGTCTCACCGCGCTGGAACGGGTCGATCGCGAAGCCCGCGCCGACGAAGAAGTTCCACGGCGGAGTGGCCGGAACGCCGAGGCCCACCGAGCGCGTGAGGCCGAAGTTGAAGCCGGTGGTGAGCGTGAGGTCCTTGATGGCGGTGATCTTGAGCCCGAGGCCGAGCTGCTGCGGCATCGCCGAGCCGGCGCTGATGAACTTGCCGTCGGGGCCGGTGAGCTCTCCATTGGGCACGCCGAGCGGAGCCGACAACGAGTACTCGATCACCGGCGTGACGATGGGGAAGGGCAGCTCGGCGGCGAGGCCGAAGTTGAAGCGGTGGTAGCGGTTCACGTTGAGCGCGAACTCTTCGCTCGCGTTGAGGCGCTGGTTGGTGACGAGGCCCGAGGTCGAATCGAGCGTGAAGCCGAGCGCGATGGTGAACAGCACCGGCACGAACTTCGACAGCGTGCGGAAGTCGAACGTGCCGAGCAGCGTGGGCTTGAAGCCGACCGCGAAGCGATCGATGCCCTGGTTGCCGACTCCGGAGAAGGTGAGCAGGCGCAGGTCGGCACCGGCGTGCAGACCCTTCACCCACTCGCGCGACGCCTTGATGCCCAGCGACAAATCGCCGAGCGCCTGAATGAGGTTGGGAGAGGTGCGGTTGTTGGTGTTGGCCGCGGCTCCGTAGGACACGAAGATCTCGCCCCAATCGAACGGCTGGAAGCTCGCGGCGAACGTCACCGCGCTGCGAATGTCCTGCGCCTGGAGCACGGGGAAGTTGGTCTGGTTCAGGTACTCACCGAGCAGCGAGACGCGCACCACGCCCTTGCCGCCCAGACGCGCCGACGGGAGCCAGAGGTTGCCGACGCCGACCTGACCGACGGTGACGCGCGAGTTTTCCTTCGCGTCCCACGCGTTGCCCCACGTCGACGGGCTGTGCGGCTCCGTGCCCGCGAGGAATTTTTCCTTCTGCGAGATGACCTTCGTGTCGGCGTCATCGACGTCCACGCCGCCGTCGACACCACCGTCGACTCCGTTCGCTTCGTTCAGCGCGGCCTGGAGACGCGGCGTCGGCTTGCTCGGCGGCGGCGGATCAGCGGGTCTCGCCGTCGGCGCGGGCGCGGGAGCGGGCTTCGCCGGTTCAGTCTTCGGCGTCTCGGCCGGCTTGGGAGCCACCGGCGGAAAGGTGTTCCAGTCGTCGCTCTGAGCGGCGGCGACGGTGGAGACGATCGTGAGCGCGAGCAGGATGCGTTGCATGGTGACCAGGTGCGAAGGACGACGGGTGTCAGCTGTGTTGCCGGCCAGCCTCCGAGTGGGTCAAACGACTCCCGCCCGGTGCGCGGCGCACTGTACCCGACAAGGTGGGTAGCCACGCACAAATCGTCGTGATTCTCCCTACATCCACTTTGCCCGGGCGTTAGAGATTAAAGTGGTGAGCAGCTCCATGACGGGTCGTGTCCTCATCGTCGGCAGCCGTGCCGACTCCCTCGTCGCCAGACTCCAGGCTCGCGGGTACGAGTGTGAGACCGCGGTCGGCTCCGCAGCGCTCGACCGTCGAGACCCGCATCAGAAACCCGACGCCGTCGTGCTCGCCTCGACAGCGCGCATCGCGCCTTCGCTGCTCGCCGAAGTTCGCAAGCGCGGTGAGCTGCGCCGCATTCCGGTGCTCATCGACGGCAGCGAAGGGTGGCGCGCGTCGCTGCAGCGTCTCGACGTCGACGGCGTCGCCGAATCGTTCGACGGTCTCGAGCGTCAGCTCGCGGCGTCGCTCAAGGCGCGGCGCTACGTCGAGCACGACGATTCTCATTCGCAAGCGGCTCGAGCTGATGCTCGAGGTCACGCGGCTCTCGGTGTCGGGCGCGTCGATCGAAGCGCTGCTGCGCATGGTCTCGGTGCGCATGAGCGAAGGCCTCGGCTGTGAGCGCGTCGCGGTGCTCCAGGTGCAGAGCTCGGCGGGCGTCGTGTCGAGTCGTGCTGCGCTGATCGATCAAGACGAGCGCACGCCGATCGATCTCGCGGTCGCTCCGTCGTTCCGTCGCGCGATCGAAGCGCGCACGCCGGTCGAGACCGACGCCGGTTGGGTGGTGCCGCTCTCGGCTGAAGTGCGTGAGGTCGCCGCGCTGGTGGTGCGTCGCCGGCAGCCGCTCGAGCAGGAAGAACTCGATTTCCTCCAGACGGTCGGGCTCGCGCTCGCCAACGCGATCGAGCGGCAGCAGGTTCAGGCAACCGCGGCGCGCTCGCAGGAAGCGCTCGAGGACGCGTACGTCGAGCGCTACAAGGAACTGGTCGAAGCCAACAACCGGCTCCGCACGCTCGATCGAAAGAAGAACGAGATCATGGCGGTGCTGAGCCACGATCTCCGCGCTCCGCTGAACGTGTTGCTCGGCTACGCGCACCTGTTGCTGACCGACGAGGTGTTGTCGGCCAACCAGCGCACCAGCGCAGAAGCAATTCACCGCGCGGGCAAGAAGGTGCTCACGCTGGTGGAGAGCATTCTCGAGCAGGCGCGCGGCGCCGACGGTCGCATCGCGCTCTTCAGCCGCGTGTTCGACGTGAGCGAGGCCTGTCAGGACGCGTCGCGCGAGCTGCAGTTGCTGGCCGGAGAACACGGCGTGGCGCTGCGGGCTGAGACGCCGCTCTCGCTCGACGTCTTCGCCGACGATCAGAAGATCCGCCAGGTGTTGCAGAACCTGATCACCAACGCGCTGACCCACGCGCGCGGCGCGAAGGAAGTGGTGGTGCGTGCGCGGCTGCGCAAGCGGCCCGACGGCGACGTGGCGTTGATCGAGGTGTGTGACGACGGGAAGGTCGAAGATCCGAACGACGTGTTGATGGCGTTCGATCGCGCGACCGGCATCGGGCTCAGCATCTGCCGCGACTACGTCGAGCGGCACGGCGGCGAGATCTGGGCGGAGGCTCCGCAGACCGGTGGCGCAGTGTTCGCGTTCACGCTCCCGATGCCTGCCGGTCAGCAGAAGGAATTGCCGCGCCGCCAGACCGAGCCCCTGGTGCTGCTGGTCGACGACGATCCGATCTTCTCGCGCATCGCGACGCTCGGTTTGTCGGGCCACTACCGCGTCGAACTCGCGCGCGATGGGCACGAAGCGGTGTCACGCGCGAAGGCGCTGCAGCCCGACGTGATCATCATGGACGTCTTCATGCCGAACCGTGATGGCCTCGACGCGCTGCGCGAGCTGCAGAGTAAGCCGGAGACCGAGAACATTCCGGTGATCCTCCTCTCGGCGCGGCCCGAGCTGCCGGAGCGCATCAAGCCCGCCGAGCTCGGCGCCGCCGACTTCGTCGCCAAGCCGCTGCCGCCTTCAGTGTTGCTCGCGCGTGTGCAGGCGGCGGTGCAGCGCTCGCGCGGTCGCCCGAATCTCGCTGTCGGCCCGGGCAACGACCCCGAGACCGGTCTCTACGATCACATCGGTGTCGCCAATCAGCTCGCCGAAGAGCTCACTCGGAGTGTCCGCTACGGCCGGCCGATCTCGCTCGCCGTGTTGAAGCCGCTGCAGGCGCCCGGCGAATCGCTCGGAGCGTGCGCCGCGGCGATCCGCCGTCATCTCCAGACTCCGGACTTCGTGGGCCACCTCGGGCAGGGCGTCTTCGTCGTCGTGTTGCCCGAGACGCCGCCCGGTGAAGCGCAGACGCTGGTGGGCCGACTCGTGGGGCTGCTCGCCGACGAGCGTGTGCCGTACCGCAGCAAGATGCTCGATACCCGCAGCGTCGAGGGCACGGCCGAGCAGATCCTCGAGAGGTTGTTGGCGTGATCGCACGAGCGGCGACCGTTTTCGCTGTACTCGCATCGACAGCGTTGGCCGGCGGAACGCCTCCCAAGCGGCCCGCCGTCGATCTCTCGGCGATGCGCGAAGCGATGGGCGTGACGACCGACGAGACGGGCACTCCGTTTCCTTCGGCGGCGAGCTACGCGCACTACCTGCGCGCGCGGTTGGCGCACCACGACGGCGATCACAAGGTGGCGCTCGACGAGCTGCGACTGGCGCTCGCGTCAGACGACTCGAACCCGTACCTGATGACCGAGCTCGCGGAGCAGTACGCGCGCAGCTCCGAGCTCGATCGCGCTGAGCTGCAGTTGAAGCGCGTGATCGAACGCTTCCCCGAGTACCAGCCTGCGCAGTTGTTGATGGGCCGCGTGCTGTACGAAGGCCAGAAGACGACGCGCGCGCGCACGCACTTGCTCCGCGCGATCAAGCTGAAGCCCAACGACCCCGACGCGTACCTCGTGCTGACGCAGCTGTGGCTCGATCAAGGCCGCACCGAAGACGCGATGAAGGTGGTCGAAGAGCTCGGCGTCGCGCTGCCCGGAGATCCCGTCGGGTATCGCCGGCTCGGGCTCGCGCTCGCCGAACGGGGTGACGGGCCGCGCGCCGAGAAGTTGCTGACGCGCGCCGTGGAGCGAGACCCGGGCGACATCGAGTCGTGGGCCACGCTGGGCCGCATCTACGAGTCGATGGGCCAGAATTCGCGCGCGCTGGAGTCGTGGGAAAAAGCGCTGGAGCGCGACCCCGAAAATCGCGACGTGTTGCTCAACGCCGGGCGGCTGGCGCTGCGCATGAAGAAGCCCGCCGAGGCGCGCGCGTACTTCGACGAGGTGCTCTCGCAGGGCCGCGACCCGGAAATCGCGGTGAAGGTCTCCTTCAGCTACCTCGCGGCGCATCAGCTGGCGCAAGCCGCCGACGTGCTCGATCAAGCGCGCGCGTCGGGAGTCGAGCCGCGACTCCACTTCTATGCGGGCCTGGTGCACGAGCGGGTGCGCGCGTTCCAGAAAGCGGCTGACGCGTTCGACGCGGTGCCCAAAGGGCTGGGCGACGTGAGCTTCGAGGCGCGGCTCCACCGCGCGATGTGCCTGTCGCAGCTGGGGCAGCACAAGCAGGCGCTCGAGGTGCTGAAGAAGGTGCAGGAAGAGCGGCCCGATCTCGCCGGCCTCGAGCCTGCTTTGGCGCGCACGCTCGAGCGCTCGGGCAACGTGAAGGACGCTGAGCTGACGTTGGTGCGCGCGTTGGCGAAGGGCGGCAACAACGAGCTGCTCGAGGCGCTCGCCGGTTTCTATTCGCGCCAGAAGCGGCTCAACGACGCGGTCGCGCTGCTGAATGGAGCGGTCGCGAAGAACCCGAGCGATGACGCGATGGTCTTCGCGCTGGCCACCATCTACGAGAAGAAGGGCGAGTGGCAGAAAGCAGTCGATCGCTTGAAGCCGGTCGTCGAGCGGCACCCCGACAACGCGCAGGCGCTCAACTTCATGGGCTACACCATCGCCACCAACGGCGGCGATCTCGACGAAGCCGAGAAGTACGTGAAGCGCGCGCTCGACGAGAAGCCCGACAGCCCCGCGTTCCTCGACTCGCTGGGGTGGATTCAGTTCAAGAAGAACAAGCTCGACGAGGCCGCTGATCTGCTGGAGCGCGCGGTCGACGGTTCTCCCGACGAGGTCACGCTGTTGGAGCACCTCGGCGAGGTGAGCTTGAAGCTCGGTCGCAAGCCGCGCGCGCAGGAATGCTTCACGCGCGCCATCGAGCTGCTGGTGGCGAACCCCGACGATGCAGAACGCCCCTCGCAGAAGAGTGATCTCGAGCGGCGGCTGAAATCGCTGTGACCCAACGCGTTTCTAGGTAGAAGTCCGCGTCATGACGCGACGCGACGAAGGCTTCTTCGCCTCGAAAGACGGCACGCGGCTCTTCTGGCGCCAGGTGGTTCCCGACGGTGAGCCGAAGGCGTGGCTGGGCGTGATGCACGGCTACGGAGATCACTGCGGCCGCTATCTGCAGCCCATCGATGCGTGGGTGGCGCAGGGCTACGGCGTGCTCTCGTTCGACTACCGCGGGCACGGCAAGGCCGATGGTGCGCGCGCCGACGTCGTGAAGTGGGACGACTACCTCGACGACTGCAAGGCGTTCTTCGCGCGGCTCGTCGAAGCGGCGCGCGGCAAGTCGATCTTCCTCATCGCGCATTCGCACGGCGGGTTGATCGCCACGCACTTCGCTGCTTCGCCGCCGCCCGAATTGAAGGGCGTGGTGTTGACCGCTCCGTTCTACGCGTTGGCGTTCGAGCCGCCGAAGTTGAAGCTCTTCGGAGCGAAGTTGATCAAGGGCATCGCTCCCGGCCTGAAGATCGGCAACGAGCTCAAGCCCGAGCAGCTCTCGCGCGACCCGAAGTGGCAGGAAGAGACGAAGAACGACCCGCTCTATCTGCACAACACCACGCCGCGCTGGTTCTTCGAGTGCCAGGCCGCGCAGCAGCGTCTGCAGGGACTGGGTTCACGCGTGACGTTGCCGTTGTTCGTGGCGGCGGGCACCGCTGATCCCATCGCGTCGATGCCGGCGGCGAAGGCGTTCTTCGAGACGGTGAGCTCGAAAGACAAGACGTGGAAGGACTACGGCGAGTACCGCCACGAAGTGTTGATGGAAGTCGGCAAAGAGCAGGTGTGGGGCGACATCTCTTCGTGGATTTCGGCTCACTGCTGACGCACACTCCGGACCCACCATGGCGAACACCGACCAGATCAACATCATCGGCAAAGGCATCACCATTCGCGGGAGCATGACGGGCGGCGGCGGGCTGGTGATCGAGGGGCGCGTGGAAGGTCAGATCGCGCTCAAGAACCACCTCACCATCGAATCGTCGGGCATCGTCGAAGCCGACATCCGGGCGGACGAGTTGACCATCAACGGCACCGCGAGCGGCAACATCGACGCGTCGACCAAGGTGTCGATCAACCAGTCGGCGAAGGTGAACGGCGACATCAAGGCCACGCGCGTGGTGATCGAAGACGGCGCGGTCTTCAACGGCTCCATCGAGATGGACGTCAAGCTGCCCGACGACATCTGAGTTTCGAATTTCAAACTGATTTAGAGAAAGGGAAGGGGAACCACCGTGGCGAACACCATCATCGGCTCGAGCATCACCATCGACGGCGAGATCTCGGGTGACGAGGACCTCGTGATCCAGGGCACCGTGAAGGGGAAGATCTCCTTGAAGGAGAGCCTCTTCGTCGAAGCGTCCGCGTCGGTCGAAGCCGACATCGAAGTGCAGAACGTGGAGATCACCGGCAAGGTGACGGGCAACATCGCCGCGAGCGACAAGGTCGAGCTCAAGGCCGACTGCCGCGTGGTGGGCGACGTGCGCGCGCCGCGAATCCTGATCGCCGACGGCGCCAGCTTCAAGGGCAACGTCGACATGGACGTCAAGGAGCGCTGACCGGTCATGGCAGCCACCAAGGAATTCTCGGGGTCGGGTGACTCCACCATCATCGGCCCGTCGATCCTCATCAGCGGCAAGCTGAGCGGCGACGAAGATCTCACGGTGCGCGGTCGCGTCGAAGGAGAGCTCTCGCTCACCAAGACGCTGATCGTCGAGCCGTCGGGCATCGTGAAGGCCAACGTTCAGGTGCGCAACGCGATCGTTTCCGGCGTGGTCGTCGGCAACATCTCGGCCACCGAGTCGGTCGAGCTGACGCGCGAAGGGCGCATGGTCGGCGACATCAACTCGCCGCGCGTGATCATCGTCGACGGCGCTTCGTTCCGCGGCCGTGTCGACATGGGCAACGCCGAGCCGCGCGCTCCGGGAGATCGTCCCGCGACGCGGCCCGCGACGCGCCCGGTGATTCGCACCGCTCCTGCAGCCGTCACGCGCCCCACCACCGTCTCGCGCCCCGCGGTGAAGCCGCAGCCGCCCGCGGCTCCGGTGATCGCTTCGAAGGGTGACAAGGGTGAGGGCTCGAAGCCCGCGCCTCCGCCTCCTCCTCAGCCGGTGCTGGTCGGAGAGGGCGGTAAGAAGAAGGTCCTTCTCAAGAAGAAGAAGTGACGCATGGTCGACGAGGCGAACGACACCCAGCAGCCTGATCCTTCGTCGCCGCCGAGCGATGAAGCGCAGGCCGTCGCAGCGACTCCGGCTCCCGTCGAGGAGCTGGTGCCGCCTCCGCCTCCGTCTGCTCCGACGCCGAACATCAACGTCGAAGAGACGCCGGTCGTTCACAAACACTTCGTCGCGCCCGCGCTGATTCCGCTCGAGCGCGTCGACGAAGACACCGCGTTCCTCGTGCGTGACGGCGAGCAGCTCGAAGACGTCGCTGCGCTCGCCACCGACATCGCGCGATTGGGCCAGCTGTTCCCGATCGACGTGCGGTTGGTGCCTCCTGATCGCTTCCAGATCATCACCGGCTTCCGTCGCGTCGCGGCGCTGCGTTTCCTGCAGCGCGAGAAGGTGCTGGCGCGGCTCCACACCAATCTGTCCGACTCCGATGCCACGCTGATGTCGCTGGCCTCCGCGATTCATTCGAAGAACGTGGGCGCTGACTCGCTCGCGGCGGTGAAGGCGGCGCTCGAAGAGAGTGGCCGGCTGACGCCTCCGGCGCGCGACATGTTGGAGAAGGCGCTCGCCACCGAAGACAACCTCGCGCCCGAGGAAGTCGAAGAAGAAGTCGATGCCGATGAGCTCGCCGCCGACGTGACGATGCGGCTGGGCCAGTGCAATCAAGATCTCTCGCTGCTCGCCGACGTGTTCAGCGATCTCGATGATCAGCGGCGCGAAGAGCTCTTGAAGCAGCTGCGCTACTCCGTCGATCTCGTGGCGTTCCTGGAGAGCAAGCAGTGACCGCCTTCACCGTCGATTCCTCGCCGGCGGCGCTCGACGCCGACCGGAAGCGGATGCTCGCGTTGTTGATCGAGCGCTCGTACGCGAAGAAGAAGGTCATTCTCTCTTCGGGCAAGGAGTCGGACTTCTACATCGACTGCAAGAAGACGGTGTTGCTCGCCGAAGGGCACTGGCTCACCGGCCGGCTGCTGTTCGCGGGCGTGCGCGCCGAATTTCCCGCAGCGATTGCGGTGGGTGGGCTGACGATGGGTGCTGACCCCATCGCGTCGGCGATCGCCACGGTGAGCTTCGTGAGCGGCCACCCGCTGCACGCGTTTCTGGTGCGCAAGGAGCCCAAGGGCCACGGCACCGGGCAGTGGATCGAAGGGCTCACCGCGTTGAGCGCAGGCTCGAAGGTCGTGATCGTCGAGGACGTGGTCACCACCGGCGCGTCGACCATCAAGGCCATCGAGAGAGCGCGCGCGGAGGGGCTCGACCCCATCGGTGCGTTCACGCTGGTCGATCGCGACGAAGGTGGTCGCGAGGCGATCGAAGCGACGAAGGTGCCGGTGCGCTCGCTGTTCAAGCGGGGCGATTTCCCGTGAAGAAGTTCGCGCTGCTGAGCCTGGCGATTGCGTCAGCCGGCTGCGCGACCGGGCACATTCCGCGCGTGCCCGGAGATCCTCCGCCGGCGGTGAGCGACGCGGAAGCCGAGCGCAACTACCAGACGGTGCTCGAGAAGTTCACGTCGGAGCAGGGCGTGTACGACAACCTCGACACCAAGCTCTTCTTCCGCGCGACGTGGCAGTCGCCGGCGTTCTCGGCCGCGCGCGTGCGTCGCGAAGGGCTCTTCAAGTCGTGGCCCACCGAGCTGCTCGAGCAGAAGTTGAGCGACGAAGAGAAGCGCCTCGGCGACGTCACCGAGTTCTTCTTCGCGGTGCACGCCAACGACTACCGCTTCGACGACTTCGAGAAGGCGACCAGCATGTGGCGCTTCGTGATGGTGGTCGGCAACGAGGAGATCGCTCCAGCGACCATCGAGCGACTCGGGCGCACCAACGTCGAGATGCGCTCGTACTACTCGTACATGGAGAGCTTCTGGGTCGGCTACCGCGTGCGTTTTCCGCGCAAGATTCAGGGTGAGAAGTTCTCGCTCAAGCTGGCCTCGGCGCTGGGCAAGGCGGAGCTTCCCTTCTCGGAGTGACGGGCGATGACCCGCTCCTTCGCTTCCCGGCTCGGACCCGCAGCGGCCTTTCAGTTCTGCTTCATCGCGGCCGTGGCGATGTTGAAGCCCGGCACCAACGCGCTCACGCTCTCGCGGTTCAAGCCGGAGGCGTTGCCGTGGCTGTACGTCGCCGCAGCGGTGATCGCCGGTGGGCTGGCGATGATCGGCGGCGACGGGCGGCGGCGCAGCAACCCGGGCGTGTTGGTCGCCGGTGGAGCGCTCGTCTCTTTCGTGCTGGCGGCGGGCGTGTGGCTGCAGGTGCCGATCACCGCGCTCGCGGCGTATTTGTTCGCCGAAGCCTTCGCGACGCAGGTGTCGATCGCCTTCTGGAGCAAGGCGAGCGAAGCGTTCGATGCGCGTGAGGCACGCCGCGCGTTCTCGTGGATCAACGGCATCGGCATGTCGGGCGCGATCGCGGGCGGCTTCCTCGCGCAGGTGCTCGCGCGCACTGCAGGCGCGTTGGCATTGCTCGTCGGCGGAGGCGTGTTCCTCGCGGCGGCGGTCTTCGCGTGGCGGGCGCATCGCGTCGACCCCGACGTGAGCGTGCGCAGCGTGCCGGTGAGCGAGCGAGCGGGGTGGCGGGAAGTGATGCGCGCTCCGTACACGCAGTTGCTCGGCGCAGTGGTGCTCGGGCTCGCGGCGCTGCAGCAGCTCACCGACTTCGTGTTTCGCCAGCGCGCGGCGGCGACCCTGCTCGAAGCCGACATGGCCGATCTCTTCGCCGCGCATCAGCTGTGGACCGGCGTGTTCTGCGTCGTGTTTCAGTTCGTGCTCGCCGAGGTGTTGCTGCGGCGACTGGGCATCATTCGCTACGCGGCGCTGGTGCCGATCACGCTCGGGGTGCTGTGCGCGGTGACGTGGGCCGTGCCGTCGATCTGGAGCGCGTGGGCGCTGAAGGTCTTCGAGGCCGCGGCGAGCTGGTCGTTGATGCCGGTGGCGATTCAGCTGCTGTACGCCCCACTGCCCGATCGCTTCCGTGACGGCGCGAGGCGCACCATCGACGGCGTCATTCGCAAGGGTGGCATGGCGGCGGGTGGCCTGGTCATCGCAGGAGTCGCGGCGGCGATCGGTCTGGGCGCGGTGTACGTCACGGCGATTCTGGTGTGCGCGGGCGTCGGCTGGGCGTTGTTCGCGATTCGGCCGCGCTACGTGGAAGCAGTGCAGGAACGCGTCGCGGGTCTCGATCACACCGAGGCGTTCGAAGGCGAAGAGCGCGTGCTGAGCGAGGCGATCAAGTCGTCGTCGCCTGAACAGGCGCTGCGTGCGGCTGATTTGCTCGAACGCACCGAGCTGCTCAATGACGCGCACATCGCCACGCTCCTCACGCACGGGCAGGAACGTGTGCAGGAACGTGGCGTGGCGCTCGCGGAAGAGCGGCAGTCGACGGCGCACGTGAAGCGGCTCGAGGCGCTGATCAAAGAAGGCGCTCGCCGGCCACGCGATCTCGCGGTGTGGGCGTTGGCGCGGCTCGCTCCCGATCGCGCGCGCGCGGTGTTGCCGCCGTTGCTCGAGCATCGCGACATCGGGCTTCGCACCGCGGCGGTCGGTGGCCTGCTGTCGATCGACGATCACCCCGCAGCGACTCAGGTTTTGACGTCGTTGCTCGCGCGCGGAGTCGATGCGCCTCCGGCCGAGCGTCGCGAAGTCGCGCGCCTGTTGGGCCGCATCGCGCGCAGACCGCTCGCGCCGAACGAGCAGGAAGTGCTGTCGACCGATTCCGGCCGGCACGTGGCGATCGGTCGCGTCGCGCACACGCCGGTGCGTGAAGCGGCGTTGAAGGCGCTCATCGGGTTCCTCGATGACTCGGAAGTGTCGGTGCGTCGCGTGGCGATCGAAGCGACGGGGCAGGGCGGGTACGTCGAGCTCGCTCCTCGGCTCCTACGCTTCCTCTCATGGCGCGACGACCGCCGCACCGCGCGCCAGGCGCTCGCCGCGCTCGGAGACCCCGTCGTTCCGCTGCTCGCCAGCACGCTCGACGATCGCAGCCGTGCGCGCTCGCTGCGCATGCAGTTGCCCCGCGTGCTGCGCCTCATCGCGACGCAGTCGGCGCTCGACGCGCTGCTCTTCTCGAACGCGCAAGACGACCCGGCGCTGCACTACCGCGTCGGCATCGCGCTCGCGCAATTGCACGACGAACAGCCGGAGCTGAAGGTCGATCTCACGCAGCAGCTCGCCGCGCTCACACGTCGCCGTGATCTCGTCGCTACGTTGCTCGAGCCGTACCGCGATGCGCGCGCCGCGCTGGGTGACGACGCGCTGCTGACGCGCGTGCTGGCTGATCGGCTCGATCAGTCGATGGAGCTGAGCTTCTGGCTGCTGGGCCTCAAACACGACGCTCGAGCGTTGCGGCGGGCGCACACCCTGCTGCTCGGCACCGATCAACGCCGTCGTGCGTGGGCGCTGGAGTTGGTCGACAACCTGCTCAGCCCCGAGGAGCGGGAGTTCATCGCGCTCCACCTCGATTCGCATCACCGCGCGTTGCCGTTCGGGGCGAAGGCACGGTTCCCCGAACATCTCACCGCGTTGTGCAGCACCGACGACTTCGTGCTCCGCGCGTGTGCGCGCGCGATCGCCCGCGAGAAGGGCCTCTGGAAGCAGCCGAGGAAGGAAGACGACATGAACGAGACGGTCGTGAAGCGGTTGTTCGCCCTGGAAGGCGTGGAGATCTTCGCGCGCAGTGACGTCGACGATCTCGCCGCGGTGGCCGCCATCGCCAAAGAGCAGGTGTTCTCGAAGGGCACCAGCGTCTATTCGGAAGGCGACCCCGGCGATGCGCTGTACGTGATCGTCGACGGCGCGATGGAAGCGCGGCGAGACGGCGAGACGGTGCTCACCATGAAGGCCCGCGAGTCGTTCGGCGAGACGTCGTTGTTCGACGGTGCGCCGCGCATCAACGAGGTGGTGGCGACCGTCGATTCGCGCGCGTTGGTGATCGATCGCCGCGACTTTCTCGACCTGCTCGCCGATCGCCCCGAATTGCTGGCCGGCATGTTCCGCGTGCTCTCGCGGCAGCTGAAGTCCATGGTGGTCGAGGTGGCCAGCCGCCGTGCGAACACGGGAGAAATGCCGGTGGTCGGTGGTCCGCCGGTTCGCTGATACGTTCCCGCCACCCCGATGAAGACCATCGCGCTCATCGTTCGCCCCAAGAAACCGGAAGCCGTCGCGCTCGCGAAAGAGCTCATCGCGCAGTTCCCCGACCGAAAGTTCCTGGTCGAAGAGCACGTCGGCGAATCACTCGGCGTGAAGCCCAGCGCACCGCAGGAAATCGCCGAGACGGCCGAGCTCGCGGTGATCCTCGGTGGCGATGGAACGCTCATTCACGGCGCGCGCGTGTTTCGCGGCAAGCCGGTGCCGCTGATGGGCGTCAACCTCGGGTCCCTGGGCTTCATGACCGAGATTCCGGTCAACGAAGCGGTGCAGACGCTCAAGCAGGTGTTCGACGGCAAGGCGCGCATCGACTCGCGCATGAAGCTCACGTGCCGCCTGTTCCGCGACGACAAGATGCTGGTCGACGACGAGGTCTTGAACGACGTCGTCATCAACAAGAGCGCGCTGGCGAAGATCGCTGCGCACGAGACCTGGCTCGATGGCGCGTACGTCGCGACCTACAACGCCGATGGCGTCATCTTCTCCACGCCGACCGGCTCGACGGCGTATTCGCTCTCGGCCGGCGGGCCGATCGTGCACCCGGCGGTCGATTGCGTGGTGGTCACTCCGATTTGTCCGCACGCGTTGACGCAGCGACCGGTGGTAGTGCCGGGCGATCAGCTGCTCAGCGTGAAGCTCACCAGCGATCTCGAAGACGTGTACCTCACCATCGACGGTCAGGTCGGGCGGCCGCTGCAGAAGGGCGATCGCATCGAGGTGCAGAAGTCACCGCACCGCCTGATGCTCGTTCGCAACCCGCGGCTCGATTACTTCGCGATCCTCCGGCAGAAGCTGCACTGGGGCGAGCGCTAGTCGGGCCGCACGGCGAGCAGCTTCGGTAGCGCTCCTCCGGGAGCGACCGCGTGCATGGAGTCGATCAACGCCCGCGGCTCCTTCATGCCGGCTGCTCCGCTCTTGCGCAGTGAGCTGACGCGGGTGGCGCTCCACAACAACGCGGCGGTCGAGACGCGCGGCAGGCAGCTCAACACCACCATCGGTGCCGGAGTGATCGCGTTGCCGAGCTTCTTCACGAGGCCGAGGCCCTCATCGAGCGCGTTGGCGAGCTTCCACGATTCGCTCCAGCTCAAACCGGCGCGACGCTCGTGCGCGCGACCGACAGCGATCATGAACGGCACCACCATGGCCGCGTGCGTGCGCAGCCAGCTCTCCATGTCGGGGTGCACCACGCTCGCGATGCCGGCCTGCGTGAAGACCTCTGCGAAGCCGCCATCGGTGACGGTGGTGATCTGCCCGCGCGTGACGATGGTCGACTCGAGACGCCCCGCGTCCTGCACGTTCGCGAGGATCGCCGGGAAGCCGAACGCGAAGCGCGGACCGACTGCTTCGCGAAGCCGCGCGAAGGGCTCGAAGGTGTTGAACATGAACATCACCGTCTTCGCGGCGCTGGCTTGCAGCGAGGGCAACACCGCGTCGACCTGCGGAGCGAGCACCGTCACCAACACCAGATCGAACGCGACGGTCGGATCGAGCGAACCCGCGACGCGCACTTCGGCGCGTTCACCGGCGGTGGTGACGATGGCCTGATCTCGCGACAGCTGCTCGAGCCGCTGACCGCGTGCGATGGCGGTCACCTGGTGCCCGGCGCGGGCGAGCTGAAACGCAAAGGTGCTGCCGATGCCGCCGAGCCCGATGATCGCGATGTTCATGCGAACCCACTAACGCCGGGCCTTCGCGCACGCACTTCTAGTCAGCGAAGCCGAGGCGCTCGAGCAGCTCACTGTCAGGCACGCCGAGTTCGCTGCACTCCAGCGCCTTCACCACCTTCACCGCGCCACCCTTCACCGAAGCCGGAGTCGAGAACCAGTAGCCCTTGCCGAGCTTGTGCGGCTCGCCGTCGACCCAGCGATCGTCGATCGTCGCGCGGAAGGTGCGCGCCAGCGCGGGACTGTTGCGAGCCTGCGCGAACACCGTGCTGTGCTGGAACAACCGCGTCGCGTCGACCACCACGAAGCACTGGCCGGGCGCGGGCACGACCCAGCGCTCTCCGCCGCCCTTCACCTTGATGGTCTTCTTGCCGCTGCCGAACGTGACGTGGTGCGTGCCGGGGCGAACTTCGAAGACGAGATCGTCGCTCGTCTGATCGATCGCAGCCTCGTCATCGAGCGCCGCGTGCAACGTCGCGCCCGAGCGCAACACCACCAGCTGCGATTTGCCGAACAGTCCGTTGAACATCAGCCACCCGAGCGCACCGATGACGGCGACGCCGATGGCGACGACTCGAATCAGCAGACCGTGATTCATCAGTAGCCGACGTTGCTGGCGCTCTTCTGCACGAACGCGAACGCACCGAGGTCGACGATGCCGCCGCGCGCACGCACGCGACCGGTGACGTCCTTGCTGCCCGAGGGGAACGCGCCCGACTCACCCGCACCGATGGCAGGCGAAGAATCAGCGAGCAGGTACGGCTCGGCGCCCGACATCACGAAGCCCGCTTCGCCGAACTTGTTGCCCGCTCCGAGGCTCGCGAGCGATTTGCACCACGCCGGGAGCAACGAGCGCGAGATGCTCAACGCCGCCGGGAGCTTCGCGTGATTGAAGACGCACGCGGGACCTTCGGTGCGCTCCGAGATGATCGACTGCGCGACGCTCACCGTCGGCGCGCGCGTGGTGGTGCCACCGCAGTGGAGCGCGCTGCCGGCCGCTCCGTCACCGACGACCTTGTTGTCGGCGAGCGTGCACGCGAACACCTCGAGCTTCGCGCCTTCCTTCACCTTGATGCCGCCGCCCTCGACCGCCGCGTTCTGAATCACGGTGGAGTCTTCGAGCCGCACCTCTGCCGCTCCATCGACGAGCAGCGCGCCGCCCTGACGCCCGGTGTTCGCCTCGAAGCGGCAGCGCGTGATCTTCGCCTTGCCGTCGCGCACGTACAGCCCGCCGCCGCCGTACATGGGCGCCTTGTTGAAGCGCAGAATGCAGTCGCTCAGCTCGAGTGAGCCTTCGAGCAGGCAGATCGCTCCGCCGGCTTCAGGCGCGTTGCCGCCGACGAGCGTGAAGCCCGAGAGCCGCACCAGACCGTCGGTCGTGATGCGCACCACCGAGCCAGAATGCACGCCATCGAGGACTGCCTGGCCCATCGCCAGCAGCGTGATCGGCTTGGTCAGCTCGAGGTTGACGGTGTAGCGCCCGGCGGGAACCTTCACGGTTTCCCCGGGCTTCGCGTCGCGAACGGCAGCAGCGAGATCGAAGCTCACGGGCGCTCAGTTCCCGATGTCCACGCCCTGGTAGAGCTTGGTGAAGTCCTCGAGCTTCATGTTGAAGATGCCGTCGTTCTTCCCATCGCTGCCCGGCTCGGTGCTGCCCCACGGGTTGCGCAGCTGCACGTATTTCTGACCGGCTTCTTCAGAGGCGCCGAGCACCGTGTAGACGTGCCACGCGTAGACGCCGGTGCCGTTGTAGTCGACGCCCGAGTCCTTGCCGTGCGTGGGCGAGGTCATCGGCTTGTGGTTCGCCGCGCCGTTCTTGATGTTCGTCCACAGCGTGTTGGCGTCGGTGTACTTCGCCGCCGACCACGTGGTGCTCTTGCCGGTGAGCGAGGCGATCACCTCACCCGGGTAGCCGCCGTTGCCGATGGTCTCGTAGCCGCCCTTCCACTGCGCGTACGCCTTCTCGAGCACGCCGACCCACATCTCCTTGCTGTCGCGGGCCTTGCCGTAGCGAGCGCTGCCCATCGAACTCTGCGGGAGATCGTTGTCGACGGTGACGTCGACCGGCTTCATCTGGCCGCCGTACTGCTTCTCGTAGAAGCGCACGGTGAACGTGCCGTCGGCGTTCTCTTTGATCGCGTTCTTGATGGTGTCGGGGTTCGCCTGCGCGACGGCCGAGAACGCGCCGACCATGTAGCAGTTGGCGATCGAGCCCTGCACGACGTCGTCGAAGTTCACTCCGTCGACGAAGAGCTTGCCGCCGTCGACCGGCTTCCACGTGGTGTCGGTGGTGTGCTTGGTGAGAACGGTTGGGTCGTCGATGCGGCGCGGAGCGACGGGCGTCGTCGGCGTCGGCGTCGCGGGCAACGGCTGCGGCGTGACGTTCACGCTGCCGAGGAAGGTCTGCAGATCTTTCTTCGCCGTGCTGCCGAACTTGTCGGCGTGCTGCGTGAGCAGGTTCTGCAGCGCGGTCTTCGTCTCCGCATCGATCGGCTGCGACTTCGCTTCACGAATGAGGCCCTGCATCTCGCTCGCGGAGATGCGGTTGTCGCGCATCACGCGCGCGATGGAGTCAGAGATCTTGGGCATGGGACTTTGAACCTTATCCGCCGATGTTGATGGAGTTGTAGAGCTTGGTGAAGTCTTCGAGCTTCATCTTGAAGATGCCGTCGTCCTTCCCATCGGAGCCGTGCTCCGAGCGGCCCCACGGGTTGCGAAGCTGCACGTACTTGGTGCCCGCTTCTTCGCTCGTGCCCAGCAACGTGTAGGCGTGCCACGCGTAGACGCCGGTGCCGGTGTAGTCGACGCCCGAGTCCTTGCCGTGCGTGCCGGCGGTGACGGGGTGGTGTTCGGCGACGGCTTTGGTGAGCTGCGCGAAGAGACGATCAGGCGTCGAGTAGGTCGTCGAGGTCCACGTCGGCGGCTTGCCGGTGAGCGCTTCGAACACCGTGCCCGCGTTGCCGCCGTTGCCGATCGCTTCGTAGCCGCCCTTCCACTGCGCGTAGGCCTTCTCGAGCACCGTCACCCACGCTTCCTTCGTGTCGCGCGCCTTGGCGTACTTCGGCGTGGTGCCCAGCTCGACCGGAACGTCGCTGTCGACCTTCACCGTCACCGGCTGGTAGCGACCGCCGCGCTTCTCGAAGAAGCGCACGTCGTAGGTGCCGTCGCCGTTGTCCTTGATGGCGTTCTTGATCGCGTCGGGGTTCTGCTGCGCGAGGGAGCTGAACGCGCTGACCATGTAGCAGTTGGCGATCGAGCCCTGGATCACGTCGTCGTAGCTGACGCCGTCGACGAACAGCGAGCCACCGCTGCCGACCGGGTTCCACGACACCGAGGTGGAGTGCTTGTTGAGCACCGTCGGGTCGGCGAGATCCTTCACCGTCGTCGCCGTCGCGAGGAACGACGAGAGCTCTCCCTTCACCGCGGCGCTCTCGAACTTGTCGGAGTGCGAAGCGATCAGCGCGCTCAGCTCGGCCTTCAATTCAGGCGTGAACTTCTTCTCGGCCTTCGCGGTGTCGATCAGCTCGCGAACGTCTTGCTGGCTGATCTTCGAATCGAGGAGTGCGGTCGTGATGCGCTCGCCAAGCTTGCTGATGGGCATTGCTCAATCCTTCTCAATGGTTGGACTTGTACGACATTGTCGTACTTTGCCCCGTCGAGTTGCGTGAGAGCGGACGCTGCTACCATTCGCGCCGCTTGAGGCTCCAACTCGTCAGTGTTTTCGGGGTGTTGCTGCTCATTTCGGGCTGCGGTGAGCCACCGAATCCGCCGGCGGATCGCTGCGCGGGCATTCGCTGCACCGGAACTGAGATCTGCAATTCGACCAACGGTCGATGTGAGCCGCGAGCGATCGACGGAGGAATCGACGGTGGATCGAACGACGCGGGCTCGAGCTCGAATGATGCGGGCGCGATCGATGCGGGCACTGCCGATGCGGGAAGTCCCGATGCGGGCGTTGCGGACGCCGGAGTAATCGATGGCGGCAGCGATGCGGGCGTTCCGGATGCGGGAACGGTGGATGCCGGCACCTCGATCGACGCGGGCTGCTCGAGCGATCTCGACTGCAACAGCGGCGCCTTCCATTGCGACCCGACGACGCGAGACTGCGTGGAGTGCGTGAACTCATCGCACTGTCTGTCGAGCGTGGTGCCGGTCTGCGACGTGCGCGTGCATCAGTGCGTGGGCTGTGTTGCGAGTTCTGACTGCGCGAACCCGACGCCGATCTGCGACCAGGCGCAGTGCCTTCCGTGCACGACGAGCGCGGAGTGCGGAGCAGGGCGCGAGTGCAATCAGTCGACCTTCGAGTGCGACGCGCTCAACGACTCGTGCTCGAGCGCGCGCGCGATTCTGTCGTCGGGCACCGGCACGGCGATCTTCTCGGCGGAACCGGGACAGGCGCTCGACGACGCGCTCAGCGGCTGCGGCCCCACGGGCCCGGAGCTCGTCTACTCGTTCACCACCACGACGCTTCAGAACTTGAACGTGACGGCGACTCCGTTTCAGGGCGCGGCGGTGCGGCCCGCGCTGTTTCTTCGCACTGGCTGCACGGGAGCGACGCAGGCCTGCGACGCGCCGTCGAGCGGAACGGCGGCGCTGTCGATCGCCTCGTTGCCGCCGGGCACGTATTTCCTGTTCGTCGAATCGCAGAGCGCGACGCCGGGCCGTGTGTCGGTGACCGTGTCGCTGCAGACGCCTCCGACGGGTTCTTCGAACGACACGTGTGCTTCGCCGACGACCCTCACCGTCAACGGAGCGAGCGTCACGCGCTCCGTCGCGATCGGAAACACGTTCATCGCCACCAACGGCTCGCTCACCGAGCCCGCGTGCAGCGCGACCGCGCGAGCGGCCGGCCCCGATCTCGTCTACTCGTACACGTTGTCGGCGCGCGCGAACGTGACTGCGGTGGCGCGGCCGATCTCCGGCTCGACGTTGCACCCGGTGGTGGTGATTCGCAGCGCGTGCAGCGGCGGGAGCGAGCTCGCGTGTCAGGCGGCGTCGGCAGCGAACGCGATCAGCGCGGCGGTGAACGGCCAGCTGCCGGGCACGTACTTCGTGAGCGTCGATTCCGCCGACGGCACGACCGGCGCGTTCCAGCTCGAGGTCGAAGCGATTCCCACCATCGACAACGACACGTGCTCGATGCCGACCTCGCTCTCGTTCACCAACGATCTCGCGACGTCGACCGGCGACACGACCTGGGCGACGAACGGAAACGTGCCGGGAGATCAGACGCCGAGCTGCAGCGACTCGGCGCGGGGCACGGGGCGCGACGTGGTGTTCTCGTACACGCTGACGCAGGCGAAGGACGTGACCATCAACGTCACACCGACGGGCATGAGCCCGGTGTTCGAGCCGGTCATCTCGGTGCGCGCGGCGACGTGCGGCGATGCCACGAACTCGGGAGAACGCGGGTGCGTCAGTCCCCTCGCGGCGAGCAGCGCCACGCTCTCGCTCGTGAATCAGCCCGCGGGCACGTACTTCGTGTGGGTCGACTCGGCACAAGACAGCAGCGGGCCGTTTCAGCTCGAGGTACAGCTGAGCGCGCCGACACCTCCGCCCGCGAACGATTCGTGTGCTGCTCCGGAAACACTGGTGTTTCTGAACGGAGTGGCGTCGTTCACTGGCTCGACGCTGCAGGCGGCCAACGACAACTTCCCCGGTGACGTGTCGCCGACGTGCAGCCCGAGCGCGAAGCAGAACGGTCGCGACGTGGTGTACCAGTTCACGTTGACGCAGCCGCAAGACGTGGCGCTGGCCGTGAACCCTGCGAGCGGGTCGACGTTGATTCCCGCGATGTACGTGCGGCGGAACACGTGCACCAGCCAGCTGCTGTCCGACGAGGTGGTGTGCGACGCGCGCGTCGGCGGAGTGTCGGCGCAGCTCACGCGGCTCGCGGCGGGTACGTATTTCCTGTTCGTCGACTCGTCGGGCTCGACGCGCGGAGCGTTCACCGGGAGCGTGACGTTGAGCGCGCCGACACCTGCGCCAGCGAATGATTCGTGCAACGGGCAGGCGCTGGTCTTCAGCGGTTCTCCGGCGAACGCGACGGTGAGCGGGTCGACGGTCGCGGCGAGCAATTCGAATTCGCCGACCGACAATGCGCCGGCGTGCGGGACCGATTTCTTCCCGCGGCGCTACGGGCGCGATCTCGTCTACTCGTACACGTTGAACGGGGCACAGGATGTCGACATCACCGTCACTCCGACGAGCGGGAGCGCGCACGTGCCGGTGATCTACGTGCGGTCTCCGAATCAGTGCATGAGCTTCAGCGCGGGGTTCGAGCTGGCGTGCGTGGCGCAGTCGAGCGTCGCGCCACTGCGCGTGTATCTGCCGAACCAGACTTCGGGCACCTATTTCCTGTTCGTCGATTCGAATGCGATCGGTACCGGTGATTTCACGTTGAGCGTGACGTTGAGGCCGCCGACGACTCCGCCGGCGAATGACGCGTGCGCGGCGCCGACCGCGGTGACGCTCGGGCCCACGGGAGTGCAGGGTGACACGAGCGCGGCGACCGATTCGTATTCGGCGCTGAGCTACTCGGCGGCGTGCCGGCGGTTGTTCCTCGACGCGAGAGATCTCGTCTACCACTACACGGCGAGCGCGACCGGGACGGTGACGGCGACGGTGACTCCGGAGGCGGGGTTCAATCCCGCGTTGTTGTTGCTCGAGCCGGCGTGCAACCCGGCGCAGTGCGTGCGGCTCGTCGATGCGGCGGGCGTTGGCGTGCCGGAGTCGTTCTCGTTCCCGGTGAGCGCGGGCCAGACGTATTACCTGGTCGTCGACAGCGCGAATCGCGAGCTGCCCGGAGCGTTCGGAAGATTCACGCTCACGGTCGAGTGAGAACTGAGAACTGAAACCCGAAACTCCCTCTCCCCCATCAGGGGAGAGGGTCGGGGAGAGGGCCCAGAGAACTGGCACATCGTCTGCTCCTTGCCCGCGCATGCACATGCACCGGCTGAAGGGACGATGGGCCAAACCGACGACTCCGCGAGCGCGCGAATTGCGGCGCGCTGAAACGCTCTTCGAGAAAATTCTCTGGCGTCACGTTCGAGCTGGGCGACTGCTCGGTTGGAAGTTCCGCAGGCAACACCCTGTCGGTGAGTACTTCCTCGATTTTGCGTGCCCGTTCTTGTTCCTCGGAATCGAACTCGACGGGAGCCATCACGCCGATCAACTCGACGAAGACGCTCTGCGTGATGAGTGGCTGCGACATCACGGCTGGGTGATCTTGAGATTCAAGAATGAGGATGTGACTTCATCGCTCCATGCAGTGCTGGAGACGATCGTCCGCATCGGGAGACTGCGAGAGACGTCGAGCCCTCTCCCCGACCCTCTCCCCTGCGGGGGAGAGGGAGATCAGTAGTGTGGGGGCCGATCGTTCCGGCTCGCGTCGACCAACCCGGGATCCGCGCCCACGCGATCTTTGAGCACGCGGTAGAGATCCTTGAGCACGTCGAGTTCCTTCTGCTGCTTCCACAGCACGTCGGACAGCTCGGCCACCGTCTTCTCGAGGTACGCCACCTTCACTTCGAGATTCGAGATCTGCTGCTCACTCACGAGTCACCTCTCACAAGAACCACTTGCCGATGCGCGCCCGACGCAGCGCACCCGCGCCCAGCGTCAACACCAGCAGCACGGCCGAGAGCGAACCGAACAGCGCTCTCCAATCACCGCGCCCCACGGCGATCGCTCCGATCACGCACGCCCACGTCGCCACCAACAGCAGCAACGGCCCGAACGAGCGCTTCGCTCCCATCAGCACGCGCGTCGGCGGCTGGTTGCGCAGCATCACCCAATCGGCGCGCTCCACCCCGAGTGCCAGACACATCGTCCCGAACTCGTCGGGGTACGGAATCGACGAGCCCTGCACCAGCTCAGCGCGCTCGAAGATCTGCTCGACGCCTTCGCTGTCTTCACTGCCTTCCAGCGCCAGCTCTCGCGCGTCTTCGTCGAACAACTTCCGTTCCCACGCCTGCGGAGTGCCCTCGATGCGATGCCACCCGCCGTCGACGTGCTCCACACGACGCACGACCTTCGCCTGATTCAGGTGCGTGACGCCCACCACGCTCGCCGCGGTCTGAATCTGCACCGAGATCACGTCGGCCGAGGTCTTCGCCGACAGCGCCAGCGCCAGCGGCTCGGGATCTTGAAAGCCCACCGGCGCGACCTCGGTCCATTTCCCGAGCGTGCGCACCTCGATCCGCCCTTCGATGGGCAGGCGCTCCACGGGTGGGACCTCCCCGCACAGGTAGATCGCAGTCCACGAACCCATCGCGCGGCGCTCATACACGGCGAACCTCGTGCAGGCGAGGGCACGGCGTGGTACTGCAACGCTTTCCGCCTCGAAATTCCCGGGTCAGTTCGTGAGTGAATCTGCAGTGAAGATGTTGGCGCCTGACGACGACGGCGCGTGGTTGAAGTCGTTGAAGGCTGACGTTCAGCCGATGACCTTCAAGAAGGGTCGTGAGTACGCGGAGAGCCGGCGTGTCTCGGGCCTCGCGCGCACCGACGTCGGCATCACCGCCACCGTCACCGGCAGCGAGAACCAGAAGTACCAGGTTCAAGTCGCTCCGACGGAAGACGGCGGGCTCGAGTCGCTCTGCAACTGTGACTCGTGGAACAAGTACGGCGCGCACTGCAAACACGTGGTCGCCGCGGCGCTGGTCTACCTCGCCCGCATGAAGGCGCGCGGCAACGTGATGGCCACCGACGCGAACTCGGGTGAGGCCACCGCCACCGCCAGCACCAACCCACTCGCAGGAACTCCGGTCGCGCCCGACGCCGACCCGGTGTCGCTGCCGGCGCTCGCCAAGCTCGAGAACTGGCTCGGCCTCTCGGCGTTGCCCGATCTCGAGTTTCACTACCGGCTCTCGCCCACGCCGGGAGCGATGGGCGGCCGCATCTGGGTGGTCGACGTGCGCCGCACCGATCAAGCCGCCAAGGGCCCGGTGCAGGTCAAACGCATCCTCACGCAGGGTACGCGCGTGGCTCCGGCCGACGAGCGCGTGCTGTCGATGCTCGCCAACCACGAGGTCCGCTACGACTCGAAGGTCGTCCTCAACGACGAAGAGCTCGCCGACGTCTTCGAGGTGATGCGCGCGCGCAAGGTGATCTACCGCGGCACGTCGCTCACGTTCCCCAGCGAGCCGGCGCGCCCGATCATCCGCCTCCACAACACGCCCGACGGAGCGACCGCCAAGATCGAGATCGGCCTGCCCGACGGCGCGTCGATCTCGCTCAAAGACGCCATCATCCTCCCCGGCCGCCGCACGTGGGCGCTGGTGGGGCAGGGCGCGTACGTGCTCGAGCCCGACTTCCCGCCGCGGCTGCTGCGCAAGTGGCTGCTCGAGCCGACGATGAACTTCCCCACGTCGCAGCTCGATCGCGCGCTCTCGTTCTTCGCCGCGCACCTGCCTCGCTACAAGCTCGCGCTGCAGGCCGACGGCATCGACGTCGACGACACCACGCAGCCGAAGTTCATCCTCACCGTCGAAGGTCGCAGCGACTACGTGAAGGCGCAGCTCGCCGCGCGCTACGGCAAGGCGGTGACGGTGCCCGTCTCGGCGACCGCGCAGCACCTCGGCTACGCGAGCGGTGTGGGCCCCGAAGGCCGCAAGCTCTACCTGCGTCAGGAAGCGGCCGAGCGTCACGCCGCGCGCCAGCTGGTCGAGGGCGGTTTCCGCTTCGACGAGACCAGCACCACCTTCGAAGCCAACGGTGACGGCGCGATCGAGTTCTGGGCGAAGGGCCGCAACCAGCTCCCGAAGGAATGGGAGATGTTCGCCGCGGCGCCTCCGAAGGTGAAGGTGCGCGCCAAGCTGCGCCCGAAGATCCGCGTGAACATGAGCGCGGTGAACTGGTTCGATCTCGACGCTGAGTTCACCACCGAAGATCAGTCAGTCGATCTCGGCGCGGTGCGCATGTTCCTCGAGAGTGGCCGCAAATTCGTGCCGCTGCGCGATGGCTCGTTCGCCGAGGCCGATCTCGACGAGCTGAAGCGCGTCGCCACGCTGCTCGAAGAAGCCGGTGCACTGCCCGGAAAAGTTCGCACCCGGCTGCCGCTGTTCCACGCCACCGCGCTCGATCTGCTCGCCACGCTCGGCGACGTCGAGATCGAAGCCAAGGCCCGCCGCGCGATGTCGGAGCTGCGCGAGGTCGACGGCATTCCCCCGGTGAAGGCGCCCGACGGCTTGAAGGCCGAGCTGCGCCACTACCAGGAGGCCGGTCTCTCGTGGCTGTGGTTCCTCTTCCGGCACGGGCTGTCAGGCGTGCTCGCCGACGACATGGGTCTGGGCAAGACGATCCAGGCGCTGTCGTTGATGCTGAAGATCAAGAAGGAGCAGGGCAGCAAGCCGTCGCTGGTCGTCGCTCCGACGTCGGTGTTGCCCAACTGGGAACGCGAGATCGAGAAGTTCACGCCCGAGCTGAAGGTCGTCACCTGGCACGGAGCGGATCGCCGCGACAACGTCGAGCAGCTGAAGGGCGCTGATCTCGTCCTCACCTCGTACGCGCTGATCAGGCGCGACCTCGATGAATTGCGCGCGGTCGGTTACCGCACCGTGATTCTCGACGAAGCGCAGAACATCAAGAACGCCGACTCGGCCACCGCACAGGCCTGCAAGTCGATCGGCGCCGATCACAAGATCGCGCTCACCGGCACTCCGCTCGAGAACCGCCTCACCGAGCTGTGGAGCCTCTTCGACTTCCTGATGCCGGGCTTCCTCGGCAACGCGGAGTCGTTCCACGATCGCTACGAACACCCCATCACGATTCAGGGTGAGACCGAGACGCGCGATCGTCTGAAGAAGCGCATCCACCCGTTCATTTTGCGGCGCCTCAAGACCGAGGTGGCGAAAGACCTGCCTCCCAAGACCGAGGTCGTCACCTGGGTCGACATGGATCCCGGGCAGCAGGCTCTCTACAAAGAGGTGCTCGAGGAATCGAAGCGCAAGGTCTACGAGTCGATCGACAAGGTCGGCTTCAACCGTTCGCGCATCTCGATTCTGTCCGCGCTGATGAAGCTGCGTCAGGTGTGCTGCGACCCGCGGCTGCTGAAGTTGCCGCCCGGCACCGCGCTGCCTCCGTCGGCGAAGTTGGAGCGGTTCGCCGAGCTCGTCGACGAGCTGGTGAAGGAAGGCCACCGCGCGCTGGTGTTCAGCCAGTTCACCGAGATGCTCGAGATCCTCACCACGCAGGCCGACGAGAAGAAGCTCGCGTACATGTATCTCGACGGCCGCACCAAGGACCGCATGAGCAAGGTCGACGCGTTCAACGCGCCCGACGGTCCGCCGGTGTTCTTCATCTCGCTCAAGGCGGGCGGCACCGGCTTGAACCTCACCGCGGCCGACTACGTGATCCACTACGACCCGTGGTGGAACCCCGCGGTCGAAGATCAGGCCACCGACCGCACGCACCGCATCGGTCAGACGCGCGCCGTGTTCTCGTACAAGCTGATCACGCGCGGCACGGTCGAAGAGAAGATTCTCGGGCTGCAGCAGCGCAAGCGTGAGCTCGCCGCCGGAGTGCTCGGCAGCGACAGCGACGTCGGCAAGGCGCTCACCGAGAAGGACGTCGAAGATCTCTTCAAGCTCGGCTGATGGCTCTCAAGCTCCGCGCAGCTCAAGCGATCGTTCGGGCGCTGCCGCCTTTCGTGGGCAGTCGCGTGCGCACCAGCGCGTTGCGCGCAGCGGGTTTGCGCATTCAACCGAACTCCACGTTCTGGGACCTGCCGACGATTCTCGGCGACGTCACCGCGCTCCACATCGGCGCGTGGTGTGGCTTCAACACCGGCTGCATCTTCGATCTCGGCGGAGAGCTCTTCATCGACGATCACGTGAGCGTGGGCCACGACGTGCTCTTCCTCACGCGTACGTGGGAACTCGGAGACTCTTCGCGTCGCGCAGTTCGTGAAAAACACGCGCCGACGCGCATCTGCAGCGGAGCGTGGATCGGCGCGCGCGCGACGATTCTCCCCGGCGTGACCATCGGTGAGGGCGCGGTGATCGGCGCCTCGGTGGTGGTGGACAAAGACGTGCCCGCGCAGACCCTCGTCATGGGTCAGCAGCGGATTTCATTGGCGAAATGGCGGACCCCAGGAGGCAAGACGTGATCGAGCGAAGCGCAGTGGTGGACATCATTCAGGCCGCGGTGAAGGAAGTGATGGATCAGGCGGGTCTCCCGCCTCCCGCGGCGTTGACCGACGACACGGTGATCGTCGGCCCGGGAGCGGTGCTCGATTCGCTCGCGGTGGTGTCGTTGATCGTCGAGGTCGAGCAGGCCCTCGAGATGAAGCACGACGTGACGGTGACCCTGGCGAGCGACAAGGCGATGTCGGCCAAGAACTCGCCGTTCCGCAGCGTGGGCGTGCTCGCCGATCACGTGCTGCAGACGATCAAGGAAGGCGCCCATGCCTGAGAAGAACGTCAGCGACAAACAGGTGGTGCTCGTCACCGGCTCGCGCAAAGGCATCGGCCGTCACCTCGCCGAGACCTACGCGAAGCGCGGCATGATCGTCGAAGGCTGCTCGCGCGGAGACGCCGGCTGGGAAGCCGCGGGCTACACCCACGCCAACCTCGACGTGTGTGACGAGAAGGCCGTGAAGAGCTGGATCAGCGGAGTCGCCAAGCGCCACGGCCGCATCGACGTGGTGATCAACAACGCGGCGATCGCGACCATGAATCACGTGCTGCTCACGCCGGCGGCGACCGCCAACCGCATGCTCGAAGTGAACGTCACCGGCACCATGCTGGTCTGCCGTGACGCGGCGAAGGTGATGATGCGACGCAAGTACGGGCGCATCATCAACTTCACCACCATCGTCGCGCCCATCGCGCTCGCCGGTGAAGCGATCTACGCGGCCAGCAAGAGCGCGGTCGTCACGCTCACCCGCATTCTCGCGTACGAGCTCGGCCAGTGGGGCATCACGTGCAACTCGTTCGGAGCGACGCCCATCATGACCGACATGATCCGCGGCGTGCCGCAGGGGAAGATCGACGCGGTGGTGAACAACCTCGCCATCAAGCGGCTCGGCACCTACGACGACTGCTCCAACGTCTGCGACTTCTTCATGGCGCCGGGCAGCGACAACATCACCGGCCAGGTTCTGTACCTGGGCGGCATCACCTGAACGTTGAACCTCCCTCTCCCCCGCCAGGGGAGAGGGTCGGGGAGAGGGCCCAGTCATGTGGTTCAACGAGAGGATCGCTTCGTTTCCGGCGACGGACCCGGCCCTGATCTGGTCGGACAAGGTTCTGACCTACGGTGAGCTGGCGAAATCAGTCACGGCCTGGAACCTCACCGACCTCGCCCCCGGAACCGTCGTCGCGATCGAAGGAACATTCTCACCGAAGACCTGTTCGCTGCTCCTCGCACTCATCGCCCAGAAGGCGATCATCGTCCCCATCACGCCCGGCCAGCGCATGCACCGGGGCGAGTTCGAAGCGATCGCCGAGGTCGAGCGCACGTTCGTGTTCGCCGACGACGACACGCACACCGTCGAACTCCACGCGCGCGCCGTCACGCACGCCCTCACCCAGAAGCTCCGCCAGCGCGGCCACGCGGGCCTCGTCATCTTCTCGTCGGGCAGCAGTGGCGCTGCGAAGGCCGTGCTGCACGACTTCGAGGCGTTGCTCGAGAAGTTCCGCACGCTGCGCCAGAAGAAGACGGTCCTCACCTTCCTGCTCTTCGATCACATCGGCGGCATCGACACGCTGATGAACGCGCTGAGCAACGGCGGCACGATCGTCACCACGCCGTCGCGCGACCCCGACGTGGTGTGGTCGCTCGTCGCGAAGCACCGCGTGCATACGCTGCCGACCTCTCCCACCTTCTTGAACCTCGTGCTGCTGCACGAAGCGTGGAAACGGCACGACTCGTCTTCGTTGCAGGTGATCGCGTACGGCACCGAGCCGATGCCGCAGTCCACGCTCGCGCGCCTCTCCGAAGTGCTGCCTCACGTGAAGTGCGTGCAGACCTACGGGTTGTCGGAACTGGGAGTGCTCCGCTCACGCAGCCGCGCCGATGGGTCGCTCTTCATCTCGTTCACGCACGACGGCTTCGAGACGCAGATTCGTGACGGCGTGCTCTGGGTGCGAACGCCCGCTGCAATGCTCGGCTACCTGAACGCGCCCGATCTCTTCGACGCCGACGGCTGGCTCAACACCCAGGACGCGGTGGAAGTCGAAGGGGAGTGGCTGCGCGTGCTCGGCCGCGTGTCCGATCTGATCAACGTCGGCGGCCAGAAGGTCTACCCGGCCGAGGTCGAAGGCGTGCTGATGCAGATGGACAACGTCGCCGACGTCGCCGTGTACGGAGAGAAGAACCCGCTCACCGGGCAGTTCGTCGCCGCGCGCGTGAACTTGAAAGAGCCCGAGGCGCTCGACGTGTTCAAGAAGAGGCTGCGCGCGTTCTGCCGCGAGAAGTTGGCGGCCTACAAGATTCCGGTGCGCATCGAGCTGACCGAGGAAAAGCAGTTCTCCGCGCGCTTCAAGAAGACGAGGAAGCCGTCATGAGCGTGTTCTCGAAGTTGTCGCAACTGGTGACCGAAGAACTGGGAGCGCTCCACCCGCGCCTCGAAGCGGTCAACGTGGTCACTCGCTTCGTGCCGACTGCGGTGCGCGGCAAGTTGCTCGAGCAGGTCGGTTTTCAGATCGGTGAGGGCACGACGTTTCTGGGGCACCCGCGCATCACCGGCGGAGCGCAGCTGCACCACAACCTGATCGTCGGCCGAGAGTGCGTGATCGAAATGGGCGTCACGTTCGATCTCGAAGAGCGCATCACGCTCGGCGATCGCGTCACGCTCGGTCACCAGGTGATGATCCTCACCAGCACGCACGAACTCGGTCCGCCGCAGCACCGCGCGGGCGACATCACGCGCTCGCCAGTGACCGTCGGCGACGGAGTGTGGATCGGCGCGCGCGCCATCATCCTCCCCGGAGTCACCATCGGTGCGGGCGCGGTCATCGGTGCCGGTGCGCTGGTGAACAAGAACGTCGAGCCCAACACCCGCGTGGCTGGAACACCGGCGCGCGTCGACACCACGGTCGCGCTCCCGTGACTCCCTCTCCCCCGCCAGGGGAGAGGGTCGGGGAGAGGGCCCGACGATCTTTTCTCATTCTGGTCGTGGTCACGATCGCACTCGGAGCCTTCCTCATGTTCCGCCTCAACAGCCCGAGCGCGCGCTTCCCCTACGCGACGGGAGCAGCGCCCTCACCAACACCCTCGGGCTTCACCGAGTGGAAGCTCGACGGCAACCTGCGCGCGATCAAACGAGCACCGACCGAAGGCGAAACGCGCTGGCTCGTCTTCTTCAATGGCAACGACGAACACCAGCTGAAGACCAGCTCGGAATTCCTGACGCGAGTCGGAGGCCAGCGCGGCCTCGCCACCTTCGCGTTCCGCGGCTTCGACGGCTCCGAAGGCACTCCGTCGCCCGAGGTCGTTCAGCGTGACGCGCTGAAGTTCATCGACTCGCTCGGCGTGGCGCCGGCGCAGCTCGAACTCGCGGGGTTTTCGTTCGGCGCGCCAATCGCGGTTCACGTCGCCGCGGAATTGAGTCGACGCGGCACGCCGCCGAAGAAGCTCACCATTCTCGCCGGCGCGCTCGAGCTCTCGATGCTCCACGCTTCTCGGCTCGCGCCGCTCCTTCGCGGGGACGTCTATGTAATAGGTGTCGATGACGCGAAGGCCGTGCGCTGCCCGGTCGAGGTGATCCACGGCGCGAACGACACGGCGCTCCCGCCCTCGCAGGCGCTGGGTGATCTCTTCGGCGTGAAGCTGAAGCTCCTGAACGGGGTCGATCACGGGTCGATCTTGAAGGTCGCCGAGCTAACTCCATGAAGTGACGGCGTCTTTCGGGTGCTCGCACGCACTTGTCGGACACACCTGATAGGGTGTTCAGTATGCTGAACACTCTGCGGTTGAAGAATGTGGCGGTGGTTGAAGAGGCTGAGGTGACGTTTGCCGCCGGCCTCACGGTGCTGACTGGCGAGACGGGCGCGGGCAAGTCGATCGTGATCGACGCGCTGGGTCTGCTGGTCGGCGGTCGAGCGGAAGCTGACGTGATCCGCGCCGGCGCTGATGAAGCGGTGATCGAAGGGCTGTTCGAACGAACGCCTTTGTTGGCCGCGCGCCTCGAAGAGCTGGGTCTGCCCGACGACGGGCCAGAGCTCAGCGTGCGGCGGTCGCTGTCGCGACAGGGCAAGGGCAGGGTGCACGTCAACGGCGCGCTGGTGACCGTCGGCGTGTTGCAGCGCTTGATGAAGGGGCAGGTCGACATCGCTGGCCAGCACGAGCACATGGCGCTGCTCGATCCTCGCGAGCATCTGGGCCTCGTCGATCGCTTTGGGGCGATTCCACAGTCCGACGTGATGGGCCGCTACGGCGAGGCGTGGGCTGCGTTGCGCGAGCTCTACGCGCGGCTGCAAGCGCTCGGAGGCGACGAGAGCCAGGTCGCAGCGCGCATCGACTACCTCACGTTTCAGCTCGATGAGCTCGAGCGCGTGAACCCGGTGCTCGGTGAAGACGTGACGCTGGAGGCAGAGCGCAAACGGCTCTCGTCGTCGGAGCGGCTGCGCAAAGCGGTGGGCAACGCCGAAGAGCTGACCGCCACGCAAGAAGGCTCGGCGGTCGAGCTGCTGGGGCGTGCGGTGCATCTGGTTGCCGACGCCGAGAAGCTCGACCCGTCTCTGGAGCCCGTGCGCGCCGCATTGATCCGTGCGCAGGCCGAGGTCGACGACGCTGGCCGTGGGCTGTCGCGCTACCTGAGCTCTCTCGATTCCGACCCGCGCCGGCTGGAAGAGGTCGATGACCGGCTCGATTCGCTGAAGCGCCTGTGCCGCAAGCACGCCGCTCCTCTCGACGCGGTGATCGCCCGCCGCGCGACGCTCGCTGCCGAGCTCGACGAGCTGAAGCACCGCTCCGAGCGCCGCACGGAGGTCGAGCTCGAACACGGCAAGGCGCTGATCGCCGCCAACGCCGCCGCGAAGGAACTCACGGCGCTCCGCAACAAGGCGGGCAAGCGGCTCGCCGAAGCGGTCGCCGCGGGCTTGCAGCGTCTGTCGATGGGCCGCGCGCGCTTCGAGGTCGAAGTGAGCGCGGCGCCCGAACTCGGCGTGGGGGGCGCCGATTCGGTGCAGTTCGTCTTCTGCGCCAACCCGGGTGAAGCCATGAAGCCGCTCGCGAAGGTGGCGTCGGGCGGCGAGGCGTCGCGCGTGATGCTGGCCATGAAGGCCGCCGTCGCGGGGAGCGACTCGTGCGTGTGCTCGGTGTTCGACGAGGCCGACGCCGGCATCGGAGGCGCTGTCGCCGACGTCGTCGGTCGCCTGATCAAGGACATCGCGACCCATCGCCAGGTGCTGTGCATCACGCACCTGCCTCAGGTCGCCGCGCACGCCGACGCGCACCTGCGCATCGACAAGGGCGAATCGAAGGGCCGCACCCGCTCGGTGGTGGTGCCGCTCGAGCCGGGCGACGACCGCGCGCACGAGCTGGCGCGCATGCTCTCGGGCGTCGAAGTCACTCGAGAAGCCCTCGGAGCGGCCGAGGCGCTCCTCCGTTCCGCCCTGCGCCACGTCAAACCGCGCCGTCAACGGAAGAAGAACGAGACTGAAGAAAGACGCAGCGCGTGAACCTTGAACGAAAACGGTTTGTTGCTGCGCTGCGTTTGTCTGCCTAACCTCCGCGACCGTGTCGAAGACGGCTGGCTCTCGATTCAAGGCTGTGTCCGCTGGGCTCACCGACGTGGGCCGTAAGCGCAACCACAACGAAGACAGCTACCTCATTGACGAAGAGCTCCAGCTCTACGTCGTCGCCGATGGCATGGGTGGTCATGCCGGTGGTGGAACCGCTTCCCGCATCGCGGTCGAGACCATCGACCAGGAAATGCGCGGCGCGAAGAAGGCGCCCGAAGCGCCCTTCGCGAGCGACACCCTGCTGCAGGACTCGCCGCTTCCCGAGTTCCTCCGTGGGTCGGTCGAGAAGGCGTGCGCGGCCATCTTCAAGGCAGCTCAAGAAGACCCGCGGCTGGCCGGCATGGGCACCACGGTCATCACGCTGTGCGTGAAGGGCGAGAACGCACTCTTTGCGCACGTCGGTGACTCCCGCGCGTACCTCGTGCGTGGCGATCTGATTCAGCAGGTCAGCGAAGATCATTCGCTGGTCAACGAGCAGATCAAGGCGGGCATGATCACGCCCGAAGAGGCGAAGCACTCCCGCTACAAGAACATCATCACCCGCTCCGTCGGCTTCGAAGAAGAAGTGCAGGTCGACGTGATGGGTCTGGTGACCAAGCCGGGCGACTTCTTCATTCTCTGTTCCGACGGTCTGGCCAATCTCGTCGAAGACCGCGAGATCCGCGAGATCGTCAGCGGCAACCCGCTCAAGGAAGCTCCCAAGAAGTTGATCGAGCTCGCCAACGAGCGCGGCGGTGACGACAACATCACCGTCATCGTGGTGACGGTCGTGGACGGGGCGTGACTGGTCGTTACCAGATCCGCGAAAGATCAAGTTTTCAGTTGCGTAACGGCACCCTGATCGACGAGGTTCCGCACGCTTCCAGCGCTGAAGTTCACCGCTGGCATTGAAACGAAATTTGGCGGCTGACGTGCGCTGCTGAAACAAGGGGAACGAGTGTCTTCGAACGAGAGCTTTACCCTCATCGTCGTTCCCGACCGCCACGCGGAGGTGAAGCGTTACCACCTCCGCAAGCGCTGGCTGTACCAGGCGGCGGCGGCGATCGGCGTGGTCGTGTTGCTCGGTGCCGGCCTCGGCGTTCACTACTTCGCGGTCGTGGCCGACGCGCAGGAAAACCCGGCGCTGCGCGAAGAGAACCTGAAGTTGAAGAACGAACTCGCCGTGATCCGCGAGCAGCTGCAGCACGTCGGTCAGACGCTCGAGCGCGTCGAGCGCTTCGATCAGAAGCTGCGCGCCATCACGCTCCTCTCTGATCCGCAGCGCAACCTCGCGATGGGCCCCACCGAGCAGCAGCCGCTCACCGGTTCGGGTGAGAACCAGTTCGTGCGCAGCAAGGACGCCGAGGGTCCGCAGGTCCTCGCCGCCAAGCTCGACAAGCTCTCCGCCGAGGCCACGCGCCAGGAGCAGAGCCTGCAGGAACTTCAGGCCTACTTTCAGGACCAGAAGTCGCTCCTCGCTTCCGTTCCGTCGGTGTGGCCGACGCGCGGTTGGGTGACGTCGGACTTTGGCTCCCGCCTCGACCCGTACACGTCGGAGCGCGTGATGCACGCCGGCCTCGACATCGCCGGTCCGCACGGCAAGGAAGTCGTCGCTCCGTCTGACGGCACGGTGGTGTTCGCCGGGCTCGAGGGTGGCTACGGCAACGTGCTCGTGATCGATCACGGCTACGGCATCAAGACCCGCTACGGCCACCTCGCTTCGATCAAGGTGAAGGCCGGCGAGCGCGTGAAGCGCGGCGACATCATCGCGGCGCTCGGCAACACCGGTCGCTCCACCGGTCCTCACCTCCACTACGAAGTGCGTGTGAACGGCATCGCGCAGAACCCGCGCAAGTTCATCCTCGACGAGTGGTGATGTAAGGCGTCTGCCATGCGAATGGTGGACGTCGGCGACAAACCCAAAAGAGAACGAATTGCCGTCGCCACGGGCCGGGTCCGCATGGGCTCCGAAGCTCTGGCCGCGATTCGCTCGGGTTCCGTCAAGAAGGGCAACGTGATCGAAGCGGCGCGCCTGGCCGGCATCATGGCCACCAAGCGCACGCCCGATCTCATTCCGCTCTGCCACCCGATCTCCATCGCCGGAGTCGAGGTCGAGCTGCGCGCCGTCGTGGTCGGCGTCGAAATTCGCGCCACCGTGAAGACCGTCGACCGCACCGGCGTCGAGATGGAAGCGCTCACCGCCGTCTCGGCCGCGGCGTTGACGGTGTACGACATGCTCAAGTCGACAGATCGGGGCATGGTGATCGAGGCGGTGCAGCTCGAGCACAAGAGCGGTGGCCGTTCGGGTGTGTGGACGCGTCGTGGTGCCGGCGACGCGAAGCTGAAGAAGAAGAGGAGCTGACGACGTGGTCTCCCTGCTCACCTTGTTGATCGTCTCGGCGTCTGGCTTCGAGCCGCAGCCGCTGCTCCCCGGAAGTCCGTACGTCCTCCCCGGCCATCAGGAGACGCTCACCGCGATCGCCTTCAGCCCCGACGCGAAGAAGCTCGCCAGCGCAGGGCGCGACAAGAACGTGAAGCTCTGGTCGCTCGAGACGGGCAAGGAAGTCGCCTCGTTCAAGGTCGGCGTGCAGCAGATCAACGCCCTCGGCTGGTCGGCCGACGGCAAGAAGCTGGTCGTCGGTGATTCGGCGTTGTCGGTGCAGGTGATCGACGCCGAGACCGGCAAGCTGATCGAGCAGCTCGCGCACCCCGATGCCGTCTCGCAGCTCGCGCTGCAGCCCGATGGCGCGGCGGTCGCCGTCGCTGGAGTGACCGACGTCGGCGCGGTCTACGAGCTGCCGGGCGGGAAGAAGCGCTTCGAGTTCAAGGGTCGCACCGTGCAGTACTCGGCCGACGGAAAGTGGCTCCTCGTCGGGAGCAACTCGGGAAACTTCGCGCTGCTCGACACGAAGACCGGCAAGCCGAAGCAGACCGTGCCGACGCCGGGTGAGCTGCCGCTGACCACCATGACCGGTGACGCGAAGACGATCGCGACGTGGAGCCAGAGCGGTGTCGACGTGAAGCTGTGGTCGGGCGACGGCAAGGCCGCGGGCGTCATCAAGGGCCCGGTGCTCGAGCTCGGCAATCGCAGGCCGACGGTCGTCGCCGCGGCGCTCACCAAAGACGGCAAGCGCGTCCTGGTCGGAGGAGCCGACGGCATCGTGCGGCTCTACAAGGTCGGCACCGAAGCCGCGGTCGCGCGCTGGCCGGCCGATCGAAACCTGTCGCTCATCGTCTCGTCAGACGACGCGTGGGTCGCGGTGATCGACGCGACGGTCATCAAGCTGTGGAAGCTCCCGGCGCCCTAGAGCGTTTCGAACAGCAGGGCCGCGAGCACCAGCGAATGCGTGATCTGCCCGTTCTTCACGAGCGCACGCAGCTCAGCGCGCGGCACGGTCACGAGCTGAATGTCTTCCGACCCGTCCTGATGTCCGTCGCTCACCTTCACGCAGCCTTCGGCGAGGAACGAGTGAAGCCGATTGCTCATGATCGCCGGGTTGGGGTGCGAGACGCCGATCGCGCGGATCGTCGCGGGCCGGTAGCCGGTCTCTTCCTCGAGCTCGCGCGCCGCGGCAGTCAGCGCGTCTTCACCCGGGTCGAGCATGCCGCCGGGGATCTCGAGCGTGTTGCTCCACGTGCCGAACCGAAACTGCCGAACGAGGATCACCTGGCCGTCGGCGGTGACGGGAATCACGTTGCACCAGTCGGGAGCGTCGATCACCGTGCGCACGTACGGGTTGCCGTTGCGCGGATCGGTCACGTCGAAACTGCGCGCGAGGAAGATCTTGTAGTCCTTCTCCGAACGAACTCCGACCTTGGTCCACGGGCGCGGCTCGGTGCTCATGCGGCGGCGTGTACTACACGGTCGGGCGGCGGGTGCGGCGAGCGGGCCCCCGGAGTAAGAGTGCACTCATGACGCCGCTCGACGCAGCAGCGTCCGTCGTGCTGCTCGAGTTCCAGCAGTCGTACGGGCTGGGGTTCGTGGCACCGAATGGGCGCATCATCACGTGCTTCCACGTGGTGGCTGACGAGAAGGACATCGTCGCGCATCTCGCCGACGGTCGCGTGTTGCCGGTGCGGAGTGTGTGCGCGCTCGACACGCGTCGCGATCTCGCGGTGCTCGACGTCGGGCTGCTCGACGCGGCTCCCGTGAAAGCCGCCGGCACGCGCGTCGCCGAAGAAGGCCAGGCGGTCTACGTGTTCGGCATGGTGTCGGGCGAAGGGCGTGCGCGCTGGGTCGAGGCGAAGCTGGGCAGCGTGCAGGTCGTCGGTGCGGCGCTTACCGTCTACACCTTGTCGGGTGAGGTGCCTCCCGACGCGTCGGGTGGGCCGCTGATCGGCTCCGATGGGTCAGCGCTCGGAGTGGTCACCGTCGCCGAGACCGATGACGGCGTGGCGACCCTGGCGGTGCCGTGGAAGTACGTCGAACCGCTCCTGCGTCAGCATCAGGAACAGCCTTTGAGCATTCTCTCGTCGGAGAATCGCAAGCCGCCGAAGCGCGAGGTGCCGGAACACCCGCTGAGCTTGCTGCAGGGCTCAGCGGTGGCGGGGCTCGAGGCGACGACCGATCTGATCGCCGACGCGATTCGCATCGGAGCTCCGGCGTACAACGAGGGCGACGTCGCGCGTTGCTACGCCGTCTATACGGAGACGGCGAAGAAGCTGATCGACACGCGCGACGACTGCCCGGGTGTGCAGACCGCCCTTCGCGCCGGTCTCGCACGAGCGTCGGGCATGCCCGATCTCGATCACCAAGCGTGGGCGATGCGGGACGCGTTCGATGGGCTGCTGCTGGTGATCGAGAAGTACCTGCGCACGCACCTCGGGCCCGGGCGCAAGCCTGGCAAGCCGACGCTGCTGAACTAGCCATCTCCGCGGACGGTGAGTCCGTCGACGGAGCGTGGACGTCGCGCTCGCCTCGCCATCGCTTCGACTGCCCGTCGACGTCGGGTGGGTCGTGCGCCGTCGTCGACCGTCGTCACCGGACGTCTTCACTGGCGTGCCGATGCGTGCTCAGACTGCGCGCATGCGCGGAGTACTGCTCGTCTCCCTCATCGTCGGCTCGGCTTGCGTCACGCCGCAGCCGACCCTGCGCCCGGTCACTGGCGACGACGTGACGATCTTCGTGCACGGCTACCGCGGGTCCTTCCTCGCGACCGAAGACGGCGAGCTCGCATACATCACCGTCGCGCAGGGCCTGAGCACCGGCGACCGTTCGCTCGCGCTCCCGTTCGAGGGACAACGCCAGTTCGCGAAGTACGGCTCGTTGCACACCACCGGGCCGATCACGCGCCTCGTGGCGATCCCGCTCCTGTTCGAAGTTGATGCCTACGCCTCGTTCATGGACTGGGCGAAGGACGCGCTGCCCGGCTTCACCGTCTTCGCCTACGACTGGCGCCGCGACATTCGCGACTCGAGCAAGGAACTCTGCGCGCTGATCGAGAAGCAGGGGCCGGGTCGGCGCGTGCGCCTCGTCGCGCATTCGATGGGCGGGCTGGTGACGCTGCACTGTCTTCGCACCGGAGGCGACGCAGTGAAGAACGTCACCGCGGTCGTCTTCGCCGGCACACCTTTCCGCGGAGCGGCCGGCGCGTGGGACGATCTGCACCTCGGCACTCCGAATCAGAGCAACACGCACCTCATCGATCGCGAGGCGCTGCTGACGTTCTCGTCGTCGTGGGAATTGCTCCCCGCGGCTCCAGATTTCTTCGTCGATGCGAAGGGCGCCGAGGCGATCGTTCCGGCCTACGCGCCCGCGACCTGGCAGGTGCGCAAGTGGGGCCTCTTCGCGGAGCCGGCGCTTCCGGGTGCGTACGTCGAGGAACTGCGCGCGCGCGTCGATGCGCACGATGCGTTCTGGGCGGCGCTGCGCGAGGCCGAAAAGGCGCCCGCTCCGCCGTGGAAGACGATGATCGTCGTCGGTCGCGGTCGACAAACGGTGAGCGGCTTCACGGTGACCGCGGACGGCGGTTTCGATTTCGACCATCCGGTGCTGAGCGATGGAGACGGCACGGTGACCTCTGCCAGCGCGCGCACGCCGCTCCCGCTCAAGGCGACGGTGATCGAGACGACGGCCGAGCACACGGAGATGCTCCGCCGTTCCGAAGTGCAGTCGGTGATCGCTGACTTTCTGCGTTGAGTTTGCGGTCAGGCGGTGCACGCCCATCGTGTGCGTTGAAGCGGATGACCGCCCGATGCTCTGCGTGAAGGCTACGCGTCGCGTGCCCGCCGAGCGTCTTCAGCTTCGCGCGCGCCGCGTCGAGGTGCACCGTCAGTTTGCTCTCGACGGTTGCGAGAAAGACGCCGTCGACGTTCTGCGTTGAAGGCCGCGCGTCGAGTGCGGTTGCGAGGCGTCTTCAGCTTCGCGAGCGCCGCGTCGAGGTGCACCGTCGGTTCGCGCTCGACGGTTCCGAGAAAGACGCCGCCGACGTTCTGCGTTGAAGGCGCGACTACTGCTCTGCGAGCGTCTTCAGCTTCGCGAGCGCCGCATCGAGGTGCGCCGTCAGGTCGCTCTCGACGGTTCCGAGAAAGACACCGCCGAAGAGGGGCAGGGTGCCGGAGTCGGTCCACGTCACGCGAGTCGCTCCGGCCTCGTCGGCGTATTCGATGCGAGCGTGTGAGTTGATCTCGTCAGACTCGATCTTCTGATCGAGCGCGATGCCGCGTTTGGGATCAGCGTCGACGATCTCAATCTGTCCGCGCCCCATGGTGGGCCCCAGCCACGCCCAGCGTGCTCCGATGCCGTCTTGCGGGCCTTCGTAGATGTTGCGGAGCTGCGGATCGATCGCGCGCGTCCACGGCGACCAGTCTTGCCAGCGCTTCAGATCGATCAGCCACGGGTGAATCTTCGCGGGCGGAGCGTTGATCACGATCGACCGCGTCACCTTCCACTCGCGCGGGAGCACCGACGCCACGACAGCGCCGAGCACGACGACGGCAATCACCGCGATGGAGAACTTCTTGATCACGCCGGTCGCGCTGTATGCCAGACAGCCAGCATGCCGCGCTACGACGCATCGCAGGCTGAGGTGCTCGTCTTCACGTTCAAGGAAGGCGTGCTGGCCGCGATGGCCCACGACCTGAAGCTCAAGGTCACGAAGCTCACGGTCGACGTCGACGGAACGAAGGTGCGCGCGGAACTCGACGCATCGTCGCTGCGCGTCGTCTCGCCGATGAAAGATGGCGCTGAGAACCCGGGTGCGCTGCCGAAGATGCTGTACGGCGAGATCGAGAAGAACGCCGCGGGTGACGTGCTCGACGCGAAGCGCCACCCAACGATCGTGTTCGAAACGACGGCGGTGACCGACTCGCAAATCGTGGGACGGCTCACGCTCAAGGGGCAGTCGCGCGAGCTCACCGGCAAGCGCAACGGTGCGACGGCGGAGTTCAAATTCGATCAGCGCGATTTTGGGATCAAACCGTTCACCGCGATGCTCGGCACGCTGAAGGTGAAGCCCGAGGTCACCGTGCGAATCTCCCTCTCCCGCGAGGGAGAGGGTCGGGGTGAGGGTGAACCGCCGATCCAGAGCCCGTGACGGTAGGCGACGCTGCGAAGAGTTGAGCAATCATCCGAGGCACGTCCTCCTGGAGACGTCTGCGTCGCCCTCCCGAGTCCGATGTCCGAAAACAGCCAGCCCGGCGCCGGTCATGGGCGTACGAACGTGGCATGTCCTTCGTGATCAGAGGTCTCGACCCCGCTCAGTTCTCTACGCTCACCGCGCAACACCGCGTGCAGCGGCGCATCGTCGATGAGAGCCCGGGCTACCCGTGCCGCGTCACGCTCGAAGACGCCAGGGTCGGTGAGGAAGTGCTCCTGCTCAACTTCGAGCACCTCGAGACCGACTCGCCGTATCGCGCGGCGGGGCCGATCTTCATCCGCCCCGGAGCACCGCAGCGCGTCTGCGCTCCCGGTGAAGTGCCGCCAGCGCTGGCGCGCCGACTCCTCTCGGTCCGCGGCTACGACGCGAAGGGAATGATGGTCGCTTCCGACGTCGTCGAAGGGCGAGAGCTCGCCGCTCGCCTCGACACGTTCCTCGCCGACCCGAAGATCGCGTTCGCGCACCTTCACAACGCGAAACCGGGTTGCTTCGCCGCCCGCGTCGACCGCGTCTGAGCTGTGCGTGCTTGCGTCGCGATTTCGTCAGGCTACTCCGTGATCGCGTTCACGACGCTCGGCGCAGCATGCCTCGACCGCGGGGTCAGCGCTTGATCGCGGGCCTGATCAGCGTCTGCTCGTCGTCATCGTGTTCCGACGCCATGTCTTGCAACCGCTGGTTCGTGACCCGCAGCCGTCGCGACAGCTCTCGACAGATGTTCTGCAGCACCATCACGTAGCCCGCGACGTCTTCCTGGTACAGCCGGTACAGGTCTCGATTCCCGAGCGAGAACAGCAGCGACGGCTTCTCGGCCACCACCGTGGCCGACCGCTTCTGAATGTCGATCAGCGTCATTTCGCCGAAGAACTCGCCGGTTCCGAGACGGATCATCTTCAGCCGCCGGCCCTCTTCGTTGTCGCGACACACCACGACCTCGCCGTGCCGTACGAGGAACATCGCGCGGCCCGAATCGCCCTGCTTGCAGATCTCCTGGCCGGGCTCGATGCGGTGCTCGCCCAGCAGCTCGATGAGCCGCTTCAGCGTCTTCTCCTCGAGACCGCCGAAGATGGCGATCGACGGGAGCCACTGCATGAGATCGGCTTCGTTCTTCACGCCACTCTCGCCTTCGTGAGCTGGTGAACGGCATCACCGAGCCCTTCGAGCGTCAACGGGTACATCGGGAAGATACGCCGAAGCACGTCAATGGTGCTCTGCCACCAGCCGGAAGGTTGCTCCGGGTTCAGCCACGCTGAAGAAGGGTAATGATCTCGCAGGCGCATCATCCACATCGCGCCTTCGACGCCTTCGTCTTCCTGCCAGCCGGACACGCTCATCAGCTCCCACGGAGCCATCAGCGCGTCGCCGACCATGATCAACTTGTACTTGCGATCGGTCTCCGCGAAGAGCTGCGAGAGCTTCACCGGCTCGGTCATGCGCGCGTTCTTGTAGACGCGGCCGTACACGCAGTTGTGGAAGTAATACGTGCGCAGTTCCTTGAAGTGCGTCGCCTTCTTCGCCGCGGTGAACAGCCGCGACACGAGATGCGCGTACGGGTCCATCGAACCGCCCACGTCCATCAGCAGGATCACGCGGGTGTTCGACTTGCGCGGAGGCCGCGTCACCACCTCGAGATCGCCGAGGTTCTTCGCCGTCTTGTCGATGGTGCCGTCGAGATCGAGCTCGTCGGGCTGACCCTCTCGCGTGAACGCGCGCAGCTTGCGCAGCGCGAGCTGCAGCTGGCGAACGTCGAGCACGAGATCGTCGCGGTACTCCTTGAAGTTGCGCTGGCCCGCCACGCTCACCGCGCTGCGCATGCCTCCGCCACCTCCGACGCGAATGCCGTTGCGCGCCGCACGCCCGCTGTTGCCGAAGGGAGACGTTCCGGCCGTCCCAATCATGCGGTTGCCGCGGTCGTGTCGCTCGCGCTGCTCCTGCAGTCGCTGTTGGAACATCTTCTCGAGCTCTTCGCGATCGAACTGTTCGAGCAGCGCGCGCTCTTCAGGCGTGAGCTGCGGGCCACGCATCGCCGCGTCCTTCACCCACTCGAGCAACTGCTCGGTGATCTCCAGCGCCTTCGCCTCGATGCCCTCGAACGTCTTGCCGAACGCCTCGTCGAACGCGTCGAGGTGCTTCTCGTCGTGCACCAGCAGCGCGCGCGCGACGTAGTAAAAACCGTCGAGCGAACTGTCGTGCAGCCCGGAGCTCAACGCACCCGCGAGCGCGACGGCTTCCTGCGTGCCCACCGGCACCTTTCGCGACCGCAGCTCATAGAGAAAGGGAATGAACATGGCTTTAGCCTCGTGCGCGCTTGCCTCCGAACGTCTCCTGCATCGCGATGAGATCCTGCTCGCGCTTCAAGAGCGCTCCGATGAACGGAAGGTTTTCGTCGAGCTTGAGCGTGCTGATGCCGGCCGCCTTGAGCGCCGCGATCCAATCGACCAGTTCGCTCGTCGAGGGCCGCTTGCGCAACCGGGTGAGCGCACGCAGCTCGTAGAAGATCGACAACGCCTGCTCGGCGAGCTTCTCGGGGAGAGCAGGGTGGTGCACGGCGACGATGCGCTTCATCAATTCCTGATCGGGGAAGTCGATGAAGTGGAACACGCAGCGACGCAAGAACGCGTCGGGCAGGTCCTTCTCGTTGTTGCTGGTGATGATCACCACCGGGCGCTCTTTCGCGACGACCTCGCGCTCGGTCTCCATGATCTTGAAGCGCATGCGATCGAGCTCGTGGAGCAGATCGTTGGGGAACTCGAGGTCGGCCTTGTCGATCTCGTCGATCAGCAACACGCGTCGCTCGGGAGCGGCGAACGACTCTCCGAGCGGCCCGAGCTTGATGTACTTGCTGATGTCGCGAACGTCGTGATCGTTGAATCGCGAGTCGTGCAGTCGCTGAACCGCGTCGTAGGTGTAGAGGCCGTCTTGCGCGCGCGTGGTGCTCTTCACGTGCCACGTCAGCAACGGCAGGTTGAGCGCCTTGCTCACCGCTTCGGCGAGCAGCGTCTTGCCCGTGCCGGGCTCCCCCTTGACCAGCAACGGGCGCTGCAACACCAGCGCGCAATCGACCGCGGAGCGGAGGCTCTCGTTGGTCAGGTAGGACTCGGTTCCCTTGAAGCGTGTCGACATGGACTCGACGTTAACGCCGACTCGGCTAGCCTGCCCCGAAAGTCGGGAGGGACTGCACCCATGTGGCTCAAATGGAAGTTGATGATCACCACTCTGCCGTTCGTGGCGGTGATCACGCTCATCAAGATCTTCCTGCAGTACGAACTGAAGTTCGAAGGCGTCGTGGAGTTCGCCGACGTCGGCGTGGTGCTCACCGGCGCGGTGTTCCTCACCGGCTTCCTGCTCGCGGGCACGATGGCCGACTACAAGGAGAGCGAGAAGCTCCCCGGTGATCTCGCCAACGCGCTCGACAGCATCGACGAGTACCTCGCGCTGAGCGCCGCGCAGAAGCCGAACGCCGTGAACGGCAAGGAGATGCGCGCCCACGTGCTCTCGCTCACCGATCTCATCAAGAACTGGCTGGTGAAGAAGGCGAAGGTCGACGAGGTGTACGTCGCGCTCACCAAGTTGAACGGAGTGATCGCGCAGCTCGACTCGGTCGGCGCCGGCTCGTACGGAGCGCGCGTCGCGCCCGAGGTGATCAACGTTCGAAAGGCGATCATGCGCGTCGACGTGATCAGCCGCACCGGCTTCTTGCCGCCTGCCTACGCGCTGCTCGAGGTGCTGCTCACCATGATCCTCGGGCTGATGATGGCCTCGAAGTTCAAGAGCCCGATCGCCGAGTTCATCCTCGTGCCGTTCGTCTCGCTGGTGAACATCTACATGCTGCGGCTCATTCGCGACATCGACGATCCGTTCGACTACTCGCCCGACGGCAAGAAGAGCGGAGCGGCGGAGATCGAGCTCTTCCCGCTCGAAGAGTTCCGCGAGCGCCTCGCTTCGCGCAGCTGATCATTTCTCGATTTCGAACGTCTTCTGCTCGCGCAGCCCCGCGTGGTGCTCGAGGAACGCGCCGAACCCTGCGCGTGAATCGAGCTGGAACTCGGGCAGGCGAGCCAGCGCCTCGTCGGGGAAGTGGTACTGCTCGATCACGAGGCTCGCGCGGAGCTCCCCTGACGGTGCTCCACTGAAGGCTCTCACCGCGTGCGCGAGATCGCCGCGGAAGTGCACCGAGGTGTTTTCCTGCGGCTTCAACGTCGCGACGGGATCAGGTCCGTCCCACAGCTGCAGCTCGCCGCCCTTCGACTTCGGCACGTTCAGGTAGAGCACGGACACCATGCGCGGGAGCGCGTCGTCGACCTCGGCGTGCTTGCGCAGCGTGACGTCGACGTGGCGCGCGACGGTGCCGCCTTCACTGACCAGCAACACGTTCAGGTACCAGGCGTTGGGAATGTGGGTGAGCGTACGTGTCCACCACGGAGTCATGGTGCGCACCGCCGGCGTGCCCAGCGTCAACGCGAACCATGGAGCGAGGGCAGGGAAGCGCTCTTCGACCTTCGCGCGGCCACTCTCCTTGAAGATCACGTCGAAGCCGCGGCTCGACTGGAAAGGCCCGCCGAGCGTGGATTTTCCAACGAGTGGAGAGTTGAGCAACAGCTCGCGCAGCGCCGTGAACTGGGGCGGAGGAAGAGCCTTCGAGCGGTGGCGGTACTCGCGCACGCCGTCATGCTGCCACAGGTGAGAAACTTGCCTGTCGCTTCCTGTAGCGGACACTTCGGTTCGTGCTCGTCGAACAGCAGAAGCGGGCGTCGCGGGTGCGGTTCAAGCACCCGGTCCGCGTGGTGACGCTCGATGGGCAGCCGCGGGTGATCCGAACGCTGGCTGCCAACGTTTCGCACAAAGGCATGTTCGTGCGCATGCCGGAGCCGCTGCCGATGGGGACGCGCGTTGCGTTGTCTCTCGAGGCGGGCGGTCGTGCGCTCGCCCTCGCGCAGGCTGAAGTCGTTTGGGCGCGAGCGCACGAGAGTCAGTTGCCCGGGCGGTTCGCGGGGTGTGGCGTGCGATTCACGGATTTCTTGCACCCGCGCGCGCAGGATCTCGTCGGGTACCTGGTCGACAATCTCGATCGCGGGAAGCCGCTGCAGGCTGCTCCGGCGGAGCGGCCGTTGCCGCGGTGGTTGCCTCTCGCGGCGGGCCTGGCGCTGCTGTGCTGTGCGCTTGGGGCGGTGCTGATCTTCCACGATTGGTCGGCGGACAGCGCGCAGGTCGCTGAGCTCGATGAGGAAATCGAGGCGGAGAATGCAGAGCCCATCGCGTTGGTGATGGCCGCGCCGCCGGTGGTGAAGTCGGCGGCGCTCGCTGCCGCAACGCAGTCGCCCGTCGGCGCTGCGGATACGGCTCCCTCGCAGGCGGTGATCGCGAAATCTCCGGCAGAGTCGACGTCTGACGCGCAACCGGAACTCGCGAAGTCTCCGAGCGCGGAACCGACGCTCGCCGATCCTTCGAGCGAGTCGCCGTCCGCCGCGCCGCCCGAAGTCGCGAAGTCTGCGTCCACCGAGCAGCCCGGTCCGAGCGCGTCGCCGTCAGCGAAAGGCACAGCGCAGCCGAACGCGTCGCCGTCCGTCGAGCCCTCGTCAGCCGTCGCACCGCCGTCCGGAGCGCAGCCCGTTGTCGTAAAATCGACCGGCGCGTCGACTGCGTCGCCAGCAGACATCGCGTCGCCGCCCGCTGTCGCGAAGTCGCCCGGCGCGTCACCGACTGCTTCGGCGCCCGTGTCGCCGTCGTCAGCCATCACGTCGCCGGCCGCTGTCGCGAAATCGACCGGCGCGTCACCGACCAGTGCTCCGCCGGCCGCGGCGAGCGCGCCGTCAACCGAGTCGCCTGCTCTCGCCAGGGTCGCGCAGTCTCCGAGTTCGTTTCCGACGACCACGGCGTCGGTCGTGCAGCCTGTTCTGGCGACGTCTCCGAGCGCAGCGCCGCGCGTGAAGTCAGCCTCGCCGGCCGGGAAAGCTGACTCGCTCCCGACGGGTCGCGTCGCCGCAGCTGGCGAAGTGCCACTCCCGCAGAGCGCGACAGACTCGCTGCGATGGTCGAGCAGTGCCACGACGCTCAAACTTCAGCCCGCTGGCACCATCACGCGTGCGTTCGTCCTGCTCAACCCGGCGCGCGCGGTCTTTGACGTGTCAGGCGCGACGCCCGCGCGCAGCCATACGCTCAGCTCCACTGTTCCGCACACGCAAGCGATCCGCATCGGCAAGCTGCCCGCAGGAACTCGCGTCGTGATCGATCTCGACGAGGCGCCGCGCAGCTCGAAGCAAGACGGCGACGCGCTCGTGCTCTCATTCTGATTGATTTCACCCTCACCCTCACCCCGACCCTCTCCCTCGCGGGAGAGGGGGATCCGTCGTGGACGATCTCTCGCCGCTCACCATCGCCATCCTCACGCTCGTCGCGCTCCTCGCGGGCCTCGTCGACGCGATCGCAGGTGGCGGCGGCCTGCTCACCGTCCCCGCGCTGCTCTCGACCGGCATCGACACGCGCTTCGTCTTCGGTACCAACAAGGGCTCGGCGGTCTTCGGCAGCGGCTCCGCGCTCCTGCGTTTCTGGCGCGCCAGACTGATCGACACGAAGCGCGCCCCCGGTCTCTTCGCGCTCGGCTTCCTCGGCTCGATCGGCGGCGCGTCGCTCGTCACCATCCTCGACCCGAAGATCCTGCGGCCCGTTGCTCTGGTCCTCCTCGTCGCCGCCGGCATCACCGTCGCCTTCGTCCGCCCCGAGCCGCAGGAAGGAGCTACGCCTTCTCCGAGCGCGAGCCGCAACATGCTGCTGCTCGCTCTCGTCATCGGCGCCTACGACGGCTTCTTCGGCCCCGGTACGGGCACGTTCCTGATCATCGGCTTCGTGATGCTCCTGCACTTCTCGATGCAGGAAGCCTCGGCCAACGCCAAGGTCGTGAACTTCGCCTCGAACCTCGGAGCGCTGCTCGTCTTCGCCTTCCGCGGCCTGGTGATCTGGAAGGTCTCGATCCCCATGGCGCTCGGGCAATTCGTGGGCGGAGTGATCGGCGCGCAGCTCGCCGTGAAGAAGGGCGATCACCTCGTGAAGCGCGTGGTCCTGGTCGTCGTGATCGGCCTCGTCGCGCGACTCGCGTACCAGCTGATCACCGGCGCCTGATCAGCCGTAGCGCTCGAGCACGACCGCGGCCTGCTTCGCGACCTTCGCGTCGGCATCGGCCGAGAGCTTCTTCAGCACCGGCCGCACCTTCGCTGCCTGCTTCGAGAACACTGGCGCGTTGCTCAGCCCCCAACCGCGATTGAGCGCGGTCAGCAGCGAGAGCCGCACGCGCGCCGACGAATCACCGGCCAGCGCGAGCATCGCCGCCAACGGCACGTGTTTCTGCAAGTCAGGCCCGAGCGGACCGAACTCGACGGCGAAAGCCCGAACCTTGTCGCGCGCATCGCTCATCGCAGCCACGAGGGCAGGGCCCACTTCCTTCGCCGGCAGTTCGCGCAACGCCACCCTCGCCGCCGGTGCCTTCTTCCCGAGGCCGGCCTGAACGATCAGCTCCAGTGCTCCGGCATTCTGTGCCTTGCGTGCGGCCATGTCGGTCACTACGACAGAACGCATGAAGAAGGTCACGATCACCTATTGCACCGCTTGAGGGTACGCCCCCAAAGCTGCCCGGGCGGCAGCTGCACTCGAGTCGGAGTTGGAAGTGAACGCTGAGCTCATCAAAGGCTCTGGAGGCATCTTCGAGATCGCCGTCGACGGCGCGGTGGTCGCGAAGAAGTCGCTGGGCCAATTCCCCGACGAGAAGACGATCGTCGACGCCGTCGCGAAAGCGCTCGACTGATGCCCACCACGCGCATCGCACGACCATCGCTTGGGCTCGGCGCACGCGTCAGACGCCACGTCGGAGCGGCGATCACCGACGGCTTCTTCTTCGGCGCTGCGACATCAGCGCGCTGGCTGCCGATCGCCCAGCCGATCGTTCACGGCGTTCGCGTCGAGCGGAACATCGCCTACCGCGACACGGGCAAGACGCAGCACACGCTCGACCTCTATCGACCGCGCAAGGCGAGCAGCGGCCCGTTGCCGATCGTCCTCTACTTCCACGGCGGCGGGTTCCGTTTCATGTCGAAGGACACCCACTGGGTGTTCGGCCTCGTCTACGCGCGGCGCGGCTACCTGGTCGTGAACGTGAACTACCACCTCGCGCCCGATCGCCCGTTCCCCGCGGCCGTCGAAGACGCGAGCGCGGTGTGGCAGTGGCTGGTGCAGAACGCCGAGCGCATCGGCGGAGATCTTTCGCGCGTCGTCGTCGCCGGAGAATCAGCGGGTGCGAACTTGAGCGCGGCGCTCACGCTCATGACGCACACGCGGCGCCCCGAGTCGTTCGCGCGTGAGGCGTTCGACACGAAGGTCACTCCGAAGGCCGTGGTGGCGGCGTGCGGCATCTTCGACGTCAGCCACCCGGAGCGTTTCTCCGATCACCACGTCTACTTCCGCGATCGCGTCGACGAAGTGGCCGATGCCTACCTGCACGGCGCGGAGTTCGAGCACGAGCACACCCTCGACCTCGCAGACCCCTTGCGTGGCTTCGAGCGGCTCAGCACGACCGAACGGCCGCTCCCGCCGTTCTTCCTGCCCTGCGGCACGTGGGACATGTTGCTCGACGATTCACGCCGGCTGGCAGTCGAGCTTCGTCGCCTGGGCTCCAAAAACACCGAAGCCCGCGAGTATCCCCGCGGGCCTCATGCATTTCATGCCTTCGTTCTGACGCCTTCAGCGCTGCGTTGCTGGAAGGACACCTTCGCCTTCCTCGACGCGCACGTGTGAAGCGGGGCGTCAGCGCTCGCAGACGAGCGCTTCGGGGCTCATCTCACCCTGCGCACGCGCGATGAGCTGCTGACGCGCTTCCGCGGTGAGCTCGACGAGCGTCCAGTGGCCGTCGTCGCCCAGGCCGAGCGCGGTGTTGGGCGTGAGCTTCTTGTCGAGGATCAGCTGCTCAAGCTCGAGCTTGGCGACCAGCTTCTCGGCGTCACCGAGGTTCTGGTACCGCTCGTTGCCATCGAGCATCGCCTGCATGTTGGTGATCGCGTCGGGCGGGTCGTTGAACGGGAACTGGTCGCCGAGGATCACGACGAGCAGGGCCTGAATCGGGAACGTCGCCGCGTCGATCGCGAACGTGAACGGGAGCAGGAACACGCCGGTCGTCTTGCGATCGACGAAGGCGGGGCGTCGCACCGTGATGCCCAGGAACGCGCGATCGACCAGGCGCGAGAGCATGCAACCGGTGGTGAAGATCGAGGTCACGAGCGTGAGCGCGATGAGACGAATCAAGCGGTGCTTCATGTCAGCTCCTTGTGGCGAAGGCGGCAGGTCGATTGTGAGAGCCACATCGCCCCGCGATCAAGGAATTCACCGTCGATTTCCCCGAGCGCGTCGCACAGGCTGCTACAGGCGTGTCGTCAGGGCCGCGCTTCGACCGTCGGCGTCTCGCCAGTGGTCGTCTTCTCGGGCTTCACCTTGAGCGCGTAGCGCTGCGCCGACGAGTCGATGATCTGCTCGATGAGCTGCGTGTACGAGAGACCACGTCGCTCGGCGGCCATGGCGAGCTCGCTGTCCTTCTCGAGGTACGGGTTGGGGTTCACCTCGAGCACGAAGGGCTCGCCCGTCTTGTTCGAGATGCGGAAGTCGACGCGCGCGTAGTCGCGGATCTTGAGCGCGCGGTACGCGAGCAGCGCGCTGCGCTCGATGCGGGCCTTCAATTCGGTCGAGATGTTCTCGGCGATCACGAGGTGAGGGTGGTTCTCGCCGGTGTCTCCGAACTTCACTTCGCGATCGCTCACCTTCGGCACGTCGGGGTTCCACTTGCCCCAGTCGAGCTCGACGATGGGCAGAATCTCGGGGCGCTGTGAGGGGCCGATCACGCCCACGTACACCTCGCGGCCGTCGATGAACTCCTCGGCGAGCGCTTCGTCGTTGAGCGTCTTGCGGATCTCGCGAACGCGGCGCGTGAGCTCGTCCCAGTCCTTCACCACCGAGTGCTGGCCGATGCCGATCGACGCGTCGCTGCGCGCGGGCTTGACGATCAGCGGGAAGTTCATGCGACCGAACGCCTCGAACGCCTCGCCATCGAAGGTGAGGAAGTTGGGCGTGTTCACCTCGTGGTACTCGAGCAGCTGCTTGGTGAGGATCTTGTCTTGCGCGAGCAACAGACCGGCGGTGCCCGACCCGGTGAAGTTGACGCGCGCGAGCTCGAGCACTGCGGCGACGTTCACCTCGAGGCGATAGTCGTCGGCGAACGTCTCGCACACGTTGAAGACCAGATCGGGCTTCTGCTTCTCGATCTGCTTGAGCAAATCGAACACCCGATCGTGAACCGCCATGAGCGTCGGCGTGTGACCGAGCGTCTTGAGCGCAGCCGCCACGTCTTCGACGACGGGATCGATCGGATCTCCAGACGGTTGGTAGTGGAGAACCGAGATCTTGAGGGAAGGAACCGTCGCTGCCGCCATGCGCGGCGCGACGTTAATCCACGTCGAAGAACTTGTCCGTGTAGAGGAAGTTCATCGCGAGCGTGGTGACCAGCGCGGTGAGCTTCGTCATGTACTCACGCACCTTGTCGCGATGCACCGAGAGCTTCAGCGCGGTGACGCGCTCGAGCAGGTGATCGAGCACCGACTTCACGACGGCGCGCGAGACTCCGGAGTACTGCGTGATGGACGCGATCAACGCCTGACGTTCAGAACGAATCAGCGCATCGGCGGTGGCGTTACCGACGGCCTCGGCTTCGAAGAGCGCGGTGAGATCTTGATCGAGCTGATCGCCGATGTGCAGGTCGATCTTCTCCTCGAGCGCGCGCTGCCGATAGTGATCGAGCACCGTCTCTTCCATCTCACCGACGTCGAGATCGCGATCGGCGAGCGTGACGGGAGCTGCGGTGCGACCCAGCTTCGTCGCGACGTCGGCCACGTACTGCAGCTTCTTGAGCGCGCCCCAACCCTTGTACCGCTCCTGCCAGTTCGAGTTCGGCGTGAGCCACACCGCGAACGTCTCGGCGAAGTCTTCGTCGGGGTGCTTCTGCGCGTACCAGCCAGAGAGGTGCGCGACGTATTTGCGGCTGAACGGGTGCGGCTTGTACGCGTCGAGGTACGGCTTGCCGAAATCACCGAACAGCTTCTTCCACTCGTCGCTCTCGTAGAGCTTGAACGCGTAGTTGAACGCGTGGCCTGCCTCGTGGCGCAGGTACATCATGATGTCGCGCTCGGTCTCGGCACCCGCGCCGAGCGTGTCTTCGATGCGCGTGAGGTTCTGATCAGCCAGGTAGAAAGGAATGCCGATCACCGGCACGCCCGACGGGCAGCCCCACTGGTCCGAGAGGTAGCACTCGGGTCGCAGCGAGAGCCCGCGCGCTTCCATTTCTTCGTACAGCTGGTTGATGAACTTCTCGAGGCGCGTGCCCTTGAGCACGAGCTTCAGATCCTTGATGCGCGCCTGCATCAGCGACGCGCTTTCGGGCGGCAAACCATCACCGAAGTGTGGCTCGGGCAGCTTTTCCTTGAAGGCGGCGGGGCTTGCGAGGGCGGTCGTCATGGCGGTGCGTTCGACGGTCGTTCCGACCATAACCGACACTGCCGACGCGCCATCCCTGCCTGTCGTTCCAGTCTCTAAATATTCAAATTGACTAGGTTTTTAGTCGAAGGCGCCGATGTCCGGGTCCTTCTTTGGTGGCTTTTTGCCCCCATTTGGGACCTTCGGAGCGCTCGCTGCGTCGAGCTGGAACTCGAAAGATTGCTCCGCTTCGGCCCGCAACGTCTTGCTCACTTCTTTGTGGCCCGAGAGCTTGAGCGTGAGGGTGCGCGTCGCACCTTTCTCCCAATCGATGGTGAGCGGCGTGTTGCCGATCATCACTCCGCCTTCGCTCACTTCGGCGCCGTCGGGCGTCGACTTGATCGTCACCTTGAGGAGTGTGGGCTTGTTCGGCGCTGAGTCGTTGCCGGGCGGAGGATCGGTGCGCTTCGCGATCGGCTGCTCGACGACGGGAGGCGTGTCGGCTTCGGGTTTCTTCGAGAACTGTTTGTATGCGACGGCCGCGCCGAGCAGCACGACGATGCCGCCGACGACTGCGACCAGTGGCCCGAGCGGCACGCCTTGTGGGCGCGCGACCGAGCCCGACTGCGAACCCGAGCCGGTGCCCTGCTGCGCCGGAGTGATCTGGCCCGACTGACGCGGCGGCGGATCGACCCGCGACGCCGACTTCGGCAGCGGCTTCGACACCGCGGAGATCGCCTTGCTCGGCACCTTGCTCGCGCTCGACTTGCGTGACGCCGACGACGAGCCGCTCCCGGCTTCTTTCGAGTTCGGGTCGGGCGTGAACTGCGGCGTCGCGTCGAGCACCGAGTCGGGCGTGCCCGCGAGCGCGGCGTGCAGCGACTGAATGAAGTCTTCGGCGGTCTGGAAGCGATCTTCCTTCTCGGGCTTGAGGCCCTTGATCATGAACTCGTCGATCGCCTTGGGGACCGGAGCGCCTTTTCGGTACGTCGAGATCGGCGGAACGTTGCCGGCCAGCGCGAGCGTGAGCGCCTTGCGAACCGAGTTGGCGCCGTACGGTGAGTGACCGGTGAGGCAGTAATAGAAGACGCCGGTGAGCGAGAAGAGATCGCTGCGTTGATCGACGACCTCACCGCCGGCCTGCTCGGGAGGCATGTACTGCGGCGTGCCGAGCACCTGGCCGGTCGAGGTGAGGTGCTCCTCTTCTTCCTGCTCGATGGCCTTCACCAGACCGAAGTCGAGCACCTTCACGTACTCATTCCCGTCGACGACGGTGAGCATGATGTTGTGCGGCTTGATGTCGCGGTGAATGACGAGCTGGTGGTGCGCGTGCGCGATGCCGGCGGTCGACTGCTCGATGATCGCCGCGGCCTGACGCAGCGTGAACGGACCGTCGCGCTTGATGCGTTGGCGCAGCGACTCGCCCTCGAGCATCTCCATCACGTAGTAGCAGAGGCCTTCGCCGGTCCGCCCGAAGTCGAAGATGGTGATGATGTTGGGGTGGTGCAGGCGGCTGGCGATCTCGGCTTCGCGCTTGAAGCGCTCGAAGAACGTGGGAGCCATCGCGAGCTGCGGGTGCAACGTCTTCAGCGCGACCGGGCGCTGCACGCTGGTCTGAATGCCCTTGAAGACCATGCCCATGCCGCCCTGACCGAGCACGGACTCGACGCGGTAGCGCCCGTCCAGGGTCTTGCCGATCAGGTCCTGGGCGTTGACCGCTTCGAAGGGTTCCTTCGCCATGGGCGTGCGCACTCTACGCTCAAACGCCCGACCCGGCCCTGTCGTTTCAGTCGCGTCGCCTGCGGGCGTCAGACGCGCTAATCCGCCCCGCGCCGTGAGCCTCGTCATCGTCCAGAAGCTGTCGCTGTCGTACGGGAAGAAGACCCTCTTCGAGGACAGTGCGTTCTCGATCGGCCCGACCGATCGCATCGGCCTCGTCGGCGCGAACGGCACCGGCAAGTCGACGCTGCTGAAGATCTTGATGGGGCAGGTGCACGCCGACTCGATCAACATGACGCTGCGCCGCAAGGCGACCATCGGGTACCTGCCGCAAGACCTGCAGGCGCTGCCCGAGGGCAAGCTGGTGGACGCGGTGCTGTCGTCGGTGCCCGGTCGCGATTCGCTCGACGAGTCGATCACCGCGGTCGAGTCGCAGCTGGCGGAGAGCAGCAACGCCGACGAGCAGATGGAACTCGCCGGCGCGCTCGCCGAGCTGCACGAGGAACGCGAGAACTTCGACGCCCACTTCGGCCCGCATCGCGCGGAGCAGATTCTGCTCGGGCTCGGCTTCACGCTGCGCGACTTCGAGAAACCGACGGTGCAGTTCTCGGGTGGCTGGCGCATGCGCGCGGCGCTCGCGGGGTTGTTGTTGCAGGACCCCGATCTGCTGCTCCTCGACGAGCCGACGAACCACCTCGATCTCCCGACGCTCGCGTGGTTCGACGCGTTCTTGAAGCGCTCGCGCAAGGCGATGGTGCTGATCAGCCACGACCGCGGCTTCTTGAATCGGCAGATCAACAAGGTGATCTCGCTCGAGACCGAGGGCGTGCGCGCGTGGTCCGGCAACTACGAGGACTACCGGCGCCAGCGCGCTGAAGAATACGAGCGGCTCCTCGCGCAGCAGGAAAAGGTGCAGGCCAAGCGCGAGCAGCTGCAGGCGTTCATCAACCGTTTCCGCGCGAAGGCGAGCAAGGCTTCGCAGGCGCAGTCGAAGATGAAGCAGCTCGAGAAGCTCGAGACGGTCGACGTGCACACCGAGCGCGCGACGGTGAACTTCACGTTCCCGGTGGTGGCGCAGAGCGGGCGCGAGGTCGTGAAGTTCCACGACGTGCGCAAGGCGTTCGGCGACAACGTCGTCTACGACGGGCTCGAGGCGCAGGCGCTGCGCGGGCAACGCATCGCGGTGGTCGGTCTGAACGGCGCGGGCAAGACGACCTTGCTCAAGCTGCTTGCGGGTGAGCTCGAAGCCGACCGCGGAGAGATCACGCTCGGGCACAACGTGGTGCTCGGGTACTACGCCCAGCATCACGCCGACACGCTCAGCCGGGACAACACCATCCTCGACGAGATGCGCGAGCTGGTGCCCGACAAGCCTCAGGCCTTCGTGCGCAGCGTGCTCGGCTCGTTCCTCTTCTCTGGCGACGACGTCGACAAGAAGATCGGAGTGCTCTCCGGCGGTGAGCGCGCGCGCGTGGCGCTGGCGAAGTTGCTGCTCAAGCCGGCGAACCTGTTGGTGATGGACGAGCCGACCAACCACCTCGATCTCGATTCGAGCGAGGCGTTGATCGAAGCGCTCGAGGACTACACGGGCACGTTGATGTTCGTGTCGCACAACCGCTCGTTCCTCGACACGCTGGCGACCCACTTGTGGGACGTGCGCGATCGCAAGGTCGTGCCGTACCCGGGAAATCTCGCGGAGTACCTGCAGCACCTCGACGCCGAAGCCGCGGCGCGCGCGAAGGGTGAGGCGTTGCCGGTGCCCGGAAAACAGGGCGCGACCGAGGTGTCTGCGAAAGATCGCAAGCGCCTCGAGGCCGAGGCGCGGCAGGCGAAGAGCGCGAAGTTGGCTCCGCTGAAGAAGGAACTCGCGAAGCTGGAAGCGCGCATTGCGGAGCTCGAGACGGCACAGAAGGAACGCGAGGCGCAGCTCGTCGACCCCGCCTTCACGGCGGACTTCGCGAAGTCGCGGCCGGTGCTCGACGCGCACCGCGAAGCAGCGGCTGAGCTCGACGAGGCCCTCGCGCGCTGGGAAGTGGTGAGCACCGAGGTCTCGGCGCTGGGATGATCTTCACCGTTCCCGGTTGGCAGAGCTCAGGTCCGGCGCACTGGCAGTCTCAGTGGGAAAAGCTCGACGCGAGCATCGTGCGCATCGAGCAGGACGATTGGGAGCAACCGTCGCGCGAGGCGTGGACCGCGCGTCTGCTCGAGCGCGTGGGTTCAGGAAGGCCGTGCGTGCTCGTCGCGCATTCGCTCGGTTGTCATCTCGTGGCGCACGCGGCCGACCAGTTGAAGAGTGTGGTGGGCGCGCTGCTCGTCGCACCGCCGTCGCTCGAGACTCCGGGCCTGCCTTCGTCGGTCTTGAGCTTTGGGCCGCCCGCGACGCATCGGCTTCCCTTCGAGAGCGTGTTGGTCGCGTCGTCGAACGATCAGTGGTGCTCGATCGAACGTTCACGCGAGCTCGCTCGGGCGTGGGGTTCTCGGTTCGTCGAGGCAGGCGCGGCGGGTCACCTCAATTCAGATTCGCAGCTCGGGTCGTGGCCGGCGGGCAGGGCGTTGCTCGCCGAACTCACGCGTCGGCTCCCGTTCGTCCTCGACGAGCGATTGCGTCGCGACACGCAGCTCGTCGGACAGAGCGACCTGAACTCGTTGCTGCTGTTCGACGACGCGCGCTACCCGTGGTTGGTGCTCGTGCCGCGACGCGCGGGCGTGAGTGAGTTGTTCGAACTCTCCGCGGCTGAGCGGGAACAGCTGATGCGCGAAACGAACGTCGTCGCAGAGCACCTCGCCAGGGTCTTCAACGCCGACAAGATGAACGTCGGAGCGCTTGGCAACGTGGTGCGCCAGTTTCACGTGCACGTGGTGGCGCGTCAGCTCGGCGATCCGGCGTGGCCGGGGCCGGTGTGGGGGCACTCACCTCGCGTCGCACGAACGGACGAGCAGCGGCGGGAGTTGATTGCGCGACTGTGGGCCGACGGGCGACTGGCTCAACATTTTCTGTCGGGCATCTCGTGATGAAGTACCCGCGCGTGCGTCCGTGCCTCGTCGCTTGCGTGTTGATCCTCTCGACGACGGCGTGGTCGCAGTCGCAGGAAGACCTGTCGCCGCCGCCCATGCCCGCGCCTGAAGAACAGCCGGCTCCTGCGCTCGTTCCACCAACCATCGCGAACCAGCCGCTCCCTCCGGAGCCGACGGGACCGGTGTCGAATGGTCCGCCTCGCGCGCCGCCGTCGCAGGACACCGATCGTCGCTTTCGTTTCGGACCGATGGGCCACATCGCGATCAACGGAATCAACTCGGCGTGGGATTCGATCGTCGGTGTTGCCCGGGTTCGCCGGCACGCTCGGGCTCCGCATGGGCCTCTTGCGTCACGCCTCGCAGTTCAACATCGGAGCAGGCGCGTTCCTCGGGCTCGAGTCGATCAACTTCGTCCTCAACTTCAGTCCGGGTCTTCGACTCGAAGTGATGGGTCAGCACGGGCCGGTACTGATTCCGTACCTGAGCCTCTCGCTGTTCTCGCAGTTGCTGGTGCCCTTCGACGCGAAACCGGTCGGCGTGCGCACGGGCGTGGCGTTGAGCTGGAACCTCGCTGCGATTCCCGGAGCGCCGAGCTGGTTCGGCGGGCTCGGCGGCACCAATTCCTGGGCCGTGATTCCAATCGCGATCGTCGGCGCGTTGATCGCGTTCGGTGACGTGCGGCTCTACCTGCAGACCGACCCCCGCGGGCTGTTGATCTACGGGCTGAGCATCGGTCTCGGTTTCTAGGCGCGCACGTAGACCGGCGAGCGCTGCACGTCTTTCTGCAGGCGGTTCAGTTCCTCGAGCTGCCCGCGCACGGTGTCGACGATCTGGCTCGGAGTGGTCTGCATCGGCGGAGAGGTGCGGATCACGTCACGCTCGACGATCTCTCCCTTGCCGCTCGCGCCGCCGACCGATTCGTTCTCGACGTTGCCCGCGATTTGGCGATTGCGCTCGGTGTACACGGTCGCCTTGAGCTCGATCTTCGTGTTGTCGCCCGCCTTGCGCGCGGCGTCCGCGAGATTTCCCTTCAGCGTTTCCTGAACGATTCTCACGCAGCACCGCCGGGTCGCTCGGAGCGGTGATCTTCACCTCGGTCGTGACGCCCAGGCGCTTCGTGTCGCGGTACGTGCCGTCGGCGACTCCGGTCTGGCCACCGCGCTGCGAGCCGTAGCCGCCCTGCACGTCGGTCGACAGCGTGAGCGACTGCGTGACGATGGGCGGCACCTTGCCGGCGTTGGCGATCACGTCCTGCACGTTGTTCGAGCCGGGGAACTCGAACTTCTGCTCGAGCTCGACCTTCGCGGTTCCCTTCACCGTGCCCATGGTCTGCTTGTCGAGCGGCTGCGTGACGCGCGCGCCGTTGATCTCCGCTTCGCCGCTCAGCGTCTGCTTCACCGACACCGCGAGACCCTTGTCGCCCTTCTCGATGCGCAGCGTGACGTCGTTCTGCACCTTGCCCGTGCCATCGAGCTGAATGGCCATCGGCAGGTTGAGCTTTCCCGCGAGCGCGAGCGCGGCCGAGCCCTTCAGCTCGACGCCCTTGAAACACGCCTTCATCAGGTCCTTCTGCGCCTGCGTCGGCCCGATGAGCTTGTCGGCGATCGGAGCAGCGAGCGGCCCGCCAGCGCCCGCCGTGCCCGCGCGCGCGATCGCTTCGGTGAGCTCCTTCACCTTCGCTTTGGTCGCGGCCTCGTTCACCGTCAGGCCGTCTTCGTTCATCACCGGTGCGACCTTGAACTCCACCTTGCCGCCGCCGCCGAGCATCAGGTCTGCGTTGCCCGAATTTCCCAGCTCGGGATCTTCGATGCCGACCGACGCTCCGAGCGCGACGTTGCCCTCGGTCGAGATGGTGTAGCCACCGTCGTCCTCGCGCTTGATCTCCGCCGACACGTCGGCCGCGCCCTTCGCCTTGAGATCAGGAATCGGAGTGGGCACCAGCAGCTCGCCACCCAGGTTGATCTTCACCGAGTCGCCCGGAGAGTTGAGGTTGTCGATCGGCCCGTCGATGGTGCTCTTGCGCAGCTCGTCGATCGCCAGCTCCTTGAGCGAGTCGAGACCGCCGGCGACCTTCGTCACCAGCTCCGCGCCGCTCTTGATCAGCTCGACGCCGGTGCCGATCACCGACTCCGCGGTCTTCACCAGGCTCTTCGCGCCTTCCACCAGCGAGCCGAGATCGAACGAGAACGGGCCGAACGCCTTCGAAGGATCAGCGGCGAGCTTCTTCACTGCGTCGCCCAGACCCTGCGCGGCCTTCGCGAGCTCGGGCTGCTGCGCCGCGACCATGCCCGCGCCCGCGGTGAGTTGAGCACCCGCCGATGCGAGCTCGGCGCGCGCGGGGACGAGCGCTGCTCCGAGCTTCGCGGCGACGGTCTGGTTGTTGTGGCCAACGAGCGACGCACCAAGCCCGATGCGCTTGCCCTCTTTGAACGAGTCGGCGACGCGCTGGAGCGTCTGCTGACTCACGGGCCCGGGCTGCTGTTTCGCTTCGGTGCGGAGTTTCTGCGAGCTGAGCTGCTGAGCGGTGCGACGGCTGATGGCGGTCATGCCCGGAGGACGGACCGACTTTCCCAACCGTGCGGGCCGTGAATTTCGCGAGGCGCTTCAGGCCTTTGGAGCGCGCGACGCGAAGTGCTGCATCAGGTTGTCGAACGTGCGCTGCGTGCCTTCGTAGATCGCCAGCTTCGTGAACATCTCGAAGTGCTCGCGCGACGGGCTCTTGATCGACACGTTCATGCGCGTGCGATCACCGGCAGCTTCGAACTTCACCGTGCCGATCGAACCGTTCGCTTCGAACGCGATGGTCTTCGGTCGATCGAGCACGGTGTAGACGCCGGAGAAGGGTGGGGCGTGGCCCGCGTTCTTCAGCGTGAACGTGCCTCCCACGCGCAGATCGATCGCGCACGAGACGAGCCGTCGACCGTCGGGGTCCCACCACTCGCTCAGTTCCTCGGGCTTGGTCCACGCGTCGAACGCGTCGCCCGGAGTGGCGTCGAGCATTCGCTCGAAGTGGAAGGTCAGCTTCTCTTTGTCGATGGTCATGACTTCTTTCCTTTCTTCTTCTGGCTGAGGTGCGACTGGAGGCGATCGAAGCGGCGGTCCCACTGCGCGCGGAACGGGTCGAGCCAGGCATCGACGGTCTCGAGCGGGCCTCCGATGACGAGGCTGCGCGGCCGGCGCTGCGCGTCTTGCCCGGTGCGAATGAGCCCGGCTTCCTCGAGCACGCGCAGATGCCGCGAGAGCGTCGGCTGCTGCATGTCGAACAGCTCGTTGAGCTCGGAGACCGTGGCGTCGGCCTGCATCAGCCGCTCGAGGATCGCGCGGCGCGTGGGGTCCGACAGGGCGGAGAAGACGAGAGTGAGTCGTTCGCTGTCCATTGCGAAATGGCTATATAGCGCCTTAGCTATATACGCAACCCAAAGAAGCCCGCTCGCAAACGGCGCGAGCGGGCGGAGTGACCGCAGGGCTCAGGTCATCTTGCGGTACACGCCTACGACCTTGCCGAGGATCATGGTCTGCTTGAAGTCGCTCTTCGAGACGTAGATCGGCTCCATCGTCTTGTTGTGCGGCTGGAAGCGGATGCGATCGCCCTCGGGGTGGAAGCTCTTCACGGTCGCTTCGTCTTCGATGAGCGCCACCACGATTTCACCGGGCGTCGCGTTGGGCGCCTTCTTCACGAAGATGAAGTCGCCGTCGTGAATGCCCGCCTCGATCATCGAGCTGCCCTTCACACGCAGCGCGAACACTTCCTTGCCCGAGCCGCCGAGCAGGAAGCTGTCGATGCGCACCGTGTCCTCGATGTTTTCCTGCGCGAGGATCGGCGCTCCGGCTGCGACGCGACCGAGCACCGGCACGTCGATCATGTTCGCGTCGCCGAACGACTTCTTCGCGCCCAGGCCCAGAATCAACCGCGCGCGCTTGGTCGGCACGAGCGAGCGGCTCTGCTGCTCACCGCGCGTCAGGTAGCCCTTTCGCTCCAGCGCCTTGAGGTGGTCGTTCACTCCGTTGGTGGAGCGAATGTCCATCTCCTCACCGATTTCACGGATGGTGGGAGGGAAGCCACGCTCCTCGGTGGTTCTCTGGATGAAGGTGAGAATCTCTTTCTGCCGGTCGGTGATTTCGTCCATGTGCGTGACCTCTGCTGGATCTCCGTTCAGTATTAGTGCTGAACGGCTGTGCAGAGTCAATTTTTCTCCCTTCTCTCCGCCGTGAGGCAGACTGAGCGCGACATGCTGCGAGGCGTCATCATCGTGGGGTTGCTGGGGGCCCTCACCGCATGCCGCGGCGTGCTCGCCGGAGGGAGTTTCACTCACGAGGGCGTGTCGTACCGCGTGGTTGTGCCCGACGGGAAAGAGTGGCGGCGCGTCGACTTCGAGGACAACGACCTCGCGTGGCTGTCGACCACCTCGGCGCACATGATCGCCATCAACTCGACGTGCACCGGTCACGAAGACCCGCCGCTCGAGATCCTCACCAACCATCTGGTCATCGGCTTCACCGACAAAGAGCTCATCAAGCGAGAGCCCTTCAAGCTCGACGGGCGCGACGCGTTGAGGTCGTGGATCCACGCGAAGATCGACGGGGTCCCGACCTCGCTCGAGCTGGTGGTCCTCAAGAAGAATGGGTGCGTGCACGACTTCACGTACGTCAGCCCGGTTGGTGAGGAGGCCAAGTACCAGAAGGACTTCGACGCGCTGATCGACGGCTTCAAGCAGGAGCGCGCGCCGTGAGCAGCGACACGGACCAGGAGCCGGCGCTCGAGCCGACGACCACCGCCGAAACCGAGCTCGGTCAGATCGTTCAGCAGGAGATGCTGGCGATCATCCCCTTCTCGGCGCGCGTGCGTGCCGCGTTCGGAGTGTTCGGCGGCATGTTCGCGATGGGCGTGCGCGCGATTCAGCGCGCGTTCGTGCGCCCGCTCTCGTTCGGAGAAACCGCGTACCAAATCGAAGTGCTCGGAGCGCGCTCGCTCTCGATCGCTACGCTCACCGCGGTGTTCGCCGGCCTCGTGATGACGCTGCAGTTCGCGTTCTTCATGACGCGCTTCGGAATTCAACACACGGTCGGCAAGGTGGTGGTGCTCACGCTCTTCCGCGAGCTCGGGCCGGTGCTCACCGCGCTCACCGTCGGAGCGCGCATCGGTTCGGGCATCACTGCCGAACTCGGCTCGATGAAGGTGACCGAGCAGATCGACGCCATCGCCGCGCTCGGCGCCGACCCGGTGAAGAAGCTCGTCACGCCGCGCCTGCTGGCGTGCATGGTGGTGATGCCGGCGCTCACGTGTCTCGCCGACGTCTTCGGCCTCACCGCCGGAGCGATCGTCGCCTCGAGTCAGTACGACATTCCGTTCGATCAGTTCTTCCGCGGCGCGGTCGAGACGTGTGACGTGGTCGACTTCACCTCGGGCATCGCCAAGAGCTTCGTGTTCGGAGCGATCATCGCCATCGTCGGCTGCTTCAAAGGTTTCGAAGTGAGCGGCGGCACCGAAGGCGTCGGCCGCTCGACCACCGAGACGGTCGCCATCACCTCGGTCGCGGTCTGCCTGTCGGACTTCTTCCTCACCAAGTTGTTCCTCGCCCTGTGACTCCCGCGAACGCCACCGCTGCCCGCAATGGGGAAGTGCTCATCTCCTTCGAGGGGCTGTGGAAGTCGTTTGGCCCGAAGAAGATCTACGAGGGGCTCGACCTCGAGATCCGCAAGGGAGAGACGCTCACCATCATCGGCGGGTCGGGCACGGGAAAGAGCGTGTTGCTCAAGTGCCTCATCGGGCTGCTGTACCCCGACAAGGGCAGCATCATGCTCGATGGGCTCGACGTCACCGGCTTCAACGAGACGCAGCTGCGTGACGTGCGCAAGCGCGTGGCGATGGTGTTTCAGGGCGCGGCGCTCTTCGACTCGTTGAGCGTCGCCGAGAACATCGCGTACCCGCTGCGCGAGCACTTGAAGGAACTGAGCGAGGAAGAGATCGCCGCGCGCGTCGCGAAGAACTTGAAGATGGTGAACCTGCCGGGCATCGAGGCGATGCGTCCGTCCGACCTCTCGGGCGGTATGCGCAAGCGCGTCGGTCTGGCGCGCGCCATCGCCATCGAGCCCGAAGTGATTCTCTACGACGAGCCGACCACCGGCCTCGACCCGATCTCGACGCGCATCATCGACGAGCTGATCATCTCGATGAAGAAGCAGCTGGGTTGCACCTCGGTCGTCGTCACGCACGACATGGACAGCGCGTTTCGCGTGAGTGATCGCATGGCGATGCTCGCGCGCCGGAAGATCGTCGCCTCGGGCACGGTCGCCGAGATGAAGGCCTCCACGAATCCCGACGTTCGCGCGTTCTTCGACGCGAGGAAGAGCTGAGCCATGGCTGACACGCCCATGAATCCCGCGGAACGAGAGAAGCGCGTCATCATTCGCGCTGGTCTCTTCATCGCGTTCGGGCTGGCGCTCGCCGGCCTGGTGATCTTCGTGATCGGCAAGGAGCGGCGGCTCTTCGAAGATCAGAACACGTACACCGGCGCGTTCGAGAACGTCGACGGTCTGGCGCTCGACTCTCCGGTGCGGCTCGGTGGTCTGAACGTCGGCAAGGTGTCGAAGATCTCGTTCGCTCCGGACCTGGGCGACAAGCGAATCATCGTGACCATGGAAGTGAGCAACAAATTCCAGGAGCGAATTCGCGCTGACTCGGTCGCGCGCGTGACGGGTCGCGGCGTGCTCGGCGACAAGGCGATCGACGTCTCGCTCGGCAGCCCCGACAAGGACGTGATTCCGAACAAGGGTGAGATCAACACCGGTACCTCGGGCGACATCAGCTCGGTGCTCAAGGCGACCGGCGAGGTGATCGACAACATGGTGAACATCACGCGCGATCTGCGCTCGGGCGTGCAGAGCTACACCACTCCGCAGATCACCGACGACGTGAAGCAGTTCATCAAGTCGGCGCGCAACATCGCGGCGGAGATCGAGACCGGCAAGGGCCCCGCGCACACGCTCATCTACGACAAGAAGGTGAGCGAAGATTTGAAGACGCTGCTGTCACGCGCTTCGGAAGTCGCGCTTCGCATCGACGACGCGGCGACCAAGATCGATGGGCTGCTCAACGACGTGAAGAACGGCGAGGGCTCACTGCACGCGCTGATCTACGACAAGAAGATCACCAACGCGGTCACCGAGCTCGGGCAGGCGGCTGACGAATTGGCGAAGCTCATTCACGACGCCAAGACCACCAAGGACGGCGCGGTGTACCAATTGGTGTACGGCGACGCGAAGACGCTGCTGGCCGACCTCGCGCAGAGCGCCAACGACATCAAGGTGATCACCGGCAAGGTGAAGTCGGGTGAGGGCTCGCTCGGAGCGATCATCAACGACCCGACGGTCTACGAAGACTTGAAGGACCTGCTGTCGAACCTGCGCCGCAACCGCGTGCTGCGGGAGCTGGTGCGCATGTCGATCAGCAACAACGAGAAGCTCGACTCTGCGGGGAAGAGCACTGGCCCCACGCCCGAACCGGCACCGAAGAAGTAACGGGTGATACAGGCTGCGACAATGTGGGTTTTTCGACGCGAGCGCGCGGAGTTCTAAACTTCGCGTCGTCGTGGCAGCGAAGCCCCTCATTCTCTGTGTCGATGACGAGCAGAACGTGCTCGACGTGCTCAAGCGCATGTTCGAGCGGCTCGGCTCGGTGCTCACCGCGGGCTCTGGCCCCGAGGCGCTCGAGATTCTGCGATCACAGCCCGTCGATCTGTTGATCACCGATCAGCGCATGCCCGACATGACGGGCATCGAGCTGGTGCGCAACGCGCGCAAAGAAGGCATCGGCGTCACGACGATTCTCCTCACCGCGTACACCAACCCGCGCGATCTGATCTCCGCCATCAACGAGGGCCAAGTCTTCCGGTACGTGACCAAGCCGTGGGACATCGAAGATCTGATGATGACGGTGCGCAACGCACTGTCGGTCGCGCAGCTTCGCCGTGAGAAGGAACAGCTCCTCGCGTCGCTCCACAAGCGCGTCGAAGCGCTGAACGTGATGTACGAGGTGAGCCGCTCGAGCGCGAAAGACGTTCCATCGCTCGATGCACTCGTCGATCGTCTGCTCGCCACCGTCGGCCGTGTGCTCCCTCACGACGCGAGCGCGGTGTTGATCGAAGCGTCCGACGGAGAGACGGCTGCGCTGCGCATTCGCTGCGCGACGGGGCTCGAAGAGGCTGCGCTGCTGCACGTGAAGGACTCGGTGCTCAACTCGCACCGCAAGACTGCCGGCGTGGTGCTGCCCGAAGATCGCGTCATCACCAACGTGAGCGGAGAGGTCGGCGGCGCGCCTGCGGGCCTCACCACCTTCGCGTGCGCGCTGTCGGTGCCGTTGGTCGCGGAGCGGCAGACGGTCGGCACGCTGGCGCTCTTCTCGTCGCGGCCCGACTCGTACAGCACCGACGACGGTGAGCTGCTCGACCTGTTGGTGAATCAAACCACCGACGCCATCTCGCACGTGCGCGCCACCGAGCGCGAAGCGCGGCAGCAGATCGAGCAGATGGTGATGGCGATGGCGGACGGCGTGATCCTCACCGATGCCAAGGGCGCGGTGGTGGTCGTCAATCGCGCCGCGCGCGAGTTGCTGGGCCTCAACGCCGAAGAGCTCAAGCCGTCGCTCGAGCGTCTGACCGCCACGCTGGGTCTGTCGCCGTTCGAGCTGGTGCGCGGCTGGGAATACGGTGGCACCAAGACGGTGCGCGAAGAGCTGCAGTTGGGCGAGCGTGATCTCGAGCTGGTGGTCACTCCGGTGGCGGCGGGAACGGGCGCTTTGCTGCGCGGCCTCGTGCTCGTGCTGCGCGACGTGACGGAGCAGAAGCTGCTCCACAAACGCAAAGACGAGTTCGTCGGTATCATCTCGCACGAGCTGCGCACGCCGCTGACGTCGATCGCCGGCGCGCTCGACCTGGTGCTCAACCGCCTCGCGGGCGACGTCACCGAGAAACAGAAGCGCTTCCTCACCATGGCGCGCGACTCGACCGAGAAGCTGAATCTCCTCGTCGACGACCTGCTCGACCTCGCGAAGTTCGAGCAGGGCGCGATGCGCATGAACTTCGAGCTCACCAACCTCGACGAGTTGGCGCGCGTCGCGGTCGAGCGCTACGGCCCGTCGTTCAGCGAGCGCAAGGTCGAGGTGTCGTTCGAAGCGGAGAGCGGGGCGAAGCTTCTGGCTGATCCCAACCGGCTCAACCAGGTGATCAACAACCTGCTCACCAACGCGGTGAAGTTCACGCCGCAAGGTGGCTCGGTGAAGGTCGGCGTCGCGCGCTCGGGTGACGGCCCCGGCGGCGCGGTGCTCTCGGTGTGGAACTCGGGCGACGCGATTCCCGAGCCTGATCTCGATCGCATCTTCGACCGGTTCGAGCAGGCGCGAAACGCGAAGACCCGGAACCTGCCGGGCACCGGCCTCGGTCTGTCGATCTGCCGCACCATCGTCGAGGGGCACGGCGGCCGCATCTGGGCGGAGCACGAGGCGAACGGCGCGCGGTTCGTCGCGGTGTTCCCGGCGGCACCACCGGAAGACGCGCACGCCGAAGAGTCGTCGTCGCAACGTCAGACACGCGGCACGGTGCTGGTGGTCGAAGACGAGCTGCACCTGTCGTGGGTGCTCAAGGCGCAGTTGCTGGCGGCCGGGCTCAAGACCGTCGTCGCGCATCGCGCGGAAGATGCGATCGCCGTCGCGCGCAAGTTGCGACCTGACGTGATCACGCTCGATCACAAGTTGCCCGACGTCGAGGGGCTCAAGCTGCTCGAGATTCTTCGCCACGACCCCGAGACGAAGAATGCGCGCGTGGTCGTCGTGGCCGGTGGCGATCACCGCGAAGACGCGATGCGGCTCGGCGCGAGCGGGTTTCTGCAGAAGCCGGTGAACCCCGCGAGCTTCCTCTCGAGCGTCGAAGCGGCGCTCAAGGAACGTCACGGTGGGCGCGGCCGCGTGCTGGTGGTCGATGACGACGCGCAGATCACCGCCATCTGCACCGAGGTGCTCCGCAATCAGGGGTTCGACGTGGACAGCGCGGGGACGGTGGCCGACGCGAAGGCGGCGATCGCGCGCAAGCGCCCCGACGTGTTGCTGCTCGACGTCGCGCTGCCCGACGGAGATGGCTTTCACTTCTTCGAAGCGCTCAAGGCCGATCGCGGCACGGGCCCGCTCTCGGTGATCTTCATCTCCGCGCGCGGAGACACGTCGGCCAAGATTCGCGCGCTGAAGTTGGGCGGCGACGACTATCTGACCAAGCCGTTCGACGCGCTCGAGCTGGGTGCTCGCGTGGAGTCGGTGTTGCGCCGGCGCACTCCGGACGCGGCGAGCCCTACGACGCAGCTGCCAGGGTCTGCCGCGATCGAGCGCGAAGTGCAGCGCCGCATTCGAGACACGCAGCCGTTCGCGTTCTGTTACCTCGATCTCGACAACCTGAAGGCGTTCAACGACTTCTACGGGTTCGCCAAGGCCGACGGCGTGGTGCGGCAGACCGCCGACATTCTGCGCGAGGTCGTCACACAGCTCGGTGACGGCTCGGAGTTCGTCGGTCACGTCGCCGGTGACGACTTCGTGTTCATCACGCGGCCGGAGCAGGTCGACACGATCTGCCGGCGGATCATCGAGTCGTTCGATCGGATCATTCCTCTCTATTACGAGCGCACCGATCGCGAGCGCGGCTACATCGAGGCGGAAGATCGCTACGGAAATCGGCGGCGCTTTCCGATCATGAGCGTGTCGATCGCTGCGGTGATGACCGATGGCACGGTCGATCACCCCGAGCTGGCGCGGCAGGCGGCGGAGCTGAAGAAGCGCGCCAAGGCGGTCACCGGGAGCGTGGTGCTGCGCAGTGACAAGCCCGATGGTGAGCGTTCCATCGCGTAGCGGCGCTGAGGCTCAAGGTATGCTCGCGCCCGCGTGTTGAAGCTCTCGCAGAAGCTGCTGCTCTTCGTGCTCGCGGCGGCGGTGATCCCGCTCTCGGTCACCGGCTTCTGGCTGCTCCGCGAGGCTGAACGCGAGCTCGGCGCGCGCCTCGAACGCGAACAACGTGCGCTGGCCACCGCGGCGGCCGAAGCGACGGGCACGCAGCTCACCACCTCGCTCGATTCGCTCGCGCAGTCCGCCACGCTCATCGACTGGTCGCGCGTGTCGAAAGAGGAAGCAGCGGGTGGGCTCCAGTTGCTGACCTCGCAGAGTCCGGTGGTGGTCGCGGCGACCGTCGTCGACCCCGCGCGCAAGGACTTCAGCCCGATGATCGACGCCGTCGACGGGCGGCCCAAGCTGGGCATCGGGCGAGAGACGTTGTCGACCGCGCTCCCGCTGGCGACGCTCGCCATCTACGGAGATCGCGGACAGATCGCGCTCGGTGCTGCGCAAGACAGCCAGGCGGGCCCGTGGATGCCGGCTGCGGTGCAGGTCGGCCCGCGCGGAGAGGGCGCGCCGATGGTGGTGCTCGCGTTGACGCTGAGCGTGCTCGATCGGTGGTTGGTCGAGCACGCTCCGACGATGAGCACGCTGGAGATCGTCGACGCCGAAGGCCGGGTGATCGCCAGCTCGCAGTGGCACGGGAAGTTGGGAACGCTCGAGGCGTCACGGCTCGCCGCGGTGAAGGCCGGCCACCCGTTCGCCACGTCGGGCACCGAGCAGGTCGCGCTCGAGAAGGTGCCGGGTCGCCTCGGCCTCGTGGCCGTCACTTCGATTCCGCTCGAGGTCGCGACCGAGCCCGTGCGCGCGCTTCGTCGCAGCGTGCTGGGAGGCATGCTCGGCACCGTCGCGCTGCTGGTGATCGTCTCGCTGTTCTTCACCCGCTGGCTCGCCTCGCGCCTCGAGAAGGTGGCGACGGTGGCCGATGCGTTCGGGCGCGGTGAGCTCTCGCGGCGCGTCGAACTCGACGGCGGTGACGAACTCGCGACGCTGGCGAAGACGTTCAATTCCATGGGTGGAGAGCTCGAGACCGCGCGCGCGAAGTTGCTGCGCTGGAACGACGAGCTCAAGCAGCGGGTCGACGAAGCAACGGCCGAGCTGCGCGCGGCGCAGGCGCAGTTGCTCGAGGCGCAGAAGCTGGCGGCCATCGGTCAGCTCGGCGCGGGCGTGGCCCACGAAATCAACAACCCGCTGGTCGGCATTCTCGGCAACGCGCAGCTGCTGCTGATGGACCACAAGGAAGGCGACGACGATTTCTCGCTGCTCAAGCAGATCGAGGAGAGCGCGCAGCGGTGCCGGGAGATCACGCAGCAGCTGCTCCGCTTCTCGCAGAAGCGCGGAGAGGTCTCGCTGGTCGCGATTGATCTGCGCACCGTCGTGAATCGCAGCATGTCGCTCGAGCGAGATCGATCTCCCGGAGTGACCATCGAAGTCTCGATGCCCGACGCTCCAGTTCGCGTCGACGGCGACGCCGAGCAGCTCGAACAGGTGTTGAGTCAGCTCTGCGCGAACGCACGGACTGCGATGACACACAGCGAGACGAAGAAGCTGTCTCTCGCGGTGGCGACCACGCCCGAGGGTGGAGCGACGCTCACGTTGACCGACACGGGGAAGGGCATTCTTCCCGACAACTTGAGCCGCATCTTCGAGCCGTTCTTCACCACCAAAGACGTGTGGACGAACATCGGCCTCGGGCTCGCCGTGGCCTACCGCGTGATGCAGGAACACCAGGGCCGCATCGACGTGAAGAGCGAGCCGGGGAAGGGCGCGGCGTTCACGCTGACGCTCAAGGCGGCCGGCAGCACGCGGCAGAAGCACGCGGAGACGACGCTCGACGTGGGCGGTGTCGGCCGGGGCATTACTGGCTGACATGGGTCGGAAACCGGCTCGCTCCCCCATTCGCGGTAGACTGCGCCCCGGTTCATGTCTCCCCGCGCGCGTTTCGTCGCAGCTCTGATCGGCATCGTCGCTGTGGTGCCCGTCGCGTGGTTCTTCTTCCTCTCTGAGCCGGGCGGCCAGCCGCCGATCGTCGTGCCGAACAACCCCGTGGTGGCGGCGGTCGATGCCGCCGTCGCTCCGCGGGCCGTCGAGATCCACCTCGGCGATGTGCAGGGCACCGTGCAGATTCGCCGCGGCCTCGATGGTGGGTGGGAAGACGCGAAGTCGGGTGACGTGCTGAACCCGAGCGACGGTGTTCGCACCACCAACGGCAGCTACGCCGTGCTCGTCGGTGAAGAGACCTGGGAAGTGAAGATGGAACCGGGCACCGAGGTCGGCATCGGCGAGCTGAAGGAGAGCATCACCAAGCTGCTCCTCGAGAGCGGTATGGCGAAGGCCACCGTGAAGGGCGGCGGGCGCCACACGTTCGAGGTGCGCGCCAACAACAGCGATGCCGTCGCGGTGACGGACGGCGGCGTGTTCACCATCGCCAGCAACGGCAAGGGCACGGTCGCCGTTGGCGCCGAGAGCGGTGAGGTGAGCTTTGCCGGTGGTGGCCGCGTGGTGATCGTTCGCGCGGGGCAGCAGTCAATCGTTCGCCCGGGTGAAGCGCCAACCGCTCCGGCTTCGATTCCCACGTCGCTGCTGCTCAAGGTGAAGCTGCCGAGTGGAGTGACTCCGAAGTCGAAGGTGATCGTGAAGGGTGAGACCGAGCCGGGCGCGCTGGTCGAGATTCAGGGCCGCGTCATCGCCGTCGATGCGAAGGGGAAGTTCGAACTGCCGATCACGCTGCAGGAAGGGCGCAACTCGCTCAACGTGAAGGCGAAGTCGGTCGGTGGTCGGGAGAATTCTGCGAGCGGGAATGTCGAGCTCGATACGACCGTGCAGAAGACCACCATCGATCCGAATCTGTGGAAGACGCCGGCGCCGAAGCAGTAGCGCCTGGTGTGGCGAACTTCAGGGCAGGACGATCTCGATCTCGGGACGCGGCGAGGTCAGCGTCGCCGTCCGCCGCAGCTTCTTCGGCGCGATGAACCGACGCAGGTGCGGCCCACCACAGCGACCGAGCTCGTTCAGCACGAACTGCGCGTGCTCCGGTACCGAGTAGCCGAGCCCCTTCGCCTCGAGCGTGACCTGCCGCACGAACCACGAGACCGGGTGCGTCAGCACCGCCTCGTAGAGTCCTGATGGGCCGCCGCGCATCAGATCGACTTTGAACGTGAGTTCGGACCACGCGCCTCCGGGACCCGTCACTGGCACCACTTCGTTCGCTGCAAGGCGTGGCGCGACTTCGAGCAGGTAGGACGTGTCGAGTTCGCCCGAGCCTGAGAGCGCTGCGCCGAGTGGATCGCCTCGCGCGATCAGCTCGTCGGCGAATACGGCCCAGGCTTCCGGCGGCGACTCGAGCAACGCGCGTTCCCGCTCGAGATCGACGGGCCACGCGCGCCGCGTCTTGCTGAACGTGATCGCCGTTTTGCCGGCGATGAACGTCGCTCCGTTCTTCAGTGGGTGGCGGCCGTAGCCGAGCTGCACACCGTCGAGCGTGATGGGCCAGGGCTGATCGTCGATCACCAGCTCGGTGACGCGCTTGCCCCAGTCGAGCCACACCGGAGGCGTGTGGAAGAGCGGCTCGCGCGGCACCAGCGTCACGCGGCTCAGGTGATTGGTGCCGCGCTTGAGGCGCTGTTCGCCGAACTCCGAGCGCAGCGACGCCTCAAGTGACTCACGCTGCATGCGCAGGGCGCCGGGCTTCGAGGCGCGCGAACTCCGCGGGGTCCATCGACACGCTGCCGAACTGGCGATCGGGCGCGACCTTCTCTCCGTGAAAATCGCTGCCCGCGGTCGGCACCAGGTTGAGCTCGGCGGCCCACTTCGCGAACACCTCGCGCTGGCTGGGCGGGTGATCTTTGTGAATCACCTCGAGGCCATCGAGACCGGAGCGCGCCATGTCCTGCACCTCTCCGAGGTGCACCTTCGAGCTGCCGGGGTGGGCGATGGTGGCGGTGCCTCCTGCGCGGTGAATCACCGCGATCGCGTCGGCTGGAGTCATCTCGAACCGCTGCACCCACGCCGCCTTGCCATCCCCGAGGAAGCGATCGAACGCCTCCTTCATCGAGGTGACGACGCGCAGCTCGACGAGGGCGCGCGCGAGGTGGGGGCGGGTGAGGGTGGCTTCTCCTGCGATGGCCTGCACCTGGGCGAGGGTGACGGGCACTCCGATCTTCACCAGCTTGTCGATCATCGCCTGCATTCGCGACATGCGCTCTTCGACGAGGCGCGCCGTGTACGCGAGGAGCCCGGGTTCCGCGGCGTTCACGAAGTGCCCCAGCACGTGCACTTCGCGGCGGTTCAGCACGCAGCTGATCTCGATGCCCGGCACGAGGCGCATTCCGTGCGTCTGCGCTGCGGCGGTGCACGCGGCCAGCCCGGCGACCGTGTCGTGGTCGGTCACGGCCAGCACCTTCACGCCCGCCTTCGCCGCCAGGGCGACCTGTTCGACCGGCGCGTACTGCCCGTCGGAAGCGGTCGTGTGCGAGTGCAGGTCGATCATGGTAACTGGACCCTTACTCCTCCATGCAGCACGCCTTCCAGATCTCCAGGAAGATCGAATACGGCACGCGCGCGATGCTCTTCCTCGCGTCGCTGCCCGAAGGGAAGAGCACGTCCTTTCGCGAGATCGCCCGGCAGATGGACATCCCGCAGGACTTTCTCGCGAAGATCATGAAGACGCTGGTGACGCGCGAGCTGGTGAAGTCGGTGCGTGGAGCGCGTGGTGGCTATTCGCTCGCCCGCGCCGCGTCGAACATCACGTTCCTCGAGATCATCGAAGCGGTCGAAGGCCCGATCTCGGTGAACGTGTGCACCGAGAAGCAGCACGACGATGGGTGCCGCTTCACCGCGAACTGCACGATGAAGTCGGTGTGGCAGCAGGGCCAGGATCGAATGTTGGATGTCTATCGCTCGACCCGGCTCGACAAGCTCGCGATGCGCTCGCTGACGCACCGGTCTCCGTTGATTGGGCTCAAGGGCTGACGCACATTCCGCCGCCTCATGGGAATGAGCTACGGCGTTGGCCTCTGCTTCGACAAGAAGCTCACGTTGAAACACCTCGAAGCTGATCTCGGCGAGGCGCTCTCCGCGTACTCAGAGATCGGAGTGTCTTTCGACGTCTTGAGCCGTGGCGGCCTCACGCTGCTCGCGCAGGGCGATGGCGATCACGATCGTCTGTGGCAACACGACGCTTCGTTCTCAGATCTCGCGCGTCGCTGCGCGGCGTTCTGGAAGTGCCGCGCCTGGCTCGTCTCGGGCCACGCCGGCACCGTCTCGAAGCTGGTGGTGCACGCGTACGATCGAAACGGCAAGCGCACGTGGGCCGAGCGCAACTCGAAGGCGCAGCGCCGCTTCTGCACCGACACCAAGCTCGACAGCGCGCCGTTCGACTTCGAGGTGAAGCCGTTCTTCGCCATCGGGCCGAAGTGGAAGAAGTTGGGTCAGCTCGAGCGCTTCAAGACCGCCGCGTTCGCTCCGGCGACCAGCGACGACCTGCGCCGCTTCTTGTCAGCCGTGCCGAAAGGGCTGAAGGGCTTCACGTCGAAGACGACCAGCGAAGACGGCGTCGAGATCGCGCAGCTCTTCGTGCAGCTCGATGAGAAGAAGGTGACGCTCGACACGCTGGGCCTTGCGACCGTCGGGTGGAGATCGCCGACCTTCGAGCGGACGTTCCGCGATGACCCGGTGCCGCTCCCCGACGGCAAGATCTCGCCGGGACGCTTCAACGCGCTGCGAGGGCTGACCAGCGAGCGAAAGGGCAAGAACGTGGTGCTGCGCTGGGCGTTCGAGCTGACGCGCGCCGGTCACACCTTCAAGAACCCCAGCTGGGTGCTGCTGAGCCGCGCCGAGGGTGCGCTGGCGGTCGACTTCGAGAACTTCGAGGGCAACGACCTCGCCGCGCAGGGGGAAATCGTGGCGCGGGCCGCGCTCGAGAAGGACAACGCGCGCGCGCTGCTGGCCGCGATCGATCGCTACGAGCTCGATGCCGAGGAGTGGGGTGAGGCGGCGCGTGACGGTGATGCTCCCAAATGCTTCGCGGCGATTCTCAAGCGGCTCCCCGCGGCGCGTGCGGACGCGCTGCGCAATCGCTTCGTGTCAGCGGCGGGCACGGCGACGTGGGGTGACGACGACGGCGGAGCAGACGCCGACGTCACGCAAGCCGACTGGCGTGGCCGCACGGTGCTGCACAACGCGACGACTGCTGATCAGGTCGAGCTCTTCGTCGAGCGCGGCGCGTTGCTCACCGCGACCGACGAGGAGGGGCGCACTCCGTTGCACGTGGCTGAGAAGCCCGAAGTCGCGATCGCGTTGGTCAAAGCGGGCGCGTCACTCGAAGTGAAAGACGACGACGGGCTGACTCCCGTTGCGCGCTTCATCCAGGGGCTCGCCTACGCCACGCCGACCGACGCGGACGTCGAGGTGGTGCTCGCGTTCGTCAACTCCGGCGGCAAGCCCGTGCGCAAGCAGGTCGCGGCGCTGACCCGCGCGTGGGCGAAGAAGAAGACGCATGCGCCCGCCTTGAAGAAGGTGGCCGGCGCGCTGGCGGCAGCTCAGGGCTAGATGTTGATGCGCTGGCGCGTGAACCGCGCCAAGGCGCTCATCGCAGCGCCGAGAGAATGAGACGCACAGCGTTTGCGAACGCGAGCTCCATCCTCAGGTGCGCAGTACGATTTCACCCTCACCCCGACCCTCTCCCTCGCGGGAGAGGGGGATTGCGGGTCAGGGGTAGATGTTGATGGTCATCGTGGACGACGCGGGCGACTGCTGACCGCGGCTGTCCTTCACGTCGAGCAGGAGGAAGTACGTGCCAGTCGCTCCCGGCGGGATCGTGAGCTTTGCCTTGTTCGAAGTGATCCACATGCCGTTGTTCTCGAGGGCCGCGGCCGAAGCGCCACCCGGGAACGGCGGGCGCAACACGAAGCGGTACTGGCTCACCATGTTGTCGTCGGTCGAGGTCGCGCCCGAGAGCGTGATCTCATCGGGGTTGATCATCGCCAGGTTGTAGGCGCCCGAGTTCTGCGAACCCATGAGGCAGTTGGGGTCGTTCACCAACTGCGCGGGCTGGCACGAGGTGAGGCCGGCGATGGGGAACGAGTCGAGCGACGCGTTCGACTGCAGGAGCAGCAGCTTGTACTGCGGTGCGCCGTAGTCGGTGTCGTTGGTGACGATGCGCATGTCGGCGAGCTGCTGGCCGCCAGTCGACGGGCGACGGTACTGCACGGTGGCCTGAATCATGCCGCCCTGCGGGAGCTGCGTTCCCGGCGGGATCATCGGGTCGATCAGCGAGAAGAACGGCTGCTGCGAGACCGCGATGTTGCTGATCACCAGCGTGCCGCAGCCCATGCCGTTCTTGATGGTGACCAGCTTCGCGCTCAGCTCGTCGGCCGGGTCTCCGAAGTCGACGGTGTCCATCGGCTCGGTGGTGAGGCACGGCTTGATGCCGCTGATCACCGAGACCACGACGGTGCCTCCGCTGCCGGCGCCCATGCCGGGGATGTCGGCGACGATCTCGAGTTGATCGCTGACCAGCAGCGCCATGTCGACCTCGGTCACTTCGATGGTGGCCGAGTTGGTCGCCTGCAGCGTCTGGCCCTGAATGTTGGTGGTGACCGAGAAGCGCTGATCGCTGCTGGTGGTGGTACCCGACGAGCGGAACTTCACGCTCGAGATCTGAATCGGCGTCGAGCCGTCGTTGGTGACGCGGAACTGCGCCTTGTGCGGCGTGCGCGTGCTGAAGCCGCAGTTGTCCATCGCGTTGGTGTAGTTGCAGCTCGTCGGCGAGACGTAGATCGACGGCTTCACGGCGTTGGCTTGAATGGTGAGGCGCGCGGGGTTCGCGAAGCCGTCGCCGTTGATGGGGTCGTTGCTCTTGATGGTGAGCACCGCGATGTGCTGCTGGCTCGGCACGCCCGAGTTGTCGTCAACGGCGGTGAAGCGCAGCGTGATGGTCGTCTCGTCGGTGCCGTCAGCGGTCGAGAGCACGAACGGCGTACCGGTCGAGGGCAGAATCGACGGGGAGTCGACCGTGAAGCCGTCGTTGGTGCCGGGGTTGCTCGAACCATCGATCTCGAGCGCGGTGATCTTGAGCGCCGGGCAGCCCTTGTTGCGGATCTTGAGCTGCAGCGTCGCCGACTGATCCATCAGCGTGTCGGGGAACTCGAGCGTGCAGTCGGAGATCGGCGTGTCGGCGGTGCACAGCAGGAAGCCCGACTTGTCCGCCTTCTGCGGAGCGGTCTCGATGAGCGGCTGGCTCGGCAGGTTCACGCCGGTGCCGATGAGGGTGACGATCGGGTTGTCGGTGCCATCGGTCTTGTCGTCGATGGTGAGGTCGGCGCGAACGTCGCCCTTCGCCGACGGAGAGAACGCGAGCTCGAGCTCGGTCTCACCCAGCGAGTCGATGCTGGCGGGGAAGCCGCCGTCTTCGCTGCCGAAGGCGAACGACGAAGCGCCCGCTCCCGAGATCGCGAAGCTGAGCGGAGTGCCGACTTTGCCCTGGTTGTTGAGCTTCACCTTCTTGCGATCGGGGAACACGCCCTGAACGGTCATGCCGTTCTCGTCGCGCGTGGGGCAGGCCGAGAAGCTGATAGCCGTGGGAGTGGCCACGATGTCGGGCTTGTTCATCGTGATCGGCGGCTGGCACTTGCAGCCCGAGATGAGCGCGACTGCGGCGACGAGGAAGCTCAGATTCTTCAAGGGGAAAACTCCAATTCGGCCGAGAGAGGTTGGGTGTATACCGCCGCGCCTCATGGCCACCAAGACCCAGCAAAAGCTTCGCAAGGCATACGACAAAGCCCGCCGCGTCGACCCGCGCCCCATCACCGGCAAGGAAACGGCCATCGAGCTGCTCGAGCACGCGTTCGGCGCCTACGTCGGCCGCCAGGAACGGACGGCCTTCGAGCTGATGAAGCGCTCGCTCGATGAGAAGGCGGCGGTGTTTCTGACGCTCTCGGGGGCGATGACTCCGGCCGGCCTGCACCAGAGCTGCATCATTCCCCTCGTCGAGAGCGGCGTGATCAGCTGCATCACCACCACGGGCGCGAACCTGTACCACGACGCGCACCGCGTCTTGAAACACCGCATCCTCGAGGTGAACCCCAACGCGGGCGACATTCAGTACCGCCTGGCGCGCATCATCCGCATCTACGATCTCGGGTTCGGCGAAGAAGTGCTGCTCGACACCGATCGCCTCTTCAGCGCGATCATCCGCCAGCCGGAATTCCAGAAGAAGATGACGACGCCGGAGTTCCACTACCTGCTCGGCAAGCACATTCACGCCATCGAGACCGAGCTGGGCGTGAAGAGCCCGTCGCTGCTCTCGACCTGCTACCTGCGCGGAGTGCCCATCTTCGTGGGCGCGGTGCAGGACGGCTCGATCTTCCTCAACGTGGTGAAGCTGCGCCGGCTCTTCGGTGACGAGTTCAAGTTCGAGCTCGACATCAACGACGACGTCTACGAGATGGCCGCCATCCAGCACTACTGCCGTCACCACTTCGACGGAAAGATGGCGGTGTGGATCCTCGGTGGTGGCGTGCCGAAGAACTACACGCTGCAGGGCGAGCCGCTGCTCGATCAGATCCTCAACGTGCCGACGCACGGCTTCGACATCGACGTGCAGTTCTGCGTCGACCCGGTCGACAACGGAGCGCTCTCGAGCTGCCCCGCTGGTGAAGGCCACACCTGGGGCAAGGTCTCAGCCGACGCCGTCGAGACCGGTTCGATCTACTGCCACTGCGACGTGACGGCGGTCTTCCCGTGGCTGGTGCACGGGCTCTTCCAGCTCAAGCAGTCGCGCCGCAAGCACTTCCGGCTGATGGACCGCATGAAGGACGCCGTGAAGTACCTCGACGCCGACGTCGCGAAGCGCCGCAAGGAGCTGTTGGCGACGGTCGAGTGGAGCGTCAAAGAAGTGAAGTGAGTCGCGGCGGTCGCCGAGACGAGTGCCAGAAGCAGACGACGAGTACTCGCGGCTCAATGCGAAAGTAGAGCAAGTAGCGCGTACGCGGCAGCGTCACGCGGCGCAGGTGCCGCCATGTCTGACTCGCGAACGGTCGTCGCGCGACACCGACTAACGCCGCGCGGAGTTCGCGCTCGAGGAGATGTGGCGCGGCCGGCCTGTTTTCGCGCCACCACGCGAGCGCGTCGAGGATCTCGACAGACGCTCGTGTTGCAATCTCGATTTCGTCATCGCGGCGAGCAGGACGCTGACTGGAATGGTGGGCTCCAGCAGCGCTTGCTCTGCGCGACGTTCGAGCTCCGCCCACTCCGCTTCGGTCAGCTCGATTTCCTCTTCGTCTTCCGCTTCCCACGCCGCCACCTTCGTTCGCACCTGCGGAACCCGCAGAGGTGCGATCGCCTTCGCCGCCGCCGTCTTCTTCCGCCGTGCCATGCCGTCACTCTGTCATCGGCCGATGAGCCGCCGATAGTCCTTGAGGTGACGAATGGCTGAGACCTTCTCGCCCTTCTTCTCGTAGAGGCGCGCGAGATTGAAGTACGCATCAGTCACGTTGGGGTCGAGCTCGATGGTTTCGCGGTACCGCACGATCGCCTCGTCGAGCTTGCCGAGATCTTCGAGCACCACAGCGAGGTTGTAGCTGGCAGTCGTATCGGTCGGCCGCGCAACGAGCGCCGCGACGTAGTGCGCCTCGGCCTCGCGCAGTCGCCCGCACTGGTGGAGCAACCGCCCGAGGTTGATGTGCGCGTCAGCGTGCTTCGGATCGGCAGCGACCGCTTCGACGTACGCCTCGATCGCGCGCGGCGGGTCGGTCTCTTCGAGCGACACCGCGCTCGCGAACAGCTGATGCGCGTCGCGCCGCGGAGCCGTCACCTGAAGCCAGTGCGAGCGACTCGCTCCGAGATCGAGCAGCGTCTGCCCGGTCTTCGCGTTCCACTTCGCGCCGCCGTCGTCGGCGACGAGCTCGCGACCGATCTTCTGCACGGTGGTCTTCGACGGCGGCTGCAGCAACGTCTCGAGCCCACGCTGGGCTGCGGTACGAATGGTGGTGAGATCTTGAAAGCTCAGAAGATCGCGCGGGCGCTCGAAGACGCGAGCGATGAGCGTGCGCGTGTCTTCGGGGCTCAAACCCAACATCACGGCGACTTCGCTGACGGTCCACGCATGTTTCATGGCGCACACCCTACCGACGACCACTGACAAGTACCGGAAAGCGCCCTGAAATCAAATATTTGGCCTACAGTTCGCCCATGCGCGTGCTGCTGGTGGCGGACCTCGAGGGCATCCCTCAAGTCGATCAAGCGACGGCGCTCATCATCGGCGGCGAAGGCAACGAAGCGGCGATCGAAGCCATGCACCGCGAGACGTTGAAGGTGGTGAACGCGCTGCACGGGCTCGGAGTGGATCACATTCGGATCTCCGATGCACATCGCTCCGGCGCGCCTTTCAATCTGGACGCAACGCGCTTCCCGAAGAGCTGCGAGCTGCGCTTCACCGAAGACATGTACGGCGGCGAATTGCTCGACGACGTGCAGGCGGTCTGCGCGGTGGGTATGCACGCGCGGCCTCAAGCGGGTGGCTTCGCAGGCCACACCGTTTCTCTGCACACCGATTGGTCGCTCGGCGCGCGTCGCCTCGACGAGTCACAGCTCGCGCAGCTACTCGCGAGTGAGCGCGGCGTTCCGATGTGGTTCACCTGTGGCGACGACGTGCTCGCGCGAGACGTGGCCGATCGCATGCCGTGCGTGATCACCAAGCACTCGCGTTCGGCGACGGAGACGAAGTCGCTGCCTGAGCGCGAGATCGACGCTCAGTTCGCGAAGATGCTCAAGCGCCGCAACACGACGTTGCCGCCCGTGCCGCGCGAGCCGCTGACCATCACCTTTCAGCACCGCGACGAGGCCGATGCCGCGGTCGAAGCGGGAGCGACGCGAGCCAACGCGACGTCGATCGTGATCGCCCCGCGCGCCACGTTCTTCGAGCAGTACACCGAGGCGTTGCACCGCATCACTCCGAGCGAAGCGCCGATGGGGCAGCGGTTCACCGCGATTCCGGGCACCGGCGCGTTCGCGCGTCAGCTCGCCGATTTGCTCGCCGTCCCGTGGGAACGCCCATGAGAAAGCCGACCATCGACGATCAGACGCGAGTGCTGGTGCTCACCGGCGCAGGCGTTTCGGCCGAGAGCGGAGTGCCGACCTTTCGCGGAATGGACGGCCTGTGGGAAGGCAACCGTGTCGAAGAGGTCGCCTCGCCCGAAGGTTTCGCGGCCGACCCGAAGCTGGTGTGGCGCTTCTACAGCCTGCGTCGCGAAGGCGCGCTCAAGGTGGGCCCCAACCCGGGACACCTCGCGCTCGCGAAGCTCGAAGAGAAGCTCGGCGATCGCTTTCTGCTCGCCACGCAGAACGTCGACGGTCTCCACGCGCGCGCGGGCAGCAAGCGCATGCTCGCGATTCATGGAGAGCTCTTTCAGTCGCGGTGCGAGCGGTGCGGCGTGCCGTTCGCCGACACGAAGACGTATTTCGACGCGCTCCCGAAGTGCGAGACGTGCAGCGGCGCAATTCGGCCGCACATCGTGTGGTTCGGGGAGATGCTGAACCCGGCGCACATCGAGCAGGTCAGCGAGTTCATCGAGGCGGCGGGCAAGCGACTGCACTTCATCGCGGTCGGCACGTCGGGCCTGGTGTTTCCGGCCGCGGGCTTCGTGAACATCGCGCGGCGGGTGGGCGGCACGTGCTGGCTGGTCGACGCCGCTCCGACGCCGGAGTTCGCCGAGCGCTTCGATCACGTGATCGTCGGCAAGAGCGGGGAGCTGCTCCCGACGCTGCTCGGCGGGTGACTACTCGACCGGTTTGACGCTGCGCTTCTTGGGTGCGGGAGGCGCAGCGCGCTCGTTGTGCTCTTCGGTCTCGACCGCGAACTTCTTGTACGCGATCCACGCGAAGGGCGCGGCGACGCCGAACGCCAGCACCACGAAGCCCAGCTGCATCCACGGGAAGGAATACTCGGGCGGAATGTCGGCGCCCTCGTTGAACTTGCCGAGGCGGTTGCGGTTCTTCTCCTTCATCGCCGCCTTCTCGTCTTCCGTCAGTTCCTGGAACTCGGACGGCTTGTGGCGACGCTCGTTGTCGGCGAACGCCGATGCACCAAACGAGAGGGCCAGCGCGACCGCGGCGAGACGAAGGCTACGCATGGCGCGCAGGGTACCTCACTCGCCCGCCTCGTCGTAGCGATCGTCGTACTCGCGCTGATCGCGCAGCACCGCGTTGGGCAACGCCTGTCGCACCGCTGAGACACCGCCGCGCAGCAGGTTGCCCGTGAGGTCGATTCGTTCGAGATGGGAAAATCGCGGCGCGAGACGAACCAGCGCGTCGACCGATTCTTCGCCCAGCGTGCCGTGCGAGAGATCGAGCGTGCGCAGACCCGCGAGCCACGGAGAGTGGGCGAGCTGGCTCAACGCTCCGTTGAGTTCGCTGTGCGGGAAGCCGAGATGAAGAAGCTGTTTCGGGCGCGGACTCGAGAGGATCACGGTGAGCGACGCGGCGCTCGAGATGCGGTCGTCCTCGTACCCGAGCGTGAGGTTGAGTGTCTGCAACGTGGGCCACTTCGCGGCGGAGATCGCGACGGTCTCGACGGTGGTGAGCCCGACTCCGGCGCGCGTGAACGAGCGCAGCGCCGCGTGATCGATCTCGCCCAGGTTGACGGCGTTCGAGGTCGCGATGCGCAGGCTCTCGAGCTGCGCGAGGCCCTTCCACAGCGCGCTCAGGTTGCCCGTGGCCTGAAACCCGCCACCGCGCCCTTCACCCGAGTCTTCGAAGGTGAGCGCTCGCAGCCACGCGGCGTTCGGAGCAGCCAGCACCGCCGCGAGCGACGGCGTCCAGTCGCGATCGTGAAAGCTGGCGCCGATCTTCAACGTGTCGACGAAGCGTGCTCCGGGGCGTGAGAGCACGTCGGCGACCAGCGCTGCGGTACGCAGGTCCTCGACGACCGCGCGACGGAGCGAGAGTTGATGCACGAACCCGTGCCGGCACTCGATCTCGTACACGTCGTTCTCCGAGTGCCCGCCGAGCAACGCGTCGCGGTGCCGCACCAGGAATCGCTCGGCGTCGCCCGATTTTCCCGAGAGCCACAGCGACGCCAATTCACCACGGAGATCGCCGCGCTCCACGAGCCAGTCGGCGTAGATGCGCCACGGCTTCACGTCGTCGAGCGAGGCACGGCATGCGCGTTCCGATTCGAGATCGTCGACGAACTTCCGCGCGACGGGCGCTTTCGGCGCTTCTTCGCGGCGCGACACTTCGCGCTGGCCGTTCTTCAGGTAGCGCGAGATCAAGAAGTCGAACGACTCGCGCGCTTCCTTCTGGCTGTCGTAGCGGGTCGAGTTCTCGCCATCGTCGTCGTCGGTCGCCTCGACGCGCTGGGTGACCTTGTTGCCTTCGAGCTCCAGCTCGCGCCAGCGGCCGCCGTCGCCCTCGAGCCGAACGATGGTCTTCATGGCACCGCGAGCTCGACGGTCTCGAGATGGCGCGGCACCGCCACCGGCCAGCCCTTCGCCGCGACCTTCTGACGCAGCGCCTCGAGCGCGCCGGTTTCTCCGTGCACCAGCAGCGTCTGCTTGGGAGGCGACTCGAACCCCTCCATCCACTTCAACATCTCGTGCCAGTCGGCGTGCGCCGAGAAGCCGCTGATGTTGAGGATCTTCGCGCGCACGTCGATCACCTCACCGAGCAGCTTGAGCTGCTTCTCGCCCTCGAGGAGTCGCCGGCCGCGCGTGCCTTCCGACTGATAGCCGACGAACAACACGGTCGAGCGCTCGTCGCCCAGTCGGTGCTTCAGGTGGTGCAGCACGCGGCCGCCGGTCGCCATGCCGCTGGCGCTGATGATCACGCCCGGCCCGTGGAAGGAGTTGATGGTCTTCGATTCCTTGCTGCTGGTGACGAAGCGCGTGCCCGCGGTGCGCAGCGGAGAGAAACCCTCGTCGAGGATGTGCCGCATCTCGAAGTCGTGCTCGTGCGAATGCGCCAGATAAAGAGGAGTGGCATCGCACGCCATCGGTGAGTCGACGAACACCGGCAGCTCGGGAATTCGCTTCGCGCGCTCGAGAATGCCGAGGCGATACAGAATGTCCTGCGTGCGGCCGACGGCGAACGCGGGGATCACCAGCATTCCGCCGCGCTTCACGGTCTCGTTCACCGCGTCGGAGAGTGATTGCAGCGGGTCGCTGTCGCCGTGCTCGCGATCGCCGTACGTGCTCTCGGCGATCAACGTGGTCGCGCGCGGCACCTGCTGCGGGTCACGGAGGATCGGCGCGTTGTAGCGCCCGAGATCTCCGGTGAAGACGACGTGCTGGTGCGTGCTGGCGAGCTCGAACGAACAGATCGCGCTGCCCAGAATGTGCCCCGCGCGGCGGAACTCGAGCGAGATTCCGGGGACGATCGAACGTTTGCGCTCGTAGCCGAAGCTCTCGAACAAACGCAGCGCGGCGAACGCGTCCTGCTCCTCGTAGAGCGGCAGCGCCGGCCGGTGCCGTGAGTAGCCGCGCTTGTTGGCGTAGCGCGCCTCCTCTTCCTGAATGCGCGCCGAGTCAGGGAGCATGATGCCGCTCAGATCTTTCGTGCCGCCGGTGCAATAGACCGGGCCGCGAAAGCCATCGCGCACCAGCCGCGGCAACCCGCCGGTGTGATCGATGTGCGCGTGCGTCAACACCACCGCGTCGATGCTCTTCGGCTCGACAGGCCAGCGATCCCAATTGCGCTGACGCAGTTCCTTGCGGCCTTGAAACAGCCCGCAGTCGACGAGCACGCGCTTGCCTTCATGCTCGAGCAGAAATCGAGAACCGGTGACGGTGCCTGCGGCTCCGAAGAAGGTGATGGTGGCCATGCGAGCCTCGAGTCTCAGTCGAACGAGACGGCGACGATGTGGAGTGGCGGCAAACCGAAGTCGAACCGCCAGGCGAATTGATACGTGAGCGAAACCGGCAGGAAGCCGCCGAAGCTGGTGCGGATGCTGAGCGCGGCTCCAGCGGCGCGCGCGACCTTCGTTTCAGTCACCGCCATGCTGCCGAACGCCTCGACGTCGATCTGGCGGAAGAAGAACGAGGGGAACAGCCAGAGGAATGATGCGAAGCCGCGATCGACGATGAAGTGGTAGCGGTACCGCGCGTTGAAGATGCCCGCGTACTGCGCGCGAATGGCGTAGTCGTCGAAGCCGCGAAGTGGCTCGACGAGCGACCCGGGCAGGAACACGTTGGGTCCGGTGGGGAAGGGATCTCGCGAGCCGACCTCGAGCAGATTGGTAGCGGTCGACACGCCGCCGACACGCAACGCGCCTGCCGGAGCGCCGGGCAGCAACCGACCCGCCGCGGCGATCACGAACTGATGACGCTTGCTGAGCGGCAAGGGCAGGGCGAGCGCCGCGTCCATGCGCACGTCGACCATGTCGCGATCGCTGCCGAAGATCTTCGGGTAGCCGGCGACGTCGATCGAGGTCGAGAAGGTGCGCTGTGCTCCGGCGTAGGCGGTGAAGTCGCCGGCCGAATACGCGAGTCGCCCGTGCGGCCCGATGAACTTTTCGGTCGGCGCATCGAACGGCTGCCACACCTCGGTCTGCACACCGAACGTGATCGGCACGGTGAAGATGCTGCGGCTCACGTTGATCGCTCCGGTCCAGTACGCCTCGGTGGCGACGGCGTCGCGTGAGGCCACGGCGCTGATCGACCACGGCGCGAGCGCGTAGTTGCGGTAGCCGAGCTGCAGCGAGTTCTCGGCGACGTTGGGCACGCCGAGCATGCCGTTGATCGCCCAGTTGTGTTTCGAGAGCCGGTCCTTGCCCATGATGCTGAGGCCCACGCTCGCCTTGAAGATCGTCGAGCCGTCGGCGGCGGTGCCGGTGCTCAAGCCCGCGGTCGGCACGCGCAGCTGCGGAACGAAGAGGTGATCGAGCGACGAATACGGCTCGTCTTTCTCGACCTTGAGCTCCGGCGCCTCATGCCACTGCGGTTTCTCGGCGGGCGGCTCACTCACCGCGACCGCGACCGCGTCGGTGCTCGGCGAAGCGTCGAGTGACCAACCGATGCCGTCGCGCGCCGCGAACACCACTCCCGTCGGAGTCGCCGACACATCGAGCACGCCCCACGGCGCATCGCTCAGCCGCTCGAGCGTGGTGGTCGGCTGCGTCACGTCGAGTCGGTGCGCCTGCAGGTATTTCCCGGACGTGCGCGCGAAGACCACGTGCGTCTCGTCGGCCCAGCGCGCGCCGTAGTTGAACGCTCCGTCGGTGGTGAGGTCGGTGGTGGTGCCGTCTTCAGCGCGCAGCACCAGGTTCCACCCGTTGGGGTCGAGTCGCGAATACACGAGCTGCGTGTGCGCCGCGTTCCACGCCGGAGCGCTCACCGAAACGCCGAACGGAAATTCTTCAATCACCGTGCGCTGATCGGTCTCGAGTTCGAGCTCCACGAGGCGCGCGCGGCCTTCGGGCGGAAATTCGGCGAAGGTGTAGGTGCGGCCTTCCGACGAGATTGCGCCCGCCATGCCGCGACCGACGCGCTGGTAGACCTTCACGACTTCGGCTGTCTGCGCGTCGATCTTCCAGATCTGCGCGAGCGTGTCGCCGCGATCGATCAGGTCGTCGTTGAGCAGGTAGAGCGACTTCCCGTCAGCGGTGAACGACAGGCCGCTCATGGTGCTCGGGCCGACGTAGACCCAGTCGCGCGTCGGGCCGAGGCGCGCGAGGCGATTCTCGGCGCGCACCGTGCCGTCCGCTTCGAGGATGCGCAGAAACGGCACCTGCTCGTTGCCCGACGAGACGACGGCGATGGTGCCGCTCGCAGGGTGCGTCGCGACACGCGCCAGCTGTCCGAGCTCGGCGCGCACGATCTTCTCGGTCGGCGGACGCTTGCGATCGGGCAGCGTCTTCACCAGCTCGTCTTCCCACTGCGCGACGAGATCGCCGACGTCCTTGCCGTAGATCGCGGCGAAGCGGAGCGTGTAGCCGAAGGGCGAGAACACGCTGCGCGCTTGGAGATCGATCAGCTGCCACAGCTTCTCTTCGCCGTAGGTGTTCGCGAGCCACTCGATGAAGTGCAGACCGGTCAGGTACGCGCCGGAATGCGGGTTCAGCTCGCGCTGGTTGAGCTGCAGATCGCCCGGGCCGACGTGACCGCCGCGCTGCGCGACGAAGGAATCGAAGCTCCCTCGGTAGAACGGAGAGAACGGCCGCCCGACGTTTCGCAGCAACCGGCCTTCGTAATATTGCGCGACGCCCTCGGTGAACCAGCGCTCGAGGAACGCCTGCGGAGGAAGCACGGGCCCGAGCACGCTGTTCACCACGTTCCAGAAGCCGTGCGTTTGCTCGTAGTGCACGAAGTGGAACATTTCGTGGCAGCTGACGTCGCCGGCGTTCGCTCCGCCGAGGCCGTAGAAGTGGAAGAGCTCCGACGTCTCGCTCAGCGGGTTGACGGAGTGCAGGGGCTCACCGCCGCTCAGACCTCCGACGTACGCGTTGTTGTAGTTGGCCGACGAGAGGAAGAGCAGGGCGCGATCTCGCTCGCGCTTGTCGACGTCGCGTTCACGGAGCAGCCGAATGCACTCCGCGGCTCTCGCGGCCACGCGCTTGGCGGCTTCGGCGTAGTTGGCGGGGTAGTAGAGCGTCAGCTCCGGCGTCTCGAGCCGGTGCATGTCGTCTTGAGCGAAGGTGGTCGCCAGTTCTTGATCGAAGCGGGGCGCGGTCGTCGCGCACGCAGATGCGAGCACGACGAACGCGAGGAGTGCGGCTCGCATGGGTGCTGAACCCTACGGCAACCCGAACGGCTTTCCGATCGGCTCGATGATTTGCCACATCAGGAATTCGACGGCGCGCAGCGGAGTGAACACCAGCGAACAGAGCGCCGCGAAGTAGCCGAACTTGTAGTCGCCGGCGTGAACCCAGTGCTCGCTGGTGATCTGGTGGCCGTGAGCGTCGTACGTGTACGCGCGCGCGTGGACGATCTGATGCGTGGTGCGCGCGAAGAAGTAGCCGGTCGGGTAGCCCGTCGCGAACAGCAACAGACAGCCGATCACCACGGCCCGCTTCAGCGGCTTCACGTGATCCACATTCATCGAGTGTCGAGGATATCTTCCACCGCCGTGAAGGACGCATTGTTGAGCGAGTGGGCGGCGCAGAAGAACGCCGTCGAGCGATTGGGAGCCGACCTGCGCGCGCGGCTCGTGGCGTTGCTCGAGAGCCATTCGGTGCCGGTGCACTCCGTGACGCTGCGCCTCAAGGACGCGAAGAGTCTGGCGATCAAGCTCGGCCGCCCCGATCGCAGCTACGGCTCGTTGTGGGACGTGACCGATCTGCTCGGGCTGCGCGTCGAGACGTACTTCGACGATCACGTCGAGCGCGTGGCGCGGTTGATCGAGTCGCACTTCAAGGTCGACTTCCTGCACTCCGGAGATCGCGCGCGGCCGGCGGGCTACCGGTCGGTGCACTACGTTTGTAGTGCAGACGGCGCTCCGCACCCGTCGTTCCGGTTCGAGGTGCAGCTGCGCACGGTGCTGCAGCACGCGTGGGCCGAGGTGGAGCACGACCTTGGCTACAAGGCCGACGACGAAGTGCCCGAAGAGATCCGCCGCCGGTTCACGCGCGTCGCCTCGCTGCTGGAGATCGCCGATCAGGAATTCGTCTCGATTCGACGAGAGCTGGCGGCGTCGCGCGATCGCGCGCGGGAATTGATCGAACAGAAGAAGGCGCTGCCGATCGATCTGGTGTCGATCGACGAGCTCACGCGCCAGCCCTTCGTCGGAGTGATCGACACTCGCCTCGGCGCGGCGCTCGGAAAACCGGTGTCGTCAGCCGCGTTCTTCCCCGACTACCTGGTGAAGGTGCTGCGGCACGCCGGGCTGCGCACGACGGATGAAGTGGTCGGCGCGGTCGATCGGCACGGCCACTCGGTGGAGAAGGTGCTGTCGCGCTACGCCGACGTCGCGCGGCGGGTGATGAAGTTCGAGCTCGCGGGCGTGCGCGAGATCGAACGTGGGTATGGGCTCTTCTTCGTCGCGCACCTGACGATCGCTCGGGCAGATGAACTCGCGATCAATAAGGTGTCGCGGCTCACGCGGCTGTATCAGGCCGTCGAGTTTCCGGATGATGAGCGCGCGGCGAACGCCGTGGCGACTGCGTTGATCGAAGCGCTGGGGTGACCCTCACCCCGGCCCTCTCCCCGCTTCGCAGGGAGAGGGAGTTTCGGTCACAGGTGATCGTTGACCACGCCCGCCTGTGGGTTGGTCGGCATCTTCTTCGCGCCGCCGTTGAGGTGCGGACACGCGGCGGCCTTACCCGCGCTCATCGACGCGAGCTGACCGGCGACGCTGGCCGTGTCGTCACTGCCGGCTCCGGCGAGACGCGCTCCCGCGTTCGACATGCCCTTCGCCGTGAAGACGGAATCGAGCGCCCCCCGCGCCACGTTCGCGTCTGACTTCATCGCCAGCGACGCCTGCAGCGCCATCGCCTCGATCACGCTCGACGACTGACCCTGCATGCCCGCAGGAATCTGTCCCTTCTCGTACATCACCCGCAGGTCCTCGACCTTGATGCCGGTCTTGCCCGTCGCGTTGTTCTTCGAGCCGAACACCGACAAGAGCCCCGCGAACTCGACCTGCGCGAAGTTGAGCCCGCGCACCGTCGCATCGAGCTTGCCCGCGCCCGCGTTGATGTCGCGCCGGTAGTTGTCGGCGATCGCGTTGGCGAACGACTCGGTGGTCATCACGCCGTGATCTGCGTGCTTGATCAGCTCGTTGAACTTCGCCTCGTCGAACTTTCCGTTCCGGAGGATCTGGGTGTCGGCGGGGTGAGGAACGATGCCTTCCGGCAGCTTCACCACGTTGAATTCGTGATGAATGAGGTTCTTCAGCACGTCGGTGGGCTTGTTGCCGATCGAGCCGATGGCCCACGTCGCCGCGCCGAGCGGCTTGCTGCCACCGAGTTCCTTGATCGCCTTGTTGAGCTCATCGAGCGACACGCTGCCGTCAGCGCGCAGCTGCACGCGGCCTTCGTTGGCGAGCGCGCGGAGCACCGGGCACATCACCTCGGTCTTGCCGCTGCCTGGAGCGATCTCCTGCGCCGCGGGGCTCGGCGTGCGCGTGGTTGTCGCGGCCTTCCAGCCGGTAGACACCGCGGGCGCTTGCTCGGCAGCGCGCTTCGGCGTCGCCATGTCCGCGGCGTTCGAGGTGCGCGCCGTCGGAATCGAAGGAACGTTCGGCTTGATGGTGGTCATGGTTCAGGTCGCCTTGAGGGTGGAGATGGCCTTCATGAAGTTCGCCGCGTTCGACGCGGTGAGCGCGCTCTGCGGCAGGGTGAGCGTGATGTTGCAGAGCCGGCCCTTCTCCATGCGCATCACGAAGTACTGACGCAGCTCTCCGGCGTGCGAGGGGAAGTCGTAGGCCAGCACCGCGCCTTTGCCTCCGTCGGTGAACGTGATCTCCGAGTTCGAGAGGTTCTTCAGCTGGCCGATGGTCTGCGCGAGCTCCACCATCGTTTCCTGCACCAGCTCTTCGAACTTCGCGCCGTCACGCGCGGCCTTGCTCTGCAGCATGAAGCTCGGGCCGGGTCCGGCGCCGGGAAGTCCGAAGCGAAGACCGACCGTCACTTCTTCGGTGCGAAAGCCGGCGGGAGCGTCGAATTGAAAGCCTTGCAGGGCGATGGCGGTCATGTGCGGGTCTCCAAGGAAGCTGCGGGAAGTTGGCGCGCGCGGCCGAAGCCGACCATCGCGCGCATGATGGCGTCGGTGACGAACGAGGGCAGGAACGCGGAGCAGCGAATGAGCCACGACGAGATCCACCCCACGCGATAGCGCGCACGCGGAAGCCGTGACGTCGCGGCGTGAAACACGGCCTCGGCGACGCGCTCGGGCGTGATGGTGATCGGCAGGAACGCGTCTTTGCGCGCGACGGTGTTGCGCAGCGGCTGTTCCCACGCGCTGCCAGGAGCCGACTTTTCGAGCGAGGCGATCGCCGCGTCGACGAACCCGGTGCCGACGATCGACGGCTCGACGATGCTGACGCCCACTCCGAACGGAGCGAGTTCCATGCGCATCGCGTCGCTGAGCGCCTCGACCGCGTGCTTCGAAGCAGCGTACGCGCCGAACCAGGGCAATGACGTGACGCCCACCAGCGAGCTCACGTTGACGATGCGCCCCTGGCCGCGCTCGCACATGCCCGGAGCGAACGTGCGCACCATGCGCGCCACGCCACGCACGTTGACGTCGAGCTGACGGCTGAGCACGTCGTCAGACAGCTCGACGATCGGCCCCAGCAGCCCGATGCCTGCGTTGTTGATGAGCACGTCGGGCGTGCCGACCTGCTGCTTCAGCGCGCGCACCGAGGCTTCGTCGGTCACGTCGACGCGATGGCCGTCACCGCTACGATCGCACGCCAGCACGTTCCACCCGGCGCGCGTGAAGCGGGAGACGAGCGCCTTGCCGATGCCTCCGGACGCTCCGGTGATGAGCACGGTCTTCATGGGATGAGCACCACCGGCGCGACGAAGGGAAAGAAGAAGAAGATCACGAGGCACGCTCCACGAGCGCGGGCGTCGGCTCGAGCTCGTGCGAAGCGCTGAACCCCAGCGACTCGAAGTGCTTGCGCAGCAAGCCGAAGCGCGGCGCGCAGAGCAGGGCGAAGAACGCGAGCGAGGCGATCGCTCCGCCGATGGCGCCCAGCTGGCGCACGAAGAAGCTGCAGGCGATCGCGATGGCGGGAACTCCGAGCACCAGCAGCGCGAGCACCGACGCGCCCGTCCCCACGCGCGACAACTTCGGAGTCGCCTGACGCAGCCACGTCACCGTCAAGCCGATGAGCCAGGGAATGAGGAACACGCCCATCACCTCGAGGGTGATCGCCACTTCTGACGTCAGCCACGACTTGCCGGTCGCCCACGTCCAACCTTCGAGCGCCTCACGCGTCGGCGAGAGGAAGCGCATGTAGCCGGTGCCGTCCCACCCGTGGACGAGGATGAAGAACATGCCGAAGTAGGCGCCGACCCAGTGCAGGTACGCCGAGAACGCGCGACCACTGCCCGCGAGACGACGCGCGATCACGAAGCCGAGCAGGCCCTGCGTGATGTTGGTGACGCCGAAGCCCGCCACCAGCCAGCCCGGCAGCTCGCGCGTGCCGACGTGCATCGTCTCCCACGAGGGGAAGCTCCAGAGCAGCACGAAGCCCGACGGCGCGAAGCACAGCGCGAGAAAGAGGAGCACGTGAAACGCCGACGGCGTCGACAGCGCCTCGGTGATCGTCTCGCGCTTCTGCAGGCCCTTCGCTGCGCTCGCGAGCCCGAGGCCCGCTCCGATTCCGTACGACCAGAAGACGTCGACTTGCACCATGGCGCGCTCCCTTGAGAAAAAAACGAGAGTGACGTACCATTATCGTTATTAAAACAGCAAGCGTCGTTGTCGTTATTCTCCAAAACACCTAGAACCATTCACGAAATGCCCAGAGTCAAGACCGAGAAGAAGCGCCGCGAGATTCTCGATGCAGCCGCCGTCGTGTTCGCGAAACGCGGCTACCACGCGACCAACGTGAGCCACATCGCCGACCACCTCGGCATCGGGCTCGGCACCTTCTATCGGTACTTCAAGAGCAAGCTCGACGTCTTCCACGCGGTGATCGACGAGGTGATGACCGAGGTCGCGAAGGTGCTCGCTGAAGAAAGCGCGACGGCGAGTGAGACCCTCGAGGCGTATCGCGCGCAAGTCGAGCGCATCGGTCGCATGTTGTTCGACGCGTTCGAGAAGAACCGTGCGCTGGCGCGGCTGCTGTTCGTCGAAGCGCCCGGCATCAGCGCGGAGCTGAACGAGAAGCTGCGCGCGACGACCGCGTTCTTCGGCATCGCGACGGCTGCGTATCTGGACAACGGCGTGCGGCGCGGCTTTCTGCGTGCGGGGCTCGACAGCGAGATCACCGCGCTGGCGATCAACGGAATCATCTTCGAAGGCGTGCGACATCTCGCGGAGGTGGAAGGTGATCGCACGGCGCTCCTCGAACGGTGGATCAGCGCGATCTTGCGGCTGATGTTCGAGGGCGTCGCGGCCTGAAAGTGGTGCTACGAGCCTCGGCCATCATGGCGATGCCCCGTCCTCCGCAGCTCGATTCAGCGTTTCAGCAGGTCACCGCGGTCCTCACGCAGATCCAGGGCAAGCCGGTCGACCTCGTGAAGGACAGCTGGGCCGACATCGAGAAGGGCGCCATCAAGATCTTCGGCGGCCCCTTCAACCCGGGACAAATGGAGCACCAGGTCGTCGCGCTCGGGCTCGCTGCTGCGTTGGGAGATCGCCTGCACGCCGATCACCAGGCGTTCTGGTTTCCGTACCGCGAGACCCCCGAAGGCGCGTCGCTCGGCTTTCCCGACGCGCTGATCATGCTCTCGCCGTTCGGAGCGATCGTCGACGCGCTCTCGGTCGGCAAGCTGGAGCGCATCGACGAGGTGCTGAAGACCATTCGCAACTCACTCGCGCAGGCGAAGTTCGGTGCCGGCGGCGGGCAACCCATGCGGCTCGGCCCCGCTGACTACATGCGGCTGTTCGACCCGGGCTTCGTGCAGATCATCGGCGTCGACGCGGCGAAGACGAAGCAGGCGTGGGACGCGTCTCCCGAGAAGGCGTCGATCGACATTCGCGACGCCATCAACCGCGCGGCGAAGCTGCCTGCGGAAGCGAAGAAGCAGCTCGAGCAGCAGCTGGTCGGAGCGCTCGGCCGACTCGAAGGCGGCAAGCCGATCATCACCCAGGCTGCGCGCGCGCCGCGGGTCGTCGAGACCGTCGGTCTGCTCTACGGCTCGACCACCAGCACCGGCCCCGCCGCCGAAGAGTTCTGGAGCGACGTGGTGATGCCGCTCCTCTTCGTCGGAGCGCCCGCGCAGTTCCCGCCGCTCGACGAAGAAGAGCTCGCCGCGGCGAAGCAGGGCGTCGACCCGCTGTTCATCTACCTCGAGGTGGTGCCGTTCGCGTTCAAGGCGCCCGACGATCAGGCGCTGCTCGGCGCGTTCCCCGCGTCGTCGCTCTCGCTGCCGTCTCCGGAGTTCAAGGGCGCGCAGCCGCGCTTGATCAAGGTCGGCCTCGAGGTGGTGAAGGACGCGCTCGCCGCGTTCGACGCCGACAAGACGCGCGATGCGATCAAGCGCTTCGCGGCCTACGTGATCGAGAAGGGCGGCACGCCTCCCGCGCAGCCTGCGCAAGGTGGCGGAGCCGAAGAAGCGAAGCTCATGCTCGACGCGGCGATGACGCTGCTCACCGATCTCAAGAACGCGGTGAAGGAAGGCCGCGACGTCTACGTGCGCCGCATGACCGAAGCGGAAGCCGCTTCCGAGCCTGCGCTCGCGCTGGTGCGTCAGGCGCTGTCTGCGCCGCGCATCATCTTGAGCCCCTGAGCAGCCCTTGACGGCACCGTGGGGCCGGCCCACCCTTGCGGTTCTCGTGGGGTCCCGTTTCATCACCGCAGGAATCGTCTTCGCGCTCGCGCTGTGCGGGTGTGAAGAGGTCCCTTCAGTCGAAGACGCCGGCCCTCCGGTGATCGTGCCGCCACCGCGCACGGTCGATTGTCTTCGCCTGCCTGAGACGCTCGATTTCGGAGAGGTCGAGCGCGGTGACTCTCGCGAGCTGAGCTTCGTGCTCAACAACAACACGCTGAAGACCATCGCCATCGAGGTCGGAGCGGTCGACGCGCCGTTCACCATCAACCTCGTCGGCAATCAGCCCGTCGACCCGGGCCGCCCCGTCACGTTGCGCTTCTTGTTCGAGCCACCAGACGGAAGGACCCACGTCGCCACCGTGAACTTCCGCGGCGGCCTGGGCTGCACGCCGCAGGTCCTCTCACTCTCGGGCCGCGGAGCAGGTGAGGTGGTCGGCCCGTCGTTCGTCGACCTCGGGCCGCTGCCCGTCGGTTTGCGCTCGAGCAAGTCGGTCTCGCTCAGCAATTCCCGCCGCGAGACCGTGCAGCTCACGCTCATGCTCTCGCAGGGACAGTTCGATGCGCCGACGTCGCTGACCATTCCCGCACTCGGCGCCGCGAACCTCGAGATCGGAGCCACCATCACCAGCCTCGGGCCGATCGGTGGGTCGATCGAGATCACCTCGGATCACGGCGATCACCTGTTCATGAGCTTGTCGGCCAGCGGTGGCCTGCCCGATCTGCGCAGCGATCGTTCGAGCATCCGCATCGATCGGCTGCCGATGTCCAACGACGCCACCACCTTCCCGTTGTTCCAGCGGAGCGTCACGTTGAGCAATCGCGGCGAGGGCACCCTGCGCCTCTCGAGCGCCACGCTGCAGGCCAACGCCGGGAGCGCCATCGATGAAGTGAAGTTGGTGCTGTTCAACAACTTCCTCGCGCCCGACGCCGCGACGACGTTGCTCGTTCAGCTGCAGCCGCATCGCACGCCGGGGCCGAGGTCGTGGACCATTCTGCTGGCGAGCGATCAACCCGACCTGCCGGTGCTCGAGATTCCCATCACCGCCGAGGTGGTGCTGCTGCCCAACTGCGCCGGCACGGTGTTCTCGTCGCCCGTGGCGCTCGACGTGATGGCCAGCGCGTTGCCGATGTTGAGCACCGTCACCATTCACAACCCGGCCTCGCAAGACTGTCTCATCGACGACATCCGCTTCGTGCCGCCGGTGTGGTCGCTGGCTCCGCCCATCGAGCAGCTGCTGGTTCCCGCACGCGGTGACGCGAGCCTGCAGATCGATCTCGATCGCGCGGGCGCGGCGACGCTCATCTTCAACCCCGTCGGCGCCGAGCTCGGGTACTCGACGGTTCAGGTTCGCGCGCAATGACCCGCGCGTGCCTCGTCGGCGCGTGGTTGTCGTTGGCGGCGTGTGAGAGTGGCACCACCTTCGACGACGCAGGCCTGGTGCGTGACGCGGGGACGGCCGCCTGCCTGCGCCTCCCGGAGTTGATCGAGTTCGGAGAGGTCACCAACGCCACGCGCACCGAGCAGGTCGTGGTGCTCACCTCGCCGCGCACGCTCACGCGAGACAGCTTCAGGGTCTCCCAGCTCGACCCGCCGTTCGCGCTCAACGTGCTGCAGCTCGGCGCGAACCAGCTCTCGTTTCGGTTTGCCTTCGTGCCGACCGACTCGCGATTGCAGTTCGGTGAGCTGATCTTCGTCGGCGGGCCGGGGTGCGCGCCGCAGACGGTGCGGCTGAGCGGGCTCGGCACGGGTGGAGTGCAGGTCGACCCGGTGCTCGACTTCGGCTCGGTCGCGCTGCACACGCCGACGCAGCGGCCGCTGGTGGTGCGCAACTCGCGGCGCACGGCGGTCAACATCACCGCGGCGATCGGCGGGCCCTTCATCATCGACAGTTCGCTCCATCTCGAGGCGGGCGCCTCGGGCTCGCTGATGGTGACGGGCAACCTGGCGTTCCGTGGGCCGCTCTCGTCCATGGCATCGGTGGAATCGACCAGCGGCGAACGGTTTCTCGTCGAGATTCGCGCGAACGGTGGGGTGGCGAAGGCGGTGCTGAGCCCCGAGTCACTCGATTTCGGCCACCTCCCGACGCTCAGTTCGCTGATCGGCGGCACGCAGCGTCGCGTGCAGCTGCAGAACCTCGGAGACGGCCCGCTGCAGGTGAGCGTCGCCGGCGTGACGCCTGCCGACGGTGTGTCGGTACGCGCGCCGCCTGCGATTCCTCCCCTCAGCAGCGCCGAGCTCGTGGTGCAGCTCAACGTCGCCAACGCCGGAGCACGCACGTGGACGCTGCGACTGACGACCAACGACCCCGATCGGCCGATGATCGATTTTTCGATCACCGCGCTCGCAGAGAACATCGCGGCGTGCCCACTTCGCGTCGAGCCGCGCGTGAACCCGATCGAAGTCACCGCGCCGTACCCGCAAAGCGTCACGTTGCAGTTCGACAACCCGAACGCCGGCACCTGTCTGCTCGATGACGTCGAGCTCTCGCAAGGCGTCTGGTCCGCGACGTTGCCTCCGCAGATCTTCATCGATGGTGGCGCCACGCTCGATGTGCCGATCGCTGCGCTTGGCTCCGGGTTCGGCACGCTCAGCTTCTCGACGGTCGGCGCACCGAACGGAACGTCGGTCTCGTTGGTGGCGCAGTGAGGCGCTTCCTCGCTGCGGCCTTGCTGATCAGTGGCTGCGTGAGCAGCGAGTCGCCCCCGCCCACGCCCGCTGACGCGGGACGGCAACGGTGTCTGCTGGTGCCTACCGAGCTCGAGTTCGGTCTGGTGAGCACCACCGACTTCGGCCGTCAGGAGCTCGTGCTCGAGAACCCGTCGGACGGGGCGATCTTCGCGAACCTCACTCCGCTCCAGCCGCCGTTCGATCTCGACGACGTGCGCGCCGCGGTGCTGCCCTTCACTCGCAAGAGAGTCGGCGTGACTTTTCGCCCGATGGACGGCCGCACCCAGATCGCGCGGCTCACGGTGTCGTCGGACGGCTGCGAAGACCGCGTCGTCGAGCTCCACGGCGTCGGAGACGGACAGGTGGTCGTGCCCCTGCTGGTCACGAGTCTGCCCACGCCCCTGGGGACTTCGCGGGTGATCCCCGTGCCGATCACCAACGAGAGCCACGACGAGATCACGCTCGCTGTCACCTCGGTGGTCGCGGGCGACGGGTTCACGTTTCCTTCGACCATCGTCGTGCCGGCGAGCTCGGCCACCACGATGCAGGTCACCTTCGAGGCGCGTGCCGTCGGAGCGCGCGGGCTGCTGCTCCAGCTGCGTGCGGGAAATGTGGTGCGCAGCTGCCAGGTGATGGCCAGCGGCGGCACGCCGAAGGCGCGCCTCGAGCAATCGCGATTGGTCATCGACCCGCTGCCCAACGATTCGTTGGTCGACAACACGCGCCATCTGGCGATCTTCAACGACGGCCCGGGCGAGCTCAACCTCACCACGCTGCGGGTGCTCCCCGCGCTGGAGGGCACCGACCCGTTTTCGCTCGTGTCGTCGCCCGTCAGCACGGTCGTGCCGCCGGGTGGTTCGAGCCTGGTGAACTTCAGCTTCGCCGTCACGACGCCCGGCTGGTCGAAGTGGACGATGGTGATCGGCACCGACGACGTGATGATGCCGGTGATCGAGTTGGCGATCGAAGCGAACCTCGCCGACGTGCTGCCGTGCGGCCAGGCCGTCAGCACGGTGCCCACGCAGATCGACGTTCAGGGCCCGTGGCCGCGTTCGATTCCCTTCGACTTCACGAACCCCAACGCCACGGCGTGCCTCGTCGAGAACGTGCACTTCGAGCCTCCGGGCGGAGCGACCACCGATCTCGGCGTGGTCGACGGCTTCGTGGTGCCTGCGGGCGCGACGGTGCGGCGGGTGGTGACGCTGACGTCGAGCGGCAACCGCGGCCTCGCCTTTCGCACGTACCCGAGCGCGCAGAGCCTGCTCTTCATTCGGGCGTCCGACTAGTCTGCTCCGCTGTGCGTCGCTTCGTCGTGGTGCTCGCCCTCGGGCTGTTGGCGTGTGAGCGACCCGTCGTGCTGGAACCGAAGAACGACGGCGGTGCACCGAGGTGTCTCGAGGTCACGCCACCGACGCTCGACTTCGGTGAACGCGAACTCCACACCCGAGGCAACCTCGAGCTGACCATCGACAACCCGAACACGTTCACGGCGCAGGTCTCGATCGCTCAAGTCGACCCGCCGTTCGAGGTGAACGCGTTTCTCGTCGATGCCTCGCTCTTCGTCGGTCCGAACACCAGGCTGCCGATCAACGTCGCGTTTCAGCCGTTCGATTCGCGGCTGGCGTTCGCTGATGTCGTGTTCGTCACGCAGACCCCGGAAAATTGTCCGCCGATCACGGTTCGAGTGAGTGGGCTGGGCTCCGGAGAGCTGACCGTTCCGCAATTGGTCACGCTCCCGCCCGCGCCGATCGGGGGCACCAGCGCGTCGGTGATCACGGTGTCCAATTCGCGCCGCGAACCGGTGGTCGTCGACGTGCGAGTGGGGTTGGCGACCTTCGACGGCGGCGTGGCGGGGAACCTCACGCTGCCACCGCGCGTGTCGGTGCCGGCGCTCTCGATGGTCGACGTGCCGGTGCAATTCACCGCAAGCACCCCGGGCGTTCAGTTCGCGACCGTCTTCTTTCATCCTTCCGTTGGTTCCGCCATCACGACCACCGTCGAAACGATCTCCGGCATGCCGCACGCGGTGCAGAAGAGCGCGCAGCTGGTGATCGACCCGCTGCCCACCAGCAACAACGCCAGACGGCTGCTCCATCTGCAGAATGCCGGTGAGGGCTTGCTGCGGTTGAGGAACCCGCGAGTCGTGCCCGGGGCCGGTGCGTTGCCCGACGAAGCAGAAGCGCTGCTCGTCTCGTCGCCCGACGTGGAGCCTTCAGCGGGCGCGCAGGTGGTGATCGACTTGAAGCCGCGCCACGAGGGACCCGCGCGGTGGACGGTACTGATCGACACCAATGAACCCGCGCAGCCGACCGTGAGCTGGGACGTGCAGGCCAACATCGTTCCCACGCCGAACTGTCAGTACGCCGTTCAGGCCAGACCCACGGTCGTCAACGTGTCGGGGCCGTACCCCACGACGGCCGAGATCACGTTCAGCAATCTCGTCGCCACCGAGCCGTGTCTGGTCACTGCGTTCAACTTCACGACCTTCAACGCGTGGAGCACCGATCTCGGCGACGCCGACAGCTTCACGATCGACGCTGGTGCATCGGTTACCCGCACCATCACCTTCACCAGCCCAGGTACGTCATTCCTGCAGTGGGTCAGCCACGGCACCAACCTGCGCAGCATCACGTTGAGCGCCAATTGACCGCGCGCCGGTCGCGGGGCCAACCTCTCGAACGTGAGGCTCGGAGCACTCGCTCTCGTGTTGCTTGGTGCGTCGTGCGCGGCGCCGACGCCCGAGTGTCTCGAGCTGCCCGACGAGCTCGACTTCGGTGAGCAGCCGGCGGGGATCGCGGCGACGAAGACGGTGGTGTTCTCGAACCCACGCGGTTCTCCACGCGTGCTCTCGATCGACGAAATCGAGCCGCCCTTCGGCCCCGAAGGAGCGCGGCAGATCACCATTCTCGCGGGCGGCGAGCAGCGGGTGAGCTTCACGTTCGTGCCGCAAGACGGACGACTGCAGCTCGGCGAAGCGATTCTTCGCGGCGGTGAAGCGTGCGAGCCGCATCGCATGGAACTGCGCGGGCTCGGCGCGGGCAGGGTGGTGGTGCTCGAACGCCCGACCTTCCCCGCGACGCCGATCGGCAGCGAGGCGCGCAGCGAGCTGGTGCTCTTCAATGGACGGCGCGTCGAAGTGCCGGCCGAGGTCGAGATCTTCGCGCAGGCCGACGGTTCTCCCGCGACCTTCAGTGCGCCGCCGATCACGCAGCTCGCGCCGAACGCCATCACGCGCATTCCGGTGACGTTTCGCGCCGAACGCGACGGCGTGATGAGCGTGCAGGCGTCGGTCTCGACGGGCGACATGCGCAATCGCCTGGTGCTCACCGCGATGGGTGGTGTGCCGCGCGTCGAGCTGTCACGAACTTCATTGCACGCGGGACTCGTGGCGATCGGCAGCGAGCACGTTCGTCACGTCTACTTGCGCAACGCGGGTGACGGCGCGCTCGAGGTGAGAGCTCTGCAGGTCATCGCCGGTGCGGGTTCGACCGCCGACGAATTGCAGATCGCAGGCCCGCTCGACGCGTTGCCGCGATCGAGAGAGGCGCAGCTCCGGCTGTCGTTCAGGGCGCGCTCGCCCGGCCCGCGAACGTGGACGGTGGTGATCGAGACCAACGCCCCGACCGCGCCGAAGGTGGCGCTCGAGGTGAGCGCGCGGTTCGACTTCGTGAGTGTTTGTGTGGCGCCACTCGACGCGACCGTCTCGCCGCTCGAGATCACCGGCCCGTACCCGCGCACCGCGCTGCTCTCGATTCACAACCCGGGCACCACGCCGTGTCTGCTCGAAGGGCCGGAGTTCGACACGTTCACCGATTGGCGGCTCGAGCTGCCTTCGAGCGAAGACGACAGCGTCGTGGTGAACGCAGGAGCGACGGTGGCACTGCCTCTCTACGTCGCGGCACCGGGAACGCGCTTCGTGCGCTGGCAGACGTTCAAGCAGCGCGCGTCCGAAGTGCTGGTGATCGCGCAGTGAACTTCAGGTGCCGTAGCCGCGCGGAGATCGATCTCGCAGCTCGGCCATCTCGGACGCGATCTTCAGCTGCAGCTTCCACTGGCCATAGAGCAGCTTCTGACTCGCGAGCCGATCGAGCTCTTCGCGCGTCGCGTCGTCGACCTGACCCGGCGCCGCGTCGCGAAACGGAGTCCCCGGCAGCGGCATGAAGGTGTGCGCATGCACGCGCGCGCCGAGCTCACCCAGCTGCCGCATCACCCGCACCGACGCCGCGAGATCGTCGGGCGCTTCTCCGGGCAGCCCGAGAATGAAGTCGACGTTCGGCACGAAGCCATGCTCGAGCGCGATGCGCACCGACTCGACGATCGCCGCCGCGTCGTGCCCGCGCATCGACGCCTGCAGCACGCGGTCGCTCCCGCTCTGGCCGCCGATCACGAGGTTGTCGTTCGCGCAGTACTTCTTGATCAGCGCCAGCGCTCGAGGCGTCACGTGCTCCGGCCGCACCTCGGAAGGGAAGGTGCCGAAGAACACGCGGCCTTCGGGGCCCATCGCTTCCTTGCTCTTCGCCAGCAGCGCCTCCACCGCGTCGAGGTGCACCGACTCGTCTTGCGAGCCGTAGCTGAGCGACGTCGGAGACACGAAGCGCAGGTCGCGCTTGCCGGCCTTCGCGAGCTCGCCCGCCCACTTCGCGACGTTCTCCACGCTGCGATGACGAAAGCGCGCCTTCGAGAAGTACGGCGTCTGACAGAAACGGCACGCGTAGATGCAGCCGCGCGTGATCTCGATCGGCCCGAAGTATTCGTTGGCCGGAGCAAACGGCGGGAAGTCGTCGAGCTCGATGCGCGCAGGCTTCGGTTCCTGCTTCACCGCGTCGAGCTCGAGCCGTGCACAACCGGGAATCTTCGCGAGCGGTAGCCCCTCACGCACCACGCGCACGCACTCGAGGATCACCCGCTCGCCTTCACCGACGCAGACCAGATCGAAACCGGCGTCGAGCGTCTGGCGTGGCTCCGCGGTGGCGTGCACGCCGCCCGCGATGGTGACGAAGGGGCGCGACTCGGCGGCCTTCACCGCGCGCAGCTCGTCGGCGCATTCGGGAAAGCTCGGCGAGTAGAACGACCACGCGGCGATCACCTTGCGGCCCAGGTCGAGCTCGCGGCGGATGATCTCGATCACTTCCTTCGTGTCGCGTGGATGAAAGAGGTGTGTCGCCGGAAGGGCGGCCGCTTCGAGGGCGCCGGTCAGCACCGTGAGCGCGAAGCGCCCCGGAGACCGAAAGCTGAAGACGACACTGACCTCGTTCGAGTGACTCAAGCTGTTGATTTGTTTGTGGAAAATGCGTGTCGCAAACTGTCCTACACCGTGACGCTCCACTCCGCGCAACCACCCGAGAACTGAGCATGTACTCGGACAGCGACTCCAATCCACGCTTTGCCCCGCGTCCACGCCCGTTCAAGGGTTTTCGCGTCGACTCGGTCGAGCGAGATGACGATTCGGGCGAGTCGGCGGTGCGCGGTCGCGTGAAGGGCCGTGACGTCGAGGTTCGCTACGTCGAGACGTCGGGCGAGTTCCGCATGGTGTCGGGTGAAGGCGACGTCGAGGAACTGAGCCGTTCTGATCTGCGCGACATCGGCCCGGCGCTGGCGCAGTTCCAGAACATGGTGCCGTGGGCCGACTCCGCCGCGGGCTTCGTGTTGCGCGCGGTGAACGACGCGATCTTCCCGACCACCTTGAGCACGCTGCAGCTGCGCTCGGTCAGCGATCTGGGCGGCATGGTGCTGGTGACGGGGTGGACGCGTCGCGAAGAGATCGATCTCGTGCTCGACACCCGCTCGGGAGAGCTCAGCATCATCGTCACCTCGCACGAGCGCAAAGCGCCGCGCCGCCAGGTGACGCCGCAGGAAGCGCGCGACCTCGTGCAGGTTCTCGCCGATCGCCTCGAGGGCAAGCGCATCACCAGCCAGAACTCGCTCCTCGCGGTCGTCGCCGAAGCGGCGCGTCGCCATCGCGCGCACTGACCGAAAGCTGCTATTCCCGATCGCTCCCATGCCCAACATCAGCCGCAACGGTCTGCCGCCGGTCACCACGCCTTCGACGTCTCCGACTTCTTCGACGCCTGCGACTCCGAGTCCCGCGGCGGCCAACACCACGCAGCCCGCGTGGACGCCCGCGACGCGCCCGGGTGGAGCGAGTGGCGGACCCTCGATGTTGAACCAGCGCTTCTCGGGCGACGCGCAGCTGGGCGGCGTGCTCGGTGGCGGCACCATCACCAACGGTGCCAAGGGCGACGGCGTGAAGAAGCTGCAGCAGGCGATGGTCGACATGGGCTTCGCTGTCGCGGGCTCCGCTGACGGCTCGTTCGGTCCGCAGTCGGCGAAGTCGATCAAGAACTTCCAGGTCAACGCGTCGAAGATGTTCCCCGACGTGAAGGCGACCGGCGTGGTCGACGCGGCGACGCTTCGTGCGCTCGATCAGCTCGCGCCGCAGCCCGGTCAGCAGGGCCAGTCGAAGAACATTCCTTCGCCGTTCTACGACGGCAAGCCGGTGCGCGTGGTGGTGCTGAAGGACGAGCACCGCACGTTCCTCTTCGACAAGCAGGGGAAGCTCGAGAAGATCCTGCAGAACGCCGTCGGAGCGAAGGCCACCTCGACCGACGAGGGCTACAAGAAGGTCACCGGCAAGCTCGATGAGCGCGCGGCGCTCGAGGCCGGCCAGCGGCTGTGGGGCGGCCCGGTGTTCGGCCCGCGCATCCTCGATCTCTCGTGGGAAAACGGCAGCCGCTCGGGCGAAGAGCTCCACGGCACGTCGAACAACGCGCAGCTCGGCGAAGACGTGAGCCACGGCTGCGTGCGGCACTCCAACGCCGACATCGTGAAGCTCTACGACGCGCTCTCGGTCGGCGATCACGTGGCGATCGTGTCTGGTTTGAAGGACGCGCACCTGCGCCACTGACGTGCCGCGCATTCCCGAAATCCTGGCGCCCGCGGGTGATGACGACTCGCTCGCCGCCGCGCTCGCCGCTGGAGCCGACGCCGTCTATTTCGGTCTCGACGGCGGGCTGAACGCGCGCGCGCGGGCGACCAACTTCAACGTCGAGCGTCTGCCGTCGATCGTCGACGGCATTCACCGCGCGGGGACGAAGGCGTACGTCACGCTCAACACGCTGGTGTTCGAGCACGAGCTCTCGTTCGCCGAGTCGGTGCTGCGCGCGTGCGCCGCCGCCGGAGTGGACGCCATCATCGTGCAGGACCCGGCGATCGCGTTGCTCGCGCGCGCTGTCGCTCCGACGCTCGAGGTGCACGCCTCGACGCAGATGACGATCTCGAGCGCCGAAGGCGCGGCGTTCGCGCAGCAGCTTGGCGTGACGCGCGTGGTGGTGCCGCGTGAGCTGAGCGTCGACGAGATCCGGAAGTTCGCGGGCGGTACTCCGCTCGAACTCGAGGTCTTCATTCACGGAGCGCTCTGCATGTCGTGGAGCGGCCAGTGCCTGACCTCGGAAGCGTGGGGCGGGCGCTCGGCGAATCGTGGGCAGTGCGCGCAGTCGTGCCGGTTGCCGTATCAACTGGTGATCGACGGCGAGGTGCGGCCGCTCGGTGACGTTGCGTACCTGTTGTCGCCGCTCGATCTCGCGGGCGTTCGCGCGGTCGGAGAGCTCGCGGACATCGGCGTCGCGTCGCTGAAGATCGAAGGGCGCTTGAAGGGGCCCGCGTACGTGATGTCGGCGGTCGAGGGCTATCGGCGGTGGCGTGACGCGATCGTCGCCAGGCAGGAACGCTCGCCCGAAGCGCAGGCCGCGTTGCAGCGCGATCTCGGCCGCATGGCGGTGTCGTACTCGCGCGGCTTCAGCGACGGCTTCCTCGGCGGGTCCGATCACCAGAGCCTCGTCGAAGGCCGATTCCCGAAGAGCCGCGGCGCGTTTCTCGGAGAAGTGATCGACGTGAAGCAGGGCGCGGTGCGAATTCGTCGCGCCTCGCGGGAGATCACCGGAGCCGCCGGTCTTCCTGATCGCGCGGCGCCGCCGGTCGGTGTCACGAAGGTTGCGCTGCCGGTGATCGGTCAGGCGCAGAGCGGCCAGTCGGCGCTGCCGTTCGAGACGCCGGATCCCATTCCAGGGTGCGGAGTTGGTTTCGATCTCGGCACGCCGCAGGAAACCGAGCCGGGCGGTCCGCTCTTTGGCGTGGAGAACACCGTCGACGGCTGGTGGCTCAAGTTCGGAAGACCGGGCCCGGATCTCTCTCGCGTGCGCGTCGGTCATCGCGCGTGGTTGTCGAGCGATCCACGGTTGACGGCTGAAGCGAACGCGTCGGTGGAAGAGGGAATGCGCGGCGGGTTGGGGCGCATTCCGCTGAAGCTCGAGGTGTCGGGCGAGATCGGTGCTCCACTCGAAGTGAGAGCCACTGCACTCGGCGCGATCGGTCGCAACGTCTCGGCGATCGCGCACAGTGAAGAGCTGCTCGCCGAAGCCAAAGGTGCGGGCCTCGGAATCGAAGTGCTCACCGAAAAGCTCGGAGCACTGGGTGGGACGCCGTTCCGTCTGCAAGAAATCGACTCCCTCTCCCCCGCAGGGGAGAGGGTCGGGGAGAGGGCCCGTCATCTCCCAGTGTCGGCGCTGAAATCGATTCGCCGAAAGCTGGTGGCGGACCTCGAGCAGAAAGTCCTCGCAGCCGCACGTCACGCGATCTCGGGAACGCCGGTCGCCGATCGTCTCGCCGCCGACGCATCGAAGTTGCCGGCACGTCGCGAGTGGATCGCGCCGACTTCTCCGCAGCTCGTGCCTCTGGTGCGCAACGCAGCGCAGCTCGAAGCGGTGATCGCTGCGCAGCTGCCCGAGGTCGAGCTCGACTGGATGGAGCTCGTCGGTCTCGAGAAGGCCGTGAACCGCGCACGAGAGGCGGGCCTCAAGGTCACCATCGCGACGACGCGCGTGCAGAAGCCGGGAGAAGACGGCATCGACGCGCGCATCGAGCGGCTGAAGCCCGACGCCGTGCTGGTGCGGCACTGGGGTGGCTTGATGCACTTCTCGCGAGCGGCCTCGAGCACGCTGGTGCACGCCGATTTCTCGCTCAACGTGACCAACTCGGTGACGGGCCGGCATCTGCTCGCGCTCGGCTGCGACACGCTCACCGCCGCGCACGATCTCGACGAGACGCAGCTGCACGCAATGTTGAAGGGCCTTCCGGCCGAGCGAGTGACGGTGACCGTGCATCACCACATCGCGACGTTCCATACCGAGCACTGCGTCTACGCGCACACCATCTCGCACGGGCGCGACTTCAGGACGTGCGGTCGCCCCTGTGAGAAGCACCAGCTCGCGCTCGAAGATCGCGAAGGCAAACGCCACCCGGTGGTGGTCGACATCGGCTGCCGCAACACGGTGTTCAACGCACAGGCGCAGAGCGCGGCGAAGGCGGTGCCGAAGCTGCTGGCGGCGGGCGTGAAGCGCTTCCGCGTCGAATTCGTGTGGGAAGACCAGGCGACGTGCGCGTCGGTGCTCGCGGCGTGGCAAGACGTGCTCGCTGGGCGTGCGTCGAGCACGCAGCTCAACGAACGCATCGGCGCGCACGAGCAATTCGGAGTGACCGCCGGCACCATGAGGACCCTCTCTCCGTGAACGAACTCGATGCACTGCGCGAGAAGCTCGACGCCGTCGATGACGCGCTCTTGAAGGTGCTCGCGCGTCGCGCCGAAGTGGTCGCCGAGATCTGGGCGTGGAAGCAGAAGAACGCGGTGGAGCGCATCGACCCCGAGCGCGAACGTGCGCTCCGCGAGCGACTGCTGACGCGCGCCGCGGCCCTCGGTCTCTCGCGTGACGCCGTGTCTCGCGTGCTCGATCAGATCGTCGGAAAGCCGCTGCGATGAGCGAGTTCGCGAAGCCGTGGAGCTTCTCGCTCCCCGATGAGCTGGAAGCGATCGACGACCCGAAGTGGCGCGTCGAAGCTGGCGAATATTTCGCGTCGCTCGATCGCGAGAAGATGTTCGTGCGCGCGTGGCTGCCGATTCAGATCGAGAACCTCGGCACGTGGAGAGCGGGCGTGTGGGTCGAGCTTCGCCGCTCCGATTCCGATCGCCTCGATGCCGCGTGGGGCAAGCCCGAGTACGTCGGCTTCGAACTCACCGGCTGGGTCGCGAACGACGTCGTGAAGGGGCTCGGTCAGCCGCTGCCGTTCGGAACCGAGGTCGTGTTGCGCGCCTACGAGCTCGGGCAGCCGCCGGAGATCCTCTCTCCCGTCATGCCGGTGTGGGGTCAGCGTGCGTTCGAATTTCTGGCGCGTGCCCGCGGGTTGATGTGAGCGGCTGATCCTGCTGCGCTTTGGCTCGTGCGCACCGAACAGCTTCGTGTCACCGAGCATCTGAGTCGAGCCGAGGCGTTCGCGGGAAGCCGCGACGTGAGCGGGCTTTCTGCGATCCAGCGGCTCCTTCGCGAACTGCTGCTCCGGGAGCTTGCGACGTACCGAGCCGCCGGGCGCTTCCCGAAGAACCCGGGCTTCGCGGAACGCACTCCGACCTTCGTCGATGCTGAAGGCACGCGCTGCGCGATGGCGCACCTGCTCGAGCTCGGCGGGGAGCACGAGCTGGTCGCGAAGATCGCGCGTGAACGAAACCACGCGCGCGTGAAGGACCTCGCCGACGAGACGCGCCTGCTCACGTGGCTCCAGGCGGCGGGGCTGACGGTCGAAGAGGCGGCGGTGATTCAGCCCAGCTACTCGGCGTCGCCATCGCAGTGCGTGTGCCGGAAGAGCTTCAGCATGTCGCGGCTCCCGGTCCCTGCGACTGCGGTGATCGAGGCCACGTTGACGGCTCCGGGAACGGCGCGCATCGATGCGGTGTACGGAGCGGCGAAAGTGCGCGTCGGTGAGTTGCTGACGGTGACCTCGCAAGAAGTCGGCTCGCGCGTGCTGATCGCGTTCGGAACTGGCGACGCCAAGGCAGAGGAGAAGCTCGACAGTTCATCTCGCTGGGCGTGCAAAGACCAGGAAGGCCACGCAGCGCCGGGCATCACGCCAGCCGAGTTCGCGCAGGTCGCGATGGCGAGCGATTGCCTGACAGCGGCAGAGGGGTTGCCCGCGTTCAATTCACGGGTGTCACGGATGAACTGCGCGGCCGCCGATGATGCGACCTCACTCGGAGTACTGCTCGCGATCGCTGGAGTGCTCCTCGCGCGTCGCCTTCGTTGACCCTCGGTTCAGGCCGCAGCGCGACGACGGCGCATCGACTCGACCGCACCCGCGAGCAACTGAGAGATCCCTCGCCGCGGAATGTGCACCACCTTGTATTTCGTCGCGCTGATGTCGGAGTACTGCTTGCTGACCTTGTGATGCAGCTCGGTCGCGCCCCAGAGCAGAACGCGATCGGCCCACGCGAGATCAGCGCGCGCCCGCTCGGGTTGACGGTGATGCGTACCGTCGACCAGCCTCAGCTCGATCTGCGAACCGAGCAGGCGCTCGAGCTCTTCGCGCGTGGCCGCGGTGCCTCCGACCACCACGAGTCTGTGAATTCCAGACTCGATCAGCTCGCGCGACGCGCGTGAGTTCTCGCTGCCCGCGCACCGGTGGCACGTCTGCTTGTTCTCGGAATCGAGGACGATCAGCCCCGAGCGATGCGCCCACGTGATGCATTCCTGCGACTGGCAGTGCAGGGCGAAGACGCTCTTCAACGCCGCCACCGCGCGCTCGATCTTCTCGCCCGCGAGGTACGTCTTCTCAGGCCGCGTGAGCCCCGCGTTCTCGAGCGCCGTCCGCGCCGCGGCGCGGTGCGACTGCGGGAAACCCTGACCGACGATGAACGCCCCGATCTCGATGTCCGTGTTCATGGATGGTCATCCTATAAAACGGACGACCGTCTGTTAAGTCGGAATCCGTCATTTTGGATGAAAATCCGCTACTGCGGCTAGGCGGCAGCGTTCCGCGAGCGCCACGCCTTCCACGCTCCGGTCGACCACAGCGCCCAGGCGATCAGCACCGGCTGGAAGAACAACCGAATCAACCGCGCCTGATCGGTGTCGAGCCCGAACGCGCTGATGCCGTTCATGTACTGCGACAGATTTCCCGGGAAGACCGCGACGAAGAACGCCGCCACCACCGCTCCGATCAGCACGCGACGTTTGCCGAGCGCGATCAGCGCCGCGCCGAGCACCAGCTCGACCACGCCCGACGCCAGCACCACGAAGTCGGCATCGAGCGGCACCCACTTCGGCACCTGCGCCAGGAACTCGCCGCGCTGGAAGCTCAAGTGCGCCGTACCCGCGAAGAGCAGCGCGAGCCCGAGCACGATGCGCGCGATCGTCGCCGCCGTGCTCACCGCCGGAACCGCGCTCACCGGCTTCGCCTTGCCCTCGATCGCCGCTTCGATCTTCTGCGCCAGCGCTTCCGGCTTCTCGGTCGGAGCGAACCGCTCGATCACCTCACCGTTCGCGTCGACGAGGAACTTCGTGAAGTTCCACTTGATGGCTTCGATGCCCGCCAGCCCCGGCGCGGTGTGCTTCAGGTGCACATACAGCGGGTGCGCCGTCGGCCCATTCACGTCGAGCTTCGCGAAGAGCGGAAACGTGACGTCGTACTTCCGCCGGCAGGTCTCCTGAATGCCTTCCGCGCTGAGCGGCTCCTGCCCCGCGAACTGGTTGCAGGGAAAGCCGAGCACCGCGAAACCGCGATCCTTGTACTTGCGGTGCAGCTCCTCGAGCCCGGCGAACTGCGGAGCGAGCCCGCACCCCGTCGCCGTGTTCACGATCAGCAACGTCTTGCCGGCGTACGCCGAGAGCGGAGTGGTCTCTCCGGTGATGGTCTTCACTTCGATGTCGTGCAGCTTCATGCGGACCTCGCTTGCCTCGGAGTTTCGGAATCGGTCGCGCGCTGTAGGCCCGCGACCAGCGCGTGCAACTGAGCGCGCAACGCCAACACCTGCTCCACCGCCGCGGCGTCGGGCTTCTGGCCAGCCAACATGCGGCACACCAACGCCTCGGGCACCGTCTGCGCACGCTCGCGCAAGCGACGACCCTTCGCCGTGAGCTGCAGCACCACCACGCGCCCGTCGCGCGCATCGGCCTTCTTCGCGACGAGACCGCTCTTCTCGAGCCGGCGCACCAGCGGCGACAAAGTGCCCGTGTCGAGCAGCACGCGCTCTCCCACGTGGGTGACGGGCACTCCGTCTTCTTCCCAGAGCACCAGCATCACCAGGTACTGCGCGTAGGTGAGACCGAGCGGCTCGAGCAGCGGGCGGTAGATGCGCTGGATCAGGTTGCTCGCCGCGTACAGCGGGAAGCAGACCTGTTCGTCGAGCGCCAACGGGTTGGGCTTCTTCACGCCCCTCAACTAGAGCCGAGATATGTTGTACGCAACATAATCTGCGCACCAACACGAACGCCGTGACCTCCACGCGGGAGATCACGGCGTCGTGAGAGGCAAACCGTCAGCGACGGCTCAGTAGATGCCCTTCATCGTCGGGTCCGCGAGACCGTAGTCACGCATCGCCTGGCGCATGAAGAACGGCAGCTCGCTGAACTTCTGCAGCTCCATGCACGCCCGGTTCGAGGTGCAGGTGCAGTTGACGTTCTCGAAGCTGTTGCAGCCGAGGCGACCGTTGCCCAGCGTGCCGTCGGGGTTGATGGTCTTGATCGACGGGTCGTACTTCACGACCGCCGCACCGTTGTAGAAGTGCGGAGTCACCCAGTCGGCCTTGCCGTCGCCGTCGCGGTCCGGGCCCGGGTCGGTCTCGTACGCCGCGGTCACCAGCTCGTTCGCGTATTCCAGCATGCGCGCCGAGATGCCCTTCTGCACCGACTTGCCGAGGATCGTCTCGCGACCGAACGTCTTCGCGATGTAGACCTTGCCTTCCGGCAGGTGCAGCTCGATGCGGTTGGTGAAGACCGGGTCGGTGTCGGCACCCAGTTCCCACACGCCCATCTGATCGAGCCAGCGCTGCTGCGCGTTCTCGGGCAGGTACATGAGCGTCATCGCGATGAGGAACTTCTGCTGCTCCCAGCCGACCTGCGGGTCGATGGTGACGGTGTTCGCCGGAGCAACGCCGCAGTTGAGCGACTGCTCACCCTGGAAGCACACCTCGGGAGACGGCTTCCACCACGACACGTAGCCGATGCCCGTCGTCGGGTAGAGCTGGCTGTCGACCACCGGGCTGCCGTTCATCGCCGCGAGGCGCGGGCCCTTGATCGCCGCGTCGTTGGTCAGGTTGTTGCCCATCCACCGGCGGAAACCCTCGGGGAACAGGTCGGCCATCGACACCGCGCGGTAGCGGCCGTCGAGGAAGTCGCGGCGCGAGTCGCTGATGAAGTTGTCGACCGACTCGGTCATGAGCATCGGCGCCCACGCCTTGTCGTAGTAGCTGCCGACGTTCACCGTGTACTCGGAGTCGTACTCACCCTTGTCCTCGGCCAGCGCGTTCTCCATCGGACGGCCGCCGAAGCTGACGTTGCCGAAGTAGCCCGTCGCACCGTTGGGGATGTTCACCACCGCCGCGCCGCTGTTGCCCGGAGCGTCGAGGTTCGAGCGGAGGATGCCGTTCTCCAGCGAGTGCGGGCCCATCTGCGGGCGCGCCACCTGACGGGCGAAGTGATCGAAGCCGATGCCCGACGCCATCAGGTTGTCTTCGAAGAGCAGCGTGCCGAGGTACGGCCACAGCGTCTCGTAGTCGTAGCCCTGGGCCAGCGCGAAATCGCGGTAGATGTTGGCGATGAGGCCCATGCCCTTGGCCGCGTCGCGCAGCTTCTCGTTGTAGCGGCTCAGCGTGCGGTTCGACGCGGCGCGCACCGAGAACGTGTGACGGTTGCGGCGGTAGTTGTCGAAGATGTGGTTCACCTCCTGCTGGCTGATCAGGAAGTCGAACAGCTCGTACGGGTCGGCGCCGTTGTCGTGGCGGTAGACCGAGAGGTTGCCGAGGTCGGCCCAGCGATCGGTCGCGAAGCCATACGGCGCACGCACGCGGCGGTACGGGTCGATCACCTTGATCGAGCGCACGTTGCTGCCTTCCTGCTCGGTCGCCGCGCGCAGCGTGTTCCAGTTCACGTAGTCGACGGGGATCTGCTTGCACTTGCTGAACTGACCGTTGACCTCGACCATCAGGCCGTCGACCACCGGGTTCCAGGTGCCCATCAGCGACTCGTTCCACGACGACGGGCGGTAGATGGTCGGATCAGCGACGGTCTCGCAGTCGCGGATCATGCCGAACTTCTCCTGCAGCTGCGTGTAGTGGATGTCGGCGAGATCGCCCGTGAGGTCCGGGTACTGGAACTGGATGCCGAGAATGCCGCCGAAGTTGTCGATCTTCGCCAGCGCGCTCATCGCCTTCTCGCTGCCCGAGCGCATCGTCGCGTCGTCGAGCACCGCCGCCACGTCGCCGTAGAACATGCGGGCGGCCGCGAAGTCGTACGCGCCCAGACCGAGCATGTCCTGCGTCGCTTCACCGGCGTAGTCCATGGTCGAGCTCTGCATGAACATCGGCAGCAGGTTCTTGCGCTCGTTGTCGCTGAGCGGGTCGATGGTGCGCGGACCGACGCAATCGGCCGGCGTCGCGAGCCCGGTGCACTGGGTGGTCTTGGTGCCGTTCTGCGTGCGGAGCTGCCAGTACTGCGGGCGGAAGTTCCACGCGTCGGACGAGCTGATGAAGTTGTGGCGCAGCGCGATGGAGTGACCCATTTCGTGCGTCACGACCGCGTAGTGCGCGCGCTGCGCGATCCACTTGCGGGCGCGCTCGGCGTGGGCCGACTGCTCGTCCTTGCTCAGCGCGCCGTTGAACGCGCCGAACTTCGCCTCGAGGATGCCGGCGAGGTCCGCGATGCCGAGCGGGGCAGGGGCTTCCTGCATGATGCACGCGCCGCGTTCGGCCAGCGCCAGCTCACGCGCCTGCATCAGCTCGCGGTGGAGCGACGGGTTCGCCGCGCGCATCGGCGAGGCGAGCGCCAGCATCGAGTTGCCGTCGAGCTTGGTGGGGTCTCCCGCCAGCTGCTGCATCGAGCGGGTGATGAGCGCCGCTTCGGTCGGCGAGTCGAGCGCGCGCTTGCGGCGGGCGTCGTACGTCGTGCGGGTGGTCGCCATCTGCATCGCGTCGAAGCGCACTTCCGACAGCGACTTCTTGAGCGCGAGGCCTTTCTTGAACGCCTCGCTGCGCTTCATGCCGTCGAGCTGATCCTTCAGGTGCGCGATGTCGGTCGCGCCGAGCGAGGACGCGAGCATCGACTGCGTCTGCTCCTTGCTCAAGTGCGGCAGCGAGCCACCCTGGTTGGCGGCCTCGGCGGCGCCCGCCCAGTCGCGAACGTAGGTGCCCTCGGTGATGTCCTGCGTCGAGAGCTCGCCCTTGATGTAGCGCGCGGTGTCGACGACGCCCTGGCTCCAGAGGTCGGTGACGTGCGACCACACGTTGATGCTGGCCGAGACCTTCTCACCCGTGAGCGGGTCGTGCGCGTCGACCATGATGCCCCACGGCGACGGCGTCTGCGGCGACACGATGGTGTTCACCGCGTGGTAGCGGATGTCGCCACGGCGAACGACGAGCGCCTTGTTGCACTCGGTGATGGTGTCCTTGTTGCCCTCGAGGCGCGCCGAGAAGCAGAGCGCCGCGGTGAGGTTCGCGCTGAGGCGGGGCTGACCGCACGCCGCCGGGTCGTTCTGCTCGACGGGCGAGTGGCAGAGCACGAGCGCCTCCGGCATCTTCGCCAGCGCGATCACGCCCGGAGCCATGTGGCGCTCGGCGCCCAGGGTGTCGGCGAGCGACTCGCACGAACCCGCAACCTGCTGGTTGCCGATGCCGTCACGGCAATCGTCGACTTCCTTCGCGAGCCAGATGGCGTCCTGGTTGTCGTCTTGCTGGCCGAAGTACATCGGCGACTTTTCCTGGCAGTCGATGCCCTTGGTGCGCACGCACTCGGCGTAACGCGACGCCTGGATCGACGAGCGCAGCGCGACGTCCCACTCGTGGGCCGCGTCGCGGGTCGGAGCGAAGAAGTCGGGGTGGCTGCCTTCGGTGTAGTACCAGACCACCGGCTTCACTTCGCGCTGACGGAACGGCAGCGTGCACTTCTGGTTGAACGTGTCGCAGCGCGAACCGCCGCCGACTGAAGCGCACTCGTCTTCGGTGCCGTCACCGTTCACGTCGCGGTGCGGGTCGGAACCCACCGGCGTCGTCGACGGCGTGAAGCACGAGACCGCGCCCTCGAGGGTCGCCGGCTTCTCGTAGTAGTGGCTGCGGTCCCACAGGTTGTAGCGGTTGATGAAGCGGTGCCACTGCGTGTCGGTCATGCCGTAGTCACGCGCGTAGCCCTTGCGCTCGGTGGTGAACGCGCCGAACGCCTGGAAGCGGTAGCCGTCCCAGTCGGCGGGCTCGTAGTCGGTGACCGGCACCTTGCGGAACGAGTTGCGGATGGTGAGCTCGATCGGCGCGCACTGCGTGGTCGGAGCGCCACCGCCGCCGATGTCAGCGTCGAGGAAGCACGCGGGGAACGTGAAGCCGCCCCACGCGTCGAGGGTGATCATCTGCGGGCGCGCGAACGCCTTGTTGGTGATGTCGAGGTAGCCGCCGGCCGGGTCGATGTGCGGCGCGTCTTCGTTCGACGGGTCAGTCACCGCGTACGCCATCGGCTCGTACGTGATGCCGCCGTAGATGCCCATCTGCGACAGCGTGTCGAACTCGTAGTTGTCGGTCGACAGGTTGCGCGACCAGTCGACGCGAATGAACTGACGCTCGAACCACGGGCGATCGATCGCGTTCTCTTCGAACACGTTCATCTGCTCGCCGGTCGACGGGTTGTACTGACGGCGAATGTCGAAGTGGCTCTGAATCGGGTACGCGGCGACGACGATGCCGTCCTGCGTTTCCTTGCCGACGCCCTTGCCGTCGCTGTCCTTGATGCGCTCGTACGCGAGGCGCGCGATGAGCAGATCTTCGGTGACCTGCCACTTCACGCGCGAGAGCGGCTGCGCGTAGGTGCTGGTGAAGAGGCCGTCCTGGCCCGCGCCGTAGCCGACGTCGACCAGCGTGCTCTGCGAATAGAACTCCGGGTCGTCAGAAACGCCCTGGTAGTCGGAACCCACGAAGAAAGACTTGTCGTAGTAGTTGGGTTGCACGCGGTTGATCGGCTGCTGTTCCTGCGCGCAGCCGGCCATCAGCGCGAGCGCTGAGAGACCGACGGTGAGGCGAATGGACCGGGCGTTCATTTCTTCTCCTTGGTGAAGCTCGAGACTGCGGCCTCGATGTCGAACGTCGCATCGAGGGAGACGACGGTGTTGCGGTTGAACAGCGGGAAGACGTAGCGGCTCTGCGTGTCGAGCTGGGTGCTGAAGGTGAACGCGCCGAGCGTGAGGCTCATCACGTCGATCGGCGTCCAGGTGACACCGAGGCTGAAGGCGACGAAGTCGCGGGTGTTGACCGCGTTCGCAGGGTTGGTTTGCAGCTCAGGCACGTTCGCGAACTCCGCCGGCACCGACGACAGCGGCGACAGGAACGCGTACTGCCAGAGGAACGTACCGGAGATGTTGAAGCGCTCGTGCGGGCTGAACGACACCGTCGGGCCGTGGAGCAGGTCGGCCTGCACGTTGCGCATGCCCGTCGCGGTGTTGAGGCACGCTTCCGGAGCTCCCAGGCCCGCGCAGTTGGTGATCAGGCCGCCCGCGTTCTGGCGCGTCGCGAACCGGTTGAAGCGCCACGTGAAGCGGCCGGAGTAGACGAGAGTCAGGCCGGCCAGCACCGGGAACGTGCGCGACAGATTGAGCGAGGGACCGAGCGTGAAGAGACGTGAAGCAGCCTGCGACGGCTTGCTCGTCGGCAACGTCGCGCGCAGATCGCCCGCGATCTTGATGCCAGTGATCTGCTCCTTCCAACCGGTCCACACGCCGTCGAACCAGAGATCGGAGAGCTCGACCTCGTGCGGCGTGTTGGTCGAGTCGGAGAGCGTCAGTTCCTGCGAGAGATAGAAGCGCGAGCGAACGAAGACGTGCTTGTTGAAGTGGAACTCCGGCATCAGACCGATGCGCTGGCTCCACGCCACGACTTCGGGCGTCGGGTTGTACGCGGTCAGCTGGTGGCCGTACGAAACGCTGGTTCCGTAGAACGGGAGCTTCTGATCGCTGCCTGCGTTTCCCGACCCGATCGTCGGCACCGCCTGCGCGGCTGCCAGCGAACTAACGATCAGTGTGAGAAACACGACGACATGCCGAAGCGATGTCGCGATTTGGTGTCGAAAGAGGTGACCGGGCATTACGGGGGCGGCGCTTGAGCACAACTCGCGCCAGAAGATCAAACCGCCCGTCTCAGCTGATGAGAAAATTGCCCCGCGTTTTCTGAAGCGTGAGTGCGATCAGGGGCAGGTGCCATTCATCGTGCCTGCGACGCATCGGCCGCCAGAGCACGTGGTGAAGGGCGCAGCGAGGCAACCGGTCACCGGGCACGAGCACGTCGTGATGCGAGCGTTGAGACAGCAGAACTCGTAGCCCGTCACCGAGCCGCCACCGCCGCCGCCGCCGGTTCCGCCACCGCCGCCGCCGGTTCCGCCACCGCCGCCGCCGGTTCCGCCACCACCGCCGGTTCCGCCGCCGCCGCCGGTTCCTCCACCGCCTCCGGTTCCTCCACCGCCTCCGGTTCCTCCACCGCCTCCGGTTCCTCCACCGCCTCCGGTTCCTCCACCGCCTCCGGTTCCTCCACCGCCTCCGGTTCCGCCGTCCGCGAGGCCGCCACCACCGCCGGTGCCCGCGTCTTGCCCGCCTCCGCCGCCGGTCGCGCCGCCGCCACCGGACGCGCCGCCGCCCGTGCCACCGCCGCCCGTCGCCCCACCGCCGCCCGTCGCGCCACCGCCGCCCGTCGCGCCACCGCCGCCGCCCGTCGTGCCACCACCGCCACCTGTCGCGCCGCCACCGCCCGTCGCACCACCGCCACCCGTCGTGCCGCCACCTGTGCCTCCGCCGGTCGCACCGCCGCCGCCCGTCGCCGCGCCACCACCGGTCGCGCCTCCACAGCGCGGACTGCTGGAACAGGTTCCGCTCGGGCACGCGAACGCCTGCTGCGTGTTGCACGTCAGCGCGTCAGCGCAGAAGCACGTGTCGATGCGTCCCTCGGCGCAACAGATCACCCAGCCCGACGTGAGCGGCGCGCCCTCTTCGTAGAGAGGATCGAGGCACGCCGCGCCGAGCACGGTGATCAACACGAGGAGCTTGGTGATCTGCGCGCGGCTCATCAGAAGCTGACCCCCAGTCCGGCACACGCGCTCAAGCGAGGAGCGATCTGCGGGCCGCTCAACTTCTTCACCAGCGCTCCGCCACCAGTGCCGAGCAGGAAGAACTCGACGGGGCCCACGAGACGAACGCGCGCCTCGATCGCCAGCACCGCGACGAGGCCGAGGCTCACGCGCGTCGAATGATCAGGAAGATCGTACTGGTGGACGAGCAGGGGGCCCGTCTCGAGTGCGATCGCAAGGCTCGCTCGCTGCCAACCGAATTGAAAACGGTGGCCGGTGCCGATGCGCAACTCGAACTCGAGCTGCTCGAAAGAACTCCGCAGCGGAGTTCCCTGGCGGAACACGAACTCCGCGCTCAGTTGATTGAGGAAACCGAGCAGGTATCCATCACGCCGCAGCCGCACGCCGATCGTCGGCTGCACCGAGAGCCCGTTGACGAGACCGCTGGTTGCTCCTGCGCCCGCGGAGAGATGCAGCAGCGTCTCTTCTCCGCCTTTGCGCGCGACACGAAGCAGCGATGCGCGCTCGAGATCAGATCCGCTCACCACCGCGCCACCCGTCGCCGGAACTTCGACGCGCCGCTCGAGCACCGAGTCGGTCGCGCGCAACTGCACCCGATACCCACCGGACGGCACGGCGAGCGACAACGCGCCTTCGCCTTTCTCGACGTCGGCGATCACCTGACCCGTCGACTCGCTCACCACCAACCAGTGGCCCGGCGGCTTCACGTCGAGCACCAGTTGCGAGGTGCTGCGCGAGGGCTCGGCGAGAACGAGTTGCCCGGAGCCGCGCAGATCGACCGAGTACTCCGGGCGCTGCACGCCACCGCGCGTCGAGAAGGTCGCTTCGATGGTGCGCGCCCACGCCCACGCGTACGCCTCGTCGAGCGTCACCTTGCCGTCGTGCGAGGTGTCGGCCGCTCCACGCATCGCAGCCATCAAGTAGTGCGTGAAGTAGCTGCCGCCGAGCGCATCGCTTTCCTGCGCGTATTCGTCGGCGCCCGAGGCGGAGATCAGCACGCGACCTTCGACTCCTGTCGCCTGCAGTCGCGTGACCTGCGCACTGGCGATCGGCCGCAGCCCCTTCATGCGCGTCACGCTGCCCGACTGGCACGCATCGAGAATCAACAGGCCGACTTGCACCGGCGCCTGCTTCAAGAACTCGACGACCTCTTTGAGTGGAAGTTCGGTGCCGGCCAGATGCAGCACGCCATCGCCGGCGTGCGACGAGATGTAGATGAGGAGTCGCTCGACTGGCCCTTCTGCGAGTCGGGCACTCAACGCCGTGAGCGCGCTGCGTACGCCGTCGGCATTCGTGCCCGCGACGATCTCGATGTCGCTCGCCGCAAACCCGCCGACGTCGATCAGCGCCTGCTGCACGCGCGCGGCGTCCTTCTCGGCGAAGCGCAGCGTCTCTTCGCTCACCAGGCCGCGGTTCTCGCCAATCACCAGCGCGAGGCGGCGGCCGTCGGCGAACGCACTCGACGCGAGCAGTGCGATCACCCATGCGAGCCGCACGCTCATTTCACCTCGAGCTTCGTGCTGACGATGATCGGTTGCACGCCGACGCGCAGCGACTGCGAAGCGGGCGGCCCGAATTCCGCGATCACCTCGACGTCTCCGGGAGTCACCTGCAGCGTGCTGATCACCGCGCGCTCGTTGGGCTGCACATCACCCGACCAGAGCTGCTCGCGTTTTCCGCTCGTGTCCGCGGCGAACACCGTCACCTTGCGCTTCTCGGTTCCCGAGAACTTCAGCGCCAGCGAGAGCGCATCGCCGACCTTGGCGGTGGTGACCGTCGCGCCCTTCGCGTCGAGCAGCATCACCATCGGAGCACCCTTGATGCGGTTCTCCTCTTCGATGGAGTCCTTCGGCCACAGGAAGAACAGCAACAACGACGCCGCGAGCGGAGCCAACACCAGCAACGCGCGCATCGGCGCAGCGAGCGGCTTCGCGACGTGCTGCGAGATCAACTTCGACTCCAGCGCGCGCGCTTGCGGCATCGCCAGCACCGCTTCGTTCTGTTTCTTCAACGCCTCGAACTTCGCGGTGCACTCGGTGCAGGAATTGAGATGCGCGTCAGGGACTCCGCCGGCGGCGAGCTCGTCGAGCTGCAGTGCGCTGAGATGATCACTCACGCGAGCTCTCCTTCTTCGGCAGCGCACCGAGCCCCTCGAGCTTTTCGCGCAGCGCCTCGACCTCGCGCACGATCGTCTTGCGCGACAGCTCGAGCACGTCGGCCACTTCCTGCCGCGTCAGCCCGTCGAGATAGAGGAGTGATGCCACCTCGACCTCGCGCTCCGTCAGATGCGTCAGCCACTTCTGCAGCAGCTGCCGCGCTTCGACGGTGTCGACGTCGCTGGCGGCCTCGGCATCGGGCACCGCGGTCAACAACGGCTCGCGCACCTTGCGGCTGCGCAGGGCGTTGAGCGCGAGGTTGGTCGTCACGCGGTACACCCACGTCATGGGGCGCGCTTCACCGCGAAACGAAGAGCCGTGCGTCAACATGCGTTCGAATACCTCCTGCACCACGTCCCACGCGTCGGCGTCCCTCGCGAGCAGGAAGCGCGCGCGACGGAACACCACCGGGGCGTATTGCGAGTAGAGGCGCTGCACCTCGTCGCGGGTCAGGCTCGAGGCCACCGTCCACCCATTTCGCCCTCCCTGTGACACGCGTGGCCTGGTCCGTGGGACATCGCGGCGGCGTTCCTAGCATCGGTTTGCTGGGAACTCCCTGATGGCTGCGATGGTCCATACCGATTACGAAGCGGCCTTCGACGATGAGCAAACGCACCCGCCACGACGAGCTGTTCGCCGCGATGGAAGCGAGCCTTCTCGGCGCGCGTGGCGTGGCTCCGGTCGAGCTGCGGAAGGCTGCGATCGCGGGGAAGGTCGATGACGCCGCGCTGCAGACCTACGTGAGCAAGGTGCAGGCGGCCGCGTACACCGTGACAGCCGACGAATTGAAAGCGCTGCAGAGCAAGTACTCCGACGATCAGCTGTTCGACGTCACGCTCTGCGCTGGCTACGGCGCGGCGAAGCAGCGGCACGAGGCGGCCATGAAGCACCTCGACGCAGCGTGGGAGGAACCGTGAGCACCATTCGCCTCCACCAGGTCGCGTACGGCCACGCGTTCAAGGAAAAGCTGCTGCTCGGAATGATGCGCTTCGTGATGGGCCGCAAGCCGCCCGACGTGGTGCGGACGCTGCTCTACCGTCGTGGCTTCTGGGGCGATCGACTCAACACGCTGCTGCAGAGCGTGATGCGCGGGCCTTCGGACTGGGTGGTCGGTGAACGCGAGCTCTTCGCGGCCTTCGTCGCGAACTTGAGTCGCTGTCGATTTTGAACGGGTGCGCACGGCGCGGTCGCGTCGGCAGAATTGGGAGAAGCGATCATCGAAGCGGCGCTTCGAGACTTCCGATCAGCTCCGTTGAGCGAGAAGTGCAAGGCGATGCTCACCTACCTCGAGAAGGTGACGCTCACGCCTGACGCGGTGACCCTCGACGACGCGCGCGCGCTGAAGAAGAGCGGGGTGTCGAAGGAAGCCGCCGAAGACGCGATCTTCATCGCCGACTGCTTCAACCAGCTGGTGCGCGCCGCCGACGCACTCGACTGGGAAGTGCCGGGCAAAGACGGCTTCGCCGCGTCTGCGAAGTTCCTCCTCAAGGCCGGCTACGAGATGCCCATGGCGAGCAAACCGCTCTGAGCGGCCGACTTGCTGGTCAGGCTGGCGGAGCCACCCGCGTCCGTGTATTCAGCCGCGCACGCGGTGGTAGCTCAGTTGGTAGAGCACAAGCTTCCCAAGCTTGGGGTCGAGGGTTCGAATCCCTTCCGCCGCTCAGTTGATGGACCGGTGGTTGTTGACACCGCAGGTCGCCTCCCGTATCTGCGGCCCGCTTTCGCAGCACGAATACGCAGCAAGTCTGGCCCCGTCGTCTAGTGGCCTAGGACGGTGCCCTCTCACGGCATAAACCCGGGTTCGAATCCCGGCGGGGTCACAAACCCTCAACGTCCAGAGGTGAACGAAGCTCCGAGCGAAAGTTCGGGGCTTTTTTCTTTTTCCGGCGTGCCGTGGCAGATGATGCGGCGTGGCCCGCTTCGCCGCTGCGCTCGAGTCGAACCCCGCGCCGTCGGCGTTGGGCGACATCGGTTTGCGCTTCGAGCCGTCGATGCTGATCGGCGAGACCCCGAAGGCGCGCACCACCATCAAGCCGACTGCGGCGTGGGTCATCGGCATCGCGCTCCTTCTCTTCTCTGCGGGCGTGGTGGTGACCGTGACCAACGTGGTGCCCGCCATCGCGCTCGCCATCGGCGGAGCGCTCTTCATCGGCGCCGGCGTGTGGGTCGAGCGGCTCGAGAAACGCCAGCGCCGCTTCGTCGCCAACTTCATGACCAACAGCCTGCGGCTCGACTTCTCGTCGCCCCTCGCCGGCTACCCGCGCACGCTCGTGATCCCCTTCGACGACGTCAGCGCCGTCGAGCTGCTGGAGCAGGACGACGGCAAGCTGGTGCTGGTGGTCGACTTCGAGCTGCAGCGCCGCCAGTTCCGTGAAGCGCTCGCCGCGTGGATCCCGGCCGACAAGCGACCCGACGCCGAGCGGCTTCAGCGCGTGCTCCACGGCGCGTTCGGTCTGGGAGAAGCGCCCGCCGACAGCCCCGCGTTCGATCCGCAGACCACGGTGAACGAAGAGTCGAGCTTCGAGCCCTGACGGCGCGACAACTCGACAGCGCGTCATGCGCGTGACGAGCGGGTCGGCGTGAGCCCACCGGGCCGGCAGGACTCGCCGCGTTCGTCGATTTTCCCTCGGAAACGGTGGTGGCACGCACGCTGCTGAAGCTGCCGCCCATGGTTCGCTTCGCACTGCTCTCCGCTCTGGTCGCCGTCAACGCGCTGGCCTTCGATCTCCGCACCGACTCCGAGGGCGATGTCGTGAAGTGGACGCACTCGCTCGAGCTGACCATCGACGCGCGGCTCGCGGATCAGCTCGGAGCCAGCAACGCCATCGAGGCGGTGCAGCGCGCGGTGGCCCACGTCGACGAAGCGACGCCCGGTCTCGACGTCACCGCCACCATCGGTGAGGCGAAGCCGATCGGCTTCACGCTCGGCGCGAGCGACAACACCAACTCCATTCTCGCACTCGACGAGTGGCCGTACTCCGAGCGCGCGCTGGCCGTCACGCTGGTCACCATCAACGCGCGCACCAACGAGCTGCTCGACGCTGACGTGGCGTTCAACGTCGACGAGCACCGCTTCAAGGTCCTCAGCGATCTGCCGAACCAGGGCTACGCGTTCGACGACGTGCAGAACACCATCACCCACGAGCTCGGCCACGTGCTCGGGCTGATGCACAACTCCGGCGTGCAGGACCTGGTGATGTACCCGTCGGCGCCTCCGGGCGAGATCTTGAAGCGCCAGCTCAAGCAGGACGATCGCGACGGTCTCCTCACGCTCTACACCGACCCGGTCGGCCCCGCGCTCCAGCAGCCGTTGCCCGCGCAGGGCTGCAGCGCGACCTCGAGCACCTCGCCGATGTTCGCTGCGTTCGGCGCGGTGATGTTGCTGCTGCTCCGGCGCAAGCGCACCGCCTCGCTGCAGCTGGTTCGCGCCGCGAAGGTCTCGGCCGTCGTGCTCGCCGCCGCCGTGCCGCTCACCGCGCAGGCTGCTGACCCGAAGGCGTCGCTCGAGACGGCTGACGACGTGGCGATCGTGTTGGTCGCGACCCGCGAGAGCTTCGTGCACCCGCAGAAGCCCGGGCTGATCTTCACGCGCATCACGCTCTCGGCGCCCGAGTGCGCGAAGGGCTCGTGCGGCACGCTGCAGACCGTGATCGTCCCCGGCGGTCGCGTCGGTGATCTCGAGCAGGTCGTGGTGCACGAGCCGGTGCCGATGCTCGGTGAACGCGTGGTCGTCACCCGCAAGGCCGGCGTTTCACGCGTGCTGCAACTCGAGCCGGTCGAGCGCGCGTCAGTGATCCAACGCCTGCGGGAGTCGATTTCGACCGCCACCGCCGCTTCACCCACCCCGGGCACCGCGCAGGTCCCCGCAACCACGCGCTGATCCGGCGTGGCACCTGACTTGAAGTTCGTTCGTCGACTCGTGGAGGAGAGAGCACCATGGCGCAGCCGCAGCAGCAGCCCCGCAGAATTCTGATCGTCGACGATGAAGACAACGTGAGGCACGCGCTCCGGCGCAGCCTGCGCAAGGAAGGCTACGAGCTCTTCTTCGGCGCCGAGCCCGCGGAGGGCCTCGAGGTCCTCAAGACGCAGCCCATCGACATGGTGATCAGCGATCACCTGATGCCGAACATGACCGGCCTCGAGTTCCTGAAGATCGTGCGCGATCGCTACCCCGATTCGCTGCGCTTGATGCTCACCGGTCACGCAGACATGCAGACCGCGATCGACGCCATCAACCAGGGCGCCATCTACCGTTTCCTCACCAAGCCGTGGGACGACACCGAGCTCAAGGTGACGCTCTTCCTCGCCTTCGAGCAGCTCGATCTCGAGCGCGAGAACCGCCGCCTGCTGGCGATGGTGCGCCGTCAGTACGACGTGATGAAGGGCCTCGAGAAGGATCACCCGGGCATCGCGCACGTGGTGCGTGACGCCGAAGGCTACGTGCTGCTCGACGACGACGAACGCGCTGGTGGCATCGAAGTGCGGTTGGCTTCGTGAGCTTGAATGGTCGCGGGGGCCACAAACCGGTTGGACTGCCTGTTGGTGGTCGCCGAGGGTGAGCTGCTCACGCGGGTGCGCGAGGTCCTGTCGGCCTGGCATCTGAAGTTCGAAGTGCTGGGTGAGGACGAAGCGATTCCCCGCGTCGAGTACGGCCAGTGCCGGGTGGTGGTCGTCGACCGCCGTCCCGGGCTGCGGCTGTACCTCGAGCGGCTGCGCGCGACGGGCGCCTTGCCCATCGTGCTCGGTGCCGCGGGCGCCGACGTGCTCTCGGAGATCGAGTGCGTACAGCGTCCGTCCGAGCTGGTGGCGTCGATCTTTCGATCTCAAGGCCGCCTGCAGGGCGTCGAGTCGGGCGCCGAGAGCCGCATCAGCCAATTCGCGCAGGTCATCGCCGAGCAGTTCACGCTGCCCGAGCTGGTGAAGACCGCGATGGCGAAGACGCTCGAGCTCTGTGAAGCCGAGGGCGCGAGCCTGTTCCTCATCGAGCCGTCGAGCGGCGGCCTCTACATCGACACCGCCGAAGGCACCGGTGCCGACAAGCTCGAGCGCATTCAGCTGCCGCGCGGCAAAGGCATTGCGGGTCGCGTGGCGGTCGAGGCGCGGCCTCGGCTGGTCGAAGACGCGCAGAACTCTCCTGACTTCGATCGCTCGGCCGACAAGCAGTCGGGCTTCCGCACGGGTTCGATCGTCGCCGCTCCGCTGATTCTCGGCGGAGACGTGCTCGGCGTGATGATGGCCGTGCGCTCGACCGCGCGCCCGCCGTTCGCGCCCACGCACCTCGAGCGCCTGGTGCAGCTCACGCCCCACGTCGCGATCGCCGTGCACAACGCTCAGATCACCCAGGCGCTGCGCACTTCGCAGACGCAGGTGATCGAAGCCAACGTCGACCTCGAGCGGAAGATTCGCGAGCGCACCGAGCAGATCTCCCGCGCCAAGCAGGAATGGGAGAAGACCTTCGACGCCATCGACGCGCCCATCGCGCTGATGGACGGTTTCCAGATCAAGCGCACCAATCAGGCGTACGCCCGCGTGGTCGGCATGCCGGTGCGCGAGATTCCCGGCCGCAAGTGTCACCAGGTGTTCGCCAAGCGCGACACGCCGTGTCCCGGGTGCCCGTTGGTGAAGGGCCGTGGCACTGCGCTCGATGCCGAGGTTTCGTCGAACGACGCTCGCACCGGCCGCGCGGCCTTCTACCGCTTCCACGGCTACTGGATGTCGGACGACCCGGCCGATCGCGTCGTCGTCGCCACGTACCACGACATCACGCAGAGCCACGTGCTGGCCGACAAGCTGCGCGAGAGCGAACGCCTCGCCGCCGTCGGTCAGCTCGCCAGCGGAGCGGCGCACGAGATCAACAACCCGCTGGGCTTCGTCACCTCGAACCTGCGCTCGCTGCGCGGGTTGATCGACGAGCTGCGCGGGCCGCTCGACGCGTTGCACGGCCTGTTCGAACTCGCGAAAGATCTCACGCCCACCTCGAGCGGAGCCGATCGCGCCAAGAAGGTCGCTGCGTTGTTGTCGGCGCTGGGTGATGCCGAGGCGCCCGATCTGCAGCACCTGCAAGATGGCCTCGAGATGATCGACGAGTCGCTCGACGGCGCGCGGCGCGTGGGCGACATCGTGAAGGGCCTGCGCGAACTCTCTCGGTTGGAGATCGTCAAGCGCGAGCCGGCCAACGTGAACTCCAGCATCACCCGCATGGTGCGCGCGGAGCTCGGAGAGGGCGCGAACGTCGAGCTCGATCTGCAGGCCACGCACACCGCAGACATTCCGCCGCTGCAGCTCGATCAGGTGCTGGGTCACATCTTGCGCAACGCGAAGCAGGCTGCTGGTCCGCGCGAGCGCGTGATCGTGCGCTCGATGTCGACGGATGACGGAGTGCTGGTCGTGGTGCGCGACGAGGGCGTCGGCATTCCGAAAGAGAACCAGCGGCGCGTCTTCGAGCCGTTCTTCACCACCCGCGGAGTGGGCAAGGGCATCGGCCTCGGCCTCACCGCGGCGTACGGCATCGTGAAGCGCACCGGCGGCGACATCGAGGTCTATTCCGAGGGAGCAGGTCGCGGCGCGACGTTCACCGTGAAGCTCCCGGTCTCCGACACGCAGCCGGTGGCGATGAAAGACGTCGCCTGACGCTGCTCCGTCCCACTTGGGCGCGAGCGACCGATTCTTCGATCACTCGCGCTGAGGGGACTCAATCGGTGCACCGCGACGATCCCGAGTCGCGGGCGTGGCGATGAAGCCGCAATGAAAGCGTGCGCCTGACGTCAGCCTGCTCCGACGATAGCGTCGCTCCGGCCCGATGCCTGACGCTCGCCTTCGGTTGATCCCCGTCACTCCCGCGCACGCCGCGGCGTTCGCGCTCGGTCGCGACCACCTCTCACGATTGCTCGGAGCGACGCTCCTCGACGGCTGGCCCGAGTTCCCCGAAGCGCTGACCATGGAACGCGACGTTCCGCAGACGCCGAGCGGTGCGACGCACTGGCGCGGCTACTTCTTCGTCACGCTCGACGGTCAGCTCGCGGGCAACGGTGGCTTCAAGGGCCCGCCGAACGAGGGCGTGGTCGAGCTCGGCTACGAGATCGCTCCGGCCCTGCGCAATCGCGGGTTGGCGACTGAAGCCACTTGCGCGCTGATGGCGCTCGCGTTCGCTGATCCTTCCGTGCGAGCGGTGCAGGCGCACACCCTGGCGGTCGAGAACGCCTCGTGCGGCGTGCTGCGTCGCTGCGGGTTCACTCGCGTCGAGACCATCGTCGATCCCACCGATGGTGAGATCTGGCGTTGGCGCTGCGATCAGCCAGCTCGGTAGAGCTCGCTGCCCGCCGCCTTGAACTCGTCGGCCTTCGCCGCCATGCCGGCCTGCTGATCAGCGATCTCCCGAACGTCGCCCGTGATCTTCATCGAGCAGAAGTGCGGGCCGCACATCGAGCAGAAGTGCGCCGTCTTCGCGCCGTCGGCCGGCAACGTCTCGTCGTGGAACTCCTTCGCCTTCTCCGGGTCGAGCGAGAGCGCGAACTGATCCATCCATCGGAACTCGAAGCGCGCCTTGCTGAGCGCGTTGTCACGCTGCTGCGCGCCGGGGTGCCCCTTGGCGAGATCCGCCGCGTGCGCGCTGATCTTGTACGTCACCACCCCCTCGCGAACGTCGTCGCGGTCGGGCAGGCCGAGGTGTTCCTTGGGCGTCACGTAGCAGAGCATCGCCGTGCCGAACCAACCGATGAGCGCCGCGCCGATGCCGCTGGTGATGTGGTCGTAGCCGGGCGCGATGTCGGTGGTGAGCGGGCCCAGCGTGTAGAAGGGCGCCTCGTGGCAGAGCTTCAGCTGCTCCGTCATGTTCTCGCGGATGCGCTGCATCGGCACGTGACCCGGGCCCTCGATCATCACCTGCACGTCGTGCTTCCAGGCGATCTGGGTCAGCTCTCCGAGGGTCTTCAATTCCGCCATCTGCGCTTCGTCGTTGGCGTCGGCGATCGACCCGGGGCGCAAGCCGTCTCCGAGCGAGAACGAGACGTCGTACGCCTTCATGATCTCGCAGATGTCTTCGAAGTGCGTGTAGAGGAAATTCTCCTGGTGATGCGCGAGACACCAGCGCGCCATGATCGACCCACCGCGCGACACGATGCCCGTCACACGCTTCGCGGTCAGCGGTACGAACGGCAACCGCACGCCGGCGTGAATGGTGAAGTAGTCGACGCCTTGCTCCGCCTGCTCGATGAGCGTGTCGCGGAAGAGTTCCCAAGTCAGCGCCTCGGCCTTGCCGTTCACCTTCTCGAGCGCCTGGTAGATGGGCACCGTGCCGATGGGCACCGGCGAGTTGCGCAGAATCCATTCGCGCGTCTCGTGAATGTTGGGGCCCGTCGAGAGATCCATCACCGTGTCCGCACCCCAGCGGATCGCCCACACCATCTTCTCCACCTCTTCTTCGATCGATGACGTGACGGCCGAGTTGCCGAGGTTGGCGTTCACCTTCACCAGGAAGTTGCGGCCGATGATCATCGGCTCGAGCTCGAGGTGGTTGATGTTGGCGGGAATGATCGCGCGGCCTTTGGCGATCTCGTCGCGCACGAATTCCGGAGTGATCACGGCAGATGCGGGCAGCGACGCGCCGTACGACTCGCCCGCGTGCTGCGAACCCAGCTCGCGCTTCTGCGTCTCGCGAATCGCGACGTATTCCATCTCGGGCGTGATCTCGCCGCGTCGAGCCGCCGCCAGTTGCGTCACCGATTTTCCACCGCGCGCGCGATACGGCGTGTCCTTCGAGTGGAAGCGCAGCTTCTCGAGCCGGGGGTCGCCGAGCCGTTCGCGACCGTACGAAGACGAGAGCCCGGAGAGCCGTTCGAGCTCGGCGTTCTTCGAGATCCACGACTCGCGCAACGCCGGCAGACCGCGGCGCAGATCGATCTCCACCGTCGGGTCGGAGAACGGCCCGCTGCAGTCGTAGATGGTGACCGGCGCGTTGTGCGTCACGCGGCCGTCGGCGTGCTTCGTGTCGCTCTGCGAGACTTCCCGCATCGGCACGCGCAGCTCCGGGAACCTGGTGCCCCCGACGTAGATCTTCGACGACTGGGAAAACGGAGTGCGGGTGATGCGCGCGAGTGCCGCTTCATCGACCGCGAGACGCTTCTGAGCCATGTGTGACGCTCCCTTCGCTCTCAAAAAGAGCCAGGTTCAGCGGGTCGGCCTTTCACAAGGCCCTCTCAGCTCCTCACCGCGGAGCTCCCCGGGTTGCACTGCGAACTGCGCTACTTCCCATTCCAGCGATTCATCGCTTTCGCAAGCCCATCGCGAACCCACGTCTCGGCGATGTCGCACGATTTCCCGATCAGCTCGGGCAGAGCAGGGCGCTCTTCGCTCGAGAAATCACCGAGCACGTGACCGACGACTCGTTCCTTCGCGCCGGGGCCGGTGGGCTTGCCGATGCCGAAACGCAGGCGCACGTACTGCTCTTCGCCCCACGACTCGCGGATCGAGTTCAGCCCGTTGTGCCCGCCGCTGCCTCCGCCTTGCTTGAGCTGCAGCTTGGCGAACGGAAGATCGAGCTCGTCGTGCACCACCATCACCTCGGGGGCGGGCACTTTGTAGAAGCGCGCCGCGCCTCCGAGCGAGGTGCCCGAGAGGTTCATGAAGGTCTGCGGCTTGATCAGCAACACCTTCTCGCCAGCGAACGAACCACTGGCGAGCTCGGCGTCGAACTTGTTGCTCGAAAACGACAGCTTCCATCGTGCCGCGAGCGCCTCGAGCACGAGGAAGCCGATGTTGTGACGATTCTGTTCGTACTGACGCCCCGGGTTCCCGAGGCCGCACAGGATCCGCACGAAGAATTACTTCTTCGCCGGGGCCTTCGCCGCCGCAGCCGGAGCCGCCTTGCCGTCGCCCGCCGCCGCCGGAGCCGCCTTGCCGTCGGCCGCCTTCGCGTCGCCAGCCGCCGCAGGAGCGCCCGGAGCCGCCGCGCCCGGAGCCGCAACCACCTCGGCCACCTTCTCGATTTCCGGAGCCGTGACGACCGCGATGGTGAAGTTCACGTGCGTCTTCACCGTGATGCCCGCGGGCAACTTCACGTCGTTGATGTGCATCGCGGTGGCGATCTTCATCGCCGTCACGTCGACCTCGATGTTGAGCGGGATCGCACCGGGGAGCGCCCACACTTCGAGCTCGCGGCGCATCTGCGAGAGGATGCCGCCCTCGAGCGTGCCCGCGGCCTTGCCGGTCAGCACGAGCGGGATCTTCACCTTCACCTGCTCGTTCTCACGCACGTCGATGAAGTCCGCGTGCAGCAGGTCCTTCGAGACGGGGTCGAGCTGGTACTCCTTCAGCATGACGGTGTGCTCCTTGCCGTCCACCGAGAGGCCGATGATGGTGTTGAGCTTCTTCTCGGTCTGCACCGCCGCGCGCAGCGCCTTCGCGTTCAGCGCGATGTTGATCGGCTTCTCGAGGTGCTTGCCGTACACGCACGCGGGAATGAGGCCTTCCATACGGGTGCGACGCGCAAAGCCCTTGCCTGCGCCGGTACGGGTCTTCGCCTCGAGCTTCGAAACCTGAAGTGCCATGGGAGATCTGTCTTTCGTTTTGAAGTACTGCCGTTTTCAGCTCCACCCGGCATCTCACCCCGATGGTGAGCCCCGAAGTCGGTGCTGTCCTTCCGTGCGACCGCGCGCCCATATTCCGCCCCAGAAGCCCGGTCAAGAGACGCCCTTGCGGCACCCTCGCTCGTCTGCTACGTGCGCCGTCCTTTCGACGTTCAGCCCCTTCTGGAGTTCCTGTCATGCGTAACGCGGCGATTCAGTTCGTTGATTCCCTCCACACCCGTAAAGACCTCGTCGACTTCGGTTCCGGCGACACCGTGCGCGTGTGGTGGAAGGTGAAGGAAGGCGAGAAGGAGCGCAGCCAGGCGTTCGAGGGCGTCGTGATCCGCAAGACCGGCGGCTCGGTCGACGCGACCTTCACCGTTCGCAAGATGTCGTTCGGCGTCGGCGTCGAGCGCATCTTCCCGCTCCACTCGCCCCGCTACGAGTCGATCGAGGTCGTCTCGCGCGGTGACGTGCGCCGCGGCCGTCTCTTCTACCTCCGCACCCTGCGCGGCAAGGCGGCTCGTCTCGAGGCGCTCGACGAGACTGAAGCGGCTCCTGCTGCTGCGGCCACGAAGTAACTCGTCTCGCCGAGGGGGCAGATGCTTTTCCTGGAGCTGGCGGCGCAGGCCGTTCGCGGGTTCTCACCCTCGATCCGCCTCGCGCTGAAGCCCGGGTACACTGCGCTCAAAAGTCCTTCCGATCTGCCTGCACCTCTGAGCGGGCTGATCGTCGCGCTCTCGTTCCCCGATGGTCGCGGCGGTGACGTCGCGTATCTCGCGCCGGGCCAGAAGTCGGGCCGCGCGGGGCTCTCGATTCAAGGCAACGACGGCTCGGTGTGGCGCATCGTGCGCGACCTGGGCGGGTCGGGTGGTCTTCACAAGCTCAACCGCGCCACCAACCAGTTCGAGATCGTCTCGCAGGAAGCGGGCGAAATGGGGCAAGCGTTGCGCTCGGGTGCCGGTTTCCCCGCGCGCACCACGTGGGAGCAGCTCTTCACGCTCACCGGCCCGCAACTTCCGACCCGTCGCCCGAAGGGGCCCGCCGCGCAGCCGCAGAGCACCTCGGGTTCCATGAAGTCGCTCCCGCGCGTGGTCAGCGCGTGGAACATGGACGGTGGCGGCTCGAGCCCTTCGAACCCCACGGTCAGCGCTGAAGACGCGGCGAAGCTCCCCGCGCTCGAGGCCGAGCTCGCCACCGCGAAGCGCGCGGCCGAAGTGCAGTTCCGACTCGATGGCGTGAACTCCGAGCTCTACGAGGCCGAGAACAAGACGCGTGGCGGAGCAGAGGTCGAGACCCAGCTCGGGTCCGCGCGCACCGAGCTCGATGCCTTCAACCAGCGCATCGCCTCGCTGCCTGACGACATCTTGATCCGCGCGCAGCGGGCCAACGACGAGAAGCGCAAGTTCGACGAGCAGATTCAGCGGCTGCAAGACGAGCAGCAGGCCGTGGCGGCCAACCAACCCGTCGCGCCGGCGCCGCTGCGTCAGAACCAGCAGTTCCTCGCCTCGATGGGCGCTGCGCTCGCGCTCTACATCGGCGCCATGTTCCTCGAAGGCAGCCTGCGCTACCTCGCGCTGCTGGCGATGGTGCCGTTCTCGCTCGCCGCGCTCTTTGCGCTGCGCTTCATCGAAGATCTGCAGGGCGTCTCGCGCCAGGGCGGCAAAGGCGAGGTGCTCGTCGCTCGCGAGAAGAAGCTCACCGACGACTTCCAGCTCTCGTCGATGGTGGTGCAGCGCGCGCTCACCTCGGTCGGCGTGCAGACCACCGAAGAGTTCCTCTCGTTCATGGGCCGCAAGGGCGAGCTCGCGGCGCGCGTCAATCAGCTGGAACAGCAGCTCTCGCAGCTCAACGCCGACGCGACCTACGTTGCGCTCGGAGCCAACGTCGCGCGGCTGAAGAGCGAGCAGGACAAGCTGAACCAGGAGCTGCTCGGCATGTCGAGCGGCTACGTCCGCGACGTGCGCGACATCGAGCGCGAAATCGCTCGCATCAAGGAACCGCCCGCTCCGAAGCCTGCCGCGCCGCCGCCGTCGAGCTCAGGTTCGGGCTTTGCGCCCGTGCCGACCGGCCCCACGGAGCAGTGGGACGACCCGATGCCGCCGCTGCTGATGCTGGCGACCGATCTCTTCACCACCGACATTCCGTCGCTGTGGAGCGTGCTGCACGATCGCTCGGTGCAGTACATCACCGCCCTCACCGATCGCCGCTACCACGGCATTCAGGTCGACAAAGACGGCCACGCGACGCTCGAGGCGCCCGGCCGCACGGTCAACGCGAAGGAACTGCCGGGCAAGGATCTCGATCTCATCTATCTCGCGATGCGGCTCACGCTGATCGAGAAGGCCGCCACGCAGCACAAGCTGCCGGTGGTGATCGAAGACACCTTCAACACCGTGCTCGACGCCGCCAAGCAGCCGCTGTTCGGCCGCATGGTGAAGCACCTGGGCTCCCTCACCCAGGTCCTGCATGTCAGTGGTGCCGGGCAGAATGCGAGCCTGGCCGACGCTCCCGTCACGATCTGACGGGCTTTCGCTCGGCCGCGGGGGCCGTGTGTATTCAGAAAAACGTCAGGTCGGGAACGTCGCGGAACAGCGCGTCGTCGAGCAGCTCGAGCGAAGCGGCTTCACCATTCGCGATCGCAACGTGCTGTGCCGGCGCGGTGAGCTCGACATCGTCGCCGAGCGCGGTCTGCTGCTCTGCTTCGTCGAGGTCCGCTCGCGCGCGACCGATGTGTGGGGCGACCCGTCGGCGTCGGTGAGCTGGAGCAAGCAGCGCAAGATCGTCTGGTCGGCGATGGAGTACTGCCAGAAACACCGCCTGTTTCAGCGCGTGATCCGCTTCGACGTCGCATCGGTGATCGGCAGCGACGTCACGATCATCGAAGAGGCCTTCGATGCCGGCATGTGAGCTCGATCAATCGAGCACCAGACACACCGCCGCAGCCTGACCGCCCGTCGAACGGTACGTCTCCATCACGCGATCGCCGCACCAGTCGGGCGGCTTGAACTCCGCTTTGCGCAGCTCGACGGTGCGCGTGGTCGTGCCGGTCTTCTCGTCGAACCACAACAGGTCGAAACCGCCCGTGCGCTCGACCGCCACTACGTTCGCGCCGTGGTACGCGACGGCCGTCTTCACCGTGCGCTCCCACATCAGTCGATCGTTCACGATGTAGCGGAGCGTCGTCTTGTTGATCACCAGCAGCTCGCCCTTGGCGAAGCTCTGACAGCTCGTGACCGACGGTGGGTCGGCGAGCTTCGTTCGGCAGCGACGCACTTTGGCGATCTCGAGCGTGACGTCGGGGTTCACCGAGCCGTCGGCGCCCACGAGATAGACGTGGAGATCGATGCCGCGCGCGTGCGCAGCTCCAGCGAGCAACAGAACCAGCCCAAGTCCTCGAGTGCGCATGTGGTGTAAACGCACCATATGGCCGGAAAGCTCTTCGTCGTGGCGACGCCCATCGGAAACCTGGGTGATCTCACGGCCCGCGCCATCGAAGTCTTGAAGAACGTTGCGGTGATCGCCGCCGAAGACACGCGCCACACCCGCACGCTCCTCGAGAAGTTCGGTGTCGCGACGCCGACCGTTTCGTTGCCGGCCTTCGCAGAAGGTGAGCGCGCCACCGCGATCGTCTCTCGCCTCGAAGCAGGCGCTGACGTGGCCCTCGTGACCGACGCCGGCACGCCCGCCATCAGCGACCCCGGCGAGAAGTTGGTGGCCGAAGCGATCGCCGCGGGCGTGACCGTCGTCCCCGTGCCCGGAGCGGCCGCCGCCATCGCCGCGCTCTCCGCCGGTGGTCTTCCCACCACGCGCTTCCACTTCCTCGGGTTTCTTCCGCGCCAGCAGTCCGAGGCGAAGACCATGATCGAAGAGGTCGCCCAGCTGAGCGCCACACTCGTCCTCTACGAATCGCCGCGCCGACTCGGTGAGACCTTGAAGAACCTCAGCAGCTGGCTCGGGCCGCGTCGTGCGGTGATCGCCCGCGAGCTCACCAAGCTCCACGAAGAGTTCGTTCGCGGCCCGCTCGATGAGCTCGCAACGAAATACGAGAGCGCCGAAGTGCTGGGAGAGATCGTCGTGCTGGTGGAAGGCCGCACCGGCGACGCGCGCTGGAGCGAAGACGAAGTGAAGCGAGCCCTGCAGGCGGGCCTGGCCGGCGGCGATCGCCTCAAGTCGCTCACCACCGAGCTCGCGAAACGCAGCGGTTGGTCGGCGCAAGACCTCTACCGCCTCGGCCTTGCCCTCAAGTGAGTTACGGAGCGGCCGTCGCGGGGCAGAACCCCGAAGAAGGCGCGCACGACTTCTTGTACTCGATGGGCAAGCCGTCGCTCCCCGAGCAGTAGTGCTGGGTGCCCGCTTCGTTCTCGACGTTGAACGGCAAGCAGCTCGCAGTGCCTCCGCCCGGAGGCGTGGGGCACATGCCGCCGTTGCTGCAGTCGAGGATCACGCCTCCGCAGTCGAAGCCCGACGGGCAGTCGGAATCGGTCGAGCAATCGTGGCCGCAGAACTGACCCATCTGGCCTTCGGTGACGAACTGCAGGCACGAGACGCCGGTATTGCATTCCAGGCCCGAGGGGCACGCCATGCAGTCCTGACGGCCGGCGCGAGAGGCGCACGTTCCCGTGGCGCGATCGCAGAACTGATTCACCGGGCAGAACGTGTTGTCGCGGCAGAAGAAGACGCAGGCGCCGCTCACGCACGAGTTCTTGGGAGCGCAGTCGCTGTCGTCACGGCAACCCGCTCGGCACTGCAGCGTCGCGGTGCTGCAGATGTTCGAGAGGGCGCAGTGCTCGTCGAGCGTGCACGGCCCATCGGCGATGCAGCGCGTGGTGGTGGTGTCGCAGAACGTGCCGCTCGGGCAGTCGAGATTCGAGGTGCACGAAGCGAACGACTGGCAGTAGCCGAGCGAGTTGCAGAAGTTGTTGGCCGGGCAGCCCGCGTTGCTGGTGCACTTGCACGAGCCCGACGTCATGTCGCAGATCTGATTCGCCGGGCAGCTCGCGTTGCTGATGCACACGCAGCGGTTGTCGGCGCCGCGCTGGAAGCCGGGCGGGCAGCACGCATTGCCGACGCACACGCACGCCGCGAGCGACGGGTCGTACTCGTGGTTCGCCGGGCAGCACGCCGTCTTGGTGCACACGCAGTCTTTCGTCGTGGGGTCGAAGCGGAAGTCGACCGGGCAGCAGTTGTCCGACGCGCAGTCACACACCTGCGTCATCGAGTTGAACGTGAAGCCCACCGGGCAGCACGCGTCGGCCGCGCACTCGCACGAGCGCGTGATGTCGTTGAACGCGTAGCCGTCAGGGCAGCAGTCGGGCGCGTCGCACACGCAGCGGCTCTCCGCCTCGATCCACCGGTGGTCGCGCGGGCAGCACTCGGAGTCGCGGCACACGCACGCTTCCGACTCGCCCGAGTACTGGTAGCCGGCCGGGCAGCAATCGGTCGAGCGGCACACGCACACCGCTTCTTCACAGCGGAAGCCGGTGGGGCAGCCCTCGTCGGTCTGGCACACGCACGTGCCGCCGTCGTTCTGCGTGTAGCCGTTGGGGCAGTCGGGGTTGAGGGCGCTGCGCGCGCAGCCGGCGAACGCGACACCCAGACCCAGAGCGATGATCAGGATTCGCGAGTTCATGGGCGGGCGTAGGCGTAGCGGAGGCGCACGGTCGAGCCGGGCGGAGGAACGTAGTTTCCGAGGAACACGACGGAGTTGGTGTCAGCGCGGTACTGCCAGCCGTTCACCGGATCGTTGGGAATCGTGGCGCCGTTGACGAGAACCTGAATCGAGTTGGCGATCGGCGGCAGCGTGAGCGGGAACACGCGCTTCAACGTGTTGAGCGCCTGCGCGATGCGGATCAGCGTGGTCTCGAAGCTCGCGTCGCAGATGCTGCCGATGATGCCGCCCGTCTTGGTCGCCACCTCGGCGTAGCGCACCGCCGGGTCGGCCGTGCTGCCGTACAAGCCCGTCTCACCCGGAGGCACGCACCCGTTGGGGATCGTGCCGCCGATCACCGAGAAGCTGATCAGGTTCTCGTTGCCCTTGCCCTTGAGCGAGCGGAAGACGCGCGCGTAGTAATCGGTCTCTCCGAAGCTCGAGTCGTCTTCGTTGGTGACCACGATGATCGCCAGCGCGGCGTTGGGCCGCAGAAAACCGGCGTTCGGCTGACCAGGGTCGATGTTCGGCGAGGTGAGGGCGAGCTGCGACATGCGCAGCCCCTGTTCCCAGCGCGAACGCGACGAGGGGAAGGTGGTGTTGTTCTCGAACACCGTGCGCGGGTTCGCCGTGGTCTTGGTGATGATCTTCGTGCCGCGCAGCTGACCGCGGTCGGCGATCACGATCGACGTGACGCCCATCTGGAAGTCGACCTGCAGCGCCAACAGCTCCTGCACGAAGCGATCGAAGTTGCCGACCAGCGTCGCGCGCTCGTTGGTCATCGAGCCGGAATCGTCGATGACCCACAAGATGTCGACCACGCCGTCCGACTGCTTCAAGTCATCGACCTGAATCGAGTCGACCCGTGGAGGATCGATCAGCTCCACGCGATTGGTCGTCGCGCGGTTCACCTTCGGCGGTTTGATTTCAACCGGGGAAAGAAGGGGCGGGGCGACTTCGGGCACCGCCGAGCCGCGACCGTTCTCGCGCCCGATGGGATCGCAAGCGCCCGCTGCGAGCATCAAACCGATGAGGAGACCCCGCTTCACGTGGTGGAACATGATCGACGTGGCCTTCCTCATGCAAGCCTTGGGTGCACCAGCCAACCCTTTCGATCCACTGCGCCGAATGCACCCATTGCGCTCCACGGCCCACGCGCCTACGACATTCACGTCCCACATGCGCTCGACCCTTCTCTTCTTTCTGTGTGCGTCCGCGGCGATCACCGGCTGTCGCTGTAGTCCCGCGAACCCGCAACCGGTCACCCTGCGCGTCATCAACACCACCAAATCGCCCATCTATGTGGACGGGTCGGGGGGCAAATGGGGCCTCTCGGTCGAACGCGACGTGAATGGCACGCTCTTCAAGTTCGACGACCAGGCCTGCGAATGCCGCTTCTGCAGCAACGCGTGCGGCACCACGTGCTCCTGCCCCGACGCGGGCACGCCGAAGGTGCTGCGCATCGAGCCCGGAGCGACCGCCGAGCGCACCTGGAACGGCGTGGTGCAGACCGCCGGCTTCAGCAACTGCGGCACCGATCAGTGCCTCGATCAGGTCAACGCTCCGCTCAACGAGCCGTTCACCCTCGAACTCTGCTTCAACGCGCAGAAGCCGACCGGCGTGCGCTTCAACGACGCGGGCATCGGCGAGGGCGTGGTGCCCGTCGTCAGCTCCACCTGCACCACGCGGCAGTTCGCTCCGCAGGATCTGGTGGTCGAGATCAGCCCGCAGCGCGGCTCGGCCTGCACCACCAACGCCGACTGCAAGGGCATGAACGAGCTGTGCTTCGACAACGCCTGCACCACGGGCTGCCCGGCGAACGACTTCCCGACGCTCGGCGCTGAATGGGTGCTCCTCGTCGCCAGCCCCGACAACATGGGCTTCTTCGAGCAGAGCGCGCGCGGCACCGACGGCAAGCAGTTCACCGGCACCGGCACGCTGACCTCGGCCGTCTACCAATCGAGCAGTCTGCTGCTGTCATTCTCGCGGCCGGGCATGGTCAGCGGAGAAGTGCTCACCGGCCGCGTGCAGGTGAAGCTGCCGTCGGGCATCGGGCCGCCGCTCACTGCGGGCGCGATGGTGAAGGTGCTGGTGACCGACGACGGCGCCGACGTGCCTTCGCGCGCCGTGATGCTGCGTGACCCGGCGACCGATGACCCGATCTTCGTGGCCGACATGGCGCAGAGCGGCCGCTCGTTCATGGGCACCGAGACGGCTCCCATCACCATCAGCGACGGCGCGACCGCGGTGGGCTGCACGCAAGACGCCTGCGGCCGAAAGCTCTACTTCCCCCTGTCCTTTTCGGGAGGCGGCGCTCAGGTCGACCTGCTCCCCGGCCAGGAAGACGAACTTCTGGTCGCGGGCAAGCGCTACCACTTCCTCAACGTGTCCAGCGGCCGATACGCGACGACCACCTGTGACATCAGCGACCAGCGCCCCTGGTTGTTCTGGAAGGTGACGACGCCGTAAAGGCTGGTGCTATCCTCCGCCGCACCCCATGCCCTCTGCGTCGAAGTCGTCTGACCTCGATCGAGGTCGGCGCGTTGGAAAGTACGAGATCATCACACGCCTCTCCGTGGGCGGGATGGCCGAGCTCTTTCTCGCGTACCTCCCGGGTCCTGGCGGCTTCAAGAAGTTCGTCGCGCTGAAGCAGATCCTTCCCGACGTGAAGGCCGACGACTCGTTCGTGAAGATGTTCCTCGACGAGGCGCGCATCACCGCCGCCTTCAACAACGCCAACATCGGCCAGGTCTTCGATCTCGGCGAGGAGCGCGACGAGCTCTACCTCGCGATGGAATTCATCGCCGGCCAGAACCTCGAGCAGACCATCAAGCGCGCCGCCAAGCGCGAGCTGCCGATTCCGGTCGGGTTCGCTGCGCGCGTGGTTCGCGACACCGCGCTCGGGCTTCACTACGCGCACCACTTCACCGACCCCACCGGCCAGCCGATGGCGGTCGTGCACCGCGACGTTTCGCCCAAGAACGTGATGATCACCTGGACGGGTCAGGTGAAGGTCATCGACTTCGGCATCGCCAAGGCGCGCGGTCGCTTGAACCGCACGCAGATCGGCGTGGTGAAGGGCACCAGCGGGTACATGTCTCCCGAGCAGGTGCGCAACGAGCCGCTCGACGGCCGCACCGATCTCTTCGCCGCCGCCTGCATGTTGCACGAGATGCTGGTGGGCGAGCGCCTGTTCACCGCTCCGACCGACGCCGCGATGATGTTGAAGATCGTCGACGGCGAGGCCACTCCGCCCAACCAGGTGAACCCCTACGTCACGCCCGAGTTCTCGGACGTGGTGTTGAAGGCGCTCAGCAAGAAGCGCGAGCAGCGGTTCGCCACCGGCCGCGAGTTCGCGCGCGCCATCGAACAGAATTGTCCCGATCTCTTCGAAGACGAGCAGGTCGCCGAGTTCATGGCGCAGCTCTTCGAAGACAAGATCGCCATCACGCGCTCGCTGCTCGAGGCGGCCAACACCAGCAACAGCGACGAATCGCAGATGAAGCAGGCCGCCGAAGGCCTGACCACCGACGAGCGCGAGGTCGAAGCGAAGGGCCCGAAGAAGAACACCGGCTCCATCGCCGCGCGCTCCAACGCCACGCCGCACCCGCGCCCGGGTCTGAAGACGGGCGGCTCGAGCCAGAAGCTGCCGCGCGTCGTGTCGAACCCGAATCAGAAGATGTCGAGCCGCAACCTGCCCCAGGTCGGCAAGAGCTCGCAGCGGCTGCCCAAGATTCAGGTCGAAGAAGAGACGGTGAAGCCGGGCACGCGCTCGCCGTTCGCGAAGAACAAAGAGGAGAAGGAAGACCTCGACGCGACGATCCCCTCCGCGCGGCAAGTCGCAGATGAAGCTCGCCGCGGTGAAGGCGAAGGAACCCGAGCAGTCCGACACCGCCGAGGTCTCCGCGTCGCAGCCGCCCGAGAAGAAGGGTGGCGTCGGCGGGCTCGTCGCGATTCTCGTCATCCTCATTCTGATGGGCGGTCTGGGGTGGGCCGTGGTCGCGGGCCCGCTCAAAGACACCTTCGCCAAGATGAACGAGGAGCCGGTGCAGGTCGATACCGGCCCCAAGAAGATCGACATCAACACCAACGCGCCCGAGGGTGAGAAGCCGGCGTGGGTGCTCGAGAAGGAAAAGCAGAAGGCCGAGCTCGAAGCCGAGAAGAAGCGCCAGGCTGAAATCGAAGCGCAGATGAATGACCCCGAGCGCAAGGCGGCACTCGCGCAGCTCGAGGCCGACCTGAAGCAGCTCGACTATCTCGAAGCCGAGCAGCGCTCGCTCAAGCTCTCTGCCCAGCAGGGCCAGGCCACCGGAGCCGCCAACAGCAAGAAGATCGAAGATCTCCAGAAGCAGATCGACGATCTGAAGGCGGCGGTCGAGACCAAGAAGAAGGCCAGCGCGGCGCCGGGAAAAAAGAAGAACGGCGAAGCCGTCGACGGCAACGACAACGCGATCGAAGTGGTGAAGGGCAACGACGGCGCGAAGCAGGCGGCCCTCGGCTTCCTCACCATGCGCACCATCAATCCTTCGGCCGCGAACGTCCTCTTGAACGGCGACTCACTCGGCTCGACTCCGTTCTCGAAGGTTCCGCTCGAGGCCGGTGTGCACAAGTTGATCGTGATGGACGGCGACGGTCGGTCGCGCGTGCTCTCGGTCACCGTCACCGCTGGCAAGACCGTCGACATGAACGGCATCGACGTGAGTTCGCTGCCCTTCGCCAAGTAGCCGCAGGCAAAGCAGTAGGCACGCGGCGTCGGTGTAGGGCACGCGGAGCCACAACAGCTTTTCAGCCCTGTCGATAATCGCGTCTCTTCCCACTCACGCGAGGTCTCATGGGTCTGCTCGACGGCGTTCGCAGTGCGGTCTCTTCGGTCGTCAACAAGGTCGAACAGAAGGTCGAAGCGACGGTCGAGAAGGTCGAGACCAAAGCGGCCGATCTCGGGCACTCCGCGGTGAACGCGTACGAGGGTGCGAAGGCGAAGGTCGAGACGCTGACCGGTGGAGACGCCGGTGCTCCCGTGAAGTCCGATCAGCCGACGTTCCGTGGTGCCGACGTGCGCGCCGGCCTCGTCAGCGACGTGTGGAACAAGGTCTTCGGCGGCGGAAAGAAGGAGGAGCCGGTCAAAGCGCAGACCGGCATCGCCGACGCCGCGAAGAAAGCCGCCGAGGCCGCGCAGAAGAAGGCCGATGAAGCGCTCGCCAAGGCCGAGCAGGAAAAGCGTGACGCGCCCGTGGGTCGCTCGCCGACCGGCGCTCCGTACGACAACGTCAACGGCGTCTCGAAGCGCAAGGTCGGCGACGACGTTCGCCTCGGCAACGACAACGAGAAGATCCTCGAGAACTTCACGCAGGCCAACGGCATGGAAGGCCGCGAGAACCAGCGCTGCGGCCCGACCGCCGTCATCGCCTCGGCGATTCAAAAGGGTGGGCCACGCGAAGCCGCGAAGCTCGCCGACGCCTACGCCCGGGACGAGCCCGATCCCGACGTGAAGCAGCTCCTCCAGCAGGCCAGCCAGCGCATGAAGAACGGCACCGCGACCTACGGCGATCTCGGCACGCTCAGCCAGGTGATGCTGCAGCGCAAGTACACCGGCAACCCCACCACGATGGACTCCTCGCACGTCGACATGCAGGAGTTCATGCGGCGCTCGGGCAACACGCCGCCCGCGAAGACCGGCGACGCTGCGCATTCCTTCAACGACGTCTTCCCGCCCGGGAGCAAGGGCACGTGGGCCGCGAAGGTCTCGATCTCGCCCGACAACGTCGGCAACCACTGGGTCACCATCGGTCGCGACAAGGACGGCAAGGCCTTCGTCTACGACCCCTCGGGTCGCCCGGGCGGTCAGAAGGTCTACGAAGGCACGCCCGAGTTCGCGAAGTACAACGAGGCGATCTTCTCGGGGAAACAGGGCACCGGAATCCTCCCGGCGCCGTAATCCAACGCACTGAGATGACTCGTTGAAGGGGGCCCCCTGCGTCTGTAGGGTGCGCGCCCTCTATGTACTTTCAGGATCTTCTGATGACGCTCCAGAAGCACTGGGCGTCTCTCGGCTGCATCGTGACGCAGGGCTACGACCTCGAGGTCGGCGCCGGCACGATGGCCCCTTCGACCTTCCTCCGCGCGCTCGGTCCGGAGCCGTGGAACGTCGCGTACATTCAGCCTTCGCGTCGCCCCGCTGACGGTCGCTTCGGTGAGAACCCGAACCGTCTGTTTCAGCACCACCAGTTCCAGGTGATCCTGAAGCCGGCGCCCAAGAACGTGCAGGAGCTGTATCTCGACTCCATCAAGGCGTTCGGCATCAACCCGCTCGAGCACGACATCCGCTTCGTCGAAGACGACTGGGAATCTCCGACGCTCGGCGCTTCCGGCCTCGGCTGGGAAGTGTGGTGCGACGGCATGGAGATCACGCAGTTCACCTACTTCCAGAAGTGCGGCGGGTACGAGTGCAAGCCGGTCGCGGCCGAGCTCACCTACGGCCTCGAGCGCATCGCGATGTACTTGCAGGGCGTCGACTCGCTCTACGACATCGAGTGGGTGAAGGGCGTGAAGTACCGCGAGGTGTTCCACGCGAACGAAGTCGAGATGTCGCAGTACGCGCAGCGCGACTCCGACCCCGAGCAGCTCGAGATGTTGTTCAAGTCGTACGAGGCCGAGTGCAAGCGCCTCATCGTCGAGAAGGAACTGCCGCTGCCCGCGTACGACTTCGCGCTCAAGTGCAGCCACACCTTCAACCTGCTCGACGCGCGCGGAGCGATCTCCGTCACCGATCGCGCTGGCTACATCAAGCGCGTGCGCGACAACGCTGCGCTGTGCGCCGAGGGGTATTTGAAGATGCGTCAGAAGTTGGGCTGGCCGCTCACCAAGACCGGCTGGACCGTCGGGGAGCAGCCGCCGATGCACGAAGGCAAGCCGGCTTCGGACATGTGGAAGACCATCAGCTTCGAGAAGAAAGAGAAGACCGAGAAGAAGGAGGCCACCCGTGGCTGATTTCTTTTTGAGCTCGGCAGCGAAGAACTCCCGGCGCGCTTCGTGGTGCCCGCGCTCGACGACATCGAGAAGAACTTCACCGAGCAGTGCGCCGCGCTGAACATCAAGCACGGAGCGATTCGCCGCTTCGGCACGCCGCGCCGCCTCGCGATTCTCGTCACCGGTCTGCCCGACAAGACCGACGACGTGATGAAGGACATGCAGGGCCCGTCGGTGAAGGCGGCCTTCGAAACCGACGGCAAGACGCCCAAGACGCCCGCCATCAAGTTCGCCGAGAGCCTCAAGCTCACCGTCGATCAGCTGAAGCGCGTCACCACGCCCAAGGGCGAGTACCTGAGCGCCACGGTCGAAGAGAAGGGCAAGCGCGTCTTCGAGCTGCTCCCCGAGGTGCTCAACGTCTGCACGCGGAAGATCAACTTCGCGAAGCAGATGCGGTGGGGCGACGTCGAGCAGACCTTCGGCCGCCCGCTGCAGTGGATCGTGGCGCTGCTCGGCAGCGAAGTGATTCCCCTCACGTTCAGCGACGTGAAGAGCGGCCGCGCGACGCGAGGCCATCGCTTCCTCTCGCCGGCGTGGCTCACGCTCAACAACCCGTCCGACTACGAGACCGCGCTCGAGAAGGCGAACGTGGTCGCCGACATCGAGAAGCGTCGCAAGCTGATGGTCGAGCGCATCGCAGCAGCGGCGAAGGGCGTCGGTGGCGCGGTGCTCGAAGACGACGCGCTCGTGGAGCAGGTCGTCAACCTGGTCGAGCTCCCGAACCCGGTGGTCGGCACGTTCGAAGAGCGGCACCTCGAGCTGCCACCCGAAGTGCTCGTGCAGGAAATGAAGAGCCACCAGCGCTACTTCTCGCTGCAGGACGACAAGAAGAAGCTGCTGCCGCGCTTCATCGCCGTCTCCAACACTCCGGTGAAGGACGTGGCGTTGAGCGTGGTCGGCTACGAGCGCGTGTTGCGTGCGCGGCTCACCGACGGCCGGTTCTTCTTCGACGAAGATCGCCGCTCGAAGCTGAGCGATCGCCTGCCCAAGCTCGCGCGCCGCTCGTGGATCGATCGACTCGGCTCGATGGCCGAGAAGACCGAGCGCATCAAGACGCTCGCGGTGTGGCTGGCGAAGGCCATCGGCAAGGCCGATCAGCTCACGACGATCGAGCGCGCGGCGACGCTGTGCAAAGCCGATCTCAACACCGGCATGGTCGGGGAGTTCCCCGAGCTGCAGGGCGTGATGGGTCGCGAGTACGCGCTCCACGACAAGGAAACGAAGGAAGTCGCGACCGCGATCTTCGAGCACTACCTCCCGCGCGGCGCGGGCGACGGCCTGCCCACGCAAGACGCCGGAGCGATCATCGGCCTCGCCGACCGCCTCGACTCGCTCTGCGGCTTGTTCGGCATCGGCAAGAAGCCCACCGGCGCGAAAGACGACTTCGCGTTGCGGCGCGCGGCGATCACCTTCATCCGCATCGTCGAGGCGCGCGGCTACCGCTTCTCGCTGTGCGCGGCGATCGAGCAGGGGCTGCAGCAGCTCGCGCCGAAGCTCGCCGACGTGAAGCCGAAGGCTGGAGAGCCGCCGGTTCGCGACCAGTTGCTCGAGTTCTTCCGCGGTCGTCTGGAATCGACGTGGCGTGAGAACAACCGCGCCGACATCGTCGAAGCAGTGCTCGCTGCGGGCTTCGACGATCTCGTCGCGGCGCAGCTGCGGCTCAAGGCAATCAGCACCTACGTCACTCGTCCCGACTTCGCCGCGCTGGCGGCCACGTTCAAGCGCGTGGCCAACATCGTGGAGAAGCAGGCGAAAGACGTGACGCGCGCTCCGGTTGACGGGGCAAAGCTCACCGACGACGCCGAGAAGGTGCTGAACACCGAGGTGACGAAAGTGCGCGACGCAGTGCTGGCTTCTGTGAAGGGCGACGACTACGGGGCGGCCATGTCGCGCGTCGTCCCCCTCAAGCCCTTCGTGGACACCTTCTTCGACAAGGTGATGGTGATGGCCGACGACAAGGCGCTCCGCGAGAACCGCGTGCGCCTGTTGATGGAGATCGGTGCGCTGTTCGGCACCATCGCCGACTTTTCGAAGATTCAGGCCGAGACGACGTGAAGCACGCCATGACCAGATCGCTGTTTGCAGTGACGGCGCTGACGTTGAGCGCCTGCGCGGATCCCGGGGCCGCCAACGGCGGTCCGCCGCTCACGCAGCTCTACTTCCCCACCGGCATCGCGCACGTCGACGCTCCGGGGAAGACCGAGGGTGTGCTGCTCGTCACCAACGCCAACTTCGACAAGCGCTACGCGTCGGGCTCGATCAACGCCCTGGCGCTCGACGATCTGGGCCTGCCTCCCATCGGCGCGTCGACCGATGGCGGCGTGCTGTCGATCACCGATCTCAAGCTCACCGAAGCGCAGTCGGCGCAGGTCGCGACGTTCGCCGGAGAGCTCTCAGTGCAGCCGATCGGCACCGACAAGTACCGCGTCTTCATTCCCACGCGCTCCGAAGGCATGCGCGTGTTCAAGGTCGACGTGACGGTCGATGGCGCTGTTCCGACGCTGAGCTGCGCCGGCGGCGGAGAAGGGCAGAACTGCCTCTCGGCCGGAGCGAGCCTCTCGCCGCGCGAATTCGAGCAGTCGAAGACCGGCGTGCCGCGCGCGCCGTCGCCGTACGCCGCCACGTGGGACGTGCGCACCTGCACCGTCGCTACCGACTGCTGCCCCGACGGGAGCGACTGCTCGGCGCGTTCGTGCAACGCCGGTCAATGCATCGGCAGTGATGGCGCTCCGCTGGCCGACGTGTGGTTCACGCACCTGACGCAGGCCGATTCGCCCGCGCTCTCGACCCTCAACCTGCGCGCATATCTGGTGCGCCTCGACTCCGACACGTTCGCAGTCGACGAGTCGAGCTTCATCAACATCGGTCCTGGCGGCACGAACTCCGCAGTCATCTACAAGGGGTGGACGTACGTGACGGGCCGCATCTTGAGCCCGGCCCCGAACCTGCTGCGTGCGGTGAGCCGCGACGGCGTCACGCTCAGCACCGCGCTCGAGAGCTTCTACCGGGTCAGCGACTCGCGCGGCCTCGCGTTCTCTTCTGATCACAAGCGGCTGTTCGTCGTCGGCCGCATCCCCGACACGCTGATGGTGATGAGCGTGTCGACGCCCGAGACCGCTCCGTATCTCTCGTTCGTGCGCGCGGTGTCGTTGCCCGATGCGCCGAACCAGGTGGCCGTGATTCCGCGAGCGGGGAAGGGTGACCTCGCGGTCGTCACCGCCACTTCGGGTGGGAGCGTGGCGATCTACGACGAAGACGTCGGCGATCTCGTCAGCCTCGTGACCGGCGTCGGCGTGCAGCCGTTCGGCGTCGCGGTCGATCACCGCGGCACGGCGGCCCGCATCTACGTCAGCAACTTCGGCGACGGTCGCATCGCGGTCATCGACATTCCCGATCTCTCGCGGCCGCAGGGCGCGCGGCTGGTGGCGCACCTCGGAGCGCAGCAGCTCTGCCTCACGCGCGGCGTGAACTCGCCCGGCTGCTTGTCGTTGCAAGGAGCGACGCCGTGACGCGCGTCGTCTACCTCGCATTGGGTGTGCTGATCGCAGCCTGCACGCAGAGCGGCGGCACTGCTTCGGCGAACCTCATCGGCACCCACGATCTGGTTCTCGTCGATCAGCTCGCGGAAGACGGCACTCTCGCGAAGGTCGAGACCGACGCCTCCGGCAGCCTCGTCACCAACGGCCTGCCGTCGCGCTACCTCTTCGTCACCTCAGCCGACACCAACGAGCTGCGCGTGTTCGAGAACTTCCGCCCGAACACCATCGGCCCCGACTGGATGCGCGGGCCGAACCCGCTCGAGACCTTGTCGATCCCCGTGCTCGATCGCCCGACGATGTTGGCGACGTCCGAGGCGCGCAACTCGATCGGTCAGCGCGCCAGTGGGCAATACGTGTTCGCCGCCCGCCCCGGTGGAGCCGAAGTCAGCATTGTCAGCCTCGCCCTGCGCCGTCAGCTCGGTCGCCCCGTCGCGACGCCGGCCCCGGTGTTGGCGATCGGCGCGTCGCTCGCGGTGGTCGACGACAAGCCGTCGACCTCGACCCTCTTCGTCGGCACGTGGGACGGGCAGTCATCGGGCGTGTTCGCTGCCGAAATCGACGCCGACCCCTCGGTCGCCGAGGCGGCGATTCGCGCCGGCACCTTCAAGTTCAGCCGCGTGACGACCATCGACGGCGTGTCGCTGTCGGCGATGCTGGTGGTCGCTCCGCTCGCGACGCGCACCGTCGATGGCGTTCCGTTCTGCAACGCTGCCACCTGTCTGGCGCTCGCTTCGCGCGTCGCGATCGACGGCACCGGCGGAGAGGCGTGGCTCTTCGAGCCCTCGACTGGTCGCAGCGTGAAGCTGGCGTACGGCGGCCCGGTTCGAAAGTTCGCCACCGGCACCACCACCACGCGCCTCTACGCGCTGCTCGACGAGGGCGCGTGCGGCAGCGGGTTGTGCGGTGGCGTCACGGCGGTCGATCTCCTCGCTGGCACGCAGGTGTCGGGGTTCCCCGAGTCGAAGGACGTCGTGGGTCGCCCCTTTGGTCCGCTGCGCGTGACGGAAGGGCTGATCACCGGCCTCACCATCGCGCAGGGCGGAGTCGTACAGCGCATCATCGAGACCACCGACGACGCCGGCGTCAGCAGCGGCCTCTCGACCACCGCTCAGGAATACGACGAGCTCGGAGCGTTCAGCAGCTCCGACGGTCTCATCACCTGGTTCAGCGGCGTGGCGGGTTCGATCATCGACTACAACGGCCAGCGCTCGCAGGTGAACTCCGCGATCTTGCGCGCGCCGGGGCGGCTCGCCGATGGTGGCTACAGTTTGTTCACGCCCGACGGCGGCCCCTTGGGCGCGCTGGTCACCGGCACGCTCGACACGCCCACCGTGCTCGCCGAGACGTTCCGCAAGTCTACGGTCAGCTTCACGGGTGAGCTCGAGTCGACGTGGAAGTTCGACGTGAGCGACGGCTACTTCCTCACGCAGGAAATTCTGATCATCAATCAGGCGCTGGTGCCGGGCCTCGTTGGGCTCGGCGTCGACGGCGGTACGACCCTCGCCACTGGTGGCTACGAAGTGCGCGCCTCGGTGAACGACACCGTGATCTTCGAAACAGGCGTCGACCCGGACTTCGTCGAATGCGGCCGCGCCAACGTCACGGCGATCGCCGCGAGCATGATCACCTTCGACGCGTTCCCCGCGGGCTGCGCTGATGCGACGCGTGCTTCGATTCGCGCCTCCGGAGCAAAGCCGTGGGTGGTCGTCGCCGGCCTCGACGGGTACCTCGGCCGCGCCGATCCCGGTACGCAATTCACCTACAGCAAGCCGCTGATCCTGATCCCCGCTGACGTGGTTGCTGATCGCACGTCGCTCACGATCGATCTCCCGATGAGCAACGCGCTGCTGGGCGAGGGGGCCTACCTGGCGTTCGGGCTCCAGTCGTACATCACCCCACTTCGCTCCCAGATCGACACCGTCAACTTGCCGGCCTGTTCACAGACCCTTTCATCGCAGGTCGTGTTCGGAAACCTGGTGATGGCCCAGCCGCCGCGCAGCACCGACGGCCAGTCGGTCACCTTCCCCTGGCGAGCGTTCGCGGTGGTGCCGTCGTCGAACTCGATGACCGAACTCCTTCTCACCAGCGTCCGCGCGGGTGGTTCGGCCCTGAACGGTCTCGACAACGTCAGGTGCTGGCGTTGAACAACCACCTGAGTCGCTAGATTGGCGCACTGCCAAATGGCTGGTACCATTCGCGCAACTCCACCTCCCACGGGTGGTTTTCAGCTCACGAAGGGTTACGAGTTCCCTCCATGATGGATCCGAGCAGCCGGCCCGCGCGCAAGGTGCAAATCGCCGATCACATCTGGGGCGCCTTCGAAGAGATGGCGTCGCAGATGGGAAGCGATCGTGACGCGCTCATCAACCAGGCGATGTTCATGTTTGCGCGCCTCAACGGCTTCCTCGACTCCGCTGCGGGTGCGAGCGCGGTCGGTGGAGCGGTGAAGCCCGCTGGCAACGGTGCACGTGCTCCCGCAGGAGCGCCGCCACGTCCTGCTCCGGGCGGTGCGCCGCCGATGTTGAAGCCGGTGCAGCAGCCTCCTGCCGGCGGAGCGATGGACGACGACCCGGTGCGCCGCGAAGTGCAAGAGCGCGTGCTGGAGACCGCGGCCGAGCTCGAGCGCCTCATCAAGTCGAAGAACCAGGGCGGCCCGCCTCCCGATCAGTCGATCGATCCGGGGGCTGACGAAGGCAACGAAGTCGACATCGACGTCGGTGGAGAAGCCGGCGGCGCGCCCGCGCTCTACATGATGCTCGAAGGCGGCGAGCTTGATCGCATCGCCAAGGAACGCTTCGTCATCGGTCGCGGCAAGCACTGCGACTTCGTCATCAACTCCGGCAAGGTCTCCCGCGAGCACGCGGTCATCGTGCGCGACGGCGGGGAGTTCTTCCTCGAAGATCTCGGCAGCAGCAACGGCACCTGGTTCAACAAGCAGCGCATCAAGCGCCGCAAGATTGAAGACGGTGACGAGTACTTCATCTGCTCCGAGAAGGTGAAGTTCGTCTACCGCTGACGGCGGACCGTGACGGTCTTCACCGGTTCACTCCTCGCGCTCGTGTTGGTGATCGCCGTGATCACCGATCTGCGCAGTCGAACCATTCACGACCTCGTCACGTACCCCGCACTCGTTGCGATGCTGGCGATCCGTTTCAAGTTCGAGGGCGTGGGTGACGAGGCGCTCGGCCTGCTCAGCGGCCTCGCCGGAGCGGCGATCGCCGGCGGCTGGTTCGGCGTCTTCGCCCTGCGAAAGAGCCTCGGTTGGGGCGACGTGAAGCTCGCGCTGGTGATGGGCGCGGCCTTTGGGTTCCCCCGCGTCTTTCTCGCCGTGGTGTTCATCAGCCTGGCCGGTGCATTTCAGGCTGTCGTCTCTTTGATCTGGCAGGGCAAACTGTCTGATACGGTGCGCGGCGTATTGGCGAGGGATGGGGAGACGCCGAAGAAGCACATTCCATATGGGGTGGCGATCGCGCTCGGGAGTCTGATCGCGATGTGGTGGGACGGAAACGCTTTCTGAAGAAGGGGTCGTTCGATGCGCGAGGAGGGGCCGATGCGCTCGGGTTTGGTTCGCAGTGTGGCGGTGTTCACGGCGTTGATGGCGGGGCTCGCGCTCGCGCAGGAGGGCGGCAACCTCGCTCTCGGCGTCGGCTCGCAGAAGGTGCTCACGGTGCCCGGCATGCAGCGGGTCGCCGTCGGTGACCCTGCGGTCGCCGACGTCAAAACCATCGGCAACAACCAGATCCTCATCATCGGATCGGCCGAAGGAAAGACGACGCTCCTCGTGTGGAAGAGCTCGGGTCAGCGCCTCAGCTACTTGATCGCCGTCCGCAAGCAGGACCCCAACGAGACGATCTCCGAGATCAAGAAGCTGCTCGGTGAGATCGAAGGCGTGAACGTTCGCATGGTCGGCGACCGCATCTATCTCGACGGTCAGGCGTACACCCAGGCCGACGCCGATCGCATCGATCAGGTCGCGGGCCTGTACCCGAACGTGAAGAGCTTCGTGAAGATCGCGCCCAACGCGAAGAAGCTCGTCGCGCAGAACTTGAACGCCGCGTTCCAGAAGGCCGGCCTCAAGAACGTGCAGGCGAACGTCGTCGGTTCGACCATCTTCCTCGAGGGCTCGGTCGAGTCGCAGCAAGACCTCCAGAAGGCCGAGCTCATCACCAAGGCGATCGGCGAGAAGGTCGAGAACCTGTTGGTGGTCGGCATCAAGCGCATGATCTTGAGCGAGGTGCAGTTCGTCGAAATCCGCCGCAACAGCACCGACCGCTACGGCATCAAGTACCCCACCGACATCTCGGGCACTGCGCAGGCGACGGTCAGCATCGCGAAGGAACTCTTCCCCGGTAACTTCGCGTCGGGCGATCTCAGCGGCACCGGCCAGGGCCGTTCGCAGTTCGCCATCGGCTTCCAGCAGAACGACGGTTACGGCCGCCTGCTCGCGCAGCCCAAGCTGGTCTGTGCGTCGGGTGAGAAGGCCGAGTTCCTCGCGGGCGGTGAAGTCCCCATTCCGCTCATCACCAACAACCAGTTCACCGTCGAGTTCAAGCCGTACGGCGTGATCTTGCGCCTGCGCCCGACGGCCGACCGCAACGGCAACATCCAGACGGAAATCGAAGCCGAGGTCAGTGAAGTCGACGTCTCGGTCGCCGTCGCCGTCGGTGGTGGCGCGTCGGTGCCCGGCTTCCGAAACCGCAAGGTGAAGACCAACGTCACCGTGCGCCACGGCGAGACGATCGTGCTCTCAGGCGTGTTCGCGCACGACGAACAGAAGAACGTCAGCAAGATCCCCGGCCTCGGTCACATTCCGATCATCGGTGAGCTCTTCAAGAACCGCGCGTTCGACACCAACAAGCGCGAGCTCGTGATCTTCGTCACGCCGCGCATCGTGAACCCCGACTCCGACAAGATCCGCACGATCATCGACGACGTGAAGAGCCGCTATAAGCAGGCGCGCGGCGAAGTGACGTTCGGCATCTTCGACTGACCGTTCGCACACCCTGCGACAGTCTCCGACCCGGCGATCGGTCAAGTGGACCGGTCGCCGGTTTTTCGTTCTCGTCTCATGGGGTTGTCGTGCCGTGGTAACGTGCACGCATGTTTTTGATCACCCTGGCCGAGAAGGGCGGCGACTCGAAGGAAATCCTCTTCGAGAAAGAAGAAGTCACGATTGGCCGGCTTGCCGGGAACGACATCGTTCTCAACAAGGGCAACGTCTCCAAGTACCACTCGAAGATCGTCCTCAAGGACGGCAAGTACATCGTGGTCGATCTCAAGTCGACCAACGGCACCTTCGTGAACGGCAAGAAGATCGCCGGCCCGTTGGTGGTGCGCCCGTCAGACAAGATCTACGTCGGTGACTACATCATCAACGTCGACGCGCCTCCCGAAGGGTACGAGGGCGAGGTCGCGGGCGGCGGTGAAGAAGAAGAGCAGCAAGAAGAGGAGTACGAGGAAGGCGGCGAAGAGGAGGGCGGCGGCGAGGAGGAGTACGAAGAAGAAGAAGAGCAGCAGCAGGAAGAAGAAGAAGAAGAAGAAGCGCCGCCCGAGGACGAGGGCGAAGACAAGAAGAACATGCCGGCCTCACTGGCCGCGGCGATTCGCCGGCGCGACAAGCACATCGACCCGCGCATCGAGGCCTACGCCAACCTGCAGAAGGACATTCACGATCGCCTGATCGAGTACCTCGACCTGCGCCGCCTCGACATGGACCGGCTCGGCGACGAAGAGCTCTGGCGCCGAACCGAGAAGGCGATTCAAGACATCCTCGCCCAGATGGAGGGCGACGGTGAGATCCCCGATGAGATCGATCGGGACATGCTGCTCACCGACGTGCTCAACGAGGCGCTCGGTCTCGGGCCCCTCGAGGCGTTCCTCGCTGACGATGAGATCAGCGAGATCATGGTGAACCACGCCAACCAGATCTACATCGAGAAGAAGGGCAAGATTCGCCTCAGCGACAAGATCTTCTCGTCGAACCAGGCGGTGCTCGGCGTCATCGAGCGCATCGTGGCTCCCATCGGCCGCCGCATCGACGAATCGTCTCCGCTCGTCGACGCGCGCTTGAAAGACGGCTCGCGCGTGAACGCGATCATTCCGCCGCTCGCGCTGAAGGGCCCGTGCATCACCATCCGCAAGTTCAAGCGCGACAAGCTGCAGGTGGCTGATCTCATCAAGTACAAGTCGATGACTCCGCAGATGGCGGAGTTCCTCGAGATGTGCGTCAAGGCGCACAAGAACGTCGTGATCTCCGGCGGTACCGGCTCGGGCAAGACCACGCTGCTCAACGTCGTCAGCTCGTTCATTCAAGACGACGAGCGCATCGTCACCGTCGAAGACGCCGCCGAGCTGCAGCTCACGCAAGATCACTGGGTGCAGCTCGAGTCGCGCCCTCCCAACCTCGAAGGCAAGGGCGCGATCACCATTCGCGACCTCGTGAAGAACTGCCTGCGCATGCGCCCGGACCGGATCATCGTCGGCGAGTGTCGAGCTGGTGAGGCGCTCGACATGCTGCAGGCCATGAACACCGGTCACGACGGTTCACTCACCACGCTGCACGCCAACACGCCGCGCGACGCGCTCGCCCGCCTCGAGACCATGGTGCTCATGGCCGGTATGGATCTGCCGGTGAAGGCCATTCGCGAACAGATCGCGTCAGCCGTGCACATGATCGTGCAGCAGACGCGGTTCAGCGACGGTTCGCGGCGCGTGACCTACGTGTCCGAGGTGTCGGGCATGGAAGTCGACATCGTCACCATGCAGGACATCTTCTATTTCAAGCAGGAAGGCTTCTCGGAAGACGGCAAGGTGCGCGGGCGCTACGTCGCCACCGGCTTCGTGCCGCGCTTCTACGACGAGCTGCAGCGTCGCGGCATTCCGGTCAACATGGGCATCTTCCGCGAGGAGTGATCAAGCGTGCCGACCCTCGTCATCAAGAACCCCGACGGCAGTGAGCAGGAGCAGGACGTCGCCGCCGAGCTCACCATCGGCCGCGCCGAGGGGAACGATCTGATCCTCGTCGAGGGTGGCGTGAGTCGAAAGCACGCGCGCTTCTTCCTCGAGGGCGAGAAGTTCATGGTCGAGGACGCCGGGTCGGCGAACGGCACGTGGGTCGACGGAGCGAAGATCGAAGGCCCGACGCAGCTCTCGAACAAGAGCCAGATCGTCATCGGTGACTACGAGATTCAGCTGAAGCTCGGCAGCAAGCCGCTGCCCAAGGCGAGCAAGGGCGCGGGGCCCAAGCCGTCGAAGGAACCGACGACCGCCAAGGGCACTCCGCTCAAGGCGGCCAACGCACCGCGTTCGACGCGCGTGGTCTCGGCCCTCAAAGAAGGAAAGCCCAACGGCAGCTCGGCGCTGGCGAAGCGGCCGGGGCCCGGCAAGGCGTCGGGGCCGCAGCTGCGCGGTCTGACGGGCGGCATCACCGGCAAGACCTTCCCCCTCACGGGCACGCTCACCGTCGGTCGCGTGGCAGGCGTCGATCTGCAGATCGACGACGATTCAGTCTCGCGTCGTCACGCCGAGGTGGTCGTCAGCGGCCGCGAGGTGACGGTGCGCGATCTCGGCAGCGCCAACGGCACCACGGTGAATGGCGCGCCGATCAGCGAAGACACGATTCTCCAGCCCGGCGACATCGTGCAGTTCGGCGTGGTCGAGGTGATGTTCGAGACCGGCTCGCCTTCGGGTTCTCGTGCGCCGATCTCGCGGCCCTCACGGCCGGGCTCTGAAGGTCGCCCGTCGCGGCCTTCGCGCTTCGAGCCGAGCCCGAGCGACAGCCTCGACGGCATGGGCCCCGAGTCCAGCAGCGTGCCGATGGACCCGAAGAAGAAGAAGATGTTCCTCATCGGCGGCGGAGTGCTCGGCTTGCTCTTCGTGCTGGTGCTGGTGAAGGCCTTCACCGCGCCGCCTCCGCCGGTGAACAACGACCTCACGCCGCTGGGCGGTGGTGGCAAGCGCATCAAGCAGGCCCCGGTCGACGTCGACCCGGCCGACATGATCGAAGAGCTGCTCGCCGAGTGCCGCACGTACTCGAGCTCGGAATCAGGAGCGCCCGACTGGGCGCGCGCGCAGAACGCCTGCAACAAGGTGCTCGAGGCGGAGCCGATTCACGCCGAGGCCAACTCGCTCATCAAGCGCATCTCGGTGCTCAAGGTCTGCGAAGAGAACTTCAACCGCGCGAAGGAATGGATCGCCGGCGGCAAGCTCGAGGAAGGCGTCGAGTCGTTCGGGAAGATCGGCAAGGACTGCGAGACCTACCTGTTGAGGACCTTGTCGGCTTCGAAGGACACGGTGGCCGAGGTGAAGAAGCGCGCGGCGGCAGACTGCAAGGCGTACACGGGCGCGTCGAAGTGGGACCTCGCGTACAAGCGCTGCGAGCTCTACGAGCGCCTCGCCTGCCAGACGCTGACCGCGAACGATCTCTTCCCGCCTGCGCTGATGAAGATGAAGCTCGAAGGGCCGCTCAACCCGAAGACCGAGTGGCGCCCGGCTGACCCGCTGTACATCAACTTCCTGAAGGCCCGCGAGAAGCTGAAGCCGGGAGAGCCGCCGTGGCAGTGCCCCGAGCTGGTCGCGTTCCGCCCGCCGCCTCCGCCGCCTGACCCGGCGAAGACCGCGAAGGAAGAGCTCGCCAAGCGCTACCCCGAGGGCGAAATGGGCCGCGCGCTGGTCATGTATTTCACCGGCGACTTCCAGTCGGCGCCCGTGCCGCTGCAGAAGATCACCGAGAACATGAGCAAGGCGCAGTACCACGAGACCGCGCGCGCGCTGCTCGGTGACATGCAGAACGCCATCAACCTCTACGAAAACGGCACCTCGGAGATCACCAACGATCGGCCCGAGCGCGCCGAAGCTCCGTTCTTGAAGGCGCTGGCAGTCGACGAGCGGCTGGTGCTCGGTGACAAGGCGGCCACCATGAGCGCGGACGACAAGAAGAAGGAACTCGACAAGCGCGTCTCGTTCGTGCGCCGCAACATCGTCGATGTGATGAGCAAGACTTGTTACGACAAGGGCAAGGGCCTCGCCGACCGCAAGGACTTCCGCGCCGCGTGCCGCTTCTGGAAATTGGGCAGCACGTTCTCGCGCAGCAACCTCGATCTCTTGAAGGCGCTCACCAACGTCTGCACGAAGAAGGCCGCCACCGCGGTCGAGAGCGCGCAGACCTGTGAGCAGCTCAAGGCAGCGATGGACTTCGCCGTCGACGGTGATGGCTACAAGGAGAAGATCACCGCTTCGATGGAGGAGAACGGCTGCAATTGATCTGATAGCTGTTCGCCCATGGCGGCCACGCAGGGTGACTTGTTCGGTTTCATGCAGGCGCCCGCGCCCAAGCGCGCTCCGAACGTCATGCCGGAGCCGCCGCCGGGCCCGAAGACGCTGACCCTCATCGACGCGTCGGGCTTCATCTTCCGCGCGTACCACGCGCTGCCGCCGCTCATGACGAGCAAGACCGGCATCCCCACGCACGCGGTGCTGGGCTTCACGCGCATGGTGTTGAAGCTGCTGCGCGAGCGCAAACCGACGCACCTCGCGCTCTGCTTCGACAAGGACAGCCGCAAGGGCCGCCTGGCGATCGACCCCAACTACAAGGCGAACCGCGAAGCGCCTCCCGACGATCTGATTCGGCAGTTCTCGATCATCCGCAAGATCGTCGACATCCTCGAGATTCCCATCGTCGAGGTCGAAGGGTGGGAAGCCGACGACGTGATCGCCACGCTGACCGATCGCGCGAAGGCGAAGGGCTTTCACGTCGAGATCATCACCAGCGACAAGGACTTCCTGCAGCTGCTGTCGCCCGAGGTGCGCATCTTCGACCCCATGAAGAACCGGCCGATCACCGAGGCCGACGCGCTCGAGCGCTACGGGGTGAAGGCCACGCAGATGCGCGACTACCAGGCGCTGGTGGGCGACGCGATCGACAACATTCCCAAGGTGCCGGGCATCGGGCCGAAGACCGCGGCTGATCTGCTCGCGCAGTTCGGCAACATCGACACGTTGATCGCGAAGATCGACGAGGTCCCGAAGCCGAAGATCAAAGAGAACCTCAAGGCCAACCTCGAGCAGCTGCAGCGCGCGATGAAGCTGGTGAGCTTCAAGCACGACCTGCCGCTCACGCAGGACCCCGAGGTCTTCGTGAAGCGCGAGCTGCGCAAGGCCGAGGCGCTCGCCATCTTCACCGAGCTCGAGTTCTTCACGCTCAACCGCGAGATGCCGTCGGCGCCTCCCACTCCGTTGCGGCAGCAGGCCGCGGTGGTGCGCGACGAGGCGGGGCTCAAGGCGCTGTGCGAGGCGATCGGCAAGGGGACGCGGGTGTCGATCGCTCCGGCGTTCGAGGGCGAGGCGCACTCGGCCGAGCTGCAGGGCCTGGGCGTGGTCTGTGGCACCGACACCTGTGCGTACGTCGTGGTGCCCATGGTGGGCAAAGAGGTCGTGGGGCGGCTGCTCAAGCCGGTGCTGACGCGCGCGGGGTTGGAGCTCGCAACGCACGACGGCAAGTCGCTGTTGCACCTGCTGCAGTCGATCGGCGTCGAGGGCGTGACGCTGCACACCGACGTCGAGCTGATCAGCTACCTGATGAACCCCGGCCGCAAGGAGCACGCGCTCGCCGACCTCGCGCGCGAGCGTCTGCGCACCGAGCTGCCCACGTGGCCCGATGGCCAGTCAGGTCGTGGCAAGGCCCTGCTCAACGAGATGCACGAGGAGCGCGCGGCGATGCTGTTCGCCGCCTCGGCTGACGCGATCGATCGCCTGGTCAACGATCTGTGGCTCGAGTGCGACGGCATCGGCCTGTCGAAGCTGGCGAAGGAACTCGAGCTGCCGCTGATTCCGGTGTTGGCGCGGCTCGAGCGGCTGGGCGTCACCATCGATCGCAGCGCCATCGCGGAGATCTCGGTCGGCGTGAACGCGTCGGTCGAGCAGATGCTGGCCGAGGTGTACCGGCTGGCGGGGCGCGAGTTCAACGTGGGCTCTCCCGCGCAGCTGGCGCAGGTGCTGTTCGAAGATCTCAAGCTGCCGATCCTCAAGAAGAACAAGAACAGCATCTCGACCGATCACGAGGTGCTCGAGAAGCTCGCCGAAGAGCACCCGCTGCCGCGCGCGATCATCGAGTACCGCACCGTCGCGAAGCTGAAGAGCACGTACCTCGACACCATTCCCACGTTGATCGGGGCCGACGGGCGCATTCGCACCACGTTCCACCAGGCGATGGCGGCGACGGGTCGCTTGTCGTCGACCAACCCCAACCTGCAGAACATCCCCATCCGCACCGAGCTGGGGAAACAGATTCGCCGCGCCTTCGTGGCGCGCGAGGGCTGGGTGCTGGTGTCGGCCGACTACTCGCAAGTCGAGCTGCGAATTCTCGCGCACATCTCCGCCGACGAAGGGCTGATCAAGGCGTTCAACGAAGACACCGACGTGCACCAGCGCACGGCCGCCGAGGTGTTCGGCATCGAGCCCAAAGACGTGACGCGCCAGCAGCGCAACGTGGCGAAGATGGTGAACTACGGCATCGCGTACGGGCTCTCTCCGCACGGGCTGTCGACGCGCCTCAACATTCCGCTCGAGGAATCGAAGGACATCATCGACCGCTACTTCCAGCGGTTCCCGGGCATCAACAAGTACGTCGAAGACACCATCGCGACCGCGCGGCGCACCGGCTACGTCGAGTCGATCTTCGGGCGGCGCCGCTACATGCCCGATCTCGTGTCGCGCAACCGCTCGGTGTCGATGGCGGCCGAACGCGCGGCGATCAACATGCCGATTCAGGGCACCGCGGCCGACCTCGTGAAGCGCGCGATGCTGGTGCTCGACCGCCGGCTGCCCGAGGAGAAGTTCGAGGGCCGCATGTTGCTCCAGGTGCACGACGAGCTGTTGTTCGAGTGCCCGCCGTCGGAAGCTGATCGCCTGAGCGCGGTGGCGAAGGAAGCGATGACCGGAGCAGCGCAGCTGAAGGTGCCCCTGGTGGTGGACGTGGGCCGTGGCCGCTCGTGGGCCGACGCGCATTGATCCTTGAACTTCATGAACGAGAAGACTCCTAAAGGCAGCGCCTCGCTCACGCCCAGCCGGCTGGAAGAGTTCGAGAAGCTGATCGATCGCCAGGCCGAGCGGTTTCGCGCGCTGATCGAGGTCGGCACCGGGCTCTCGCTCGCGCGTGACGTCGACTCGCTGTTGCAGGCCGTGATGGCGCGGCTCACGTCGTTGCTCGGGGCCGACGCCGCGACGCTCTACATGCACGACCCGGAGCGCAAGGAACTCTGGAGTCGCGTGATGCGCGGCGCGTCGCTCAAAGACATTCGCCTCGCTGATTCGGAAGGCATCGCCGGCCACGTGTTCACCAGCGGGCGCACGCTGATGCTGGCCGACGCCTACGAAGACCCGCACTTCAACCCGGAGATCGACAAGCAGTCGGGGTTCAAGACGCGCTCGATCATCGCCACGCCGCTGCGGCACGTGAGCGGCCGGGTGCTCGGCGTGTTGCAGGTGCTCGATCGCCGCACCGAGCTCTTCACGCCCGATGATCGCGCGCTGGTAGAAGGCATCGCGCTGCAGGTGGCGGCGGTGCTCGACAACGTGCTGCTGGTCGACGAGCTCAAGCAGCGGGTGAACGACCTCGACGCGCTCTACGAGGTCGAGCGCGCGAGCGCCGAAGCCACCGAACAGAGCGATCTGCTGGGGCGCATTCTCGACATCACGCTGGAACGCACCGGAGCGACCGCGGGCAGCGTGTTGCTGGTCGAAGAAGAGCGCGACGCGCTGCTGTTCCGCTCGACGCGCGGGGAGAAGTCGGAGGCGCTGACCTCGGTGCGGCTCAAGTCGGGGCAGGGCATCGCGGGGCAGGTGGCGGCGACCGGCGACATCATTCGCGTCGATCGCGCCGAAGACTCGCAGTTCTACGACAAGAGCATCGCGCGCAAGCTGGGCACTACCACCGGCGCGGTGCTGTGCGTGCCGATCTCGACCGGCAAGACGATCATCGGCGCGCTCGAGTTGCTCAACAAGAAGCCCGCCTTCACCGACAAGGACGAGCGCCTCGCCGAGCTGCTCGCGGCGCAGATCGGTCGCGCGCTGCAGACCCGTCAGTCGAAGGAAGAGGTCGATCGCAAGGCGCGCCTGGTCACCATCGGGCAGATGCTGAGCGGCGTGTTGCACGACCTGCGCACTCCGCTCACGGTGGTGGGTGGCTACGCCGAGATGCTGGCCAGCGAAGAGAACCCCGAGCTGCGCGCCGAGATGAGCCGCACCATCATGACGCAGCTGGAGCACATCTCGACCATGCAGCAGGAGACGCTGGCCTTCGTGCGCGGCGAGCGAACGGTCTTCATTCGCAAGGTCTTCATGCATGCGTTCATGAAGGAACTGAGCGAGCAGCTGCAGCAGGAATTCGCGGGCACGCAGGTCGAGCTGAAGCTGCTCGTCGGCTACACCGGCACCGCGCGCTTCGACGAGAACAAGATCCGCCGGGTGCTGTTCAACCTCGCGCGCAACGCCATCGACGCCATGCCGCAGGGCGGGCGCTTCTTGCTCTCGGTCGATCGAGAGGCCGACGAGCTCGTGTTCCGCGCGAAGGACAACGGCCCCGGCATTCCCGCGGAGATCGCCGATCGGCTCTTCGAGTCGTTCGTCACGAGCAAGAAGAGCGGCACCGGTCTCGGCCTCGCCATCGTGAAGAAGATCGCCAAGGAACACGGCGGCTCCGCGACGTTCAAGACGCAGATCGGGAAGGGCACTTCGTTCGAGGTGCGGTTCCCCGCGGGCACTACGGCTGATTGACGGCCGGCAGCGCCTTGCGCGTGGGCTCCACGTGCACCACCACGTCGATCACCTCGGGGAACGCATCCTTGATGCGCGCCTCGACGCCATCGGTGGCTTCGTGCGCGGTACGCACGCTCAGGTCGGGGCTCACCTCGACGATCAGATCGACGTACACCGCTCCTTCGAGACCGCGGCTGCGAACGGCACGCACGCGCTCGATGGTGGGCAGCCCCTGCAGTGACTCGCGAACCTTCTTCGGGTCGAGCCGCGCCGAGTCCGCCAGAATTCCGATCGATTGCTTCAAGATCTGCCAGCCCGTCCACGCGACGAAGACCAGCACCGCGAGCGCGACCAGACCGTCGGCGCGCTTCAACCCGAACCAGGTGAGCAGCAGTGAGGCGATCACCGCGAGGGTGACGAACACGTCGGACAGCGTGTGCGCGGCGTCGGCCTTGAGCAGCTCGCTCTTCAGCTTCTTGCCCTGCGCGCTCTCGATCTTCGTCACCGCGATGTTCACCAGCAGCGTGCCGATCATCGCTCCGATCTGCAGCGGGCCGATCTCGGGGTGGCGATCTTGAATCAGCGCGGCGAACGCCATCTGCCCGAGTTCCCACACGCCGAGGCCGATCATCAAGCCGATCGCCAGCGACGCGAGGGCTTCGAACTTCTGGTGGCCGTAGGGGTGCTCTTCGTCGGCGGGCTGCGACGCGAAGTACATCGCCACCAGCGCCACCACGTTGCCCGAGCCGTCGATGAAGGAGTGCAGACCGTCAGCGGTCATGGCCGTCGAGTCGGCGAGCACACCCAGGGCGAGCTTGATGGCCGCGACGACCCAGTTGGCGACCAGAATCAGCGCCAGCACGCGCCGAATCGCCTTGATGCGAGGGTCCCCCACCGCGGGTTTCGTCACTGAGTCGACCGGAAGAGCCGCATGCCGGGGCGGCCGCTGAGCTCGAGGTAGAAGCCGAACTGGAAGCGCACGGTCTGATCGTTGGCCAGCAGACCGGGCGGCGGGTTGGGGAAGGGCTGCGCGCGCTCGAACGCCTTGATCGCTTCGAGGTCGAGGAAGTCGAGGCCGCTCGACTTGTCGACGAAGGCGTCCTTCAAGCGGCCGTTGCCGTCGAGCGTGACGTTCAAGATCGTGTAGCGATCGCGCCCGCCGTAGATCTGACCCGTCGGGTCGCGCAGCCGCAGCTGCTCGGTGGGAGTCCAGTTCTGGCCGACGCTCTGCTTCACGCGGTTGAAGAAGCTGGCGTACTTCCACTCCCGCGTCGAAAGGTACGTGCCGTCGCCCTCGTCGACGTCCTTCAAGAAGTCGTTGGGCGCGGCGCCCGTGATCTTGTCGACCACCGCGGCGCTGGGCAGCAGGTTGAGCACGCCGGCTTTGCCGATGCGACCGGCCGACGCGTCTTCACCGCCGTTGATCGACCCGGGAATGAGGCGCAGCCGATCAGAATTGCCCTTCACCTCTTCGGTCTCGGTGCGGTTGTTGATGGCGAGACCGGGGCCCGCCTGGTCGGTCGACTTGATCGCCACTTCGGAGCGCTTCTGCGTGTCGGGCACCTGCATCGCGAGCTTGGCGTTCTTCTCGTTGAGCGGGCGATCGTCGTCGCCCATGCCCTCGTTGCCCGCGACCTGCGGCTTCGCGCTCTCCGAGGTTCCGTTGCCTTCGGTCTTCTGCGGCGCGGTCCGCTGCGGCATCGCGTTTCGGTAGAAGGGGCTCGTTTCCTTGGCGCGCGTTTCCTTCTTGGCGACGTTGTTCGTCTCCGCGAGGTACTTGGCCTTCGGGTCGATCTGTTTGTTGCCCTGCGTGACGTCGACCACCTGCCCGTCGGGAATGGGGTCGGGCTTCTTCTCTTCCTTCTTCACGTCGGGCTTGCGCGCGATGACCTTGCGTTCGTCGCGGATCACCGGAGCGCTCGCTCCGCGGTTCTTGTCGAACTGCTCCATCGTGAGGCCGCGCAGCACGACGGGTCGCGTGGTCGGCGTGCGCGGGAGCTTCGGGTAGTCCTTCACGTCCCACTTCAAGACCGAGGAGAGGACGATCAACACCATCAGCACGCCGTGAAAGACGAGGGCGCCTCCGAGCGCGAGCGGAATCACCAGCGCAGGCCGCCGGGCGAGCTTCCGCGGGGGGAGGGGCACCAGAATCACGTCCCCCAGAGCATAGCGGGGGTGGGACGCTGCCGCCTGCCCGCGAGGGTGGGTCGAACGCTCAGTAGATGCGCGCGACCTGGGCGCCGTTGAAGTAGTGGTCGAGGATCTGCTTGTACGTCTGGCCGGCCTCGGCGCGCCCGATGGCGCCCGTCTGGCACATGCCGACACCGTGGCCCCACCCGCCGCCCGTAAAGACCCATGTGGCAGGTTTGCCCTTCGGGTCACGCTCGACCTTCAGCTCGAACATCGCGCTGTTGAGCATGCCGAAGGTCTTTCGAATGGTGAGCTCACCGCGCAGCGTGGTGGCGCCTTCTTCGCCCGAGATCTGCAGCAGGCGCGCGCGACCCGACACGCCGCGCTCGGTGACGTTCATGGCCATCACGCGGCCGACGCCGAAGCTGGCGAGCTTGTCGTCGACTTCCTTGGCGGTGAAGCGCTTCTCCCAGCGGTACTTGGTGAGCTGCGCGAAGCTCGAGACCTTGCAGGCGTGCGCCGCCTCGGTGGTGAGGAACTTGTTGAGGTTGTCACCAGGCGCGGGCGGGAGTGGTTTGCCGGGCATCACGTCGGGGCGGCCGCGCAGCGACGGGTTCGGCACGCCGCCCCACACGATGTCGTTGTTCTCGGTGTGGCCGCCGCAGACCGCGCTGTAGACGGAATCGACGAGGCGATCGGTGGCGTCGAAGCTGGCTTCACCGCGCGTGGCTTCGACCGCGGCGTTGGTGGTCGGCGCTTCTCCGCTCACGCCCTTGTAGACCGCGCAGTGTTGCTCGGTGCAGAGCACGTAGGGGTCGGCGAGGTGCTTCAGGCCGATCTTCGCCAGCACTTCTCCGCGCGCGGTGACAGCCTGTGCCTTCAACGCCTCGACGTGCGCCTTGGCGAAGATCTCGCTCGGCACGAGGCCCTTGAGCAGATCTTCGAGATCGACCTGGTTGATGACCGCGATCTTGCCGGTGCGATCGGCGGTCATCAGCACCGCTCCGCGGTAGGCGCGATCTTCGAAGTTGTGGAAGTCGTAGCCCACGCCGTACTCGACGCGCTTCACCTCGATGGGCGCTCCGTCGGGTGACTCGGCGGTGAGGCGATCGTCGGCTTTGGCGACCACGCCGCCGCTCCCGTCGATCAGCTCGAGCGAGATGGTGCCTTTGGTCTTCACGTCTTCGAGCAGCGAGGTCCGCACCTGGAACTTCTGCAGGATTTCAGACTGCTGCGCGGCGAGCGATTCAGGCGGCGCCGGCGGCTGATCGACCACCAGCACGTACCGGCGGTTGTCGATCACCTTGCCGGCGATGCCGTACACGCCACCGAGAATCTGTGACTTGAGCTGCAGGCCGCGCTCGCCCCATTCCTGCTGCGCCTGCGCGAGGCCGAGCTTGTCGTTGAACGGAATCTCGGCGACCTGAATGCGCGCCACGATCGCCGCGGCGGTGCCCTTCGTGCGGCGCACCTTCCATTCCATGCCGCTGGGGCCTTCGACGAATTTTTCGGGGTTGCCGGGGATGCGAAAGCGCAGGCGCCCGCGACCAACGAGCGTCACTTCGGCGCAGCCTTCCATCAGCCGCACGGGAATGATCGGCGAGCCGCCTTTGAAGTCGAGGCGCTTGGTCGTCAGCTCGTTCGGAGGTGGTGGGAGATCGTCGCCGGCCTTCGCGGCGCTCGACAGCAGGAGCGCGAGCAGAACGACGGGGCGAAACAAGAGGCGCCACCCGGAATCGAACCGGGGAATGAGGGTTTTGCAGACCCTTGCCTTACCGCTTGGCTATGGCGCCGAAATCACGCGTTTTATGTCACTACAGAACTGCTTCCGCAAACATTGATTCTTGAGTCAAAGTGCGCGCCCATGAGCTCAGCCGGCTTCGCGACGTACACGGAAGAACATGAAGCGTTTCGTGAGACGGTGAAGAAGTGGGTGGACCGCGAAATCAAACCGCACGTCGTGAAATGGGAAGAGGCTGAAGAATTCCCGCGTGAATTGTTCGGCAAGGCGGCGGAGCTGGGGTTGTTGGGCCTCAAGTACGAAGAGAAGTACGGAGGAACGAACGCGGGATTCTTCTTCGAGGCGATCGCGATCGAAGAGTTGTCCAAGTGTGGTTCAGGCGGCGTGGCCGCGGGGCTCCTGGGTCAGGCGACGATTGCGACAGGTCCGCTGCATTTGTTCGGCAGCGACGCGCAGAAGCAGAAGTTTCTGACCAGAGCGATCAAGGGCGAGTGGATCGGCGCGTTCGCGGTCACCGAGCCGAGCGCGGGCAGCGACGTGGCGGGCTTGAAGACGCACGCGAAGAAGAACGCCGACGGGAGCTGGGTGCTCAACGGCAGCAAGACGTACATCACCAACGGCGTGCGCGCCGACTACGTGATCGTCGCGGCGAAGACCGACCCGACGAAGGGCCACAAGGGCCTGTCGATGTTCCTGCTCGAGAAGGGCACTCCGGGGTTCGCGGTCGCCAAGCGGCTCAAGAAGCTCGGCTGGCGCGCGAGCGACACGGCCGAGCTGGTGTTCGAAGACTGTCGCCTGCCGGCAGACGCGTTGCTCGGCACCGAGGGCGGCGGGTTCTCGCAGATCATGGGCAACTTCCAGTGGGAGCGACTGTCGCTCGCGCTCGGCGCCATCGGCGCGGCCGACGACATTCTCGCCACCGCGATGGAGTACTCGAAGAACCGCGAAGCGTTCGGCCAGTCGATCGCGAAGTTCCAGCTCACCAAGCACAAGCTCGCCGACGCGGCGACCGAGCTCGAGGCGGCGCGGCAGCTGACGTACCACGCGCTGCGATTGCACGCGGCGGGCGAGTGGGCGCTGGCGCAGACGGCGATGGCGAAGAAGTACGCGACGGAGATGTGCTGCAAGCTGGCCGACATGTCGCTGCAGCTGCACGGCGGCGCGGGCTACATGATGGAGTTCGACATTCAGCGGCACTGGCGCGACGCGAGGCTCGGGCCCATCGGCGGCGGTACGAGCGACATCATGAACGAGATCATCGCCAAGCAGCTGGGGCTGTAGAGTCTCCCGCGCGATGGCGAGCTGGGCGCTGACGGTCGGGCATTGGAAGAAGGTGCCCATCAAGCTGCACGCCACGCTCCCGATCGGTCTGTTCTTCTTTTCGGGCTTCCGCTTCGCGCCGGTGCAGTGGCTGTGCACCATCGTGTTGATCGGCATTCACGAGCTCGGGCACGCGTGGGTGGTGAAGAAGGCCGGTGGGCGCGCGACCGAAGTGGTGATTCACGGCTTCGGTGGCTGGTGCGCGTGGGTGGGCGACGTCAGCCCGCTCGGGCGCGCGGCGATCGCGTGCGGAGGCGTGGGCGCTCAGCTGTTGCTGCTCGGCGCGGCGCTGATCGCCGACGCGGTCGGCGTGTGGCCTTCGGGGCCCGAAGCGCAGCTGGTGTACTGGTCGATGACGGCGTCCAACGCGTGGATGATCGGCTTCAACCTGTTGCCGTTTCGCCCGCTCGACGGCGCCGAAGCGTGGAGCTTTCCGTACTTGCTGGGCGTCACCGCGCGTCGTCGGCTCACCGTGCACCGCAACGTGATCAAGATCGACGGCGACTTCGTGGCGGAAGGCGAGGGCGGCGTGAAGGAGCAGGCGCGCGACATCGCGGCGCAGCTGCTCGCCGACGCGCGCAAGGGCCCCGACGAGGACCCGAAGTGATCACCATCCCCTTCCTCCTCTTGCTGCTGGCGTGCGCGTTCGTGATCGCGTTTCTCCTCGGCTTCGCGAGGAAGCCGCCGGATCCGATTCAACAGGCCAAGGAGCGCTTCATCGTGCTCGCGCGCCTGGGGCGAGTGCAGGGTGAAGCCGAGCTGCGTGATCGCGTCGAGGCGCTCGCCGAGCGATTCCCGGGCAAGAGCTACCTCTGGTACCTCGAGTGGCTGGTGACGGACCTCGAGCGCGCGAAGCGGTGAGGCGGCGTCAGTCCTTCTGTTCCAGCGCCTTCTTCATGACCTCGCGCACCTTCTGCTGCTCTTTGACCGGGTCGGGTGGCGCGGGTGCGGGCCCGGCCTCGAGCGGAAACAGCGCGACGCGCGTGAGCTGACGGGCGAACTTCTTGTCGACGCCGGCGCGCTTCAAGGCGTCGAAGACCACGACCGTGAGGGTCGCCAGCCGCACGTCGACCTTGGCGAACTCGTCGGCGGTGAACACGCCCTGCTTCGCGAACTCGCACTCCTTGAAGAAGTCGGCGTTGCTGAGCAGCTTCGGCCACGCAGGGCAGGTCAGCTCGAAGTCAGCGCCCGCTTCTTCGTTTTTTCCGATCGCCGCGATCAACGCCAGTCGCGCCTCGGGCTTGGAGTAGGCGAGCGCGCTCAAGTTGCGCTGCAGCCCGGGGCTGAGCGCGTCGCTGCAGAGATCGGCGACCAGACCGAAGACGACCTGCGTGCGCTCTTCGAGCTTGGTGCCCTTGAGCGTGGTGAAGCCCTTGCTGAGCTCGGGCTTGCACGTCGGTGCGGCGCCGACGGGAACTGCGACGAGCATCGAGAGCCAGAGTGCGCGCATGGTTACTTCTTCTTCTGCCTCTCTTCGACTCGGCGTCGAGTCTTCTCGATCCAGTCGGGGTCGACTGCCTTCGCGGGCGGCGGCGGCCCAGCCTCGAGCGGGAGGACGAAGAACCGCACCCAGGCTCGGGCGATCTTCGCGTCGACTCCGCCTCGTTTCAGCGCGTCGAATACGACGACAGCCGTCGTCGCGTAGTGCACTTCCCCCTTGGCAAACTCGGCCGCGGTGAAGACTCCGAAGCGAGCAAAATTGCACTGCTTGAAGACGTCGACAGTGACTGGCTTGCCACCGACGAACTGCGTCGCGAGTGCGCTCTTGCCCCAGCCGGGACACGCTGATTCGAAATCAGCGCGAGCTTCTTCTTCGCCACTCGTGTTCCCCAAAGACGGAGCACGATCTTCCGGGGACATGTATCCAATCGCACTGAGGTTCTTCTGCAGCGACGTCGAGATGACGTCGCTGCATCCGTCAGCGAGAAGTCCGATGGCGACAATCGGGCGATCCTCGACCTCGCTCGTCTGCAGCACCTTCGTGTTGGCGAGCCACTCCTGACACTCCGGAGCACCACCACGTGCGTTCAATGCGATCACGACCACCACCACCATCATCCATCGCATGATTTCTCCGATCAGAAGCGCGCCTGCATCACGACGTTGAAGCCCAACTGGTCCGGCAGCTGGAACACCGGCTGCGAGATCGACTGAATCGAGTCGCGGAACGTCACGCGGTTGTCGTCGCGGTTGTAGAAGACCTCGCCGAGCAGCGCGAAGTAGTCGCTGATGTCGAGGCGGAACGTGGCCTTCACGCTGAAGATGGGCAGCACTTCGGCTCCCGACGGCAGAATCGCGAAGAGGTTCACGTCACGCACCACGACGGTGCGCGGGCCGGTGACGCCCGGCGGCGGGTTCGCTCCTCCGAACTGGAAGCTGGGCGAGGTGACCGACGCGGCCGACTGAATGCCGAGGATCAGGCCGAGCGTGAGGTGCTGGTTGGGGAAGAAGCGATCGGCGCCGACCGCTCCCCAGACCTCGGGGCGCAGCGTGCTGCCCTGCGCAAAGTCGTAGTACGGCGGCATGCCCGGCACGTCGAACTGGATGAACGAGAGGCTGCGCATCAGCGCGAGGCCGTAGAAGCGCCAGAAGTCGTATTTGAAGCGCGCCTGCAGCGCGAGCGCGCTGGCCGGCTGAATGCGCGTCGAGGCGAAGCGCTCCTGCACCGCGAGCGTCTGCCCGAGGAACGAGCCTTCGATCGACAGCTGGTACGAGAAGCCGCCCGGGTAGCGCTCCGGCGTGAAGAAGCGCGTCGCGATGTCGGGGTCGTTCTTGTAGAGCCGCAGATCGAGCGACGGGAGAATGGTGTCGCTGAAGAGGCTCAGCTGCGCCGAGCCGCCGAGCGCGTTCACGGGCGCGCGCACACCGAGGCTGGCGAGCGAGGGAATGATGCCGCGCGTGAAGTAGCCGCCGTTCGCCTCGATGCGCAGGCGGCCGGGCACGATGTCGAAGCCGCCGCCGAGGAGCACGCCGTACTGGCGCTCCTGCACGTTGAGCTGGCCGTTGAGGAGCAGACCTGTCTTCGCGCCGACGAAGGCGTACCAGCGGTCGCGAATGATTCTGGAACTTGCCGCCGGGCACGGCAGCGGGGCGGCCGGTCGTCGAGAGGCCCGGGCCCTGGTTGTAGGTGAAGACCGAGTCGCCGGCCCACGACATCTTCCACGCGTAGCCGAGACGGAAACGGTCGGCCGACACCGGGAAGCCGGTGAACGAGATCTCTTCCTTCGAGCCCCAACCCGGCGGGCGGTAGTTGAGCTTCACGAAGCTCGCGTTGTCGAAGAGCGTGATCTGACCCGAGGGGTTGGTGATCAGGTTCACGTTCAGCGCGGCTTCGGCCTCGAAGCCGTCGAAGAAGCTGGGGCTCTTCTTGTAGAGCGAGACGTTGGACAGCGTCTCGAAGCCGGAAAAGCGCGTGTTGAAGTTGTCGTAGAACTGCGTGTTCTGACGACCGGCGCCGATGCCCGTGCCGGGCTCGCTGGGCGAGGTCTCACCCGGCTTCACGAACACGTTGGAATTGGCGACCGCGAATGCGACGCGGGTATCGACGAAATCGCCCGCGAACGCGGCGGTCGACATCAGCGCCGCGAGGGCGGCGTAGCGGAAAGACTTCACTGTTCTCCCTCCCACTTCAGGACTTCAAAAGGCACTTCACTGGCGCACACAGCGCTTGATGGGCTTCGGGCATTCCAACCCGGGCCCCGGGTAGCAGCACACGTCGTCGGGGGAGCGTGGAATCACCACCCACCTCGGCCGCGCAGGCTGCACGTGGCGGAGGTGCCCGATGAAATCGAATTCCGAACCGCGCAGGTTGCGGCATTCCTGCGCGCGCGTCTCGTCGGCGTCGTTCTCGTCACAATCAGGGTCGAGCTCGGGGATCGCGTCTTTCGTCACCACGTTGATGCGGACGCGGGCGTTGAGACCCACCGTGCAGTTCGCCGCGACCGAGGTGGCCTGGAACGCGACCGAGGTCTCGTTGGCCGCCATGGTGTGACGCACGATCTGATCGGGCGTGATGATCGCGTCGCCGTCGCTGGCGAACACGATGTCGTTGCCGAACTTGAACCGCGTGGGCTGATCGCAGGTGACCGCCACTTCGTTGCCCGCGCTGTAACCACCGGCGCGCACCGAGGGGTTGGTGGGCGGAGGGCCGGCGTCGATCGCCATGCCCGCGTCGTCGAAGCCCGCATCGCGCTGCGGCGTGATGGTCGCCACGGTCATGCCCATGCGACGGTTGAGCGCGTCGTCCATGCCGAGGCGCGCCGGCCCGGGCAGCGACATCTCGACCACGTACTGGCCGAAGCCCTTGAAGGTCGACTCTTCGGCGCACAGCGTGCCGGCGTGTTCGCCGAGACCGATGGTGCAGTTGACGGTGCACTCGCGCTCGATGCGATCGGCCTCGGTCTCTTCGTCGCCGCACGAGTCCCAGTGCCACTCGGGGTTCGGGTTCTCACAGAAGAACGGCACCGACCCGTTGGAGTTGAAGTCGCAGTTCACGAACTTCTTCGGGAAGGTAATGCGGCGCAGCTTCACGAGGCCCGACTCGAGTGACTCCATCTTCATGTTGCGGCGGTTGTGGCCGCACAGCGCATCGGTGAGGAACGGGGTCGGCGTGTTGTCCTGGCCGCAGGTGCGGCCGTTGATCTCGTACGGGCGCGCGTACTGCAGCCACTTGTTCCACTGCGACTCGGGCAGGCGGCGCACGCGCTCAGCGGTCGTCCACGCGGGGAAGACCATCTGCGTGGTCGACGTGAATTCCTGAATCGAGCCCGAGAGCGTGAAGAGCAGATCGCCTTCGTCGAGCCCGTCGGGGAAGTTGTAGTTGTAGATGAACATCGACGCGTAGGTGCCCGGCGAGTAGCCGAAGCACTGGCCGAGCGTGCGCGTGCAGTTCTTCTGCGAGATGGGGCACACGCCCGGGCCGCCGTCGAGGTTCTCGGTGCGCCCGCCGTCGGGGAGATCGAGCATGCACAGCTCGACCGGCTCCGCGGTGCGCACGGTCTGACCGAACGCGTCGCTCAATTGCTCACGCAGCCGGCACGCCGAGATGTCGGTGACGAAGAAGCCTGACGGGTCGAGACCGGTCACCACCATCAACGCCTCGCGGCCGCTGCGCGCGGGGTCATCGGGGCAGGTCTGCTTGAGCGTGTCACCCGACGCAGGGTCGCGGCCGACGACGACGAACTCTCCGGCGAACGGCGAGCTGCGGTTGTCGAGCTGCCCGGGATCTTGCAGCGACTGCAGCGTCTGATCGGCGAAGTAGACGGTCGGCGACGAGCCCGACGCGTAGGTGCGCTTGAGCGGAGGCGCCGGCTCGGGCGGCAACAGATCTTGCGGCAGCATGCCGCCGTCGAAGATCAGCTTGGGGGGCGCGTCTTCGACCCACACCGCGACCTGACCGTAGGGGTGCACCGCGTGCACGGTCGCGTCGACGTGACCGAGGTTCGCGCCCGTCCACCGCGCGCGGAGATCGGTGGTGAGATCGCCCGGGATGACGCGGAAGCTGACGGTGCCGTTGAAGTCACTGGTGGGCATGCCGTCGAGGCCGATGGCGTCGGCGGTGATGTCGAACTCCACTTCACCGCGCGGAATGACGTAGCGGCAGCCGGCCTGGCCCTTCACTTCGGCGGGCACCGCCGCGGCGCTGCCGTAGAGCGCCACGCAGGCGTTCACCACGGCGACAGGCTGACGACCCATGGGGCCCTGCTCGAACACGCCGAGCACGCGCACCTTGAAGCTCGTGAGCTGGTTGGGCGGAGGGCCTTGATCGATCGGGCAGCCCGCGAGCGACGCCAGCAGCGACCCGGCAACGAGAGCGCGACGCATCACTTGATCCTCCGGCCGATGCGGCCGTCTTCGGCGCCCAGCGCGATCGGGAGCAGCGTCGGGTTCTCGCAGAAGTTCCGCACCGCGCGCGTCACGTTGCCGCAGGTGGGGTCGCCTGCGAGTGCCTGGCGGCACGTGCATCGGCCGAGCGGAGGGCCTTCGGGCAACACGCCCGTGCACTGCGCGATCAGAATCGTCGAACTGGCCGCCGTTGGCGCAGGCCGCCTGGTCCTTGCGGAAGATGTCGAAGCAGCTGCACGGCCCACGGCTCTCGTAGAGCGCGTCACGGAAGGTCTGCGACTGACTGCAGAACGACAGTTCCTGCGGGTCGAGGATCCACCGGGCTTCGTTGGCCGGGTCGCGGTTGCCGCACGGCTGGCCCTTCTTGCCGATCACGTTGCCGTCGCCGTCGGTCGCTCCCGCGAGGACCTCTTCGCAGGTGCAGAAGTTCTGCATGTAGCCGATGAGCGAATCGCGCAGCGGGATGCCGGTCTCGACGCGGGTGGTGTTGCGCTTGAGCACCAGGAAGCCCGAGCCGCCGCGCGCGATGTAGTCGTTGACCGCCACGCGGTACGTCTCGTTCTCGTTGAGCGGAGTGCCGTTGATGGTGATGTTGGTGCCCGAGTGCGCCCAGCAGCGGCCGCCGCTCCCCGCGGTGTCGTCCTGCAGGCACTGCCAGGGCGCGCGGTTGGTGCGATCTCCACCGGGGCATTCGCTCGCGTCACCGGTGGGATCACACGGCGTGCGGAGTCGATTCAGCTGCGCCTGTGCACAGTCCATCGTGAAGCGCGCTCCGGAGATCTGCGCCTGCGCCGCGCAGCCACGATCGGACGAGCGCTCGGCGATGAAGTCGAACATCTCCTGCATCTCTCGGCCGGAGAGGAACATCACGTTGATGGTGTTCTCGAACGGGAAGACGTTGAACATCGCTTCCTGCGTGAGCGGGCCGGCGTACAGGTTGTCGCGAATGCCGAGCGAGTTGGTGACCGCGACCTCGGCCTCGACGCCCTGACGACGGCGCATGGAGTCGGCGGCGATGTTGCCCAGCGGAGAATCACCACCGGTCGAGTTGTTGCGGCGCGCGATGTCACGCGGCGCGAACGCGAACATCGAGGTGAGGTTCAGCCGCACGTCGAGATCGACGATGTACGGGAGCAAGAGCTGCGTGGTGTTTCGATCTTCGACCTCTTTGCACGCCGCCACGCCGTCGATCACCTTCTGGTCCTGCATGAAGGTGCCGGCCGCCCAGAACTGCGAGCGGTAGTAGTCGTGCAGGCCTTCGCTGCACCACAGCGAGTCGATGGGGAAGACCTTGAAGTCGAAGGTGGTGATCTCTCCGCCCTCGATGCCGCCGGCTTCGCTCGGCATCTGCACGACGGCGTCGATGCGGTTCACGTACTTCGAGAAGGCTCCACCGTGGCTCAAGATCACGCGGCGGCCCGCGGGGTCGGTGAGGATCTGCGGCGGGTTGAGCACGATGTGCAGGTGGCCGCCGAGAATGGCGTCGATGCCTTCCACTCCGGGAATGTTCACGCGCACGACGGAATCGTCAGCGCCCTCGGGGCCGAACCACTCGAGCACTTCCCACGGCTGGCCTTCGCGCTCGACGAACTGCTTGGCGAGCTTCCACTCGTAGAAGGCCTCGTAGCCCTGCACCAGGTCCTGGTCTTCGGTGAGACCGGCGTGGCTGGTGATGAGGATCAGATCGACCGACGGCTTGAGGAAGTTGACGTAGCTGCGCGTGATCTCGTTCGGCTCGAGGGGAATGGCCTGCAGCGAGTTGCCCTGCTCGACGATGGAGTTGAGCGAGCCGAAGTTGCCCAGGCCGATGATGCCGACCCGCAGCCCGCCGATGTTCTTCACCGTGTACGGGAACGTGAAGAACGCCGTCGCGTTGCTGCCGGGCTGGTTGTAGTCCTCCCACTGGTAGTTCGCGACGAGCACCGGGAAGCGCGCCGCGTCGCGGGCCTGCTTGGTGAAGTTGGCCGCGCCGGCATCGAACTCGTGGTTGCCGACCACCGCCGCGTCGACGCCCATGTACGAGAGGAACTTGTATTCAACCTCGCCGAGGTTGAGGTTGAAGATGGGCGCGCCCTGGAACGAGTCGCCGGAGTCGAGATGCAGCACGCGATCGGCGCGCGAGCGTTCACGCTGAATGAGCGCGGCCATGCGCGTCGCTCCGCCGAACGGGCCCGCTTCGGGAATCAGACCGAGATCGACGTCGGTCTTGAGCGGGTTGAAGTCGTACGGCAGCAGGCGCGAGTGGATGTCCGAGGTGTGCAGCAGGGTGAGGCGAACTTGCTGCCCATGCAGGTCGATGTCGTAGCCATCGAGCGTGGGAAGACAGGACGTCTGCACCATCGCCGCGCAGACGAACGCGAGGAGGAGGATCGAGCGGAAGAAACGGCGAAGAGTCATCTTCTTGCTCACGAAGTGCGTTGTTGGCCGGGGCGCTGCCCTCAGGCACATACGCGCCCGCGTGGCTCTGGTAAAGCGGTCACGACATGGGGCACTCGATTGTGACGGAGATCGATGTCGTCGAGGACTTCACTTCGACGGGGCGCTGTGACGAGGGCTTCCTGCACGTGCGCCGGTTGCGGGTTCGCAACGTGCGCAACGACGGCACGAATTCAGCGATCTATCGGGTGGATGTGATCGATCGGCCGCGTCTCGACGCGGTGGCGGTGCTGGTGTGGCGTCGTGCCGCAGGCGGTGTCCTCGAGTTCCTCACGAGGCAGAACCTGCGGCCGGCCGCGTATTTCAGGAAAGAAAAAGTCCCGAACATCCCCGATGGGCGCACGCATCTGTTCTGCGAGGAGATCGTGGCGGGACTCCTCGAAGAAGAAGACAAGGGCGAAGACGGCCTGAAGATTCGCGCGGCCCTCGAGGTGAGAGAAGAGTCGGGCTTCGACGTCGACCCCACCCGCGTGCAGTTGCTGGGTGCGCCGTTCTTCGTCGCGCCGGGCATCATCAGCGAGAAGATCTTCCTCACCGCGGTAGAGGTGACGGGGCTCGACGTGCAGCCGGCGACGGGCGACGGCAGCCCACTGGAAGAGGGCGGGGTGGTGACGTGGAGATCGTTCAGCGCGCTGCAGAAGGCGATCGCCGACGGTGTGATTCAAGACGCGAAGACCGAGATCGCGCTGCGCAGATTCATGGCGTCGACGGTCGGAACGAGAGCGAGCTCGACCTCGGCGTCGGAGCCTTCGCTGGCCGTTTCCTGGTCGAGCACCTGAGTCAGCAGAGGCGTTTTCGAACGTCTGTCTTGTCTCCCCGACATCACTGAAGGAGGCACTGCGTGGCGTACTTTCCTGACCTCGCGCCGTTCACTGGTCTGCGCGGACGAGACCTGATCGCCGTCGGCTGGCTGCGGAAGGGGACGCCGTTCCCCGTGTCGCGCAGGCCGGACGAAGACCTCGCCGATGGGCTCACGCTCGCGCGCTTTGGTGAGGTTCGACTGCGAGCAAACCGCCGCGAGCAGCGGTGCGAGCTCTGCGGGCGGCGTGACGTCGCTCGGTTTGGCAGAGGCGAACTCTTCGTGGTCGGCGGCGATCGCGTGTTCGTCGCACCTGCGCTTTTGGGGCACTACGTTCGTTCACACCGTTACCGGCCTCCTGCCGCGTTCGTCAGAGCGCTGCGCGAAGCGCCGACGGTCGGCCGGCCGGAGTTCCGAGCTGCACTGGTCCGCCATGGGCTCATCGCGCAGCCGGCAACCGATCGATACGAGGCCGCTGACATCGAGGTGCTCGAAGGCCTCGAGGCGGTTCGCCGCCGACCGGGCATGTACGTCGGTGACACAGGGCATCGCGGAAAGTCGCACGTCGTCTACGAGCTCCTCGGCAACGCGTTCGATCAAGTGCTCGCCGGCCACGCGACGAAGGTGCGCCTCGACATACGCCGCTCGGGGTGGGTCGAGCTCGAGGACGACGGGCGCGGAATTCCGATTGGTTTGACGAGGGTCGGCCTGTCGTTCCTCGAAGTGGCGTTCACGCGCCTGCACTTTGGAGCGACCCTCGACGGACACACGCCGCACGTGCACGTCGGCCCGGACTTGTTCGGCGTTGGTGCTGCGGTCGTGAACGCGTTGTGCGCGCGGCTGGAGCTCGAGACCCGCGTCGATGGGTCTGCGTGGGCCATCGTGTTCTCGGCGGGGCGAACGGTGGAGCCCTTGCGCCGCGTCGGGCCGACGTCGAAGCGCGGCACGCTGATTCGCTTCAAGCTCGACTCCGAGATCTTCGGCGACACTCGCCTCGACACGGGCGGCATTCAGTTGCGGCTGGTCGAGCTCGCGCACTTCATGCCGACACTGAAGCTCGTGTTCCAGGGACGCTCACTCTCGCGCCCCGAGGGACTTGAAGGACTTCTCCACGCCCAGGTCGCGGGCATCGTTCCGCGCAGCGTTCTCGTCGGTCGCGGAAACGTCGACGGCATCGGAGTGGAGTTCGCGATCGGCTGGAGCCCCGAACTCGAAGCAGCCGTCATCAACTCGTACGTCAACATGGGCCCGACGACCGAAGGCGGAACGCATGTCGCCTCCTTCATCGCGGCCATCGAAGCGACGACCGGGGACGAGGCGCTGCGCACCGCTGCGCGAGCCGGGTTGTGCGGTGTCGTTCACGTCTCGATGCTCGCGCCGGAATTCGGCGGCCCGACGAAGTCACGCCTGTCGAGTGCGAACGCAGGCCCGGTCGTCGAGCGAGTGGTTCGGGAAGTCGTCTCGCAGTCGCCGTGGTTCTGGGACGCGATTCACTCCGCGGTGCGGTGAGGGGCGATCGTCCTGGCACGAGCGACGCGCTTCTTCGCCGGCTTCTTCTTCACCTTCGGCTTCGCAGCCGCAGCGCGCTTCTTCTTCGCGGGCTTCTCGGTCGCCTCGGGTTTCGACGGCGCGGCGGGCGGTTTCGGTGCTTCCACCAGCTGAAACTGCGCTTCGCCTTTCGGGTTCAACTGCCAGGGTCGATCGAGAAACGCGAACACCCGCCACTCGAGCGGAAAGCGATGCACGCTCGCGAGCGCGGCGACGATCTGCGTGATGTCTCCCAGCACGCCCTCGGGCAATTTGATCGGCGGTCGCGTGCCGTCTTCAGGAATCAGGAGTTCGAACTTCGCGGTCTCTCCGTCGCGGTACACGCGTTCGCCGCTCAGCTCCTTCGCGAACTCGAAGGCCTTGTCGTTCGAATACGAGACGCTGCGCCCGTTGCCACGCGAGTTGAGCCCCACGCCGATCGACCGCTGCTTCGCGCGCACGCCGACCACCAGCCGCTTCGCTTCGACCTCTTCCGTCAGCTCGAGCCGCAGCTCGCCGCTGATGCGATCGCCGCGCGCGTAGTCAGAGCGCTCGAGCGTGACGTGGATCTCGCCAACCGACAGCCCGAGTGCTTTCAAAATCACGAGGTGGGATCTCCGAGAACGATGAGGGGCGTGTGGCCCTTCACGTTCAACCCCCACGCGCGGTCGAGAAGCGCAAACACTTCCCAGGTGATCGGCTCGACGGTCGGCGGCGTCAGTTTTCCGAGCAGATACGAACCGTTGTTCTCGAACGGCTCGGGCCGCATCTCGAGATCAGCCTTGCGGATTCTGGTGGGCACCATGACCTCGAAGTCGGCCCACTCACCGTTCTTGTACACGCGCGCGCCGCCGAGGGTCTTCGACTCGTCGTACATGCGATCGAACGCGTACGTGACGCCTTGCAGCCCGACACCTTGAGCGACCTGCTCGGCGCGCAGGCCGACCGCGAGCCGCCTCGCTTCGACGCGCGCCTGGGTGAGCTCCAGCCGCAACTTCCCGCGCACGGTCTCGCCGGGCTTGCAGGCCTTCGTACCGAGCTCGATCCAGATGCGGCCCTTCGACAGCCCCAGCGCTTCGAGGATCATCGAGCGCAGAGCCTCGCACGAGGCGTTTCGCGATCGCTACACACGCTTCGTTGACCCTCCGACACACATGTGTCACGAGCCGCCCGCCATGCCCGGGTGGTTCACGAACGTCGGTCCGATCCTGCTGCTGCTCGCGGTGATTGGGTTCGTTCTGTGGCGGCTCCCGAAGGTCGACCTCGGGCACACCGACGAGTTCAAGCGCCGCCGCTTCTGGAACTGGTTCTCGCTCGGCATGACGTACGCGCTCCTCTATTTCGGGCGCTACAACCTCGCGGCGATCAACACCGAACTCGAATCGATGAAGCTGCTCTCCAAGGCGCAATTTGGAGACATCGATGGCATCGGCTCGATCGTCTACGGCGTGGCCTTCCTCCTGAACGGCCCGCTCACCGACCGCTGGGGCGGGCGCATCACGATCCTCATCGCCGCCGCGGGTGCCGCGGTCGCCAACATCGCGATGGGCGTGCTCTTCATTCAGTTGAAAGACGGAGCGATCACGCCCGAGCAGTTCATCTCGTGGCTCACCATCGCCTTCTGCGTGAACATGTATTTCCAGAGCTTCGGCGCGGTCTCGATCGTCAAGGTCAACGCTCCGTGGTTCCACGTTCGCGAGCGCGGCGTGCTGGGCGGCATGTTCGGCATCTTGATCTCGCTGGGCATCTTCTTCCCCTACGAACTCTCGCCCGGGATCTTGAGCGGCTACTCGCTGGGCGCGGTCTTCATGATCCCCGCGGGGCTGCTGCTCGGAGCCTTCGTCGTCGCCTTCCTGGTCATCAAGGACACGCCCGGTAGCGCCGGCCACAAGGACTTCGAGACCGGCGACGCGGTGTACGCCGAAGAGAACCCCACGCTCGCCAGCATCGCGCGCCGCATGTTCAGCCAGCGCGTGATTTGGATCATCGTGGCCATCGAGTTCTGCTCCGGCTTCTTGCGTCAGGCGGTCATGAAGTGGGGCCGCAGCTACGCGAAGGGCGTGGGCGACATGGGCCACTTCGTGTTCAGCAAGTGGGGCCTCATCACCTGTATCGCGGGCATTCTCGGTGGCGTCTTCGCGGGCTTCATCAGCGATCACGTCTTCAACTCGCGGCGCGGTCCGGTGGCGTCGGTGCTCTACGGCGGCTTGCTCGCTGGCTCGCTGATCGCCTTCTTCGCGCTCGGTACCGGAGCCGTTCCCTGGGCCGTCGCGTTCATGTCGCTGTGCGTGATCGGCGTGCACGGCATGTTGAGCGGCACCGCGTCGATGGACTTCGGAGGCAAGAAGGGCGCGGGCATCGCCACCGGCATCATCGACGGTTTCGTGTACCTCGGCAGTGGAGCGCAGGCCTTCATCTACGGCCGCATGCTCCCCAAAGACGAGGCGGCGAAGGTCGCCGACAACTGGGCGCCGTGGCCCGGAGTGATGATTCCCGTCGCGATCGTCGGCCTGTTGCTCTGCACGCGCGTGTGGAACGCGAAGCCGACCGGCAAGCCCGCCGCGCACTAGCATCGCCGCCATGATCTTGATCGAGAACCCGACGTTGCTGCAGTCGGTGCTCGCGTTTTGCCCGCTCGAAGACGCGGAAACCACGCTCGCGTTCGTGCGCTTCACCGCGGTGCTCGAGGCTGACGGCGAACTGACGCTCGAAAAGGCACGCGCTCGCGAAGTCGCACGCGGAGAGATCACCGGGCCGCAGCTCTCACTGCGCGTCGCCTGGCAGGTCGCTGATCAGGCCACCGCACTCGGCAAGTCGATCGATCCGAAGTTCGAACGGGCGAAGCAGCTGTGGTCGCAGTTCAGCGACAGTCGGTGAGGGCGCTGACTGGCGCTGTCACACAAATGTCACATAACATCTGACCCGTGGCAGACGCTTCATCGGGCTCCTCGCCCGAACTCTTCGATACCAAGGTCGACGTTCACGACCGCAAGCAGTTCGAGCTCAAGCTCGAGTACGAGCCCAGCGGCACTGATCCGCAGAGTGAGTACCTCGTCGAGACGATCCTCTTCCTTCCGAAGAGCCTCAACATCGACGCGCACACCTGGAGCCGCGATCAGTTCTACGCCGACCTCCACAACTACGTTCGCCTGAAGACGCCCGTCCTCTCGTTCGAGGAGATCAAGACCGGCGCGCACTCACCGCTGGTGCAGCTCGAAGAACGTGTGCCGCTCGGTCTGTGCGGCACCGTCGGCGAGGTGGTCTACGACGCGAAGATGTTGGCGTGCACGGTTCGCGGAGCGCTGCGCCGTTTCGCGCGCGGCATGAAGAAGGAATGTGCCGTGCTGATGCGCGGCGCCGAGGCCGACAAGTGCGCGCCGCCTGATTCTCCTGAACAGCTGCTGGCGTTGGCGCGCAAGTCGATCAGCTCCACGCAGGAGATCATGCGGCGCTTCCGCACGACGTCGGCGCAGCTCGTCGAGAAGTATCCGCTGGGGCCCAAGGCCGAAGCCGCGCTGCGCCTGGTCGACGAGTACCTGAGCCTGCTCATCGAGCAGTACTTCCGTCGCATCGTGGTGAACATGGAAGAGATGCCGCGCTCCGGCGTCTACGTCGAGCTCCGCCGCGAGTTGATGGACGTGGTGATCGCCGACGAGAGCTACCGCAAAGCGCTCAAGCTGCCCTCGGTGCTCGAGGCCAACGGCGACAACGAGGAATACAGCCACCGCGTCGGCTTCTTGAAGAAGTTCTGCATGAACATCCTCTTCCTCAAGGTTCAGCGCTCTGCGACGCGCAAGGGCTGGGAAGAGGTGCTCTTCGCCGCGGCCGCTGGTGGCTCGATGGCGTTCGCGCTCGCGGTCGGTCTCTTCGCGCAGTCGCGGTACCCGCAGGCGAGCTTCAACTTCTTCCTGCTCGCCGTCGTCGGCTACATGTTCAAGGACCGCTTGAAGGACGCCTTGCGCCGCGTCTTCGCGAGCTACGCGGGCAAGTTCCTCTACGAGCGCACCACGCGCATCGTCGATCCCGTCACGCAAGACGACGTCGGCGTGTGCCGCGAGAAGGTCGACTACGACAAGGCGGTGGTGGTGCCTCCTGAACTCGCACGGCTGCGAGAGAAGGACGACCTCGTCACCGTGGCGCAGGGCGAGCTCGCGGAGACGGTGATTCGGTATCGCAAGAAGATCGTGCTCGATTCCGAGATGTTGCCGCGCATCGCCGACGGCATCGTGTCGGGCGTCACCGACATCATCCGCCTCAACATCGATCGGCTGCTGCACGACATGGACGACCCGGAGTACGCGCTCGACTACGTCGATCTCGACGACTTCTCGGTCGGCAAGCTGCAGATGGCCAAGGCGTACCGCGTCGACGTCGCGTTCCGCTTCATGGTCGACGACGGCCGGCACCAGCGCACCACCGTGCGGTTGATGCGCCTCGTGCTCGATCGCAACGGCATCAAGCGCATGACCGATCTGGTCCCCGAGACCGTGATCGCCGAGAGCAAGCCCGCGCCGGTGCCAGTCACTTCGAGCCCGTCGCAGCCGCCCATCGCGGCGACGCGTTAGCTCTTCAGCTCGAAGGTGCGGATCAAGTTGTACACGTGGCTGCGCGTGAGCCCGAGCTTGCGAGCCACCGCCGTGACGTTCCAGCTCTGGGCCGCGAGCTCCCGCGCGAGCAGCTGCTTCTGGAACGCGCGCGTCGCTTCTTGAAAATTCTCGGGCTCTTCTTCGGAACGCCGCGTGGCCGCACCTTCGATGTGCCGCGGCTCGATCTGCGCGCTGCTCTCGGCGTGTGCCTTGAGTGAGGCGAACTCGAGCAGGTTGCGAAGCTGGCGCACGTTGCCAGGCCATTCGCGCTCCGCGAGCGTGTTGGCGAGACCAGCAGCGGCTCGGCGCGCCGGGAGCTTGTGTTCCTGTGCGATGCGCAACAGCAGCGCGTCGACCAGCGCAGGCAGATCATCGAGTCGCTCCTCGAGACCGGGCATGCGCACCGAGACCACGTTGATGCGGTAGTAGAGGTCTTCGCGAAAGCGCTTCTCTTCGACCAGTGCGGGCAGATCGGCGTTGGTCGCCGCGATGATGCGGATGTTGGCGGTCTTCTTCGCCGTGCCCGCCAGCGGGTAGTACTCGCGCGACTGGAGCAACTGCAGCAACTTGCCCTGCGCCGCGAACGGCACCTCGACGATCTCGTCGAGAAAGAGCGTGCCGCCTTCAGCCAGCTCGACCTTGCCCGGCGTGCGGCGCGCCCCGGGAAACGCACCGGGCATCGAGCCGAAGAGCTCACTCTCGATGAGCCCCTCGGGAATCGCGGCGCAGTTGAGCTCGATGAAGGGCCCGTCGCGGCGCGGGCCGTTGTCGTGAATCGCGCGCGCGAGCTGCGTCTTGCCCGTGCCGTTGGGGCCGGTGATCAACACCGTGATGTCGAGCGGAGCAGCCAGCGCCACCGTCTCGAACACCCGCGCCAGCGCGCTGCTCGCGCCGACCAGAGAATCGAGTCGCATGCGCTGCCGCCACGGCTCGGTCGGGTCGTTGCGTTGCTTGTCTTTGTACGCACGCACCGCGCGCTCGACGGGACCGGCCACGTGCGCCGCGAGGCGTTCGACGAGCTTCACGTCATCGGGCTGAAACGGGCCCGAGCCACGCTGACCTTCGAGGTAGATGACTCCGCCGTGGTTCAGTGGAACGCAGAGCACCGCTTCGAGCCGCTGCTCGCGCACACTCGGTTGCCCGGCGAAGCGCGGGTCGAGGAGCGCCAGCGGGCTCTGCACGGTGCGACCTGCAGCGATGGCCGCGGCGACGATGCCCTTCGACGTCATCGCGCGGATCTCGGCTTCGCCCGCGGCGTCGGTGCCGTGCACGAGCGACCACTCGAGGCGACCCTCGCGATCGTGAAACTCGAAGTACCCGCGCGCGGCTTTGGTGATCGTCACCAACGAGGTCAGCAGATCTTCGAGGCGTCGCGGGTCGGCGCCGTCGAGCTCGAGCAGCATGCGGTACAGATCGCGTTCGGCCTCGACTCGATCGGGCATGGGCGCGATCTACCAGCTGGCGAACGCGGCGGCGTCGGGTCGTGCAGCCGGGTCAGCGCTGAGTCCCGCTTCGATGAGTCGTCGCGCCGCGGGTTCGAGCTGCGCGTCGCCCCAGTCGATGGGCGGCGGCGTTCGGCCGCTCAAGAGCGCGATGATCGGCGGCTCGACGAACGGGTACCGCCCACAGCTCAGCTCGAACGCGATGATCGCCAGCGCGAACACGTCGCTGCGCGGTGAGCTGCGTCCGGCCATCATCTCCGGCGCCATGTAGATCGGAGTGCCCACCCACGCTCCAGTGGTCGTGAGCTTGAGCCGCGTCGCGAGGGCCGCTTCGTCGACCGTGCGCGCCACGCCGAAGTCGGTGATGCGCGCCAGCTCACCCTCGGCATCGCGCGCGAGCAGCACGTTGCCCGGCTTGAGATCGCGATGCACGAAGCCGGCACGATGCAGCTCCGTCAGGCCGGCGGCGAGGCCGTGCAGCACGCGGCGCGTCGACGTGAACTTCCCGAACTCCGGGCGCGCGGCTTCGAGCGTGCGACCCTCGACGAGCTCCAGCACCAGGTACACCAGGCCGGTCGACACGCGCCCGACGTCGACGATGCCGACGAGGTTGGGGTGCGAGAGCCGCGCGGCGATCTCCGCTTCCTGCGCGAAACGGGCGGCTTCCACGCCCGTCACCTTGCCGGTCAGCATCTTCACGGCGAACCGCTTGCCGTCCGAGACGCGGCTCACGGCGTAGACAGCGCCCATCGCTCCAGCGCCGAGCTTGGCGCGCACCACGTAGCGCCCATCGAGCTGCGCGCCGACTTGAAGATCTTCTCCGAGGCCGCTCGAGACGCCCGCTTCGGCAGCGAAGTGTTCCTTGAGATCGCGCGAGCGTTGTTCGAGCTGGTGGCGCAGTTCGACGTTCAGCGCGTTCACGTCGGTCAACGCGCGCTCGGCGGCCTGGCGCTGTTCGGCTGCGCGCTCCGCGACCATGAACGCTCCGCCGGCGACGAACGCGAGCAGCCCGAGCGGCGCGAGGTGTGTGCTCACCAGCGGCAGGCCCATGCCCCACATGATGTCGGGAATGCCGAACGCGATGAGCAGCATGAAGCTGAAGAAGAACGTGCGCGCCACGGGGTCGGTACGGCGCCGTTTCCACAGATGCACGATGGTCAGCACGATGATCGCGAGGAGCAGGACGTAGGCGCCGCGCCGCAGCACGCGAAAACGAACCAGTCCGCTCGCGAAGAGCCCCAACGAAATGACGAGCCAGCCGAATTCGGCGAGCGCGAGCTTGCGCAGCCACTGCCGCGTCGTGTCGCCGAACAAACCGATCGCCATCACGGCGAACCCCGCCGAGTAGACGTACGGCGTGATCATGCGCAGCAGGTACCAGGCGTGCGCGTTGGGCCAGATCAGCGGGTACCACGGCGTCGCTTGCCCAATGCTGATCAGCCCGGTCGCCAGCGCGAACAGGCCGAGGCCGAGCAAAGTGGTCGATTGTCTTCGCCACGCCAGCGCGGCCGCCAGCACCAGCGTGCCGACCAGCGTGAGCAGAAAGCCGACCACTGCCTGCGTTCGTTCAGTGGCGAGACTCTGGGCGATCAACGCGCGGGCACTGCCGAGGTGCGCCGGGTCGCCGACGTACTGATCAGGCCACGGCCCGAGCTCGACCGTCACTTCACGCGCGCTCGGGGGCAGCGGAATGATCTGAGGAAAGCGCGGGTCGAGCGTGCCTTCGACTCCGTCCACCCAGGCGCGGTGCATGCGCTCGTCGGCCAGCGACAGCGCGAGATCGTCGGCGGCGGGCAAGGACTCTGGCAGCTCGTAGCGGAGCAGGCCGCCGTCGAGCACCGTCGGCTCGAGCTCGCCGCTCGCACAGAGCACGCTCAAGGCGACCAGCACGCCGACCATGCTGCGGCGCAGAACACGATCTGCACCGCAGTTCAACCACGCTCAGCTTCAGAAGAAGATCGTGTACGCCAGCCGTGCGAAGGGGCTCACCGTGTCGGACGTGATGTAGATGGCGCCGCCCTCGAGCGAGATCTCACTGGTGACGCGCTTGCCGAACCGCAGCCGCACCGGAGAGAAGAGCACGCCCACCGCCGCGCCAAAGCCCGGGTCGCGACCCGTGCGGCTGCCGATGCCGCCCACGCCGAGAATCGGCGCGAGCCCCAGGCCGTACGGCCCGAACCAGACGGTCATCATCACCACGGCCAGCGCGAGGTTCGTGTAGAACGGCCCGTTCTCGGTGTGCGTGAAGTTGCCGAGCAGGCGCAGGCTGAAGTGTTCGTTGAAGAAGAAGCCCACGCCGAGCTCCGCGCCGACGCCCCAGGCGATGCCGTAGTAGCCCGGCAACGCGCCGCCGCTCACGCCGAGGCCGAAGCGCACGTGGCGGATCTCGTCGCCGTCGTCGTCACTCGTTTCTTCTCGAACCGCGGCGGCTCTTCGGTTTCGCCGCGAGGACGTCGGCATCGGTGGCAACGGTTCGCTCGGTGGCGCGGGTGGCGTCGGCCCGACTGACTCCGAAGCGCCGAGCGGTGCACGCGGTGCGGCCGGGGCGGGAGGTGCGGGCGGCGGTGGAGGCGCCGGCTCACGTGGCGTCGTCCTGGCACTCGTCGGAGGAGCAGCAGGACCCGGAGCCGCCGCCGGTGCTTTGGCCGCGCCGTTCAACTCCTCGATGTCGGCCACGTCGGTGAGCGCGACGGACTCCGTGCGAGTGCCGGTGTCGATCAACAGCGAGCGGCTCGTCTCCGAAACGAAGCGGCCGCTCACCACCGCGCCATTGCGCAACGTCACCTTCACGCGCGCGCCGCGCTCGAACGCGCTCGCCGCCAGAGCCATCAGCACCACGAAGCAGAAGATCAGTCGGTTCATGCGACGCTCGGACTGCACGCGCCGCGCCCATCGTCGTCACGCGCACTTGCCGCCGCGTGACTGCCCGGAGTGTCCAATCCACTTGAATCGGACCGTCCACTCCAGTGGTCGCCTGGTGCCGTCCGAGCGCGCAACCGCTCGACACGACGGGCGGCAAGTCGGTTGCACAGGGCCTTTCCAGCAAGCAGCCACCTGGAGGCCTCACATGTCGAAGTCCCTCATCTCTCTGTTCGCCGTCGCTCTCGTCTCTTCCGGTTGTTCCGTCGCGATTCGCAAGCCGATGCTGCAGACCGAGCGTCCCCGCTTCGAGGCGCACCCGCAGGCCGCGCGCGTCATCTTCGTGCGGCCGTCACGCGCGTTCGGAGCCGCGATCGGCACTCACATCACCGACGGCAGCCGCGCGCAGATGGGCGACGCCGTGAGTGGCACCACGTTCGCGGTCGACGTCGCTCCCGGGCGGCACCAGTTCTGCGTCGGCAACTTCGCCTCGAGTGGCCCGATCGTGGAAGCCGATCTGCAACCCGGCAGCACGTACATGCTGCGCGTCGACATCGCGGGCGGCTACCCGTACCTCACGCCGATCGTCGACCGCCGCGACGCGGAGAAGCTCGTCAAAGGCGCACGCGGCACGGAGTTCGGCGGCGTCGAAGATCCCAAGGCGATGGGGCAGGGCGATCTGAACCTGGTGTTCGGTCGTTGCTCCGAGCGCTCGGCGCGGCTCAACGAGCGCGATCGTTCGAAGTTCGTCCTCGAACAGGGTGATGCGCTGTGAAGACGCGACTCCTCTTGCTCGCGTGCTTCGCGCTCACGGCCTGCCCCGAGACCAACCCGGTGGGCGTCGACGACGGCGGCAGCCCACTCGTTCCTGCCGATGCCGCGGTGACGTGCACGCCCGCTCAGTGCGCGGCCGAGCTCGCGGCCAGCTCGGTCTCTCCTGCGGGCTGCGCGAACGTGGCGTGTGATCAGGCTTCGGGTCAGTGCGTCTTCACCGCACGCGATGGTGACGGGGATGGCGAGCTCGCGGCGTGCTCGGTGTCAGGCCGCGCGCTCTCCGGCACCGACTGCGACGACAACAATCCTCAGGCGCACACCGAGACGTGGTTTCGCGATCTCGACGGAGACGGCGCCGGCACCGCACAGGACACGGTGCGCGCGTGCGTGCAGCCAAGCGGCTACGTGCGAACTGCCGATGACTGCAACGACTCGCTCGATGGAGGCGCGTCGATTCATCCCGGCGGCGCCGAGGTCTGCACGTCGGAAGGCGTCGACGAAGACTGTGACGGCACCGTCGACGAAGGCTGCGGCTGTCCGATGGTCGGGCTCACCCAGGCTTGCTGCGGCGGGCGAAGCATCGCGCACTGCGAAGCGCTCGACGGCGGAGCGACGCAATGGGGCGCGTGCGACGCGGTGGTGGCGACTGAGAGCTGCAACGGCATCGACGACGACTGCGACGGCACGGTCGACGGCAACGATCCTTCCTTGTGCCCGATCGCCAACCAGCGCTGCGTCGCCGGCGCGTGCGCGTGCCCTACGGGGCAGGTGCTCTGCGGCACTCAGTGCGTGACGCTGCCGACGAACAGCTGCTCGGTCGGGGTGGGGTACTGCCAGCGAACGGGCTCGTACGTCTGCCGCAACGGAGCGGTCGCTTGCAGCGTCGACCCGGGCCAGCCGCGCACCGAGATCTCGTGCAACGGCATCGACGACAACTGCAACGGCAACTCCGACGAGACGGCGTCGGCACCGCAGTACTGGGCCGACTGCGACGGAGACGGCTACGGCAACGGTTCGACCGCCACGCGCTCCTGCACTCGCCCTGCGCGTTGTGGAGGCCACTCCGACGCCACCAACCCCGACGACTGCAACGACAGCGCGGCGAACGTGAACCCCGCGGCGAGCGGCTCGGCACAATGCGGGTCTGATCTCGATTGCGATGGCAACGCGTACGAGAACGTCACCTGCACCGCCAACGCGACGACCGTTTGCTACGAGTGCCCGGCGCTGACCGCGACCATCTCCACGCCCGGCCAGCAGGTGTGCAGCGGCTCGTGCTCGTGGGGTTCGTGCGTCACCAGCGCGCAGGTGGTCTTCACGCCGCCGCGCACGCCTTTCGCGCTCTCGACGATCTTCGGCTACCCCTTGTGCAGCGGTACTTCGGTCTCGAGCGGCGCGCAGGGCAACGAGTTCGACAAGAGCTACCAGTCGGCGGGCTCCGCTGACTGCGCGTTCCTCAAGTCCGACACCATTCGCGTCGCCGCCGGCACGTACACTTTCTCGTTCGACCATTACGACTACGCGAACCTGGTGACCCCGCGGATCCTCGTCGTGGTGCGCGACGAGAACAGCGTCGCGGTGACCTCCGGCGTGTTCAGCAACCTCAACGCCGGCTGGGAAGCGAAGTCGCTGGCGTTCACCGTGCCCAACTGCCACCGGCTGACCATCGAGTTCATCGAGCTGGCGACCTCGTACCAGGGCGGCACCTACGTCGGCGGCGACCGCGTCGGCCATTTCCGCATGGTCAAACTGTGAGTCGTCACGCCTGAAGCCGCTCGCCACGCCGAGGCGCCCGCGATGGGCCTCGGCGTGGCGCTGATGACGCAATAAGTCAGGCGTTTTGAGAGGGAAATCTGCGCGTTTGGCTGTAAGCGCGGCGCCTCTCCATGAGTGACTATCTCCATCGCGTGCAGGTCGGTTGGCATCGCACGCTCGACAAGATTCTCGACCGCGCGGCGAAGGCGAAGAAGAGCGGTCTGCTGGTGTTCGATCTCGACTCCACGGTGTTCGACAACCGCCCGCGCCAGGCGCGCATCGTGCGCGAGTACGGCGCGAAGAAGAACCTCGCGAAGCTCACGGTCTGCCAGCCCTGGCACTTCACCAGCGGGTGGGACCTGCGCGGAGCGACGCTCGCGTGCGGCATGAGCGCCGATGAATCAGAAGCGCTGTACGCCGACCTCAAGGCCTTCTGGGCCGATCGCTTCTTCACCTCGAAGTACTGCGTCGACGACGTCGAGATCGTCGGAGCGCCGCGCTACCTCCACGCGCTCGATCGCTCGAAGGCACGCGTGATCTACGTGACCGGTCGCCACGAGGCGATGCGCAAGGGCACCGAGGCCTGCCTCGAGCGCTGCGGCATGCCGATGCCGAGCTCCGGTGGTCACGTGCGCCTCTTGATGAAGCCCACGCTCAAGGAAAGCGACGACGCGTACAAGCGCGAGTGCCACGAGCAGCTCAAGGACATGGGCACCGTGCTCGCCGCTTTCGACAACGAGCCGACGCACATCAACGACTACGCCGTGAAGTTCCCGAAGGCGATCCCGGTGCACCTGGCGACCGACCACTCGGGGCGAGAAGTGACGCTCCACGAGCGTTGTGTGTCGATCCCCAACTTCGCGTACTAAGAGTTCCGCACTTTCTTTCGAAGACACGAACGACAAGGAGTCAGTGGATGGCTGCCAGCACCGATCAGATGCTGACGATGTACCGGAAGATGCTGCTCGCGCGGCGCTTCGAGGAAAAAGCCGGGCAGGCGTACGGCTTGAAGAAGATTCAGGGCTTCTGCCACCTCTACATCGGCCAGGAAGGCGTGGTCGTCGGCATCAACGAGGCGATTCGGCCGACCGACTGGGTGATGACCGGCTACCGCGATCACGTGCACCCGCTGGTGCGCGGCGCTGATGCCGGCATGTGCATGGCCGAGCTCTACGGTCGTGACGGCGGCTACTCGAAGGGGAAGGGCGGCTCGATGCACTTCTTCGACATCGAGCACGGCTTCTACGGAGGCTACGGCATCGTCGGCGGCCAGATTCCGCTCGCGGCCGGCCTCGCGTTCGCCAGCAAGTACCGCAACGAAGATCGCATCACGGTGTGCAGCTTCGGCGACGCCGCGGCCAACCAGGGCGCGATGCACGAGACGTTCAACATGGCGGTGAAGTGGAAGCTGCCGGTGCTCTACGTCGTCGAGAACAACAAGTACGGCATGGGCACCGACATCGCTCGCGTCTCGTCCGTGCCGGACATTCACAAGCGCGCGCCGGGTTGGGCGATGCGCGGCGAGAGCGTCGACGGCCAGGACGTGCTCGCGGTGTACGAGAAGGTGAAGGAACTCGCGGAGTGGATTCGCGCCGGCAACGGCCCGGTGCTCCTCGAGGTGTACACCTACCGCTTCCGCGGCCACTCGATGTCCGACGCGGCGACCTACCGCACCAAGGAAGAGGTCGAGGAAGAGAAGGCCCGCGACCCGATCATCACGCTCGGCAAGGCGCTGCTCGCCAAGAAGATCACGCAGGCCCAGCTCGACAAGAATCGACGAAGAAGAGACCGAGGTGGTGGTGAAGGCGATGGCGTTCGCCGACGCGTCTCCGCTGCCGCCCGATTCTGATTTGTGGACGCACACGTCGGTCGAAGAAGGCGAAGCCGACGTGAAGCCGCGCGAGCGCGTGCTCGGCGCGACCGACGTGAAGTGGCCGCAGTTCCCCACCGACTTCAAGGTGACGTGGGACCTCGAGCCGAAGGGGCCGCCGCAGACCGCGAGCGCTCCGGCGAAGAAGAAGGGAGCGGCCTAAGTCATGGCTGAGCTTGCGTACCGTGATGCGTTGAACCAGGCGCTCGCCGAAGAGATGGCGCGCGACCCCCGCGTGTTCCTGATGGGCGAAGAAGTCGCCCGCTACGACGGCGCCTACAAGGTGTCGAAGGGCTTGCTCGACAAGTTCGGCAGCGCGCGCATCGTCGACGCGCCGATCTCCGAGCTGGGCTTCGGCGGCCTCGGCGTCGGAGCGGCGATGGTCGGCCTGCGCCCGGTGATCGAGATGATGACCTGGAACTTCGCGATTCTGGCGATGGATCAGATCGTCAACAGCGCCGCCAAGCTGCGTCACATGTCGGGCGGCCAGCTGCGCTGCCCGATCGTGGTGCGTGGCCCGAACGGCGCCGGTGGCCGCTTGAGCTCGCAGCACAGCCAGGCGCTCGAGGCGAACTACGCGCACTTCCCGGGCTTGAAGGTGATCGCTCCGGGCACTCCGGCCGACGCGAAGGGGCTCTTGAAGAGCGCCATCCGCGACGACAACCCGGTCGTCTTCATGGAAGCCGAGCTGCTGTACGGAACGAAGGGCGAGGTTCCCGAAGGCGAATACGTCATTCCCATCGGCAAGGCCGACATCAAGCGCGAGGGCAACGACGTCACGTTGATCACCTGGTCGCGCATGCTCACCGCGGTCGCGTTGCCGGCCGCGCAGCAGCTCGCCGACGCCGGCATCAGCGTCGAGGTGCTCGACCTGCGCACCATCAAGCCGATGGATGAAGAGGCCATCGCGCAGTCGGTGAAGAAGACCAACCGCGTGGTGATTCTCGAGGAAGGCTGGGGCTACGCCGGCTTCGGTGGCCACATCTCCGACTTCATTCACCGCGAGCTGTTCGACGATCTCGACGCGCCCGTCGAGCGCGTCACCGGCCTCGACGTCAACATGGCGTACGCCGAAAACCTCGAGCGCCTGACCCAGCCGTCCGTTCCCCGCGTGATCGAAGCGGTGAACAAGGTCCTCTACCGCTGAAAAGAAGTCACACGACCATGCCCATCGCGATTCAGCTTCCTGCGCTTTCGCCCACGATGTCCGAGGGGCGCATCACCAAGTGGCTCAAGAAGGAAGGCGACGCCGTGAAGTCCGGCGATGCGATCGCCGAGTGCGAGACCGACAAGTCGAACCTCGAGATCGAGGCGACCGACTCGGGCACGCTGCTCAAGATCGTCGTGCCCGGCGGCTCCACCTCGCCCATCGGCGGAGTGATCGGCTGGCTCGGCAAGCCGGGTGAAGCGATCCCCGACGCGCCTCCGCCTCCGAGCGCTGCGTCACCCGTCGCCGCCGCTCCGGTTGCCGCTACGAAGCCTGCCGCTGCTGCACCCGTCGCTGCCTCCGTCGTTCCTCCCAGGCCGAAGGCGATGATCGCTGCCGCGCCTGCTCCGGCGGAGCGCGTTCGCATCTCGCCGCTCGCGCGGAAGATGGCGGAGACGCAGGGTATCGACTTCGCGCACCTCGCGGGCACCGGCCCCAATGGCCGCATCATCAAGCGTGACGTGGAAGACGCGATGAGCGCTCCGCCTGCGGGTGCGGGTGGCAAGAGCGCGCCGAAGATCTTCCGCGCCACGCCCGGAGTGCGTCAGGCCCCCGACAAGCTGCCCGTGACGCAGATGCGCAAGGTGATCGCGCAGCGGCTCACCGAGGTGAAGCCGGGCGTGCCGCACTTCTATCTGACCATCGACGTCGAGATGGATGCGGCCCTCAAGATTCGCGAAGAGGCGAAGGCACAGGAACTCAAGGTGTCGGTGAACGACATCGTGGTGAAGGCCACCGCGATGGCGGTGCGCCGCTTCCCGCGCATCAACCAGGTGTTCGCGGGCGATCACATCGAGCAGCTGCACACCGTCGACGTCGGCATCGCGGTGGCGATCGAAGACGGGCTCATCACGCCCATCGTGCGCGACGCCGACGTGAAGGGCATCGCCGAGATCGCTGGCGAAGTGCGTGACCTCGCCGATCGCGCGAAGAAGAAGGCGCTCAAGCCCGACGAGTACACCGGCGGTTCGATCACCGTGTCGAACCTCGGCATGTACGGCATCGATTCGTTCGTCGCGATCTTGAACCCGCCGCAGGCCGCCATTCTCGCCGTCGGTCGCGTCGAGCCGAAGGTCGTGGTGCGCAACGACGCGATGGTGATCCGCCAGATGATGTCGATCACCCTCTCTGGCGATCACCGCGTGATCGACGGCGCCGTCGGTGCGCAGTACCTGCAGGAGCTGCGCAACCTCCTCGAGCATCCACTCCGCCTTGTCTTCTGAACGCGGACTCCCTCTCCTTGCGAAGCGGGGAGAGGGCTGGGGTGAGGGGCTGGTCCTCCTCAGCCTGATGATGCTCTGTGCCTGCGCCACACCTGCAGGCCAGGGCGGCGCGAAGTTCACCGAGACACCCGCCCCGACGCTGAACCCCGAAGCGCTCTTCGCCGTCTGCTGGCCGCAAGACGCGTTGCCCTCACAGAAGGTCACGCTCACCTTTCAGAGCGCGACCGACGTGATCTTCGAAGCGAAAGACGGCGCGTCGAATTCCACCGCGCGCTGCATGCGCGAGATCGCCACCAGCGTGAAGTGGCCGAAGCTGCCGAGCACGCTCGACGTCTCCGCGCCCACGCAGCCCATCGACGGCTGGGCGGTGATGGCGTGGGTCAAGCTGCTCTCGCCTTCGCGCTTCGGCCCCGAGCGCGGTGTGGTCGACCCCGGAGCCACCGTCGCCGCCTGCTTGAACAAGATCGGCCCGCTGCGACCTGCCTCACGCTTCGTGGTGCGTCACACGCCGGGCTTCGAGGTTCGCGCCATCCCCAGCGCGCTCGCTGACTCGGAGCGCTGCGTGGAAGCGGTGCTCAACGCGACCGCGTGGCCTTCGGCACGCGAGCTGTTCTTCGAGTTCGCCAGCAACACCGGCGCGCCGACGCCGGCGGGCGACGTGAGCGTCTACACCGCGCCCTCCGGGCCCAGCACGGGCGCTGCGCTCGACCCCACCATGGTGAAGGAACGGCTGCAGACCGCGAGCCCCAAGGTCGCCGCTTGCTGGGACGCAGCCCTCGCGCGTCGCACCACCATCGGTGGCGGCCGCACGTTCCGCTTTCGCGTCGGCGACGACGGCTTCGTCTCCCACGCCTGGGTGACCGCGACCATGAGCGACGGAGCGACCGCCAGCGATCTCCTGCTCGACGGTTGCCTCGCGAGCGCGCTGAAGACGGTGCACTTCCCGCCGCAGAGCGGCGACGGGGTGTACACGTGGGTGTTCGCCTCACGCTGAGCTGCGCCGTCAAACCTCTGTCGAGCGCCACCACCGTGAGGCTGTTCTTTTCTCCTCATGGTGATCACGCTGATGAAGGAATCGTCCGGAGTGCGCATCGGCAAGTGCGGTCCGGTGCTGATCTGCGTGTGGTTCGAGCAGGCGACCGTCGCCGGCATGAAGCTCGTGATGGACTGCCAGCGTCAGCTCGTCGAGGAGTTCGGCTCGACCACCATGCTCGCGGTGGCGATGAACCTGCCCACGCGCCCCGCGCCCGAAGTTTCGCAGTGGCTTCGTGAAACGAACCACGCGAACGATCTGACGATCAACGCCACGGTGGTCGCCATTCTCGCGCGCGGCCTCGGAGCGGTGATCGCGCGCAGCTTCATCGCCGCGCTCAGCCTCTTCAGCCGCCAGCGCTACACCGTCGTGAAGACCATCGAGGAAGCGGTCGGCGCCGTTCGCCAGCTCCCGAATCAAGACCCGTCCATCGCGGCGTTCGACGGTTTCGCGCAGGCGCTGTCTGATTTCGTCGAGACGCGTCGCGCAGGATTTGCGCACGTCGGTTGATCAACGGTCGTCAGCGCAAAGTCGAGCCGGGCCTCTCGCGAATGCGTTTTCATGCGTGAGCAATGGCCATCGCTCTGGTGAAGGAGACCGCCGATCTGCGGCTCGGCACGTGCGGTCCGCTCCTCGTCAACGTGTGGTTCCGCGAGGCGACGGTGCCTGCGCTCGACGTGTTGTACGCCGAGCAGCAGACGCTCATCGCCCAGTACGGCAAGGTGACGTTTCTCTCCGTCGCGCAGAACGTTCCGAAGGCGCCTGGCCCCGACGTCGCGGCGTGGCTCAAGCAGAAGCAACTCACCGGTGAGCAGTCGCGCGGCACCATCATCGCCCTCACCGCGCGCGGCTTGAGTGCGGTGATCGCCCGCAGCTTCATCGCCGCGGTGAGTCTCTTCAGCCGCGACACCTACGTGGTGGTGAAGACGCTCGAAGAAGCCGCCGCCGCCGCGCGCAAACTCCCGCAGCAAGAGGCGCACCTCGTCAACATGGCTTCGCTGGCCGCCGATCTTCACGCCTTCGTCGAGCTGCCTCGGCAGATCACCGCGAGCTGATCACTTCACGAAGCGCTGGAGCGTCGCGACGTGCTGCGGCTCGAGCCGCGTGAACTGCACGCCCACGCCCTTCGGAGCGGTCGCCGAGCGCCGAACGATCGCCTGCACCACCAGCACCGCGCCCGGGAACTCGATGGTCACCGTCGTGGGCGCGTCTTTGTTGAGCAGGACGCCGTCGATGAACGCTCCGCCCAGCGAGAGATCGGTGCAGATGCCGCGCATCGCTCCGCGTGGCCCCTCGACCGACGCGGTGAACTTGCACGGAAACCGCGGGAACTGGCGACGCTCTTCGAAACCCATGACGTGAGATCGAAAACTAACGGGCGTCGAACACGCCCGCTTCGGTCGCCACAGAATCGACGCGCTGATCATGCGCCTCGGTGGGGATCTCGGGGACCACGTTCAATTCGAAGGTCACGCCGATGAGGCGCGCTTTAGGCTTTCGACGTGCGAGCGACGCGTCGTAGTAGCCACCGCCTCGCCCCATCCGCCGCCCGTCGCGCGTGAAGCACACCCCGGGAACGATGAAGACGTCGATCTGCTCGAGCTCGTGGCGCGGTGCCTCGGGAGCCGGCTGCCGCAACCCGAGCGGTCCAGCGACCCACGCTCCGCCCTCGTGAAACGTCAGCTCGCGCGAGCCCTTCACCACGCGAGGAAAGACGGGCAGGGCGCCGCGCGACTCGAGCACCGCGATGAACTGCGCCAGCGGTACTTCGAAGGGCTGGGCGTCGTAGACGGCGACCACCTGGCCGCGGCCCTGCCCAAAAAGAGGAAGGGCGGCGAGGTGTCGCTGCACCTCACCGCCCCACCGATTCACCACCTCGGCGCTCAGCGCGCGCCGTCGACTCTCTGCTTCGAGTCGCAGCGCCGCTTTGCCACCGGAAAAAACGTTCCCCGCCATGAGCCGTGTGTCTCGACCATCACTGAACCTGAACGGTTCAGGTGGGAGCCATCTGCCCTTCCTTCGGCGTCCCTCTCTCTTGCGAGGAGGGCTTGCACCCGGTCGGGACGAGACAACCCCCGTTGTATTTGTATCGGTTCGAGTGTCAGTCGAGCATCACGCACCCCGCAGGGAACAGCCCTTGAAAGTCCTTTCGTGGGCCAGATCATAAGGAGCGGCCCGCACGTTTCAAGGTGGTAAGGTGGCCGACGAAGATGAAGCGAACTTTCGCGCTCGCACTGTTGCTTCTTGCGACCTCGAGCGCCGCGGGTCCCGTTCTTTCCGGTCTGTATTCGGTCGGTGAGCTGGGCCTCGTCGATTTCTCGGTCGTCGACGGCAAAGTCATCGGAAGGCTGAAGTCGTCGGCGCAGTGCGTCTTCCCGCCCGACACCCAGGTCATCACCGGCGCCTTCGAGGGCAACGTCTTCGTGGGCACCGTCAATCTCTGCCAGGAAGGCGCGGCCTGCTCGGGCCAGCGCACCTACCCGATGCTCGGGGTCTTCCACGGAGACTCCATCGCCGCCTTCATTCACCTCGACAGCGGCTGCACCAGCCCCGCGCTCGACGGGAAGTCGCTCTTCTTCCGCCCCGCGTCGCTGGAGGACAAGCAGAAGGTGCTGGGCGACAACTCGGCGTCGCAGATCGCCGGTCAGAAGCAGACCAAGAAGGAACTGGCGGTCATCGCTTCAGAGGCGTTCGCCGAGGGTAACCGCCTGTACGCCGACCAGAAGTACGGCCCTGCGCGCGAGAAGTTCCGTCAGTCGATTCAGGCCGACGACACCATGTGGGAAGCGCTGATGGGCTTCGCGTTGACCGAGATCAAGCTCGGCCGCGCGCAGCAGTCGCTGGAGTACTTCGACAAGGCGCTCTCGGCCTCGAGCGGTGCGCGGGCCACTCCGCAGAAGACCTCGCAGATTCACTACAACCGCGCCTGCGCCGAGGTCGCGCTGGGAGACAACAAGGCTGCGGTGGCCTCGCTGCGTGGCGCGCTCAAGCTCGGCGGCGCGTCGCTGTACATCGACGATCTCGCGAGCGACCCCGATCTCGCGCGGCTCCGCAACGATCCCGACTTCCGCAAGATGTACGCGGAGGCATTGGTGAACGCGAAGAAGAAGCCGCAGCGGTGACGCGTGGGGACCGGGAACTACGAGATCCTCCGCTTGCTGGGCAAAGGCGGCATGGCCGAGGTGTTTCGCGTCAAGGCGAACGGCGGCCGCTACAAGGGCCGTGAGCTGGCGCTGAAGCGGCTGCTCCCTTCGCTGAGAAAAGATGAAGAAGCGGTGCGTCTCTTCACTGCCGAAGCCGAACTCTCGCGGCACCTGAGCCACCCCAACATCGTGCAGACGCTCGAGGTCGGGTCGGACGCCGACGACATCTACATCGTCATGGAGCTGATCGACGGCCGCGACGTGGCGCAGATCATCAAGCGCTGCCGGCAGAAGAAGGTGCCGTGGCCGATCGACTTTGCGCTCTACCTCTCTCGCGCGCTGCTCGACGCGCTCGACTACGCGCACCACGCCAAGGGCCCCAACGGAAAACCGCTGGGCATCGTGCATTGCGACGTGTCTCCGTCGAACTTCTTCGTCTCGCGAACGGGTGAGCTCGTGCTCGGAGACTTCGGCGTCGCGCGTTCGCTGATCGAGGTCGGGCCTGATCAGGTGATGGGCAAGCCGTTCTATTTGTCGCCCGAAGCGGTGAGCGGCCACCTCGACGCGTCGATCGATCTGTGGGCCGTCGCGGTGACGCTCTACGAGCTGCTGACGCTGCAGCGCCCGTTCGTCGGCAAGAACTCGCAGGAAGTCTTCCAGGCGATTCGCGCGTCCAACTACATCCCCATCCGCACGCTGCGGCCGGAAGTGCCGCGGAAGATCGAGGGGCTCGTGGCGCGCGCCTTCGACATCGATCGCGCCATGCGCTTCGAGAGCGCTCGTGAGTTCGCCGATGAGATTGCTCCGCTGTACGACGAGCGCGTCGGTACGCCGCTGGCGATCTCCGCGGTGGTGCGCGGTCTGTTCGGAACGAGCGACTGATGGCGCGCCAGGCACTCGTCACCGGTGGAGGCATTCGCGTCGGCCGGGCGATCGTGCTGGCGCTCGGGCGTGCGGGCTTCGACGTGATCGTCCACGCCAACCGCAACGTCGACTCGGCGAAGGAAGTGGTGAGCGAGTTGGAGAAGCTCGGCCGCGCGGGCAGGGTGGAGCAGGCCGATCTCTCGACGCCCGACGGGCCCGCCTCGCTCGCAGCGCGCGTTCCTTCTCTGTCGTTGCTCGTCAACAGCGCCGCGACCTATGAGCACGTGGCGTTCGCGGACGTCACGCGAGCGCAGCTCGAGAAGATGTTCCAGGTGAACGTGTACGCGCCGTTTCTGCTCACCCAGGCGCTGCGGCCGGTGCTCGAGGCGAGCGGCGACGGCTGCGTGATCAACATCACCGACATGGCCGTGAGCCACGCGTACACCGATACGCATTTCTTCCCGCACTACCTGGCGTCCAAGGCCGCGCTCGATCAGCTCACGCGCGCGTGGGCGCTGGAGCTGGGCCCGAAGATTCGCGTGAACGCCGTCGCACCCGGGCCGGTGGCGATGGCGGCCGAGACCAACGACGAGCAGCGAAAGAGCATCCTCACGCGGGTGCCGCTGCGACGCGAAGGCAGCCCGGACGACGTGGCGCGCGCGGTGGCGTTCCTCGCGACCGCGCCTTACATCACCGGCCAGACCCTCCGCGTCGACGGAGGCTTGAGCGTCGTATGAACGAGTTCACGAGCCCATGACCACGCGCCAACTCGATCGCCTCTCGCTGCGCGGCATGCGCTTCGACTGCATCGTCGGTCTGTTCGACTTCGAACGGAACACGCCGCAGCCGGTCGAGCTCGCCGTCACGCTGCACTTCGACACGCGAGCCGCCGCCCACCACGGGAAGCTCGTTCAGACCGTCGACTACGCGCGGCTGCTCGGAGAACTCCGCTTCATCCTCACCGCGTCGCGCTTCCGCCTGCTCGAGTCGGCGGCCGAAGCCGTGGCCGCGTGGATCCTCACTCCGCCGAGCGCTGACGTGCCGCGGCCGCAGGTCGAAGAAGTCGACGTTCAGCTCTCGAAGCTCGTCGCGCTCTCTGGTGCGGCCGTGCCGACGCTCGACATTCACCGCACGCGCGCCGACTTTCCGATGAAGGTCGAGAGCAAGTCGTTCGGCTTCGTCGACGTGGTGTTCGAGACGCGCGAGTGCGGCGTGTACCGCGAGCGCATCGCGGCGCGCACGGTGCTCCCGACGCACGTGCATCACCACCTCGATGAATCTGAGCTCGTGCTCGGCAGCGGCTTCTTGCTGCAAGGCCAGCCGGTCGCCGCGGGCCTCGCGCACACCTGGCCGCGTGGCTTCGCGCATCGGTACGAGAACATCACCGACATCGAGCAGAGCTTCCTGTGCATCGACCGGCCGGCGTTCATTCCGACTGATGAGGTCGAGGTCGACGTGCCCGTCGCGCAGCTCACGCGCCCCGAGCCGGTGCGGTTCTTCTAGGCGTGGCGCATCTCACCGTCGCGCGCCGCACCGAGTTGTTCTTCACCGAAGTGATCGCGCCGTTGTTCAAAGCCCGAGGCTTTCGCAAGACGCGGCTCACGTTCACGCGCGACGGGCAGCGCGTTCGGCACGTGGTGCAAGTGCACGTCGCTGTCACCGTGAGCGGCGGCGCGAGCCCACCCGAAGGCTACTTCCGCGTGTGGATTGGAACCGACCCGCAGCCCAGTCGAGCGCGGACCGAGTACGACTGCGCGGAGCACGTCGAGCTGCGCGCGCTCGTCCCCTCAGCGGCTGCTTCGTGGCGAGCGCCGCCGACGAAGGGCCCACGTCGCCAGGCGCTGGAGCGGGAATTTTCGGCGTCCATCAACGCGCTGTTGGCGGTGCTCGATGCCCAGCGCTGAATTCACGACTCGCCCAACATGAAGTCGCGCGTCCGCTCGAACGGCCACTGGCGCAGTTCGGCCCACGACTGCCCGTAGAGATTTCGCCGGCCGGCGCCGCGCTTCCACGCACGCGCGGTGCGCAGAGGGGCGACGAACATTCCCAGCGCCACACCGAGCACGCACAGCACGAAGACCATCGCCGTCTTCACGCCGGTACGCAGCTCGTACGCGCTGATTTCCATCTCGCCGATCAGATCGGTCTCGTACCCGAGCACCACGTGATGCAGATCGTGCAGCCGCAGCTGCCCTGGATGTGGAACGGGAACGCGAATCGGACCGAGCGCGACCCAGAAGATCTTCGCTCCGTCGTCGTCGCCCGCTCGTCCTTGTCGCTCACGCCACTGCGCGAGGGCTTCACCGGCGTTCATTGAAAGTGAACATGTTCACTTTTGGCACGCCGACGCCAGCCCCAGCTTGCAGGCCTTCTGATGGGCGGCTTGAGCGCCAGCCGCATCGCCCTTCGCCTCGAGCGTCGCCGCCAGCCCTTCGCACGACGCCGCCACGCCGTCGTCGCACGCCTTCACCAGAATGTTGTTGAGCGCCTCGTCGCCCTTCTTCGCTTCGAACGACGACGCGCACGCGTGCACGTCGAGCTTCGCGCCGTCCGCGAAGGTGAGCACCAGCTTGTCCGACGTCCACACGCTGCCGCTCTTGCTCACGTCGAAGTCGAGCGAACCGGTTTCCTTCGCGCCAGCGACCGGCACGTTTCCCCAGGCGTGGCCATCACCGCCGGTGTCTCCGCCCGACTCGTAGTTGCCGCAGCCCACGCCGAGCATCCCGAAGTGCAACGGAGCCCCGAGCCGCTCGCTCGCCTGCGGGCAGTGCTCGACGACCTCCAACATCGCGGGGCCGTAGCCTGTCGCGCTGCCACACGCCGAAATGCCCGGAGGCCCGAAGCAGCCGTAGCCCGTGACCAGACAGAACAAGACGACGGCCGCGACTCCTTGCAGAGCCTTCATGGCGCCCTGACTACTCGACTCATGCGGCGCGCGGGTGTACTGCCGCGTCGAAATGAAGATGTTGCTCTCGGTGGACTTCCACTTCAGCGCCGCACACCAGCTCCCGTTCTACGACGGGCCGTGCAAGCGGCTTCACGGCCACAACTACGTGCTCCGCGTCACGCTCGCTGGTCGGCCGCAGCCCAAAGACGGAATGATTCGCGACTTCGACGAGGTGAAGAAGACCGTGTGGGACCAGGTCCTCGTCAAACTCGATCACTACTACCTGAACGACATCGTCGAGAACCCGACCGCCGAGAACATCGTGGTGTGGGTGTGGGAACGCCTCGAGCCGCTCGTGCCCGGCCTCGAAGAGCTGATGCTCTGGGAAACGCCCGAGTACTGCGTCACCTACCGGAAATGATCGATCGCGCGGCCATGCAGCGGGCGGTGCGCGACTTCGTGAAAGCCGCCGGCCTCGATCTGCGCGACCCGAACCTGAAGGAAACGCCCGAGCGCGTGACCGACGCCTGGGCTGACGAATTTCTCGACGGCTACGGTAAGTCGGCGCGCGAAGTGCTCGCCGATCGGTTTCCCGTCAGCAAGCAGAGCGATCGCGAGCTGGTGGTCGTCACCAACCTGCGCTTCCGCTCGATGTGTCCGCATCACCTGCTCCCGTATTCCGGCGTCGCTCACGTCGCGTACGTGCCGGGGAAAGAAGTGGTCGGCTTCGGCCGGCTCTCGGCGCTGGTCGACGTGTTCGCGCACCGCCTCGTGCTGCAGGAAGAGCTCGCGCGGCAGGTCGCGCTGGCGCTGAAGACCGAGCTGAAGAGCAAAGGCAGCGCGTGCCTCATCAAGGCCGAGCAGTCGTGCTTCCGTCTTCGCGGCGAAGGGCAGCACGACGCGCTCACGTTCTCTGAAGCGTACGAAGGCGTGCTCAAGCAGAAGTCGCTGCGCGCCGAGCTGTGGGCCCGCGTCGGGAAGCGCGCGAAGTGAAGGAAGCGCTCGCCGGCATCGAGCTGCGCGACGACGCGGCGACGCGCGAGACGTTTTCCAAAGACGAATCTGATCAGGGCCGTTTTCCGCCTGAGCTCGTCGTCTTCCCGAAGAACACCGCCGAGGTCGCGCGGGTCATCAAGGCGTGTCTCGACGCGCGGGTGCCGGTCACTCCGGTCGGGGGTCGCACCGGCAAGAGCGGTGGCTCATTGCCGATCAAGGGTGGCGTCGCGCTCTCGCTCGAGAAGATGAATCAGATCATCGCGATTCGCCCGGGAGATCTCACCGCCACCGTGCAGCCCGGAGTGGTGCTCGGCGATCTGCAGAAGGCCGTCGAAGCGCAGAACCTCTTCTATCCGCCTGATCCCAACTCCAACGTCGGCTGCACGCTGGGCGGCAACATCGCCGAGAACGCCGGCGGACCCAGCGCGCTGAAATACGGAGTGACCCGCGACTACGTGCTCGGCCTCGAGTGGGTGCTTCCGTCGGCTGAAGTGATTCGCGTCGGGCGCCAGACGATCAAGGGCGTCGCCGGCTACGACCTGGTGGGTCTCTTCGTCGGCTCCGAAGGCACGCTCGGCGTCGCCACCGAGATCACGCTCAAGCTTTTGCCGTTGCCGCGGGTGATCATGACGGCGTTGCTCCCGTTCGCCGACGTGCTGGCCGCGGCGCGCGCGGTGAACGCGGTGCTCACCAACGGCATCCTCCCGCGGTGTCTCGAGCTGCTCGACGACGTCGCGCTGCAGGCGATCAAGGGGAAGGGCGTGCCGTTTCCCGATGGTGCCGGCGCGGTCGTGATCGCCGAGGTCGACGGCGCGAGCGAGGAAGGTGTCTTCGCCGAGCTCAACGCGCTCGCGAACATCGCCACGCAGCATGGCGCGAAGGAACCGCAGATCGCCGTCGATCGCGATCAACGCGCTCGGCTGTGGAACACGCGCAAGCTCGTCTCGCCTTCGCTGCGCGAGATGAAGAAGCACAAGTTCAGCGAAGACATCGTCGTGCCGCGCTCGCGCGTTCCCGAAGCCATCGAACGCTTCAAGGACATTGGCCGCGAGCTCAACCTCACCGTCGCCACCTACGGCCACGCGGGCGACGGCAACCTGCACACCAACGTGCTCTACGCCGACCCGTCAGAACGGCCGATCGTCGAGACCGCGCTCGCGAAGATCATGGCCGTTACTGTTGAGCTCGGAGGCACCATCACCGGCGAACACGGGGTCGGAATTGCGAAGAAAAAGTTCCTCCCGCTGGAGCAATCAGCGGAAGTCATCGCACTCCAGCAGCGGCTCAAGGTCGCACTCGACCCACTCGTCAATCTGAACCCAGGGAAAATCTTCCCGGACAGCTAGTTTTTCAAAGCGAGTTCATGGGGTTGCGCGCCGGGTCCTCACGGCACCTCCCTTGCTCACCCACTGGCCATCACCCAGCCCACCCACTGTGGGGAGGTTCACATGGCCTTCTTCGAAACCGTTTCTGTCGAAGCGCATCTTCTTCGCGATTCCGAGCCTGGGCTCGGGGACGAGGAGAAGAAGATGCGTACCGGCGATCGAGATGGAATTTCCACCTACCTGCGCGGCATGGGCGGTCACAAGCAGCTGACCCGCGAGGAAGAGTACGAGTTGTCGCGTCGCGCGAAGAAGGGTGACGAGTCGGCTCGTCGCACGCTCGCGACGTCGAACCTGCCGTTCGTCGTGGCGGTGGCGCGCAAGTTCGCCAGCCGCGGCGCGCGCCTCGACGATCTGATTCAGGAAGGCAACGTCGGCCTGATGAAGGCCATCGAGCACTTCGACCCGAAGAAGAACGTTCGCTTCGCGACCTACGCCGTGTGGTGGATCCGCGCGTACATCACGCGCTATCTGAAGGACAACCGCAGCCACGTGCGCGGCGGCGAGCACGAGCGCATCTCGATGAGCGACTTCTCGCTCGACGCTCCGCTCGATGACGAGTCCGACAGCAGCTACCTCGATCGTCTCGAGGACGCGAGCCCGACTCCCGACGTGAACTTCCTCTCGCTCGAGCGCGATGAAGAGGTCTCGGTGGCCCTGCAGCGCGTGAAGCGCCGCCTCGGCGACCTCGGTTGGGACATCCTCCAGGAGCGTCTCACGCAGGACAAGCCGCGCACCCTCGAGGAGCTCGGCCAGCGATGGGGCGTCTCGCGTGAGCGCGTGCGTCAGGTCGAGCTGAAGACCAAGTCGTTCCTCGCCCGCTACCTGGCGTCGGTGAACGACGACGGCGAGATCAACGTCGACCTGCAGGAAGCCGCCTGAAGTTGAAGTTGTAGCGCCCGGGCACGTGGGTAAGTTCGCTCTCCATGCGAACGCTCACGTGCCTTCTCGTTGTGTCGATGTCGCTGTCTGCTTTCGCGCAAGACGCTGGCGCCCCCGCGGCTGCCGCTCCTGCTGCCACCGAATTCGTCGCCACGCTCGATGAGCACTGGAAGACGCGCGACGCCGAGGCCTCTCAGAAGGCGATCGACGAGGCGATCAAGAACGGCCTCATCGCGTACCCGACCGACTACGACATCCTCTGGCGCGCGGCCCGCTACCGCTGGTGGATCGCCGACGGTCTCACCGAGGAGAAGAGCAAGCGCGCCAAGGCCAAGGCCGGCTGGGACTACGCCGAGCGCGCCATCAAGGTGAAGTCCGACGGCGCCGAGGCGAAGTACTACCTGGCGATCAACATCGGTGCGTACTCGCAGGCCGTCGGCATCCTCACCGCGCTCGGCGAGGGGCTCGAAGGCAAGTTCGTCGAGAACCTCGACTACGCCATCAAGAACAACGAGTCGTTCGATCGCTACGGCGCGCGCACCGCGAAGGGCCGCTACTACTGGGAACTGCCGTGGCCCAAGCGCGACCTGAAGAAGTCGAAGGAAGAGCTCCAGAAGTCGATCGACAAACACCCGGAGCACCTGCGCAACTACCTCTTCCTCGCCGACACGCTGCTCAAGGACGGCGACGCGAAGGGCGCGAAGGTCGCGATCGACAAGGCGATCAACGGTGACGCGTCTTACGACCCGGCCGAGGCGAAGCGCATCAAGGCGTGGTCGAAGACCACCGCCGAGCAGATCGCCAAAGAACTCAAATAATAACGCTCAACCCTGCTTGGCTTTGTCGTCGGAGGTGACGGACTGCGCTCCGTCACCGCCTGCGATCTTCTTGTCTTCGGGCTTGGCGTCGTCGCCGGCTTCGCCCGAGAAGCCCTTCTTGAAGTTGCGAATGGCCGAGCCGAGCGACGAGCCGAGCTGGGGCAGACGCGACGCGCCGAACAGCAGCATCAGCGCGAAGAGAATCAGCAGAATTTCGGTCCACTTGAGGCCCATGGCGGCTCCTTGCGAAGACGCCTACACCGTACCACGCGTCATTGCACGCTGCTTGGGCTGCTCGACGGCGGAGCGGGCAGGCCCGGGGCTTTTTCCACCGGTGACGCGACGTGGCGGAGCACGGGCTCGTGCGTACCGGTCGTGGCGCGCTTGGCGAGATCGAGCAACACCGACTGGCTGCGCACCGTCTGGCCATCGAGCTGCAGCGGAATCGGCACGTAGCTGCCGTCGCTGGTGAGCTGTCGCGCCTTCACGTTGTCCTTGAGGCCGAGGCCCAGCACTTCGTCGAGCACGCGCGCCTTGAGCGCCGGGTCTTCGACGGGAGCGAGCACCTCGACCCGGCGGTGGAAGTTGCGCGGCATCCAGTCGGCAGACGAGATGAAGACGTCGGTGTTGGCGCCCGCTCCGAAGGCGAAGGCGCGGGTGTGCTCGAGGAAGCGATCGACCACCGAGAGCACGCGAATGCGTTCTGACACGCCCGGCACACCGGGCCGCAGGCAGCAGATGCCACGCACCAGGAGATCGATCTCCACGCCGGCCTGCGAGGCGCCGTACAGCGCGCGAATCACCACCGGGTCGACCAGCGCGTTCATCTTGCCGATGATGCGCGCGGGCTCTCCCTTCTTCGCGCGCTGCGTCTCGCGCTCGATCAACTCCAACACCTTGCTCTGCAGCGTGGTGGGCGCGACGGCGAGGCGCTTCCAGTTCGGTTGCGTCGAGTAGCCGGTGAGCAGGTTGAAGAGCGCGGTGACGTCGTCGGCGATCTCGGGCCGCGCGGTGAAGAGCGAGAGATCGGTGTAGGCGCGCGCGGTCGCGGAGTTGTAGTTGCCCGTGCCGAGGTGCACGTAGCGGCGGATGCCGTTGCCTTCGCGGCGCACCACCAGCGTGACCTTGCAGTGCGTCTTCAAGCCGATGAGGCCGTAGACCACGTGCACGCCGTTCTCCTCCATGCGGCGCGCCCAGGCGATGTTGTTCGCTTCGTCGAGGCGCGCCTTCAGTTCGACCAGCACCGCGACCTGCTTGCCGTTTTCAGACGCGCGCACCAGCGCACGCGCGACGGGGCTGTCACCGGTGGTGCGGTAGAGGGTCTGCTTGATGGCCAGCACGTTCGGGTCGTCGGCCGCCTCTTCGAGGAAGCGCACCACCGGGTCGAACGACTCGTACGGGTGGTGGAGCAGCACGTCTTTCTGGCCGATGAGCTGGAGAATCGACTCGGCGTTGTTGATCACCGACTGTGTCGCGGGCACCAGCGGCTCGACGCGATTTTCGAGGCGCGGGTCGGCTTCGCTGATGGCCGTGATGTCCTGCAGCTGCAGCGGGCCCGTGACTCGGTAGGTGTCGGTGGCGCTCACCTTCAGCGCGGCGGTGAGCTGTGACTCGAGCGCCGGCGAAGCCGAGCTGTCGAGCTCGAGCCGCACGACGGCTCCACGATCGCGCCGGCGGAGTTCCTGCTGAATCGAGGCGAGGAGGTCCTGCGATTCTTCCTCGTCGATGTCGAGGTCCCAGTTGCGCGTGAGGCGGAACGCGCACGCCTGATCCATCGCGAAGCCGGGGAAGAGCTCTCCGACGTGCAGCAGGATCAGCTCTTCGAGGAGCAGGAACGCGATGCCGGTCGCGGACGGGAGCGGCACGAGGCGCGGCAACACGCTGGGCACCTGCACCACGGCGAGCGACGACTCTCCGAGTTCCTTCGCGCGGCGGCGCTGACCCGATCGGCGAACCACGACCGCCAGGTTCAGCGATTTGTTGCGCAGATGCGGGAAGGGGTGACCGGGGTCGACGGCGAGCGGCGTGAGGGCAGGGAAGACGTTGCTCTGAAACCAGGTTCGCGCCGCGGTCTTCTGCTCGGCGGTGAGCACGTCGCGCGAGAGCACGGTGAGGCCGTTGGCGGCGAGCAGCGGAGCCAGCTCGCGCCCCCACACCCGGTACTGCTCGTCGACCATCTTGTGGGTGCGCTCGGCGATGGCGGTGAGCAGCTCGACGGGCAACATGCCGTCGGCGGGCAGATCGGCGACGCCGCCCTGCAGCTGCTGCTTCAGGCCCGCGACGCGCACCATGAAGAACTCGTCGAGGTTGCCCGAGACGATGGCGAGGAACTTGAGGCGCTCGTGCATCGGCAACGAGCTGTTGCGCGCTTCGGCCAGCACGCGCTCGTTGAAGGCGAGCCAGGACAGCTCGCGGTTCAGGAAGAGATGCTTGTCACTGCCACCACTCGATTCGACCAAGGTCACGATCCCCGGCTCCCTTTCTGGCACATGGGATCCACCGGGCAAGGTGTAAGGTCCCGCGCGACGTCATGGCCCGCCGCACGCGATCGAACGAAGTCATCGACGACATCCTCGGCGCCATCGACGTCGGCACCAACGCGGTGCGCCTCGAGCTGGCGCGCGTGTTGCCCGACGGCGCCATCGAAGGTCTCCACACCGAGCGCGACCCGGTTCGCCCGGGTGAAGGTCTGTTCCGCAGCGGAGTGATCTCGCGCGAGGTCGCGACGCGGTTGGTGGCCACGCTCCGCCGCTACTCGGCGCTCTGCAAACGCTACGGCGCGCGCGTGCGGGCAGTGGCGACCAGTGCGCTGCGTGAGGCGCGGAACCGCGACGAGATCGTTCGCCGCGTGCGCAAAGAAGCCGATCTCTCGCTCGACGTGGTGAGCGGCCGCGAAGAAGCACGGCTGATCTGTCTGGGCGTGCTGCACGGCAAACAGCCCACGCAGCGCTCGCTGTGCATCGACATCGGCGGCGGCTCGACGGAGATCATTCACGCCTACGGTGATCAGCCGCGAGATCTGTGGAGCATGGATCTGGGCGCCGTTCGCCTCACCGAGCTCTTCGATCTGAAGGACGAGGTGCCGCGCAAGAAGCTCGCGCTGGTGCGCAACTTCGCTCGGGAAATGCTCGAGGAGCGCTTGAAGGGCGCCGTGAAGGGCCTGCCGCACTCGGCGATCGGCAGCTCGGGCACCATCGGAGCGATCGTCGCCTTCGCCCGCAAGGAAGGCATGGGGCACGCCACGCTCCAGGAGATCTCCCGCGCCGTCGAAGAGCTCGCGGAGATGGACGTCGAGAAGCGTCGCAAGCGCTTCGACCCGCGGCGCGCCGACATCATCGTCGCTGGAGCGGTGGTGCTCGAAGCGGTGATGAAGCGCCTCAAGGTGCAGACCATCACCGCCGTCGATCGCGGCCTGCGTGAGGGAATTCTCTACGACCTGCTGAAGCGCCGGCGCACCGATCACGAAGATCGCTCGCTCACCGACGCGGCGCTGGTCATCGGCCGTCGCTTCGGCTTCGGCGAAGAGCACGGCAAGCAGGTCACCCAGCTCGCGCTGAAGTTGTTCGACGAACTCGCGACGCTGCACCAGTTGCCCGCGGCCGCGCGCCCGTACCTCGAGGTCGCGGCGCTGCTGCACGACGTGGGGCACGCGGTGAACCCGCAGAAGCACCACAAGCACACGCACTATCTGATCTTGAGCTCCGACTTGCCCGGGCTCACCGACCGCGAGCGCAACATGGTGGCGCTGATCTCGCGCTTCCACCGGCGCAGCAAACCCGACGCGCAGCACGAGCTGTTGGTGCCGCTGTCTCCGGGTGATTTCCGCGTGGTGCGCAAGTGCGCCACGTTGCTCCGCGTGGCCGACTCGCTCGATCGCAGTCATCGCCAGCCGGTGCGCTCCCTGAGCGCCGAGGTGAAGGGCCGCAACGTGTCGATCGTGGTGAAGGCGCGCGACTCGGTCGATCTCGAGTTGTGGGACGTGGAGCACGAGAAGGAGCTGTTCCGCGAAGTGTTCGGCAAGACCCTGCAGGTGTCGTTGTCAGGCCGGCGCTGAGGCGCTGCTGCTGGTCGCGCTGTCGTCGGACAGGCGGTAGCCCGCTCCGCGCACCGTCTCGATCGCATCGCGCGCCGGGCCCAGCTTGTCGCGCAGCCGCATCACGTGCGTGTCGACCGTGCGCGTCTCGACCGGCGAGGTGATGCCCCACACGTCGGCCAGCAACTGCTCGCGCGACTGCATGCGGCCGGGGCGCGCGACGAACTGCAGGAGCAGCTTGAACTCCAACGCGGTGAGCGCGAGCTCGGTCTCCTTCACCCACGCGCGGTGCGACACCGTGTCGACCGAGAGCAAGCCGACGCGCAGCACGGGGCTCGCCGTCGTCACGCGCGCGCGGCGGAGAATCGCGCGAATGCGAAGCACCAGCTCGCGCGGGCTGAAGGGCTTGGTGACGTAATCGTCCGCTCCGACCTCGAAGCCCGCCACGCGATCGCCTTCTTCACCGCGCGCGGTGAGCATCACGATGGGCACCGCGCGCGTGGCGTTCTCCGCGCGCAGCCGGCGGCACACTTCCTTGCCGCTCACGTCGGGCAACATGAGGTCGAGGATGATCACGTCGGGCGTGCGGGCGCGCGCGAGGGCGAGCGCTTCCGAGCCGGTGTGCGCGATCGAGGTCTGCAGCCCCTCTTGCTGAAGGTTGAACTCCACGAGGGAAGCGAGGTCAGCCTCGTCGTCGACGATGAGCACGTGCGCCATGGTGCGCACTCTCTTCTCGGCTCGACACGCGCCAATGGAGGCCGCGTCACATTCGTGTAACGCGTTTCAGGCCTGCTCGGGCGGGGAGGGATCGCAGTCGGGCGCGGCCGCAGGGTCGAGCGCAGGTTGTTCGGAGGTAGTCGTTTCGATCACATCGTGGGTGATCGCGCTCGCCTCAGTCTCTTCGGGGGCCTGACTCTCGAATGCTTCCGCGGCGATGAGATCGTCGGCGGCCTCGTCGAGTTGGGTCGATTGCCCCGGAGCGGGCACGAGCCCGGGCGGCGGCGGGAGCAGTGGACCCGGCAGGCGCGATTGGGGCGTCGCTCCCGGAGGCGGCTTCAAATACGGCGGCAGGCCCGAGTGGCGACGCGCGGCCTCGGCGAGCAGGCCATGGTGCCGGTAGCGGCACTCGATCATCTTGTGAATCAGCAGCGGCGCGCCCGGCACCTTGCGCGCCGTGAGCGCCTGCGTCGCCTTGCGGACCGCGTAGCGCACGCGGCGGATCTGCACGCGCCAGCCGCGCGGCGTCCACGTGAAGAGGCCCCACGCCGGGCGAAGATCTCCATCGCGCGGAATGCCGGCCGAAGCGACGTCGGCGATCACCAATTTCCCGACGCGGCGTCGATAGGGGAAGTGGAGGTGGCCGAACGCCATCGCCGTGGCGTCGACGTGCTGCAGCAGCTTGCGGATGGTGGTCTCGTCGAGCGTGGGCTCGAGCGACTCTTCGAGGTTCTTCGGGTTGGCGTGACAGACGAAGAGATCCTGGCCCTTGCGCGGTGAGTAGCGCACCGAGAACGGCATCGCGGCGAGCTTCGCCATGCGCTCGCTGCCGACTTGATCACGCGTCCACGCCAGCAGCTCGGTCTTCCAGTGCTCGGCTTCGCGGTACGCGCCGGCGAGGTACAGGCCGGCGATGTACGCGTCGGTGTTGCCCATCAACAGCGCGTCGCATTTGTCGGCGAGGAGATCGATCGTCTCTGCCGGGTGCGAGCCGCGCATCGCGAGATCGCCGGCCGCGACGATGTAGTCGGGCGACTGCCGCTCGATGTCTTCCATCACGGCTTCGCAAGCGGGGAGGTTGCCGTGAATGTCCGCGAGGACTGCGACGCGCATGCTGGTGGGAGCTTACCCGGGTGACCCTTCGATGCGAGCTTCCGGGGTCGACTCCGCAGGAACGGGCACGAAGACGGGCATTTCGACGAAGAAGGTCGAGCCCTGGCCCGGAGTGCTCTCGCAGCGGACGTCGCCTTTCATCGTGGTGACGAGGTGTTTCACGATCGACAGGCCCAGACCCGTGCCGCCCATCTCTCGCGAGCGGCCTTTGTCGACCCGGTAGAAGCGCTCGAAGATGCGGGGCAGGTGGCGCGCCTCGATGCCGGGGCCGTCGTCGCGAATGCGCAGCACCAGCTGGCCGTCGTGGCGCTCGGTGTGGAGCTCGACGCGGCTGTTGGGCGGCGAGTACTTCACCGCGTTGTCGACGAGGTTGAGGACGATCTGCTCCATCGCGCGCTCGTCGCCGAGAATCACCTCGCCCGCGGGGATCTTCACGTCGATGCGAATGTGCCGCAGCCGCGCCTTGGGTCGCACCGCTTCGAGCGCGCGCGTGGCGGCGACGAGCAGATCGACCGGCTTCTCGGCGAGCTGAATCTGCCGCGACTCGAGGCGCGAGAGCTCGAGGAGGTCTTCGACCAGCTCCGACAGCCGCTCTGACTGCCGGTGAATGATGTCGACCATCTTGGGCGCGGCGACGGGGTCGTTCACCGCTCCCGACTGCAGCGTCTCGGCGTAGCCGCGAATGGCGGTGATGGGCGTGCGCAGCTCGTGCGACACGTTGGCCACGAAGTCTTTGCGGATGAGTTCGAGGCGTCGCAGTTCGGTGGCGTCGAAGAACACGGCCGAGGAGCCACCGAGCTCGCGCCCCAGCGGCGACACGTGCACGAGCAACACGAACGGGCGCACGCCTTCGATGGTGAGCTCGAGGTGGCTGCTCGCGCCCTCGCGGCAGGCTTTGTCGACCGCGGTGTGCAGTTCCGAGCTGGGCACCAGATCGCGCGGGCGGTGACCGACGAGATCGATGCCCTTGTAGAGGAATTCCTTGAGCGCGTTGTTGTGCTCCACGACGGTGCCGTCTTCCGAGGTGATCCACACGCCCTCGGCCATGCCGTCGATCACCGCGCGCAGCACCGAGAGCTTTCGGGCGTTGTCGCGAGCGGTGATGTTGGCGACCTGCACGTCACGCGCGAGCGCGAGCGGGTCTTCGCCGGTGCCCAGCCAGCTGCCCGGGTCGACGAGGTTGCCGCGTGCGGCGGCGGCGAACGACTCGCTGCGCTTTCTCCACTGCTCAGTGACGCGCTGAATTCCGAGGAACACGCAGGTGGCCGACGCCGCTCCGATCGCGATGGCGAGCAGCACCGACGAGGTGAGGAAGAGCACCAGCGCGCCGATGCCGATGAACGTGCCCCACACCCAGGTGATCACACGGTTCATGCCGATTTCCTCTCCCACGATCCCACACGAGTTGTGTGTCGAACGTGTGAAAACCGATCACGCCGTGAGCTTGTACCCAACCCCACGGATGGTCTCGATGACGTCTCCGGCGGGGCCCAGCTTCTCGCGCAGGCGCTTGATGTGGGTGTCGACGGTGCGCGTGGTGATCTCCGCGTCGATGCCCCACACGTCGGACAGCAACGTCTCGCGGGTCTGCACGCGGCCGGGCCGCTCGAGGAACGTCTTGAGCAGGCGGAACTCGAGCGCCGTCAGCACCACTGCTTTTCCACTGACGCGCACTTCGTGGCGCTCGACGTCGAGCTGAATGTCGCCCTTGCCGAGCTGGCGCGCGGCTTCCTTGGGCGTCTCGGTCTGGCGGCGCAGCACGGCCTTCACGCGCAGCAGCAGTTCTTTCACCGAGAACGGCTTCACCACGTAGTCGTCGGCGCCGAGCTCGAGGCCTTTCACGCGATCGACTTCTTCGCCGCGCGCGGTGACCATGATGATCGGCGTGCGCCGCGTTTCAGATTCGCGAATGAGCCGCGCGACCTCGCTGCCCGAGATGTCGGGGAGCATCAGATCCAGCAGCACGAGATCGGGTTTCCACGCACGCGCACGCGAAACGCCCGCGGCGCCGGTGCGAACCACTTCAGCTTCGTGGCCGTCGGCGCGCAGGTTGTATTCAAGGAGGGAGCCGAGGTCCTGCTCGTCCTCGATCACCAGGATGCGCGTCATTTCATTCGCTCACTTGCCACACGAGGTCGGGGACCTCGTGACTTCGGCTGCGCCTCAGCTGGCCGCGTTCGCTGACCATGACGCGGCTTCCTACCCTATTTCCTTCGTGGCATAAGCCGCCCGTCTGATGGCCGCGAACGACGACAAAGACAAACGCAAGGAGCAGCGCATCCCCGTCGATCTGTGGATCGAAGCGGAGCGCGAAGGCGAGCTCTACTACCAGCGTGCCGGCAACCTGTCGGTCGGTGGTGCGTTCTTCGTGCAGACCATTCCGCTGCCGGTCGGGACGCGCGTGTCGCTCAAGTTCACGCTCCCGGGCGACACGCACGAGATCGTCTGCGACGGCGACATCGTGTCGGCCAAAGAGCTCGGCATGGGCGTGCAGTTCGTGAACATGCAGGACGCTGATCGTGCGCGGCTCGAGAAGATCATCGATCGCGTGGTCGCTCAGCTCGCCAAGCGCGCCGAAGCGAAGAAGTAGACTCAGAAAATCAGTGACGCGGGTCGCATGCAGCGGCGGGGCTGAGCAGCTCGATGCGCGCGTTGACCGCCGCGTTCGTGCCGGCGGTCAGTTCCTTGATGTAGTTGCACGAGCTGCCCGAGAGCTTGGGCGTGCTGTCTTTCGAGATCGCCTCGATCACCAGCGCGAAGTCCTTCCCGAGCGGGAGATCTTTGAGCGTCAGATCTTGCGTGCTCGGCATGCCGGCGGTGAGCGAGAGCGGCACGGTGAGCGCGTTCACTTCGCTCCCCATCGCGGTCTTCAGCTTCACGAAGCGCGCGGCGTCGACCTGGTCCTTGATGCACGTCTTCTGCACCGTCACGCAGTCGAGCGAGCTGCCGCTCTTCACCAGCGAGATTTGAAACGCGCTCAGCTGATCATTGAGACCGGCGCTCACGTAGAGCTCGATTGGGAAGGTGGGCCCCGCAGGCTCGGCCGGGCCGCACGCCGCGAAGGCCAGCGCGCACGTCGCGATCATCGCGCGCGTCATGGCTGCCCCTCGATGGTGATCTTCACCGGCACCGTCGCGGTCTGGTTGCTGGTGGCGGCGAACACGATGCCGGTGGTCGCTCCGGCCACTCCGACGCCGATGAGCACCCACAGCCACGGGCTCTTGTACGCGGGAATCGGCTCGTTCACGCCACCCACCGCGGTCTTCTTCGCGCTCACGCGGAACGTCTGCGGGTTGTACTGATCTCCGCGACCGGCGAGCCGGCGCTGCGCGGCGTCGGCGACCTCGACGTAGTACTCGACCTCGTACGACTGCTCCTCGGTCGGCACTTCGAACGCGGGAATGGTCGACGCGTAGTCAGTGCGGTTCGTCTTGCTCCGCACGAAGTCGATGGAGCTGAAGCTCTGCGCACCGGCGCGGCGGTAGAAGAGCTTGGCCTTCGCTCCGAGCGCCATGTCTTCGATGCGCGCTTCGACCACCACCGCTTCACCGCCCGTGGTCTCGGCGACCGGCACCAGCGTCAACGTCACCGGGCGCACCCGCCGCTTGCGAATGTCGTCCTTGATGCGCGCGTAGAGCGTGCGAATTTTCGGAGGAGCGCTCTTGGGCAACTCGTAGTCGGGCCGCGCCTGCAGCAGCTTCTCGAACGCGTCGCGCGCCTTGTCTTCGTTGCCGAGGTAGAGGTTCGACAGACCCAGCAAGCGGTACAGCTCGGCGAGCTGATCGTCGGTCAGATCGGGCTCGGCGATGCCCTTCTCGATGGTCTTGATGGCGTCTTCGAAGTCGCCTTCGTCGACCTGTTGCTGGGCCTTGCCGATCGCCTCGTTGCGGGGCACGACCTGCGCGACGGTGGTACGCACCGGCGCGTCGAGCGGCGTTTGTGCCACCACGAGGAAGAGGAGCAGCACACCCACGGTTTGCACTCCTACCACACCGCGTTTGACTCAACTCGTCATCATCATGTAGGTTCCGCACCCTTTCGCAGGCTGGGCTGTAAATGCTGGTAAAGATTGAAGAAATTCAAGGAACAGGGCTCAAGCGCACTGAACCGATCAAGGCCGAGGTCCTGAACCAGGCGTTGGCGGAGTCGGAAGGGTTTACCCTCGTCTCGTCGACGCCGCTGGCCGCGAGCTTCAAGAAGGTGTCGGGCCGGGTGTTCGTGACCGGCAAGTTCTCGGCGGCGCTGGAGTGCCCGTGCAAGCGCTGCACGACGGCGGTGCCGGTGCCGATCGACGTCGATTTTTCGCTGCGCATGATCCCCGAGGCGATGGCGCCGAAGGTCGACGACGAGGCCGACGCCAAGCTCGACCGGCAGACCGCCGACAAGCCGCGCCGCCGCTCGCAGAAGAAGGAAGACGACGACGAGGCAGAGCTGGCGGCCAGCTTCGAGCTCGACGAGATCGACGCCGAGCCTTTCGACGGAAAGACGATCGATCTGGACCCGGTCGTACGTGAGCAGGTATTGCTGGCGCTTCCGGTGACGGTGGTGTGCCGCGACGACTGCAAGGGCTTGTGCACGACCTGCGGGCAGGACCTCAATGACGAGGACTGCGGTCACGGCAAGGTGAAGGAAGTCGACGTTCGACTGGCGAAATTGAAGGACATCAAGCTGAAGAACTGAGCAGTACGCAGAAAGAAAAGGACGGAAGAAACCCATGGGCGTTCCCAAGAAGCGGACCTCGAAGATGCGTCGCGACAAGCGCCGCTCCGCCAACAACAAGCTGAAGTCGGCCGTGCAGCTCAACGCCTGCGCGAACTGCGGAGCCGCCGTGCAGCCGCACCGCGTGTGCCCCTCGTGTGGTTTCTACAAGGGGAAGAAAGTCAGCGGCGGTTCAGCTGACTGACGCCTTCGCTTGAACGCTGAACGCGGGTGCGGAACGCGTTTCCCACCTGCGAAAAACGCTATGCGGTGACACGGGTTGCGCTTCTTTGTATTGGGCGCCCCGTGATGCGCGCGCAGATCATCGGCACGGGCAGCTATGCCCCCGAGAAGGTGATGACCAACCACGATCTGTCGAAGATCGTGGAGACCTCGGACGAGTGGATCTTCGAGCGCACCGGCATCAGAGAGCGCCACGTCGCGGCTGAGGGCGAAGTCTCGTCCGACATGGCCTTGAAGGCGTCGATTCGCGCGCTCGAGATGGCGCGCACGCGCCCCGAAGATCTCGACTGCATCATCGTCGGCACCATCACTCCCGACATGCCGATGCCGGCGTGCGCGGCCTTCCTCCAGCACAAGCTGGGCTCGAAGAAGTCGTTCGCGTTCGACGTGAGCGCGGCGTGCGCGGGCTCGCTCTTCGCGCTGTCGGTCGGCGCGCAGTACATCGCGACCGGCGTGGCGAAGCGCGTGTTGGTGGTGGGCGTCGAGCTGCTCACCCGCGTGAGCGACTGGACTGATCGCAACACCTGCGTGCTGTTCGGCGACGCGGCGGGCGCGATGGTGCTCGGCCCGTCGGACGACCCGAACCGTGGCGTGCTCTCGACGCACCTGCACACCGACGGCTCGCAGACCGGCATCTTGAGCATTCCCGGTGGTGGCTCGATGCACCCCACGAGCGCCGAGACGATCGCCAAGAAGATGCACACCATCTCGATGAACGGTCGCGAGGTGTACAAGTTCGCGGTGCGCTCGCTGACCGAGGCGATGGTCGAGGCGCTGGAGCACAACAAGATTTCGGCCGAGCAGCTGAACCACGTGTGCGCGCACCAGGCCAACGTGCGCATCATCGACGCGGTGCTCGAGCGCTTGAAGGTGCCGCGCGAGAAGGCGTGGCTCAACATCGATCGCTTCGGCAACACGTCGTCGGCTTCGTTGCCGACCACGCTCGATGAGGCCAACCGCGCCGGCAAGTTGAAGCAGGGTGATCTGATCGCGCTGATGGCGATCGGAGCGGGCATGTCGTGGGGCAGCGGCGTCATTCGCTGGTGACTTTTCGGAGACACGACGATGAGCATCGCGTTCATTTTTCCAGGGCAGGGCAGTCAGTCGGTCGGCATGGGCAAGGGCCTGTACGACGCGTTCCCCGAGGCGAAGGCGGTCTTCGACGCGGCCGACGACGCGCTCAACGAGAAGCTGAGCAAGCTGTGCTTCGAAGGCCCGGAAGACGCGCTCAAGCTGACGGCCAACACGCAGCCCGCAGATCCTCACGGTGTCGGTCGCCGCGCACGCGGTGTTCAGCAAGCGCTTCGCGACGGCTCCGTCGTTCGTCGCCGGTCACTCGCTGGGTGAGTACTCGGCGCTGGTGGCGGCGGGCGCGATGACGCTGTCCGACGCGGTGAAGGCGGTGCGCGCGCGCGGCACGTTCATGCAGGAAGCCGTGCCCGCGGGCGTCGGCGCGATGAGCGCGGTGCTCGGGCTGCCTCCCGAGAAGGTCGCGGAGATCTGCGCGCAGGCCGCCGGTTCGGAAGTCGTCAGCTGCGCCAACTTCAACGAGCCCGCGCAGACGGTGATCGCCGGTCACGCCGCGGCCGTCGCGCGCGCGGGTGAGTTGCTGACCGCGGCGGGTGCGAAGCGCGTGTTGCCGTTGCCGGTGAGCGCTCCGTTCCACTGCGCGTTGATGCAGCCGGTGGTCGATCGGCTCGCGGGCGCGCTGGGCACCTTCAAGGACCCGACGGTGCCGGTGGTGAGCAACGTCGAAGCGCAGCCCAACAGCAGCGGCGCGCGCGTGAAGGAACTGCTCTTGAAGCAGGTGACCGGCTCGGTGCGGTGGATCGAGACGATTCAGACCATGCAGAAGGCGGGCGTGACGAAGGTGGTCGAGCTCGGCCCGGGCAAGGTGCTGTGCGGTCTGGTGAAGCGCATCAACAAAGAGGTCGCGCAGTTCAACGTCGAAGATCCCGCGAGCCTCGAGAAGACGCTCGCCGCAATCGGAGCGTGAGACATGACTGACTTCACGAACAAGGTGGCGCTCGTCACCGGCGGTTCACGCGGCATCGGCCGGGCGATCGCGCAGACGCTGGCGAAGCGTGGCGCGACGGTGGTCATCAGCTACGCGGGCAACGAAGCCGCGGCGACCGAGACGGTGAAGGCGATCGTCGACGCGGGCGGCAAGGCGAAGGCGATTCGCTTCGACGTGGCTGATTCAGAAGCGTGCAGCAAGGCGGTCGACGAGGTGATCAAGGAATTCACCCGCCTCGACGTGCTGGTGAACAACGCCGGCGTGGCGATCGACGGTCTGCTCATGCGCTTCAAGGACGAAGACTGGGACAAGACGCTCGACACCAACCTGAAGGGCGCCTTCTCGCTGATGCGCGCCGTCTCGCGCCCGATGATGAAGCAGAAGGGCGGAGCGATCGTGAACGTCTCGTCGATCGTCGGCGAGATGGGCAACGCCGGTCAGGCCGCCTATTCCGCGTCGAAGGCCGGCTTGATTGGTCTCACCAAGTCGATCGCGCGCGAGCTCGCGAGCCGAAACATTCGAGTCAATTGCGTCACGCCCGGGTTCATCACGACCGACATGACCGCGGGCTTGAACGACGAGCTCAAGAAGAAGATGACGGACGCAATTCCATTGTCTCGAATTGGGAATGCAGAGGAAGTCGCCCACGCCGTGGCGTTCCTCGCTTCGGATTCCGCCTCGTACATCACGGGCGAGGTCCTGAAGGTGAACGGCGGCATGTACATGTAGTTTTACGCGTTGGTCACGCACGCGCCGTGTGGTACGCGCGTGCGCTCTCTTCACCCCGCAACATCGCAAGGAAACACTTTCATGAACGCCCCGAACATCGAAGCCAAGGTCAAGTCGATCATCGCCGACCAGCTCGGCGTGAGCGAAGACGAGATCAAGATGGAGTCGTCCTTCATCGAGGACCTCGGCGCCGACTCGCTCGACATCGTCGAGCTGGTGATGGCGATGGAAGAAGAGTTCGAGATCGAGATCCCCGACGAGGAAGCCGAGAACATCAAGACCGTCGGCGACGCGATCAACTACATCAACACCCACAAGAAGTAAGGGTGGAGGCTGCCGTGTCTCAACCACGCCGCGTCGTGATCACCGGTACCGGGCTCGTCACCGCGCTCGGTGTCGGCACCGAGAAGAACTGGCAAGGGCTGATCGCCGGTAAGTCCGGTATCAGCAAGATCACGCGTTTCGACACGGGCAAGCTGAAGACGAACTTCGCGGGCGAGATCAAAGACTTCAACCCTGAAGACTTCCTCGACCGCAAAGAAGCGCGCCGTATGGACCCCTTCTGTCAGTTCGCGCTCGCGGGCGCCGAGCTGGCGATGAAGGAAAGCCAGATGCCGATCGGGCTCGAGAAGCCGAACGGCTACGACCCCGAGCGCGTCGGCGTGATCGTCGGCTCGGGCATCGGCGGCCTGCAGGCGTTCGAAGAGAGCGTCTTGATCGGCCAGGAGAAGGGCTACGACCGTCTGTCGCCCTTCTTCATCTTGAAGATGATCGCCAACATGGCGCCGGGCCGCATCTCGATGCGGTTCAACTGCAAGGGCGCGAATTGGGGCCCGGTCTCGGCGTGCAGCACCTCGGCGCACGCGATCGGTGAGGCCTGGCGGCAGATCAAGTGGGGCGAGCTCGACGCGGCGATCGCCGGCGGCGCTGAAGCGGCGGTCACGCCGATCGGCATCGGTGGCTTCGAGGCGATGAAGGCGCTTTCCACGCGCAGCGATTCTCCCGAGACCGCGAGCCGGCCGTTCGACAAAGACCGCGACGGCTTCGTGATGGGCGAGGGCGCGGGCATCGTGTGCCTCGAGGAATACGAGTCGGCCAAGAAGCGCGGCGCGACGATCCTCGCGGAGATCACGGGCTACGCGGCGAATTCAGACGCGCACCACGAGACGGCTCCGGCTCCGGAGCACGAGGGCGCGCAGCGCTGCATGCGCCTGGCGCTCAAGTCGGCCGGTCTGAAGCCCGAAGACATCGGCTACGTGAACGCGCACGGCACCTCGACGCCGTTCAACGATCTCCACGAGACCAAGGCCATCAAGCGCGTGTTCGGCGAGCACAGCAAGAAGCTGATGGTGAGCTCGACCAAGTCGATGACCGGCCACATGCTGGGCGCGGCTGGCGGCGCGGAAGCGATCATCTGCTCGCTGGTGCTGATGCGCGGCATCATTCCGCCGACCATCAACCTGCAGAACCCCGACCCCGAGTGCGATCTCGACTACGTGCCCAACAAGGCGCGCGAGGCGTGGGTCAACGCCGTGATGTCGAACTCGTTCGGCTTCGGCGGCACGAACGCGACGTTGGTGCTCCAGCGCGTCAAGTGAAGCGGCTCGTTCTGGGCGTGCTGTTGCTCGGCGCTGGCTGCGTCACTCCTGTCACGTTCGATCAAGCGAAACAGCGCGTGCTGCTGCGCGCGGCGTTCGAATTCGCGTGCCCGCCCGACAAGCTCGCGGTGCAGGAGCTGTCGAGCGACGAGAGCGGGCCCATCTACCTCGGCGTTTCCGGTTGCTCGCGGCGCGCGGTGTACGTGCGGCTCAACACCGGCAACGGCGCGATGTTCATCAACGACACGGTTCCTCCCACTTCTGACGCGCCTTCGAGCGCTGCACCGGTGCCCTGACCATGAAGAAGCTCCTCGCGATCGTACTGGCGTGCTCGGGCTGCGTGTCGCCCATGATTCAGGTGAAGAAGGATCTCGGGCCCCAGGCCAGCGAGTACATGAGCTGCCCCGAGGCGAAGCTCGACTTCGAAGATCTGCAGCAGGTGATGGTGATGGTCACCCGCGTGCGCGTCAGCGGCTGCGGCAAGGAATCGTTCTGGATGTTCGAAGAGAGCCGCTGGAAGAAAGACAACGCGCCGCGGAAGTGATCAGGGCGTCGGCGCGCGCTTCTTCAGGTGCTGCGCCGGAGTCGGCGGGCGCGGGTCAGGCGCGTCGAGCGGCTCTTCGACGATCTCGAACATGCCGTTGTCGAACGGAACGCCGGGCGCGGCCTTCTTGAGCACCAGTCGCTCGCGCTTGCCCTGCGAAGCGAAGACGCGCGCGCGGTAGTGGCACAGCGGGTTGTTGCCGGGCCGCCCGAACAACGAATGCGCGGTGAAGCTGCAGCCACCGAGGCACGTCGCCGCGAACGGGCACGTGCGGCAAAAGCCCCAGAGATCGTCAACGGTGCGTTTGCGCGTGAACGAGAGCTGCGGCGTGTTCCACAGCTCGGAGAGCGGTTTGTCGCGCAGCGAGCCGCCGATGTACGGCGTCGATTGCAGCGAAGGGCAGCCCTTCACGCCGCCGTCGGCCTCGATGCCCATCGTGAAGCGGCCCGCGGTGCAGCCCTGCCAGTGATCGGTCATGCCCTTCTTGAGGGAGCGCAGCAGCGTCTCCTCGGGGCCGAAGTAGCCCAGCGTGTTGCTGGCGATGACGCTGATGCCGTCGTCGAGCGCGCGTTCCTTGATGCGGGCGAGCGCGGGCATGAGCGTCAGCAGCTCCCACGGCTGGAGCAACATCTCCGGGCGATCGGCAGCGCGCCCGAGCGGCACCGTGAGGATCAACATCCACGCTTCGATGCCGTGATCACGCAGCAGCTCGTAGAGCGCTTCGAGCTCGGTGAAATTGAGCCGGTGAAAGTTGGTGTTCGCCGACACGCGAATGCCGGCGGCGCGCATGGTGCGCAGCGCGGCGAGCGCTTTTTGAAAACTGCCTCGTTGGGCGCGGAAGAGATCGTGCGTGCTCTCGAGCCCGTCGATGCTGACGGACGCCGAGAAGATTCCCGCTTCGTGCATCGCGGCCGCGAGCTCGGGCGTGATGCCGAGCCCTCCGGTAGTGAGGGTGGGGCGAATGCCCTTCGCTTTCAGCGCGCGCACCACGTCGAGAAACCCGGGGTGCAGGTACGCCTCGCCGCCGATGAGCGTGACTTCCCACGCCTTCATCGCCGCGAGCTGTTCGACGACGTCGAGCGCCTGCGCGGTGGTCAGCTCATCGCTGCGGGCGGAACCAGCGCGCGAGCCGCAGTGGGTGCAGTGCTGATCGCACGCGAGCGTGAGTTCCCACACCACGTAGTGCGGGTGATGCGGAGATCGCACGTCGAGGCGACGAAAGAGATCGTCGCGTTCGGCGCTCAGGGCGTGCCGCCGTCGGTGAAGCAGGCGTTGTTCGGATCTCGTCGCGGGTCGCCACCATCGGCCTGCAGCGTGTCGCACGCGAGGATGCAGCCGTTGTTGCCGCCGTCGACCTGCTTCGACACGCACGGCGCGCCGTAGACGGGCTGCGCGGCGCACGCAGCGAGGGACGTGATGGCGATGGTGCCTGCCGTCACCAGCGTGCGCAGGCCGCGGCTGACCGCCGACACTTCGCAGTTGGGACAGCGTTCGATGCCTTCGGGAACCAGACCAGAACAACCCAGGCACTGCTTCATGGCGTTCCTCCGTCGGTGAAGCACTCGCTGCTCGGATCGCGTCGCGGGCTTCCGCCGTCGCTCTCCAACGTGTCACACGGGTCGAAGCAGTTACCGGGACCGCCGTCGGCCTGCTTCGAGACGCACGGTGCGCCGTAGACCGGCTGGCACGCGGCGAGTGAGGTGATGGCGATGGTGCCGGCCATCACGAGGGTGCGAAGGCCGCGGCCGACGGCCGACACCTCGCAGTTGGGACAGCGTTCGACACCTTCAGGAACAAGACCAGAACAGCCCAGACACTGACGCACGGTGAATCTCCCAGACACGCCCGGCCCGACGAAGCGGTGAAGCTAGGCAGTTGGCGCGAATGCGTCAAACGGGTGCTATTGACCGCGCATGGCGACCATCGCGATCGCATCGGACCACGCGGGATTTCAGTTGAAGGGTGAGCTCGTTGCAGAGCTCGGCAAGCTCGGGCATCTGGTCAACGATCTGGGGCCGGCCGACACCAGCTCCGTCGACTACCCCGACTTCGCGACGCGTGTGACCGACGCGGTGGCGGGCGGGCGTGCGCTGCTCGGAGTGCTGATCTGCGGCACCGGCACCGGCATGTCGATCACCGCCAACAAGGTGCACGGCATTCGCGCCGCGCTGTGCCGCACCGAGTTCGAGGCGCGCATGGCCCGCCAGCACAACGACGCCAACGTGCTCTGCCTCGGGCAGCGCGTGACGGGCACTGGCCTCGCGATCGAGACGCTGAAGGCGTTTCTCCACGCGACGTTCGAAGGTGGCCGTCACGCGGCGCGGGTCGAGAAGATCCGCCAGGTGGAGGCGAAGCGATGAAGTACCTCGCGCTGCTGTCGCTGCTGTTCGTCGCGTGCCGCACCGAGATCAAGCCGCTGGTGAAGGAAGAGCCCGTGAAGCGCAAGGTGCGCAACACGGTGAACGACTGCTCGGTGCACGACTACCCGGCGGCGACCGATCTCCCGGCGGGCTCGCAGAACATCGGCTGGGTCACCGTGAAGCGGCTGGCGACCGACGACGAGACCTTCGAGGCGCTGCGCAAGGAAGTGTGCGCCAAGGGTGGAGACGCGATGAGCCAGATGCACTGGCTGCGTGCTTCCGGAGCGTCCGTCGCCGACCCTCCGGTCGAGCTCGAAGCGAATGCCTGGGTCACGCCCTAGAAGTACAGCTGCGCGATGACGCGAATCTGGTGACGGCCGTTGTGACCGGTGCCGTCGTCGAGCCAGAAATAATCACTCTGGATTTTCAAGTCGTGCTTCAAAATGAAGAAGTTCACGCCGCCGCCGATCTCGCGAATGCGGGTGAACGCCGGGTCGGTGGTGCCGATGGGCTGCAGGTCTCCGTAGCGCGCGGTGAACTCGAGCCAGTTGGTGACGAAGCCTCCGGCCTGCGCGAACCAGCCCCAGCCCGAGCGTGAGTACTCGGTGATCATGTTGCCGCCCGAGAGGCCGGTGCGTGACTCGAGATCGGCCTGGCGCCAGTAGATCTCGGCGAGCAGCGAGAGCCCGTTCCACTTCACGTGGAGATCGCCGGTGGCGTGCGTGTAGTCGAAGCCGCCCTTGAGCAGGTACGGCGTGCCGGTGGTCGAGCGCGGGCGGGAGCTGCCGATGTTGCGGGCTGCTCCGCCGCCGATGGCGAGGCGGAATTTCGACGAGCGCTCGATGTCGCCTTCCACCTTGTCTTCGATCGCCCCGAAGGGGCTGATGCGAATGCGCGCGGTGTAGAGCAGCCCGATGTTCTGACCGAAGCGGTTGCGCCCGTCGCCCTGCCACACGCCCAGCGAGTAGCGGAAGCGCTGCCCGAGGCCGAAGAGATCGTCGGAGTACAGCTGCACGCCGACGTCGCGATCGAGGTTGAGCTCGAGCGTGGCGGCGGAGCGATCGACCATCTGCAGCGACGACGACGAGACGACGCGCTGCACATCGAAGGGCACCTTCATCTGGCCGACGCGCAGCGAGAGATCGCGCAGCCACGTCCACTGCACGTAGAGATCGCGAATCGGGTTCGGCGCGTCGGCCTCGAGATCGTTCGCCGAGAAGCCGAGGTGCAGCGTCCAGCTCAGGTGCCACGGCATCTCGCCTTTGAGCAGAAGGCGGGCGCGGCGCACCACGAACTGGTTGCTGCGCTGGAACGTGCTGCCTTCGGTCGGCACCAGCGCCGTGGCCTGCAGCTGAAAGCGGCCGCGCACGTTGACGCTGAAGTCTCCGGAGCGAACGGTGACGCCTTCTCCGAACTTCGCCTTGAGTTCGACGGGGAGCGGCGGTTCGGCGGGCGTGCCTGCGTCGGGCGCCGCTGCCAGCGGGGCGACGATCACACCCGCATCGTCTTCCGGAGTGCCTGCGTCGAGGTCTTGCGCGAAGGTGAAGGTGGAAAGAACGACGGGGAAGAAGGCGAGGCGCAAAAGCGTCATGGGCGCGTCTCAAGTAGGTGGCATCGCCTTCAGCCCGGCAACGAGACGGTCACATTCAGGCAACGCTTGGTGACAACCAGGTAACGCGGTTCCTCGAAACGATTGAGAACGCGCGGACTTGGCGCTACGCGCAGGCCATGGAGAACACGGCCACGCTGGCGCAGGTCGACCCGAAGATCGCCGAAATCGTCCACGCTGAAACGAAGCGGCAAGAAGAAGGTCTGGAGCTGATCGCTTCGGAAAACTTCGTCTCGCCCGCGGTGCTGGAAGCAGCCGGCAGCGTGCTCACCAACAAGTACGCCGAAGGCTACCCGGGCAAGCGCTACTACGGTGGCTGCGAAGAGGTCGACAAGGCCGAGCAGCTGGCGATCGACCGCGCGGTGCAGTTGTTCGGAGCGCAGGCCGCCAACGTGCAACCGCACTCGGGCAGTCAGGCGAACATGGCGGCGTACATGACGCTCATGAAGCCGGGCGACACGCTGCTGGGCCTCGATCTCAACAGCGGCGGTCACCTCACGCACGGCGCGGCGTTCAACTTCTCCGGCAAGCTGTACAAGGTCGTGCACTACGGGCTGGTGAAGGAGACCGAGCAGCTCGACTACGCGCAGGCCGAGGCGTTGGCGAAGGAGCACAAGCCCAAGGTGATCGTCGTCGGCGCGTCGGCGTACCCGCGCATCATCGACTTCGCGCGCTTCAAGGCGATCGCCGACACCGTCGGTGCGGCGTTGATGGTCGACATGGCGCACATCGCAGGGCTCGTCGCGGGCGGCGTGCACCCCTCACCGGTTCCGTTCGCCGACATCGTCACCAGCACCACGCACAAGACGCTGCGCGGCCCTCGCTCGGGTCTGGTGTTGATGAAGGAGCAGTACGCCAAGACGATCAACTCGCAGGTCTTCCCGGGCATTCAGGGCGGCCCGCTGATGCACATCATCGCCGCGAAGGCGGTGGCGTTCGGCGAAGCGCTGCAGCCGGCGTTCAAGGCGTACGCGAAGCAGGTGGTCGACAACGCGAAGGCGCTCGCCGAGGGCCTGCAGGGGCAGGGCATTCGCATCGTGTCGGGCGGCACCGACAACCACCTCATGCTGCTCGACCTGCGGCCCAAGAAGGTCACCGGCAAGCTGGCTGAAGAAGTGCTCGGCCACGCGGGCATCACGGTGAACAAGAACCAGATTCCGTTCGACCCCGAGAAGCCGACGGTGAGCTCGGGCGTGCGCGTCGGCACTCCGGCGATCACCACGCGCGGCCTGAAGACGGCCGACATGGCGACGGTCGCGAAGTTCATCGGCCGCGCGCTCGATCAGCACGCTGACCCGGCGGCGCTGGCGAAGATTCGCGACGAGGTGAAGGAATTCACCGCGTCCTTCCCGCTCTACGCGTCGCGGTTGCGGAAGGTCTGACATGAAGTGTCCGTTCTGCCCGGCTGCCGACACGCGCGTGATGGACTCGCGCGACTCGGCCGAAGGCACGATCATTCGACGCCGGCGTGAATGCGAGACGTGCAAGCGCCGCTTCACGACCTACGAGCGCGTCGAAGAGCTGAACCCGCTGGTGGTGAAGAAGGACGGCCGGCGCGAAGGCTTCGATCGCGACAAGCTGCTCGCGGGTCTGAAGAAGGCCTGTGAGAAGCGCCCGGTCTCGGTGGAGCAGGTCGAGCAGATGGTGACCGACATCGAGAAGCGGCTGCAGGAGATGGGCGAAAAGGAAGTGGCGTCGACCACCATCGGCGAGCTGGTGATGGAGCGGCTGCCCGATCTCGACGAGGTCGCCTACGTGCGCTTCGCGTCGGTGTACCGGAGCTTCCGCGACATCGCGGAGTTCATGGACGAGCTCAAAGACATCCTCCAGGGGCAGGCGCGCAAGGCGGGAGAGACGCCCGTTCCGCAGAAGGCTCCGCGAGGCGGCAAGGCGTGAACGACGCGGCGGCCATGGCGCTGGCGGTGGCCGAGGCTGCAAGAGGAGTCGGCCGCACGCACCCGAACCCCTCGGTCGGCGCGGTGATCGTGCGCGGCGAGAAGGTGGTCGGCCGCGGCTTCACGTCGCCTCCGGGCGGGCCGCACGCAGAGATCAACGCGCTCGCCGATGCCGGCGCGAAGGCCCGCGGCGCGACGATCTTCTGCACGCTCGAGCCCTGTGATCATCACGGCCGAACGGGGCCGTGCTCGCAGGCGATCATCGACGCGGGTGTGAAGCGCGTGGTGTTCGCGATGAACGACCCGAACCCGCTGGTGAACGGGAAGGGCGAGCGAAGATTGAAGCGCGCGGGCGTGAAGGTGACGAAGGGCGTGATGAGCGAAGCGGCGGAGGCGCTCAATCGCCCGTTCTTCAAGTTCATGCGCACCGGGCTGCCGTGGGTGACGCTGAAGGCCGGCATCACGCTCGACGGGAAGCTCGCCACGCGCAGCGGGAAATCGAAGTGGATCACCAACGAGACCTCGCGCGGCGTGGCGCATCAGCTGCGCAACGTGGTCGACGCGATCGTCGTCGGGCACGGCACGGTGGAGTGGGACGACCCGGCGCTCACCACGCGGTTGCCTGACGGTGGTGGTCGCAACGCGCTGCGCGTGGTGCTCGACCCCGAGCTGCGCAGTTCGGCGAAGCGGCAGATCTTCGACACCACGCACGCTCCGACGTTGATCGTCACGACGAAGTCTGTCGACTCAGCGCAAGCGAGATCGTTCCTCGCGCGCGGTGTCGAGGTGCTGTCGCTGAAGAAGTTCGATCTTCGCGGCGTGCTCGCCGCGCTCGCTGAGGGTGGCGCGCTGCACGTGATGGTCGAAGGCGGCGCACAGACGCATCGCACCTTCCTCGAGGCCGATCTCGCCGACGAGCTGGCGCTGTTCGTCGCGCCGACGCTGTTCGGGCACGACGGCCTGACGTGGACGGGAGCGCTCGGCATCGACGACCCGAAGAAGGCTCCGCGCTTCGGGCCGCTCACCGCCACCGTGCTCGATGGCGACGTGATGCTGACGACGCTCCGGCGCTAGTCAGCGCGCCTCGGTGTTCACCTTCACGGTGCCGCTCATGCCGAGCGCGTCCATCACGAAGACCCACGCGTCGACTTCCTGAGAAATGCGCTCGGCCAGTGGCGTGCCGCCGCCGTGACCGGTGTCGGATGTGCGCAGCAGGAACTTCTGCTTGCTGCCCGACGCCTGCAGCTTCGCGACCATCTTGCGCGAGTGGAACGGGTCGACGCGCGGGTCGTTCTTGCCGGTGAGGAAGATGGTCGGCGGGTACTGCGTGCCCTTCTTCACGTGGTGGAACGGGCTGTACGCCGACAGCGCCTTGAACTGCGCTTCGTCGCTCACGCTGCCGTACTCCGTGGTGTTGAACACGCCGTTGGGCGCGGTCTCGAAGCGGAGCATGTCGAAGTAACCGACGTAAGCGACGACGGCCGCGAACTGCGACGGTGCCTGCGTGAGCGCCGCGCCCATCAACAACCCGCCGTTGCTGCCGCCTTCGATCACCAGCTTCTTCGGCGCCGAGTACTTCTTGTCGACCAGCAGCTTCGCGCACGCGAGGAAGTCGTCGTACCCGTTCTGCTTGTTGGTGAGTGAGCCCTGCTGGTGCCACGTCTCGCCGAACTCGCGACCGCCGCGAATGTTGGCCTCCGCGAAGACTCCGCCCTGCTCGAGCCACGCGGGGAGCACGCGCGAGTAGTGCGGCGAGATCGAGACCCCGAAGCCGCCGTACGCCGAGAAGTAGACCGGCGCGGTGCCGTCTTGCTTCGCGCCCTTCTTGCGAACGATGGTGAGCGGAATCTTCGTGCCGTCCTTCGACGTGCACTGATCGCTCACCACTTCGTACGGCGAGAGATCGACGTTGAGGGTCGGCGTCAGGCGCGTCGGAGTCACGTCTCCCGTCTTCGCGGTGTAGCGGCGCCACGCGGTCGGCGTGAGGTAGCCCGTCACGCCGATGAGGAGATCGTCTCCGGGCAACACCGACCCGAAGTACGACTCTCCGCGCGGAGGGTCGATGGTGCCGGTCTGCTTGCCGTCGTACGACTTGAAGCGAAGGCGCGTGGGCCCACCCATCTGCTCGACGATGGTCACGCGCGTGGCGGTGATGATCAGCGCTTCGATGCCGCCCTCGCCCTCGGGCATGAACTCCGTCGCGTCGGCGAGCGTGAGCTTGCCCGGCACCAGGGCGAGCCGGAGCACGCGGCCCTTTGGCGCTCCCTTCTTCGACATCACGTACAGCGCGCCGTCGAGGCCGAACTCGGAGCGGGTCACGGCGTCGCTGAACTCCGTCACCTTGGTCCACACGCCGCTCGGGGGACGCAGGTACAGCTCGTACTCACCGCCATCGCCCTTCTGAATGCGATCGGACGCCCAGGTGCCGTCGGCGCTGGTGCTCACGAAGTGCTCGGCGATGCGCAGACCGCCCTTGCCGAGTTCGTGCACGTCGGCGTCGGTCTTGGTTCCGAGCGTGTGACGCCACAGTTCCTGGTAGAAACCGAGGTCTTCCTTCGGGCGCTCCGTTTCCTTCGGGTGGCGCGTGTAGAAGAAGCCGTTGGAGAACCACGCGAGCGTTCCTCCGGCCGTGCCGCTGTTCGCGTTGGGCACGGTCTCGCTCGGGAGTTCCTTGCCGGTCGCCGTCTCGAAGACGTGCACGTCGCCGCGCTCGGTGCCCGCGCGCGAGAGGCAGATCGCGATGTACTTGCCGTCGAGCGAGGGCTCCATGAAGTCGATCGACGTGTTCCCGGTCGGGTCGAACACCTCGGGGTCGAACAACAGCTTCTCGCTCGCCTCAGCGAGATCGGGCGCCATCGTGACGATCATCGGCTGCGCCTTCGGCGGAGCGCGCTTGTAGGCGAACACCTTTCCCTGACGGTGAACGACGCCGTACCAGGTCGGCGATTGGTGCGAGAGCAGCTCGGTGATGCGCTTCTCCAGCGCGGGCCGGTTCTTCGACGCGTCGAGGACCGAGCGCGAGTACGCGTTCTGCGCGTCACTCCACGCGCTCACCTTCGCGTCGGCTCCGTCTTCGAGCCAGCGGTAGTCGTCGACGATCTTCGTGCCGAAGTACGTGTCGGTGACCGGCTTCTTCGGAGTGGCAGGAACTGCGGGCGCCGCGGCGAGAGCGAGAGCGAGCAGGAGGTTCATGGGCGCGCACATTGCCCGAAGGGAACGCCGTTCGCCCTAGAGTCGTCTCAATGATCATGCTCACGCCGGTCCTGCTCCTCGCCGCCGCTGCTGGTCCCGACGTGAACATGCTCGCGCTCGAAGCCGGCACGGTGATCGTCGACTCGTCGCCGTCGTACGGCGGAGCGTGGACCGCCGAAGCGCTCGCCGACGGCTCAGCCAGCACCGGTTTCTGTGGCCCGCAGGGCACGAAGGGGCCCTTCTTCTTCACCTTCGAGCTCGAGCAGCGCAGCGTGTTGACGTCGGTGGAGATCGACAACACCGGTGATGAGGAGCCGAGCTACCCGGGCATTTCGGCGGCGTCCGTCGAGGTGTGGGTGAGCGGCGCGCAGACTGATCAGGCGCAGAAGGTCGCGACGGTGAAGGTGCCGCGCGCGGGCAAGGCGCGCTTTGCGCTGCCGAAGGACACGCTCGGCCGCTTCGTGAAGTTGGTGGTGCCCGGCAACCACGGGAACCCGAGCTACACCGAGTTGATGGAGGTCGCGGTGATGGGCCACCCGCTCGAGCCCACTCCGAGCCCGACGCGAAACATCGCCGGTATGTGGTCGCTCGACGACGGAGTGATTCGCATCGCTGCCGATGGCGCGACGGTGACGGGCTGTGTGTTGCGGAAGAACGACGCGCAGCGGTTTCGAGGCACCATCGCGGGTCACGTCGCGAAGGTGACGCTCGAGGGGCTCGATCGCACCAGGGGCTCGGCGACGATGGTGGTGACGGCTGATGCGACGCGGCTGCGCGGGCGGTACCAGCTCGGGGGCTTCGGAACGTGGACCGCGACGCGAAAGGAAGGCGCGCTCGTCGACTGCGACGCGATGATCGCGCAGGCCGCGCTCGCTCGACGGCTTGACGCCGCTCGCGATTCGCTGGTGCTGATGGGCGTCGGGTTCGCGGCGAACGATGAGGTGGCGCTCGAGGCGAACGACGATCTCAGCTCGATCGTCGCGCTGCTGCACGATCGTCCGACGGCGCGTGTGCAGTTCACCGTGCTCGGCAAGACCGATGGCGCGCCCGACGAGCTGAAGCGCACCGAGCGGCGGGCGACGGCGCTGGCGAATGCGCTGCTCAAGAAGGGCGTGCCTCCGGAGCGCGTGGAGATTGGCTTCGGCTTGATGAAGTGGCCGGCGGTGAAGCCGGAGCCTCGCGTCGAAGCGCGCTGGAAGGTCGACTGAAGAAACGCCCCCTCTCCCGCGAGGGAGAGGGTTGGGGTGAGGGTCGAACGCGTGCACGCGAGTGCTCACTCCACTGGAGTTTCTCCGCTCCATCGGACGATCGGACTTCGCAGCGAACACGCGCAGTTGTGAACGCGCTGTGAAGCGACGCGAGCGGCACGCGCCTCGCACTTGTCTGGAGCATGCGTTTCGCTCTGCTCGCGTTTGTCATCTCGGGTTGCGGTTTCTCAACTCTTGAGATGTCCGGGCAGCAGCAGCCCGATCCATTGACCGGCACTCCGAGTGTCGTTCCCGCAGTCGACGCGGGGCAGGGCGGCGGTGGAGGTGGTGGCGGTGCCGCGACGGGCGGTGGCGGCGGCTCGATGAGTGGCGGCGGTGCTGCGACGGGCGGCGGGGCTGCTCCGACCGGCGGTGGTGTTGCCGCGAGCGGTGGCGGAGCTGCCGAGCCGACGGGCGGTGGCGCCGGCGAACCGATTGGCGGTGGCAGTCCTCCGCCTCCTCCGATCTGCGTCGAGGGCGAGGTCGGCGTGTGCACCACGAGCTGCGGAAGTCAGGGCACGCGCGTGTGCAACGAAGCCAACTGGGGCCCGTGTCGCGTTCCGAACGAGAGCTGCGACAACGGAGTCGACGACGACTGCGATGGCCGCATCGATCACTCCGACACCGACTGCACGCCGATCGTGCACACCTGCGAGATGAACGATGGCAACGGCTGCAACGGTGATTGGGGCTACGGCGATCGCTGCGCGCCGAGCGACAACGAGAATGGCTGCAGCGCCGAGCGTTTCAACGCGTGGTGCAACCGGCGCAACCCGGCGACTCCGGACATCTGGGAAAACTACGTTCAGGGTTGGGTGACCAACCGCTGCGACGGCGCGCTCGAAGAAACGGGCGGGCAGTACAACACCTTCTTCTGCCGCAGCTCGGGCAACGACGAGTTCCGCTGCACCACGCCGCTGGTGTTCAGCTTCGATTCGTCGCCCGTGAAGTTCGAGCAGAGCGATCGCCCGTTCGCGTTCACGCCGCGCGTGCCGGTGCAGAGTGATTGGCCGAGCGCGGCGACTCCGTGGTTGGCGCGCGATCTCAACGACAACGGCCGCATCGATGACGGGAGCGAGCTGTTCGGCTCGAACACGCGCGTCGGTGACGGCATCGCGAAGCACGGGTTCGAAGCGCTCGCGGCGCTCGACGCCGATGGGAACGGCCGCATCGACGCTCAGGATCCGGCGTTCCGCGAGTTGGTGATCTGGCGTGACGCGAACGGCGATCGGCGCAGCCAGCGATCGGAACTCACGTCGCTCGGCGAGGAGCGCATCGACAGCATCGCGCTCACGTTCACCGATCAACCGAAGTGCGACTCGCGCGGAAATTGTGAGCGCCAGCGCGCGTCGTTTGGCTTCCGTGACGCGAGCGGCACGAAGCGCGAAGGCAACGTCATCGACGTGTGGTTGAAGACGTCGACCCTGACGCCGACGCTCTCAGTGCGCCGCTAACAGCGTGGAGCGCAGAATCACGCTGGCGACCGTGAAGTAGATGACGATGCCGGTGACGTCGACGATGGTCGCGACGAACGGAGCCGAGGCCGCCGCGGGGTCGAGCCCCAGGCGCCGCAGCACGAACGGCAGCATCGAGCCGATCAACGCGCCGACCAGCACCACGCCGATGAGCGAGCCCGACACCACGCACGCCACCAATAAATAGTGGTCGCCGTAGCCGCGACTGAGCACTCCGGCGCGGTGCAGTTGCTCCCAGAGGATCACGCGCAGAAAACCGATCGTCGCCAGCATCAGGCCGAGCAACAGCCCGCTCTTCAATTCTCGCCCTGCGACGCGCCACCAGTCGGCGAGGGTGATTTCCCGCAGCGAGAGCGCGCGAATGATGAGTGACGTCGCCTGCGAACCCGAGTTGCCGCCCGACGCGATGATCAGCGGCAGGAACAACGCGAGCACCTCGGCGCGCGCCAGCTCGTCCTGGAACGAGCCCATCGCGGTGGCGGTCAACATGCCGCCCACGAGCAGAATCGCGAGCCACCCGCCTCGCTTGCGGAGCATCTCGAGCGTCGAGATCTCCATGTACGGCGCCTCGAGGGCCTCGACACCACCGAGCTTCTGGATGTCTTCGGTGGCCACGGCTTCCTGCACGTCGAGCACGTCGTCGCCGGTGATGATGCCCACCATCGCGCCCTTCGAGTCGACGACCGGCAGCGCCACGCGGTCGTACTTTTCGAAGGTCGTCACCACCTCGTCCTTCTTCGCGGTGGCGGGAATCGCGACGAGCTGACGCGACTCGAGTTGACCGACGCGCGCCTCGGGGTCGGCCATCACCAGATCGGCGAGCCGCAGATCAGCCAGCAGCACGTGCTTCTCGTCGAGCACGTAGAGCACGTTCAACGTCTCGCGCCCCTTGCCGTTCTTGCGCACCGAATCGAGCGCCTCGCGCGCGCTCATCGACGGCTTGAGCGCGAGGTATTCGGGCGTCATGTAGCGGCCCGCGGTGCCCTCGGGGTAGCCGAGCAGCTCTCTCGCCACCTTCAGCTCGTCGGCGCTCAGTTGCTCGAGCGCGCGCTTGGTGACCTCGGCCGGGAGTTCCTCGAACAACCGCGTGCGGTCGTCGGGCGCCATCTCGTTGAGCACCGTCTTCAGCTGCTCCGAGCCGAGCCGCTGCACGATCTCGGTCTGCTGATCGAGCGGCAGGTACTCGAACGCCACGCCCGCCGTGTCGCGCGGGAGAATGCGGAAGATGAGGCCCGAATCTTCGACCGGCAGATCGTGGAGGATCTCCGCGATGTCGGCGGGGTCGACTTCCTCGAAGGCGATGCGGAGCGACTCCCAGTCCTTCTTGGCGATCAGTTCCTCGTACTCGGGCTTCAGCAGATGACCGAGCACGCGCGCCTTTCAGAGGGCTTTCTTGATCGCCTCTTCCAGCTTCGCGCGCGCGATTCCGCCCGAGAGCTGGTCGACCACTTTGCCGCCCTTGAACATCAGCAGCGTGGGAATGGTCTGGATGCCGAACTGATCGGCGGTGGCGTTGTTCTCGTCGACGTCGAGCTTCACGATCTTCACCTGACCCTTGTACTGGGTCGCGAGATCTTCGAGCGCGGGAGCGATGGCGCGGCACGGCGCGCACCAGGTCGCCCAGAAGTCCACGAGCACGGGAACCTGCGACTCGATCACTTCAGACTTGAAGGTCGAGTCCATGACGGTCACGGTGTCTTTGCTCATGGGGTTGAGATTTAATACCCAAGTCCGCTGTACGCAGGGCAGTGAAAAAGGCGTCCGCAGGAAAATCTGAACGGGAGATGGCTTGAAGCTCTTTTTGCCGCAGAAAACGCTCGAGGAGTGGGCCCTGGCCGACAAGGCCGACCTCGCCGACGGCAAGCTCGTGGTGAAAGAGGGCAAGTCGTCGCACTCGGTGGCGCCGGCGGTTCACTTCTCGAAGCTCGTCTCGGGTGAAGACACGCAGGGTCTGCTCGGCCGCGTGAAGACCGTCACTCAGCTGCAGGCGCTCAACGCCGAACACTTTGCCGACTCGTGCATCATCGGAGAGGCCGCCTACGAAGTCGTCGAGGGCTACATCACCGAGGTGCAGACCGGAGCGCCCGCAGGCAAGGGCGACGGCGGCAAGAAGAAGACGGCCTCACCCGAAGCCGATCTCCTCGCGGCGTTCATTCTCGACAAGCTCTAGTCACGATGGCGCGGGTGCTGCTGCTCACCGAGCCGAGCGAAGGGGAAGATCTCGCCTTTCTGCTCGGTGAAGAAGGTCACGACGCGGCGTTCCTGCCAGTGTTGCCCAAGGCCGAACGCTCAGCGGGTCTGCGCTCGGTCGCCGAGACGTTGCAGCGCTTCACGTGGGTGATCGCGCTCGATCGAGCCGTGCTTCGCGCGTTCCTCGAGGTCGTGAATCAGGCTGGTACGCGTGCGCAGCTTCCGCGACTCCAATGGCTCGCGGCCGACGCGATCATGGCTCGCGTCATCGAGCGTGCGGGTGGGCTGGCGCGAATTCCTGCCGAGGGAAAGTGGACCGCCGCGGTCTCCGGCCTGCTGCACGACGAAGACGAAGTGCTGCTGCTCCATTCGTCCGAGCCGATCCCCGAGGTGTTGCTCGACGCGCTCGACGCGGCGGGTACGCATCGGTTGGCGGTCGAGGTCTCGGTCGATCCCCTGCTCATCGAAGACGAGGCGGTGCGCGACGCAGCGGCAGTGATCGTTCACTCGGCGTCGGCCGCCGAAGCGTGGGCTGAGCTGACGCACGGTGAAGAGCACGAGCCGAGTGAGGCGTGCTGCGGCCCCGGGCATACGCACCACGATTCGCCTCCGCGACTGGCTGCTTCTGCCTCCCTGAAAATCATCGCCACGCCAGCGGCCGCCGAGTCACTCCGGGAGCGAGGTGTGACCATTCACTCCATCGCGACCGATGCGTCGACGACGGGTGTGGTCGATGCCGCGTTGGCGGCCCTCTCGGTATAGGCTCCACCGGTCTCGCCTCAGGGCCGAAGGAGTCTTCCCTCCATGAAATCTCGTCGAAGCGTCGCGGGTTTGCTCGTGTTGGGCGCCACCGTCGCGGTGGCCACCACCATCGTTCCGCACACCCTGCGTCAGCGCGCCGAAGTGTCGGATCGCGTGGCGTTGGTGCAGGTGCTCAGCCAGCGCGTCGAAGAGACGCCCGACGCTCAGTTTCCGATCAAGACCTACACCACCGTCGCGGTGGGCCACGACTTCCGCGGTCGCGGCCCGTCTGAGCTGACCATCGTGCAGATCGGCGGCACGGTCGGCCAGAAGAAGATGGAGATCCCCGGCGACGCGAAGTTCAACGTCGGCGAGACCGCGGTGGTCTTCTTGCGCTGCAAGCTCGCCGTTGATCGCTGCCACCTGGTGGCGATGGGCGCGGGCAAGCTGAACGTCGATGGCGAGAACGTCTTCGTGCAGGACCTGACGACGCAGAAGTGGCGCCGAGTGACGCTCGCCCAGTTCCCCGCGGAGATCGCGACGGGAGTGCAGCAATGAGCCGCGCCGTGGCTGCAGCGATCGCGTTCACGGCCGTGAGCGCGTGGGCGCAGGGGCCGGAGTACCTGAACTTCAAGATGGTCGCGAACCAGGCGCAGCCGTTCACGTACTACGTCGATTCGCGACCCTCGCCCGTCGACCAGACGATGATGCGCAACGCCGTCGAGCGCGCGTGGGACACCTGGAACGGCGTCAACTGCGCGTCGGTCAAGACGCGCTCGCTCGGTCTGGCGACTCCGGTGCCGATGCCACTGTCGAGCGCCGACCAGTTCAGCGTCAGCGCGCTGTGGATGGTGACCTTCGACAACGACGCGCGCGAGGTGTTCGGCGACACCAACTTCGTGGTGTCGATCTCCATACCGCGCTCGTACGCCGGCGTGCTCGAGACCTGCGACACGTACTTCAACGCGTTCAGCGGCAGCTGGTCGCTCGACGCGGTGACGCCCACGAACTTGATGGACGTCGAGACGGTGATGCTCCACGAGTCAGGCCACTGTCAGGGCCTCGACCACTTCGGTGGCACCGAGGCGGTGATGAACCAGGTCGTCGAAGCGGGGATGGCGCTGCGCGTACTGTCGCCCACCGACGTCGCGCACCTGTGCGATCGCTACCCGAACGAGGGCGTCGAGGCCGCGGCGTGCCGCGCTGACGGCGGCTGCGACGGCGCGCTCAAGTGTCTGCAGCAGCCCGTCACCAACGGCGTGAGCGGCTCGCTCTGTACGAAGGGCTGCGCGCTCAACACCAACGCGCTCTGCGAGATTCCGCTGTACTGCCAACCGAGCACGGCCTTCGCCGGCTTCAACGGCGCGTGCCTGATGCCGGGCACGATCGTCACTCAGGTCGGCAAGGCGTGCACCATGTCTCCCGAGTGTGGGTCGGCGTTCAGCCAATGCCGCACGCCCGAGATGGCATCGAACGGCCACTTCTTCTGGGTCGACGGCTACTGCTCACAGCGCTGCGAAGCAGGCGACCCGAGCTGCCCCTCAGGCTCGGTCTGCGTCCAACTCGACACGGGTCACTATTGCGCCGCGACCTGCCGCGTCGGCCTCGCCGATTGTCGCCCCGAATACGCCTGCGCGCCGATCGACACCATTCAGACCTCCGGCGTCTGCATTCCCAAGTGCTACTCCGATCAAGACTGCGCCGACACCCTGACCACCACCTGCCGAACGTGTGACGGCTTGTGCGTGAACCGGCAGAACATCTCGGGCCTGATCGGCGACGTGTGCACCGATAGCTCGACGTGCGGCGCAGGTCAGAGTTGCCGCATCACCGCGAGCTACAGCGGCCAGAAGCAGTGCACGCAGCAGTGCGCGCGCGGCTGCGGCATGTGCCCCAACGGCAACACGTGCACGCCAGGCGCGAACGGTGAGCTGTTCTGCCTGAAGGACTGCACCGGCCCGGGCACGTGTCCCATCGGCCTGCGGTGCGCCGACACCAGCGTCGGCAAGGGGTGTCTGCCGGTGTGCAACGCCGACCCCGACTGCCCGGTGGGCCAGAGCTGCTACATGGGCGAGTGCTACACGCCGCAGGAAGACGGCAGCTGCGCGCTCTGCAACCGCCCCGACGCGGGCAAGCCGGTCATCGTGATCCCCAAGGACGGCGGCAACGGCACCGGTGGTGACGGTGGTTGTGGCTGCGTCACCGTGCAGCCGGTATGGCTGGTGCTCGGACTGTTGGCGCTCGTGCGGCGCAAGAAGCGGGAGCTCAGGCAATGAAGGTTCAGCGTGGTGGTTCGCCGGCGGGTGGCGTGGGTGGCGCGGCTCCGGCCGCTCCGAAAGCGCAGCCCCAGACGACGAAGACCGAATCGACCGCTCCGGCGCAGAAGGGCTGGGCGGCGAAGGGTGCCGCTCCGGCAGCGAAGGCCGCGCCGACGCAGGCGACGAGCGCTCCGACCGCGGCGATTCCGAAGGCGGGCGTTCGATCGGCGGTGTTCGAGGCACAGCTCGATCGCGAGACCAACTCGCGCAGCCTCTCGGGCAACAAGGTGCAGATGCTGTTCGACGGCGTGAACTCGTTCGCCGAGCGCAAGAAGATGATCGACGGCGCGAAGGAGTCGATCTGCTTCCAGACCTTCATCTTCAACAGCGACGACACCGGGTGGGAGCTCGCCAAGCAGCTCGCGTCGAAGGCGAAGGAAGGCGTGCAGGTTCGCGTGATCTACGACGCGATGGGCAGCGGGCGCGCTGACCCGAAGATGTTCGAGATGATGAAGCAGGCCGGCGTCGACGTGCAGGCCTACGGCGAGAAGTACAAGCTGTGGGACATCAACGATCGCTGGCACGAGAAGCACCTCATCGTCGACGGCAAGGCGTCGATCGAAGGCGGCATGAACATCGCCAACGAGTACGCGCTCGGCGGCTCGGGCAAGCAGGTCTTCTCGCGCGGCGGAGTGGGCACCGAAGCCTGGCGCGACGCCGACATGAAGCTCGAAGGGCCCGCGGTGGGCGACGCGATGAAGGCCTTCGTCCGCAACTGGGAAGAAGTGGGCGGCAAGAACCTGAGCGAGGCCGACAAGGCCAAGCTGTTCCCCAAGTTGTCGGAAGTGACGGGCGGCGGCGCGTCGGTGCGCGTGGTGCAGAGCAACCCCGAGGTGAAGGGGCTGGTGGGCACCAACGACAAGCTCTACCTGCGCGCGATCGAGAACGCGACGAAGAGCATCACCATCGAGAACGCGTATTTCCTGCCGCCTCCGGAGATCCGCAAGGCGCTCATCTCGGCGGCCAAGCGCGGCGTCGAAGTGAAGGTGATGACCAACAGCAAGGCGTCGAACGACATGGGCTTCGTGTCGGACGCGGCCCGCTATTTCTACGACGACATGCTGAAGGCCGGCGTGAAGATCTACGAGAAGCAGGGCGGCACGCTGCACGCCAAGACCGCGACGTTCGACGGGCAGTTCAGCGTCGTCGGCTCGGTCAACATGAACGGCCGCAGCAAGAACCAGGACGCTGAGGTCGCGCTCGCGGTGCAGGACGACTCGACGGCGAAACAGCTCGAAGCGCGCTTCGCCTCGGGCCTGTCGAACACCAAGCCGGTCGCGCTCGAAGAACTGAAGAAGGAGTCGTTCTTCACCAACTTGAAGCAGTGGGCGCTCTCGACGCTCGCGTGGACGTTCTGAACATGGCCGGCTCGGTGCTCGAAGAAGCGCGCAAGAAGGAATTGGCCGGTGACGCGAAGGGCGCGGCGGCGTTGCTCGAGAGTGCTCCTGAGAAGGAGCGCACCGGTGAGTGGTTCTACGCGCGCGGAGCGATGGCGGTGCGCGCGGGTGAGCTCGACGTCGGCTTGAAGGCGCTCGAAGAAGCGGTGAAGCGCGAGCCTGAGATTTCCGAATACCGCTCGAACCTCGGCGCGGCGTTGTTGGAGAAGGTGAAGGCGGGCGATGCATCGCTCGCGAAGCGCGCGCTCGAGCAGCTCGAGCTCGCGGTGCAGTGGGGCGCGGCGTTGCCTGACGTGTACGCCAACCTCTCGTTCGCGCGACTGGCCAATGGTGACGCCAACGGAGCGTTGTTCGCCGCCGACGTCGGCATTCGCCTCGACGAGAAACACGTGCCTTCGCACTACAACCGCGCGGCGGCGTTGAACGCCCTCAACCAGCTGGTGCCGTGTCTGGCGACGCTCGATGAGATCTTGAAGCTCGCTCCGGGGTTTCCGCCGGCCGTGCAGTCGCGCGCCAACACGCTCAAGAAGATGGGGAAGGCGTGAAGCGCGTCGCTCTGGCGTGTGCGGTGTTCTTCGCGGCGTGCCCCAAGCCCGGTGACGACGTCGACCCCAAAGTGAAGGCCGATGGCCACTACCTCGTGGGCCAGTCGGCGTACCTGAAGGGTGACTTCGCGACGGCGCACAAGGAATTCGCCGAGGTGAAGGCGCTCAACCCGAACGACCCGCGGCTGCCTGCGGCCGAGGGTGAGGTGTACCTGGCCGAGGTGAAGATTGTCGAAGCGATCGAGTCGTTCGAGGCCGCCGTGAAGTTGGACCCCAAGCGCGGCACGAACTGGTCGCGGCTCGGCTACCTCTACGGGCTCAAGGGCGAGAAGGCGAAGTCGAAGGAAGCGCTCGAGAAGGCGCTGGGCTTCAACCCGAGAGACTTCAACGCGCTCGATTCGATGGCTGATCTGCAGCTGGGCGAGGGCAAGGTCGACGAGGCGGTGAAGAGCCTGGTGACCGCCAGCGAGGCTGCTCCTGATGGCGTCGACTACGCGATGCGCGCCGCGGACATTTTGAAGCGCACCAAGCGTGACGATGAAGCGCTCGCGCTGCTCGAGGGCGCGGTGAAGAAGGGCATCAAGGGAGCGCCGATCTTCGCCGAGCTGGGTGATCGCTACGTGCGCGGCGGCAAGCTGGAGCTCGCGCTCGCGTCCTACACCGAGGCGGCGAAGGCCGACCCGAAGGACCCCGCGTTCTGGGAACTGGTGGGCGAGGTGCAGTTGAAGCTCGGCAAGCCGGTCGAGGCCGAGGCGGCGTTCCAGAACTCGCTCAAGGTGCAAGACCGCGGCGTGGTGCACGTGGCCCTGGCGCGCATGTGCCAGACGAAGAAAGACGACGCGTGCGTGAAGGCCGAGCTCGACAAGGCGCTCGAGAAGGCGACCGGCGAAGACATGCGCGAGACGCTCGAGCTGGGCGATCTGCTCTCGTCGCTGGGCCGCAAGAAGGACGCGCTCGAGTTGTTCCGCCAGCTCAGTGAAGAGAGCGAGCAGAAGCTGAACATCGAGCTGCACTTGAAGACCGCGCGGCTCGCGCACGAGCTCAAAGACGAAGTGCAGGAAAAAGCGGCGTGCACGCGCGCGCTGTCGAACGGCCAGGCGGGCATCAAGTGCCCGTGAGGGGGCCTCAGATGCCCAGACCGGCCGCGAGGTAGAACTGCCCGAGCGTGCCCTGCGGGAGGGCGCTCAGCGCGTAGCCGAGCTCGATCGACACCGGGACGACGGCCGAGATGCCGACGAAGCCGCGCGTGGTCCAGCTCGGGAGCGGGGTGACGCCGAGCACTCCGGTGAGACCGACGTACGCGGAGATCGGCGGCAGGTTGAGCCGCTTCTGCGCCGTGGGGTCGAACATCGAGAGCTCGAAGCGCCCGGTGAAGAGCAAGGCGTCGCGTGGCTCTCCGAAGCCGCGTGACGAGGTGAACGTGCGCTCGTAGCCACCGCCGACCGACAGCACGACGTAGTGCTCGACCCATCGCCGAAAGCCGCCTTGAACCTGCAGCCCGAGCGTGAAGAGCGGCGCGTTCACGACTGCTTTGGCGGTCGCCCAGAAGGAATTCGCGTCGAGCGGTGCGACTTCTTCGGCGCTGACTTCTTCTTCGGCCTTCTGCTCGGCGGTCTCGAGCGTCGTCTTGAAGGTCGGGTCGAGCTGCTCGTAGATCCACCGCTCGGTGAAGCGGTCCTTGCCGCCGTCGATGCGCGCGACGCCGGTGCCTTCGACCTTGAAGCACGTGTGTTCCTTGCCCCACTGAAAGCAGAACGTGTCGAGCGCTTCGGTCTGCGGCACGCGGCACGGCTTCGAGAAGCTCAGGCAGCCGGAAGCGATGACGGGCTCGAGTGATTCCCAGAGCGCTTTGAGGTCTTCGCTCGAGAGGGTCGTCGTCGCGTAGTGCTCGCGGAGGATTCGGGTCTCGACCTCGGTGCGCCGCCACGTCGCGACGCAGCCGGGCAGGAGCAGGAGGAAGAGCAGGCCTCTCGCTCTCATGCTCGCCCGAACTCAGCTCGCGACGAGCACGAGCTTCACGACCTCGGGCGGAGCGCCGACGCGCATCGGCGGGCCGACGAAGCCGCAGCCGCGCGAGGTGTAGAGGTACGACGCGTCTTGCATCGACAGGCCGGCGTTGCGGCTGCCCCAGATGACGTCGCCGATCAGATTGCCGGGGAAGAGCTGCCCGCCATGCGTGTGCCCCGAGAGCTGCAGGCCGATTCTCTTGCTCGCGGCGAGCTCGAAGCCGCTGGGCTGATGCGCGAGCAGCACCGACGCGCGCTCGGGGTCACGCCCCCTGGTCGCCGCCTCGAGGTCGTACCCGTTGGGCGCCCAGCGCGCGCCGTAGTCGTCGACGCCGATCAGATCGAACGACGCGCCGGGGTCACCGATCACCACGCCGCGGTTGCGCAGCACCTCGAAGTCGATGCCCTCGAGCTCGCGCGCCCACTCTTCCCAGCCCGAGTAGTAGTCGTGGTTGCCCGAGCAGAAGAACGTGCCGAAGCGCGACTTCAGGTTCCGCAGCCGCGCCACGTAGCGCCCGAGCGCCGCCGGAGTACCGTCGACGAGATCTCCCGTGATGGCGATCAGATCGGGCTTCGCACCGTTGGCGGTGGCCACCATCTGATCGAGGAACTTCTCCTGGATGATCGCTCCGACGTGAATGTCGGAGAGCTGCACGATGGTGAAGCCATCGAGCGCCTTCGGCAGCCCGGGCAACTTCACCGGCACTTCGGTCACCTCGGGCGGAGTGAACGCCCGCCACGTGCCGTACGCCGCGATGCCGGTGCTCGCCGCGAGCGCTCCAGACGCCGCGACGCGCGAGAGGAAGAGTCGACGCTCAGGCGCTTCGGGCTCGAGCGGCGCGGGCTTCGCGACCTTGCGGAACGTCGCGAGCCACTTCACCAGCTCGACGACCAGCAACGACATCAAGAGGTAGATGAAGACGCCCCAGCCGGTGAGCGCGACGGCGCTCAGCGCGGGCGGGGGCAACGAGTCGCGGAATGCGAAGCGAACGATGGGCACCGACAGGAACATCGCCGCGAGCAACGCGCGCATCACCCAGCGGATCGCCGGGCTGTGCACCGTGTCGCGCACCGTGCGGCGATAGACGAAGACCGACGCGAGCGCGAAGGCGAGAAGCGTGAGTGAAATGAAGACGATGCGAGCGATCATTCGTGAGCGTCAGACGTAACCCGTGGCATCGCCGGGTGCTTCCTTCAAAGCAGTTAAGCAGTGTGAAGGGTACGCCCGCGCGCAGCCAGGTACGCGCCGACGGCGAGCCCGCCCATCAGCCCGAAGATCAGCGCGTTGACGAGGTCGACGTAGCCGGTCCACTGGGGCGGCGAGAAGACGGTGACCGTGCCCTGGATCAGATCGAACACCTTCACCTTCGCCGCGGGGTCTCTCCACGCCTTGATGGTGGCGAGCAGAATCGAGAGGCACAACATCGCGAGGGTGGTGCCGAGCGCGGCGAGCCCCGCGCGCGTCCACAGCGCAGTGCGTTCCCACGGCGGGCCGGGCGGGAGTGGCTCGAGCGCTTCGCCCGTGATCTCCTTCGGCTCCTGACCCCAGGGCACGAAGCGCGACAGCATGTACATCCCGGGGATGCCGAACAGCATGGTGAGGAGGAAGAAGTCGCGCCAGCCGAGCGCGTCGGCCATCACTCCAGCGAGCGGGCCGACGAAGGTGCGCACCAGGCCGACCAGCGAGCTGAACAGCGCGTACTGCGTCGCCGAGAAGCGCTTGTCGGTGAGCCGCAGCAACAGCACGCCGAACGCGCCCCAGCCCATGCCACCGGTGAGTGTCTCGATGAAGATCGCCGACTGGAGCGGAACGCTGAACGACAGATCGAACGTGGTGAGGAAGTCGAGCCAACCGCCGGAGTCGAGCCCGAGCCGTGACAGCAACGCGAGCGCGATCAACACCACCGCGACGCCGAGCAGCTCGTTTCGCTTCTCGCCCTGCTGCTGCGCACGCGCCCGGCTGAGCAGCGCCCACGTCGAGAGGAGCGCGGCGAGCGAGAGCAGCGCGATCCACGCGCCAGTGACGTTGAAGGGCGACACGAGGTGCACCACGCCAAACGCGACCGGCACCACGGCCACCACGGCGTAGCCGGCGTTGCTGACGATCTGCAGCACGCCGCAGATCCACAGCGAGCGGCCCGTGCCCCACCGTGCAGCGAGCACTCCGCCGAGCACGGTGCCGAGCAGGGTGCCGGCGACGCCCACGCCGCCGCGCATCACACCCACGTCGAACGCCGCGAAGCCGCGCTGCAGAAGGAAGGGGCTGACCAGGGCTCCGGCGATGGAATCGGCGAGCCGGTACAGCAACACGAACGCGAGGATCTCGAGCGCGCGCGGGCGACCGAGCATTCCCACGAAGGGCAACCACACGGCTTCTTTCAACGAGAGGGGCTTTCCTTCGACCTTCGGCAGCTCGGGCGCCCAGAAGGTGACGGCGATGAGCGCGAGGAAGATCGCGCCCTGCATGATGATGGTGGTGCCCCAGCCGAGGGCCGGCCCGAGCGAGATGGCGATGTTGCCGCTGACCCACAACCCGACGCGGTAGAGCGCGCTGCGCGCTCCGACCATCGAGCCGTGCTCCTTCTTCTCGAGCACCTCGACCGCGTACGCGTCGTAGACGATGTCCTGCGAGGCAGACGCGAAGGAGATCAAGAACCCGAGAATGGCGACGACCGCGATCTGCGAACCGGCGGGAGCGGTGACGGTGCACGCCACGTCTCCCGGCGCGCAGACCGGAATGCCCATCGCGAACACACCCATCAGGCCGACGAGCACCGCGAGCGCGAGCTGGAAGATGACGACCCAGCCGCGACGCCCGTCGAGGAACTTCGGCTTCACGCGATCGAGCAGCGGCGACCACACGAACTTGAAGCCATAGGGCAGCTGCACGAGCGTGAGCAGCGCGTTGGTCTTGATGTCGACCTTCGCCAGCTGCAGCCACGCGGGCAGAGCGGTGATCACCAGCCCGAGCGGCAGGCCCGACGACAACGAGAGCAGGGTGATCGGCGCGAGCCGACGCGAGGTGAAGGCCTGAAGCAGACTGACCTTCGGCTCCTTCGTTTTCGCGTCGGCCAAGCGTGTCTTTTCAGGCCGTGGGCTTCGGGAACTTCACGACCTCGACCAGCGCGGGACCCTGGCGAGCGAGCGCAGAACCACCACCGAGAATGCGGGTGTGCGCTTCCTTGTGCTGGTGATCGGGTTCCTGCGAGCTGCCGCGCTTGAACCACGGGTCAGACGGGTGCGACGCGGGCGGGCCCTTGAGCAGGCGCGGAATGTCGTACACGAAGCCCTGGCGCGAGTACTCGCTGGGCGTGTGCGTGTACGTGTCCATGCGAATGGCGTCTTTCGGGCACGCGTCGACGCACAGGCCGCACACGATGCAGCGCAGCTCGTCGATCACGAACTGCCGCGGGTACTTCTCGATCACGCGTGACTCGGGCGAGCCGTCTTCTGCTTCGTACTCGGCGGCCTCGATGTAGATGCACTGCGCCGGGCAGATGGTCGCGCACATGTAGCAAGCGACGCAGCGCGGCTTGTCGGGGTTGTCTTCGCGCGGAACGAGGCGGTGCAGGCCGCGGTAGCCCTCGGGGTAGTCGACCTTTTCCTCGGGGTACTGCACGGTGACGACGCCCGACATGCCGGTGCGATCGAGCACCTTGGTGTTGGTGTCGCGCTCACCGACGAGGTTCTTGAAGAAGTACTTCGCGGTGATGAACAGCCCCTTCACCAGCTCGGGGACGTAGCTGCGCTCGCGAACGTCTTCCTCGACGAGCTGCTTCTTCTCTTCGAGCGCGTGGCCGTGGCCGTGGTCGTGTGAACTCATGGTCGAAGTCTCAGTGCGTGTTGGCGGGGAGCGCGTGAGCGTCGTCGCCGTGGTCGTCGTGACCGTGGTCGTCGTGACCACCACCGTGTCCGTGTCCGCCGCCGTGATCGTCGGCAGCGGCCTGCTCGTTGCGCACCTGCCGCGGCGGCGTGAGCGTGAGGAAGGCGAAGAAGCCCATCACCACGAAGCCGAAGATCGCCAGGTAGCGCAGCGAGGGATCCCACAGGATCAGCGCTCCGCTGATGAAGAGGTTCACGAGGCCGAGCGGTAGCAGAATCTTCCAGCCGAGGTTCTGCACCTGGTCGTAACGGAAGCGCGGGAACGTCCAGCGGATGAGCAGCTGCAGGAACACGAGCAGCAGCACCTTGAGCCAGAAGATGGTGCCGAAGATCGCTCCGAGCACGACGTTGGGCAGCTCGTGCGCCTTCCACCACGAGAGGAGGTACTCGTTGCCGAAGGGCAGCCACCACGCTCCGAAGAAGATCGCGACGAGGACGCCCGAGAGGACGACCACTTCGACGAACTCGGAGATCATGAAGAGACCGAACTGCATGCCTGAGTACTCGAGGAAGTAACCGACGATCTCCGATTCACCTTCCGGCGTATCGAACGGAGCGCGCTTGGTCTCGGCGAACGACGCAGCGAAGAAGAGCAGGAAGCCCAGCGGCTGCAGGAGGATGCCCCACTTCGGCAGGCCGAGATCGAAGCCGTTGGCCGCGTGCGTGACCCACAGGTAACCCATCTGCGATTCCGACATTCCGCCCGGGCCCGCGAGGCGCACGGTGTCGAAGCAGATCATCATGCCGACCAGCGACAGGCCGAGCGCGACTTCGTAGCTGATCATCTGAGACGAGGCGCGAACGCCGCCCAGCAGCGCGAACTTGTTGTTCGACGACCAGCCGGCGAGCGACGTGCCGTACACCGCGAGCGACGCGATGGCGAAGAGGTACAGCAGACCGAAGTCGGGGTTCGCCGCCGCCATCACGATGGCCTGACCCTTGTTGAAGACGTCGAGCGTCGGGCCGATGGGCACGATGGCGAACAGCGCGAACACCGGGCCGAACGCGAGCATCGGAGCGAGGTTGAACAAGAAGCTGTTCGCGGCCTTCGGGCGGAACGCTTCCTTGGTCAGCATCTTGAGCACGTCGGGCGCGATGTGCGGCAGGCCGAACAGCGCGTTGTTCTTCAAGCCCGGGATGGGAATGCGAATGCGGTTGGGGCCCACGCGGTTCTGAATGAGCGCCGACCACTTGCGCTCGGCCATGGTGAGCAGCGTGGCGATGATCATCACGCCGCCCAGCATCAGCACGAGGATGTTGGCGATGTGCCCGAGGCCGTGAATGCCGAACTTGTCGACGCCGAGCATCTCGAGGCCGCCGGCGCCCGCGTACGCGGTGATCGAGAGGCCGAACAGGCCGCCGACCACGAGACCGATGCTGATGAAGAGGAATCCGAGACGCATGGTTCAGGTACCCGAGGGAAGAACGGGGAGGGTGAGACCGCGAACGTTGGGCGCACCCTGCTCGCGCCAACCCGGAGGACGGCCATCGGCGCCGGTGGGCATGGTCGAGATGCCGGGCCGCACCTGGTTCATGGGGGCCTTCTTGTCCCACTCGAAGGTGGCGAGCGCGGGCACGCCGGGAGCCATCTGCTTGAAGATCTCGCGCGACGACGCGGCCTTCATCTCGAGGCCGAGCCCGCGAGCGAGATTGACGGCCCACTTCCACTGCGGCTGCGAATCACCGCGCGGCGGGTAGGCACGGCGGAACCGCTGCGTGATGCCGTCTTGCTGCGTGAAGCTGCCTTCGTCTTCGACGTGCGTCGACGCGGCGAGCACGATGTGCGCAGCGTTGGTGATCTTCGTCTCGTTCGAAGCCGCGACGATGAACAGGTCGAGCTTCTGCGCGCGGGCGACGAACGCGTCGTCGCTCTCGGGCATGTCGGCGCCGAGCGCGTAGACCGCCTTGATCTCACCGGCCTCGATGCCCTGGGTGAGCGCGTTGAAGGCCTTCACCTCGAGCCCGAACGCCTTGGCGATCGCCTCGAGCCCCTTGCGGTTGGGGTTCTTGTCGGCGGCGATGAGGAAGTTGTCGGCCTCACCAGCGGCGCGGCCCGACGCATACACGTGCTTCACCTTCAGCACGTCGCGCGCGAAGGCGAGCCCGCCCATCAGATCTTCGTTCGACGCGACGGGCGAGACCACGAAGGCCAGCGAGCCGATGACCGGCTGCAGCTTCGAGGCGGCTTCCTTCACCGCGTCGACTCTCGACACGTCCTTCGCGTCGTTGCCACGGCCGACGCTGCTCTGCAGCACGCGGTGCTTGTTGAGGCCCTTGTACGAGAGGCGGCCTGAGTCACACATCCAGCTCTTGTTGATGGCGTCGTTCTCACGCGGCCTGAAGCGGTACGTGTCCTGGCCCATGAAGTCGGCGTAGATCGAGCAGCCGCGCGAGCAACCGGTGCACACCGACGGAGCCGCCGACAGGAACCACGCGCGCGCGCGGAACCGGAAGTCGGTGTTGAGGAGCGCTCCGACCGGGCAGATGTCGACGATGTTGCCGGCGTAGTTCGACTCGAGCTTTCCGTACTCGGGCGAGATGTCGACGCGCTCGTGCGAGCCGCGGCCGAACACGCCGAGCTGCGGCGCTTTGGCCACTTCGTCCATGAAGCGAACGCAGCGCGTGCAGAGGATGCAGCGCTCCTGGTCGAGCACCACCAGCTCGTTCAACTTCTTGCGCTTGTTGCGGAGGATCTTCGCGCCCTCGAGCCGCGACGGCTCGAAGTCGTACTTCATGTAGTAGTCCTGCAGCTTGCACTCGCCGGCCTGGTCGCAGATCGAGCAGTCGACCGGGTGGTTGAGGAGCAGGAACTCCATCACCATCTTCTTGCTGCGCGAGCACCTTGTCGGAGCGCGTGGTGATCTTCGCGCCCTCGCTGATGCCGGTCTGACACGCGGGGACCAGCTTGCCCGGAGGCGCGGCCGACGACTCGACCATGCACATGCGGCAGTTGGCCGCGACGGAGAGGCGCGGGTGGTAGCAGTAATAGGGAATGTCGACGCCGACGGTCTTCGCCGCGTCGATCATGTTGGTGCCCGGCTTGGCGATCACTTCCTTGCCGTCGACCGTGAAGGTCACCATGCCCGGGTTCTTCGGGGGCGGAGGCGCCGGCGGGCCCGCAGGAGGCGGAGGCTTGGGCGGTGCAGCAACGGCTTCGGGCTTCTTCTCGTCACTCACTGTTCGACCTCTCCGCCGATCATGTTGATGGTGTCGAAGGTGGGAATGAGGTCCGCGAGCATGCGGCCCTCACACATGCGGCCCAGGCCGCTCAGAATCTGGAAGCCGGGGGCGCGCACGTGGCACTTGTACGGGCGGCCGCTGCCGTCGGAGCGCAGGTACCAGCCGAGCTCTCCGTTGGCCGACTCGGTGGCGCTGTAGATCTCACCGGGAGGCACGGGCACGCCTTCCATCACCAGCTTGAAGTGCGCGATCACACCTTCGATCGAGCCGTACACGTCTTCCTTCGGAGGCAGCGCGATGCGCCAGTCGTCGATCAGCACCGGGCCTTCGGGCAGATCACGAATGCACTGGCGGATCATCTTGATCGACTCGCGCATCTCGAGGACGCGCATGTAGTAGCGATCGAAGTTGTCGCCGTTGACGCCGACCGGCACTTCCCAGTCGAGCTTGTCGTAGACCCAGTACGGCTTGGCCTTGCGCACGTCGTACTTCACGCCGCACGCGCGCAGGCACGGGCCGGTGAAGCCGAAGTCGAGCGCGTCTTCCTTCGTGATGATGCCGGTGCCGCGGGTGCGGTCGGTGAAGATGCGGTTGCGGGTCATCAGGCCGTCGACTTCCTTCGACAGCTCCTCGATCTTCTCGAGCGACTTGAGCACCTTGTCGAGCCAGCCCGCGGGCACGTCGCGGTTGAGCCCGCCGATGCGGCCGTAGCTGGTGGTGAGGCGGGCGCCGGTGAGCTCGGTGACGCGGTCGGTGATCAGCTCGCGCGCTTCGATGGCGTAGAGGAACGCGCCGAAGCCGCCGAGCTCGAGCGAGAGCGCTCCGGCGGTGGTGAGGTGCGAGGCGAGGCGGTGCAGCTCAGCGCCGATCACGCGGATGTATTTCGCGCGCTCGGGAATATCGATGCCCATCAACGACTCGACGGCGTGCAGAAAGCCGAAGTTGTTGTGGAGCGCGGCGACGTAGTCGAGACGGTCGGTGTACGGGAGCACCTGCGTCCAGGTCACGTTCTCGCAGCTCTTCTGGAAGCCGCGGTGCAGGAACCCGATCTCGGTGTCCATCTTGACGATGTTCTCGCCGTCGAGCTCGATGCGCAGGCGCACCGTGCCGTGCGTCGCGGGGTGCGACGGGCCGAGATTGACGACCATGTTGCGGGTCTGCAGATGCGCTTCGAGCTCGTCTTCGCTCGGAGTCGGATCGTATTCGTCACCAGCTGCTGCCATGGGTTGTTGCTCCTGGTGCTGCGTCGGATTTTGAAAACGAGATCAGTCCTGCACGCCGTTGGTGCCGGGGCCGCGGAAGATGTCCTTGATGGGGCGCTCGGGCGTGAGCGACTGGCGGCCACGCAACGGGTAGTCCTTGCGGAGCGGGTGGCCGACGAATTCCTCGTACATGAGGATGCGGCGCTTCACGCCACCGGTGAACACGATGCCGTAGAAGTCCCAGCAGAAGCGCTCGCCCCACTCGGCGCCCTGGAAGATCTTCATGATCGAGGGAATGTCTTCGCCCTCGTTCACGCGCACCTTGAGGCGCACCGACTCGTTCCGCTCGATGTTGCGCAGGAAGTAGAGAACTTCGAAGCGCGGGTCCTGCTCCTCGGGCGGGAGGTGCAGACGATCGACCGCGTCCATCGAGATGAAGAGCTTGAAGCCCAGCTTCTCCTTGAGGAGCGTGACGACGGCGGCGATGTGCTCGCGCGCGACGACGCCCCACGCATCACCGGGGCGATCTTTGTACCGTTCGACGAGGGCCTGCGGGATCTGCGCCTGGATTTGATCGAGCGCGAAGGTGCTCACGTGGATGGACCCGGGGAGAGAGAAAACGCGGGTTCTTCCTAGCGGTCTGTCCCCCAGAGTCAACGTGAAACGCGCAGGGTTTTCGGGGCGTTAGCCTCAATACAGCATCAGATTTCCTGCACGGATGAAGCAGGCGCGCGTGTCGTTCGCGCCGTCGACCGAGACGTCCATGATGCCGGTGTCTCCGCCGCCGAGGAACGTCCAGTCCCAGAAGCCGGGGCTGCCGAGTGAGCGCACCACTTCGAGATCGGACCCGTGACGCACGAGCAGGCGCGGCCAGCCGTTCGAATCGGCGGCGATGGCGTGCTGCGTGGTGCCGTTCAGCTCGACGCGCGAGAGCGTCTGCGTACTCGCTGAGAACGTCGATGCGAGGGCGATGTCGACCACTCCACTCGAGCCGAGCACGTAGAGGCGGTTGGGGTTGGGGAGCACCGACGGCGAGCGGCTCGAGAGACCGTTGGTGAGCTGAATGGAAGACGTTGCCGCGCTGGTCCACGCCACGACGAAGTAGCGGTAGTTGCCGCCGATCGCTCCCTGGAGCGGGAAGAGGTGACGGCCCTGACCATCGATCACCAGCTCGCCGAAGGGTTCCTGCCGGTCGCCGACGTCGAGACCCGGCACGACGATGGGCGACTGCGACCACGTGCCGGCGCCGGTGCGCGTCGCGATGACGGGGCGGTACGAGTAGGTGCCACCGATGGTGTACAGCACGACGGGCGTGGTGCCGTTGAGCGTGATCGACGGCGCGCTGGTGACGTCGGTCAGCAGCTGCGTGGAGATCGGGTACGTCGCGCTGTCGACCCGCTCGCGGATCCACGAGGCGCCCGGCTTGGTGGCGTACATCACCTGCGAGTCGCGCACGTAGACGAGGTGCGGCGTGCCGTTCGCTTCGACCTGCATCGAGATCAGCTGGCGAATGACGCCTCCGACCTGGAAGCCGAGGCCGTCGACGAGCTCGACCTGCATGGTGCCGTTGATGCGCTCTGCGAAGAACAGCGCTGCGTGCGTGCTGCTGGTCCACGCGAGGAACGTGCGCGAGCCGGGCGTCGCGATCTGACACGCGGTGCCGACGTCGGCGATGGCGGGCAGCACCACGGTCGGCACGCGGATCGCCTGCGTGATGGTGACCATCAACGTGGTGCTCGACGTCGCGCCGTCGTCGTCGGTGACGGTGAGCGTGACGGTGAAGGTGCCGGCCATGGTGAAGATGTGGCTCGCGGTGGGCATCGACGAGCTGACCGCCATCGAGCCGTCGCCGAAGTCGAAGCGGTAGTTGGTCACCGCGCCGTCGCTGTCGGTGGACGTCGAGCCATCGAAGGTGAGCGAGTCGCTGGTCTGCCCCGACGTCGGCCCGGTCAGGCGCGCCAGCGGAGGCACGTTCACCTGCGCCATGTTCACGGTGATCGAGATTGACGCCGAGCTGCTGCGGCCTCCGGAGTCGGTGGCCACGAGCGAGATGGTGTGGTTGCCGACGCTCAGCGACGCGGTCGAGAGCGAAGTTCCGGTGCCGAGCGCGCCGTCGAGAGACGAGCTCCAGCGAACGGCGGCGCCCGTGAGCGGTCCGTCTTCGGGGTCGGTGGCGGTGCCGGTGAAGGTGAGGTTGGTGCCTGCGGTGACGGTGGTGCCGGTGGCCGGTGCGGTGATGGTGACGGTGGGCGCCTGATTCATCGGCAACACGCGCACGGAGATCGTCGCCGTGCCCGAGTTTCCTCCGGAGTCGCGCGCGACGAGCGTGACGGTGTGATCGCCGACCGTGAGCGTGGAGTTGGTGAGCGGACTCCCGGTGCCGAGGGTGCCGTCGAGCGACGAGCTCCAGGTGAGCGACATTCCGGTGAGCGCGCCATCTTCGGGGTCGAGGCCGGTGCCGGTGAAGGTGAGGCTCGCTCCCTGGAAGATGGTCTGCATCGTCGTCGGCTGCGTGATGGTCGCGACCGGCGGCTGGTTGTTGGGCTGATTGACGGAGACGGTGATCGACGCCGAACCCGTCGCGTTCTGCGAGTCGGTCGCGGTGAGCGTCAGCGTGTGCACGCCCTGCGTGAGCGTGGCGGAAACCGACGTTCCGTTTCCAAGCGGGCCGTCGACGTTCGATGTCCACGCCAGCGCGTTGCCCATCAGCGTGCCGTCTTCGACGTCGGTGGCCGAGCCCTGCAGCGCGACGGGCATGCCGAGGGTGAGCTGCGCTCCGTTGGTCGGCGCGGCGATCAGCACCACGGGCGGGCGGTTCGTGCCGGGCTGCACGACGTTCAAGTTGATCGACGCGATCGCCGCGCGGCCCGAGCCGTCGGTGGCGGTGAGCACGATGCGGTGCGCTCCGAGTTGCGCGTTGCCGAAGGTGATCTGCGCGCCCGAGCCGATGACGCCTGCGCGATCAGACGTCCACACCAGCGCGCCGCCGGTGAGCGGCCCGTCTTCGGGATCGTTCGCGGTTCCGGTGAGGGTGATGGGCGTGCCGAGATCGAAGAACGCGTTGTCGGCCGGTGAGGTGATGGTGACGACTGGATCGGAGTTGCCTCCGTCGGGGTTCATCATCATGCCGCCGTCGTTCATGCCGCCGTCGGTCGGTCCCGGGATCGCGACGCGCACCGTGACCTGCGCGGTGCTCAGGTTGCCGTCGCTGTCGGTGACCTCGAGGCTCAGACGATGTTCGCCCTGCGAGAGCACGATCGACGACTCCGCGCCGATGGCGAGCGTGCCGTCGCGGTTCGATTTCCAGATGATGCGATCGGGCGAGACGATCTCTTCCGGGTCTGACACCTCACCCTTCACGAGGTGCGGGCCGGAGCTCTGAAAGAGCGTGCCGTCGGCGGGCGTGATGATGCGCACCAGCGGTGGCTGGCCTTTGCCGCCCGAGCAATCACACCCGCTGATGGCGAGTGAGATCGCGAGGAGTGAGAGGAGAGGACGCACGGGTCGCCTCAGCTCACTGGAACATGATGCGGCCGTTGGCCTGGTAGCAGATGCTCGCTTCGCCGCTGCCGGGGTGCACAGTGAGTCCAGCGGAGACACCCGACGTCGAGCCGAGCTGCTGATACGTCCAGAAGCCCGACGCGTTCGGCGTGACGAGCTCGAGCGTGCTCGAGTGGTTGTGGAGCACGAGCGGCTTCGACGCCGACGTCGACCACGCGAGATCGCCGACCACGCTGGAGCTCGACGATTCGACGCTCGAATACGTGTACGTGCTCGCGCCCAGCGTGGCGTTGAGCGACACGTCGTAGAGGGCGACCGAGTTGCGAACCAGCAGGCGCGTGGGCGAGGCGAGGACCGCATCAGAACGACCGCTCAAGTTCTGCGTGAGCTGCAACGAGGTGGTGGTGGTCGGGGTCCAGCCGACGACGAAGTAGCGGTAGTTGCCGCCGATCGCTCCCTGGAGCGGGAAGAGGTGGCGGCCGGTGCCGTCGATGGTGAGCTCACCGAACGGCTCCTGGCGATCACCGACGTCGAGCGTCGGCACCACGATCGAGGTCTGCGACCAGGCGTTGGCTCCGGTGCGCGTCGAGATCACCGGGCGATACGAATAGGTGCCACCGATCGCGTAGAGGACGACCGGCGTGCTGCCATTGAGCGCGATCGACGGAGCCGAGGTCTCGTCGCTCAGCAGCTGCGTCGAGATCGGGTACGTCGTGCTGTCGACGCGCTCGCGGGTCCACACGCCGCCCGACTTGGTGGCGTACATGACCTGCTGATCGCGCACGTACACGATGTGCGGCGTGCCGTTCGCTTCGACCTGCATCGAGATGTACCGCTGCACGACGCCGCCGGTGTTGAAGCCCATCGCGTCGACGACCTCGAGCGTCCACGCGGTGCCGTTCCAGCGGCCGTACATCAGCGCGGGGTGCGTCTCGGTGTTGAACGCGATGGCGACGTTGTTGGTGGTGCCCTCGTAGCGGACCTCGCAGCTGCCGCCGCTGATCTCGAGCGTGCCGCCGTCGAGCACCGGCATCGGCGTGGTGAGCAACGCCTGCTGTGCGCTCGTCGGGCCGTCGTTGGTGGTCGCCGCGGCGCGCGTCAGGCGGAACGACCAGGTCGCGCTGTCGTGGCTGCCGTCTTTGCGAGTCAGCGTGACGGTGAGCTCGGCGCTGTTCTCGGTCGGCAACGTCCATTCAGCGGTGCGGCCGCTGGTGGTGAGCGTGCCGGCGGAAGCCGAGAAGGTGGCCTGCGTGATCTGCGTCTCGTCGACGAAGAGCTTGAAGCGCTCGGTGGTGCCGGCGACGAAGGGCCCGTTCTGCTCGAGGCGCTCGAGGCCATTCAGCCCGCTGACCTCGGAGTTGGCGCGCAGCAGCTCGCCGCTCGGCGAAGTGGTCTGTGCGGCGCAGGCAGAGAGAAGGAGGACGGGCAGGGCGATGGACAGACGGGTCATGTGTGTCTCCGGTGGACGGAACGCCTGACCCATGGCGTGTGGTGGGTGTGCAAAGGTTCGCGCCCGCATGAAGGCTTCGAACGCAGTGGTGCTCGGCGGCGGCGGCGTGACCGGAATCGCGTGGGAAATCGGCTTGCTGCGCGGGTTGCAGGAAGCGGGAATCGATTCTGTCCACGGCGGAGTTGTTCGTCGGCACTTCAGCCGGCTCGGTGGTCGCGGCGAGAATCACGACCAGCGGCAAGTCGCTCGCCGAGCTGTACGCGGAGCAGTTGGAGCCGTCGTCACCGAGCGCTGCTCCGCACAGCACGCTGAGCAAGGTGATGTTGCTGCGCTACGGGTGGCATCTGTGGCGCGCGAAGAACCCTGACGATTTCGCGCGGCGCATGGGGCAGCTCGCGCTCGACGCGAAGACCGAGACCGAAGCGGAGCGGCGGCCGGCGTTTCAGAAACTGCTCGGTGACTCACCGCAGTGGCCGGCGGTGCCGCTGCGGATCACGACGCTGCACGCGAAGACGGGTGCGTTGCGCGCGTTCGATAGAGAGAGCGGTGCGTCGCTGCTCGACGCGGTCGGTGCGAGCGCCGCGGTGCCGGGCGTGTGGCCGCCGGTGACGATTCAGGGCGAGCGCTACATCGACGGCGGCATGCGCTCGGGCACGCACGCGAATCTCGCGAGCGAGAAGAAGCACATCGTGATCATTGCGCCGCTGACGTTCGGGACGCGGGTGATGACGTCTCCGTGGGCGCATCAGAAGGAGCTCGAGGCGGCGGGCGCGAAGGTGGCGCTGGTGACTCCTGATGCGGCGGCGAAGAAGGCGATCGGTGGTGACGTGCTTGATCCGCGCGCGCGTGTTCCCGCCGCGCGTGCGGGTCATGAGCAGGCTGCGCGTGTGCGTGAGGTCGTGGCGCAGGTCATTTGCTGACCCCCGGCCGTTCAGATGCAGGTTCACCCTCACCCCGACCCTCTCCCTCGCGGGAGAGGGGGATCATTGCTGCAGGGCCATCGCGACGAGCGCCTGGGTGAGCGCGGTGGGGCGGTGCTCGGGGAAGCCGGGCAAGCCCTCCATCACACCCTCGGCGTGATCCATGTTGGTGAGCTTCACGACGCGCGAGCCGGGAATCTCGGCGTCTTCGGGTGCGACCAGCCCATCGGACTTCACGCCGTAGCGATCGCGCAGATACGCGCCGGTCGCGTCGACCAATGACTTGCGCGATTCGCGTGAGGTCGCGAGCGAGAGCGTGGGCACGTCGGGCGGGTAGGGGTGCTTCGCGATGAACGCCTTGCGCGCCTCGTACGAGAGATCGGTCAGCGCGCGCATGTCGCCCTTGAGCAACGCTCCGATCGCCGCGGTCGCCAGCGGTCGCAGCTCAGGGCAGGTCTGAATGTCGCTCGCGATCGGAGTGCCGCCGTACGGCGCCTGCATCGCCACCACTGCGCGCACGTGCGGTTTGAGCTCCGGGTACATCGCGATCGCTGCGGTGATGTCGACGCCACCTTTGCTCTGGCCGACGAGCACCACCTGCTTGCCGTCTTTCGACGCGTCCATGATCGCGTCGCGGATCTGCTTCGCGTTCAGCTCGACGCTCTGGCCAGTGTCGATGCCGACGCGCTTCGTCTCGAGCCCCTTGGCCTGCAGCGCCTTCTGATTGCTGTCCATGTACCCGGGGTACTGGTTGGTGAAGAGCCCGCCGACCAGCAGGTAGCGGTGGTTCTTCGCCTCGGCGGGCATCTGCAGCGTGCCGGCCTTCGCGGCTGCGTAGGTGGTGTTGAAGTCGGCGGTGACGTCTTTGGGCGGAGGCGGCTGGTTCTTCAGCCAACCGACGTTTTGCCCGCTGCCGGTGCCGCTCCAGTTGCGCAGGTGAGAGGCGCCGAACGCTTCTTGCGCGTGCTGCACCTGACGCTGCGCCGCGCGCGCGACCCAGCCGACGACCTTTTTCTCGGTCTCGACGACTTGCTGGGCCGGCTTTTCGACCGCGTGTTTGACGACGTTCAGCGCCTTGGTCAGCGACTGCCCGATCTTCGCCATGCGGCGGAACCTAACTCATTTCGTGAGCAGCATTTCCAGCACGCCCGCGAGATCGCACGACTCCTGGTTCTTGTTGATGCAGCCGTGATCGGCGAGCCGCTTGGCGACCTTCAGATCGAGCTTGGTGCCTTCACCATCGCGCGCCCACTGCGCCGCGATCGGGCACGCCTCGAACGCCGTCGGAAACGTCACGCGCTCACACGCCGTCTTCGCGAAGTTGAAGGCCTTCTTGGCGTCTTTCTTCACGCCCGAAGTGCCCTCGGAATACATGCCGGCGAGCATCGAGCAGGAAGGGTTGAAGTCGAGCGTGCACGCCTGCTCGAGCGACTTGAGCATCGCCTTGGGGTCGGCCTTCGTTCCTTCTCCGTCGCGGAAGTCGATGCCCGCTGAGAAACAGCCGCCGCCCCACTTGAGCCCGCACGCTTTCATGTACAGCGCGTGGGCCTTCGCCTTGTCGACCTCGACGCCGACGCCTTCGTCGTAGATCTGGCCGAGCTGGAAACAGGCCTCTGGCCCGCCGGCATCACACGCGGTGGTGCGCAGGACCGCGGCCTTCGCGGGGTCCTTCTTCACTCCGTATTTCCCGTCGTCGTAGAACGACGCGAAGTAGGTGCACGCGGGGAGATGCTTGAGCGTGCAGGCCTTCTCCATCAGCGCCACGCCGGTCGCGTCGTCTTTGGGCAGCGTGTTCCCGGCGAGGAGGTTGGCCGACGCCACGTTGCACGAGCGACCCGAGCCCGCATCACAGCCCTTCACGTACGCCGCCTGCGACGCGACGGCATCGCGCGCCACGCCGCCGGTGCCGTTGACCAGCGCCTTGCCGAGCGTCTCACACGCCTTCGCGTCGCCCGAGTCACACTTCGCCGAGCAGCCTTCGGCCTTCGCCTCGGTACACGGAGCCGCAGCCAGCACCATCGTCAACGCGAGCGCGATCATCACTGCACCCCCACCACTTCACCGGCTTCGGTGAGGTCGAGGTTGTACGCCGCGGGAACCTTCGGGAGTCCAGGCATGGTGAGAATCTCTCCAGTGAGCGCGAGCAGGAAACCCGCGCCGGCAGACACGCGCACGTGGCGCACGGTGATCGTGAAGTCGGTCGGCGCGTTGGCCTTCGCGGGATCGTCCGACAAAGAGAGATGTGTCTTCGCCATGCACACGGGGAGTTCGCCCAGGCCCCAGCTGCGCAGCCGCTCGAGGTTCTTCTGCGCGTCGTGTGAGAGCTCTGCGCCCTTCGCTCCGTAGACCTTGCGCGCGATGGCGCTCACCTTGGTCTCGAACGAATCGCTCAGCTCGTAGGTGAAGCGCGGCTGCGTCGCCGGCTTGCTCAGTGCTTCCTGCACCAGCGCGGCGACGCCTTCGCTGCCCTTGCCGCCCTCGAGGAACCCGGAGTTGCGCGCCACCGCCACGCCTTCGGCCTTCGCCAGCTTCTCGACGAGCGCGAGCTCTTCTTCCGTGTCCTGCTTGAAGACGTTGAGTGACAGCACCGGCTCGAAGCCGAAGCCGCGAATCGACGCGATGTGCCGCTTCACGTTGGCGAAGCCGCGCTCGATCGAACCGAGCCCCGCTTCGTCACCGCCGTGCGCCCGCATCGCGCGCGCCGTCACCACCAGCACCACCGCGCTCGGCCACAATCCCGACATGCGGCACTTGAGGTCGAGGAACTTCTCTCCGCCGAGATCGAACGCGAAGCCCGCTTCGGTCACCACGACGTCGGCGAGTGCCAGCGCCGAGCGCGTGGCCACCACCGAGTTGCAGCCGTGCGCGATGTTGGCGAACGGGCCGCCGTGCACGAGCGCGGGTACGCTTTCGGTGGTCTGGGCGAGGTTGGGCAGCAGCGCGTCACCGAGCAGCGCGGCCATCGAGCCGACGGCGTTGAGATCTCCGGCGGTGATGGGCTTGTTATCTTTGTCGGTGCCGACGATCAATCGACCGAGGCGCGTCTTGAGATCCTTGACGCCGTCCGACAGACACAGCGTCGCCATGATCTCGCTGGCTGCGGTGATGTCGAAGCCGTCTTCGCGCGGAACTCCGCTCGCCGCGCCGCCCAGACCGATCACCGTGTTGCGCAGGAAGCGATCGTTCATGTCGATGCAGCGTCGCCACGTGACCGTCTTGAACTTCTTCTGATCGAAGTTGATCGCGTTGTCGATCAGCGCGGCGAGCAGGTTGTTGGCCGCGGTGATGGCGTGGAGATCTCCGGTGCAGTGCAGGTTGATGCGCGCGCTCGGCTCGAGCTGCGCCTGACCGCCGCCGGTGCCTCCGCCCTTCGCACCGAAGACGGGCCCCAGCGACGGCTCACGCAGCGCGGCCATGGCGTTCACGCCGCGGCGCGCGAGACCCTGCACCAGACCGATCGAGGTGGTGGTCTTGCCCTCGCCGTACTTGGTCGGCGTCATCGCCGTGACCAGCACCAGCTTTCCCTTCGGGCCGCGTTCGCGCAGTTTGTTGATCGTCGGCCAGCTGAGCTTCGCGAGCGGCCCGTACTGCACGATGTCTTCGACTCCGAGCCCGGCCTTCTTCGCCACGTCGATGATGGGGAGCATGCGCGCGGTCTAGCATCCACCCGGCATGGCCGAGGCGGACTATCAACTCACGCGCTGTGACCCCGAGTTCGAGCTGAGCGCGAAGCTGTGGGCGGTGTTCTCGCTCAACGAGGACCGCGGCTTTTCGTACGGCCTCGAGCCCGGGTGCACGGTGTGGGCGAGCTCGCGGCGGCCGCGTGATCAAGGTGGCCGTCGCAATCACGGGGTCGACTGGCTCACGCGCCGCACCGCGTTTCAGCGCGAGGTCGACTTCATTCCCGCCGGCGCCGAGGGCGTCTGGTTCTTCACGCACTTCGGGCACAGCCTGCCGATCTTCGTGAACGGCGTGGCGACGCGACGCCAGCATTTGCTCGAGACCGGCGACGTGGTGCGGCCCGGAACGGGAGTGGAGTTCACGTTCAGTCTTCCCTCTGATCTGCTGGTGCTCGACGCGCTCGTGCGTCGTGAAGGCGAAGCGATCCTCGCCAGACCCGAGCCGCTGATCGATTACTTGAATGAGACGCTCCAACTCGATCCACAACGGGCGGAACGCTGGCTCGCTGCGTTCGTCGCTCGACGACGTGCCCCTCGCTAGAGTGCCGCGCCGTGTTGATGCCCCTGGTGCTCATGCTGTCCGCTGCGTCGCCGACGAGCTGCCTGGCGAGCCCGACGTGGACGGCAGTGAACGTTCCACCCGAGACGACGGCTTTCTACGCCGACGAGTTCGCGCGGGCGCTGCGAGCCGAGGGCGTGAAGATCGTCACCGCGAAAGACATGACGACGCTGCTCGGCATCGAGCGGCAGAAGGAGTTGCTTGGCTGCAGCGAGGGTTCCGAGGCGTGCATGGCCGAGCTCGCGTCGGCGCTCGGGTGCGAACGATCGCTGGTCGGTCAGGTGGCGCGCATCGGCGACGGGTTTCGCGGCACGGTGCGCGTGATCTCCACGCGGAACGGAGCGGCGATCGCCGAAGCGCCCTTCGAAGCGAGCGACGAGAGGAGTCTGGTCCCCGCGTTGGAACGCGCGGCGCGCAAGCTGGGGCTCGTGCTGAATCCACCGCCGCCTCCCGATCTGAAGTGGGTGCCGTTCGTCGCGGGCGGCGCGGCGCTCGGCATCGGCTCGACGATCGCGTTTGGCGTCGCGGGCTCGAACGCGCAGCGCATCGCGCAGTCCGACGAGCCGACGGCGGTGAAGCTGGCGAACGATGGCAAGGCGCTCGAGGCGACGGGCTGGGTGTTGGCCGGAGTGGGCACCGCGGCGATCGTCACCGGCGTCGTGCTCCTCGCGCTGCCGCGTGCGCCGGCCGTCGTACCGAGCGTGAACGTGAGCCCGGCCGGAGCGAGCATCGGCGTGCGAGGAGAATTTCCGTGAAGCGCTCGATGGCGCTGCTCGGCGCGTGGCTCTCGCTGGCCGGGTGTTTTCACTTCGACGACAAGCTCGCCGCCTGCCGCAACGACGCTGGAGCGTGGATCTGCGGCGACGGTGGCATTCGATCGGATGCGGGGGCGACCGCTGGGCTGATCTGCCAGAGCGACGGCGGCTGGTGCTGGGAACATCCACGGCCCGCGGGCGGGAGGTTCGGCGCGGTGTGGGCGGCGGGGCCCGATGATCTGTACGTCGGAACCCAATTCGGCCTGGTGCTGCGCCGGCGCGCGGGCGTCTGGAGCGCGACTGCGCTCGGAGATGGCTACGAGGTCACCGATCTCTGCGGCCATTCGGGGGGCGTCTACGCGGGCACGAAGGTCGACCCGACAGCGACAGTCGATCGGCTCTTCTCGATCACGGGCGGCGCGGCGACTGCGATTGGCGGCTCAGCGGGAGAGGTGAACGGCATCGACTGCGGCGCGTCGGCGCTGTGGGCGGCGCACTCGGGCGGCGTGTGGACGATGCCGTGGGACTCGACGCTCACTCCGGCCTTCGGCGTCTCGTCGACGGAACAGTGCGTCGGCGTCGCCGAATTCATGCCGGGTCAGGTGAGGGCGCTGTGCGATTCGATCGCCACGCCGTCGGCGATCGTCTACCGCGAGAGCGGAGCTCCGACGGCCACGTTCACTCCCGATGCGTCGCAGTCGATGAACTACCGCGCGGCCGACATCTGGCACGGCGGCGACGGAACGCTGTGGCTCGGAGTGTCGGGCAACGCCTCGGGTGAGGTGTGGACGCTCGCCGGAAACGACTGGCAGCTCGCCACGCAGAGCGTGATGCCGTTCGAGAGCCTGTACGACGGCGCGCCGTGGCGTGACGGGTGGATCGCGGTCGGCGGCGGTTACGGAGTGGTGATCGAGCAACAGAGCGGCGTGGTGCGACGCCGCGTCGTGACGTCGGCTGGCTTGAGCTACCACTCGGGAGTCTCGGGACTCCCGACGGGCGAGGCGTGGATCGTCGGAGAGCCAGGGTGTCTCCTCGAGCGGCAGACCGATGCGGGCTGGGCGCTCTCTCCGCTGTGTGGCGTCTCGTTCCTCGACTTCTCGATCGGTGCCGAGACGCTCGCGGTCAGCGCCAATGGGCTCTACCAGCGGCAGGAGACGGGGTGGACCAAGCTCAAGGACGTTCCCGGCGCGGCGGGCGTGTGGGCGAACCCCGATGGTGGTCGCGCGATCCTCACGGACGACTCGCTCGAGTATCGCGGCGTCACGCTCAGCTTCACCGTCTCTCAGGCCTTCCATCTGGTGGTCCTCGACGGCAGCCGCGTGGTGGTGGTGACCGAAGACGGCCAGCTGATGGACACCTCGTTGCTCGGAGCCGGAGGCAATGGGCCGAGCTTCAACTTCATGACCCCTCGCCCGCGCGTGGTCGTCGATCGGACGACTCGTACTTTCTGGGCGCACGATTCGACCCAGGTGCGATCTTCGAACGTCGCCGGGCAGTGGGACGACGCGTTCTTCGACGCCGGGAGCGATGGTGGCGTGATCGAAGATCTCTCGGCCGGGTTCGGTCAGGTCTGGGTCGCGGCGCGAGGTTCGGTGTTCATTCGGGAGGGCAGCAGCTGGCGAGAGCTGCCGAGGCCCGGTCGCTCGTTCGGTCGCGTGGTGGCGCTCGATGGCGATCGCGTCTTTGCGTACGAGAGCGGGTCACCGGTGGCGGAGATCATCAATCGCGATGGTACGTCGGTCGAAATCGAGGCTCCGCCGCTCGACCCGCAGTTTCAGGTGGCGGTGATGAACGGCGACCTGTGGGTGCTCGGCAGCGAGGGGCTCCTGCGGCACTCCATCCCGCCGCCTCCGTAGGCGTCACTTCACGTTCAACAACCACGCGCGATGCGAACCGTCTCGTCGCCATGCGACGAAGCCCGTCTTGCCCGTGCGCACGCCACGGAGCGAGATGCGACCGTCCTCGGTGATTGCTGCTGACGCGATGCTCGGGTCGTCGACCGAGACCCGCTGCAGGTCGTGAAAGTTGAAGACGACGGGGTCTTTGCCGCTCAACTCGAACACTTCACGCTCGCTGTCGGGCTCGAGGGCGAGGACGCGAACCCGAATGCGGTGCGGTTCGCCGAAGCCGACCGAGACCCGGAGTTCGTTCACGCCGGCCGCCTTGCCCGTGAGCGAGATACCGGTGGCGGTCTGTTCCATCCCGAGCAGTGCCGGGTCGAGACCCGTGACTCGTTCGACGTATGGCATTCGCAGGTCGATGGTTTCATTGACTGCAATCGGGAAGTCGTCGTCTCCCGGGTGAGCGACGAGCACCTCGGTCATCGCGCGACGGCCATCTTGAGTCCAGACCACGAGGGTCGTGCGCCCGATGGAGGAACCGATGACGAGCACCTGGGAGTCTCCAATTGCTTTGACGTCGGCGATCGCCGGGTCGCCTATGGCGATGCGCTCGAACCGTGGCACGTCGAGCACGATCTGCATTCCGTATTCGACGCCCGTCAATGCCGGCAGAACATCGAGTCGGCGGCTCACCGGCAGCGGTACACGGCCCACGACCTGGACGTTGGTGCTGATGCGTTTGCCATCACGCAGCCAGGTGACCAATGTGGTCGCGCCGAGGCGAGTGCCGAGGAGCATCAACTGCTCGTGCCCCACGAGCTTCACGTCGCAGATCTCTGGGTCGGCGACTGCGACGCGCTCCAGCTCACCGTCGAAGACCCGAATCTGGCCGAGCCCAAGCGTCACGCTTTCGGTGAGCGTGACGCGCGGCCCGACGTGCTTGGAGACGGGCGTGGCTTCCTGGACGGTGAGCTCACCGCGCGTGACTCGCCCATCATCGAGGGTCACGGTGAACGGCGTCGTCCCGGGAATCAAGCCTTCGAACTGAACCTTGCCGACGCTCACGACGGACGCTTTGGCGAGGCTGGGATCTTCGAGGGTGATCGATTCGGCGCCGTCGATGTACTCGACGGCTTCTTGTCCATGCTCGACGGTGACGAAATCAGTCAGCGTGTCTGCGCTCACCGATACGAGGCTCGACGCGAGCGTTCCGTCCTTCATCCACACCCGGAGCGTCGTCTTCCCCGCCTTCGACCCGACCAGGAGCACCTGCTCGTCACCGATGGTCTTCACGTCGACGATGGACGGCTCTCCGACTGCCGCGCGCACCAGCTTTGGCACCGTCAGCAGCGTCTGCTTTCCGACCATCAGCGGAATCGTTGGCGGCAACAGTTCCGTGTCGTTCCACTGCACACGCACCTGATGCCAGTACATCGAACCACTGGTGTTGGTGATGCCGAGCGTCGCGGTGCCGGGCTCGAGGCCTTCGAGGATCAGCACCGTGTCATTGGGCCCGGCCTTCTCGACCCTCACGATGTTCTGGGGATCGACACTCACGCTGCCCAGGTTCGGAGCGTTGAACTCCTTGCGCGCGCCGACGACGAGCGAGATCGCTCCGCTCTTTCCGATCGGGTCGACATCGCGCTTCTCGACGCGGTGAGAGTTGGCAAACACGCCTGCACCGATCAGCGCAACGGACAGCATCGCCAGACCGACCCTCAGTCCCCACGAGCGTTTCGCAGAAGAGCGCGGCGTCGTTGGAACCATCGCCTTCGGAGCGAACTTCAACACGTCGAGCAGCGCTCGCATGTCGGGGAAACGCGCTTCGGGCTTCGGGTTCAGGCCACGCGCGATCGCCGCCCACAGGTGCGCGGGAATCAGCCCGTCCTTCGGCGGCGCCGGCATGCCGCCTTCGATGCGCGCGCGCAGTTCTTCGAGCGTGTCGGCAGGGAAGGGCCGATGGCCGGCGAGCGCTTCATAGAGGCACACGCAGAAACCGTACTGATCGCTGCGCTGGTCAGCCGGCTTGCCCCTGAGCTGCTCGGGCGACATGTACGCCGGAGTCCCGAGCAGCGTGCCGGTCTGCGTGATGCCCATCGGCGAGTGTTGGAGCGCGAAGGCGCGCGGCAAGTCTTCGGGTGACAACAAGTCGGGCCGCGCGAGCCCGAAGTCACCGACGCGCGGTCGTCCGTCTTTCCCAAGCAACACGTTCTCAGGCTTGAAGTCGCGGTGCACGACACCCGCGGCGTGTGCAGCGGCGAGACCTTCCCCGGCGGCGCAGAACATCTCGAGCAGCTCGCGCCACGAGTGCCGTCCCTTCATCCACTCGCGCAGCGTGCCGCCGTCGGCCAACTCCATGGCCATGAAGACGCGCCCGTCGGTTTCTCCGATGTCGAACACGTTCACCACGTTGGGGTGCGCGAGCGTGGCCATCGCCTGGGCTTCTCGCCGCAGTCGCTCGCTGCCGCCTTCAGCCGCGAACGCCGGCCGCATGAGCTTCAGAGCCACGCGACGGTTGAGTTGTGGGTCGTGCGCGACGTACAGCACGCCCATTCCGCCTGCCCCGATGAGCCGCTCGATCTCGTAGCGGCCGAGCCGGTCTCCAGGGCGAAGCACGCGGAAGCCACCGCCGACCGCAGGGGCCGAGCCGTTGCTCACCACCGCCAACAGCTTGCGGCAGGCAGGACAGCCGTCGACGTGACGCTCGACAGCCTCGAGGGGTGCTCCGGCGAGCGTTCCCGCTGCCAGAGCCGACAGCTGATCGTCTGAAGGGCAGGGCGTGGTGCTCATCGTTCTTCCTTTCGCCCCGTCGACACACGCACTGCGCAGTTGTTGCACGCGGTCATTCGATTTTGGAAGACGTCACTTGATCTCGATCATCCAGCTGCGGCGCGAGCCGTCCTTCATCCACGCCAGCATGGTGGTCTTGCCCTTGCCGACGCCGCTGACGCGAATCCGCTCTTCGCCGCTGATGCGCACGTCGGCCACCGCGGGATCTCCGATCGCGACTCGGGTCAGCCCGGCGACGTGAAACTCGGCCAGGTCGTTGGTGCGCAGCGTGATGCGGTCGGGCACTTCGGTCGTCGTCACCGGCTTCTCGACCACGATCTTCACGTCTTCCGTCGAATCGCCGTCGTAGACCTCGGCGTTCGTGCGCCCGGGCTTGAGCGCGACGATGGTGAGCGTCTTGCCGTCGTGCGTGAGCTTCGCGACGTCAGGCGAGCGGTTCTTGATGCCGGTGATGCGCTTGAAGTCCATCGTGGTCGTCGCACCGACGCTCATCACCGCCGAGCGGATCTCGATGCCATCGGGGTCGACCTGCAGCTCCACGGTGTGCCGTTGGCCGTCGGCCGTCCACGCGAGCAACGTCGTCTTGCCGGGCGCGTTGCCGATCACCAAAACCTGACCGCCCTCGAGAACCTTCACGTCAGCGATCGAAGGTTCGCCAATCGCCACGCGCTGGAGCCCGGGGAAGTCGAACACGCGCTGCTGCCCGACGGACAGGTTGGTGACCGTGCCGGTCTCTGCTGCATCTCCAGCGACACGCAGCTCGAAGGCCCGTCGCGAGCCGTCGGTGGTCCACACCAGCAGGGTCGTCCTGCCCGCCTTCAACCCACGAAGGCTCACCTGCTTGTCGTCCATCGTCTTCACGTCGACCACCGCAGGGTCTCCGACCGCGACGCGCTTGATGCCGGCCAGTTCGATCGTGGTCTTCTCACCGACCGCGACGGCGATCTCGGTCGCTTCGGGCTCCGCGGCGGTGTGGCCAACCTCGACGTTGGTCGACTCGACCTTTCCGCCGCGCGACCAGACGAGGAGCTTGGTGGTCCCTTCGCTCGCGCCGATCACCACCACCTGGTCCTCGAAGGTCTGAACGTTGGCGATGGCCGGGTCACCGACCGCCACGCGCTCGAGCCCCGGCACCACGAAGGCCTTCTGCTGACCGACCTCGAGCGAAGTCGTCGCGGCGATCGTCGACGGCTGTGCGCCCGCTGCGTCGACGCGAACCTGGTGCTCGTAGGTCGAACCACTGGTGTTGGTGATGGTCAGCGTCGCGGTCCCGGGCTCACGGCCCTCGAGGATCAGCAGCGTTTCGCTGGGGCCCGCCTTCTCGACCTTCACGATGTGCTCGTGGTCGACGCTCACGCTGCTCAAGTTCGGAGCGTTGATTGCCTTTCGCGCACCCACCGCGAGCGAGATCGTGCCGCTGTTCCCGATCGGGTCGACGTCGCCGACGTCAGCTGACCGATGCGAGCTCTGCAGGAAGACGCCCGCACCGAGGAGCGCCGTCGCCAGCACCGCCATGCTGACGGTGAGTTCCTTCTTCTGGAATCGTCCACCACTGCGCGACGCGGGCGCGATCGCCTTCGGAGCGTCGAGCCGCAACATCTGCAGCAGCGCGTGCATGTCGGGGAAGCGCTCTTCCGGCCGTGGGTTGAGGCCGCGCGCGATCGCCGCCCACACGTGCGCGGGAATCAAACCGTCGCGCGGCGGCGGAGGCATTCCACCTTCCACGCGCGCCCGCAGCTCTTCGAGCGTGTCGGCGGGGAACGGTCGATGCCCGGCCAGCGCTTCGTAGAGGCACACGCAGAAGCCGTACTGATCGCTCCGCGCGTCGGCGGGTTTGCCCTTCAGCTGCTCGGGCGACATGTACGCCGGCGTTCCGAGAATCGTGCCGGTGTGCGTGACGCGCATCGCGGCGTGCTGCGGAGCCAACGCCAGCGCGCGCGGCAGTTCTTCCTCCGCGACGATCTCCGGGCGCGCGAGACCGAAATCTCCGACGCGCGGCCGCCCGTCTTTTCCGATCAGCACGTTCTCGGGCTTGAAGTCGCGGTGCACCACTCCGGCCGCGTGCGCGGCAGCGAGGCCTTCTCCGGCGTCGCAGAAGATGGCGACCAGCTCCTTCCACGAGTGGGGCTCCTTCATCCAATCGCGCAGCGTGCCGCCCTCGAGCAGCTCCATCGCCATGAAGACGCGCCCGTCTGTCTCGCCGATGTCGAACACGTTCACCACGTTGGGGTGCGCGAGCGTCGCCATCGACTGCGCTTCGCGACGCAGCCGCACGCTGCCGCCTTCAGCCGCGAACGCAGGGCGCATGAGCTTCAACGCCACGCGGCGGTTCAGCTGTGGATCACGCGCGACGTAGAGCAGGCCCATGCCGCCCGCGCCGATCAGTCGCTCGATCTCGTAGCGGCCGAGCCGCTCACCGGCGCGCAGCACTCCGAACTCGTGCTTGCTGGTCGGCGCGGAGCCGTTGCTCACGACCGCGACGAGTTGCCGGCAGGTGGGACAGCCGTCGAGGTGCTTCTCGATCGCCTCGACCTCGGTGCTGCTCAGGGTGCCCGCGGCGAGTGCCGAGAGGCGGTCATCAGAAGGGTGTTCAGTCATTGCGTCGTCCTTTCGACGCGCCGACACAGGCACCCGCGAAATGTTGCATCGAAAAGAAGATCAAGTGCTTGGCGGCTCGAGCAGCCGAACCAGGCTGTGCGCGAGCTGACTTTTGAGCGCGTGAATGAGGCTCTCGACTTCCTCCGACTGCAGCTTCAGCTCTTCGGCGAGCGCGACGCGAGTTCGTTCCAGCAGCTGCTCGTTGGCTTTGGCGAGCCAGCGCGACACGGTCGACTTGTCGCAGCCGTACATCGCGCCGATGCGATCGAGCGGCACACCGTCGAGCGCGTTCAGCTTCAACGCCGTTCGCTCACGCACGCCGAGCGACTCCACCGCGCGCGCGAACGCAGCTCGAAACGCCTCGTGGTGACGGCCCTTCAAGATCGCCAGCTCCGGGCCCGACGCCGCGAAGGGTAGGGCGTCGAGCTCTTCGCTGTCGGCGCGCGCTTGCCGTTTTTCCGGACGCAACAGGTTGAGCGCGATGCGACCGGCCGCGGTTCTCAGCCACGCGACGAGCGGCCCCTGGCCCGAATACTCGGTGATGGCGCGCGGCTCGACGAAGAGCCGGGTGCGCAGCGCCTGCTTCACCTCGTCGAGGAACGCGGAGTCAGAATCGATCTTCCGCACCACCACGTCGATCTTCGGGAGCACTTCTTTCTCGAAGTGCTGCATCGCCGCGACGTCGCCAGCCGCGAGCTTCCGCGCCAGCTCAAGATCGTCGGCGAACGAACTCATCGAAGTGGAGCAGTGGAGGCTGAATAGCTCGGGCAACGCTGCCACCGTGTGTCAGTCGCTTCCTCTGCAATCGAGCGCGCATGCTGCGCCTTGCGATACGCCTTCTTATTGGTCGCGAAGATCTCTTGGAGCCGACGTAAGGGGTCGGGTCCCTCTGGGTTTGAGACTGGCGTCACCGGTCCGTTCACGACTCTTGCCAGGGCGCCCTCGTCAGCAAGCAGCCACGACTCGAGTTGGCGAACAGGAATGAAGAGGACGGTACTGTCGAAGTCATCACCGAGCGACGCTCGGAGGGACGCGACGCGATTCGCAGTCGACTCACCATCGGCATCGAGAAAGAAAAGGACATGCGTTGCTCCCTTCGCTCTCTGCAAATCAGCCAAGGCACGTGCCTGATCGAGAAGGTGAGAAATACCTTCGGCGCGAAGTGGCGGGCGGTGTCGAACACCAAGCCAGCTCAGAACTACCCGGACGACTTCTTCTTCACCGTGACCCTCGACGATCGGACCGACAAGCATCACTCGTAGTCCTCAAGATTGCCGACCATCATCTGCGTGCCGATTCCCATCCGAGGTAGGAAGTCGCGAATGTCCTTTCGCGAGTCGACTCGCATGAATTGCGATGCTCCTTCGTGCCGGTGAATGAACACAACCTCTTCGGGGCGAAGGCGATTGAGCAGAGTCACGGAATGCGTTGTCAGGACAACCTGAGTGCGGGTAGCGAGTTGGCGAACAATCTCAACCATCGCCTCGATTAGCCGGGGGTAAAGGCCATTCTCTGGCTCCTCAACAACGACGAGCGACGGCGGGTCCGGCTCAAACGTCAGCGTGAGCAGAGCGAGGATCCGCAACATTCCGTCAGAAAAGTCGACGTGGTGGAGGGGATCGTTGAGCCCGCGCTCGCGAAGGGTCAGCAGCGCTCGCCCTGAAAGCGATGATTCACGCTCCAATCGCTCCGTCGCCGGGAGTAGCGCGTGAAACGCAGCTGCGACCTCTTTCCACGCGTCCGGATCTCGTTCGCCCAAACTCAGCAATGCCGCAGGAAGATTGGACCCGGTCACGGAGAGCTCGGTCCCAACACCCTCCTCGGGACCCCGAAGGGCGCTCGCTTCGAAGTGAAAGAAGCGCCACGCGCCAAGTGTCCCACGTAGCGCGATCAGTTCGCGAAAGCGGGTCAGGTCCTGCAAACTGAACAGCGACGTTTGATCTTTCGACACGACCAACGAGCTAGCTTGCCCATTGTCATCAATGAGGTCGGCACGCCCCCGTTGAGTGACCAAACGAGGATTAGCTGTGCCGTTGCCGCGGACGTCGTGAATTGCTTCGGCGATGCTTCCATCCCACGAGAGACGGTAGGTAAATGCCGCCCCTCCGGCGCCGGACAACGATAGATGCACTGCGAGCGATGGTGAGTCCGCGGTGGCGCGTTTGAGGCTGCGGATTCGATCGCGCCAAGTCGACATTCCGGAACTCGCGACACCGCTCGCGAACTCAAGTGCTCTCACCACGTTCGACTTTCCGGCCTCATTCGGGCCGGCGAGTACAGTCAGGGGCCCAAGACCGGCGACGGCCGCGCGTTCGAAGCTGCGGAACCCTTCGAGCGCGAGTCCTGTGAGCTGGACTTTCGACTGAATGCGCTCATTCGAAACTACGGTTCGTCGCACCCCGCTCCGAAGTGCCAAGTAGCCAGCGAGCGTTGGCGCATCGAGAACGCCGGAGCCAATGCGTGCCTCAATCTTGCCGTCACGTTCGATAAAGGAAACGAATGACTCATGGTGGAGAAGGTGCCGCAGCCTCTTCATCGCGTGAGACGCAGGCGTTGAAAAGTCGATCTGCGACGTCTGCACGAGCTGGTTCTTTACCGCGTACTGCTCAAAGCAGGCTTCATAGAGCAGCCAAGCGTCGCGTAGGTCCTCAAGGCGATTAAGCCGAAGTGCAGCTCGAAGGGTCGGCACGAATCGATCGTCGCCGTCTCGGCGAGCGTAGGGACCCAGAGCGTTGCTCAACCTCGAAGGGACTTCATTCACCTGCCGCTTCAGTTTGATGGCGAGCGCAGTCCCGTCAACAGGCTCATTCGTAAGGTCGAACTGAAGGTAGAGCTCTTTAAGAACGATCTCATCCGCGTCCGAGAGCGGAGCTGTGTCTTTTGGCAGGAGTTCGAGGGAAACAGTCACGGAGTCACTCGAAGGCCAGCGCGCGCTCGAAGTCGGACGGGTTGCTCGACGCTTCCTTCGCGACTTCGACGCTGATCTGCCCGGCGCGCAGCAGCTGCACGAGGTGCTGGTCGAAGCTCTGCGTGCCGAGAATGTCGTGGCTGCGCTCGAGGAAATCTTTGATCTCGTGGGTGCGCGCGGGGTCCTTGATGAACTCCACGACCGACACGTTCGACACCATGATCTCCGCGGCGACCACGCGGCCCTTGCCGCTCGCGTGCGGCAGCAGACGCTGGCTGATCGACGCCTTGATGTTCTCGCTCAAGCGGTTGCGCACGCCGGTCTGCGCCTCGGGCGGGAACACGCCGATGATGCGGTTGATGGTGCGGTACGCGTCCTGGGTGTGAACGGTGCTGAGCACGAGGTGGCCCGTCTCGGCGGCTTTGATCGCGATCTCGATCGTCTCCGCGTCGCGCATTTCGCCGACCAGAATCACGTCGGGGTCCTGGCGCATCGCCGCGCGCAGCGCCTTGCCGAAGCTCGGCGTGTCGGGGCCGATCTCACGCTGCATGAGCCGCGAGAACTTGTCTTCGTGCACGAACTCGATCGGGTCTTCGATGGTGACGATGTGCTTGCGGTAGTGGTGGTTGATGTAATTCACCATCGCCGCGAGCGTCGACGACTTGCCCGAGCCGGTGACGCCGGTGACGAGAATCAGGCCGCGATCTTCCTGGCTGATCTTCTCGAGCACCTTGGGCAACCCCAACTTCGCGAAGTCGGGAATGTTGAGCGGAATCGAGCGCATCACCGCGCCGAGGTGACCCTTGTTGCGGAAGATGTTCGCGCGGAAGCGGCCCACGCCCTCGAGCGGGTAGCTGGTGTCCCAGTCCTGCAATTCCTCGATGGTGCCCTTGTAGAGAGAGCTCGCGAGCAGGTGCTTGGCGATGCGCGCGGTGTCTTCGGGCTGCAGCGCCGGCACCTTCACCGGCAACAGCTGGCCGTTCACGCGCAACGCGGGCGCGCTGCCGACCTTGAAGTGCACGTCAGACGCGCCGTTCTTCACGGCCGCGGTGAGGAATTGATTGAACGTGGGCAGTTCCATCGTCGTGGTCCTGTTCGGAAATGATCAGCGCTGGAACGCCTGGGCCTTCGAGAGCTGCGCGTTCACCTTGCGCAGACGCTCGGCCATGGTGCGAATGAAGGAGCGGTAGACCTTCACCCCGAGCTTGTCGTCGGCCGACAGCATCTTCTCGAAGTCGGAGCGCGGCATCTTGAGCAGTCGGCACTCGACCGCGGTGGTGATGCGCGCGCTGGTGAGCACGTCGTCGATGAGCGACATCTCTCCGAACAGCTCGCCGTCGCGCAGCCGCCCGAGCTCTTCGTTGGCGGCGTGTTTGCCGTCGCCATCAGCGTCGCGCGAGACGATCACCTCGCCCTTCGCGATCACGTACAGCGCGTCGCCCAACGCGTTCTGCTCGATGACGATCGTGCCCGCGGGAACATCGAGGTACTGAATGATGCTCCCGAGATGCTTCGTCTCGTCGAAGGTGAGTTTCTGAAAGAGGTGGAGCTTCTGCAGCAGCTCCACGCCCTCGAATTCGCCGAATCCGGTCAGTTCGAGTTCCACGGGCGGGTACACTACCGCTCCTCATGAATGGCGGGAGCGAAAGACGTTCAGACCCGCGTTACGCCGCGCACTTCGACGTGCGGTTCGCCCGCGCGAGCGACGCCGCGAAGGCCTTCAACGCGTTCTCGATCAACTTCTCGTCGGGCGGGCTGTGCGTGCGCAGCGCGACCGCGTACTCGCTCGGTGAATCGCTCTCGCTGTCGCTCACCATCGAGGGGCAGCTCTTCGAGCTCGAAGGCGTCGTGGCGTGGATCAGAGGAGAAGCGGTCGGCGTGCGTTTCGTGAACGTGCGCAGCGATCTGCGCGCGCGGCTCGAAGCTGTGGCGCGCATTCTGGCGACCAAAGGCCCCGCGCTTACTTGAGGCGGAAGGTGCCGACGTCGGCCTGATCGAAGCCGCACGCCTTGAAGAACGCGCGCACTTCGTCGGTGACCGTGCCGTAGGTCTGCACTTCGAGGCGGAACACCGAGAGCACCTTCGCGCGCTCGACCACGCGGCGGAGCAGCTCGCGGCCCACGCCCTTGCGCCGCCAGCTCTTGCTGACGTTGAGCTCGTCGATGGTCGCCGCGCGCCCGCCGGTCTTCAGCACCGGGCGGTGGCTGAGCGTGATGAAGCCCACCACCTTGTCGAGGTTGTCGGCGGCCACCAGCAATTCCATCTCGGGGTGGCTGATGATCCAAGTCACGGTGTTCGGGTCCGCGACCGCTCCAACTTCGGCGAGCAGCGCGACGATCGGCGCAGCGTCACCGCGTCGCGCGGGGCGAACTTTGAAGCCGACCGGGGCGGGCGTCATCGATGCGACCATGCCGAGCCGACAGTGTAGGCCCGCTCGGTGGCGTTGCCAAAACTCAGGGCAGGTTCGTCACTACGCCTGCTGGCGAATGGCCGAGGGCACGAAAGGCATCGAGCAGCGGTTCCACCCGCGTGGCCGATTCGTGGTGAACCGCCACGGTCCAGATCCAGGGCTCGTCTCGGGCTCCAGGGAACTCACGGTGGCAGCGCACTTCGAGCCGCAACCGCACCGGCGCGTACACGTCGAGGCGCCACGCCTTGTCTTCGTAGAAGAAGTCGCCCGTGTCCGAATCGACACGCGTGCCGTCGTCGGCGCGTGTCATCAGCGTGAAGGCGTGCTTCCCACGCGGCAGTCCATTGGTCATCGGCCCGAGGTGAACCAGCGGCGCGTCGATGCCCACGCTCTGGCGAAGCGCTCCCAGCACGCCATCGATCAGCGGGTAGTTCGGCGGCAGTTCGAGCGCGCGCTGCAGCGTGAACTCGGGCTCGAGACTGAGCGCAGCGACCGCCTCGATGAAGCCCGGCTCGTAGCGCCGCTCGGCGAAGACGTCGCGCGTACGCTGATCGGGGTCGAAGTGAAGTTCGCGCCCGTCGGGGAGCTTGATCTTCCACTTCGCATTGCGCCACTCGAGGTAGCCCATCGCGAGCTCCCACTCGTACTCGAGGGGAGGGCGTCGCTGGCGCCGACTCACAGCTTCGCTTCCTCGGAAAGGACCGCGAGACCTCGTTCTTTCAGCGCGTCGAGCAACGGAGCGACGTTCACGCCCGCCGGGTGGATCACGTGACGCGTGCACTCGTCACCGTGCATCTCGATCGAGAGCCTCAACCGCGCCGGCTCGTACACGTCGAAGATCCACTGCTGGTAGGCGACGGCATTCCCGTCTTCGTCGGCGTATTCGCCCTTCATCGTCGAGAAGGTGATCGTTGCTCCCGCTGGCCGGGGCAGCTCGAGATCGCAGACGCCGACGTGGTGCAGTTCGACGGTGGCCGCAATTCCGAGCGCCTTGCGGAGCACTTCGAACTCCGCGGTGACCTCATCGGGCACCTCCACCGACAGCTGCATCAAAGTCTCTGGTTCGAAGCGACGCGTGTCGACGATCTTCCGAATGACGCGCTCGCTGAAGTCAGACTCGGAATGTCGCCGCTCGGCGATCGCGCGCAGCAACTTCACGTCGTCGGCCATCGCTCGCGGGTAGCGGATGATGTGTTCCGGTGTCTCGCGCACCGCCGGCAGCCTGAGCCGAAAATTCGCGGCCGCGATGATCGGGTTCCACGGAGTGGAGTTGACCTTCTTCCACCACTCCCGCACCGCGGCCTCGAGCTCGTGGTCTTCCCACTTCTTGATCGGGAGATCGACGTCGAGCAGCTCGATGTAGCGGATGGTCATACGTCGACGAGGAACACTTCGACGGCGAGGTCGAGCAGCTCACGCGACAGCGCTGGAGGTTGCGCCCGGTAGCGCGCGGCGTCCTTCACCAGCTGCACCAGATCGCGCGGGTGGCAGCTGCGCAGATCGAGCGAGCGCGGCTTGTAGGTGTGCTCGAGGAGATACGTGACGGCCTGCTCGACGTACGGAATGCCGCTCGCGTCGCACACGCGCTTGAAGATCGTGCGGTACTGCTTCTCGTCGGGGTTGCCGACCTCGATCTTGTATTTGATGCGCCGCAGGAAGGCCTCGTCGACCAGTTCCTTGGGGTCGAGGTTGGTCGAGAAGACGATCAGCTGATCGAACGGAATCTCGAACTTCTTGCCGGTGTGCAGCGTGAGGAAGTCGACGCGCTTCTCGAGCGGCACGATCCACCGGTTGAGCAGATCGGTGGGGTGCACCTTCTGTCGGCCGAAGTCGTCGATCAGCAGCATGCCGCCGTTGGCTTTGATCTGGAACGGCGCTTCGTAGAACCGCGCGGTGTCGGAATAGATGAGATCGAGGGTCTCGAGCGTGAGCTCACCGCCGACGATCACCGCGGGCCGGCGGCAGACCTGCCACCGATGATCCATCTCGAAGGTGGCGCGGCGGCCCTGCGCGTCGCGGCCCAGCTCGAGCGGCACCGGGTGGTGCACCAGCTTGTCGAACACCTTCACGATCTGCCCATCGATCTCGAGGCAGTGCGGAATGAAGGCTTCGCCGCCGAACATCGCGCTGATCGCTTCGGCCAGTGACGTCTTGCCGTTTCCCGGAGGTCCGTAGAGAAACAGCGAGCGCCCGGAGTTCACCGCGGGCCCGAGCTTGTCGACGATGTTCTCCGGCACCACGAGGTGCGCCAGCGCGAGCTCGAGCTGCTTGCGGGTGACGGTCGGTGACTCACGCGTCTGCTGATGAATGAGCGCGTTGTACTGCTCGATGGGCACCGGAGCAGGCCCGACGTACGTGGTGCGCTCGAGTGAATCGCGCGCGTACTCGCGGCCCTTGTCGGTGAGCTGGAAGTCGACCGACACGCGGCCGAAGCCCTTGCCGCCGCGCAGGTCGACCAGCTTCTCGGTGGCGAGGTGATCGATGACGTTCTCGACCACTCCGGTCCACGGGAGCTTGAGCTGATCGGCCACCTCGGCGCCGGTCGCCATGCCCTGGTAGTAGAAGAATTTGAGCGCGAGATCGGCGAGCAGGCCGAGCTTCAGGCCCGTGTCGTCGAGGTTCTTGGGCAGCGCCGGAGCGAGCTCGAGGATCCGCGGGTTCTCGAGGTTGAACGGGTTCGGCGTTTCGACGGTGGCCGGGCCTGACTGAGCTTCCTGCGCGCGCGAACGGCGGGTCGTCATGAAGCGCCGGATGCTAGCTCACACGTAGGTGAGCCAGTGCTCGTAACGCGGCTCATGGCCGCGAACGATGCGGTGATACAGCTCCTGCACGTAGCGCGTGGTCTCGCCGGGCTTGCCGTCGCCGACCTGCCGGTTGTCGACCTCGCGCACCGGAGTGATCTCCGCCGCCGTACCCGTGAAGAACACCTCGCCCGCGATGTAGAGCGCGTCGCGGGTGAAGCTGACCTCTTCGACGTGCCGCCCGGCGTCGCGCAGCATGGCGATCACCGTGTCGCGCGTGATGCCGCGCAGAATCGGAGACGACAGCGACGGCGTTCGCACCGAACCGTGGCGGCCGCAGCAGAAGATGTTCTCTCCCGACGCCTCGGCCACGAAGCCGCTGATGTCGAGGAGGATTGCTTCGTCGTAGCCAGCCATCACCGCTTCGCGCTTGGCGAGAATCGAGTTCACGTACTGGCCGCTGATCTTCCCGCGCACCATGTTCACGTTCACGTGCATGCGCGTGTAGCTCGACACCTTCGCGCGGATGCCTTCCTTGATGCCCTTGTCGCCGAGGTACGAACCCCATTCCCACGCGGTGATCGCCACGCGCGTGTCGTTCTGCGCGCCGAGGCCCATCGCGCCGTCGCCCATGAACGCCACCGGCCGCAAGTAGGCGCCGTTGGGAAACCGCGCGTCCTGCACACGCAAGACTTCGCAGCACGCGTCCATCAGCTGCTGCTCGGTGTACGGAATCTTCAGCATGATGATGTGCGCTGAATCGAGGAACCGGCGGATGTGTTCGCGCAGGCGGAAGATGGCGAGCTTCCCGTTCTTCGCGCGGTACGCACGAATGCCCTCGAACACGCCGAGCCCGTAGTGCAGCGCGTGCGTCATCACGTGCACGTTCGCGTCGCTCCACGCGACCAGCTTTCCGTCCATCCACACCTTGTCGGCCTTCAAGATGGCGTTCGACGTCGAGGCGTTCGCGCTCATGGGCCGCGCGTTTGACACCATGCGTCGCTCAATTCAACCGCCGATCCACGACGGGTCTCATGACGTCCTGAGACAGCGCGGTGTCTCGCGCACGCAACGCGCTGAACTTCCCTCGGGCCACTTCGAGGACCACCGACGGCATGCGCTTGGCAGAATGCCGCCGCCCATGACCTCCACTCTCCTGACGCTGTTGGTGATGACCGCGCTCCCGTTCGAGCCAGATGAGATCGACAAGGTGAAGCCGTCCGGCACCAACGATCGCGCCGTGCTCAAGGGCAAGGCGCCGTGGTGTGACGGCCCCTTCCTCGGAGAGTCCGGCTGGAACCAGGGCCGCATTCACCGCACCATCAACTCGGTGAACGGCCGCGGCAGTGGCTACAACACCGTCGGCGCGATTCAGCTGTGTGAGCTGCCCGATGATCCGACGTGGCAGGCCGCGGCGCGCGATCTCCTCCAGGCGTGGATCAACGAGTGCGGTTGCTCGCAGTCCGAAGCCGAAGGGCAGATCGTCAAGGCGATCGCCAAGTGGAAGAAGGACAAGGACAACGAGGGCAAAGAAGAGAGCGACGAAGAGAAGTTCGCGTTCAAGGACGACGACTTCAACGTCGCCAAGGCCGAGCCGGGCGTCGAAGAAGTGAAGCCGGGCCCGATGGCGTGGTGCGACGGCGTGACGGTGCCGGGCAACGATCGCTGGGACACGCGGCGCATCACGCGCTCGGTCGACGGCAAGTACGGCATCGAAGGCACGGTCGACGGCGCGTTCCACCTCTGCTGGCGAAAGGACGAGCCGACCTGGCAGCAGGAAGGCGCCTACGTGCTGCAGAAGTGGATGAACTGGACCCGTCAGTCGAAGGCCGACGCCGAGAAGTCGCTCAAGGCGCGCGTGCAGGCCGAGACGTTCAAGGCGCAGCGCGAGGAGCTGTGCAAGGCGCTCGAGCTCTCTCCTGAAGTGTCGGGCTCGGAAAAAGCGTTCGGCCAGGCGCAGCTCGCGTTCTTCGCGTGCAGCACCCGCGACAACCAGACGCTGTGGCAGGAGATGTCGTACGTCGACGACGTCGGCTTCTACATCGACCCGCTCGGTGATCCGCCCAACGAGGTCGTGCGCCTGGTGTACCTCTACAACTCGCTCGACAACCCGTGGACCAAGAGCGAGCCGATCCCCTCGAAGGACGCGATGAACAATGCGTCGATGCTCGAGTTCGCCGTCGTGCAGCGCGACCTGCAGCAGCTCAACCAGGCGTCGCTCGACAAGATGCTCTCGGCCGCTCCGTACAACGAGTACGCGCGCGTGGTTTCGAACGAGCTCGTCTCGCGCATGAAGGGCATGCAGAAGGTCTACGAAGCGGCGATCGACAAGGTGAGCAAGGGCGACGCCGACTACGCGGAGATCCTCAAGAAGGCTCCGAAGAAGGGCTACGACGAGTGGGAAAAAGTCAGCAAGCAGTGGCGCGCGGAGATCGATCGCAGCAACGCGTTCGAAGCGAAGCTCGGTCAGCCGTCGCGCAAGGTGCTCAAGGGCTGCACCGCCGAGCTGCGCGGTGACGTGGGCAAGGTGCTCAAGGGCTACAAGAGCAACGACTACAAGACGATCATCGGCAAGGCGTCGACCGACCCGATCGCCAACCTGCTCATGTCGCGCCTCGCGGTGTGCAGCGCGTACGAGAAGGTGCAGGGCCTGCCCGGAGCGCTCGCCGACATCGTGCAGAAGGGCCGTGATCTCCGCGGGCCGCGCTCGATGGCGTACTACGCGATGGTCGACGCGCTCGCCGAGGCGCTCAAAGATCGCCCCAAGATGGTCTTCTCGCTCGAGACCTTCAGCTGGCGCTCACCGAGCCTCACCAACAACTACCGCAGCGAGTTCGATTTCTCGGGCTCGATTCCCTACGACCCCGAAGACACCTACGCCAAGGGCGTGGTCGCGAGCGCGGGCAAGGTCTCCGAGGGCGTGGAGATCAAGTTCAAGCACACCTCGTACACGTACCCCGAAGCCAACTGCGTCGATGACCGGTTCCACCCGCTGAAGATCGAGTCGAACGGCACCATCACCTACGCGCAGAACTGCAAGTACACGGGGCGCACCATCAAGGTCGACACCACGCCGCGGCCAATCATCATCTCGCCCGAGCTCGCCACCAACGTGAAGCCCGGCACGTACGCCGTCGGTCAGGAATACAGCGCGCGCGGCAAGAGCGGCACCTTCATGGGCACGATGCACTACACGAAGAGCTCGCCGTCCTCGAAGACGATCGAGACGTTCTACGGCTTCGACTTGTGAGCGTTACTGGCCGTTGATCAGCTGACGGAAGATGCCCAGCGCGGTGCCGCCAAGCACGTCACCCAGACCGACCTTGTTCGGCACCGCCGGAGGCGACCAGCTCGAGGGAATGTTGCCCTCGAGGAACAGCTGCTTCGCGTCTTCCTTCGTGAAGTAGCGCTCGCCGTTGGCGGCGGTGCGGCCGAAGACCTTCATCACGATGGTCATCTCCGCCATCTGCGTCACGCGACCGCGCAGACCCGGGTCTTCCTTTGCGAATGACTCGGCGGCGTTCGCGAGAATCCTTCGCGGTGAGACGCTCGCCGTCCTTGCTGAAGGTCATCAGCTTGTCGAAGCGCTCGGGGTGCGTGCCGTTCTGGCGAATGCCGGAGCTGCCCGTGTGATCGAGGTTCGAGCCGTTCAGCTTGAAGAGGTTGAACTTGCCGTCCTTGACGTCGTCGCTCTTGTCGGCGCCGTTCTCGAGCACCTTGCGCGTGATGGCGTCAGGCCCGAGCTGCGACAGCGCGCGCTCGAGATCGGGGATCTTCACCGTGCCGTCTTTCTCGACCTTCAACATGCCGGCCTTGAACATGCCGGCCAGCGCAGGGCAGGGGATCTTCTTCGCCAGCTGCACCTTCTCTTCGTTGGTGAACGGGCTGGGCACCTGCGTCGGCGACACGTAGCCGTGCGAGCTGCCTTCGATGTCGGCACCGCGCGCGGCGTTGGCGGTGTTGAAGGTGCTCGAAGTCGCGGTCGTCGGGGCGGTCGCTCCACTCGCGGTCGGAGCAGCCGGCTTGTTCACTTCAGCGGCCTTGGGCGTGGTGGGGACGGCGGGCGTGGTCGTCGCGCGAGTGGTTTTCATGGGAACGGCACCCTACTCAGGGAACCGGCCAGGTCGCCATCGCCGGGAGCAAGTCGCTCGCACGATCGCGCGCCTGGATGACGTTGCTGCCCTGCGTCGCCTGCAGGAAGAACGTCGCTGCAGGTTGCCCCGTCGCGATCGTCACCTGCGAGACCGAAGCGCCGCTGCAGTCGGGTGCCGTGAAGACCGGAACCGAGAGATCGAGCCGGGTGGGGCGCACCGCGCGGGCGAGCCCGCCGTCGACGGTGTCGTGCAGCTCCACGCGCGCCGGCAGACACCCCGCGATCAGCGGAGTGGGCGCCACCAACACCAACTTCCCGGGCGGCGGCGCGTCGCGCGTCATGGCGAAGGCGTCGACCTGCACACGCCCCTGCCAGGCGGGATCGTTGTAGCTCGGGCCGACCGCGAGCGTGTCGATGCCCGCACCGTTCCAGTTGCGCGCGTGCGAGCAGACCGTCACCCCGTCGAGCTTGAACTCGGCGCGACCGTTGGTGAGACCGACGTTGGTGAGCTGCAGCTCGACGAGGTGCAGCACCGCGGGATCCCACGCGGCTGTGGTGGGGCACTGATCGCTGCTGCCGATCTCGCCGCTCTTCAGCGTGGCCTCGTCGAAGACCGAGAACTCCGCCGCGACGGTCAACGAAACCTGCGGCGCGTAGATCGCGATCGCCACAGAGGCCGGTGTGCCCGTCGAGACGAGTCGAATCCACGCGCGCACGAAGAAGGTGCCCTGCTGCTCGGGGAAGTTCTTCACCGTCACCAGACCGAACTGCGGGTTGGTGGTGCTGGTGTCGACGATCACCAGGCCCCGCGAACCGGCGAGACCCGCGTCGGGCACGATGTTGAGCGTCTGGCCCGGCACCATTCCCGCGCGCTCGAGGATGTCCCAATGGCCGCCGTCGCCGACGAGCACGTCGCCTTCGAAGTCGTCTTCCGCGAGGACCGACGCGTCAGGCACGACACCGAGAGCGGGCAGCATGGGCATCACACCGCCACCGCCGCCGCCTCCTCCCGTTGCTCCGCCTCCACCGCCTGTCGAGCCGCCACCGGTCGAGCCGCCACCCGTCGTTCCGCCGCCTGAGCCAGCGTCGGTGCCTTCGCAGCGGCTACTGTCGCTCGCGCATCGACCTGCGCGGCACGTGAGCCCCTGCGGTGCGCACTCGGCGTCGCTCCCGCACGTCGCGCATTCGAGCGACACGGGCGTGGGGCACGCGCTCCACAACAGCATCGGCGCGAGCAGGAAGAGGCGCTTCACGGGGCGAAAGCTACACCTGATCAGCGCTTCGGCGTCGGCGCGCGTTTGCGAGGAGCGATGCCGTGGCGCTGCATCACGCGGTAAAGCTGACTCCTCGAGAGCCCGAGCTGCGCGGCCGCGGCGCCCACGTCCCAGCCGTGCGCTTCGAGCGCTTCGGTGGCGAGTGAACGATCGAGCTCTCCCATCACCTGCGCGCGTTCGACCTTCGGGCGCGGCGCTTTGGGCGAGGTGTCGAGCTCAGCGGCGTACCGCTCGACGGCGTTCTTCAACTCGCGAACGTTGCCGGGCCATTCGCGCGCTTTCCACGCCGCGAGCGTCGCGCCGTCGAGCGTCACGCCGCGTTCTGCCGCGAAGCGTTCGGCCAACCCCATCACGTCAGCCTCACGGCGTCGCAGCGGAGGGACGTCGATCACCACCACTGCGAGCCGGAAGAAGAGATCTTCGCGGAACCGCTTCTCGCGAACGAGCTGTTCGAGATCGTGCTGCGTGGCGCTCACCAGGCGGAAGTCGCTCGTCCGCTCGACGCCATCGCCGACGCGCGTGAAGGTGCGCCGCTCGAGCACGCGCAACAGCCGCACCTGCGCTTCGGCGGTCAGCTCACCGACCTCGTCGAGAAACAGCGTGCCGCGGTGCGCCTGCTCGATCGCGCCGACGCGGTGATCGCTCGCGCCGGTGAAGGCTCCGCGCTTGTGACCGAAGAGGTGTGACTCCAGCAACTCGGTCGAGACGAAGCCGCCCTCGAAGACGACAAACGGCGCTGCGGCTCGCGGCGACAGACCGTGGAGCGCACGCGCTGCGGTTTCCTTGCCGGCGCCCGTCTCTCCACGGAGCAACACCGGCACGTCGGTGCTCGCCACGCGATGGAGCTGCGCGCGCAGTTCGGTGATCGCCGCTGACGCGCCGTCGAGGCCTTCGATCGGCGGGAGCGTGCGCACGTCACCGGCCACGAAGCGCACCAGTGCCTTGCCGAGCCGCACCGTCGCGCCGTACGGCACCATCGCTTCACTCACGCTCGCGCCGAGGTACCAGGTGCCGTTTCGCGAACCGAGATCCTCCACGCGCACACCACGCGCCGTCGCTTCGAACCGCGCGTGCTTGCGCGACACGGTGCTCTCGCTGATCACGATGTCGGCCGACGACTCGCTGCCGCAGATCACGCTCGTCTCGGGCAAGAGAGCGCGCTGCGCGACGCCCTGGCCCGACAACACCTCGCACCACGCGGCGCCGGGCCGCGTCGGGAGCGTTCGAGAGAGGGTCGCGGTCTTCATCGCGGCGGCAGCTTTTCGCTGATCTTCAGCTCTTCACCGGGCGACAGCTTCAACTTTCGCTCGACGGTGCGGAAGCCGGGATTGCTGAGTCGAAGCACCACCTGCGGGCTGGTGACGGGGATTCTTCCGAGCGGCGTCTGGCCAACGCGCTTGCCGTTCACCTCGACGTGCGCCCAGGGCTCGGCCTGCACCGAGAGGTACGCCGGAGACGCGAGCTTCGCGGGCTTCTTCGCGTTCGATGCAGGCGTGCGAGGTGTGGGGTTTTCGACCGGCGGCGCGACCGGCGTTTCGACCGCGACCGCGACCGGAGTCGCAGGAGCGGGTTCGGGATTCGTTTCAGCGACGGGCGCGGCGACGGGCTTCGGCTGCGGCTTTGGTGTCGGAACGGGAGCGGGATCAGGCGTGAACTTCCACGCCGCCGTGCCTCCGAGCCCGATGAGCGCGATCGCAGCCAACACCAGCACTGCTCCACGGCGCACGTTGGACGCGGGCGGGACAGGGTCGACCACCGTCGTGGACGCGGGCGGTTCAACCACGGTCGCCTCGGGCAGGCCCATGGGCGCGGTGCCGATCGAGATCGGCGTCGGCGCAGGACGCGTGCGTGCGAACTCCACGAGCGCTCCCAATTCGCGCGCGCGCAGTTCGGGATCTCCGCGCGGGAACGCGTCGCGCATCTCCGCCGCCGTCGAGAAACGCTGCCCGGGTTCGCCCGCCATCGCGCGCTCGATGGCGCGAATGATCGCGCTCGGAAGATCAGGCCGGTGGTTCGCCAGCGGCTCGATGTTGCGGCGCACGGCGCTGATGAGCTCCGACTCGGTGCCGGAGAACGGGCTCGTCAACGCCGCGAGTCGATAGAGCGTCACGCCCAGTGCATACAGATCGCTGCGCGCAGTCGCCGACGCTCCGAGAATCAACTCGGGCGACAGGTAGGCCAGCTTGCCGCGCACTTCGCCAGGAGCCGTGAGCGCTTCGCTGTCGCGCATCTTCGCGATACCGAAGTCACTCAACTTCACCTCACCGCGCGACGAGACGAGCAGGTTGTGCGGAGAGACGTCGCGGTGCACGAGCTCGAGCGGGCGGCCGTCTTCGTCTCGCAGCGAGTGCACGTATTCGAGCGCGTCGAGCGTCTGACGCGCGATGTGACAGATCACGTCGGCGCTCGCCTTGCGTTCACTCGAGCGCAGCGCCTTGTTCACCGCGGTCAACGCCACGCCGTCCACCAGCTCCATCGAGATGAAGTAGCGACCGTCGACGAGGCCGGCGTCGAACACCTGCACCACGTTGGGGTGCACCAGCCGCGCCGCGATGCGCGCTTCGGCGAGGAAGAGCTGCACGTGCCGCGAGTCGTCGGCGAGGCTCTCGAGCATCAGCTTGAGCGCGAGGCTCTTGCGGAAGTCACCCACGCCCGTCTGCTCGGCGACGAAGACCTCGCCCATGCCGCCCGCGGCGATTCGCCGGCGCAGGAGGTATCGGCCAAACGTGGAGTTCTCCGCCGTCACGGTCGCGAGCGACTCTAGACTCAACTTCGCGTTCAGAACGCGAAGAGCGCCGCGCCGGTGCCGGCTCCAGCCACGCCCACGCCGAGCAGCGACCAGCCGAGACCGACCTGGGTGTTGGCGCTGCGATTCCACGCGTTGATGTCGCTCGCCGCGGTGAGCGTCGGTGGCGCGCGGTAGCCGAGCCCGAGGAACGCCGCGCCAAACCCGGCCGCGATCGCGCTCGCCGCGAGAATCACGATCGGCGCCCACTTCACGGAAGGCGTGGTCGGCGCAGTCGTCACCGTCGGCGCACGCGTCGTCGCCGCGCCTACTGCGAGCGCGATCTCGAAGTGCGAGAGCAACACGTCCTGCGCGTCGAGTGCGTCGAAGAGCAGACGTTTCGCTCCGGGCGTGGGCTGCACCGTGAGCACGTGTGCCTCCAGCGGCGGAGTGGGGCGCTCGGTGAGTCCGCTCTCGAGTGCCTCGAGCCAGCGAACGCGCGACGCGAGACTCCACGGATCGAAGAGCTCGACGCGCACGGTTCCACTCGAGCCATCGTCGACGCGCGTCCATTTCACCGAGGGCTTCGGCCACGCGATCTGACGCGCGCGCAGAAACGCATCGACGACTTTCGGAGCGGCGTTCGGCGGAGGCGCCCACGGATCGCTCTTCAGCCAGCGCACGTAGACCTTCTCGGCCTCGTCGCGCCGGTTCAACGCGAGCAACGCCTGCGCCCAGAGATCGAACGCGATGCGCCGCTCTTCTGCCGACAGATCGCTCTGCTCCACGGCGACCGCGAACGATCGCGTGGCGGCGTCGAACTCGAGCGTGTCGAAGTGTTTGCGCGCCTCGGTGAGGTACGGGTTCGCGCAGAGCATGAGGGACACCGCGACGCCGAGCACGTGCAGCTTCTACTACACGCCTCATCCCATCGCGGGGCCCGTGTAGAGCACCGGCAGCGCGCTTCTCCGTCCCGCTGTCGCGGTCCACTGCGCCGCGTCGCTGCGGCCCGACATCATGTTCGAGGTGTAGAGCCCGTAGCCGGTGTTGCCGTTCTGCTCGTAGTCGCCCGACGACAACCCCATGGCGTTGAAGAAGGTGACCAGCAGGTTGTTGAGCGGGAGCCCCACGCCGTTGCTGCGGAAGTCCATGTATTGGCCCGTCGAGAGCGCGCCGCCGCCTTTGCCCGCCACCAGCACCGGCATGTCGCGTGGCTCGTGCTGGCTGTTCACCAACGCGCAGCCGTACTGGCTCGACCAGTAGACGATCGAGTTGTCGAGCACCGTGCCCGTACCTTCGGTGATCGAGTCGAGGTGCTGGCAGAACCAACCCACGTGCGCCGCGAAGCCGCGGAGATCGCCGAGAATTCCGGCGGCCACGTTCATGCCGTTCATCGCGTGGTGCTCGGTGTGACGCGTGTCGTAGCTGGCGCTCATGCCCAGCGTGACGCTGCCGACGCGCGTGAGATCGCATGCCATCGCAGCCGCCAGAACTCGCAGCTGCGTGCGCACCAGCGCGACGTCACCCGTTCCCGGGTCGGGCGTCGGCGCCGCGCACACCACCGGCCCAGGCATGGTCGCCATCGATGCTTCGCGCTCGAGGTCATCGATCAGCGCCATGTATGCATCGAGCTTCTGGCGATCTCCCGCCGAGAGCTGCGGGTTGGAACGCACGCGCACGAAGTCGGCGTGCACCGCCTGCACCAGCGTCAGCTCGCGCGTGTCCACCACCGGCATGGTCGCCATGCCGAAGCTGCCCATGAAGAGATTGAGCAGCGCGGTGGTGGTCTTGAGCGGGCTCACCATCTGCAACGAGTTGCCGCGCCGCCAGCTGAAGCTGCGATTGCTCGAGTAGTCGTCGGTGTTGAGCGGGTTGAAATTCAAGAGCCGTCGCGCCGCGGTGAACGATGCGGGCGTGCTCTTGGCGTTGTTCGAAAGGATGACGTCGATCGATTCGTTGTTCGACTGCGGCGGGTACCCATCACCATCGAGCCCCGGCGCGTAACCCGACGCGCAGGTCGCGAAGCAGAACTGGTGATTCGGGTTGTTCACCGGCACGTCGAACCCGCGCAGCACGTTCGTCTTTCCGCGCACCGCGTCGAAGCTGGTGCCGAGAATCGACGAGAGCGGTCCCACCACGTCACTCAACAACCGCGTCGACACGTTCGGAGCCGCCTGTGTCCCGCCCGACAGCGAGCCGTAGAACGTCGCCGCGGTCGGCCCGTACGGGTTCATGATCTGCACGTAGCGGCGCGGCGCCGTCATGCTCTGGCCCCACGCCGCGCGCGGGAGCAATGAAGGCAGCACCGGCAACGCGAGCGCGGCACTGCCCAGACCCTTGAGGAAGAAACGGCGGTTCATGGCGTGCCTCCCGCGGGGCGGTAGAAGAGATCGTCACTGCTGAGCAGCTGAAGCACCACGTCGCGCAGGGTTCCTGCTCCGGCGAGCTGTTCAGCCTCGGCGAGCGCGCAGCCGTCCTTCGCCGCGTCGAGCGCTGACCTGTGGAAGTACTCGAACGTGCGCTGCGTGAAGCACGCGCGCGCCTGCACGCTGTTGGCGAGCGCGTTGACCAGCTCGCTCGAGTCCGTGAGCGACGTCGGCCCGCCGCCCGAGAAGTCGAGCAACGGACGATCGACGCGCAGATCGATCGCCATCGTCGACGCCGGTTGGCCCTGCGCGTCGAAGCGCTGCTCCACCGGCCGCCGCATGCCGGCTTGATCGAACGCCTCGAACGGAAACCCGAGCGGGTTCACCATGACGTGACAGCCCATGCAGCTCGGCGAGTCGGTGAGCCTGGTGACGCGCTCACGGTTGGTCAGCGCGTCGAGATCGCCGACCTCGGTCTGACGCGCACTCACCAGCGCCGGGTCGGGCGTCGAGAGCTCGGTACAGAGGAACAGCTTGCGCACGTGCGCGCCGCGCAGAATCGGGCTGGTGCGTTCCGCGGTGCCGACCAGCAGTGCAGGGCGGTGGAGCAACCCGGGATGCGACGGCGCCATCAGCGGCGGCTGGCACGCGCTGCCCGCGGCGTCGATCACCCGCAGGCCCACGACGCGCACCGTGCGTGCAGTCGTCACGTTCGCGAGATGCACGCCGATCTTCAGCGCTCCACCGGCGGGCACCGCGCGCGCCTGAGTGATGATCAACGAGCCGTTCGAGCGCACTCCGGTCTGCGTCGGCACGTCGTCGAGGTTGAGATCGAACGTGACTTCGGCGCTGTCGGGAGACGTCACCGCGAACTCGATCTCCAGCTTCGTCGCGCGCGGCAACACACCCGCGGGGAACTGCCAGACGAACCAACCCGGAGCGGTGATCTGCTGCACGGCCGCTCCAGGACCTGACGCATCGGGCGCGAAGAAGGCTCGCGCGTCGTTCCACGCGAACGGCGTGCTCTGCACTCCGGCGCACGACTGCCCGAAGATGCGAGCCACGCGATCGCTCTTCGCCATCGCGCGCGGGCTCGTCATCAGCTGACGGAACGTGCCGTCGCTCGAGTCGAAGAAGATGCCTTCGGCGAAGTCGAGCGCTTCGGTGCGCAGCTCGTCGCCGAGCCCCGCGGTGTCCAGTTGCCGCAGCGACGCGAGCGGACCGTACGGCGGCGAGACGTTCCCCAGCCGCAGGTAGTAGCGCATGAAGTCGCGAATGCGCGCGTGCCCGCCGGGAGTGTCGAGCAGGCGTGAGAGTTGCGCGCGCACGTCGGCGCTCGTCTCGAGCTGACCCGTGCGTGCGGCCGTGAGCAGCGCGTCGTCGGGCATCGACCCCGTCGCGAGATACGCCACGCGCGAGGCGACCTCGAACGACGTCAATCGAACGCGCCCGTTACTCGCCGTGCCGCGCGTCTCGAGGTGGAACACCAGACTCGGCGACTGCAACAGGCGGCGTACCACGAAGCCGAGCCCGGCCTCTCCACCACCGACCTGCGTCGCAAAGTCGGCGAGCGTCTGCACTTCGCTGGTGTCGAGATCACGGCGCCACACGCGAGCGCCCCAGCCGGTGATCACCTGGCGGATGCACGCGTCGGTGATCGGAGTGACCGCGGTGCACGCACCGAGCAGTCGTGCGCGCTCCGACGCGTTCGCGAGCAGCAGCGTGCTGGAGCGCTTCGACGCAGCTGCGAGCGTGGAAGCCCAGGTCGCGGGCACGGCGTCGTTCACGGTGCTCAACGACTCGAGTTCGTCCGACGGAAGGCCGCCGAGCGTCGCCGCCACCATCGTGTCGCCTGCGACCGTCGGTCCGACGAGCGCCGTCCACGTCGCGACCAGCTCGGACCGCGTCAGCCGTCGCAGCGTGGGAAACGTGGTGCCGCGCGCGTCGGGCAGCGTGCAGCTGAACCGCGGCGGCACGACGATCGGCGTGGTGCTGGCGCCGCCGCCTCCTCCTCCGAGCCCGCCACCCGTCGCGGGGCTCACGTTCGGTCCCCCGCCACCAGCCCCTGGCGTCAGTCCCCCCGGGCCGGTGGTTCCTCCGGTGAACGAGCCCTCACACGACGAAAGCAGCAAGAGGAGAAGGAGTCGGCGCGCCATGCCGCTCCTCATTCGCAAGCCGCTGGCCAGTCGCTGAGGTGAGCGAGGCGCTGCGAAATCAGGTGGTTGGACGGATTCGGGTGGAGCATGGCCGCGCCGTCGCCCGCCCTCGTCGCATCGATGCGACGACGACTCGATTTGGTTCACCCTCACCCCAACCCTCTCCCTCGCGGGAGAGGGGGACGGGTCAGCGCAGCACGGGCAACGGCGCGAGCATTCGCGACACGAGGTGCATGTCCCACGCGAGCGCCTCGCGGCCGAGCTGCACGGCTTTCAACAACTGCTCGACGGTCGGCACGATCACCAGCGGCCCCAGCGTGCGCTTGAAGTCGTGCATCAGATGCGCCCACGGCCGGTTCTTCGCGACGTTGACCTCGGCCATGCGCTCCAGCGGCAGCCACAGCGGAGTCGACAGCTTCATCGCGAAACCGTTCAACGCGAAGATGAACGCGTTGCGAGTGCCGATCTCTCCCTTGTGCACCGCTCGCCACGCCGCGCGCGCCGGCACGTTGTCGACCAGCCCTCCGTCGATGAAGCGCGCGATGCCGTGATCGCCCATGTACTGCGTGAGCATCGCGTGCATCCGCGGGTCATCGCGGAACACGTCGTAGTGAATGATGCCCGGCAGCGCTGACGAGAAGCCCGCGGCGTCGAGCGCGTCGAAGTCCTGCGTGCCTTCGTCGGCGCCGAGATGAACGCGCGTGAGAATGTCGGGCCGCGCGGTGAACTCCGCGATCGCCGCGAACCACTTCGGCAGCACCAGCGGGTTCAACAACCAGCGCGGCGAGTTGGTGAACTGCTGCTCGTAGAACTCCAGCGGGTGCGGGAGCTTTCCCTTCCTGATGCCGCTCACCGAGACGATGGTCTTGATCGGCAGCTCGCTCAGCTTCGGGCCCTGCGTGCCGTGCGAGTCGACTCCGAAATAGCGGCCGATGCCGCTGCGCAGGTAGAGGCGCAGCGCGCCGGGCACACCATATCTATTGGTGGTGGAGAGCGTTCTGAACAGCTTGCGCCACGACAGCGAGCGCACGATGCCGACCACTTCTTCCTGCTCGAAGCGCGGCATGCGGCTGCGGAACAACGAGAGGATCGAGCCCATCGACGTGCCGACCAGGAGCTTCGGCTGCAGCCCGTACTCGTCGAGCAACGCCATCACGCCCAGGTACACGTACGCCGTGCCGCCGCCGCCACCCATCACCAGCACCAATTCCTTGTGGCGAAGCTCGCGATCGATCGCTTCGAAGGGCAGCCGATCGGCGAAGCGCCGCACGAGCTGATCGCGTGTGTTGAGCGTGCGCTCCTTCAACTCGCGCAGATGCGGGAGCAGCGCCTCGCGGGTGATCGGCCCCTTCGCGGGCAACAGCACCGGAGTCAGCCGGCGGTGCAGATCTTCACGGAACGCGTCGACCGCGGTCTGCACGCCCACGTCGTGTCCGTCGTGATGCACGCGGTACATGCGCGCCAACGAGAGCGCGGTGCGGATCACCGCTTCTTCGTGCGCGTCGACGAGCTTCGGGTTGGCGATCGCTCCGCGCACCAGCGCCAGCTCGAGCTCTTCGAGGGGTCGCGTGATGCCGAAGCGTTCCTTGAGTCTCACGCCGAGCTACCGCTTCGACTTGCCCAACAACCGCAGCTCACGCAGCGCCTCGGTGCAGTCGGGGTTGGCCTGAATGGCCTTCTCGAATTGCCGCTCGGCGCGATCGGGCCGGCCCGTCGCCTTGTGGATGTAGCCGAGGAACAGGTAGCTCTTGTCGAGCTTGGGGTTGAGCGAGATGGCCTGCTCGATCTGTCGAATCGCGTCTTCAGCGCGGTTGGGGTCGGCCTGGAACAGCGCCCAACCCGCCCACGCGTGGAACTCGCCTTCTTGATCGTAGAGCGCGATCGCTTCGCTGAAGAGCTTGTACGCGTCGGCATAGCCGCGGTTGCGCATCAGATCTTCGCCGCGCTGGAACTTGCCCTCGGCCGCGAGAATTTTTCCGACGTCGGCGTCTTCGGCGCGCTTCTTCTCTCCGCTCGCCAATTCTTCGATGTAGCGGAGCTTCTCGTTGGGGTCGGTGAGCGTGTCGTGCGCGGTGCTGATCAGATCGTAGATCTGCTGCGCGATGGCGCGCGTCTCGGCGCTGGCCGAGCCGAAGTGCTTGTCGGGGTGGTACTCCTTGGCGAGCGCGAAGTAGGCGCGCTTGATGTCTTCGCGCTGCGCGGAGTGCTTCACGCCGAGGATCTCGAAGAAGTCGAGCTTGCGCATCGCGGCGTACTTCGCGGCGAGCTTCTCGCGCTGCACGCTCTCCTGACCCGACACGCGCGGCAGGCTCACCACTTCGCTGAGCTCCGGCAGCAGCGAGCCGGCTGACTTCGCGAGCACGGCCGCGGGCGCCGGCGCTGGAGCGTTCTTCTTCGTCGCGGGCGCAGGCGGAGGCGTCTCTTGAGGCGGCGGCGGCGGCACATCGAGCCGCGCCATCGGCTGCGCGAGCTTCGCGTCGTTCCACGGCAGCTCGAGCGGCGGCTCCGACGGCGGCGGCGCAGCGGGCTTCTTGTTCGCCGGCAGCGGTGGCGGCAACGGCGGCGGCATCGACGGCAACGGCGGCGGCATCGGCGGCGGCTTGTTCGGCTTCTGCGACGCGGCGATCTCGGCGAACGAGACGCGCGGCTTGCCTTCACTCTGCGTCGTCTTGAACACCACCATCTGCGCGCACTTCATCGCGTAGAAGAAACGGTCGGTCTCGAACTGCGGGAGGATCTCGAGCGCGCGCAACGTCGCCAGCGTCTTGTGGCCGTCAGCGAGCTGCAGCAGTTCCTTCTCTTCTTCGCCCAGCCCCGCTTCCTGCAGCGCGTAGAGCGGCGAATCGGGCGGGTGCACGTACTGGTGATCGAGCCCGGAGAAGTGCGTGAAGAGCCGCTTCTCGTCGTAGGTGCGCTTCACGCCCTCGAAGATCAGACTCGCGCACGTCATGCCGATCGAGAGCGGCTCCGGCGGCAGCGCGACCTTGGGGTTGAACTGGTACTCGCCGTCGTCCCAGCCGAAGCAGTCGTAGAGCTTCTCCTGCAGCTGCACGACGAGCATGTGCTGCAGGTTGTGCGGGCTGATGCAGCCCATCTCGATCAAGACGGTGCCCTGCATGCGCTTGGTCGTCTTCATGCGCTTCAACGACTCTTCGCACTCCGCCTCGCTGATCATCTTCTCGCGCACCAACACGCGGCCGAGGCATTCGACGAGCAGGTTCGACTTCACCGTCTCCGGCGTGCCCTCGCGGAAATAGACGATCTTCTTCACCTTCTCGCGACGCACCAGCAGCGCGCCCGTCGAGCGCCAGCGGTAGATCTCCGCCAGCACCTCGGGGAAGGCCTTCTGCTTGAAGTTGCCGAGCGCGGTGAGCTCGCTCGCTTTGCTCTGCTGCTTCTTCGCCTGTTGCTCGACGACCTCGACTTCTTCGCGCTGAACGTCGTCGGCCATGAACTCGCCGGTCTTCTCGTCTTCTTCGACCGGCGGCGGAGGCGGTTTGGGCGGAGGCGGTTTCACGGGGGCGCGTTCTCCCAGTGCGTCCTTGATCGTGCCGAGCAGCAGCTTCAAGTCGATGGGCTTCTCGAGCAGCACGAAGGCGCCGTGCTTCTCGACCGCTTCGCGCTGGTGCACCGGGTTTCGGTACACGCCGGAGATCATCACGATCGGCACCTTCCGGCCCTTGGGCATCGCGCGAATCTTCTTCGCGACCTCGTAGCCGCTGAGCGCAGGCAACAGCAGGTCGAGGATCACCAGATCGAAGTTCTTCTTCTCGAACGTCTTGACCGCCCACTCGCCGTCACGCTCGACGGTCACCACGTAGCCCTGCTTGGTGAGCGCGTCGGCGAGCACCCGCTGCACTGAACGATCGTCGTCGACGATGAGGACGTTAACGGTCTCGGAACGCGCCAAAGTGCCGCGGAGCCTACAGTCTGATGGGGGCTGAATCAGCGCCGATTTGCTAAGTCGAAGGCCACCATGAACTTCTTCCGAACCGTGCTGATCGGGGCCGCGCTGATCGTCTCAACCTCCGCTTTCGCGCAGGGCACGGAAGGCCCCGGTGGAGCAACCGCCGCCGCGCCGACCGCCGACAGTGACGCGCCCGAGGCGAAGGAAGCGAAGGACCTGGTGACGAAGTACCTCACCGCGGTGAAGGCCAAGAAGTGGGCCGACGTGAAGAAGTTCCTGCACCCCAAGACCATCGAGGCGATCGCCGAGCGCAAGAAGCGCATGGGCAAGGAAGATCACCCCATGGCTCCGTGGTTCCACGAGAAGGTCTCGTACTACCTGAAGGAGTTCAAAGTCGGCGCGGCCTCGCTTGCTCCGCTCGGCACCGTGGTCGTCGAGACCAGCGAAGACAACTACCAGGTCGAGGACAAGGGCATGGCCAACGGCGAAGCGGCCGCGTACCTGGTCGGCAAGAAAGACGGCAAGTGGTTCGTGGTCGACAAGAAGCGCGGCGAGACGTTCACGAAGGACTCGGTGAAGCTCGGCTACAAGGGCTGGTTCGACGCGGTGCCGAAGAAGGAAGAAGCGGCGCCTGCTGAATGAAGCTTCGCGAGTGCACCGACGCCGATCTCGAGACGCTGTTCGAGCATCAGGCGCACCCCGAAGTGAAGGCGTTGGCAGAACACCCGGGCCGTGAGCGCGACGCGTTCTTCCTGCACATGAAGACGCGCGTGCTCGGCTACCCGGGCAACACGTTCCTCGTCATCGACGTCGATGGAGCCGTCGCCGGCAACGTCTGCGCGTGGCATCAAGACGGGAAGTTGTGGGTCGGCTACCTGCTCGGGCGCGAGTGGTGGGGCAAGGGCCTCGCGTCGCAGGCGCTCGCCGGAATGTTGAAGGTCATGACCGAGCGGCCCGCGCACGCCGACGTCGCCAAGGCGAACGTTCCGTCACAGCGCGTGCTCGAGAAGAACGGCTTCGTGCGCATCGCCGAGCACCCCGACGGCTTCGAGTACGAGCTGAGGTGAGCGGGCAGCTCATTTCGCCTTCTGCGGATGGATCATCTCTCCGCGAGCCAGCATCTCGACGAAGCCAGCAATCTTCTCCGCGCGCTTCGCGGGCGTCTTCACGCTCAGCGTTCGATAGGCGAGCGCATACACGTTGGCCTTGTTGAGCTTCTCGAACGTCGCGAGCGCCTTCGGCACCTTCTTGAGCGCCGCCATCAGGTCATCAGGCACCGTGATCTGACTCGGGGGAGCGTACGCCGCGTCCCACCGACCGTCGGCCTTCGCCGCGTCGATCTCCCGCTGGCCGTGTTCCGTCATGCGGCCCGACTTCGTCAGTCGCGCGACGTGGTTGCGGTTGATCTGGCTCCACGGGCTCTTCTTCGTGCGCGGCGTGAAGCGCTGCAGGAACGAGTCTTCGTCGAACGACTTCTTGAGCCCGTCGATCCAGCCCCAGCACAGCGCGACGTCGAGCGCCTCGGCGTACGTCACCGTCGGCAGCCCCGAGCTCTTCTTGTGAATCTTGAGCCACAGCTCGGTTTCGCGGGCGTAGTTCTTCGAGAGCCACGCCTCGAACGCGGTGCCGTCCTTGAACGCGCGAATGCGCTTCGGGTCGGGAACGACCGGAGCCATCAGGGCAGGGCCAACGAGTGGAGGTGCGGCTTCGCCTTGTCGACGTCGGCCTCGTGCTTGAGCACCAGGTTCAGCGTCTGCGCGACGAGCTCGCCCGACAGCGTGTCGGCGTTGAGCAGCGCGAGCGCCTGCGCCCAGTCGAGTGTCTCGGCGATCGACGGAGCCTTCTTGAGCTCCATCTTCCGCAGCTTGCTCACCGCGTTGACGACTTGCTCCGCCAGCTTCTGCGCCACGCCCGGCAGCCGCGCGCGCACGATCGCCAGCTCGCGGTCCTTGTTCGGGTAGTCGATGTACAGGTGCAGGCAGCGGCGCTTGAGCGCGTCAGACAGCTCGCGCGCCGCGTTCGACGTCAACACCACGCGCGGCACGTGCTTCGCCTTGATCGTCCCCAGCTCCGGCACCGTCACCGCGTTGTCGGCCAGCACCTCGAGCAGGAACGCTTCGAACTCCGGGTCGGCCTTGTCGATCTCGTCGATCAGCAGCACCGTCGGCTTCTCGCTCACCAGCGCCTTCAAGATCGGCCGCGGGAGCAGGAAGCGCTCGCTGAAGAACACCGCATCTGACGCCGCGACGCGATCGGCTGCTTCCTTCACCGAGCCCGCGCCCTGCATCAGCTCGCCGATCTTGTCCTTGAGGAGCTGGGTGTAGAGCAGCTGCTTGGCGTACTCCCACTCGTAGAGCGCCTTGCTCTCGTCGAGGCCCTCGTAGCACTGCAGCCGCACCAGCTCGCGACCCAGCGCCGTCGCCAGCGCGCGCGCGAACTCCGTCTTGCCGACGCCCGCAGGGCCTTCGATCAACGCCGGCTTTTCGAGGCGATCGAGGAGGAACGCCGCCGTCGCGATGTCCTTCGACGGCAGGTAGCCGGCCTTCGACAGCGAGTCGCTGGCAGCCGCGATGTCGGAAAACGAGGTCGTCACGCGCGCGCTTCTAACCTGACTCGTCTGTCAGAGCACCGCTGTGGCGTCGGTGACGCGAACGACTCGCCGAGGCTCAAAAGACTCAGGATTTCGAATCATGCAACTGCCCGCAACCACACAAGAAACGCCTCTTCAGACCTCGGGCACGAGCGCTGCAGTTTCACACGCTACGACCCTCCCGGGTCGTGGTGGGACCAACATGTTTCGACTGGCGATGCTCATGATGATGGTGGTGGTGCCGGGCGGTTTGCTCGTGGTGGCGGCGTACGTTCTCGCGCGCACCGTCGCGACGAACATGCAGCACGAGCAGGGCAGCCAGGGCCGTCGCTTCGCGCGCGCCGTTTCGACCGTCCGCCTCCGTGACGTGTGGAGCGAGGCGCGTCGCAGCCTCCGCTGAAGCTGCTCAGTTCTTCTCGTCGACCACCGACCACTCGTCCCATTCGGCTCCGGTCACGCGGTAGACGCGCGTCGAGAGCCGGGTGGTGGTTTCGACCTTCGTCGACGCGTCGAGCATCGCGGCCAACACCTCACGGTGCTTCGGCGTGTCGCGCGACACGAAGACGCGACTGACCGACGGCACTCCGACCAGCATCGCGTCGCCGAAGCGTGGAGCGAACCGCTCGAAGAACCTGGCGTGCGTCACCAGCGACGCGGCGTGCTCCGTGCCGCGCTGATTGGTGAGCATGTCGTTGCCGAGCTCGTCGAGTGGCTCCGCGAGGGGATCGACGAACTTCGCCATGCGCGCGAGGAAGGCGTCCTTGCCGCCGGCCTGCGAAAGGCCCTCGTGATCGAGCGGCGTCATCAACGTCGAGTGCGGGTGCGGCTTGTCGACGAACAGCACGTTGAGGCCCGGAGCGAGAATCTCGAACGCCAGCTTCCGGGCTGGGTGCTGCTCGAGCACGTCGGCCAGCAGCGTGTCGTTGCAGACCCGAAGCTCGACACGATCGCGCAGGTGTTCCGCCGGCTCGGCTTCGCCCACCAGTCGCAGCGAGGCGAGCAACTTCCCCACGTCTTTCGCGCTCAGGCTCGTGGCGATCACCAGCGCGCCGCGAGGACTGGTGATGATCAAGAGCCCGCCCTGGCCGACGTAGAAGCGGATCAGCTCGTGCGCCGAGGGAACGCGCCGCTCCTCGTCGAAGTCGCCGTCACTCGTCTCGTCGGGCAGCGGCTCGGCGATCAGCGGCGTGCCGCCCGGAGAGAGGAACGCCAACGCTCCTTCGTCGATCGGTGTCGCGAGCCGTTCGGTCGTCAGCGCCCCGTTCTTCACGACGAAGCGGGCCTCGGTGCGCCGCGGTTCGGCCGACCAGCCATCGAAGCGCCCCTCGATCGCGATCTTCGGGTGCAGCCGCTGCCAACCGCTCAGCTGCTCGCGGCGAACTGGCTCACGCTCTTCTTTCGGAGCGCGCTGCAGAAACGGAAACCACGGCTTGCCGCGCTCGTCCCACGGCAGCGACATGCGCCACGCGGCGAAGCACACCGCGGCGACGAAACCCGCGATGACGAGGTACGCGCAGAGCACGCGCTTGAATCAGGGCCAGTGGAAGTACTGCGCAGGCGCCTCGACGTCTCCCGCGAGCCCGGCGCCCTGCACGAAGACGCCGTACACCGAGATCTGCGAGTCGCCAGCCAGCGCCGACACCGTCGGCTGCGGAGAGCCCAGCGGTCCGCGCGGGTCGAGCACGCGCACGTCGGAGATCTTCGTCACCGGGCGCACGAACCAGCCCTTGGCCGAGGTCTGAATGTCGGCCACGCGATCGAGATCGAACGGAACCAGGTACTGCTTGTACTGGCCGATGCCCATCGTGTCGCGCGGCCCCGTCACGAACGTGAGCGCGAACAGGTTCGAGCGCTGGAGCGGCGCGAGCGCCGGCGAGTACGCGAACCAGGTGTCGTTGAGCCCCTTCTGCGGGAAGAGCACCGTGGTGTTGGTGTCGGCGACCAGCACGTTCAAGTGCGAGCCGCTGCTCCAGCCGGTGAACATCGCGCTCTCGAAGTAGAGGGCGACGTACACGGTGCTGTACTGCACCGTGCCCTGCTGCACGACCGAGGTGAAGGCGCCCACGGCACGACCGGTCGCCGGGTGAATCGCGACGGCGGTGTAGTCTTCCGGCAGGGCGCTGGGCTGCACCGCTGAGGTCATGCGCGTCGGCATGCCGAAGCTGGCGGTCGCTCCGTTGCGCGCGACTCCGTACGGCTCGGTGTCGCTGCCCGCCGCGGTCACGCGCGTGCCGGTGAAGGTGATGTGCGTGAGGTTCATCGAGGGCAGGGTGGCGATCGCCGGGTGCGCGGGGTTGGTGATGCCTCCCGAGCCGCCGTCGAGCGGCGGGAACTGCGAGAGGAACGCCGGGCCCCGCATCACGACGTTCAGGTTTTCGTCGAGCTCGCGAACCATGAGCACTTCTTGTTCGGCGGTGACCAGCAGCGCTCCGCCGTTCTTCCACGGAGCGATGTCGCAATCGCGGTACAGCTCGTCGATGCCACCGTCGTCGAGCAGCGGCGGCATGAAGGTGTTGGTGATGGTGCCCCACTTGCGGCCGCCTTCTCCCGCCTTCTGCACGCGAATGCCGGTGCCCACCACGTAGCAGGCGAAGAGCGAGCGCGACTCCGCGTCCCACGTGAGGTGCACGCGCGCGCCGGTGGTGTCGAGGCCGAAGCTGGTGTCGATCTCATCGGTGAAGTCGCTGCCGCGTTCGATCGACGGGTGCGCGATGAGCTGACCTTCCTGCTCGAGCGCCAGCGTCACCCGCGCCGTGTCGTACGCCGCGATGTCCGGGCGACGGCCGGCGACGTTGCCAACCGACACCGTCGCGCCAGCCATCGGCGGTCGCGGCGTGAGGAGAATCTCGTTGGAGATCATCGGCAGCGGCTGCGTGCCGGCGTCGCGCGTGCCACCGCCCGGGTTGAAGACGCCGCCGTCCGCCGTGGTGCGCGCGCACTCGCCCTGCAGGTTGCACGCGTAGCTGTTGGGGCAGGTGTTCATGCCGCCGGGAATGCAGTTCTGCACCTTGCACTGCATGAGATCGCACACGCGGTTCATCGCGCAGTCGTTGGGGCCCATGCAGATGCCGGCGTCGGCCGGGCCCGCGTCAGGCACCATCACCACCGGCGGAGTGCCCAACAGCACGTCGCCGTTCGCGTTCAACCCCGCGAGGAAATAGTGCCGCCCCGACATGCCCGCGTCGGGAATGGTGAAGTTGATCGAGCCCGGCATGGCCACGTCGCGCTCCGAGTAGTTGTCACCCAGCGCGTCGGTCTCGATCAGCAGCCAGCGCTCGACGTTCGCCTCACGCCGCGCAACCCACGCCAGCGCCACCGTGTCTTCGTTGGCGGTGCCGAGCAGCGTCAGGCCGTTGCCGCCATCGCTGATGGGCTTCTGGCCCGCGTCGGGAATGCCGGCGTCGAAGCCTGGCGCCACGCCCATGAAGAAGGCGTCCTTGCAGGGCTGCGAGAGGGTGGTGAGCGAGTTGTTGCAGGTGTCGCGCTGCAGTGCCCACGCGTCCTTCGCGATCAGCAGACACGCCGGCAGCTTCTCGATGCAGGTGAGCGCGGTGTCGATGGCCTTCTGATCGGCCTCGCTGCACTTGCTCAGGTTCGCGCTGCACATGCCGCCCAGCAGCGGAGGCGCCACCGCGTCGCTGCAGTCACCGACGTAGTTCTTCTGCGCGGTCTTCGAGCGGTCGCACAGATTCGAGCCGCACCCCGAGAGGATCACCGCTCCCAAAATGACGAGTGACGCGCGGTTGAGCATGCGCGTCGCTCTAGCCCGTCACCCGCCCGGCGTCACGCCAGTCACGATGGTCGTCAGGTCGAGACCGCCCGTGTAGCCGTACGAGACGTACGCGTCGTAGCCGTGCACCGTGACACCCGCGCCCGGCAGCGTCTGCTGGTTCGCCTGGGGGATCACTTCGATGGTGTGCGTGCCCGTCGTCACCGGCCAGTTCACGCCCTGGAACGGCGTGCCTGGAATGGTGGTGAAGCCCGTCACCGTCGCTCCGTCGACGCGCACCGTCTGCACCTTGCCGGAGTCGATGGTGAGACCGAGGTAGTTGTCCTTGTAACCAGTCGACGCGAGCACCGTGTAGCGGCTGCGCCACTGCTCGATGGGCGGCAACAGCACCATCGACGGGTCACCTTGCTGCGGGTCGGTGGGCGCTCCGGTGGTGTTGCCCTGGCCCGAGAAGAACTGCGCGACCGCGATGGGGTTGGTGGCGCTCACCGTGAACGCGCGCGTCGACTTGAAGAGCACGAAGGCGCCGCCCGCGAGCGCGCAGTTGTTGGTGGTGAGCGAGCCGGTGGTGCAGTTGGTCGGCGCGACGACGTCGGCCGCGGTCGGCGGCGGCGTGATGGTCAGCGTGGCCGACGCGCCGGCGACGATCTTGAAGTAGTCGGGCGGCGGGTTGGTCGCGAACTGGTTGTTGTTGAGGCGCAGCGGGTGGCTCGGCTGCGCGACGAAGTTGCGGCCCCACGTGCTGAACGGGAAGAGCTGTTCCTCGACGTGGTCGCACGCCACGCGGTCGTACGGCACCTGCAGGCACGGGTTCGCCGAGAAGATCGCGATCGGCTTGTCGGACGTGACGATCGAGCCGGTGAGATCGTTGCTCTTGCGGCACTTCGAGTCGCCGCCCGCCGTGATGCACTGAATGTCGGTGCCCGCCGTCGCCGAGGCCAGCTGCAGCACTTCGTAGCTGTTGAGCACGATGGTGCGGGTCTCTCCGACCGCGAACGCGGGCACCGAGGTGCCGGTCACCGACGCCTTGGTGACACCCGAAGAGCGGATGGTGACCGACGTGTTGTCTTGCGTCGCGACCACCGAATACGTCGAGGAGTAGGGGAACTCGCCGCCGCCCGAACCGGTGAGGTGCAGGTGCACGTGCTCCGGCGTGAGCGTCACGTAGCTGGTGCCCAGGATGTGCGCGGGCAACAGGAGTGACGCGTCGTTGCTGAACGAGCCGTACTGGCAGCGCTTGCCGTTGGTGGTCTGGGTGCACACGCCGGCCGTCGAGAAGTCGCCGAGGAAGCAGCCGAGCGAATCGAAGTCGCTGTACTCGTTGCAGCTGCAGTCGCGCGTGTTGTTGGCGGCGGTGCAGGTGCGGTTGGTGACCTTGAGCGCGTCGATGGGGCTGAACTGGTACACGGTCACCGGGCGGTTCGACGTCAGGCGGTAGGCCCAGCGCTGCCGGCCGGTGTCGGCCAGACCGACGATCTGGTTCGACGGCGTGATCGATTGCCACGGTACGGGGATCTTCACGAGACCCTTGGTGACGGGGTCGGTGCGGCCCGGGACGGTGACGCTCTTCACGCGCACCGGCGCGCTGCCCTGGTACCGCCACACCTCGACGTTGGCCGCGACGGCCGACTGGTTGGTCACCACGAACACGAAGTCGGAATCAGCCGTGCCCTGTCCCGTCACCGCGCCGCCCTTGAAGAGGCGATCAACCGAGTTGTCGAGCACCGTCGACCAGTACTCGCAGCCGAAGTAGCTGTTGGCGCGCACGGCCTCGGCGCACTCGTCGATGCACACGCCCGAGAGGCACTCGGCGGTGGGGCCCATGCCGGGCAGCGAGGCGCACGCCACGTCGGTGTACGCGCCCGTCGCGGAGCAGACCTGCTGCGTCGCCGCGTTCAAGCAGCGCGTCGAACCCGGCAGACACGCCGGAGCGCGGCACTGCGGGCCGTTGGGGCCCTGCTCGCAGACCTGCGTCACGCACGTGCCGTCGAAGTTGTCGCCCGAGGGCACGTAGCCCGCCGAGAGATCTTCGCGCGGCAGCCGCTGGCATTCCTCGAGCGACTGGCCGTTCGCGCTGCAGCGCTTCTGGCCGATGGTGCACTGGGCGCATTCGCCGGCGACGCAGGTCGCTCCGGCCGCGCAGGTCACCTGGCGGAAGTCTGAACCGTCATCGAGGCAGATCTCGATCTGCGTGCCACCGCCCGCGCAGCGCGACGCTCCGGGCCGGCAGCGCAGGCACTGCTCGTTCTGGCAAAAGCCTTCGGGCTGCACGCACTGCTCGGCGACCACCCAGCCACCCGTCGCGTTGCAGCGCTCGACCGAGCCGTTGTCGGCCGCGCAGCGCACGGCGCCCTCGGTGCACGGGGTGATCATCGGCCCCGCGTCGACCGGCGGCGGCTTGGGCTCGCAGCTGCCGAGCAACAGGTTGCAGCGCTGACCCACGGCGCAGTCACCGTCGCGGTTGCACACGAAGCGGCACTGACCATTCACCAGCTGCTCGTTGTCCTCGCACACCGGCCCCGCATCGCGAGGAGGCACGGTGCGGACCTTGTCGCAGCCCATCAGGGTGGCGAGGACGAGAACGAAGAGTGCGAGGGACGCGCGCATGGGCGGGCCTCCTATACCAACAGCGACGAGTGTTCAGCCGGCCCTGCGTAAATTTCAGACCGCGTCGCGAGGGGTTATTCCCCGAGGTTGTCGACGATCGAGGTGAAGTCGACGTCGTCGTCACCCTGCGCGGGAGGCAAGGCGGTCGCGGCCGCGGCGGGCATCACCACGGTGCGATCTTCCTTCTCCTGACGCTTCTGCGCGGGAGCGGCGGTGATGGCGACGGCCGGGCGCGCGCCGGTCGGAGGCGCGGCGGGCTTGGCCACGGGGATGCCGGTGTTGCCCGTCTTGTTCGCCGTCGGAGCGGACTGCACCGGAATGCCGGTGTTGCCCGTCTTGGGAACGGAAGCAGAGGCCGTGGCCGCGGGCTTCCGCACGTCGACGGGAATGGTGTTGACCCGCGTCGCCTGTTCCTCGTCTTCGCCGACGAAGGAATTGGCGATCGACGACGCCGGCGGTCGCGCTGCCGGTGGGCGAGCCGCCGCAGCCGCAGCCGGAGCCGCCGCGATGCCCGACGGGCTGCTGGTCGCGGGCTTGTTCTTGTAGCGGGCGAGCTCGAGCTCGACGACCTTGAGCTGCTTGCTCTTTTCCTGCACCGCTTCCTGCAGACGCTTCACTTCCTGCGCCTTCACCTGCTCGCGGCGCTCGACCTCGGCCTTCTGCTTGGCGTGGAGATCTTCGACCTCCTTCAAGTGCTTCGCGTCGAGGGCCTTGTTCTGCGTGGCGGCGGCGGCGAGCTTGGTGGTCGCGTCGTTGGCCTTGCTCTCGGCGGCGGCGATCTTGGCCTGCAGTTCCTTCTCGGCGCGCACGCGGGTGGCGTTGGTCTGCTCCGCGGCCTGCTCGAGCTCGGACACGCGACGCTGACGCTGGGCGAGCTGGCTCTGGGCTTCCTTGAGCCGGGTCTCCATCTCTCCCAGCTTGTTCTGCATCTCGCCCTGCACCTGAGCGATGCGCTGCTCGGCGCGCTGAGCCTTCTGGCCGAGCTCGTCGCTGTTCTTCTTCGCGGCGGCCTTTTCCTGCGCGATGGCGGCGTTCGCTTCCTGAATGCGCGCGTTGGCCTGCTGCACGGTGGTCTGCATCTGCGTGCGCACCTGATCGCGCTCCGCGGCGATGGTGGTCTGCGCCTCGTTGGCCCGCGCCAGCGCGTCGGTCTTCTGCGCGATGTCCTTCTTGGCGGCCTCGAGATCGTGCGAGGTGGTCTGCAGCCGCTGCGTGAGCTCGTCGGTCTTCTTCTTCGACTCGTCGAACAGCGCCTTCAGCTTGGCCTCGAGGTTCTTCGCCTGCTCGGCCTTGGCCGTCGAATCGCGGGTGAGCGCGTCGACCTGACGCGTCTTCTCCTGCTGCAGGGTGGTCAGCTTGCGCAGCGTGTCGGCGAGCTCCTTGCTCTTGCCGGCGAGATCGTTCTGCAGGAGCTCTTCGCGGCGCGTCGACTCTTCGGTGCTGGTGGCGACGCGATCTTCGAGCTGCTGCGCCTTGTCTTCGGCGTGCGCCAGCGCGGCGTTGAGCTTGGTGAGATCCTGCACGCGGGCGCCGAGTTCCTGCTTGGTCGCCTGCAGCTGCTCGCCGAGATCTTCCGACTGACCGCGCGACTGCGCGAGCTCGCCCTCGAGGGTGGTGACGCGCCCTTCGTAGTGCTTGGTGGTGTCGGCGTGCGCGCGCTTCTCGATGTCGAGTGACTTGAGCGCGTCGTCGAAGTTCGCGCGCGTGGCAGCGAGGTCGACCTGCGTGGCCTGCAGCGTCTGGCTCAGCTGCGCGCCGTGCTTCTGGAGCTGATCGATCTGCGCGCTGGTGTCGTTCTGCAGCTGCTCGTGCGCGGCGGCTTCGGCTTCGTAGTTGCCCTGCGCTTCGGACAGCGAGGTCTTCAGCTGACCGATCTCGCCCGACATCTGCTCTTCGAGCTGCGCCTTGGCGGTCTCGGTGTTGCGCCACAGACCGGTGACGCGCTGGATCTCGTTGCGCGCCGCGGTGAGCTGACCCATGTGGTCGTCGCGCTCGCCGCGCGTCTTCTGCAGCTCGGCGTTGGTCTTGGCGAGCGTGTCGGCGGTCTGCGCCTGCTCCGCGGTCTTCTCTTCGAAGGCCTGCTGCGTCTGATTCAGCGAGTCCTGCGTCTGGAGGAGCGCCTTCTGCGTCTCCTCGAGGCTCACCATCAGCCGGTTGTTGGTCTCTTCCTTCTGGTTGAGTTCCTGCGCCTGGCCTTCGACGGTCTGCTTGAGGGCTCCGACTTCACCGTCGCGCTCGGCGATGGTGGCCTGCGCGTTCGACAGCCGCGCTTCGAAGTCGGCGATGCGGGCGCTCTTGTCGGTGCTCTCGGTGTTGAGGGCGAGAATCGAACGCTCGCGCTCGACGATCGTGGCCTCGAGATCGGCGATCTGCTGCGCCTGCGCCTGGCTGGTGGCCGACAGCTCGTTGACCTGCGACCCGAGTTCGCCGACTTCACCGGTGAGTTCGGCTTCGCGATCGTTGAGCGCGGCCTTGACCGCTTCGACTTCGCCCTCGAGCTCGCCGATGCGCTCGAGCCGCGACTGAATCTCGGCCTGCAGCGTGGCCTCGTGGCGGTCCTTGTGCTCGACGGTGTCGGCGAGGTCCTTCTCCAACTGCGCGATGCGGCCCTCGCGGAGCGTCAGCTGTTCCTGCAGCTGCTGCTCCATCTCCGACTTGCTGGTCTGCAGCGACTCCAGCTGGTTGTGGAACGCGGCGATTCTCGCCTTCGAGCTCGCCGATCTCTGATCGAGGCGCGCTGGCGGGCATCGGCCAGTTCCTGCGCGAGGCGGGCGCTCTCTTCTTCTCCGCGCTGGCCGTGTTCGGTGGCGAGGCGCAGCTTGCTCTCGAGATCGCGCACCGTGGCGTCGCGCTCGTTCTGCGTCTTCTCGAGCGTCTCGGTGAGCGCCTTGAGCTGGCCTTCGTAGTCGGCGAAGCGCGTGTCGCGATCGGCGACCGTGGCGTGCTGCGTCTGCGTGAGGTGCTCGTGGGCTTCGGTCAGCTGCGAGAGCGAGGCGTCGCGCGCCTGCACGGTCTCGACGAGCTGCTTTTCCTTCACCTCGAACTCGAGCGTCGCGAGGTTGAAGTCCTTCTCGAGTTGCTCGTAGTCCTTGCGGGCCGACTCGAGTTCCTTCTGAACGCGCGCGACCTCGTCTTCGAGACCGGTCTTCTCGCGACGCAGGACGTTGACTTCTTTTTCCTTCGCCGAGACGACCTCGATGACTTCCTTCTCACCGATGAACTTCTGGAGGAGGAGATCTTCGACCTGCCGGCCGTGCTCGCGTTCCTTCTCGACGAGGTTGTTCTGCGACTCGTTGAGGCGGCGGGTGAGATCGTCACCCTGCATCTTCAAGCCCTGAATCTCGACGTCCTTCTCGTTGAGGCGGTCTTCGACCGACAGCAGCTCACGCTCGCGGACCGACCAGATCTCCGAGATGCGCGCGATCTGCGCTTCGCGCGACTTGAGCTCGTCACGGAGGATCTGGATCTTCGCTTCCGGCGTGCCCATCGCGTCGCGGCGCGGCGGGCGGCGCACTTCTCGCGACTCGGCGAGCAGCTCGGTCTTGCGATCGGCGATCGACCCGAAGGCGCGATCGAGGAACGACTTGTCTTCGTCGGTCAGCGCGCTGCGACGCTCACGGCGCGGCAGACGAGGAGGACCACCCGGACCGCTGGTCTTCAGCGGCGGCGGCGCTCCGGTGTTCGTCTCGGGAGCGGGGCCGCTGGAGAGCGCTGCGTCGAGCTCGCCGTCCATTTCCTCGAGCGTGTTGGTGGGGCCGCTGCCGGGCGGAACGATGGTCTGCGTGAGGCGCGCCAGCTCGCCCATCTCGAAGGGGATCGCGAGGTAGCCGTTGGCCGCGTTGGGGCCCTGCGAGTGCTGCATCAGCGCCGCGGGGTCGGAGTCGCTCGAGACGAGAATGACGGGGAGGTTCTGGCCGAACTTGCCCTTGCGAATGGTGCCGCAGAGCACGAAGCCGCTCTGATCAGGGAGCTCGGCGCGCAACACCACGATGTCGGGGCGGCGCTTCTCGAGCTCGCGCTGCGCGTCGCCGGCCGAAGCCGCGAGGCTGGTGTTGAAGCCGACGCCTTTGAGCACCGAGGCGAGGGACAGGGCGAAATCGTTCTGGCTTTCGACGATGAGAGCGCGGCGCTCCATGGAACCTCAGGCGAAGCGTGGGACGAAGGTGAGATCCTTCGTGGAAAAGCGATGCAGTTCAGTGAGTCTGCACCTTCGGCGAGGGCCGGTAAACCGCCATGATCAGGGAGCTGATCAGCGAGCGAGCCGGTCGAGACCGCAGGTCGAGAACTCGACTGGTCGTAGACCAGTCGGAGGCGAACGAGCGCATGAGTCAGCGGTCGCGGCCAGGCATCGTCGTCGGTGGAGTGTGGCGATTGAAGAGCCCCGAAGCAGGCGGGCAGTAGCCGTGAACCAGCATCGCCAGCCACGGGTCGATCGCTGACGGCGGAGGCGACGCGTCGGTGTCGACGGTCTGCACGCCGGCGTCTTCCGGGGCAACTTCGGGCGCTTCGTCGCTGGTCTGCGAGGGCCCCGGCATCACGGGCGTCGGGTTGGTCGGCACTTCGACCAGCTCTTCGTCGTCGAGTTCCTCGGGGCCTTCGTCGCCGACCTCTTCGATCTCGCTGTCGGAGATCACCTGCGGCTCGGTTGGCTTGAACGGCTTCAGCGGCACTGCCGGCGCTTCAGGAAAGAGGCCCGAGGGGCGCGCGCCGGCGGGAATGTTGGTGAGCGCTGGCGGCGTCACCAGACTCGGCAACGGAGGCGGCGCGGCGGGCGTGGTGGCGAGCGTCGCGAAGGTGCCCGACGCGGTTCGCGGGAACGGCATCGGGGGGATGACGGTCTTCGGCGCGGGCGTCGCGACGCCCGGAGTGGGTGGCGTCAGCAGTGGCACGAACTGCGGCGGCGGAGCGACGGCCGGCACAATCGGGAGGGCCGAGCCCGAAGGCGAGCTGCGGAAGGCGGGCGTGAGGCCCGAGGTGCTCGAGCGCGGCACCGGCGTGGCGACGCTCGGCATCTCGAGCGGAGGAATGAAGATGCCGCCCGGCGTCGACGGTCGAGGCAGCGGTGGCGGTTCGAGCTTCTGGCCGTAGGGGACGGTCGACTCGACCCGCAGCGGCTCCCCCTCTCCCGCGAGGGAGAGGGTCGGGGTGAGGGTGGACCGCTTTTCAGCGTCGGAGGTGATGGCGGAGTCGGGAACCCTGCGGCTCGCAGACTTCTCTGCGGCGGAGGTCGGATCTGCCAGCTTGCGGCCGCTCGCAGACTTCTCGGCCTCGGTGGGTGCGGGCTCGGCAAGCTTCCTGCCGCTCGCGGATTTCTCGGCGTCACCGGTGATCGAAGGATCCGTCACCTTGCGGCCGCTCGCGGATTTCTCGGCGTCACCGGTGATCGAAGGATCCGTCACCTTGCGGCCGCTCGCAGACTTCTCGGCGTCGGCGGGCGCGGGCTCGGCAACCTTCCGGCCGCTCGCGGACTTCTCCGCATCACCAGTAGTGATCGAAGGATCCGTCAGCTTCCTGCCGCTCGCGGATTTCTCGGCATCACCAGTGATCGATGGATCCGTCAGCTTGCGGCCGCTCGCAGACTTCTCGGCGTCGGTGCTCGGATTTGTCAGCTTCCGGCCGCTCGCGGACTTCTCGGCGTCAGCCGTGATCGAAGGATCCGTCAGCTTCCGGCCGCTCGCGGACTTCTCGTCGGTCGTGGCCGCGGGGTCGGTCAGCCGCTTCCCGACGCCAGACTTCTCATCGGTCGTGGCAGCCGGGTCGGTCTTGCGCTTCGTCGACCCCGACTGCTCGCTCAACGGCGTGCCACCGTCACTCGGCGTCACGCTCTGGCTCGCTTCAGCGATCTTCTTCGGCGCGTCACCGACGGGCGTGAGGTTCTGACCCGACTCGCCGGTCTTCCCGAGCGACTTCGACGCGCGTGACGCACGCCCGCGCCTGGCCGGCGTCTCCGGAACTGGCCCGAGCGACGACGCCGACTTGCTCGTGCGCGTCGCGGGAGGCGGAGGATCTTTGGGCACCAACGACAGATGCGCGCCGGTGTCGGGAAGATCGTCGGCCAGAGGCGCTCCGGTGGTCGGGTCGGTGGTCGCGGCGATGGTCGGCGACGAATGCGGAATCAGCGGCTCGTCGATCTTCCCCAGCTCGGCCGCGAGATCGCCCGGAGTCATCATCGCGGGAATCGTGGTCACCGCGAGAGGCTGCTGCGGCAGCGGCATGCCCATCACCACCGGCGGCTCGGTGCGCAGCAGCGCGTTCGGCTCGGTCGTGACCTGCTGCACGATCTCGTTCACCACCTCGCGTGCTTCCTTGCCGAGCACGATGGGCGGCTCGTCTTCTTCGCGAATCGGCACGCCCATCACCGCGGGGCGATCGCGCAGCGCGGCTTCAGGCGACGTGTCAGCCGCGGCGATGGCGGGGTCGGTGGCGACCTTCTGCTCGCCCGACGCGCTCCGTTTCTCGCCCGCCGCCGCGGCGAGCGCCGCTGCCTTGCGCTTGCGCTCTTTGGTGTCTTCCGCGCCGAGCGACTGACCGAGCTGCGTGACTTCGTCGGGGCTGGTGGTCTCCGCGTCACCGACCGCGCGATTTCCGGTGCCGGTGAGCGTGACGTAGGTGGCGACGAGATCAGCGCGAACGATCGCTCCGTCGTGTGCGAGCGCTTCGTTGCGAGCAGCCTTGCCAAGCTTCACGCGCCTCGCGGGTTCCGACGCGAGGGCAATCAACGCATCGGCGAGCGATTGCTTGTCGCCCGGCTTGTAGAAGACGACGCCTTCTTCCTGCAGCGTGGCGCGCGCTGACGCGACGTCGGCGGCGATCACCGGGCGACCGGCAGCCAGATATTCCGCGGCGCGCGAGAGCGGCGAGCCGACCTTCATGTTGCGCTCGGAATCGGTGAGCGAGAGCAACCCCACGTCGGTCGTCGCGAGCACCTTGTGCAGATCGTCGTGCGTGACGGGATCCTGGAACTCGACCTTGCCGGTGAGCTTGAGCGCGGCGATCCGTTCCTCGAGTCGTGCCTGGTGCGCCGGGTGCCGCGGGCCGACCACGGTGAGCCCGAGATCGACGCTCTGCAGCGCGAGCTGCATGGCCTCCAGCACCGTCGGGAGATCGTTGGCGGTCGACAAATTGCCGACGTGCACCAACTTCATCGGCGTGGCGTCGGGCAGCCCCATCACCTCGGGCTTGTACGGCGTGAGGTCGACCGGGCAGGGCAGCACCATCGTCTGCTCGCGCGACACGCCGAGACCGGTGACGAATTCCCGCGTGAGCTCGTTGGCGACGATCACCGAGTCGGCGTTCATCAGGCAGAACAATTCCTGCCGGCGCACGCGCGCGATGAAGCGGCGGTTGGCTTCGGCCTCGTCGTGCAAACTCGGGAGATCGACCGACGGCAGCGCGCACGCGTCGTAGACGACCTTGTAGCCAAACTCCGATCGCCGCTCGCAGAGCGCGTACCCGCCGAAGGGGTCGAAGGCGTGCACCATCACGTACTCTTCGGAGTCGAGCTGGCGGCGCACGGCGCGATCGAACGACTGCACGCGCGCCGCGAGATCACCCGAACCGACCGGAACGCGGAGCAACCGCGCGCCGTGGTACCGCTCGATGTGCGTGTGGTCAGGTGTCTTGACGGTGAGCACCACGACCTGAAAACGATCGGACAGTCCCTTCAGGTACTCGGTCATTCGACGCGAGATCGCCGTGGGCGCTGGCACCACGTCGAAGCAACACAGGAGCAGTCGCGGCAGATCGCTCACGGCCGGGGCGCATCATGGCACGTTGACCGCGCCGCCGAGCAGTGAGAAGTGCGAGCCGTGGAGGACCTCGGGAAGCGCACCTTGAAGGACCTGATGACCCTGGCGCGCGAGCGATTTGGGGCGGGTGCCGCGAGCCTCAAGACGCGCGCCGAGCTGGTCGCTGCGCTGACCGCACAGCCGTCGGCTGAACCCGCGCCCGTGAAGGCTCCCGAAGCCGCGCCGACCGTCGAGCTCGTCACGTCCGACTTCTTCCGGAGGCGCGCGTGAGTCTCAACAAGCGACGCGCCATTTCGCAGCTCGAGCACGCGCGGCTCACCCTCGAGCGCGGAGAGCTCGCGAAGTGCGAAGCGTTGGTGCGCGAGGTGCTCGAGAGCGGGTTCGACGAGCCGCCGGTGTTCACGTTGCTCGGTGAGACGCTGCGCCAGCAGGGGAAGACGGCCGAGGCGCGCACCGTGCTCGACGACGGCCTGCGCAAACACCCGGGCGAACCCGAGCTCGAAGCGCGCATCGGCAGCGTGCTGCTCGATCAGGACGAGCCGCGCAAAGCGGTCGAGTTCTTCGCGCGAGCGCAGAAGAAACTGCAGCGAGACCCCCAGCTGCTGACGGCCTGGGCCGCGGCGCTGGTTCGCCTCGGCAAAGCGGTCGATGCCGAAGCGTTGCTGGCGCGTGCACTCCTCGTGGGCGCCGGGCCCGATGCGCGGCTGGTGCTCGCGGCGGTGAAGATGCGGCGCGGGCAGTACGACGAGGCCGATCGCATCGCGTCGAAGGTCGAAGCGATGGGCGTCGACGCGTTGATCTGGCCCGCGCGAGCGTTGCGCGCCGACATCAAGCTGATGCGCGGCGACGCAACCGGTTCGCTCAAGGCGTTTCAGGAGATCGAGAAAGCGGGGCAGCTCCAGTCGTGGAGCCTCGCGCACATGGCGTGGGCTGCTGCGCTCGCCGGTGAGATGGAACTCGCTGATTCGTTGATCGCCACGCGGTTGGCGAAGCACCCCGACGGCGACGACCTCGTGCTGTTCGCCAACATCGCCAACCTTCGAGGCGAGGCGAGCAAAGCGCTCGAGTTCCTCGATCGCGCCGCGGGCCTGAAGAAGACCGAGCCGGCTTCCGACTTCGAGTACCTCTCGGCGCGCGGTCGCGCCTTGCGGCTCGCCGGTCGCACTGCCGAAGCGATGGAGACGTTGACCGCAGCGACGGCTTCTCCAGACGCAGAGCTGCCCAAGCTGGGCGCGGCGCCGTTCATCGATCTGGGCCACCTCGCGGCGGACGGCGGCGATTTCGAAAAAGCCGAGACGCATTTCCGTCGCGCGCTGCAGCTCGATCCGCATGAGCCGGAAGCGAAGCGCGGGCTCGAGCTCACGCTGCGTCGTCTCGGTTGGCGGCAGGCGCTCGAGGCGTCGACCGAAGAGCGCGTCGCGCAGGCGCAAGCTGAAGCCGAGGCCGTTCGTCGCCGCTTCGTGGTTCGTGAGACCGAAGTCGAACGGCTCAAGCGCGAGATCGAACAGCTCAAGTCGCAGCGCACGCACGCCGAGAAGGAAGCACAGCGGTTGACGGTCGAGGCCGAAGCCGAGCGGCAGCGTCTTGCCGAGCAGAACCGCACGCAGCTTCAGAAGGAGCTCGTCGCGCGCGAGGCCGACGTCGAGAACAAGGCGCTCGAGAATCTGGAATCGGTGTTCGGAACCCGCCGTGACGCGTGCCCCGAAGCGCTGTGGCAGCGACTGGTGGTCGCCGAGCGCATGTTCCAGCAGGCGATGTACAACGAGATTCCGGCGGCCGCCGTGGCGGTGCTCTTTTCGGGCGCGTTCGAGCGGAGCCTGGGCGATCTCCTCGCTGCGGACTTCGGTGTGTGGCTCGACCGGCACAACTTGCGCTCTCAATTCCTCGAACGTGGCGTGCGTGAACGTCGCGGTTCTCGCGTCGAGTACTTCGATCGCTTCTTCGAGTGGTTCGATCGCGAGCAGAACGCGCGCCCGCCGTCGCTCGGTGAAGTCGCTCGCGTGCTCGAGAAGCGCAAGGACAGCCACCTCGTCGCGTACGAAAAATTTCTCACCGAGTCGTTCGCGCTCGAGCCGTCGTTCTGGGACGACTTCTCCCGCTTCGTGACGTGGAGCAAAGAGACGCTCCGCGACCCCGTGGCGCACGGCCACATCGAGCTCGACTGGGACGGTCTCAAGAAGTTCCGCGAGCAGCTGCTCTTCGATTTCGCGGGCCAGAAGCCCGGCGCCATGCCGCGGTTGCTGCGGGCGAGACGCAAGACGTGAAGCCGCGCGTGGTGCTGCTGCCGGGCTACCAGGGCAGCGCCGATCAGGAAATTCTGGTGCGCGTCGAGAAGGCGCTCCCGGAGTTCGAGTGCCTGCGCATCGCTCCGCCGCGGCTCAAGGTCACTCCAGAACTGGACGCGTACGTCGACTGGCTCGAGGGTGAGGTGAAGTCGATCCGCGCGCCGTTGATCGTCGTGGGCCGCAGCTTCGGTGGCCGACTCGCGATTCGACTCGCAGCGCGACGTTCACTGGCTGGCGTGGTGCTCCTCGGCTTTCCGATTCGCCCGCCCGATCGTCCGCGCCCGCTCGATGAAGCGGCGCTCTCGGCGCTCGAGTGCTGCACGCTGATCGTCCAGGGCTCGAAGGACGAGCTGGGGCCGCTGCGCGTGTTGAAGCCGCTGATCGCCGGGAAGAAGCACGTGACGCTCGAGGTGTTGAAGGGCGCGGGGCATTCCTTCGGCTCGAAGGAAAAGCAGGCGATCGAATGCGTGGCGCGCTGGGCCCGTCTGGTATGAGCCGTGACGATGATTTTTGCCCTGACGCTCGTGTTGCACGCTGCTCCGCCAGCGCCCGTCGCACCGCCGCAGCCCGGTGAGATCGCTTCGCCCTTCGGTCACATCGGCAACGCAGTCGCGCCGCCGCCAAGCGGAGGCACCAGCGAGACCGACCGCGTCGTGCTGCCGAAGTGGGAAGGGTGCGAGCCGCAGGGCGTGTTCCTGATGCGTTTTCTGGGCGGCGCCACGCGGGCGCTCGAGCAGCTGCAGCAGTCACTCGATCGAGGGCCGGGCTCCGAGAAGAAGTTGTTCGGCGCGAAGAAGAACGTGCTCGGCGAGGTGATGCGCAACCTGTCCGCGTCGAAGTTCGAGCCGCGCCGTTCGTGCGCCGCCTCGACCGTCGTGCAGGGCTTCAAGCTCGAGCTGAACGCGCCGCCGAAGAAGTTCTGCGACACGAAGGAAGAGCCGCAAGACGGTGAGTTCTGGTTCTTCAACGCCGGCAAGCCGGCCGCGGTGGTGCTGGTGTCGAAGGGCGCTGACGATCACGTCTGCAAGCCGCGCGTGTCGACCGTGCTGTTCGACCAGAAGGGTGTGGGTCGGGTGTGGTTCCACGCCGATTGGGGCGGCGAGATGAGCGCCACGCTGTCCGGGGACAAATGCCAGCTCGTCGACTACGCATTTTCCAAGGAAACAGGCGGGTTTGTGCCGACGTGGAACTCCTGCAAGCGCTGAGGTACAGGCCGCACTCCTCATGGCGACCGCAGCACCCATCGTCGAAGTCGATGCCCACCGTCCTCAACCGCGCACCATCGATCGCGCGGCCGAAGTGCTCGAGAGCGGCGGCCTCATCGCGTACCCGACCGACACGTATTACGGCATCGGCTGCGATCTGTTTTCCAAGAAGGCGATCGATCGGCTGTACGGCATCAAGAACCGTGATCGCCGCAAGCCGCTCGCGTTTCTGTGCCCCGATCTGAGCGACGTCGCGAAGTACGCCAAGGTGTCGAACTTCGCGTACCGCATCATGAAGCAGCTCACCCCCGGGCCCTTCACTTTCGTGCTCGAGGCGACGCGCCTGGTGCCCGACATGATGCAGAGCAAGCAGAAGCAGGTCGGCATTCGCGTGCCGCAGGCTCCGCTGATGCTCGCCATCGCCGCGAAGCTGGGGCGGCCGATCGTCACCACTTCAGCGACCGACATGGAAGGCGCGGTGCTCACCGACGCCAAGGACATCAAGGAGAAGCTCGGGGCTCGCCTCGATCTGATCCTCGACGGCGGTGTGCAGGAAGAAGAGCCGTCGACGGTGGTGTCGCTGATCGACGATCAGATCGAGGTGCTCCGGCAGGGCAAGGGCATCCTCGTGATGGATCAGTGATCAGTCTTCGAACTTCGGCGCGCGCGGGACGAAGTTGCCGATCTCGTCGAGCGTGGCGCGGACAGGTTTTGAAACGCCGCGGGTGATCGAGCCCTGTGCCATGCGCAGGAAGTACGCGTGCCACGGTTCGGGTCTCCCGCGCACATTGGGGATCAGACCGTCGACGTACGTCTTGATGGCCTTCGCGGCTTCTTCGACGACGTACGGATCTTCGGCGAGCAGCATTCGCGACAGTGCGAACTGCATCGCGACCGGGACCCATGCTTTCGGTTTGTCGACGTGCGTCGCGAAACCGTCGATCGCGGCCGCGCGGTCTTTCGGTTTGGAGGCGTTCAGCGCAGCGTGAAGACGTTTCGCGGTCTGACCGTCACCCGCGCGGCGCAGATCCTTGAAGTACGCCTCGTCGTCGTGGCCTGCGATGGCGAGGGCGACCGCAACCATCGCGGGCCGTGAGACGAAGTCGCTCTTCGCCTGTTTGCGCAGCTCGGCGAGGGCTTTCGTGCCTCCGAGGACTCCGGCGGCGAGCTCGAGCTCCATCTCACTTCCGTGCGGCGCGTGGGCCATGAAGGCCGCGACGTCGTCACCGAGCTCTGGCGCGTCGAGCGCGAGCGCGGCTCCGGCCCACTGAAATGGAAATTTCTTCCACATTCCGCGCAGGAGCGGCACCGCACGCTTGTCCCGGGCTTGCCCCACCAGCCGGTAGAAGTGCTCGGGCCGAACCTGCAGCGGTCGTTTGGCGAGCGCCGTGAAGAGCGTGTTCGCGAGGTCGGGTTCCACGGCGAGCTCCGCGACGATGAAGTTCACGAAGTTCTCGACCTCGAGCCCGGAGCCACCCTTGACCGGATCGCTCCAGTACTTCACCGCGAGCTCGATGACCTTCGGGTAGACCTTCGCGCGTTTGGTCTCGAGCGGAAGTGTGGCGAGCTTCTCGAGCGCCTCGCGGCCCTTCATCCAGCTCGTGAGCTTGACCAACTGCTTCGCGATGTCGATCACGCGGCCGACGATACGTCAGCTCGGCGTGCTGAGCTTCATCACCACGATGCCGGAGCCGATCAGCACCGCGGCGATCACTCGCTGTGGCGAGATGGCTTCGTCGAGCAGCGCGAAGCCGATCACGAAGGTGCCGATCGCTCCGATGCCCGTCCACACCGGGTAGGCCGTTCCGAGCGGGATGGTCTTCATCGCGTAGCCGAGCAAGCCGAAGCTCGCGAGCATGGCGGCGAGCGTGATGGCTGGCGGGCCAGAAGCGGGTGAAGCCTTGCGATTGTTTGAGCGCGTACGCCCAGAGCACTTCGAACAGACCAGCGATGATCAACACGAACCAAGCCATGGATCGGCTCCTCGAGGGTGAGCCGGGCCGTCCCGGGTTGCGTTCCCTCACGCGAGGGGGAGGCCGTCCTCCGATGTGAATTTGGAAGTCACTGCTCAGCGGCGAGAATGCACGCGTGCAGACCGAGTTGCTCGATCACTACGTGACGTTTCTGCGGGCCGAGCGGAACCTCGCGCCGAAGACCGTCGATGCGTACGCGATGGACGTGCGCACGTATCTGGTCGATCTGCAGAAGCGGAAGTTGATGGTCGAGAGCGTGTCTCGCGAAGACGTGCTCGAACATCTCGCGCTGCTCGGAAAGCAGGGGTTGTCGCCACGCTCGCGGGCGCGCCATCTCGCAGCGCTGCGCGGGTTTCACCGGTTCCTCGAAGACGAGAAGTTGTGCCCGGCTGATCCCACGAGCGATCTCGACACGCCTCGGCACACGCGAAAGTTGCCGGTGTTCCTCTCACTCGAGGAGGTCGAGGCGCTGTTGGCTGCTCCCGATGTGAAGACCATGACCGGAGTGCGCGACCGCGCGATGATCGAGGTGCTGTACGCGACAGGTCTGCGCGTGAGTGAGTTGATCAAGCTCGGCGTGCAGGACGTGAATCTGAACGACGGCTTCGTGATCACCATGGGCAAGGGCCGCAAGGAGCGCGTGGTTCCACTCGGGCGACGCGCGATCGACGCGGTGAAGGCGTGGCTCGAGGAACGGCCGACGATGTTGCACGGGCGCGAGTCGAAGGCGTTGTTCATCACTCCGCGCGGGAGTGGTTTTTCGCGGATGGGTTTCTGGAAGTTGCTGCGGCGGCACGCCCGCGCGGCGGGGATCTTCAAGGAGATCTCTCCGCACAAGCTGCGGCACTCGTTCGCCACGCACCTCGTCGAGCGCGGCGCTGATCTGCGCGCAGTGCAGGCGATGCTCGGGCACGCCGACCTCGCGACGACGCAGATCTACACGCACGTCGATTCGAAGCGGCTGCGGTCGGTCTACGACGACAAACACCCCCGCTCCTCCCTCTCCTTGCGTAAGCGGGGAGAGGGCCGGGGTGAGGGGCCGTCGCGAACTCCGCGAACGAAGTCAGACTGAGCGCCTTGTGCTAGTCGACAGAGCATGAGTGAGAAGCCGCCGCCGCCCCGATCCAACGCTGAGGTCGTTCAAGATCGCATGGCGTCGCTCAACGACGGCCTGCAGAGCCTGAAGCACCGCCGAAGAATTCTCTCGGGCGTGCAGTCGAGCGGAAAACTCCACATCGGCAACTACTACGGGGCGATTCGCGAGTTCGTCCGCCTCCAGTCAGAAGGCGAAGCGCTGTATTTCATCGCCAATCTGCACGCGCTGAACTCGGTGCGAGACGCGAAGTTGGGTCGCGAGCTCACGCTCGAGTGCGCCGCCGCCTTCATCGCGCTGGGCGTCGACCCGGCGAAGTCGGCGCTCTTCCGTCAAAGCGACATTCCCGAAATCAGCGAGCTGTTCTGGATTCTCGGCACGCTCGTTCCCACCGCCGATCTCGAGAACGCTCACAGCTACAAGGACAAGGTCGCGCGTGGAGCTCCCACCGACTTCGGTCTGTTCGCGTACCCGGTGCTGATGGCGGCCGACATCCTGCTCTACGACTCCGACGTCGTTCCGGTCGGGCGTGATCAACGGCAGCACCTCGAGCTGACCATCGACTGGGCTGGCAAGTTCAACCGCCAGTACGCGCCCGGCTACGACACGGCGAAGCGCACCGGAGGCATCCTCAAGATCCCCGCTGGGCTCACGCGCGACGAGACGGCGCAGGTCCCGGGCACCGACGGTCAGAAGATGTCGAAGACCTACGGCAACACCATCGATCTCTTCGGCACCGACGACGAGGTGAAGAAGCAGATCACCAAGCAGCTGAAGACCGACTCCACGCCGCCCGAACAGGCGAAGACGAGCCAGACGCTCTACGACCTGCTCAAGCTCTCGATGAGCTCCGCCGACTTCGCGCTCATCGACGAGAAGTGGAAACACGTGGGAGGCACCGGGGAGACGCACGGCTACGGCACGTTCAAGAAGACGCTGCTCGACGCGTTTCACGCGGAATTCGACGGCCCGCGCAAGCGCTACACCGAGCTGATGAACGACCGCGCCGAGCTGGAACGGCTGCTGAAAGCCGGCGCCGCGAAGGCCCGAGAATACGCCTCGCCCGTGATCTCACGCGTTCGTTCCGCGGTGGGACTCTGATACATCCGGGCCCGTGCCCGACGTGAAGGACGTGAGTCCTGCACAGGACGAAGCGCTGACGGAAGTGATCGCTCCACGCGACGCTTTTCGCATCGCATTGCCCAACTTCGAGGGCCCGCTCGATCTGCTTCTGCACCTGATCCGCGAGCACAAGCTCGACATCCTCGACATTCCGATCGCGCTGATCACCGAGAAGTATCTCGGGCATCTCGAGTTGATGAAGGAGATCAACCTCGACATCGCCGGTGAGTTCCTGGTGATGGCGTCGACGCTCCTGCACCTCAAGTCGCGCATGTTGTTGCCGCGCGAAGATCTGCCCGCTGGCCAGGACACCGTCGGTCTCGCGCAAGACGAACTCGATCCGCGCGCCGAGCTCGTGCGTCGTCTGCTGCAGTACCAGAAGTACCGTGAGGCGGCCGATACGCTCGCCAGGCAGCCCATTCTCGATCGCGACACGTTCCCGCGCCGCGTGCGCGCCGAAGAAGTGCCGCTCGACGACGACGAGGTGGGCCTGCAGGAGATCAGCATCTACAAGCTGATCACCGCGCTCGATGAAGTGCTGAAGCGGCTCGAGCCGAAGAAGCAGCACGAGGTCACGCGCGAACACCTCTCGCTCTCGGTGGCGATGTATCGCATCGCTGATCGCATTCGCGCCGAGGGCAAGGGACACGCCATCAACTTCTTCGATCTCTTCGAAGGAGCGCGCGTGCGCAGCGACGTGGTGATCACGTTCCTGGCGCTGCTCGAGATGTGCAAGTTGAAGCTCCTGCGCGTGTTCCAGGAGCAGGGCAGCGAAGACATCTTCATCAGTGAGAAGGGCGACGCGCTGGCGCAGTTCGGCACCGACGGCGTCTCGTCCGCGGAGGATCTCGACAGTGAGTACGAATAAGCAGCAACCGACGGGTGGACCGTCTCCGTTCTCGGAAGAAGAAGTCGCAGCCGTCACCGAAGGGCCGGCGGGAGACCCCGAGCTCGACGAGATGGACGCGGCCGACATCGACGCCGCCGAGCCCGAAGCGTCGTTCGACAAGATCCTCGCGCGCTCGCGCAAGCTGAACGAAGTGCAGATCCGCCAGGTGCTCGAGAGCGTGCTGTTCGTCGCTCCGGAGCCGTTGTCGATCGATCAGCTCTTCGACGCGACGGGCATCGATCGCGAGAAGATTGAGCCGCAGCTGAAGATCTTGAGCGATCACCTGCGTGACACCACCGCTGGCATCGTGCTGCACGAGGTCGCGGGCGGCTGGCAGTTCCGCACCGCGCACGACTCGGCCGAATACGTTCGTCGCTTCTTGAAGGTGAAGCCGCAGCGGCTGACCCGCGCTGCCGTCGAGACGCTCGCGTTGATCGCGTATCGCCAGCCGGTGACGCGCCCCGAGATCGAAGACGTGCGCGGAGTGGACTCCGGCGCCGTGTTGAAGGCGCTCCTCGACCGCCGCCTGATCAAGATCGTCGGCAAGAAGGAAGAAGTGGGCCGCCCGATCCTCTACGGCACCACGCGTGAGTTCCTCGAGTTCTTCGCGTTGAAGGATCTCGCGTCGCTCCCGACGCTGCGCGAGTTCCAGGAACTGACCGAAGAGAGCCGCGAGATCGTCGAGCGCGAAGCGCCGCGTCCCGTCGAAGGCATCGTCGCCGAGCTGCAGGACACGGGCTTCGAGCAGAAGATGGCCGAACACGACAAGGACTCCGAGGCCGCGCTCGCCGAGCTCGAGAGCGCGATCGATCAGGCCGACGTCACGTCGAAGACCGCCGCGAAGATCTTGAATCCGCCGCAGCCTCCGGCGGCCACTGCTGATGGAGCCGCGCCCGCCGCTCCGCCTGCTGCCCCGACTCCGGGCGAGGGCTGAAACGAACATGGAACGCTTGCAGAAGTTTCTCTCGCGCGCGGGAGTCTCCTCGCGCCGTCACGCCGAGACCTTCATCACCGAAGGCCGCGTGAAGGTGAACGGCAAGGTCATCACCGAGCTCGGTACGCGCGTCGATCCACAGAAGGATCTCGTGCTGCTCGACGGCAAGCTCGTCTCCGCGAACAGCGAGCGGAAGTACTTCCTGTTCTACAAGCCGCCCGGAGTGGTCACGACGTTGTCCGACCCGGAAGGCCGCCCGACGATCGCCGACTACGCACAGGACACCGGCGGTCGCGTGTTTCCCGTGGGCCGGCTCGACTACGACGCCGAAGGTGCGCTGCTGCTCACCGACGACGGCACGCTCGCGAACAAGTTGATGCACCCCAGTCACCAGGTGCCGCGCGTGTACCTCGCGAAGGTGAAGGGTGAGCCCGACGACGCGTCGCTGCAGAAGCTGGTGGCGGGCGTGCGGCTCGAGGACGGCATGGCAAAGGCCGTCGAGGCGCGCATCTTCGAGAAGGCCGAGCGCAACACGTGGGTGAAGCTGGTCGTGACCGAGGGCCGGCAGCATCTGATCAAGCGGCTCTGCGCGGCGATCGGGCACCCCGTGGTGCGTCTGTTCCGCCCGGCGCACGCGGGAATTCCGGTGCAGGGGTTGCGGCCCGGTGAGCTTCGCGCGCTCACCAACGATGAAATTCGGCGCGTGAAGTCGGCGGCTGACGGCGAGACGACGCAGCAGCCGTCGTTGCAACTGCCGGCGCGGCGGCATGGTCACGCGGCTCCGGGGTTCGAGCCGAGCGAGGAAGAGCTCGAGGCTCGGCGCGAGCAGTCCGAAGGGCTGACGGCGAGCGATGCGCGGCTCGACGCGGAAGGAAGCGAGGACGACGGAGCGGACGATGCCCGTGGTTCGCGCCGCATGAGCGACGGCGATGCTCGAGCCGGGCGGAGCGGCGGAGGCCGCAAGTTCGGCGGCGATCGCGACGCGGGTGACAAACGCGGCGCGCGCAGCTTCGGCAGTGATCGCGGCGAGGGAGGTCGCAAGTTCGGCGGCGATCGCGAGGCCGGTGAACGCAGCACGCGCAGCTTCGGCGGTGATCGCAGTGAGGGTGGAGGTCGCAAGTTCGGTGGCGATCGCGACGCGGGTGAACGCGGCACCCGCAGCTTCGGCGGTGATCGCAGCGAGGGTGGAGGCCGCAAGTTCGGCGGTGATCGCAGCGAGGGTGGAGGTCGCAAGTTCGGTGGAGGCCCTAAGTTCGGCGGCGATCGTGCGGCGGGCGATCAACGCGGCGCGCGCAGCTTCGGCGGCGATCGCGACGCGGGTGGACGCGGCACGCGCAGCTTCGGCGGTGATCGCAGCGAGGGTGGAGGTCGCGAGTTCGGCGGAGGCAAGTTCGGCGGTGATCGCAGCGAGGGTGGAGGTCGCAAGTTCGGTGGAGGCGGCAAGTTCGGCGGCGATCGCAAGGCGCACGGCCGCAAGTTCGGGGGCGCGCGTAGCTTCGGCGGTGATCGCAGCGAGGGCGGAGACCGCAGCGGAGGTCGCAAGTTCGGCGGTGATCGCGACGCGGGTGATGAACGCGGTGCGCGGAGCTTCGGTGGAGATCGCAACGGCTCGCGGGGCGAGGGTGGAGGTCGCAAGTTCGGCAGAGGCGACTCGCGTGGCGAAGGCCGCAAGTTCGGTGCGCGCAGCTTCGGCAGTGATTCCGGCGCACGCGGGTCTCGCGGTGAAAGCGGGGAAGGCGGCGCGCGCAAGTTCGGTGCTCGCGATGGTGGTGCAGGCGATTCGCGCGGCGGCGCACGTCCCTTCGAGCAGCGCGTCCCGGGCGCCTTCGGCGTGAAGATGACCAAGCGCGACGACGATCGGCGTGACGACAAGCGCGGCGGCAAGGGCAAGTTCAAGGGCTCTCGCTCCGGCGGTCGCTTCGGCGAGTCCGAAGTGCGCCGCTTCACGCCAAAAACTGGCGCCGGTCAGCGTTCGGGCGGCAGAACGGGCGGGCGGAGTTCTCCGAGGAAGCCGCGAGGCTCGTGGTAGAAGGTGCGCATGTGTCGTTCGGCCCCCGCATGGGTCCTCGTCCTCGCGCTGTCCGCCTGCTCCGGCGGTCGTGACAAGACACTCGCCGACCTCCAGAGCGCGCGCCCCGACGTGCGCGCGCTCGCGGTGAAGAAGCTCGCCGAGAAGTTCGAGACCGACGACGTCAGCCTCTTCTCTCAAGCCGCGCGCGACCCCGTTCCCATCGTGCGCGCCGAAGCCATGACCGCGCTCGGCAAGACGCAAGACGCGCGCGTGGTCGATTTGCTCGGCGAAGCCCTCACCGATCAAGACGAGCTCGTTCAGCAGAACGCCGCCGCTGCGCTCGCCAGCTTCAAGACCGACAAGGCGCGCAGCTATCTCACGCTCCAGTATTCGCGCCGCGGTCGAAGCACGCGCATGGCCATCGTTCAGGCGCTCAAGGGCACCAACATTCCGGGCGCGATGGCGTCGGTCGTCGTCGCCGAAGCCACTTCGATCTGGGACCGCAACATGAAGGTCCTCACCGACGGCACGCTCCCGGAGCGCATCGGAGCCGCCGAAGAGCTCGGCCGTTCGGGTCGGCCCGAAGCGGTCAATCGCCTCGTGCCGCTCCTCAAGGACAAGCACGTCGGGCTCGCCGCCGCGGCCGCGCGCGGTCTGGGCATCGCCGGTGATGCGCGCGCTGCACCGGGTCTCACCGCGCTGCTCGACGAGAACTACCCCGAGCTGCGTGAAGCGGCGTGTGAAGCGCTCGGCCGTCTCGGTGATGCGTCGGCGATCCCCAAGCTCCTCGCGCTCGCTCAGGAAAAGTCGCCCACCAGCGCGTTCGCCACCCGCGCGATCCTCGCCATGCCGCGCTCTCCCGAGGCAGACAAGGCGCTGTGCGAGATCGTGCTGACCGGCAACGAGGCCGAAGCGTCCAGCGCCGGCCGTGAAATGCGTCGCCGCGGAGGCTGCGCGCTCGAGCCCATCTTCGAGAAGCTGAAGAACAGCGCCACCGCGAACCAGGCGCTCCTCGCGTTGATCGCGCTCGCGCCCAAGGGCGAAGTCACCCCGAAGATCGCGCCGCTGGTCACCTCGTCCGACGACGTGACGCGGAGCCTCGCCATCGACGCGCTCGCCGAAATCGGAGAGCCCGCCGGCGCAGCGCTGGTGCTCAAGGCGTGGGACACCGAGACCAAGGGCCTCGAGCCGCGCCGCGCCGACTGGATTCCCGGCGAGCTGCCGAAGACCTTCGCCACCGGCTACGACCCGACGAAGGAAGTGCCGAAGACCGACCCGTACGCCATCGTCCGCTCGCGCACCTCGGAGCTCTTCAATCGCGTGCAGGCCCTTGACGCCGCGCGCGCGAAGGAAAACGGCAAGACGATCCTCGAGCCGCGCGTGCCGCGCGAAGTGATCGACGACGCATCAGAAGAAGAGGTGAGGGTGCTCGCCTCGATTCTCCGCGCGATGGGCAAGCTCAAGGTCGACGGCGCGCAGAAGCACGCCGAGGGTTTCGTCGGCGAGACGAGCCCGCTGCTTCGCGGAGCCGCCTTCAGCGCACTCGCTTTCCTCGGCGCCGACGCGCGCGCGGGCCTCTTCGATACCGAGCGCAGCGTGCAGGGCACCACCGCTCAGGCGCTCGTCGAATCGGGCCCCGCGGGACAGCTCGTGGTGCTGCAGGCGATCAGCGAACTCTCGGGTGATCGTTCGCGACTGGTCGAGCCGCTGCGCAACGCGACGCTCAGCGCCGAGGCATTGCCGGTGCTGACGCAGCTCGCGAAGGAAGGTGGCTCGGAAGCCGGAGTCGCCGCCACGCTGCTCGGTGAAGTCGGCGCCAAGTCGGCGGTGCCGGTGCTGGTCGGCATTCTCGACGACAACGAATCGATCGCGCGGCGTGAGGCGCTCCTCGCGCTCGGTCGTTTGCAGGACCCCGCGGCCGCCGATGCGGTCGCGCGTGATCTCTACAGCGACACCGCCGAAGTGCGCAGCGCGGCCTGCCGCGCGCTGATGATGATGCGTGCTTCGACGCAGCTCGAAGCCATCGACGCGCTCAAGGGCGACTACGATCGCCGCGTGCGAGACGCCGCGACCGCCGCGCTCGACGTGCTTCAGGCGCCTTCCGGAGAGAAGCACTGATGGACGTCCGGGAACTGAAGGACAAAGCGAGCCAGCTCTTCACGAAGGGCAAGTTCGCCAAGGCCGCCGAGACGTACGAGGAATACTGCGCCGCCGATCGAAAGGACCATCAGGCGCGGCTTCGCTGCGGCGACGCGTGGGCCAAGGCCGGCAAGAAGGACAAAGCGATCATCGCGTACTCCGCGGCGGCTGAAGGCTTCGCCAAAGACGGCTTCCTTCCGCGCGCCATCGCCGCCAGCAAGCTCGTGCTCGAGCTCGACCCGTCGCACAAGGGCGTGCAGAAGATGCTCGCCGAGCTCTACGCGCAGAAGTCCGGTGGCGCACGTGGCGGCTCGTCGCGCTCTGGAGTGTTTCCTGCGCCTGCGGCGGCCGCGGGCCAGGAGATGGAGATCAGCCGCAACGTGTCGGCTCCCGTCACCAGCAACTTCACCAATCGGCGTGACGCGATCGATCTCGACGGGCCGCTGAAGAAGCCCACCGGAGTGACCGCCAAGACCACCGGCTTCCAGAAGTCGAAGCCCGAGGTGCCGTCGCCGATGAACCGCGCCGACGCGCTCGAGCTGCCGGAATACGAAATCCCGATGGACGACGGGCCCAGCCTCGTCGGGGGAATGGCCGCCGCGAAGGGGCCGACGCCCACCAAACGCTCCGACGCGATCGAGATCGAGGTCGAGGAGGAACGCGAGAAGGGCCCGAAGGCGCTGTCCGACACCGCGATCGACATCGACGTGAGTCTGGGCGGCATGCCTCCGCCTCCGCCGGGTCCGGCCGCACGCGCTGCGCCGCCACCGCCTCCGATGGAGGTCGAGATTCCGATCGAGGGCGAGCCGCTCTCGCACAACGATCAGCTCCCGCCCGAGCTGCAGCTCCAGAACCAGAGCTACGAGCTCGAGGTCGAGGTCACGCCGCCCGCCCGAGCCCCTGCTGCGCCCTCGGCCGTCTACGATCTCACCGACTCCATCCCCGAGCCGAAGCCGTCGGTGCCGGTGTTCGAGCTGACCGAAGAAATCGAAGACGCCCCCGCGCCTCCGCCTGCGCCGCCTCCGCACGACATCGCGCTCGAGGCTGCGCGCCGTGACGCCGAAGAACGCGCCGCTGCCGAGCAGGCCGCTGCCGAACGCGCCGCCGCCGAAAAGGCCGCCGCCGCGAAGGCCGCGTTGGAAGCCGAAGCCGCGCGCATCGCCGCCGACAAAGCCGCTGCCGAGCAGGCCGCCGCCGAGAAGGCTGCTGCCGAGCGCGCAGCTGCTGAGCAGGCTGCTGCCGAAGCCGCGCGCGTCGCTGCCGAGAAGGCCGCGGCCGAACAAGCTGCCGCGGCCAAGGCTGCCGCGAAGGCTGCCGCTGAGAAGGCTGCTGCTGAAGCCGCCGCCGCGAAGGCTGCTGCGGAAAAGGCGGCCGCCGAGATGGCCGCTGCGAAGGCCGCCGCCGAGAAAGCCGCCGCTGAGCAGGCTGCTGCCGAAAAAGCGGCTGCCGAGCGCGCTGCTGCCGAGAAGGTCGCTGCCGAGAAGGCTGCGATCGAGAAGGTCGCCGCCGAAAAGGCCGCTGCCGAGAAGGCCGAGGCCGAGAAGGCCGCCATCGTTCGCGCCGCCGCCGCTGCGACGGCAGAGAAGAAGGCCGCTGAGAAGGCGGCTGCCGAGAAGTCAGCCTCGCTGGCGGCTCCTCCGGGCCTGAAGCCAAAGAAGAGCGAGGCGGTGCCTCCGCCGGCTTCGACACCTTCGTCTCGAATCTGGCTCCCGCCCGGCTTCAAACCCGAGGGAGCAGATGCCGCTGCGCCTCCACCGGCTGCGAGCGCTCCCGCCGACCCGATGTTCGACGCCGCCACCGATCTCGAGCGCAGCCTCGAGGCCTTCGCGCGCTTCGACCCCGACGTGCAGGCCGTCGCCGAGCAGCCCGCGCCGCCGCCCGCCGCTTCGCCTCCGCGCGCTCCAGTCGCCGTTCCGTCGGGCGGCTTCACCGAGCTCGATCTCGAGGGCGATTCGCTGCTCCACGCCGTCGAGGCTGCAGCGTCGCGCGCACCGCAGGCCGCGCAGATCGCCGCTCAGGCCGCGCACGTTCACGAAGAGCAGATGGAAGCCGAAGAGGCGCCGACGCCCGGCGGTCTGCCGCGCATTCCGCTCTTCTCCGATCTCCCCGAAGACGCCTTCATCGCGCTCTTCGAGAAGTGCCCGCTGCAGCGCTTCGACGAAGGCCAGCTCGTGTTCGAGCAGGGCGACAAGGCCGACGCGTTCTACGTCATCTGTGCCGGCAAGGTTCGCGTGTTCCGTACCGACGCCAGCCAGCGCCGCGAGCTCGCCACGCTCGAAGAAGGCAGCTTCTTCGGCGAGATGGCGCTGCTCTCAGAAGCGCCGCGTTCGGCTTCAGTCGAGGCCGGCAGCGAAGACACGCAGGTGCTGGCGATCTCCGCCGAGATCCTCACCGAGCTCTCGGCTCAGCACCCGCCCGTCGCCACCGCGCTCCGCAAGTTCTGCCGTCAGCGCCTGTTGTCGAACTTGATGAACTCCGCGGCGATCTTCGCGCCGTTCAACAAGTCCGATCGCCGCGATCTGGTGCAGAAGTTCCGCGCGCGCGACGTGAAGAAGGGCGACGTCGTCGTGAAGCAGGGCCAGGCGAGCGACGGCCTCTACGTGATCCTCTCCGGCGAGGTCGAGGTCGATGCCAACGGGCGCCGCATCGCCGCGCTGAAGGAAGGCGAAGTGTTCGGCGAGATGTCGCTCCTCACGCGCTCACCCGCGTCGGCCACCGTTCGTGCCACGCGGCACACGTCGCTGTTGCGGCTCCCGAAGCAGGACTTCGACTCGTTGATTCTGAGTCACCCGCAGGTGCTGGAGCACGTCTCGGTGCTGGTCGACGAGCGCAAGAAGGCCGACACGACGCGCAAGACCAGCGAGCAGATGGTCTGACGTTCAGTCGGGCGCGTGCAGCTTCTCGAGGTACTCGTCGCGCGTGACGAGCCCCGACTCGATCAACAGCTCGAGCAGCACCCGCAGCGCGCGCACCTGAGAGCCGTTGATCTCTTCGAGCGCGTCGACCTTTTCGCGGAGCACGGCGATTTCGCGACGCAGCGCGACCTCGATCGCGTTGCTCAACGCCGCAGTGTTCATCGGCACCGGCGTGGGCGTCGAGATCGGAATCGAGATCGCCGGCTGCTCGGTCGTCTTGCGCGGAGGGGCTCCCAGCAGCTCGTCGAGCTCGAAGCTGGTGTCGTTCGCCGCGGGCGGAGCAGACGGCGCTGAGGGTTTCGCGAGCGACGCCGCCGGCGGATGCGCAGGCGGCGGAGCCGGCGGTGGCGCGGTCGTCTTCGGCGCCGGAGGAGGCGGGCGGGGCGCCGAAGGATCTTCACCGAAGTAGTACCGGCGAATCGCGCGCTCGATCGACGAGGCGGTCGACACCGTCGGCAACACCTTCATGTTGGTGGCGAACTCGATCGCCTGCAGGTGCTCGAGGTTCGTCGGGTCGGACGTCGCGACCTGAATGGTGCGATCGCGGTGATTCACGCCGAGCGGGAAGACGCCGTAGCGCTCACAGAGATCGAGCCGCAGCCACGTCGCGGCCTGCGGGTTCACCTGCTGCGTGTCGAGATCGAATGACGGCAGGCTGAGCTGCTTGGCCAGCACCTGACCGATGGCGGTCTCGGTGACGAAGCCCATCTCGACCACGGTGCGGCCGAGACGACCGCCCCACTTGCGCTGCTCGTTGAGGGCGATCTTCAGCTGCTGCTCGGTGAGCAGCCCCGCTTCGATGAGCAGGTCACCCAGTCGCCTTCGGGAGCCCCGCACCGTCGGCACTGCTCAGGGCGCCTTTTCGTCGCGCGTCGGCTCGAGCTTCTTCGCTTCGGCCTTCTCGGCGGCGGTGGGCGGCTTCAGACGGAGCACCTTGAAGCTCGCGCCGTCGCCCTTCAGCGTGAAGACGGCGGCCATGCCGACCGACTCGGTCGAGTCGTTCATCGTCCAGCCCATGGTGTCGGCGGGGCCGGGGTTCAGGAAGAGCGACTTCGAAGCCTCGCCTTCCTTCGCGAGCTGCGTACCCTCAGCGTCCTTCGTCGCGCGGCCACCGGCTTCCTTGATGTTGGAGAACATGCCGAAGCTGATCTTGCCGTCGGCGATGGCCTTGCTGATCGCCTCGTCGCCGACGTTGCCGCCCGCTCCCGCGAAGTCGAGCGCCTGGTTGCCGTTGCCGTGCGGAGGGCCGTGCGCGATGAGCGCGACCGGGGTCTTCGATTCCTTCGCCGCGGTGACGACCTCGGCGACGGTCGACTTCAGGTACTGGCAGCCCGTCTTGCAGTTGATGTAGTTCGGGTCGTGGTGGCCGGGCAGCGACACGAGCGTGAGCTCGGGGAACTCGACCACGCGGATCTCGTTCAGGTTGATGATGTTCGGCAGCTTGGCCTTCGCCGCGTTCACGCCGTCGGTGTACTCGGCGCGGCACTCACGGTTGCCGATCACCACGAACACGGGGAGCTTCGACGCCGCGAGCTCCTCGAGCACGCGCGAGATGCCGGTCGCCACTTCGCCGACGTCGCCGGTGACGAGAATCGCGTCGGCCTTCTCGTCCTGGAAGAACTTCACGTACTTCTTGAGCGCGAGCATGTTGAGGCCGCTGTCTTCGTTCACCGGGCCGAGCACGCCGAACGTCAACGCGCCGTCGGCGTCCTTCTCGGTGAACGACAGGCGGGCGCCGGTCAGCTTCGCGGCGCGGTCGCCGAACTTCACCTCGGTCACGGGACCGGGGTCGATCGGAGCAGCGCATTCCTTGTCGGCGCGCGGTTCAGCGGCCGGCGGCGGAGGCTGCTGCACGACGGGCTTCGGCGGCTCCGGCGGCTTCACGGGCTCGACCTTCTTCTCGGGGCATCCCAGGAGAGCGATCGACAGGCCCAACAGAGCAGCGACGAAACGGGTCTTCATGGTGGGTACTCCCCCTCGCAAGTCGTTGAAAGGTGACCGCTCGTAGCGGAATCGTCTGCTGTGGTCCAGCGATCTGAAATATGTCGACAGCATGCGATTCGTCCTCGTCGGTGCGCTCGCGGTGCTCAGTGGTTGTGCCCACAGTCCACTCTCGGCGTCGGCGCTCGATGACACGCACGTGATCGCCTTCATCGCGCGCATCGCAGACAAGGCGGGGCCGCAGTCGAACGTCTTCCGCAACGACGGCAGCTACAAAGAGAAGCTCAAGAAGATCGACGCCGTCGAGGCCGATCGCCGCCTCGGCAACGCGCTCACCGTCGGCAGCTACAACCGCATGAAGGACAAGAGCGGCAAGGAATACGGCGAGCCGGTGCTCGAGCACCACACCATCTCGCGCTTCGAGGTCGCCGATTCGTTGCGCTCCAACACGCTCGCGCTGTTGCCCAAGCAGGCACCGTGGAGCGACGTGGTGCACCCCGTCGAGGTCGCGCGCGTGCTCGAGTCGTTCCTCGTGCAGGAAGTGCCGGCCAACGCGCCCGACTACGAGCGGCTCGCGGCGCTGGGCGCCGACACGGTGGTGGAGATCGTGATCGAGGAATACGGCATGCGCTCGAGCGGCGGGAAGGCGGGCGCGTACCTGGTCGGCTTCGCGCGCATGTTCCGCGTGAACGGCGGCGAGCTGTACCACCGCGCGTTCTATTCCGACGATCTCGACGCGAACTCGCCGCACCTCGACCCGTTCGCCGTGCGTCGCGACGCCGAGCTCTTCGCCGCGCGCATCAAGGCGATGGTCGCCGGAGTCTCAGTGCAGATCGCGCAAGACCTCACGCCCGCCGAGCGCCGCGAGGTGTCGACGAAACCGACCGGCAGCTCGAAACCGAAGTCGAAGTCGTCGTCCGAAGTTCCGCAGGCCGACGACCCGCTCTGATCACGCTGTTCGTCTGCGCGCTGCATCCGCGCCAGTGCGACGCCTGATCAGCTGCGTCGACGTCGGAGCAGCGCTCACTCGCGCCGAGCGCGGCGTCGCAGCAGACCGATCAGCCCGAACACGAGGAGCCCCACCGGGCCACCGCTCGCTCCGCAGCCGCAGCCGAGATCCATCGTGCCGCCGCCGGTGCCGCCACCGCCTCCGCTCGCCGTGCCTCCGCCACCACCGCGTGAGCCACCGCCACCACCGGTCGTTCCACCGCCGCCGCCGGTCGAGATGATCTCGTCCTGGCAGTAGAAGACGCCGTTGAAGTCACGGCACGTGCTCGACAGCGGGCAGTTCTGCAGCATCGGATCGCAGCGCGTGCGACACGTGCCCTGAATGCACTTCGTCCCGCTCTGGCAGGAATGCACTTCCGGCATCGTTCCGCACGGCCCGTTGGCGGGGCTGATCTGATCGGGGCAACCGCACACGCCCGCGCCGTTGGTCTGCGACTGCACGCACGTGCTGCAGGTGTTCGCGAGGTTGACGTTGCACGGCTCGTAGCAGCGGCCGAGGTAGCAGGTCGCGCTCCCGTTACAGGTGTTGGTGTTGGTGCACGGAGCGCACACCGAGCCCTCGGTTCCCGGCAGACACACGCCGATGCCGCTCACCATCTGGCACACCTGACCCGTGGGGCATGAGTTGGGCACCGAGGAGATCACACCGCGTGCGGCAGATGGGGTTCGAGTTGCCGGTGCACGCCAGACCTGCGGCGCACGCCGCCAGGGTGCCGCCGATGTTGCCGCACGGCTCTCCGACCTGCGCGAGCTCGTCGGGGCAGGTGCACACGCCCGTCGAGCCCGTGTCGAAGCACGCCTGACACGTTCCAGGCGCGGCCGGGTTGCACGGAGCGCGGCAGCGACCGAACGCGCACTGCAGACCTTCCGCGCACTGACCGTTCGCACACGGAGAACACGTGCCGGGGAACGCCGAGCCCGGGATGCAGACGCTCGAGTTTCCCGAAGCCAACATCGCGCACACGCTGTTGGCGCCGCAGGTGGCGTTGGAGCACGAGTTACAGGTGCCACCCTGGCCCTGACCGCCGCAGCACACGCGGCAGAACGCGGTGTCGCTGGTCGCCGATTCACGCGTGCAGATGTTGCACGCCCCGCACACCAGCGAGACGGTGCACGGATCTCCGGTCTGGCCGCGCGGCGTGCAGGTGCCGCCGGTGCACGTGTAGCCCGTCGCGCATTCCGCGGGGGTGGTGCACTGGTTGGTGCAGTTGTTCGAGTTGGGCACGCAGAAGCCTTCGGGCAATTGGCAGGTGTAGCCCGAGCCACACTGCGCGCTCTCGGTGCAGGTGAGGCTGCAGAACGTGACGCCGGTGTCGAAGCGCAGGCAGAGGCTCGAGGTGCAGTCCGTGCCGCTCTGACAGAACTTGCACTGATCGGGCACGCCGATCTGCGGCAGACACGCGGAGCCGGTGTCCGACGTCTGGCAGGTGAAGCCCGCCGGGCACGGTCCATTTCCCGTGCAGTCCTGCGTGCAGATCTTGCTGCCCGACGGAGGCCCTTCGCACACGCGCCCGCCGGTGCACTGCGAACCCGACGTGCAGCTCGTGCCCTGACCGCCTGCCGCGCCCGGGTACACCGTGCAGACGTCAGTCTCGTCGAGCGGAGTGAGGTTGCGCTTGGTGCCGCCCAGCGTGACCGTGGGGTACATCACGGCCGTCGAGCTGCTGGTGGTGTGGTTCAGCCCGAGGAAGTGACCCGCCTCGTGGAGGATCACCGACTCCAGGTCGTAGGCGCTGGTGTTGGCCGCGGTCGACCACGCGACGTTGTTGTTCCACTCCTGGTCGCCGTCGAAGATCTCGTGGTTGCTCGTGAAGTAGGTGGTGGTGGTGAGCGCGAGCTCGTTGGGCAGATGCACCCAGTTGCTGTTCGAGAGCCACATCACCGAGTTGTTGCGATCCATGCCGTCGACCGCCATCAGCGCGGTCGGCATGGTGAACGTCGAGCTGGAGACCACGAGGTTCCAGTTCGTGTTGCAGCTCACGCGCGAGGAACTCCACGCGGGCATGGTGTTCTGCACCAGCAAGATGAACGTCGCGTAGGGCACGCCGCCGCTCGGGCCGTTGATGGTGGCGCCTCCGGTGTTCTCGATCGACGCGGCGATCTTCACGACGGGGACGCACATCGCATTGACGCACTGCTGGCCGACGGGACAGCTGCCGCACCCCGTGAGCGCCCAGCGATTGCCGCTCGGCGTGGCGCGGGCCTCGAGCGGCTTCACCACCGCGGCGAGCACCAGCAGCGCCGTCGACATGCGCAACGCGTTCATCGCGCACCTCCGACCGCGGCGCGGATGCGCTTCAAGAAGTCCTCGGGGCTGCCGAGCAATTCACGCGGCAACACCGGCTCGACCTTGCGCGAACCCTGAGCGACGAACGAGAGCCCTTCGGTGACTCGCAGGGCCGTGGGCTGCCCGCGGTCGACCACCAGGTTCACCTTGCCGGCGCTCAAGCCGCTCGGCCGCCACACGTTCTTCTCGTCGGGGGCGGGCTCGAGAAAGAGCACACAGTCTTCGCCCTCGCGGAACTGCGCCACGCCCGCGACCGACTGGCCGATGCCGTCGACTTCACCGCCCGGCTGCTTCACGAGAATGAGACCGCTGGCCTTGCCCTTCACCTGATCGGACACGACCACTTCGGTCCACGTCCAGATGCGTTTGTGCTCGGCGTCCCACCCGGCGATCGAGCGGGCCACGCGCGCGCGCACGATGAGTGGAACGCGGCGAGCCATGTCATCGATCGATTCGTAGACGACCACGCTCGCTGAAGCGACGAGCGCTCCGAGCGCGAGCACGAGGGCACAGAGGCGGGTGAACATGGTGTCGATCTCCGAGGGCGCCGGGCGGCCAGGTGGGACGGCGCGAACGGCATCGACTCTAGCTCACGCGCGCGCTGGTACACTCGTGGTTGTGAGCGGTCGCGTCGTCTTCTTCGTCAACAGCGCGGGGTATGAGGCGGCCTGGCAGACCGCGTCGATGGGCATCACCGCGGCGGCGTTCGGCGACGAGGTGATCTTCGTCTTCGCCTTCGAGGCCCTGCGCTCGCTCGCCAACGAAACCTTCGGCAAGCCGCTCACCGATCGCGAGCGCTCGGAGTCGACGCGCGGTGAAGGCATCGGCGCTCCGGTACCGGCGCGCATGCTCGCCGACGCCCGGGCGATGGGCGCGAGAGCGGTGGCGTGCGACACGACGGTGCGCCTGTGCGGTCTCGTCGCGGCTGAGCTCGAAGCGGGTGGAGTGCTCGACGAGGTGCTCGGCCTGCCGCAGATCTGGCGGCTGACCGAGAACGCCCGAATCGTGAACTTCTAGCAGGCTGATGAAAAACGGACCGAGCAGGCTCGACGAAGCGCTCGCCGATGCATCGTCGATGCATGCGACGGGAGTTCTTCATCAGCCTGCTAGTTAGAAGCGCTCGACGATGCGGAACTCGACGCTGACCGGGTTCTGCGTGGTCGACTTCGTGAGCCGCGTGCAGAGGTCGCCGAGGAAGGTGACCTTGTTGGTGTTGAAGTCGTACGAGTAGGTCATCGCGCTGGCGGCGACGCTCTGGTTGTCGATCACCACCGAGAGGTACTCGGGCTGGCTCGGGCGCGCCGACAGGGTGAACACGCACGGGTCGCCCATGAACGACTCGGAGATCTTCCGCAGCGCGGCCGCGAGCTCGGTGCCGTTCGACGCCTGGAAGAACGCCGACGTGCAGACCTTCGTCGCGGTGTTGCAGGTGTTGCCGGTGCCGCACTCGACGTCGGTGCCCATCGGGCACTCGCGCGCGAAGCCGCCTTCCTTCGCCATTGCGTTCAGCACCGCGGGGCCCGCGCCACCGACGAGATCGGCGCCGAAGCCGACCACGATGGTGCGGATGCCCTTGAGGCGCAGCGCGCGAACGGCGGCGACCGCTCCGTCGTTGTCGAGGCAGCCCTTGGCGCACAGCGAACCGCCGCACGTCGAGGTGGTGCACGAGCAGCTCATGGTCTGCGCCGCGGTGCACGAAGCGCCGCACGAGCAGAGCTGGTTGGGGTTCGCGTCGTTGCAGTTCGGCAGGCCGTCGGTGAGCAGCAGCACGAAGTCGTCGCGGAAGTCGTTGCTGTCGGTGAGACCGCCGTAGGTGCCGAGGAACTCGAGCGACGCGCCGGTGGGCGTACCGCCGACGGGCATCAACGCCTGAATGCGGGTGTTCGACTGGCTCGCCGAGGCCGAGAGCGCCATGTCGGTGCTGTCATCGCTCGTGGTCGGAGCGGGCAGGGCGACGTCGATGTTCGAGGCCGGCTTGCACAGCGTGTCGGTCGGGAAGATCGAAACGCCGAGGCGCGCGATGGTGCCCGACGTCTGGAGGAAGGTTGCCATCGCGCTCTTCATTTCACTCACGCGCGTGGGGCAGGTGCCGGGGCACTGGTTGCTGCTGCTGGTGCCGCAACCCGCGGGGCAGCCGCCGGCCGACGGGTTGGTGGGCAGCAACATCGAGCCGGAGTTGTCGACCAGCAGCATGACGTTCGGCTTGAGCCGCTTCGACGCGACGATCGTCTTGTCGGTGGTCTGGCCGACCGCGAGCGGAATCACGCGCTCGAAGTCGTAGGTCTGACACGACGTGTACACCGCGAGAACCGCCAGCACCGGAAGAGCAGAAATGAAGCGCTTCATGGGCGCGACCCTAGCACCGCCGAACGAGAGCGCACGCCTCGCGAGCACATTCTCAGGAAGTGAGACCTCACGTGGTACACACCGCGCGCTCGCATGAACTCAGCGAATCCGCCCGACCGGCGACGAAGGAGCCGTCCCTGCGCGGAGCGCAGAGGGCGGATGAGCGCATGAAAATCGTGGTGCTCAGCCGCTCGAAGAAGATCCCCTCGACGAAGCGGCTCGTCGACGCGGCCGAGGCGCGCGGTCATCAGGTGCGCGTGATGAACCCCACCAGCGTCACGGTGCGTTTGGGGCGCGGCAAGAGCGAGCTCCACTACCGCGGGCGAAAAATTCAGACGCCCGACGTCGTCATTCCCCGCATCGCGTCGTCGATCGCCAGCTACGGCCTCGCGGTCGTCGAGCAGTTCCAGGCGCACGGAGCGATCGTTCTTAACTCCGCGCGCGCCATCGGTCTCTCGCGAAACCCCGCGCGCTGTCTGCACCGGCTCGCGTCGGCGGGCCTCGACATTCCGCGCACCGTGCTCAGCCGCGAGGTCGAAGATCTCCAGGCGATGGTCGACGAGGTCGGCGGCGTGCCGGTGCTGGTGAAGCTGCTCGCCGGCAGTGAGCGTCGCGGCGTGATGGTGTGCGAGTCGCGTCAGTCGCTCGAGGCTGCGCTCGAAGCGGTGCTCGGCCTCGGCCACAACATCGTGATGCAGGAATACGTGCGCAAAGCGCAGCGCGACGTGCGGGTCTTCGTCGTGGGCGGCAAAGCGCTCGCGGCTGTGGCGCGAACTCCGAAGGCGGGGCGGCTCAGCCGCACGCTGTCGCGCTTCGCGAGCCTCGTCGCGTGTGAGCTCACCGAGTCGTTGCAGGAAGCCGCAGAGGCAGCTGCCCAATTGGCTGAGCTCGAAGTGTGTGCGGTCGATCTCCTCGAGACGCGTGCGCGCGGGAGCAAGCCGGGCCGGGCGCGGATCTTCGAGCTCCACGCGTCGCCGGCACTTCCTGAAATGGAAGCGCTGGCGAAGCTCGATCTCGCGGCGGCCATCATCGAACGGGCAGAGCAGCTGCAGAGCGAATTCGTTTCGCGCGGCTCCGTCGCTTGAAACCACCGGCGCCCCCGCGCCATACAGGAGTCACATGCGCCTCTTCTTCCTGGTCCTGTCCCTCTCGTCGCTGTGTGCGTTCGCAGCCGACACCGACACCGCGAACTTCTACGACGTGACGACTGAGGGAACGACGGCGAAGCTGAAGGCCGGCGAGACGGGGAAGGTCGTCATCTCGATCACCGCGAAGAACGGCGCGCACGTGAGCGACGAGGCTCCGCTGAAGATCGAGCTGTCGAGCAAGCAGAGCAAGCTCGGCAAGGACAAGCTGACGCTCGCCGACTCGATCACCAAGAAGAAGGACGGCGAGACGAGCTACCCGAACCCGCGCTTCGAGGTGCCGTTCACGCCGACGGCGCAGGGCCCGGCCTCGGTCGACTTGAAGATGACGTTCTTCATCTGCACCGAGAAGCTCTGCTCGCGCCAGACGAAGAACCTGTCGTTGCCTGTCGAAGTGATGTAGCCGCTCCCCGGGTGAGCACCATCATCTTCGGCGTCAACCCCGTCATCGAAGCGCTCAAGGGCGCCCCGAAGTCGATCGAGAAACTCTTCGTCGCCGACGGCGCGGTGAATCAGCGCGTGCAGGGCGAGCTCGCCGAATTGGCCAAAGAAGCGTCGATCAAGATCGATCGCGTCGATCGCGAGCGGCTGCACCGCATGACCGACGGCGGCGTGCACCAGGGTGTGGCGGCGCAGGTCAAGGAGTTCGAGTACCTCGGCCTCGACGAGCTGATCGCGAAGAGCAAGAAGTCGGCGCACCCGCTCATCGTGCTGCTCGACGGCATTCAAGACCCGCACAACCTCGGAGCGATCATCCGCAGCGCGCACGCCTTCGGGGCGCAGGGCGTGGTGATCATGAAGGACCGCGCGGTCGGCGTGACGGGCGTGGCGGTGAAGGCCAGCGCCGGAGCGACCTCACATTGTGCCGTCGCGCGCGTGACCAATCTCTCTCGAGCCATCGAAGAGCTGAAGGAAGCCGGCTTCTGGAGCGTCGCCGCCGATCCCGACGGGAAGGAAATGGCGTGGCACGCCAAGCTCACCGGGCCGCTCGCGCTGATCGTCGGCGCCGAAGGAGCAGGCGTTCGCAAGGGCGTGCTCGGTCACGCCGACTTCAAGGTGCGCATCCCCATGGTGGGTCAGGTGGCCAGCCTGAACGCGTCGGTTTCGGCCGGCGTGCTGCTGTACGAGATCGCACGTCAGCGTGGGTGATCGCGATTCCTTGACTTGCAGCAGGGCAGATGAATAGAGAGCGCCGCCCCTCGCGGGGTTGGCAACGGTTTCCTCTAGCGGTCTCGGAACCTTGCCGGTGTAGCTCAGCTGGTAGAGCACCTGATTTGTAATCAGTAGGTCGCGGGTTCGAATCCCGCCGCCGGCCACAACTGAATAACGCCAACCTCCACACACACGGAGGGGTAGCCAAGTGGCCAACGGCAACAGACTGTAAATCTGTCGGTCCTCGACCTTCGGTGGTTCGAATCCACCCCCCTCCACACGTCCGACAGCTGATTCACATGCGGGGATAGCTCAGCTGGTAGAGCGTCAGCCTTCCAAGCTGAATGTCGCGGGTTCGAATCCCGTTCCCCGCTCTCCCGATTTCTCGTAGACGCAGCGCGCAGTACGCAGCACGGCAGGCGCAGGAAAGCAGCAAGCCCTGATAGCTCAGTTGGCAGAGCGCGTCCTTGGTAAGGACGAGGTCACCAGTTCAATCCTGGTTCAGGGCTCCATTTCGAAGTTCACCCATCACCAAGCCGCAGAGGAAACACCGACATGTCGAAGGAAAAGTTCGAAAGAAACAAGCCGCACGTCAACATCGGCACGATCGGCCACGTTGACCACGGCAAGACCACGTTGACCGCGGCCATCACCAAGGTGCTCGCGAAGTCGGGCGGCGCGACGTTCCTCGCGTACGACCAGATCGACAAGGCGCCCGAAGAGCGCGCCCGCGGCATCACGATCTCGACCGCGCACGTCGAGTACCAGACGACGAACCGCCACTACGCGCACGTCGACTGCCCGGGTCACGCCGACTACGTGAAGAACATGATCACCGGCGCCGCTCAGATGGACGGCGCGATCCTCGTCGTCTCTGCGCCAGATGGTCCGATGCCGCAGACCCGCGAGCACATCCTCCTCGCGCGCCAGGTCGGCGTTCCGTACATCGTCGTCTTCCTGAACAAGGTCGACATGCTCGATGACGCTGAGCTCCGCCAGCTGGTCGAGGAAGAGAATCCGCGACCTCCTCAAGAAGTACGAGTTCCCCGGCGACAAGATCCCCGTGATCCCCGGCTCGGCGCTCAAGGCGCTCGAGGGTGACTCGTCGGACATCGGCGAGAAGTCGGTCCTCAAGCTGATGGAAGCGGTCGACAGCTATATCCCTACGCCTGTCCGCGCGACTGAGAAGCCGTTCCTCATGCCGGTCGAAGACGTGTTCTCGATCGAAGGTCGTGGCACCGTCGCCACCGGCCGCGTCGAGCGTGGCATCGTGAAGGTCGGTGACGAAGTCGAGGTCATCGGTCTGCGCGCCACCCAGAAGACCACGGTCACCGGCGTCGAGATGTTCAAGAAGCTCCTCGACAGCGGCATGGCCGGCGACAACATCGGCGCCCTCGTTCGCGGCCTCAAGCGCGAAGACATCGAGCGCGGCCAGGTTCTCGCGAAGCCGGGCAGCGTCACCCCGCACACCAAGTTCAAGGCGCAGATCTACGTCCTGAGCAAGGAAGAGGGCGGCCGCCACACGCCGTTCTTCAAGGGTTACCGCCCGCAGTTCTACTTCCGCACCACCGACGTGACGGGCACCGTGCAGCTGCCTGCCGGCGTCGAGATGATCATGCCGGGCGACAACACGGCGATCGAAGTCGAGCTCATCACGCCGGTCGCGATGGAGAAGGAACTCCGCTTCGCGATTCGTGAGGGTGGTCGCACCGTCGGCTCCGGCGTCGTTGCCGAAGTCGTCGCCTGATTTACTGACCTCAACTGGTCACTTCGCTTGACAACGAGGGGACTGCTCTGAGAGGAGCGGTCCCCTCTCTGTTGTTCTGAAGTTCTCAACTCATTTTTGGAGTTCGTGTCATGCCCAAGGGCAACCGCAGTCTGATCAGCCTCGAGTGCACGGTCTGCAAGGACCGCAACTACGTGACGACCAAGAACCGTCGCAAGCAGCAGGACAAGCTCGAGATGTCGAAGTTCTGCCGCCGCTGCCGCAAGCACACCGACCACAAAGAAGGCAAGGTCGGCTGAGCGTCGTTTCACCTCCCGTACGCCAGTAGCTCCAACGGTAGAGCAGCGGTCTCCAAAACCGCGTGTTGGGGGTTCGAATCCCTCCTGGCGTGCCATTTCGTCCTCAAGCGAGAACTCTCATGTCGGCCTCTGAAGCCAGCCAGCAAGCAAACCGCGCGGAGATGGACCCGCGGCGACTCGTCGTCGTCAGCTACCTGGTGTTCGGCCTCATCTTGACGCTCTTCCTCGGGCGCATGATGGAGCTCCTCCTTGCGCGCGTCGGTGTCGGCAACACCGCGCTCGTCGACGGCGTGGGCATCATGCTCGCCGACGTGCTGGGCTTCGCGATCACCGCCGGCCTCGCCGCCTACGCGTGGACCAACCCGAAGGTGAAGGCGCTCTCGCTCGAGGTCGCGACCGAGCTGATGCGCGTCACCTGGCCGTCGTGGGAAGACGTTCGCGTCTCGACGCTGGCCGTGGTCGTCGCGTCGTTGGTGGCGGCCGTCATCCTCTTCGGCATGGACACCCTCAGCTACAAGCTGATGGTCGAGTGGCTGCCGAAGCTCTGGAGCTCGTTGTGAGCGGAGCACACGCCATGGCCGAACAAGAGAACACCGAGAAGAAGTGGTTCGTCGTTCACACGTATTCGAACTTCGAGGGCAAGGCGAAGAAGAGCCTCGAAGACAAGATCAAGATGGAGAACATGCAGGAGTTCTTCGGCGAGATCCTGGTGCCGACTGAACAGGTCGTCGAGATGCGTGATGGCCAGAAGCGCACCACGCGCCGCAAGACCATGCCCGGGTACATCCTGGTGCACATGGCGATGAACAACCGCACCAAGTCGCTGGTGAAGAACACGCCCAAGGTGACCGGGTTCCTCGGCGCCGTCGGGCAAGATGATCCGCCGCCTCTTCGTCAGAGCGAGGTCGAGCGCCTCACCACGCAGCTGTCCGAAGGCACCATGCGGCCCAAGCCCAAGGTGCAGTACGACGAGGGCGATACGGTGCGCGTGATCGACGGCCCGTTCGCGAACTTCAACGGCACGATCGAAGAAGTGAACCCCGAGAAGGGCCGCGTGAAGGTGCTGGTCAGCATCTTCGGCCGCTCCACTCCGGTCGAGCTCGATTTCATGCAGGTGGAGAAGACCACCGGCTGATGCAGTAGCTGTTCAACCACGTGGGAGGCGCATCACGCGCCGTTCGAACCACAGGAGAAGTCGAAATGAAGAAGGTCACAGGGCAGGTCAAGCTGCAGATCCCCGCGGGCAAGGCGAACCCCGCACCTCCGATTGGTCCCGCGCTCGGTCAGATGGGCGTGAACATCATGGAGTTCTGCAAGCAGTTCAACGCCAAGACCCAGCAGGCGATGAAGGACGCGCTGATCATTCCCGTGATCATCACCGTCTATCAGGACCGCTCGTTCACCTTCGAGCTCAAGACGCCTCCCGCGTCGGTGCTCTTGAAGAAGGCGGCTGGTCTGCACACCGAGAAGAAGAAGGGCTCCGGCGCCAAGAAGACTGGCAAGGAGACGGTGGGCAAGGTCACCAAGAAGCAGGTCGAGGAAATCGCGAAGCAGAAGATTCAGGACACCACCGCCGGCAGCATCGAGGCGTGCATGCGCACCATCGCGGGCACCGCTCGTTCGATGGGCATCACGGTCGTCTGAGCCGCTTCCTTCCTCCACTCACTTCCACTTCAAGAAAGAGACATTCCAATGCCTGGTAAGAAATTCCGCGCCGCGGCCGCGATGGTTGACCGCAACAAGCGTTACTCCGTGACCGAGGGCTTTCAGGTCCTCAAGAAGACCGCCGACACCGTCAAGGGCAAGTTCGACATGACGATCGACGCGGCCATCAACCTCGGCGTCGACCCCAAGCACGCCGACCAGATGGTCCGCGGCGCCGTCGTGCTCCCGCACGGCACCGGCAAGAGCGCGCGCGTCGCGGTCTTCGCCAAGGGCGAGAAGCAGACCGAAGCCACCAACGCCGGCGCCGACTTCGTCGGTGAGGCCGATCTCGCCAAGAAGATCGAAGAGGGCTTCATGGACTTCGACACCGTCATCGCGACGCCCGACATGATGGGTGTGGTCGGTCGCCTCGGTAAGGTGCTCGGCCCCCGCGGCCTCATGCCGAACCCCAAGGTCGGCACGGTCACCATGGACCTCGCCCGCGCCATCAAGGAAGCCAAGGGCGGCAAGATCGAGTTCCGCGCTGAGAAGGCGGGCATCGTGCACGCGCCGGTCGGCAAGGCCTCGTTCGCGCCCGAGAAGCTGGCCGAGAACTTCAACGTGCTGATCGAGCTCATCATGAAGATGAAGCCGGCCACCGCGAAGGGCGTGTACCTCAAGGGCATCACGGTCTCCGCGACCATGGGCCCGGGTGTGAAGATCGACACCAGCGAGATCACCGCTCGCTTCAAGTAATAGCGCAGTGAGTCAGAGCTAACTGGTTGGTCTGGCTCAAGTTTGGGGCCCTTGACACGAAGCTCACGCTTTGTGTAAGGGCCCCTCTCTTCTGCAAGCTGAACGCCAAATCTCAAGCCTCAAAGAACTCAAACTGAAGCAAACCCTGGTTGAAGACAGCAGGGGTCAGCGCGGCTCGAACAGCGCGTCGACTTAAACGGTGGCCGGTGAAGTCGAACCGGGCGCCCTGCCGAGACGGGGAGCGGTGGGAACTGAAGTCTTCTCGCTCCTGCATCTGCAAGCCGGGATGTCCAAAACGGAAGGAGGTGTGCAAATGCTCAAGAGCGAGAAAGAAGAATTGATCAAGGAGCTGAACGACAAGTTCACGCGCGCGAAGGGCGTGATCGTCGCTGAGTTCAACAAGCTCGACGTCGATACCGTCAATCGGCTTCGCAAGAAGCTGCGCGATGGCAAGGTCGAGTGGAAGGTGCTGAAGAACACGTTGGCGCGTCGCGCCGCGAAAGGCACCAGCGTCGAGAAGATCTCCGACGACTTCGTGGGGCCGGTGGCGGCAGCCATCAGCTACGACGACGTCGTGGCGCCCGCGAAGATCCTGTCCGAGTTCGTGAAGGACCTCGAGTCCGTCAAGATCCGGTCAGGCGTCATTCAGGGTCAGAAGATCGACAAGTCGGGTGTTGCTGCGCTGGCGAAGTTGCCGGGTATCAACGAACTCCGCGCGACGATCCTCAGCATGATCAATCAGCCTGCGACGAAGTTGGTTCGCACGATCAAGGAGCCGGGCGCTGCCCTGGCCCGCGTGGTCAAGGCCAAGGCCGACAAGGCCGCGTAAGCACATCAGTCAGGAACCCAACCGTTTCACCAACTCTCAACCCAGAAGTTTTCTGAAAGAAGAACAAAGTCATGGCAGACATCAACGCAATCGTCGATTCGCTCTCGAGCCTCACGGTTCTCGAAGCGGCCGACCTCGTGAAGAAGCTCGAAGAGAAGTGGGGCGTTTCCGCGGCGGCCGCTGTTGCGGTGGCGGCGGGCCCGGGCGCTGGCCCGGCGGCGGCGGCTGAAGAGAAGACCGAGTTCACGGTCGTTCTCGCGAAGGCCGGCGACAAGAAGATCGACGTCATCAAGGTCATCCGCGAGCTGACGGGCCTCGGCCTGAAGGAAGCGAAGGACCTCGTCGAGGGCGCGCCCAAGACGGTGAAGGAAGGCGTGAACAAGGAAGACTCGGCGAAGATGAAGGAGAAGCTCGCCGCGGTCGGTGCCACCGTCGAGCTGAAGTAATCCGCATCTCGATTTCGAATCCGTAGGGCGAGCCGGTGCTTCCGAAAAGGGGCACCGGCTTTGCCCGTATTGAAGAGGTCAGTTTTTCCCCTGCATCACCTGCTTCTGGAGAAGCGAATGCCGACCCTGCAGAACAACTTCCGAGTGCGGAAGAGCTTCGCGAAGATCGCCAAAGTCATCGACATCCCCAACCTCATCAACATCCAGAAGCAGAGCTACGAGAAGTTCCTGCAAGCCGACGTGCTCCCCGAGAAGCGCGAAGACCTCGGCCTCCAGGCGGTGTTCAAGTCGGTCTTCCCCATTCGTGACTTCAACGAGACGAGCTCGCTCGAGTTCGTGAGCTACAACCTCGAGAAGCCCAAGTACGACGTCGACGAGTGCCGCCAGCGCGGCATGACGTTCGCGGCGCCCATCAAGGTCGTCGTCCGCCTCGTGGTCTGGGACAAGGACGAAGAGACCGGCGCCCAGTCGAATCCGCGACGTGAAGGAGCAGGAAGTCTACTTCGGCGAAATTCCGCTGATGACCGAGAACGGCACCTTCATCATCAACGGCACCGAGCGTGTCGTGGTGAGCCAGCTGCACCGTTCGCCGGGCGCCTTCTTCGACCACGACAAGGGCAAGAGCCACTCGTCGGGCAAGCTCCTCTACAACGCGCGCGTGATCCCCTCGCGTGGTTCGTGGCTCGACTTCGAGTTCGACCACAAGGACCTGCTGTACGTGCGCATCGACCGCCGCCGCAAGCTGCCGGTCACCGTGCTCATTCGCGCGCTCGGCGCCGTGAAGGACACCGCGAAGAAGTCTCCGCTCGAGTTCAAGGGCTCGACCGAAGAGATCCTCAACTACTTCTACGCCACCGAGACGATCTTCCTGCACAGCGAGACCGAGTTCGAGAAGTCGGTCGACTTCGAGCTCCTCTACAACCAGCGCGCCACCCGCGACGTGAAGACCAAGTCGGGTGAGGTGATCGTCAAGAAGAACCGCAAGTTCACCCGCGCTTCGTTGAAGAAGCTCGAGGCGTCGAAGATCACGCGCCTCCCGCTCGACGCAGACGAACTCTTCACCAAGGTCTCGGCGTTCGACGTCGTCGACGAGGCGACCGGCGAAGTGCTCATCGAGTGCAACGAGGAACTCTCGACCCAGGCGGTCGAGGAACTCGTGAAGCGGAACCACAAGGAGATCAAGGTTCTCTTCATCGACAACCTCAACGTCGGCCCGTACCTCCGCGACACGCTCTTGATGGACAAGATCGAATCGCCGGAAGAAGCGGTGATGGAGATCTACCGCCGCGTGCGCCCGGGTGACCCCCCGACGCCTGAGACGGCGATCAACCTCTTCAACAACGTGCTGTTCTTCAACCCGGAGCGCTACGACCTCTCGAAGGTCGGTCGCCTCAAGTTGAACAGCAAGTTCGGCCTCGAAGAGCCGCTCGACAACCAGGTCCTGACCAAGCGCGACATTCTCGAGACGATTCGGTACCTGATCGATCTCAAGAACGGCAAGGGTCAGATCGACGACATCGACCACCTCGGCAACCGCCGTGTTCGCGCGGTGGGTGAGCTGCTCGAGAACCAGTACCGCATCGGTCTGGTTCGCATGGAGCGCGCGATCAAGGAGCGCATGAGCCTCCAGGAGATCGAGACGCTCATGCCGCACGATCTCATCAACGCGAAGCCGGTCACTGCCGTGATCAAGGAATTCTTCGGCAGCAGCCAGCTCTCGCAGTTCATGGACCAGACCAACCCGCTGTCGGAAGTGACGCACAAGCGTCGCCTCTCGGCCCTCGGGCCCGGCGGTCTGACCCGCGAGCGCGCCGGCTTCGAAGTGCGCGACGTGCACCCCACGCACTACGGCCGCATCTGCCCGATCGAGACTCCTGAAGGTCCGAACATCGGTCTCATCAGCTCGCTCTCGTCGTACGCGCGCGTGAACGAGTTCGGCTTCATCGAGACGCCGTACCGCAAGATCGAAGAAGGCTCGATGTCGCCCGACGTCGCGTTCTATTCGGCGCTCGAAGAAGAGAAGCACACCATCGCGCAGGCCAACGTCGAGACCGACAAGAAGGGGAAGATCATCCCCGAGCACGTGCTCACCCGCCGCGGCGGCGAGTTCGTGATGGCCAAGCCCGAAGACGTGAACCTGATGGACGTCTCGCCGAACCAGCTGGTCTCGGTGGCCGCCTCGCTCGTGCCGTTCCTCGAGAACGACGACGCGAACCGCGCGCTCATGGGTTCCAACATGCAGCGCCAGGCCGTTCCGCTCATCCGCACGGCGTCTCCGCTCGTCGGCACCGGCATCGAAGCCGTGGTCGCGCGTGACTCCGGCGTGTGCGTGGTCGCCAAGCGTGACGGCATCGTCGAGTCGGTCGACGCGTCGCGCATCGTCGTTCGCGCCGAAGTGCCGGCCGCGTTCAGCGACGTGGCGAGCGAGGTCGACATCTACAACCTCGTGAAGTACCAGCGCTCGAACCAGAGCACCTGCCTGAACCAGAAGCCCATCGTGAAGAAGGGCGACAAGGTGAAGAAGGGCGACGTGCTCGGCGACGGCCCCGCGTGTGAGACGGGCGAGCTCGCGCTCGGCCAGAACGTGGTCATCGCGTTCATGCCGTGGCAGGGCTACAACTACGAAGACTCGATCCTCATGAGCGAGAACATCGTGAAGCACGATGTTTTCACCTCGATTCACATCGAAGAGTTCGAGTGCATCGCCCGCGACACCAAGCTCGGCAAGGAAGAGATCACGCGCGACATCCCGAACGTCGGCGAGGAAGCCCTCAAGGACCTCGACGAGTCGGGCATCATCCGCATCGGCGCTGAGGTGAAGCCGGGCGACATTCTCGTCGGCAAGATCACGCCGAAGGGTGAGACCCAGCTGTCGCCGGAAGAGAAGCTCCTCCGCGCGATCTTCGGTGAGAAGGCCGGCGACGTGCGCGACACGTCACTGCGCGTTCCCCCCGGAGTGACCGGCACCGTCATCGGCGCCAAGGTCTTCAGCCGCAAGGGGGTCGACAAGGACGAGCGCGCGAAGCAGATCGAGTCGATGGACGAGGCTCGCCTGCTCAAGGATCAGAACGACGAGATCAAGATCCTCCAGGACTCGGCGTTCAGCCGCATCAAGAAGATGTTCCTCAACAAGGAAGCCCAGTCGAAGCTGATCGACGACAAGGGCAAGCAGCTTCTGAAGAAGGGCGACGTCCTCAACGACGAGCTGCTCGGCCAGATCCCCTACAAGTTCTGGGGCGAGATCAGCGTCAACGACCAGATCGACCAGAAGACCCGCGAGCTCCTCAAGAACCTCGAGGAGAACAAGGAAGCGGTGAAGCTGGCCTTCGGCGAGAAGATCGCGCGCATCAAGAAGGGCGATGAGCTGCCCCCGGGCGTGATCAAGATGGTGAAGGTCTACGTCGCCATCAAGCGCAAGCTGCAGGTCGGCGACAAGATGGCCGGCCGCCACGGCAACAAGGGCGTCGTCTCGCGCATCCTCCCCATCGAGGACATGCCGTACCTCGAGGACGGTCGCCCGGTCGACATCGTGCTCAACCCGCTCGGCGTGCCTTCGCGCATGAACATCGGGCAGATCCTCGAAGTGCACCTCGGCTGGGCCGCGCGCGGCATGGGCGAGAAGCTGCAGCGCTTCGTCGAGAAGGGCTCGGCCGATGCCTGCCGCAAGCAGCTCAAGGGCGTCTACGACGACGAGAAGTTCCACGAGTTCGTCGAGAAGCTGAACGACAAGGAAGCCATCGAGCTCGCTCGCCGCCTGCACAAGGGCATTCACGTCGCGTCGCCGGTGTTCGAAGGCGCGCACGAGAGCGAGATCCACGGTCTGCTCGAGGGCGCTGAACTGCCCAAGACGGGCCAGATGGTGCTCTTCGACGGCCGCACTGGCGAGGTGTTCGACCAGAACGTCACCGTCGGCGTGATGTACATGCTCAAGCTCCACCACCTCGTCGACGAGAAGATTCACGCTCGCTCGATTGGTCCGTACTCGCTCGTCACGCAGCAGCCGCTCGGCGGCAAGGCCCAGTTCGGTGGCCAGCGTCTCGGCGAAATGGAAGTGTGGGCGATGGAAGCCTACGGCGCGGCGTACTCGCTGCAGGAATTCCTCACCGTGAAGTCCGACGACGTCGTCGGCCGCACGCGCATGTACGAGTCGATCGTCAAGGGCGACTACACGCTCGAGTCGGGCCTGCCGGAGTCGTTCAACGTGCTCCTCAAGGAACTCCAGGCGCTCGCGCTCGACGTCGAGCTCCTCGAGAAGGCACCGCCGGAGCGCCGTCGCGCCTCGGTGATGATCTCGGTCGACGATTCCGTGAAGACGGGAACCGACGCCTGACCTTTCGGCTCAACCTCAGCTGGCGCCTGACCGAGCGGGTCAGGTGCCAAACCGATTTCAACGCTTAAACAAGATTCTTCCCCCAGGGTGAAACCGTGAAGGACATCTTCAATTTCTTCGAGAAGCCGAAAGATCCCCTCTCGTTCCAGGCCATCCGCATCGCGCTGGCCTCGCCGGACAAGATTCGCCAGTGGTCGCACGGCGAAGTGAAGAAGCCGGAGACCATCAACTACCGCACGTTCAAGCCTGAGCGTGACGGTCTGTTCTGCGCGCGCATCTTCGGTCCCGTGAAGGACTACGAGTGCAACTGCGGCAAGTACAAGCGCATGAAGCACCGCGGCGTGGTGTGCGAGAAGTGCGGCGTCGAGGTGATCCAGTCCAAGGTGCGTCGTGAGCGCCTGGGCCACATCACGCTCGCCACGCCGGTCGCGCACATCTGGTTCTTGAAGTCGCTGCCGTCGCGCATCGGCGCGCTGCTCGACATGACGCTGAAGGACCTCGAGAAGGTCCTGTACTGCGAGAGCTACATCGTCCTCGACCCCAAGAGCACCGAGCTCACCAAGGGCGAGCTGATCACCGAAGAGCGCTTCCAGAAGCTGCTCCAGGAGCACGGCGACGACAGCTTCACCGCGGCGATGGGCGGCGAGGCCGTTCGCGACATGCTGAAGCAGATCAAGGTGGACGAGCTGGCGGAGCAGATGCGCCAGGAGATGAAGGTCACCACCTCGGAAGCGAAGCGGAAGAAGTACGCCAAGCGCCTCAAGGTGCTCGAGTCGTTCCGCTCGTCGGGCCCCGCCGGTCAGCGCAACCTGCCCGAGTGGCTCATGCTGGACGTCATCCCCGTCCTGCCGCCTGATCTGCGCCCCCTCGTTCCGCTCGACGGCGGCCGTTTCGCGACGTCGGACTTGAACGACCTGTACCGCCGCGTGATCAACCGCAACAACCGCCTGAAGCGTCTTCAGGAACTCAACGCGCCGGACATCATCATCCGCAACGAGAAGCGCATGCTGCAGGAGGCCGTCGACGCGCTGTTCGACAACGGCCGCCGCGGCAAAACCATCACTGGTCCCAACAAGCGCCCGCTCAAGTCGTTGAGCGACATGCTCAAGGGCAAGCAGGGCCGGTTCCGCCAGAACCTGCTCGGCAAGCGCGTCGACTACTCCGGCCGTTCGGTGATCGTCGTCGGCCCCGAGCTCCGCCTGCACCAGTGCGGTCTGCCGAAGATCATGGCGCTCGAGCTCTTCAAGCCGTTCATCTACAACAAGCTCGAAGAGAAGGGTTACGTCACCACCATCAAGTCGGCCAAGAAGATGGTCGAGAAGGAGCGCCCCGAGGTTTGGGACATCCTCGATGAGGTGATCCGCGAGCACCCGGTTCTCCTGAACCGCGCTCCGACGCTCCACCGCCTCGGCATGCAGGCGTTCGAGCCGGTGCTGATCGAAGGCAAGGCGATCCAGCTCCACCCGTTGGTCTGCACCGCGTTCAACGCAGACTTCGACGGCGACCAGATGGCCGTGCACGTGCCGCTGAGCATCGAAGCTCAGATGGAAGCGCGCACGCTGATGATGTCGACCAACAACATCCTCAGCCCGGCGAACGGCAAGCCCATCATCGTGCCCACGCAGGACATGGTGCTCGGCATCTATTACATGACGCGCCCGCGCGAGTTCGCGCACGGCGAAGGCATGGTGTTCGCGTCGGCCGACGAAGTGCGTTCGGCGTACGACCAGGGTGCGGTGCACCTGCAGGCGAAGATCAAGTGCCGCCTCAAGGGCAAGGTGTTCGAGACCACCGTCGGTCGCGTGCTGCTCGCGCAGATCGTCCCCGAGCGCGTGGGCTTCGAAGAGGTCAACAAGGTCCTCGACAAGAAGCAGCTCGGTAACCTGATCGACATCTGCTACCGCATGACGGGCGAGAAGGAGACCGTGCTCCTCGCCGACCGCATCCGTTCGTTCGGTTACACGAACGCGACGCGCGCCGGCATCAGCATCGCGCTGAAGGACATGATCATTCCGCCGGCCAAGTACACGCTGATCGAGGCCGCGCAGAAGGAAGTCACCGAGGTCGAGAACCAGTACCTCGAGGGTCTGATCACCGTCGGCGAGCGCTCCAACAAGGTCATCGACATCTGGGCGCAGACCACGGAAGCCATCACCAAGAAGATGATGGAGCAGATCTCCGAAGAGACGGTCAGCGGCATCTCGCGTGAGGGCAAGAAGGAGACCCGCACGCAGAAGTCGTTCAACCCGATCTTCATCATGGCCGACTCCGGCGCCCGCGGCTCGACGCAGCAGATTCGTCAGCTCGCCGGCATGCGTGGCCTCATGGCCAAGCCGTCAGGTGAAATCATCGAGAACCCCATCACGGCGAACTTCCGTGAAGGCCTCTCGGTGCTCCAGTACTTCATCTCGACGCACGGCGCTCGTAAGGGCCTCGCCGACACCGCGCTCAAGACGGCGAACTCGGGTTACCTCACCCGCCGTCTGGTCGACGTCGCGCAGGACGCGATCGTCAACGAGTACGACTGCGGCACGCTCGACGGCATCGTCATCACCGCGCTGGTCGAAGGCGGCGAAGAGATCGAGCCGCTGCACGAGCGCATCCTCGGTCGCGTGGCGCTCGACGACATCCACGATCCCGTCACTGGCGAAGTGCTGGTGCGCGCGAACGAGGAAATCGACGAAGCCCGCGTGCAGAAGGTCGTCAACGCCGGTCTGGACCGCGTGAAGATCCGCTCGGGCCTGACCTGCCAGACCAAGCGCGGCATCTGCGTCGAGTGCTACGGCCGTGACCTCGCTCGCGGCCGCAAGGTGTCGGTCGGCGAAGCGGTCGGTGTCATCGCCGCGCAGTCGATCGGCGAGCCCGGCACGCAGCTCACGATGCGCACCTTCCACGTCGGTGGCGCCGCGATGGGCCGCTCGCAGCAGAGCGAACTCAACGCCCGCTTCGCCGGCACCGTGAAGTTCATCGGTCTCTCGTTCGTGAAGCGCACGGGCGGCGAGGCGGTGGTGACCAACCGCAACGGCGAGATCATCATCGTCGATGACTCGGGCCGTGAGCGCGAGCGTCACCGCATGGTCTACGGCGCGCGCCTGATGGTGAAGGAAGGCCAGAAGGTCGACGCCAACGCGAAGCTCGGCGAGTGGGAGCCGTTCGCGATGCCGCTCCTCTCGGAAGTCGGTGGTGTCATCAAGTTCGAGGACATCATCGAAGGCGTCACGATGAACGAGTCGACGGACGAGGTCACCGGCCTCTCCCGCCGCACCATCATCGAGTCGCGCGACCCCGAGGCCCGTCCGCGCATCACGATTCGTGACGGCAAGGGCGAGGTGAAGTCGCTGCCCAACGGTCAGCCGGCCAGCTACTTCTTGCCGCAGGGCGCCGCGCTCGCGGTCGACGACGGCCAGGAGATCACGCCTGGTGAAGTCGTGGCCCGCGTGCCGCGCGAGACGACCAAGACGAAGGACATCACGGGCGGCCTGCCGCGCGTCGCCGAGCTGTTCGAGGCGCGCAAGCCGAAGGATCACGCGATCATCGCGGAGATCGACGGCGTGGTGTCGTTCGGCAAGGACACCAAGGGCAAGCGCAAGCTCATCATCACCCCTGAGGTGAACGGTGAGGCTCGCCCCGACCTCGCGAAGGAGTACCTGATCAGCAAGGCCAAGCACATCACGGTGCACTCGGGTGACCGCGTGCGCGCCGGTGAGTCGCTGATGGACGGCGCGGCGAACCCGCACGACATCCTCAAGGTGCTCGGTGAGAAGGAGCTCGCGCGCTTCCTCGTCGACGAGACGCAGGAGGTCTACCGACTCCAGGGCGTGAAGATCAACGACAAGCACATCGAGGTGATCGTGCGGCAGATGTTGCGCCGCGTGCGCGTCACCGACGTGGGCGACACCGAGTTCCTCGTCGACGAGCAGGTCGAGAAGTGGGTGTTCGAGGAAGAGAACGAGAAGGCGCTCAACGCCGGCAAGCGTCCCGCCGTCGGCGAGCCGCTGCTCCTTGGCATCACCAAGGCGTCGCTCTCGACCGAGTCGTTCATCTCGGCCTCGTCGTTCCAGGAGACCACCAAGGTGCTCACCGAGGCGGCCATCTCCGGCAAGGTCGACTACCTGCGCGGCCTCAAGGAGAACGTCATCATGGGTCGGCTCATCCCGGCTGGTACGGGTCTGCCGAACTACAAGCACCTCGACATCCAGGTCGACTCGCCTGCTGACGAAGTGCAGAACATGGAAGACGCGCTCGCGGCCACGCACGGCGGTGACGTGTCGGCCATCCCGGGCTCGGCTCCGGGCGCTCGCGCTGAGACCGGCGCGGCCTGATTCTTTCGCTCAGGTATGACTGACTGGGGCGGCTCCGGAAACGGAGTCGCCCTTTTGTTTTGCGTGCTTACGAGGCGGTTGCGGTTGTAGCGCGCTGCGTTATATGCAGTGCGTCACGAAGTCGCCGTACCACCCACGAAGGAGAAACACATGGCTCGCAAGCAGAACGCGGTTCAGGCCTCGGTTGCTGAAGTGCAGCACGTGCTCGTCGCCCAGCTGGAGGACGCGAAGAAGCGCCTCGTGCAGTTCGAGAAGGAGCTCGTGAAGCGCGGCCGTGCGCAGCAGAAGGAGATCGAGGGGCTCTTGAAGAACGTGCGCCTCGGCAAGCCGGTGAAGCAGCTCGAGAAGCAGGCGGTCGCCGCCGGCCAGGAAGTGAAGAAGCGCCTCGATGGTTTGCAGGATCAGGTGCTCGGCGTGCTGAACATCGCCTCGCGCTCGGACATCCAGGACCTGAATCGCGAGCTCTCTCGCTTGTCGAAGAAGGTCGATGGCCTGGCGAAGAAGCCGGCCGCTGGTGTTCAGAACTAACAGGCATTTCGAGGGGTTGAGCCCCTCTTGCGCCTGACTTCGGTGATGTGGTTGGAGGTGCGCCCAATGGAGTTCTTCCAACAAATCTGGAGTCAGGCGCTGACGACGGTGCAGGGGGCCGAGGGCGAAGCGCAGAAGCTCCTCGCGCGCGTTCAGGGCGTCAGCCAGGACGAAGCGCGCAAGCTCTCGGAGCGCTTGCAGGGTCAGCGGAAGGACCTCGAGCGCCGGGTTGAAGATGTGGTGAAGGCCTCGGTGGCGCGCCTCAAGGTGCCGCGCCGCGAAGAGGTCGCGCAGCTCACGGCGCGGGTCGAAGCCCTCGCCAAGCGTGTGGAGAGCCTCTCGAAGTGAAACGCGTCGGACTGCCACTGCTGGTGTTGGCCTGTGCGGCGACCACCGCGTGGCACGTGCGCCCGCTGTTCGAGGCTCCGCACCCGGCGGTGATCGAAGTGACCGGAGTGGCTCCGGTGCGCCACCCCGACTTCGAGAAGATCTCGAAGGTGATCGCCGAGCGCGCTCCGGGTTGGGGCATGGAGCTGCGTGGTCACGTGGCGGAGGCGATCGCGGAAGAGTCAGACGCTGCCGGTCTCGACCCGCTGCTGGTGCTGGCGCTGATCGAAGTCGAGTCCGAGTTCCACGAAGGCGCGACGTCGGTGGTCGGCGCCCGCGGGTTGATGCAGGTGCGCCCGGCGACGCTGGAATGGGTCGCTCGCCGTGAGGGCATCAAGCTGAGCCGCGCCGAGCTGCAGGCCGACCCCGCACTCAACGTGCGACTCGGGGTTCGGTACCTGAAGTACCTGAAGGAGCTCTTCAAGGGCCGCATGGACCTGGCGTTGCTCGCCTACAACGCGGGGCCCAACAAGCTCATCGCGGGCCTCAAGGCGCGCAAGGTCGACAACACGAACTACGTGCGCGCGGTGCAGCGTGAGTACGCCGCGCTGCAGATCGCGAACGGCCAGGGCGCCGACTGGACGCTGGCCTCGCGCGAGACGTTTGGCGACACTGCCGCGCGATGAGCGCGAGCGCCGACGGCGAGAAGTGCATTCAAGAACAGTACGCCCCGCACAACGCCTGCTTCGGCTGTGGGCCGTCGAACGAGAAGGGCTTGCGCATTCGCAGCTTCCCGTCGGCTGACGGCACGTCGGTGGTCGCCACGTGGACTCCCGAGAAGCACCACGAGGCGTTCCCCGGAGTGCTCAACGGCGGAATCATCGGCTCGCTGCTCGACTGTCACTGCAACTGGGCGGCGGCGTACCACCTGATGAAGGCGCGCGGCGCCGCGTCGCCGCCGTGCACCGTGACGGCTGACTACGCGATCGTGTTGAAGCGGCCGTGCCCCACCGACGGACCGGTGACGCTGAGCGCGAAGGTGGTCGAGCAGACCGGCGACAAGTGCGTGGTGGAAGGCGTGCTCGAGGCGCAGGGCAAGGTGCGCGGTACGTGCCGTGGAACCTTCGTCGCCGTGACCGAGGGACACCCCGCGTATCACCGCTGGTAGTCGCCGACTTCTTTCGTCGCTTGCGCACCATCGGGCGCATGCAACGCAAGTGCTGCCCGCGAGTGTTCCGGCGCCAGATTTGCGGCCGCTTCGGCGACGAGGCGCTGCACGGCAGAATCGACGCATCGCCGCGGTGCCGGCGTGCATGACTGCTTGTTGGCGATCGCCTCACCCTCGCGTCAGCGGTCGTGAGCAGCAGAAGCGTGAGGAGCTGATCCGCGAGTCCGGCGATGGTCAGCGCATGTCGACCCGCTCTGCGATCGGCACGAACGTCAGCACCGAGCCCTGCGGGAGTGGCGGGAAGCCGCCCTCGGGCTCCCGCAGCACGCAGCCATCGTTGATCGACGGCGCGTCGAGCCAGCCACCGTCTTCCACCTTCGCCTCGCTGATCAGCTGCGCGTCGTACGCTGCCGCGCACACGTCAGCCGCCGCGAAGCAACGCGCGAGCACGAGCTTCTGGTCGCCGAGAATGCGCCAGCGTTCGACCGGGAGCCGCAGACCGTCGACACGGCCGAGCGCTCGGGTCGACCATTCGCTCTCCTTCACCTCGAGGGCGTAGCGAACGGTGCGTGGCCCCTGAGTGACGGCGAGCTCGTATTTCCCCTTCGCCAGTTTTGGCAGCAGCACGCGGCCCCGGTTTCGCCCGATGCCATCGGCGGTGACGCCAGAACCGTCGGCGTTCTGCACTTCGGGCACCGAGCGCGCGCCGATGGTCACGTTGACGAACTTGCCGCGAAGCGCCGCCTTCATCGGCCACACGCGCGCCACCTCGGACTCGACTGGCCCGAAGAAGTGCAGCCACACACCGCTCGCGTCGCGGAAGAGTCCCAGCTCGCCTTCGCCGCTCCACGCGGTGATCGAGCTTTTGGCCACAGCCGATCGACGGCGCTGGCACTTGCGCCCGCGCCTGAACCGCGACGACCAGGGTGAACGAGATCAGCAGCGCACGCATGTGCGCGCTCGACTCAATCGACGCGCGCGAATTCACGCGGCGCCTTTGGATCACTTCGCGAGGTTCACGTAGCCAGGCCGCTCGGGAATCGCCTGCTTGTTCCCGATGCTGTGCTTCTGGTTCTGAATCTTGTCCTGCAGCAGCATGAGACCGTCGAGGACCTGCTCCGGACGAGGCGGGCAGCCGGGGATGTAGACGTCGACGGGGATGATGCGGTCGATGCCCTGGAGCACCGCATAGTTGTCGTAGAAGCCGCCCGACGACGCGCACACGCCGAACGCCACGACCCACTTCGGCTCGGCCATCTGCTCGTAGACGCGCTTCAGAATCGGCGCCTGCTTGATGTTGATGGTGCCCACCACCATCAGCAGGTCAGCCTGACGCGGCGAGAAGCGCGGGAACTCGGCGCCGAAACGCGCGATGTCGTACCGGCCGGCGGCGACCGACATGTATTCCATGCCGCAGCACGCGGTCGCGAACGGGTACGTGAAGAGTGAGTACTTGCGCGCCCAGCCGAGACCCTTGCTGACGAGCCGCTGCAGCGTGCTCATCGTCTCTTCTTTGCGCGTGGTGATGATCGGAGCGATGTCGTCGGACATGATCAGCTCTCCCAGTCCAGCGCGCCCTTTTTCCAGATGTACGCGAGCGCCGCGACGAGGGTGGATGCAAAGACGGCCATCGTGGCGTAGCCGAACCAGCCCAGCGCCTTGAAGTTCACCGCCCAGGGGTAGAGGAACACCGCTTCGACGTCGAACACGATGAAGAGCAGCGCGACGACGTAGAACTTCACGGCGAAACGCTGACGGGCCGAACCCATCGGCGCGTTACCGCCTTCGAACGCTTCGCTCTTCGTCTGGTTGATCGACTTCGGGCCCAGCTTCCCCGCGAGGAAGGGGATCGCGGCGGCCATCACGCCCGCGAGACCGAGCACGACGGCGACCGGCAGATACGGCGACAGAGGGTGTTCCATCGAGCGGGCACCATAGAGATCGAGCCTCGATCGGTCAAAGCGTTTCGGCCGTGCACTGCTGATGGAGACGAGTAGGGTGCCGCACCCGAAGATGGCGACCGATTCGGGATCGACGCTCCTCCTCGATGAACTGCTCGATGCCGGGCGAGGTGCGGCTGCTCCCGGAGGTGCTCGCTTCGAAGGCACAGAAGCGCCTGGCGCAGGTCGCACAGACGCTGCTCAACGAGCCCCGCGACTTCGCTCGCACCGTCCTCAAGGGCTACGTCGAAGACGGCTGCGATCGCCCCGGTCATCGCGCCTTCGTGAAGACTGCCTTCAAGCACGCCGAGAAGAACGGCGACTCCGAGCTGATGGCCTGGTTCGCGGTGGCCTTCGATCGGCTCGTGAAGCGCGAGCTCGTCACGCAGTCGCGCTGGGACTGGTCGTCGCGCCAGGTCGTCACCGAGAAGGTGCTGATCGAGCCCGAGGACGTCCCCAAGCGGTTGCCGCGCTGGCGCGGGAGCAAGCGCACGTACACCAACCCGGTCACCGGCCTCACAACCCGCGTTCGTCGGCCGCACGTTCCGCTGCGCGCGGCACGATCACGGTGGGAGCGCAACCGCTCCACCAATCAATGGGAGCGCGTTCGCGAGGGCGGCGGCGAAGACGGCGTCGACCCGCTCCGCTTCAGCTTCTCGACGCGACGCTATCTGCAGCGCCGCACGTGGCGCTTCTTCCGCAAGTTCGCGAAGCAGTCGCCGGCCGAGTTCCGCAAGCAGGTGCTGCGGGTGCTGCCGCTCTTCAAAGACGAGCACCTCGCGACCACCGAGGCGCTGCTCGACGGCTGGTTCTTGATTCACGCGCTCTACGCAGAGAGCGACGTGCTCGATCGCAAGCCGCTCGGCGTGGTGGTCGCCGAAGGTGAGTCGCTCGCGAAGCTGGAATTCGCTCCGTATTGCCCTGACGCGTGGAAGGACTGCGCCGACGAGCTGCTTTCGCTGCTGACCAGCGCGCAGAGCCGGCCCGTGCGTCGCTTCGCCGCGTGGGCGCTCGAGACGAATCACCCGGGTGCGCTCGAGGGGCTGCCGGTGAAGAAGCTGGCCGTGCTGCTCAAGTCGCCGCACACCGAAGTGCAGGCGGTCGCCGCGCGGCTGCTCGAATCGGCGAAAGGGCTGGAGTCGCTCCCACTGGCCGACTGGCTCGAGCTGCTGCAGGTGCAGACGCCCGAGGTGCTGATCGCGATCTGCGCGGCGGTGAAGAAGCACGTGTTGCCCAGCCGCCTCACGCTCGAGCAGTGCATCGCGCTGGCGTGCGCGAAGGCTGCTCCGGTGTCGGAGCTCGGGTTGACGTGGGCGAAGGCGCGCCCGCCGCGCAACGCGAACGAGCTCGAGATCATCTTGAAGCTGCGCAACGCGGAGTGCGTGTCGACGCGCAAGGAAGCGGCGGAGTGGCTCGCGCAGCAGCTCTTGATTCGCGACGACGCCAAGCCGCTCTTCGTGCGCGACCTGCTCGACGCGCGGTTCGTCGAGGTGCGTAAGGCCGCGGTCGATCTGATGGGAAAAGACGCGCGGTTCGGTAACTCGGTCGAGCTGTGGCTTGCGATGAGCGAGACGCCGTGGAGCGACGTGCGCGAACATTTCCTCACGCAGTTCGAGGCGCGCGAGAAGAGCTTCCCGCCGGAGACGCTGCAGCGGGTGTGGGCGACGACGCTGCTCGCTCCGCACCGTGGTAATCGCGCGCGTCGTCAGGCGGCGCGACAAGTCGCCGATCGCCTCGTCACCCACAAGGCGGAGCGCGCGCAGCTGGTTCGGCTGCTGGGCTTCACGCTGCGGAGCGTTCGGCCCACCGAGCAGCGCGCGGCGTTGAGTCAGCTGGTGCGAGCCGCGACCGCCGATCTCGAGCTCGAGCAATTGCTTGCACGTGAGCTCCCTGAACTGGTGTTCGTCGGCAAGGGAGTGAGCGAGTGAACCTCGATTCTCAAATACCTCGGCCAGTCGGCGCTCATCGAAGGAGCAGGCGCCAGCGCGCTCGCGTTCCAGCCGAACCTCGCGCGCACCAAGGTGTTCTTCGACCAGTCGCTCAAGCGCCCGCTGCACTTCCGCGAGGCGATCAGCGCGCTGCACGACGTGGTGGTCGGCGATTTCCGTTTCAAGAAGCGCGACAAGAGCGTCTACGCCGCGTGGAAAGCGGAGCAGGATCGGCAGGAGCAGGAACTCCGTCGCGACATCGTCGATCAGGTGAAGCGGAAGGAAGTCGAGCGCATGCGTGGCGAGGCGCCGCCGCCGAACCTGCGCGCCGACTTCCAGAAGATGCACAACCTCTACTGGACGGCGCGACGCCAGTGGGCGAGCGAGCTGGCGCGCAACGACCCGCAGATGTTCCGCGCGCTGGTGCCGTGCGACCCGGTGGTCACCGTCGCGCCTGACACCGTGTTCTTCGAGTGCTTCGCGAAGGACGAGTCGAGCTACGGCTGTCTGTTCGTCGATCGTGACGCCTTCAACGGGAGCGCGTCGAGCGGGCTGGGCACCACCAACGTCGACTACTCGATCGCGCTCTACGATCACTTCCAGTCGCTGCGCACGTATCGCGAGACGCGGCTGCTCGTCGATCCGACGGGCTTCGAGGTGAAGGTCGAGAGCGCCGGCTCGTATCGCGAGGAGAAGATCGATCTCCCGCCGAGCTGGTTGAAGGGCTTTGGTCAGTTGAGCGCGGCGATGGCGTTGCCGTCGCGCGAGGTCGAGCTGAGCGTCGACGCGGTGTACTCGGTGCTCGCGCACCTGCGGCGGCATCGCGAGAAGACCGGGCCGCGATCGATCGAGTTCCACCTCACTCCGGGCAAGGCGGCGAAGTTGAAGCTGCAGCCGTGGGGCACCGAGATCGACAGCCACGGCGCGCCGTTCGTCGGCGACAAGCCCGAGGTGATCAAGATCTGGGGTCGCCGCCGCTTGAGCGTGCTCGCCCGGTTGTTGCCAATCGCCGAGCGCTTCACGGTGCAGCTGCTGGGCTCGGGGCTCCCGTCGATCTGGACCGCGCACCTCGGCGACATGCGCTTCGTGCTCGGGCTCTCGGGCTGGACCACCAACGATTGGACGAGCGGCAGCAACCTCGAGATGCTCGCCGGAGCCTTCGTGCCCGAGCTGCGCACCGCTGCCACCGTTCGTTCCTATCTCGCGAAGGAACACGTCGCGACGTTCGACGCTCTCTCGCAGCTCACTGACATCTCGCGGCCCGCGCTGGTGGGCTCGCTGCACCACCTCGCGCAGACCGGTCAGGTGATCTTCGACTTCGCGAGCAAGCGCTACCGCTTCCGCGAGGTGATGCCGGCGCCGTTGAGCGAGAGCGTGCTCGGGCCGCCTTCTCCCGAACTGACTGCCGGCATGCGCGCCTTCCGCGCGCAGGGCGTGACGTTCGAGCGGCGCGAATTGCTGAACAACGGTCGCCAGTTGGTGATCGCCCGCGTGCGGAGCGAGGGCGGTTCGCGCGAGGGCATCAGCTGCGAGGCGGTGTTCGACGCCGATGGCGGCTACTCGAAGGCCACGTGCGGCTGTGACTACTTCCGCCAGTTCCGGCTGCGCAAAGGGCCGTGCCGCCACTTGATCGCGCTCAAGCTGACCGAGAGCGCGTCGACGCTCGGCCTCGACGTTTCGAATTCGAGTTCCAGATCGTTCAACGACGAAAGGAGAAACTGACCCCGAGCCCGTCATGCTCCGGTGTTTCGCCGGGGTGGCGTCGTCTCACCCATTCGTTCCCACGCCCGATGTTCTTTTGGGGCCCAGGGTACCTGTCGCGAATCGCGCAAGCGCGATGACCAAGACAACGTGGTTTTCATCACGACAGGTACCCCGGGCCCTTGTGTGATCGGACGTGGTCCGCAGGAAGAAGTCGGGGTCAGTTTCTCCTTTGGTCGCTGAAAAATGAGCTTCTGGGATCAGGTCAGGCGGATGTTCGGCGGTGGCGGCACGGCGCAGACGAACGCCGTGCGCGACGCCATGCTTTCGCGCGTCGCGAAGAAGGAGAGCTTCACCGCGCAGGAGATCGCCAACGAGGCGACCGCCAACGACCCGCACCGCACCGCCGATGATCTCCGTGCCGCGGCCGACACCGTTCATCGGCTCGCGCAAGACGGGCTGCTGGTGCCGCTCGGCTACAAGTCGGACGCGACGGGCCGGTTTGGGCCGGTGGCTTCTCCTCCGCTGCAGCCGCCGCCGTCGAATGTCGTCGCGAGCGTCGGCAGCGCGGGCACGACCAACACGTCGAGTTCGCTCTCGGTCGAAGATCGCCTGCGCGCGTCGATCAAGGTGCGGGCGGCGAAGCGGCAGCCATTCTCGACGATGGATCTGGTGTTCGAGATCACGAAGACCGGAGCGCCCGACTTCATGTCGGTGGCGACGACGGCCGGCAATCTCGCGAAGGAAATGCTGCCGGGGCTCGGCTTCGCGCTCGAGAGCGGCATGTGGCGTCACGGCAGCGTGCCGGCCGTCACCAACAACGAACCGAAGATCCGCGCGTCGCTGCAGGCTCGCGCGGGGCGTCGCGAGTCGTTCGTCGCGGCCGAGGTCGCGGCGGAGATCACCCGCACCGACAACCCGCAATTCCAGAGCGTGCTGTCGGAAGTGGTGTCGATCGCGGCCAAGGTGCTGCCGGGCCTGGGCTACGTGTTGAGCGGAGGCACGTGGCGTCCTGCCGGCCAGCAACAGCAGCCGCCGCCGGCCCTGCGCATCGTGCCTCCGGTGCAGCAGCAGAGTGCGCCGCCTCCGCCGCGCCCGCCGCCTCCGGTCGATCGCACGTACGAGACGAACCCCGAGATCCTCGGGTTGTCGGCGGAAGAGCTGCGCAAGCGCGCGGTGAAGATGAACCCGTTCGCCACTCCGTGGATCGGGCGGGTCGACACGATTCCTCCGCAGAGTGACGAGCGCACCGCGCTGATCGATCGCGGGCTCATGCTGCGCGGGTTGTTGAGCGTGGAGCAGCTCGCCGAGATCCACCGCGTCGGCGATCTGTGGCTCAAGTTCAGCGAGGCCGATCGTCTGGCCGAAGCGATGGCGCTGCGCACGGCCGACGAGGCGATCGCCAAAACGCGCGAAGAGAAGGCGAAGAAGCGCGCCGAGAAGAAGAAGCTGGCCGAGGCGAAGGAAGCCGCGCGCGTCGCCGCCGTCGCGAAGCGCAAAGCCGAAGACATCATCTTCCTCGGGCGCGGCGTGTCGAGCGGGCTCGCCGACCGTCGCGCGAACCTCGAGGCGCTCGAGAAGCTCGGGCTGCCGCAGTGGCTCTCTCCGGCCGACGTGGCGAAGGGGCTGGGCCTCAGCATCCCGCAGCTGCGCTGGCTCTCGTTTCACGCCGAGGCGACCGCGAAGCCGCACTACGCGTACTTCGAGATTCCGCGTCGCAGCGGAGGAACGCGGTTGTTGTCTGCTCCGCACGCGAAGTTGAAGGCGGTGCAGCGCAAGATTCTCGATGAGCTGCTGGTGAAGGTGCCGCTCGAGCCCGAAGCGCACGGCTTCGTGAAGGGCCGCAGCATCGTCACCAACGCGTTGCCGCACCTCGGGCAGGGCGTGGTGCTCAACGTCGATCTGAAGGACTTCTTCCCGACCGTCACCTTCCGTCGCGTGCGCGGGCTGTTTCAGGCGATCGGTTTCTCTCCCGCGGTGGCGACGGTGCTCGGGTTGTTGTGTACCGACGCGCCGCGGCGGCAGGTCGAGTTCGACGGCAAGAAGCTGTGGGTCGCGGTGGGGGAGCGCAGGTTGCCGCAGGGCGCTCCGACCAGCCCGGCGATCGCGAATCTGATCTCTCGGCGCCTCGATCGTCGCCTCAAGGGCCGGCTCGCGAAGCGCGGGTGGACGTACACGCGGTACGCCGATGACCTGTCGTTCTCACGCAAGGACTTCACGCGCGCCGAGCTGGGTTTCGTGCACGCGTCGATCCGCCACGTGATCGAAGACGAAGGCTTCGCGCTCAACCCGAAGAAGGGTCGCGCGCAAGGCAAGGGCGCGCGGCAGGAAGTGACGGGCGTGGTGGTGAACACCAAGCTGAACGTCGGCCGAGACGAGCTGCGACGGCTGCGCGCGCAGCTGCATCAGGCGAAGAAGAAGGGCGCGATGCCGGCTGAAGAGCGTCGCGTGCTCGAAGGGAAGATCGCCTTCGTGTCGATGATCAACCCGCTCAAGGGCGGGCAGCTGAAAGCCGCGCTCGCAGCGATCCCGAAGTGAGTCGCTACTGAATCACCTTCGCCATGCGCAGCACGACGGTCTCGAACTTCGCGCCGACCGCCTTCGATGACTTCTCGTTGATCAAGATCTGCGGCTTGTCGCCGGCCATGGTGACTCCGACCGGGAAGAACGACTGCACGCTCTCGGCGTCGAGGCCGAGCGCGTACATCTGGTTGTCTTGAGCGACGTCCCAGATCGACTTCATCGCTGCGGTCGCAGTACCCGGCACCACGAGGAGCGCTGAGCCCTTCGCCTTGTCGATCTCTGCCTGCAGCTGCGTCTCGTCCTTGAAGTCGATGGCGATGAACTTGAGCGGGCGCTTCTTCACCTCGGTGACGCCGATCTCCTTGACGGTCCCCATCAGCGCGCTGCGGGCCGCGGACTGGCTGGGCTCGGACACGACGAGCACCACGAACGGGCCCGTGCCGCGAGAGTCGAAGTTCTGATCGTAGGTGAGCACCTTCAGCAACACCGGCAGCGCCGCTTTGACGTCGACGTCGGCGCGCGCGGCGCCTGCGATGATCAGAGCTGCGAGAAAGCCCCACCGGAACCGCATCTGACGGGAAGCGTAGCCTGCCGTTCGTCGACGGCTAAAGTTCGTGCGTGGCGACTCGACCGTTTGGCTTCCCACCATGTGCGACGACGGGCATCGGCAGCCTGCCATTCACCACGGTCGCCGAAGCGCTCGCCGCAGCGCGTGACGTCGACATTCCGTACGTGCCCGAGTTGATCCAGGTCGACCCATCGGAGCGATTGCTCGAGCGAGTGAAGAAGGGCAGCGAGCCCATTCTGCGGTTCCGGCTGCTCCTCGATCGCCCGCGCTGGGTGAAGGCGCAGTTGGTGGGCCCGACGACGCTGCACGCCGTTGGGTCGATGAGCGCCGAAGAAGCGACGCAGGCCGTGATGCGCGCCGCGGTCGAGAGCGTGTTGATGCTCACGCGCGACGGCCACCAGGTGATCTTCTTCTTCGACGAGCCGTCACTCGTGAACCGCGAGCCGATCGGCATCGAAGAGGTCGCCAATGCCGTGCGCGCCGTCGGTGCGCTGGTCGGCCTGCACTGCTGCGGACAAACCGACTGGGCTCGCGTGCTGCACTGGCCGCTCGACTTCATCAGCCTCGATGCGCGGCTCTCGCTCGACGCACTGGTCGAAGAACGCGCGGCGTTTCGTTCCTTCGTGCGCACGGGTGGGGCGCTCGGGCTGGGTCTCATTCCCACCAGCGGCTCGTACGCGGTGCGCGAGCTGGTCGACTCGGTCGAGGCATCGATTCGATCGTCGGTGGCCGAAGATCACGCCGCTCCGTTGATCGCGAGATCGCTGCTCACTCCGGCGTGTGGTCTCGGCACGCTGAGCGAAGATCACGCGCGCCGAATCAGCGCGGAGCTGAAGTCGGCGCAGCCGCTGCTTCGGGAACGCTTCGGGCTCGAGCGAACGGCCACGTGATCTGCTTCCACCAGCTCGGTGGAACGGGAGCATCGCAGCCGTAAGCACCGGGCCACTCCACACGCTTCGCCCGAGTCCCGAAGAGCCGGTCGACCCACGGGAACAACCCGGAGAAGTTCACCTGCGCATCGCCCGCGTGGTGCCAGTGGTGAAAATGCGGCGTGGCGAGCAAGTGCTCCAAAGGCCCGAAGCGCAGCCGCACGTTGGCGTGCAGAAAGATCGCCCACAGGCCGAGCACGAGCGTGAGGCCTCCGAACGTCTCGGCGGAAAAACCGAGCAGGTAGAGCGGCATGAACTGCACGGTGCGGGTGATGGTTTGGTCGAGCGGGTGCACGCGCAGCGCGGCGAGCCAGTCGAGGTGTTCGCTCGAATGGTGAACGGCGTGAATGCGCCACATCGCCGGCACGACGTGAAAGGCGCGATGCATCCAGTAGCCGATGAGCTCGACCAGCAGCAGCGCCTCGACGAACTGCACAGCACGAGGCTGCGAGGCGACGGCTTCCTGCAGCCCCTTCGACACGAGCGGGTCGAGGACGCCGACGACCAGACCGATGCCGAGCACCAACGCGAGCTGCTGCAGCACGTGCGTCGCGAAGAAGTGCAGCACGTCGGTCTTCCAGCCTTCGCGCAGCACCTTGGCTTTGCGCAACGTCCACACGCGCTCGAGCGGAATGAAGAGGAGCGCGAGGAACAGCAACGCGAGCGGGTTGCGGATCAGCACGGAGCGATCAGACACCGCCGCCTCGCAGAAGTGAAAGTGGCGTACGGTTCGCGGCCGTGCGTCACGTGTGGGTGTTGCTGATTCTCGCGAGTTGCCGCATCAGCGCCTGCTCAGCGGCCGCGGAACCGTGCGATCCCCGAAACGCGAATTGTCCGAAGGGTTACTCGTGCGCGCTCGCCGAGATCTGCACCCGGCGCTGCGAGCAGACGAGCGATTGCTGGGTGCGCGTCGAAGATGGCTGTCGGTACCCGGGCTACCTGCCGGGCCAGAAGACTCCCGACGGCGGCGTGTTCAGCGATCAGGAAAGCGCAGACGGCTTCTGCCCGGAGACGAAGGCGATCGAGTGCATCTCCGGCTACTGCCAGCAACCCGAGTGCGCTGACGGCGGCTGCGACTACGACCTGTACGGCCCGTCGCCGTACAAGGGCACTCCGCCGCGCGAGCTCGACTAGATCGCTTCGTCGATCACCGCGCTCATCGCCGACGACATGCCGAGCGTCTTGCGTTCTTCGATCGGCACCCACTTCCACTCCAGGTAGCCGGTCGGCGGCTTGCCCAGACGCGCTCCGAGCTTCACCGGGTGCACGTGAAGAAACAGATCGCGGTGCGTGAGCGTGCGCTCGATCACGATCATCTCCGGTCCGACGGTCGCGCGCTTTCCGAGCAACGCTTCGAGCGTGCCCTCGGTGCACGGCAACTCCCACAAGCCGCCGAAGAGTCCCTTCTCCTCACGTCGAGCGAGCAACACCGACTTGCCCTTGCGCGCGAGGGCGACCGCGAGCTCGAGCTTCTTGCGCCTGGTCGCTTTGCGCGGCGGAGGCAGCTCGTCGACACGCCCCTTCGCGAGCGCCTTGCACTTCGCGCGCACGGGACAGATCAGACACAACGGGTTCTGCGGCACGCACACCGTCGCGCCGAGCTCCATCAACGCCTGGTTCAGATCACCGGGGCGCTGGCCCTTCACCAGTTCGCCAGCGCGCGCCCACAGCGCAGCCTCGCGCGTCTTCTCTCCGGGCTGGCCGTCGATCTCGAACACCCGCGACAGCACGCGTGCCACGTTGCCATCGACGAGCGGAGTCTCGAGCTCGAACGCGATCGAAGCGACCGCTCCAGCGGTGTACCGCCCGAACCCAGGGAGCGAGAGCAGCGAGTCCAAATCGCCCGGCACCTTGCCGTCGAAGCGCGCGACGATCTCCTGAGCGGCGCGATGCAGGTTGCGCGCGCGTGAGTAGTAACCGAGCCCGGTCCACATCGAGAGCACATCGGCGAGCTCGGCGGCCGCGAGCTTCTTCACCGTCGGAAAACGCTCGAGGAATTTGGCCCAGTAGCCGATGACGCGATCGACCTGCGTCTGCTGCAGCATCACCTCGCTGACCCAGATGCCGTACGGATCCTTCGTGCGGCGCCACGGCAGATCGCGTTGGTGCTGATCGAACCAGGCCAGCAACTCGGTGCGCATGCGGAAGAGCGACGGTATTACGCGAGCACCATGCTGAACGCGATCGTCGTGACGATGGCTCTGGCGCAGACGCGGCCCGCCTTCGATCTCGAGAAGTGGAACCAGGAACGCGTCACCACCAGTCGCGTGGGCATGGTGGTGCTCGGCACCTGGGCGGTCGGCAACATGGCGGTCGGCGCGATCGGCTTCGGGCTCGAACGTGACGAGCGCATTCGATCAATCCACCTCGGCAACCTGCTGTGGAACACCGTGAACCTCGGCATCGCCGCCATCGCGCTGATCGTGCAGCGCGACTTCGACCCGAAAGCGTTCGACGCAAAAGACTCGCTCATCGGCTCGCAGCGCATGCAGACCATCTTCTTCATCAACGCCGCGCTCGACGCCGCGTACCTCGCGACCGCCGCGTTCCTCTGGCAACGCGGAGATGCGACCGGCGACGCGCGCTTCGTCGGCTACGGCCAATCGCTGCTCATTCAGGGCGCGTTTCTCGCGGTCTTCGATCTCACGATGGCGCTCCTCAACCTGCGCCTCACCAACCGTCTGACCGAACAATTGAGCGTCACTTTGATGCCCGGAGCCGTCAGCGCGACCTTCTAGAACCCGTTGATCCAACAGCTGATTCGGGCGGCTCGCGGCACCCGCGTGAACACCTCTTCTCTCACCTGCTGAGAGCCGCGCACCCATCGAAAAAGGACCGCGAAAAAGAAAATGTGCGGCTCCTCTTCGCCAGCGTGATCGTGATCTGCAGCGGGTGCTCGATGGGCCTCGCCGAGTCGGCGCTGGTCACCGCGCCGCTCGTGCCGGCTGGAGACGTCGATGGCGGCACGACGATCGACGAGACCGATTCGGGCGTCACCATGACCAACCCCGACTCCGGAACGACGAACTCACCTGACTCGGGAACGTCGCAGCCCGACAGTGGAACGCCGGTGGTCGATGCCGGCGTCGACCCGTGCGCGGCGATCACCTGCACCGCGGTCGGCGCGCGTTGCGATCGCCAGCTGCAGCGCTGCGTGTGCGGCCCGGGCTTCACCGGCGACGGCTCGACCTGCATGCCCGTGATGCCGGGCAGCCCAGAGACGCGCACCTCGACTGAGATGTGCAGCGCGTACCGCACGGCGCAGATGCGGCGCGACATGAGCGACGGCTTCACCAACACCACCGCGACCTGCGACATGGGCTCGCTGTCGCGCAACGCGCTCGACGACGCGCTCTCGAGGCTCAACTTCTACCGCTGGCTCGCGGGCCTCGGCCCGGTCGGTGACGACGCCACGGCGAATCAGACCGGGCAGGCGTGCGCGCTGGTGTCGGCGTGGAACCCCGCCGGGCCGCAGGCGCATTTTCCGCAGTCGAGCGCCACTTGCTACACGGCCTCGGGCGCCGCCGGAGCAGGCTCGAGCAACATCGCCTGGGGCGCACGCGACGCGGTCGACGCGATCGATCTGTGGATGATCGACTTCGGCAACGAGACGACGTTCGGTCACCGCCGCTGGCTCCTCAACCCACCGCTCAACCCGGTCGGGCTCGGCCACTACCGCGGCGGCAACAACTACGGCTCGGCGTCATGCATCAGCGTGTTCGGCAGCAGCGGCACGGGTGCGTCGCCGCCGTTCGTCGCCTTTCCGCCACCCGGTTTCTCGCCGACCTCGCTCACGCAATGGCACTGGACGATTCACGGCAACATTCCGCTCGGCAGCGCCACGGTGACCGTCACGCGCATGAGCGACAACATGGAAATGCCGACGCGCATCGAGGTGCTCAACGGCAGCTACGGCCAACCTGCGGTGGTGATCTTCAAGGACGGCTGGAGCCCGGTCGCCGGTCAGACGTACCACGTGCGCTTGAGCGGGCAGGGTGGCCTCGGCCTCGTGGAATATGACGTGAAGCCGACCGACTGCCCGTAAGCTGCGGTGCGTGTCTCCGCCGCTGCCGAGCATCGAAGGCCTCGAGCTGCGCGATTCGATCGAGCCTCCACACCCGCGCAGCACGATCAGTGATCGGGTCTTCCTCAGCAGCGACCCGAAGATCGCAGTGAAGGTGCTGGAGCTCGGCTTCCCGCTGCATGGCTCGTCGGCGCAGGCCTGGCTCGCGCTGATGCAGAAGTCGCGCAGCATCTCTTCACCGCACGTCGCGAAGGTCGTCGCCTTTGGCTTCACCGAGCACGAGATGCTTCCGTGGTTCGCCATGGAACGCGTCGGCGGCGTCACGCTGCTCGAGTCGAAGCAACACGGAGATCGACACGGCGCGATCCCCACCCGCGAGATCCTGGACCAGTTGCTGGCGGCCTCGACGGCGGCGCGCGCTGCTGGTGTCGACGCGCACTTCGCCTTGAACCACGCCGCGTTTGCGCCCGAGGGCCTGCGCTGCTGGAACTTCGGTGTCGGTCAGTGGCGAAACGCGGCGCGTGAGGCCGTGGCAGGTCAGTACACCGCGGCAGGCCAGCTCAGATGGGTGACCGACCTCACGCCAACCCAGGCCACCGGCCGCAAGCTCACTGCCGCTGACGAGAGTGTGTCGCTCGCGCTGATCTCCTTCGCGCTGCGCACGGGCCGGCACTACTGGAACGCCGACGAAGACCCGAGCGCGCAGACGATGCAGTTGCTGATGGAAGTGATGTCGGGAGCGAACGAGGCGCCCAGCCAGCGCGCTCCTTCTGCAGGGCTGAGTGGAGCGTACGACGCGTGGTTCAAGTCGTGTTTCACCGGCGCCTTCCCTGGTGCAGCTGAGGCGGTGCGTGCGTTTCCCCAGTCGTAACGTCGTCGGCGTCGCAGTCGCGGTGCTGGTTGCTGCGGCGGTGGTCGCGCTCGCGCGAAGCGGCCCGGTCGTGGTGCACGAAGAGCGCACCGCGTTTCAGTTGATCCGCGTGGTCGACGACGGCGATCGCCGCTGCCTGCGTTTCGGTGAGGAGCTGCAACTCAACCAGTCGTGCCGTTCGCTCACGCACCCCGAGCGAATCGAACTCGCCTACGCGCGCGTGGTGTTGGAGCGCATCGAAGCGCTGCAGCCCGTTCCGCAGCGCGTGCTGATCATCGGCCTCGGTGGCGCGAGCCTTCCCAACGCGCTGGTCGCCGCTCACCCGCACATCGCGATCGACGCGGTGGAACTCGACCCGCAGGTGATCGCCGTCGCCGAGAAGTACTTCGCCTTCGTTCAGACTCCGACCGTTCGCGCTCACGCCGGCGATGGAGCGAGCTTCATCGCCGACGCCGCGCACCGTGACGCGCGTTACGACCTGGTGATCATGGACGCGTTCGACGACGACGGCATTCCGCCAGCGCTCTATTCGCGCGCGCTGCTCGAGAACGTCCGCACGTTGCTCGGCGAGCGCGGCACCTTCATCGCCAACACCATAGAGACGAGCTCGGGCCGCGAGCTGGAACTGACGCGCGAGGTCTTCGGGCCGCAGGTCGAGGTCACCGCGAGCGGGAAGAACCGAATTCTCAGTACCCGACGTTGAGCGTCCACACGAGGCACTCCTGATTCGGCGGCAGAATCGGCGCGGCTGCCTCGAGTTGATCAGCCACGCAGTTCAAGAAGCGCGAGTCGGAGTCGTGCGTGCTACCCGCGAGACATACGCGCGCGATCTTTCCCTTCTCGTCGGTGCTCAGGCCGATCAGCGAACGCGACGAGTCGACCGGCTCGAGCGTCAGCAGGCGCATGCACGGCTGCACCGCTTCATCGAGCGGCTTCGCGCGCACGCTGCGGCCCTGCTTCTCGCACTTCGGCAACGAGCGGAGCACCGTGCCATCGGGCAGGCGCTTCACGCAGCCGCTCACCACGACCAGCAGCAGAGCGAGGGTGACGCGCACGCGAATCATGATACCTGCGCCTCGTGTCCGTTCCTCGCCCGCTGCTGTTCGCCCTGCACGACAGCCTGATGCTGCTCGCTCCGCGCGGGTGGAGTCGCGTCGAGCTGAACTTCGAGAACAACCGCCTCTCGGGGCTCGAGACCAAGGGCGATGGCGCGAAGGAACCGAAGCGAAAGCCGGCGCTGATCGGAGACCCCCGCGAAGAAGCGCAGCGCCTCGACGAAGCATTGCGTGATCTGCGCGCGGGCCTCGGTGACTCGAAGTGGACGCCGGGCAAGGTGACCATCGAACGGCCGCCGGGTGGCTTCGCCGACTGGAAGTTCCTCAAGCCCGACGGCTCGGTGGGCTACTTCACGCGGCTCGAGAAGCACGAGCTCGATTCACTGCTCATCACCGACGCGCTGTTCGACGCGCTCGAAGGCACCGATCGCGCGTTTCACGATCTGCAGGGGCAACTGCAGCAGCGGCTCGGGCGCATCACCGGCTTCGCGTTCGACCCCGACGCGGGCGTGCTGCGGCTCGATCGCCAGGCGGGGCTCGCTCCGTACGAGCTCGATGCGCAGGTGGTGGGCAGCTACCTGCCCGACGTCTTCACCTGGCTGTGGAGCTGGGGCGAAGAGAACGCGAAAGACGCCAGCACGGCTGACGTGAAACGCGTGTGCGCGCCCGAAGCGAAGGGTGAAGGCATGGCCGCGTTCTGGCGCGCGCACTTCCACTGCGATGAGAGCTTCGCGTGGGCGCTCGCAGGTCACGTCGCCGTGAGTCTGGGAGCGCGAGGTCTGTTCCGCGCACAGCCGCCGGGAGCCGACGGCGCGCTCTTCTTCGCGATCAAAGAACTGCCGGCCATCACACCGCAGGCTTGAGCGGGTCGTGCTCGGCGAACATGCGATTCACGCGAGCCTCGTCGAGGCGTTTGCGCAGTGACTCCGACTCGTGCTGGTCGCGCACCGTCTTGGCGAGCGAGAACGTCGAGCCGACGGTGAAGAGCAGACCCATGCCCATGAACGCCTTCACCCAGCCGTCGACCGGCAGGAACCAGATGCCCATCATGGTGACGCCCACCGCGGCGACGAACGCGATCCAGGTCTGCGCGATCCACCCGGCGGAGTGAACGGGAACGGTCTCGGGAAGCTTCGACATGGTGTGGCTCCTTTTCGTGAGGCGTTGGTTCGACGCCTGAAAGAAGAGCACGCGTGCATCGATTCCGTCTCGTGACGAATCGAACGCATTTCAATCACCATTGGTAATCAAACAATCCAAAGAAAAACCCCCGGAGTTCCGCGTTGGAGACTCCGGGGGCTTGACCCCGGCGGGATTCGAACCCGCGTAACAGCCTTGAAAGGGCCGTATCCTGGGCCTCTAGATGACGGGGCCGTTCAACGGTTCCTGCGACCTGCACTTCTTGAGTCGAGGGGGATTTGAACCCCCGACCCTCGGCTTAAAAGGCCGGTGCTCTACCAACTGAGCTATCGACTCTCAACAGAACTGCGCTCACTTCTTCGTCTTATCCGCCTCCACGATGACTTTGATGGACGCCGAGGCCCCATCAACCTGAACGCTGACCGTCGTTTCTCCCGGGTCGAGGGGCGAGATCTCGCCGCTGCCGGTGATGAGCACGATCTTCTTGTCGCCTGCCGTCAGGGTGGGTGACCGGTCGGTGATCGGCTTGCCGTTCTTGCGGAAGGCCTTGATGGTGGGCTTCACGGCCGACGCGGTGTCGAGGATCTTCAGTTCCTTCGGCTCGACCTCGATCTTGTCGACGTAGATGACCTGCACCGGCACGCGCGCCTCGACGTCTCCGACGCGGGCGATGACCTCGGTGTCGCCGTCGGCGACCGGCGTCAGCATGCCCTTGTTGTTCACCTTGGCGATCGCTCCGTCGCCGGTGGACCACTCGACGCGGGCCTTCACCGCGCGCACGCCGTTGCGGGCCATGCACTTGGCTTCCATCCACGTCTGGTTGTTGGGCTGCTTGAACACCACCTCGTTGGGCACGAGCTCGATGTAGTCGATGCGCTCGCATCCCGAGAGGGACGCTCCGATCACGGCGAGGGCCGTCATGAACACGCTTCGCATGGGCGGCGCGCTTACACTAGAGGGCCGCTCAGAATGAAGAAGGAAGAAGAGGAAATCGACGACTCCGAAGTCGAAGACGACGAGCCCCAGCCGTCAGGCACGCTCTACATCACCCGTTCAGGGGCCGAAAAACTGCGCGCCGAGCTCAAACACCTGCTCACCGTCGAGCGTCCGAAGGTCACCGCCGAGGTGAGCTTCGCGGCGTCTCTGGGCGATCGCTCGGAGAACGCCGAGTACATCTACGGCAAGCGCCGCCTGCGCGAGATCGATCGCCGGCTGCGCTTTCTCGACAAGCGCCTGCAGAAGCTGACGGTGGTCGAGCCCTCGGAACAGACCGATCGCAGCAAGGTCTTCTTCGGAGCCACCGTCTCGCTCGAGAACGAAGAAGACGGGAGCAAGGTGACCTACCAGCTGGTGGGCGCCGACGAGACCGACCTCAAGGTGGGGAAGATCTCGGTCGACTCGCCCGTTGGGCGCGCGCTGCTCGGCAAGAAGCAAGGCGACGTCGTCACCGTGAATCGACCCAAAGGTGAGGTCGAGTTCGCGCTGATCAAGATCAAGTACGTGTGAAATAGTGCGCGCGGCAGTTCACCCATCGCAGGGAGCCTTCTTGGCGAAGAAGAACTTCGTTCTCGACACCAACGTGCTGCTGCACGACCCGCGGTCGATCTACCAATTCGCAGAACACACCGTGGTGATCCCGATCTACGTGATCGAGGAACTCGACATGTTCAAGAAGGACATGTCGGAGCTCGGCCGCAACGCGCGCCAGGTCGCCCGCTACCTCGACGAACATCGCGCCGAAGGTGGCCTCGCTGAAGGCGTGCCGTTGCCTCAGGGCGGCATCCTCAAGGTGAGCTTCGTCGAGCACGATCTCCCGAAGTCGATGGCCGACGGCCAGTTGATGGACAACCGCATTCTCGCGGTGGCCATCGAGACGCGGCTGCGCGACCCGCAGGCGCAGACGGTGTTCATCACCAAGGACACCAACCTCCGCATTCGCGCCGACGCGCTGGGCCTCATCGCCGAAGACTTCGAGCCCGAACGCGTGGAGATCAGCGATCTCTACACCGGCATCGTCGAGCGGCTGGTCGACGCGGAGCTGATCAACTCGCTCTACAAGCCCGGTGGCTCGGTCACCGTGCCCGATCTCGACAAGCTCGCGCCCAACGAGTTCGTGCTCTTCAAGGATCAAGCGAACCCGTCGCACACCGCGATGGGCCGCTTCGACGCCGACAAGAAGGCCGTGGTGCCGCTCAACCGCCAGGTGAAGGACGGCGTGTGGGGCGTGCGCCCGCGCAACATGGAGCAGAGCTTCCTCATCGACCTGCTCCTCAACGACGATCTGAAGATCGTCACCATCGTGGGCAAGGCGGGCACCGGCAAGACGCTGATGGCGATCGCCGCGGGCCTGCAGAAGGTGACCGAAGAAGCGGCGTTCCAGAAGCTGCTCGTGAGCCGCCCGATCTTCCCGCTCGGCCGCGACATCGGTTACCTGCCGGGCAGCGTCGACGAGAAGCTGAACCCGTGGATGCAGCCGATCTTCGACAACGTCGAGTACCTGCTGAACCTGTCCCGCAACGACAAGAAGTCGGGGCGCGGGTACCACGAGCTGATGGACCTCGGGATCATCGAGATCGAGCCGCTCACCTACATTCGCGGTCGCTCGAATCCCCAACCAGTACATCATCGTCGACGAGGCGCAGAACCTCACGCCGCACGAGGTGAAGACCATCGTCACGCGCGTCGGTGACAACACCAAGATCGTGCTCACCGGTGACCCCGCGCAGATCGACAACCCCTACGTCGACTCGACCAACAACGGCCTCGTGCACGTGGTGAACCGGTTCAAGAACCAGAAGATCGCCGGCCACGTCACCATGACCAAGGGTGAGCGTTCGGCGCTGGCGGAGATCGCGACCAACCTGCTGTGAGCGACGAGTCGAAGGAATCGAAGACGCCGGGCACCGGAGTGGTCGAAGTCAAACCACTCATCGAGTACCCGACCGTCTACGCCTTCAAGGTGATGGGCAAGCTCGAGCACGGCTTCGCGGAATACATTCGCCAGAAGTTCAGCCGGTTGATGGGTTCCGAGGTCAGCCCCGACTCCATCTCGGAGAACGTGAGCAAGCAGGGCCACTACGTCTCGCTCACCGTTTCCGTTTATTTGCTGTCGGAGGAACAGCGGCAGACGATCTACGCCGACATCCACAACGACAAGCGCATCGTCTACTACTTGTGACGCTGACAGAGGGGCTGTAAGGGGCCCACCCGGACATGGCCGATCCTTTCCCGTTGTACCTCCCGCCCGAAGCGCGCCGGCTGTTTCAGTCGGAATCGCTGCTGCGTCGCTTCGCGCAGATGGCGCACTGGGACGACGGGTCGAGCCTGTTGGAATTGCACGGCAGTCTCGGGGCTTTGGCGATCACCAAGGCGCTCTCGTGTCACCTCACGGTGGTCGAGCCCGATCAGCGGCTGGCCGAGGCGCTCAAAGAACGCGCGAAGGTCGTGGGCGTCAGCGAAAAAGTTGCGGTGCAGCACGCGCCCATCAACACCGTGAAGTTCGCGGAGCGCGCCTTCGACGGCATCTTCTCGTTCGGCCGGGTGATCGGCATTCCCGCGGCGCTGGCGAAGACCTGGCGGCCCAGCCTCGCGGTCGGCGGTCGGCTCGGGCTCACCGCGATGGTGCGCGTCGGTCGTCTCGCGAATCAGGCGGCGCTCGATGCGTGGAAGTCGCGCCTGGGTGCCGAGCTGCTCAACCCGCGTCAGACGTTGATGACGGTCGAGGCCGAGGGCTTCGAGCCCGAACTGATTGAGACGCTCGGCGATTCGGAGCTCGACGAGTACTACCGCGAGCTCGAGACCGTCATGGGTCGCACGTCGGACAAGAACGACGACGGCCTGAAGGCGCTCAAAGACGAAATCGCGCTGCACCGCGCGCACAACGGCAAGAGCGGCGTGACGATCGCGTTCCTCGTCGCGCGTCGCAAAGAGCCGGGTGAGAAGCCGCCTCCGTCGCGCGACGGCGGGTGATCGTCAGGTTCATTTCGAAAGCCACGTCGGCTCCCGCGGGCGAATAGCTCAGCTGGGAGAGCGCTGCCTTTGAGGCAGAGGCCGGTGGTTCGATTCCATCTTCGTCCAATTCACGGGGCGCCCGTCAGATCGCGTCCCACACGCCCTGACGAATAGCTCAGTCGGTAGAGCGCGACGCGTCGCTGCGTCGAGGTCGCAGGTTCAATTCCTGTTTCGCCAACCAACTCGATGGCGCGATCACTCGGGCGCCCCGTGCATTCCATTCGCCGATTCAGTTAAGACGCGCCGCTTCCCAGGAGGCTCGTCTGCGCGTCGTTTCGTCGCTGCTGCTGATGCTTACGCTGTCGTGCGCGCACGTCGACGCGCCGGCGGCGGCGTCCGCTCCTGCGCCGAAGACGCGCGACCTGGTGACGCGCGCGCTGCCCTCGGTGGTGTTGGTGGTCGGTGATCGACCCGACGGAAAGATCTCGTACGGCTCGGGCATCGTCGTCGCCGGCAACGGAGCGGTGCTCACCTGCCTGCACCTGGTGCGCGGGCTCACCAACCTCCGCGGCATGCTCTACGCGCCCGAGCTCGTCTCGTACACGCCGATGGACGGCGGGCTCGATCGCTTTCTCTTCGAGAACCGCGCGCGCCTCACCGAAGTCACCGTCGAGCGCATCGACGAGGCCAACGATCTGGCGCTGGTGCACATCGACGCCGACACCAGTCGCATACCGTTGCTCAAGCTCGGCGACGCGCTCCCGCAGCGCGGTGAGACCGTGCTGGCGCTCGGCCACCCGCGCGAGACGGTGTGGACCTTCACGAGCGGCGTCGTGAGCGCGCTCCACCACGGCGCGATTCAGCATGACGCGGCGATCAACCCGGGCAGCTCCGGCGGGCCGCTGATCGACGAAGAGGGCGCCATCGTCGGCATCACCAGCGCCAAGGTGTTCGGCGAGACTGATGGTGTCGGCTTCGCCAAGCCGATCAGCATGGCGCGCTGGCTGCTCGAAGATCAGACGCGCGCGTTCGAGCTCGAGCTGACCACTCCCGAGAAGGCGGCCTCGTCGTGCATTCGTGCGCAGGAACTCGCGAGCCCGCATCTCGAGAACTGCTTCGACTGGGAACATCGGTGGCGTTCGCTCGGTCGCGCGCAGCTGGGCCTCGCACCGCACGTCGATCAAGGCGCGCTCGCGCAGCTGGTCGGTTCGAATCGCAGCGAGTGGATCGAGAAGAGCAAGGCGCGACTGCGCGAGGCGGTGCGCGCGGGCCGGCGAACCGATGGCGCGTCGTTGCCACCCTTGCCGGCGTCTCTGGAGCCGCTGGTTCGCGAGGCGCGCGCGCTGCTCACGTCGCAGGCGGCTCGGTTGCGCGCGCAGAACCACCTCGTCATCGAGCTCGATGATCAGAAGGCGATTCGTTCACTGCTGCGCCGTGGAGTGCGCGTCGAAGCGACGCTTCGAGTGAAGCCGCACCTCGCGTGGGTGCTCTTCCTCGGGCGAAACGCCGACGGCACCGAGTACCGCTTCAGCGAGGCGTGGGCGCAGGACTCGAGCGGCGAGTGGCATCAGCGCACGCCGGTCGGCGAAGAGGAGCTGGCGTCGCTGCCCAAATCGTTCGCGCCGCCGCTGGTGCTGGAGGGCGAGATGATCGCGCGCGTGCAGCTCGATCTCCTCGGGCGCTTGTTCGCGCTCACCACGCATGCGCCGTTGCGTGAGACCGCTCCGACGACGTTCGAGGCGAGTCATTGCGGGCGCGGCGGTCGCGGCTGCTGAGTCACAGCTCGATGCGCAGCCAGAGCGCTCCGCCTCGTGCAACGGCGTCTCTGGCCTCGTCGAAGATCGACTGGGCCTCGCGGGCGACGTCGTCTTCGCTCAAGTCGAGCGCGCCGCGCCATTGAAGGGCGAGGGGGCGCTCCTCCTCGCGGAGCACCGCGGCCAGCGCGCGAGTGAGTGAATCGGGAAGGCGGCCGAGCTGCGTCTCGCCGTGCGGCTCGGCCCACTCGAGCTCGTCGTACGTCCACGCTCGCCCGCTGACGAGCTCACCGAGAACCGAGACCGTGTCCCAATCGATCGAGCCGAGCATGTGCCCGCCCGAGAGCAGAACGCTTCGCGGCGCGTCGGGCGCCGCGGCGATCAAGAAGAAGTCAGTCAGTGCAGCGAGCCCGTGAAGTCGACGACGTCAATCGGCTCCGGAGCGACCTGGAAGTGCACTTCGCTCCGGTACCCCTCGGCGTCGCCGGAGATCTGGAACGGCATCTCGCGCGAGAACTTGATGGTCGCGTCTTTCACGAGGAAGTCGCGAATGCCCTCGGGGAACCAGGTGCCCGACCACAGCTTCGGCAGGTTCGCGAGGATCGCGGTGGTCGGCACGGTGCCGAGCCGCAGATCCATCATGCCGCGGCGCTTGCCCGCGAACGGGAACATCTTCAGCTCGAAGCCGTAATACGGAACCGTGCCCGCCGCGGCCATCATGAGCGAGCCCTTGTAGAGCGTCTCGCCCGGCTTGTAGCTCTGCTTCGGAGCGCCATCGGCGCCCATCAGGTACGCCGTCGACGGGCCGTTGATGACCTCACAGTCCACCGCGGTGGAATGCGTCAGGTAGTAGGGCACCGTCTTGAACGCGACCGACGCGAAGTAGCCGCCCGCGCCCGTCATGACCTTCTTCATCAGGCCGCCCTGGCCGAGATTGCGCTTCACCCAGTTGTAGTCGTTGAGCAGCTTGCCATCGAGGCCGAGGCCCGCGAACGGCGCGCGCTTCCCGTCGATGAGGAGCAGATCGATCGTGCGGTAGCCCGGCACTTCACCGGCGCGAGCGCGGAGGACGTCGTCGACGAAGCCGTCGTCGCGCGTCGAGCTGGCCTTCACCAGCGCCGCGACCGAGTTGCCGGTGCCGAGCTTGAGCACTCCGAAGCGCGGCATGCGCGTGGGGTGGTGTTGCCGGCGCAGCGCGACCTGCGTCATCACCTCGTTCACGAAGCAGGTGAGGGTGCCGTCGCCGCCGCCGAGGAAGAGCGTGTGGTAACCGCGATCGACGACCTGCGCGGCGATGCGGCGCGCGTCGAGCTCGGAGCGAGAGAGATAGAGGTCGCCTTGCGGCACCACGTGCGAGATCGCGCGCACGATCTTGGCGGTCACCTTGCGGGCGTTCGCGTTGAGCAGCACGGCGACGCGCTGTTCACCTTCGACTCTGCCCGGAACCTGCTCGACGTCAGCGCGGAACGGTTGAACCCACATGGTCGGCCCTTTGGGTCGGCGTCGTGCCCCTTCACGCGCAAGACCCGGCCCGCCCCACAGCACAGACCTTGCCAGTTGACTCGGCGCGTTAAGTCTCGGAATTGTCTTGGGATTCTCAACGGGTAGGCAACGCGATTGTAACTGTCGGGTGGCAGTGTCCGCGTAATCCCCTTCGCACTGGGCGGTTTTCCCGCCCGTCCGGTGTGAGTTGACGGTACGAGGGTGGTGGTTAGGTTGCCCACTGTCGGCGGACGGAAGTTTGTGCCGTCAGATCAAGACTTTAGGAGAAGAACCACAATGGCAAAGATCATCGGTATTGACCTCGGCACCACCAACTCTTGCGTCGCCATCATGGAGGGCCGTGAGCCCAAGGTGATCGTGAACGAAGAGGGCAGCCGCATCACCCCTTCCGTTGTCGCGTACACCAAGGACGGCGAGCGCCTCGTCGGCCAGGTCGCGAAGCGCCAGGCCATCACCAACCCCGAGCGCACCGTGTACTCGGTGAAGCGCTTCATGGGCCGTCGTCACAACGAGACGACCGAAGAGGCACGGCTGGTGCCGTACAAGGTCGTCGCCGGCCCGAACCAGGACGCGCGCATCGAGATCGACGGCAAGCAGATCTCCGCTCCGGAAATTTCGGCGCAGGTGCTGCTCAAGCTCAAGCGCGCCGCTGAGAACTACCTCGGCGAGAAGGTGACCGACGCGGTCATCACCGTTCCTGCATACTTCAACGACGCTCAGCGCCAGGCCACCAAGGACGCGGGCGAGATCGCCGGCCTCAACGTGCGCCGCATCGTGAACGAGCCGACCGCGGCCGCGCTCGCGTACGGCCTCGACAAGAAGAAGAGCCAGAAGGTCGCCATCTACGACTTCGGCGGCGGCACGTTCGACATCTCGATCCTCGACATGGGCGACGGCGCGGTCGAAGTGCTCGCCACCAACGGCGACACGCACCTCGGCGGTGACAACATCGACCAGCGCGTCATGGAGTGGCTGATCTCCGAGTTCAAGCGTGAGAACGGCCTCGACGTCAGCAAAGACAAGATGGTGATTCAGCGCCTGAAGGAAGCCGCTGAGAAGGCGAAGATCGAGCTCTCGTCCGCGAACGAGACCGAGATCAACCTCCCGTACCTCACGGCTGACTCGTCGGGTCCCAAGCACCTCAACGTGAAGCTCTCGCGCGCCAAGCTCGAGCAGATGGTCGACGACCTCATCGAGCGTTCGCTCGAGCCGTCGCGCAAGTGCCTGAAGGACTCGGGCCTGCAGGCTTCGCAGATCGACGAGGTCGTGCTCGTCGGCGGCAGCACGCGCATGCCCAAGGTGCAGGACGCGGTGAAGAAGCTGTTCGGCAAGGAGCCGAACCGCACCGTGAACCCTGACGAAGTCGTGGCGGTCGGCGCGGCGGTGCAGGGCGCGGTGCTCGCGGGCGACGTGAAGGACATTCTGCTCCTCGACGTCACTCCGCTCTCGCTGGGCGTCGAGACGCTGGGTGGCGTCTTCACCCGTCTCATCGAGCGCAACACCACGATCCCCACGCGCAAGCAGGAGACCTTCTCCACCGCTGCCGATGGTCAGACCCAGGTCGAGATTCACGTGCTGCAGGGCGAGCGCGAGATGGCCGGTGACAACCGCTCACTCGGTCGCTTCCACCTGACGGGTCTGCCTCCTGCTCCGCGCGGCGTGCCGCAGATCGAAGTGACCTACGACATCGACGCCAACGGCATCTTGAAGGTCGGCGCGAAGGACAAGGCGACGGGCAAGGAAGCCAACGTCACCATCACCCACAGCTCGGGTCTCGCGAAGGACGAGGTCGAGAAGATGGTGAAGGACGCTTCGGCGAACGAGGCGGCCGACAAGGAACGTCGCGGCCTCGTCGACGCGAAGAACAAGGCCGAGAACCTCGCCTACCAGCTCGAGAAGCTGGCCAAGGAGAACAAGGAAAAGCTCGGCGACACGGCGACGAAGTTGGAAGACGCCGCGAAGGAGCTGCACAAGGTTCGCGAGGGCACCGACAAGGCGGCGATCGAGAACGCCATCAAGACGGCCGAGCAGGTCAGCTACAAGGCGGCCGAGGAACTCTACAAGGCGGGCGGTGCTCCGGGCGGTCCTGACGCCGGCGGTCCTGCAGCGGGCGCGGGCGCGGCTCCGGGCTCGAGCGCGAAGAAGGACGACGTGGTCGACGCTGAGTTCCGCTCGAACTGAGGCTCGAAGGCTCGACCTGGGGCGAGCCGATGAAGATGTGAACGGGAGCGCCGGGAGAAATCTCGGCGCTCTCTTCTTTTTCGGCACACCGGAGACTTGACCGCCACCGTTCGGCACAGAGGCGGACACCGGCCCCTTTCATGCGCGTGGTGCTGTAGTTCTACAGTCGCGCAGTCATGAAAGAGCTTCACCTTCTGCGGAAAGTTGCAGTGGGTTCGGCCGTGGACGCGTTCCTCGGCAAGACCTCAGCGGGGACGGTGCTGGTTCAGCTGAGCCACCCCGAAGTCACTGCAGATCCCGAACTCTACGGACGCTTTCTCGACAGCACGCGCGTCGCGTCGACGGGGCATCGCCACCCGGCGCTGTTGAGCGTCGAAGAGACGCGCTGCGAAGACAGCGGGCGGTTCGTGATGCTCACCGGCCCGGTCAGCGGGCGCACCGGCGCGGATCATCTGCGCGAGAAGGGCCCGCTCTCGGGCCGCGAAGTGCGCCGTTGGGCGTTGAGAGTCGTCGACGCGCTCGAGTTCCTGCACGAGCACGGCGTGGTGCACGGCCACCTCGCTCCGAAAAATCTGTTCCTCGACGGCGACAAGGCGAAGCCCGAAGTGCGGCTGCTCGACACCGCGCTGCTCTTGTTCCGCGGTACGCGCTCGGTGCCGGTCGGTCAGGTGTTGGTGCCTGCGGAATATCTGTCGCCCGAACGGTGCGCGGGGCAGCGCGCGACTCCGGGTTGCGACGTGTACGGCATGGGCGTGTTGATTCACGAGCTGCTCACCGGAGAGCCGCCGTTCACCGCGCAGCGCAACGCCGATCAGACGCGCAACATGCACCTCGTCGCGCCGCTGCCGCCGCTCTTCCCCGGGCTCGAAGAGTGGGAACCTGTGCTTCGTCGCTGCCTCGCGAAGAACGCGGAAGATCGCTGGCTGCTCAGCGAGCTGCGCGAAGCGCTCGAGACCATCACGCCGCTCGAGACGCCGATGATCGTCTCCGAGCCGTTGGTCGAGCCTCCGGAGTTCGACGACGAGCTGCCTGCGCCCGGTCTCGCGTGGGGCGAAGGTGATGAGCCGCTCGGCGGTGAGCTGCTCTCGGTGACCGCTCCTGAAGACCGTGAAGATTCCGCCACCGCGCTCGACGACGCGCTCCACGCTGCGCTCGACGAGATGATGGGAGAGATGAAGGGCGCCATGGGCGAGGAGCTCGGCGAAGTGACGCGGCCGCTGCCTCCGATTCCGCAAGCGGTGCCCAACGCGATTCCGATCAAGACCGCGGTGGTGCCTCCGCAGCCGCCGCCCAAACGCGACGACGGCAACCCGACGATGGGCGACGTGCTCGGCAAGTACCAGCTCGAGCGGTTGCTGGGCGAAGGCGGCATGGGCTTCGTGTGGGAAGCGACGAACGTCGCGATTCAGCGGCGCGTGGCGCTCAAGCTCTTGCGGCGTGAATTGGCGCGCGACGCGGCGCAGGTGCGGCGCTTCGTGGCCGAGGCGCAGGCCGTCAATCGCGTGAAGCACCCCAACATCATCGAGGTCGAGGATCTCGTGAACGACGGGGAGCGCGTCTACTTCGTGATGGAGCTGCTCGACGGCAACAGCCTCAAGGTCGTCGCGCGCGAATCGCCGGTGGAGTTGAAGCGCATCGTGCGGTGGATGCACCAGGCCGCCGACGCGCTCGCTGCGGCGCACGGTGTCGGCGTGATTCACCGCGACGTGAAGCCCGACAATTTGATGCTGGTTCGCGACGAGCGCGGGCTCGAGCAGATCAAGGTGCTCGACTTCGGCGTGGCGCGCGTGAAGGGGCTCGACCCGTCGCAGGCGTACAAGACGCAGACGGGGCAGGTGGTCGGCACTCCGCTGTGGATGGCGCCCGAGCAGGTGCTCGGGCAGGAAGTCGACCCGCGCGCCGACGTCTATTCGTTGGCGATGGTGATGTACGTGCTCGTCACGCGGAAGTTCCCCTTCACCGGAGATCTCAGCGAGGTGGTGATGGGGCGGCTGGGGCGAGACCCGCGGCCGATCGGCGAGACCACGTTCCTCGGCGAACCCATTCCGAAGAAGCTGCAGGACCTTCTCGGCTCGTGTCTGTCGCGTGACCGCAAGGAGCGCCCGTCGTCGATGGGGCATTTCGCGAAGGCGCTGGGCGTCATCGAGCAGGAGATGGGCATGCCGCGCCAGTTCAGCGACGACGGTGACGCCTCGAAATCGTGGTGGAACCGCTGGCGCAGCTAACCGCGCGCAGTTGAGGTGATGCCGCGTCGACTCCACGGGCGCAGTGGCTTCATGCCGGTGGGGTCGACGCGGAGATCACTTCAACTGCGCGTGCCAATAGGGCAGCGTTTGCAGCTGCCTCATGGACCTCGCCGATCTCCTCGAGTGGCCGGAACGCATCGACGTGCCGGGCATGCTGTTTCGCCGGCTGATTTCGCGGCACTCGCTGGTGGGCGTCGAGGCGATGACGCGCGCGGAGCAGGTGCTGTGGCTCGTGTTCGAGCTGTGCGGCGAGGTGTCGAATGGCGGGCTCGAGCAGTTCTTCAGCAACAGCTCGGGTGATCGCGCGCCGCTGGTGCCGCCTGCGCTGCGCGATCTCGGTCACCCTGCGCTCGCTTTGGCGTTCGAGAAGGTCGCGAAGCCGTTCCTGCTCGATCGCAGCGAGCGCTACAAAGTGATCAAGACGCTGAGCGTGGAAGATCGTCAGGCGTTCGACGCGCTCGAGAATCAGATCCACGACGCGATGCAGGCGCTGCTCCTCGAGCTGTGCGGGTGGATCGCGGCGCGCCCGGCTGACTTTCATTTGCCCAACGCGGGGCTGGCGGCGTTCCGGCCCGTCGAGATTCCGAGCGATCTGCGGCTCGAGGAGATCTTCGAAGAGGGCATCACGCCCGAAGAAGGGCTGCCTGCGCTCTACGTTCGCTGGTCTGCGCGGACTGATCTGTCGGCGGAGGAACGCTCGCTGCAGACCGCGCTGCATGCCTTCGGAGAGATCAGCGACGAAGGGCCCGAGAGCTACTTCTTCTGCCGCCGCGGGAGTGACGCGGTGCGCGCGCGCGAAGCGCTGGTGAAGCTCGGCGCGGGCGAAGCCGCGAAGGTGCTCGACGAGGCGCTGTCGTTGTTCTCGTTCACCGAGGATGTGCTCGAGCGGCGTGCACGGCTGGCGGGGCTCGATGCCGACACGAAGGCCGCGCTCGCGAAGCTGCAGTGGGTGATGGACGATCTGCGCCGGCCGACGATCGACGCGCTGTTCGGGTACGCGCAGGCGCAGCGGGCGTCACTGCGCTGAGTCTTCGGTCACGATCTTCTGCAGCAGGCCGCGCACCGTGAGCGGGCTCGAGCCTTCCGCCTTGTTGTTGACGATGATCGACAGACTTCGCCCGGCCGCGCGACACGCACGCCACAGCGCCGCGGTGTCGGCTCGCATGACGTCGTCGATCGCGTGGAGCTTGTCGAAGGGCGCGAACGCTTCGCGCGCTTCTTCGTAGCCGGTGCCCTGGGGCAGCAGCAGGCGGCAGACCACGTGCGGCGCGGTGAGCGAGCCTTGACGCGCGAGCTGCTCGCGGATGGGCGGCATGCGCTCCCAGTGATTGAAGACGTGCGCGACCTGGTTGCGCGCGAGCGCCTGGAAGTAGGCCGGAGTCAGGAGCTCCGAGTTGCGAAGCTCGACGGCGTACGAGAACGCTTTCGGGAGTCGCGAGAAGAAGCGATCGAGCTTGAAGGCGAAGTCGTTCGGCTTCGGCAATTCGCTCGGAGAGAGCGGCGTGAACTGAAAGAGCAGCGGGCCGATGTGCTTGCTGAACGCCGCGTCGATCGGAGCGAGCACCGCGTCGTTGAAGAAACCGACGTCGAGGAACTGCGGGCCGGGTCGGGTGACGGCGTTCCACACCTTCATCACGCAGCGGAAATTTTCGGGCAGCTGCGCGGCGTAGCGACGCAGCTCGTCGGGCGAGAGCGCGGCGTAGAAGCTCCGATCGATCGCCACGGTGTTGAAGAGCGGGTGGCGCGCGTATTCCTCGAGGCCGTATTTGATCAGCGCGTCTTGTGTGGGGCGGCCGCGGTAGACGATTCCCGCCCAGCCCGGGAACGTCCACGACGAGGTGCCGAGGTACAGGTTCGGCGGGCGTCGCGCGGCCAGCGCTGCGTCGGCGCTGGTGTCGAGCGGCGGTGGCGGGAAGAGGTCGAACTGCATCGGCGCAACGCGGTGGATAGCGTCGGCTTGCTCGAAAGCCAACGAAGGCGGGCTTCCGCGAAGGACTTCGAATGCTGGCGGCGAGCAAGGGCGCTCGTCGCGGACCTGCTCGCGTTGCAGGCGGGCCAGGTGCAGCGTGCCGGAGTGCGTCGCGCTGAGTTCCGAGTGCGCAACGGCACGTACGCGTTGCGCGTGATTCGGACGCTGCGCCGACGGCGAGTTGCTCGATGACGACCTCATGCGTTGGCGCTTCGGTGCCTTCACTCCTCAACTTCATGACCGCCGACCACGCGCTGATGCTTTCATCGACGTGGCTCATGAACCCGACGCCTGGTGTGACGTCTCGCGGCATCGACATCGTCGCGGTCGCGATCGCGGTGGTGCTCCTCATCGAGGGCGTGTTGCTCGCGGTGGCGCAGCGCACGTTCGCGCTCATGTTCCGCGACTTCGCCGCCGAGCTGCCCTTCATCACTCAGCTCTTTATTCGTCCCGCGTTTCCGATCGCCGTCGCGCTGATCGGAGTCGTGATCGCGCTCGAAGGTGTCGTTCGCCGGCGCAGCGAGCGCGCGATGCTCGGGCGAGTCGTGGCCTCGTTGGTGATCGCGGCCGCGCTGCTGATTGGGTTCTTCGTCGCGATGTACGCACCAATCTTCGGCGTCGCGAGCGCGGTTTGAGCGCGCTCGTGGGTTAGCCTCGCCTGGTGGACCGAGCGCGGGGCATCGACGTGATCGCGGTGATTCTCGTGACGGTCCTCGTCGCCGAGCTCGTTGGCGTGGTGATCGGCCAGCGCATGATCTGGGCATCGGGCGAACTGCGCACACTGTTCCGTTCTCCACTCGTGCCGAGCGTGTTGGTGTTGGTGTCGGTGGTGTTGGCTCTCGAAGGCGTGATCAAGCGACGCACCGAGAGCGCAATGTTGTCGCGGGTCGTCGCGCTGCTGATCATCGCGGTCGCGTTGCCGCTCGCCGCGATCCTCGGGCGGCTCTTCGGGGTCTGGAGTCCGTCGCACCCGGTGGGCTGACATGAATCGAGACCGCGGAATCGATGTCTTCGCGTTGGTGCTGGTCGCCGTCCTCCTGGTCGAGGGCGTGGGGACGTTCCTCGCGCAGATGAGCATCTGGCCCGGCAATCACTGGGTGGCGGTGCGCTTCGACTTCTACCAACCGTGGATGCCCTCGACGCTCGCCGTCGCCGGTGCGCTCTTCGCGCTGGAGTCGGTCGTGTCGAAGCGGACCGAGCAAGCGGTCTTCAGGCGTGTCGTCGTCGGGCTCATCATCGCGGTCACGCTCGCACTGGCGACCGTGCTCGGCCTCGCAACGGGCGTGGCTCACCTCACGCGGCCGGTCGGCTGACATGCGCGGCCCCGAAACGACGCGAGGCGTGGACGTCGTCGTGACTGCTGCGGTCGTGTTGATCGCGGTCGAAGCCCTCTTCCTGCTCGTCGCGGGAACGATCTTGCAGCGCAGGTTCGGAGCGCCGGTGTACTGGAACCACCCGATCGTCTTCGTGCCCTTGCTGGCGATGGGGCTCTCGGTGACCGCCGCGCTCGAGGCGATCATCCGCAAGCGCGGCGAGACGACGATGGTGGTTCATTGCGTGACGACGCTGCTGGTCGCCGTCGGCGTCCCCGCGCACTTCGCGCGGCTGGTGCGCCCGTGGTTCAACATGTGATCACGCGCTGCGCCGGGTCGACGAAGCGAGCTGCGCCGTGAGCCGCCCGAGCGTCCGCACCGCGCGATCGTGCCGCTCGGTCCACGGGAAGCCACAGGAAAGCCGAATGCAGTTCGAGTAGCGCTCGCGCGGCGAGAAGACCGGGCCGGGAGCGACCGAGATCTTCTCTTCGAGCGCCGCGGCCTGCAGCGCGTACGAATCGACGTTGGGCGGCAGCTCGACCCACAACACGAAGCCTCCCGCCGGCGTGGTGACGCGCGTGCCTTCGGGGAACGCATCGATCACCGCGTTGCGCGTGCGCTCGACCTGCGACTGCAGATGGCTGCGCAGCTTGCGAACGTGCCGCTCGTAGCCGCCGTTGCCGAGAAATTCTGCGAGCGCCATCTGCAACAGCGGCGGCGTGGCGACGGTCAGCGCGTACTTCAGCCGCTCGATGCGCTCCTGGTATTTGCCCGCGGCGATCCACCCGATGCGGTAGCCGGGAGCGAGCGTCTTGCTGATCGAGCCGACCAGCAGCACGCGGCCGTCGCGATCCCAATGCGCGGCGGGGCGGGGGCGGCCATCGAACGCGAGATCGCCGTACACGTCGTCTTCGATCAGCGGCACGTCGTAGCGGACGCACAGCTTCACGAGCCGTTCCTTGTTGGCGTCGCTCATCACCGCTCCGAGCGGGTTCGAGACGTTGGGTGAGGCCAGCACCGCCTTCACCGTGCCCTGACGCAGCACCTGCTCGAGCGCGTCGAGATCGAGGCCGGTGCGCGAGACCGCCGGCACTTCGATGGCGCGCATACCGAGCTGTTCGATGGCCTGCAGCACGCCGAAGTAGGTCGGCGTTTCCACCGCGACCGCGTCACCGGGCTTGGCGACCGCGCGCAGCGCGAGGTGAATCGCTTCCATCGCTCCGACGGTGATCACGAACTCGCTCTCGTGCAGCGACAGACCCCACGCCACGCTGCGCTTGCTCATCTGACGGCGCAGCGTGGGCACTCCCGCGACGTCGCCGTAGGTCGCGCCGACGTCCTGCATCTCGCGCGCGATCGCGGCGAGCATGCGGTTCAGCTGCCGAATCGGGAGCAGGGCAGGGGAGATCTGTGCCGTGCCCAGCGGGATCACCGAGGTGTCACGCATCGACTGCATCAGCGCGCGCACGCCGGGAGTGACGCTCACCGTCGCGGGCGTGAGGTTGAGGCGCGCTGCGCGCGGCTCTGCGACCGGGCTGGCGGAACGCGAGCGCACGAAGTGACCCGAGCGCGGCCGCACTTCGATCAACCCGTCGTTCTCGAGGCGCACGTAGGCCTGCAACACGGTGGCGATGCTCACGTCACGCTGGCGGGCGAGCCCGCGAACCGACGGCATGCGATCTCCACTGCGCAACGTGCCCTGACGGATGGCGCGAGCGAGATCGTCGGCGACCTGATCGTAGAGGAGCGTCATGGCGGCAACTGTATCGGTCTCGATGACTGGTGACCGGTACAGATTGCCTCGAGTTCACCCGAACCAGCCAAAGCCGATTCCGCGCGCCATCGCCGAGGCGAAGAACGGCATGGCGAGGGTGAGCGCCAGTTCCGCGGTGTTGAACTGGAAGAACAGCCCCGCGCGCGAGGTGTCGATCCGCAGCCCCTTCGCGCGGCGGCGGCGCCACGTGATGAAGGTGACCATCGGCCAGAGCTCGAACGCGAAGAGCACGGCGAAGAGCCCCATCTTCACGAGGAAGGTGCCGCTGTGCAGGTAGTAGCCGGAGCCCTTCTCGAACGGGCCGAACGCGCGGGTGAGGCCGGTGCCGATCCACAACAGGGCGGCGATGCCCCACACGTTGTCGGCGCGGAACACGCGGTCGAGCGCCGCCGGGTCTTTCTGCAGATCGCGCAGGGCCAGGCCCCGCAGGAACACCGAGGGCAGGCCGATCGCCAGCGCGAGCAGGTGGAAGGTGGAGAGGAGGGAAGAGCTGAACATGGGCGGCTCCGATAGGGAACTTGACGGTGTCAAGATTGATAGCGCTCGAATCTTGTCACTGTCAAGATGATGTGCGACGAAGGGGCATGGCCGCTCGCAAGAAGCCGCAGTCGCGCTACCACCACGGTGATCTCAAGACCGCGCTCCTCGAGTCGGCGTGGACGGTCGTCGCGCGCCGGGGGCTCGAGGAACTTTCGCTGCGGGCGGTGGCCGACGGGCTCGGCGTCTCGCACTCGGCGCCGGCGCATCACTTTTCAGACAAAGGTGCGTTGGTCGCGGCGCTCAAGGTCGAGGCGTGGCGAAGGTTCGCGGACGCTTTGCAACCGAGTGTCTCGAAGGGACTGCGGGCGCTGGGCCGCGCCTACCTCCGTTTTGCTCGCGCGAACCCGCGGCAGGTGCAGCTGATGTTCAGCGGCGGTGAGGAGAACGAGCACGGCGCGCGGGCTTGGAGTGCGTTGCGCTCGTGCGTCGAGCGATCGTTGCCATCTGGCACTCGCTCGGAGGCCGAGCTCGATGCGTTGGCTCGCGCGGCCTGGGCGACCGTGCACGGACTTGCGACGCTTCCGGGTGAGCCGGTCGAGCGGGTCGACGAGCGGGTCCTCGACGTGATCGAAGCCGGGCTGAGTGGGGTGAGTTGAGCTGTACCGGTCGCGTCACGAAAAGCCTGCATCTGTGCCGGTGGGCCGTTACTCGACACGCTCCCCGTCATGAGTGCCGCTGCTCCGAATCGCCGTCTCGTCATTCTCTGTCTCGCGGCGGTGTACGTCATCTGGGGCTCGACCTATCTGGCGATGCGCGTCGCGGTCGAAGGCCTTCCGCCGTTCTTCATGGCCAGCACGCGCTTCATCCTCACCGGCTCGATCCTCCTCGCGTTCCTCAAGTTTCGTGGTGCATCGTGGCCCACGCGGCGCGAGTGGCTGATGGCGCTCCCGGTCGGCGTGTTGATGTTCGTCGCCGGCAACGGAACGGTGGCGGTCGCCGAGCAGCACCTCTCGTCGGGGGTCGCCGCCGTGGTGTGCGGCACGATGCCGTTGTGCGTCGCCGCGCTGAGCCGGTTCTTCGGAGAGAAGGTGACGCCACGAGAGTGGATCGCGCTGGTGATCGGCTTCACCGGCGTCGCGCTGCTGAGCATGGGCAAAGAGCTGCGCGCCGAGCCGATGGCCGCGCTGATCCTCTTCGTCGCGCCCGTCGCGTGGGCGCTGGGCTCGTTGCTCGCGCGCAAGCTCCCGCTCGCGAAGGGCCTCATGTCGGCCGCCACGCAGATGCTCACCGGCGGCGTGGTGATGGGCTTCGTGAGCTTCATCGCGGGCGAGAAGGCGCCGGTCGATCCTCCGATGCGCTCGGTGGCCGCGTGGGTCTACCTCGCGGTGTTCGGCTCGCTCGTGGCCTACAGCGCCTACAGCTGGCTGCTCAGCAACACGCGAGCTGCAGTGGCGACGAGCTACTCCTACGTGAACCCGGCGATCGCGGTGGCGATGGGCGTGGGCATGGGCGGCGAATCAGCGGGCCCCGAGGTGTTCGCGGCCGTCGCCCTGATCATCGTCGCCACGGTGCTGGTGATGACGAGACCGAAGCCGCAGCCCGAGCCCAGCGCATCACTCTCGCCGACGACCGACTGACTACTTCGTCGGCGGCCGCGTGCCTTCGATCAGCGTCTCTTCGTTGCCGATCTTGAGGAGCACGCCCTCGTAGACCTCGTGCCCTTCGTCGTTCGACTTCGACTTCACCCACACGCGGCCCTGATTCTTCGAGCCGGTGACGTCGAACACGAAGGTGTCGAAGTCGTCGAGATCCATCGACACCCAGGTGTTCACGCTGCACTTCGAGATCGTGCCGAGGCGCTCGGTCATCTCGTCGCTCGCTTTGAAGTGCGCGCACACCTCGTCGGAATACATGTTCATGCCGACCGTCACCGCCCCGGTCCCGCACACGCAGCACAGCAGCAGCGGGATGGCGACCAGCGCCAACACCTTCTTGTTGGGGCCGGTCTGTGGCTGCTGCTGCGGAACCTGCGGCGGGAACGAATACGGGTTGGGGTTCATCGTGCGCGTTCAGATGCGCCAGTTGAGGCGCAGCCCGGCGATGAAGTCGTGGCGATCGGTGCCGACCAGCGGGAGCGTGGCGTTCAGATCGATGCCGAGGTCCGCGATCTTGAAGCGCAGGGCGATCGCGGGAGCGAGGTAGTTGAGCGGGCCGAGGTGCCCGTTCACGTCGACCACCAGCGCGAACCAGTCGAACGGCGCGAGCGCCACGCCGCCGATCAAAGTCGCTCCACCGCGCGGGAGCGCCGGTCCACGCCCGACGCCGAGCGTGAAGTCGCTGCCGAGGTACGCATGGCCCTCGAGCCATTTCGTCGGCCGCCACGAAGCGTTGGCACCGAGCTCCGCGCCCAGCGCGCGCGAGCCGGGCACTTCGAAGGACGTCGGCAGCAGCGCGCGCAAGGTCACGCCGGCGACCAGCGTCTCGCCACGGTAGAGCACCTGCGTCGCTCCGACGGTCGCGTTGCCGAGCGTCATCTGCGTCGAGGTGAGCACCGCGTTCTGCGCGAACGTGAAGGTGAAGAACTCGAGCGTGCCGAACAATTCGGTCGTGTCGCGCAGCGCGTACGAGCCGTACAGCACGCCCTGCGCGGCGATCGCGCCGTAGAAATCGGGTGTGTCGATGATCGCTCCGAAGCGGCCGCCGAGGCCGATTTCGGTGCGGGGGCACACGCGACGGCCGGTGCCGAGATCTGCTTCGGCGTAACCCACCGCCACCGGTCCCTCGTTGAGTCCACGCGCACGCCAACGGCCGCAGTCGCGCGTCGCCTCGAAGTCATCAGCCGCGGGAGCAGGCGCAGGGGCAGCCACCTCGGCCGGAGCAGGTGCCACCACCGCTTCTGGCTTCGTGGATTCGCTGGTGGTGGTGGCGTCGGTCTTCACTTCGGGATCAGCGCCGAGCAACAGCGCCGCAGTCAGCAGGAGCGCGTTCACGGCGCACCTCCCTTCACGCCCGGCGCGCTGAAGGCCGCGTCTCCGGTGAGATCGAAGTACAGCGGGTTGGTGAACGCCGACGGGTAGCCGCCGGTGATCTGGTTGTACTCGTAGCCCGCGGTGCCTCGCGCCGGCTTGGCCGGGTCGGACAGCGGGCCGATCTTCGAGCCTTCCTTCACGTCGGCCGTGTTGACCACGCCGTCGGCGTTGTTGTCGGTGGTGTCGGGCACGCCGTCGGGTTCACCGTTGAGACCGCCGCCGAGATCTCCAGCGAGCGGGAGCGATCGGCCTGCCTCGACGACGAGCCACGCGTCGCTGGTGAGGCCGGCTTCGATGAGCTCGCTCACGTTCACGCGCTCGTCGTACACGACGAAGTTGCCCGCTTCAGCGAACGGATCAGCGGGAACCGGCAGACCGGTGCTGATCTTCTTCACCTTGCCGTTCACCACGAAACGCACTTCCTCGACGGGAATCCACGGAGCCGAGGTGACCTTCACGTGCACGCGTGCGTTGGCGCCCGGCTTGCCGAGCACGGTGATCGACGGACCGACCATGGTCGCGCCGTCTTCGTAGGTGAGCTCGATCACCGGACCGTTGGTGCCCATCGACCGTCCATCTTTCAGCGCGCGGTTGAAGGTGCCGATGTCGAAGTTCGCGCCCGGCGTGGTGGCCGCGAAGACGAGGTTCTGCGGCATGCCGACGGTGTTGTCGGTGAGCGAGTGCGAGTCGGAGTTCGCGGTGCCGGTGCGCACGCGGCCCTGATTGAGCGTGTAGTGCCAGAACGCGCGGTACTGCAGGAACAGCCCGTTGTCGGAGCCGTTCATCACTTCCTGCGCGTGGTGGCCGTCGTTGGTGAACGACGCGCCCGCAGGCTTGCGAACGAACACGCCCATGCGCGTGCCGTCATCGCCGCTCGGCAGATCCTTGCGAAGGTCCATCAAGATCGCGCGTGGGAAGCCGAGGTCGCGGCCGAATTCAGGGTCGGCCCACGGGTGGTTCAATTCGATCAGCGGCTCGCCGGTGAAGATCGGCTTGGTGCGTTCGAACAACTCTCCGGGCTCGACGCGCTCGTCGAACGGACCGCCGTTGCGCGGCAGCGACGGGTCGTACTTGAGCGGCCACATGTTGTAGTGGCCGATGACCAGCGGGAAGCCGTAGCCGGGCACCATCAAGAACGGAATGTGGCCGGTGGTCTCGAGGCCGACGACGGTGGTGAGCCGGTTCTCGAGGCCGAGCTGACGCACGATTGCCGAGTAGTCCTGAATCACTTCGTGATCGGTTCCGATGATCACGTCGAGATCGGTCGCCGCGAACGAGAGCACGCGATCGAAGTCGGGGATCGACGAGTCGAACGAGAGCGAGCCGTGCACGTGGAGATCGGCCGAGAGCGCTCCGGCGGGTTTGATCGGGAGCTTCGTCAGCGAGAACGAGACGGTCTGCGGTGCGCCCGTCACGGTGACGGTCTGCTTCGCGAGCGACCAGTACGGGCCGTGGAACGCGTAGATGTCGAACGAGCCGAGCGGCACTTCGGCGGTCGCGTCGCCGTTGCGAACGAGTACGCGGTTGCACGCAGGCGAGGCTCCGGGCGGCGGGCCGAGCCACGGCGCGCACGTGGTGAAGCGGCCGTGCAGTGAGCCGACGACCTTCGCGGCCTCTTCGTCGGTGGTCGGCACGAGGAAGAGCTCGGCGTCGATGGGCGTCATGCCCGCGCGCTCTTCGACGCGGAAGGTGAGGGGGCCGGTCGCAGGCAACACGAACGTGCCGAGATCGAGATCGGCGCTGACGTTCTCGAACGCGCGCTCGACCTGCTTGCGACCGAAGGCGTGCGCTTCGACGGCCCAGGTGCGGCCCGTCGGCACCAGCGCCTCGAACGTGCCGTCGGCCTTCGGCACCACCTGCGTCGCAGGAATGCCGGCGTCGCCCGCTCCGAGCGCGCCTTCGATGATGATCACACTCGCCTGGCGCTCGGCGTTGAAGGTGCCCATGCCGCCCATGCGCTCGACCTTGCCGGTGAGCTTCACGAACTGCTGACCGAGCACCTGCTTGCGCACCTGCAGCGCGAGATCGATCGCGCCGCTCACGCCCTTCGAATCGGCGACGGTGAAGAAGCGCTCGAAGATCAGCGAACCGCGCGGAGGAACGATCTGCCGCTTCAAGCCCGCCGCGGAGATCTGATCGCTGTGGAAGCCCTCGAGCGTCGACTCGGTGCAGCTCACCGCGGCGATCGACGAGATCTTGTCGTCGCTCGAGTGACCGTTGGCCGCCATGTACGGGAACGTGCGGTACACGCCGTTGATGGTCGTGAGGCCGAACGACGGGTGCACGAAGCCCGAGCCCGGGCCCGGAGCGAACGGCAGCGACTCGCGGCCCGACCAGTAATACGCGTCGGTGAGGCCCCACGTCTGAACGTTGGTGGAGCCGTTCACCATCTCGGTGCGCGCGCGAAGGCCCTTGTCACACGGCGTCAGCTCGTACCGCGTGATGATCGGCACCGAAGGAATTCCGTCGAGCGTGCCCTTCACCTGCACTGCCACGCGCGCCGGCCGCTCGTCGATGATCTCCACCGACGTGTAGAACGCCGCGTCGCGCGGCAGCACGCCGACGACCTGGAAGATGTTGTTCACGTTGTCCTTCGGTTGCCCGCGGACCGTGAGGTCGAGCACCGAGCCGCCGTTCGGGTCGAGGTAGTTCTGCGTGCCGACGTTGCTGATCACCACGTCGACGAACGCGTTGCTGAGCTTGATGTCGCCAACCGCGCCCAGGCCGTCCCACCCGCCGGGCCGCTGCAGCGGCGAGTCGATGCGCGCGATGGTGAGTTGATCTTCCACTCCCGAGCACTCGAACGACACGCGAGGGCAGGGCGGAGGAACGCGGCAGTTGGCTTCACCGTTGAGACAGCCCTCTTTCTGACAGCCAGAGAGCGCGACCGCAGCGAGAGCACCGAGCACGACAGCGACACGAATCATCAAGGAAAGGCCTCCAGACCGTGCGCGGCATGGCACGAGTCACCGATCAGATCGAGGTACACCTGCTTCTGGTTCTTCTTGAGCTCGTCCATGCGCTCGAACGCTTTTTCTTCTTCGAGCGTGCGCACCGCGATGTCGAGAAACGCCTTGGCGCGGTTGAGATCGATCTTCTGCTGCTCGTTGGGCTTCCACCCGAGATCGTCGCGGAAGTGCGCCACCGTCTCGAGCCAGTGCCCGTAGAACTTCACCATCTGCACCAGCAGCGGCAGCTTGAACTGCGGCATGCCCGAGAGCACCTGCTGCCACGCGGCCTCGTATTGCACGCGCTCCGACTCGAGCCGGTAGAAGTGAATGGCGATCTGCGCGTCGACGCGCGCGCCCCACTTCTTGCGAACCTCGGGGTACCGCGCCCACGCCAGCACGCCCTGCACGAAGTGGAGCCCACCGCACGAGTGCGCGTAGACACCCTGCTTGCGCTTGTCGACCTTCGGCTGATGCGTCTCGAGTCCGGTCTTCAGATCGGCGGTCTCGCTCTCGAGTTCCTTGAGCGCATCGTCGAACACGGCGTCGAGTGAGACCGTGGTGCCGTCGCTCGTCTTCCACGTCGTGCCCGGCTTCTGGGTCGCCGCGAAGATCGACAACGTCCAGCCCACGTCTTGCCAATATTCCTTGCTGCCCGGTGAGTGACGGAAGCCGAGCTTCACCGCTTCCACGAGCTCCTTGAGCGTGATCTCACCCCACGACGTCTTGAACCTGGTGGTGAGGGGAATCTTCGCGTCGGCCACCATCGCCTTGGTGTTCAAGTTGGTGTGCGGCTCGATGGGCGTTTGATCGCTCGCGTAGCGCAGAAAGCCATACGGCGCGCCCGGCCCCACGCCGCCGTCCGGCAGCCGGTTTCGCAACAGGTAGTCGTGAATGATGACCTCGCTCGCCTTGCGCCCGTCGCTTGCAAGGAACGACGCCCCGAAGGTCTTGATGCCGTGCGCGAGTGCCCACGGGTTCGAGGGATCGGCTGCGTAGAGGAGGCATTGCGTGCGAAGCGCTTCGGTGGCGTGTGACTTTGTTGGCGGTGCGGCTGCCAGTGAAAGGGACAACGCCAGTACGGAAAGCATGAAGGTCCTTTTTTTCCAGCGGCTCGGGGCCTTACTTACAGCACTGTGCGGCCCGTTGAGGTTGGGTATGAAGCCCCGGTGATGACGATGTGGCGAGTCCTTCTCTTCGCGCTCTTCGTGCTGCCGGTTCAGGTGGCCCGGGCGCAGTATGTCGCGACGCCGCAGGCAGGCGTCTCGTACCCGTCGTTGACCAACCCGAGCCCCGTGGTGATGACCGCTCCGGGCTCCAACGATCCGAAAGATCGCGGGCGCGCGACGATTCCCATCGGGTTCAACTTCTCGCTCTACAACCGCGTCTACACGCAGCTCACCATCACCGCGAACGGCGTGATGTTCCTCGAGCCGTCGAGCGCGGCGAACACCAGCAGCGACTTCCCCGGCAACGTGGCGCTCCCCAGCGGCGCGGAACCCAACGGTCTCATCGCTCCTTTCTGGGACGATCTGATCGGCAACAACCCCACCAGTGTGCTGCAGACGCAGTCGGTCACCGGCGCCAACGGTCAGGGTCTGGCGATCGAGTTCAAGGACTGGAACCGCGTGTTCGGCACCTTCACGCTCACCTTCCAGGTGCGGCTGTGGGCCAACGGCATCGTGGAGTTCTTCTACGGCCCGATGATCGGCTCGGGCGCTACGACGATCACCGCGACCATCGGCATCGAGAGCGGCACGGGCACGGCTTCGACGCGCGGACTCACCAACTGCACGTTCGATTGCGCGATCAACAGCTTCGACCCCGCGATGACGGGCACGCCGATCAGCTACATCAAGTTCGGGCCGCCCGCGGGAGTCGATCTGCAGGCGCTCGGCGTGCGCGTCGATTCGATTTCGGGAAACCCCGACGCCGGCATCCTCACCATCGCGTCGACGTTGAACGCGCGGAACTTCGGAACGCTCCCCAGCGGCGCGTGGACGTACCAGCTGTACCTCTCGCAGGACACGATCGTCGACGTCGGTGACTTCGCGTTCACGCCGCAGCCGGCGAGTCTTGCGTCGATCGCTTCGCTCGGCTCGACCGCGGCCAGCGCCACGGGTGACGTGACGTTCCCCGACTCGGGCAGCTGGTACGTGCTCGCGGCGATCGACCCGCTCCCCGACGGAGGCGACATCAACCTCGCCAACAACGTCGTCGCCTCGACCGTGCCGTACGCGGCGGGCATCGATCTCATCGCTGAAGCGGTGAACCCGCCGCCCGTCGCGGGCCCGGGTGATCCCGTCTCCGTGCCCGTGCAGTTCAGCAACCAGGGCTTCGAGCCGGCGGGCGCGGTGTCGGTGAAGCTGTTCGCGTCGGTCGACACGATCTTCTCGGTCGATGATCGCCAGCTCGCCGATCAGTCACTCACCATTCTCGGCGGGCAGCAGGTTCAGCAGCCGCTCTCGTTCGTGATCCCCAACACCACGATGGCGGGCGACTACTTCGTGTTGCTCGTGCTCGACAACGGGCCGACGGGCGGCGCGATCACCGAGCGCAGTGAGCTCAACAACGTGGTCGTGTCGTCGTCGATCATGCAGATCCGCCAGGCGGATCTCGTGGTGACCGCGGTGCGCGTCGAGCGAGCGACCGCGCCCTTCGACGAGATCACCACCGCGTTCTTCGGCGAGCCGGCGCGCTTCGAGGCGTTCGTCTCCAACGCCGGCGGAGCGATCGCCAACAACGTCTCCATCACCATCTACATGTCGGACAACGAGTCGCTCAACGCCGTGACCGACAAGGCGGTGGGCACCGTTTCGATGCTCACCTTCGCTCCGGGCGATTCGCGCTGGGTGACCTTGCCGAGCGCGGTGGTGCCCACCAACGACGCGCAGGGGAGACCGTTCCCCGTGCAGCCGTACTTCTTCTTCGCGGCAGCGACGGCGGGCGCCACGGCCGAGGCCAACTCGCAGAACAACTTCGACAAGTCGGCTCCGGTCGTGGTGCGCAACGCTGCTCCCGATCTTCTCGCGGTCGAGCTGCAGACGCCGCTCCGCGCCGGCGCCGGAGAGCTGATCGCCGTCTCGCGCACGCTCACCAACCTCGGCAACCGCGACGCCCCGACCACGCCGTATCGCTTCGTGCTCTCGGCGAACCCGATCATCACCGCCGACGATCTGCCGCTGATGCGGGTGACGTCGTCGGGTGAGGTGTTGGAAGGCACCGTGACGTTGCAGGTCGGCCAGCGTGACTCCGCGGTCGAGCTGTTGCGCATGCCGTCCACCGTTGCGTCGGCCACCTGGTACGTCGGTGTGCTGCTTGACCCCGACGACTCGCTGGTGGAATCCGACGAGACGAACAACGGGCTGGCGGGCTCGCGCACCGACGTGGTGAGCCAATCGCTGCACATCTCGACGCCGCTGTTGCCTGACGCGAACGTGGGTCTGCCGTACTTCGCGCGACTCGAGGCTGCGGGTGCTCCGGGGCCGTTCACGTGGGTCCTCGCAGATCCCGCCTCGATGCCGCCGGGGCTCATGCTCTCGATGGACGGAGTGATTACGGGCACGCCGACCCAGCGCGGCGCGTGGACGCCGGCGATCGAAGTGCGCGCCGGCACGCGCTCGGTGATCGGCACCGTGCCGCTGCGAGTCGCGCCCGTCACCTCTTCGCTGGCGCTCAACGCCACGCCGCTGCCCGCTCCGACGCGCGCGGTCGCGTATCGCGCTGAGCTCGGCGCCACGGGCGGTGCAGGCGGCTATCAGTACAACGTCACTTCCGGAATTCTGCCGACGGGCCTGACGCTCGCGTCGAATGGCCTCATCACCGGCACGCCGAGCGACGCGCTGGGAACGACGCGAACCTTCACCGTTCGCGTGGTCGATCTGATCGGCAACGTCGACGAGCGCGCGTACTCGATGACCGTGGTCGACGCCGCGCCGTTCACCATTCAGACCCGCACGCTGCGTGATGGCGTGATCGGCGCCGACTACCTCGAGCAGATCTTCGCGGCGAACCCGGGCGGAGCGCCGGTGTCGCTGCCGGTGCGTTGGGCGAAGATCGTCGGCGAGCTGCCTCCGGGCGTCGCGCTCGAGGCGTCGACCGGCGACACGCTGGTGATCAGCGGCGTTCCGACCGTGCCGGGTTTTTATGAGTTCACGATCGAAGCCGTCGACGGTCAGGGTCGCACCGACGCGTACTCGTACTTCGTCACCATCAGCGCCGGCGAAGTCGTCGCGCGCGTGACCGGGCCGTCGCTGGTTCTCCCCGGTGACGACGTGGCGGTCACCTTCAGCGCCGCGCCGCTGCCCGCGAACTCGCAGTGGTTCTGGCAGGGCGGGCGGTTGCCTGCGGGCCTCGAGTTCCACCCCGATGGCACCATCACGGGAACGATCGCCGAAGACGCGCCGCTGGGCGTCTACTCGTTCACCGCCGGCGTCGGCCTGCGACCGAACAACCTGTTCTCGATCGCCTCGTGGTCGATCGAGGTCGCCAACCAACGCGTGACCAAGCAGACCTGCAGCTCGGTCGACGGCTCGCTGTTGCTGTGGCTCGGCGGGTTGCTCGCGCTGCGCCGTCGTCGTCGATGACATCGTCGCGGCGCGCGTCCACAATGCGCGCCGTTCCGTGACCTCGCGCACCTTCGCTCTTAGCCCCGTCGCGGCGGTCGCTTTCTGTTCGGGAGTCGCGTCGCTCGCGTACCAGATCAACTGGCAGCGCTCGCTCTCGCTCATCTTCGGCGTGAGTCACTTCGCGACCACGACCGTGGTGCTGGGCTTCTTCCTCGGCTTCGCGCTCGGTGCCGAGGTCGCGCGACGTTTCGCCGATCGCGTGCACCCGTTTCTGTTGATGGCGGTGCTCGAAGGCACGGTCGCGCTCTACGCGCTCATCTCTCCGCTGATCTTCGCCGGCATCAAGGGCGTCTCGACGGCGCTCGCACCGCCGGGGCTCGCGGGCACCGGAGCGCTCCTCGCCACGCGCCTCACGCTCGCGACGCTCGCGGTCGCCATTCCGACCATCTGCATGGGCAGCACGGTGCCGGTGTTCTTGAAGGCCTGCGCTCGGCTTCCGGGCGGCACCGGTGCGCACGCGGCGCTGCTCTCGGGCATCAACACCGCGGGCGCGGTGACGGGCTCGCTGGTCACCACCTTCGTGCTGATGGGTCAGGTCGCGAGCAGCACGCAGGTGCATCTCGCCGCCGTGCTCAATGCAGCCGCGTGCGCGATCGCGCTCTGGCAATGGCGACGCACGCCGATGGATTCGAAGGAGGACGTCTCTGAATCCGCACCGCCGAAGGTCGAGTCTCGGGCGGGCCGCCCGGTGCTGATCGCCTACGCGCTCTCGGGCGCGGCAGGCCTCGGCCTCGAGCTGGTGTGGAACCGCATCGTCTTCATGAGCCTCGACCACACGATCTTCACGTTCGCGCTCACGTTGACCGTGTACCTGGCGGCCTATGCGCTCGGTTCGTTCGCGTCGGGGTTGCTCGCGAAGCGCTTTCCCGCGAGTCGATCTCTCATCGGCGCGTTGATGCTCGCGAGTCTGGTATGCGCGGTGATCGGCATTCGCGCGTACTCCGCGGGGCTGCACGTCGGGTCGCTGCGCCCTCCGCTCGGCTACTTCCCCGCGGCGACCGGAGTGGTGATCGCCTTCCTCTTTCTTCCCGTGTTCTTCATGGGCCTCACCATGCCGCTGGTGCTCGAGCTCGCGGCGCGCGACGCGCGCTCGGTAGGGGCCGACGTCGCCTCGGCGCAGCTGATGAACAACCTGGGCTCGGTCGCGGCGATCATCGTGGTCGGGTTCGTGCTCGTGCCGCTGACCAACACGCGCGCCACGGTGCTGGTGTGTCTGCTGCTGCTCGGCGTCGGCGTGCTGCTCGTGGTGTGGAGAGACGCGTCGCGGCTGCGGCGGGTGGCCTTCTCGGTCGCGGTGTTCGCGGCGCTCGCGTTCGTGCCGGTCGCCATTCACCAGGGTCACGTCGATCACGCGTACTCGAAGCTGATCACGCTGCGCGAAGACTCGAGCGGGCTGTGGGGCATCGACGAGCCGCAAGACGACGCGCGCGTGCTGCGCCTCAACGGCTACTACGAGAACCACCTGCCGTTGCCTCCGAAGGGTTCGATTCAGGGCGACTTCTTGATCCCAGCGATGGTGAAGCCCGAAGTCAGCGGCGTGTTCATGGTCGGCATGGGCCTCGGCGTCGGCGCGTACGAGCTGCTCAAGCTCCCCGAGGTGAAGCGCTTCGACACCGCCGAGCTCTCAGCAGCAGCCGTCGAACTCGCGAAGTCGAGCTGGGCGCCCTTCGGACCTTCGTTCTTCGACGACCAGCGCTTTCACGTGGTGCAGGAAGATGGCCGCGCCGCGCTCGAAGCGTCGACCACGCCGTACGACGTGGTCATCTCGGGCACCAACCGCGTGTTCTACGCGGGCAGCACTCATCTCTATTCCGTCGACTACTGGCGCATCGTGAAGGCGCGGCTGTCTCCGGGCGGCGTCTTCCTGCAGTGGCTGCCGACGTATTCGCTCGACTCGACGCTCTCGCTGCTCGCGTCCTTCCGCGCGGTGTTCCCCGATCTCGTCGTGCTCCGCTACACGAACTACGTCTACATGATCGGTTTCAAGGACGGCACGCCCGCTCCTCTCGATCCGGTGATCGACGCCGCGTACGCGCGGGCACCGGTCGTGCTCGGCGAGACCGCGTTGCCGACGTCGCGCGATTTCCTCGGCGCGCTGTGGTCGGTGGGGCCGGGCCTGGCGGCCGACGTGCCGACCAATCGCGACGATCTCCCGGTGTGCGAGTACAGCTTCCGCGGCTTCGAGGAAGAGGAACGCGACATTCTCGGTGAGCTCACCCGTCGTCAGGTGCTCGTGCCGAGGAGTGCGGGCCCGTGACGTCTCGTCGGTTGCCGGCGTCGGTGGTGGTGCTCTTCGCGCTCTCCGGAGTGACCGGCATCGTCTTCGAAGTGCTGTGGATTCGAATCTTCACGTCGATCCTCGGGTCGAGCACGCAGAGCGTCGGAGCGGTCGTCGCGTCGTTCATGCTCGGCATCGCGCTCGGTCAGGCGATCTTCGGGCGCCGGGCTGATCGCGCGACCTCACTGCTCGGGCTCTACGCGCGCCTCGAGCTGGGCGTCGCCACCTTCTCGCTCGTCACCTACTGGCTGTTTCTCGCGATCGACGGCGTGACGCGCGCGGCACATCGCGTGTTGCCCGAGGGCGCGGCGAAGTGGGGCGTGTTCGCGCTGGCGTTCGTGGTGGTCACCGTGCCGGCCACGCTGGTTGGCGGAACGCTCCCGGTGCTCGTGAAGCGCGTGTTGCGCGGCGGAGCGGAAGCGCGCGAAGGACTCGGCCGGCTCTACGGCGTCAACACGCTCGGCGCGGCGCTCGGAGCACTCGGCACCGTCTTCCTCGTGAAGCACGTCGGCTACGACGTCGGCTACCACGTGGCGGTCGCGCTCAGCGCGGCGACGGGGTTGATGGCGCTGGTGCTCTCACGACGTGAACCGGCTCCGGTCGCTGCGAGCGAAGAGCAGGGGACGGATGTTGCCGCAGTCGAACTCGACGATGGCGACGAGCGCGTCTCGCCACGTGCACTGGCGTGGGCCTTCGCGCTCTCGGGCTGCTCCGCGCTCGCGCTCGAGGTCCTCTGGCAGCGACTGCTCGATTTCTACTTTCAGGCGACGCTCGAGAGCTTCGCGTGGATTCTGGCGGTCTTCCTCGGAGGCGTGGCGCTCGGCAGCGTCGCCACGCGTCGCTGGAACGCGAGCGTGCGTCAGTTCGTGGTGCTCGAATCGTTCGTGGCGTTGCTCTCGTTTCTCACGCTGCCGGTGGTGACGCTGATCGGAGAGCGCGATGTGCCGACCGCGCGAGTGGTCTTCCTGGTGCTCGTCTTCGCGGTCACGTTCCTCTTCGGCGCGATCTTCCCGCTCGTCGGCACGCTGTACGCGGCGCTGGTCAAACGCGCGAGTGAATCATCTCCCTCTCCCCCGCAGGGGAGAGGGTCGGGGAGAGGGCCCTTCACGACCGAGGGGAAAACCGTCGGAGACATCAGCTCGTTCAACACGCTCGGCTCGGTCTTTGGCTCGCTCGCGGTGAGCTTCGTGTTGATTCCGCTGCTCGGAACCCCGACGACGCTGGTGATCGCCTCGCTGCTCAACGTTGCGGCGGCGACGCTCGTCGCCTTCCGACATCCGTCTCGCGTCTTCTTGCTCTCCGTGCTCGCGGTGTGCGCAGGAATCGGCTTCGCGTCAGCGCGCTCATCGCCGTGGGTCGAGCGCTTCTACCTGACCGCGATCGGCCGCGACGGGTACCACCTCATCGCCGAGCGCGAGAGCAGCCTGCAGCCGGTGACGGTGCTGGAAGACGCAGTGGGCCGCCGACTGCTGCTGGGCGGGCCCTTCGAGTCCGGAGAGATCGACGAAGCGCGACGGCAGACGCAGCGCCTGCAGGCGCACTTGCCGATGCTGTTGCACCCGAACCCACGGCGCGTGCTCGAGATCGGTTACGGCGTCGGAGAGATCCCGCGCACGGTGATGCTCTACCGGCCCGAGCAGCTCACGCTCGCCGAGATCGACCCGATGATGATCGCCGTCGCCAACGACTCGTTCGGCGAAGTGAACGGCCGCGTCTCCGAACAACCCGGCGTCGTCACCCACGTGATGGATGGTCGCCAGTACCTGCGCGTGACCGACGAGACCTTCGACGTGATCCTCACCGACTCCATGATCCCGGTGAGCGAGCTCAGCCTGCGCATGTACGCGCTCGAGCACTTCCAGGCGGGCCGCGCGCGCTTGAATCCCGGTGGAGTGATGGTTCTCTGGCTGCCGCTCTACATCGGAGCCGATCGCGTGAAGGTGATGCTGCGTACCTTCCTCGAGGCATTCCCTGATTCGTTGCTCTGGCTGCCCCAGGGGTTCGCGACCAACGAAGCGTTCGTGGTCGGTTTCCGCGACGCGGCGAAGCTCGATCTTCCGCTGATCCGCGAGCGGTTCGCGCAGGTGGCGGCGGCCGATCTCGCTCCGTTTGGTTGGCAGAGTGAACTGCCGTACCTCGCGAGCTTTCTCGGTGGGCGCGCCGAGCTCGAGGCGCTCACGCGCGATGTGAGCACGCTGCATCGTGATCGCGCGCCGGTGCTCGACTTCATTCCGACCGCCGACGAGCAGGGCCTGCCGGAGTTGCTGCAGAACATCTACGCGCGTGCCCGACCCGTCGCGCTCGACTTCGCGGCTGCCGAGGCGACCGACCTGCGCGCGAACGTGCTCGCGTCGATCGAAGCCGATCGTGCGTTCCAGCAGGTGAAGGACATCGCGTCGCTCGAGGCGATGTTCGCGAAATACCCGACGCACCCGACGGCGCGGCTCACCGCGGCGCGACTGCGATGCGCGGCGAAGGTGAAGACGCCTCCGGCCGAGCTCGAAGCCGAAGCGCTGCAATGGCTCGAGTTGAGCCCTGCGGACGTTTGCTCGAACCTGGTGGTGATGCGCGCGGCGCTCGGGCGCAACGATGCGAAGCTCGCCGCGGAGCACGCGCGACGCGCGCTCATTCTGCAGCCGTACCTGAAAGAAGCTCGCGCCGTGCTCGAGGGGAAGACGCCATGAATTCCACGCTCTGCGCGCCGGCGCTTCGCCGGGTGACGGTCGCACCGTCTCGTTTCAGCTCGGCGCGGCGCACGTTGACCGCTGTCGCTGCGCCGTTAGGGTCCACCCTCACCCCGACCCTCTCCCTCGCGGGAGAGGGGGCCACTCACGGTCGGGTGGGAACCTTCACCTCGGCGCGCCGCATGTTGCCCCCCTCTCCCGCGAGGGAGAGGGTCGGGGTGAGGGTGGACCTTAACGGCACAGGGAACACGCGATGAAGGTCGACCGGGTGATGGCCCTGCTGTTCTTCACCTCGGGCGCGACGTCGCTCGTGTTCGAGACGCTCTGGCTTCGCGGCTTCGCGATCGTCCTCGGCGGCACCGTGTATTCGATGTCGTGCGTGCTCACGGCCTTCATGGGCGGCCTCGCCCTCGGCGCGAGCCTGGCCAGCCGCTTCGTCGCGCGTCGTCGCGAAACACTCGGCCGCGCCGGTTTCATTCGCGCCTACGGCTGGCTCGAACTCGCGGTGGGCATCTACGGCCTGCTCGTTACGCTCGCGCTCTTCTTCGGCCAGGCGACCTGGCTCGCGCTCGTCGGGCGTTTCTCGAGCGGCAGCGGCGCAGTCACCCTCATCGCTCACTTCCTCTTCAGCGTGGTGGTGCTCGCGTTCCCCACGATGTGCATGGGCGCGACGCTCCCGGTGCTGGTGCTCGGCCTCGAAGATGAGCGAGAGACGGTGACGCTCTACGGCCTCAACACGTTCGGCGCTGCGACGGGCGCGCTGCTCGCCAGCTTCGTCTTGATCTACGCGCTGGGAGTCGTCGGCTCGACGGTGGTCGTGACGCTCATCAACGTCGTCCTCGCGCTCATCGCCTTCCGTCTCTCGGCCCGCGAAAAAGGCGCCGCACCCGCGCCACCGACGCCCGTGAGGGAAGGGGAGGCGTGGTCGGGCCGGCTCCTCGCCGTGCTCAGCTTCTTCTCAGGCCTCACGTTCTTCGCCTTCGAGTTGGTGTGGAACCGCACGCTCTCGCTCATCCTCGGCAATCGCGTGTACGTGATGAGCCTCACGCTCGCGATCGTCCTCGTCTGTCTTGGCCTCGGAGCGCGCGTCAGTCGCTGGCTCATCGAGCGCACCGGCAGCCCGGCGAGAGCACTTCAAGTGGCGTACCTCTTCGCAGCCGGTTCACTGTGTCTGGGTTTGCTCGGCGAGCCCGTGCTGCAGGTCGAGCGCAGCCCGATGCTCCTGCTCTTCGTCGCCGCCAGCATCGTGGCGCCGGCGATCGGCATGGGCGTGGCCTTCCCGCTGCTGCTCTCGCTGCGCCCACGTGAAGTCGGCCCGCTCTACGCGGCGAACACCGTGGGCTCGATGGTCGGCTCACTCCTCACCGGCTACGTCTTGTTCGGGACACTCGGCAGCAATCGCATCGTGCTGGTCGGTGTGATCATCCTGATCGCCTCGAGCTTCTTGCTGCGAACTCCCGGAACCGCAGCATCGACGAAACGCCCTCCGGTGCTCGCGGTCGCTGCGCTGGTGGTCGTGGTGCTCACCGCCTTCGCCTTCCGCTGGAACGCGCGGCTCTCGGTCGTGCCGCGCGTCGAAGGCCAGGTCATCGACGAAGACGCGTACGGCATCTTCTCGATCACGCCGACCGACGATGGCCTGTTGTCGGTGCGCTGCAACGCGACCGAGCTCGTCTACCTCTTCGGCGCCAAGGCGACGCAGTACGTGCAGGAATCGCAGTCGCACTTCCCGTTGCTGTTCGCTCCGAAGCACGACGACGTGCTGGTGATCGGCTCGGGCTACGGCATCACCGCCGGAGCAGCCGCGCAGTGGCCCGCGGTGAAGCACGTCGATGCCGTCGAGATTCTCCCGCTGATGGTGTCGAACGCCGATCGCTTCGAGTCGGGAAATCACGGCTACCACCACGACCCGAAGGTCAGCGTGCGCGTCGCCGATGGCCGCCATTTCCTCGCCGCGTCGGGCAAGCAGTACGACGTGATCAGCATCAACGTGTCTGATCCGTACTTGCCGGGTTCCGCGTCACTCTTCTCGAGCGAGTTCTATGAGCTCGTCACCGCGTCGCTCGCGCCGAACGGAGTCGTCTGCCAACACCTCTTCGGCCCCGATCTCGTCAGCCTCTTCCACGGCTTCAAACGACACTTTAAATACGTCGCGATGGTGCCTTCGTACGAGAACGGCGTGTCGGTGCTCGGCAGTCAGTCTCCGCTCGAGCCACGTCACTTCGAAGCACTCGACGACGCGAAGCTGGGGCCGGTGTTGAGCGCAGTCGGGCTCGGTTCACGCGACGATCTCACGCACCGCCTCGCGCTCGGCGCTCAGATGCAGCGCGCGCTCGAGGCGCAGCAGCCCGTGTTCATCAACAGCGATCTCAACCCCGCGCTCGAGTTCCGGCGTTCGAGTGACGTCAGCCTGCTGATGAGTAATTTCTGACGTGGCATACTGCGGGAGACCGATATTTCGAGGGCGACCGGGCGAACGTCGAAACCGCAAAAACGGCAGAAAACAGCGCCAAGTCGTTGAAATTACTCAGAAACGCCGCATCCTCCCGATGACGTATGGAGAGGAAATAGGGGTCGGTCGATACTTCTCACATCAAACGCACCGCACGGCGCGGTGACCTTCAACGAAGCACTCACGCAGCAACCAAGGAGCGACACCATGGCGAAGATGAACAAGAAGGCGATGCTGAAGAAGGCCCGCGGTCAGGGCATGACGGAATACATCATCATCGTCGCGCTCATCGCGATCGCGGCCATCGGCGTCATCACGCTGTTCGGCGACAACATCAAGGCGCTGTTCGGTATGTCGGCCGACGCCCTCGCCGGTGACACGGCGGTTGCCAAGCGCACCACGAAGTCGAAGAAGGGCACCCTCGAGAAGAAGACCCTCGAGAACTTCGGTCAGGACAACGCGGGTTACTGATTCACCTCGTTGTTGCTGCACCCTGGCGCTCCGATTCCTCAAGGGATCGGGGCGTCAGTCGTTTTCTGAAGGTCGTTGCCGGAAAGAGGGAGACTCGCAGGTGTGAAGCAGCACCGCCTCGCAGTCGCTTCGCTGCTGGTCATCGTGCTCGGCGTGCTGATCCTCTGCGCGTGGGTGTGTGACGACGCCTTCATCACCTTCCGCACCATCAAGCGCTTCTGGTCGGGCGATGGCCTGACGTGGAACCCGGGCGAGCGCGTGCAGGCGTACACGCACCCGTTGTGGATGCTCTTGATGCTCGCGATCTACGGCGTGACGCGCGAGGCGTTCTTCTCGTCGATCGTGCTCTCGGTGCTGCTCAGTCTCGGCACCGTCGCGGCGCTGATCGCGCTCTGCAAAGACCGCACGTGGAAGGCCGCGCTGCTCGTGTTCGCGCTGATCGCCAGTCGCGCCTTCGTCGACTTCCAGGTCTCGGGTCTCGAGACGCCGTTGTTGTCGTTGCTGCTCGTCGCGATGGTGTGGTGTCGCGAACGTTTCTTCGTCTCATCGTTGCTGCTCTCGATGGTCTTTCTCACTCGCGCTGATGCGGTGCTGCTCGCCGCTCCGCTGTGGCTCCTCGGGCTCTCGTTCTCGTGGAAGAAGCTGGCGCTCGCGCTACTCGGCGCGCTGCCAGCGATCGCGTGGGAACTCTTCTCGTACGTCTATTACGGCAGCTGGGTCCCCAACACGGCGATCGCCAAGCTGAACCTCGACGTCGAGCGTTCGCTGCTGCTCGAGAGCGGCGTGAAGTACCTGTGGGACTCGCTCACCGGAGATCCGATCACGCTGCTGGTCATCGTCGCCGGCCTCGGCCTCGCCGTGCGTCTCGGTGATCGCTTCTCACGCGCGTTGGCGATCGGAGCCGCGCTCTACGTCGCGTACGTGATCTCGATCGGCGGAGACTTCATGAGCGGTCGTTTCCTCGTCGGGCCGCTCGTCGCCGCGGCCTGCATCGTGGCGCGCACCGAGCTCGAGGAACGCGCCGAGAAGTTTGTCTTCATCTTCGCGTCGGGGTACCTCGCGCTGTGGCCGTGGACTCCGATTCATGGAGGCTGGTCGTACGGTGCCGACTACCGCGAAGGGCTCGAACTCACCGGCGTGATCGACGAGCGCGCCTACTACTACCCGCGAACCGGTTTGTTGCCCGTGCTGCGTGGCGCTCCGCAGTTCAGCGGGGCGTGCATGGGCAGCGCCCTCGCGCACGACGGCGCACGCACCGGTTCGCTCGCCGGAGAGGCCGGCTACTTCGGCTACTTCGCCGACGACAAAGTGGTGATCGACATCTTCGCGCTGGCGGACCCGTTGCTCGCGCGCATTCCGTATCGCGCGGTGAAGCTGCGCGCGGGTCACTACGTGCGACCGATGCCCGCGGGCTACGTCGAGACGCGCCTCGGTGGAAAGAACGTCATCGAAGATCCCGGGCTGCGCGCTGCGTGGAACGATCTCGAGTTGGTGACGCGCGCGCCGCTCTGGGCTCCGGAACGCTGGGTCGCGATTCGTGCGCTGGCTTCTGGCGCTCACCGTGAAGCATTCGAGCGCGCGTCGAAGGTGCCGCGCGTGCCACTCACTCCTCCGGACCCGGGCGCGTGCGAGCTGGAGTGATCATCGCCGCGGTCGTGGCTGCATCGGCCGCGTCGTCGACAGCGCTCGCGTGCAGCTGCGCGTCCACCGACGCGGAGACCGGAGTCGCCGACGGTCACGCCGTCTTCACCGGGAAGATCCGCGCGAGCGTGGAGATCGGCTTCACGCTCTCTCGCTGGGCGCTGGTCGACGTCGATCGCACCTGGGGCCGGCAGGTCTCGGGCTTCGTCGTGCTGCAACTGCCGCTCACCAATTGCGGAATTCCCGACATCGATCGCTGGAGCGAGTGGCTCTTCGTCGGCGCGACCGAGGGTGGAAACGTGGTTCAGACCACCGCCTGCGAGGTGAACGTGCCGATCGGCTACGCGGCGCCGGTGATCGCGAAGCTCGGTGACTCGCGGCGGCCGACCTCGCTCGGGTTCGTCTGCGCGCCGGTGCTGCTGGTGTGCACCATCGCCGGCTTCGTCGTGCTGCGGCGTCGGCGAAGGCGCTGATACGTTCCGTCGCTCTTCACGATGGCGAGCATCGGTCACCTGGCAGTGGGAATGGCGGCGGCGCGCCTCTACTCGCGGCGCGTCGAGCCGAGCGTGCGACCGGGCTGGACGATGGTGTTGATGGCGGCGCTGTCGATGGTGCCCGACCTCGACGTCGTCGGGTTCAAACTGGGCATCGAATACAGCGACCCGCTCGGCCATCGCGGAGTGACGCATTCGCTGTTGTTCGCCCTGACGTGCTCGGTGATCGCGCTCGCGTTCGCGAAGCCACTGAAGGTTCGCCCATGGCCGCTGTTCGCGCTCGTCTTCGTCGTGCTGCTGCAACACCCGCTGCTCGACATGCTCACCGACGGAGGCCTCGGCTGCGCGTTCTTCTTCCCGAGCAACCACCGCTACTTCTTTCCGTTCACGCCGATTCCCGTGGCGCCCATCGGCCGCGCGTTTCTTTCAGCGCGAGGGCTGCTCGTGATGGGAACTGAGGCGGTGATGTTCGCGCCGTTCGCGCTCTACGCGCTGTGGCCGCGCAAATCGAAGCCGGCCGCCAGCTCGGCGAAGAGCTCAGCCGCTTTGTGATGACGAACCAGCGGTGCGGCTTGTCCCGCCCACATCGCGATCAGATCGCTGCGCCGTTGCTCGACGGCTGCCTGCTTGAGCGTGCCGACGAACCAGTTCTGAATCGGGTAGGGCAGCACGGGGTCAGTGCGATCCGCGAACTCATTGCGGATTCCGCGCGCGAGCCGGCCCGAGAACGTGCGCGTGAGCGTCGTGTCGTGCGTGCGATCACTGAACAGCAGCTCGCGGTGCAACGGGCTGGCGTTCGACTCGTCAGTGGCGAGGAACGCGGTGCCGATCTGCACACCTTCGGCTCCGAGCGCGAAGGCGGCTGCGATGCCGCGCGCGTTGGCGATGCCGCCAGCCGCGATGATCGGTTTCTTCACGACGGCGCTCGCGGTCTGCACCAACGCGAACGTGCCCGTGAACGATTGCTCCGGTGATCGCAGGAACGACGGTCGATGACCTCCGGCTTCGAAGCCTGAGGCGACGATGAGATCGACGCCGGCGCGCTCCATGGCGATCGCTTCAGCCGAGGTGGTGATCGCTCCGAGCGTGACGATGCCGAGACGCTTGCACTCCGCGAGCACGTCGGCGGGTGGAATTCCGAACACGAAGCTGAACGCCGCGGGTCGAGCCGCGAGCAGCGCTTCGATCTCGATCTTCGAATCGTTGGCCGTAGCGCTCTGGCGGCGCGCTCGGCGGAGTGACCTTCAATTCCTCGTACAACGGCCGGAAGTGCTCGACCGCCGCGGCGAACTGCTCGGCGTTGAGCGCGCTGCCCGACGTTTCTCCGGGCGAGATCCACAAGTTGAGCGCGAAGGGCTTCTTCGTGCGCTCGCGGATCTCGCTCGCGATGCGCTTGATCCCCGCCGCGTCGAAGATGTGCGCGCCGAACGAGCCGAGCCCGCCGGCTTCCGACACGATCGCTGCGAGCGCGACCGAAGAAAGGCCTCCACCGAACGGCCCCTGAATGATCGGATACCGAATGCCGAGCTGCGACGTGACGCGCGTTTCAGGCGACATGCGCGATGCGTACGCGCGCGCTCCCGCGTTCGCCAACTATTCGGCGGGAGGCACCGGCGGCGGCTTGATCAACAACACGCCGACATCGTCTTCCGCGACGCGCTTCCAACCCTCGTTCTCGAGCGCCCACACCAGCGGCCACGAGAAGTCGCGACCGACGCCGCCCCACAACACGTAGTCGGGGTTGAACTCGGCGAGCTTCTCTTTCCAGCCAGGCTTGAGGGTTCGCATCATCGTGTACCCCTCGTGAATCGCTGCCGGGTACGGGTCGTTGCGGCTGTCGATGTACGTCTGGAACGCGGGGCCGCCGAACGCGCTCACCACGCTGCCCCACTCGAACTTCGCGAGCACGCGGCCGGGTGGGCGTGCAGCGAGCGCATCGAGTCCGGCGACCGGGTACCAGGTGTCGTCGATCGACTCGCGCAGCGTTCTCGGCGTTTTGGCGGCGCCCAGCGCGAGCACGATCCACAACGCGATCGGCCAGATGAAGCCCGAAGCTCCCGCGAGCCAGCGGTTGAGCAGCGCATCGACGCGGGGCTGCGGACCTTCGAACAAGCGGCTGCACGCGATCGCCAGCGCGATTCCGGCGAACGGCGCGTGACGGCGCGACCAGAACGCCGCGGCGACGAGCAGCAGCGCCGGCAGCAGCACGTGCCAGGAGCGCGCCGGCTTTCGCACGAACGAGCCGACGGCCGCGGCAGTGAGCAACACCAGCACCCACGTGAAGCCGAACGAGAAGTCGAGCGTGCGCCATTCCTCGATGGTCTGCGTGGAGCCGAGGAGTTGGTGGCGCAGCGGGTAGATGAGGTTGTTGATGCCGGCGGGGTGAATCGCGGCGGCGGCAGTGCAGGCGATCAAGAGCAGCGCGCCGCGCCGATCGAGCGACGTCCCTTCGAGCTGATGGCCGACCAGCGACGCGAAGAGAAACGCCGGCCCCAGCACCCAGCTGCCGTGCAGGTTCGCCCACAACAGACTCAAGACCACGATCACCGCGGCTCGGCGCGTCGTTCGATCTTCTTCCCACCACCGCAGCGCGATGAGCCACGCGACGAAGATCAGATGGGCGAGGTGGTACGGGCGCTCCTGGTACCAGGTGAAGGTGAGGGTGCTCAGCGCGCAGCCGAACAGCGTCAGCTTCACGAGCGCTTTTTCTTCAGTCGGCCGCAGGGCGCGCAGCAGCAGAAAGAACATCGTCGCTACGAGCGCGGCGACGAGGAACTTCGGGCCCGCTCCGCCGAGCGCGCGGAACGAGAGCTCGCACATCACGCCCCACACCCACTCGTGCGGCGCCTGCGCCGAGGCGGTCGGGCTGAAAGGGTCCGTCGCCGGGAAGCCACCGTGCTCGAGGAACCAGCGCCCCGAAGCGAGGTGGAAGAAGAGATCGTTCGCTTCCAGCGGAGCGCGCGCGGCCGGAGCGATCACCAGAATCGCGGCGATCGCCGCCGGTCCCGGAATCAACCAACGCTTGAACTCGAAGGCCGCCACGGATTTTTTAGAGGCGAATGCGCGCCAGCATGACCTTGCGCACGTCGGGCAGGCGGAAACGATAGATGAGCGCGTCGGCCCAGTAGTGCGCGAGCACGCAGGCCGTCGAGAGCGTGACGGCGAACGCCCAGAAGCCGGTCTGCGTGAATGACTCGACCGTGTCGAACGAGCTGAACGAACTCTGCTCGCGCAGCAACGTCACCACGCCGATCAGGAAGATGGGCAGCATCGACAGCACCATCGCCGGCCAGATCCACCGCGAGGCGAGCTGCTTCTTGTCGTCGGGCAGCTGCGTGAGCATGCGCTCCGAGAGGAAGTAGTACTCGAGCCCGTGCATGCCGAAGAACAGCACCACGCCCCAGGTCGGAGCGAGCAGCGACACGCTCCCCGCGAGCGCGACGGCGAACAGATAGAGGAGCTTGGGGCGCTGCGTTCCGCCGGGCAGCACGGCGCGGAACACCAGCACCCAGTACCCGAGCCAGATCGCGAGCAGAGCGCCCACGAACGCGTACGGCAGCGGCGCTTCGATGCCGAGCCCGACGAAGGGCATGTTCGAGTCGGTCGAGCGTGCGACGAAGAAGTAGCGCGTGAGCAGCAGGCCCAGCGTGAGCGGCACCATCAGGCGCTGCAACTTTCCTTCGCGCTCGTTGAACGGGAGCCCCGCGCTGCGCTCACGCGCGAGATAGAGGCTCCAGTAGCCGCGGTTCTGCGAGAGCGTGTGGTGCGTGCCGAACAGCGCGAACACGATCGAGCGCGCGTAGACCGCTGCCTGCGGTTCCCACCGGTGCAGCGCGTAGAACGATGAGCTCACGAGCAGCGTGACGACCACTCCGAGCCACACCTGCGCGCGCAACGTCGGCGTGGACCGCATTGTCTCGGGTCGAAACCAGAACAACAAGAACGTCAGAATCACGTGCGTGCCGTTGCCGAGCACGTTGGTGGCGAGCCACATCGCGTAGCGGTTGCTGTCTTCGGCGAACGAGGCGTCGGTGCGAGAGAGCGCGAAGAACAGCAGCAGCAGCGCGATCGGCGTCGACACCATCGCGAGATCGCGCCGCGGGCCGAACAGCCACGGTCCCCAGGTCGTGCTGGGAGCGACTGCGCTCGCCGATGCCTCGCGCGCCATGGCGCCGAGTATAGACGTGCGCGCCCTTCGAAACGCGTTTCGCCGCCCGCGCGATTTGAGAATACGCTCTCGCGCGCGCGTGGAAGGCCGGCTGCTCCTCAAGAACTGCAGTCTCTTTCGCGCAGACGGTCGCGTGCGGTCCGGCATGTCCGTGCTGATCGAAGGCCGAACCATCTCCGCCGTCGGCCCCGATGAGCAGACGCCCACGCGGCCCGGCGACTGGGAAGTGGCGTGCGGCGGGCGGCTGGTGATGACCGGTCTCGTGGACTGCCACACGCGGCTCGTCGGTGGCTCCGTCACGCCGTGGGCCGGCGATCTGTTGCTGCGGCCCTTCGTGCAGCGCTTCGAGCAGGAGCTCGCGCTCGAAAAGAACCTCACGCCCGGCGAGGTCGAGGCGCTCACCGCGTTCTCCATCGCGCGTGCGTTGCGGCAGGGCGTGTCGATGGCGGTCGAACATCTGCACGCGCCCGGTTGCGTCGAAGAAGCGCTCAGCGTGCAGGCGCGCGTCGCGCAGAAGCTCGGAATTCGCCTCGTGAATTCGCACGCGTCGACCAGCGCGCAGACCGGCACTCCCGGGCCGGCGCAAGTCGAGGCCAACGCGCGCTACGCCGAAGCGCACCGCACCGGAGCGTTGGTGCGTGGAGCGATCGGCATTCGCGCCTCGTTCTGCGCCGACGACGATCTGCTCCGTGTCGCGGGTCGCGCCAAAGAAGAACTCGCCATCGGCGCTCACTTCGGGCTCGCCGAGAACGACGACGATCTCGCGATGACGTGGTCGAAGACGAACTCGCGCATCGTCACGCGCTTCGAACGTTTCGGCCTGCTCGGAGGAGCGTCGGTCGGAGCGCACGCTCGCGCCATCGATCGCGCCGAAGCGAATCGTCTCGCGAAGAGCCGCACGCTGATCGCTTTCACGCCGCGCGCTGCGCAGACCGCTGAAGGTGGCAGCGCGCTCGGCATGGAAGCGGTGTTGGTGAGTCAGAACCTCGTGGGTCTCGGCTCGGGCGGCACCGGCACGCTCTGGGAAGAACTCGCCGCGAGCTACACCGGCGTGATGGCGATGGCGCGCGCTGGCCGCATGCTCGACCCCGACAACCTGATGTCGTCGTTCCTCGTCGGCGGGCCCGCGGAGCTGTGCACCATGATCTTCGGTGCGCCGAGCGGCAACGTGGAGCCGGGCGCGCTCGCCGATCTCGTCGTCTACGATCTCGTGCCCGCGCGCGAGACCGGCAACTTCACGCCGCACCTGTTGATGCAGCTCAGCCAGGTCGACGTGGGGTGGACCATCGTCGACGGGCGCGTCGCGGTGCGCGAAGGCCAGCTGCTCGGCGCCGACTATCTCGAGCTCGCGCGTGAATCGGCCGCGGCGCTCGAGAGCGTGTGGAAGCGCACGGGCGTGACCGGTGGTGGCGCGGCTCCCGTCGCGAGCGAGTGATGTTCGAGGACGCGCTCGCGCTGCGCCTGAAGCAGCTCCCGGAAGACACGACCTGCTATCGGCTCAGCGACGAAGCAGACGTCACCGTCGATCGCTTCGCGCAGGTCGCGGTGCTCAGCCTCTACCGCGACGCTCCTGAGGAACAGTCGCTCGCCGACGCGCTGCTCGGTCTCGACGGCATCACTGCGGTGTACGTGAAGCGCCGGCCGCGTGAAGCGCGCAAGGTCGCCAACGAATCGCCCGAAGCGCTCGCACCCAGTCAGCCGATCGCAGGTGTTCCGGTCGAGGAACTCACCGTCACCGAGCTCGGCTCGAAGTTTCTGATCAGACCCGCGAACGGTCTCTCCGTCGGCCTCTATCTCGACGCGCGCGAAGCGAGGGCGGTGGTGCGCGCGCACGCTCGAGGGCGCCGGGTGCTCAACACGTTTTCGTACACCTGCGGTTTCGGGGTCGCGGCGCTCCACGGCGGAGCGAAGCGCGCGGTCAACGTCGACGCCTCGCGCAAAGTCCTCGACTGGGGCGAAGCGAACGTGACGCTCAACGGCTTCACCGCCGATCGCTACGACTTCATCTCCGGCGACACGTTCGATTGGCTCTCGCGCTTCGCGAAGAAGGAAGAGGAGTTCGACTTCGTGATCCTCGACCCGCCGGGCTTCGCGACGACGAAGTCGAGTCGCTTCACCGCCAGTCGCGACTACCACCGGCTGGTGAGCGCGGCGGCGCCGCTGCTCGCGCCGAAGGGTCTGTTGCTCGCGATGTGCAACGTCGAGCAGAGCGCGCGTGACTTCGACGCACAGCTCACGCGCGGCCTCGGTACGCGCAAGCACAGAGAAGTGAAGCGGTTCTCGGCGAGCGCGGTGGATTTCAAACAGCCCGCTGCGCTGCAGTGCCGGCTGATCGAGCTCGCTTAGGTTCCGGTTCGACGCACAGGAAGCGGGGCGCCCTCGACGGGCAGCACGATGTTCACCACCCAGGGCACCTGCGAACCCTCGAAGGGGAACGCCTCCCACGGAGTGAGATCTTCGTTCACCGCGGTGCGACCGAGCACCGCCTTCGCCGCTTCGTGCAGTGTCTCGACGCGCAGCTGTTCAGCGCGCAGCGCCTTCACCACGCGACGACGGCGAATGAACGCCAGCACCACCAGCATCGAGGCGATCACCCACACCGCGGTTCCACCGCTCAGCAGCAGCGGCCACCACGGGTACTTGCGCGGGAGTTCTTTGCGGAACGCGTCTTCTTCCATCGACAGCGGCAGGTGGAACGCGACGCCGAACGCCTTCTCGAAGTTGTCGCCCGCGGACACACGCTCGATCAATCGCTGGAACGCCGCGGTGCCGTGACGCGCGCGCAGAAATTCCACGAACGCCGAGCTCTGCGCGTACGCGATCTCGACGTCGTCGGGGTACGCGGGGAAACGCTCGGTGAGATCGTCGAACTTGAAGACGCGGTCTTGCGTGACGGCGCGCGTGAGCGTCGCGATCTGCGAGGTCTTCCACTTCGTCTCGCCGGTGAGTTCCTGCGCCAGCCCTTCCTGAAACCAGTGTGGCCAGCCGCCGCCGAACTGCCCGAGCGCGACGTGAATCAGCTCGTGCTTCAGCGTCAGCGGTCCCTCGGGGAGCACCAGCGAGTGCGCTTCCACCAGCACGATGTTTCGACCGGGGTAGGCGAGGGCGACGGCCCAGCTCGGTGGTTTGCCGCCGGGCAGCGCGAACGCTTCGTATTCCTCACGCCCGAACCCGAGGCGGATCTCGGTCACTCCCGGCCAATCACTCCCGAGCAGCGCTGCGATGTCGTCGCGCGCCGCTTCGAGATCACGCGACAGCACGCGCGCAGCAGCGGCGGCTCGCGGCGTGTGGACGATCTTGAAGCGCGCGGTGGTGACCACCGACGTCTCGAGCGTGCCGATGGTCTGCAGCCCTTCCGACGGCATCGCTGACGGCTCCGAGTCCACCGGTGGCGGCGGAGCAACGGCGAGCGACAGCGCGAGCAGGGAAGCGAGCCACATGGCGGTCAGCGCAACTTGACCATGACCTCGGCTTCCGTAACTCCCCGAACGGCCAGACGCTTCCGACGCGAGGTGTCTCCGTCGAGCAATTCGACGTCGGCCTTCCGCACTTCGCAGCGCTCGGCGACGAACTCGATCAGCGCAGCGTTGGCTTCACCGTCGACCGGAGGCGCGGCCAGCGCGATCTTCAACCGGCCGTCATGCTCTCCGACGATCTTCGTGCGCGACGCGCGCGGCTGAACGAGCACCAACAGCTCGACGCCACCCGGCGCGCCCTTCATCCACACGGTCACTTCTTGTTGACCAGATACGCCACTTCACCGCCCGGCTGCGTCTTCCACGTGTCGAGCAGCTTCTTGTGCGAATCGATCAACGACTCGAGGTGCGACTCGAACTGCACCTTCTGTCGCTTGAGCTCGGTCAGTTCCTTCACCAATTCGACGAGCCGATTGTTGGCTCCGTGAACGATCTTGTCGGCCTGCAGCTCGGCCTCGGCGATCAGCACCTCGGCTTCCTTCTTCGCCTGGGCCTTCACGTCTTCCGAGATGCGCTGCGCCGTCACCATCGTCTCCTGCAGCGCCTTCTCACGCTCGAGGTGCTGCTCGAGCCGCGCCTGCACGCGCTTCAGCTCTTCCTTGAGGCCGATGTTCTCGCGCACCACTTCTTCGAACTCGCCGGCGGTGAGCTCGAGGAACGCCTCGACCTCCTTCTTCGAATAGCCGCGCATCGCTGCTTCGAAGCGCTTCTGGCGAATGTCGAGCGGGGTCATCTTCATGGGCGTTCTCCAGGGTTCAGAAAGCTGGCGCCGAGCTCACGGGCGCGTTTGGTGGCTGCTTCGACGGCGTCGATCAACGTGGTGCGCAGACCGCCGGCTTCGAGCGTGTGCAGCCCGGCGATGGCGGTGCCGCCGGGCGAGGTCACCTGATCCTTCAAGTGACCGGGGTGCTGATTGGTTTCGAGCAACAGCCGCGCGCTGCCGAGCACCGTCTGCGCGGCGAGCTTGAGCGCTTGATGTCGAGACAGCCCGACCTTCACGCCCGCGTCGGACAGCGCCTCGATGATGAGGAAGATGTACGCCGGGCCGCTGCCCGACAAGCCCGTCACCGCGTCGAGCAGGTACTCGTCGACCACGGTGCTCAAGCCCACCGAGTCGAACATCGCTGTCGCCAGCGCGAGGTCTTCCTTGGTCGCGTGCTCACCCGACGACAGCGCGGTCGCGCCGAGCCCGACGAGGCAGGGCGTGTTGGGCATGGTGCGGATGATGCGCGCTCCAGCGCCGAGGCGTCGCTCGATGGCCGCGATGGGCACTCCGGCCGCCACCGAGACGATCAGCTTGCTGCGATCGATCACCGGAGCGATCTCGATCAACACCTTGTCGAGCGCCTGCGGCTTCACCGACAACACCACCACGTCGGCGTCCTTCGCCGCGGCGACGTTGTCCATCCCCACCTTCACGCCGTGCTCGTCCTGCAGCTCCTTCACCTTGTCAGCGCGGCGCGCCGTGGCCGAGAGCCGATCTTCGGAAAGCCGGCGCGCAACAAGCCGCGCATGATCGCCGTGGCCATGTTGCCGCCGCCGAGGAACGTGATGCGGCGGCTGAGAAGATCCGCGGGAAGGGTCACTTCGAATCTCCAGCGACGTTGGTGGGCGCAGCCGCAGGGAAGGGCGCGGGCGCCATCGAGCCCGCCGGAGCGGTCTGCACCTCGGGCACCGGCGGCACCGCCTGCTCAGCGGAAGGGTTGGGGAGCGTCGTGGCGAGCACGCGCGCGAGCTGGGTCACGTCGGAATTGCCTCCGACCTGGCGCGCGGTGAAGTGAATGAAGCGCAGCGCGGTCGGCGTGTTCTGGAAGGGAATGAGGGAGAGCGCGAACTGCCGGTTGGTGGCGGAAACCGTCGGGTGGCGAACGATGTTCCCGAGGATCTCCTCGGCGCGCGGGTGTCTCATCGTGCCCACGGCCCGAATGGCGGCCTTGCTGATGAGCGGGTTTCCGTCGAGCGAGAGCACCGCCAGCGCGTTGAGCGCGCGCGTGTCACCGAGGAAGCCGAGATCTTCGATCGCCTGCGCGCGAACTTCCTGTGGCGCGGGCTCGAACGCCCACGCGATGGCGCGCAGGTAGATCGTGTCGTTGCTCGAGGTCGAAGTGGTCACGGCGACGGGGCAGGGCTCGTCTTCCTTCGCACTGCCGATCGCTCCCTTCTTCGGAGCAGCCAGCAGCGTCATCGCGATCAGAAGCCCAGTCATGGTCGAGGTCATGATGCCCCACGGGGAAAAGCGGCCAATTTTTTGCGTCGATCCACCACGGACGTACAACTCGTCACACGGCTGTAGCACAGCACCAAACGAGGACGTCCCGAATGCCCTTCTCCACCGTGGCGACGAACACCGCGTGCACGACCCTCGAAGACGTCGACGTCGAGTGCACGCACTGCGGCGTGCGCATGACGAGCCACCTCGGGAGCAGCAAGCAGATCCGCTACTTCCACTGCCCGTCGTGCTCGCGCTGGATGAGCAGCGTCTACAGCACCGACGTGTTCCGCGGAGACACCAAGATGCGCTCGCGCGCGCGCACCGACAACGCCGAGACCTCGGGCTTCGGTTCGGTGCGGGAGCGCCTCGATCGCTGGCTGCGTTCGCTCGACGCGAAGAACCCGTGGACCACGCTGGGCGTCTCTCCCGACGTGAGCGATCACGCGCTGCGTGAGCGGTACCTGTTCCTCGCGCGGCAGAATCACCCTGATCACGGCGGTTCGGCCGAGGTCATGCGCCGCATCAATGAGGCGTACGAGAAGGTGTTGTCCGAGCGCGAGACGCGCCGCTCCTTCGAGCGAGTCCGGGCCCTTCCGGCAGGGTTCTGAGACACCTGTTGCGGCGAACCCCACCCTCCGTTACTCGCCTCATCGCATGAACGACTCGCTCCCATCCGTCTCACTGCTTCGTCCTGATGGGACCGAAGTGCCGCTCTCGTCGCTGGTCGGCGAGAAGACCATCGTGCTGTTTTTCTACCCGAAGGATCACACCAGCGGCTGCACCGCCGAGGCGTGCTCGTTCCGCGATCAGTACGAAGACTTCAAGAAGGCCGGCGCCGACGTCATCGGCGTCTCGTCGGACGACGCGGCTTCGCACGACTCGTTCAAGCAGAAGTACCGCTTGCCCTTCACGCTGCTCACCGACCGCGATGGCGCGGCGGCGAAGGCGCTCGAGATCAAGAAGACCTTCGGCCTCATCAAGGGCCGCGTGACCTTCGTGATCGATCGCAAGGGCAAGATCCGCCACCGCTTCGAGTCGCAGGTCCAGGTGCACAAGCACGTGGTCGAAGCGCTCGAGGTCGTGCGTCAGCTCGAAGCCGAGCGCACCGCCGCGGCTTGAGTCGGCGGCGCTGAGAGCAGCCACTTCCAGAACCCGAGCCCGCTGAGCAACCCCACGGTGAGCGTCACCGGCCAGGGGAAGTACGCGCCCGGGCTGACGAAGCCTTCGACGAGACCGATCAGCACCATGAACGGCGCGCAGCCGAGCACCAGCTGCACCGCGACCGTGGCGTGCTCGCGAATCGCAGCAGCGCGGCTGCGCTCGCCCGGGTCGATCATCGCGCTGCCCAGATGCAGGCCCGCGCCTCCGGAGATCACGATCAGCGAGAGCTCGATCGGCCCGTGCGCCGAGATGAAGCTCAGCAGGTTCACGCCCACACCCGCGCGCGCGCTCGCCATCAACACCGAGCCGAGGTGCAGCCCGTTCTGAATCAACACCACGGCGGTGCCGATGCCGGCGGTGACTCCGAGCGCGAAGGCCGCGAAGAGCACGCGCAGGTTGTTCATGAAGATCATCGTCGCCATCGCGCCGGGAGTGCTGTGCGAGAGCGCGTGATCGGTCCACATGTCGCCGCGCTCCAGGTACGCGCGCAGATCGGCGGACACGAAGGTCGAGAGCGTCGAGGGCTCGAGCCACACGCTGAGTGCGCCGACGAGCGTGGAGATCACGAAGATCGCCGCCGAGAGCTTGATGGGCCCGAGCGTGGTCCGCACCAGCGAAGGGAACGTGCGCAGATAGAAGGTGCGCAGGTTCTCGAACGACGCAGGGCGCGGCTTGTAGATGAGCGCGTAGGCCGAGGCGTTGAGCTGGTTCAGAAAACGCGCGACGTCGGTGTTGGCGTAGGTGACCTGCGCGATCGCGAGATCGGCGGCCACTCGGCGGTAGAGCCGATCGAGCTCTGCCACTTCGGCCAACGTCATCTTTCCCGAGCGCAAACGGCCGAGCGTGTCTTCGAGGCGCGTCCACTCCGGCTTGCGCCGCGCGACGAAGGCCGGGAGCGACTCAGGCAAGCGTCTGCTTCTCCAGCTTGAGGCGAATCTGATCGCGCACCTCGACGTCGGTCGCGGTGTCGCTCACGGTCAGCTCGAGTTTCGCGGCCAGCTTGCGGCCGATGCGTGCACGCGGCTCGGGCTCGAGCTCGTCGAAGCGCTTCAAGAACTGCACGCCGATTTCCATGAGATCGACGGCCACCGCCGACTGCGTCTCGAGCTTGCTGTACGCGTCGAGGTTCACCTGCTCGTCGCGCACCAACACGGTGCCGGCGAGGAGATCACCCAGCCGCCGGTGCTTGCGATCGATGAGCATGGTGATCACGCCGACCGGGTAGCAGGTGGGGAGGAAGTCGATCAGCCGCAGCAGGTTGCGCACGGCCGAAGAGAAAAACGTAGTGGGCGAGCCATCGGCCTTCACGACGCGAATGCGCACCAGGCGTTTCCCGGGCGACTGGCCGTTCCACAGCACTTCGAAGAGCGTCCAGAAGACCCACAGGCCGCCGATGAGTGCCGAGACCGCGATGATACGCACCGTGCTGCTCAGGCCCTGCAACAGCTCGTACGGGTTCGCGACGAAGAAGCTGGCGCCGAAGTAGGCGACGATGGCGATCGCTCCGAGGAGGAGCACGTCGATGAGGTACGCCATCGCGCGCGAGCCGAGGCCCGCGATCGGGAGCTCCATCGAGACGCGCTCGGGCGTCGCGACCTGGAGCGCGTCGGTCACGCCTTCCTCACCAGCACCGCGCCGAAGAAGCCGTCCGTCTCATGGCGATGCGGGAACAGCCGCAGCATGCCGTTGCGCGTGGTCTTCGCCGCCACGTCTTCACCGAGCCACTTCGCGGCGTCGGCCACGCTGAAGTCGGCGTGCTTCGCGAGGAACGCCTCGACAATCGCCTCGTTCTCTTCGCGCAGCAGCGAGCACGTGCCGTAGATCAAACGGCCGCCGGGCTTCACCAACGCCGAGAAGCGCTCCAGCAGCACACCTTGTTTCTCGACGTGCTCGGCGAGCAGCGCTTCCGTGAGCCGGTACCGCGCGTCGGGTTTGCGACGCCAGGTGCCCGAGCCGCTGCACGGTGCATCGACCAGCACGCGCTCGGCCTGGCCCTTCCACTTCTCGAGCTGCTCGTCGGCCTTCGCGTCGGGAGCGATGGCCTGAATGCGCACGTTGTGCACGCCCGCGCGTCGCGCACGCTGCTTCAGTTCTTCGAGGCGGCGCTCGTCGACGTCGAGCGCGTAGATCTCGCCGCGGTTCTTCATCTGCGCCGCGAGCTGCAGCGTCTTGCCGCCCGCACCCGCGCACGCGTCGAACACCTTGCGCGGCGGCGCGTCGACCAGCATGCCGAGCAGCTGACTGCCTTCGTCCTGCACCTCGAAGAAGCCGTCCTTGAACGCCTTCAGCGCGTACACGTTGGTGCGCGTCTCGAGCACCAGACCGAACGGAGAAAGCGGAGTGGGGCGCACCACCACCCCTTCGCCCTCGAGCAGCTGCGTCACCTGCTCGCGCGTGCCCTTCAGCGGGTTGATGCGCACCACCAGCGCCGCGCGGTGATTCATCGACTCCGCGACCGCGAACGCCTCGGTGTCGCCGAACTGCGCGAGGAACTTCTCGGCGAGGAAGTCGGGCATCGAGCCGTCGATGGCGAGGCGCTCGACCAGCGGCCGCGATTCGAGCTTCGCGCGCCCGTGGATCACGGTGCGCAGCCACGACACCTCACTGCCCGGCAACGAGAGTCCATCGAGCACGCGCGAAGGCTCCTCGCCCTCGAGCACGCGCGAGATCGCGAAGCGGTACAGATCCTTCTTGCTCGACCCGAGCGTCGCGAAGCCCTTCACCTTCAGATCAGCGAGGAAGTCGACCAGCCGTTGGCGCCGCAGCAACGCGTACACGCGCTCGGCGACCGCGCGACGTTCCGACGCGTAGAGGTGCTTCTTGTGGCGCAGCGTGTAGTCGAGCGCGCGATCGGCCAGCCGGTTCTCGTGTCGAACCGAGCCGTACGCTTCGAGACACGCCTGCGCGACGAGATCTTCGCGGAGCGGGCGCTCCTTCAAACCAGGGGAACTCACGTCGATGACGCTCCAGGGTCGTCGGCGTTCTTCTTGCCGAACAGCACCCACAAACCAACTGCCAGCGCGATGGCCAACGCTCCGCCGCCGATCGTCCAGCTCACCCACTCGGGCAAACCGCGGTCGGCGACCGTGAACACCCCACGCACGACCTTGTGGTGGGTGGTGCGCCAGCTGATCTCGAGGCGGTAGTCGCCCGCCTCTTCGGGGGTGAAGGTGGCGCTCCACACCCGGGTCTCGCCCTTCGCCACGGTCTGGGTCTGGGCCGAGCCCATTTCCTTCAGCGGCCTGATCGAGAAGGTCATCGGCCCGTTGATTTCTTCGCTCGAGAGGGCCTCGACGATCGCCGAAATCACCATGGGTTTTCCGGCCTTGAGACGCAGGGGGGTGACCGTGCCCCGCAGCGTTTCCTCGGTATCCGACCAGTCCCAGGTCAACCCCGCGTTGTTCTGCTTGAACTCCAGCTGGGTGAGCTTGTTCTCCCCGGCCCGAATGTCGACCGGAAGTTGGGCTGACAGGAGTGTGAGGTAAGCGGCGAGGAACATTGTGGAATTGGAGTGGCTTACTTACGATGCCTCGCCCTCGTCCGGAACTTAAGCACCTTTGCGATGACTCAGGCTTTCGGCAACTACCAGCTCGTCAAGAAGCTCGCGACAGGCGGCATGGCCGAGGTGTGGCTTGCGAAACAAACGGGCATCGAGGGTTTCAACCGCCACGTCGTCGTGAAGCGCATCCTCCCGCATCTCGCGGAGGACCCTGAGTTCGTCCAGATGTTCTTGAACGAGGCGAAGATCGCGTCTCGGTTCAACCACCCGAACATCGCGCAGATCTACGACCTCGGTGAGACCAACGGTCAGTACTTCATCGCGATGGAGTTCATCCACGGTGAGGACCTCGGGCGCGTGATGCGCCGCGCGTGGAGCACCGGTCAGTGGGTCGCTCGCCACATCGCGCTGCGCATCATCGCCGATACCTGCCAGGGCCTTTACTACGCGCACACCCGCCTCGACGAACGCGGTCAGCCGCTGCGCGTCGTGCACCGCGACATCTCGCCGCAGAACATCCTCATCAGCTTCGACGGCGCGGTGAAGGTGGTCGACTTCGGTATCGCCAAGGCGAGCGATCAGGTCAGCAACACCAAGTCGGGCGCCATCAAGGGCAAGTTCGCGTACATGGCTCCGGAGCAGGCCGCCGGAAAGCCGCTCGACGCCCGCAGCGATCTCTTCGCGCTCGGCCTCGTGCTCTACGAGCTCGTCACCGGCGTTCGCCCGCTCAAGCGTGACAGCGAGCTCGCGACGCTGCAGGCCGCCCTGGAGTGCAAGATCGACGCGCCTTCTGCCGTCGCCGAAGTGCCGCACGAGCTCGACGACATCGTGATGCGCGCGCTCGCGAAGGCGCCCGACGATCGCTATTCCGACGCTCGCGAGATGTCGCGCGCGGTCGAGCAGTTCCTGTTGAACGCGAAGGAACTGGCCACCAGTGCCGAGGTCAGCGAGCTGATGGGCGCGCTGTTCGCCGATCGCTTGAGTGAAGAGGCGCGGCTCGGCACGCCGAACCCGTCGACCGAGTCGAGCACCAGCAACCCGATTCCTCCGTCGTATTCGGGAGCGGCGCAGTCGGTCACGCAGCCGCCCGACAAGAAGGAACCGCCGCGCCGCAGCAGCAACGAGTCGGCGACTCCGCAGCCGGTGCGCGCCGCGCCGAACCTCACCATCGACGAAGACGCCGACGAGTCGACGCTCGCTCCCGACATGGACGAGGGCGGCGATGACGAGTCGGGGCCCGCGTTGCGCGGCGGCTACGAATTGCCCGCCGGTACGGTGGTGCCGAGCCGGCGCTACGTGAACAAGAAGGACCAGGCGACGGTCGCCGGGCGCAACAGCAAAGAGATGACGCGCATGGCTCCCATCGAGGAGACCAACGACGATCTCCCGCCCGTCGCGGTGCCGCTGCGCAAGAAGTCGACGGCGTTGAGCAAGGCGCTCGCGACCAACGGCACCGGTGACGTGCAGTCCGAAGAGTCGTCGCGCCGCAAGTCGTCGGTGGGCGTGAAGCGCCGCACCAGCAGCGGCGTGATGCCCGAAGCGCCTCCGCGGCGAAACTCGCGCGTGTCCGAGCCCGAGGTGAAGCCGAGCAAAGACGGCATCTCGGCCATCGTCGACGTGAAGGCGCTCAAGGAGCGTCAGCAGTCGCGCTTGAAGGCGCTGGTCTCGGTGATGGTGCTGATCGGCGCGCTGATCATGGTGTTCGTCTTCAAGGACACGCTGCTCGGGCTGCTGAAGAAGGGCGGGTTGTCGGAAGACGGCGTGCCCGTGCGCTTGAGCGTGAAGTCGAACCCGCCGGTGTCGGTGGCGGTGATTCCTCCGCCGGGCACCAAGACGCGCAAGCCGCTCGATCTCGGCCGCACCGGCATCGACGAGCAGTCGGGCGCATTCGTCGGCGACACCGTGCGGCTCGTGAACGAAGACCTCGGCATCTATTACGAGGAGATCATCGAGTACGGGCAGCCCAACGAGCTCAAGTTGATCAGCAAGACCTTCAAGCCGAGCGCGGTGCGCATTCGCGTCACGCCCGCTTCACTCAAGGGCTGCACGGTGTGGCGCGGTCCCCGGCAGCTGGGTCAGACGGGCGTGAACTTGAGCCTCTACCCGGGCAAGCACGAGCTGCTCATCAAGTGCGAAGCGCTGGTCGAGGCCTGCCCGGTCACGGTGGTGTTCAACGAGGGCGCGAAGAACCTCGATTGGCCGGCTGATTGCGCTGATTACGTTGAGAAGAAGTAGCTCGAGCCGGGATGGCGGCTGAACCCCCAGCCGGATAAGAAAGAAACGACATGGACACCTCTGTTGCTCTCGATTCCGCCGTTGCCGCTCCTGCCGCTGACAAGTCTGCCGAAGGTCCGGGCCTCACGCTCACCGCGCGCGCCGTTGCCCAGGTGAAGGACGTGATGGTCCAGCAGAAGCTCGAAGATCATTTCCTCACCGTGCGCGTGGTGCCCGCCGGCTGCAGCGGCCTCGGTTACGACCTGAACCTGGTGAAGGAAACCAAGCAGGGCGATCTGATCTGGAATCAGGACGGCGTGCGCATCTGCACCGATGCGATGTCGCTCACGTACTTGAAGGGCACCGTCGTCGACTACACGACCAGCGACACCCAGTCGGGCTTCAAGTTCGAGAACCCGAACGCGAAGTCGTCGTGTGGTTGTGGCTCGTCGTTCTCGGCCTGATTCGCTTGTCGGTGAGGGGCCTCCTTTTCAGCGTGTGTGGCGCGCTCGTGATGAGCGCCTGTGTCACCACCCGTGGCAGCGACGACGCGCGCCTCGACGAAGACCGCAAGAAGGAAGACGACAACTCGCGTCGCTCCGGGCGCGAGTGCGGCCCTGATTCTCCCGGCGACGTGGTGTTGATCGACGCGCGCACCGCCGGCCCCGTCACCTGTCTGGCCGTCACCATCACCCGCGAGCCGATGTCATGTGCGCTCGGCAGCGAGTGCCCGTCGGAAGTGCTCTTCAAGGGCCTCACCAGCAACAAGGGTCAGCTCAAGTTGATCGGCTCGGTCGAGAAGGCGCGCCTCATTGCCGTCGCCGATGGCTTTGCGCCGTCGTACCTCTCGAACGCCACCAGCACGAAGAATCGCGTGCTCGAGCTCGAGCTCGCTCCGGAAGACGGCTTCTGGCTCAAGGTGCTCGACGCAGAGGGCAACTACCTTCAGGACCTGAGCGTCACCTTCAAGCAGGGCGGCGAAGTGATCGCGCAGCTGCGCACCAACACCCTCGCCAACGTGTTCTTCACCAAGCGCCAACCGTTCGACGGGCAGACCGTGACGGTCGAGGCGCAGGGCTACCAGTCAGTCGTCGTGAACTCGGTGTCCGAGCTCGGCGACGACGGCCACACCCTCACGCTGCAGAAGTAGTTACTTCCGAAGACCCGAGATCGGGAGCAACGCGGCGGGCTTCGTCGGCAGTGGCCCTTCGTCGACGCTGAAGCGCGCGTTGGCGTTGCGCGACACGCGGCCGCCAGGGAGCACTTCGTCAGCGCGATTCGCCGTGGCCTGCCACTGGAACGTCGCGTTCGAAGTGCCGTGACCGAGTTCGACCACGTCGAAGCCGCTCGCCGTCTTGCGCGTGACGATCACGCCCTTCGAATTCTCGTCGCCCTCGAGCTGCACGAAGACGCGCAGCGGGTGGCGCTCGTCGATGGTGACGTTGCCGCTGAAGCGTGGGTCGAGCTGCACGTGCGCGCGGCCGTTCTTGAGGTGCGCGGTGCCGTAGTCGGTGAACAGGATCTCCGGCGATTCAGGAGCGAAGAGCGTCACCTTCTGCGTCGGCTGCGTCGGGTCGCGCACCACCGTCGAGACCGAGCCGGCACCGTTGATTTTGTACTGCACCGAGCCGCTCCAGTAGTTCATGCGAACCACCGAGCCGCCGTTGTCGCTGTAGATCGCTTGCGACACGCCGAGGCTCGAGTTGCGGGCGAAGACGCCGGTGGTGAGACCGTTCAACGCCGCGCCGGAGCCGGCGACCAGCGTCGCGCCCGGGTCGTTGTTGCCGAAGCCGATGAGGCCCGTGCCGGTGGTGTTGTTGTTCTGCGCCCACATGCCCGACGCGTTTGCCTGCGACTGCCCCGAGATGCCGACCACGCCGATGCCCGCCGCCGCGCCGTTCGCTGCGGAGTTGATGCCGTACAAACCGACGCCACCGCCGTTGGTGTTCGAGAAGAGGCCGGTCACGCCCGCCGCGCCGGTGACCTGCAGCGGGTAGACGGGGTTGGTCAGGCCGATGCCGATGCCCGTGCCGTTGTCGAAGGCGAGCGAGTTGCCGCCCGTCGTGCCGCCGGTGAACTTCACGAGGTAGTTGGTGGTGCCGCTCATGTTCGCCGAGCCCGCCGGGCCCGTCGCGCCGGTGGGACCCGTGGCGCCGGTCGCTCCCGTCGCGCCAGTTGCTCCCGTCGGACCCGTCGCGCCGGTGAGACCGATCGGACCTTGCGGGCCCGTGGCGCCCGTCGCACCAGTGGCTCCCGTTGCGCCGGTGAGACCGATGGGGCCCTGAGCGCCCGTGGCTCCGGTTACGCCGGTGAGACCGATAGGACCCTGCGCGCCAGTTGCTCCCGTCGGGCCAGTCGCACCAGTCAAACCGATCGGGCCCTGCGCGCCCGTTGCTCCGGTCGCACCCGTCGCGCCCGTCAGACCGATCGGGCCTTGAGCGCCGGTTGCTCCCGTCGCACCCGTGAGGCCGATGGGGCCCTGCGCGCCAGTTGCTCCAGTTGCGCCGGTGAGGCCGATGGGGCCCTGCGCGCCGGTCGCTCCCGCCGCGCCGGTAGCGCCCGTCAAACCGATCGGGCCTTGAGCGCCGGTGGCTCCTGTCGCGCCGGTTGCGCCGGTCAAACCGATGGGACCCTGTGCGCCCGTCGCGCCCGTCAAACCGATCGGACCCTGTGCGCCCGTCGCGCCGGTCAAACCGATCGGGCCCTGCGCGCCCGTCGCGCCGGTCAAGCCGATCGGACCCTGTGCGCCCGTCGCACCCTGCGCACCGGCGGCGCCAGCTGGACCCTGCGGACCCGTGGCACCGGGCGAACCAGGAGCGCCCGGAGCACCGGGGAGGCCCTGCGGTCCCTGCGAACCTTGCGCGCCTTGAGCGCCGGCGATGCCCGACGAGCCGTTGCACGCGAACGTGGTGGTGTTGCCGGTGACGAACTTCGAACCACCCATCGGGCAGTCGAGAATCGCCGACGTTGAGCGACGTGCCGACGACCGACACACCGGCCGCACCCGCGGCGCCCATCACACCCGGCATACCAGCGGGACCTGCTGGGCCGACCGGACCGACGAGACCCGTCGACGGGCCGACCCAGTTACCGGTGCTGTCGATGACCACGTTGCCGCCGATCGACACGTTCTCAGGGTGAATCGGACCGTTCACGTCACCGGCGACGAACGCGTACGGCACGCTGGCGATCGCCTCGCGCGGCAGCATCTCGTCGTCGTCGTTCACCGTGATGCCGAGGAACAACTTCTTCCCGTTCCAGAGATCGGCGGGGAAGGTGTTCTGCTCGCCGAGCGCCGCGACGAAGTAGCCGTCGATGATCGGCACCTGCAGATCTTCGCTCCACAGCGGAGTGCCGCCGTTGGGCAATTCGTAGATTGCGAACTTCATGCGGAAGGAGCCGGTGATCGGCGCGCCTTCGCCGTCGAAGAGCCGGCCGTGCTGCGTGAGCGACTTCGGAACGCCCGCGAGCGCGACGCCAGCAACCAACACTGCGACCAGTGGAAGAAGACGGTTCACGTGTGCGACTCCCTATTTCTGCGACGCTTCGACCACGCCCGACTTGAGCTGGAAGTTCTGCGAATGGCTCGAGGTGCCCGAAGGCGCACTCACTTCGCCGACGAGACGGAAGTGCTGACTGGTGGAGACGGTCGCTCCAGCGGCGAGCCCGCTCGCGGGGGCAAATCGCTCGTAACCTTTGCCGCCGTCGAGAGCGTCGACGATGCGCGCAACGCCGCAGTTGCAACTGCTCGAGGCCGCGATCGCGAGAATCGCGACGCTCAACCGCCAACGCGATGACATGGGGACCACAGCATAGCCAAAGAAAGCGCTACGCCGCCGATCGCGCCGACAGTTTCTCGATGCGCCGCTCGACGAACTCCGCCGCGCGCAGCGACATGGCCATGATCGTCAGCTGGGGATTGACTCCCAGGGAGCTGGGAACGGCGCTCCCGTCGACGATGAAGAGGTGGTGCACGTCGTGGCTCTCGTGGGTCGCGTCGACCACACTCTTCAATGGATCCACGCCCATACGGGCCGTGCCGAGTGGGTGATACGCGCTCACATCGAGGTGCCGCGCGGCGATGCTGGCGTGCTCGAGCGTCTCGACATCCTTCAACGTGCGGAGTCGCTCGTGACCCTTCAGCGGGATCTGCACTTCCTTCGCGCCCGCCGCGAACATCACGCGCGAGATGATGGCGCACGCGCGCTGCAGCTTCTTCAGGTCGGTGTCGTTGAGCCAGTAGGTGATGCGCGGGCTGCCGTCCTTCCCCGCGCGCACGCGGCCGCGCGAGGTGTCCTTCACCATGAAGCCGAAGTTGAAGGTGCGATCGAATTGCTCCATCAGCGAGACCCACGAAGGGCCGAATCCGCTGAGCGTGGCCGCGGTGACGTCGAGCGGCGTGGTGCCGCCTTCGAAGTACAGCCCTTCGTCGGTGAACTCGTCGATCGCGTAACCCTGCGGCACGGTGCGCGAGGGGTTCACCTGCTCGTCGAACACGCCCAGGGCTGCGGAGGCGGGGTGAATGGTGAGGTGTTTGCCTAACTCTCCCGAGCCGTTGCAGAGCCCGTTCTGCTCGAGCAACACCGGCGTGAGCAGCGAGCCGCACGAGATCACCACGGCCTTCGCCTTCACCGTGACGCGGCCCTTCGCAGTGACGCCGCTGACGCCGACCGCGGCGTGGCGCTCGGTGAGCACGCGGTCGACCTTGAAGCCGGTGAGCAGCTGCGCGCCCGCATCGAGCGCGGCCGGCACGTACGACACGTTCGTCGAGCGCTTGGCGTCGGTGGGGCAGCCAAAGCAGCACAGCCCCTGGCCGTCGCAGCCCGGTGCGTTTCGCTTGAGCGCGTGGTGCGAGTAGCCGAGCGCGTCGCAGCCTTTGGCGATCAACTCCGCTGGCTTTCCGAGGGCGGCCTTCGACGACGGCGCCACCTCGAGGAACTTCTCGACCGACTCGTAGTGCGGAGCGAGCGCGTCGGGCGTGAAGTCCCTCAGCCCTTCACCGCGCCAGCTGGCGAGCACTTCATCGGGCACGCGGAAGCACGTTCCGGAGTTGATCAGCGTGGTGCCGCCGACGCCCACGCCGAGGGGAATGGGAATGGCGGTGTTGCCGAACGCGATGGTGGCTCCGCCGTTGCGGTACATGCGGCGCATGGCGTCGATCGCGCGGCCGTTGAAGTTCTGGCGGGTGTGGTGTTCGCCTTCTTCGAGCAGCAGCACCGCGTGACCGTTCTTCGCCAGCTTCGCCGCGAGCGGAGCACCACCGGCGCCGGTGCCGACCACCACCACGTCGCATTCCAGCGTCTCACCGTCGCTCAGCTCGGCCGCGCTCATCACCTGCGAGCGCCAGCGCGCGTTCTCGAGCTTCGCGGGCGGGTCAATCGAATAGCGGCAGTTCAGCTTCGCGAACACCGCCGGGTCGTCGAAGTAGGCGAGCTTCAGCGGAGCGAGCAGGCCGCGCAGCACGAGCCGCGTCGCTTCGTTGCGATCGAGCGCGTGGAGCACCTCGAGCCGCTTGCCCAGCGGCAGGGTGGCGAAGCGCGAGCGGTGCATGATCAGCGCGCGCGCATCGAGCGCCGACAACAACCGCGCGTACCCCGGAGCGATGTGCGCGGGCAGCGAACCGAGGAACGCCTCAGCGCGACTCACGGTGCGGGCGTCGGCGGCGGGGAGCAGCTGGCCGGCCGGCAACATGGTCGCCGCGAGCACCTCGAGCTGCGCACGCTGGGAGGGAGTGAATGACACAGAGCCCCTGGGGGCGACGGCGTTGGGAGGCAACATGATCATCCTCCAATGAGCGCGCGGCGCGTGACGGCGCGGTGGCGGGCCTCGAAGCGGCGGCGCGGGTCGCTGGTGACGGGCAGGAACGATGCGACGAACTGGGGCAGCTCGAGGATGTCGAAGAACATCGTGCCGCGCGCGAGTTCTTTCTTCGTTTCTGCCTCGAGGAGCGCGATCGGCAGCACCGTCATTCCCTTGATGGGAGCGAAGATCGACGGCGACTTGTGGCCCACGAGCTCGAGCTTCGTGCCGTCGGCCGCGGTGAACTTCACGTCGTACGCGATGCTCGCCGGGAAGAGCGAGATGGTCAGCGTGCCCTCGCACGGCCCTTCACTCACCCACGGCGCGCAGTGCACCACGCCTTCGACGGTGAACGCTCCAGGCTTGCCGGTGCTGAGCGTGCGGATGTGGAAGTCGACCGGGTGCTTCTCGTTCAGCGTGCCGCGCATCGTCTCGACGAAGGAGAGGTTCATGACGATCAGTGCCTTTCTTGAAATTCAGACGACTCGCGTGAAGCGGGGATCGGGCTCGCGGCGGAGGAATTCGAGCGCGCCGCCGTGTTCGGACTTCAGCGTGAAGCTCGCTCCGTCTGACGGGCGCACCTCGAGCGCCACCGACGCCAGCTTGCTGTTGAAGCAGTACGACATCGCGCCATCGGGGTTGAGGTAGCCGAGGCACGCCTGGCCGCGATCGCGGCTGTCCATCACCAGGTGCGCTTCGCCATCATTGCTGCGGAGGCGGATCTCCCAGCGATCGGTCTCGACGTGCTGCTCCTGCCGCCAGGGATCGAAGATGCGATCGAAGCGCAGCTCTCGGCCGGCGTGGCGCACGATGAGCGCCGACATGCGCGGCGTGGTGCGACCGGCGAAACGCACGCGGCCGGTGAAGCCCTCGAGGAACGCGTCCTGCTCGGGGAACACCGCCTGGCCCCACGCGTACTCGAAGCTGTGCTCGCGGCCCCAGTTGTGGCCCTGACTGCCGGTCCACCCCGTGATGTCGACGTGCTCTCCAGCGACGTGCACTGCGCCGCTCGCGATGATCGAAGGCGCGGGCGTGTTGAGCTTGCTTCGCGGGAACGGCCCGACGCGCAGCAGGCGATAGGGGAACAGCTCGAGCGGTCGCGACGACTCAGCCGAGCGCCACGTGAAGTCGAAGCGAACTGGAGCGATCTCACCGCGCGCGCTGCCCTCGGCTCCGACCGCGAGCTTCATCGAGGGCGTCTCGATCTGCGGGTCGTCATAGCGGGCCTGCGCCCACGGCACGGTGGCCTTCTCGGCGACGACCTTCTGGCCGTCGAAGAAGATCACCCACGACTCGGCGATGGCTTCTCCGCTCAGCGGAGCGAGGATCGTCTGCTTCAGCCACACCGCGCGTTGCTGCGACGGGTGGTTGAGGCGCAGGAAGTAGCTCTCGACGTGACCGCGCTGACCGTCGAAGCGGCGCGCGTTGGGCGTGGGCTCGGCGCGGAACAACGCACTCAGGGCGTTCATGGGTTCTTCTCCTTCTCTTTGTCTTTCTCGCGAAAACCAGTGGCGACGTGGGCGCGCATGGCGTCTCCGGCGGTCTTCGAGTCGCGCGCGCGAATGGCGGCCACGCACTTGCGGTGGTGCTGCGGGTCGAAGACGTCGGCGCGGTACATGGCGATGAAGCGATCGCCGTGACGGAAATAGACGTCGCGCACCAGGCGGGAGAGCAGGGCGAGCAGCGAGTTGCCGCTGATCAAGATCAGCTCGTGGAAGAAGTCGTAGTCGAGTTCCTGCAGCTCGCGCGGCTTGCCCTTCGCTTCGACGATGCGACGCACCAGCTCGTCGAGCCGCGACATCGAGCTCGCGTCGGCCTTGAGCGCCGACTGTTCTGCGCCCCAGCCGAACATCAGCCCGCGGATCTCGTGCACGTCGCGCAAGATGCCGTCGCCGAGATCGCCGCCCGCTTCCATGATCGCCGGGAGCAGGTGCAGCCCCGCGTCGAGCAGATCGGACACGCGCGTCGGCCCGCCCTGGCGGATCTTCACCAGCCCCCACGCCTCGAGCCGCTTCATCGCCTCGCGCACGCTGGAGCGATTCACGCCGTGCTTCTCGGCCAGCTCGCGCTCCGACGGCAGCGCGTCTCCCGGCTGGAGCTTTCCCTTCACGATCGACGTGCGGAGCGTGCTGGCGATGCGCTCGGCGATGTTCTTGTGGCTCAAGGCGACCATGACTGGTCCGACCAGTTAGCACGAGTCGCTGCGGCCGCGCAAAGGTGGGTGCGCTTGACGGGTGTGCGTTGTGTCAGTAACTGGTCGGACCAGAATGAACACGCCAGCTCAGGCCTTCGCGCAGTTGAAGCAAGCCTCTCTTCGCGGCCCGTTCCCGACCGCGGAAGAGCGGGACGACCGGCTCGCTCGCCTCGAGAAGCTGCTCGTCGCCGAGCGAGAGACGTTCGTGAAGGCCATCGCGGAAGACTTCTCGGGCCGTTCGCGCGGAGAGACCCTGAGCGCCGACGTGCTGCTCACCCTCGACGGCGTGCGCTACGCGCGAAAGCACCTGCGCGAGTGGATGCGGCGCAAAGCGGTGAACCCGAACCCGCTGTTTCTCCCTTCGCGCGCGTGGATCGAATACCTGCCGCGCGGCGTGGTGGCGGTGATCGCTCCGTGGAACTACCCGGTGAATCTCGCGCTCGGCCCGCTCGCGTGCGCGCTGGCGGCCGGCAATCGCGTGCTGCTCAAGCCCAGTGAGATCACCTCGCGCACCGCCGAAGCGATCGCGCGCGCCATCGGCGATCACTTCTCGGCCGACGAGGTCACGGTCGTCACCGGAGGGGCCGACGTCGCGCGTGCGATCACCGAGCTCCCGCTCGACGGCATTCTCTTCACCGGCTCGACGCAGGTCGGCCGGCTCGTCGCGCAGGCGGCGGCGAAGAACCTGGTTCCGGTGACGCTCGAGCTGGGCGGCAAGTCACCGGCGTTGATTCACCCCGAATACGATCTCACGCGCGCTGCCGAGCGAGTGGTGGTCGGCAAGCTCTTCAACGGCGGTCAGACCTGCATCGCGCCCGACTACGCGATGGTGAAGCGCGGCAGCGAAGATCGATTCGTCGGCCAGCTGCGCGCCGCGGTCGACAAGCACTACCCGCGCCTCGAGGGGCTGACGGCGATCGTGAACGAGCGCATGCAGAAGCGGCTCGAGTCGCTCATCGCCGACGCGCGCAAGCAGGGTGCCCAGATCGTGCCGCTCGCTGATTCCGGTGCTGGCCGCGTGATGGCGCCCGTCGCGGTGTTGGGCGCGACCGACCAGATGGCGGTGATGCAGGAAGAGATCTTCGGGCCGATTCTGCCCGTCGAGACCTTCGAGACGATCGACGAGGCGCTCGCCCGCATCAACGCGCGGCCGCGACCGCTGGCGTTCTATTACTTCGACGACTCCGCCTCGCGCGTCGACGAGGTGCTGCCTCGCGTGACGTCGGGCGGAGCGGCGGTGAACGACTGCCTCGTGCACTTCGCGCAGGAAGAGCTGCCATTCGGTGGCGTCGGCCCGAGCGGCATCGGCTCGTACCATGGGTTCAAGGGCTTCGAGACCTTCAGCCATGCGCGCTCGGTGCTCGCGTCGAGCCCGCTGAGCGCGGCGCGCAACATCATGAAGCCGCCGTACGGCACGCTGGTCGATCGCTCGCTCGAGGCGTTGATTCGCCGGCTCGAGATGCTGCGCGGCCGGTGAACAGCGAGCGAGCCGGTTGAGACCGCAGGTCGAGAACTCGACTGGTCGGAAGACCAGTCGGAGGCGAACGAGCGCATGAGTCAGCCGACGACGTGCACGGGGTACAGATCGCCGCTCGTACGCCGCGCCGAAGGGCAGAACACGAGAGGCCCGCGCCCCGACATGTACTGCGGGTTGTCGCACCACGAGATGTCGAGCTTGCAGGTGCCGCAGCGTTTGAGCCACGTGTCGCCCTTGCCGATGGCCAGTGATTCCCACCGTTGATCGCAGGAGCGATCGCACCGCTCGATCGGCCCGCGCGCAATGAGCGCACGCAGACTCAACGGCAGCTGACGGGCGAGCACTTCCATGCGCTCACGCTCGGTCTTGTGAATCACACCGCGCGTGTATTCCGCCGCGGTCGGCGCGCCGTTCGCCTCGAGCCAGTCGGCGAAGACCTCGAGCGTGGTGTCGTTGGTGCGTCCGCGCTCAGCCTGCTCGCGAACCAGCGACCCGGGATTCGCGATGTCCTTGACGAGGATGACGGTGTCGCGCCACTCGAGTCGATCGCCGACCTTCAACACCGCGGACTGCGTCTTCTCACCGTTGTGCAACATCGGCTCGCCCGGCTCCGTGGTGCGGTTGCCACCGACGAAGCGCGTGATCGAGATGACGTCAGCGCGAAACCCGTGCTGCGGCGTCCACCAGTTGAACTGGAGCAGGTCTTCGCTGTTGCCCATGCGCCCACCGATGCGGCCACGGAAGCACTCGCCGTTGGCGCGCAGCACGAGGTGGTTGAAGTACACGCACTCTTCGATGCGCAGGCCCGTCTCGGGGTGCGCGAGGTGCAACGCGATGCGCGTCGCAGGCGCCATCAGTGCAGGCCAGGCGCTTCACGCCCGGTGCGCGACACGTATTCGGTGTAACCGCCGCCGTACGGAATCGGACCCTCGGGAGTGAGCTCGAGCACCCGGTTCGACAGCTCGCTCAAGAAGTGGCGATCGTGCGAGACGAAGATCATCGAGCCGTCGAAGTTCTTCAGCGTCTCGATCAGCATCTCCTTGGTCGCGAGATCGATGTGGTTGGTCGGCTCGTCGAGCACCAGCAGGTTCGGCGGGTCGAACAGCATCAGCGCCATCACCAGACGCGCCTTCTCACCGCCGGAGAGAATGCGAACGATCTTGTCGACCTCGTCCTTGCTGAAGCCGAAGCAGCCGGCGAGCGAACGCATCGAGCCTTCGCTGCTGCGCGGGAACGCGTCGACCAGCGTCTGCCACACCGTCTTCTCGGCGTTGAGCACGTCCATCGCGTGCTGCGCGAAGTAGCCCATCTTCACGCTCGCGCCGATGGTCACCTCGCCGCGATCGGGCTGCGCCTGGCCGGCGAGCATCTTGAGCAGCGTCGACTTGCCGGCGCCGTTGATGCCGAGCACCGCCCAGCGTTCCTTGCGGCGGAGCAGGAAGTCGAGGCCCTTGTAGATGGTGAGATCGCCGTATGCCTTGTCGACCTTCGCGACCTTGGCCACGTCTTCACCCGAGCGCGGGCACGCCTTGAACTCGAAGTGCACCTTCTCGTGACGACGCGGAGGCTCGACGCGATCGATCTTCTCGAGCTTCTTCACGCGCGACTGCACCTGCGCGGCGTGCGACGCACGCGCCTTGAAGCGCTCGATGAAGGCGATCTCCTTCTTCAACATCGCCTGCTGCCGCTCGAACGTGGCCTGCTGCTGCTGATCGGCGATCGCGCGCTGCTGCACGTAGTACTCGTAGTTGCCGGAGTACGAGGTGATCTCACCGCCGTCGATGTCGATGATGCGCGTGCAGACGCGGTTCAAGAACTCGCGATCGTGCGAGGTCATCAGCAGCGCGCCCTCGTACCGCTTCAAGAAATTCTCGAGCCAGATCAGCGACTCGAGGTCGAGGTGGTTGGTCGGCTCGTCGAGCAGCATCGCGTCGGGCTGCATCAGGAGAATGCGTGCCAGCGCCACGCGCATCTTCCAACCGCCCGAGAGCGCTCCGACGTCGCCGTCCATCATCGATTCGCGGAAGCCGAGGCCCGCGAGGATTCTCGCGAGCGCGACCGTCGAGCGCGTACCCGCCGAGCTCGTCGAAGCGCGCCTGCACCTCGCCGAAGCGCTCGACCAGCTTGTCCATGTTGTCCATCTGCGCGGGGTCGCCCATCGCGTGCTCGAGCTTCTTCAGCTCGCTCGCCACGTCGGCCACCGGGCCTGCGCCGTTCATCGTCTCTTCGATCACCGTGCGGCCGCTCATGTCGCCGACGTCCTGGCGGAAGTAGCCGACGGTCACTCCGCGGTCGATCGACACCTGGCCTTCGTCGGGCGTCTCTTCCTTCATCACGCAGCGGAAGAGGGTGCTCTTGCCGGAGCCGTTGGGGCCGACGAGGCCCACCTTTTCGCCCTTGTGGAGCGCCGCCGAAGCTTCGACGAAGAGGATCTGCTGACCGTGCTGCAACGAAATCGAATCGAACCGAATCACGCGCGGGCCAATAAATGACCCGCGAAAACCATGCAAGACGACTCACGGTCCGTGCGCTGGGGGCTCCCACTGACCGTCCTGCTGATCAGCGGCTGTAGCAGCGCGATTCGGCTCGATGTGGGTCGCTCGAACGCCACCTCACGCGACGCCGCGATTCGTGACGCGCTCGAGCAGCAGCAGGCCATCGCCACTGCGCTGCCGACCGAATACCTGGTGCTGCCGAGTTCACTGGGTCGCTGCGCAGAGCCAGAGGTGCTGCTGCAGGCGAGCCACTCGACGGGCTGGCTCGTCGACTGCGAGTCTCTCCTCGGAGCGCTTCGCATCGGGAGCGTTCTTCGAGGGCGAACGCTCGACGGCACGCGCGCCGCGCTCGTGCTCGCCGAATCGGCTTCCAGCCCGGGCAACGATCGCCACGTCATCGCCCGCACGCCGGACGATGGCTGGCTGGTGCTCAAGCCCCACCTGGTGATCGTCGAGACGCGTCGCGTTCACGTCGCCGGGTTCTGCAACAAGATGCCCTCGCCGCAGGAGCCACACGCAGGGCCCGTCGCGTTCTGGGCGCTGCTCAACACCGAACCCGAGCAGGTGACCTCGAAGTTCGTCCCCTTCGATGGCGCGGCGATCGAGACGGAGTGCGATCGGACCGCGTGGTGATCACTTCCGGTGCTTGCCGAACGCGATGCGCGCTTCGACGCCGAGCGGGCTCGAGGCGGGGAGATCGGTCGCCGCTTCCTCGAAGAGCGAGACCACGCGCGTGTCTTTCGTGCCTTCGAGCGAACGTGCGAGCCAGAACGCGGTCGCGGCGCGCGCTTCCCCACGATCGCGACGAAGCGCCAGGGCCTTCTCGAGCGCCTCTCTCGCGCCAGCCGCGTCACCGCTCTTCAACTTCGCTTCGCCCAGGCCGGTGAGGTTGTAGGCGAGGTCGAGGTGCTTCTCGCCGAGCCGCTTGGTGCGGATCGCCAGCGCGTGCTCGTCGAAGGCGATCGATTCCGCCCACAGCTTCTGCGCGCGCCGAGCCTGCGCGAGGTTGGTGAGGGTGATGGCGAGCGAGGTCGACTCCGGAGCCTTCGCTTCCTTGATCACCAGCGCCCGCTGCAGTGCCGAGGTGGCTGCGTCGAGGTCCGAGAGATCGAGGAGCAACGCGCCGAGGTTGGTGAGCGTGACTGCGACAGGCAGTGAATCGGCTCCGAACGCGCCTTCCTTGATCCGCAAGGCCCGCTCCAGCGCGCGGCGTGCGCCGACCGGCTGACCCTGCGCCTGCAACACGTTGCCGAGGTTGTTGAGCGTCTCGGCGACCTGCGGGTGCGACGGGTCGAGCGCGGCTTCGTCGATGGCCAGCGCCTGTTCGTACTGAGCGCGCGCGTCGTCGAAGCGGCCGAGCCCCTTGAAGGCGATGCCGAGGTTGGAATGCGAGCGCGCGACGAGCGGGTGTTTGTCGCCCAGCACCTGACGACGCAGCGTCAGCGCGCGCTGATGCGATTCGAGCGCCTTCTGGAAATCTCCGCGACCGGCTGCGAGCACGCCGAGGTTGTTCGCCAGTGACGCTTCGAGTTCGAGCGGAGCGCCGATGCGATCGAGTGAGGCGCGGGCGAAACGCGCCCATTGGTCAGCCTCTTGAGCCGAGCCACCAAGCGCTGCGAAGCCGACACGCTCGACCCAACCACGCGCCTGAAGCTCGTCGTCGCGCGCAGCGACCGCCGCGAGGATCGACTCTTCGATCAACGTCTCCGCGCCTTTCGCGTCTCCAGTGCGCATGCGCGCGGTCGCAGCCCACAACCGCGCTTCGGCGAACGCGGCTCGATCGTTCTCGGCGTCGGCGCGCACGGCCACTTCCGACGCAAGCGCGAGCGCTTCGGCAAACTTGCCCGCGTCGAGCCGCGCCTTCACAGCCGAGAGATCGGTGCGCAAAGAATCACTCTGCGTCTGGAGCCCCTGCGCGGAGCGGCACGCAGACAACGAGGGCAGGGCGCTCACCGTCGACACTGCGCGCTCGATCACGTCGGAGTCGGCGCGCGACAACAGCTGCGTCGTCGCTTCGAGATCCGAAAGTCGGCGGCTGAGACAGAGGATCTCCTGGCCGAGCTGCGCGTCGTCGCGATCGATCGACGACTCGCACGCCGCGCGACGCTGGGTGAGCCATTGCGAGGCGTACGCGTCGATGCGCGCTTCCGCTTCTTTCCACGCCGCCGCGGCCCACGGCTTGTCATTGGCGAGGAACGCTTTGCGCGCCGTCTCGCGCACCGACGAGTCCCACACTCCTGCGAGTCGCGCTTCGACGTCGGAACACCGGGTGCGACTGCGATACCAGGCGAGCGCGGTCAGCGAGACGGCGAGCACTGCGAGCGCGGCAATCGAAGCGGCCGTGATGCCCTGATCGCGCGTCGAACGACGGCGGCCCAGCTGAATCAACAACGCGCGCAGCGACTGAAAGCGCTCCGCCGGGCTCGCGCGCAGGCCTTTCAAGATCAGCTGATGAATGCGCCGCGGAACGTCGTTGCGCGGTGGCGTGATGACGCGGTTGCCTTCGATCTCCACCGCCAACGCGCCGGGGGTCGCTCCTTCGAACGGCCGCACGCCGTACAGCGCCTCGAACAGCGCGACACAGAAGCTGAATTCGTCGCTGCGGAAATCGGTGGGCTGCGAATGCAGCGCCTCGAGCGACATGTACGCGGGCGTGCCGAGCATCGCGCCCGGAGCGGTGATCGTTCGTCGCACGCGCTTCTCGGGGTCGGGGTCGGTCGGCTTGGCGGCTTCTCCGTGGGCGAGCCCGAAGTCCATGACGCGCACGCGGCCGTCGCTGCTCACCACCACGTTGTCGGGCTTGAAGTCGCGGTGCGTGATGCCCTGCTCGTGCGCGGCGGCGAGCCCTTCACCCGCGGCGAGGAACACCTCGAGCACGCGACGCCAGCTGAGCTGCTTCTTTTCCTTCTCGAGCCACTTCTTGAGCGTCAGGCCCTCGACGAATTCCATCGCGAGGAAGATGCGGCCGTTCGCGAGACCGACGTCGTGCACCGTCACCACGTTGGGGTGCGAGAGCCGCGCGAGCGATTGTGCCTCTCGGAGCAGGCGCGTCTTGAGCTCTTCACCGAGCGGAGAACCTTCGAAGTCGCCGCGCAACACCTTCACCGCGACCTTGCAATCGAGCACCGGGTCCCACGCCGAGAACACCTCGCCCATGCCGCCCGCGCCGAGCCGCTCGAGGATGACGTAGCGGTCGAGCGCTTCGCCCTTCGCGACTCCGCTCGATTCACTGAGCAGCACTTCCTGGTGCGTCTCTCCGGAGACGTGTGTGTTCTCGAGCCCGCTCGGATCAGTCAGCGGCGTGACGGGCGTGACCGGAGTGGCACCGGCTTCAGCCTTTCGCCGCCGGGCCGCCGGAGAATCGAAGTTGGTCTGCGTCAGCGCCGAGGTCTCGAGCGCGATCGGCAGGTAGGCGGCCTGACACTTCGCGCAGCCACGCACGTGCGCGCCCAGCTCCGCGCGCGTCGACGGCTCGCCTTGACCGCGAGCGAACGCTTCGAGCGTTTCTTCTGTGGGGCACTGACCGGGCACGCGGCTCGGCTTCTAGTCCTCGACGACGACGCTCGCTACGTCGCGGTCGGAGAGTGATGTAGAGCAGCGCCATGACGGATCTGAGAACGCTCCGCCTCGCGTCGTTGCAGCTCACTGTCGAGCGACTCGAGGCCTTCGTGGTGTACCAGAGCACCTTGCTGGCTGAGCTCACGCGCTCGAGCCCGGGCGAATGGTCAGGCCGCTACGCCTTCGCACACGCCGCCGCGCTCACCACCTCGAAGCTCGATCTCGTCGAGATGGGCAAGCTCAAGGCGCTGGTCGGTGACTTCTGCGGAAGGCGCTCGACCGTCGCACAGTTGAAGGAACGCATCGCCGCGGGCGGTGACGACGCGAAGATCGCTCGGGCGCGTCAGGAACTTCCGCGTCTGGAAGACCTCTCCGCGTTCGAAGAACGGTACGGGAAAGAGGCGGTGGGTCTGCTCATGGCTCGTGAGGCTGAATTGATTCAGCTGCACCGCGAGCTGGCGAAGCAGGAAGGCGGCGGTGGGCATCTTCACCCGGGCTGAGAGACCAGATAGAGGCCTTCGCGATGCAGCCCCAGAAGCGCTATTTCATTCACACGTTCGGTTGCCAGATGAACGTGAACGACACCAACCGCATGGGCGAAGCGCTCGCGGGCATGTCGTACGCACCGACGCCGACCGCTGACAACGCCGACCTGATCATCCTCAACACCTGCTCCATTCGCGAGAAGGCCGAGGACAAGATGCTCTCGGCGCTCGGTCGCTACCGTCAGGTGAAGCTGCAGCGCGGCGCGCTCATCGGCGTCGGTGGCTGCGTCGCCCAGCAGGAAAAGAAGAAGATCCTCGAGAAGGTGCCGTACGTCGACTTCGTCTTCGGCCCCGACGCGATCGGCAAGCTGCCCGACATCGTCAGCCGCATCGAGACCGAGAAGGTGCGCGTCGTCGAGACAGCGTGGGTGGACAGCGAGAACTACGTCTTCCCGCAGGCCGACCCGAAGACCTCGCTGGGCCGCACCACCGAGTTCGTCACCGTGATGAAGGGCTGCGACAACGTGTGCAGCTTCTGCGTCGTCCCGCACACGCGCGGCCGCGAGGTGAGCCGGCCCTTCACCGACGTGCTGAAGGAAGTCGCGCGTCTCACCACCGTCGGCGTGCGCGAAGTCACGCTCGTCGGTCAGAACGTCAACAGCTACCAGGGCGGCATTTCGTTCGCGCAGCTGCTGCTCCGCACCGCGCAGGTGCCCAACGTCGAGCGCGTGCGCTTCACCACTTCGCACCCGCACGATCTCAGCGACGAGCTGATCGAAGCGTTCCGCGTCGAGCCGAAGATCATGCCGCACTTCCACTTGCCCGTTCAGAGCGGCTCGAACGAAGTGCTGGTGCGCATGAAGCGCGACTACACCGTCGCGGCGTACATGGAGCGCCTGAACAAGCTCCGCGCAGCGCGCCCCGGCATCGCGGTCACCACCGACATCATCGTGGGCTTCCCGGGCGAGACCGACGAAGACTTCGAGAAGACATACCAGCTGTGCAGCGAGGTGCGCTTCGACGGCCAGTTCGCGTTCGTCTACTCGCCGCGCCCCAAGACCGTCGCCGGCCTGAAGGAAGCGGAGTGGGGGCCGGTTCCGCACGAGGTGAAGGTGAAGCGCCTCGAGCGCCTCAACGCGCTGCAGAAGCAGTGCTCGCTCGAGGTCATGTCGCCGCTCGTCGGTCAGACCGTCGAGGTGCTGGTCGAGGGCCACTCGCGCACGCGCGAAGATCGTCGCTTCGGCCGCACGCCGCACAACCGCGTGGTGAACTTCGACGGCGACGCGCCGATCGGTGCGCTGGTCGAAGTGCACGTCGAGGCCGCCAGCCAGAGCGCGCTCTCGGGCCGGCTGGTGAAGACTCTCTCGTTGCCCCTGGTGGCGATCGCCGAGGTCGCTCCGGTCGCTGAGTCGTGCGTGGTGGGGTGAAGTTTTTCACTTTGGGCGGCGTCCGCGGGTCGTATCGTCCGGCCGTTTCCCACCCACTCACACTCACCAGGACCCCAATGCTCAAGAAGATCCTCGCCGCCGTGGCCGCCGTCTCGCTCGCCGTCGTCGCTGGAGTCGCCGGCAGCGCCGACGCCAAGGGCGGCTTCGACAAGTCTGGCTGCTCGTTCAACGGCAAGAAGCTGTACGGCAAGATCCAGGAAGTCAGCTCGTTCCCCGACGTGAAGGTGCAGGTCGTCAGCTCGTTTCCGGACGTGAAGGTGCAGAAGGTCAGCTCGTTCCCCGACTCGTGCGGCAAGTGGCAGATGGTGACCTCGTTCCCGGACACCAAGGTGCAGTTCGTCACCAGCTTCCCCGACGTGAAGATTCAGTACGTCAACTCGTTCCCCGGCGCGAACTGAGCTGACCCCACATGCTCGCTCTGTCCCTCGCGACGGCGTTGATCTGCGCTGCCGGTGCTGAAGAGCCACCGGTGGTGTCGGTGCTGTACTTCGACAACAACTCGAATGACCCCGAGCTGGAGTTCATGCGCAAGGGGTTCACCGACCTGCTGATCACCGACCTCGTCGCGTGGGACGGAGTGAAAGTCGTCGAGCGCACCCGGCTCGAAGACGTGATGAAGGAACTCAAGTTCCAGCAGACCAAGTACGTCGACAAGGCGAGCGCCGCGAAGCTGGGCAAGATCCTCTCGGCGACGTATTTGATCTATGGCTCGATTCTTCCGGGCGGCACGCAGGTGAACGTCGAGGCGCGGCTCGTTCGCGCCAGCGACGGCGTGGTGATCTTCACCGTTCGCGAAGTCGACGAGCGCAACAAGATCTTCGATCTCGAGCAGCGGCTGGCGAACCAGATCGTCGCCAAGATCGACTCGAAGTTGAGCGCCAACGCGCAGGCGCGCCGCATGGCCAAGGTGCCCGACCTCGACGCGCTGATCGCCTACAGCAAGTTCCTCGATCTCTCCGACCAGGGAAAACTCGAAGAGGCGCAGGCCGCGGTGCGCGCGCTCGTCTCGAAGGCGCCGACGTTCCTGCTCGCACGCAACCGTCAGACCGAATTGCTGAAGGCGCTCGAGGAGTACCAGAAGCGCAAGAAGGACATGCTCAACAGCGCGGTGATCGAGCTGGGCAAACGTGTCGACGCCGCGCTCAAAGACGAAGCGAAGTACGACACGATGTCGCTCGACGAGAAGCAGCACTTCTTGATGATGCGGGTGCTCAAGGGCCGCTTCCTCGCGCGCGTGCTGAAGCAATACGTGTCGACGCACGGCCACTACCTGCGCCTCGTCAACGAGAAGGACGAACCCAAAGCGCTGATCGCGATGCGCAACTGGGTCGAGAACCATCGACGCTTGATGGCCGAGACCGAGCGCGGCGCGCGCCAACACGCACAGGTCTACGGCGGCGTGAGCACTCCCGCCCGCATGGACAACGGCAAGCTCACTCAGGAAGAGGAAGATCTCATCCGCGACGGAGTGATCGGCGAGAAGCCGAACTGGACCGAGATGACCTTCCAGCCGATGGCCGAGTTCGTGCTGCTCGGGCAGATCAGCGACGGCGATCGCTACCGCATCGGCCCCGTGCTCGCGGCGCTCGACCCGAAGGAAGACAAGGCCGTGCGCGACGAGCTCGACGCTCGCGTGAAGGCCGGGCTCGCGCGCTACACCGGCGGCGATCGCGGAGCCGAGCACGACGTCGGCCGACTCCTCGAGTTCAAGGCCGAAGTGGCGCTGCAGGCGCTCGACATCGACGGCGCGGTGGTCGCGTACCAGCAGATCCTCGACGCGTTCCCGACTGGCTCGCGAGCGGACTGGGTCGAGAAGCGCATCAAGGATTTGCTCGAAGGCCGCGGCAACGAGTTCTCACGCGACCAGCAGTGGGCGAAGGCGATCGTCGACTGCTCCGATGATCTCAACGGCGGCTCGCTCAGCTTCGATCGTCGCCTGTACCGCACCGGCATTCGCGGGCTCGACCAGATCCTCGCGGAGATCAAGAAGTGCAAACCCGAGAAGTCGAGCCGCCTCGGTCTGACGTACGCGCTCAAGCACCTCGCGGAGCTCGCCGCGCAGCAAGACGACTGCACGCGCGCCGCCGCCTACTGGAAGGACTTCTACGAGTACGCCGGCGGTCAGGCGTCGGAGATCGAGACCAGCCGCAAGGCGTGGTCACCGTGGTGCGACTTCTCCGGCATCCAGAAGGGGCTGACCTGGTTCCACCTCGACGGCGATCTGCAGGGCGATTTCCCGCGGCGGCCCGTCTCGATCATGTCGTACGACGACAAGGTCATCACCATCAGCGCCAACACCGATGGTCCGCGCTACCCGTCACTCGGTGGCCAGGAAGAGTCGTTCGACCTGCGCCTCGAGAAGCAGAAGGACGGCACGTTCAAGTGCGTGCAGGCGCGCTACCGGTACCACGACGGCAAGTATTACGAGGGCACCTGCGAGGTGAAGATGAAGAACCTCACGCTGGTGAACGGTGGGCCAGGGTCAGACGAAGGAACCTGCCAGGTCGAGTTCCCCAAATTCCCGATCGGTGACTTCTTCCAGAAGCAGAAGGCGCACTGCGACTTCCGCGTGCGTCGCGAGTGAGCTGCGGCTTCAGCGCTTTCGGGAGCTGAACAACCGCAGCACCACCACCGCGCCGTAGACCAGCACCGAGAAGAACGCGGTGTAGAGCACGAAGAGGATCCAGCCTCCCGTGGTCCACGGCAGACCGAGCCGCAGGTCCATCTCGTTGAACTGCGCACCCGAGAAGAAGCCCGAGGCGATGGTGATGGGCAGGAAGATGAAGAGCATCAAGCCCACCATCTGCTCGAAGCGCTCCTTGCGGTACTCGTCGAGCTCGGTGGTCTGATCGCGCAGCGCTTCGACCGTGCCTTCCATGCCGTGCAGCTCGCGCCACGCGTCGTAGCGCGCGTTCAATTCTGGGCTGTCCGACACGCGCGCGTACCAGAGCGAGTTGGTGAAGAGCATCACGTCGGCGCGCAGCTGCCGCGTCGGAGCCATCTGCTGCCACCGCTGTGTGCGCGACGATCGCTCGACATCACCCATGCGGCGCGTGAGCTCGAACGCCGAGTAGCGCTGGCCCGTCGCGAGCAGGAAGAGCGCGAAGTCTTCGTCGAGCTGCGGCGCTTCGCTGGTGTCTTCCAGCCGCAGCTCGAGTCGCGCTCCGCCGGTGGGCGTGAACCAGTGCTCGACGTCGCGCAGCACCTGCACGCGCCGCGCGGCGTCTTCGGCATCGGACGGCAGGTTCTCGAGCGTCGGCAGCTGACCCGCCGCGAGGGTGTGACACAGCCCGCGCACCGAGCGCGACGCATCGAGCATCGTCGAGCGAGCCCGGTTGATTCGGTACGCGCCGAACACCAGCCAGCGCGAGTTCTCGAGCGGAGTGAAGCGCGTCGCCGCACTCACCACCGCGCTCTGCTTGTCGAGCGAACCGTCACCGATCGCGCTCGCCTGCCGCGCGCTCTGCTCGAAGAGCGTGGTGGGCTTCGACTCGACGTATTCGAGCCACACCAGCGCGAGCTGCGACGGGTAGAGCGACAAATGCGCGGTGCACCCTTCACCCGGCCGCTCGAAGTGCAGCACGTCTCCACCGGCGAACGAACTCGTCACCGACGGGAGGAACCCGTGCTCGATCTTCGGCGCCTGCATCGGCTTCCAGCCATCGGCGACCAGATCGGTCGCGCGCACCCGCTTCGACGAGCGGAACGGCCGGCAGAAGACGGTGCGTGACGCAGTGACGTGAATGTTGCGACCCACGTGAAACCGCTGCCACACCGCTTCCCAGATTCGCTCGCGGCTCAACTTCGAACCGGCGAAGGGTGGGGCGACGATGGTGCAGCGCCGCTTCGTCCACGCGTAGCCGTCGGAGTACCAGGGGTCGGCCAGCCCTTCGAGCTCGGGAGGCTGGTAGCTGAAGCGCGGCTTGCCCTTCACGCGCGGAGTGCCGTCGGGCGCGCTCGGGCCTTCGAGGCGATCGATCTGCAGCGCGAGATCGTCGAGCGTGCCCGGAGACTCCGGTGTGATCGAGATCGTGTGCCGGCCCCACACGTTCGGCTCGTTGGGCGCGTGCACCGCCATCAGCTCGAAGCCGCGTTGATAGAAAGAAGACTCCGAGTCGGGCCGCGCGAGCAGCTTGAGCACCGTCACGTCTTGCGGTGACGAGAGGAACAGCGCGTCGATGCGACGGTAGGCACCCGGTGAATTGTCGACGGGGAGATCGAGCTGCACCTTCCACCCGCGCGACAGCTCGGCGCGGTAGAGATCGGCGTCGGCCTTGAGGCGACGGCCCACGCGGTGCGCGATCATCGCCTCCGGCAGCTGCCGCAGACCGTCGAGGTCCTGCTGCGCGTCGAGCACGTTGACCAAGAGGGTGATCAGCTCGGCCGCCGGCGCACCCGACTCCGTGCGGAACAGCTGCATCGACCCGTAATAGACGGACGCGAGCGCGCGCGCGTAGTGCCCCGCGGCTTCGGTGCGCCCCTGTTCCCACTCGCTCACGTATTCCACGAGCGCTTCGTGCTTCGCGGGCCAGCGGTGGTGGAGGATGCGGTACGTCGCGAGCACCGCGGCCGACAGACAATCGAGCGTCGGGTCGTGCTGGCAGAACGTGACTGGCAACTTCATCGCGTCGAGCATCGGAGCGCTCGCCAGCACCGCCTCGGTCGCCGACCGCAGGTTCTTGCTGCGCCACTGCGGCAACTTCCACGACAGCATGCGCGGGTGGGGTTCGGCCGCCGCGTCGCGACTGCCGACGCCGAGAAACAGCTCGTGCTCTTTCGGTTCCTGGCCGAACGCCGCGCGCTCGCGGCTCCAGCTCACGCGCGTTGAATCGAGCAAAGCCTCGAGCGTCGAGGCGAGCGCAGCATCCATCGTCTTCAGGGCTCCCGCCCGACCGCCATGACCATTTGGGCCGGGCAGCATACAGCCCCTCCCTCGATCAGTTAGAAAGCTTCACCCATGCGACGCCTTCTCTTCGCGCTCTTCCTCGCTGCAGCGCCCGCCGCCTTTGCCCAGACCGACGCAGGTCAGAAGCCGACCGTGGCCGTTCTCTATTTCTCTCCGGCCACCACCGACGTCGAGCTGCAGGCCTTCGCCAAGGGCTTCGCGGCGATCGTGATCTCCGATCTCTCGACGCACGACGAGATCCGCGTGGTGGAACGTGAGCGCCTCGAAGACGCGATCAAGGAACTCGAGCTCGGCGAGTCGCGCTTCGCCGACAAGTCGAGCTTCGCCAAGGTCGGCAAGATGCTCGGCGCCGACTACCTGCTCGTCGGCACCATCGCCAAAGCCGGCAACACGGTGATCATCGGCAGCTTCTTGTTCCGCCCCGAATCGACCGTGGTGCAGAAGGGTTGGGGCAAGATCGTGGTGAAGGGCGACGACATTCTCTCGGGTGAAGACGAGCTGGTGCGCAAGGCGGCGTTGAGCCTCAACGAGCTCGGCGTCACCAAGAAGCCGTTCGAGCCCGTGAAGAAGACCTTCAAGCTGCCCGACGCGACGTTCAAGAGCTACGCGAAGGCGCTCGAAGCGAAGGACAAGAAGGACAAGGCGACCGCCACCAAGCTGCTCGGCGAGGTGGTGAAGGAGCAGCCCGACTTCAAGCTCGCGCAGCTCGATCTCCTCTCGCTGACGAAGTGACTCGCTGCTAGTTGTCGCGCGCATGTCCGTCGACATCGAACCGCTGCTGGTGAAGTTGTCGGACCTCGCGCCGCGCTTCGGCCGCGCGCGTGAAGATCTCGAAGCGATGGTCAGCCGCGGCCGCTCGCACGACTACAAGGGCGTGATGCAGAACGCGCGTCTCGTGCTCGAGGCGATCTTGCGTTCGCTGGTCACCGAAGAGCTCAAGCAGACGCCGGGCAAGGCGATGCTCGACGAATTGGTCACCAAGTTCCGCCAGCAGGCCAACGCCGGCATCGTTCCCACCAACATCCTCGCGCACATGGGCACCGTGCAGGCGTGGGGCAACCTCTCGGCGCACGATCACGCGGGCAGCCTCGAAGACTCCGGCGTCCGCGTCGGCCAGGAAGAGGTCGTCGCGAGCTTGAACTCGATGGTCGCGATCCTCGGTTGGTACGTCGAGAAGCGCGGCCTCAAGGGAGAGATCTCCGCGGCCGCCGCGGCGTCGGGCTCGAAGAACAACTTGAAGCCCGTCACCGGGACCAACCCCGCGCTGCAGCCGGCCGCGGTCAACGCGGGTGGTGGCGGCGGCTCGAAGCTTCCGATGATCGTCGGAGGCGCGGCCCTGCTCGCCGCGCTCGCGGTCGGCGGCTACTTCATGACGCGCGGTCCGTCGGGCAAGACCGACCCGCAGAACGATCCTCCGAAGGCTGACGCGTTCGCCGCGCTCGACGCCGTGTACACCGCGTGGGACGAGCCCACGCCGCCTGCCGCTTGCCGACGCGCCGAAGACGTCGCGAATCTGGTGAAGGTCGTGAAGGACCCCGACAAGCTCGCGCTGATCGACAACCCGTCGGCCGAAGCGGCGTATCTGACTGCGCGCGCGCAGGTCGACGGTAAGCGCAAGCCGACCACGCTCGACGTCGCGCTGAAGTGCAAGGGCTTCGCGAACGCCGAGCACCTCGCGGGCATGGTCGCGCTCACCGAGAACGATCTCGCGGCTGCGCAGAAGCGCTTCGAAGCCGCGCGCGACGCGGCGCCGACCTGGCTCGACAATCGCGCCAAGCTCGCCGGCGTGCTGCTCCACGTCGATCAGCTCGACGCCGCTTCGAAGGAAATCGACGGGCTGATCGGCGCGAAGGTCGACTACGCGCCGGCCTACCTGCTGCGGTTCGCGCTCAAGGTGCGGCGGTCTGACGCGAGCGGCGCGCGCATCGATCTGTGCCAGGCGGTCTCGCTCGGCTCCGACGCGGCGAAGCGCAAGGCCGACGAAGCGAAGATCGAGTGCCCGTGACCCAGCCCGTTGGAGTTGCGACGCGGGCGAAAAAACTCGCTCTGAGCGAACCAATGGTAGTTTGCGCGCCATGACGGCAGCTGAAGCGCTGCGCGCCTGCGGGCTCCTTTCTGGCTTCACCGACACGGGTATTCAGATCCTCGCGGGCATCTGCACGCCCAAGACCTACCCGTCGGGCGCGATCCTCTTCGCCGAGAACATGGTCTCCGATTCGATGCTGGTGATCGGAGAGGGCAAGGTGGCGCTCACCGCGAAGGGCGACCGCGGCGATCTGTCGCTCGGAGAATTGAGCAAAGGCGACTGGCTCGGCGAGCTGGCGCTGATCAACCCCGGGCAGCGCCTGTGCACGGCGACCGCGGGTTCGGCGGTGACCGCCTTCGAGATCCGTCAGACCGATTTTCAGAAGCTGGTGGCCACCAAGCCGCAGGCCTGCATGAAGCTGTTGATGGCGATCTGCACCCACTTTGGCCAGAAGGTCGCCGCGAACAAGGACGCGCTGCGCTCGCTGGTCACGCGCTGAATCCTCTGTTACCTCGCTGCCCCATGAAGATTCGTCTCATCGCGTTGCTCACGCTGTGTGCTGCTCCTGCCTTCGCGGGCTCGAAGGGTGACTGGTTCGCCAGCCTCTACACCGGTGAAGGCGTCGAGCTGCGCAACGACGAGCGCGTCTTCACGCTCTTCGCGATCTTCAACGCCATGGGCTTCGATCAGGGCCCCGTCACGCGGAAGGACCCCATTCCCCGCGTCGTGTACCACCCGGTTCGTCAGCAGGTGCGCGGCCGTGTGATCGGCGGCGACCCCGAAGTCCGCAAGGCGGCCGACGCGTTCTTCGATGCGCACCCCACGGTGATTCGCCGCTACCTGTCGTACGTGGTGGCGGCTGATCAGCCCCCGTTCGCGGCGGGCGCGAAGGCGAAAGACCTGCAGGAACTCAAAGGGCTCGAGCAGCTGCTCGCGAAGGCGTGGACCGGTTGGAAGCTCGAGGAGCTGATGGCCAGCGTGCAGGTCGAGTACCGCAAGTCGTTGAAGGCGTACCTCACCGGCACCGACTTCCCGCTCAACCGCACGCGCGCGATGTTGAAGATCCCCGAGAACGCCGAGGCGCTCATCGTGGTGAACCTGCTCGACGCGCAAGATCAGGTGCGCGCCGTCTCGGGTGAGAACAACGAGGCGTTCATCATCGTCGGCCCGAGCGACAAGCCGAACGTCGAGGGCGTCATTCGCGAGTACGCGCGCCTGACGGTCGAGCCCGCGGTGGCCAAGCAGGTCGGCAAGTGGGCGGGCGGGGTGCCGGTGCTCAAGGAAGCGCAGCTGGCCGGCGTCACCGATCAGTCGCTGCAGGAATACGCGACCGCCGCTATCTGCACTGCGATCGCCCTGCGTGCGATCGAGGCTCCAGATGCCGCGTGGGAAGCTGCCAATACGAAGGGGTACTTCGGAATCCGCGACATCGCGCGGCTGTTCGACGAGGGTAAGCCCCTCGACACCATCGTGGTGGACGCCATGCAGAAGCTCGAGACCCGTCGCCCTGCCAAGAAGTAATTCCCCGCAATGAAGGATTGGCTGATCGCGCTCCTGGGCAGCACCGCGGGCCTCACGGCCTACGGGCTGGTCTTCGTGATCCTGCTCGCGGCGGGCTTCGGCTTGCCGCTGCCCGAAGACATTCCGCTCGTCATGGGCGGCGTGTTGGTGCACCGCGGCCAGGCGAACCTGTGGGTGATGATTCTCGTCGGCTACGTGGGGATCATTCTCGGCGACTCGATCATGTTCTCGCTCGGGCGTCGCTTCGAAGGCCGCGTCCCGGGCTTGCTCAAGCGCATCATCACGCCTGAACGGCGCGGTCGCGTCGAAGAGCTCTTCAAGAAGCACGGAGAGAAGATCGTGATGATCGCGCGCTTCCTGCCCGGCGTGCGCACGGTCACGTACTTCACTGCCGGCTCGGTCGGCATGAGCTACGCGAAGTTCATGATCTACGACTCGATCGCCGCGCTCGCGTCGGCGCCGATCTTCGTGGTGCTCGGCTACTACTTCGGCGCTGACATCGACTCGCTGCTGTCCCGCATCGCGTCGGGCGAGCGCAACGTGATCATCGCGCTGGTGATCATCGTGGTCGTCGGAGTGCTGATCAATCGGTGGCGCGCGCGGAGCAGCACTCCGCCACCGAAGGCCAGCTGAAGCAACTCAGCCGCGCTCGAGATACGCGCGAATCGCAGCCAGCAGAGGCGACGGCTCGGCGATCATCGGCGAAGCCGGCGGCGGCGGAACGAAGCGAACGCGACGACCGGTGAAGTCGTAGGTCGGCACGAACGCGCTCAACGTCGGAGCAGGGCGCGGAGGCATCGCTCACTTCTCCTTGTACTTCTCGAGGAGATCGTCGACCGCTTCACGCAGGTACTCGCTCTGCGCGATGCGCGTGCGCCGCGAGAGCTCACGCAGGCGATCGACCTTTTCCTGCTCGACGAGGACGTGGGTGCTCACGACCTCCCCGTCCTTCTTGCCTTCGATGTGCGTCGGTGTGCTGGTGGCCTCGACAGCGGGGCCCAACGTCGTCGTGTCGTGCATGGTGTCTCCAAAGGGAAGCTACAGGTCGCTACGAACCTGCAGACCGATGAGACAGTCGCTCGGCCAACTCGTCAAAAAAACAGCGGCGTCACCGTGTCGGTGCGCCGCTGAAGAGGAAGGAAGTGGCCAGGGTCGGACTCGAACCGACTACCTGCGGATTATGAGACCGCCGCTCTAACCAGCTGAGCTACCTGGCCGAAAAGTGCGCGCGCCGCATACACGGGGTCACGCGATGTCGCAAGAGGTGTGTTTGACCCGAGTGACGCGAGCCCCATACTCTTCTGACAACACACCGTCTCCGGCATCAGGGCACACCCGAGGAAACCTCGGGGTCGCAAAACCGCGGGGCCTCACTCGAAGCAGTCAGTCGAGCGGTCGGCCGTGGTCGCCAAGGAGAGTGGATCGCAGTGGGAGGCGATCCACGTTGCCCTGATCGAGACCTTGCAGTGCCCGTGCAGTTGGCGGGCGGGAGGAACGATGGGCACAGGCGTCGCAGCCCTTCTCGCAGCAGTGGTGGCCTTCACGCCAGGCAACGGCGGTGTGTTGTCGCCGGCGCGCATCGGCATCAACGAGGCGAACGGGAATCAGGTCGACCCGCACGTCGACGGTGATCTCGCGGCGTACTCGAACGAGATCGCCAGCCAGATCTTCTTCTACGACTTCGCGACCGCCATCTCGGGCGCGATCGGCAACGACGGCAACATCGACCTGCTGAGCGACGTCGATGCGAATCGCATCGTCTTCACTCGCGTGTTCGCGTCAGACGGGCACTCCGCGATCATGTTGTTCGACCGCAACACGAACACCGTCACCGAGCTCGCGCCTGCGCCGAACACCATTCGCCTGGGCGTCGCCATCGGCGGCAGCACGGTGGCCTTCATCGACTACGGCGTGTCGAGCGACGGAACGGGTGAGGTGATGGTGCTCAACCTCTCGACCATGGGCCCGCCGCTTCGTTTGACCACCGACACCGTCGACGACGCGAACGTCGCCGTTTCGCCCGACGGCAACATCGTGGTCTGGGAACACGCGCCGGTCAGCGGCTCGAACACCGACATCTATGCTGCGCGCCGCAGCGGGTCTTCGTGGTCGATCGAGACCGTGAGCAGCAACCTCCTCAACGACATCAAGCCGGACACGTCGGGCACCCAGGTCGTCTTCGAGCGCGTCAACGGCGCTGATCGTGACCTCGTCGTGGCCTCACTCACGGGAGGCCCGGAGCAGACCATCGAGATTCCCGGCCTCGAGCAGAATCCGTCGATTCGCCAGGGCATCGTCGCCTTCGAAGGCCGCCCGCTTGCGGCATCGAACTCCGACATCTACCTCGTCGATCTGTCGACCAAGAAGCTCTACCAGATCACCAACACGCCCGACTCGAACGAGACGCTGAACGACGTGACGGTGCTCCCCGCCGGTGAGATTCGCCTCGTGTGGTCGGGCACCAAGCCGGCGACCACCGACAACGACATCTTCGGTGCGACGTTCGTGCTGCCGGTGTCGGCGCCTCCTGATGCGGGGACGACCTGCAATGGCTCGGTGACGCTCGAAGCTTCGCGCAGCTACTGCCCGACGCGCTGGAACGACGGTCACGCGAACCTGAACTTCCCCGTCACCATTCCCGCGACGCTGCCGGTCACCGCGGGCAGCTCGGGCGGCAAGAAGGCGACGCTGACCTTCGAGACGGCTGGTGGCCGCCTCGTGTGCTGGTACCGCGGCATTCAGTCAGGCAGCTACACGTTCGATCGCTGCCAGCTCGAGAGCCGCGGCGGCGGCACGTGCGGCGGTGGCCATGGTCGCAACTACGGTCACGGCCACAACGGTGGCGACGACGACGACGAAGACGGTGAGGACGATGACGATGACAATGACGACGACGATCACCACCGGTGGGGTGGTGGCCGCTGGGGTCACAGCGGTGGCAACGGCAACAGCGGGGCCTCGTACGTCGCCGGCAGCACCGTCAACGCCACCTCGATCACGCTCCACATCGAAGGCGGCAACCACAACAGCACCACCCGCGTTCGCGTGACGCTCCAGGAAGCGTGCGGCACGTCTCAGCACCCGCTCGACGCTGCCGGCGCGCCCGATGCGCGTGAGGGTGCCAACGTGGGCTGCTCGAGCGCCGGTGATGCGCTGGTGCCGATGATGCTCTTCATCGCCGTGGCGCTGTTGCTGCGTCGCCGCACGCCTGCCGAGGTGCGGCTGGTGGCTCGCGACCGTCGTTCGCGCGACAGCTGAAAACGTCGTTTGAAATTCCGCTGCCGATGATCTCGCTCGGCAGCGGTGTTTGCTCTCTCTGATTTTCGCGCTCGACGTACACTTCGCCCCCGAAGATGCGCGCCGCGTTCCTGCTCACGTTCGGGTTGGTGGCGCTGCCCGCACTCGCGCAGACCGCCTCGTCCGTCGAGCTGAAGCTGACGCCCGCTGCTCCGGTGAAGGGGCGCGATCAAACCGCTGAGCTCGAGATCACCTTGCTCGGCGTCGATCGCCCTGCGCCGCCCGTCCTGCGCGCGAACGTCGGGCAGATCGAAGCCGTCGAGCGCATCGGCGCCGGCCATTTCAAGGCGCGCTACGTGTTGCCGACCACGCGCTTTCCCGAGGTGGCGATCATCGTCGCCTTCTCTCCGTGGCCGCACGCGCAGTCGGTCGAGGGCGCGTTCGGCGCGTTGCGCGTGCCGATGGCGACCGCCGTCGAGGTGCCCGGTCGCGCCGAGCGCAACGCCGACGTCACGCTCACCATCGGCGGCGTCTCGTTCGGCCCCGTGAAGTCGAAGGCCGATGGCACGTTCAAGCTCCCGGTCGTCGTGCCACCCGGCTTCGGTATCGCGAAGACCGAGACGCGCGACCGCGTCGGCAACAAGCGCGTCACCTCGATCGACCTCGCGCTGCCTCCGACCGATCAGCTCGCGTGCGTGGTGACGCCGACGCAACTCCCGGCCGACGGCGCGTCGCGAGCGCGCGTGCTCTGCGCTTCGTCTGACCACTACGGCTCGCCGACCAAGGGCGCGAAGATCTCCTGGAGCGGCGGGCGAGGCACGTTCACGGCGCCGCGCGATCTCGGCAACGGCGTGACGGAGTGGAACTGGGTCGCACCGCGCGACCCGGGCACGGGCCTCGAGAAGCTGGTCGCGACCTGGAAGCAGGGGGCGATCGATTCGAGTGAAGAGATCTCGATCGGCCTGTCGCAGGGCGCGGTGGCGAAGCTCGAGGTCGTCGCGTCTGCCGAGGTCGTGCACCGCAAGGGCATCTGGAACGGAGAGCTCATCGCGCGTGATTCTCTCGGGCGCCCGCTCGCTGGCGTCTCGGTCTCGAGCGCTCGCGGCGTGGCGACCACCGACACCAAAGGCGGGCTCGAGGTCAGCTGGCCGGTCTCCGAGTCACAGGCGCTCGGGCCGACACCCATTCCCTTCGTCGCGTGGGGACCGTCGGGGCGGGAACCTGCTTCGCTGCGCGCGTGGGCGATCGACGGCGGCGTCGGCGTGCTGGTGAGCGAGCTGTCGGGACTCCCGGTCGCAGGTCAGCGCGTGGCGTCGGGCACGGCCGTGCTCGGAGTGACCGATGCGCGCGGACTGGTGGAGCTGAAGCTCCCTCCCGACGCGACCGAGGTGCACCACGCCGACTGGCCAGCCCTCGGTGTGAATCTCGACGGTGGTCTCGATCGGTCGCGACCTGAGGTGGCCGCGACGACGACGGTGATGATCGCCGCGGAAGTGCCGGTGAACGTGCGCGCCGAGCGCGACGGCGCGGGTGTGACGTGGTGGGTCGAAGGCGCCGACGGGAAGATTCTCGACGGGAGGAAGATCGAGCTGCGCGACGCTTCGGGGCCGCATGCGCTGGTGAGCCGCGGGCGAACGAAGAGCGGTGAAGCGCGCGGCCTGGTCTCGATCACCGATCTCGAGAGCCGCGTCTCGGCGATCGTCGAGGTTGGTCCGTGAGCTTCGCCGCGCTCACCGCGATCCTGCTCGCGCAGGCGCAGGTGTCGCAGTTCGACGATGGCGTGCTCCTCGGTCGTGTGTGCGACGATCTCGATCGCGACGGGCTCTGCTCGGCGAACGAGCCCGGAGTCGCCGGCGCCCACCTCTTCCTCGAGACGGGCCTGGAGGCGGTGACCGATGTCGACGGCCGCTTCCACTTCGCAGCGCTTCAAGCGCGCAGCGCCGATCAGACGCTCGCGCGACTGCTCCCCGGCCGTCACCGCGTGAAGATCGATCCCGGGTCGCTGATCGGCGAGTGGACCGGAGTCGAGAAGGGCCAGACGGTCGAGCTGTCGGCGGGTTCGGCGCTGGTGATCTCATTCGCGATCTCTCGCGCTGATCGCCGTGGGCTCCAGCTCGTCGACGCGCCGCCCGCGTTTCGCAAGAGCAGCGGTGCGCTGGAGTACGAGCTCTCGGTCGAGACGCAGCCCGGCGAACAGGTGCTGATCGGTGGCCGCGCGGTCGAAGGCGGCAAGGCATGGGTCTCACTGCAGCCGGGCCTCAACCAGATTCCGCTCACCATCGCGAGCCACGGCGTGAAGCGGCTGGCGCTCGCGCCGTTCGACGTCGTGTCGCGCAAGACGAGTCTGCTCGTCGTGCCGCGCGCGCTCGAGACGGTCGGCAACATCAGCATCACCGGCTCTGGTGACGTGCTCTTCGAGCTCGGAGGAGGAACGAAGGTCACGCTCGGAGACGCCGACGTTCCGCTCGACCCGTCGGGTCGCGGGCACGCGAAGATCGGCACCGAAGCCACCATGCTGAAGGTGACGCGCGGCAGCTTCGAGTGGAACGAGCCGCTCGAACGGCCCTCGCAGCCCACGTTCATGGCGGTCGGCTTGCTCGATCTCGAAGCGAACTATGCGTTCGGGCGCGGGTTCGGCGTGTTCGGCCGCGGGGCGGGCGCCATGCGCGCCTCGTTTGCGGGCTTCAAGCTCGGCGCGGAGCTCGATCTGCGCGACACCGATTTCGTCGGCTTCGATGCGCGCTCGCTGATCGCTCCGCATCGCATCGACGTGTTCCAGCGGCAGCTCAACCCGCAGGAAGCGCCGCTCGCGTGGGCTGACGACGCGGCGACCACCGCCAGCAACCCGAGTGAAGGGCGCTTCCGCGTCGAGCTCGAGCGCGAAGGCTGGGGCCGGGTGGGGTACGGGAGCACGCGCTGGTTCCAGGCGGGCGCCGACGCCGGTCGCGTGCATCGCGCGCTGCAGGGAGCGTCGCTGTTCTTCGAGACTCCGACGCAGAGGACGCCGTTCGGGCTCACCGTTCAGGGGCTCGTCGCGCCGACGCAGAGTGACTTCACGCTCGGGCTCGCGCGCCGGCCGATGCACGAGCGCTTCGAAGCGACCGGCGGCTCGCTGTTCTTCTTGTCGAAGAGCCTGATCGTCACCGGCAGTGAAGCGGTGCGCATCGAATGGCGAGATGCGGTGACGCAGCTGCCGATTCGCGAGGTGCACCTGCAGCGGCTGCGCGACTACACCATCGACGCGCTGAGCGGCCGCGTGTTGCTCAATCAGCCGCTGAGCTTCTACGCGAACGATCCGATCCTTCAGTCCGACCCGCTCACCTCCGGAGCCGTCGCCAACCTGGTGGTCGACTACGAATACGTCGACGACTCGGCGGGCGGCGCGAGCTTCGGCGGCTCGGTGAAGGGCCGCCTGGGTCCCGTCACGCTCACCGGCAGTGGCTGGCGCGACGGCAACTACACGCTGTTCCGCGGCGCGGCAGAAGCGGTGCTCGGGTCGGTGCGCTTGCAAGCTGAGGCTGCGCACAGCGCGGGCTTCATCGAGGGCCTGGCGTTCTCGCGCGACGGCGGTCTCACCACGCTCGCGCCGACCTTCGTGCCCGCGAGCAACGAAGGCTGGGCCGTGACGGTGCGTGGTCGCGGCAAGGGTTTCTTCGGCAAGGGCTTCTGGGACGCGGCGTGGCGTTGGCGGCAAGACGGCTTTCAAGACACCGCGCAGCTCGGAGCGCTCAATCAGAATCTCGGTGCGCGGTGAGCAGCCGCTGGGGCCCGTGGTCGTCTCGGCCCTCGTCGACTTCCGCGACATGCCCGATCCGCGCGACCCGCTCTCGGGCGCTCGCGTGCAGGGGCGCGTGCTCGGCGGCGGCGTCGGCTATGAGAGCTCCGCCTGGGGCATTCGACTGGAAGGTCGCGAGTTCCAGCAGACGCTGAGCGAGGGCAGCAAGGGCGGCTTCACGCTCGGCGTTGCGGGACGCGTGCGGCTCGCTCCGTGGTTGCAGCTGCGCGCGGGCTACCGGCAACAGTTGGTGACGCTCGGAGGAATGGAGCTCACCTTCGCGAGCCTCGGCTTCGACGTGAAGCCCACCGAGAAGCTCGAGCTCGGCATTCGCGGCGGGTGGGGCCCGGCGCTCGGCCCGCAGGTCTGGGGCAACCTCAACTACACGCGCGGAAACGAGACCTGGTACGGCGTGCAGAGCACCGACGTCGATTCGCCGTCCACCGGAGAGCGTCGGCTGGTGACCGGAGTGCGGCAGCAGGTCGACCCGAGCACGTCGGTCTTCGCCGAAGACGTGAGCGCGACCGACGTGAACGGCCTGCGGCTCGCGCGCGCGGTGGGGCTGACGCAGAAGCTCGACGAAGGCCTCACCGTGAGCGCTCGCTACGAACACGGAGCGCGCGCGCTCGATGGTCTCGCGACCGACGTCGCTCGCAACGCGGGAGGCCTCAACGTCGCGTTCGAGCGCGAAACGATTCGCGCGTTCGTGCGTGGCGAGCTGCGCGACGAAACGGGCGCGCGCGTCTTGCGGCAATACGTCGTCGGCGCCGGCGGCGAATGGAAGCCCGTGCGCGACTTCTCGCTCACCGCGCGCGCGCTGTGGACGCACTCGGCCAATCAAGGCGCGATGGTCGGCCGCACCGTCGACGCCACGGTCTCTGCTGCATGGCGCTTCGAGCGCGGCGCGATCATCGCCCGCTACGCGTGGACGCAGAACTGGACGAGCGTCGTCGATCATCGGCTTCACGCCGTCTCGCTGTTGCCCACGCTGCGTCTCGGTGATCGCTTCGCGGTAGGTGCAGGTGGTCATTTCGGCGTGAGCGAGGCGGGCGTCATGCTCTCGGCGTCGCTGCGGCCTTCGGTGCGCATCTGGGAAGGGCTCGAGGTCGCTGGCGAAGTTGCAGCGCGCACCAAACCCGCGGCGGGTTTCACCGACGATTCGTGGGCTTCACTCCGAGGAGAAGTCGGCTACCGCTTCGATCACCGGTTCTTCCTCGGCGTCGGTTTCAACGCGTTTGGATTCTCGGGGACCGGGCTGGACGCGGGCGCGACGATGTCGCGTGATCGGCTCTACCTGAGAGCGGAGGTCAGCTACTGATGCGCGCACTGCTGACCACGTTCGTCCTGGTGCCGCTGATCGCGTTCGCGGGTTGGCGCTCCGTGGGCACGAGCGGCGCGACCATTCGCGATCTCGAGCTGGTCGACGCGGGCCTCGTGCTCGTGTCGCGAGAAGGAGACGGCGGGAGCGCCGCGTTGTTGCACCTCGAAGATGGAGGCGTCACGACGCTCCTCAGCTTCGACGGCGGCGTGGTCGGTGCCGCGGTCTTCGGCACGTGCCTCGTCGCGCAGGAATCAGGCGGCACGCTGCGCTTCGGTGCGAGCTGCGGGACCGCTGACAACCTCGTGACGAGCGCACCGCGGAGCATGCGCGGCTTCGGCACTGACGGCATCGCGGCGCTCGAGTTGTCCGGCTCGACCTTGATGCTCAAGCTCGCGCGACTCGGCTCAACCGGCTCGACCAACCTCGGCGGAGCGTCGTGGGGCGCGTCGAACGCCGACTCCGTGGTGCGGGTGCTTCGCTACGGCGCGCAGGACCTGCTGGTCTCGAGCACCATCACCAACGCCTTCCGCGTGAGCGTCGATGGCGGCACCCCGCCCAACGTCGTGTACGCCAACGGTCCGTACAAAGACTTCGCGCTCTTCGAACGAAACGGTCTGCCCGCAGTGATGGCCGCCAACACAGCGAACCGCACGCTGTGGTTGTTCCCCGACATTCGATCGAACGCGGGTGCCGTGAACTTCACCGTGCCGGGCGGGGCCACGCACGTCGCGATGTCCGACGTGAGCATGGTGGTGACGACCGCAGGTGGTCTCGTGTCGCCGATTCCCGACCCGGCCAACGAGTTCGTCACCTGGCGCGCGCGCACGGCGATCGCGGCGACGTTCGAGCGCGTCTCGTGCTTGCCATCGCGGTGGTGCGCCGCGTCCGACACGAGCGGCACGCTCTACGTCTACGAGAACACGCAGGGCCCGATGGTGAGTGGCCCGAGTGGTTTGACGGCCGACGCCGGTGCCGTGGTTCGCGTCACGCTCACCGCGAGCGATCCCGACGAAGACCCGCTGTTCCACGCATGGAGCGTCGGCTCGGGCGTGGTGGTGGCCTCGGTCGCCGGCGCTGAAGACGGCGTGACGAAAGATTTCTCGCTCCCCGGCGGCCTGTGCGGCGTGCTGCCGATCACGGTGAGCAGCACCGACGGTCTGCACACCAGCATGACGTCGTTCAACCTCACCGTCGGCGGGCGCGGCGACGTGGTGGTCACGGCTCCGGCGACGACCCCGATCGCCGGTGGCGGCCCGGTGCAGTTCAGCGTCGGTGTCGACGGCGGCTGTGACTCGGCGACGTTCTCGTGGTCCACCACCGGCGGCCAAATGGGCACTGGCCCGACGTTCGACTACCAGCCGCCCGGGACCGCGTGTCGCACGAGCGAGACCGTCACGGTCACCGCGACGTGGCAGAGCGGAATGCCGACGACGACTTCGGTGCCCGTGATGGTGACGCCAACTCCGTGGGGAGCGCCGCTCGCGCCGATCTTCCAGCAGCCCGCGATGCAGCTCACGGGCACGACGCGCGTGTGGTCGCCATCGAACAGCGAACACGTGTGTCAGGCCGACATGAACTACCCGGGCACCGCGTTGATCTGGGACTTCATCGACGCCGGCGCGACCACCGCGACGATCGTCGACGGCGGACTGCAGATCGACGCGGCGGCGAACTGTGTCGCGAGTCAGGTGTACGCCGTCGCGCATCGCGAAGTGCAGGGCGAGACGCTCGGTCGCCGCTCCGATGCGGGCACGCTCGTCGTCGACGTGATCCCCGACATTCAGCCGCTCGACGCGACGGCCGCGTACACACTCACCGCGTTCGCCGACAGCGGAGTGGCCTTCGGTGACACGTCGGTGCTCGCCTCCTGCCTGCCGCAGCGAGATCTCGCTTCGAAGATCTTCATCTACGACGGCACCACGCAGGTCGCGGCGACGAGCACCGTGACGCCGGGGCCGTGGTCGATTCCCGTGCCCGGTGGTTGTGCGGGCGGCGCGCGCGAGGTCGTCGCTCAGCTCTACGAAGACGCAGGGTTCACGGGTGCCGAGCGGCGCGCGATGATCAGGTTCGACTCGACTCCGGCCGCAGTCGGGCCGATCTCGCCGGCGATGCTCACCGCTCGCTGTGGCGAAGGCGTGCGCGGTCAGGTGGTGCTCGACGACGTGGCGGGCGCCTGCTCGGCGGTTGAAAAGACCTGGCGTCAGCTCGAAGGCAGCCCGCTCGCCACCACGTCGGGTACGGGCGCGATCGACCTGCAGACCGTCGCGCTCGATCTCTCGATGGCCGGGCAGCAGCTCGTCTTCGAATGGAGCGTCGATGCTGGCGCGGGCAACGGCGCGACCGCCACGCGCGCGCTCGACGTCGGCGTCGATCCGTTCGTCGCGGTGAAGTCGCGCACCGCTCCGCACATTCGCCGTGAGGAATCGTCGTTCGAGCTGGAAATCACGCTCACGAACACGACCTCGTGCGCGGTCGACGGGCTCGACGTCGAGATCCCCCTGACGGCTGCCGAGCCCATCGCGGGCACGCTCACGCTCGATGGTGTTCGTCTCGCGTCGTCGGTCGAAGGCAACGTGCTGCGCGCCTCGGGTGTGGCGTTGCCGGCGTCGGGGACCGCGGTGCTGAAGCTCGCCGCGAATCCCCGGTTGCTCGGCACTCCGAAGACGTCGCCCACGGTGACGCTGCATGGGTTGCCGGTGTCGATCGCCGAGGTCGCTGTGGTGCCGGCGAGCGGGTGCGGGTGCTCGACCGAGCCCGGCGTCGCCGTCGTGTTGCTCGCGTTCTTCGCTCTCGGACGCCGCCGCCGGAAAGAATAGGGTGTGCGTCGTGCAGCTCGGGGGCTTCCACCACGTCGCGATTCAGGTGCGCAACGTCGCGAACGTGGCGCGCTTCTACGTCGAGACGCTCGGGCTCCCGGAGTTGAAACGCTTTCACCGCGATGACGGCTCGCTGCGCAGCATCTGGGTCGGCGTGAGCACGGGCGCGACGAATGGCCCGTTCCTCGCGGTCGAAGAACTCGCCGGGGCCGCGCGTGGCGCGATGGGGTTCTCGATGGTCGCGCTCACCATCGCCGCGAAAGATCGCCGCGACATCGTGAAGCAGCTTCAGCAGCGCGAAGTGCCGATCGAGAAGGAAACGGGTTGGACGGTGTACGTGCGCGATCCCGAGGGCAACCTGGTCGGCCTCTCGCACCACCCGCACGACGTCCCGGGAGGCGGCGATGGCGCGACTGGGTGAGCTGCTGCTCGAAGAGAAATTGATTCAGCCCGCGCAGCTCGACGAAGCGCTCGAGACGCAGGTGATTCACGGTGGTCGCGTGGGCACCAACCTCGTCGAGCTCGGGTTCTTGAAGGAAGTCGATCTGGCGCGCGTGCTCGGCAAGCAGCACAACCTGCCGTTCGCTTCGGGCGTGATGGTGCCCGACCCCGCGGCGCTCGACGTCGTGAAGCGGCAGTTCTACGACGATCAAGACGTGATCCCCATGCGGGTCGACGCCACGCGGCTCACGGTCGCGGTGCTCGGGCCGACGCAGATGAAGGCGCTCGACGATCTCGCCTTCAAGGCCAGCAAGCGCGTGGTGGCGGTGGTGATTCCCGAGTTCCGCATGAATCAGCTGCTGCGCACGCACTGCAAGGCGTTCCGGCCGATGCGGCCGATCGACATGAACACGCTGCGGCCCTCGAAGAAGGTGGCCGACGACAAGGCGCCTTCACCCGACGACACCGCGTCGCTCATCAACGAGGAAGACTTCGCGAAGCTCTACGCGCACGCCGCGGTGGGTGGCGCCGAAGAAGAGGAGATCATCGAGGGCGAGGTGATGGAAGAAGTGAGCCCGCTGTCAGGGCCCGTCACCACCGGAGAGGCGCAGGCTCCGCCGCTCACGTTCCCCGAGGCGCAGAAGCAGCTGCAGATCTCCACCGGCCGCGAAGACATCGCTCGCACCGTGCTGCAGTTCGCGAAGAGCAAGTTCCGCCGCGCGCTGATCTTGAACGTGCAGGGCCCGCTGGTGAGCGGCTGGCGCGGCATGGGGCAGGGCATCTCGCAGCGCGCCGTCGGCCGCATCGGCGTGAGTCTGGGCGAGGCGAACACCTTCAAGCTGGTGAACGATCTCAAGTCGCACTTCGTCGGGCCGATGAAGCGCACGCCCGGCATGGACGTCTTCTACAAGATGCTCGGCGCGGGCTACCCGAAGACGGCGGTGATCCTGCCGCTGCTCGTGCGCGGGAAGCTGGTGCACCTGGTGTATCTCGATCACGGGCCTGATCAGCTCACGCCGCCTGACGTGGGCGAGCTGCTGATCCTCTCGCAGAGCGTGACGCGCAGCTACGAGGCGCTCCTGCGCGATCGCAAAGCGCGGAGCTGAGAGCAGTTACTGCGTCTCGACGTTGAACGAGACGCGCTGGCCGGCGTACAGGTTGAAGGGCTCGCTCCACTTCGACTGGCCGATCGTCACCTGAATGCGGTGGCTGCCTTCGTAGACGGGGATCTCTCCGCGGATCGGCGCAGTGCCGACGCGATTGCCGTCGATGAAGATCGCGGAACCTTCCGGCGCCTTGATCGCCACGAAGCCCTTCTCGAAGGTGTACGTCTCTTCGACCGGGTCGCTCTTCAGCGTCACCGCGCGCGAGGTCGAGATCATCAGCGCCTTGTTCTCGAGCTTGAACACCTTTCGACCGGCGGGCAGCGAGCCCGACCACGGCGTCTTGCCGAGCACCTTGCCGTCGAGCGAGAGCTCCACGGTCGGCGTCGAATGAATCGTCACGCTCACGTTCGCGGCCGTCGCGACCACGGCTGGTCCAGCATCGACCGCCGGCGGAGGCACGACAGCCGCAGTGCCTGAGTCGGGAACGACGACGGGCGCGGGCGCTTCTCCGCCGTCACCGTCGACCGGCGTTGCTTCGCCCGCATCGATCACCGCCGGCACCGGCAACACGGTGTCGAGGTTGATGGGCGGTTTGGGCGGCGGCAGCGGCGTGTTGATCTGCTCGGCACCGGGCACCGGCGCGTTGGCTTTCTTCCACCCCCACCAACCGGCGATCACCGCGATGAAGAGCGCCAGCGCGATGAGCCACGGCGCGGAGCTGCCTTCCTTCTCGGCGCTCGCTTCGTCCTCATCTTCCTCGGGCGGAGCCGTCCACTGTTCCTTCGGTGGCGCGACGATGATGGGCGGCTTCATCGGCGGCTCGGCCGCGGGCTTCGGCGCTTCGGCAGCCTTCGCGGCGGTCTCGGCAGCAGGCGCGGCGACGGGAGCCGGAACGCCCGGAGGAATGAGGTGCGCGGGCACTTCGACGGCGCGCATCATCGGCGTCGTCTCACGGCGTTCCTGATCGGCCCACTGGCGACGCACGAAATCAGCGATGCCCGCGTCGATGGTGTGACGACGCGCGGCGCGCAGATCGTGCGACTGCGGGAACAACGTCTCGAGGAACTTCGACAGCTCTTCGTCGGTGGCGACCTCGCTGCCCGCCGCCGCCTCGAGCGCCTCGCGCATCGCGAGCGGAGTGGGGTACCGATCGTTCGCCTTCTTGGAGCACGCCTTCTGGATGATCGGCTCGAACGCTTCCGGAATTTCTCCCGGAGGTGCGGGCGGCATCGGCAGCGTCAGCACCGCGTGATCGAAGAACTCGGCCTGCTCTGCCCACGGCACGATGCCGGTCAGACACTCGTAGAGCGTGATGCCCAGCAGGTACACGTCGGTGGGGATCGTGACTGCCTCGCGCCCACCGATGATCTGCTCGGGAGCGGAATGCACGCGACGGCCCTTCACGCGCTGCCCACCCAGCTCGCGCGGAGCAAACGCCAGCGCGCCGTAGCCGGTGACCTTGGTCACGCCCTGGAAGCTGATGAGCAACGTCTCGGGGCGCAGATCGCCGTGCACCAGCGGCGCGCCGTCGTCGTTACCGGCCACGTGCGCGTAGTGAACGGCAGTACACGCATCGAGCACCACGCGCGCCGCGATGCGAGGCGGCAACTTCTTGCAGGTGTCGAGGATCTTCCGCAGCGACTCGCCGTCAGCGAACTCGACGACGCGCGCGTGACCTTCGTCGAGCTTGCCAAAGCCCATCACCGTCACGATGTGCGGGTGATCGAGCTGCGAGGCGTGTTCGGTCTCGCGGCGGATCTGATCGAGCAGCGACGGGTCTTTCTCGGCCGCTTCGGGCACCCAGATGATGACGACCGGTCGTGCCTTGTTCTCGGCGTTGATCGCCAGCCCGAGAAACGCGCGGCTTCCTTCGCCAGCCTGCAACGGCCCCAGGGCCTGGTAGCGGTACCCGCTCATGGTGGGGAGGGTACGTTCAGGTCGTCGCGCGTCAAATGATTAACGTCTTTCGCGGGGATATTCAGAACGGCAGGGTCATCGAATAACCGTACCGGCCGCGACGAACGATCAGCAGCGCGCTCCCGGTTCCGCGCGCCTGAGTGACGGCTTCCTTGAGCGCGTCGGCGGTCGACAGCTCGGTCTGGTTGATGCGCAGCAGCACGTCGCCCGGCTCGAACCCGATGCGCGCGGCCTGCGAGTTGGGGCGCACCGCGGTGATCACCATCTCGCCCTTGCCGGCCTTCAAGCGGAAGCCGAGGCGGTCCCACACCATGCTGTCGACCAGCTTCTGGGGGAACTCGATCGGCGTGACGGTGACCGCGAGTTCCTGCCCCGCGCGGAAGATCTTCAGCTGCACCGGGCTCTTCGCCGTCGCGCTGCGGAGCCGGCTCTTCAAGTCGTCGGCATTCTCGACCTGCGTGGTGCCGACCTGCATCACGATGTCGCCGCGCTGCACTCCGGCCTCGAGCGCGGGGCTGCCTTCGTCGACCGCGCTGACGACGGCTCCGAACGTGCGGTCCCACCCGAGGCGCTTGGCGAGCTCGAGCGAGAGCGGCTGCGCGTCCATACCGACCCACGCGGGGCGCACCTTCTTGAACTCCTTCAGCTCGTCGACGATGCGGCGCACCTTGTCGGCGGGAATCGCGAAGCCGATGTTCTGCGCCGAGCTGATGATCGCGGAGTTGATGCCGATCACCTCTCCGTCGATGTTGAGCAGTGGCCCGCCAGAGTTGCCCGGGTTGATCGACGCGTCGGTCTGGATGAAGTCGTTGAAGACGCGTTCCTCGTTGCGAATGGTGCGGCCCAGCGCCGACACCACTCCGACGGTGACCGTCTTCTTGAGCCCCAGCGGAGAACCGATCGCCACCACGCTCTCGCCGATCATCAGATCAGACGAGGTGCCGAGCTTCGCGAACGGCAGCGGCCCTTTGGCGTTCACCTTGAGCACCGCGAGATCGGTGTCGGCGTCACTGCCGACGACTTCGGCGGCGACCTGGCGACCATCGGCGAGCACCACGTGGATCTCCGACGCTCCGCGGATCACGTGATCGTTGGTCACGATGAGGCCCGACGCGTCGATGATCACACCTGAGCCGAGACCTTCGACCGCGCGCCGCTCTTCCTGCGGGCCGGCGAAGAGATCGACGAACGAGCGGGGCCGGAAGCGGGTCTCGACCACTTGCACGGTGCCGACGTAGACGACGGCAGGCGACACCTTCTCGACCACCTGAACCACGGGACTGCGGCGCGCAGCGAGATCACCCGTCACGAGGCTCAACGCCACGAGGAACGCGGACGACGTCATCATGTGAGGTCCTACCTCCGAAAACGAAACCAACGCCGGCCGAGCGCCAGCAGCAACAACCACAACGGGCTCGACTCGATTCCCACGCCACAGCCACAACCCGTGGGTGGGTTCGGCCCGCCAGTGCCGGCATCGGTAACCATGCCTGCGTCGGTGTCCATGCTGCCGGCGTCCGAATTTCCGCCGTCAACGCCGCCGTCGGTCGCGACCGTTCCGCCGAGCGCGACGATGCAGGCGTTCACTTCTTCGACCGTGCCGAGGCAGACGCCGGGGCGCTGCGAGAGGGAAGCGCCGATCGCTCCACGGTTGGTGTTGGTGACCGCGATGATCGCCGAGCCGCCGCTGACGTCGACCACTTCTCCGTTCGTCACGCGCACCACCTCGGTGTTGCGGCCGCCTTTTCTCGCGACGAGCCACAGCGCCATGCCGCTCAGATCGTCGGTGGTGGTGAGCTGCGAATCGACGAGCGCGGCGGTGACGAGCGTGCGCCCGTTCGCCGGAGCCGTGAAGTATTGCGTCGACGCGTAGAACACGCGCAGTCCGTCGACCTGATGCGGCATCGTCACCGTGGTGGTGGTGACGAGCGGGTACTTGAAGCCCTCGGCGTAACCCTGCGCTGCGTCGGCCGCCGTCGAGGTGAACAGATTCCACTTCGCGAACTCGGCCCACTCCGCGGCGAACGACGAGTTGTAGTCACGCTTGAGCAGTGCATCGAGCTGCACCACGAAGGTCGGGTCGGCTTGATCCATCGGCTCGGTGGCGTCGCCCTGACCGTTCTCGAGGTGCTCCCACAGCTTGCGCATCAGCGCGTCGTCGTGACGCTCGGTGAGGAACTTGAAGAAGATCGCCGAGCCGTACGCGAAGGTCGGCACGGGCCCGGGCGGAGCAGAGTCGATCGATCGATCAGTGCGCTCCAGATAGCCGTGAATGAAGCCTTCGAAGTCGTTGGTGGTGGGATCGAAGCGCTCGGTGGCCCACACCGCGGTGCCTTCGCTGACCACCACGTTCTGGGCGTCGTCGTAGGCCGACTGCACCGCGTGGAAATACTCGTGCGAGGCGAGAATGCGGTTGGCGATGGTGGTGCTCGGGTAGCCGTAGTTCACGAAGTCGTTTTCCTGAACCACGTAGCCGATGCACTTGTTCGGCGAAGTCGGCTGGCACTGATCGACGCGGAACGCGCCGTCGGCGGAGCGCGCGAAGTCGACGAGATAGATGTCGAAGCGCGCGTCGCCACCATTGTTCGAGATCGTCCCGTCGCTCACCGGCCGGCGGTAGCCCAGCGGCCCGTGGTACAGCGCGCCGACCTGTTCGTAGGTCGCGTCGACCACTTCGACGAAGTCGGGCACGCCGCTGTCATCGGCGTCGGCGACGGGCACCGCGTTCACACCCGCGCGCGTGAAGTGCACGAGGTACGAGCCGCCGTCTGCTCCGAACGACTCGACGGTCTCGCCGGTCGCGAAGTGCCACATCAGCCCGGCGTTGGTGTCGGTGGGCCGCAGTTCCTGCGTGGCCTGGTGCACCACCGGGTCGGGCCGCGCGTCGTTGCTGCCATCACCACACGAAGTGAGAACTGCCGCCGCGACGACCAGTGCGTGCGCGCGCATCAGTCGAGGTACTGCCAACGAACGCGAATGGTGCCGCCGACCGCTCCGCCCGTCGTGCCGCTCATGTTGCAGGAGTCCTGACCCGCTTCGGTCGAGTAGTACGTGTTCACCACCAGCTTCACGTGGCGACCGCTCATGGTCTGCACCACGAAGGGCACGTTGGTCATCGAGACGCACGAGGTGTACGCGTAGAACGCGGCGAGCGCGGTGCGCGGAGAGGTCGTCAGCCCCGAGCCGTCGTCGACGAACATGCACTGCGGCGCGCGGGTGAGGAAGTCGTCGGCGCTGCCGGTGAAGTTCCCGGGCACGCCCGTGATGGTGTTGTACGTGCCAGCGGTGAAGGGCATCGCGCTCACGCAGCCGGGGCCTGAGTCGCCGCTGTTCACGCGAATGATGAAGCGGCGGAACGCGATGTCCCAGTCCATCGAGTCGAGCGCCGTCATGTCGCTCAAGGTGTCGAGCTTCACGAGGCCGGTCGCGGTGAACTTCGCGTACACGTAGCTCTCGGTCGGCGTGAGGCCGCCGCCGCGCGAGTCGATCGTCGAGCGCCAGCCGGCCCCGTCGGCGGTGTTGGTCACCATGCCCGTGGCCACGTTCGACTTGAGATCGAGCGACATGATCGACTGATCGCTGCAGTCGAGCGGAGTGCGCGTGCAGGTGCCGCCGTCCGTCGTGCCACCGCCGGTGCCGCCGCCCGTCGTGCCTCCGCCTCCGCCCGTCGTGCCGCCACCCGTTGCTCCGCCGCCGCCCGTCGCACCACCGCCCGTGCCGCCACCGGTTCCGGGAGACACGCACACCTTGTCGCCGCAGATCTGCGCGAGCTGCGCGCAGTTGACGCACGCGTTGCCGTTGCTGCCGCACGACGCGTTATCGCCGCCCGTCTCACACACGCCAGCAGCGTTGCAGCAACCGGTCGAGCAGTTGGCAGGAGAGCAGGTCGCCTGCCCGCACGAAGCCGCGGTGATGCCGATCAGACCGCCAGCGAGGAACACGAGAAGGAGCGTCGAGCGCATGGTCGGCGGCTCTACCGCAAGGAATCGACCCACACCACCCGGGCGGGTGCGGTTCGCAATGGCCTCCGGGCGCGGTTTGGTGAATCTTCTCGATCAGCAGGCGTCCCCGCTCGCGCCCTTCTTCAAGGAACCTCATGTCACGACTCCTCACTGCCGCCTTCGTGGTGCTCGCCGTGCCCGCCTTCGCCCAGGACGACTCGGAGGCGAAGAAGGTCGCCGAGACCTACTTGAACGCGCTCACCGGCACCGGTGACGAGGCCGGCAAGGATCTGTTGCTCGGCGGCGTCACCATGAACGCGCAGCTCTTCAGCCTCGAGAACTGGAAGTTCAAGGACAAGGACCCGGTGAAGAAGGAAGAGGGCGATCTCGCGCACGCCGTGCAGATGATGAACGACCTCGACAAGGCCGGCCGCACCGCGCTCACCAAGCTCATGGGCGTCGAAGCGGTGGGCGACGATTCTCAAGATGACCGAGGTCAGCCAGGCGGAGGCCACCAAGCTGCTCGCTCCGACGCGTGAGCGCGCGGCGGCGTTCGGCAAGAGCCACGCGGTGCTCTCGTACGTGCTGCGCACCGGCAAGGAAGTGTACTGGCACCCCAAGAACCCGATGCGCGCGGTGCTCGCCAAGGCAGGCACGCAGGGCCGCTACACGGTCGAAGTGCACCGGTGGACGATCGCCACCACCGAAGGCCCCGCGAAGACGCCGCGTGAGTGGCCGCTGCGCGTGGTGCGCTTCAAGTCGCAGAAGATCGACACGGGTTGGAAGATCCTCCCCGCGTCCGATTGGAACGCCGAGTAGTCGAGCGTTACTTCTTCAAGCCCAGCTGCGACGCCACCGACGGCTTGGTGAGCGTCGGCACGGCCTTCACGAACAAACCTTCAGCGAACGCACTGACTGCCTTGCCATGCGCGAGGCGACGGGCTTCTGCGCGCACGCGCTTCGCGTCGTCGGGCTGTGCGTTTCCATCGAGCATCTCGGCCGCGTACATCAACCGTCGCGCGTAGAGCGTGCGCACCTCGGGCGTGAAGACCTCGGCCGCGAGCTCCCGGGCCAGCGCTTCTTTCTTCGCGGTCTTCGCCGCTTCATCGAGCGGGAGGATGTTCACCGCGTCAGCGCGCTGCGAGAGCGTGACCAGGTTCGGCTCTGACGGCAGCCACTGCTCGAACTCGGGCAGCTTGAAGAACGTCGCCGCGTCGGCCGCGCCTGCTTCGTCGCCAGCCTCGAGCGGGTCGATCGCGAAGTTCGGGTCGAGCTCTTTGATGCCCAGCCGCTGCAGGCCCTGCTCGATCTCGGTGTCGAGGTCGGTCTTCGCGGCGCGGGTGATGAACAGCGCGCGGCCGAGCTCGAGCTGCAGTCGCGAGAGGGGCACGATCATCGAGCGCGTCTTGCGATCGGAACGCATCGTGGCCATGTGCTTGCGCCACGCGTTGCGGTTCGAACGCTCCGAGCCGAGCTGCGCGAGCCCCAGCTCGTCGTGCACGATGCCCTGGAAGATCTCGATGCCGCCTCCGCGAACGGGGATCGCTCCGAGGAACGCGCGCTCGCCAGAGCCCAGCTGCATCGACAGCACGGCCTCGAACTGCACGGGGGCCGCTTCGGCGACGGGAGCAGCCGCCACTGGCTTCGGCGCCTCGAGCTGCACGCCAGCCGACTGCAGCTGGTACAGCGCCTTCTTCGCCAGCCGCGCGTGCGGCTTGCTGTTCGATTCGGTCAGCGCGCTCGGCAGCTCGGCGCGCTTCGCCTTCACCCACGCCGCGAGCACCTCGGCCGCCTTCGGTTCAGGGAGCGCTTCGACCTGTTCCTTCGTCATCGTCAGGAAATCCATGAGGGGCGTGAAGATGCCTCACGGACTGCGTCGGCGCACGAGGAAGAAGTCGCCTTCCTGCGCCGCGACGTACAGCTCGGTCTCGAGCAGGCGGCCGAAGACCTGTTCTGGGCGCGCGCCGCGAATCACGAAGTGATCGTAGTAACGGCCGTACTGGTCGTAGCGGAAGTCGCCCGGCCGCCACTCGCTGGGGAACGTCGGCGGCGGAGCGCCCTGGTACATCAATGGGCTGTGCGGCGTGCTGGCGAACGAGAAGTTGGTGAGGCCGCCGCGCTCGCGCGCCACGACGCACGCCGAGTGCAGGAACAGCGGGTGCGTCATCGCGCGTGAGCCGGTCGACCAGATGAGGCCCATCACGCGCGGCTTGTCGCCCGCCGACAGCGCGAGCCGCTCGAGCGATTGGTACTCGGCCTGGAACGCGCGAATCGTCGTCCACAGCGGAGCCATCAACACCAGCGCGGCGAGGCCGGCGGCGATCAAGTAGCGCTGCGCCCACTTCTCGGGGAGCACCGGCACCGCGGCGACCAGCAGCGCCGCAGCGAGATGCGCGTAGCGGGTGTTCATCGCGTACACGAAACCGCGAATGTCGAAGGGCGTGAGGAAGAGCAGGGCGAAGGCGAGGGCGCAGAGCGCGACGATTCTCCAGCGCGCGACCTTGCCTTCCTGCGTGTCGTTCGATTTCGCGCGCAGCTGCGCGAGGCGGGTGATCACCCCAGCGATGGCGATCAAGAAGACGAGGCGCACCGCGCGCTGATCGCTCCCGTCGGGAGTCATGCCGGCGAGCACGGGGAACTGCGTGTCCTGCAGCTCGATGCCGCCGGCCTGGTTGCGCGGCACGGTGACGAACTCGGCGAGGTTCTGATCGAACGATTTCCACGCGACGTTCTCCTTCGAGAACATCGGGCCCCACGCCTTCCACGGCTGCCCCGGAGCGATCTCGGGCGGCTTGTTCAACCGCGCTCCGAACCACACGAAGAAGATCAGCACGGCGGGAGAGACGCTCACCAACGCCGGAATGCGCGCGCGCCAGTTCTTCCCCTCGGGCGCGGGCGTGGTCAGCAGCAACAGCGGCAGCGCGAACGCGAGGAAGATGAAGCTCTGCACATGGAAGAGCAGCACCAGCACCAGCGAGATCGCCACGCCGATGCCCCACTTGCGACGTTCGCCGGGCTCGTGGTCGATCACCCGCACGAAGAAGCCGCAGGTGAGGATCGCGAGCGGCAACGACGCGCAGTAGTTCACGAAGCCCCACGCGAAGCTGTCGCCCCACGCGAAGGGCAACGCGAGCAGCGCGGGCCACGTCGGCCGCTTCAGGCTCTTGAGCAGAAACGCGAGTGACAACGGCAGGCCGGCGACCACGGCGCTCAAGAAGACGCGGTTGGCCAGCTCGAGCGGGAGCAGCCAGTTCAGCAGGCTGACCACGTAGTAGTAGCCGAGGTACGGCGTGAGCTCGGGGCGCCGCGCGAAGATTTCCGGGTACAGCGTCGACGCGTCGTCGAGGCGGTGCAGCACGCTGATCAGGTGCAGGTGCTGCGGCAAATCGACGAGCGGGATCGCCTGCGCTGCCCACAACGGCGCAACTCCGCAGATCAACGCGACGAACCAGATGATCTGCTCGGTGGTTGGGCGCCGCAAAGCGCGGAGGACAATCGCAGCCCTGCGCTTGGCAAGCACCTACAATGTGGGCTAGGGCGGCACCCCTATGCAGACCTCCAACCTCCTCAAGAGCGTCGCCCTCGGTGTCGCGTTCTTCGCCAGCGCTTCCAACGCGGCGGCGGTCGAGAAGTCTGCGTTCGGCGTTCAGGCGACCTGCTCGTGCAAGGGCAAGGGCGACTGCACGTGCCCGCGCGGTGAGTGCAAGTGCAAGAACTGCGGAAACTCGGCGAAGAAGAAGCAGGTCTTCGAGACGCTCAAGGGCTCGAGCGAGACCACGCAGCTGCCCGACACCGCTCGCTACGACGCGCGCGGCGGCGTCTTCATCTGACTCACGGTCGTTCGACCTTCCACAACAGGAACGGTGGCACCTTCACGCGCTCGAACGCGATGAGCCCGGCTCGTTCTGCGGCCGCGCGCAGCGTGATCTCGTCGCGCGGGTGAAGACCGGCGCGCTGGTGCATGGCGCGGGTGATCGCGCTCGGCTCGTAGGTGGTGGCGACGAACCGGCCGCCCGGCTTGAGCACGCGCTGCACCTCACGCAGCAGCAGCTCGAGATCGCCGATGAAGTGCACCACGCCCACCGCGATCAACGCACCGATCGACGCGTCGACGAAGGGCAGCGCGGGCACGTGCGCGCGCACGAAGTCGGCCGACTCCGCGTGCTCGCGCAGCTGCGCCATCGCTTCCTCGAGCATGGCTCGGCTCACGTCGACGCCGATCAGATCGGTGTGAGGCAGATCGTGTGAGAGCCGGCGCAGCATGATGCCCGCGCCACAGCCGAGATCGACGAGCGGCCCCGGAGGCTTCGCGACCAGCGTGCGCAGCACGGTGTACTCGCTCTCGTGATCGAGCCGCCCGCGGGTGAGCACGGTGTCGACGGCGGGGCGCACGTAGCGGTCCCAGGTGCGCGCGACCCACGGCTGTTCCATCGCCTGCTGCACGAGCGTGAGCGTCGGGCTCTCGCCGACGAAGTCGATCATTCCGTCGTGCACCGGAAACCGCGAGCCGCAGCCCACGCACTTCGCGGGGCCGAACGACATCGCGGTGTCGGCGACGTCGGCTTCGGGCACCAGACTCCCCGCGTTGCACTTCGGGCAGCGGAGCAGATCGAGCGTGGCACGACGCATCGCGACTCAGACCCTGGCGACGAGCACCGGCCAACCGCGCGCCATCGCCTCGCGGAAGAACGTCGACAGCGCGTTGCGTGTGGCGTTGATGCCGGTGGTCTTCGGGTCGGACAGCTGCTGCTCACCCGTGGCACGCGACGGGTCCATCTCCACCGTGTTGCCGCAGCGATCGCAGCGCAGCGAGACGGGCCGCACCAGCGCAACGGGCACCGCGTACGGCGTTCCGCACGTGCAGCGCCACACCTGCGCGCGCTCGCCGGCGTCCATCTTGGCGATGGTCAGCAGCTGGTCAGCGGTGCGCAGCAGCGCCGGCAGATCGTTGGGAGAGCTCGCGAACACCACCGGGCTCTTCGTGGTCAGCAGCTCGAGCGCGCGATCGTGCGCCTTGAAGCCGCGGTACTCGACGCGCGCGAGCGCCGCCTTCAGATCGCCGTTCACCTCGGGGACCAGCTCGGTCTCCTGCGGGTTCCACGGCGGCACGGAATAGAAGCGAAAGGACATGATCAGCTCCACTCGAGCATCAGCTTCAGCGGTTTGAGCGCGGCTTCACCGAGCCCCGGCGGCAGCTCGAGCTTCGGCGTCTGATCGCGCATGCAGCGGTACAGCTTCTCCATCGTGTTGAGCCGCATGTGCGGGCACTCGTTGCAGGCACAGCCGTTGTTCGGAGGCGCGGGGATGAACGTCTTGCCCGGCGACGCCTTCTGCATCTGGTGGAGGATGCCGGCCTCGGTCACCACGATGAACTCGCTCGTCGCGTCCTTCTGCGTGTACTCGAGCAGCTGCTTGGTCGAGCCGATGTAGTGCGCATGCGCGAGCACCGGCGCTTCACATTCGGGGTGCGCGATGACCTTCGCGTTGGGGTGCTTCACCATCAGCTGCACGATCAACTTCTCGCTGAAGATCTCGTGCACCATGCAGCTGCCCGGCCACAGCACCATGTCGCGCCCGGTCTGTTTGGTGACCCAGCGGCCGAGGTGTTGATCGGGAGCGAAGATGATCGGCCTGTCTTTGGGGATCTGCGAGACGATCTTCACGGCGTTCGATGACGTGACGATTACGTCGCTCATCGCCTTCACCGCGGCCGACGAGTTCACGTACGTGGCGACGAAGTGATCAGGGTACTTCTGCTTGAAGACCTTGAACTTGTCGGGCGGGCAGCGGTCGCTCAGCGAGCAGCCGGCGTCGAGATCAGGCAGCAGCACCAGCTTGCCCGGGTTCAAGATCTTCGCGGTCTCGGCCATGAAGTGAACGCCGCAGAAGACGATCACGTCGGCTTTGGTCTTCTCGGCCTGCTGCGCGAGCGCGAGGGAATCGCCGACGAAGTCCGCGACGTCCTGGATCTCCGACTCCTGGTAGTAGTGCGCCAGGATGACGGCGTTCATCATCTTCTTCAGCGCCTGAATTTCCTGCTCGAGATCGGCGGCCATGGCGAAGGTGTAGCGCCCAAGCCCGGCGATTTCACCCGCTGCGTGGTGTGCTGGCTGCTCAGTTCGGCGGCTGCGTCACTCGCCGCCTTCTTCGACCGTCAGCTGGTAGCTGTCCTGGAAGTTCGCTTCGCGGTTCTTGCTGTCGCGAACTTCGAGCACGTAGAGCCCGGGCTCGGCCGCGAAGCGGATGTTCTCGGCCTTGTCGCCCTTCGCGCCGTCGGCGGTCTGCACCAGCGTGAGCTTCCCGTCGCTCTCGACGCGGTGCAGGTAGAGCCCGATGTCGACCTTCAACACGCCGAGCGCAGTGGCGTTGATCGCCGTCTTCACCGGCTTCTCGCGCAGATCGATCGAGAAGTAGTCGACGTCTTTCTTGGGGAACACGGTGCCGCGAATCGACTTGCCGAAGAACACCGGAGTCGCGGTCTGCGGCGTGTTGTTCGGCTCGCGCTCTTCGGTGCCGTCATCGGGCACGACGATCGCGTTGAGGCGGTAGCTCTGATCGCCGTTCTCGTCTTCCTTCACCCACTTGCCGTCGACCTTCTTCGCCGCCGCCTCGACGCGCACGAAGCACGCGCCATTGCACTGCACGTTGTTGAGCTGCTCGGGCTCACGCGAGCCACCTTCGTTCACCTTGAGCACCACTTCGTCGGCCTTGCCCTCGACCGGCTGCACGACGCTCAACACCAGATCGACCTTGTCGACGCCGCTCAGCTGGAACTTGGCGATCGACGGGCCGTCGGTGATCACCCGATACGTGTCGACGTCGCCCTTCGGAGAGATGAAGCCATCGCGGTACGAGTTCGCCGGCAGATCAGTCGCGCGGCCCAGCTCGTCGTTGGGCTCGTATTCCGCGCTGCCGCCGTTGTCTTCGGGCGCCACGGTGAGCGTGTACGAGACGTCGGCGTTGGAGCCCTTCTTGGCGTCCTTCCCCGAGCCGACCGTCGCGCTGCGAACCGCGACGTAGATCACGCGATCTGACGCGCGCACACCGACGTTGCGCAGCGAGAGCGGGCCGTTCTCCTTCGACTTCGCCTGGAACAACACGGCCTCGGCCTCGGTCAGCACCTGCAGATCGAACGACACGCCCTCGACCGCGCTCATGTCGATGCGCAGCGCGAGCCGCTTCTCCACGATCGGCCCTGCGTCGGCGGATCCGGTTGCGACTCCAGCGTCTTCGACGGCACCCGCGTCGAGCTCCTCGAGCGGAGGCGGCGCACCGTCTTCCGACGGCAACTCGAAGCGGTAGAAGTCGACGTCGTTCGGAGAGCCGATGATTCCCGAGATCGCTTGACCGAGCGCGACAGGAGAGGCGTCGACCTTGCGCTCGTTGGGCTCGAGCTCGTAGCCCGGCAGCCGCTCGGCGAACTTCGCGGTGAGCGTGTACGCGCCGCCGACGCCCTTCTTGAGCGCCACCACGCGCACGAAGGTGCGGGAGCTCACGTCGAGGTTCGGCATGCGCTCGGTCGCTCCGACGCCGCCCTGATTCACGGTCGCCAGCACGCCGCCGGTTTCATCGACCACCTCGAGCGAGATGTCTGCGCAGTTGGGGCAGGTGGCGGACAGATCGACGGTGCGGGGCAGCGAGGCCTTGAGCGCGTACCAGTCGACGTCGAGCTTCGCGGGATCTGCGCCGAGGTTCGCCTCGACGATCGAGGAGCGATCGATGCTCAACGCGTTCTGCGCTGAATCATTCGGCTCCTTCTCAGTCAGCACCGGCGGGCCGGCATCGACCGCACCCGCGTCGACCGTGTTGGCGCCACCGCATTTGTCACAGGCCGCGAGGCCGAGGAGCCACATGAGAACCACGACAGAACGGGTGTGGCGGATCATGGAGCGCCTCATGCCACGTTCCGAACCGGGCGCACCTCCGAAATGTTCCGCTCGAAAAACGGCGTGGCATATTGAGTTCATGTCGAGCTTTCGAACGATGGCGGTGCTGATTGCGCTCGTGTCGACGCTGTCGCTGGCGGGCGCTCCGGGCAGCATCGGGTACGCGCAGGCCACCGGTTATTTCAAGAAGGACTCGCGCCCCACGCTCTACCAGCCGCTGAACCTGCTCGACGCGCGCGACGCGACGGCATGGTGCAGCCCGAGCGCCGACCCGCTCGAAGAGCTGCTCACGTTCGGCTTCAACGGCGCGGTGAAGATTGAAGAAGTGCGCATCAACTCCGGCAACAACTTCGATGAGAACACGTGGAACGAGTACGGCCGCGCGCGCAAAGTGGTCATCAAGAGCGGCAAGCAGAGCCAGACGCTCAACCTCGCCGATCAACGCGGCATGCAGTCGCTGCAGCTGAACCCGCCGATGCTCGGCTCGCGCTTCACCATCGAAGTGCTCGATCACTACTCGCCCGATGATCCCGACATGCCGGTGTGCGTGACCGACGTGGTGTTCGTCGCCGACGGCAAGCCGCTCAACGGCGCATGGCTCACCACCAAGCTGAAGTACGACAAGTCGACCGCGGTGGTGATGGGCACCTGGTACTCGGGCTTCGACAACACGCCCGACCGGTTCCTCACCTTCAACTTCGACGGCACCTTCCGCTTCTCGTACGAGCCGTTCGACACCACGCGGAATCAAGAGAAGACCGTCACCGGCAACTACGACGTCTCGAGCTCACGACTGGTGTTCGAGATCGGCGGCAAGAAGCGCGCGGTGAAGTTCACGAAGGATCCCGCGAAGGCGGGGAAGGGCTTCGTGCTGTCGCTCGACGGAGAACTGCCAGAGGACCTCAAGGGTCCGTGGCGCTCTGTGCCGTAGCACCAAGTCCCACGTAGGAGTTGAGCAAGGGAAACCCCTCTCCCCATGGGAGAGGGTCAGGGTGAGGGAAGAAGGTCGCTCTACGCGTGAGCGGAGGCGACTTTCTTGCGGCCCTTGGTGGAGAAGCGCCCGAAGAACTCGAGGATCTCCTTCTTCGCCGAGGCGTAGTCGCTGACGTCGCTGAACTCCGACTCGAGGAAGATGCCGCCGCACGACTCGCAGGTGTCGTAGCTCAGCGGGCTGGCTTTCTCGCCGCCGACCACGCGGACGAGATCGACGAGGCAGTCGGCGCACTGACCACACATGGCCTCGGGGTCGACCTTCCCTCCGATGCTCTCCAGGCCGGGAAGGTTGTGGTGCAGCAACATGCGGTTCAGGTCGGAAACATCGACCCACAGCCCACCGCACTCACTGCACTTGCGAAGCGTCTGGTCGTCACCTTGCAATTCGACCATTTCGACGTCGCAGCTCGGGCACATCATTGTGTGGATCTTCTCCTGTTGGGGTTGAAGCCGAAGAGTAGCGAGGCGTGATCAGAGAACGCAAGGCACGTCTCCCTTCAGCTCGCACGCACGCGTCAGCCCATTCGCTCGGGGGCGCACGAAAAATGTCAACGCTCTTTGACGCGTTTGATGTCCGCTCCGAGGGAGCCGAGCTTTTTCTCGAGGCGCTCGTACCCGCGATCGAGATGGTAGACGCGACCGACCGTCGTCTTTCCCTCCGCGGACAGGCCGGCCAGAACGAGTGAGGCCGATGCGCGCAGGTCGGTCGCCATCACCGGAGCACCACTGAGCTTCTCGACGCCGCGCACCACCGCCGTGTGCCCGTCGACCGTGATGTCCGCTCCCATGCGGCGGAGTTCCGCCACGTGCATGAAGCGGTTCTCGAAGATGTTCTCGGTGATCACGCTGGTGCCCTTCGCGGTGCACAGCAGCGCCATGAGCTGGGCCTGCATGTCGGTCGGGAAGCCGGGGTGCTCGCGGGTCTTGATGTCGACGCCGCGCAGCGGCTCCTTCACCGTGCAGCGCACGCCGTCACCTTCGACGCGCACGTGGCAACCCGCCTCGCGCAGCTTCTGAATGACCGGCTCGAGGTGCTCGGGCGAGCAGCGCTTCACCAGCACGTCGCCGCCGGTGATCGCCGCCGCGACGAGCAGCGTGCCGGCCTCGATGCGGTCGGGGATGATCGCGTGATCGACCGGCTTCAATTCGTCGACGCCGTCGACGGTGATGATGTCGCTGCCGGCGCCGGTGATGCGCGCGCCCATCTTGTTCAGCACGCGCGCGAGCTCTTCGATCTCCGGTTCGCGCGCGGCGTTCTCGATCAGCGTGCGGCCCTTCGCGAGCGCGGCGGCCATCAGCACGTTCTCGGTGCCGGTGACGGTGATCAGATCGAACGTGACGGTGCCGCCCTTGAGCCGCTTGGCGCGCGCCTCGACGTAACCCTCTTGCAGCTCGATCTCTGCGCCGAGCGCCTCGAGCCCCTTCAAGTGCTGATCGATCGGGCGAGCGCCGATCGCGCAGCCGCCGGGCATCGACACGCGCGCGCGGCCGTAGCGGGCGACCAGCGGGCCGAGCACCAGCACCGACGCGCGCATGGTCTTCACCAGCTCGTACGGAGCCTCGGGCGTGACGCCTTTGCCTTTGGGCACACTGATCTCGACCACGTCGCTCTTCTTGCCGGTGAGCCGCTCGCTCGAGCAGCCCATCATGTCGAGCACCTGCAGCATGGTCTTCACGTCGGCGAGGCCGGGCACGTTGCGGAAGGTGTGCTTGCCCTCGGCGAGGAGCGCGCTGGCGAGAATCGGGAGCGCGGCGTTCTTCGCTCCGCTCGCGAACGTCTCACCCTTCAGCGGCCCGTTGCCCTTGACGACGATCGCATCCATTCACTTCTCCTCGACTGCTTTGCGGCCGAGCACGAGGCGATCGTGCCGCGCGAGATCTTTTTCCACCTTCACGTCGCGGTAGTTCGACCGCGTCATCAACTCCGAGACTGCCTGGCCCTGGTCCTCGCCGATCTCCAGTGCAAGCAGAGCGCCGGGCTTCAGGCGGGGCAGGGCGTCGGTGATCAGCTTCGAGATGATCGTCAGACCGTCGGCGCCGCCATCGAGCGCGACGCGCGGTTCCTTCTGCACTTCTTTCTGCAACCCGGCGATCTCCGACGACTTCACGTAGGGCGGGTTCGAGACGATCACGTCGAACGTCGCGCCCGCGGGCACCGGAGCGAACAGATCGCCGTCGAAGAACGTGACGCGGCCATCGACCTGCAGCGCGGTGGCGTTCTGCTTCGCCACCTCGAGCGCGGTGGGCATGAGGTCGGTCGCCCACACCGAGGCCTGCGGGCGTTCAGCCGCGATGCTGATCGCGATGCAGCCGCTGCCGGTGCAGAGATCGAGTACGCGCGAGGGTTGATCCTTCTTCACGTCACGCAGCGCGGCTTCGACGAGCAGCTCGGTCTCGGGCCGCGGAATCAGCACGCGCGCGTCGATGGTGAACTTGCGGCCGTAGAACTCGCGAAAGCCGACGAGGTACTGCGTGGGCTCACCCGCGAGGCGGCGCTGAATCAGCGCGCGGTAGGTCGCCAGCTCGTCTTTGGTGAGCGGGCGATCGAGGTCCATGTACAGCTTCACGCGCGCGATCGAGAGCACGTGCCCGAGGAGGATCTCGGCGGTGAGGCGCGAGTCGTCGAGCTTCTGCTTCTCGAAGTGCCCCTTCGTCCAATCGAGCACGCGGCGAATGGTCCAGGTCTCGGGGGAAGAAGGAGTGGTCACGCGCGCTCCTGGGCCTTCAGGGCCTCGGCGCGGAAGAAGGTCGTCAGCGCGTTCAGCACGTCTTCGAGATCACCGCTCATCGCGCCCGGGAGATTGTGGCGCGTGAAGCCGATGCGATGATCGGTCATGCGGTCCTGCGGAAAATTGTAGGTGCGGATCTTCTCTGAACGATCGCCGCTGCCGACCTGACCCTTCCGCATCGCGTCGCGCTCGGAGCGGATCTTTTCCTGCTCGATCTCGTACAAGCGCGTGCGCAGCATCTTCATCGCCATCGCGCGGTTCTTGAGCTGCGACTTTTCCTGCTGGCACTTCACGACGATGCCGCTCGGCTTGTGAATCAGCCGCACGGCGGAGTCAGTCGTGTTCACGCTCTGGCCACCCGCACCCGTCGAGCGCATCACCTGCATCTCGATGTCGGCGGGGTTGATCGTCACGTCGGCCTCTTCGGCCTCGGGCATCACCGCGACGGTGATGGTGCTGGTGTGAATGCGGCCTTGCGTCTCGGTGGCCGGCACGCGCTGCACGCGGTGCACACCCGATTCCCACTTGAGCGAGCTGAAGACCGCGGTGCCCGAGACGGTGAGCGTGGCGTCCTTGATGCCGCCTTGATTGCCGGTGGAGAGATCGACGATCTCGCTCTGCCACCCGCGGCGTGCCGCGTAGCGCAGGTACATCTGCATCACTTCTTCGGCGAACAGCGCGGCCTCGTCACCGCCGGCGGCGGCGCGGATCTCGATGATGACGTCCTTCTCGTCGTTGGGATCCTTCGGGAGGAGCAACAGCTTGAGCTCCTCTTCCATCGCCGCGCGCTTGGTCTCGAGCGCCGGGAGTTCTTCACGCGCGAGCGCCTTCATCTCGGCGTCGCCCGACTCGGCGAGCTCCTTGTTGCCGGCGATCTCGGTGCGCAGCTTCTTGAACTCGCGCCAGCGCTCGACGAGCTTTTCGATCGACGCGCGCTCGCGCGAGAGCTTCTGCAGCTTGCTCGAATCAGCGAGCACGGCGGGGCTGGAGAGGTCGGCGGTGAGCCGCTCGAAGCGCTGTTCGACCTCGTCGAGCTTCTCGATCAAAGCGCCGGTCGTGTACGCGGGCGCAACGATCCGAGCAACGCTCTTTGTTGCCGCGTGTCGGTCGCTCAGGTAGTCACACGTCGCGTTTCACACCAACGAGGAGCACACATGCCCGCCGTCAAGTCGAACCGGAGCAAGAAGAAGCTGAAGAACCGCGCGAAGACCAAGAAGCACGCGCTCAAGCGCCGTCGCGTGCGTTCGCGCAAGGCGAAGGGCAAGTACTGAAATTGCGGTTGGGGTGAGGGGCCATCGTGCCTCCACTCGAGCGAGCCGGCGCCTGCGCACAGCGGGGCCGGCTCTTCGCTTTCAAGGTGACCGGGTTCTCGCTCGCGTGAGCATTCGCAGCGCGAGCTCGACCTGCGCGTCAGCGAGCGCGTCGAGATCGAACTTCGCCGACGCCTGAAACCAGTACGGAATTCGCAGCGACATCGCGCCGATCGCCGCCACGGTGGTCTGCAGGTCGGGCGGGTTGAAGACGCCGACGGCGACTCCGCGCTCGATCACCTGCTGCAGCAAACCAACCGACTGCGCGCGGAACACATTGGCCACCTTGAGCCGCTCTTCGGTGAGCGCGTGCACTTCTTCGTGCACCACCACGGCGAGCAACGGGAACGAGGCGTGGAACTTGGCGTTCGCGCGCACCAACGCGGCCATCTGTTCCTGCGGAGTGGCGCCACCATTCACGACCGCTTCACGCAGCGCGTGGTGATGCGCCTCGTAGCCAATCTCGATCAGCTCAGCGAGGACCTCTTCCTTCGAGGCGAAGTGCGCGTAGAGCGCGCTGGGCTGCACCTCGAGCGCCGAGGTGAGATCGCGCGTCGACGAGCCATGAAAACCCTGGCGCGCGAACAACTTCAGCGCCGCAGCCAACATCCTCAAGCGTCCCGCGGGCTTCTGCACCGGCGGCAACGGCGCACTCTTGAGCTGTTCCTTGCTGAACTGTCGCACCGTGCACCTCGATCTTGAGGTGAGCAGTTGCTCACCTGTGTCGGATTCTCTATAGAGCGCTCGCCTGCTCCCCGCAAGAGGTCGACCTATGAACGATCGCTCATCACGCTTCATCGACGCCAACGGCATCAAGCTGCACCTCGAAGAGCAGGGCTCTGGCCCGCCGGTGCTGTTGCTGCACGGCCTGGGGTCGAGCGCGTTCGACTGGTCGCGCGTCGCTCCGTTGTTGCCGGGCTTCCGCCTGCTGATGCCGGACGCCCGCGGCCACGGTCAGAGCGACAAGCCGGCGGGCAAGTACGGCGTCGCGCTGTCTGCGCACGACATCGCCGCGATGCTCGACGCGCTGGGCCTGAAGAGCGTGCACGTGGTCGGGCTCTCGATGGGCGGCATGATCGGCTTTCAGCTCGCCGTCGATCGCCCGGACCTCGTCGGCTCGCTCACGGCCATCAACAGCGGCCCATCGATGGCGGTGAAGGGAATCGCGATGCGCGTCGCGCTGACGATTCGCACCTTCGTGATTCGCACCTTCGGCCCCGCCGCGATGGCGCGCATGATCGCCAAGAAGCTGTTCCCCGAGCCCTCGCAGCAGGCGATGCGTGATGAGGTCGAGAAGCGCATCGGCGCCAACGATCGCGACGTCTATCTGCGATCCACGCAGGGCCTGATCGGTTGGACGATGGAAGAGCGCCTCGGCGAGTTGAAGTGTCCCGTGCTCGTCGTGGGCTCCGAGCACGACTACACGACGGTCGATTTCAAACGCGCGTACACCGACAAGATCAAGGGCGCGCGCCTCGAGGTCATCAAGGGCTCGCGTCACTTCGCGACGTTCGATGCGCCCGAGGCCGTCGCGGCGCTGCTCAACCCGTTCCTCCAGAGCGCCGGCACCGAGCGCACCACGAAGGCGAGCTGATCATGACCGTTCCTCTGATGGTCGAACTGGCGCGGCTGGCTTCGGTGCACCCGAAACGGCCGGCCCTGACGTGTGGTGAGCAATCGCTCACCTTCGATGAGCTCGAGAAGAACACCAACCGTCTCGCGCGTGCCCTGCAGGCGCGAGGCGTGGTGGCCGACGACTTCGTCACCATCGCGCTGCCGAACAGCGTCGAGTTCTACGAAGCGGTGATCGCTTCGTGGAAGTGCGGAGCGACTCCGCAGCCGATGTCGACGCGCATGCCCGACGCCGAACGGCAGGCCGTGCTCGAGCTGGTGAAGCCGAAGATCGTGCTCACGCCGGAGAGCATCTCGCGCGCCGATCTCTCGAAGTTCGCAGACGACGCACTGCCGACGGTCACCTCGACCTCGTGCAAGGCGCCGCTGTCGGGCGGAAGCACCGGGCGGCCGAAGCTGATCGTCTCGCTGCAGCCCGCGACCACCGAATTTCTCGGGCTCGCGGAAGCCGTGCGCGTGCCGCAAGACGGAGTGCATCTCGTCACCGGTCCGCTCCACCACAACGGCCCGCTGCTGTTCTCGTTGATCGCGTTGCTGCGCGGAAATCACCTCGTGGTGATGCCGAAGTTCGACGCCACCCAGGCGCTCGAGCTGATTGCGCGCCACCGCGTCGACTGGATGTACGCGGTGCCGACGATGATGCAGCGCATCTGGCGGCTGCCCGAGGCGACGCGCAACACCCACGACCTCAGCTCGCTGCGCACGATCCTGCACCTCGCCGCTCCGTGTCCCGCGTGGCTCAAGCTGGAATGGATCAACTGGCTCGGCCCCGAGCGCGTGTGGGAACTCTACGCAGCGACCGAAGTGCAGGCGGTGACGGTGATCGGCGGCGCCGACTGGCTCACGCATCGCGGCTCGGTCGGTCGGCCCGTGGTCGGAGAGCTCGAGATCCTCTCGCTCGACGGCAAGCCGCTCCCGCGCGGAGAGGTCGGCGAGGTGTGGATGCGGCGAGGCCCGGAGCAGGGTGGTCCGTATCGCTACGTCGGAGCGACCGCTCGCACGCGCGCCGGCAACTGGGAATCGGTCGGCGACATGGGTCACCTCGACGCCGAGGGGTACCTGTACCTGGCTGATCGCCAGACCGACATGATCCTCGTCGGTGGCTCGAACGTGTACCCGGCGGAGATCGAGGCCGCGCTCGAAGCCCACCCGCGCGTGTCGTCGGCGTGTGTGATCGGTCTGCCCGATGAAGATCTCGGCAGCGTTCCGCACGCCATCGTGCAGGTGAACGGAGAGGTCGCCGACGCCGCGTTGCTCGCGCACTGCAAGGAACGGCTGAGCACCTACAAGTTGCCGCGCACGTTCGAGCGCGTGCAGCAACCGCTGCGCGACGAAGCGGGCAAGGTTCGTCGCTCCGCACTCCGCGCCGAGAGGATCGCGAAGTGAAGCGCGCGATCGTCGCCCTCCTCATCTCGAGCGCGTGCGCTGCGCCGATCGCCGGCGTTCCCGATGCGAGCTCCACCGCCGCAGACCGGGACGCAGGAACGAACAACGACGCCGGCACGCCAGACGCCGGCTCGATTCAGGTGGACGCAGGCACCGATGGCGGTCGCCCGGCCCAGTGCACCATCACGCCCGACGAAGTCACCTGTCCGATGCGCACGCTCGCAGTTCCCGCCGCCGCCGGAATTCCCCGCGACGTGAACTTCCAGCTGCCCACGGGAACTCCGCCGCCCAACGGCTGGCCGGTCTTCGTGTTGTTCCAGGGTTCCTTCGCGCCGTCGCAGCTCAGCTTCAGCGCGCGCAGCGACGCGACGTTTGGCCTCTATTACCAGGCGCTCCTCGTCGCCCGCCTGCTCGATGCCGGCTACGCGGTGCTCGCGCCCGAAGCGCACCTCGGCGGCACGACGTACTGGGACACCAACACGCTCCCGTGGGCCGTGAGTTGGGATGGCGCTCCCGACGACGTCTTCATGAAGGCGATCTTCGCGAAGATCACCGACGGCAGTTTCGGCGCGCTCGACCCGCATCGGTGGTTCGCGGGCGGCATTTCGAGTGGCGGCTACATGACCAGCCGCATGGCGGTCAGCTACTCGGGCCGCTTCACGGCGCTCGTGGTGCACTCCGCGTCGTACGCGACGTGTGGGCCGATCTGCACGATCCCCGCGCTGCCTTCGAATCACCCGCCGACGCTCTTCCTGCACGGAGAGCAGGATCCACTCGCGCCGCCGTCGGCGATGCGTGACTACGCCGCGGCACTCACCGACGCCGGCATCGAGAACCGGGTCGTCACCGATGCCCAGCTCGGCCACCAGTGGCTGCCCGTCGCGCCGTCCGAAATCCTGAGCTGGGTCGCTGCGCACTGACGTGCCATCGTCGAGACATGCGAACTCTTCTCGTGGTGGTGCTCGCTGCAACGTCGGCCCTCGCAGCTCCGAAGCGCGTCACGTGCGACACGACTGACGGCTCGACCGCCGGGCGCAAGGTCACGCTCGAGTTCGATCAACCCGAGGGCGGAAAGTTCAACGCCAAGGCCTGCGGCTTCGAGTTCAGCGCGCCGATGTCGATCGCGATGGTGAACGTGCTCCACCAGGACGATGCAGGGCCCGAGCAGCTGCTCAACGACAAGGAAGACGGCGCGCAGAAGTGGGTGCTCAAGCTCGCGGGCGGCACGCTCAAGCCCGACGCCAAAGAATCGAAGTCGCTCGTCGGCTCGACCGAGACCGTCTACCGCCTCACCGGCGAGTTCCACGGAGCGAAAGACGCCGAGGTCCTCGTCGCGCGCGTGAAGGTCGGCTCGCACAACGTGGTGTTCATGGCGCAGTACCCCGCGGCCGAGGCGAAGAAGCTCCGGCCAGCCGCGCTCGCGGTGTTCGCTTCGACCACCGTGAAGATCGCCGAGTGATCAGCTCGGGAACGCGCGGTTGATCAGGGCCTCGAACGGAGCCTTCGCGTTCAACGTGCCGAAGGCCGCTCCGTGCTGACCGCCGAGGCGCGACTCGCAGAACGCATCGCTCACCGCGGCGTTGCCCGCTCTGATCAGAATCGACGCCTGCAGACACAGCGCGAGCCGTTCGACCAGGCCGCGCGCGCGCACTTCGATCGTCGCGGGGTCGCCGAAGTCGTTCACCAGCTTGGCCATCTCGGTGTCGAGGTGCGCGTTCGAACCCTGCGCCGACTTCACCTCGGCGAACACCGCCTGCAGACTCGCGGGTTCCTTCATCGCCGCGCGCAGCACGTCGAGGCACTGAATGTTGCCGCTGCCTTCCCAGATCGAATTCAGCGGAGCCTGCCGGTACAGCCGCGCGAGGTTGGCTTCTTCGACGTAGCCCGCGCCGCCGAGGCATTCCTGCGCCTCGTTCACGAACACCGCAGCGCGCTTGCACACCCAGTACTTGCCGATCGCCGTGCCCATGCGCGCGAACGCCGCTTCCTTCTCGTCGCCGCGTGACGAACCGTCGACGGCGCGCGCGATGCGAGCGGTCAGCGCGGTGTGCGCTTCCGATTCCAGCGCGAGATCGGCGAGCACGTTCTTCATCAGCGGCTGATCGATCAACTTCTTGCCGAACGCCACGCGGTGCCGCGTGTGGTGAATCGCCTGCACCAGCGCCTGCCGCATGAGCGAGCTGCTGCCGATCATGCAGTCCTGCCGCGTGAGCGCGACCATCTCGAGAATCGTCGCCACGCCACGGCCTTCGTCTCCGACGCGCCACACCTGCGCGCCCTGGAACTCGACCTCGCTGCTCGCGTTGGACCAGTCGCCCAGCTTGTCCTTCAGGCGCTGAATGCGCACCGCGTTGCGCGTGCCGTCGGCCTTCCACCGCGGCAGCAGGAAGCACGTGATGCCGCCTTCGGCCTGCGCGAGCACGAGGAACGCGTCGCACATCGGCGCCGAGAAGAACCACTTGTGTCCGACGAGCTCGTACGTGTCGCCGTTGCGATACGCCTTCGTGGTGTTGGTGCGCACGTCGGAGCCGCCCTGTTTCTCCGTCATGCCCATGCCCATCGTCACGCCGGTCTTCTGATCGGCGGGCAGGAAGCGCGAGTCGTAGCGATTCGACGTCACGCGCGGCAGCCACACGCGCGCGAGCTCGGGCGAGTGCTTGAGCGCCGGCACCACCGCGTAGGTCATCGTCAGCGGACAGCTGGTGCCCTGATCGGCCTGGTTGTGCAGATACGAGAGCGCCATGCGCGCCACGTGCGCGCCCTTCGTCGCAGCCTGCGACCAGCCGAAGTGCGTGACGCCCACGTCGATCGCGGCGCCCATCAGCTGGTGGTAGCTCGGGTGGAATTCGACTTCGTCGAGCCGGTTGCCGTAGCGATCGAACGGTCGGAACTTCGGCTTGTTCTCGTTGGCGAGAAAGCCGGCGGCCATCAGCTCACCGCCGACGCGCGTTCCATATTTCTGCAGCGCGCCCTCGTGCCAGCCACCGCCTTCGCGGGTGATCGCTTCACGCAGCGGAAGATCGGTCGACCACGCGTCATAGACGAGCGGAGGAGCCTGGTTCGTGACCTCGTGCGTGACGAACTGCGGAGCGACAGGCGCAGGAGTGCTCATGCGCGCTGACTGCCACCTTTATGGCCCCGCGTCGACCGCCTCAGCCGCGACCTTCACGTTCTTCAACTGGGGGATCGTCGCCCCGAAACCCTTCGACAACTTCGCGAGGTGCTGAAGCACGGCGTCGGCCTTCTCACCCTCGGCGAGGTACGGCTGCACCGGCACTTCAGGGAACGCGTCGCTGTACGCGGGGATCACCTTCACGTTCTTGATCGCCGTCTTCGTGATCTTCAGTTCGATCAGCGCCGTCTTCTTGTCCTTCGGGTCCCAGTTGCCGCCGAACACGAAGTTCCCGAGCGAGTAGACGATCGGCACGCCCTTGTAGACCTCGATGCCCTGCAAGACGTGCGGGTGCGAGCCGAGCACCAGCGACGCTCCGCTCTCGACCGCCGCGTGGCCGACCGCCACCTGGTAGTCCTCGGGAATTCCCTTCGACTCGCGGCCCCAGTGGAAGAAGGGGATCACGTGGTCGGCTTCCTTCTTCGCAGCCTTGATGTCGGCGTCGAGCATGGCGATCAGCGCCGCCGTGTCGCTGAAGTGCCCGGCCACTCCGGGTTGATCGTCAGTGGCGATCACCGCGGGCGGCTCGATGTTGCGATCTCCGAGGAAGAAGTAGCCGAGGAAGGCGATCTTCACTCCGTTCTTCTCGACGATCGCCGGCTTGCGCGCCTCGCTCAGCGTTCGCGCCGCGCCGAAGTGCACGATGCCGTTGGTGTCGAGCGTGTTGATGGTGTCGAACAGCCCCTCGGGGCCGTAGTCGATCATGTGGTTGTTCGCCAAAGACGCCACGTCGACGCCGCCCGCGATCAGCGCCGCCACCAGCTCCGGCTTCGCGCGAAAGTTGAAGTTCTTGGCGATCTTCTCGCCGCGATCGGTGAACGGGCACTCGAGGTTCACCACGAAGAGATCGGCCTTCTTCGTCAGCGCGCCGACCTTCTCGAAGCCCCAGCCGAGGTCTTTCTTCTTCTCGGTGACGTATTCCTCGTAGTGGTAGCCGAGCGTCACGTCCCCCGACACGAGCACTGTCAATTCGGTGGGAGCGGCACTCAGCAAGAGCGGCAGGACGAGCGAGATCATTCTTGTTATCTCCATCCTGCATGCCCCGCGAGAAGGACACCATCGCTTCCTCCGACGAGCACAACTCCCGGGGCATCGAGCTCGCTGATCGCGGCTGGCTCGATGAAGCGCTCAAGGAATTCAAGAAGGCGATCGAGCTCGACCCCAACTCGTCGCACGCGCACGACAACCTCGCGACCGTGTACGCCGAGAAGAAGATGTTCCGCGAGGCGCTCGACGCGTACCTCACCTCGCTGCGGCTCGAGCCCGACTCCGCGACCGCGCACTACAACCTCGCCTGCTTCCTCTCGCAGCACGCGCTCGACTTCGCGATCAGCGAATACAAGACCGCCATCGAGTTCGAGCCCGACTACCCCGACGCGCACTTGAACCTCGGCCTCACGCTCGCTGACGCCGGCAAGAACGACGATGCGGTCAAAGAACTCAAGACCGCCATCGAGCTCGAACCGACCGACGCGTTCCCGCGCCACGAGCTCGCCGGCCTGCAGATGGACGAGGGCGACTACCGCTCGGCCATCACCCAGTTGAAAGAGGTCACCCGGCTCGAGCCGGAGAACTTCGAAGGCTGGCTCGATCTCGGCATCTGCTACGCGCAGAAGGGTTTCTACGCCGAGGCCGAGCGCGCCTACGAGAAGGCGAAGGGCCTCAAGGCCGACGATCTGCTCCTCGTCTACAACCTCGCCGCGCTCTATGCGCAGTGGGGCCGCAAGCCCGAGGCGATCGAAAGTCTGAAGGCCGCGGTCAAGCTCGATCGAGATCAGGTGGTCGATTGGCTCAAGGCCGACCCGATGTTCGACGCCCTCGAAGGTGATCCGGAGTTCGAGGCGCTTCGCTGATGGAACTGTGGGCGTTGCTCGGCGCGCTGGGCCTGGTCCTGGCCAACGCCTTCTTCGTGGCGATCGAGTTCGCGCTGGTGAAGGTGCGCCAGACGCAGCTCGAGTCGGCCGTCGAACAGGGCAAGGCCGGAGCCAGCACCGCGCTCACCATGCGCAAGAACCTCGACGTGTGGCTCTCCGCGTCGCAGGTCGGCATCACGCTCGCGTCGCTCGCCCTCGGGTGGATCGGTGAGCCCGCGTTCTCGAAGCTCGTCGAGCCGGTGGCGCTGAAGATCGCTCCGTCGACCGAGACCGGGCAGACCATCGCCCACACCATCGGCGTGGTGCTGGCCTTCACCATCATCACCTTCCTCCACATCGTCGTCGGCGAGCAGGTGCCCAAGACCATCGCCATCGCCCAGGCCGAACGCACCGCGCTGGCGCTCAGCTGGCCGATGCGGGTGTTCCACTTCCTCTTCTTTCCCGTGATCGCGCTGCTCAACAGCGGCACGCGGTTGGTGCTCAAGCTCTTCGGGCTCTCGCAGACCAGCGGGGAAGGGCACGGCGAGGTGCTGAGCGAAGACGAGCTGAAGATGATCTTCGCGTCGTCGGCCGAAGCGGGCGGCATTCAGGGGCAGCGCGCCGAGCTGCTGTCGCGCGCGCTGGCGATGGTCGAGAAGACCGCGCGTCAGGTGCTCGTGCCGCGCTCGCAGATGAACGCGCTCGATCTCGAGTTCACGCTCGAAGAGAACCTCGCCGCCGCGTGGGCCTCGGGGCACACCTGGCTGCCGGTGGTGCGCGGCTCGCTCGATCGCGTCGAGGGCCTCGTGAACGTGAAGGACCTCTTTTATCTGCACGGTCGTCACGAGCTGAAGTCGCTCTCGCAGGTGCAGCGCCCGGTGCTCTTCGTGCCCGAGAACATCACGCTCGAGCAGCTGCTCGCCGAGTTCAAGCGCCGCAACAAGCAGATCGCGGTGGTGGTCGACGAGCACGGTGGCACCAGCGGTCTGGTCACGCTCGCCGACGTCGTCGCGGAGCTGGTCGGCAAGGTCGGTGAGCTCGGCCGGAAGATCGAGCCCATGCAGAAGCTGCCCGGCGGCAAGCTCGAGCTGCCCGGCACCGCGCAGCTCGACGACATCGAGCACACGCTGGAAGTCGAGTTCGACGTCGACAAGTCGCAGATCACCACCATCGCCGGGTTCTTGATGGCCAAGCTCGGCCGCGTGCCCGTCGTCGGCGACGTGTGGATGATGGAGGAGTACCGCGTGGTCGCCGTCAACACCGACGGCCCGCGCGTGGTGACGGTGCGCATCGAGCCGCGAGCGCCGAAGTCGTCGAACTCGCAGCCGGCCCTCGAGCCCGTGAAGTGACCGCGGGAACCCGCGCACGAAAACGGTGTCGATGCCGTTCGTGCACGCGCCGCTGCTCGAACTGATCCTCGCTTGCCCGCCGAGCAGCAGGGCCCGCATGATTGACGAATTCGAACCGCCGCTTTCGGCGCAAGTCGGCCTCGTGTTGTCCGGTGAGCCCGAGGTGCTGCTCTTTGATCGGCTCCGCGAGCTCGTGCCGGTACTCACGCCCTGGTGTGCAGGCTTCGCATTCGTCTCTCTGCTCGCCTTCGCGATCGTCTCCGTCAGCGGAGCCGCCTCACGACGCGAGCGGCTCCTCTGCGCCGGCGTGGCGCTCGCGTTCGGAGGCGCTGCGCTCGCCGCTCCCTTCGCGAACGCCAGGGTGATCGGCGTCCTGCTGGTCGGCCTGGGCTCGCTCGGCGTCTTCCGCCGCGAGTTCATTCCTGACGACGACGAAGCGTGATCAGCCGACCTGCACGCCCGCGCGCCGCAGCACCTCGAGCGCGTTGGTGGTCTGCACCACGCCCTCGCGCAGGCGGTAGTCGAAGATCATCTCTCCGTCTTTCATCTCGTCGCGGAAGTGCACGTTGCGAATCGCGCTCGGGCGCTCGGCCGCCAGTTCGGTGATCGAGAGGTCGTGCGTGGTGACCGCTCCGCTCGCGCCGAGATCGAGCAGCATCATCAACAGTTGCTTGCTCGCGATCTGCCGTTCCTTCGCGTTGGTGCCCATGAACAACTCGTCGAGGAAGAAGAGGCAGCGATCTTTGTGCGCCTTCGCCGTGTCGAGCACCGTCTTGATGCGCTGCACCTCGGCGTAGAAATACGACACGCCTCGCTCCAACGAGTCCTTCACGCGCATGCTGGTGAGCACCTGCACACGGTTCACCTTCATCGACTTCGCGCACACCGGCAGCCCCGCGAGCGCCATCACGGTGTTCAGCCCCGTGGCGCGCATCAGCGTCGTCTTGCCGCTCATGTTCGACCCGGTGATCACCAGGCCGTGCCCCGGAGCAGGGAAGAACTTCACGTCGTTCTTCACGGGTTTCTCGAGCAGCGGGTGACCCAGCTCGGTCGCCTCGACCAGCACCGGGCCGTCACCGACCTCGGGGAACGCGTCTTCGGGCCGTTCGAAGTTCCACGACGCGAAAGACGACAGCGCTTCGAGTTCGGCGAGCGACTCGAACCACTTGCGCACGCCCTTGCCGTGCTCTTCGCGCCAGCGATCGATGCGGAAGAGCACCAGCAGATCCCACAACGTCAGCGCGTTGATGATGGGGTGCATCTGGCCGCTGTGCTTGAGCTCCGCGAAGCCCATCAGCCGCGCGAAGCGCGCGAGGCGCTGCGAGACCGACGGCCCGTCTTGCAGCCCCTTCTGCAGTGAGGCGAGCCGCGCGACTTGAAATTTCTCCGCGTCGATCGCGCGGAAGGTCTCTTCGAAGCGCACGAAGCCGCGTTCACCGAGCGTGAGCGCTGCCCACATCGCGCCGATCTGCTTGCGCGTCGAGACGATGATCGCGATCTGCAGAATGAGCCCCACGTAGAACGGCATCGAGCTGATCACGCCGTTCGACGACAACAGCCCGCACGTCAGCGTCACCACCGGCAAGACGTGCGCGACGGGGAAAGCCCAGCGAATCGCGCTCAGCGCTGACGGGGCCTCGGCCCATTCGAGGAAGCGAGAGGGGTTTGCTTTGTCTTTCTTGCCGGCCAGCCGTGCCTCGGCGACCAGCGACTGGCGGAAGTCGAGGAGCGGAGCCAGTTCCTTCACCGCACCCTGACGTGACCTGATCTCGTCGCTGCTGGGCGCCGCCTCCAACAACCAGCCGAGCAAGCGTGCCTCGCCAGCCGACGTGCCCGTGTCGTCAAGCCGCTGGAACAACGAGCCCTTGCCGACGATGTCGAGATCGCCCGCGTACAAATGCCCCTCGGGCAGCTTGCCTTCGCCGGTCGAGGGAAACTCGTGCCACTTGCCGTCGAGCCGCGCCACGCCGCGCTGGTTCAACGCCAGCTTCACCTTCGCGAAGTCCTCGTTGCGAATGACGCGGGCGTGCACGATCGCCAGCCACACGTAGGCCGCGAAGGTGGCGACCGCACCCAGCAAAGCGATCGCCGGGAGCTTCTCGAAGATCACCGCGAGGACGATCGCGATCGAGCCCAGAAAGGTGAGCGTGCGCAGGTTGGCGAGCGTCGCTCCCTGGCGATCGAGCGCCTTGAGCGCCTCGGTGAAGCGACCCACTCTCGACTCATACTCCGCTCTCGCTTCAGCCATCGGCGGCGCTCTTCAATCGATCACCGCCCGGGCTGCCAGTGCCATTTACAAATGGGGTGTACGGAGGGTGGTCACGCGTGTGCGACAACTCCGAAACGCAGGCTTGATTTCTAAAACGACACTGTGCCAAAGGCCTTGAACCGTATTGGGTTTGTGACGAGTTCCGCGCCGGGGCCACTCGCCATCGACCTTCCCGTCCGTGCTGGAGAACGAATCATGAAAGCGTCGACCAAGCTGCTGGTGTTTGGATTTCTTCTCACGCTTGCCACCCAGGGTTGTGAAGGGTGCCGCCCGGTCGTCACGGGAGCGAAGGGTGAAGTTCGCATCATCTTCACCGACCCCGTCACGGGCAATCAGCTCGAAGGCGACAACGGCATCTACGACTTCGGCACGGTCTCGATGGGCAAGACCGAGACCAAGAAGCTCGTGGTGAGCAACTCCGGTCGCGGCGCGATCACCATTCGCGCGTTCGCCAAGACCAGCGGCAACAACGTGAAGGTCGGCACGCTGCTCGACGAGGCGAGCCCCATCTTCACCATCGCGTTCGACAGCGAGAGCGCGACCATCGGTCAGGGCGAGTCGCGCGAGTTCGAGATCGTCTACGCGCCGCCGGTGCAGGAAGGCGTTCTCCAGACGCCGCACGAGACCATCCTCGTGATGACCTCGGCGAACACCGAAGATGGCAAGGCCGACGCGCAGATCACGCTCAAGGGCCTCGCCGTCAGCGGTGAGTGCGACCTTCCGATGACGATCGACTTCGGCGCCGTCGCTCGCGGTGATTCGATCAGCGAGACCTTCGACTACTCGAACATGCGCCCCATCGACACCCACGCGTATCTCGGCGCGGTCGAGTCGCAGCAGGGCGACGGCATCTTCGTCATCTCGCCTGACTCGCCCAAGGGTGAGTTCCTCCTCCCGGCGATGCGCACCAAGACGGCGACCTTCACCTTCAAGCCGACCGAAGAGCGCGACTACATCGCGACCGTTCGCATGCGCCGCGCTGATGGCTGCCCCGAGAAGCCGGTTCGTCTGATCGGCACTGGCGTCGACGCGGTCCTCAAGTGGAACCCGCCCACCGTCGACTTCGGCTACGCGCCGCCCAACACCACCGTGCCGGGCGAGGTCGTGTTCACCAACAAGTCGCTGCGCCCGGTCGACATCACCGCGGTCGGTACGTTCGAGGGCACCAACCCGTCGAACGTCTTCAAGGTCACTGACTCGGGCAACGGCTCGACCGACCTCACCAAGATCACCGTACCCGGCGGCACGCGCGACATGGCGACCAACACCATCGTCGGCGGCACCACCACCGTGAAGCTCTCGTGCAAGCCGGTCGTGCTCGGCCCGCGTCAGGGCTTCATGAAGGGCTCCACCGCGCTCGCCACCCAGCAGATGATCAGCGTCTCGCTCCGCTGCGTCGGTGGCGGCCCTGACATCGACGCCCGCCCGGCGCCGACCCTCAACTTCGGCCGCATCGCGTACTTCCCCACCGCGAACCCCGCGTCGTTCGCCACGCGCAAGATCACCGTGCAGAACGTCGGCACCCGCCCTACGCCGGCTGACCCGCGCGCCAACCTGAAGCTCGGCAAGAACGACGGCTCGGGCAACTTCGTCGGCCCGTACTGGGAAGTGACGAGCATCGGCGGTTCTGACGTCAACGAGATCTGCGTCGGTGCCTTCGACACCATGACCAACACCTGCAGCAACACGCTCCCCACCACGGGCGCGGGCCGCTACGACCCGGTGCAGGGCCTCGAGGCCGGCGGCGCTACCAGCGTCGTCGACATTCCCGTGCGCGTGACTCCGAGCTCGCTCGGCATGCGTTCGTGGCAGGTGAAGATCTTCAGCAACGACCCCGATGAGGCCGAGACGGTCATCACCGTCACTGCGAACTCGGTCATGGTGCCTCCGTGCGATGTCGAGATCACGCCCATCGCGCTGCAGTTCGGCATCGTCGCGCCCCCGAGCGTGAAGGACCTCGGCTTCAGCATCCGCAACAAGCTGACCGGCCCGACTGACCTGTGCCTCATGTCGAACCTGCTGCTCCTGCCCGAGACGGGCACGCCCGCAGGCATGCCCGCCGTCTTCTCGCTGCCCGGTGGCCCGGTCGACGAGATCGAGCTGATGCCCGGCGAGACCAAGCAGGTGATGGTGCGCGCCTGGCCGCAGGGCATGTTGCCGCCGTTCCCCGCGCAGGTCACCGGCAAGGTCGCCTTCAACCTCGCCGACCCGATCGCCCCGCAGCGCGAGGTCACGGTCACCGCGACCATCGCGTCGAGCTGCCTCACCATCTCGCCGTCGAGCCTCAACTTCGGCACGGTGAAGAAGGACTGCAACTCGCCCAACCGCAACTTCCAGGTCTACAACTCGTGCTCCACCGACGTGGTCATCAACACCTCGTCGATGGCGGCCGCGGCTGGTGAAGGCCCCGGCGGCCCGAACTGCCCTGGTACCTCGCCCTGCCCGGAATACTTCGTGGTCTCCGGCATCGCCAACGGCACGCGCGTCACGCCGGGTGCCACCACCCCGGTCACGTTCTCGCTCAAGTACCGCCCGATCAACTTCGGCCCGGACACCGGCGCGTTCGTGCTCAACGTCACCCAGAACGGTCAGCCGCTCGACTACGTGGTCGCGCTGCAGGGCGTCGGTGACAACGCGGGTCTCAACACCGACACCTTCCGCCAGGACACCAAGCCCAAGGCCGACATCCTCATCGTGATCGACGACTCCGGCTCGATGGGCGACAAGCAGATGTCGCTCGCGCAGAACATGACCTCGTTCCTGCAGTACGCGACCAGCAACCAGGTCGACTTCCAGATCGCGGTCACCAACACCGAGTTGACCGACCCCGACCACGGCAAGTTCTGCCAGGCCAGCGGCACGGTCAGCGCGCCGTGCCCGCACGGCAACAAGGTGCTCCGCCCGACGACGCCCAACCTCCAGCAGGAGTTCGCGGCGCTCGTGAACGTCGGCACGCACGGCTTTAGCGAGTCGTGCATGGACCCGGCGACCAAGGCGTTGACCTCGCCGTACATCACCGACCCGTCGATCAACGGCGGCTTCCTGCGCAACGACGCGGTGCTCGCCGTGGTGTGCGTGACCGACGCGCGCGATCAGGCCACGCAGGCGCCGGTCTTCTATTTGAACCAGCTCCTCAACATCAAAGGCTCGCAGCGCGCCAACCAGTTCACCTACAACGTCATCGGTCCGTTCCTGCCGTCGTCCCCTCCGGGCTGCGCCTACGACGACCCGAACGACGGCCGCCACGACTTCATGGTCTCGCAGACCAACGGCGTGAAGGAAGAGATCTGCACCCCGAACTGGGCCACCTCGCTCGAGCGCATCGGCAAGAACGCGTTCGGCTACCGCACCAACTTCTTCCTCACCTCGCGTCCCGACCTGATGGCCGGGCCGATTCAGGTGGCCATCGACGGCGTCGCGATTCCGGCCGTCGACCCGAACCCGCTGACCATGTCGCGTATCTGGACCTACGACGCGACGAACAACTCGGTGAACTTCGAGCCGCTGTACGTGCCTGAGCCGGGCAAGACCCTGACCATCACGTACATCGCTGAGTGCATTCCGTGATGCTGGAGTGAACGACTGACCCGGGGCTCGCGCTTCCTTCGATGGGGTGCGAGCCCCTGCGTATTTGATGGAGATCGCCGTGAAGAAGCTCTCGACCTCTGGCCTCGTGGCCATCGCCCTGCTCGTGTCGTCTTCGGCGTGGGCCCAGCTGCCGACTGTCATCACGTCGACGCAGCCGTACCAGTCACTGACCGGTGCGACCGTGCTCGCCTACACGCTGAACCAGGACGAAGGCGCGCTGCCCGTAGCGCTGCCGTTCTCGTTCCCGTACTTCGGCACGACCTACACGACCATTTATCCGAGCATCAACGGCTACGTGACCGTCGGCACCGGCTGCACCAGCGGCTTCCAGTGCTATTCGAACCAGAGCTTCCCCGACGCGACCGCGCCCAACGCGGTGATCGCTGCCTTCTGGGAAGACATGCAGATCGGCCCCACCTCCCAGGTTCGGTACGTGGTCGGCCCCAGCGAGGTCACCGTCGAGTGGTTCCACATTCAGCGCTACGGCACGGCGGGCAGTGAGGCCACGTTCTCGATCAAGCTCGGCGCCGACGGCTCGATCGTCTACCACTACGGCTCGATCACCTCAGGCACGCCCACGACGTACTCGGCCACCATCGGCTTCGAGAACCAGACCGCCACCCTCGGGACCAACCTGCTGCCGTGCGCCAGCAACTGCACGGCGGCCGACTTCGTGCCCGATCGCCAGTTCCGCATCGGTGAGCCGAACGAGGCCGACCTCGCCGTGAGCTCGGTCAGCATCTCGAACTTCGTCATGGCGGTTGATGGCAACCTCACGTTCGACCTCCAGAGCACGCTGCGCAACTTCGGCCGCACGCCCGCCAACAACGTCAACTGGAAGGCGTACCTCTCGCGCGACCAGTCGCTCGACACCACCGCCACCGACGGCGGAGCGGACATTCAGGTCGCCGCCGGCGGCCCGGTGAACTTGCCCGCGGTCGACGGCGGCGTGACGGCCGACGGCGGTCTGGCGGTCGTCACCGTCAACGGCGCCGCGGCCACCACCGTCGCGCCTCCGACGGGTGAGTACTTCGTGCTGGTGAAGGTCGACTCCGACGACACGGTGATGGAAGCGTCGGAAAACAACAACGTCGGCTCGACACCCACCGCCTTCGTGCAGGGCACCGATCTCGTCGCCACTTCGCTCAGCGGCCCGGCCACCACCGGCGGCGGCAACATCGAGATGATGCCCATCAGCTTCTTCAACCGGGGCACCACGCCGGCGGGCACCGTCACCTTCCGCATCTTGCTGTCGGTCGATCAGGTCTACGACCAGTCTGACTTCCCGGTGTTCTCCGACACGCGCGCCGTGTCGGGTGGCCAGACCATCACCGAGACCATCGCGGTCACCATGCCGCCCAACGTGCCCAACGGTCAGTTCTACTACCTGCTGCAGGTCGACCCGGCGAACGCGGTCACCGAGGCCAACGAGCTGAACAACGTGGCCGTGTCGAGCGCCAAGGTCGACGTGCGTCGCGCTGACCTGCTCGCCGAGGCCGCCACCTTCGTCGACCCCATCACCAACCTCGAGACCGCGAACGCGCGCTTCGGCGAGATGAGCCGCATGAAGGTGCGCTTCCGCAACACCGGCGGAGCGAACGCCAACAACTTCCGCGTGGCGATGGTGCTCTCGACCGACTCGTCGCTCTCGCTGTTGTCCGACAACTATGCGTGCGACGTGGTGGTGGTGCAGACCGTGCCGTCGACCATGTCGACCGAGGTCACCCTCGATTGCGTGATGCCGCTGCGCAACAGCTCGATGATGCCGTACCGCACCGGCCAGTACTTCCTGTTCGGCGTGGTCGACGCGACCGGCGCCGTCTTCGAGAGCAACAAGGCCAACAACGCGTTGATGGTCGGCCCGATTCGCATCACCGCTCCCGGCGCCGATTCTCGCGGTCACCAGCGTCACTGCGCCGGCCTCGGCGGGCGTGGGCGAGATCATCCCCGTGGTGCGTGCGCTGCGGAACCTCGGCAACGTCGACGCCGCCGCGGTGCCGTACCGCTTCTATGCGTCGGCCAACGACATCATCACCACCGACGACGTGCTGCTGCAGATCATCGACAACACCGGCACGCCGCACGACGAAGGCACCATCGCGCTGATGCGCGGCGCGGGCGACACCGCGACCGAGCTGGTGCGGCTGCCCGGCACCATGCCGGCGGGCACCTATTACGTCGGCTGCGTGATCGACCCGAACTTCACGACCCCCAACGACCTCGACGTGACCAACAACGCCATCGCCTCGACCACCATGATCGTCGCGCCGTCGTCGCTGCGCGTGGTCAACACCGCGCTCCCCGACGCGGTCATCGGCCGTCCCTACAACTTCCGCCTGTCGGCGGTGGGAGAGCAGGGCGCTTCGACCTGGCGCATCGACACCACGTCGTCGCACCCCGCGTGGCTCACCGTCGGCACCACCGACGGTCTGCTCAGCGGCACGCCCACGGGCACCGGCGGCGCTGAAGTGGTCGGCGTCACCGTGATTCTCGAGAACGCGGGTCGTCAGGCGGCCGTGCGGCTCGCGCTGCGGGTGTTGCCCACCACCTCGGCGGTCGACATCACCACGGCCTCGTTGCCCGCCGTCGTGAACAGCACCACCTCGCAGTACCAGTTCCAGCTCGGCGCGGCCGGTGGCGTGGCTCCCTACAGCTGGCGCCTGGCCGCTGGCGCCCTCCCGACGGGCATGGTGCTGCAGAGCGACGGCCTGCTCTTCGGAGCGCCCCGCAATGCCTCGAACGGCAACACGCCGGTCACCATCGAAGTGCGTGATCAGGTCGGTGGCCGTGCGACGAAACAGTTCCAGCTGCGCCTCATCGCGCCGGGAGCCATCACCTTCCGCACAGTCTCGATCCCCGACGCGTTGATCGGTCAGGACTACCTGCAGGACATCGCGGTCGCCAACCAGGACGGCTCGCCCCTCGCCAAGCCGCTGCTCTGGCGCGTCGCGGGTGCGGTGCCCGGCGGTCTGTCGGTCACCCCGCAGGCCGAGCTCATCACCGTCAGCGGCCGCGCCACGCAGGCGGGCACGTTCAGCTTCACCCTCACGGTGGAAGACAACAATGGCCGCACCGACTCGCTGGAGTTCACCATGACCGTGCACCCGCCGCGCTACCGCGTGCTGGGCACCTTGCCCGAGGTGATGCGCCCGGGTGAGCTGCTCGCGCTGCAGCTGAGCGTCTCGCCGTCGAGCCAGAACGTCGTCTACCACGTGGCCTCGGGCACCTTGCCGCCGGGTATCGCTCTCGACGCGGCTGGTCTGCTGTCGGGCACCGTCGCCGACACCGGCGCCGAGGGCCTCTGGCCGTTCGTGGTCGAGGTGAAGGACACCGCGGGCATGTCGGGCCTCACCCCGATGTCGCTGCGCATCGAGCGCGAGGCGCGCATGGGTTGCAGCAGCACCTCGGGCAGCCCGGTGTTCCTGCTCGGGCTCGGCGCGCTGCTGCTCTTCCTGCGTCGTTCGCGAAAGTTCGGCCGCACCGCGGTGCTCGCCGCGGCCGTCGCCATCCCGGGCGCTGCGCTCGCGCAGCAGTACCAGGTCGCGGGGCCGGCTCCGGCCAACTACACGCCGCTCACCAGCGGCGCGGTCACCACGGCCGGTGCGGCGCTCACCGTGCCGTTCGCCGTGCCGTTCTTCGACAGCTCATTCACCGCGGTCTCGATGTCGCAGTACGGCTACCTCGCCATCGCCGGCTCGTACCCGTCGGCGTCGGGCAACCTCGGCATCCCTCACGCTTCGACGTCGACCGCCATTCCGCAGCAGTTCATCGCTCCGTGGTGGGACTCGATGGTCGGCCCGGCGGTACCCGCGAGCGGCTACCGCTACCAGGTCACCGGCGTCGCGCCCAACCGCATCATGGCGTTCGAGTGGAACCAGATGGGTGCGCCCGCGGCCGCGAACCGCGTGTCGTTCCAGGTGCTGCTCTACGAAACGACCGGCCGCATCCGCTTCGTGTACGCGGCGCCCATGCCCGGCGTCGTCTCGGCCTCGGTCGGTCTGCAGAAGGCCGTGAACACCGGCATCGCGGCGATGCCGTGCGCCAGCACGGGCGCGTGCACCTCGGCGCAGTACCCGACGGGGCAGGCCATCGACTTCTTCCTCCCGCCTGACTTCGACGTCAGCGCGCTCTCGGCGCCGCAGGTCGCGTACGCGGGTGTGCCCGTGCCGCTCACCGCGACGGTGCGCAACCGCGGCGGTCGCGACGGCACGAACGTGCCGGTTCGTTTCTACCTGTCGACCGACGCGATGTTCGACCCCATGGTCGACACCGTGCTGGCCGGCGGTGACGCGGTCGCCCCGGCGGTGCCTGCGCAGGGCATCGGCCAGGCGAGCCGCAACGCGGTGATGCCCGCGATGCTCACCCAGTCGACCTATTACGTGTTCGCGATGGTCGACCCCGATCGCACCATTCAGGAGCAGTCGGAGCTCAACAACGTCTCTCCTCCGACGCTGATCACCATCGGGCCTCCGACCGCCGACCTCGTGGTCTCGGGCTTCGCGGCGCCGACCGCCGCCATGCCTGGCGCCTCATTGCAGGTGACCCGCTCGCTGCAGAACCTCGGCAACGCGGCCTCGAACCCGGCCAAGTACAGCTACTTCGTCTCCGACAACGCCTCGATCTCGATCGCCGACCGCGCGCTCACCGTCGGCAACGTCGGTGCGCTCAACCCGCAGCAGGTCGACATGGGCATGGACAGCATCACGCTGCCGACCGACTTGCCGCCGGGCACCTACTGGCTGGGCGTGTGCGTCAACTACGACTCCGGCACTTCGGCGTTCGGTGGTTCGGAGATCACCATCGTCAACAACTGCTTCACCCAGACCGCGTCGATCGCCGTCACCACCGGCTCCGTGGCGGTCTCCACTGGCACGTTGCCCACCGCCACGCAGTTCGCGCCCTACGGCCTGCGCCTCGTGGCGACCGGCGGTACGGGCCTCTACACGTGGGAACTCGCGAATGGCGCGCTGCCTCCCGGGCTCACGCTGAGCTCGACGGGTGATCTGGTCGGCACTCCGTCGAACGCCGGCAGCTTCTCGTTCGACGCCAAGGTGACCAGCGGCTCGCTCACCGACACCCGCAACCTCTCGCTGACGGTTTCTCCGGGCGGGCTGCCGCTGGTCATCGTCGATCAGTCGCTCACCGCGGCAGAGTTCGGCCGCGCGTACACCACGTCGTTCGTCGCCGTCGGCGGAAAACCGCCCTACGTGTGGCGCGCGCTCGACCCCGACACGCTGCCTCCGGGCCTCGGCGTGGCGAGCGACGGTCTGCTCGAAGGCCGCCCGCTGATGGCCGGCGACTTCAGCTTCGCCGTCGAGGTGAAGGACTCCACCGACGCCACGGTCAGCAAGGAACTCTCGCTGCGCGTGGTGACCCCGACGTCGCTGTCGATCGCCACCTCTGCCGTCGAGGCAGCCTCGGTCGGCCGCGAATATCTGCAGCCGCTGGTCGCCGTCGGTGGCACGCCGCCCTACGCGTGGACGCTGATTCGCTTCCAGCAGCTGCCGGAGAACATCACCGATGCGCCGGGCGAGGTGCTGTTCAACAACGGCGCGCCCGTCGCGTTCCCGCCCGACTTCGGCATCGAGATCGACGATCGCGACGCCAGCGACTACCTGTCGGGCACGCCGCGCAAGGCCGGCCTCTACGCCGTCACCCTCAAGGTGAAGGACGGAGCGGACACCGAGGACACCGCCAGCGTGCTCCTGCGCGTCGGCTACCGCGATGGCCTCGCCATCACCACCACGCAGCTGCCCGACGCGTTCGTCGGCCAGCCGTACCAGGTGCGCCTCTCGCACAACGGCGGGAGCGACGCGGTGGGCATCAACTTCTCCACGCCCTGCATCATGCAGGCGGTGCGGCCGGGCGAGTTCCAGTGCGCTGCCAGCGAGCCGTTGCAGCGCATTCCGGTCGGCCTCTCGCTCGCGGCCGACGGCACCATTCTCGGCACGCCGAACGCCGACACCGGCACCTACACCTTCCTCGTCAAGGTGTCGGACGCCACGGGCCGTGAAGACGTGCGCGCCATCGCGGTGCGCCTGCGGCCCGACTTCGCGCTCGATCGGTCCGGTTGCTCCAGCACCGGCCTCGACGCCTCACTCCTCACTCTGGCGTTGGCGGGCCTCGCGCTTCGCCGTCGTCGCAGCTGAAGCCGCACGAAGCCTTCGTAGAAAGAGAACCGACTGTCATGTGGAAGAACGTCTGTGTCGCGGCCTTCGCCGCTGTGGTGATGGGAGTGGTCGGCGCTTCGTGCGGCGGCACTGCCAAGAACGTCTGTGTCGATCGCAACATCCGCTGCCCGGCGCCCTTCATCTGCGACCCGGGTGACGGCGTCTGCAAGTGCGGTGGCCGTGGCGGCGTGGTGTGCCCGGAAGGCAGCGTCTGCGACCCGGTCGCCAACACCTGCATCTCGAAGAAGTGCGACAACGTCGACTGCACCGACAAGCCCGGCACCAGCTGCGACGTGCTCGACGGCGTCTGCAAGTGCGGCGGCACCGGCGGCATCGTGTGTGGCGCGAATGAAGAATGCGGCGGCAACGCCCGCAGCTGCCGCGCGAAGAACAACTGCAACATCGTGGCGTGCCCGTTCAACCAGACCTGCGACTCGGCGACGGGCGAGTGCAGCTGTGGCACCTCGAAGTGCACCGACCTCGAGACCTGCACCATCGACAGCAACTCGCAGAAGAGCTGCGGGCCGAACAACTGCCGAGGCGTGGCGTGCACGGGCTCCTCGGTGTGCGACGGCGCTGACGGCCTCTGCAAGTGCAACGGCGTGGTGTGCCAGAGCGGGCAGGCGTGCGCGTGCCCCGGCGGTGCCGACGCGGGCTGCATGGCGAACCAGCGCGTGTGCCGCGTCAGCGGCCTCTGCAACAGCGTGACGTGCAACAACGGCACGACGTGCGACCCGTCTGACGGCCAGTGCAAGTGCGGCGGCCCCGGTGGCCCGGTGTGCGCGGCGAATCGAATCTGCAACCTCGGCCCCCCGGCGCAGTGCGAAGGCGGCGTGCAGTGCGCGCTGCCCGATGGCGGTCCCAAGACCTGCTCGTTCGGCACCAGCTGCGACCCCGAAGACGGCCAGTGCAAGTGCGGCGGTCGTGGCGGCGTGGTGTGCGCTCCGGCCGGTGGCTTCGACGGCGGCACCGGCGACCCCGCGGAGATCTGCGTGTCGAACCAGGTGCAGCAGGTCTGCCGTCGCCCCTGCGACGTGCGCAGCCCCGACTGCAGCAACGGCACGTACTGCTACTTCGACTCTTCGTCGGCCGTGCCGGCGAGCTACTGCGCGACGCCCAGCGGCATGCAGGAAGAAGATTCGGCCTGCACTACGCCCACCAGCTGCTTCTCGATGATTCCGGGCCCTCGCTCGCTGCACTGCCTCGGTCTCGCGCTCGGTCAGACCGGCATCTGCCGCGCCTACTGCGACACCGCGGCGGGCACGGCGGGCTGCCTGCAAGACCGTCCGCGCACGTGCCTCCCGATTCCCAACGCGGCGTCGGGCACCGGCTACTGCAACCCGATGTGATTCCCACCCTCGTCACCACCACGTGACGAGGGCTCATGCGCTGCTGTTGATTTCAGAATCAATTTTCGGCACAACGCGGGCATGAACCACTTCACGCCCGAGCACGAAGCCTTCCGCAAGTCCGTCCGCCAGTGGGTCGAGCGCGAGCTCGCTCCGCACGCCCTCGAGTGGGACCGCGCGGGCATCTTCCCGAAGGAGATCTTCAAGCAGGCGGGCGAGCTGGGCTTTCTGGGCATCAACCACGACCCCAAGTACGGCGGCAGCGGCCTCGACTACTGGTACGTGACCGCGCTCTGCGAAGAGCTGGTGCGCAGCCACAACGCGGGCGTGAACATGGCGATCGCGGTGCAGGGCCAGATGGCCACTCCGATCATCAACGAGATCGGCAGCGACGAGCAGAAGCGGCTGTTCCTCGAGCCGGCGCTCAAGGGCGAGAAGATCGCCGCGCTCGGCGTGAGCGAGCCCTCGGCGGGCAGCGACGTGGCGAACCTCAAGACGACCGCACGCAAGGTGGGTGACGAATACGTCATCAACGGCAGCAAGATGTGGATCACCAACGGTACGCGCGCCGACTTCATCACGCTCGCGGTGCGCACCGGTGACGCGGGCTACGGCGGCATCTCGCTCTTCACGTTCCCCACCGACATCAAGGGCTTCAGCGTCAGCAAGAAACTCGACAAGATCGGCAACCTCTCGTCGGACACCGCGATCCTCTTCTTCGAGGACTGCAAGATCCCCGCGCGCTACCTGCTGGGCGAGGAAAACGAGGGCTTCTACCACGTCATGACCAACTTCCAGGGCGAGCGCCTGACGGCCGCGATCATGGCCACCGCCGCCATGCAGCAGATGGTCGACGAGTCGATGAAGTACGGCAACGAGCGCACCGCGTTCGGCAAGCCGCTCATGAAGTTCCAGGTGTGGCGCCACAAGTTCGTGGAGCACCTGGCGAACATCGAGGCCGCGCGCCGGCTCACCTACTACGCGGTCGAGCTGTTCGACGCGAAGGAGAACCCGGTGAAGGAGATCTCGATGGCCAAGCTGGTGGCCGGCGACTACGCGCAGAAGGTGGCGTACGACTGCCAGCAGTTCTTCGGCGGCATGGGCTACATCGAAGAGACGCCCATCGCTCGCGCGTGGCGCGACATCCGCCTGATCACCATCGGCGGCGGCACCAGCGAGATCATGAAGGAGATCGTCTCCAAGCTGATCGGCATGTGAGACGCAGTTGCTCCGATGGGGCGGGGCGTGCCAGAGAACGGGCCGTGCTCCGCTCCGCATCAGTGCTCTTCGCCGTAGCCGTGGTGCTGTCCGCGGGCGCCGCGCGCGCCGACTGGATGGATCACTTCATGGTTCGCGAGGACGTGGGCATTCACAAGAACCCGTACCTCGGCGACACGAAGGTCATCGTCATTCCCGTCGAGGTCGCCGGCTTCCCGCCGATGGACATGGCGGCCCTCGAGCACTTCTTCAGCCCCGACGACCCGGGCGGCTTCGTGAAGTTCTACGAGACCGCTTCGCTCGGCCGCTTTCGCCCGCGCGTCACGGTGGTGCCCAAGGTGCAGTACGCGACGTGCCCGCTGCCGGCGGCGCAGTTCCCGATGTGCAAGGTCGCGCGCGGAGATCTCAACGCCTTCACCGCCGGCATGGACATGATGCGCGACGTCGTGAAGAAGGCCGACGAGGCGGGCTTCGACTTCAGCCAGCACGACGTCAACGGGCGGCGCGGCACGGCTGACGGCTACGTCGACGGCGTGATGCTGCTCACCAACGTTCCGTTCGGCGGCATCGCGTTTCCGTTTCAGTACTTCAACCGCGGCGACAACCTCGCGGGTGGCACCAGCGGGCCGCTGATCGTCGACGGCGTGAAGATCGGCCACATCGCCATCGCCGGTGAGAACGACATGCTCACCATGGTGCACGAGTTCGGGCACACCCTGGGCCTCACCGATCTCTACGACGAGACGCAGAAGTACGACGGGCTGTACCTCACGTGGATGGGCGCGTGGCTCTACGACCCGAACATTCCGCTGCCCGACGCCGAGACGCGCTTTCGGCTGCGCTGGGGCACGTGGAACCAGGTGCAGGGCCGTCAGCGCGTCGCCATTCGCCCGGCCGAGACCAGCGGTGACGTGTACCGGCTCGGCATCGGCGACGAGTACTACTTGATCGAGAACCGCGGCCCCGGCGGAGCGTTCGACAAGTCGTTGCCCGAGCGCGGGCTCGCCATCTTCCACGTCGATCGCAAGGTGAAGCTCGACGGCATGGAAGGCACGTTCGTGAATCGCATTCTCGACTGCGTGAACTGCGACCCGTGGCACCCGTACATCCGCCTCCTGCAGGCCGACGGGCTGTTCGACATCGAGCACAACAAGAAGTTCGGCACCGGCGATCTCTTCCAGCCCGGCGACTTCCTGCGGCCTGACACGCGCAACATCTCGGTCAGCGAGGCGAACCAGGTGAACTCCACGAACTTCTATTCGGGAGCGACCAGCGGCATTCGCGTCGAAGACATTCGCCAGCTCGAAGACGGCACCATCGAGGCCACGCTCGACGCTCCGACTGAAGGGCAGTGCGACGAGCGGCTGTGCGCGGACGGAGATGGCTGCGCGCCGGTGACCTGCGGAGAGAACACCACCAAGTCGGGGTGCAGCGAGACGGGCGAGCTGACGCCGCTCTTCGCGCTCGGGCTACTGCTTCTTGCCGAACAGCGCTTCAGCCGCCGAAAGAAGCTGATCGCGCGACGGGCCTGAGTCACGCACCGCGCCGTCGCCGATCTGAAAGAGGTCGCAGAAGTTGGCGTCGACCTTGTCTTGCGGCACTTCGGCGAACGGCTCTTTGCATTCCTTGGCGACGTTCTCGTCGTAGTGCCGGCAATGAATGCACGCGTGCAACTCCGCGCCACAACTGGGGCAAACGTCGCGCCGCGCGGGCTGGTTGTAGAGGCCTTCCAAGCGGGTGCCGCACTTTCCACAGCCGGGCATGACGTGCTTATAACCCAGCCCGCTCGCCCGACTTGGGGCGCGAGCTTTTGAAAGGTTCCGCCGTATGCGTCTGATTGCTGCCTTCGTCGTCCTGCTTTCTGCCGTCGCGTTCGCCAACGAGCCGCTCGGGCTGACCGAGGACGAGTTCAAGATGTACCAGCACTACAAGATCGCGCTCGCCGACGCGCGCGTGCAGGCGATGAAGCCCGAAGCGCGCCTCAACGCGATCGCCAAGGACGCTGGCTACAAGGCGAAGGACCTGCAGAAGGCGATCGAGAAGGGCGAAGCCGCGGGCGACGTGAAGACCAAGTGCGAGGCGAACCTGAAGGAGATCTTCGCCAACGGTGAGCTCGCGGGTCGCGTTGGCCGCCTCGAGGTCGACACCGCGGCCGCGCACGCCGTCGCGTACGTGCAGTGGTTCAACGAAGAGCAGAAGAACCTGCCGGTCGAGGCCAGCTTCGCCGCGGCGCGCGCCGCCGAAGCGTGCCCCATCGCGTCGACCGTGACGGTGTGGGCGCAGGACAAGGGCGCTCCCAAGATGCGCGTGTTCCAGGCGCTGGTGAGCTCGGCTTCCGCGCGCCGCATCAACGTCGACCGCGTGAAGGACTTCGCTGAGACGCGCTACATGAAGCTCTTCGAGAAGGTGAAGAGCGTCGCCAACGGTGACGATCTGTCGAGCGAGAGCGGCACGCCGCCCGCCGCCGGGCCGTAAGCAGGGCGAAATGGCGAAGCGGCCGTACCAGCCGAAAGACTTCTACTTTCGCAAGGCGAAGGAAGAGGGACTCCGGGCGCGCAGCGCGTTCAAGATCGACGAGATCGCGAAGCGCTTTTCGATCTTCAAGAAGGGGCAGAGTGTCGTCGATCTCGGCGCTGCGCCCGGCGGCTTCCTGCAGATCATCTTGAACGAGATCGGGCCGACCGGTTTCGTGGTGGGAGTCGATCTCGCGGTCATCAAGCCGCTCGGACGCCCCAACTGCGTCACCGCGGTGCTCGACGTCAACGCCGACGACTTCCCCGCGAAGCTCGAGGCGCTGCACGGCGGGCCGATTGACGTGGTGGTGTCCGACCTCGCTCCGAAGACGACCGGCATCAAGGACGTCGACGAGGCGCGGTCGCTGCGGCTGGCCGGCGTGGCGCTCGACGTGGGCCGCGTGCGTGGCAAGCAGGGCGGGCACTTCATCGCCAAGCTCTTCATGGGCGCCGACTTTGAGCAGTTCCGCACCGACATCAGAGCGCTCTACGAAGACGTGAAGGTGGTGCGCCCCGAAGCGACGCGCGGAGCGAGCATGGAGATCTACCTCGTGGGTCTTCGCCGCCGCGCGCCGTCCAACTAGAGGCGCGCCACTCGATCAACCTCGGCGCTCGATGCTCACGGCTTCACCGCGCTTCCGTCGAGGACGCGCCGTTGCAGCACGTGCTCCCCGGCGCGCCAGAAGCAGACATCGTCGGTCGCGGGAGGAGTGGCCCAGACCGCTTCGTCGTCGCTGGCGACGTCCGGTTCCGTGCGGCCTCGGCGTCTCAGCACGCATGCCTTCCCGAACGTGGGTCGACGAGCTTCTGGGTGACGAAACGTCGCAACGCCTGCGTGCGCTCAGCGGTTCGAAGCTGAACAGCGCACTGATGGAAGTGTTGCGAGCGCGCGCGGGCGTTCGCACCGCGGCCGAGGTGTTGCACCAGTTCGAGAGCGATCGCTTCAGCGCACCGGCGCAGGTGAAGCCGAGGGTGCAGTCGCGCATCGACGCTGAGCTGTTCGAGGGCGCGTCTGAATTCGAAGACGTCGAGTTGTCGCCGGTCGCTCCACTGGGTGCGTGCAGCGCGATCGGGTTGACGGATCAACGGCGAACGTTGAGCGCGTTGCGCTCGACCGAAGTGGTGTCGGACCCCACCAACGTGCTCGCGCTCGAGTGCGCGTCGCGACTGCGCGGCGAGCCCTCGCGCGCGGTGCATCTGGCGACCAGCCACCGAGTGCTGCGTGCTCAGGCCGTGCCCGCGTTGCCCGGGTATTCAGCGCACTTCCGCATGTTCGCGCTGGCGAGCGGCGGTCTCGAAGCGGTCGAGCATGGCTTCACACGCGAGGCCATCTCGCTGCAGCTGCGGGCGCTCCTGCGCGGGCTCGATCGTCTCGAACGCGTCGGCTACCGCTTCGGAGCGCGCCGCATCGAAGTGCGAGTCGACGCTCGACTCGTGTCTCTGCGCGCGGCGCTCGAAAGCGATCTGCGCGCGCTGGGTGTCCCGGTCACCGCGACGACGCTCGAGCACCCGTACTACTCGGGCGGCGTGAAGTTCCTGGTGTGGGTGACCACTCCACGCGGCGAAGAAATGCCGCTCATCGACGGAGGCAGCTTCGATTGGCTCCGCACCCTGACCTCGAACCAGCGCGTCGTCTTCGTCGCGTCGGGAATGGGCTCACAACTCGTGTCGCTGCGCTTTTAGCGCTTGAGCGCCGCGGTCTCGCCCGTGCGCTCGCGCGCGCGCGGGCCGCGTTGCCTGGTGGGGTCGAGCTCCATGCCGGGCTTGTAGAGCGTCGCCTTGTTTCGCCCACTGCGCTTGCTCGCGTAGAGCGCGGAGTCAGCGCAATCGACGAGCTTGTGCTGTTCCTTCGCGTCGTGGGGCAGGGTGGCGACTCCGACGGAGATCGTGACCTTGCCTTCGGGCTGATCGGAGCCGTGGAGCATCGGCGTGTCGGCCACGCTCTTGCGCAGCTTCTCCGCGACCTCGAAGGCCTCTTCGCGATTGATCTGCGGCAGCAGCACCACGAACTCTTCGCCGCCGTAGCGCGCCAGCAAGTCGACCTTGCGCAGGTTCACCTTCAGGCGGTGGCACACCTGCCGCAGCACCTCGTCGCCGGCAGAATGCCCGGCCGAGTCGTTCAAGTGCTTGAAGTGATCGATGTCGATCATCAGCATCGACAGCGGAGTGTCGAAGCGCGCCGCGCGCGCGATCTCGGCTTCCAGCTGCTGGAAGAGGTGACGCCGGTTGGGCACTCCGGTGAGCGGGTCGGTGATCGACAGCGCGACGGTCTGTTCGTGCAGTCGCGCGTTCTGCACCGCGAGCCCGACCTGGTCGGCGACCGCCGCGAAGAATTCCATCTCGGCGGGGCCGAAGTCGGCCTTGCGCGCGCGCTCGAAGTTGAGCACTCCGAGCAGCTCTCCACCACGCAACATGGGCACGCAGAGCAACGAGCCCAGCTGCTTCTCGTTGCGCGTGCCGCGAACGCGGAACAGCGTGTCGTGTTCGAGGTCGGGCACGTACCAGGGCCGTCGCAGCTCGGCGGCCTTGCCGCACACGCCCTCGCCGATCGCGAAGGTCAGGCCTTCGGAGCCCTGGTTCGGCGGGTGCGCCTTCTTCACCTCGAGCGCACCTTCGGCGTTGAGCAGCATCAGCGAGAACTTCGGCACCTCGAGCTTGGCGGGCACCAGATGCGCGACGCGCGAGAGGACCTCTTCCAGCTCGAGGCTGGACGCGATGGTGCGGGCGAGATCGTAGAGGATCTGCAGTTCCGCCACGCGACGTTCCAGCTCGGCTTTGAGCTCGAGTTCGATGCGCGCGCGCTCGAGATCGCGCTGATGATCGATCTCCACCGCCTTCAGATCGGTGAGGCGCGCGAGCATGCGATTGAAGGCCAGCGCGAGCAGCCCCAGCTCATCGCGCCCGAGATCAGGAGCGCGCACCACCAGCTCTCCGTCTTCAGCGCGCTTCATCACCGCGGCCAGCCGCTCGACGCGACGACTGACGAACGCGCGCACCGCGAAGAACAGCGTGGCGCTGATCAGCGTGACGAAGAGCGCGATGAACCAGCTCGCGTTGGTGAAGACCGCGGCCACCTCGGTGCGCAGCGCCGGCTCGTCGACGGTCAGCTGCAGCACACCGGTGCGCAGCGTCGATTCTCCAGTGTGGCAACCACCGCACCCCACGCCGCCCAGCGGGTACAGCACCTCACCGCCACCGCCCGGGCTCCAGGGGAAGACGCCTCCCGGCGCGTCGAACGTCGCGCGGCCGCTGTCGATGCCGAGCACGCGGCTCGAGTCGGTCCACGCCTTGTCTTCTTCTTCGATCTTCCGCGACCACTTCACCTTGCCGTCACGGCCGATGATGCGCAGGTCGGTCACCAGCTTGAGCGCCGACCAGTTGCTGCGAACCGCGTTGGTGACCGCGCGGTGCGCGACGCGAGGGCCGGTGCCGGGCTGGCTCTCTTCGACCGCCGCGAAGCTGTTGGCGACGAACTCCGCGAGGCCCACCGCGTCGTTGCGTGACTTCTCGCGAACGGCGCGATCGGTGCTGCGCCAGGCTGCGATCGTACCCAGCGTCGCGAGGATCAACGCGGGCACCGAGACGGCGAGCAGAAGTCTGGTCCCGATGGTGCGCATTGCGTTGAGCCGGCGCATCGTGGCGGTGAACTGCCAAGAATCCCAGCCCAATCGGGACGGGAAGGGCGCACAATCGCCTCGTGGAACTCCTCACCGTCACCACCCTGCGCGCGCGTCACGGCTTCCCGCTGCGTGAAGGAGGCGTCTCGATCGGCGCCTTCGCGTCACTGAACACCTCGTTCTCGGTGGGCGATGACCCGAGCGCGGTGCGCCACAACCTCGACGCGCTCGCCAACGTCGCCGGAGTCGAGCCCGCGCGCCTCGTCACCGTCACGCAGGTGCACGGTGATCGCGTGGTGAACGCGCTCGAAGCGAAGAGCGACACCGAGGCCGATGGGCTGATTGCGAGCACCAAAGGCACCGCGGTCGGCATTCGCACCGCAGACTGTCTGCCGGTGTTGCTCGAAGATCGCCGCAGCGGAAACGTCGCGGCGGTGCACGCCGGCTGGCGCGGAGTGATCGCGCAGATCACCGGGAAGGCGCTGCGGCAGCTGGTCGGCCCCGAGGGAAATTTCGAGCACGTGTACGCGGGCATTGGTCCGTGCATCCAGAAGTGCTGCTTCGAGGTCGATGGCGATCTGCCCGAGCGTTTCACGCAGGCGTTCGGGCCCGAGGTCCTGGTGACGAGCGCTGGCGCCGCGAAACCGAAGCTCGATCTCGTGCGCGCCGTTCGACTGACGCTCGAGCGGAGCGGGGTGCCGGCCGACCACGTGGCCGCGCTGCCGCAATGTACGATGTGCGACACCCGCTTCTTTTCACACCGGCGTGATCGCGGAATCACGGGGCGCCACCTCTCGTTCATCACGTGTGACGGCGCTTCAAGCCTGTAGCGCCGCGCAGGGTCCTTTTCTTGACCCTCTTTCGAGCGGCTCCCTATTCTTCCTCTGTCATTCGTCCGATCACCGCCATCACCTGTCTCGCACTCGCTCCGCTGATCAGCGGCTGCGCGACGGACGTCGTCTCTCGCACCGAGCACGCCGAGGTGTTGTCGTCGTTGCGTGCGCTGCGCGCTGAGAACGCGCGGCTCGAAGCGCGCCTCGAGAAGTTGGAAGCGCAGCAGCTCGTCGCGTCGACGCGCGCTGCGCAGGTGAAGACCGCCAACACCCAGAGCGCTCCGGCGATGACGGGCCGCTTCAACGGCACGCCTCCGCCGGTCACCGGGCCGCAGTCGACGCCGAGCGACGCGCTGCCTCCGCTCGCGGTGGTGAAGTTGAAGCCGCGCCGTGAAGCCGCTCCGAAGATTCCCACCGTCGTCGAGGTGAGTGAGCCGCCGACGACGATCAGCGACGAACTCTCGAACAACTCCGACGATCCCAACGAGCCGAGCGCGGCCTCGCTCGCCGAGACGCAATACGAGCACGGCGTCGAGTTGATGAAGACCGGCAACTCCGCGGTGGGCATCACGCAGCTCGAGCAGTTCGTCACCGATTGGCCGCGACACCCGCGCGCCGACAACGCCCTGTATTTCACGGGCCTCGCGTTGATGAGCCAGAAGGACTTCGAGCCCGCGTCGGAGCGCTTCGAGCGCGTGGTGGCGCAATACCCGGCGGGCGACGCGGTGCTCGACTCGATGCTCAAGCTCGCCGAGTGCCGTCTCAAGCTGAACCGCGCGGCCGAGGCTCGCGCCACCTGGCAGAAGATCGTCACCTCTTTCCCCGGGACCTCCGCCGCTGCTCAGGCGCAGGCCCGCCTCTCGTCTCCCGCTCCGTAACCGAGGTCGTCCATGCGCACTCTGCTCCTCACCGCTGCACTCACCTTCACCGCGCTGACGCCGGCTTCCGCTTTCGCCCAGGAAGAAGAGGAAGGCGGCGGCGACGACGGTATGCCCGAGGGCAGCTCGACCATCGCGCCCGAGAAGAAGACGCCGCGCGGCCCGAACACCACCGGCAAGGCGTCGTCACCCGGTACGCAGCACACCGTCGAGCGCGGCGACACGTTGTGGGACCTGTCGCAGCGCTACCTCGGCAGCCCGTGGTACTGGCCCAAGGTCTGGTCGTACAACCCGGAGATCGCCAACCCGCACTGGATCTACCCGGGCAACGAGGTTCGCTTCTTCGCGCAGGGTGAAGAGGTGCCGACGCAGGTCGAGGTCGGTGCTCCCGAGAAGGACGTCGACGAGGGCGAGCTGTACGACGACAAGGTCAGCGTCGCGGGGCAGATCGGCTTCCGCCCCAAGAACTCGGTGTCGGTGGCCGCTCCGGGCTTCGTGACCAACCGCGAGGTCGAGGAATCAGGTTCGATCATCGGCTCGTTCGCCGAGAGCGATGAGCTCACCTTCGCCGATCACATCTACGTGAAGTTCGGCAAGAAGGCGCCGCGCCTCGGTGAGATCTACGTGGTCTTCAAGAACGGCGGCGAGGTGATCCACCCGGTGACGCAGACACCCATCGGCTACATCACGCGCATTCTGGCCGAGGTGAAGGTGATTCGCGTCGACAAGAACAACGGCGGCACCGTGCAGATCTGGAAGCAGTACGACGAAGTGCACCGCGGCGATCTCGTGGGCCCGGTGTCGGAGCCGGTCGTTCGCCAGGTTGCGCCGCGCGCCGCGGACAAAGACGTGAAGGGCGGCTACCTGGTGGCCGACACGCGCCTCTTCCCGACCATGCTCGCCGAGCACCAGACGGTGATCATCGACAAGGGAGCCGACGACGGCGTCAAGATCGGCAACGTGTTCGTGATCTACCGCCAGCACGACCCGCAATCGCTCGAGAACCTGCTGCAGCCCTCGCGCATCGAGGACCAGTTCCCGCGCGAAGACATCGGCCAGTGCATCGCCTTCGAGGTGAAGGCCAAGGCCACCATCTGCCTCGTGTCGCGCTCGCTGCGTGAGCTGACGCGCGGAGATCACTGCGAGATCGTCGCCGGCGGTTCGCGTCGCGCGTCTCGCTGAAGCTGCTGACTCGAAAGAAATGTCAGTGCCGCCCGATAGAACGGCGGCATGAACACTGCGCAACGGCGGGCGACGGCGGCTCTGTGGTCGATTCAGGGCGTCGGGCCCGTCACGCTCGAAGAAATTCCGAAGAAGGCCGGCGCTCCCGTCGGCGAATTGCTCGATCGGCCCATCGCGAGCTGGAGCGGCGCCGTCGAGTGGCGAGGTTCGGCGGCGGAACGCGTGTCGGCCCTGTCCACGCTCGCCGAGCGCGCTGACTGGCTCGAACACCGCTGCCGGGTTTCGTCGACGCAGATCATCTTCTCCGGCGACCCCGCGTGGCCCGACGCGCTCGACAGGTTGATCGACGCGCCGCCGTTGTTGTTCCTGCAGGGGCCGGGGGCGTTCGCACCGCGCCGCAGACGCCTGGCGATCGTCGGGTCGCGCGGCGCGCCTCCGCACTTGCGCGATCGCATCAAGGCGGTGGCGAGCGAGGCCGCGGCCGACGGCGGTCTGGGCATCGTCTCGGGAGCGGCCGAAGGCGTCGACGAAGCGGTGCATCGCGGCGCGCTCGAAGTGCGAGGAGAGACGTGGGCCTTCATGGGCAGCGCGCTCGATCAAATCGACTCGGGCCGCTGCGATCTGGCGCGCGACATTCGCGACCAGGGCGGCTCGCTGTTTTCTGAAATGCCGCCGGGCGCTCGCGCCAACATGAACAGCTTCAAGCTGCGCAATCGCCTCATCGCCGGAGCCAGCGACGCGGTCCTGGTATTCCTCGCGAAGGTCACCTCGGGCTCGCTGTACACGGCCGACGCCGCGTTCGCGCTCGGCCGCACCGTGCTGGTCACGCCCTTCGATGGGTGGAGCGAGGCCGCGCTGGGTGGCAACCAGCTTCTGCGCAACGGCAAGGCGCAGCCGCACCTCGATCTGAGCGATCTGATCGCGGGCGTCGGGCTCGAGGGAGCCCGCGAGAGCAAGCCCACCTCGGTGCCCTTCAACCGCGAGCTGTTGAGCCCACACGGGCGGCTGATCTTCGATCAGGTGATGAACGGCCCCATCGACTTCGAAGGGCTGTGCGCGGTGTTGCCGGCCCTCTCAGCCGCGCAGTTGAGCGCCGCGTTGGTCGAACTCGAAGTCGTCGGTGCGGTGCTGCACAAAGGGGCGCGTCGCTACGAAAAACGCTGAGGATCTCCAATGTTGACGCTGAGGGATCTGCGGCTTAGAAACTCCGGCGTCTTTTCGACCGTGGCTGAAAGGAAAGTCGAAACAAATGTCCGCCCAAATTCTGCTGCAGCACTCCCTCGATCTCGTGCTGGCCGCGGAACCTGCGAAAGAGTCTCTCAAGGACGTCATCGTCGGTTTCTTCCACGACGGTGGCCCGTTCCTCTACATCAACATCTTCTGGTTGGCGGCGGCGGTTGCAGTCGCGGTCGAGCGCGTGGTCACGCTCTTCTTCCGGTACAACCTGAACGCCGGCCCCTTCATGGAGCAGATCACCAAGCTCGTGATGGCCGGAAACCCCGATCGCGCGGTGAAGCTCTGCGGCGCGGCGCCGAACTCTCCGTTGGCGAAGGTGGTGCGCGCCGGTCTGACCCGCGCCAACCGCGGTGAGATCGAAGTCGCCAAGGCGCTCGAAGAGTCGATCCTCGAGAACATTCCGCACATCGGTGCGCGCATTCCGTGGCTGTGGTCGCTGGCGAACATCGCGACCCTCGTCGGCCTCGTCGGCACCGTGTTCGGTCTGATCGGTACCTTCCGCTCACTCGGCAACGTGCCGGCCGATCAGAAGCAGGCGCTGCTCTCGAAGGGTATTTCCGAAGCTATGTACAACACGTTCTTCGGTCTCACGATCGCCGTGCTGTGCATCATCGCCCACCTGTTCCTCACGGCGTACGCCAAGAAGATGATCGAGACGATCGAACTTCAGGCGATGAAGCTCGAGAACCTGCTCGGACGGCGGGCTGCCGGCGAGACCTCGGCGATGGACTTTGAGAAGGCGAGCTGAGGCGGGGGAACTCCCCGTTCCGACCTGCTGTCAGCACCTGCGTAAGCGACTGAACCGATGGCCTTCTACTTCTCCAGACGGAAGATCAAGCCGAAGGAAGAAGAGGAAGTGGGCGAGCTCAACATCGTCCCCTACCTCGACATCCTCATGAACTTGATCATCTTCATGCTGCTTTCGATGGCGGGTCTCGCCACGTTCGGCATGTTGAACGTTAATGCGCCGAACTACGCGCAGGGTGGTGGTGGCGGGAACCCCGACGAGAAGCCGCCGCTCACGCTCAACGTGTCGATCGCCAAGTCGGGCTTCTTCATCGCGGCCGCTGGTGGCGTGCTGCCCGGTCAGACCGAGCCGACCACGCCGGGCCAGGGCGCTCCGACCATCGCGCGCAAGGCTGACGGCTCGTACGACTACGACGCGCTGACCGCCAAGATGATGGAGATCAAGGCGGCGTTCCCCAACGAGTCGAAGGTCATTCTCGTCGCCGAGGCCGACACCGAATACGAGATCTTGATCTCGACGATGGACGCGACGCGCGAGACCAAAGACCGCAAGCTGCTCTTCCCCGACGTCACCCTGGCGAGTTTCTAAGTGGCTCCTCCGAACGCACAGGCCGCCGCGAGCGACGAGATCAGCGACGAAGACCGTCAGCGGATGCGGTTTCGCAAGGCGATGTCGCGCAAGAAGCGACGCGATCGCGAGGCCGAGGGTGAGATCAAGGAACTGAACATCACCGCGATGATGGACTTGATGACCATCATCCTGGTGTTCCTCATCAAGTCGTTCTCGGCGTCGTCGATCACCGTCACCGCGTCGGAAGACATTCGCCTGCCGATGTCGTCGGCGCGTGCGACTCCGAAAGACACGGTCGCCATCACCATCACCGCGAAGGCGATCATGGTGGGCGATCGCCGCAAGGTCGAGCTGGCGCAGGGCATCGTGAAGAGCGGCGAGATGCAGGGTCAGCTGATCCTCCCGCTCGACGCTGCGCTGAAGACCGAGGTTGAGAAGCTGAAGAAGATCGCCGAGCGCAACCCGACGGCGCCCTTCAATCACGAGGTCTCGATCATCGGCGACAAGAAGGTCTCGTACGCGTTGCTGAGCGCGGTGCTGTACACGGCCGGCCAGAACGAGCTCGAGAACTTCCGCTTCGTCATTTTGCAGAAGAACCCAGACTGAAGGCGCGGCCATGGCCATCACGGTCGTCGGCGCAGGGCTGGCAGGTTCCGAGTGTGCATTTCAGCTGGCGCGCCTCGGGCACGAGGTGATTCTGCGCGAGCAGAAGCCGCAGAAGCGCTCGCCCGCGCATCAGAGCCCGTCATTCGCTGAGCTGGTGTGCAGCAACTCGCTGCGCAGCGACAACCCGCAGAGCGCGATCGGTCTGCTGCACGCCGAGCTGCGACGCGTGGGCTCGCTGATCTTGAGCGCGGCCGACCTGCATCGCGTGCCGGCGGGTGACGCGCTGGCCGTCGATCGCGAACACTTCTCGGCCGAGATTCATCGGCGGCTCGGCGAGAGCCCGAAGATCACCATCGTCCCCGGCGAGGTCGAGACCGTGCCCGAGGGCGAGGTGGTGTTCGCCACCGGTCCGCTCACCAGTGAAGCGCTGACCACCGCGCTCGCTCCGCACGTCGGGGAGAAGCTGTATTTCTACGACGCGATCGCGCCCATCGTGACCGACGAGTCGATCGATCACTCCATCGCGTTCCGCGCGTCGCGCTACGGCAAGGGTGACGGCGACGACTACCTGAACCTCCCGCTCGACAAGGCGCAGTACCTCGCGTTCGTCGAAGCGGTGCGCACCGGAGCGAAGGTCACGCCGCACGCCTTCGAGGAACCCAAATATTTCGAAGGCTGTCTGCCGATCGAAGTGATGGCCGAACGTGGAGACGAGACGCTGGCGTTCGGACCGATGAAGCCCGTCGGGTTGATCGACCCGCGCACCGGCAAGCGCTCGCACGCGGTGGTGCAGCTGCGCATGGAAGATCGCGGCGGCACGGCGTGGAACCTGGTCGGGTTTCAGACGCGGCTCACGTGGCCCGAGCAGAAGCGCATCTTCGCGATGATCCCCGGGCTCGCGAAGGCCGAGTGGGTGCGCATGGGGCAGATCCACCGCAACACGTTCCTCGATTCGCCGCGGCTCCTGTCGCGAGACTTCTCGTTGAAGGCGAGCCCGCGCATCTTCTTCGCGGGGCAGATCACCGGCGTCGAGGGCTACGTCGAGTCGACGGCGTGCGGCTACCTGGTGGCGAGCGCGCTGCACGCGCGGTTGACGGGCAAGACGTTCGAGCCGCCTCCTGCCGAGACCGCGCTGGGAGCGCTCTACCGTCACGTCACCGGCGAAGCGCACCCCGACGGCTACCGCTACCAGCCCACCAACGTGGTGTTCGCGCTGTTCCCTCCACTCGAGGGCGGAAAGATGAAGAAGGCCGACAAGCGCGTGGAATACAGCAAGCGCGCGATCGCGGCGTTCGATGCGTGGGCGCCGAAAGCGCCGCACGCCGTGGCTCCCATGCAGCCGGCTCCTGCCGAGCGCGTCGTCGCCTGAAATGGAGAAGATCATGCTGCGCACTTCCAGCCTGCTGCTCGCTGCGTCTGCTCTCGCGCTCACGGCGTGCCCGGAGCAGAAGAAGAACGCCAACGGTGACCCCAAGAGCGTCATCGCGCGGGTGAACAAGGAAAAGACTGCCGCGCGTCTGCCCGTGCTCGGTCAGCGGCTGCTCGAAGGTGACGCGCAGGATCTCCGCGCTGCACCTGATGGAGAAGTGCTCACCGTGCTCCTCGACGGCGTGAAGCCCGCGCTGCAGGGTGTGCCGCCGCCGATGCGCATCGGTTCGCTGTGGGCCGTACCGGTGAAGGGCGAGGGCAAGCCGGTCAAGCTCGGCAACGGAGTCACCAACATGCCGGGCGGCTGGCTGCACACGCCCGACTCGAAGTGGATTCTGTTCACCGCCGCGTGGGACCCGTCGCAGCAGGTCGGTGAGCTCTTCGTGCAGAACGCGAAGGACCTGACGGCCGAGCGGCAGCGCTTGTCGGTGAAGGCGTCGTACTTCGTGCCCAGCGATGACGGCACGCAGGTGGCCTTCGTCGAGGGTGGAGTGCTCAAGGCGGGCAAGCTGCCCGATGGGCCGTTCCCTCAGCTCGCGGGTGAGGTGTCGACCGCGGAGTTTTCGGCCGACGGGAGGTACCTGTACTTCAAGCGCAAGTACTCCGCGGCTGGCGGGCTCTACCAGGTCGATCTCAAAGCGGCGCGCCCTGAACCGCAGCGGCTGATCGATCAGGTGACGGAGTACACCGTGTTGCGCAGTGGAAAGTTCGTGGTGGTGAGCGCGCGGGCCACTCCGGCTGATCGCACGTTCCAGCTGCACCTGTTCGACGTGGCGACGTTGAAGGGCCGCAAGCTTTCAGATGATGGGCACCGCTACCGCTTGAGCCGTGACGGCAAGTACCTCGCGTGGCGCGACAACGATCCCGGGCCTGAGAAGGGCACGCTGCAGATCATGGAACTGCCAGACGGGAAGCCGCGCACGCTGGGCAAGGCGGTGAACGATTTCGACTTCTCGATCGACGGCACGCGCTTCGTGTACCGCGACAACTTCACCGAGCTGGGGTTGGGCGGGCGCGACGCGGCGAAGGAAGGCACCAAGCTCGTCGAGCGCGTGGGCGATCTGTACGTGGTCGAGATGCCCTCGGGAGAGCCGTCGCTGCTCGCGCGGCAATGTCCGAACTGGTTGTTCTCTCCGAGTGATTCGACGCTCGCGTTCACGGCGCGCATCGATCGACCCGAGGTGACGCGGCGGCTTTCGCTCTACCCTGCGGGTGCGAAGGTGCCGGTGGCGCTCAAGGACTGGCTCTACGAGTACCAATTCCCCGGGAAGGGCGAACTGCTCTATTTCCGCAGCGACTGTCTGCGTGAAGGGCGCGCGTGCGATCTCAACTCGGTCGCGTCGAACGCGGCGCCCGGAGCCACGCCGAAGAAGGAAGCCGACGCGACGTTCGGGTTCCGCTTCAGCGGTGATGGCAAGCGCGCGGTGCTGGCGTTCGCGCATCTGACCGATCAGACCTTCGACATCGCGCATCGGAACTTCGAGACCGGCGCGCAGAAGATGATCGATCAGTACGTGGAGTGGCCGGCCCTGATGCTCGCCGATGGCTCGGTGGCGTACCTCGTGAACGAGAAGAACCGCCCGGGCGTGTACGTGGCGCCGGCGGCGACGGTGCAGGCTCCGTAGCTCTCTGCGTCAGTACAGCGCGGCGGCGATCGCGAGGCCGAGCAGCGCAATGCCGTCAGCGCGCGCGACGCGCTGCAACGGACCGGCTGGGCGCTCGAGCACGTACACGCCGAGGAACGTCACCTTGCTCACGATCGCGAAGAGCACGGCCGGCCAGAGGAAGGCGCGGTCGGCTGCTGCGACGAGCAGCGTGACGCCCACGCAGCCCAGAAGCGCGGCGCGATGGCGGAGCACGACGCGCAATTCGGGTGTCTCAGCGCGAACGCCGTAGAGGCGCTCGAACATCGACGGTCGCAGCAGCGCGGCGGCTGGGAAGAGGTTGAGTACTCCGAGTGCCGTGAGGAGCGTCGCGAGCATCGGCGGATTCTGACGAGCGGTCTGCGAATGACGATGACCTCCGAGGTCATGGAGGGAGAAACATCCTTGAGGACGAAGTCCTTTTCCTGTGTGCACGCGCTGCCGAAAGTCGCACGTGCCTCTCGCTTTCGAACTCGATCTGTACCCGTCGCTGACAGTGGCGCGACCCGCGAAGGCCTCGCGTAAAGGTGTACCCATCGCTGACAGATTCGACCGACGCAAAGTCCCCCCTCTCCCGCGAGGGAGAGGGTCGGGGTGAGGGTGAACCTGAAGTCGTCCTGCGGTGGTCGAGTGCGGGTCGGCGGCCGATCTCTCAGCAGCTGGTGCGTTTGTGGGGAGCGAACGCTTCCGGGCGTAGACTCGTGGTGTGAGCAGCCCGCACGTCGACGCGTTCCTTCGCCACCTCGAGGTGTCTCGCGCGCTCTCGAAGCACACGCTCCGCGCGTACGCGCAGGACCTGAAGGCGCTCGAGGCGTACCTCGCTCCGCAGAACGTGGCGCTCGAGAAGGTGAACCACCTGCACCTGCGCGGTTTCCTCGGGGTGGAGTCGGTAAAACTCGCCGCCGCCTCACGCGCGCGGCGCCTCGCGGGCATCAAGTCGTTTTACGGCTTCCTCACGCGCCGAAAGATCATCGAGGTGAACCCTGCACGGCGGGTGAAGACGCCGAAGCTTCCGCAGCGGTTGCCGCGCGCGGTGCCGGTCGACGAGACGTTCGCGCTGATGGAAGCACCCGACGCCGAGAAGGTGCTCGGGCTCCGGGACATCGCGATGCTCGAGGTGCTGTACGGCGGCGGCCTGCGCGTCAGTGAATTGTGCGGCCTCGATCTCACCAGCCTCGACGCGCGCAGCAAGACGGTGCGCGTGCTCGGCAAGGGCAACAAGGAACGCATCTGCCCGCTCCACGACGGCGCGATGGAAGCGCTGCGCGTGTGGCTCGAACGACGCAACGAGTTGCTGGTGAAGCCGGCGAAGAACCAGGCGCCCGAAGCGCTGTTCCTCAACTACCGTGGAGGGCGGCTCACCACGCGCTCGGTCGAGCGCCACCTCGAGAAGTATGTGCAGCAGCTCGGGCTCCAGCGAAAAGTGTCCCCGCACGCGCTGCGCCACTCGTTCGCCACGCACCTGCTCGCGGGCGGAGCCGACATTCGCAGCATTCAGGAACTGCTCGGCCACGCGAGCTTGAGCACCACGCAGCGGTACACCGCGGTGAGCTTCGAGCAGCTGCAGAGCGTCTACGACAAGGCGCATCCGCGAGCGTGACGTCTGAAGCACGCACGCTCTGAAGCGCGCACGCTCTGAAGCGCGCACGCTCTGAGGCGCGCACGCTCTGAAGCGCGCACGCTCTGAAGCGCGCACGCTCTGAAGCACGCACGCTCTGAAGCACGCACGCTCTGAAGCACGCACGCTCTGAAGCACGCACGGCCTGAAGCACGCACGGCCTGAAGCACGCACGGCCTGAAGCACGCACGGCCTGAAGCACGCACGGCCTGAAGCGCGCGGGCGGACTGAAGCCGGCCCGGAAGTCGCCGATGCTGGTGCTGTCTGGCACGTGACGTGAAGTGCTCCGGCGGCCATGCGTCTGCTCGCCCTCGTCGTCTTGCTGTCCTCCTTCGCGCGCGCCGACAACCCGTCGGAAGCGCTGCGCGTCGACCCGCCGGCGATCTCCGACAGCGTGTGGCGACAGAGCATCGGCTACGCGTTCTTGAACGGCGGAAAGGACGACGTGTTGCGCTCGACGCGTGGGCGCACGTTCACGCTCGGCATCGTTCGCGGCGTCAGCGAGGACGGCGACGGTCTGCGGCGCGTCGCGGTGCTCACGGTGCGCGAAGACTTCGTGCAGATCGTCAGCGACCCCGAGCGCAACATGACCCTGTGGGTCGAGCGAAAGGCCCTCGATTCGCTCACCCTCTGGGAACAGCTCAAGCCGCAGTGCTGCGTGCAGTTGCTCCACCTCGCCGGAGCAGAGCGCGTCGAAGCGCGCGCACTCCCGCGCGACGACTCGAAGGTAGTGCGCGCGTTCAACCCACCGAGCGCGCCGCTCGAAATTCTCGAGGTTCGCGGAGAGTGGATGAAGGTCGGCAACCAGAACACCGGCGACGAGACCTTCGTGAGCAACCCGGGCTGGATCCGCCTGCGCGATGGGCGCGGACGTCTCGTGTTCTGGTTCGTTCAGCCCGACAATTGTTAAACAAGCGGCGTGAGCAAGAAGAAGGACCAGCCGTTCAACAACCCGTTCGGTGATCTCAAGCTGAAGCCCAAAGAGGAGCCGAAGAAGGCTCCACAGGCACCGCCGCCGCCTCCTCCGATCGCCAAAACGAAGAAGGAAAAGCCGCTCGACGAAGAGAGCGCGCTGTTTCTCGAAGCGGTCGGAGCCGTCGAGCAGGTACGCACCACGAAGACGCGCGTCGGGCCGCCCGAGCCTCCCACTGCTGCACAGCTCAAGATCCCCAACGAAGAAGCCGAGAGCCTCGCGCGGCTCGCCGAGCTGGTGTCAGGGCAGGGCGAGTTCGACCTCGCCGACTCCGACGAGTTCGTCGAAGGCTCGGTGCACGGCTTCGATCCCAACGTGATGAAGAAGCTCCGCGCCGGAGACTTCACCATCAACGCGCAGCTCGACCTCCACGGCCTCACGCGCGACGACGCGAAGTTGAAGCTCGAAGGCTTCGTGCAGAAGGCGCGCATCGACGGGCACCGCTGTGTGCTGGTGATCACCGGGCGCGGGCTCCACTCCGCAGGCCAGATTCCGCTGCTGAAGACCGGCGTTCAGGAGTGGCTCGCGCGAGGCAAGCAGCACAAGCAGGTGCTCGCCTTCTGCACTGCACGCCCCAAAGACGGTGGAGCAGGCGCCGTCTACATCCTCCTGCGTCGCTAGGGCCGCACGCCGAGAATCGCCGCGAGCACGGAGGTGAGAATGAACACGAACGCGATCGGGCCGATCAGCGCGCGCATCAGCACGCTCAGCACCGACGCGGGCAGGGTGTACTTCTCGCCCGGCGGAAGCCCGAGTTGGTTGATCACGCCCTGGCCCCACACCATGCCGTCGATCCAGCTGTAGAAGACGCCGCGCATCGCGAGCACTCCGAGCACGAGGCCGACGAGCCCGAGCGCGCCCTTGTCGAGCACACCGCCGACGATGAACGCCACGATCATCGGGAGCAGCGCGAGCACCCACGCCATCCACCGCCCGCGTTCGATTCGCGAACCGCAGCGGTCGCACAACCCGCTGAACGCACCGTCCTGGTACGGCGTGTACGAGACGGTCAAGACCAGCGGCACCCCGTAGCGCTGCGTCTCGCCGATCTGCCTCACCGCGAGCCGGCCTTTTCCAGCCGGCCCTCGACACACGGGACATGCCGAACTCGACTGAGCGACCTGCGGCGCTGCCTCCTCGGTGAACGAATGCCGGCACCCGGGGCACCACTTCGCGGCGTCACCGGTCTCACGCTGACAATTCGGGCACACCTTCACGGGCGCAAGCTCTCGAACTCGAGTTGGTGCGCAGAGAGGGCTTTCGCCCGACGCGAGGGGAGCACGCGCATGACCTCAGCGTAGCTCGACCGCCCCGATCGCACAGGCGCACGGGGGACGGCGCGCCCGATTCGTTCTGTTACATACGCTCGCGATGACCACGATTCTCTGCGTGCGACGTGACGGCAAAGTCGTTCTCGGTGGCGACGGCCAGGTGACTCTCGACAAGGTGGTGATGAAGGGCAACGCGCGAAAGGTCCGGCGCCTCGCCGACGGCAGCGTGATCGCCGGGTTCGCCGGAGGCACCGCCGACGCCTTCACGCTCTTCGAGCGCTTCGAAGCGAAGCTCAAAGAGCACCAGAAGAACCTCGCGCGCGCCGCGGTCGAGCTCGGCAAAGACTGGCGCACCGATCGCTTCCTGCGACGGCTCGAGGCGCTGCTCGTGGTGGCCGACAGAGAAAAGACCTTCATCCTCTCCGGCGCGGGTGACGTGGTGGAGCCCGATCTCGGCATCGCCGCCGTCGGCAGCGGAGGCTCGTACGCGCAGGCCGCTGCGCGCGCGCTGCTGCAGCACTCCTCGCTCGACGCGAAGGCGATCGTGAAGGAATCGCTCACCATCGCCGCCGACATCTGCATCTACACCAACCAGAACCTGGCCTTCGAAGAGCTCTGAAAATGCGTTCCTCGCTCACTCCTCGTCAGATCGTCGCCGAGCTCGATCGCTACATCGTCGGTCAGAACGCCGCCAAGCGCGCGGTGGCGATTGCGTTGCGCAACCGCTGGCGCCGTCAGAACGCGTCGCCCGAGCTGCGCGAAGACATCACGCCCAAGAACATCATCCTCATCGGGCCCACCGGAGTCGGAAAGACCGAGATCGCGCGGCGGCTGGCGAAGCTGGCGCAGGCTCCGTTCGTGAAGGTCGAAGCGAGCAAGTTCACCGAGGTCGGCTACGTCGGTCGCGACGTCGACTCGATGGTGCGAGATCTCGTCGAGGCGAGCATCGCGCTCATCCGCGACGAAGAACTGGTGCGCGTGAAGGACAAAGCGATCGAGCGCGCCGAAGAGCGGCTCCACGAACTCGTGAAGGGCGGCAACGGCATCAACTCGCCGCGGCTCGACCCGGCCGATCGCGAGAAGTTCCGCGCGCAGCTCCGCGCCGGCACGTACGACGACACGCAGGTCGAGATCGACGTGCAGGACAGCGGCCTGATGTTCATGAAGAACTTCTCGGGCCAGGGCATGGAAGAGGTCGGCGTGAATCTGCAGGACCTCTTCAAGAACATGCCGGGCTTCGGCGGCGGAGGCAGAACGCGCAAGCACCGCCTGAAGGCGACCGATGCGCTCAAGGTGCTGGAGCAGGAAGAGGGCGCGAAGCTGATCGATCAAGATCGCGTGAACCGCGACGCGCTCAAGCGAGCCGAGAACGACGGCATCATCTTCCTCGACGAGATCGACAAGATCGCCAGCCGCGGTGAGAAGGCCGCCGGTGGCCCCGACGTGTCACGCGAAGGCGTGCAGCGCGATCTGTTGCCCATCGTCGAGGGCAGCACCGTGAACACCAAGTACGGCCAGGTGAAGACCGATCACGTGCTGTTCATCGCAGCCGGCGCGTTTCACGTGAGCAAGCCGTCCGATCTCATTCCCGAGCTGCAGGGCCGCTTCCCGATTCGCGTCGAGCTCGAGGCCCTGAAGAGCGGAGATCTGGTGAAGATTCTCCGCGAGCCGAAGAACTCGCTCATCAAGCAGTACCAGGCGCTCCTCACCACCGAAGGCGTGAGCCTCACCTTCACCGACGACGCGCTCGAAGAGATCGCCCAGCTCGCGCAGCAGGTGAACGATCGCAGCCAGAACATCGGCGCGCGGCGGCTGCACACGCTGCTCGAACGCCTGCTCGACGAAGTGGCGTTCGAAGCGAGTGAACTCACCGAGAAGAACTACCGAATCGACGCTGTGCTCGTTCGCCAGAAGCTGGCTGATCTGGTCAAAGACGAGGACCTGTCGCGCTACATTCTGTGACGCACGCAGCACCTCGAGAGCACGCCATGACCGAAGCGAGCAAGACGATGAGCCCGACCCGCACCGACAACATCATCACCACCGCCAAGGACGTGCTGCTGCAGAACTACAAGCAGCAGCCGATCGTGCTCGCGCGCGGAGAAGGCAGCCACGTGTGGGACGCCGAGGGCCGCAAGTACCTCGACTTCATCGCGGGCATCGCGACCTGCGCGCTGGGCCACTGCAACCCTGACGTGATCGCCGCAGCGAAGAAGCAGCTCGACACGCTCTGGCACGTCAGCAACGTCTTCTACAGCGAGCCGCAGATTCAGCTCGCCGCGCGCCTCACCAAGGCGAGCGGTCTGAGCGGCGCGCGCGCGTTCTTCTGCAATTCAGGAGCGGAGGCCAACGAAGCGCTCATCAAGCTCGCGCGTCGCTACCAGCACGAAGTGAAGGGCAACAAGGAGCGCTCGGAGATCATCACCTTCGAGGGCGGCTTCCACGGCCGCACGCTCGCCACCGTCACCGCCACCGCGCAGCCCAAGTACCACGTCGGGTTCGAGCCGCTTCCGTCGGGCTTCGTGTACTGCGCCTACGGCGACATCGAATTGGTGAAGCAGAAGATCTCGCCGCGCACCGCCGCGATCCTCGTCGAGCCGATTCAGGGCGAGGGTGGGGTGCGCCCGGCGCCGGCGGGCTACTTGAAGGCGCTGCGCGAGCTGTGCACGAAGGAAGGCATCCTGCTCCTCATCGACGAGGTGCAGACCGGCGTCGGCCGCACGGGCAAGCCCTTCGCCTTCCAGCACGACGGCATCGTCCCCGATGCGTTCTCGCTCGCGAAGTCGCTGGGCAACGGTCTGCCGATCGGCGCGATGGTGTGCAGCGACGAGGCGGGCAAGGCGCTCCCGAGCGCGTCACACGGCTCGACCTTCGGTGGCAACCTGGTGGCCTGCGCCGCCGCGATCGCCACGTGGGACCTCGCGACCACGCCGCAGATGCTCGAGGAGATCTCGGCCAAGGGTGAGTTCTTGAAGAAGACGGCCCTCGAAATCCAGAAGCGGCACCCCGCGCGAATCAAGGAGGTGCGTGGTACCGGCATGCTGTGGGGCATCGAAGTCGACACCGGCGCCGCCGACGTGCTCGCTCGCTGCCGCGCCAACGGCCTCATCGCCAATCTCGCGGGCGAAAAGACGATTCGCTTCGCGCCGTCCTACCTCATCAGCCGTGAGCAGCTGGCCGAAGGCCTTGCGCTCTTCGAGAAATCGTTGTGACACTGACTTGCGTTAGATAAGGAATTATCTGTCGTGGCCGTAACGCAGCAGTGGGGGGAATCGCGTGGTTGACGAGAAGGTCGAGCTCGAAGACGGACGTCGGGCAGAGATCCTCGCGCTCGACGCGAAGGTCGACTCCGCCAATCTCTTCGAGATCCTCGGAGTGCCCGCCGGTGCGTCTCCCGACGAGGTGCGCGCCGCCTTCCGCGAGGCCAGCCGCAAGTTCCACCCCGACCGCTTCTTCGGCAAGAACCTCGGCCCCTTCCGCGCGAAGATCGACCGCATCTTCAAGAAGCTCGTCGAGGCGAACCAGACGCTCACCGACACCGATCGCCGCGAGGCCTACCTCGTCGCGAACCCCTTCGTGCGCGCCGCAGCGAAGGCCGCCACCGGTACGAGCGCTGCGTTTCAGCCCGCAGAAAAGACCGAGACCGAAGCAGCTCGCGATCTCGAGCGGCGCAACCGACTCGCGCGGCACCCGTACCTGGCGAAGGTCACCAAGGTGAACGAGTTCCTCACGCGCGCCAAGGAGTACATCGAGAAGGCCGAGTTCAGTCAGGCCTTCACCCAGCTCAACCAGGCCGCGCAGGTCGACCCTCAAAACATCGAGGTCAAAAACCTGCTCATCGATGTTCGCAAGAAGGCCGATCTCGCCCGAGCGGAGAGCAGTTTTGCCCACGGCACTGAGGCACTGAAGCGCATGGATGCCACGCTCGCGCTGCAGGCCTTCAAGAGCGCGGTCAGCGCCAACCCAGGGCACCACAAAGCGGCTCACAAGGCCGCGCAATTGCTTGAAAAGAATGGCGACGTGAAGGAAGCGACCTCGTTCGCGCAGAAGGCCGTCGAGGCTGATGGCGACAACGTCGAGTACCGCATTCACCTCGCAGTGCTGCTGGAAGGAGCGGGAATGAAAGCGCTCGCCAAGCGGCACTTCGAGAAGGCGCAGAAGCTCGACCCCGCCCATCCAGAGGTCAAAAAACACGGCAAGAAGCTCTGGCCGTTCTAACCTTCGCAGCGCATGTCAGAGCGTGAGCCCGTCATCGGTATCGACCTGGGCACCACCAACAGCGTCGTAGCCACGGTTCAGGCCGGCTCACCCATCGTGATCCGCGGCCGTTCGGGCTCCAACCTGTTGCCGTCGGTGATCGCGCTTTCGAAGACCGGAAAGATGTTGGTCGGGCAGATCGCGAAGCGGCAGGCGATCACCAACCCCACCGACACGGTCTACGCGAGCAAGCGTCTCATCGGTCGCAAGTTCAGTTCGACGCAGACGCAGACCGCGCTGCAGGGGCTGCCGTACACGCTCGAAGCCGGAGAGCACGACGACATTCGCGTGAAGCTCGGCGACAAGCCGTACTCGCTGCCCGAGCTCTCGGCGATGGTGTTGAAGGAACTCAAGCTCGACGCCGAGGCGCACTTCGGCAAGCCGGTGAAGAAGGCCATCATCACCGTGCCCGCGTACTTCAACGACGGCCAGCGTCAGGCCACGAAGGACGCGGGGCGCATCGCCGGCCTCGAGGTGCTGCGCATCATCAACGAGCCCACCGCGGCCGCGCTCGCGTACGGCTTCGGCAAGAACGTGAACGGCAAGATCGCCGTCTTCGATCTCGGCGGCGGCACGTTCGACATCTCGGTGATGGAGATCGGGTCGGGTGTTTTCGACGTGATCGCCACCGGCGGTGACACGTTCCTCGGTGGCGAAGACTTCGACAACACGATCATCGACTGGCTCGCCAACGACTTCGAGAAGGAGCACCGCGTCGCGCTGAAGGCCGATCGCATGGCGCTCCAGCGCCTGAAGGACGCGGCGGAGAAGGCGAAGATCGAGCTCTCGACGGCGCGCGAGACGCAGATCAACCTGCCGTTCATCTGCACTCCGGCGGGCGGCGGTTCAGCGCTCCACCTGCAGAAGACGCTCACGCGCGACAAACTCGAAGAGCTGACGGCCACGCTCGTCGAGCGCACCATCACGCTCTGCGATCAGGTGCTCAACGAAGCCAAGGTGAAGGCCATCGACCTGCGCGAGATGATTCTCGTGGGCGGCATGACGCGCATGCCGAAGGTGCAGGACGCGGTGAAGCAGTACTTCCGCCGCGACCCGTGCAAGGGCGTGCACCCCGATGAGGTCGTCGCGCTCGGCGCCGCGGTGCAGGCCGAGGCGCTCACCAACGAAGCGTCGGACGTGGTGCTGCTCGACGTCACGCCGCAGTCGCTCGGTGTCGCCATCGCCGGCGGCTACGTGCGTCGCCTCATTCCGAAGAACACCACCGTGCCGACGTCGGTCACCGAGATCTTCAACACCTCTCGCGACAACCAGACCTCGGTGAAGATCATGGTGCTGCAGGGCGAGGCCGAGCTCGCGCACCAGAACGAGCTGCTGGGCGAATTCATCCTCACCGGGCTGCGGCTCGCCAAGCGCGGAGAGGTCGAGGTCGACGTGACCTTCGACATCAACTCCGAAGGCATCGTGTCGGTCGCCGCGCGCGATCGCGAGACCGGTCAGCAGCAGTCGATTCAGGTGACCGCGTCGGGTGGCCTCACGCAGGACGAGCTCAAGAAGATCCTCGAAGAGCAGGCCGACATGCTGCTCGAGGCGAAGGTCGAAGAAGAGGTGAAGACCCGCCGCGCCGAGCTCAAGTCGCAGATGAACGAAGTGACCGAGCTGATGCCGCAGCTGCAGAAGGCGACGCAGGGCAGCGAGTTCGGCCAGGACGCGTTGAACAAAGCGAAGCAGGCGCTCGAGGCCGCGAAGGCCGCGGGCGAGAGCACCGACTTGAAGCGCATCACGGAGAGCATCGACACCCTCACGCGCACCGTCAGCCTCTTCAAGGGCGTCCTCCAGCGGATCAGGTGAATCAAGCGTCATGAGTAAAGAGCGCGCCGCACAGCTCGTAGACGCCGGCATCTGGCTCAAGCTCTCGGGAGACCGAGAGGGAGCCCGGAAGCTGTTCGAGCGCGCGCTCAAGCTCGACCCCGACAACGCGAAGGCGGCGCAGTTGCTGGCCGGTGGTGACGAGCCGACCGCCGCGCCGATGCCCAGCGATCTTCCCGTGGCGCCGTCGATCGCGCCGATCTCGCCCGACGCCGCCGCGAACCCGTTCGAGCCGCCCGCCGCGAGCCCGCCCAGCCCGACGCAGCGCGATTGGAACCTCGCCACCAGCAAGGGCGTGCCCAGTCAGCCCGAGCCGAGCCTCGACGCCGACTGGGGTCGCCTCACCGGCGCGTCGACGCCCGTGCCGCAGCAGCCGCCTGGCGGCTCCGAAAGCGCGCCGCGCAACACCATTCCCTTCGGGTCGAACCAGAGCGGCATCAACATCGTCATCGGCTCCAACACGCCAGCGCCCGCGCCTCCGCCTCCGCCGGCTGTCTCGTCGCCGTCGTCTCCGCGCAACCCGACGATGATGCAGTGGAACTCGCCGACGCCGCAGCGGTCCGACTCGCCGCCGCCGATCGCGCCCGTGGTGCCGAAATCGTCTGGCTCGTCGCCCGGCGTGAAGCGGCAGACCATGAGCGACTGGGGCACGCAGGTGGGCGGCTCGTCTGATTCTCCGCCGCCGATCGCTCCCGTGGTTCCGAAGTCGTCGGGCTCGTCGCCGGGTACCAAGTCGGTTCGGCAGACCATCAGCGAGTGGGGCGACGCACCGGCGGGCTCACCGAAGTCGTCGGGCTCGTCGGGAGAGCGCCGCACCATCAGCGAGTGGGGCGACGTGCCGGCCCCTCCTGCGGGAGCGCCGAAGTCGTCGGGCTCGTCGCCCGGAGTGAAGCGTCAGACGATGAGCGACTGGGGCACGCAGGTCGGCAGCTTCGACTCTCCGCCGCCCATCAAGCCGGTGTTGCCGATCGAAGAGCTCCCGCCCGCGCCGCCGCAGCCCGGCGAACCGCCGCGCTCGACGCTCCACGAGTGGTCGGGCTCGAGCAGCTCGTCGGTCTCGATGATGAAGCCGCTCTTCAGCGGGCCTGCCTCGACCGATTCGTCGCCGTTGATGAGCCCCGCCGGTGGGCTGACGGTGAACCTCGGTGGTGAAGCGCCGCCCGAAGTGCCTCCGCCGTCGACGCCGCCGCTGTTCGGTTTCCAGGAAGAGCCGCCCACGCCCGCGCAGATGGACGAGCTGCCGCTCCCTCCGCCCGTGAAGTTCGACGTGCCGTTGGCGATCGAGACGCCGCGCACCTTCACCGAGCCGATGGGCTTCGCGTGGAGCTGGTCGGCCTCGCAGTCACCCCCGCCGCAGGGCGAACTCCCGCCCGAGCCGCGCCCCTCGCCGTCGCTCATGCCGCGCGCCGAATCAGCGTGGGACCAGCGCAGCAACCCGGGCATCAAGCTCGAGGCGGTGGTCGGCCGCGACAAGGCGCTCGATCTCATCAGCAGCGACTCGAAGCCCAACCGCCAGCAGCCGACCAAGAAGGAAGAGGTCACCGCGATTCTGCGCGGCGCAAAGGACCTGCTCGAGCTCGACGATCACACCGGCGCGATGGAGCTCATTCAGAAGGCCGAGTCGATCGCGCCCGATGACCCCGAAGTGATCAGCATGCGCGAACGGAGCGAGAAGACGCTCCTCACCATGTTCGAGAGCAAGCTGGGCAAGCTCGAAGCCATTCCGCGCGTGATGCTCAAGGACGACGAGATCATCTGGCTCAACCTCGACCACCGCGCGGGCTTCGTGCTCGCGCAGATCGACGGCACGGTGAGCTTCGACGATCTCTTCTCGGTGTCGGGCATGTCGCGCATCGACACCGCCCGCATTCTCGCGCAGCTCGTCGAAGAGGGCGTGATCAGCCGCGGATGATCGCGGTCCACACGCCCTTCACGACCAACTGTCCGTGCTGATTGTGCGTTTCGGTCGTCACCTCGAGGAAGTCGAGCGAGCGCTTGGCTTCGACGTTGGTGATCTTCCCCGAGGTGGTGAGGCGATCGCCGCTCTTCACCGGCACGCCGAACTCGAACTTCTGCTCGCCGTGCACCAGCCGCAAGATGTTGAGCTTCAGCTCGGGGTCCATGCACGCCTTGGCGAACGGCGTGATCGCCCACGCCACGCAGAAGTTGGGCATCGCGATGATCGCCCCGTGCGGTGAGTCCTTCGCGGCCTTCTCGTCGTGGTACCAGGGGTGCAGACCGTCGGGCGCGCCCTTGCCGCTGAAGCCAGTCGACGGAACTCCGCCTCCGACTGCGAACGCGAACTCGCGCATCTTCTCGACGCCGGCGACGTATTCGAACGGGCCGTAGCTGCGACCGATGACTTTGGGGTCGATGGCCATGGTCAGAGGCTCCCCGTGACTTCAGCGCCCTTGAGGATCGCCTCGCCGCGCTGATTCTTCGCTTCGATCTCTGCGGTGAGCAGCCCGTTCTCGATCGAGATCACCTTGCCCTCGAACGTCACCACGTCGTCGATGGCGACGGGCCGCGAGAAGCGAACGCGAATGCCGCGCACCTTCCCGGGATCTCCCAGGTAGTGAACGAAGGCGTCGACCGCCCAGCCGAGCGTGCACAGGCCCTGCAAGATGGTGCCGCCCAGGCCCGCCTCTTCACCGACCTTCTGATCGATGTGGATGGGGTTGAAGTCGCCGGAAGCCGCCGCGTAGTACAGCGGGCGATAGCGATCGCAGGTGCGGACCAGCGTGAACGTGTCTCCGAGTTGCTTCATCTGGTGTTCCTTTTCACCGTGACGGGCGATCGAGCGGGTCGTCGATCTCCACCGGCGCGTCGCGTCGCGCCTTCCAGGTCTCGAGCGCGAAGTCGATCAGCTTGTCGAGGTACGTGTTCAGCGGGGGACACCGCACGCCCGTGCCGTCGAGCAGCTCGAGCGCGGAGTGGCAGTTGTAGAGCGCGAGGTGGTTCACGTAGTTGATCGCCGCGCGCTGCGGTCGGGCGAGCTTCTCGACGCCGGGCAGCCGCAAGAAGAGATCGGCCGCGCGCGCCGACAGCGAGAACCGCGGCAGCTTCTTGTTCGAGCGCTCGGCGATGAGCTCATACACGCGACGCGCGCTCATGGGGTTCGGGTCCACCAGGTGTACGGTCTTGCCGGCGGCTTCGGTTTTCTGCGCGAGCGCCCAGGTGGCCTTCACCACGAAATCGACCGGCACCACGTTCAGCGGAGCGACGCCGTTGCCCGGCAGCGGCAGCGGCAACACCAGCGGAGAGAGCACCAGCAACATGCCGAGGTAGTAGGGCCCCTCGAAGCGATCGATCTCACCGGTGCCGCTGTCACCCACCACCGACGACGGGCGGATGATGGTGATCGGCAGGTGCTTCTTGGCGCGCTCGACGATCTTCTCGGCTTCGTACTTGGTCTCTTCGTACGCGTTGCGGAACGACTGACCGTTCTCGAGCTCGTCTTCGGCGATCACGCCGACGCGATCGCCCGACACGTAGCAGGTGCTGAAGTGCACGAGGCGCTGCAGCCGTTTGCACTCGCGGCCCAGCTCCAACACGTTGCGCGTGCCTTCGACGTTCACGCGGTGCGCGACCTCGCGCGCCATGCCGAGGTAGCTGATCGCCGCGAGGTGGAAGAGGTGCGTCGTCTCGTCGACGAGGCGCTGGTACTCGGGGCCCGCGAGGCCGAGGTGCATGTCGACGATGTCGCCCGACAGCACGGTGAGCTTCGCGCTCGAACGAATTTCCGCGACGTAGCCCTCGGCTTCCTTCACGAACTTGGGCTGCACCAGCAGGGTGATGTTCGCGCCCGGGTTCTGCTCGGCCAGAAAGCGCACCAGGCGCTTGCCGATGAAGCCGGGGTACCCCGTGACGAAGGCGTTGATCATGCGGAAGGCGCCGAAAGCTACCCGCGATTCACAGCAAAGCGACGATCTCCCGCACCCGGGCGTTGGTCGCCTCGAGCGTGCCGCCGTTGTCGATGAGCCAGGTAGCCGCCTTCTTCTTCTCTTCGAGCGGCATCTGCGAGGCGATGCGCGCGCTCGCCTGCTCGTCGGTCAGACCGTCGCGGGTCTTGAGCCGCGCGCGCTGCGTCGCTTCGTCGACGCACACCAGAATCACGCCGTCCATGCCGAGGTGCAGCTTGTTCTCGATCAGCAGCGGCGCGTCGTAGAGCGCGACCTTCTCGCCCTTCGCTGCGAGCGCATCGGTGCGCTCCTTCGCCAGCGCCCGAATGCGAGGGTGGGTGATGGCCTGCAACGCGGCGCGATCGTCGGCGTTCTTGAAGATGCGCTCGCCCAGCGCCTTGCGATCGAGAACGCCGTCCTTCACCACGCCCGGGAAACGCGCGGCGATCTCGGCGAGCGCCGGCTGACCCGGCTCGACCACCTCACGCGCGAGCTGGTCGGCGTCGATCACCGGCAGGCCCAGCGCGCGAAACATCGAGGTGACGGTCGACTTGCCGCTCGCGATGCCGCCGGTGAGCCCGTAGAGCTTCATTCGACCGGAGGCAGGAAGGCGAACGACTGCACGGTCAGATCTTCCTTGAAGAAGATCGCGAGCCCGAGCTTGGCGTACAGGAAATAGGAGTGCTTCTGCGCGGTCTCCTTCTTCCAGTAGCAGGGCTCGGTGGCTCCGTTCGTCTCGCACGCCGGGCCGTACGACTTCTCGATGGCCGCCACGTCGAGCACCGGCTCCGGGTACACGTCGATGCGCTGCACTTCTTTGGTGAGCGGGTCGCACTTGAACTGCGCCTGCACCGTGCCCTTGATGGCCTGCGCGCCGGAATAGATGAGCACTTCCTGGCCGCGGGCGTTGACGCGCTTGGTGGGCTCTCCGAATTTGCCGACCACGTCGATGGCGCTCGACCCCCTGGGAAGAATGCCCTGCCACGGCTTGGCCAGACCCAGCAGCGGGAGGAGGAGGACGATGAAGGTCAGACGCGACATGTCAGGGCTCGAATGCTACGTGACCGCCGATGCGTTCGCTGCCTTCATCACTGGTGATCGCGCTTGCTGTGGTCAGTTCTGCGACCGCGTTCGGGCACGATTTTCTGGGTTCCGAGAGCTGCCAGGCCTGTCACCCCGACGCGTGGGCCGCGTGGCAGGCCACCAGTCACGCGCGCAGCCGCGACGTCTTGTCGGCGCAGCAGCAGAAGGACATGCGCTGCCTGTCGTGCCACTCGCCCAATCAGATCGAGCAGAAGGTCGCGCACATCGCGTGTGAGACCTGCCACGGGGGCGGGCGCTTCTACGCCGCGCAGTATGTGATGAAGGACGCCGACCTCGCGCGCCTCGTCGGTCTGCTCGACCCGGGTGAGAAGTCGTGCCGCGGTTGTCATGACGGCTCGAGCCCGTCGATCAAGCCGTTCGATTTCGCCGCCAAGCTGAAGGCCATCGATCACTGGAGCGTCGAGCGCGCCAAGCGCAAGGAGAAGGCGGCCGAGGTCGAAGGCAACAAGCAGAAGAGCGAAGAGGCGAAAGCGCAGCCGGCAGCTCCCGCTCCCACCACGCTCGCCAAGAAGCAGCCGTGATCAAGGTTCTGCAGGCTGACTTCGTCACCACCGCGACGAAGCCCGACGAATACCCGCGTCACCCGATCCCCGAGGTGGCGTTCGTCGGCCGCTCGAACGTCGGCAAGTCGTCGATGATCAACACGCTCGCGCGGCGCAAGAAGCTGGTGCGCGTGTCGAACACGCCCGGCCGCACCAAGACGCTCAACTTCTTCGACGTCACGCTCGACCACAAAGCGAAGAAGAAGGTCGTGCGGTTGTGCGATCTGCCCGGCTACGGCTTCGCGAAGGTGAGCAAGGCCGAGCGCGCGCAGTGGGACACGATGATCGACGCGTACCTGAAGAACCGCCACACGCTCAAGGTGGTGGTGACGATCATCGACGCCGAGATCGGCCCGACGTCCGACGACCTCGAGATGCTCGACTTCCTGCAAGACAAGCCGCCGCGCATTCTGGTGGTGGCCACCAAGCTCGATCGGCTCGGCAAGGCCGCGCGCAAGCCGCAGCTCGAGAAGATCCGCAAGCAGCTCGAATTGCCGGCGAATTCGCTCCTGGGCTTTTCTTCGAACGAGAACCTCGGGCACGACGAGGTGTGGGGAACCCTGCTGGGGATCCTCGCGTGAAGGAGGCGACGTGAGCTCGACCCACGAAAAGCGTCTGCTGCGCCGCGCCGAGCTGGTGCGCCGGCTCACCGAGCTGGCCCCACGGCACCGCCTCGACGCGATGCTGGAAGAAGTCGACGGCAAGGCGCTGGTGCGTTCGCTGCCGGCCGAAGACGTGTACTCGACGATCATCGACGTCGGGCTCGCCGACTCGACCGAGATCGTGCAGCTCGCGACGCCCGAACAGTTCCGTACCTTCGTCGATCTCGCGGCGTGGCAGCGCGATCGCATGGATCCGCTCGAGGTGCTGCATTGGCTGCGCGCGGCGCGCGGTGACGACGACGACGACTTCGTGAAGAAGGTGCGCTCGCTCGACATCGAGGTGCTCGAGCTGATCTTCAAGAAGCTCACCGTCATTCACGATCTCGAAGAGACGCCCGACGTCGACACCCAGGGCGTGACGATGGAGATGGCGGAAGGCCGGTATCTCCTCGAGTTCCGCATCGACGGCGTCGACGAGGCTGCGCTGCGGCGGCTCACCTACGATCTCACCACCCACAACCCGTTCGAGCTCTCGCGCTTCCTCGAGGCGGTGCGGTGGGAAGCGATCACCGAGCTCGAAGAGGCCGCGTACCAGTTCCGCAAGGCGCGCCTCGAGGACCTCGGGTTTCCTCCGCTCGAAGAAGCGCTCAAGGTGTTCGCGTGGGTCGACCCGGCGAAGGTCGGTGGTCAGACGCGCACCGCGAGCACGGCGATCACTCCGGCGGCGGGTGGGCACGTCGACTACGTCGCAGCGGCGTTCCGCGGGCTCGATTCCGTCGAGCGCCAGAACCTCGAGGGCGAAGTGCGCTACCTCGTGAACTGCGTGCTGGTGGCCGACGGCGCCGAGCCGGGCGACCCCGTCGCGGTGAAGCGCTTGAGCGAACACGCGCGCGACTACCTGGATCTCGGGCTCGAGCACTACACGGGCGGAGAGCCCGATCGCGCGGTCGACGTGGTGCGCGAGACGACCTTGCGCGCGCTGTTCCAGTGCGGGTTCTCGCTCACGCTGAAGCTGAAGCGCCAGGCCGAGAAACTGCTGCACGAAGAAGGTTCTCGCTTCGCCGAGACGTGGCTTGCGCTCGATGAAGAATCGGCGGCGCTCGCGGCCCTGTTGCGTCGTCGCCCGTTGAAGGCGCTCAAGGTCCCGGGCGCGGAGCCCGTGCCTTTCCGCTCGCGTCGCGAGCTCGCGGAATGCGAGGCGACCCTCGCGCGCGTGCGCCAGCAGAAGATCGTGTTCCAGGCGCTCCTCGGTGCCTCTCCCGCCGAAGTGATCGCGCGCTTCGGTCTCAAGCTGAGCGAGCTCACGCCGCAGCGCATGTTCGCCGCGGTCGTCGCTCGCGCAGAGCTCGACGAGCAGATCGTCGTCGAGCCGTTCGCCGAGCTGAAGTTGACCGAGCTCACCACGCGCATCTTCGAAGACACCGGGTCGAGCGCAGCGCTGCGCGCTTCAGCAGGTCGGCGGGCGCTGGCCGCGTTGCAGTCGAAGCTCGAGGTGAACGCCTCCGAGCTCGAGGTGATGGTGAACCGCGTGCTGCAGACCTTCGTCGCCGACTTCGGACCGCAGTGGCAGAAGGACGGACGGGTGACGAAGGAGAAGATCACCGTGCTGCCCGTGACCGGCGTCGTTCCGCTCCCGGCCTAGCTCAGCGGCACTTCGGGAAATCGACCACGCGCGATTTTCCGGTCGTCAAATCAATCACCGCGAACCCACTCGCCGACACCAGCACCACGCCGCCGTCACCGGTGAGCGCTGCCGGAGTGACGTCGGTCGAGATCGTGCCCGTCGGAATGATGCCGAACAGCGGAGCCTTCCCCGCGCGACAGCTCATCGGCGTGCACGCATCGAGCGGCGGCACCGCGGTGAGCTTCTTCGCCTTGCCCGTCGCCAGCTCGACCTTGAACACCATGCTCGGGTTCCCGGTCACCACCAGCCGCGTCTGCGCGTCGAGTGACAGTGAGTGCAGGGTGGGGTCCGAGTTCCAGCTCGGCGCTTCGACGCGCGGCGAGGTGCCTGAGAACAACCAGCCCTTCTGCTTCGCGCCGTCGCATTCCATCGCCTCGGCGTGAATCAGCGGCCCGACGAAGTGAACGCCGAGCACGCAGGTGAGGCCCTTCGCGGTGGGGTCGATGGTCTGCAGCCGCGCACCACTCGAGAGGTCGAACACCGCGACGCGCGCCTCGTCTTCGAGCGCGAGCGCGACGCGCGTGCCGTCATCGTTCACGTCCCACAGCGTGGTCGGTGGCACGGGCTTGCCGAGCGCGAGCACGGTGCACGCGGTGGGCGTGGTGCAACCCGACACACCTCCATCGGGGAACACCTCGACGAACGCGCGCGGAGGGCGCGGCGCACTCGGCATCGCGGGTGTCGCAATGCCCTTGCGATCGAACGACAGACAAGCGTGCTCGATGTGCTCGGGCGGTGGGTACGCGCCGCCGTTGTTGGCGCACAGCACCACGCGGTCGCCTTCGACACGCACTTCCTCGAGAGAGGTGCCGAGCGAACGCCACGGCGGGCCGCACTGCGCGAGCACCACCGTGAGCGCGAGCGAGATCAGCGGAGCGCCGCTCCATTGCTCACGAGGGTCCAGCCGATCATCTTGTAGAGCAGGCGCGCGCCGACGTTGCCGTCCCACTCGCTCGAGCCGTCGCCGGGCGACACCTCGTTGAGATCGAAGCCGACGATCTTCTTGCCCGCGCGGCACACGCCCTCGAGCAGCGCCACCGCCTGCTGAAACGAGAGCCCGCCGGGAACCGGAGTGCCGGTGTTGGGACACAGCGTCGGGTCGAGCCCGTCGATGTCCCACGAGAGGTACACGTGCTGCGGAAGCTCGGCGACGATCGAGTCGACCTGCTCGCGCCACGGCATGCCGTCGAGCCGCGCCCGCGAGAGCCGCGCGTCGAAGAAGGTGTGAATGCGACCCTCGGAGCCGCGGATCATCTCGTATTCCGCCTCACCGAAGTCGCGGATGCCGACCTGCACCAGCTTCTTCACGTTGGGCACTTGCTTGATGACGTTGAACATGATCGACGCGTGCGACCAGGTGAAGCCTTCGTACGCGTCGCGGAGATCGGCGTGCGCGTCGAGGTGCAGCACGCCCAGTTCCGGGTATTTCTCGGCGTACGCCTTGATGCAGCCGAACGGCGTGGAGTGATCGCCGCCCACCACGCCGACGATCTTCCCCTTCGCGAGCCAGGTTTTCGAAGTCGTGTAGACCCAGTCGTTCATCTTCTCCGACAGCGCGTTGATCTTCGCGAGCGCGGCGGGGTCGGCGTCGACGCCCGCGGCCTCGATGATCGGCGCCGCGAGCTTCTTCGCTTCGTCGTTCCACGCGCGAACCTGCGCCGGCTCTTCGAGCATCGCGATGCCCTTTTCGTAGGGCCGGCCGGTGTCGAGATCGAAGAGGTCGACCTGCTTGCTCGCCTCGAGAATCGCGCTCGGGCCGTTCACCGTTCCGCCTCCGTACGAGGTCGTCGCTTCGAAGGGCACGGGCACCAGCACCACGCGCGCTTCGTCGGGCGTGTACGGCAACCCGAAGGCGCCAGAGTCGGGGAGGGAAGCGGCGTTGGGATCAAAAGCAGGCATTGGAGGACTCACCAGGTGAGGACGAGCTTTCCGAATGAATCGTTGGCGGCGAGGCGCTCGAGACCTTCGCGAACGGAAGACATGGGCAAGGTGGCGTCAATCACCGGCTGCAACGTCTTGCCAGCAAAGAACGGCAGCACGCGCGCTTCGAATTCGTGCGCGACGGAGATCTTCTCCTCGAGCGGGCGAGAGCGCAGCGTGGTGCCGATCACCTTCAGCTTCTGCGCGAGCACCTGACGCAGCGGCACTTCGGCGGTCACTCCAGCGACGAGGCCGACCAGCATCAGCGTGCCGTGCGGCGCGAGCGAATCGATGGTCTGCGGAAACCAACTGCCTCCGACCAGTTCCAGAGCGATGTCGCAGCCGCGGCCGCGCGTGTGCTGCTTCACCTGCGCGGCGAACGTGTCGTTCTTCACGAGGATCGCGTGATCGAGGCCGAGCGATCGCGCGCGCTCCAACTTCTTCTCGTTGCGGCCGGTGCCGATCGGCGTGCAGTTGAAGAAGCGGCACAGCTGAAGGGCCGCGGTGCCGACTCCGCTCGCGACGGCATTGATGAGCACCGACTGACCCGAATGCATGCCGGCTTGCAGCACGAGCGCGTCGAACGCGGTGATGAACGCCTCGGGGATCGCCGCGGCATCGGCGAACGACATTCCCTCGGGGATCGCCATCGCCTCGCGCTCGTGAGTCACCAACTCTTCGGCCCACGCTCCGCCGCCGACGAGCCCCATCACGCGATCGCCCAGCTTCCAGCGCGTCACGCGCGCGCCCACGGCCTTCACTTCACCGGCGTATTCCATGCCGGGAATCTCGGCGGGCACTCCAGGCGGAGCAGGGTAGAGCCCGAGCGTCTGCAGCAGATCGGCGCGATTGAGCGCGCTGGTCTTCACCCGCACGCAGAATCTCGTCGGGACCGAGCGTGGGAGACGCGACCTCGGTGACGCGCACCTCCGCGGGCCCCTTGCCCATGCTGATTACGGCCTTCATGTGGTTTTCCGTTCTCGAGTCAGGTGTCGAAGATGGTCTTCGAATTGTCGGTGTTCGACTCGACGGACTCGACGTTCGTGGTGCGTTCCTTGGGAGGAACGGAAGGAACAGGGCCACTGCGGCGCGGCACTGCCTGCACGGGCGGAATCGCGGTCGACGACAGCGCGGTCTCGGCACGCATGCGACCCGTCGGCGGAGTGAACGCCGGCACCATCTCGGTGCGCTGCTGTGACTTCGTGAGCTCGGGATCGAGCTCGACCATGCGCAGCTCTTCGAGCGCGGCACGCGCCGATTTCGGACGATCGACCGGCAGCTTGCGCAACAGGTGATCGACCCAGCCTTCGAGCTCCGCGCTCAAGTTGGGGCGTACCTCGCGCAGCCGCGGCGGCGGCTCGATCATGTGCTTGCGCGCGGCGTCGGGAATGTTCTTGAGCGGAAACACCGGGCGACCCGCGAAGAGCTGAAACGCGAGGCAACCGACGGCGTAGAGATCGCTCGCCGCGCTCGCGTTGCCCTGCAGCTGCTCCGGCGCCATGAAGCCCACGCTGCCCACCGCCATCGACGGAGCGGTGAACACTTCCTTGCGACCGGCGCGGCGCGCGACTCCGAAGTCGAGGAGCTTCACCTTGAAGGGCTCGTACTGACCCGCGAGGAACACGTTGCTCGGCTTGAGATCGCGGTGCACCACTCCCGCGTCGTGCGCCGCCTGCAGCGCGTCGAGAATGCCCTCGAGCCACTGCACCGCGTCGTCGACCAGCACCGGCCCCTGCTTGATTCGCGCGGACAGCGAGAAGCCCTCGAGGAGCTCCATCACCAGATACGGGCGGCGATCGGCGTACAGCCCGATGTCGAACACGTCGACGATCCCCGAGTGGCGGATGGAATTCACCGAGCGCGCTTCTTCGAGCAGGCGACGTGAAGCGTTCAGCTGATCGTCGGCGCCCTCTCGCAACAGCTTGATCGCCACGCGGCGGCCGATGGTCTGGTGCTTCGCCTCGTAGACCTCTCCCATCGAGCCGCGACCGAGACAACGCACCACTCGGTAGTCCTTGATCAGGGCACCTTCAGCGAGAGAGGGCTGAGGAACCGTCGGCTTCACGAGACGAAAGGCTAGCCCACCGCTACAAACCGGGACATGGACAACGCTGCTCGTCGCCGTCGGTTTTTGTCTTCACTCGAGGCGCCAGTGCTGCTCATGGCGGGTGGCTTCCTGTCTCGCAATTACCCGGCCAATACGTTTCCTTACAGAGCCGACGGAACGTTCCTCTACTTTTTCGAGCGCCCCGAGCCGGGGAGCGCTGCCTTCTTCGACCCGGCTGCGGGCACCGTCACGCTCTTCCTCGCCGAACGCACCGTCGCCGACGCCCTCTGGCACGGCGCGCTCGAGCCGTTCGACGTGGTGAAGGTGCGACAGCAGGTCGATGCGGTGCTGCCGGTGGAAGAGCTCGAAAAGCACGTCACCTCGCTCGCAAAGGGCCGGCAGATTCGATCGATCGCCGTCGCCGACTGGAAAGCGACTCGGCGCGCGAGGGCGATCACCGGGGAAGATCTCGACTTCGACGACCCCGAGAAGTGCGCCCACGGCCCGCTGCGCGATCTCGTGGCGAAGCTGCGACTGCACAAGGGTGAAGACGAACTCGCCGAGATCCGCCGGCTCGTTCCCGTGACGCGCGAGGCGCACGTGCTCGCGATGCAGCACAGCAAGCCGGGCGTGAAGGAACAGTTCCTCGCGGGCCAGGTCGAAGGCGCGTTCGCGCGGGCAGGGTGCGCCCCCGCCTACTCGACGATCCTCTCGGTGCGCGGTGAGGTGCTGCACAACCACGATCACCGCAACGTGCTCGAGAAGGGCGACATCGTGCTGCTCGACGCGGGCGCAGAAGCAATCGACACCGGCTACTGCAACGACGTGACGCGCGACTGGCCGGTCGGCGGAGCGTTCTCTCCCGAAGGCCGCGACCTCTACGATCTCGTTCTCGCCAGTGAGCTCGACGCGATCTCCGCCGTGAAGCCGGGCGTGCGCTACCGCGACCTGCACCTGCGCGCGTGTCGGCTGCTCGCCGACGGTCTGGTTCGCCTCGGGCTCCTGAAAGGCAACGCTGACGCGCTCGTCGAGTCTGGAGCGCACGCGCTCTTCTTCCCCCACGGCCTCGGTCATCAGCTGGGGCTCGACGTGCACGACCTCGAGGCGTTCGGAGATCGCATCCACTATCCGAACGGTCGTACGCGCTCGCCGCAGTTCGGCACGCAGTACCTGCGCATGGACATGGATCTCGCGGCAGGCATGGTCTTCACCATCGAGCCGGGCCTCTATTTCGTGCCGCAGATCATCAACGACCCGAAGTTCCGCGAGCAGTTCAAGACGCAGGTGAATTGGGCCCTGGCCGAGAAGTTCCTCGCGATGAACGGCGGGCGCGGCTTCGGCGGCATTCGCATCGAAGACGACATTCACTGCACGACCAGTGGAGCCGAGGTGCTGACCGCCGCGATTCCAAAAGCGCGCACCGAGATCGAGTCGCTCGCCGGCAGCGCCTGAGTTGACGCGCGGGCGTCACTGAGGCGACCCTTCGCGAATGCGAACGTTCCGTTCGGTGGTGGTGGTCGCGGTGCTGGTCGCGTCGTCGGCGCTTGCCCAGCCAGTTGGTGAAGAGGTCGTCGAGCGTGGTTCGCCGCCCGCCGGCATTCAGCCGCGCCTCGAGCTGTTGCTGTACCCCGTTCGCGCGCAGATCAACCCGCTCTACACGAACCACGTCGGCAGCTCGGGCGCGGTGCAACTGCGGCTCAGCGACTCGTTCGCCTTCATGATCAGCGGCGGCTACGACTGGTTCAGCTCGGTTTCGCCCTTCAATGCGCAGCTGGTCGAGAACTTCCGCGTCGAGGAGCAGGCCTCGCAGTCCTTGCTGTGGACGTGGTCGACCCTCGCAGGAGTCGAAGTTTCACCGGCCTTTGGCCAGCTCCGTGTCGGCAACAGCGGCACGCGCTTCGGGCTCTTCTTGAACGGAGGCCTCGGAGCAGGTGGCTCGCGACATCAGCTCATTCCCGCTACCGAGCTCCGAGCGTCTCCCATGTACGGAGACACGGGGGTTCGGTTTCTCGGTTCGCTCGGCGCGGGCTTGCGCGTGCAGCTCGGAGAACGACTCACGATTCGTCTCGAGGTGCGCGACGTCGCCGCGTCGGGTGCCGTCTCCACGGTGAACGGGTGCTCGGGTGCCGACCTGCGCACCATTCAGCGGTCGTTCAATCTCGCTGACGATTTCGAAAGTGGCTCGATCGGCTCCAGCTGCCGCACGGACGCGTTCATGGATGGAAGCGGCCCTTCGCGCCTGGCCGGTGTCTCCTCTGCGCTCTCACTCACGCAGTCGAACTCGCAGGCTCCGCTGATTCACACCGTGACTGCGGCGCTCGGCGCTTCGTTCGTCTTCTGATCAGTCACACGAGCTGATCGTCTTCTTCGCCTTCGCCGCCGCCTCGAGCTGCTCGGTGGTGCAGCCCTTGCGAAGCAGCGCCCAGGCGACGACGTCTTCGTCGAGCGACGGAGAATCGTCCTTCGTGACCGGCGAGCGCAGCCCCGCACTCGCAGCGGCAATGCGCGACGTGTCTCCGAGCACCACCAGCACCGCGGCGAGCATCGCCTTGCGCTGTGCGTCCTTCTGCTGGGCGATGGCGGCGGTGACGACCGCGCGCGCTTTCGCCGTTCGAGCCTTGCCGTCGGGTTCCGCAGCCGCGCTGGCGAACAGCTTCAGCGTCGGGCCCCGGTCGCTGATCTCGAACAGGCCGTAGCGGCGCGTGTAGCGCTGCGCGAGCAGCTCGAGCATTTCGCCGTCGAGCACCGGCCACGACTTCTCGAGCGCCCGGAGCAGGTCGGAACTGGAAGGCGAGTCGGTCGAGATCAGCTTCACCATAGCCGTGCGCTGATTTTCCTGCTTCGGGTCAAGCCACCGCACCGCGAGCTTCAGCTCGTCTTCCTTCGTGATCAGCGCGTCGAGATCGCCGGTCTCGACCGGTCGCTTGAGCCACAGCTGAAACAGCGCTCGATGCGAACCGGCGGGGCAGGTGAGGGTGACATCGGAAGGAAGTTCGGGCAGCGAGTGCCACTCGAAGTCCTTGAGCATCTCGATCGGTGCATCGCCCTGACACCCTGCGTTCGCAGCGGCGATGACGGCCTTCGCGCGCTCCGGCGTTCCAATCTCTTCGCACCCGATCAAGCGCTGACGCGTCCACGCTCCGGCGTTCGCGCGCGCCGTGTCGAGCAACGCCGACATTTCTTCGTGGCGCTTGTCGCAGATCGCCCGCACCACTTCGGCGCGCGTGAGATCGACCTCGTCCTTCGCGCTGAGCCGCTCGGTCGCGAACGCCAGCCCCTCGCTCTCGAGCAAGAGCGCAGCCTCGGCGATGTATTCCGCTCGACGCTCGGGCTTGTCGACGCCCTTCAACGCTGCGCGCTCGTCGGCGATGAAGTCGTGCTGCGACGAGAGCGGCAGCGTGATGCGCTTGCCGTCGATCAGTTTCGCGGAATCGACGTACACCTTCTTTCCGAGCGCCTTGAGCTCGATCGAACGCGTCTCGAGCACCACGCCGTCCTTCAGGTGTTGCGCGTGGATCAGCGAGCCGTTCTTCTCGTAGCTAGCGACCAGCAACACCTCGTCGCCCTTGCTCACGGTCACCTCGTCCCACGTGTCGGGGAATACCGCGTCGTAGACGATGATCGGCAACAGCATCACGCACACCGCGGAGTGACACGACCCTCCGCCCATGTGCTTGGTGCGGCGCTCGATCGAGATCTCCGCGCCGCTCTCTTTCGCCTGCTTCTTCGCGTCGTCGAGGGTGAGCGGAACCGCGGCGTACGACTCCTTCTTCAGGTCGCAACAGCAGCCGCTGACCGCCAACAACACCCAGCCCAAGAGGAGATGACGCATTGGTTCAAAGGTACTAGAGGCCGAGCCATGTCCGCAGGCCAGGCGTGGTTCCAGAAGAAGCCGAAGATCGCGACGCAAGACCCCGAGGCGTCCTCCAGCTCGTCCCGCATGGAAGGCATCTGGGACAAGTGCGACGAGTGCGGCGACATCATGCTCCGCGAGGAGATGGAGAAGGCCCTCAACGTCTGCCCGAGCTGCGGCCACCACATGGCGTTGCACGCGCGCGCTCGCATCGCCGCGCTCTGCGACCCTGACTCGTTCGAGGAGTTCGACACCAAGCTCGAGCCGACCGACCCGCTCGGGTTCAGCGATTCGAAGAAGTACAAAGACCGCATCAAGTCGACGATGAAGAACCTCGGTGAGAACGACGCGTTCATCAGCGGCGTCGGCACCATCGAAGGCAAGCGCGTCAGCATCGGCTGCTTCAACTTCGACTACATGGGCGGTTCGATGGGCAGCGTGGTGGGTGAGAAGGTCACCCGCGTGTTCGAGCGCGCGCTCGAGCTCAAGTCGCCGGCGATCGTCTTCTCCGCGTCGGGCGGCGCGCGCATGCAGGAAGGCATCTTCTCGCTGATGCAGATGGCGAAGACCTGCGCGGCCATCAACCGCTTCCGCGAAATCCGCCAGCCGTACATCTCGGTGTTGCTGCACCCGACCACCGGCGGCGTGGCCGCGTCGTTCTCGTGGCTGGGCGACGTGATCCTCGCCGAGCCGCGCGCGCTCATCGGCTTCGCTGGCCCGCGCGTGATCGAGCAGACCATTCGCCAGAAGTTGCCCGAGGGTTTCCAGCGCAGCGAGTTCCTGCTCGAGCACGGAATGATCGACGCGATCGTGCAGCGCAAGGACATGCGCGGCCGCATCGCGCAGGTGCTCGGCCTGCTGGGGTCGTGACGCCGTGACGCCGCAGGAAGGGCTCGCGTGGTTCGCGACGCTCTCTCCGTCGCACATCAAGATGGGCCTCGAACGCGTGCTGATCGCGCTCGAGAAACTGGGCCACCCCGAGCGCGCGTACCCGGCCGTTCACGTCGCAGGCACGAACGGCAAGGGCTCGACCTGCGCGTTCATCGATTCGTGTCTGCGCCAGCGCTTTCGCGTCGGGCTCTACACGTCGCCGCATCTCATCAAGCCCAACGAGCGCATCAAGGTGAACGGCGTCGACATCGACGACGACAGCTTCGGCCGCCGCATCGTCGAGGTGAACGAGCGTCTGGGGCCAGATCACGAGCTCACGTACTTCGAGTTCGGCACGGTGGTGATGTTCCACCACTTCGCGCAGGAGAAGATCGACGTGGCGGTGATCGAAGTGGGCCTCGGCGGCCGGCTCGACGCGACCACGGCGTGCATGCCGATCGTGACGTGCATCACCTCGATCGACTTCGATCACATGGAATACCTCGGCGACACGCTCGAGAAGATCGCGCGCGAGAAGGCCGGCATCTTCAAACCCGGAGTGCCGAAGGTGCTCTCCCGCTCTGCCGCCGCCGCGCTCTCCCTCTCCCCAACCGGAGGAGAGGGTCGGGGAGAGGGCCCGATTCCCCTGAAGGGCCCGCATCAAAGAGAGAACCTGGAATTGGCACTCGCCTGCCTGCGCGCGATCGAAACGCAATTCCCGCTCTCGAAAGAAGAGATCGACCAGGGCATCGCCACCACGCGCTGGCCGGGGCGGCTCGAAGAGTTCGAAGGCCCACCGCTCGTCGTCCTCGACGGAGCGCACAACCCCGCAGGCGTCCGTTCTCTGTTGACGGCGCTCGACAGCGAATACGCCGGGCGTGAAGTGCATCTCGTCTTCGGAGTCTTCGCCGACAAAGACAGCGCTCCGATGATCACCGCGCTCTTCCCGCGCGTGAACGCGATCTACCTCGCGCCGATCGCCAACCCGCGCAGTCGCGACCCCCGAACCTATGAAGCGCAGGCGCGCGCGCTGAACGCGAACGTCACGATGCATGACTCCGCCGAGGCAGCCCTCGCGGCCGCGCGCGCGAAGGCCCCGAAGAACGCCATCGTGCTCGTCGCGGGTTCTCTCTTTCTCGTCGGGCAGTTACGTCGTGTCCTCGTGCGTTGACACCCGACCGTCGGCGGTTACCTTGCCGGCGCAATGTCGCACCCGACTCCTGAATCGTCCGAAGCACCGCAGACCGAAGCCGTTCCCGCCGCGCCCGTCGCTGATGACGTCGTGTCTCCCGCTCGCGCGGAGATCGATCACGAAGTCAGCGAGCTGCGCGCCGCGCTCGAGACCGCACGCAAACGCGTGAACGAGCTCGCGCACGCGCTGCAGGCCGGTGATCGCGATCGCGAAGAGTTCAAGCAGCGCCAGAACCGCGAACGTGAACGCATGATCGACGTCGAGAAGGGCAACGTCGCGCGCACGCTGCTCGAGGCCGTCGACCAGCTCGATCTCTGTCTCGCCTCGGGTGACGACTCTCCGATGGCGAAGGGCGTGAGGATGATCCGCGAGAGCATCTTGAAGCAGGCCGAGAGCACCGGCATCGAGCGCGTCGAGCTGCTCGGCCGCCCGTACGACCCGAACCTCGCCGAAGCGACCGACATGGACGTCACGACCAGCGAGGCCGAAGACGGCAAGGTGACGCTGGTGATGAAGGCCGCGTACCAGCTGAAGGGCAAAGTCATTCGGCCGGGCCTGGTGAAGGTCGCGCGCTACGTGAAGCCCGCCGAAGCCTGATGACGCTCTCCCTCTCCTTGCGAAGCGGGGAGAGGGCAGGGGTGAGGGGCTGAGGCGAGCACCACTCTCGGGAATGCGACGTCGATCCGGCGTGTAGACTGCCGATGGTGCGCACGCTTCTGAGCTTGATCCTCCTCGCCACCTCGGCCAACGCCGAGACGCTCGAAGAATGGGTGCACACCCGCATCACGCTCCAGCGCGGCCAGGGTAAGGCGGCGCCCGTCACCGCGGTCGGCCCGCAAGGCCAGCTGTGGAAGGAGCGCGCCGCCAACGCTCCGCCGCTCGTCCCCAACTTCGTCCCGCCGACCTCGCTCGCCCCGTTGGTGAAGGCCGTGAAGCCGGGCGTGGTGAACATCGCCACGCGCAACGAAGGCACCTCGCGCACGCTGGGCTCCGGTTTCATCATCAACCCCGACGGCCTGGTGGTGACGAACAACCACGTCGTCGAGCGCGCGCAGGCGATTCAGGTGCGCCTCGCCGACGGTCGCGAGTTCAACGCCAACGTGGTGGGCCGCGACCCGTCGACCGATCTCGCGCTGCTGCGGCTCGCCGACGCGCGCGAGCTGCCCTGTGTCACGCTCGGTGATTCCGACAACCTCGAGATCGGCGACTGGGTGGTGGCCATCGGCAACCCGTTCGGTCTCGACACCAGCGTGACCCACGGCCTCATCAGCGCTCGCGAGCGGGTGATCGGCGTCGGGCCGTTCGACGACTTCATTCAGACCAACGCGCTGATCAACCCGGGCAACTCCGGCGGGCCGCTGTTCGATCTCAAGGGCGACGTGGTCGGCGTGACGACGGCGATCGTCTCGCAAGGGCAAGGCATCGGCTTCGCGGTGCCGATCAACCTCGTGAAGGAGCTGCTCCCGAACCTGCTCGACAACGGGCGGCCCGAGCGCGGCTGGCTGGGGCTCAACGTTCAAGAAGTAGGGGAGGGCACCGCGCGCGCGCCAGTGGTGGTCGACGTGTTCAAGGACTCTCCGGCGGAAAAAGCGGGGCTGAAGCCCGGTGATCGCGTGGTCGGTGTCGGCGGCAAGCCGGTGCAGCGCTACCAGCAGATCCTCCGCCGCATCGCGCTCCTGCAGCCGGGCACCGCGGTGAAGATCGAAGTGGTGCGCGGCGGGCGGAACTTCGACTTCACCGCCACGCTCACGCAGCGCCCGTCACTCGACGCCATCAAGGCGATGAACTCGGGCGGGCGCATCGACGCGCTCGGCCTCGCGGTGCGCGCCATCGACGCCAACGCTGCCGCGTCACTCGGAGTCGAGCCGGGTTTGAAGATCGAAGCCATCGTCCCCGGCGGGCCCAGCGAGCTGGCGGGCCTCGCGACGGGTGACGTGATCGTCGAAGTGAACCGCGAGCCCGTCGGCACGCTGAAGGACTTCGACGTCGGGCTCTCCGAGTCGGAACCCGGAGAGCCGGTGCTGCTCAAGATTCGGCGCGGGCAGTCGCTGCGCTACCTCGCCGTGCGCCCGCGCGGCTGATTACTTCGGCACCCACAGCCCGACCTGCTCGCCGGTGCGGCCGACGGTCACCAGCACCGCCTCGAACTTCGCCTTCACGCCCTTCATCGTGCCGCCGCCCTTCTTCGGGAGCGACCACGTGCCCTGCGGCGTGAACACGATCTGCAGCCGCAGCGCCTGCGCGCCGACTTGCCGCGCCATCATCGCGGGGTTCCACGCGTCGGGCAGCTGGCTGTCGATGCGGATGAACGGCATCACCGGGTTGCCGTTTTCATCGGTGCGCGTCGGAGCGCCGTGCGTGATCGCCATGCCCGACGCGGCGAAGAACGGAGTGAGGTTGAGCACGAAGTTGCCGCCCAGCTTCACCTCGCCCATCGAGAGGACCGTCGAGGTCTCCTCGGTGATGATCATGTAGAACTTCTTGCCCGTCGCTCCCTGGCGAAAGACTTCGGCGTTCTTCTCGCACTCGCCGCCACCGAGCATTTTCGAGGCGCAATCGCCGACGTATTTCTCGACGAACGCGCTGATCGCGCCCATCGCCTCGGCTTGATCGCGCAGCTTCACGAACTTCGGGTCCGCGTCTGCCAGCGCCAACGCAGGGATCATCGCCACAGCCACCATCAAAGATTTCATGAGGTTCCTCAACTGAGTGTGTCGCATTAGGTGGATAAATTGCCTACATGTGCGCACTTTGTACGCTTCGCGACATGAACGATCGCCGCCAGGGCCTCCGCTTCGACAAGGTTTTTACGGTCTACCTCACCACCGCGGACGGAATGACGAGAGGCATCGCCAGAAACATCAGCAGCGCCGGTCTTTTCGTCGAGACGCGCGATGCGCTGCCGCTGGGCGGGAAGATCAAGGTGACCTTCACGTCGGACGACGGCACCGAGATGACGGCGCTCTGTGAGGTTCGGTACCAGGTGGCGCTGAACTACGGCGACGGCGAGGAAATGTCCGGCACGCGTGGCGCCGGCTTGCGGATCATCGCCTACGAAACGCGAGAGGACCAACCTCTTCTGTTGGTCGATCGTGAGCGCGTGCTGCACTGAAGAGGTGTAAGCCGCGACCCGCCGTCACCACTCACGGAGGGTTCGCACATGAAGCGTTTGGCTCTCGCTGCCGTCGTCGTGTCGTCGCTGTCGGTCTTTGCTCAGGGCGCTCCGGCGCCCGCGCCCAAGAGCGGCGCTCCCGCACCTGCTCCTGCTCCGGCTCCGGCGCCTGCCCCCGCGCCTGCTCCTGCTCCTGCTCCTTCGGCCAACGCCGGCTATCCCGACATGAACAAGGTCGGCCCCGTCGCGCGCAAGTCGAAGAACGAGGCGGCGGTGAAGAAGGAAATCGAAGCGTTCTACGCCGCTGAAGACGCGCTCATGAAGGCGAAGAACTGGGACGGCATGCTCGCGCGCGTCCACTTCCCCGTGCTCATGACCACCGACGGCCTCGACGGGAAGATCGAGTCTGATGCCGCCACCCGCGAGCAGTACATCGCGATGATGAAGCCGATGTGGGAAGGCTCCAGCGCCGACACGAAGATGAAGCACAAGCTGAACACCACCGTGCTCTCCGACTCGATCGTCGATGTCGTCGATGAGTTCACGATGACCGTCGGCAAGAACACCTACAAGGGCAAGAACCAGAGCCTGCTCGTGAAGGTGAACGGCGCGTGGATGTTCAAGGCCATGACCGAAGCGGGTTGGGGTGGCATGGGCGCTCCGCCCGCGGCTGCTGCGGCGCCTGCTCCGGCTCCGGCTCCCGCGCCCGGCACCAAGACGGCGAACGCTCCGGCTCCTGCGCCTGCTCCGGCACCTGCGCCGGCCCCGGCTCCTGCGCCCGCGCCCGCTCCGAAGAAGTAAGGCTCGACCTGGGGCGAGTCGCTGGGAATGAAGTAATTCGAAAATTCGGAAGCATCTTTTTCCGGCGCGCTCCGAACATTCGGGGCGCGCTTTTTTTGTGCGCGCTCACTCGAGAAATTCATCGCGAAAGTCGTTACGAAATTCGTCGCGATTTGTCAGCGGCGTTTCCTGATCACTCCCGAATCGTGTGACTGCGCGTTTCGAAAATGCGCGCATGACCCTCTCACGAGCCACTGTTTCGCAGCGTGCAGCAGCCATTCGTTCGGCGTTGAGCCGTGCGGATGTGAACCACGATGGGAAGCTCTCCGCGGCTGAGCAGCGCCGCGCGAAAGCGCTGGTCTCCGGAGCAGCCCGCACCGGAATCGCCGAGGCCTACAAGCAGGCGCGTCTTCGCAGCGGATTCGTTTCCGTCTCGCGCGGCCGTTCGCTCGTTTCGCTCGCCGAGCACAACGCGCTGAAGGCCGACAAGAACCGCAACGGCGTTTCGGCGGCCGAGCGTTCGCACCTCTCAGGCCCCATCGCCCGCGCGCTGACCACCGGCGCGACCGGCGGCGCGGCTCCCGTTGGCGGTGGCGGCTCGGTGAAGGGCATTCGCGTGACCTCGACCATGAAGGCGCTCACCCGCGCGGGCCAGGCGGTCGCGCGCAGCATGGGCGGCTACCGTGGCCTCGGTCTGTGCGCGACGGGCGTCTCGCGCGCGATTCGTCGCGCGATGGGCCTCTCGGTGCACGGCAACGGCAACCAGATCGACAACAACCTGCCGCGCCGCAAGTTCAAGCAGATCCACATCTCGCTCAAGGACGCGCTGAAGATCCCCGGGCTCATCCTCACCTGGGAGCACACCTCGTCGCGCCTCGGTCGCAAGTACGGCCACACCGCGATCACGGTCGGCAACGGCCGCAGCTCGACCAGCGACTTCTACGAGCGCAACACGCTCGGCGCCGGCGGCCGCACGGGCTTGAAGATCTTCATGCCCATCTGAGTTTCGAAACGCAGCGAAACGAAAACGCCCGCCACTCCAACTCGGAGTGACGGGCGTCGTCGTTTGAAGCTCGAGAAAGCCGGGTTACTGCGAGAAGCCTTCGAGCATGTAGTGCGCCTCGATGCGCTTGAGCGCGAGCACCATCGCCGCGCAGCGCGTGTCGACCTGCTTGCCGATCACGTAGTTGCGGCTGTCGTGCATGTCCGTGCGGCGCGGCGTGTTGCGCGAGATGTCGCGGATGATGCGGTAGTTCTTCTTGAGCGCGAACTCGAGCTTGGCGTCGACGTCCTTCTCCGTCCACGACTCCATGCGCTTGTTCTGGATCCACTCGTAGTAGCTGACCGTCACACCGCCGGCGTTGCAGATGATGTCCGGGATGATGTCGATCTTGCGCTTCTCGAGCACGCGATCGGCTTCCGGCGTGGTGGGGCCGTTCGCGCCTTCCGCGATCAGCTTCACCTTCATCTTCTCGGCGATCTCCGCGGTGATCTCACCACCGAGCGCGGCGGGCATGCAGATGTCGGCCTGAATTTCCCAGAAGTCCGACTTGCTGATCACCTGCGCCCCGGGGAACCCGTGCACCGAGCGCTTCAGGTTCTTCGGGTTCTCGTTGGTGTACTTCATGAGCTCGCCGGCATCGATGCCGTTCATGTTCATGATCGTGCCGTCGGCGTCGTTCACCGCGACGAGCTTGGCGCCCATGTTCTGCAGAATGAGCGCGCCCCACGAGCCCACGTTGCCGAAGCCCTGAACGATGAAGGTCTTGCCCTTCAGCGTCTCGTTCTTCTCGGCGTAGTAGTCCTCGATGGTGTACGCGACGCCCTGGCCGGTCGCCTTCGTACGGCCTTCCGAGCCACCGATGCGCACGTCCTTGCCGGTGATGACGCCGCGCTGGTTGTGACGCTCGCGCTCACCGTCCGAGAACTGACGCAGGAAGAGCGCCATGATCTCGGAGTTCGTGCCGACGTCGGGCGCCGGAATGTCGATGTTCGGGCCGACCAGCTGCTTCAGCTTGTACATGAAGCGCAGCGAGATCTGCTGCAGCTCCTCTTTGCCGAGCGAGCGCGGGTCGAGCTGAATGCCGCCCTTGCCGCCGCCGAACGGAACGTCGGCGATCGCGGTCTTCCAGGTCATCTCGGCGGCGAGCGCCTTGAAGAGATCGAGCGAGACGTCGCGGTGGTAGCGGATGCCGCCCTTGTACGGGCCGCGCGCCTGGTTGTGCTGCACGCGGTACGCCTTGAAGCGCTGAATGTCGCCCGGCACGAGCTTGTAGACGTTGCCGTCGTCGAGGCGCAGGTGGCCGCCCTTGATGTGCACGTCGGAGCCGAGCAGCGCCTTGCCGTTCAAGATGATCTTGCCGTCGAAGAGACGCTCGAGGCCGAAGCTGTCGCGCACCTTGGTCACGGTGAGATCGGTGAAGCCCTTCGCCTCTTCCGGAGTGACCGGCACGAGGCGGTCCTTCAGCTTCGAGGTGACGTAGAAGATGTGCTCGTAGTCGGGCTCTTCGAGCTCGAGGCGCACGCGGCTGTCGAGGTTCATCGCGTCGGCCGCGCGATGAAAGATCTCCATCGCTTCGGTGTAGACGGTCTTGCGCGGAGCCGATGCCGGGGCCCGCATGAAGTTCTGTTCAGACATTTGGGTGATTCCTTTGGTGTGGATGAAACGCGGCGCACCATACGCACCGAGACGTTTCGCAAAAGGGAAAACGCGCGGCGCGGCGCGTCAGAACTGCGTCACGTTCGAGGGTAGGAAAAACCCCCGCTCCTCACGTGGAGAAGCGGGGGTGTTGAGAGCCGAAACCCGGGATTGAACCGGGGACCTACTGATTACGAATCAGTTGCTCTGCCCCTGAGCTATTTCGGCGGAAAGACGCGCGGCGGAGTACCAACAAGCCCTCAGGACGTCAAAGGGGAAAGGGTCTGACCGGTCACCGCGATCGATTGATGATCAGCCGGGTCTTCGTCGAGTCGCCGCCGGTCGAAACGGTCACCGCCACGTCGCGATCTTGATCGCCGTCGACGTCGCCGATCGACACCGAGACCCGCGGGCCCATGCCGGCGTTGAAGCGCGTCTCGGTGAACACGAAGTTGCCGCGGTTGCGCCTCACGATGACGTCATCGGCGCTGGTGAAGAGCAGGTCGGCCGCGCCATCTCCGTCGACGTCGGTGACGTGCAGATCGCCCGGCGTCATGGCGGTGATCATCGCGCGCGACGCGAAGCCCGAGCCGGTGTTCTCGAACACCTCGACGCCCATCGCGCTCAGGCCCGCGAGATTGAGATCTCCGTCGTCGTCGAGGTCGGCTCCACCGATGGCGGTCAGCGCGGTCGGTACCATCGCCGTGCCGCCGTCTTCGAAGTGCACCGCGGGAGTTCCGTCGATCCACCAGATCTCCTCGGCGGCGCGACCGAAGGCCACGAAGCCGCTCGCGGTGATCCTGCTCGTCGGCACTCCGCCCAGCGTCACGTAGCCGCCGCAGCCGGTGAGCGTCACCGACGGTCTCACCACCCCGTCGCTCGGCAGGAACACACCGCCCATGCACCCCGCGTCGGCAGTCTGAAGCGCGTAGCTCGTGCCCGAGTACACGAGGAAGTCGACCGTGCCGTCGGCGTTCACCTGCGCCACGTCGAGGTTCCCGTCACCGTTCACGTCGACGATCTCGGCGCGCACCGGCGAGCGCAGAAACGACAGCTTGCGGCTCGAGACCGCCTCGAAGCCCTGCGTCATCGACCAGGGCACCACTTCCACGCGCGTGAAGGCGGGCACCGCCATCAGCAGATCGCCCGGGCCCTTCGGAGCGAAGTCGCCCACCACCGCCGGGCCACCCTTGCTGATGTCCATGTCGGGGCCTGCTTCGAACGCCTGCGCGACACAGAACCGCGTGTCGATGGTGCAGGTCGAGGTGCACACGTTCGCGCCCCAGGTGGTGCAGGGCATCAACCCCAGCTTGCTGTCGCACGACTCACCGAGATCGAGCACTCCGTTGCCGCAGCGCTTCACGCACAGCGACGTGTCGTACTTGCAGGTCGTCGCGTTGCAGAGGAGCCGGCCGGTGTCGAAGCCCAGCGACTGGCAGGTCGAGGTGCCGTTGTCGGAGCCGTCACAGTCTTCTCCGTCCTGAATGAAACCGTCGCCGCACGAGGGAGGCGGAGGTGGTGGCGGTGGAACGATGACCATCGTTCGCGGGTCGCGGCAGGACGAGAGAACGAGCAGGGTGATGACGGGCAGCGCGCGCTTCACGCCGCACACCATATGCTACGTGTCGAAACTGCGATGAGTGCCGACGCGATCAAGTGCCCGAGCTGCAAACGTGAGGTGCTCCCTCGCGCCGAGAACCCGTGCTTCCCGTTCTGCAGCGAGCGGTGCCGCGCGGTCGATCTCGGCAAGTGGCTGGGCGGCGAGTACCGCATCGCCGCGAAGTCGGAAGACGAAGACGAGGACGGCGAGCTGCCTCCGCCCGAACGCATCACCGACGCATGAGCCTGTACCTCGCCGGCGGAGTGGCCGTCGCCTACGCCGCGGGCGTCGTCACCGCGCACCGCCTCACCGTCGCCCGCCGCCGCGCGCTCGCGCACGGCTACCCCACACTTCGCTGGCTCGATTGGGACGCGCTGTTGTCGAGCGTGTTGCCCGCGGCCGAGAGCGTCGCGCGTGATGCGCCCGGAGCGCCCGAAGGTGGCCCCGCACCGCGCGTGTTGTTCCGCGCTCCCTCGCGCGAGGTCACGCTGCTCGACGAGCTGGTCGCGGGAAAGCCGGTGCAGGCCGAAGCGTTCGGCGAGGCCGGTTTTTCGGGCGGAGAGGCGCGCTGGCTCGGCATGCTGTCGTGGATTCGCGACGAGCCGGAACGCATTCACGATGAGCTCGCCGCGCGAGAGCCGGGCAGCGCGGCCGAGGCCTACCTTCGCGAGTGGCTCACGCTGCACCACGAGGTGAACCCGCTCAACCTCGAGCTGGTCAGCTTCGGCAGCAAGATCCGCATCAATCGTGCGCTGCGCCGCTTCGGTGAGAACGCGGCGCTCTACTTCATTCGCGCGCGCGCCAGCTCGCTGCTCGGCTTCACCGGCGGCGTGCTCGATGACCTTGCACGTGCGGTGTATTTTTCCAGGCAGGCTCCGTTCTATCTGGAAGCCGTGACGCAGATGTCGTTCATCGAAGACTCGCGCCCGGCGCTGTTTCGCGCGTGTCGCGATGCGATGCGGTGATTAGAATTCGCTCCCGATGGTCGAGACGTTGCTGCTCTGGTTCAACCGCTTCACCGACGATCCCGCGAAGGTGCGGACGCGCCTCGCTGGCCGGCCGGTGCTCGTGTACGAGCCGCCCGAGACGGCGGAAAACGAAGTCGCGGCCGACGACGACGAGGACTACCAGCTGCGCACGCAGTCGGGTCTCTCGGTGCCGGCGATCGGCGGCGGCGACCCGATGGCCGTGGTGATCGAGAAGACCAAGGACAACGCGTTTCAGCGGCGCATCACCATCGGCCGCACCGCGAACAACGACATCGTGCTCGACGACTCGTCGGTGAGCCGCTTCCACGCGTGGATCGAGCATCGCAACGAGGAATACGTGCTGGTCGACGCGGGCTCGCGCAACGGTTCGACCATCAGCGGAAAGAAGATCGCCGCCAAGGCGCCGGCCTCGTTGTCGAACGGGCTCGTGGTGCGCATCGGCGCGCTGCAGCTCACGTACTACACGGCGCAGGGCTTCCTCGACATGTTGCACCGCCGGGCCACCGAGTAACGCGCGCTCGCGACCGCGTTTCCGCCTTGGATCGCGGCGTCACCTTCACTACGTTGGCGCGCGGTGCTGACCACAGAAGCATTCGGAAAAACTGACGTTGGCCGCAAACGCCAACACAACGAAGACGCGATGCTGGTCGACCCGGCGCTGGGTCTCTACATCGTCGCCGACGGCATGGGTGGTCACGCCGCCGGTGAGGTCGCGAGCGCGCGCGCCGTCGAAGTGGTGAAGCAACACCTGCTCACCAATCGCTCGATCTTGAAGGACCTCGCGAAAGACGCGAGCCAGGGCAACCGCGCCGCCGCTGCGAGCCTCGTCGAAGTGGCCGTGCAGCGCGCGTGCGCCGACATCTACAAGACCGCGACGACCGACGCGTCGAAGCGCGGCATGGGCACCACCTTCGTGTGTCTCGCGATCGCGGGCACCAAGGGTGTCATCGGCCACGTCGGCGACTCGCGCGTGTACCTGGTGCGCAACAGCCAGTGTCACCGCCTCACCGAAGATCACACGCTGATCTCGGCGCAGCTGAAGGCCGGCACGATCACCAAGGAGCAGGCGGCCACCAGCCAGTACCGCAACGTCATCACCCGCGCGGTTGGCATTCAGGAATCGGTGCAGGTCGACACGCTGATCGTCGACGCGGTGCCGGGCGACACGTTCGTCCTCTGTTCCGACGGTCTGCACGGCTACCTGAGCGACGACGAGGTCGCGAGCGTGGTGGCGTCGGCTCCGCTCGGCGAATTGCCGGAACGCTTCGTCGCGCTGGCCAACGAGCGCGGCGGCAAGGACAACATCACCACCGTGGTGATCGGTTGCTCGGGCGACCCTGCGACGGCGACGGAAGAAGTCGCCGAAGCGCAGAGCCGCATGGAAGCGCTGAAGAAGATCCCGCTCTTCCGCCACCTCACGTACAAAGAGCAGACCGCGGTGCTGTCGACCGCGAGCACGCGCACGTTCCCCGCGGGCCGCGAGATCGTCACCGAAGGCCAGCCGGGTGAAGAGCTGTTCGTCGTCATTCGCGGGCGCGTGTCGGTCGAGAAGGCCGGCGTGGAGATCGCCGAGCTGCGCGCCGGTGGTCACTTCGGCGAGATGGGTCTCATCGACAACGCGCCGCGCTCCGCGACGGTGCGGGCCATCGAGCCCACGCGCACCATGGTGATCAGCCGCAGCGATCTGATGGGCCTCATGAAGCGCGAGTCGATTCTCGCGGTGAAGCTGCTGTGGAGCTTCGTGCAGGTGCTGTCCGATCGGTTGCGCGAGACGAACTCCGAGTTGTCCGAAGCGCGGCAGGAACTCGCGGCTGCGCAGGCCATTCAGCCCTTCGCCGAAGAGTGATCACATGAAGAGAGTCGTCGCAGTCGCGATCGCGCTGTCGTCACTCGTCGTGCGGGCTGATGTGTACAACCTCTACGGTTTCGGCCCTCGCGCAGCGGCGATGGGTGGCGCGATGACCGCCGAGGCAAATGACTACACCGCCGTCTTCTACAACCCGGCGCTGCTCGTCGAGCGCACCGATGTGAACTTCGGCTTCAACTTCAACTTCTACCGGATGGTGTCGAACGTTCAGTCGAAGGATCTCGCGAAGGATCTCGACTGCTCGAGCTGCACGCCGCCCGACACCGTCGGCACCTCGGTCGGCTTGCTGTTTCCCCTCGCGGGCAAGGTGAAGAACCACCTCGCGTTCGGCCTCGGCATCTACATTCCCACGTCGGTGCTGCTGCGCTTGAACGCCCCGCCGTCGACGCAGCCGTATTGGTACCGGTACCACGGCAACCCCGAGCGCCTGCAGGTGCACGTCGGAGCGGGCATCAAGATCGTCGACTGGCTCAAGTTCGGCCTCGGCATTCAGGCGCTCGCCGATCTCATCGGTGACGACGCGAACGTGCAGGTCGACCTCTTCAGCAAGCAGGTGAAGTCGGGCGACATCAACGCGAAGCTGGCGACGCGCGTGGCGCCGGTGTTCTCGGTGCACGTCTCTCCCATCAAGCGCGTGCGCATCGGCGCGACGTTCCGCTGGGAGATGCGCCTCAACTACCAGATCCCCGCGAAGGTCGACCTCGAGGGCATCGGCACGCTGGCGTTCGTGATCAACGGCGTGGCGCACTACACGCCGCACACGCTGCAGTTCGGAGCGGCCGTCGACGCGCTCGAGAACCTCACCTTCAGCATCGACGGCGAGTGGCAGAACTGGAGCAGCGCGCCGTCACCCTACGTGGGCATCAACATCGATCTCTCCGGCCCGACGCTCGACGCGCTCGGACTCGGGAGTGCGCTCGACGTGACGTCGGCCAAGCAGCGCCCGGGCTTCACCGACACCTTTGGTGGGCGGCTCGGCGCGGAGTACCGGTTGTCGGAGCGTTTCGCGGCGCGGCTCGGGGCGTTCCTGCGGCCCACTCCGGTGCCGAGGCAGGACACGCAGGGCACCAACCTGCTCGACAACACCACGGTGGGCGTCACCGGCGGCGTGGGCTTCAACTTCCCCGACCCGCTCGAGATCTTCCAGCACCCGATCTCCATCGACGTCGCGGGGCAGATGCAGTTCCTGCTCGCGCGCGAAGCCAAGAAGGACCCGGTCGATGATCAGCCCAGCTACACGTACAGCGCGAACGTGTACGGGGTGACGGCTGCGATTCGCTACGACTTCTGACCCCGTCTTTCTGGGTCGCCTTTTCCCCTCGCGCGCCGCAATCCGCGCACGACTTCGGTACGGCTCCGGTTTCGGCGGAACAGCGGCGGCGTGGCGGGTGTCTGGTGAACGAAGGCGCAGTAGCCTTCGACCAACGCCATGCGCCGCTGGTGGTTCATTCTCGGAGCCGTCGTCGCGCTGGTCAGCCTCGCGGTTGCCCTCTGGCCGCGTGACGTCGTCGCGCCCGTCGATCAAGCCGCGAACGATTCGCAGCTCGACGCGCAGCAATTCGCGCCGGTCGAGGTTCGCGCCACGGGCACGCAGCAGGGCTTCACGCTCAGCGGCGTGGTGAAGGACCCGACGGGCGCTCCGATTCCCAATGCCGAAGTGTTCCTCGCGGCGTCGGCGCAGCCGAGCGTCACTGCGTTGCGCTGCGGCATCTGCCAGGAGTGGTTGTTGTCGTGTCATGCCCACGAGACCGCGCGCACGGTGGCCACGCTCTTCGAAGCGCGTCGCGGCGAGCTGTTGCCCGCGTTGACCGTGCGCAGCGATCAGAACGGCGCGTTCAAGTTCGAGCAGCTCTCGGGCATCAGCTTCACGGTGTGGGGCCGCGCGCCGGGCTTCGGCGACGGCGTGAAGGAACGCGCGGCGCCCGGAGATCCCGTCGAGCTCTTCCTCCCTGCGCCGCGAACGTTGTCAGGCCGGCTGCGCGACGAGAGCGGGCGCGGCGTGGCGGGCGTGGTGCGGCTCACGTCTCGGCGGCTGGCGCGCTTCGTCGAAGTGCAGGCTGACGAGCAGGGGCGCTTCGAAGCGACGGGGCTCGGTGAAGGCCCCTTTGCGGTGAGCGGCGTCGCGCCCGGGTTGCTCCCGGTGTTGGAGCGCGAGGTCGAAGCCGGCGCCGACGCGATCGAGCTCACCCTGCGCACGCCGCGCCGCCTCGAGGTGCGCGTGCTGAAGGACGGCGAGCCCATCGACGCCATGCTCTCGCTGCAGGGCGATCACCTGACGAGACAGCTCGAGGTGAAGGCGGGCTTCAAGGTGCTCGAGTCGTTGTACCCGGGTGACGTGTTGGTGACCGCGGTGAGTGGCTCGCTGTCGTCGGTGCCCACCAGCGTCACGCTTGCCGGCCTCGTCACGCAGATCACCCTGGTCGTCGATCGCGCGGGCACGGTGGCGGCGACGGTGGTCGACGAGAGCGGTCAGCCGGTGCCGAAGCCCTCGCTCGAGCTGCTGACGCGCGGCTTCGAGGTGGTGCAGAAGAAATCGGTGCAGACCGGCGAGCTCGCGGTCTTCGGGCCGATCGGCGCGGGCGAGTATCAGCTCCGCGCGCACGCCGACGGGTATCAGAGCGTGACGATGCCGGTGAAGGTGAAGCCCGGCGAGACGCAGCTCGAGGTGACGCTCACCCGCGGCACGATCATCTCCGGTCGGGTGATCGACGAGTACGGCCGTGCAGCGCCGGGCGTCGCAGTGCTGGTGACGCCCACCGGCGATTCGATCATCGCTGACTCGGAAGGCCGCTTCACTGCGTCGGTGCCGTCGCCCGGGTTCTACGAGCTGCACGCGCATCACTCCGATTGGGGCGGGGCTGATCTCAAGGTGCAGGCGCCGAAGGAAGGCGTGCAACTTCAGCTCGAGCCGCGCGGCGGAGCGGAGATCACCGTTACCGCCAACGGCCGTCGCGTCGAGGGGGCGTCGGTCTCGCTCTTCCACTCCACGGGCAACTTCCGCAGCGATCGCACCTCGGGCGCCGACGGCGTGGTGCTGATGCGCGGCCTGCCTCCCGACACGTACACGCTGGTCGCGACGCACCCGGATTTTCTTGCGTCAGAACGACAGACCATCACCCTGCGTGACGGCGAGCTGCAGAAGCTGAGCGCCGAGTTGAAGGTGGGCGCGGCGATCAGCGGGCAGGTGGTCGACACGCTCGGTGCTCCGGTGACGGGCATCAGCGTGGCGGTCGCTCCGCGCGCGAGTGAGCCGTCGATCACCGACGCGCAAGGGCACTTCAAGCTCTCGCCGCTGCGACCCGATGCGACCTACACGTTGCGCGCGACGTTGCGGGGCTACGAGCAAACCGAGCGCGTGACGGGCCGCGCCGGCGGGGACCCGGTGCGCATCGTGGTGAAGCGGTTGTCGATCTTCCGCGGGCGCGTGCTCGGTGACGGCCAGCCGCTGAAGAACTTCCGCATCGACGAGCACGAGGTCACCAGCGTCGACGGTCGCTTCGAGCTGCCGCTGCCTGCGACCGAGGACAAGGTGATCGTCGCCATCGAGGCGTCGGGCTTCGAGCCGCTGATGGCCGACCGGCCCAACACGCCGGATCTGGGCGACTTCGATCTGCGTCGCGCTCCGTCGATCACCGGCGTGGTGCGCGACGAGGGCGGGCAGGGCGTGATCGACGCCATCGTGAGCTGCGAGGCGTGTGAGCAGTCGGTGCTGACCGACGAAAAAGGCCACTTCACGCTCGGGAAACCGGCGTTTCAGAAGGAGTTCACGGTGCTCGCGCGCAAAGGCCGTCGCTCGGCGTCGAAGACCGTCACCAACAACGCGCTGCAGGGCATCGAGCTGACGTTGAAGCCCGGCGTGAAGTTGAGCGGCCTCGCGTACCTGCCTTCGGGGCTGCCCGCTGCGGGCGTTGAGATCTCCGGAGTGAACATCGATCGCAGCGAGCCGGTGAGCGTGGTCACCAACGAAGACGGCTCGTATTCGATGGAAGTGTCGCCCGGCGTGTATCGCTTGATGCTCGTGCTCAACTCGGCGCAGGCGCAGTCGGAAGATCCTCCGGCGGTGATCATGTCGGTGCAGGACCAGGAGACGCATCTCAACTTCGGTCCGGTGCCCGGCGAAGCGAGCCTCACGGTGCGTGTCGCTCCGAAGCCCGGCTACGCGCTGTGGCTGGTGCGCGGTGAGCTCAGCGCGGTGGGCAACCCGCCGATGGAATTGCTGCACGCGCAGTACGCGCAGCTCGTCTACCAACCGCGCGTCGAACGCATCGTGCTCGGCTCTCTCTCGCCTGGTCGCTACACGCTGATCTGGTCGAGCTTTCACGCCGCGGTCTCGGGCGGTCCTCTCATCGTTCCGGTGCAGGTGCCGTCACCGGTCGAAGTCTCCCTCCCGGTGCGGTGATCGATGCGAGCGGCGCTGATCGTGACGGCGATCGTCGTGCTCGTGACCGGAGGGTTGATCTGGTGGCTCACGCGAGAGCCGTCGACGCCGGGCACGAACGTGACGCCGGTGACCGATGGAAAGTTCGATGAGCCTCCGGCCGAGTTCCGTCACCCCGAGCGCGACGCCGAAGACGTGATCGACGCCGGCGTGGGTCGCGTCGCGGGCCGCGTGCTCACCGACACCGACGTGCCTGCGCCCGGTGCACGCGTGCGCTTCTACGCGGCGCAGCCCGACCTCTCGTCGCTGGAGTGTGCGGTGTGCGAACTGCCGGTCTTGAGCTGCGGCCATCACACGACGGTGCGCAAGCTGATCGATGGCATTCGCGCGCAGACGTTCAAACCGCCCGTGCCGATCGCCGAGACCACGGCCGCCGAAGACGGGACGTTCGCGTTCGAAGGCGTGCCACTCGACGGCCTCGTGTACGCGACCCAGGGGACGCGCTCAGCCGAAGAGTGGGCGAGCGAAGAGTCGATCGAGGTGATGCTCGGCGAACAAACCAGCCGCGAGGTGTTGATCTACGACGCCGAACAAAAGGGAATCGGCGGAGTCGCGGTCGGCATCTACGAGCCGTACGAGGGCACGCTGCGAGAGGCGCGCTCCGACGCCGAAGGGCACCTCACCATCACCAGCACCGACCCGTGGGCGTGGGTGTTCGTCGATCGCGAAGGCATGTTGCCCGTCGGTCAGCAGCTCGAGGGCTTGAGTCAATTCACGCTCGCGGGCCCGAAGACGTTGATCGTGCACACGCTGATGGGCGGGCAGCCCGTCGAGGCCGACGTCTCGATTCTCCTGCACCGGCAAGAACGAAAATTCCGCAGCAAAGACGGGTTGCTGCGCCTCGAGTCGCTGCCGCTCGACTACTACACGGTCACGGTCGGCTCCGATTCGCTCGCGTCTTCCGAGCAGAGCGTGGAAGTCGATCGACGCCGTCACGGAGCTCACCTTCGAGCTGCGACGCGGCGCGCGGTTGTTCGTCACCGCGGTGAGCGCGACGGGCGAGCCGCTCGAGTACGTGCACGGTTCGCTGCAGGGCAATGACGGCAGCGCGTCATCGGAAGCGGAGAACGGCGCGATGTTGATCATCGGCCCGGTGCCCGAGGGCGAATACACGTTGTCGGTCGACTCGCGCGACATGGTGACGGTCACCAAACAGCTCGATTTGCAGCCGGGAGAGACGAACCTCGAAGTGACGTTGCGGGTTGCTCCGACGGTGAAGGGCAAGGTGGTGCTGCCCGACGGAAAACCGGCGAACAACGTGCGCGTGTCGGCGCTCGAGAGTGACACCGAGGGCGCGCTCGACTTCGTCGGCGAAGACGGCACCTTCACGCTCTCGCTGCAGTACCCGGGCACCTACGTGATTCGCGCGCAGAGCAATCGCGACGGGCTCGCCGAGACGACGGTGACCGTGCCCTGTGATCCCGTGACGCTGACGCTCAACCCGAAGGGCGCGATCGAAGTGGAGCTGTTCGACTTCGACGGCACGGCCTTGATGCCCAACTTCATCGTGCGCTCCGAGAAGGGCGGGCAGGTGAGCTGGATCAACGGAGGCGACGAAGAAGGCGGCATGATCGGGCGGCTCGCGGGGCTCGAGAGCGGCACGTACACGCTCGAGCGCGAGATCGAAGATCGCATTCCCATGAAGAAGTCGGTCGAGGTGGTCGACGGCAAGACCACGCGCGTCACCTTCAAGGCCGACAAGGGCGTGACGGTGACCGGCAAGGTGATCGACGCCGACGGCAAGCCGGTGGCGAACGCGATCGTGACCGTCACTGATCGCTCCGAGACCACGATGACCAACGAGCAGGGAGAGTTCGAGCGCTCGGGGCTCGCAGCGGGAATGATCGAGCTGCGCGCGATGCACGAGAATGGCGCCGAGACCGAGCCGGTGAAGGTGAAGGCGCCCGCGCGCGACGTGGTGCTCAAGTTCGCGCCCGTCGAGTACGTGACCGGCCGCGCGGTCGATGATCGCGGCGCGCCGGTGACGAGCTTCGAAGCGAACGAGGTGAAGGTGACGGCCGCCGATGGGCGCTTCAAGGTGCCCGCGCCCGGCAAGACGCTCGACGTGTGGGCCGACGGCTACGTGTCGGTGTACCTCACAGTGGCGAAGGGCGACGTGGGCGACGTGGTGCTGCGCCGTACGCCGATCGTCGAAGGTGACGTGACCGATTCTGAAGGCAAGCCGGTGAGCGGCGCGACGGTCATGGGCTCGGCTGATCAAGGCGGAGTGGTCACCGACGCCAACGGCCGCTTCAAGCTCACGATCAATTCCGAAGAAGCGCAGGATCTCGTCGCCACGCGCGGGCCGTTGTCGGGGCGCACGCCGCTGAAGATCGGCACCACGCCGCACATCGTGATGGCGCGCGGTACGAGCGTGATTGGCCGCGTGGTCGATTCGACGGGCAAGGGCATCCCCTCGGTGGTGACGGCGGTGAATCAGGCCGTGATGCGGCCGATGGAGATCGACACCGACGAGAACGGGCGCTTCCAGGCCGACCTCGCGAAGGGCGTGTGGCTGTTCTCATCGCGCTCGTTCCGTTCGTCGCGAGCGATCGATATCCAGGGTGATCGCATGGAGATCACCATCGGCGAAGAGGCGGGCGGCTGCGGTGCGGTGATTCATTCGAGCAAGCCCATCGACTCGCTGTGGTTCCTCGCCAAGGTGATGGAGCGCAGCGAAGGGCCGTGGGAGGTCGTCGGACGCGCGCCGGGCTCGATGGAGGTGCCGATCGCCAATCCGTCGACGACGGTGATCGCGAAGGGAATCCCCTGCGGGCACTACGAGATCGCTGCGTCGATCGAGAGCATGGTGACATCGGTCGAGGCCGATCTGCGCGGGCAGCAGCAGCCGGTCGAGATGCCGCTGCCCAACATCCTGCTGATTCCCGAGGAGGAAACGCCTCCTTCGCCGGAAACGCCCCCGCCCTGAAAAAGGGTGCTACTGAACCACCGCGTGACCTCTTCGAATTCGCTGCAGGGCAAGCGCATCGCCGTCGGAGTCGGTGGCGGAATCGCGGCGTACAAAGCGGGTGACTTCGTTCGCGAGCTCCGCCGTCACGGCGCGCAGGTGCGCGTGGCGATGACGAAGGCCGCGCAGGAATTCATCACGCCCCTCACCATGCAGAGCTTGTCGGGCGAAGCGGTGTTCACCGAGGTGCTCGACCCGGATCAAGACGAGAAGTTCGGGCACCTGCACCTCTCGCGCTGGGCCGATGCGTACGTGGTGTTGCCGGCGACGGCTGATCTGCTCGCGCGCATCACGGCGGGCATGGCGAACGACGCGGTGACGACTTCGCTGATCGCGTTTCGCGGGCCGGTGCTGCTCGCTCCGGCGATGAACACCGCGATGTGGGAACACCCGGCGACGCAGCGGAATCTGAACGTGCTGCGACAGACTCCGAAGACGCACTTCGTGGGCCCCGGCGTCGGCCCGCTGGCGGATGGTGACGTCGGTGTCGGTCGGCTCGCTGATCTGCACGTGCTGGTCGCGGCGACGGAATCGCTTTTCGCTGGCACTCCGCTGACAGGAAAGCGCGTGTTGATCACCGCGGGGCCGACGCGCGAGTCGATGGACCCCGTGCGCTTCATCTCGAATCCCTCGACGGGGAAGATGGGGCTCGCGATCGCCGAGGCCGCTCAACTGCGCGGCGCGAACGTGACGGTCGTGCTGGGGCCCGTCGGCGACGTGGGGCCGTTTCCGTTCGAAGTGGTGCGGGTGACCACGGCTGACGAAATGCTCGACGCGGTGATGTCGCGCGTGAACGGGGTCGACGTGTTCGTCGCCGCGGCCGCGGTCAGCGACTGGAAGCCCGAGCGCGTTTCGGCGCAGAAGACGAAGAAGGGTGATGCTCCGGAATCGCTGACGCTGATTCGCACGCCGGACGTGCTGCTGACCGCCTCGCTCGCGGTGCATGCGCAACCGAAGCGTCCGCTCCTGGTCGGCTTCGCAGCCGAGACGAACGACGTGATCTCGTACGCCAAGGGGAAGCTCGAGAAGAAGAAGCTCGACTTCATCGTGGCCAACGACGTGTCGAGGCCGGGCTCCGGCTTCGGGACCGACACGAACGCCGTCTCCCTCATCGGTGCCGATGGCTCGGTGGTGTTCGTGCAGGGCACCAAGCGCGAGGTCGCTGCGCGGATCTGGGACGCTGTTGCCCCGCGGATCGTTGGGTAAGGTGCGCGCGCGATGGGCGACGAGCTGAACGACATTGCGTTGGAGTTGCGCCGGCATCTCGCGTGGCAGGAGTCCGACGGCACGCGGGTGCTGCTGAAGACTCCGGGGACGGCTGCTGTGCAGGCTGAGGTGGCACGGCACGCCTCTCCCCAACCCTCTCCACTCGTGGAGAGGGGGACTCCCGCAGCCGCTCCGGCTTCTTCAGGCCTGACGCTCGAGGAAGTTCGTAAGGAGCTCGGCAACTGCGAGCGCTGCAAGCTCTGCAAGACGCGCAAGCAGATCGTCTTCGGCTCCGGCAACCCGCGCGCCGAGTTGGTGTTCGTCGGTGAAGGGCCCGGTGAAGAAGAAGACAAGCAGGGCGTGCCGTTCGTCGGCGCCGCGGGTCAGCTGCTGACCAAGATGATCGAGGCGATGAAGTTCAGTCGCGACACCGTCTACATCTGCAACGTCGTGAAGTGCCGCCCACCGGGCAATCGCAACCCGGAGCCCGACGAGATCGAGAAGTGCGAGCCGTTCTTGAAGTCGCAGCTCGCGGTGATCAAGCCGAAGGTGATCGTCGCGCTCGGCAAGTTCGCGGCGCAGACGTTGTTGCGGGTCGACACGCCGATCACGCGGTTGCGCGGTCAGTGGCGCACGTATGACGGAATCGCGCTGATGCCGACGTACCACCCGGCGTATCTGCTCCGTCAGCCTGACGAGAAGAAGAAGGCGTGGATGGACCTGCAGGAAGTGATGAAGAAGCTCGGGAAGGGCGCGACGCCATGAAGGGGACGATTCAGCTTCACCAGGTGTTCTGCGGTTCGCTCGAGGGAAACCCGCTCGGTGATTCGAGCACGCGCACCGTGCCGGTCTACCTGCCGCCCGGCTACGGAGAGACCGAGCGCCGCTACCCGGTGATGTACTTCCTGCACGGCTTCACGGGCTCGGGCATGCAGTGGCTCAACGTGTCTCCGTTCACGCGCAACGTGCCCGAGCGGCTCGACGCGTTGATCGTCGACGGTCGCATTCCGCCCACCATCGGCGTGTTCATCGACGGCTGGTCGTCGCTCGGCGGCTCGCAGTGGATCAACTCGGAAGGCATCGGCCGCTACCGCGACGTTGTCGCGCGTGACGTCGTGAGCTGGGTCGATCGCACCTTCCGGACGGTCGCCAAAGGTGGCGCGCGCGCGCTGCTCGGCAAGTCGAGCGGTGGCTACGGCGCGCTCGTGATCTCCCGCTTCCACCCCGAGACGTTCCAGCACGTCGGCGTGCACTCGGGCGATGCGGGCTTCGAGTACGCGTACTTGAACGAGCTGCCGCAGGCCGCGAGCGGAATTCTGAAGGCCGGTGGAGTCGAGGCCTGGTACCGCGACTTCACGGCGCGCGCGCAGGCCACCAAGATGCGCGGCGACGATCACGCGGTGATCAACATGCTGTGCATGAGCGCGGCTTACTCGCCGAAAAAGGGCGAGCCCATGGGCCTCGAGTTGCCCATCGAGCTGCCGTCAGGGCGCATGCGAGTCGACGTGTGGAACAGGTGGCTGGTTCACGACCCCGTTCGATTCGTCCCCAAACATGTCGACGCGTACCGAAGGCTCAAGAGTCTCTTCATCGACTGCGGCACGCGCGACGAGTTCAACCTTCGTTGGGGCGCGCGGCTCGTGAGCGATGAGCTCAAGGCGCAAAACGTCGAGCACGTGCACGAAGAGTTCGAAGACGGGCACATGGGTGTGAACTACCGCTTCGAACGTTCCATGAGCTGGCTGGGGATTCGTCTCGAGCAGCCGCAGTGAGGTCAGAGAAATGAAAGCGCTGGTCAAGCAGGTCATCGACGCGACGCTGGTCGCGTTGAAGGAGAAGGGTGCGATCTCGTTCGACGCGATCCCCCAGTACAACGTCGAGATTCCCAAAGACGCCGCGCACGGAGACTGGTCGTGCAACGTGGCGATGGTGATGTCGAAGACGGTCGGCAAGAAGCCGGTTGAGCTCGCGGATCTGATCATCGGCTCGCTGGCCGACCCGACTCGGGTGGTCGTGAAGATCGAGAAGGCCGGGCCGGGGTTTCTGAACCTGAAGCTCGCTGATGCCGTCTTTCAGAACGTCGCGCGCGAGGTGCTGAAAGCCGGCGACACGTTCGGCCGGCAGCCCGCGAAGTCGAGCGGCAAGAAGGTGATGGTCGAGTTCGTTTCGGCGAACCCCACCGGGCCGGTGCACATCGGTCACGCCAGAGGCGCGTTCATGGGCGACGCGATCTCGCGGTTGCTCAGCGCCGCGGGCCACGACGTGACGCGGGAGTTCTACATCAACGACTCGGGCAAGCAGGTCGAGGTGCTCGGGCGCACGGTGTTCAAGCGGTATCGGGAACTCTTCGGCGAGAAGGTCGAGCTGGTCGACGGTGAGTACCCGGCGGCGTACGTGATCGAGATCGCGAAGGCGTGGAAGGCGCAGATCGGCGATTCGATGCTGAAGGCGCCGGAGAGCACGTGGCTGCCCGCGGCGATCGCATTCGGCATCAAGGAGAACCTCGCGGCGATCAAGGCCACGCTCGCGAAGGCGAACATCACGCACGACGTGTTCTTCAGTGAGCAGTCACTGCACGACGCGGGCAAGGTGACGGGCGTCGTCGGCTTCTACAAGTCTCGGGGCGTGACGTACGAGGCCGAGAAGGGCGAGCGGCGGGAAAAGGGCGAGAAGGTCAGGGACGCGGAGTCGAAGGCCGCGCAGTACTCCGACCAGCAGAAGGGCGGCACGTTCCTGCGGACCGCGACGTTCCAGGAAAACGGGAAGTACGTGCTCAAGGACGAGGAGGATCGGGTCATCCTCCGGCATGACGGCACGCCGGTGTACCTGACCGCCGACCTCGCGTACCACAAGGAGAAGTTCGACCGGGGCTTCGACCTCTGCGTCGATGTCTTCGGCGCCGATCACGCGGGCCATGTTCCGAGAATCCAGTCGGGCGTGACGCTCCTCGGCCTCGACCCGAAGCGGATGCAGTTCGTGCTCGTGCAGATCGTGAAGATCACGCGGGACGGCGAAGAGGTGAAGCTCAGCAAGCGGGCCGGCAACGTGTACGAGCTGTCCGATCTCATCGACGAGGCCGGCGGCGACGTGTGCCGGTTCATCTTCTTGATGAAGACCGCGAACGCGCAGTTCGACTTCGATCTCGGCGATGTGAAGAAGCAGTCGAAGGACAACCCGGTCTTCTATTTCCAGTACGGCCACGCGCGGTGCGCGTCGATTCTCAAGAAGGCCGCCGAGAAGGATATGGCCTTCGACCCGAACGTCACCGACGCGCAGTTGGCGCGGCTCACGCTCCCGGAAGAGCGGGAGATGTTGAAGAAGATGAGCCGGCTCCCGGAGATCGTGCAGACCTCGGCCGAGAAGCTCGAGCCGCACCACGTCCTCTATTACTGCCAGGAGCTGATCGCGGACTTCCACAGCTATTACACGAAGACCAAGGGCGACCCGGTCATCAACGCTGATCCCGAGAAGCGGCAGGGCCGGTTGGCGCTCGTCGCGGCGCTCAAGCAGACGTTGAAGAGCGCGTTCGGAATTCTGGGCGTCGACGCTCCGGAATACATGCAGGCGCCCGAAGAAGAATGACCACGACTCCCTCTCCTTGCGAAGCGGGGAGAGGGCTGGGGTGAGGGGCCATGTCGAAGACGACGATCGAGAGAGCGATCAGGGGCGGCGCGGATTCCGACCGCCTCGGCCATGCGTTCTTCAAGGGCTACACGGCCGCGATCTCGTTTCTCGACCCGTCGATCGCTGAGTCCGAAATCGGAGCGCTCTGCGCAACGGAAGACGGCGGTGGGCATCCGCGAGCGATTCAGACGACCCTGATCGACGGAGTGCTCAACGGCACGAAGCACTTCGTGAGCGGCGGCTCGCAGGCGACGCAGTTGCTGGTGGTCGCGAAGATCGGCGAACGCGATGGTCGGCCCGAGCTCAAGGTCGCGCGCATCAACGCGAAGGCGACCGGGGTGAAGGTCGAAGATCTTCCGCCGCTCGATTTCGTGCCCGAGATTCCGCACGGCAGCGTGACGTTCACCAACGCGCGCGTCGACGCCGTGCTCGAGGGCGACGGCTACGACCGCTACGTGAAGCCGTTCCGCACCATCGAAGATCTGCACGTGTTCGGAGCGATCGTCGCGTGTCTGATCGCCAACGGATCTCGGTTGTCTCAGTCGACGCTCGAGCGTTTCGAGGCGACGTTGGCCTCGATTCGACAGCTCGCTTCGCAGTCGCCTTCATCGCCGCAGACGCACATCGCCCTGGCGGGTGTGCTTGCGATCGCTCGCGAGACGATCGCTTCGATGGATGGGTCCGGCTTTGATGACGATTTCCGCTCTCGCTTTGAGCGCGATCGCCCGCTGCTTCGCATTGCTGAAAAGGTTCGCGAGCAGCGGCGAATCACTGCGTGGTCGAGAAACCTCTGAGCCCTCTCCCGACCCTCTCCCCTGCAGGGGAGAGGGAGATCATGGAGAGAGCGCGGCGCCGCAGAGTGTCGTGGAGATCGTCGGTGCGGTCGGTACGGGGTGGCCGGTGACGAGCCCTCCCGCGCGGTAGATCGAGTTCAGATCGTTGGGGATCATGTTCGCCGTGTCCCACCCGGGAATTTCTCCACCGGCCGCGTCGACCGCCGAGCTGCACATGTTGCTCAGCACGTCGCCCGTGGTGCCGGTGCCCTCGAACAACATGATCACGCTGCCGAGCAGCCCGACCTTGGTCGACTCGAGATCGGCCCACACCTTGAGGCCGTTGTAGCCAGCGCCCGCACCCGCGCGACTGGCGGCGTCGAGCAGCGTCTGCAGCCGATTCACGAGCGCCTCAGTGCTCTCTTCTTCGCCGACTCCGCCTTCGGGCATCACGCCGATCACCTGGCCCGTCGTTTTGTGCACCGCCCAGAACGCGAGCACGCTGCCGTCTGCCGGCGCGAGCACGTGGTAGTCGTAATACGCCGGGTACGCCGCGCCGACCCACTGCGGGCCGAGGCCTTCCACGGTGCTCCAGTCGAAGAGCGCGAGCGTCTTGCCCTGCAGCGCCTTCGCGGTGTTCTTGCCGAACTGGTTCTCGAACGCGGCGAGCCCAGCGGTGCGTTGCACGGTGATGGTGAACGGATTTCCCGAGCCGCCGACGGTGATGGTGCGTCGCGGCTCGAGCGGCAGGAGATCGAAACGGCGAACCATCTTCGTGCCCAGCCGCGGCAACGTCGCGTGCAACGTCACGGTCAGCCCATCGACGAACGTGAAGTCGTTGGCGTCCTGCTCACCGGGCAACGCAGCACCGCCACCAAAGCGGAGCGCAGGCGGCACGCGGAAGTAGCTCGTCTTCGCGGCCTCGGCGATGGCGTTCATGTCGGCTGCACGCAGCGCGTCGATGCCCGGCTCGAGCTCGAGTCGTTCGGTCAGCGTCTCGTCGAGCAACGTCGAGAGCGACGGCGCGCCCGCTTCAACGCCGAGCACGAAGCGCCCGAACAGCGCTCCGGCTACTTCTTCGATTTCCTGCGCAGAGCCGGTCTTCCCGCCCGCGAGCTTGCGCGTCACGGCGTGACCGTCGGTGTCGACGGTCAGGTACAGCGCGCTCAAGGCACTCGGCGCGTCAGGCATCGCGGGCGGCGTGTACGTGCCGCTGGTGGTCACGGTCGAAGGCATGCGCAGGCGCACCGTCACTTGTCGCGGCGTCGCTCCCGTCGCGGGCGCGCGGTACACGATGCGGTAGTCGTTGAGCTGTCGCGCGGCGATGAAGGCCGTGATCTGCGACGGCAGATTCATGTCGGTCACGTTGGAGAGCGTGTCGCCGTGCGTGACGGCCGCGATGTGCGCCGCGACGGCGGCGTTGACGGTGCCCACTCCGGCGACCAGCGCGGGCGGCCCGTGCAGGAAGCGCGCGAGCATGTCGGGCGTCGGCATGTCGGTCGCGTCCATGTCGCTGATGATCACCACCGCGCTCGCGGCTGATTCCGAGAAGCCGTCAGTCGACGTCCACACGTCGGAGCCCGTGCCGCCGAGCATGGCGAGCTGCGCGTCGACCTCGGCGAGCGTGGTGACCATGCCTCCGGCGATCGTCGGGCCGTTGATGCCGACGCCGGCGACCTGCACGCTCGAGCCGGCGAACTGCGTGAAGATCGCGTCGGCGATGGCGTGCCCGATGGTCGGCGCTCCGTTGAGGAATTCCGTCGGAATCGAGCTGCTGCGATCGAAGAGCAACACCACCTTCGGAGCGGTGACGTGTGTGCGGCGCAGCGAAGCGACGACCGGCGCTCCGTCTTCGAGGATCTGGAACGCGTCGGCGCCGAGATCCGCCACGCGCACGTTGCTGGCGTTCTTCGCGCTGACCAGCAACTCGACGTCGGGGAAGCCGGACGCGCTGACGCTCGAGGTGAGCGCGGTGACCGACGCGATGCGCGCATCTGGAGTCGGACTGGGCGCGATCGCCTCACCTTCGATGATCAGGCCGCCGCCGTCGGCGCGCTCGATCACCGTGCCGTCGCGCAGCACAGCCGAGCCGATCACCGAGAGCGCCTGCGACGCGTCTTCGTCGAGCCCGTCGCCGCGAACCACGAGGGTGGGAATGAACGCATTCACGTCTCCGACCTTCGTCTCGCGTGCCTGCGCACGCGAGTAGGGCGCGACGAACGCGGCGGTGATGGTGCGGCTCGCGACGTCCGAGGCGTTGAAGGTGTGGTCGAGCAGCGTGAACTTGTCGCCCGGACGGCTGCTGCGCGAAGCCGAGAGCGTGACGCGAATCGTGCGTTCGCCGTTCGCGGGAGTCGCAGGATCGGGCGTGTTCGCGGTGCGGCTCTCTCCGAACTGTGCTCCGTCGATGTTGGGATTCGCGTACACCGTGCCGCCGTCGATGGTGATGCGCACCAGCGGGACGTCATCGAGCGTGGCGTCGAATGGAGCGGGCATCGGAGCGGCGGGGAGCAACGGCTCGATCTGGGCGAGCACGCTCGAGCGCACGCCACCGTCGGGATCCACCGGAGCAAAGTCGCGGCCCCACGGAGCACCTTGCCGCGGCAGCGCGTCGGAGATCTTCGACCACCGCGGCTCCGCCAGATCGTAGTGCGCGCGGCGCTGAGGGCCGTGCGCGAGCAAGCCGGTGATCGTCGAGCCCGAAACCGGAGTGCCCACCACGACCTCGGCCTGGAACCCCGCTTTGGTCAGCAGCAGTTGCAGCAAGTCAGCGCGCTCTCGCGGAGTGCCGGCCTGGCCGCGCAACGTCGCGCGTGCACCCCAACGCACGCGGTAGCTCGCGCTGTCGAAGTTGGTGGTGGTGGTCGGCAACAGCGCGATGTCGTCACGCACGAGCTCGAACAGGCCGCGCGCATCGTGAGCCGCGATGAGGGCGTTGGCGCGCGCAGGCACCGCGTCAGGGCTCGCGCGGAGTGCCTGCTGCAGCTCGCGCCACGCGTCGAACTCGTCGTACGGAACCGACGCGTCGATTCCTGCGTCGATACCTGCGTCACCGCCGCCTCCATCCATCATGCTGCCGCCATCGACGCCCGTGCCCGCGTCGGTCGACATTTCAGGACCGCATTTGCACGCTGGAATCAAAGCGAGAACGACGAGATTCCACACCACGAGACGCAGTCGCATGCGGTTCTCTTACTAGAAGGTGGCCCATGTTCTTTTCGCTCATCGTGATCGCGACGCTTGGTTCTGCTCCGGACGCGACCGCGCAGGTCGAGGCGGTGTGGAAGCCTTTGAAGCCAGTCGAGAAACCGACGAGTCGCCCGAGCGGCTGGTCGTGGCGTTTGACCCCCGCGCTGCCCGCGGAGTGGCCGCCGAAGAGCAACGCCGCGACGGTGATTCGGTACGCATTCGCTGCAGCGCAAGATCCCCTGATTCGAGATGGAGAGCCGACGACGCCGCCCTTCGCATCGATCGAGATCGCACCAGACGACTCGGTGAAGGTGACGGCGCTGACGAAGTCGCTCGGAGCGACGCAGATTCAGGGCTTCAAGCCGATCACCAAAGACGAAGCTGATCGCCTGAGCGCGGATCTGCTGGAGCCGGCGCGTGCAGGGCAGATGAGCAACCTGCGCGTCTCGTGGTGTCTTTGGCTCAAATACAACGGAGTGGTGGGCGCGCAGTTGAAGGCGAAACACGCTGCGTTCTTCGACGCGCTCGACTGCTCCTCGGTGAAGAGCTCGAAATGAAGTGGGTGTGTGCGCTGCTGTTGGTGTCGTGTGCGAGCGCGCCGGTGAAGCAAACCGGCGACGACGTTCCGGCAGATCCGATCGGTGGAGACGTCGTCGACCTGAGCCCGAAACGCATTCAACAAAGCGACGTGATGGAGGCCGTGCTCGCGCGAAAGGCGGAGCTCGCGAGCTGCATGCAGCACAAAGAGCCCGGCTCGCACGGGAAGGTGGTCATGAAGTGGACCATCGAGCTCGACGGTCACGTGATCGAAGTCGGGCCGGCCCCGGGCTACGAGGCCTTCGAAGGCACGGTGCTGGCGGCGTGTCTTGCGACCACCATCCAGTCGATGCCGTTTCCGAAGACCGACGTGCAGATCGAGCCGGTCCTCTTCCCCTTCAAGTTCTGATCAGCCGCCGCGGGTGTGCATCTCGAGATGCGGCTTGGTGCGCAACTCTGCGGCGCTCAGCATCGGTCCACGTGATTCCCGCAGCGCGAAGCGTTCTTCCGCGCCACGATCACTGCGGCGTTCCCACGTCGAGCGCAGCAGCGCCTCGAGCTCCGAAGCTGGAGCGCCCGATCGCAGTGGAGTTTTCAGATCGACTCCGCGCGTCGCGTACAGACAGGTGAAGAACTGACCGTCGGCCGTGAGCCGTGAGCGATCGCACGAGCGACAGAACGGCTGCGTGGTCGACCCGATGATCCCGATGGTCTGACCGTTCGCGAGACGGAAGCGTTCTGCCGGAGCACTGCCACGCACCCCGATGGCTTCGACTGCGCCGACCTTCGCCGCGATCTCGCGCGCGGTGACGACATCTCGCAGCGACCATTTCGTCGCGCCACCGACGTCCATGTATTCGATGAAGCGAATTTCGGCGGAGTGCTCTCGCGCAAACGCGGTGAGCTCATTCAGCTCGTCATCGTTCACGCCGCGCATCACGACGGTGTCGATCTTGAGCTGGCCCGGGAACCGCGCGGCCTTGATGCCGGCCAGCACCGCAGCGTGTTGGTCGCGGCGCGTCAGTCGAGCGAAGCGATCGGCTCGCAAGGTGTCGAGCGACACCGTCACGCGATGAAGCCCCGCCTCGCGCAGCGCCTCGGCTTGATCGGCAAGCAGCACTCCGTTGGTGGTGAGCGCGAGATCGTCGAGACCTTTGGCCGCCAGCAGGCGCACCAGCACGTGCAGATCGCGACGCACCAGCGGCTCACCGCCAGTCAGCCGCACGCGGCGCACACCGAGCGCGACGAAGCGATCGACGAGCGCGCTGATCTCTTCGAAGGTGAGGACGTCAGGCGATGGGAGCCAGACGTAGTCCTCTTCGGGCATGCAGTACGCACACCGCAGGTTGCAGCGATCGGTCACCGACAGCCGGAGATTGGCCAGCGGCCGCCGGAGCGCGTCGAGCATCGACGTTCAGGGTTCCACTTTGGTCGTCGGAATCGGCGTGGCGAGCGTGATCGACGGAGAACCCGCGGGCGGCGTCGAACCACCACCGCCACCGCCACCGCCAGCAGCCTTCGCGGCAGCCAACGCCTTCTTCCGGGCGATCATGTCTTCCTTGATCCTGATCAGCCCGGCTTCACCGATGTCGAGGAACGCCTTCACCACTTCGGGATCGAACTGCGAACCGCCGCAGCGTTTGATCTCCTCGATGGCGTTCGCGAACGTCGTGCCCTTGCGGTACGGGCGATCGCTGGTCATCGCGTCGAGCGTGTCGGCCACCGAGAAGATGCGCGCGCCGATGTGGATCTCGTTGCGCGCCAGACCGCGCGGGTAGCCGCGACCGTCGAAGCGCTCCTGGTGCGAGAGCACGATCTGCGAGGGGATCGCGAGGAACGGAATGGGCGCGATCATCGCGTAGCCGATGTCGGGGTGCTTGCGCATCTCGACCCATTCTTCGGGCGTGAGCTTGCCGGGCTTGAGCAGCACGGCGTCAGGCACTCCGATCTTGCCGATGTCGTGCAGCAGCGCGCCGCGGCCGATCTCCTCGAGCTCCGGGCCACGAATCGCCATGCGCTGCGCGATCGCCACCGTGTATTCGACGACGCGCTGCGAGTGATCGCTCGTCTCGTGCTCACGCGCGTCGAGCGCCGTCACCAGCGCGAGCAGCGTGTTCTGGTACGTCGTCGAGACGTCCTTCAACGCGTTGCGCAGCTCGGTGGTGCGATCGCGAACCTTGCGCTCGAGCTTCTTCTGGTACCGCTTGCGCGCCAGCTCGACGCGGCGCTTCGCCAACGCGCGCTCGATCGATCGGATCAGATCGGTGAGCTTGGGTGGCTTGAGCAGATAGTCGACCGCTCCACGGCGAAGACAGTCGACGGCCGCCTCGGTGTCGCCGTAGCCGGTGAGCATGATCACCGCGGTGTCGGGGTGCTTCTCGCGGAAGGCCTCGAGCAACCACAGCCCGTCCTTGCCCGGCATCTTCATGTCGGAGATGACGAGCGGCGTCTCTTCTTGCTCGGCGAGATCGAGGGCTTGATCGGCGCCTGAAGCCACGGAGCAGTGGTAGCCCTCTTCGCGGAGCAACACGCTGATGACGTCGCGAACGGACTCGTCGTCATCGACGATCAAGATTCTCGGGGGCGGGGGAGGGATCGCTTCCAAGTGACTGGCCTGTGGGGGAGCTGAACTGCGAACGAACGAGCGGACTCTACGCCCGGCCGCGATGGTATCGGAAGGGCTTCAAGTCGACGGTCGTGCGTTCGCCCCGTACCAATTGACCCACCAACCGCGCCGTGATGGGCGCGAGCAGGATTCCATTTCTGAAATGACCGGTCGCCAGCAACAGTCCGGCTGAAGGTCCTTCGCCGATGAACGGGAGCTGATCGTCCGTCCACGGCCGCAACCCCGCCCAACTCTGGACCAAAGCGGCGCGTGCCAGGTCGGGCACCAGCTCGACGGCAGCGTCGAGGACCTTTTTCACTCCTGCAACGGTGACGTTCTTGTCGAACCCGACCATCTCCATCGTGCTGCCGGCGATGACGCGACCGTCGGTGCGCGGCACGACGTAGCCGTTCGCGCTCTTGAGCAGATGCGTCACGATCGGCGCGCGCGTGTGCAGCTCGACCAGCTGTCCGCGCATCGGCCGCACACGCGACGGGTCGACGTCGGCACCGGTCACGAGGCCCGACCACGCTCCCGCGGCGAGCACGATCTTGTCTGCTTTGAGCAGCTCGCCGTCGAGATCGACCGCGCCAGCGCTGATCGATCGCACCGTGCCGGTCTTGAACTGCACGCCCGACTTCGTCGCCGCGACCGCCAACGCCGGGAGCAACTTGCGCGGGTCGACCTGGTGATCGTCGGGCAGGTGGAGCGCTCCCAGGGCGCGCGGGTTGATCGACGGCTCGAGCTTCTGCAGCTGCGACGCGTCGAGCAGTTCGCCGCGCAGACCTTGCGCGCTCTGCCAGGCGTGTGTGGCATCGAGCGCCTGGAGCTCGTCTTCGGTGAACGCGATCTGCAGGCCGCCGCTGGCGACATACGCGCAGTCGACTCCTGATTTTTCCTGCAGGTCGGCGACGAACTTCGGCCACGCCATGCGAGACAGCAGCGCGAGCTCGAGCATCGGCCCCGGCCCGTCCGACTCGAACTGCGGCGCGAGCATGCCGGCGGCGGCGCTGCTGGCTTCCGCTCCGGGGATCGATTTCTCGAGGACGGTGACCTCGAAGTCCGCAGGCCGCTTGCGCAGCTCGAGAGCGATCGACAGCCCCATGATGCCGCCGCCCACCACGACGATCTTCACGGAGCGACTCCGCCGTCCATCAGCACCGTCACTGGGACGAGTGAGATCGGCTGCGTCTGATCAGGTTGTTTGGGGGCCGCGTTCTGATGCGTGCGCCACCAGAACCACACGAACGCGAAGAGCGCGAGCGTCATCAGCACCAGTGTGCGCGTCGGGAAGCGGGCCACGCGCGGGGTGTATCACCCTGCGCGAAAGCTCGTTGCCTTCAGCAAATCTCCGCGTAAGAGACCGCTCACCATGGCTGACACCTTCGACGTTGTGATCATCGGTTCCGGGCCCGGCGGATACGTGGCGGCGATTCGAGCAGGACAGCTCGGTCTCAAGACGGCGATGATCGAGAAAGACAAGAAGCTCGGCGGCACGTGCTTGCTGCGCGGCTGCATTCCCACCAAGGCGCTGCTCTACACGGCTGAGCTGTACAGCCACATTCAGCACGCGGCGACGTTCGGCATCAACACCAGCAACCCGAGCATCGACTGGGCGCAGGCGCACAAGCACAAGCAGAAGGTGGTCGACAAAGGCGCCAACGGCATCGAGTACCTGATGAAGAAGAACAAGGTCACCGTGTTCCGCGGCGTCGGCAAGATCGCGGGCAAGGGCAAGGTCGAGTTCACGGCCAGCGAAGGCGGCGCGAAGTCGATCATCGAGACCAAGAACACCATCATCGCGACGGGCTCGGTGGTGACCACGCTCCCGAGCATCACGCTCGATCACAAGCGCGTGCTCAGCTCAGACTCGATCCTCGAGCTGCCGGTGATCCCCAAGTCGATCATCGTGCTGGGCGCGGGCGCCGTGGGCACCGAGTTCGCGTCGATCTTCAACCACGTGGGCAGCGAAGTGACCCTCGTCGAGTACATGCCGAACGTGCTGCCGATCGAAGACGTCGACATCAGCAAGGAGCTCGAGAAGCACCTGAAGCGCCGGAAGATGAACGTCATGACCGGCACCAAGTTCGAGAAGATCGACGTCAACGCGAACGGCGTGAAGGTGACGGTCACCATGCCCGACGGCAGCAAGCAGACGCTCGAGGCGGAGTACTTCCTCTCGGCGGTCGGCCGCGGCCCGGTCACCAAGGACATCGGTCTCGAGAGCATTGGCCTCGCGACCGGCCCCAAGGGCCACATCACGGTCGACGGCATGATGCGCACCAGCGTGCCCAACGTGTTCGCCATCGGCGACGTGACGCCGCACCCCGCGCTCGCGCACTGCGCGTCGGCGCAGGGCATCGTGGCCACCGAGTTCATCGCCGGCAAGAACCCGCGCCCGCTCAACTACGATCGCATTCCGAACGCGACGTACTGCTACCCCGAGGTGGCGTCGGTCGGTCTCACCGAGAAGAAGGCGAAGGAGCGCGGCTTCGACGTGAAGGTCGGCACGTTCCCGTTCTCGGCGGTGCACAAGTCGACCATCAGCGATCAGGCCATCGGCCTCGTGAAGATCGTGAGCGACAAGAAGTACGACGAAGTGCTCGGCGTGCACCTGGTCGGCCCGCACGCGACCGAGCTGCTCGCTGAGGCGTGCGTCGGACTCCAGCTCGGAGATCACGACGGAAGAGCTCGCGCACACCGTGCACGCACACCCGACGCTGTCCGAGATTATGAAGGAAGCCGCCGAAGCGACGCTGGGTCACGCGATCAATCTCTGAGGCCCGGCTTCGGCTTCTTCCTCCGCGCGCCGCGACGGCCAACGTCGTCGCGGTTGCTGCGGCACCATCACCACGCTGCACGCCGTCTGCTGGAACCACGACGGTCGTGCTCCGAACCAGTCGAACAGGCGCGGCTCGCTCTGCGCGACGAACACCACGTCGGCGCTGCACTGCTCGAGCAGACGCTGCCGCGCGCGTGCGTTGTCTTGTTCGGCGACCAGCACCTTCGGCTCCCGCGAGAGTGACGGCACCTGCTGCCTGAGCACCGCCGCGGCGTCGTCGGGGTGGAGCGGAATCGAGTCGTCGTACAACACCGGCCCAGTCAGCTCGGGGAGTGCGGTGAGCAGATGGAGTTGGGCTCCGAGCGCCTCGGCGGCGGTGATCGCGAAGCGAAGGTGCGGGTGTGCGCGCTCTCGGAGATCGATCCAGCACGCGACGTTCTTCGGCGGCAGGTGCAGGCGCGACGAGGCGGTGTTCGGCCCCGCAGTCCACAGCGGGACGCGCGTCTGCTCGAGCAACGCGAGTCGCAGCGACGCGTGGCCCGGGCGCGGGAGCCAGATCGGCTCCGACGCCGGAACCAGCAGGAGATCGACCGGGCTGATCGCGCACTGGCGCGTGATGCGTTCGAGGGGATCTCCTTCGACCAGCACCCGCTCCGAGAACGCGTAGCGATCAGCTTCGGCGAAGAAGCTCGTCAGACGTTCCTTCGCCAGGGGCTCGTCGCTCCCGTCGTGCACGTGCATCAAGGTGAGGTGCGCCTGCAGCGAATCGACGAGCTGCGCGACGAACGGAATCGAGCGGAAGTCGAGCTCGCTGAACGAGACGGGGAAGAGGAGTTCGAAGGGGCGATTCATCATGATCAGTAGACGAAGCCGTGCACCGGCCGCACCTCGGTGGGGAGTTCGGTTTCATCGAGGTGCTGGCGCAGGTTGAGCTCGATGGTGTTCGACAGCGCGGTGAGCGGCGTGTCGTGCACGGTGTTCTCGAAGGGGCTCTCGAGATCGCGGCCGATGGTCTCGAGCGCGATGAAGATGAAGCTCACCAGCGTCGACGCGATGGGCGTGATGAGCCCGAGCGTGCCGACGAGCCCGATGGGCAACATCAGGCAGTACATCGCCACCAGCATGCGCGGGAACACCTCGTACTGGCGCGGCAGCGGCGTGTTCTTGATGCGCTCGCAGCCGCCTTGCACGTTGCAGAGATCGGTCAACGTGGAGTCGATCTGCGTGAGCCGAATCGAGTCGAGCCTTCCTTGCTGGAAGAGCTTCTTGGAGACGCGGCCCATCGCGAGCAGCAGCGCCGCCGGCACGTTCTTCTCGCGCCTCAGCTGATCGACCAGTTCCTGTGGGACCAGCGCTTGCAGTTCCGGAAACGGATTCTGTTTTCGGAGATGGCACCTCAGCGCATGCACGTATGCAATCTGCAGCTCGACGAGCGCCACGTGGCATTGCGCGCCACTGTTGCCTTTTGCGTCATCGACCAGCGTGAGCGCCTGCCGCGCGAGCGTGCGCGAGGTGTTCACCAATGCGCCCCACAGCGTGCGGGCTTCCCACCAGCGGTCGTAGGCAGAGTTGTTTCGAAACGCGAGGAAGAGGCTGAGCGCCGCGCCCACCATCGCGAGGGGAATCGGCTGCCCGATCCATTCCTGATCGAAGAGCGCGTAGCTGATGGCGATCGCCAGGTCGAAGGCGAGCAGGAACGCCAGTCGCTTCCACATGTGCGGCCAGACGCGGCGCAGCGAGAGTTCGTCGCGAACGATCATCCAGCAGAAGTACGTCGTGCGGCTGCGCGCTGCCAACGCTCGATCAGCCAATCGATCGATTGTCCGAAAGATGGGCTCCGATGAGAGCGGTTCCGGTGCTGATCGTGGCGACGTCGCTGCTCGCGGGCATCGTGGTGCTCGAGTGGGCCTCGCAGCTCGACTACTCGCTCGGCGTTCTCTACGTCTTTCCGGTCGCCGTCGCCGCGCTGGTCTTGCGCCGGGTCGAGGTGATCGCGGCGGCGATTCTGTGCGCGTTGATTCGCAGCACGTTCACGCCGGGGCTCGCTCCGGTGGAGTTCGGGCTGCGCTTCATGATGGCGGTGCTGGCGTACAGCGGAGTCGGGCTGCTGGTCGGAGAGATCTCGCGTCACCGCCGCGCGATGTCCGCCACGCTGCAGCGGCTCGAGCTCGAGCAGGTGATGCGACAGCGCGCGGAAGCGCAGCTGCGAGAGCTCGCCGATTCGAGCCCCGCGGCGTTTCTCTCGCTCGACGCGCGCGGCGTGGTGGTGATGGCCAACCGCGCGGCCCATCAGTTGCTCGACTTCACGGCACCCGAAGGGTTGATCGGCGTCGATCTCTCGCAGAACGTGCCGCTGTTCGCTGGCGCGCTGCGGGTGCAGGCCTCGATGCGCACGTCGACGAGCGGCTGGGCGCTGCGCCGTGACGGGACGCGCTTTCCCGTCGCGACCTGGTTCTCGACGTCGGGGCAGGGCGAAGAACGGAGGCTGGCGGGAATTCTCGTCGACACCTCGGAAGAGGTGCGGGAACGAGAGCGCGAGACGTTTCGTCACGTGTACGACAACAACCGGCTCTTCGCGTCGGCCGTGTCGCACGAGATCCGCAATCTCTGCTCGGCGATTCGCGTGGTGAATTCCAACCTCGCGCGCCAGACGCAGCCGAGCGCTGATCTCACGGCGCTGGGCGCGCTCGTCGAGAGCCTGGCGCGCATCGCTTCGTACGATCTCACGCGTCACCAGTCGGCCCATCACGCGGTGCAGCTCGACAAGGTGCTCGGGCAGCTGCGACTGGTGGTCGAGCCTGACTGGGCCGATCTCGACGGGCGCGTGCGCATCGAGGTGCCGCAGTTGCCCGCCGTGCATGGCGACGAGTCGGCGCTGCTGCAGGTGTTCATCAACCTTGCGCAGAACTCGCTGCGCGCGGTGCAGGGTGCCGAGGGCGCGAGTCTGACGATCTCCGCGCGACTCGACGGAGACGACGTGCACGTTACGGTCGAAGACTCGGGCCCGGGCATCGCGAACCCTTCGACGTTGTTTCAGCCGTTTCGCGAAGGGAGCTCCGGGAGCGGCCTGGGACTCTTCATTTCGCGCAACATCACCCGCAGCATGGGCGGCGAGCTGCTGCACGTTCCGACGGAGCGCGGTTGCCGCTTCGAGGTGCGCCTGCGCCGCGAAGGATCACTTCGATGAGTACCGCTCGGATTCGAATCTTCATCGTCGATGATCACACGCTGTTCCGCGAAGGGCTGATTCGACTCCTCGAGAGTGACGCGCGCCTCGAGGTCGTCGGGAGTGCGGGCACCGTCGAGGACGCGCTGAACGCACTCGGGCGGCTGACGGTCGATGTGTTGATCGTCGACTACGATCTCGGCTCGACGACCGCGGTGTCGCTGGTGAGTCAGCTGCGCGCGCGGCCGCGAATTCTGCTGGTCACCGCCGGCGTGCCGAATCGCGACGCGCTCGAGCTGGTGCGGCTCGGAGTCGCGGGCATCGTGCACAAGCAGCGGGCGCCCGAAGAGCTGCTGCGGAGCATCATCGACGTGGCGCTCGGAAAGGCGGTGCTCGATCAGGCGTATCTGCAGACGCTCGTGGTCGAAGCGCAGTCGGGCGAACGGCTGAAGTTGACGGAACGGGAGCGCAAGATCCTCTCGCTGCTGCTCGAAGGGCAGTCGAACAAGGAACTCGCGTCGGCGCTGAAGCTCTCGGAGAGCGCGGTGAAGGCCGCGTTGCAGCAACTCTTCTCGCGAACCGGAGTGCGAACGCGCAGCCAACTGGTGCGCATCGCGCTCGAGGAACTTCGCGACGAACTATGAGGCGAGGATGTCGCGAATCGTCGCGTCCTTGTCGAACTGCGCCTTCGCGAACGGGCAGACGGGAATGAACTTCTGGTTGTTGCCACGCGCCCACGCGACGGCGGCGTCGAGCAGCTCGCGACCTGCGCCCTGACCGCGGAGCGTGTCGCTGACCTCGGTGTGATCGATCATCGTGGTGTGATCGTTCACGCGCGACATCGTCATCGTCGCGACCCGCTCGCCGTCCTTCTCGAGGAAGAACGCGCTGCGGTGGCCTTTCACTTCGTGCTGAACCTGGAGTCCGGTCGCCATGATGCGGCGAACCTAACGTCGAAGGTCGCCGTTCACGCAGCGCGATCGGTCTGAACGGCCAGGCGCCGCAAGGACAGCTCGTCGTGCACGACGTTGGTGATGCGATCTTCGACCAACAGGTTCGGCAGCGCCGCGCGCAGGTGCTTGAAGAACGAGTACATGAAGTCGACGTCCATCAACCCGTCGACGAACAAGCAGCCATCACTGGTGAGCCATGCCTCGACGCCGTGAATGCTCCACGCACGGCGGCCATCGTGAATCGGCTTCGCGCGCGGGAACGTCGCGATCGCGTAGTGCAACCGGTGCAGCTCGAACTCGCTGAACGGCCCCGCCATCGGGGAAAACGTCGTGACCTCGTCCCACGACAGCGGGAACTCCCACGACTTCGCTTCGGACTTCATGCGGATGATCGAGAACTCTCGGTGCATACGTGCCTCTCGACACAGCCCCGGGATGTAGGCGTGCAAACCATTGATGAGCGTCGGGAATTGGCCCCTAAACCACTCGGAATTCCGGGCGGTTGACGGGGCGAAGGCTCGTCAATACATGAGCCGCATGGCGACGCCGCACAAGCTTCCGCTGGCCGTTTCGACTTCGACGGGCAAGCCCGACTGGCTCAAGGTTCGACTCCCGCGCGGTGAAGCGTACGAGCGCGTGAAGGGCCTCGTGAAGTCGCTGAAACTCGCGACGGTCTGCGAAGAAGCGCGTTGCCCGAACATCGCCGAGTGCTGGGGCGGTGGCACCGCGACGGTGATGTTGATGGGCGAGGTGTGCACGCGCGCCTGCCGCTTCTGCCACGTGAAGGTCGGAGCGCCTCCGCCGCTCGACCCGCAGGAGCCGGAGAATCTCGCCGCCGCCGTGCGCGAGCTCGGCCTCGAGTACATCGTCGTCACTTCGGTGAATCGCGACGATCGCCCCGACGGTGGCGCGTCGCACTTCGCGTCGGCCATTCGCGCGTTGAAGCGCGAGTCTCCGAAGACGACGGTCGAAGTGCTGATTCCCGATTTCCAGGGCGTGGAGTCGTCGCTGCAGATCGTCGCCGAGGCGCGACCGCACGTCGTGGCGCACAACATCGAGACGGTGGAACGGCTCACTCCGACCGTTCGCGATCGCCGCGCGAAGTACGCCCAGTCGCTGCGCGTGCTCGAGTACCTCAAGCAGCGCCCCGAGAAGCTGTACACCAAGACGTCGATCATGATCGGCCTGGGCGAGACCGATGACGAGGTGGAGCAGACGTTCAAGGATCTGCGCAACGTCGGCGTCGACGTGCTGACGCTCGGTCAGTACCTGCAGCCCTCGCAGTACCACCTCCGCGTCGAGCGCTTCGCGTCTCCCGAGAAGTTCAAGGAGTACCAGCAGCGCGCCGAAGCGCACGGCTTCCTCTACGTGGCGTCGGGGCCCCTCGTGCGCTCGAGCTACCGCGCCGCGGAGTTCTTCATGAAAGGTCTCATGGAGAAGGAACGAACCGCTGTCGCGGCGACCTGATCTCAAGTACGAGCCGCGACCATGGCGCTCTTCGAATTCAAGCTCCCCGACATCGGTGAAGGCGTCGTCGAGGGAGAGATCGTCAAGTGGCTGGTGAAGGCCGGCGACTCGGTGAAGGAAGACGACGGCCTCGTCGAGCTGATGACGGACAAGGCGACGGTGACGGTGCCTTCTCCGCGCGCCGGCAAGGTGCTCAAGACGTACGGCAAGGAAGGCGAGCTCGCCAAGGTCCACCACGCGCTCGTCGATCTCGAAGTGAGTGGAGCGGGTTCGGCCTCGGCTGCCAAGCCGTCGAATGGCCACGGAGTTCCCTCGTCTTCGCCGACCGTGGTGGTGCCGACGATCTCGGTCGTCGCTGCGAAGCCCGCGGTCTCGGCGGAGAAGGTGCTCGCCACTCCGGTGACGCGCCGCATGGCCGCGCAGCACGGGCTCGATCTCGGAGCGATCCTCGGCACCGGCCCTCAGGGGCGCGTGCTCAAGAGCGACGTCGAGGCGTTCATCGCGTCGGGCGGTCGCGCGTCGAACGCCGCGGTGGCGACGGCTCGTCCCGCGCAGCAGGCGTGGCAGCCCCTGACGTCGACCGCCGTCGATCAGCGCATTCCGATTCGCGGCCTGCGCAAGAAGATCGCGGAGAAGATGGTGAAGTCGAAGTTCACCGCTCCGCACTACGCGTTCGTCGAGGAAGTCGATGCGAGCGCGCTGGTCTCGATGCGCAACGGGCTCAACGATCAGCTGGCCGCGCAGAAGATCAAGCTGTCGTTCCTGCCGTTCATCGTCAAAGCGGTGCTCGCGGCGTTCAAGAAGTTCCCGCAGGTGAACGCGAACATGGACGAGGCCGCGCAGGATCTCGTCGTGCGTGGCGACTTCAACATCGGCATCGCGGCGATGACGGAGCAGGGCCTCACCGTTCCCGTCGTGAAGCACGCCGATCGCTTCAAGCTGCGCGACCTGGGCAACGAGATCTCGCGGCTCGGCAACGCGGCGCGCGATCAGAAGCTGAAGCTCGAGGAACTGACGGGCGGCACCTTCACCATCACTTCGCTCGGGCAGACCGGCGGGTTGTTCGCCACGCCGATCATCAACCACCCTGAGGTGGCGATCATGGGCGTGCACCGCATGCGCAAGCGCGCGGTGGTGACCGACGACGACAAGATCGTGATCAAGCCCATCATGTTGTTCTCGTTCTGCTTCGATCACCGCGTGATCGACGGAGCGACCGGCGCCGAGTTCGCGTACGAGGTGATCAAGTACGTCGAGCGGCCCGAGCTGCTGTTCATGGACGCAATCTAGAAGACCAGTCCTACGCTCACGTGTGGCCCGGCGATCAACGCGGGTGCGGTCGGCGCGGTGGCGATCAATGCGTCAGTCGAGGTGGTCGTCGCGGAGAGCAGGGTGCTCACCGTGCCGTCGGTCGTCGCGTCGATCCACCGTGCGCGGTAGCCGAGCTGCAGCTCGAAGATCCCGCCCTTGAGAATCGCGGCGGCGCGCAGATCAAGTTGTCGGAACGTGCCCGCGGTGAAGCTCGCGCTGCCCTCCGCGCCGATGAACTTCCAGATCGCGCGGCCGGTCGTGCCGATCGTCGGAGCGAATTGCGTGGTCGTCGCGCTGCCGGTGAGCGCGCTCAAGCCGGCGAGTGCGCGAACGCGGAAGTACTCGGTGGAGACGACGGAGTAGCCGAGCAACCCGGTCCACGCATTCGCGTCGCCGATGCTGAGTGGCGTGACGCCGGCGCGGTCGAACGTGGCGACTGCTCCGATGCGCCAGATGTCGAGCTCGGCGCGCAGACCGAACATGAACGCGGCACCGTCGAGCGAAGTCGGAATCGTGGCGGTGGTGAACGCGCCCAATTCCCACAGCGGTCCCCCTCTCCCTGCGGCCGCGGGGGCAGGGGCCCGAACTGCCGCAGAAGGTGGAGCTGGCTGAGGTGAAGTCGGCACGTTCCGCGAAGCAGCGGTCGGAGTCGGTTCACCTGTCGGAAGCACCGGCGCACTCGCAGCGTTGGGCTCCGGAGGCGGCATGGGCGGAGGGCCATCAGCCTCAACGAGCGGCGGAGGCGTTTGAGTCAGAAGCAGCGACGCGAGCAGGACACCGAGCGACATGCCGGTTCGTCGCGCTCCATCCGCGCTGAATTCATTTCGATTCCGAGTGATCGATTCGCGCGGCTCGCGAACACGAGCGCTAGACGCCGCCGAACCCGCGTGACGGCTGCTGCTTCAACTTCTCATGCAGCATCGGGGTCAGCAGGAACCAGTACTGCACCTCGCCGAACGACAAGATGTCGCCGCTCTTCAGCGTCGTCTCGCGCCGAATGCGCACGCTGGCGTTCAAGAACGTCCCGTTGGTCGACCCGAGATCTTCGACCGTGCACGCCTGGCGCTGTTCGTCCCACTTCAAGATCGCGTGCTTCTTCGACACCGACGGATCATCGAGCACCAGATCGTTGTCAGGCTGGCGACCGACGCTGAGCTGATCGACTCCCTGCAACGGCGGCACTGAGGCCACCACGAGATCATCGAACCCGAACAACAGCGCCAGCGCGCCAGCCGACACCTTCTCGGGCTTGGCGACCGTGGTGCGTTGCACGTTCACGGGCAAGCCCATGACCGCCGTGGCCGGGGACTGGGTCTGCAGGCTCGGCGGCTGCTGCACGAGCACGAACGGCCCCATCTGGTCGAGGAACTGCGCGGAGGTAAACCGCGCGGCAAGGGTTCTCAATTCCTTCACGGACAGCACGCGCTCACGCTAGACCCGACGCGCCCGTCTCCGCTACGGTTCGCCGCTTCGCGGCTGCCGAAAAAGAGCGCGGCCCCAAGAGGTACTCACGATGACAGACCGATTCCCCACCACGCCTCGCGGCCTCAAGAAGATGCAGGAAGAGCTGAAGCACCTGCAGTCCGTCGAGCGCCCCAAGATCAGCCAGGAAATCGAAGTCGCGCGAGCGCACGGCGATCTCCGCGAGAACGCCGAGTACCACGCGGCCAAAGAGAAGCAGGGCCACATCGAGGGCCGCATTCTCAACCTCAACGCGTGGATTGGTCGCGCCGAGGTCATCGAGGTCGCCGGCTTCAAGGGCCAGAAGAAGGTCCTTTTCGGCGCCAGCGTGAAGCTGATGGACTGCGAAACCGACAAGGAAGTCGCGTACCGCATCGTCGGTGAGTTCGAGGCCGACCTGAAGAAGCGGTGGATCTCGATCAACTCGCCCGTCGCGCGCGGGTTGATCGGCAAGTCCGTCGGCGACATCGCCACCATCCAGAGCCCGGGCGGCAATCGCGAGTACGAGGTGCTCTCGGTCGACTTCGAGGATGTCGAGTAAGCCACACCCGTTCGACGCGCTCGTCGGGCCGATCCGCTACGCGGCCGCGCGCGGGTTCGCCAACCTCGCCAACGTGAAGGGCCTGCGTCCGCACGTCGCCGCGGCGATCGCTCGCGGCCGTGGCGTCGTCGATGACGCGCGCCTTGCAGTGCTCGAGAAGCAGCTCACCACCGTCGATGACGCGCAGCTCGACGTGCGCCGTGCCGCGGTGTCGGCAGTGATCGCGGTGCTCGCTGCTGAAGGGCTCGCGATCGACGGCGCTCCTGCGCTCGCTTCGGCCCCGCTCCCCAGCCCTCTCCCCGCTTCGCAGCGCGAGGGAATTCGTCCCGTTCAGTCGTCGTTGCTCGATCAACCGATGGCGCGCACGGTGGGCGCGAGTCCATTCGCTCCGAAGAAGGCTCCCGCCGAGAAGCCGCCGAAGGAAAAGAAGCCGCGCGCGCCGAAGAAGGAAAAGCCTGCCAAAGACAAAGACGAAGAAGGCGCCGCGAAGATCTTGAGCATCGCCCCGAGCAGCGGCCCGCTCGCCACGCTGCTCAAGCAAGTCGGCTGGCGCATCAACCCGCGCCTCGTCGGAGCGCTCAACAAGAAGGGCCTCCTCAAGACCGGCGACATCCTCTTCCTGCTCCCGCGCGTGTACGAAGATCGCCGCAAGCTGCGGAAGATCGCTCAGCTCGTGAGCGGAGAGCGCGGCACCGTCATCGCGCAGGTGATGAAGGCCGACGACGTCTACGGGCGCGGGCGACGCCAATTCCGCGCGGTGCTCGCCGACGACTCGGGTTCGATCGCCGCCGTCTATTTTCAGAGCGGGCCGTGGCTCAAGGCGCGCTTCCCCATCGGCAAGCGCCTCGTCATCAGCGGTGAAGCGCGTCAGTCGAGCTTCGGCTGGGAAATGCCGCACCCGGAGATCGAGCCGGCCGATGACGTCGAGAGCTCTCCGATTCACTTCAATCGCGTGGTGCCGGTGTACCCGGGCTTCGAGCGACACGAGCAGCGCTCGCTGCGTGAGCTCGCCTTCCGCGTTGCCGACAAATACGCCGCGGGCATCGACGAGCCGCTGCCGGATGATCTGCGCACGCGGCTCAAGCTCCCCGGCCTTGGCGACGCGCTTCGCTACATTCACTTTCCGCCCGACGAAGCGCGGCTCGACGAGCTCGATGCCCACGCCTCTCGTGCGCACAAGCGACTCGCCTTCGACGAGCTCTTCTTCCTTCAGCTCGGCATGGCGCTGCGTCGTCGTGGCGTGAAGGTGCAGCCCGGCATCGCCTTCGATGTCAGCGAGAAGATCGCCGGCGAGGCACGCGCGCTGCTCCCGTTCAAGCTCACCGGAGCGCAGGAGCGCGTGTCGAAGCAGATCGAAGGAGACATGGCGCGCGCCGAGCCGATGAACCGGCTGGTGCAGGGCGACGTCGGCAGCGGCAAGACCGCGGTCGCGCTGGTCGCCGCCGCGATCGCCGTGAAGAACGGGTACCAGGTCGCGGTGATGGCTCCGACCGAGATTCTCGCGGAGCAGCACTTCCGCACCTTCAGCAAGTGGTTCGCGCCGCTCGGAGTCGAGGTCGGCCTCGTCACCGGCAGCGGCTCAGCGAAGGAAAAGACCGCACAGCGTGAACGCGTCGCGAGCGGGCGCGTGAAGGTCGCGGTCGGCACGCACGCGCTGATCGAAGGCGGCGTGCAGTTCGAGAAGCTCGGCCTGGTGGTGATCGACGAGCAGCACCGCTTCGGCGTGATTCAACGTCACGCGCTCACCGCCAAGGGCGTGCGCCCCGACGTGATGGTGATGACGGCCACTCCGATTCCGCGAACGCTGGCGATGACGATGTACGGCGATCTCGACGTGAGCGTGATCGACGAACTCCCGCCTGGCCGCACTCCGATCGAGACGAAGGTCTATTCCGACCGAGCGCGCGGCAAGGCGCACGAGCTCGTTCGCGCCGAGCTGGCGAAGGGCCATCAGGCGTACGTCATCTACCCGCTGGTGGAAGAGAGCGAGAAGATCGACCTCGCCGACGCCACGCAGGGTGCCGAAGAGCTGAAGACGATCTTCCCGCAGGCTCGCATCGGGCTGCTGCACGGGCGCATGAAGCAGGCCGAAAAAGACGAGGTGATGAACGCGTTCCGTGCGCACGAACTCGATCTCCTCGTCAGCACCACGGTGGTCGAGGTCGGCGTCGACGTGCCCAACGCTTCGGTGATGGTGATGGAGCACGCCGAGCGCTTCGGCCTCTCGCAGCTTCACCAATTGCGCGGTCGCGTCGGTCGAGGCGCTGCGAAGTCGTACTGCGTGCTCCTCGCCGGCTACGCCCAGAGCGAAGAGGCGGCCGAGCGGCTCGCGGTGATGGAACAGAGCAGCGACGGCTTCGTGATCGCCGAGCGCGATCTCGAGATCCGCGGGCCGGGTGAGTTCCTCGGCACGCGGCAGAGCGGCATGCCCGAGCTCGCGGTCGCCAACCTGGTGCGCGATCAACCGATTCTGTCGGTGGCGCGCGACGAGGCGCGGGCGATCATCGATCGCGACCCCGAGCTCACCGCTCCGGAACACCGCCGTCTCGTGAAGGCGCTGGAAGAACGGTGGGAAGGTCGGCTCAAGTTGGCCAGCGTCGGGTGATACAGTCCGCTCGATGATTTGCCCCGTCTGCGAGCACGATCAGCCGTTCGGTACCGAGTGTGACGTGTGCGGCAAGGCGCTCGGTGGGCTCGACGGCCTCGGTCCGCCTCCGGTCGCCGTGCAGCGCGTCGAGGGCCTCGAGGTCACCATTCCCGAAAAACTCGGTGATGTTCCGGTGATCGAGATGGATCTGCTCGAGCGCTCGTCGTTCGAGAAGGTCGAGGTGGCGCCTGATTTCACGCCGGGTCTCGAGGCGAGCAGCATCGCGCCGGTCGGCGACGTGCCCGTCGAGCGCATCGCAGATCTCTCGGTCGATCGCGTGCCCGATGACGGCATTCGCACCGCGCTCCCACAGGGCGCCGTGACCTGCCGCTACTGCCGCAACGTGCAGGCGACGGGCACGATGTGCGATCGCTGCGGCATGCGCCTGCCGATCGTCGCTCAGCCCGATCTCCTCGTCGGAGCGATCGTCGGGAAGATCGAAGACGTGAAGACCCGCTGCCGTTCGTGCGGCGCGCCGGCGACCGCGGGCCAGAAGTGCGGCGACTGTGGCCGTGACGTGCCGTTCCCCGACGCTTGATGCGCGGTCGGCCCCTCGGCTAAGGGCTCGCGCATGACCGACGCCCTCCGCGTGGAACACGACGCCGTCCTCTCGTCGCTCGAGACGCGCGCGAGCACGCATCACTTCGCGCACGCCGCGGTCAGCTTCTTCCTCTCGGTCAGCCTCTTCGGTTCTGCCGGCAAGCTGTGGTGGGACTATTGGTCCGATGAGCCGCAGTACGCGATCATCGCCGCGTCGCTGGGCGGCATCGCGCTGACCTATTCAGCGACGCGCGCGCTGCTCGGCTCGAAGAACTACCGCGCCGAGAAGCAGCAGGTCGCGCGGTTGCTCGATCTTCGCAAGGCGATCGGAGCCGATGCGCCGCTCGCGTTGACCGCTGAAAAGAGCGCGTGAGTCTCAGCGCTCTGATCATCGGCAACGAGGTCTTGAGCGCGAAGGTCGCCGAGGCCAACGGCGCGCACGTGCTTCGCCGGTGTCGCGAGCGCGGAGTCGAAGTGCAGTCGGTGCATTTCGTTCGGGATGACGTCGACGCGATCGTCGAGGCCATTCAGCTCGCTCGTCGCCGCGCGAAGTTCCTCGTCACCAGCGGCGGAGTCGGGCCCACCCACGACGACGTCACGGTGCGGGCGGTCGCTCTGGCGTTGGCGCGCGACGTGGTGCGGCTGCCCGAGATGGAGCAACGCATTCGCGCCTACTACGGCGAACGACCGGTTCCGGCCGAGGCGCTGCGCATGGCCGAAGGGCCCGCGGGCTCGACGCTGCTGCCTTCCGAAGACATCCGCTTCCCGGTGTTGGAATGCGATCGCGTCTTCATGCTTCCGGGCGTTCCGCAGCTCTTCAAGGTGCAGTTCGAGGCGGTGCTGGAGCGCATTCCCGGCCAGCCGTTGTCGCTGCGACAACTCTTCCTGAGGGTTGGTGAGGCTGACATCGCGGCGGCGCTCGATGCGGTGGCGCTCGCGCGACCTTCAGTGGCGATCGGCTCGTACCCCACGTGGGACGACGCGGCTGATCATCGCGTGAAGCTGACCATCGAACATGCGTCGGCCGCGGAGACGGCGAGCACGGTCGCTGAGCTGCGCAAGACGCTCCCCGCGGGCTGCATCGTCCGCGAAGAGTGAACGCGCGTTGAATCAGCCGAGCGAAACGCCGACGCGCTGACGCAGCCGGAAGAAGTCGTCGGTCACCGCGAAGCTGAGCAGGTCCTTCAAGTCGGGGCGTGCCAGCACCGCGAGCGAGATGGCTTCAGCGTTCTCGGGCTTGGGCAAATTCGGCGGGCTCTCTTCGCGCAGCATCAAGTTCAGACCCGCGGTCGGATCAGCGCTCACCACCAGGCCCGCGCGATCGGCCGCGAGCAGCAGGCCCTGAACGATCGGCTCGAGCGACACCTTCGTCTGGCTCATCATCGCCACGGCCGGGTCTTCGAGGATGCGCAGCGACTTGCGCGAATACGCCCGGCGCAGCTGCTTGCTCTGATCTTCGTTGCGCCGTCCCAGCCCCTCGTACGGCTGCTGGTGGATGCGCACCGAGTTGCCGATCAGGTCGGCGAGCTCTCCGACCGATAGCTTGCGGACGATCGCCGACTTGTCGATCAACCCCATCGCCGCGCGCCCGTAGAGGAAGCGCTGCTCGCGAATGTTGAAGCGCCGCACCACGTCGGGCCCGATGCACACGCCGAGCGGCTCGGTCGTCTCGAGCATCATCAGGCCGCGCTTGGCCTGGTACAGCTCGAACTCCTCGACGCCGAAGAGGTTGGTGACGGTCTGCAGCGCCTTGAACGCCGCGTGATCGTTCTTCAGGCGATCAGCCTTGCGATCGATGCCCGCCAATTCGAACTGCGGCGGGTAGAGCTTCACGAACTGATCTCCGACCGCACGCAACACGTCAGCCACCGGGTGCCGCGCCGCAGGAGGATGCAGCGACACGAGGTCGACCGGCTGCAGTGAGCCCTTGAGCTCGTTGCTCAAGCGATTGCGGCCTTCCGAGAAGTACGCGCTCTCGATCTCGTTGGCCTGCTTCAAGAACACCAGAATCGACGCCGCGCAGAACGCCTTGTCGAGCTGACGCAGCGATTCCCACAGGCGGAACAGCGAGTGCAGGCTGTCGGCCTTGGTGGGGTCGAGCTTCAAGATGTTGCGGTGCGCTTCGATCGCCAGCGCGGTCGACGCCGTGTCGCGACCGTAGAGCTCTGCGAGCGCCACCCACGCCTGAATCTGTGAGGGGTCGATGTCGATGATCTGCCGCAGCGTGGCGATGCCGCGCGGCGGGTCGTTCAACGAGCGCGAATACAACGAAGCGATTCGCAGCTTGAGCGCGATGGCCTTCTTCACGTCGCTGGCCTGCTGCGCCTGCTGCTCGAGCATCGTGGCGAGCTCGGGCAGCGAACCAGTGCGCTCGTACAGCGTCGCGAGCCGATCGAGCGTTCCGGGGTCGCCGGGCACCAGCTCCAGCGCCTTGCGGTACAGCGCGATGGCCGCGGGAATGTCGCCGAAGCCCTCGTCGGTGATGCGCGCGAGCTGCAGCGTGTGGCGCGCCTTGAGCTGCGGGTTGGTGTCGAGCTCGAGCAGGCGGCGCAGACAATCGGCCGCGCCCGTCCAGTTGCGCGACTGGGTGTGAATCGCGGCGAGGCGTTCGAGCGCTTCTTGCGAGTTCGGGTCGCCCGAGAGCGCGGTCTGCAGGTGTGCCGCGGCGCGCGTCAGGTCGCTCAAGTGATCGTGGTACAGCCCGCCCAGCTTCAGGTTGAGGCGCGACAGCACCTTCGGGTCGCCTCCCTGCTGCACGCGAACTGCGAGGGCGGCCGCCGCCTCGGCGTACGCGTGATCTTCGAGCGCAAGGGTGGCCTTGAGTTCCAGCGCTTCGGGCAGCGTCGGCATCGCCATCAGCGCGCGATCGAGGAACTGCAGCGCCTGCGCGGGCTGCTTCAACTGCTCCAGCGCGATGCGAGCCGCTTCCTGGAACTGGCCGGCGGCTGCGAGGAGATCCTTCTGGGCCAGCTTCACCTCGCCGCGCTTCTCGTGGAGCTTCACGAGATCGGCGGCGCCGCCCTTGCGAGCGAGGAGATCTTCGATGCCAGCTCCGGCTTCGACGTGGAGCGGGTCGCGCGTCAGCACCGCCTGGAACAGCGCCTCGGCCGCGTTGTCGTTTCGCTCGACGTCGCGCGCGTGCTTGGCAGCGTCGAGCAGCGCCGCGATGGCGGTCGCAGGCTCGCGAGCGCTCTGGGCGATCACTTCCGAAGCAGCGCGGGCGCGCGCGTGATCTCCGAGCTTCTGGTAGCAGCGCAGCTGGCCCTGAAGGGCAGGGTAGAGATCGGGCGCCGACTGCAGCGCGGCCTCGTACGCCTTCACCGCCGACAACAGATCACGCGTGTGCGTCTCGTGCAGATCGCCGATGCGCAGCAGCAGCTGCAACATGTCGGCGGAGTCAGTCGCGCTCGCGCGCCGCCGCTCGTAGAGATCGATCAACCCCTTCGCGTCGCCGACCCTCTGCAGCGCCTTCTCGAGCACCAGGCCCAGCGCTTCGTCGGTCGGGTCGGCGAGGTAGGCCGCTTTCAGCTGCTCCAACACGTCGGGAGCGGGCTGTGCGTTGGGATCTTTCGCTTCGACGCTCGAGAGCTTGATCGCCGCCGCGAGCTTCGCGTCACCGATCGCCTCGGCGATGCGCGCACGAAGTTCAGCGCGGCGCGGCTTGTCGTTGGCGCGAATGCGCTCGAGCAGCCGCAGCGCGGTGAGGTTGCTCTCGTCGAGCTGCAGCGCGTTCTCGCAGCACGTCGCGGCACGCGCAGGCTCGTTGATGCGATCGAGATACAGCCGCGCCAGCTTGAGCCACGCACCCACTCGGGCCGCCTCGGTGCCGACCGTGGTCTGGCGATCGAGCAGGACGATCAATTCCTTCACGTCGTCCTTGGTGGTCAGCAACCGCTCGAGTTGCTGCAGCGCCGTGGTGTGGTTCGGAGCGAGCCGCACCACCTCCTGGTACGCCTCGATCGCTTCTTCCGGCTTCTGCAGCTGGTCTTCCCAGATCGCCGCCGATTGGAAGATGGCGTTCGCGCGCTCGGTGGGGTCGGACCGCGTCGCGGCCTCGGCGCGCAAGATCTCGATCAACGACTCCCAGTCGCCCTGTGTGCGGTACATGCGCGCCAGAGCCCGCAGCGCTGCCACGTGATTCGGAGCGAGCGTCAGCACCTCGCGGTACGCGCTGATCGCTTCGTTGGAGTCCTTCACCTTCTGCTCGTACAGCTCGCCGACCTTCTGAATCAGCGTCGCGGCTTGATCGGTGGTCGGCGCGATCTCGGCTTCGGTGCGGTACATCTTGATCAGCGCGCCCCAGCGGCCGTCCTGGCCGTAGAGCTTGCCGAGCGCACGCAGCGCCGGGAGATACGCCGGTGAGAGTTGCAGCACGCGCTCCCACGCCTGAATGGCGGCGCCGCGGTCCTTGATCTGTTCTTCGAGGATCTCGGCGTTGCGGTGCGCGAGCGAGACGATCTGCTTGGTGTCCGACGCCAGCCGCGTCTCGGTCTCGTTCAGCTCGAGCAGCTCGTTCCAACGCCCAGCGCGCTCGTAGAGCCGCCCGAGGTTGCGCATGGTGGGCAGGTGATCGGCCGCCATGTCGAGGATGCGCTTCAGGCACTCGATGGCGCGCTCGAGATCGTTGATGCGATCTTCGTAGAGCGCCGCGATCTTGTTGAGCGTCGAGATCTGCTGCTCGCGATCGGTGGTCTGCAGCAGATCCTGCTCGTACATCGCGACCAGCTCGGGCCAGCGACCGAGCTTCTCGTAGAGACGAATGAGCGCCTTCTGCGCCGGCAGGTAGCCCGGAGAGAGCTGCAGGCACTGGTTGTAGCGGGCGATCGCCTCGTCGATGCGGTTGAGCCGCTCTTCGATGGTCTCGGCGGCCTTGTAAACGCGACCCGCCTTCTGCCGCGGATCATCGATGGAGTTCGCTTCGGCGTCGTACGTGTCGAGCAGCCCCTGCCAGTTCTGCGAACGGAAGTGCAGCTTGCCGAGGCCGGCGAGCGCGCCAGCGTGACCCGGCACGCGATTCAAGATCGTGTGGTACCGGCCGACCGCGTCGACGTCGCGATTCAACTGCTCGTACAGCGCGGCGAGGCGCTGGTTGATGGCGACGAACTCGCTCTCTTCGGTGTTCGACTGCGACCACGCGAGCAGCACGTCGGCCAATTCATCGAACCGGCTCTGCGCTTCGTAGATGCGCGCCAGCTCGGAGAGGATCAACGGGTCCGTCGGGCTCACGCGACGCGCGGCGAGCAACGCCGACAGCGCATCTTCAGGGCGCGCGAGGCGCTCGTACGCCTTGCTGATCTGCAGGAACGTCGGAGCGGCCGCTGCGCCCTGGCTCTCGGCTTCTGCTGCGAGCGCCGCGAGCTCTTCGTCGACCGTGCCCTCGCGCTGCGCGACGCGCTTCATCGCCGCGAGCAATTGGGGATCGCGACGATCGACGGCGAACGCCGCGCGGAACAGCTCTGCCGCACCCCGGGGATTCTTGAGGCGATCTTCGAGCAGCAGGCCCGCCGAGGTCAGGTACACCGCGCGCGCGGCGGCCTCGTTCACGTGATCCGCGAGCAGGCGGTACACGCGCACCAGCGCCTCGTAGTCGGCCTTCTCTCCGTAGACCTGCTCGAGCTGCACGAGCAGCGTGACGTCTTCGGGCTCGAGCTCGAGGCACTGCAGAATCGCGGCGTTCGCATCGGCCTCGCGCGACAACCGCTGCTCCAGGATCTGGCCCTTCTCGAACAGCAACGCGGCGCGCGCGCGACGTGCGTCGGTGGCGGCGAGCTCAGCGTCGAGCAGCGTGACGACCATCACCCAGTTGCCGACCTCAGCGAAGAGACGACGCGCAGCGCGAATGTTGGCGAGGAACCGCGGAGCGAGCTTGAAGGCCTGCTGGTACGCGACGGCGGCGTTGCGCGGGTGACGCAGCGGCGTTTCCCACAGCAAACCCATTTCGTGGAAGAGCAGGGCGGCCGCGGGCACGCCGCCCATGGCACGCGCTTCCTTCTCGAGGGCCACGATGCGGGCGCGCGCCTCGTCTTCCGTAGCGGTCGCAGGCGCCGAATTTTCGGGAGGAATCGGAATCGCGGGAATGGCTGTGGAAAGCGTTCTCGGAAACTCGTTCCGCTCACTCATGCGCGCGATTCGTAGCATGCACGTCTGACCGTCGCGAGGAGTTCCCCGGTGTCGACGAGCGCTGCCACGGCGCTGATGTCTCGATGCAATTCACGATCGACGTCCATGTGCGGAACGCGCGAACGAATGAGCTGATGCGCTGCTGCGACGCCGCGTCCCGGAGCGGTTTTCTCCGGCTCGCGGAAGTCGAGCGCCTGCGACGCGACGAGCAGCTCGATCGACAGCACGTGACGCACGTGCTCCACGACCTGACGCAGCTTGAGCGCGGCCGTCATGCCCATCGAGACGTGATCTTCACGACCCGCCGACGACGGAATCGAGTCGACCGACGCGGGGTGACTCAAGATTCGCGACTCGGCAACGAGCGCGGCGGCCGTGACCTGCGCGATCATGAAGCCGCTGTTCAAGCCTGAGTTCTTCGCGAGGAACGGCGGCAGGCCCGAGAGCGACGGGTTCACCATCTGCTCCACCCGGCGCTCGGAGATCGACGCCAGCTGCGTGAGCGACATCGCCACCACGTCGAGCGCGAAGCTCACCGGCTGACCGTGGAAGTTGCCCGCACTCACGATCTCTCCCGACTGCGCGAAGACCAGCGGGTTGTCGGTGCCGGCGTTCACTTCGACTTCCAGAATGCGCCGCGCGAACGACAGACCTTCACGCGCCGCGCCGTGCACCTGCGGAATGCAGCGCAACGAATACGGGTCTTGCACCTTCGCGCAGTCCTTGTGCGAATCGACGAGCGCCGAGTCACGCAACAGCGAGCGCATGTGCTCGCTCACCACGCCGTGTCCCGGGTGCGGGCGAACGGCGTGCACTTCCTGCAGGAAGGGGCGGTGCGAACCGAGCATGCCTTCGATGGTGATCGCTCCGGCGAGATCGAACAGCTCGGCGAGCTCTTCGGCCGCGAGCAGCGCAGGCACACCGACCGCGCACATCGCCTGCGTGCCGTTCACCAGCGTCAGACCTTCCTTCGCTTCGAGCACCAGCGGCTCGAGGCCGGCTTTGCGAAGTGCGTCGCGGCCCGGCATGCGCACGCCGTCGAAGAACGCTTCACCTTCGCCGATGAAGACCAGCGCGAGGTGCGCGAGCGGCGCGAGATCGCCTGACGCTCCGACGCTGCCGCGCTCGGGCACGACGGGCGTGATGCCGCGATTCAACATCTCGAGGCCGAGTCGCAGCGTCGACGGCTTCACGCCCGAGAAACCCTTCGCCAGCACGTTGCAACGCAGCAGCAGCAGCGCGCGCGCCTCCGGAATCGAGAGCGGCTGACCGACTCCGGCGGCGTGGCTGACGATCAGGTTTCGCTGCAGCAGTTGCAGGTCTTTCTTCTCGATGCGCACTTCGGCGAGCGTGCCGAAGCCGGTGTTGATGCCGTACGCGGGCTCGTCACCGGCGGCGATGCGATCGACCAATTCGCGCGCTTTCGTCACCCGTTCGAGCGCGGGCGCAGCGAGTGTCACCGAGCGGTTTCGCACCGCCACGTCGCGAATGTCGTTGAGGGTCAGCGTGTTGCCGTCGATCGAGAGCGCCGTCATGACCGCTTGCTATTCACCACGCGACCAGCGCGCGCAAGGTGATATTGGCGCGCGCCATGGCGTTGATCGTTCAGAAGTACGGGGGCACCTCGGTCGGTGATCTCGATCGCATCAAGAACGTGGCGAAGCGGGCCATCGCGGCGAAGAAGAAGGGAAATCGCGTCGTCGTCGTCGTGTCCGCGATGTCGGGCGAGACGAACCGGTTGCTCAAGCTGGTGAACGGGCTGACCGAACGGCCCAACGAGCGCGAGCAGGACGTGGTGATCGCGACGGGCGAGCAGGTGAGCATCGGCCTGGTGGCCATCGCCATCGACGCGCTCGGAGGCAAGGCGCGCAGCTTCATGGGCCACCAGTGCCGCATCACGACCGACAGCACCTTCAGCAAGGCGCGCATCAAGCGCATCGACGCGGAAGGCATCTTCGAGTCGCTCGATCGCGGAGAGATCGCGGTGATCGCCGGTTTCCAGGGCGTCGACGAAGACGGCAACATCACCACGCTCGGCCGTGGCGGCAGCGACACCACCGCGGTGGCCATCGCCGCGGCGATCGAAGCCGACGCCTGCGAGATCTACACCGACGTCGACGGCGTCTACACGACCGACCCCAACATCGCGCCGAAGGCGAAGAAGCTCGATCGCATCAGCTACGAAGAGATGCTCGAGCTCGCGTCGCTGGGAGCCAAGGTTCTGCAAATCCGCTCGGTGGAGATCGCGATGAAGTACCGCGTCCCGCTGTGGGTGAAGTCGTCCTTCACCGATGACCCGGGCACGCTCGTTTGTGAGGAGGACAAGACAATGGAAGACATTCTGGTCAGTGGCGTGGCGCTCGATCGCAACGAGGCGCGGGTCTCGATTCGTGAAGTTCCCGACAAGCCCGGAGTGGCCGCCAAGATCTTCGGCGCGCTCGACGAGAAGGCGATCAGCGTCGACCTGATCGTGCAGAACACGCCGGTGAAGGGGAAGACCGACATCACGTTCACCATCGGCAAGGCCGACGTCGTGAAGACGCGCGACGTGATGAAGAAGGTCGTCAAAGCCGTGAAGGCCGCGGCCGAGGTCGAGGTCGATGATCAGGTCGCCAAGGTGTCGATCGTCGGCGTCGGCATGCGCACGCACTCGGGCGTCGCGGCGCGCATGTTCCAGACGCTCTCGCGCGAGGGCGTGAACATCCTCGCCATCTCCACCAGCGAAATTCGCGTCTCGTGCCTCGTGCCCGCCGATCGCGCGGAGCTCGCGGTGCGCGCGCTGCACACCGAGTTCGGCCTCGACGCGAAGGCCGCCCGGGAGTGACGAGACCCGCCGCCATCGCGATCGTCCTGGTGATCGCCGGCGTGGCGGGCCTCATCGCGTGGTGGCGTGTGCCGATCGACCCCGCGCGCGCGTGCCCCGACGGCGGTGTCTTCACGCTCGGCCCTGATGGCGTCGCGCGGTGTGGCGAAGGTGCAGCGCTGCCGCCCGGTCAGGCGATGACCGTGAAGCAGAAGTTCGACTGCAATCTCGCCACAGCCGAAGAGCTCGCGTTGGTGCCCGGTCTCGGAGCCAGCGTGGCCGCGGAAATCGTTGCCGCGCGCCCCGATGGCGGCTTCACGAATTGGGACGAGATCGACGCGATTTCGGGAGTGGGTCCCGCCCGCCTGATCGCGCTGCAAGCCGCCTGTGAGTTCAAGCGAGAGTGAGCGCACCCTGTGGTAGAAGTACGCCGTGCTCATCTCCTGCGAGAAGTGCTCAACGACGTATGTGCTTGACGATGCGCTGATTCCTCCGCAGGGGGCCCCCGTTCAGTGCACGCGCTGTGGTCACGTCTTCACCGCGAAGGTGACCGCCGCTTCCGACCCGGCGCCTGCGCCTCGTGCCGCGAGTTCTCCAGCGAACTCGACGATGATGTTCGGCAGTCCTGCAGCGCCGCCTCCGCCTTCGAAGAACACGACGATGATGTTCGGGGCCGGTGGAGCAGCACCGCCGCCTCCCGCACCGCCGCCGCCCGCCAACAAGAACCAGACGATGATGTTCGGCACCGCGGCTTCGAATGCTGCCGCGCAGGCGCCTGCGGCTCCGCCTCCGAGCTCGAAGCAGACCATGGTGTTCGGCTCGGGCGCTGCTGCTGCGCCGCCGCCTCCGGCTCCCAACAAGAACCAGACGATGATGTTCGGCACGCCGGCTTCGAACGCTGCGTCGCAGGCGCAGCAGAACGCGCCGCCGCCGAACTCGAAGCAGACCATGGTGTTTGGTACGGGCGCGGCCGTGCCTCCGCCGGCTCCTCCGCCTCCGTCGAAGAACACCACGATGATGTTCGGGACGCCGGCTTCGAATGCGGTGACGCAGGTGCCACCGCCGCCCGCGAATCCACCGGGCTCTTCCGCGAAGACGACGATCATGTTCGGCGGCAATCAAGCGCAGGCTCCGGCCGCGCCCGCGCCTTCGAGCAAGCAGACGATGGTGTTCGGTGCGCCCGCTCAGCAACCGCCTGCGCCGGCTCGTCCGGCGTCGCCTCCGCAGCGCCCGACGTTCGGGACCGCGGCGTCGAACGGGCTGGCTGACGCGCCGGCCGACGAGACCATCCTCGAGGCGCCGGGCCAGTCGAGCCGCACGATGTTGTTCGGCACGCCGACCGCAGACGCGCCGAACGCCGGAGCGCCCGCGAAGAACCAGACGATGATGTTCGGCCGCGCGCCCAACATTCCCAAAGTGACCGCGGGCAGCGCTGAGCTGGCGGGCATGTCGGCCGACGAAGGCGCTCCGAACGAGAGCACCGTGCGGGTCGACAACCCGAGCGAAGATCAGGAAGGCGCCGAGCCCGTCGCGCCTGCGCGGCAAGATCGCACGCAGCGTTTCGCGATGACCGATCTGGGAAATGGCGCCGGTGCGACGACGCCTCCGGCGGGGCGAGACCCCGTGCAGGATCGGCACAACCGCACTCAGCTGTTCGCGATGTCGTCGAATCAGGAATCGACCGCCCCCACCGGCGAGTCGCTCGATGCCACGCTCGTTCCCGGAGCGATGCGCGCCGAAGACATGGGCACGCGTCCGACGATGGACCTGAGCTCGACGTTGCCGCCTGATTCTCCGTTGCCGGCCCTCGAGTCGTCGGAGCCCGCGGGTGTCTCGCTGCTGCACGACCCGGCCAACAGCTCGGCGATGGAAGGTGACGGCCCGTCGGAGAACGAAGGGCTCATCGCGACGACGTTGCCGAACCTCGGGCCGGTGCAGGGCACGCGTTTGCCGCCGCTCAAGCTCGAGCTGCCGGCGGAGCCCGTCGGTTCACCTCAGGACTTTGCGCGGCCGAACCCGACGTCGAATGCTGCGGCGACTGCTGAAGATGCGGCGGCGATGCGCGCTGCGCGCGGCGGTGGTGCAGGGCGCATCGTGGTGATCATTCTCGCGATCGTCGCGCTCGGTCTGGCCGGCGTGCTCGTGTACCGGCTGTTCGGCGATCAGATCATGGCGATGATCAACCCGCCCGAGTCGCACCCCGTCGGCTGAACACGTCAGCGTGACGCGCGAGCACTTTCGATCGGCAGAATCGTCGCGTACCCCGCGAACAATTCCCCCGTAAGCCGAGGCTTGCTCCCTGGCGCTTCGGTGCGCAGCCAGTCATTCAACTTCTTCCCATCGGGCGCCCGCTGCAGCTTCGGCGCACCGAGGTTCATGCGGTAGCGCACCACGCCGCGCGCCACGCGATGAATGATCACCACCGTGCCGTCGGCTTCCACGTCATCGACGACACCGATGTGCGTGAGCCCGTCATTGGTCTGCCCGTCGCGGTTGAGATCGTAGGTCTCCTTGAAGAACACCAGATCACCGGGCACCGGCCGGCCGCCCTCGAAGATGCGGCCGTGCTTCGCCGCGAAACGCCACATGGCGGTGACTCCGTTGTCGCCCTTCGCGGCGTCGGTCATCAAGTTCACGCCGAGCGGCTCGAACACGGCGCGCACGAAGCCGGTGCAGTCATCGCCGTAGCGCTTGCCGTTCACCACCAGCTTCGTCTTGCCGACGAGCGCCCGAGCGGTGCTCAGCGCCGATTCGCGTGAACCCGGAGCAATCGCCAACGCCGCGGGCGGCGTGGCTTCCACGGCCTCCGCCGGGGGAATCTCCCGCGCCGACGCAGCAGGCGCGAAGGGCTCGTAGCGCTCGACGTAGAACTGCCTGCCGCCAACGGGCCCGCGCGTCGCGCACGCGCTGAGCAGGCACAGGGAAAGCAGTCCGACGGCACGCATCGGGTTGGAGCGTCGCCCACCCTCGGGCGCGGTCAATTTTCCCGGGGCCTCTGGTATGAGCCAGCGCGTGCGAATCGCCGCCTTCGTGGTCGTCACGCTCACCTTCCTCACGGCCTGCCGGGACAGCGCGTTCCAGGCGGCCGCGAAGATCGACACGCTCGAGGGGTACCGGAAATTCGTGAAGGAGAACCCGAAGGACGAGGCGGTCGACGCGGCCACTCTCCGAATCGAGGAGCTCACTTTCGCCGAGGCACAGCGCGTCCACACCGTGTTGGCCTACAAACGGTTCCTCGAAGAATTCCCGGAAGCCGAAAAGGCGCCCGCGGCGCGCAAGCTGCTCGAGGGGCTTCGTTTCAATGCGGCGGTCGAGAAGAAGTCGGCCAGCGCGCTGCGTCAGTTCCTCCGCGATCACCCCGATGGAGCGCACCGCGAAGAAGCCGACGGCATGCTCGCGAAGCTCGAGTTGGAAGAGCTGGCCAGTTCCGATGATCCGAAGAAGCTCGCCGCGCTGGTGAAGAAGTACCCCGACGATCAGCGGGTCGAGCAGGCGAGCACTAAGATCGACGAGGCGGCGTGGGAAGCCGCGAAGACGGCCGAGCGCATGTACGCGTACCTGCGGGAATTCCCGGCCGGCAAGCATCGCGACGACGCGCGCCGCGAGCTCCTGTCGCTGCAGATCGAGGGGCTGCTGGTGTCGGGTGCGATCGAGCAGGCGAGGGCGTTGGCGGCGAAGGCTCCGCTGGCGAAAGATCTGCCGGGCCTCGCCACGCGCATCGCCCGGGCCGAGCAGATCGCCGCGCTCCAGCGCTCGAAGGACGAGCGCATCGCGCAGGTCTTCGCGGGCCATTCTTTGCGCGCGGCCGATGATCTCTTCAAGACGCTGACCGCGCGTGACCCGCTCGATCGCTGGCAAGCGGTGGAAGAGGTCGGCGCGCTGGTGTCGGTGCTCGCCATCGACAAGTTGCTCGAGCAGATCCGCAGTGGGCGTTCGGCGTTGGTTCGTCAGCGCGCGTTCGACAGTCTGGGTCGCGTGCTCCGCTCGTTGCCGCGACCGGTGGCGGAATACGAGGTCGCCACGCGCATCGAGAACGTGCAGCAGCAATCGGGCGACACGCAGATGGTGCTGACGCTCGCGGTGCTCTTCGATCTCACCGGCCAGCTCGAGCGCGCGTCGGCGGAGTACCAGCGCATGTGGGACGCCTCGAACCCAGACCCGATCGTCTTGCGCCGGTGGGCCGACATTCGCCGTGAACGGCGCCAGTTCTTCTCGTCAGCCGTCGTCGCGCGTCAGCTCGCCGTGTGGGCGAAGAGCGTCGCGGAGTCGTCGATCGAGCCCGGCCCCAACTCCGCGATGGCGTCGAGCCGTGAGCTCTGCGCGGCGGTCGAGATGTCGCGTTTCGCCGAAGCCGCGATCGAAGAGGCCCAGAAGCAGAAGACCGAGTTCCCCGACGACGTCGAGACGTTCCTCCTGCGCGCTCGTGAGGCGCGGAGATTGTCGGAAGCCAAGCTGCGCGACGCGGAATTGCAGCTGCTCACCGTCGACCCGACGGCGCGGCGCTGTGGTGACACGCAGATCACCGAGCGGCTGGCCGAAGGAGAGCAACGGCGCCTGGCGTCGTTGACCGCGCTCAAGAGCAAGCCTCCGAAGGAACTGACGCTGATTCTGGAAGTGGTGCGTGAGACCGACCCGTCGCAGCAGGTGCGCGCGGCCGCTGCGCAGAAGTAACCAGAGTGACCCCGGCTGGAATCGAACCAGCGGCCTTCGGTTTAGGAAGCCGAGGAAAGCGTTCGAACCAGCCGAAATCGCTGTCGCGAACCCCTCGCAAAACTCCACAATCCACCGCCCAGCGTCACGATGGCGCCACGACGAAGCCGGCGCCTGTGGTGGTCGGAATCTCGTTCGCACGCTTCGACGGAGGCTGTAGTTGCATCGCGCAGCGCATCGGGCGCGCGGTGTTCTTGTTCATTGCGCCAGGGCTCTCGCTGGCTGAGTTCACGGCGCGTGCTGCCGAGACCGTCGCGAGTTGCAATGCCGATGCGGTCTTTGTTGATCAGTCCTCGCTCGGCGTCGGCGTGCGCGATGGGCTGCGCCAGCGTGGCGTCGATGCGCGCGGCGTCGATTTGTTCGTTGACCGCGTCGGTCTTCGCAAGCGACTGATCTCGTGGTCGGGCGTCGGCGGGACGATCCCGTCCGAATACGAGACCGTCGCGTCGGTTCGAGACGCACTGCTCGTGACGTTCACTGGTCGGGGCGGCTGAATGGGCCCGACAGCGAGGGTTGAACTCGGCGAGTTGCTCGCCGACGTAGCGCTGTTCTGCGTACTCGGCGTGGTGGTGCTCACCATCGCCGCACTGGCGATTCAGCAGGCGTGGGCGTTCGCGCGAGGTGGCCGATGAAGTGCGAAATCGGCACACGCGTTGTCGCGATCAGTCACACGACTGCGGAGAGAGTCTTCATCTTCGGCTTCGGCACGTACGACGGCAGCGAAGCGCCGACTTCGTTCGGAGATCTGACTCCGTTCGCGAGGTCCTTTCTCCAGTTCTTCGGTACGCCGAGGATCAGGCTCGACAGCGGCAAAGTCGTCTACGGCTACGAGTGCTGGTGGGGCGAGGCCGACGGATTCGAGCAGGACGGGCGTGGCGGTCGCGAGCTCGTGACGATCGATATCGACGACGCGCGTGCCGTCGCAGCGGCGCGCAGCCTCATCGCGCGATGCCACGACGACGAGAGCCACTGCCCGACGTGGTCCGACGGTTGCCGCTGTGACCGCGGAGGCGACGCGTGAGCGCGGTCCACTTCGCGCTGCTGGAGATCTCCGCGCAAGACGCCGCGAGTGAGGAGACGTGGCTCGCGAATCTTGCGGCGAAGTGCCGTTCTCACGCGTGCTGGGGAATTCCGTGCGGCGGGTGTCAGTCGGGCGGCGTGTGTGACGCGATGTGCATCTGCTCGCGTCGCACGGACGAGGAGGACGACGAGTCAGAAGGGGACGACGAGTGAGCCTCTATCTCGTTCCTTGCACGATCGCCGACGCGCGGGCGTTCGTCGCGCTGCACCATCGTCACCATCCTGCTCCGCAGGGAGGACTCTTCGCTGTCGCTGTTGCTACTGACGCGATGGACGGCATGGTGGTCGGCGTCGCCGTCGTGGGTCGCCCCGTCGCGCGTGGGCTTCAGGACGGTTGGACCGCGGAGGTCACTCGCGTTGCGGTGCGCGATGGACACCGCAACGCGTGCAGCATGCTCTACGGCGCATGCTGGCGCGCAGCTCGCGCGCTCGGATGGAGAAAGCTCGTCACGTACACGCTGAAATCGGAGCGCGGTGCGTCGCTGCGCGCTTCGGGGTGGCGACTCGTCGGTGAAGCCGGCGGAAAATCATGGAGCCGGCGAGCTCGCCCGCGAGTCGATCGCCACCCGACCCAGCGAAAGCTCCGCTGGGAGGCGCCTCCATGAGCCGCTTCGTTCTGCTCATCGGTGACGCGCGCACGAAGCTGCGCGAGTTGCCCGACGAGTCGGTGCAATGCGTCGTGAGCTCCCCGCCGTACTGGGCTCTGCGCGACTACGGAGTCGACGGGCAAATCGGTCTCGAAGACTCGCCGAAGAAGTTCATCGCGGAACTCGTGAAGGTCTTTCGTGAAGTGCGCCGAGTGCTTCGGGCTGACGGCACGTGCTGGCTCAATCTCGGCGACACGTATGCGAGCGCGGGCCGCGGCGGGGTCGGCACCACGTCGACCATCAACGGAGAGCAGCAACTCGCGAACGTGAAGGCGCGCGCGATGATGCGCAGTCGAATCGTCGACGCGAAGCCGAAGGACAAGCACGGCATCCCGTGGCGGGTCGCATTCGCGCTGCAGGAAGACGGCTGGTACCTGCGCTCCGACATCGTCTGGCACAAGGTGAATCCGATGCCCGAGGCGGTGAAGGACCGCCCGACTGTCGCGCACGAGTTCGTTTTCCTGCTCTCGAAGAGCGAGCGCTACTTCTACAACCACGAGGCGGCGCGCGAACCGTGCGTCGTCGGAGCTGCGCACCCGCGCGTGAGTCTGAAGCCGGCGGGGCAGCCAACGAGTCGCCCGGGCGCGAAGGACGCTGAGCGCGCATTTTCGCGGAAGCGCAAGACGGCCGTCGACCAGCGCCAGGGCGCGTACAACGCGCAGGAAGAAGAGCAACGCCCGAAGGAAGGCAAGAGCGCAGCGTCGACTCGCATGGGGCGAGGCCCGGGCTGGCGTGTGAAGCAGAATGAGAGCTTCGCCGCTGCGACGCTGGGTCAAGCCGAGACGCGCAACTGGCGCGACGTCTGGAGCATTCCGTCGCAGCCCTCGCCGCTCGAGCACTACGCCGCCTTCCCCGAAGAGCTGGCGCGCAGGTGCATCGTCGCCGGCACGAAGCGCGGCGACGTCGTGCTCGACCCGTTCGCCGGCACGTGCACCACGGGCGTCGTCGCGCTTCGCGAAGGCCGGCGCTTCATCGGCGTCGAGCTGAATCCCGAATACGCGCAGATGGGCGACGAGCGCTCGCGTGGCGTGAGCTTCGGACTCGAGCTCGGAGGTCCGTCGTGAGCGACGACGACGCTGCCTGCGAAGACCTGTTCGAAGCGCGCGCCGCCGTGCGCTCCGCGCTCACGAAGACGGAGCGCACGTTCGAGCAGGAGGAAAAGTACGACTGGCAGAGCGACATGACTCTGCTGCGCGTCGTCATCGAGCGGCTCACGAAGCGCGCGTACGAGCGCCGGAAGCGGCTGGCGAAGAAAGGAGCCGCCTCGTGAACGCGCAGGAGTTGCTGGTCAAACGCCTTGCTGCGTTTCGGAAGTGGCACGGCACCGCGGTGATGCCGGACATGCCCGTGACGAGCGTGAATCGGCGCGGCTTCCTGATGGTGAGGCAGCTCTGTCAGCGACTCGTGCTGCCGCTGCCGACGATGGAGTTGCGCCGTCGAGCCGACCTCAGCTGGGGCGACATGTTGACCGCGAAGCTCGGGCTGGTGGTGCGCGAGCACGCGATGGGTAACCGCACGACGTTGCGCGATGCGCTGGTGGAGCTGTCGGCCGCCGCGCTCGCTTGGGCAGAAGTCATCGAAGCGAGGGGGCTGTAGTCATGGGACAAGAATCGTCAGATCCGTTGCCGTACGTGCAGGTCGACCGCGCAGTCATTCCGCGCGTCGCGCTACTCGCGCAGTCGCTGGGCGTCACGATGCAGCACGCGCTCGGCAGCCTGGTGCAGTGGTGGAATCTCTGCGGTGACCCGCGCGAGCTCGAGTCGATTCTCGAGCGCACGCCCGACGGCAAAGAGCCGGAGGTGGTGCTCAACGCGGAGGAGATCTCCACGCGCTTCCTGCTGGCGTCTGGGAAGACGCTCGACCCGGCAATCCTCGTGCACCTCGGCATGCTCGAGCGCCGCCCTGACGCGATGTTTCGCGTTCGCGGCATGTCGCGCTTCTTCAAGCCGCTCGTGCGCAGGAAGGTGAACAAGGCGGCGGGTGCGGCTGGCGGCAAGGCGTCGGTCGAGTCGCGCGCCAAGAAATACGGCTCGACACAGCCTCAGTCACGCTCAAGCGCGTCCGAAGCGACTGTCGAAGCGAATGCTTCGGCGCCGGTTGAGCAACTGGTCGAGCCACCCGGAATCACTGCGGAATCGAAGACGAACACAGCGGACAGCGATCAGCGGTCAGCTGTCACAGACACGGAGAAGCAGGCGCCGTCGCCGCCGAAACGGCGAAAGCACCCGATCGTCGACGTCGTCGCGGCGCCCAGCGGGCCGACGGGGGACAAGTTCTTCGACTGGTCGCAGGGCGAACGCACCTCGAAGACTGGGCTCGTTGCGGAGCGAGCGCCTGAAGGTGGCACCGACAGCTGGTTCCAGGGCGCGTTGATCGCCGTGGCGAACGACGAAGAGCGCCTGCGCGTCGGGTTCCGCAACTTCCTGGGTGACGACTATTGGCGGCGGCGGAACTTCCCGTGGGCCGGCTGGCTGTCGCAGTGGGAGCGCTACGTTCCGCCGGCGGGGCCGCCACCCGCGCCGCCGCTCGAGCCGCTCGTCATCGAGCTGCTGCGTCGCATGACCGAGGCGTGCGGCTCGTACCCGGCGTCGCAGGTCTTTCAGAGTCTGTCGCTCGTCGAGTGGGACCAAGGCGACGCCGAGAACGACCCGACGAAGTGCCGCATCGACGTGTTCTTCGCGGACCCGTACTTCGTCGACTGGTGCCGTGATCACTACCACCGCGTCGAAGCGCTGGGCGTCAGGTTTCACGCTGCGAAGCCGGAGGCAGCATGAAGCTCTCACCGGTGCTGCAACGGGCGCTGACTGCCCTCGGAGTCGTCTCGCTGGCCGACGGGCCCGACGTCGAGCTCACGCTTCCGATGCGCGCGAAGAACGAAGGGAACGCGCATCAACACTGGCGTGCGCGGCACCAGCGCGCGAAGGCCGCTCGTCAGGGGCTCGGCGCCGTCGTTCGCGTCGCGCTCTTTCGGCACGCGAAGCTGCCTGAGCTGAAGGCGCTCCGCGCGGGCGCGCCGGGTCGCATCGTCGTGGTGCTCGAGCGTGTCGCGCCGCGCGCGTACGACCTCGGCGACAACCTCTCAAGCTCGCTCAAGGCGGCTCGTGACGGAGTGAGCGATGCGCTCGGAATCGACGACTCGCCGAAGACGTCCATTGACTGGCTCTACTCGCAGAGGCGCGGTGAACCGCGACAGCACGGAGTCAGCGTTCAGCTCTTCATCCGACTGGGGGCCGAATGAGTCTGCGCGGAATTGTGGGGCCGAAGACGAATGCCGTGCGGAAGGAGATGCAGCTCGCAGCGATTCTCGCGCTCGAGAGTCACACGCTGCTGAGCGACGACGACGTGCGACGGCTCGCGATGGCATTTCTGCTCGAGAGTGACAACAACGGCACGCTCGATCTCACGACCGAGAAGCGGCTCGAGCTGGTGCTCGCGCGGCCGGAGTGGTCGAAGTGAACGCGGACCTGTTCGCTCCGGCGAAGCAGTACGCGGCCGGCATCGCCGACCCGTCCTGGATGGAGCGCGGCGGTGGGCAGGTGAAGCGCGGCGCCGACGCGCACTACGACTTGATGCCGACGAAGGAGATTTGCGCGCTGCCCGTGCGCGATCTCTTCCTCCCGAACGCGCACCTGTACCTGTGGGTGACCAACAACTTTCTGCCCGACGGGCTCGAAGTGATGGCGGCGTGGGGCTTCCGCTACGTCACCAACTGCTGCTGGGGAAAGGTGAACGAGCGCGGAGTGGTGCAACAGGGGCTCGGGCAGTACTTCCGCGGCGCGCACGAGTTGCTGCTCTTCGGCGTGCGTGGCTCGCTTCCGTACCGCACAACGGCCGAGGGCAAGCGCGCGCAGTTTCCGTCGCTCGTGCTGGCGCCGCGCACCGAGCACTCGCGCAAGCCCGACGTTTTCTACGACGTGGTCGAGCGCATCAGCGCAGGCCCGTACCTCGAGCTGTTCGCGCGCCGGCGCCGACCTGGCTGGGACGCGTGGGGAAACGAAGTTGAAGGGTCGATCCAACTCGCAGCACCGAGGAGCACGCATGCCGAAGCGAACGCCGGACACTGAGCACCACGAGGTCATCACCGTGAAGAACGAAGTGCGCGAACTGCCCGTCGTGCTCTCGCCAGAAGAACTTGCCGACCGCGCGCAGCAGCTCGCCGACTGCCACACGCAGCTCGAAGAGCACAACGAGCGCTCGAAGGCGCTGCGCAAGGAGTTGTCGAAGGAGAAGCAAGTCATCGTCGCGCGTCGCGCGATGCTGTCGGGCGTCGTGAAGCGCAAGCAGGAGACGCGCGACGTTCGCGTCGCGATTCAGACCGACATGACCGAGCGGAAGTACCTCGAGGTGCGAGAGGACTCTGGAGAGATCATCGCTGAACGGCCGCTCCGCCCCGAGGAGATGCAGCGGAAGCTCGGGCTCGTCGTGCCGATGACGGCGGAGAAGAAGCCGGAGAAGCCGAACTGAATGAAGCGCGTGTACGCCAAGCCTCGCGTCGTTTCGCGACCGCGCGAGAAGTGCGCCATCGCCGACTGCCCGCGTCTCGAAGAGCTCGCGAACGGGCGGTCGACGGGTGGCCTTTGCGCCGGGCATCGGTACCGAAAGAAGCGCCAGCGTCAGCTGGAGGAAGGCGCGATTGCCGGGAAGACCGGGCCGCGCATGCCGGCGTTCGAAGCGCCGATCGACGACGCGTTGGGCAGGCGCCGCGGGGCGGCTGAGGAAGAGCTCGTCGTCGCTGCGGTCGAGCTCCGTGAGGCGCGCGGGCCGCTTGCTCAGCGCGCGGCTCAGTCGAAGCTGCGGTTCTGGGCTGATCGCTTCGGCGCCGAGATTCATGCGTCCCGGCGGCGTGCACCGTCATTCATCCCGCGCGGAGCCCTAGCGTTGGCGGCGCGCGCGGTCGCTGATGCTGAGGGTACGGCCGAGTATCGAATGGCCATCGGCGTTCTGAAGTTCTGGGCGGTCCGGCACTACGAATCGAGGCCCCGACGGCAGAAGGCTCCCAGCAAATAGCCACTGTGCAGGGGTGTCGTTGTCTCCGAAACAGGCCGCATTCGTTCAGGCGTACGTGGTCGATCTCAACGCGACCGCTGCTGCGAAAGCTGCCGGCTATTCCGCAAAGACGGCCGAGTCGCAGGGGTCGCGCCTGTTGAGGAATGCCAAGGTCAAAAAGGCCGTCGACGAGGCGCTCGGTGAGAAGGCGAAGCGGAACGAGCTGAAGGCCGACGATGTGCTTCGCGAGCTCGGGCACATCGGATTCAGCGACCCCATCGCAGCGTTCGACGCGAAGACGGGCGCGCTTCTCGAGTGGGCAGCGATGCCGCCGGCGATGCGGCGCGCAATCGCCAGCTTCGAGGTGGAGAACGTCGGCGAAGGGAAGCTGATTCGAGTCACGAAGGTGAAGCTGTGGCCCAAAGTCACGGCGCTCGAGTTGCTCGGAAAGAACTTCAAGCTCTGGGTCGACAAGATGGAGCACCACCACACGGTGCCGATCTCCGTCGTTGACCCGTACGCCACGCCGAAGGGCGGGTGACGCGTGTCGGCGCCGCCTCCGATTCAGCTGCCGTTCAAGCCGTACGCGCACCAGCGCGAAGCGCACGCCTTCCTGCGCGAGTGGCACGAGCGGCGAATGGTCGCGGCCGATGCGCAGTTGGCTGGCGACGAAGAGGTGATGCGCGACGCGGTGCACCTGCTCGAGGAGAGCGTCTGCGCGCGCTTCCTCGTGTTGGTGTGGCACCGCCGCGCCGGCAAGACGGTGTTTGCCGTAATGGAGCTGTTCCTCGCAGCGCTCAACTGCAAGCTGCCCCGAGGGCGCTACGCGTACATCGCGCCACTGCTCAAGCAAGCGCGCACGGTCGCGTGGGACTACCTGCAGCAGTACGCGCGATGCATCCCAGGCGCGGTCATCTCGCAGGCCGACCTGTCGGTGCGCCTGCCGAACGGGGCTGAGGTTCGGCTCTACGGCGCCGACAACCCGGACGCGCTGCGCGGCATCTACCTCGACGGCGTGGTGCTCGACGAAGTCGCCGACATGCGGCCCAACGTGTGGGGCGAAATCATCCGCCCTGCGCTGGCCGACCGCCGCGGCTGGGCGATTTTCATCGGCACGCCGAAGGGAGTGAATCTCTTCTCGGAGCTGTATTTCCGCGCTCAGAAAGAAAAAGGCTGGCACGCCGACCTGCGTCGCGCCGACGACACCGGCGTCATTTCGAAGGCCGAGCTCGAGCAAGCCAAGAAGGAGATGACGCCCGCGCAGTACGCGCAGGAATTCGAGTGCGACTTCGCTGCGTCGGTCGAAGACGTGCTGCTGCGTCTCGACGACGTGCTCGGCGCGCAGAGGCGAGAGCACCTGCAGGCGTCGTGGCAGTTCGCAGCGAAGGTGCTCGGCGTCGACGTCGCGCGCTACGGCGGAGACCGCAGCTGCCTCTTCCCGCGCCAGGGACTCATCGCGTTGAAGCCGGCCATCTACAGCGGGCTCAACTTGATGGCGCTCTCTTCGAAGGTGGCTGAGTCACACGACCGATGGAAGCCCGACGCTGTCTTCGTTGACCAGGGCGGCATGGGCGCCGGCGTCATCGACCGACTGCGGCAACTCGGCATTCGCGCAATCGGTGTCGACTTCGGAGGCGCACCGACGGACCCGCGCTTCCAGAACAAGCGCACTGAGATGTGGTGGGAGATGGCCGATTGGGTGCGCGAAGGCGGCGGCGCGCTGCCCAGCGGGAACGACATCGTGCAGGACCTCACCGCGCCGCGGTACACGTTCAAGAATGCCGCGGGGCGGCTGGCGCTCGAGTCGAAGGACTCAATGCGCGAGCGCGGCCTTCGCTCTCCCGACGTCGGCGACGCCCTCGCTCTCACCTTCGCCGCGCCCGTGGTGCCGAAGGAAGTCAAAGAGCAGCTGCAAATCCGACAGGAGCTGCGCCCGCGCGGCGTCGCGAAGTCGGCTGACTACGACCCTTTCGCATCGGAGTGACGCACATGAGCGGTGGACTGAAGACAATCGACATTGGCGGCGGCAACGGCAGCAAGGGCGGCACGTCGCAGGCCTACGACCCGTTTCCTGACGAAGCGGCGAAGGCTGCTCGTCTCGCGCAGGAGGCTGCCGCGAAAGCGCCGCAGTACCAGGCGCCGCCCGCGGCTCCGGACCTCGCTGACCTTGCGTTCAAGGACGCCACCACGGGCCGCGTGCGTCGCGCGCGCAGCGGCAGCACGGCTGACTCGATTCTCGGGAAGGCCATCGACTTCGGGCAATTCATCGCGCTGCTGAGCTCGGTCTACTTCGCGCTCATCGTCGCGTGGCTGCGCAACCAGCGAGGCGCGTGATGGCTGACGACATGATGGACCTCGAGACGAACGCGCGCGGTGGCCGCGAAGGGCCGCTCACGAAGCGACAGAACGCGCGGCTCGAGGAGAAGCGCAAGAAGGTGCAGCGGCTGCGCGTGCGTCACGCGGCGCTGCGCGACGAGGCGTCGACATGGCGCGACGAGTGGGAGCAGATTTCTGAGCAGATGCGCCCGCGCGGCTTCCGTCGCTCGCGCGCGGATGCGAACCGTGCCGACCGCTCGAAGCAGCGGGAAATCATCAACTTCACGCCGGTCGAAGCGCGCCGCACGCTCGCCAGCGGAATGATGACGGGCATCACCTCGCCGTCGCGGCCGTGGTTCCGACTCATCGAGAGCGACCCGGAGATTTCGGAAGACCCCGAGGTGAAAGACTGGCTCGTGAAGGTGACGCGCGCGCTGCTGAACCTGCTCGCACGCAGCAACGTCTACAAAGGGCTGCACGGGCTCTACGACGACATCGGCACCTACGGCACCGCAGCGATGCACGTGGAGCTCGACACCGAGGACGGCGCGCGCGCGTACAACTTCACCGTCGGCACCTACGTGTTGGCGGCGAGCGAGCGCGGGAACGTCGACACCATTTTCCGCGAGTGCAGTCTCACCGTTGAGCAGCTCGTCACGAAGTTCGGCAGAGAGAACTGCAGTCGCAGCACGCAGAAGCTCTACGACGACGGGCAGCTCGACAAGCGCGTCGACGTGACGCACGCCATCTACCCGAACCGCGGCTACGTCGAAGGGCGCTTCGGGCAAGAGGGCAAGCAGTGGTGCAGCGATTGGTGGGAAGACTCGTCCGGCTCGGCCGACGACGCGGCCTTTCTCCGTGAGTCCGGCTACGACCGCTTCCCCGTGTTGTGCCCGCGGTGGGTGCGCAACCACGAAGACGTGTACGGCACGGGGCCAGGTCACGACGCACTCGGCGACTCGAAGGCGCTGCAGCTCGACGAGCGGCGGAAAGCGCAGGCGGTCGACAAAATCGTCGCGCCCCCGATGGCCGCGCCGTTCTCCGCAGCAGGCACGCCCATCAGTCTGCTCCCGGGTGAGACCACGTTCCTCGACGGGCTCGGAGGTGGCGGGCAAGCCTTGCGACCTGCCATCGACGTCAACCCGAACGTCGTGACGGTCGCGGAGAACGCGTCGCGGCAGAAGGAAGACCGCATTCGCCGCGCGTTCTTCGCTCACCTCTGGCTGCTCATCACCGAGCAGACCGGCAACATGACTGCGACGGAGGTTGATCAACGCCGCGAGGAGAAGTTGCAGCAGCTCGGCGCCGTGCTCGAAGGGCTCAACGACGAAGCGCTCGACCCGCTCATCGACCTGCTCTTCGACATCTGCGTCGCGCTCGGCGACGTCCCTCAGTCGCCCGAGGTGCTCGAGGGCCGCGACGTGCGCCCCGAGTACATCTCCGTGATGGCGGCGGCGCAGAAGCTGCTCGCCACGACCGGGCTCGAGCGCGTCGCTGCCTTCGTGATGGGCATCGCGAAGATGGACCCCAACGTGATGGACAAGGTCGATTGGGAGAAGCTCATCGAGGAATACGCCGATGCGGTCGGCGTACCGCCGGCGGTGCTCAAGACCGAAGAGGCGGTGAAGGCGATTCGCACCGCGAAGGCGAAGATTCAGGCACAGGCCGCGCAGATGCAGGTGCTGCAGCAGGGCGCTGACACGGCCAAGACGTTGGCCGACACCAACGTCGAGCAGCCGTCCGCCTTGAACGAAATGCTTCGCGGGGCGGGCGTTCGATGAGCACCGACGACGAGTTGCGCGAGGAAGCGACGCGCAAGCGGAAGGTGGAGCTGCAGCGGAAGCACGACGAGGCGTTGCGCTGGGTGCTGTCGGGTGAGCTCGGCCGCCTTCACTTCTGGGCGTTGCTCGAGCGCGCGGGGCTCTACTCTTCGAGCTACGCGGAAAAGGCCGAAGCGACCGCGTTCAACGAAGGCCGGCGCTCCATCGCCATCGGCCTGCTGACCGAAGCGCAGCGCGTCGCCCCCGAGCTCTACCTGCAAGCGCTCAAGGAGCGGCACGAAGCCGCGACGCGTGAGCAGCACGAAGCGAAGAAGCGCGAAGCAGAGTCGTCGGGAGGGTGAGTCCAGAGCGAGCGCGGCCGCATGGTGCGCAGCGAGACGCTGCGACGGCTCTTTTCGATGTGGCCCATGAAACACGGTCGCGCTCGCGTCTCTGGCCTCGTGAAGTGAGAAGGCTCCCAGCGCCGCCGGAGTCTCGTGGGCATGACGACGCCCGCCGCCACCACGACCCCGTCCGGCACCACCCCGCCGCCCGCTGCTCCTCCGCCTGCCGCTCCCGCGGCTCCGGCTGCTGGCGCCGGCGCTGGTGCGTCCGTTCTCGATCAGGCGCTCGCGAAGCCAGCGGAAGGCTCGAAGGCCGGTGAGTCGGCGAAGCCCGGGGAAGCAGCGAAGCCGCCCGAGGGCGCGAAGCCTGGCGAAACGGCGAAGCCCGCGGCGCTCGAGTTCAAGCTGCCCGAAGGGGTCACCGCGGACGACGCGCAGCTGAGTGCGTTCAAGAGCGTCTTCACCGACGTCGGGCTCGACAGCGCGAAGGCGCAGAAGGTCGTCGACCAGTACTTCGCGTTCGACAAGGCGCGCACCGAAGCGCAGGACAAGGCCTTCGCGACGCAGGATGCAGCGTGGCAGGCGGAGATCAGCAACGACCCCGACCTCGGCGGCGCGAAGTTGCCGACCACGGTGCTCGAGGTCCGCAAGGCCGTGCAGTTCATCGGCGGTGATGCCGCGCAGCTGCTGAAGAAAGTCGGCATCGGCAACAACCCGTCGCTCGTTCGCGCGCTCGTGAAGATTGGCCGAGCCGTGAAGGACGACTCCATCGTCGGAAGCGGTGCGACTCCCGCCGGCGGTGGCGACTCGAAGGCGCCGAAGTCGGACGCCGACATTTTCTGAGCCACCAAACCACGCAGTCACGCGGTCTCGCAGGAGTTGAGAAATGGCGCTGTTGAACCAGACGACGGGCACGCTCGTCGACCTTCTGAAGCTGATGAACGAGGGCTCGCCTGTTCGTCGCGTGGCTGAGCTCGCGACGCGGGATTCCGAGTTGCTGCAGCACCTGCCCATGGGCGAGGCGAACGGCAGCGAGGGTCACCTCGTGTCGTTCCAGAGCGCTCTGCCGAAGCCCACCTGGACGCTGCACAACCAGGGCGTCACGCCGACCAAGGGCAGCACGGACAACTACACCGAGTCGTTCGGCCGCGCGGAGCAGCGCTTCGCCGTTCCGATTTCACTCACCAAGCGCCGCGGTGGCGCCGCGATGAAGTCGCAGCAGGTGCGCATGGCCGTGCTCGGCATGCAGCAGGAAGTCATCACGCAGATTCTCTACTCGAACCACGGTTCGAACCCGGAGCGTTTCCACGGGCTGATTCCTCGCCTCGATTCGCTCAGCGGTCCCTGGCAGAAGCAGATCGTCAACCACAACGCCGGCGCGTCGGGCAACGACCAGGCGAGCATCCTGCTGATCAAGCCGGGCGTGGAAGACGGCGTGCACCTCATCTACCCGCCGGAGACGACCGCGGGCCTCGACTACAAGAAGCTCGACGACGACTACGAGGACGACGGCTCCGGCGGCAAGGTGCTGTGCGAGCGTGGTCACTTCATCTGGAACGTCGGCCTCGCGGTGGAAGACGCGCGCGCCATCGTTCGCATCGGCAACGTCGACATGTCGGCGCTGTCGGGCTCGTCGACCTCGCTCATCGACGCGATGATCGACGCGGCGGAGAAGTTCAAGTCGCTGGCCGGCTGCTTCTGGCTGATGCCGCGCACGGTTCGCGCCTACCTGCGCAAGCAGAAGGTGAACAAGAACTCGCCCATCGACATTCGCGACATCGAAGGCCGCAAGCAGGTCTTCTTCGACGAGTGCCCCATCTACGGCGAGGACAACATGCTCCTCACCGAGTCCACCATCGGCGCCTGAGCTCAGAGCGAAACCGAGACCCTTCGAACGAACTCGCAGCAACAGGAGCAGCACGATGCACTTCGACAAGCAGGCAATGTTCAGCACCAACCAGGCGCTCACCACGGGCACGCAGCGCAGCACCGACGTCATCGACTTGTGGGGTGGCAACGCCGGTGGCACGGACGCGAACGGCAACACGCTGCTCCGCGACCTGATGCGGTCGCCTGCTGTCGACGTCGGCATTCAGGTGACGGAAGACTTCACGGCCGGCACCAACGAGACGTTCAACCTGATCACCGGCCTCGACGGTGACCCGACGGTCGGCTCGCCGACGGTCATCGCGACGTCGGGCGCGGTGGTCGAAGCCGCGCTCAAGAAGGGCAAGCAGGTCCTCATCGCGATTCCGCCGCTGCCCGCGACGGCGCGGTACCTCGCGCTGCAGGGCGTCGCCTCAGGCACGCACAGCACCGGGAAAATCATGGCCGGACTCATCGCCACCACCGGCCGCGCGTCGCCCCCGGGCGCCATCAGCTGATTCGGCTCGTCGGGCGAGAGCTTGGTGGCCTCGTTCGACAACCGCCGGGCATCGTGCCCGGCGGGCAGTTTCTTCCTCGCAGCACCTCGAGACGTGAATGGCACCCCCGAACAAGCCCCAGAATCAGCAGACCGCTCCCACCGCCCCCGTGACGGAGGTGATGAAGGCGCCTGCCCTGGACAACGCCGCGAGCGGCGACTCGACGAAGCTGCAGGCGGAGAACGACAAGCTGCGCGCCGAGCTCGACGCGCTGCGCGCGGCCTCCACGAAGGAAGCGACCGAGTTGCGTGAGCGCATCAGCGATGCACACGAGGCGAACGACCGCCTCGAGGAGTCGCTCGCGGTCGCGAATCGAGACCGCGCCGACGCGCTCGCGAAGGCGAATCGCGCTGGTGCGATGTTGCTTGAGGCCGAAGAGAAGATGGGCGCGGCGCACGCGACTGCTGAGACCGCGGCTGCGATGGAAGCGAAGGGCTACCGCAAGTTCCGCGTCGGCAGCTCGGGCGGCTTCTACAACGGCGTGCGTCTCAGCGAAGGCGACACCGTCACGCTGAAGCCTGGCGACGAGCCTTCGCGCACGTGGACGCTCATCACGCCCAGCAATGCGGTGCAGGTGAACGACGGCGTGCCGGCGGCCAACCCCGGCGCGGTGCGCGCTTCCGACCGCGGCATCTAACCGCGAGGGCGATGACGCATGGCTTCTGCGGTCAGCACCGAAGGGCAGGTCGCGAACCTCGCGCTCGGGCTCGTCGGGCAGAAGCAAGTCATCGATAACCTCAACGAGAAGAGCGTCGAAGCGCGCACGGCGAAGCAGTACTTCGCGTCGACTCGCAACGAGCTCCTCACGTCGTGGGACTGGCGTTTCTGCCGCAAGACCAAGGCGCTCGCGCTCTCGAGCGAGACGCGCGCCGGCTGGGCATACGCGTACGTCGCGCCAGCAGACATGTTGAAGCCGCGCTTCATCTGGAGCGGCGATCGCAACCCCGGCGCTGGCGACAAGATTCCCTTCGACTGGGAGCTGAACGACGCCAACACCGGGCATCTGATTCTGACGGACCAGTCGCAGGCCGTGCTCGTCTACACGGTCGAGCTCGCGACGGTCGCGCTGTGGCCCGCGCTCTTCACGAAGGCCGTCGCCGCGCAGCTCGCCGTGTACTTCGCGCCGTCGATTCCGGTGAAGCCTCAGCTGATGCCGATGTTGCAGCAGGGCGCACAGTTGGCGCTTCGCGTGGCGGCCGCGGCGGAAGGCAATGCAGCGACTCGAGACCCGGAGCCCGACAGTGAGTCGGTGCGCATCAGGTGACACGTGCCGACGCTGCGTCAGACTTCATTTGCCGGCGGTGAGCTGTCGCCTCTTATGTGGGGGCGCACCGATTCGTCGCTGTACCAGGTCGCCGCGCGGCGCCTGCTGAACTTCGTCGTCAACCCACAGGGCAACGCCGTCTCGCGGCCGGGCACGCGCCTCGCTTGGGACGCGAAGCTCCCCGACGTCGCGTTGCTTCCGTTCTTCCACGCGAGCGGCGAGTCGTACGTGCTCGAACTCGGCAACCTCTACTGCCGCGTCTACAACGGGCGCACGCTCGCGTTGGTCGGCGAAGTCGTCACGCCGTTCCAGACCGTCGACCTGCGCGAGCTGCAGTGGGTGCAGTTTGGCAGCACGATGATGCTGACGCATCGCCTGCGCCCTGCGCAGGAGCTCACCATCACGTCGACAGTGAGCATCAACGCCGCGCGCTTCGCTCCGCCCGGAGACACGCCCGGCGCGGCGCCGCTGCAGGCGTTCGCTCCTTCGATTGCCGGCAACCCCGAGTCGATGCCTGTGCTGGTCGCGTGGAACGTCGCGAACTCGATGTTCTCGCCCGCCATCCCGGACCACCCGCCGCGGAAGTGGCGCTACAAGTGGAGCGTGCTGATGCAGCACAAGGTGACCGGCGAAGTCGCCGAGTCGCTGCCGCGCGACATCACGCAATACGTCGTCGGCCTCGTCGCGAGCGGCACCGTGCCCTCGACGCCTGGCGTGGCCATCGACAATCCGACGGACGAGCTCGTCGTCTACAGGGATTCGCCCGTGTACATCGAGCCCGGGCTCGGTGCGGCAGTCCCGCCACCGAGCAACTGGGTCGCGATTCAGAACCTGTTCTACCGCGGTCGCGGTGACCTCTTCGGCTTCGTCGGTCGTTGCGCGCCGAACGAGCGCTTCGCCGACTTCGGCGACGACCCCGACTACACGCTTCCACCGCTGCGCGGTGATTCACCGTTCAAGGCCGGCGAGTACCCGGCCGCGGTGGCGTTCTTCCAGCAGCGCCGCTGCTTCGCCGGCCCGACGCAAGGCTTCTGGATGTCGGCTCTCGACGAATACGCGAACCACGACAAGCCGGTCATCAACTGGAGCGGGCAGCCGCTCTCGGCGACGCTACTTGATCAATTCCGCGAGCGCGGCGTGTCGATGGCGGCGTCCGACTTTCTGCTCGTCTTCACCGACACGAACGTGTGGTGCGTGGGTCGGAGCCAAGTGCCGCTCGACTACGACACGTTCGCTGCGGTGACGCGTCCCATCTACAGCGTCGGCGCATCGAGCCTGACGCCGCTGAAGTTCGGGAAGAACGTCCTCTTCGTTGGCGCACAAGGACGCGGTGTGCATGCGCTGCAGTTCGCCGATGGCGCATTCGGCGGCGGCGAAATCGCCGAGCACGCCGAGCACCTGTTTCGCGGAGCCGGACAGACGCCGACTGCAACGTGGCTCTCGTCGCGCATCGTTTCGTGGTGCTACCAGGAGGAGCCGTTCCGCACGGTCTGGGCGGTACGCAGTGACGGCACGCTGCTGAGCTGCACTCGCACGATCGACGGGCGCTGGGCGTGGAGTCGACACGACACCGGCAACGACAAGGTGCTGTCGGTGACTGCGGTTCCTCGAAACGAGCTCGCCGGCGGACTCGGCGGCTTCACCGACGTCTTCATCGCAGTCGTTCGCGGTGGCGTGACGCGCATTGAGCGCATGACGCCTGCCGACGTGCGAGGCCTCCCGCTGTACGCCGACGACGAGGGCTACAACGGCAACGCCATCGGCTCGGAGCAGCTGAGCTACCCCGTCGACGCGCACGTCATCGCGACCGTCACCAAGGCGACGGGCAGCACCATCTCGGGGCTCGCTCATCTCGAGGGCCGCAAGGTGTGGGCGTCGTGCCCGGGCATCGCGCCGGCGGGGCCGTACACCGTCTCCGGAGGCAGCATCACCACCGAAGCGGGTTGGGGTCCGGACGACGCGACCACGTTCAAGGCGGCATTCGGGCTGTCGTACTTCGCAGACCTCGAGACGCTCGACGCTGCAGGCGACCGACTCGCGCAGAAGACGGTCATCTCCGTCGGCTTCGAGGTCGACAACGCCCAGGGGCTCGGCGCCGGGCAAGATTTCGACCACCTCGAGGACTGGCAGCAGCGCGACGTCGACGACGAGTACGGCTTTCCGTCGGCCGCCTCGGTGCTGGCCGTCGTGAACGTGAGCGGCACCTACGGCCGAACCGGGCGCGCCGTGCTTCGTCAGACTCTTCCGCTTCCGGTGACGGTGCTGGGCATCTCGCGCGAAATCGATGTGGGGGGCCGATGAGCAACATCATCGAAGCGATGTTCAACTTCGGCACCGTCCTCACGTCGACGGGGCTCGAGCGTGACGCCGACCGCGACGCGCTCAATGACAACCTGACGGCCATCGCGAAGGCGCGGGCGTACAACAAGGCAGTCGCGAGCGCGCAGGGCGCCGATGCACTCCGCCGCGGCGCCGTCGAAGCTGGCGCAATTCGCATGGCCGGCACGCAGCTCGAGGGGCAGCAGCGCCTCGCGTACGCGGTGGGCAACGTCGATGCGAGCTCCGGAACGGCGGCGCAGACCATCGACTCAAGCCGGCTCTATTCCGAACTCGACGCGCAGACGTCCAGCAACAACGCAGTGCGCGCGGCGATGGGCTTCAAGGAGGCTGCGTCGGTGCGTGACGATGCGCTCGCGTTTCAGGCGCGCGAGGAGATGCGTGGGTACCGCGGGCGTGGAGCGAAGCGCGCCGCTGCGAACTTCGGCGCCGGTACCGCAGTCGTCGGCTCGGTCTTCGACATGGCGACCGGCGGCATGGGCGGAATGGGTGGCAAATGAAGATTCCGACTCTCGGCGGTCCACGTGTGCAGTCGCAGGGCATCAGCGCGCCGGTGGTGTCGCCGAACCTGCGTCGCGTCGACAGCTCGCTTAGCGAAGCGTCGGCGATGGTCGGTCGCGGTGTTGGTTCGCTCGCGAAGGAAGCGGACCAGGCACTCACTGCAGAGCAGCAGCAGTTCGACAAAGCGAAGCGCGAAGGCGCGGCTCTCGCCGAAGCAGACAAGTTGCTCGAACAGCAGGAGCGCGCGGCGCGGCGGCTTCAGGGCGGAAGCGGCAGTCGCTCTCGCATCGACGACGCGTTCGACGGCATCGATACATCGAAGGGCGGCTTTCTCGCCACGACAGGGCTGAAGGCTGCTGAGGGTTCGGCCGCGGTCATCGATGGTCTCGAGGCCGACGCGAAGGAGATTTCGGAGACCATCTCCGACGCCGGCGCGCGCGCTCGCTTCAACGTGAAGAGCCGCGAGGCGCTGCTCGCCTTCCGTCGGCAGGTCGAAGGCCACGTTGCGAAGCAGGTCGGTGTCGCGAAAGAGGAAACGACGAAGGGGTTGATCAGCCAGGCGCTCGCGTCATCGAGCGCGGGCGTCCCTGACTTCGATTCGTGGCTCGCGTTCTCCCGGCAGGCCGAAAGCGCAATCGACGAACTCGCCGCGTCGCCAGAGGCGGCGGCAGCGCACAAGGCGGCGTTCCGCTCCGAGAACAGCTTCGCGATGACGAAAGGGCTGCTCGCGCAGGGCCGAGTCGATGATGCCGCAACGTTCCTCGAGACGAACAGAGGCATCTTCGGCGCGCGCTTCGATGAGGCGTCGTCGATGGTCTCGCGTGCGAAGGCAGGCGTCGAACGCGACCGCATCTACGGCGAGGGCGTGAAGTTGGTGGATACGACTGCCGAGGGGCTTCGCGACGCTGACGGCTTCGTCGATGGCGACGCGTTGGAGCGCGCGGTCGACACGTCAGCGTTCGGCCACGACGTGCGCCCCGACGTGGAACGCCATCTGCGCGAGACGCAGGCAGCCGAGGCGCAGAAGAAACGGAAGGCGATTCTCGACGCGGAGAACGATGCCAACTCGGCCGAGCTCGCTCGCCGCCCGATGTTGCCGGGCACGTGGGAGTTCCTGAAGAAGTACGACGCCGACTTCCTGCTCGCTCGCCGGTACCGCGCAGAAGCGCGAGCTGACGCCGCACGTGCGCGCGCGAACGGTGGACGCGGTGGCGCGGCTGACGCCCGTCGTGAACAGGCGGACCTCGACGAAGCATTCCGGTACCGACTCGAAGCGGAGCTCGCGCGCGACTCGAATGCGTCGCCCGACGCCGTGCGCCAGCAGTTCGTCATCGACTACACGAGCAAGTACGGTCGCCCCGTCGACGTGTCGGACGCGGAATGGGAGCGCGCGGGCGCGTCGTCGGCTCGCTCAGTGAAGCGCGCGGGCACGCAGGAAGAAGCCCAAGACAAGGCCGATGCGAAGTCGATCGACTCGACGATTCGCGCAGCAGCGAAGCGCAAGAAGTCGAAGACGCCGCTCGACGAAGGTGACGTCGACGCGTGGACCGGTCGTGCCGTGCTGGCGCTGCATGCGCTCGAGAAGGAGAAGGGCCGACGGCTCACGAGTGACGAGCGCGCTGCTTTCGACGCCGAGCTCGACATGGACGTCGCCGACTCGTTGAAGAGCGGCCGGCTCGTCGCCGACCCAGACAAGGTGCGCATCGTCGCGCCGCGGCAGGCGCCGGCGCCGGCAAAGAAAGGCTCGCTCGACATGCCGGAGATGGACCTCACCGCGCCGACGCGCACGCTCAAGTCGTACCTGTACTCGCCCGACCGGAAGCAGCGGCGCGCGAAGTACTCCGACGGAACGCTCGGCGAAATCGAACAGGTGAAGTGATGGTGCTCTCCACCACCGAGGAAGCGCTCGCGTTCGTCGCGCGGCTGATGGACCTCGCGAAGGAGAAGGGCGTCGCCGGGCTCGAGGTGCAGATTGGCGCGGTGAAGGTCGAGTTCGGCTTCAAGTCGGAGAAGCCCGAGGAGAAACCCAGTGGCAACGCCTCCTGACGACTGGACCGAAGAGCCGGTCGACGCAGTCCCGCCTGGCTGGACCGAAGAGCCGGTGACGCCCGAGGCGCAGCAGCCGGCGAGCGCCGCGACGACGTCGGTGCCTGCGCTCGATCAGTTCCGCGCGAAGGCCGGGCTGTCGTACCCGTGGGCGGCCGCGGAGCGACAAGCAGCAGCCGACAGACAGGCCGAGAACGAGTTGCTGCGTCGTGCAGCGCGCGACGCGTTCGACAGCAACGAGACCGACGACGTTGCGACCGCGCGCGCACAGGCCGTGCTCGGCGTGCCCTTCAGCCAGGTTCGGAAGGCGTTGCCGGCGTGGCGCAAGGCGGCCGCGCTGCAGGAGTTCGACCCCGACCGACTCGACCCCGCGCTGCGCGAGCTGCTGCTGAAGCGACCGGAAGCGACGGGCGTGACACTGAAGACGAACGAAGCCGGCCACATCGTCCAAGCAATCCGCGCCATCACCGACTGGGCGACCGACGCGTTCAACGCTGACCTCGAGCGACAGACTGAAGAGGAGCGCGGCACGCCGCGCGAGCGCGACCGACAGTTCCTCAAGGACGCGCTGGTGACGCTGAACGCGCCCTTCGTTGGCGAAGAAAAGGCACGCGCCGAAGCACACGATCTGCTCGAGCCGCGCACGCCGGCAGAGCAGGCACAGACGACGGCCGACCGGACGAAGCGTGACGCACCGACGCAGTCGCTGGCTGTCGACAACGAGGAAGCCGCGGCACTTCGCGAGAGCGGACGCCTCGCGCAGCTGGCTCAGCAGTACCGGCAGGCGAAGGCTGGGCTCGAGCTGTCGCGCATGCAGACGCAGCTGATGCGAGTCGAGAACGGACTCGAGCCGGGTGAGCCGGCCGAACTCCGCGCGGCGATCGCCGATGCGAAGCTGAAGCTGCCGCTGCTCCTGGAGAACGACTCGATTTCGGCAGACCTCGATGCCGTGGCACAGGGCGCCGCATCGTCGCTCGACGTGATGAGCGAGGCCGGGAAAGGCGCAGGCGTCGTTGGCCTCGGCACTGCGGCGCTCGCCGGACTCGCCACGCTGGCAACGACGCGCAGCCCGACTGCTGCGCGGACCGCTGCGCTTGCAGGCGCACGTGCTGGTGCTGGGGTTGGCGCGCGCGCCGGGGCCTTCTACGCGTCGGCCGAGCTCGAAACCGGTTCGAGCTACGAGGAGCTGCGAGACCTTCGCACCGACGACGGGAAGTACCTCACACCAGGTGAGGCGATGGGTGGCGCAGTCGTGCTCGGTCTGCTCAAAGCCACGGTCGAAGTCGCAACGCTCGGCGAGCAGACCGACCTGATTCGGAAGTCGCTCCCCGGCGGGCTGACCGGACTGAAGAGCGCGCTTGCGAGCGACCCGACGCTTCGCGCGCTCGTCGCTCGTGTTGGCAAAGACTACGCAAAGTCGGTCGCGTCCGAGGGCGGCGAAGAGGTCGTGCAGGATGCGCTCGAGCAGCTCGGCAGCTACCTGTTCGCTTCGGCGAAGGACGGCAAGCTGCAAGCGCGCGCGGTGTACGACGTGCAGCGCGGCGTGCACGCGCTCGAGGGTGGTTTGCTCGGTGGCCTCGGCCTTGGTGGTGCGACGTCGGTCGGCACGCTGGCGCTGCGCGGAGTTCAGCTGCAGCAGCGAGCTCACGATGCGACGGTGGCGCCCAAGCAGGCAGCCGCGGTGCTCGAGCTCGCGAAGCACAACCTCGCCGCCGTTGCGCCGGCTGATGCGGCCGACCTCGTAACGCAGCTGTCGAGCGAAGGCGGCGGCGTGCCCGTGACGGGGCTCCACGTCCCCGCGGCTGCGGTGTTGCGCTTCTTTCAGGACAACGGCGCCAACCCCGACGAGTCGCAGCGGTACTTCGACGCGATCCTCGGTGGCGGAGCGTACGAGAACGTTCGCCAGGTGGCGGAGATGCCCGGAGCGCGCATCGAGGTGCCGCTCGGTCTCGTGATGGAGAAATGGGGACGCAGCGCCATCGGGCAAGCGCTGGCCGGCGACACCTCCACAACCGCAACGGGCGCGACGCTGCGCGAAGCGAACGAACGCGGCGCCACCTTCGACGGGCCCGATTTCCGCGATGCGGTCGAAGCCGTGCAACGTCTCGCGCAGGAGGAAGAAGACGTCACCGGCATCGACACCCAGCTCGCCGACCTCGAAGAACAGCTGGTCAAAATCAAGCGGACGACGCGGGCCGAGGCGCGACAGACCATCGCGCTGCTGCAGCACTTCATTCAGACGCAGGCGCAAGACACCGGCGTGCACCCGGCCGACTTGCTCGCGCGCTTCAAGCTGGAATTCCACCAGGGCAGCGAGAAGTCGATGGCGGAGATGGCCGCCGAATCGAGCGGCGAGCCCACCACGCGCATCGAGCAGGCGAAGCCGCCGCGGCGGCCGCGCAAGCCGGTCGTCACCGGGCCGTTCCGCACCGGTCTCAACGCTGACGAAGAGGCTGCGGTAGCTGCTGACGCCGAATGGATGCAGCAGTTCGGGCTCAATCGCGCCGAGTCCATCGCGCGCGCGCGCCTCGCCGTGCGCAAGTTCCGCCCGTCGCTCAACGCGGCCGAGAAGTTGGCCAACACGCGAAAGGACGTGCTCGCCGCTGAGAAGACGTCGAAGGCGCGACTCGCTGAGCGGCAGAAGGCGAGCCTCGCGCTCCTCGACTTCATCGAGGGCAAGGGCGCCGGAATCGTCGCGAAAGGCAGCTCGCTCGAGAAGCGCCGCGCCGAGGCAGGCGCGCTCGTCATCGACGCCGAGCTCGAGCAGGAAGTGAAGGACCTGCTGCGGCAGCGCTTCGAGGTGCTCGACCCCCTTACCGGGCGGCAAGACTACGAGACGGCGGCGCTTCGCGGGACCGAGGCAGCCAGGACTGCGAAGCTCAAGAAGGTCGGCCGCCGCGAGGTGACGCGCGAGCAACGCGCTGAGTTCATGGCGAACGTGCACGGGCGCACGTCGGCAACACGCACGGTCTACCAGCCCGGGCGGAGCGACGCTGACTCGGTGCTCGACGCCGTCGCGGCGAAGGCGCGAGAGGCATTCCAGCGCGGGCCCGAAGCGCGAGCTCGAGCGGCGTACTTCGACGCGCTGACGGGGCTTCGGAACAAGGCGGGCTTCAAGCTGACCGAGCAGGCACGCGCCGGCGCGCCGGGCGTCGTCGTTGCGCTGACGAGCACGGACGTGAAGCCGCTCAACAAGGTCTCGCACGACCAGACCGATCGGCTCTTTCAGGCCATCGCGCCGGTGCTGAAAGCGCTCGACGCGGAGGCGGCGCGTGCTGGGACCAACTTTCTTCTTCGAGCGGAGTCGCGCGAGGCCGTCGCGCAGGCTGTCGCGGCTTGGCAGCAGCATGCGCCGGGCGTGCGCGACGTTCGCTTCGTCGTCGGCGACGGCGCAGACACCGACGTCGCGCTGGCCGACCTTGGCGACCGAGTCGAGACGGGGCGAGCGAAAGGCCGTGCCGCGGAAGGACAGACGGCTGAGTTCTTCGATGCCGAGTTGGCGGCGGAGTACTCGGGCGAGTCAGCGCTTCCGGCCTCGCGCGAGGGCACTGGGCTCGACTTGAGCGAGAGCGCGCCGCTCCGCAGTCCAACGGCGTTCGGCGAGACGAAGGCGATCGAGCGCTCGGTTCCTGATTCGGAGACTGCGGCTGCGACTGCACGCTTCCCCGACGCGGGTGCGTTCGGCGCCGAGGAGTACTTCGACGACATGTCTGGCGGGTTGGTGCTGAACAAGCGCGGCTTCGAAGCAGCTGGCCCGAAGAAGTGGGTGGCAGCGCTCGATGGCATCGGGCTGAAGAAGCTGAACGACCTGCACACGCGCTTCGCCGTGACGAACCTCGGGCTCTCGCGTCGCGAAGCGCAGCGCTTCGGGCATCGCATGGGCAACGTGATGCTGAATTTGATCAGCCGCACGGCGCAGGAACTCGGAGGCATGGGCGTCGCGTTCGCGCGGCTCTCTGGAGACGAATACGCCGCGAAGCACGACGACCGGGCGACACTGGAGCAGTTCATCGACGACCTGTTCGCCGAGTTGGAAGGGGCAGCGGTTGACCTCGAACTCGACGATGGGAGTACAGTCACCATCACTGCAGGGCTTCGGGCACAGGTCGGTGAGGAATCGTATGAGCGAGCCGAAAAAGAAGGCGAAATACGAGAAGGCGGAAGACGTTCCGGTGCGAGTGCGAATGCGCGGGCGGACGTACTTGGTGAACGGACCCGGCGCGCTGACGCCCGAGGAATTCGGCAAGCAGCTGACCTCGGACTTCGAATCCGACCGGAAGAAGCTCCTGGCGGAAACGCCGCCGGAACCGACGAAGTAAAGCGCCTCGGCTCGAGCGACGGCTCGATTCCGTTCGGCTACGCAGAGCTGCCGGCGGTCGGTCGGGCAACCGCGCAGGCGTTCAAGATCTTCCTCAACAAGAAGGCCACCGCCTCCACGCCGGCGCACGAACTCGCGCACGTGTGGATGGCGATGCTGCGCGAGTTGGTGCACGGCGGAGCAACTGGGCGCACCGCGCAGACGCTCGAACTCGCTCGCAAGGCCCTTGGAGCTACGGGCGGAAATCTCACCGACGCGCTGACGGTAGAGCAGGAGGAGCAATTCGCACGCGCGTTCGAGGTGTACCTGCGCGAGGGCAAGGCGCCGAAGGCCGAGCTCGAGAGCGTCTTTGCGCGGTTCCGCGCTTGGCTGCTCGACATCTACCGCACGCTCTCCGGCCGCATGCGCGAGGACCTCAACGACGAGCTGCGCACGGTGTTCGATCGACTGCTCGCGACCGAGGACGAGCTCGTGCGCTGGAAACAGGCGCATGGCCCCGACCTCTTCACGTCGGCCGAAGAAGCCGGAATGAGCGAGCAGCAGTGGAACGAGTACCAGGCGGACCTGCGCGAAGCCGAGGCGAAGGCCGCAAATCAAGCGCTGGCGTCTGTGCTTCGCGAACGTCTCGCCGAGACGCAGGCGACCATCGACGAGAAGGTGCGAGGCTGGGAGCGCGAGTACTCCAACGCGTGGGAGAAGCTGCCGCTGCGCGAAGCGTGGAAGTGGCTCGAGGAAGGCTTCGACGCAGGCGACGGTGAGAAGCATCGCATCGCGCTGGACCGCGCCGCCGTGCGTGAGCTCGTCGGTGAGGCCGGAGTGCGCCGGCTTCCGACCGTCGATGACGGAAGCGGCACGATGCCGGACGAGCTCGCGCAGGGCTTTGGCTATGACTCAGGCGGCCGCTTTCTCGCCGAGCTGCTCAGCTTCCCCCAGAAAGACACGTGGGTCGGTCGCGAGGTGGCGGCGCGACAGGTCGAAGAAATTCCCGGTGCGCTCGACGAGCGGCAGCGGCTGCGCGACGCACTCGAAAAGGCGATGGCGCCTCAACGCGAGAAGCAGATTCTCGAGGGCTGGCGTGCGATGCGCGGTCGCGCGCCGGCTGGCGTGCCGCAGACACCGCCGCTCGATGCAATCAATCGACGCGCGAAGAACATCGTCGACAACACTCAGCTTCGCAGCGTCATCCCGGCTCGAGCGCTCGCTTCGGAACGCCGCGCTGCAGCCGAAGCCGCGCGCGCTGGCGTTGTTGGCAAGGCAGTCGCCGCGATGGAGGCGATGCAGCGACAGCTGCTCTCCGCGGCCGTGCACCGTGAGCAGCTCGCCGCGCTGAAGGAGCGCGACAGCTTCCTCGAGTACGCCTCCCAGCTCGCGCGCGACTCGATGCGGCGCGAAGCGGGCAAGGCGCGCCCGACGTACCGCGACGCCATCGACTACATCGTCTCGGCGCTGCAGCTGCCTGATGCGGAACGGGTGCGCCCCGAGGCGCTCGAGCGCGGGCTGATGGCCATCGACGCCGCGGCGCGGCAGATGGAATCCGACGGGCAGACGCTCGGTGAATGGGCCAGCTACGAGCAAGGTGAAGTGCCCGGAGCGCGGCTGCGCGCGATTCTTGGTGAAGCCGGCGAGTGGCGAGGGCTTCGCGTCGCCGAGATGCGCATCGTTCGCGAGGCACTCGAGCAGTTGCGCGCCGCCGTGCGCGCGCGAAATGAGGTGCTGCTCGGCGACCGCAAGGTGGCGCGTGAGGCGGTGAAGGAAGCGATTCTCTCCGAGCTCCGCGCCAACCCGCGCGTCGCGACGCCGGCGACGAAGTCAGCGCAGACGCCGGTCGAGAACCTGGCGCAGTGGGGAAACGCGGCGGTCGGCTTCCTCACCAATCCCTCGGACGCAGTGCGGAAGCTCACGGCCGACAACCGCGAGTCGGTGCTCTGGCAGGCATTCGTTGAGCCGATGCAGCTCGCGAAGCACAAAGAGGCCGACCTGTTGAAGTCGATGGTGAAGCCCGTCACCGAGGCGTTTGAGAAGCTGCCGCGGCAAGCGCGTGAGCGAATGATGGAGAACCTCGAGGGCGAGCTCTTCGTCGGGCACACCGACGCGTTCGGTGCGCCGCGTAAGCGATTCGAGCTGCTGATGATGGCGCTCAACATGGGGAACGCGGGCAACAAGCAGCGGCTGCTCGACGGTCGACGCATCTCTGAGGCGCAGGTTTTGACTGCGCTCGAGCGCCTCACCTCGGAAGAACTCGACTGGGTGCAGTCGGTCTGGGACTCGCTTGAGTCGATGCGTGATGCGGTGTTCGCACTCGAAGAGAGCGACTCCGGTCTGCGGCCGGAAGCGGTGCGCGCCACGCCGCTGCAGGTGCGGTTGAGCGACGGCTCGGTGAAGGAGCTGAAGGGTGGCTACTTCCCTGCGGTGTACGAGAAAGCCGCGTCGTCAACGGGCGAGCGCCAGGTCGCAGAGTCGCTGGCTGAGATGTTCGACCGCTCGTACACGCGCGCGGGAACGCCGCACTCGCACACGAAACAGCGCGCTGATCAAGTCTCGGCCGTCATCAGCCTCGAGCCCAACACCATTTATCGCCACTTCGCTCAGGTGGCGCACGACCTCGCGTTCCGGCCCGTCGTGAAGTCCGTCGGCAGTCTGCTCCTCGAGCCGGAAATCGAACTCGAGCTGAAGCAGCGTCTGGGTGAGGGACGCGCCGCCGAGTTCAAGCTCTGGGCGCAGGACGTCGGCAGCATGCGCGGCGTTGCGCCGAACGTCGCGCTCGACGCCATCAGCACGGCCCTGCGTCGCAACCTGGCGCCGGCTGCGTTGGGTTACTCCGTGCCGACCGCGCTGAGCGACTTCGCCAACCCGCTCGCTGCAGTCGCGTCGACCGACCTCAAGCTGAAGTACCTCGCCGCCGGCACGCGCGAGTACATGAAGGCTCCGCTCGAGTCGCGCGCCGCCGCGCTCGCGAAGTCAGGCGAGCTGCGCTTCATGCAGGAGACGCTCACGCGAGACTTCGCGCGACAGGTTCGCTCACTGACTGATTCGCAGCACGCGGTGATGCGCGGCGGCCGCGCGCTGCGTGACAACGCCTTCATCTTCATGGAGGCGGTTCAGGTAGTGACCTCGACGCCCGTGTGGCTCGGCGCGTACCAGCAAGGACTGGAAGCGGCGCGCGCGAAGGGACTCACCTCTGACGAGGCGATTCAGTCACACGCCGTGAGCTTCGCCGACGACGTGTTGCGGCAGACGTGGCCGAATCACTCGCCGGTCGACTCGAGCCGCTTGCTCCGCGACCGCGGCTACTGGGGCATGACCGCGGTGTTCTTCGGCTACCTCAACGTCGCGTTTCGTTCGCAGGTGCGGCTCTTCGAGAAGAAGCGCATCGGAGCGCTCGTCGGGTTCTGGATTGCGTACAGCGCGCTCGGCGAACTCTTCGCCGGCCGTGGGCCCGATGATGGCGACCGCGACGACGAGGAACCCGACCGGAAAGAGCTGCAGTGGCGGAATTGGTTCATGCGCAAGCTGCTCGCCGGGCCGTTCGGCAGTGTGCCCGTGCTGGCCGACGCGTACGCGGGAGCCGAAGCAATTCTCGGTGGGCACAGGCCGAACCCGCGACTGACCCCGGTTGCTGGCGCCATCGATGGACTCGCGCGCAATGCGCCGCGCGCGCTGGATGGAGATGCCGAGGCGGCGGAGCGCGTGGAGGCTGGGTACCGCGCGCTCGCCCCCTTCGTTGGTGCGCCGACGCGGCCCATCGGCCAGGCGAAGTACGTGCATGACTGGCTCACCGGCGAGCTCGAGCCGCAATCGCCGATCGACGTGCTCGGTGGCGCGGTCTACGGCCAGCGCGACGGACAGCCGCTCAATGTCTTCACCGGCGGGCAAGCGCTGAGCGAGTGATCAGCAGCTCTCGCCGGAGTCGTAGCAATACTCGGAAGAGCAGACGCAGCTCGATACGGGCTTCTCGGAATTGCACTGCGAGAGCGCCTTCGACTGCGACACTGACTTCGTTGTCTCGCAGAACGACACGTGTCTCGTCTCGGGACTGCTCGGTCGACACCAGAGCGTGTAATTGCACTTCCACACGGTCGAGCTCGGTCCGCTCGGACCAGGCACCGGCTGTGTTCCGCACGCTGTGACCAACACGCCCAATAGAAGGAAACGCATCAGCGGAGCCCAGCACGGCAGAAGGCTCCCAGCAAACGCTGACCCTCTGCTCGTGACCGTCCCCGTCAACACCGCGCGCGTTTCGTATCCCGGCAACGGCATCGCTACGGTGTTCTCCACGCAGTTCTATTTCCTCGACCCGAGCGACGTGCTCGTCGTGTTGAAGCCGTCGGGCGGCAGCGACATCGTGCAGACGCTCGGCGTCGACTACACGCTTTCGATTCCGGGGCGCGGCACCGGCGCGGCCGGCAACGTGACGATGCTCGCTGCGCCCGGAGTCGGTGCGACGCTCTTCATTCAGCGCAACACGCCGTTCACGCAGACGACGAGCTTCCGGAACGCGGGCACGTTCGATCGCGCCACGCACGAAGACACGTACGACCGCCTCGAGTTTCAGATTCAGGAGCTCGACACGCGTCTCGGTGATGTCGAGTCCGCTGGCGCGCCAGGCGCTGTCACCGCAGGTAACGGACTCACGTCGACCGGGACGGCGCCGATGGCGCTGCACGTCGGTCCTGGGGCCGGCATCGCAGTCGCGGCTGACACAGTGAGCGTCGACTTCGGACTGACGTCCGACCTCGCGCCCGCGAGTGCCGACGTCGCCGACGCTGGAGCTATCGCGAAGGCGGCGCGCATCAACCACAAGCACACTGTGCTCACCGCCGCGCCGAGTACGCTTCTCGCCGGCTCAGCCGGCACAGGCGGAGCGAGCATTTCGCTGTCGCGCGCTGACCACGTGCACCCGATGCCGATCGGCTCAGCGACGCAGCTCTCGACCGCCGCTTCATCGCCCGGGTCGACTGGCGCGTTTTCCGACGCTGGGCACGTGCACGACATCAAGACGGGCAACGGCGCTGAAATCACCGACTCCGGCTTCGTCGCAGGGTCGGGCCCGGGCTTCGCGGCCGAGGGACACAGTCATCCACACGGGAATCGCGGCGGCGGCGCGCTTCACGCACTGGCGACGAACGCAGCGAACGGGTTTCAGTCGGCGGCCGACAAGGCCATCAGCGAGACCATCACCGAGACGTCGCTCACGACGGCAGACGCCACGGTGACCACCATCGCGACGCTCACTCCCACCAACACGAAGGCCGAGACGGTCATCGCGACGGTGACCGCGAAAGACAAGGCGACCAGCAACAGCGCGTCATACCGCGCCGTCGCGTGCGTGAAGCGGCAGGGCGGCACGACGACGCTCACCGGCACGGTCAACATGCAGTGGACCATCGAAGACGTCGCCGGCTGGGACTGCACCATCGACGTCTCGACACCTGACGTTCGCGTGCGCGTGACCGGTGCGGCCGCCACGAACATCGACTGGAAATGCCGGCTCGAGCGCGTGAAATCGCCCTGAGCGAGAAGGCTCCCAGCAGCGGCCGACCCTCATCGGATGCGCAAGGTCGAGACCGCTCTGCTCCTGTGGCCGTTGTTGGTTCTGCTGGCGCTCGTACCTGTCGTCGCCAAGGCCGGCATTCCGCTGAACGCGGCGATTCGCACCGAGTTCACCGACTGCGCTTCGGGCGGCAGCACCGCGCAGGCGCTCGTGCGCGGCGACTACCTGCTGCGCATCACTGACTCAGACACCTTCCTCTGCTTTGCCGCTGCAGGAAGCACTTGCGTGTCGGGGGGCGAGAAATTCCCGGCGGGCACGGTGATGGTCATCACCGTCACCGGCGACATGTTGAGCGCGTCGTGTCGGAGCTCGGGCTCGACGGGCGACGCCATCTTCACGAAAGCGCAGTGACGTATGTTGCTCGCGCTCCTTCTCGCGCAGCTGCTCGAGCCGGCCTCTCCAGAGGGGCCGATTGTCACGAACCCGGCCGAGTTCGGACCGATGCTCAGCATCGGACTCAACGGGAACGGGTTCCCGACGGTGACGCAGCTCTGCGACACACTGACGGCGGCTGACGAGGTCGGAGACTGGTTCTGCCTGAAGGGCGACGGGACGATGTTGTCCGGTTCGCAGCAGACGCTGTCGCAGCAGGGGTCGGTGAGCTTTGAGACGGTGCGCTTCTGCCCGAACGGACCCGATTGCTCGCCCGGCCTTCGCCATTTCCGCACGCCAGCCGAAATCGCCGACGACACTGGCGTGAATTCTGGCTTCGCCGGCGCGAACGTCGCGACCGGCACGAGCGACTTCACGGTCTGCCAAGAGATTCTCGCGGGCACCTCGCAGCCCTACGAGAACTACTTCCACAAGGGCAACACGGTCTCCGGCATCGATCTGCTTCTCCAGCGGCAAGCGACGACGACGAACGTCGGCGTCTTTGTCGGCGCAGGCAACGCCGGGAGCATCACGCTCACCATCGGCGTGCGGCACATCATGTGCGTCACCGTCGTCGCTGGCGCTGGCACGGCGGTCATTGGCTACCTCGACGGCACGCAGGTGTTCTCCGGAACAGGCACGCTGACGAACAGCACGGGCCCGTACCGTGTGAGCGGCTACGCGGGAGGCAACTTTCCGACTCGCAAGCAGTCGCTGACTGGCGACACGTTCATGACTCGCACCGTGTTGAGCGCTGCGCGCATCGCAGCAATCTCGCATCGTGTTCTCGCTGATCAGCCTGCGACGAGCCGCGGCGATCTCGTGGAGACGGACCGCTCCACCGTGCGCTCCTGTAAGTCGAGCGACGGCGCGGTCATCTCGATGATTCCGTCGAACCGCGCGTGCATCGCAGGCGGTCGCTACCAGGTGCGCCCGACACGCATCAACTCGGTGCTCCAGAACACCTCGATGACAACGACGTGGACGACGACCGTGAGCGGCGTCGCTGCGCCGACCATCACCGAAGACTTCGCCATCGCTCCGGACGGCACGAAAACAGCCGATCGAATTCAGATTCCGGCAACGAGCGGCGGGCAGTACTCGCTCGTTCAGCAGTCTGGAGTTTTCGCGGGCAGCGTCGCTGCGTCGGCGAGCATCAGCGTCGCGGGTAACGGCACGAGCGGCACCACGTGCATCTCGTTGGGCTCGCAAAACGGCATGTCGTGCCTCTGCACATTCACGCCGTACCCGGCCTTCAATCGCTGCAAGTGCGAGAACAAGACTCCGCCTGGCGCCGACTTCCTCTACTTCGGGAACTACTCTGGTGCTGCGCCCGGGGCATGCACCGGCGTGGCCTTCTCCGCCGTCGACGTCATTGTGTGGGCTGCGCAAGGGGAAGCCGGCGCGACCGCGAGCTCGCCGATTCTCACGTACACCGCGAGCGTTCAGCACCTTCAAGAAGTCGACTTCAAATTCCCCAAGGCACACCTCGTTTCCAACGGCATCGGCTCGAACGGCTGCATGGCTGCGAGCTACATCCAGCACGGCACCGTCTCGAGTCCCATCGCCGCGCTTGGCTGGATGGACTCGTCGGGGCGGGCGCTCTACGTGAACTCGACGTGGCGCACGTACGACGGCACGACTGAGCCTGCGGCTGCCGCTGGCCTCACCGTCGACGTTCTCGCCCGCGGACGTGCGAAGTGGTCCGGCAGCACGCTCGCGGTCGCCAACCTGACGAGCGGCGTCTCTGCCTCCGGAGCGTTCGACGGCTCGATGGCGACGACGGGCTACCCGACGGCCTCATACTTCAGCTTTTGCTCGGGCTCCGCTGCGCTTGGTGCCGCAGTCGGTGACTACGAGTGCGGAAACGTCGTGTGGGACACGCGACCGGAGTTCTGCAAGTGAACCGCTCACTCGTCGCCGCAGGTGTCGCGGCCGCTGCGCTCGCGGCCGTCGTCGCCGTTGAAGCGTTTTCCGTCGACGCGAAGGTCGATGACGTCATCACCGGCACCGAGAAGCCGTACGACTCGAAGGAGAGCGGCGTGTCGCTCGAGGTCGGTTCGATGGCGATGCCGCGCGACGACGGCGGGCTTGCCTGGGCCGTGACCGTGAAAGTGGCCGACGGCGGGCTCGAGGCGCGCGTGCTCTTGGCGCCGGATTTCGTGCGGCAGAGGCCGGACGGCGGCCCGTGCTCGATGCGTCTGCCCGATGGCGGCGTGATCAACCCGGGCCCGTGGACGCGTTTTCCTGCTGACGCTGCCGTCGGTCTCGGCTGCGAGCTCGTCGCGCAGGTGGTGCTCGGCGTCGATGGTCGGCCTGACCTCGAAGACGAAGCGCAGCTCGTGCGCAAGGCGGCCGTCCCGAAGGACGTGAAGGTCGTTGTCGACCTGCCGGTGATTCCATGAGCGAGTCGAAGCCGTTTCAGAGCTCGCCGTCGCCGGCGCCGCAGAAGAAGCCCGACACCTTCGAGGAGCACGCGAAGGGGCTGTGGGGGACAATCTTCCGCAGCACGGCAGGGCGTTACGTCGCGGCGCTGGTGGTCGGCGGAGTCGGCACGGTCAGCGCGTACGCGCTGGCTCAGTCGCGCATCGATGCCGGCATCGAGCCGCTGCGCGCCGAGCTCGCCGAGGTGAGGAAGGACGCTGCAGAGGCGAAGCGTCAGTCGGCAAACGCTGAGCGCATTGCGCTCGAGACCAATCTCAACGTTCGGCTCATCGCGGAGGCGCTCAAGCTGCAACCCATCACCATCGAGCCGAAGGACGGCGGACAGTGAGAGTCATTCCTCCCTGGCTTGATCAGCCCGTCTGGCGTCCGGTGACTTGCCCCTTCACCGTCGGAACGAACGGTCGCTCCGCGCCGGCGCTCGAGCGCGTGCTCGCGCTGCACGACGTCGAGAATGGGCCGCGGTACCAGCCAGAGCGACGCGAGATCGCTCCCGGCGTCTTCAAGTGGCTGACCCGCTGCAACCTCTACGTCGGCGACGTCACGCGCGCGCTCGCATGCCCCATTCCGCTGCAGTGGCTGGTCGGCGTCCAGTGGCGCGAGCAGTCGGCGAACGACGTCGTGCGCTGGCTTCGCAGCGATGGCGTGAAGCAGGGCTGGCGCAAGTGCACGCCGGCGGAAGCGCAGGCGCGCGCGAACCTCGGCTTCCCCGCGGTCGCGGCGTGGCTGAATCCTGTCGAGACCGACTCCGGGCACGTCGCGATGTTCCGACCGGACAACGGCCGCGCCGGGCTCTTCATCGCGCAGGCCGGCGCCACCAATTTCACCGACGGCACGCTGACGCACGGGTTTGGTGCCCGCGTCGTCGAGTGCGCCACCCACGACTGAGGTACCGCACATGAGCACCCAGAAGCCCAGCATCGGACGCATCGTTCATTACCAGGCGCACGGCAGCCCCGACGGAACGCACAAGTCCGTTCCGCGCGCGGCCATCATCACCATCGTGCACAGCGACACCGACGTCGGTCTCTGCGTGCTCAATCCGACGGGCCAGTTCTTCAACGTGCACAACGAGCTCGACGAGAGCGAGTCGCCGAAGGGCGGCACGTGGCGTTGGCCCCCGCGGGTCTGATGGCGAAGCGACTCACAGAAATGTCGGCCGAGGAACTCCGCGAGGCATTGCGCATCGCTGAGTGCCTCGTGCCGACCGCACCGATTTGCGACGACCTGCGCGCCGAGCTCGCGAAGCGTGAGACCGCCGCGCCCACCACCGAGCCACAGGAATCAGCATGAATTTCGGACAAGCACTCGAGGCGCTCAAGCAGGGACAGAAGGTCGCTCGCCGCGGCTGGAACGGCAAAGGCATGTGGCTCGCGCTGCAGGTGCCTGATCAGCACAGCAGAATGTCGCTCCCGTACATCTACATGAAGTCGGCCGACGACAAGCTCGTGCCGTGGCTCGCCTCGCAGACCGATGTGCTCGCCGACGATTGGGAGCAACTCGCAGCGGAACGCGCCGAGCAGCCGGCGACGTTCAACTGCCCGCGTCGCGTCGAAGATGGCCGAGGTCCGGGAAGTCCGTTCGCGAAGTCGGACGCGGCGCTGCTCGACCACTGGCGCGAGGCGGGCACGTGCTCGTACTGCGGAAGCATGCAGCCCGAGGCAGTGCTCAAGAAGGCGAGCGACGGCGTCGAGCTCACGCCGACCGACAAGAACTACAAGCTCTACGTCGGCGGCGCGAAGTTCTATTTCCAGCACTTCTCGAAGGAGCAGTGCATCGCGTTCATCGAGTTGCTCAACGCGAAGAAGCTGAAGCTCGCTTTCCCGGGCCACTTCTACGCGAAGCCGTTCTTCATCGCGTAGGCAGAAGGCTCCCAGCGGAGACGGAGGCTGCCTCGTCCAACCAACGAGGTCACATGCGCTTCCGCTCTCTGCTGATCATCACCGCTCTCGCCAGTTCCGCCATCGCTGTTCCCGCTGCGCCGCCGGTCGACGAGCTCGTGCTCGAGGCCGGTCGTCCGGTTTCGGCGTTCGTGCTGCAGCAGACTGACTCGGCTGCGACGCCGGCGCCCGCGGTTCCTGCGACGCCTGAGTTCAAGGGACTGCCGAACCCCGACAGCAACTTCATCGGTCTCGCGCTGCTGGCGGCCGACCTCGCGAAAGACGGTCGCTGGGCTCCGTTCTGCTTCGTCGCACTCTTTGCGCTCACCTTCGCGTTTCGGAAATGGGTGCTGAAGCTGGTGCCAGGAGCGGTTGGCGACTTGCTGCGCGGGAAGTGGGGCGGGTGGCTGCTCAATGCGCTGCTCGGGCTCAGCGGTGGTTTCGCGAGCGTGCTGGTACTCGGCGTGCCGCTGAATGCTGGCGTCGTCTTCGGCGTGCTCGGCGGTGCCGCAACCTTCACCTTCGGCGCGGCCGGCTTCAACGAGTTGCTGAAGGACTTCGGTGCGAGCCGAGTCGCGGCGGCCGAGGTGGCTGCGAAGACTGCAGCGGGCGGAGTTTCGACTCTGACCGATGCGGCCGCCGAGATGCGCAAGGGCCCGCCCGCGTCGTGAGTTTCGTTCTCGCCGTCGCGTTGGTGTTCGCCACCGCGCCGGCTGACGCGCCGGTGGCCGATGAAGCCGGTGTCATCGAGACGCTCACGGCGGTGCTCGAACGACCCGACCATTCCTTCGTCACACGCGGACGCGGCTGCTTCTTCGACGAGCCGGTGTGCATCGATCGAGCGAAGGAGCGCGCGGGGTACCGCGCCTTCGTGAAGACCGTTCGAGAGAACCCCGACCAGGTCGCATTTGCGCCCGCGTGGGCGCTGATCATCGCTGGCGTCGCGCTGGCCGTGGGGGCGGTGGCTGGCGGCTACGTCACGTTCCGGGCGTGCGCCGCCGTGCCTGGCCTGTGTCGGTGATCTCGACGTCGAGCTCGCCGTTCCCGTCCCGCTCGTAGCTCTTGGAGAAGTCGAAGTACTCGTCGGGGATTTCCGCGAGGCTCGGCACGTCGCGGTCGCACCACCCAGGCAACACGGTGCGTGTCCCCTCGATTCGTTCTGGCTGACCCGGGTAGCGCGGCGGTCTGAAGATCGGTTGCGTTGGAGCAGTGTACGGGCGCGTCATGAGCTGAACGCCGCGGCGCGATGCGAACAGCATCCGCTTGATCGCGGCCTCGTCGTAGCCGCACTCTCGTAGTCGGTCGGCGACGATCTGCTGATCGGGGCCGCTCACGCTCAGCCCTTCACCAACGAGATCAGGATCGAGACGAGCGCAGCGGCGAGTGCGGCCCACGAGAGCATGTTTGAGCGCGCGGAGAGTCGGTTCGAGAGAGCCGCGAGATCGTTTGCCTGCGCCGCCTTGATGTCCGACGCCTTGGCGACCTGCAGTGCTTCGCTGTCGATCGCGAGGGACTGCCTCTGCAGCTGGGCTCCCGCCTCCCTGTCTCTGCGTTGCAATTCAGCCTCGATCGCGCCGAGGCGCGCGCGCACCAAGACACAGGTGGGGTCGCTCTCTGGCGAGCCCGAGATGAAACTCATCTCGAGCAGACACGCTGCCTCCCATCCCTTGGCCTGCTGATGCGCTTCCTCAAGTTCTGCTGTCGACCAAGCAGCATCAACAGGTCGCAGGGGTGCGACCCCGTTGGCGAAGAGAGCGGCTGAAGCTTCCTTCCGGAGTCGCTGCCTCGTGTCTCGGTTCATTACTTGATCGATAAGCACTGCTTCCTTTGCGTCAAGTCATTGTGATTTTGGGTAGTTGCGTGGCCTTCTGCGCGCCAGATGCTCAAGAGCTTGCCTGTGTGCGGCATCGCCTTGATGCTCAGGCCACGGGGGCGGAATGAAAGTTCGAATGGTTGGGCTCGAGGTGAAGCTGCCGGAGGCGATCACCGCCGGCGAGTTCGAGGAGCACCTGCTGAATACGGCACCGCAGGACGTCTTCCCGATGGGCGGACACAAACGCGTGTTCAGAGCGCGCCTAGACGACGGCCATTTTGAAGGGCTGCTCCTGACGCTGAAGAACCAGAAGGTGGTTCCGCTCATCACAGCGAGCACGTTGGAGGTCACGGTCGAGCAGCTCGAGCGCGGAACGCACATGGTCGACTTCAACTTCTTTCGTTGGAACTCGGCGACTGGGCGCGGCCTGATGATGACGTACTTCCAGAGTCCGGGCGTTCAGACAATCGCGACGCTGCTCGAAGATCAGTACGAAGCGCTCCGACAGGTGCGCATTTCGAACGAGACCGGGCCGATGGCTTCGGACGCTGAGAAGGCGAAGGTTCGAAAGACCTACAAGGAGAGGCTGCGCGTCAGTCGGCTTGCGAGCACGGAGACGCTTGAAGACCTGATCGACGAGCTCACCTCGATCACCACGTTTCACGTCGTTGGTGTTGAGGGTGTGCCCGCGTCGCCATACGCGCCATTGACGAACTTCGTGAAGCGCCGAGCACTAACGTTCACGATCGAGCCGAAGCACCGAGAGAGTTCTGCCCTGCGCACTGCGGCCAAGCGAGTGGCGAGGGCGCTGACTCGCGAGGGAAAGACGGGCGCGATCTACGGCAGCGTCGACGGACGCGACCGCACGCTCGACTTCAACCGGAACTTCGACACGTTCGGCGGTGAGGAAGATTTCGATACGGCTGCCCGCGGTGTCGCGATGCGCCTCGATAACTGGGCGCAATCACCGCTGCTGGAGGGCCTTCGCAGCGAAATGTCGGCACGGGAGGATATCTTCGCCGCTGAAGAGGAGTAGGGGGGTGGCCATGAGTGCGGTGAAGAACCTGTTCGAACGGCACCCGCTGGCCGTTCGCAAAACGCTGTGGTTCCTGCTCGCCGCTTTGAGCGCTGCCGTGGTGTTGATCATTGCAATCGTCTGCGGCGGTTGGACCGGGCTGCCAGAGGCGTATGTGGCACTCCGCGGCAGCATCTTCACCGGGTTCTTCACGATCGGCGGGTTTCTTCTTACGCTGAAGAACCTGATTCTCGGCAGCGTTCGCACGGGCGTCTTCGAGAACAAGGAGTACCAGAAGACGCACCTGAAAAAGCGTCAGGGTGAATCTCTGTACGGCTCGCTGCGCAATCTCGGGGCGTTGATTCACTACGCCATCGTCGGCGCGCTCGTCACTTCGTTCGCGCAGCTGACGATCGGCCTCTACAAATCAAACGTCACAGCAGTCGTCGCGCTCTCTCTTGCCGCGGGAACCGCAACTCTGCTCGGTGCGTGTCTCTACGAGCTGCGAGCCAATCTGGTCGCGTGGTTCGACCAGCTCGACAAAAGCTGGGAGAAGGAAGCCGAGAAGCTGCGCGCCGAGAAGGCGGACGGCTGATCATTCGTCCTTCAGGTGTAGTCGGCCGTGTTCGTCGAGCATGAGCTCTCGCCCGACGCAGTCGATGCGCCGCCCAGACTCCCATCGGTGTCCGTGCCCGACGACGATGTGCTCGTACTTCTCTCCTCCGCAGTCGCTGCAGGCGACGACGCGCAGGACATCGAAGGTCACAATCCCCTCGATTGCCGCTCCTGGTCGGCGACTCGAGGTGGTCGAACGCAGCGTGTGTCCGATGGACGCCTGTCCGACGCGGTCCCACTCACAGCCGACGAGCGTGTCCAGTGCTCGGTTCACGCGAAGTCCTCCCATCGCAAGGCGCGCATGGTCTTCCGCGGCTTCGCCCCGGCCGCGAGCCACGCGTCGCGCTCGACAAGGAGCGCTTCGACGAGTCGGCGAGCCTGGGCGAGATGCGGCCACTCTTTCGCGAAGCCGATCTCCAAGGGTTTGGGCGTCGCCTTCCAACCGAGGATGATCAGCAGCGAATGAGCGAGGTTCTGCACCTCGCGCTTCTGAAGGGATCGCCACTTGTCCTTCGCGAACGAGCACGGGTGAATGAGCCAAACCCGCGCGTCGTCGACGTGGACGCGGAACCGCAGAGCCAGGCGTCTCCACGGCAACTTCGCCCGGTCGGGCGCGGCCGACGGAATTGGCATCTCAGCGATCGCCAGCCACCCCGTGAAGCCGCGCGCTTTCGTTGCCCGCTGCTGCTGCGTCTTCGCCCAAGCGTCGGACTCGGCGAAGGCGTTGCCGCGCGGCGGACCCCTCTCATTGAGCCAGTGCGCCGTCTGGGCGGTAGTCACGGCTCGCCACCGTCCGCGGCGAACGCGTAGCAGTGCGGCGTGCACCACGTGGTCGGGTACGTCACGCCCGCGTCGGTCTGCTCGCACGAGTCGACGCATGTGCACTCGGTGACGAGCCCGGGAGTGAGTTCACCCGTGCACACGACGCGCGGCGCACAGCCGGCCAGCCCGACGACCAACATTACGAATTTGAAATAACGCATCACCCGGACCGCCTTGCGTAGAGACGCGTGCCGATGCGGAGCACCAGCGAGAGCGTCATGTGGAACTGCAAATCGAGAGCGACGCGCAGCTCGAGCTCGGCCGGTCGCTTCAACGACGCCGGCTGCGAATGGTGGCGAAGGCGCCGCTGCTGCGAGTACGCGAGCAGGTCCAGTGCCTCCTGGTACGCGTCGACGTCGGGGTCGCGGCCGTTGTGCACGCGCAGCGGCGTGCCGTACTTCGCGATGCCCGCTTCGTGCCGCGCCTTCATGTCGGCGACGAGCCACTCCGGAAGCGGGAGCGCGACGTTCGTGAAGATGCTCGGCCACACTTCGGCGCCGGCGGACTCGCCGACGATGGGCGCGGGCTGCTGAGCGACAGAGTCGAGCGCCATCAGTGCACCGGCTCGCTGTCAGGCTTCTCCTGCTTTTCGCGGAGGGCCTTCGTGAATGCCTCGGTCTTCGCCGTGTCGGCCGCGATGCGCGCGAAGCTCTCGCGCAGCTGCTTCACGACGAAGGCGTGCGCGTCGCCGAGTTCCGCCACGTAGCGCGCGAACGCCTCGGCATCGTTGTTGCGCGACGCTGCGAAGAGGAGCTCGAGCAGCCCCTCGAGCGCATCGAGCGTGACGAGCGCTTCCTGTCCTTCGACGAGCCACCGCGCCGCGAGCAGCGACGACATGCCCACGCCGTAGCCGCGCGTGCGAATGACCGTCGGAATCGCGGCGACGATTTCGGGCGGCTCACCCGGGGAGAACTCTTCGAGCTCGAAACCGAGCGTCGGCGTCTCGTTGCGCCGCTGAGCGAAGCGGCTCAATTGACTCTCCTCGAGACCGGAAGCCAGTGGCAGACGAAGACGAACTCCCGCCGCTTCTCCTGCGCGAACAAACGAGCCTGCAGCTCGGCGCGTCGCGGGTCGCCCGCCTCGAGGTGCCCGAGCCGGCTGCGGTAGAAGCGCTCGCGCGCCTCCTTGCGAGTGTGCGCCGCGCTGAACGGCAGCAGATACGACGAGGCGCCCGGTCGTTGCGCGCGCCGCTCGACCAGCCACACCTTCACCCTGAAGTTGCTCTCCGTCGTTCGAATCTTCACGTGTTCTCCAGCGGGGGAAGCCAGCGCTCGAACGGCTGGCGGTAAGGGACCATCAGCGGATGACGCGGGGCGCCGCTCTTCGTCGTGCCGAGGCACCACGTGTGCGAGCGACCGACCTTCTCGACGAGCGCGCAAACGCGACGCACGCGCTCATCCATGTCGGGCAGTTGCTGCGCGCCCCAGGCGACGACGACAGTGACGCGGCGATCGGGCCCGTCCTGCGAGAGCACGTCGTCGATGACGTCGTCGGTGGCGGGCCCGACGACGTTCGTGCCGACGAGGAACGCGCGCCAGACGCCGGCGGGGTGCGTGGAGCGAAACGCGTACAAGTTGACGATGCTCAGGTGGCGAAAGCCGGCGCGCGTCGCGAAGCCGATGCACTTGCGCACGGTCGGGTCGTCGAACTCTCCGTCGGCTGTCGACGGATTCAGCATTACGAAGACCAGCCGGCCGCTGCCCGAATCGAGCTCGCGGTCGAGCCGGTAGCGATACGCGCCCGTCTCATCGATGAGTGCGCTGCGCTTCACGCGCAGCCCTCTTTCCGGAGCTGCGTCGCGTCACGCTTCGCCGTGAGCAGACACTCGAAGCACGCGCAGGCACCGGCGCGCGGGAGCTGCAACGACGACGTCGGCCGCCACACCTCTGCCTTGCAGATGGCGCAGTGCGCGGCGATGGCGGCATCGGGAGAATTCGGCACCCACGAGCGCGGCGGCGCCATGATGACCGTCGTCTCTTTCGGAAAGCCGCGCAGCTGCAGCGCGGCCGTGAACGCGACAGTGAGTTTTCCGCGGAACGGGGTGTTGAATTCGCGGAAGCGCTCCTCGAGCTCGGCGCGCGTCACCGCGCACCTCGCAGCTGCTCATGCACCGCGAAGAGTTCCTCGCCGCCGAGCGGCCAGAGACCTTGCATGCCGCGCGCGCGCACAGGCACGGGGAGCTTCTTGATGTCCTTGAGCAGCCAGCCGAACGGGCCGAAATAGAAGGGCACCTGGTCGGAAGGCAGCGCGCCGACGATGCGCTCGTCTTCGGTCTTGATGACTGCCGCGAGCGTCGCGACGGCGACAACGCACCCGAGTTTGAACTCGGCGAGCTTCGGCACGTGCCACGGCTTCGCGCCCTTCGCGTGGCCGCGCGAGTCGTAGAGCATTTCGCGGATGCCGGCGACGTCGTCGGCCTCGGGCAACTTCGCGGCCGCGTGAATCGCCAGCCGCGCGCCGATGGGCAGCTGCTTCGGCGGAGCCCAGGTGCGGTTCTCCACCGTCTTCCAGCCTTCGGCGATTGCGAACGCGTACGGCTGCCACACCGTCAGCGCGAGCATCGGCTCGAGCTGGCGAATGAGCGTGTTGCGTGCGTTCACCGTCGCTTCGACGACAGAGAGGCCGTGAGCACCGCGCGCGGGAGCGGGTGGGGGTGTGCCCGCTCCCGGCGCAGTTGAGCCCTTCTGCTCGGGCTCACGCACCAGCCCGTTCCAGCGCCGGTACCGTTCCTCGTTCAGCTTCTCGATGTCCTGCGCGTGCTGCGTGCGCAGTCCTTCGTTCTCTTCCTTCTCAGCGTCGCGAAGCGCCGCTTCGGCCCACGCCTTCGCCGCTTCAATGTCCACCATCAACGGCGACGCATCGACGGTGCGCCCTTCGAAGGGGCCGTGCTGGATGACGTGCGCGTTCATGCGGCCTCCCGCGCGGCGCGAACGATGCGGTCCCAGTCGTGCGCATCGAGCAGCACCTCGCCGACAGGCTCGCCGGCGATGGTGGTGTGAAGCTGCGCCTCCGCTTCGAGCACCAACTGCGAGAGAGAGCGCGGCGTGGCTTCGTCGATCAGTTGCTTCAGCGTCGCTTTCTGAACGCCTATGGCGAGTCCCTTCAGCGGCCGGCGCCAACGCTCCTTCTCGCTGTGGACGAGCGGGTCGAAGTAGCTCGCGCCGCCGAGGAAGAGGACTTCGGACGACGGCGCGTCGAAGAGCTCCATCGCGAGCCGATTCGAGAAGCGGCGGCCCCACTTCCGCGCGTCGTTCATCCGCTGCTCGTAGGGAGCGAGCTCGGCGTCGGGCTGAAGCACGCCATAGCGCGCGCTCAGAATCACGAAGCGGTCGGCGACGAGTTCGGCGTACGCGCGCGCCAGCTTGAACAGCGGCCCGGTGTAGAGGTCCTTCGCCAGCGCAGCGTGCGTCAGCTTCGACGCGGAGCAGGCGAGGACCGCCACGCGAAACGGCTTGGTCGCGCTCACGACTCCTGCTCCGCGGAGCTGATCAACGCGTCGAGCGAGATGCCCGCCGTCGACCACGGCAGCGTCTCGGTGACGAAGTCAGGGAAGAGCGCGACGTCGAGCGCGAAGCCGAAGAACTCGGTCGCAGTGACGTTTCGCTCGGGAACAACGGACGCTGCCTCTTGCTTGCTGTGCATGGACGACCCCCGTGAATCGCTGGTGTCGTCTTTTGTACAACAAAACAGAACGAACGTTCAACAACGTTGCGTCATGTTAACTTTTCCGCTACATGTACAACGTTGTTTGACGAAGTTATTGCGGACTTGCTCAGGAGGTGCGACGGTGCAGACCGAGGTCGACGACGTGGCGCGAAAACCGAACCCCAAGAAAGAGCCGATGGGAAAGGTGGTCGGCGTTCGACTGCCCGACGCTCTTCTTGCTGAAGCGCAGGATGGGGTTCGCGTGCTCGGGCTCATCGCTCGATACAGCGGCGAAGACGCACCAGACATTTCGAAAGCGCTGCGGCGCTTTGTTCGATTGGGGCTCGACGTGACCTTCCACAAGGTCGGCGGTCGGCCGCAGTCTGAAGCGGACTGGGAAGCGCTCGAGCAGTCGCTCGCGTCGCGTCAGTCCAACTAACTGCCACCACGGAGGGGTCTCCGGTGACGCAAAATCTGCCGCTTGGGCGGCCCTGCGCCGACATGTCAGTCCCGGAGGCTAGAAGCCGCCTCCAGATCGATTTCGTCGGTGGACGGGGGGACCATGTCCGATTCGGGCTTGGAGAGAATCGAGAGTCTGTTGCGAGAGCTGATGAAGGAAGTGCGGGCGAACGGCGCGACGCCGTTGCCGACGCTGCTGACGCAGCCGCAGGCCGCGCACGAGCTGGGAATCGGAATGACGAGGCTGCGCGCGTTGATTGCGCGCAACGTGATCATCACGGTGAAGATCGACGGCGAGGGCCAGCCGAAAGTGCCGCGCTCGGAAATCGAGCGCATCGCGGACGTTTCTCACTTGCGCCAGCCATCGGCCCCGCCAATCGCGGCGAGGCCTTCCTCGCTTTCACCGCCGAGGTCGCGCGCGCGAGTTGGAGCGAAGTCGTCGCAGCCCTCTGCAACATCGGCCGCGGTCGACGCGATGCTGAAGGCGAAGAAGCAGCGCTAGTTGAGCGACTCGCCGGAGAGCACGCGCGTCGGAACGTTCTGCGTCGGCACCATGAGGTCGACGTAGAAGCGCTCGGTGGTGGACTTGTCGGCGTGCTCGAGGTGGGCAGCGGCGCGTTCGGGCGTTGCTCCGAGCTGCACGCCCCACGTCGCGACGGAGTGTCGCATCACGCCGGGGCCGAAGCGTTTGAACGGCGCCAGGCCGAGTTGCTTCCGGGCCGCATTCGCATCTTCGAGGGCGGCGTAGATGGCCTCGCGGAAACGCGTCTCATTCGGGAACGTGCCGCGCGAGCGAAGCCGGCGCGCCGCGTCGACGTGCTCCTGGTGAACGAGACTCGTCCGCGTCCACACCTTGCGCTTGTGCCAGACGCGGAGCACGGCGCGCACCTCGAGGCCTTCGGGCGTCACGGTGCGCACGGGCGGCAATTCAATCTCACTCCGCTCATCGCGACAGAAGCGCGCGAGCTCGGTGACGTGCCAGCCGGTGGCGGTGAAGAGCTGCAGCACGTCGCGATGCTCTTCTGTGAGACGTACGTACACGGCGCGCACCGCGTCCCAGTCGGCGGCCTTTCGCCGAGTGTGTTTCTCTGGCGCGCCCTGGGGCACCGGCAAGTCTTCGAGCGTCGGGTCCTCGGCGTGCTTCAGCAGGTGCCGCTCACGTCGAAGCCACGCGTAGAACGCCTTCAGCGCGATGATGCGCGCGGGCCGACTCGTCTTGAACTTCTTCAGCGCGTCTTTGATGGCGACGATGCTCGCGTTGCGCAGGTCGAACGCGGCGCCGAGTTTCTCGCTCCACTGCCCGAGGAAGCGCACCTTCGAGCGCGCGTAGGTGGGCGTGTTGTTCTCTTCGATGCACCAGTCGAAGTAGTCGGAGAGCAACTCGACGGTGATGCAGACCGGAGCGACCGGCTCAACGCCGCTGGGCGAGTAGCTCGCGGCATTCGACTCGAAGCGAGCCAGGTGCTCGAGCGCGGCGCGTTCGTTGTTGCAGCGAGTCGAGACGTGGAAGCGCTTCCCGCTGATGCGTCGTTCGATGATGAAAGTTTCGGAGCCGTCTGCCTCGTGACGAACGTAGCCACCGAGCCAACGACGACCGCGTCCAACCTTCGCAGCCCGTTTCATGCCGCAGAAGTACCAACAACCGCCGACGCCGTCACGACAGCGCCACGATGGAGCCACCATGCAAACTCGTAAGTCATTGACCCCGGCCGGAATCGAACCGGCGGCCTTTGGTTTAGGAAACCAACGCTCTATCCAACTGAGCTACGGGGTCGTGAAGCGGCTCGCGTGTATCAGCGCCGCCAGTGCAGCGGAACGGCTTCGAAAGACGCGCGCCTCTCGAGATCGGCGAGCGCTTCCTGCGCGCGAACCAGCTCGCGTCGATTCTTCTCGAGGCGATCGCGCGCCACTGCGTATTCGGGGTTGTAGCCGTAGCCGCACGGCGTGACGTAGCTCGTCGGGTAGCTGGGGAAGGTGCGCACCACTCCGACGCTCGTCGCAGAGCCCGAGACGGTGACGCCCGGAGCGATCTGACCGCCCGCTCCGACGCTCACCGTGGTCGTCGTGCCGCCGACGGGAGCGAAGACGACCGGTGGCACTCCGTATTGCTGGCAGATGAAGCCCGCGCGCACCGGCATGCCGTTCACCTCTTCGGTGCGTTTGCGATCGACCTCGATCTCGTCCTGCAAGGTGGCGACGCGCTCGCGGGCATCTCGGAACAGCTTGCGCCAGTAGTCTTCGGCGGCGCTCGGGACGTTGGGGTCGTCGCTCTTGGTGACGAGGGTGACCACCTGCGGAGCACCCTGCAGCTCGATGACGTTGCTCGGCTTCGTCGAACTCGCCGCATTCGGGGCGGGCTTCTTGTCGACGCTGATGACGCTGAGCTCGTCGCCTTCAGTGACGCGCACCTTCACCCCTTTGGGGATCTCCGACTTGTTGTCGGTGAAGTGCTCGACGCCCTCTTTGTCGGTCCACGTGTAGATCTGCGCGGAGGCGATGAGGAGGGCGAGGGAGAGCGGGGTCACGATGAGGTGAGCCTAAAACAAAGAGCCGGAGTCTCTCGACCCCGGCCCCGTCTCTTCTGTGGGCACACCAGGTTTCGAACCTGGGACCCCCGCCGTGTGAAGGCGATGCTCTACCGCTGAGCTATGTGCCCAGAAGCGGCGCGGTTAGTGCCACGCAGCCCCGAGGCAGTCAAGGACGAAGCCCTCGGCGTGAACTGACTTCAGAGTGAAGCGATCTTCTCGTCGAGCGAGCGCAGCCGCTTCTTCAGGCCCGACAGCTGCTTTCCGAGCTCTTTGAAGTCCTGCTTGGTGGCGAAGTTGAGCTGGTTCATCACCGCGCGCTGCGCCGAGTCGACCGACTTCTTGGCCTGCTGCGCCTTGCCGATCACCTCGACCACCTTCTGGGCGCGCTTCTCGTCGGCGAACAGGCGCTCCATGGCCTTCTGCGACAGGCCCATCGCGCGTTCTTTGAGTCTGCTGGCGATGCTCATGGCGTTCCCCCACTGCGAATTCGCTCGAGCCAGCGTTCGGCCAGCCCGCGGTATTGGAGCCGCGCGATCACCGGAGTGAGATCTCCTCGCGCGACCAGCCGCTTCTGCACGATGGCGGCGATCGGGTCCAGTGCCCCCTCGATCAATTTCCACCAGTCCGACTGACTCGCGCGAGCGAAGTACTGCGGCTCTCGTTCTTCGAGTTCCGCCACGCTCAGAAATCGCGGCTCAGGCAATTTGCCGTCGCGCGGCTTGTCGATGAACACGCCCAGCGGCCCGCCGGTTTCGCGGTCGATCACCACGCCGAAGTCCCAGTCCCAGCCGACGGCTGCTCCAGCCGCATCGGGGTCGGTGTTCAGCAGCGCGATCGCCTCGCGGCACCACGCTTCGGAAGGGAAGGGAGACACGTCGCTGCTCATGTCAGAAAACGGGTCTTTTCGCGCGGCTGTTGGATCATGCACGCGTGAACTGGATCTTCCTCGCGTTGATCGTGATCTCCGTGCTCACCGCGGCCTTCACCGGGCGGATGCCGAAGCTCACCGAGGCGACCATCACCTCGTCGAAGTCGGCGGTCGAGCTGGCGCTCGGATTGATCGGCCAGATGACGCTGTGGCTGGGCATGGTCGGCGTGCTGCGCGAGGCAGGCCTGATGCAGTCGATCGGGCGCGGGCTGAAACCCGTGCTCGGTCGGCTCTTCCCCGACGTGCCCGCTGAGCACCCCGCGATGAGCGCGATGATCATGAACATCGCCGCCAACATGCTCGGCCTCGGCAACGCGGCCACGCCGTTCGGCCTCAAGGCCATGCAGGAACTCGACAAGCTCAACACCCGCAAGGGCGTCGCCACCAACTCGATGGCGCTCTTCCTCACCATCAACACCGCGGGCGTCGCGCTGCTGCCCGTCACGGTGATCGCCCTGCGCGCTTCGGCCGGCTCGAAAGACGCGACCGGCATCATCATTCCCAGCCTGCTGTCGACGATGTTCACCTGTCTCGTCACGGTGCTGGTCTGCAAGCTCCTCGAGAAGCGCCCGGCCTTCGCGATCGAGAACTACGGGCCCGTCACCATCGACGAGTCGAAGTTGAAGGCGCCCGACGCCGCGTCGCTCGAGAAGGCGCAGGAGATCGCTTCGGTCGCTCCGAAGCTCGAGCCGTGGCGCCAGTGGTTCGCGGTGGGAATCGTGGCGGCCGTCGGCGCGGCGATGATTCGGCAGCTCGTGGTGCGTTCCGGCTACTGCGCCGATCACCTCGAGTCGTTCGTCTGCCGAGGCGTCGACCCGGCCGCTCCGGCTGAGAACTTCGGCGGCTCGATTTTGTCCGACTGGCTGCTGCCACTCCTCATCGTGACCATCGTGGTGCTCGGCTTCAGCCGCGGCGCGAAGGTCTACGAGGCGTTCATCGCCTCGGCCAAAGAGGGCTTTCAGACGGTGATCGGCATCATTCCGTTTCTGGTCGGAGTGCTGGTGGCGATCGGCATGTTCCGCGCCTCGGGCGCGATGGAGATGTTGGTGACGGCGCTGACGCCGCTGGTCTCTCCGTTCGGCTTCCCGCCCGAAGCACTGCCGATGGCGTTGATTCGACCGCTCTCAGGCAGCGGCGCGCTCGGCGTGATGACCGAAGCGATGAAGGTGCACGGCCCCGATTCGTTCGTCGGCTACCTGGTGAGCGTGCTCAACGGTTCGACGGAGACCACCTTCTACGTGCTCGCGCTCTACTTCGGAGCGGTGCAGGTCAAAGTCATGCGCCACACGCTCGCGGCGTGCGTCGTCGGAGATTTCGCCGGGCCCATCGGCGCCTTCGTGGTCTGCAAGCTGTTCTTCCGGGGCGCGGCCTGAGGCTTCACCAAACTTCAAAGTGATCTCGGGGCAGCCCGCTACAGTCGGGTTTCTCCTGGAGGTCCGCGCGTGGTCATCGGCGACAAGTTGCCGTGGGGATTCATCTTTCGTCTGCACGCGCCGTGGCTTTCTGCCACTGCGGCCACCACAGTCATCGCCTGGGTGCTGACGAAGCAGCTCGAAGTAAAGCTGCCGTTCACGCCGGTGCCGTTTCAGATCGCCGGCGTCGCGCTCGCCATCTTCCTCGGGTTCCGAAACAACTCCGCGTACGACCGCTGGTGGGAAGGCCGCAAGCTGTGGGGCGGCATCGTCAACGCCTCGCGCTCCTACGCGCGGCAGATCACGACGCTGCTGCATGGTGGTGAGCCCGCCGAGCTCAAGGCGCTGCAGAAGAAGATCGTCTACCGCCACATCGCGTGGATGACGGCGCTGCGGCAGGCGCTGCGCGGCGAACCGGTCGGAGATTTGAGCGCGTATCTCGAGGCCGATGAGTTGAAGGCGCTCTCCGGGCAGAAGAACGCCGCTGCCTTCTTGCTGCAGCGAAACGGAGAAGACCTGGCCGCTGCGGCGCGCCGCGGCTGGCTCACCGAATTTCAGCTCGAGATGATCGATCGCTCGCTGACCGAGCTCACTGCGCTGCAGGGCGGGTGTGAGCGCATCAAGTCGACGCCCATTCCCACCGCGTATCGCGTCTTCACGCACCGCTTCACGCGCGTGTACATCACGTTTCTCCCGCTCGGGCTGATCGAGCACATGGAGCTCGGTGCGCTGCCGGTGGTGCTCGCCCTGTCGCTCGCGTTCCTGGTGCTCGAGACGCTCGGCCGGCTCCTCGAAGATCCCTTCACGCTGACGCCCAACGGCCTCGCGCTCAACGCCATCACCCGCACCATCGAAGTGAACATTCGCCAGCAGCTCGGCGAGACCGAAGTGCCCGCGCTGCTCACGCCCGAGTCGCGCGGTGGCTTCCAGGTTCTCCTCTGACTCCTCTGAATCGAGAAAGCACATGACCACGCCTCCCGTCCCGCCGCGTCCGTTGACCGACATCGAAGCCGCCGAGCGCATGTTGCGCGTGAACTGGAACTCCACGGTGCTGCGCCACCATCGCGGCTTCTGCACGCTGCCTCCCGAGTTCGTCGCGCAGCAGGGCAAGACCGTGCAGCTGGTCGACGTGCGCGAGGGCGAAGAGCTCACCGGCGCGATGGGACACGTGCCCGGCTCGACGTGGGTGCGGCTCGAGGAAATCGAACGCATCTCGCGTGAGGTCGACGGCAGCACGTTGATCGTCGTGATCTGCGACGACGGCAAGCGTTCGATCGAAGGTGCGATGCGTTTGCAGTCGGCCGGCATGAACTGGGTCGCAGCGATGGAAGGTGGAGTGCGCGCCTGGAAGGACCGCGGCTTCAACACCACGCGCGACGACTCGGTGCTGTCCCGCAAGAACGTCGAGCCGCCGTCGGTGCCGATCAACCCCAACCGCAAGGGCCCGCTCACGCTCGAAGAGATTCGCGAGCATGTCGGCGACCCGCGCACCGTGCGCTGGGCGAAGCTCGCGTCGTTCCTGATGCACGGCAAGACGAGCTGCGTCGACGGTCGCGATGATCACGGCGTGGTGGGAACTCCGGGCGGCGATGCCGGCGAGTTCCTGCTCACGCTCGCCAGCGTCGAGGCGCTGACCGGCACGCAGATTCCGACCGCGCAGCTGCCGAAGTTGTTGCTGCGCTGGGTCGAAGCGTTCGGTCACTTCTATTTCCACACCGACGTCAACGCGCTCAACACGTACATCCAGAAGCTGCGCGCCGATTCGCGGATCCCGGAGTCGTCGCTGCCGCTGCGCACCGATCCTCCGCAGGCGTGGAGAACGTTCAGCGCCTCGCCCCCGCAGGAGATTCGCCAGTTCGTGCTCGAGCACCTCGTCGGGCCGGACACGACAGGCTGTGGCCACGTCCGTTTCATGCTGACGAAGAGCGCCGACTACGGAATTCGCGAGGGACTGGTGCGTGACTTCTTGAACACCTTCGTCACCACGCGATGGAACGGGCTCGTCGAGCTCGAATACATCCCGCTCTCGGGCGGGCATCGCGAAGGCGCGGTGGTGAACGTGCGCCTCGAGGAAAACGTGCAGCCGTACACGCTCGTTCCGCTCATCTCTCCGCAGGTGGCGGGCATGCAGATGTTCGTGAACCACCCCGACGTCACGAGCTACTCGCGCAAGCTGTACGCCGACTTCGTCTGCCAGCACCTGCGGCTCGGAAATCTGCGCGAGGGCGATCAGCCGAAGCTCTTCGAGCGCATGCAGGCGCTCGGTGGTCAGCAAGCTGGCCACACCCTCGGCGCGTTGGCCAAGGGGCTGCCGTACTACACGGTGACCTTCTCGAAAGATCGCCAGTTCATCGTGTCGGCAGGGTGATCAGTCGCTGTTTTCCCAGAGCAGGAACACCTCGAGCGGGTGGCGCGCGGCCTCGGTCGCGCTGATCAGCTGATCGAGGGTCTGATCGTTGAAGCCGGTCAGCAGCGAGGGGTTGGGACTCCAGCCCGGCCAGTTGCGGAACCACGCGTCGGGTCGATCGATCGGCCCGCGCGCGAACGCTTCGTAGCCAAGCTCGAGCGGCGGCACCTCGACGTAGTCGGACAGGATGCGGTTGAGTTCACCCACGTCGATCTCCTCTCCCCAGGTGGGGCTGAAGAGATCGACGCGCTGATCGATGGGCGGCGGCGGCAGCTCGAATGACGGGCACGATTCTCCGATCGACACGAAGCCGCGCAGAAGCGGCACCACGTCACGCCGTGGCTCTCGCACGTCGGCCAGACGGAAGATCAACCCGGTCACCGAGAAGTGGAGACACGAGTAGCCGCCGGCCTGAACGTCGACCCTGATCAGATCGGCGGTGAAGCGCGGGTCGATCTCGGCTGCCACGCCGACCACGAACACGCCTCCGCGCAGAGGCTCTTCGCAGTTGTCGATCCACACCCGGTCCATGCGATGCGACGACGAGAGGCCGCGCGACGACTGACCACGCGTCAGAATCGGCCTGTGACAGAGTGAACGTCTGCACATGAAGCTCGACTCCGCACAGGTTCCCGCCGCCGTTCTCGAAGCCGTGACGACGCTGCAGAGCGGAGGCTTTCGCGCGTTCCTCGTCGGCGGTTGCGTGCGCGATCTGCTTCGGGCGCAGAAGCCGAAAGACTTCGACGTCGCCTCGAGCGCGCGCCCGGAGCAGGTGCAGAAGTTGTTCAAGAAGGTGATCCCCACCGGCATCGATCACGGCACCGTGACGGTGGTGCTGCGCGGTGAACACGTCGAGGTCACCACCTTTCGCGCCGAAGCCGAGTACCTCGACGGCCGTCGGCCTTCCAAGGTCGAGTTCCACGAAGACATCGAGGCCGATCTCTCGCGGCGCGACTTCACGATGAACGCCATCGCGTGGGACCCGGCGAAGAACGAGCTGGTCGACCCGTTCGACGGGCAGGGCGATCTCGCGCGTCGCACGGTGCGCTGCGTGCGCAAGGCGTTCGATCGCTTCAGTGAAGACGGGCTGCGGCCGCTGCGCGCGGTGCGGTTCGCGACGGTGCTCGACTTCGAGTTGGAAGCAGAGACCGAAGCGGCGATCTCCCAGACGCTCGAGGTCTTCAAGAAGGTCGCGCAGGAGCGCGTGCACCAGGAATTCGTGAAGCTCCTCGCGTCGCCGCAGGTGAAGAAGGGCCTGACGCTGCTCCACCGCACCGGCCTGCTCGGCGCGTTCTTGCCCGAATCACAGGCGAAGAATTTCGACGCCGTGGCGCGGTTGCCTGCCGACGAGATCCTGCGCCTCTCGGCGTTGCTGCACGCGCGTGACGACGCGAAGAACGCGCTCACCCGCATGAAGTTCCCCTCGAAGGTCTGTGAAGAGGTCGGAGCGATCGCTCGCGTCACCGAGCTCCCCGGTTCCGACGACGCCGACGTGCGCCGTTTTCTGGCTCGCGTCACACTCGAGCGCGGAGTGGCCGCCGCCCACGTGCACCGCGCACTCGACGCAGAGAAATATGGTGTCGCCGCCGAGCACGTCCTCCGCGTCGCCGCCTCGAAGCCGCCGCTCACCGCGAAGGACCTCGCTCTCAACGGCCAGGCGATCATGACTGCGCTCCGCCTCGGCCCCTCGCCGGCCATCGGTCAGGCCACCCGGTTTCTGGTCGATCAGGTGCTGGCCGACCCGAGCCGCAACACTGCGGAACAGTTGACGAAATTGCTGAGCGGGTGGGCTCCCGGGGCCTGAGACCGCCGTTTCCCACAGCCTTTCCCACAGTCGGTCACGAGCGAGTGTCGACCGCCTTCCGAGCGAGCCTGCCCCGCTCGGAGCGATCTCGAATTCGTCATTAAAATCATCGAGATAGACGACTTGAGAGATCGTGACGCCGGGCGTTAGCGAGCACACCTACATACGGCGAGGGCTGTGGAAAAGGTGTTGAGGACTCCACTTTCAGGAAATCGCGCGCTGTGGCAACGAGAGGGCATGCGCGTGGTCGTTGCCATGTCTGGAGGAGTCGACTCGAGCGCCGCGGCGGCCTTGCTGAAGGAGCAGGGCCACGAGGTGATCGGGATGACTCTGCGCGTGTGGAGCTACGAGAGCACCGCGCAGTGCGGCTCGTGCTGCAGCCCCGACGACATCGATGACGCGCGCGCGGTGGCCGAGAAAATCGGCATTCCGTTCTACGTCGCGAACGTCGAGGAGCTCTTCAAGGACCGCGTGGTGTCGCCGTTCGTGCAGAGCTACTTGAACGGCAAGACGCCGATTCCGTGCGTGGCCTGCAACCAGGACGTGAAGTTCGGTTTCTTGCTCAAGCGCGCGCGGCAGTTGGGCGCGAAGCTCGCGACCGGTCACTACGCGCAGGTCTTCGAGCGTGACGGCAAGTACGTGCTCGAGCGCGGCGCCGACCCCGCGAAGGATCAGTCGTATTTCCTCTTCACGCTCGGGCAGGACGAGCTGCGCGATCTCATCTTCCCGGTCGGCCATCTGCCGAAGACCGAGGTGCGCGCGATCGCCGAGCGCCACGGCCTCGTCACCACGCACAAGCCTGACTCGATGGAGATCTGCTTCGTGCCCGATGGCAACTACGCGCGCTTCGTCGAGAAGGTCGCGGGCGCGCAGCCGAAGGGTGAGATCGTCAGCGCGAGCGGTGAAGTGCTCGGCGAGCACGACGGCATCCACAAGTTCACCATCGGCCAGCGCCGCGGGCTCTCGCTCGATGCCAACACGCCCGACACGGCGAAGCTCTACGTGCAGAAGCTCGACGCGGAGACCAACCGCGTGGTGGTCGGCCCGGCGAGCGAGGCCGAGCGTCAGTCCTTCCATCTGCTGCGCCCGCACTGGGTCGACGGCGCGCCGCTCGATCGCTCGGTGATGGTGCGCATTCGCCATCGGCACCAGGGTTCTCCGGGCAAGGTGAAGCTCGAGCTGAACGGGCACTTCAAGGTGCACCTCGATGCTCCGGCGCGCGCGGTGACGCCGGGCCAGGCCGCGGTCGTGTACGACGGTGATCGCGTGCTCGGTGGTGGATGGATCGTCTGAGCCTCGCGCTGGTTCTGCTGCTGAGCGCGTGCACGAAGGAGCCGGCGAAGCCCGTGTGTGGCCTGCACTCGGCCGCTGAGCCGGTGACGCTCGAGGGCAAGACCGACGTGGCGTTGTCGGTCGGTGCGCGGCTGATGGCGAAAGATCGCATCGACGCCGAGGGCTACGCGCTCATCGAGTGTTTCGGCGGAGCGCTCCGCGTGCTCGAAGACGAGACGGTCGTGATCGGCGAGCTCACCGAGTCGAAGATTCAGGCCACCACGATTCCGCGCTTCGTGATCAAGAACGGCAAGCTCGTCGAGTCGACCGCGATGCCGATGACCATGCTGCCGCGGTATTCCGACAACCGCTTCACGCCGAAGAGCGCGCTGGCGACGCCGGGCCCCACCGAGGCCGACTACTTCCGCGCGTTCTTCACGCCCAACGGCATCGAGAACCTCGGCTCGGCGCCGCGGGAAGACGGGCCACGCGTGCTCCCGCCTCCGAGCGAGCGACCGAAGGTGTCGCGCGTGCACGCTGGGCCGCTGGGAGAGGGTGGGGCGACGCTCGAAGTGGAAGACGAAGTGATCTTCGCGGAGACCGACGATCTCGCGACCGCCGCGTTGCTCGACGGGCACACCTACGCGCTCGGGCGCACCACGCGACTGATTCTTCCCGACGGCGCGGAAGCGACGCTGAAGCGCGACGGCGCAGAGCTCGAGCTCGACGGCCCGATGGATCTGAGCCTGCGCTGATCTTTGCATCGCTGTCGCGGCATGCGACGCGCCCTCATCGGTCTCAATCTCTTCACCGCCCTCGGAGCGCTCTTCGGAGCGCTCGCCATGTTCCTCGACCCGCACGGTTCGCCGATCGGGCTCTCGCAGGAGCTGCTCTCGCGCACGCCTTTCGCTGACTATCGCGTGCCCGGCGTGCTGCTCCTCGTGACCAACGGGCTGTTGCCGCTGATCGCCGCAATCGCTGCGGCCACCCACCGCGCGTGGGCCTTCGCCGCGCAATTCGCAGCGGCCGCCGCCCTCATGGGGTGGATGGGCGGACAGTTCGCGCTCGTCGGCTACGTCGCTCCGATTCAGATCGTCATGGTGGTGGTCGGAGTGCTCGAGTTGCGTTTCGCGATGGATCACGCGCATCCCTTGCGTGCGATCACGGGCTAAGCTGCGCGGCGATGCAGCAGCGATTCCTGGTCGTCGGCTTTCTCCTGGGGTTGATCTCGTCGTCGTTCATCGCGTGCGGGCCGATGCAGACCGCGAAGTCGTGCACGCCGAGCACGTGCGCCGATGGTTGTTGCTCCGCGAGCGGTGATTGTCTGTCGGGCACGGCGCTCTTCGAGTGCGGCAGCGGCGGCAACGCCTGCGTCGCGTGCGCGGCGAACGAGGTCTGCCGCTCGGGCGCGTGTTCGCAGTTCGAGAACGGCGACTACGACGCCAGCTTCCCCGACAGCCCCGACGGCTCGATTCGCTACGACGCGGGTGTGTTCCACCCGCCTGACTCGGGCACCACGATGGACGCGGGCATGACCGACGCCGGGCCGCAGATGGTGAGCTACTCAGCGCAGATTCAGCCGATCTTCGATTCGCGTTGCGACGCGTGCCACACGTGGAGCTACGACAACACCGTGGGCGTCAACGGCCGCATCACGCCGGGCAACCTGAACGCGTCGGCGATCTACACGCGCACGTTGTCGGGAGACATGCCGCGCAGCGGTGGGCCGCTGACCTCGACCCAGCAGAACTTGATCCGCGACTGGATCTTGAACGGCGCGCCGAGAAACTAGAGCCGCAGCCGAGGCGGGCAGGTGGGCAAATTGACGACCTGCAACAGTCCGCTACCGTCACGGTGCAATGCGCGATTCGCACCGTCTCAAGGAAAAGATCGAGCTGTCCCTCGATAGCCGTCAGATCGTCACCATCACCGTCGCTTCGCTGGTCGTCCTCGGCGGCGTGTTCATGCTCGGAGTCGTCGTCGGCAAGAAGCTCTCGGCCGAAGCCGTCGCCACGCAGCAGAAGCAGCCGACCGACCTGCTGAGTCAGCTCGATCAGAAGACCGACGCGCTCGAAGACGTGAAGGCCGACGCCGCGCTCACCTTCCAGGACGAGCTCACGCGCAAGCAGCCCACGCTGGTCGCCGAAGCGCCGGTGGTGAAGCCGGTCGAGGCTCCGGTGGTGAAACCGGTCGAGGCCGTGAAGCCGCCCGAGCCCGTGAAGCCCACCGCGCCTGAAGCGGTGGTGGCTCCCGAGCCGGTGGTCGACGAGCCGAAGCTCGCCGAAGCGCCGCGCCCCGAGGCGACCGTCACCCGCACCGTCGACGCCGGCGGAGCGAACTTGAAGGAAGCGTTCGGCAAGGTGCAGAAGGCGCCGGAAGCCGCGCCGTCATCGCTCGGCGGCAACGACGGGCAGTGGACGATGCAGCTCTCGGCGTACCAGGACCGCGGTGAGGCCGATCGTTTCGCGGCGGGTCTGCGCGACAAGGGCTACGCGCCGTTCATCGTCGAGGCGAACATCCCGGGCAAAGGCACGTGGTACCGCGTGCGCATGGGCCGCTTCCCGACGAAGGACGCCGCGACTCGCTACATGGACGACTTCCGTCGCGAGACCGCGATGAACGCCATCGTCACGACGAACTGAAAGCGGTTGTCGAAGCAAGCGCACCCGTCAGCCGAGTGCGGAAGCCAGCACCATCACCCTCTCCGCTCGCGGAGAGGGCCGGGGAGAGGGGCGCCGTGCCGCCGCGGCGGAACGCCCGCTCGTTGCGAGTCTCAGCCTTCTGCGTCGGGGTTCTTGGTCCACTTGTCGACGTTGCCGTCGCCGTCGAGATCTTCACCGATGCGGTCGACCTGGTTGTTTTCCCAATACTCCCAGTAGTCGACCTTGCCGTCGGCGTTGGTGTCCTTCTCCTTCCGCACGATCTGGCCCTTCTCGTAGAAGACCCAGAGTGACGGACGCCCGGTCGAGCCGAGGTCGCGTTCCTTCCGGACCACGATGCCCTTCTCGTAGAAGATCACCTCGTCGACCTTGCCGTCGAAGTCGAGATCGATGGCTTCGCGCGAGATCAGTTCCTTCTCGTCGTACTGGCGCGCGATGTCGACCTTGCCGTCCCAGTTGATGTCGAGGTCCTTGCGCGAGATGCGCTCGTATTCCTTCCCCTCGGCGTTCTTGGCGAGGACCGTGTAGGTCCACACGTCGGTCTTCTTGTCTTTGTTGAGGTCGAACTCGGTGACCTTCTCGTCGCCGCTCTGCTTCTGGCGGATGTTCTCGGCCACCTGTTCGCCGTTCGCCGCGCCGTCTTTCTTCTCGGCATCAGACGTGGTGGCGCAACCCGTCACCAGGGTCAGCGCAGCGGTGAGAATCGTGAGTCGAAAGGTCATTTCCTTGCCCTCGTTCGGAGTCGACATAGCGTCACATACGTCCATGGCGCGCAAGAAGATCAGCACCACGATCTACATCACGCCCGAGCAGAACGAGCAGCTGAAGCTGCTCAACCAGAAGACCAAGGTGCCGGTGGCCGAATACATCCGCCAGGGCATCGACCTGATCCTCGAGAAGCACAAGGAAGAGCTTCCGGGTCAGCAGACGCTCAATCTGTAATCTTCGCGGGCCATGCCCCGCTTCGAGCGCGAAGAAGATCACCGGTTCTGGGAAATACACCTCGAGGCTGACGAGAAGACCGTGCACTCGCGCGCGGGTTTCATCGGTACCGACGGCAAGCCCTCGAACAAGAAGACCTGGGACACCAAGAAGGACGCGGCCGCCGAGCTCAAGACGCGCATCACCGAGCAGCTCGAGGCGGGCTACGTCGAGCTGAAAGAATGGAGTGAGCCCGCGACGCCCGAATTGCTCGAGGCGATCGGCGCCAACCCCACCGACGTCACCGGCTACCTCGTGTACAGCGATTGGCTGCTGGGCAAGAAGCACCCGCGCGGCGAGCTGATCGTCCTGCAGTCGCAGCTGGGCAGCGCGCGCACCGACAAGAAGCTGCTGGCCGCCGAAGCGAAGCTGCTCGAGAAGCACGGGGCGAAGCTCGCTCCGCCGCGTTGCAGCGAGGCGTCGATCAAGACGCGCCACAAGCGCCCGCCGCTGGCGACCAGCGAGCTGCGTTGGGAAAACGGCTTCATCGCCAGCGCGCGGCTGTGCCGCTTCTCGGCCGAGCAACCGTGGACCATTCGCGATCTGATGTGCGAGCTGCTGTCGCATCCCGCGGGCCGCTTCTTGCGGCGGCTGGAGCTCGGCGTTCGCGGAGACACCAAGAAGAACGTCAGCTACCGCGACGCGATCGGCGATCTGGCGCGGCTTGCTCCGGCGTCGCTGCGTTCGCTCTCGGTGGTCGAAGCGCCGCGTGATTCGGCCGCGCTCGCGTTCTCCGAGCTGGGCCCGCTCGACGAGATGCTGGCCGCCATGCCGTCGCTCGAGTCGCTTGGCGGGCACCAAGATGTCGTTTGGCACGCGCGAGATGCGCGGCCTGAAACAGCTGACGGTGGTGATGACCGACCCGCTCGCGCTCGGCTCGCTGATCGAAGGCCGCTTCCCCGCGCTCCAGTCGCTGGAGATCGACGCCAGCAACGCGCAGGTCGACCTCGAGATCATGAAGAAGCTGCTCGACGGTGACCGCGTGCCGAAGCTCACGCAGCTTTCGTTGCTCCGGGTGGCGAACACCGATCAAGTCGCCGAGGTGCTGCGCGCGTCGCGGCTGCTCGAACGGCTGACCTCGCTCAGCCTTGCAGGCGGAAAGCTGAGCAACGGCGGCGCTTCGATGATCCTCGAGCACGCGAAGGCGTTCGGTCATCTCGCCTCGCTCGATCTCACCAACAACGAGGTGTCGCGCCCCCCGAAGGGGCTCACCGAGGTCTGCCCGAAGGTGACGGTCGGGGAGCAACGCGGCAAGTCGCGCGCTGCGCTCTCGCAGGCCGATCTCGCGAAGGTGGCGAGTGACTCGGCGGCGTTCGCCAAGGCGAAAGACGTCGCGGGCTCGATGAAGGACTGGTCGAAGTTGAAGCGCGAGGGCACGAAGTTCAGCGGCGTGTACGAGGGCTCCGACACCTATCGCGTGAGCTTCGATTCGAAGACGCGCGAGGGGAACTGCACGTGCTTCGCGATGGCGTACGCGAAGAAGGGCAACTGCAAGCACGTGGTGGCGCTCGCCGCGCTCGCAGCTGAAGGCAAGGTATGAGGGACCAGCACGTCGTCGTGCTCGGAGGCGCCGGCTTTCTCGGCTCGCACCTCTGCGATCGCGTGCTCGCTGATGGAGCTTCGCGCGTCACCGCGATCGACGATCTCTCGACGGGGCGCGAGCGGAACCTCGAAGCTGCGCGCAGCGACCCGCGCTTTGCGTTCATCAAGGCCGACATCACGCGCGGCATTCCCTTCACGGGGCCGGTGCACGTGGTGTTCAACCTCGCGTCGCCGGCTTCTCCGAAGGACTACGAGCAGCGCTGGCTCGAGACGCTGCGCGCCGGGTCGATCGGCACCGAGCACGGTCTCGAACTGGCGCACGCGCGGGAAGCGGTCTTCGTGCAGGCGTCGACTTCGGAGATCTACGGAGACCCCAACGAGCACCCGCAGCGCGAGTCGTACACCGGCAACGTCGACCCGACCTCGCCGCGCTCGGTCTACGACGAAGCCAAACGCTACGCGGAAGCGTTGGTCAGTGCGTACGGCCGCAAGAAGAAGGTCTCGACGCGCATCGCCCGCATCTTCAACACCTACGGCCCGCGCATGCGGCTCGACGATGGGCGCGTGGTGCCGCAGTTCATCGCGCAGGCGCTACGCGGCGACGACTTCACGGTGCAGGGCGACGGTTCGCAGACGCGCAGCTTCTGCTTCGTCACTGATCTCATCGACGGGTTGGTACGGCTGGCACGCTCAGACGTGAGAGACCCGGTGAACCTGGGCAACCCGAGCGAGGTCACGGTGCTCGAGCTCGCCGAAGCGGTGCGGCGCGCGGCGGGCGGAGGCGGGCAGATCAGACACGCCGAGCTGCCCATTGGCGACCCGAAAAGACGACGCCCGGACATCAGCCGGGCGCAGTCACTGCTCGAGTGGGCACCACGCGTGTCGCTCAGCGACGGCCTGGCCACCACACTCGAATATTTCCGATCAGCTTAGTTACAGGTCGAGTCCTTGCTCGTGTCGGCCGTACAGGAGCCGGCCGAGCCGTTGTTGAAGCACATGGTGGCCGCGTCGGACGACGGGCACGAGTAGTACTTCGAGTTCGGCTTCGCGCCCAGGCAGCACGACGCGCTGCTGGTGCTGGTGCTGGTCATGGTGCCGCACGACGAGAACACCGCACCCACGAGCGCCACGGCCATCAGGATCTTCTTCATGTTCTTTTCCCCTCGGTGCGCAGAGGCGATTCATTCGCCAGGAATGCGCAGCCGCCGCGTAGCCGAGGAAGAGTCGTCATGCCAGCGAAGGCATTGCTGCTGCAGGAACGCGAACCGCGCCGTCGGGATGCAGCGACTCGCCCTCGACCCACGAACGCAGCTGATACGCGCTGGTCTCGAGCGTGCGCAGCAGGCCGATCAGGAAATCACGCGTGCCGAAGTCGGTGCCGCTCAGCCGGGTGATGGCGTCGCGCACGCCCCGCACCAGCACCTCGTGATCTTCGACCAGCGTCATGAGGCTCGCGGTCGCTCCGAGCACGCGGCCCGGGTGTTCGCGCAACGTCGCCAGCTCGAGGAAACCGCGCGCGGTGCCGAGCGGGTAGGCGCCCAGCACGCGCACGCGTTCGGCCACTGCGTCGAGCGCGTTGGTGAGATCACGCGCCTGGTCACCCAGCATCTCGCCGAGCGGGCCGAACTGCGGCCCGACGATGTCCCATTCGAGCTTCTTGGTCTTGGTGTGCAACACGAACAGGTTCGACAGCACGACGTTCAGCTCGGCTGCGGAGCTCACGCGCTCTCGCTCGGTCAATCCAAGGTCGGGGGTCTTCATGTGGGCTCCTTTCCTGTGCGCTCGAGAACTCACTTCGAGTCAGGGTCGATGGCGTCCTTCACTTCGGTGGCCTTGTCCTTCACCGAGTCCTTCGCTTCCTCGACGCGGTTGGCGGCCTTCTTGCCTGCGCACGCGAGCTTGCTGTCGGTGCACAGCGCCTCCTCGACGCGGTGCGCTCCCTTCTTCACCGTGCGGCGCGCGTCGTTGGCGGTGTGCTTCAGCTTCTCTCCGGTCGACTGCGCGAAGGCAGCGGTCGAGGCGGTGAGGGCGAGGGTGATCAAGAGGGTCTTCATGGCGTGCTCCTTTGACGTTCGGGGAGAAAGGCGGCGGCCAGCACCGCCAGGGTTGCGGCAAAGACCGACAGCGCGAGAGACGGCGAGCTGATGTCGGCGGTCCAGTCGTCGGCGAGGCTGAGGCCCATCACCGCGCCGGGCAGCGAGCCGATGATGCCCGCCATGAGCGGAGCACCGGGCCGCGGGCACACCGACGCGGGCGCGATCAAGTAGCCGAGCGCGCCAGCGGTGATGCCGAGAACGATCGAGGCGAGGATCATCATTGGAGCGCGCCTCCTTCGTTCGCCCACTGATCGATGTTGGCGGCCTGCAGCGCTTCTTCGCGCTCGTGCTGCTCGGCTTCGATCAACCCCACGCGGAGCTGCGGCCGCACCTTGAAGATCTGCATCAGCAGGCGCGTGCGCTTCTTCAGCTCCACCAGTTCAGTCGTCGGTGTGACGTGCATGATCTGCCTCCTGTGTGGCGGGCTTCATGTGCAGCGCAGGTGCCACTTCGAGATTTCGCGGCTCTGCGCGATGACGACGTGGCGAGCACGTCGATGCGTGGTGCGCGATGTGGCAGCCGTGCGCCGAAGCGCGAGGCATGGCCACTGCACAGCGAGTTCGCACACCCAAACCAAAGGAGCTGCTCATGAAGTCGAAGACGCTGCAGAAGCTGGGGCTGCAAGCGCGTCAACCCGCGCGCGACACCGCCGTTCACGTGGGCGTGGTGCTCCTTGCCGCGGCGCTGGGCGCAGGAGCCGTTCTGCTCCGTTCCTGGCTGGCGCGACGCGAGAAGATCTACACGTACTGATCTGTTCTCGGAGAGGCAGGGTGGCCGGACCGTGGCGTGCTGGTGCAATGCCGCGCGGTCCGGCCATGGCGATTCGGAAGTTTGACGGCGGGCCGCACGATTGCATCCTTACGGGTGCCGCGATGTTGAACCTGCTGGTCGTAGATGACGACTCGATCGACGTGATGACGCTCAAGCGCGGGCTGGAGCGCGCGGGGATCGAGTACGTCTTGAATGAGGCCTTCGACGGAGTGTCGGCGCTCGAAGCGCTGCGCAGCGGCAAGTTTCCGCTGGAGCGGCTGCTGGTGGTGCTCGACCTCAACATGCCGCGCATGAACGGCCTGGAGTTCTTGCGCGCGCTGCGCACCGATTCCGTGCTCGGGTCGACCCGCGTGCTGGTGCTCACCACCTCGACGCAGGAAACCGATCGAGCTGAAGCCGCGCGACTGCACGTCGCCGGCTACTTCGTGAAGCCGCTCGACTTCGCGCCCTTCGTGGAGCTGCTGAAGACCATCGATCGCTACTGGGCTGCGTCGCTCTTCTGAGCGTTGCGGAGCTCGGCGATGAAGCAGATCTTCCCGTCTTCGGTCGACTTCACGTCGAGGGTGCCGCCGTGCGCGCGCATCACCTCGCGGCTGATGAACAGGCCCAGCCCCAGCCCATCACGCGTCGCGGTGCGGGCCTGCACGAAGGGCTCGAAGAGCGTCTCGCGCACCTCGGGAGCGATGGGCTGGCCGTGGTTCTCGACCTCGATGCGCGCGCCGCCGCTGATCTCGCGCACCCGCACTTGAATCGAGTGCAGCGAATCACCGTGCGTCACCGCGTTGCCGAGCAGGTTGCTCACCACCTGGCCGAGTCGATCGGGGTCGGCGCGCACCATGACCTTGTCGAGGCTCGTCGCGAAGGAACGACCGGTGCTGAGACTCGCTTCCTCGACCAGCGTCTTCACCAGCGACTCGAGGTCGATGTCCTGCAGCTCGAGGGGCAGGGCGGTGCCCGCGCGCACTCGGGTGAGATCGAGCAGCTGTGACACCAGCCGGGTCATGCGCTCGGTGCTGGTGGAGATCGCGCCGACGATCTTGCGCTCCTGATCGGTCAGCCGTTCGCTCTGTGCCAACAGCCGCGCGCCCATGCGCACCGCCGAGAGCGGGTTCTTCAGATCGTGGCTGGCGATGCCCATCAGGCGATCTTTGAGCGCCAGGTTGCGGGCTTCGGCCTCGCGGTTGTCGGTCACGTCGAGCACCGCGCCGAACAAAGCACCATCGCGCTCACGGCGACCACGCAGCTCGACCCACCGTCCCGTCACCAGCTTCCCCTGAAAGCGAACCTGATCTTCGGCCAGCGCCTTGTCGAAGCGTTCCGCGTCGGCGGGCACGAACTGGCCACGCCACACGCCCCACGGCAGCGACTCCAGCTCATCGGGGAGCGCGAACAGCTCGCGAAACCGCGGCCCGCCGCTCACGTTCCTTTCGGTGTCGACCTGCCACGCACCGGCGCCCGCGGCGTCGAGCGCCACGGCCAGTCGAGCGACGTTGCGCTCGTTCTGTTTGCGCAACTCGGCCGCGGCGACGGTGCGCTCGGTGAGCATCGACAAGCGCCTCGGCTCGCTGACGGCGCTCTTGGCGAGGTAGTCGTCGGCTCCGGCGCGCAGCACCTCGGCGACGACCTCTTCGTTGCCCTGACCCGACAGCACGATGATCGGCAGCCCCGGCACGCGTGCGCGCAACCGGGTGATGGCGTCGGCTCCGGTGTCGGGCGGCAGGAAGTAGTCGACGATCGCCACGTCGATGCGGTGCTTGTCGAGCAACGCCACCGCGTCCTTCACGTTGGACGCGTCGATCAGGTGATGACCCTTGAGCGCCCGCCGAGCGGCCATGCGATCGACTTCGTCGTCGTCGACCACCAGCACGTGGAGTGGGTGAAGGATCATCCCGCCTTGGCCTCAGACGGCGCCACCGGCGGCACCGCGGCGATGTGCGCGCGATCGCTGCGCTCGGTGGGCAGACCCCAGCCCTCGAGCCGGCGGTAGAGCGTGCGGCGATCGATGCCCAGCATCTGGGCAGCGCGCGCGCGGTTCTCCTTCACGAGGGTGAGCACGCGGAGCACGTAGCGTTTCTCCATCTCGTCCAGGGTGACGATTTCCTCGGCCGCTTCGAGGCGCACCGAGAACCGCTCACGCTCGTGCTGGCGGATCGCGTCGGGCAGATCACCCAGCGAGATGATCTCTCCACCGAGGGCCGCGAGTCGCTCGACGCAGTTCTCGAGCTCACGCACGTTGCCCGGCCACGGGTACGCGAGGAGCTTCTGCGCCACGTCGTGGGGGATTGCCATCGCCTTGCGGCCGTCGCGCTCGCAGATGGTGCGCAGCATGTGCGTCGCCAGGTGGAGGATGTCGACGCTGCGATCGCGCAGCGGCGGCAGGTTGATGTGAATCACGTTGAGGCGGAAGAAGAGGTCCTGGCGGAAGCGGCCCGCTTCGACCTCGGCTTCGAGGTTGCGGTGCGTCGCGGCGAGAATGCGCGCGTCGAACGGCACCTCGGCGTTGCTGCCCAGCGGGCGCACGGTGCGTTCCTGCAGCGCGCGCAGCAGCTTCGCTTGATTGTCGAGGCTGAGCTCGGCCACCTCGTCGAGGAACAGCGTGCCGCCGTTCGCTTCGACGAACAGACCCTGGCGCGCGCTGCGAGCGTCGGTGAAGGCACCTCGTGCGTAGCCGAAGAGCTCGCTCTCGACGAGCGAGGCGGGCAGGGCAGCGCAGTTGATCGCCACGAACGGAGCGCTCGAGCGCTGCGACTGCGCGTGGAGTGCGCGGGCCACCAGCTCCTTGCCGGTACCCGTCTCACCGTGAATCAACACGCTCGCGCCCGAGCCGGCGACTCGCGCGATCAACGCGCGCACCGACTGCATGGCCTGGCTCTGACCGAACAGGCCCGAGTCGCTCTGCGACACCGATTCCTTCGTGGCGCGCTCGAGCTCCTTCACCAGCCGCTGCTTCTCCACCGCGCGCTTCACGCACGGCAACAGCAGCGCCGGCTCGACCGGCTTGCTCAAGAAGTCCCACGCGCCGACGCGCAGCGCGCCGACCGCGGTCTCGACCTTCGACTCGGCGGTGATCACGATCACCGGCAGCCCCGGCTTGCTCAAACGCAGCGCTTCGCAGAGCTTGAGCCCGTCGAGTCGAGGCATCGTCACGTCGGTCAACACCACGTCGACGTTCGCGCCGCCTTCGATCGCCTCGAGCGCCGCCTGACCGTCAGGCCACGTCGTGACTTCGTACCCCTCGCCGCGCAGCGTCGCCGCGAGCATCTCTGCTTGAATCGTGTCGTCCTCGACTACCGCCAGGTGCATGGTCATCCGTGGCTCCCTTGCTCAGTTGTGCGAAACAGGTGTCCACGGATCGCGCCAAGCACGAGTTCAATGAAATCGGACGGTTTTGAACGCAAATTTTGCCGTTGCGCCACAGGCTAGCAAAAACGCCACACTAGGTCGGCTGGCGTTGAGCGCGGCGAGGCCAGGTGAAGAAGAAGGTCGAGCCCTGGCCCGGAGTCGATTCGAGCCACGTTCTGCCGGCCTGCGCACGCACGACTTTGCGGACCACGGCGAGGCCGATGCCGGTGCTCTCTTTTTCGTCACGCGGCTGAAGCGTCTGGAACATGCCCCAGATGCGCTCGTGGTACTCGGGCGCGATTCCCGGGCCGCGATCGCGCACTGCGAAGCGAACGAATTCGCCCTGCAGCGCGCAGGTGACGTCGATCTCCGCGGGCTGACCCGGGACGCTGCCGTGCTTGAGCGCGTTGCTGACGAGGTTCATCAACACGCGCACCAGCAGCGTGCGATCGCCGTTGATGGTGAGGCCCGGGTCGGGGAGCGTGATCTTCGTGCCCTCGGGCGGAGACAACAGACCGACCGCTTCGGACGCGGCGGCGCGCGGCTCGAAGTTGTGCAGCGTCTGCGTGGAATGACCGGCGCGCGCGTAGCCGAGGATGCCGTCGATCAGCGCCACCAGTCGTCGCACGCGGCCCTGCAGCAGGCCGAGGTGCTTGCGGTTCTCTTCTGACAGCTTGTCGCCGAGATCTTCTTCGAGCCACGAGGCGAGCTGCGCGATGCCTCGCAGCGGCGCCTTCAAGTCGTGACTCGCCACGCTGGCGAACTGGTCGAGCTCGGCGTTGCTCGCTTCCAGCGCGGAGATCAGCCGCTCGCGATCGACCTCGGCCAGCAGGCGCTGCGTCTCGTCGCGCTCCACGAGCACGGCGCCGGCGAACGAGCCATCGGCGCGGCGCAGCGGAGAGGCGGTGCCGGTCATGCGCACCTCGGTGCCGTCACTTCGCCGCGTGACCCAGCGTGCTTCGCGCACCACTTCACCGCGCACCGCGCGCATCAGCGGCGCCTGCTCGACGGGGCGCGCGACGCCGTCGAGATCGAAGTAGCTCCAGGTGCGGTGCCAGTCGGGCACGAGGAGACCTGCTCCGGTCGCGCCATGCAGCGCGGTCGCCGCGTCGTTGAAGACACGAATGGTGCCTTCGGCGTCGGCCATGATGATGCCTTCGGTCGACTGCGTGACGATGTGATCGAGCTCGGCGCGGCGGCGTTCGGCTTCCTCGAGCGCGGCCCGGCTGGCGAGCTCGGCGCTCTCAGCCTGACCCCGCGCGCGCAGCTGCTGCAACGTCAGCCCGGCGAGCGCGAAGGAGAGCAGGGCGCCGACACCGAGGAAGGTGAGCAACGTCGAGCGCTCAGAGGCGTCGGTGAGGCTGCTGTCGCGAGACTGAAGGCGAATGTTGAGCGTGCGATGCCCGAGCGAAAACGTGCGCGTCGCGCCTTCGGTCTGCGGTGAGAGCGGGCCCGGGCGTGAGGCCCAGATCAACCCGTCGTCGTCCTGCACCACCGCGTCGAAGGTGCTCGCGGCGGGAGCGAACGTCGCGTCCATCAGTTCCTGTGCGCCGGTGCTCACGGCGATCACGCCGCGAAACTGCCTGCGTCGCTCTTCGATCGTCGAGGGGAACTCGGCGTAGATGGGCGCGATGAGCATCACGCCGATTCGGCCCGGAGCGCCGGCGTTGACGATGCGCGTGAGCACCACGTCACCGCCATCGCGCGCCGCCTCGACCGCCGCCAGTCGATCGGGGTAGTCAGACAGCTCGCGCCCGAGCGCGGCGAGACCTCGTTCGTCGTGCGGCGCGGTGAACACCACCGGGAACTTCGGCGTCGTGCTCCCGAACTGGTACTCGGGGAGCTCCCGTCGACCCAGCGCGAGCAGCGCCGCGGCGTTGTTCTCGTCGACGGCCGGCACCCAGCTCACGTGGCCTTCGGAGAACCAGCGCTTGAGATCCTGCGCCTGCACGTAGTCGTGAAAGCCGTTCGGAGAGACGCGGGTGTCGACGCTGAAGAGCGCAGCGGTACCACGCGCGACGGCCGCGGCGTTCTGCAGACGATCGTGCAGACGATCGGCGCTGCTGGTGGCCCAGTGATCGAGCCGCGCGCGACGCGCGTCTTCCAGCGAGCTGTCCATGATGCTCCCCGCGCCCAGGGTCAACCCGAGCGTGAACAGGAAGATCAGGGTGGGGAGTGCGATCGTCCACACTCGCACTCCCCGGCTCTGAAGGGCGGCGGCCACGAGCTCGCCTTACCTCAGTTCTTGAACGCCAGACCCAACGTCGCACGCAAACCGTAGCCACGGCCATCGGGCCACGGCGTCGACCAGCCGGCGGTCATGCGCGTGTCGAGGGTGAGCGCGAGGTGATCGGTGATGTTCAGCTCGACGCCCGGACCAGCGGCGAACGGGAGCACGAAGGAGCCTCGGCCCAGGTAGTCGAACTGCGCTCCGAGACCGGCGTCGACGCCGATCGCCACGTTGACGATCGGGTGCGGGTGGATACCGAAGTCGAGGCCGACCGGAGCGACCAGCAGCACGCCGCCGCCCGGCCACACGCCCACGAAGCCACCCGGCTCGAAGCGCGCGCCGAACGAGAAGTGGTGCACGTTGACGAAGTTCCAGCGCATCACGGCCTGCGCGCCGAAGCCCGGAGCGAAACCGAAGCCCAGCCGCGTGCCGTAGCCGCCGCTGAAGCGCACCCCGAGGTCGAAGCGATCGCCCTGACCCCAGATCAGACCGACCGACGCGCCCGGGTAACCGATCTCCGGGTGCACCACGAAGCGACCGGCTCCCACCGTGCGGCCGGTGAGCACCGACGACTGCCACGTCTCGGAAGAACGCGGCTCGGCCTGCACCTCGACCAGCGAGGTCTGCGCGAGCGCGGTCAGCGACGACAGCGCGATCAACAGCGACAGCGAGCGAAGGGAGTTCATGGTCGGTCCTTTCCTGTTCCGTTCAGTGGGAGTGCGTCAGTCGATGACCTTGAGGTCGACGATGCGCTCGCTACGCCAGCGCTTGGGGTCGGGAGACGCTCCGTCTTCACCCTTCGACATCACGACGAGGTGCGAGCGCTTCACGCCCTTCAACTCGAGGTAGCGCGCCACCGAGTCGGCCCGCTCGAAGCCCAGATCGCGGTTCGACTCTTCGGAGCCGATGGGGTCGGTGCGCCCGGTGAGCTGCAGCGTGCGCTCGGCCATCGGGCCGTTGGTGAGACAGTACGCCAGCGTGTCGAGCGACTGCTGCGCGCCCGGGGTCAGCTGCGTGGAATTGAAGTCGAAGAGGGGATCGCGGTTGCTCGCCATCGAGCACACCTTGATCAGCGTCTGATCGATGCGCACCGAGAGATCCTTCGCCTGCGGAGCGTGAGCGCAGCCGAACATTCCGAGCGAGAGCGCGAAGCCGAAGTTGCGAATGAAGTGAGACATGGTGCCTCCTGGTTGGAGTGGAACGACGGGGTCCTCCCTTCCACGCGCAGTGCCAAACGGCGTTTCGCGAAGTTGCGTGACCCGTCGTGTGGCGCGTTGGTGCCCGGCGAGGCGCGAGTGGCCAGTGACGCGTGGCAACCCGGCGAACCGTGGTCGCGGCACGCACGCTGCTCTTCAGACCCGCGTCGTTTCCTCAAACCAAGGAGTACGTATGCGTCGGCAAATCGTGTTGGGCAGTGTCCTCGCGCTCTCGTTGTCGGTGTTCGGCTGCGACGCGGGCTCGATGACGGGCAAGAACACGGCAGCGCTCGAAGGCCGTCTCACGGAAGAGAGCGGAGTGAGCGGCGCCGCCAACGATGGTGACGCGGCTCCGGTGGGCCTGGCAGGCAAGGGCACGCTCGCGGCGGCGACGCGGGTGCGGCTGGTGACGCTCGAGGAAGACGGCTCGCAGCGCTTCGTGGCTGAAGGCACGCTGAAGGCCAACGGTCGTTACGAGGTCGAGCTGCCGGGCGGTCAGTCGGGTCAGCTGATGATCGAAGCGCTCGGCGCGCAGGGCCAGGTGATCGGCCGGGCGCTGGTCGCTCGAAGTCCGCACGAGAACCAGCGCGGCAAGGTGCAGCCACTCACTTCGGAGAGTTCGCTCGAAGCGCGCGTGCTGATCGAGCTCATCGCGCAGGGGCACGCGGGTGACGTCGACGTGGCGATGCTCCGCTCGCGCATCGACGAGCGCATGCTGGTGACGTTGAAGGGTCTGCCCACGTCGGAGCTCGACGTGCAGATCAAGGCGCTCGCGGCCGCGGTGTGGTCGGCGCAGCTCGCGCAGACCGAAGGCTGGGTGCGCGCGGGCATCGACCCCAAGGCGCGCTTCGCCTCGCACCTCGACGTGTTGTGGCAGTACGACGACGCGCTCGACACTGCTGAGAAGAGCGAGGCCGACGTCGATGCCGACTTTCTCACGCAGCTGACGGCAGACGATCTGTCGCGCGCGGGTGTCGACGTCGAGCTGCTGGCGTCGGCTGAGGCGAGCGCCTCGGCGACCTCGCGGCGCGTGATCGCCGACGAGAGCGTGAAGGCGCAGACCGCGGTGATGTCGGCGTGGTCGCTGTCGTGCGCGCGTCGCGAAGCGGTGATCGCTTCGGCGTCGTTGGTGACGGCGCTGCAGGCGGCGGGCGCGTCGGAGCTGAACATGGTGCTCGCGGCGCAGGCCAACGCGCGCCTCGTTCGTGAGGTCGGCAGCGCGCGCGACGTGGTGACGGTGAACTCCGCCTTCGACGCGTGGCGCGTCTCGCTGCGCGGCGTCGGCACGCTCGAGAGCTCTTCGATGGGGCTCATGGGCAGCGTGGTGATCAGCAGCCAGGCGGTGCTCGCCGACGTGGTGAGCCAGGCGTTCGGCAAGGCGATGGCGCTTCGCGGTCAGTACGACGACGCGGTGCTGAGCGCGAAGGGGCTGTTCGGCTTCGATCTCGTCGCGCTGTCGAAGAGCTCGGCGACCGTCGATGCGACCTGGCGCGCTGAGCTGACGACGCTGGTTCGCACCTCGATGACCACGCTCTCCGATTCTCAGAAGGCGAACGTCGTCTCGCTGCTGATCGTCGTCGAGGGTGGTTGGCGCTGATTCACACCTGAACTCGAACCCGAAAGAAGGAGGCACCCCATGAAACGCATCGCACTCACCATGGCGCTCGCCGCCGCGCTGTTCGCCACGGCGGCCTCGGCGCACGGCGTGATCGTCGTCAACGATCCGTACTACCGCGGTCGCAACATGCTGCTGGTGAACCCCGGCGATCTGCTCAACGGCGTGGTGTCGCTCGAATACGAGCGCGCGCTGACGAGCTACTTCGGGCTCACCGGTGGTTTCTCGGCGGCCGCGTTCAACGGACCGTTCAACTTCGGGCAGCCGGCGTACACGGTGATCGGCCCGGAGTTCGGCATGCGCTTCCACTTCATCGAGGCGGCGCCGGCAGGTCTGTGGCTCGGGCCGACCATCAGCGCGGGCTACGTCGTGGCGCGTGACGGCAGCCTGGTCGCGGTGTCTCGTGCGTGGTCGTGGGGTCTGGGCGCGGCCGTCGGCTACAACTTCGTGTTCGGTCGCCACTTCACGCTGCAGGTCGGAGCGGGCGGTGGCTTCCAGGACTACGGAGACGTGCTGGTCTGGACGCCGCGACTGCGACTGGGCCTCGGCGCGACGTTCTGAGGCACGGCACCCGCAAATGAAAACGCCCCGGAGAGTTCTCTCTCCGGGGCGTCGTCGTTTCCCTGCTTGAGGGAATCAGGCGCGAACTTCGGCCTTCGGCTCTTCGACCGGCGGGTTGGCCGGCGCCGCCACGAAGGGCGAACGCTCGAGCGCGAACTTCAGCGCGTCGTCGACGTGGGTCGCGAAGGTGAACTCGAGGGCCGTGCGCACCGATTCGGGCACGTCGACGAGGTCCTTCTTGTTCTTCTCCGGCATCAGCACGCGCTTGATGCCAGCGCGGTGAGCGCCGAGCACCTTCTCACGCACGCCGCCGATCATGCCCGCGATGCCGCGGAGCGTGATCTCACCGGTCATCGCGGTGTCGCTGCGCACCGGAATCGAGGTGAAGAGCGAGGTGAGTGCGGTGGCGATGGCGAGGCCGGCCGAGGGGCCGTCCTTCGGCGTCGCGCCGTCGGGGAAGTGGATGTGGAGGTCGGTCTTCTCGAACGCCGCGGGCTGCAGGCCCATGCGATCGGCGTTCGCGCGGAGCCACGAGAACGCGGTGGTGACCGACTCCTTCATCACGTCACCGAGCTGACCGGTGATGGTGAGCGTGCCCTTGCCCGGCATCTTGGTGGCTTCGATGAAGAGGATGTCTCCGAAGCCGAGCGCCGTGTACGTGAGGCCGACGCTGACGCCGGTCTGGCTGGTGCGTTCGGCGACGTTGAGCTCGTGGCGCTTGGGGCCCAGCAGCTCTTCGACGCGCGAGGCGTTGATCGAGATCTTGTCGGTCTTGCCCGACGCGACCTGCACCGCGACCGAGCGGCAGAGCTCGGCGATGCGGCGCTCCAGCGTGCGGACGCCGGGCTCGATGGCGTACGCGGTGATCACCTTCTCGAGACCATCGCTCATCAGCTCGAAGTGATCGGCGGTGATGCCGTGCTCCTTGAGCTGCTTGGGGATGAGGTGGTTGCGCGCGATGTGTTCCTTCTCGATGAACGTGTACGAGCTCATCTCGATGATCTCCATGCGGTCACGCAGTGGAGGCGGGATGGTGTCGAGCCGGTTCGCCGTCGCGATGAACATCACCTTGCTCAGGTCGAACGGCACGTCGAGGTAGTGATCGCTGAACGTGTTGTTCTGTTCAGGGTCGAGCACCTCGAGCAGCGCGGCCGACGGGTCGCCCCTGAAGTCGGCACCGAGCTTGTCGATTTCGTCGAGCAGCATGACCGGGTTGCGCGAGCCGGCCTTCTTCATCTGCTGAATGAAGCGACCGGGCAGGGCGCCCACGTACGTGCGGCGGTGACCGCGGATCTCGGCTTCGTCCCGCACGCCGCCGAGCGCGAGGCGCACGAACTTGCGGCCGATGGCCTTGGCGATCGACTGACCGAGCGACGTCTTACCGACGCCCGGAGGACCCGACAGGCAGAGGATCGGGCCGCGCATGTCGTTCTTCAGCTTGCGGACGGCCAGGTATTCCAGCACGCGCTTCTTCACGGTCTGGATGCCGTAGTGATCGTTGTCGAGCTGCTTGCGCGCGTTCTCGATGTCGAGGTTGTCCTCGGTCTGCTTGTTCCACGGCAGGTCCGCGATCCAATCGAGGTAGGTGCGCGCGACGGTGTACTCGCTCGACGCCGCCGGAATCGTCTTCAGGCGGTTGAGTTCCTTGTTGGCGACCTTCTCGACGTCGGGCGGCAGCTGCGCCTTCTTGATGCGCTCGCCGAGCTCGTCGAGTTCCTCTTCGTCCTCGCCCATCTCGCCGAGCTCTTCCTTGATCGCCTTGAGCTGCTGGCGCAGGTAGTACTCGCGCTGGGTCTTCGACATCTCGCCCTTCACGGCGGAGTCGATCTTGTTGCTGAGCTTCAAGATCTCGCGCTTGCGGTTGAGCAGCTCGAGCACCAGCTTCATGCGCGCCTTCAGATCCACGGTCTCGAGGACGGCCTGCTTCTCCTCGATGGGCACGTCGACGTTGGCGGCGATGAGATCGGCCAGGTGACCGGGGTGGGTGATCGACTCGACCAGCTCGGTGGCCGCGGCGGGCAGCTCCGGCATCATCTCGATCACTTCACGCGCCAGCTTCTTCAGGTTGATGGTGAGTGCTTCGATCTCGACGTTGTCGGGAGCGGTCTTGTCGTCGACCGGCTCGATGCGCGCCTTGAGGTACGGCGATTCCTGCACCAGCTCCATCACGCGGAAGCGCGCGAGGCCCTGCACGACGAGCGAGTAGTTGTCTTCGCCCATCTTGAGGAGCTTCACGATCTTCGCGACCGTGCCCATGTTGTAGAGATCGGTCGCGCCCGGGTCTTCTTCTTCGGCCTTGCGCTGGGTGACGACGCCGATCACCTGATCGTCGCGAACTGCGTCCTTGATGAGCGCGATGGTCTTCTGGCGACCAACCGCAAGAGGGAGCACTCCACCCGGGAAGAACACCGAGTTGCGGAGCGGAAGAATGGGGAGCACCTGCGGAATGTCGTCGCGGTTGATGGCGCTCGGCGGCGTCATCGTGGCAGGCAACGCCTGCGCGCCGACTGCCTTCTTCTTGTCATCAGACATGTGGGGGTGTGACCTTGTTTCAACGGGTTGGGGAGGGAGCGCCCTCCCGCGGGCTGACTCATGAAGGGTAGCAGTGAAAACTTGCGCCGCAACCAGTGACGAAGCCTAAATCCGCTTCCTCGCCCCTCTGATTGAGCGGTGCCATGATGCAGTTCCTCGCGGCCGCTTCTTCCGAGGCAAAGCTCAAATGAAATCGAAACGATTCTTCATGTTCGCGACGCTCGCTTTTCTGGCGAGCTGCCAGGGTTGTCTGGCGTGCAAATCGCCGATCGACAACGACGATCTCGGCCTCGTGCGCTCGTGCACTTCGGCGCCCCCGCTGATCGAGCCGCCGAAGCTCGACATCTTGTTCGTGATCGACAACTCGAACTCGATGCGTGAGGAGCAGGTGGCCGTCGCTTCGGAGCTCACCGCGTTCATCGACGAGCTGAAGAAGGGCGGTGGCGTGCCGGCGGAGTTCAACGTCGGCGTGATCACCACCTCGGTCTATTTGAACGGGCGCGTCGGCGCGCAGACGTTCTTCCTCAACTACGCCACGCAGTCGGGCCACCTGCGGCCGATTCCCGTCGCGCTCGCCGATGGCGGCACCAACTACGACGACATGTCGCAAGAGCGGTTGCTCGTCGGCACCGACCCCGAGCTGGTCACCAAGTTCAGCAAGCTGGTGCAGCAGGGTGTGAGCGGTTCGGGCCAGGAGACTCCGTTCGAAGCGGTGCGGCTCGCGTTGCTGGGTGATCTCATCAAGGCGCCCATCGCCAACGGCGGCAACGGCGGCTTCCTGCGTGACGGCGCGCGGTTGCTGGTGGTCGTGCTGACCGACGAAGACGACTGCAGCGAGCAGGTGAGGCCGCCGCTGGTGAGCGTGGGCGACAACGGCGCGATCGCCGACTGCACGCAGCGTGAGATGGAGCTCACCACGGTGAGCGAGTACCACCGCATGTTCACCGAGGACCTGAAGAACTCCGACGGCACCGCGAAGGAAGTGATCTGGACGGCGATCGCGCCGGTCGGCATCACCAACAAGACCGCGATGCAGATCGTCGACGGCAACCAGGTGCGCAACGACGACTGCCCGACCTCGAATCAGGCCGGCTTCCGCCACAAGCAGATGGCCGAGAAGTTCGACAACACGCTCATCAACCTCGACTCGATCTGCAAGCCGGGCTTCCGCGACACGCTGATCACCATCGCGCAGCTGGCGTCGGTGTCGCAGAGCCTGGAACTCAAGAACGTGGCTGACGAGAAGCTCGTGCAGTTCCAGATCACGCGCAAAGACGGCACCAACGAGATCTGCACCGTCAGCAACATGGGCATCGTGAACGTGTCGAAGAGCTCGAACGGCACGACCACCAAGTTCCAGTTCGGCAACCAGTGCCGTCGCCGCGCAGACGATCAGAAGATCGACATCAAGCTCATCTGCGTCACCTGACGGCAGAAAATTAGACAGATCGATCCGGCAGGGCAGATTGCGCGCCATGGCGACCCAGGGCGCGCAGACCTACACGTATTTCTTCACCTCAGACGTGACGCGCGCGACCGATCGCACCCAGGAGACGCTCTGGACGTCGACTCCGACCAGCGCCTCGACGACCGTCACGGCGTGGGGCTGGGCGAAGCGTTAAGCTCCTGGCCGCGTGGCCGGCATCGCCTACTTCGACCTCGACAAGACCATCTTGTCCGTCAACTCGGGCACCCTCTGGGTGCGTCGTGAGGTCGCGCTCGGTCACCTGAGCAAGCGCAAGGCACTGAAGGCTGCCGCTTGGCTCGCGCGCTACCACTTCGGGTTCGCCTCGGCCGATTCGATCGTGAAGGAAGCGGTGGCCTTCGTCACGGGCACGAAGGTGAGCGAGCTGCGTTCGCGCACCGAGCAGTTCTTCGTCGAAGAGATTCGCGGCATGTACCGCCCGGGCGCGCTCGAGGCGATCGAACGGCATCGCGCCGAGGGCCGCTCGCTGGTGATGCTCACCTCGTCCACCAACTACATGGCCGAGCTGGTGACCGCCGAGCTCAAGCTCGACGGCATGCTGTGCAACGTGCTCGAGGCCGACGGCCAGGGCGTGCACACCGGCAACGTGGCGGGCGGCATCTGCTTCGGAGCGGGCAAGCTCACCTACGCGCGCCGCGACGCAGAAGCGCGTGGCGTGCCGCTGAGCGACTCGATCTTCTACACGGACTCCTTCGCCGATCTGTCGGTGCTCGAGGTGGTGGGCACTCCGGTGGCGGTGAACCCTGATCTGCGGTTGCGGCGCGCGGCGACCAAGCGCGGCTGGTCGATCGTCGACTGGGGCGTACCGGTGGCGAAGGCGGCATGAGCGAAGCCGAAGAGCGCAGCGTCATGCTCGACGAGCTGTTCGAGCGGCTGCCGTCGTGGCTCGAGCTGGTCGACGCGAGCGGGCTGGCGCCGACGCTGCGCGATCGACGCGACGGCATGACGTGGCGGCTGTTTCCCGGGCAGCGCTTCGTGCTCGGCGCGACGGGGGAAAAGCTGGCCGCGCTCGACGCGATGATCGCGCGCAACCCGGTGATGATGAACCCTGCCCAACGCCACCTGCCGACGCGCGAGCTGACGATCGCTCCGTTCGTGATGCGCGAGCGCGTGGTCTGCGAAGGCGACGACGAGAAGTTCTTCGTCACGCACTGGGAAAAACAGGCGCGCGACGAGCTGAGCGTCTTCGAAGCGCGCCTGCCGTGGGAAGCCGAATGGGAGCTCGCGTGGAGCGTGGTGCAGCGCGAGCCCCGCGGGTGGGTGCCGTCTTCGTACGAGCTGTGTGAAGACCAGTGGTCGGTCGATCGCCTGGAGCTCGAAGAAGAGCCCTTCGTTCGCGGAGGGCCCGGCGTGGTGCGCACCGGCTCGTTCGATCGTGCGCAGGTCGATTGGTTTCTGCCCGAGCGATTGCCGCTGAAGATTGAACGGCTCGCTTCGGTGCGCCCGACGCTGAGCTGCAGCAGGTAAGGTCGGCGGCATGTTGGCCCCGGTCGTGCTCGCGGTGTCGTTGTCTCTCGGTGGCAAGCCTCCGCCCGACCCGCGGCAGGACCTGCTCGACGCGATGGTCGAGGAACTCGAGCGCAGCCGCGTGCAGCTGCAGCTCAAGGAGAACAAGGCTCCGTACTTCGTCAGCTACCAGATGAAGGACTACGAGGGCCGCGAGCTGGTCGGCCGCTACGGCGCGCTGTTCGGCGAAGAGAACACGCGCGATCGCAAGCTGGCGGTCGACGTGCGCGTGGGTGACTACGCGTACGACTCGTCGACCGCCGACGATCTCGACTTCTCGTTTTCGACGCGCGGCGCGAGCTACCTCACGCGCAAGGTGGGGCCCCTCGACGACTCGCCGAGTGCGTTGAAGACCGCGCTGTGGCTGATCACCGACGAGAAATACAAACAGGCGCTCTTCAACTTCCTGAAGAAGAAGGGCGAAGACGTCTACTCGGTCGACGACCCCGGGCGCCCCGCGTCGATGTCGAAGGAAGCGGCGGTGGTGAAGATCGCTCCGCGCGTCGACTTCACGTTCGGTCGTGAACACTGGCTGTCGGTGGTGCGCTCCGCGTCGGCGCGGCTGGCGCGGGAACCGGCGTTCTTCGATTCGGAAGTGCGGGTCTCGGGCGATCGCGTGGTGCGCTACTTCGTGAACAGCGAAGGCACGCGCCTCATCAGCGAGAGCATCATCTACGCGGTGCATCTGCAGGCGTGGACACGCGCTGACGACGGCCAGTTGCTCACCAACAGCCGCGACTTCTACGCGCCGCTCGAGTCGCAGTTGCCCGACGACGCGGCGCTCAACAACGCGATGGAGTCGATGGTCGCCGATCTGAATGCGCTGCGGGTTGCTCCGACGATCGACCCGTACACCGGCCCGGCGATTCTCGATTCCGACGCTGCCGGCGTGCTCTTTCACGAAGCCGTCGGTCATCGCCTCGAAGGCGGTCGTCACGAGAGCGAAGCCGACGGCAAGACGTTCCGCGGGCAGGTCGGGAGGCAAGTGTTGCCGCCGTTCATCACCGTCATCGACGACCCGACGACGGCCACGCGCGCGGGGAAACAGCTCAACGGGTTCTACGCGTTCGACGAAGAGGGCGTGACGGCGCAGAAGGTGACGCTGGTGCGCGATGGCGTGCTGCTGACGTATCTGCTCTCGCGCAAGCCGGTGGAGGGCTTCCCTCAATCGAACGGTCATGGGCGATCGCAGGGCAATCGAAAGCCGGTCGCGCGCATGGCGAATCTGATCGTGGAGTCGAAGAAGAAGCTCAGCGCTGCCGAATTGAAGAAGGCGCTGATCGCCGAGGCGAAGAAGCAGGGCAAGGCGTTCGGCCTGCTCATTCGCGACATCGACAGCGGCAACACCAACACCAGCGCGTTCGGCTACCAGGCGTTCAAGGGCGTGCCGCGCATGGTGTTCAAGGTCGACGTCGCGACGGGCAAGGAGACGCTCGTGCGGGGCGTGGAGATCGTCGGAACGCCGCTCTCTTCGATCAATCGCATTCTCGCGACCGGCGACACCGAGGGAGCGTTCAACGGTTTCTGCGGAGCAGAGAGCGGCATGGTGCCGGTGTCGACCATCGCGCCGGCGTTGTTGCTGCAGGAGATCGAGTTGCAGCGCGCCTTCGAGGGAAAAGATCGTCCGCCGTTGCTGTCGAGTCCGTTCAAGTGAACGAGTGGACCTTCGCCGACTGGCTTGGGCTCGATGACGACATGAAGTCGGTGGTGCTCGATCAGCTCCTCGAGCGCATTCCACCCGGCTACATCGACCCGCGCTCGGTGGGCATGCGGCCTGGGCTCCTGCCGCAGTTCATTCACGCCGAGACCAACGTGCTGTTCCACGTGGTGTTCGGCGGAGCAGCGGTGATCGGCATGAGCGATCGGCGCTTCGAACGGTTGCGGCGCGTGAACATCGATGACGACGAAGACGGGATCGTGCCCGTCGTGCAGCTCGACGAAGCCGCGGAGCTCCGCCCGTCGCGAACGGTGCAGATCAAGACCGCGCTGGTGGCCGACCACGTGCTCTCGTTCGGCGTGCTGCGCGACAAGCTCGGCATCGACGAGTCGAAGCTCACCGTGAATGCGTTGCGTGCGCCCGCGATCGGGCCGCTGCTCAAGGCGATCTCCGCGCTCAAGTGGCGTGCGCCGAGTGAAGCGGAGTGGGAATACGCCTGTCGTGCCGTCGAAGACTCGGTGGACGACCTCGAGCCGCCACTCCGAGCGACGCAGCGGCTCGGCACCACCGGGTTGCGGCAGATGGGCATGTACGGCGAGCTGTGCGCCGACTCGTGGCACGACGATCTGTCGAAGGTGCCGGAGCGCGGCTCGAACGGCACCGGACACGAGGTCGTGCGCGGGAAAGGTGAGGGCGCTCGTTTCGCGGGGTGGAAGGGCTCTCCGGCGTGGAACGAGGCGTTGTGGCCCGGGCGTCGCCGTCAGCTCGCGTGGCCGCACGCGCTGTCGTTTCGGCCGTGGGTCGATCTGATGTGACGCTTCAGCGCGCCGGGACGCTCTGGTGCGTGTCGCGGAACTGACGTGCCTTGAGGAACGCGCGGAACTCTCGAAGGAAGGCGTCGAGAGTCGTGCCGAGCGCTTTGGCGAACGCTCCTTCGAAGTCCTCGCCGCCGTGCATCGCGGCCATCAGCTCGCGGATCTTCGCCGCGCCGACCTTCTCTTCGAGCAGCTCGAACGCGTGCACCCCGACGCCGTAGACCTCGGCGCTGTTGCGCTTGCTCAACCGCTCGCCGTCTTCGAAGGGGTTCAAATCGGGGTTCGACTCCAACCAGCGCGCAGTGTCTTCGAGACTCGGGTAGCGACGCTGCTGATGCGCGGTGACGATCGCCATGCCCTCGCGGAACCAGAGCGGAATGTGGCGCGAGAGCCACGTCGTGGAATCTCCGCTCGCCTGAAACAGCAGGCAATGCGTCACCTCGTGCACCACCAGCTCGTCGACGACTTCCTGACTCGTGGTCCACGTCGAAGGCGCCTGGAAGATCACGTCGTCGAAGTGCGCCCACGCGCGGAGCCAGCCGAAGCCCGGCCGTCCGACGGCTGCTTCGAGATCTTCGTGCAGTGGGACGACGTAGACGGTGACCGGCGCGGAGATCGTGCCCCACCGCTCGAGCATCGAGGGGACGCGTTGTAGCGCCTGCTCGATGCGCGCCACGTCGCGATCGCTCTTCCCGTCGCTCTTGAGGACGAACTGTGCGCCCTCGAGCGCGAGCGGCTTTTCGACCTTCAGTCGCGTGAGCGGGCTGACGCAGCCGGACGAGAACAGCGCGAGGCCGAGCACGACGTACTTCGTCATGCCGCGACTCCGAGCACCGAGAGCACGGTGCGGCCGACGTCGGCGACGGTCTGCAAAGGTTCGAACTGAGCAGGGCCGAACGAGAGCACCGCGACGCGATTCACCGTGTGGCTGCGGGTCGACAGATCTTCGACGTTGCCGTGATCGCTGCAGATCAAGAGGTGTGCGTCTTCGGGGCGCTGCGCGATCACTTCCCGCGCGAAGGCGTCGAACGTGCCGAGGGCGTCGAGCGCGGCGGCGCGATTCTTGCGTGTGGCCGGCTTCGTCGGCGAGGTAGTGCTCGAACAGCGTGAAGTCGGCGGCGAGGTTCCAGAAGATGGAGGCGGCCTGTTGCGACGTGCGGAGCGGAACGTCGACGCGTTTGCGAGCGGCGCGGCCGTCGATGTCGTGGGTGAGGCCTGCTCCGGCGCGTGCGTCGTCGAAGGTACGCAGCGCGACATCTGCCGCCGCCATCGAGAGCGTGCTCGCCGATGGCTTGATGCGCTTCAGGTACTTCGGCGGAATCGTGATGTCGGGCCCGGCGCCCGGGCGATGTTTGAGGCCGAGCGCGTCGAGGTACGCGACCGGGTACGAGTTCGCGAACGTCACGCTGCGCCCCGCATCACGAAGCTGCTTCGCGATCGAGAACTCAGCGAGCAGCTTCTTGAGCGGCGCGTTCGGGTAGCCGAGCAGATGTTGCCCCGTGATCGTCGGAGCAGGGCGGCCGGTGAGAATCGCCGTCTGGTTGCTCGCCGACTGCGGGCGGCCGGGCACACCGAAGGTGGTGTCGACGTCGAAGCGGCGACCTCCAGCGGGGAGCGCGGTGCCGGAGCCGTCAGCGAATTGCGAGAGCAGGAACTCACGATCGGCGAGCGGGTTGATGGCTGAATCGCGCGCGCCCACGCCGACTCCATCGATGAAGAGCAATGCGACCCGCACGAGGGCCGTGAGTATAGTCCGCGCTCTTCATGGCTTTTCACGGCGATCTCTCGAGCTTCCCGCTGCCGGATCTTCTCCAGTGGCTCGATGGGTCGAAGAAGTCGGGCGCGCTTTCGCTCAGCTGGGACGCCGGTCAGCGCAAGCTCTTCCTCCTCGAAGGGCAGATCACCGCTGCGTCTTCGACTGGACTGCGCGAGCTCGTCTCACGCGTGCTGGAGCAGACGGGTGATGCGCGCGGCGACGTGGTGCTCACCGCGCTGCAGCGCGCGGAATCGGCGGGTCCGGCGATCGATCAAGCCATCCGCGAGATCGCCGAAGAAGAAGTGGTCGGCTCGCTGGTCGATCTCATCTCCGCGCAGGGCCGCTTTCACTGGACCGAAGATCCCGATCGCGCCGACGACGAGTGGATCAAGCTCGAGCTGCCGCTGCGCCACGTGTTGTTCGAAACGTTGCGCCGACTCGATGAAGTGACGGATGTCGAGCGCGCGCTGCCGCACGAGCAGTTGGTGCTGAGAACGGCCGTCGGGGCGCGCCCGAAGCATGCCCTGCAGCGCGCCATCGCCGGCATCCTCGGAGCGCGTGACGACGTGACGTTGAGTCGTGTGCGTCTGGCGCTCGGTCTGCCGCGTTCGATCGTGGCTCGCGGAGTGTTCGACATGTTGCGCGCAGGCCGCGCGGTGGTGGTGGGCGCAGCGCCGATCGAGGCCGACCCCATCGCCGAGATGCTCGAGAAGGGCGCGATTCTCGTGCGCGAGCGGCAGTTCGACGCCGCGGCGCTGATCTTCGCGTCACTGCTGCAGAGCGACCCGGGCGATCGGCGCGTGCGCGAGTTCGCGCGGATGGTCGAGCGCGAGCACGTCGCGGCGATCTATCGAGAGATGCCTCCGGTGACGCGCTTCCAGGTGACGGTCGACTCCACCGTGCTCGCGTCGTTGCGCTCGGAAGAACGCACGTTGCTGCGCTGGTTCGAGAGCGGGTGCGATCTCTCGGCGGTGGTGCTGGCGAGCACGCAGCGCGAGCTGGACACGCTGAAGCTGGTGAGTCGGTTGCTCCGTCTCGGGGCGCTGGCTTGGCGCTGAGAGTTCCGAGCTGGGCTGCTGCGCTGCTTGGGTTGCTTCCGGTCGTGCTGTGGCTGGTCGGCGTGTTCCCGATGGACGCTGCGCGCGTCTGCGGAGTGTTGGCGCTCGTCGGCTTCGTTGCTTCTCGCGACGAGTCGGAGCAGCCACGGTTGCTGAGAGCGTTCAGCTTTCTGCTCGTCCTCGCGGTGCCGGTCGCGGTCGGAGTGCACCTCTTTCTGCGACTCACGGCCGGCCTGCATGGGATCGATTTCGCGATCTTCAGCCAGGTCGTGCATTCGATCGCGACGACCGGCCGGGCCACGACGTCGCTCCTTTCCGAGCAGCCCTTCGATTTCCTGAGTCACCACTTCGTGCCGGTGTTCTACGTGCCCGGCGCGCTCGCGCTGTTGGGTGTTCCGGCTCCCGTGGCTCTGATTCTGGTGTCGACTGCTGCGCTGCTGGGCGCGCTGCTCGCGCTGCGCCGCTTCTGTCTCGAGCTCGGGCTCGACCCGGTCGCGGCGAACGCGTGGGCGCTCGTCGTCGGGCTCAGTGTCTCGATTCGGCCCGAGATGTTGTGGGGCGTGCACGACGAGGTTCTGGCGCTGCCGTTGCTCGGGTGGAGTCTCGTGCGCTTGCAGCAAGGCAAGCTCGCACAGTCGCTCGTGCTGTTGCTGCTGTGCGCCGCAGCCAAGGAATCGTTCTTCTTGCTGACGCCGTTCTGGCTCGTCTTGTGCCGAATTCAGCGTCGAGATCTCGCGTGGACCCGGGTCGAGCGCCTCGCAGCCGTGCTCGCGGTGGTCTGGCCGGCGATCGGCGGGGCGTACGTGTTTCTGCAGCCGCTCATCAGCGGTCGCGAGTTTGATCACCTGAACAAGTTCGACCTGGCGTTCCTGCGCGAACACCTGCTGCTCGCCGACCGAGCGCTGTTCCTGGTCTTGCCGTTTGTCTCGTTGGGGCCTCTGCCGCTCCTCGGGTGGAAAGCGATTCGCTGGGGCGTGATCAGCGTTCCGTTCTTTCTTCTGTGCGTCGTGTCGTCGGACCCCGAGATGTTTCGGCCGACCGGCTATCACGCTGCGGTACCCGCGTTTCTCATCGCCTTCGCTGGAGCAGTCGGACTCAAGACGCTCACCGATCGCTGGCCGCGCCTGAAAACGAGTGTCTTCGTTCTCGTCTGCGCACAGCTCTCATTCGGAGCGACCTCGCTGTGGCTCGTGACGAAACGTGTTCCTTCCGAGCCCTGGTATCCCAGCCCTCAGCTGGTCTCGCTCGTCGGCACGCGCACCGTCGCAGCTGATCCGGCCGCGGCGCTTGCGTTGCTCCCGAGTCCACATCTGTCGCGGCTGTGGGCGATTCGCGCCGAAGCGCCACCGGACTTCATCATCGCCAAGCCTGATGGCTGGGAAGCGGTGCCCGACTGGGCGATCGGCCACTACGTCGAGGTGGCGAGTTCTCCGGGCTGGCGCGTTCTCGAGAAGAAACAGTTCTGATTACTGCTCGGGCGTGGGCAGCCCCGCCTGCGTGAGTCGCACGAACAACTGCGACAGCACGTAGAGCGCGAACGACGCGTCTTCGATGTGCGCGGCGCCACGCTGCGCGCGGGTCCACACGTCGAGCACGTCGCGCCCGTTCAAGCCGAGCAGGAAGGCCTGGTGCGCGACGCTCGCTTCGCCCGCGAACGCGAGGCCTCGCTGCAGCGTCTCGAGCGCGGTGCGCACGCATGAATCGAAGTCGCCTGCCGCGAACGCCACCTCGGCCACGCGCGCCTGATCGATCAACGCCGCCGGAGCGAGCGCCGCCACCGGGCCGATTGCCGGCTTCGACGGCGCCGGCGGCAGCGGAGCAGGGAGCGGCGCGTCGACGGCGGGCTCAGCGACGAGATGACGGTGCACCTGCGACTCGAGCGAGGCCCCAGCTTCACGCGCGAGCGTCGGCTGCGGAGCAGACGGCCGTGGCTTCGACGACGGCACGATCTTCCGTGCGCGAAGGTCTTTGATCACCAACCGGATCATCGCCTTCATCGCTTCGAGCACGCCGTCACCGCTCATCGCGACCGTCTCGAAGTCGGGAACGTTGCGGCGATTGACCTGCGCGCGCATGCGATCGATCGGCACGGCGTTCTTCAGGTCACGCTTGTTGTACTGAATCACCAGCGGGAACGAGTCGAGCTGAATGCCCTGCTCGGCGAGGTTCTCCTCGAGGTTGGCCATCGACTCGCGGTTCGCGTCTTCCGCCCCGGGGTTCGAGTCGGCGACGAACACCACGCCATCAGAGCCCTGCAGCACCAGCTTGCGGGTCGCGTTGTAGAAGACCTGACCCGGCACCGTGTACAGCGCGAGGCGCAGCGCATAGTCGCCGACGCGCTCGACGCGCACCGGAAGGAAATCGAAGAAGAGCGTGCGGTCGGCCTCGGTGGGCAGCGTCATCAGCTCACCGCGAAGCGACGGCTTCACGGTCTCGTAGATGCGCTTCAACGTGGTCGTCTTGCCGGAGAGGCCCGGACCGTAGAACACGATCTTCGCCGCGATCTCCTTCGCCATCACGTTGACCGTGCTCACGCGCTCCTCCTCTGTTTGAGCGGATCGTTCTTCTTCAGAACGGCTTCCGCCACTTTTACGGCGCGCTGCGCTGCCAGAATTTCGCCTTCGAAGCCGAGCCCGGGGAGCACCTGGCGCCCCGCCATCAACACGCGCTTCCACGGACTCGAGGTGGTCAGCCCCGCGACGCCGAGCCACGCCTCACCAGGCAACGAGAAGAGCGGGTGCGGCTCTCCACGCGCGGCGACCACGGGCTGCGCGTCGATCCACGGAGAAGATTCGGCGGTAATGTGCGGCTTGGTGAACGGCATCACACGCTCGAGCGAGGCGTGAACCTGCTGCGCGAGCGCGCGAACCGCCGGCTCTCCACCGGCGCGCAGCCCGACCGGCGCCTGCACTGAAGCAGTCAGGGTGCGTTGCTGCGGCGTGGGCCCAGGCTGCACTTCGACCAACGCTACGCCGCCTTCGAGCTTCGGAGCGTGCAGCAGCGCCAGCCGACCCAGCCCGCGTGGCAACGCGCTCTCGGGGAGAATGAAGTGGAACGAGACGATCGCCTTCTGCGGAGCGGCCACGTTCAGCTTCGTCGCGGCCTTCTGCTGCTTCTCCGGCACGAGGCGCGTGAGCACGTCGAGATCCATCGCCGCGAGCACGATGCCCGCGCGGTAAATGGTGTCGCCGCGCGTCAGCCGCACGCCCGGCGTCGCATCGAAGGACAAGCGCTCCACCGCTTCGTCAGCCGACAGCACGTCGGCACCCAGTTCACGCGCGCGCTCGATGAGCTGCGCCCACAGACCCTCGCGCCCACCGTCGTGCACCACCGGCCCGCCCAGCGTGCGGCCGATGACGCGCGCGCGGGTGAGCGGCGCCGACGTCTCGGTCGACGACACGAAGAGCTCGAGCCTGCGGACCAGCGATTCCTTCTCGAGCGGCGTGTCGGTCGGAAGTCCCGGGTGGGCCGACAGCGAGCGCTTGAACTTCCACTTTCCGAAGAAACCCTCGGGCGGGAACTCGGTTTTCGCCTGGAAGAACGTGTCGCTCGCGTCGCCCGCCGCTTGTGCCTTGCGCACCAGCTCATCGAACGCCTCGGCGCCATCTCCCAGTGCGCGCGCAAGCTCTGGCCCGCGGTGCTTCTCGTCGTGCGAGAGATCGAACCAGCGATCGGTCTCGAGCAGCTGCAGCGGCACCGCGTGCAACATGCGGCTCACGGCCTGCGTCAGCCCGAGCTCGTGCAGCGCCTCATCGAACGCCGGCACCGACTTGAGCGGCGGCATCAGAAACGGAGCGTGCGGCAGCGCATGGCCCTGGAACTGGTACTTCTCGCCGAGCCCGTCGTGCGGAACGTAGAGCGTCTGCAGACCGCGCCGGGCGAGCAGGGCGGCGCTCAACGCTCCACCGAGCTGACCGCCGATCACGATCGCGTCGTAGACGTGCCGCCCAGGCGCCGAGCCTTTGCGAACCAGCGCCGCTTCCGAACGCGCCGACTTGGTGGGGCTCACTGGAGCGCCTCCGCCAGCTTCACGGTTCTTCCTTCGAGCTTCACCTTGCCGGCGACGACGGCCTTCACGACCAGCGGGTAGAGACGGTGTTCCTCGGCGTGAATGCGCGCGCCGAGCGTGCCCTCGTCGTCACCGGGCAGCACGGGCACAGCGGCCTGCGCGATGATCGGGCCGGTGTCGGTGCCTTCGTCGACGAAATGAATGGTGCACCCCGCGACGCGCACGCCCGCCGCGATCGCCTGACGAACGCCGTGCATCCCGGGAAACGACGGGAGCAGCGCGGGGTGAATGTTGATGACGCGCCCAGCAAACGCGCGCAGGAACGTCGGCGTCACGAGGCGCATGTAGCCCGCGAGACAGACGAGATCGATTCGATGATCTCGCAGCGCAGCGACCACCTTCTCGTCGTACGCCTCACGAGAAGTGAACTGCTTGTGGTCGATGACGACCGCTTCGACGCCAGCGGTCTTCGCGCGCTCGAGCACCTTCGCTCCGGGCACGTTGCAGACCACGAGCGCGATCTCGACCTGCTCGGCGAGCGCCTGAAAGTTCGTGCCGCTTCCCGAAGCGAGCACTGCGATGCGCGTCATGGCTCGACGACGGCCTCTGCTTCGGCTCCCGGCTTGCCGGCTTCGATCACGCCGACGTCCCACGCGGTGATGCCGCGCGCCGCCAGCACCTCGATCGCCCGCTTCACGTCGCCCGGCGCCAACACCACCGTCATGCCCAGACCCATGTTGAAGGTGTTGAACATCTCGGAGCGCTCGACCTCGCCGAGCCGCTGCAGCACGTCGAAGATCGCCGGCCGCTTCCAAGCCGATTCCTTCAACACCGCGCGCAGCCCATCGGGAATGCAGCGCGGCACGTTGCCCGGCAAGCCAGACCCCGTGATGTGCGCCAGCCCCTTCACCTTCACCTCGCCGATGAGCGCGAGAATGTCCTTCACGTAGATGCGCGTCGGTTCGAGCAGCGCGGGCCCGAGCGCGACGCCGTCGACCGAGTCGGTGAGCTTCAACTTCGCGTCTTCGAGAATGCGCCGCGCGAGCGAGAAGCCGTTGGAATGCAGACCCGACGAGGCGAGCCCCAGCACGCGATCTCCGGGAACGATCGACTTGCCGTCGATGATCTTCGACCGCTCCACGATGCCGACCGCGAAACCCGCGAGCTCGTATTCGCCGGGCACGTAGAACCCGGGCAGCTCAGCCGTCTCTCCGCCGAGCAGGGTGCAGCCGCTCAATTCGCAGCCTTTGGCGACGCCGGCGATCACCTTCTCGGCACGTTCCACGTCGAGGCGCGCGGTGGCGAAGTAGTCGAGGAAGAACAACGGCTCCGCGCCGCTGGTGAGCACGTCGTTGACGCTCATCGCGACGAGATCGATGCCGACCGTTTCATGCTGGTCCATCGCGAAGGCGAGCTTCAGCTTGGTGCCCACGCCATCGGTACCGCTGACGAGAATCGGCTCTTTGTATTTGCCCGGAGGGATCGCGAAGAGTCCGCCGAAACCACCGACGCCCGACACCACTTCACTGCGTCGCGTCTTCGCTGCGTGCGGCTTGATTCGCTCGACGAGGGCGTCACCCGCTTCGATGTCGACGCCGGCCTGCTTGTAGGTCGTTGCCACGGCGCAAGCTTGTATACGCTCGCGGCCTTCAATGCGCGCCTTCCTGTCCCGACGCCGCTACGAGTTTCTGGCCCTGGTGACGTTCGTCTTCTTCGCGTTCATCCACACCCAGACCTCGTACCCGCTGATGGGCGGAGTGAAGTCGACCGGCAACGCCGGCCACCGCTTCGTGCAGAACCTCGACGGTCGCGTCGCGAACCTGCTGTTCCGCATTCGAGGCGCGCGCCCTTCGCACCCCGACGTGGTGGTGCTCGAGATCGACGAGCGCGGCGCACAGCGCTTCGGGCTGTGGCCATGGCCGCGCGAGGTGATGGCCGAGGTGATCGACAAGCTGCTCGACGCCGACGTGAAGGTGGTCGCGCTCGACATGGCCTTCACCGACAAGACCTCGCTCGACATGGACCAGGAGCGCGCGTGGCTCCGCACCATCGAGGCGGTTCCCACTCCGAGCGAAGAATTGCTCGGCGTGAAGCGCGCGCTCGAAGCGCGCCTCGCGAATTCTCCCGATGAGCGCCTCGAAGCCGTGTTTCGCAAGGGTGGGGCGCGGGTGGTGCAGGGCACCGTGCCGTTTCAGGAAAGCGACGCCGAACAGGTGTCGCCCGAGCAGCGCGCGGCGTGGGCGAAGATCTTGATCGACTCCGGCTCCGCGATGCAGAGCGGCCAGAACGGAAAGTTCACGCTCTCGTACGAAAAGGTGCGCGCGTACAACGGCTTCGTCGGCGTCAACGCTCCGCTCGCGCGCTTCACGGGCCTGGGCAACCCGCTGGGCCACTTCGCGACCGTGCCCGACGCCGACAGCACCATTCGTCGCGCGCCGCTGCTGGTGCGACTCGACGAGCCGAAGTCGCTGTTCCCGTCGATCTCGCTGCAGGCGGCCGCGCAGCAGCTCAATGCGAAGATCGCGCCCGTGCTCGAGAACAACGAACTGCGTGGCATCACGCTGCAGCGGGCCGAGGGCAACGTCGACGTGCCGGTCGAGGCTGAATCGTACTTCACGCTCATCAACTACCCGGGCGATCGCTCGGCGTTTCATCGCGTGAGCGCGGTCGACGTGCTCGACGGCAAGGTGGGCAAGGCCGAGCTCGCCGGCAAAGCGGTGCTGGTCGGAGTCACCATCGTCGGCAGCACCGGCGATCAGCGCGTCACGCCGTTCTCCGAGTTCGAAGCGGGTGTCTTCACGCACGCCTCGGTGCTGTCCAACATGCTCTCGCGAGACTTCCTCGCGCGGCCCGACACCCTCAACTTCCTCGAGTGGGGGCTGATGGCGGTGCTGGGGTTGATCATCGCCGTCGTCACGCCGCGAATCCGCTCGTTCGTCGGCAAGATTCTGCTGCTCAGCGGCACGTTGCTGCTCTTCGCCGCCATCACCTACGTGCTCTTCGCGCGTGGTCTGAAGATGAGCGCCGTGGTGCCCGCGCTGCACCTCGTCACCACCGCGTTCGGAACCATCTTCCTCGGCTACCTCTCGGTCGATCGCGAGAAGCTGAAGATGCGCAGCACGTTCAGCCGCTACCTGGGCGAAGACGTGATGGACGTCGCGCTCGAGAACCCCGACAAGCTGAACCGCGGCGAGAAGCGCGAGATGACCGTGCTGTTCAGCGACATTCGCGGCTTCACGTCGCTCTCCGAGCACATGTCTCCCGAGAAGCTCGCGGAGTTCATCAACCAGTACCTCTCGCCGATGACGCAGATCGTGTTCGACGAGAAGGGCACGCTCGACAAGTACATCGGCGACGCGGTGATGGCGTTCTGGAACGCGCCGCTCGATCAACCCGATCACGCCATGCGCGCGTGCCGAGCGGCGGTGCACATGCTGGAGCGCCTCGAGGAACTCAAGAAGACCTGGCGCACCGCCGGCTACCCCGAGCTCGAGATCGGCATCGGCATCAACACCGGGCAGATGGTGGTCGGCAACATGGGGTCTGACGTGCGCGTCGACTACACCGTGCTGGGAGACAGCGTGAACCTCGGCAGCCGCCTCGAGGGCACCAACAAGGAATACGAGACCCGCACCATCATCAGCGAGTGGACCTACGCCGCGGTGAAGGACTCGGTGGTCGCCCGCCGCCTCGGCGCGGTGCGCGTGAAGGGCAAGAAGGTGCCGGTCGGCATCTTCGAGCTGCGCGGGTTGGGGCAGGCGAGCGGCGACGAAGCGAAGGCCATCGCGCTCTTCGAACAGGCGCTCGTCGCGTCGACCGCGCGCAAGTTCGACGAGGCCCGCGCGCTCCTCGAACAGGTGCTCACGCTGTGGCCCAACGACGGCCCGACCCGCAACTACCTCGCTGAGCTCGACGAGTTCCGCACCAACCCGCCGCCCGCCGACTGGGACGGGGTGGTGTCACTGAAGACCAAGTAGCCGCATTCCATGAGGTTCTTGAATTGACGACCCACGCGTTGCGGGTGAGAGTCGGGGACTTTCATGAGCGCTGAAGAAGCCCTCTTCCAACGGTTCGGAAAAGACATTCCCAAGGGGACGGTGCTCTTCCGCGAAGGAGATCCCGGCAAGGAGATGTACGTGATCCAGTCTGGAAGGATCGCGATCTCCAAGAAGGTGCGGGACGTCGAGAAGGTGCTCGCCGTGCTCGGCCCGGGCGAGTTCTTCGGAGAGATGGCGATCATCTCGAACAAGCCGCGCAACGCTTCGGCCACCGTCGAAGACGAAGCGCGCGTGCTGGTGATCGACCCGCGCACCTTCGAAGCGATGATCCGCGGCAACTCGGAAATCGCGGTGCGCATGATCAAGAAGCTCGCGGAGCGTTTGTCCGACGCCGACGCGCAGATCGAGAATCTGCTGCTCAGCGACCCGAACAGCCGCATCCTCCACCACATGCTCCACCTCTGTCAGACGCGTGGTCGTCAGAGCGAAGAGGGCATCGAGATCGACTTTCCGGTGCGCGACCTGCCGCGTGAACTCGCGGTCGGTGAGCCGGCCATCCGCTTCATGATCAACCGCCTCGAGCGCGCGGGGCTGATCGAGGTGCAGGGCGATCGGGTGACGGTGCGCGACACCGCGCGGCTCTTCGACTTCCTGCGCTACCTCGAGATGAAGTGGAAGTTCGGGGAACTCTAAGTCCGTGCGACTCAAGGTGCTGGGCCCACATGGCGGAGAGCTCCCGGGCTGCAAGAGCACGTGTCTGCTCGTCGACGAGAAGCTGGCGCTCGACGCCGGCTCGCTCACCTCGATGCTCGACCTCGATCAGCTCGCGAAGGTCGACAACATCCTCCTGACGCACTCGCACTTCGATCACGTGAAGGACCTGCCGATGATGTCCGACGTGATGGTCGGGCGCCGCGACACGCCCATCACCATTCACAGCAACACCGAGTGCATCGACACGCTGCGAAAGAACATCTTCAACAACGTGCTGTGGCCCGACTTCACCGCCATTCCCACGAAGAAGAACCCGGTCTTCAAGCTGAAGAGCTTCAAGGCCGGAGCGAAGGTGAAGATCGGCGGCTACGACGTGAAGTCGGTGCTGGTGAGCCACCCCGTCGAGTCGTGCGGCTACGTGGTGAGCGACGGCACGTCGGCGATGGCGATCAGCGGTGACACCGGGCCCACCGAGCAGTTCTGGAAGGTGCTCAACAAGACGCCCAACCTGAAGCTGGTGCTCATCGAGTGCAGCTTCCCGAACTCGCTGCAGCCGCTGGCCGACATCTCAGGGCACTTCACGCCGCAGACCCTCGAGAAGGAACTCGACAAGTTCGACCGGCGCGGCGCCGAGGTGCTGCTGTACCACCTCAAGCCCGCGTTCGTGTCGCAGCTGGTGAAGGAAACGAAGCATCTGCCGGTGCACGTGTCGGAACTGGGCGAAGAATTCGAGTTCTGATACTCGCGACGCCTGTGACGGCCTCCCTCGTCCTCGGCATCGCTGGCGGCACTGCTTCCGGCAAGACCACCGTGGCCCGCAAGATTCACGAGGCGTTCGCCTCGCGCGTCGCGTTCATCGATCAAGACTCGTATTACAAGCCGCTCGATCACCTGAGCCTCGAGGAGCGCCGCGAGGTGAACTTCGACCACCCTGACGCTTTCGATTCCGACCTGCTGGTCTCGCACGTCAAGGCGCTCAAGGCCGGCCAGCAGATCGAGAAGCCGGTCTACGACTTCGTCAGCTCCACGCGTCAGCCGCGCACGGTGACGGTGAAGCCGGCTGATCTGATCCTGATCGAAGGCATCCTGGTGATGCACATGGAAGCGCTCCGCCAGGAAATGGACGTGAAGATCTTCGTCGAGACCGAAGACGACGTGCGCATCATTCGCCGCCTCACGCGCGACATCAAAGAGCGCGGGCGCGACTTCGATCACGTCATTCACCAGTACTTCAAGCACGTGCGGCCGATGCACATGGCCTTCGTCGAGCCGAGCAAGCGCTGGGCAGACATCGTCGTGCCGCACGGCGGCAACAACGAGACGGCGATCGACATGCTGGTCGGCGCCATCAAGGCCCGGCTCGTCAAACAGAAGTAAGGCTCGACCTCACTTCGCGCCGGCGTCGACGCCCGCGTCCGCGTTCGGCTCGTCGAGCACGTCTTCGAGACGGAAGGTGACCTCGCCGAAGCGGCTCCCGTCAGACTGCAGCGCCTGATCGCGCGTGCCGCGCACCCAGTACCCGCTCGGCGTGCCGATCACTTCCTTGCCGATGGTGAGGCGCGCGAGCTCCTTGCCGTCTTCGCCGAACACCGCGATCGACTTCGCCTTCGCGTCGAGACCGTACTTCCCCCAGTCTTTGGGGTGCTCTTCGCCCGGAGCGAGCGCCTTGAAGGACCCCAGCGTCCACAGCACGCCAGTCACCTTGAACACCTTCGCCTTCCCCGCGCGCGGAGCGACCACCCGCCACGCATCGGCCGAGGCATCGACCGCGTCTTTCTGCAGCACCACGTCGGGGCCTGCCGCCGGGTCGTGCATCACGATCTTCGTCACCAGCTCGCGGCGGAACCGCACCACCGTGCGGTCGCGCAGATCGGCCGGGTTGCGATCGAACTGCGTCACGCCTCCTTCGACTCGCGCGATCGCCACGCCGTCGCTGTCTTCGCGCATCGCCACGAAGATCTCGGCCGGGTCTCCGTACGGGGGAACGCCGCCGTCGCGCCACGCCTTCGAGCCGCGCAGCCGCACCGTGCCGCCGTCGAGCAGGGTGGCCTTCACGTCGACCAGGGGTGTCTCGAGCAACAGCTCCCGCCGGTTGATCTCGGTGTCGTCGAAGAACTGCTGCGCCTTTTCCGATGCCGCGCCGGAGATCATCGACACGATGCTGGGCGCGTCGGCCGGCTCGCGCTCGGGCGCGGTGAGGTTCCACATCTTGCTCTCGCCATCGCGCTCGACCGTGAAGCGGTTGTTGCTGGTCTTCACTTCCAGCGAGCGCACCGAGCTCTCGTCGAGCGCGAGCACCATCTTCTCGCGCAAGTCATAGAGCGACTTGGCCAGCATGAAGCGCACGCCGCCCTCGGCCGCGTACACCGCCGGTTCGTCGTCGCGCTGCACGTAGACCGTGCCGTCGAAGCGATTCTCGGCGCCGCCCGTGAGCTTCACGCTGCGAACCTGTCCGTTCACGGTGGCGGTCGCGGCCACCACGAAGTGCGGGGGAACGAGCTCGTAGGTCTTGAGCATCGAGGCGTCGGGCGCGTCGTCGAGCACGCCCTTGAACTTCGAGTTCTGCAGCTGGCTGAGCAGCCCATCGACGACCAACTTGTCGGCACGCGCGCGCACCGGCGAGGTGATGACCCAGTCCTTCCCGATGCGCTCGAGCGTCACCGGCAGATCGCCGGTGGTCACCACCACGTGCGTCCAGTCAGCGGGAGGCGAGCCGCCATCGGCCTGCCGCTCGTCGAGCTTCTGCGGAGCGAAGAGCCGCAGATCGTGATCGTCCTGCCGCTTCTTCGACTCTTCGGGCTTGAAGATGCCGAACCAGGCGTAGGCGCCGATGCCGCCGGCGATCAGCACCATCGCCGCGAGCTGCAGCAGCACTTTGCGCGTCTGCGTCATCGAAGTCGCTCCTCGAGTTGAACGTCAGCGCGAGCGGCGCACGTTCCAGATCGTCAGCCCAATCGACAGGAGCAACGTCGGCAGCACCACCAACGAGAAGAAGCGGATGTTGCTCAGGTTTTCCGAGGTGAGATCGACGCTCGAGAGATCGCGATCGGGCGGGCGAATGGTGATGCGCTTCATCTGCAGCGTGGCCCACGCGATCGAATTGAGGACCAGGTCGCGGTTCGACGCCGCGGCGAAGGCTCCGGCGAGCACGTCGGCGTCGCCGAAGATCACGAAGCGCGCCTCGTCGGTGCGCCGCGGGTTCACGTTGGTGGTCGCGACGCGCGAAGCGAGCGCCAGAATCAGCTGCCCCGATCGCTCGCCTTCGTCACGAGTCGGGTTCTCGCCGAGGCTGGTCTCGACCCACGCGTAGGGCGTGGTGAGCACCAGCGGGTTGGCGACCAGCCCGTCGAGCATGCCGGTTCCCAGTCGCGTGATGGCCCGCGTCGTCGGGAAGAACACGTTCGACTGCTGGGCCATGAGCTGCGCCGAGATCTCGTGTTCCTGCAGGAACGGCGTGTACACGAGGTACGGGTTGTCGGGGTTCACCTTGGCGTCGGCCACGATGCCCGGCTCGGCCTGCACGCCGAACTGCGCGAAGAGCGCGCTCAGCCCCAGATCGCCGCCCGGCTCGAGGAACACCAGCAACCGCCCGCCCTGCGCGAGGTAGTTCGTCAGCAGCGCGCGCTCGAGCTCGGAAAAGGCAGAACGCGGAGCGGCCAGCACCACCGCCGACGCGTCGTCGGGAATCGAGCCTGCTTGCAGCAGATTGAGCTGCCGCGGCGCGTAGCCTTCGTCTTCCAGCACACGCTTCAGGCCCGCCATCGAGCTGGCGATCGCTTCTTCGGTCTGCGCCGCGGGCTCGAGCGTCAGCTCGCCGTGGCCGAGGAGGAAGTAGAGCTTCTGGGTTCCCACCGTCTCGAGCTTGATGATGCCGTTGGTGAGCTCCTGCTCGGCGAGCAAGGGGTTCATCAACCGCTCGAGGCTGATCACGTTGTACTTCGGCTTGTCGTCGGTTCCGGTGATCAACACCGCCGCGGGGCGAGCCTCGCGAATGCCGTAGCGTGCCGTCTGCTCAGGCGCCCTGCGCGGGTCGAGGAAACGCCAGGTGAAGGCCGGGTTCAGCGCTTCGTAGCGGCGGAAGAGATCTTCGACTTCCTCGGGCGGCTCGGGGATGAAGGCGATCGCGCGCACCGGTTCCTTGAGCCCCTTGAGCGTGGCTTCGGTCTGCGGGCTCAGCGAGAACACCTTCTTGTTGGTGAGGTCCCACGACGGGGCCTTCTTCGCGGCGATGAAGTTCAGCCCGATCAGCAGCCCGACGAACGCCACCGTGAGCCCGAATGACGACGAGTAGAAGAACGCCGAGCGCACCCACGTGCTCGAGCGGCCACCGCCTCGAAGGGCCCAGAACGCGACCGCGCCGACGCCCAGCACCAACGAGGCGATGAACGGCCAGAGCGGGTTGACCGTGAAGTACGCGACGGGCGCAGTGAAGAAGAGCAGCAGAAAACCGACGCTGCCTGCGACGCTGGAAAGTGACTTCATCTCAGGTCCACCGCTGGGCTTCGATCGAGTGGCGAGTCAGCAACAGAAAGAACGCGATCACGGACGAGAAGAAGATGATCGGCTTGAGGTCGAGCACGCCCTTGATCAGGTTCTGCAGCTGCTGATCGAATGACAGGTAGCCGAGCGCCGAGTGGAACGGTTCCTCGGCGCCGTTGGCGATCATCTTGAGCAGCATCCACGCGAGGGCGACCGCGAAGCTCACCAGCGCGGCCACCATCTGCGACTCGGTCATCGACGAGATGAACATGCCGATCGCCATGTTGGTCGCCCCCCACAACAGCAGCGCGCCGTAGCCCATCAGCACCGTGCGCCACTCGAGGGTCGAGCCAGACTGCGAACTCCCCACGAGGCTCAAGATGATCGGAAAGACGATGGTGACGCCGATGGTGCAGCCCACGATGCCCACCGCGCCGAGATACTTACCGAGCACGATCTCGAACGGCCGCACCGGAGCAGTCATCAACAGCTCGAACGTCTTGTTGCGGCGCTCCTCGGCGAACAGCCGCATCGAGAGGAAGGGCGCGAGGAAGAGCGTCAGCACCAGCATGGTCTGCCAGAGGTTGACCACCACGCCGTCGGTCAGGTTGCGAAACACGTGCAGGCTCGCCGGAATATCGGCCCAGCCGTTGGGGCTGCGGTGCACGTCTTCATGCAGTTGCTGGAAGTTCATCAACAGCCCGATGAAGAACATCGAGCTCAAGAACGCGGTGACGGTCATGACGACCCACGCCCACGGAGTCGTCAGGTACGAGACGAGCTCCTTCTTCATGATCGCGAAGATGGTTCTCAGGGTTCTCAAGGTCACTCCGAAGTCAGCGTGATGAACTGTTCCTCGAGGCCGGTCTCTTTGCCGCCCGTGATCTTCGCCATGGTGTCGTTGGCCACGATCTTCCCGCGGTGGATGATCAGCACCTTGCGGCAGATGGCCTTCACCTCAGCGAGAATGTGCGTCGAGAGCACGACGGTGTGCTTGCCGCCCAGCGACTTGATCAGCTCCAGCACTTCGCGGCGCTGGCGCGGGTCGAGGCCTTCGGTCGGCTCGTCGAGAATCAACAACGGCGGGGAACCCAACATCGCCTGCGCGATGCCCACGCGCTGGCGGTAGCCCTTGCTGAGCACTCCGGTGAGCCGATCGAGCTCGTCGACGATGCCGGTGCCCTTCGCGACGCGATCGATCTCGCTCTTGATCGTCTTGCCCGGCAGCCCTTTGAGCTCCGCCACGTACTTCAGGTACCCGCGCACCGTGAGCTCCGGGTACAGCGGCGGCGTCTCGGGCAGGTAGCCAATGCGCTTCTTCGCTTCGAGCGGTTGCTCGAAGAGATCGAAGCCCGCCACCTTCGCCTTGCCACTGGTCGGCGGCATGAACCCGGTGAGGATCTTCATGGTGGTCGACTTGCCTGCGCCGTTGGGCCCGAGGAAGCCGACGATGTCGCCTTCTTCGACGGTGAACTGCAGCTCGTCGATGGCCACCCGGTCGCGGTACTTCTTGGTGAGGCGTTCGACCTCGATCATCGCCACGTGTGGTGACCTCCAAAGCGCTCGAAAAACCGCGCGGAATATAGAGGTGCAAGACGGCGAGTCAACGCATGCTCTGCCTCATGCATTTCGCGCTCGTCGCAGCGGCTCTCTCGCTCCTGCAGCAAGTTCCCGATCAGGTCTTGCGCGTCGACGAGTCGAGGCGCGATGGGTACGGCGCCGATCTGGTGATCATCGCCACCGAGATCCGCATCACCGAGGCGCCCAACGCCGAAGCGATCGTCACCCGCAGCCGCATCACCGCCAAGAAGCACTTCTCGAGCGCCTCGGTGAGCACCGTGCCGCGCTCGGTCGCCTTCGCGCTGGTGCAGGCGCTGGCTGGAGCGCGCCCAGGCGCCGCCCAACCTCCGGGCAGCGTGCGCGTGCAGCGCTCCGACACCTTCCGGCGCCTCGACGTGCGCGTGCGCGACGACGCCACGCGCGAGCTGCACGTCTTCAGTGGCTCGACGGACACACCGGTGCGGTGGAATCTCCGCACGTCACCCGAGACCGCCGCCGAGGTGCGCGCCGAAGATGCGCAGGCGATCGAAGCCGCGTGGAAGGCGCTCTCGGCGGCGTTGGCGCGCTGAGTGCAATCGGGTATTCGAAACAAAGATGCCCACGCCCATCGTCGTTCAGAAGTTCGGAGGCTCGTCGGTCGCCGACGCCGACAAGATCCGCAAGGTCGCCGCTCGGGTGAAGGCGCGCCGCGACGCTGGAGCGCAGCTGGTGATCGTCGTCTCCGCGATGGGCGACACCACTGACGAGCTGCTCTCGCTGGCGAAGAAGATCAGCGCCGACCCTCCGCGCCGCGAGCTCGACATGCTGCTCACGTGCGGTGAGCGCATCTCGATGGCGCTGCTGTCGATGGCGCTCCACGAACTCGGCGTCAGCGCCATCAGCTTCACCGGCAGCCAGAGCGGCATCATCACCGACGACACGCACGCGCAGGCGCGCATCATCGAAGTGAAGCCCGCGCGCATCGAAGAAGCGCTGCACGCCGGCAAGGTGGTGATCGTCGCCGGCTACCAGGGCGTCTCGAAGGCGAAGGAAGTGACGACGCTCGGTCGAGGCGGGAGCGACACCACCGCCGTCGCGCTCGCCGCCGCACTCGGCGCCGATTGTGAGATCTATTCCGACGTCGACGGCGTGTTCTCGGCCGACCCCCGCGTGGTGCCGAGCGCGAAGAAGCTCGAGACGCTCAGCTTCGAGGAAATGCAGGAACTGGCAGCCGCCGGCGCCAAGGTGCTCAACGCGCAGGCCGTCGAGTTCGCGCGCGAGAAGGGCATCGTCATTCACGCGAAGTCGACGCACACCGCCGGCACCGGCACCGCGATCAGCAACGTCGCTCCCACCATCGCCGCACGCGTGAAGGGCGTGACCTGCGACACCGATCTGTGGGTGTTCGCGTGCGAAGGCGCGCCCGGTGCGTTGCTCGAGTTGCTCGACGCGCAGCAGGTGAAGGGCCGCAACCTCGTGGCCGATGGAGCAGGGCGTTCCCTCGCCGTCGTCCCGCTGCAGGACATTCACGGCCCCGACGCGCTGCGCGCCAAGCTGCCCGCGGGCATCGCGGTGCACGACGATCTCGGCACCGTCACCTGCGTCGGAACGGGTCTCAACGCCGACTGGTCGGTCGCACGCAAAGCGCTCGCCACCGCCCGCACGCTCGGAGCAGACGTCACCGCCACCTACGGCAGCGCGCTCCAGCTGACGCTGGTGGTGAAGCGCGAGCACGTGAAGCCGCTGACGAAGGCGCTGCACGAAGCGCTCATCGGTTGAGCGGCACCTCGGGGTGCTCGAGCACGAACCAGAACGGGTCGGCGTAGCGCTTCACGCGCTCGTCGTAGCCCGCGATGCGCGCCTTCTCACACGGCATCCACTCGAGCCCGGTGTGGAGATGCGCCCAGTAGCCGCCGTTCTCGACCGAGGTCGAGGGGCCGATCTCTCCCAGCTTCTGCCCCTTCACCACCAGCTGCCCCGGTGACACGTCGATGTCGTGGTGCAGATGCGCGTGGAACGAGGTGACGCGCACGTCGCCGGGCAGCACGTGCTCGATGGCGATCAACGTGCCCCAGCTGCGGTCGAACAACACGCGACACACCACGCCGTCCGCCATCGCGTGCACTGGCAGGCCTTGCAGGAACCAGCCTGAATCCTCTCCGACGTGCGCGAACGGCCCGCCGAAGTTCGGCATCGCCGGCGCCTCGCGCAGACTGAATCGATACTGCTGGTGTGGAAAGACGAAGCCATTGGTGACGGGCGGTGTCGGCAGTTTTTCGCTCGAACGTTCGACGTGTTCGCCACCCTCGATGCCGGAGTTGAAGAACCACTGCAGCCGCTTGCGGCCTCTGGGCTCATAGACCGGGCTGGTCACCGGCAGCGGTCGCGGTTTCTCGAGGCGCTCGAGCGCCGCGGTGATCGTCGCGCGCACGTAGTCGTTCTTCTCGTCGGCCAGCAGCGCGTCGAACGCGGTGCGCGGCGCCTTCAAGCGGCCGAGCGCGTTCACTGCGTACTCACGCACCAGCGGGTCGCCCTCGCGCGCGAGCGCGGTGAGCAATTCGGAGTCGGTCTTCAGCTCGCCCAACTCGCCGATCATCGCGATCGACCACAGGCGCTGCAGCGCGTTGACGCCCAGCAACGCGACCTCGCGATGCGTGGCGAGCGTGGCGACGTCTCGCGAGCGATACAGATCGTAGAAGAAGCGCTCGGTGTCGATCACTTCTCCGCGCGCGAGAAACGGCTCGAGCGCGTCGTCGCCCGCGCGGGCGCTGGCCGCCGTGAGGCTGGTCGTGATCGCGAAGAGCCGACGATCGCGCGGGAGAATTTCTTCCTGCTCGAAGCGCAGCGGCGCGCGCACCTCGACCTCGGCCGGTGGCGCGACGGGCTTCGGCGGGCCGGCATCGATCACCGCCGCTGGCTTCGCGCAGCCGATCACCAACACCAGCGACGTCAAAGCCAGGCGCACGCGCGCGATGATGGCGCAGTCAGGCCTCTTTCGCCGAGCGGTACACGTCGATGGCCATCACCAGGCCCATCAACGTCAGCCCGATCAGCATCCACAGCCAGTGAATCGAGAACACACCGGTCTGCAGCGGAGCGATGCGCAGCTCCTCGAAACGCAGGAAGCCCGCGCCGAACATCATCAAGAAGCCCCAGCTGCGCTTCTTGCCGAGAATCGCCGTTCCAAGACCGAGGGTGATGAAGTCGAGCACTGCGAGGACGATGGGGTTTTTCATGGTCCTGCTTAGACGAAGGGGCTTCCAAAACCCGCCCGGCAGGTAGAGTTCCGCGCACTTGGACGCGGCGAATTTCGAACACGAAGTGCAGCAGTGCCGGCCTCAGCTCGAGGCCCTGGCGCGCCGCATGGTCGGCCACCCCGAAGACGCGCGCGACGTGGTGCAGGACGCGTTGCTCAAGGCGACGAAGAGCCTCCACTCCTTTCGTGGCGGGAGCAGCATCCGCACCTGGCTCTACGCGGTGACGACGCGCACGGCGATCGATCACCTCCGCGCCGCGAAGCGGTGGAACAACCAGGCGATGGTCGACGCGTGCGACCCGCGCGCTGCCGATTCGGTGAAGGCGAAGTTCTCCGCCGACGCCTCGGCGCGCTTCGACGTGAATCAGCACATCAGTCTCTGCTTCACCTGCGTCGGTCGTTCTCTCGAGCCGGAACAGCAGGCCGCGCTGGTGTTGAGCGAAGTCTTCGGCCTCACCGATCGCGAAGGCGCAGAAGCCCTCGAACTGACCGAGCCGAAATACCGCCACCTGCTCGGCGACGCGCGCGAGCACATGCGCTCGGAGTTCGAGAACCTCTGCGCGCTGGTGAACAAGAAGGGCGCCTGTCACCAGTGCCGCATTCTGCGCGACCTCGCTCCTTCAGATCGCAACGGCCCCGCCGCGCCCGAGCACCTCGACTTCGATCAGCGCCTCGCGAAGGTGAAGGCCACCGAAGCCGCGCAGACCGGGCTCAACACGTATTTCTTTCAGACGCTGAAGGCGCTGCAGACGCGTCGCTAACCGCGGCACACGACTTCGCAGTACGCCCCGGGATCGCAGTGCAGCCGCGTGCTGCCGGTCGCGCGCCCGAGGAAACCACCGTCGGTCGCCGTCGCGGTGATCTCGAACGTGACGCGCTCGTTGGCGACGTTCACGCCGACCGGAGTGGGGCACATGAACACCGGGAAGATCTCCGACACCCACGGGTCGCCGCCGTCGTCGCCGACGTCAAAGCGACGCGTGCCCTTCGAGACGAGCGTGCCGGCGTCGGCGAGCCGCACCACGTGCGTGAAGACCACCGCGTCGAGGCGCTGCCCATTGACGCGATAGCGCGTCTCGACGTGGTACCCGCCTTGCGCGCCGGGCGTGAGCGGCGCTTCGGCACCGAAGACCGCAAAGTCGTCGACGCCCGGAGCGGAGCGGGTGCCGACCTCGAGCGTTCCCTCGGTCCACAACGGCGGCCCGGCGTCGGAGCCACCATCGGCTCCGCCACCACCGCCACACGCGCTGACGAGACCCGCCAGCGCCAAAGCGACGACGACTCGCGACATCAGGCCGCGGCGCGACGACGACGCAGCAGCAGACCGGCCGCCGCGAGCAACACCAGCTGACCACCCATCGCCGAGCACCCGTTGACTCTCTCACCAACGAGCGCCGCGTTGTCGGTCAGAACTTCGGGAGCGCCTTCTTCGCGCAGCGTCTCGATGCGCAGCGCCGCAGGCCCGATCGTCAGGTTGCGAGAAGCACCCTGGTTGTCGAGGTGAAACGTCCACCCCTGCTCGGTGATGAGCGTGGCCGCCGCCGTCGACGTGTTGCCCGACAACAGGCCGCACTCGAGCTTCAGCGTCGCGGTGTGATCTCGAGAAACGTTGGGCAGCCCCGGGTTGTACGAGAAGACCGGGTCGCGGGTCATGTCTTCGGGCGAGATCGTCGTGTAGAGCCGCGTGAGGTTCGAGAAGTGGTTGAAGAGATCGCCCGCCTCGAGGGTGGGGCGCACGACCTTCTCGAAGAGCTGCGCGGCGGTCGCTCCTGAATCGAAGCGCAGCTGCCAACCGGTGAACTGCGACGGGTTGCGATCGCGGTAGTCGGTCGAGAGGAACATGGTGAGGTTCTGAAGGAAGTTGTCTTCAGAGATGCCCGCGGCCTTCAGCCCCTGCGGCATGGGGATCGCGTCGATCATGATCTGCTTCACCGACGGCAGCAGCGTCGGCGCGCGGAACGAGAAGCCGGTGTTGCTCCCGCCGTTCGTGAAGCCGTGATCGAAGAGGTAGGTGGTGAACGCGTTGACCTCGAGCGCGGCGAGCTGCTCCTGAACGCCGAAGCGGCCGGGCGGGTTGATCACGCTGCGCATGATGGTGCTGGTGCCCGAGTACTCGGTCATGAACGCGTGCTTCTCCGGCGTCTCGCTGATCGCGCGGATCACCACGTCGTTGTAGTTCTGCGCCTGGTTGAGCCAGTCGATCTGCGCGTCGTTGATCACCACGTGGTTGTAGTTGCGCGGAATGGCGCGGCCCTCGCCGAGCATCCACACCTGCACGCCCATGTTCGGGTTCGCCGCGACCGACGTGAGGATGATCGGAATCATCGGCAGGTCGCTCTGGTACTGCAGCACCACCGGCTGAATGTCGCCCGCCGACTGACCGCTCTTCAGCTTCAGCGCGAGGAAGTACGCGCCGGGGTGGATGTACGGGCCCACCGTCTGATCAGTGCCCGTGGGAATGAAGTAGTGGTTGTTGGTGAGCCAGTTGAACATCTCGTCCTTCGAGTCGGCGCGCAGCACCGCGTAGTCGTACGGGCCGATCGACGACTGCGTCACGAGCGGGCCCTGGCCGTTGCTGCTCCCGCCCGCGCTGTCGAACTCCGCGGTGGGTGAGGCGAACGCGCGCCCCGCGAGAAACGGCGAGCCGCAGCTGCCGTTCTGCACCGTGGTGACGAAGTAGCGCGGCTGCGTGGTCGCGATCAGCTGCGTGAAGAGCTCTTCGGTGCCCAGCTTCAGCACCGGCACCGACGGCAGCGGCAGCAGCCAGCCGAAGTCCTTCGCGTCGCCCGAGTACTGAATCTGAATGTGCGCGGTGACAGTGCCGTTGTCGGTCGCGAACAAAATCCGCTCGCCCGCCTGAACGATCGGCACGGTCGGATCAGGAGGGGCGAAACAACCGCACGCCTCTGCGCGTTCACTGAAAAGCGCGACTCCGACTGCTCCGAGCAACGCAACCGTTGAAGCGACGGTGGACTTGATGGGGATCATTGAGGTTCCTCCTGCGTGCGGGACCTTGGCCGTTGAGCATTCACCGTGCCTCTAGAAAAGGTCCGCCTTTTCAAGGGGATGGGTCCGCGAAACCCCATGAATCGCTGACACGTACCTTTCACAGATCGCGGGAATCTGAGGGCCGTTTTCAGTGTCAGTTCTTTCGGTGCAGATGCGTTGGTGAGTGCCGGCTTCACGTTTCTCAAAAGAAACCGAAAGGGTGGGCTGCGCATCTGTTGGGGTGTTCGAGAGTCGCAGGCAGGCCGCAAGAACGGGCCAGCTTGCATGGGTGAGAACCTGCTGTACCTGTGGGTGAATCATGAAAGGCCTTCCTCCGAAGTCGTTGCCGTTGCGTGTCGCCGTTCAAGGCGACTTTTCCCTCGTCGAGGCGCTGTCCTCGAACGCGGACAAGATGATCCTCAGCCCCGTGGAGACCAGCCTCGAGATCTCCGCGCGTGTCACCCAGGCCGACGTGTTGGTCGTCGATGTGTCCACCAACGCCGAACGCGGTTACCAGACGATCCGGGAACTCACCTATGAGCGTCCGGTGCTCGCTCTCGTCGCGGTCGGTCAGAGCCTCGACGCAATTCGCGCCGGAGCGAAGGGCGCCATCCGTCGAGACAGCAAGCCCGCCGCGATCGCAGCTGCGATCGAGTCGTTGCATCAGGGCCTCGCGGTCGTCGACCCGGCTGGCATCGTCAACCTGGCGAGCGCGCCTCGCACCCAGACGCCGGTCAGCGGCATCGAAGTGCCGACCCGCGCTGCTGAAAACGAGACGCTCACCAAGCGCGAGAACGAAGTGCTGGTGCTGATGGCCGACGGTCTGTCGAACAAGGAGATCGCCGCCAAGCTCTCGATCAGCGAGCACACCGCGAAGTTCCACGTGAACTCGATTCTGCAGAAGATGAACGCGCAGAAGCGGGTCGAGGCCGTGGTTCGCGCCGCCAAGATGGGCCTCATCAACCTCTGAGTTGAATCAGCTGTGAGCGCTCCCGGCCGGGGAAGCGCTCCATCCAGAAGCCTCTCTCTGCACCGGGCAGGGAGAGGCTTCGGTGTTTTTGAAGTTCTGTGAAGTCGGTGTGGGACCAACGCTTCGGGCGATGGCGCGATCGATTTCAATACCTACTGTCACCTTCGCAGTTTCACTCGAAGCGAAGGGAACACACCGTGCCTGTCACCATCACCGATGTCTCGCAGTCGTTGGCCAACGTCGTCGAAAACACCGGCAAGAGCGTCGTGCGCGTCGAAGGCGGAGCGCGCCGCAGCGTCACCGGAGTCGTCTGGAGCCCCAAGCAGGTCGTCACCGTCGCCCGCGGCGTTCGCGGCGAAGAAGCGGTGGTGGTGATCGACGGTCGTGAACTCAAAGCGAAGGTGAAGGGCCGCGACGAGACGACCGACGTCGCGCTCCTCGAGTTGGATGAAGCGCTGCCCGCCGCGACGTTCGACGACGGCGCGGGCGCGAAGGTCGGGCAGATCGTGCTGCGGCTGGGTCGCCCCGGAGAAACGGTGCGCGCCACCAGCGGCATCGTCAGCACGGTCGGGAAGAAGTCGTTCAAGAGTGAGCGGGGTGGCGAGGTCGATTTCTTCCTCGACACCGATGCACCGCACCAGCCCGGTTTCTCGGGCGGGCCGCTGGTGGATCTCGAAGGACGGGTGCTGGGCATCATGACCAGCGGAGTGGTGCGCGGTGAAGAGATCGCGCTGCCCACCCGAACGCTGCGCCGCGTGGTCGCCAACCTCGAGAAGCACGGCCGGGTGCGCCGCAGCTACCTCGGGCTGGTGATGCAGCCGGTGCGGTTGCCCGATGAAGTGCAGAAGAGCACCGGCGAGGAGATCGGGCTGCTCGTCACCGACGTCGCGAAAGACGGGCCGGCAGAGAAGGGCGGCATTCTCTACGGAGACACGGTGCTCCACCTCGGCGACGACACCGTTCGCACGCTGCAGGATCTCTACGAGTACCTGCGCGCCGATCACGTCGATCAGCAGATTCCGGTGAAGCTCTTCCGCAACGGTCAGGTGCTCACGCAGCAAGTCACGCTGGGCGCAAAATGAGTCCGCTCGAGCTCTTCAGCGACGAACTGGAGAACCTGGTCACGCGGGTCGCTCCGGGAGTCGCGGCGATCGAACACCGCCGAGGTCATGGCACCGCGCTGGCGATCTCGCCCGACGGCTTCATTCTCACCAATGCGCACGTGGTGCAGAACGCCGGGCGCATGCGCGTGCGGTTCCACGACGGGCAGCAATACGAGGGCACGGTGGTTGGCGCCGATACCGCCACCGATCTCGCCGTGGTCCGCACCGAGCGGCGAGAGCTGTCGACGCTGACGCTCGCTCCGGCGACGCACGTGAAAGTGGGGCAGGTGGTGATCGCGCTCGGTCACCCCTTCGGCTTCGAGCGCAGCGTCTCGCTCGGCGTCGTCAGCGCCCTTGAGCGCCGCCTGCCCGGTCGTGACGGAGCGACGCTCGACGGTCTCATTCAGACCGACGCGGCGATCAACCCGGGCAACTCGGGCGGGCCGCTGCTCAACGTGCGAGGGCAGGTGGTGGGCATCAACACCGCGATGCTGCCGTTCGCGCAAGGCATCGGCTTCGCGGTGCCGTCGTCGACCGCGAGCTGGGTCGCGTCACTGCTGATGCGGCACGGAGAAGTGCGCCGTCGCTTCCTCGGCATCGCGGCGAAGAACGAGAGCCTGAGCGCTGAGCTCGCGACGCGCGTCGGTCAGAACAAGGCCGTGCGCGTGATGGAGACCGGGCGCAATTCTCCGGCGAGCGAGGGCGGCATCGAGAGCAACGATCTGCTGCTCGGCGTGAACGGCAACGCGGTCGAGAACGTCGATGATCTGCAGCGGCTGATGGCGCTCGACTCCGACAACGTCGTGCACCTGAAGCTCTGGAAGAAGGACGCCGTCGCCTACCGCGACGTCCGCCCGACGAGTCGCAAAGCCGCGTAGTCGATCCCCTCTCCCTGCGAACGCGGGGAGAGGTTTACTTCGCGGTGCGCTGCGCCGGCTGCGGTTCCTGATGCCGGCTCGCCGGAGTCGCCTCGAGGTTCTTCGCCGCCATGTAGATGATGTTCCGGGTGCCCTTCTTCCCCCGGTACATCGCGCGATCAGCGAAATCGACGAGCGTCTCTTTGTCCTGGGCGTGCTCGGGGTACGACGCGATGCCGATGCACGTCGAGATGTTGAGCGAGAACCCTTCGCGCGCGAGAAAGCGGTGCGACTCGATCGACCGACGAATGCGCTCCGCCACCTTGAGCGCGCCGCCGGAGTCGGTGCCGCGCAGCAAGATCACGTATTCGTCGCCGCCCCAGCGGCACACCACGTCGTTGTCGCGCACGCAGCCCTTGAGCACGCGCGCCACTTCGACGAGCAGCTTCGAGCCGACCAGATGCCCGTGCGTGTCGTTGATGCTCTTGAAGTAATCGAGATCGAGGAACAGCAGCGCGAACGGCTTCTCGTTCTTCGTCGCTGACTTGAATTCCTTCTCGAGCACCAGGTGCAGGTACCGGGAATTGAAGAGGTGCGTCAGATCGTCGAGGTAGACGAGATCTTCGACGGCCGCGAACTTGTCGAGGTTGCGCAGCGCGAGCGCGAGGTGGCGAGCGAGGAACGGCGCTCCCGACACGCCCTGCTCCGAGATGTCCTTCTTGTAGAAGAGCAGCACGGCGCCGAGCAGCGAGTCGCCCTCGTAGACCGGCACGAGGAACGTGGTCTCGAACACCGGCAGCTCGACGGTCCGATCGCCATCGCCCTCGGACGGAATGGCGATCTCCTGCCCGATGCGATCGATGTCGTTCACGGTCTGACGCACGGGCGCCAGCGTCAGCCGCTCGATCTCCGCACGCTCGACGTCTCCGAAGCCGTTGAACGCCGTCAGTTCGAGCGCGTCTTCGTTGCGCGTGAAGACCACCACCGCGTCGGCCAGACACAGATGTTGAAACGCGCTGGTCGTCGCTTCGCTCAGGTTCTCGCGATCGAGCGTGGTGGCGATGCGCTGACCGGCTTCGAGCAACGCGACGTGCTGGCGCAGCGCGACGTTTTCGGTGAGCAGCGAATGGTGCGCGAGCGCGCGGTTGACCGAGTGCGAGAGCACCTCGGGCGTGACGGGCTTCACCAGGTAGTCGCTGGCGCCGCTCTTGATCGCGCGCACGGCGGGTTCGACCTTGTCGAGCGCGGTGATCACCACCACCTCGATGTCGGGCTGGCTCGCCTTCACGAACTGCAACAGCGCCATGCCGTCGCTCTGCGGCAAGATCGAGATCGGTCACCATCAAGTCGAAGCGCGACTTGGCCAAGGCCTCTCGCGCTTCCTTCGACGAACCGACCGGAGTGACCTCGTGCCCGGCGCCGGCGAGGTAGTCGCTGTACAGCGAACGCGCGACCTTCTCGTCATCGACCAACAGGATCTGCGCCATGCGAATGGCCGCGGGAGATACCACACACTTTCGCGCGGGAAGGTGAGTACCGTTCGTCGCCGTGCCGGCCGCCGCGCGCAGACTGTGTGTCTTCTTCGGCGCAGGTCCGACCCGCTACGCCATCGATGCAGTGCGCGTGAAAGAGGTGACGCGCGCCAACGAGGGTGGGGCGCTCGTGCTTCCCGAAGGGCTGGGCGCGGGCGATCTCTCGGCGTTGCTCGGCGGCGACACCGAATCTGAAGTGCGCGCGGCGGTGGTGATGGCGACCACTCCGCCGTTCGGGCTCAAGGTGAAGCGCGTCGACGGCGTGTTCGACGTCGGCGGGTGTCAGCGCTGGCCGGTGCAGGGCCGGCTGATTCCACTCATCTCTCCCGCTGTCGGCGCGGCGTTGGAGTTCGAAGATCGTCTCGTCTTCGAGCTCGACCCCGACGGCGTGGCGCGCGGCCTGCCGCGGCAGCTCAAGCCTCTGGTGCGACTGCTGCGCGCGGCCGATCAAGCGCTGGTGTTCACGGTGCAAGGCGAGCGGCTGGGCGTGCCGCTCCACCACGTGGTGCAGGTGATCGAAGCCGGAGCGCACTTCAACCGCGCGCCGAACGCCGGCAGCTTCCTCGGCGTGGCGCTGCATCGTTCGGAGGTGTGCCCGGTCTTCACCGTCGGGCCGCTCGGCCTCGTGCAGCCCTTCGTGGTGCTCTTCGAAGTCAACGGAGACCTGCTCGGGCTCTCAGCCAGCCAGGTGGAGGGCGTGCGATCGGCGACCTCCCTCGACGGCGTGGGCGTGCTCGACGTGGGGCGCATGTTTTCTTGAGGCACCTCGCGATTCGCCCCTAAAGTCAGCGCGTTTTCTCCGCTCTTCACCCACCGGAAACCGCGATGCCCAAATCAGTCCTGGTCGCTGACGACTCGCTCACGATCCGCAAGGTCGTTGGAATGTTGTTCGCGACGGAAGATCTCACTCTCACCGCGGTCGACAACGGCATCGACGCCGTCGCGCGCGCGCGTGAAATGCGGCCCGACCTGGTGCTCGCCGACTGCATGATGCCGGGCAAGAACGGCTACGACGTCTGCAGCGAGTTGAAGAATGACCCCAACACGGCGCACATCCCCGTGCTGTTGCTCGCGGGCACGTTCGAGCCGTTCGACCCCGCGCGTGCGCAGGCGTGCGGCGCGAACGGTCACATTCCCAAGCCCTTCGACAGCGCGTCGTTCCTCGATCGCGTGAAGGTCTCGGTCGGTCTGCCGGCCGGTGGCGGTGCGCCGACGGGCATCGGTGCGCCGATGACGGCTGCGGCGATGCCGGCTCAGCCCGCTCCGGTCGCCGCGCGGCCTGCGACGCCGATGGGCGCTCCGGGTCAGCCGATGGGTGGCATTCAGCAGCCGCGGCCGATGCCGGGCGCCGCGGGCATGCCGGGTCAGCCGCTTCGACCCAACCCGGGAATTCCGATGGGCACGCAGCCTGGAATGCCGCCGCGACCGATGGGCGCTCCTGGCATGCCGGGTCAGGGAATTCCGATGGGCACCCAGCCGGGCGTTCCGCGCCCTGGAATGCCGGGCGGAATCCCCATGGGGACGCAGCCGGGAATGCCGCCGCGCCCGGGAATGCCGGGTGGAATTCCGATGGGCACGCAGCCGGGCATGCCGCCGCGGCCGATGGGTGTGCCGGGCATGCCGGGCACGATGCCGCCGGGGCCGGGCATGGCGCGACCGATGCCCGGCGCTCCGGGAATGCCGCCCGCTCCGGGCATGCCGGGTGGTTTCCCGCGTCCTCCGGGCTCGGGCCCGCTGCCGGGCATGCCGCCGCGTCGCGATCCGTTCGGTCTGCCGAATCAGCAGCCGCAGCAGCCCGTGCACCAGCCGGCAGAATCGCTCGATCTCGACTCGCACAAGCCCGGTGGTGACGGCGGCGAAGCGGTGCTCCGCGACGCGCTGAGCAAGGCGAGCAAGGAAGTGATCGAGAAGATCGCGTGGGAAGTCGTGCCCCAGCTCGCGGAGACGATCATTCGGCAGGAGCTCGATCGCTTGATCAAGGATCGCGAAGCCAAAGGCCTCGCCTAATTCACGCAAACAGTGATTCTTCAGTTGTGGACGGCGGCCCTTTCCGGTTTGGAGGGGCCGCTTCGTCATTTCGCCTCATGAGGTTCGCATGACCGCCGATTCGAAGACCCCTACGACCGATCTGCCTTCTGCCTGGGAGCCGGGGCCCGTCGAAGACAAGTGGTCTGCGCTGTGGAACGAGCGCGGGTACTTCAAGGGCGACGCGAGCTCGACCAAGCCGGCGTTCAGCATCGTGCTGCCGCCTCCGAACGTGACCGGCTCGTTGCACCTCGGCCACGCGCTGACCGCGACCATTCAAGACATCTTGATCCGCTGGAAGCGCATGTCTGGCTTCAACGCGCTGTGGCTGCCGGGTACCGATCACGCCGGCATCGCCACGCAGATGATGGTGGAGCGCGAGCTGCTCAAGACCGAGAAGAAGTCGCGTCACGACTACGGCCGCGAAGAGTTCCTGAAGCGCGTGTGGGCGTGGAAGGAAAAGTACGGCGCGCGCATCGGTGAGCAGCACAAGGTGATGGGCGCTTCGCTCGATTGGTCGCGTGAGCGCTTCACGATGGACCCGGGCGTGTCGGAAGCGGTGAAGGAAGTGTTCCTGCGCCTGCATTCCGAAGGGCTGATCTACCGCGCGCGCAAGTTGATCAACTGGGACCCGCAGCTGCGCACCGCGCTCTCCGATCTCGAGGTGGAGAACGAGGAGACCAACGGCTCGCTGTGGTCGATCGCCTACCCGGTGGACGGCAGCGACGAGAAGCTGGTGGTGGCCACCACGCGCCCCGAGACGATGCTCGGCGACACCGCGGTGGCCGTGCATTCGGAAGACCCCCGCTACAAGCACCTCATCGGCAAGAAGGTGAAGCTGCCGCTGATCGATCGCCTCATTCCGATCATCGCCGACGACATCCTGGTGGACCCGAAGTTCGGCACCGGCGTGGTGAAGGTGACTCCGGCGCACGATCACAACGACTACGCGACGGGCCTTCGTCACAACCTCGAGCAGATCAACATCTTCACCGAGACCGCTCACGTGAACGAAAACGGCGGGGCCTACAAAGGCCTCGAGCGTTTCGCCGCGCGCAAGAAGGTGCTCGAAGACCTCACCGCCGCCGGTCTGCTGGTGGAAGAGAAGCCGCACAAGTTGCCGCTCGCGAAGAGCGGTCGCACGGGCGTGCCGGTGGAGCCGCGCCTCTCGTGGCAGTGGTACGTGAAGATCAAGCCGCTCGCCGACAAGGCCATCGAGGCGGTGGAGCAGGGCAAGACGCGCTTCGTGCCGGAGAACTGGCAGAACACGTTCTTCTCGTGGATGCGAAACATCCACGACTGGTGCATCAGCCGCCAGCTCTGGTGGGGTCACCAGATTCCCGCCTGGTACGAGGTGGGCGCCGACGGCACGGTGGACTTCGAGAACGCGAAGTTCGTGGTGTCGCGTGAGAAGCCCCCCGAGGGAAATTGGGTGCAGGACCCCGACGTGCTCGACACGTGGTTCAGCTCGGGCCTGTGGCCGTTCTCGACGCTCGGCTGGCCCAACAAGGACGCTGCCGATCTGCGCACCTGGTACCCGAACTCGGTGATGGAGACCGGGCACGACATCATCTTCTTCTGGGTGGCCCGAATGATGATGTTCGGCATCCACTTCATGGGCGAGGTGCCGTTCCGCACCGTGTACCTCCACGCGATGGTGCGCGACGAGAAGGGCGAGAAGATGTCGAAGACGAAGGGGAACGTGATCGATCCCCTCGACATCGTGAAGGGCGCTCCGGCGGCGAACCTGCCCGCGTCGGTGAAGAACAAGTACCCGCAGGGCCTGCCGGCGATGGGCGCCGATGCGCTGCGCTTCACGCTCGCGTCGCTGACGCAGCAGGGCCGCGACATCCGCCTCAGCGTGGAACGCATCGAGGGCTACAAGGCCTTCGTCAACAAGATCTGGAACGCCTCGCGCTTCGCCTTGATGAACATGGGCGACTTCCAGGCCGACCCGAAGATCTTCGTGAAGGACCGCGCGCTCTCGCTGGCGGACCGGTGGATCCTCTCGCGACTCAACGTGTGCACCGCGGGCGTGCAGAGCGCGCTCACCGCGTACAACTTCGGAGAAGCCGCTTCGCTCGTGTACCAGTTCCTCTGGCGCGAGTTCTGCGACTGGTACATCGAACTCGCCAAGGGCTCGCTGCGCAGTGACGACGTGCACGTGCGTGATTCTTCGCGCGCGGTGCTGGTGTTCTGTCTCGACCAGATCTTGCGGCTGGTGCACCCGTTCATGCCGTTCATCTCGGAGGAGATCTGGCACCTGCTGCCCATGACTCGCCCGACCGAGTCGATCTGCATCGCGGCCTACCCGACCGAAGATCGCCGCCTCGCAGACCCCGCTGCCGAAGCCGAGATGCGGCCGGTGATCGAGGCCATCGAAGGCATTCGCACCATTCGTGGTGAGTCGCAGTTGTCGCCCGCGCTCAAGGTGGAAGCGCACGTGCAGACGCCCAGCGCGCAGCTGCGCGAGACGTTGATGCGTTCGCGCGAGTACGTGATGGCGCTCGCTCGCGTGAGCACGCTGCACGTGACGGATCTGGGCGTGAAGCCTCCGCAGGCGGCGGCCGAGATTCGCGCTGACATGGAGATCTACGTGCCGCTGGCCGGCATCGTCGACCTCGCCGAGGAGCGGGAGCGCTTGAAGAAGGAAATCGAGAAGGCCGAGAAGGAGATCGCGGGCCTTGAGACGCGGCTCGGACAACCGAGCTTCGTGGCTCGTGCTCCGGCTGACGTGGTGGCGAAGGACCGTGCGCGCGTGGACGAGCTGCGCTCTCGCATCGCGAAGGTGAACGACAACCTGCGGCGCATCGCTCCGGTGGAAGTGAAGATCGCGGCACCCGCGCCCGAGGGTGCGGTGAATCTTCAGGAAGATCTGAAGGCCGAGCTCGAGCAGGTGCAGGTGCCGCAGACCGACAACCAGGTGAAGGAAGCGCTCGACAAGCTGCGCGAGGGCACGAAGGAAGGCCTGTCGTCGCGCGATCACTACGATCTCGGCGTGGCGTACATGAACATGGGCCTCGTCGACGACGCGGTGCGGGAATTCAACGCGGCGAAGGAAGAGCCGAAGCCTGACGCGAAGAAGAAGCCCGCGGCTGCGAAGCCGAAGGCGAAGGCGTCGACGAAGAAGCCCGCTCCGAAGAAGGCCGCGCCCGCGAAGAAGAAGGTCGTCGCGAAGAAGAAGGCCGCTCCGGCGCCGAAGAAGAAGGCCGCGCCAGCGAAGAAGAAGCCCGTCGCGCAGAAGAAGAAGAAATAGTCGGAGCCGCGAGCCAATGCGGAGGAGAGCGGCAAGTGCTCCGAAGCGCGCCTTGCTCGATCCAGCCCCTCACCCCGGCCCTCTCCCCGGGAGAGGGAGGAGAGGTCACTTCGGCTTGCGGCAGTTCGTGCGTCTCTTCGTGAAGTCCGCGGGACTCGCCACGCGGTAGTCGCCAGGCTCGCTCGCGTAGTACCCGGGTCCTTCTCCGCTGACCTTGCGCGCCTTCTTCGCGATCTTGCCGTCGTCGTCGAACCACCAGCGCGCCTCGACGTGCGCGTCGGGCACCGCACCGACCTTCACGAACAGGAACCGCAGCTTCCCGCTCGCGTCGTAATAGTTCTCAGCGCGGTGCGATGAATCGCCGCTGCCGAATTCCCACACCAGCAGGCGCACCACTCCAGCGGAGTCGCTCCACGTCTCGCCCGAGGAGAATTCCTGCGTGCAGTCGGGGAACTCCTTCCTGGTCAGCGAGCCGGCTTTCTTCGCCGCTTCGACCTCAAGGAACACTTCTCGCGCCGATTCGACGGCCCCTCCGTCGGCAGCGAACAGGAACAGGGAGAGCGTGGCAGTGAGCATGATTCGTGCGAAATCTCCGAGGGCCATGGATTCATACCTCGATCGGTTGATTCAGCTCTCCCTCGACGAAGATCTCGGCAGTGCAGGTGACGTCACGACCAGCGCCCTGGTCCCGCCGCGCGCGACGGGCCGCGCAGAATTGTGGGCCAAGGAAGAGATGGTGCTCAGCGGCTTCGACGCCTTCGTGCGCACCTTCGAGCTCGTCGATCCCGCGGTGAAGGTGAAGGTCGAAGCGCGCGCCGGCGATCGCACCAGCAAGAAGCAGAAGGTCGCGAGCCTCACCGGGCCGCTGCGGAGCCTGCTGATCGGCGAGCGCACCGCGTTGAACCTCATGCAGCGCTGCTGCGGCATGGCGACGGCGGCCGCGCAGGCCGTGGCGCTGATCGACAAGGTGAAGGGCAGCAAGCTCAAGATCCTCGACACGCGCAAGACGCCGCCGGGCATGCGCGGCCTCGCCAAGCGCGCGGTGAAAGACGGCGGCGCGACCAACCACCGCTTCGGCCTCTTCGACGGAGTGCTGATCAAGGACAACCACATCGCGGCGGTCGGCGGCTCGATCAAGAAGGCGCTGCAGCTCGCGAAGCAGAACGCGCCGCGGCTGGTGAAGATCGAGATCGAGGTGACCACCTTCGATCAGCTGCGCGAGGCGATCGCCAACGGCGCGCACATCGTGTTGCTCGACAACATGGACGACGCGAAGGTGAAGACCGCGGTCGAGATTGCCCAGGGCAAGGTCGAGTTCGAGGTCTCCGGAGGCATCACCGCCGAGCGGCTCCCGCGGCTCGCGAAGCTGGGCGTCGACTACGTGTCGATGGGCGCGCTCACGCACTCCGCTCGCGCGATGGATCTGTCCCTCGAGATCCTGCTCGACTGAGCCCAGTGCGCCTCACGGTCAACTACCCGACGGACCCGAAGCGCCTCGTCCTTCGCACCGAAGCGGACTGGGACCGCGATCTGCTCCCCATCGAGCACACCGCGACCAGCGCGATCTTCGAGCTCGATCTCACGCAGCGCCACACGCTCGAGCTCAAGCCGTGTCTGCGCGACGAAGGCCGGCTCCACTGGGCGAAGGGCGTGAACTACGTCGTCAGCCTGCACACCTCGCAGCGCGCGCTGTGGCCGTATTTCTTCGGAGACGAGCGCGGCAAGGTGTCCGACGTGCTGCAGGTCGAGCATGACGGCGTCACGCGCTCGATCCGCGTGTATCACCCGCCCGGCTACGACGAGAACACGCTGCGGTCCTTCCCGGTGCTCTACATGCAAGACGGGAAGAATCTCTTCTTCCCTGAGGAAGCGTTCGCCGGGAACGAGTGGCACGTCGACGAGACGATGGACCGGCTCGATCAGATGAACGCGCTGCGCAAATCGATCGTGGTCGGCGTGTCTCCCGCTGATCGCCAGCGCGACTACACGAGCCCCGGCTACCACGCGTACGGCCGCTTCCTCGTCGAGAAGCTGAAGCCGCTCGTCGATCAGAACCTGCGCACCAACCGCGGCGCTGAAGACTCGGTCGTCATGGGCAGCTCGCTCGGCGGAGTCGCAGCGCTGCACGTCGGCTGGGCGCACTCGCACGTCTTCGGTCGCGTGGCGTGTCTGTCGAGCACCTTCGGTCACGCCGACGATCTCTTCGAGCGCGTGGCGAACGACGAGAAGCGAAAGCTCCTCATCTATCTCGACAGCGGCTGGCCCCGAGACAACTACGAGCGCACCAACGCCATGCGCGATCTGCTGCTCGCGCGCGGTTACCGCCTCGGCGAAGACCTGATGCAGTTCAGCTTTCCCGAGGGGCATCACGACGAGCAGTCGTGGGGCGGCCGCATGCATCTGCCGTTTCAGTTTTTCTTCGGGCGGGCATGGCGTGCGCAGCGCGGAGAGAGTTAAGGCGCGCCCGTGCGCTTCTTCCTGCTCCTGCTCCTCGCGTTGACGACGATCTCCTGCGGCACGAACGTGAAGTGTTCGTCGTCGAACTGCGCCGCCGGCTGCTGCACCACTGACGGCAAGTGCGAGACCGGCACCTCGAACGCCGCCTGCGGCTCGCAGGGCAACACGTGCCAGAGCTGCAACGCGAACACGAACTGTTCCTTCGGCCTCTGCTTGCTCAACAGCGGTTCGGGCGGAGGAACCAGCGGTGGTGGCACCGGAAACGGAGGCGGCGGAGCGACTGGCGGCGGTGGAACGACGGGCGGCGGCACTGGCGGCGGTGGCGGAACGACGGGTGGAGGCGGTGGAGTCACGGGTGGCGGCACCGGCGGCGGATCGTCTTCGTGCTCGCCGGTGAACTGTGCCGGCTGCTGCGTCGGCGGCGTCTGCCAGCCGGGCGTCACCTCGCAGGCGTGCGGCAGCGCGGGGCTGGCGTGCACGAGCTGCGGACCCGGCACGACGTGCCAGGGTGGCCAGTGCCTCTGTGATCCCTCGACGTGCAGCGGATGCTGTCAGGGCACGCAATGTCTGCCCGGCACCAGCAACTCGGCGTGCGGTTCCTTCGGCGACAGCTGCTCGTCGTGCGGCACGGGCACGTCGTGCGTCGGCGGCTTTTGCGAGTGCGGCCCGGCGAGCTGCCCCAACGGCTGCTGCGACAACAACGTGTGCGTCACCGGCACCACCGTCGGCGCGTGCGGTTCGGGCGGCCAGACGTGTCAGAGCTGTCAGCCGCAAGAGGCCTGCATGGGCCAGCAGTGCATGTCGAGCTGCACCGCGACCGACGAGCGCTGCAACACCGGCAGTGAGTGCTGCACCGGCGTGTGCAACGTGATCATCAGCGGGTTCGGAACGTGCTCGACGTGCAGCCGCGTCTTCGGCGGCTCGTGCTCGAGCGACGCGCAGTGCTGCGGGAACACCTGCCGCAACAACACCTGCGTCGACAGCAGCATGGGCTCGAGCTGCTCGTACCAGAGCTGCGCGGGCACCTCGGTGTGCTGCAGCGGCCGGTGCAGCGGCACGTCGTGTCTGTGCGGCTTCGAAGATGCGAACTGCTTCAACGGAGCGAACTGCTGCTCCGGCGTGTGCTGCGCCGATCAGCGGTGCGCGTCGTCGAACGGCACGTGTCCTCCGCCCGTGACGTCGCTGCGCTTCCCCGATGGCTACACGTGCCAGACGAGCGCCACCTGCTACGCGGGTTACTGCAACGGCGCGTCGTGCCAGTGCAAGACGACGGGCGTGAGCTGCTCGAGCAGCACCGAGTGCTGCAGCGGCTCGTGCAACGGCACCTGCCAGGCGGGCGGACGGAAGCTCGGCTCGCGGTGCACGCTGAACTCCGATTGCCAGAACGGCAGCTGCTACGGAGGCGTGTGCCGCGATCCGTTCTGCCTCGGCCGGTACGATCAGTGCGGGTCGAATGAAGAGTGCTGCAGCTTCGCCTGCTACCGCGGCGCTTGTTACTGAGCCTCAGCTCAGCTCCAGCACTTCACGCCGTCCATGATGTCGAACATCGCGACGCCCGACTTCTTGCCGCTGTGTCCGTGATCACGTGAGGGCAGGGTGACGAGCTTCCACTCGGGGAGCACCAGCGCGGTGAGGCCGCGACCGAAGACCGCTCCGGTGTCGACGCCGACGGCCCACTCGGACACCAGCGGTCGATCGAGCACCGAGTGGCCGAAGATGATGCGCTCCGGGCCCTTCCAGAAGTTCGTCCAGAACTTGTGACCTGCGGGCGCCTTCGAAGGCCAGGAGCTCTTCGTGGCAGGCGGGTTGATGTGCTGAATGTGGAGCAGGTGGTGCGGGAGCTGCTTCTCGAGCTCGACGCCCGGGAAGACGCCCGCGTGCACCACGGCCGCCTTGAATTCCGGCAGGCGGATGAAGAGGGGGAGCTTCTCGAAGTACGCGTAGTGCTCGGGGCCGAGCGCGTTGCGCGTGAAGAGATGCGCGGGCGACAACTTCTCAGGCTTGCTGTGGCGCTGCTGCAGGTGCTTCTCCTCGTGGTTTCCGAGGATGCACTCGTGCTTCATCGCCAGCTCGACGCACTCGCGCGGCTTCGGGCCTCGATCGACGAGATCACCGGCGAAGATGACGCGATCGCTCGAGGTGACGTGCAGCTGATCGAGCAGCGCGCCCGCTTCATCGAAGCAGCCGTGAAGATCTCCGATGACGATGGTGCGGGACATGGTGTGGCTTGCCTTCTGGAAAAAAGAATCTACGCCCGAGTGAAAAAGCCATGTTGTCGTTGGGTAAGAACGATGCCGATTCCGCTCGGCGAGCGAGCCCCATACTGAGCTCACCTGCGTCGATGCCGTCGCGTCGCCATGGGCGTTGTGGCTGTTGCCGGTGGCGGCGCGACGGTGATCGACGCAGGGGAGCGAGAAATGTGGAGCTTTCTGGAGTCGAACCAGTGGCGTGTAGGGCCTCTTCGGCCGGGCGTAGAAAAACGGTGAATGGTGGAAAAGGAACCACGCCGTTCGACTGTCGCCAGAGCTGATTGACGGTCAGGTGGCCAGAGGCGTGGAGTGCTTCAAACTGATGAAAAGGACGGGGGAATTCCCTCGCCCTGACAACCGAAAATTTCTTCCGTCGGCCTGTCAGGAACGCTGCCCAACTGCGTGAGGGCGCGTATGGTTCCGGGCCTCTGCCCATGCTCACCGACGACGAATTGTTCGCAGACATTTCTCGGCGGAAGGCGAACGGCCAGGACTACAAGCGCCCCCTCGGGGAACTCGTATTTCGCTGGCGCGACGCTTCCACCACTGTCATCCGCCGCGTGCAGGGAGCTTTCATGAGGGGCTCCCCCGACGACGCTGACGAGATCTTCCAGGACGCCGTAGCGAAGTTCATGGCGAAGGGGCTCGATCAGTTCCGCGGGGTGTCGGAGCAGGTTCCCGGGAAAGCAGCGTCTCCCAAGACGTTCTTCCTCCGCATCGTCAAGCACTGCGCCATCGATCGCTACCGCCGCCAGCGCGAGGAGCTCGACCCCGGCACGGCCGCCAACGAAGACGGTGATGAGCCCGAAGTCAGTTTGCCGGAAGCAAACCGGTCCATCGCTGAAGCCAAGGCGCTCGCTGATCAAAACGAAGCGCACGGCGAATACTGGAATGCGTGGGATCGCTTGAAGGAAGAGCACCCCAACGAAGCCGCCGCATGGGACCTGTATCACCACCAGGATCTCGATGATCACGAAGAGGTCGCCAAGGCCCTCGGGATCACGGTCGTCAATTCCTACAAACGCGTCAGCCGCGCGCAGGCGTGGCTCAAGCTCTACATCCTCGAAGCGCGCAAGCGTGACGAGGGCCAGCCGGAGGAGTGATCTGATGAACCCGTCGTCCCGTGAGAAGTACGCCGCCCGTTTGAACGAGTTGGAAGCGCTGCACCACGAACTCGCGACCGGCAAGAGACCAGGGGATGGAGGCGTCGTCGTCGGACTGTTGCTCGAAGCCGCTGGAGATCTGCTGCGTCGCAAGACCGCGCTGTCGGTCGCCGCCGGCGACGTCGTGAAGCAGCTCGCCGCCATCAACGAGGCGGGGCTGAAGGCGTGGGGAGACGGCGTGCAGGTGAACGAACTCACCGCTCGTCTCAAGCGCGCCGCCTCGCAAGCCGTCGAGTCGGCGCTGCCTGATTCGCCCGAAGAGGGTGCGTCCATGGCGCAGTGGGCTGCACAAGATCTCCAGGCTCGCGATCGCGTCGAGTCGGCCGTCGTCGCCCTCGAGGCGCTCGGTCGCGGTGATGCGAAGGCGCTCGCCACGCGAATTCGCGGCGCACTTCAGCAAGTTGATCGAACGTGTCGCGCCATGGTCATGAGCTTCACGGCGCTCAATCAGACGCGGCGCACCGAAGCCGCGCTCCTCGATACGGAATACCGCGGAGCCGCCTGGTGGTATTCGGAGCGCACCGGCATCGAAGACGACGGCATCGTCGGCATTCTGGGCGGTGAGCGAGGTTCGCTGAACGACGAAGCCCGCGGAGCAGACAAGATCGTACGCAGTAAGCGCGGTCGGTCGGTGGGTTTCGATGAGCTGTTCCGCTTCGATCTCGGGTTGGCGACGCCGGCAGAAAAAGAAATCATTCGACGCCAGGCAGACGCAGACCCCGAATTGAAGTTGGCGCTGGCAGCGATGGAAGCCGCCGAGAGCGCCATCAGCGACGAAACGAAGGACGAAGTTCGAAGCGTTCCCGTGGTCAGCAGCCCGGTCGAGCGCAGCAGCACTCCGGAGATCATCGAGGAACGCTCCGAGTTCAAGGTGCTCCTGTTCCGCACGAAGAAGAACGTCCAGGTGGTGGTTCAACCCCACCGACTGGATCGATTTGCTGCTGCTGCGGTCTACCGAAGCGATGAGCCTGACCGCGCCTTCCCCAGCAAGCCCGGCGACATGGGCATCCACTTCGATCTCGGCGAGCCCGACGCCCTCGCGGGGAAGCTGGCCCGGGTCGTGGTGAAGCTGAACGACGGCCAGACTCACGCGTTCGAGGTCAGGCTGTGAGCAGGGCGTCGGGCGTCTCGGTCGTGTTCATGACCGCGCCCGATGAAGAGAAGGCCGCGCAGATCGCCCGCACCCTGGTCGACGAGAAGATGATCGCGTGCGCCAACATCGTCCCGCGCGTGCGCAGCATCTACCGCTGGGAAGGCAAGGTGTGCGACGAGCCCGAGGTGCTGGTGGTGATGAAGACCGCCACCGACTTCAAGGCGCTCGAAGCGCGCGTGAAGGTGCTCCACCCGTACACCACGCCCGAGTTGATCGCGCTCGACGTGCGCGAAGGTCTGCCCGCGTACCTCGACTGGGTCAGAGCGAGCTGAGCACGCGCCGCAGCACGTCGGGTCGATCGGTCATGATGCCGCCCACGCCGTCGGCGATCGCCTGACGCATCTCGGCTTCGTCGTCGACCGTCCAGATGTTCACCCACTTGCCGCGCTCGGCGCACAGGCGCGCGAGGTCGGCGTCGAACAGCTTCACGCCTTCGTAGTGCAGCGGCATGTCGAGCACCGTGTAGCGCGTGTCGTCGTCGGGCGGCTCTCCGGCCTTGGTGGGGAGAATGAACGCCGCGAGCGCGTCGCGCGGGTAGAAGAGCAGGGCGTCGGGCAACGCCTTCGCGATGTCCTGGGCGATCGCGTCGTGCTCACTGCCGATGCACAGCCGATCGATCACGCCGAGCCGCCGCACCAGCTCGACGAACGGGCCGAGCACGCCCGGCACCTTCAGCTCGACGTTGATGCGCAGCGAAGGGAAGGCCTTCAACACGTCTTCGAAGCGCGGAATCGACAGTTGCTCCAGCTCGGCGGCGGTGCGCTCGACCAGTGGGCCCTTCGCGGTGGTGCAGCGATCGAGCGTCTCGTCGTGCGCCACCATCACCACGCCGTCGCGCGAGGCGTGAATGTCGAGCTCCAGCATGTCGGTGCGGTGCACGTCGACCGCCTGCCGAAACGCGTGCATCGTGTTCTCGGCGTACAGCCCGGCGCCACCGCGATGCGAGATGTGGAGCGGCGCCTTCAGCCCACGCAGGAACGGATGCATCAGGGCGCCTCGAACGTCGCGGCGATGCCCTGACCCACGCCGATGCACATGCTGGCCAGCCCTCGCTTCGCCGAGCGCGCCTTCATCGCGTGCAGCAGCGTGGCGACGATGCGCGCGCCGCTCATGCCGAGCGGGTGGCCGAGCGCAATCGAGCCTCCGTTGACGTTGATGCGTGCCGGGTCGAGCTCGAGCTCGCGAATGCAGCCCAGCGCCTGCGCGGCGAAGGCTTCGTTCAGCTCGATGAGCTCCAGCTGCGCCGTCGTCCACCCCGCGCGCTCGAGCGCTTTCTTCGTCGCAGGCACGGGACCCAGGCCCATCACGCGCGGGTCGATGCCCGCGGTCGCCGACGACACGAAGCGGCCCAGCGGCTGCTTGCCCCACGCCTTCGCCGCGCGCTCGCTCATCAACACCACCGCCGCCGCGCCGTCGTTGAGCGTCGAAGAATTTCCGGCCGTCACGCTTCCGCCTTCGCGGAACGCGGCCTTCAACGTCGCGAGTTTCTCGGTCGTGGTGTCAGCGCGCGGCTGCTCGTCGGCGCTCACCACGATTGGCGCGCCCTTCTTCTGCGCAAACTCGACGCTCACCAGCTCGGCCGCAAATGCGCCGGCTTTCTGCGCGGCGATCGCCCGCTGATGCGACTCGAAGGCGAAGCGATTCTGATCGTCACGCGAGATCTTCAGCCGCGCCGCCACGTTCTCGGCCGTCTCGCCCATCGCCTCGAGCGGGAAGAGCGCCGCCAACTTCGGGTTCGGGTAGCGCCAGCCGAGCGACGTGTCCCACGATTCCAGCTTGCCGCCGGGGAAGGCCTCGCTGGGTTTCGGCGTGCTCCACGGAGCGCGCGTCATCGACTCCACGCCGCCGGCGACCACCACGTCGGCTTCCCCCAGGCGGATTTGCCGCGCGCCCTGAACGATCGCCTCGAGCCCGCTCGCGCACAGCCGGTTCACCGTCGCCGCCGGCACCGTGTCGGGCAGCCCCGCGAGCAGCGTCGCCATGCGCGCCACGTTGCGGTTGTCCTCTCCGGCCTGATTCGCGCAGCCGGCGTACACCTCGTCGACCTTCGCGGCTTCCACTCCGCTGCGCGCGAGGACGTCACGAATCACCTGCGCGAGCAGATCGTCGGGCCGCGCGTCTTTGAGCGCCCCACGCAGCTTGCCGATCGGGGTCCGCACTGCGTCGATGACGAAGACTGGAGCGCTCATGGCGTGAGCACCACGTTGCCGAAGGTCTTGCGATCAGCGAGCAGCGCGTGCGCTTCGGCCGCGCGATCGAGGCTCAGCACGCGATCGACCACGGGGTTCAACTTGCCCGCCTGCACCAGCTGCATGAGCTTGAAGAGCTCTGCCTTGCTTCCCATGGTCGACCCCAGCAGCGAGATGGATTTGTAGAAGAGCGTGCGGAGATCGATCTTCACGTCGTGGCCGCTGGTCGCGCCGCAGATCACGAGACGTCCGCCCTTGCGAAGCGAAGCGATCGACTTGTCCCACGTCGACGCGCCGACGTGCTCGAACACCACGTCGACCATCGCGCGCCCGGTGACGTTCTTCACCTCTTCGAGGAAGTCCTTCTCGACGTAGTTGATCAGCACGTCGGCACCGAGTCGGCTGGCCTGATCGAGCTTGGCCTGCGTCGACGCGGTGGCGATCACCCGGGCTCCGACCAGCTTCGCCAGCTGCACGGCCGCGCTCCCCACGCCCGAGCCCGCGGCGTGAATGAGCACCGTCTCGCCCGGCCGCAGCTGCGCGCGCTCGTAGAGCATGTGCGCCGCGGTGAGGAAGGTGAGCGGCAGGCAGGCCGCGTCGGTCCAGCTCAGGCGCTGCGGCTTGGGGAGCAGGTTGCGCTCCGGCACACAGATGAACTCCGCGTACCCGCCCGCCACGTCTTCTCCGATGATTCTGGTAGCTGCGGCAGAGCACGTCTTCGCCCGCCAAGCACCGCTCGCACGCGCCGCACGACAAGCCCGGGTTGATCACCACGTGCTGGCCACGCTTCCAATTCGTGACCTCCGAGCCGACCACGTCGACCTCGCCGGCCACGTCGCTGCCCAGCACATGCGGGAGCTTCAGCTTGAGCCCCGTCCACCCTTTGCGGACCCAGAGATCGAGGTGATTCAGGGCGACGGCCTTCACCTTCACCCGCACCTCGTGGGGCTTCGGGTCGGGGACGGGAAGGTCCATCATTTCGAGCACTTCAGGCCCGCCGTGCTGGCGGAAGGCGATTGCTTTCATCGAAGCCTCTGTGTCGACGACGTGGCTTGCTGCGCTCCGACCCGTCGTGTACACGCACCAGCCGCACGTAGGCCGGAAATTCCACAGGGAATCAGGGAGTCCAGCGATGAAGCTTTCTTCAATTTTGATCGGTGCAGCGGTTGGCGTCCTCGCCATCACCATGGGCTGTGGTCGCATGCCCACCAAGCCTGATGCGGGCTGCGTCGGCATCACCTGTCCCATCACGGGCGGCGGCGTCGGCAACGGCGGCGGCCAGGGTGGCGGCACGACGGGCGGCGGCGGCGGCACGACGGGTGGCGGCACGACCGGCGGCGGCACGACCGGCGGCGGCACGACTGGTGGCGGCACGGGCGGCGGCACGACGGGCGGCGGCACCGGCGGTGGTACGACCGGCGGCGGCACGGGCGGCGGCACGACGGGCGGCGGCACCGGCGGTGGCAGCGGCATCCCCACCACGATTCAGGCGGCGCGCGGCTCGACGTTCCCGGCCGAGGTCAATCTCCAGGGCGTGGTCGTCACGGCCATCTCGTTCGCCGGCGTCTCGCGTTCGACCGGCGCTGACTGCACCGGCACCACGTCGAAGGGCGTCAACGCCAGCTTCTGGGTCGCTGATCCCGCGAGCCCGCAGCAGGGCGTGTGGGTTTCGAAGTTCCGTTGCGACGGCGCGATCGACGCGAGCCCCGACTACTTCCCGCAGGTCGGCGACATCGTGAACATCCGCGGCATCGTCGGCTTCGACTCGCAGTTCAACGATCGCACCGCGTTCCGCATCGTCGTGAAGTCCGAGTATGACTTCCTCCCGAGCGCGATGCGTCCGTCGGTGTGCGAGACGGGCTCGAACCCGCCGTGCCGCCCGCTGATCATCGCCAAGACCGGCTCGATGGCGCCCCTCGCGGCTGTCAGCGTGCCCGTCACCTTTGGCATGGGCGGCGCGATCAAGGCTGAGCCCGCGTACCAGGGCGCTCGCATCCACATCGCGGGCCCGCTCGCGGTCGCCATCAACAACATCTACCCGCCCGCGCTCAAGCGCATCACCGCCATCCCGAACGACGACGCGTACTTCGGGTGGGAGACCAACAGCGGCGTGCTCGTGAACGACTTCCGCACCTTCGGTCGCCCGGACGGCGGCGGCGCGGCCCTCGAAGACGGTGGCACTTCGCACTGCGACGTTCGCTACGCGGTGCTCGACGGCGGCACGGTGATGTTCCCCAACGGCATCACCGGCGTGTGGGACAGCTACGCGCACGCGCCGTGCTCCGACGGTGGCACGAACTTCACGAACTGCTTCCCCAACCTCCGCGGCTACGTGCCCGGCGGCCCGGACTCGGGTCTCGCGTACACCAACGTGCTGTACCCGACGGACTGCGCCGACTTCGCTCCCTGAGCGAGTCGAGATCGTAAGTTCCAGCGCGACGCGCGTGCCCTCGGGCGCCGCGTCGCGTTTTTCTTTCTGGAGGCACCTTTGGATTCTGATCACCACGCACGTCGCCGACGGCATCGCTTCGCTCGAACTCAATCGCCCTGAGGTCCGCAACGCGATCAACAAAGAGGTGTGCGAGCAGATCAGCCGCGCGCTCGACGGCTGGGCGGCCGACGACTCGGTGCGCGCGGTGATCGTCTCCGGAGCAGGCGGCAAGGCCTTCGCCGCCGGCGCCGACATCGCTGAACTCAAGGAGCGCACCCACGTGCAGGCCTTCCTTGGGTGGACGCAGCGCATGCTCCAGCAGCTCGAAGATTTTCCGCGGCCCACGATCGCGGCGATCGATGGCTATGCGCTCGGTGGCGGGCTCGAACTCGCGCTCGCGTGCGATCTGCGCGTGGCGTCGAAGACCGCGAAGATCGGCATGCCGGAAGTGACGCTGGGCATCTTTCCTTCCGCGGGCGGCACCTGGCGGCTGCCGCGCCTCGTGGGGCTCGGTCGCGCGAAGGAGCTGATCTTCACCGGTCGCATCGTCGACGCGTCGGAAGCAGCGCAGTGGGGCGTGTTCGAGTCGTTGGTCGAGAGCGACGCGAAGGCCGAAGCGACTCGCATCGCGCGGCAGATCGCAGCGAACGCTCCGCTCGCAGTTCAGGTCGCGAAGGTCGCGCTCAACGCTCAGGCGCGCGTGAACGCTTCTCCGCTCGAGTGGGTCGGGCAGGGGATGTTGTTCGATTCGCCCGAGAAGAACGCGCGCATGACGGCGTTCCTCTCGAAGAAGAAGTGACGCTCAGCTCTTCTTCTCTTCGACGGGCGGCGTTGCAGGAGCGGGCGGTGCAGGCGGCGCGTTGATCACCCGCGAGCGACGGCGCGCCCAGGTCACGTAGTAGACGCCGAGCGCGGCGACGCCGAAGACCACCACGAAGCCCGTGTCGAACGGCGGAGCAGGCGGCGGCGGAGGCGGCGGCGCAGGCTCCACGCGCGTCAGCTGCGCGCCTCGCAGCGAGCCCGGCGAGTCGTACAGCTCGAGCTCGGTGATCGAATACATGCCGTCGCCGCCGTCAGCCGTGAGGCGGATGTAGCGAACCGGCAGCGGCTGCAATTCAGGCGCGGTGCGGGTCTGCACGCCGGGGAGATCGACCGGGTTCGCCACCCACAACACGAACCAGTTCACGCCGTCGGTCGAGCCGCTGACGATGTAGCGATCGTTGTTGTCGGCCTGAATGCGCATGTTGCGCACGGGCTCGATCTGCACCAGCTCCCACTCGATCACGCCGCCCTTCTGGAGCACGGCGGCGCGCGGGTTGTCCCACGTGTCTCCGTCGGTCGACGCGACGCCATCGGCGAGCAGCGCGGCGTTCGGTGCTCCTTCGGCACGCATCACCCGCGCTTCGCGCAACATGTTCGCGCGCGTGGTCGACATCTGCGGGCCGGCGTCGACGGGTTCGGGGCCACCGTCAGCGCCGAGCGCGAGTGCGAGAAGGAGAGCCAACTTCATGGGCGGCGCACCTTACACACGCGCGATTCGTTTTGGAGCGCAATGGGAATGGGTGTTGAGTCCCGCGCCGCATGAAGACTCTCACGCACGTCGGAGTGATCGGCGCAGGCACCATGGGCCACGGCATCGCGCAGGTGTCGGCGCAGGCCGGCTACTCCGTGATCTTGTCCGACGTGACGCAGGCGGCCGCTGAAGCGGGCAAGGCGAGCGTCGCGAAGAACCTCCAGGTCGGCGTCGACAAGGGCAAGGTGACGGCGGCTGATCGTGACGCGGCGCTCGCGAAGATCACCTGTGTCGTCGGCCTCGACGCGCTCGCACCGTGCCAGCTGGTGATCGAAGCGGCGCCCGAGAAGATCGCCTTGAAGCGCGAGATCTTCGGCACCCTGAGCAAGGTGTGCGCGAACGACGCGATCCTCGCCAGCAACACCAGCTCGCTGTCGCTCACCGAGATCGCCGCGTCTGCCAGCCACCCGGGCCGCGTGGTGGGCCTGCACTTCTTCAACCCCGTGCACCTCATGAAGCTCCTCGAGGTGGTGCGCGCCGAACAGACGACGGACGCGACGATCGACGCCGTGAAAGCGTACGGCGCGGCGATCAAGAAGGAGCTGATCGTCGTGAAGGACTCTCCGGGCTTCGCGTCGTCGCGATTGGGTCTGGCGGTCGGTCTGGAAGCCATCCGCATGGTCGAAGAAGGCGTCGCCAGCGCGGCTGACATCGATCGCGCCATGGAGCTCGGCTACGGCTACCCGATGGGCCCGCTCAAGCTGGGCGATCTGGTCGGCCTCGACGTGCGGCTGGCCATCTCGGAGTACCTGTACGCTGAGACGGGAAGCGCGACGTTCCGACCGCCACAACTCCTCAAGAAAATGGTGCGTGCGGGTAAGCTCGGCAAGAAGTCCGGCCAGGGCTTCTATTCCTACTGAGTCGCGGAGCTCCCATCTCGACGTCCGGTCCCCAGAGCGCGGTGCCTTTCGGCGCGTACCTGCTGCTCAAACGCCTCGCGGTGGGAGGCATGGCGGAGCTCTTCCTCGCCAAGGACACCCGCACCGATCGCATGGTCGTGCTGAAGCGCATTCTTCCGTACCTCGCGGAAGAGGCCGAGTTCGTCCGCATGTTCCTCGACGAGGCGCGGATCGCGGCGGCGCTCCACCACCCGAGCATCGTGGAGCTGTTCGAGCTGGGTCACCTCGAAGGCTCGACCTTCATCGCCATGGAGTGGGTCGACGGCATCGACCTGCGTCGCATCGCTCAGCGTGAGCAGGAAAAGGGCGGGTTCATGCCGCCCGGGATCGCAGCGTGGATCACCGCGAGACTCTGCGAAGGCCTGTTTCACGCGCACAGCGCGCGCGACGCGTCGGGCAAGCAGCTGGGCATCATTCACCGCGACGTCAGCCCGCAGAACGTGATGCTCAGCTTCCGCGCCGACGTGAAGCTGGTCGACTTCGGCATCGCCAAGGCCACCGCGTGGATGGGGCGCAGCAAGCCGGGCGTGATCAAGGGCAAGTTCCTCTACCTCGCGCCCGAGCAGCTCACGACCGAGCCGCTCGATCACCGCACCGATCTCTTCGCGCTCGGCACGATGCTGTACGAGCTCACCACCGGCCAGAGCCCGTTCTACCGAACGTCGACCGAAGCGGTGATCTACGCCATTCGCATGGAAGAGCCCGACGCGCCGAGCACGCTGCGCAAGGGCTTCCCCGAGCCGTTGTCGAAGATCATCCTCCGCTGCCTCACCAAGGATCGCGACAAGCGCTACCAGACGGCCGACGAGATCCGCATCGCGCTCGAAGACTTCATTCGCCTCGACGCGCCGACGACTCGCAGCGACGTGCAGCGTTACGTCTCGACGATCTTCGGTGACGAGAACGAGCGCACCAGCATCTTCATCCCTCCCAACGCGCAGTCGGCGAACGATCAGAGGAACGACGCGCGGGCTGAGCTGGCGCGCGCCGAAGTCGGCCGCACCGACCCCATCGTCTCGCCGCCGGTGCGTCGCGCGAGCAAGACCGACAACACCAGCACTGACTCCGGTGCCGGCGAGGAGTCTTCGCCCTTCGCGCACATGGACGAGGAGCGGACGATGCCGCTCTCGTCGGCCGCGCTGAAGCAGGTCAAGGCGACCACCGGCAAGAACGCGAAGTTGCCCGAAGGCCGCCGCGAGACCGGTGAGAGCGAGATCAAGGCCGACCCCACCGACAAGGAACAGCGCGAGATCGACAACGTTCCGACCGGGCCGACGCGAAACGATCGACCCAAGGGACGGCCGGGCGAGAAGAACCCGTTCGAGCAGCCCGAAGTCACCGCGCCGCTGCCGCGCACCAGGAGCCTCAGCGATCGCCCGGTGCCCAAGCGCGACTTCGTCGGCACCGTGGAGATCGACAACGATCCGCGCTCAGTGGGTAACGGAGACTTCGCGCCCACTGCGGTCTCGACCTCGGGCGCACGCGATGTCGAGGTGGGAGAGGTCTTCGCGCCACTCCTGCCGACGATGATGGGCGAGTCGGCGCCTGAGCTGACGCGCGCTGCACCGAAGACGCCGCCGCAACCGTCCGCACGCTCGACGCGGCCGGCGCCGAAGCCGCCTCCGCCCATCGCTGATCCGAGCGAGTCGATCCCCGAGCTCTCGGCCGCGTCGGTCATCAGCGCCGGAGAAGCCACTCAGGGCGTGCTCGCCAGCTCGGCCTTCGATGACTCCAACGAGACGAGTGAGCCCAGCGAGCCGTCTCCGCCCGCTCCGTCGACGCGTGCGCCGCCTCGCAGCGCTGCGCCGGGCCGGCGGCACATCACTTCGCAGATCGCCGCTCCGAAGCGGCCGATTCCGGGCGACATCGAAGACGAGATCGAGACCGTCGATCAGCAGCACGAGTACTCCGTGCGCTCGCGGCCCATCAACAAGCAGATGCTGGCGATCATCATCGCGAGCGCCGTGGCGGTCCTGATCGTGCTCACGATCGTCTTCTGGCCGTCGAGCTCCGTCGATCCGAAGAAGGACAAAGACAAACCGCCGAAGAGCCCGGTGACGAACCAGACGCCCGTCGAGGGCAACAAGAACGCCACCGCCGAAAACGACCCGCCGCTGGCCGACGGTGAGGTGCGAGTTCAGATTCGCGCGCTCAAGGGCACCCAGCTCTCGCTCGACGGCAAGCCACTCGCGCCCGACGCGATGCTCAACCGGAAACCTGGAGAGCTGGTGCTCAAGTTCACCTGTCCTGCGACCAAGAAGGTGAAGCCTCCTCCCGGAACGCTGCGCGCGCAGATCCCGGAGTCCGATTCGCTGGTGGTGGTGAAGGTGCCGTGCTCGTGAGGCGCGCGGTGTGCTGTGCGCTGGCGTTGTGCGCGACGTTCGCTGCGGCGCAGGGCGAGCAGGTCAAGTCACTGCAGCTGTCCAACGGCATGGTGTGGCTGGTGATCGAGCGCCACGACGCTCCGGTCTTCACCGGCTTCGTGCGCGTGCGCGTGGGCGGAGCAGACGAACGCCCGGGCATCACGGGGCTGGCGCATCTCTTCGAGCACATGGCCTTCAAGGGCACGCCGCGGCTCGGCGCAAAAGACTGGGCTGCGGAGAGCGCGCTCCTGCCCGAGCTGCAGCGCCTGGGTGATGCCGTCGCGAAGCTCAAGCGTCAGGGCAAGCGCGACGAGAAACTCGAGGCCGAGTTCGCGGCGCTGCAGAAGAAACACGGCGCCCTGTTCGACGAGAACGCCCTCGCACGGCTGTACCAGGTCAACGGAGGCGTCGGCCTCAACGCCACCACCGACAAGGATCTCACCTCGTACTTCGTGAGCCTGCCGAAGAACCGGCTCGAACTCTGGCTCGAGATCGAAGCGCAGCGCTTCGCCGCTCCGGTGCTCCGCGACTTCTACACGGAGCGCTCGGTGGTGCAGGAAGAGCGGCTGCGGAGCATCGAGACCAACCCGAGCGGCCTCATGTACGAGGAGCTGATGCAGCTCGCCTTCGTCACCAGTCCGTACCGGTGGCCGACGGTGGGCTACCAGGGCGATCTGCAGGCCATGACCCTCGAAGACGCGCACGCCTTCTTCGATCGCTACTACGTCGCGTCGAACGCGGTCGGCTGCATCGCGGGCGACGTCGACGCGGAACAGCTCAAGCCGCTGCTCGAGAAGACGTTCGGCGTTCTGCCGACGAAGCCGCGCCCCGACGGGCCGATCTTCGCGGAGCCTCCCGTGCGTTCTCAGCGGCGCGGAATCGTCACCTTCGACGCGCAGCCGCGACTGCTGATCGGGTTCCGCAAGCCTGCTCCACCTTCGCGCGAAGACGCCGTGTTCGACGTGATCGATCTGCTGCTTTCGGAGGGGAATTCGTCGCGCCTGCAGCAGCGCCTGGTGTTCAAGGACCGCCTCGCGCAGGGCGTGGGCATCTTCAAAGGGCCGGGCGCGCGCCTCGACAATCTGTTCGTGATCTCGGTGACGCCGCTGGCGGGCGTGAAGACCGAGACCGTCGAAGCGGCGATCTTCGACGAGCTGCAGAAGCTGGGCGCCGAGCCGGTGCAACCCGCAGAGCTCGATCGCGTTCGTCGCCGCATCTCGACCGATCTGTGGCGCGCGCTACAGACCAACTCAGGAGCCGCTGACGCCTTCAGCCGCGCGCAGAGCATCTACGGAGATTGGCGCTATCCGCTCGAGCTGCCGAAAGTGATCGACTCGATCGAAGCCGCCGAAGTGCAGGCCGTCGCGAAGAAGGCGTTCGTGAAGGAGAACTCGGTGATCGTCACGCTGGTGCGCCCGTGAGAGCAGCGCTGCTGTTGTGCCTCGCGGGTTGCGCTGCGGCGACGAGCACGCCGGCGGTGATCACCAGGCCGAACCCCGGGCTCGAATCGGCACCGACGAAGCCCGCCAGCGCGGTCCAGGTGCGCTCACTTCCGGCCGAGCTCGACGTCGATCCCGCGACGCTCGCTCCGACGGCTCCGCTCGACTTCGCGATTCGCGAGCCGGAAGTGGTGAAGCTCAGCAACGGCGTGCCGGTGTACTTGATGGTCGATCGCACCACGCCGCTGGTGTTGCTGCGCGCGCTGATGCCGCTGGGCAGCGTCGATGATCCCGCTGACAAGGTCGGGCTGGTCTCGCTGATGACCTCGCTGCTGTCGGAAGGCGGAGCAGGCACCCGCACGCCGCAACAACTCGAAGAATTGCTCGATTCGCGCGCCGCCGACTTGAGCTCGGGCGCGGGCGACGAGACGTCCACCGCGACGTTGTCGATGCGCCGCGAAGATCTTCCGCTCCTGGTTCCCGTATTCGCCGACGTGCTGCAGCGCCCGCGCTTCGACGATCAGCGCTTCGACGTGCTGAAGACGCGGTTCATCGAGTCGGTGAAGCGCCGCGAAGATCGACCTGATGCGGTCGCCGGTCGCGCGATCAGCAAGGCGATCTTCGGCCCCGATTCGCTCCTCGCGCGCGAGGCCACCGAGGCGTCGCTCAAGGCGATCACGGTTGGAGATTTGAAGAAGCTCCACGAGAGCGGGTGGGGCAGCAAGGGTGCGCGGCTGATCGTCACCGGCGACTTCGATCGCGCCGCGCTTCTCGCGTTGCTCGAGAAGAACTTCGGTTCGTGGAAGGGCGGCGTCGCTCCAGCGCGCAAGTGGCCGAAGCCGCCCGCGCTCACCGCGCGACTGATCGTTGTGCCGCGCAAGGTGGCGCAGGCGAAGGTGCGCATCGGAACGTGGGGCTACCAGCGCGCGACCCCGCAGGAATACCCACTGCGCTTGCTCGCGACGGGCCTCGGCGCGTTCGGAGTGGGGCGCCTCTACAAGGAGATCCGCGACGAGCGGGGCCTCGCGTACTCGGCGAACGCCGGAGCGAACGGCGGCCCGACGACCGGTTCCTTCATCGCCAGCTTCGACACGCGGCCCGAGCAGGTCGGCGAAGCGCTCGACGTCGCGCTGCGGATCTTGAACGAGGCGGGCGCGGGTGCACCGCTGAACTCGACCGAGCTGCGCACCGCGCAGGACATGGCGGTGAACGCCTTCGCCTTCCGCTTCGACAGCGCCGCGCGCATCGCGCTCGATCGCGCGCAGTACGATCTCCTCGGCTATCCGCCCGACTACCTGTCGACCTGGCGCGCGAAGATGGCGGCGGTTCGCGAGAGCGACGCGAAGTCAGCGGCCGCGGCGCTGACCGGCCTGCAGATCGTGATCGTCGGGCCGCCCGACAAGCTCGGAGATCTCTCTCGCTTCGGCTCGGTCGTGACCATCAACGACGTGGAGCAGTTCAAGTAATCGGTCGGCGACTGCGGTTTTTTTGACGGGTCGCTACGCGTCCGTACGCTTCGCAACAGCTCGCTGCAGCCCTGCGGCGAACGTCACGGAGCCCGAACGAACATGTCCAACCAGCGGAAGCAGAATCGCGTCGCCCTCGATGTCTTCATGAACAAGTACGTGGCCGGTGTTCCCTACATGACCCGCGCGTCCGACATTTCGCGTGAAGGTGTGGGTCTGGCGCACCTCATCGAGCCTGATCAGGCGGGCAAGCGCGTCGGTCTGCAGTTCCAGCTTCCGGGCTCCGAAGAGGTCATCTACGCGGAAGGTGAGGTGGTTCGGGAGTGGGCCGACCTCGACAACCGTGAAGAAGGCTCGGGCATCCGCTTCACTTTGCTGACCGAGCGCCACCGCCGTCTGATCGACCAGTTCTGCACCCGCAACGACCTGGGCTGAAGGCTGTTGAAGGTCGGGGAGCGCCGACCGTAGATTCGACGCTTGGTAGTCATTCACCCATTGGGGGCGTCGAACATGAAGAAGCTTCTGCTGGCCTTTTGCCTGGCCGTACCTCTTGGTGTCTTCGCGCAGGGCAAGACTGACGCGAAACAACCCGCTGCAGTCGACAAGGGCGGGGTCAATTGGGCGGGGCAGGTGGTGCGTGCAACCGGTTCGGGCGCGCCCGATCTCAAGGCTCAGAATCCCGCACAGGCTCGGCTCGGCGCTGAGCGTGCCGCGCTGTCCGACGCGTTCCGCAACCTGCTCGCGCAGGTGAAGGGCGTCTCGGTCGACGGCACGAAGAAGATGGGCGATCTCATGGAGAAGGACGAGATCCGCACGCGCGTCGAAGGCCTCGTGAAGGGCTACAAGATCGTCAACAAGCGGTACTTCTCCGACAGCGGTGTCGAGGTGGAGATCGAAGTTCCCCTCGCGCTGTTGTCCGACGTGATCGACCCCGATGCGACGCAGATGCTCGCGGTCGCCGCCAAGCCCGAAGCCGAGAAGACCACCACCGGTCTGGTGATCGACGCGCGTGGCCTCAAGGTCACTCCGTCGCTGATGCCGCGCGTGCTCGATGACGGCGGCAAGCCCGTGTACTCGATCGATTCGCTCTCGGCTGACGCGCGCAAGCAGTCGGGTGTCGCGGCCTACGTGCAGAGCCTCGATGACGCGCAGAAGTCGCTCAAGGCCGGCGAGAAGCCGCTGGTGATCAAGGCCGCCAAGGCCACCGGCTCCGATCTGCAGCTCGCTCCCGAAGACGCGAAGAAGCTCGCGGCGCTCAACACCAGCTTCCTCGCGGACGGCAAGGTCGTCATCGTCCTCAACTAAGGGCCTCCACTTCATGAAAACCCTCAAACTCTCGCTGCTCGCGCTGATCGTTCCGCTCGTCGCCTTCGCGCAGGCGACCGTCGTTCAGAAGGACGCCGAAGGTCAGGCCGCGATCGTCAACAAGGACGAAGTGAAGGCCTTCGAAGACGCCAAGGCGCAGGCGCTGCGCAACGCGATCGAAGCTGCCGCCGGCGTGCGCGTCGACGCCGACACGGTGGTCGTGAACAACCAGCTGGTGCGCGATCAGATCTTCACCAACACCAGCGGCTACGTGAAGAACTTCACCATCACCGACAAGAAGGTCGAGAAGGGCGTGGTGACGGTCAAGCTGAAGGCCGACATCATCACCGACAACCTCGACAAGGACATCACGGCCGCCCGCGATCTCGTGAAGCGCATGGGCAAGCCGACGCTGGTGATCGTGGTGCAGGAGCAGACGATTCCCTTGAAGGGCGGCGCGACGATCAACTCCGAGTCGATCTCCACCGTGCTCACCGAGGCGCTCAAGCTCGACGGCTGGGACATCAAGGACGAGAAGCTGATCGGCGGCGGCAAGTTCAAGCTCGAGGGAGCGGCCACCATCGGCGCCACTGAACTGAAGGAAATCGAGAAGGTCACCGCCGCGCACTACATCCTCTACGGCAAGGCCGTGTTCCGTCACCAGGACATGGGCCAGGGCATGGTCTCCAACGACGCCAAGGGCAACCAGCTCCTGTTCCCCATCACCGGTGAGTACGACCTCGCGCTGTCCGCGACCGACAGCGCCGACCAGCTCGTGAAGCTCAACGGCAAGGTGAACTACGACCCGAAGCTCACGCCCAAGATCGACATGGGCCTGTCGTACGAGCGCACGGCGTTCGATCTCATCAAGGCGAAGAAGGAAGAGATCACGGGCCCGGTGCGCAAGGCGATCATCGAGCAGTTCCGCGATCAGCAGGTCAACGGCAAGAAGTTCAGCCTCAACCTGAGCGGAGTCGACTTCACCGGCGCGGCCGACTTCAAGAAGGCCATCGAGTCGATCAAGGGTCTCAAGGAGGCCACCCAGGACGACTTCAAGGGCGGCACCGCGACCTACCGCGTGACCTTCCTCGGCACCGCGCAGGACCTCGCGACCCAGGTCGCCAGCGCCACGTTCAAGAAGAAGAAGCTCAACATCGTCTCCGTGACCGGGAACACCCTGGAGGTCCAGGTCGCGAAGTGAGACGCGCGGCCTTGCTGCTGCTCGCGGCGTGCGCTCCGAAGTCCTCTGGAGTGACCGCCGCGACTCAGTGGTCGGAAGCGAAGCTCCCGCCGATCCGCATCACGACGCGCAGCGAGCTGGTGCTCAGCTGCGTGCCCGCCGACGCCGAGGTCGAACTCGACGGAGTGCCGCAGGGAACGTGTGAAGACTTCGACGGCGAGCCCAGAGCGTTGTCGCTGAAGAAGGGCGCGCGGCGGGTGCAGGTGAAGAAGCGTGGCTTTCTGCCGTGGGACACGGTGGTCGAAACAGATGGAACGCGCGTGGTGATGAACGTCACGCTGATCTCGAGTGGAGGCAGTCCATGAAGCTGTCACGAGTCTTCGTCGCGGTAGTGGCGCTGTGCACGACGGCCGCGTTCGCGGAAGTCGGCAAGGTCGCCGCGCTCGAAGGTGAAGCCACCCGCACCGCGAAAGACGGAGGCGCGACGGAAGCGTTGAAGCTCGGCTCGCTCATCGAGCTGGGCGACACGCTCACCGTGAAGGCCGGCAACCTGAAGTTCGAGCTCAACGACGGCACGGTGATCATGCTCGCTCCCGCCAGCGTGCTCGAGATCACCAAGGCCGACTTCGAGGGCCAGGAGCGCAAGGGCTTCCAGGGCCTGCTCAAGGGCGGCTCGCTGTGGACCAAGGTGAAGAAGGCGCTCGGCGCTGGTGAGTTCGAGGTCTCGACCGAGCGCGCGGTGGCTGGCGTCCGCGGCACGATCTTCCGCATCGACGCCGACGCGCTGGTGAAGGCCGCCAAGGGCAAGGGCCGCAAGGCGTCGATCGTTCGCGTGCTCGAGGGCGCGGTCGCCGTGAACCCCACGAAGAAGATCATTGCCACCATGAAGGGCGCAGTTCCCAAGCCCAAGGGCCCGCGCGTCGAAGTCGCCGGCCCGAAGGAACTGTCGGGTCCCGACGAGTGGGAAAAGGTCTTCGTCACGCTGCAGGCCAACCAGCAGATCGCCGTCGGAGAAGATCTGTGGGACCAGGCGCAGATCGAAGAGGCGGCCAAGAAAGACGCCTTCTCGAAGTGGATTGAGAAGAATCAGTAACAGCGCGCTGTTCCTCGCGATCGCCGCGGCCGCGTCCTCCGCTCTCGCGCAGGATCAGCGGCCGCTGCCACGTGGAGCGCCCGACGTCTTCGTGGCCGCCGCGCCGCGCTTGCACGTGCGCGTGCACGAAGATCTCGACCCCGATCGGCTGCGCGATCTCACTCGGCCCGGCGTCACGGTCTGGCTCTCGACGCGCACCAACACGTTGAAGGCCTCGACCCTCGAGAACCTCGAGCGCTTCGACACCGCGTGGGTGCAGCTGCGCGCTCCGTTGAAGCCCGTCGACGCGCTGAGCTTCAAGAAGATCCCCCGCGCTGGAGCTTGGGTCGACGCGCAGAACCTCGAGCTCGCCACGCGTCTGCCCGGAGCCCGCCGCCTCGCAGTCGAGCTCAGCGGCGCGATCGACGAGGGCCTCTTCACCAGAGTCGCCGCCGAGCGCCCGGCGGAAGTGCGGTGGAAGGACCCCGTCGCGATCGATCTCCTCGCGTGGGGCCAGTTCCGCGCGCTGCCAGGCCGTCGGGTGATCGCCGGAGGAACGCAGACGCTGCTCCCCGTGAAGTGCGCTGAACGCAAGAGCGGAGACCCGTCCCTCGAGCTTCACGTCGCGAACCTGCTCGCGCTGTCGAGCGACGTGTTCCCCTGCGGCGTCGGCACGCGCGTGGTGGTGCAGCCCGAGGTCGAGACGTGGCTCTTGCAATCACTCGTCGTGCGCGACCCGTCGGTCGAGCTGGTGATCGACATCGGTGCTGATTCGAACAAGGCGCTCGCCGCACGCGGTCTGATGGACCGGTTGCAGCTCGGAGCTTCGCGGTGAGCGACGCGCTGTCGAAGCTGCACGCGAAGATCGTGAAGTGCCGCCAGTGCGAGCGGCTCGTGCAGTGGCGCGAAGAGGTCGCGGAAGTGAAGCGCCGCGCGTACCGCGATGAGACCTACTGGGGCCGGCCGGTGACCGGCTTCGGAGACCCGAAAGCGAAGCTGGTGATCGTCGGCCTCGCTCCGGGAGCGCACGGCGCCAACCGCACCGGCCGCATCTTCACGGGCGATCGCAGCGGCGACTTTCTCTACGCTGCGCTCCACCGCAAAGGGTTCGCCAATCAGCCGACCAGCCGGTCACGAGACGACGGGTTGAAGCTCACCAACGCCTTCATCACCTGTCCGGTCAGGTGTGTGCCGCCCGAGAACCAGCCGACTCCCGAGGAGGTGCGCACGTGTCGGCCTTTCCTCTCGGCGGAACTGTCGCTGCTGCGGCCGCGGGTGTTCCTCGCGCTGGGCCACCTCGCGTGGAAGGCATGTCTCGATTTTCTCGACTGGCCGAAGCCGCTCCCTGACTTCTCTCACGGCGTGAGAGTGAAACATCCCGGTCGCGAGCTGTTTCTGCTCGGCAGTTTTCACGTGAGCCAACAGAACACGCAGACCGGAAGATTGACGGAAGCGATGTTCGATCGAGTGCTAGAAGGGGCGCGCTCGCTGCTTGACCTCCCCGCTCGCCGAGGGGGATGATTTCGCCCGCATCAAGGGGATTTTCCGAGGAGTCGCGACCACTTGTCGCTTCCTCTCCAGGACAGCACTCATGCTCCGATCAGTCTTCGTTTCTCTGGTTGCGATCTCTTCCGTCGCGCTCGCTCAGGCCGACGACAAGAAGGTCGACAAAAAGGCCGCCAAAGAAGTCGAGCTCAAGAAGAAAGAGTCGAACATCGGGCCCGACAAGTCGCTCGCCGGTGACATCACGCGCAAGAAGGAGAAGCGCGATGACGCTCCGACGCTGAAGTACGACCAGTTCCGGCTCGGCGTCGAGCTGCAGGTCGCGGCGAAGCGGCGCGAGCAGATCATCGACCTTCAGAAGATCATCGAGCTCAGCCAGGACAAGAAGGAAAAGCCCTCGCTGCTCTTCCGCCTCGGCGAACTCTATTGGGAAGAGTCGAAGTACTTCTTCTACGAGGCCAACCGGAAGGACGACGACAGAGATCAACGCGATGAACGCCGACAACAAGGCGGGCGTCGCGGCGGCCGAGGCCGAGAAGGAAAAGATCCTCGAGCAGAGCAAGGCGTACGCGCAGAAGGCCGTCGAGGCGTACTCGCGCATCGTGCAGGAGTTCAAAGACTTCGAGCGCACCGACGAAGTCCTCTACTTCCTCGGCCTGAACCTGATGGAAATGGGCGACGAGAAGCGCGGCCTCGTTGCGTACAAGCGGCTCATCGACAAGTACCAGAAGTCGAAATACCTGCCCGACGCGTACCTCGCCGTCGGTGAGTACTGGTTCAACGGCAGCAAGGGAAAGCGCGACTCACTCGAGAAGGCGCTCGAGAACTACAAGAACGCCGCGAAGTTCCCCGACAACCAGGTGTACGGCTACGCGCTGTACAAGCAGGGTTGGTGCTACTTCAACATGAGCGACTACGAGAAGGCGATGGACCAGTTCAAGTCCGTCGTCCTCTACGCGAAGTTCGCGGGCACCGAAGAGGTCGAGGGCAAGAAGGGCGCGAAGGGCTCGCGCGCTGGTCTCGCGAAGGAAGCGCGCACCGACTACGTGCGCAGCTTCGCGCGCGGCGCCGGCACTCCGGGTGAAGCGAAGGAGAAGTTCAACAAGCTCTGCGACACGCCCGACGAGCTGCGCATCATGATGAAGCAGCTGGCCGGCCTCTTCTACGAAGACGGCAAGGACAAGGAAGCCGCGCTCGCGTTCGACATGTTGATCAAGGAGCGCCCCACGTCGCCCGAGGCTCCGGGCTTCCAGTCGAAGATCGTCGACTGCGTGATGCGCGCCGGCAACAAGCAGATGACCGTTCAGCAGGTGCGCCGTCTCGTGAAGATCATGGACGACGTCGTGAAGGGCAACCCCAAGCTCGAGGACAAGGACAAGAAGGCCCTCGACGAAGCGCGTGAGCTCTCGGAGCGCACCATCTCTCGCCTCGCGGTCGACTGGCACAACGAAGGCCGCAAGACGCGCGACGAAGCGACGTTCGAGTTCGCCAACGCGGTCTACGCCGACTACCTCACGCTCTTCCCGCAGAGCCCCAAGGCGTACGACCTGCGCTTTTTCTGGGCCGAGCTCCTCAACGACAACCTGAACAAGTACGACAAGGCCGCCGGCGAATACACGACCGTCGCGGGCATCGACATCGAGCACGTCAAGAAGAGCGAGAAGACCGGCAAGTACTTCAGCAACGCGTCCTACAACGCGATTTTGGCGTGGACCGAAGTGGTGAAGAAGGACGAGGCCGACGGGAAGATCAAACCCGAGACCGTTCCTGCCAACGAGCCGACCAAGAAGCTCACGATCCCGCCGAGCAAGCAGAACCTGCTCGAGGCGTGTGAGAACTACCTGAAGTACATCGAGAAGGGCGAGAAGAAGGTCGAGATCGCCTACAAGGCCGCGCGCATTTATTACGACTACAACCACCTCGACGAGGCGGTGCAGCGCCTGTCGGACATCGCGCTCAAGTACCCCGACTACAAGTTCGAAGACGGCAGCAAGGCCGGCGAAGTCGCAGCCAACCTGGTGCTCGACTCGTACAACCTCATCGGCGACTGGTCGAAGGTCAACGAGTGGGCGCGGAAGTTCTACGCCGAAGAGAAGCTCGCGACGGGACAGTTCAAGAATCGAGCTCGCGAAGCTGATCGAGCAGTCGAGCTTCAAGCTCATCAACCAGCTCGAGGCGAAGAAGGACTACTCGAAGGCGGCTGAGGCCTACATCACGTTCGTGAGCGAGTGGCCGAAGTCGGAGCTCGCCGACAAGGCGCTCCACAACGCGGCGATCGACTTCTTCAACGCGAAGATGCTCAACCGCGCGATCGAGGTGCGCAAGCAGCTCATCGTCAAGCACCCCAAGTCGTCGTACGTGCCGCAAGACGTCTACGCGCTCGCTGAAGGCTACGAGGCGATCGCCGACTTCGACCCCGCGGCCGACTACTACGAGCTGTACGCGACCAACTTCGAGAAGAGCAAGGCGGGCGGAGGCAAGAAGGGCAAGGCGCCGCCGCCGAAGAAGGGCGCTCCCGAGAAGAAGCCCGAAGCCGAGCAGGTGTGGGAAGAGCAGAAGGCGCAGGACGCGCTCTTCAACGCCGGCGTCTTCCGCGAGGGGCTCGGCGTCTACAAGCAGGCGCTCAAGAACCGCGAGAAGTACCTCGAGCTGTGGCCGACGTCGAAAGACGCCGAGGCCGTCGAGAAGTCGATCCTCGATCTGTACGAGAAGATGAACGCGTGGGGCAAGGTGACCAAGGGGCTCGAAGACTACGAGCGCAAGTACATCAAGGACCCCAACAAGGTGCTCACCGCCGAGGGCCGAATCGCGACCATCTACGAAGAGAAGCAGAAGAACGCGAAAGCGGCGAAGGGCGTCTACGCGCGCATCACCGACTACTACGAGAAGCTCGGCAAGAAGCAGCGTGAGGGGCTCGAGATCACCGCGCTCGATGCCGTGGCGCGCGCCTCGTTCATCGAGAACGAAGACGACTGGAAGAAGTATTCGGCGATGAAGCTGCGCTGGTCGAAGGTGCAGAACATCGGCGAGCTCAAGGCCTCGATCTTGAGCAAGAGCAACGCGCTGCAGGACATTCAGAAGACGTACACCAAGACCGTGGCGTTCAAGTCGGCCGACCCGGCGATCTGCGCGCTCCACAAGATCGGCATGGCGTACGACCAGCTCGCCGAGCAGCTCGTGAACTTCCCGGTGCCCAAGGGCCTGCCGGAAGAGATCTTGATCGAGTTGAAGCCGCAGTTCGAGCAGCAGGCCGAGCCGGTGAAGAAGAACGCGGCTGAGGCCTTCTCGGCGGTGGTGCAGAAGAGCCAGGAACTCGACGTCTTCAACCCGTGCACCGTCGCGGCGCTCGAGATGCTGCGCAACAAGTACCGCCCCGAGGCGTTCCCGAAGATGCGCGAAGACGTGATGGAGCTGAAGGACTCGACGGGCAAGCAGCCGGCGATCGGCGGCGGCGTGCTCACGTCGGTGCAGCCCATCCCCTCCATCGCGCCCGATCAGGCGCAGGCGATTCGCAACAACGCTCGTGAGGTCGGTACGCGTGAAGTGGCCGACACCATGCCCGAGGTCGACCTGAGCGGCCCTGGCCCCGAGGAGAAGAAGGTGGCCAACAACACCAACACCAACGCGAAGAAGGCGCCTGAGCCGGAGCCGAAGAAGAACACGCCGGCCCCCGCTCCGACACCGACCAAGAAGAGCAATGACGACGAGCCGGAGGACACGCTGTGATTCGCTCCACTCTCCTCGTTGGCGCGGCAGTGCTCGCCGTCGGCTGCACCACCACCAGTGGCAACACCCGGCCTGATCCGCAGAACGGTGGCGGCAACGGCAACTCGGGTCGTGGCACCGACACCGGCAAGACTCCGGTCGCGGTGAACGACAAGGGCGAGAACGTCCCGCAGATCTCCAACAAGGCGAAGCTGGCCTTCGAGGACGCGCTCAAGGCATGGGACGCGATGAATAAGACACGTCAGTACGACTACCCGTCGCTCGAGAAGCGCTTCCGGGCAGCGGCCGACGCCGACCCGAACCTCGCCGAGGCGACCTACAACCTCGGCGTCATCGCCGAGCGCCAGGGCAAGACGAAGGACGCGGTGAACTTCTACAAGGAAGCGTTGGCGAAGAAGCCCACGCTCCGCCAGGCGGCCGAGAACCTCGGCGTCATCGCGCAGAACAACGGCGACGAGGCCAAGGCCGTTCAGATCTACACCGACATCATCACCAACTACCCCGACGACGCCGGCTCGCGCGCCCGCATGGCCGAGATCAGCCGTCGCAAGGGAGAGTCAGAAAAGGCCATCGAGCTGGCGCGCGAAGCGCTGTTCCGCGACCCGAAGACGCTGCAGGCCTACAAGACCATGATGCTCGTGTACTTCGAGCAGAAGCAGTACTCGCTCGCGCGTCTCATCGCGCTGCGCGCCTCGAAGATCGACGACGCCGACCCGGAGATTTTCTACACGCTGGGTCTCATCAACATGAACGAGAAGGACCCGGTGAAGGCGCGGGCCCAGTTCAAGAAGGCGGTCGAGGCGCGGCCTGACTTCCTCCCGGCGCACTACCAGCTGTGCCGCATGGCCTTCGATCAAGAGGACTACCAGGGCGCTGAAGAGCACCTGCGCAAGATCCTATCGTCGAACGGCAAGAACGCCGACGCGCTGCTGAACCTGGGCGTCGCGTACAAGGGCATGGGCAACCTCGACAAGGCGATGGCGACCTACGACGAGGTGCAGAAGATCAACAACGACATGCCCGAGCTGTACCTGAACCGCGGCATCATCATCGGTCTCAAGGGTGACCCCGAGAAGGCGATCACCATGTTCAAGACGTACATCGCGCGGAAGCCCGATGTGCCGAACGACCACCCGGTGCACACGCTGATCAAGGAACAGGAAGACGCCATCGCCAAGCGCGAGGAGGACAAGCGCATCGCCGCCGAGGCCGCGAAGATGGAAGCGGAAATGGCCGCGCAGCAGAAGGCGATGGAGGAAGAAGAGAAGAAGAAGAAGGAAGAGGAGTTCCAGAAGCAGAAGCAGGACGCGAAGGGCGACGGCAAGACGCCTCCGGCGGGCAAGGGCGACGCTGCTCCGGCTCCCGAGGCCAAGAAGGAAGAGCCGAAGCCTGAGCCGAAGAAGGAAGAGGCGAAGAAAACGCCGCCTCCCGCGCCCGCACCGGCTCCTGCTCCGGCCCCTGCGCCTGCGAAGAAGGAAAAGACCGGCGACGAGCCTGACGACGGCTTGTGAGCGCGGCGAACCCTGATGGAGCCGCCGGCGTGCGAGCGTGGCTCGCCGGCGTGAAGCAGCCTGAGCACCAGAAGCTGCTCAAGCGCGTCGATGCGCTGATCGGCAAGACGCTGCCGGGCGTCGTTCGCGCGATCAAATGGCGCAAGCCGTCCAACCCGCTCGGAGTGCCGTTCTACGGCCTCCCGGGTCAGGGCTGGCTGATGGCGCTGTGGTCGTTCAAGGACCTCGCGGCGATTGGGTTCATCCCCGGGTCGCTGCTCGACCCGAAGCCGGAAAGCACCAAGATGGCCGGCACCTGGAATCGCGGGCCGGTGAAGGCGCGCCGCTACGACGTGCCCACGGGCGAAGCGCTCGACGAGAAGCAGCTCGTCGCCTGGCTCAAGCAGCTGAAGAAGCTGCCCGGCTTCGGCTCGGTCGAGTAGCGATCAGCGTCGTCGTCCAACCGCGAATCGTCACCGGGCCGCTCGCCGGAAAAGCGCCGATCAGTTCGGCTCGAAGCCCGGGCGCGAGGGCGAGCAGATTTCCGAACGAGCTCGCTTCGGCGAACTCGACGAAAGCTTCGGCGCTCTCGTGCTCGTGCGTGGTCGGGGCGATCTCGAGTGTGTCGAGCTCGAACCCAGCGGCGCCGAGCAGGGTGATCAGCTCGGTCGTGGTGAGGCTGCGCGTGAGGGCGGAGCGATCGATTCGGTCGGCGTGTCTGCGCAGCAAGGGCTGAAGGACCTGCGAGATCGTTCCCGCGCTCGAGAGCTCCTGCGGAAGCGTGGTGATCGCGAGGCGGCCACCCGGGCGCAGTACGCGATGCGCTTCGGCGAGTGCGCGCGGCTTGTCGCTCACCCAGTGGAGCACCGACGACAGGCACACCGCGTCGAAGCTCTCGTCGGCGAAGGCGCCGAGCTCTTCAGCGCGACCAACCTCGAAACGTGCGGGGCTGGCGAGGGTGCGCGCGAACTCGATGCGCTGCGCGAGAGGGTCGATGCCGACGACGTGGGCTACGAGTTGGGCGATCCACCGCGTGAGACGCCCCGTGCCGCAGCCTACGTCGAGCACACGGGTTGACGGCTCGAGCCGCAGGCGCTCGACGAGCCGCTTGCCCGACTCGAACTGCAGATCGCTCGTGCGTTCGTACGCCTCGGCCAGCTCGGCGCTGTCGTGCGCGAAGGACGTCACGCGGCTTCACGCTGCATCTTCGCGATCGACCTCGCGATGAAGAGCGCTCCCAGACCGAAGCCGATCGCAGCGATGGTGACGCTGCCGACTCGGTGCAGCTCGAGCCCTCCGACGATCACCAACAGCACGTAGGCGAGCGCCAGATTGAAGAGCCCCCAGAGGATGTTCACCGCCGGCGACGACAGCCCCCGAAACGGCGGCTTCGCGAACGGCGTGTGAAACGCGCGGCCCGAGACGCCCGCGATGAAGTGCGGGGTGAAGTTGGCCAGAAACAAACCTCCGAAGAAGTACGCCACGCCGTCTTGCCAGTTCATGAATGAGCTCCTTGCTCGACTGTGATGGCAACTCGGTGTTGCCATCGTCCACCGTAGACTGATCGCCGTTCTGATGGCAACTGGCGGTTGCCTTCTGGCGTGCTATGCAGACGTCATGGGTCGGCGCACACAAGGCGTCCTGGGTGGTCGGAGCGATGAGGTCGTTCAGCGCGTGCTCGACGCAGCGCTGGTCGAGCTGGCGAGCTCGGGGTTCTCAGCCTTCCGCATGGAAGAGGTCACCGCGAAGGCCGGAGTGAACAAGACCACTGTCTACCGTCGCTGGCCGAACCGGGTGGCGTTGATCACGGCGCTGGTGGAGCGCCTGCGAACTCCGCTGAAGGAAAAGCCCCTGCCTGACAACGGCTCGCTCGAGAAGGACCTGATCGAAGCGTTCACCCGGCGGTTCAAGGTCGGCCGCCGGCCGGAGGGCAGGGCATGGGCGCGGCTCGTTCAGGAGCGGTTCCGCCCGGAAGTCGAGGCGATCATCGGCACCGCAGTGACCGATCGGCGCCTCGAATGGCGCGCGATGGTCACCAGGGCGATCGAACGCGGAGAAGTCCCCACGAAGACCGAGCCGCAGTTGGTCTTCGACGTGGTGCGCGCGATCGTCGACGCGAAGCGCTCGAGCGAGCGCCTCGATCAGAAGTGGCTGGCGATCGCCGTGCGCACGGCGATCGCGGGTGCCAGAGCGGGCACGCTGTCGAAATAGGTTCGTCAGCTGCGAGCCGGCTTCTTCTTCGGCTTCACGCTGGCCGGCGCTGCCACGACGTTGCGACCGCGCACCGTGAACTGCGTCGCGCCGATGACGAACACCGTCTTCGAGACCCGCTCGCCCGCGGCGGCACCGATCACCTCGATGATCTCGGCGTTGAACAGCGCCGATCGCTGGCTGAACTTCTCGACCACCGCGTCAAGCTGCTGCGGGAAGTGCTGCTTCACGAACCCGAAGTACGTCGCCAGCGATTCACTCGCCAGACGCCAGTCTCGCGAGCCGCCCGGTGCCAGGACTGGCTTCACCTCGAGCGAACGCTCCCTGGCGAACCAGGTGACGGCGGCTCGCGCCGCATTCGAGGTCGAGGTTCGGAACGGGAGGGCCAGCACCTCGAGCTCGGTGCCGAGTTTCTCGGCGAACAGGCCGAAGAGACGCGCCTCGATCTCGTCAGTCGCGTCGAACGCGCCACCGACCACGGGGCCGGGCGCAGCGAGCCGCGCGCGGACCCAGTCGAGCGCAGCCGGGTCACCGCGCTCGAGCGCGCGAAAGACGTACGCCGCGCCCTCGGAGCGGTCGGCCTCCGGGAGCAGCTCGAGCACCGCGTTGAGATCGGTGAGGGTGAGCGACGTCCAGCCCGGGCGAGGCGTGCGGTCGAAGCGATAGGCGAGGGTGGTCGACATCACGCCCGTCATCAGGCGCGTCGCTCCGTCGTTGTAGCCGTCGCGCAGCTCGCTCCACGGAGCCGCCCGCAGCATCGCCTCGACCACGTCGGCTTTGCGCTTCGCGTGTTCCTTCGCAGCCGCGGCGATGATCTTGTTCCACGCCTGATGGGCCTTCGAGTCGAAGCGCGTGATGATCTCCACCGCCGCGCGTTCGATCTCGCTCGCCGAGAACTTCTTCGTGGCCAGCGCGCGACCGACGGCCGGCCCGTCAAGACCAACGGCCTTCGCCGACAGTGGCGGCATCGCGCTCTCGTCGAGCACCACGTCGATGCTCACGGTGTCGGAGTCACCATCGTCGTGCCGGTAGTGCCGCACTTCGACCCGCGAGGCGGGCTTCGCCACCTTCAAGATCAGCAGCCGCGGTGTCTGCTTCTCGACCTTCCCGCCGAAGTGCTTCGGAGCCTTCGCGCGCAGCGCCTCGAAGAGCGCGGTCATTCGGTCCGTCTCCCAGGTTTCGGTGACGTGCCCCTTCACCGACTTCACGATGCCGTGCGGCGCGTCAAAGGAGATCGGCAACACGTGCGTGCCCGTCGACTCCGGCGGCTTCACGCCCAGCTCGACTCCGGCCAGCAAACCGCGTTTCTCGAACAGGCTCTCGATGTCCACGCGAGGAGGGCGTCGAGCCCTCAGTTGTCGCGTCCGACCGCGCGCGCGATCGAGTCGACGCCCAGCGCCGAGAGCTTTTCCTCAAGGGTATCGAGGATCTCGCGAACCAGCGCCGGGCCCCGGTAGATGAAGCCCGTGTAGATCTGAATCAGCGAGGCGCCGGCGCAGATCTTCTGCCACGCGTCTTCGCCGCTGAAGATGCCGCCCACTCCGATGATCGGCAGCTTGCCGTCGCCACGGCGAAACGCGCGTCGCACCACTTCCGTCGAGCGCGAGAACAACGGCTTGCCTGACAGCCCGCCAGCTTCGTGCGCGACGGGGTGCTTCACCGGGCGCGTGATGGTGGTGTTGGTGCAGATGAGGCCATCGGCCGCTGCATCGCGCGCGACGTCGACCACCGCATCGACTGCCTCGTCACCGAGATCGGGCGCGATCTTCAGGAACAGCGGCCGGCCCACCACCTTCGCTCGCACCGCCCGCAAGAGCCCGCTCAGCACCTCGGGATCTTGCAGCGCGCGCAGGCCCGGTGTGTTCGGCGAGCTCAGGTTCACCACGACGTAATCGGCGAGCGGAGACAGCGCCTCAGCGCACGCCAGGTAGTCCTCGGTCGCGCGCTCGTTGGGCGTGTCCTTGTTCTTGCCGATGTTCACGCCCACCGGCGCCGGCCGCCACTCGAGCTCGCGCAGTCGCCCGCGCATGGCGTCGATGCCGCCGTTGTTGAAGCCCATGCGGTTGATGACCGCCTGGTACTCGGGAATGCGAAAGATGCGCGGCTGATCATTGCCCGGCTGCGGTCGCGGCGTGACGGTGCCGACCTCGATCGCTCCGAAGCCGAGCGAGTAGAGGCCGATCATCGCCTCGGCGTTCTTGTCGAGACCCGCTCCGAGGCCGACCGGGTTTGGAAAATCGAGACCCGCGACGTGGGTCTTCAGCACCGAGCGTTCGGGCTTCACGCGGGCGCGCATCAACTTGGCGACGCCCGGAGCCGTCTCGGCCAGCGACATCGCCCAGATGCCCGCGTGGTGCGCGCTCTCCGCGTCGAAGCGGAAGAGCACCGGCTTCAACACCGACTCGTACAGCGACATCAGGCCTTCGGAATGAACGAGTACTCGCGCGCCCACGCCAGCGTCTGATCGACCTGGTGCGAGGTGAGGATGTTGTTCTGCTCGATGAGCTCGATCTCGCGACGCATGTCGGTGTTCAGCAGGTACGGGCCGTCGGTGTTGAAGGTGATCTTCACGCCGCGGTCCCAGAACGTGCGCACGATGTGCTCGAACTCCTTGATGCCCTCGACCGCCTTGGTCTGCAGGTTCGAGGTGGGGCACAGCTCGAGCACCACGTCGCGTTCCTTGAGCAGCTTCATCGCAGACTCGTCGTACGCCGCGCGAATGCCGTGGCCGATGCGGTTGGGCTTCAGCTTCTCGATCACCGCGATCACGCCCTCGGCGCCGGTGCCCTTCGTCTCGCCGGTGTGAATGGTCGTCTTGAGCCCCGCCTTGCGAGCGCGCGCGAAGAGATCTTCGTACTGCGCGACCACCTCGGGCTTGAGCTCGATGGCGTTCGACTCGGTGCCAGCGAGGTCGATGCCCATCACGCCGCGGTGCCGGTACTTGATGGCCTTCTCGACCATGATGCCGTTGAGCTTGCTGTCCCACTCGCGCGCCAGACAGAAGATGAGGCACGCCTTCACGCCGTACTCGAGCACCGCGCGGTCCATGCCGCGAATCGCCGCCGAGATGATGTGGTCGAGATCGAGCTCGGAGTGCAGATTGCGCTTCATCGGGTTGAAGCGAAGCTCGATCTGCGTCACGCGCGAGCTGCGGTATTCCTTGCCGATCACTTCGTAGACGGAGCGCTCGATCGCCGCCGGAGAGCTCTGAATCTTCTCCGTCCACTGGTGCATGATCTTCAAATAGCTGTCGAGCGAGTCGACCTTGTCCGGAGACGCGGTGATCAGCTCAACGAATTCGAAGTAGTTCTTCACCGGCAGTTTGAAGCCCTGCTGGTGGGCGATGGACCACAGAATGTGCGGGGCGACGGCGCCTCCGACGTGAATGTGGAGGTCGATCAGCTCACGGGCCATGGCCCCGTCTGACACATCGTGATTCCTGCTGGAAGCGTGTTGGTACATGCTCCTCAGACGAATGGCCTCGAAGAAACTGAAGAAGACGAAGAAGAAAGCCCCGGCGAAGAAGAAGGTCGTCGCGAAGAAGAGCCCCGCGAAGACGAAGAAGAAGGCGCCGGCGAAGAAGAAGACCTCGAGCCGCAAGTCGTCGGGCCCGCGCACGCCGCCGATGCACGCGGAAGCGCCCGAGCTCGAAGTCGACGCGCCTCCCACCGAGCGCGACGAGACCTTCGAGATCTTCAAGTCGTTCGATCGCGACAACAGCGGCAGCATCGATCGCGCTGAGCTCTCGCGACTGCTCGAGGCGTTGGGTCAGCTGCCCAACGAAGACGAGCTCAACGTCGCGCTGGCCGTCATCGACGCGAACAACTCCGGGCGCATTTCCTGGGAGGAGTTCAAGTCGTGGTGGCAGAGCCGCTGAGCAGCCCACTCAAGGCACGACCGCGAACGCGCGCGAGGGAACGAACGTCTCGAGAGAGCCGGGTTCTCGCAGCACGGTGATGGTCATCTTCGCGTCGGCCGTCAGGTCGAGCATGCGCGCGCCGGTCGACAGCTCACCGACCACGCGGCCTCCGCGCGGCTGAACCAGTCGCGTCACCGGGCCGGGCACGATCAGCGTCTGCCGGCGCAGCAGCGGCTCGATGGCGTGATTGAGCTCGTCGCCCGAAGAACCGAGCACCCACTCGGTGGAACCATCGGGCAACAGCCGCGCCGCGGCACCGCGCGCGTCGCAGGCGATCACTCCGCCGTCGAAGGCGAGCAGCCGCGTGGTGCGCGCGTCGCACGGCACCGACTTCTCCCAGAGGACCTGGCCTTTCGGCCCCAGACAGATCACCAGCGTGCGCCCGTCGCGAGCGCCCGAGACCCACGACTTGCCGCGCGTCGTCACCGGCGTTCCCGGCGTGCTCAAGATCAGTTCGCGCGTCCAGACGATCGCTCCGGCGGGCGTCGTGGTGCCCGGCGCGAGCGCGTCACACAGATAGATCGCCGAGTGCTCACCGCGGTTGAGCGTCACCAGCGCGCGCTTCCCCGCCGCGACCGCGGGGCGAACCACCGGCAGGCCCGCCTTCACGCGGAAGCGCACCTGCCCGTCGTTGATGTCGATGCCGTACAGCGTGCCGCCGTCGGTGCCCATCAGCGCGCGCGTGCCGATGCGCGCGAAGGTCATCGACTGCGTGCGCGGTGGTTCGAAGCGCCAGATCTCGCGACCCGTCACCGCGCACAGCCCCGCGGCGGTGCGGCGCCCGTAGAGCACCAACAGCACGCCATCGACTTCTTCCATGCGCGGGTTGGGCCGCGTGCCGTCGTGATCGCGGAACCACATCGGCTCGTCACCGTCGAAGCACAGCAGTCGTTCGGGTGTCGCACACAACACGCGACCGGTCGCCGCCACCGAGACGCCGCGCGGAGAGAGCCGGCGGAACAACGTCTCGCCTCGCTTGCTGAACGCGTGCACGGCATGCGGGGAGTGAACGATCGCTCCCTTCTTCGCGAGGAGGATCTGGCCGCCTTCTTCACCGAGCGCCGCGGGCCGCACCCACTTGCCGCTCAAGCCCACGCGCCGCAGCTCACCGACCGGAGCGAGCGGAATGCCGGGAGTCGCGCGCGGCGGAATCACGGTCGCCGCGCTCAAGTCGGGGATCGGCTGGCGCAGCGCGGTGAGCCCGTCGGTGCAGCGAACCTGCAGCGCCTCGAGGTAGGGGTTGGCGGCGAGCGACGGGTTGCGCGTGCGCAGCGCCAGACAGAGATCGAGGCCGGCGACGAACACCACTTCAGGCGCGAGCTTCTTCCCCTCGAACGACGCCTGACCTTCCGTCGCCGCGCGCGCGAGCCCCATCATCTGCAGGAACGGGTGCCCGGTGTGGATCTCGCCCGACGTCAGCGTCAGTTCGCCATCGAAGAGCAGGGGAGGGAGCCCCGCGCGCGTCTTGCGCGACCACGCGAGCGTGCGGCCCTCGTCGTCACGCAGCGAGAACCCGAGGCCGGCGTCGGCTGAACGCACCGCGCTCCAGGCGGCGACCTCGCGCGCCGATCGCTCCTCGAGCACCACTTCTCCGAGGCGCTTCACCTTGCGCTCCAGCGTCACCAGCTCTGACTCGAGCGCGTCGCGGTGGCCCGACACGTCACGCAGGAAATTGCGCGCGCACTTCGTCGCGGCTTCCACCAGCGAGGCGAGATCGATGGTGATCGGCGCGCGCACCTGCCGCGGCGGCGCGGACAGATCGATCACCGACACCTGCACGTCGTGGCCGTGCGTGCGCCACAGACACAGCTCGAGGTGCACGTCTTCGAGCGACAACTGGCCCGCTCGCTCACCGTCGATCACCAACGCAGAAATGGTGTCGATGAGGCCGGTGATGATGCGCACCAGCGGCTCGTCGTTCGCGCCGGGGAGCAGATTGATGCCTTCGAGCTCGAGGGCGAACTCATCGCGCGGACCACCGGGACCGGGCTCTTCACGCTTCCAGCTGTGCCCCACCCGAAACCGAATCATCACACGTTGACACCCACTGTACCCCTGCGTACCATCCCGCGTCTTTCTGGTCGGGCTTCCTCTGAAGCCCATGAATCCCCAAGGTTTTCAAGAGAATCATCCATGACATTTTACGAAGCGGCGCTTCGCGTCCTCGAGGAGGCGGGCACCCCGCTCCTGTCCTCGGACATCACGAAGCGCGCAGTTGAGAAGAACCTTCTGTCGCACGTTGGCAAGACTCCCGAAGTGACGATGCTCTCGAGGTTGGCCGCGATGGCGAAGCGGCCGCGCGATCGCAAGCTCCAGGTCACGGCGAAGGACACCTTCGCGCTCACCGATTGGATGCTGCCCGAAGACCCCGATGCGCTCGCGCAGACCGGCATCATCGAGCCCAACCCCGAAGAGAACCTGCCGCCGTACCGGCCGTCGGAGCGCCACCCCGAAGCGCACGCCGAGTACCTGCGCAGCATCGGCCGTCAGAGCGATCGCAAGCGCCGCGACGACGATCGCAAGAAGAAGTTCCCGCCGGTCGCCGAGGTCGCGTTCGAGGCGCTGCAGGAAGCTGGCACCGCGCTCACGCCGGGCGAGCTGCTGGCGCGGCTCAAGGCGCGCGAAGGCGTCGCCGACGATTGCTCGATCGGTCAGATGATCGATGGCCTGGCGCAAGACAACCAGAAGCGCGTCGACGAGAGCCGCAAGCCGCTCTTCGCGGCGACCCGCTCTGCAGAGGGCAACGAGCTGCAGCTCTCGCTCGAGCCGCAGGCCGACGGTGGCCCGGCGCCGCTCGAGGTGCAGCAGGCGTTCTGCGTCGCGTGCCACCTCACGTTCGAGAACGGTCGCGTGGTGTTGCGCAGCGAGCGTCGCGCGCAGGAACAGGCCGCGTCCGCCGGGCCCTCGGCCGACGACGTCGCGCTCATTCAGACCGCGCGCACCGCCGGCAAGGACGCACGCAAGGCCATGGCCCGCGTGCTCCGCAAGAAGCTCGCCGATCTCGAGCTGGGCACGTTCGAGAAGGCGTGCGTGCGCATGCTCCACGGTCTGCACTTCCGCGAACTCAAGGTCGCTCGCCGCTCGAAGGAAGGGCCGCTGCTCACCGCGCGCAAGCGTGAGGGCTCGCTCGAGATCCGCTACGCCATTCGCGTGCTCAAGGGCGGCGGTGCCGTCGAGCGTCGCCACATTCAGGACACGCGGCGCGAGCTGCAGCACACCGGAGCGAACGTCGGCCTCGTGCTGACCGCCGGTGAAGCGCGTGGCGACGCCAAGAGCGAGTGCACCAGCGGCGCGCTGGTCATGCTGTGGGCGGGCGATGCGCTGGCCGACAAGTTCTTCGAGGCGAAGGTCGGCGTGAGCGTCACCACCGTCGAGCTTTTCGACATCGACGAGGCGTTCTTCGCGCAGGCGAAGCTCGACGCCGACGAAGCTGCCAAGCGCCGCGAGGAGCGCCAGAAGGAACGTGGCGATCGCGAGCCGCGCGACGAGAAGCCGCAGCGTTCCGAAGCGACCACCTCGCAGGATGGGACGGCCGTCGAAGCCGCCACTCCCGCTGAGGGCAGCAGCGCGACGGTCCCCGAGGGCGTGCCGGCTGTCGCGCGCGCCGAGGGCAGCGAAGGTTCGGACGACGAAGAGGGTGACGACGGAGAAGAAGGCGACGAGGGAGAAGACGGGCCGGAAGGCGAAGTCTCTGCCGATGGCACTCCGGGCGCCGCGGGTGCCGAAGGTCGTCGTCGCCGTCGCCGCCGTCGTCGTCGTCGTCGTGGCAACGGTCCGCGCCCTGATGGCGCTCCGGGTGCTCCGGGTGGTGAAGCGTCGGCAGGCGCCGCGCCTTCGGGTGGTGGTGACGCGCCCAGTGCTCCGCCGCCTCCCGCTCCGCCTCCGTCTTCCGAGCCGGGTCAGTGACGCGGAGGTCGTTCCCGCTGGCGCTGATCACGCTCTGCGCGTCGATCAGCGCCTGCACGAAGACTCCGAAGCAGTACATCGATCGCCTCGAGGTCGACGCCTTCGAAGGCGGCGAGGTGATCTCGCTCACCGAAGAGCAGCTGCGCGTGCAGCTCACGAAGAAGCTCGAGGGCGCGAAGTTCGTGGTGCTGTCGCGCGAGCAGAAGGCGCCCGAAGACGTGAAGCCGTGGCGGCTCGATTTCGCCGCCGGTCTCACCGAGCCCGGTCTCGAAGAAGGCAACTCGTGGGTGTCGATCGCGCTCGACGTGCGGCACACCGGCGACGCCGAGCCCATCGCGCTCACTTCGCGCATCAAGGTCGGTGCTGACGGTCACGACGTCGAGGCGATGCAGACCGCGATTCGCGGAGCGCTCGACGACGGCATGGGGCTCGTGGTGCGCGAAGCAGCAGCCATCATCTCGCTCGAGGGCGCGTCGGCCGACGTGCTCCTGGCCAAACGCAAGGACGCCGACGCTGCGACGCGCGAGGCCGCGGTGCGCCTGCTGGTGCGCAAGGGCGACCGGCGCGTGTTGCCCGATCTGCTCGAGCGGCTGAAGAGCGACGAGCTCGATGAGCTGCGCGCGACGATCGGCCTGCTGGTCGAGCTGAAGGCGACCGAGTCGGTGAACCCGCTCATCGAAGCATCGAATCAGCGCGACCCGATGTTCCAGCGCGAGGTGGTGTTCGCGGTGGGCAGCATCGGCGGCAGCGACGCCGAGGCGTACCTCGATCTCGTCGCCTCGGGTCACGACGATCCCATTCTGCGGGCGAGCGCCGAACAGGCGTTGTCCGAGCTCCGCGCGCGCAACGCGAAGAAGAACCCTCCACCTCCTGCTCCGGGAACCAACCCATGAAACGCGCTCTCGTTCTGCTCACGCTGGCGATCACGGCCTGCACCACTGCGGGCGGCAACACCACGAAGACCACCGACAAGAAGACGATGAGCGCCGATCAGTTCTACCCGCTGGCGGTCGGCACCACGTGGACCTACGAGGTGAAGCTGCTCGGAGAGACGCGCACCATCGACGTCACCACGCTGCGCAAGAACGGCGACGGCTTCGTGGAAGACTCGACGGGCGCGCAGTTCCTCTCGGACACCTACGGCGTGCGCGATCAGAAGCGCTACCTGCTGCGCAACCCGATCGAGACCGGCAACAAGTGGACGAACGTGGTCTCGGTGTCGTCGGTCGAGAACTACGAGATCGTCGCCTCGTCACAGCCGTGTGAAGCGCCGGCTGGAAAGTGGGAAGGCTGCGTCGTGGTCGAGAGCCGCAACCGGGTCGAAGAAGGCACGGTGCTGGTCAACGAGATGACCTTCGCTCCGGGCGTCGGCATCGTGCAGCTGAACACCGTGTTGGAGTCGAACGGCAAGCAGATTCCCCAGTCATCTCTTGCTCTTCTGAAGTTCACTCCGCCCAAGGGCTAACTTGAACAGGGGAGGGGGCGGAACTACCGTCTTTCCTCGCCCATGGATGACGTCGAGCTTTCCAACGAAGAGATGATCCTCGCCTTCCTCGCGGAGAGCGGGGAGGACTACGTCTCGGGAGCCGCGTTGTCGGACAAGCTGGGGCTCTCGCGAACCGCGGTGTGGAAGCACGTCGAGCAGCTGCGCAAGCTCGGCTACCGCATCGACGCGCAGGCCTCACGCGGCTACCGCCTGCTCGAGGTGCCCGATCGTCTCACCACGCTCGAGGTCGGCCCGTTGCTCACCACGCGCGAGCTCGGCCGCACGCTGCACCACTACGACGAGCTGGATTCGACCAACGCCAAGGCCTTCGAGCTGGCGCACGAGGGCGGCTTTCACGGCGAGGTGATCGTCGCGGAGCACCAGACCTCGGGCAAAGGCCGTCGCGGCCGCGTGTGGGTTTCTCCCGAGGGCAAGAGCCTGGCGATGAGCGTGATCGTGCGGCCGGAGATCGCTCCGTCGCGCGCGCCTGAGCTGACGCTGGTGTCGGCGGTCGCGCTGGTCGAGACGCTGATCGAGAGCGGCGTGGAGGCCAACATCAAGTGGCCCAACGACATTCAGATCGCCGGCAAGAAGGTGGCCGGCATCCTCACCGAGCTGTCGGCCGACGTGGAGCGCGTGCACTTCGTGATCCTCGGTATCGGGGTGAATCTCAATTCGGACGCGAAGGACTTCCCGGCTGAGGTCGCGGAGCTGGCGACCAGCGTGGCGATGAATCGCAAGAGCTCGGTGCACCGCGCGCTGTTCACCGCGGCATTGCTCGCGCGCCTCGAAGAGTGGCTCGAGAAGTGGACCGAAGAGGGCTTCGAGCCCGTGCGTCAGGCGTGGAAGAAGCACGCGCCGATGCTCGGTCAGGAAGTGCTGGTGCGCTCGGACGCGAAGGAGCTGCGCGGCGTGGCGAAGGATCTCGATGAGTCGGGCGCGCTGCTGCTCGACGTGGGAGGTCGCACCGAGCGCGTGCTGTCGGGTGACGTCGAGCAAGTGAGGACGCGGAAGAACTGACGCATGTTGCTCGCGATCGACGTCGGCAACACCAACACCGTCCTCGGCGTCTACGACGGGAAGGTTCTGCGCTCTCACTGGCGCATCGAGACCACCTCGCGGCGCACGGCTGACGAGACGGGCATGCTGCTGCTCCAGCTGCTCGGGCACGCCGGCGTCGACGCCAGGAAGATCTCAGCGGTCGTGGTGTCGAGCGTGGTGCCGACGCTGCAGTTCAACCTCGAGAAGATGAGCGAGCGGTATTTCGGGCAGAAGGCGATCTTCGTCGGCCCCGGCGTGAAGACCGGCATGTCGATCGTCACCGACAACCCGCGCGAGGTGGGAGCCGATCGCGTCGTCAACGCCATCGCTGCCTGGGAACGCTTCAAGACCGCGATGATCATCGTCGACTTCGGCACCGCGACCACGTTCGACGCGGTGAACGCGAAGGGCGAATACGTGGGCGGAGCGATCACGCCCGGCATCTCGATCGCGATGGACGCGCTGTTTCGAAACGCCAGCAAGCTGCCGCGCGTGGAGTTCGCGCGCCCTCCGCAGGTGATCGGCAAGAACACGGTGCACTCGATGCAGTCGGGTCTGGTGTTCGGCTACGTGTCGCTGGTCGACGGCCTGTGCGAGCGCATGAAGAAGGAGCTCGGCCCCGGCGCGAAGGTGATCGCGACCGGCGGGCTGGCGCCGCTGATCGCCGGCGAGTCGAAGCAGATCGAAGAAGTCGACGAATTCCTGACCCTCGACGGGTTGCGCATCATTCACGAGAGGAACCAGTCATGAGCGAAGGCGAAGCGGCGCCGATCGAGGCAGTGGCCGAGGTGGCAGCGTGTCCGATCACGGCCGATTTCCTGCCCGACAACATGAAGAAGCACGTCGACCCGAAGGCGCCCGCGATGATTCGCATGATGGGCGCCAAGGCGATGGTGCCGCTCGCGCCGGCCGACACGCTGAGCATGTTGTTCATGCTCTCGTACGACACCGATCAGGCGGTGCGCGATCAGGTGCAGAAGACGGCGTCGACGCTCGCCGATCGCATCGCCGCGTCGGGCTTCCGCGACGAAGAGGTGCACCCGCCCGTTCTCGGCTGGTTCCTGCGGATGTACGGGAACAACGACGGCTACGCCGAGATGCTGATTCTCAACGGCAATACGCCCGACGATGCCGTCGCCGCGGTCGCCGAGAACTGCAGCAAGCGCACCGCCGAGATCATCGGTCAGAACCAGCTGCGTCTCTTGCGGCACGACAACATCCTCCGCGCGTTGGCGAGGAACCCGCAGGCCGCGGGCGCGCTGATCGACGGCGTGTGCGACTTCGCGGTGCGCAACGGAATGAACCTCGAAGACGTGCCTCAGATGATCGAGGCGCGCGTTCGACTGTTCGGTGCTCAGGCCGCGACCCAGCCGCCTCCGCAGCAGGGGCCGACCGCCGATCAGGTGATGGCCGAGTTCTCGATGCCCGACCCGGAAGCCGGTGGCGCGAGCGAAGAGGGCGCCCCGCCAATGGAAGAGGGCGTCAAGCTCACGCTCAGCAAGCGCATCATGGGCATGAACGTCTCGGAGAAGATCAAGCTCGCCACCAAGGGCAACAAGGAAGCGCGCGGCATTCTGATTCGCGACTCGAACAAGCTGGTCTCAGTCGCCGTGATTCGCAGCCCGCGCATCACCGACGGTGAAGTGCTCGCGCAGGCGCAGAACAAGATCGCCGTCGATGACGTGCTGCGCGTCATCTACACGAACCGCGAGTGGCTCCGGAAATACAGCATCAAGCTCGCGCTGGTGAAGAACCCCAAGGTGCCGCAGGGCGTGTCGATGCGGCTCATCAACACGCTGCACGAGCACGACGTGAAGGCCCTCGCGAAGGACAAGAACGTCCCGGGTAGCGTTCAGATGCTCGCCAAGAAGCAGATCGACAAGAAGAACGCGCCCAAGCGCGACGACGGGAAGTGACGACGGCGATCAGGCTTCGGCGAGCTCGTCGATGTCGAGGTCTTCGCCATCGGACGGCTGCTCGCCCAGCGTGTCCATCGCCTGCTGCAGGTTCTGACGGAGGCGATCGAGCTGTTCCTGATGCGCCTTGAGCCGGGTCTGCGCGCGGTTGGCCTTTTCCTGCGCCTGGTTGCTCGACTCTTCGGCGTCGGCGAGGCGCTGGCGCAGCCCGCTGATCTCGTCGGCGAAGCTGGTGGCCTGCGTGGTGAGCTGCGTGCGGGCCGAGTCGAGATCCATCTGCGCCTGCTCGAGCTGCGAGCGCACGTCGTCGCCTTCCTTCTGACGCTCTTCGAGCTGCGACTTGATGGCTTCGATCTCTCCGCGCGCTTCGGCGAGGTCGGACTCGGCGGTCTGCCGCGCGGTCTCCGATTCCTGCTGGCTCGCCTTCAGCCCGTCGGCCTGGCCTTCGACTTCCGCCAGACGCTGCTGGAGCCCGTCGAAGTCGCCCTGCAGGGTCGACAACTTCGCCGACGCCGAGCGCGCCTCTTCTTTCGCGGTGAGGAGCTGCTGATCGACCTTCTTGCGCTCGGTGCCGAGCTGATCGGCCTTGGCCTGCAGCGTCTTGACCTGCGCGTCCTTCTTCGCGAGCTCGCCTGACGACTCGGAGAGCTGCTGCTCGATCGTGTTCTCCTTCTCGTGGAGCTCGACGATCTCCTGCTCTTTGGCGTTCAGCTCGTTCTTGAGCTTGAGGATTTCTTTGTCCTTCTTCGTGCCGGCTTCACGCAGCGCGAAGACTTCCTTGTTGTCGCTCTTGCCCGACGACGAGCGCATCGTCTCGAGCTCGGTGCTCTTGCTCTCGAGCGAGGTCTCCAATTCGCGGATCTTCGCTTCGAGCTCGTCGCTGCGCGCGCGCGATTCTTCGAGTGCCGAGGTGAGCTCGGTGACCTTGCTGCGCAGCTCGCTGCTGTCGACCACCGAGGCCGACGAGCTGAAGCTCTTCACCGCTGCCGGAGCGGTCGTCGCCGCGGGAGGCGGAGCAGGGGGCATGAAGCCCACGATGGTCTTGTCGCCGGCGCCGAAGTCGTCTTCGGCCTCCGACACCACGCTGATCTCTTCTTCTTCGGCGACGGGCGGCGGCGTCTCGCTGCTGCTCGCGTTGCTGCTGCCTTCGTCGAACATCGAGTCGACCATCGCCAGGTCGGCCTCGGCGTTGCCGCCTTCTTCAGGCGGAGGATCGAGCGCGATGTCGCTCACGCCGTCGTCGTCGAGCAGCGACCCGGGATCGAAGCTCTCTTCAGCGGCAGAGGTCGCGGACGCTTCGGGAAGGGGAGGGAAGCCGATCAGCTTGCCGACGCCTTCGACCAGCGCCGGGGCCGCGAGCGGCTTGCCCAGATAATCTTCAGCGCGCGTCTTCAACTTCTGGTGCTGCGCGAAGCCCTTGGGGTCGCCGACGATGATCACCGGCACGCCCTTCAAGTCGTCGTCGCTCTTCAGCTTCTTGCAGATGATGTAGCCGTTCTGACCGGCATCGAGATCGACGGCGAGCACCACCACGTTCGGCTTCTTCTTGCGGATCAGCTCGGGGGCGCCCTTGCCATCGGTCGTCTCGTCGACCGTAAAGCCGCGGCCCAAAAGGCCCTCGCGAAACTCCTTCATCAACGCGAGGTCCTTCTCAACGATCAGTACTGATTTCGACATGGGTGAACGAAAGGCTAGTGGCCGGCTCCGAAGGGGTCAACGAAAGCGGGCCCGGTGATCAGGCCTGTTTCACTTGCCTACTGACGGAGCGAAGCCGGGCGCACATCGAGCGTCGGCGTGCTCTGCGGCTCGGGCGTCGAGCCCGGAGGACCTGACGGAACGAGCGAGCGGATGTCGTCTTCGTCGAGGTCGCTGACCAGCTGGTACACCACGTCGCCTTCGCGCCAGCTCACCACGTTGTAGCCGTGGCTCGAGCCCATCGCGGGTTCAGCGCCGACGTCGACGTCACCATCATCGCCGTAGACGAACAGCCCCATCGGGCGCGCGCCGTCGTAGCGGATGTACGCCGCCGGCTTGTCGCGCACCTGAAGCAGCCGACCGCCCTTGGCCTGCGCGTTCGGGAACTTGGGCACGCTGACGCGGTAGTCGACCTTGCCGCCGAACCACTGCTCGATGCCCTCGCTCTGGGTGACCTCGAGCGGGAACTGCCGTGCGTGACGGAGCGCCGCGTCTTGCTCGTAGAGACGACGCTGGTAGCCGCGCCACGCCTGGTGGCCGACGACGAGCGCGACGGTGACTCCGGCTGCCATGGCGGCGAAGCGACGCACGCCGGCGCGGCGGGTCTGCTCACCATCGCGGCGCAGGTTCTCGAAGAGTTTGGCTTTGAACTCAGCAGGAGCCACCGGCGCCGCAGCCTTCGCCGCCGCACGAATGGCGTGCAGGTTGTGCCGCTCGATCTCGACGCGACGGCGGCATTCCTCGCAGGTCGCGAGATGGTTCTCGACGCTCAGGCTCGCCTCGGCGATCAGCTCGCCGTCGAGGTACGCAGTCAACTGAGCATCGAGATCACGACAAGTCATGCGAGTTTCTTCCGCTCACGAAACGCGTTGAGGTCGAGCGTGTTCCCGGTGCTCTCGGGGACAGCTTCCTTTTCGAGCAGCAACTTCTGCAACTGCTTGCGACCACGGAACAACCGGCTCATCACGGTGCCGACCGGAACGTCGAGGATGTCGGCGATCTCCTTGTACGAGAACTCCTGGAGGTCGGCGAGAATGACGACCATGCGGAAGTCGATCGACAGCGAGTCGATCGCGCTCAGCACGTCCGCGCTCATCACGCGCTCGAGCAGGAACTCTTCGGGGTTCTGCGCCTGCTCGGTCTGATCGGCCGAGAAGAAGCGGGCCTCGACCGACTGGCGTTCAGACTCGTCCTGCAGGTTGCGCTCGCGCGTGTTGCGGCGGTAGCCGTTGATGAAGGTGTTGGTGAGGATCTTGAAGATCCACGCGCGGAAGTTGGTGCCTCGCTCGAAGCGATCGAAGAAGCGCCACGCGCGCATCACCGTGTCCTGCACGAGATCTTCGGCGTTGCGCTCGTTGCGCGTCAGCCGCAGCGCCGACGCGTACAGACCGTCGAGCCAGGGCTTGAGCTGCGCTTCGAACTGCGAACGCTGCTGATTGCTGCGTGAGAAGCCGAACATGATCGTCACTCCCGAATACGCACCCGCGACCTTGAACGGTCAAGGTGCTGATTTGATTCCCGAACGTCTCAGGAGCACACGAGCACTCGCCGTGCCGATTGCTCGGTGGGGCCAAACCATTGATTTGCGGAGTGAAAAGCAGAAGCGCGTTGCGCGGCAACTGACACAGTGACGCGGCGTTCTGCGCTCGACCGTGTCGTTTTTTCCGATCGGACGCGAGGTGCGGCGTGTTGAAGCGGTCCCGGCGGGATTCGAACCCACGACCCCTGGCTTCGGAGGCCAGTACTCTATCCAGCTGAGCTACGAGACCCTGTTTTGAACGGCCGACTCTCTACACACAACATCGTTCAAAGTCCTGACGAAATCATGCGCGCGCGAACCCACTGGATAGAGTGCGGCCCGAAATGGTGACGGAAAATGGCCGAATGCTGGGGCGCTACCAGCTCCTCTTCATGCTGGGGCAGGGCGGCATGGGCGAGGTGCACCTGGCGCGACTGACCGGTGCGGCGGGCTTCGAGAAGTTGTGCATCGTGAAGACGGTGTTGCCGAACTTGATGGGCGATCAGAGCTTCATCGATCGGTTCCACCACGAAGCGCGCGTGCTGGTGCAACTGACGCACAGCAGCATCGCGCAGGTCTACGACATGGGAGACGTGGACAACACGCTCTACATGGCGATCGAGTACGTGCCGGGCGTCGACCTGTCTCGAGTGGAAACCCGGATCGAGCGGCAGGCCGCGCAGATGCCGATCGCGACGGCGGTCTACATCGGCCAGAAGATCAATGAAGCGCTCGGCTACGCGCACCGCAAGGTCGGGGCCGACGGTCAGCCGCTGGGCATCGTGCACCGCGACGTGTCTCCTCAGAACGTCATGGTCTCGTACGAAGGCGAAGTGAAGGTGATCGACTTCGGCCTCGCCAAGTCGACCGCGCGCAGCAAGCACACGCTGCCTTCCACGGTGATGGGCAAGCTCGGGTACATGTCGCCGGAGCAGGCGCTCGCCAAGCCCGTCGATCACCGCTCGGACATCTTCAGCTCGGGCATCGTGGTGTGGGAGATGATCGCCGGCCGCTCGATGTACTCGGGTGGAACGATGAGCGAGATGGTGGCGCAGATGGCCGTCGCCGACGTGCCATCGCTCACCGGTGCGCGCCCCGACGTTCCGGCTTCGCTCGAGGCGATCGTGATGCGCGCCCTCGCGAAGGACCCGAGCGCCCGCTACCAGCGCGCCGACGACTTCGCGCGCGCGTTGAACGAGTTCGCGGTGAAGGAATCGATGACCGTGGGCGCCGAAGACGTCGGCAACTACGTGCGCGCGATGTGCCCCGAGGAATTCGCGGCCGAGCGTCAGCTGCAGAGCAAGCTCTCGGTGATGCGCCGCAAGGGCGTGGCCGAGGTCGCGCCCGCCGCCGAGCCGGAGCTCGAAGGCACGTTCATGCGCCCGTCGAGCAACATCGAGCAGGCGCCTGCGAAGACGCCGTCGGGGACGGCGATGACTCCGGCGCAGCGCGCGATGTCGATCGTCGCGCCGTCGTCGCCGAACGTGCAGGTCTCGAAGTCGGTGGCCACGCCGCGGCCGCAGTCGGGAGCGGTGAAGGCGAAGTCGATCGCGCCTGCGCAGCAGCCGGTGCAGCAGCAGGATGCGCCGATCGATGACGACGCGCCGATCGTTCCTCCGTCGCGCAGCAAGGCGCCGCTGATCGTGGTCGCGCTGCTCGCGGTGTTGGCGCTGGGCGGCGGTGGTTACGTGGCGTTCGGGCCGAAGGGTGGAGGCGACGTCACCACGCCCGTCGACGCTGGCGTGCAGCTCGCGGCGAAAGATCCCGACCCGGTGAAGAAAGATCCCGAGCCGGTCAAAGACCCGGAGCCCGTGAAAGATCCCGAGCCGGTGAAGGACCCGGAGCCCGGCGCCGACCCCGTCGCGCTCGAGCAGATCACCGTCGAGGGCAAGGTGTGGAAGGTGCTGCGCAAGAACGGCGACGACAAGGTGATCCTCGACAAGGGCGACAAGGTCTCCGAGGGCGATCGCGTGAACATCGTCGGTGAGCCTGGCGAAGACGGAAAGCGCCCGCTCTATGGCCGCGGCGCGATCAGCGAGCTGAAGGGCTCGATCGCTTCGCTGCTGATCGACGACGACGTGAAGCTGCCCGAGAAGGTCTACGCGGCGCGCGACTCGAACCCCAAGCGGCCCGTCGTGAAGAAGGACCCGACGAAGAAGGACCCGAACGTCGTCGCGAATGCGGGCGGTGGAACGGGCTCGAACGACGTGAAGACCGAGCCCATCGGCTCGAAGATTCCCGACCCGGTGAAGGAGCCGGAGCCCGTGAAGAAGGACCCCGAGCCGGTGGCGGCGAACCGCGCGCAGCTGTTCGGCAACGTGCGCATCAGCTTGCCGAACGTGATGGGCAATCGCGCGGTGTTCGTCACCAGCACGACCAACGCGAGCCTGACGAACTGCGAGCTGCGGCTCCCGACGAACGTGGTGTTCAAGTTCGGGAGAAAGACGCTCTTCCAGAACGACACGATGAAGCTGGCGATGAAGAACTTCGCGCCCGACTCGCGTGCCGCCGACCCGCAGTTCGCCAACGAGTGGGCGGCGATCTACTGCAAGGAAGGCACGGGCTACTGGAAGACGACGTACGACAAGCGCTGAATTACTTCTGCGCGACGTCCCACTTCAGGCGCTTGTAGCTCCCGCGGAAGGCCGCGACGTCGGCATCGACGACCTTCGCTTCCTTCTCGCGGCCATCGAGGAAGAGCACGAAGTCCATCTGCGGGTTCTTGCCGTCGGCTTCTGAGTCGAAGCGCTTGACGATCTCGTTCGCGGGGAGCGTGCGGCGGCCGGCGACATCGACGAGATCGATCGACACTCCGCGGAAGTCGGCGCTGGGCTGGTAGCTCTTGTAGACGAGCTCGGTGCACACCAGCGACGCGTCGCTGAAGAAGTCGAAGTCGAAGTCGTACGGCCGGCCCTGGTACTTGAAGGCGTGCTCGATGGCGCGTGCCTTGTCGAGCTTCGTCAAGCGCGGACGCATCGCGGCGAGGTAGTCGACGCCGAACGCGTGCTCGATGGCGGTGAAGCTGACGCCCTCGGAGATCGACTCGATCACCCGAATCGGCGCGTGGCCCTGGAAGTCGTTGCCGCTCGAATAGGTCTTCCACTTCGCGGGGTAGCGCTTCTCGAGGAGCTTGCTGAACGTCTCGGCCTTCTCCGGCTGCGAGGCGGCCCACTTGTCGGTCTCTGGGTCGCCGTCGAACGCCTTGATGAGATCGGGCGCGGCGCCGACGTAGAGCATGGCGTGCGGCCAGAAGCCGGGCAGGCCGATGTTCGAGAGGAACCAGTTCTGGCGCGAGACGACGATGTCTCCGGGCTCGAGCTTCGGGAGCACCAGCTTGTTCACGTCGTCGGTGGTGACGAGCGGCTTGCCGATGCGCGCCACGCGGGTGTCGCCCATCCACTCCGCGAAGGTCTTCTGCGCGGGGAAGACGGCCTGCAGCGTGCTGTCGACCACGATGTCCTTCAGGTTGCCCGCGAAGAGCTGGCCGCCGTGCTTCACGAGCGCTTTCTGCGTCTCTTTCGAGTCGGCCTTCATCTCTCCGATCGCCCACTTCACGGCGGCGTCGTCAGCGCCCTTCTGACGCTTGAGGAGCGGCACGGCGAGGATGCCGTAGTTGTCGCCGGTGAAGAGCTGCGTCGAGGTCGCGACGTGAATCGCCTTCAGCTTGAACGCCGCGAACGAGCCCTTGGGCGTGCCGTAGTCGTCGCTCTGCTCGTCGAGAATGGTCTCGAGCTGTTTGTTGTTGAGCGCGTAGTCGGCGAAGTGGAGGCCCTGGCTGAGCAGCGCGGTGAGCGCGGTGTGGGTGATCAGAAAGCCCCATGCGTGCCGCGAGTCGGTCGGCAGGAGCTTCACGAAGTTCCAATATTTCTGACGCAGGCCCTCGGTGGCCGCGAAGTACGCGAAGAGCGAGCCCCAGGTGGAGAGGATCGTCTGCTTCTGCTCGGCCGAATAGACGGCGTCACTCTTCGCGCTGAAGAGCTTCTTGTTCTCGTCGACCTTCTTCATCACGCCGCGCATGCCGGCGACGAAGCGCTGCAACGTCTCGAGGTCGTGCTTCGCAGTCTCGACGAACGCTTCGTTCGAGAGCGAGTACACGTCTTTGGTCTCGGTGGTGGGCGAGGCCGCGAGAACGGACAGGGTCAGGATCAGTGAGGTCATTGAAGGCGCGGAATGTACCCACTGGTTATGTTCCCCGCGATCATGGCGAGAGAAATCACCGACGAGGCCGGAATCGAAGCGCTGGTGAAGAGCCTGAAGCGCGTGGCGGTGCTGGGCATCAAGACCGAGCAGCAGGCGGGGCAGCCCGCGTTCTCGGTGCCGCAGTACGTGCAGAGCCAGGGCATCGAGGTGGTGCCGGTGCCGGTCTACTACCCCGACGTGAAGGAGATTCTCGGCAAGCCGGTGTTCCGCACGATCTCCGCGATCCCCGGCGAGCTCGATCTGGTCGACGTGTTCCGCCGCCCGCAAGACATCGATCAACACGTCGATGATCTGATCGCGAAGAAGCCGCGCGCGGTCTGGTTTCAGCTCGGCATTCGCAACGACGCCGCGGCGAAGCGGCTGATCGACGCCGGCATCGACGTGGTTCAAGACCGCTGCCTGCTGGTCGATCATCGCCGCTACGGCTGAGGCGTTGCCGCGTCTTCGAGCTTCGGCAGTTCGAGTGATCCCACGAGCGCGCGGTTCTCGCCGTTCTGCACCCCGTTGGCGTTGAGGATCTCGAGGCGATGGCCGTCGCCGCGCATTTCCCACAGGCCCACCCACGCATTCCACGCGGGGCCGCGCTTCGACTCGGGAATGTCGACGAGCAAGATGTCGCGACCGATCGACCCGACGGGGATCTGCTCGAGGAAGATCGCGTCGGACACCTGCAGGTGATCAGCGGGCACGCGCTTCAAGGTGCCGGGCTCGAGGTGCAGGAAGATGCCGAGACGCTTGTTCGCGTCGGCGCTGCGCGACCAGTCGAGCTCGATGCGAATGCGATCGTCTTGAGGGCGGTAGGTGATCGCTCCGCCTTCGAGCTTCACGCCTTCTGCGAACTGCACGCCGAGCTTCTTCACGTCGAGCGGGAGATCGGCCGCGATGATCGTTTCTCCGTCGGGGCCGGTGGGTTCGGGTCTGGTGAACGGCGGCTCTGAGTTCGTGAACGCGAGAGCGAGACCGACCGCGAGCGGTAGCACCGACAGCAAGAGCTGCCGAGCGCTGCCGAGTTTGCTCAGCGAGATCAACGAGAGCGCGAGAAGTGCGAGAGCGGACACGATCAGTCCGCCGATTGCCGAGCGCGGGAGGAAGCACAGCGTGACCTTCGCGTCTCCCGGCGGAAGTTCGACCGCGAGCAGACCGTCATCGTTCACCACCGTGCCGACGTCCGTCTTCCAGCCGCGGTGGTAGTTCTGGTTGATGACGATGCGCGTGGGCCGATCGGTGCGCGCGTGAAAGCCGAGCGCGTTGGGCGACCAGTGCGTCTCTTCGAGCGAGCCCGCGGTCGCGTCGGAGAGCCAGGCTTCGTGCTCGAGATCGCCGCGCAGCTTTGGCGATTGCGGCACGCCGTACGCTTCCCAGCACGCGAGTGAGCCGCGCGACATGGGCCCGAAACCAGCGACCGCCCAGCGATTGCCGCGCGCCTGATGAAACGGACGAACCAGCTCGCGCGGAGGCGCCTTGAGCGTTCGCTTCGACGCGGCGACCGTGAAGTTGTGGAGCTGCCAGACGGTCGAGATCGTGACGCCGAGCAGGGCGATGATCGCGAGCGCTCGATTCACCAACGCGCTCCGCGGGCTCACCTTGCGCTGCAGGCGCACTCGCGCGAGCACGTCGGAGATCGCGAACGACACGCCGATCGCCATCACGAGGCCGGCGCACGCGAGGAAGCGCTCCGAGTTGCGCAGCAGCGAGAAGACCGGGATCGATCGCAGCAACGCGTAGAGCGACGGAGTGGTGGCGTTGCCGGCGGAAATCCACAGCCAAAGCGCGAGGCTCAGCCCCAACCATCGCCCGCGCCAACGGAGGAGCGCGAGGCCGGCGACGATCGCTCCGGGGATGGTGACGAGGTACCAGACCTCGGCGGTCCACCACTCGACGGTGCCGAAGAGGCTGGCGCCCATCAGCTGCACGCCGACGTTCGAGATGCCGGCGATCACACGCGGGCCGCGCTGGAGTTCTTCCCACACCGGCCACAGTCGGAACGCGGACAGCCCGAGGGCGAGCAGGCCGGCCGCGGTCAGCTGAGCCCACGCGAGCTTTCCGCGGCGGCGAACGACGAGCAGCAGCACTTCAGCGGCGCACGCCACGAGTGAGATTGGCGCGACGTACGTGCCACCAAAGCCGACGATGAACGCGGTCGAGAGACCGACGAGCGCGAGGCCGCTCGGCTTGCCCGCGGCGGCGCGACGAATTCCGAGCAAGACCCACGGGAGCAACGCGAAGCCGAGAAAGCCGAACCAACCGAGAAAAGGCGCGCAGGCGAAGATGCCGAGGAGGCCGAAGAGCGGGGCGCCGAGGGTTGCTCCGGATGGCGTGGCGCCGTGGCTGCGCGCGAGACGGTACGCGCCGTAGAGCGCGACGAGCACCATGGTGAAGACCAGCAGTGGCTCGGCGCGCGTGGTTCCGAAGATCAAACTGAAGAGGAACATCGGCGAGCCGAAGCGCGCTTGCGGTGTGCCGAGGGCCGGAAGTCCGCCGCAGAATTCAGGGTTCCAGAGAGGGAGTTGGCCGAAATCGAGCACCGAGCGGCGCGCTTGATCTTCGTAGAGCCACATCACCTGTGAATCGCGGAACTCGTTGAAGCTGCCGGCGGTGACGAGCCACGGCGCGGCGGCGATTGCGGCGAGCGCGACGAAGAAGCACATGCGCCAGCGCGGGTCGGCGAACCAGCGGGCGATCGAGCTGACGGCGTGCTCGATCAATCGAGTGGCCTCGGCTTCAAGGGGACGATCGTCGCTCGCAGCGTTCCGGCATCGCCTGGTCCCGCCCACTTCGCTCGCAGGCCTTCGTCGATCACCAGAAACGAGATCTTGCTGGCTGCGCTGCTTGTCGCGCGCGACGGCGTTGACGCGATCGGCTTCCATCGCTCCGAACGCGTCTTGCTGCGACCAGCGGTGATGCGCCCAGTCGTCGAGCGCGCGTTCACGATTGGCCGGCTCGTCTTTCACCAGTTCGTCGAACAGGGGCCGCACTTCTTCGGGCAGCGGCGGCAGCGGGCGAACCGGCGCAGGGTTCAGCGTGACGAAGAACAGCATCACGCCCAGCACGACGGCGACGAACACGCGTGCGATGAGCGTCTTGTTCTTCACGCGGCGCTCAGTCCTCTCCGGTCCAACCGGCGGACGGCCGCTGGAGCGCGGCGAGCACCGACGCACGACCACCGTCGACGGCTTCGACTCCACGGTGCATCTCTTTCGGAGAAACCGGCGGCAGGCGCGAGGTGATCACGTGCACTTCGACACCTCGCGCTCGAAGAAGGGACAACTGCAGGCGGAAATGATCTTTGCGGATCGCTGCGAAGCCGCTCGCCATGCCGCTCGCGTAGGCGAACGGGCCGGTCGGCTCTTTCGCTCCGTCGCGGCTGGGGAGGAAGTGCACCAGCAGCGCGTCGAGCGTGCGACCGACGTTGGAGTCCATCAGCGCGAGGGCAGGGGCCTTGTCGACGATGCCTCCGTCCCACAGCAGCTGGCCGTCGCGTCGCACGGCCTGAAACAGCCCGGGGTACGCGCACGTGGCGTGAATCGCGCTCGGGAGATCTCCGCTCTCCATCACCAGCGGCGCCTGGTTGGTCAGGTTGGTGGCGATCATCACCAGCGGCGTGGCGAGCGACTCGAATTCCCGCACCGGGAGAAAGTCCTCGAGCAGCGCGCGAAAGCGTTTGCCCTCGAGCAGACCGCTGGCGCGCGTGTCTTTCTTGAAGCCGCTGCGCGCCAGGTCCCACCAGCTCGGGTCCCAGAAGTCTTCGCGCTTGCGAGCGAGCAGCAGCTCGATGATTCGCGAAGCAGGAACTCCTGCAGCGGCGAAGGCGGCGATCATTCCGCCTGCTGACGTGCCGCTCCACGCGGCGGGAACGACGCCGCTGGCGATCAGGCCGTCGACGAAACCCGCGTGACCGTAGAAGCCGAAATAGCCGGCAGACAGCACCACGCCCACGCGTTTGCCGCGGAGCACTTCGATCAAGGGTTGGGTCATCCGTCGGTCACTCGCGTTGCCACGCCTCGTAGACCGACACGGTGCTGGTGAGAACCGCGACGAGCACGAAGGGCAACGACCAGAGACTCAGCGAGCGGAGCAGGCCTTCGCCGAGCATCACGCCCAGCGCGACGACGAAGAGCGTGATTGCGTCGATGCCGAGCTCGAACGGGCGCGGCTGAATGCCCGGCTCACCCGAGTTGATGGGCCACGAAGGGATCGGCGTGCGGTCGCCCCAGTTGGCCTGACCGAGCCAACGGCTCCACATGAAGCGACGCGTGCCCCACGCTCCGAGCGCGAGGCCGATCACGCCGGCGATGATCGAGATCGCCACCACGCTGACGGTGAAGAACGCGAGCGAGAGCACCAGCCCGGCGAGGCTCGCGAGGTAGAGCACCCACGCACACAGCGCGGTGAGATCGGTGTGGTGCGGGGGCGGGCGTTGTTGCGCGTGCACGCGGCCCTGCAGCGGCTGCGGCAACGTTCCCGGCGCCGTGTCGACGGAATCGACGACGCTCAACACCAACGGCAGGAGATCGCCGGTGAGCTCGGCCGCGCCACCGCGAAAGTCGGCTTCGTTCAGTTTGCGCGAGCGCACGCGCGTCTCGGGCACCATCACCAGCGCGGCGGCGTCGAGCACTTCGTTGATGCGGCGCAGCCCGTCCATCGGCACCGAGTGGCGCGAGACGGTGTCGAGCAAGCTCGCGCGCAACATCACCGGCCGCTGCTCGCGCAAATTGAGCAGCACCGCGCGATCGGCCGCGCCCTCGTCGGGACGCCAGTCGAGCAGGGTGACGGAGGTGATGTCTTTCGGAGAGAAATCGAACGAGTCGCCGGTGCTGGCATCGACCTTCCACCGCGGCTCGGTGACGCTGAAGTTCCGCGCGACGGCCCACGAGAGTTCCGCGGGAGGCTGTTCGGGGCCGCTGACGGCCACTCCGATCTTGAGGCGCTGCACCTGACTGGCGATGCGCTCGGCCTCGGCCGCGCTCTCGAAGATCGCCAGCAGCCGCGGAACCTGAATCGCGATGTCGGGTTGGGGCGCACCTGCTCGCTTGCTGAGCACCAGACGCAGCTCGTCCGGGAGCTTCCCCGGCCCCACGAACACGGCGTGGCGTACGGCGAACATAGGAAGTGGTGACCCTCGAGATCGGGAACGAGTGAAAAGCCTGTCACGGGCCGTTGCGACCTGTAGCGGTTTTCTTGCGGGGTCGAAGCTCACTGGTACCTTGGCTGGACCCGAATGGATCGCCGTCGACAAGTGGTGTGGGGGGCGGTCGTGGTGGCGTTGATCCTCGCGGTGGGGTCGTTGTCGGGTGAGGGCGGGTTCCGTCGCTACGGCCGGCTGAAGCGTGATCTCGAGTCGCTCGAAGATCGCAACGCGAAGCTGGAAGCCGAGAACCTGCGGTTGAAGCGCGAAGTGCAGCGCGTGAGATCTGAGCCGGCCGCCCTCGAGCGCGCTGCTCGCGAGAGTCTGGGGTTGGTGAAACCCGGAGAGATCGTCTTCAACGTCGAGGAGCACCCATGACTCCTGGAACTTCGCTTCCACGCATGCGAGCTGCGCGGCCGATTTCGTTCACGCCGGGTAAGTGGCTGCAGTCAGCGGTGCGCGCGGTTCCACTGCTCTCGGTGCTGACGTTGTTCGGCTTCCTCGCGCGCGGTCGGTTTCGCTCGATCGATTCGCTCACCTGGGCCGACGCGGCGGCGCTCGGGCTGCTCCTGCTTGGTGGTGCGTTGGCGATCACGCGGCGGGTGCGGCGCGCGATGTCGGGCGCTCCGATTCTGCTGCGTGACGAGCTCGAGTTCGGCTCCACGCTGCTGTGCGCGTCGTTCGTCACCGTGGCGCTCGGTGGCGAGCTGCTCTTCCCGCTCGTCTATCTGTTGATGGCGTTCCTGGTGACGTTCTTGCCGCGGCCCGCGGCGGTGACGTTGCTCGGTGGCGCGGTGTTCTTCGACGCGCTGCTCACGCTGCCCGAGCGCTGGGGCGTGTTCGCCGGCCGCACGGTCTTCCTGCTGCTCTTCGCCGGGCTGTACCACCTCGTGTTGTCGGCTCGCCTCGCGGCCGCGCGTCGCGCTGAAGAAGACGCGGTCAAAAACAAGATCAAGGACATCGAGGAGCGGGCGCGCACGTTCCGCCTCGTGTCGAGCGGCGCGTCGGACTCGATGCCCGGCGTGAAGGATCAGGAGAAGTGGCTCGTCGCCGCTGTGAAGGAGATCGAAGGCGCGACGGGCAGCGCGTTGGAAGTCGCCGAGGTCGCGTTGCATTCGCACACCGTCGGCGTGTTCCTGCTTACCAGCGACGATCGCTCGCTCAAGCTGCACGATTGCCGCTCGGCGTCGGAGCACATTCAGCGTGAGAAGTTCGCCGCGGGCGAGGGCATCTTCGGCGCGCTCCTGAAGCGCGGTGTGCCGGTGCGCATGAACGGCATGACGGGCCTGAAGGGCGTGACGCACTACGAGCCCGGCGGCCCCGACGTGAGCGCGCTGCTCGCGGTGCCGATCGTCGAGGGCGGCGGTCTGGTTCGCGGAGTGCTCGTCGCCGATCGCCTCGAGAACAAGCCGTTCAACGAAGAAGACGAGCGGCTGTTGAGCGTGATCGCCGGCGAGGTGTTGCGCGCGATCGAAGTGGAACGCGTGATGTCGTACATCCGCCGATCGCGCGACGAGAAAGACCGATTCTTCCGCGCCATCGAGGAGCTCAACCGCGCGGGTTCGCCGGAGCAGGTGTTCCTCGCGGTGCTCGAGAGCGCGCGGCAGATCGCTCCGCTGGAGTTCTGCGCGGTGACGCTGGTGTCGGAACAGAACGGTCAGCGCATGCACCGCATCATGCGCATGTCGGGCGTGACGTCGGCCGGGCGCGCGCTCGAGAACGCGACCTTCCCCGACAACAACGGCCTGGTGGCGAACGTGGTGCGCTACGGCGCTCCGCTGCCGGGTCGTGATGCCGGCGCGATGGATCGGCAGATCATCTTCGACGACGACACTCAGATCCGCGGGCTGCAGTCGCTCAAGATCTTCCCGCTCGTCGCCGGCGATCGCATTCTCGGCACGCTCGTCACCGGCTCGCGCAAGAAGGCCGCGTTCGCGAGCGACGAGCTGCGCATGTTGGAAGTGATCGCCATTCAGGCCGCGCAGGCCGTGCTCCGCGCTCAGTTGTTCGAGGCGATGGAGAAGATGGCCACCACCGACGGCCTCACCGGTCTCTTCAACCACCGCACGTTCCAGGGCCGGTTCGACGAGCAGCTCGCCACCGCGCGGCGCTACTCGCGCAAGCTCTCCTTCATCCTCACCGACATCGATCACTTCAAGTCCGTCAACGACACGTACGGTCACCCGATGGGCGACCAGGTGTTGAAGGGCGTCGCGAAGATCTTGAAGGAGCAGGCGCGCGACACCGACATCGTCGCTCGCTACGGCGGCGAGGAGTTCGCGATCGTGATGCCCGAGACCGACGCCAAGGGCGCGCAGATCATCGCGGAGCGCATTCGCGAGCGGATCATGAAAGAGGTCTTCCAGACCGAGCAGGGCCCGCTGAAGGTGACGATGTCGCTCGGCATTGCCACCTTTCCTGACACGTCGGGCGAGAAGCAGCAGCTCATCGACCTGGCCGATCAATGTCTGTACTTCGCCAAGCGCCACGGGCGAAATCAGTCGGTCACGGTCGCGCAGATGCAGGCCCAGAAGCCGCGCGCCGCAGGGGAGTGAAGCGAACGGATGGGCATTCGCGGCCAACTCACGTTGCTGGTGCCCGGCATCGTGGCGGTCGCGCTCGCGTTCGCGACGGTGGTCGAGGTCAGGCGTGAGCGCCGCGAGTCGCTCGAAGACTTCCGGCTGCGCAACGAGAAGGTGCTGCAGGCGATCGGCGTGACGGTCGCGGTGCAGATCGCGCAGAACGACATGGGCGGGCTCGACACGCTCATCGCGCACCTCTCGGAGCAGATGAAGCAGCGCGATCTGATCGAGCTGGCGGTGCTCGATGATCAGGGGCGCGTGCTCGCGCACAGCGACGCCGAGCGTTTCAACACCATGGCGAGCGATGCGCTGTCGGTCGCGGCGTCGCGGGCGGAAGGCGCGACCTTCAAGCGAGATGGAGCGCACTATTTCCAGTCGGCTCCGGCGGTGTCGGGCATTCGCTGGGGCACGGTGACGGCGCGCTTCTCACTCGAGCGGCTCGACGCGCAGTTCATTCGCACGCGCAATCGCCTCGCGCTGGCGTCGCTGATGATCTTCCTCGTGGTGGGCACGATGCTGTTCTTCGGGCTCGATCGGCTCGTGGTGCGGCCGGTGCGCACGCTGCAGACCGCGGTGCGTCGCATGGGCGAAGGGCATCTCTCGACGCGCGTGCCGCCGCTGCGTGGTTCGGAATTGGGCGAGCTCACCGACGTGATCAACCGCATGGCGTCGGCGCTGCAGCACGAGCGCGAAAATCTCGAGCGCGCCGTCGCCGAACGCACGCGAGAGCTGCAAGACGCCAACGCGCGGCTCGAACGACTCGCGGTCACCGACGGTCTCACGGGCGTCTTCAACCACCGCCGCTTTCAGGAACAACTCCACGCGGAATTGCTGCGATCCGATCGGCACAAGCGCCCGATGGGCGTGCTGATGATCGACGTCGACTTCTTCAAGAAGGTGAACGACGCGATGGGGCACCCCGCGGGCGACGAATTGCTGCGGCGACTGGCGGCGGTGCTCTCGACCGATCTGCGACAGACCGACATGATCGCGCGCTACGGCGGCGAGGAGTTCGCGGTCCTGTTGCCGGAGAACACCAAGAGCGAAGCGATGCAGGTCGCCGAGCGCATGCGCATCGCCGTCGAGGAGCGCATCAACACCGGCACACCGTGGCCTTCGAAGGTGACGGTGAGCATCGGCGTCGCGACGTTCCCCGAAGACGGTTCGACTCCAGAGCAGGTGCTCACCGCGGCCGATCAGGCGATGTACGTGGCGAAGCGTTCGGGCCGCAATCGCGTGATCGGCGCGAGAGGAGTGGTGGCGTGAGACTGCTCCTCGCTCTCGTCGTGTTGGGTTTGAGCGCGTGCGCCGAAGACGAGCCCGCCTCGCCCGACCCGGTGCCTCGCATCAACGCGGCGTTGCCGGTGTTCTCTCCGCCCAATGGCTTCACGAAGCTGCGGCTGGGGCTGGTGCCGTTCCTCTCGAAAGAGACGATCGCCAACGCCCACCAGAAGATCGCCGATCACCTCGCGAAGACGCTCTCGGTGCCGGTGGAGATGGTGGTCGCCGACAGCTACGCCGACGCAATCGATCGCATGGAGCGCGGCGAGTTCGATCTCGTCGAGCTGAGCCCGCTGGTCTACGTCGAGGCGTCGCAGCGCACGAAGATGAAGTGCCTCGTGCAGACCATCGCCGACGGCTCGGCGACCGCGAGCGGCTACATCTTCGTGCGCGACGATTCTCCGCGCCGGACGATCGAAGAACTCAAGGGTGGCAGCTTCGCGTTCGTGGACCCGATGTCGACCTCGGGCTCGCTGTTCCCGAAGAAGGTGCTGCGCGACAAGGGCATCGACTGGACGAAGGACTTTTCGCGCACCGAATACCTCGGCAACCACGAAGCGGTGTTGCTCGCGGTGCTCGAGGGGCGCGCTGACGCGGGCGCGACGTACCAGGGCTCGTTCGCGGCGCTGCGGCGCAGCAAGGGCATCGACCCGCTCAGCTTCCGGGTGATCGCCAAGACGCCGCGCACGCCGCGCGACATCTTCTGCGTGCGGCCCGACATGAGCTCGGAGATCTCAGATGCGATCACCGCGTCGATGTTGTCGCTCACCGGGCGCGAGCGCGCGGGCCGCGAGATCCTCGGGCCGCTCAACCTGAACGGCTTCCGCCCCGCAGACGATCACAACTACGACCAGCTGCGCACCATCGCTGGCGAGATCGGAAAGTGAAGGCGCCGCTGGCGGTGACGGTCACGGCGAAGCAGCCGGGCCGCTACGTCGTGCGCGCGCGCGAAAAAGCGGCGGAGTGGGGCGTGCCGTTCTTCGAGCGCGAAAAGAAATCGGCCGTCGAGCTGCTGTTCGAGAACGCAGAAGCGTTGCTGGTGCTCGGTGGCGACGGGTGGACGTTGACGGACCCGCTCGGAGAACTGCGCTGCACGCCGGGCATGGCGGCGGTGCGCATCAAGCGGCTGCAGCGAGACCCCGACGCGGCGGACGATGGGCTGTTGCGCTTCGCGGAGCTGCAGCCCGGTGACTCCGTGTTCGACGGCACGCTCGGGCTCGGCACCGACGCGCTGGTGTGCGCGTATCGCGTCGGCCCGAGCGGTCGGGTGATCGGCTGCGAAGCGTCGCTGCCGTTGTTCGCCTTGGTGAGCGAAGGGCTGCGCGGAAAGATCGACGTGCGACGCGGCCGCACGATCGAGCTGTTGAAGACGTTCGAGTCGAGCAGCATCGACGTGATCACCCTCGACCCGATGTTCGACGTGCCGCGCGCCTCGTCGCCGGCGTTCGAGATTCTGCGGCGCTATGCGGTGCATGAGCCGCTCGAACTCGAGACGCTGAACGAAGCGCGTCGCGTCGCCAAACGCTGGGTCATCGTGAAAGCGGGGCGCTTCGGGAAGGAACTCGCGCGACTCGGTCTGAAAGCCGAACGAGACATCCGAAGGAGCAGCCCGCTGCTCTGGGCTCGCGCCGCGCCCTCGAAATAGAGGTCAAGCCAGCTTGCTCCAGCCGGTGAGCACCTCGAGCGCCAGTCGCTTCTGCCCGGCCACCGTGAAGTGCAAGCCGTCTCCGAGGAGGAGCTCCGCTGGAGGTGGCGTGCCGAGCGCGGTGAAGACGTCGATCGCCTTCGGGTCGAGGTCGCGCACGAGCCTCGCCACGCGCGCGAGATCTTCGTTGCGAAAGCGAACGCCGAAGCGCGCGAGTCCCCAGTGGGCGGCGACCTGCGCTTCGTTGACCGCGGGTGGCGTGATCCAGAGTGCGCGCGCTTTCGTCTCGCTGGCCACGCGTTGTCGCAGCTCGGCGAGGTTGCGCGCCGTTTCCTCGGAGTGAACGAGCGTCTTCGTCGGCGCGGGACCTTGCGTGCGTGCGTCGTTCGTCCCGAAGAGGAAGAGGACCCAATCGGGTTGCTGGGCGACGACCTCAGCGAAACGGACCAAACCGTGCGTCGTCGTGTCGCCGCCGATCGCGCAGATCGAGATCGAGATGCCGAGCAGCTCTCCGAGGATCACGGCCCACGACTGCGGGTCGGACGTGAGGCTGTCTCCGAACGCGACGACCTTCGCGCCTTTCTTCAGCGGCAGCCGCTCGACCATCGACGCGACCACGGGATCGGCCAACAACTCACGGGCTGCGTCGCGCGCTTCGTCTTTCATTCGCGCCAGCTCAGTCGCGTAGACGTCGGCCGGCAGTCCCAGCAGCGCTGCGTGCGTTTCCTGCGAGAGCGCTGATCCGCCAGGCAACGACGCGAGCGTTCGCGCGGGTTGGATGACCTTCATGAGCCAGCGCAGTTGTTCTTGAGACGACATGTGGTGTTCCTCGGTTTGAGAGGGCCACAAAGTAGGGCTCGCGATCGGCTCCGTCAGCTCGCCTTGGCCGAAGCGCAAGCCATTGAGAGGACTCGGTAATTCCGGAAAATCGACGAGCCTTGCTCAGATTTGAGCGGGGGTGGCTTGCTCTTGGTCGATCGACCAAGATATCTCTTGGTCATATGGCCAAGACGACGACCACTGCTGCTGCAGCGAAGTCCGCGACTGCTCCGATCGATCCGCCGGACGCCGACGAACGCATCCTGATCGCTGCGGGCAAGTTGTTCCGCGAGAAGGGTTTCGCCGCGACGACGGTGCGCGAGATCGCGTCGGTCGCGCAGATGCTGCCGGGCAGTCTGCATTACCGGTACGCGAGCAAGGACGACATCCTCGTGGCGCTGATGAAGCGCGGCGTGGAGCGCGCGATCAAAGCGGTCGAGGTCGCGATCAAGGCCGAGAAGAACCCGATCGAACGGCTGCGCATCGGGCTGCGCGCGCACCTCGAGCTGCTCTGCAACAGCAACGACGACTCGCTCTACGTGCTGCTGTTCGACTGGCGCTCGCTGACTCCGGGCGCGAAGACCGGCGTCGAGAACGAGCGACAGAAGCTCGAGGTGTACTGGGACGGGCTGCTGCTCGAGGCGCACGCGACCGGCAAGGCGCGGCCGCTGCTCGACATCGAGTTGGTGCGGCACTTCGGCTTCGGCGCGATCAACTGGGTGGCGACCTGGTACCGCAACGGCAGCTCGCGCACCCCGGCGCAGATCGCCGACGCGTTCTGGAGCTTCCTCGCGTACGGCCTCATTCACGAGCGCTCGCGCCCGGCCGATCTCGACACGCACTTCGCCGCGATGCTGGCCGCGACGTTCACCCGGCAAGGAGCCTGATCGTCATGCTCAACCAACTCGGCAATCTGGTGAACACGCTGCCGCTGATGAAGGACGCGAGCGCGAGCGGCAATCTCACGGTGCTCAAGTCGCTGCTCGGGCCGGCGTGGCGCGGCATGGTGCAGCAGGTCGGTAAGGCCGCTCCGACGACGCAGATGCCGGTGAACTACCGCGCGCACTTCGATTGGGACTACCTGCGCAATCGCCCTCAGCTCGCGCGCTTGTTCGACGCGGCGAAAGATTCGCAGTGGCACCCGCAGAAGGATCTCGACTGGAAGCGCACCGTCGACCCGCTGAGCGATCAGCACGCGCTGTTGCCGTGGGAATTTCTGCCGGTGGCGAACCTGAATCAGTTCGCGCGCGCCACGCCGAAGGAACGCGCGGAGCAACGTCGCGGCATCACCTCGTGGCTGCTCTCGCAATTTCTCCACGGGGAACAGGGCGCGCTCTACGCCGCGTGTCAGGTGACCGAAGCGGTGCCGTGGCTCGATGGAAAGCTCTACGGCTCGACGCAGGTGATGGACGAAGGGCGCCACGTCGAGGTGTTCCACGGCTACCTCACGCAGAAGCTCGAGAAGAAATACGACATCAACGACAACCTCTACGTGGTGATCGACGCGCTGATGAGCGACTCGCGCTGGGACATGAAGTTCCTCGGCATGCAGATCATGATCGAAGGGCTCGCGCTTGGTGCGTTCGGCATGATTCAGCAGAAGACCGAGGAGCCGCTGCTCAAGCAGATGCTCACCTACGTGATCACCGACGAAGCGCGGCACGTGCACTACGGCGTGCTGGCGCTCGGAGAGTTTCTCGCGCAGCTGACCGATCGCGAGCGGCGAGAACGTGAAGACTGGGCCTTCGAGGTCTCACTCTTCCTGCGCAACCGCTTCTTCGCGCACGAGTTCTACGACGAGTACTACGGCCACGCGATGTCGCGCGCGCAGTGGGACGCGCTGGTCTTGAAGAGCGACATGATGTCGATGTTCCGCCGCACGATGTTCAAGCGGGTGATCCCCAACTTGAAGCGCATCGGCTTGCTGAGCGATCGCATTCGCCCGCGGTACGAAGAACTCGGGCTGCTCGAATACGAGAAGGGGCGAGCGGCTCCGGAGTTGACCGCACGCGACCTGATCGAAGATCGCGACTAGCTTCGCCCGCATGCGATTCGGCGTGGCGGTGGTGGTGGTGCTCGTGTCGTCGGGCTGTTTTCAGCGCGTGAAGCTGACGGCACCGGCGACGGCTGATCTGATGGGCGCGTGGTCGGCCCTCGAACCGGTCGGCGTTCGCACCGACACGATGGTCTATCTGCACGGGCCCGCGAGGCCGGAGCGCGTGGCGAGCGTGCAGATCGACGCGCTCATGCTCCTCGACGACACGGCCGTCGAAGATCCGCGTGATTTGCTGCCCGTCGTCCTGCCCGAGAGCCGCACGGCGGAGCTGGCGACGAAGTGGGGCAAGCGCTTCGAGGGGTGGAAGTTCTTCCAGATCACCGCTGGTTCTTCCGTGGCGACGGGCCTCGCGTTGTTCATCGTGGGGGCGCTCGTGGGCCCGCAGATCGGGCTCGATCGCGACACCAGCGGTGTGCTCGCGGTGGCTGGACTCCCGCAGCTCACGGTGGTGCCCGCGCTGTGTGCGATCATCGGCGCGATCGCGTTCGGGAAGATCGACGACCTGCGCACCGGCGCGTTCTGGGCGTACGGCGACGATCTTGCGGCGCGTCGCGCGGCCGCTCCGGCGAAGTGAGTCAGCTCTTCGGAGCAGCAGCCGCCATCGCAGCGCGCAAGCGGAACGTCGGCGGCGGCAGCTGACCCGCAGCGCGCGCAGTCTTGAGCGGAGCCGCGAGCCACGCGAGATCGTCGAGGAGGATCTGGAACCCGAGGCCGATCACCGCGTTGGTCGGCTTGCCGCTCGCAGCGTCGAACGCGTTGGCGACGAACGGAATGAGCGTCTGCGTGCGCACCGGCATCGCTTCAGCCTCGAGGAGAATCTGGTTCAGGTGCTCGATGGCGCGCACGCCGCCGGCGATGCCTCCGCTGTAGCTCACGAAGCCGACCGCCTTGTGGCGGAACCCGAACGACAGGAACGTCGAGTCGATCGCGTTCTTGAGAACCGCGGGCACCGAGTGGTTGTACTCGGGCGTGATCATCAAGAAGGCGTCGGCCTCCTTGATCTTCGCGTTCCACTGCTTCACCAGCGGCTGGGAATACGTCGGGTCCATCGGGTTGCCGACGGTGGCCTGCGTCTCCTGGAACATCGGGAGCGGCCAGTCGCGCAGGTCGAGCACTTCGACCTCGAACTTGCCGTGCGCGTTGACGACGGGGAGCAACCACTTGAGCACCGGGTCGGCCATGCGGCCTTCGCGGGTGCTGCCGACGATGACTTTGAGCTTGAGCACGCGCGCTCTCTGTCATCGAGCCCGTCGTTTCGCCACACGCAATCTGCCCCGCCGGGCACACGCTTGTGCCTGAGTTACTCGCTGAAGAGCGACACCTCGGCGTCGAACGTGCCGGCCTTCACTTCGCCGAAATCGAACAGCGCGTGGAAGTAGAGACAGCGCTCGCTCGCGTCTTCGGTGCGCGTGCAGAGTTCGTGTTCGCGCACCACGTCGGCGAAGTTCACCAACGTCTCGCGCGCGGGGCGGAAGGCGAGCGAGGTGTAACCGCCGGTGTTCGAGTCGAGCTGCTCGTCTCGATGGCACAACCCGCAGGTGGTCATGCTGGCGTTGAAGCGCACGCGCGTGAGCGGCGCGTCGAGCGCGAAGCCGTCATCGGCGCGCGGGAGCTCGAGCTCTCCCTTCAGCGTGCGGGTCTTCGACATCCACTGCCCGAACTCGACGAGGTGCACGCCATCGCCGCCGGGCACGAAGCTGAGCGCCACGTCACCGCCGATGAGGAACAGTCGCGGCGTGTCTCGCGACGGCGCCGGTTGCGCGCTGGTGATGCTGCTCGAGGCGACCAGCTGCAGCGGGCGCGGGAGCGACGCGAGCAGGCAGACCGGCGACGACGGCGGAAGTTGATTGATGCGCTCGGTGAGTGAGGTGATCGACGTGGTCGGCGCGAGCGTCGGCGAGGTGCACGTGCTCAGCGAGGCGGGCGGGCGATGGGCGGGCTCGAGGCCGCAGCCACTCAGCACGAAGAAGATGATCGCCCACCGCACGCGCATGATTGTGACGCGGGCCGCGCTGAATCGCTCGCGCAAGTTCTGCGTTGGCTTCGCGCAACCAGTGCGGGCGATCACGGAGCACCGGTCGCTCGCGGCGGGACCGTGGCTTGCACGACGCGAGCGCGATGGATGCATTGGCTCCCTGGTTCCTCGGCGCGTACGGAGAGAACGACGACTTCTTCGAGAAGATGGTCCTCGAGTTGTTGCGCGATCACGTGTTCTGGCGCCGCAACTTCCACCCCGAAGATCCACCGCCCATCGGGACTCGCGCACAGTTCGACCCTTCGTTCCTCGAAGGGCTCGCGCGCACGCGGCACGAGCTTCATCAGCTGACCGCGCAGTTGAAGCGCTCGGTGCCGTTCTTTCACCCGCGCTACCTGGGGCACATGGTGAGCGATCTGCTGATGCCCGGGCTGATCGCACAGCTCACCACCACGCTCTACAACCCCAACAACATCGTCGAAGACGCCGCGCCGGTGACGGTGAAGCTCGAGCTCGAGGTGGGTCGCCAGCTGTGTCGAATGCTCGGGTTCCCAGACGCGACATCGTGGGGGCATCTCACCGGCGGGGGAACGGTCGCCAACGACGAAGGGCTGTGGCTCGCGCGCGCGGTGAAGCTGTACCCGCTCGCTGTGGCCGACGCGTGTGCCGCACTCGACGTCTCGCTCGAGCCGTTGCGCGAAGCCGAAGACGACTACTCGCTGCTCGAATGGAGCCCGGCGCAGTGTCTCGCCCTCGCCGAGACGGTGACGACGCACCCGCGCGCGAAAGAGCTGGTGCCCGCGATTGAGGAGCGCCGGGTCGAGAACCTCGGGCTGGCGAGCTTCGCGGCCGCGTTTCCAGTGGTGAGCGAGCTCGCCGTACTCGCGCCCGGCACGGCGCACTACTCGTGGAAGAAGGCGATGCGGTTGCTCGGCCTCGGCAGCGCGCAGCTGATCGAAGTGCCGACGTCTTCGGCGCGAATGGACGTCGGTGCGCTCGAGGAAGAACTCGAGCGCCGCAGACGCGCGCGGCAGCCGGTGCTCGCGGTCGTCGGTGTGTACGGCAGCACGGAGTTCGGCACGCTCGACCCGCTGCACGAGATCGCCGAGCTGCGTCGCGCGCGCGGGCAACACTTCTGGTTTCACGTCGACGCAGCGTGGGGCGGCTATCTTCCGAGCTTGTTTCGCGACGGCTCGGGTGCGCTGCGGCCGCGCGAAGAGATCGCCTCCGAGTTCCGGCATTTCCCGAGCGAGCGCGTTCATCGCACCACCCGCGCGTTGGCCGAGGCTGACTCGATCACCGTCGATCCCCACAAGCTGGGCTTCGTGCCATTCGGTGTCGGTGCGCTGTTGGTGCGCGACAAGCGCTCGTTGCGGCTCGTCGAGCAGCAGGCGTCCTACGTCTTCGACGAGAAGAGCAGGGAACGTGAGTTCGACCACCCCGGCCGTTTCAGTCTCGAAGGCAGTCGCCCTGGTGCGGCTGCCGCGGCCTGCTACGTGAATCACCGGGTCCTTCCGCTCGACGCGGCGAACTTCGGGAGGCTGATCGCGAGATCCATCTCGTCGTGCGAGTACCTCTACGACCGGCTGCGTGAGCTTGCTCCCAGGCTCAGTCCACAACTCAAGTTGTGTATTCCGTTCGAGCCCGACTGCAACCTCGTGTGCGTGGCGTTCAATCAGGCGGGCAATCGTTCGCTCGCCAGCGCCAACGCGTTTTCGCGCCGCGTCGCCGACGCATTGCGCGTGCGGGTCGATCAGCCGGTGCAGCTGCGCACGTTCTTCGGTTCTTCGACGACCGTGTCGCTCCAGCATCTCGGACAGCCGGAGCGCGACCGCCTGGCGCGAGAGCTCGAGCTCGACCTGCATTCTCCCGACGCGCCGGGGCTGTTCATGCTGCGCCACACTCTGATGAACCCGTGGCTGCTGTCGAAGACCGCGTCGTTCGAGACGTACGTCGATGAGTACTGCCACTTCCTCACGGGGTTGCTCACCGAATCGCCACCGAAGGCGTAGAACGCGCGTCATGCGTTTCCTCGACGACCGGCAGCCCACGACCGATCTCACCTACAGCGACGTGTTTCTCGCGCCGAGCCGCTCCGCGCTCTCGAGCCGCATGGACGTCGACCTCTCTCCACGCGACGGGCTGGGTCTGAAACTGCCGCTGGTGGTGGCGAACATGACCGCCGTCGCCGGTCGTCGCATGGCCGAGACCGTCGCGCGCCGCGGAGCGATCGCCGTGCTCCCGCAGGACATTCCGGTCGACATCATCGAAGCCAACGTGCGCTACGTGAAGTCGCGCCACCCGGTCTACGAGACGCCGATCGAGCTGCAGGCCACGCAGACCGTGCAGGAAGCGCTCAACCTCATTCACAAGCGCGCGCACGGCATGGTGGTGGTGGTCGACGCCGAACATCGCCCGGTCGGTATCTTCACCGAGCACGACGGCGCGGGAGTCGATCGCTACACGCAGCTCTCCCGCGTGATGTCGACCGAGTTGCTGTCGTTCGAGAACGGCACTCCGCTGGAGACGATGTTCGAGCGGCTCTCGGCGCGGCGGCTCACCTGTGCGCCGGTGCTCGAGAAGCAGCGGTTGATCGGCGTGGTGACGCGTCGTGGGGCGTTGCGCTCGACGATCTACGACCCGGCGCTCGACGCGAATGGAAAGCTGCGCGTGGCTGCGGCGATCGGCATCACCGGCGACGTGAAGGCGCGCGCCGAGCAGGTGCTCGCAGCGGGAGTCGATCTCCTGGTGATCGACGTCGCGCACGGCCACCAGACGCGCATGTTGGAGGCAGTCGAGACGGTGCGCGCGCTGAACCCGAAGATCCCGATCATGGCGGGCAACGTCGTGACGCGTGAAGGCGTGCGCGATCTCGTGAAGGCGGGCGCTGACGTGATCAAGGTCGGCGTCGGCCCCGGAGCGATGTGCACCACCCGCATGATGACGGGCGTCGGTCGGCCGCAGTTCTCAGCGGTGCTCGACTGCGCGAGCGAGGCGGCGAAGCTGGGCAAGCACGTGTGCGCCGATGGCGGCGTGCGCTACCCGCGTGACGTCGCGCTCGCGCTGGCGGCTGGAGCGTCGACGGTGATGATCGGCTCGTGGTTCGCGGGCACCTACGAGAGCGCGGGCGACGTGCTGCGCGACGCCGACGGGCGGCTCTACAAGGAGAACTTCGGCATGGCCTCGGCGCGCGCCGTGAAGAATCGCACCCGCACCGATTCGCTGTTCGAGCGCGCGCGCAAGGAGTTGTTCGAGGAAGGCATCTCGACCTCGCGCATGTACCTCGACCCCGCGCGACCCGGAGTTGAAGACATCATCGATCAGATCGTCGCCGGCGTTCGCAGCGCCTGCACCTACGCGGGTGCGGGCTCGCTCGCGGCATTCCACGAGCAGGCCGTCGTCGGCACGCAGAGCCAGGCTGGCTACGAAGAAGGCCGGCCGGTGAAGACCAGCTGGTAGGCCTCACGGTTCTTCGCTGCAGCCGATGTCGGCCCGCACTCCGCGCACGCGGGTGAGGCCGTCGATGTCGATCACCGGAATCGTGTTGTCGCGGCGAGCGCCGACGTCGCCGCGATCGATGCACGGCCCGCCGGGCAGCAGGTGGTAGCGCTTCGACGATCCAGGATCGAGGCAGCTGGTTCCATCGCCGAGGATGTTGCCGTTCGCGTCGGGCGCTCCGACGCCCGCATCGGCCGACACGATGTTCGAAACGAGATCACCCACGCTGCGCCCGGACGGGCTCTCGAAGAAGAAGTAGTTGCGGGACCAGCTGCTCGGCGACTCACAAGCAGACGCGCCAGAGCCTTCTTTCCCCAACATCCAGTGCGTCGACGCGCGGCCACCGTTGATGACGTTGCTGGTGAAGATGCCCTGCGGTGCGCCGGAGCACGTCACGCCGATGCTGGGCGTCAGCTGCCCGGGATCGCCCACGCCCTCGATGGTGTTTCCGAGCGCAAAGACCTGCGTGGCGGCGCCCTCCACGTGCAGACCACTCGAGGCGTTGAGGGCGGTGCCGACGCCAGAACAGGACCCGCTCCCGGGCGCTCGATCGATGCCGGCGAAGAGGTGGTTGCCGACCAGCTCGACCGTCGAAGCGTTCTGAATGCGCACGCCGTTGGTGCGCTGGCCGGCGGGCGCGGTGAAGTCGTTTCGCTCGAAGAGCACCTGTGACGCCTGCACGTGCGCGCCGTACGACGCATTGCAGGCAGATACCCCCGACTGTCCGAGCGGCGCGGTGACCACGTTGTCGCGCACCGCCAGGCCCACCGTGCCGGGCACGTTGTTGATCCAGATGCCGGTGTTCTCGGTGAAGTTGCCCGGTCCGGTGACGACTCCCGCGCTGAGTGTGTTGCGCTCGATGCGCATGGGGCCGGTGGTGAGATTGGCGACCGACATCAGTCGCAGGCCTCCGAAGTTGGCGATCGTGAAGGTGCCGCCGGAGATCACGTTGTCGAGCACGTCGAAGCGCGCGCGCCCCTGGAAGTGCATCGCCGCTACGGAGCTGCTCCCCGCGGAGCCGAGGAGGTTCGGCAGCAGCACACGGTTCCGGAGCACCTCTCCGCCCGAATTGTCGAACGTGAGCCCGCGTGGATTCGCGGCGCCGTAGCCGCTCTGCAGCGAGCCATCGATGAGGTTGTCGACCACGTGCACGTCGTCGCAGTTGGAGACGTTGATCGCCGCGCCGTAGCCGTTCTGGCTCGGTCCGGGAGCGATCGGGAAGGCGAGCGTGCTGTTGCTGATCGTCGCGCGATGCACTCCGCAGTTGGCGACCGAGACCCCGAGGTACGCATACTGGAAGTCGTTGGGCGGCACGCGCACGCGATCGATCGTCAGCGGTCCCGTGAGCCCGCTGACGTACACGCCGAGCATCGCTCCGGTCGGCGAACCGGGCAGCTGCACGTTCTTCAGCGAGCCCGACACCGAGTACAGCTGCACGCCGTAGAGCGAATACTGAATGAAGACCCCGGCCTGGGGGAGCTGCTCGAGCGAGTCGAGATCGACGTTCGAGCAGTTGCTGCACACCATCATGCCGAACGCGCCGCTGCAGGTGTCCGTGCCGTCGACGCGCGAACGCACGCGGTGCATGCGCAGGCGATCGGTGTTGCTCGCTTCGAAGTTGTATCGGCTGCAGCTGCTCGAGCCGTTTCCGGCGGTGCGCAGATCGATGTTCTCAATGCGTACGTTGGAACGTGGAGCAGTCGGTGAACCACCAAAGGTGAAGACCGGCGGCAGCGGCGCTCGAATGGTCGAGTACTTCGTGATGTCGCGCACCCAGCGGTCAGAACCGCACGACACGTAGCCTCCCGCGAGCGTGACGCCGCTGCTCGGGAACGCCTGCGCGCTGGGGACGAGGAAGAGATCGTCGGCGCGGAGGGCGAGGGTGGTTCCAGCGGTGGCCGTGGCGAGCGCTCCGCTGAGATCTCCGGTGCCGGAGTCGGGCCGATCGCCCAGACCACCGCCGTCGGCGATCAGGTAGACGGTGGGCAGCGGCTCGGCGACGCACACGTTGCTCGATTCGCAGACCTCTCCTTCACGGCACTGACATGGCGACGAGCATGCGTAGCCGCCGTCGACGACCGTGCGCGTCTGCGTCGCGCAGTGGCCGGCGATGCAGAAGTCGAGCGGCGAGGGACAATCGCGATCGCGGCCGCAGAGCGTGTTGCTCACGCACGCTCCGCCCTGACACATGCGGTACGGGTTCAAGCAGTCGGCGGTGACGTTGCATTCCGGCACGCAGAACGAGCTCGCGTTGCAGCGTTGGCCCGAAGGGCAGGGCGCCGAGAGATCGCAGAAGCGGCGGCACGCGTTCGCGAGTGGGTCGCACGTCTCGCCCGCACCGCACATGCCCGCATCACACGGCGCGAAGCACGTTCCGGTCGGCACGTCGCACACGCGGCCGTTGGTGCAGCCAGCCGATGAAACGCATTGCGGGCGGCACGCGCCGAGATCGCACCACTGCGTCGACGGGCAGTCTCCGTTGCCCGAACACAGCTGCGGGCCTGCGTCTGGCTGTCCCGCGTCTTGCGTTCCCGCATCGACACCGGCGTCGATGCCTGCATCTGCGTCGCCGCCGTCCGTACCGGCGTCGTCGGGTTTGCCAGCGTCCTCTTCTTTTGACCCCGCATCGATCGGCGGCGGGCGAACACCGGCATCGACCGTGCCCGCCACGCCCTGCTCGAGCACGATGTCGCCGACCGTGAGATTGCCTCCCGACGTGACGAGCACGTTGCGCATCACCGCCGTCGCAAACCCGGAGCGCGTCGCGACGAGATCGTAGAGACCCGGAGCGAGCGCGCTGAATCGAAACTGTGAATTGATGGAATCGATCGTCGCGCTCGCCTCTCCGCCGCCGATCAAGAACGCGCGAACGGTGACGTCGCCGGTGTCGGGCTGCTGCGGCACGAAGACCAGCGAGCCGGTGATCGCCCCTGGCAGCTCGGGCCCCGCGAGAGGCTGCAGAATCAGATCACGCACCGTCATCAACTCGCCCGAGCGTGGCGTGAGCTCGAGCCCGACCGGTTGGTAGCCGGTGCGGAACACCGTGAGCTGCATCGGGCCTTCGGGCAATTCATCGAGCGCGAAGGTGCCGTCGTCCGCGGTGTAGGCGGTGAACGGGCCCTCGGGCACGAAGACCACCGAGTTGAGATGGCCCGTCGGGCTGTCGATAAGGTCTTCACGCAGCGCGCGGCCCTTGACCACGGCGCTCTCGACGATCGCCACGTCGCCCAGTTCCACGTTGCGACCGGGACCGGCGCCGATCGACTCGAGCGTGATCGTCTTCTGCCGCACGCCGATTCCCGGGACGTCAGCGCGAAACCGCAGCGTGCCCGTGGCGAAGGTGAAGCCGCTGAGCACGAAGCGTCCATCAGCGCCGGCCGTCGTCGAGAGACTGCCCGACACCAGCGACACGCTCGCTGCGGGCACGGCCTGCTTCAACGTCACGCCGGGAACGGCGACGACCACGCGGCCGCTCACCGTGCCGGGGCCGGGCGGTGGCGGCACTCCCAGATCACGACATGCACTGACTGCGACTGCGACCGATGCGAGCACCACGAGGCCGCGGATCACGAATCACCTTTCGAAGGAGATTCGAGGAACCTACTGGCCCGGTGTCTCCGCCCTGCGGGTGGTTTTCAGGGGATTGCGCAGCCACGAAGCGAGCGTCACGCGCTCCTCGCGCACGATGCGACCGCTCGCGTCCCACTCGTAGATCTTGCGAGTGCCCATCAGCACGTCGAACCACGGTGCGGTCGCGCACCAGTTCGCGTTCTGATCGCTCCCCAGGTGGTGATCGACGTGCCACGGCAGATGCTGCTTCGCCCACGCGGGGTCGAGGTGCGCGCGGCGGTGCACGAAGTAGTAGCGCACCCCGCTGAAGACGACGGTGAGCGCGAAGGCGGGCGCGACGAGAATCAGCGGCACGTGCACCAGCGTGATGGCGCTCACCGACAGCAGTTCCTTGAGCTGCGGCGAACCCCACGTGAAGAGCGGCCGCACGTACTGCGGGTCGAACATGCCGGCACGGCGCGACTCGCGGTGGTGATCGTGCCAATGAAACGACCACGCGCTCGAGCGATCAGCGCCGACGCCGTGCAGCAGGTACTTGTGGATCAGCCACTCCACGGTTGGCGTAGAAGAGGCCGAGCGGAATGCTGAGCGCGGTGATCAACACGCCGCCTGCCTACTGACAGCGCGCCGCTCACCGCACCTGTGCACGACAGTGGGCGTCACCCGCCCGTGACGGTCAGCTCTTCGAGGCGAGGTACTTCTCGACGCCCTTCGCCACCGCCGCGAGGTTGGGCTTGATCGCCGAGACGAGGAACGCCTCGACCGCCGAGCCGACGGTGCCGGCGAGAATGCGCGGCACGCCCTTCACCTTGGTCGCGTCGACCTTCAGCTCTCCGGCGATCTTCAGCGTGGTCACGCCCGGCCGCGGCTCGATGAAGGTGTTCATGCCGCGCGCATCGACCGCGTCCTTGAACGCCGGAACGATGGTCTGCCACTGCGTGGTGAAGTCCTTCGCGTTCCACGTCGCGAGATCGTCCCACTCCAGCAGCTCGGCCGAGAGCACCTTGCGCACCGCCGCGGGGATCTCGCCGCCGCCTTTCCAGCGATTGACGAACTTGACGATCTCTCCCTCGTCGACGCGCGAGGTGATGGTGATGGCGCGCACGTTGGTGAGGTACGGCACGAGATCGACCAGGTGATCACGGTAGGCGGCGAAGACGCGGTCCTTCGGAAAGGCGATGTCGGCAGTGACGTCGATTCTCATGGTGAGGCGTGGGTTCCCACATCGGGTGGCGTGAAGGTGAACGTCGGCGCGAGGCCAGGCGCGAAGATCGATGACGTCAGCTCGCTCGACGGAGCAAACGCCGGGTACGACGGGTCGAGCTTCGAGGGTCCGGCGACCAGCTTCTCGACGATCATCGAGCTGTATTGATCGAGCGAGTCTTCGCGGGTGTTGCCGTTGAGCACCACCTCGAACCCCATCTGCTCGGCGTACGCGCGCACCCCGGGAATGCGCGACTGGAGCGGGGCGTAGCTCTCGGTGGCCACTCCGTTTTCGCTGGTGACGAACGGGCCGTCGGGCGTCACCACCACCAGCGACATGTTGCCGCGCGTGTGACCGCGGGTGTCGAGCAGCGCCACGCCCTTGCCGAGCTGCACGTCGCCGTCGATGAGTTCCAGGCGCGCTTCGGGAATGTCGCAGCCGTTGGGCACGTACCAGACCGAGTTCATGGGGTGCAGGTCCTTCACCTGTTCCCACTCGCGGCGCATGACGATCAACTTCGCTTTCGGAAACACTGATGTTTCTGAACCGAGCCAGCGCCGCAGCTCCTGCACGTGCAGGTGGTCGTAGGCGATGAAGTCGACGTCGGTGGTCTTCACGCCCGCGCGCGAGAGCTGCTCCTCGACGGTGCCGAAGTACGTGGGGATCACCTTGCGCGAGAGGAAGGTGCCGAACTTCGACGTCAGGTCTGCGTAGAACGTCGCCGCGCGGTTGCCATCGACGTCGCTGGGGTTGAACAGCAGCGTCTTGCGCCGACCGCCGTGCTCGAACTGCACGATCTGCATGCGGTTGGTCATCATCACGAACGGCGCGGGGCTCATGCCGCCGCCCGCGAACGCGTAACGGGTCGGGTAGGGGAAGGTGATCAGCTTGTGCGTGCTGCACGAGAGCACCGGCCCGTCGGCGAGCAACGACTCGCGGGTGGCGAGCGCCGCCTTGCGCAGGCGCCGCAGCCGTTCCGAGTCGCCACTCTCACGCCACGCGTCGCGCAGCCCGCCGGGAAGTGGAGCGAACATTCAGTCCTCGTCGTCGGCGTCGATCGGGCGACGCTTCTTCTTCGCGTTGTCCTCTTCCTCGTCGTCGTCGAGCTGCCGCTTCTTCTTCAGTTTGCTCTTCGGGCGCTCGTCTTCGTCGTCGCGGTTGCCGTCTTCGTCGTCGTCCTCGTCGTCGTCTTCGCCGTTCTTCTTGCGCTTCTTGCGCGCCTCTTCCTTCGCGTTCTCCGCCTCTTCCTCTTCTTCTTCGGCGGTGAGCTCGCGCTGCGGCGTCTGCACCGCCAGCGTGAAGCCCGGGAAGATCGCCCAGCCGAAGCCTCCGGTCGCGGCGACGGTGTTGGAGTCAGGCGGGTTGTTGACGGTGCGGCTCTGCGCGATGCCCGGGTAGAAACCGAGCGCGACCTCGGGGCGCAGGTGCACCCAGCCCAGCGCGATGTCGATGCCCACGCTCACCGAGATCTGATGCGCGGTGGTGGAGTTGATGGTCGACGCCGCGTCGGTCGAGTTGCCGGTGCCGAGCAGCTGCGAGTTGAAGTTGCGGTTGAAGATGAAGTCGTAGCCCGCGCCCGCGAAGAACGCGGCCGTCTTGTTGAACTTCGCCGACACCAGCAACTTCAGGCCGCCGAGGAACGTGAAGCTCGTGCCTGAGGTCGGCGAGGTCGGCACCTGCACGCCATCGGGGCCGGCGACGAGCGAGGTCGAGCCGGTCGACGCGTAGCCGAACGCCACCTGCGGCAAGAGCGCGAAGTGCGCCACCTTCGACTTGTTCACCGTGAGCTTCACGCCGGGCTGAATGCCGGCCGACGACGCGTGCACGTTGAGGCCGACGTGATCGTTGAAGCCGTACTGCAGGTTGGCTTCGAACGCGGGCATCGAGAAGCCGGTCGAGCGCAGCGCGATGGAGTTGGGATCACCGGTGACGGCGTCCTGGCCGATGTACGCAGGGTTCGTCTGCTGCGCGTATTGCACGCCGGTGTAGACGCCGATGTCGGTGGCTCCGCGCCCGACGGGAGCGGCCATCTGCCCGGTCACCATCGATCGCGGAACGATGCAGCCGCTGAGGAGCGCGAGCACACTGCACAGCCAGATTCGCATGCGCGGCATGCTACAAGCTGCCGCGCGAATGACACGGAGAACTGAAGGTGACGCGCTCGATCCCGCGGCTGCAACGGACGAGCAGCGGCTCGAAGCGAGCCTGCGTCCGCCGTCGTTCGACGAGTACGTGGGGCAGGGGCGCGTCGTCGAGAAGCTGAAGGTGTACGTGAAGGCCGCCAAGGCCCGCGGTGAGGCGCTCGATCACTGTCTGTTCAGCGGACCGCCGGGGCTCGGCAAGACCTCGCTCGCGCACATCATCGCCAACGAGCTCGGCGCGTCGATGCACGTCACCTCGGGCCCTGCGCTCGAGAAGAAGGGCGATCTCGCCGGGTTTCTCACCAACCTCTCGCCCAACGACGTGCTCTTCATCGACGAGATCCATCGGCTCTCGGCAGCGGTCGAGGAATACCTCTACCCGGCGATGGAAGACTTCCGCCTCGACATCACCATCGACTCCGGCCCGGCAGCGCGCGCGATGAAGATCGATCTGCCGCCGTTCACCTTGATCGGCGCGACCACTCGCACGGGTTTGCTCACCTCGCCGCTGCGCGATCGTTTTCAGATTCAGGAGCGGCTCGACTTCTACACGCCCGCCGATCTGCAGAAGATCCTCACCCGCTCGGCGCGCATTCTCGGCGTGAAGATCGATCGCGAAGGCTCCGAGGAGATCTCTTCGCGCGCCCGCGGCACGCCTCGCATCGCGAATCGGTTGCTGCGCCGCCTGCGCGACTTCGCCGAGGTCGAAGGCACGGGAACGGTCACGCGCGCGCTCGCCGACAGCGCACTGAAACGGCTCGACATCGATCCCAGCGGGCTCGATCACATGGACCGCAGGATTCTGAAGACCGTGATCGAGAAGTTCGGGGGTGGCCCGGTCGGCGTCGAGACCATCGCCGCTGCCGTCGGCGAAGAGCGCGACACCATCGAAGACGTCTACGAGCCCTATCTGCTGCAGGAAGGCTTCATTCACCGTACGCCGCGGGGCCGCGTCGCCACTGCACACGCCTACGAGTATTTCGGTCGACCGGCTCCGAAGCGTGATTCGCAGGGCGACTTGTTCTGACCAAAACTCCCTGCCGCTCGTCAGATCGCGACACGCCTGCCGCAGCTCCTAACCCGTGAAAAACGCGTCACCTCTGTCCCGGACGCGAAAATTTGAAGTGGTGCACGCCTGCACCACACAATGATTCCGCGAGGTTTTTACTTCCGAACCGAGCATTTCGTGGCATATGGGTTGCTCAACGCGCCGCATCACATTGCCGGTATTTCCGGCACTTCAGGGAGGGCGCGACACGTCATGGCCGGTGACTCGTTCGAACAGCGAACACTCAAGAGAGCGGTTGTGGTGGAAGGTGTTGGTCTCCACAGCGGCTCGAAGGTGAAGCTGTGCCTCTGCCCTGCGCCCGTCAATCACGGTCTCGCTTTCGTTCGCACTGATCTGCCCGGTCGTCCGCAGATCCCCGTTCGCTCTGAGCTGGTCACCGACACGTCGCTCGCCACCACGCTCGGCATGGGCGCGGCGAAGGTCGCCACCGTCGAGCATCTCCTCGCTGCGCTGTCGGGCCTCGGCATCGACAACCTGCTGATGGAGATCGACGGTCCCGAAATTCCGATCATGGACGGCAGCGCCGCTCCGTTCGCGCAGCGCATCTCGGAAGCCGGCATTCGTCTGCAGGGCGAGCCCAAGCGCTTCCTGGTGATCAAGAAGACGGTCAGCGTGACCGATGGCGACAAGGTGGCGACGTTCAGCCCCGCGCGCCGTTTCAAGATCGCCTGCACCATCGACTTCAAGCATCCGCTGATCAGCGACCAGCAGTTCTCGCTCGAGTTCAGCCACAGCTCGTTCATTCGCGAAGTGGCGCGCGCGCGCACGTTCGGTTTCCTGCGCGACGTCGACAAGCTCCGTGCGATGGGGCTCGCTCGCGGCGGTTCGCTCGACAACGCGGTGGTGGTCGACGACTTCTCGATTCTGAACCCCGAAGGCCTCCGCTTCCCCGACGAGTTCGTGCGCCACAAGCTGCTCGACGCGCTCGGTGACGTGGCGCTCCTCGGCCGCCCGGTGATCGGCGCGCTCACGGTCTACAAGACCGGCCACGCGCTCAATCAGAAGCTGGTCGCCAAGGTTCTGTCCGACCCGTCGAACTACGAAGTCGTCCCTGCGCGTTCGCACGACATGGTGTCGCACCAGCTGGAGCTTGATGATCTGGCTCCGGTGCTGGCACCGTCTGCGGCGTGAAGCAGGGCCTCGCTCAGTCAGCTCTCAGAACGCACCGGTGGTTCTTCGCGCTCTGCGTGCTGCTCAGCGCGTGTCAGTGCAAGACGCCCGAACTGCAGACCGTCACCGGGCTCATTCGCGTGCAGCCCGAGCAGGTCGACTTCGGTCTCATCGTGCTCGGCGGCGCGGGCGCGTCGACCATCACCCTCACCAACACCGGCAAGGTCGCGCTCGAGGGGCAGTGGGCGCTCACCGGCGAGGGCTTTCGCATCAACGACGGCTTCCCCTCGCGCGCGGAGGTCGGTGACACGCAGTTCGTCGTCAGCTGCGCGCCCGATCACGCCGGCCTCTTCGACGGAGCCGTCACCATCACGTTCTCAGGCTACGCGCCGCTGGTGATCCCGCTCGCGTGTGAAGCAGTGCCCGCGCCCGAGTGCACGCCGTCGGGCCCGTGCCGCACCTCGAGCTGGGACGTCGCGGCTGCGCGTTGCGTGGAGGTCGAGCTCGACGACGGCCGCTCGTGCTCGCTCAACGACGTGTGTCTCGTCGCGCCCAGCTGCCACCAGGGCCGCTGCGAAGGCACGCTGCGCGACTGCAACGACGCTGACCCGTGCACCGCCGACACCTGCGACCCCGCGCGCGGGTGTGAGCACCTCGGGCCGGTGAGCTGCCCCGCGCAAGGCGCGTGTCGCGTCGGGGTCTGCACCAGCGGCGTGGGCTGCGGTTTGGACGACGCTCCTGATGGAACGCCGTGTGGCCCGAAGCGCGGCTGCATGGAAGCCGAAGTCTGCATTTCTGGCGCGTGCGTGGTGCGCGACCCACCTGATGGCTTTGCGTGTGCGAGCGATGGGCCGTGCGGCGGAGCGGGGCGATGCGTGAACGATGAGTGCGTGATCGCCGCGGCGAACCCGCTCACGCCCACGTGGACGTTGGGAGATCTGCAGACCGACGGCGGCTTCCCGCCTGAGTCGTGGAGCGATCTGATCGCCGACCGCTCGGGCCGCTACCACCTGTCGAGCTACTTCATGTCGCCGCCGCGCCTCGACGCGAAGAGCGCGATGCCGGTCAACCTCACGCAGCTCGCGCGCCGCTGTGTGATGTGGCTCGGCTGGCTGGTGTGCGGAGATCTGCCGGGCCTCGCCACGTCGCCAGTGAGCGCGATCGACCCGACGACCGGCACCATCGTGTGGAGCTTCACCGGCGTGCAGCAGGAGATCGCCGAGTTCAATGGCCCGCGCGTGGAGTTCTTCACCGCGCGCCTGGCGGTGATGAACGAGCAGGAACTCCTCGTGCTCTACGAGTCGCGCACCATGACGCCCGAAGGGAGAGACCCGCGCTGCCGGGTGTTCGCCATGGTGGTGCTCGACCGCGCGGGGCAGGCGGTCGCCAGTCGCTTCATCAACGACCCGATCTTCGGCGGCACCTGCAACCACCAGCACAGCTACGGCGTGGCGGTCGACGCGCAGTCGAACATCTACCTGGGCTTCACCGCGAGCAGCACCGACAACCCCGCGGCCACGATGACCGGCACGACGATCTTCAGCTTCTCGCCGTCGCTCCAGCCGCGCTGGCGCGTGCACGACGCGTCGCTCGCGGGCGGTGAGCTGGCGGTCGCGAACGGCCTGCTGTTCCAGGAGAACACCAACGAGGTGCGGTCCTCGATGACCGGCACGACGGTCGCCACCTTCGCCTCGCGCTTCGGCGGAGGCATCGTCGGCGATGGCGTCGCGGTGCAGCTCGATCAACAGAACCGCACCGTCGAAGCGATCTCGACCAGCGGCACGCACCCCGTGGCGTGGACGTACACGTTGCGCGGCCAGCCCGAGCGTCAGCCGCTGTTCGGCGCGAAGTGGGCCTCGCCGTGGGGTGAGCGCGAGGTGGCGCTGGCGATCACCAACGATCAAGGTCAGGTGCGGCTCGAGGGCATCGAGTTGATCACCGGCGCGAAGGCCTTCGACTGCCCGCTCAGCGTGAGCGAAGTGCCGATCGCCGCTTCGGTCACCCAGGGCGGGTTGGGGCTGATGTTCGGCGTGACGCCGGCCGCCGACTCGTGCGCCAACTGCGACCCGCGCTACGCCCGAACGAAGAACCGCTTCGCCTTCATTCCCCTGCCGACCTTGTCACCCAGCGATGCGCCGTGGCCGGCCACGTGGGGGAACGAAGGGCACACGCACCACGAAGGCCGCTGACGTCTCAGGACAGCGATGAACGCTGAGCGAGCGGGCGCTTGGGTGTAACTTCGGGCCGTGGCCGAGCTGGAGTTCAAGATCGAAGTCCCCGACCGTGGCCGCGTGGTCGCGTTCCCGTCGAAGCAGTTCGTGATCGGCTCGGCCGACGACTGCGCGCTGTGCTTCAAGAGTGAGCTGGTCGCGCCGCGGCACGCCGAGGTGATGAAGGATCAGCGCGGCCAGTGGTGGGTGCGCGATCTGGTCGGCAACGGCGCAGTGGCGGTGAACAACACGCCGATCATCGACGAGCGCCTCTCCATCGGAGACAAGCTGCGCATCGGCGACGTGGTGATGGTGATTCAAGACACCGGCGTCAACGCGCACGCCCGCACGCGTTCGGGTGACGCGATCCCCGCGGTGGCCCGCTCGCAGGCCGCGCAGGCCCTCACGCAGCCCGAAGGCGCGACGCCCACCGATTCGCAACCGGTGTTCGGCCCGGGCACGGTCATCGACTCGCGCTACCGGGTGATCAGCAAGCTCGCCGAAGGCGGCATGGGCGAGGTGTACCGCGCGGAACACGTCGAGCTCGGCAAGGCGCTGGCGATCAAGGTGATGCTGCCGGAGCTGTCGACCGATCAGGAATTTGTCGGCCGCTTCAAGCGCGAGGCGATCGCGTCGAGCCGCATCGGCCACCCCAACATCATCGACATCTCCGACTTCGGGCGCACCAACGACGGGCGCTTCTATTTCGTCATGGAGTTCGTCGAGGGCAAGACGCTCATCAAGTACCGCAAGGAAGGCCCCTTCCGGTTCGAGCGCGTGGTGCACGTCGGTCTGCAGATCGGTCGCGCGCTGGCCGCGGCGCACGCGGTGAACATCATTCATCGCGATCTGAAGCCCGAGAACATCATGCTCGTGCAGCGGCCCGGGCAGCCCGACTTCGTGAAGGTGCTCGACTTCGGCATCGCCAAGGTGCTCGGGAGCGGCGCGTCGGGTGCGTTCACCGCGATCGGCAGCGTGGTCGGTACGCCGCAGTACATGGCGCCCGAGCAGGCGAGCGCGGGCGTGGTCGACACGCGCTCCGACATCTATTCGATGGGGCTCATTCTTCACGAGCTGGTGCGTGGCCGGCCCACGTTCACCGGTGACTCGGCGGTGGAATTGATGAGCCGCCAGCTCGACACGCTGCCGCCTGCGCTCAAGTCGCCGTGGGGCAACGTCCCGGCGCCGCTGGAGCGGATCATCATGCAGATGCTCCAGAAAGACCCGGCGCAGCGCCCGGCCTCGATGGAAGCGGTGGTGAGCGCGCTCGAGGCGGTGCAGTCGACGCCCACGCCGACGCGCACCGAGCCCGTCACCGCGGTCGATCTGCCGCCCGCGCCGCTGCAGCTCACCAGCAGCAAGGCGGTGCCCGCTCCGCCGAAGCCGTTGTCGAGCGTCGAGAAGCCCGTCGCGAAACCGGTGGAGCCGCCGAAGCCGAAGCTGGGTGAGACGCGCCTCGAGGTGCTCACGCCGCCCGACGTGCCGGCGTTGTTGAGCCCGACGATCCCTCCGGTAGCGAGCACCAAGTACGAACGCGCGCCGCACATTCCGTCGCCCACCACCAACCCCACGCCGGTCGATCAGCAGCAGGCCACCAACACGGCGCGCCTGTTGCGACGCAAGGAAGGGGCGGGCGCGGAACCTGCGCCCGACAGCAACGTCGATCTCGCCGCGGTGCGCCCCAATCGCACGCCGCTGATCATCGGTCTGATGTTGATCGTCGGAGGGCTCATCGGCGCGGTGATCTGGGTCTTCACGCGCCCGCCCGAGGGCGACGTGGCGAAGCCCGCACCGCCGATCGCGACGAAGCCGCCTCCTCCCGAGACGGTGATCGACGCCGGGGCAGATGCCGTGGCGCTGGTCGACCCGCCGTCGGAGCCGAAGCCGAACAACGCGAACTCCACCCCGGCGCCCGGTGGCGTGAAGCTCGCCATCGAGTCGGCCAGCGATCGCGTCGAGGTGTTCGAAGACGACTTCATGCTCGGCACCACGCCGTTCACGCTCTCGCGGCCGCAAGGCACGATCACCTCGCTGCGCTTCGTGTCGAAGGGTTTCGTGACGCAGACGCGCAAGGTTCGCTTCGAGTCAGACACCTCGCTGCGCATCGATCTCGCGAAGGAAAAAGGGAGCAGTGGCACCGGAAAGAAGCCTCCGTCGGGCAAGCCTCCACCTCCGGGGGATGACGATCTGAAGGATCTTCCGTTCTGAGGAGGGGTGGCCTAAGCGCCTCCCCATGTCCAAGCCCCTCTCGATGACGATGATTGCGGCGCTCGCCGCGCTGTCGCTGACTGCCTGTAACAAGGACAACGCGTCCAACGGTGGTGGTGGTGGCGGTGGCACCGTGCTCGCCGCGGTCGCCGAGAACCCGAACCTGCCGGTCGCGAAGTACAACGATCAGACGATCACGCTGAAGATGGTCGACGACAAGGTCGGCCCGCAGCTCAAGCAGCTCGAGAAGCAGAAGCTCGAGCTCCGCCAGAAGGCCGCCGAGAACATGGTGCTCGAGGCGCTCGCCAAGGCCGAGGCCGCGAAGGCCGGTCAGACCGACGAGCAGTGGGTGAAGGCGCAGATGGACAAGGCGATGGCCGCGCTGCCCGCGCCGAGCGACGCCGAGATCCAGAAGGTGTTCGACGACAACAAGGCGCAGATGCCGCCTGAGGCGACGCTGGAGTCGATGCGCCCGCAGATCATTCAGTTCCTCCAGAAGGACCAGGGCCGTGACGTCGCGATGAAGCTGTTCGACGACCTCAAGGCCAAGGCGAACTACCAGATGCTCCTCGAGGAGCCGCGCGTGACGGTCGCTGCCACCGGCCCGTCGAAGGGCCCGGCCGACGCGAAGGTGACCATCGTCGAGTTCAGCGACTTCGAGTGCCCGTTCTGCGGCAAGGCCGAAGACTCGGTGACGCAGGTGATGGAGAAGTACGCCGGCAAGGTGCGCATCGTGTTCCGCCACTTCCCGCTCTCGTTCCACCCGAACGCGCCGAAGGCCGCCGAGGCGTCGATGTGCGCCAACGAGCAGGGCAAGTTCTGGGAGATGCACAAGGTGCTCTTCGCGAACCGCTCGGCGCTCACGGTGGAAGATCTCAAGAAGCACGCCGCGACGGTTGGTCTCGACGCGACGAAGTTCAACGAGTGCCTCGATGGCAACAAGATGAAGTCGTACATCGAGGCCGACACCAAGGCCGGCGGTGACGTGGGCGTGTCGGGTACGCCGGCGTTCTTCATCAACGGCAAGCTCCTGTCGGGCGCGCAGCCCTTCAGCGAGTTCGCGAAGGTCATCGACGCGGAGCTGAAGAAGGGCGGGTGAGTCGTGAGCGGTGCGCTTCGTGATCGCATCGCCCTCGCAGTCGATCTCGCGCTCCCGGAAGGCATCGCCGCCTGGGAGCAGGTCGCGCCGTTCGTCGGCGTCGCCAAGGTCGGCCTCTCGTTGTTCGTCGAGCACGGCCCGCGCGCGGTCGAGCCCTTCCTGGCTCGTGGTGCGCGGGTGTTCCTCGATCTGAAGCTTCACGACATTCCCAACACCGTCGAGTTGGCCGCGACGCGCGCGGGAATGCTCGGTGTCTCGTACCTCACCGTTCACGCCTCAGGCGGCGGAGCGATGATCAAGGCGGCGGTGCAGGGCGCTGCCGCCGGCGCCGCGAAAGCGGGCCACAAGCCGCCGGTGATTCTCGCGGTGACCGTGCTGACGTCGATGGATCAGCCGGCCCTCGAAGACACCGGAGTGGCGCGCGCTCCTGATGAGCAGGCCGCGTTGCTCGCGAAGTTGGCCGTGCGCAGCGGAGCGACGGGCCTGGTGTGCAGCGCTCGCGAAGTGGCCGCGGTTCGCCAGCAAGTCGGGCCCGACGTGGTGTTGTGCACTCCGGGCATTCGCCCGCTGGGTTCAGCCGCCAACGATCAGCAGCGCACCGAGACGCCGTCCGCGGCGATTCGAGCCGGCGCCGATCTGTTGGTCATTGGCCGGCCGATCACCGCCGCGCCCGACATGATCGCCGCGGCGCGTGCGATCCTCGAATCTATCAACTGATGCGAACTCCAATCGTGTGGTGGTGCCTGGTGCTGTGCGCCACGCCTGCGTTTGCGGGCGGCGGCAAGGTGAAGAAGTTCTGCGACGCGTGGACCAAAGCGTCCGCGAACGCGGAGCGGTACGACGACGCCATTCAGGCGACCCTCGAGGCGCTCCAGCCGGGCGACGAGCCCTTCAGCTGGGACAGCGCGCTGCGTGCGCTCGGCTTCTCGTCTCCGTCTTCACACCCGGCGATCATGCGTGAAGCGGCGAAGGAAGCGGGCGAGACGTTCGACTGTCCGGCGTTCGAGTTTCCCGGCGGGCAACCGCATCACCAGATCGAACTCGACGCCGAGAGCGCTGTCGGCACGGTCGCCATCGCGGTCGATGGAAGCCAGCTCTTCGTGCTGCGCGAGCTCCACGAAAAGAACAAGCCGGCCGCCACCGTGCTGCAGCGAGGCAAGACGGTGATCGCCACGGGCCTTTCGGAGACCGGCTCGTACCCCGAGCTGTTGCTCTCGGCGAAGTCGGTGGTGGTGATCAGCAAGGAGATCTCGGTCGTGCCCCGCGCGGGCGGCAAACCGCTGGTCTTGATGACGCGCGATCGCATCGGCGGGTTCGCGATCGACGGAGAGACGCTGCTGTTCCTCAACGACGGCAAGCTGCAGTCGGTGCCGCTGGCCGGTGGTGCTCCGCGCGTGGTCGTCGCCTTCGGGGGCACGCCGCAGCTTCAGAACATGTTCGGCGGTGGCTCGGGCTCCAACGACGACATGCAGTCGAACGTGTTCGTCACGCCGCGCGGGTGGATCGTGAGCGCCGCGGCCGGAACGTTCTGCGTCTCGCGCGACGGCAAGCTCACCGAGCTCGAGCGTGGTGGCCGCGATGCTTTCGTCATCGGGAACGAGCTGTACGGGAACTGGGGCTCGGCCTCGGCGCCGCCGAAGAGCTTGTTCAAGAAGTCGAAGGGGCCGGCCGCGGCGAAGCCCGAGCCGGGGCTCTACAAGTTCCCCTGTGACGGAGCGCCGGTGCGCGTGGGCCCCGACTTCGAGCTGGCCTGGCACGTGCCGTCGAAAGATGGAGCAGTCTTCGGTCTCGATCGCATCGGGTGGACGGGCAAGATCCGCCTGATGCGCTTCAAGCCTGGCCAGGCGAAGCCGGCGCTGGTGGCTGAGCCGATCGGAGACCCGTATTCCCTGTTGGTCGCCGATCGCCGCGTCTACTGGTTCGACCGCCGCTTCGGGCCGATCTACTCGGTCGCCACCAGCGGCCAGTGAGTCAGCGCAGCGAGCGCAGGTGCTTCCACGCGGTGTCGCGATCTTTGTGGAGCGAGCCGATCTTCTTCACGCCCGCGTCGCGCAGAATTCGCTCGCCCTGCAGCTCGCCGATCGCCGACGCGGAGAGCACGCGGGCTGTGTGCTCCATGCCCTTCGTCATCGCCCACGCGTTGAGTTCGGCGACGCGCGGCGCGATGTCGGGCGAGAGCGCCTGCACCTTCGACTGATCGACCAGACAGTCCCACGGCGGGCCCATGCGGGTGATCGCCTCGCGGATCGCCTTGTCGTAGCGCGCGAAGGCCTCGAGCGTCGGGCGCGCCGGGTAGCGAACTTCGATCGTCCGTTCCCTCTGGTGGACGATGATCTCGAACTCTTCGACCTTCACTTCTTGCCCCCCGCCAGCACGTCGCGTCGCACGTCGGCATGGGGACGTTGAATCAACTCGGTCGTCACGAGCAAGGGGGCCCCCACCGCGGCGGCCGCTCCCTCGAGCGCTGCCTCGACGTCGTGCTGCGCGCCCGCGAGCGTGAACCAGCCCTTGCCGCCGATGCCCTTCGCCAGCTGCAGGTGCGTGAGCCGCACCTCGGCGCGCTTCAACGCCACGTCGGCAGCTTTGAGCGTCGCGGCGACGGTGTGCAGCTCGACCATGCCGACCGCGTCGTCGGCTCCCACGGAATCGACCGTGCCGCGCAGCAACGCGGCGATCACCGGCTCGGCCATGTGCGGCAGATGCAGCGAATCGATGATCGTTGAGCCACCCGCGGCGAGCCCGGCCTGAAACGACTCCGCGACCTCGGCTTCGCCACCGGTGAAGACCAGCAGAAATTTCCCGGGCGTGACGGCTTCGGCGATCGCGATCTTCACCGCGGCCTGCTTCACCAACACGTCGGCGACCACGACCCCGCGCGCGAGCGACTCGAGCTCGTACATCGCGAGCGCCGGCCCGGTCTTCATCAGATGATCCGGAACGAGTCTTTCAGCGTGCAGCGGCGCTCACGCGTGAAGCTGATCGGCGTGGTGAGGCCTTCACCGGTCGGAGAGGCGATGGTGAACGAGGTGTAGCCCTCGCCGGTCATGCCCAGCCCCGCGAACGACGGCCCGTTCTTCACGAAGATCGAGGTGTTGATCACCTTCGCCATCGCCGAGAGCACGTCGATGTTGGTGGAGTGCATCGTCGCGGTGTGACCGAACCCGTGCTCAGCCTGAACCGCCGCCGCGATGCAGTCTTCGACCGTCTTCAAACGCGAGAAGCCGATCACCGGCATCAACAGCTCGGCCTGAATGAACGGGTGCGTGGGGTCGACCTCGGCGAACAGCAGCCGGGTGCCGGCCGGAGCGCGCAGGCCCGCGGCTTCGGCGATCTTCACCGCGTCCTTGCCGACCCAATCACGCGCCGGGTGACCGTCGTCGACCACCAGCTTCTCGAGGCGGTTGATGGCCGAAGACGGCACTTCGAAGGCGCCGTGCTTCTGCATCTCGGTCTTCAGCTGATCGGCGATCGAAGCGACCGCGAAAACTTCCTTCTCGACGATGCAGACGATGTTGTTGTCGAGCGACGCGCCGTCGACGATGTCCTTCGCGGCGCGCGCGATGTGCGCGGTGTCGTCGACGACGGCCGGAGGGTTACCCGGGCCCGCGGCGATGGCGCGCTTGCCGGAATTCATCGCGGCCTTCACGACTGCAGGGCCACCCGTCACCACGATCAAGCGAATGCCGGGGTGCTTCATCAACGCACCGGCCGACTCGATGGTCGGGCTGCCCAACATGCACAGCAGATTCGGAGGGCCGCCCGCGGCGACCATGGCCTCGTTCAGCTTCGAGACGAAGAACGCGCACACGCCCTTGGCCGAGGGGTGCACGTTGAAGACCACCGCGTTGCCGCCCGCGACCATCGCGATGCCGTTGTTGATGATGGTCTCGGTCGCGTTGGTCGACGGAGTGATCGCTCCGATGACGCCGAACGGAGCGCGCTCCATCAACATCAAGCCGTGATCGCCCGACCACGCCTGCGGCCGCAGAATCTCCATGCCCGGCGTTTTGTTCGCGCAGAGGAGGTTCTTGACGATCTTGTCCTTCACGTTGCCGAGCTTGGTCTCGGTGACCGCCTGCGAAGAGAGCTCGTTGACGTTGTCGCGGCAGCACTGCCGCATCGCCTCGATCACCTTCTCGCGCGTCTCGACGTCGAGGCGCACCCACTGCTCCTGCGCGCGCTGCGCAGCCGAGGTGGCCGAGTCGAGAATCGTCGAACACGCCCGGACGCTTGCTGATGATCGCCGGAGCACGACCGCCACCGGCCGAAGCCGAGGGCAGCTTGCCGAGCTCACCCGAGAGCCGCCGCACCACCTGCTCCACGATGGCGTTGATTTGCGCTTCGTTCATGGTGCGTCGTCCTTCGGAACTAAGGCTCGACCTGGGGCGAGCCGCTGGGCCACGGAGATCAGCTCGCGCGCCGCGAGACGGCCGGGCGCGGAACGGGCGGGGTGGACTCGACGTAGATGCTCGCGCCCTGCGGGCCGTAGACGACCAGCACGCGCTCGCAATCAGGGTCGGCAGTCTGGTGCGCGCATTCCTTCGCCGCAGCGGCTTCGAGGGCCGCCTTCGACGCGCCGCGCACGACCTTCGACTTCGTTACTTCACCCACGTGAGTTTTCCTTCGACCTCGACCTGGTCGACGATCGCCATGATCACGGCGTCGACGGGGCGGTCTTTGGTCATTTCGGTCTGCCGGGCCGACGAGCCCGAGGCGTACATCACGACCTCGCCCACGCCGGCGCCCATGGCATCGACGGCCACCACGAGCGAACCCGTGGCCTTGCCGTCGGCGTCCATTCCGCGCACGAGCAGGAAGCGTGACCCGTCGAGCGTCGGCTCTTTGCGAGTGGAGACCACGGTCCCCACCACTTTGCCGAGCAGCATGCTTGCCTCTTACTTCTGGCCGCTCTCGGCCTTCGCCTGATCGGCGCGGCCCAGAGGCAGAACGAGGTCGATGTTGGTGTGCGGACGCGGGATGACGTGCGTCGAGACGAGCTCGCCGACACGCTCAGCGCCACGCGCGCCCGCCTCGATGGCCGCCTTCACCGCGGCGACGTCGCCACGCACCACCATCGTGACGTACCCGCCACCGATCTTCTCGTAGCCCACCAGCTCGACCTTGGCGGCCTTCACCGCCGCGTCGGCGGCCTCGACCATTCCCACGAAGCCCTTGGTCTCGATCATTCCCAGTGCGTCAGCCATCGGAGTGTTGCCTCTCGTGTTGGGTGTTGCGTCAGTCAGCGATCAAAAAACGAACTTCACTTTTCCTTCGGAGACGCCGTTTCCTTGCCCGACAGCGCCTTGATGGCGGCGACGGCGGCCTCGGCGGCGGAGTCGATCTCCGACTCACTGCCCGCGAGGTACAGACGGCCGAACGCGCCGTACGGCGTCACGTCGACCAGCTTCACGTTGGCGGCCTTCTCGGCCTCGTTGGCGGCGAGCGCGGCGTACGCGGCGGGCTCGGTCTCGAGAATGTAGAGCGACTCGCCGGGCTCGATCATCGAACCGAAGCGGATCTTGTCGAGGATCATCGCGTGCATCGGCTCGATGGCGCGGATGATGGTGTTGGAGACGAGCCGCGGCTTGATGCGGTCTTCTTCCTTCACGCCCAGTTCCTTCAAGATCGAGTCGCCGGCGCTGCGCACCTCGCCCTTGTCCTCGCTGTGGAGCTCGAGCATGCCGTACGCGCGCTCGACGACCAGCGTCGCGGGCTGCACCTTGGTCTGCTTGAGCGCCACGTCCATCAGGCGGTGAATCGCCATGCCGGGCGCGATCTCGACGAACAGCGACGCCACGTACGGCACCGGAAAGTAGCCGCGGCAGGTGGTGGCGATGTGAGCGGCGAGCTGCGGTTGAAGGCTGTCGAGGAAGACGTACGTGCGGAGCGACGTAGACAAATGGCTCTCCCTTGGGGGCAAAAGTGCCTAGAGAAGTGGCGGGGTTGTAGAACCCGACCTGTCCATTGACAAGCACGGTGTTTGAGCGCGAAACGCACGCGCGATGCTCCTGACACTGGTGGCGATGTCGGTTCTGCAAGCGGGCGCGTACGAGCCCGACAAGCCGCTGTTGCCGCCGTATCTCCCGCGTTCAGCCGCGATCGGCATGTTCATCAACCCGCCGATGGTGTCGCCCCACGTGCGCCTGTTCTGGGAAGGCGAGCTCATCGATCAGCCGCGCAACAAGCTGATCTGGATCGCGGGGCTCGGCTCGGCGTTCGGCATCGGTGCGCAGCCGCCGATGACGGCGCACTTTCAGCACGTCGTCCTCGCGGGCTTCGGCTTTCGATCAGATCACCAGCTGCTGCACTGGGGCTTTCACGTCGCCGCCGGTCCCGTCTGGTACCGCGCTGCGTACAAGCCCAACGCGGCCTATGCGTTCGAGAACCGCGTGCTCGGCTACATCGAGGGTCGCGGTCAGCTCGGCCTGCGCGTGTTGCCGCACCTGCGAATCGCGGTCTACGCGGGCTACGCGTCGCCGTTCACGTTCCAGCCGCAATTCCCGGGCAACACGTTCGTGGGCGGCTTCGACTTCGGCATCGCGCTCGACTGGAGATGAGCGTGGGCCTGGTCGATCTCCACCTGCATCTTCTTCCCGGGATCGACGACGGGAGCAAGTCGCTCGACGACACGCTCGACATGGCGCGCGCGTTGATCGCGCTGGGGTACACGCAGGCGGCTCCGTCGCCACACGCGCGCTCGGAATATGCGTCGAAGGACGCGGCGCTCTGCTCGACGAAGCTCACCGAGGTGCGCGCCGCCTTGCGTGACGCGTCGCTCGCGCTCGAGCTGTTTCCCAACGCCGAGAACTTCTTCCTCGAAGACGCGCTGCTGCCTTCGGTTGCCACCGGTACCGCGCGCACGTTGGGCAGCGGCAAGGTGCTGCTGGTCGAGGCGCCGTACCAGGGCCCGTTGCCGATGCTGGCCGACATCGTGTTCCGCATGAAGGTGAAGGGCGTGACGCCGCTCATCGCGCACCCCGAGCGCTGCATGGAATTCGAGAAGAAGGGCCGCGCCGCGGAAATGGTGAACGCCGGAGCCTTGTTGCAGCTCGACATGGGCGCGCTCATCGGCCGCTACGGCAAGACGCCCGAGAAGCTCGCGCGCTCGTTCCTCGACGAGGGCCTCTACGCGGTGGCGGCGACCGATCTGCACTCTCCGGTGAATGCGCAGCAGTGGGTGGGCGACAGTTTGAAGGCGCTCGAGAAGGCGGTCGGCGCGCGCGCGTACCAGGCGTTGGTGTCGACGAACCCCGGTTCATTGCTTCAGGGGATCGTTGCGAATAAGGGGCACGGTCCGTGAGCCGCTGGATCAAATTCGCCGTCAGCATCGCGATCACCGCGGTCTGCCTGTGGTGGACGTTCAAGGACACGAACTTCCCGCAGATGTGGACGTCGCTGCGCTCGGCGAACTGGGTCGTGACGCTCCCCGCGTACTTCGGCGTGCTGGTGGTGATTCACGTCGCGCGCACGCTGCGGTGGGGCAACCTGCTGTCGGGCCTCGAGAAGGTGCCGTTCGGCAAGCTGAACGAAGCGAGCGCGATCGGCTTCATGATGCTGATCCTGCTCCCGTTTCGTCTGGGAGAGTTCGCGCGCCCGTTCTTGATCGCGCAGCGCAGCGGCATTCGGCGCTCGGCCGCGATGACCAGCGTGGTGTTGGAGCGCATCGTCGACGGGCTGATCATCGCCGTGATGCTGCGGGTGCTGATGTTCTTCGTGCCCGACGACGCGCGCGACATCGACCGCATTCGCGTCGGTGCCAACCTGATGTTCTTCGTCTTCGGCTCGGGGTTCCTCTTCCTGCTGCTCGCGCGGTGGAAGCACGACTTCGTGATCGGAATGATGCGCAAGACGATGGGCCGCATCTCCGCGGGGCTGACGGAGAAGGTCGTGCACATGGTCGACGGCTTCGTGGGGGCGCTCAAGCAGCTGCCCGACGCGAAGAACATGTTCCTCTTCTTCTTCTGGACCGCCGTGTACTGGGTCGCCAACGGCGCGGGCATGGCGCTCTTCGCGTGGGGCTTCGACTGCAGCGGAGCGAACGGCGCGCAGTGCCTCCCGTTGTCGATGACGATGTTCCAGGGCTACTTCATTCTCTGCGTGGTGATCGTCGGCATGATGATCCCCGCGGCTCCGGGCAGCGCGGGCACAGCGCAGCTGGCCTTGCTGATCGGCATGGGCGTGTTCCTCTCGCAGGAGGTCGTCAACTCCAGCGGCGTGGCGTACGCGAACGTGCTGTGGCTGGTGCAGATGGTTCAGCAGATCTTGTTCGGCGTCTTCTTCCTCGTGCGGTCGCACACGTCGTTCACCGACATCGCCGGGAAGTTGAGCGATCAGTCGAAGGGTGAAGACGGCGGCGACAACAACGACGTGCAGCGCAAGGAGGCGTCAGCGTGATCGGCATCGACTGGGTGGCGTTCGTGGTGCTCGGCGTCGCGTGGGCCTTCAGCAACGTGCGCACCGTGCCGCTCGCGATTCGTCACTGGGTGTTCGCCATCGCGTGCTTCGGCATCGCCGGCTACCGCTTCATGCGCGGCGCAGCAGGCATGAATCTGTTGTTCGTGATCATCGCGGCGTTGATCGGCGCGCAGTACGCGTATCGCGCGCTGACCGTGCCGAAGAGCCCGCCCAACGCGGGCGGCGATCAGAGCTGAGCTCGCTCAGTCCTTCTTGCGGCGGCCGGGGAGCAGCAGGAACACCACTCCGACGCCGACCAGACCTGCGCTGACCGGTTTCGGAATTTCCCACGTCTTGTCGAGCTCGGCCTTGGCCTCGATGGGGCCGATCTTCACCACGGTCTCGTTCGACTTGTAGGGCACGCCGCCGAACCACAACCCGGCGACGCCTGCCGCGACCAGCACGAGCCCGATCAGCTTGTTCATGGGCGCACCACAGCCGCCGCGACCGACGCGGTCAAGCAGTCACGCCGAGCACGCTGTCGAGTGCCGCGAGCAATGCTTCACGCGAGGCCGGCTTCTCGACGAACACGCGCTTTCCACCGCGCGCATCGAAGCCCGCGGGTGCGCGATTGCCGCTCATGAGCACCACCGGCAAGTCGGGCGTGAGCGTCTCGAGCTTTCGCGCCAGCGCGTCGCCGTCGAGCACCGGCATCGAGATGTCGCTCACCACGCACACGAACGAGTGCGGAGCCGACAACAACTGCAACGCTTCGGCGCCGTTGCTCACGGCGATCACCTCGAAGCCCGCTTGCTCGAGGAGCCCGGCGACCGAGCGCCGCACGCGCGCGTCGTCTTCGACCAGCAACAACTTCCGCGCTTGCGTGGGCGTGATCGACGGCGAACTCGCAGCCGCGACCGGAGTGCTCGACGTGCCTTCGAGCCGGGGCAGGGTGACGGTGAAGACCGTGCCTTTGCCCGGCTCGCTCTTCGCTTTCACCACGCCGCCGAACTGAATGACGCGATCGTGCACGGTGGCGAGGCCGAGGCCCGTGCCGCTCGCGCGCGTGGTGAAGAACGGCTGGAAGATGTGCTCCAGCGTGGTGGGGTCCATGCCCACGCCGGTGTCGGCGAAATCGAGCCGCACGTTTTCGGCGTCGGTGGAGAGCGTGATGGTGAGGGTGCCTCCGTCGGGCATCGCGTCGCGCGCGTTCACCGCGAGGTTGAGAAGAATCTGCTCGAGGCCCGCGCGGTTGGCGTTCGCGAAGCACGAGGTCTCCGCGTTGACTGCCACGGTGATCTTCGAGCCCAGCAGCCGCGGGAGCATGGTGCCGAAGGCGCGCACCGCCTCGGTGACGTCGACGCGTGTCAGCCCCGCGGCGGTCTGACTTCGCCCGAACGAGAGCAGTTGGCGCGTCATCAACGTCGCGCGCGCGGTGGCCTCGTCGAGATCACGAAGCAGTTCACGCCGCTCGAGCTCGTCGTGCGAGCGGCGCAGCTGCTCCGAGGTCGCGGAGATCACCATCAGCAGGTTGTTGAAGTCGTGCGCTACTCCGCTGGCGAGCTTGCCGACCACTTCCATCTTCTGCGCCGCGATGGAGCGGCGCAGCGCTTCATCGCGCTCGGCTGCCGCGCGCTGAACCGAGTTGAGTGAGTAGCTGTTCAGCACCGCGGCGATCACCAGCGTGACGCTGAGCGCAGTCCACGCGTTGGTTGGGCTGTAGGTGGGCCCGAGCTGCGGCGGGAGCAGATTGTGGTGCTCGAGATACGCCACGATGCCGCACCACACCGCTGAGATGACGGCGGCTGCGATGCCCGCGCGCCCGCTGACGATGGTGCCCATCAGCATCGAGATCACGACGAAGCTCGCGCCGTTGTGGCCCTGCAGCCCACCGAACTCGAGTGTGACGAAGGCGATCACCAGCCAGAAGAAGATCGACAGCGACCACGCAGCGACGAGCACCTGCCCGCGCCGGGTGAGCCACCACAGCACGGCGACGCCGACGAGGATCGGCACGTAGAAACCGATGCTCACCCGAATGTCGTTGCGCGCGTCGAACAACGAGCCCACGAACCCGAGCACGCCCATGGCAGCCATCGTCCGCAGCACGGACCTGACGAGCACTTCCCTGCGCTGACGTTCGGTCTCGTCCAAGATCGGTCCGATTCCCACCCCGCCGGAGCAGCAGCTCCGATTTCGGCGACTTCGCGACGACACCGAAGTGTACACTCCCTCGCGCATGTCGGTCGCCAACCAGGAAACCGTCAGGCTCGCGTCGAAAGCCGAGGGTGCGAAGCGTGGCCGGTGGCGCATCGTGCTGGTGAGCGAGACCGGAGCCGCATCTTTTGCGCTGCCCGTAGAGGGCACGGTCACCATCGGTCGTGGTGAAGATGCGGAATTGCGCCTCGATGACACTGCGGCCTCGCGCAAGCACGCCAAGCTGATCGTCGAAGGCGGCCTGGTGAAGCTGCTCGATCTCGGGAGCGCGAACGGCACCACGGTGCGCGGCCGCAAGCTCTCGCCGAACGAACAGATCGATCTCTCGGAAGGTGACGCGATCGAGTTGGGCACGTCACTCGGTGTGCTGCAGGTCGACGAATTGTCGGTGTCGTCGCGCCCGTGGAACCTGCACACCCACGCGCGGTTTCTCGAGCTCGCCGCGCAGACCAAACCGCCCTACGCGATTCTGCGCGTCCAGGTGCTCGCGCCTCCCGGCACTGCGCAAGAGGTGTTGTCCGCTGAACTCTCGGCACACGACGTCGTCGCGTCGTTTGGTCCGGGACAGTTCGAAGTGCTCGCGCCGGGGCGTGCTCCCGACGCCGCGCAGAAGTTGATGGAGAAGCTCAGCTCGAAGCTCGTGGCGCGAGGAGCGCGCGTGCGTGCGGGTGTGGCGACGGCTCCGCGTGACGGCGTCGATCCCGATCTCCTCGTCGCTGCGTGTTCTCGCCCCGCGAGCGCGCCTGCGCCCGGCTTCGTGGTGCGCGATGACGCGATGGCGGCGCTGTATCGCCTCGTCGATCGCGTCGCGCCTTCGACCATCAGCGTCCTGCTGCTCGGAGAGACTGGTGTCGGCAAGGAAGTGCTGGCCCAGGAAATTCACCGCCGCAGCAAGCGCGCGAGCGGTCCGTTCTTGAGACTCAACTGCGCGGCGCTCACCGAGTCGCTGCTCGAGAGCGAGTTGTTCGGTCACGAGAAGGGCTCGTTCACCGGAGCGATCAAGCAGAAGGAAGGTCTGCTCGAGTCGGCCGAGGGCGGCACGGTGTTCCTCGACGAGGTCGGCGAGATGCCGCCGTCGATTCAGGCCAAGCTGCTGCGCGTGCTCGAGGAGCGCAAGGTGATGCGCGTCGGCTCGACCACCGCGCTGCCGATCGACGTGCGCTTCCTGTTCGCCACCAATCGCGATCTCGAGGCCGAGGTGGCGCGCGGCGCGTTCCGCAGCGATCTCTACTTCCGCGTGAACGGCATCTCGCTCGTCATTCCTCCGCTGCGTGAGCGACCGACCGAGATCGAACCGCTGGCCCGGCAATTCCTGCAGGAAGCGGCGAAGCGCGAGACGCGCGCGGCGCCCGAGCTGACGCCCGATGCATTGGCGACCCTGGCCGCGTGGCCGTGGCCCGGCAACATTCGCGAGCTGAAGAACGTGATCGACCGCGCGATTCTTGATGGCGGGCGAGGGCAAGCTGACGGCCGAAGCGCTGGGGCTGGGCGAAGTGGTGAGCGCTGGTGCTGTGGGTGACGTTGCCTCGAAGACCGGCGCGCCGAACCTGCGCGACGAGCGTGAGGCCGCCGAGAAGCGCGCGGTGCTCGAGGCGCTCGACAAGACCGGTGGGAATCAGACGAAGGCTGCGGAGTTGCTCGGAGTGAGCCGCCGCACCCTCGTCACGCGGCTGCAGCAATACGGACTGACGCGGCCGCGGAAGAAGGACTGAGTGGACGTCGCCTCGTTTCGTGGCACCGCCCGTTACGAGATCGTGCGGCAGCTCGGCGCCGGTGGAATGGGCGTCGTCTACGAAGCGATCGATCGCGAGCGTGACGGGCGCCGCGTCGCGCTCAAGGTGCTGCAGCGGCAAGACGCCGAATCGCTCGTGCGGCTCAAGCGCGAGTTCCGTGCACTGGCCGACGTGCGCCACCCGAACCTCGTCGCGCTGTACGAGCTCTCGGTCGAGGGTGACGCGTGGTTCTTCACGCTCGAGCTGGTGGAAGGCGTCGACTTTCTCGAGTGGCTGCGCCCCGGAGCGAAGGCCATCGCCGACGCGCCCACCGGTCAGCTCGACGTCACGATGCGCGCCGGCGACGCGCGGTTGGGGGTCGACGACGCGAAGTTGCGCGCCGCGTTCCGTCAGCTGGTGGAAGGCGTCGCGTTCCTGCACGCGAATGGCCGGCTGCATCGCGATCTCAAGCCGTCGAACGTGCTGGTGACGAAGGAAGGGCGCGTCGTCATTCTCGATTTCGGACTCGTGCTCGAGCTCGAGGGCGTGCAGAGCATCAGTGAAGCGCGTGGGAGTTCGATTGTCGGCACGGCGGCGTACATGGCTCCGGAGCAGGCGGGCTCGGGCGTCGTCGGCCCTGCGGCCGATTGGTACGCGGTGGGCGTGATGCTGTTCCAGGCGCTGACGGGGCGCGTGCCCTTCGACGGCGTGGCCGTGCAGGTGCTGCTCGAAAAACAACGGCGAGCAGCGCCGCGCGCGTCGGAGGTTGCTCCGGCCGTCTTGCCCGAGCTCGACGCGTTGTGCGCCGAGTTGCTCAAGCGCGAAGCGGCCGAGCGGCCCGCGCTGCCCGAGCTCTCGCGCGTGTTCGGAAATGGGTCGTCGCTGCCGACTCCGGCGCCTCGGCTGTCGGCTGAGTCGTCGGGCTTCATCGGTCGCGCGGCCGAGCTGACCCGTCTCAAGGCTGCACTCGACGAGACGCGCCGCGGAGAGCCACGCGCCGTGCGGATTCTCGGCGCGTCGGGTATCGGCAAATCGGCGCTGGTGAAGCACTTCGTCGGCGGAGTCGACGGAGCGGTCGTGCTCCACGGCCGTTGCTACGAGCGCGAGACGGTGCCGTTCAAGGCGCTCGACAGCGTGATGGATGCGATGGCGCGGCACCTGGCGGATTTGCCGAGTGAGAAGGTCGACGCCGTGTTGCCGCGAGACGCGGCGGCGCTGATGCGCATGTTCCCGGTGCTCGGGCGCGTGGCGGCTTTTCGAAGCGCGCCCATTCGCGAAGTGAAGGAAGCCGCTGAGCTGCGGCGGCGAGCGGTCGCGGCGTTGCGCGAGACGCTGGGGCGCATGAGTGATCGCGCTCCGCTGATCGTGGTGATCGACGACGCGCAGTGGGGTGACGTCGATTCCACGCTGGTGCTGGACGAGGTTCTGCGGCCGCCTGATGCGCCTTCGATGTTGTTGCTGGTCGCTGCGCGCGCGGGGACCAATCCACTCTCGGAGCTGCGACTTACGCCGACCGAGGTGAAGCTCGAAGGGCTCACGTCGACCGAGTGTGAAGTGCTGGTGCGACGCACGTTGAAGGACGAGGTGCGCGCGACGGCGATCGCGCGTGAGTCGGGCGGCAATCCGTTCCTCGCGCAGCAGTTGGCCGTCGTGCCGGGCGAGGTGAAGTTGGAGGACGTGGTGATCTCGCGGCTCGCTGCGCTCCCGAGGCCGGCGCGCGCGCTGCTCGAGGTGATCGCGTTGGCGGCGTCTCCGGTGAACGAGCGCGTCGCGGCGGCGGTCGCTGGAGTCGGTGCGGGTGACGAGGAATCGCTCACGTTGCTCAAGACCTCGCACCTCGTGCGTGGACTGCACGACGAGCGGGTCGAGGCCTGGCACGACCGGATTCGCGAGACGGTGGTGAAGGGCATCGACGAGGAACGCACGCGCTCACTGCACGCGCGACTCGCCGAGCGCTTGAAGGACACGGCCGACATCGACGTCGTCGCGTGGCATCTGGGAGCAGCAGGCCTGCTCGAGCGCGCGGCGGAGACGATGATCGAAGCGGCGCGTCGCTCGGTGGCGCAGTTGGCGTTCGAACGTGCGGCGGTGCTCTTCGAGCGAGCGTTGCAGCTGTTGCCGATCGACGACGTGCGCCGGCGTGGGTTGCGCGTCGAGCTCGCCGAGGTGTGGGCGAACGCAGGCCGCGGAGCGATCTCGGCGCAGGCCTACGAACTCTCGTTGACGGAGGCCGGAGAGTCGCCGCTCGCTGAACTCGAGACGCGTCGGCGCGCGGCCGAGCAATTGCTGCGCAGCGGTCACATCGACGCGGGCCTGAGCGCGGTGAATCAGGTGCTGCAGGCGATGGGTATGTCGCTGGCGCGCACTCCGCGGCGAGCGTTGATGGCGTTGGCGTTGCGACGCGTTCACATCTGGCTGCGCGGGAGATCGTTCGAGGAGACACCGGAGACGACGATCGCTCCGGCGATGTTGCAGCGCATCGATGCGTGCTGGTCGGTGTCGATGGGCCTGTCGATGGTCGACACCATTCGCGGCGCGAGCTTTCAGGCGCGGCAGCTGCTGCTGGCGTTGGATGCTGGAGAGCCGCACCGCGTGACGCGCGCCCTCGCTGCGGAAGCGGCGTTCGTTGCGACGGGCGGCATTCGGGCTGAGAAACAGGCGGCGCGACTGGTGAGCGAGGCGCGCGAGCTCGCCGAAAAGCTGAGTGATGCGGGTTGATCGGGCTCGTCGATTTCTGCGCGGGCCTCACGCGGTTCCTCGTCGGTCGGTGGCGCGAGGCAGCGCAGTTCACCGCGCAGGCGGAGCGTCGGTTCGCCGAGGTCGGCTCGCGCTTGAGCTGGGAAGCGGCGAACTCGCGGCTCTTCACGGTGTGGTCACTCTTCTATCTGGGAGACATCGCGGGGCTGTCGGTGCGCATTCCGGCGCTGACGCGCGAGGCGGAGGAGCGGGGTGATCGGTACGCGGTGACGAGCTTGCGCTGCGGGTTGGCGAACGTGGCGCTGCTCGCCGCGGGAGATCCTGGCGGTGCACGCGAGGCGGTGGCGTCGGCGATGGCCGGCTGGTCGACGCGGAGCTTTCACTTCCAGCACTACTGGGCGGCGCTCTCGGAGACGATGATCGATCTCTATACCGGCGAGCTCGGTCGCTCGCTGGAGCGGATGAACGCGTGCATGCGCGCGCTCGCTGATTCGGAGTTGTTGCGAATTCAGAACGTGCGTGTCGAGGCGCGCTCGGTGCTCGGGCGTGTGTTGATCGCACTCGGGAGAGTCGACGAGGCACGGGAGCAGGCGGTGTTACTCGAGCGCGAGAATGTCGGCTGGGCGACCGCGCTGGCCGAATTGATTCGTGGCCTCGCGGGTGACGACGAAGCGCTGCGACGTGCGATCGAAGGCTTCGACAAGCACGAGATGGCGTTGTTCAGCAGCGCGAGTCGGCTGCGGCTCGGTGAGCGGCAGGGGAAGGCGGTCGGTGAGGCGAACACTCGCGCCGCGCTGGCGTGGATGCAGGCGCAAGGTGTGAAGGACCCGCACCGTCTCGCGAACACCCTCGCGCCCAACTCCCTCTCCCTGCAAGCGGGGAGAGGGCTGGGGTGAGGGGCTGATTCGTCCTCCGAGCAGGGAGAGTCGATTCACCGTTTCGCGGGCACAACGTCGACGTTCAGTACACCCAGATCCTGAGAGCCGTGGCCCTTCGTGATCAGCGCGTCCATCCGCGCGCCGAGGCCATCGAGCGTCGCGAGCGCGCGCGGAGCCGAGGTCTCCTGCATCAACCGCACGTCCTTGCGCGCCATCGAGAGCTCGAAGCTCGCCGCGTAGTCGCCCTGCGACATCTTCACGCCGCGCATGTTGACGATGTTCCCGACGTTGAACCCCTGAATGAACGCCAGCGCGTCCTTGATCTCCACGCCGCCACCCTGGGCGACGGCGAAGGCGTCGGCGATCACTCCGCTGAGGCCGATGATCATCGAGTTGCCGATCAACTTGAGCGTCGCGGGCACGGTGACGTCGGCGCCGAACGTCTGCAGCTCTCCGGTCATCTTCGCGAGCGCGGGGCCCAGTGCTTCGACGAGCGTGACCGGCCCGGCGCACAGCATTCGACCTGCCGACGACTCGGCCATCGCGGGACCCATGAAGACGGGGCAAGCGAGAAAGCCGACTCCGCGCGCCTCGAGCTTCTTCGCGCGAGCGGCAGCGCCCTTCGGAGTCACCGTCGTGTGATCGATGATCGGCGCATTGAAGCCAGACACGGCGAGGATCTCTTCGACCACTCCGTCGACCGCGACGTCATCGCTCAGGCACAGATGCACACGCTCCGCGCCCTTCACGGTCTCAGCGACGGACGCGAACGCCGTTGCTCCGAGCGACTCGAGCGCCTTCGCCTTGCTCGCGGTGCGATTCCACACCCGAACCTTGTCGCCGCGCTTGAGCGCCGCCTTCACGAATCCACTGCCGAGGAGTCCTGTTCCGAGCCACGCGATCGTCGCCATGGCGCGGAGAGTAACCACCTCACTTCGTGACGCCCGCGATTTTGACCTGAGCAGCAGCGCGTTCTGCATCGATGCGCGCGACGATCTCGGTGAAGCGCGGGAGCGTGATGATCTTGCGCAGGTTCTCCGCGCTCAGACCTGCCTCTTCGCGCTTCACGTGCTCTCCGAGCGTGTGGAGCAGCTCGCGCGCCACCGACGAGAGCTCATTCGCTTTCGGGTGTGGCGCTTTGGCGTGCTCGATCAGCCGCTCGGTGAGCGAGTGAATGACGTGGTGTTCGCGATCGCGCTCGTCGAGGAATTCGCCCGCGCCGCTCCCGAGGTTTCGCAGGCCAGGGAAGAGAATCGTGTCTTCCATGAAGTGATGGCCGAGCACGAAGTGGCCCGCGCCGTTGGTTTGCTTCACGAGCTCTTCGAGCTTCGCGTCGGTTGGCGCGTCGGCGATCGCGGTGAGCTCGCTCGCGAGAATGCGGTGCACGCGAACGAGCCCTTCGAACTGCAGGTCGTACAGGTCTGGAGTGTTCATGCCGCCCAACATGCGACGCGCTGCGAGGGTCGTCTCCGCGGTTCGTGCGCCGACTAAGCGAATCGTGCACGAAACTGCATCGGAGCGGCGCCGAAGCGCTGCCTGAACGCGCGCGCGAATCGGCCGGGGTCGGTGAAGCCCGACGAGAGCGCGATCGAGAGCACGGATTCAGACCCGGAGCGCAGTGCGTGCGCCGCGCGATCGAGCCGGACGTTCTGCAGGTGCTGGTAGAGGCTCGTGCCAGTCTGTTCTTTGAAGCGGCGCATGAGCGCGAAGCGCGGGAGGCCGATCGCGCGAGCGACGTCGTCGATCGAGAGCCGCTCGGAGTGATGCGCTTGCAGGAAATCGATGGCGCGCGAGACCGCCGGGTCGCGACGCTTCGCCTGGGCCTGCTCAGGGCGGACGAGTGAGAGAATCAGCGCATCGGCGAGCGACTTCACGAGCGGATCGTCGTCCTCGAGAGCGCGACGTTCGCGCGCGATCATTCCAGCGATCGCGGACACTCGAGTTCCCGGCGCGAAGGAGAAGGCCGAGGTGGGCAGGGTGCTCGAGACGCCGAGTTGCTCGCGCGCGTCGTCGATCGCGGTCGGCGAGAGCATGAGCTGGAACATCGCTCCTTGCGCGTACGGGGTGTTGAGTTCGCCGGGGTTGAGGACGATCACTCCGCCGGTCTTCATGGTGATTGATTGCTGCGCGCCGGCGAGCGCGAAGCTGACGAAGCCTTCGCGGACCCAGGTGAGCTCGTAGCCGGGGTTGCGGTGACGTGGGCCGTAGCCCGGAGCGGCGCTGACCGAGCCGTCGCGCCACAGCGTCGCATAGCCACGTTCCGGGATGCAGGAGTGCAGGGCAGAGACCGCGGCGGCAGAGGACATTCGGCAAGCCTAACCGCGCGGCGCGATCGACGCAGACGCGGTGAATCTGTCAGCGATGGGTACACCTTTTTCGCGGGCCTTTTCGGGTCGCGCCACTGTCAGCGATGGGTACAGCATTCACGAGGAGCGCCTGCAGCTGAGGGGCAAGTTCGTCTTCGGCACGGCGTGCACGACATCAAGCGAACTCGTCTCGCCTGGGATTGCAGGCCGACGTGCGCTCGAGACGTGCCGGACTTCGCGAGACCCATCGAGCGTCGCGACTGTCAGCGATGGGTACACCTTTTCGCGAGGCCTTCGCGGGTCGCGCCACTGTCAGCGACGGGTACAGATTTGAGATGAGTTCGCTCGAAAGCGCGGGGCACGCGAGATTTTCGGCAGCGCGCGCGGACAAACAAACGACTTCGTCCCCCAAGGCTGTGCGTCGATTCTGAGCGACGCGATCAGCGCTTCCGTCGCAGGTAGAGCAGCACCGCGCCGAGCACGCCGAGCACGTCCGTCGAGGAACAACCGCAGCCGCTCGGCTGAGTCGTGCCGCCACCACCGCCGCCGATCGCGCTCGCACCGCCGCCGGCCGTTCCACCGCCACCGGTCGCACTTCCACCGCCGGTCGCACTTCCACCACCTGTCGCACTTCCACCGCCACCGGTCGCACTTCCACCGCCGGTCGCACTTCCACCACCCGTCGCACCACCACCGCCAGTCGCACCACCACCACCACCCGTCGCTCCGCCACCGCCGCCCGTGCCCGTCATGCACTGACCCGCTTCAAACCGAGTCGCGCTGACCTGCCGCACCCACGTCACATCGAGCGAATCACCAAGCAGATCTCCCGAGCCCTTCGCGCAGTACCGCCCAGCGCACAGCACGGCGCGCCCCGCGCTGAAGTGATTCACGTTCGTGTCCATCCACTCGCCGAGACACGCACCGGTCATGCCCGCGTCGTTGGCGGGAACGCCCGCATCACCAACGCCAGCGTCCGGCTGAACGACCACACCGCCATCGACGAGAATTCCGAAGAACTCCGCCGCGAAACGCGACGAGCACAAATTCACATCGAGAATGAACGCCCCGGCCGTCCCGCACGCCGGCGGATCCACCGGTGTCCCGTGATTCATCCCCGACACGCTCCAGGCCTCGACCAACGTCACGCCGCTCGCGTTCCGAAACTCGCGCCGCGTCGCCGCACCGACCGTGCTCGTCGCATCAGCCGTCACATCGATCGCGTTCACGTCGGCCCACTGATCGATCTCCTCCGTCAGATTCGCCGGCACGACCGTCGTGTCACTCGTCCCGTGCCACAACTGAACTCTCGGCGCGGGATTCGACCCATTCGCCGCGCGCACCAACGCTCCCCACTGCGCCGGAGTCTGATCAGGCGGGCTGCTCATGCACGAGAACGCCTGCGTCTGCGTCGTCGCGCACGCGAACGGCAAGCCAGCGATCACCGACCCACGCGAGAACACGTCAGGAGCAACCGCCAACAGCACGTTGCTCATCGCCGCTCCTGCCGACAACCCGGTCACGTACACGCGCTGCGGGTTCACGCCCTTCGTCGAAACCAGATGCGACACCATCTGCAGAATCGACGTCACCTGCGGGCCGCTGCGCGACTGCTGCGAACCGGTGAACCAATCGAAACACGAATTGTTCGCGGTCGTCTGCGGGTACGCGACGAGAAATCCATTCTGATCGGCGAGCTCATTCCAGCCCGTCGCCGCGTACGCGTTCGCGCTCTGCGTACACCCGTGCAACGCGACGACCAGCGGCGCACCCGCCGGCAAGCCGCTCGGCTCGTAGATGAACAGCGACAGCGAGCCGGGGTTGCTCCCGAAGCCCGTCACCTGCGTGAGCCCGTCGCGACGAACCACAACGTCAGACGGACCGAGCTCGGGTCCGCACGACGCGACGACGACCGCGACGAACAACCACCTCATGCGCCGAGCAACGTTTGCCACGTGAGTCCCGTCTGGCCCTTGCGCGAAATGCGTTCCGCGCGGCGAGCCGTTGCTTCATCTGCTGCGCGTTTCTCCATTGCCGATTCGCAAGCGAGCGGAGGCACCGGCAGCTTGTTCCCGTCCTTGTCCAACGCGACGAAGGTGAGCAGCGCGCTGGTCGTCAGCTGTCGCTCTCCGGTGAGCGGGTTTTCCGCGTGCACCGTCACGCCGATCTCCATCGACGACTTGAACGCGGCGATCACCCGCGCGCGCAGAATCACCTGAAAGCCGATCTTGATCGGCGCGTGGAAGTGCAGGTCGTCCATCGACGCGGTGACGACCTGCTGCCGCGCGTGACGTTGCGCCGAAACCGCCGCACAGATGTCGATCCACCCCATGACCGAGCCACCGAACGCTGCGCCGAGCGCGTTCGCATCTCCGGGGAGCAGCAACTGCGTCATCTCGACGATGGAATCAGCGGGCCGGCGCGCTTCGAACGAGGACATGGCGGGCACTTACGCCGCTCGGAGCGGTGCGGCTACACTTCGCGCACCATGAAACGACTCGTCACCTTGTTCCTCGTGGTCGGCAGTCTGTCGTCGTTGGCGCAGGGCCCGCGCGACGAGTGCCCCGCAGGTCGCCGTGGCGCGCAGTGCCGGGCACAACGTCAGCGCCAACAGCAGCAGCGCGCGGCCGAGCAGCCCGTCGTCGCCGCGAAGAAAGAAACCGAAGTGACGCAGGAAACGCTGCTTCGCCCGACGTCGAACCGCATCGACTTCGAGGGCAGCAACCTCACCGGCCAGACCAACCGCGCGGGCGGCGTGTACCTCTACAACCGCAAAGATCTCGCGGTGCGCACCATGATCCACAAGCCGGACAACTTCCGCTCCGAGATCGTCAGCCCCGACTGAGCTGACGCTCACCACGCCGGCGGGCGGGTCTTCACGATCCACTCCGCCGTCTCCTTCAACGTCTGATCGAACGGGCGCGGCTGCCAGCCGAGTTCCTTCTTCGCGCGCTCGGCGGAGTAGCGCACGAGCGGGTCGCGGAACTCCTCGATCATGTCGGCGCTCAGCTGACGCGGTACGCCCTTCGTCTTGTTCATCACCCAGTCGAAGAAGCGCGCGAACGGGAACATCCACATCGGGAGCACGCTGGTCGGCACCTTCGCCTCGGGCCACACCGCTTTGAGGCGCTGCGCGAGCTCGATCATCATCAACGCCTCGTTGGCGACGAGGTAGCGACCATTCGCCGCTGGAGTCTCCGCCGCGAGCAAATGCGCGAGCGCTGCGTCCCGATTGTCCACGTACGTCGAGACGAACGGAGGCACGACCGGGATCTTCCCGTCGATCATGTTCACGATGTTGAGCGTGAGCGGCGTGTGGCGCGCGAAGCCGGGCCCGAGCAGACCAACCGGGTTGATGCACACCAGATCGACCGAGAGCTCCTTGGCCAGTTCCCACGCGCGTCGCTCCGCGAGCGTCTTCGCCTGCGCGTAGGGGTTCGAAGCGCCGTCGTTCCAGTCGCGTTCGTCGAGCGGGCGATCGAGGTGCTTGTGGCCCACCGCCACGCTCGACGACGTCATCACCACGCGCCGCACGCCGGCCTTCTTCGCCGCGCGCAACGCGAACTCAGCGCCCTTCACGGCGGGGTCGATCAGAATCCTTCTGCGGGTCGTCGACCACGAAGCGGAACACCGCCGCGAGGTGGAACACCACTTCCTGGCCCTCACACGCGCGCTCCAGCGCCGCTCCGTCGAGTACGTCGGCTTCCACCAACTCGACGCCCAGCTTTCGCAACGGAGCGGTCTTCTTCTCGTCGCCGATTCCCCGCATCGAACCGCGAACCTCGTGGCCCTTCGAGACCAACAGCTCGGTGAGCGCGGTGCCGAGGTGACCGTTGCAGCCGGTGACGAGTGCTTTCATGGGCGCGCAGTATTCTGTGAAACCACATGGCAGGCACGAGCGTTCGACCGGCATGAAGCTGCAACGTCTGACGCCGATGCTGATGCTCGTCTGCGCGTGTCTTCACCCGGTGCGCGTGGCCCGCGAGCCACGGCCTGAAGAACCGACGCTCAACGTCGTGACGTGGAATGTGAACTACGGCCTCGCCGGTTCTCCCGACGCGCTGCAGGCGATGGACGACGCGACGCGCGACGCCGATCTCGTGCTCCTGCAGGAAGCGAACGCCGCGTGGGAAGCGCAGCTCAAGGCGCGAATTTCGAAACGCTTTCCGTATCAACACTGGCTCGACGATCAGGCCGCGGGAGGGCAGGCCGTGCTGTCCCGCAGACCGTTCATCGTGCGCGAGGTGATCGACGCTCCGAGTGGCTGGTTCCCCGCGCTGCGTATCGAAGCCGAGACGCGCATCGGCACGGTGCAGGTGTTGAGCGTGCATCTCCACCCGCCCATTTCCGACGACGGGAGCGTGGTGCGCGGGTACCTCGGCACGGGACCCACGCGACGCCGCGAGCTCGAGACCTTCACCGCGGCACTGGTGAAAGGTCTGCCGACGATCATCGTGGGCGACTTCAACGAGGGCACGAGCGGAGACGCGATCGGCTGGGCGACGAGACAGAAGTTCCGCAGCGCGCTGCCCGAATTCCAGCCGAAGGCCGACACCTGGCACTGGCCGGTGACGAAGTCGCTCGAGCTGCGCGCGCAGTTCGATCACGTGCTCTACAGCCCGGGACTGGAGCCGCTGAACGCTGCGGTTCTGCCGATCGGTCGCAGCGATCACTTCCCGGTGATGGTGAAGCTGATCGCGATCTTCGAATACACGCCGCGGCCGACGCCTTACGGCACGTCGCTGGGACTCACTTCGCGAGGAAGTCGCTGACGCGATCGAGGAAGTCGGCCTGGCCCTTGCCGTTGCGGATGTCGAGCGAGGTGACGTCGATGGTCAGCACGTCCACTCCGTATTTCCCCTGCAGCACCATGGGGAACGTCGCGTAGTAGCCGTTCAAGCCGCGCAAGAACGCCGACTGAATGCCTTTTTCCTCTTCGCGGCCGCGCGTCTTGATGCGCGAGAGCAGCACGTCGACCTTCGGCACGTCGAAGCAGATCACCTTCTCGGGCTGCGCGACGTGCTTGGTGAGGCGCTTGAAGTACTCGAAGTACAGCTCGAGCTCCTGGTCGGTCATGTTGCCCAGACCGTGGAGGTACTTCGCGAAGATCTCCGGATCTTCGTAGAGCGTGCGGTCCTGAATGCAGCTCTTCGGGACCTTGTGAATCAGCTCGTGGTGCTCGACGCGGCGGATCAGGAACTCGAGTTGGAGCGTGAAGCTCCAGCGCTTCATGTCGCCGTAGTACGGCTTCAAGAAGCGGTTATCGATCACCGGCTCGTCGAAGAGCTCGAAGCCGAACTTCTGGCTCACCATCTTCGCGGCGGTCGTCTTCCCGGCGCCGATGTTGCCGGCCATCGCGACGAACAACTTTCGCGACGCGGGCTTCGAGTTGCGCATCTCGTCGATGGCGCGAATCGCGCGCGCCTCGCGAGCGGCAGGCACAGCCTCGAACTTTTTCGCCGGCTTCTTCTTCACGCCGCCCAATCCAACACCACTTTCCCGCTCTGGCCGGTGCGCATGATCTCGAACGCCTCCTTGAACTGCGCGGCGGGGAAGCGGTGGGTGACGGCGGCGGAGATGTCGAGCCCGCTCTGCAGCATCGACGTCATCTTGTACCAGGTCTCGAACATCTCCCGGCCGTAGATGCCCTTGAGCACCAGGCCCTTGAAGATGACCTGGTTCCAGTCGATGGCCAGCTCCTGCGTCGGAATGCCGAGCAGCGCCACGCGGCCGCCGTGGTTCATGGTCTTGAACATCTGCTTGAAGGCCGAGCCGTTGCCGCTCATCTCGAGGCCGACGTCGAAGCCCTCGGTCATGCCCAGCTGCTGCATCACCGCGCTCAGATCTTCCTTCGCGACGTTCACCGTGCGCGTGGCGCCCAACTTGCGACCGAGCTCGAGGCGGTAGTCGTTCACGTCGGTGAGCACCACGTGGCGCGCGCCGACGTGGCGGCAGATCGCCGCGGCCATCACGCCGATCGGGCCGGCGCCGGTGATCAGCACGTCTTCACCGACGAGATCGAACGACAGCGCGGTGTGCACCGCGTTGCCGAGCGGGTCGAAGAACGCGGCGATCTCGTCGGAGATGGTGTCGGGCAGCTTGAAGATGTTCACCGCGGGGAGCGACACGAACTCGGCGAAGCAGCCGATGCGGTTCACGCCGAGGCCGACCGTGTTGCGGCAGAGGTGACGCTTGCCGGCGCGGCAGTTGCGACAGTTGCCGCACGTGATGTGGCCTTCACCGCTCACGCGATCGCCGGCCTTGAAACCGGTCACTTCGCTGCCGACCTCGGCCACCACGCCCATGAACTCGTGGCCGATGTGCATCGGCGTCTTGATGGTGCGCTGGCTCCACTCGTCCCAGTTGTAGATGTGGATGTCGGTGCCGCAGATGCCGGTCTTCTGCACCTTCACCAGCACGTCGTTCGGGCCGACCTGCGGCTTCGCGACGTCTTCCATCCACAGGCCCGGCTCACGCTTCGCTTTGACCAACGCTCTCATGCGATCACTCCGAGTGACTTGCCAACCTTGATGAATGCCGCGATCGCGCGATCGAGATCGGCGCGCGAGTGGGCTGCCGACATCTGCGTGCGAATGCGCGCCTTGCCGTTCGGCACGACGGGAAACGAGAAGCCGACCACGTAGATGCCTTCTTTGAGCATCTCGTCGGCGAAGCGACCCGCGAGCTTCGCGTCACCGAGCATCACGGGAATGATCGGGTGGCCTTCTCCCGCGAGCGTGAAGCCGGCGGCGCTCATGTGCTGGCGGAAATACGCCGCGTTCTCGACGAGCTTCTTGCGCAGGCCGTCGCTCTGCTCGAGGAGATCGAGCGCGCGCAAGGTGGCGTGCGCGATCGCCGGCATCAGCGTGTTGCTGAACAAGTACGGGCGCGCGCGCTGGCGGAGCAGGGCGACCACTTCCTTGCGGCCACTCAAGTAACCGCCGCTCGCGCCGCCGAGCGCCTTGCCCAGAGTGCCGGTGAGGATGTCGATCTGCCCGAGCACTCCGCGGAGCTCGTGCGAGCCGCGGCCCTTCTCGCCGGTGAACCCGACCGCGTGCGAGTCGTCGACCATCACGATCGCGTCGTATTTCTCGGCGAGCGCAACGATGCCCTTCAGGTCGGCGATCACGCCGTCCATCGAGAACACGCCGTCGGTGACGATCAGCTTGAATCGGCAGTCCTTCGCTTCGATCAACCGCTGCTCGAGTTCGCCGAGATCGTTGTTCGCGTAGCGGAAGCGCTTCGCCTTGCAGAGCCGCACGCCGTCGATGATCGAGGCGTGATTCAAGGCGTCGCTGATCACCGCGTCCTGCTCGCCGAGCACGACTTCGAACACGCCGCCGTTCGCGTCCCAGCAGCTCGAAAAGAGAATGGTGTCTTCGGTGCCGAGGAACTTCGTGAGCCGTTCCTCGAGGCGCTTGTGCACGTCTTGGGTGCCGCAGATGAAGCGCACGCTCGCCATGCCGAAGCCGGAGCGATCGAAGCCTTCTTTCGCCGCCGCGATCAGCTCGGGAGAATCACCGAGGCCGAGGTAGTTGTTCGCGCAGAAATTGAGGACCTGCTGACCACCGGTGACGGTGATGTTCGCCCGCTGCGGAGAAGTGATGACCCGCTCGTGCTTGGTGAGGCCTTGCGACTCGATCGAGTCGAGCTCGCTCTGCAGGTGCTTCAAGAACGACGGGTTCATGGCGACGAGGCGGCAACTAGCACTCCGCTCGCGCGTTCTGAAAGCCTTTGCGTTCACGCAATGCGTCGTGTACCCGCGCCTTTTAGAAAACCCCCACCCGGAGCCCACCATGGCCATCGAACGCACGCTTTCCATCCTCAAGCCCGACGCTCTCGAGAAGGGCGTGATCGGCAAGATCATCTCCCGCTTCGAGGAGAACGGTCTCACCCCGATCGCCATCCGCCTGCAGCACCTGTCGCAGCGCGAGGCCGAGGGCTTCTACGCGGTGCACAAGGAGCGCCCGTTCTTCAAGGACCTGGTCAGCTTCATGATCAGCGGCCCGGTCGTCCTGATGTGCCTCGAGGGCGAGAACGCGATGCAGAAGAACCGCGACCTCATGGGCGCGACGGATCCCAAGAAGGCCGCGGCGGGCACCATCCGCGCTGACTTCGCCAAGTCGATCGACGCCAACACGGTGCACGGCTCGGACTCGGTCGAGAACGCGAAGAACGAAGTCGCCTACTTCTTCCGCTCGACCGAGCTGTTCTCGTACAAGCACAAGTAATCGATCACGCAGCACTGAGCGGCTTGCTCAAGAAGAGCCGCTTCGGCTGAGTGAACCCACGCCGCGCGTAGAGCTTCTGCGCGGCGTGGTTCGTCTCGCCGACCATGAGGTGCAGAGCGCGCGCGTCGTTGCGACGAGCCTCGGCCTCCAGCAACTCCATCACGCGAAGACCGACGCCCTGACGGCGCACCTCTGCGCGCAGGAAGAGCTCGGTCAGATACGCGTCGCGGCCGGCCCACTCGAGGTCGAAGCCCCAGGTGATCACCGCGTAGCCGGCAGCCACCGCGTCGGTCTCGAGCACGAACACGCGACCCAGCTTGCCGTCGCTGAGCAGCTGCTCGAGCGCGGGCTTCACACGAGCCGGATCGAAGGCGATGCCCTCGAGCGCGTTGAACTCGGTCATCCACTCGGTGAGCTGCGAAACGTCGGTGAGCTGTGCGGTACGAAGGGCGACGGTCTTCATGACCGCGCAGCCGACGCACTCGGCCCAATCATCTGACGCTCTCCCTCTCCTTGCGAAGCGGGGAGAGGGCCGGGGTGAGGGGCCGATCAGGCAACGCGTTCTTCGAAGTTCACTCTGAACGCGTACGACTCGCTCTGAGCCTTGGAGCCCAGCCTCAAGAAGTACGACAGAAGCCGATCACGGAACCACGCCCCGATCGGCGACAGCGCCTTGTTGTTCGACTGCCGCTGCGCGGCCTTGAAGATCGCATCGACGCGCGGCCGGCGGAGCTTCTCGAAGGTGGTGAACGCCGCCGCAGGGTCTTTCAGATCGCGAAGGCACTGCGCGAGCACGAGCGCATCTTCCATCGCCATCGACGCGCCTTGCCCGGCAGACGGCGACATCGCGTGCGCGGCATCGCCGAGCAGACAGACGCGACCGCTCGACCACCTCGGCATCGCGACCAGATCGTGGATCTTCCACGGCCCGAGCACCTGCGGAGTCGAAGCAATGACGTCGCGAATCCACTGTGGGTCCTCGGCGTGCAACTCGAGCATCCGCGCGCGGTGTTGTTCGATGGTGAGCTCCGCGTCCGACGGCGGGCCATTGTGGAACCACCACGTCTCTCCGTTTCCGTTCGGAGGGCAGAACGCGCCGAAGAAGGCCTTCGCGCCGAAGACCATGACGTTCACTCCGGTCGGCAAGGTCGAGTTCGAAATTCGCGTGAAGCCGCCGAAGTCGAGCAGCCCGGCGAATTTCGGCGCGGGCGATTCGGGCAGCGCGAGCGCGCGGGTGGCCGAGCGCATGCCGTCGCAGCCGACGAGGAAGTCACCGCGCTCACTCGTTCCGTCCTCGAAGTGAGCGACGACGTACGTGGAGTGGTTCTCGATCTTGGTCAGCTTGCGATTGAACGCCGTGCGCAGGCCTCGCTCTTCACACGCTGCGGCGAGCGCCTCGTGCAGGTCAGCGCGCCGGACCATGGTGAGCGGGTGGCCGAACGCCGAACGGTCTGCGCTGCGATCGATCTCGCCGATGTTCTTCCCCGAGCGGTTCTCGAACTGGAAGCGCGAGCACGCGTGACCGACGGCGCCGATGCGGCTCGCCAGCCCGAGCGGTTCAAGCGCGTTCAGCCCATTCGGAGCGAGCCCCAACCACGCGCCTTCCACCGAGAGGGAAGGGCGCGCTTCCGTCAGCACGACCTCAAAGCCGAGTTTCTGCAGCCACAACGCCAGGACAGGTCCGCCGATGCCGGCGCCAACGATGATCGCTTTCATGCCGTGAACAATGCGCACGACGATGCTTTACGACCAGTGATGAGTCGTGATGTGACCGTTCATCATGGTGAATCTGTCGGCCATCGATCTGAATCTGCTCTGGGTGCTCCACGCGGTGCTGGGCGAGCGCAGCGTGGCGGGAGCGGCGAAGAAGCTGCACGTGACGTCTCCCGCGGTCAGCAACGCGCTCGGTCGCCTGCGCGGAGTGCTCGACGACCCGCTCTTCGTGCGGAGCGGGCGTGGGCTGACTCCGACTCCGCGTGCGCTCGAGCTGCAGCCGGTGCTCGCGCAGTCGTTCGGTGCGATCGAGACGTCACTCAGCGGTGGCGAGGCGTTCGACCCGAAGGCGTGCACGCGCGAGCTGACCATCGCGCTGTCCGACGCCGATCAAGTGAGCTCGCTCCCGGCGATCTCCCGCGCGTTCGCGAGGCGGCTTCCGCGCGCGAAGCTGCGGGTGGTGACGCTCGACACGCTGATGGCGACTGGAGGACTCGCGGGTCCGTCGGTCGATCTCACGATCGGCCCGCCGTTTCAGGAAGAAGGGCTGCACTCCACGACGCTCTTCGAGGAACCGAGCGTGCTCTTCGTGCGGCGAGACCACCCGCGCATCGGGCGAAAGCTCAGCGCGAAACAGTTCAACGCCGAACGGCACGTCGACATCCACCTGCTCCTCGGCAAAGCGGGAGCAGGGAACAAGTTCTTCGACGACGCGCTGCGATCACTTGGCCTCGTGCGCGACATCGCGGTGACCGTGCCGACCTTCGCCGCCGCGGCGAGCGTGGTCTCTCACACCGACTTCATCGGAGGCATGCCGCAGCGCATGGCGAAGCTGCTCGGCAAGGCGCTGGGCCTCAAGATTGTCGAAGCGCCCGGGCCCGCGTTCGCGTTCGAGATGTGTCTGCACTGGCACGAGCGCACCCACCAGGACCCGGCGGTCGCGGAGTTCCGTTCCCTCATCGTCGAGGCGCTCGGAGCTACGACAGCAGGTCGCTCACGAGCGGCGTGAGGCCCTGCAGTCCCGCAGGCTGCGGCAGGCGCTCCTTCACGCGTTTCTCTCCGGCCGAAGTGATCACGAGCACGCACTCGGCGTCGGGCAAGACCACCCAGACGGTCGGCGTGCCGTGTTCGAGGTACCACTCAGCTTTTTCGCGGAGCGCGTCGACGGTGTCGTCTTTCCCCTGAACCTCGACTGCGAGGAGTGGCGCCGATTGGCGGAAGCCTTTCGAGCGAGGGCGACCGGACGACTTCCAGAATCGCTGCATCTGCACCACGAACGTCGCCGTCGATGTGAATTCCCGCCTCGTTCGAGCCGACCTCGAAGCCAGCGTGCTTGCGCGTCCACAGCGTCAGCTCCGTCGTGACAAATGACGCGACGGCCGATTGTTCCTCGCCACACGGCGGCATGTAGAGAAGCTCCCCCCCGACGAACTCGAGACGCCCTGGAATCGCAGGCCACGTGGCTGGATTCGAAACCTTGAAGCCACGCGGACGGGGGATCGTGAGTGGGAAGCGAACGCCCACTCGCGGAACCGGAATCATCTCCATCTCGGCAGCAGCTGACATTGCGAGCGACCTTAACACTCAGGTACAGGCCCTCGCATGTCGTCGCCGCAGCCCGTGGACATCGCCAGCCTCTCGCTCGAGGCACTGACCGAATTCGTCGCGTCGCTCGGCGAGAAGAGCTTCCGCGCGAAGCAGATCTACCGCTGGCTCCACCAGCGCGGCGCGATCACCTTCGAAGAGATGAGCGATCTCTCGAAGGACCTGCGGGCCAGACTCGCGACGTCGGCGCAGATCGTTCACGTCACCAAAGATCTCGAGCAGCGCTCCATCGACGGCACCATCAAGTACCGGTTCAAGACCGCCGACGGAAAACTGATCGAGTCGGTCTACATGCCCTCTCCCGAGCGAAAGACGCTCTGCGTGTCGACGCAGGTGGGCTGCGCGATGGGCTGCCGCTTCTGCGCCACCGCGACGCTGGGCCTGATGCGCAACCTCACGCCGTCGGAGATCGTCGCGCAGGTGCACGCCGTCAACCGCTCGGTGCGCACCGAGGAAAACAGCAAGACGCTGCGCCCGCTCACCAACCTGGTGTTCATGGGCATGGGCGAGCCGCTCCACAACTTCGAGAACCTCAAGACCGCGCTCGCGATTCTGCAGAGCGAAGACGGCCCCAACTTCTCTCACCGCCACATCACCGTCAGCACCGTGGGTCTGGTGAATATGATCGAGCGCTTCGGCGCCGAGACCGACGTGAAGCTCGCCATCAGCTTGAACGCGAGCAACGACGAAGTGCGCAACGAGATCATGCCCATCAACAAGCGATTCAAGATCGCCGACCTGATGGACGCGTGCCGAAAGTTCCCGCTCAAGCAGGGCCGCCGAATCACCTTCGAGTACGTGATGATGAACGGCATCAACGACACCGACGACGACGCTGCGCGCCTCGCGAAGCTGCTCGAAGGCGTGCCGGCCAAGGTGAACCTGATTCAGTACAACGAGAACCCCGGCCTCGGTTTCCACACCACCGTCGACAACCGCGCCGAGCGCTTCCGCGACCTCCTCGATCGCGCCGGAGTCGCCGCCTTCATTCGCGCCAATCGCGGCCGAGACATCGCCGCAGCCTGCGGTCAGCTCGCAAACAACGAGAACAACAGGACTTTCACTCCAGTGGGGAAGCGCGGAGCCGCAACCCCAGATCCTTGACATTCCGGGCACTTTGCCAGTATTGGCGGCGCCCTCACTCTTCATCTCACCAAGAGGTTCAGCACCATGGCCGTCGTTCTTCGTCTCGCCCGCGCTGGCGCCACCAAGCGTCCCTACTACCACGTCGTCGCCACCGACTCGCGCAACCCGCGCGACGGCAAGTTCATCGAGGCGATCGGCTCGTACGATCCCAACCACTCGCCTGCGAAGTTCGCGGTGAACGAGGAGCGTTGGTCGCACTGGACCAAGGTCGGCGCCAAGCCGTCCGACACGCTGTCGTGCCTCTACAAGGCGGCCAAGAAGACCGCCCCGAAGGCCTGATTTCTTCTCCGTGAAACAGCTCGTCGAGTACCTCGCCCGGGCGCTGGTCGATCAGCCCGAGGCAGTCGAGCTCAAGGTGACGCCGCAAGACGGCGCCGTCTTGTACGAACTCAAGGTAGCGCCCGGCGACATCGGTAAGGTCATCGGGAGAGACGGTCGAACCGTCAACGCGCTTCGAACGATGCTCCAGCACGCGGCCCAGAAGAAGGGTGAGAAGGCGCGGCTGGAGATCGTCGACGATCGCCGAAACGGTTCGAACGTCGCGCAGCCGCAGGTGAGTGCTCCGGCTCAGCCGTGAGTGCTCCCAAACTTCTTCAGATTGGTTACGTCTCACGCGCTCACGGTTTGAAGGGCGAGGTCGTGATCAAGACCTTCGACCCTGCGTCGACGGTGCTCGAAGAGGTCGAGCGGCTGCACGTGATTCCGCGTGAAGGTGCAGCGCGCGATCTCGACATCGAGTCGGTCGGCGAGTCACCGGGCTCCGATCTGCTGGTGCGCTTCAAGGGCTTCCAGAACCACGAAAAGGCCGACGCGCTGCGCGGCGCCACGGTGCATGTGTACCGCGACGATCTCGAACAGCCGGCCGAAGGCGAGTTCTTCCACGGCGACCTCGTCGGCCTCGAAGCGTTCACGCCCGACGGCAAGCGCCTCGGCGTGGTCGAAGAAGTGTGGAGCACAGGCCCGGTGCCGAACCTCTGCATTCGCGACGGCAAGGAAGAGCTGCTCGTGCCCTTCGCCGAAGAGTTCGTTCCGAAGGTCGATCTCGCTGAGAAGAAGGTGACGATCATTCCTCCGTCGTACGAGGAGGCGTGACGTGTACCGCGCGGAAGTGCTCACGCTCTTCCCGCGCATGATCACCGGCTACGCGTCGGAGTCGATTCTCGGCAAGGCCGCCGACAAGAAGCTGATCGAGATCACCGCCACCGACATTCGCGACTTCGCGACCGGCAAACACCGCGTCTGCGACGACACTCCGTACGGCGGCGGCGCGGGCATGGTGATGAAGGTCGAGCCGCTGGTGGCTTCGGTCGAAGCGGCCCGCGCGCGCTTGCCGCTCGCTCCGGTGATTCTTCTCTCTCCGCGCGGCAAGACGTTCTCGCAGAGTAAGGCCCGTGAACTTGCGGCGAAGGGCTCCGTCATTCTCGTCTGTGGCCGCTACGAGGGCATCGACGAGCGCGCGATGAAGGTGATCGACGAAGAGGTGAGCGTCGGCGACTTCGTGCTCACGGGCGGAGAGCTGGGCGCGCTGATCGTGATCGACGCCGTCGCGCGGCTGGTGCCCGGAGTGCTGGGCAACGCCGAGTCGGCCGTCACCGAGAGCTTCGAATCGGGGATGTTGGAACACCCCCAGTACACGAAGCCGCCCGAGTTTCGCGGCGACGCGGTGCCCGAGGTGCTCCTTTCGGGCAACCACGCGCGCATCGAGAAGTGGCGGCGCTGGCACGCACTGCAGCTCACGAAGACGCGCCGCCCCGATCTCTACGCGAAGCTCGAGCCGTTCTCGAAGCAGGACGCGAAGCTGCTCTCCAAGCGGGAGGACGAGCTGTGATCCCCGCGGCGCTGTTGCTGCTGCTCGCCACTCCGCTCGAAGACGCGCAGGCGCTCGAAGCGAACGGAGACGATCGCGGAGCGACCACCGTGCTCGAGAAGGCCGTCGTCGCCGACCCGCGTTGGGCGATCGGCCGCGTCGAACTCGGCCGCCTGCAGCTCAAGCTCGGCGAGACCGACTTCGCGCTGCAGCACCTCGACATCGCGCGCTCACTGGCTCCCGAAAATCCGCGCGCGCACTACTTGTTTGCGCTGGCTGCCGACGACGCGGGCCGTCGCAACGAGGCGCGTGGAGCGCTCGAGGTCGCGCTCACGTTGCGTGAGGGCTATTCCGACGCGCAGCAGCGGCTCGCGAACGTGCTGGCTGCCGAAGGTGACTATGCGGGCGCGGCGCGGCTGCTCAAGCCCTACGTGGCGGCGCACCCCGAAGCGAACGGCGCGCGGCTGCAGCTCGCCGACGCGCTCGAGCGGAGTGGTGAAGCGAAGGCCGCCGAGCACGAGCTGCGCGCGTTGCTCACCAACCCCGCGCTCAAGCAGCTCGCTGGCCGCCGGCTGATCGCCTTGCTCGATCAGGAAGGGAAGAGCGCCGAGGCCGAGAAGGTTCGGCAGTTGATTGATCCTCCCAAACGTCAGCTTCGCGAGTTGAAGCCGAGCCGGAAGTGAACCGACGATGAACTTGCCAGCACCCTCAGGTCGGTCTTCGCTCCTCGCTGCGATGAGATGGATGCAGCTGGTGGTGGTCGTGGCGGCGAGCGCGGTCTGGAGCGCTCCGGAAGTACTGCCTCCCACGGCAGAGACGATGGCCGAGCTCCGCAAGATCGAAGCGGCGGGCTACCACCCGGGCGAGGTCGACACGTTCCGCTTGAAGTACCAGGACCTCGCGCGCGCCAAGCCGAGCGAGGCGATGCCGCGGGTGTTCGTCGCGTGGTGCACGCTGCCCAGCGACGACGCGTGGAATCAGCTCAAGGCGATCGCCACCATCTTCCCCGACAACCCGTGGGTCCGTTACGGCATGGGCCGCATCTACACGACGTGGAAGAGCATGAGCGATCTCGCGAAGACCGAGTTCGAAGCCGTGCTCAAGCGCGACCCGAACTTCTACCCGGCGCTGGTCGGGCTCGGTGACGTCGCCCGCAACAAGAAGGACTGGGCGACGGCCGAAGAGAAGTACCTCGCTGCGCTGAAGCTCAACGACGATCCGTTCGCGCACGCCGGGCTCGGGCTCACGCTCGCGGCGCAGGAAAAGAAGGCAGAGGCGCTCGTCGAGCTGAAGAAGGCCATCAAGCAACTGCCCGAGCAGCCCAACGCGGTCGTCACGCTGGTGAAGCTCTCGACCGAAGCGAAGGACCCCGACACCCTGAAGGCCGCCGAGGCGCTCAACGAGCTGCGCCCGAAAGATCGCGAGGCACGCAAGCTGCTCGCCGATCTGCGCTTCGAGGCGGGTGACGACGCTGGGGCGGCGAAGGAATACGAGCGGCTGGTGCGCCTCGGCAACCCGGAACTGGCGGTGCTGCAGCGCCTCGCCAACTTGAACCGCAAGCTGGGCGACGCCGACGCCGAAGAGCGCACGCTGCAGATCATCGCCGCGGTCGACGACAAGGATCCCACCGCGAACCTGCGCATCGCCGAGCTGCGCTTCGCGAAGAAGGACTTCGAGGGAGCGGAAGGCCAGTGGCTCGAGGTGATCGCGCGTGACCCGAAGCTCGTCGCGCCGCACGAAGGCATCGCGCGTTCGAAGCTCGAGCAGGGCCGGCCCCACGAGGCGCTCGAAGAGCTCCGCGCGGCGTTGAAGCTCGACGCCACGAAGACCGCCGACGCCGAGCAGATCGCCAAGCTCGAGAAGGACTTTCACCTCCCGGCGAAGAAGCCGAAGGGCAAGGTCGACAACGTGTACTGGTCGGTGCAGGCGTCGCTCAGCAAGTTCTTCGACGAGCGCAAGCTGCAGAAGCCCGGGCTCGAGGGGAAGTACCGCGTGCGCGTGCGCATCGCCGACGACAGCACCGTGAAGGGCGTCGACGTGCTGGAAGACACCGTGAAAGACCCCGACCTGCTCGGGCACGTCTACTTCGGGCTCCGCGACGCCGAGTACGTGAAGCAGAAGGGCGAGCCGGTCTTCGAGTTCGTGCTCGGAAAGAAGAAATGATGCGCTTCGGGATCGATGTCGAGTCGGCGAACGGCTTCCGCTCGCTGAAGGGCAAACGCGTGGGCGCGATCGTGAACCCCACCAGCGTCGATTCGAAGTTCGTGCACTTGATCGATCTGCTGCACGCTGCCGACGGAGTGACGTTGAGCGCGCTCTTCGGCCCCGAACACGGCGTGCGCGGCGAGGCCCAGTACATGGTCGCCGTCGACGACGTGGCGCGCGATCGCCGCACCGGAGTGCCCGTCTATTCGCTCTACGGGCACACCTTCGAATCGCTCACGCCGCGCGCCGAGTGGCTGAAGAACCTCGACGCGCTGGTGTTCGACATTCAGGACGTCGGGAGCCGCTACTACACGTACATCTACACGATGGCGCTCGCGATGAAGGCCGCGGCCGCCGCGAAGCTCTCGTTCTACGTGCTCGATCGCCCGAACCCGATCGGCCTGTCGATCACCGAGGGCAATCTGGTCGGAGAGAAGTTCCGCAGCTTCGTCGGTCTCTACGCGCTGCCCACCCGCCACGGCATGACGGCCGGAGAGATCGCGCGACTCCTGAACGAGCGCGAGAAGATCGGCGTCGAGCTGCACGTGGTGCCCGTCGAGGGCCTGAAGCGTTCGATGACCTGGGCCGACACGGGGCGAGCCTTCATTCCTCCTTCGCCCAACATGCCGACCCCCGACACCGCGCTGGTGTACCCGGGCATGTGTCTGGGTGAGGGCACCAACGTCAGCGAGGGGCGTGGAACCTGCCGTCCCTTCGAGCAATTTGGCGCTCCGTATCTGCACTCGTACGACGTCGCTGATCGGCTCAACGCGCTGAAGCTGCCCGGCGTGATCTTCCGCCCGTGCTCTTTCACGCCGACCTTCGACAAGTGGAAGGGCGAGTCGTGCGAGGGCGCGTTCATTCACGTCACCGACGCGCGCGAGTTCCTGCCGCTCAAGACCGGCGTGGCGGTGTTTCAAGTCTGCCGCGAGCTGGGCGGTACGAAATTCGGCTGGCGGCCCGACGCCTACGAGTTCGTGGAAGACGTGCCGGCGTTCGATTTGTTGTGCGGAACCGCGCAGGTGCGGGAGCGCATGGAGCAGGGCAAGTCGCTCGACGCGCTGCTCGAAGACTTCGAGGCCGAGGCGAAGGCTTTCGAGCCGGTGCGCGGGCGCTATGCTCTGTACCCGTAACGATGCTCTCCATCGGGGTCTTCTCCGACAGCGACGGTGACCTGACGACCTTCGACGCGGCGTTGAAGTTGCTCGCGTCGAAAGGTGCGCGCCGGTTCCTGTTTGCGGGCGGCAAGTTCAGCGACCTCGACGAGTGGGTGAAGTGGAAGCGCGAAGAGGTGAAGGCCAAGTCGGACTACTCGAGTGAGAACTTCCTCGAAGACGTGAAGCGCTACCTGATCGGCCTCGATCAGATCGAGCGGCCGGCGGCGTTCGGCACGGCCCACGAAGAAATGCGCGAGATCGAAGAGCTCACGCGCATGAAGGACAAGATCCTCCGCGCGCCGGAGAAGGGCTCGCTGGCCTACCAGGACACCGCGGTGCCGCGAAAAGTGCTCGAGATGCTCGGCGACTCGCTGTGCTGCCTCGTGCACGACAAGAACGATCTCGACAAGGAAGACATGCTGAACGCCGTTGTGCTGGTGCACGGCAAGGAAGCCGACCCCAAGGTGGTCACCATCGGCCCGCGCACCTTCATCACGCCCGGCAAGTTGAAGGGCGCCAAGGCGACCGTCGGGTTGATCGAGCAGAACGAGAGCAAGCAGGTGACGTTCTCGGCCTTCACGCTCGACGGCAAAGAAGTGATCAGCAAACAGCCGATTCAGCTCGGCGGCGGCAAGACGAAGATCTCGGTGAAGTGACGTGACGCGCGAGATCGCTCTGCTCGGAGGCAGCTTCAACCCGCCGCACGTCGGCCACCTCATGGCGGCGCTCTACGTGCGCGCGACGCTGGGCTGCGACGAGGTGTGGCTGGTGCCCGCGTTCAATCACCCCTTCGGCAAGCCGCTCGCTCCGTTCGTCGATCGCGTCGCGATGTGCGAGGCGATGGCGAGCGAAGTCGGCTCGTGGCTCACGGTGTGTCAGGCCGAGGCCGAGGTCGGCGGAGAAGGGCGCACCATCGAGCTGCTCGAGTGGTTGTTGCCGAAACACCCGGGCACGAAGTTCCGGTGGATCATCGGTTCCGACATTCTCGCGGATCTGCCGAAGTGGAAGGCGTGGGACCGCATTCAGCAGCTGGTGCAGGTGACGGTGCTGCACCGCGCGGGTTACCCGGCTGCCGACGCGCTCGGGCCTCCGATGGCTGAGGTGTCTTCGTCGGAGATTCGGCGCTTGTTCGACGCGGGAAAATCGCCCGGCGAATTGGTGCCGAAGAAGGTGCTCGAGCTCGTTCGCGCGCGCGGTCTCTACCGGCCGTCCTGAACGCCGATCGAGCAAACGTTGCTCACCTGCCACCGCGGTTTGGGCATGGCTTGCTCAACACGACTGGCGCTCACCTCGGAGCACGCCGTGGCACACGCGGTGCTGTACGGGCAGACATGATCCTTCGCGCGACGTGCATCGTGGGCCTGTTGTTGGTGACGGGGTGCTCCAACGCCTACGTCGGAATGTGCCCGGGCCCGACCCTCGATCAGGTCAGCACCGAGGGCAGCGGCGACGTGTGTTCAGCCAGGGCGTCGTACTTCAAGGGCACGGTGCCACCTGGAGGCAGCTGCACCAACTTCGACGACTGCGCGCCCACCTGCTGCGGGTGCGCCAGCGGCAGAGGTGAAGCGCTCGCTGCTCCAGGCTGCAAGAACGGGCGCTGTCCGACGCTCGACGAGGTGTGCTGCGCGTTCAACAACTCCGACATCTGTCGCCGCGGCCCGAGCTCGAAGTTCTTCAAGACGTGTTCGCAGAACTCCGACTGTGCGCCGGGCATGGAGTGCCTCAAGCGTTACCAGGTGACCTCGCGCGACAGCCAGATTGGGGCGGTCTGCGAAGGCGCCTACCAGCAGAACATCTGCACCAAGCGCTGCAGTACCGACTCCGAATGCACCGCGTTCGACGGAGCCTGCACCGGCGCCGATCGCTGCGACGGGCCGAAGAATCTCTGTCACAACCGCTGAACGTTCAAGAGTTCGAGCTTGCCGCCCACGATTCCCGCGAGGCGCGCGCCGCTCGGTGAGATCGCCACCGCACGGGGCAGCGCGGAGAACTTCACGCGCGCCACTTCCTTCAATTCGGGCAAGGTCACCACGAGCACCGAATTATCGACGTCGTCGCAGAACGCGAAGTCGAGCTTCGGAGTCGCGATCACGCCCGGACCGATCTTGCCGTCGCCGCACTTCAGGACCGTGAGCTGCTGGCCGGTGCGCGTGTCCCACTTCACGAGCCCCTTGTTGTGCCGGGCGATCAACGTGTCGTCGATCACCACGAAGTGGCCTGAGAAACCCCGCGCTTCCGCGAGCGGAACGCCGAGGCGAACTCCGGGCCACCGCACCTGGAACGGCTTGTCGTTGCCGCCGCCCCAGCGGAACCAGAAGCGGTCGTCGGCGGTGCGCGTGTCGTCGTCAGAACCTTTGGGCGCCTCGAGCGCGACCTGCTTCTTCAGATCGAACACGCCGACCTTGCCGCGGCTCACTCGCGTGCCGTCGGCGGAGAACTGCAGCAGCGTGCCGCCTGTGTACTTGTGCTCGAGATCGAAGCGCCCGGCGCCGTTCTGCGCGTCGATGGACAGCAGGTGGGTGTTGGAACCCAGCAGCACGCTCTGACCGCCGTCGAGCGCGGCGATGGTGATGCTGCGCTCGCACGGGAACGATCGAATCACCTTTTGCGAATCGGCCTCGACGACCAGGAGCCTTCCGTTCTGCGGAATCGCGAGATGCCGTTCGTCGAGCCACGTGAAGTGCGTGACGTTGTTGAGCACGCCGAGCTTCGTGTCGTCGCGCACCTCCCGCACCACGGCGCCGGCCTTTGCGAGCAGCTGCTGACGTGCCTGGTCGGGCATCGGCTCGCCTTCGAAGGTGATCGACTCCGCGACGCCTTCGGGCAGGGCAGAAGGCAGACCGAGCACGTGCCGCGAGCCCTTGTGGTTCACGGTGAGCACCGCGAGTTGCCCTGACGCGTTGCGCGTGAACTTGAACGTGTCGTCGAAGATCAACGTGTCGATCGGCAACGGCTCGAGCTCGCGAATCCACTGCTGCACGTCGCGGAGCGCGCCGAGCTTCACCGTCTTCACGTTGGCCAGCGCCTTCACTCCGCCGAACCAGCCGGGCGTCGGCGCCCAGCGGAAGTCGATCGTGTGCAGCTTCGGGAATCGCTTCGCTGCCGCCGCGACGAATTGCGCGACGTCGCTCGCCGAGGTCAGCGACACACGCAACGTCTCGAGGTGGGGCCACACCGCGTCACCCTCGAGCAGACTGGCGAAGAACGGGTTGTCGGCGTGTCGCAGCAGCCGGAACGCGCTCGAGACGTGCAGGGTGTAGCGCCGCTGGTTGGCTGATGCGGCGCCGGGCTCCGACCACTCCAGTTCTTCGAAGGTCGCCCACTCCGGAGCGTTGCCGAACTTGTCGGCGTCGCGCTGCGCCTTGAACAACGCGCGGCCCTTCACGGGGAAGCCGCGTTTCCATTCGACGTCCTTGGCGAGCACCGGAGCGATCGCGCCGAGCCACTTCTTCTCGTGTTCCTTGAGCAGCGCCTTCTCGCGCTTCACATCGGTCCCGGGCGCGGTGCACTGGAGCGTGATGAATTCACCGCGGGGATCTCCGCGCTCGGTGAGGAAATCGGCGAGCACGAGTCGCGGCGCATCGTTCGACGGGTCGGCGTAGACGTTGGCGAAGAGCGCGGCTTCGTCACGCGCCCCAGCAGGCTTCTTGATCTGCGGCAGCGCGGCGAGCTCCTTCACCCACTTCGCTTCGTCGGCCGCGGGCTTGAAGCCTTCGGGCAGTTCTTCAACGGCCGACGCGTATTGCTTGCTCAGCCAGTCCTGCATCGCGGGGCGCACCTTGAACTCGGGCTTCAGCGCGCGCAGCCGCGGGTCGGCGGTCTTCCCGGCGAGCTCGAACACCGCGCGCCACATCGGCTTCGCGCCGTCGGAGCTCCACTTCACGTTGGTGACGAGCTGCTCGATGGTCCGCGTGACGCGAGGGTCCTTCGCCTTGGTGCGAAACGCGTTCAGCCGCTCGGTGACTTCGGCCGTCTTGAGCGACTCCAGGTCTTGCAATGCCGCGAGTGGCTCACGGTCGTCGAGCGCGAGAATCAGCGCGCGCAGCGCCTCGGACGGCTGCTTCTGCCACGCCTTGATCAAGTCCCCGATTTTCACGGCGCGCAGGAAAGCATGTGCTACGCGCAACCGGCGAATGAACCGTCGCCAGATTCGCGTCGTGGGAGCGATGCTCGAGCGAGAGCCCGGGCGTTACCTGATCACGCAACGCTCGAAGACCGCGTCACTCCCGCTGCTGTGGGAATTCCCGGGCGGGCGCGTGAACGAAGGCGAAGGCGACACGCTGGCCCTGAAGCGCGAGCTCGCGGAGCGGCTGCAGCTCGACGTCGAGGTCGGTGATCTCGCGATGGCGACGCACCACGACTACGAGACCTACAGCGTCGACTTTCACGTCTTCTTCTGTCGCCTGTCGCGCGAAGGGCAGGAGCCGAGTCATTCGCGCGTGAACGATCACCGCTGGGTCGCGCTCGACGAGATGGGCCAGTACCAATTCCCCGATGCCGACGCGCGCACGCTGGCGCGCCTGCTCGATCTGGACATGTGACATGCACCAGTTCCCCAAAGACATCGGCTGGGTCGAGGTCATCTGCGGCTCGATGTTCTCCGGCAAGACCGAGGAGCTGATTCGCCGCCTGAAGCGGGCGCTCTACGGCAAGCAGCGCGTGCAGGTCTTCAAGCCGAAGATCGACAATCGCTACGACGAGCTCGCCGTGGTGAGCCACTCGCAGATCAGAGATCATCGCCACGCCGATCGTGCGCGCCGAAGACATCCTCACCAACTTGAAGCCCGACACCGAAGTGGTCGGCATCGACGAGGTGCAGTTCCTCGGCATGGAAGTGTTGCCGGTGATCGACTCGCTCGCTTCCAAGGGGCTGCGCGTGATCTGCGCCGGCCTCGATCAGGACTACCAGGGCAAGCCGTTCGAGCCGATGCCGCAGCTGCTCGCGATCGCCGAATACATCACCAAGGAACACTCGATCTGCGTGGTGTGCGGCAACCCCGCGAACCGCACGCAGCGCTTGTCCGATTCTTCGGAGCGCGTGGTGGTCGGAGCGGCCGGCGCGTACGAGGCCCGCTGCCGCAAGTGCCACGTGCCGACGCCGGTCGAAGCGACTCCGCCGCAGAACCTCGAACTCTTCGTCCGGTAAATTTCCATGCGCGACTCGCTCTACGAAAACGTCCCGTATTCGCTGTCGGAGCTGAAGCACTTCTACGGCCCGAACGTGCACCTCGTCGGCAACCCGTACCTGCTGTCGCTGCTGGCGACGCTGTGCGCGAAGGACACTCAGCAGCCGCAGGTGAACACCCTGGTTCGCACGCTGTACGCCGATCTGGTGACGATGGTGGTGAACGCTGAGTTCCCGCGCCGGCAGGTGACGATCCCCTCGCGCATGATTCAGTACACGCCGCGCGGCATCTACCAGGGCGAGATCCTCGACCCTGAGGTGCGCGCCATCAGCGTGAACATCGCGCGCGCGGGCACGCTGCCCAGCCAGGTCACCTACGATCTGCTCAACACCATCTTGAACCCGCGGCTCGTGCGGCAGGACCACATCATCATGAGCCGCGAGCTCGACGCGGCGGAGCACGTGGTGGGCAGCAACATCGGTGGCTCGAAGATCGGCGGCGACGTCGACAACGCGATCGTGTTGTTCCCCGACCCGATGGGAGCGACCGGCTCTTCGTTGAGCACCGCGATCTCGATGTACAAGAAGAAGGTCCCCGGGAAGATCCGCAAGATCGTGTGCGTGAACCTCATCGTCACGCCGGAGTTCGTGAAGCGGCTCACCACCGATCACCCTGACGCGGTGCTCTTCGCGCTGCGCCTCGATCGCGGCCTGTCTCCGCCGGAAGTGCTCACCACCGCTCCCGGAGAGCTGTGGGAGAAGGAGCGCGGCCTCGACGATCGCCAGTACATCGTGCCCGGCGGCGGCGGCATGGGCGAAGTGATGAACAACGCGTACGTCTGACGAGGTTCGCCAATGGCTTTCTACGACACGTATGTCGAAGTGATGTTGGACGCCGAGAAGATCCAGGCGCGCGTGAAGGAGCTCGGCGAGCAGATCACCCGCGACTACCAGGGAAAAGATCTGACGCTGGTCGGGATCATGAAGGGCTCGCTCCCGTTCCTCACCGACCTCGCGCGCCACGTCGATCTGCCGGTCACCATCGAGGTGATGGGCGTCTCGAGCTACCAGGGCGGCACGGAGACCACCGGTGAAGTGCGCATCACGCACGACCTCACCAAGCCGATGGCGAACCGCCACCTGTTGGTCATCGAAGACATCATCGACACGGGCCTCACCATGAAGTTCCTGGTCGAGAACCTGAACGCGCGGCACCCGGCGTCGGTGAAGGTGTGCACGCTCCTCGAGAAGCCCTCGCGCGCCAAGGTGAAGGTCGGCATCGACTACAAAGGCTTCGTGATCGAAGACCGCTTCGTCGTCGGTTACGGCCTCGACTACGCCGAGAAGTACCGCAACCTGCCGTTCGTCGGCGTGATGCGCACTGACTGACCCACGAATCGCGGCTCGTACGACCAACGCGCGTGCGGGCTCTCGTGGTTCTCAGCGTGGTGCTGATCGGCTGTGCGACGCCTCGCGTCGTGAGTGCTCCCGCGCCCGTCGTGCCCGTGGCGCCGAGACCGCCGCCTCCACCTCGACCCCCGCCGCATGCCGAGTACGGCCAGCTGCGGCCGTTCCACAACTACTACCGGGTGGTGAAGGTCGGCCCGTATCGGCACCACTTCATCGCCTTCTTCCATCACCTCGAGCTGGTGACGGCGGTCTACGAAGTGCCCGTCGAGCCCGGAGCGGCCGTCGAATTTCGCGGCGACAGCTTCGGGCTCATCACCACGGAACCGAAGACGAAGGCAGTCCCCGCAGAGGTCGCGTCACTCGCTGCGGCCGTGAAGCGCGATCTGGTCGAGCATCACGAAGCCCGGGCCGGCGGTGTTTCGATCGAATACCTCGGCGCGTACCGATCGGTGGTGATCGAGGAGATTTCGATTCGCCCGCAGGAGGGCTACGGCCATCACTACACGCTGCTCACGACGCTCGCGTGCGACGAAGCGCTCACCACCATGAAGCGCGCGCCGTTCGCGTTCGATCACGGAGGCAGCTCGATCTACTTCGGTGAAGCGGAGCCTCCGCAGTGGATCGACGCGAGCCCCGGTCGTCAGGGGAAGGCGCAGCTGTGGAAGTTCTTCACCGAGCCCACGCTCTTCGATGCCGCGTCACGCGCGCAGTTCGAAGAAGGCGTGCTGGTCGCCGCGCGCCGAACGCTGAAGAACGAGACGGGCCCGAGACTTCAGGAGCTGAAGGTCGAGCGCGAAGCGACCGCGCTCCCCGAAGATCGCGAGACGAAGATGCCGGTGATCTTCTACGTCGACGCGGTCGAAGGCGGCCGGCGTCAGGTGACGGCGCGCGCGTGGATCGACCCGATGCGTGCCTTCGGCGGTTCCGAGCGCGTGCAGTTCGAACTCACCCTGCCGTGCAACGACGGCCTCGAGTGCCGGTTCAGTGCCCTGTTGGTGTTGCGTGGCCAGACGCTCCCTCGCGACGTGAGCGGAGAAGTCGAGGTGCCATTGAAGCTCGACTGGTCGATTCGCGGCCCTCGCGGAAACCCGCTGCGCTCAGGCACGGTCGACGCCACCGCGCGGGTGTTCGTCGACGGTCAGCGCGCGGCGTGGATCGACGCGAAGGGCGGGGTGGAGCAGCAGAACTTCCCGGGCCTCGCGCAGTTCTCGGCGTTCGAGGCCCACCTCGGCTTCATGCACGAAGACTAAGGAGCCGGCTTCGGCGCCATGCCGATCGCGACCTTCTCGATGCCGGCGCCCTTCACGAGATCCATCAACGCGGTGACCTGCGAGTAGGGCGCAGTCTGGTCGGCGTTGATCACCACGCGCGTCGGGCTCTTCGCCGCCACTTCCTTCAGGCGCACGGTGAGCGCGTCGGTCGCGAAGGCTTCACCGTCGAGGAAGATCTTCCCGTCTTTGTCGAGCGTGAGGCTGAGCGACTGCTCGGGCGTGTTGTTGCCGCGAAGACCCATGCTCCCGAACCCCGACACATCGGGCTGCGCCGTCTTCGCACCCAGCATGTTGAACATCTGCTGCAGCTGCGGCTCGAGCGCCTTGGCGAGCCCACCCGCCGCGTCGTTCGTCATCGTGGTGGCACGCAGCGTGGTCGACAGCAGCTTCACCTGCGGCTCGACGGCGAGGAGCATCAGCGACGCCTGCTGCCGATTCTTGCTCTCCGATTCGGCGGCGAGCTTGAGCTGCACCAGCGCTTCTTCGAGCTGACGGCGCGCGTCGTCGAGGCGAACGCGGGCGAGGAAGTACGCGACGTCGCTCTGCATCTTCTTCAACGCCGCGCGCTGGTCGTCGGTGAGGCCGTGCAGCTTCTCTCCGCGACGCACGAGCGCCAGGCCGTGCTCCAGATCTTTGGGCGTGTCGGAAGCGAGCCGCGGGCGAGCCAGCATCTCGATCACCTGGAAGAGGGCGCGATCGAGTTCGTCGCGATCTTCGAACTTCTTGCCCACCACGGTCAGCGCGACGTTGCCTTCGAGATCGAGCGGGGCGTAGGCGTCAGCGAGGGCGGGCTCCCCGGGCAGCCAGGCATCGGCACCGGTCGGCATCATCTTGCCCTTCATCACCACCAACGAGCCGTTGCGCACTTCGAGGCTGTAGGTCCGCGAATTCGTGACGCTCAGGGCGTACACGGCGATGCCCGCCGACCCGAGGATTAGCGCGACGATGAAGAGGTTGCGCACAGCGCGCAGCAACCGCGTTCCGAACCCGGGAGATTCGTCCATGGATGCACCGTAGTACGCCGCCCGCCCACCCCCATTGCCTGTTCGACCGGCGGTTCAATGCCCGCGGACGGGTGCAGAACTTGGCGGGTTTCCGGGCGGGGCTAGAGTCGATTCGAGTGTCCTCGACCTTCAAGCGACTCGGTCAAAGCGAGCTGCTGCCCCGGTACATCTTTGCCGAGAGTCTGGTGGCGCGCCGTCGCGTGCTGGAGATCGGCGCGGTCGCTTCGACGCTCGGCCAGTCGGCGCGGTTTCTCTCGACGCGCGGCGCTCGCGTTGTGGTCGCGGCAGACAGCGATCTCGCTGCGGTGCAGGAAGCTCAGGCTCGCCTCGCCGGCCCCAACCTTCGCTTCCGCCCGACGGTGTTCGACGACTTCGAGTCGGGCAGCTTCGATCTGGTGATCGTTGCGGACCTTGCTCCGTACGTCCGCGCGCCTGAGTTGATGAAGGACGTGGCGCGCCTGGTCGCAAAGAACGGCTACCTGATGGGCGGCCTGCGCAACCCCGCGGGCCTCGCCCTCGCGATGGTGGTCGACCCCGAAGACGCCGACGCGCCGCCGACCTACGGGCAGCTGCTCGATGTGCTGCACGCGCATTTCAAGTCGGTCGACGTCGCGACGCAGTCTCCGGTGCTCGGGTACCAGCTGGCATTCGAGCGCGGAGAAGGCCTGCAGGTCGACGGTTCGCTCGCCGGCTCGAGTGAAGCCGCCTACTACGTGGTGCTGGCCGGCCACGAAGAGGTGCGCAGCTTCGATCCCACGTGGGTGCAGCTGCCTCCGGAACCGCTCGCCTTCACCGGCGGCAAGCTCGAAGACGCCGCCAATCGCGCGCGTGACTGGCGTGATCGCACCGAGCGACTGAAGGAAGTCCTCGAGAAGAAGACCGCCGATCTGCAGGTGCGCGAGGCCGATCTTCGCGAGACGAAACAGCAGCTCGAGTCGTCGAAGGACGCCGTCAGCCGCCTCACCGCGCAGCTGGAGTCGATTCGCGAGCGGCCGGAGGTGGTGCGCGATCGCGAAGATCTCGCCAACCGCATCCGCCAGATGGAAGCGGAGCTGCAGGTCTCTCGCGAGCGCGCCATCGACGCCGAAGGTCGCGTCACGGCCGCCCGCGGTGAGCTGGAAGCCATCGCGCGCCAGCAGAAGGACGCGGCGATCAACGCGCTCGCGGCGCAGGAATCGGTTCGTCTCGAGCGCGCGCGCCGTGAAGAACTCGCCACCCAGCTCGAAGACAGCCGCATTCGCCTCGCGAAGGCCTACGAAGAGCTGCGCAAGGTGCAGGACGTCGCCGCCGCCGAGCGCGTCGAGCACGAACGCACGCGCATCGGCATCGAGCGCATGCGCTCGGAAGCGGGCAGCCACGAGCGTGAATTGGCCGAGGCGCGAGGCCGTGAACTCCGGCTCGCCGAGGCGCGCACCGAGGCGCTGAAGGCGATCGAGGGACTCGAGGCGGGTTTCGCCGACGTGCGCAAGCAGCTCGCCGAAGCGCGCGACGCGATCGACAAGAAGGAAGCCGATCGCATCTCCGCGGCGCGCTCGCTCGAGGTCGAGAAGCAGACCCGCGGAACGCTCGAAGCCGACCTGGAGCGGCAGCGTGCGCGCGTCACGCAGCTCACCGAAGATCTCACGCTGCGCTCGACCGAGAAGGCGGGCGCTGAGACCGAAGTCGCGGGTCTCAAGGCGACGGTGGAGCGGCTCGAAGCCGAGGTCGCCGCGCGCCGCGAAGCCGAGGAACGCTGGAAGCAGGCTGCCGGCGAGCACGAGCTCAAGTTCAGCGACAGCACGGCTGAGCTGCAGAAGCTCAGCGCGCGCATCATCGAGGTCGAAGGCCAGCTCGAGACGCAGCAGGCGACGTCGCAGAAGCTCACGCTGCAGCTCGACGCCATGCGCGCCCGGGCCGAAGAGCTCGAGCAGTTGCTGCGTGTCAGCCGCGAGAACGCCGATCGCCTCACCGCGTCGCTCGACGCCGAGAAAGAGCGGCTGCGCGAGCTCGATTCGAAGCTCACCGGTGAGCTCGCGGCTCGCTCGCAGGAACTCTCGGAAGCGCGTGAGCAGCTGGCGGCCACCGAAGCCGACCTCGTCGCTGCACGGCAGCAGATCACCGAGCGCTCGGCGGCGCTGCAGAACACCGAAGCACGTGTTCGCGAGCTCGAAGCGCGCGTGAAGGAGCTGTCGGACGATCGCGATGCGCTGATCGTCGAGCGCGATGATCTTCGCGGCGCGCTGTCTGACGTCGAGAAGGTGCGCGGCGAGCAGGGCTCTCAGCTCGGCGAACTCTCGACCCGCGCTGATCAGCTCGCACATCAGCTGTCCGAGTCCGAAGGTGCGCTGGCGGCGGCACGTCAGGAACTCGAGCGCGCCACGCAGAACGCGACTTCGCAGGAAAAGGCGCTCCGCTCGGCCCTCGAAGATCGCGAGAAGGAACTCGAGCAGGAACGCAGCTTCCGCGGCGAGGCTGAAGACTCGCTCGAGAACACGCGCAAGACGCTCGGCGAGGTCGAGCAGCAGCTCACCCGTGCGCGCGAAGAACTCACTGCCTTGCAGGACGAGCGACAGCGCCAGGTGTCGTCGCTCGAGAAGGAACTCGAGGGCGCTCGCGAACGTGGAGACGCCACCGAAAGCGCGCGGGCTGAACTCGAAGCGCGCTTCAACACGCTCACCGGCGACGCCCGCCTCGTCACCGATCGCGCCGAAGAACTCGAGAAGCAGATCCGCGGGTTGCTCGGCGATCTGCGTGACGCTGAGGAAAAGCACGAGAACCTGCGTGTCGACCTCGAAGGCAAGCTCGACTCGGCTCGCAACGACGTCGTCGCGCTCCGTTCGTCTGACGCAGGGAAGGGCGCCGAGCTCGATCGCGCGCGCACGAAGATCGCCGAAGTCGAGGCGAGCCTCGCCGCAGCAGAGAAGCGCGGTGAAGAACTCAGCGACCGCGTCAACGGTCTCTCGGCCCAGGTCGAGCGCGCCGAGGGTGGAACGCTCGAACGTGAGCGCCGGCTCAACGAACTCGCGACCGACCTCGACACCTCGCGCACCGAGCTGAACGACGTGCGCGCGCAGCTCAGCGCACGCGACGACGAGCTGCGCAGCGCGAAAGAACGCTCCGCGGAATTCGAAGCGAAGGCTGGCGAATTCGAGACGAAATCCGCCGACTTCGAGAAGCGCGTCGGAGTTCTCGACGGTGAGCTCGTCGAAGCCCGGGCGCGCGCTACGGCCGCCGAGTCTGCGCGCGATGAACGCAAGGCGCAGGTCGATCGCCTCGAGCAGTTGCTGCGCGAGCGCGAAGAGGGCCTCGGCACCAGCACCGCGCGGCTGCTGAAGCTCGAAGAAGAGAAGACGCTGCTCAGCCAGTCGCTCGCCACCGCGATGAGCGAGGCCGAGCACATGAAGCTCGAGCTCGAGGAGACCACCAGCGCCCGCGCCATCGAGCGCGAGATCCTCGAGAAGAACGCCAACACGATCACTGAGCTCGAGTCGAAGCTGCAGGCGATCAGCTCCGAGATCTCCACCGCCCGCTCCGATCGCGAACTGGCGCGTGCCGAGGTCGAGGCGACCCGCGTCGAAGCGCGCAAGTCGATCGACGAGAAGCACGCCGAGTTCGAGACCCGCGCGCAGGGAATCCGTGACGAGCAGCAGAAGGCGCTCGATGCGCAGGGCGTCGCGTATCAGCAGTCGCTCGACACGCACCGCGCCGAGGCGCAGAAGGCGCTCGCCGAACGCGAAGAGGAACTCAAACGCGAGATCGCGGCGCAGGAAGCGAAGGCCACCGAGTCGGAGCGCCAGCGCGCACAGCTCGAGACCACGCTCAACGAGCGCACCGCGGCCTCCGATGCCGCCGCGCAGACCGCTCGCGAGACGCACGAAGGGCTCGAGGCGAAGCTCCGCGAGGCGGTCGGAAATCACGAGCGCGCTGCCGCCGAGGCGCAGACGCACCTCGAGAACGCCAACGCGCTGCAGTCCGAGCTGGCGACCTTGCGGCAGGAACAGAGCACGCTGCGTGCGTCGCTTGCGCAGGTGGGTGGCGAGTCGCGCGCGGCCAGCGAGGCTCGCACACAGCTCGAAGCCGAGCTGGAGCGCATGCAGCAGCGCCTCCCGCCGATGGAGAAGGAACTCACCGAGCTTCGCAACACGCAGCCCGAGCTGTTGCGCTTGCGTGAACGCGTTCCCTCGCTCGAGACGCAGCTGTCCGGAACCCAGAACAATCTCGCGTTGATCCAGAACTCCGAGCGCGAGCTGAAGCGCCAGGTGATGGACTTCGAGATCGGCATCGAACAGGCGCGCGCCAAGGCGGCCGAACTCGAGGGCGCACAGCTCGACAGCCGCACCACGCGCGGCGAGCTCGAGGCGCACCTCAAGGAACTCACCGATCGTGCGTCGATCGCCGAAGCCGAAGCGGCTCGACTGCGCGAAGCGCGCCTCGCCGAGCAGGAGCAGATGGCGGAGCTGCGCGGGCAGAACACGCTCCTCGAGGCGCAGCTGGCCGACGCGAGCCGCACCGCGCCGTTGAGCGACGAAGAGGTCACGCGTCTGCGCCGTCGCGTCCCCGAGCTCGAAGCTGAGCTCGAGATCGCCCGCGTCAACGCGCGCAACGAGGTCGAAGGCGCGCAGACCGGCCAGCGCAATGCAGAGGAGATGCTCCTTGCGCTGCGCGTGAAGTACGGCGACTTGCAGCATCAGGCCGCGCAGTCGGCGGAAGATCTCAACGAGGCGAAGGCCGAGTTCGAGTTGCTCGATCAGGAGCGCGAGCGTCTGGCGAACCAGCTCGAAGCCCTCGAGAAGGCCGTGAAGGCCCGCCCCAGTGCGCCGCCGCCGCGTGCGCCGATCAAGCCGCCCGCGCTGCCTTCAGCTCCGCCGCCGATTCGCCCCGTCAGCTCTCCGAGCTCGGCGCCGATCGTGCCGCCGCTCGCCGAGCCTGCTCCCGAGGTCTACGAGCTCGACGTCGAGGCCGACGATTCTGGCGAGCACGCCGAGGAGATCGTGCTCCTCGAAGACGAAGCCACCGACCCCGGCAGCAAGGACCCGCGCAAGCCCTGAGCGTCTGGCCGGTGGGTTCGGCGCGCTCACTGTGTAAGGTCGCTTCGTGCGTCGGTGGATCATCGCAGCGGCGATCGTCGCGCTCGGGCTCGCGCTCGTGTGGGGGCTCTCGGACGACGACTCCGCGCAGCTCGACGCTGCTCCGCGCGCGCAGGGCTCTGACGAGCTCCCGCCTCCCGTTAAACCGCTCGGCCTCAACGGTGCTCGCATCGCCGGTACGGTGTTGCGTGACGGCAAGCCGGTCGCGAAGGCGCGCGTCACGCTTCGGGCGGCCGCTCCGCTCGTCACGCTGAGCATGGACGACGGGCGGTTCCTCTTCGAAGACGTGCCCTCGGGGCAGCTCTACCTGTCTGCGAGCAACGCCGAAGCGGCGTCCGAAGTGCTCGGCCCGCTCCAGGTCGTCCCCGGCACCAAGCTCGAAGAGCTGGTGCTCAACCTCGCGCCCGCGGTGAACATCGAAGGCCGCGTGATCGATCTCATGACGCAGCGGCCGATCGCGAAGGCCACGGTGATCACTCCGTCGCGCGCAGGAGTGACCGACGACGAAGGTCGCTTCACCGTCACCGGCTCGAAGTCGCAGATCTGGCTCGATGTTTCGGCGCCCGGGTTCCTCACGCGAACCGAGTGGGTCTCGCTCGAGCTCGCGCAAGCCGGAGGGAAGCTGGAGATCGTCCTCACTCCGTCGTCGCGACTCGAAGGGAAGGTCACCGAAAGCGGCTCGCCCGCCGTCGCTGCCACGGTGTGGACGGAGATCGCCGAAGGCGGCCGACGCGGCGAGCGTTCGCTGCTGGTCTTCACCGACAAGGAAGGCAACTTCTCCCTCGAGTGCGGCGCGGGCGCGATGCAGCTCACCGCCGTGACTGCGAGAGGAACGCGCGTTCGTGGCCCGTTCATTCGCGTCGCGGTGGGCGAGAAGAAGACCGGCATCGTGCTCGACGCCGCGGAGGTCTCGGCAGCCGAAGGGGTCGTGCTCCTCGACGGAGCCCCGCTGCCGGCCGCGCAGATCACGGCGATCGACGCGCAGACCGAAGAACTCTCGGGTGTCGCTACCACCACCACCGAAGGGAAGTTCCGCTTCGAGTCACTCGCGCTCGGAAAATACGTGCTTCAGATCCGCGCGGCGGCGCTCACGACCACTGCGGGGCCGTTCGAGCACGACGGCACCGGGCGCGCCTGGCAGGTGAACGTGCAGGCGGGCAAAGCGCTCGTCGGTCGCGTCGAGCCTGCCTCGGCGGGCACCATCGTTCGCTGGCGTTCGGGCACCTGGTCCGGGCCTTCTGCGCAAACCGTCACCGACGCCGAGGGCAAGTTCCGCTTCGAAGGTTTGCCGAGCGAGAATCGTTTCGCTCGACGCCGAAGGTCCTGCTGGCGCCGCGACGGCGCGTGCGCGCGCGGGCGACGAAGTGGTGCTGGTGCTCAAGAAGTCGGAGGTGATCGTTCACCTGCGCGACGACAAGGGCGGCCCGGTGACCGACGGCGTGTTGTCGGCGCGCTCGCTCGAGACGGGCACCACGCGACGGCAGTTGGTGCTCGCGCCCGACGGCGTCACGCGCCTCGATCTGCCGCTCGGCCGCTGGGAGCTGACGCTGGAAGTGAACGGCCGAGGGCGCAGCGCGACGGTGGCCATCGACGTCACCGCCGCGGGAGCGCAGACCACGCTCACCCTCGAAGCCTCGCTCAGCATCTTCGGCAAGGTGACCGACAAGAGCACCGGGCTGCCGCTCCAGGGCGCGCGCATCGAGGCGATCAACGGAGACTTCGGCCGTGCGTTTCGCGTCACGGTGCTGTCCGACGCGCGTGGTGAGTTCCAGCTTCCGCCAGTGCCGAGCAGCGTGATGCTCCGGTGCGATCGCGACGGCTTCAACAGCATCTGGACGCCGGCGAAGAATGGACCGCCGTGGTCCTTCGCGCTCGAGCCGGCGAAGCCCAATCAACGCACCGGCGCCGAGCCGCAGCAATTCGAAGGCGTGGGCATGACGCTCGACGGGCGCACCGGCAACGTGATCGTCAGCGTGGTCAGCGAAGGCAGCCCCGCCGAGCGCGCGGGCGTGCAGGTGGGCGATCAGATCCTCGTGGTCGATGGAATGCCGGTCGCAGGCAAAAGCCTGAACGACGTCGTCAATCGAATCCGGGGGCCGGCGGGCACTCCGGTGGCGATCCAGTTTTCGCGCAACGGCCAGCCGCTCGAGCTCACGCTGCGGCGTCGGCTGCTGACGCTCTAGCTGGCCTTCTGCTTCTTCTTCTCGCGCCGAGACAGCTTCACTTCCTTCTGCACGACGGCCGGCGGTGGAGGCAGCGCAGGCATCGGCGTTCCACCTTCGATCTGCGGCGTCTCGGCAGCGGGCTGTTCTTCAGGCAACGCCGGCAGTCGAATCGTGAACGTCGAGCCTTCGCCCGTCTTGCTCTGCACCGCGATCGTGCCGCCGTGGTTCTTCACGATGCGCTGACAGATCGCGAGCCCCAGGCCCGTGCCCTTCTGCTTGGTCGTGAAGAACGGAACGAAGATGTTGAGCTGCTGATCGGCCGGAATGCCGGGGCCGTTGTCGGACACCTGCAGCTCGATCAGATCGGGTGATCGGAAGTCACCGAAGCGATCGGGGCGGCTGGTGCGAATGGTGATCTCTCCCTGACGTTCACCGAGCGCCTGCACCGCGTTCTGCACGAGGTTGATGAGCACCTGCTTGAGCTGTTCTGCGTCGGCGTCGACGCGCGGCAACTCGGTGGCGAGCTCTTCCTTGATGATCACGTTCGCCGGCACGTCGGTGACGATCAGCTTCAGGGTGCGCGAGACGACCTCTCCGAGGTCGGTGGGCCCGAAGTTCTGCTTCATCGGCCGCGAGTAATCGAGGAACGCGCTCACCACGCCGTTCAAGCGATTCACTTCCTCGACGATCACCTCGACGAACTCACCTTCTTCACGCGGCAGGTGCTTGGGGTCGAGGAACTGTGCCGCGCCCTTGATCGCTCCGAGCGGGTTGCGGATCTCGTGCGCCAGACCGGCGGCCATCTCACCGAGCGCGGCGAGGCGGTCGCGCTCGCGCATCTTGTCGTACAGCTTGCTGTTCTCGATCACGGTGGCGACGCGATCGGCGAGCTCGAGGATCAGCGCGATCTCGTCCGAGGCGAACGCTTCAGGCACGCGCTCGTCCCACAGGTTCAAGAACCCCAGCACGCGATCGTTGCCCATCAACGGCACCGTGATGCCGGCCTTCATCTGCGACATCGCGGTCTTCACGTCGGCGAGCCGGCGCAGCTCTTCGCGCGACTTGCGGGCTTCCAGCGGCTGGCTGCGCAATTCCGTCACGCGGCGCTCGACGGTTTCGATCAGCTGCGCTCGCTCGGTGCGGCTCACCAGCGCGCGTGCGGTACCTTGATCGATGAACAACGCCGGCACCGGACCGCGCGAGTCGAGCAAACGGAAACCAGGTCGATCTTCGGCCAGCAAATAGATCGACGCGTGCGTCACGCGCCGCGTTTCGTTGAGGCCGTCGAGCAACGACGCGGCCAGCTCCGGAGCGTCGATCACGTTCGCCGTGCGCCGCAGCAGCTGCCGCGCCGACTCGAGAAACGCGAAGCGCTGGCGGAAGAAGACCGCCACCACCTTCTCCTCGACCCACTCGCTCAACGGCTCGAGGAGGATCAGCATCACGAACGCCGCGACCAGCGTGTTGAACAGATACAGCGACGCGTTGCCCTCGACCCACGCGGTCAGCACCACGAACACCACCGCGAGGATCGCCGCGAGCACCGCCTGCGACGCGATCTTCCCGAGCAGCTCGTGGAGGTCCATCAACCGCAGGCGCAGCAGCGTCTGCGAGAGAAAGAACAAGTACAGCGTCGAGACGATCGGCCCCATCGACGGGAACGCGATCTCGAAGCGCCCGAGGAAATCGAGGCCGCTGAAGAGCACCGTCGCAGCCGCGCCGACGGCGAGATACAGCAGCCGCAGTCGATCGATGCGTGACTCGCTGGTGCGCATGCGCGCGAGAATCAGCGACACCGAGAACGAGAGCGCGAGCAGCACCCACACCGCGACCATCACGCGCGCCCACAGCAATTCGCCCAGCGGCGTCGCTCCGACCGCGAGCCCCATCAACACCGAGAAGAACGAAACCCGCCGCGCCAGCCGCGCCGCGCGAGGAGAGAAGTTCAGGAACTCGAGGAAGAAGGAGAGGGTGGTGACGGGCAGCACCGAGCCCGCGCAGATCGTCAGCCCGAGCATGACGCGGCCCGCCATCGAGCCGCCTTCGACGAACGGAAACAACCCTTCGAGAAAGCGCGTGAGGTGAAAGCCACCCACCGAGATCGCGAAGATTCCGTACAGGGTCAGCACCCGCGGGCGCTGGGTGCGCAGCAACATCGCCACACCGAGCGCCAGGCCAACGATGGCCGCCAGCAGGCTGCTTTGCGTCCTGATGTCCATGAACGGGGAGGGGCCTGAAAGTTGACCCCAAGTCTACCCGTGTAACATGCGGCCGTGCGCTGTGAGTCGGGCCTCGTTTTCCTCTTCGCAGTCGTCGCGACGACCCTTCCGGCGTTCGGGCAGGAGACCGATTTCCCCGCGGAAGCCGAGGGCGAGTCAGATCCCGCGTTCGTTCGGCTGATCAACCCCGCGTTCCCCGCGCCGCCGCCCGAAGCACCGAAGGTCGATCGCGGACCGACGTTCGAGCGCGCTGATCTCGCTCCGTATTTCGCCGAAGGAAAGCTCGCCGAGGCGAAGGCGCTCTTCGATGCAGGCTCGTTCAGCAAAGCGGTCGCCGCGCTCGATGGTCAGAAAGACACCGCGCCCGTTCGTTTTCTGCGCGCGCTCGCCGCGATGCGCTCGGGCGATTGGGCCTTCTCGTCGAAGGAATTCGAAGCGCTCGCCGAGTCATACGGACCGCTCAAAGACCGCTGCTTGATTCACGCCGGGTGGTCGTACGAGCAGCTGCGCGACTGGCCCTCGGCGATTCGCGTCTTCTCGCAAGTGCGCACCAGCTCGCGCCTGACGCCCGACGCGAAGATCGGCCTCGCGCGCGCCTACCGCTGGAAGCACGAGTGGAAGAAGGCGCAGGAAACGATCGCCGAATACGTCGAGCGCCCCGCGCCTCCCTGGGGCCGTGACGTCGGAGCCGAAGCCCTCGTCGCGCTCGCCGACATCGCGGCGGCGAAAGGCGATTCGAAGGTCGAGACCGCGTCGCTCGAGAAGCTGTGGTCGCGCCACCCGCTCAGCAAGGAAGCCATCAAGGCCGAGCCGCGCCTGGGCGATCTCACCGCGCTCTCGACCGACGTGTTGATCGTTCGCGCCGAGGCGCTGATCGACGCGCATCGCAACAAGGAAGGCATCGCCATCGTCGAGCCGATCGTGCCGACGTTGAAGGCGCTCCCCGACGCGACGACGTGCAAGGCGCAGTTCGCGCTCGGCAAGGGCTACCGCAAGCTGCGTCAGCACGCGAAGGCGGTGCAGACGCTCGCTCCGCTCAAGAAGTGCAAGGACGCGGAGCTGCGCGCCAAGGCGCTCTTCACGCTCGGCTTCAGCCAGACCATCTCGTCGCCGTACCTCGCCACCATCACCTACGAGGGCATCGCCACCAGCTGGCCCGAGCACCCGCTGGCCGATGATTCGCTCTTCTTCGCCGCCGATCTGCACTGGCGCCGCGGCGAGCGCGATCTCGCGGTGGAGCGGCTGCTCGACGTCGTCGATCGCTACCCGACCGGTGACTTCGCCGCCGACGCGCTGTTCAAGCTGTTCTGGATCGCGCGCACCGAAGGCCGCCTCGACGAGGCGATGGAGTTCTTGTCGGAGATCGAAGGCCGCTGGGCGAAGGCCGACGACACCCACGAGCTCGAGCGCGCGGGCTACTGGAAGGCGCGGCTCTACGAGCAGCTCGAAAAGAAAGAAGACGCGATCGCACTCTACTCGCAGGTCGCCTCGGAGCACCCCGCGACGTATTACGGCCTCATCTCCCGCGAGCGTGTCGCCGAGCTCGACGAAGCAAAGGGCGCTGCGCTCAACGCGGCGCTGATGCCTGCCACCACCGTGCGCGACCCGTTCCCGATTCACCTCGGGCCGCTCGCGACTGATCCTCAATTCGCGAGCGCGGTCGAGCTGCTCCGGCTGGGCTTCGGCGAGCTGGTGCCGATGGAGATCCTCGCCATCGATCGCACCGTGCTCCCGCAGGACTCGCTGCGCTTGATGGTGCTGGTGCTCTCGCAGGCTGGCGAAGAGCGCGCCGCGCACGGCCTCGCGCGCATCTGGCTGCGTCGTGATCTCTCCGGGCCCATCACCGCCGAGCGCCGCGCGATCTGGGAGATCGCGTACCCCAACGTGTTCCGCGACATCGTGGTGACGCACTGCAAGTCGGCCGACGAGCTCGACCCTGATCTGCTGCAGGCGCTGATGCGCGAAGAGAGCGCGCTCGACCCCAAGGCGCTCAGCTGGGCCGGCGCGCTCGGTCTCTGCCAGCTCATGCCGGCCACTGCTTCAGGCGTCGCGATGCAGCTCAAGATCAAGCAGCCGCGTCAGGCCCAGCTGCTCGAGCCCGAGCTCAACATCCAACTCGGAGCCCGATACCTGAGCGATCTGCTGATCCGCATGAAGGGCATCAAGCCGTTCGCCCTCGCGAGCTACAACGCGGGTGAGGGCGCCGTCGCACGCTGGAGAAAAGAGAACGGCGACGCCGATCTCGCCGCGTGGGTCGAGCTCGTGCCGCTGCAGGAGACCCGGCAGTACGTGAAGCGCGTGCTGCGCAGCTACAACACGTACAAATTGCTCTACGCGCCCGGAGAGCTCGCCAAGACCGTCGCGCCCCTGCCGGTTCTGCCGGTCGTGACGCCGCGAAAAGGCTGAGCTCGAAGCACCTGCACAGAACAATTCAGGAAATTCCGGCGTCCTCCGTCTGGTCCCCCGCCAAGCAGTCCAATGGTGTGACCGAAAGGAGGAACCGCGATGGAAACTCTCGTTCTGAATGCGACGTACCACCCCGTTGCCCGCATCCCGTGGCAGCGCGCGATCACCCTCCTGTTCCTGGGCAAGGTCGAGGTCATCGAGGAGTACGATGACAAGACCATTCGCTCGGTGACGTTCGAGGTGAAGATGCCCTCGGTCGTTCGCTTCCTGCGCATGCTGAAGCGCCGCAAGCCGGTCGTCCGTTTCTCGCGCGAGAACGTGTACGCGCGTGACCACGGTCAGTGCCAGTACTGCGGCAAGAAGGTTCCGCGCCCTGAGGCGACCTACGACCACGTCGTGCCCCGCTCGCACGGGGGTGGCACGCACTGGGAGAACATCGTCATCGCGTGCGTGCCGTGCAACCAGTTCAAGGGTGGCCGTACCCCTGCGCAGGCGAAGATGAAGCTGCTGTCGACTCCGGTGAAGCCGACGAAGTTGCCGGAGTCGGTGCGTCTGACCTTCGCCTTCCACAAGGGCATGCCGTCCGGTTGGGCGACCTGGCTGCGCGACATGACGTACTGGCATGGCAGCCTCGACGAAGACTGAAACGCCGGCCCCCGTTGGGAAGGAGACGCGGGGGCCTGGTGTTCAAGAGGTGACAGCCGATGAGGCGGTCTGAAGGTGAGAATCGGAGCAGAGTGGTACCCGCCTGAAGAGGGCGGTGCGCTCGGCGCTGGCCCACGCAACACAGGGCCTCGGCGCCCCGGATCGATCCCGGACGATCGCTGCGACGGCAATGACCTCGAGGCGCAAGTTCCTCCGAAGGCCGTGGGTGGGATGTGCGTTCCGCCCACCCGCGGCCGGGGGTTTTCTCGATGTACCCCCAAGCCAGCGCTACAATCCTGTACGTCTTGGACGACGCGACACGCATGGAGCGTCTTCGTGCGCTCCCTTCGATCGACGAGCTGCTCGCTCGGCCGGCCGTCGCGTCTCTCGTCGATTCCCATTCTCGATCGCTCGCGTTGATCGCCGTGCGGCAGACGGTGGCTGACGTGCGCGCTCGCATTCTCGCCGGTGAAGACGCGCGCTTCGACGAACGGGAGATCGCGCTCACGCTCGCGCGGCTCTCGGGGCCGAAGCTGAAGAACGTGATCAACGCCACCGGCGTGGTGCTCCACACCAACCTGGGGCGTGCACCGCTCGCTCGCGCCGCGCTCGAGCGCATCGCGCACGTCGCTGGCGGCTATTCGAACCTCGAATTCGATCTCGACGAAGGCGAGCGGGGCAGCCGCTACCAGCCGGTCGTCGAGCTGCTGCGTCACCTCACGGGTGCCGAAGACGCGATGGTGGTGAACAACTGCGCCGCGGCGGTGCTGTTGACCGCGAGCGCGCTCGGCCACGGCCGCGAGGTGATCGTCTCGCGCGGAGAAGCGGTCGAGATCGGCGGCCACTTCCGCATTCCCGATGTGATGCGCCAGTCGGGCGCGACGATGATCGAGATCGGCACCACCAACCGCACCCGCCTCGAGGACTACGCCGAAGCGATCACCGAGCGCACGTCGATGCTGGTGAAGGTGCACCGCTCGAACTTCGCGATCGTGGGGTTCCAGGAAGAAGCGGGCACGCGAGAGCTCGCGCAGCTCGGCCGATCACGCGGAGTCGCCACCTACGTCGATCTCGGCAGCGGGCTGCTCACGCCGCTCCATGGCGAGGGCCTCGCGGGTGAAGCGACCGTGGCCTCGGTGATCGCGCAGGGTGCCGACCTGGTGAGCTTCAGCGGCGACAAGCTGCTCGGTGGCCCGCAGGCGGGGATCATCGTCGGCAAGAAGTCGCTGCTCGACGTGCTGAAGAAGCACCCGCTCAACCGCGCCTTGCGTGTCGACAAGCTCACCGTCGCCGCGCTCGAAGCGACGCTCGAGCTGTATCGCGATGGGCGCGAGGCTGAAATTCCAGTTCGCGCAGCGCTGGCGGCGACGATCGGCGAGCTCGAAACCAGAGCGAAAAGGCTGTCGGCAACACTCACCCAGGCAGGTGTGAAGCACCGGGTGACGGAGTCTCGCGCACGAGTGGGGGGCGGGTCGATGCCGCTGGCCGAACCCCCCTCGTGGGCAGTGGTCCTCTCGGGGGCGGCGGGTGACATTCATGAGAAGCTGAGAGCAGGCGAACCGCCAGTGGTCGCGCGGGTCGCTGATGACGAAGTGTGGTTGGACGTTCGGTGCGTGGCCGACACCGAGCTGACGGCGCTGGCGCAAGCCGCGAGGGTCGCCGTCACCAACTCCTGAACCGTGAGGAACGTCAGATGGTGAACACCGCTGTCCTGGTTCTGAATCGCCACTACCAACCGGTCCACGTGACCAACGTGAAGCGCGCGTTCTCGCTGCTGTACCAGGGCGTGGCGCGGGCGATCGACGAGCAGTACCGGCTCTACGATTTCTCCGACTGGGCCGAGCTGTCGGCGGCGGTCGAAGAAGAAGAATCGATCGCCACCATCAGCAAACGCATTCGCATTCCGCGCGTGCTGGTGCTGACCGTCTTCGAAAAGCTGCCGCGCCTGCGCGTGAGGTTCTCGCGCCTCAACATCTACGCGCGCGACGAAGACACCTGCCAGTACTGCGGCAAGAAGCGCCGCCGCGCCGATCTCAACCTCGACCACGTCATTCCGCGCACGCAGGGTGGCCGCACCTGCTGGGAAAACGTCGTGTGTTCGTGCATCGAGTGCAACCTGCAGAAGGGCGGTCGCACCCCGGCTCAGGCGGGCTTGAAATTGCTTCGCGAGCCAATCAGGCCAAAGTGGACGCCGCTCCTCAGAGGCTCACCGGTGAAAGGTGCACACCGCGCATGGTTGCCCTTCCTCAACCTCACCGATGCGTCGTATTGGAACGTGGAGCTGGAGGAAGAGTGAACGATGTCGTCGTCTGAAGCCGAGATCATCGAGCTGCATCGAACGCCGCGGCAGGTGGCGCCGCCGAAGAAGGCGCGTGCCCGCCGCGTGGTCGCGATCGGTGGAGGGAAGGGCGGCATCGGCAAGTCGCTCCTCTCGGCGAACCTCGGCATCGCGCTCGCCAAGCGCGGCGCGCGCGTGGTGCTGGTCGACCTCGACCTCGGCGGAGCGAACCTCCACACCTGCCTCGGCGTCGGCCAGCCGAAGGTGACGTTGTCCGACTTCATCGATCGCAAGGTCGAGAAGCTCGAGAGCGTGCTGTGCCCGACGCCGCACGAGCGGCTCTCCCTGGTCTCCGGCGCGATGGACGGCCTCGACGCGGCCAACCCGCGCCACTCGCAGAAGACCAAGCTCATTCGCAACCTGCGGCTGCTCGACGTCGACTATGTGCTGCTCGATCTCGGCGCTGGCACTACGTTCAACGTGCTCGACTTCTTCCTCGTGGCCGACACCGGCGTGGTGGTGATGCTGCCGGAGCCAACGTCGATCGAGAACGCGTACCGCTTCATCAAGGCTGCCTTCTTCCGCCGGCTGCAGGCCATCGCGCCGAACGACGACTTCGCGCAGTTGGTCGGCAACGCGCTCGCGCCGCGCGACGGTTCGCCGCAGCGCACGCCGTGGGACGTGGTGGCCGACCTGCGCACGCGCGATCTCGAGAAGGCAGGGCGGCTCGAGCAGGCGCTCGCCGGTTTCCACCCGTGGGTGGTCGTCAATCAGGCCCGCATGCGCTCCGACTTCGACGTCGGCACCACGGTCGCTTCGGCGTGGAAGAAGTTCTTTGGTCTCGAGCTCGGCTTCCTCGGCACCGTGCAGCACGACGATGCCGTGTGGCAGGCCGTGCGTTCCCGTAAATCGCTGCTCGATGCATTTCCCGAGAGTGGCGCCGCGAGTGGCGTGTTGCGTGTCGCGGAAAACCTGATTGCATTGGAACGGTGAAGTCGTTTCAGGCTCAGACGCACTACGAGGTGCTCGAGATCTCGGTGGGCGCGTCGCTCACCGAGGTGAAGAGCGCTTACGAGCGGTTGAGCCAGCTCTATTCCGATGATCAGGTCGTGCTCTACGGGTTGATCGACCCGACGCGGGCGACCGCGTTGCGCGCGCGGTTGAAGGAAGCGGTCGAGGTGCTGACCGATGAAGATCGTCGTGACGCCTACGACGTGAAGCTCGGTCTCCCGCCGCGGAATCCGCCGAAGCCTGCCGCGCCTGCGAAACCTGCTGCGCCCGCCGTCGTGAGCTCGGGTGCCGTCGCTGCGACTGGGTGGGGCTCGTTCACCTACGCGACCCACGCGCCCGTCGCTGCGCCCCAGGTCGCGCAGCAGGGCAGCTCGTACAGCTGGCCGATCTCCGCGCCTCGCGTCGTGAACGTGCCGCCGCGGATCGTCCAAACGGCACCGCCTGCTGTCGCTGCCGCCCCCGCGCCCGTGGTCGTTGCACCTGCGCCCGCGCCCGTTGCGCCGGCGCCCGTCGTGGCTACGCCTGCGCCCGTCGTGGTTGCGCCTGCGCCCGTCGTGGCTGCGCCTGCGCCCGTCGTGGCTGCGCCTGCGCCGGCTGCTCCGCCGAGTCCAGTCGTTGCTCCGTCGGCTGAGTCTGTTCCGCAGAGCGTCGAGCCGTCCGCCGCGCCGGAGGCGGACGCCGTCGCACCGCCTGCTCCCGAGCGTGAAACGGCGAAACCTTCGAGCACTGCGACCTTCCAGCTCGACCTCGGCATGGCCACGGGCGCGGCCTCGAACTGGGGCGTGCGCGACGTCGTCGAGACGAAGCGCGAAGCAGATCCGCCGCCGCCCGCTGCGGTCGAGCCGGCACCGGAACCTGCGCCCGTCGTCGAGACTCCGACCGTCCCTGACCCGACGGCGAACATGTCGAGCACCTCGCCGGAGCCGTTCACCGCTCCGTCGATGACGCCCGCTCCGCCGACCACGGCGATCACGCCGGTGCCGGTGACCGTCGCGCCGCCCGCCGCTCCTGCGCCGCCGCCTCCGGAGCCCGAAGTGCCGCGCCTTGCCGACGACGTCGAGCTCGCCATCGTTCCCGCGCGCGCCACGCCCGCTCGGGAGTTCAAGGTCGAAGCACGCCCCAAGCCCTACGAAGTGCCGAGCGAGGCCGAGTTCAATGGAGGCCTGCTGCGTCAGGTGCGCATGGCGCGGGGCCTGTCGCTCTCTCAGCTCGCCGAACGCACACGCATCGGCGCCAAGCACCTCGAGAACGTCGAGGCTGATCGCTACGACGCGTTGCCCGCGGCGGTCTACTTGCGTGGCATTCTCATGAATCTGGCGCGCGAACTCGGTCTGGACGGGCTGCGCGTGTCCAAGAGCTACCTGTCGTTCGTCGAAGCACACCGGTCGAAAGGTTGACCCCACACCCCCGCGGCACTACGAAATCAGGACCGATGACCGAGGAAGAAAAGACCAAGGCGATGCGGTTGGCGCGTGCGATTGCTTCGGACATCTCGCTCTACAACGAGCAGAAGATCATCCGCGGCATCGAGCAGGACAACCTCTTCGAGACGTTGAAGGACGAGATCGAAGAAGGTCGTGAGCTCTTCAAGAGCCGCGTGAGCAAGGAAATCTTCACGCGCACCAACTACTTCGACCGCGCCATCGTCGACGTGATCATCAAGCCCAAGGGTCACGTGAAGTCGAAGATCTGGTGACTCGCAGTGCCCTGACGCTGACGGCGCTGCCTGAAGATCGCGGCGCCCGCGTCGATCAATTCATCGCCCGCAAGCACCCCGCGCTCAGCCGCGCGCGCGTTCAGGCGCTCATTGCGTCACAGCACGTTCGCGTCGACGGCAGCGCGGTGAAGGCCTCGCAGCGCATCGCCGGCAGCGAGACCATCACCATCGAGCTCCCCGAGCCGGTCGCCGCCGAACCGCAGGCCGAAGATCTCCCGCTGCGCATCGTGCACGAGGACAAACACGTGCTCGTGCTCGACAAGGCGGCGGGCATGGTGGTGCACCCCGGAGCAGGCCACGCGAGCGGGACGGTGGTGAACGCGCTGCTCCACCACGTGAAGGACCTGAAGGGCGTCGGCGGAGAGCTGCGGCCCGGCATCGTGCATCGCCTCGACAAGGACACCTCGGGCCTGCTGGTGATCGCCAAGCACGACGAGGCGCTGCGCGCGCTGCAGGCGAGCTTCAAGTCACGCGAAGTGAAGAAGACCTACGTCGCGCTGGTGCTCGGCAAACCGCCACCCAGCGGCACATTCAACACGCTCCACGCGCGTCACCCCACGCAGCGGCTGCGCTTCACGGGCAAGACGAAGACCGGCAAGCCGGCGGTCACCCACTTCACGGTCGCCGAGCAGTTCGCGAGAGCCGCGCGGGTGGAGATCGATCTCGAGACCGGCCGCACCCACCAGATCCGCATGCACTTCGCGGAAGCCGGTTTTCCGCTGCTGGGCGACGCGATCTACGGTGGCAAGCGGGTGCAGGCGCTGAAGGTGATCGATCGCCAGGCGCTCCACGCGTGGAAGTTGGCTTTCGATCACCCGGTGAGCGGCAAGGCGATGAGCTTCACCGCGCCGCTCCCGGCCGACTTCGTTCGCGCGATCAAAGCATGCCGATAGACACCGACTGCTGGCGCTTGGTGAGCACCTTGATGGGCTGAATCGCCATCACGCGCATGAAGACCTTGAGGAGATCGGGGTCGAACTTGTTCCGCATCTCGGTCCACATCAGCATCAGCGCGACCTCCGGGCCGTACGCGTCGCGGAAAGGCCGCTTGCTGGTGAGGGCGTCGTAGGTCGCGGCGATGGAGATCAGCTTCGCGTACAGGCCGAGGTTGGCCTTCGGAATGATCATCTGGATGTTGCCCTGACCGTCGCGCACCGCGGTGCCGTATTCCGACTTGTGCTCGAAGGTCGTCACCAGCCGGAGCAGGGTGGCGCGGTTGATCTGCCGCTCCTGCAAGATGTTGCGGATCGAGATGAGCGGCGCGCGGTTGATCGTCTGGCGCTCGTCGACGCTCAGGCTGCCGCGCTTGTTGAGCAGCTCGTCGGGCACGGTGCCCATGCCCGCGTCGTGAAACAGCGCGATGTACGAGAGATCGCGCAGCTGCGGCTTGGTGAGCCCCAGCTCGTGCCCGTACACGATGGTCATCAGCGAGGTGTTCACCGAGTGGTACGCCAGGTACTCGCCATCGGACCGCGTGGTGGTCAGGCCGAGGAAGTGCGTGCGGTGATCCATCGAGATGTCGACGAGGTCCTGCAGCACGCGCAGCACCTTCGAGGTGGCGATCGGCTTCTCCTTGCGCAGTGACTTGAAGTACTCGCGCACGAAGAGCACCGCGCGGCCGTAGCAGGTCAGCGCGTACTTCTTGCGGTCGAGCTTGGCTTCGCTCTCGTCCTTCTCGTTCTCGAGCTTGTCCTTCAGCTTCGACCACTTCGCCAACTTCATCGAGACGAGCTTCTTGCCGTTGATGCCGTCTTCGTCGGCGTTGTCGGGCTGCTCCTTGCTGAAGATCCAGATGAAGTTCTTCAGCTCGGGGACGCTGACGGAGCGCATCATGGTGATGCCGCCGACGTCCTTGCTGCGCATTTCCTCGAGCAGGGTGCGCACGTTCTCGAGCGCGGCCATGTCGACCTTCACCAGCATGCCGTTCAGGTAGAACGACTGCTTCACGCCCATCAGCTCGAGCTTGCCGTCCTTCTGAATGACCTGGTTCATCGTCTCCTGAAGCTGCAGCAGCGGCTTCTCGAAGACGTGGTTCTCGGGGTCGTACATCTTCACCGAGCGCAGCAGCATGTAGAGCGCCGAGATCAGCTGACGACCCGCGGTCTGCAGCTTCTCGTTGTGCTCTCGCGCGAAGACGTCTGGTGAGGCCTCGTCGGCGTCGGCGACCTTGGTGACGGCAATCTCCGCCATCGATCAGTGCTCCTTCTGTTCTGCGGTGCCGAACAGCTGCTTGCGCACGCGCGCGAGGTACATCCTCGCGGACTGGGTGACTTCGGCCGGCTGCGCGGTGTCTTCCGCGATCTCCTGAATCAGCTTGGCCGTCTGAATGGTGCACGCGCCGGCGAGACCCGCGAGCGCGAGCTGCTTGTCGGCGATCAGCTTCTGCTTGTTGAAGAGACCTGCCTTCTGCTGCAGCACGGTGGCGAAGTAGTTCACCGCGCCCGCGACACCGGTCGAGCCGAGCGCGACGTACAGGCCTTCTTTTTCCTGCGGCGTTTTGTCTTCGAAGGTCTTGTCCTTCACGATGCGCAGCAGATCGAGGTACGCCTTCTCGCGATCGAATTCCGGCAACACGCGCGCCGCCTGCAGGCGCACCTGCAACGTCGGGTCGTCGAGCAGGGTGGCGATCAGCTTGCGCGCTTCGCCCGTGCGGCCGCGGGCGATGATGCCCATCACCTCGAGCTTCAGGGCCAGGTTCTTCGACTTCAGCGCGTTGGCGAAGAACTTCAGCTTGTCGGGGTGGTTGGCGCGGTCGAGCACGTAGACCATGTCGCGCTGCACCTGCGGTTTGTCCGACGTGCGGAGCTTCTCGACGAACTCGTCGGGAGTGTTGCGCGCCAGCACCACCATCACGTCGCACAGCAACAGCCGGTTCTCGGGCAGCTCGATCACCTCGAGCGTGGTGAGCAGCGAGGGGATCGCCTCGGCGTTCACGTTCGACAAGTACTTCACGACCTCGGGCGGGTTCTTGATCTTGGCGTACTTGAGAATTTCGCCGACGCGGTTGAGGCGCTGCTCTTCGCCCATCTTGGCCACGAAGCCGCGCAGCAGCTCACCGATGGTCGACTCGGCGCCGGCGCGCTGTTCCATCGCGCGGAGCTTGAGCACCACCTGGTTGATGATCGCGAAGTCTTCCTGCAGCAGCATCGCGTCCAGCAGCTGGCTGAACATGTCGCCCAGCAGGTTGGCGTCGGTGACGCCGTTCTCGACGACCTGGAAAACGGCCGAGATGAGCTTGGGAAAGAGGCGCTGGTTCTCTTCTTCGTGCACGTCGCGCTGCAGCCGTGCCTTCAGGTCGGGAGTGGCCGTCACTCCCTGAATCACGACACCGCGCATCTGATCGATGTCGTCCATCTTCATCTCGAGATCGCTCTCGGACAGACGCGCGAAGCGGATGTAGTCCTCGCTGTTGGTGCGGAGCCGGCGCTGGAGGTAGTCGACGATCTTGTCGACCTCGACCTGCACCTCCTCCTCGCTCATCTCCTCGATTTTGAAACCTTCGACCATGATGTATTCGAAGTTCGGCATCTGAGCGCGCCACAGCTGGGCGTTCAGATCGTCGGCTCCGCGATCAGGGTCGGACAGCGCGATCATCACGAACTGCGTCATCTCGTCGAGCGAGAAGCCCGGGCGGAAGATGATCTGGCGGATCCCGTCCTTGAAGAACTTGTAGGGGATCGGGTTGTCCTCGGTGAAGACGTCCTGCTTGAAGATGCTGAAGTTGGTCAGCTCGATGCGCAGCATCAGCGGGCCGTAGGTCTCGGTGTATTGCTCGACCGCCTGCCACGCCTTGGTGAGGTACTCGCCGTACTTCGACTCGTTGTGGCGGTACATGGCGATGGTCTTCACGCCCTTGAGCAGGTGGTACGCGACCTGGCGCGCGGCCTCGACCTGCTTGCGGACCGCCGGGTCCGCCATCGGATCGACGTCTCGCGCGGCCGCGGCTGCGTTCGGAGGAGGGGCGACCGCACCTGATGGGGACGAGGCGGGGGCTCGATTCGGCATCGGGCGAGAGTCTACGCCCGTTCACCGCGACCGCTAACGGATCGCATCCCGCAACCGGCGGGTGAGCACCTTGACCACGCCCTGCGCGATCTCGGGCTTCTCGGTCATGATCTCCTGGAAGTCTTCCCGGGTGATCTTGAGCAGGTTGGTGTCTTCCAGCGCGGTGACGGTCGCCGAGCGCGGAGCAGCGTCGAGCACGCCCATCTCACCGAAGCACTCGCGCTCGCCCAACTCGGCGATCACGCGGTCGGCCTTGTGCACGCGCACCTTGCCGTCGATCACCAGGTAGAGCGCATCGCCCGCTTCACCCTCGGCGAAGATCTCGTCGGTGTTGTCGCGGCGTTCCTCGGTCGAGATCAACGCGATCGCGGCGAGGTCTTCACCCGGGATCTGTGAGAACAGATCGATCGACTTGAGGAAGAGGACCTTCTCGACCGTGGAGAGCAAGCGTCAGGGATAGTCCGGTGAAAGCCGCGCCAAGTCCATTGTGATCAGCCGGGGCGGGAGCTCATCAGCGCTGCCGTACGGCGAACGAGCGGGGCTTCGTCCTTCAAACGCGCCGCGATGATCGGGCCGGCGAGCTCGGGAGACTTGCGGCCCACCGAGACCAAGGCGATCTCGCGAACCACCGGGTGCGCGTCGGCGACGGTGCGGGTGAGCACCTCGTTGCGAACCTCGGCGCGATCGGTCGACTCGCAGATGCACCACGTCGCGCACGCCCGCACCCACGCCGCTTCGTCGTGCGTCAGCGCGAGCAGCACGGCCTCGGGAGGCTGGTTGTTGGGCGGGTATTGCTCCACCACCTGCTTCAAGCGCTCGCTGCGCGGAATCTCTTCGACCAGCGGGAGGAAGCGCGCCTTCAGATCGCGCTCCAGCAAGTTGTCGAGCAGCTCGACCGCGTTGCCGCGGCGGCGTGACGCGTCGGCGGCGGTGGCGTCTTGAATGCCGGCCGAGATCTGCTCCATGTCGGCGTCGGGGTAGAGCACCGCGAGCAACAGGAACACGCGGCTCTCGACCTGCTTCACCTTTTCCATCAGCGCCGAGGCGAGCAGGGCACGAGCAGCAGGGGCGCCATCGCGCGGGGTGTTGGGGCCCGGCACCACGTCGAGCTGCAGCACCTCGAGCTGATGCAGCGCGCGCCACGCCCGCTCGAGCTCACGCGTCAGCGCGCGCTTCACGGGGCTCACGTCCTTGAGCAGCAACCGCTTGCCCTTCACGGCACGCGCGAGCGATCGGTACATCACGCCGCGCAGCTCTTCGTCGGCCTCGTCGAGGTGCTGCGCGATGATCTCCACCGCTTCGCTCGAGCCCAGCTTGCCGAGCACGCGCGCGATCGCCCGGCGGATGTTGGCGTCTTCGAGCTGGTTGCTGAGCACCTTGGCGAGCGTGGCGAGAATCGACGCGCCGTACATGGTGAGCGATTGCGTCGCCTCGCGGAGCGTCTCGCGCGCCTGCGTCCGATAGATGAGCGGAATGACGAACTCCGGGCTCTTCAGCACGCCCGCCGCGATCACCGCCTCGCGCCGCACACGCAGATCGGAGTCGTTCATCAGGTGCAACACCGGTTGGTAGAAATTGCGAACGCCGATCGCTCCGAGCACGCGCGCGGCGTGTTGGCGCATCACCGGGTCGGGGTTGTCGATCAGCGCCTTGAGCGCTTCGGCGGCGACGAGCACGCCGTCGAGCCCTCCGAAGCGGATCATGCCGGTCACCGCCGCGCTGCGAATGCGCGGGTCAGCGTCGGCAAGGAAGGGGCGCACGCTGCGCACCGCTTTGTCGCGGCCCATCGCGCAGAACGCGTCGATCGCGGCCGCACGCACCGCGGGCTCCGGGTCTTCGAAGCGGCGGAACACCGAGTTGGCGAAGCGCATCGTCTGGCGGTGCGCGTAGTACTCCAGCGCCTTCACGCGCACGGCCGAGGACTTGTGATCGAGGAGCAGTTCGACGCGCTGATCGAGCTCGAGCTTCTCGAGGTGCGGCAGCAACGCGAGCGCGTTCAACACTTCCTGTTCGTCGTCGCTGGCGAGCGCTCCCTCGAGCACGCGGTTGGTGTTGCCGTCGACGACCTGATGGCGCGCTGACTCCAGATCGAGTCGTCGCTGCTTCAAGTTGTCCTGCAGCGACTTGATGTACTTGCTGCGCATGCTGAGCACGACCGCCACCCAGGTGATGGCGAGGATCAGCGAGAACCACGCCAGCCGGTACGGATCGCCCTTGCCCCACAGGCGGTAGCCCGCGAGCGAGAGGCCGGCCAGACCGATGGCCACCGGCTTCACCACGCCGTCAATGAACGCCTTCGCCGACACGCGCACCTGCGCCGGCACCGGCAGGTAGAGGATCTGCGTGGTCGCGTCGTTCACCGAGTAGCGGAACAGCGTGTCGGAGCCCTTCGCCATCGACGCGGCCCACAACGTCGGGAAGATCAGCAGCGCAGCGTCACCGAGCGCCAGCGACACCGGGAGAACGGCGAGCGAGCCGATGACGCCCGCGCGGTTCAGCAGACGGCTGGTGCCGAACAGCTGCAGCACGAGCGCCAGCGCTCCGACCACCGCGCTGAAGTAGCCGAAGTACGCGGCCAGCTCGTCGCCCTTCATCTTGTCGGCGGCCACCACCTTGAACTGGAAGTCGATGAGCGTGGTGGTGAAGAACGTCACCGCCGAGAGGATGGCGACCGTGCGCAGGTGGGAGTCGTTGAGCACGCGGCTCGCTCCGCCGCTGCGCTTGGCGACGCTGGGCTTGCCCGAAGCGGCGCGCGCGAACATGCGCTGACGGCCGAGACGACCACCGGCGAAGCTCGCTCCGCCGGTGATGAACAGCAGCGAGCCGCACATGAGCAGGAGCGACGCCGTGCCGAAGTGCTTGGCCACCCACGCGCCGACCAGGCCGATGAGGATGTTGGCGAACGTGCCTCCGGCGCCGATGAAGCCGTAGAGCCGCTTCGCCTCGCGCGCGTTGAAGAGTTCGTTCGCGAGCGTCCAGAACTGCACGAGGATCAGCGCGCCCATCACTTCGACGTAGACGTAGATGACGCTGTAGATGCCCGGCGGTTTGAAGCGCTCGACGACCCACAACAAGATGAACAGTCCGCCGAACAGCGACGCCGAGAAGAGCGCCATCAGGTCGCGGCGAATGCGATTGGCGAAGCGCGCGTAGAGCAGGCCGCTGGCGGTCACGAAGATCGCCGACAGCACGTACATCCACGCCAGCTGCGAGCGGTCACCGTTGGCGAGGAACAGCGCGTCGCGCACCGTGCGGCCGGTGAGGAACGCTCCGACCGCGAAGAGGCTGTGGAGGAAGAGGGTGAAGGTCAGCTGACGCTCACCACGCCGTACCGGCAGCACCATCTCGAGAATGCGCAGCAGCACGGCGAGCGAGCCTACTTGCCAAGCTCCGTTGAGGCGATCTCCGCGTCGACTCCACCGGCATGAAGCGACGGCGCCCATGGAGTCGCCGCGGCATCGCCTCAACTGAGCTTCGGGTGGCTGGCTCCCTTCACGACTCGCTCACCTTTGTTGAGGCGGCGGAGCGGGCGGAGTGACCGCCGCGAGCAGCGCCTTGCGCTCGTCTGCGCCAAGCGGTTTTCCGCCGAAGCGCGCCTCGAGGTAGCGACGCGACGCGCGGGCGACCGGCAGGGCGAGACGATGCTTCTCGCGCTCCAGGCGGGCGGGCAGCCGTTCGATGTCTTCATCGGGGCGGAACGTGATGCGTGCTTCGGTCAGTCGCTTCTCGAGCGCGGCGAGGAAGTCGGCCGCGGGGTGGGGCCGGTTTCGTTTGCGCGTCAGCCGCGCGAAGAGTGCCCACGCGAGAACGCCGGCGACCAGCGCGAAGACGATCGCGCGCGTGGGCGTCTTCGTCGTCGGCAAGTCGGGATCGTCGTCGCGATTCGAGCCACGGCTCGCGCCAGCGGGCGGCCTGATGAGGCCCTGCACGAAGTTCCACTGGTCGATGATCGAGTACTCGACGACGCGCGCGCGCCACATTTCCTGCAAGCGCTCGTAGGCGTCGACGAGGCGAGCGACGAGCTGCGGAGGCTGACTCCCGCGCCCGTCGTCGGGAGTGGCGTCGTAGATCAGCCAACCCTTCGTCGGCGAATACGCCTCGACCCATGCGTGCGCATCACCCGCTCGCACCACGTACCGTGCGCCGATCTTCTCGCCGCCGAAGAAGCCGCCGACGACGCGGGACGGAACTCCACGCGTGCGGAGCATGATCGCGAGCGCCGTCGCGAAGTGCTCGCAGTGCCCCGACTTGCGGTTGAACAGGAAGTCCGCGAGCGGATCGTCGACGTCGCCCGGCAGCTCGAGCGTGTACGAGAGGTTGCTGCGCAGGTAGCGCTCGAGGCGCGAGGCGATCTCCTCGGGCTCGGTGGCGTTGCCGACCACCTGCGCGGCGAGCGCGGCGACGCGCGGGTCGATGTTGGGAGGCAGGGCTTTGAGCGGCTCGAGGTCGGCGCCTTTCTCTCCGAAGACCGGCGCGTCTTCCTTGCTGAAGACGGTGTAGTTGTAGGCGTTGGCGTCGTCGACGAAGCGCACCTCTTCATCGCCGATGCGCTCGATGGAGATGGCGGTGGCTCCGGCGTTGTTGAGCGCGTTCGCGGGGCCGTAGATGAGCGGGTTGGCGAGACCGACCAGCGTGCGGCTGTCGTACGCCGGGAGCAGTTCGATGCGCTGCACGATCGGCCCGCGCCGTGTGTCTCCGAGGAAGATGCGCGGCTGCGGACCGCGGCTCTTGCCGGTGCCGCGCCATTCCTTGCCGTCGAAGAGATCGAAGTGACGGCCGACCCAGTATTTCTCGAGCCGATCCTTTTTCGGGTCGGGCTCGATCTGCACGCGCATCACCACGCGCGCGCTGGTCTTGATGTCGCCGCCGCCACCGAGGCGAACGCGGTCGGTCATGCCGGTGGTGCCGCCGAGGAGACCGGGGCCCGCGCGTCGCGACGCCACGTTCCACGAGAGTCGCGGGAAGAGGATGAAGAATGCGATGCCGCCGGCGAGGGCGAAGGCGACTCCGATGCTCACCTGGCGCAGCACGGGCGAGACGGGGAGATCTTCGTCACGCTCGACCGGGCCCTCGACGATGGTGAGCCCGAGGGAGAGACAGGCGAACACTCCGAACGAGAGCAGGCAGAGCGCGTACCAGATGTCGCCGGACAGCGCGGCCGCGCCCGCCATGAGGAGCAGACCTGCGAGGAGCACCTGTTGATCTGTCGCCGGTGACGGCTCGGAGAGCATCCGCTGGCCCGTGACGAGTGACGCGAAGCCCACGGCGGCGACCACGAGATCGAGCTGGCCCCGAATCGCGAGGCCGAAGAGGGCGACTGCGGTCACGAGGAGCACGATCACCGACAGGACCGGCTGCTTCGCGAACGGGCGGAAGCCGAGGAGGCTGACGACGAAGGCGACCGCGAAGACGGCAGGGACGGCGAGAGGCAGGGCGCCGGAGAGCGCGACGGCGAGAAAGGCCGACGCGGCGGCGAGATCGCGCATCCGGACCCGGAGTGAGCGTCGCGCTTCAAGTCTCATCGCGATGCCTCGGCGGGAAAGGCCGACGCCGCCAGGAGATCGCGCATCCGGACTCGGAGTGAGCGTCGCGCTTCAAGTCTCATCGCGATGCCTCGACGGGAAGTCGACGACGCAAGGACGGGCACGTCTTGCGGAACGCGCGCAGTGATAGCGCGAGCCGGGGCAGTGACTCCGCGAGCTCTGTACTGAGCCCGCGAGCCGGGACTGTGACTCCGCGAGCCGTGTAATGAGCGCGCGAGCCGGGGCAGTGACTGCGCCGGCTGTGTCGTGAGCCCGTCGCGCCGTGCAATGACTGCGGTCCACCCTCACCCCGACCCTCTCCCTCGCGGGAGAGGGGACTCTCATCGCTGACGCTCCCCCTCTCCCGCGAGGGAGAGGGTTGGGGTGAGGGTTACCCGCGATCTCCGTCATCGCGAGCGCTCCTTGTCGCCGAAGCCGAGCATCGCCAGCGCCGAGAGAATTCGCTTCTCATGGCCCGGCCCCGCGCCCGGTCGAATGCGACGGCCGCCCGCTTCAAGACCGACGTCATTCCCATCAGCGAGCAGCCGGTTGGTGATCGCCGCGGTCTCCTCGCACTTGAGCTCCAGCTCGTCCCCCGGCTCGGTCTCGGCGATCTTCAGCGTGAACTGGTGCCGATCTTCTCTCTCTCTCTCGACCTTGAGCAGCTTCCCGACCGTCGCGCTCTTGCGCCAATGCACGCGCCGCGCGTCTTCAAGCTCTCCGAGCTCACGCAGGGCCTGCACGTCGCCCGACCCGTCGCGGTGGCGTTGATTCCCGTGATCTCCGCTCTGCAGCCCGTGGTCCGCCGCCGGTGGATCGCAGCTGAACCCGCGCCGCGGCCACACCAACAACTGGTCCTCGAGATCAAAGCTGCGCGTCTTCTCGAACAGTCCAAAGGGGAAGAACGTCGAGATCTGCACTTCGGTGAGCCGCAGCGGCCCGCGGCGAGGCGCGGTCACGTCGGCGCGCGCGATCACCGACTCGCCAGCCGCGATGGTCGGAATCCACGCCCAGCCGTCGAGCGTGTTGCCTCCCTCCGAGATGCGCACGGCGAACGCGCGGCCTTCCTTGCGTGTCACCTCGTACCGCAAGGCAAAGGGCTCTTTGGCGAACGCGCCGTCGGGCAGCAGGCGCTTCACGCGCAGATCGCGGATCACGCGCTCCGACAACACGCCCGACAGCACGATGATCGACAGCAGGAAGCCGAGCACCAGGTACAGCAGGTTGTTGCCGGTGTTCAGCGCGGCGAGGCCGATGCCGACGGTGATGACCAGATACGTGCGCCCGATGCGCGTGGTCTTCAGCGTGCGCGGCGGGCGGAGCCAGCGTCTCCAGCGCTCGCGCCAGGGTGGCCGCGCCGTCGTCACCGCGGCGCCGGCACCTTTCGCAGCAGCTCGGTGATCAAGTGCGCCGCTTCGTCACGCGCGTAGCTGCCGGTGGTCGAGCTCTTGAGCAGCAGGCGGTGCGAGAGCGCCGCTCCGGCGATCTGCTTCACGTCACCGGGCGTCACGAAGTCGCGCCCTTCCCACAACGCCAGCGCGCGCGCCGTCGACATCAACGACAACACCGCGCGCGTGCTGATGCCTCGCTCGATCTCCGGGTGCTCGCGCGTTCCGGCTGCGAGGCGCACCGCGTAATCGGCGACGTCCTTCGAGATCTGCACGCCATCGGCCGCGGTCTGCAGCGCGACGAGATCGGCCGCGTCGGCGATGGGCTTGAACGCGAGGAGTGGATCGGCGCGACGGCTCATCACCAGCTGCGACTCGACTTCCGACGAGAGGTGGCCGAGCGACAACCGCAAGAGGAAGCGATCGAGCTGCGAATCAGGGAGTGGATAGGTGCCGGAGAGATCGAGCGGGTTCTGGGTGGCGATCACCGAGAACGGCTGCGGGAGCGTGTGGGTCACTCCGTCGAGGCTGACCTGGCCCTGCGCCATCGCCTCGAGCAACGCCGACTGCGTGCGCGGCGGTGCGCGGTTGAGCTCGTCGGCGAGCACCACCTGGTGGAACACCGGCCCCTTGCGGAACTCGAACTCGCCCTTGCTCTGCAGGAAGACCTGCGCGCCGAGAATGTCGCTCGGCAGGAGATCGGCGGTGAACTGCACACGCGAGAAGCTCATCGAGAAGCAGCGCGCGAGACCTTCGGCGAGTGTGGTCTTGCCGACGCCGGGCACGTCTTCGAGCAGCAGATGCCCGCGCGCGATGAGGCAGGTGAGGGCGAGCTTGACCTGCTCCGGCTTGCCGAGAACCAGCTGCCCGAGGTGAGTCTGGAGCCGCTGGAGAAGTTCAGGAGGTGAGTGAGCCATCGCTTCGCGTTGGAGTGTAACCACTCTCTGCGCTAACCCGCCCTTCAAAGATGGGCCGCGTCCGCCGCCTGAGCGATGAGCTGATCAACCAGATCGCCGCGGGCGAGGTCGTCGAGCGTCCCGCCAGCGTGGTGAAGGAGCTCGCCGAGAACTCGGTCGACGCCGGAGCGACGCAGGTGAAGGTGCTCCTCTCGGAAGGCGGGCTGTCGGCGATCGCGGTGATCGACGACGGCCACGGCATGTCGCGCGAAGACGCGGTCGCCAGTCTCGAGCGCCACGCCACCAGCAAGCTGCGCGACTCCGATGGTCTGTTTCAGATTCGCACCAAGGGTTTTCGCGGAGAGGCCATTCCGTCGATCGCCGCGGTGTCGCGCTTCACGCTGGTGACCAGCGAGCCCGATTCCGAAGTCGCGACGCGCATCGCGATCGAGGGCGGTGGCAAGCCGGTGATCGAAGACGCTCCCGCGCCCGGCGGCACGCGCATCGACGTGATCGATCTGTTCTTCAACGTGCCGGCGCGGCGCAAGTTCCTGAAGCGCGAGTCGACCGAGCTCACGCACTGCGAAGAAGCGATCACCCGCCTCGCGCTCGCGCACCCCGAGGTGAGCTTCTCGCTCGAGCACGGCGGCAAGTTGCTGATCAGCGCTCCTGCCGCGCCCGATCGGCCGAAGGAGCGCATCGCTTCGCTGCTGGGGTCCGAGGTCGAGCCGCATCTGCTCGCGATCGACGAGAAGCGGCTCGGCGTGCACGTGCACGGCTTCGTCGCTTCGCCGGAGTTCACGCTGCCGACCGCGCGAGCGCTCTACACGTTCGTGAACCGTCGCTACATCCGCGATCGCGGCGTCAATGCGGCGGTGCAGCGCGCGTTTCAAGACTCGTTGCCGCCGGGTCGTCAGCCGGTGTGCACGCTGTTCATCGATCTCGACCCCGAAGCGGTCGACGTGAACGTGCACCCCCAGAAGCTCGAGGTGCGTTTCTCCGATCAGCGCGGCGTGGTCGAGGCGATCACCGCGGCGATCTCCCGCGCGCTGAAAGCCGCTCCGTGGCGCAACGCCAACAGCGGTCCCGTCGGCGAAGAAGTGCACGCGCACTATGCGCTCGCGGTCGATCGCTTCCTCGCGCGCGCGTCGGAAGCGCCGGGCCTGGCGTTGCCTCCCGAGCCCGAAGGCGCGCCGCGGGTGAGCGACATTCCCGGCGGAGCAGGGTTCGGCACCGCGCGCCCCGGCATCAACGAAGCACCGCCGCCGGGCTACTTCGCGAACCTGCGTTTCCTCGGAGAGCTGGGCCGTCGCTTCTGGGTGTGCGAGGGCAGCGGTGGCTCGCTGGTGGTGCTCGACCCGCGCGCAGTGCGTGAGCGCGTGGTGCTCGATGCGCTGCGCACGCGGTTCGACAAGGGCGCGTTGGCGGCGGCTCCGGCGACGTTGTTCTCGACCACCGTCACCACGCCCGACGCGCCGCAGATCCTGAAGGCCGGCAAGCTGCTCGAGTCGGTCGGAGTGGAAGTCGAGGCCTTCGGCGGCGAAACGCTCGCTGTGAAGCGTGTGCCGGCGGAGCTCGAGGGTAGCGACGTGGCGAGCTGGCTGAGCGCGGTGGCGTCGGCTCCCGACGCGCAGCTCGCGCTGGCGGAACTGGCGTTCGCCGCCGCCTCGGCTCCTGCACGCACGGTGGGCTTCGACGAAGTGCACGCGCTGCTCAAGGAACTGGAAGGCGTCGACTTCGACGTGCCGGCCCGCCGCGCGATCCTCGTGGTGAGCGAAGTGCCGCTGCTCGATCTGGAAGCCAGCGCTTCTGACGGCGGCTGAAAACTTGCGGGGTCGTCGGCCACCGCTACGGTTCGCTCCACACCTGTAGCACCCCACGAAAGAGGGTGGCGCATGGACGGAGTCATCCGCGGTCGTGATGTCCTCGCCAACGCTCCACTCATCGTTCGCGAGTTCGGGGTGCGGTGCCTGTTCAGGTGTTTGAGGGCCTGCATGTTCGGCCCGCGCACCACGTTCCTCGATTGCGTCTGGAAGAAGCCATGACCCACGAAGCCATCACCAGCGTCACCGCCGCCGCTCAGCTCGTTCCTGCCAGCTACGCCGAGAAGGCCATGGCGTCGCTGATGCAGCTCCACACCGAGCTGATGGACGAGAAGGAACGTCGAGTCGATCTCTTCAAGAAGCTGATGGAGCGCGAGCAGGCGCTGGCGGAGCTGAAGATGTACGTGAAGGTCCTCGAGGAGCGACTGACGCCTCCCGCGCCGCCTCCGATGCCGGTTCCCGTGATGGTCGCGCCGGTGCAACAGGCTGCGCCGCGCCCGGTGGTGGTGCCGATCTCGATGGCTCCGCCGCGACCGCCTGCCACGCCTCCGGTGCCGCCGCGCATCGTTCAGCGCGCGCACGTCGATGGCTGGAAGACGTGGTGATCGCGTGAGGTACGTCGTTCTCCTGGCGCTGCTCGCCGCTCCGCTCGCTCACGCCGAAAACGGGCTCGATGGTCTCGGCCACGTCTCGGTCGGAGGCGGCTTCCGGTGGATTCCGAACTGGTGGTTCCGCTCGAAGGCCGCGGAGTTCGGCACGCCGGTCAGCAACACCACCATCGACGGTGGCCCGCAGGGCACGGCGAGCTTCGGCCTCGGCGTGACCGCCAACCTGGTGGTCGCGATCGACGCGGTGTTTGGTTACCAGTCGTTCTCGCTCAATCGCGAAGACGGCGGAGTCGACAACTACTCCTCGACCTTCGGCGCGGTGATGCTGGGCGCGCGGCTGGGTGGCGCGGACGTCTTGTTCAAGGGCTTCATGCCGTACATTCAGGTGCAGGTCGGGCCGTCGCTCTCGATTCTCGGAGGGCCGCGCGAGGTGATCCCCGAGAAGGCGATCTTCGCGATCTCGGCTTCCGGCGGCGCGACGTACCGCTTCTCGCGCAGCTACGGCATCACGCTCGACGTTCGCTACGTGCAGGCGCGCAACTCGGTGCCGGAGATCTCGGGAATCAACGTGGGCGGAGTGTGGTTCAGCGCGATGTTCACCATCTTCTTTCCGCCGTCACCGAAGGCTGACCTCGGAACGTCGAGTTTTTGATACAGCCGACACATGGCCGAACTTGATCAGGCGAAGTTGTTCGAGGAGATCCGTCGCGAGGTCGTCGAAGCACGCAACATGACGATCAAGACGGACAACGCGCTCAAGTCGCTGCACGCGGAGCTGAAGGTCGTCAGCAGCCAGCAGGACTCGTTTCAGAAGCGCACGTGGTTCAGCACCGCCGCGGTGTACGTGCTGTTCGTCGGGTTGTGTGTCGGTGGCGTGGTGGTGATCAGCAACACGCGCGCGTCGTCGGCGACGGCTGACAAGGAGCGGCTCGAGAAGCAGGTGATCGAGCTCAATGGCAACATCGACAAGTTGAAGGCCGACGCGGTGGCTCGCGAGGCGGCCGAACAGACGGCGCTGCAGATCTACCGCACGATGACCACGCTGCCGGGCGAGGAGCGGCTCAAGGGCATCGACGCGCTCAACAAGCTCGATCAGAGCAAGCTGTCGCCGTTCGCGAAGCTCGTGCTGCAGGAGCGCGCGGTGCTGCTGCGCAAGGACGTGGGCGGCGCGGTGCTCGAGAAGGGCAAGGCGGCTTTCCGTCGCCAGGACTGGCCCGAGGCGATCACCCAGCTGAGCCGCTTCCTCACCATGGACCCCGTGCCCGAAGATGCGATCGATGCGTCGTTCTTCCTCGGCAACTCGCTCTTCCAGTCGCGCAAGTTCGAAGACGCCATCAAGCCGCTCAACCGATTCATCGAGGGCGACAAGAAGGCCAAGATGCGCGACTTCGCGATGCTGATGGTCATGCAGTCGTACGACATGACCGGCAAGAAGGACGAGGCGGTCGCGATCGCCAAGGACGCGCTGGCGACGTACCCCGCGAGCGACTTCCGCATGCAGTTCGTCGCGCGGCTGCAGCGCACTGTGCCGGCTGCTCCGGGGCCTGCGCCGGCTCCCGCTCCTGCGCCGGTCAACCCGCAGCCCACGAGATGAGATGAGCGACGCGACGAAGCCAGAAGGCCCGAGCGCCGAAGAACTCAAGCGATGGCGCCCGTTCCGTGGCCTCGCGTGGGCGCTCTACCTGACCTTCGCCGTCAGCTTCAGTTCGCTCATCATCTTCAGCGTCTTCAAGTCGGTCCTGGCGATGACTCCGGGCAAGCCTGAGCTCGCCGGTTCCGCGCTCTCGGAGCAGGAGTGCTTCGCCGACGCGCGCTCGCTCTTCGTGGACCTCGAAGATCACCGCAAGGCGCTGGGCGCGGCGAAGAAGATCGCGCAGTCCGATCAAGAGTTCCTCTCGTTCCGCGTCGACTGGCTGAAGAAGAAGCGCGCGCTCGAAGTGCGCTGCAACCTCGACTCGCGCGATGAACTCTCGAAGGCGATGGACGCGCTCGATCGCGTGATGGATCTCTACACGACCGCTTCGGTGCAGTTCAGCGGCGGCGTGGGGCCTGCCGCCGACGACGCGAAGAAGCTGCTGAGCGTGAAGTGATGCTCGGCCTCGTGCTGGGTGCGCTGCTGAGCGCGACGGATCCGAACGCGGCGTGGGCGAAGCTCTCGGGTCTCGAGGGGCACTGGGTCGCGAAGACCGCGAAGGGCAAAGAGGTGTCGCTGCGCTTCCGCTTCACGTCGCGCCAGACCGTGCTCATCGAGGACTACCTGGTCGGCACCACCGACACGATGACCGTCTTCCACCGCGACGGAGCCACCATCGTCGCCACGCACTACTGCGCGCAGGGCAACCAGCCGCGGCTCTCGCTCGACGCCGAAGGCAGCACCGCGAGCACGCTGCGCTTCACGTTTCGCGACGCGACCAATCTCTCCGGCCCCGACGCGTCGCGGCTCGTGACGCTGGTGCTGGAGTTCGTCGACGCCTCGCACCTGCGCATGACCGAGACGTACGAAGAGGCGAAGAAGCCCGACGTGACGACCCTCGAGTTCACCAAGCAGAAGTGACGCTCAGGGCGTCGAAGGCTGGCCGCCCGAGTTCGACGTCGTCATCACCGTCGGCAGCACCACCACGTACTTGCCGTTCTCATCGGTGATGGCGTTGCCGAGCAGCACGCTGACCGGCTTGCCGCCGATGGTCGTCACGCGGAAGAAGCGCAGCGAAGCGAAGGGCAGGCCCGATTCGACCTGATTGCTCTTGAGGCCGGTCACCATGCCGTTGACCGTGCGGCCCAGAGAGAGGGGCACGGTGCTGAGGGTGACGAACTCCTTCGGGTTGCCGTTGTCGTCGCGTTCTTCGGCGACCACCACCATGCGCGTGACGAGCGGCACCTGACCGCCGGTGGTGTACTCGAAGCGCCACGAGCCGGGGTCGAGCCGCAGCTCGAACTCGCCGTTCGCGTCGGTGAGGATCTCGGCGGGGTCGACCGGGAGCGAGCGCACTTCACCGCTCGGCGTCACGCCCTTGTCGGTCTGCAGCGTGGCCTTCACGCCGACGTTGACCATGCCTTCGTCGGTGCTGGTGCCCGGCTTGAGTACGCGGCCGCGAACGCGCAGGCGATCGGGGAGCACGATCGCGCTCGGCTTCATGGTCGCCGCCTGGTTCATGTTGGCGTCGAGCGCCACGGTGACGGTGACGTTCTTGCGCACGTACGCCGCGTTGCTCGTCTGCGGAGGCACCACGGTGAGCTGGAACGCGCCGTCGCTCTTCGAGCCGAGCACGCGCATGCGGAACTCACCTTCGCCGTCGGTCTGCACGATCTTCGAGCGGAAGGTGCCGTCGCCGACCACCGTGCCCTCGAGCACCACGTGCGCGCCGACCACCGGCACGTTGCGCTCGTCGACCACGCGCCCGACCAGCTCAGCCGACTCGCCGTAGTCGCCGTACTCGAGCGACAGCGCGGGAGGGAGCGGGGTGTCCATCAAGAAGCGCTTGGTGGGCACGGCCACGCCGGGCTCGCGCGGGCTGGCGATGAACAGCAGCTTGCTCTTGGAACGCGCCTCGGGGCTCACCGGCATCGCGAACTCACCGGTGCTGGTGCCGACCGGGAAGCGCTGCGAGAGCGGCTGCTCGGTCGTCGGGTCGAAGAGCTGCAGGTCGACGGTCGGCGTGAGCCCGCCGTCGAAGCCCGCGCTGATGAAGATCGGCTCGCGCTGCGCATCGAGCTTCTTCACCAGCTGGCCGGTCAGCGCCGGAGTGCCGTCGACCGCAGGGAACGCGAAGCTCACCGACGGGGCGACGGTGCTCGCGCCCACGGTCGCGCTGTTGCTCACTGGAGGCACCGACGGGTTCGCCGGCGTCGCGGTGACGATGAAGGAGCCCGCGCCGAGGTTCATCTCGTAGAAGCCGAACTCCGGCTTGTCGAAGCGCGTCTCGAACGTGCGCGAGACGCCCGGGAGCAGGGTGCTGTTGCCGACCGCGCGCACCACCACGCCGTCGGTGTACGCGGTGCGATCGTTCGGGTTGCCGGCCGACAGCTCGCGCTGCAGCTGGCCGCTGATGATGAGCGGCGCGCCGAGCGAGAAGTTCTGGGTGGCGCCGAGCGTGCCGTCGTCGATCTTGAAGTCGTGCGCCTTGTGGTTGCTCATCGCGGCACCGACGACCTCGACCACCACGCCCTTGCCGGGATCTCCGCAGCCTTCGGCGAAGCACAGGTTGCCCGCGGGACAGTCAGAATCACTCAGGCACGGCGGCGGCGTGGTGATGGGGCTGGTGCAGGCCGCCAGCACGAAGGCGAGTGAGAAGAGCGCGCGCTTCATGGGCACCGCTCCACTTGAAGCACCCACGTGAAGCTGTCGACGTAGCCCGGGTCGGGCACCACCACCGTGCCGCCATCAGACGCGGGAATCGAGACCTGGCGAGGGCCGGCGGTGACGAGCTGGTTGTCGACCTCGTTGAACGCCGTGTCGGCGACGTAGACGGTGAGCAGGTGCGTACCGAGGCTCAGGTTCGCCAGCGCGTTGGTGAAGGTGCTCGCCGACGGCGCCTTGATCTCACGCACCGTGCTGCTGCTGGGCGGCTTGGGCGTGGTGGTGAAGGGGACGGTGTTGGGGTCCTGATCGATGAACCACAGGCTGTAGATCGGGTCGACCGTGTCGTCGTCGCTCACCGCGACCGTAAAGGCCTGCGGGGGAGCACACGACATCTGCGTGTAGAACGTGGTCTGCGGCCCTTCGGGCTCGCGATTCACGATGCGCAACGGGGTGTTGCGCCTGGGAGGGAGTTCGTCCAACACCTGGTCGTCCTGAGGAATGAGGCAGCCCGAGGACAGCAACAACCCTGCCATGACTCCGATGGCATTGAAGCTGAGTTGTTTCATGTGCTTACGGTCTGTCATGCCTCTTCGTACTCTGTCTCCGGTGGCAGGCTTCCTTCTGCGCGTTCACCCTCCAGTTTTTCCAGGTGGCGGAAGATGGTGCGGGGGTCGACGCCGAGATCCTTCGCGGTCTTGGTGCGGTTGCCGTTGTTCCGCTCGAGCACCTCGTTGATGTAGCGCTTCTGGAACTCTTCCTTCGCCTGCGCGAGCGGAAGAATGGGCGGAAGATTCTCGGGACGCAAATCGAGGTCTTCGGGCCCGAGCAACGGCTTGTCGGCGAGCACCACGGCCTTCTTGATGCGGTTCTCGAGCTCGCGAATGTTGCCCGGCCAGTTGTACTTCTTCATCGCGACGGTGCTGGCCGGCGTGAAGCCGCGCGCCTTGCTGTCGAACTCCTTGCTGTAGCGATTCAAGAAGAAGCGGGCGAGCACCTGAATGTCGTCACCGCGATCGCGCAGCGGCGGCAGCTTCAAGGTGACGACGTTGATGCGGAAGTAGAGGTCTTCGCGGAACGTGCCCTTGCGTACCTCTTCGTCGAGGTTCTTGTTGGTCGCCGCGACGATGCGGATGTCGACGGGCTCGGGCCGGTTGTCGCCGACCTTGTAGACGACCTTTTCCTGCAGGGCGCGCAGGAGCTTCACCTGCAGCTGCAGCGGCATCTCGCCGATCTCGTCGAGGAACAGCGTGCCGTTGATGGCCGCCTGGAACTTGCCCATCTTGGTGGCGACCGCTCCGGTGAACGCGCCCTTCACGTGGCCGAACAACTCGCTCTCGAGGAGATTTTCCGGAATCGCGCCGCAGTTGATCGAGATGAACGGGCCCTTGGTTCGCGGCGAGTGACGGTGCAGTTCCTTGGCGATGAGCTCCTTGCCGGTGCCCGTCTCGCCGATCACCAGCACCGAGATGTCGGTGGGCGCGATCTTGTCGATGCGCTTGTAGACGTCCTTCATGCCCTGGCACGCGCCGACGATGTCGCCGTAGGTCTGTTCCTCGAGGCGCGTCTTGAGGGTGGTGTTCTCGAGCTTGAGCTCGTTCACCAGCAGCGCGTTCTGCACGATGAGCGACGCCTGGCCGGCGAAGATGCTCAGCGTGTCGAGCGACTTCTGATCGAAGCGGTTCACCAGGCGATCGTTGCCCAGGTAGATGAGGCCGAAGAGATCGCCCTTGTGCATCAGCGGCGCGCACATCACCGAGAGCAACTTCAGGTTCACCACCGACTCGCTGCTGTTGAACTCCGGGTCGTCGAGGGCGTCGGCGATGATCAGCGGCTTCTGCTGCTGCACCACCTTGTTCACGATCGAATCCGACACGCGCTCCAGTGCGTCTTCGATGGTCTCGCGCTGCACGTTGCGCGCGACCTTCACGCGCAGCTGATTGCTCTCCATCAGAATGAGGAAGCCCTTGTCGGCGCGGGCCACCTCGATGCACTCGTCCATCAAGCTCTCGAGGAGCCGATCGAGATCGGTGTTGGCGAGCAGCTTCTCTGAGAAGCGCGTGAGCCGACGCAGCGCCGCGAGCTCGCGCCCGGGAATGCCGGGCTGTTCCTGCGTCGAGGCGTCGGGGTCCTTGCTGTCGTTGCGCGAGAACTTCGTCGCCAGCGCGGGCTGCGCCATCGGAGCGTCGGCAGTGGCGAAGGTGAGCTCGGTGTCGCCGACCTTCACCACGTCGTTGGCCTTCAGCTCGTGCTCGTCGGTCGCCTTGCCGTTGACCTGGAACCGGGTCTCACCGCCGACCTTGTACGAGAGGCCGTCGAACATGATCGCGAACGCCGTCTCGGGAACGCGCGTGTCCTCGAGCACGATGTCGTTGTCGGCCGACTTGCCGAGGCTGGTGATGCGCTTGAGCAGAGTGACCGACCGCGTCTTTCCGTCAGGCGTCTTGATGGTGAGGCTGGGCATGGATGGTTGCTCCTCTTCTTGAAGTCTAGAAACCGATGGTGACACCGGCGCCGAAGCCGCCGTTGGTGGGGAAGATGCGAAGTTGGGCCTGTTGCGGTTTGGCCACCGGCTCGCGTTTTTCGGTGATCACTTCGTCCTGATGGCGCCACACGGCATCACCCGCACCGAGCGCCCACAGCGCGTAGAACGCGATGCCGGTCGAATACTTGAGCGCGGTCCACACGTTGCGCTCGCCGATGCGCGAGGCGGGCGTGTAGCGGTGGTTGATGGTCTTGATGCCGCTGGGGTCTTCGGTGAGCACTCCGGTGATGACGATGGGCTCGGTCTCGTAGAGCGACTCGATCGCGAAGTACGACACGATGCTCAAGATGGCGGAGATGCCCTCGGAGATCGCGAACGCCGCGCCCCAGCCGACGCGCCCCTGCTGAAACTGGCCCGCCCCGAAGGGGATGAAGTTCACCAACATCGATCGGCGCTCGATGGTGCGCACCACGATCTCGCCGCTCAGCTGGTCGAGCTTCTTGCGCCGCTCTTCCTGCTCGCGGGCGAGGCGCTCACGTTCTTCTTTCGCGCGCTTCTCCTGATCCGCGCGCAGGGCGATCTGCTGGCGCACCAGGTTGAGCGCGTCGGCGTTGTCGCGGCGCACCTGATCGAACAGCTTGATCGCCGGCGGCGGCACCGCGAACGGGTCGAGGATGTAGTCGGGGTTCACCTTGAGCAGCGAGAGGAAGGCCGACTGCGCGCCCTTCGTGTCGCCGAGGTTGAACGACGAAAGGCCGGCGATCTCGTGCAGCTTCACGCGCTGCGCGTCGGAGAAGTTGGCGAGACCCAGCGACTCGTTGGCGCGCTTGGCGGCGTCGGCGTACTTCGCCGCGTCGTAGAGCGACTGAATGATCTCGACCTCGCGCTCGGGCACGACCTGCGCGAACGCAGCAGTCGAGAGCAAGGCGGTCAGCGCCAACCACTTCGTCAAGGCGCGCTCCGCTCGATGGTGAGCACCTTGCCGGGGTTGGCGAACTTCGTGCCCTTCTCGCTGAGGCCGTCAGCCGTGGTGACCGTGTACTCGACGCGGTGCTGCATCTGCGTGCTGCCGCCGGCGGGAATGGTGATCTTGAAGGGCGTGGCCTGCGACTGCTCGACCGTCATCTCCTGCGCGCCGACGCGAACCTGCGCCCCCGCCGGCCAGCCACGGAAGATCACCTGCGACGGCTCCAGCGGAGCGATCAGCGTGAGCTCTTCGCCGCCCTTCACGTTCACCGTGATTGCGCGCCCGCGCGGGTCGCAGGCATCGCAGGTGACGGTGAACTTGTGCGGGCCGGGAGCGAGCTTCAAGCTGTGGCGCGCGAACGCCTCGGCGCTGCGCGGGCCCTCGTCGACCTGAAGGTAGCCGAAGGGTCGAACGATCGCCGCGAGTTCCACGGTGTCGGGCGTGGCGGGCTTCACCACGATGGGGTTCTTCGGAATGACGACGGGGTTGGTCGGCACCACGTTCGGAGTGGGCGGGTCGACGTCGATCGCCGGCCCCTCGACCTTCACTGCCTCGACGGCTTTCGGCCAGGCGACCGAGGCGAGGGTGACGTCGGTGGGCGCGAGCTCCCACTTCGGGCTCCACGGCTTCGGCGCCATCGCCACGCGCACGCCCTGCGCCACGGACATGATGACGATGAACGCGATGCCCGCGCCGAAGGACAGGCGCTGCAGCTTCTTGACCCGCGCCTCACGCAGTTTGCGCGCGCGCATCTGCCCGAGCAGCTCGTTGGCGCGCGCGTTCGACGGCTCGTGCGCCAGCACCTGGTTGAGCGCCGACATCGCCTTGGCCGACTTCTTCTCGGAGATCAGCTTCTCGGCGCGGGCGAGCAGGGCGCCGGTGATGCGCGGCGTGAGCTCTTTGCGGTACGCGCGCGGGTCAAGGAAGAACTTCGCGAGCTCTTCGTGCGGCCGGGTGATCTGCAGCGTCGCCAGATATTCGGCGAGCGCGTCGCGCAGCTTTCCAGCGCTCGAGTAGCGCGCGCCCGGCTGGCGCTGGAGACACGACGCGATGATCTCCGCGAGATCGTCGCTGACCGTCGGCACCACCTGGCGCGGGTCGTCGTAGACGGAGTCGAGGATCTTCTTGAGCGTCGCGGTGGTGTTCGGCGCGACGAAGGGCAGCTTCCCGGTCGAGAAGAGGTACAGCATCGTGCCGAGCGAGAACACGTCGGCTTCGGCGCCTGCTTCTTCGCCTTCGATGATCTCCGGAGCCATGTGCGCGGGGCTGCCGACCAGCGCGCCGGTCATGGTCATCTTCTCGTCGCGATCGAGGATCTTCGCGATGCCGAAGTCCATCAGCTTGAGCACGCCGTCTTCGCGCACCATCACGTTCTCGGGCTTCAGATCGCGATGCAGAATTCCCGCGTCGTGTGCGTGCGCGAGCGCGCTTGCCAGCTCGTGCACCACCATCGCCGCGACCTCGGGCGGCTGCAGCGCTTCGTCGTTGATGAACTGCCGCAGCGTCTGCCCGCGGATGTATTCGGTGACGAGGTACGCATCGCTCGCGGTCTCGCCCGAGTAGTCGAACACCTCGAGAATGTTCGGGTGGTGGAGCCGCGCGACGGCCTTCGCTTCACGCTCGAGGCGCTTGCGCGATTCGGCGCGGCCCGAGAGGTGAGGGTGCAACACTTTGACCGCGACCTCGCGATCGAGCGTGGTGTCGAGGCCCTTGTAGACGACACTCATCCCGCCCTGGCCGAGCTGTTCCAGGATCCGGTAGCGACCGATGTGGCGGCCGACGAGCGTCACGTCTCTCCCTGTGCTTCAGACTCCGAACGAAATTCCGATCGACTTCGCCATGCGCACTTTGTTGCCGGACGGGTCGACTTGTCGTTCCTTGCGCGACTCGGCGAGCGACGTGAAGCCCAGCTCACCCCCGCGCAGGCAGACCATGTGGTCCCATTTCCCGTCGCGCACGAGGTCGAGAACCATCGAGCCGTACATGGTGGCCAACACGCGATCCATCGGGCTGGGAGTGCCGCCACGCTGCAAATGCCCCAAAACCGTGACGCGAATTTCAGCTTCGACCTGCGGCGCGAGGAGATCGGCGAGCACCTTGCCCGAGCCGCCCAGCCGCACCACGCCGCGCCCGGGAATCTCGTCGGCTTTCTGAGCGATCGCCTGGCCGCCACCCCTGGGGAAAGCGCCTTCGGAGATGGCGACGATCGCGAACTTCTTCTTCTCCTCGTACATCTCGTTGATGCGCTGAACGATCTTGTCCACCTCGTAGGGAATCTCGGGGATCAAGATGAAGTCAGCGCCGCCCGCGATGCCGCCCTCGAGCGTGAGGAAGCCGGCGTTGCGGCCCATGATCTCGACCACCATCACGCGCTGGTGCGCTTCAGCCGTCGAGTGGAGCCGATCGATCGCTTCGGTGATCACCTGCACCGCGGTGTCGAAGCCGAAGGTCTGATCGGTGCCGCTCAGATCGTTGTCGATGGTCTTCGGGCAGCCGACGATGTTCACGCCGCGCTGACCGAGCTTGTGGGCCATGGTCAGCGTGCCGTCGCCACCGATCACCACGAGGCCGTCGAGCTTGAGCGCCTTGATGCGCTTGATGACGGTGTCGCTCATGTCGCGCGTGACGAGCTGGCCGCCTTCTTTGGTGACGTACGCAAACGGGTCGGCCTTGTTGCTCGTGCCGAGAATCGTTCCGCCCTTGGTGAGGATGCCGCGAATTTCGCGAAGCCCGAGCGGCATCGTGAGGTCGGGAAGAATCAGCCCCTCGTACCCGTTCTGGATGCCGACGAATTCGTGGCCGAACTCGTTGATGCCGCGGCGCACCAGCCCGCGCAGAACTGCGTTGAGGCCGGGGCAGTCGCCGCCGCCGGTGAGCACTCCAAGTCGCATCAACAACCCTCCGAAGCGCACTGAACGTCAAAAGTGTCAGTGGGATATCGGAGCGTATGACGTCAGCGCCCGAACGTGCCAGCGCTTCGTGACAAACCAGTCAGAGGGGTCTGACCCGGCGGTCAGGTCGTGCGTTTTCGCTGGTTGATGCGGTCGAGGAGCTGTTCGAGCGCGCTGGTCTTTTGCGACTCACTCGATGGGCGTGCGGGCGTGGCGACCTGCGCGAGCTGAAAGAGCTCGGCGAGCCGTTCCTTCACGAGATCCCACTCGGGGCGCGAAGCGAGCAGCTGACGGTAGATGGTGATCGCTTCGGCGTACTTGCCGCTCGCGGCGAGCGCTTCGGCCTGGCTCACGGGTGATTTGTGTGCGCCGGTGCTCTCGTGACGTTTGGCGGCGAACGAGCGGCGCTCGGACGGTTCGAGTGAGTTCTCGAGCTCGACGAGGCGGCCGGCGATCGCGATGTCGTCGGGGAATTGATCGGCGAGCTTCTGCACCTTCGCGAACGCGTCACCCATCTCGCCGCGCTTCACGTGGCGATCGATCTGCTGCTCGAGAGCGGCGCGTTCGTCGGGCGTCATGTGGCGGGTGGCAGGTTGAAGCGTTGAAGCACAGGCGTCGAGGTATTCTCCACTGAATGCTCTTTTTCCTGCCGACGGGCTCGAACAACGCGCACGCGCGGCGGCCCTGGGTCACGTTGAGCATCGGCGCACTGTGCATCGCGACGTTCGTCTACACCTCGGTGATCGACCCTCCGCGCGACTTCGAGGACGCGCTGCAGGCGATCAGCGACGAGCACGAAGGAGACGAGACGCTCGATCGCGAGGGCATTCGGCAGGAGCTGCTCACCCAGTTCGATCGGCTCGGTGGTGGTGAGCGGCGGCTGGGGCTCGTGCCCGCGCGCGGGTTCAAGCAGGTGGGGTGGGTCACCAACCTCTTCGTCCACTTCGACTTCTTCCACATCGCCGGCAACCTGCTGTTCCTGTGGATCGTCGGGCCGCTGCTCGAAGAAGCGTGGGGCAAGCGGCGCTTCGCGATCTTCTATTTGTCGTTCGGGTTGTTCGCGTCGCTGGTGCAGTTTCTGCTCGATCGGAACTCGCTGGCGACGATCGGCGGCGCGTCAGGAGCGATCGCCGGCTGCATGGGCGCGTTCACCGTTCGGTTCGCGCTGACGAAGATTCGCTTTCACTACTTCATCTGGTTCATCCGCATCTTCGTGGGGAGCGTGTTCGTCCCCGCGTGGATCTGCGGCGTGCTGTGGTTCGCCAACGAGGTCTTCAACCTCAAGAGCGGTGACGCCGCTGGAGTGGCGACCGGCGCGCACGTGGGCGGCTTCTTCCTCGGAGCGATCATCGCGCTGGCGATCAAGGCGCTCGGCTTCGAGCGCAACATGCTCACCGTCGCCGAGAGCGAAGACGAACGCGCGCAGCGCGAGGGCTGGTACGCCGAGGCCAGCGCCGCGGTCGCGCGAGGAGATTTCGACGGCGCGCGCGAGTCGCTGCGGTTGTTGACCACCGAAGTGCCCGATCACCCGGGCGCTGCGATCTTGTTCGCCGAGGCTGATCTTCGTGGCGGGCGCGGCCAGGCGCGGCTCGAGAAGCTGGTGCGCGGCATGCTGGAGAAGAACGACCAGCAGCTCGACGACGTGATCAAGCGGCTGTGGCCGGCGATCGACCCGAAGGCGTTTTCTCCGGCCATCGCGTGGAAGCTCGCCGAGAAGCTGCGCGCGTGGCGGCCGGCCGTCGATCGCGAGATCGTCGATGGGCTGGTCGAAGCCGTCGCCTCGGGCACGGGCTCGCTGGCGCTCAAGGCGCGCGCGATGCGGGAGCAGTCTCCGCCGCCCTCGCGGCGAGAGTTCGCTGCAGATCCCTCGTCGCTCGGCTCCGAGCTCGAGCTGTCGTCGACGCGCGACGAGTCGTCGCCAGGCCCGCAACTCGACCGGACGTCGCCGCTCGAGCCCGCGCCGCCGGGTGGCGATCTCGCCGACGCGGCTGGTCCTTCGGGCGCGGAGGTCGTCGCTGGCCGGGTGATCGACGCCTCCTTGATCTCCGTGAGCCCGAACGGTCTCGAGGTCACGGTCAACGGTTCACGTCGCGTCGTCCCGTGGGTGAACTTCGTCGCCGTGCACGCCGCGGTGATCCCTCGCGGTGCGGGCAAGGTCCTGATCGTCGATCTGGTCGTGAAGTCAGCGACGCCGACGGCGTTGCGGCTGCAGGGCTCTGATCCAGCCGTGGCGTCGCTCTACGCGGGGCAGACGGTTCCGCAGGCGTGGCAGAGCTTCTTGTCGGGCGTGCGCGGCGCGGCGGGGCTGGCGGCGCAGAGCGCTCCGTGGACTGAAGCGCCGTCGCTCGAAGCGTTGCAGGCCAGGTGGGCGTCGTGATCGCGATGTTGCTCCTGCTCGCCGCGAGCCCCGATGCGCTCGGTCAGGTGGTGCGGCAAGACGGTTTTCAATTCCGCCCGCCCGCAGCGTTTCGCATGGCGCGGATGGATCTGTTTCACGGCACGCGCGTCGGTTCCGTCGCTCGCAGCTCCGCCTCGCAGCGTTACCTCGCGGCGGCGTTGATCGACGGCGATGGCGAAGACGCGGCCTCGTTGCTCTTCAGCGTGGTGGAAGAGACGGTGGTGCTGGGCCCATCGTCGCGCGACGAGTTCTCGACCGCCGTCGTGCGGCACGTGCACGATGAACTGGGCCAGCCGTTTCAGCTCGAGCGTGTGCAGGTGACCGACGGGCGCATCGAGGTGCTGGGCTCGATTCGCCAGGGCAGCCAGCTGCGGCGCATTCTGATCGCCATCTGGCCGGGCGAGGGGAGACACCTGGTGGCGATGGCGTCTGCTCCGTCGGGCCGGTGGGACGAGCTCGCGCCGTTGATCGACGCGAGCTTCGATTCGCTCAAAGAAGATCCGAGCATCTCCGCTCGGCCACCGCAGCGCTACGTGTGGGCCTTCGTCGCCCTCCTCGCAGCGCTGTCGATGATCTCGATTGGCCTGTGGCGTCGCCGTCAGGCCAACCGCACTCCGTAATTATTGGGCTGCGACGTCGACCGTCGCGCTGCCCAGTTCCTTGTCGGCGCGCATGATCTTGATGGTCCACTTGCCGACCTTGTTGAAGTTCGCGCCGCGCCAACCGCGGGTGCGACCGAAGCCGGAGACCGGCACGTCGACGGTGTTGCGCACCTGACCTTCGTGCAGGAACTGGATCGACACGTCTTCGTACTTGCCGTCCTTCGGGCAGTACCACTGCAGCCACGCGAAGACGGTGGTGTTCTTCGGCACCGGGCCCTTCACCACCTCGATGCACTGGAACTGCGTGGGTGAGCCCTTGGTGTTGTCGACCTTGGTGCACGGAATGACGTCGAGCAGCGCGGGGCCGCGGTCCTTGCCGTTCTCGAGGTATTCGACGACCTCCTTGATCACCTCGGGCTTCGGCGGCGGGCCCGACGAGCCGGGCAACGGCTGCGCAGGAGCGGCGGCAGGATCTTCGGCGAGCGCGAACGAGGACACGACGAGCACGGCGGCGACGGCGAGACGACGAAGCATGCGACACACCCCCAGAGAGGAAAGAGAGACGGTGGAGTGTGCCCAACCCACCGCCCGGGAGGAATGGATTTCGCAGCCCGCGGGTGGTACTCGCGCGCGCAAGTCATGCCGTCTGAAAACGCGCACATCCGTAACTTCTCGATCATCGCTCACATCGATCACGGCAAGTCGACGCTCGCTGATCGGTTGCTCGAGAAAACCGGCACGGTGAACGACCGCCAGAAGCAGGCGCAGTTCCTCGACAACATGGACATCGAGCGCGAGCGCGGCATCACCATCAAAGCGCAGACGGTGCGCATGAAGTACCGCGCGCAAGACGGGCAGGACTACGTGCTCAACCTGATCGACACGCCGGGCCACGTCGACTTCGCGTACGAGGTGAGCCGCTCGCTCGCCGCGTGCGAAGGCGCGCTGCTGGTGGTCGACGCCACGCAGGGTGTCGAGGCGCAGACGCTCGCCAACGTCTACATGGCGCTCGATCACGATCTCGAGATCATTCCGGTGATCAACAAGATCGACCTGCCTTCCGCCGACGTGGAGCGCACGCGCGCGGAGATCGAAGACGTGATCGGTCTCGACGGCTCAATCGCGGTGCCGGTGAGCGCCAAAGAAGGCCTCAACATCGATCAGCTGCTCGAGGCGGTGGTGAAGACCGTGCCGCCGCCCAAGGGCAGCAAGAGCGACCCGCTCAAGGCCCTCGTCTTCGACAGCTGGTACGACAACTACCGCGGCGTGGTGATGCTGGTTCGCGTCATCGAAGGCGAAGTGAAGATCGGCCAGAAGATCAAGCTCTGGTCGAACAACAAGATGTTCGAAGTGCAGGAACTCGGCGTGATCGCGCCGTTCGCCACCCCAGTGAAGTCGTTGATGGCGGGCGAAGTGGGCATCTTCGTCGCCAACGTGAAGGAGCTCGCCGACGCGAAGGTCGGCGACACCATCACCGACTTCGAAGTGCCGACCGCCGAGCCGTTCCCGGGCTTCAAAGAAGTGAAGCCGATGGTGTTCTCGGGCGTGTTCCCGGTCGACGCCGCCGACTACGACAACCTGCGCGACGCGCTCACCAAGCTGCGGCTCAACGACTCCGCGTTCACGTGGGAACCCGAGACGTCGACCGCGCTCGGCTTCGGCTTCCGCTGCGGGTTCCTCGGGCTGCTCCACATGGAGATCGTTCAGGAGCGCCTGGAGCGCGAATACAACCTGAACCTCATCAGCACCGCTCCGAGCGTGGTCTACAAGATCTTCCCGCACGGCAAGGAGCCGATCTTCGTCGACAACCCGTCGAAGCTGCCGCCGGTGCAGAACATCGAGCACCTCGAAGAGCCGTATTTGATCTGCCACATCCACGTGCCGAACGATCACCTCGGCGCGATCTTGCAGCTCTGCCAGGACCGCCGCGGCATCCAGAAGGGCATCGAGTACCTGGGCTCGTCGGGAACGCGTTGCCGCGTGACGTATGAAATGCCGCTGGCCGAAGTGGTGTTCGACTTCTTCGACAAGATGAAGTCGATCAGCCGCGGCTACGCCTCGCTCGACTACGAGCTGGGCGGCTACAAGGAATCGGACCTGGTGAAGCTCGACATCCTCATCAACGGGGACATCGTCGACGCGCTGTCGATCATCGTGCACCGCGAGCGCGCGTATCAGCGTGGCCGCGAGGTCTGCGAGAAGCTGAAGGGCGTGATCCACCGCCAGATGTTCGAGGTCGCGATTCAGGCGGCCATCGGCTCGAAGATCATCTCGCGCGAGACGGTGTCGGCGGTTCGCAAGAACGTGCTCGCCAAGTGCTACGGCGGCGACATCTCGCGCAAGCGCAAGCTCCTCGAGAAGCAGAAAGAGGGCAAGAAGCGCATGAAGCAGGTCGGCACGGTCGAGCTGCCGCAGGAAGCGTTCCTCGCCGTTTTGAAGTCCGAGGAGTAGGCGCGTGGCTGCCGAGCCTTCCGCTGCTCCTGCCAGTTCGCCCAAACAGCCGACGCTCGCCGAAGCGGTGCTGGCGAAGCTGACGCCTGCCGAGGTGAAGACGCTCAACAAGTGGCGCTGGCACGATCGCCTCGTCAGCTTGTGGGCGCCGGTGACGGTGCTGGCGCTGGTGTTCATCGTCTACCTGGCGATCGTCGAGAGCGTGGTCTGCACGTACCTGTGGCTGCAGCCGCTGATGCAGGGCGTGGGTTTGATCTGCTTCACCTGGTGGGCCGCGCTGCTGGTGACGCGCACGCCGCTGATGAAGAAGTGGAACCACACGCGCGACGCCCGCTACCGGTCGGAAGAAATTCTCGCCGAGGTCGAGGCGCTGACGAAGAAGGCCCGCGCGCAGCTCAAAGACAAGGCGTGGGACGAGCTGGTCGCCGGCTGCGAAGGCGTCGTGAAGTCGTTCGGCAAGCCGCTCGACGAAGTGAAGGCCGCCAACCGGGTGCTGGAGCAGGGCTACGAGAAGCACTTGAAGCAGCACCGCAACAAGGCGCGTGATCTGGGCGGCGGGTTCGTGCGTGCGCTGGCGATCGCGCTCGCGTTCCGCGCGTTCCTGCTCGACCCGTTCAAGATCCCGTCAGGCTCGATGATCCCCACGCTGGAGATCGGCGATCAGATCTTCGTCAACAAGTTCATCTACGGCGTGCGGCTGCCGTTCACGAACTACGTGCCGTTCGTGATCATTCGCCCGCCGAAGCGCGGCGACGTGATCGTCTTCAACAACCCGACCAACGAAGCGGTCGACTACGTGAAGCGCGTGGTCGGCGAGCCGGGCGACACGCTCGAATTCACCGAAGACGGCGTGATCATCAACGGCAAGCTGCAGGAGCGCGTGGTCGAGGTCGAGCGCTACCTCTATTGGGACCAACCTTCCTGGTACGCCGAGCCGATCAGCAACTGGGTTCGCCGCTGGCCGGAAGACGACTGGCGCCAGAAGCAGGAATCGCTCTACCGCGAGACCTTCGAGGGCGTGCCGCACCTGATTCTCGATAACGCCGATCAGCGCAAGTACACGCTGAGCAAGCAGCAGGAGCGCAAGGTGACGGTGCCGCCCGGCAAGGTGTTCGTGATGGGCGACAACCGCAACAACTCCGATGACAGCCGCTTCGGCCTCGGCTCGGGCAGCAACCTTCCGGAGTTCGTGCCGTTCGGGAACATCAAGGGCAAGGCGACGGTGATCTGGCTTTCCCTTTCGCGCGATGGGTTTGGCAAGGGCTTCTTCGGCGGCACCGGCATTCGCTACGACCGGTTCTTCACGCCGGTGACGATGTGTGGTGCCGAGGCGCCCCGGAAGTAGTACGAGTGACGCCCGTGCGAGCGCGACTGCGTCGTAACGGCGAGACCAACCCCGTCACCTGGATCGTCGTCATCCTCCTCGCGGCGGCAGGCTTCTACATCTTCCACGTTGGCCCCGTGTACATGGGCAACCTCGAGATGAAGGAGGCCGCGTCGGAAGCCTTCAACTATTACTGGACCAACGGCGAAGACGCCGCGCGATCCAAGTTGTTGAACCGCATGAACGTGATCAATGCCGACACGCTCCACCTCGAGGTCGACGAAGACGGCGTCGAGGCCTGGAAGCCGGGCTACGGCATTACCGAAGAGATGGTCACGTTCATCGAGAACGAGAAGAAGCTGACCGTTCGCGTCGAATACGACCGCTGGGTCGAGTTCAAGCCGCTGAAGAAGCGGAAGAAGTTCCACCTCATCGCAGAGAAAACAGGTACTCGCCTCCAGTGACCTCGCGGCGGCATTTCCTCGGGCTCGAAGGGCTCCCACGCACGGAGCTGGAGCAGTTGCTTTCGAGAGCCCACGAATACCGCGAGAGCAACGTCGGTGGCCGTCACCTCTCGGGGCGAGTGGTCGCCAACGTCTTCTACGAGCCTTCGACGCGCACCCGCTCGAGCTTCGAGGTCGCCGCGGCAGGTTTGGGCGCTCACGTGCTCAATTGGACGGTGACGGGCTCGTCGGCGAGCAAGGGTGAGACGCTGGTCGACACCGCGAAGAACATCGCCGCGCTCGGCGTGAGCGTGATCGTCGTGCGGCATCAGCACAGCGGCGCGGCGGCGCTGGTGGCGCGCTCGGTGAACTGCTCGGTGATCAACGCTGGCGACGGTCAGCACGAGCACCCCTCGCAGGGCCTGCTCGACGCGTACACGTTGTGGCGGCGCTGGGGCGGGAAGCTCGAAGGCAAGCGCGTGGCGATCGTGGGCGACATTCTCCACTCGCGCGTCGCCCGCTCGAACCTGCACGCGCTGAAGGCGCTCGGCGCTCGGCTCGTGTTCTGCGGCCCGCCCACGCTGCTGCCCAAACACCTCGACGAGCTCGGAGTCGAGGTCACCACCGAGCTCGACACGGCGCTCGAGGGCACCGACGCGGTGATGATGCTCCGCATCCAGAAGGAGCGGGCGAACGACGCGCTGTTCCCCTCGGCCGCCGAGTACCACGCGCGGTGGGGGCTCACGACGGCGCGTGCGGCGGCCTTGAAGCCTGAAGCGGTGGTGCTGCACCCGGGCCCCGTGAATCGCGGCCTCGAGCTCTCGCCTGAAGTCGCCGACGGCCAGCGCTCGCTGATTCTCGAGCAGGTCGAGAACGGCGTCGCGGTGCGCAAGGCCGTGCTGGAGGCGGTGTCATGATCTTGCGCGGCGGCCGGCTCATCGACCCGAACACGCGCACTGACTCGCGCGGCGACGTCTCGATCAACGACGGCACCGATCGGGTGATCGAGCTCGACGGCTGCTGGGTGTGCCCGGGCTTCATCGACCTTCACAGCGTGGTGCGCGACGCGACCGACGTGGCGGCGGCGATTCGCGGTGGGTTCACGACGGTGGTGGCCGCTCCGGAATCAGCGAACGTGCGCAGCGAGCAGCTTCGCGTGCTGCGAGCGGCTCCACTCACGCGCGCGCTCGAAGGCGTCGAGCTGGGAGAGGTCCCCAACGGCACGCTGTGTCTGTCGCAGGGCTTCAAGCCCATCACGAAGGCCGGCGTGCTGCGGCGCGCGCTGCAGTACTCGAACCGCACGCTCTTGATGCTGCACGCCGAAGATCCCTCGCTCACGGGACCGGGCGTGATCGGCGAGGGCCTCACCGCGACGCGGCTGGGTCTGCCCGCGGTGCCGGTCGCCGCCGAAGCAGCGATCATCGCGCGCGACCTGCAGATTCTCGAAGAGACGGGCGGTCGCCTGCACTTCGCGCACGTCACGACCGCGCGCGGGGTCGAGCTGATCCGCCACGCGAAGGCGAAGGGCCTGCAGGTCACCGCCGACGTGACACCGCATCACCTCACGCGCGACACCACGCTCGCCGAGGACTACTCGCTCGCCGCGCGCGTGTGGCCGCCGCTGCGATCTCCTTCTGATCTCGCCGCGCTCAAGGCCGGCCTGGTGGACGGCACCATCGACGCCATCGCCTGCGATCACGTGAAGGTCGACGTGCTCGATCGCGAACATGCGTTCGAGGCGTGCGCTCCGGGCTGCGAAGCGTTCGAGCAGGCGGTGCCGGTCGCCTTCGAACTCGGCCTGACGCCCGCGCGCCTGGTCGAGGTGCTCTCTTCGGCTCCGGCGCGACTGCTGGGCCTCACTGCATCGCTCGCCGCCGGCAACGACGCGCGACTGACGGTGCTCGACCCGAAGACCCGCTCCGTGCGAGGGGTGGTCTGCGGTCGGTTCACGACCCTGGGAGGTACTCCGTGAAGCGCGCTGTTCTCGCTCTGGCCGATGGCACCACGTTCGAGGGGCGCTCGTTCGGCTCGCCGCTCGAGACGACCGGCGAAGTGGTCTTCAACACCTCGATGTTCGGCTACCAGGAGATCCTCACCGACCCGTCGTACGTCGGGCAGATCGTCACCATGGCGTACCCGCAGATGGGCAACGTCGGCGCGAACCTGGAAGACGAAGAGTCGGAGCGCCCGCACGCCGTCGGCATGATCGTGCGCGAATATTCCGAGCCGTCGAACTGGCGCGCGAAGGAGACGCTCGATGCGTACCTCGCTCGCTACAAAGTGGCCGGCATCGAGGGCATCGATACGCGTCGGCTGGTGCGTCACCTGCGCACCCACGGCTCGCAGATGGGCGTGATCTCCACCGATGGCGCGAGCGGCAAGGCGCTGGCGGAGAAGGCGAAGAAGGCGCCGGGCATGGAAGGCATGGACCTCGCGACCGGCATCTCGACCAAGTCGGTCTACGAGTGGAGCAAGGCCACGCCGCGTTTCGTGGTGGGAGAAGCAGCTCCGGCTGCGGTCAAGACGAAGTTCCGCGTGGTGGCCGTCGACTACGGCCTCAAGAAGGCGATGCTGCAGTTCCTCGTCGACGTCGGCTGTCACGTCACGGTCGTGCCGGCGTGGACGACGGCTGAAGAAATTCTGAGCCGCAAGCCTGATGGCGTGTTCCTCACCAACGGCCCGGGCGATCCCGCGGCGGTGAAGGGCGCCGACAAGACCGTCGCTGCGCTGCTCGGCAAGGTCCCGGTGTTCGGCATCTGCCTCGGCCACCAGATTCTCGCGCTCGCGCTGGGCGGCAAGACCTGGAAGATGAAGTTCGGTCACCGCGGCGCGAACCAGCCGGTGAAGGATCTCTCGACAGGCAAGGTCGAGATCACCGCGCAGAACCACGGCTTCGCGGTCGACGCGAAGAGCCTCGAAGGCAAGGGCGTGGTGACGCACGTGAACCTGAACGACTCCACGGTCGAAGGGCTCGCGGTGCCCGATGCGAAGGCGTTCTCGGTGCAGTACCACCCCGAGGCGTCGCCCGGTCCGCACGACGCGCGCTACCTGTTCCAGCGGTTCGCCGACGTGATGGCGGGTGGGCGTGTGAACGCTCCGTGAGTGCCGCTCCGCACCCGTACCTCGAAGAATTGATCGCCTGGTCGACGCCCGACGCGACCAAGGACGATCTGCTCGCCGCGCGCGCCGAGTGGTTCGGCAAGAACGGCGAGGTCTTCGAAGAAGATCGCCAGCTCGAGCTGCGCATGGCCGCGTTCCTCGAGTACTACGTGAGCGATCGGCCGGCTCCGCACTTCGAGGGCAGGACGCCGGCGCGCGCTCGCTACGAAAAGGCGCTGCGCGAAGAAGTGCCCGAGAAGGCCGCGGCGTTTCGCGCCTTCACCGAGACCATTCACGGCCTGTTCGAGGTGCGGAAGATCAGCCCCGGCGAGGTGCGGTTGCGCGGGCTGTTCAGCGGCATCACGCGCGACGTCACCGAGCGCCGCCACATCGTCGGCTTGAAGGTCGGCGACGTGCTCGAGGCGCGCTTGATCCCCTTCGGCGGGCATCTGCACTTCTCGGGTGCCTACGTCTTTCACCCGCACGAAGCCGCCGCGCAGATCAAGGCCGAGGCGAAGCGCGTGGCGAAGGCAGGCACGGTCACCGAGCGCTCGCTGGTCGAAGACTGCGCGCAGCGTTCGCTCAAGGTCGAGCGCTACCGGCAGATCGCGGTGGAGAAGATCTACGACTTCGCCGCGCGGAAAATCTGATCTGCGCGATCCACTCAGCGCGAGTCGAGCAATTCGAGGAAATCCCGGAGCCGCTCCAGCTCTTCGTCCTCGAGCTGATCGAACTCCACGCCGAACCCACGAATCGAAATGCTCACGTGCTCGGCTTTGGGTGTCTTGACGTCGATGCGACCGAACCCGGCTCGGTTGAAACGAATGTGTGCCAGCCACGCGTCGCCGCCGGGCATGGGGATGCCGATGACGGCTCCGTCGCCTGCTTGCACCTCGCCCAGCGCCTGCACTTCTTCGATGAAGGCCCCGTTTTCAGAGAGTTCGAGCACGCGGGTGCGCGTCGCCCCACCGAGATCGAGCTCGATCTGGGACTGGATCTCGCAGCGGTATCGAACGGCCCGGGGCGTCGTCATGGCTTCAGAGCGGCGCGCAGCTTCCGACACCGGCCGCAAGCTCGCCACGCGATTTTCAACGGGGTGCGCGGGTGTCGGGAAAACGCACCAATTGACCGATTCGGACGTGGGTTTCTACGCTCTCACTGAATTGAGGGGTTGGTGTGGAGTGGCAGTGGAAGTGAAGCGCATCCGGGGGGAACGCAGATCGATTGCTGCGTCATCGGAGGCCGGCAGTGATGAGTGACAACCGCAAGTTCGAGCGCGTGACATCGCGACTTCGTTGTTGGTGCGAAGGCGAGAACATCACGGTGTACGCGCGCATCGGCAACCTGAGCGAGGGGGGCATCTTCCTTCGCACCAGTACGCCGCTCGAACAGGGCAGCAAAGCGACGCTGAGAATCGGGACTGGTGGCCTCGAGACGCTCGCGCGCGTGGTGTGGAGCCGCAACGAAGGTCAGGGCGGTCCTCCGGGCATGGGCCTGGAGTTCGAAAACATCGACGACGGGGTGCGAGAAGCGATACGTCTGTTGATGCAGTCGAACTGAGCGCTGCAAAGGGGACGCACGACGTGCGCATCGCGATCATCTCGGACATTCACAGCAACATCGAAGCGCTCACCGAGGTCCTCAAGACCATCGACAAGCAGAAGGTCGATCGGGTCGTCAGCCTGGGCGACGTGGTCGGCTACGGCGCGTCACCCAACCCGTGCTGTCAGCTGGTGCGTGAGAACGCCGAGGTCACGCTCCTCGGCAATCACGACGCCGCGGTCGCCGGCCGCATGGACTACTCGTTCTATTACGACGCGGCCCGCCACGCGCTCGACTGGTCGGCCAACGTGCTCGACGAGGAGAACATCGCGTGGCTGCGTTCGCTCCCGTACACGTACCGCATCGGCGACGTCGGCTTCTGTCACGGCTCGCCGGTCGAGCCTCGGAGCTACGAGTACATCTTCGCGCTCGAGCAGGCGCGCGAGCTCACGCCGTTCGTCGGTGATCTGCCCGAGGTGACGTTCATCGGGCACTCGCACCTCTGCAAGGCGTTCGCGATCGGCTCGGGCGAAGTGAACGACGTGGTCGCCCAGAAGTTCGGCATCCGCAAGGGCTACAAGTACATCATCAGCGTTGGCTCGGTCGGCCAGCCGCGCGACTACGACAACCGCGCGTGCTTCGTGATCTACGACACCGAAGCGCGGACCGTGGAGTACGTGCGTGTCGAGTACGACATTCAGCAGTCGGCGCAGAAGATCTTCGACGCTGATCTCGCGCTCAACTTTGGGAAGCGCCTCTTCCTGGGTGTCTGAAGAAGGTTGAACCGCGCTGGCGACGCTGAGAGAAGTCTCAGCCTCAGATGCGCGATCAGACTTTCATGACGTTGATGCGGTTGTTGCCGAAGTCGGCCCTCTCGAGCGTGGTCGGCAAGGCGACGCGTTTGCCGGTGCCGGCGCCGTTGCACCAGTCGGCGATGCGGTTCTTCGCGAAGGCGTACGACGTGAACCTCGAAGAAGCCGAGGGCACGATCGAGGACTACCCGACCTTCGGCGCCTTCTTCACGCGCAAGCTGAAGCCCGGTCGCCGCACCATCGACATGGGTCAGAACGTGATCGCGTCGCCCGTCGATGCGCACGTGTCGCAGATCGGTCAGATCGAACGCGGTGGGTGCCTGCAGGCCAAGGGCATCTCGTTTCCCGTCGACAAGATTCTCGGTGACGCACGTCGCGCGCTCGACTTCGAGGGCGGCTCGTTCGCCACGCTGTATCTGGCTCCGCGCGACTACCACCGCTTCCACTCGCCGCTGCCGGGCACCATCACCGGGTACAACTACTTGCCGGGCGAGTTCTGGCCGGTGAACCAGGCGTCGGTGCGCACCAAGGACGCGCTGTTCGCGATCAACGAGCGGCTGGTCACCTGGCTCGACACGCCTGCGGGCCCGTGCGCGTACATCGCGGTCGGCGCCACGTGCGTCGCGCGCATTCACGCCGCGTACGACGAGATCATCACTCACGAGGGCAAGCCGCAGAAGGAACACACGTACCCGCGCCCGATCGCGATCGAGAAGGGCGGGGAGATCGGCATGTTCGAGATGGGCTCGACCGTCATTCTGCTGTTCCAGAAGGGCCGCGTGACGTGGGAACCGACGCTGCAGCCGGAGTCGCCCGTGGTGCTCGGTCAGCGCATCGGAGTGTTCAAGTGAGCGGACAGAAGATCGCGGGCGTGAAGGGGATGAACGACATCCTCCCGCCGCAGATCGAGACGTGGCAGCGAATCGAGAACGTCGCGCGCTCGTTGTTCGGTCGCTACGGCTTCAGCGAGGTCCGCACGCCGATCGTCGAGCACACCGAGTTGTTCGTGCGCAGCGTTGGAGAGGTCACCGACATCGTCGGGAAGGAGATGTACACCTTCAACGACAAGGGCGATCGCAGCATCACCATGCGGCCCGAGGGCACTGCTCCGGCGGCGCGCGCGTACATCGAGCACGGCATCGCCAACACCGAGCCGCTCACGCGCTGGTTCTACATGGGCCCGATGTTCCGCTACGAGCGCATGAAGACGGGCCGCTACCGCTCGTTCACGCAGCTCGGCGCCGAGGCCTACGGCGCGATCGACCCCGCGCAGGACGTCGAAGTGATCGCGTTGTGTGCGGCGTTCTTCAAGGAGATCGGCGTCCCCGACGTGGTGCTGCACTTGAACTCGCTCGGCGACGGCTCGACGCGACCGGCGTACCTCGCGAAGTTGAAGGAACACTTCTCGACGGTGATCGGCACGGCGAGCGAAGACGCGAAGCTCGCGTTCGAGCGCAACACGATGCGGCTGCTCGACTCGAAGGAAGAGGTGCTGCAGGCGGCGATCGCCAGCGCGCCTGCGATCATCGACTTCATCGACGACGCGTCGAAGGAGCACTTCGCGGCCGTCTGCCGGCTGCTGACGAAGCTCGGCGTGCCGTACGAGCTCGATTCGACGCCTCGTTCGCGGCCTCGACTACTACACGCGCACCACGTTCGAGTTCATCTACCAGCCGAAGGCCGGTGAGAACGCGCTCGGTACGGCGGGCACGGTGTGCGGTGGCGGCCGCTACGATCGACTGGTGCACGAGCTCGGTGGTCCGGAAAAACCGGCCGTCGGCTTCGCGATGGGCATGGACCGCCTGGTGCTGCTGCTCGAGAAGTTGAGCGTGCCCGTGCGCTCGGCTCCGACGTTGTTCATCGGCACCTTCGACGGGCCGGAACGCGACGACGCGATCGCGCTGGTGATGGCGCTTCGCAACGAGGGCTTCAATGTCGACTTCGACCCGCGCGGCGGGAAGATCGGCAAGCAGAAGGAACGCGCGAGCAAGCTCAACGCGGCGTGGTTCGCGGGGTACGGCGGCACGGAGCACGCTTCGAAGAAGTTGAACCTCGACAACATGCGCCTGCCGAAAGACGCGCCGAAAGAAACGGTCGAGATCACCCTCGACGGCCTGCGCGCGTGGCTGAATGATGCGGGCAAGCGCTCGTCGTGAAGGAACTGCAATGACCCGTTCGCTGCTGCTGGCTGCTCTCGTCGCGGTTCCGTCGTTCGCTGAAGATCTCGCGGAAGTCGACAAGGCCGCGCCGACGTTCCGCTTGCCCGTCTACAACGCGAAGGAGTTCGGCGAGTCGACGGTCGCGCTCGATTCGTTCGTCGGCGCGGAGACCAACGACAAGAAGACCAAGGTGCTGGTCGTGTCGTTCATGGCCAGCTTCTGCGGGCCCTGCAAAAAGGAAATGCCGTACCTGCAGACGCTCCACGAGAAGCACAAGGCTGACGGTCTGCGCATCATGATGGTGTCGATCGACGCCGAGCCGGAAGGTCAGAAGAAGGTCGAGGAGCTGATCGCCGAGAACAAGGTGACGTTCCCCGTCGCGAAGGACCGCTTCAACATCGTCGCGCGGCGCTGGTTGGGCACGAAGAGCCCGCTGCCGTCGCTGTTCTTCGTGAAGCCCGACGGCACCGTGTCTTCGGTGCACCGTGGCTATTCGCAGGACGGCGCCGAGGTGCTGGCGGAGGAGCTGACGAAGACGCTCGGCGTGAAGGTCGACAAGCCGGTCGTGACGGCGGTGGTCGAGAAGCCAGTCGAGCCGACTCCCGAGGTCGCGCCGCCGGTGGAACCGGAGAAGCAGCCGGAGCCGACGAAGAAGACTCCCAAGAAGAAGACTCCGAAGAAGTGACGCTGATCGTCATCGCGGGCCCCACCGCTTCGGGAAAGACCGCGGCGGCGATCGAGCTCGCGCGCAAGCTCGACGCGGAGATCATCAGCGCCGACTCGCAGCAGGTCTATCGGCACTTCGACATCGGCACCGCCAAGCCTTCGCCTGAAGAGCTCGCGGCCGTTCCGCACCATCTCCTCTCGTGTGTCGATCCGCTCGAACCCGAGTTCAGTGCGATGCGCTGGTCGCGGTTGGCGGACGAGGCGATCGTGCAGCTTCAGAAACGCGGGAAGCGGGTGATCGTCGCTGGCGGAACCGGGCTCTACCTGCGTGCGCTGCTGCACGGGCTGGTCGAGGCTCCGTCGCGCGACGAGGCGTTGCGAGACGAACTCGAAGCGTTCGCCGACGCGGAAGGCAATGAGGCGCTGCACGCGCGGCTGGCGGCGGTGGACCCCGTCACGGCCGCAAAACATCCCGCGGCTGATCGCCTCCGCGTGATTCGCGCGCTCGAGATTCACACGCTGACCGGCAAGCCCGCGAGCCAGCACCACGAAGAGCACGCCTTCGTGCCTGATCGCCATCCCTACGAGTTGTTCGTGATCACACCGCCAGATCGTGAGGCGCTGTACGCGGTGATCAACAAACGCACGCAGGCGATGTTCGACGCGGGCCTGGTCGAGGAGACGCGCGCGCTGGTGGCGAAGGGCTACCGCGAAGCTGCTCCGATGAAGGCTGTCGGTTACGTGCAAGCACTTTCGGTCATCGACGGGTCGATGTCAGTCGCCGAAGCGATCGCCGACACCGCGCAGGCCACGCGTCACTACGCCAAGCGGCAGCTCACGTGGTTCCGCAAGGAGAAGGGCGCTCGCGCGGTGACGCTGCAGCAACTCCTCGCTTCGTTCTGATCAGCTGACGTTTCCGTACAGGAACGCGAACACCACCGGCCCGAAGAGAATGCCGAGCAGCGAGGGGATGGTGCAGAAGAGGACGGCGCACACGATCAAGATGATCTGTGAGACGCGCGACTTGAACTCGGCGGAGAACGCGACGGCGTAGAGCGCGCTCGCGATGAGCCACAAGAGCGACTCGGCGCCGATCAGCGTGTAGCCGTACACGTGATCGAGCATCGGCTGCATCAGATCGGGCCGCATGAAATTGAGCGTGAGGAAGAGGGCGATCGGCAGGCCGGCTCCGAGCCCGACGCCAGCGAGCACTCCGGTGGTCTTCATCGTCGGACCTCGAACTTCGTGGAGCAGGGCAAGCGCGCGAACGTGCCTTTCAGCGCTTCAGGACCGCGCACCTCGAACTTTCGAACTTCCTTGAACAGCTCGCTGGCGAGCAGCGGAGTGAGCGGAGTGCGTTCGGAGAGCCAGTTGGCATCGCACTTCGCCGTCCAGCCCTTCGGCCCGCGAGTCAGCTCGAGAGAAACGGTCGTGAACTCGAAGATGATCGAGGAGAGCGAAGTGGGAGCGTTCTCCAGCGTGAGCTTCCGCGGGTCTCCACTCTGTTGAAGGGAGAGCGACTCGAGCTCAGCGCAGGCGGGCAGGGTGAAGAGCAGCGACGTCATCGCGCGCGCGTCTTCGACGGCCTTCACGGTGAGCGCAGTGAGCTTCGCCTTCGCGAGCCAGGTGCGCGCCGTCTCAGGGCGATCGACGTGAATGGTCCAGTCGCGCAGCTTCGGTGCCCGCGTCGGCAGGGAGATGCCGATCTTCGTCGACGGCCCGACGGCCGATTCGAGCGCGTCGAACTGGGCCTCGTGACGGAAGTCCTCGTCGAACTGGGCGTGGCGCAGCAGCCGGGTGAGCGGCGTGTTCGGCACTCGCGCGGTGAAGCGCGCCGCGCTCAGAAAGCCACGCTCGAACTTGAGCCCCGACATCGCCACCGAGGTCTCGAAGATGCCGAGAAAAGCGCGACGGTGATCGCCGAGCAGAGCTTCCTCGCGATCACGTTCCTTCTTCGTCGTCGCCTTGCGCGCGCGGCGCAACTGCAGGGTGATGAATTCTCCGCGCGGATCTTGATGTTCCGTGAGCCAGTCGGCGTAGACGGCGCGCGGCGTGTCGTCGTCGGGCGCCGCACAGATCGCGAGCAGCATCTGCCCTTCGTCTTCGGTCGAGCGCGCAGGAACCGAGCTGGTCTGCGCCTTCCCGACGCTCGCGTTCAACTTCGCCAACGCAGGAGCAGGAATCGGCGCGGTGCACGCGCGCGCGGCAGTGAGCTTCTTCAGCACGTTCGAAAAGCGCTCACTCGAGAAGCCCCAGCCGCCTCCGAGGCGCTTGAGCTTCGCTTCGTAGGCGCGCGCTTCTTCGACCACCGCGAGATCGGCGTGACGCTCGACGCAGTTCACGAGCCGTCGCCACAACTTTCCGGTGAGCTGGATCTTCGAGTCGAGCAGGCGCATCGCCATTCGCGCCACGCGGGGATCGAGCTCGACCTCCGCCCAAGCTTCGATCGACGGCCACACCAGCGCGCCCGGCGCTTCCTTCGCGAAGCCTTCGAAGGCCGAGAGAACGGCGGTGCGATCAGCGGCCGGAGATTTCGCAGCGAGCGCGGCCAGAGCGGCGGATCGCTCCTTCTTCTTCACCGGCAGATCTTCGAGCGGCTTGCTGAGCTGCGCGCCGAGCGCCTCGATGAACTTGCCCAGCTCGGGGTCGAAGGTCCTGCGCCACAAGGCCAACGCTTCGTCGAGCGCCTTGTCGGGCTGACGCGCAAGCGCGGCCTCGATCTTCGCGACGGTCATCGGAAGCCGCGACGGCGGCCACCACCCACGAACTGCGCCTGCTGCAGCGGCGGGTTCTCGAGCCCCAGCTGCCACCACATCGGCTCCCACGGAGACATCTTGAGCCGCTTGTCGTTCTGCAGCGCGGTGAGCGCCTTCTTCAGCTTCTCGTCGTTGGGGTTCTGCTCGACGCCGCGCGAGAGCACGCGCAGGGCGGAGTCATTCTCTTTGTTCTGAATGAGGCACCAGGCGTAGGCGGCCCACATCAGGCCTTCCTTGTTGCCGTGCTTCACCGCGTCTTCGAACGACTTCTGCATCGAGCCGAAGTCCTTCTTCATGAAGAAGATGGCGCCCTGCATCGCCTTGGCGAGGTAGTTGCGCTGGCTCGACTTCGAGAAGGCGGCGAGCGCTCCGTCGTAGTCCTTGAAGAGGTGCTTGATCATGCCGATCTGCGCGTAGATCTCGCCTTCGACCAGGAACTGCCACTTGCCGAGCGGCAGCGCGGCCTCGAGGAGCTTGATGGACTTCTCGACCTTGACCTGCTGCTCCTTCTTGTTGCCCGCGTTCATCGAGCTCAACTCGGCCTGCACGGCCTGCGACACCGCCTGCAGCTGGGTGAACGAGCGGCGCCCGAGGAGCACCATGACGGCCAACAAGACGATCGTGCCGGGGATGATGCCTGCCAGCAGAGGGAAGCCGGCGAGCTTGATGACGACCGCCACCGCGAACCCCGCGATGAGGGAAAGAGCCAGGTTGATCATGACGCCGCCCCCATACACCTCTCGGATTGCTTTCGTCGATGTCCGGTTCTGCTATGTCGCGCGTCGTTCGTCCGGTCAGGCCTTCTGACGGAATTGGTAGACGTAGCGGATTCAAAATCCGCCGCCCCCTAAAGGCGTCCCGGTTCGAGTCCGGGGAAGGCCACTAGTTGGTGCAGGCAGTGACGATGACTGCCTGCCCCGACGACTTGTCGTCGATCTTCGCAACGCCACCTGCGCGCGTGAGTTCGGCGGTGAAGTGGGCCTTCTCGCCGCTCCCTTCGACCTTGATCTTCACCGTCGCGCCCGACACCGAGGTGGAGTCGATGCCGATCTTCTCGAGCGATTCTTCGTAGCGATCCTGCTCGGCGTAGAACGCCATCTCGGCCACGTACACCGCCTTCGCCGCGTTCTTGAGAATGGTGGTGCAGTCGGGCGGCGGAATTGCGGCGCGCTTGACCTCGACCACCGCCCACTTTCCGTCCTTCTTCTCCAGCGGCGTCTTGGTCGTCGTCTCGCTCGCGCCGTCCATCGAAGACTCGAAGGTGCGATCGTCGACCAACGGGCCATCGGTGAGCACGTAGCGGTTGCCGTCGGCGCTGCGGATGAAGCCCATCGCGCAGCGATTCTTCGCGTTGAACAAGCTCACGCCGACGCCCTGGCCGGTGATCGAGATCACCGCTCGATCGGCACCGGCAAAGGTCAGCACGTCCGACTTGACCTTCTGATCTTCGACGATGTTCTTCGCGATGGTGGGTTGATCGGCCGGCACGATCGCCAGCGTCTTCACGTACGCGTCGATCTCCGGCTTCGTGGCGAGCATCGCCTTGCGATCGCCCTGGTGCTTCAGCCACGCCGGCAGCCGCTTCTCGAGCTGAGTCACCAGAGACACGGGGTCCTTCGCTTCCAGACCGTGGGGACCTGCCAGAAGTGCGAGTGATATGAGCGTTGAGAGCATGGCTGTACCGCTTATCCCAACCTCGCCACGGGGTCGGCGTTTCGTTAAGAGCCGCCGCGCCATGCTCGAGTTCGTCGATACGTTTCTCCGCCGTCACGTCGGTCCCTCGTCCAACGACATCGAAGAGATGTTGAAGGCCATCAACGCCAAGTCGCTCGACGCGTTGATCGATCAGACCGTGCCTTCCGCGATTCGGCTGAAGAAGCCGCTCAACCTGCCGGCCGCCCGCAGCGAGAGCGAGCTGCTCGCCGAACTCAAGTCGATCGCCAACGAGAACCGCGTCTTCAAGAGCTTCATCGGCGCGGGCTACTACGACACGCTGACGCCGGGCGTCGTGCTGCGGAACATCTTGCTCAACCCCGGTTGGTACACCGCGTACACGCCGTACCAGGCCGAGATCGCGCAGGGCCGTCTCGAGGCGCTCCTCAACTTCCAGACGGTGGTCGCCGATCTCACCGGGCTGCCCGTCAGCAACGCGTCGCTGCTCGACGAGGGCACCGCAGCCGCAGAAGCGCTTCACCTGCTGCACTCGGTCGGCAAGGACACCGACGGCCGCGCGTTCTTCATCAGCAAGCTCTGCCACCCGCAGACCATCGAGGTGGTGCGCACGCGCGCCATTCCGCTCGGCATCGAGGTGGTGGTCGGCGATCACGCCTCGTTCGATTTCGCGGCGAAGAAGTGCTTCGGCGCGCTCGTGCAGTACCCGGCGACCGACGGCGCGGTGATCGACTACCGCTCGTTCGTCGAGAAGGCGCACGCGGGTGGCGCGCTGGTGGTGATGGCCACCGACTTGCTCGCGCTCACCATGCTCACTTCGCCCGGAGAGCTCGGCGCTGACGTCGCCGTCGGTTCTGCGCAGCGCTTCGGCGTGCCAATGGGCTTCGGTGGCCCGCACGCCGGCTTCCTCTCGACGAAGACCGAGTTCGCGCGCTCGATGCCGGGCCGCATCATCGGCGCGTCGCAGGACGCGAACGGTCACTTCGCGCTGCGCATGGCGCTGCAGACGCGCGAGCAACACATTCGCCGTGAGAAGGCGACCTCGAACATCTGCACCGCGCAGGTGCTGCTCGCGGTGATGGCGTCGATGTACGCCGTGTACCACGGGCCTCGCGGGCTCAAGCAGATCGCCTCGCGCGTGAACCTGCTCGCCAAGACCTTCGCAGCCGGAGCGAAGAAGCTCGGCGCGAAGATCAAACACGAGGCGTTCTTCGACACGGTCGCCGTCACGGTGGCCGACTCGAAGGCCGGCAACGCGCTGATCGCCGCCGCCGAAGCGCTGCAGCTCAACCTGCGCCGCGTCGACGAGGTGACGATCAGCATCTCGATGGACGAGACGACCAGCGCGGCTCACGTCGAGCAGTTGCTCTCGATCTTCTCGCAGGGCGCGGCGCAGAACGCCGAGTCGATCGCCGCGACGGTGCAGAACAGCAACCTGCCCGAGGCGCTGCGCCGCACCAGCAGCTACCTCACGCACCCGGTGTTCAATTCGTTCCACACCGAGCACGAGATGCTTCGCTACATCCGCTCGCTCGAGGCGAAGGATTTGTCGCTCTGCCATTCGATGATCGCGCTCGGCAGCTGCACCATGAAGCTGAACGCCACCAGCGAGATGGAGCCCGTCACCTGGCCGCAGTTCAACGCGGTGCACCCGTTCGCTCCGCCCTCGCAGTGGAAGGGCTACGCGACGATCTTCCAGCAGCTCGAGAGCTGCCTCTCGGAGATCACCGGCTTCGCGGGTTGCTCGCTGATGCCCAACGCCGGCTCGCAGGGTGAGTACGCCGGCCTGCTCGTGATTCGCGCGTACCACGAGGCGCGCGGCCAGGGTCACCGCAAGGTCTGCCTGATTCCCGCGTCAGCTCACGGGACGAACCCTGCCTCGGCAGTCATGGCTGGTTACGAGGTCGTGGTCGTCAAGACCGACGAGTCCGGCAACGTCGACGTCGGCGATCTGAAGACCAAGATCGCGGCGCACGCGAACAACCTCGCGGCGCTGATGGTGACGTACCCGTCGACGCACGGCGTGTTCGAAGAGGCGATCAGCGAGATCTGCACGTTGGTGCACGGAGCAGGCGGGCAGGTCTACATGGATGGCGCGAACATGAACGCGCAGGTCGGGCTCTGCCGGCCGGGCGATTTCGGCCCCGACGTGTGCCACCTCAATCTCCACAAGACGTTCTGCATTCCGCACGGCGGCGGCGGCCCGGGCATGGGCCCGATCTGCGTCGCGGCGCACCTGGTGCCGCACCTGCCGAATCACCCGCTGCAGCAGGTCGGTGGAGCGAAGGGCCCGGGCCCGATCTCGGCGGCGCCGTACGGCAGCGCGTCGATCCTCCTCATCTCGTGGATGTACATCCGCATGATGGGTGGCGACGGGCTGACGCAGGCGACGCGGCTGGCGATTCTGAACGCCAACTACATCGCCGAGCGGCTCGAGAAGGCGTTCCCCGTGCTCTATCGCGGCACGCACAAGCGCGTGGCGCACGAGTGCATTCTCGACATGCGCAAGCTGAAGGGCACCAGCGGCGTCGAGGTCGAAGACATCGCCAAGCGCCTCATGGACTACGGCTTCCACGCTCCGACGGTGAGCTTCCCCGTGGTGAGCACCATGATGGTCGAGCCCACCGAGTCTGAGTCGCGCGCGGAGATGGATCGCTTCATCGACGCCATGCTCAGCATCAAGGCGGAGATCGACGAGATCGAGGCGGGCAAGTTGCCGAAGGACAACAACATGCTCAAGCACGCGCCGCACACCAGCGAAGTGGTGACGGCCGACGCGTGGGAGCGTCCGTACTCGCGTCAGCGCGCGGCGTTCCCGCTGCCGTGGGTGAAGAAGCACAAGTTCTGGCCCAGCGTGGGTCGCGTGAACGGTGTGCTCGGCGATCGCAAGCTCGTGTGCAGCTGCCCGCCGATCGAAGACTACGCGTGAGTGAGAGAAGCACGCGGCGCCAGCAGTTCGGTCGCCGCGCTGTTGTGCACTAAGAGCGGGATCGTGCGTCGGCTGGCCCTCGGTCTCTGCGTCGTGCTCGCCGGTTGCCGGTGCGGTTCAGTCACCGAGCCGCTGGGCCCGGCGAGCGCGCGAGTCGACCCCGAAGCGATCGCGTTCGAGCAGACCTTCATCGGCGCGACGCGAGAGCGAACGCTCAGCGTCCTCAACATCGGCGGAGTGACGAGCAGCTGGCCGCTCACGCTCGATTCTCCGTTTGCGGTGCTCGACGCGGCTGAGCCGCTCGCGCTCGCGCGTGGCGAAGAACGCACGGTCACGATCCGCTTCGCGCCCGTCACCGTTGGGCATTTCGAACAGCAGCTGCTGCTGGGTGAAGTCTCGGTCGTGATCTCTGGCGACGCGCTCGAGATTCCGGTGTGCCAGGCGAGCGCTGTGTGCGCCGAGAGTCACTTCGATCTGACCCTTGCGATGTGCATCGAAGCGACGAGCGCCGACACGACGCCTTGCACCACGCGCTGCATCGAGGGTGCCTGCCAACAAGGCACCTGCGTCGGGCAGATCATGGGCTGCGATGACTCGAACGCGTGCACCATCGATGGCTGCTCCGAGGCGACGGGATGCACGCACGTCACGCGCAGCTGTCCGCTGCCAGCCTCGCCCTGCGAAGTGCCGAAGTGCGACCCCGTGACGGGCTGCGGCTCGGAACCCGCCAATGACGGAGTGCTGTGCGGCGTCGACGACTGCCTCTCGGCCAACGTGCAGGTCTGCATCTCGGGCCAGTGCGTCTCGCGCGCTCGCCCCGATCTCGGCCGCTGCTTGAATCGGTGGAAACCGCTCGACGTGCCAGCCCGCTACGGAGCCAGCCTCGCGTGGGATCTCGTGCGCTCCGAGACGCTGCTCTTCGGCGGCTTCGGTGGTGGCGGCAACGCGTTTCGCGGCGACACCTGGAGCTGGAACGGCACTCGCTGGGAACAGCACTTTCCTGCAGCGAGCCCCACGCCGCGCACTGGTCACGTGATGCTCACCGACCCGACGCGTCGCCGCATCGTGCTCTTCGGCGGCCGCGATCTCTCGGGCGCGACCAACGAGACGTGGGAATGGGACGGCTCCAACTGGCTGCTGCGACAATTTCCGGTCGTTCCGCCGCCGCGCCTCTGGCACTGCATGGCGCGCGATGAAGTTCGCAATCGCATCGTGATCTTCGGCGGCTCCGATTCGAACTCGGTGATCCACGGCGACACGTGGGAATACGACGGCTTCGGCTGGCGGCAGATCATGACCGCGCACTCGCCCCCGCCGCGCTCTCAGGCATCGATGGCGTGGGACGCGCGCAAGAAGGTGTTGGTGATGCACGGCGGCGATCAGCCCGGAACGTGGGAATACGACGGCAGCGACTGGACGCTGGTCTCGAGCGCCGGCCCCGATCGCCGCTACACGATGCTCACGTGGGACGAGGCGAGCCAGCGGGTGATCAGCTTCGGCGGCTTCAGCCCGATGGCGATGTGGACCGACGACACCTGGGCGTGGGACGGAACGACGTGGACGCAGCTCTCTCCGGCGACGCGGCCTTCCGCGCGGGCGACGTCGTTCGGCTCGTGGGATCCCGTGCGTCGACGCATCGTGATCTTCGGCGGCTATGACTCCGGAGCGCGCTTCGACACCTGGGAATGGGACGGCTCGAATTGGATCGAGCTCGCGATCCGCAGCGGCCCGCCACGCGGACTGCCGGTGCTTGCGGCCGATTCGACGCGAGGAACGATCGTCTCGTACGGCGGCCTCGAGACCGTCGTCTCCGGCGGAGTCGGCACCGACGTCCACTGGGAATGGGACGGCGCGACGTGGCGCCAGCTCTCGATCGCGACACCTCCCGCGCGCCTCGAGGCCACGCTCACCCGCGACGCGACGAACGATCGCCTCGTGCTGTTCGGCGGAAATTCGATCGATGGTGGCGCCACCATCGTCCGCGACGAGACGTGGACGTTCGACGGCACTTCGTGGTCGCTCGCGCAGCCGACGAACCGGCCGCCGCCGCTGAGCGCTCCGGCGACCGCGTGGGACGCGACGCGACAGCGGCTGGTGCTCTTCGGCGGGTGGACGGGCACGGCGTATTCCGATCAAACGTGGGAATGGAACGGCAGCACGTGGGCGCAACGCCTGCCGCTCACGTCTCCTCCGGCGCGCGTCGGGCATCGCCTGGTGTTCGACGACGTCACGCAGCGCGTGTTGCTCTTCGGCGGGAGCAACACCACGCAGCGCTTCGGCGATCTCTGGTCGTGGGACGGCAACGACTGGACGCCGCTCACGACTTCTTCGAGCCCGTCGCCGCGCACCTCGGCGCAACTGATCTTCGATCCCGTGCGTCACACCACGGTGCTGTTCGGTGGTTACACCGGCGCGTCGAACGCCGAGACCTGGGAGTACGCGAATGGTGCGTGGGTGCAGCGCATGCCGGTCGAGTCGCCGCTGCCGCAATACGTGGTGCTGGTGTTCGACCCGGTGCGGGGCAAGGTGATGGCGCTCGACAATGGAACGTGGTGGGCGTGGCTCCCGTGAGAACGTGGCTGACTCTGGGGTTGCTGCTGATCGCCGCGAGCGCGCTCGGAGCGTGCGTCAGCGGCATGGTCTCGATGCCGGGCACTTCGTACGCGGGCCCGGCTGTCGCGTCAGAAGACGCTGCGCTGGTCGAAACCCTGCGGGCCGACGTCACGCACCTCGCGGTCGACATCGGTGAACGCAACATCGTCAACACACCGGCGAAGCTCGAGGAAACGCAGGCGTGGCTCACGCAGCGCTTGGGTGCGCTCGGCTACGAGGTCACCGCGCAGGACTACCCCGTCGGCGAGCGCAAGGTCGCGAACCTCGTCGTCGAGAAGAAGGGCACGACGTTGGCGAACGAGCTCATCGTGATCGGCGCGCACTACGACACCGCGCCGGGCAACCCCGGAGCGGACGACAACGGCTCGGGCGTCGCGGCGCTGCTCTCACTCGCTCAGCACTTCGCGACGCGTGAACCGATGCGCACCGTGCGCTTCATCTTCTTCACCAACGAAGAGCCGCCGTTCTTCCGCAAGGCGACCATGGGCAGCGAAGTGAGCGCGAAGCGGAGCCGCGAAGCGAACGAAGCCATCAAGGCGATGATCTCGCTCGAGACGATGGGCTACTTCACCGACGAGCCGAACACGCAGCACTACCCGTTCCCGTTCTCGCTCTTCTATCCCTCGAAGGGGAACTTCATCGCGTTCGTCGCCGACACCGAGTCGCGCGAGCTGATTCACGCCGCGGTCACCGCGTTTCGCGCGAGCGAGGCGAAGGTCGCCAGCGAAGGTGCGTCGGTGCCTGCGGCGATCGAAGGCGTCGACTGGTCAGACCACGGGCCGTACTGGCGGCAGGGGTACCGGGCGTTGATGGTGACGGACACGGCTCCGAACCGGAACCCGAACTACCACGAGGCTTCTGATCTGCCGGGCACGCTCGACTTCACGCGGCTGGCGCACGTGACGATCGGTCTGCGCGCCGTGATCGACGCGCTCGCGAACGCGCCGTGATCAGCGGCTGGACCACTCGAGCACGTCGAGCAGCATCTCGATTCGCAACGCCAACGGGGCGTCGGGCATCGCCGTCGGAGCGGCCCAGCGGGCGAAGGTCTCGTTCGGTCGCATGACCGTCAGCAGCTCGACTTCCTGCCCCGCGATCGTCGCTTTCTGCGGGGTCGGCGTTTGTCGCGGAATGGCCTGGGCCGCGTGCACGAGAAAATCGAGGAGGAACTCGTCGGACGACCAGTCGTCTTCGGTGCGGCGAATGAGGGCGCCCCCGGCCTTGTACGACTCCGAGACCACGCGGCGTTCGGCCTTCCACTTCCACCGCCCGTTGAGGGTTGCGTGAGGCCATTCAGCCGGGCAGGGCGCGGCGTTCTTCGCAATCTGCGTGAGCTTCACCACCGACGAGCCGCGTCCTCCGATGATCCCCAGCCAGCTCAGGTCTTGAACGACGAGACCTCCGCCGAGCAACAGCTCGCGCGCTTCACAGCGATGCACGAAGCCGCTCGGGCCGTGCGCGGTGGGGTGAAAGAGCCCGTGCTTCAGGCACGACTCGAACTTGCGGCCAGCGGCCGTGAAGGTCGTCGCCTCGTGCGACTGGCCCAACCACGGCTTCGGCTTCTCGAGCGGAGCGACCGGTACCTCGATCACCACGCGATCGAGCAGCCACGTTCCTGGAGGCGCTCCGCCATCGCGCTCGAGTGACACCGCGACGGTCACCGACTTCGCGCTCTTCGCGCACGCGCGCAGGGTCAGGGTGTCGGCGCCGTTGAGCGAATACGTGAGCTGATCGCCGGCCTCCACCGCGGTGAGCGCGTACGACGTTCCGCCATCGGCAACAGTCAGGACCACGCTCGCGAGGAGGGGCAACACGCGCTCGAGCCTACTTCTCGCAGCGTTCCGCTGACTTCCGAATCAAGTGCTGTATGGTGCGCCCGCCCCATGGCCGCTGCGGAGCCCAAGAAGCCCATTCGTTTCGGCAAGTACACGCTCATCGATCGCATCGCGGTCGGCGGCATGGCCGAGATCTTCCTCGCGCGTCAGGCGGGTCTCGAGGGCTTCGAGAAGACCATCGTCATCAAGCGCATTCGCCCGCATCTCAGCAAGCAGGCGAACTTCGTGAAGATGTTCTTGAACGAAGCGAAGCTGGCGGCGCAGCTGAACCACCCCAACATCGTGCAGATCTACGACCTCGGAAAGATCGGGGAGTCGTACTTCATCGCGATGGAATACATCTTCGGGCGCGACATGCGTCGCATCATCCCGAAGGCCGACGCGCTCGGGATTCCGTTCCCGATGGTGTACGCGCTGAAGATCGCGTCGTCGGTGTGCGAAGGCCTCTACTACGCGCACGCTCGCGCCGATCTCTACGGCAACGCGCTCAACATCGTTCACCGCGACGTGACGCCCGAGAACATCTTCGTGTCGTTCGACGGCACGGTGAAGGTGCTCGACTTCGGCATCGCGAAGGCCGCGAACCAGATCGAGCAGACGCGCGCCGGTGAGATCAAAGGCAAGCTCTCGTACATGTCGCCCGAGCAGTGCATGGGCAAGCAGCTCGACAACCGCAGCGACATCTTCTCGCTCGGCGTCGTGCTCTACGAGTGGCTGACTGGCTTCAAGCTCTTCACCGGCGACAGCGAGGTCGCGATCCTCAAGTCGATCACCGAGGGGAAGATCTACGCGCCGTCGTACTTCAAGGCCGACATTCCGGAAGCCGTCGAGGCGATCCTGATGAAGGCGCTCGAGAAGGACCGGGAGAAGCGGTACCAGACGGCGTGGGAGATGCAGTACGACCTGGACCAGTTCCTGAGTCAGTACGAGTTCACGCCGTCGAACATCCACCTCTCGAACTTCCTCAAGCAGCTCTTCAACGACGAGCTCGAAGAAGAAAAAGATCGTCTCGGCAAGGTGCGTCAGCTGGCGTCGACGCCCGACGAGATTCTCGAAGAGGCCGAAGAGATCGTCTCGGTGGTCGAACCGATCTCCGAGCTCGCCGAAGTCGAGGTTGCTCCGCGCAAGGGCGGGCCCGACAAGTCGCTCGCGATTCAGCTCTCGGGTGGCGACATCGACGCGCTCAACGCGATCGCGCGCAAGCACGGCGTCACGCTCAATTCGCTCATTCGTGACGTAGTCGGCAGCTTCTTGAAGTACCGCTGATCAGGCGCGGCCGGGCTTCTGCTTCCACGTGCGGCGGGTCGAGCGCGCGACGCCTGCGCGACCGTGCCAACGCAGATCGTTCACCTGACCGGTGCCGTCGCCGTCTTCACGCACCTGCAGCGCCGGCATGTCGGCCATCGGCGTGGTGTCGAGCGTCACCACCCACTCGTCGCCCATCGGCTTCAACGTCATCACCGAGTGCAGCGCTGGCGTCGAGAGATCGACCGCGCATTCCGGCATCACCGGCAGCGGCGGAGGACTCTTGCGCGCGGGCGGCAGGCAGAACGTCACCGGCGGACCCTGCTCGAGGCGGGGCGGCGACTCGTGGCTCACGAAGAAGAGCAGCGAGGCGACGAGGGTGATTCCACTGCTCGCGAGTACGAGGAACACGTCCGGTGGCATGGGCGCCGGTATGACAACGCCTTGCGAAATCCGGTTCCAGCGCGCGGGTTTGTCGCGCATGTGGGAGAGTCGGCGACATGGCCCGGGTGAGGTTGGTGCTCGAGTACGACGGGACGAACTACGTGGGGTGGCAGCTCCAACCCAACGGACCGTCTGTGCAAGGTCGCGTTCAGCTGGCGCTGGGCGAGCTGTTGGGCGAGCCGATTTCGGTCATGGCGGCCGGGCGCACCGATTCTGGAGTGCACGCCAAAGGGCAGGTGATCGCCTTCGACTCGCCGCGGCAATTGCCGATGAAGGCGTATTGGATGGGGCTCAACGGCCTGCTGCCCGACGACATCGCGGTGGTGAAGGCCGAAGAGGTGCGTGACGACTTCGACCCGCGCCGGTGGAGCGAGGGCAAGCGCTACCGCTATTCGATCAGCAACCGCCGCTCGCGCTCACCGCATCGGCGCTTCACGCATTGGGAGATCTTTCAGCCCATCGATCTCGAGGCCATGCAGATCGCTTCGCGGGTGCTGATCGGCAAACACGACTTCTCTGCGTTCCGCGCGGAAGGTTGCCAGGCGAAGACGCCGGTGCGGGAGCTGCGGAAGATCGACATCGGCGGTCTGCCCGGCGACGAGTTTCAGCTGGTGTTCGAGGGCACCGCGTTCCTGAGGCACATGGTGCGCAACCTGGTCGGCACGCTGATCGAAGTGGGCCGCAAGCGACAGCCGGCGGAATGGGTGCGCGAGGTGCTGGCCTCGCGCGATCGCAACCGCGCCGGAGCAACCGCTCCGCCTCAAGGCCTGTGTCTCGAAGAAGTCTTCTATGGTGCGGGGCCTCGGGAAGAGAAACATGACGACGACGACTGAGGCTCCCAAACCACCTGGGCTGTTCACGCGCGCCGAAGCGGGCTCGCGTCAGCTCGTGCTGCAGATCGGGCTCGGGTTCGCGAGCTTCATCATCGGCAGCATCTTCGCGGCCGGCGCCACCACGCGGATCTTCGACCGCATCGGGACGATCGAAAACGACACGATCGACTTCGTGGTGCGGCTCGTGCTCGAGCGGCTGTGGATCTTCCTCTTCGTGCCGGCCTGCGGTTGGACCATCGGCCGCTTCACCGAGATCGTTCCGTCGCGCTTCGCGATGACGGCCGGCTTCTCGGGCGAGATCGTCTCGCTGTTGCTCATCACCGGCATGAACGGTCTCGACTTCGTGCTCGACAGCCCGCGCTCGGTGATCGCGCGCGTGGTCACCTTGTTCCTGGGCATGGCGCTCACGGCGGCCGCGGTGAATGCGGGCCGGCGCGCCAACGCGGCGGCGCAGCAGCGCGGTCTGGCTGAGGCGGCGAAACGCAAAGACGAATACGCGGCGTTCCTCGCGGCGGCCGACGCTGGCGCAGTCAGCTCAGCGCCCGCGAAGCAGGAACAGCAGCACGAAGAAAAGCCCAAGGGCGATTGAGCCGACCCAGAGGATCGCCCACAGCCGCGCGACGTTGACCACCCAGCGCGGGCGATTTCGCGGCACGTCTGAACGCACCACGCAGTCTTCGCAGAGCGGCGGGCTGCCCAGCGAGCCGCACTTCGCGCACAAGAACGTGCCGCACCGATCGCACGTGGCGACGGCCTTCTGTTCGTGCACCGGGCACACCGCATCTTCCGGCAACACGCCGTGCGGGAGCGTCTCGTCGAGCACCAGCTTCGACTCGAGCAAGTACGCGCGCACCTCGTCGAACTCCTCTTCCGGCACGCTCACGTCGCTCGTCAGCTCGTGAATCATGTTCGGGTACAGCATCGAGAGCGGAGCGCCGGCGAGGTGAGGGTGGAAGCCCGCTCCTTCGAGGCGTGCGCGAACCAGCTCGGCTTCGGTGGAGTTCGGGCTGGAAAAGACGCGCTTCAGCATCCGCAGGTGACCTCGCCCAAGGCGCTGATGCGCACGCAGCGCAGGTTGCACTCACTGACCGGCGTGAACGTGAAGAAGCGATTCGACACGCACGGGTCCTGCGGAATCCACTCCGGCCCGCTCGGACACGCGGAGAGACCGGGCCACGACTGCGGCAACGTGAGCATGTTCTCGCTGTTGATCGCCCACGCCGCGAAGGTGCCGACGCAGTTCTGATCACCGTTGCCGACGGCCCACGAGCCTTCGCCGGGGAAGGGCACTGACTGTCGCTGCACGCTCTCGACCAGACCGCCGTCGTCATCGACGGAGCTGAACTGCGCGAGCTGGGAGACGGTGAAGACCGCTCCGCCATCGGGCCGCACCGCGAAGAACTGAATGCCCGCGTCGCCCGAAAAGCGCCGCGGCGTGCAGTCATCGCCCTGCGTGCTGACGCTCAAGAGCGCGAGATGGCCGGGCAGATCTTCTTGAGTCTCGCAGCCGAGGCAGACCACGAGCACGAGCGGGAAAAAACGGAGCGATTTCATGAGGGAGAAAGACAACGGGGGAACCGGCTTTCGCCGATTCCCCCGCTTTCGCCAAGTGCCCAGGAGAGGACTCGAACCTCCACGCTGTTGCCAGCACTAGACCCTGAATCTAGCGCGTCTACCAATTCCGCCACCTGGGCGAAGGCCGCTGCTCAATACGTTCCGCCGACGGGAGTGTCAACGACAGCCTGACCGCGACTTACGTGAACTTTTTCGGAGGCCATTTCCCCTCGGCCTCGAGCTGCTTCCGCGTCGCGGGGTCCTCGTCCATGTACGCCTTGAGCGACTCTTCGGTGATCTGCACGTCGACATCGGCGTCGGCGACCTTCGACTGGCACGCCAGGCGCGAGAACGGCTTCACGTCGTAGGCGAGATCGAGGCGGTCCATCTCGATGTCGTCCTGCTCGGACAGCGACTCGAGCCCCTTGCGGATCCACACGTGGCAGGTGCTGCAGGCGCACGCGCCGCCACACGAGTGACCGACCTGGGCGCCGGCGGCCTCGGCCGCTTCGAGAATGTTGGTCCCCGGAGCGACTTCGGCGCTGACTTCCTGCAACGGGCTGCGAAACGTGACGCGGGGCACTTTAGAAGTCCTCGATCTGGTGGCCGACCGCCGCCTTGCCGATGGCGCGGTCGAGAATGCGCTCGACGAAGGGGCGCGCCTTGCCGTCGACGTCGGTGATCGCGGCCTTCAGCGCTTCGTGGCTGGTCTCGTTCTTCGCGGCGGTCGAGAGACGCTGCAGCTGCGCTTCGAACTCCGCGCGCTCTTCGGCGCTCAGCAGATCGCCGTTCTCTTTGAGCTGCTTCGCGCCGTCCATCAACAGGCGCTCGGCCTCGACGCGCTGCTCGGCGAGCAGGCGCTTCTGCATGTCGTCTTCGGCGTGATCGATCGAGTCGAGGAGCATCTGCTCCATTTCCTCGTCGGTGAGCCCGTGGGTCGGCTTCACGGTGATCTGCTGCTCGACGCCGGTCGTCTCTTCCTTCGCACTGACCTGCAAGATGCCATCGGCGTCGACGCGGAAGGTGACCTGCACACGGCCCATGCCCGCGGCCATCGGCGGGATGCCCGAGAGCTTGAAGCGCGCCAGCGAGCGGTTGTCGGCGACCAGCTCGCGCTCGCCCTGCAGCACGTGGATGTCCATCGCCGTCTGGCCGTCCTGGAACGTGGTGAAGACCTGCGCCTGCGCGATGGGAATCGTCGAGTTGCGCGGCACGAGCTTCTCGACGATGCCGCCCATGGTCTCGAGGCCGAGTGAGAGCGGGATCACGTCGAGCAGCAACACTTCGTCTTTGCGCTCTTCGTTGGTGAGGAGATCGGCCTGGATCGCGGCTCCGAGCGCCACGACTTGATCGGGGTCGATGTCGGAAAGCGGCTCGCGCCCGAAGATCTGCGCCACGAACGACCGCACCGCGGGGACACGCGTCGAACCGCCGACCAGCACCACGCCCTTCACGTCTTGGGCGGTGACGCCGGCGTCCTTCAAGGCACGGCGCGCGCTCACGCCGGTCTTCGCCAGCAACGGCTGAATCCACGAATCGAAGTCAGCGCGGGTGATGGGGAAGGGCGTGCCTTCGAAGATCAGCTCGGTCGCCGGCGAATCGGTCAGACGCTCTTTCGCAGCGCGCGCGAGCTGCAACAGCGTCGCGATCTGGGTGATCGACGGCGTGGTGATGCCGCGCGCATCGAGCACCTTCTGGGCGATCGCGCGATCGAAGTCGTCGCCACCGAGCGCTGAATCTCCGCCGACCGACTTCACCTGAAAGACGCCATCGATCAGCTCGAGGATCGAGATGTCGAAGGTGCCTCCGCCGAGATCGTAGACGGCGTAGAGACCCTGCACGCCCTTGTCGAGGCCATACGCCAGCGCCGCCGCGGTGGGCTCGTTGAGCAACCGCAGCACGTCGAGACCTGCGAGCCGGCCCGCGTCTTTCGTCGCCTGACGCTGCGCATCGTCGAAGTACGCCGGCACGGTGATCACGGCCTGCTCGACCTTGCCCGCGAAGTGCGATTCGCCGCGACGCTTCAACTGCCGCAGAATTTCTCCGCTCACTTCGATCGGCGTGACCGGCTGGCCGCCGCTGACCTCGAAGCGCACCACGCCCTGCTTGCCCTCGAGGAATTTGTACGCGCCGAGCTTCTTCGTCTCGACGTCGCCCAGCGACTTACCCATGAAGCGCTTCACCGACTTGATGGTGTCGGTGGGGTGCGACGGCAACAGCTCCTGTGCGCGGCGGCCGACCAGCACGCTGCCATTCGCCGAGTAGTGCACCACCGACGGCAACAGCCGCGAGTCGCCCTCATCGGCCGCGAGACATTCGGCCTTGCCGTTGATCACGGCCGCGACCAGCGAGTTGGTGGTGCCGAGATCGATGCCCACCACGTGCCCTTTGGGCTTCAGGGGATCGTGGATCTGGAGAAAGCCCTTCATGATGAGACCAGTTCCTCTTCGAACGCTTCGACCTCTTCGAGGAAGCGCGTGTAGTAGCGGACTTTGCCGAGCGCGATCGACGCGGTGGGTACGTCGTCAGCACGCAGCGCGTTCTGCGCGGCGGCCAGGGTCGATGCGGCCAGGGCGCTGATCTCAGCCGCCATCTTCTGCGCGCGGACGAGATCCCGGGCCGAACGCGCGCCCTCGAGCAACTCGCGCTGTTCCATGATCTCTTCCAGAAATTCCATCGGCATCTTCAGTGCGGCCGCGGCGTGCTCGGTGTCGAGCTTCACGCCCTTCAGCTCGAGCACATAGAACGCGCGCCGAACGGGGTCCCTCAGCACCTTCACCGCTTCGTTGAGCGCGGCCGATTTCTCGGCGGCGATGCGACGCGTGCGAGCGTCAGCGCCAGTGAGCCGATCGGGGTGCGACTCGAGCGAGAGCTTGCGGTGGAGATCTTCCAGCGCCTTCACGTCGAGATCGACCGAGGGCTGGAGATTGAACAGCTCGAAGTGCGTCACGGGAAGACTCAGACCGTGAACGAGTCGCCGCAACCGCACGCGGCCTTCACGTTCGGGTTCTGCAACTTGAAGCCCGACGCGAGGAGCCCTTCCTCGAACACCAGCTCGGTGCCCATGAGGTACAGGTAGCTCTTGGGGTCGATGAACACGCGCACGCCTTCGCGCTCGAAGATCTTGTCTCGATCGCGCGGCTTGTCGGCCCATTCCATGTGGTAGCTGAGCCCGCTGCAGCCGCCGCCCTTCACCGCGACGCGCAGGCCGGCTTCCGGCGTGTTGCGCTCGGTGAGGAGACGACGCAGGCGCGCCACGGCGCTGTCGGTCAACCCGATGCCCTTGCCCATGGGCTTGCCACCGGGAATCGGAGCCTGAGCAGCGACTTCCATGACTCAGCCCTCCTGCTTGCGAGCCGCGCGCTTGGCGCGGAAGTCCTCGATGGCGGCCTTGATCGCGTCTTCGGCGAGCACCGAGCAGTGGATCTTCACGGGAGGCAGCGACAGCTCCTTCGCGATTTCCTTGTTGGTGATCTTCATCGCGTCGTCCATCGACTTGCCCTTCACCCACTCGGTGACGAGCGAACTCGAGGCGATGGCCGAGCCACAGCCGAACGTCTTGAACTTCGCGTCCTGGATCACGCCGTCGTCGGAGATCTTGAGCTGCAGGCGCATCACGTCGCCGCACGCCGGAGCGCCGACCAGGCCCGTGCCCACGTTGGGGTCGTTCTTGTCGAGCGTGCCGACGTTCTTGGAGTGCTCGAAGTGTTCGATGACCTTGTCTGAGTAAGCCATATCAGTGCGCCTTCCATTCGATCGACTTGAGGTCGATGCCTTCTTTCGCCATTTCGTAGAGCGGGCTCATGTCGCGCAGCCGGTTGACCGCGCGGATCATCAGGTCGATCACGTAATCGACCTCCGCTTCCGTCGTGAAGCGCCCGAGCCCGAACCGAATCGAGCTGTGCGCCAGTTCTTCTTCGACGCCGAGCGCACGCAGCACGTACGACGGCTCGAGCGACGCGCTGGTGCAGGCCGAGCCTGACGACACCGCGACGTCCTTGATCTCCATCATCAACGCTTCGCCTTCGGCGAACGCGAACGACACGTTCAAGTTGCCCGGCAGACGCGAGGTCATCGAACCGTTGATGGTGAGGTAGTCGAGCTTGGCCGACACGCCCTTCCACAGCCGCTCGCGCAGCGTGATGAGACGCTGTGCTTCCTGCGCCAGCTCGTTCTTCGCGAGCTCAGCCGCCGCTCCGAAGCCGACGATGCCGCTCACGTTGAGGGTGCCCGAGCGCATGCCGCGCTCGTGACCGCCGCCGTCGATCTGCTCGCGAATGCGAACGCGCGGCTTGCGACGCACGTAGAGCGCGCCGACGCCCTTGGGGCCGTACATCTTGTGCGCCGAGAGCGAGACCAGATCGGCCTTCGCCTTCTCGACGTCGAACGGCACCTTGCCCGCACCCTGCACCGCGTCGGTGTGGAACAGCACGCCCTTCTCGCGGCAGATGGCTCCGATTTCTTCGACCGGCTGCACCACGCCGATCTCGTTGTTGGCCAGCATCACCGACACGAGAATGGTGCGATCGGTGATCGCCGCGCGCAGCTCGTTGAGATCGACGAGGCCGTCTTTCTTCGGAGAGAGATACGTGACGCGCGCGCCGACGCGGACCTTGTCGATCCACCGCTTGAGCACCGCGTCCTTCTCGAGGTCGTGCTTGATCTCGAGCGAGGCGAGATCTTCGGCGTTCACGTCGGCGCCGGTGAGCTCCATCAGGCGCTGAATCTTCAGCTCGTCGATGCGCTCCTGGCGCTGACGCTCGAGGCGCTTGCACGTGTCGAGGATCGCCTTGTGCTCGGTGGTGACCGTGATGATGTGGTCGCCCTTGTCCTTGTAGAACTCGACCACGCCCTTGAGCGCGAGGTTGTTCGACTCGGTCGCACCCGAGGTGAAGACGATCTCCTTGTCGGAGGCTCCGATCAGCGCCGCAATTTGTTCGCGCGCCTTGTTCACCGCGGCCTCGGCCTTCCAACCGAACGCGTGGTTGCGCGAAGCGGCGTTGCCGAAGTCGTCGGTGAAGTACGGCTTCATCGCCTCGAGCACGCGCGGGTCGAGCGGCGTCGTGGCGTGGTAATCCATGTAAATCGGGAGCTTCATCAGGCGACCTCGAATGTGGACCTGTTTGGTCCTCTTTCCTGCGACGGGTCCATCAGTAACGAGGAAAAGGTGGACTGGTCAAGTCCACATTGAGTGATTCCGGGTGTTTGGGTGGTCTTGCGAACGGTTCTCAAGATCGAGCCGACGCGCCGTGTCAGTCCAAGGAGTTAGCGCATCGCTTTGGATCAGGTGAGCGAGTGCGGAGCAGCGTGCAGCCACGATTGGCGCTGATGCGAGTCGGCACGTCGCTCGCTTTGAGGGCGCCGCATGACCAAACCCTCCAGTGTCGTCGTGCATCCGTCGTCGGTCGAAGCGTCGCGGTACTCGGACGGCTGGCGGCGCGGAAAGCCCGAAGAGGATCCGGAGAAGACGAAGCGGTGGGGGTGGATCAGCGCGAAGCCGAGCGAGTTTCTGATTCGCATGCGCGGCGGCAGCGTCGTCTCGGCTGGGCAGGGAGCGACCGTCTTCAAGTGGCCGTGGGACTCGATCGCGATCGTGCCCACCACCGTGCAGCGACTCCACTTCGTCGCCGATCAGATCACGCAGGAGAAAGTCGGCGTGAAAGTCACCGGCATCGCGGTGTACCGAATCGCGGAGCCGCTGATCGCCTCGCGCATGTTGAACTTCTCGTTCCCCGAGCGCGCGCAGGAAAAGTTGGCGGAGATGATGGAAGAGATGTGCGTCGGCGCGTCTCGCCGGCTGATCGCCAACTTGAGTGTCGAGCAGTGCCTCACGCGCCGCAAAGACGCGCTCGCTCGGGAATTGGTGCACGAGATCGCTCCGGTGGTGAGCGGTGAAGGGCGGGTGGAAGACGCGACCGATCGCGGCTGGGGCGTGATCGTCGACACCATCGAGATTCAGGACGTGCGCGTGCTCTCGGGTCAGGTGTTCTCGAACATGCAGGCGCGCTTCCGGCTCTCGCAGGAACAGGTGGCCCGGGAAGCCGAGCTCGCGAAAGAGCGCGCGGTGCGCACCGATGAGACCGCGACGGAGCGACTCGTCGAGCTGAGCAAGGTCGCGGCGCAGACCGAGATTCGCCGGCAGAAGCAGGCGGCCGACGAAGCGGCGCGGCTCGAGAAGCTGGCGAGCGACGCGAAGGTCGAAGAGGCGCGGCTCACGCAGGAACGGGCGACGCGCGCGGCGCAGATCGCAGCGGAGCGTGAGTTCCAGCTCCAGAAGGTCGCGGCCGAGCAGGAAGTGCGTCAGCGCCGGGCGGCAGCCGAAGAAGCAGCGGCGCTCGAGAAGTTGCAAGCCGAGCAGCGGCAGTCGATGCAGAAGCTGCAGGGCCAGATCGAGGCGACGCAGCTCGAGGCGCAGGCCGAATCGATTCGGCACCAGGCGCGGCTGGCGGAAGAGCAGCAGGGCGCCGAGCTGTTGCGCTCGCAGGTCGACGCGGCTGAAGCGAAGCGCGCGCTCACTGAATTGGAGACGCGCATCGCCGAGCTCGAAGTGCACAAGCAGCAGATGCTCGCGTCACCCGAGCTCGATCGCGCCGCACGGTTGCGTCAGATCGAGAACTCGTTGTCGCCCGAGGTGATTCAGCTCGCGGTGGCGAACAAGCTCCCGGAGCTCGCGGCGGCCTTCCAGCAGAAGATGGGCGAGGTGCACGTGACTGCCGTCGATGGAGCGAATCCATTCGGCTACATCGCCGCGGCCGTCGAGGGCGTGATGGGGCTGGCGCGAAGCGCGGGGCTCGAGATCAAGGACCTCAAGAAGACCGAGTCCTGATCACTTCTTCTGGCCGCCCGAGAGGTGCACGTGGCTGTAGACCAGCGGGTGGTCGCTCGCGCGGCGCACCTTGCGGCTCACGTCGCGGTCGTACCCGTCGAAGTGCACGCCGGGCGAGCCGAAGATCCAGTCGATCCCCACCTGGTGGGAACGCGAGTTCTTCCCACCCATCGCGGTGTGCATGTCGGTGCCCTTGAGAATGTGCTGACGCGCCTCGGCCTTCTCGTTCATGTCGCCCGTCATCATCACGGGGTAGCCGGTCGTCTTCTCGAGGTGCTTGATGAAGGCGATTTCCTTCTGGGTCGCCACGTCACGGTTGTGCTCGTTGCCCGGGTGGTTCTTCGTGCTCGCCGGGTTGTGCACGTTCATGACCCACATCTTCTGGCCGGTCTTCTTGTCCTTCAGCAGGACGACCGGCATCTGCTTCGCGTGGCCTTCGAAATACGGCACCGTGACGTGCGTGCCGCGCACGAACTCGAACTTGTCGCGGCGCCAGGCGATCGAGTTCACCGGGTCCGCCTTGCTCGCGTGATGACCCGGGTACATCGCGAACTCATTGTGCGTGTCGCGCATGAACGCCTGGCGCTGGCTGGGCTCGAACTCCTGAAAGCCGACCACGTCGAGCTTGTGCTGCTGAATCACCTGCGCGGCGAGCTTCATGCGCTCCACGCCCGACGGGCGCGAGGCCTTGTTCCCGCCCGGCGCCGTGTGGCTGGCCCCCAGAACGTTGAACGAACCGATGTTGAAGTCGGAGCCCTTCTTGGCGGGCTGCGCGTGGTGGTGAACCGGAGCGGCGTGTCGGAAGGCGGGGCGGAGAATCATGTACGGATTCTCGGGACGCGAGAGCGCGCGAATTCTCGGCGCGAACGTCAAAATCGCTGACGATTTCGGGGAAATTCGGTCGAGCTATTTCTCGCGGGAGAGCGGGGCCGGGTCGAGGCGGTAGTACTTCGCGAGGAGCTCGTAGAGGTCGGGCTTGGCGCGTTTGAGCTGCTTTGGCTTCTCGAAGAACGTCTCCGTCGCCACCGCGAAGAACTCGGCTTCGTTGGTGGCGCCGTACGATCGCAGCACGTCGCCTTCGGGCTTCTCCCGCAGCTCGAGGAAGTGCCGCGAGAAGACCTTCGCCCACGCCGCGTAGTCGCGCGAGTCATGCAGCTCGGGAGTGCCGTCGAACACGCCGCCGTGCGCGTCGAGCATGTGCGCGAACTCGTGAAGCGCCGTGTCGCGACCATCGGTCGGGTTCGCGAGCCCGTTGAGCACCGCGTCCCAGCTCAACACCACCTGGCCCCACTTGAAGGCCTGCCCGAGAAAGACCGAGTCGTCATCGGCGTCCTTCTTCGTGAAGTGCGAGGGGTAGATCACGATTGTGCGCAGCTCGTCGTACACGTCGAGGTCGAGATTTCGCGCCAGCCTCGCGGCCTCGCCGGAGATCACCACCTTCATTTCGTCGGTGACCTCGAGCTCGTGCACGCCGACCCAGTCCTTGTCCTTCGCGAAGACCTTGAGGTGCACGCGGAAGTGCTCGTTGTCGGCGAGCTTTGCGAAACGGCGCGCGACGATCGGTTCCCACTCGGGCGGGAAGGGTGCTTCGGCGAACGAACGGCGACGGTGGCTGCGGAAGAACGCGAACATCAGAACTTCACCCACTTCGAGGTGAGCGTTCCGGGTCGAACCAGCTCGACGATCAACTCGCCGTCGCCCGCGCGCTCGTACGCTCGAACGCCGGCGCTCAAGTGCTTCACCAGCGCATCGCCCACCGCGTTCGCCTCGGTGCTGAAGATCATCGGGTCGAAGCGCAGCTCGACGCGCAGGCGCACCTCGCGTTTGTGCTGCGTGAGCTCGAACTTCACCGCGCCACATTCTCCGGGAGGGATCAGTCGCAGCGTCTCCATCGGGTGCGGATGACGAGCGACCTCAGCGCGCCCCTCGAGGAAATCAGTCACGTCTTGCGAAGAGACGACCAACCCGTGCGTGCGATGCCAGATCGACTGAGACAAGCGGCCGCGGGGTCGAAAACCTGCTTCTCCGACCGCCGCGCAGCGTGGGCCGAGCGTGACGAGATCGCCTGTCCAGTAGCGGATCAGCGGCATGCGCGTGACGAACGGCGCGAGCGTGGTGACGACCAGCACTCCGGTGCGCGCGGGTGCGTGGGTGATCGGGTCGACGACCTCGGCGAACATCGGCGGGGGCTCCCAGTGGTGAAACCCGCAGTCGCTGCATTCGTGTGCGGGCGCCGGCAATTCCGAGAGCGAGAAGTTGTCGCGCACCGCGCAGCCCCACACCTCTTCGATCAACGCGCGCCAGAAGGGCGAAAGCTTGAACGACGTGGTGCCGATCTCGGCGATGCGAAAACGCGCCGGGGCGACGCCGCGCGAGAGGAACCACGAGGTGAGCGGCATCAACGCGCCCGAGTTGATCACCAGCGTGTCGACGCGAGGCCCGTCGGCCTGCTTCTTCGCGAGCATCTGTTCGACGAGTCGCAGTGACTGGGCCGTGTACGTCCACGGAACGAGCAAGCGCCCCGGAGCGACGTCGCGCGTGCCGTGATGCGCGGCTCGCACTTCGAGCGTCCAGCCTCGCTTCGTGGTGATTCGCTTCCCGCGATTCACAGCGTCGAAGAACGCGCGCGTGGCCTGCGCTTCGTCTTCGGTGCGGGGGACCTGGAGCAACGCGCCCTCGGCGTGATGCGTTCCCGAGCTGATCACTCCAGTGAAGGCTTCAGGCGCACCCGACAGCAGCTCGCGCTGGCGAGCGATCGCGACGTCTTTGTGCAGGAACGGCAGCGACGTCAGCTCGCGACGCTTCCCGAAGGTGCGCCGGTAGAACGGAACTTCACGCGCTGCGAATTCGATCGTCGGAGCAAGCAGCGCCTCGCGGGTCGCCTGCCGATCATCCAACGGCCAGGGCCGTGTCACTCACCGCCCGAGGAGCTCGGCGACGGGCTCGGCGACCAACCGCCGCGCGACGTGCCGCCACCCGACTCGCTGCCGCCGGTGTTGCTGGTCGACCAGCCCGAGGTCTTCGTCTCGGTCTTCTTGTGGGTCTCGGTCTTCTTCTGCTCAGCCTTGTGGGCCTTGGGAGGAGCTGCCGGCTTTCGCGAACCTGAGACTCGGGACATGGACGGTACCTGTGAAGACGAGGAGGCCGCAGCGTCCCGAATTCAGACGCATTTTGTCAACGAACGCCGATCTTCATTTTGAGCGGAAACGCGGTGGGCCTTCGGCGCATAGTGGACTCCATGAAGCGCTCCACGGTGCTGATTCTGGCCACGCTTGCCGCTGCGGGGATGGTGATCATCCCCAGCATCATTCCGACCGGGCCCACCTCGTCGCTCGACCCGTCCGAGTTCCTCAAGTCGGGTCGCATGTTCCTCGCGGCCGGCGTCATCTTCTTGAGCGGTCTGCTGACCTCGCTGACGCCGTGCGTGTACCCGCTGATTCCCATCACGGTCGGTGTCTTCGGCGCGCGTCAGGCCGAGTCTCGCGGCCGCGCGATGGTGCTGACGTCGGCGTACGTGAACGGAATGGGTGTGGTCTTCGCCGCGCTCGGAGTCTTCGCCGCGCTCTCGGGTCGCGCGTTCGGCTCGATGCTCGGAAACCCGATCGTCGTCGTGGGTCTGGCGCTCTTCATGTTCGCGCTCGCGACGTCGATGTTCGGCGCGTTCGAGATCGCGCTCCCGTCGGGCCTGGCGACGAAGCTGAATGGCGTCGGCGGTGGCGGCTTCGTCGGCGCGACGTTGATGGGCAGCGTGTCGGGCTTCCTCGCCGCTCCGTGCACCGGCCCGGCGTTGTTCGGTCTGCTCGCGTGGGTGTCGTCGACGCGTGACCCGCTGCTCGGTGGCGGCTTCCTCTATCTCTACGCGCTCGGCATCGGCGTGCCGTTCTTCCTGATCGGCGTGTTCACCGTGCGCATGCCCAAGTCCGGCGTGTGGATGGAGTGGGTGAAGAGCGTGTTCGGCATCGCGCTGCTGGCCCTGGCTGCGAGCTACTTGCGCGACGGCTTCCCTTCGATCGGTGACTTCGTCTCGGCGAGCGCGGCGAAGCTCGGCCGCACTGGAGCGATCACCATCGCCGGCGCGCTCACCTTCATCGGCGTGCTTGTTGGCGCGATTCACCTCTCGTTCAAGGAGAAGTCGCAGTGGCCCATCAAGGGCGCTGGCGTGGCGGCGGTGTTGATCGCGTTCCTGGTGCGCATGGCCGCGCCGATCGAAGCGCCGACGGTGCCGGTGGGACCGATCACCGGCAATCCCGTCACGCCGACCGAGTTCGCGTGGGCGCTGCAGTTCAAGCTCGACGCGAAGAACGCCTCGGCCGATTCCTTCAACGCGGTGGTCGAGAAGGCGAAGGCCGACTGCAAGCCGGTGCTGATCGACTTCTTCGCCGACTGGTGCGCGGCCTGTAAGGAACTCGATCAACACACGTACACGTCGCCGCTGGTGGTGACCGAGGCCGAGCGCTTCGTGAAGATCAAAGTCGACGGCACCGAAGATCACGAAGTGCTCGACGAGCTCTACAAGAAGTTCGGAGTGCAGGGTCTGCCGACGGTGGCCTTCATCGACCCCACGGGCGCGGTGATGAGCGACCCCAAGGTGATCGGCTTCCTGCCGCCCGAGAAGTTCGTCAACGAGCTCCACAAGGTGCGGACGGCGACATGCTCGCGTACGCCTTGACGGTTGCGATCTTGAGCGGAGTCGATGGCGGTCACGAAGTCTTGACCGTGCTCGACAAGCAAGCGGCTGCGTGGACGCGCGGCGACATCGACGCGTTCTGCTCGGTGTACGCCGACGACGCGGTGTTCGTTTCTCCGAGCGGAGTGACGAAGGGCCGCGCCGAAGTGCTCGCCCGCTACAAGAAGAAGTACCCGACGGCCGCGGCGATGGGGAAGCTGAAGCTCGAGCCGATCGACGTGCGCGCCGGCAGCGATGAGGTCTCGGTCGCCGCGAAGTGGACGCTCGAGTACCCCGACAAACCCGCGGCGACGGGGAGCACGGTGGTGGTCTTCAAGAAGAGCTCGACCGGCGCGTGGCAGATCGTTCACGACGCGTCGATGTGAAGCTCACGAGAGCGCGCTGAATTCAGAACGCCCAGCGCGGGTGTTCGAGCGCGGCAACGTCCCTTCCGACTCGAGGCGCTGCGCGTTGCGGCGACGCGGGCCGAAGAGCAGGGCAGCGGCGATCGCTCCGATCATCACGCTGAGCTGCGGCAGTCGCATCAGCTCGCTGCGCGCCGCCTGGCGGATCACTTCGGCGTCGGCGGGGTTCGCGCGGCCGATCGCTTCTTCGGTGACGTTGACGCCTTCGCGAAACAAGGCGAACGCGAGCAAACCGACGAACGCGAGCCCGATCATCGACGCGAGCCTGGGTGCTGACTTGCCCGACACCCGCGCCGCGACCGCGGAGCCGATCGCATAGCCGCCGACCAGCGTGAGCACGTGCATGCCGTAGCCGCCTTCGATCCACGGCGAGAATTCCGTCGCGTCGGCGAACCACGCAGCGCCCGCGACGGCTGACATCGCCAGACTTCCGAGCGCGGTCGCGCGTTGCCCGCGGTTCCACGAAATGAGTGCCCAGCCCAACGTCACGAGGGTGATCAGCGCCTGCAGAGTCGTCATGGAGCCTCCGGGGTGTGGCGCATCGACACGCGCGCGCGAGGAAAGTTCCGGGCACAATGCGCGCCGTGAGAATTTCAGCCGTGCTGGCCGCTGCGCTGCTCACCGCGTGCGCGCCGAAGATGATGCCTCCTTCTGACACCGACGCTTCCGTTCCCGACGACGCGGGCGTGGTGATCGACGCAGGACCGACGTGTGGGTGCGAGACCTGGGGCAACGGGCGCAACGATGGGCTCTTCACCAGCCCGCTCAATGAGCTCTCGGGGCTCGTCGCGAGCCGACGTCACTCCGGAATTTTCTACGCGCACAACGACTCGGGAGACACCGCGCGCTTCTTCGCAGTGAGCCAGATGGCGGAGCTGCGTGAGACCTTCGAACTCGACGGCGGCACCGCGAACGACTGGGAAGACATCGGCTACGGCCCGTGCCCGAGCGGCCAGTGCGTCTTCATCGGCGACACCGGCGACAACGCGCACGTGCGCACCGACTACGCGATCTATCGAGTGCCGGAGCCCGCGACGATCACCGGCGGCACCATCGCCGTTCCGTGGGAACGCTTCCGTTTCGAATACCCGGGCGGCGTGCAGAAGAACTGCGAGGCGATGTTCGTGCACCCGGTGACGGGGCAGGTCTACGTGATCACCAAGGAAGATTTCGGAGTGAGCGAGGTCTACAAACTCCCGCTCCCGATGGACTCGGCGTCGCAGGCGACGCTGCAGCTGGTGACCCGGCTCACGATTCCGAGCGTCACCGATCGCCCGCTGACCGCGGCTGACGTGAACCCCTGCGGCACCGCGGTGCTGATGCGCATGTACAACCGCCTCGTCGAGTTCCGGCTGCCCGAGGGCGAGACCGACTTCGAGAAGATCTTCACCGTCGCGCCGGTGAACGTGTCGGTCGCCAACGAGGCGCAGGGTGAAGCCGTCGCCTACGGCCCCGATGGGCGGACCTACTTCACGTCGAGCGAGAAGCTGGTCGATGACCCGCCGCTCTTCGAATACCGCTGCCGCTGAGCTGACTCATGCGCTCGTTCGCCTCCGAGTTCGCGACCTGCGGTCTCGACCGGCTCGCTCGCTGACTGACTATTCGCCGATGGTCTTGGTGGTGATCGACTTGTTGCCCGACTGATCGATGGCGACGATCTCGACCTTGCGCTGGCCTTTGCGCACCGGAACTTCGGCGCGGTAGTTGCCGCTGCCGTCGACGCTGACTTCCACGCCGTCGATCAGCACCGAGCTGCCGGGCTCGACGTGGCCCTCGACGATCAGCTTGATCTGCGCCTGCAGCGCGGGCGCCGTGGTGTCGACCGTCACGTTCACGCGCGCGGTGGCCTCGTTGCCGGCCTTGTCCTTCGCGACGGCGATCAGCTCCTGCTTGCCCTCGATGAGGTCCAGCTTCAGGCGGTAGACGCTGCCCTTGTAGAGCGGAGCGGTCTTGCCGCCGATGGTGACGCTCGCCACGTCCTTGTCGGGGACCTCGACGGTGATGAACTGATCCTTCGCGTTCAGCAGCTGCTCGTTCTGCGGGTGCAGGAAGGCGATGGTCGGCGGCTGGTTGTCGAACGCGCCGTACTCGAACTGGTGCTTGCTGCTGACGAACTTGAGACCGGGGTGCGGAATCGACGAGAGCGTCTTCGGCAGATCGCTCACGTTGCCCGGGTACATCACGGTGAAGATCGCCGTCTTGCCGTTGTGGCTCTTGAGCTGCGCGCCGCGAAGCTCGGTCACCTTCGCGAAGGCCGCCTGCAGCTCAGTCAGCTGATCAGCGTCGACGTTGCTGACGGTGAGCTCGATCTCCGTCGCCTCGAAGCGCGGAGGCGGCTGCTGGTTGGGGGCGGTGGTGACACAGGCAGAGAGGGCGAGGACGGCGACGACGAGCGCGGTTCGCATGGTGCGACCATGTACGACGGAGCGCCCGCTTCAGGACACGATTTCTCGCAGCGCGTGGAACAGTGCCGCGGCGGCTTCGATCTCCGCCTTGCGAATCGACACGCTCTCGACGTTGAAGCCGATGGGCAGCTTCTTCTCCCGAGCGAAGTCGTGCAGTTCACGGAAGTTGCGCACACACAGCCGGTGCGAGCGCTCGAGAATGTCCGGCGCGTGACGCAGCTCGTTCTCGAGCCACCGAGGGAACGACACGCCGAGCCACTTCATGAATTCCACCGTCTTCTCGGAGCCGCAGGGCGCGAAGGTGAAGAAGATCGGCACGGGCTGCGCTCCCGTCGCGGCGAGCTCGAGCGCGTAGTCCGACAACACCGAGAGCGAGCTGTGCACGTCGTACACCGCCTGGGTGACGAAGAAGCGGCAGCCCTGCGCGGTCTTGGCGATCATGCGCCGGTGCTCGTCGTTTGCGCGGTGGTGCCGCTCGGGAATGGCGACGCCTCCCAACTGCAGCGACGGAGCGTGGGTGCGAGCGAGCGCGTAGGCGTCGTTGAGCGACAAACCGCCCGCACGTTTGCTCGGAGCGCCCACCAACACCGCCGCACCCGATCGTCCGCTCAACCAACGCGTGAGTTCGTCGCCACTCTGCGCCGGCACCGACTTGTAGGTGATGCGTGGAGCTGCCGTTCCTGCGAGCGCCGAGTCCGCCCAGTGCGCAGCGTCGACGGTCGGCAGAAACGGAAACGGGCGGGGCGCCGCGTTGCGATCGCTCTCGTCTTGAATGTCGTACACGACGACCGCATCGGGCTTCAGCGTCGCGAGCCGCTCGCGTTGTTGCGCGGCGATCTCCGCGAGACGTTCTGCCGGAGTCGACTGTCGCGGAGGCGCGAGCCCGAACAGCGCCTTCCAGTTCATTTCTGAATCAGAACGAGCCGCCGACGCTGATGAACGCGCCGGGCACGGGAGTGACGGTCTCGGTCGGCTCACCAGTGCCCGTCTTCGGCACCACCTTCGGAGGCGGCGGCGGCAACGACACGATGATCCACGTCACGCCACCGACCATGGCGGCCGCTCCAGCACCGACGAAGATGTTCGCCATCAGCGCCTGCGCCGGGCCGTCCTTCGCTTCCTGTCGCGTGAGGCCCACCGGGTCGCCGCCCATGCCGAGCTTCTTGTTCACTCCCGAGGCGACCTGACCGAGCGCGATGCCGGTGCCGACGGCGATGGCTCCGATGATCGTCAGATAAAGGCCCGGGCGCGTGAAGATGCTCGGCTGCTCGACGATGACGGGCTTCACCTCGACCACTTCGATCGGAATCGCGACGAGCGTGGCCTTCACGTCGACCGACTTGCCCTGCTCGATGGTGACCGTCTGCTCGTACGGCTTGTAGCCCGTCGAGGTGACCTTCACGGTGCGCGTGCCGCGCTGAGCGATCACTTCCTGGTTGCCGATGCCGACCTCGGCGCCGTCGAGCAGCACCATCGCTGACGGGTCGCCCGAGTCGACGATGATCTTCCCGTTGGGGATCGACATCGTCTTCTGCACCTGGTTCAGGAAGCCGCTCATCTTCTTCAAGAACTCGCGGTCCTTCTGCGCCTGCGTCTTGCCGGCCACTCCGAGGAAGGTCTTCTCGGCCTTCTCACCCGATTCCTGCGAGACGACGAGCACCTCGTTGAAGCCCGGGTCCCATCCGTACATCGTGACCAGCGAACCGGCGCCGTGCTTCTGCACCGTGAGGCGCACCAGGCGATGCATCTTGAGCTTCTTCGCTGCGCCTTCGAGGCACGCGAACTCCATGCACGCGTCGACCTTCGCGTAGTCGGCGCCGAGCCCCAGCCGCGAACCCGCGGGGTCCATCACGGTCGTGAAGCGATCGCCCTGCTGCATCTGCTTGAGCAACTCGGCCTCGAGCAACTTGGCGCGGCCCACGCTGACTTCTTCGGTGTCGGCGGCCTTCACCGAGAGTACGCCGATCGACGGGCGAAGCTCGGGGGGAATCTCCGGCTGCTTTTCCTCTCCTGAGAGATCGAGCTCGAAGTCCTGGCCGAAGGCGGGCAGGGCGGTGAACGCGAGCGCGAGGCAGAGGGTGATCGATTTCACGTGTTCTCCGGAACGAAGCGACTGATCTGCTTCACGAGCTCTGAGACGTTCGCCGAACCGGGGACGAGCTTCTTGTCCTTCTCGGCGATGAAGTGTTGCTCGATGAGGAATTGCAGGGCGTTCTCGAGGGTGGTCTTCGACAAGGCTTCCGAGGCCGTGATGGTACCCGCAAGGAAGTCGGCTCGCCCAGCTTCGAGCGCGCGCTTCAAGAAGTCCTTCTTGTCGAGCCCCTCCGGCTTGAGCTCTTCGGCCGTACGCGCGGCGAGCAGGTAGGACTCGAGGAGATCGCGCAGCTGATCGGCGAGGAACTGCACCAGAGGCCGAGCATGCGCCTCGGGAGCGATCGCGATGCCCGACTCGTTGCGCGACAACAGACCGATGCGCACCAGGTGTTCGACCGTCTCGTCGAAGATGTGTTCGAAGGTCTTACCCACCGGGTACAGGAACTCGAGCTTGAACAAGCGCGACATCGACAACGCGAGATCACGAATCGCGGTGCGGTCGGTGGCGGGCGAGACCGAGAGCACGGCGGCGCAGACGATCGAGCGGCCGGCGATCAGGTTGAGGATGGTGTTCTTGTAGAAGCTCAGCTCCGGGCGGCGATCGTCTTCGACCTGGAAGATGGGCTCGCCGCGCGCCTCGACGCTGCGCACCATGCCCTCGCTGGCGAACATGCGCATGGCGTCCATCATCGGGCCGATGACGGTGGGCGACGACGGAGAGTCGGTGAGCAAACGCGAGAGCGGAGCGCCGAGATCGGTCGCGAGGCCACGCAGGAAGACGATGCGATCGGTGAGATCGCGCGCCGGAATGCCGCGCCTGCGATGCGCGAGGAGCGACGACGCGAGCAGCGCGTGCGGAGTGACCGTCGAGACCTTGCTGATGCCGTACATCACGCGGTGACCGAGCGCGCGCACCAGCGTGCGCTTCTGATCTTCGGTGCACGTCTCACGCTTGATGCCACGGTCGGCCATCAGCTTCGCGAGGCTCACCGGCTCGTCGAAGCCGAGGTGAATGCGCCCGTAGTTCTGCATCAGCACCGCCGGAGCGGCGAGGAGGCCCTTCGCGTCTTCGGCCTTCTTCTCTCCGCCCTGGAGCTCCTTCTTGTACTCCGCGCCTTCGACGACCTTTTCGTAGTCGATGGCGATGGGCACGAAGAGCAGATCGTTGCGAGCGCCCTCGAGCACCGCTTCGACGAGCCACGTGAAGAGCCCCAATTTCGGCTGCAGCAGCTTGCCGGTGCGCGAGCGCCCACCCTCGGGGAAGAACTCGTGGTGGATGCCGTCGTGCACCAGCTTCTTCAGGTACGCCTTGAAGACGGCCGTGTAGAGCTTGTCGCCCTTGAAGCTGCGCCGCAGGAAGAACGCGCCCGCGCGGCGGAGGAACGGGCCGAGCGGGAAGAAGCTCAGGTTCGCTCCGGCGGCGACGAGCGGTGCGGTGTAGCCGCGCGTCCACAGCACGTACGACATGATCAGGTAGTCGAGGTGGCTCTTGTGCGACGGCGTGAAGACGATCGGCGCGTCGACGGCCTGCTTCATCGCGCGATCGAGCCCGACCTCGTCGACCTCGATGCCGTCGTAGATGCGGGTGAAGACCCAGTCGAGCACCGACGCCGCACCGCCGACCACGGTCGGTGAGAACTTCGCGGCGATGGAATCGAAGTTCTTCAGCGCGTCGCGCATCAGCGCTTCCACCGGGCGATTCTTCTCGGCGGAGATCTCGGTGAGCGACTGCTGGAACACCTTGTCGCGCATCGCCTCGTCGATGAGACGCGCCACTTCCTTCTTCGGCGGGCCGAACACGGCCTTCGTCTCGCGTGCGAGGTGGTTGTGCAACGTCGAGCGGACCTTGCGCGCGATCACCGCGGTCGGCTTGTCGCCTTCGCTCTTCAACACTTCCTTGAGATCGATCGGCGTGCCGACGCGAAGCTGCGCGCGGCGGTAGTTGCGAATGAACGTCGCGACGGAGTGCGCGAAGCCGGGCGCCTCGGGCGAGCCGAACACGCGGTCGAAGATCGACGGCGCGATCTTCTGCTGCCACTTCTCCCACACCAGCAATTCGGGGACGACGTAGACCGGGCGATCGCTCTTGCGCGCCAGCTCGACCAGCGCGGGGAAGGGGTCTTCTTTGCTCTCGACGCCGCGCGCGGTGTTGAAGCCCGACTCGCGAAGGAAGATGAGGCCCGAGCCGTTCTCTTTGCGCGCCCACTCGAAGCGCTCGGCGTGATCTCCCGCGAGCTTCGCCTTCGTGAAGGGGCGCGTGAACCAGCGACGCACGTTCACCACCGCGCGAATCGGCGGGAGCTGCCGGCGAACGAGCGCCCAGTCGAGATAGAGGTAGTTGATCCACGCGGTGGTGCGCATCACGTGCACCACGAAGCCCTTTTCCGAGAGCTCCTTCAGTTGATCAGCACCGGTCTGCGGAAACCGCACCGGCTCGAAGTACCGCTCCGCGAGCTGACGACCGAACCAACCGAATTCCTGCTTGAGCGCAGGATCACCTTCGATCGGTCTGAGGACCAACGCATCTTCGGCCACGGCGGCTTTCTACCAGCTGGAACTCGCGCCGCCGCCTCCAAAGTCGCCGCCTCCACCGCTGTAGTCGCTGCTGCTCGATGATCCGAAATCGGAGCTTGAATCTGACGAGAACCCAGAACCGGAACTCGAGTCGTCGGAGCCCCACGAATCATCGGAACTCGACGAGGTGGAAAGCCTCGGAGGCGCGAGATCTGCTTCGCGCTTCATCTTTTCGATCGCCGCTCCGTCGTAAGTGATCACTGTCGGAGGCACGAGCCCGTCGGCGTCGAACGTTGCGGGCTTCTCGTCGGGAATGAGCGCAAGCAAGACGGCGACCGCGAGCTGGCCGCCCATCAGCGCGACGGAAAGCGACGGGTCCTGGAACACCAGCGCCACGAGAATCGCGGCCGAGGTCATGACGAAGATCACGCTCAGGCGTACCGACTTGCCGAAAAATCGCAGGCCGGCGATCGAGGCGGCGAAGGCTCCGAGACTCAGCGAGTCGGACACTTCGGTCAGTCGCAGCGTGAGCTCGATCGAGACGCCCAGCGTGAGCAGCCCGATCGCGCTGAGGCCGATCGGCAGGCGTTCTCGCAGCACGGTGGAAAGGATCGTGAAGAGCACCACCAGGCCCACCCACACGAGGATGTTGGTGTCGATGCTCCACTTCGCGGAGACGATCTTCGGTGGCTGCGGTTTCGGCGGAGGCGTGGTTCTCGTCACGCTTTCGTGCACGAGCTGGGTCGCCGCGCCGTCGAAGTCTTTCGCGTCGAGCTTCGGCTGAATGGTGGCGATCGCAGTCTCGATCGCCTCGGAGGGCATGCGTCGGGCGAGCGCAGCTCCGAGTTTGACGTGCGCGCTCCGATCGCCGGACACCAGAACGATCAAGCCGCAGTACTTCGGCTGGGTCTGCGCGCAGCTCCATTGCTTCATGCCGTCGTTCGCCCAGAGCTCGAATGACGATCGGTCGCTGAGATCGCGCACCGTCACCAGCGCGAAACGAATGCCGACGTCAGCCGCCAGACGCCGAATTTCGCCATTGATCTGGTCGCGCGCTTTCGAACTCAACACGTTGGCGTCATCTGTCACGCCGTCGCCGAACGGGCGTAGTGGTTTGGCCGTCGCGTCGTTGGTGATGGTGGGCGCGAGCGGTTCAGGCTCGGGCTCGCTCGGCGCAGTGAGCGAACCGCCGGTGCCGAGAATCAACTCGTCCATCACGCCGGTCACTGCGCCGTCGAAGTCGCTCGAGCGAAGTGAGTTGCGCGCGCGCGACAGAATCTGCGCCGCCGAAGCGTCCGGCACGTCGCCCTCGAGGCCGTAGCCGAGTTCGATGCGCATCTTGCGGTCTTTGACTGCGAGGACGAAGAGACCGCCGTTGTTCGCGCGAGCGCTGCCGCCTCCCCACGCGACGGCTGCGCGCAGCGAATAGCTCTCGATCGGCTCTCCGTCGGTCGAATCGATGGTGAGCACGGCGAGCTGCACCTGCGTCGCTTCGCGGTGCGCGCGCAGCTTCGCGCTGAGCCTCTCGATCGCCTCAGGTGAGAGGACGTGCGCGAGATCGGTGACGGGCTGGTTGATGCTCGGAATCGCTGCGGCGAGGACGAGCGCGAGGAGCATGATCGCTCACCAGCTCGAACTGGCACCACCGCCACCGAAGCTGCCACCACCGCCTGAGTAGCCGCCGGACGAACCCGAAGAACGCGAGCTGCTCGAACTCGAACTCGATGAAGACGAGCCCCATGACGAAGAGCCGAACGACGACGAACTGCTGCGACGCGTCGAGCTGAAGATGCTGTTGTCGTTGTCGTCGTCGGTGCCGCGCGAGGCCCACGAGCTGCCCGACGAGCCGAACGAGATGTCGGAGTCAGTGCTGAACGCGGTGAAGAACAGGGTGACGAAAAGCCCCACGCCCATGCGGATGGTGATCTCGAGCTCGGGATCTCCGCCGCCCATCAGCGCTGCGCTGATGTTGCAGAACATCATCATGAACACCGGGTACATGAAGGTGACGGCCCATTCGCTCAAGAAGAAGGTGTTGCCGGCGATGGCTCCGAAGAGGGCCGCCCAGCCGAAGATCCACCCCTCGCCGGCGAGGCCGAACGCGAACTCGGTCGCGATCACCAGCACCGCGAACACGATCAGCGTGCCCATCAGCGACAGCTCGCCCGACTTGCGGCGTGACTTCGCGACACGGCCGAGGATTCCGAAAATGAGCAGCACGCCAGCGAAGAAGATCAGCTTGCGAAACTCGGGCGGAATCAGCGGCCTCGCGTCTTCCTGCGCCTTCAAGATGCGCGCGCGTTCCTCGGCCGAGACAGCGCCGCCCACGGTCGCAGCGATCAGCTCGTCGATCACTCCGCCGACCGCTCCGTCGAAGTCGCCGTCGCGTAAACCGCTGCGGGCGCGCGCGAGAATGTTCTCCGCCTCGCCGTCGCTCACGTTCCCTTCGAGCCCGTAGCCGAGCTCGATGCGCATCTTGCGGTCCATCACCGCGAGCACGAAGAGGGCGCCGTCGTCGATGCGCTTGCTGCCGCCGCCCCATTCGGTCGCGGCGCGCATCGACCACGATTCGATCGCCTCGCCGTCGGTGGAGTCGACGGTGACGACCGCGATCTGCACTCCGGTCTTCTGCTGATGTTCACGAAGCTTCGCGGCGATCGCCTCTTTGCCCGCGTCGGTCAGCACTTTGGCTTCGTCGACCACCGGCGAATCGATGACGGGAATGGCCGCGGCGAGAATCAGCGAAAGCAGCATCACCAGGCCTCCGCGGAAGGGTCGGCGTCGAGCGGTAGGCCCTTGATGCGAGCGACCAGTCGCGCCCACCAGGTGCCGACCTCGGCGTTGTACGCGGCAGCCGCGGTCTGGAAGCGCGCTCGCTCGACGCGCACGCGATTCTCGGCACCTTCGAGTTGCGAGCTCTTCGACTCGCTTTCCTCGGCGGCGGCCAACTGCTTCTGCAGCTCGAGCTGCCGCTCGTGCACGTTCTTCACCTGCGCCTCGGCGCGATCGACCTCGGCCCAGGCGGTCGCGAGCGCGCTCGAGGTCCTGGTGAATGCGATTCCGGCGACCACCGCCACGCACGCCGCCACGATTCCGATCACCTGCAGCGTGAAGTTCTTTCGGCCGCTCTTCACGAGCTCCGCACGTCGTGCGTCGGCGCGATCACGCAACAGATCGAGCTGCGCGCGATCGTTCACCACGCCGCAGAACGTGCACGCCGCCGTCGCGGGCATCACGCCGTCCTTCGCTTCGATCACCAACTTCGCCCCGCAGTTGATGCAGACGTAGGCACCGGAGCTCATCGCGCACCTCCGTCGCCGGTCACGAGGTTCGGCAGTTCGTTCCCAGCGGTGTCGGTGCCGGGGACGTGCTGGCGCAGAAGTTCTCCGATCTTTCCGAGCGCCGCGACGAGCCCGTCGGTCAGCTTGCCGTTCTTCGAGTGTTCGGCGACCGCGTCGGTGACGCTCTTCCAGAACTCGGCGCCACCTTGTCCGTGGATTCCTGCTCCAGCCCAGACCGACACCTTGCGAGAACCCGTCGCGACGTAGAGGAGCACCGCCGTGTCGCCCTGCGTCTGATCGAGTCGCTGTTCCTTGTAGACCGCGTGCGCGCGCGTCACCGGGTCCTTCGCGGGGCAGGTCTTCTCGATGTGAACGCGCACCTCGCCGCGATTTCCGCGTTCTGCATTGGCGATGGCGCGAACGACTCGTTCTTCTTCGTCAGCCGTGAGCTTGAGCACCGGCCGCGGAGCGTACTCGGCTCCCCGCGCGACCGAAGGCGTGAAAGCGACGGGCGAGGGTGGCGAAGGTCAGCGCGGGGTCGTCGAAGCGATCGTGAAACAGCGCCGACAGCTCCTTCTGCGACAGCGCGCCGCGTGCGTGCGCCCGCGCGAGGGCATCACCGAGCAGATAGCCGATGGCGTGCGACACGCCGTGGAACAAGCGATCGCGATCATCGGGCACCAACGCGCGCGCGTGCGAAGCGTCGTCGTGCAGCGCCGCCGAGATCGCGAGTGTGAAGGCGCCGATCTCCCGCTGGCCATCGCGCCCGCGCTGGTGGAAATGCGCTGTCCACTCGTCGAGGGTGACGCAGCGCCGCTTGGGGTTCACCAGCCGCGAGCCGAGGAAGCCGAGCGCCTCTTCCAGCGCGCGCGCCCAGAAGGCCTCGGCGTGGGGGCGCGAGCGATCCATCGCTGAACCCACGCACACGAAACGCACGAAGTGGGCCGCTTCTTCGGCGGCGTGGTTGAGCGAACGAGAGGCGAGCCACACCGCGCGGGCCCGCGGAATCCACCCGCTCTCGAGCGAGAGGACGTGCTTCTCGAGCGCACGCAGCTCGACGCGCGAGAAGTTGCCGCAATTTCGCAGGCGATCGAGGAAGTCGATGGTCGACGCGGTCAGCACCTCGACCGAATTCGACGCACGGGTGACGTCGACGCCGACGAACTTGCCGATGTCACGCGCGAGGTGACGGAACGTGGTGGCGATGCCGTGTTCTCCGTCGTCGAGCGGAGCGTCACCGGCTTCGGCTTCCACGTAGTCGAGGAAGCTGCGCTGCGCGACGACCGGCGAGGCGTTCACCAGGCACACTTCGCCATCACTCAGCTCGACCGCGCGCGTGCTCTCGACGAGGCCGCGCGCGGCGAGCGACCAGTAGACGCCTTCTGCGTTCTGGTAGACGACCAGTGCTTCGAGCTCGCGCGTGACGCGCCGCTGCACCTGTCGCGGCAGATGCGAGGGCGCGACGTGGAATTGACCGACCAGCACCATCACCAGCGGGTGATCATCGGCCTCGAGCGCGCGGGCGATCTCTTCCGACGCGCCTTCGTCACGCAGCTCGAGCGAGCGCGGCCCTGGAGCGCGGCGATCGATGGCGATCACGGTGAGCTTCTTCTTCTTCGCCAGCTCGAGGATCGGCGCGAAGCCCGGCCAGATGTCGAACGGCCCGCGGTAGGGGTGACCGATCTTCGCGAGGAAGCGCTTCTCGGTGAGCTTGCCGGCGAGGAACGCATCGAGCGTCGCTTGATGGCGCGACTCGACGAACTCCAGCGCCAGCACCACGCGTCGATCTCCCTCGATCGCCGCCTTCACCAGCTCGAGGTAGGCCGCCTGGGCAAGGCGCAGCGTGTGGTAGTCGCCGATGTAGACGACGTCGGCCGCCGCGATGCGCTTGTTCACCTGAGTCGCGGTGATGACACGCCGGTAGCCGCGAGTCGCACGCTCGTAGCGACGCTGATACGCGACGAACGCTCTGGAGCCACTCTGAACCTGTCGCGCGATCTGCCGAGCCTGGTGTCGAAAAAGCGAGCGCTGCAGCGCAAGAGACTGGTTCATCGCGAGCGCCGACAAGGTCCCACGCGCAGGGAGGTCGATCAAATTTCTGTGTTGCTCGCACGGTGGGTTCGGCTCAGCATCCGCTCTCACGTGCGGGTTTCCCTCCTCCTGATCGTTGCGCTCAGCGCGTCGGCGTTCGCTCAGGCCCGGGCCAGCTTCGTGCACACGCCTCCGGCCGATGCTCCGGTCAGTCAGTCGCTGACCATCGAAGGCTCTCTGGTCGGCGGCACGTTCTCGAAGCTCGTGATGCGCGTGCGCGGCGGCGGCGACGACTACGAGGACTACTCACTCGAGCTGCAGTACGGCGATCTGTACCGCGTCACCATTCCCGCCTCGCGCATGGTGCCGCCGGGCATCGAGTACTACGTCGAGGGCATCAACGCGTCGGGCGATCGCACGGCGATCTACGCCACGGCCGGCAAACCGATTCGCGTGATGGTGAAGGGCGACAAGACGCCCGACCCGGTCATCGCGACGCAAGACGATCCTCCCGTCGAGAAGCCCGAAAAACCGAAGAAGCCCTGCAAGAAGGGCAAGAAGTGCAAGGACGAGCCGCCTCCCGAGAAGGTCGAGAAGGTCGAGAAGGACAAGCCCGTCGAGTGGGTCGACACCTCGGCGGAGAAACCGCCCGAGAAGCAGCCTGAGAAGGTCGAGAAGACTCCCGAGAAGGCCCCGGAGAAGGTCGAGAAGGCTCCGGAGAAGACCGAGAAGCAGATCGAGAAGTCCGAGAGGGCTCCGGAGAAGGTCGAGAAGGCTCCCGACCGCACGGAGCGCGCGGAAAAGACCGAGAAGCGTCCGCCGCCCGAGGAAAAGAAGAAGACCGCGCGCGAGCTCGAGCTCGAAGAAGAACTCGCGCTCTACGGAGCGGAGGCCAGCGGCGGCGTAGTGCAGAAGTTCGGCGACAAGGAACGGCAGGTGCCGCAGACGCCGACGGTGCTCACGCACGATCAGCTCGTGCAGCTCGGCGTGCGGTACGTCTATGAGGCGCTCGATCTGGTGCCGGGCGTGAGCGTGAGCCGCGATGTGCAGGGCTTCTACCGCGTGGCGATGCGTGGCCTGCGCAACGACGCCGAGGTGCTCTTCACGCTCAACGGGCTGCGGCTCAACCACTTCTACGACGCACACGCGCTCGCGCAGCTGCCGATCGACAACCTGGAGCGCATCGAGATCTTCCGCGGGCCGTCGACGGTCGACGTGGGGCTGGGCAACGTCACCGGCGCGATCAACCTCGTCACGCGCAAAGACCCGGGCATTCGCGTCAGCGGCTCCGCCGGCATGTGGGAGATGTTCGACGGCCACCTCAACGCGAGCGGCACGTTCGGCTCGGTCACGCTGTTCGGCGACTTCGACATCGCCTCTCAGTACGGCATCCGCCGGCCGGTGCTGCGCGACGGTCTCGACTCAGCGACCGCGCCGCGTTCGAAGCTCACCAACGACAAGCGCTTCTTGATCAACGGCGGCGCCGGAGCGTCGATCGCCACCGAAACGCTCGGCACCTTCGACGCGCAGTTCCGCATCATCTCGGAGTCGCGCGCGGCGCTAATCGGCCTGTTCGACGTGGTCGGCCCCGACAGCAAGCTCGACTGGCTCGCGATTCAAGCCGGAGCGGGCTGGAAGAAATCGCTCGGTGACGGCAACTCGCTCTCGGTTCGCGCGTTCTTCGACAACCAGAGCACGCAGCGGCTCTTCCAGCTCACGCCCGATGGTTGGCAGATCCGCCCGACGGACGCGGCGACGCTGTTCCCCGACGGCGTGCTCGAGCAGGACTCGTACGGCGCGCGCTCGTTCGGAGTGACGGGCAAGGTCGACCTTCAGCTGCCGTTCCACAATCAGCTGGTGGCCGGCCTGAGCCTCGAGCACCGCTCGATCTTCCTCGCCGACGTGCTCGCCAACTCGGTGCCGGTCACCAACGTGAACGCGGGCATGCTGGTGCGGCCCGACGGGCTGTTGCTGGTGACCGAAGACGGGAAGGGCGGTCGCGGCCCGGCCGCCGATCGCTTCAGCCTGGGCCTGTTCGTCGCCGATACGTGGACGCCGGTGGACATCGTCAGCGTGCAGGCCGGGCTGCGCTTCGATCTCACGACGCTCCCGCGCGCCGACGCGAACAACGTGTGGCAGGGCAGCGCGCTGACGCCGTCGTTCGGGCCGCGCGTGGGCGTGACGGTCGCTCCGACGAAGTCGCTCATCTTCCGCGGTCTGTATGGCCGCTCGTTCCGCGCGCCGACTCCGCAGGAATACGCCGACTCGGTGCCGAACAACGACTTCAATCAGGGCCGCTTCATCGGCAACCCTCAGCTGCAGCCCGCGTACATCGACGCGGTCGAAGCGAGCGGCGAGTACGTGCAGGGCGTCGGCGACGGCAAGCTGCGGTTGCGCGCCACCGGCTTCTTCGAGCGCATCTCGAACGCCATCGTGCAGGTCGACACCTCGGGCAACCTCGTGCCGTACGCCAATCGACTGCTGGGCGTGCAGTCGGTGGGCATCGAAGGCGAAGCGCGGCTCGAGCTCACCAATCGCTTCACCACGTGGGTCAACGCGAGCTGGGTGCGCGCCGAAGATCTCACCGCGCCGGTGCAGAGCCGAATTCTCACCGACATTCCGCAGATCCGCATGAACGGCGGCGTGTCGTTGCCGGTGGGCCGCTGGTTCAACGTCGATCTCTCGGCGCGCTTTGCTTCCGAGCGGCGAAACAACTCACGATCGGTGCTCGAGCTGATTCGTCGCTACACGATCCCCGGGTACGCCACGGTGAACGCGCAGATCCGCACCGAGCTGTTGTTCGATCACCTCGAGTTCGCGGTGCTGGGCCAGAACGTCTTCAACTTCGATTACGTCGACGACGCGGCGCGGCCCGATCGCGTCACCGCCGGCGTCCCCCGCGAGACCTGGTCGGCGTACTTCCAGACGAGGCTGGTGTTCTAAATGATGCGCGCGCTCTCGATCCTCTCGCTGGCCGCCTGCGTTTCGGGCTGCGTCGCGTACAACGATCAGTGCCAGCCGCTGGTCGACAACCCCAACGAGCGCGTGGCGTTCATCGCCAAGGGCACCGAGCTGTACCTCGATCGGCCGAACGCGCGGCACGGCAACAACGCCATCGGTCAGGCCGCGGCCGACGCCTTCGCCTGGGTGTTCAGCGAGACCGACAAACCCGTCGACTTCGCGGCGGTGAACGGCGGCTCGATTCGCGCGGAAGGCCTGTGCATCACGCGCAACATCGTGGCGTCGGGGCCGCTGAGCAACGGCGTGCTCCACGAGATCATGTTGTTCGAGAACCCGGTGCAGGCCGTCGATCTCTCGGAGAAGGAAGTGGTCGACATGTTCGAGCACTCCGTCGAGCGGCTGTTCACCGCGCCCGCGCCGATCGTCTCGCCGGCCGGCTCGTTCCTGCAGGTGTCGAAGGAAGTGGCGATGACCGTCGACTGCAGCCGCTCTCCGCTCGATCGCATCACGGCGATCAGCATCAACGGCCAGTCGCTCACCAAGCCCGGCCGGCCGATCGATCAGAAGAAGTTCCGCTTCGCGACCTCGAGCTTCTTGATCGCCGGCGGTGACGGCTACACCATGCTCGCGGGGAAGGGCACCGACCCGTCACGCAACCCGAGCAACGCTCAGCGCGCGAGCGGCATCGACTCGAACATCACGGCTGCGTATCTGAAGCAGAGCTCTTTCAACTCGACGGTCGAAGCGGGGCTCAAGGTGGAACCGAGCCGCATCGTCTTCATGAACTGCTCGCTGCCGGTGCGGCCTTCGAACTGACTAGCGCGGGCCGGCAGTCGACGGGTCGTTGAGCACGTCGTTGGGCGACGGCATGCGCTTGAGATCGGCGCGGGCGATCTTCCACGCCTGCTGCACGATCCACGAGAGCGACCGATCCTGGCGGTGCGACTCGTGCTCGATCTCCTTGAGCATCTCCTCAGGGAAATAGAGCGACTGCTTGCGGTGATCGGTCGTCGACATCAGCGGTCCTCACGCGGGTCGGGCGCGCCGGCCACGTCGTTGACCGCGGGGAAGGACTTGATGCGCTCGCGCGCGATCTTCCACGCCTGCTGAACGACCCACGAGAGCGAGCGGTCCTGCCGGTTCGCCTCCTCCTGGATTTCCTTCAGCATCTCTTCGGGGAAGTAGAGCGATTGCTTGCGCTTGTCGGTGCCGGACATTCTGGGACGCTCCAGGGTGCGTGAGAGAAACGAAACAGATGGTGTTATCCGACACTTGGCCCGACGAATCAACCATTTCGGGTGCGGTGCTGAACTCCTGCTGAAATTCGACGCAGCTTCAGAGCGTGTGCGTGACCACGCGATTGCGGCCGCCATTCTTCGCTTCGTAGAGCGCGCGATCGGCGACTTCGAGCAGCTGCACGTCGCCAGTCGCCGCGCCTGGCGGGAGTGAAGTGAGCCCGATGCTGATGCTGATCGGCACGTGCTGATCGGCGTGCATCAGATCGAGCTGCTCGGTGCTGGCCCGAATTCGCTCCGTCACGCGCGCGGCCTCGGGCGGAGCGCACTGGCGCAGGATCAACGCGAACTCCTCTCCACCGATGCGACCGAACGTGTCTTCGCTGCGGATGAGTGTGGCGACTGTGCGCGAAAAATGACGAAGCACGAGATCGCCCATCGCGTGCCCGTGGAGATCGTTGATCTGTTTGAACCGATCGAGATCGATCATCGCCAGCGAGAGGTGCTGTTTGTGTCTGATCGCCGACGAGACGTCTTTGCGAAGCTGATCGAGGAAGTAGCCACGGTTGTACGCACCGGTGAGCGAGTCTCTGATCGCGTTGTCGACCAGCGTGCGATGCGCGGCCTCGTCGAGCTGATCCTGAAACACGAAGCGCAGAATGTGGCTCGCGCCGATCTGCACCAGATCGCCTTCCTTCAGCTCGACCTCTTTCACGCGAGCGCCGTTGACGTACGTGCCGTTGCGGGAATTGAGGTCGACGATCATCGCTCCGGCTTCGGTGCGCAGCGCGCGCGCGTGCTTTCGCGAAACGCCTTCTTCATCGAGCCACGCATCGGCCTCACCCGCGCGCCCCAACAGCACCTCGCGCTCGACGCGGTACACGCGACCCAGCGCGGTACGTGGGCCTCCGACGACCAGCAACACCGGCACCCGCCCACCACGTGACTCGGGGAGCTTCGGCACCGGCAAGCCGGCGGTGATTTCGTCGAATTCGCTCACGTGTAGGGCCGTGTAGTCACGCTGACAGATCCATCGCAAGGGCTGTCCGTTGAAGGCCGACATGAAACTCACGGTCGCTTTGTTGGCCCTGGCTCAAGTCGCTTCGCTGTCGAACCCGGACATCGCGAAGAAGAAGATCGAAGACAAGAAGCCCGTCGAGCAGCCGGCCGCGAAGCCCGACAAGAAGCCGATGTACACGACGTATTTCTACACCGCGGGCGAGGCCGTCATTCACGGCTACGAAGCGGACACCAAGGTCCGGATCGTCTCTCTCGAGAAGCGCGGCACGATCTGGGAAGGCACGGTGAGCGCGGGAGACACGCGCGTGGTGAGCACGGGTCAGGGCGTGTTCGGTTTCATCGCCGACAAGAAGGCGACGATCCTGGTGGGCACTCCGACGAGCTGCACGGTGGTCGGCTACTACCTGAAGGACGAAACCGGCTCGTTCAAGAGCAACCGCTTCTTCGCGCAGCTGCCGACGGGAGCGGGCGGCGCGCAGCACTTCGTGGTCTTTGCCTATGAGCCGACTGCGGTGAAGCTCACCAAGAAGGGTGACCACAAGCCTTTCAAGAGCGCGGAGCTGAAGGGCGGCGACTTCCTCGACATCACCGGTCAGGAACTCGCGGCGATTCAGGGGCAGACCGTCGAGGTCAACGCCACCAACAAGGGCGTCACCGCGCAGGTCTATTACGATGAGGGCTTCATGGTGCCGGCGGACAACGGCCGCGGCTCCGGCAAGCGCTTCATGACCTACGTGGGCACCATCACCGAGCGCGTGAACGATCTGAACGTCATCGCGCAGGGCATGAACGCCAAGGTGAAGATCCGCGACGTGAAGACCAACAAGACGCTCTTCGACGGCACCGTCGAGAAGGGCCAGATTCAGACGCTGACGCTGTCCGACGTGTTCGCCGAGGTCACGAGCGACGTGCCGGTGAACGTCGTCGTCGCGGGCTTCAAGCACTACACGGCCGGCTACGCCGAACACCACTTCCAGACCGGCCTCGAGGGCTCGGGCATCGAGAACGACTTCCTCGTCACCACTAGCGGCGAGCTGTGGCTGTTCTCGTACTTCTCGGACAACGAGATCACGGTGAACGACGCGCAGAGCGGCAAGGAAGTGTTCAAGGGCAAGCTGAACGCGGGCGCGGTGCGCGGGCTGCAGCCGGGCTTCGGGCTCTTCAAGGTGAAGGGCAGCAAGGGGCTGTCGGTGATGGGCGGAGCGTCGTCGTGCGGCGCCGACTACTCACCCGCGGGCAGCATGTTCGCGGTCGACGAGGCGCTGTTCGAGGTGATCGCTCAGGTGCGCGAGGAGCGCATTCAGGCGGCGGCGGCGACCGGGCGCGTGCTGAGCGAGAAGGAACTCAACGCGCCGATGACGGCCGACGAGTGGAAGAAGAACGCTCCCAAGGTCGCGCCGGCTGCTGCTCGCCCGATGTCGCTCGACGAGGTCAACGAGCGGGCGGCGGAGATGCAGAAGAACTGACCGCGGCTGCTTCTTCGGGGGCCGCGTCACCACCGCGGGCTGCAAGCGCTTCCCAGATCGCGGCGATGGTGATCAGCGCCGTGAAGATCCACGCCACGGCGTAGCCCTCGGAGATGTTCCGGTTCAGGTGCTGGTAGACGTAATAGATCATGAACGCGAGGTGGAAGCCGATGGCCAGGAAGAGCGCCGGCTTCTGGTTCTTCCGCTCGCTGCGCATCACCAGGCCGACCGCCATCAGCCCGAGCATGTTCCAGTAGTACATGTTCACCGTCAGCCACGTGAAGACCAGCAACGGGCCGAGCAGGAACGCCTCGACGTCGTCGGCTCTGCGGATCAGCACGAGGATCACCAGCGTGAACAGCAGCTGCGCGATGAACAGACCGCCGGAGTAGTCCGTGGGGAACTTGCAGCGATCGCGGAACAGATCCTTCGCGCGATTGCACGCTCCCGGCTCGGTGAACTGATCGACCTGCTTGGCCGAAACCGAGCACGTGCACGCCTCTCCGTTGCACGCGAGCGTGAAGCTCTTGTTGTCGCCGCACTTGCTCAACTCGATGGAGCACGAATTGCCGTCGAACGAGCTCGCGCTGCCCTTGCAGGTCTCGACGTTGTTCGCCTGCTGCTTGAGCGCGCCGGGGAAGATCGTCTGCGCCCACTCGGTCATCGGGCTCGCCGCGTGCTGCAGGTAGACGGACTTGAACGAGTATTGAATGGCGTAGAACTTCTCGACCTGCGCGACCTGAATGCGCTGCGCGTATTCCTTCCACGAGTCGACGCCGAACATCAGGGTGCTGATGCCGACGGTGACGGCTCCGGCGACCAGCGTCGAGCGTGCGAACGCGAAGTGCTCCGGAGCGAGCTTCTTCGTCTTGCGCCAGTCGAGGAACGCCTTGAGCCCCAGCGCCACGCCGAAGAAGAGCGGGAAGAGCTTGGTGGCGAGCGCGAAACCGAAGGCGCCGCCCGCCCAGCCGTAGCGCTTCTGCTTCAAGAAACACGCGGCGAGGCCGACGGCGAACAGCCAGTCCCACCGCAAGATCGAACCCGTCGAGTACTCGAAGATGATCGGCGGAGCGGCCCACACGATCAGCCCCACGCTCGCCGCGCGATGACCGAAGGTCTGCCAGATCACGAGCCACAGCCCGAGCATCAGGATCATGTCGAGCCAGCCGAGGAACGCCTGGCCTTCCATGGTGAGCGGGACCATGCGCGTCAGCGGCCCGGCGACGATCGCCCACGCCGGGGAGTTGCTGTTGCCGTGGTCGTTGATGATGCGCGTCCAGTCGATGCGCCAGAGGTTCGACATCTGAACCCAGTCGTTCTTGAACTCGTTCCAGCGCTCGGGCGTGAAGCGGCTCTTGATCGCCTGAGGTTCGCGGATCGCTTCTTCGACCGACACCGTCTCGAAGGTCGAGAGATCGCGCGTGGTCTGCAATTGCGCGAGCGTGTTGATCGACTCACGGTCGGCGACGATCACCGCCTTGTACAGATTGAACCAGCCGACTTCGCGCTGGTACTTCGCGCCCAGATAGAAGTGGAACTGCTCCCACTGGTGGATGAGGAGCGCGCGGTTGCTGAGCACTCCGCCCGCCACCCAGCCGAACGAGCTGACGAGCACCAGGCCCACGGCGATCGGCTTCGCGCGCGCGAGCAGTGACTGGGTGAGCGATTCCTTGATCTTGAGCTCACCGCTGGCGACGCGACGAACGAGGCGCGCTCCGATGCCGGCGACGGCCACCGCCATCGCGGTCGGCCAGAAGCTCAGGCCATGCAGCCAGACCCACGCCATGACCACCACCACGAGGAGGATCACGAACGCGCCACGCTCGGTACGCGCAGGGTTGGCAGCGGCCGCGGCGCGGAAGGCGGCGAAACGTTCCTGCCGCTTCGGGTCGAACGCGAAGGCGACGGCGCGACCGCACAGCAGCACGATCGGCACCGCGGTGAGCAACATCGCCGGGTCGTTCGAGGGGTGGAGCGCTCCGTAGTTGCAGAACGCGAGCACCATCAACGTGGTGAGCACCGCGTGCGCGCGGTTGCGCAGCGTGAGGTACTTCTCGCCCGCCGCCACGTCGATCAGCAGCAGCGCGACCGAAGCCTCGAGCAGCGCAATCTTCAGAATGCCTGCGATGTAGTGATTCACGTGAGAGCGCTCTCCCCGTGCTTGCGAAGCGTGGCCCTCGCTCGTATGGGACGTGCGCGTTTAGCGGAAAAAAGGAAGCGAGCCACCATGAGCGTGCAGGAGAGAGACGTCCTCGCGGCGATGAGCACCGTGATGGACCCCGACTTGAATCAGAACCTGGTGCAGGCCGGGATGGTGAAGGACCTGAAGATCGACGGCGGGCTGGTGAAGCTGCGCATCGAGCTGACGACGCCCGCGTGCCCGCTGAAGGACAAGATCAAGGCCGACGCCGAAGCCGCGCTCAAGAAGGTCAGCGGCGTGCAGTCGATGCAGATCGAGATGTCGGCGCGCGTTCGTGCGCAGCCCAGCGGCGCGGCGAAAGATCAGCTGCTGCCGATGGTGAAGAACGTGGTGCTGGTCGGAGCAGGCAAGGGTGGCGTCGGCAAGTCGACGGTCGCCTTGAATCTCGCCGCCGCGCTCGCGCGTCACGGAGCGGCCGTCGGTCTCCTCGACGCCGACTTCTACGGGCCCTCGGTGCCGACGATGACGGGCATCAAGAAGAAGCCCGTCTCGCGCGATGGAAAGCTGCTCGAGCCGCTCGAAGCGCACGGCTTGAAGGTGATGTCGATCGGCTTCGTGATCGAGCCTGATCAGGCGCTCATCTGGCGCGGGCCGATGCTGCAGGGCGCGTTGATGCAGCTGGTGCGCGACGTGAACTGGGGCGAGCTCGACTACCTGGTCGTCGATCTTCCGCCGGGCACGGGCGACATTCCGCTCACCGTCGCGCAGCAGCTGAAGAGCGCGGGCGCGGTGCTGGTGACCACTCCGCAAGACGTGGCGCTGATCGACGTGATTCGCGCCAAGCAGATGTTCGACAAGCTGATGATCCCCGTGCTGGGCATCGTCGAGAACATGTCGCAGTTCGTCTGCCCGCACTGCGGCAAGTCGACCGACATCTTCGACCACGGCGGCGGCCACAAGGCGTCGGAGCACATGGACATCTCGTTCCTCGGCGAGATCCCCCTCGAGCTGAAGATCCGCCAGGGTGGCGATCGCGGCTTGCCGGTCGTCGTGGCGCACCCCGATGGGCCCGAGGGCACTGCTTTCATGGAGTTGGCGAAGAAGGTCGCGCAGCGCATCAGCCAGGAAAACGCCTCGCGGACCGCTCCGAGCGTGACCATTCAGTCGGCCTGAAAAACGGGTCGAGAGCTGCAACCTTCTGGGAACTGGGGCGATAATCCCGGACCCATGCCTATCTCACCGACCCGCATCTCTCAGCCGAACGCCGCGACCAACATCGACCAGGACTGGTCGGCCGCGATGAAGGACTCGAAGCGGAAGATTCCGCTCGAGCTCAGCGAGAACCTCAAGAAGACCGACCCCGAGGCGTACAACCTGCTCTCGCAGCTGACGCCCGATCAGCAGAAGGCGCTCAAGGCGGCCGACTCCGATCGCTCGGGCTCGCTGTCGCTGAGCGAGGTGAAGGGTTACCTGCTGAAGAACGGCGCGCTGAAGACGGGCGGCAAGTTCGACACGACTGCTGAAGCGCTCAACGTGCTGTTCAGCAAGGCGACCGGCAAGAACGTCGACATCCGCAAGCCGAACGCGAGCGTGCTGTACCTCACGGCGAACAACAACGCGTCGAACCGCGCGAACCAGACCGCCGAGAAGAACGGGCTCAAGTCGCTGGTGGCGAAGGATGCCGACAAGCCCGACTTCACCGGCCTCGACATCACCTCGGAGTTCAACAAGGGCCCGGCCGAGGCGCAGACCGCGTTCCGCGAGGGCATGAAGGCGTACCTCGACGACCTCGTGAAGAACGGCGGCACGATGACAGGCCTGGTCGTCTCGGGCCACAGCAACGGCACGTCGCTGCTCCACGAGCGTCCGCACCACGGCGGCTACGACGCGAACCTCGACATCCGCGCCGAGCTGAAGCGCTTCAAGGAAATGGAAGAGCCGGCGGGCAGCGGCAAGTTCCCGTACAAGGAAATCTTCGACAAGACCGAGAAGGTCGGCCTGCTGGCGTGCTTCCAGGGCGGCAACCTCGAGGAGTGGCGCCAGATCTTCCCCAACGCGGTGCTCGCGGGCACCGAGGCGTTCTCGCCTGACGCAGGCAGCGCGGCGTCTCCGGCGATCTACGGCGCGGCGCAGGCCGCTCGGCAGTACTACGAAGATGGTGGCGACTTCTCGAAGGCCGAAGCGGTCGGCCGCAAGGTGCCGGGCGCGAACACCGACGGTCTGCAGACCACCCGTCAGCTGAAGATCTCCGTGCCCAAGAGCGCGGCCGACGCACTGAAGGCGGCGCAGGGCGACTACGACACCGCGAAGGTGGCGTACGACGCGGTGAAGTCGGAGATCGACAAGGTGATGCGCGATGGCAAGTCGGCTGCGACGCCGACGCGCATGCGCGAGCTGTACGAGATCGCCAAGAAATTCGAGAACGCGTGCAACTCGCTCAAGGCCGCGGGTGGTACGACTCCGGGTGTCGACCCCGCGAGGCAGAAGGCGATCAGCGATCAGCTGTTCGCGAACCGTTTCTAAGCAGCCGTTTCTGAGCAGTCGGGTGACGATCCGGTACACTCCGGATCGTCATGCCCACCGAAGAGATTCCGCCCGAAGATCCGCTCGACGACGATTCCCGCGACGAAGATGGCAAGCGCGGGTTCGTTCCCGATTTCGTCCGCCGCATGGCGTGGGCGGGCATCGGCGCGGTCTTCATGTCTGAAGAGGGCATTCGTCGACTTGCGGGTCAGCTGAAGCTCCCGAAGGAAGCGCTGGGCTTCTTGCTGTCGCAGGCCGAGAAGACCAAAGACGAGATTGGTCGCGTGGTGAGCGACGAAGTCCGCAAGCTGCTCCAGAGCGAGCGCGTGCGTGACGAGCTGCTCAAGATGATCGCCGGCATGACGATCGAAGTGCGCGCCGAGGTAAAGCTGGTGCCCGATCGCGTGAAGGGTGAAGCGCCGTCGCTGCTGCCCAAGGTGAAGGTCGGCGATCTGAAGAGCACCTACGATCGCGATCGGAAGAAGAAGGGCGACGACGAGTCGGAAGACTGACTTGAAGCGCCGGCTCCCATTTCTGATCGCCGCCGGGCTCGGCTTGCTGCTGTGGAAGACGGGCGTGTTCGGGCTGATGGCGTCCGAGCGCAACGTCACGTGGCGCTTTCCCGTCTCGTACCGCGACGTGCGCTGGGTCGAGCTGCAGCTGTGGGACGGCGATTCGCTGCTCTCGCAGCAGGAACGCACCGTCGAAGGGCTCAACACCGAGCCCGAGCAGAAGATCTCGCTGAGCCGCGGCTCGCATCGCGCCATCGCACGTGTGTTGCTCGCGGGGCAGAACGAGCCGCTCGTCTTTCAGCAGGAATTCGATCCCGGGCTCGCCGACGACGTGGTCCTGGAAATGAAGAAGCCGTGACGAAACGCGGTGCTCTTTGGCGCGAGAATGCACCTCATGATTCGGTGGCTCGCTCTGGGCGTGGTGCTGTGTGGTTGTCCCATCGTCGTGCCGCCACAGGCTGAAGAGGCCAATGCGCTCTGTGCGCAGTTGTTGACCGGCGGCGATCTCGCTGGAGCCGAGACGGCCTGCGATCACGCGCTCGAGTATCAGCCGAAGTACTGGGACGCGCTCCACAACAAGGGGCTCATCGCGATGCAGCGCGGCGATCGCGCGGCGGCGAAGAAGCTGTTCATCGAGGCGTTGCGCACCAACCAGAACATGAAGGCGTCGCAGAACGCGCTGGGCGGGCTGGCGATGGAAGACGGCGATCTCGATGGAGCGGTGAATCACTTCCTCGCCGCGCTCCACATCGATCCCCGCTACATCGAGGCGCGTCGCAACCTCGGCGCCGCGCTCTTGAAACAGACCGACTACGTGAAGGCCGAGAAGGCGTTCCGTCAGTTCATTCTGGTCGACGGCAACGTGGTCGAAGCATGGCTGGGCTTCGGAGTCGCTTTGAACGCGCAGGGGAAACGCGACGACGCGGCACAGGCGTTCGAGAAGGCGACGCTGCTCGACGTGGGCGACACGCGGTCGTGGTTCCTCCGCGGGTTGAACGAGCTGGAGCGCGAGCGCCTCGAAGAAGCGAAGGACTGCTTCGAGCGTTGCCTGCTCGCCGACGAGAAGAACCTCGAGTGTCAGAAGCGGCTTGATCGACTCCGTTGATCACCTACAAGCCGCGGCATGAACCACATTCTCGTCGTTGGCGCGGGGCAGATGGGCGCGGGCATCGCGCAGGTCGCTCTGCAGGCTGGTTTTCAGGTCACCCTCGCTGACGTCGCCGAAGCGTCGCTCGCCAAGGGCAAGGCGGGCATCGAGAAGGGCCTCTCGAAGCTGGTCGAGAAGGGCAAGCTCGACGCGGCGGCGAAGGACGCGGCGCTCAAGAAGCTGTCGACCACCACGTCGATTCTCGGAACGAAGGACGTCGACGCGGCGATCGAAGCGGTCACCGAGAACGAGGACCTGAAGAAGAAGATCTTCAAGGACCTCGATCAGGTCGTGAAGCCCGGCGGCATTCTCGCCTCGAACACGTCGTCGATTCCCATCACGCGCATCGGCGCTTCGACCAAGCGGCCCGAGGCGGTGATCGGCATGCACTTCATGAACCCGGTGCCGATCATGGCGCTGGTGGAGATCATTCGCGGCGCGGCGACGAGCGACGAGACGTACGCGGCGACGAAGGCGATGGCCGAGAAGATGGGGAAGACCACGGTCGTGTCGCGCGACTTCCCGGGCTTCATCGTGAACCGCATCTTGATTCCGATGCTCAACGAGGCGTGCTTCGCGCTGACCGAAGGCATCGCCTCGGTCGAGGACATCGACACCGCGATGAAGCTGGGCACCAACGTGCCGATGGGGCCGCTCACGCTGGCCGACTTCATCGGTCTCGACACGGTGCTCTACATCGCCGAGGTGCTCCACAAGGGGCTCGGTGACGACAAGTACCGCCCGTCGCCGTTGCTGCGGCAGTACGTCGAGGCGGGCTGGCTCGGGAAGAAGTCGGGCCGCGGTTTCTACAAGTACTGATCTTCGAAGGAGACACGCTCATGGACTTCGTGAAGCTGGAGATCGACGGCGCGGTGGCGGTGATCACGCTGGATCGCCCGAAGGCGCTGAACGCGTTGAACCGGCAGGTGCTGACCGAGCTGTCTGATTCGATCGGCCAGGTCGCCGCGAATCGATCGCTGCGCGCGCTGATCGTCACCGGAGCGGGCGAGAAGGCCTTCGTCGCCGGCGCCGACATCGCGGAGATGGCGAACTTCTCGAACGCCGAGGCGCTGGCGTTCTGCGAGTTGGGACATCGCGTGCTCGACTCGCTCGAGGCGCTGCCGCTCCCTGTGATCGCCGCGGTGAACGGGTTCGCGCTCGGCGGCGGGTGTGAGCTCGCGCTGGCGTGCGACTTCATCTACGCGTCCGAGAAGGCGAAGTTCGGTCTGCCCGAGGTGACGCTGGCGGTGATCCCCGGCTTCGGTGGCACTCAGCGCCTCACGCGCATCGTCGGTCGCGCACGCGCGAAGGAGATGATCTTCTCGGGCGACATGATCGACGCCGCGCGGGCGAAGGAGATCGGTTTGGCGTTGGAGGTCGTGCCTCCGGCGGAGCTGATCGAGCGCTGCAAGAAGCTCGCGGCGACCATCGCGAAGCGTGGACCGCTGGCGGTCGCGCAGGCCAAGCGGGTGATCGACGCGGGTGCCGATCTGCAGCTCAAGGACGGCAACGCGATCGAGCGCGATGGCTTCATGAAGCTGTTCGCGACGGCCGATCAGAAGGAAGGCATGGCCGCGTTCCTCGCCAAGCGCCCGGCGGAGTTCAAGAACGCCTGAAGCGCGCGATCTTCGCCACGACGGCGGTGCTGTTCGGCCTGATGTTCTGGGCCGCCGAAGGGCATCACCTCAGGTTCGAGGACAACGGCGTCGAAGAGGAGCTGTCTCTGCAAGGGCAGATCATCGTCACGGTGATCTGCTCGTCGCTGGTCGGAGCGATCGCCACGCTGGCGTGGTTTCTCGTCGGGCGAGTTTTGATCGCGCTGAAGAAGAAGTGAGTCGTACGCGTGACACTGATTGATCGCGGGTTGCGGCGATCGCGAGCGTGTTGTTCATGCGGCCGCCCATGAAAGCGATCGTTCTCGTTGCTGCGAAGAATCTGCAGGCCGCGATGGCGCCGTTCGCCCTCGAGCGCCGGGTCGAGCCGTACGACGTGACGTTGACCGACGCGCAGGTGAGGGGGCTCGTCGCGCTGGTCGGAAAACCGGTGAACCTGATGACTGATCAGGAACTCAACGACGTGATTGTCGACGAGTACGACGCGCTGTCGGGCCATCGCGAAGGCAAGCGCATCTGGTACCGCACCGACCACAACCCGCGCGGCGCGTGGGACTGGTACACGGCGCATCGCGCGTTGCCGCTCTCGAAGCCCGAGCGACTGCTCGGCGGGCTCATTCAGAACACGCACGCCGCAGAAGCGACGGTCGCCTCGGTCGACCTCGAGAAGCTGATGGCCGACCCGTTCCCCGCGGTGCTCGTCGGCGACACGTGGCACCACCAGACCGAATCGAAGGAAGAGTGGGCGCCTCGCTTCCGCCAGCTGGTGAGCGAATTGCCACCCGGCGTGAAGGTGTGGTCTGTGCTGTACCACTCATGATCGACGACGCGGGTTGGCTGGTCATCGCCGACCGACTCACCGAGGCCGGAAATCCGCTCGGTGAATTCATCGTGCTGACGTTGAAGTACGAGAACGCCGCGAAGACGCCGGAGCTGAAGAAGCGTCGCCTGCGAAAACTCGCGCGGGAGTTCGAGGCTCAGTTCTCCGCGAAGCTGCTCGCCTGGCATCGCTCCTCGGTGACCTTGAGCTTCGCGAAGCTCGAAGGCCTGCTGAAGAAGGCCACCGCGCTGCGCGAGTTGGGCGTGCCGCTGTCGCTCGAACTCGATCGCGGCAAGTACGACTCGGCCGATCGCTGTTGGTTCGATGCCGGCTTCACGCGGCTCGCCTCGGTGCGGCACGAGATGACGATCACCAACATCAACCACTCGCCAGGAATGGACGAAGACAAGTCGTACTCCAGCGAGGTGAAGATCTACGACGTCGCGACGCGCGCGCAGACGGCGCGTCACTTCTGCGATGGCTGGGTGCGCCTCGAGTTCCGCTCCGACGGGCTGTACGCGATCGACGGAGAGCGGGTCGAGAAGCTCAGCGCTTCAACTTGATCCAGTACGCCGCCTCGCCGTCCTTGAACCAGGCGATGCCGGGCGCGACCGGCCAGATCGAGTACACGAACTGCGCGGGCACGTTCTTCGGGCCCTGGTAACCGTCGGCGTTTGATTCCTGGCTCCACTCGCAGGTGATGACGAACGCGCCCTTCGCATCGCGGGTGACGGACTTCACGGCTGACGTCCAGGTGTGATCGGGCCACTTCGGATCTTTCGGAAGATGGCGCGACATCACCGCGATGGTCTTCGCGTCGAGCGTCACGAATTCCTGAAAGCCCTTCTGCGGGCCGATTTCCTCGGTCCACTTGCCGTGGGCGAGCTTCGAGAAGTCGGCGTCGGTGGTCTTGATCAGCAGCCCGTCGAACAGCTTCGGGTCCCACGCGATCTTCTTCGCGTCGAGGTACTGCGTGAGCGACACCATGATGTCGTGGAACTGGAAGTGCTCCACGTCGTTCATCGGCGGAACCGAGAGTGCGTTCTGGTCGTACCCGATGCGACTCAAGATCGCCTCGAGCGCGATGTACCGCAGGCACTCATCTTTATCTGCGGGCCCACGGCACCAGCTGGAGCAGGTCGGCGTCCTTCTCGACCTTCAGCGTCTGCGAGAGCGAACGCAGGTGATTGAGCGTCGTGCCGCCCTTGTGATGCGCGCACGAAAAGCCCATGCCGTTGGCGTCGCTGAGCGTCTTCGGGTCGGGGAACTTCTGTTCCCAGCTCTGGAACGCGGTGTCGATGGGACTGGCGGTGAGGAGCACGAGCGTCGTCAGAGCGATCATGATTCAGAGAGTCGATTCGCGCGGAGCACCTGCACGCGACCGAAGAGGCGGCCGAGGCGTGCCGCTCCATCGAGCGCCAGCACCGGAGCGATCGCCAGCAGGCCGACGTCGATCAACCGGAACTCCGCTCCGTCGGTGAAGAGCGTCAGGCCCTGCCAGCCGAGGAGCAACAGACTCGTCACCGCGCCCACCCACGCCGCGGCCGCCGAAAAACGTCGCAGCACGATCACCGCGCACACCGCGGGCACCAGCCAGGCGATCGAGATCGCGGGCAGTTCGTTGCCGCGCAGCGCCCACACCGCTGTGCTGCCGAGCAGGAACACCGGAGCGATGATCAGCTTCCACGCGATGCCCCGCGCGGTCGCCGGCACATGCGAGTCGAGCACCACCAACGCACACGGCTCGCACCACGCTTGCGTGAGACATGATTCACAACAGAACGAGCCACACCGCGCGCAGGTCTGTGACGCTTCGAGGTGCGGATGGCGCGCACATCGCGCCGTCTGGGCGAACCAGTCGGTCTCGGCTTCGGTCTGTTCGTCGCCCGCCATCTGGGGGCGAAGACACCACAGCCACGCGCAAAGTTCCTTGCTATGCGGCGGGCATGAACTTCGAGCTGACTGAGCTCCAGCGTGACATCCAGAAGATGTGCCGTGAATTCGCGGCGCGCGAGCTGATCCCCAACGCGAAGAAGTGGGACGAGCACCACGAGTGGCCGACCGACGCGGTGAAGAAGCTCGCTGAGCTCTCGCTGCTCGGCATCGCGGTTCCGGAGCAGTGGGGCGGCGCCGGGCTCGACAACGTCTGCTACTCGCTCGCGATGGAAGAGATCTCCCGCGGCTGTGCGTCGACGGGCGTGATCATGTCGGTCAACAACTCGCTCTATTCCGACCCGGTGATGCGCTTCGCGACCGACGCGCAGAAGGAGAAGTGGCTCAAGCCCTTCGCCAGCGGTCAGAAGCTCGGCTGCTTCGGGCTCACCGAGCCGCAGGCCGGCAGCGACGCCGCCGCGCAGCAGACCGTCGCCGTGAAGAAGGGCGACAAGTACGTCATCAACGGCTCGAAGAACTGGATCACCAACGGCCCCAAGGCCGACGCGATCGTGCTGTTCACGATGACCAACAAGGAAGCGGGCAACAAAGGCATCACCGCGTTCATCGTTCCGACCGACACCAGGGGCTTCAAGCGCATGGCGCCCGACAAGAAGATGGGCATCTCCGCCGCGTGGAGCTGCACCATGTACTTCGAAGACATGGAAGTGCCCGCCGAGAACCTGCTCGGGAAGGAAGGCGAGGGCTTCAAGGTCGCGATGAGCACGCTCGACGGCGGCCGCATCGGCATCGCGTCGCAGGCGCTGGGCATCGCGCGCGCGGCCTATGAAGAGGCGCTGCGCTACAGCGGCGAGCGCAAGTCGTTCGGCAAGTACCTCCGCGAGCACCAGGCGATTCAGTTCATGCTCGCCGACATGGCGACCGAGATCGACGCGGCGCGCCTGCTGATTCACCGCGCGGCGCTCCTGAAGGACAAGGCGCTGAAGGACAAGTCGATCCGCTACTCCACCGAGTCGGCGCAGGCGAAGTTGTACGCCAGCGAGATGGCCAGCCGCGTCGCCAACAAGGCGCTGCAGATCTTCGGCGGCATGGGCTACTCGAAGGAGATGGATGCCGAGCGCCACGTCCGCGACGCGCGCATCACCGAGATCTACGAGGGCACGAGCGAGATTCAGCGCATCGTGATCGCCGCCAACCTTCTCAAGGACTGATCATGTTCCTCAGCCTCGCGCTCACCGTGACGCTCGCCGGAGCCGGAGATCCCCCGGCCGACAAGCCGAAGAACGACACCATGAAGGCGCTGATGAAGGACGCGATGGCCGAAGGGCCCGACGTCAGCAAGATGCCCTTCACGGTCGACACCATTCGCCAGATCGTCGTCTCGTATCAGCCCAAGATTCAGGGTTGCTACGAAGACCACATCGCCAACAAGAAGAAGGCGCCCGAGGGCACGCTGAAGACCGCGTTCACCATCACGCCCGACGGCCTGGTGAAGAACGCCAAGGTCGATCGCAAGGCGAGCTCGCTCAAAGATCCCGGGCTCCACGACTGCGTCGTCGCGGTGCTCTCGACGATGGTGTTCCCCAAGCCTCCGGACTCGAAGGATCACCCCATCGAGTTCCCCTTCAACCTGAAGGCCGTGCATTGAACTTCGAGCTCACCGAGACGCAGACGCTCATTCGCGACACCGCGCGGAAGTTTGCGCGTGAGGTGATCGCTCCGCGCGCGCGCAAGACCGACCGCGAGGAGATCTTTCCCGCCGACGTCTACAAGCAGATGGGCGAGCTGGGCCTGCTGGGCGTCAACGTGCCCGAGGCGCTCGGTGGCGCGGCGGCCGGAGTGGTCTCGTATTCGCTCGCGGTGATGGAAGTCGCGGCGGCGTGTGCCTCGACGTCGGTCGGCATGTGCGTGACCAACATGGTCGCCGAGTTGATCGTGCAGTTCGGCACCGCCGAGCAGCAGAAGAGGCACGTGCCGCGTCTCACCAGCGGTGAAGCGATCGCCGGAGCGTTTGCGTTGTCCGAGCCGCACGCGGGTTCCGACCCCGGCGCCGGGCGCACCACCGCGGTGAAGAAGGGTGATCGCTGGGTGCTCAACGGCACCAAGCAATGGATCACCAGCGGCGCGTACGCGGGCGTGGTCATCGTCTGGGCGCGCACCAGCAGCGAGGGCAACAAGGGTCTGTCGTGCTTCATCGTCGAGAAGGGCACTCCGGGCATGTCGCCGGGAAAGGCCGAAGACAAGATGGGGCTCCGCGGCTCGAACACCGTGCCGCTCAACTTCGAGAACTGCGAGGTCGGCGACGACGCGCTGCTCGGCAAGCTGGGTGACGGCTTCAAGCTGGCGATGGTGGCGCTCGACGGCGGCCGCATCGGCATCGCGTCGCAGGCCTGCGGAGTGGGCCGCGCGGCGATCGAAGCCTCGGTGAAGTACTCGAAGGAACGTCACGCGTTCGGGCAGCAGATTGGCGAGTTCCAGAGCCTGCGTTTCATGATGGCCGACATGCACACGCAGCAGCAGGCGTCGGAGTTGCTGACGCTGCGCGCGGCGACGCTGAAGGAAAAGAAGACTCCGTTCTCGCGCGAGGCCTCGATGGCCAAGCTGTATGCGTCGGAGATGTCGAACCGGGTGTGCGATCACGCCGTGCAGATTCACGGTGGCTACGGGTACATCGACGAGTTCCCCGTCGAGCGTTACCTGCGCGACGCACGCGTGCAGACCATCTACGAGGGCACGAGCGAGATTCAGCGCATCGTCATCGCCCGCGAAGTGATCAAGGCCGCTCAGTAACCGTTGAGGAGTCCCATGCTGCGCATCATTCTGATCTCGTCTCTCGCCGCTGCGATCTTCGCGTGCGGTCCGAAGCCGCGGCCCATTCCTGACGCCGGAGAAGAAGACGCCGGCATGATGGAAGTCGACGCCGGTCGGCCGCGCGGAGACGACCCTCCCAATGGTTGGCAGGTCGCGCTGCAGCTGCCGATGGCGGCGTTGCCGTCGACGAAGCTGGGCATCTCGGTCACGTCCACCGGAGATCAGTTCGGGCAGCCGCTGATCGCCGCGCTCTACGAAGACCCGAACGGCGACTTGAACTACGACGACAACCGCGTGGTCTTCATGCGCTGGGATGGCGTGGCGAAGGCCTTCACGATGCCGATGACGATCGAAGTGGTCGGCGGCGCGGCGTTCGAGCACCCGCACCGGCAGATCTCGATCGCGCGTGACACCACGAGTGGCCGCATCGCGATCGCGTACGTGAAGCCGCAGAACAACTCGATCCGCCTCGCGGTGAGTGACGACGAGGGCGCCAACTTCTCGCTCTCGACGGTGAACCTGACGAACTCCGGCACGGTGAGTGACCCCAGCGTGGCGTCGACGGGTGGCAGCACCTCGCACGTCGCGTTCCTGCAGGGCACCGACGTGGTGTACGCGACGCGCACTGGAACCGCGGCGTTCACCGAGCAGCGGCAGAGCGGGGCGTTGCCGACGAGCTCGATCTCGCTCGCCGTCGACGGCATGGGCAACCCGGGCGTCGCGTGGTTCGCGAGCGCGGGCACCAACTCGGCCGACCTGGGCTTCTGGCGGCCGGGCAGCACCACCAGCACCATCGCTTCAGGCGCGATGACCGATCTCTCTCCGCTCGATCGTCGGCCGTCGGTGACGCTCACCTTCGTGGGCACCACTCCGCACGTCGCCTTCCATCTGCTGAACGCGATCGCCGTCGACGCCACGCAGCTCTGGTACGCGCACGCGACCGACACGGGCTCGACGTGGAGCACGCCGATCGCCATTCCGCGCAACAGCAGCATGGCCAACGAGTTCCACTCCACGCAGTGGTACCAGGCGCTGTTCGTCGAGAGCGCGACGAAGATCTCGGTGGCCGCTCCGTGGTCGTCCATCGGCACGCAGATCAACTGCAACGGCCCCAAGCTCGCGCGCAGCACCGACGGCACTTCGTTCACCACGTGCGCTCCGGCGGGCACTCCGATTCAGCGCGGCGGCGACTGGATCACGATGTGGTCGCACAAGCCGGGGAAGATCACGCTGGTGTTCCACTACGACAACCGCGCGAACCCGAACTTGAAGCCCGGCATCGTGATGTGGCGCGAGCCGTGAGCGAAACGCGCGGGTGACGCTGCGCGATCACGTCTTTCAAAACGTGACCAAATGTTCTGGCAAAAATCTTCCCGCTGCTGATCGGCTTGCGTACATGCGGCAACGGTTGGTCTTTGGTTTCTGGGCTTCGTTTTTCTGACGAACAGGGGTTCTCCACGTGTTGCACCTCCACGCGATCGGTCACTTTCACCCCGAGAACGTGATCGACAATGCCTTCCTCGAGAGTCTGGGCATCGACACCAACGATGCGTGGATCACCGAGCGCGTGGGCATCAAGCGCCGGCACACGGTGCTGCCGCTCGACTACATCCGCCAGACGAAGAACAAAGATCCGCGCGCGGCGATCGAAGCGGCCGAGCTGTCGAACGCCGAGACGGGCGCGAAGGCCGGGCAGATGGCGCTCGCGCGTGCGGGCCTGACGGTGAAGGACATCGGCATGGTGCTCGCGGGCAGCTGCTCGCCCGACGAGTGCATTCCGGCCGAGGCCAACCGCGTCGCTCAGGAGCTGCAGATCGACGCTCCGTCGCTCGACATCGCGAGCGCCTGCTCGAGCTTCTGCACGCAGCTCTACTTCCTCGAGGCGATGCGGCCCGAGAAGCTGCCCGACTTCATCATGCTGGTGCAGCCCGAGAACTCGACGCGCGTGGTCGACTATTCCGATCGCTCGGCGTGCGTGCTGTGGGGTGACTGCTCGACGGCGGCGATCGTCTCGCCTCGCATTCCCGGCAAGTGGAAGATCACCGAGACCTATTTGAAGGGCGACCCTGCGGGCGCTGAGAAGGTGAAGGTGCCGCGCTTCGGTCACTTCGCACAGCACGGTGCCGAGGTGCAGAAGTTCGCCGTGAAGCGCGCCAGCGAGACGTGGGAAGTGCTGCGCGATCTGTGGGTGAAGCAGGGCCAGAGCCCAGAGAAGCTCAACTTCATCGGGCACCAGGCGAACCTCCGCATGCTCGAGGCCGTCGCGCGGCGAAACGAGATTCCCGCCGAGCGGCACCTGTACAACGTCGACACCCGCGGCAACGTGGGCGCGTCGGGTGCGCCGTCGGTGATGAGCGAGAAGTGGGACTCCCCGGCGCTCGGTGACGCGCTCGCGATGTGCGTCGTTGGCTCGGGCCTGACCTGGGCTGGCGCGTTACTCGAACGTCACAAAGCCTGACGTGGGATTGATTCCAAACTGATCAATCTGTTTTTGTGCCGCTCCGAAACCCGCTGTCTCGGAGCGCACCTTGCGACGTCTCCCTCTCTGCGGTTGGTCTTTCGTCGTCTTCCTTCTCGCAGTACCGGTGCTCTCGGGCTGCAACTGTCAGCGGCAGCGCTCGGAAGTGACGTTGCTGGGCGAGGGTGAGCGCTGCAACGCCGACAGCGAGTGTGAGTCGAGTCTCTGCGACGCGGTGAACGGCAACGAGGCCGTCTGCCTGCGCCCGTGTCTGTTCGGCTGCCGCGAGACCGAGATCTGCACCACGCTCGATGGAGATCGAAAGGCGTGCGTGCAGGAGCGCGAAGGCCTGTGCCGCGCGTGCACCCAGGACAGCGACTGTCCGCAGAAGGCAGACAAGTGCATCCTCGTCGGCGGCGTCGGCGTGTGCGGCCGCGACTGTAGCTACGGCGACGTGTGTCCTCCCTCGTATCGCTGTGACGACTCGGCTTCGATCGACGGCGGCAGCGCGCCGAAGCAGTGCGTGCCGACCACCAACGACTGCGAATGTACCAACCGCAGTGCGGGGCAGACGCGGCCGTGCAGCATCGCCAACGACGCCGGCACCTGCGTGGGCATCGCGGTCTGTGCTCCGCCGTCGGGTTACTCGAGCTGCAACGCGCGCACGCCGGTGGTCGAGGCTTGCAACGGGCTCGACGACGACTGCAATGGCGCGAACGACGACTCGATCCCCGACATCGCGTGTGGCGTCGGCGCGTGTCTGCGCACCGTGACCGCGTGCGTGGCCGGTGTGGTGCAGACCTGCACTCCGGGTCTGCCCTCGGCTGAGACGTGCAACGGCATCGACGACGACTGCAATGGCATCACCGACGATCCCGCGTTCACCGCGACCGACCCGGCCAACTGCGGCACGTGCAGCTTCGTGTGTTCGCTGCCGCACGCGGTGGAAGGGTGCGCCGCGAGCGTGTGCACCGTCGATCGCTGCGACACCGGCTACGCGAACTGTGACAACGCCGCGCCCAACGGCTGCGAGGTCGACCTGAGCAACGACGTCAACCACTGCTCCGGCTGTGGGAACGCGTGCAGCGCGCCGCACGCCGTTCCGCGCTGCAGCAGCGGCACGTGCCAGTACACCTGCGACGCGAACTACTACGACATCGATCTGCAGGCGGCCAACGGCTGCGAGTACCTCTGCATCTTCCGCGGCGTCGAGCTGTGCAACGGCGTCGACGACGACTGCGACGGAGCGATCGACGAGGCGTTCAACCTGCAATCGGACCCGGCGAACTGCGGCGCGTGCAACGTGGTCTGCAACCTGCCGCACGCCAACCCGGTGTGCAGCTCCGGCAGCTGCGCGGTGGGCACGTGCGCGACGGGTTGGAAGAACTGCAACAACGTCACGCTCGACGGCTGTGAGACGAACATCTTCGACGACACCAGCAACTGCGGAAACTGTGGCCTGCAGTGCAACGTGTCGGGCGGTCAGGCGGCGTGCAGCGGAGGCACCTGCGGCATCTCGTGCGGCCCCGGCTTCGCGGACTGCAACAGCAACGCGAGCGACGGCTGCGAGCGCAACGTGTTCTCGGACATCGCCAACTGCGGCGGGTGCAACGTGGCGTGTCTGTCGGCGAACGCGACTCCGCTCTGCACCGGTGGCGCGTGCCGCATCGGGGCGTGCAACCCGGGCTTCGCCGACTGCAATGCGAACCCCGCCGATGGATGTGAGGTGAACTTGAACGCCGATCCCACGCACTGCGGCAGCTGCACCACCGCGTGCGTTGGCACCAACGGCACCGCGACCTGCTCAGGAGGCATGTGCGGCATCGCGTGTCTGCCCGGCTTCTCGAACTGCGACGGGAACCTCGCCAACGGCTGTGAGGTGAACCTCTCGAACGATCCCTCCCACTGCGGCACGTGCTCGACGGTGTGCAACTCGACCAACGGCACCGGCGTGTGCGTGCTCGGTTCGTGCGGCATCAACTGCAACTCGGGCTTCGCCAACTGCAACGGCCTCGCGAGCGACGGGTGTGAGATCAACATCGGCAACAACACGGCTCACTGCGGTGGCTGCAATCAGCCGTGCTCGGTGGCGAGCGGCACCGCGGCGTGCAGCGGCGGCATGTGTGGCGTGGCGAGCTGCAACTCGGGCTTCGCGAACTGCAACATGAGCTACCCCGACGGCTGTGAGGTCAACACCACCAACAACCCGGCGAACTGCGGCGCGTGCAATGCGGCGTGCACTCCGGCGAACGGGGTCGGTGGCTGCGCGGGCAGCATGTGCAACATCGCGTCGTGCAACGGCACGCAGCGCGACTGCAACCTGATCTACGCGGACGGCTGCGAGGTCAACGTCGCGACCAACACCAACAACTGCGGCGCGTGCGGCAACGTGTGCTCACTGCCCAACGCGACTCCGACCTGCAGCGGGAGCTCGTGTCAGGTGCAGTCGTGCAACGCGAACTTCGGCAACTGCAACGGTGTGGCGGCCGACGGGTGCGAAGTGAACCTCACCAATACGGTCGCTCATTGCGGTGCCTGTAACGCCGGGTGCGCGGCGACGGCGAACGTGGCGACTCCGTCGTGCAGCGGGAGCAACTGCGGCATCGCGGCGTGCGTCGGCGGGTTCGCGAACTGCAACGGCGCGTACGCCGACGGCTGTGAGATTCAGATCAGCACCAACGTGAATCACTGCGGCGCTTGCAACAACGTGTGCCCCACGCCGAACAACGCGACCGCCACGTGTCCGGGCACGTGCAGCTACGCGTGCAACCCGCAGTACTACGACCTCGATCTGAGCGGCACGAACGGGTGCGAGTACCTCTGCAACGTCGCGTCGCCGACCAGCGTCGACGTGCCCGACGAGAACTTCCTCGACTCGAACTGCGACGGGCTGGACGGCATCGAGAGCCAGTCGGTCTTCGTGGCGACCAACGGCTCGAACGGAGCAGGGTGCGGAACGCGCGCGAGCCCGTGTCAGACGATTCAGCGCGGCATCGACGTCGCCGGTGGCTCGCGGCCGCACGTGCTGGTGTCGGAAGGAAATTACTTCGAACAGGTGACGCTCAAGAACGGCGTCAACGTGTTCGGTGGTTACTCGCGCAACGCCAACTGGGCGCGCAGCGCGTCGTACATCGTGCTCGTGCAGAACGACGCGGTGATCGACAACAAGATCATCACCATCACCGGCTCTGATCTCACCGCGAGCACGTCACTCGAGTTCCTCACGGTGCGCACCGGCGCCGCGCCCGCGGGCAACACCAGCGTCAGCACGTACGCGATCAACTGCTTCAACTGCGACGCGCTCACCTTGCGCCGCATCAACGCGCAGGCTGGCGCTGCGGGCGCGGGAGCGACTGGCGGCACGGGTGGCATCGGCGGAAACGGCAACGTGGGCTCGAACGTCACGGTCGTCAACGCGGGTGGCAACGGCGGGCCGCAGTCGTCGTGCGCGACGGTGTTCAACGGAAGCGCAGGTGGCCGCGGCGGCAACGGCGGGAACGCGGGCAGCAACAGCGGTCAGGTCGGTTTCGCTGGCTACACGGCGGCTGGCTTCCTGGTGAGCCCGAGCAACGGTGGCCCGCAGGGAAATCACAACGGGTGCAACAACGCGAACGCGGGTCAGCCGGGCCAGATGGGCGCGACCGGAGGTGTCGGCGGGATCGGCAGCGGGAGTTCGTCGTTGCTCGGCTTCGACGCGCGCTACCTGACGAGCTCAGGAACAGGCGCTCAGGGTGGGACGGGCGTCGCCGGCAACGGAGGAGGCGGTGGTGGTGGTGGCGGCGCGCAGGGCGGCTCGTTCTGTTCCGATCGCGCGGGTGCTGGCGGTGGTGGTGGCGGCAGCGGCGGGTGTGGTGGCGCGGGCGGCTTCGGCGGCGTGGGTGGCGGTGGCTCGTTCGCGGTGTTCCTCGCCAACTGCGACGGCGTGGTGATCGACGGTTCGGTGCTCACGTCAGGCACCGGCGGAGCGGGCGGCAACGGTGGATCGGGCGGAGGAGGCGGAACCGGCGGAACCGGTGGCACCAGCTTCGACCCGAGTGGTGAGCCTGCGGCTGGTGGCTCTGGCGGCCAGGGTGGTTTCGGCGGCCAGGGTGGGCAGGGTGGCGGTGGCGCGGGTGGACCGAGCTACGCGCTGTACAAGCTCAACTCGACCAGCGTCACCGTGACTGCCTCGACCACGCTCGTCGCTGGCAGCGGCGGCGTGGGCGGGAATTCCGGGCAGGGCGCGACCGGCGTGTCGGCGCAGAGCAACTGAACGGTTGGGAGAGGGCCTGATTCGTTCTCAACCCACCGCGCTTCGCTCGGCCCCTCACCCCGGCCCTCTCCCCGTTTCACAGGGAGAGGGAGAGAGTTACTTCTTCTTCGGCGCGTCCTTCTTGCCGGGCGCGGCAGCGGGCGCGGGGAAGTTCGCGTCGAGCACGCGCTTGGCGTACGCCTTCATCTGATCCGGCATCGCCTTCTCGGCGATCTCGGTGAGCGCTCCCTTGGCCGATTCGTACTTCACGTCATCGAGTTGGTAGAGGAACTCGGCGCGGCACTCCTCGTTGAAGGTCTTGTCGTCGAGGACGATGTCCTTCACGAGCGTCGCGAAGTCGGCGCTCTCACGCAGATCGTGATTGTCGGGGAGATTCTTCGTCAACGCGCGGCACAGCTCGTTGTTGGTCGAGTTGGCCTTGAGCGTGTCCTTGATCACGGCCAGCACGTCGACGCTGGTGCCGCTGCCGAGCGCTTCAGCCGTGCGACGGAAGTAACCCGCGCCGCGGCCCTTCTGCGTCACGAGCGCCGCGCGAAGTGAGCCCAACGAAGCCGGCGAGCTGATGCGCGCCGCCGCCGCCGAGTACGCAGCCAGATAGTTGATGTCGATGTCGCGCTTGCCGAGCTCGTCCATCAACCACTTGTGACCATCGGGGTTGTCGACGCGGCCGAGCGCTTCCATCGCCATGTTGCGCACGCGAATGTAGCCGGCGGGATCTTCGTTCAAATTCTCGGGACGCTTGGCGAGCGCGAGCAGCGGCGCGGCGAACTCGGTAGGCAGCTTGCGCCAGCGGGTATTCGCCATGCGCTCCAGCACCGCCTCACGCACGTAGGGCGACGGGTCCTTGGTGAGCACGTCGAGGATCGCTCCGAGCGCGGCGTCGGTCGGCTTGTTCTCGGACTTCGGCTTCTTGCTGCCGATCTCTCCGAGCAGCTGCCACGTCGCGAGCAGACGCCACACGGGATCGGGGTCGTAGCGAGCCGCGTCGATCCAGTTGTCTTCGCTGGTGGTGGTGGGGTTCACCTTGGCGAGCGCGCCGAAGCCGCGGTTCCAGTTGATCCACTGCGGAGCGGCCGGCACGTCGATGGTCACCTTCACCTCGGGCTTGTCGATGGTGATGACCTCGTCCTTGTGGAACTGCGGCTCCTGCGTGCGGTGAATGCTGATCGGGAGCTTGAAGGTGAACGGCCCCTTCTCGGTCGCGTGGTTCGGCTGCTGGCGAATGGTGATCGTCAGCTTGCCGCCGCCGTACGACGTCTCGGGGAAGACGATGGGGTAGCCCTTCTTGGTGAGCCACGACTCCTTGAAGGGCTTGAGCTCCTTCTCCTTCTTGGTGCTGTCGAACACCGCCTTGAAGAAGTCGTTGCTGGTGGCCGGCTTGCCGCCGTTCTTCTCGAAGTAGAGCTTCAGCGCCTTCTTCATCTCGGGCTTGGTGATCCACGTCTCGAGCATGGCCATCACGTTCGCGCCCTTGGTGTAGCTGGTGCCGTCGAACGCCTCTTCAGCGGGAATGCCCTTCACGATCAGCGGGTGCGCGTGCGGGCCGTCTTCCTCGATGAAGTAGCCGTCGACCAGACGAATGGCGCGACGCACTTCGGCCTCGTCGTTGTCGTTGTAGTCGTCCCACGCGAGGTCGCCGAGCCAGGTGGCCATGCCCTCGTTGAGCCACACCTCGTCCCACCAATTGCAGGTCACGTAGTCGCCGAAATACTGGTGCGCCATTTCGTGCGACATGAGGCCGACGATCGTGGTGCGCGCGAGCTGATCGTTCTTGTGATCGACGATCACCTTGCTGGTGCGCTCGAAAATCACCGACGTGTTCTCCATGCCCGACCAATAGAAACGAGGCACGGCGACGACGTCGATCTTGGCCCACGGGTACTTGGTGCCCGTGTACGCGACCTGGAAGTTGAAGAGCTGCTTGAGCACGTCAGCCGCGACGAATGCGCGGTCCTTCGTTCCCGGCGGCACCCAGATCGTCGCGCTCGGATTGTCGCTGACCTGCACCGCGTCGAACTGACCGATCGCCACGGCGATCAAATACGGAGAGTGGGGTGACTCCTGCTTCCACGACACGCGACGCAGGTTCTTGCCGTCCTCGGAGAACGTCTCGTCCTTGTCCTTCCGGCCGTTGCTGATCACCGTGTACTTGCCGTCGACCACCGCGAAGACCTCGCTCGTCGCCTTGTCGGCCGGCGTGTCGTTCAGCGGGAAGAAGCGCTGCGCGAAGTTGGGCTCGAAGTGCGTGAAGTAGCCGGGCAGCGAATTGGCGGGCGCGTCGGGCTCGCTCGACGTGAAGAAGCCGTGGTTCGAAGTGCCGGCGGTCACCGAGTAGGTGATCTCGACGATCGCGTCTTTCCCCGCGGCGACCGGCTTCTTCGGCTTGATCTTCACCACGCCCGTCTCGGTCTCGGGCGAGTAGGTCTCCTTGAACTCGGCGGCCTCTCCGTCGACTTTCGCGGCGGTGATCTTCAAGTTGTACGCGTCGAGCTCGATCTCGGTGAGCGCCTTGGTGGCCTTGAGCGTCGCGGTGAGCACGTTGTTGAACGTGTCTTTTTCCGCGCCCTGCTTCAGTTCGAGCTTGTAGTGCTGCGCGTCGTAGGGGCGGTTCTTCGGCTGCAGCCCGCTCGGAGCACCAGCCAGCACCGAGAGCAACGTCAGGGTTTCGATCATGGCGGCGGACCGTAGCCAAACCGAGGTGTACAGTCCCGCGCCGATGGCCCTCGGGACTCAACTGCGCGAGCTGGTCGACGCCTTCAGCGAGCTGGTGGCGCAACACGTTCGTCTCGCGCGAATGGAACTGACGCAGGACGCGCGCTTCGTCGGCATGCGCGTGGGGCTGATCGCCGCGTTCGCTCCGCTGATCCTCGTGGGCTACGGCTTCTTGTGCGTCGCGCTCGCGCTCACGCTGAGAAGGTGGATGGCGGCGGACCTCTCGTTCTTGATCGTCGGGCTGTTGAACCTCGCGATCGGCGGCACGGTGATCGGCGTGGTCGCGAAGCAACTCGGTGCGCGCAAGGTGATGAGCGCCACCATGAACGAGCTCGACAGCAGCACGGCGCTCTTGTTGCCCGAACGCGCGGAGGAGCGTCAGTCGTGAGCGACTCCGATTCCAACTCCAGGGCGATCACGGCAGCGCCGGTGCGTGCGCTCGCTCCGGCGAAAGACACCAGTGACGCACGCGCTCAGTTGGCCGCCGCGCGTGAACGATTGTTGGCGCGACTCGATGTGGTCGAGCAGACCCTCGAGCCCTTGTCGAACTGGCGGTCGGTGGTTCGCAAACATCCACTCCTCACCATCGGGGGCGCGTTCGTGGTCGGTTACGCCCTCGCACGTCTCTTTTCACGCGGGAGAAATTCATGAGCGAAACGAATCCAGCGCCTGCAGGTGGAGCGAAGACCGAGCCTGATCCGATCGCGGAGCTGCAGGAGCGCCTCGCGCCGCAGATCGAGCAGGTCACCGAATACGCGAACGAGCTGAACGATCGCGTGAAGGACTTCATCAAGAAGAACCCGGGCACCACGCTGCTCGGAGCAGCCGCCATCGGCTTCATCATCGGCAAGTGGGCGAGCCGTCGATGAGCGCGAGTAACGGAAAGATCGGCGCTGAGGCGTCGCAGGCGGCCGCAGGTGCGAGACCGCCACCCGAGGGCGAAGATTCCGGCCGGTGGGACGCGGCTGAGCTCGCCGACACGCTTCAGCACGCGGCGAAGACCGCCAACTCGGCGATCAACGGCGTGAGCGATGCGGTCGGGCTCACCGAGAAGGTCGAAAAGGCGCCGTACGCGATGGTCGGCGCGGCGCTGGGCCTCGGCTACGTGGTGGGCGGAGGGCTGTTCACGCCGACGACCGCGCGGCTGGTGCGCATGGCGATGAAGCTCACCTCGATTCCGATGGTGCGCGACCGGTTGCTCGACGTGGCCGAAGCGGCGATCGACGGTGTGCTGCAGAACGCGGCAAAGAAAGACGACTCTTCGAAGTGAACCCACTCGTTGGAGGAATCATGTGGCGATCCCTGCGGAAGAATTTGCCTGACGTGGACAAGGACGACCTGCTCGAGATGATCGGTCTCGAGTCGCGACGCAACACGACCGACAAGCTGGTGCCCGCGCTCGCGCTGTTCGGTGCCGGCGTGCTGGTGGGCGTCGGCCTCGGGCTGATGCTCGCTCCGAAGCCCGGCAACGAGCTGCGCGAAGATTTGAAGAACCGCCTCGCGAAGGCGAACGGCCCGGCGGGTGAGAAGCCCGTGTCGCCCGCGGCTCCTGCGACGCGGACGTGAGTTGAAGCGCGACACGCCGGTCGACACGCCGAGTGTGGGCGAGATCATCGAAGCGCCCCAGCTCGGCATCGACGCCGCCGCGCTGGGTTCGCAGGCCCTGGTGCGCGTGCGTTCGGTCGAGACGCTCGAGGCGCTGTACGCCGCGTGGACCGAGCTGAACGCCAGCGCTGTGAGCGCGCGTCGCAAGTGGAAGGAAGAGCAGCGTCGCCTGGAAGAACAGGGCGAGCTGTTGTTGGGGGCGATGCGTGCGGCGGCGAGCTCGCAACCGGCGGGTGAAGGTCTCGTCGTCGCGGCGAGGGATGCTGAAGCGAAGCTGGTCGCGGTTCGCACCGACTTCGCGAAACAGGTCTCGAGCGCCGAAGCGACGTTGAGCGACGAACTCGAGCGACTGCGCGCCGAGTTGTTCGAGCGCGTGAAGCGCCAGGCGACCGTTTCGCGCCCGGCATTTCGGCTCGCGGTGCGGAGCGTCGGTGAGCGGCGAATTCTCCACGCGCACCGACTGAGCGACGACGACGCGGTGATGGCGCTGTTCGCGTTCACCTCGCGCATTCCGAGCCGCTACGGCTATCTCGCCGACGACTCGGTCGACGACGTGAAGGCGGCGCCTCCATCTCTCTATTCCGACGAAGGCGTGAGCGACGTTCGGCCGACGGCAGCGGCGCTGCGTCTGGTCTTGAATGATCGAGCGCAGATGTGGCCGGTGAAGGGCCAGCTGCCGCTCGTGCAGGGCGAGCGCTTCGTGCGGTGGATCACGCGTGGAGCGGTGCTCGAGGCCGAGCTCGCGGAAGGTGACGGCTGGCGCAATCTGCTGACCCGCGAAGAAGCGGAGCAGCTCACGGGGCTGCTGCTCACGCTCAAACTCGCGGGGAAGATCGAGTTCGAGTTGGTACGCGACTGATTATTTTCGCGTCTTGATGATCGCCACGTCGGCCGTGCCCGCGAGAATCGCCGAGCCGAGGAACAGGTTCTCCGACTTCGGCCCGCCGAGCTTCGCGCTCTGCAGCACCACGATGTAGTTGTGATCGCGCTCGGGGAACGCGCTGCCCGGCACCGTCACCTGCGTCTTCTTCCACTCCTGCGGGAAGGCGATCAGCCGCAGGAAGTCGATCGGCGCCATGGGAATGTTCGTGTACGTCGGCTGGCCCTGACCCTGCTGGCTCACGGGGAAGACGTTGACGAAGCCGAAGTTGCGATCGGTGCCGGCCGGCGGGTCGGGGCGCGTGAAGACGAAGTCTTCGCCGGCGTTGAGCTCGACGTAACCGATGGTCGGGTGGAACTGCGCGATGTTCTCGCGCGACGGCACGTGCGTCACCTCGGCGAGGAACGTCTGGCCGTTGAGCACGAACTCAAACTGGTACGTCGCGTCGTCGACGTACTTGAAGCCCGCGTCAGGCGAGAGCGAGTACGTGCCGCCGCCCACGTCGTCGAGCGGGAAGCTCGCGCCGCCGACCTGAATCAGACGCGCCTGCGCTCCGGGCATGCCGACCGGCGCGACGTCGAGTGACTCGCCTTGCCGCTGGCCGAGGTACACGAACGCCAGGTTCTGCGCCGGCACGATGATGCCCGCGTCGGTGAAGAACACGCCGGCGTCCAACCCACCCGCGTCGAAACCTCCAGCGTCGAAGTCGAAGCTGGCGTCGAAGCCGTTGCCGGCGACCGCTCCGGCGCGAATGTCGATGTCGGGCGTGGTGAGAATGGTCGAGACCGCGGCGGTCTTCGCCTGAGCCTGTTTGACCGTCGTGTCGCAGCCCGACGTCAGGGCCACCGAGACTGCGCACAGCACCACACAGCACGTGTTCTTCATGGCTGCCGAGCATACATTCTGCGGCGCTCGTGGCGACCAACCCCATTCAGAGCGCTGGTCTGCGGTTTCTGCAGAAGTTCGGCGTCGCGTTCCTGTGGGCCACGCTCATCGGCTTCGTGCTCGGAGCGGCCGTCTTCTTCCGCGTCGAGCGCAAGGAACTCGAGGGCGAGCCGCGGTGGCACGTGCCGCTTCGTCTGTGGCTCGAGAACCTCGAGAACCGCACCGTCGATTGGCGTGCGCGTGAGCTGGGCGGCATCAGCGAGCGGGCCGACGGCGTGGTGTTGGTGAACGTCGACGAAGACACGCTGGTGAGCGCGCGCGAATCGGAACATCCGGAATGGGCGATGCGCCCGTGGCCGCGCGAGCTGCTCGGTGAGGTCGCGCAGCAGGCGATTCGCGAAGGCGCGGCGCTGGTGGTGATCGACGAGAGCTTCAGCGACGTCAGCGCGCGGCAATGCGCTCCATGCCGCGGTGAAGATCCCCGCACCGATGATCAGAAGTTCGCGGAGCTCTTGAAGTCGCTCGGCGGCAAGGTGGTGTTGGGCGTCGACTGGCAACGCGCGACGCGCCGGCCCGCAGATCGCCCGCTGACGCCCGTGCTGCTCAAGGTCGCCGAGGTCGACAGCGAAGAGAAGGCGCTGCCGGTGTTGCGACAGGTGCTGTTGCAGCGCACGAGCGCGTACCTGCTCAGCGACGGCGGGAAGTTCACGGTGTGGGCGGGTTCGACCAACGATCTTCGAACGCAGAAGCTGGCGAGCTCGCTCGAGCTGCGCGGCAATCCGGTCACTCGAACGCTGACCGCCGCTGATGACGCCGCGGAGATCACCAGCGAGCAACTGCTCCTCAAGCTGACGCAGACGAAGGTGAGCGGGCTCGAACCCGAAATGCTGCCGCGTGCGGGAGCGATCGACGCGCCGGTCCCTCCGCTGCTCGGCAAGGAGTTCTCGATCGCTTCGCTGAAGCTCGTGCCTGATCCCGACGGCGTGGTGCGCTCGGTGCCGCTGTTCGTCAACGGCGGCTCACGCGAAGGCCTCGATGGAATCTTCGCCGGCATCGCGCTCCACACGCGGCCCGGTGGAATTGGAACGCCGAAGGTCGAGAACGGGCTGCTGCACAATGGAGAGCAGCCTGCGCTGCCGATCGATCCTCACGGGTTTCTCACGCTGCGCTGGAGCTCCGACGAGGTCGGCAATTCGGGTCGCGGAACGATGAAGCGCGCTGTGCCCGCGTGGCGGTTGCTCGTGAATCGCGAAGACGACGAAGCGGGCCGTGGCGTGCGCCACCACGACAACGATCTCGAAGGTCGCGTGGTGGTGCTGATCGATGAGCGCACTTCTCCGAGCTTCATCACGCCCGTCGGCTCACTCACCCGCGGAGCAATCTGGGCGCAGGCGATCACCAACGTCGCCAAGGGGCAGGGCGTGCAGCAGGTGCCCGCCAATCAGGACTTCTGGCTCACTGTGGCGTTCGCTTTCGTGGGCGCCATTCTCGCCGTCGCGTGGTCGAGCCTCGTGCGTCGACCGGGGTGGCTGGCGTGGGTGGCGACGATTCTCGTAGTGGCCGGCGTGCACGCGCTGCTCGCCCGTCAGATGTACGTGACGCAGTTTCGGCAGGTGGCGATGGTTGCTCCAATCGCCGCGTGCTCGCTGACCTTCCTCGCGTCACTGGGTTACGCGCGCACGCTCGAGCAATCGCTGCGCGAGTTCATGCTGCGTGCGCTCGGTGGCGCGGTGCGGGCCGACGTCTTCCGCCGCGTCGAGCGAGATCTCGCGTTGATGCAGCCCGAGCGTCGCGAGCTGACGATCTTCTTCTCCGACATCGAAGGCTTCACCTCGGTCTCGAACGATCGCGAGCCGGGAGTCGTGGTCGACGTGCTCCGCCAGTACCTCGGAGAAATGACGACGGTGGTGCTCGATCGCGGCGGCCACGTCGACAAGTACCTCGGCGACGGGTTGATGGCGTTCTGGGGCGCTCCGGTGGCAGCGCCGAACGACGCGGAATCGGCGTGTGAAGCCGCACTCGAGATGCACGCCAAGTTCGATGAGAAGCGCGGCGAGTGGGAAAAGAAGTGCGGGCGGCCGCTCGTGCTGCGCGCCGGTCTCGACTGCGGCGACACGGTGGTCGGTGAGATGGGCACGCTGCATCGCGTGAACTACACGGTGATGGGAGAGCCCGTCGCCACCGCCTTCCGCCTCGAGGCGCTCGCGAAGAAATACGGAGTGCGCACGCTGGTCGGCGAGACGCTCGAAGAAGAAGCGCGCGAGAAGTTCTTGTTCCGGCAGGTCGACGTGCTGCGGCTGGGGCGCGAGGGCGAGGCGCTCAAAGCGTTCGAGCTGCTCGCCGATCGCGAAGACGCGAAAGACTTCGAGTGGGTCGCCATCTGGGAAAAGGCGATGACGTTGTGGAACGCGCGGAAGTTCAGCGAAGCCGAAGCGGCGTTCAACGAAGTGATCGCCAAGAACGACGATCAGCTCGTGCGCCGCTACCTCGAGGCGTGCGTCTCGTACCGGCTCACCGCGCCTGGCCCCGATTGGGTGGGCGAGCTGCCGCGCCCGACGGGCGCTCAGCCGTTCGGCAGTTCGCCGAGCTCGGCCGGCCGCTGACGCGCGCCTCGTCGCAGCCACCACCAGCCGACTGCGGCGAACGCGGTGATGAGCGCGAGCCACATCATGAGCGCGCGCGGCTCCATCTTGAGTTCGTCGAGCAGCTTGCCGCCGGCCCAGCTCGACGCGGCGAGCGCGAGCAACGGCAGCATGGTGTCGACCGCGAACACGCGACCGCGGAAGCGATCTTCGACGCGCAGGTTGATGAGCGAGGTCGAGAACACCCACTGTGTCGAGACGCCGGTGTGCGCGACCGCGAGACACAAGGCGGCGATCACCAGGTTGGGTGAGAGCGCGAAGGCGAGCCAGGCAGCGGCGGTGACGAGGAACGCGAGGCCGATCGCGCGCTCGAGGAAGTTCGGATCATCGCCTCCGATGCGACGGGCGATCAGCGGGCCGATGAACGCGCCCGTGCCACGCATGGCGAGCAACACGCCGACTCCGGCTTCGGGTGAGCCGGCGATCGCGAAGATGCGTGAGCCCATCACCGCGTAGAGCACCAGCGCCGCGCCGCCGGCGAGCGACCACGACGACTTCACCCACAGCACGCGACGCACGTCAGGCGAGCGGCGGATGAGCTTGAAGCCCTCGAAGAGATCGTCGAACCCGAGACGGCCTGCCCACGTTGCCGCGGTTGGCGGCTGCTGCGGCATGGTGATCGTCGCGCGAGAGACGAAGAACGCCGAGAGCCCGTAGCTGAGCGCGTCGACCACGAAGCTCGCCTCTCGGCCCGCGACCGCGGTGAGGATTCCGCCGAAGACAGCTCCGAAACCGAGCATCGCGCTCCACGTCGCGCCCTGGAGCGTGTTGGCGGTGACGATCTCGTCTTTCTCCACCGTGCTGCCGATCGCGGCGGCCTCGGCGGGGTCGAAGAACGACGAGAGGGACATCTGCAGGAAGGTGAGGGCGTAGACGAGCCAGACCTGCTCGGCGCTGCGGATCAGGAGGAACGCCAGCACCACGATCGCGCGGAGCAGATCGGCGGCGACCATGATCTTCTTGCGCGAGAAGCGATCGGCGAGCACTCCGGCCATCGGCGAGAGGAGTGCGAGCGGCACGAAGCGCACCAGCAGCATCAGGCCGATCGCTTCGCTCTTGCCGGTGTACTGCTCGAGCAACGAGTACAGCGCGATCAGCGTGAACCAGTCGCCGGCGAGCGACACGACCGAGCCGAGCCAGATCGATCGGAACGCCGGTCGGCGACGCAACAGCTCGAAGTAGCCCGGCGGGTTCTGCGTCACCGCGCGCGCTTAACGAATCTGTCAGCTTTGGGTACAGCTTTTCGGGAATCGCGCTCGGCCCGCGTCACTGTCAGCTTGGGTACAGACTCGAGGTCGAGGGGCACGCACGTTGTGCGCACGGCATCGACGACATCAACCACTTCACCCCAAAGGCTGCTTCGAGTGCGAGGTGGTTGGCGCTCACGTTCGCCCAGCCGAGCGCGAACGTGCCCCTCGACTTCGAATCTGTACCCAAAGCTGACAGTGACGCGGGCCGAGCGCGATTCCCGAAAAGCTGTACCCAAAGCTGACAGATCTCAGGCTGCGTCGTGCTTCTCGTAGAACCCGACGAGCTGCGGCCAGAGCGTCTTCGCCGCGTGCTTGCTCACGACCGCACCGACGTGCCCGCCCGGTAGATGCAGGTGCTGCTTTTCGCGAGAGCCGATCTCCGAGATCAACGCGGCCGCGCTCGGCCCCGGCACGATGTTGTCGTGCTCGAACGTCACCGCCAACGTCGGGAACGTCAGCGACTTCAACTTCACTTTCTGTCCCCGCAACGTGAACGCGCCCTTGATGAGCAGGTCCTGCTGATACAGCTCACGGATGTACGTTCGATAGAACTCGCCAGGCAGCGCAACGTTGTCGTTGCCCCAGGTCTCGAGCGCGAGAAACCCATCGAGGAACTCGTCGTTCCACGCGCGATCGAGCAGCGACACGGCCTTCATCAACGGCAGCGTGGGCCGCAGCAGCTGAAACGCGCCCTGCAACAACTGCCACGGCACCGTACCCGTCGCGTCGACCAGCACGTCGATGTCGAAGCCCTTCGAGCGAGTCCACCGCGAGAGCAGCGAGCCGTCGTCGAACATCACCGGAGCGGCCAGCGCCACGAAGCTCTGGATGTGTTCCTTGTGCACCGCACCGTGAATCGCGGCGAGCGTGCCGCCCATGCAGTACCCGAGCACGTGCGTCTTGCGATGCGGCACGGTGTTGGCGACGCGACGAATGGCGCGCCCGAGCGCGGTATCGACGATGTCGTCGAACGTCACGAAGCGATCTTCATCGCCCGGCGTGCCCCAATCGATGCAGTACACGTCGAAGCCCTGCGCCACCATGTACTCGGCGAAGCTCTTCCCCGGCATCAGGTCGAGCACGTAGTGGCGGTTGATCAGCGACGGCACCAGCAACAGCGGAGTGGGGTGCGACACGCCCTCGGCGCGCGGCCGGTAGCGCAGCAGCTTCCACTTGTTCTCGGACCACACCACGTCACACGGCGTGACGCCGACCTGCGGCTTCGGCCGCGTGAACAGCCCGAGCAAATTCGTGAAGCGTTTCATGCGTAGAGGGCTTCGAGCTTGTCGCCGAACTGCTTGTTCACTTCCTTGCGGCGGATCTTCAGCGTCGAGGTGATGAGCCCGCTCTCGACGGTGAGCGGCACGTCGATGATCACGAACTTCTTGATCGTCTCGTACGACGCGAGCTGCGTGTTCACCTGATCGACGCGCTGCTGCACGAGCGCACGACGCGCTTCGTCCCACGCGCCGCGAGCGACTCCGTTCTTCTCGAGGTGCGCATTCACCGCGGCCTCGTGCAACCAGACCGCTCCGACGAGGAAGCGCCGCGCGTCGCCGTACACCACCACGGTGTGGATGAAGGGGTCGTCCTTGAAGCGGATCTCGATGTTCGCCGGCGGCACGTTCTTCCCGCCCGCGGTCACGAGGATGTCCTTCTTGCGATCGATGATTTGCAGGAAGCCGTCGTCGGTGAAGCGGCCCACGTCGCCGGTCTTGAGCCAACCGTCTTCGGTGAACGCCTCGGCCGTCGCCGCCGCGTCCTTGTGGTACCCGCCGAACACCGTCGGGCCCTTCGCCATGATCTCTCCGTCTTCGGCGAGCTTCACCTGCACCGACGGCAACACCTTGCCGACCGTGTCGAAGCGGAACGCATCGGGCCGATTCAGCGTCAACGTCGGGCTGGTCTCGGTGAGCCCATAGCCCTCGATGATCAGCATGCCGGCGGTGTGCAGGAACTCCTTCACCTCGCGCTTCAGGCCCGCACCGCCGGAGAGACAGAATCGCAGCTTGCCTCCGGTGACTTTGTTCAACGCGCTGGTGCGTTTCGCCGCGTCCGTCTCCGGCATCGCCGCCATCGCCAATTTTTCCCAGACCGCCGGCACGCTCATGAACACCGTCGGCTTCACCTCGGGCAGATGCGTCAGCACCTTCGCCGGGTCCGACATGTACGTGATCCACCCGAGCGCGTTGCCGAGGCACGCTTCGCCGAAGCCGAAGATGTGGCTCATCGGCAGCCACATCACGTCGACGTCATTCGTGTCGAGCAGGGGCGCGTTGCACTGCAACCAATCGCGCCCGTTGATGCCGACGTTCTTGTGCGTGAGCGGAACGCCCTTGGGGTTTCCAGAAGTGCCGCTCGTGTAGAGCATCTGCGCGACCTGATCGATCGACACGCCCGCGAGCAGACGATCGAATTCCGTCGGCGCTTCGGCATCACGAGCCGCACCGAGCGCCTGCACGCGCGGCCAGCTCACGAGCTTGCGTTCCACTTCGGCGACGGGCGGAGGATTCAAGCCCTTCGCGCGCATCGCCTCGATGATCGGCCCGGGATCGACCTGCGAGAGCACCACGATGCGCGTGACGGCCGAGTACGCGTCCCACGCTTCGAACACGCGCTGCAGCAACGCCGCGGTGTCGACGAAGAGCACCTTGGTGTCGCTGTGCTGCACCACGTAAGCGGCTTGCGGCGAGGTGTTCGCCGGGTAGACCGGAACCATCACGCCACCGACGGCCTGAATCGCCATCGCCGCGCTGATCCACTCCACCGAGTTGGGAGCGAAGATCGCCGCGCGATCTCCCGACTGCAGCCCGCTGGAAGAAAGGAACAGCGCCGCGTTGCGAATGCCCTTCGCGTACGAACCCCACGTCACGGCCTTCCAGTCACCCTCGGGCGTCGGGAGCATGAACCGCGGTCGCGTCTTTCGATCAGACAGCGAATCGAAGATCGCGCGCGGCGCCGGCTTGAGCTCGAGGAAGGGTGTGATGTCCATGACGTGGTCCTGTCGGGTTCAGCTCTTCTTCTTGGACTGCAGCTCCGCGAGGCGCTCTTCGAGATCGATCAGCCGCGAGTTGATCTGATTGAGCGTGTGCAGCGTCTTCTCCTGCTCGCGCTTGGTCGGCAGGCCCATCGCTCCCCACCACTGCGCGGTGGCCTTCTCGGTCGCCGCCTTCATCTTCATCGTGGCGGTCAGCATCGAGCCCATCGGCTGCAGCACCGCCGGCGACTTGAGAACGTTCTCGAACATCTCGGCCGTCTTCTGTTCCCAGGTGTCGAAGCCCTTCTTCCATTGATCCCACATCATCATGTCGTTGCTCCTCGTTTAGAGACCGAGCCGACGCAGCTCGGTGGTGGTGGTGAAGTCGTCATTCGTTTCGCCGTCGGCCGCGGTCGCGCGCGCCACTTCGCCGAAGCACTCGAACACCCAGCCGACCTGGCGACGCACGATGCTGGCGCCGACCGCGGGCTCGATGGTGGTGGTGGTGCGAACGCGCAGCGCCTGCGTGAAGGTGACGTCGGGCAGCACCAGCTGACCCGCGCCGTCGACCTTCACCTGATACGTGTCGCGCCCCGCGTACGGCAGCCCGCGCACGAGGCCGTTCATCACCGTGCCGACGCTGACCCACTCTTTGCCGACGGTGAGCGGGAAGCGGAAGATCGCGACCGGCGCCTGGTAGACGACGAGCGTCTTGCCGGTGGTCGGGTTCTCGTCGCGCGTGGCGTAGCCCTGCAGCAGCAGGTTGGTGCCGTCGTTCACGTACACGCCGAGGACGGTGCCGCCGAGATCGAGCGGCGCGACGAATTGCCCGTTGGGAAAACTCGCCGCGAACCAGTGGCCCGCGAGCGCTTCGGCCTGAATCGTCGCCACGCGATCGTCGGCGTAGTCGATGCTCAAATCCCACTCGCGCTGGCCCTGCGGGTTCACCGCGCCGGGAATGCCGACCGGCCGTGACGCTCCGGGAGGCGACGCGAGGTAGTGCACCGGAATGCCGATCGCCGCGCGCAGCTCGCTGCCGTCGATGGTGCCGTCGAGGTTCGGCACGCACTCCAGCGGCGCGACGGCCGGAGCGACGTACGCGTCCTTCGAGGGAATGGTGCGGTTCTCACCGCACGCGCTGACGCACAACAGAATGAAGAGAGCGCGCTTCATGAATCAAAACCTCCACGCGAGACGAACGCGTCCGAGCTGCGCGGGCTGAGCCTTGAGGCCCTGCGCCGGGTTGTCGAAGCCCGCGAACGGGAAGAGCACGGCGTATTCGGCCATGAGATCGAAGCCGTCCTTGCTGGCCCAGGTGAGAGCGGCGTGCAGCTCCATGCCGAGCGCCGCGTCGTTGCCCGGAGTGCTGCTCGCGTAGAACGCGCGCGAGAACGTGCCGTCGACGTTCAGGTTGAGTTGGTAGCTGCGGAACTCGAGCAGGCGCGTGCGAGTCCACGGGCGCACGTACCAGGCGTCGGTCACCGTGCCGACGATCTCGTTGAAGAGGATGCGATCGACGCGCGCGTCGGGGTGAAAGCGGAAGTTGTCGACGCGCGTGTCGCGAGGAATGTCGAGCTGCGGTCCGTCGAGCTCACCGGCAATCGGCGTGTTCGCACCTGCGGGAGGAAACGCACCGAACCCCGGAGCAGGATCTCCGCTCGCGAAGCCGAGGTTCAGGCCACCGATGAACACCGAGTCCGGAGCGCCGATGGTGGTCTCGAGCGCTCCGCCGACCTGCAGTGACGTGATGCGATCGCGCAGCAAGACGCCGGGGAGCAGGGACGCCTGCTCGACGGTCGCTCCGAGCACGGCGACCTCGGCCTCGGCCTTGAACATCGGGCCCTGCAGGCGCAGCCACACGTCGCCGACACCCGCCGCGTAGCCGCGCTGCATCACCGAGGTCGGCACCAGCGCGCTCTGCGTCGTGACCGGCAGGTACGAAGTCGGAACGTCGTTGTTCTGCCAGCGGTACGACGCGAGCAGGCCGTACTCGAAGGTCCACTTGCCCGCGAGGCGACGGCGCTTGCGGGTGTTGTCGTCCTTCACGTTCATGAACGCGAACGAGGCCGACTGCACACCCGTCGTGGGGTCGAGGATCAGCTGACGCGAGCCGTCTTTGCGGAACTGCGTGGGGCCGACCGCGCTGAAGTCGTACGCCACCGCCCACAGGTGCTGCGCGACGCTGGTCACGAACGCGACGCGGTCGGCTTGATCGCCCAGGTTGCAGTCGAGGCAATCACCGCCGTTGGCCATCATGCCGAGGCCCCACATGTTCCCCATGCGGCCGGCGGCGAAGTAGCCGACCGGAGTGAGGATCTTCTCCGTACGCGCGCTTGAGTCGGAAGAGCGAGTTCGGCAGCTGACCGGGAGAAGCGGCCGGCGTCGGAGCGTTGCCCGTTCCCGGCGAAAGCACCGGTTGCGAACCGAGCGCGATGTTGTCGATCAGATCGATGCGCACCTTCACTGCTGCAGCTGCGAACGGCGCGTAGATCGCGAGATCGGTGCGCAGCCGCATGTCGGCCACGAAGAGCGACTGCGCGGTCGGGTCTCCGAGCGGAACGGCGTACAGCGGCCGGCCCGAGGGCGTGGTGCCGCGATCGAGGTCGAGGTTGTAGAGCCAGTCGCCGCGCGTGCGGAAATAGCCGTCGAGCGCGTAGTCGATCTTCTCGCGCGGGTAGAGATCTTCACCGTGATCGGTCAGTCCGCTAGCGCCCGCAATTGAGCCTGCGATCACGATCAGCAGAAGAACGCCCCTCTCCCCATGGGAGAGGGTCCGGGTGAGGGGGCCCGAAGTCACCACGAGCCCTCCAAGAAGCTCCGCAGATCGCGAGTCGACTCACTCGTAGCCTCGAGCATCGGGAAGTGCCCACACCGCGGGTACACCACCAGCTTCGCCTTCGGCATCTGTCGCACCAGCCGCTCGCCGATCGAAACCGGAGTGACCAGATCTTCGCGCCCCCAGAGCAACAACGTCGGCACGGTGATCTGCTGGTACTTCTCCTCCATGCGCGTGAAGTCCATGCCGCGCACGGTCTCGAGGGCCGCCGCTTTGGTACCCGGCCGCTCGAACGCGCGCTCGACGTCTTCCACCAGCGCCTCGCTGACGAACTCCGGGTCGTAGAAACCCTGCGTGATGCGCTCGTCAGCGCGCTGGTCGTAGAACAGCGAGAAGAGGACCTCACCGATGCCCTTGGCGCGCGCCATGTGGAACATCGACGGCAGCTGCGCGTCGTAGACCCACGCGTCGTACAGCGCGATGCGCTCGACCTGCTGCGGTTGTGCAAGTGCGAAGGCGAGCGCGACCGAAGAACCCCAGGAGTGCGCGACGATCGAGATCTTCCCCGTCACGCCGCGCTCGTCGAGCAGCGCCTTGAGCAGCTTCGCCTGCGCCTCTGGCGAGTAGTCGGCGACCGGTCGATCAGTCCACCCGAAGCCGCGCAGATCGATGGCGATGATGCGGTGGTCCTTCACCAGCCGCGGCATCACGCTGATCCAGTTCTCGATGCTGCTCGCGAAGCCGTGGAGCAGCACCACCGTCGGGCCTTCGCCCACGTCGACGTATCGCACGCGCGTGCCGTCGACCTCGAGGTACGTCGCGTCTTTCGGCTCGCCCGGCATCGCCCCGGAATGGAAGTGCAGACAGCCGCTGAGCGCGGCCAGAGCACAACCAGCGAGGACGACGCGCGCGAACATCAGGGCGACAACCTCCGAACCTCGGCCGCGCTGGTGAACTCCGCGCTGGTCTCGTTGTTCTGAGAGGTGACGGTTGCGACCGTGCCGAAGCACTCGGTGTTCCAGTTGTACGAGCGAATGGTGATCGACGGCACGAAGTTCAGCGAACGCACCATCGTCGTTCGCACCCGCAACACGGGGAACGCCGCGAACGGAGTCACCGCGGTGCCCGCGCGATCGACCGCCATCGTGTACTCCTCGTCCTGCCGCGGCAGGTTGAAGCCGATGATGAAGCCGTTGTAGCGGCCGGTGACGTTGCTGTTGGTGGTCCACTGCGCGCCGTTGGTGAGCGGGAACTGCAGCACCTTCACCCACGGCGTGTACTTGAGGCGCGTCGAGGTGGTGCCGTCGGTGCTCGACACCACGCCGTGCAGATAGAGCGCGTCGCTGGTCGCCGAAAACACGCCGAGCAAATCGGTGCCCTGGCCGAGCTCGGTCGCGTAGCCGGCGTCGGGGTACTCGGCCTCGAACCACTGGCCCGTGATCGGCTTGGTTTCGACGAGCCGCCCGGTGTCGCCGCTCAGCGCGCCCGTGAAGTCCCAGAACACGCCGCCGTCTCCGCGCGTGTCGAAGGTCGCCGCTCCGCTCGTACGGAAGGTGGCTCGCAGACCGGGCTGGAAGAAGACCTCGCTGCGCTCGATCGTTCCGTCCTGGTTCGGGAGGCAGCCCATCATTCCGGCGTCGCCGGCGCCCGTGCCGCCGCCCATCGCGCCGCCACCGCCGGTGGTCGAACCGCCGCCCGTCGCACCACCGCCACCCGTCGTGCCGCCGCCAGTCACTCCGCCGCCGGTTCCGCCGCCCGTCGTGCCGCCACCGCCGCCCGAGCCCGCATCGCTCTGCACCGGCGCGCACGTGCCATCGCGCAGACAGATGCCGCTCGCGCAATCAGCGCCGACGCGACAGTCGACTGCGGCAGGGCCGGGGCACGCAGAGAACAACGACACGACGAACAGGGCAGAAGCGGCTCGAAACACGCCGCGCGCCATAGCACGCGGTCCGGCGAGAAACAGAGGGGTGGGTACGGAATTGTGCATGTGCGAACCGGCGCGCTGTTTGGCGCATGCGGAACCCTCGTGTCAAGCACGCTCATGTTGCATTGCACATCAAGCCTCTCTACGGTGCCGCGCATGCTCATCAAGAAATACGGAAACCGGCGGCTCTACGACACCGACTCCAGCCGCTACATCACGCTGGAAGATCTGACCGAGGCGATCCGCAAGGGCGGAGAGGCGCGGGTGATCGACGCCAAGACCAACGCCGACCTCACGCAGGTCACGCTGACGCAGATCATCATGGAAGGGCGGGGCGCTCAGAAGCTGCTGCCCGCGTCGCTCCTCCACCAGTTGATTCGCCTCGGAGATGACGCTCTGGCCGACTTCCTCGGGCGCTACGTTCAGGCGGCGCTCGAGCTCTATCTGCAGGCGCGCAAGACGACGCAGACCTTCATGCCCTTCAACCCGCTGGTGGCGCTCACGCAGTTCGCCAACAACGGCAATCCGTTCGGCACCTGGGGCACCAACGCCAGCCCGCAGCCGCCTCCGCAGGCCATGCCCGTCGCCCCCGCGCCCGCCAACGACGTCGATCAGCTGCGCCGCGAGCTCGACGAGCTCAAGGGAATGCTGCGTAAGCGCAAGAAATGACGTCGCCGTTGTGCAGTGCACAAAATTCAGCTTGACGCTGCGCGGCAGATGGCTACTCTGGGGTCGTCGCACCAACCCCACCACACGAGGAAAACGACCATGGCTGAGACGACCAAGAACGCGGCTTCGCAGGTGCAGCAGGCTTTCGCTGGCGCGGAGAGCGTGAAGAAGATGTTCGAGGAGCAGTCCACCCGCATGGGCCAGATGTTCGACGAGCTCGGCAAGGCCCACGGCAAGTGGATCGAGTACGGCAACACGCAGATCGACGAGATGAGCGATCTGATGAAGACCCAGTTCAACTACGTGAACGAGCTCGCGGCCGGCTGGCGCAAGTTGTCGCTCGAGACGGCGAAGAAGGCGACCGAGTCGTTCAAGGGCTAATCGATTCACGACCCGTTCTCCCTCTCCCTGCGCATGCGGGGAGAGGGCCGGGGTGAGGCCAATCTTGCTGAGCGCCAACGACAATCTCCCCTTGATGCCGACGCCGAAGAGCACCGTCCTCACCGACGGGCCCGCGTCGCTCTACCGCTTCTCCAACCCCGACTCTGTTGCACCTGCGAAGGCGCCCCCCGTCCTCCTCGTGCCGTCGATGATCAACCGCTGGTACGTGCTCGATCTGCGGCCCGGCTGCTCGGTCGCCGAGGCGTTCACCAACGCCGGTCACGACACCTGGCTGCTCGATTGGGGCATCCCCGAGGCGCACGATCGTCACTTCACCTGGGCCGAGGCCATTCAGCGGCTCGATCGCATGGTGCGCCGCGTTCGCCGTGTGACGGGCCACGAAAAGGTCGTGCTGCTCGGCTACTGCATGGGCGCGACGCTCAGCTCCATTCACATCGCGCAGAACCCCGAGCTGTACGCGGGCTTCATCAACCTGCTCGGGCCCATCGACTTCTCCGAGGCAGGAATGCTCGGCCGCATGACCGACCCGCGCTGGTTCGACGCGGCGGCGGTCGCGGAAGCGGGCAACGTTTCCCCCGAGCAGATGCAGAGCGGCTTCAAGCTGCTGCGCCCGACGCAAGACCTCGCGAAGGCCGTGACGCTGCTCGACAAGGGCCTCGACCCTGCGTTTCAGCTCAGCTACCGCTCGCTCGACGCGTGGGCGTCAGACAACGTCGCGTTCCCCGGCGCCGCGTACGAGACGTACATCACCGAGCTGTACCAGAAGAACAACCTCATCCACGGGCGGCACCACGCGCTCGGCAAGCGCGTCGATCTGAAGGACATCACGTGCCCCGTGCTCACCATCGCCGCCGACAAGGACACCATTTGTCCCCCGAAGGCCGCGGTCGCCTTGAACGTCGCCGTCGGATCGGCTGAGACCCGGACCGTCTCGGTTCCCGGAGGCCACGTCGGCGCGGTCGTCGGAAGCAAGGCGGCAGAAAAGCTGTACCCCGCACTCATCGACTGGGTCTCTCGTACCCGGTCTTCACTGGAGGCCTGAAAAATGAACCTGAAAGATTTGAAGATCATCGTCACCGGCGGCGCGCAGGGCATGGGCGCGCACTTCGCCAATCGTCTCCTCGAAGCCGGCGCGAAGGTCGCGGTCGGCGACGTCAACGAGACCGCGCTCGCGGCGCTCCCCGCCGGCATCAAGCGTCGCAAGCTCGACGTGAGCAACGAGGCCGACGTGATCTCGTTCGTCGACTGGGCGCACGGCGAGCTCGGCGGCTTGAACGCGCTGATCAACAACGCCGGCATCCTCCGCGACGGTCTGCTGGTGAAGAAAGACAAGACCACCGGAGCGGTCACCAAGATGAGCACCGAGCAGTTCAACGCGGTGATCAACGTCAACCTCACCGGCGCCACCATGATGGTGCGCGAGGTCGTCGCGAAGATGGTCACCACCGAGCAGCGCCCGGGCGTGATCGTCAACATGTCGTCCATCGCGCGGCACGGCAACCGCGGCCAGAGCAACTACGTCTCGGCCAAGGCGGCGCTCGCGGCCAACACCACCACCTGGTCGCGCGAGTTCGCGCCGTTTGGTCTGCGCGTCGGCGCGGTCGCTCCGGGCATGATCGAGACCCCGATGACCGCGGGCATGAACCAGAAGGCGCTCGACTCGTTCGTCGAGAAGATCCCCGTCGGCCGCATCGGTAAGCCCGAAGACATCTGGTGCGCCGTGAAGTTCATCATCGAGTGCGACTACTTCACGGGTCGCACCATCGACGTCGACGGCGGCATGGGTTTCTGACCCGAGAAACTCAGGCAGTACAGGCGCCGCTCCGTCGTTCGACGGGCGGCGTTTTGCTGTTACACCTCACGCTGCGTTGGAAGCCTTCGTCAAATACCAGGGCACGGGGAATGACTTCGTCGTGCTCGATCGCCGCCAGTCGGGCGTCGATGCCGATGCCGCGCTCTCGCGTTCGGTCTGTGATCGCCACTTCGGAGTCGGCGCCGATGGCGTCCTCGCGATTCTCCCTGAGCCCGGCACCGCGGGGCGCATGGTGGTGCACAACGCCGACGGGTCGATCGCCGAGATGTGCGGCAACGGCCTGCGCTGCGTCGTGAAGCACATCGCCGAGAGCGCCGGCGGTAAGCCGAGCACGCTGCGTGTCGCCACCGGCGCGGGAATTCTCGAGAGCGAGATCGAGTGGGGCGCTGACGGAGTGGAGCGCGTCACCGTCGCCATGGGCCCCGCGCGCCTCGAAGCGCCGATTCTCCCGAACGGCGGTCCCTTCGTTCGCAGGGAGATCGCCGGCGTGATCGGCACCGCGGTGAGCATGGGCAACCCGCACCTCGTGCTGCTCGACGTGCCGCCTTCCGAAGCGGGAAAGCTGGGACCCTCGCTCGAAGTCCACCCGCTCTTTGTGCAACGCACCAACGTCGAGTTCGTCAAGCCGCGCGCGGCGGGCGGGCTCGAGGTGAGCGTGTGGGAACGCGGCGTGGGCCTCACGCTCGCGTGCGGAACCGGAGCGTGCGCCGCCGTGGTCGCCGCCGCGCTTGAAGGTCGCGTCGCGTGGGATACGTGGATCCCCGTGCAGCTCCCGGGCGGACTCCTCGAGATCAAGGCAGCGAAAGATCGCTCGCAGGTGTGGCTCAAGGGCCCGGTGCGCAAGGTCTTCGAAGGGACGTTGCCGTGACGCCCACCGAACGCGCGCTCTCGATCGTCGCCGTCACCGAGATCGAATCGCTGCAGGAAAAGATCCTCTCCGAGCTGGCGACGATCTGCGCGGCGCAGAGCGGGGCACTGTGGGTTTCGGGCGAGCGCGTCGGCATGCGGCTGCGCGCCTGGCGCGGCATGATCGATCGCGCCACGTTGCCCGAGCTGGTCGACCCGTCGCTGGTGCAGTCGCATGCGTGGAAGTCGGGCACCTCGTTGTTGGTGCCGCTGCTTGCTCCCAACGCCGAGCTGGTCGCGCTGGTGCAGCTGTCCGACCCGATCTCCGGAAACTTCGACGACGATCTCCTCGACGCATGTGAGGAATTCGGTCCGTTCGCGGCCACCGCGATCAAGACCGCGACGCGCTTCGCGCAGCTCCAGCGTCAGGGCCTGCGCGATCGCGACACCGGTGCGTACACACTCTCGTACTTCACCGACTACGCGACCAAGGAGATCTACAAGGCCCGCCGCTACGGCCGCGCCTTCTCGCTGCTCACGTTCTCCCTCGATCAGCTCTCGCAGATCCGCCAGCGCATGGGTCACTCCGCAGTGCGCCAGGCGCAGCAGATCGTGCTGCGCGTGATCTCGCAGATCATTCGCGATTCCGACGTCGTGGCGCGCGCCACCGAGCACGAGTTCCACGTGCTGCTGCCCGAGACCGACTACTTCGGCGGGCTGATGTTCTTGCGGCGCGCGTTGTCGTCGGTGCTCGAAGAACCCGACGCCCGCGCGATGGAAGCGCGCGTCTCGATGGGCCTCACCGGAGGCGTCGCCACCTTCCCGCGCGACGGCGACGATTTCGACGAGCTGCTGGTCTGCTGCCGCCGCCGCATGGACGAGCGGCGCGGCTCGCTGCACCACCACCTCAAGCTCGAGCCGCTCCCGTTCTGGGACGAGGTCGAGCTGCTGCTCGGCAACAGCAAGTCACCGCGACTCCCCGAAGCGCCCGGAGAGCCGTCGCGCCGCGGCAAGGTCGCCGACGTGTTGTTCGAAGAGCTGCAGGGAGAGATCGGCCGCGAGTTCCTGCGCGATCCCACCGCACGCGGGTTGCTCTACGTCGGTGGCCCCGCCATCAAGACCGAGCTGCCGATCGTGCGCGCGCTCGATCAAGCGCCAGCCGAGTTCGCGCCGCGCGTCTACCTGCTCGGTCGTCACGCCGATTTACAGGACCACCACGCGATGACGCCGGTGTTTCTCGAGGGCGACGAGCGCCTCGCGCGTCACGAGTTCCTGCTGTGGATGGGTGATGGTTCCGCGTACGGCCTGCTGCAACGCCGCGGCCGCGGAGCGACGTGGGGCTTTCACACCTCTGATCCCACGCTCGTCGAGGGGCTCGTCTCGAAGCTCCAGACTGCCTACGACCTGCAGCCCTACTGAGCGACCATGGCGACCGCGCGAAAAGTCCTGCTCGCTGACCCCGACGTCGCCGCCGTGCGCGGTTTGACGAAGGCGCTGCGCGCGCGTGGCTATCAGGTGCAATACGCGCCCGACGGGAGCAAGGCGCTCGAGGTCTCGGTGCTCCGGCACCCCGACGTGATCCTCTTCGACGAGCACTGCACGCTGATCGAGGCGCGCAACTTCATCCAGATTCTCGGGTCGAACCCGCGCACCGAAGACATTCCCGTGGTGGTCACGACCACGGGTCGCGACGCCGATCGCTTCCGCCATCTGCGCGAAGGCGTGCTGCAGAAGCCGTTCAACATCGACGAGGTGATCGCCCGCATCGATCACCTCTGCCGTCGCGTCGAGGCCGCGCAGGAACTTCGCGGAGACGCGCGAGAGATCGAAGGTGGTCTCGCGCAGCTGCCGCTCGCCGATCTGATGCAGATCATGGCGATGAACCGCCGCACCGGCCGCGTCACGCTGCACCACGGGCAGGAACGCGGAGAGATTCAGATCGCCGCCGGCCGCCCGGTGAACGCGCGCATCAACGACATCGAGGGTGAGAAGGCGCTCTTCCGGCTCATCTCGTGGAAGGACGGAACGTTCGCGTTCGTTCCCGGGCCCGCTCCCGCGCGCACGAAGATCGATCGCGCGATGGAAGACGCGCTGCTCGAGGGCATGCGGCAGAGCGACGAGCGCGATCGGTTGATGGGCTTCTTGCCCGCGCTCTCGCAGTCGCTCGCGGTGGTGCCCGACGCCGGAGAGGTGATCGACCCGCTCCCCGTCACCCGCGAAATTCTGCGCGTGCTCTCGCAGCCGCGAAAACTGAGCGAGGTGCTCGATCTCGCCGACGCGCCCGATCTCGACATTCTCGGCTCGATCACCACGCTGCTCGAGAAGGGCATCGTGCAGAAGTTCGACGCGGTGGGCGTTCGCGACACGCCGCTGCTCGGAGCCGCCGAAATTCACGCGCTCCGCGGTCATCTGCTGCGCGGCCGCCCGCACCGTCAGGCGCTGGTGACGAAGGTGGTGTTGCTCGGCACTGGCCCCAAGTCGGGCCGCTGGTTCCTTCGCTCGTTGCCGCGCTTGAAGCCGCTCTCGAACGACCCCGCGGCGCTGCGCAGCAGCTTCGGCACGCTGGGCACGCTCGAGGTAAGCGAGGTGCTGAAGGTCGACTTCGTGCTCGCGCCGATCGCCGAGGCCGCGCGTCCGCTGTGGCGACCGTTCCTCTCGTCGGCGCTCGGCGCGCTGATGCTCGAAGACACCGAGCCGGTGATGAAGTTGGCGCGCTACTGCGCTTTCGATCTGCGCCTGCCGCTGGTCATCGCGAGCGGGCCTGCCAGCGGCAGCTTGAACACCACTGAGGTGCTGCCGACCTCCCTGCGGGGCGCTCCCGGCGGAGCGGTGATCATCGGCACCGACGCCGCTCACGCCGTGCGCACGCTGCTCCTCGCCTCGTTGCAGACGCCGGTGCAGGAAAGCCCTGAGTCAGTCGCTCAGGGTGACGCCTGACCCGAGCCTCGCGGCGAGACCCGCCGGTCGCTGCCACGAATCACGAGTTTGGCGCTGGCTTCGTCAATGCACTGACGGACCGCCCATGCAGCCCTCCAATCTCGCTCCGACGCTCGTTCCCATGCCCGCCAACGATCTCCCCAAGCCGGAGGCCGTCGAGCGCGCGCGCCGCCGTACCCGCGAGCGCCGCCTGCGCGGTCCCACCTGGGCCGAGGCGGTTCGCCAGCAGCAGAGCGCGTGAGTCAGGCCTGACTTCAGGTCAGCGATTCGCGCATTCCCGGCAGCAACCGCAGCAACTCGAATTCGCCTTCATCGAGCGTCGTGAGTCGTTTCGACTTGAGGTGCTCGAAGGCGATCTCCACCTTCACCACTCCGTCGTCTTCCGACTTCGTCACACGCGGTTTTCCGCCCGCGTCACGACAGGTCGCGATGTCCTTCTGCAACGCACGCAGGCGACGCGAGAGCTTCATCGCCGTCTTGCCCTCGGGCGTCTCGAACGTCTGGAAGTGACGGTTTCGAGAGAGCGGGGCGCCCTCGTCGAACAACCGCACCACGAGCTTGCGCACGAACGGGTCCACGCGCGCAGTGTACAACCGCGCTCGTGCCGTGGGACCCGTCACGTCGAGCAGCTCTTCTGGCCGCGCAGCGCAATCGGAAGCGCCTCGGCAACGCGCTGCTGATCTCGTTCGCCATCGAAGCGGCCATCGCGCTGGTGTGGCTGATGCCGGCCACTCGGGCGGTGAACGAGCTTGCGGAGCTGTGGAGACCGCGTGAGGAAGCGCCGACCTGCGAAGCGTTCCCTGCGCTCATTCAGGTTCGAAAGGACGGAATCTTCCTCGACGGAGCGTGGGTCGCTCCGTCCGAGATCGAGTCGCCACAGATCATCGAGCCGTTGCTCGAGGCGCTGGTGGCTCGCAACGGTTCGAGGCAGTGCGTGTCGATCGCTTCTGAAAAACAGATCGCCTTCAGGGTGATCAAAGCGGTGATGTTCACCACCACCGCCGCGGGCTACGCAGAGATCTCGTTCGCGACGATGTGAACATGGCCGCCAACCGCTTCAACGCAGTGCTCGTGGTGGTCGGCGCGATGGTCGCCGTGTTGTTGATTGCCTGGGGCGGGCTGTACGCCGTGAGGCGCGCGCGCATTCCGCCTCCGCTGCCTCCGGGGCTGTGTGACGTCACGGTGCAGGTGACCGCCATCGCGATCTTCGTCGACGGAGCGAGAGTGGCGCCTGCGAGCAGCGACGGCGGCGATGACGTGATCGCGCCGCTCGCGCTGGAGCTCAAGGCGCGCGGACGAACGTGCCTGGTGCTCCAGGCCGAGCCGGTCGTGTCGTACGAGCTCATCAAGTCGGTGATGACCACCGCGAGATCTGCCGGCTACGCAGACATCCGCTTCTCGACGCTTTGACGTACGCTGCGACGCGATGAAGCGATTCGTCCTCGTCACCGCCTTCTCGATCTCGCTGCTCGCCTGTGAAGAGCCGCAGCAGGCCGAAGCGCGCACCAAAGTGCAGAAGACCATCGACTACGTCGCGCAGGGTCGCGCCGAACTCTCGGCCGGCCGCCCGGAGCAGGCGGTCATCGAGTTCAAGAAGGCCATCAACGCCTCGCCCGAAGACGTAAGCAATTACTTACTTTTGGCTGACGCCTATCGGCTCTCGGGCAATGAGGCCGCCGCCGCGCTCTCGCTGAAGCAGGCCGAGTCGGTCAGCGGCACGCAGGACCCGTCGATCCGTCGGCAGCGCGCTGAGCTGTTGCGCAAGATGCACCAGACCAAGGCGGCGATCGTCGAGCTGATCGCGCTGCGCGACGAAGATCTGCTCACCGACCCGGAGATCATCGATCTCGCGCGGCTCCTCGCGCACCGCCAGCGCATCGACGAGGCCTTCAAGACGCTGGAGCGCATTCAGATGCGCTCCGCCGACGACCCCGAAGCCAAGGTGTGCGAGGCCGAGATCCTGTTCGTGAAGGGCGACGATGTCGTCGCGGCGAAGATCATCGATCGCCTGCTCACCGACAACCCGGCGCTCACCAGCGCGCGGCTGCTGCGAGCCCGCTACTTCCTGAACCAGCGCGAGCTGGCCAACGCCGAACAGGACCTGGCGATGATCGACACCACCGATTCGACGCGCGAAGACGTGGTGGCGCTGCGCGCGCAGGTGCTCAACGAGCTGGGTCGCAATGAAGAAGCCGCCGCGCTCCTCGAGCAGCTGATCGGCGAGAACCCGAAAGACATCGAGATGCTCGCGCTCCTCGCCGAGACGCGCCTCGAGCAGGGGAAGGGTGGAGAAGCCCAGGTCCTCGTCGACAAGGTGCTGGCCACCGAGCCGCGCTGGGCGCGTGCGCTCTACGTTCGTGGTCGCGCCGTCGAGATGCAGGACCGGTACGAAGACGCGCTCGCCGACTATCAATCAGCGCTGCTGACCGACTCGACCTTCACGCCGGCGTTGAAGCGCGTGTGGCGCGTGCAGAAGCACCTGAACAACAAGCCCGAGGCGATGGCGACGCTGGAGCAGCTCTTCTTCCAGAACGAGCTCGACACCGAAGAGAAGGTGCAGCTCGCGACGTTCTACGCCGAGACCTGGGCCAACGTGGACCGCGGCGAGAAGTTGATCACCGAGGTGCTCAAGAAGGACCCGACCAACAAGGAATACCTCGAGATCAAGGCCAAGCTCTCGAAGGGCGTGAAGGGCATGGGCATCAAGAAGAAGAACACCGGCGGCATTCAGATCATCAAGGGCGGCAAGCGCTAGAGCCCGAGCAGCTTCGGCGCGCGCGTGAGCGCCTTCTCCGCGCGCTTCTTCGCGTCCTTCGGGCCGACACCGACCACCAACAGCCGCTCGGCGCGCAGGTACTTCTGCGCCAGTGCTTTGAGCTGCGCGACGGTGATGGCCTGCAGCTCGCGCTTCTTGCTCTCGAACGACTCCGCCGGGCGGAACAGTTCGACGCCGCCGAACCAACCGCACAGCTCGCCCGGAGCATCCTGCAGGAAATCGAGGTGCATCGCGAACCGCGTGCGCGCGCGCCGCAATTCTTCGCCCGAGATCTTCCCGGCGCGCAGCGTGGCGAGCGTCTTGAGCACTTCTTCGATCAGCACGCCGAGGTTTTCCGGAGCGCACGCGCCGTCGATCTCGAACGTACCCGCGTCGTGGAAGGTCTCGATCATCGCTCCGACGGAATACGCGAGGCCGCGCTTCTCGACGATGTTGTACGGCAGCCGGCTCGACAGTCCGTCGTCGAGAATGCGCCGCAAGAGATTGAGCCCCGGCGCATCGGGGTGATCTTCGGCCACCGTCGGGAAACACAGGCGGAACTCGACCTGCGCCTCTTCGAGCGCGGTGTACGCGAGGCGTGGCCCCGTCACTTCGAGCGCCGGCGCTTCTTCACTGAGCCGCGTTCCGCTCGGCACGTGGCGAAACGCCTTCTTCGCTGCCCTGAGTACCGAACGGTGCGACACCGGCCCCGACACCGTCACCACCATGTTCCCCGCGACGTACGCGCGCTCGAAGTGCTGCTTCACCTGGCGCAAGGTGAGCCCGCGCACCGATTCGGGAGTGCCCGCGATCTTCATGCCCAGCGGGTGCGTATCGAACAGCGCGCGCTTGCAGAGGTTGTCGAGATCGACGTCGCGGCCCTTCTCGTCGACTTCATCGAGCATCTCCTCGAGCACGATGCGCTTCTCGGTCTCGAGGTGGGTGAGCCGCGGCTGACTCAACATGTCGCCGAGGATCTCGAGTGACAGATCGACTCCGTCGACGTGCGTCGGCGTGTAGAAGCAGCTCGAGTCGCGCATCGTCACCGCGTTCAGGTTTCCACCCTGCGCCTCGACCGCCGCGTTCATGCGCACCGAGTCGGGGAAGCGCCGCGAGCCGCGGAAGAACAAGTGCTCGAGCAGATGGCTCACGCCGTTGTTGTCGCTCGTCTCGTGGCGAGAACCGACGCGCACGTAGACCGCGGTCATCACGCTGTGCAGGTGCGGCGTCTCCACCGTCACTACGGTCAAGCCACCGGGCAAAACGTCTTTGCGAACTTCGAACGAAGAAGAAGAAGAACTCACGCGCGCGGAAAGCTCAGGAGGAAGGTGGTGCCCACGCCGACGGTGCTCTCGACCGAGATCGTGCCGCCGTGCGCTTCGATGATCTGCCGCGACAGCGGGAGCCCGAGCCCGGTGCCGCCTTGCTTGGTGGTGAAGAACGGCTCGAACAGCTTCTCCCGAACCTCGGGAGCGATGCCGGCGCCGGTGTCCTGCACGCGCACTTCGAGTCGATCTCCGTTCGCGCTCGCCTGGACCGTGAGCGTGCCGCCGGCCGCCATCGCTTCGCGCGCGTTGCGGATGAGGTTCAAGAACACCTGCCGCAGCTGGCCTTCGTCGGCGGAGATCGGAAGCGCCGCTTCGCCGAGCGAACGCACCACCTTCAACCCAGCGCGCTCGAGTTCTTCGTTCGCGAAGCCGAGCACCTCTTCGACGATCTTGCGCAGATCCTCGGGGCGCTTGGTCGGCGTCGGCAGTCGCGCGAGTCGCAGGTAGTCCTCGGTGATCTCGGTGAGCCGATCGACCTCGCGCATCACCGACGCGAGCAGATGCGTGGCCTCGCGCGCTTCTTCGGCCGTCTTGAACGTGAACGAGCCCGTGCCCACCTGGTCCTGCAGCATCTCGACGTTCAGGCCGATCGAAGAGAGCGGGTTGCGGATCTCGTGCGCGACCTGCGCCGACACGCGACCGACGGCGGCGAGTCGTTCGGCGCGCAACAGTTCCTGTTGTTTCTGCTGGAGCTGGGCTTCACGTTCTCGAAGCGCCTTGGCCATGGCGTCGAACTCGCGCGCCAGCACGGCGATCTCGTCTTCGCCCTGCACACCGATCTTCGCTTCGTAGTCACCGCGCCGAATGCGCGACACGGCGTCGATCAACGTGCGCACCGGCCGCAGCGAGCGAGCCGCCAGTCCCGTCGCCAGCAAACCGACGCCGATCGCCACGACCGGCAACAAGATGATCGCCACGCCGGTGCGACGTTCGCGTTCTTGCGTGAGCCGCACGCGCTCGCGAATGCGCGCCTCGAGCGAGCCGTGAAGCAGGCGGATCGTCGACGACAGCGAGTTCTCCATCTGCTGCAGCCGATCGAGCGCTTCGCGGGCGCGGTCCCAATCGGGCGTGGGGCTCTCCAACAAGAGGAACGTCGCGTCGGCCGCCGCCTCGTATTCGGTGAAGCGCGTCTCGAGCTCGCCGAACTTCTTCGCGACGTCGGCGACGAAGGGCCGCTCCGCTTCGGGCGCCCACTCGAGCACCTTGGTCGCCGTCTCCTTGCCCGACTTGAGCCGGCCCGCCATCAGCCCCGGGAAATACAGTCTCGCGAGGCGGATGAGCGCTTTTCGCGTCTCGACCGACTGCTCGTCGCGAAGCCGAGCCGTGTCCTTCGCTTGATTCGCCTGGAAGGTTTCGATCGCCGCGACGGTCTGCGAGAGCTCGAGGTAGCCCTCCGACACGAGGCGAATCTCGAGCTGGTTTTGCCGCAGCGTGAAGACCGAGAAGCCCGACACCGCTCCGAAGGTGACGAGCACCACCGCGTAACCGAGGAAAATCCGGGTGGTGAGAGAGAGTTTCAAGTGAGGCGCGGAGTTTGACCGAGTGCGGCAGGAACCACTATGGTCCCGACCGGCTAACCATTTGTTTTATCAGCCAATTCCAAACATGTCCCGTCACATTCCGTCGGTGTGCGTTGCGGTCGCGGTGTTGAGCCTGTCCGCGCACGCGCAGATCAAAGCGAAAGTCGTCGTCGTTCCGTTCGCCGCTGGAGACGGCGCGAGCGTCACGGCGTCTGGCAAGTTCAACGCGTTGTTCGTCGAAGAGTTGAAGACGCGCAACGACGTGCTCGAGGTGATGCCGAACCCCGCGACGAAAGCGGCGCCTCCACCGAGCGCACCGGCAGCGAACGCGAATGGCTCGAAGGGGCCGAACGCCGACGCGGTCGCCGCGATGGAGTCGGGCAAGAAGGCCTTCGACGATCTCCGCTTCGAAGACGCGGTGACGAACCTGCGCAAGGGCATCGACGGCATGCTGCAGGACCCGGCGACAGCCGACTACGAGGGAGTGACCGACGCGTACGTGAAGCTCGCGGCGGCGGCGTTCCGCATGGGCGAAGAGAAGGACGCGAAGAACGCGCTGCTCGATCTCGCGCGGTTCTCTCCGAGCTACGTGATGCCTCCGGGTTTTCCGCCCGTCTTCCAGCGTGAGTTCGAGAAGGCGAAGAAGCGCCTCGACAAGCAGCCGAAGGGCTCGATCTCGATCGAAGGCCCCGCGGGCGCGACGGCGTACGTCGACGGTCGCGATCTCGGCATGGTGCCGGTGCTCGAGGAGAACGTTCCGGGCGGCCAGCACTACATCAAGGTCGAAGGCGGCAAGACCGATCGCTTCGGGCAGATCGTGCAGGTCACCAACGGCGTGGTGAAGGTGAAGGCCTCGTTCGGTGGCGGCCCCGAGGGCAGCGGTGGTCCGCGCTCGGTGATCAAGCAGGGCGCCGGCGTGGCCGACCCCGCGATCGCGGCGACGGTCGACGTGGAGATGCAGAACCGGGTGATGGCCTACGCCAAGGCGGCGAACGCCGAGTACGCGCTGATCGGCTACGTCTACAAGACGAGCGACAGCCAGCTCACCGCGGGCACGGCGCTGTTCAGCGTGCGCAAGTCGCAGTTCGCGACGCTCACTCCGGTCTCGTTCGACACCGACGTGCTCACCGCGAACACCGAGTCGTTCAAGCTCGCCGATGAGGTCTCGAAGAAGCTGATGTCGTTCGGCACCGCGGCTTCGCTGCCGATCAACCTCGCGGTGAAGCAAGCGCGCGCCGGCACGGGCTCGGGCAATACCAAGACCGACAAGCCGACGAACACCGACGACATCGAGTTGACGGGTCCCAAGTCGGGCAAGGTCGTGTTGCTGCCGAACCCGAAGAACGACGGCAAGACGGGTGACGTGGTGATCGACGACAAGCCGCCCGGAGACGACGGCAAGCCGCCCGAGGTGAAGGGTGGCGTGCCGGTCTGGGTGTGGGTCGTCGCAGGTGTGGCCGTGGCCGGCGGAGCAGCAGTCGGTGGCTACTTCGGAATTTCCGCAGCGACCAAGCCGGTGACGGGCACCGTCACGGCGACGTGGTGAGCGTGGTGAGCGTTTTGAGAAAGAGAAACATGAAGCGAACGGTGGGATTCGCAGCGCTGGCCGTGGTGATCGCCGGCTGTGCTCCGAAAGAAGTGAACTACGCGGTGAACATCGTCACCCAGAGCTGCGACGCCGCGTCGAATCCGTTCGAGGGCGTGCAGTTCTTGAAGGTGAAGATCTCGGGCGACGAGATGGAAGTGAAGACCGCGGTGTCGGCGGCCAACACCGCCACGCCGCAGATCAAGATCCCCGAGATCCCCGCGGGGAAGAATCGCGTGATCGAAGTGCGCGCCTACGACGCGGAACCGAGCGGCGGCGGCCGTGTGGTGTCGATCGGTCGCTCGCCGTCGTTCGACGTGCCTGACGTGGTGCCCGAAGAATTGATGGGCGGCTCGATCAAGGTGAACGTGATTCTGCGCAAGGTGAACGCGTTTGCGCCGATCGTCTCGGCTGCCGCGCCCACGCAGTGCCAGGGGCTGCGCGTCAACCGCGCGGGTCACACCGCGACGCTGCTCAAGAACGGCAAGGTCTTCATCGCCGGCGGCTACAACTTCAAGCAGGGCAGCGCAGAGAAGAAGGCGCTGGCCGACACCGAGCTCTTCAACCCGGCGACTGGCGCGTTCGAGCTCGGGAAGCCGATCTCGATCACCTCGCAGGGCGCGGTGTACGAATTGCCGCGCGCGTACCACACCGCGACGTTGCTCCAGAGCGGGCAGGTCATGCTGTGGGGTGGCGAGACGTACGGTGGCGGAGCGAACAACCAGCAGTCGATCATCTCGACGATCCTCTTCTACGACTCGGACGTCGACGACTACGGCGCCATCGGCCCGCGCACGCCTGCGCAGATCGCGCGGTCTCATCACGCCGCGGCGGTCGACGCGAACGGCAAGGTCCTCATCGTTGGAGGCGTCACCAAGCTCGGTTCGAACGGCTCGATCGTTCCGGTCAACGAGGTGGAGTGGCTCGACCCGTCGAACAACCTCTACAAGATCATCGACGGCGTGATGCTGCCGCGCCTCGACCCGGTCGTGATGCCGGTGAAGAAGGGCGAGTTCATCGCGGTCGCCGGCGGCTCCGACGGTTCGAACATGAAGACCGACATCTCGTTCTTCAAGTTCACCGGGAACGTGTTCGGGCAGGTTCAGCAGGCGACTCCGCCGCGCATCGCTGACCCGGGTCGTCGTGCGGCCGCAGGTGCGCTGATTCGTGATGGCGCCGATCTCTTGATTCTTGGCGGCTACGGAACGGTGACCATGCCGAGCCCCGTCGCTTCGTCGGAAGTGCTCAACGCCGCGGCGTCGACGGTGACTCCGGGCCCTGACGTGCGCTCGGCGCGCGGTGAACTCTGCGCGGTGACGTTGCCCGACGGCACGGTGCTCGCGATCGGTGGTCGCACCGTCGATGGCTCGGTGCCGCGCGCTGATGCGACCGCGGTGTTGATCACGGCGGCGGCGACCGGCGGCGTGACGAGCATCGGTGCGCCCAACCTGCCGCGCGCGCGCTACGCCCACACCTGCACGGCGCTGGCTGACGGCACGGTGCTGGTGACGGGCGGCATCAACGAGACGAGCGCCGGAGCGATCGAGATCCTCCAGGACGCGTACATCTTCACGCCGCCTCCGCCCCCGGACGAATGAGGGTCGGGGTGAGGGTTGAAGCTCATCAACGGGAGAGCTGAGCGACGGCACGTTCCTCAGCGATAGCGAGTCGTTCATCGCCAATCGCACGAGCGAGCTGCGGCGAATGGAACGCTGCCTCGGGCAGAGCCGCGACGAGCTCACGCAGCTTTGCCGCGCACGCCTTCAGATCCACCGTCGGGTCGATGCAGATTTTTCCGCGCACCACGCCGATGCCTTTGGTCTCGTCGTGCGTGTGCGGCGCGTGGCCGCCGTCCGCGCAGGCCTTGCAGAGGAAGTACATCGACTCGGTGAGCGCCTCGATCATCGAATCGCCGGGCAGCTGCGGGCCGAGCTTCGCGAGCGTGTTCTTTTCCTTCTGCGAACCGACGAACTCGAAGACGCGATGGCGGCTGGGGCGCAACACGGTCAGCTGCGGAAAGACGGGGACCTGCTGGCCGTTCCAGGTCTGGAACCCGATGGCCGCGCCGTCGAAGAGCACCAGCGTGCCGTAGTCGGCTCCGACGGCGCTCGCGGTCGCGTTGATCACCATGCCGTGGCACGGGCTGAGTCGATCGATCCACACCGTCTCTTCGTTTCCGGGCTCGTCGTTCGTCGCGTCGCGCGCGGCCAACGGGCGCTCGGCGAGGCGCACCTTGACCGACAAGAATCGCGGCGAGGCGATCGGCAGCCCGTCGGCGCCGAGCTCGACCTTCATGCCGAGCATTCGCCATGCTTCGAGCGCGGTCGCGCCGTCGCCGGCTCCGGTCGCGCAGATGCCAAGGTTCCACTTCACGGCTTCGGTGTCGAACCCTGCGGCGAGCGCGCGCCGATTGAACTCCACGGCTTCCGCGAAGCGACCACGCGTCTTGAGAAACAGGCCGTAGTGGTACGCGTGATCGTTGCCGTCGCTCTGCGCGACCAGCTCACGGAACAGGCGATCGCCCAGCGCATCTGCCGCGCGGCCGCGGATGCGAGCGACCGTCGCCAGCGCGCCACGCACGCCCTCGTGATCTTCTCCGCGCAGTTCGTAGTGCCGCGCGAGCTGAGCGAAGAGATTCTCGAAGTAGGGCGACGCTGCGGGCGCTGCGTTGAGGAAGCGAAGATCGACCATGCCCTCGATCTCGTTGCCGAGCGTGATGACCAGCGCCGCGTCGTCTTTCCACTGCGTGACGAGCCGATCTGCTTCGGCGATGCGCGCGTCTCTGGGCGCATTGAGGTTCGAGAGCGTGTAGCCGTACCACCGCGCGGCGAGCGCTTCGGTCTGCGCGGCCTGTTTCAGCGGCTCGAGCGCAGCCCAGGCTGCGTCGCCTTCAGCCGCGACCGCTGCGTCACTGATCGTCTTCGCTTCTTCGCGCGTCATTCACGGCCATGGTGCTTCAACTTCCGCAACCATGCAGCGAATTCGTCGGCGCTCGGCACGCGCCGTGGCCCGCGCTCGACGACCGCCGGAGTCGCCATCAACGGCTGCGTCGGCTTGAGCGGGAAATCGTCGTACGCGCCCGAGCCGTCGGCATCGACGAGGATCGCGTTGGTGATCGCCCAGCCGCGCGAACCGGTCGGCGTGCAGATGCCTCCGCTGCAGTTCACGTCGTCCCACGCCATCGGAGCGAGCGTCCGCGACGCTGACGACGCGCGCGCCATCGCCACGAACCACGTGTCGGCGCTCGCGGTCACGTCGAAGGTCTCGGTGAGGTGCACGCGGCGAGCGTTGAAGCCGTTCAGACCCGGCACAGGCTCCAAGGGCAACATCGTCGGGTCGTAGGTCTTCTTGAGCGCGGCCTGCGCGGGCTTGAGCGTCGAGTTCGCTTCACCATTCAGCGCCTCGCGCCCGTCGACGTGGGTGTGCACTTCGATCGAGTCGAACTGCATCCACTCCGGAGCCTGCACGTCGACGGTGAGCCGCATCGACTGGCCCGCGGCGAGCGAAACCGTGTCGCCGACGTCGAACACCGGTCCGGTCGGCATGCCGCCGGAGTCGAGCTTCTGCGCGGTCATGGTGATGAACGGGCCGCTCGAGAACGACGCCTTGCGCGCCTTCATCGCGGTGGTGAACGCCTCGGGCGTGAACTGCGCCGGAGAGTCGACGCCGAGCTTCACCCACGTCCGGCCGTACCCGCCGACCACGTTGTACGTGTAGTGCGTGTCGCTCACGCCGGTGGCGACCTTCAGCCAGCCGCGCGACATGAAGGTCATCCAGTCGTTGATCACTCCTGTGTTCGGGCTGGTGCCGTTCATCACCTCGATCGCATCGAACGTGGGGTCGAACAGCTTGGTGTTCATCGCCGTCGCTTCGGGGTGGGGCTCCTGGCGGAACAGTGCGGGGTCTGCGTGGGTGAACCCGGTCGCGGTGTCGACCTTCAGCATCGTCAGCGAACCGCCCGGAGAGCCGCGCGGGTGATTCATCTGAATCAGCGTGTTGGGATCTCTCGCGCGAATCGCCTCGTACATTTGACCCAGGCGCAGACTCGCGCCATCGCCACCGGCCCAGTCGACCGCGCCGCCGGCCACTCCGTTGAGCGGCTGGCGCACGAGCGGGAAGGTGTTGTGGTGGCCGTAGTCGAACGGAGTGACCTCGCACCCGATCATCGACGCCATCGCCGAGCCGAGCTGCAGCTGATCGATCACCGGCGCGTAGTCGGTGATGTAGTCGTGATCGGTCGAGACGAGCACGTCGACGCCCTCGGCCGCGAAGCTCATCGCGCGCACCGCGTTGCCCACCGCGCTGTCGGGCGAGTTCATGGCGTGCACGTGCAGGTCGGCGCTCATCCACCCGGTGCTGTCGACCACCTTCGCGATCGTCGCGTCGACGTTCACGTCGGCGGTGCGCAGATCGACGCGCTGACCGAGCGTGGGGAAGGTGTCGGGGAACGCGGAGTACTCCATGCCGCGCGTCACCATCACCTCGTACTCACCCGGCGGCAGCGGAATCGTCGCGCGCCCATCGGCTCCCGCAAACGTCACGGCCTGCAGATCGCTCGGCTGCGACTCGACGTCGATGAACGGGCGATACGAGATCTGCTGATCGGTGCAGGGCGGGTTCGTGCATCGCACCATCACCTTCGCGCTCAGCGGCAGGTTGAACGGGTCACGCACGTTCACGGTGAGCGTGTGCGAGCCGCCCTGGTGCACGGTGATCGACGCGTCTCCGCCCGACGGCACGGAGACCGCGGTGAGCGCTTCCAACTTCGTGCCGCGCGCGGCCGAGCCCACGAGGTAGTTGCCCGGCGTGAGATCGCTCTTCGCGATGCCTTGATCGTCGGCGACCAGCAGCGTCGCCATGCGACCCGACTCCGCGACCTTCACCGTCACGCGCGCGCCGGGGGCAGGGCTGCCGTCGGCCTTCTGCACCGTGACCGTGAGCCGCGACTTCGCCGCACCGTCGATGGCGAGCATGGTGGCCTTGATCTCTCCGAGATCGCGACCGACGAAGAAGTCGCGCAGGAAGGTGCGCTTGTCTCCGGCGAGCACGCCGAACGAACCCGGCCGCCGCGTCGCGTTTTCGTCGACCCAGGTGAGCAAGCCCTGCTGGTTTTCTCCGTCGGCGAGCACCGCGCCGATGCCCGCGATGTAGAGCAGGGCGTTCGAGCCGGGCGTGCGCGTCTCGTTGAACTTGTAGGTGCGATAGCCGTACGCGACCTGATCAGCCTGGTAGCCGAACCAGCTCATCGGGTCGACGAGGCAGTCGCCGACGCCGAGCCCGTTGGTGCAGCCGTCGGGGTTGAAGACCTCGGTGACGCCGCCCTGCTCGAGGAGATCGCCGATCTGCATCGAGATCGTCTCCTTGCCCTGATTGCAGAAGGCAGAGAGCACGCGCACGCGGCTCTCTCCGGGCGACAACACGTAATAGGTGGTGACGAGGAACGGGAGCGGCACGTCAGGGTCGCGCACCAGTTGCACGTTGCCGAGGAAGTCGCTGATCACGTTCTTCACGTTCACGTAATCGACGACCGCGTCGGTGCCGCTGGCCGCGATCACCGCGTACCCACCACGCTCGCCATCGTTGAGGACCTCGACCTTCGACACGTTCACCGTGCGGCCGAACGCGTAGATGGGGCCCATCTTGCCGAACTCGTCGCGGCCACTTCCGGTGGAGCGCTGAAGATCAGCGTCGATGATCGTGCCGCCGTAGGGAACGGGACCGATGGTGCGCGACGGCTGCTGGATCACCACGCGAATGCGATCGTTCTGCAGCACGAAGTCGCCGATGCGGCCTTGCGCGTAGTTGCCGCCGATCAACTGCGAGACGTCGGTGACCTGCTTGGCGCTCACTCCGGTGCCGACGCTGGCGAAGTGATTGAGCGCGGCGAGGTCGACGTCACAGCGGCCTGTCGGCTCCGGCTCGGGAATCGGTTTCTTGGGAGGCGGGCACGCACAAATAAAGATGAGTGTCGCGAGCAGGCCGAGGCGCATGCGCGGCTTGTATCGAAACCGTGACGGAACGGTCACGACGCATTTCGTCACAGTCGAGAGGGTGGGGAAATTTGCGCGGTTGCGTGCGGTGCTACCTTCGCCGCGATGGTCGTCGCGAGAACGCCAGAAGAGCTGCGCGCCGCGGTCGATTCCATGTTCCGCATTCGCGCGGTCGAGTCTCCGGCCGACGCGTCGGGCTTGAAGAAGGTGTGGCATCGCGGCGCGCGGCACGCCGAGCTGGTGTCGGAGATCGACGTCTCAGGTCGCGTCGCCCGGCACGAGTTCTCGCTCTTCGATGACGTGCTGGTGTGGGAGCGCGGGCGCGGTTTCGCGACGGGGCGCGCGAAGGAAGAAGGCAGCACGCGCGGAGCGGCGAACGTGGCGTTCGATCTCACGACCGATCCCGATCGATTGCAGCGCGTGACGGCGGCGCTCGCTCCGTATCAAGGGCGCGATCGCATCATTCATCACCTGCGTGAGCTGGTGGTGAACGTGAAGGAAGGCTCGCAGCCCATCGAAGATCTCGGAGCGGTCACCGGCAGCAACCCCGTGCTCGCCGCCGCTGCGCTCGGAAAGACGCCGGCTCCAGCGACGCGTTTGGTGGTGAAGCCTCCGCAGCCGCAACAGCGCCAGCTCGGTGCGCTGTGGGTCGGCATCGGGTTGATCTTGATCGCCATCGCGCTCGCGTTGATCGCCCTCTCGGTTTCCTGATCTCCCTCTCCTTGCGAAGCGGGGAGAGGGCCGGGGTGAGGGGCCGCAGCAGCAGAGAACCAGCAGTTCACGATCACGCCGCGGAGTGAACTGACAGTTCACACTCTGCGGTTCGCGCACGCGGAATCACGAAGGTCAGTGCTGGCACGCGCGCTGCTCAAGGCGAGCCGCAGGCCGATCACTCTTCACGAGGTTCTTCACATGCGCGCGTCGCTCCTTTCATTGCTGCTCACCGTCACTCTGGTCGGGTGTGGCGGCGTCAATCCTGATTCGTCCGACGCCGGTGGAGGCGGCGGCACCACGACTCGCCCCGATGCAGGGCGTCCGATGGGAGGCGGTGGTGGCGGTGGTCAGACGGGCGGTGGAGCGACCGGCGGCGGAGATCCCACGGGCGGCGGTGGAGCGACCGGCGGTGGAGATCCTACGGGCGGTGGTGGATCGACTGGTGGTGGATCGACGGGCGGTGGCGGAGCGACCGGCGGAGGATTGATGGGCGGCGGTGGTGGCACGACGGGCTCCTTCACCGTCGCGCTCACGCCGACGATGATCACGCTCGCGCAAGGCGCCTCTCGCGCAGTGCTGGTGAACCTGAATCGCACCAACTTCACCGGCGACGTCACCATCGCGCTGGCCTCGAGCACTCCTTCGAGCCTGACCGCCGCGCCGCTGACGATGTCGAACTCCAGCGGGCAGCTGATGATCACCGCTTCGGCGATGCAGCCGCTCGGCGGAGTGGACGTCTTCGTCGACGCCACCAGTGGTTCGCTGCACGAGCAGGCGCTGCTGCACATCGACGTGACGGACGGCGTCGCGCCGACGATCGTCTCGACGGTTCCCGCGATGGGCGCGACGGGCGTGCGCAACGACTCCACGGTCGTGGTGCGCTTCAGCGAGGCGATGAACACCACCGCGGTCGAGCAGGGCTTCTCGTCGAACCTCGGCATGGTGACGTTCTCGTGGAACGCGGCTCACACCGATCTGACGATCACTCCGCAGGCACCGCTCGCCTACGGCAACGACGCCATGGCGCAGACCTTCACCTTCACATTCACCGGCGCGACCGACGTCGCCGGCAACGCACTGACGACGACCAGCACGTCCTTCACCACGCTGCGTCAGCGCGAGATCTTCCTCACCAGCGTCGCTGCGAGCGACGGCTACCTGATCGACTTCCGCATCGACAACGGCGGAGCGATGGCGCTGACCACCAACCCGTCGATCCTCGTCGGAGACAACGCCAACAACCGGCAGATCAGCGGCTGGCTCAGCTTCGATCTCGCGATGCTCCCGGTGCAGCGCGCGAGTGACGTGATCAGCGCCGAGCTCGAGATGGCGGTCTCGAACACCGTCGGCACGATCGACACCGCGATCTGCGGAGGCTCGGCCCAGATGTGTCTCTTCACCGTCGGCGCCAACTACGGGCCCACGCTCGACGTGAACGCGTACAACACGGCGAGCGGCATCGCGATCCCCATGGCCCTCACCGTGCTGGGCGTGAGCCGCACGTACCACCGCGACGTTCGCCCCGAGCTGCTGACCGCGTGGAACGATCGCGTGATGCGGCAGAACCGGCTGCAGTTCCAGGCGCGGCTCGGCAACTCGAGCAACCTCGACGGCGACGCCGACTACCTCGAGTTCTGGAGTGGCGACGGCAACGTGAACCTCGCGCCGTGGGTCCGCGTCAACGCGCTCCTGCCCTGACTTTCTCCCTCTCCTTGCGAAGCGGGGAGAGGGTCGGGGTGAGGGGCCGGCTCAGCTCAGCGCTTCTTCCACTTGCAGGTGAACTCGTGCGCCGCTCCACCGCGAGAGGTGCACGCAGCTTCTCGCGGCTCGAGCACGTCGCAGCCGAGCGCATTCATGGTGGCGACCATCCACCCTTCCATGAGCAGGCAGTGCTCGGGCGCCATCTTCGGGAAACCGTCGATGCGCAGCAGCGTGTCTTCCGGAGCCCAGCGAATCGCTTCCATCGTGCCGGCCTCGCGGTAGTAGCTCGCCCACACCTTCGTGCAGCCGCGAATGAGCCGCTCGGTGCTCGCGATGGCCAGGTAGATCTTGAAGACGGTGTTGATGTCGCGCACGCCGGAGCCGCGACCGAGCTCGCGGCAGTATTCGATCTTCCCGCCGCCGTACCTCGTGACCAGAGTGCGCAAGAAGCCGACGTAGCCTTCGTACGAATACCAGTGGCCGTGAATGATGCGCGTGTCGAACACCGCCGCGGTCGCCCGAGGCAACAGCGGTTTGATTTCGACCAGAGCGCCAGGGCCGTGCGCTTCGCGGACTTGATTGATCAATCCGAGAAACGCTCGGCCGCTGACTTCGGGAACTGACACCACTGACAAGTGTCGCGTTTCGCCCCCGCGTTCAAGCAGGAACTCCCTCTCCCGCGAGGGAGAGGGTCGGGGTGAGGGTGAAACGAATCACTTCACTTCGCGCACGGCACCACTGGTGACGTCATAAACGAACCCACGAACCGGAATGTCCTGCCGCACGAGCGACGAGGCCCGGTACGCGCGCAGATCAGCCCTCACACTCTCGTCGAGATCCGCGAACGGCAGGAACGCGACATGATCAGCATCGACCTTCCGCTGACTCTTCAGTTGCTCGCGGATCGTCGCATCAGTGAACGTCAACATGCCGCAGTCGGTGTGGTGCACGAACGCGACCTCTTCGGTGCCGAGCAGCGTCTGGCTGATCGCCAGCGAGCGGAGCGCGTCGGCGAAGCGGCCTCCAGCATTGCGGATGACGTGCGCGTCACCTTCCTTGAGCCCCAGCGCCTTCGCGGGGTCGATGCGCGCATCCATGCAGACCACGAGGGCGACTTTGCGTGCGGGCGGCAAGGGCAGGGCTCCGTGCTGAAAACCGCGTGCGTAACTGGAGTTCGCCGCGACCAATTCGTCGATGACAGCCATCAATCACCTCTGGAGAAGACCGCCGCCCGGCCGTCGGCGGATGAATGTCCGTTATAACGGACACGGCGGAACGGGTCAACGGAAGTAGGGTGCGCGCCCCATGAACCAGTTGGAGAGCGCGCGCGTCTCGGGTTTCGGCACCTCGGTGTTCAGCGAGATGTCGCGCCTCGCGGTGCAGCACGGAGCGGTGAATCTCGGGCAGGGCTTCCCCGACTTCGACGGACCTCCGGAGATCGCGCGTGCAGCCGTCGAGGCGATCGGCAGCGGCGTGAATCAGTACGCGGTCGGGCAGGGGAACCCGGCGCTGCGCACGGCCATCGCGGCGCACGCGAAGCGGTTCTACGGCCAGACCATCGATCCCCTTACGCAGGTCGGCATCACCTGCGGCGCGACCGAGGCGATCTTCGCGGCGGTGCAGGCCTTCACCGTGCCTGGCGACGAAGTGGTGCTCTTCGAGCCGTTCTACGACTCGTATCTCGCGAGCGCGCAGATGGCGCAGGCCGTGCCGAAGTTCGTGCGCCTGCGCGTGCCCGACTCGAAGCACGCCACCTGGTGGTTCGACGACGCCGAGCTCGCCGCGGCCTTCAGCGCGCGCACGAAGTTGGTGATCGTCAACACGCCGCACAACCCGACGGGGAAGATCTTCACGCGCGAAGAACTCACTCGCATCGGCGAGCTCGCGAAGAAGCACGGCGCGGTGTTGCTCTCAGACGAGGTCTACGAGCACCTGGTATTCGACGGCGCAAAACACCTGCGGGCCGCCACGCTGCCCGGCTTCGACGAGTTCACGTTGAGCGTGAGCAGCGGCGGCAAGTCGTTCTCGTTCACCGGGTGGAAGATCGGCTGGCACCTCGGCCGCCGCGAGCTGGTGAACGCGGTGCAGAAGGCGCATCAGTGGATCACGTTCTGCTCGGCGTCTCCGTTTCAGGTGGCGATCGGCAAGGCGCTCGAGCTCCCCGATTCGTACTTCGCTGACTTCGTTGCCAGCTACGCGAAGAAGCGCGACTTCCTGTCGGCCGTGCTGATCGACGCGGGCTTCGACGTGTTGCCCTGCGCCGGCACGTACTTCCTCATGGCGCGCACCGATCGCCATCGCCGCGCGGAAGAAGACGACGTCGCGTTCTGCAAACGGTTGCTCCTCGAGCACGGCGTGGCGTCGATTCCACCCTCGGTCTTCTATTCACCGGAACACGCGGGTGACGTTCGCGGGCTCGCTCGATTTGCGTTCTGCAAGACCGCTCCTGTGCTGGAAGCGGCGGCTGCCCGACTGCGTCAGCTCGCCCGCTGAGAGAGTTCAACTTCGCGCGCAGCGGTAGTAGGTGAAACGGCGTGCTCGCCCCGACTCGAGAGCCCCCGTACAAGCCGAAACATCACGTTCGGATCGTGACTGCCGCTTCGTTGTTCGACGGTCACGACGCAGCGATCCACGTCATGCGCCGCATCATGCAGGCCAGCGGAGCCGAGGTGATTCATCTCGGCCACAACCGCTCGGTCGCGGAGATCGTGAACTGCGCGATTCAGGAAGACGTGCAGGGCATCGCCATCACCAGCTACCAGGGCGGCCACGTCGAGTACTTCAAGTACATGATCGATCTGCTGCGCAAAGCGAACGCCAACATCAAGGTGTTCGGCGGCGGTGGCGGGACGATCTTGCCGACCGAGATCGACGAGCTGCACAAGTACGGCGTCACGCGCATCTATTCGCCCGATGACGGCCGCGCGATGGGCCTGCAGGGCATGATCGACGACGTCATTCGGCTCTGTGACTTCGAGAAGCGCCCGGCGGAATTCAAAGAAGCGCTCGGCGCGCTGCAGAAGCGTGGTCATCAGACGATCGGCTCGCTGATCACGGTGGCCGAGAACTTCCCCGAGACCGGTGATTCGTTGCGCAGCGCGCTCGCGGCGCTCACGAAGACCAAGGTGCCGGTGCTGGGCATCACGGGCACGGGCGGAGCAGGTAAGTCGTCGCTGGTCGACGAGTTCGTTCGCCGCTTCCTCGCCGACTTCAAAGACAAGACGCTGGCGGTGATCTCGGTCGACCCGAGCAAGCGCAAGACCGGCGGAGCGTTGCTCGGCGATCGCATTCGCATGAACGCCATCGACGACGCGCGCGTGTACATGCGCTCGCTCGCCACGCGGCAGAGCAACCTCGCGCTCAGCAAGTACGTGAAGGAGTCGATCGAGATCTGCCGCGCGGCGCTCTTCGATCTGATCATCGTCGAGACCAGCGGCATCGGTCAGAGCGACACCGAGATCACCGAGCACGCCGACGTTTCGCTCTACATCATGACCGCCGAGTACGGCGCGGCGACCCAGTTGGAGAAGATCGACATGCTCGACTTCGCCGACATCATCGCCATCAACAAGTTCGACAAGCGCGGCTCACTCGACGCGCTGCGCGACGTGCGCAAGCAGTGGAAGCGCAACCACAACGCGTTCCAGCTGGGCGACGAAGAGACTCCGATCTTCGGCACCATCGCCTCGCAGTTCAACGACCCGGGCATGAACCGGCTGTATCGCTCGGTGATGGACGCGGTGGTGCGCAAGACGGGCGCGCCGCTGAAGTCGTCGTTCGAGCTCTCGGAAGGTATGTCGCGCCAGAAGTTCGTCATTCCGCCCGAGCGAACGCGCTACCTCGCGGAGATCGTCGAGACCTGCGACGCGTCAGAAGTCTTCGTGAAGCAGCAGTCGGCGATCGCGCGGCGCATGTACCAGCTAAGCGGCACCATCGAGGCGCTGCGCGCCAACGTCGGCAAGAAGCGCCTCGAGATCGTCGAGCCGCGCTCGCGCGAAGACGTGGTGCGCGTGACCGAGAAGGTCGAAGGCGAACCGGCGTTCTTGAGCGAGCTCGCGGCGCTGTTCACCGAGCTCGAAGGCCGCCTGCACCCCGAGTGCAAGAAGCTGCTCGAAGAGTGGCCGGCGACGAAGAAGCGCTACGCCGCGGCGAAGTACCAGTTCCAGGTGCGCGATCGCGTGATCGAACTCGACCTCACCAGCGAGTCGCTCTCGCACCTCAAGATCCCGAAGATCTCGCTCCCGAAATACGAAGACTGGGGCGACCTGCTCACGTGGTTGTTGCGCGAGTCGCCTCCGGGGCAGTTTCCGTTCACGGCCGGCGTGTTTCCTTTGAAGCGCGAAGGCGAAGATCCCGCGCGCATGTTCGCCGGCGAGGGTGGCCCGGAGCGCACCAACAAGCGCTTCCACTACGTCTCACGCGGCCTGCCGGCGAAGCGGCTCTCGACGGCGTTCGACTCGGTCACGCTCTACGGGGAAGACCCCGATCACCGGCCCGACATCTACGGGAAGGTCGGCAACTCGGGCGTGTCGATCGCCAACGTCGACGACGCGAAGAAGCTCTACTCGGGCTTCGATCTCGCCGACGCGTCGACCTCGGTGTCGATGACGATCAATGGACCGGCGCCGATGGTGCTGGGCTTCTATTTGAACGCGGCGATCGATCAGCAGTGCGAGAAGTGGATCAAGGCGAACGGCAAGACCGCCGAGGTCGAGAAGAAGATCGCCGAGATCTTCGCGAAGAAGGGCGTGCCGCGGCCGACGTACCAGGGCGCGTTGCCCGAGGGGAACGACGGGCTCGGGCTGATGCTGCTCGGCGTGTCCGGCGACGAGGTGTTGCCTCGCGAGGTGTACGAAAGAATCCGCGCGTCGACGCTCAATCAGGTTCGCGGAACGGTGCAGGCCGACATCTTGAAAGAGGACCAGGCGCAGAACACCTGCATCTTCTCGACCGAATTCGCGCTGCGGATGATGGGCGACATCCAGCAGCACTTCATCGACGCCAAAGTTCGCAACTTCTACTCGGTGTCGATCAGCGGGTACCACATCGCGGAAGCAGGGGCGAACCCGGTCAGCCAGCTCGCGTTCACGCTCGCGAACGGCTTCACCTTCGTCGAGTACTACCTGTCGCGCGGCATGCACATCGACGACTTCGCGCCGAACCTTTCGTTCTTCTTCTCGAACGGAATGGACCCTGAGTACACGGTGCTCGGGCGCGTGGCGCGGCGCATCTGGGCGCGCGCGATTCGCGACAAGTACGGCGGCAACGATCGCTCGCAGAAGTTGAAGTACCACATTCAAACTTCTGGCCGTTCGCTGCACGCGCAGGAGATCGCGTTCAACGACATCCGCACCACGCTGCAGGCGCTGCTCGCGCTGCAGGACAACTGCAACTCGCTGCACACCAACGCGTACGACGAGGCGATCACCACTCCGACCGAGGAGAGCGTGCGGCGCGCGCTCGCCATTCAGCTCGTGATCAACAAGGAGTTCGGTCTGATGAAGAACGAGAACCCGATTCAGGGTTCGTTCATCGTCGAGGAGCTGACCGATCTCGTCGAGCAGGCGGTGCTCAACGAGTTCCGCGCGATCAGCGAGCGCGGCGGCGTGCTCGGCGCGATGGAGCGCATGTACCAGCGCTCGAAGATTCAGGAAGAGTCGCTCTATTACGAGACGCTCAAGCACGACGGGAAGCTGCCGTTGATCGGTGTGAACACGTTCCTCGATCCGAAGGGGTCGCCGACGGTCACTCCGCCCGAGGTGATTCGCGCCACGAAGGAAGAGAAGGACTACGCGATCACCTCGCGCGACGCGTTCTGGAAGCGCAACGCGGTGAGCGGGCCCGAGGCGTTGAAGGCCGTGCAGCGCGCGGCGCTCGACGGCGGGAACGTGTTCGCCGCGTTGATGGAGGCGTGCAAGGTCTGCACGCTGGGTCAGCTCTCTTCGGCGCTGTACGCAGTCGGCGGTCAGTACCGCAGGAACATGTAAATGACGTCATTCAGTGAGTGGCGCGCGGGCATCGAGAACTTCGAGAAGCTCGTCGCGAAGACGCCGGAAGGCCTGTCGATCGAGCCGCTGTACGTGGAGTCAAAGGCAACGTCCCCCCTCTCCCGCGAGGGAGAGGGTCGGGGTGAGGGTGAACCGATCACCGCGCTGCCATTCCACGAAGACGGAGCCGACGCCGCAGACGAGCTGGCATTGCTGATGGCACAAGCAGTCACTCGTCTCTCAGAAAAGAAGCTGAATCTGCACATCTCGGTAGGCCGAGACACCTTCCCAGAACTCTGCAAACTCCGAGCAGCGCGCCTGCTGTTCAGCAAGCTCGGAGTCCGAGTCCACATCACCGCGATCTGCAGCAAGCGCACGATGACCCAGCGAGACCCGTGGGTGAACATGCTGCGCTGCACGACACAGGTGTTCGCCGCAATTCTCGGCGGAGCTGACGAGATCACGCCCAGCGCGTTCGATTCGGAACTCGGAAACCCTTCCGAACTCGCGCAACGCATCGCGCGCAACACGCAGCTGATCCTCGAGCAGGAATCGTCGCTCGGTCGCGTTCACGACCCGGCCGCAGGTTCGTATTTCCTCGAGACGTTCACCGATCAGCTCGCGCGCGAAGCGTGGAAGCGGTTTCAGGCGATCGAGAAGGCCGGCGGTTTCGCTCAGGCGTTGCCCGAAGTGAAAGCACGCATCGCGAAGGCGTGGGACGCGCGGCTGCGATCGGTTTCGTCTCGAAAGCTTCCGGTGCTCGGTGTTTCGGAATTTGCGAACACGACCGAAGAGTTGCCTCGTGCTGCGCATTCGTTCGACGGCCCGGGGCATCGCGATTCGGAATCGTTCGAGGCTCTCAGACTTCGCGTCGAAGAGAAGAAGGGGCGGGTGACCCTCGTGACGCTGGGGAGCTTTGCGGAGTCTCGGGCTCGCGTTGGGTTTGCTTCGAACTTCTTTGCCGCCGGCGGGTTCAGCAGCAGTGAGTTGCCACTCACCCCGAATCTCTCCCTCGCGGGAGAGGGCGTGGCTTGTCTTTGTGGGACGGACGAGGCGTATGCGGCGTCGGCCGAGAGCGCTTCGAAACAACTCAAGGCCGCTGGCTTCGGCACCGTGCTGATCGCCGGCAAGCCCTCGAGCATCCCGGGCATCGACGGCTACATCTTCTTCGGCGCCGACGTGATCGACACCCTCAACGTGCTCGCGGAGGGCCTGTCATGAACTGGGCTGAGCTCGATTACGACGCCGCGCCGTCGTTGCCGAACGCGAACACGAACGGCCCGCGCACCGAGACCTGGGACACGCCCGAGGGAATTCCGCATCGCTCGACGTACAGCGCGAAAGATCTCGAAGGCGTCACGCACCTCGGCGGGCTGCCGGGCGTCGCTCCATTCGTTCGCGGGCCGTACCCGACGATGTACGTGAAGCAGCCGTGGACGATTCGGCAGTACGCGGGCTTCTCGACGGCCGAAGACAGCAACGCGTTCTACCGGCGCAACCTTGCAGCGGGGCAGATGGGCCTTTCCATCGCTTTCGATCTCGCGACGCACCGTGGCTACGACTCCGATCACCCGCGCGTGGCCGGCGACGTCGGCATGGCCGGAGTGGCGATCGACTCGATCCTCGACATGCGCCTGCTGTTCGACGGCATCCCGCTCGACAAGATGAGCGTGTCGATGACGATGAACGGCGCGGTGTTGCCGATCCTCGCGCTCTACGTCGTCGCGGCGGAAGAGCAGGGCGTCGCTCCGGAAAAACTCGCCGGCACGATCCAGAACGACATCCTCAAAGAGTTCATGGTGCGGAACACGTACATCTACCCGCCCACGCCCTCGATGAAGATCATCGCCGACATCTTCGCGTTCACCTCGCGACGCATGCCGAAGTTCAACTCGATCTCCATCAGCGGGTACCACATGCAGGAAGCCGGAGCGACGGCCGACCTGGAGCTCGGCTACACGCTCGCTGACGGCCTCGAGTACGTGCGCACCGGCATCGCGGCGGGCTTGAACGTCGACGACTTCGCTCCGCGCCTGTCGTTCTTCTTCGCCATCGGCATGAACTACTTCATGGAGGTCGCGAAGCTGCGCGCGGCTCGCCTGCTGTGGTCGCGCCTGATGTCGAAGTTCAACCCGAAGAACTCGAAGTCGCTCGCGCTGCGCACGCACTGCCAGACGAGCGGCTGGTCGCTCACCGCGCAGGACGTGCACAACAACGTGGTGCGCACGTGCATCGAGGCGATGGCGGCGACGCAGGGCCACACGCAGAGCCTGCACACCAACTCGCTCGACGAAGCGCTCGCGCTGCCGACCGATTTCTCGGCACGCATCGCTCGCAACACGCAGCTTCAGCTGCAGCTCGAGGCGGGCATTCAGCGCCCCGTCGATCCCTGGGGTGGCAGCTTCTACGTCGAGCGGCTCACGCACGAGCTCGCGGCGCGCGCGCAGGCCCACATCGACGAGATCGAAAAACTCGGCGGCATGGTGAAGGCCATCGAGGCCGGCGTTCCGAAGCTCCGCATCGAAGAAGCCGCGGCGAGAACGCAGGCGCGCATCGACTCGGGGCGCCAGGTGATCGTCGGCGTGAACAAGTACAAGCCGACCACTGAAGAGAAGATTCCGGTGTTGAAGGTCGACAACGCGGCGGTGCGCAAGAAGCAGATCGAGCGGCTCGCGCAGCTGAAGGCCTCACGCGATCAGAAGAGCGTCGACGCGAAGGTCGAGGCGCTCACCACGTGCGCGAAGGGCGGAAGCGGGAATCTGCTCGAGCTCGCCATCGACGCCGCGCGCGCGAAGGCCACCGTCGGAGAGATCTCCCTCGCGCTCGAGAAGGCGTGGGGCCGGCATCAGGCCGAGATTCGCGCCATCAGCGGCGTGTACAGTCACGAGGTGGGCGAGAATTCAGACGCCATCTCGAAGATGCGGGAACGCACCAAGAAGTTCCTCGCGCGCGAAGGTCGCCGGCCGAGAATTCTGATCGCCAAGATGGGCCAGGACGGTCACGACCGCGGCCAGAAGGTGATCGCGTCGGCGTTCGCTGATCTCGGTTTCGATGTCGACATCGGGCCGCTGTTCCAGACTCCGGAAGAGACGGCGCAGGCGGCGGTCGAGAACGACGTGCACGTGGTTGGCGCTTCGTCTTTGGCCGCAGGGCATCTGACGCTGGTTCCTGCGCTGCGCGATGCGCTCGAGAAACGCGGCCGGAAGGACATCTTGATTGTGGTGGGAGGCGTGGTTCCTCCTGATGACTACCCAGCTTTGAAGAATGCCGGCGCTGTGGAGATCTTCGGCCCCGGGACGGTGATTGCCGAGGCTGCGAACTCGTTGATGGATCGGCTCGAGGCTCAGTGAGCTGGTTGACCCTCAGGGGCTTGCTGTGAAGCGGCGGCTCACGCTCGAGGCGTTTGAAGCTGGAATTCGATCGAAAGATCGAATTGTGCTCGCGCAGGCGATCACGTTGATCGAGAGCGTCGAACCGCACGACTCCGCGCTCGCGCAGGAACTGCTCACGCGCGTCGCTCCGCTCACTGGTCACGCACGCCGCGTTGGAATCACGGGCGTGCCGGGCGTCGGCAAGAGCACCTTCATCGACGAGCTCGGCACACGTCTGACCAGCGCCGGAAAATCGGTCGCGGTGCTCGCCGTCGACCCCACCAGCAGCGTCAGCGGTGGCTCGATCCTCGGAGACAAGACGCGCATGGCGCGGCTCTCGGTCGACGCCAAGGCGTTCATCAGACCTTCGCCCAGCGGCCTCACTCCCGGCGGAGTTGCGCGCCGCACCCGCGAGACGATGTTGCTGTGCGAGGCCGCCGGCTTCGACGTGGTGCTGATCGAGACCGTCGGCGTGGGGCAGGGCGAGACCACCGTCGCGCAGATGGTCGACTGCTTCGTGGTGCTCATGCTCCCCGGCTCGGGCGACGAGCTGCAGGGCATCAAGAAGGGCATCCTCGAGCTCGCTGACGTGATCGCGGTGAACAAAGCCGACGGTGACGGCGCCGATCGCGCGCGCGTGGCCCTGGGCGATCTCAAGGCTGCGCTGCGCTACCTGCCTGCGCGTCGCGAAGAATGGACCGCGCGCGCGGTCGCGGTGAGCGGCAAGAGCGGCAATGGCGTCGACGAACTCTGGGCGATGATCGAAGAGCACCGAGCCGCGCTCGAAAAATCAGGAGCCTTCACCCAGCTGCGCGCGGCGCAGAACCTCGCGTGGATGTGGTCGATGATCTCCGAGCGGCTCGACTCCGCGTTCCGCAACCACCCCGCGATCGCGAGCGAGCTGAAACAGTTCGAGCAAGAGGTGTTGAGTGGAAAGCGAACTCCGCGCTCGGCGGCAGATCACCTGCTGAAACGCTTCGGTGTCGATCTCGCGCCGGAATGAGTTTCAGGATTTGGGCGCGTCCTGATCAGGCATTACAGTCCCACTGCCTTGCCCAACCTGAGCAGTTTCTTCGCGATCTACACCGACGGCGCCGGCCTCCACGAAGGCTTCACCGCGCCCGCGGGCACGGACGTCTTTCTCGGCGAGATGGGCGCCAACATGTTGTTGCCCGGGCCGCAGGACGAATTGTTCGGCCCTCATCTCCCGCTCTTCCAACGCTTCACGCCCAAGCGCGGTTTTCTGCTCGGCTTCCGTCGTCCGCTCAAAGGGCGCGCCGAGCATTTCTTCACGCAGGTTCGCACCGCGGTGCTCGCCGCGACGCACGGTGTTCACGGCTTCGCGCTCGACGTGCTGCGGCTGTGGCCGTTTCCACTCGAGGCCGCGGCTGAAGCGTTGCCCGAGCTGATGCTCGCTGAAGATCTCTTCTCGGTCGGCTTCACCGACATGGGCCAGCACGGCATGCGCGCCGAGACCGTCGGCTTCAGCAAGCTGGGGCAGCGCGAGATCACCTTCGAGTTCGGCGACCCGACGCTGATGGAAGAGGCCGCGTTGATGTGCGGCCACCTCGCCGACTGGCTGCTCGATCACGGCCGTCGCATCGAGGCGAGTCAGGCCATGTCATTCGGCTTCGATCGCATCTCGTTCTTCGCCGCCGAAGGCGAAGCGGGTGGCCCGTTCCGTGGCTGGCACCCACCGCTCGTGCAGCGGCTGATTCCGGCCAATCTCTTCGAAGGCGTGGGTGTGCTCGAGGTGAAGGCCTCGCCGCCGACGCGTCACGATCAGTACGAAGATCTCACCGTGGTGCTGCGCCGCTCGATGGAGCAGCGCATGTTGCTCGAAGAACTCGACCTCACCGGTGATTCGCCGCACGCCACCAGCACCGCGCAGGTGAAGGGCTTCGTCACCGAGCTGAAAGAGCTCGTCGCCACCCGCGAAGAGTCGCAGTCGTCGCGCGACAGTGGTTGGCGTTTCCGCAGCACGGTGGAAGGCGACTCCGGAGAAAACGGAGTGATGTCGCTCGCTGATCTCGCGAGGCGTGCTCCTGATCTGGTGCGCTACCTCGCGCTGCCGCACGGCGTGAAGCTCACGTGGAACGCCGACGGCGCGCTCGATCTCGATCGCTCGCGGGTCGAGCTCGACGAGGGTGTGCCCGAAGACACGCTCTCATGACCGAGCCGTTCTTCGGAGAGCTCTACCTGCGCTCGACGCGGCCGTTCCTCTCTGCCGACACCACCGCCGCCGAAGCGAAGTTCCTGCAGGCACAGCTGCCGGGTCAGCGTCTGCTCGATCTCGGCTGCGGGCACGGCCGGCACCTCGCGCACGTGCGCGGCTTCGGAGTCGACCGCGATCCCCTCTCGCTCGTCGAAGCAGTTCGCCACGCGCCGGTGTCTCGCGCCGATCTGCGGCGGCTGCCGTTTCGTGCCGGAGCGTTCGATGGCGTGTGGTGTTGGTACAACTCGATCGGCACGTTCGAAGACGATCAGCTCCCGCTGATTCTCGCCGAGACCGCGCGTTGCACGCGTCCCGGAGGGCGCCTGGTCATTCAAGGCACCAACATCTCCCGTTCGCGAGCGCAGCCGCTGGCCAGCTACGACGGGCCGATCGGTCAGGGCGATCACCTGCGCGAATGGGCCGAGTTCGATTTCGTGAAGAAGCGCGACCAGATCCACCGCGAGCTGACCTGCGACGACGGTCGCGTCATGGAGGCGGATTTTTTCATTCGTTACTATGAGGTCGACGAGTGGCGGCGCCTGTTGGACGCCGCGGGGTATCAGTTGGCGTGGAGCATGGGCGGGTTGGACGGTGCGCCGGTGGACGACAGCTCGATGGACGTGATCATCGGCGCCGAAAGACGTGGAGCCTGAAGTGAAGATCGGCACTTTTCCCAAACGCGTCGACGTCTACGAAGTGGGCCCGCGCGACGGCCTGCAGAACGAGCTGCGCACGCTGGCCACTCCCGACAAGGCGCGGTTGATCGAGGCGCTGCTGGCCGCCGGCGAAAAACGCATCGAGGCCACCAGCTTCGTGTCTCCGCGGTGGATTCCGCAGCTCGCCGACGCCGAGCGACTGCTGGGGCTGTTGCCGAAGAATGCGCCCGCCTCGTTCACCGCGCTGGTGCCGAACCTGAAGGGCTTCGAGCGCGCGAAGGAAGCGGGGCTCAAAGAAGCCGCCGTGTTCTTGAGCGTCACCGAGAGCCACAGCAAGAAGAACATCAACAAGTCGGTCGCCGAGGCGATCAGCACCGCGAAAGAAGTCTCGTCGGCCGCGCGCGCCGCCGGCATGCGCGTGCGGTGCTACTTGTCGACGGTCTGGGGCTGTCCCTACGAAGGCCTCACGCCGGTCGCGAAGGTCGTCGAGGTCGTGAAGCAGTTGTCCGATCTCGGGCTGTACCAACTGTCGCTGGGCGACACGATCGGAGTCGGCACTCCGACGCAGACCGAGGAGATCGTCACCGCGGTCAGCAAGCTCGTGCCGCTCGAGCAGATCGCGTTGCACCTGCACGACACGCGCGGCACGGCGCTCGCCAATGCGCTGGTCGGTCTGTCGATGGGCGTGACGACCTTCGACTCGAGCATCGGTGGCCTCGGCGGTTGCCCTTACGCTCCCGGAGCGGCCGGCAACCTCGCCACCGAAGATCTCGTCTACATGCTGCACGGCATGGGCATCGAGACGGGCATCGATCTCGACAAGCTCGTCGAGGCCGGAGCGCTCGCGCAGGAACTCATCGGTCGCAAGCTGTCGGGCAAATACCTGCAGGCCGCGCTCGGCGAGCGTGAGAAGCAGGCGTCGCGCGCACGAGCCGCGGCCGCTGCGAGCTAGATCGGGTTCGACTTCGCGCCCGCATTCTTCTGCGAGTCCTTCATCGTCGCGCCCTGGTAGTACGCGTTGTCTTTGGTGATGGTGCCGCCGGCGTACTTGAACGCCTTGTCCGCGACGTCCTTCTCCTTCTTGCCGCTGAACACGCCGTCGTTGCTGGTGATGGTCACCGTACCGGCGGGATCGTCGGGGTGCGTGAACACCGCCATCGCGTGTGCTCCCGCGGGGCCGCCGTTGGCCGTGAGGTGATGTGACAGCTGGAAGCCCGCGGCGCCGAGCAGTTCCTGCGCCATGTACGCGTAGCCTTCGCAGTCGTTGATGCGCTTGCCGACGTATTCCGTCGTGCCGCCGGGCTTTCGCGACGCGACGTCGTCCCACTTCGTCGGGGGCAGCGGGTTCTTTTCGGTGCCGCCGTAGCGCACGTCGGCGCTCGGGTCCTGGCGCTCCTGCGCGACGTGCACGTTGAAGGCCTTGGCGAACTGATCGAACGCGGCGCGCGCTTCCTTTGGGTTGCCTTTGAGCGTCTCGAAGTACTTCACGAGCTGCTCCTTGGTGGGCGGCAGGTCGCCCTTCACCTGAGCTGCTTCCATCTTCGCGAGGAAGTTGAGCTGACTGGTGATGTCTTCCTTGAGGGTCTGCTTGTTGGTGCTCGCCGGTACGTTTTCGTCGATGTACTCCTCGTTCGCTTGATCGAACGCGGTCTTCGCGAGCTTGGCGGCGTCGCCCCAACGGCCCTCTTTCATCGCCGTCCCGAGTGCGGCGAAGTCGGCGTTGTTCTTCTTGTTGCTCGACGTGCCCAGCGCGGTGATCAGCGTGCCGACGTCAGCGTCGATCTTCGGGGCGAAGCCCTTCACGGTGCCACCACTCACAGGGCCCGCCTGCGCGACGCGGAGCTGACTCGACGCGAAGCCTGCGAGCTCGGGGTTGCCCTTGAAACCGGCGACCGGCTTGTGGCGCGCGCCGGTGGTGTTCACGAGCTTCTTCTTCAGCTCGCCGAACCCCGAATCGGGCGCCGGCTTCGACACGGCCTCCTGCTTCACCGACGCGACCTTCTCGAGCTTCGCGCTCTCCACGCGCATTGAAGAAATCTGCGGCGCCTTCACGTCGACGGACTTCACGGCCATGTCGTGCCCCCCGGTCAAAAGAGACACCAGCCTATCGCCCGATGGACCGGTTAGCTTTGTCTCTGTGAGCCAGGACGGGGAGACGAGGCTGAGGGATCAGGCGCTCGCGGTCGCCGAGGCGACGAGATCATTCGCAGAACACACCACCGACTATCCCGCCTTGCTCGACACGGTGGTGCGCACCATGGCGAAGTCGGTCGGCGGCTTCTGCGCGATCGGGCTCCCCACCGCCGACGGGAAGTGGCTCGAGACGATCGCGCTGCACGACGAGAACCCCGAAGCGAAGGCGCTCTTCGCGCGGCTGCTGAGCAAGCCCATCGAACTCACCAGCCCGCACGTGACGACGAACGTCTTCCGCACCGGCGAGCCCAGCTACACGCGGGAAATCGACGCCGCGTTCCTCGCGCGGCGCTTCGCTGATCCGGCCGACCAGGCATTGGCGATGACGCTCGCGCCTCGCAGCCAGATGGTGGTGGCGATGCGCGTGCGCGGCACCACGCTGGGGCTGATGTCGCTGGTGCGCCATGGTCAGAACGCCGAAGCCCTCGACGACGACGACTTCCGCACCGCGCAGACCCTGGCTGATCACGCCGCGCTGGCGATCTCCAACGCGCGTTTGTTCGACACGCTCAGTGCGAGCGAGCAGCAATTGCGGCAGATCGTCGACACCGCGCACGAAGGCATCTGGGTGACGGACGCGACGCGCAAGACGACCTTCGCCAACCCGCGCATGTGCGAGATCTTGAAGGCCGAGCCGAAGGATCTGATCGGTCAGAGCGCGTTGTCCTTCGTGCTGCAAGATGACCGCGGAGAGAGCGATCGCCGGCAGCAGCGGCGTCGAGCGGGCGTGGCGGAGCGTCTGGAGATCAAGCTGCGCCGCAAGGACGGCGTAGTGATCGACGTGGCGATCTCGGTGAGCAGCATGCGCAACGCGCAGGGCGAGTTCATCGGTTCGCTGGCGCTGGTGACCGACATCACCGACACCAAGTCGGTCGAAGAGCAGCTGCGCCAATCACAGAAGATGGAAGCGGTCGGCCGGCTCGCGGGCGGTGTGGCGCACGACTTCAACAACATGCTCTCGGTGATCTTGAGCTTCACCAGCCTGGCGCTCGACGACCTGCCTGCTGATTCACCGGTGCGCGCCGATCTCACCGAGGTGCTGCGCGCCGGTGAGCGCTCGCGCGAGCTGACGAAGCAGATTCTCGCGTTCAGCCGAAAGCAGATCCTCACGCCGCAGATCCTCGAGCCCAACGCCGTGCTGCGTTCGACCGAGCCCATGTTGCGCCGGCTGATCGGCGAAGACGTGCACCTCACGCTCTCGCTCGCCTCGAACCTCGGGAGCATCAAGGCCGACCCCAATCAGCTCGAGCAGGTGCTGATGAACCTGGTGATCAACGCGCGCGACGCGATGCCCAGCGGCGGCAAGCTGACCATCGAGACCCACAACGTCGACCTCGATCAGCAGTACGCGCAGACGCACCTCGAGACCGCACCCGGGCCACACGTGTTGATCGCCGTCACCGACACCGGCGTGGGCATGGACAAGGCGACTCAGGCGCGCATCTTCGAGCCGTTCTTCACCACCAAGGGCCCCGGAGAGGGCACCGGCCTCGGCCTCTCGACGGTGTACGGAATCGTGAAGCAGAGCGGCGGTTCGATCTGGCTCTACAGCGAGCTGGGTCGCGGCACGACGTTCAAGATCTACTTCCCGCGCACCGACGAAGCGCAGCTCGCCGCGCAGACGAAGGCGATCTCGCAGCGCTCGCTCGGGAACGAGACGGTGTTGCTGGTCGAAGACGAGGCGATGCTGCGCAACCTGGTGGCGTCGATTCTGCGCCGCGCGGGCTATCAGGTGCTGGTTGCCGCGCGCCCTTCGGAAGCGATGGCGCTCATTGAATCGCACCGCGGGAACATCGAGCTGCTGTTCACCGACGTCGTGATGCCCGAGATGACCGGCAAGCAGCTGGCCGAGAAGATCGTCGCCGCGCGCCCCACGATTCGCGTGCTGTACATGTCGGGTTACACCGAGAACACCATCGTGCATCACGGCGTGCTCGACGAAGGCATCCTCTTCCTGCCCAAGCCCATCACGCCCGACGCGGTGCTCGAGAAGGTGCGGACCGCGCTCAGTTGAACAGGCGCTTGAGCCAACCCAGCACGCCCCGAGGCTGGAACACGTCGACTTCGGGATCAGTGTCTTCTTCGAGCGCGCGAATGGTCTCTCGCACGTTCTGCGGCGTGTCGCGCGTGGCGAACTGCGAGACGATCTCGTTGCCGGTCGACTCTTCGCGCGCGGTGATGGTGAGCAGACATTCGTTGCTGAGCTCGAAGCTCAGCTCGACGGCGACCGAGCCGCGCGGCCCCGCGGGCAGGTTCGGCACCTTGAACGTGCCCAGCCAGGTGTTGCTCCCGGCGCGCTGATCTTCACCCTGGAACACCGAGAGCTCGAGCGACTTCTGGTTCTCGCGCGTGGTGACCATGCGGTACTTGCGCGTGGTCGGCAGCGACGTGTTGCGCAAGATGATGGGGTGGAACTTGCCGCCCGGCAGACCGATGCCGATCGACATCGGCAGCACGTCGATCAGCAGCAGCCCGGCCTTCTTCTCGAGCGCGTCGGCGAGCAGCGCGGCTCCGAGCGCCACCGCCTCTTCGGGGTTGCCGACCGAGACCGGCGTGCGGCCGAAGAGCAGGGCGATGCGCTCTTGAACCAGCGGCGCGCGTGACTGGCCACCCACCAGGACGATCTCGTCGAATCTGATCCGCGCGCAGGCCGCGCGTCTTGATGACCTCCTGGCAGACCTCCATGGTGCGATCGACGAGCGCGCGGGTGAGCTTCTCGAGCTGAGCGCGGCTCAAGTTCACGTCGAGATCGACCGGCTTGCCGTTCACCACCGCGACGAAGGGCACGTGAATGCGCGCGTCCTTCAAGTTCGAGAGCGCCATCTTCGCGCGCTCGGCTGCGTCGTAGACGCGTTGAATGGCGACGCGGTCGGTGAAGATGGTGTCGGTCTTCGCTTCGAAGTCGCTCATCAACTGCGCGACGATCGCCGAATCGAAGTCGATGCCACCGAGGAACGAATCGCCGCCGGTGCTGACCACTTCGTAGACCGCCTCGGTGTACTCGAGCACCGACGCGTCGAAGGTGCCGCCGCCCAGGTCGTACACCAGCACGCGCTGCGGCTTGCGACGCGACCAGCCCCACGCGAGCGCGGCGGCGGTCGGCTCGTTCACGATGCGCTCGACATGGAAGCCGGCGAGCTTGCCCGCCTCACGCACCGCCTGACGCTGACGATCCGAATACCAGGCGGGCACGGTGATCACCGCGCGGTTCACTTCCTGCCCGAGACGCTGCTCGGCGAGCTGCTTGATCTCGCGCAGCACGAGCGCGCTCAGTTCCTCGAGGCGATAGGCGCGATCGGCGAGCTGCACTGCACACTCGCCGTCTTCGGTGGGCACCACTTCGTACGGGAAACGCTTCAACACCTCGCGCACTTCGGGCGAATCGACCGGGCGGCCGATGAGGCGCTTGAAGCCGTAGACCACCCAGCGCGGGTTGGTGGTGAGTTGGGTGCGGGCGGCGGCTCCGATGGCGAGCTGCCCGCGCGGAGTGAGCGCGACGAGCGACGGCACCAGCGCCTGGCCGTCCTTCCAATGCAGCATCACCGGCTTGCCGTCGCGCACGATCGCCGCGCACGAGTTGGTAGTGCCGAGATCGATGCCGATGATCGGGCCGACGGGTTCCCCGAGTGCGGCAGGCTCGAAGGCCGGAGCCTTCACCGACTTCGCGTCGCCCTGCACGAGCAGGCGACCGGCCTTTTCGCTCGGCAGCTCGGCCTGCATCTGCGCGGGCGGAGGCGGCTCCGACGGAACCGCAGCGGGATCGCTGTCGATCGGCCCGACGTTCTTCGGAATCGGAGGCTCGGTCGATCTCGCGTGGGGCAGGGCCGCGGCGGCCGACTCGAGGAAGCGGCGGCTGACGGCGTCGAGGGTGATGAACTTGAACCCCATGCCGGCGACGCCTTCGCCTTTGTTGCCGGTGACGTACGACACCACCGCCGACGCGTAGAGAATGCGCGCGCCGCTCTCGGTCTTGATCTCCAGCAGCACCGAAGTGCCGGGGTTCTTGAGCGACTTGCTGCGGAGGTAGATGCCGCCGCGCGTGAGGTTGCTGCCGTAACGCGCGAGGAATTCTTCGGGGCTCGCGAAGGGCAAGCGCACCGTGATCCCGATGGGCTTGTGGTCGGTCGCCACGACTCGTCGGGATTAGCATTTCCGGCGGCTTTTCAGTGGGCGGGATTTTCACTAAGGGCCGTCCATGCTGACTCCGAACATCCGGCTGGGGCTGACCTTCGACGACGTCCTGCTCCTGCCTGCCGAGAGTGCAGTGCTGCCGCATCAGGTCGATCTCTCCACGCGGCTGACGCGGAACCTGCGCATGCCGATTCCGCTGCTGAGCTCGGCGATGGATACGGTGACCGAAGCGCGCATGGCGATCGCCATGGCGCAGGAAGGCGGCATCGGCGTCATTCACAAGAACCTCACGCCCGAGCAGCAGGCGGCCGAGGTCACCAAGGTGAAGAAGCACGAGAGCGGCATCGTGGTCGACCCGATCACCATCGAGCCTTCCGCTCCGTTGTCGAAGGTCGTCGAGCTGATGCAGGAACGCGGCATTCACGGCATTCCCGTCGTCGAGGGCCGCAAGCTCGTCGGCATCATCACCAGCCGCGATGTGCGCTTCGAGAAGAACCTGAACCAGCCGGTGTCGCAGGTGATGACGAAGAAGCTGGTCACCGCGCGCGAGGGCGTGACGCAGGAAGCGGCGATCGAGCTGCTCCACGGCAATCGCATCGAGAAGCTGTTGGTGATCAACGAGTCCGGCGAGCTCCGTGGCCTGATGACCATCAAGGACGTCGAGAAGCGGCGCGTGTACCCGAACGCCGCGAAGGACGCGAAGCAGCGGCTGCTCGTCGCGGCCGCGGTCGGCGTCGGAGCCGATCGTGACGCACGCATCGACGCGCTCATCAAGGCGGGCTGCGACGTGATCGTGATCGACACCGCGCACGGCCATTCGCGCGGCGTGATCGAGTCGGTGCGCGACGTGCGCAAGAACTTCAAGGGCAACTTCGAGCTGGTCGCGGGCAACGTGGCGACCGCTGATGCGACGCGCGCATTGATCGAAGCGGGCGCCGACGCGGTGAAGGTCGGCATCGGCCCCGGTTCAATCTGCACCACGCGTGTCGTCGCGGGTGTCGGCGTGCCGCAGGTCACCGCGATCGACGACTGCGCGCGCGCGGCGAACGGGAGCGGAGTGCCGGTGATCGCCGACGGCGGCATCAAGTACTCGGGCGACGTGGTGAAGGCGATCGCCGCCGGAGCCTCGACGGTGATGATCGGCTCGCTCTTCGCGGGCACCGAGGAATCGCCGGGCGAGACGATTCTGTATCAGGGCCGTTCGTACAAAGCGTACCGAGGCATGGGCTCGATCGGAGCGATGCGCCAGGGCAGCAAGGACCGCTACTTCCAGGGCGGCGTGCAGGACGAGAAGAAGCTCGTGCCCGAGGGCATCGAGGGTCGCGTTCCGTACAAGGGCACGGTGGCGATGAACGTGTTCCAGCTGCTCGGCGGTCTGCGCGCGGGCATGGGCTACTGCGGCACGAAGGACATCGCCGAGCTGCAGACCAAGGCGACCTTCGTGCAGATCACGTCAGCGGGTCTCAAAGAGAGCCACGTGCACGACGTCATCATCACGGAAGAGGCGCCGAACTACGGCCGCCACGAGTAACCCAACGAGCGCGACGCTTACTTGTCGCGCTTGCGCTTGGTGTCCTTCACTTCGACGGTCTTCTCAGCGTTCGCCAACCGCGTGAGGAGCTGCTCCTTGTCGTCGAGATCGAGCTTCTCGATCGCGCCGCGGAGCGTGTCGAACGACAACCGCGCAGCCTTCACCGGCTTGCCATCGCGGTACTCGTCGACGACCGGAAGGTTCACGATCTCGCGAACCAGACCTTCGAAATCGAGCCGCACGTCAGCCGCCGACTGAATGCAGCCGTCGCGCGCGCCGATGATCTCGGCCGAACCTTCCTGGTACGCGAGGTCGGGGTTGCGGGTGAGCGCCTCGTCGAACTTCGCGGTGCGCTCCTTCACCTTGTCGAACAGGTCCGAATAGATGGTGATGCGCTTCTCTTCGGGAGCCGAATCATCGCGCGCCTTGCTGAGCTCGCCGGTGATGTCGTCGCACTTCATGCGAACCAGCTCACCCGCGGTGTTGGTCTTGAGCGCGTCGACCCGCTTGGTTTCGCGATCGAGCCGCTCGTCGCTGGACATCTCAGTGGCACAGCCCGACATGAAGAGGGCCGTCACAGCGGCGAACGTGGCTCCGAGGATTCGCTTGCTCATTGGCGCGGGAGTCTTGAAGGGATAAGGCCTTTCGTCAACGACGATGCACGCCACGCACGAGAAGATCCTCATCCTCGACTTTGGCAGCCAATACACCCAGCTCATCGCTCGGCGGGTGCGCGAGCTCGGCGTGTACTGCGAGATCCACCGCCCCGATCTCGCGCTCGACAAGATCAAGGCCTTCGCGCCCAAAGGCATCATCCTCTCGGGTGGTCCGATGTCGGTGGAGCAGGAAGGCAGCCCGCGCTGCATTCCCGAGGTCTTCGAGCTCGGTCTGCCGGTGCTGGGCATCTGCTACGGCCTGCAGCTGATGGCCAAGATGCTCGGCGGCAAGGTCGAGAAGAGCGACCACCGCGAGTTCGGCCCGGCTGACGTCGAGGTCACGAAGACGCGCGGCCCGTTCGCGGCCTTCGCCGCCGGAGCGACCCTGAAGGTGTGGATGAGCCACGGCGATCGCGTCGAGGCGCTCCCGCCCGGTTTCGTCGCCATCGGCAAGACGTCGAGCACGCAGTTCGCCGCCGCCGCGCACGAGAGCAAGCCGATCTACGGCGTTCAGTTCCACCCCGAGGTCGTCCACACGCCGCAGGGCAAAGAACTGCTCCGCGCGTTCCTGTTCACCGACTGCAAGGTGCGCGGCGACTGGACGATGAAGTCGTTCATCGAAGAGTCGATCACCGAGATCCGCGCGAAGGTCGGCACGGGCAGGGTGATCTGCGGTTTGTCGGGTGGAGTCGACTCGTCGGTCGCGGCGCTGCTGCTGCACCGTGCGATCGGCGATCGCCTGCAGTGCATCTTCGTCGACAACGGGCTCTTGCGGCACGGTGAGCGCGAGCAGGTCGAGAAGCTCTTCGTCGGTCGCTTCAAGGTTCCGCTCAAGACCATCGACGCGCGCAAACGCTTCCTCGACAAGCTCGCCGGCGTCACCGACCCCGAGAAGAAGCGCAAGACGATCGGCTACGAGTTCATCTCGGTGTTCGAAGATTCCGCGAAGGAATTTACCGACGCGAAGTTCCTCGCTCAGGGGACGCTGTACCCCGACGTGATCGAGTCGATTTCCGTCGTCGGCAAGTCGGCCACCATCAAGAGCCACCACAACGTCGGCGGGCTGCCCGAGAAGATGAACCTCGCGCTCGTCGAGCCGCTCCGGGAGTTGTTCAAGGACGAAGTGCGCGTGCTGGGCCGCGAGCTCGGGCTTCCCGACGAAATGGTCTCGCGTCACCCGTTCCCGGGGCCGGGTCTCGGCATTCGCGTGATCGGAGAGCTCACCGAGCCGCGCCTCGAGCTGCTGCGCAAAGCCGATCGCATCTGCCTCGAAGAAATCCACTCCGCGGGGCTGTACTCGCAGCTGTGGCAGGCCTTCGTGGTGCTGCTGCCGACCGTGCAGAGCGTCGGCGTGATGGGTGACGAGCGCACCTACGAAGCGGCTGCGGCGGTGCGCGTGGTGAACTCGGTCGACGGCATGACGGCCGACTGGGCGCGCCTGCCGTACGACGTGCTGGCGAAGATCTCCTCGCGCATCTGCAACGAGGTCCGCGGCATCAACCGCGTGGTGTACGACATCAGCAGCAAGCCCCCCGCAACCATCGAGTGGGAGTGATCGTGGCTGCGAAGAAAAAGCAGAAGAAGAGCGCAAAGAAGCCCGCTCCGAAGAAGAAGCTGAAGGTCGCCGCGAAGCCGAAGGCCACGAAGAAGAAGGCGCCCGCGAAGAAGAAGAAGGCCAGCCCGATGGCGGTGCCCGATTCGAAGGAAGCGGCGCTGGCGTGGTTCGCCAACTTGAGTGTGCGCGTCACCAGCGCGTCGGCGATCGAGCTGCAGACGCTGGTGAGCGAAGCGCGCACCTACGATCTCGTCGGCCTCGGTGAAGTTCTCCAGAACGACGAGCAGGTCCTCGAGCTCAACCGCGCGGCGAACACGCTGATCGAAGCAGCGCTCGAAGCGGTCGGTGCAGCGAGCCCCGAAGGGTTCCAGCTGCAGGTGCTGCGCGACATCATCAACGACAGCTGATCACGGCAGCACGACGTAGCGCCAGCCGGGCACGTGCCCGAAGACCTCGGTGATCACCGGGCAGGTCTTCACGTCGTCACCCACGTACACCTGCGCTTCGCCCTGCACGAAGGGCTGGCCCCACGCGCCGAAGGGCATCGAGAAGTGGCCGCCTTCGCCGTTCGACAGCAACGCGGCGTCGGGTTCGCTCTTCGGGTCGCCGAGCTTTCGCGCGGTGACCGTCGCCGTCGCGTAGCCGCGCTCACACTTGCCGGTCGGCTTGATGTCGTACTCCACGAGATCTTCGATGAAGACCGCCGGCACGCGGTGCGACCACTCGTCGTCGTTCATGCGCATCGCGATCGGGAACGTCGCGGCCTGTGTGAGCGTCGGGTTGAGCGCCACGGTGGCGCGTACGGTGCGCGTGGCACCCGGCTTCACCACGCCCGCGAAGTCCCACAGCACGCGCGTCTCGCGGCCCTGCGCATCGAGCGCGTCGTCGAACGACGGAATGTCGCGCGGCGTGGTGCTGGTGTTCTTGAACGTCACTGCCGCGCAGGTCGAACCGCAGCGCTTCACCGCGACGATCTCGAACGAGCGGTGCTTCCACGTCGCCTGGCTTCGCCACTCGGCGGCCTCCCGTGCGCTCGCGTCGACGATCGCCTGCGCCTTCGCGATCACCCCGGGATCTTCGGGCCCGAAGAACGCCGCGTCATCGCGTAGACACGAGAGGCTCGCGCACGCGGTCGCCTTCTTGCGGCTCTCGAGCGCCGCGTCGAGCGAGTCGCGGCCCACCGCGCGGCACTCGGCTGAGAACGAGCCCAGCTTCGTCTTCCCGCGCAGCGGCGGGCGCAACGTCGCCACGTGCGTCGGAGTCAGCCGCAAGAGCGAGAGCCCCGCGCTGATCACGCCGAGAACGATCTCTCCGACCACGTCCTTGTCGTGGGTCTCGTCGCGCCACACCTCGAGCAGCGGAGGCGTCTTCAACACCAGCGGCAGGTAGGCGGTCTCGCCGCCGGTCGAGACACTCCACTTGAGGCCCTTTGCGGCGAGCTCGATGCGGGCGAGATGAAACGTGGCGGGCGACGTCAGCTGACACGCCGTTCCGACCACCGGTCCCTGCGGGCCTTTGGCCGACGCATCGAAGAGGAACTCGCTCGACGAGGTGCTCTCCAGCGTCCACGTGTCGATGAACCAATCCTCCGGAATCACGCCGCGTGGCGCATCGGGCGTGAGGCGGGGCGACGGCTCGGGTGGACCCGCGAGTTCGTCGCTCAACGGAGGGGCGGCGCAGAGAAGCAAGGCGAGCAGGGCGCTCAAGGCCAGGACAGCTGACCACACTCCGCGGCCTGACGACCGCGCGGGAACAGGAAGGCCGCGTGGGGCGTCGTCACCTCGTATGTGGGCCGCTCTGACGACCGTGTTTCTGTCCGCCGCTCCCGCGCAGCAGGCGATCATCGACGCACATCGCGCGTGTCAGACGCAGCGTGATTCCGCGGCGTGTGACGAAGCGTTCTACCCGCCGTACCTCGCGGTGCACGGCGACGACTGGGACATGCGCTTCTTCTTCGCCGAGCTTCTGTGGACGCGGGAGCGCTATTCGGAAGCGGCGAGCCAGTACCACGTGGTCGCGCGCGGCTCGTCCGGCAAGTTCGCGCAGCTCGCGGCGTACGACGAGATCATGGCGCTGCAGCAGGGCTCGCGACCGGTGCCACATCGCTTCGACGGTCAACCGTGGCCGTTGTCGGTCGAGCAGCAGCGCCTGATCGACGCGATCGACTTTCACCTCGCGCAATGGCCTCGCGAGCAGCCCGACGAGCTCAACCTGCTGGCCTACGGAGTGCTTCTGGGCGCCGACGATTTCGAAGCCGCCGAGCGCCGACTGAAAGCGGTCAGCGATGCCGCGCGCGTCGAGATCGTGCGCGAAGATCTGGCGATGCGCCGCACCGGCACGCCCGAGCCGCTCGGCAACGCGTCACCCATCGGTGAACCGCAGACCATCGGAGAGCCTCAGACGATCGGCGAGCCGCAGGACCTCGGACCCACCGATGACGTGATCCTCGAGTCGATCGAAATAGAGAGCGAGCGCGACATCGATCGCTGCGAAAACGGCGACGGGCCGGAGCCCGCCGTCGAGGAGGACTCCAGCCCGTCTGATTCCATCATCTACTGAAGGCTGATTACGGCTGGCCGGCCTTGGTGGCCGTCGAGCCCTTGAGCTCGGTGACCAGACGCGCTGCGCCGTACACCTTGTCGAGCGCCTCGATGAGCGCCGCCGAGTGCACCGCGACGGTGCGGTTCACGCTCTCGTCGAAGCCGTAGTCGCCGCCGAGCGACTGAATGTTGCCGTCGAACACCAGGCCGACGACCTCACCCTTGGCGTTCACCATCGGCGAACCGGAGTTGCCGCCGATGATGTCGTTGGTGGTGACGAAGTTGAACGGCACGTCCTGGCCGAGCTTCGCCTTCGCCGTCATCCACGACTTGGGGAGCGCGAACGGGTCGGCGCCGGTGTGACGCTCGAACGCGCCGGCGATCACGGTGAACGGCTTCACCTGCGCGCCGTTCTCCTCGTAGCCCTTCACCGCGCCGTAGCTGACGCGCGGAGTGAACGTGGCGTCGGGGTAGATCGAGTCGCCGTAGACGGCGAAGCGCGCCTTGGCGAGGAGCTCCTGCTGCTTCTTCATCGGGCCCTCGACCTCGGTCTCGAACTTCTTGCGGATCGCGCGAGCGTCGGCGTCGAACGCGCGCGCCAGCTCGAGCATCGGGTCCTTCGAGGCGTCGACCTTGGCCTTGCCGCCGTCGAACAGTTCCTTGCGGAAGCCGCCCGTCGCGTTGCCGGTCTTGTCGGTCTTGATGTCCTTCAGCTTCGAGCCCTTCACCGCGGCCGCCGCGATCTCCGCCGGCGACTTGTTGCCGTACACGCGCTTGATGAGCGGGTGATCGGCGCCGAGATCTTCACGGATCTTGGTGAGCGAGTAGGTGAGCATCGCCGTCTCGAGCTCGTCGTAGATCGGCGCGTTGCTGAGCATGCCCTGCTTGAACTGCGGCAGACGCGCGTCGGTGTATTCCTTGAGGCGCTCGCCGTTGGGCTTGCCCGACTCTTCGCTGTAGCGAATGAGGCCGCGCGCGATGTGGAAGAGCTCGCCCTGCGGGCCGCGCTCGAGCGCATTGAATTCCTTGCGCATCGACTGCTGCTTCTTCACCAGCGCCGCGATGTTGTCCCACACCGCTCCGTACTGCTTCTCGAGCTCGGGCTTGGCCTTCACCTTCGCGCGGAAGTCAGCCTCGTTCTTCGCGAGCTGACCGAAGAACGCCTTGTCGGCGAGCGCGCCGTGACGGCCCTTGAGCGCCTTGAAGCCGTTCTCGACGCCGAACAGCACGTCGTTGGAGTGACGCTTCTGCTCCTTGCCGCGCTCCTGGTACTGCGTGATCAGACCGCGGAGCTCGGCGAGACGGAACAGCGAGAGCGGCAGGCGGTAGTCGCGATCGTCCTCGAGCTGCGCGACGGTGAGGCCACGCGAGGTGCCGCCCGGGTTGCCGGCCACGAACGTCACGTCGCCTTCCTTGATCGTGCCGTCAGACCAGCCGAGGTAGTGGTCCATCTTCATCGGCTTGCCGTCCTTGCCGTAGATGCGGATGAACGACACGTCGAGGTCGTAGCGGGGGAACATGAAGTTGTCGGGGTCACCGCCGAAGAACGCGATTCTGATCTTCCGGCGCGAACACCAGGCGGATGTCCGAGAGGCGCGCGTACTTGTAGAGGTCGTAGCGGCCGCCGCGGTACAGCGAGACCACTTCGCAGCGGAAGTCGTCGCTCGTCGCGCACTCCTTCTCGATCGCCGCGATGGTCGCCTTCTGCACTTCGTTGAACTTGTCGGCCGGAGCGTCCTTCGTCGCGTCGGTGACCTTCTTCGTCACGTCGGCGATGTCGACCAGCTGGTTCAACTCGTAGCCGGGGCAGCGCGCTTCGTCGGCCTGCGACTTCGCGAAGAAGCCGTCCTTGTTGTAGTCCTTCTTGTTGAGGCCCGAGAGATTCTCGATGCACTCACGCGCGCAGTGGTGGTTCGTCATCACCAGGCCGTCGGGAGACACCACCGACGCCGAGCAACCGCCCGCGATGCGCACCGACGCGAGCCGCAGGTGATCGAGCCAGTCCTTGGTGGGCTCGAAGTTGTACTTGGACTTCACCTTCGCCGAAGGGAAGTTGTTGAACGTCCACATGCCTTCGTCTGCGAAGGCGGGTGCCGCAGCAAGCGCTGCCAGCAGAATGATCTTCTTCATGGAGATCTCCTGATTCTTGAAATGGGTTCCCAGGGGGCGGGTGGGGTTGTGCACCCGCAAAGGGGCCAATGCAAGGAGCGTCAGTCGGAGTGAAACCGCTCCGCTAACGCTCGTTGAGCGTGTGCGTCACGCCGTCGATCGTCCACCGGGTGCTGATCAGGCCGCGCCGCTCGTGGGCTTCACCGACGCCCTTCATCGCGCCGGTGAGCTCGGTGACGCCCAGGGTGATCACCCCGAGCGCCAGCCGCAGGAAGAAGCCCAGCCCGTCCTGCTCGACCTCGACGCACCACTGCACGTGATCATCGGCGCACACGCACTGGCTCTTCGCCCAGAGAAACGGAATGCGGCAATCGTCCTGCCCCGCGAGGAGCGTGCCGTTCACGTCGAGCAGTTTTCCGTTCTGCCGCATGAGATCGAAGGGCTTCGATTCTGCGCCGCGCGTGACGAGCACCCGGAAGATGCGAAAGCCGTCGCGCTCGTACGAATCGCCCACTTCGATCGCCACCGTCGGTTCCGGCATCACCGCCTTCTTCTGCGAGTACTTGCGCTTCGTGGCGTCGAAGCCGAGCGGGTTGGTGGCGATGAACTCGAAGCGGTTGCCGGTGCCGAGCGGGAGCCAGCTCGGGCCTTCGTCGGCGACGCCTTCGATGGGGTACGTGAAGTCGAGGCTGAGCGGCCCGCGCTCACGGTGGAACGCGACGTCGCTGATGCCCACGCTCGGCGGCGTGAGCTCGAGCGAGTCGACGTTCCACGCCTTCGCCGCCGCGGGGTCGATGGTCACGCGGCTCACCCAGATGATGCCGGTGCGGGCACCGGCGTGTTCGACGTCGGGCGTCACACGGCGCGCGAGGCCGACGTGCGCACGCGGAGCTTCAGCCGGCAGCCGCACGTTCGGCACGGGCTGCGCGTCGATCATCGCGGCGTGGAATTGGCGCAGCTCGGCGCGGCGCTTCGTTCCGATCAAGCCGCCGGTGACGATCGGCACGAGCAACAATACGGCCGCCGCCCACCAGAACTTCTGTCGACGCGCGGCCGCGAGCGCGACGGTGATCGCCAGCTGCGCGAAGCACACCGCCACCAACGCGAACGATCGCGCGACCAGCTGCACCACCTCGCCGCTCGAGACACTGAGGCACGTCGAGGTGAAGCCGAACCATCGCAGCGGCTCGAGGTTGAAATAGAAGTAGTACGCGAACGCGATCGCCAGCGGCGGCAGCGAGAGCAGACTCCACGCCTTGTGTTTGCCGTGCGCTCCGGCGATCGAGACCACCACGCCGACCAGCGCCACCAGAATGCCCATCACCAGCTCGGGCGAGGGAGTGGCGGCGTGCGTCAGCGCCGAGGAGTCGATCTTCACCGACACTTCGTCGACCAGTTCGATGCAGGAAGTCATCGCGTCCGTGCGTCATCGGCCCGTGACTCGAACGGCGGGGCCGAGCGACCATTCCTTGCGCAGAAACCCGCGCAGGGTTTCACGGAATCAGGCGGGCTTCGACTTGTCCCAGATCTCGGTGAAGCGGCTCTTGAACTGATTGGCCGTCTCCTCGTGATTCTTCACCGTGATGCGGTTCTCGGAGTGCTTGGTCGACGAGCTCTCGGAGAAGTTCGCGGAGCCGAAGAAGACGTCGTTGCCGACCACTCCGAACTTCTCGTGCATGGTCTTGGCTTTCTGGATGCGCACGTCGACCGCGTAGCCCTGCGTGGCGAGCGCCTTGAGCGCGGCCGCCGAGGAACCGTTGAAGTCGTCGTTCAAGATCACGCGCACCACCGCGCCGCGCTTCGCCGCGTTGAGCAGCGCCACGAATTCGGGAGCTGACGGGCTCGCGCCATACATCGCGACGTCGATCTCCTGGCCGCGACCGGCGCGGTTGAAGAGATCGGTGGCGCCGACGACGACCGAGGCCTTCGTGCTGCCGATCACGCCGTCCGCTCCCGCCGCGACGGTGTTGCGATTGCCGTCGGGGCCGTAGCCGGTGCCGCCGCTGGTCGCGCCGTTGGGCCGCGAGTTGAAGAACGCCTCGACGTCGACCGCGGTGAGGAAGGGCTTCAAGCGATCGATGGTGGCCTTCGGTACGCCGACCTTGATCAGATCGTCGACGCTGTCGAAGTCGCCCTTGGTGTCGCGGTACGCGACGAGCGCGGTGGCCTGCTTCTTGGTGAGGCCGACCTTGTCGAGTTCTTCGAGCGTGGCGTTGTTGATCGAGACCTGGCCCGAGCCGAAGCCGATGTTCTGCCGCTCGTCGGCGGTGAGCTTGTCGGCGACCTGCGGCAGGCGCTCGAGCAGATCTTCCATGTCTGCGAAGCGACCGAACTTCGCGCGGTCCTGCATCACGGTGCGCGCGAGCGTCTTGCTGCCGAGCAGCGTGCCGAGACGCGCTTCGTCCTGCGCGGTGAAGCCGTTGATGTCGAGGCTCTTGGTGTCGTTGGGAACGGCGTAGCTTGCGTACGCATCACTCGCGCGATTGGTGGTCGCCGTCGGCCGCAGGTTGTGCGCCTTCAGCATGTCGTTCCACTTCGTGCCCTTGTAGTTCTGGAACTCGTTGGGCGAGAGCGCGGCCTCGTTGTTGTTCCAGTAGCCGGCGAACTCCGCGCCGAACTGCTCGATGCCCTTCTTCGAGCTCGCGTCCTTGTTCTGGAAGACGGTGAGATCTTCGTAGTTCTTGGTGTCGGCGGTGCTCGACCAGTTGAACGAGCCGGTGAGCAGCGTGTCGGGCTTGCCGTCGATGAAGGTGGTGAAGCCCTTGTGGTGGTTCAAGCCCTGCGTCGCGCCGTGGTTGTAGACGGGGCGCTTCGCCGAATCGCTCCACACGTAGGGGAAGTCCTTCTTGTACTTCACCTGCACGTTGGGGAGCTTCAGCTTGAGCAGCGAAGGCAGCGCGTTGCCGCCGGTCTCCGACGCCTGACCCGAGTCGGCGATGATGCGGAAGGTGACGTTGGGGTGGTTCTTCGCGATGTCGGTGATCGCCTTCTCGATGTTGTCGCTCTGGAATTCGAAGATCAGCATGTTGACGTCCATCGGGCGGCCGTTGGCGCGCACCACGGAGTCCTGCAGCTCCTTGATCATGCGCGTCTCGACCGACGAACCCTGGAGCGTGAACACGTTGCTCACGCCGTCGAGGTTGCCGAGATCAGCCATCGACTTGAGCACCACGTTCGCCTGCTCGATGCCCACGCCGATCAGATCAGGAGTCAGCGCGCCGTTGCCAGCGGTCTGAAACGCGTCGGCGATGGCCTTCACTTCTTTCGCCGAGAGCACCTTGTTCAGGTCGGTGCCGGCGGCGGCGATCAGCGCGTTCTGAATGCGGGTGCGATCGGTGTCGTTGCTCGCGCGCGCGAGGACCTGGTCGACGAGCGGCTTGGCGGCAGTGGCGATTTTGAGCTGCGAAAAGGAGACGGGCATGGGGCGAATCGGACGATGGATTCAGTGCCGGTGCAATCTTCAGATGTGAAAAGTTGGGCTCCGAAGTGCGGACCCTTGCTGGACAAATCGTGTTCGGTGCGCTCACCGGACTGCTCTGCGGCGTCGCGTCGGCGGTGTTTCTCGTCGCGCTCGACGCAGTGACGGGCTTTCGCGCTTCGCACGGCTGGTTGCCGTTCTGGCTCCCGCTGGCGGGAGTCGCGATCGGCCTCGTGTACGAGCGCTACGGCCAGAGCGTGAAGCGCGGCACGGGCCTGATTCTCGACCGCGCGCGTGACGGTGGCGATCAGGTGCCCGCGCGCATGGTGCCGATGGTGTTGCTCGGCACGCTGGCGACGCATCTCTTCGGCGGCAGTGCGGGGCGCGAAGGCACGGCCGTGCAGATGGGCGCCGCGATGGCCGACGCGATCTCGTTTCGTTTCAAGTTGAAGCACGGCCTGCGTCGGCAGTTGCTGCTCGCCGGAGTGGCCGGTGGTTTCGGTTCGGTGTTCGGAACGCCCGTCGCGGGCGCGCTGTTCGCGCTGGAGTTCGTGGTGCCGTGGAAGTGGCAGTGGCGATCGGCGGTGCCGGTGGTGATCGCCTCGCTGGTCGGAGATCGCGTGACGCGGCTCCTCGGCGTCGAACACACCGCGTATCCACGGGTCGGCTCGCTCGCGCCGTCGCTGGTGTTGCTCGGCAAGTGGACGATCTTCGCGATCGCGGTGTTGTTGGTGACGCTGGCGTTCATCGAGCTGTCGCACGCCATCAAGTCACTCGAGAAACGCGCGCGGCTGCCGGTGCGCATGTTCGTCGGCGGGCTCGCGGTGGTGCTGTTGTGGCAGGCGCTCGGCACTGATGATCACCTCGGCCTCGGGGTGCCGACCATCGTGCGCGCGTTCGGCGATCCGTCGGTTCCCACGTGGTCCTTCGCCGCGAAGCTGCTGCTCACGGCGATCACGGTCGGAGTGGGGTTCATCGGCGGCGAGGTGACTCCGCTGTTCTTCATCGGCGCGACGCTCGGCAATGCGCTCGCGTCGTGGCTCGGGTTGCCCCTCGATCTCGCCGCGGCCGTCGGCATGGCAGCCGTGTTCGGCGTGGCAGCCAACGCGCCCATCGCCCTCGCGGTGATGGCCGTCGAACTCGTCGGCTGGTCAGTGTTTCCGCACGTGCTGTTCGTCTCGGTGCTCGCACACGTGCTCAACCACCGGCGGCGGTCGATCTATCAGAGCGCGTCGGTGCGCTGATCGGCGCGGCGTCGTCGGTGCGTAGCGTGAATCTTCTCCGCCAGCGTCTCGGCGAGGCCGTTCAACACGCGACGTGCGATGGCTCCGTTGCGTCGGCCTTCACGTCGCAGTGTCGCCTGCACGGCCGCCTCGACGGTCAGCGCGAGCGGTCGAGCCAGACGCCGCCCGCTCGCCGTGAGGAGCAGCCCGACTCGCCGGCGATCTCCCGAATCACGACGCCGCTTGATCAGCCCGCGCGCTTCGAGCCGCTTGAGCGACACCGAGACCGTCGCGGGGTCGACGTGCAGCACCTCAGCAAGCTCGGCCGACGTCATGTCGGGGCGATCGCTCAACACGCGAATCAGCAGGCGCTGCTGCGCGGTGACGCCGAGGTGGTCTTCCATCAGCGCTGAGGTTCGCTCCATGGCGTGATTGAGGCGCCACAGGTGCTGCAGGAAATCGAGCGTCGGCTCGAGGCGGGTCTGGCGGCGGCTCATCGTCGGCTCCGGAGTCGAAGCAACGTGCGAAGCAGAACATCGACCTCGCGCTGGTGGCGAAGGAAAAACGGCGCGCACGAGGAGGCGCGACGCCCCACTCGTACCCCGAGCACGTCGACTCGAGGCGCGAGCGCGAAGGCGTCTTCATCGGTTCGATCGTCGCCGACGAACACCGCACGAGCAGAACGCGTCAGGCGCATCGCCTCGCGCAGCGCATCGCCTTTGTCACCCACCTCGGGCGCGATGAACTCGATGACTCGCCGGCCGCGGACGGTGCGAGCCTTCACCCGCGTCACCTCGTGGGCGCGCAGCACGAGTCGCTCGAACGTGCGCTCCGAGGAAGGGCCGATGAAGTGCACTGCGAGCGCCGAGCCTTTGTCTTCGAGCTCGAGCCGTGGCGCGTGCGTGGCGACGATGGCGCGCAACACGCGGCGGAGCGGGTCGAGCTGACGGCGCGTCGAGCGAGCGACACCGAGCCCGTGGCCTCCGAAGACGAGATGAACACGCGAGCCGCTCAGACGCTTCTTCACGTCGGCCCGCGCGCGGCCGGAGATCACCGCGACCTTGAAGCGCGCGCTCGTTTCGCGAAGCAGCGCGGCCGTCGTGCTGCGCATCGACGCGCGCTGCCGTTGATCGACGATCGGCGCGAGCGTTCCATCGAAGTCGAAGGCCAACAGCGTCGAGGGCTCGGCCGCCAGGTCTTGCAACACACCTTCGTGCGCCGCGGCGAGCAGGTGTCTCATGACGGTGCGCTGCGGAATTGATGGAGCGGGAAGCGGCCCGAGATGCGCTCTCTTCGTCGCAGCTCGGCGGCGTCGACCAGCATGCGGCCCGCCCAGCGGTACACGTTGAACTCCGAGACGAGCCGGCGCATCGAGCGCATGCGTTCGCGTTGCTCTTCGAGCGGCATCGACAACGCCACGGCCATCGCCTCCGCCGATTGCTCGAGATCGTACGGGTTGACGATCAACGCCTCGCTCAGATCGCGCGCCGCCCCGGTGAACTGGCTGAGCACCAGCACGCCGAGCTCGTCGTCGTGTGCGGCGACGTATTCCTTGGCGACCAGGTTCATGCCGTCGTGGAGGCTGCTCACGTAACAGAGCTCCGCCGCGCGGAAATAGCGGAACACCGTGGGCGGCTCGTGGTGCGCACGCAGCAGGGCGATGGGGCGATACGTGCCGTTGCTCCACTTCGCGTTGATCTCCGCGGCGACCGCTTCGATTCGGTCGTTGAGTTCCTGGTAGCGCGGGATCTTGGTGCGGCTCGGAGCGGCCAGTTGCACGAAGGTGAAGCGCCCGCGGTATTCGGGGTGGCGCGTCAGCAGCTCGTCGACCGCCGCGAGCCGCTCTTCGATGCCCTTGGTGTAGTCGAGGCGATCGATGCCGACTCCGATCAGCGCGTCGGGCGCGAGCTTGAGCTCTTCGCGCACGCTCCGCCTGCACTCTTCGATCGACGGCGCGTCGGCGAGCCACCGCACCGGCCACTCGATGGAGATGGGGTAGGGCCGCACCAGCGTCGCGCGCGCCTTCTGCACCACCGCGCGCGTCTCGCGATCGATTCGGCTCTCGAGATACGCGTCGACCGAGTCGATGAAGTTGTTGCAGTGCTGCTGGGTGTGGAAGCCGACGATGCTCGAGCCGAGCAAGCCCTCGAGCAGTCGATCGCGCCACGGGCAGATTCCGAAGCGTTCCGCGTTGGGCCAGGGGATGTGCCAGAACGTGAGAATCGTCGCGCGCGGCAAGCGCTCGCGGATCATCTGGGGCGCGAGGGCGAAGTGGTAGTCCTGCACGAGGATGATCGGCTCGTCCGAATCGACCTCACTGCACACCGCGTCGGCGAAGCGGCGGTTGATTCGCTCGTAGTGCGCCCAGTCTGACGCGCGGAACATCGGTCTGGCGTGCGCGAGGTGACACAGCGGCCAGAGGCCCTCGTTCGAGAAGCCGTAGTAGTAGCCGGCCTCTTCCTCGGGCGTCAGCCACACGCGGCGCACCTGGTACGACTCTTCGCCGGGCGGTACGCGCACGCGATCGTGGGCATCGACCGTCTCGCGATCAGCGGTGCCCGCACCGTGCGCCACCCACACGCCAGAGCACGCGCGCATCACGGGTTCGAGCGCGGTGACGAGACCACTCGCCGGGTGCAGCACGCGAATGCCGTCGGCCGACTTGTCGTGAATGTACGGCTCGCGATTGGCGAGGATCACCACGCGCTCGCCCTGCAGGTGCGTGGCGAGCGCGGCCTTGAGCCGATTGGCGCTCCACGGGCCGCCGCGTGATTCGAGGTTCTGTTCGGACGTGAGGCGATCGACCAGCCCTCGGACGTCGCGCAACAGCGGCTGGAACTCGTGCGGAGCCTCACCGGTGAGCGCGCGGCGCAGCTCGTACGTCCAGTCACGCCACGCGAAGCGCGCCGCGAAGATGGTGATCACCGAAGCCGCGAGCGCGAGCAGGAAGAACGCGACCACCAGCATCTGCCGCGTGGTGGCCTCCCGCCGCCCGAGGAAGCTCAGGTCGTGCACCAGCACCACGAAGCCGTGCGAGCCGATCTGCCGCGCGCCGAGGTGCAGGGTGCCGTTGGTCCACGTCCACGTGCCGTCGCTCCACTCGCCGTCGGTCCACATCACGCGCTGCAGGTACGTGCAGTCGAACTCGAGTGGAAAGTTCGGAGTGTGCGCCAGCATCGTGCCGTCTTCGGTGCACGCGCTGGTGCCGACGATGCGCTCGTCGCGCGTGATGTCGTCGAGCACGCCCTTGAGCAGCATCGGGTCGCCCCAGGCGTTGGCGAGGCCCTTCTCGCCCGCAGCGAAGGCCAGCTGCGTGCGCAGCGTGACGTCGCGCTCGAACCAGGCACGCGTGGTGCGCGTGAGCACCACGTCGCCCGCGAGCGCGAGCACACCGAGACCTCCGACGAGAAGAATGAGAAATCTCGCGCGCCGCAAGACAACCTCCATTGCTTGGATATCTAACGTTGGATATCAAACTTTCATGTTGATCGAGGACCTCGGACTGATCGGGAATTGTCAGATCTCCGCGCTGGTCGCGAGAGATGGCTCGGTGGTGTGGGCATGCATGCCACGCTTCGACTCGCCGCCGATCTTCGGCGCGCTGCTCGACCATGAGGCAGGAGGGCGCTTCAGCATTGCCCCAGCCGACGGCAGCAAGGGGCAGCAGCGCTATCTGCCCAACACCAACGTGCTCGAGACGGTGTTCGAGTCGCCCGAGGGCGCGTTCCGGGTGATCGACTTCGCTCCGCGCTTCGTGCAATTCGAGCGCAGCTACCGCCCGACGAAGCTGGTGCGCATCGTCGAGCCACTGCGGGGTACGCCACGCATTCGCGTGCGGTGCGAGCCGGTGCTCGGGTGGAGCAAGCAGCCCGCGCCGCGCGAAGAAGGTTCGCACCACGTGAGGTTCGGCGGCTTCGAGCAGGAACTCCGCCTCACCACGGACGCCTCACTCTCGTATCTGCACGGTGAGGCGTTCGCGTTGACCGGGAAGCTGCATTTCGTGCTCGCGTGGGGCGCTCCGGTCGAAGAGCCGCTGGAGGCCCTCTGCGAGCGCTTTCTCACCGAAACCGAACGCCACTGGCGCACGTGGGTGAAGCACTGCGACATCCCTCCGCTGTACCAGGGGCCGGTCATTCGCTCGGCGCTGACGCTGAAGCTCCATTGCTTCGAGGACACCGGAGCGATTGTCGCGGCGATGACCACCTCGATCCCCGAGTCCGCGGGCTCGGGCCGCACGTGGGACTACCGCTATTGCTGGCTGCGCGACGCGTTCTACGCGCTCGGTGCGTTCCGCCATCTGGGGCACTTCGAGGAGCTCGAGTCGTTCTTGAAGTTCCTCCTGAACGTGGCGGCCTCGGCGCCCGATCTCGATCTGGCGCCCCTCTACCGCATCGACGGGCGCACGAACCTCGAGGAAGAAATTCTGACGCACTGGCGCGGCTTCAATGGCGAAGGCCCGGTGCGCATCGGCAACGCGGCGGCGAAGCACCGGCAGAACGACGTGTTCGGAGAGATGGTCCTGGCGCTGACCCCGCTGTTCCTCGATCAGCGTTTCTCCGATCAGATCACGCCGCCGATCCTCGAGCTGGTGACGCGGCTCTCACGCAAGGCGATCGCCGTCGCCGGGCAGCCCGACGCCGGCATCTGGGAATACCGCACCGAGTGGCGCCCGCAGACCTTCAGCGCGCTGATGTGCTGGGCGGCGGCCGATCGCATGTCGCGCATCGCTCAGGTCCATTCGCCGTCGCAGCAGGCGGAGTTCGCCGACGCTGCGAAGCGCATCCGCGAGCTGGTGGTGTCGCAGGCCGTCGCTCCGCAGACGCAATCACTGGTCGCCGACTTCGGAGGGACTGAGGTCGACGCGGCGCTGCTGCAGGCGGTGACGTTGCGTTTCCTGCCTCCGAGCGACGTGCGCATGCACGCCACGATCGACGCGGTGCGCTCGGCGCTGGAGCAGGGTGGGTGGCTGCGCCGCTACCGCATCGACGACGGGTTCGGCGTGCCGACGGTGGCGTTCATGCTGTGCACGTTCTGGTTGGTCGAGGCGCTGGCGACGGTGGGCCGCATGGACGAAGCCCGTGCGTTGATGGCGCGCGTGACGGAAGCCGGCGGGCCGTTGGGGTTGCTGGCCGAAGATCTCGACACCTCGAACGGGCGCATGTGGGGGAACTTCCCGCAGGCGTATTCGCACGTCGGCATGATCCACTCGGCGTTCGCTGCGTCGCCGCGCTGGTCCGAGTTCGCCTGAGCAAGCAGCTCAGCGCGGGCGAGCGAAGAAGGTGGTGCTGCACTCCGAGCACCAGATCGTGATCGGCCAACCGGTGGTGCCTGCTTCGATCTTCGTGAGCTTCGTGCACTTCGGGCAGGTGATGCTCGGACTCGTCACCTCGACGGTCGCGCGAGCAGCGAGCACCGCCATGATCACGCCGGCGAGGACGAAGCCCGGCACCAACACGAAGTGAAGCAACGGCACCAACACGCACGGCAGGGCGATCGCCCAGCAGATGGCCAGCCGTACCCCGGCCCGCATCGCCCGTCGGCCCACCGGAATCGGCGCGAGCTCGAGCTGCGCGTCGACGGGCTGGCGTTCCGAGTCACGAATCTGCAGCTGCACGTCAACCATGCGCCAACCTCGAGCGGTGCGCGTGAACGAGGTCGCTGCGCGTGACGATGCCGACCATGGTGTCGCCCTTCATCACGGGCAGCCGGCCAAACCCTTCGCGCGCCATGGTGTCCGCGGCGTCGCGCAGCGAACAGTCTTCGGCGATCACCACCGCCGGGCGACGGATCAGGCTCTTGAGCGCAGTTTCGGGTGAGACCTCGGCGCGAAGATCTTTCTGGGTGATCACGCCGATCACGTGACCGTCACCGTCGAGCACCGGGTAGCCCTGGTGCGGAATGGGCAGGCTTCTGGCCTCGGCGACGGTCTGACTGGCGAGCAGGGTGATCACCGGCTTTCGCGCGACGTCACGGAGGAAGAGCTGGTCGAGGTGATCAGCCTGGTACTCGCCGAGCACACGCACACCGCGTCGCGCGATCTTCTCGGTCATGATCGAGTTGCGCATCAGCAGCGAGGAAATGAGGAACGCCGCGGCGCAGCCACCGAGTAGCGGCAGCAACCCGATCGGCTGTCGCGTGGTCTCGAACGCGAACACCACCGACGCGAGCAGCGCGCGCGACGCTCCCGCGAACATGGCAGCCATGCCGACCAGCGCGGAAAGGCGAGGGTCGAGGCCGATCAACGGGCCGAGCAACGCGCCCAGCCCGCCGCCGAAGGTGAACAGTGGTGCGAGCGTTCCTCCTGACGTGCCGCTGCCGAGCGCGATCGACCACGAGATGAACTTGAGCCCGACGAGCACGAGGACGGCTCCCGGGAGCAGCGTGCCCGCGAGAATGTGCTCGATGTTGTCGTAGCCGACGCCCATCGTGCGCGGCTCGATCAGGCCGACGAGGCCGATGGCCAGACCGCCGATCGCGGGCCACCACATCCAGTGGATCGGGACGCGCTCGAACCCGTCTTCGACCGCGTACACGGCTCGGGTGACGAACACCGACGCGAGCCCGATCACCGCCCCGAGCAACACGTAGCCTGCGAGCTCGGCGTCAGTCGGCTGCGTGAGGTTGGGCATCGCGAAGGCTGGCACCGAGCCGACGAACGCGAGGCGAACGCCGGTGGCCGCGGTCGCTGCGAGCGCGACCGGAATCAATGAACGCGGGCGGTACTCGAACAGCAACAACTCGACCGCGAGGAGCACCGCCGACACGGGGCTCCCGAACGTCGCGGCCATGCCGGCCGCCGCCCCAGCCGCCAGCAGCGTCTTGCGCTCCGACGGGTTGATGCGAAGCCACTGCCCGATCACCGACCCGAGCGCTCCGCCGGTCGCGATGATCGGCCCCTCGGCGCCGAAAGGCCCTCCGGTACCAATCGAGATCGCAGCCGAGAGGGGTTTGAGGAACGTCATCGACGCCGGAATGCGGCTCTCGTTGGTGAGCACCTGTTCCATCGCCTCGGGAATCCCGTGGCCGCGAATCGCCTTGCTGCCGTAGCGCGCGAGCAACCCGACGATCACGCCGCCCGCGACCGGCACCAGCACCGACCACCAGCCGAGCTGGTGACCCGCGGGAGAGGCGGGTGCGATCGACAACCGGCCGTAGAAGGCGAGGTTGGTGCACAGCGCGATGAGGGCGCCGAGCAGTTGCGCGATGAGGCCCGCGCAGAGCGCCAGGCCGATCGCCAGCAGCCCGAGGTACGCCACGCGCGCGTCGACCGGCCCACCTCGCTCGCGCACGTGTTCTCGACCGAGGGTCGGCTCCATCGAAGGCGCGACGGGCAGGTGGTTCATGTCGTGCGACCCTCTTCGAAGAACATCGTGGGGCGAGGCAGCGCCATCAGCTCTGCGACCCGCGTGAGCCCGGCCGCGAGCTGCTTGCGCTGCGCTGCTGGCAGCTTTTCCACCGCGGCGATCAAGCGATCTTGCGGCGTGTGCGGCGCGTTCGCGATTCGCCGCGCACCTTTGGGCGTCAGCCGCAGCTCGAGCCTGCGGGCGTCGTCTTCCGAGCGCGCGCGCTTGAGGTAGCCGTCTTTCACCAGCCGACTCACCACGGCCGAGACCGTGCTCTGGTGGGTGCGAGTTCGCGCGGCGACGTCGTTGAGCGACAGCGACGGCGCTTCTCCGACCGCCTTGAGGACGAAGAGCTGAGCGCCGCTGAGCCCGACCTCGAGTTCCGCTGCGCGAGAACCTTCACGCAGAGCCTGCACCAGCCTGCGCAACCCTTCGAGGACCTCGGTGGAATGCGACTTCATGCGGCACCTCTAGCGCCGCAGATACATGGGTACCAATGTAATTTAGGAATGCTCTCAGCAGAGGCGCACGAACTGCGCAGCGGCTCACTTCTTGTCGGCGAGGTCGAGCACCCGCAGTTTCGCGAGCTGGTAGATCGACCGCGAGCCGGCCTTGTCGGTCGTGACCACCAGCCGGAACGGCGCGAACTCGGGCGGGAGCGGCTTGCCGTCCATTTCCCAGATCAACACCGCGTTGGTCGTGCCCAGCGTGCCCAGCAGCTCGCCGACGCTGAAGACCGCCATGAAGCCGTCGTTCGCCGTCGCGATCACCACGGCGCGCAGGCCGGGGTGCTTCTGCTTCGGGTTCACCGCCGGCCCCTTCGCGCCTTCACTGAAGCCGCGCTCGAGGAGCAGGGTATCGAGTCGAACTCCGGTCGCGGTGTGCTTGCCCTGTTTGTCCGACCACTCGACGTTGGTGGTGCTCAGCGCGGCGAGATCTTTGGCGGTGAAGCTGCTCGGCTTCACGAGATCGCCCTCGAGCTGCAGCGAAGGGGCAGGCGTCTGCGACAGGAAAACCAGGAGCGCGAGAGTCGTCATTTCGGAGTGCAGACCTAGCGCGGAAAGCCACCCTCGGATCTCACTGTGCCAAGTTTACATAACGCTCATTATCCGACGTTGCGACATGGGAGTTTCCGAGGGGAAAGCGTCGTATCAGGACCTGCACATGCGCTCCGTGATCGCCGTCGCCGCCGTGGGTTTTCTGGTCTGCGGATGCCCCGAAAAGCGCGTCGAAACCATCGACGCCGGGCTGCCTGAGATCGACGCCGGTCTGGCAGATGCTGGTGAGCCTGTCGACGCAGGTCCGCCGCCGCCGGCGACGCTCGAACCGGCGGTGACCGTGGGCTTCAAAGACGCCGGCACCGCGACCTTGATCGCGAACGCCGAGATCGATTCGCCGGCGACCATCACCATCGCGATCCCGATCAAGTTGAAGGACTTCAGACTGCGCCTGATGGACTGGCGCGATCAGATCGTGGTGTCCGACGACGAGCTGATGGCTGACGGCAAGACCCTGCTCGTCACTCCGGCAGAACCGCTCAAGACCGGCCGCAGCTACAGCCTGATCCTCGATTCCGAGCTCGGTCCGGTCGTGACCGACGAGTCCGGCCGCACCTTCAACGACTGGGAACTCGCGTTCCGCATCGCTGGCGAGGTGCAGCCGGACAAGTCAGACCCGAAGAAGCCGCTCAAGAAGAAGAAATGACCGGCGCCTCACCGTCGAACAGCACGCCGACGCGATTGGTCACCTTGCCGAACGGCGGCATGTCGATCACCTGAACGTCAGACCGCTCGACGACCAGGCCCGGGTTCCTGCGCGCCTCGTGCTTCTCAGGCAGCAGCTCGAGCTCGGCTGCGCTGAACGCACGCTGCACCAGGCGGCGCTGCACGAACGTTCCGCGCTTGAAGAACGAGGGATAGTCGTTCCAGTTGATGCCCTTCTGGAACAACAGTTCCTGCATCTGCGAGCCGGTCTGATCCTGCAGCTGGGAGTGCGAATACACGGTGCGCGCCGCCATGCTGATCGAGTTCTTGGTCGCGTCGCGTTCTCGCCACAGAAACGTGTTCGCCGCTTCATCCTTCGAAGGCACCGCCCACACACGCGCGTCGAACATCGCCAGCGCGCCGGCCTTCTCGGGAATCGCCGCGCTCAGTCCGCTCAAGAACCGCGCGGTCGCCATGCTCGCCAGAATGCTGGTGAGCTTCTGCACCTTGCGGTCGAGGAAGATCTGCGCCGGCGGGTCACCCGCGGCGAAGAACAAGAGACTGATCTCATCGGACTGGGTGTACCCGGCGATCGCTCCGGTCTCCTCGACCAGGTGCATCGTGGTGTCGACCATCAACCGCGACAGCCGCTCGTCGTACGGCCGGCGGAGCTCGCGAGTGAATCGCGAGAAGTTCTTTCCATCGATTCGCGCGCACACGGGCAGCCGCTCCATCAGCCGGCGCCCGGTTTCCGCGGACTCGTATTCCTTCATTCTGTCGCCAAGATCGTCGCTCATGACGACAGCCCGGTCGTTCATGGCCGCGGATGCTGACTGGCGAACAGCAACATGCGCGAGGTGAAGCTCGCGTTGGGGTTCGGCCGGTGGATGACGTCGTTCATGGTCCAGAACGTCACGTCGATGCCCGTGGGACAGCCCGCGTACGACTCGACCTTCGTCTCCGCACCCGGCACGTCGAGGCTCACGTCGATCGGGCTCGAGGGGTCGAGCGTCAGCATGCCCGTGCAGCCATCGTTCGCCGCCCATTCCGCGACGGTGTCGTGCGCCGAGGGAATGCGCGGGTCTGGCGGGAAATTCTGAACGTCGCCGTAGTACCCGATCGCCTCGTCAGCCGTGCCGTGCATGTGCAGTACGGAAACCGGCTTCGTCGGACTGCACGAGCCGTCGATCGGAGCCTGGCCCGCCACCACCAGCGCCGCGGTGACTTCCTCGGCGTCGTCGCACGCCATTCGGTAGGCCATGTGACCACCTTGCGAACCACCGAACACGATCACGCGCGACGGGTCGATCGCGTACGTCGCTTTCGCCGCGCGGATCACGGCGCCGATGTACGTGACGTCCCAGTTCGGCCAGCGCGTGTGTCCGACCGTCCACGCCGCGATGCCCCGCGCGTCCTTGATGCCGTCCGGCGCGAAGAGGAACATGTCGCGCGAATCGGCGAAGCGCTCGAGGTCGTAGTAGTCGACGATCTCCTTGCCGGTCCCTCCGTAGCCGTGGAGCGCGATGAGCAGCGGCATCGCTGTGCCCCCGTCGTACGAATCAGGCACGCGAATCGTAAAGGGCCGCGCGGCGATCAACTCGGCGTCGCTGGGAGGCTCGGTCGGCGGCTCGAACGGCGGAGGCGGCTTGGGAATCGGAGGCTCACACGCTGCGAACCCCGCGCTCACCATCACGATCAACAGAAGTGCAAAGACGCGCATGACGATCACTCACAATGACAACACGAGCCGGCTCACGTCGTACAGCACGTCACCCCGCTCGAAGATCGGCTTCTTTTCCAGGTTCGACCAGGCGTTCAATTCTGCTGAACGCCACAACGTCCATTCCAATACCGAGCGCAGGTTGATGGCGTCGTAGAGGTTGTATTCCACGAGCAGTCGCAGCGCGGCCTTGTCGTGGCGGTAGTTCCATTCGCGCCAGAGGCGAATCGCGTCGAGGCCCTTCACCCCTTTCAAGTGCGGAGGACGCCCCAACCCGATCGCCTCTTCCACGCCCTTCAGGCCGCCCTTCAACTTCGCGTGGCGGATCAAGAAGCGCAGATCGAGGTGCACCGGAGGTTGCGGAAACGCGAGCTCGTCGCCGAACGCCTTCTGCAACGTCGGCACGTCGAACACCGAGCCGTTGAAGGTCACCCAGATCGGGCTCTTCGCGAGCCGCGCCGGCAATTGCTGCAACGACTGCCCGCGCCGAAACGAAGCCACGCCCTCGCGGTCCATCACGCCCACCACGGTCGGCACTTCGTCGCCGTCGGCCTCGATGTCGAAGAACGCGGCTTGATCGATGAAGTGGCCGTAGAGCCGCCAGTGCTCGCGCGCGGGCACCAGCGCGGCCAGCTCGGGCAGCGACTTCTTCTTCAGCGACGCGCGCCCTCTGGCGATCGCTTCGAGCAGCTCGCGATCGAGCCGCTCGTTCATCACCACGTCGCGCGCTGCAGCGGCTTCGAAGTCGTTCCAGTTCGAGAGGTCGCGCGCCCAGAGATCACGCTCGCGCCAGGGCCCGACGCCCTTCGTCAGCTGGAAGGTGCGCTCGAGAAATTCCACGTGTGCCTCAGCTCGTCGGCACCGAGCCGTCGACCAGCTTGGCGAGCAACGGCACGTCGGCCTCGCAGAACGGCAGCGCCTGCATCTCGGCCGGAGTGCAGAACTTCAACGCCTGCGCGCCGAGCGCCTTCGGCACGCCGGAACGGATCGTCGCTCCGAACAGCTCGAGGTTGACGATCAGATCGGCGTACTCGTGCGAGGTGCTCCACAGGCGGCGGCCAACGTCGAGTTTCACCTCGAGCTCTTCGTCGCACTCGCGCGCGAGCGCCTGCTCGTCGGTCTCACCGGCCTCGACCTTGCCTCCGGGGAATTCCCACAGATTCGCGCGGCTCTTGTCGGGCAGGCGTTGCTGCACGAGGAAGCGCCCTGCTCCGTCGGAGATCAGCGCGGCGACGACTCGAATCGCCTTCTTCACGTCACCCGCCCGTGCTGACCATCTGCAGCGCGAACAGCGTGCCCAGATTCGACATCACGTAGAGCCGATTTCCGTAGCGCGGGCTCGACACACCCGCGGGGCTCGCCGTCACGCCGCGGCCGGGGTTCCACATCGCGCGCACGCGACCGCTCGTCGGCTCGATGAACGCCAGCGCGTTGGCGGTCGGCACCACCACGTAGCCACGCGCCATCGTGAGCGCGCGACCCGAGTTGACGCCCTTCCCCTTCGAGCCCTTGTCGCTCAGATCGACGCGCCACAGCAGCTTGCCGCGCGTGGCGTCGAACGCCGAGAGCGCGCCGTCACCGGTCGCGAAGATCACGTTGCCGCGCGGCAAGAGCGCGGTGAGCCCACCTGCCGCGGTGGTCCACTGCAAGTCGCCGTTCGCGGGGTTCAGCGACGAGACGCCGTCCTTGTAGCTGGCGACGATCAACCGCTTGCTGCCATCGACCTGCTCGAGCAGCACCGGCGTGGTGTCGACGTCGAGGAACGCCTGGCCACCCGAGGTCGAGAGGCGCTTCTCCCATTCCATGACGCCGCTCTCGAGGTTGAGCGCGACGACGTAGCCATCGGCGAAGCCCATGAACACCCGGCCGTCACCGACCGTGGGGCGGGCCGTGCCACGCACCGAGAAGCCTGACGGCGCATCGCGGCGGTACTGCCAGATCCACGCTCCGGTCTGGATGTCGACGGCGAACACCGTCTCCGACTGCGACGCGACGAGGATCGCCTTCTCGGTCACCGTCGGCGCCGAGACCAGCTCTTCGCCCGCCTTGAACGCCCACACCTTCTCGCCGGTGCGCACGCGGAACGCGTAGAGGAAGCCGTCACCACCGGCGACGTAGACGATGCCGCGGCTGATGGTGGGGCCCGCGACGAACTTGCCGAGCGTCTTGAACTCCCATTCGGTCTTGCCGTCGACCGGCGAGAGCGCGCGCACGAAGCCATCACGCGTGCCGACGATCACCAGCTCGGTGTCGGGGTCGATCGCCGGAGAAGCGGGCTCGCTCGGTTGGTACTCGAGCAGACCGACCTTCACCAACGAGTGGTTCCACGCGACCTCGTAGATGGCCGGGTGCGAGACCCGCGACATCCACTTCGGGACGGTCGGGTCGTCGTTGAGGGGAATGGCCTTGCAGCCCGCGAACGCGAGCAGCACCGACACCGCGGCGAGCAGCCGAGGCTGCACTTACTTCCCCGCGTCGATGACGAGGGCCGGCAGCGGAGCCGGAATCGGCTTCGGCACGTCGACGCCCTGCGCGACGAGCACGGCGATGCGCTCCTTCGCGAGGCGCGAGGCCGCAGAGTTCGGGGCCGCGGCGTCGATCTCAGAGAACGTCTTGGCCGCGCCGGCGGTGTCGCCCTTCATCAGGAGGATGCGGCCGCGGTGGTACAGGCCCATGCCCTTCATGAAGTCGGTCTTGTTCTCCTTGGCGAGCGTGTCGAACGCCGTGAGCGCCTCGTCGTACTTCTTCTGCGCCTCGAGCGCGTAGCCACGCGCCTCGTACGCCGCGGGACGAATCGGGTCAGCCGCGTCGGCCTTCGAGAGGTATTCCTCGATCAACGGGAGCGCCGCGTCGGCCTTGCCCTGGCGAAGCAACACCTGCGCGAGCGGGAGCGCCGCCGACGTCGCGGCCTTCGTACCCGGGCGCTTGGTGCGGAAGTCGCTCAACGACTTCACGATCGCTTCGTCCTTTTCCTGCTCGGTCTTGAAAGGAGGCTCTTCGCCGGGCTTCACCTCGGCTGCGGCGTTGGCGTTCACCGAGCGCTCGAGCACCTTGAGCGCGGCGCCGAATTCACGGCCCGCATCGGCCTCACCGCGGCCCGACATGCTGGTGGCGATGGCGATCACGAGACCGACCGCCAACACGGCGCCGACCCCCATCACCACCTGACGTCCGTGCTTCTCGAGGAACGGGAGCGCTTCCTGGCCGAGCTTCTGGAACTCGTCGGGCGCCTTCAGTTCTTTTTGCTGATCTTTGTAGGCCATCGCGCGGGCTCTCTACGGGCGCGCAGGGGCCGAGTCAACGAGCGCGGCGCTTCGATTTCTCTCGTGCCTTGAAGCGCTTGGCGACCGCGGCGCGCTTCTCCTGCCCCGGCCGCTCGCGCCAGAAGAGCCGAATGGGCACCTTCAGGCGGAACACCTTGCGCAGCGAGTTGATGACGTAGCGCGCGTAGCGATCGGGAATGCCTTTGGGCTTGTTCACCATCATCGCGAACGCGAGCGGCGCGGTGGCCACCTGCGCGGCGTAATAGATCTTCAGCGCGCGGCCGCTCACGATCGGCACCGAGTGCTCGGTGGTGACGTGATCGACCAGCTTGTTGAGCTGCGGCGTGGGAGCGCGGAAGTACTGCTGCTGGAAGACCTCGAGCGCGACCTCGAGCACCTTCTTCACGCGCTCACCGGTCTGGGCCGAGACGAACACCATCGGCGCCCACGACACCCAGTCCATGTACCACTTCACTTCGGAGCGGAAGTTCTCCTCGCGCGCAGTGCCGTGCACGAGGTCCCACTTGTTGACGCAGATGATCAGCGCGCGGCCTTTTTCTTCGGCGAGCGACGCGATCTTCCGGTCTTGCTCGACCGCGGGCTCGCTGGCGTCGATCACCAGCACCGTGACGTCGGAGTCTTCGACCGCGCGCAGGGCTCCGAGCACCGAGAAGCCTTCGACCTTCTGCGTGATGGTGGCTTTCCGGCGAATGCCGGCGGTGTCGGTGAGGATGAACTGCTTGCCGCCGAACTCGAGCTCGCTGTCGACGGGGTCGCGCGTGGTGCCGGCGATCGGTGAGGCGATCACTCGCTCTTTGCCGAGGAGCGCGTTGACGAGAGTGGACTTCCCGACGTTGGGGCGGCCGACGATCGAGATGCGGATGGGACGGTCCCCCTCTCCCGCGAGGGAGAGGGTCGGGGTGAGGGTTTCCCTCTCCGGCAGTCTGGGCATCACGGCTTCGAGCAGCTCGATGATCCCCTCGTTGTGCTCGGCCGAGACCGCGAACGGCTGCCCGAGCCCGAACGCATGAAAGTCAGCGATCATCTCCTCAGCGTCGCGCCGCCCGTCGGTCTTGTTCACCACCAGGAAGATCGGCTTGCTCTGCTTGCGCAGATACTCCGCGACCTCGCGATCAGCCGGCATCGGGCCCGTGCGCGCGTCGACGACGAACAACACGACATCGCACTCTTCGACCGCCGCCTGCGCCTGCTGGCGGATGTACTTCGCCAACGGGTTTTCTTTGTGCTCGGGGACGAAGCCGCCGGTGTCGACCAGCGTGACGTCACGGCCCTCGAGCTCGACGTCACCGTAGTGGCGATCGCGCGTCACGCCGGGCTCGTCTTCCACGATCGCCCGCTTGGAACGGAGCAACCGATTGAAGAGCGTCGACTTGCCGACGTTCGGCCGCCCGACGATGGCGATGATCGGCCGGCTCATTCGCTGACCTTCTGATCAGCCACGTAGCCGAGCTTGCGCAGACCGTCGGCGCGCTCCGTCCACCGCGGCTCGACCTTCACCTGCAGCGACAAGAAGATGTGCGTGCCGAAGAAGCGCTGAATCGACATGCGCGCGTCGGTGCCGATGGTCTTCAGCATCTCTCCGCGCTTGCCGATCACGATCGCCTTCTGCGAATCGCGCTCGACGAACACGTTGGCGTGAATTCGAATCAGGCCCTCGAGCTTCGGCTTGCCGGGCGGGAGCGGCTTCTTCTTGCTCCCCTTCTTCGGCGGCGGAGGCGGCTTGTCGCGCTCGCTCTCGTCGAAGACCTCGACGATCACTCCCACCGAATACGGAATTTCCTGATGGCAGTGCCGCAGCACCTGCTCACGAATGAATTCCTCGACCAGCGTGCGCTCGGCCTGATCGGTCAGCGTGTCGGCCGGGAAGATCGGCTCGCCCTCGGGCAGGTGCTTGAGCGTCTGCTCGAACAACACGCCCAGGCCTTCTTCGTGGCGAGCGCTCACCGGCAAGATCTCGAGGAAGGGGAATTCCTTCCGGTACAGATCCATCAGCGGGAGCAGCAGCACCTTCTTGATGGTGTCGATCTTGGTGAGCACCAGGATCACCGGCTTGCCGAGCGCCTTGAGGCGATCGAGCACCGCGCGATTGCCGGGCGACACGGTCAACTCGGTGTCTTCCTTGATGCCTTCCGAATCGACCAGGAAGAGCACCACGTCACTGTCTTGCGCAGCGTTGAGCGCCGCGTCGACCATGAACTTGTTGAGCGCGCCCTTCGCCGCGTGAATGCCCGGCGTGTCGAAGAAGCAGATCTGCCCGGAGTCGCGCGTGACGACGCCGAGAATGCGCGTGCGCGTGGTCTGGGCTTTCGGTGACACGATGGCCACCTTCTCGCCCAGCAATCTGTTGAGAAGCGTGCTCTTGCCGACGTTCGGTCGGCCGATCAACGCGGCATAGCCGCTGCGCATGGGGTGCTCCGGGGGAGCCCCTTACACCGTTTTGGAGATCGTCAGCTTCTTGATCACCACGTCGGTGCGCGGACGGTCGCCCGGCCCCTTGGGGATCACGTTGGCGACCCGGTCGACGATGTCCTGCCCCTTCACGACCTCACCGAAGATGGTGTGCTTGCCGTTGAGCCAGGTGGTGGGAATCACGGTGATGAAGAACTGCGAACCGTTGGTGTTGGGGCCGGCGTTGGCCATCGCCAGCAAGCCCGGCTTGTCGAAGCGGCGCCCCGACTGGAACTCGTCTTCGAACTTGTAGCCGGGGCCGCCGGTGCCGCGGCCGAGCGGGTCGCCGCCCTGCACCATGAACTCCTTGATGCAGCGGTGGAAGATCGTGCCGTTGTAGAGCGGCGTGTTCTTCTTCGATTCGCCCGTCGCGGGGTCCGTCCACTGCTTCTCGCCGGTCGCCAGGCCCACGAAGTTCTCGACGGTCTTCGGAGCGTCCTTCGCGAACAACCGCACCGTGATCACACCCTCGGTGGTGTCGAACTCTGCAAACAGCTCCTGACCAGCCCGCGCGTCTTCCATCATGCTCATGGTGTTCTCCTCGAGGTGGGGGTTACGGGTTCTCGGAAATGCTGATGCTCTGAATGACCACCGGCTCGACCGGGCGATCACCGCGGCCTTTGGGCACGCGCGAGATGCTCTCGACGACCTCGTAGCCCTTCACCACCTCACCGAAGATGGTGTGCTTGCCGTTCAAGTAGGTCGGCATCGAGGTGGTGACGAAGAACTGTGAGCCGTTGGTGTTGGGGCCCGCGTTCGCCATCGCCAGCAACCCGACGCGATCGAACACGCGCGCGCTGGGCTCATCTTCGAACTGGTAGCCCGGGTTGCCCATGCCGTTGCCGAGCGGGTCGCCGCCCTGAATCATGAAGCCCTCGATCACGCGGTGGAAGATCGTGCCGCTGTAGAGCGGAACGCCTTTCTTCATCTCGCCGGTCGCCGGGTTCTTCCACTCGCGCTCACCCGTCGAGAGCCCGACGAAGTTCTTCACCGTCTTCGGCACTTCCTTCGAGTACAGCTTGCAGGTGAAGGCGCCGCGATTGGTCGTGATGGTCGCGTAGAGCTCAGCGCCCGAGGTGGCCTTGTCGCTCCACTGCCCTTCCCCGCCGCCGCCTCCTTCTTTCTTGCAGCTGCAGAGCACCGCGAGGGTGCCCAGAATCAACGCCCGACGAATCACTTCGCACCGTCCTTCGAGGGCACGTCGGCCTGCGCGCCCGCGGGAGCCTTCTCGCTGATGGTCACCTTGTTCATCACCACGCGCTCACCGCGCAGGCGCGAGATCGCGTCGACCGTTTCGTAGCCGCTGAGCACTTCTCCGAAGATGGTGTGCTTGCCGTTCAAGTGGCTGGGCAACGAGGTGGTTATGAAGAACTGCGAGCCGTTGGTCGCCGGGCCGCGGTTCGCCATCGCCAGCAGACCGAGCTTGTCGAACTGACGACCCGAAGCGAACTCGTCCTGGAACGTGTAGCCGGGGCCGCCGCTGCCGGTGCCTTCGGGGTCGCCGCCCTGAATCATGAAGTCGGGGATCACGCGGTGGAACACGAGGCCGTCGTAGTAGGCGCGCTTGGTCTTCTTGCCGGTCGCCGGGTCGATGAATTCCTTCTCGCCGGCGGCGAGGCCCACGAAGTTGGCGACCGTGACCGGCGCTTCCTTCGAGAAGAAGTGGATCACGATGTCGCCCTTGCTGGTCGAGATCGTGGCGTAGAGGTCCTTGCCCTTCTTGGCCATCGCGGTGAACTTGCCGTCACCGGCGAGCGCGAGGGACGACGCAAGAATCACGGGCAGCAGCAGGAGTCGGCTCATGGGCGGCGGAAATTACGCGCGCCGATTGAGCATCTCCAGCGTCTTTTCCGCGGCGGCCTGCTCCGCTTCCTTCTTCGACTTGCCGGTGCTGCGGGCGAACTGCTCTCCGCCGATGCTCACTTCGACCTCGAAGGTCTTCTCGTGCTCGGGGCCCGACTCGCTCACCACGCGGTACCGCGGGTTCGACTTGAGGCGGCTCTGCGCGGCTTCCTGCAGGAGTGACTTGTTGTCGCGCCCCTGCTTGCCGTCGGCCACGCCCTCGAGCGCTTCGCCGAAGAACCGATCGACGAAGGCCATGGCGTCGGCGATGCCGTTGCCCAGATAGATGGCCGCGAGCACCGCCTCGAGCGCGTCGGCGAGCAACGAAGACTTGTCGCGGCCGCCGGTCAGCTCTTCGCCGCGACCGAGCAGCAAGATCTCTCCGAGGCCGATGCTGCGGGCCACACGTGCCAGGCCCTCTTCGTTGACGATCAGCGCGCGGAGCTTCGAGAGCTCACCTTCGTCGGCTTTCGGAAAGCGCTCCATCAGCCGCTGGCCGACGATCAAATCGACCGCGGCGTCACCGAGGAACTCGAGGCGCTCGTTGTCGTCTTGCGGCTCGTCTTTGTGCTCGTTGCACCAGCTCTTGTGGGTGACGGCGATCAGCGCGAGCCGTTGATCCCGGAAGGTGACGCGCGTGCAGGCCTCGAGGCGCGTCAGCCGTTCCTGCGGACTCATTCGGACAACACCTCGACGTCTTCGAGCGGCACGCTCATCAGCTCGCTGACGAAACCACGAATCCCGGGAAAGTCATCGAGCTCGAAGCGATCGGCCCAGATCTTCCCCGTGGGGCCCGCGAGCAGGCCGCGGAACGTGCGGCCCTGAACGCGCGCGGCGGCGAAGCGCAGCTGCTGATCTTTCACGCGCACGTCGCACACCACCTCGAGCGGGCTGCGCGGAGGAATCATCAGATCGCCGAACGCCTCGAAGAGCTCCTTGAAGGGCAGCGCGCTTTCGGCCGCTCCGACCGACTGAATCATCGTCGGAGAGCTCTTGATGGTCGCCGGCTCAGGCGCCTTGGGGATCGAATCGGCGGTCGCGCGCGGGTCGTCGACGATGTCGCTGTAGAACGCGAACAGGAATTCCTCGAGCGCGCGCTTCTCGAAGAACTCCGAGAGCTCGAAGACGTTCTGCGTGGCGTTGGTCAGCTCGGCGCCGTCGTTCACCGCGCGAATGAGGCGGAACTGACCGGTGCGGCTCGCTCCGATGGTGAACTTCATCGGGGCGCGCTCGAGCTCGGCGGTGAGCTGCAGGCTCGTCGGGTCGACGTGCGGCGAAATGCCGAGCGCGGTCAGTTCATTGCTGCGCCGCTCAAGCTGAAACAGATGCTCGTTGAGCGTGGCGACGACCAGATCTTCGAGGCGCGCGCCGGGAGAGAGGAACGCGAGGTTGATGGGTTGCGCTCCGACGAACTCGGGCGGGCCGACGTACAACAACCGATCGCCCATCACCGTGAACGAGATGCGATCGATGGTGCGACGGGTGAGCGGGTTGAGCGCCTGGCCGGTGTGCAGCTCGAGCTCGGCCTCGATCACGCCGGCGTCATCGGTGACGTCGAGCCCGAGTTGTTCGAGAAAAGCGCGATCCACGTGCGTTGAGCCCCCGAGCTGCGAACCTCAGCCCTTCAGCACGTCGCGCGCAATGATCGATCGCTGGATCTCGCTCGTGCCTTCGCCGATCTCGCAGAGCTTCGCGTCGCGCAGGTACCGCTCGACCGGAAATTCCCGGGTGTAGCCGTAGCCGCCGTGAATCTGCACGGCCTTGTTGCACGCACGCGTGGCCGCTTCGCTGGCGAACAGTTTTCCCATCGATGCTTCGCGCGTGTACGGCTTGCCGGCGTCGGCGAGCGCGGCACTGCGGAACACGAGCAATCGCGCGGCGTCGATCTCGACCTGCATGTCGGCCAGCATCCAGCGAATCGCCTGGAAGTCGGCGATCGGCGAACCGAACGCCTGGCGATCTTTCGAGTACTTCACCGACTCTTCGATCGCTCCGCGGCCCAGGCCCACGCTCAGCGCGCCGATGGTGATGCGGCCACCGTCGAGGATCTTCATGGTGTCGATGAAGCCGTTGCCGATCGCTCCCAGGCGCTGCGAGTCGGGAACCTCGACGTTGTCGAAGTGCAGCTCGGCGGTGTCGCTGCTGCGCATGCCGAGCTTTCCGTGAATCGATTTCTGGCTGAACCCCTTGAGGCCCTTCTCGAGAATGAAGGCGGTGATGCCCTTCTGCTTCTTCGAGGCGTCGGTCACCGCGAGCACCACGAACGAATCGCCGACCGTGCCCTGGGTGATGAACATCTTGCTGCCGTTGAGGACCCAGTTGTCGCCCTTCTTCACGGCGGTGGTCTTCATGCCGGCGGAGTCACTGCCGCTGCCCGGCTCGGTGAGCGCCCACGCGCCGAGCCACTCCCCCGTGGCGAGCTTCGGCAGATACTTCTTCTTCTGCGCGTCGTTGCCGAACATGCGGATGTGTGACGTGCCGAGGCCGTTGTGCGAAGCGACCGTCAGCGCGAGCGAGCCGTCGTACCGCGCGACCTCTTCGACCACGACCGCCACCGCGAGCGCGCCCATGCCGGCGCCGCCAAATTCCTCGGAGATGCGAATGCCGAGCAGGCCGAGCTGGCCCATTTCCTTCACCACTTCCATCGGGAACTTCTCGTGGTGATCCCACTCGCGGGCTTTGTCCTTCACGCGCTTTTCACAGAAATCGCGGACGGTCTTCTTCAGCGCGGCGATGTCTTCGGGCAGCTCGAAATCCATGCGGGCTCATATAGCCGTTGATTCGCATCACCGGCTGAACGTTTAGTTCGGAACCATGAACGTCAAAGGGAAGACGGTGTGCGTCACGGGTGTGCTCGCGGGAATGAAGCGCGACGAGGCCGAGGCTGCGTTGACGAAGCTCGGCGCGAAGGTGGTCGGCTCGGTCTCGAAGAACACCGACATTCTGTTCGTCGGCGCGCAGGCCGGCTCGAAGCTGAGCAAGGCGCAGTCGCTCGGCGTGCAGATCGTCGACGAGGCCGGCTTGCAGGCGTTGCTCGGCGGCAAGGTGAGCAAGACCGAGCTCAAGGAACGCAAAGCAGCCGATGAGGAACTGCGTGCGCTCGAGAAGGACGCGCTCGACGACGTGCCAGCGGGCGAGCTGCCGACGTCGATCGTCGGTCTGACCGTGGTCGTCACTGGCACGCTGAGTGTCGGGCGCGACGAGATGGAGTCGTTGCTCTCGGCGGCCGGAGCGAAGGTCGTCGGCTCGGTGTCGAAGAACACCAACGTGCTGGTCGTCGGAGCGGGCGCTGGCTCGAAGCTGAGCAAGGCGCAGTCGCTCGGCGTGACGATCATGAACGAGGAGCAGGTTCGCGCGGTGTTGGCCGGCGGTGCGAAGAAGAAGCCTGCCGCTGCTGCTGCGCCCGCTGCCGCTTCGAAGAAGGCAGACGGCGGAGTGCTCGGAAAGCTCGAGGCGCTCTTCGATTCGTTGGAAGGTGTGAAGGCGCTCGAGCTGCGCCGCGGCGAAGTGAGCCCGCATTCGGCGACCGAGGTCTTCCGCATCGAAGAGACGCTCGACGTCACCCTGCCCGACGACGTGAAGGCGTACCTGAAGCGCGGGTTCAAGTTCGGCAAGGGCTCGGCGTCGGGGAAGAACGCGTTCGGGTCGATCGGCTTCGACTTCATCGGCGGGAAGCAGATCGAACGCGCGACGAAGATCTGGCGCACGCACGCCGAGAACGCCGCGGAAGATGGTGAAGAGGAAGACGAGCACACCGAGATTCAGAAGACCGGCGTGTGTCTCACGCATTCCGAGCCGCAGCTGATGTGGACGCCCGAAGGAATCTTCCACTACTCCGGGCGCAACCCGGTTCGGCGCGTGTGCGGCACGTGGACGGAGTTTCTCGAGGCGTGGGCCGAGACCGGCGGTTTCAGCTCGCACTCGTTCGAGGCGATGTGGCCGGCAGTTGCTCCGTTCGTCGGGAAGAAGCCCGGCAAGAACGTGTGGCTCGACTACTACAAGAAGCAGTTCCCCGGAGCGAAGTAGCCATGGAGCTCGAGCACGCCGAGTTCACGCTGTCGATGCCCGGTGGCTGGGTGAAGGCCGAGGGCGAGGAGCAGCTCTGCTTCGAGTGGGCGGAGCAGAAGGCGTCGCTGGTGATCTCGGTGATGGCGGCGGCGGTGGCCGAGGGGAAACTCGAAGCGACCGGCCGCGCGATGATGCTGGCGCGACGACACGCTGAAGAAGAGCTCACGCCGGGTGTGCAGTTCGACGAGGTGCGCGCTGGTGGTGATTCATCGCTCGCGCAGGTGCTTTCGGGCTCGACGAACCCGGCGACGGGGCTGGTGTCTCGCTCGCTGGCGATGGTGACGCGCAAGAAGATCGTGAGCGTGTGGATCGGGTGTGAGCTCGGCGCGGAGCGCGCGAACGCGCTGATGAACTCGGTGATCGCCGCGCTGCAGGTGAAGATCCCGTGAGCACCGTCGAGGCGTGGGCGCGGGAGTTCGTGCTGACGACCTCGCTGAGCGGGAAGCTCTCGCCGGCTGCGCCGCCTGCTGAGTTTTCTGGAATCGGTGAGCGGCTCGCCCTGCCCGGCCGGCCCGCGGAGTTGGTGCAGCGCGAGAAGCGGCGAAAGACTCCGAAAGATCTGCGGGACCCGGCGAAGCGCGCGGAGGTCATTCACACCTTCCTGCACCATGAGCTGCAGGCCGCTGAGCTGATGGCGTGGGCGATTTTGGCGTTCCCGGAGACTCCGTTGGGCTTCCGGCGCGGTCTGTTGGGCATCTGCCGTGATGAGTTGCGACATCTGGGGCTCTACGCCGAGCACCTCGTGACGCTTGGCCATCCGTTCGGTTCGTTTGAGATCAACGACTGGTTCTGGAAGCGCGTGCCGGGGCCTGACGTCACGCCGCTGCAATTCGTCGCGCGCCTCGGCATCGCGTTCGAGGGCGGCAATCTCGATCACGGCGTGCGCTTCACCGAGAAGTTCGCGGAAGCAGGTGACGCACGGGCGGCTGAGATTCAGTCGCTCATCACTCGCGAAGAAGAGGCGCACGCAGCGTTCGGTCTGCACTGGTTTCGCGAGTTCAGCGGCGGTCTCGACTTCGATCGATGGAGCGCGTGCTTGCCGGCGCCGCTCTCTCCGATGATGGCGCGCGGAGAAACCATCAACGTCGAAGCGCGTCAGCGCGCCGGTTTCCCACCAGAGTTTCTCGAGCGACTGGAGAAGGTCCTGCCCCTCACCCCGGCCCTCTCCCCGCTGCGCAAGGAGAGGGAGTGATGGGGCGCGCGTGGGTGCTCAACCTCGATGCTGAGGACGAACTGGCGCACGGCCGCGCGCACACTCCGGCGGCCGCGATCGTCGAGCGTGTTCAGCGACTGATTCCCACGCTCTCGGTGCTCGCTCCGGGCGACGTCGTGGTCTTTCCCGGCGACGCGCGCGCTGACGGTCTCCCTGGCGTCGCTTGGTCACCGACACGCTGGGCGCTCGAGCAACTTCAGAAGTCCGGAGCGATCGTCCCGCCCGCTCCGAGCATGGACGTGCTGCGCAAGGTGAATCACCGCCGCTTCTCGCACGACCTCGGCACGTTCCTGCCGAACGCGGCGTACGTCACCACCGCCGTAGAGCTGCTCACGCACCTGCAGCTCGATCGCGACGCGTGGTGGGTCGCCAAACGTCCGTTCGCGTACGCAGGCCGCGGAAGAAAGCGACTGCGCTTCGCTCAGCTCAATGACTCCGAGCGCGCGTGGATTGACGCGAGCTTCCGCGACGGAGAAGGCGTGCAGCTCGAGCCGTGGGTCAACCGCACCACCGACTGCGCGCTGCATGGCGAAATCTCGATGAGCGGCGACGTGACGCTCGGAGCGCCCACGCTGCAAGAGCTCGATCAGTTCGGCGCGTGGCTCGCGTCACGCCGCGCCGAACCCGGAGAGCTCACCGCCTTCGAGGTCGATCAACTCGTGACCGAAGCGAAGAAGACCGCCGACGCGCTGAAAATCGCCGGCTACTTCGGCCCCTTCGGCATCGACGGCTTCCGCTGGACCGATTCGCACGGCGCGCACTTCCAGCCGCGCAGCGAGATCAACGCGCGCTATTCGATGGGCTGGGCCGTCGGAATGCTCAATCGTTGAGCACGTCGGTCGTCGCGCGAACCTGCTCGATGCCTGCCGACCCGATGCGCTCGGCGAGAAAACCCGTCACCAGTTTCTTCACGGCCGCATGCGATGGCGCTTCGACCGCGAACTGCATCATCAGCAGATTGAACTGACCGCCTTCGGTGCCTGCATTGGCGGCGATCGCGTCGGTGGTCACTGCTCCGATCGGCAACGTCGGAGCGAGGTTCTGCCACTCGTTCAATTCCGGAATCGCTTCGCGAATCGCGCTCGTGAGATCGGCCCGGTCGTGACGCTTGAGCAGATCTTCGAAGAACAACAGCAACGCACCCGCGAACGCCTGAGCCTGCTTCGGGTCCATCTTCAGAACCGCCGCCAAACCCTGATCGAGCTTCATGCGAGACGCTTTCTAGCTCACCGGCCGCGGTACACGGGCGCGCGTTTCTCAGCGAACGCCTTCAAACCTTCGACGCGGTCTTCCGTCGTGAGCGTAAAAGCGTATTTCGCCTGCTCGACCTGAAGTGCCGCGTCGAGGTCGAGGTGCGCGCCTTCGTCGATGGCGTGCTTGGCGAGCGACACCGCGATCGGAGCGTTCTCGCAGATCGACTTCGCCAGCGCTTCGGCGTCTTCCTGCGAGCCGACGCGCGTCGCGAGCCCGATGCGCACCGCTTCTTCTGCGCCAACGCGACGGCCGGTGAGGATCAATTCCTTCGCCACGCCCTTCCCCACCAGGCGCGGCAGACGCTGCGTTCCACCCGCGCCGGGAATGATGCCGAGCTTCACCTCGGTGAGCCCCATCTCCGCCGCCGGGTCGATCACGCGCAGATCGCAGCACAGCGACAACTCGGTGCCGCCGCCGAATGCCGCGCCGTTGATGAAGGCGATGAACACGCAGTCCGATTTCTCGAGCGAACGGAAGATGCGCCGCACGCCGTCGAGGAAGATCGGCACCTCTTCCGGCTTCATCGTCGCGCGCTCCTTGAGATCGGCGCCGGCGCAGAAGGCCTTGCTTCCCGCACCACGCAGCACGACCACGCGCACGGCTCGCGATGACGACACGCGCTGCACGTTCGCGTCGAGCTCACCCATCATGGCCTTCGACATGGCGTTGCGCCGTGCCTCGCCGTTGATGGTCCACACCTCGTACGCGCCCCTTGCTTCGATGATGATTTCGGACATTCTGCCGCGCATCATGCTCACGCGATCGCGCTTCGCGAAGTGGATCCCGCTCCTCGTCTTGCTCGTGGCGACCGCAGCCTTCGCCCGCATCGGTGGCGGCGAGTCATTCGATTCCGGCAACTCGTCGAGCGACTCCGGTGGTGACGCGAGCTGGATCGTCGACATCCTCGTGTGGCTCGTGATCGAGCACCCCGCGGTCGGCATTCCGCTCACCATCATGGTGGTCGTGGGGTGGATCGTGTGGAAGCGCATGAACGACGGCGATTCGTCGACGCGCAAGGCGATCGACAAGGCCGAAGCCGAGCGCCGCACGTCGGTCAGCGCGAGCGCGGTCGAAGGCTGGGTCAACGCGCTCAAGGCGAAGGACGCGAACTTCGATCTCATGAAGTTCCTCGATCGCACGCGGCGCGAATTCCTCGAACTGCAGGACGCGTGGTTCAAGCGCAACCTCGAGCCCGTTCGAAAGTACCTGTCGGACGCGACGTTCCAGCGCCTCGTCACGCAGCTCAAGCTGATGGAACTGATGGGCGTGCGCGACGCGATCGCCGACGCCAAGGTGCTCGACCTGCAGATCATCGGTCTCGAGCAGAACGAGTCGTTCGACACCATTCACATTCGCGTCACCGCTTCACTCTGCGATGACGACGCTCCTGCGAATTTCACCGACGAGCAGGCGCTGGCACTCGCGCGCAAGAAGAAGCCCGAGCAGTTCGTCGAGGTGTGGACGTTCGTGCGCAAGCCCGGAGTCGTCACCAAGGTCGAGGGCGACACGAGCTCGGGCAAGTGCCCCAACTGCGGCGCAGAGTTCGCCGGCGGCGCCGCCAACACCTGCGAGTACTGCGGAGCGATCGTCAACAGCGGCACCTACGACTGGGTGCTCGCCGAGATCACTCAGGGCTCGCAGTTCCAGCCGCACCCCATGGTGCCCGATGGCTTCGCCAAGCTGCGCCAGACCGACCCGTCGCTCACCACCGAAGCGCTCGAAGATCGCGCCTCGCTGCTCTTCTGGAAGTGGGTCGAGTCGCAGGTGCTGAGTGATCCGTCGCGGCTCGCGAAGGTCGCCGCTGCGCCGTTCGTCACCGAAGTTCAGGGCGGCGTCGAGCACCTGCAGAAGCAGAACAAGGTGAAGTTCTTCGTCGAGTGCGCGGTGGGCGGCGTCAACACGCAGCAGATCACGCAGGCCAACGGCAAGGACGTGGCGGCGGTCGAGATCAAGTGGTCGGCGAAGATCGGCATCGGCCCGAAGGGCGCCAAACCTCCGCAGCTGCCCAGCCAGCCGCAGCGCTACGTGATGCTCCTCGAGCGCGCGAGCGGCGCGAAGTCGAACGGCGACAACGGCATGGCGACCAACCGCTGCCCGCAGTGCGGAGCGCCGCTCACCGACAACGGCCAGCCCAGCTGCGAGTTCTGCGGAACGGTCCTCAACTCCGGCGAGCGCGATTGGGTGATTCAGGACTTCGGCGGCTACGAGTGGTGGAAGGCGAAGGGCGGTCAGCCGGCGCAACCGAAGGCCGCGGCTACCAGCAGCGCCGCTCGTGTGCCCGATCAAGAAGAGCGTTCGCGCCTCGTGGTGATGATGGCTGCGATGGCGATGGCCGACGGCGTGGTCGACGAGAGCGAGCGCAAGCTGCTCAAGATGGCGTCTGATCGGTGGACCGTGCCCTGGTCGCTGATCGAGACCACGCTGAAGATGCCGCCTGACGCGCTCTTCTCGACGATGATCAAGAAGGGCACTCCCGAAGCCGAGACGTTCTTGCGCGAGCTGGTGAACGTCGCGAAGGCCGACGGCAAGATCGACGCGCGCGAGAAGAAGATGCTCGAGGCCGCGGCTGCACACGTCGGCCTCACCGGCCGCCTGAGCGAGTTCCTCAAATGAGCACCGCGTCGTCGCGCTTCCCGCTGGACGCGGACGACGAAGCCGAAGCGCGTCGCTACCTCGAGAACCGCGCCGTGCAGGCGGTGATGGACGGTTGGAAGTTCGAACGTGAAATGGAACGCACCGAGTGGGGGCTCGCCGCGCGCGCTCTCTCACCCGAAGGCGAGTGGCACCAGACCTTCTACATCTTGAAGCGGCATCGCTCGCGTGGGCTGGTCGCTCCGTTCTTGAAGGCGCGCGCCCTGCCCGTCGTCACCACGCGCGACTGCGACCTCGAGGGTTTCTTGAGCCGCAAGGGGCTCGCGTTTCGCACCATCTGCACCTTCAGCGAGACGCCCGAGTACCGCGCGATCGCCGCGCACTACGGCAACACCTGCGCCGAGCGCAGTCAGCTGCCGTACATGAATCACATCGACGAAGGCCTCGCGGTGCTGCGCGTGATCGGCGCGAGCGACGCTGCGAAGCGCGCGTTCTGTCTGCACCCGCTCGTCCAGGCCGACGCTGATCTTCTCGCGAATCTGTCGCGGGTCGATGCGATCGACGGCGTGCGCGCCTCGAACTGGCTGCTCGCCGCCGAGTACCGCCGCATCGCGAACCTGACCCTCTCTCATCGTGACATCGCGAGCGCGGCCGACATTCCGCTCGGTCCGCTCACCGACGTGCACGACATGCTGCGCGCGGACAAGATCCAGAACGAGAAGGACTTTCTCGCCGCGCATTCGCAGACGCACGAGCGTCGCGTCGAACTCGCGCGCTACTTCACGTTGTGGCTCGAACGACTGGGAGTCTCAGCCGAGCTGCGCATGCGCTGTCACGCCGCGATGCAGCCGTTTTCGCCGCTCGTTTGCACGAAGCCCTTCATTTCGGCGGGATGACGTCGAAGATCAGGTTCTCCGCCGTCTGCTCAGCGATGCGCACGCTGAAGTTGCCCGGGATGCGCGCGACGATCGCTCCGAAGAAACCCACCAGCATCGCTCCGCTGACCACGAACGCGCCCTTCACGAGAATTCGCCCACCCGGCCCGTTGCTCGCGGGGAGGAAGTCGAACTCCGCCGCCTTGCGCATGCGTTCGCTCAACGGCAGCACCACCGACTTCAACGCGCGATCGAGCGGGAGCACTTCGATCGACTCGGCGAGCACTCGACCGTTCTGCGAATCGAGGAACGTGTTCGCGAGATCTGCGCCCACGCGCGTGAGACCTTCGGCTGCAGGCAACTGGCCGTACCGCGCCTGACGCACGCGCTCGACCGCTTGCCCGAACTTGATCGCAGGCAAATAGCCGTCGTGCTCGATCTCAGCGATCGATTGCGCGTCTCCCAACGGTTCGATGAGCCAGCGATGGACCCCCGCCATGACGGGGCATTTCTACTCCAAAGCCGTCACTTTCCACGAACTGCTCTCGCGAATCAGACGCACCGATCGACCGGGCGCCCACTCGAGCGCTGCCTGCTCACCTTGAAGGCTGAAGTTCTGGCCAGCCTTCGCCTTGATGCGCGCGAGACGTTCGGCGGCGTACGGCTCCGCTCCGAAATCGCGCTGCAGCGACGCCGCAGTGTAGCGCTCACGCAGCGACTTCCCGAGCAAAGCGTGGAGCGCATCGAAGCGGCCCGCTTCAGCGAGGCTGAGAAATTCGTCGAGCGCTCGATGCAGTTCGAGCTGCGGGTCGACTCCGTCTTTCACCACCGTCACCGGCGGCGCCTTCGGGATCGGGTCGGGCTTGCCTGGCGTCACGCAAGCGCTCGCGACGAGCGAGAGCACCGCGACGAGCGAGAGCACCGCGACGCTGAATCGCTTCACGGAGTCCCCGAATCGGTGGCGACCGGCTGCACGAGCTCGGGGCGAAGCTTTGGCTGGAGCAACTCCGGGCGAATCGCGGCGGGGGGCCGCATCCTGATCGGCCGCACCGAGTCGGCGATTCCGACGATCGGCGTTTCGTTGGTGGGCGCGGGCACCTGCGCGGGCTGCGCGACGACCGGTGGCGCGGGCACGCTCGGTGGCTCGGCCGTCGGCTGACAAACCGAGAGCACCAGCACGGTGGCGGCGAAGGCAACGATGGCTCCGAGAGCGACCTGACGCGTCATGGCTCGTGTATATCGCACGCCATGAGTGGACCTCGTGAAGTGCGCGCGGCGCGCGGCAGCCAGCTCAGCTGTAAGGGCTGGGTTCAGGAAGCCGCGCTGCGCATGTTGATGAACAACCTCGACCCCGACGTCGCGGAGCGCCCGCAGGATCTCGTGGTCTACGGCGGCACCGGCAAGGCCGCGCGCGACTGGCAGAGCTTCGATCGCATCGTCGACACGCTGAAGACGCTCGGCGACGACGAGACGTTGTTGGTGCAGTCGGGCAAGCCGGTCGGCGTCTTCAAGTCACACGTCGACGCGCCGCGCGTGCTGCTCGCGAACTCGAATCTCGTGGGCCAGTGGGCGACGTGGGATCACTTCCGCGACCTCGAGAAGCGCGGACTCATGATGTACGGCCAGATGACTGCCGGCTCGTGGATCTACATCGGCACGCAGGGAATTCTGCAGGGCACGTACGAGACCTTCGTGCAGGCCGGTCGCACGCACTTCGGCACCGATGATCTCGCCGGGCGCGTGGTGCTCACCGGTGGTCTGGGCGGTATGGGCGGCGCGCAGCCGCTGGCGTGCACCATGGCCGGCGGCGTGATGCTCGCGGTCGAGGTCGATCGCACGCGTGCGCAGCGCCGCATCGAGACGAAGTACCTCGACGTGATCGCGAAGGATCTCGACGAGGCGCTCGCGCTCGTGAAGCACGCGAAGGACAAGAAGGAAGCGAAGTCGATCGGAGTCATCGGCAACTGCGCCGAGGTGCTGCCCGAGCTCGTGCGTCGCGGCTTCAAGCCCGACCTCGTGACCGATCAGACGAGCGCGCACGATCCCCTCGCTGGCTACGTGCCTGCGGGCCTCACGCTCGAAGCGGCCGCCGCGCTGCGCACTTCGAACCCGAAGGACTACGTCGATCGCGCTCATCGCTCGATGGCCGATCACGTGCGCGCGATGCTCGCCTTCAAGGAAATGGGCTGCCACGTCTTCGACTACGGCAACAACCTGCGCGCCGGCGCGGTGAAGGGCGGAGTCGAGAACGCCTTCGACTTCCCCGGCTTCGTGCCCGCATACATCCGCCCGATGTTCTGCCGCGGCGAGGGCCCGTTCCGCTGGGTCGCGCTCTCGGGAGATCCCGCCGACATCAAGGTCACCGACGACGCGCTGTGCGCGCTGTTCCCCGAGAAGAAGCACATGGTGCGTTGGCTTCGCATGGCGGGCGAGAAGGTGAAGTTCCAGGGCCTGCCCGCGCGCATCTGCTGGCTCGGCTACGGCGAGCGACACAAGGCCGGCCTGCTGTTCAACGAGCTGGTGAAGACCGGCAAGGTGAAGGCGCCGATCGTGATCGGTCGCGATCACCTCGACTGTGGCTCGGTGGCTTCGCCCAATCGCGAAACCGAAGCGATGAAGGACGGCACCGACGCGGTCGCCGACTGGCCGATCTTGAACGCCATGATCAACGCGGTGAACGGCGCGTCGTGGGTCTCGTTCCACCACGGTGGCGGCGTCGGCATCGGCTACTCGCTGCACGCCGGTCAGGTGATCGTCGCTGACGGCACCGACGGCGCGGCACGACGCATCGAGCGCACGCTGCAGAGTGATCCCGGCATGGGCGTCATCCGCCACGTCGATGCGGGCTACGACGAAGCGCTCACCGCGGCGCGCGAACGTGGAGTGAAGATCCCGGGCGTCACCGCGTGAAGCAGAAACGCTCTCCCTCTCCTTGCGCCAGCGGGGAGAGGGTCGGGGTGAGGGGCCGAACGTGGCTCCTGTGTTGGTGCTTTCTCTCGGCGTGCGCACCGACGTCGCTCGCGCCGAGCCTGATTCGTTACGAGCCGCTCGACCCCGAAGTCGGAGAGAACCGCCTCGGCCTGCGCACCGGCCCGCGCCTCTCGAGCGCGCTGTCGAAGCTCGCCGCCGGCACGCTCGACGAAGACATCGGCACGCCCGCGCCACCAGAGCTCGGCGTCGCGCTCGAATACACCCGCCTCCAGCCGCTGATCGGAAACTTCGCGTTCCACCTCGGCGTGCAGGCCGAGATCTTCTACGCCATCCCCTTCCCTGCGCTCGGTGCGTTCGCGGGCCTCTCGCATCGCTGGCAGTTCGGCAGCGTGAGCATCGCGCCGGCGATCACCTTGCGCGCCGGCTCCGACTTCGGCGCCGCGTTGATCACCAGCCCGGCCGCCTCGACCTGGGGCGGTGACGTCGGTCTCTCACTCTCGATCACCGAGAGTGACGTCGCGCGCATCGGCGTCACTCCTTTCTTCGCGCTCTGGCAGAGCTACTCGCCGTCGATCTCCCGACTCACGACCGCGGCCTTCGCTGGCGCGATGCTCTTCGTGCGCTTTACGCAGTTCGAAATCCTGATCGGTCTGGGCCGCGTCTTCGCCAACAATGCGGGCTGGAACGTGCCGCTCCTCGGCGTGCGCACCGGAGGCAATTGATGTTCGACCTGTTGATTCACGGCGCGTCGGAAGTCGTCACCTGCATGGGGCCCGACGGCTCTCGCCCCGAGGAACTGCTCGGCATTCAGCGCGGAGCGTCGATCGGCATCAACGGTGATCGCATCGCGTGGATCGGCGTCGACCCGAAGGCCACCGGCAAGCTCGAGCTCGATGCGCAAGGCGGCTTCGTGGGGCCGGGCTTCGTCGACTGCCACACGCACGTCGTTTTCGCTGGCGATCGATCGACAGAGTTTGAACAGCGTTGCCAGGGAAAGACGTACCTCGAGATCGCCGCGGCCGGCGGAGGCATCGCCCGCACCGTCACCGCCACGCGCGCCGCGTCAGTCGACGAGCTCGTGGCCCTCGCCCGCCCTCGCCTCGAACGCCTGCTCCGTCACGGAGTGACCTGCTGCGAGATCAAGAGCGGCTACGGCCTCGACGTCGAGAGCGAGCTGCGGCTGCTCCGCGTGATCGAGCAGCTCGCGCACGAGTCGCCGATCACCATCGTGCCGACGCTCCTCGCGCTCCACTCGATTCCGGCCGAGTTCAAGGACAACCGCGCGGAGTGGATTCGCCTGGTGAACGAAGAGCTGCTGCCGCGCGTGGCCGCCGAGAAGCTCGCGCGTTTCGCCGACGTGTTCGTGGAGCAGACCGCGTTCACCCACGAAGAAGCGCGGGTCAGCATGGAAGCCGCGCGCCGAGCAGGGCTCTCGGTGCGCATGCACGTCGATCAGCTCACCGCGAATGGTGGCGCGCAGCTCGCGGCGTCGCTGGGCTCGGTGACCGCCGATCACCTCGAGCAGATCTCGAGCGAAGGCATCGCCGCGCTGGCGAAGGCCGGGACGATCGCGGTGCTCGCTCCGACGTCGACGTTGTTCGCGCGCGCGCGGCCCTTCGCTCCCGGTCGAGCGCTGTGTGATGCTGGCGTGCGCGTCGCCCTGTGCACCAACTGCAACCCCGGCAGCTCGCACTCCGAGAACCCGTTCCTCGCACTCGGACTGGCGTGCGTCGAGAACGGGCTGACGCCTGCGGAGGCGTACCTCGGCTTCACGCGTCACGCCGCTGACGCCGTGCTCGAGCCGACGCGCGGGCGGCTGAGCGTGGGCTCTCCAGCCGATCTCGTGATCTACGAGTGCGCCAGTTACCGCGACCTGCCGTACCACTTCGCCATGAACGACGTCGGACACGTGGTGAAGGCTGGCCGTCCGGTGTTTTGAAACGCCGCTCGCTCGGCGCTACAAGAAACCCTCGTCATGTGCCGCATCTTCGCCGTCCGTTCGAGTCAGCCCATCGCCGTCGCCTCAGCCTTCGATGGTCTGCGCGAGCTCGCCGCCGAACACAAAGATGGTTGGGGCATCGCGCGCTTTGAACCGGGCCATCCACCTTCGATCGAGATGCGCGTCGACACCGCTGAAAATTGCCCGCGGTTCATCGAGCGCGGCCGCGAGTACGTGCAGTCGCTGGCGGTGCACATCAGGCTCGCGAGCGTCGGCACGGTCCATGAGCGCAACAACCACCCGTTCAGCGCCGGGCCGTGGGTGTTCATGCACAACGGCACGTTGAAGCGCTTCAAGAGCGACGAGGCGCTGCGCGCGCGCTTCGACGCCGAGATCGAACCGTCGCTGCGGCAGTTCCGCGGAGAGACCGACTCGGAGCGCTGCTTCGCGTTGTTCCGCACCTATTTGGGCAGCGGCACTTCGGACGCGCAGGTTCGCGACGCGTTGACGCGCGTCTTCCGCTTCGCCGAGCGCGAGTGCGACGACGCGAGCGAAGGCAAGCGCAGCGCGATGAACTTCCTCGTGACCGACGGGAAGCGGTTCTTCTGCACGCGGCGCGATCGCACGCTGTTCGCGACGGCTACCGACACGGTCGCAGCCATCGCCAGCGAAAAACTGAAGCTCGACGGCGCAGATTGGCGTGAAGTGCCCAACGATCACCTCGTCACCATCGACGAATCGTTGAAGCTCACAGTCGCTCCGCTCGCCTGAACATGAAGCCCTCTGATCTGAAGGTCACGCACCACTTCGTGGATCTGCCGAAGGTGCGCATGCACTACGTCGAGTGCGGCGAAGGCCCGCTGACGATTCTGCTCCACGGGTTCCCCGAGAATTGGTGGTCGTGGCGGTATCAGCTCGAGCCGTTGTCGAAGGCGGGGCTGCGGGTGATCGCTCCTGATCTGCGCGGCTACGGAGAGACCAGCCGCGAAGGCCCCTTCGACATCGACACGCTGGTCGGCGACATCTGCCATCTGATCGAAGCGCTCGGAGAGCGGAAGGCGCGCATCGTCGGGCACGACTGGGGCGGCGCGCTGGCGTGGCACCTCGCGTCGAAGCGGCCCGACTTCTGCGAGCGGCTGACGGTCCTGAACTGCCCGCACCCGGTGCGCATGCGCGAGGCGTTGCTGCAGCGGCCGTCGTGGTCGCAGGTGAAGCGCAGCTGGTACTTCTTCTTCTTTCTTCTCCCCGCGCTTCCTGAGTGGCTGCTCACCAAGGACGACGCGGGCAACACGGTGCGCATGCTCAAGGGCTCGAGCGTGCATCGCGATCATTTCTCGGCCGACGAGCTGACTCCGTTCCGCGAAGCGATTCAGCGGCCAGGCGCGGCGAAGGCGATGGTCGATTGGTACCGCGACATCGTGTGGAACGGGCTGACGCACCCGTTCTCTCCGCCGGTGTACGACGACATCGACGCGCCGACGCAGCTCATCTGGGGAATGAAGGACACCGCGCTCGGCTACTACGATCTCGTGCCGGGCACCGAGAAGTACGTGCGCAAGCTCGAGCTCGAGCAGATCCCCGACTGCGGCCACTTCGTGCAGTCCGAGCGACCCGAGCTGGTGAACCCACCGCTGATCAGGTTCCTGACGCGGCCTGCCACCGGGTGAGCAGCGCCACTGATTTCGCTCCGGTGGCTTTCGCGTCGAACGTGCGCGCGGTGTCGCCGGTGACGGTGATGGTGATCAAGAGCGCGTCGTCGGGAGCAGCGGCCGGCACCTGCCCGATCCATTCCACCAACATCGCTCCGTCGCTTTCGAGCAGATCGAAGTAGCCCGTCGCGAAGAGATCGTTCTCCCCGGTGAGCCGGTAGAGATCGGCGTGATGGAGCGTGAGTGCCTTGCCCTGGTAGCTCTGCACGATGGAATACGTCGGGCTGCTCACGTCATCGAGCGGAACTCCGGCGCCGTCGGCCACGCCGCGCGAGAAGAGCGTCTTGCCTGCGCCGAGCTGTCCACTCAAACCGACGAAATCGGACTTCAGCAGTGCAGCGCCGAGGGCCTTGCCGAGCGCGAACGTCTCGTCGGCCGAGCGCGTGGTGAAGCTCGCGTTCATCGGCCGCCGGTCACCGACTTCACGGTCTGCTTCGGCGAGTTCGGGCGCTTCGACGTCGAGTTCTCGTTGCGCAGCGCGAGCGTCAACGTGCCGAGGTTCGCCATCAGCGCGACCTTCTCGGCGTTCTCGGGCGAGAGCAGCAGCGAGACTTCGGAATAGCCGCGCTCCTTCTCGGGAATGACGTTCACGTTGGTCGTGCCGGTGATTCGCCCCACCGCGACGATCACCACGTTCTCGAGGAGCGTCACCGACGTGAGCTCTTTCGTGTCGGGCGCGACGTAGACGGCGATCACGTCGACGTGATCATTGGGGCGAAGCCAGCCCGCGACTCCGAATTCGCCGCTGGCCTTCACCGCGATGATGCGGTCGGGCTCGGGCACCTTCGTCGACAAACGCTCGGCGGCCTTCGTCGTCTCGAACTGACTCCACAGCAGCGGGTCGCCGGCCTGAATCGCGACGAGCACCTTCTGGTTCACGATGTACGAGGCCGAGTCGGGCTTGATGACCGACGAGGTGACGAACTGCTCGGGCACGGAGCGCTGCGAGATCATCTCCATCGTCACCACGGTGTTCTCGGCGATGTCGACGGCCGCCACGATGACGGGCACGAGGTTCCAGCCCTTGCGGACCTCGGCACGTTCCCGCTGCAGCGACGAATATCCGTACATCGTCGCGCCGCACGCGAGCACGAGGAAGACGACGACGGCGATGACCAGTCCGATCACCGCGCCGCGCAACGAGCCAGAAGACTGCACCGGTGCCGGAGGAGCAGGAGTCATGCGCGCTCTAAATCACGGTCGCGGTGAGGGATCACGTCACTGCTCCGCGATGGCAGTGATCGCCCCCTCTCCCGCGAGGGAGAGGGTCGGGGTGAGGGTAGACCGATTCAGCGTTCCCACTGGCGCCACACCTCAGTCATGCCCTCGAGCAGATCACCCGCGATCAGGCCCAGCTCTCCGCGCTTGGCCTTCATCACGTCACCTGCGCGCCCGTGAACGAATACGGCGGTCACCGCCGCGTCGCCGATCGGCAGGCCCTGCCCAATCAACGAACCGACCATTCCCGCGAGCACGTCGCCGGTGCCGCCGGTCGCCATCCCGGGATTGCCGGTCGTGTTGATGAACACCGAACCATCGGGCTTCGCGATCAGCGTGCGAGCGCCCTTGAGCACCAGCACCACGCGATGATCGACCGCGAAGCTGCGCGCGATCGCCACGCGATTTTCCTGCAGCTCCGTCGTGGTGATGCCCAGCATGCGCGCCAGCTCACCTGGATGCGGAGTGAGCACCAACTGCGCCTTCGCCCGACCGAGCACCTCGAGATGCCCGACCAGCGCGTTGAGCGCGTCAGCGTCAAGCACCACCGGCGACGTACATTCCTCGATGAAGTCCGAGAGCAGCTGCGCCGTCTCGTCGCCGCGCGCGATGCCAGGGCCGATCACCACCGCGCTCTTGCCCTCGGCGCCATCGAGCAGGGAGTTGAGATCACGCAGACCGAGCGGCCCCTCACCGCGCAGCTCGAGCCCCATGAACTCCGGAGCGTGACGCATCACCTGATCCAACGCGTCCGCTCGCGTCGCGACCGTCACCAGCCCCGCCCCCGAGCGCAGCGCGCCCATCGCCGCGAGCGCCGCTGCGCCGGTCTTGCCCTTGCTGCCGGCGACCACCAGCACGTGCCCGAACGAGCCTTTGTGCGTGCTCGCTTCGCGCGGGAGCACCGGCCGGCGCGCATCAGCCTCGCTCACCAACCACGTCGGAGCGTCCTTCAGCACCCGCTCGGCCGCCGCGGGAATGCCGATGTCGACGATGTCGAGGAGCCCGCAGCGCGTGACTCCCGGTTCGAGCACCTGGCCGCGCTTCGCGTAGCCGAACGCCAGCGTGCGATCGGCCGTCACGCACGGCTCGCGCACCATGCCCAGATCGCTGTCGAGCCCCGACGGCAGATCGGCGCTGATCACCTTCGCGCCATTCGCACGCCACTTCGCGATGCGTTCGATCGCCTCGGCGATGCGCCCTTCCGGCGCGCGCGACAGGCCCGTCCCGAGCAGCGCGTCGATCACCACGTCGCCCTTCCCGACCGGCAACGCCGCTGGCACCGGAGCCATCTTGAAGCCCGTCGCCAACAGCGCCTCGAAGTTCCGCGCCGCGTCACCCTTCAACGCCACCCCGTCGCCCGTCAGCTCGCAGTGCACCTCACGGCCCGTGGCGATCAACCGGCGCGCAGCGACCAGCCCGTCTCCACCGTTGTTTCCCAGCCCGCAGAGGATCACGACCTTCCCGCGCGGGCCGCACATCTGCTGCGCGGCGCGAACGAGTGCTTCACCGGCGTTCTCCATCAGCACCGAGCCGGGAATTCCGTACTCGGACGACGCCGCGTCGACTGCACGCATCTCTGCCGCAGTGAGGATTCGTCGCATGGCGCTCGCTCAGGGGTTGCGCATGATCTCGACCATCTCGCGCACGGCGGCCTCGAAGCCCACCATCACCGCGCGCGCCACGATCGCATGGCCGATGTTGAGCTCGTCGATCTCCGGCAGCTTCGCGATGGGTCGAACGTTGTCGTAGTTGAGGCCGTGACCCGCGGCGCAGCCGATGCCGAGCTTCCCGGCGGCCTTCGCGGCGTCGACGATGCGGCCGAACTCGCGCTGCCGATCTTTCGCGTTGCGCGCTTCGCAGTAGCGGCCGGTGTGCAGTTCGATGCGATCCGCGCTCACCTTGTGCGCGGCCTTCACCTGATCGACGTCGGGGTCGATGAACAGCGAGACGATGATGTCGCCGTCTTTCAGGTTCTTCACGACCTTGGCGATCGCGTCCTTCTGCGAATTCACGTCGAGCCCGCCCTCGGTCGTCACCTCTTCGCGGCGTTCGGGGACCAGCGTGACCATGTCGGGCTTGTGCTCGTAGGCCATCTTCACCATCTCCTGCGTGGCGGCCATCTCGAGGTTGAGGAGCGTCTGGCAGGTCTGGCGCAGCACGCGCAGGTCGCGTTCCTGAATGTGGCGACGATCTTCGCGGAGGTGAATGGTGATCTGCGCGGCGCCCGAGAGCTCAGCGATCGCCGCCGCGGTCACCGGGTCGGGGTACGTGGTGCGACGGGCCTGACGAAGGGTCGCGACGTGATCGACGTTCACTCCAAGACGCTGGGGCATGGGCGGTTTGTACACGGAACCGGACGCCTTCGCGTGAAGTCTGAACCTCCATGCTCCTCGCGCTGATCCTCGCCGCCACGCCGCCCGCCCTCGAGACGATCGCGCCGGGCATCGAATATGTGAAGACCGCCGACGCGTTGCACATCGTACGCATCGACCCCGCGGTGGCGACGCTGCGGGTCGGGCTGGCCACGATCGAGAAGCCCGATCAGCCGCGCACCGCCGCGCAGTGGGCCGAGGCGATGAAGTTCAGCGTGGTGATCAACGCCGGCATGTTCAAGCTCGAGGACTACGTCTCGAACGTGGGCCATCTGCACAGCGGCACGCACGTGAACCAGAAGGCGTGGAATTACTACAAGACCGCGCTCGCGTTCTCGAAGGGCAAGGCCACGATGATCGACCTCGACGACGCGAAGGCGAAGGACTCGCTGGGCGGCTACGAGACGGTGGTGCAGGACCTGCGGCTCATTCGCGGGAACGGCGTCAACGTGTGGAAGAACAACGGCCGCAAGTGGTCCGAGGCCGCGATCGCTGCCGATGACAAGGGCCGCATCCTCTTCTTCTTCTCACGCGCGCCGATGATGATGAGTGAGTTCAACGCGAAGATGCTCGGGCTCGGCCTGGGCGTGCAGCGCATGATGCACGCCGAAGGTGGCCCCGAAGCGTCGCTCTCGATTCGCACCGAGAAGGTGAAGCTCGATCTCTGCGGCAGCTACGAGACCGGCTTCCGCGAAGACGACTTCAACATCCAGCAGTGGCCGATCCCCAACGTGATCGGCGTCAGTGTGCCGTAGCGGCCGGCGCCCACAGCCCGCGCAGCCACCCGAAGATCACGATCATCAGCCCGAGCGGGAGCAGCCACGACACGTGCGCGATCGCGCCGAGCCACATGACGATCTGCCCTGCGATGCGCACCGAAGTCGCCGCGCGCGTCATGTGCGCGCTCACGTAGCGGCCCATCGGCGAGCGCTGCAGCCCGTCGAGCTCGGCGAACGTGACCAGCAGGCCTGTCACCACGAATGACGGAAGAAACGCGACGGCGAGCGCTTCCCACCACCGCGCTTCCCACAGCAGCCACGCCGAGGCGAACGACGTCGTGAAGTCGGTCAGCAGCTTCAACGGGTGGAGCTGGTGAAAGAGCAGCCGTTCCTTGCGAGTCATCGTCGCCTCCGTTGCCACCGCTTCACGAGCGGCGCGTATTCGCCCTCGAGGAACTCATAGAAGGCTCGCATGCCGCGCAGTCGGGCCTGCACCGAGCGCGGCTTCTTCTTCACCGACGCGAGGCCCTCGTTCGCGAGCTCGCGCAGCTGGCGCGCGGTCTCGATGTCCTTCCGAAGCAGCGCTTCCCACGCGCCGTCCGGCACGCGGTAGCGGTCCTTACGATCTCCAGCGACCGAGAAGCGCTCGATCAACCCCAGGTCGACCAGGAGTCGCGTGACCACGCTCACTGTGCTGCGGCTCGCCTTCACCGCCTTCACCAGCGCCTCGAAGTCCTGCTCCGGCGGGTCACAGGTCAGCAGCCGCGCGAGCACCCTGCCCGCCGTGCGCGGCATTCCGATGCTCTCAAAGAAGCGGCCGAGCCGATCGTCGAACGAAGCGATCATGTCGAAGTTCTATCAGTTCGGTCTCAACCGAACCAGACGAACTAAAGGTCGGCTTCTTCCGGCCAACAGAGGCGCGTTCGAGATTGGCATTGGCCGATTCCAAACATGGTCGCTAGGATCTGCGGAACGATGGCTGCGCTCGTGCGGGTCATGCCCGAAATTGGTGAGTCGTCACGCACCGAACTGACCGACACGACCTTCACATCCCGTGCGTTTTCCGTTCATCGAAGCAGCACCGACTGGGTCTTGCAGCCGACGCGCGGTCCACTGCTTCTCAACGCCCAGACCATCTCCAAACCAACGGCCTTGCGTGACGACGACGTCTTCGTCGTGGGAATGGATTCGTGGATCTTTCAGGCGGGCACCATCGCCCGCAACGAAGCGCTGGAGGTCGCAGCGCTCAACGACCCCTCCGGCGATGCATGGCGTGTTCTCGGCGATTGGTTGCTCGAACACGGCGATTGCCTGGGCCACCGCATCGCGGCAGGCGGGAACGCGGAGCAAATGCCTCTTTGGCCGATCGACGATTTCGATGCGCGCCTCTTTGACGAGGGTGTCGTCGAAGAACGAGCTCCGCGGTTCGAGTGCGACGAACGCCACGGTCTCGTGAGCCGCTTGATCGTGCGCTCGATGAACCACGCAACTCTGAACGACCGGCTCGGCGTTGTGCTGAGGCTCTCGCGTCTTCGATTCGTGCGTGAAGTCGTTCTCGACGTCGAACTCGCCGTGGATCGTGAGCGTGCGCTTGCCGTCTGGACTCGGCGACTGAGCGACATTGCGTTCCCTTCTTCGTTGGAACGCCTGCATCTGGGTCACGTCCGGTCAACGACCGGCTTCGGCGAACTCGGCCCCCCACTGAAGCTCCGAGTGCAGTGCTCGCGCCTCGTAGCCGAGCCGCTGATTCGCCCGTGGCGTCGGGCGCAGTTGCTGCTCAACGGCACCGCTCAGGAAATCCAACCGGGCTACGTGCTCGAGCGACGAGACGGAGAACTCTCGGTTCACGCAGGTCCGGCGCTGGACACCACTTCGCGCCACTACCAGTTCGCGGTCGTCGGTGAGCGTTGGCGTCTGCAAAACTCAGAGCTGTCTGAGGGAATCTTCACCGCGAATGTGGGATTCACGAGACAGCCGCTGGCGGTCTCCATCGCAGGGTGGCGCGTCGGCGATACGACGCTCCTCGACGGCGACCGCCTCGAGATACGCGACCACGGCACCGCGCGCTTTCAACTGCGCGGTTGAGTCAGCCGCGCACGAGCTCCACCAGCCGCGACGGCGCTTCTTCCGGCACGCAGTGGCCGATGTCGTTCAACACCTCGAGCCGACCGGCGCCAATGGAGTTCGCCAACTGCTCGCCATGAAACGGCGGCACCAGCCGATCTTTCTCACCCCAGATCACGCGCTTGGGGAACGAGGTGGCCCGCAGCTCGACGTGCGGGAGCATGAAGTTCCCCACCGCGCGCAGCGCCTCCAGCATCGACTCCGAGAAGTTCGGAGCGCTGAGCGCTTCCTGGTACCAGTCGAGGTGTTCGCTGGTGATCTTGCCCGGGTCTCCCCAGATCATCGCCAGGTAGCTGTGCAGCATCGGCTTGAAGACCGGCATGCGGCCGAACCAACCCATCGCCATGTCGGCCATGGGGTTCGACAACAGCATCTTGAACTCCGTCGGCAGGCCCATCGCCGGCGAGCTGGCCACCGTCAGCCCCATCACCCGCTGCGGAGCGAGCACGCCGAGCTGCAGCGCAATCAGCCCTCCGAACGAATGCCCGAAGACCTCGAACGCACTGACCCGCTTCGCGTCGAGCCACTTGAGCAGCTCACGCGCGATGTCGTCGGGCGTCGACTTCGCCCAGTTCCCCGACCGCGCCGTGTTCGGCAGATCGACGGAGATCAACCGGCGCTTGCTGCGCACCGACGAATCGAAGAGGTGATCGAACACTCGCGACGAAGCGCCCAGCCCGTGCAGCAACACCAGCGGCCGCTCTTCACCTTCGTCGCGAACGTGCATCGTCACTCAGGCACCCAGGGCTTTGCGGAGCGAGTCGCCGATCTCCTCCGCGTACGACTTGATCTTCTTCGCGTCGACGCCTTCCACCAACACCCGCACCTTCGGCTCAGTCCCTGAGTAACGCACGAGCACGCGGCCTTCCTTGCCGAGCTTCTTCTCGACCCCGCCGATCGTCTTGGTGACGGTGGGCAGGTGGGCCAGGTCGCGCTTTTCCTTCACCATCACGTTGAGCAGCACCTGCGGCACCGGCTCGAAGATCTTCGTCAGCTCGCTCATCGGCTTGCCGGAGCGGCACATCACCGCCAGCACCTGCAGCGCCGCCAGCGTGCCGTCGCCCGTCGTCGCGTGATCGAGGAACACCAGGTGCCCCGACTGCTCGCCACCGAGCGAGTAGCCGTGCTTGCGCATCTGCTCGACGACGTAGCGATCGCCGACCTTGGTGCGCACCACCTTCACGCCCCACTTCGACACCGCGCGCTCGAGGCCGATGTTGCTCATCACCGTCGAGACCAGCGTCTTCTTCGCAAGCTCCTTGCGCGCGACGAGCTCACCCGTGCAGATCGCCATGATCGCGTCGCCGTCGACCACCTTGCCCTTCTCATCGACCACGATCAGCCGATCGGCGTCACCGTCGAGCGCGATGCCGAGGTGCGCCTTGTGCTCCTTCACCGCCTTCGCCAACGAGTCGGGGTGCAGCGCGCCGCAGCCCTCGTTGATGTTCTTGCCGTCGGGCTCGACGCCCAGCTCGATCACCGTCGCACCGAGTTCCTTCAGCGCCGTCGGAGCGACCCGGTACGCCGCGCCGTTCGCGCAGTCGACCACCAGCTTCAGACCTTCGAGCGTCAGCTCGCGCGGGAAGGTGCTCTTCACCTGCGCGATGTAGCGGCCAGGCGCGTCGTCGAGCCGAGTGGCGCGGCCGATCGCCGTCGCCGTGGGCCGCACCGAGTCGACCGACTTCTCGAAGATCAGCTGCTCGATCTTCGCCTCGGTCTCGTCGGGCAGCTTGAAGCCGTCGCGCCAGAAGAACTTGATGCCGTTGTCCTGGTACGGGTTGTGGCTCGCCGAGATCACCGCGCCGGCGTCAGCGCGCATCGACGACGTGAGGTGCGCCACCGCCGGAGTCGGCATCGGCCCGACGAAGAACACGTCGACGCCCATCGACATGATGCCGGCCGACAGCGCCTGCTCGATCATGTAGCCGGACAGCCGCGTGTCCTTGCCGATGATCACGCGGTGGCGGTGCTCGCCGTTGCGAATCAGGTACGCGAGCGCGCGACCCAGCTGCATCGCGATCTCGGCGGTCATGGGGAACACGTTGGCGACACCGCGAACTCCATCGGTGCCGAACAGCTTCGGGTGCGTCGTCTCGCTCATCGAGCCGCGGCTCTTACCAACGCGAACGAAAATGTCACGGACCTGCTTTACGGGTGGTTCAACCTTATTTACGGTCGACCCGCATGAAGACCGTGAAGACCACCTTCGAGATTCCGACCCGCGTGCACGCGCGACTGAAGAGCACCGCCGGGCGGCTTGGAGTCAACGCTCGTGACCTGGTGGTCGAAGGCCTCGAGCTGGTGCTCGGCCGCTACGACGCGGCAGGCGATCGTGAGGAACTGCGCGCCCGGGCCGCAGAAGCGAGCTCCCGCATGCGCGCCGGAACGTTCGATGGGCCGCGCAACCTGAGCCAGAAGTACGAGGGGCTGCCGCGCGCCGCCGAGCCTCACGCGAGCTACGGCGAGGACGAATGAAGTACTGCTTCGTCGATACCTGGGCCTGGCTCGCCCTCCTCAATCGCAAGGACCGGGGGCACGCCGTCGCCGCCGAGGCGTCGGAGTGGCTCGAGACGCACGGCTGGGTCCTCTGCACCTCGGACTGGATCCTCGACGAGACCGCGACCGAACTTCACGCGATCGCCGGGGCGAGTGTCGCCCTGCGCTTTCTCGACGACGTCGAGGCTCTCGCGAAAGATCGCCGGCTCCTGGTCGCAGGTGTCTCGAGCGAGCGCATGAACACGACGGTTCAGAACTTCCGCAAGCTCGCGCCGAAAGTGCCGCGACTCTCGCTGACCGACTGTTGTTCGTTCGCGCTGATGTCCGAGCTCGAGATTCGCTGGGCGTTCACCGCTGATCGTCACTTTCTCCGCGCGGGCCCGAAGATCGCGCCGCTCATCATTCGCGACGGCGAAGAGCTGCACTTTCGCCCGCCTGAGTGATCAGCGCAGCGCGTCGGCCACGGCGATCGCCTCACGCGTCGCGGCCACGTCGTGCACCCGAATCACATCGACTCCGCCCTGCGCCACGATGATCGCCGCGGCGGCGGCGCTGCCCAACACCCGCTCGCTCGGCACTTCGCGCCCGGTCAGCGCGCCGATGAACTTCTTGCGGCTCACGCCCACCAGCACGGGGCAGCCGAGCAGGCGCAGATCGCACAGCCGCTTCAGCAGCTCGACGTTGTGTTCCAGCGTCTTGCCGAAGCCGATTCCCGGGTCGACCCACAGCCGCGAGCGCGGAATGCCCTTCGCCTCCGCCCGACGCAGCGAGTCCTCGAGCAGATCGAGAACCTCGGCGCCCACGTCGACGTAGCGCGGGTCGTTCTGCATCGTCTTCGGCGTGCCGCGCATGTGCATCGCGCATGCACTCACGCCGGTGCGAGCGATCACCTCCAGCATCGCGTCGTCACGCAGCCCGCTGATGTCGTTCACCAGCACCGCTCCGGCTTTGATCGCCGCTTCGGCCACGAGAGGCTTCTGCGTGTCGATCGAGACCTTGAGACCCTTCAGCCCTTCGATCACCGGAACCACCCGGCGCAGCTCTTCGGCCTCGCTCACGCTCTCGGCACCCGGCCGCGTCGACTCGCCGCCGACGTCGATCAGATCGGCGCCGGCTTCGACCAACGCCTTGCCGTGCGCGATCGCCGCCGCAGGATCGGCGAACTTCCCGCCGTCGCTGAAGGAATCGGGCGTGACGTTCAGCACACCCATGATGAACGTGCGCGTGCCCCACGAGAACCCGAGCGGTGACGCAGGCAACGGCTTCTCGAGCTGCACCAGACGCGAGAGCGCGATCGCCAGTTCCGATTGAGGAGCCAGCCGCGCAAGCCACGCTTCGACGGCGTGGGGCGAGTACTTGATGACGGCCGCGTCGCCCGCTCCGCCGACCCAGCTGGTGTCGACCAACTCGGCGAGCAGCTCGCGATTGGCGTCGGTCAGGCCGCTCACCAGGGCCGCGGTATCGAGGAAAGAACGCAAAAGGCCGACTCCCTCAGGAGCCAGCCCCGTGCGCTTCCAGAGCGCAGACGCCTCACCGGTGTGAAGCGGTCGCGCCCAGATCATCTCTTCCTCAGGCTGTGCCCGGCTCGATCTTGCCCGGCAGACCGTCGAGCGCGTCGAGGATGCGCTTGTCCTTCTTCTTCTCGTCCTTCGGAGGCGCAGTCGTCACGCGCGGAGGCGGCTTCTCGCGGGTCAGCGCGTTGCCAGCGATCAGCGTGTCGAGATCGGCGGCGTCGATGGTCTCGTATTCCATGAGCGCGTCGCTGATGCGCTTCAAGGTGTCGAGGTTCTCGTGCAGCAGCTTCTTCGCCCGCTCGTACGCGCCCATCACGATGCCGCGCACCTCGGTGTCGATCTGCCGCGCCGTCTCTTCGGAGTAGTCGGGACGTGAAGCGATGTCGCGACCGAGGAACACTTCACCGTCGCGCGCACCGAACGCGAGGGGCCCGAGCTTCTCGCTCATACCCCAGCGGGTGACCATCGCGCGCGAGAGGCCGGTGACGTGCTCGATGTCCGACGCGGCGCCCGAAGAGATCTCTCCGAACACCAGCTCCTCGGCGATGCGGCCGCCGAGCGACATGCAGAGCTGATCCATCAGCTTCTTCTTGTAATAGCTGAGCTTGTCCTCGGTCGGGATGAAGCTCGTCACACCGAGCGCCTGACCGCGCGGAATGATTGTCACCTTGTGCACCGGGTCACAACCCGGCAGCAGCTTGCCGACCAGCGCGTGACCGGCCTCGTGAACCGCCGTGAGGCGCTTCTCGGCGTCGGTCATGATCATCGACCGGCGCTCGGGGCCCATCAGCACCTTGTCGCGCGACGAATCGAAGTCGCCCTTGGTGACGCGCTCGCGGTTGCCGCGGGCAGCGAAGAGCGCCGCTTCGTTCACCAGGTTCTCGAGATCGGCGCCCGTCATGCCCGGCGTACCGCGCGCGATGACGTCGAGATCGACGTCGTCAGACAGCGGCACGCGACGGGTGTGAACCTTCAAGATGCCGAGGCGGCCACGGAGATCGGGGCGCGGAACGACGATGCGGCGATCGAAGCGACCCGGGCGCTGGAGCGCGGGGTCGAGCACGTCGGGCCGGTTGGTGGCCGCGATGATGATCACGCCTTCGTTCGACTCGAAGCCGTCCATCTCGACGAGCAGCTGGTTCAACGTCTGCTCGCGCTCGTCGTGACCACCGCCCAAACCTGCGCCACGGTGACGGCCGACGGCGTCGATTTCGTCGATGAAGATGATGCACGGCGCGTTCTTCTTGCCCTGCTCGAAGAGGTCACGAACACGCGACGCGCCGACGCCGACGAACATCTCGACGAAGTCAGAGCCCGAGATCGAGAAGAACGGCACGCCCGCTTCGCCCGCGACGGCCTTGGCGAGCAGCGTCTTGCCGGTACCCGGAGAGCCCATCATCAGCACGCCCTTGGGGATGCGGCCGCCGAGCTTGGTGAACTTCTTGGGGTCCTTCAGGAAGGCGATGATCTCCTCGAGCTCTTCCTTGCACTCCTCGATGCCCGCCACGTCAGCGAACGTGATCTTGTTGTGCGACTCAGACAGGAGCTTGGCCTTCGACTTCCCGAACGTCATCGCCTTGCCGCCGCTGCCCTGCAGCTGCCGCATGAAGAAGATGAAGAACAGGAACAGGAAGACGATCGGCAACCACTGCACGAGGATCGTGACGAGGACCGAGTTTTCCTCGGGCTTCTCGATCGCCACGTCGACGTTGGCCGCGCGCAGCTCGTTGATGAGCGCGGTGTCGGGCTTGGGGCCCGTCGCGGTGAAGCGCTCGTTCGAGTCGGCGATGGTGCCGGTGTAGACCTCACCCTTGATGGTGACGGCGGTGATCTTCTTGTCGGCCACCATCTTCTGGAAGCTCGAGTACGTGATCGTCTTCACCACGACCTTCTCGGCGCTGAAGAACTGCCAGAAGGCGATGAAGAGAACGATGAGGATCAACCACAGCCCGATCGTTTTGTAGCTGTTGCGCACTGGGAAACCCTTTCCTGACTTGGTGCTGCGACAGGTGAAGTCTTAACGCATCAAACGCCCTCGCGCCCGCCCGTTCCAGATGAAGTTGTGCGAAGCCGGGCAGGAGCGGTCACCACCGATCCCCGGCCATTCTTGCAGGCGAAGAGGCGATCGCCGCCGAGGGTCGCCGTGCCCTCGTCGCGCAGGGCGCGGAGCACGTCGGCCACCACGTCGAAGTCGACTTCCACGCCCGCGTCGGCGAGCGCTCCGGCCACCACCCGGCGGGCGATCGGCAGCGGGAGCGCCAAAATTGCGACAGCCTCGAGCTCGGTCGCCCCACCTCTCGCTTCGTCGGCCCGTGCCTGGAGCCAGGCGTCGTCTTCCGAGGCCAAGGCGGCAAATCGGGCCAGCGTCTTCACCGTCGGAGCGCCCGCAGCGGCGTCGAGCGCCGGCACCACGTGCTGCCGCACCCGCACGCGAAAGAAAGAAGGATCGGCGTTCATCGGGTCGCGAGCGAACTGCAGCTGTTTCGCCTCGAGGTAGGCCAGCACGTCCTCTCGCGTCGCGAACAACAGAGGTCGAACGACCTTGTCGGCGCGCAGCTCCTGAATGCCGCCGGCGCCTCCGAGGGCGGCACCGCGCATGAGGCGCATCAGGAGCGTCTCGGCCTGATCGTTCGCGGTGTGAGCAGTGGCGATCGCGTCGAAGCCGAGGCGCTCACGCAACCGCTCGAGCTCCCGATACCGCGCCTCGCGAGCGGCCGCCTCGAACCCGGCAGTCGTGCCCAACTCGACGCGCAGCACGTGGTGAGCGAGCCCGAGCCCCGTCGCGACACGTCCCACCTCGGCCGCTTCGATCGCACTTTCTGCCCGAGCGCCGTGATCCACCGTCGCGACCTCGAACCGCATCGCCAGCCGCTGCGTAATCGCTGCGGACGCTGACAGCAGCGCCATGCTGTCGGCCCCGCCGGACACCGCCAGCACCACCCGGGAACCTGCTGGCAAAAGTCGTCTGAAGTGCCTGCTCAGGCCCTCTTCGAGCAACGTAATGCGCTGATCTCTCACGAGTATCCAACCTGCCCTTTTTCACTTGACGGCCCGTTGCTGCAAGGGGTTGGCGGTCTTATGATTGTCGTGTTTTCAAACAGGCTCACGAAATGCAGGGCTGAGCCAGTTGGTTTGTGAGTTATCGACGTTGGACCCTGGGGTCCCCCCCTCCCCTCCAGGGTTCACGGGAATGGGTCGGTTCGCCGACCCATCCCTCTTTTTGGGCGCTCCATGGTCAACGTGGAGCGCCCGTTTTTTTGGCTGACGTCGCTCTAACGCGGCTGCTGCGAGTACCAGTTGATCGGGCCCTGCATCGAGTCGCCGGTGCAGTCGAGTGAGCCCGACGCGCGAACGCCGAAGCGCGCGAACGACGGGTTGGCGATGCGCCCCATGCCGTCGGCACCGATCACCGTCACCACCGGCGGCGGTGTTCCACCATCAGGGAGCGAGCCGATTGCCTGCGCCGCAGGCCACGCGATGTCCGCCACGTGCCACGCGGTGCACGGGGCTCCGAGCAGCACCTCGTCGACCGGCATCAAGGTGTCGAGCGGTATGACGTTCGCGGGCGTCGGCGAGCCACGGAAGAAGAGCCGCACCACGGGCTTGGGCGCCGCGTAGCACTTGCCGTTGCCGCTCGGGCTCGACCCCGCAGGAGCGGCCGTCGCCACGCACCGCTGATTCATCGCGCAGCTGCACTGCTCGCCGTCTCCGCAGCCCACGCCGGCATCGACGAAGCACGCCGGAGGCACGATGGCGCGCGCGTCCTTGAAGTAGTGCACCACCACCGCGTAGGTGCACGAGCCGCCATCGCAGAGCGCGTCGTTCTCCGGGTAGTTGAGCGAGATGTTCTCGAAGAGCTGCCCGTCGCCGACGTCGTCGACGTTGAGCGTCGGGTTGTCGAGCTCGCCCGCGAGGCCCCAGTCGAAGTCGAAGCCCGAGGCCATGTTCGCGTTCCGCTGGCGCACCGCGTAGCCGTTGATGTCGCCGGAGGTCTTGTTGCTGACGCCGGCGTTGAAGAACGAGAACGTGCCGCTGAACGCTCCAGTGGTGATTGACGTCGGCCGCACGAGGTGGAGATCGAGGTCGACGCCGCTGAAGCCGGTCCACTCGAGCTGGGCCACGAGATCCTGCTTCACGGCGACCACGAACTTGATCAGCGTCGACACACTTGCTGCGTTGCGGTCGGTGACCGTGAGCCGCAGCGTGTACGAGCCGGTGACGATCGGCCGCAGCTGAATCTGCTGCGTGGTGGTGCCGGAGATCGGCAAGTTGGTGACTCCCGCCGGAGCCATCACCAATTCCCAGAGGTACGTCAGGCCCGTGCGCCCGTCTTCGGGGTCGGCGCTGCACTTCGTCATGTCGGTCGAGTCAGAGATCGCCGAGAAGGTCGCCAGCTCGCCGGGCCGCACGTCGCGGTTGGCCGTGAAGTCGTAGCCACCGGGCGGAGGCACCATCAGCGCGCTCCATTCGGCGGCGGACGAATAATCGCGGGGCGCGTCGCCCAGCATCTGCGGCACGACGCGAACCAGGTTGGCGCACACGAACGGAGGATCGTTCGGCTTGAGGCCGCCCGTGAGCGGCACGGTGATCGACGGCTGGTCGGGGTCGTCGCTGGTGACGGTGACGGTCGCTGAATACGAGGTCTGCCCGGCGCTGGTCGGCACGAAGCGGATCGGCAGGTTCACGCCGGCCATCGCGTCGAGCTTGAGGCCGCCATCGGGTACCGCTCCGCTGGTGAAGGTGAAGGCCGCGCTGTCGGGGCCGGTGATGGTGGTGCCGTTCAGGTCGAGCTCGACGTCGCCCGCGTTGACGATCACCAGCGTCGGCAGCTTCGTCGGGTCGAGCGGAACCGGGCGCGCGAGCGGCTCGAGCCCGAAGTCGATCGACGGAGGGTCGACCACCACGGTCGCGGTGCAGCCCTGCGCCGACTTGCAGTCCGGCGTGAACTCGAGCTTCGGCATCGCGCCCTCACCCGCCATCGCCACGCGGATCGTGGGGTGATCGGGGTCGTTGCTCTTCACCACCAGCGTCGCAGTGAAGGCGGCGACCGTCGTCGGCGCGAAGGTGACGGTGAAGGTCGCGTTGCTGAGCTGAGCGACGGTGGCGGGAGTCATGCCGAGGCGGAACGCGGCCGCGCTCGGGCCTTCGACGGCGATCGACTCGATCACCACGTCGTTGCGCGACTGCGCCTCGAGCTTCACGGGCAGGGCTTTCGCGTTGCCCACCTTCACCTTCGAGAAGTCGAGCCCCGGCGGAGTGACCGCCAACGTCGGCTTCACCTTCATCACGTCGGGCTTGCAGTTACAGCCCGACGTCGCGAGCACTGCCGCAACGACGACGACCCAGAATGAACGACGCATCTGCACCACCACTCAGTCGGCCGGAATCGGAGGCGTGAACGAGCAGGTGCTCGTCTCGAGGCACGCGTCGAACACGAGTTCTTCGCCGCCCGTCTCGGCGTAGTGGCCGAGCATGTTGAGCAACACCGCGCCCAGGTTGAACGGCAGCGACGGATCAGGCGTATCGAAGCCGTGGCGACCGGTCGGCACCACCATCGGGAAGAGGACGCCCGTCATGCCGCCCACGCGCTCCGAGCGCTTCACGAGGCGGAACGGCGGGTTGAGGCGCGGCACGTCGAAGCCGTCCTGCGTGCCCGAGCCCGACAGCGCGGAGTAGTGATCGATGTCCATCAGCACGTTGGCGCCCGCCGAGTTCTGATACCGGCCCACGCGCTCGACGGCTTCGAGCACGCCGTTGTCGATCAGCACGCGGTTGGGCGTCTTGTTGTAGCGCGGGTCCTGGTCGTAGATGGGCATCAGGCCGGCGGCGCGCGCGATGGCCACGCCGGTCGCGACCGGCACGTTCATGTCGCCGATGGTGTTGACGATCATCATGCGGGTGCCGACCTCTTCACCCGTGCCGTAGCGCAAGATGCGGTGACGCTCGGCGTTGGGGAGGAAGTTGACCGGGTCGCCCTTGTCGATCGCCAGCTGCGCGAGGCCCATGAAGCGGCGGATCTCGGGAGACTGACGGCGCAGACCGAAGCCGTCGCCGAGCGCGATGAGGGGATCGCCGGCCTTGTGCTCCAGGCCCTGGAACTTCGCGTCGACGAGGAAGCTCTCCAGCGTCCAGTACGGCTCGGTGCCTTCCGGAACCTCGCAGCCATCGCGCTCCTTGGGCGGCAACGGGCCGGAGAAGACCGAGACCTTCCACTGATCGTTCTCGTCGCTGGTGACCGCCGCGCGAATGAGACCGTTGGGGCCAACGCGCGCGCAGCGCTTCTCGTTCGCCGTGAGGTTGTAGAGCACCACGGTGTCGCCCTCGTGGAGCTCGGTGTCGACCACTCCGAGCTTCACGCGACCGAGATCGTTCAGGTTGGGCAGCACTTCCCACGCCTCGAGCTGACCCATCGCGTTGCGCGTGGTGGTGAAGAGAGGCCCGAGCATGCGCAAGTTCACGGCCTCGCGCACACCGCCCTGAATCGAGCGGATGCCGACGTCAGGCAGACCAGCGCCACCCGAGACGGGGATCGCCACGTCCACCTGTGGCTCGAGGCCGGCCATCATCGCGCTCATGATTCCGCCGAGTGAACCGCCCATGAAGTCGATGGGCGCTCCGCCGCCGACGTCGAGCACGCCGTCGCCGTTGAAGTCACCGGCGAGATCGTCTTCTCCGTCGCGATTGGCGTCGTACTTCCACCGGCGCTGACCGTCGAAGCCGCGCAGCACCTTCACCAGCTGCATGTAGTCCATGGCCGTCTGCTTCACGACCTCACGCGTGTGGAGGATGTAGCTCGTCCAGTAGTCGGCGCCGGAGTCCTTGATGCCGTCACGGTTCTGATCGAACGCGCGGTCCTGCACGGCGATGGCGTCGAACATGGGGCCGAGGCCCTTGCCCTCGAGGAGACCGCGCGCGAGCTGCAGATCGGTCGGGTCGAGACCGACGCCGTGCGACACGTTCTCCATGCCGATGGTGGCGAGGCCGTAGCGAGCGAGGAAGCCGCCGTAGAAGAGAGGATCGAGCTTGTTGCCGGTGTAGCCGTGGCCGAGCACCACGACCGGAGCCGGGCCGGTGCGGCGCTTGGGCACCGTCAGCCACACCGTGACGGTCTCTCCGCGAATGAAGGCGGCACCGGTCTGCGGGTTGATGTCGATCAGCTGCTTGTAGAGCGGCAGCAGGTTCCCCTCGGAGTCGTACCGCGGGAAGAACTGCGGCGAGGTGAACTGGAACACCACGTGGAAGTCGATGAACTTGTGGTGCTCGGCGACCTGCTCCATGCGCGCGTCGAGGCGGCCACCGTTCATGCTCTTCAGCAGATCGAGCGCCGCCGAGCGGAACTCGGCGCCGCTGACGATGCGCACGTTGGTCTGCACACCGGGCATCGAGTTCTTGAGCGGGAGCAGCTTGGCGATGTCGGCCGGGTATTCGTCGGCGAGGCGCGCCATGGGCCCGAGGCCGTACATGCCGTCGCGCACCGCGATGTAGTCGTCGTTGATCGACTGGGTGGTGTAGCTCCAGGTGAACGACACGTCCTCGAGCGAGAGACCGAAGTTCGGCAGGCACTGCGTCAGCGGCTCGAGCGCCTTGGTCTGCGACGTGTGGTTGATGTACTGGAACGGCGACTTCACGGGGCGGCCGTCCTGGTCGATGAGGCGCTTGGTGAGCACCACCGCGTACGACGTGCGCTCGCGGAGCGGGAGCACCGGCTTCAAGATCAGCGTGTTGGTCTCGCGCTCGTAGAACGTGAGCGCCTTGAACGACGAGTCACCCGGGTAGAGCGTGTTCGGGTGGTCGAGCACGCCGTCCATGTCCATGTCTTCGCCGGGGTCGAGCTTGCCGTTGCGGTTGGTGTCCTCTTCGCGATCTTCGAACAGCAGCTGATCGCCCTCGCGATCGTTGTCGAAGTAGCCCGGGCGCTCGAGCACGATCGGGAAGTTGCCCTCACCGAGATCGAGCGGCGTGCGCTGACAGAAATCGGGCGAGTCGGGCGTGATGTCGATCAGGTACGCCACGTCGTCGCGCGGGTCGTAGTCGTCGCCCTGGTGCCGGCGAATGATGTTGTGCAGATCGAGCGGCTTCTCGAACGCCACGGTGATCGACTGGTAGGTGCCCCAGCCGTCCAACTGGTCGAGCGTCTCGCGGGTGGCGCGCTCCCACTTGGTCGACGCCATCATCGACGCGTTGACGCGGCGCTTGGTCGGCGAGGTCGCGTCGAAGCGCGTCGCGAAGTCGTTGGGCAGCGGCACGTTGGGCAGCGGCTTGGCGAACACGTCGAACACCACTTCGGCGCCGGTGCCCGAGCCCGATTCCATCAGGCCCTTTCCTTCGGGAGAGGCACAGCCGGCCAACACCACTGCGACAGCAACAATGATTCGCTTCATCGTGGGGTCTCCAGAAAACGACTTCAAATGCTGACGCCGAGGCGCACGCGGCCGAATGCAACGGGTGACATCGTTCCGCCGCCCGGCAGGTTGTACGCGTCGCCGGGCAGGAACAAGCCCCCCTCCCCCGTGACGGAGATGGTGAGCTCGGTGATGGGCTTGAACCGCGCCTGCACGCCGAGGTCGAGCTCGGTGCCGAGGTAGAGGCCCGGCGCCGCGCCGAGCGGGTTCAACGACGTGCCGCCGTTGATGCGCGAGTTGAAGGGGTCGGTCAGCTTCGCGGTGCTGAAGGCGAACAGCGGGCCGCCGTAGCCATCGAGCCAATCGGCCATGGCGATGCGAATTCGGGGGAAGAGGTACCACGCGCCGGTGACCGAGCCCGCGGTCCCGAGCAAGTCAGCGCCTTCGGGAGCGATGCCTGTGAGGTTCGGGTCCGACGCGCGCACGCCCGAGCGGCCCGACTGATACGCCATGACCTGATCGAAGAGGATGAGGCCGACCTTGTAGTCGCGGTCGAAGCGGAAGCTCTCCACGCGATCGTCGGACGGATTCTGATCGCCCGAGGCGTAGCCGCCGTCGAGGTAGATGAAGGTTCGGCCCATGCGGTACTGCGTTTTGATCGCTCCGCCGAACTGCGCGAGCTTCAAGATCGGAGCGTTCTCGTTGCGCGCCTGGGTGGTGGTGCCGCCGATGCCGACGAACTCGAAGCCCACCTTGAAGTCACGGTTGCGGCGCTTGATGAGGTGCCACTTGCCGGCCACGTCGACCACGATCGCGTCGGTCTGCTTGCCGCCGTCGGTGACGTTGATGTTCCGCTGGTTGCGATACACCGCGTAGACGCCGAAGTTGTTCTCGGGGTCCTTGTTGAAGCGCAGCGCGAGCACGCCCTGGAACGCGCGATCGCCGCGGGAGAATTCACCGAAGTTGTCGCGCACGATGAGATCGGCCGCGAGCGCCACTTCGAAGGCGCGCCAGTTGCCGCCCCACCCGTACAGAGGCCGCGCCGCGAGGAGCGCGCGGTAGGTCAGGTTGCCGAAGTGCTGCTGCCCGAAGTCACCGGCCTGCGGGTCTGAGTTGCCGTCGTTGGCGAGAATGCCGAGGCCCCAGTTCGAGGTCTGTTGGCCGACACGGAACGCGCCCGTGGCCCACTTGTACTCGAGGTACACCTTGCGCAACTCGACGGCGCGAATGTGCGGGTACGGCTGGCGATCACCGACCAGCGAATCGGGAGGCGTGCCGATGATCGCTCCGGTGGCGGCGTCGGCTTCGGCGATGAGCCCGAAGCCCCCGAGGTGGATCTCGGGCGTGACGCGAATACGCGTCTGGAGCGGCGCGACCGCGTAGGTGTTTCGATCGGAGTCGAACGGGAACAGCGTCGAGCCGCCGTAGTTCACGCGCGCCGAGGCGGTGAGCGAGGCCGAGAGGTTCCAGTTGCTTTCGTCCTTCTTCGGCTCGTCTTTCTTCGGCTGCTCGCCCGAGCCGGTCGCGGGCGCTTGCGTGCCGGGCTGCTGCAGATCGACCTGCAGCGGAGCGGGAGCCACGCCACCATCTTCTTCGGGCAGATCACGAATGACGGCCGGCGCGGTGTCACCGGGGTTCGCTGCCTTCATCGGCTCGACGGCGCCCGCATCGGCGCTCTGCGCGAACGCGGAAGTGGCAGTGGCCAGGGCAAGGACGATCAGCGCCCGCAACGTCATGGTGTGCTCCCCTCTTGAATGCGAGGGCGCGCGCCTAGCACGGTGAGGCGGGCCTGTGCAGCCGTTGCGCGTGTTGCGAACGACCCGGTCAGCGCATCGCGATTCGAGCGGCGTCGACCGAGGGTTTTGGGAGTCGCAGCGGTTGGCTTGACTCCCCGTCTGCCGCCATCTAAGGCCCGCCCGCCCTCGCATGTCGCGAGGGCCTACCCCGCTCACGGCTCGACCGTGGGCAGAACCCAAGGGGCAACAACATGGCAGAAGCAAAGAACGCGACCGCAAAGGTTCGCGAGTACGAGACCGTCTTCCTCGTGAAGCCCGATCTCACCGACGACAACGTCGACAAGGTGAAGGACAAGGTCCGCACCATCATCAACCGCGACGGAGGCAAGTTCCTCCGCTTCACGATCTGGGGAAAGAAGAAGACGATGTACCCGATCGCGAAGCAGCCGCGCGCGATCTACATCCACGCGCACTACCTCGGCGGTTCGGCGATGGTCGCCGAAGTCGAGCGCAACCTGCGCAACCTCGACGAGGTCTCGCGCTTCATGTCGAAGCGTCTGGCTGACGACGTGAACCCCGAGTCGCACCAGCCGCAGGAAGACCTGAAGCTGTCGGGCGACGTGGACGACAACAAGCCGTTCGGCGGCGCGGAGCGTGAAGGCTTCGGCGGCTTCGATGGCGACGACATGGACGACGGCGGTTACGGCGTCTGAGCCCTTCGACAACTTTCGAAAAGAGAACTGATCAATGAGCACCATGACTGAGAAGAAGCGTCCCGCGAAGCGGGACAACGGTGGCGACGGCGACATGGAGGGTGGCGACGAGAAGCGCGGTGGTCGCGGCTTCGTGCGCCGCAAGGTGTGCCGCTTCTGCGCCGATAAGAACGCGAAGGTCGACTACAAGGACCAGTCGACGCTGAAGTACTTCGTCACCGAGCGCGGCAAGATCATCCCCCGCCGCATCTCGGGCAACTGCGCGCTGCACCAGCGTGCGGTCGCGAAGGCCGTCAAGCAGGCGCGCGGCCTCGCCCTCATCCCCTACCTCGTTCTGGCGAGCTGAGAGACACGACCATGAAAGTCATTCTCCGTGAGGACGTGTACAACCTGGGCAAGTCGGGCGAGCTGGTGAGCGTGAAGGAAGGCTACGCGCGCAACTACCTCCTCCCCCGCAACCTCGCGATGCTGGCCAGCACGGCCAACGTCCGCCAGCTCGAGCACGAAAAGAAGGTCATCGAGCTCCGCCAGCAGAAGCTGAAGGGCTCGGCGCAGGAGCAGGCCAAGAAGCTCGAGGGTGTGAAGGTCACCATCAAGCGCAAGGTCGGCGAGCAGGACAAGCTGTTCGGCTCGGTCACCGCGCTCGACATCGCCGAGGCGCTCGCCGCGGCGGGTCACAAGCTCGATCGCCGTCTCATCCACCTCCCCGAGCCGATCAAGGCGATCGGTGCGTTCGAGGTCGAGATGCGGCTGCACCGCGACGTCACGGCGAAGCTGAACGTGAACGTCGAGGGCGAGGCGCAGGCGTAAGAAGCGTCGGCATCGTCTGATACAAGCCGTGCGCTCCTTCATTTTGGGGCGCACGGTTTTCTTTTGCGGGGCCTTCATCGCGATGAACACACCTTCGAACTTCCAGGACGTGGCGGCCGAGCGCGCGGTGCTGGGCAGCGTGCTGATGGACAACGCGGTGCTGGCCAACGTGCAGGAGATCATCGGCCCCGACGATCTCTTCGTCCCCGCGCACTCCGACATCTTCCGCGCCATCGTCTCGCTCGATTCGCGCTCGGAAAAAATCGACACCCTCACCGTCGCGGAGCAGCTCAAGACCGACGGCAAGCTCGCGTCGGCTGGCGGCCCCGGTTACCTCGCGCAGCTCGATCAGGCCGTGCCCTTCGCGCAGAACGCGCTGGAGTACGCGAAGATCATCAAGAACCAGGCGACGCGGCGGCTGCTCGCCGGCGCCGGCAAAGAAATTCTCGAGCTGGCTTCGCAGGACTCGGGCGACGTCGCCGAGCTGCTCGATGAGGCCGAGCGCAAGGTCTTCAACATCGCGCAGAAGCGCCGCACCGGCGACCTGCGGCCGATGTCTGATTTGATGGAGGAAGCGCTCACCCTCCTCGACAAGATGAAGAACTCCGGTGGCGGCATCACCGGCGTTCCCTCGGGCTTCGTCGATCTCGACAACCAGCTCACCGGCTTCCACGGCGGCGAGTTGATCGTGTTGGCCGCTCGCCCCGGCATCGGCAAGACCTCGCTGGCGATGAACTTCGCGCTGCACGTGGCGAGCAAGGAGAACCTGCCCGTCGCGGTGTTCTCGCTCGAAATGCCGTCGGTGCAGTTGTTGACGCGTCTGCTCGCCACGCACGCCAAGGTCGACATGAAGAAGCTGCGCGGCGGCCGGTTGTCGCCCGCCGACGAGGAGCGCATCAGCGAGTCGGCCAACGAGCTCTTCAAGTGCAAGTTCTACGTCGACGACTCCGGTGGTCTGTCGTCGTTCGATCTGCGCGCCAAGGCGCGTCGCCTCGCCCAGAAGGAAGGGAAGCTGGGGCTGATCGTGATCGACTACCTCCAGCTGATGCACCAGAAGGGCAAGGTCGAGAGCCGCCAGCTCGAGGTCGCCGAGATCTCGCGCGCCTTGAAGCAGCTGGCGAAAGAGCTCGACGTGCCGATCATCGCGCTCTCGCAGCTCAACCGAAAAGTCGAAGAGCGCAAGGGCGGCAAGCCGATGCTGTCTGACCTTCGCGAGTCGGGAGCCATCGAGCAGGACGCCGACGTCGTCATGTTCATCCACCGTGAAGACGAGGGTGGTGAAGACGGCGCGCCGCCTCCGGAGCAGCGCTCGAGCGTCATTCCCGTCGAGCTGATCGTCGCCAAGCAGCGCAACGGGCCCATCGGCTCGGTCGATCTGGTCTTCCTCGCGGAGTTCACGCGCTTCGAGAGTCGCGTGCGTGATTGGCAGGGCGGCACGCCGTGACCGTGCGGGAACGCGAACGCGGGCCCACGCCCTCGAGCGCGAGAGAAGAATTCCATCGCGAGGTCGCGAACCTCAGGGCGGCGCGCGAGAGTTCCGGGCGAGGCGAACAGCCCGCGCCGTCCATCGACGAAGGCGCGCTCCGGTCGGTCGCGACGCGCGGCACGATGCCGGCCCTGGTCGTGTCGTTGTGCCTGGCGGTGGTTGTCTGGCTGATGGCGCACGACGCGGCGCTCGCCGGGCGTGCCCCGGTCACCGAGCAGCGACTGCAGGTCTTCTTTCTCGTCACGGCGGCGCTCGCGCTCGCGTGGCGCTTCGCGGGTCCGTGGAGGCTGCGACGGGCGTTGCGCGAGGTGCCTTTCCCGGTCACGGGGTTCCTCGATCTGTTGGCAGCGCCGGCCTTCGACGAAGAGCCGACCGTCGAGCTCGTCTTCGTCGACACACCGGCGCGCGTCGACGATCTGCTCGAGTTGGTGCGCGCCAAGCTGCCACCGATGAACGAGCTCGGAGATCCGAAGGTGGAGCAACGCCAACGCCGAGTCGCGATCGTGCTTCAAGGCGGTCCACACGCACGATCTGCGTTCATGATCTGGTTTCGAATGCGTCAGCGGCTCCTGCACGACGTGCATGCGGCCTATCCCCTGGCGCGGGTCGAGGTCGTCGCAGGGAGTCGACGGCGGGACTTGGAGTGAGCTAAGGCCGCGACCGCGATGACTGTTCCGGCGATCACCGATCCCCAGGCCGAGCCGAAGTACGGCGACTCGTGGTTCCAGCGAAAGCTGGAGAGCATGTTGTACGAGCCCCGAGACGCGGTCTTCGCGCGGCTGGCGCTGAAGAACCTGCTGATCATCGCTCCGCTGCAGATCGCGCTCTACGTGTGGTTCTCGTGGTGGCTCGCGGCCGCGGTGTGGGCCGTGCAGATCGCGTGGATGGCGCCTCCGTGCATCTTGATGCTGCACAACACGATGCACCGCCCCTTCTTCAAGGAAGCGCGGTGGCTCAACAAGGCCATCCCCTTCACCATGAGCCTCTTGTTCGGCATTCCGACTGGCTACATGGAACACCACGTCGGCATGCACCACGCCGAGAACAACCTGCGCAACGACCTGTCGAGCACCATGAAGTACCAGCGCGACAGCTTCCTGCACTGGCTGATGTACCTCGGCCGCTTCTTGCTCCTGATTCACATCGAGCTGCCCGGCTACTTCCTCAAGAAGAAGCGCACCGCGATGGCGTGGCGGCCGCTGAAAGCCGAAGCCGTGGTGATCGCCCTGATGGTCGCGCTGTCGTTCGTGAACTGGCAGGCGACGATCGCTGCGCTGGTCGTGCCCTACTTCTTCATGCGCTTCGCGATGATGTGGGGGAACTGGGGGCAGCACGCGTTCATCGACGCGTCGCGCCCGGGTGATTCGTTCGTGAACTCGATCACCTGCATCAACAGCCCGTACAACCAGCGTTGCTTCAACGACGGGTACCACATCGGTCACCACATCAAGCAGACCCGCCACTGGACCGAGATGCCGGGCGACTTCCTCGCGAATCAGGAGCGCTACGCGAAGGAAGGCGCGATCGTGTTCGAGGGCATCGACTTCTTCATGGTGTCGCTGTTCCTGTTCTTGAAGCGCTACGACTGGCTCGCGAAGCGCTTCGTGCGCCTGCCGGGCGACGAGCGCACCGACGAGCAGGTCATCGCGTTCTTGAAGGAACGCACGCGCCGCATCGCCGACGAAGTCCCCGAAGGCGTTGTGATGAATGCCTGAGGCGGTACAGTGCTGCCGCCGTGGCGTCGCCTGTCCCCCCGAGGAAGGACCTCGACTTCAGCAACCGGCTGATTCTGGTCGTCGATGACGATGACCCCACGCGCGCGCTGCTGAAGGATCTCTGCGAGTCGTCGAACTTCCGCGTCATCGCGGCCGCTCACGGCGGAGAAGCCGTCGAGCAGATCATCGAGCACAAGCCCGACCTGGTGCTGCTCGACCTGATGATGCCGGTGAAGGATGGCTTCACGGTCTTGAAGTGGGCGCGCGACGACGCGCGCTTCGCCGAGTTGCCCATCATCATCCTCACCGCGATGGGCGAGATGGACGGGAAGATCAAAGGCATGGAGCTGGGTGCCGATGACTTCGTCACCAAGCCCTTCAAGTTGATCGAACTGCAGACGCGCATCAACTCGGCGCTCATGGTGCACGAGTACCGCCGGCGGTTGTTCGACGCGGAAGAAGAGCTCGCGCAGTTCCGCGCGGTCGACCCGGTCACCGGAGCGGGCACCTATTCGCAGCTCAAGGCCTCGCTCGACGCGGAGCTCGCCCGATCACGCCGCTACGGCCGCCCAGCTTCCTGTCTGATGGTCGGCTTCGAGGACTACGCCGGGCTTCGCTACAAGCTGGGGCGCGAGGCGTGTGATGCGTACCTGACGCGCCTGTTTCAGGGCGTGCTCGGCTGTCTGCGTTCGGCCGATCGCATGTTCCGCGTCGATTCCGATGAGTTCGTGGTGCTGCTGCCCGAGACCGATCTCAAGGGCGCGCGGCTCGTCGGCCAGCGCATTCTCGACGTGATGAAGGACATCGTCGTCGAGGGCCCGCAGGGCCGCATGGGCGTGACCGCTCGCTGCGGCGGCTCGACCTTCCCCCACGATCTGGTTCGCACCAGCGAAGATCTGCTGCGCGAGGCGAACAAGAGCTACCGCGCGCTGAACGAGAAGCTGACGCTGTTCAGCTGATTGGCGGTTACACCCGAGCGATCGCGCTCGTCACGCGCCTCATCGACCGGGGCGGTACCCCGGAAGCGGCACGACGGTTGGGTCTTCTTCGCCGGTGATGTCTTTCGCCCCGGGGCACTTTCGGAGAGCGTCGTCCCGCTGCTCCGCACAGAGCCCTCTCCGGATCCGATCGAAGAGACAGCGCCGGTAGGATTCCTGCGCCTCCTCGAAGCATGCGCGCGCCTCGGGCGTATCGTCGACCATGATTCGACGCGCGACATGTGGATGGAAGCGGCATCCAACGAACAGCAGTGGCACGAGCCACAACAACTGGCGTGCCGTCAGTTGATGCCTCCGGTGCAACTGCAGGTCGACTGGTTGCACGTGCCGGCATCGCAGCCGCCGCAATCAGACTTGCAGGTGCACGAGCACGTCGCCGGGTCGGCGTTGTACGTCGAGCCGCAGTTGAGCGCCGCGACGTCGCAGTAGCAGCCGCACTGCGCACCCGAGTTCACGAACGTGAAGCCGGTCGGGCAGCTCGCGGTCTGACGGCAGTTGCAGCCGCACGACGCCACGTCGCAGGTCTGGAACGCCGAGCACGTGCCGCCGCAGTCGCTGGTGCAGATGAAGTCGCAGACCAGCGGGTTGGTGTCGCACACGGTTCCCGGAGGACCGTTGCCGCCGCAGTCTTGCGGGCACTCGCAGGTGTTCGTCATGCGGTTGCACGCCAGGTGGCCGCGGCAGAAGTCGGGGTCCATCGGGTCGTAGTTCGGGTCACCCACGCACGGCGGAGGGTTGCCACCGGGGTTCGGGGTCGAGTCGATCCAATAGCGGTAGCTGACGGCCGCGTTCGAAGCGCCGGTGCCCGGGCGGCAGCCACCGAAGAAGCTGATCGACCGGTTGATGCCGTCGAAGTCGAAGCCGTCGACGCGCGAGCGCGGGATGTTGTTCTTGTCGCAGGTGGTGCCGTTCTCGACGACGTCCATCGCGACCTTCACGCTCGCTCCGATGGGAGGCTTCTGCATGCGGTAGCCCGCCGACGCGATCGCGCTGTTCATCATCAGCTGCACCGAGTTCGCGATCGACGCCGCGTTGCCGATGTCTCCGCGCACGCCACCGGTCGCGGTGATCACCGAAGCGTTGCGACGCGGCGTCTGCTGCGTCTCGCCGCACAGCTGGCCGTTGGGGCACACGATGCCGTGCACCGCGACCCGGCCGATGCGGTTGGTGCGGCCACCGGTGACCGTGGCGTTGAGCGTGGTGAAGAACGTGTTGAAGTTCGCCGCGCTGATCGACGACTGATCGTCGGCGTCGCCGAGCAGAATCACCACCACCTGCGCGCCGTTGCGGAACTTCGTCGCCAGGTCCGGCATGCCCATCGCCGGCACCGGAGTGAGATCGGTCATCGCCTTCGCCGCCGAATCGAGAATGCGCTCGGTGCCGTCACCGCCGGTGCCGACCCAGCAGCCACCGTTCGCTCCGCTCGGCCAGCAGGCCGGCATGCCACCGTCGACTCCGGTGCACGCGCCCGCGGTGCAGCCCGAGTTCGTCGTCAGCCACGCGCGGAACTGATTGATGTCGCGCGTGAAGCCACGCACCGTGCCCTGGTTGTAGGTGGTGCCGCCCAGCGCGTACGCCGAGGTCACCATCGCGATGCGCCAGTCGAGCTGCGAGTTGTTGAGCTGCGTTGCCACGCCCGTCGCGGTGTCGGCCAGCGACGACTGGTAGGTCGCCATCGAGCACGAGTCATCGACCACGAAGAGGAAGTCGACCTTGCCGGAGTTCGGCGCGAACACCTCGCACTGGTAGGCGTTCGGGTCGCCGAACTGCGCGAGCGCCGAGCCACCCGCGGTGTCGCTCATGTTGAACAGCGGCGCGCCCGAGTAGTTCGCCAGCGGCGTGATCGCCACGATCACCACCACCGCCGAGTTGGTGCGGTGCATGTACTCGACCTGCAGCTTGAACGGCCCCGTCTGGCCCGACGTGCCGGTGAGGTTGCCCGCACCCATACCGACCATGCCGTTGGCGATCGCGTTCGCCTGCGCCTTGAGATCGCCCGTGCCCGCCATGTCGTAGAACGCCTGCAGCGCCGGGAGCGCGTCCCAGCTGGTGAAGGTCTGCGTGGTGGCGTTGGTGAGCGCTCCGATGCCGTTGAGTGTCGGACGCAGCGCGGCTTCATCGCCGGTCGGGTTCATCGACGCGCCCGGAGCGGTCTGACGCCACGCCACGAACGCCACGTTGTTGGTCGGGTCGAAGCCGATGATGCCCTTCGACGCACCGCCGACGGTCATGGTGTTCACCTCGGTGTATTGCGCGGGCAACCCGAGCTGAATGTCGGGATCGCCCTCGGCCTTGAAGAGCACCGGGCGCAGGTTCATGACGGTGCACACCGCTCCAGCCGGAGCCGGGCCGCCGTCGGGCAGCACGCCGTCGCCCATGTTGTTGGGGTTCAGCTCACCCGGGTCGACGCGGCCGTTCTGGTTGGTGTCTTCCGCGCCGTCGGAGATGCCGTCGCCGTCAGTGTCTGCGTTGGTCGGGTTGGTGGTGGTCGTGGGATCAGCGTCGACCTTCACCATCGTGCAGTTCATGGTGTCGGCGATGTTGGCGGCGATGAGGCCGCTCTCGACGCCGTCGGTGAGGCCGTCGCCATCGGTGTCGATGCGACGCGGGTCGGTCTCGCCCGCGTCGACCATGCCGTTGGCGTTCTGATCTTCACCGCGAATCATGCCCGCCGTCGGACCATCGAGCAGACCGTCGCAGTCGGTGTCGCGGCGCAGCGGGTTGGTCTCGGCGCTGTCGAACTGACCGTTGTGGTTCGCGTCTTCGATGCCGTCGAGCAGGCCGTCCATGTCGGTGTCGGGGACGTTGGGGTTCGTCTCTCCGGTGTCGACCATGCCGTTGCCGTTGCGGTCTTCGATGCGGTTGGGCAACCCGTCCATGTCGGAGTCGGGGTTCACCGACGGGCCGCAGTCCATGCCGTCGTTCGGGTCGCTCTCGCCGTTGTCGACCATGCCGTTCTGGTTGAAGTCCTCCGTGCCGTCGGAGCACGTGTCCATGTCGGTGTCGGCCAGCAGCGGGTTGGTGTGCGTGGTCGAGAGCTCGATGCCATCGCTGATGCGATCGCCGTCGGTGTCGCGCTTCGTCGGGTCGGTCTCGGTCGCCTGCTTGATGCCGTCGTGGTTCGCGTCTTCCGCGCCGTCGTTGATCCCGTCCATGTCGGTGTCGGGGTTGGTGGCGTCGGTCTCGGTCGGCTCTGCGCGGCCGTTGTGGTTCTTGTCTTCCACGCCATCGGGAATGCCGTCGGCGTCGCTGTCGATCTGCGTGGGGTTGGTGCGCGACGCCGGGTCAGCGTCACCGGTGTAGTTGCACGCGGCGACGACCGACATCATGCGGCCCGCCTCGATGCCATCGGGAATGCCGTCGCCGTCGGTGTCGGGGTTGGCGGGGTCGGTGCGCTGGCCGCCCGGGTACGTGATCGAGAACTCGTCCTGATCGCTCAGGCCGTCGCAGTCGGAGTCCTTGTTCGCGTTGTTGGGATCGAGCGGGTCGATCACCGGGCCGCCGTCACCCGTGCTGCCGCCCGTGCCTGCTCCCACGCCGCCGCCGGCACCTGTTCCTCCACCGCCGCCCATCGCTCCGCCGCCGCTGCCTCCGTCGCCGACGACGGGAGGCTTGTCACAGCCTTCGCAGCCGTTGAGCAAGGCGATGACAGACAACGACAGCAGCGCGAGGCGCGCTGACGACACGAGACGGAGTGGCTTCATGAAATGTGGACCTCGACGATCGGCCGGACCGGACCGGAAAGTATGGCAGCGCAGCGCGGGCGACAGAACGTGGGTCTGGGTCGCACCGGAGAGAGCATGTTCAGTGACGGCGATCGCGCGCGCGGTGCACGAACGATTTGTAGATGCCGAGGTTGGGAGGAACCGTGTCGACCATCAGCTCAGGGTGCCACTGCACGCCCAAAACGAAGTGATCTTTGCCCGGAAATTCAATGGCTTCCACGACGCCATCGGGTGAGTGCGCGCACGCCACGAGGCCGGTGCCGACGCCCTTCACCGCCTGGTGGTGCGTGGAGTTCACCATCAGCTGACCCTTGCCACCGACGCACTCCGCGAGGAGCGAGTTCTCGATCACCTCGATCGGGTGGTGAGGCTGCGTGCGGTCGTGCTTCTGCTCGTGCGGCTTGGCGCCGGTGATCTCGGTGACGATGTCCTGCACCAGCGTGCCGCCGTAGGCCACGTTGAGCAGCTGCATGCCGCCGCAGATGCCGAGCACGGGAAGTTTACGCTGTAAGGCAACGCGCAGCACCGCGAGCTCGAAGTTGGTGCGACCGGGCTTCAGCGCACCGAGGCCCGGCTTGGCGGCTTCTCCGTAGGCTTCGGGAGGAATGTCGAACGCACCGCCGGTGATCAGCAGCCCGCTGACGCGATCGAGGTACTGATCGATGAGCGCGCGATCTTCGGTGTACGGGAGGATGAACGGGAGCCCGCCCGCGCGGAACACGGCGTCGGCGTACGCGGCTTTGAGATCGTATTTCACGAACGGCGCATCGGGCGTCGGAGTGCTGACGTCAGGCGTGATCGCGATCGAGGGGCGCCGGGGGTGGCCGTGATGCTTCATCCACCGCCCAGCATGCCCGTGCTGCCCCGTGAGAGCGAGATTCCCGCTCGGTGCGATGTAGCGGCCTGTGGCGGTGCCCTCAGCGTCTCGCGAAGGCCGCCGACAGCAGGCGCGCCCGCTCGGCGATGTCGGGAGCGCGCAGCAGATCTCCGGCGACGGCAGCGCAGTGGGCTCCGGCCTTAGCGACCGAGCCGATGGTCTCGAGGGTGATGCCGGCGATGCCGACGACGGGCAGCGGCGAGGCGGCGCAGATGCGCGCGAAGGTCTCGAGGCCCAGCGGAGCGTGCGCCACGGTCTTGGTGGTGGTGACGAAGATCGGCCCGAGGCCCACGTGATCGGCGCCCTGCTCTTTCGCGGTCTGGATCTCGTCGAGCGAGCGGGTGGTCGCGCCGATCAGTGCGTGCGGCCCGAGCAGCTTCCGCGCGACGTGAACGGGGAGATCGTCGTGGCCCAGATGCACTCCGTGGGCTCGGCCGGCGAGAGCGAGATCGACGCGATCGTTGACGATCACCGCGGTGCTCGTGCCCGCGAGCTCGACGACCCGGGTGATCGCCTCGAGGGCTGGCCGATCGGGCGTGTTCTCGAGCCTCAGCTGCAGCGTGGCGACGCCGGCCGAGATCACCGCCCTCGCCTTCTCGACGAGGGGCACCTCCGGGCGAACGGAGTCATCGATCAACGCATACAGACCCGGCTTGAGACTCATCAGGCGCTGCTATAGAGCGGCGCCATGTCCGAGATCGATCTCCGTTATTCCGACAAGCGCACCGTCGAACGCTACATCCGCCAGGGCAACGTCGACGAGAAGGCCTGGGAGAAGCACCTCAAGGCGCTCCCCGACGTCGCCGAGAAGGGCGAGAAGGTTCAGGCCGAGGCTGACGAGTACATCCTCGACGAGGATCTCAACGAAGGCGCCGAGTAACAAAGCGCCATGGGCGAGAAGGCCGGTCAGACGTTCACGATCAGTGAGGCGGCGTCGCCGCTGAGCTTCAGTGCGTTCGTGCTCGGCCTCGCCTCGACCGCGCTGATTCACCTTGGCGTTCACGAGCACCCCGAGACCGGCAAGCTGACCGTCGATCTCACGCTCGCGCGCCAGTCGATCGACGTGCTCACGATGCTGCGCGAGAAGACGCGCGGCAATCTGTCGGCAGACGAAGAGCAGCTCTTCTCTTCGATCCTCTCCGACCTGCAGCTGCGCTTCGTCGAGAAGAGCTCCGCGAAAAAGGGCTGAAGTGGCGCTCCCGAACTCGCTTCGGTGGGCCAACACCATCGCGGTGATCGTCGGCTTGCAGCTGACCATCGCCTCGGTGGTCGACTTCCGCATCGCGCTCAACATCGACAACCTCGAGCAGTTCGGCGACGAGTCGCAGTTTCAGTCGCTGCAGCCCTCGCTCGCGGCGCAGCGGGAGATTCTGCTCGCGCAACGCAGTGGCCTGCAGACGGCGATCACCGGCATGCGGCCGTGGCGGCTCGCGGTGGAAGCGCTGCTCGCGGCGTCAGGCGTGATCGTGTTCGTGATGGCGCTGCGGCTGCGCATCGCGAGCGAAGGCCGACCGGAGATCGCGCACTGGCTCGGCCGGGCGGCGATCGGCGCCGCGGTGTTCAGAGCCATCGACGGTGCGCAGGGCCTGGTCATCGCTCGCACGGTGACCGCGTCGGTGGTGCCGGTGTTGGCGAAGAGCCCTCCGCCGGCGGTTCAGCAGAGCGCGGAGCAGGCCCACCTGCCGATCGAAGACGCGCTCGCCGCCGTGACGGGCGCGGCGAGCGTGGTGAACGTGTTGCTGTCGCTGCTGGTGGTCGCGATCTTCATGGGGCTCGCGACGTATTTCCGATCAGAGCGGCTGCGCGACGCGTTGGTGAAGGAAGAGCCCGTAGGCTGACGCTCAGATCAGCGTGCCGCCCGAGAGCTCGATGCGCTGAGCGGTCATCCACCCCAACTCGGGCGAGGTGAGCACCGCGACCGCGGGGCCGATGTCTTCGGGCAAGCCGACACGGCCCATCGCCGTCATCGCCTTCACGCGCTCGTTGGTGGCCTTGTCGTCGCGCACGTGGCCGCCGCCGAAGTCAGTCTCGATCGCTCCCGGAGCGACGACGTTGACGCTGATCTTCCGCGCGGCCAGTTCACGCGCCATGTAGCGAGTGAGCGTCTCCACCCCGCCCTTCATCGTTCCGTACGCCGACGAGCCGGGCAGCGAGAAGCGCGCCAGACCGCTGCTGACGTTCAAGATGCGCCCGCCGTCGACGAGCAGCGGCAGCATCTTCTGCGAGAGGAAGAACGTGCTCTTCAAGTGCACGTTGAACATCTCGTCGAACTGCGCCTCGGTGGTCTCCGCGAACGGCACGTACATGCCGGTGCCCGCGTTGTTCACGAGGATGTCGAGGTTGGTGCGATCGAACTTCTGCTTCAGCACGTCCTTCACCTGCTGCGTGAAGGCCGTGAAGCCCGACGCGTTGCGGATGTCGAGCTTGAGCGCGACGCCCTTGCGGCCCTTCGCTTCGATGTTCTGCACCACGGTGGCGGCCTCGCCCTCGGCCGAGTGGAAGGTGAAGATCACGTCGACGCCTTTGGCGGCGAGCGCTTCCGCCATGCTGCGACCGAGGCCACGGCTGCCACCGGTGATGAGTGCGATGCGAGAAGTGGTGTTCGACATGACGGGCTCTCTTTCGATTTCGTTGCAGCGAGTGAGTGCGACCACGCATGAATAGGCCTGCTGGCGGCGAGGCGCGACCTTGCTGGCGGCGACACACTGTTCTTGAATTCGAAACAATGGATCTCGACGGCGTGAAGGCCTTCCTCAAGGTCGCGGAGCTGACCAGCTACACCCGCGCGGCCGCGCAGCTCGGGCTCTCGAAGTCGCAGGTCTCGCTGCGCGTGCAGGCGCTCGAGACGCAGCTGGGCTCGCGGCTGCTGCAGCGCTCGACGCGCACCGTGCAGCTCACGTCGGAAGGAGAACAGTTCGTGCCGCGCGCGCAGCGGCTGGTGAGCGACGCCGAGGAGCTGGCGAACATGTTCTCCGGCCCGAGCGATCTCAAAGGCCGGCTGCGCGTCGACCTGCCGATCAACCTCGCGCGCGATCGGGTGATCCCCCGGTTGCCGGAGTTCTTCGCGGCCCACCCTTCCCTCGAACTCGAGCTGTCGACCACCGATCGCCGCGTCGATCTGCTGCGTGAAGGCTTCGACTGCGTGCTGCGCGTCGGCGTGCTCGACGACTCGGCGCTCCAGGTGCGGCGGCTCGGTGAGTTCCCCAACGTCAACGTGGCGAGCGCGGCGTACCTCGAGAAGTACGGCACTCCGAAGAGGCTCGACGATCTGTCGAGCCACTACCTCGTCAACTACACCAGCCCGCGCGGCACCGAGCCGCCGGCGTTCGAGTATCGCGAGGGCTCGCGCTACCGCGACTACCCGATGAAGGCGTTGATCAGCGTGAACTCGGCCGACTCGTACCAGGCGGCGTGCGTCGCGGGGCTGGGCATCATCCAGATTCCGCGCACTGCGAAGGTGATCAGCTCGCTGGTCGAAGTGCTGCCGCAGTTCTCGGCGAGGCCGCTGCCGATCTCACTGGTGCACGCCTACGGGCGAACCGTGCCGCGACGCGTGCGCGTCTTCATGGACTGGCTGACGCGCGTACTGACGCCCTACCTCGCCGAGGTCTAGGCGGTGGTGACGGAGTGCGGGTTCAGGCGAAACGCGCGCGCACGCTCGGGGAAGAGCTGCCACAGCGGCTGCGGCTGAATGGTCTCGTTCAACTGAATCAGCGCCGAGCTCTTGCGCGGAATGCGCAGCAGCTCGCTGCGATTGATGCCCAGCACGCGCGCCACGTAGCCCAGCGGCCACTTCTGCTGGAGCTTCTCGAACGCCGCGTCGTCTTCCTCGTCTTCAGGCAGCTCAGCGTCTTCGTAGCGGAGCAATTCACCACCGACGCGACGGCCGTTGGCCCAGGCGATGACCTGTTCCACTTCGTCGGGGTCGAAGGCGTAGCTGTGCACCGTCACGCCGAGATGCTCCGAGAGCCGGCGCGCGAGCGCGTGGTGCGTGAGGTACCAGCGGGCTCCCTGGCGGCCGTACGAGAACGGCGCGTCCCACGCGAAGCGCACGATGCCGGGCCCACCGACCACCGTCACCAACAGGCCCGCGTCTTCGTACGACTGCCCGTCCTCATCGAGGGCGAGGCGGGCCTGGGTCTGCAGCCACGCCGCGTCGACGTCTGAGTACTGGCAGAGGTAACCGCCGTGCGATTCCACATTGCCCCCCGGGCTTCTTCTCAAAGCGGGGCGCGCAATACTTCATTGATTCCAGCATCACAATCTCCGAGCGCTGGAAACCTCGCGAATTCGTTCGAATTTCGTGGCGCGCTGCGTCACGAGTTGCGCTGGCCGAATTCGTGCTCACTCTGGTGCCATGCGGATCGACAAGTTCACCCTCAAGGCGCAGGAAGCGATTCACGAAGGACAGTCGCTCGCGCGCCGCTCGGAGCACGGCGACTACCAGCCCGAGCATTTGCTGCGCGTCCTCCTCGATCAGAAGGACGGCGTGGTGTTGCCGATGCTGCAGAAGATCGGCATCGATGGGCGGCTGCTCGGTGGGCGCGTCGACGAGGCGCTCGGGAAGATCGCGCGCATCAAGGGTGGCACTCCGGGCCTCGGCAATCGGCTGGTGTCGTTGCTGGAGCGCGCGGAAGACGAAGCGAAGTCGCTGAAAGACGAGTTCACCTCGAGTGAGCACGTGCTGCTCGCGTTCACGCAGGACAAGGGCGCGGCGGGCGAGCTGCTGAAGGCGTCGGGCCTGACGAAGGAACGCGTGCTCGCGGCGATCAAGGATCTGCGCGGCACGACGCGCGTCACCTCGCAGGACGCGGAAGGCACGTACAAGGCGCTCGAGAAGTACGGCAAGGACCTGACCGAGCTGGCGCGCAGCGGAAAGCTCGACCCGGTGATCGGTCGCGATGAAGAAATTCGCCGCGCGATTCAGGTGCTGTCACGCCGCACGAAGAACAACCCGGTGCTGATCGGTGAACCTGGCGTGGGCAAGACGGCGATCGCCGAAGGGCTCGCGCGCCGCATCATCGACGGTGACGTGCCCGAGGGGTTGAAGCGCAAGAAGCTCGTGGCGCTCGATCTGGGCGCAATGGTTGCGGGCGCGAAGTTCCGCGGTGAGTTCGAGGAGCGACTGAAGGCGGTGCTCAAGGAAGTCGCGAACGCCGAGGGAGAAGTGATCCTCTTCATCGACGAGCTCCACACCATGGTCGGCGCAGGCAAGGCCGAGGGCGCGATGGACGCGGGCAACATGCTCAAGCCGGCGCTCGCGCGCGGCGAGCTGCACTGCATCGGCGCGACGACGCTCGACGAGTATCGCAAGCACATCGAGAAGGACGCGGCGCTCGAGCGGCGCTTCCAGCCGGTGCTCGTCGGTGAGCCGACGGTGCATGACACCATCTCGATTCTTCGCGGGTTGAAGGAGCGGTACGAGATTCACCACGGCGTTCGCATTCAGGACTCCGCGCTGGTCGCGGCGGCCACGTTGTCGAACCGGTACATCTCGGACCGCTTCCTGCCGGACAAGGCGATCGATCTCGTCGACGAGGCGGCGTCGCGGCTGCGCATCGAGATCGACTCGATGCCGACCGAGGTCGACGAGGTGCGGCGCAAGGTGATGCAGCTCGAGATCGAGCGCGAGGGTCTCAAGAAGGAGACCGACGTGCACTCGCGTGAGCGGTTGTCGGTGATCGAGAAGGAACTGGCGCAGCTCGGCGAGAAGTTCACGGCGATGAAGGCGCAGTGGGAATCGGAGAAGGCGGCCATCGCTGCGATTCGCGTGGTGAAGGAGAAGGTCGAGGTCGCGCGCAACGATCAGGCGGCGGCGGAGCGTCGTGGCGATCTCAACAAGGCCGCGGAGATCAAGTTCGGCCAGCTGCCGTCGCTCGAGAAGGAGCTCGCGCAGCTGCAGGGCCGCTTGAGCGAGCTGCAGTCGCGCCAGAAGTTCTTGAAGGAAGAGGTCGACTCCGAAGACATCGCCGAGGTGGTCGGCAAGTGGACCGGCATTCCCGTGTCCAAGCTGCTCGAAGGCGAGATGCAGAAGCTGGTGAAGATGGAAGAGCGGCTCGCGCTTCGCGTGATCGGTCAGCGGGCTGCGCTCGAGGCCGTGTCGAACGCGGTGCGACGCGCGCGCTCGGGTCTGCAGGATCCCAATCGGCCGATCGGCTCGTTCATCTTCCTGGGGCCCACTGGCGTCGGGAAGACCGAGACCGCGAAGGCGCTGGCGGAGTTCTTGTTCGATTCCGATCAGGCGATCGTTCGCATCGACATGAGTGAGTACATGGAGAAGCACGCCGTCTCGCGGCTGATCGGCGCTCCTCCGGGGTACGTCGGGTACGACGAGGGCGGGCAGCTGACCGAAGCGGTGCGTCGCCGGCCCTACTCCGTCGTGTTGTTCGACGAGATCGAGAAGGCGCACGCCGACGTGTTCAACGTGCTCTTGCAGATTCTCGACGAGGGTCGGCTCACCGATGGCCAGGGTCGCACCGTCGACTTCAAGAACACGGTGTTGATCATGACGTCGAACATCGGCGCGCAGGCGCTGCAAGACGGGCTCGCTGAGAAGAAGGAGCTCGACGCGAGTGTGCGCGCGGAGGTGATGCTCGCGCTCAAGGATCACTTCCGGCCGGAGTTCTTGAACCGCGTCGACGAGACGGTGCTCTTCGAGCCGCTCAAGCAGAGCGACATCGCGCACGTGGTCGATCTGCAGCTCGGTCGTTTGCAGAAGCTGGCGGCAGAGAAACGACTGACGCTCGAGCTGACCGCAAAGGGCCGCGAGTTCCTCGCCAACGAGGGCTACGACCCGGTGTACGGCGCGCGGCCGCTGAAGCGTGCGATTCAGAAGCACGTGCAAGACCCGCTGGCGCTCAAGATCCTCGGCGGCGAGTTCGTTCCGGGCGATCACGTGACGATCGACGCCGGGCCGAGCGGCGTGAAGCTGTCGACGCGCGCGCGGGCGTAGGCTCTCCGGCGAGATGCGCGCCGCGTTGGAGGGCAATCGTCCGTTGGTCGTGATTGCGATCGGGACGCTGCTGAGTTTCGCGGCGTTCCTGCTCGCGAGTTCAGCGTTCTTCGTCGTCCCAACCTCCGTGGAAAACCGCAGCGATCGCGTCGTTCGTGTGGCGCTGTTCGGCGTCACGGAGGGTGGCGGCATCGCGCCGCTTCCGCTGCGAGAGTGGCAGGTCGTGCGCGAGGCGCCGCGTTTCGTCGAGCTCGCGCCTGGCGAGGCGCACCAGTTCCACTACGACTGGGACGACATCAACTACTGCTGGATCGTGATCGCCGACGACTCTGGCTTTCGTGTGCAGCGCACCGGGCTTGAGCTCGCTGGTTGCCCAGAAGATGGGGCGAAGCCTCCGTGCTGCGGAACCCCGGAGCTCGCGCAGGTGCTCACTGACGTGAGCGCGTTGCTTCCTGCCCCAGCGGCGATCGAGGCCGCGGCGCGACGGATTCCGTGAAATACCGGCGCTCATGTCTTCCGAGCTGCCGCGTCGGGTGAAGGAATTCTACGAGCGCGTTTCCACCGAGCGCGAGAAGGCGATGGACCAGCTGCCGCAGCTCTACGCAGCTGACGTGCACTTCATCAACCCGGTGATCGATCAGATCGGCCTCGAGGGCTTCACGGGCGCGTGGACCAAAGCGTTCAAGCAGTACAAGCGGTTCGAGTTCGTCGACGTCGCCGTGACCGGCACCGACGAACAGTTCAACCTGACGTACTCGATGAACATCAAGTTCAGCTTCGGCCCGGTCTTCACCACCGAGATGTCGACGCACTGCCGCGGCAAGGACGGCAAGGTCGTCTACTGCCGCGACTACTTCGATCCGCTCGGCACGCTGGTCGGCCCGTTCGGAATCTTTCGCTGGCTGTACCGCGTGATCTTCAGGCAGCTCGTCGCGTAGTCCACTCGAGCCGACCGAGGTTCTTGAGCCCTCGCTCGAACCAGGCCTTGAAGAGCACCAGCACCGGTGGCGCGAAGGTGTTCATCACCTTGAGCAGATCGAACGCGATGATCCAGCGCATGCGGGTGTGCCCTTCGGGCGTCTCCTCGAACGCGACTTGCTGAATCATTCGCGTCGCCAACGGGAGCGAACACCCCTCCGTCACCGCGACCCATTCTCCGGGCGTCGAGCGCGTGACCCGCAGGCGCATCGTCATGAACGAGAAGATCTCGTCGAAGTGCGCCCCGCGCCCCTCGCGCTCGACGCTGTGGAAGTCGGCCCGAATGAAGCCGGGCATCCACTCGACGCTCCGCGGCAGGTCGTCGAACACCGCACGAACCTCGTGGCGCGGAGCCGGGATCACGCCTTCGAGCTCGATCTTCCGCATCGCGGTCTCGAGGAGCGATTCGTCACACGGGAGCAACGCGAACCTCAGATCGGCCGGGCGCGGCAGGAAGTTCGTGCGCTGCAGCGCGATCGAATGCGCATCGGTCGGCGCGGCGTCGCTGAGGCCCAGGTGCGCGCTCCAATAGCTGGTGAGGAAGAGCCCATCGGGGTCGAGCGCGTTTCGCATCGCGAGGAAGTCGTTCCACCGGGGAAATTGCTTCGCCAGCTGCCGCGAGCTCGCCTGCGCGTCGAGCGGCAGCGCCTTGGCCCAGTGGAGCCGGTAGCCGAGATCGTCGAACAGCTCGAACAGATGGGCGAAGACCGTCGCGCGCGGATCTCCGGGGAACCCGTCGTACCAGAACGGGTTCAGGCGCACGGTCGGTCGCGCGTTGCCAGGAGCGAGCCAGAACGAGCTCGTCGCACCCGCGTAGAGCTCGGTCGCGAAGTGGCCGGCCGCTCCAGGAACTTCGGCGTAGAGCTTCTTGAGCCGCCGCATCACTTCGCCGGTGTGTTCGATGGGAATCCACAGCTCGGTGAACGATGTCGGCAACAGCTCGTCGTTCATCGGGTCGTCCATCGGCAGCGCCTCGTGCCACGGTCCGCGGAACTTTCGCGGCGGCGTGAGCGGCGTGAAGGCGCGAAGCAACGACGCCTCGAGCTTCTCGGCGCCGAGCCACTCCAGTGAGTCGACCAGCTGCGGCGTGAGCGCCTGCGCGAGGCCCTGACGCCAGCCACCCAACATGCCCAACGCCACGGCCGCGGCCTGCTGCGCGACCTCGATCGAGCCAGCGATGGGCTCGATCGGCGAATAGACGATCGGGATCAGCTTCCCGTCCGCGTCGCGCGCGCCTTCGTAGTCCGCCGCTTCCATTCGCTTGGCGCGCCAGAGCTGAAAACGATTCACGCGTGGCTGCGGCCACCACAAAAGACGTGCGTACGGCTCGCGACGAAGCAGTGCCTCGAAGCCCTGCTCCCCGTCGGCGAAGGGGTCGAAGTCGGGCAACGCGTCGTCGAAGATCAGCTCCTCGCCGACCACGTCGTAGGCGTCGATGCACTCCAGCGTGAGCTCGGTGATCACGCCGCACAGCCCCATCGACACCGCGACGGCATCGAGCCGATCGGGCGTGTCCTCGCGCGACAGCACGTGCACCTGGCCGAGGCCGTCGACGAGCCGCAGCGCGACGAGACAATGCGCGAAGCCGTACATCACCGACCCGCCCGCCGAGCCGGTGTTGAAGAAGCCGCTCACCGTCTGATGCGTGATGCCGCCGAGGTTCGGGAGCGCCCAGCCGCGCGCGTGCAACTGCTGCAGCAGCCCGGGGCCTTCGTGACCGCGACCGGAAAAGTCGGGGCCGAGTCGACACCCTGCTCCGACCGTCACGCGTTTCCGCGCATCGTCGAAGCGTGTCGCGATCAGGCGATCGAGCGAGAGCTCCAGCGCGCCGTCGAGCTGCCCTCGCAGCCGCGTGTCGGCGTGAATCGACGCGGGGATCGAGTGACCCGAGCCACGCACGCGAACCGAGAGTCCGCATGCTCGCGCGTGGTGGATCAGCGCGACGACTTCCTGCTCATCACGCGGGTGAATGAGCCCCTGCGCATCACGAACGATGTTCATCACTCAGCCCGGCCCGAGCGACGGGAAGAGCCGCTGCGCGAAGTCCGACGTGAGCAACCCGTAGGGGTCGTACTTTCGCTTCGCCGCGATCATGTGCGTCAGGCCTTCCTTGTACATGCGGCTCACTTCGCCGGGCCGCGCGAAGACGTTCTTCGTCAGGTGCACGCGACCACCGAGCGCGACCGAACGCGTCGCGAGATCGACGAACAATTCCCGAGCGCGACCGGTCTGCTTCACGCTGTCGAGACCTTCGAAGGTGAAGGTGACCGCGAAGCCACCCGCCTCGCGCGTCGACGAGAGATGAAACGGCTCGTCCTGGTGCAGGTGAATGATGTCGACCAGCGCGAGTTCGAGCCCTGCGTCTCTCGTCATGTTCCGCGCCTCGAGAACGAACGGCATCAGCTGCTCGTGCTTCGGAACGAGATACGTCTCCTGCAGCGTGCGGAACGAGAGCCCCATCGCCTCGGCGGCGCGCTTGGTGCGGGCGTTGCCGTCCATGAAGAATGTGTAGCCGTTGAGCTCGTCGATGTAGGCGACGTCGTCGTCGAGGTAGCGCTCGTACGCGAAGTTCCAGAACGCCTGGCCCATCGACTGGAAGTGGTGAATCGCGAGCTCGATCGGTACGCGCGTGAAGCTCGCCGGCCGGTGCGGGAGCAGCGTGTGGAGCGGCACGTCGTTCACGTAGCGCGAGCGCGTGACGATCGACCGCACCTCGTCGCCCTTGAAGGCCACCACCGCGTACGGCGTCTGCGCGCGATGACTCGGGTCGTGCGGAACGGCGAGCGCGGCCGCGAGCCCTGATTGATCAGCGGTGCGCGTCACCCGACTCTCGACCCGCAGCGGAGTTCCCAGCGGCATCAACCTGTACGTCGCCTTCAACACCACCGCGAGCTGGCCGAGGCCGCCGATCACTCCGTAGAAGAGTTCAGGTTCCTGCGTGCGGCTGCAGATCACGCGCTCGCCGCTGACGGTGAGCACCTCGAGCGAGAGAACGCTCTTTCCCTCTTTCCCCCACACCGCGGAGAACCGGCTCAGCGCGTTCACGCCGAGCGTGCCGCCGCAGGTGATGCCCATGCCGCTCACCATCACGGGGATCATCGCTCCCGCGGCTTCGAGCTTCGGCAACACGTCGCCCCAGCGCGCGCTCGAGCCGATGGTGACGGTGTTGGCTTCTTTGTCGATCACCACGTCGTCGAAGCCGTCGAGCACCAGCGAGAGATCACCGTGCATCGACTGGTTGTCGAACGAGAGACCACCACCGCGCACCACCACGCGCCGGCCCTGCTTGCGTGCGGCGGCGAGCGTGGCGACCATCTCGCGAACCGAGCGCGCCTCGTGCACCTCGGTGCGAACGGAATGGATGCCGGAGTAGCTGAAGACGTTCTGCCAGGTGGGGCCGGCGTTGTGCGGCTCGGCGCCCTCGGTGAACGCCTCGACCGCGCGACGGTTCATCGACGCGAAGTCGTCGGACAGCTGGCGCGCGATGACGAGCTCCAGTCGCGCCGCCAGTCGCGCGTCGAGCTTCTGGTACGCCTCGCGCGAGAGAATCAGCACCTCGGTCTCGCCTTCTGACGTGACCGTCGCCGAGCGGGCTCCACCGTCGACGAACGCGACGACTCCGAAGAGCGAACCTTCGTCGAGGAAGAAGCGCGCGCCCGAGCGGCTGACCGTCGCGCGGCCCTTCACCAGTGCGTACAGCGCGTCCTCAGCCGAGGCGCCGTGGCCTTCGTGAATGAACACGTGGCCGCTCGGGCTCTTCAGCAACTTCATGCCCGACTCGAGCGCGGTGAGCTCTGCTTCGGACCACGACGCGAAGCTCGGGAAGGCGTGGAGGCGAGCGTTCATGACGGCTTACCCTCCGAGCCGAAGAGGCGCCCGAAGACACCCTTCATGAAGCCGGGCGGCGGTTTCGCCGGAGCGTGATCGAGCACCACACCCGCAGTGCGAACCCGCTGCGCGAGGTCTTCGGAGAGCGCGCGAACGAGGTGCGCGACGATGCTGGGGTGTGACGACGTGAGCTCGCTCAACGTCGCCGCGGACAACGCGAGCACTTCGCTGTCTTCCGCGGCGGTGACGGTGGCGGTCGCTGGCCCGGGCTTGAGCAACGTGAGTTCTCCGAGCCACGTGCCGCGCGCGCGCGAGCCGACGAAGAGCGGCCCCTTGGTGAACGGCAACGAAACGAGGAACTCTCCGTCGGTGACGAAGAAGAGCGTGTCGTTCGGCTCTCCGACGGTGAGCAGCGTGGCGTTGGCTGGAACGGCGCGCACCTGCATGCGGGCGCGCAGAATTCCTTCTTCTTCTTCAGAGAGATGACGCGCGAGTTTTCCGAGGATCCCCACGCATCGATATTTTTCACGAGCGTCGCCGCAGGTCCACTGCGACGCTCCGAGGCTCGATGTGTCGACTTTGGGTGGTGGGCGCGTTGCTGTTGCTCGGGTGTGAGCCAGCCCCCTGCGTCACGTCGGGCAAGTACGAGTTCTACGCAGTCCTCACCGCCGGGAGCAGCGTCGCATCTTGCCCCGCCACGCTCTCTGGCTCGGTGACCTGGGGCGCAGACACGACCTTCGAGGTCGCTGGCTTCAAGGGCAACTGCCAGATCACCGACGTGCTCTCGAAGGTCGGAGAGGCGTGCGAGATGAACATGCGCTGTCACGGCACCGAAGACTCGACGGGCGCCGATGCCACGCTCACCACGTTCTCGTTCGTCGAACCGGGCAAGCGCACCACGTTCGTGCGCGGCTCGGGCGGTCTCGTCGGGCAGCCGATGATCCCCGCGCAGTGGATTCAGCCGCGGAGTCAGTGCGTCGGCGCGTACACCTGGACCGCGAGGTTGCAATGACGCGCGCGTTGCTGCTCGCCAGCGTCCTCGCCGCGTTTCCGGCCGCCGCAGCGTGCATCGAATCGCCCTGTTTCTGCTTCGCAGGTTCGAGTGGAGCACCCATCTCCCCCGGCACCGTCGAGGCGAAGATCACGTCGGTCGACGGCGTGCGCACCGAGTTCACGGTCGAGACGCTGCAGGGCACGGCGCCAGCTTCGGGTGGCGGCGCGCTCGTGCTGCCGCGAGAAGACGGCGACGCGGTCGACTCGCGCTGGCTCATCTTCCTGGCCGAAGGTCAGGTGTGGCGACGCACGCCGATCGACGAGAACGGCTTCGTGTTCTGCGCGCAGGCGGCGATCAAGGTGCGCGACGCGCGGAATTTCTTCGAATCAGAGCGGTGCGGCGAGCTCATCGCGCGTCAGGGCTTCACGAGCTACTGCAAGGAACAGAGCTGCGCGACGACTCCCGGCGCACTGCTGCTGGGCGCGTTCGCGCTGATCATTCGAGGACGACGAAGCTGGTCTCGATCGCCACGTCCTTCTTCACGGTGACGCGAGCGTAGGCCGGCACTTCGACGCCGTGCGCGGTGATGTCGATCGCGAACTTCGCCTGCACCGCGAAGCCGCTCGGCACCTTCTTCACGTCGTAGGTCAGCTCGACTTCCTTGCTCACGCCCTTCACCGTGAAGGTCCCCTTGCCCTTCTGCCCGGTGCCCGCCTTCAGCAGCGCGCCGCTGACCACGAGCTCGACGTTGGGGAATTGATCCGCGGCGAGGTACTTCTTCATGTGGGTGTTGCGCAGACCGATGCCGGTGTCGACGCCGTCGAGCGGCACCGTGAAGCGCACCGTTTCTCCCTCGCGCTTCGCGGTCATCTTCTTGGTGGTTCCGTCGATGCCCGCGATCGGTGTCTTCGCGTGGAACACCACTTCGTCGACGTCGAGCTTCAGTTCGACTGCTTTCGGCGCCGCGTCGACGACCACCGGTTTGCTGACGCCGGCATCCACGACTCCGCCGTCGGCGCCCAGAAAGAACATCACGAGAAGAAAGTGCATGGCGGTACGACTCCAGCCGCGCGCTTCGATTCAGCGCAGCAGCACGTAGAGCGGCGTCGCGATCACGGCCAGCGCGACCAGCAGTGGGGCGAACGGAAACGGCTTGAAGGCACAGCGGAACACGCGCGAGAGCCTACGGCGGCTCAGAGCCACTCGGCCAGCCGGGGATGCGTCCGAACTTCGCCCTGCAAGCCGGCACCGGACGACAGCGCGAACGCGTGCAGCCCACGTGAAGTGCACGCCGCGATGATTTCGCGCTGCGCCGCTTCGTCAGGGCAGAACACCACCGCGCCATCTCCTCCGCCCGCGCCGCTCTGCTTGCCCGCACACGCGAACGTTCGCGCGAGCCCGAGAATGCGCTCGATCGACTCGTGCTTCGTGTCGCCCAGCGACCACAGCAGCGACTGGAGTTCTTCACAGGCCTGCTCGACCGCCGCGAAGTCGCGACGCAGCAGGCCGCGTTCCAGCACGTCGCCCGCGCCGTCCGACTTCTCGACGAAGACGCGGCGATCGTCGGCGCTCATTCGCGCTTCGATCGTCTTCACGAGGCTGGTGGTCGACGCGCTCTGGCCGCTGAAGACGAAGACCATCGGGTAGACCGGCACTCCGACGCGCGCGAGATCGACGGGAGCCGATTGTTCGAGCCGCGCCACGAGTCCGCCCTTCGCCGCGCTCTCGAGCAGCGCCTTCACGTCGTAGCGCCGGTAGCGAACCACTCCGCCGGCGAAGCTCGCGGCGACGTCTCCGCCGCTGCCCTTCCCGCCCTGCGCGTCGGCATGTGAAAGCAACGAGAGCTTCAAGGTGTCGAACGATGCATCGAGCGCGACGCGTGCCGCTTCGGTGGCGAGCACTGCGGCGCGAGCGCTGCTGCCGAGACCGAGCTTCTGTCCGTCGAAGAGCGGTGAGGGCTCGAACGCCACGCTGAAGCCCGGGCCTTCGCTCCCCACCACGCGCAACGCGAGATCGATCGCCACCGACGCGAACTTGAACGGCGCTGTGACCTCGGAGTCCCACCGCACTCCGGCTGGAGTCGCCGTGCCCGTGAGCCGGCCGTCTTCGAGAACGATCTCCACCGTGCGATCGGCGCGGCTGCGCACCAATGCGTGCACGCGCGGTTCGACGGCAGCGATGCGCGCCACGCCGCCCCACAGCACCGCGTACTCGCCGCTCAAGAAGAGCTTTCCGGGGGCGGAGAGCGTGCGCTCGGGGAATCCCATGCGTCGACCCTATTACCAAGCTCAGCCGAGGTGATCTCCGCGTCGACTCCACCGGCAAAAACCACTGCGCCCGTGGAGTCGCCGCGGCATCACCTCAACTGAGCTTCGGCGCCGCCCGAGAGCCAGTCGAGGACCTGGATGATCTCGACCAGCTCGACGAGCGGCAGGTGAAGCTCTGGCTCCCGTGCGATCAGCTCGACCATGCCGTGACACGCCGCGAGGCGAAGGCGCAGCGAGCTCCACGAGGCGGCCTCGGGCTCGAGCTGCACCTGGCGTGGGCGAGAATCTCGAACACCGGCGTCCCACAGGGCTCTGCCGTGCGCTTCGAGAATGCGCGCGACCTCGAAGGCGTCGCGGCGGGACAACAGACAACGTTCAGGCTCCGGTTTCCGACCCCCGAACACTCACGGCGACCTGCGAGCCGCGGCGTTCGATCAGGAGGCAACCACGCAGAACGATCCAACAATGAATGGGCGAGTTCATGCGGAGCGGACAGCAGACGCCGTGAATTTCTGACCGCACGCTTCGTTGTGAGCGCGCCATGAACCTCATCTCGCGTGCGTTGCTGCTCCCGTTGGTGCTCGGTGCCACGTCGCCTCAGCTTCCGGAATGCAGCTCAGGCGAGCTGCTCGTCTCGAACGGGTCGGGCTACCGCTGCGCGACGATGAGCTCTCTGCTCGAGAAGCAACGCGCCTCGGGTTGGGGCGCGCAGAACGTGCTGCCGACCTGCAGCTCGGGTGAGTTCCTCGTGAGCGAGGGTTTCGGGAGCTGGCGATGTCTGTCGCCCGATCGCCTCATGCCCCGCTGCAGCAGCGGAGATTCCCTGCGCAGCGAAGGCTCGTCGGGCTGGAGTTGCCAGCACGAGCAAGGTCTCCCGTCGTGCTCATCGGGCGAAGTGCTCGCGTCTCAGGGCGGCAATTCGTGGGGCTGTCTGCGCCTGAAGCAGTAGTCAGCTGATCAGCGCCAGCCGAACGCCATCGCGATCTTCGCGGCGTAACGCGCGTTGTTCTCGAGCAGCGCCAGGTTCGCCTGCAGCGTCTTGCCCTTGGTGCGCGCGACCATCTCTCCGAGAAGGAACGGCGTCACGGCCTTCCCCTCGATCTTCTTCTTCTTCGCAGCCTTGAGCGCCGCGTCGAGGTGCTTCTCGACCTCTTTCTGCTTGAGCGACGTCTTCGCCGGCGGAGGCAGCGCGAAGATCATTCCACCCTGCTTCAGATCGCGGCGCGCGATGATCATGTCGGCCGCTTCCTTCGGATCATCGATGCGGTGTTCGAGCTCGAGACCCGTCTCGCGCGAATAGAAGCCGGGGAGCTCGTTGGTGCCCACTCCGACCACAGGGACGCTGAGCGTCTCGAGCAGCTCGAGGGTGCGCGGGAGATCGAGCACCGACTTCGCGCCCGCGCACACCACCGCGACCGGCCAGCGGGCGAGCGCTGGAAGGTCCTGCGAGATGTCCATGTGCTCTTCGACGCCGCGATGCACGCCGCCCAGACCGCCGGTGGCGAAGACGTGGATGCCGGCCGCTGCAGCCATCTCGCACGTCGCGCTCACGGTCGTCCCACCGCTCAGCTTGCGCGCCACGGCGATCGCGAGATCACGCGAGCCGATCTTGTGCAGACCCTTCGCAGTGCTGAGCCGCTTGATCTGATCTTCATCGATGCCCACATGCAGCACGCCGTCGAGCACCGCCATCGACGCGGGCACTGCACCTTCGTCACGGACCGCCGCTTCACACCGCTTCGCGGCTTCGACGTTGTGCGGAAACGGCAGACCCTGCGCGAGCACCGACGTCTCGAGCGCCACCAGCGGCTTCAGCGTGCGGCGCGCTGCCGCGACCTCGGTCGAAAAGACGAACTTCACGCGCGACGTTTCTCCACCACGAGGTTGAATTCCTCGATCTTCTTGTCGAGCGTGGGGCGCGAAATGCCGAGTGCGGCCGCGGCGCGGATTTTCTTTCCGTTCGCCTGGCGCAGGGCCTCACTGATCGCATCGCGCTCGAGCCGCGAGATGCGTTCGGCCAGCGTGTGCGAGGTCTGCTCGGTGGTCGCTCCGGTCTGGATTTCTGGAGGCAGGTGGAGCGCCGTCACTTCTGCTCCGCCGTAGAGCAACCACAGCCGCTCGGCGACCAGACGCAGCTCTTCGACGTTGCCCGGCCAGTGGTGCTCACCGAGCAACCGGCGCGCGTCGGGAGACAAAGTCGGCGCTTCCTTGCGGCGCGTCCGATGCAACTCGGAGCAGAACCACTCGAAGAGCTGCAGCACGTCGGGCTTGCGCTCGCGCAGGGGCAGCGTCTCGAGCTCGATGCCGGCCAGCGCGCGACCGAGCTCGCCGTCGAGCTCACCGCGGGTCTGCATCGCCTCGAGCGAAGCGCGCGCCGTCACCATCACGCGCACGTCGACCTTTTCCTCGCCGCCCTGCCGCGCCGGAGCGGCCTTCTTGGCGATCAACCGCGCGAGCCGCTCACTCACGTGCCGCGGCAACGCCTCGACCGAGAGCAGCAGCAGCGTGCCGCCATCGGCCTTGAGCAACGCTGAGCTCTGCGGCGGAACACCGGGCGCGCTGGTGCGGCCGAACAGCGACTCTTCGGTTTCGGTTGCGCTGCGTCGACAATCAACGACGACCAGCGGGCCGAGCGCACGCGATGAGCGGCTGTGAATGTAGCGAGCGGTCTGCGCGCGGCCCGAGCCGACCTCGCCGTGCACCACCACCGTGTCTTGCGACTGCGCGGCGCGACGGGCCTGCTCGACCGTCTTGCGGAACTGGCGGCTGCTACCGACGAGCGAGACCACCGGAGCCGTGCCGTCCTGGCGTGAGCGCACCGACGTCACCGCTTCGCCCGCGAGACGACCGAGCGCGGCGATGGTGCGCTGCTCTTCCTGCGTGAACGCTTCGGGGCGCTCGGCGAACAGAATGCCGAACGGCGCACCGCCGCTGGCGATCAACGGAGCGCACAACAGGCCCTTCACCCGGCCCGCTTCCTTTCGCTCCAGCGCCCCGCGAACGAGCGAGCGCGGCACTTCGACCGACTCGGCGCCGACGACGGCCGCGGTCATCAACCCTTCGGTACCACCCAGCAGCGCAGCCGCGCGATCGGCGTTCACCGAGCGGCCGAGCTCTTCGGCAGCGCGACGCAGCACCATCGCCTCGCTGGTGGCGGAGATCAGCGCGACGCCCGCGTGGTACAGGCCGGCGACCGAGCCGACGGCGGGGATCAGTTCTTCGACCGGGCTGGAGTGCAGCTCGCCATCAGCCTCGCGATCGGACAACGACGCGCGCGCCGACGGCTCGAAGAGAATGGTGGAGTCGCCGACCTGCAGCCGATCGCCCGGCAGCAGCACGATCTCCGCTTCGAGCTTCTCGCCGTTGACCAGCGTGCCGTTGCGGGAGCCGAGATCGGTCGCCTTGGCGCTCGCCTCTTCGATCATCAAGCGCACGTGCTTGCGCGAGACCTTGGCGTCCTCGAGCGAGATGGTGCACGACGGGCTGCGGCCGATGAAGACCTCGCCCTGCACCTCGTGTCGGCGCCCTGCCTGCGGTCCGGTGAGCAACAGCAACGCGGCCATGAAGCTGGTTCTCCAAAACTACGCGGGACGTTCGAGCTGGAGCAGGCGCTCCATCTCCTCGGGCTCGAGCTGACGCCCTTCACGTGAAACTGCGAGCGCGTTGATCTGCGAGTCGTCGACCTCGACGTGCGAGCCCTTGCGCCACTCGGTGGTGCGCGTGCCGCCGTCGACGAGCTTTCCGATCAGCGCGTCGTCTTCCCACTGCACGACCTCGACCCACAGCTGTTCCTGCTCGGCGTTGCCTTCCTGCCCTTCAGGGTGCACTTCGAACGGCGCGCGCACGAGGAAGGTGAGCGGCTCCATCAGACCCTTGCGCTGGTAGCGGCCCTTGAAGAGCGGCAGCAGGCGCGTGGCGACGGTGGCCTTCTCTTCGGCCTCTTCTTCCGACTCTTCCTCGAAGCGATCGCGGTAGTGCTTGAGGATCTCGCTCATCTGGTGGCGACCGTCGGAGCTCACTACCGCCACGAAACCCTGCCCGTGTCCGGTGAAGGTCTCGGGGTCGACCTGGTAGAGATTGGCGCGCGCCTCGCCGCTCGGGAGCAGCTGAAAGCCCATGCCCACCGAGGTCGAGATGACCTGGCGCTCTTTGGGGCCCTGACCGAACGCGAGATCGGTGCACAGTTCCTGAAAGAACGTCTCGGCCGCGGCGAGATCTTCCTCGGAGATGTTGAACATCTCGACGTCGGACGACGCGAACTTCGACATGCCGTGGGTGTGCACCCACATGTTGCGCTCGCCGGTGCCGACCTGCTCGGCGTGCACGGTGATGTGATCGCGAATGTCGAAGTCGAGCTCGGTGATCTCCTCGACGTCCATCGGCGAGTGGAGCTTGTAGGAGCTGGTGTCGACGCACACGCCTTCGACGAGCTCGAGCAGCGTGCGCACCGTCCACAGTGCCTCGAAGGCGGCGACGCTGGCCTGCGGTTTCCCGGGCTCGAAGCTCACGCGGTAGAAGCCGACCGCCTTCTCGAGCGTCTCGCGCAGCTCGGGCGTGCCGGTGAGGAGATCGGGCGTCCACCCCAGCGGCTGCAGGCGGGTCTCGAAGCGCACGTCGACACGCGACGCATCGGCGCGCACCGAGAAGAGGGCGCCGTCTTCTCCGAACACGACCTTCACGTCCTCGGCTTCGAAGGCCTCGGTGATGATCTCCGGGGCCAGCGCCTCGTTGGAGTCGGACGCGACGACGTAGATCTCGCGCAGGCTGCTCATGGCGTCACAGGTGCTTCTCGATCTGACGGAACAGATCGACGCGGTCGACGAGGTTGGTGAGGTAGTCGAGGGTGTCGGTGGGCAGCACCAGCACCGGGCTCATGGTGTAGCGGGTGAACCAGTCTTCGTAGAGCGCGTTGAGGCGGTTCAGGTACGCGGTGGGAATGTCCTGCTCCATCTTGCGGCCGCGGAGCCGAATGCGCTGCTTGAGCGTCTTCACCGGGCAGCGCAGGTAGATCGTCGAGATCGGGCGGCTTCAGCGCCGCGGCGATGTTCTCGTAGAGCTCCCAGTAGGTAGACCAGTCGCGCTTGTCGATGAAGCGCTGGCGGAAGAGGTTCTTCGCGAAGATCTCCGCGTCCTCGTAGATGGTGCGGTCCTGCAGTGAGGTGCCCGAGCTGCGCTCGAGTTCGCGGTGCAGCTTGAACTTGTGCGTGAGGAAGAAGATCTGGCTGCGGAACGCCCAGATCTTCATGTCCTTGTAGAAGTCCGCGAGGTACGGGTTCTGATCGTTCGGCTCGTAGAAGGGCTTGAGCCCGTATTTCTTGCAGAGGAACGCGGTGAGTTCGGTCTTTCCAGCCCCGATGTTTCCCGCGATGGCGATGAACTTTTGCCCAGACACGAAGCCGACGACTTACCGCCCAAGTGGTGCCAAGTCGATCACGCGTTGCGCGTGCTACACAGCCGCCTCGTGGCCCGGTCCCGGTCGTTCTTCTGCTTGCTGCTCGCGACGTTCGGTGCGTTCAGCGCTTGTCAGAACGCGCTCGACGGGCTGATGCAGAAGGGAGACGCCGCCGCGCTCGCCGCGAAGTGGCCCGAGGCGCGTGATGCGTTCGCCGAGGCGGTGAAGGTGGCGCCGCAGTCCGCTCCCGCGCACGCCAAGCTGGGAGTCGCGGCGTGGCAGGCCGGCGATCGCCCGCTGGCGCTGAAGGAATGGGCGGAGGCGATCTCGCTCGAGCCGCTCAATGAGATCGCGCTCGAAGGTTCGGCGCGCGCGTCGCTCGAGGCTGGAGACGCCGGCGGCGCGGTGACGTCGCTCGACAAGGTGACGGCTCCGACGGGAGGGCTGCGATTGACGCTGGCTCGTGCGCTGCTCGCTCGTGGGCAGGAAGGCGATCTGGTTCGCGCGCTCGAATTGGCGAAGGCCGGGCTGACCGAGAACGCGGCTGATCTCGAGACGACGTACGTGCTGGGTTCGGCGCAGATCGCGCTCAAGAAGTACAGCGACGCGCAGGCGACGCTCGACGGGCTGCAGCGGCAGTACCCGAAGTCGCCACTCGGTGGGTATGGCCTGGCGCGGCTGGCGGCGGCGCAGAGCCGGCAAACCGACACCCTGCTCTACCTGGGCGACGCGAAGAACGCGGCGGGATCGAGTTGGAACTCGGAGCGGGTTGCGGCAGATCCTGCCTTTGCGTTTCTGGCGCAGACGCCCGAATTCAAAGCCCTCGTGGGGAAGTGATGCTTCGCAACCTGTTCTGCATCTTCATCGCTGGCATCTGGACGCTGGTGCTTTTCCCTTTCGCCGTCGGAGCGATGATCGTCACGCTCAACCCGTCGTCGTCGATGTACGTGGTGCAGCGCTGGTGGTCGCCGGTGTTGCTGTGGGCCGGAGGCGCGCGACTCGAAGTCAGCGGCATCGAGCGGCTCAAGACCGGCCAGCCGTACATCTTCGTGAGCAATCACCAGAGCACCATCGACATTCCGGCGCTGTTCGTCGCGCTGCCCACCGACTTCCGGTTCGTGGCGAAGAAGGTGCTCAAGTACGTGCCGTTCCTCGGCTGGTACATGTGGCTGGCGAAGTTCGTGTTCATCGATCGCGCGAATCACCGTGACGCGCTCAGGTCGCTCGAAGACGCAGGCGCGCGCATTCGCGGAGGCATCAGCATCGTGATGTTCCCCGAAGGTACGCGCAGCGACGATCGCACCGTGTTGCCGTTCAAGAAGGGGCCGTTCGCGCTGGCGCTGAAGGCGCAGGTGCCGCTGGTGCCGGTGACCATCGAGGGGTCTGGCGAGCTGATGCCGAAGAACTCGTGGAACATCACGCCGGGACCGATCAAGGTGCGCGTCGGAGAGCCGATCGACCCCGCTCCGTTTGGCGAAGATCGCATCGCGTTGATCAAAGCGGTGCGCGGCAAGGTGATCGAGCAGAGCAAGGAGATGGGCGGTCGCGGCGGCAACGTCGATGACGCGGTGGCCGCGCGAGGAAAAGAAGGCACGTCGGAGAAAGGCGAATGAGCGCGGAGCGTCGCCAGTGGCAGCGGTCGACTTCGGCCCCTCACCCCAGCCCTCTCCCCGCTTTGCAGAGAGAGGGAGTTCTGGTTGCGGTGCTGGCGCTCGCGCTGTCCGCGTGTGTCACCACTTCGGCCACCGGCGCCAAGCTCTCGCCTCGCGAACAGGCTCAGGTCTTCCTCGCCCGCGGAGACGGCACCAACGCGCTGCCGATCTTGAACGAGCTCGCCGCGAAAGAGCCGAACGACGTCACCCTCGCCCGCATGATCGCCGAGGCGCACGTGAAGGCCGGCGACGCTGACGCGTTCCTCGCGTCGCTGACCGGCAAGGACACGCCGATCGCCCACTACCAGCAGGGCCTCGTGAAGTTCGCGCGCTCCGCCGACGCGAGCGGCCCGGCGATCATCGAGTTCAAGCGCGCCGCCGAGCTCTCGCCCAACGAGCCCGAATTCACCTACCGCCTCGGCGTCGCCCAGCTCGAGTCGGAGCAATACGACGCCGCCCGCGCCACGCTTGAGACCGCCGTGAAATCGGCGAGCGACAAGTCGAGCTGGTCGTTGCCGCTCGCCAAGGCGCGCTACCGCACCGGCGAGACCAAGGGCGCCATCGAAGCGATTCGCGCCGTCGTGACCGGCACTCCGAGCGCCAACGACGTGAAGACCGCCCGCGCGCTGATGGATCAGATCGCCGACCCGTTCTCGGGCTTCCCCCGCTCCGCGCGCGCGCAGCTCGAGCAGGCCATTCAATGGCTCGAGATCGCCGACGTGCCCCAGCAGGCGCTGGTGTCCCTCGAAGAGCTGCTGCGCGATCACCCTGACGAGGCGATTCTGCATGCGCTGGTCGGGCTGGCGTGGGCCCGCCTCGACGACGCCGGTCGCGCGGTCGAAGAGCTCAAGCGCGCCATCGAGCTGGCCCCCGACGACGGCAAGAACCACCTCTACCTCGCGCAGATCTACGAAGGCCGGCAGCGCAACAAGAACGCCGAGGAGCACTACCAGAAGGCCATCGAGCGCAACCCGGTGCTCGATGAGGCGTGGCTCAAGCTGGGTGATGTGGCGCTCGATCGCGCCGACTACGCCTCGGCGCGCAGAGACTACGAGGTCGCCTCGCGCCTGGTGCCCGAGAACGCTCCGGCGCACGGAAAGCTCGCACTGGTGCACCAGCTCGACGGCAACTGGCCCGCGGCCGACAAGGAACTCCACCTGGTGCTCGACAAGGAACCCGAGAACGTCGAGTTCATGCTCCGGCTGGGCGTGCTGCACACCGAGCGCTACACGAAGGCCAAGACGCCTGGTGAGCGCACCGCGGCGTCGACCGAGGCCTCGAAGTGGCTGACCAAGGTGCTCGAGGCGCAGCCCGAAAACGCCATCGCCTCGCGCGCGCTCGAACGGCTCAAGGTTCCCTGAGCGTGGTAGGACGGGCGAGCCCGTGAACGACCCTCAGGACCCGAACAAGCCGCCTGAACCGGAGCTCGAGCTCGCTCGCCCGGTTCGCCAGCCGTCCCAGCCGCCGCGGCCCTCGGTGAGCAACCCGAACCTGCAGGCCGTGCGCACTGCGGCGCGCTCGCAGCCGCTGGCTCCCGAGCAGAAGGGGCCGACCGCCGCTCGACTCAAAGAAGGCGCGGCCGACACGCTCCTCAACTCGATCTCGATCCTCGGAGAGGTGGTCGAGGACTTCCGCAATTCCGATCGCTTCTTCAAATACAAGGCGATGGTCTTGAGCATGTGGTTCCTGCTGATGATCGGCGCGTTCGGCATCGCGTGCCCGTCGACCGGCCCCAGCAACGACATCTCGGCGGTGCTGGTGGTGAGCAGTGATTCGGGCGGCAAGCAGATCTACATGGTGAAGAACGAAGGCACCGACGTCTGGCAAGACGTCGAGATCGTCGTGAACGGCCAGTACCGCTCCACGCAGACGCAGATGGCCGAAGGCGGCAACCTCACGCTGTCGTCGGCCGTGTTGTTCGACGATGCGGGCAAGCGCGCCCCGAGTGCGATCTCGATCACCGACATCGTGGTGAAGGTGCGCGAGCCCGAAGCCGAAGTGCCGCTCCTCAAGGGCGGCGCGCTGGTTCAGTAGCTCGCACGCAGGAAAGACGACGCCCCGGCACTCACGAGGAGGACCGGGGCGCAGTCACGCCATCAACTGGCGAAGCGACTTACTTACTTCTTCTCTTCAGCCGGCTTCTCGTCAGCCGCCGCCGGAGCCGCCTCAGGGCGGTCAACCAGCTCGAGAATGGCGATGTCAGCCGCGTCGCCGCGACGGAAACCACCACGCATCAGGCGCGTGTAGCCGCCCTTGCGCGAGGCGTAGCGGGTCTTCAGCTCGCCGAAGATCTTCTGGAGCAGCTCGCGGTTGTTCACGTACTTCGACGCGAGGCGCACGTTGTGAAGGCCACCCTTCTTGCCGAGGGTGATCACCTTCTCAGCCATCTTGCGGGCTTCCTTCGCCTTGGGGACGGTGGTGGTGATGCGCTCGTGCTGAATGAGCGAGGTGACCATGTTCTTCAGCATCGCGAGGCGGTGCGAAGTGGTGCGCTGCAGCTTCCGGTTTCCAACCTTGTGTTCCACGGTGTTGCTCCTTCGGTAACCACCGCGGCCGTATCAGGTACCCGGTGGACATAACCCGCGCCCGAGGGAATCCCGGGCGCGGATTTTGTGTGTTGAGTCAGTCTTAGACGCGGGGAGCGGCAGGCATCGGCGCCGGCGCGGTCTTCGGCGGCCAGTTCTCGAGCTTCATGCCGAGCGAGAGGCCCATCTCCGCCAGGATTTCCTTGATCTCCTTCAGCGACTTGCGGCCGAAGTTCTTGGTCTTGAGCATCTCGGCCTCGGTCTTCTGCACGAGGTCGCCGATGGTGCGGATGTTGGCCTGCTGGAGGCAGTTCGCCGAGCGCACCGAGAGCTCCAGCTCGTCGACCGAGCGGAAGAGGTTCTCGTTGAGCTTCGCTTCCTGCTGCGGGGTCTCGGCGACGACCGGCTCCTCGGTCTCCTCGAAGTTCACGAACACCGTGAGCTGCTCCTTCAAGATCTTCGCGGCGTAGGCCACGGCGTCCTGCGGAGTGACCGAGCCATCGGTCCACACCTCGAGCGAGAGCTTGTCGTAGTCGGTCTGCTGGCCGACGCGCGCGTTGGTGACCAGGTAGTTCACCTTGCTCACCGGCGAGAAGAGCGAGTCGATGGCGATCGAGCCGATGGGCGAGCCCGCGACCTTGTTGTTGTTCGCCGGCACGTAGCCACGGCCGCGGCGGCACGAGAGCTCCATGCGGATCTTGCCGCCCTCAGCGAGGGTGCAGATGTGGTGACCCGGGTTCAGCACCTCGACCTGGTCGTCGGTGATGAGGTCGCCAGCCTTCACTTCCTTCGGGCCTTCGGCCTCGATGCGGATCGTCTTCACCTCGTTGGTGTGCATGCGCAGACGCACTTCCTTGAGGTTGAGAACGATGTCCGTCACGTCCTCCGAGACTTCCGGAATGGTGGTGAACTCGTGCTCCACGAGGCCGCCGTTGCCTTCGATCTTCACGTTGGTGATCGCCGCACCCTGCAGCGAGCTCAGCAGCACGCGACGGATCGAGTTGCCCAGCGTCGTGCCGAAGCCACGCTCGAGCGGCTCGGCCACGAACTTGCCGTAGGTGCCGGTGCTCTCGGAGTCGACATCGATCTTCCGAGGCTTGATGAGATCACGCCAGTTCTTCGCAGTCAGAGACGAATCAGCCATGTGCACTACCCTCTGTGACCGAGTCGCCACCAACGTACCCACGAAAGTGGGAGGACGACTGCGGGGAGATTTGAAAACAGCTCAGCAGCCTCAGCTGCCGCGGAAACAAGACGGGCGCGCGCCCGTTTGAAGGAGCGACGCGCCCGCGAAAAGCGAATTACTTCGAGTAGAGCTCGACGATCAGCTGCTCCTGGATCGGCATGGTCAGGTCCTCGCGGTTGGGGACCGTCTTCACGCTGCCCTTGAGCGCCTTCTTGTCGACGTCGAGCCACTGCGGAATGCCGCGGCGGTCGACCGTCTCGATGGCTTCCTGAATGCGGAGGATCTTCTTGCTCTTGTCGTGCACTTCCACGTTCGCGCCCGGCTTGACCGAGAACGAGGGAATGTTCACGCGCTTGCCGTTCACCGTGAAGTGACCGTGGCGCACCAGCTGGCGAGCCTCAGCGCGAGTGTCGGCGAAGCCCATGCGGAACACGACGTTGTCGAGGCGAAGCTCGAGCATCTGCAGCAGGGTCTCGCCCGTCTTGCCCTTCGCCGCGGCCGCGCGGTGGAAGTAGCCACGGAACTGGCTCTCGAGCAGGCCGTACATGCGCTTGACCTTCTGCTTCTCGCGCAGCTGCACGCCGTAGTTCGAGAACTTCACGCGACCCTGGCCGTGCTGGCCAGGCGGGTACGGGCGGCGCTCGATGGCGCACTTGTCCGTGTAGCAACGGTCGCCCTTCAGATACATCTTCAGATTTTCGCGCCGGCAGATGCGGCACACGCTTGCGGTGTAACGAGCCACTGTTCAGTTCTCCGTGTTCAGAAAGTGCGAGGGTTCAGACGCGGCGGCGCTTGGCCTGGCGGCATCCGTTGTGGGGAATGGGGGTGACGTCGCGGATGAGCGAGATCTTGAGACCCGCCGCGGCGATCGCGCGCAGCGCCGACTCACGGCCCGCGCCCGGACCCTTCACGAGGACCTGCACGTTCTTGAGCCCGTGCTCCATGGCCTTGGCAGCCGCGTCACCGGCCGCGACCTGCGCGGCGAACGGAGTCGACTTGCGCGAGCCCTTGAAGCCACGCGAACCCGCCGACGACCACGAGATGACGTTGCCCGAGACGTCGGTGAACGTGATCAGCGTGTTGTTGAACGTCGACTGGATGTGAACGATCCCGTTGAGGACGTTCTTCTTGCTCTTCTTCTTCGCCTTCTTGTCCGCGGCGGTCTCCGTTCCCGGAGCAGCGGCAGCGGCAGGTGCGGTCGTCGTTTCTTCAGCCATTCTCTCTTCTCGTCTTTGGTGAGGTGATCAGCCCGGCAACGTCACCGGGCCCAGGTTGAAATTACTTGGCAGGAGCCGCAGCGGCCGCCGGCTTCACGCGCTGCACGCCACGCTTCGGGCCCTTGCGGGTGCGCGCGTTGGTGTGCGTGCGCTGACCGCGGACCGGGAGGCCCTTGCGGTGACGCAGGCCGCGGTAGCAGCCCAGGTCCATCAGGCGCTTGATGTTCATCGTGACTTCACGACGCAGATCGCCCTCGACCTTGTGGTTGGCTTCGATGATCTCGCGGATCTTCCGGGTCTGTTCCTCGGTGAGATCCTTGGTGCGGGTCGCGAGGTCGATGTTCGCCTCAGCGCAGATGTCGTGAGCGGTCTTCGAGCCGATTCCGTAGATGTACTGAAGCGAGATGACCACGCGCTTCGCAACCGGGAGATCGACGCCTGAAATACGAGCCATGCTTTTCGTTCCTTACTGAGTTGGTCTGGAGCTGAGGAATCAGCCCTGGCGCTGCTTGTGACGGGGGTTGGCCGGGCAGATCACGCGGATGGTGCCCTTGCGACGGATGACCTTGCACTTGTCGCAGATCTTCTTCACGGACGGACGAACCTTCATTGCGAACTCCTTGCGATTACTTCGCGCGATAGGTGATGCGGCCACGCGTCAGGTCGTACGGCGAGAGCTCCACCTTGACCTTGTCGCCCGGGAGAATGCGGATGAAGTGCATGCGCATCTTGCCTGAGATGTGCGCGAGCACTTCGTGACCGTTCTCCAGCATCACTTTGAACATGGCGTTGGGCAGCGGTTCCTTCACCGTGCCTTCCACCTCAATCGCGTCTTCCTTTGCCAATTCAAAACCTCGTGAAACTTCAGAGAGCGGCGGCCACTACCACCTTGGCCTCATGTGCGCAACTGGCGCCGTTTACTTCCCGATTTGCGAGCGGATGGAGCTGTAGATCTCGTCGAGGGTTCCGACGCCGTTGATGGTGCGCAACAGCCCGATTTTCCCGTAATGCGCCTTGAGCGGTGAGGTCTGCTCGCGGAACACGTCGAGCCGCTTCTGCACCGTCTCCGGGCTGTCGTCAGCGCGGCCGCGGCCCTTCATGCGCTCGTGAATGACCGCGTCAGGCACCTCGAGCGACACCACGTGCTCGATCTTCTTGCCCATCTTCGAGAGCACCCTGTCGAGTGCCTCGGCCTGCGGAATCGTGCGCGGGAAGCCGTCGAGCAGGAAACCCGGCTTGCAGTCGGGTTCCTTCAAGCGCTCCTCGACGATGCCGATCACCAGCTCGTCGGGGACCAGCTTACCGGCCGCCATCAGCGGGCCTGCCTGCAGCCCGAGCGCGGTGCCCTTGCTGACCGCCGCGCGGAGAATGTCGCCCGTCGAGATCTGGGGGATCTTGAAGTCGGCGATGAGCTTCTGGGCCTGAGTGCCCTTCCCTGCGCCGGGAGGGCCGAAGAAGACGAGGTGCATGTTCGTTCGTTCCCCCCGAGTTCCTTAGACCGGAGCCGTGCGCTGAATGCGGCCGCGAATGCGAGGACCCCGCGGACCCGCGAAGCCTTCGTAGTTGCGACTGATGAGGTGCTGCTCGAATCTGCTGCACCGTATCGAGCGCGACGCCGACGACGATGAGGAGCGCCGTGCCGCCGAAGTACAGCTGCACGTGCAAGATGCCGCCGATGACCGTGGGCAGCACGCAGATCGCGGCGAGGTACAGCGCGCCACCGAACGTGAGCCGGTTCAGCACGCGCTCGATGAAGTCGGCCGTCTGACGACCCGGGCGAATGCCGGGAATGTAGCCACCCTGCTTCTTGATGTTGTCCGCGACGTCGTCGGCGCGGAAGGTGAGCGACGTGTAGAAGTACGCGAAGAAGATGATCAGCGCGACGAAGAGGCCGCTGTAGATCCACTGGTCGCTCTGCAGCGCGCGCTGAATGCCGGCCATGCCGGGCACCCAGGTGGCGAGCGTCGCGGGGAACGAGAGCAGCGCGCCGGCGAAGATCGGGGGAATCACGCCCGACGCGTTCACCTTGAGCGGGAAGTACGTCGCCTGGCCCGCGAACATCTGCCGCCCGCTCACGCGCTTGGCGTACTGCACGGGAATGCGCCGCATGCCGCGCTCGACGAAGACCACCGCTCCGACGACCAGCAGCATCACCGCCAGCAGACCGACCGCGCCGCCGAGGCCGCCGTTGATCGACTCCGACTCGACCGAGCGCAACAGGCCCTGCGCCGACGGGGGAATGCCGACCACGATGCCCGAGAAGATGATGAGCGAGATGCCGTTACCGATGCCGTTCTCGGTGATGCGCTCGCCGAGCCACATGATGAACGCCGTGCCGGCGGTCAGCGTGATGACGGTCATGAACGAGAACCACACCAGGGTCGACGACGCCGACAGGCCGTACATGGTCTCGGGGACCACGACCTTCTCGAGCGCGCTCGGGTCGCTGGAGCGGCCGAACGAGTACAGCGTGCGGGCCACGCCGACGCCCTGAACGATCGACAGCACGATCGAGCCGTAGCGCGTGTACTGGTTGATCTTCTGGCGGCCGGCCGCGCCTTCCTTCTGCAGGCGCTCGAGGCTCGGCACGACGACCGCGAGCAGCTGCATGATGATGCTCGCCGAGACGTACGGCATGATTCCCAGCGCGAAGATCGACGCCTGGCTGAGCGCTCCGCCGGAGAACATGTTGAACAGCCCGAGGAGGCCGCCATCCTTCATGCGGGCCTCCATCGCGGCGTTGAGCGCCACACGGTCGACGCCCGGCGTGCTGATGAAGATGCCGAGGCGGTAGATCGCCAGGAGCACCAGCGTGTAGCCGATGCGCGCGCGCAGCTCAGCGACGCGGAAGATGTTGGAGATCGCGTTGAACACTGGGTTCCCCGTCAGTCAGAAAGAAGTTCGGTTCGAAAACGTCAAACGCCCCTCGGCTCCGTAGTCGGGGTCGAGGGGCGCGTCACGCTGGCATTACGAGCAGGCCATCACGCCTTGGCGGCGGCCTTGGGGGCCGGCACGCCCTTGCCCGCGTGCGCCTTCGCAGCGGCTTCAGGCTTGTGGACCATGAGCGCGATTTCCTCGACCGAACCGCCGGCCTTGGTGATCGCTTCCTTCGCGCCCGCGGAGACCTTGTTGGTCTTCACGGTCAGCTTGATCGTGAGCTCGCCGTTGCCCAGCACCTTGGTGCCGTCCCAGCTGCCCTTGACCAGGCCCGCCTTGCGGAGCGAGGCCTCGTCGACCGTCGCGCCCGCCTTGAAGTGCGCGGCGAGGTCGGAGAGGTTGACGATCGCGAGGTGAACGCGGTTCGGCGCGTTGAAGCCGAACTTCGGAAGGCGGCGCTGGAGCGGCGACTGACCGCCCTCGAAGCCTTCGAAGCGCATGTTGCCGGTGCGGGCCTTCTGGCCCTTACCACCGCGGCCGGCCGTCTTGCCGAGACCCGAGCCCTGACCACGACCCACGCGCTTCTTGCGGTGGGTGGAGCGGTACGGAGCCTTGAGCGTGTGCAGAGTTACCATGGTTCAGTTCCTCACTTCTTCGCCGCGGCGGCGCGGGCAGCGTCGCGTGCGCGGATCTTGTAGGGCTTGCGGCGCGCGCGAACCTTGGGCTCTTCCTTCACCACTTCGAAGGAGATCAGGTGCTGCACGCGATCGAGCATTCCGCGGATCGCCGGGGTGTCCTTGAGGAGCTTCTCGGAGCCGAACTTCCAGACGCCGAGGCCCTTCACGGTCGCAACCTGGCGCGCCGAAGCGCTCGAGGGGGACTTGATGAGCTTGATCTTGAGGCCCATGACTCAGCTTTCCTTCCGGCCGAAGTGGACGTCCTTGCCGCGCAGGCGGGACACCATCTCAGGCGACTTGAGCTGCTTGAGGCCGTGAATGACCGCCTTCACGACGTTGTGCGGGTTCCGCGAGCGCTGGCTCTTGGTGAGGATGTTGCGAATGCCCGCCGCCTCGAGAACTGCGCGCACCGGGCCGCCCGCGATGACGCCCGTACCTTCGGACGCCGGCTTGAGCAGCACCTGGCCCGCGCCGAACCGGCCGAGGACCTCGTGCGGAATGGTGTGGCCCATGAGGGGCACCTTGAAGAGGTGCTTCTTGGCGTTTTCGCCACCCTTGCGGATCGCCTCGGGCACTTCGTTCGCCTTGCCCAGGCCGATGCCGACGTGACCGTTGCCGTCGCCGACGACGACGATGGCGCCGAACGAGAACCGGCGGCCGCCCTTCACGACCTTCGTCGGGCGGTAGATGTTGACGACGCGATCCTGGAGGTCGAGGTCGTTTGCGTTGATGGGAGTCGTGCTCATGTGTCGTGTCCTTTGGCGCCTTAGAACTTCAGGCCGCCCTCTCGCGCGCCGTCGGCGATCGCCGCGATGCGTCCGTGGTAGGGGAAGCCGTTGCGATCGAAGACGACCTTCTCGATCTTCGCGCCCTTGCACTTCTCGGCGATCAGCAGACCGACCTGCTTGGCAGCGGCCTTCTTGTCACCCTCGTCCAGCTTGCCCTTGAGCTCCTTGGACAGCGTCGAGGCGGCGACCAGCGTGCGGCCGGTGCTGTCGTCGACGATTTGCGCGTGCAGGTGCTTGAGCGACTTGTAGACGGTGAGACGGGGACGCGCGGAGTCGCCAGCAACCTTCTTGCGGATGCGCTCTTTGCGGTGGAGACGGGATTCGATGTTGGCCATGGTGTGATTCCTTTCCTTCCACGCGAGATGAGTGACTTCCTCGCGTGGATGAAGAACGGGGGCGGATTACGCCGTACCCGTCTTGCCCTCCTTGCGGCGGACAGTCTCGGTGGACAGCTTGATGCCCTTGCCCTTGTACGGCTCAGGCGGGCGCAGATCGCGAATCTTCACCGCGGTCTGGCCGAGCAGGTGACGGTCGACCGAGCGCAACGTGAGGTCGAGCGTGGGGAGCGTGTCTTCGGTGCGCGGCGCCTTGCCGACTTCGGCGGTGACGCCTTCGGGCAGGTCGAACACCACGGGGTGCGAGAAGCCGAGGGCAAAGTGAATCTGCTTGCCCTTCACTTCGCAGCGGAAACCGACGCCGCGAATCGCGAGCGCCTTTTCCCAGCCCTGGCCGACGCCCTTGGCCGCGTTGGCGAGGATGGCGCGGGTCAGGCCGTGCGCAGCGCGGATCTTGCGATTGTCGTTGGGACGACCGACGACCATCTCGCTGCCCTTGACCTCGACCTTGATGCCCGCGATCGGCAGCTTGACCGACAGCTTGCCCTTGGGGCCTTCGAAGTTGACCTTGTCGCCCTGGACGGTGGCCTTCACCTTGTCCGCGAGCTTGATGGGGAGTTTTCCAATGCGGCTCATGGTGACCTCAGTAGACCGTGCAGATGAGCTCGCCGCCCACGTTGGCCTTGCGGGCCTCGTGGTCGACCATCACACCGCGCGAAGTGGAGAGGATCGCCACGCCCATGCCACCCTTGACGCGGGGGATGTCGCGGACGTTGACGTAACGGCGAAGGCCGGGCTTCGACTCGCGCTTGATGCCGGTGATGACCGGCTCGCGGTTCGGGCCGTACTTCAGAACGATGGTGAGCTCGTTCTGCGGCTTCTTCTCGTGAACGATGAAGTCGCTGACGAAGCCCTCGTTCTTGAGCGCCTTCGCCACTTCGACCTTGAGCTTGCTGGACGGCAGCGTCAGCTTGTCGTGACGCACCATCGCCGCGTTGCGGATGCGGGTGAGCATGTCACCCACGGGATCATTGATGACCATCGGTTACTGCTTCCGGTGAGGCGCTGTCCGCGCTCTCGCTGGAGACCAAAGACGCCTTCCGGCCCCATGCCGGTGGTTCGCCTCAGTCGGTTATGTCGTGCTGCAAAACAGCGTGCTGCGGTACTGCGCCGCGCTTACGCGCGGAAAGGCAGGCCGATCGCCTTGAGCAGGGCCAGGCCGTGCTCGTCATTCTTGGCAGTCGTGACGATCGAGACGTTGAGACCCTTCACCTTCTCGATCTGGTCGTAGTTGATCTCAGGGAAGATGATCTGCTCGCGAACGCCGAGCGTGTAGTTGCCGCGGCCGTCGAAGGCCTTGGGCGAGATGCCCTTGAAGTCGCGAACGCGCGGGAGCGCGACCGAGATCAAGCGGTCGAGGAATTCGTACATGCGGTCGCCGCGCAGCGTGACCATGGCGCCGATGGCCTGGCCCTCACGCAGCTTGAAGTTCGCGATCGCCTTGCGGGAACGCGTGATGACCGGCTTCTGACCGGTGATGGCGTTCATCTGATCGACGGCCGACTCGAGCAGCTTGTTGTTCGCCAGCGCCTCGCCGAGACCCATGTTCACGACGATCTTTTCGATCTTCGGAACTTCCATGGGGTTCTTGAGGCCGAGCTCCTTCATGAGCCCCGCGACGATTTCCTTGCGGTAGCGGAGCTTCAGACGCGCAGGCTTCGCCTCGAGACCTTCCTCGATGTTGGCGGCGAAGCCGGCCTTCTTGACCTCTTCCTTCTTCCGCTTGCCGGCGCTCTTGTCAGCCTTCTTCGGCTTGTCAGCGGCTTCGGGCTTGGGCGCTTTTTCGTCAGCCATGATGCGTGTTCCGTTCTTCAGTCAGAAAGTCAGAAGGCGGCGCGCATAACGCACCGCGAGATCATCAGTCAATGGTCGCTTCGCACTGCTTGCAGAAGCGCTTCTTCTTGTCGCCGTCCGCGCGGATACCGACGCGGGTGGGCTTGTCGCACTTCGGGCACACCAGCGACACGTTCGAGAGCTCGATGCTGCCGGGCTTCTCGACGATGCCGCCGTCCGGGTTCGCGCGGTCCTTGCCCTTGCCCACGTGACGCTTCACGAGGCGAAGGCCCTCGACGCGCACGCGGCGCGCGGCGCGGTCGATCTCGATGATCTTGCCGCGGTTCGACTTCTGGCTGCGCTCACCGCCGCTGGTGACTTGAACGGTGTCGCCGATCTTGAGCTTTTCCATGACTCAGAGAACCTCAGGCGCGAGCGAGATGATCTTCATGAACTTCTTGGCGCGGAGCTCGCGGGCGACCGGGCCGAAGATGCGGGTACCGATGGGCTCGTTTTCCTTGTCGATGAGCACCGCCGAGTTGCCGTCGAACTTGATGTAGCTGCCGTCCGGGCGACGAACTTCACGCGCGGTGCGAACGACGACGGCCTTCGCCGTGTCACCCTTCTTCACCTTCGCGGTCGGCAGCGCCTCGCGGATCGAGACGACGATGACGTCGCCGATCGAGGCGTACTCGCGGTGCGAGCCACCCATCACCTTGATGCAGAACACCTTCTTGGCGCCCGAGTTGTCGGCAACATCGAGCACGCTGGTCATTTGAATCATGACGTTCTCCTCTTTCCTTGAAGCGAAGCCGCTTAGACGGCCTGGGCCTTCTCGAGCACCTTGACCACGCGCCAGCGCTTGTCCTTCGACGTGCGGCGGGTCTCGGCGATGAGCACCTTGTCACCCTCGTTGATGGTGGGCTTCTTGGGCTCGTGGTTCTCGGCGTGCGCCTTGTACTTCTCACGGCGCGTCATCACCTTGCCGTACTCGGCGTGCGCCGTGCGGCGACGCACGGTGACGACGACAGTCTTCGACATCTTGTTCGACGTCACGATGCCGATGCGGGTCTTGGGACGGCCGCGCGAATCAGCCGGAGTCTGGGTGTTGGTCTCAGCCATGGTTCACGTTCCTCACTTCTTGGCGACGGCGGCCTTCTTCTTGGCCGTCAAAACAGTCAGCACGCGCGCGAGATCGCGCTTGTGGTTGGTGCGCTCCGACGGGTTGTCGAGCGAGCCCGTGCGCAGCTTCAGGTTGTCCTGCACGAGCGAGGCGCGGAGCTCGGTCGCACGGCGGCCGAGGTCTTCCACCGACAGATCGTTGAGTTCTTTCGCGGTTGCCATGGTCGTTTCCTCAGAGGCTCATCTGCGCGCGGTTCACGATGCGCGTCATGACCGGCAGCTTGGCCATCGCGAGCTTGAAGGCGGTGGTCGCGGCGCCGAGTTCCATGCCGCCGATCTCGTACAGAATGCGGCCCGGCTTCACGACGGCCACGTAGTACTCGACGTTGCCCTTGCCGGTACCCATGCGGGTCTCGGCCGGCTTCTTGGTGATCGGCTTGTCCGGGAAGATGCGGATCCAGATCTTGCCGCCGCGCTTGATGGAGCGGCTCATCGTGATGCGGGCCGCTTCGATCTGACGCGAGGTGATCCAACCCGGCTGGGTGGTCATCAGGCCGAACTCACCGAACGCCAGGGAATTGCCGCGGTGCGCGGCGCCCGGCGTACGGCCCTTGTGCATCTTGCGGTACTTGGTGCGAGCAGGCTGAAGCATGACGTTCTCTCGTTAAACCCGGCGCAATTCAGCGCTGGGGCTGGGCGTCCTTGCCGCCCTTGGTGGGAAGGATGTCGCCGCGGCAGACCCACACCTTGCAGCCGATGGTGCCGTAGGTCGTGCGCGCGATGGCGTACCCGTAGTCGATGTCCGAACGCAGCGTGTGGAGCGGAACGCGACCCTCGCGGTACCACTCGTAGCGCGCCATTTCCGCGCCGCCGAGGCGACCCGAGCACGCCACACGAATGCCCTTCGCGCCGAACTTCATGGCGGTCTGGATGGCCTTCTTCATCGCGCGACGGAACGCGATGCGGCGCTCGAGCTGCGTCGCGATGTTCTCCGCGACCAGCTGCGCGTCGGTCTCGGCCTTGCGGACCTCGACGATGTTGAGGAAGACCTCGTTCTTGGTGAAGCGCTGCAGTTCCTTCTTCACCGTCTCGATGCCCGCGCCACGCTTGCCGATCACGATGCCCGGCCGCGCGGTGTGCACGTTGACCTTCACCTTGTTCGCGGCGCGCTCGATCTCGACCTTCGAGACGCCGGCGTGGTTCAGGCTCTTCTTGACGTGCTCACGGATCTTGATGTCCTCGTGGAGCCACTGCGCGTAGTTCCGCTCCTCGAACCACTTCGAGTCCCAGGTGCGGATGACGCCGAGCCGGAATCCAACAGGATGAACTTTCTGACCCAAGGTTTTCTCCTTACTTCTTGGACTTCGTCGACTCGTCCGAGAGGACGACGTGGATGTGAGAGGTCTTCTTGTTGATGCGCGTCGCACGGCCCATCGCGCGCGGCATGTAGCGGCGAGCGGTCGGGCCCTGATCGACCGAGATCATCTTCACCCAGAGCTTGTCGATGTCGACCGAGCCCTTGGAGCGGTCGGTGGCGTTCGCCATGGCCGACTCGATGAGCTTCTTCACCGGAGCCGCAGCAGCGCGGCGGGTGAACTGAAGCGTGCTGATGGCCTTGGCGACCGGCATGCCGCGCACGAGCGAGGCGATGACGGTGATCTTGCGCGGGGCCATGCGCAGGTGACGGAGGTGAGCAATCGATTCCATCGCTTAACCCTTCTTGCCCGGGGCCGGAGCGGCCTTCTTCTCGGCGCTGTGCCCGCTGAACGTGCGCGTGGGCGCGAACTCACCCAGCTTGTGGCCGACCATGTTCTCGGTCACGTACACGGGGATGAACTTGCGACCGTTGTGGACCGCGAACGTGTGACCCACCATCTCGGGGATGATGGTCGAGCGACGCGACCAGGTCTTGATGACCGACTTCTTGTTGCCCTTGTTCATCGCATCAACCTTCTTGCTGAGGCTGATGTCGACGAAGGGTCCCTTCCAGGTTGAACGAGCCATGGTTCAGTGAGCTCCCTTACTGGCTGCGCACGCCCTGACGGCGCGGCGAAACGATGAACTTGTCGGTGCGCTTGTTCTTGCGCGTGGTGAGACCCTTGGTCTTCTTGCCCCAGGGGCTGACCGGGTGCGGGTTGCCCTGGCCGGACTTACCTTCGCCACCACCGTGCGGGTGGTCGACGGGGTTCATGGCCAGACCGCGAACGGTCGGACGGATGCCGAGCCAGCGGCTCTTACCGGCCTTGCCGACGCGGATGATTTCGTGGTCGATGTTGCCGAGCTGGCCGATGGTCGCGCGGCAGACGATCAACACCTTGCGCACCATGCCGGACGGCAGGCGAACCTGGGCGTAGTCGCCTTCCTTCGCCATCAGCTGACCCCAGCTGCCCGCCGAGCGGATGATCTGGCCACCGCGACCGGGCTTGGTCTCGATGTTGTGGATCACCGTGCCGACCGGGATGTTCTGGAGCGGCAGCGAGTTACCCGGACGAATGTCGACGTTGGCGCCCGAGAACAGGGTGTCGCCCACGTTGAGGCCGACCGGCGCGAGGATGTACTTCTTCTCGCCGTCTGCGTAGTGGATCAGCGCGATGTTCGCCGTGCGGTTCGGGTCGTACTCGACCGAGAACACCTTGCCCGGCACGCCGTCCTTGTTCCGCTTGAAGTCGATGATGCGGTAGCGGCGCTTGTGACCACCACCCTGGTGACGGCGGGTGATGTGACCATCACCGTTGCGGCCACCCGAGCGCTTCATCGCGGTCGTGAGGCTCTTCTCGGGGATGTCGTGCGTGATCTCGGCGAAGTCCGACACCGTCATGAGACGGCGAGCGGCCGACGTCGGCTTGAATTTCTTGACGCCCATTAGACCGTACCTCCCTCGAACAACTCGATCTTGTCGCCCTCTTTCAGGGTGACGAACGCCTTCTTGAAGTTCGAGCGCTTGCCCATCGAGGTGCCCACGCGCTTGATCTTGCCGCGCATGACCAGGGTGCGGACGTCTTCGACGGTGACCTTGAACTGAGCCGCCACAGCGCGGGCGACGTCGTGCTTGGTCGCCTTGCGGTCGACCACGAACGAGTACTGGCGCTGCTTCTCACGAGCCTTGTCCAGCTTCTCGGTGATCAGCGGACCCTTGATGACGTGGTTGAGATCCATGTTCAGCTCTCCGCCTTGCTGCCGCGGGGCTTCAAGAGCGCCTCGTTGAGCGCCTTGGCAGCCGCGACCGTGATGACCAGCGACTCACGGCGGAGCACGGACTCGACGTTCACGCCCTCGACGGGCAGCACGTCGAACTTCTCCATGTTGCGCACCGCGCGCGCGAGCTTGTCGTTCTTCTTCTCGTCGACGACGAGCGCGTTGCCGAGCTTGAGGCCCTTGGTCAACGTCTCGAACGCCTTCTTCGACTTCCCGTCGGAGGGGAACTCGCTGACGAAGACGATCTTCTTCTCACCGGCGCGGAGCGACAGCGCCGACGAGAGGGCCGCACGGCGAACGCCGCGGGGCGGACGGTAGGTGTAGTCGCGGGGCTTGGGGCCCATCGCCTTGCCACCGCCGACCCAGTGCGAGGCGCGGGTCGAACCCTGGCGCGCACGACCGGTGCCCTTCTGCTTCCAGGGCTTCTTGCCGCCGCCGGAAACGAGCGAGCTGTTCTTCACCGCCACGGTGCCGCTGCGGCGATTGATCTGCTGGAACTTGGCAGCCTCGTACAGGAGGTGGGCGTTCGGCTTGGCGCCGAAGACCTCGTCCGAGAGCTCGATCTCGGAGACCTTCTTGTTGCTCAAATCAACGACGTCGAACTTGGCCATGGTCGTGATCCTCAGCTCTTGATCTCGACGTCGACACCAGCCGACAGGTCGAGCTTCATGAGCGCGTCGAGCGTCTGCTGCGTCGGCTCGAGAATGTCCAAAAGCCGCTTGTGGGTGCGGATTTCGAACTGCTCACGGCTCTTCTTGTCGACGTGCGGCGACCGAAGGACGGTGAAACGGTTGATGCGCGTGGGAAGCGGGATAGGTCCCGAAACCCGAGCGCCGGTGCGCTTGGCGGTCTCGACGATCTCCGTGGCACTCTGGTCCAGGAGCTTCGAGTCGTACGCCTTCAAACGGATGCGAATCTTCTGTGTCGCCATTCTCGGTGGATCCTCGTTCTGCGACGTTCACCAACAGCAAACTTCGTGTCCGCGCCGAACCGGCTGCTACGACCGAGACCCTGGCTTTCACAGAGCGAATGCGGCGAAGACGGGGCGCGCCTATACGGCTACTTGGCACCCCTCGTCAAGCACCTGATTCACGAAAGACGAAAATGAGCGAAGAACGCGAATTGAGGGCGGTTCTCGAGAAGGCGCAGGCGCGGCTCCGCGACCTGGAAGCGAAGTCGGGGGAACTCGAGCGGCGACGGAACCTCGCGGAAATGCGTACCCGAGAGCTCGAGAGCGAACTCGAGGCGTCACGCGAGCGCATTCGGGTACTCGAAGCTGCGGGCGGCGCCCAACTGAGCGAGGAGCTCGAGCGGCTGCAGAACCGCATTGGCACCCTCGAGCTGCAAATGAAGCAAGCCGACGCGCGCACGCCCCATCTGTCGCCGGGCGGAGTGTGTCGTCAGTGCGGCTCCACCTCGCTCTTGCGCAAGCTGATCCTCCGCGCCGACATGCCGGGTGCGTTTTCGGACGCCAACGTGCTGCTCAAGGGTCGCGCGGCGTCCCGACTCGCGGCGACGGTCTGCTCGAACTGCGGTCACGCCGAGTTGACGGCCGAAGCGCCCTCGCTCCTGTGAGCCACTCGCAAGCGCCCGCGGTGATTCTCAGAGTTGAAAAACGCGCACGGTCTCGTCGACCGCCACGGCCAACCGACCATTGCTGACGTCGAACGAAGGCATTCCCCGCGGCTGCGCGTTCAGCGTGCCGAGTACGCGACGCTCGCCGGTGGTGAGGTCGAGTTGAGCCACCTCGTTCCCGGCGCCAAGAGCGCGCCGCCGTTCCAAATCGAGCGCCTGCCACGGAACGTTGGTGACTTGATGCACCACGCCATCGAGCTGCAACAGGTAAATGCCCGACCGGCTGAGGGCCCACACCGCCAGATCGTCCGGAGCAAACCGGAGCGACCACGGCCGCTCGACTGGCCATCGGACGGCGATGGAACCATCGAGCCGCAGCAGCACCACCTCTTTGCGGTCGCGCACCACGGCGAGGTGGCCACGCTCGGAGTTGATGGCGACTGCGTCGGCGCGAAACGAGACAGGGACCTGGTGGAGAACAGCGCCATCGCTGATGCGAATGACTGAGATCGCTGACGCATCGCCGATCGCCATCACGTCATCGTCAAGCGATTCACCGAAGCCATGATCGGCGTACACGGCATGCGTGCGCCACGTGCCGCTCGCGCGATCGAGCACGAGGAGCGCTTGCTCAAGCGGTGCGTAGGCAGAGTGGTAGTCGACGAACACCAACATCGTCTTCTCGCTCAGCCGCGCATATGCGTTGGAGTCGATCTCCGCGGGGACGCTCGTCGCAGGCAGAGTAAGTCGCTCGGTCAAGCCGCTTCGCCAGTTCCACAGCTCGACGACGAACTGCTCTTTGCGACCGGACACGTCGATGCCGCCAATCGCGACCTCGTCGCCGACCAGGTGAAGGGCCGGCGCTTCGAAGCCGAGCGCGTGCTCGGCGAGGGGCTTCAGCTCAGTAGCCACGAATGCGCAGCAAGAGCGGCTTGAGCACGTTCTCGGGAATGGTGCCGTAGTGGCCGAACTGCATGGTGTAGCTGCCGCGCCCCTGCGTGAGCGTGCGGAGCGAGTCGACGTAACCGAACATCTCGGCCAGCGGCACGTCGGCGTCGATGGCCTGATTCACGCCGCGCTGGTTCATGCCGCGAATGGTGCCGCGCCGCGCGTTCACGTCGCCGATGACCGCTCCCATGTATTCGGCCGGCACGATGATCTCAGCCTTCATCATCGGCTCGAGCAGCTGCGGGTCGGCGAGCTTGCAGGCCTCGTTGAAGGCCATCGACGCCGCGACCTGGAACGCGACCTCGTCGGAGTCCTGTTCGCTGAACGCGCCGCCGACCACTTCGACCTTCACGTCGATGATGGGGTAGCTCGCGACCACTCCGCGGCTCAATCCGCTGACGACACCCGCCTCGACCGCCGGCCAGAACTCCTTGGGGATCGCGGTCTCCGGAGCCTTCATCGCGTACTGGAAGCCCTTCCCCTTCTCTCCGGGGCTGACGCGCAGGCGCACGTGTCCGAACTGGTTCTTCCCGCCGATCACCTTCTCGTGGCGGTGATCAGCCTCTCCGACCTTGCCGACCGTCTCGCGGTACGCGACCTGCGGCTTGCCGACGCGCGCCTCGACTTTGTGCTCGCGCTTCAGGCGGTCGACGATGATCTCGAGGTGCAGTTCGCCCATGCCGGCGATGATCGTCTGCCCCGTCTCTTCGTCGGTCTTCACGCGGAAGCTGGGGTCTTCGACCGCGAGCTTGCCGAGCGCCTGAGTCAGCTTGTCGGCGTCTTCGGTCGAGCGCGGCTCGAGCGCGAGCTGAATCACGGGCTCGGGGAACTCGATCTTCTCGAGCAACACCGGGTGTGACTCGGTGCACAGCGAATCACCGGTGGTGGCGAGCTTGAGGCCGACGATCGCGCAGATGTCTCCGGCCAGACATTCTTGAATCTCGTCGCGTTTGTCGGCGCGCATCTGCACCAGGCGCCCCACCCGCTCGCGCTTCTTCTTGCCGGTGTTCCACACCGCGGAGCCCGACTCGAGGCGACCGGAGTACACGCGAATGAACGTCAGCGTGCCGTACGAGTCGTTCATGATCTTGAACGCCAGCGCGGCGAACGGAGCGTCGTCCTTCGTCTCGCGCAGCACGTCCTTCCCGTCTTTGTCGATGCCGTGCACGGGCGGCACGTCGATCGGAGCCGGCAGGAAGTCGATCACCGCGTCGAGCAGCGGCTGCACGCCCTTGTGCTGGTACGCCGAGCCGCAGAGCACGGGGAAGATCTTCAGCGCGATGGTGCCCTTGCGGATCGCGCGAATCAGCTCTTCCTCGGTGATGTCCTTGCCCTCGTTCTCGAGGTACTTCTCCATCAGCTTGTCGTCGAGCTCGCTCACCTGCTCCACGAGCTTCAAGCGCGCCGCGTTCGCCTTCTCGGCGTACTCGGCGGGAATGGCGACCGCGTCCCACGTGCTGCCGTCGGAGCTGTCGTTGAACACCAGCGCCTTCATGCGGATCAGATCGATGACGCCCTTGAGATCCTTTTCCACGCCGAGCGGGAGCTGAATCACCAGCGCGTTGGCTCCCAGCCGCTCGCGGATCGTGGCGACCGACATGTCGAAGTCGGCGCCGATCGCGTCCATCTTGTTGATGAAGCAGATGCGCGGGACCTTGTACTTGTCGGCCTGCCGCCAGACGGTCTCGCTCTGCGGCTCGACTCCGTTCTTGCCGTCGAACACCGCGACCGCGCCGTCGAGCACACGCAACGAGCGCTCGACCTCGATGGTGAAGTCCACGTGGCCGGGCGTGTCGATGATGTTCACCCGGTACTTGATCTTCGAGCGTTCCCAGAAGCAGGTGATCGCCGCGGCGGTGATGGTGATGCCGCGCTCGCGTTCCTGCGGCATCCAGTCGGTGGTGGTGGTGCCTTCGTGCACCTCACCCATTTTGTGAATCGCGCCCGCGTAGAAGAGGATGCGCTCGGTCGTGGTGGTCTTGCCCGCGTCGATGTGGGCCATGATCCCGATGTTGCGATACCGATCGAGCGACGTTTCGCGAGCCATGATCGCAGCGCCTTTAAAGTGCTTTTGACGCTCACGCCAGCGCAGGATGAAGGCGTGTTCGCGCGCTCCGTGTCCGATCAGGCGATGTGGGACGCGATCATGGCGGAGCCGGAGAACGACGCGCCGCGCCTGGTGTACGCCGACGCGCTCCAGCAACGCGGCGAACCGCTCGGAGAATTCATCGCCGTGCAGTGTCACCCTGACTTCGCGCGCACGCCGGCGCTCATCGCGCGGTCTCGTCAGCTGTACGAGGCGAACGTCGCGCGGTGGACGGCCGAGGTCGGCATCTCCGACGTGAACCTGTCGTTCGATCGCGGTCTGCCACACCTGGTGCGCGTGCCGTTCACCCGCGAGGCACTCGCGATCGTCGAGCGCGTGCCGGTTCGCTGGGTGCGCGTTCACGCCTTGTATGGACCCGCCCCGGACGAAGCGATCGCGATCACCCGGGTGATCGCCGGTGATGCGCGGCTCGCTCGCGTGTCCACCATCAGCACCTGGGGCGACGACGCGTGTGCGCAGCTCTTGATCGAATCGCCGCACTTCGTCGCGAGCCGGCTGATCGTCGAGCCGGGCGGCTGCACCGATCGATTCGCTTCGGCGCTCGCCGGCATGTCACTGCCCCGCCTCGAGAAGCTCTCGTTCGGCGGCAATCGCTCGACGCTCGGAGACGCCGGCATCGCGGCGATCTCCTCGAGCGCGTTGAAGCTGCGAGTGCTCGGTCTGTCGCATCTCCCGGTCACCGGTCGGGCACTCGAAGCGCTGGCGGAGACGAAGTTGCCGCTCGAGGGGCTCGGCATCACCTTCGCGGGCGACGTGAACGCCGGACTTCACCACTTCGCCGCTTCTGCGACCTTCGCGCGCCTCTCGACGCTGACGCTGGCCTGCGGGCAGGTCGACGATCGCGCCTTCGCTGCGTTGGTGGGCCGCACGGACGCGGCGCTCACCGATCTCGACGTCAGCTTGAACAAGCTCTCGTCGGCTTCGATCGATGCGCTCCGGGTGGGAGGGCTGCCGAAGCTCGACACGCTCAACCTGGGCGACATGGAGTTCGATCCACAGAGTCTCGCCGCGTTCGCTGCGGCTCCGCGCTTCGGTGCGTTGCGCGACCTGAACGTGCGCCGCGCCTGCAAGGGACCCGAGCTCGCGGTGGCGATCGCTTCGTCTCCACATGCGAAAGGGTTGCGTCAGCTCGATCTGTCGCATTGCCTCGGGCGTGACGAAGCTGCGTTCGCGCTCGCGTCGAGCGAGTCATTGCGCGAACTGGAGCGGCTCAACTTCTTCCGTAACAAGCCGACGCACGCGGGGCGCAAGGCGCTCCACGATCGTTTCGGCGACAAACTGCTGATCGAGGACTGATGCGAATCGAACCGGGAATCGGCTGGGGCACGGTGAAGCTGGGCATGACGCGGCGCGAGCTGGTTCGTGCGCTCGGCCAACCGTCGAAGAGCAGCGTCACCGAGGACTGCTTCTACGACCTGTGGGAATCGCAGAGCGTTCGCACCACGATCTCGGTCGAGACGCAGAAGCTCGAAGAGATCACGCTGCTGGCGGGCGCGAAGCTCGAGGGGTCCGACGTGGAGTTCGGTATGGACCGCGACGCGCTGGTCGAACGGCTCGGCGAGTCGTCGTCGAGCAACGACGGGCTGTTCAATTTCCCCGGCATCTGCGTGCAGCTGCGTGGCGGCAAGGCGGTGGAGTTCACCGTCGAGCACTTCGAGGAAGATCGCTTCGCGCTCGAGCCGCAGCCGACGAACGCCGAGCTCGAGGCAGCAATCGCGGCCCAGCCTGATGACGCCTCTGCATACCTGGTGTTCGGAGACTGGCTCACGCAGCAGGGCCACGCTCACGGCGCATTGATCGCCGAAGCCGCGGCCGGCACGAAGGTCGACAAGAAGTCGCCGCAGCAGCTCTTCGGCCCGACCCTCGCTCGCGTCGCGGACGTGATCACCGACCGCACCTGGCGCTTCGGCGTCCTCGAGAAGGTGAAGGTGGCGTCGAACTTCGATCGCTCGCCGAACCACAACGGTCAGCTCGACGACGTGCCGCTCAGCAAGGTGATCGAGTTTCTGTTCGAGAGCGTCGCCGGCCGCTTCGTTCGAGACCTGCGCATCGGCATCAGCACCTTCGAGTCGAACGACTACGGCCTCGAGATGCAGGCGGTCGGCGCGAAGCCGCGGCCGTTTCTCCGTTCGCTCTACGTGGGCGACTTCGAGCGCGAAGAGACCGAGCTCAACTGGAGCCAGCTCGGCGACGCGAGCGTGATGTGGAAGGCGCTCGGCAACCTGCGCGACCTGACGCTTCGTTCCGGGAGCATGTCGCTGGGAAAGATCGAACTGCCCGAACTGCGCAGCTTCGCCACGCGCACCGGTGGGCTGAGCAAAGACAACGTGAAGTCGATCGCGACCGCGCAGTGGCCGAAGCTCGAGTCACTCGACGTGCAGGTCGGCTCCGATCGCTACGGCAGCGACGTCGAGCTGTCCGATCTCGAAATGCTGCTCCAGAACGTGCCGGCGACGGTGCGGCACCTCGGCATCACCAACACCGAACACGCCGACCTGCTGATGCCGTTGATCGCGCAGTCGCCGGTTCTGCAGCAACTCGAGACGCTCGACGTGTCACTCGGCACGCTGGGGCCCGAAGGCGGCCAGATCTTCCTCAGCCACGCCGATCGCTTCGCGCACCTGAAGAAGATCGAGCTGAGCGAGAGCTGGCTCGGCGACGACTTCGTCGATCGCATTCGCGAGAAGCTGCCGCAGGCGGTCTCGACGTCTCAGGAAGAAGGCGAGCCGGACGATCGCTACATCGCCGCGGGAGAATGAACGATCGCCCGCAACGAAAACGGGGCCGCGTGGGCCCCGTTCTCCAACCAGCAGGTGAATCAACTCACCAGCGGTAGTGCGCGAACGCCTTGTTGGCTTCCGCCATCTTGTGCGTGTCTTCGCGCTTCTTCACCGCGTTGCCGCGGTTGTTGGCGGCGTCCATGATCTCGCCGGCCAGCTTCTCGACCATGGTCTTCTCGCCGCGGCCCTTGCCGTACGAGATGATCCACCGCATGCCGAGGGCGACGCGACGGTCCTGACGGACCTCGACGGGCACCTGGTAGGTCGCACCACCGACGCGGCGGCTCTTCACCTCGAGCACCGGCTTCACGTTGTCGAGCGCGCGCTTGAAGACCTTGAGGGGCTCTTCCTTCGCACGCTCCTCGATGAGGGCGAACGCGCCGTAGACGACCTGCTCGGCGGTGGACTTCTTGCCCTTCCGCATCAGGTCGTTCATGAACTTCGCGACGAGGCGGTCCTGGAACTTCGGGTCAGGGTTGATCTTGCGGCGATTTGGTACGCGACGACGAGGCATGAGTCAGTTCTCCGAAAAAATTACTGGGGACGCTTGGCGCCGTACTTGGAACGGCTCTGCTTACGGCCCTGAACGCCGACCGAGTCGAGCGTGCCGCGGATGATGTGGTAGCGAACGCCGGGGAGGTCCTTGACGCGGCCGCCGCGGATGAGCACCACCGAGTGCTCCTGAAGGTTGTGACCGACGCCGGGGATGTACGACGTCACTTCGATGCCGTTGGTGAGACGAACGCGCGCGACCTTGCGGAGCGCCGAGTTCGGCTTCTTCGGAGTCGTGGTGTACACGCGAGTGCAAACGCCACGCTTCTGCGGGTTGGACTTGAGCGCGGGGCTCTTCGACTTGAAGCGGAGCGACTCACGGCCCCGACGGATGAGCTGATTGATGGTCGGCATGAAATCCCTGAAAAACGATTGAAAAGACGAAAAGGGCGGCCCGCATACAGTTTCGGGTGCTTAGTGTCAACGCCCTGCGCGATCACAGGTCGAGAATCATGATGACCGCGTCCTCACGATCGTCCTGGTAGTAGGCCGGGCGCATGCCAACCGCTCGAAACCCGAGCGAGGTGTAGAGCTTCTGGGCCGCTTCGTTGCTGCGGCGCACTTCGAGCGTGGCCAGGCGGCATTGGTGCGCCCTGCCCGTCGCCAGCACCGCGTCCATCACCTGGCGGCCGAAGCCCTTGCGTCGAACGGCTCCGTCGGTGGCCACGTTGAGCACGTGCACTTCGTCGGCGACGAGCCAGAAGATCGCGAACGCGCGGATCACCCAGCCGCTCGAAGTCGATTCCTCACCGAGCAGCACGGTCGACCAGTCCTGCGTGAGTTCCTTCTTCACCATCTCGGTCGTCCACGGGTTGCTGAACGCCTGATGCTCGATGGCCATCACCGCCGGCAGATCGCCGATGGTCATCTTTCGAATGCGAAACGAAGGAGCGAGCTGCCTCACGGCGGGCCCTGCTTCGGTGAGAACGGGCCCAACAACCGCACGTCGACGATGCGTCGCTGCTCCGCGAGTTCCTTCTTCACCAGCTCGCCGAAGCGCTGCTGCATGAGCATGGCGCGCACCTTGTCGAGCGGCACGTCCTTCAAGTCTTGATGCTCCGAGCGCCAGACGCGCGCTTCGCTCTCGCTCACCTGCGCGCGGAGCCGCAACTTGCCTTCCAGGGCCCGCTGCGCGCGCAACGCCCGGCGCAGCACCTCGGCCAGATCGTTCAAATCGGCCTCGTGATTCTCGAGGAACTCCGCGAAGCGCGCCTCGCTGTCGAAGCGTTGGCGGAAGCTGGCGATCTCCTTCTCGAGCTCTCCGGCTTCGAGCGGGTACGCGTTGAGCTCGTTGGCCTCGAGCAACGCGAGGCGCTGATCGACCACCGCGCGCAGGCTCGCTTCCAACACCTGCTGATCGAGCGGAGCAAACGCCGCCTGCACGCCACCCGCGGCGACCAGCATCACCCGCGCTTCGAATTCGAGCTGCGAGAGCGTGATGACCACGCCTTCGAACACCGTGTCGTCGCAGGTGATGGTCGGGTTGCGCTTGCGTTCCTGCTGACAGGCCTCGCGACGCGAAGACGAGGTGCGGCTGATCGACGCGACGGCGCGGTCGAGCACACGCTTGGGCCCTTCGGCATGAGCGCTAACCGCCGAAAGACAAAGAAGCATCCACCAGTGGCGCCACCACGACGGCTGGTTACGCTCTTTCGCGAACATGGTGCAGGACTACTACCAACGGTTGGGTGTGGCTCGCGGCGCTTCGGCCGACGAGATCAAGAAGTCGTACCGCAAACTCGCTCGGCAGTATCACCCTGATCACAACCCCGGCAACAAGGCGGCCGAAGAGAAGTTCAAGCAGCTCAACGAAGCGTTCGAGGTGCTCGGCGACCCGAAGAAACGTCGCATGTACGACGAGTTCGGTGACGACGCCGCGAAGCTGGGGTGGGACGAGAAGAAGGCCGATCAGTTTCGCGCGTATCGAAGTGGCGGCTCGAGCGGCTTCGGGGGCGGTTTCCCCGGTGGCTTCGGCGCCGACATGGGCGGAGCGGGCGTCGACTTCGAAGAGATCCTCTCGCAGATGTTCGGCCAGCAGCAGGCGCGCAGTGGCCGTGGGCGCGCGGCAGGCCCTCGTGCAGGCGGAGATCTGACCACCGAGCTCGAGGTGTCGCTGCTCGATGCGGTGCTCGGTTCGGAGCGTTCGATCACCATCAACGGCAAGCGGCTGTCGGTGAAGATCCCCGCGGGCGTCGAGACGGGTTCACGCATTCGCGTCGCGGGCCAGGGAGAGCCCGGTGATCGCGGCGGGCCTGCGGGCGATCTGTTCCTCGATCTGCGCGTGGCGGAACACCCCCTCGTGCGTCGCGACGGAAACGATCTGTACCTCGAGCTGCCGGTGACGATCTCCGAGGCCGCGAACGGTGGAGACGTGCGAGTGCCGATCTTCGGCGGCTCCGGCACCGTCACGCTCAAGCCCGGCACGCAGTCAGGCACCAAGATGCGGCTCAAGGGCAAAGGCGTTCCTGCGCTGCGCGGCAACGGGCCCGCGGGCGACCTCTACCTCGTGGTGATGGTGAAACTGCCCGAGCAGCTCGACGACGCGGGGAAGAAAGCCGTGTCCGACCTCGAGAAGCTCTACACCTCGGACGTGCGCGCGAAGTTGACGCTGTGATCGCCGCACGAGACTGGTACACGGACCAACGACATGGGTTTGCTCAACGATCTCTTCGGTGGCGGCACTCCGGCTGAGAAGGCGCAGCGTCTCAAGAAGAAGGCGACGGAAAAGTACGGAGACCCCGCCACGCGGCAGAAGGCGCTCCACCAGCTGTCGGGAGATCAAGCACGTCGACGCGGTGCCGGTGCTCATGCAGCGCTTCACCTTCGCGGTCGACCCGCAGACCACCGACGCCGAAGAGAAGCAGCACGTCTTCGAGACCATCTGCGAGCTGGGCGCTGACGCGATTCCCCACGTGAAGGACTTCCTGTCGAAGAGCGAGTCGGCGTCGAGCTGGGCGCTGCGCATCTTCGACACCGTGCTCCCCGAGGAGCAGGTGATTCAGATCGTCACCGATCAGCTGAAGCACCTCGGCGCGAACTACACGCGCGACCCCGAGAAGAAGGAAGTCCTCATCCGCTCGCTCGAGGGCAAGCAGAACGCCGAGATCGGCCCGTCGCTGGTGCCGTTCATTCACGACATGTCCGACGACGTGAAGATGGCCGCGCTCAAGACCATCGCGTCGATCAAGCACGCTCCGGCGCGCGAAGAAGTGCTCAAGCTGCTGGTCGAAGACGAGACCGCCAAGCGCGTGCAGACCGCGTGTGTGGCGACGCTCTTCGAGGCGGGCTTCGAGGTGCAGGGCTTCCGCGAGAAGGTCGAGAAGCGCCTCCCCGAGGGCTACTTCATCGACAAAGCCGGCTTCGTGAAAAAGCGCGGAGCCTGAGCAGCCACCAGTAATAAGGTGTCGACCACCGATGCGGTGGATCCTCCTTTCGGCAGTGCTGCTGATGGCGTGCCCCACTCCGCCGCCGCCTCCTCCGATGGACGCGGGAGTCGAGGTCGACGCGGGCATGAGCATCGGCTCGGTCGAACTCTGTACGCGCTTCTCGCAGGCGCAGTGCGACCTGCAGCTGCGGTGCTACCCGGCGTATTCGCGCCGCAGCCGCGCGGCGTGCATCGAGCAGACGCAAGCTGGGTGTCTCGCGGAGACCGAACGGCTGCGCATGTCGCTCGAAGGCGGCCGCGTCACCATCGACGGCGATCAACTCAACGCGTGCGAGCAGCGGCTCAAGACCAGCGCCTGTCCTCCGTCGTTCCCGCCGTCGTACCCGCTCGCGGGAGTCGCGGTTCCGTTCGCTGACTGCACGCTGCAGACGGGGCTGCTCAAGGGCGCGGTGGCGACGGGCCAGACCTGCGACGATCCCGTCGAATGCAACGCCGGCACGTTCTGCGTGAAGCCCGCGGGCGTGTGCCGCGGCACCTGCGTGGCGTACAGCAAGCTCGACGAGCCGTGCGGCATCGGGTGCGGTGAGGGCCTGCGCTGCAACGGCACGACCTGCGTGCCGCTCGCGACGCTCGATGAAGCGTGTGCCTCGAGCAAGGAATGCGAGCCCGATCTGTTGTGCCTCGGCAGCTGCCGGCCGCGACGGAAGATCGGCGAGCGCTGCTCCATCGACTACGACCGCTTGAGCCCGTGCGAGCCCGGCCTCGCGTGCGACGTGGTGCCCTTCGTCGACGGCGCGGAAGGCACGTGCATCGTTCCGAAGAGCGACTTCGAGTCGTGTCGCTACCACTGGAGCTGCAAGGCCGGCCTGGTCTGCGCCGACATCGATTGGTCCATGTTCCCCACCTACGCGCCGCAGCAGCCGGGGCTCTGCCGCCCTCCCGACGGCGCGGAATTCAACTGCCGCCACTCGCGCTACGCGACGTACATCGGCGATCAGTGCGAGCCCGGGCTCTCGTGCAATCAGAGCGTGAGCAAGTGCCGTTCGCTCCCCGAGCTCGGTCAGTCATGCACGCCGAGCAAGCAGGACTGCGCGGGCTTCGAGGTGTTCTGCAAGCCGAGCGGCGCGGGCGACGTCGGTGTCTGCGCGAGCGCTCCGGCGGTCGGTGAGCGCTGCGCGGTGAAGCTCGACGCGACGAAGACCGTGTCAATCCCCTGCGCGGAAGGTTTCTGCGAGACCGAGGTCACCTTTCAGTGCCGGCCGGCGTCGAAGCCGACCGGCGCGCTGTGCCAGCAGAACGGCGAGTGCATCTCGGGGCGTTGCGTGCCGCAGCCCGACCAGACGCTCAAGTGCGCGCCCGCCTGCTGATTCTGTTCGCCCAGCAGCTTCGCTGCTGATCTGATGTCACTGATTTCGGGTCCCGGGCGTTCAACGCTCGAGACCTTCGTAACTGCCCCAAATCAACCGGGAAGGAATGTCGATGAGCGCGCTGAGCTCGAAGCTGGATGCCGTCACCGTCTTTCGTGAAGGAGCGATCTGCCGTCGCCTCGCCACCGTCAGTCCATCGAGCGAGCGACAGGTGCGATTGGGCGGTCTGCCGCTGTCGGTCGACCCTGCGTCCTTCCGCGCGAGCGTGATCTCCGGAAACGGCAAGGTGGTCGACGTGCGCGCGCAGTTCGACGTGGAGTTCGTCGACGAGGCGAACGTGCCGGTCGAGCAGAAGGCGCTCGAAGAGGCGTCGGCGATCGTCGCGAAGCTCGAGCAGGAACGCGTGCGGCTCCAGGCCGAGATCGCCGAGCTGCAGAACCTGAAGCCGAGCTTCCTCGAGCACAAGCGCGGAGAGCCGCCGCGCACCGCTCCGGTCGAGGCGATGCTGGCGCTGGGTGGGTTCACCGAAGGCGCGCTCAGCAAGCGGCTCGAGCGCCGGCGCGCGCTCGATCGCGAGCTGCAGGACGCGCGTGACGAGCAGCAGCTGCGTTTGCGTCGGCTCGCTGAAGCGACGGCCGCCAAGCGCACCGAGCGTTCGAAGCTGTGGCGCGTGGCGGTGGTGATGCTCGCTGAGGCTCCTGCCGAGCCGCTGGGGCTCGAGCTGGAATACCGCGTGCCCGGAGCGCGCTGGACGCCCGCGTATGCCCTGAGCCTCGACAAGGGCCTGCAGAACGGCACCCTGCAGATGCGCGCGTCGATCGCGCAGAACACCGGTGAAGACTGGTCGCAAGTGACGTTGTCGCTGTCGACCGCGAGCCCGTCGCGCCGCGCCGAGATGCCGGAGCTCAAGTCGCTCAAGAATCGGTCGCCGCCAGGAAGCTCCGCCGCGCTCGGGTTGGCGTGAGCCGCCGCCCGGGCTCGACAGCCTGTTCGAGGCCTACGACGGCTCGGTGATCAACGACACCACCAACGAGAACGCGACGCGCACCGGCGGTAGCTCTTCGCCGCACGGCGTGAAGACGATTCAGGACTTCGCGGCGATGGCGAAGAACCGCCCGGTCTCGGCCAACGCGATGCCGCCTCCGCCCCCTCCTCCGGCTCCGGTGATGAAGGCGATGGCGATGCCGAGCACCACGGTCGCGTATGCACAGAGCGCCCCGATGGCAGCCCCGTCCGCCGTCGCGCCTCCGATGCCGGGAGCGGTGGGTGGAATGGCGCGCCAGACGCGCACCGGTTCGTACGAGCCCGCTCCCGAGATGCAGGCCTCGGCGCCCAAGGGCGGCGGCTTCGGCGGTTTGTTTCGCGGGCGCGCTGCTGCGAAGCGAGATGAAGACGGCGCGGTCTACGATCAGCTTTCCGAGGTGCCGGCCGACGAGGAGCAGGCCGAGGGTGGGTACTTCGGAGCCGATCTCGATGACTCGCGCGCGGACGCCGACGATCGCCCGAGCGGCATGAGCGCTCCGGGCGGTGACTTCGGCGACTACGCGCGGTTGATGATGCCGGCGTTCGAGAACGTGGGCTTCGCGGCGCGCGGGCGGCTGGCGTCGGCGAGCGAGTGGGACTTCGCGTTCGTCGCCGGGCTCTCGGTGCAGGTCGACGTGGTGATGGCGATCGTCACGCGCGCCCAGCGCACGGCGAACCAGGTGAACAGCCTGCAGCTCCCTGCCCTCTGCAACCCGGTGACGTCGATCAAGTCGTTCGACTACCGCTACGACTGCGGAGCGCGGCTCGACGTGCCTTCGACCGGAAAGTGGGTACTGGTGCCGGTGATGAAGTGCGCGGTTGGCCTGACGCCCGAGTACGTGTGCGTGCCGTCGGTCGAGCAGAAGGTGTACCGCACGCTCACCATCGCCAACCGCAGCACGCACGCGCTGCTGCCCGGGCCGGTCGACGTCACGAGCGGCGACGAGTTCCTGATGACGACGTCGCTGCCGGCGATCCCTCCGGGCGCCGGTTCTTCGGGCAATGCTGCAGCGCATCGACTCGGCCTCGGCGTGGAAGAGGCGATCAAGGTCGCGCGCAAGACCCAGTACAAGGAGACCACGGGCGGCTTCCTCGGCGGCTCGGCGGTGTTGCCGCACGACGTGGAGATCGAGCTCAACAACCGGCTCGCGGTTCCGGCGTTGATCGAAGTGCGCGAGCGCGTGCCGGTGGTCACTCCGGGCGAGAAGGATCTCAAGGTCGAGGAAGCCAACGTCGCGCCTGCCTGGGAGAAGGTCGAGACACCCATCGACGATCAGGTGATGCAAGGCGCGCGGAGGTGGCGCGTCACGGTGCCGGCGGGTCAGTCGATGAAGCTCACCGCGCAGTACGCGATTCGCATGCCGAACGATCGAATGCTCGTCGGCGGAAACCGGAGGAACTGAGCCATGACTTCGCTTCCCGTGAAGAAGGTGCTGGTGATGGAAGACCGCGCGCAGGTCGAGCGGCTCGGTCAGGTGCGCTGCGAGGGCGTGACGCAGGTCGAGATCGAAGGCGTGTCGCTGGTCGCCGTCGATCGCTCGCTCAAGCTCGAGGTGAAGGGCGCGACGCTGGTCGACGCGAAGTTCGTGCGCCGGTGGAAGGAGCAGCCGCGCGGAGGTCTTCCCGCCGATGCGAGCGAGCTGCGCAAGAAGGTGCATCAGCTCGAGCAAGAGCGCGTGGCGCAGAGCGATGCGTGCGGCCTGCTCGACGCGCGCGCTGAGTTGCTGGCGGCGACGCGGGCCGATCTGCTGCGCGCCATCTCGCAGCTCACCGGCCACGGCGCGATCGACGTGGTGCGCTCACGCGAGCAACTGGAGACGCTCTCGCAGCAGCAGGCGGCGCTCGACGTCACGCGCGCCGATGCCCGCAAGGCGCTTTCGGCCATCGACGTGCGCTTGAACGAGTCACGCCACGCGCTCTCGTTCGCCGAGGAAGCGCAGCGCAAGTTCGAGTGCGTGTTGACGCTGACGCTCGACGGAAACGGCGAGGCGATGGTGCGCGCGAGCTACCTCGTGCCATGCGCGGTGTGGCGCCCGTCGTACCGGGCGACGCTGAAGGGCGACACGGTGAGCGTCGAAGCGCAGGGCGTGGTCTGGCAGCGCACCGGCGAAGACTGGACCGACGTCGAGCTCTCGTTCTCGACGGCGCGGCCGACGCTGGGCACCGCTCCGCCGCGACTGCAGGACGACTGGCTCTCGTCGCGACCGAAGATGGCGATCGAGAAGAAGGTGGTCGACGTCGCGGTGCGCGAAGAAGTGATTCAGAGCGCGGGCGAAAGCGGCGGCACGCCGGAGATGCCGGGGCTCGACGACGGTGGCGAGACGCGGGTGTTGAAGGCGCTCGCTCCGACGACGGTGAAGAGCGACGGCCAGCCGCAGCAGGTGGCGCTGTTCTCGTTCGAGGCGAAGGCCACCGTGGAGCGCATCTGTCCGGCGGAATTGACGAGTCTCGTGTTCGTCGTCGCGCGCTTCCCGAACTCGAGTGGCCAGGTGCTGCTGGCGGGACCGGTCGATTCTGATCCGCAACTCCGGGCTCGTCGGCCGCGCGCAGCTCAAGTTCGCGGCGCCGGGTGAGACGGTGAAGCTCTCGTTCGGCAACGAAGACGGCGTGCAGGTGGTGCGCGAAACCGACGAGGAGATCGACGAAGCGCGTCTCACCGGCCGGCGCACCACGAAGAAGCTGGTGCAGCTGCACGTGTCGAACCTGCGCACCGAAGGCGCGAAGTTGATCATCGAAGAGCGCATTCCCGTCAGCGAGGTGAAGGAAGTCGAGGTTCAGGTGCTGACGAAGGACTGCGCGCCTGCTCCGTCGACGGTGACGAAGGAAGGCATCGCGCGCATCGAGATCGAGCTGGGCGCCAACGCGACGAAGACCGCGAAGTTCACGTGGGAGCTCAGCGCCGCCGGCAAGGTTCAGGGCGTCTGAGCGAGGAAGCCGAAGCGCTTGCTGCGGAACGGTGAGAGGGGCGACTCGATCGCTCCCAGTTTTTCGTAGCTGAGCGACGGCGTGGCGCGCAGCAGTGCTTCTTGAAGCTCCGCCTCGCGCTCACCCTGATTGACGATCAGCATCACGCCGCCGGGCACCAGTCGCTTCGCGACGTGATCGAGCAGCGATGCGGGAGCGAAGTGCGTGCGCGGCACGCCCCACGCGTCGAGCGGGCCTTCGCTCAAGAACGGCAGAAACCACGTCACCAATGACCACGGCCCTTCGAGCTCACGCACGTCGCGCGCGTGGAACTCGCAGCCCTCGAACGCTGACGCCATTCGCTCGCCGTACGCCCGTCGCGTCGCGCCCCACGCGTAGCGGCGATGGGCGTCGAGCTCGCACGCATCCCACCCTCGCGGCTGCGCGGTGACGAGCCCGGGAAGGTACGTGCCGTTCTTGCTCCCCACGTCGAGCGCGCGACCGGCGGGCAGCTTGCGCGGGAGGTGTTGGCGGAGCACGTCGAGCACGTAGAGGCTCTCGCGCCAGTCCTGCGCCGAGCAGATCGCGTTCCAGCGCTGCAGCGACGGGTAGCGCGCCGCGAGCAGCGCGAGACGATCGGCGTCGAGCTCAGCGCGCATCGATTCGAGCGACGCGAGCGACTTCCACGCTGGAGCGCTGAGCGGCACCTGGTTGCGCAGCCAGAATGCGAAGCGCGTGAGGGCCTGCATGGGCTTCGAGTAACGGCAGGGGGCGCCTGGTGGCGCGACGTCAGAGATTTGTCTCAGGACGTCACACCCCGGGCGAACCACGTTTCGCAGGGCTGCGGCGGGCACACAGTGTGCTCCTTCAACTCCGCATGACGATCACGCGCGCAGCGAGTCGCCCTTCGATTCCAGTCACGTCGTCCCAGCAGCCGCTCGCCTACGCGCCGTCTGGAACCGAACAGGCTCAGTCGCCGCAGACTCCTGCGACGAAGCGCCAGGCTGACACGTTCGAAGCGGGCCCGGTGCGCGTGGCGCAGGCCGACACCAAGAAGACGAAGCGCGAAGAGCTGATCGATCACATCACGCGCGGCAATGATCCGGCGATCGACGCGGCGCTGCGCAAGAAGATCGAGAGCGCGCTCAAGGCCGTGTCCGACAAGGAACTCGCGCAGCTCGACAAGACGGGCTTCCGCATCTTCGTGGGTCGCGAAGTGCCGCCCGATCTCAAGGACGCGGGCCTGGTGGGACCGAAGCTCAAGTCGCCGGCTCACTACACGCCCGGCATCAAGGTGATGCTGCTCAACCCCGACAAGGCGCCGACGACGAGCCAGATCATGCACGAGGTCGGTCACGCCAAAGACGACATGATGAACGACCCGAAGGGGTTGAAGCCGCTCGCGGAGTACGAAGGCGACAAGCGCACCGAGATGCTCGAGAAGTCGATGCCGCTCGCGTCGGAGACCGACTCGAAGATCAAGGCGGCGTACCAGGCGTACAGCGATCGTTTCGGCTCATTCCCGAAGGACGAGCACTTCCACACGCCGACGCAGAGCGACTCGTACGCGCGCAGTGACGCGAGCGAGTTCTACGCGGAGGCGTTCGCGACCTTTCACGGCGGCAGCGAAGAAATGCAGGCGCGGCTGCTCGACCAGGCTCCAGAGATCTACAAGCTGCTCGAGGCCGACGCGAAGAAGCAGGGCCTGCCCGTCCCCGATCGCACGGCGCTCAAGGGCAAGACGAACTACACGGGTCTGCCCAACGAGTGAGTCAGCGGCAGACGCCCGCACCGAACGCCGCGCCCTGCCCTGCGTCGAAGACCAGGCACGCCATGCCGGTCGGGCACGGGAAGCCTCCGCCGTCGAGCTCGCACGGCGGGAAACACTCGAGCGAACCGGCATCGCCGGCTGCGGGTGCGCAGACGCCCTCGAACTGATCGCCGGAGATCATGCAGTCGGTGAGGCCTGTCGAGTCGGATGAGCGACAGGACTTCGTGCAGAAACCGGCGTCCGTGTAGGTCGTGTCGCAGAACCAGCCGGTGGGACACGCCATGGTCCCGCTGCAGGCCGAGCCCGCGAGCGGCGGCCCGCAGTACCAGAGCACGCAGCAGCCAGAGACGACGAAGCACACCGCAGCGACCAGCGCGACGCGGAAGAGCATGGCGCGCGTGCTGAGCAAGCGATGCGCCACGGACTTTGAGAGCGAGAGGACTGCGGTTGGGCCAGCGCGACGGCGAAATTCGTGACGCGCGTGTCACGCCGAGAGGTCGCTTTGCTGGGCCCTCTCCCCGACCCTCTCCCCTGCGGGGGAGAGGGAGAGCGACGCTACTTCGACAGGCGCGCGCGGGCCGCTACCACGGTGTTGTTCATCAACATCGCGATCGTCATCGGCCCCACCCCACCGGGCACCGGCGTGATCCACGACGCCTTTTCCTTCGCCGAATCGAAGTCGACGTCGCCGCACAGCTTGCCGTTCGCGTCGCGGTTCATGCCGACGTCGATGACGATCGCTCCGGGCTTGATCCACTCGCCCTTGATCAACTTCGCGACGCCCACCGCGGCGATCACCACGTCGGCGCGCTTCACTTCAGCGGCCACGTCGCTCTTGCTGTGACAGATGGTCACCGTCGCGCTGGCGTTGAGCAGCAGCATCGACATCGGCCGGCCCACGATGTTGCTGCGGCCGATCACCACGCAGTTCTTGCCGGTGAGATTGACGCCCACTTCTTCGAGCATGCGCATCACGCCGAACGGAGTGCACGCCACCAGCGTCGGCCGTCCCTGAAACAGGTGCCCCGCGTTCACGGCGTGAAAGCCGTCGACGTCTTTCTTCGGGTCGATGGCCTCGAGCACCAGGTTCGAGTCGATGTGCTTCGGCAACGGCAGCTGCACGAGAATGCCGTCGACCGCGTCATCGGCGTTGAGCTTCTTCACCAGCGCGAGCAGCTCGGCCTGCGTGACGCTCGCGTCGAGGTGGTGGTGCCAGGAGCCGAAGCCCAGCTCGACCGCCGTCTTTTCCTTGCTCGTGACGTAGACCTTCGACGCGGGATCTTCGCCGACGCGAACCACGGCGATGCCCGGCGCGCGGCCGAACTTCGCCTTCAGCTCGGCGGCCTCGACCTTCAGCTTCTCCTTCACCTTCGCCGAGAGCGCCTTGCCGTCGATGATCTGAGCCGTCATGCGCGCGGGCATGTCACACTTGGTCCACGCATGTTGGGGAAAGTCATTGGCGCGATGATCGGCGGCGGCCTCGGAATGGCGCTCGCGTGGTCGGCCCCACTCGCGGCCACGCTCGCTGCCGTCGGAGCGCTGATCGGTCACTTCGTCGTCGATCGCGAAGTGGCTCCACAGCCGAAGGCGTTCCGTGCGCCGAGCAAGGACGAGGTCCTCAGCAGCGGCGGTGCTGATCGTGTCCCTGTCCGTCGCGTCGCACCGCCCGCACCGGCGCCGCCGCGCAAGAAGGTGGTCGCACCCGACGATCTCGCGTTGCTTCAGGCGCTCTGCCCGCTCTTCGTCGAAGTCGCGCGCGCCGATTCACCGCCGGTCCAGATGGAGATTCGCGTGATCCGCGAGTTCTTCGAGCAGCGCCTGCAGTTCAACGAAGCGGCGATGGAAGAGGTGCGCGACGCGTTGAAGGCAGCGATCGCTTCTCCGCCCGGAGACGTCGACGCGATGACCACGCGCGCGCGGGTGCTGGTGAAGCCACAGCTCCGCGTCGAAGTGGTGCGCAGCCTCTACGACGTGGGCATGGTCGACGGCGATCTCGCGCGCAGCGAGCAAGACGTGCTGAAGCGAATCGTCGGCGCGTTCAACCTGAGCGACGAGCAGCTGCAGCAGGTCACGCAGGAATTCTTCGGCAAGGGCGACAAGAACTACGACGTGCTGGGCGTCACAGCCGAGGCGACCGACGACGAAGTGAAGAGCGCCTACCGCCGCCTGGCCGCCGAGCACCACCCCGACCGGTCGACGGATGGCGGCGAAAAATTCCGGGAAATCAAAGACGCCTACGAAGCACTGCGTAAACTACGTGGCTTCTAAGACCCCGAACCCGTTCATGATTCACCCGCGAAACACCTTCACCCGCCGCGCGTAGGCATCGACGAAACCGAGCTCAATTCATGGAGCCCAGTGACGAGGAGCTGATGCGACGCTTTCGAGACGGAGAAGACGCGGCGTTCGACGCGATCTACTCGCGCCACGCGGGCACCGTGTTCGGCTTCCTCAACAAGCTGACCCGCGACTCGGCGATGGCCGAGGACCTGGTGCAGATCACGTTCACCTCGATGGTGCGTTCGCGCGACCGCTTCCTCGACTCGATGAAGCTGACACCCTGGCTGTTCACCATCGCCGCCAACGCAGCGCGCGGTGTGCATCGGCAGAAGGTGGTGCGGGAACGCACGGCCCACGAGCAGAAGGCGAGCGCGGAAGTGGTGAGTGAACAGCCCACCTACGATCCCGGGCTGCGGCGTGCGGTCGACGAGGCGCTGGTGAAGCTGCCCGAGGCCCAACGCGAAGCCGTGGTGATGCACAAGGTGCAGGGCATGAGCTTCGAGGAGATCGCCGAGGTGATGGGCGTCTCTTCAACCGCTGCGCGCATCAAGGCGCATCGGGGTTACGCCAAACTGCGCGAGCTGCTCGCGCACCTGAAGGACTGAAGCCGCCGTGGATCGAATCGATCAAGAGCTCGCACGAAGCACACCGCTGTCGGCCGGCGCGCAGGCGCGCATGCTGGCGGCGATGCGGGGCGAGCTCGCGAAAGCCCCGAAGAAGGGCCGCTGGAAGTTCGAGGTCGCCGGCGTGATCGGCAGCGTGTCGCTGCTGGCCGCGGGCATCGGAGCGGTGTTGGTGGGCAGCGGCAACGCAGCGCTCCCCGTGATCGCCGCGCGTGCCGGAGTGCTCGCGATGTGCGGTCTGGTGTGCGCGTTCTCGGCGGCGGTGGCGATCGCTCCCGGAGCGCAGCGTGCCCAGGTCGTCTCGATCGGCGCCTTCGTGGTGGCCTCGGTGGTGTTGGTGATGGTGCGGCGAGAGCTGGGCCCCGGTTCCGCTCCGGAGTGGGCGTGCACCGTCACGCACCTCGGCGTGGGCGCCATTCCGCTCGCCATCGGCTTGTTCGCGCTGCGGCGCTCGGGCCTGAAGCTCGTCGCCGGGCTCGCGCTCGGAGTCGCCGCCGGCACCACCGGCGCGATGGTCGGCGAGCTGGCGTGCGGTCGCGACTCGACGCACGTGCTGCTGTTTCACGTCAGTGCCTGGCTGGCGATGGTCGCCGCCGGGGCGTTGCTCTCCCGCGTCGTCGTTCCGAGGTCTCATGCTCCCTGAAGAAATGACGGGCATGGTCGTGCGGAGAAACGTGCGCGGCGCCCCGCTGCAGCTCGACACGCGCGTCTTCATTTCGGAAGCGCTCGACGACACGGGCGACCCTCGCTTCGCCGGCCGCGTGGGCATGGTGAGCGGCTACGTCTACGACTGCCCCGCGGAGCAATACCCGCATCGACCGATGGTGCTGGTGAGCGTCGAGGGGCTCGGCGAAGAGGTGTTCTTCGCCGAAGAGCTGCGCGTGCTGACCAGCCGCAAGCGTCGCGCGACGATCAGCGCGAGCGCCTGAGCTCTACGGAGCGGTCCTCAGCACTCCGTCGGAAATTCCCGCGCTGGTCGCGTTTCGCAGCGAGGCATGCAGCGGCCCGGCGAGCGCGTCACCGCGAATCGGCCACAGCGAGATCGTGCCGTCGTAGGTCGAGACCGCGAGCTGGTTTCCGCTCGGCGAAAGGGACAGACCTTCGACCGGCGTCGCGGTGAGGCGAACGTCGAGGAGCCGCCCGCTCGCCGCGTCCCACACGCCGATCAGCCCCTCGTAGCCGCCGGTGATGAACAGCGATCGATCGCGCGACTGCTCGAGCGTGCGCACCGTGTCGCGATGCAGCGGCAGCTTCTGCATCGAGGGCAGGCGCACCACGTCGCCGACGTTGGTGACGGCGATCATCGTGTCGGCGCTCAGGTACGCGACGCGACGCACGCGCGCGCCCGGCAACGACCACTCTCGAATCAGCGCGCCCTCGACGCTCCATTCCTTGAGCGTGCCGTCCCAACCGCCGGTGAGCAGCCGCGAGCCATCGGGCGAAAACGCGAGTGCTTGCGGAAGATCGGTGTGCGCGCGAATGGCCTTCGGAGTCGTCGCGCCCGGCGCCCAGAGTTCCAGCGTGCCGTCGAGCGTCGCGTCGCCGATCACGCCCTGCGACGAGACCTTGAGTGGAACCACAGGGCCTCCGGGACGCGCGGAGATCTCACCGGTGCGTTGCTCGACGTTCCATCGACCAAGGCCGTCATCGGCGCTGGTCAGCAGCACGCCACCGTCGAAGGCGAGCGTGACGGCGGTGACGCGCGAGGCGTGCTTGCCCAATTCGAAGCCCGCGTCGGCAGCGAAGCTCGCGCCGGTCGGTTCGAAGAGCGGCCAGAGCTTGAGCACTCCGTCGGCGCCTGAGGTGACGAAGCGCGAGTGAGGCGCGTCGACGCTCAGCGCGTAGACGTTGCCCGAGTGACCACGGAACACGTCGGGCGCGCCGCCATCGAGCGGCCACACGCGCACGCTGCGATCGATCGAGGTCGAGACGACCAACGAATCGCCCGCGAACGAAACCGCCGACGCCGCGCCCTCGTGCCCGCTGAGCAGCGTGCGATCGCCCAGACTGAGCGGCCACACGCGCACCACGCGATCGTGCCCCGCGCTCGCGAGCCATTTGCCCGACGGAGAGATCGCCAGGAAACGCGGCGCCGTGAGGTGACCGAGCAGCGTCTGCACCACCCTGCCCGACTTCACGTCCCACACGCGCAGCGAGCCGTCGAAGCTGGCGGTCGCGGCGAGGCGTTCGCTCAATGCCACCGCGACGATCTTCGCGTTGTGCCCGACGAGGCGAACCGGAGGCGACGCGCCGTCGATCGCGCTCACCACCACCGTGTTGTCGGGAGCGACCACCGCGATGCGGCCTCCACCGATGGTGAACGTGGCGAGCCCCGTCGGCGCGGGAGAAATCTCGAGCGCGCGCGATTCTCCAGTCGAGAGATTCCACACTCGCACCGCGCCATCATCCGAAGCCGACACGAGACGCTCGGGCGTGCACATCATCGCCTCGACCGCGTCACGGTGACCTTCGAACACGCGTGGAGCGTCGGCTCCGAGCACGTGAATCGCGCCGGTGCGTTCACCCGCGACGACCAGCGAGCCACAGGTGGCGACCGACATCAGCGCGTCGCGACCGCTCAGCAACACCTCGCCCTTGCCATCACGCCACCGACGCACGGTGCCATCAGCGGCCGCCGAGACGAGCGAGCCATCGTTCGTGAACGCGAGGCCCTTCACCAACCGCTCGTGCCCCTTGAGCGTCAGCGCACCGAGCGAGATGTCGGCGCTGCCGGAGAACGCAACCTGCGAGCCGTCGGCGCTCGCGGCGAACACGCGCACTTCGTCGGGCACGGCGCTGGTCGCAACTTCCCGTCCTGATTCCAGATTCCAGCGGCGCACCTTGCGATCGCCGAGCGACACGAGCTCGGTCTCGCTCGCGAAGAGCAGCCCGTTGATCGACGACTCGTGTGGCCCGAGCACGTGCTTCGACACTCCACGCGCGAGCGCCTCGATGCCCAGCGCGCGCTGTACGTCGGCCGACTCGTCGGGAGGCAACGTCAGCAACCACGCGACGGTCGCGGTGGGATCACGCGTCACCGCGGTGCGCGCTTCGACCAGCGTGAGTTCGACCGCGCGCCGATGGGCGACGTCACGCTCTTCGATCACGCGTCGCACCGCGTACGCACCGACGACCGCGATGGCGATCACCGCGAGCACCGAGACCGTGACGGCCGCGCGATGTTTGCGAACCCAGCGCGCGATCAATTCGCCGATGCCGTAGCCGTAGGCGCTCACCTGACGGCCCGCGAGCCACGCCTCGAGCTCCTCGCGGAAGATCTGCATCGTCTGGTAGCGCGCGGCCGGTGCGGGATCGCACGCACGGCGGATCACGGCCACCAGCTCGGGAGGCACGTTCTGTTGGCTCAGCGCCTGCGTGTCGGTGAGCGGCCGTGCCGTGACGACCTCGTGCAGCATCGCGCCCATCGCGAAAACGTCGGTGCGCTCGTCGACCATGCCGCCGCTGGCCTGCTCCGGAGCCATGTAGTTCGGAGTGCCGAGCACGGCGCCAGCGCGCGTGAAGTTCTGGCCTCGCGGGCTCTGGAGTGAAGAAGCGAGCGGCGACATCTGCGTGCCGTCAGCGGGCGCGCCGACCGCTCGCGCGATGCCCCAGTCGATGACGTAGACCTCGCCGAAATCACCGACCAGCACGTTGTCGGGCTTGAGATCGCGATGGAGCACGCCTTCACGGTGCGCGTACGCCATCGCTTCGGCGACGCGCTCGACGTGCGGCACGAGACGCAGCCGTGCTTCGAGAGAGCCGGCGCGATCGGTGGCTGACTTGAGCGTCTCTCCGCTCACCAGCTTCATCACGAACCACGGCGTGCCGTCTTTCGAGAGCCCCGCGTCGTAGACCGGCACGATCGCCGGGTGCTGCAGCTTCGCGGTGACGTGCGACTCGCGCTCGAAGCGTTCGAGCGCGCGCTCGTCGAGGTGGAGCGACTGCTTCAGCGCGACGATGCGATCGAGCTGCGTGTCGTACGCCTTCCACACCCGACCGAGACCGCCGCGCCCGTGTTCCTCGATGAGCCGGTAGCGATCGGGCGCCACCGGTTGCGACGGCAACGGCCGCTCGTCATCGAGCTCAGTCGGCATCAGGTCAACTTGGACACGAAGTCAGCGAACCGCGACAGCCCCTTCTCGATGTTGGCGTCGCTGGTGGCGAACGACAGACGAATGAAGCCCTCGGCGCCGAACGGCTCTCCCGGCACGGCGGCGAGGAGGAAATCGTCGAGCAGAATCTCGGACAACTTCATCGAGCCGGTCACCAGCGAGCCCTTGTACGACTTGCCGATGAGCTCTCCGATGTCGGGGAAGCAATAGAACGCGCCATCGGGCAGGCGGCACTTCACGCCGGGGATCTTGTTGAGCCCGTCGGTCATCAGCGTGCGGCGGCGCGAGAAGGCCTTCACCATGTCGTCGATCGGCGCGGTCGGGCCTTTCAGAGCGGCGACCGCGCCTTTCTGGATGATCGACGCCGCGTTGGACGTCGACTGATCCTGAATCATCTGCATGCCGGCGATCAGCTCTTTCGGGCCGGCGGCATAACCGAGCCGCAGGCCGGTCATCGAGAACGCCTTGCTGAAGCCGTTGATGATCAGCGTACGCGGCGCGAGGTCGGGAGCGACGTTGGCGATGTTGAAGAACGGCCCGTCGACGTAGAGCAGCCGCTCGTAGATGTCGTCGGTGATGATCAGGCAGTCGTGACCGCGCAGCACGTCGGCCAGCGCCTCGAGCGCCTTGCGTGAGATCACCGCGCCGCTGGGGTTCGACGGCGAGTTGAAGATCACCGCGCGCGTGCGAGGCGACAACACCTTGCGCAGCTCGCGCGGGTCCGGCGTCCAGTTCTCGCTGGCGTTGGTCTCGACGAACTTCGGCTCACCGTCGGCCAGCCGCACCATGTCGGGGTAGCTCACCCAATACGGAGCGAAGATCACCACTTCGTCGGCCGGCGACAGCAGCGCCTGGAAGCAGTTGTAGATGGCCTGCTTGCCGCCGACCGTGACGACAATCTGCTCGGGGGTGACGGTGAACTTGTTCTCGCGCTCGAGCTTCTCGGCGATCGCCGTCTTCAGCTCGGGAATGCCGCCGGTCGCGGTGTACTTGGTGAAGCCCGCGTCGAGCGCTCCCTTGATCGCGTCCTTGATGTAGCCCGGCGTGTCGAAGTCGGGCTCACCGGCGGCGAACGACAGAACGTCGGCGCCCTTCGCGGCGAGCGCGCGCGCCTTCGCGTTGAGCGAGAGCGTCGGAGACGGCTTCACGGCCTTGAGTCGCTTGGCCAACTGCACGGGCATGGAGAGATCCCTCTTGGTCACTTCTTGTATTTGGCCTTCAGCTTCTCGAGCACGTTGGGCGGAACCGCGCCCTCGACGTTGCCCCCGAAGGAAGCCACTTCGCGCACCAGGTTCGACGAAATGTAGAAGTAGTCCTCGCCCGTCATCATGAAGACGGTCTCGATGTCGGGGCTCAGGCGCCGGTTCATGTTCGCCAGCTGGAACTCGAACTCGAAGTCGCTCACCGCGCGCAGGCCGCGCAGCACGACGTTCATGTTCCGCTTCTTGGCGTAATCGACCAGCAGGCCCTGGAAGTCGTCGACGGTGACGCGCGGGTCGTTGCCGACCGCTCCGAGGATCATCTCCTTGCGTTCCTCGACCGTGAAGAGCGGCGTCTTCTTGGGGTTCACCGCGATCGCCACGACCAGCGAGTCGAACATCTTGAGCCCGCGCTGAATCAGCGACAGGTGACCGTTGGTGAGCGGGTCGAACGAGCCGGGGTAGATGGCGGAGCGCACGGGAAAGCAGAGTCGGTCATGCAGGCGCCGATGTGAAGCGGAAGATGCGCACGGTGGTCACGCCGAATTCGCGTTCGTCGATGCGTTCGAAACGCCCTTCCCGTTCGGGCAATTCCTCGTCGCGGCCGGTCTCGATCACCGCCACGCCCTGATCGTGCACCACGTTGCTCGCGTCGAGCGTGCGGAGGATCTGCAGGCCCACGTTCTGCTTGTACGGTGGGTCGGCGAACACCAGCTCGAAGCGATCTCCACGCCGAGCGAGCTGCTCGATCGACTTGAGCGCGTCGTTCTTCACGATCTCGATCTGCTTCTCGAACTTGAGGGTGGCGGTGTTCTGTCGACACAGCGCAAGCGATTCTGGATCACGATCGACCAGCACCGCTTTCACCGCGCCGCGGCTCACCGCTTCGAGCCCGAGCGCGCCCGTGCCGGCGTAGAGGTCGAGCACGGCCAACCCGTCGCAGGTCTGACCGAGCACGTTGAACAGCGTCTCGCGCACGCGATCGGCGGTGGGCCGAATCACGTCGTCCGACTTCGGAGCCGCGAGTGTTCGGCCCTTCGCTGAACCCGCCACGATGCGCACGGCGCGCTCATGTCATTTCCGGCGGCGGCGCACCACCTTCGGAACGGCCTCGGCCTCGAGCAGCTTGCGCACCGGCGCTGCGACGTATTCGCGCACGCGCTCCGGGTAGATCAGCCCGCGCGGGTTGTTGCGCGGCGAGATCGCGTCTTCGAACCAGCGAATCTGCCGCGCCATGCGGCGGGCGTTGAACTCACTCGAATAGTCGTCGCGGTGGTACGCGAAGAGCACGTCGTGTCGGCCGCCTGTATCGCGCGCGACTCCGCGTTTGGTACGCGTGGGGAGCGTCACGATCGTCTCGAGGTATTGCACACGCACGCCGAGCATTTCGCCGAGCTGCTTTTCGAACTCCTTCGTCGGAATGTCGACGATCAGCCCCTCGATCACGCAGACGTGCTCGAAGCCTTCCCTGCGCTCCACGTTGCGCTCACCCATGCGGCATGAGAAGCGAGCACAGATGCACGCGTTGGTCACGGGAGCGACGGGGTTCATCGGCGGCCATCTCGCCGAACGACTGCTCGAGCGCGGCGATCGCGTGCGACTGCTCGTTCGCCGACCCGAAGCGGCGACCGAGCTCGCGGCCAAAGGCGCGCAGGTGGTTCGCGGAGACGTCACCGATCCGGCGTCGATCCCTCGCGCGCTCGAAGGCATCGACGTCGTGTTTCACGTCGCCGGGCTCAGCGCCGACTGGGGAAAGCTCGAAGACTTCGAAGCCATCAACGTGCGTGGCGCGCGGAACATGGCGGAGGCCGCGGCAGCGAGCGGCGTGAAACGCTTCGTGCACGTCAGCACCACCGACGTGTACGGCTACCCGCTGGTGGCGTGCGCGAGCGACGGCCCCACGCAAGATCTCGGGTTGCCCTACAACTCGTCGAAGCTGCGCGGAGAGCTTGCGGTGCGTGAGGTCAGCGCTGCGACGGGATTGCCGTTGGTCGTGATCAGACCCGCCACCGTCTACGGCCCGCGCTCGAAGGACTTCGCGCTCGAGCTCGCGAACCTGATCGCAAAGAAAGACATGATGGTGGTGAACGGCGGCAAGGCACCCGCGGGCTTGCTCTACGTCGACAATCTCTGCGACGCGTTGATCGAAGCGGCGACGCGCGAAGTGGCGATCGGAAAGATCTACGCGGTGCGAGACCCGGGCAAACAAACCTGGCGCGACTACGTCGACCGTGTGTCCGAGGGGCTCTCGCTGCCGCGCGTGACGACGAACATGCCGTCGTGGCTCGCCTTCACCCTCGGAGCGATTTTCGAATTTCTCTGGCGACTCACGCGCGCGAAGTCGCGACCGCTGCTCACCCGCCACGTGGTGTACGTGATGTCGCGAGATCAGTCGTACGGCTGCGAGAGCGCCATCGCCGATCTCGGCTTCACCTCGCGCATCAGCTTCGAGGAAGGCATGAAGCGCACGCTCGAGTGGCTGCGCGTCACGATGGTGAAGAAATGACGGCGGCCACGCACATCGGCACCGCGACGATGTTGCTCGAAGTGGGCCCGCTGCGAATTCTCACCGACCCCGTCTTCGATGCACCGGGCCGCAAGTACGGCTTCGGTTGGGGCACCAGCTCGACGCACACCGAAGCGCCGGCGCTCACCGTCGCGCAGCTCGGCAAGATCGACGTGGTGTTGCTCTCGCACGATCACCACGCGGACAATTTCGACGACGCCGGGCGTGCGTTCACCGCGACCGCTCCGACGGTGATCACCACCAAGCCCGGGGCGAAGCGTCTCGCGCACAAAGACGGCCGCGGCCTGAGCGACTTCGAGAGCACCACGCTCGGCGAGCTGAAGATCACCGCGACGCCAGCACGTCATGGGCCGCCGGGTTCACTCCCGATCGCCGGGCACGTGATCGGCTTCATGCTCGAGCACCCGTCGCTCGACGGCCCGCTCTACATCTCGGGCGACACGGTGTGGTTCTCCGGCATCGAAGAAGTCGCGCGCCGCTTTCGCCCGACGATCTCGTTCCTGCATCTGGGCTCGGTGCGCTTCCCGATCTCCGGGCCGTTCAAGTACACGTTCGACGCAGCCGAAGGCGTGCTGGCAGCCAACGCGCTCGGCTCGAAGAAGATCATCCCGCTCCACTACGAGGGCTGGACGCACTTCCGCCAGCCGACGAACGAAGCGCGCGTGATCCTCGCGCACGAACTCGGTGATCGCGTGCAGTGGCTCGAGCGCGGCGTGCGCACCGAAATCTGAACGATCTGTCCGCCGATCGGGCACTGACGGTGCGAGCCCATCCCACCTTCTCCGCCATCGAATCGTCGCGTTCGAAGACGATCGCGCGCCTAGAGTGTCGTCTCTCGAAACAACACCATGGACTACGAGCGTTACCAGAACCTCCACACCATCGTGATGCTGCGCGACATCCTCCGGAAGTGGTGGCGCGCGGAGCTCACGTTCGCAGACAAAACCGGCACCGTGATCGAGTGGTCGAAGGGCCAGATCACTCCACCCCCGAACGACTTCTGCCGCCTGTCGCTCTTCTCGAAAGAGGGCTTTCGCCGCTGCTCGGCGTCAGTGCGCGTGCTGCACGAGAAGTTCAAGGCGTCACGCAAGCTGCGCCGCTCGCAGTTTCACGAGTGCCACCTCGGCTTCACGATCGTCGGCGCACCGCTGTACGTCGAGAACGAGTACGAGGGCATGTTGTTCGTCGAGGGCTTCGCGCGCCAGGAAGTGAGCCCGCGCGAGGCCGAGCAGCTGAAGGCGAAGATCACCGAGATCAACCCGGGCACCACCGATCTCGATCGCGCCATCGAGCGCATCACGCAGATGGACGATCGCGAGACCGAGAAGATCTGCGACCTGCTCGAGTTCGGAGCGAACGAGATCGCGAACTACGAGTCTGAGCTCGCGCGCAAAGACGAGACGATCCAATCGCTCTCGACGGAACTCTCCGACCGCTACAAGTTCGAGAACATCATCGGCAAGTCGCAGGCGATGATCGACGTGTTCCGCATTCTCGAGAAGGTCTGCAATTCAGACTCGACGGTGCTGGTGAACGGCGAATCAGGCACGGGCAAGGAACTCGTCGCGCGCGCGATTCACTACAACGGCCCGCGCAAGGACAAACCGTTCGTGGTGCAGAACTGCAGCGCCTTCAACGACAACCTGCTCGAGAGCGCGCTGTTCGGTCACACCAAGGGCTCGTTCACCGGCGCGCTGCGCGACAAGAAGGGCCTCTTCGAAGTGGCCGACGGCGGCACGTTCTTCCTCGACGAGGTCGGCGACATGTCGCCCTCGCTGCAGGTCAAGCTGCTGCGCGTGCTGCAAGAAGGCACCTTCATTCCTGTCGGCGGCACGCAAGCGAAACAGGTCGACGTGCGCGTCATCGCCGCGACGCACAAGGACCTCGGCGTGATGGTGAAGAAGGCGGAGTTCCGCGAGGACCTCTACTACCGCATCAACGTGATCCGCATTCAGGTGCCGCCGCTGCGCGATCGCAAAGACGATCTCGCGGTGCTGATCGATCACTTCATGCGCAAGCACCGCAAGGACGGGCAACGCGCACGTGCGCTGGCTCCCGACGCGCTGGCGATCATGCAGCAGTACCACTGGCCCGGAAACATTCGCGAGCTCGAGAACGAGATCGAGCGCCTGCTGGTGCTCGGCAACGAGTTCGAGATCCTCCCCAGCGAGTTGCTCAGCTCCCGCATCAAGGACGCGGTGAGCGGAGCGGCGGGCGCCAACGTGATCGGCGCTTCCCGCCTCGCCCAACTACCGGTCGGCAAGATGAACGACGCGGTGGAGCAGCTGGAACGCGAGATGATCTCGCAGGGGCTGACGCGCACCAAGGGCAACAAGTCGCGGCTGGCGCGCGAGCTGGGCATCAGCCGCTCGAACTTGATCCTCAAGATTCAGAAGTACGCGCTCGAACGACCGGGCGCGGCTGACAGCGACGACGAGGCAGAAGCGCAGCCATGAGCACCTACTTTCACCAGGGCATTCACTCGACCGACGACGGCGCTCCACTGTGGTTCGAGTCGCGCGGCGAAGCGACCGGCGTGCCGGTCGTGCTCAACGATGGCCTCGGCTGCGACGGCTTCATCTGGCGCTACCTGTGGGAACCGCTGACCAGCAAACGCCGCGTGCTCCACTGGAACTACCGCGGTCACGGCCGCTCGGGCGTACCGCAAGACGATACGCGCATCGGCATGGAGTACATCACCGACGATCTCGCGCGCCTGATGGACTCGCAGAAGCTCGACCAGGCGGTGATCTTCGGTCACTCGATGGGCGTGCAGGTGTGTCTCGAGTTCCACCGAAGGCATCGCGCGCGCGTGAAGGGTCTGGTGTTGATCTGCGGCTCGTACGGCACGCCGCTCGACACCTGGCACGACCACACGCTGATGCGCGTCGCGTTCCCCTACGTGTCGAAGTTGGTGGAGCGTGCTCCCGACGCGGCGCGCGCGCTGACCTCGCGGCTGCTCAACACGCAGCTCGCCGTCGAGTTCGGCATTCGCACCGAGCTCAACCCCGAGCTGATGAAGCACAACGACTTCGCGCCCTACATGGAGCACCTCGCGAAGATGCACCCGCTCTACTTCGTGCGGACGCTCGACTCGCTCAAAGATCACTCCGCGTGGGACCACCTGCCGCACGTCGACGTGCCGACCATGGTGATCGGTGGCGAGGGCGACAAGTTCACGCCGGTGTGGCTCTCGCAGCGCATGGCCGAGCACATTCCCGACGCCGAATACGTCTACGTGCCCGGCGGTACGCACACCGCTCCGCTCGAGCGGCCAGGCCTCGTCAACGCGGCGATCGATCGCTTCTTGCGAGAGCGCGTGAAGCGCTGAAGCGCCAGCGCGCGAGCCACAGCAACGCCAGCCCGACGGCGATCGCACCTGAGCTCGTCGAACATCCCCCGTTGGGGTTGTTGAAGGGCCGCGTCGGAGCGCGGTCAGCCTGGCACCGCGCCGAAAGCCCGCCGTCGGTCGGGTCGCTCGACGAAATGCCGCACAGCACGATGCTGTCGTTGCGCATCGCGCCCGCCCAGTCGATCACCAGACGCCCCGAATACGAGCCTTCCAGCTTCGGCTTGAAATGAACCGCCAGCCCCACGGACCTGCTCGTGGGAACCGATTGCGGCTGGCCCTCGGCTTCGAACACGTCGTCGCCGACCACGCTCACGCCATCGAAGCTGGTCGCCCCGCGCGTATCGACGGTGAAGCGCAGGGTCACGCCTTCGACCGCGCTGGAGTTGGGGTTGGTGATCGGGAACAACACGAAGCCGGCGTCCGGCCCTTCGATCGTCATCTCGCGAAGCGGTGGTTCGGCGAGCACTTCGGTGGCGACGAGCGCGGCGACGAGCGTGAGCGTCATGCGAGGGCGCCGAGCAACGGGTGTGCCTTCTGTTCGCCGCTCGGAGTCACAGAAAGTCTCGATGAAGAATCGCGACACGCGTGACATGGCAGCGTTCCTCCCACCCCTCAGTCGCCTTGACAGTACGCGCTCGCGGGATCACGGTTCACCTCACATGCGTCGCATCACCCTCCTCGCGCTCGCCCTGACGTCGTCACTGGCGTTCGCGCAAACGAAGATCAGCGGCACGGTCGTCGGCAGCTACGACGGGCTCATGATGGGCACGCCGCGCGTGAAGATCGAGATCACGCTGGGCTGCTCGTTGATGTGTATGCCCAGCGCTCCGCTGCTCTCGTTCCACATGCGCAACGGCCTCGGCACGTACTTCAACTTCGCGCCCAGCGAGGCCACCGGCTTCTCCGCGTACCCGACCACCGACATCGAGAGCGACGGGCAGACGGTGATCGTCACCACCGACGTGCGGCCAGGCACCAACAGCGTGCTCATCGCGCGCGGCGTGACGTGCGAGTGCGGCCTCAACATGAACGAGGGCGGCACGATCGATCTCATCTCGGCGCCGTTCAGCACGCCGCCCAACGTGGTGGTCAACGACTCACGCGTCGGCACCGATGTGATCGCCTACGTGACGGCCGAACCGCGCGGCGCCGAGACCGTGATCGTCAGCTTCTCGGGAGCAGGCACCGACTCGCAGTTCACGCTCGGTGCCAGCGACTTCATCGCGCGCCAGGCCAACGTGCAGAAGCGCGCGACGTCAGCGGGCACCGTCACCGTCACCGCGGGCCTGAATGGTTCGGCCACGGTTCGCACCGCGACGGTCACTGCCAACGGTGTCGTCGACGCAGGCAAGCCGACGGGCGGAGGCACGGGCGGTGGTGGAGGCACGGTTCAGGAATCGTGCTCCGCGATCGGCGGGCTGCCCCTGGTGCTCGCGTCAGCGCTGCTCGCGCTGCGTCGACGTCGCCAGAATTGAGTCGAGCTCTTCGACCAGCGCCGCCGAGAACGCGACCTTGAGTTCATCGCGCGCGAACTCGTAGAGCGTCGGCCCGCTGCCCCGACAGATCAGATCGTCGTGCACGTCACTGCTCGGCCGCAGCACGCCTTTGTCCCACGTCACGGGGAACAGCCAGCACACCACCGGCTTGATGGAGTGGTAGTCGCGCCCCGTCGCCGCGGCGAAGGCGTGAATGCCGCAGCCCCGCCCTGACTTCGCGGCGAACACGCAGCGGCCATTCTTCGCCCGCGCGCGCACGAACTTGCCGCTCTCGTACTCGGGGTCTTCTTTTTCTTCGGTGGTGAACCACTCGTCGGGCTTCGTGACGACGAACGTTGCGAGCTCGTCTTTCACCGCGAGAATGCGGTCGCGTTCCTTCAGGTTCACGTCGCAGCCGTATTGGCAGCAGCCGTCGTGACAGAAGGTGCACTGCATGCACCGCCCGAAATAGCGGAGCGTGAAGATGTCGGTTTCGACCTCTCTCAACGCCGCGTGTGACCTCAATGGCACCAACATCGCCTTGGGCCTCTACCTCGTTGTCTTCGGGGGCGGAACCTGCGAAAGCGCGCGCCCGATGTTCCCCCGAGAGAAAATCCGCAACGTCGCCATCGTCGCTCACGTCGACCACGGCAAAACCACCCTCGTCGACTTCATGCTCCGGCAGGGAGGCGCCTTCCGCTCCAACGAACATGTCGCCGAGCGCGTCATGGACTCGAACGATCTCGAGCGCGAGAAGGGCATCACCATCATGGCCAAGAACACGGCCATCGGGTGGAAGGACCACTTCATCAACATCGTCGACACGCCGGGCCACGCCGACTTCGGCGGTGAGGTCGAGCGCGGTCTTCGCATGGTCGACGGCGTGCTCCTGCTCGTCGACGCCGCTGAAGGGCCGTTGCCGCAGACGCGCTTCGTTCTCGGCAAGGCGCTGGGCCTCGGTCTCAAGACCGTGCTGGTGATCAACAAGATCGACCGCAAGGACGCGCGCGCTCGCGACGTGCTCGACGCCGTCTATTCGCTCTACATCGACCTCGGCGCCGACGAGAAAGACCTCGAGATGCCGGTGCTCTACGCCATCGCGCGTGAGGGCAAGGCCGGCACCAACCTCGACGACATCGGCACCACGCTGAACCCGCTGTTCGACGCGATCATCAACCACATCTCGCCGCCGCCGGCTCCCGAGCCGGGCACGCCGACGCAGCTGTTGCTCGCGAACCTCGACTACGACGACTACGTCGGTCGTCTCGGCATCGGCCGCATGAGCTCGGGCCGTCTGGCGCCCAACATGCCGGTCTCGATCTGCCGCGAGCAGGGAAAGATCGAGCAGGGCAAGATCGTGAAGCTGTACGGCTTCTCGGGTCTGAAGCGCGTCGAGATCGCCGAAGCAGGCCCGGGCGAGATCGTGTGCGTCGCCGGCATCGAGCAGCTGACCATCGGCGACACGGTCAGCGACGTCGAGAACCCCAAGCCCCTGCCCCGCATCAAGGTCGACGAGCCGACCATGATGATGATCTTCCGCGTGAACAACGGGCCGTACGCGGGCCGTGAGGGCAAGTACGTCACCTCGCGCAACATCCGCGATCGCCTGCACCGCGAGTCGTACAAGAACGTGTCGATCCGCGTGGAAGACACCGACTCGCCCGACGCTTTCCGCGTCGTCGCGCGTGGCGAATTGCAGCTGGCGGTCATCATCGAGACCATGCGCCGCGAGGGCTTCGAGCTCACCGCGTCGAACCCCGAGCCGATCATCAAGGAAATCGACGGCGTTCGTCACGAGCCGATGGAGCTCGTGTTCATCGACTGCCCGGAGACCGCGGTCGGCATCGTCACCGAGCGCCTCGGGCCCCGCAAAGGCCGCATGACCGACATGGCGTCGCTGGGCGGCGGTCGCACGCGCGTGCAGTACCGCATTCCCGCGCGCGGCCTGGTCGGCTTCCGCAGCGAGTTCCTCACCATCACCAAGGGTGAAGGCATCATGAGCTCGCAGTTCGACGGGTGGGAGCCGTACATGGGCTACATCCCCCGTCGCGCGAACGGCGCGATCATCGCCGACCGCATGGGCGACGCGATCCCCTACGCGCTGTTCTCGATTCAGGAGCGCGGCAAGCTGTTCGTGAAGCCGGGCGACGCGCTCTACGAAGGCATGATCATCGGAGAGAACGCGCACCCCAGCGATCTCGACGTGAACGCCAGCCGCGAGAAGAAGCTCACCAACATCCGCGCCGCGGGCCGCGACGAGAACGTGATCCTCACTCCGCCGAGCGAGATGACGCTCGAGAAGTCGCTGGAATGGATCGCCGAGGACGAGCTGGTCGAGGTCACGCCGAAGACCATTCGTCTGCGCAAGCGCGTGCTGTCGTTCAACGACCGCTACCGCACCGAGCGCGATCGCAAGCGCGAGAAGGAAGAAGCGCAGGGCTGAACTAGACTTGCCACGTGCGCGCGTGGCTCGAGCGGGAACTTCCTCCCGGCGACGACATCACCCTTCCGGAGAGCGGCTCGCTGATCTTCGGCCGCTCCTCGAAGTGCACCATCGTCTTCGATGACGCCTCGCTCTCGGCGCAGCACTGCGAGATCTCGTGGGACGGCTCGTTCTGGAAGGTGAAGGACCTCGGCAGCGAGGCCGGCACGCGCGTCAACGGCGTGCAGCTCAGGCACTCGCGCGCGCTGCATTCGGGTGAGCGCATCGAGTTCGGCGCGACGCGACTGCGCTACCGCACCGATCTCCCCGAGGAAGATCGAACGCTGATCGAAGCCATCGCGCGCTCGCCCGACGCCGAGTCGAACTGGCTGGTGTACGCCGATCAGCTGCAGGAACGCGGAGACCCCCTCGGCGAGCGCATCGTGAAGAGCCGCACCGGCGGCAAGCTCGATCACATGCCGTGGCTCGGCTCGCTGTGGGAACACTTCGTCGCCGGAGAGCTCGAGATCGACTGGCAGTACGGCTTCGTGCGGCGCGCGACGATCCGCACTGCGGCGGGCCGTGAGTCGCCCGACTGGCAAGACGTGGTGGTGACGCTGCTCAACAGCCGCATCGGTCACTTCGTGCGCGCGATCTCGCTCGATCTTCCGCGCCTCGAGTCCGTTCCTCAGCTGGGTATTTCCGAGGCAATTCTCGCCGCGCAGAAGTTTCTCGCCGAGCTGCCCGCCCTGCCGCTCTCGCTCGAGAAGTTGTCGCTCGGGTACCACGTCGCACAGCCGGCCTCGGGTTCGGTGTCGGTCACCGAAGAGCTCGCGCTGCGGCTGCCGAGACTGCGAGCGACGCCCATCTACCATCGCGCAGTGGGCATTCGACTGCGGGTGCTGAACACCACTCCGGGCGTGATGCTCAGCGGCATCGAGGGCAGCCGCATTCTCACCGCCGGGAGCGTGACGCGCATTCGGCGCGGGCAGCGCAACCAGCTGTTCATCGAGAGCCCGCCCGGCATCCCGTTCATGGCCGACGGCAACCCCTGCTATTTCGCGTTTCAAGATGGGCGTGTTCAGCTCATCGCTGGCCGCATGCGCGGGGAAGTTCGCGTGAACAACCGCATCGATTCGCTCTTCAGCTTGCTGCCCGACGACGTGATCGACGTGCAGGGCGCGGCGCGCTTTCGTCTGGAGATCGTGACGTGAGAGCGCAGCTGCGAAAGATCGAGCTCGAGACCTTTCGCGGCGAGCTGATCGCCCTGCCCGAAGGCGAAGCGGCGCTGATGGTCGGGCGCCAGGGGGCTGACCTCAACATCCGCTCCGAGCGCGTCGCCCGAAAGCAGTGCGCGCTGGTGAGTGATGGCGGCCGTTGGTTGGTGGAAGACGTCACGTCGACCGGCGGCACGTTCGTCAACGGCCGACGCATTCATCGGCACCCGCTGGTGCACGGCGACACGCTGTGGCTCTACGACGCACTGCTGGTGTTCCTCGAGACGCCGCAGCGTCGTCACGCCGAGCTCGAGAAGGCGCTCGACGCCAACCCTGACGATCGCGCGCGCGTCGAGGTGTACGCCGACTGGCTCCTCGAGCACGGAGATCCACTCGGCGAACACCTGCTCGGCAAGGCGTCACCGGAGCGCGTGCTCGAAGGCCTCGACCCGCTGGTGCGCGAAGGCCGGCTCGAGCTGATCTGGAAACACGGGTTGCTGCACACCGCGCGCGTGCGCTGCATCAACGACGCGACCTACAGCGACGTCGAGCTGGTGGCGCGGCTGGTTTCGCTCCCCGTCGCGCGGTGGCTGCGCGAGCTCACCATCGATCTCTCGACGTGGGTCGTGCCGAGCGCCAATCGCATTCAGCAAGACGCGGCGGCGGTGCTGCGCGGGCTGGTGCAGGGCCCCGAGCTGCCGTGCCTCGAGCGGTTGTCGTTCGGCTACTTCAGCGAGTCGTTGCCGGCGGCGTCGATGTTGCCCACGCTCTTCGATCGCGCGGCGTCACGCTTCCCTCGGTTGCAGACCTCGGTTCGCGAGCTGCTGCGACCGGTGCGCACGGCCTCGCTCGAGGTGGTCTCGATTCCCGACGGGCTCGACTTCCACGCTCCGGCGGCGACCAACGGGCGCATTCCGCTCGATTCCGGAGTGTGGGTCGGCAGCTCGGTGCAGGGCCAACTGCGCGCGCTCGCTCCGGGAGTCCCGCGCTCCACGGTGATTCAGGCGTTCCTCGTGCGTCAGCAGGCGCCGCAGTGGTGCCTGATTCCGCTCGAAGAAGGTGTGCTGCTCAACGGAAGGCCCGCGGTCGAGACGCGCTTGTTGCCCGGCGACGTGATCGAAGATCGCCGCGGCGCGCGGTTTCGCTTCACGACGCACTGACTACAGCGCCGAGAACTGCGCCTGATTCTCGAACGTGAAGACCGTGCCGTTCGCGGTGCAGGTGTACGTCTGGCGAATCACGTAGCCGGTGTAGACGTCGCCATCGAGGTTGAGCGCTCCGTCGCTCGTCACGTTCGAGTCTTGCGTGCAGCGCGAGTCGAGCTTCGCCGGAATGTCCGCGTCGAAGGCGACCGCCGTCGCGCCCGCCGTCGCTCTGATGCCGACCGACTTGTCCGACGTGATGCCCTTGAACGGCCCGAACAGCTCGCCGGTCTGGAGATTCACGCTCGTCGGCCCCACGGTGAGCTGGAAGTCGCTCCCGGTGACCGCGGTCACCACGTTGTTGTGCTCGTCACACGGCCCCGAGCCCGCGCAGTTCTTGGTCGACACCGACGCGTTCGAGAACATGTCGATGCTGTTCTCGAAGTCGTAGACCATGTTCACGCCGCTGATGCGCGAGGCTGATGAGTTGCCGCTGAACGTGCCCAGCGAGTGCGTCTCGATGATCGTGTTGCCCGTCGTCGAGTACTTGAGGCTCAGCTGCACGTGCAGACGCGCCGGATACTCGCGGCGACCTGAACCACCACCGGTGCCTCCGCCCGTCCCGCCGCCTCCGCCGCCCGTCCCCGTCGTCGGTCCGGGAGAGCAAGCGGTCATCAGGGTGAACAGCGACACGAAGGCGGCACGTTGAAGACTCATGAGTTGGATCTCATCCGGTACGCATATGCGGCGCGCAACACCAGAAGTGTTTACGTCACGCGCGGTAAACCGACATCGCCGTCACCAGCGCGTTGACGTTCGCTTCGATCGGCTCGGCCGACGAAGGCCGCGCGAGCAACTCGGCGAGCATCGGAGGAACGTCGACCTTCCGCCCGATCAGCGGCTCGACGATCGAATCGAACTTCGCCGGGTGCGCAGTGGCCGCGACGATCCACGTGCCGTCGTCTCCGCGTGAGCGCATGCGTCGCAGCACTTCCATTCCACACGCGGTGTGCGGGCAGATCACTTCGCTCGAGCGCTTGATGGTCTCGGAGATCGTCTCGTCGTCGACCCAGTCGGCGCTCACCACCTCGGCGACGTGCGGGAAGCGATGGAGCAGCCGCTCCACGTTGCTCGGCGCGCCGACATCCATCGCGTTGGCGAGCGTCGCCACGCTCTTCTTCGGCTGGTACTGGCCCGTCGCGAGCAAGTCGGGGAGCACGCGATTGGCGTTGGTCGCCAGCTTCACGCGATCGATCGGAACTCCGTACTCGCGCGCGAGCAGACACGCGAAGGCGTTGCCGAGATTGCCGGTGGGCACCACGAACGACGGCTTGCCCTTCCCCGCCGCGACGCACGAGAGCGCAGCGTGCGCGTAGTACGCCATCTGAGGGAGCAAGCGCCCGAGACTGATGCTGTTGGCCGACGAGAGCGCGTGTGCCGTGCGCAGCTCGGGCATGGCGAACGCTTCCTTCACCATGCGCTGGCAGTCATCGAAGCTGCCCGCGACGCGCAGCGCCTTCACGTTGTCGCCGAACGCTCCGAGCTGATGCGCCTGGCGCGGCGACACGCGCCCATCGGGATAGAGGATGACGACGCGGAACCCGTCGCGCTGGTGGAACGCCGACGCCACGGCGGCACCGGTGTCACCGCTGGTCGCGACGAGAATGGTCTTCAGTTGCGCTCCGGGCTTGCGCAGCTGCGACAGACAAGCGGCGAAGAAGCGCGCGCCGAAGTCCTTGAACGCCGCGGTTGGCCCGTGGAACAGCTCGAGCAGGCCGGCGTCGGGCTTGAGCCACTTCGTCGGCGCGTCGAAGGTGAACGCGTCTTCGATCGCCTTGCGAACGTCGATGCCTTCGTCGGCGAAGAGCGGAGCAAGCAACGACGCCGCACGCGACTTCAGATCGCCGCCCTCCACTTCTCGCTGCGGGAGCTTCGGCGGCATGTACAGCCCGCCATCGGCGGCGAGGCCCGACTCGATCGCGAACGAGAGCGAAACCTCGGTCGTCGATCGCGTGCTCGACACCTTCATGAGATCACTCGCGCGGCCGGGCCGTTCACCACGCTGACCAATCGATCACTCTCGAGCCCTGCTTCCTTGAACGCTGCGGCCATCGCCAACGACGCCTTCTCGGCCTGACCGGCCGTGTCGAACCAGCCGAACACGCTCGGGCCGGCGCCGGCGATCGACGCACCGATCGCTCCGTGATCGAGCGCCGCCTGCTTCACCTTCGCGAACCCGGGAATCAGCCCCGCGCGTCGCGGCTCGACGAGCACATCGCGAAACCCGCGGCGCATCAGCGATTCGTCGTCGGCGTAGAGACCGGCGAGCACCAGCGCGAGGCCTTCGCTCTGCACCACGAAGTCGTGGAGCTCGTACGGACCGGCGAGCGCAGCGCGCGCCTTCTTGGTCTCGAGCACGAAGTGTGGATGAACGAGCGCCACGTGCAGCCAATGCGGCGTCTTCACGCGCACCGCCGAGCCCTTCGTCGGAGCGATCACCACTCCACCGAGCAACATCGGCCCGACGTTGTCGCCGTGCGCACTGCCTGACGCCGCGGCCTCACCGTCCATCGCAGACAAGTAGAGCGCCTCGAGCCCGACCGGCTCATCGACCACCGCGTTCGCGGCGACGACCGCGGCCACGGCCGAAGCCGCGGAGCCACCCATGCCCGAGCCCAACGCGATGCCCTTCTCGATCTCGACGTCGAACCCCACGCTCGGATCCCACGCGCGCTTCAGGTGGAGCAGCGCGCGCCCTGCGGTGTTCTCTTCGGGCGTTCGCGGCAGCTCAGTCACCGTGCCCTTCACCGACAGAATTCGCACTGCGCCGGTGTTGGTGAGCGTGACGGTGACCTTGTCGCCCGGCCCGTCGAGCGAATGCCCGAGCACGTCGAAGCCGACGGCGATGTTGCCGATCGACGCTGGTGAAAATGCCGTGGCGCGCTTCACCGTCTCGCTCCGAGTCCGACCGCGACGCGCAGCAGATCAGCGAACGCGCCCGACGCCGTGACCTCTGGCCCCGCGCCCGGGCCCTGAACCACGAGCGGGTTCTGGTGGTAGCGCCGCGTCGTGAACTGCACGACGTTGTCAGTCAGCTTGATGTGCGCGAACGAGTGATCTGCCGGGAGCGCGACCAACCCGACGCTCGCCTTGCCGCCCTGCTCCAGCTTCGCGACGTAGCGCAGCACCTTCTTTTCTCTGCGCGCCGCCTCGAGCTTCGCGGTCATCGGAGCGTCCATCTCGCCCAGGCGCGCCATGAACTCTCCGACCTCGAGGGTGCGCAGCGATTCGGGCACCAGCGACTCCAGCGCGATGTCTTCGAGACCGGTCTTCCAGCCGTTCTCGCGCGCGAGGATCACCAGCTTGCGAGCCACGTCGAGGCCGCTCAAGTCATCGCGCGGGTCGGGCTCGGTGTACCCGAGCTCCTTCGCCTGCTTCACCAGCGCGCCGAAGCCGACCGAGCCGTCGAACTTGTTGAACAGATACGCGAGCGTGCCCGAGAAGATGCCTTCGACCGAGAGCACGTCGTCGCCCGTGTCGATCAAGTCGCGCAGCGTGGTGATGATCGGCAAGCCCGCGCCGACGGTCGATTCGTAGAAGAACCGCGCACTCTTGCTCTTGATGGCCTCGTACCGTTTCCACGGGCCCGCGCCGGCGTTCTTGTTGGGCGTGATGACGTGAATGCCCTTCTCGAGCCAACCGGCGTACCGCTCGGCGATCGAGTCACTCGCGCTGCAGTCGACGATCACCGCGTGCGGCAGATGTTCGGCCTTCACGTGCGCCGTGAAGCGATCGAGATCGATCGCCTCTCCTTCCTCGACCACGATCTCGACCTTCGCGCCGACGTGCGCACCGGTGCCTGCATCGAACGCTCCGCTTCCGCGGCACATCAACCGCCAGCCCTTCGCAGTCGAGCCGTCGATGTAGGTCACGGCGCGTGCCTGACCGTCGAGACGCAGCGTCATGCGTTCGACCGCGCCGACCCGCGAGTAGCGCTGCGGCAAGACGCTGCCGACGTAGAACGAACCGGTGTCGTCGTTCGCGCGTTCGTTCACGTATTCGGTGCGAAAGCCGAGCGGCGCATCGGTCGCGCACATCGCATCGTCGAGCACCATGCGCTTGCTGCTGGCGATCGCGCGCACGCGGAGATCGACGTTGTTCGACTTGAGCAGCCGTTCTCGCGTCTCTCGCAGTTGCTGCAAGAACGCGCGGCCCACGTTGCCCGGGCCGATCACGCCGATCGAGAGCGTCTGCGCCGAGAGATAGAAGCCCGAATGCACGGCTCTCAACGCACGCTTCGCGTCGGCTGCGTCGATCGCCACCGAGATGTTCCGCTCGCTCGAGCCCTGCGCGATCATGCGCACGTTGACTCCGGCGCGACCGAGCGCGCTGAACATGCGCGCCGCGACACCCGGAGTGCCCGCCATGCCGTCACCGACGATCGCGAGTGCCGCGATGCCGCGCGTCACCGTCACGTCGGTCAGCTGTTTCGACGCCAGCTCGCGCGTGAACGACTCCAGCACCGCCTTGCGAGCCGCATCGCCGTCGGTTTCGCGGATCACGCAGCAGATCGAATGCTCGGAAGACCCTTGCGAGATCATCACCACCGAGACGCCGTGCTGCTTGAGCGCCTCGAACGCGCGCTCCGCGGTGCCCGGCACGCCGATCATGCCGGCGCCTTCGATGTTCAGAATCGCGAGGCCCGTGAACGTGGTGACGCCCTTCACCGGCGTCGAATGATCCTGCTCGTTCGAGATGCGCGTGCCCGGGTGCGTGGGGTTGAACGTCGAGCGCGCGATGATCGGAATCCCACGCTCGAACGCCGGAGCCATCGTCTGTGGGTGAATCACCTTCGCGCCGAAGTACGCCAGCTCGCACGCCTCGTCGTACGAGAGCTTCTCGATCAGCACCGCTTCAGGAACCAGCCGCGGGTCTGCCGAGAGCACGCCGTCGACGTCGCTCCAGATGTGCAACTCGGACGCGCCGAAGAGCGCCGCGAAGATCGCTCCCGAATAGTCGGAACCGTTGCGACCGAGCGTGGTGATGCGGCCGTCGCGCGTACGCGCCACGAAGCCGGTGACGATGGTGCGCGCCGTCAGCTCGCGACCCAGCTTCTGCTGCGACACGTCCCACTGCACCATCGCGCCCAGGTCACTCTTCTCGACGACCAGCACTTCACGCGCGTCGAGCCAGCGAGAGGTCGCGCCGCGCGCGCGGATGCCGGCATCGACCATCGTCGACGACCACACCTCTCCGAGGCCGCTGACGAGATCGAGGAGATCGTTCGAGACCGCGCCGACCAGCGACTGCGCGTGCAGCAGATCGCGCAACGACGCGAACTCGGTGCGGAATTTTTCGAGCACCGGCGCGGCGGAAGCGCCCAGCAACGTCTGCGCGGTTTCGACGTGCCGCTTCTCGAGTGCTTCGAGCGACGACTTCCACCCGCCGTCGCGCGTAGCGGCCTGTTTCACGAGCGCGATGAGCGCGTCGGTCACGCCCTGCATCGCCGAGATCACCACCACCTGCTCTTCTTTGCGCCCGAGCAGGATGTCGATCACCCGCGAAATGCGCTCCGCGTTGGCGACGCTGCTGCCCCCGAATTTGTGCCCAATCACGCGCGCGAGAGTAGTCGATTCACTGGCACGCGCCGCAGGAACTGCCCGCGCACGACGGAGTGACGTTCGAATCGATTCTCGACAGCAGCTGGTGATCTCCGTCGCGCGCCGCCCACACCTCGACCAGCAGCGGCTTGCCGACGACTGGCGTGTTGCCCGGGCAGATCTGCACGTTGAGCTGCACGTCGTTGCCGCCGCCCTGCGTCAGTGTGATCAGCCGATTCGACGAACCGACCAGCGTCGCCCCGCTGCGGATGAACGCCGCGATGCGAACGTCCGACGCCGTGCTCAAGCCTGCAGAGCTGATGTTGGTCGTGACGATCAAGTGGTTGCCGCCCTGGCCCGCGGTCTGAATCGTCGAGTCGACCGTCGCGGTGAAGGTGCCCGACGCCCAGAGCGCCGCGCCCTGCGGCTCCCAATCGAACGGCGTCGGCGGGTTCGGCTGCGGCGTCGGAGTGCAGATCATGCAACTGCATGCCGCGGCACCGATCAGAACCAACGCGAGTTGCTCGAGCTTCATCGACCGCAGTGAATCAGAAAATGAGACCCACCATGGTGGTGAGCTCGACGTACCGCGGAGAACCCGTACCGAGCAGATGCGTGACCGACGCCTTCACGCCGATGCGCCCGCCGATCGGCAGCCCCTTCCGCCCGCGCAAGTCGTACGCGATGCCGAGGCCCGTCTCGATGCCCGAGCGGTGATTGACGTGATGTTCCGACAGCCCGACGACGGCAGGCACCGGGTCTTCCTTGATGAACTGCCAGCCGCTCTCGTGCTGGTGCGCGAAGTCGACCACGATGAACGGGTGCCAGCGCTCGAGGTTGGGCCACTCCAGCCGCACGCCGAAACGAATCATGGTGAGCACGTCGACGGGCGCGGCGTTGTAGGCGCCGAGACCGACAGCGAGCTCAGCGCGCAGGAACGAAAAGATCTGCCGGTTCACGCCCAGAAAGCTGCCGCCGCCACCGCTGATCTGCGCGTCCGGTCGAATGCCGCCCTGCAGCCCCCAGTAGACCTCCCACTTGAGATCCTTGAGCGCGGTCTCCGGCTCGGCGGGCGTGTTCACGACAGGAGCGGCGGCCAGGAAACTCGCGAGGAGCAGTGCGTTCATGCGCGCTACGTGAAGGAATTCCGCTCGGAAATTCATGTGATGCCGCGATGGATCGTCTGGCGAGCGGCCGGCAACCAACGCACACTGCGCGTCTCAATGCGCTCTGCCGCAAAGCCCGCGACGTTCACCGAATCGCCGCACCCGGTGCCGCTGGTTTGCACGATCGCCTTCGGTTTGTTGGCTCTGGGCTTGAGCGGTCTGGCGCTGTTGGTGCGCGAGCCGACGGCGATGGCGATCGACTCGGTCTTCGTCGCGCTCGCGGCGTTCTTCGGGTGGCACTCGATCCCCTCGGTCATTCGTCTCGACGAGCGCGGCGTCGCGTGGCGGCGGCGACTGCTCACGCAGCGCGTGGAGTGGTCTGAAGTCGCGCGCCTCACCACCGGCCTGTCGGGCGGCGCAGACATGACCGGCTGGGTGACGATTCACTTCACGAACACCGCCGCCGGGCTGCGAGGCACACCCACCACGTCGGTGCACTCGGTCGCGAACCTGCAGCAGGACGAATTGATCGAGCGCATGCGCGCGCTCTGGGAAGCCGCCGGCGGCTCCGGAGAGACCGGGACGATCGGCGACGTGATGCGCGAGACGACCGATCAGCTCGTGAAGATGGGCCGCGTGATCAACCAGGTCACGCTCGGCGAAAAGCCCGAGTCTTTCGCCCCGCCCGCGCCCTTCACGGCCATCACCGCGTACGACGAGAACGGTCGAGCCATCGCGCGGCTCACGACGGGCAGCGACGACCCGCTCGCGATCTTCGAGACGTTCTTCGCGCAGGGCCTGGCTCAGGCGCGAGAGCACCGCTTCAACCCGGCGTTCGACGGCGCGCTGGAATTCGTGCTGACTACCACTCCGACGCCGGTGCTCGACGAGCGCATGAAGAAGCTCACCGAGGGCCTCGCCGCCGAGATGGAACGCATCGAACTGCGCGCCGCGACGGGAGCGCGGATCATCCCCACCTGGCGCTACGCGCGAATCAGCGCGGGCTGAGATTCTTCGGCGGCGGCGCGCTGCCTCTCGTCGGACGTCGCCAACGCCGCGCCCTTTCGGAACTACGAGAAACCGAACTCAAGATCCTATGAATGAAGGTTCTTGTTAGCTTCGCGCAGAATGTTCCACGTCGCCGGCACCCCACCGAAGGAATTGACACTTGGAATCGTCCACAGCGTCATGCACGCAGGAAGCCACAAACCCCTTCGTTGTCAATTGAACGGTCGTGATGGGACTCTGAACTGGTGGGTTGTGAAACCACAGCACTCGTTGGGTGCCACCGAGGAACGCACCGCGATGAGTGTTGTTGCTGAACTGGCAGCGGCCGAGGTGTGCGCGTGGGTCGGACTAGCGACGCCAGAAATCGGCCTTCTGCAGTTCCCTAACTCAATTGAAGAACGATTTCTGCCCGAAGAAGACCGCGAATACTTGCGCAATCTGTTCGCCGTAAATGCAGGCCACTACGCGTTTTGCAGTCGGTATCTTGAAAATAGCTTCGACCTCGTGTCGACCACTCATTGCTCACGGTGTCAATCCGACGCCGAAGCACATCGAGAAGCAGAGCTCCTATACGCGATCGACGCGTACATCGCGCACGACGACAGGACAGTTGAACGTCCAAATGCGCTGACGTGGGGCAATCGAATTGTGGCAATCGATCACGGTAGCGCATTCGTCGGCCTCGACAAGCGCGGCCGAAGCGCTCACGATGTTGCTCGCAAGACTGTCCGCCCGCCTGCGTCATACCTCAGTCACCCGACAAGACCCGCGATCTGCGGAAAGCAACCCAAGTTCGAGAGCTTCCGCCGATCGATTGAGGCAGTCCTGAATGCAAGCATCGACGCCTTGTCTGCCAATTGGCCCGCAAACCTAGACCACAAGGTAGAGGGAACCAATCGTGGGCTTCGCACTCAGACGACGGAATTTCTCAAGACGCGCCGTGCAGAGGTTGCCCAACTAATTGCGGAGATTATTCGCACAACGGAGGCCTAGTGGAAACCCAGTTCAGAACAATACAGTACATACTTACACCGTCAGGCCAGGATCGCATTACGGTCGGCCTACTCTTTCTGGCGAATGGCTCGCTGTCCTTTTCATTCTCAACCAAGCGCATTCCGACACAGCTTTTCGAACACCTAGCAGCGATCGAGGGCGCCCTCCGCGCAATCGCTGAACAAGTAAAGAGCGCAACTATCCGTTCCGGGCTCGCCGACTCATTCTTCGTAAGCGAAGGCCTTGGCGCTGGTCTTCTCTGGGGGCCCGTCCGAACTGGCTTAGTCGCCAATCCCGACGCACAGCGAACCGCCCTTCTTCGAGAGTTTGGACTGACGAGCCCGACCGAGATGCGCTGGGATGCGCTCTCATCAATTGGGTACACAATGAAGCACCTGTCATGACGAAGCGAATTACATCCTTTCCCGTTCTCGGCTTTGCCGAACTCTTCCAGCCTCGCGGAATTCCTCTAACGAAGAAGGGGGACGGGGAGGCGCCCCCAAGCACCTCAGTCTTGGTGCGAGGCGGTCCGGGCGTCGGAAAGACTACGCTCTCCGTCGGGATCGCTCACGGCATTGCGAAAGCGCTTGGCGCCCCAGTCCTTTACCTCGGCACAGAGTTCGTCCCGAGCGAAATCAAGTTCAAGGGATCGGTCCTTAAGCTTGGAAAGGTGCTGTCCTGGAGTCAGCATTCGGAAGCCAAGGCAGGCGCCATCGTTGTTCAGCACCTCGCGTTGGCATCAGCGAGCGGCAGCCAATCACAGGCACCGATCAAAGAAGACGCAATCGAGGCCGCATGGCGCCTCAGTGTCGACTCGGATCACAAGTTCGGGGCCATTATCATCGACGCCTTCATTTCCTCTGAGGAAGGTGAAACAAACAAAGGGCTCAGGGCAAAGACGCTCGCCCTTGTTCAGGCGCTCGAGAGCAAGGGCGTGACACCTGTGCTCGTGCAGGAACAATCGGACAATCTCAATTGGCTTGCATTTGTCGTCGATGTTGTAGTCGGGCTTACGTTTGCGGCCGACGGCGACACAGGAGAGCTCCAACGTAAGCTAACCCTGAGCAAGAGTCGGTATGCAATGTCTCACGCGGGTCCTCACGACTATGGCCTCGACTCTGGTGTGCCGTCTGTATGGCCGAATCTTCTCGCATCCGTGTATGGACTGACGGAGACCCGACTTGCCCACACAGGAGTGGTCTTCGCAGTCGACGAAGAGCATGCGGTCGTCCTTCCTCGCGGCGGATTGGTTCTTTCTGACTTCGAAGACCCCTCCATTCTTGACATTCTCTACGCAATTCCAGGACGGAGCCTCGTTACGGTCAGATGCGGCCCCGTGACAACAATTGAGGGCGACGGAGAGTCACTCACAGCTCCTGACTGGGAGGGGCCGTTCTCGATAGGCTGGGCTGCTTTTCGGATTGCCAAGGATACCGGGGCCAACATCTTGCTAATCCACGGCATCGAGTCGCTTCTTCGTCGCAATCGATTTCGCGTCGGACTGCTTCACGTGATTGAGGCGTTTGTCGAGTCTGGCGTACTCGTTTGTGTTCACGGTGACGCGAGAGCCTTGCAGGCGGCGTTTGGACCTCGCTTCGCACACGCACGCAAAGGACCCGCACGAACCGGCGGACGCCTTGCCGGCTCGTCATTCCTGCTGGCAACCCGATGGGTCACGCGACCCGTTCGCGTCGCCGTCCAACCAGCGGAAGGGCCGGACGCGATTGAAGCGGCTCGAATCCGCCAAGCCACGACAAGCCAAGGAGCGGACGTCGCCGGAATCGGCTCGGTCGTGATCTCCTGGTCCGGAGAGTGTCTGGGCTACAATCGAGTTGGTAGTCGCCCTTGAGAGGTCAGGACGACGAGATGCAGCGAACGGATACCTGCGAACGCTTGAGCAAGCCGCGGCACAGGTTCCGAGTACGAGGGCTGATATCGGTTGGGCTCTGGCCCACATCGGCGAGCACACACGAAGTCTTAAGCTGGCTTGCGATGGCATCGCGGCAAAACGCGAACCGCAACTTCAACTCTTGTTCTCTGCTCTCTGTGGTCGGTTCGCTCGCAACGAGACTGCGATCGAAGATCTTTCGTCCGACGCAGCAACCCACCCCACGGTTTCGACGCTCCTGCTGCCAACGTTGGTCGCCTCATCGCGCGCCAGCGATTGGGCAATGGCGGACAACATTGCAACGACGCTCTGTGAATCGACGCATCAGCCGTCGTGGATGGCGAGCAGGCTTCTCGCGGAGCTTCGTGCCGACTCTCCAGATGAGGCGAGACGCCGTGAGGGTGAACAGCAACTTGCTGTCTTGCACGACAGCACCGAACTGCCCGCGATTCACCGCGCCGAGGTCGCGTTCAACCTTGCAGTCGTTGCACAACGCCGCGGTGACGTGGCCGCTACGCGTCGCTACCTGCGTGAGTCAATTCAGTTTGCGCCGACGGATGTCGCGAAGCGCGCACTGCACGCACTTTGACTACTGAGGTTTGAGGTTCTTCGGCGGCGGCGCGCTGCGCGTCTCGAGCGAGACCGGCTGCCCGACAGAACGCGTCAACCCGCGCAAACCGACCTGCAGATCGTAGAGCGCCTGCACGCGCAACGCGCTCGCCTGCGCATACGCGGTGAACGAGTCGACGAGCTCGCGCGTGTCACCCGTTCCCAACTCGAAAGCCGCGAAGGCTGACGTCGCCCAGCGGCGCGCCTGCTTCTCGGCTTCGATCTGCTTGGTCGCCTTCACCAGCGCGAGGTTGGTCTCGCCGTACGCCTTCTCGATCTCGAGCTTCACGGCGGCCGCGAGCAGATCGCGCTGGTGCTCCATCTTCTCGTACTCGGCGCGCGACTGTTCGAGCTGGATGCTCTTGTGCGGGAAGTCCCACTGGTAGTGCATGACGAGGCCGACGCCCGCCGAGAGATCGTTGTACGGGTCGTACGCGAACGGAGACACCTGCCGCGTCGCGCTCGTGGTCCATCGCCACCGGAAGAAGCCCGCGATGCCGAAGTCGGGGTAGTACATCGCCTCGCGGATCTTCACTTCCTGCTCACGCGCGGCGAGACCGGCGGCGATGGCCTTCAGCTCGGGCCGATATTCCGCGGCCCGAATGATCAGCGCGTCGAGCGGCTCGAGCGAGCCCTCGGGCAACACCAGTTCTTCGGGCTGCACTTCGATGTGCTCGTCAGGAGCAGCCGCCACCAACAAACGGATCGCCGCGAGCGCAAAGCCTGCTCCGCTCTCGGCCTGCGCGCGCTGCACCTCGGCCTGCTGCCGGTAGAACGCGAGCTTGTAGATGTCCATCTGCGTGACCTGCTCGCTCTTCTCGTTTCGCAGACGAATGAGCGTCTTCTCGGCGTCATCGAGCCGCTTCGCGGTGTCGTCGACCACGCTCATCGCCGCGCGCGCCAACGAGTAGCCGTAGAACGCCTGTGAGACCTGGTACTCGGCTTCGTCCTGCGCACGCCGCGTCAGCGCTTCTCCCGCCTCGACGCCCTTCTTGCCGGCTTCCTCGAGCGCATCGAGTTTTCCGAACGTGTAGATCGGCAGCACCGCGTCGGCGCCGGCGCCCATCATCACGCCCGGCTGACCGAAATCGAGGTCGTACATCTTGGTCGCCGCGGTCGTCGGAGGACCACCGAGCCCGTCGTTGCGCGCTTCCGGAGTCGGCCCCGCCACGAGGAAATACGAGTCGAGCTTGGGGAACCACGCCCAGCGCGCTTCGTCGTACTTCGAGCGGAAGAAACGCAGCTGCGCCTGCGCTTCTTTCACCCGATGATCCTGTGCGCGCGCTCGGGCGATCAGCTCGGGGAGCGTCAACGGCTTCGCCTGCGCGCTCACGCTGACGAACGCGATCAAAAGGGCGAGAAACAGGCGCAAAGCGGCGGGCACCATGCCCCATCATCTCCGCCAATTGAAGGACGTTCTCCGACCTGCGTATGGTGCAACCAAGGCCCACATGACCCGCTCGATCATCGCCGTCCTCGTGCTGTCGCTGTCGACCGCTGCCCTCGCTGAAGAGCCCAAGAAGCTGAAGGGCTCGAAGAAAGAGAGCGCACCCAAGCTCGATCTCGGACTGCCGCAGTTCGGCGAGATCCCCAAAGATCAGAAGCTCGAGTCGGCCAAGGGCAAGGAGACCACGCAGACCGGCCCCACCGGCGCCAAGGCCGACGAGGGCTACTCGGTGGTCAGCGTGCTGCACGGCAAGAGCTTCATTCGCGCCTCGGGTGGCTCGCGCGTGTCGGCGCCCTACCCGCAGGTGACGCTCACCTCGGCGAACCCGTACACCACCGAGAAGTTCAGCTCCGTGGTGCGCATCAAGTCGCCGGGCAAGAAGAACACCAGCATCGAGCTGGCGATCCTCGACTCACGCGGCGACACGGTGATGGATGCGTCGGGCCAGATCCGCTTCACGAATTCCGAAGAAGCAGAATGGCAGGTCGACTGGGAACCGACGGGTGTGCGCAACCCGGGTGAGTTTCAGGTGCTGGTTCGCATCGGCGGAAATCCGCTCGGAACGTTCCCGTTGAAGGTCGCGCTGGCGCCCGAAGCCGCCCCGAAATGACGCCCTGAAATTTCTATTGAGCGATCTCGAAATTCAGTAAGCGGCGCGGCATGGCCTACAGCGACCGCGTGAAGCAGATCCTCAGCTGGTACCCCTCTGACTCGCCCGGCGTGCTGACGAATCTGGCGCGCATGCTGAACACCGGCACGCTCGCGGGCACCGGCAAGATGGTGATTCTCCCGGTCGACCAGGGCTTCGAGCACGGCCCGGCGCGCAGCTTCCAGCCGAACCCCGCAGGCTACGACCCCGACTACCACGCGCAGCTGGCCATCGACTCGGGCTGCAACGCGTACGCGGCTCCGCTCGGCTTCATCGAAGCGGTTGCCGGCAAGTTCTGCGGCGAGATCCCGCTGATCTTGAAGGTGAACAACTCCGACACGCTGGCGAAGGTCGAGCCGATGTCGGCGCTCACCTCGTCGGTGAAGGACGCGGTGCGCCTCGGCTGCTCGGCGATCGGCTACACGATTTATCCCGGCAGCTCGGAGCGCAATCAGCAGTACCAGGACCTGCGCGACATGATCGCCGAGGCGAAGTCGTACGGTCTGCCGACGGTGCTGTGGGCGTACCCGCGCGGCAACATGTCGAAGGACGGCGAGACCGCGATCGACGTGGTGGCCTACGCGGCGCAGATCTCCGCGCAGCTCGGCGCGCACGTGATCAAGGTGAAGCCGCCGAAGGACTTCATCGAGCAGGCCGAAGCGAAGAAGGTCTTCGAGAAGTACTCGATTCCCACCAAGACCATGTCGGACCGCGTGAAGCACGTCGTGCAGAGCGCGTTCAACGGCAAGCGCATCGTGATCTTCAGCGGCGGCGAGGCGAAGGAAACGTCGGCGCTGCTCGAAGAGATCAAGGGCATCAAGGACGGCGGCGGCTTCGGCTCGATCATGGGCCGCAACGCGTTCCAGCGCCCGCGCGACGAGTCGATCAAACTTCTGAAAGACGTGATGAACGTCTTCAAGAGCTGAACCACGCAACACCAACCGAAAGACACCACGTGAAGAAGCTGACCATTCTGTGTTTGCTCGTGACCGGTGCGCTGGCGGCGTTCGCCAACCCGCCGGGTGACAAGAAGCCGGCCGACGCGCCCGTCGCCGCTGCTCCTGCGAAGCCCGCGCCCATCACCGCCGAAGAGCGCCCCAAGGTGCTCTACGCGCTCGGCGCGCTCGTCGCGCAGCGCACTCCGCTCGCGCAGGCCGGTCTCGACGAGGGCGAGCTCAACGAGGTGATGGCGGGCTTCATGGACGCCACGCTCAACAAGCCGCTCAAGGTGCAGCCGCAAGAGGCGATGCCCAAGGTCGACCAGTTCCTGCGTGAGCGTCAGAAGGAGCGCGGTGAGAAGGAGAAGGCCAAGGGCCTCAAGTACCTCGAGGAGCAGGCCGCTGCTCCGGGCGCGAAGAAGACCGCGTCGGGCCTCATCTACTTCGAGACCCAGGCCGGCACGGGCGCGCAGCCCACCGCCGCCGACACGGTGAAGGTGCACTACAAGGGCACGCTCATCAACGGCACGGAGTTCGACTCCTCGTACAAGCGCGGCACGCCGGCGGAGTTCCCGCTCGGTGGCGTCATCAAGTGCTGGACCGAGGGCGTCGCGATGATGAAGGTCGGCGGCAAGGCCAAGCTCGTGTGCCCGTCCGACATCGCCTACGGCGAGCGCGGCGCGGGTGGTTCGATCCCGGGCAACGCGGTCCTCAACTTCGAGGTCGAGCTCATCGGCATCGTCGGCAAGTGACCCCTTCGACTTCTTTCCAAGAGATCCAAACGACCATGAAGAACTCGATTCGTTTCATCCTCGTCAGCGCTGCGCTCGTGCTCACTGCGTGCCCGGCTGACAACAAGGCCGACGCCGGCGCGCCCGTGGCGGTCAACACGGTCAACCCGGTGAACCCGGCGTTGAACCCCACCAACCCGCTGCCCACGCCTCCGCCTCCTCCGCCGCTGACGGCTGAGGAAAAGCAGAAGGCGCTCTACGCGTTCGGCGCGCTGATCGCCGAGCGCACCCCGGTGAAGGCCGCTGAGTTCAGCGAAGCCGATCTCGCCGAGGTGGTGAAGGGCATGAAGGACGCCGCGGCCGGCAAGGACCTCCTCTACAAGATGGACGAGTTCGGTCCGAAGGTGGAGCAGCTCCTCAACGAGAAGCAGGCCGCGAAGGCCGAGGCCGAGAAGAAGAAGGGCACCGAGTTCGCCGCCAAGGCCGCCAAGGAAAAGGGCGCGAAGAAGACGGCGTCGGGCCTCATCTACGTCGAGACCCAGGCGGGCACCGGCAAGTCGCCGTCGGCCACCGACACGGTCAGCGTGCACTACAAGGGCACGCTCATCGACGGCACCGAGTTCGACTCGTCGTACAAGCGCGGCCAGCCCACCGAGTTCCCGCTCAACGGCGTGATCAAGTGCTGGACCGAGGGCGTGGCGATGATGAAGGTCGGCGGCAAGAGCAAGCTGATCTGCCCGTCGGACATCGCGTACGGCGATCGCGGCGCGGGTGCGAACATTCCCGGTGGCTCGACGCTGGTGTTCGAGGTCGAGCTGCTGGCGATCAAGGACCCGGCGGCGATGGCGCCTCCGCCCGGCATTCCGAACCTCGGCGTGCCGCCTCCGCAGCCGAAGCAGTAATCGGTTTCAGTTTCGGGAAGCACCGCGGCCCGCGCGATCGTCTCGATCTCGCGGGCCGTCGTGTTTCTACAGAGGCAGATCGACGGTCTGGTTTTCGCCCGCCACGACCGTGATGTTCTTGCGCGCATGAATCATCGGCTGCTGCGCACGCGAATCGAGATCGACGATGTACGTGCCCGGCGCGATGTCGGTGAGGGTCGCCGTCTTCGTCGCGCAGCCTTCCTGCGTGTCCTTCACCTTGGTGCCCAGGCCCGTGCCCATCGCCGGCGGGTTGTAGATGCCGATGGCGTACGGCAGCTGCACCTGCGCGGGGCAGCCGCTGCCGTTGCTGAAGTGCCAGGTCACGGTGATGTTCGACGGCTTGGGCCGCAAGGTCATGTCGACGGGAACGCCGAACGTGCCGCGAGCGCCGACCGTGAGGCTCGACGAGGTCGAGAAGCGCACCACTCCGCCGGTGTCGAGGCCGTTCATGATGATCGAGTACGTGCCGCCGGTCGCCGCGGTCTGACCGAGCGTTCCGCTGCCGGCGCTGCAGGCGAACTCGACGTCGGTGAGCGCCATGCCGTCGGCTCCCCACGAGACCTTCACCTTGTCGATCGAGTTGCTGGTGCAGTCGCCCGACGAGAACGCCCAGCTCACCTTGAGCACGCGATCGTCGGTGCTGCTCTCTTCAGGCCCACAGCCGAACAACACCAGCGCCATCACCGCCGCGAGGAGTTCACGCATGTGAGGTTCTTTGTCCGCAACGCAGACGGGTGGATCTGCAGAAACGAAAAAGCCCGCGCGGAGGCGGGCTTCATCGTGTGGAGCTAAGCGGGATCGAACCGCTGACCTCCTGAATGCCATTCAGGCGCTCTCCCAGCTGAGCTATAGCCCCGTATTCGTTGATGTTTGCGGCTCTGAACGTGACTGGCGAGGTCACGCGGCGCGCGAGTTATCTCGTTTTTTTAGCGCCAGCCACACCTTTTGACGCCGCCGACATCTTTTCCTGAAGGCGTTTCGCGACCTCTGCTCCTTCGGCGAGGAGGTCGTTGATCGACGCGTTCTGCACGCGGATTTTCTGGGTGACGCCCTCGAGGAGTTTGCGGACGGTCGAGAGGTTGGAAGGCAGCTGCAGCTTGCCCTTGCTGACCTCGGCCCACACCGCTTCACCGAGATCGCGGTACGCGCGATCGAGATCGCGCTCGAGCATGTTCGACCCGACCTTCGCCTGCGCCATCGCGGTGGCGTGCTCGACCTGCTGACGGAGCAACTGCAGCTGCGCCTGCGCCTCGTTCCACGCTTCCTGAATCTGGCGAACGGCTTCGTTCTGCTGCGGCTGCGGAGGAGCGAATCTCTCGGGCATGCGCGCGATGGTACCTCAGCCGCGGGTCAGTCGCGCACCGAAGAATCCTCCGCCTTCGAGGCGATGCGGCCAGACGCGCAAGGTCGGCCCGGCGGAGAACTCGGGGTGCGTCTCGAGGAAGCGGTGCACCACGTCTTCGTTCTCGTCGCGCAGCACCGAGCACGTGCCGTAGATGATGGTCGCCCCGCTCTTCAGGCGCTTCGCCACGTCCTTCAAGATGCCCAGCTGCGTCGCGGTGAGCTCGGCGATCTGCTTCGGGTTGAGCTTCCACTTCTGATCGGGCTCGCGACCGAGCGTGCCCGTTCCGCTGCATGGAGCGTCGATCAACACCAGGTCCGCCAGATCGATTCGCGGCGGCGACGGGAAGCTCACGTGGCGCAGCTTCAGCTCACCCACGCGCGAGCGCGCTTCCTTGAGGCGCTTCTCGCTGAGATCCCACGCGTAGACGCGGCCGGTGTTGGTGACCGCGTCGGCGAGGACGATCGTCTTGCCGCCCGCTCCGGCGCAGTAGTCGACGACCGTCATGCCCGGTTTCGCTTCGCAGAACTGCGCGAGCAATTGGCTGCCGAGATCCATCACCTGCAGCCGGCCTTCCTTCATCCACCGGCTCTCGAAGATCGCGCGGCTCTCGTCGGTCACGCGAATCGCGTCGTGCAATTCCGCGCACGCTTCGACGGCGAGCTTCGCTTCGAGCAGCTTCGAGAGCACCTCGTCGCGCGTGCCGACCGGTCGAACGCGCATGGTGATCGTCGGCTCGCGGTTGAGCGCGGCGAATACCTCGGTCAGCTCGGCAGGCGGCGCGACCTCGGCGATCTTCTCGGCGAGCCAGGTGGGGAACGAGTGCTCGTTCGCTGCGCGCTCGAGCGGCGTCGCTCCGAAGTCGAGCTGCACCGTCTTCTCGAGCTCGCCGCGCAGCAGCTGATCGGGAATTCCGCGCGGGCGAATCGGCCCGGGCAGCTGCACCTCGGTCATGATCTTGTCGACGCCCGCGCCGCAGATCTCCTTGCGCCACAACACGTAGCGGAAGATCGCCTGATCTTCGGGCAGGTGGAGCTTCGACATCGGGTGCTCGCGCGTCGTGGCGCTCAAGTTCAGCCGGCGCAGGTGTCTCGACAGCTCGCGCGTGGCGAAGGCGATGAAGCGCCGTTCCTTGCCGCCCAGGTTGCCGCCGCCCGCGAGCGCTTCGCTGATCGCGCGCCGCATCGGAGTGCCTTTGATCACCTCGACGTGCGCCTTGAGCACCGCGGTCGCGGCCTTTCTCGAGGCGATGCCGACGATGTTGCCGGTGCTGACGTCAGTCACGGGCGCTCACGTAGCAGACGGGTCGCCCCGAAGCTCAGGTGAGGTGATGCCGCGTCGAGTCCATGGGCGCAGCGGTTTCATGCCGGTGGAGTCGACGCGGAGATCGCCTCACCTGAGCTTGGTAGTAAGCCTGCGGCGTGGCGTTTCGTCAGTCGCTCAGTCTGTTGAAGGAGCCGCGGTACGGAACGTTCTGGGTCTCGAGCTTCCTCGCCAACCTCGGCACCTGGGTGCAGCAGGTCGCGCAGCCGTGGCTGATGCTCAGCCTCACCAACTCGTCGTTCATGCTGGGGCTCGATGCCTTCGCGATGGACGCTCCGATGTGGGGGCTGACGCTGCTCGGTGGAGCGCTCGCCGATCGCGCCGATCGCCGCCGGGTGATCTTCATCTGCCAATCGATTCAGGCTCTGTGCCCGGTGCTGTTGGTCGTGCTGCTGCTCTTCGATCACGTGAACCCGTTCGTGATCATCGGTTGCTCGCTGGTGATCGGCGTCACCGATGCGCTGTCGATGCCATCGTTCAGCTCGATCGTGCCGTCGATCGTCGAGCGGAATCAGATCGGTGCGGGCATCGCGCTCAAGTCGATGCAGTTCAACGTGTCGCGCATCATCGGCCCGGCGATCGCGGGCGTGCTGCTCACCGGCGCCGGAGCCGCGGCGTGTTTCTCGGTCAGCGCGCTCTCGTACGTGCCGTTCGTGCTGGTGGCGTGGCTGGTGTTGCCGAAGTTCACGCCGCCTCCCGAGACCGCGCGCACGCCGCTGCTGACCGGAGTGAAGGAGATCATCGCGCAGCCGATGCTCCGCGGCTGTCTTCAGACCGCGCTGGTCACGGGCCTCTTCTGTTCTCCGATCGTCACCTTCTGCCCGGTGCTGGTGAAGGAAGGCTTCAAAGCCGGCCCGGAATTCTTCAGCGCTGCGCTCGGCGGGTTCGGCGTGGGCGGCGTGCTCGGAGCGATCGCCCTGCTCACCATCGAGGGTCGCTACGATCGTCGAGCGCTCAGCTCACGCGCGGGAGTGATCTACGGCCTCCTGGTGCTGGCCGCGGGAGCGACGCCGTCGGTCTGGCTGGTGCCGGTGGTGATGGCCGGCGCCGGCGTGGCGATGAGTTTCTCGAACACGCAGGCGAACTCGGTGCTGCAGCTCGAATCAGGCGCGCGTCGCGGCCAGGCCGCGAGTCTCTTCATGCTCTCGATGCGCGGCGGGTTGTCGATCGGCGCGCTCGTCACCGGAGCGATCGCCACGTGGCTCGGCATCCGCTGGGCGCTGGCGATCAACGGCGCGCTCGCGATGGGTCTGCACCTGTGGGTCGGTCAGCGCTGGCTGGCGGTGAAGACCGCCGACTGAGTCTTCAAGACGGCTTCTTCGACCGTGCCTTCCGTGGAGATCACGATCTGCGCGCCGGCCGCCTTCTGCGCTTCCGGCCACTGCGCGGCTTCGATCTGATCGAACAACTGCGCGCTCGCCGTGCGCCGCTGCACCACCCTCGCCCGCCGCACCTCGACCGGACACGTCACGCACACCGTCAACGTGCATGACGCGTCGAGGCCCTGTTCGAACAGCAGCGCCGAGTCGATCACGCACGGGCGCGCGACGGTCTGCAGCCACGCGTCGATCGCCGCCTTCACCATCGTCGCGAGCTGCGCCTCGAGCGCGCGATCACCCTGAACGATGCGCGCCAGCGCCATCGCCGGATGAACGCCGATCGCGCGCGCGCTGATCGCTCCGACTTCGTCGACGTCGAGCACGGGAAAGCCGAGCGCGTTGGCGAGCGTCGACTTGCCCGCTCCGACGCAGCCGGTGATGCCGATGATCACGGCTTCAACATGCGCGCGTAGACCGGCGCGGGCACGTAGCCCTTCACCACGTCTTGCCAGCCCTCGAAGCCGACCATGCCGCGCACGGTGGACGACGAGATCTCGGCGTACTCACGCGGCGTCAGCACGAAGACGGTCTCGACCGACGGCTCGAGATCCTTGTTCACGTTGCGAATCATCTGCTCGTACTGAAAGTCGGTGGCGTTGCGCACGCCGCGGAGCAGGTACTTCGCGCCGAGCGACGCCGCGACGCGCACCAGGTAGCGCCCGTCGAAGCGCTTCACCGTGACGTTCGGCAGGTGCTTCACGCACTCCTGAAGAATCGCGACGCGCTCGTCGGTGGGCCAGTTCCCCTTCTTCGAGGGGTTCTGACCGATCACCACCACGAGCTCGTCGAACAACTGCGCGCCCTGCTCCACGACCCACAGGTGGCCATTGGTCGGCGGGTCGAAGGACCCGGCGTAGAGCGCGCGGCGCACTTACTTCGCGGCCTCGAGCGACTTCACGTACGTCGCCTGGTCGAGGAGCGAATCGAACTCCGTGCCCGTGGGCTCGAGCTCGATCAACCACGCGGCGTACGGGTCATCGTTCACCGAGCCCGGGTTGCCGGTCACCGCGTCGTTCACCTTCGCGACCTTGCCGCTCACCGGAGCGAACAATTCAGACACCGCCTTGGTGCTCTCGATCACGCCGAACGAGTCGTGCGCCTTCACGGTCGCGCCGATCTTCGGGAGCTCGACGTAGACCACCGCGCCCAACGCGTCCTGCGCGTGCCAGGTGACGCCGACGACGATGTTGCCGCCGGACTTCTTCGCCCACTCGTGGTCCTTCGTGTACTTCAGATCGCTCGGGTAGTTGCTCATGTGATCCTCGATCAGCCCTTCTTGTAGAACGGAGTCTTCACGACTTTCGCCGCGACGGGACGGTTGCGAATGTCGACGTGGAACGTGGAACCTTCAGCGGCGAGCGCGGTCGGCACGTAGCCGATGCCGACGGCCTTCTTCACCGACGGGCCCATCGTGCCGCTGGTGACCTCTCCGACCTTCTGACCGTCTTTGAGGATCGGGTAGTGCGCGCGCGGAATGCCGGCCTCGGTGAGCTCGAAGCCGACGAGCTTGCGAGGCACGCCCGCGGCCTTCTGCGCCTCGAGCACCGACTTGCCGATGAAGTCGCCCTTGTCCCACTTCACGATCCACCCGAGGCCCGCTTCGAGCGGCGTGTGCTGATCGTCGATGTCGTTGCCGTACAGCGCGTACTTCATCTCGGTGCGCAGCGAGTCACGAGCGCCGAGGCCCGCAGGGCCTGCTCCGCCGTCGATCAGCGCGAACCAGAGTTTCTCGGCCTTCGAAGGCTCGCAATACAGCTCGAAGCCGTCTTCGCCGGTGTAGCCGGTGCGCGAGATGATGCAGCCCACGCCGGCCACTTCGCCCATCGTGAAGCGGTAGGTGCCGACGCCGTCGAGCGGCTTGTTGGCGAGCTTCTGCACCAGCGCGAACGCTTTCGGGCCCTGCACCGCGATCTGCGCGTAGTCGTTGCTGCGATTGACCGGCTTCACCTTCTTCGCGTTCTCGCTCATCCACGCGAAGTCTTTGTCGGCGTTCGACGCGTTGACGCAGATGAAGATGTGTTCCGGCGAGAAGCGGTAGGCCACCACGTCGTCGACGAACGTGCCGCGCTCGTTGAGCAGGCCCGCGTAGACCGCCTGACCGTCGGTGGCCTTCGCCAGATCGTTGGTGATCAGCCGGTTCGCTTCTTCGAGCGCGCCCGGGCCCTTGAACTCGATCTCGCCCATGTGGCTCACGTCGAAGAGGCCGACGTTGGTGCGCACCAGCTCGTGTTCCTGAATCAGCCCCGAGTACTGCACCGGCATGTCCCAACCGGCGAAGTCGACCATGCGACCACCGAGCTTCCGGTGTGCGGCGTTCAAGGGCGTCTGGCGAGGCATGGCCAGCCGTATACCGAGTGACGCAGATTCTTCAACGTGAGAAGAGGACGCCGTGAAGATCAGGACGCGTCTCAACCCGTCGAAGCCGTGCTTCTCGTTCGAGTTCTTCCCGCCGAAGACGCCCGAGGGTGAAAAGCAGTTGTGGGAAACGCTCGAAGATCTGCGCTCACTCGACCCGGGTTTCGTGTCGGTGACGTACGGAGCGGGCGGCAGCACACGCGATCGCACCATCGAGCTCGTCACCCACATCAAGGAACGCACCGGTATCGAGGCGATGGCGCACCTCACGTGCACGGGTCACACGCGCGCGGAGATCGGCGCGGTGCTCGAGCGACTGGCGGCGGCGAAGATCGAGAACGTGCTCGCGCTGCGCGGAGATCCTCCGAAGGGCGCGGCGGCGTTTCAGAAAGTCGAAGGCGGCTTCGGGTACGCGAATGAGCTCGTCGACTACGTGCGCGAGCGCGACCTCGGCTTCTCGATCGGAGTGGCCGGCTACCCCGAAGGCCACCTCGAGGCGTCGAAGGAACAGGATCTCAAGAACCTGAAGACCAAGGTCGATGCCGGAGCAGACTTCGTCATCAGCCAGCTGTTCTTCGACAACGCGTTCTATTTCGACTTCGTCGAGCGAGCGCGGCGCATCGGCATCAACGGGCCGATCGTTCCCGGGATCATGCCGATCACCAACTACGAGCAGGTGCATCGCTTCGTGCGCATGTGCGGCGCGACGGTGCCCATGCGGCTGCAGTTGGAGCTCGAGAAGGTGAAGGACGACCCGCAGGCAGTGATGCAGCTCGGTGTCGCGCACGCCACGCTGCAGTGCTCCGAATTGCTCTCGCGCGGAGTTCCGGGAATTCACTTCTACACGCTCAACCGATCACCCGCGTCGCGCATGATCGTCAGTGCCTTGCGAGCCCGCGGCTAAGCATCCCCCGCGGGGTTGACCGAACTCACCGCAGCTCCTCGATCACATCGAGCGCACGCACGAGCCGGTCACGCTTGTGCTCGAGCGCATCGACCTCAGCGCCCATCCTCTCGAGCTCCGCGAGCATGACCTCCGCACGCGCAAGCTCTGCCCGAAGCCGTGCGACCTCGACGCTCTCGAATCGGCCTTGCGGCGGCAGCGGCGGCAACGGAGCCTGCACGCGAATCGGCACCGGAGTGTCCGCTTCGATCTGCTCCGCCGCGCCCGGAACTTCCTGCACGCCACGAGAGACTTCCTCCGTGAGCCGGCGCACGTCTTCGAGCGCCGTCTCCGTGCGTTTCGCCTTCTGCGCCGCATCGTCGAGACGGGTCTTCACGGCGGCGAACCGCGTCTCGAGCGCCTCCCTGTTCGCGTTGCAGGCGCAGAAGGCCAACAAGAGCCCGAGCCACGCGCGCTGCTTCACTTCGCAGCGCCCCGCTTCGCTTCGATGAGCTGCAGTTCCTGTTTCAGGAGTTCGCGCCTCGAGTCGAGAGTTCGCAACTCACCGAGCACCTTGTCGAGCTGCGCGATGCGCGCCTCGGTGTCAGCGATGGTGCGTCGCAGTCGCTGACCTTCCGCGCCCTCGAACGAACCCTCCGGCGGCAGCGTCGGGAAGGCGGCCTTGATCGGAACACTCGGCGCGGCCTTCGCTCGCAGTGCCTTCACCTCGGCTTCGGCCTCGGGAACGGCGATCAAACCTTCCGCGACTTGCGCTTCGAGCTGATCGAGCTCCTTGCGAAACTCGTTCAAGTTGTCGGCCCGAGCCTGCTGGTCTGCGAGCTGAGCGTCGAGGATCGCCAAAGTCGCTTTCAACTCATCGTGGTGCTGCCTGCAGCCGGACAGGGCCAGGACGAGAACTACTCCGAGGGTTCGCATTGAGGAGGCCGAGCGTACTGCGGCCACCTTCACCCCGGGCCTCTCACTCTCGGGATGCGCTGGAGAAGGAGCGTGAACACCGCGACTCCCGCGCAGCCGATCACGTTGTACCAGAGGAAGCCGATGTCACTCGCGAGCCAGGTGACGATCACGATCGCCTGCGCGATCAACGTCGCGATGAACACCGGCGTCCCGCGCGCTGCCTTGTAGAAGAACCCCACCAGGAACACGCCGAGCATCGGCCCGTAGAAGATCGACCCGAGGATGTTCACCGCCTGAATCAGGTTGTCGATCTGCGACGCGAAGATCGCGAACGCCACCGCGAGCACGCCCCACATCACGGTGAACCACTTCCCCGCGCGCACGCCCTGCTCGTCCGTCGTCTTCGGCCGCCAGCTGCGCCGATAGAAATCGACCACCGTCGTCGTGCCGAGCGCGTTGAGCGCGCTCGCCGTGGCCGACATCGCGGCGCACAGAATCACCGCCAGCAGCAACCCGATCAGCCCCGCGGGGAAGCGCGTCATCACGAAGGTGAGGAACACGTAGTCGCCGTCCTTAACGTTGGCGCGCGGGTTCACTTCCTTCACCAGCTTGCGCGTGTCCTCGCGAACGACCTTCGCGTCTTTCTCGACCGCGCGAAGCTGAGCCACGGTCGCGTCGTCACGCTTCGCGAGCCACTCATCGATCAGCGCGCGTTTCTGCGTGAAGAGCTGCGCGTGCTTGTCCTCGAGCACCTTCAGCTCGCCGGCGCGATTCGACTGCCGCACATGCTCCAGCTCGGGCTTGTTCCAGAACACCGGCGGCGCGTTGAACTGGAAGAAGACGAACACCAGCACGCCGACCAGCAGAATCATCAACTGCATCGGCACCTTGATGAGCGCGTTGAAGAGCAGCCCCAGCCGGCTCTGCTCCAGCGACTCACCAGAGAGGTAGCGCTGCACCTGCGACTGATCGGTGCCGAAGTACGCGAGCGCGACGAACGTGCCGCCGGTGATGCCCGACCAGAACGTGTAGCGAGTCTCGAGTCGCGGAGTGAAGTCGACGGCCTTCATCTTCCCCAGCACGCCGGCCACGCCAAACGCGTCGCCCGCCGAAATTCCGTTCGGCAACGTGAAGAGAATGAACGCGAACGCCAGCGCCATGCCACCGAGCATCACCGTCATCTGCAGCTGCTGCGTCTGGCTCACGGCCTTGGTGCCGCCGCTCACGGTGTAGGCGATCACCACTGCGCCGATGATCACGTTGGTCCACATCAGCGGCCAGCCGAGCACCGTCGAGAGGATGATCGCCGGCGCGTAGATCGACAGTCCCGCGCCGAGGCCGCGCTGCAGCAGAAAGATGATCGCCGTCAGCTGCCGCGTCTTCAGATCGAAGCGCTGCTCGAGGTACTCGTACGCGGTGGTGACCTTCGTTCGGTAGTACAGCGGCACGATCGTCGCGCTCAGGAAGACCATCGCGATCGGCACTCCGAAATAGAACTGCACGAAGCCGAGGCCGTCTTCGAAACCCTGCCCCGGAGTCGAAAGGAACGTGATGGCGCTCGCCTGCGTCGCCATGATCGACAACCCGATGGTCCACCACTTCGAGTCGTTGCCGCCCTTCAGGTAGTTCGCGGCCGTCTGCGCACCGCGCGTCTTCCACACGCCGTACGCGACGATCACGCCGATGGTGCCGAGCAGCACCACCCAGTCGATCGCGCTCACCCGAAGCTCCAGCTCATCCACGCCAGGAGCGCGACCTCGACGATCAGCGCGCCGATCACCGCGGCGTAGGCGACGCGCCAGTTGCGCTGCGGCTCAGCTTCCATGGTCGATCAGGTTCGCGAACAGGCGATAGGCGCCGGGCACTCCAGCCGGGAGCTGCCGGAAGAACGACAGACCGGTGTACACGAAGCGGCCCTTGCCGTGCTTCGCGATGAGCAGACTGCCTTTGCTCGGCGTCTCCCCGGGATCGTTCATGGTGATCGGCGTCTCGTACTTCGAGTCCCACTTCGCGCCGAAGTAGAGGCCGCGTTCCTGAACCCAGCCCGTGAAGTCGGCGTCGGTGAGCGCGTTCGGCGCCTTGAAGATCGCGTGCGCGTCGCGAGTGACGATCGCGTCTTCGTCGGTCACGCGATCTTGCGAGATCTCGAACGGCCACGGCCCGAGCTGCGCGGGCACCGAGCTGAGCCAATTCTTCGTGTTGTATTGCGCAACCACCGTGCCGCCGTCCTTCACGTATTGCATCAGCCGGTCCTGCACGCCGGGCAGCTTCGCGTTCACGTTGTACGCACGGATGCCGACCACGATGGCGTCGTATTTGTTGAGTGGCTCGGTGCGCAGCGCGGCGTCACTCAACATCGTCACGTCGTAACCGACCTGCCGCAGCGCCGCGGGCACGTCGTCGCCGGCGCCAGCGATGTAGCCGACCCGAGTCGTCTTCCCGCGCTTGAGTTCCACGCGCACCAGCCGCACCTGCGCGGGAGTCAGCACCGTCTGAAACGGAATGTGCCCGTACTCGATGCGCGTGAGCGAATGCGCCGGGTTTCCGTTGACGAGCACCGACAGACTTCCGTCGGTCTTCCCGCCCTTCACCTTGAAGCGCACCGTGACTTCGTCGCCCTTCTTCTCGAGCGCGAAGGGCACGCTCGCAGGCTCCGCGGTCGCACCTTCGGGCAACGAGAGCTTCACCTCGCCCTTCTGTCCGTACGCGTTTGCGCTCAGCACCACCTCGAGCGGTTTGGGCTGCGCATCGGTGAACATCAGCAAGTCTCCGCCCGGCTTCGCCACGACGGCGGGCAGCACTTCGATCGGCCGATACCGCTCACCAACGGTCGGATCAGTCCACTTGAAGTACGCCGCGCGCCGCACCGTGAACCACTGCGTGCCGACGCTGAAGCGGTACTCCACCGTGAACGGCGAAGGGAGCTCCGGAGCGCCGATGGGACGCGAGTCGGCGATCGTCCACGAGCCCTTCGCCGGCGTCTGCTCGAGGAAATACGGAGTCGAGAGCTCGGCGTTCTCAGGCACGTCGACCAGCAGCTCGAACTTCTGCGCCTTGCCGCGTTCGAGCGCGACGGCGTTCGAGCTCGAAGAAGTAGCGCTCAGCACCTTCACTTCGTCGAGCTTCAAGGCCGCGCTCGAGCGATTGAGCACGAACACGTTGAGCTTCAACTTGCCGCCCGGCACCACGCTCGACGTCGCACCGCTCGCTTCGACGAACAGCCCCGCGCAGTTGGCGACCACCTCGGTCAGCTCGGCGAGCTTCTGATCTCTCCACGGGTTCGCCTGCACCTTGCGCAGCTCGTCGAGCGCCGACAGCAACACCGGCAGCGAAGCCGCGGGCGCATCGACGTTGAACTCGTTCGCGGCCTTGGTCAGCAGCACGCCCACCTTCTCAGCGCCCGGCACACGCCCCCACGTCGCATCGACGCCATCGAAGATCGACGTCTTCGCGGGCTCACCGTCGAGCGGCGCGAAGTTCTCGACGTTGCCGTCGTGCAGCGGAGCGGCTCCGAAGCCCTGGCTCTTGTGCATGCTGCGACTCAACGCGGCGAGCTCGCCGTACGAAGAGCCGAGCAACGGGCTGTAGAGGCTCGAGTCCCAGAACACCGTGCCCGTCGGGAGCTTCACGTTGCCTTCCGGCGACCAGGCGTTCCACACGATGCGCTTCGCCTGCCACGGCGCGAGCCCCTGCTCCGGGTGGAACTTCGGGTCTGCCGCGGCCTTGAACGCCTCGAGCCCCAGCCGCGCCGAGGCCGTGTGATGACCGTGCGTGCCGCCCGCCTCGAGCGAGAAGCGCGTGATGATCACGTCGGGCCGCAGCGTGCGGATGATGAAGACCGCGTCGGCCAGCACGCGATCGTGATCCCGAGATCTGCAGCGTCTCATCGACGCTCTTCGAGTAGCCGAAGTCTCGCGCGCGCGTGAAGTACTGCTCCGCGCCGTCGACGCGACGCGCCGCGAGCAACTCCTGCGTGCGAATCACGCCGAGGAGCGGGCCGATCTCCGCGCCGATCAGGTTCTGACCGCCCTCGCCTCGCGTGAACGAGAGATACGCGGCGCGATACTTCTTCTCGTTCGCGATCGTCGCCAGCAGTCGCGTGTTCTCGTCATCGGGGTGCGCGGCGACGTACAGCACCGTGCCCAGCACGTTCAGCTTGCGCACGTCGTTCAACAACTGCGCGCCATCACGCCCCGCTCCAGGAGCCGCCAGCAACAACGACATCATCAGTCCCGTCATTTCCGTTCCTTCACGACACGTGCGTAGAGCGCCTCGTACCGATCGACGATCGGCTCGAGACGAAAGCGAGTGAGCGCGGCCTCGCGCGCCGAGGTGGCCATGCGTTGGTGCGTGGTCGCGTCGTCGAGCAGCACACGCAGACTTCGTTCCATCGCGTCGAGCTCGCCGACGGGGTGCAGGAAGCCCGTCACGCCGTGTTCGACCACTTCTGGAATGCCACCGACGTTCGACGCCACCACCGGCACACCGCAGCTCATCGCCTCGAGCGCGGCGAGGCCGAAGCTCTCGACCTCCGACGGCAGCAAGAACACCGTGCTGCGCTGGAGAAACGGCACCACGTCCTTCCGCTCGCCGAGCATCAGCACGTTGCGCAGCTCGTTCTCGCGCACGAACTGCTCCGCGCCGACGCGCTCCGGCCCATCACCCAGCAACACGAACTGCGCATCTTCGATGCGGCGCGCGAGCTCGAGCACATCGGTGATGCGCTTCAGCGATTCTGAAGTTCGAGTTGTGCGTCACCACGCGCGCGAGCGTCCGATGTCCGGGCGCGAAGGTCTGGGTGTCGACGAAGTTGGAGATCGCCTCGACCTTCACCCCGCTCGAAGTCTGTGCGCGGGTGGCAAGAAAAACTGAAGGCGCGGTGACCGCATCGCTCCGCAGCAACGCGTGACGAACCATGGGCTCGAACGCCGGCTCGGCGCCCACGGTGAGCACGTCGGTGCCGTGCACGGTGGTGATGAGCGCCGGAGCCTTCGAGCCCAACGCCTCGCGCGCCAGCACCGCACTGGTCGCGAGCGGAATCGCGTAGTGCACGTGCACCACGTCGAGCTGCGTTCCGAGCTCGATCAGCTTCGAGGCCAGCGCGAGCCCGAATTCTCCGTGCGGAAACAGCGGATGCGTCGGCGTGGTGACCTGGTGAAAGGTGACGTTCTTCGCGTCGCCCAGGCGCGGTGGCCGCGAGGCGCAGACGAAGTGCACCTCGTGTCCGCGGCGCGCCAGCGCGAGACCGAGCTCGGTGGCGATCACTCCGGAGCCGCCGAAGTTCGCGTGGCAGACGAACCCGATGATCACGACGCCCCCTCATGTCGAATCGAACGCGCCGAGCGCTCGCCCGGCCCCTCACCCCGACCCTCTCCCCGCTGGCGCAGGGAGATGGAGAAAGTCGTCATGACTGCAACTCCTTCACTTCCGTGCCGAACGGCGTCACGCCTGCGCGCACCAGCTCGACGAACTTCTGCACTCCGATGCGCGCGGCGAACCCGGCGATGCCGAGCACCCGTTCCTGCGGCTCTCCACCCGGAAACAACGCGCGCTGAACGCGATCGACGCGCGCGGTGACGATCGCATCGCGCGTGCTCAGCTCTCGGCCGTAACGCAGCGCGAACCGCTGCGCCGCGCGGGCGATCGACCGACGCGTACGTTCCACCGCGCGCGCCATCCCCACGAGCTTCTCGCCGGCGGGAGCAGCCGGCACGGGAACTCCGGACAGCACCGCCCCCGCTGAATCGACGAGCCGACGCTCGAGCTCCGCGGCGCTCAGCTCACCCTCGCGCGCATGCACGAGCCTCTTCAGCAACACCTCGCGCGGAACTTCGACCTCCGACGCCTGCAGCCCCAGCTCTCCCAGCAGCGCACGCGCCCGCGGCTCGACCACGCGGAACCGCGCGCGCGGCATCACCATGGGCATCTGCATTCCAAAGTGCGCGTACAGCGGCGCGAGCTGCGCGAAATAGTTCAGCTCACCGGGACCACCGACGATCGCGGCGGTCGGGAGCAGCGTGTCTTGAATGATCGGCCGCAGCAGCGCCGACGAGCTCAAGCAGAGTGGATCGTCACTCACGATCTTCTCGCCACGATGCCGCGGGCCATCACGCCCCTCGGGGTGCACGAACGACAGCGGCACCTCGCGCACCTTCACCTGCACGTCGAACCCCGCGGCCTCGAGCGCGCGCTCACGTTCCTGCAGCACGCGGGTGATGGCCTCCCGCTCGGCGAAAGCTCGCTCGTGAACTCCGCGCACCGCAGCCGCGATGCGCTCGTCGCGCGGATCGAGCACCACGAGCTCAGGGAAGAGTTCGGACATCACGCCCGCGAACGCATCGACCCACGTCGCACTCGGCGTGTAGTGCCGCGAAAACAACTCACGCACTTCATCGGCGAACGGCAGCGATTCGATCGCGCTCTGCAGTTGAAACAACGCCTCGCCAACGCCCTCGCCCAACTTGATCGACGACACCGACGCCCGCGCGACGTGCGGAGACGCCAGCAACAACCGCGTCAGGTCCCCTTCGCGCCCGTGCACCGTGGTGTGGTTGATCTCGGCGAAGTCGTGGTCCTCGCTCTGCAGCCAGAACACCGGCACGCAGCGCGCTCCCGTTTCTTCCGAGAGCTGACGCGCGACGACGATCGCCGTGGCCGCCTTGAACACCGAGTACAACGGCCCGAGGAACAAGCCGACCTGCTGCCCGGTCACCACCGCCAGCGCTTCTCCGCGCCGCAGCGCTTCGATCGCCGGCATGCGCGAGGCCGTCGACGGCCGCCGCGAAGCCTGCGCCGCCAACGCATCGGCGACGACACACGCTCGCGGCTCCACCCGACGAACCACCGCCGCGCGCCCTTCGGCACGGCGGAAGTCATCGGACAGAAACGCGAGCGCGCGCGCTTCGCCCTTCAAGAATGCCGGCGCAAAAGCCGACATCGATGCGCCCTTACTTGCCCTTCCAATCCGTCAGGGCCTTCTTCACGTCGGCGGCGAAGAAGAAGTTCTCGGGCTTCTGGTTGCCGAGCGTCTGCGCCTTCTCCGCGAGCGGGAGCGCTTCCTTGAACTTGCTCTGCGCCGCCAGCGTCTGCGCCTTCACCCACGTGTTGAGCCACGTCTCCTCGACCGCGATCGACTTGTCCGCGTAGGTCAGCGCGTTGGCGTAGTCCTTCGCCTCGAGGAAGTAGCGCGCCGCCTGGGTCAGCTGGCCCGACGGGTTCTCCGAGAGCTTCTTGATGTTGGCGCTCGCCTGGTCAGCGGTCTTCAGCTTCACCGGCAACGTGACGCGAACCTTCTCCCACTCGAGATCGATGTTGGCCGCCTCGTTGGTGAAGTTGGTGATCTGGTACGAGAGGCGCTCGCGGTTCGCGATGGCCGCCGGCTTCACCGCCACGCGCACCACGTCGTTCTCCGGCTTGTAGTCATCGCTGCCCCAGATGTCGTTCTGCTTGCTGACGATCAGCGTCCACTGCTGCGCGCCGGGAATCGCGAAGAAGCCGTAGGTGCCCGCAGCGACTTCCTTGTCGGCGATGGTCACGGCCTCGCTGAAGTTGATCGTCGTGCAGTGGTTCGCGCCCGTGCGCCACACCTTGTCGAGTGGAACGAGCGCGCCCCAGATCTTGCGGCCCTTCACCGCCGGAGCGCTGTAGTCGATGGTGATGGTGGTCAGACCGGCGGTCTGCACCAGCTTCGCCTCGGGGCTAAGCGACGGGAGCTTGAGCTGCGCGAAGGCGGTACAGCTGACGACGGCAAGAATCGAAGCAAAGAGTCGGAAGTGCATGAGTCCTCAGGGGAAATGGTGATTTCGGCCGGTCAATGACTCGACGGCGGCGCGGGTTTCACCACAACTCGCTGAAGGCCTGCGTTTTTCCGTTCTTACCGTTTCTTCCCGCCACCACCGCGCTCGCGCCAGAGGCGATCGAGCACCGCACGCGCGTCGAACTTCCGCGGCCCCGACGATTCCGCCACACCAGCGCTCTGCTCTTCCTCGGGTGCGTCGGGCTTTTTGTCCCACGGCTGCGGAGGCGGCTGCTCGCGCCTTGGCTTGTCACGACGCGACGCCGACGAAGACGACGCAAAGCGATCGAAGTTGCCCTTCTGCGGGCGCTCGGAGCGATCGTTGTTGGAGCGCGGCTCCATGCGACCGAACCGCTTCGTGCTACCGCGATCATCACGCTCCGACGAGCCACCGAACTTCGAGCGAGGGCCCGACTGCTGCTCGTGCCGCGGCTTCTCCTCACGCTGTGTGCTGCCGCCGCCGAAGCGCTTGCCGCCTCGGTCATCGTGACGCGGGCGATCATCGCGCTGCGATGAGCCACCAAACCGACGCCCACCCCCGCGATCTTCCTTCTTCGGCGGGCCGTACCGGCCGCCGCGGTCCTGCGAGCGCCACTGCTTCTGCTGACCACGATCGCGACCACCGCCGCCGAACCGCGGGCGCTCCTGGCGAACTTCAGGCTCGTGCGCTTCGACCTCAGCGCCCTCGAGCTCCTGCACCTGGAAGTCGATCTGCTTGCGCTGCATGTTGACCGACAAGATCATCACGCGGCACTTCGCTCCGACCTTCACCGTCAGGCCGTTGCCGTAGGTGATGCGGTACGTCGCCTGCTCGAACTCGAAGTCGGGGAACAGCGTCTCGCCCTTCACGAAGCCTTCGACCCACAGCTCGTCGAGCTGCACGAAGAAGCCATTCTCGGTGAGGCCCGCGACCGTGCCCGGGTGCTCTTCGCCGACGCGATCTTTGAGCAGCAAGCACGAGTACAGCTGGTTCACCTCGCGCTCGACCTGCATCGCCGCGCGCTCGCGCTCCGAGCACTGCACACCGAGCGCTTCGAGGCGATCACTCTCGACCTCGAGCTGATCGTCGCTGAGCTTCTTCTTGCCGCGCTTCCACAACGCCTTGAGCAACCGGTGCACCAGCAAGTCCGGGTACCGGCGAATCGGCGACGTGAAGTGCAGGTAGTCCTCGGCGCCCAGGCCGTAGTGACCGGTGTGCTTCGATGAGTAGACGGCCTGCATCATCGAGCGCAGCGCGAGCTGGTTGAGGGCGCGCTGCTCGGCGTGCCCTTCGAGTTCCTTGAGCACCGCGTTGAGCGAAGCCGAGGTGAATTCACCGGGCGGAGGCGTGATGCCATACGCGCCGAGCAGCGTGAGGAACATGTCGAGCCGGTCCTCATCAGGAGGGCCGTGGTACCGATTCACCGTCGGCAGGTTCTGCTCACGGAAGAAGCGCGCCACACACTCGTTCGCTGCGAGCATGCACTCTTCGACGAGCCGGTGACTTTCCCACCGCTCGCGCTTCACGAGCTTCACCGGCAAGCCGTCGTCACCGAGCTCCACCTTCTGCTCGGGGAGATCGAAGTCGATCGCGCCGCGCTCGAGGCGCATCTTCGTCAACGTTCGCGCCAGCGACATGAGCCGCTCGAACTGCGGCTTGAAGGCGTTGCGATGCGGGACGTCTTCGCCGTTCAGCACCTGGTGCACCTCGGTGTACGTGCACCGCGCCGCGCTCCGCATCACCGCCGGGTAGATCTCCGAATCGATGGTCTGGCCGCGCGAGTCGATGACCATGTCGGCCACCATGCACAGGCGATCGACGTCGGGCTTCAACGAGCAGATGCCGTTGCTCAAACGCTCGGGGAGCATCGGCAACACGCGGCCCGGCAAGTAGACCGACGTCGCGCGCCGCAGGCCTTCTTCGTCGAGCGCGGAGCCTTCGGTCACGTAGTGCGACACGTCGGCGATCGCGACCACCAGCCGCGTTCCGCGATCGTGCGCCTCGCAATACACGGCGTCGTCGAAGTCGCGCGCGTCTTCACCGTCGATGGTGATGAGCGCCATCTTCCGCAGGTCGCGCCGCTTCTCGCCCTTCGCGTCCTTCTCGCTCACCTCGAGCGAGATCGCGTCGGCCTCGTCCATCACCTCGCCGGGGAACTCGTCGTGGAAGCCCTTGCTGAAGGCCACCGACAGCACCTCGACCGAGTGATCGTCGTTCGAGCCGAGCGAGCCGGCGACTTCACCGGTCAACCGCGACGGGCCTTCGAACATCGAGCCGCCCACGCCGAGGCGCACCTTCACCGCGTCGCCGGGCCGCGCGAGCTGCGTCTTGGGCACGCGAATTTCGCCGAGCTCGGCCTCGCGCGGAGTGACCCACGCGCCCTTCGCGCTCTCGTTGTAGGTGCCGACCACCAGCTGCCGCGTGCGCGACTTCACCTCGACGACGCGGCCCATCTTGCGGCCGTCGCGACCGGGCAGCACCTCGACCACGACCTGATCGTTGTCGAGCGCCTTCTTCGCCTCGTCGGGTGGAATGAAGAGGTCTTCCGATTCCTGGCCGACGACCGGCTTCACGAACGCGAAGCCGTCGCGGTGGTGATGAATGATGCCGGTGACCGTTTCTCCGCGCGTGGAGCGCGTCTTCGGCGGCCCCTTCTCCTTGTCCTTCTGATTCTGCTTCGGCGGAGGAGCAGCCTTCTTCGGCGGCTTGCCCTGCCACGCCGGCCCTGACTTCTGTTTCGGTTTCGGAGCGTCCGCCGGGCGGAACCGCTTTCCATCGCGCAACAGCGAGCCGTCTTTCACCAGCTCGCGCAACACGCGCTTCAAGTCGGTCTGCACACCGGGGTTCAAACCACCGGCCTTGAGCAGTTCCTGCACGCCGACGGGCCGACCGGCCGTCTGGACCAGTCGGAGTATCTGTTGTGAATCAATTGCCACGTTCTGTCTTTTCCTTGAAATCCGGCCTGCGAACCGAAGCGTCGTTGAGTCGACGCGTTCCGGGCGGCCAGATGAGGTTGAAATAACGACGGGCCAGCGACTCCGCAAGGTGCGAAGTCATCTGGCCCGCGACCCACTCGCGCTGACGCGAGGGGGGCACATCTCTGACGGTCGGGTTCTTCAGAAGTAGAAGGTGGCGCCGACGCCCGGCGTCACGCTGACGATGGCGAGCACGAAACCGCTGCCATTGACCGCCATCGGCACCGAGACCATCAGCCGGCCGTTCACCGAGAAGCTCGGCGAGAAGAAGTACTCCGCGCCGAAGCCGACGTTCGCTCCGAAGCCGATGCCCGGGTCGCCGCTGCCGGTGCCCGACATGCCGAACGACGCCGCGAAGTGAATGAACGGACGCAGCGCATCGCCCGGCGTGCGCAGCAGGTAGTCGAAGCCGAACGCCGCGGAGATGGCGTACGAGAAGTTGTTGGCGATGCCGAAGCCGAAGCCGACGTCGATGAGCAGCTTGAACGCGTCGGTCGCCATGTACGCCACGCCGAGCGACGGCGCCGCGACGCCCGCGTTGCCCACCGGAACACCGACCGAGCCGCTCGCGCCGAAGCCCGCGCGAATGCCGAACGCGCCACTCTGCGCGGCGACGGCGTTGCCTTCGAACGTCTTCTCGCCGTCACGCGGCTTTGGCTTGTAGGTCGACGAGCCGTTGCCGGTGTTGGCGTTCGAGTTGGAGTTCGAGTTGTTCGAGTTGGCGTTGTTGTTCGCGTTGTTGTTGTTGTTGTTGGCGTTGTTGTTCGAGTTCGGAGTGACCGGCGTGATTCTCCGTGCCGATTTCCTGAGCGAACGACAGCGACGCGACGAGCACCACCGCAACGAGCGCAAGCTTCTTCACGACACCACCTCCGGAGCCTTCACGTTCGCCATCACCTTGAAGGTGCGCGCGACCTGCATGGGGTTGTGCACCTTGCCGAGGAAGAATTCGATTTCCTGCATGCCCGGGTTGCGGGGCGTGAAGAAGAACTCGCGCATCGGCGAGCCCGACGACTGGTGCTCGACGTTGACCTCGCGCAGCGAGACGCGCTTTGCGGTCTGCGGCTCGATGGCCCACACGTGGCCCTGCTTCTCGGACAGCTTCACCGACAGGCCGTTGTTCAGCTTCACTTCGACTTCCTTCGACGCGCCGGTGCCCGACGCCTCGACGCCGACGACCTCGATGGTCTCGCGCGCGACGGGCGGGTACTCGGGAGCGCGCGGCTCGCAGTTCTCGCACTCGATGCGACCGCCCCAGCCGGTGGTCTTCTCGACCACGCCGTCGGCGACCACGATCTCGCCGATGAACTTCTTGAGGCCCTTGACCGCCTTGCCCTCGAGCGTGAACGCCACCTGCTGGCGCGTGCCCGGGTTCGACACCACGAGGTAGTACTCGTCGGCGTTCATCTCGAGCCGGCCGCGCAGCGTCGCGAAGCCCTTCACGCCGACCGACATGCCGGGGTTGGCGATGGTGGCCACTTCACCGGGCGAGAGCAGCCGCAGCTTCACGGCCTCGACGACTTCCGCGACCGGAGCCGCCTCGACCTCGGGCTTCTTGGCCGAGTACTTCCGCACGTCGACCGAGCCGCCGTAGTTGTGGAAGCGCTTGATGAGACCCGACACCGAGACGCGGTGATCGACGTACGCGGGGAGCACTTCTTGATCAGGCCCCTGCAGCGTGAAGTACAGCTCGCGCTTGTCGCGGCCGATGACCTCGAGGTACGGCAGGCCCTGGTAGAGCACCAGCTTGCCCTTGAGCGAGCCTTCGCCGATCACGCCGCGCTCGCCGACCGTCAGCGCCTGTTCCATCTCGCGCTTGGTGAGCAGGTTGCCCTCGGGCGGAAGCTTCGTCGCGCGCGGCATCGGCTTGTCGGGCAACGGCCCCATCCACCCGTCGGCGCGGCGCGGAACACTGACCGCAGGAGCCGGAATGCCCTTGTCAGCCTTCCCACCCTTGCCCGGTTTCTCACCCTTGGCGGGCTTGGTCTCGACGACCTTCGCGGGCTTCGCTTCGACCTTCGGAGCCTTGGATTTCGCGGCCTTGGGAGCCTTCGCGGGAGCCTTCACGGGCTTTGCGGCTTTCTTCGGCTTCGCGGGCGACTTGCTCTTCTTCGTGGCCAACGCCTTCTCCTTGACTGGGGGCGTGCTCGCCTAGCCGATTTCTGTGCGTGACGTCAAGCCAAATCCCTGCAATTCCTAACGGTTTTTCCATGGGACTGCTGAGCGTCGACGAAGCATGGAAACGGATCCTCGGCGCCATCACGCGGCTGCCCAGCGAGTCGGTCGAGATCAACGACGCGTTGGACCGCGCGCTGGTGTCGTCGATCGACGTTCGTCGCACGCTGCCGCCCTGGGACAACTCGGCGATGGACGGCTACGCCGTGCGTTCAGCGGACGGAACGCGGCTGAAGGTGACGCAGACGATCTTCGCCGGTGATCGACCGACGCAGCCGATCGAAGCGGGCAGCTGCGCGCGCATCATGACGGGCGCTCCTTTGCCGCCGGGTGCCGACGCGGTGGTGATGCAGGAGCGCGTGCAGACCGACGGCGATCGGATCACGCTCGAAGAAAGCGCGAAGCCCGGGCAGCACGTGCGCAAGCGCGGTGAAGACGTGCGCGCCGGTGAGCGGCTGTTCGACGCAGGCCGCGTGATCTCGCTCGGTGATGCGGGCTCGTTGTGGAGTCAGGGGCTGACTCACGTCGAGGTCGCGCGTCGCCCGCGTGTCGCGGTGGCGTCCAGCGGTGATGAGCTGGTCGAGCTCGGCAGCACCGATGAAAACGCGATCATCGATTCCAACGGTCCGGTGATCGCCGCGGCCGTCGCGAGAGCCGGTGGCCGCGCCACGCGCATCGGCCGCGCACGCGACACGCTCGACTCCCACGTTGCGCTCTTCGAGAAGGGTCTTCAGCAACACGACGTGCTGATCACCATCGCCGGCGCGTCGGTCGGCGAGAAGGACTTCGCCCGCGAAGCGCTCTTCAAGCTCGGAGTGGACATCGACTTCTGGAAGGTGGCGATGAAGCCCGGCAAGCCGCTCGCGTTCGGCAAGCGCGGCGACACGTTCGTGTTCGGGCTCCCCGGGAACCCCGTGTCCGCGATGGTGACCTTCGAGCTCTTCGTTCGGCCCGCGCTGCGCGTGCTGCAGGGGCTGCCCGCATTTCCGCCACACCGCCAGGCGTTCCTCGGCGCGCCCGTTCACAAGGCGGCCGGACTCCGTCACTTCATTCGAGCGACCACCAGCGTGAAGGACGGCGTGACGTGGGCCACACCGCTCAGCTCACAGTCGTCAGGCGCTCTTTCTTCCGCGAGCGGCGCGACCTGTCTGATCGACGTGGGAGAACCAGAAACCAACGTCGAAGCGGGCAGTGAAATCAGGATCTTTCCGTTGTCGTGGTGAGGGCAACGAAACACATCGTCAAGCCGAGCATCTTAGGGTTCGCATGTTTACCCACGCCTTGACTGTTGGAGGGGATCGAACGATGAGCCGAGAGACGAAGATGCTCCCGACGCGCCGGCTGACCCATCATCTCGAGCGTTTTTCCGAGTCGGATCTGCCCACCCAGCGTGGCGGCTTCCGCATCGTCGTTTTCCGCGACAAGCGTGACGGCAAGGAACACGTCGCGATGGTGAAAGGTGACGTGCGCGCCAAAGAAGGCGTGCCGGTGCGCATTCACTCGGAGTGCCTGACCAGTGAGCTGTTCGGCAGCTTGCGGTGTGATTGCCGCCAGCAGCTCGATCGCGCGCTCGACTTCATCGCGCAGCAGGGCACCGGCGTTCTGATCTACCTGCGCCAGGAAGGCCGCGGCATCGGGCTGGGCAACAAGATCAAGGCGTACGCGCTGCAGCAGGAGCAGGGCCTCGACACCGTCGAAGCGAACCAGAAGCTCGGGTTCCCCGACGACCTGCGCAAGTACGACATCGCCGGAGAAATGCTGCGCAGCCTCGGCGTGCAGAGCGTCGATCTGATCACCAACAACCCGCTGAAGATCGCCGGGCTCGTCGACGAAGGCGTCGCCGTGCGCCGGAGAATTCCTTCGCGCACGCTGACCAACCCGCTTAACGTGGACTATCTGAAGACGAAGCGGGATCGGTCTGGGCACCTGATTGAGTTCCTCGAAGAGGACGGTTCGGAAGCAAAAACAGCCTGAGTTCGCCGTGCGCTTCTGGGGCGTGCGGGGCTCCATCCCCTCGCCTGGTCCCGAGACGGCGCGCTACGGCGGCAACACGCCCTGCGTCGAAATTCGAGCGGGCGACGAGCTGTTTCTCTTCGACCTCGGCACCGGTGTTCGCGAGTTCGGCTCGGCCCAACGCGGGCCGTTCAGCGCGAACATCTTCGTCTCGCACTACCACTACGATCACCTGCAGGGCCTGCCGTTCTTCACGCCCATCTTCGACCCGCGAAACCGCTTCACCATTCGCGGGCCGACGCGCAACGGCCGCTCGGTGAAAGACGTGCTGTCGGGCCACATGCAGCAGCCGTTCTTCCCGGTGACGGCCGAAATGGTCTTCCGCGCGCAGCTCGAATACCAGGCGTTCGAAGCGGGCGATCGCTTGAAGATCTCCGGCGTGACGGTGAGCGCGATCGAGGCCAACCACCCGGGCGGCAATCTCGCGTACCGCATCGACTTCAAGGGCAAGAGCGTCGTCTACGCGACGGACACCGAGCACGGGAACGAGCGCGAGGAGCAGCTGATCGAGTTCGCACGCGGCGCCGACCTGATCATCTACGACGCGATGTACACCGAGGACGAGTACCTCGGCCGCGAGGGAAGCCCGAAGCTCGGCTGGGGCCACTCCACGTGGCAGAACGCGGTGAAGGTGTGTGACTCCGCGTCGGTCGACACGCTGGTGCTCTTCCACCACGACCCGACGCGCACCGACGACAAGCTCGATGAGCTGCTCAAGGCCGTGAAGAAGGTGCGCAAGAAGACCATCGCGGCGCGCGAAGGCCTGATCATCAAGCTGTGAGCTTCAGGACAATCGAATCGCGCGAGCGAGCCCCGCGTGCGGCACTCGTGCGAGCGCCTCATCCTGACTCAGCCACGCGAACTCCGAGTGCTCCGCCGGGTCGAGCTTGATCTCTCCCGTCGCGCGCGCGCTGAACGCGGTCTCACGGCAGACGATCGGCGGCCGTGAATCTTTGAACGCGAACGCGTGCTCGTAGCTCAGCGCGCGAACCGGCACGGGCAACGCCGTCTCTTCATGGAGCTCGCGTTTGGCCGTGTCGTACGGAGACTCGCCCCGCTCCACCGAGCCCGTCACCGGCTGCCAGAAGCCACCGCGCGCTTCGGTGCGCTTGAGCAACAACACCCGGCCCGCGTCGTCGCGCACCGTCACGCTCACGGTCTGCTTCTCGTGCGGCACGTCGACCGGCTCGCAGCCGAACACCTCGCGCGCGTGATGCATCAAGCGCAGCTCGACGTCGGCGAGGCGCGGAGCGGTGCCGATCTCCTCGGAGATCGACGTCACGCCCGCCTCGCGAATACCGCACGGCACGATCAGCTCGAAGTGACTCAGCTCGGGAGCGACGTTCAGCGCGAACCCGTGCTTGGTGTACCAACGCGAGAGATGCACCCCGAGCGCCGCGATCTTCCGCGGGCCGCCTCGCTTGCTTTCCTGCACCCACACGCCGGGCCACTTCTCGATGCGCGTCGCGGTGATGCCGAAGTCGGCGACCGTGCGGATCATCAGCTCTTCGATCGAACGCACGTACTTGCGCACGTCCTGCTTGCCGGGGCCGAGGTGCAGCAGCGGGTAGCCGACGATCTGGCCGGGGCCGTGGTACGTGACGTCGCCTCCGCGATCGGTGTCGAAGGTCTCGACGCCCAGCGACGCGAGCTGCTCGGCCGGAGCGATGATGTTCGTCATGCGCGCGCCGCGGCCCAGCGTCAGCACCGGCGGGTGTTCGAGGAGCAACATCGTGTCGGGCACGAGGTTCTGCTTGCGCGCGTCCTGAAACTGCCGCTGCAGCTCGAGCCCATCGCGGTACTCGACCAGGCCCAACCGTCTGACTTGAAGCAGGTCACCCATCGCGACGATCCGAATAACGCCCAGGTGGGATGCGGTGCACGAGCGTGACGAGCTCATGTGCTCCGCGCCCTGCCCGAGCGGAAATGGAGACCAGCCGCGACAACACGTCGTCGTCGAGGCCGACTCCGCGAAGTTGAGCCACGTGACGCGCGAGCGAGAGCAGCTCGGCTTCCGTGAGCGTGTCGAACGCGTGCACCGCGTCGATCTGCGCGGCGAGAGTCGGAGGCAACTGCGGCAACGCGCTCACCAGCGCCGCGGTGTCGTGGAGCGGCTCGGGGCCGTGCTCGCCCTGCAGCACCAGCGACGGCGCCGGCACGTTGGCGGTCACCACCAGCACCGCGCTGCGCTGCGGTGACGCGATCCATTCTGCGACGCCGGCGTGATCGAACGCGCGCGTCGCTTCGACGATGCGCACGTCGGGGTGCGCGATCGACTGAACCCAGATCGACTTGCCGCTGCCGGTGGGGCCGACCACCAGCGCGAGACGAGAGCGCAGGCGCGTGAAGCGCTCGCGGGCGCGGCGCTGGGCGGGCAATTCGAACGACAGCTTCGAGAGCTCGACCTCGCTGGTGGTGACGCGGCCGCGGAGCGACGACGAGAGACTCGTACACCCTTCGCAGATGAACGCGCCGGCGGGGCCTTGAACGAGCTGGCCGACTTCGGACTTCGGGCGGCAGCAGAAGCTGCACCATGCATCGGCGTCTGGATCAGCGAGCTGCGGCGTTCGTTTTTCGATCAGCGAGGCGGCGCCGGCCTCGAAGTCCTCTCCGAAACCGAAGATCGCGTCGGGCTTCTCTTCTGGCGCCGGCTGTTCTCCTTCTTCTCGTTCTTCTTCTTCCTCTTCGACGCCTTCGACCCGTCTGGCCTGCCGCAGCATCTGGCCGGCGCGCCGGAGCATGTCTCGATCTCGATACCAGGCCGCGGCCTTGCGCAGGAAGTCGGCGGCCTCTCGTTTGTCGCCCTTCACTTCCGCTTCTTGCGCGCGGGAGAGCAGGTTTCGAATGTCTGACATCTTCGTCGACCCTACTAGTCAGACGGCTTGTACGCAGCGCGTCGTCACGGCATGACCGCCACAGTGTCCGGCCCCGCCTCCCGGTTTTCTCAACTCACGGAAGGCATCCCGCGGCCTTTCTGGGCGCTCCTCCTCGGCACCTTCATCACCAAGGCCGGCGCCTTCGTGATGCCGCTGTTGTTCGTGTACCTCACGCAGGTTCGCAAGCTCGAGTTACCGATCGCCGGAGCGATCACCTCGCTCTACGGCTTCGGCTCCCTGGTCGGCACGTTGATCGGCGGCGGCATGGCCGATCGCTTCGGGCGCCGCTTCACGATGTTGCTCTCGCTGCTGGTGGGTGCCTCGTTCCTGCTGGTGCTCGGTGTGTCCGTCGAGCTGTGGGCGATCTCGCTGGCCACGTTCTTCACGGCGATGACGTCTGACGCGTACCGACCCGCGAGCCAGGCGTTGGTGGCCGACATCGTGCCCACGCAGCACCGGATGAAGGCGTTCGGCATGCAGTACTGGGCCATCAACTTCGGCTTCGCGATCGCCAGCGTGGTGGGCGGCTACATGGCCAAGCGCAACTTCGGCGTGCTGTTCATCGCCGACGCGGTGACCACGCTGCTGCTGGCGTTCATCGTGTGGAGAGCGATCCCCGAGTCGCGACCCGCTCCGACGGCTGAGGTGGCCGCGAAGAGTGCGGGCTCGGTGTTCACACCGTTCGCCGACCGAAAGTACCTGCCGTTCCTGGTGCTCAACTTCCTCGTGGCGTTGCTCTTCTTTCAGCACCTGAGCGCGCTGCCCGACGACATGCGCAGCAAGGGCCTCACCACCGAAGAGTTCGGCTGGGCGATGTCGACCAACGGCGTGCTGATCGTGCTGTTGCAGCCCTTCGCGCTGAAGTGGGCCGAGCGCTTTCCGCACGCGCGCATTCTCGCGTTGGCGGCGGCGCTCACGGGCATCGGCTTCGGCCTCACCACGTTCGCCAGCTCGCTGCCGCTCTACGCGCTGTCGGTCGCGGTGTGGACCATCGGAGAGATCTTCTTCGCTCCGGTGAACGCGGCGCTGGTGGCGGCGATGTCACCGACGGCGTTGCGCGGCCGGTACCAGGGAGCGTTTCACCTCACGTGGAGTCTGGCGTCGATGGTGGCTCCGCTCGCGAGCAGCTCGCTGTTGCCGATCATCGGCCACCGCGCGCTGTGGTTCGGCTGCCTCGGCATCGGTCTCGCGGTGGCGGTGGTGCACCTCACGCACAGTGCGCGCGCACTGCCGAAAGCCATCGCGACGGAGTAAGAGAGCGGCGTGCTCACTGCCGCCGCTCTCGCCGTTGCGCTGACGCTGTCTCAAGACCCGGAACCCGGAGCGACGCCGCCCGCTGACCCCGCGCCGTCGTCTCCGGCTGCTCCGGCCGATGGTGCGACGGGTGACGCGCCGGCGGCTCCGGCTGCTCCCGTCGGGCCTCCGAAGCCCAAAGGCGCCGACGAGGTGGCCCGCATCATTCAGAAGATGCCGTCCATGAGCGAGACCGAGCGCCGGGCGGCCGCCGAGCAGCTGGTGAAGCAGTTCGGTCAGACCGACTCGAACCCGGTGCTTCCGACCGCCGACATCGATCTCGAGAAGTACATCGAGCTGCCGCCGCCGCAGCAGGCCGAGGTCGTCGCGCGTGGCTTCTTTCAAGATCTGATCAGCGGCGACACCAACCGGCTCGTGGCGCGCGCGGGTTACCCGTTCTTCATGGAAGCGCGTCGCGTCGATCGCCCGGAAGATCTGCGCGGCCAGTGGGCGCGCTCGCTGCGTTCGCGTCGCACCGATCTCGTGAAGCTCTACTCAGCCGAGGTGTTCACGCCCGCCGACATGGAAAAGAAGTACGGCAAGCCGCCGCAGCGCTTGAGCAGCTGGCCGTTGCGCTCGGGCACGACGTTCCTGGTGGTGGGCAACTTGTCGGGCCACGCGGCGATTCTGCTGCTGCGTCAGGCAGGCGCAGCGTGGCAGGTCGTCGGCTTCCACGACTGACCGCGACGGTTACTTCTTCGGCTTCTTCGACGGGTCGATCTCTTCTTCGGGGCGAATCGAGTCCTGCGCGCCCTTCCACGTCTCACCGGCGCCGAGCTTCCACGCGGCGGGCACTTCGCCCTTCCACTGGTACACGGCGTTGATGTCGCCACCGGTCGGCGAGCGCGCGGAGATCGTGAACTCGATCTCGGCGGTCTTCACCTCAGGCGGGATCTTGTCGATGTCGTAGTGACCGATCACGGCGAGCGGCGGGAAGAACTTCACCACGCGCTCGGGGTAGTCATCGCGCGAGTCGGGGCCGCCCTCGCCCGGCATCTCGCCGAGCAACTTGCCCTTCTCGTCGAACAGCTTCCAATTGAAGCGGAAGCTGGCGTTCACCGTGACGCGCGAGATGCCCTTGTCGTCGGTGCGTGAATCGCGCGGCAGACCCCACGCCACGATCGGCATGTGGATCTTCGAGTCGGTGCCGGCGCTGACGGTGTCGGCCGACATGATGTCGAGGCGGATGCCCTTGTCGGTCGCCGACCACCACGGCGTGTAGTCGCCCTGCTTCTTGAGCGAGTCGAACACCTTGCGCGCGTACGCGTAGCGGGCCTTCTTCTCGTCGAGCTTGCCGCCGTCGTCGGGGTCCTTGGTGTGCTTCTTCACCCGCTCGTCGAGTTCCTTCAGGTAGTCGTCGAAGTTCGGGTTGCCGGCGTGCTTGTTGTTGTGAGCGGTGACTTCCTTGAAGTACCAGCTCATGAACGTACCCATCTCGTCGGTGTACGCCTTCTGATCGGGGATCGACCGGATCCACGCGGCGCGCTCGAGATACTCCGCACGAATGCGGGCGGCGCTCAGCTCACGCGCAGCGTCGGCCGTCTTCTCGTCCCACTTGCGCATCGCGAAGACGATGCCGGCGCAAACACCAATGACTGCAACGATGATCCCGAAATATCGACGCATGGGTGGGGCTTTCTAGGCGGGGTTTCACTTTTTCCCAAGCGCCGCTTGCACGGCCTTGAGCGAGTCGACGCCGAGCTCTTTGCCCTGCAGGTTCTCGGCGGCGATCTGTTCGGTCACCTTGGTGATGCGCTCGCTGGTGCTGGGGTGCGTCGAGAAGAACGCCAGCACCGGGCCCGTGTCGCCGTACTTCGCCTTCAGCTTCTCGAAGAACGTCGCCAGGCCGCGCGGGTCGTAGCCCGCCGCCGAGGCGTAGCGCGCGCCGTAGGTGTCAGCTTCGAGCTCGTTGTCACGGCCGTACGCGAGCTGCGCGGTCTTGCCCGCGAGCCCGGCGGTGATCTTCGCGATCTCCGCGGCGTCCTTACCGAGCGCGAGATTGGCGACCGTCTCGAGACCGTACGCACCGACGAGCTGACGCGCCGAGTGCCGCGCGACGACGTGACCCATCTCGTGGCCGAGCACGCCGATGATCTCCGCCTCGTTCTCGGCGGCCATGAGCAGGCCCGTGTAGACGTAGATGCGGCCGCCCGGAGTCGCGAACGCGTTCACGGTGTTCGGGTCGTCGATGACGAACCACTTCCACTCCATCGGGCGCTCTTTGTTGGCCGAAGCGATCAGCTTGCGCGAGAGCTGCTCGACGTAGATCTCGACCGTCGGGTTCTCGAGGAACTTCGTGTTCTCCTTCTTCAGCTGCTCGTGCACCTGCAGGCCGAGCTGGAATTCCTGCTCGTCGGAGATCAGCACCGAGGCGACCAGCTTCTCGGTGTCGCGGCGCTCGGTGAGGGTGCAGCCAGAAAGGACCAGAAAGGCGAGGACGAGCTGTTTCATGGTCCGGCGGCATAGCCCAACCCGCCGTCATCGCTCGGGAATTCGGCGCTTTCGATTTTCGGCTCGCGCAGTGTCCATTAAGTCGGAACGCCATGCGCCCGGCCCTTCAAGTTCTCGATGGTGGAAAACAGACCGGGCGCGTCTGGCTGCAATCGCTGTACGTGAAATACGGGAGCGCGGTGTACGGGCGGTGTCGCTTTCTGCTGCGTGACTCCGCGCAAGCCGAAGACGCGATGCAGGACGTGTTCGCGCGCGCGCTGATCAACGAGTCGGGGTTTCGCAGCGAGGCCTCTCCGTTGACGTGGCTGATGAAGATCGCGACGCATCATTGCTTGAACGTGATCCGCAGCGCGGGCGCGGCGTGGCGCGACGAATACGCCGCGATGCAGGTGGTGCGTGGTGAAGCCGACGGTGGACCCAGCGTGTTGGAAGCGCGCGATCTGGTCCGCAAGTCGCTCGCGAAGTTCGACCTCGAGACCCAGCAGGCCGTCGTTCACTACTGGGTCGACGACATGAATCTGGAAGACGTGGCGCGGGTGCTCGATCGATCCGTGCCGACGATCAGGAAGCGGTTGCGCACCTTCGCCGAAGCGACTGGCCAGGCGATGGGCGCTGACATGATGGGAGAGACGCCATGACCCACCCTGGCGAACTCGTGATGCGCCGGTTCCTCGCCGAGGAATCGTTGGACGTGACGTTGACCACTCACCTGCGCGACTGCGCGGCGTGTCTCGGCAGGCTCGAGCTGCTGCGCTCCGAACAGAGAGCGTTCGAGACGGAGATTCCCTTCGAGCGTTTCGCGGCGGGCGTCGAAAAAGCCGTGCGCGTGCAGCGCAAGCAGGCGGCGCCGTCATCACCGAATCTGCGCGCGGTGCTGGCGCTGGCTGCGGCGTTCGTATTGCTCGCGGGCGCGCAGCTGATCTTCGGTCGCCCCGTCGAGAATCGAATCAAGGGTGGCGGCGGTTCAGTCGAGTTCGTCGTCGCCGGTGTGGCAGGCCAGCGAAACGCGGCTCCGGTCGAGACGCTCGCCGTCGGTGAGCGCGTGCGCATCGGCGTGAGCGGGCATCGGTACGCGGTCGCCATCAGCATCGACGAGAGCGGCGAAGTCACCACGCTGTACTCCGAGGCGGTCGAAGGCACTGCGCGTGTGTGGCTCCCTGACTCGATCGAATTCACCGGCACCGGCCGCGAACACCTGGTCGTCGTGTTGTCAGACGAAGCGATCGCCCCCGAGCTGATCAGCAACCAACTGCGCGAGCGTTTCGCGCGCAGTCGAGACCTCTCGCAACTCGGAACACTCGACGTCCCCGGAGTTCAGGTACACCGCACTTTCATCAAGCCGTGACCCGACGATTCAAATTCACCAGGGCAGTGCTCGTGGTGTGTCTCTGCCCCGCACTCGCGCTGGCCCAACTCGGGCCCACGCATCGGTTCGGTCTGTTCGTCGGCCAGAACGAAGGTGGAGAAGGCACGAAGACGTTGCTCTACGCGCGCGACGACGCGAAGCGGCTGCACGACATTTTCAAGCGCCTCGGCGGCGTGAAGAACGAAGACGCGGTGTTGCTCCTCGACGAATCGGCGGACGACGTGAACAAGGCCCTCACCGAGCTCGAACGTCGAATCACCGAGGCCAAGGCCCGCGGTGAGCGCACCACACTCCTCTTCTATTACTCGGGCCACGCGAAGGACGGCGACCTGCGGCTGGGTGACAGCAAGCTGCCGTTGGAATCGTTGAAGACGCGGCTCACCAGCGGGCCGGCCGACATGCGCGTGGCGTTCCTCGATGCGTGCCGCAGCGGAGCGGTGACGCGCACCAAGGGAGCGCGCCGTGCTCCGGCGTTCGAGGTCGAGACCGATGCAACGCGGCAGGCGAAGGGCCTCGTCATTCTCACGTCGTCAGCGAGCGACGAAGACTCTCAGGAGTCCGATCTCATCGGCGCTTCGTATTTCTCGTACCACCTCGCTGCCGGCCTGCTCGGGGGCGCCGACACGCAACCGGACGGCCGCGTGACGTTGAACGAGGCGTACGCGTGGGCCTACGAGCGAACGGTCGCCAGCACCGCCGACAGCGCCGCGGGCCCGCAGCACCCGACGTTCAGCTTCGATCTCGCGGGCAATGGAGATCTGGTGCTCACCGACGTGCTCGAGCGGCGCGAGGGAGTGCTGATCCCGAAGAACGCTCCGGTGGGCGCCTACTACATCATCGACGGGCGCGGCGTCGTGGTGGCCGAGGCGATGAAGAACGACGAAGACCGGCTCATCGCGCTCGCTCCGGGGAGCTACGTGGTGAAGCGCCGGTTGCCCGATCGTCTGCGCATCGGAAAGGTCGAGATCTTCGCCGGCCAGATCGCGACACTCGACGAGGCACGCTTCGAGAACGCGAAGTTCAGCGACGACCCGGTGAAGGGCACCGGCATCTCGGCGACGTGGGCGCGTCACTGGAGTCTCTCGGTGAGCGGCCACTACCAGGCGGTGTTCGATCGCCCCACGAGCGCCGGCGGCTACTTTCCTTCCGCGCCGATCGTCGGAGCCGAAGCGACGCTGCACAACTTCTTCGGCCGCGGCTTCGCGCTGGCGATCGACGGCGGCTACGGGTGGACCTCGTCGACCGTGAGCGGCGCGCTGATCGGCTCGCAGCCCTACGACTACAGCCTGCTCACCTTCGGCGCGTCGCTCTTCTACGAGTGGAACCAGGAAGGCCGCTTCGTGCCGTTCGCCGGAGTGCACGTCAGCTTCAACGTCATGACCCGGCAGTTCGACGACGCCGCGCTCGCCAAGCAGACCTACTCGGTCTTCACGCCTGGCGGTGTGGGTGGCCTCAAGGTGCGCATCACGAAGAGCATCTCGGCCGTGGCGCGCGCTCGCGTGCACTACCTCCTCTACAACGTCGATGAGACGCGCAGCCTGGGGAGCGCCGATTTTGGCCTGCTCCTCGATTACGAATTCAGGTGAGCCATGAACCGATCATTCTTCTTCAGCGTTCTGGTGATGGGTCTCGCGGGCTGCGGCGGCAACTGGTCCAACGCCGACCTGGTGTTCGCCAACGCGCTGCCGCGCACCGACGATCTCAAGTCGAACCTGCCGGCGGAATCGACCTCGCAGCCGCTCGAAGGTGTCGCCACGCGACGCGACGGCCTGATGCTCGGAGATCCTTCGGTCTCGTGGTCGCTCACCAAAGGCGCGGCGAAAGACTTCAACAACGCGCTGCTGACACTGCTGAGCGTGGTCGACACGGTGCGGAAGATTCCTCCGACGTCGCGCACCACCAACTCGCGCACCTGGGGCCCCAGCAACGACAGCAACAACCCGGGCCGTGAGCTGCAGGTGGTGATCGAGCGCATCGACGAGAAGAACTTCGCGTGGCGCGTGCAATCGCGGCCGCTCAACGGAGAATGGATCAACCTGCTGGAAGGCAACTTCCTCGCGAACGGCGAGACGAGCGCGCGCACCGGTCAGGGCAGCATTCGCATTCCGGTGAAGGACTTCCGCGACGTGGTGAAGACCGACATCAACTTCTCGGCGCTCGACGAAGTGCGCGTGGCGTACATCACCGACAGCTGGCCAAAACGCGTCGACATGGACTTCGACCTGAAGCCCGGCGCGACGACGGGCCTCTCGGCGCTCGGTTACACCGCGATGCTGCGCGAAGACGGCAGCGGCACGATGCGGTTCCTCTTCGCGCAGAACAAACCCGAGGCGGAACAGATTCGAGATCACCACGGGCTGGAAACCGACGGGAGAAGGCCGCGGCTTCGGCATCGTGCGCAAGGGAACCTACGTCGGCGCGAACGTGACCGAGTGCTGGGGCCGCGGCTTCACCATCTCGTACTACGCCGAGTCTTGGCCCGCAGGCACGGTGCTCGGAGCCGCCGGCGATTGCGTGGCGCTCGACGGGTTCTGACGCTGTGGGAAGATGCGCGCATGACTCGAGCCCTCGAGCTGTGCGCGTTGCTTGCGGTGGGTGCAGTCGTTCAGGGGTGCAGCAGCGCTCCGACCGGAGCACCCGGCGTCGCGAGCTGTAGCGGCGGTGGCTGCGCGTGTGCACCCGATGCCGGCTGCGCGTGCAACACCGGCAGCTGCATGCAGAGCTGCGGCTCGGAGTGCACCTTCTCGTGCAACAGCTCCGCGAGCTGCAGCGTCAACAGCGGCGCGAAGACCACCGTCGCCTGCAACAACGGCGCGGACTGCACCGCGACGCTCGGCGACCAGAGCACCTTCGCCTGCAACAGCAGCGCGAACTGCAACGTGACCGTGGGCGCCGACACCACGGTGGCGTGCAACAGCGGCACCTGCACGCTGCAGGTCGTCTCGGGCACGGTGGCGTGCAACGGCAACGGCGCTTCGAAGTGTGACGTGAACTGCAGCTCGAGCTGTCGCGTGGTGTGCAACGGCGGCACGTGCAGCTGCAGCGGCACCGGGTGTCAGCTGACGTGCAACACGGGAACGAGCATGACGTGCCCGAACGGCAAGCAGACTTGCTCGGGCTGCTGAGTGCAGCTCGATCTCGACGCCATGATCGCGGAGCTCCGCGACGACCCGATGCACTTCTCGATCTGCGCCGACGCGCTGCTGGCGTCGGGCGAGCCGCAGGGTCAGGTGATGTCGCTGCACCTGCAGGGCCTCACCGATCGCGGCGCCGAGCTCGAGCTGGAGCAGCTCACGCGCAAGATCATCGGCGAGCCGTGGTTCGAGGAAGATCACGGCGTCGATCTCGAGTGGAAGCGTGGCTTCATCGACGCGATTCGCTGGGCGGGGTGGCACGAGTTCGATCGCATCGAGCGGCAGTACGCCGAGCTCACGCGTCTGTTGAAGACCGCGGCAGAGCTGGTGCCTTCCCTGCCCTGGCGGCAGGACGTCAGCGTCACCGAGCGTGTTCGCGCCCATCGACTGCTCGCGCGGCTGCGCACGATTCACGTCGGCCCGTGGGAGCCGCGGCCTCGACATGATCGGCTCTGGCAGTTGCTCGCGCGCGAGGGGCTGCCGCCCTCGGTGAAGGAGCTGATCGTCGCCGACGTGCCGCACCCGCAGCGTGACGAGCATCAGATCACGTGGATCGATCTGGGCGATCTCAGTCAGGCCAACGCCGCGCTGCAGACGCTCGATCGGCTCTTCATTCGCGGCTCGTATCTGCGACTCGGGCGAGTCGATCTGCCGAACCTGAAGGACTTCACGATCTTCTCGAGCACCTTCGACGAGCTCGGTGCGCTGCGTTCGGCGAAGTGGCCGTCGCTCGAGAGGTTGAGCATCGGGTTCGGCGACGACGAGTACAACCCGACGCCCACCACCGTCGAAGACGTGAGTGCGTTCTTGCGCGAGGTGCCGTCGAAGGTGACGCACCTCGGGCTGAGAAACCTCGCGTTCACCGACGAGCTGATTCCCGCGCTCGCCTCGGCGACGGTGCTCAAACGGCTGACGGAGCTCGACCTCTCGTTCGGCGTGCTCCTCGCGCGCGGCGAGGAACTGCTCAGCCGTCACGCCGAGGCGTTCGCGCACTTGAAGCTGCTCGACGTGACGGACACCGGGCTGACGAACTTCGACGAGCTCAAGCTGCGCATTCCCGGGCTGCACCGCGGGCCCGAGTGGCGAACCAAGGTCGACCGCTACGTCAGCGTGAGCGAGTAGCCGTGAAGTCCCACATCGCGTCGCAGCTCTGACCAGGCCCACCGAAGACGACCGAACCTGCGAGCTCGAGTGGTCGCTGTAGTCCGGCGTGCCCCGTGAGCGAGAAGCGGCCATCGATGCTGTCGAGTTCGAACGCGCCCGAGACGTAGTGCGCACCGAGGAGCGGATTTCCGCCGACGCTGCCGCGCAACCGAGTGCCGTCACTCGCGAGCTCGAGCGCGTTGGAGAACAGCTCCGCTCCGCAGCGTTTGCGGAAGTCGCTCGCTTGCACGAGCCACGCGCCGTCGAGATTGGCGCAACTCACCACGTTGCCAGCGAGCGGAGCGTCGTTGCAGGGCACGTCGGCGCAGCCGATCAATGCGGTGGAGAGCAGCAACGGAGCGATGCGCATGCGCGGTGCGCCCTGACGAAAGCCGCCGCTCGTTCTTCAACCTCGCCCATGGATAACTCATCGGCCCGAGGTCTAGGTTCTCGTCATGCTCTCAGTGCTGGTTCTCGGGTTGGTGGCGGCGACGGCTGTTGAAGAATCGGTCGAGCCACCTGCGTCTCTCGATCGGCACTTCGAAGTTCAGCTCATCCCCACGACCGCGCAGATCAACACGCTCACGACCGAGCACTTCGGCACGCTCGCCCGGGTCTCGTGGCGCGTGAACCCGTGGTTCGCGTTCTACGTCGGCGGCGGCTTCAATTGGCTCAACCGCCCGTCACCGGGGATGGACGCGCTGCAGAGCGTGTATCGCATCGGGACCTTCCGCCTCGACCTCGTGAACCCTTCACCGGTGCAACAGACGTGGCAATCGTTTGTCGGCGTCGAGACCGTGCCCATTCGCGGTCGGCATTCGTTGTTTGGCCTGCGTGATGGCGATTTCGGAATCGCGATCTTCGCGGGAATCGGACCGGGCGGATCGCGCGTGCGCCTCAAGCCTGAGACCGTGCGTCAAGACGGAACGCCGGGTGCAGCGACCTTCGGTGAAGCGGGAGTCCGCCTCCTCGGGCACCTGGGCGGCGCGGTGCGCGTCGGCTTCGGGCCCTTCGTGCTGTCGCTCGGCCTTCGCGCGAGTCTCTGGGCCGATCGAACCAATGCGATCAACGGCTGCAACGGCGCCGATCTCCGCGCGATGGACGCACAAATCCGTATGGGAAACGACCCGAGTGTCGCGACCGTGTCGACCAGTTGCTCGGGGTTCGAGCCCAACGACGTCGGTCTGGCGCTCAACGTGATTCGAGTGCCGGTCGAGACTGTCTCTGTGAATCTCGCCGGCGAGCTCGGCCTGAGCTGGTCGTTTTTCTAGAGCGTCACCGAATCGCGTCGACCCGCACCAGACCGCGGCAGAACGGGTCTTCGTGATGGAGAATCGCTCCGTCGCCCGCCGAGACCTCGAGCTCCGCGTTCCACGGTTCGTCGACGATGGTGCTCGACGGCGACATGTTCGACAGCAGTTCGCTCATCGTGGCCTTTCCGAGTCCCTCGAATCGGCCGCTGTTCGGACGCTGAAGCACCAACGTCTCGCCACGCTGGGTGACGCAGAACTGTGAGCGGCAGCCGGAATCGTCGTTGGCGCGCACCACCACGCACTTGCCGGCCAGCACTTCGAGTCTCTGCACCGCGACCTTCGACAGCCCGGCGTGATGGGCGAACACCAGCGAGAGCGCCACCTTCTTCAGTGGAGTCAGCACCACGGCGCCCAGGTCGCCCTGCCCTCGCTCGTCGACCTCGAGTTGCTTCTCGACCGGCGCGTGCCCGCTCGCCGTCACCGTCACCGTGTAGGTCCGCGCGGCGATGGCCTGCAGCTCGAACGCGCCATCGGGCTTCACCACCACCGCCGTGCGCGCCTGCAGCGGCGACAGGTACATCGTGGTGTCGAGCGGCGCTTTCTTGCCGCCGGCCACGTGCACCGTCCCCTTGATGCGCAACAGCGGCTCTTCTTCGGCGAACACGGCGCAAGACCACAGACACACCACCAGCACGGCGATCGATCGCAGCATCACGGCTCCTTGTTGTTTCCTGAGGCTCAGCGCTTCGGAAGCACGCCTGGCGACGCACCCTTCGCGCGCAGCCGTTCGACTTCCTTCTTCACGACGTCATCAAGACACCAGTCGCCAGCCTGAAGCCGGCGCCGAACTGACTCGTCTCCACGAATCAGCGCGCGACAGTGCAGATCTGAAAGTTCATTGCGCGCCTGTTGCGCCGCGCACGTGCGCGCTGGGCGGGCCGCGAGCAACTCGAGACAACCGGCGTCGCGGCGATCGCACTCGGGCACCTGACACCAGTCGCTGTCATCGCAGTCATTGCGCTCGGAGACGAAGACGCCGGGGTCGTCGTCGCACAGGAAGATCTGCTGCGTGCGCAGCTGAGTGAGCTCCTCGAGCGTGTTCTCGCGCATCCACCTCAGATCGCGGAGCAACGCGATCTGACCCTCGCACGTGAGCGGTCTGCGCTTCATCAGCGCTTCGGTGTCACGAGCGAGCGACCGACGATCCTGCGGCATCAGGATCGCTGCCTGTGGCGGATCGTCGAGCCGGGGCCGAGGCGGGCACACACGCTGCGCGAACACGCCGCCATCCACGACGCGCGCGGGCTCGAACGTCATCTGCGTCCGCCACGGAGCGAGCAGCGCCAGCGCCACCACGCCCACCACCATCACCGACAGAAACACCTTCACCGGAGTCAGCACCGAAGGCGGCGCGGTCTCGACCTGCGCTCGCAGCTTCTCGAGCAACTCGGGCGACGGCTCCACGTCGGTCGCCTCACGCCACGCCTTCAGCTTGTCGTCGAGCGTGCTCATGATTCGAACCTCCGCTTCAGCTCGGCGCGGGCGCGTACGAGCAGTTGCTCCACCGCGCCTTCGGTGCGCTCCATGGTCTGCGCGATTTCCCGCGCCGTGAGCCCCTGCAGTTCCTTGAGCACCAGCGCCAGCCGCTGATCTTCGGGCAACGCCGCCAGCGCCTCGCGCAGCTCTCGCAGTTCGATCGAATCGTCGGGACTCTCGGACCGCGGTTCTTCGAGTGCCGGCTCGACCACGCGGCGCGTCGAGGAGCGAGCGCGATCGAACGCCACGTTTACGGTGATGCGGTACAGCCAGGTCGACAGTGAACTCTGGCCGCGAAAACGCCCCGCCCGCAGCTCGGACAGCGCCTTCACGAACGCGTCTTGCACGACGTCTTCGGCCTCAGCTCGCCGCCCCGTCAGCCGCAGCGCGAGACGAAAGAGCGCTGGAGCCGCCGCCAGCACTTCCGTCTCGAGCCCTTTCGTCGACGACATGTCCCTTGGACGCCTGTCGTCGGCTTTTCCCTACGGACTATTTCTTCGGAACCGCGGGAGCCGCCGGAGTGTTCAGCGCTGCTTCGGTCGCACGCAGCAGCGGGCCTGACGACACCGGCTCTCCGCTCGCGTTCACCATCCACGCATCGGGCGTGACCGCGCCGAACTTCGCCATGCGCTCGATCTCGGGGCCGATCTTGCCGGTCTTCTTCACCTGTTCCTCGATCTGGAACGCGATGAGGTGCCCGAGCGGGTAATTGAAGAGGTACATCGGGTAGCTGATCATGTGCGAGTAGATGCCGAGCAGCGGCGTCTCCGTGCCACCCAGCACCGGCGCGCAGTACTGCTTCCAGATCTTCGAAGCGATCTGCACCGTGGCTTCGCGCGTCTGCTGCGGAGTGGCTTTCGGGTGGTCGTACATCCAGTGCCAGATCTCGATGTCGACCAGCGCGACGGCGGCGATCTCCCACGTCATCCAGAAGTCGTTGAGCACGCGCATGCGCTCGGCTTCGGCGTCGGGCTTCGAGAGGCCGAGCAGCTCGAGATCCTTCGCCTGGAAGACGAAAGCGATCGCTTCGGTGAAGGCGGTGTTGGGCACTCCGGCGAGCAACGTGTGGTCGATGTCGTAGAGCGAGAACACCTGCTCCACGTTGTGACCCAGCTCGTGGACCGCGATGTTGTAGCCCTTGTAGTTCATCCCATCCTTCTCGATGCGCGTGCGCAGGTGCGGGAAGTCACCGCGACGGGCTGACTGCAACGCGTGACCTGCACCGCGCGACGGGTCGACGATGATGCGCTCGCTCAAGTACTTCGCGCGTTCGGCCGACCAGCCGAGGCCCTGCAGAATGCGCGGCATGTCCTTCTTGAAGGCGTCGGCGTTCGGGTACTTCGCGCGCACCTTCGCGTCGAGCTCGGTCTCGGGAATCGAGCCGCGCGGCAAGAAGCCGTTGAACCAGAGATCGGCGGGCTCGAGCTTGCGGCCGAGCTTCTTCTCGATCTCTCCGGCGACCTGCGGCACCAGCTTCGAGCTGAGCACGCTGATCAGCAGTTCCTTCACGCGCGCTTCGGGCATCTCCGCGCCGTTGCTGAACGAGCGATCGATCGCCGTCTTCGCGCTCGGCGAGAACGGGTCGACCTTCTTCTGCGACGCGTAGTTACGCAGCAGGTTGGCGTAGCGAACGTCGGCCTCGGGCTTCGTCGACGGCGCCGCCGCGTTCTTCGGAGCGCTCTCTTCGATCGTGCCCGCTTCGGCAGCGACGACGGTGTTGGTGAACGGGTTCCAGTCGACCGTGGGGTTGTCGATCACCGACGCGGGGATCGTCTGCGTCACGATGCGCTCCATGATCTTGATGATGGTGCGCTGCTTCGCGAGGCCCACCGCCTTGTCGGCCTCGGCGTAGTTGGCCTTCAGCTCGTCGCGCAGGTTCCAGTGGCTGATGAGGCGCTTGCCTTTCGGGAACAACCGCTCGCCCTTCTCCGAGAGCACGTGGTGCATCCACACGTTGTAGGAGTCGATGTAGAGCGACGCCGCCGCCTGGGCCGAGGTGATCTCCTGATTCACTTCAGCGGGCACGCGACGGCCGAAGCGACCCGCGAGCCGCGCCTGCGCCCACTGCGCGCGCGACCAGTCCTTCGCGGCGAGCCGTTCTTCGAGCGTGGTGAGCGGGAAGTTGAGCAGCACCACGAAGCCCAACTTGTTGGCGAAGAAGTCTTCGGTGAGGTGCGCGCTGGCGTCGAAGGCCTTGAAGACGTCGTCGACCTTCAGCGTCGGGCCGGTGTCGAGATCAGACGGGCGGCCGAGCTCGCGACCGATCTCGAGGAAGTGACCGTCGAGCTGTTCGAAGTTGGCCTCGAAGCGCGCGAACGTGTCGTCGAGTTCCTTCTGATCGACGATGAAGTTCTCGGTGACGAAGGCGGCGAGATCACCGTCTTGCTTCGTCCACAGCGCGGCGACCTGACGCACGCCACGCTCGATGCGGGCCTTGTGCGCGTCGCCGTGCTTCTTGATCAGCTCCGCTTCGATCTTCGAGGTGTTCATCGGGGCAGCCGCCAGCGTCATCAGCGCAAGAGTCAGCATGCCGACCACATACCCCGCAAAGACTTCGGCCCGGCAGAGGTTTCCCTCAGGCCGGACCGAGTAGCTGTACGTCTGGAAAGTGACTCAGACAGCGCGAACGTTCTGCGCCTGCAGCCCCTTCGGGCCACGGGTCACGTCGAACTCGACCTTCTGGCCTTCCTGGAGGGTGCGGAACCCTTCCATGTTGATCGCAGTGTGGTGGCAGAACACGTCTTCACCGCCCCCGTCCTGCGTGATGAAGCCAAAGCCCTTCGCGTCGTTGAACCACTTCACGGTACCAGTTGCCATATGCGTCATTCGTCCTTCAGTTGCCCCGCCCACAAGCAGGCGGGAGGAGGACCTCATAGACGCGACCTTTCAGTTTTGAAAGGCCCCATTGCAACTTTGAAACGCGCGAAACGACGTCAGAAAAGACTCACCAGCCGCACTGCTGCCCCTTGTTCTGCTCTTTGAGCCACGCCTGCAGTGGGGCGAAGTAGTCGAGGATCGCGGTCGCATCCATCTGGCGTTCACCGGTCAGCGTCTCGAGCGCGTCGGGCCAGGGCTTCGAAGCGCCGAGCTCGAGCATGGCCTTCAGCTTCGCGCCGGCGACCTTGTTTCCGTAGATCGAACAGGTGTGGAGCGGGCCGGTGTGGCCGGCCGCCTTGCACATCGCGCGGTGGAACTGGAACTGGAGGATGCGCGCGAGGAAGTAGCGCATGTACGGGACGTTCGCGGGGATGTGGTACTTCGCGCCCGGGTCGAAGAACTCTTCGCCGCGCGCGCCGCCCGCCGGAGCGATGCCCTGGTACTTGAGGCGCAGCGCCCACCAGTGCTGGTTGAACTCGGTCGGCTTCACCTTCCCGGAGAACACGTCCCAGCGCCACTGATCGATCATGCGGCCGAACGGGAGGAAGGCGATCTTCTCGAGCGCGTCCTTCATCTGGAAGTTGATGAGGCCCTTGTCGTCCTTCGGGACGGAGTCGAGCAGCTTGAGCGACTTCAAGTACTCGGGCGTGATCGACAGCGTGAGCGCGTCGCCGATGGCCTCGTGGAAGCCGTCGTTCGCTCCCTGCTGAAAGAGCATCGGCTTCTTGAAGTAGTTCATGAAGTAGTAGTCGTGGCCGAGCTCGTGGTGGATCGTGATCGAATCTTCCTCGTCGACCTTGATGCACATCTTGATGCGCAGGTCGTTGCTGAAGCCCACGTCCCACGCGCTCGCGTGACAGACGACGTCGCGATCGCGCGGCTTCAAGAACTGCGAGTTCTTCCAGAACGAGTCGGGCAGCGGGTCCATGCCCATCGAGGTGAAGAAGCTCTCACCCAGCTTCACGAGCTTCTTCTCGTCGTACTTCTGTTCCTTCAGCTTCTTCGTCACGTCGAGCGAGGCCTGGCCCGCGTACGGCTCGACCAGCGGGTAGACGTTCGCCCACTCCTGCGCCCACATGTTGCCGAGCACGTGCGCGGGAATCGGGCCGCTCGCGGCGACCTTGTCGGCGCCGAACTTCTTGCTCAGGCGGCCGCGCACGTAGCAGTGCAGATCGTCGTACAGCGGCTTCACCTGGTTCCAGAGACGATCGGTCTCCTTCTCGAACTCCGCGGGCGGCATGTCGTACGCCGAGCGCCAGAGATCGCCGAGGTCGACCGCGCCGAATTCCTTCGCGCCTTCGTTCGAGATGCTGACCAGCTTCTCGTAGTGCGGCCGCATGTCCTTCGCGGTCGCGTGCCACGCGCCCCACGCTTCGAGCATCTCGTCGTAGCTGGCGGGCTTCTTCTTGTCGGCGACGCGCGAGAGCACCTCGGAGAGCTGCTGCAGATCGCGGCAGTCTTCGGTCGGCTTGCCCTGCTTGTCGGGCTTGCCCGGCTTGCACGACTTGCCGGCGCCGTACATGCCTTCCAGCTTGGCGGCGGTGGTGGCGAGATCGGTGCGCTTGGTGGCGTCGGACGGCGCGGGCAGCGGCGTCGACATGCGCAGCAGGTACAGCATGCGCTCGGTCTCGGGGTCGAGCTTCAGGCCTTTGAAGCGCGCCGCGTCCTTGTTGGCCTGGGTCACGTAGGCCATCACGTCTTCGTTCATCGCCGCTTCGTTCTTCTCGGTGTCGGGCGTGATGTAGGTCGACTTGATCCACTGCGCGGTGGCCTGGCGCACCCACAGCTTGCGGAGATCGGCGTCGAGCTTCTTCACGAACGCCTGCGCTTCAGCGGGCGTCGCGGCGGGTTTCGACGCAGCGGCAGGTGCCTGCGCGAGGACCAGAGCAGCAGTGAGTGAGAGGATCATGCCGCGCCGATTACGGCAGCTGCGGCAGCGAGTCGAGCGTTACCACCATCTTCGCGTCGGGCTCCGTCGGGAGCAGATTCACGTCGAGCGCGCGCTTGCTGCCGTCGGCCTCGTGCAGCATCAGCTCGTGCTTTCCGCTCGGCACGAAGACGGTGATCGGCGTCGCGCCGAGCTCCTGCTTCCCGAGCCACACCGTCGCGGGGCGATCGGTCGAGAGCGTCAGACGCACCAGCGCTCCCGCACTCGGAGGCGGCTGCTGCATCTTCTGGATGATCAGCGCGCCGCCAACCGCTCCGAGGATCAGCGCGATGATGGCGGCGATGACCAGCGTGGTGCTCGACGTGCCCTGCGACGGGCGCTGCACCGCGGAGCGACGCGGGTCGGTCGGCTGCTCGGTGAGCGCCGCCTCTTTCTGCTGATCGACGCGCGGCAGACCACGCATCGACTGCCCGGGAATGATGCGCGTGCGCTCTTCGCTCGGAGGCTCGTCGTCGAACAGCTCCTTCGCTGAGAGCCCCATCTCGCGCTGCGCGGGGCTGGTCACGGGCTGCGGCTGCGGCGTGGCCTGCTTCGGGACAGGAGCGTTGACGTTGACCGCAGGCCGGCCCGGGTCGGTCGCGGGCTCACGGCCCGGCTCGGTGGTGAGCGGAATGCGTGACGACGCGCCGAGCGGCTGGGCGCCGACGAGCGTGCGCGCGCCGGCGTCGGTGTCGCTGAGCGGGCCCTGCGCGAGCGGCACGGGGCCCTTCTGCACGATGGTGCGGCCCTCGGGGTACGCGGGCGCGGCCGAGCGATTCGGAATGCGGATGACGAGCTTCTCGATTTCCGACTGGCGCGAGCTGAAGCTGTTGCGCACCAGCTCCGCGCAGCGATCGCGGCCCCACGCGGTCGAGCCGGCGGCGAGCGAGAGATCTCGAATCATCTCGACGGCGGTCTGGTAGCGGCGATCGAGCTTTCGCTCGAGCAGCTTCATCACCACGGCGTCGAGCTGCTTGGGCACCCGGCGGTTCACCTTCGACGGGAGCGGGATCTCGCCCTCGTACACCGCGGCCATCTCCTGGCCGGGGTTGCCCTTGTAGAAGAGGCGCTGACCAGTCAGCAGCTCGTGGAAGATCGTGCCGAGCGAGAAGAGATCGGTGCGCGGGTCGAGCTCTTTGCCGACCGCCTGCTCCGGAGACATGTACGCCGTCGTGCCGCGCACCATGCCGGCCTGCGTGCGACGCTCGCTGCCCTTCGCGCGCGCGATGCCGAAGTCGAGAACCTTCACGCTGCCGTCGAAGTCGACCATCACGTTTCGCGGCGTGACGTCGCGGTGGATGATCGGAACCGCGTCTCCGCGGCCGTTCTTGTGCGAGTGCGCGTGGCCCAGGCCCTGCGCCGCTTCGCGGATCACGGTGATCGCGAAGCCCAGCGGGAGCGGCTCGTTGCGATTGGTGTACACCTCGACGAGCTCTTCGACGTTCGCGCCGGTGATGAACTCGATGACCAGCAGCACCTCGTCGTCGGCCGTCTCGAGGTCCATGACCTGAGCGACGTTGGGGTGCATCAGCGTGGCCGTCATCTTGGCCTCGTCGAGCAGCATCTGCATCGCGTTGGGGTCTTCGCGTTGCTCGTTGAGGATGCGCTTGATGACCACGGGCCGACCGACGAACGGACCCGAGCGCGCAAAGCCGAGGAAGATCTCGGCCATGCCTCCGATCGCGAGCCGGCAAAGCACTTCGTATTTTCCGAAGCGCTTTCCGGTGAATTCGTCAGTCGTCCACTTCATGTGGGGTCAGCGCGGCAGCTTAGGCTGCGCGAGCGCCGAAACCAGTTCTTCGATGCGGTGTACGACCTCCGACAGCGGGAGGTGCGTCGAGTCGATCTGCACCGCGTCGTCGGCCGCCTTCAACGGAGCGTGTTCACGTTCCGAATCTTCCTTGTCGCGCTTGTTCTGATCGGCGAGCACCTGCTCGACCGGCTTCTCGGTGCCCTTCTGGTAGAGCTCTTCGAAGCGGCGCTCGGCTCTGATCTTCGGGTCGGCGAAGAGGAAGATCTTGAGGTTGGCGTCGGGGAACACGACGGTGCCGATGTCGCGGCCCTCGAGAATGGCGCCCTTCTCTGCCGACAGCGCGAGCTTGCGCTGGAGCCCGAGCAGCGCCGCGCGAACGGTCGGCTGCGCGCTCACCTGGCTCGCCGCGAGCGAGTTCTCAGGAGTGCGGATGGCGTCCGACACGTCCTCACCTTTCAGGAAGACGTGGTTCTTGTCTTCGTCCATGCGGAAGGTGACAGCCAGCTCGCCGAGGATGTCTTGCAGGCCGGCGACGTCGTCGAACTTGATGTTGGCGCGGCGGGCCGAGAGCGCGACGCAGCGGTAGATGGCGCCGGTATCGACGAGCGTGAAGCCCAGACGCAGCGCGAGGATCTTCGAGACGGTCGACTTGCCCGCGCCCGCAGGCCCATCGATCGCGACGATCAGCGGCGAACCCATCGCGTCACTTCCCGAGGAACGCACCCATGGCGCGGAACTTCTTGTAGCGATCAGCGACCAGTTGGGGACCGGTGAGCTTCTTCAGCTCGCCGTAGTGCTTGCGCAGCGTCGCACCGAGGTTGTTCGCCATCGCGACGGGGTCGCGGTGCGCTCCACCGCGCGGCTCGGGGATCACTTCGTCGACGATCTCCATGCCGAGCAGATCGCGCGCGGTGAGCTTGAGCGCTTCGGCCGCCTTGTCGGCGCGCGTCGCGTCGCGGAACAGAATCGACGCGCAGCCCTCGGGCGAGATCACCGAGTAGATCGAGAACTCGAGCATCACCACGCGATTGCCGACGCCGATGGCGAGCGCTCCGCCCGACCCACCTTCGCCGATCACCGTGGAGATCACCGGCACCTGCAGACCGGCCATCACCTCGAGGTTCATGGCGATCGCTTCGGCCTGACCGCGCTCTTCGGCTCCGATGCCCGGGTACGCGCCCGGCGTGTCGATGAAGGTGAAGATCGGCCGCTTGAAACGATCGGCGAGCTCCATGAGGCGCTTGGCTTTGCGGTAGCCCTCGGGGCGCGGCATGCCGAAGTTGCGCAGCATGTTCTCTTTGGTCGAACGCCCCTTCTGGTGACCCATGACCAGCACCGGGTCGCCGTCGAGCCGCGCGAAGCCGCCGACGATCGAAGGGTCTTCTGAGAACAGGCGATCGCCCGCGAGCTCGCAGAAGTCGGTGAACACGTTGCTCACGTAGTCGAGGAAGTACGGGCGCGCGCTGTGACGGCTGAGCTGCACCACCTGCCAGCGGCTCAAGTCGTTGAAGATCTCTTCCTGGAGCTTGCGGGCCTTCTTCTCGAGGCGGCCGATCTCGGCGGTCATGTCGACGGCGCCGGACGACGAGAGCGCCTTCAGCTCATCGATCTTCTTCTCGAGCTGCAGCAGCGGTCGCTCGAACTCGAGCGAGTGGGCGATGTTGAGAGCCATTGTCGTCGTGTGTCGTTCACCCGGGCCCCGAGGTCAAGCGGAACGGCCTCGACGCTCTGGCGGTTTCGCGGTTTGGTGAGCGCGTGATTTCGGCGGCGCCGAGCTGCGCGAAGTGTGGGGCGGAAGTGCTGGCGGGATCACGCTTCTGCCCGCAGTGCGGCGTGTCGCTCGAGTCGATCGGCCCCGGCACCATGCTCAACCAGTGGAAGGTGGTCGGCCCGCTCGCCGAAGGCGGCATGGGCACCCTCTTCCGCGGCGAACACACCCGGCTCAAGCGCGCGGTGTGCATCAAGTGCATTCAGCCCTCACTCGCGGGAGACGACTCGATCATTCGCCGCTTCGAGCAGGAAGCGACGGTGCTGGCGTCGATTCACCACCCGAACGTGGTGACGGTGATCGATCTCGGCCAGCTGCCCAACGGCGGTTTGTTTCTGGTGCTCGAGCTGGTCGACGGGCGGAACCTGCGCGAGGTGATCAAGAGCGGAGGGAAGATGCAGGTCGCCCGCGCGCTCGAGCTGACGCGGCAGATCTTGATGGGCCTCGAAGAAGTGCATCAGCAGGGCGTGGTGCATCGCGATCTGAAGCCTTCGAACGTGCTGCTGCGCACGCTGCGCGATGGCACCGACGTCGCGCAGCTCGCCGACTTCGGCATCGCGCGCCAGGTGCGCGAGAAGGACCTCACCGATTCCGGGCTGACGAAGACCGGCGTCGTGCTCGGCACCCCGGGCTACATGGCGCCAGAGCAGATCATCGGAGAGCCCGTCGACGCGCGCGCCGATCTCTACGCTACGGGCGTGATGCTCTACGAAATGCTCACCGGCTCGCGCTTGTTCGACGCGGAATCGGGAGTCGAAGTGCTGCAGCGCCACCTCACGGCGATCCCGCCTGCTCCGCTCGGGAAGGACTTCGCGCAGCTCAACGGCGTGGTGGCGCGGGCGCTGTCGAAGCGCACCATCGACCGGTTTCAGACCGCGCGTGAGTTTCGTGAGGCACTTTTCGCTCCAGCGGCGCCGATGCGAGCGCTCGAGGTGAAGACGATCCCCGATACGCCTTCACCGATCGCTCCGGCGGCGGTCGCGGTGGCGAAATCACCTGCGTTGTCGCGGCAGACGCCGTTCTCAGAACTGGTCGAGGTGTGGCGACGGGCTTCTGGCTCCACGCGCGCGGAGACCGCGGCGATGATCGAGCGGCGCATCGCGGAGTGGTGCGGTCAGGGAGCGCCCGAGCCGATCCTCGAGGTGTTGCAGGTGCTCCGTGCGCGGCCTGACGCGGAGCTCGATTCGATGATTCGCGCTTCGCTGCTCGAGCGCATCGGAGCCCTGGCGCGCGCGTTCGCAGGCAAGCCCGAGCTGGCGATGGTGCTGCGCTTCATCGGGAACGAGGGGCACGCGAAGCTGGTGCAGAGCCTGCGGAACGTCGAGAGCGCGGAGCTGGGTTCGATCATCGCGCGAGCGGTGATCAGTGGGCCGGCGGCTCCGATCATCGAGGCGCTTCCGGCGGCGCGGCCTGCCGGCGTCGGAGCGATCGTCGCGGCTGCCGGTGAGCTCGGCTTCGTGCAGGCGCGGCCGTTTCTGTTGCTCGCGTTGAATCACGCCGACGCGGCGTCTCGCTTGTCGGCGTTGAAGATGCTGCGGCCCGATCACGCCATGCAGCTGACCGTCGAGGTGCGCAAGCGGCTCGGAGATCGGGACGCTGCGGTGCGCGCCGCGGCGGCGTCCGTCCTCGGCCACGTGGAAGATCGTGGCTCGGTGGGGCTGATCGTCACCGTCTTGCGGCGCACCGATTCGAGCGAGGCCGAGCGGCTCGCGACCACACGGGCGCTGGGTGAAATCGGCGGGCCTGAAGCTGCTGAGGCGTTGCGCCAGGAATTCCTGAAGGAGAAGTCGCTCGACGTGAAGTGCGCGATGGCCGAAGCGCTCGGGACGATCGGTGACGCCGCGTCGATCGAGCTGCTTCGCAGAGAAGGAACTCGGCTGCTTGCGCCTGCGCAGCTCAAAGAGATCTGCGCACGTTTCACCCGGCGCTAGATCGCTAGAACGAGGCGATCACGAGTCGCGGCTCGACGACCTGCAGGAACCCCGATGAAGGCGGCCGAGTCGGTGGCGGCGGCGGCGCATCTTCGGAGTCTGTCTTCGGTGAATTTCGCATCTCGTCCAGTTGCTCGTTGATGCGGTGGACGCGTCTCATGGTCTTCGCGTTGAAGGAGGCGGAGGTCGCCAGCAAGATGATCGCCGGAATCGCGAGCGCAGTGGCCGCGACCAACAAGCCAATGCCGAGTGCGATGATGAACCCGGCCCCACCACCGCCCCAGGCGAGGAACAACCCTCCAACCGCGTAAGCGATCACCGCCGTCACCAGCATGATCACCGGAGCGACCACGCTGCGCTGCGATTCGAGCAAGTCGGCTCGTTCCAGCTTGAGCTCGCGTACGCTCATGCTGGCGATGTCGGTGTTGCTCTTGGTTGCACCGAGAACGCCGCCGCCGAAGAACTCCACAGTCGACGCATCGATCAGATGAACCTCTGGGTGCGCGACACGGTCAGAAAGGAGTTGGCCGGACATCAACGTGACGACGAGTGCGAGCGCGTGCATGAAGGCAATGACTATCAAGAACGCCCTCTGAAATTCACTTTTCGCGCTCGGCAGTGTTCATCTCACCGCGATGCGCCCACTCCTCTTTCTCTTCGCGGTGGCAGCATGTGCGACACCGGCGACGACGGTTCCGCAGCCAGTCGTCAATGCAGCTCCGACGCCGGTTCCGCTCGTTCTGCCGAGCAACACGTGGACGCGGCAGCAGCGCGCGACGCATCTGCTCAACCGCGCCGCGTTCGGGCCCTCTCCGGCCGATCTCGAAACGATCGCTCGTGATGGAGAAGCCGCCTGGCTGACGGCGCAGCTGCAGCCGGGTCGAGATGAGGCGCTCGAGGCGAAGCTGGGCGGTGAGTTCAAGACGCTGCAGATGACGGTCGCGCAGGCGTTCGATGCGTACCCGCCTCCGCAGCAACGGCTCAAAGCGATGGGCATCACGGCTGAAGATCTCCAGGAAGATCCTGACCTCAAGAAACGGCTGATGAAGGAGAACGCCGACGAACTCCCGCGGCAGCTGTTGATCGAGGCGACGCAGGCGAAGTTGATCCGCACCATCGAGTCAAAGCGGCAGTTGGAAGAAGTGCTAGTCGACTTCTGGTTCAACCACTTCAACGTCTCGGCCGAGAAGAACCGCACGCGGTGGATGATCTCGGCCTACGAGCGCGACGCGATTCGCCCATTCGTGTTCGGGAAGTTCCGCGATCTGCTCGGCGCGACCGCGCAGCACCCCGCGATGCTCTGGTACCTCGACAACTGGATGAGCGTGCGTGAGGGCTTCGAGCCGCCCGCGCGTCGCCGCCGTCGCAACCCAGAGAAGCTGCCGAAGAACATGCCGACGGGTCTCAACGAAAACTACGCGCGCGAGCTGCTCGAACTGCACACCGTCGGCGTCGACGCCGGCTACACGCAGGACGACGTTCGCGAAGCGGCGCGCGCGCTCACCGGTTGGTCGCTGCGCGTTCGCCCGAAAGACGGAGAGTTCGGCACGTTCGTCTTCCAGCCGTACGCGCACGACGACGGCGAGAAACACGTCTTCGGCCTCACGCTGCCAGCGGGAGGCGGCATGCGCGACGGAGAGCAGTTGCTCGACTACCTCGCGCGACACCCCGCGACGGCGAAACACATCGCGCGAAAATTGTGCGTGCGGTTCGTGAGCGACGATCCACCGCAGGTGTTGATCGACGAGGTCGCCGCGACGTTCACGCGCACCGATGGAGATCTGCGCGCGACGGTGATGGCGATCTTCACCTCGCCCTTCTTCTGGAGCGACGACGCGCGCGCCGCGAAGACCAAGACACCGCTGGAATTCGTCGCCTCGTCGGTACGTGCCGTGGGAACACTGCAAGAAGTGAAGCCCGCGTTTGCGCGAACGCTCGAGCAGATGGGTGAGCCGCTCTACCGCTGCAATCCACCGACAGGTTTCGCCGAGAAGTCTGCGCCGTGGGTGAGCGCGGGCGCGCTCGTCAATCGCATCAACTTCGGCCTGGCGTTGACGTCGGGGCGAATGCCGGGCGTGAGCGTAGCGTTGCCGCCCGAGGGTGCGACTCCCGCCGAGACACTCGATCGTCTGAGCGCGACGCTCCTCGGAGGGCCGCTCTCACCGGGCACGCGCGAAACGGTGCTCAAGGCGCTCGGCGGCGAAGAGAGCGATGGAGAGATGCGCAAGCTGTCGACTGCGAAGGTGGCCGGGCTGCTGATCGGCTCGCCGGAGTTCCAGCACCAATGAGCCTCAACAGAAGAGACCTCCTCAAATACTTCGGGCTCTCGGTGCCAGCGATGGGGGCCGCGTGGGCGCAGACTCCGAAGACGAAGACGCTGATCACGATCTTCCTGCGCGGTGGAGTCGACGGCCTCTCGATGATTCAGCCGACGGGAGATTCGGCGTTGCGCTCACTGCGCAAGACGACGCTCCACGAGGGCCCGAAGCTCGACGGCTTCTTCAACCTTCACCCCGCGATGTCGGCGCTGATGCCAGTCTTCACTGCGAAGTCGCTCGCCGTCGTTCACGCTGTCGGCCAGGCGAACCCGAGCCGCAGCCACTTCGAAGCGCAGGACTTCATCGAGTCGGGAGCGGCTGGCACCAAGCGTGGAGACGGCTACTTGAATCGCGCGCTGGCGACGTTGCCGGAGACGGCGCCGTTCCGAGCCGTGGCTTTGCAGAACGCCCTGCCCTTGTCGCTCAGCGGCGACGCACAGGCGCTCGCGTTTCCTGAGCTGAGGCGCTTCAAGGTGAACGGCGCAAGCGGTCTCGGTCTCTCGTTCGAGGCGCTCTATTCCGGAGCGGTCGACGAGGCGTTGCGCGAAAGCGGCCACGATGCGTTCGCGAGCCTCACCGCGGTGCAAGGCGAGGCGTGGGCGACGGCTGCTCCGCAAAACGGCGCGACGTACCCGAAGGGCGCGTTCGGCCAGCGCCTGCAGGATCTCGCGCGCCTGATTCGCGGCGACGTCGGCCTCCGCATCGGCGTGACGGAGCTCGGCGGCTTCGACACGCACCTCAACGAATCAGGTCAGCTCGCGACGAGACTCAAGGAGCTCAGCGAAGGGCTCGCGGCGTTCGCGACCGATCTCGGGCAAGAGAAGTTGAAGGACGTGGTGGTGGTGACGCTCACCGAGTTCGGTCGCACGGCGAAGGAGAACGGAACCAACGGCACCGATCACGGAACGGCGTCGGCGCTCTTCGTGATGGGTGGCGGCGTGCGCGGTGGTCGTGTGGTGAGCGACTGGCCCGGCCTCTCACCTTCGAAGCTCTACGAAGGTCGCGATCTCGCGGTGACGACCGATCTCCGCTCAGTGTTGTGGGAGACGATCGACGCCGCCGGAATTCCGGCCCGCGCGAGCGATGTGTTCCCGGATTTCACGCCGCGTGCAGTGAAGTTGTTCGCGTGACCAAATCTGTCAGCGATGGGTACACCTTTTCGCGAGGCCATCGCGGGTCGCGTCACTGTCAGCGACGGGTACAGACGTGAACAGAACTGGTTCGAGCCGAGGGGCACGTTCGGTTCTCGGCACGGCAGGGACAACGCGAACCAACTCGCCCCTGAGCACGAGCACGCTGCGTCCAGAGCATTGAGAGTGAAGTCGTCGTCGAGCGCGGCCGATCGCACGACGCTTCACGCCGCGACCGCTCGCGGGTAGCACGACGGCGTGAAGATCCTCCGCACGCCTGATTCCTGCTTCGAGGGATTGCCCGACTTCCCCTTCGCGCCGAACTTCGTCGAGGTCGGCGACGGCCTGCGCATGCACTACGTCGACGAGGGGCCGCGCGACGCTCCGCCGGTCTTGCTGCTGCACGGAGAGCCGACGTGGTCGTACCTCTACCGAAAGATGATCCCGCCGCTGGTGAAGAGCGGCTTCCGCGCGATCGCTCCTGATCTGATCGGCTTCGGAAAATCAGACAAGCCGGCAGAGTCGTCAGCGCACAGCTACCTCGCGCACGTCACGTGGATGCACGCGTTCGTGAAGGCGATGAAGCTGAGCAACACCACGCTCTTCGGCCAGGACTGGGGCTCGCTCATCGGCCTGCGCGTGATCGCCGAGAACGGCGACGCGTTTTCGCGATTGGTGATCGGCAACGGCTTTCTGCCGACGGCACGCGGGAAGATGCCGCTCGCGTTTCGGCTCTGGCGCGGTTTCGCGAAGTGGTCGCCGGTGTTCCCGATCGGCCGCATCGTCGCGACGGGCTGCGTTCAGAAGCTGAGCAATGCCGAGCGGGCGGCCTACGACGCGCCGTTCCCTTCACGCGAGTTCGAGGTCGGCCCGCGCATGATGCCGAAGCTCGTCCCTGGCACTGAGAACGATCCGGCGACTGCGGCCAACCGCGCTGCGTGGGAACAGCTCGGCAAATGGAACAAGCCGTTCCTCGCGCTGTTCGGAAAGAACGACCCCATTCTCGGCAAGGCCGATCGCCCGCTGATCAAACAGATCCCCGGCGGAGCAGGGCAGCCGCACGAGCGCTTCTGGGGCGGTCATTTCGTGCAGGAAGATCGCGGCGCGTATCTGGCCGAGCGAATGATCGGCTGGATGCTCGGGTAGACTCGCGGCATGGCCGACGCTCCCGACATTCTCGATCTCATGGGCAAGACGCCGCGTGAGTTCGGCGGCCTGCACGTGCACTTCGAATCGGTCGAATCGATCGACGGAAAGCTGATCGTCGCGCGGCTGCTCGTTCAGGCGGCGTTTCTCCCTTTGAAGGGCGAAGCGACGGTGAGCTTTCTGGTCGGCAGTCACGAGCTCGCCCGGCATCCCCTCCCCGTTCCGCGCGGCACCGAAGCGATCCGCGCGAGCTACCCGTTGAAGCTCCCGGCCGAGGTCAGCTCGATCGACGCGTTGATCCACCCCGTGCCCGAGAACGGTGAACGCATCAGACCGGCGTGGAAGCTCCACGACACGCACGAAATTCCGAAGTTGAGCGAGATGGAGACCTACCGGCGCACGGACGTCGCCTTCGACCCGGCTGGCTCGGTGCTCTCCTCGATGCTCAGCGGTGGAATCGCGCTCGAGTTCAACGTCGCCGCGACCGAGCTCGCCGCGAAGACCTCGACCGAAGTGCACCGGGCGCGCGAACTCCCGGCGCGACTCACGCGAGAACTGAGCGGCACCTGCAAGCCACTGGGAGCCATTCACTTCGAGACGGTGTGGATGCAGGGTCAGCCACTGCCCGAGCCCCGACGCATCGTTCCGCAGCAGCACGCCGCTCCGAAGGCCGGCGCGATCAAACGCTGCGGAGCCTGCGCCTACGAAGGCCCCGCGGCCGAGCTCGAGCGGCGCACCACCTGCCCTGCCTGCGATGCGCTCTGGGGCTGACGAATCAGCCAGATCGCGATCAGCGAATCGAAGATCACGCAGCCCCACGAAGAGGTCGGCATGAACGACCACAGCGGGTTGCCCCAGAAGTGATGCACGAGATCCCACGCCGCGTGGAGCCACCACCCGATGGCGATGAAGCGATACGACGTCAGTGCGCGGTAGCCGATGAAGGCTGCCACCGCGGCGTACGCGAGTTCCCAGACGCCGAAGCCACCACCGCTCACGTACAGACCGCTTGCGCCCATCACCGCGGCTCCGTTGACACGCCGCCGCAACGGCTCCGGCACGCGAGACATGAGCAGCACGAAGATCAGCGCGGCGATCGCCGGGCCGATGGAATCCATCACGTCGTGAGGTACGGGCATTGACGTCAAGCTACCCGCGCGGCGAAAAATGCGACCAGTGGCTCAAAAGACAACTATCGAACGATTCCGGCCAAAGCGGGTCGCCGTGGTGCTCTTCGACGGCGTGGTGCTCGGGGACGCCACCATCCCCTGCGAGATCTTCGGGCGGGCACGCGACACGCGCGGACGCTCGCTCTACGAGGTGCGGTTCTGCAGCGAGCGCCGCAGCGTGAAGAGCGACTACGCCACCGTGAGCAGCCCCTGGCGCCTCACCTCGCTCAACACCGCTGATCTGATCATCGTCCCCGGGCCGTCGGCGATCCTCACCACGCCGCCGAGCGTCCTCTCGGCGCTGCGACGCGCCGCGCGACGTGGCACGCGAATCGCCAGCATCTGCACCGGAGCGTTCTTGCTCGCCGAGGCCGGGCTGCTGTCGCGCCGCAAGGCCACCACGCACTGGAAAGCCGCTGCCCGCCTCGCGTCGCTCTACCCTGACGTGAAGGTCGACCCGAACGTGCTGTTCATCGACGAAGGCCAGATCCTCACGTCGGCCGGAGCGACCGCCGGCTTCGATCTCTGCCTGCACCTCGTTCGTCGCGACGCCGGTGCTCGCGTGGCCGCGACCGTCGCGCGTGACGCCGTGCTCTCGCTCGAGCGCGCCGGAGGTCAGGCGCAGTTCATCGAGCATGCCGACCCCGAAGATCCCGGAGCGCTCGCGCCGGTGCTGACCTGGGCCGAAAAACACCTGAGCGAGATCGAAGGTGTCGCGCAGCTCGCGCGACGTGCGAACACCAGCGTGCGCAGCCTGAGCCGACACTTCCGCGCGCAGCTGGGCATCAGCCCGGCGAAGTGGCTGGCGCGCGCTCGGGTCACGCGTTCGCAGCAGTTGCTCGAAAAGACCGGTCTCGCGCTCGAAGGCATCGCCGAAGCGGTCGGCTTCAGCTCCGCGCCCGTGCTGCGCGCTCAGTTCCGATCGATCGCGGGTACGTCGCCATCAGCGTGGCGACGCAGCTTCCGCGCTTGAACGTCACGCCGCCTTGTTGGTCTTCAACACCGCCGCCGCCGCGTACCAGCTGGTGCGGAAGCCCTTCAGCTCGCGCAACCCGGCCGGGTGACGACCCAGCGCCGGAGCCATGGTCACCGGCAGGCCGATCTTCTTCTCGACGACCTTGCTGACCTCGAGCTCGTTCTTGCGACGCTCTTCGGTCACCGGGCACGTGGTCTTCGGCAGCACGCGGTTCACGAGCACGCGCTCGACCGGCAGCTTGCGGTTCTTGAGATCTTCCACGAGGCGCTCGGCCGCCGGCGTCGACAGTTCCTCGCCACGCGTCACCACGATGAAGCGGCACTCGTTCGGGTTGAGGCACGCCTTCTCGAAGCGATCGATGTGCGCCTGCAGAGCCTCGATCCATTGCAGCAGCGGGCCTCCGCCCTTCGCCTTGTACTTGCTCACCACGCCGTGCAGCGTCGACAGCCACGGCTTCGCGACCGCGGGGAAGTCGAGCACGCGCACCGAGTTCGACGACGGAGCGGGATCGATCACGATGCGCTTGAAGCGCTCCTGCACCAGCGCGTCGGTGAGCGCGGTCATCGCCGCCAGCTCGTCCATGCCGACCGGCGCGAGATCGAACAGGTTGCGGAACAGTTCCTTGTCGAGCGCGAACTGCTCGCCCTTCGCCTCGGCGCCGAACAGCGGCTCCGCGAGTTCCTTCAGCTTCTTGCGCAGGTTGCCGTACCAGACGCCGAAATCGATCTCGCGCGCGTACAGGCCCTTGGTGCCCTTCACCTGCGTCTCGGTGTCCGTCAGTCGCGACTGGATCACGTCGCTCAACGAATGCGACGGGTCGACCGAGATCAGCAGCACCGGACCTTCCTTCTCGGTGAGCGTGACGGCGGCCGCGGCGGCACACGACGACTTGCCGACGCCACCCGAGCCCACGAAGAAGATGAAGCGCGTCGGAGGAATCGGCGGCGCCGCCATCGGAGGCATCGACGGAGCACGCACCAGCGCGGGAGGCGCCTCGGCCGGCGTGAACTGCAGCGCCTTCGTTTCCTTGCCGCTCGCCCATTCCTTGCCGAACTTCTTCACTTCCTCGAGGCCGCGCGGGCCGACGATGCGACGGAGGATGAGATCCACCTTGGCGACCATCGTCTGGTACTTGCGCACGTGCGGCGCCTGCAGACCACGGCGGTTGGCGACCTCGCGGCTCGCCTTACCGTCTTCGATCATGTCCGCGATGATGTCGGCCATCGTGATGCCGCGCTCGGTGAGCACCTTGTGCATCAACTTGATCTGCGACTCGCCCACCGGCTCCGCGACCGCGCACACGTGAACCACGAAGCGCTTGGGGTCCTTCAACATCGCGTTGACCGCGTCAGCGCGCGCCGCGAGCTCGTCGACCGGAGTGGTCGGCCGCACCGCGTTCTTCGACGGGCGGAACGTACGCTCAGCGCGAATCAGCGAGCACAGCTTGCGAACGTTGTTGGCGTGATCGAGCACGCGCAGCGAGTGCGTGGTCGACCAGCCGTCGATCACCACGTGCTCGTATTCCTTCGCCTCGGCGAGCTCGAGCAGGTTGAAGAGGAAGCCGGTTTCCCCCGCGTTCGCGAGCGAAGCCTCGACCACCTTCTTGAGATCGTCCTCCGCGAGGACCTGGCCCTTCACGCCCGCCGCCGCGAGCAGCTGCGGCTTGGCGAACTTCACGAACTCCGCGCCCAGAGCTTCGAAGTCGACCTCGGCCGCGAACAGCCCGCCGTTGCCCTTGCCCGGAGCGAGCTTGGTCGCCTTGCTCGAGAGCTTCTTCTTGATCAGATCGGCGAGGCCACCCGGCGTCTCGAGCGACAGCAGGAGGATCTTTTCTTTGCCGTTCGACTCGAGCAGGTTGAGCGCGAACGCGGTGGCCAGCGTGGACTTGCCAGCGCCGCCCTTTCCGGCAAAGAAGTGGATCACGGGTGCGTGACTCATGGATTGACGCGCCTTCCTGAAGAAACGTGGCCACCGGGCGGGGGTGGAGAAACCAGCGATCGGCCCGGTCCGATTTGGGGCGCGGATTTTCTGCGACTTGACCCCTGTCGGTCAAGGTAGGAGTCTACTTTTTCAGCGGGGTTAGCCCCCGGTCGTAGCGCTGGGACGACCACGACTCCGGCCGTAATTCCGCGACGATAGCTCGCACACCCGCCTCTGGAAGCGTCGCTCCGCAGGTGAGGATGTCGGCGGCCGCGTACCGGTGCTCCGGCCAGGTGTGGATCGAGAGGTGACTCTCGGCGACCAGAACCACCACGCTCGCGCCCTGCGGCTGAAAGCGGTGGCCGACACTGCCGAGCACTTCGCAGCGCGCAGCGGCGGCAGCGTTCTTCAAGAATCACTTCGAGCCGTTGCGGATCATTGAGCACGGCTTCTTCGACACCCCACAGCTCGAGGTGCACGTGCGTCGCGAGTGGCTGCTCCATCACGCGTATCGCTTGCGCGTGAGGAAGACGATCGCGTCTTTCGCTGAGGCCTCGGTGTAGCCGAAGCGCGAGACCATCTGCTCCATGGTCGACTTCACCTGCGCCTGTTCCTTGCTCGAGAGCGTGGTCTTCTCGTCGCCGAGGTACTTCAAGATGTTCTCGACGTTGCGCTTGAGCTGGCGCTTTCGCTCTTCGAAGAAGTGATCCGACAGGCGCTTGAACAGGTCGGGGAAGATCTTCGCGAAGTCGACCGCGCCCTCGGGGTTGTCGATGCGCCACGCACCGATGGTCGCGATCAACGACTTGCGGAACTCGTTCGCGTCATCGCCCTTGGGCATCACGAAGCCCTCGAACTCCGCGAGGCGCGCCTCGTCGGGCTTGTCGCGCTCGCCGGTGTGCTTGTTCTGCACGCGCTCACCCTTCACCCACGCGCTTACGGTCTGCACGTAGCGCTCGAAGAGCTCGAGGTACTGCGTCTCGCTGACGAGGCCCATCGACTCACGCACCTCGCGATCGACCACGTCGAGATAGTCGCTCTCGACCACGCGCACGAACTCAGAGTGATCGTGGTACCCGTCGACGATCTCCTGCTGCAGGTACTCGTAGACGCTCTTGTCGCGGGTCAGCGACTGCAGTTCCTTGAGCACCGCCAACGGGTGGAGCGAATCGTGATCGCTCGACTGCGCAGCGTTGAAGAGCGCGGTCTTGATTTCGCGGGCTGACGCTCCGATGCGGCCTTCGTAGTTGGGGTACGAGTCGCTCTCTTCGTAGAGCGAGGGCACCAGCTTCTTGAGTTCCTTCTGCTGCTGCACGGTGAGGCGATCGGGGGCCTCTCCGTCCTGGTACAGCTTCAACTTCTCGATGGGAGACAGGCGCTCGATCAACGTGCGCGCGTCGGCCGAGTAGCGATCAGGAATCGGCTTCTTCAGGCGCGTGAGCACTGACCACATCGCCGCGACCCGCGTCGCGTGCGGAGCGACGTGCCGCCCCACGGTGCGCGTCGTCACCTGCGCGTCGTAGACCTCACGCTCGATCTTCCAGCGGCGCAGATACGGCACGCGGATGAGCTCGATGCGGCCCTTGAAGCTGGGGAAGTCGGGGAGCTCCTTGAACGCCGCCAGGTGCTTCTCGTTGCTGCTGGCGATCAACACCTCGTCGAGCTGCAGCACCATGTGCTCGAGCGGCACTTCACCCGTCTCGCTGAAGCCCAGCAGGTACTTGAACGCCTCGAGCGGGCGCTTGAGCAAATCGGCGTATTCGATGAGGCCGCGATTCGCGCTGACCAGCGGGCCGTGCGCCTGGAACAGCGTCACGCTGTGCAGCGCGGGAGGCAGATTGGCCTGCGTGCGATCGGCGGTGACCTGTTGGTAGGCGGCGTCGACGCTCATCTGCGGTTCGACGAGGAACGTGCCGACCTGATAGCGACGCGAGATGTAGAAGCGCTCGACCTGCACGTGGCGCAGCACCTTGAGCCAATCGCCCGAGTAGCTCGCCAGCAGCGCGTCGAAGATCTTCTTGTTGTTCGAGCTCAGCTCTCCGTCGACGAGGTAGCTCGGCGGCAGCGCTTCGGACTTGTTCGAGCCGCTGAACGCCTCGTCGATCAGCTTCTTGCGATCGGCCTTCGGAATCAGGAACAGCGGGTGCTCGCGCAGCGGGTTCAACATGCGCACCGCGATGTCGTCGGAGTCGAGATGCGCGTAGCTCGCCAACGTCCCGCTCGCTGACTTCTCGCCGAAGCCGATGCTGCCCTTCACCAGCTTCTCGTTCGGGAAGACCCAGTTGAAGGTGTACAGCGCTCCGTCGGCGGTCTGGCTGTAGAGCTCGAGGCCGCGCTTCAAGGCCTCGACGAGCGACGACTTCGCGCTGCCGTTCGGCCCGTGCAGGAGAATGAGCTTGTTGATCCGCCCTGCCCTCACGAAGTTTCCGAGCAGCCGGTAGATCGCGTTCTGCACCTCTTCCTGGCCGGCGACTCGGACGTCGTGGCCTTCCTTCGCCGAGTCGAAGATCTTGAAGCGGCGAATCGGGCCCGACGGGTGCGGCACTTGATCGGTGCCGAACGAGTCGATCGCATCCTTCAGGTACTGCGCGGCGCTGCGCGCCTGGAGCTTCGGCGCGCCGTTGAAGAGCTGGAGGTACTCCTCGAAGGAAAGCAGCGTGCGGTTGCGCGTGAACTCCGTCGACACCGTGCTGCCCACGTCCTGCAGGAACCGTCGCGCGTCCATGAGGCGGGAGTGTAGCCCGCGGTGGCCCGAGCGGCGGCGGAATGGGCGGTTGGCAGAAATGGCGCGCCGTGATGAGAGCCCGGTCGTGAAGTCAGGTTCTCCCAGCGTCGTTCGACTGGCCCGTCGCCATGTCATCCACCGACGCCAATTCAGAACTGCCCGTCCATTCTGCGTGGCGCGATCCGCGTCGGCAGCGTGCGATGGCTGTATCTCTTCCTCCGCCCAAATCGCCTCTGGATCTCGTGATGGACGTCAGTGATCGCACGCTCGCTTCTCTTGGTTTCGAAGACATTCGATCGGCGCTCGCCGGTCGCTGCCGCACGGAAGTCGGTCAGGAGCGGGCCCGCGCGCGAAAGTTCCTCGAGTCGCGCGACGAAGTGCAGTCGGCGCTGGTGTTGGCTGAAGAAGCGCGGGCGCTGAAGAACGAGCCCATTACCCTGCCGATTTCGGGAATCACCGATGTGCGCGGGTCGATCGATCGCGCGTCGAAGGCGGGAATGCTCGAGCCGCGGGAGCTGATCGCCGTCTGCCAGGTGCTGTTCAGCTTCGAGCGCTGCAACGAGATCCTCGTCGATCGTCGCGAGCGTTTCCCGGGACTGGGAGCGTTGGGTCGCCGGCTGCCGGTGTTGTCGAAGTTGGCGACGAGGCTCGATCGGAGCTTCGAGTCTTCGAGCGGAGAGATCTCCGATCGCGCGTCTTCAGATCTGCGCGATGCGCGCGAAAAAGCGCGTGGGTTGCACAAGCGCATTCGCAGCCGGCTCGATGAACTGCTGCGCGACGAGAAGTTCACCGAGAACCTGCGCGAGGGGTACTACTCGGTTCGCAACGATCGCTACGTGGTGCCGGTGAAGTCGAGTCACCAGCGCGAAGTGAACGGCATCGTGCACAACGCGAGCGGCACCGGGCAGACGCTGTTCATGGAGCCCGCGGAGATGATCGGGCTCGGCAACGAGCTGGCCATCGCGCAGTCGCTGGTGCTCGAAGAAGAGCGCAAGGTGTTGCTGGAGCTGTCGGGGCTGGTCGGCCGTGAAGCGGTGGGGCTGCTGGATGGCGTCGATGCGCTGTCGCAGCTCGATGAACTCGAAGCGATCGCTGTGCTGTCGAACGATCTGCACGCCACGGTGCCGGCGCTCGAGCCTGCTGACGGCGCGTTGGTGCTCAAGGGGCTGCGCCACCCGCGCCTGGTGCTCAAGGGCGGTACGGAGATCATCGCCAACGACGTCGAGCTCGGTGACGCGCGGTCGCTCGTGGTGTCGGGCCCGAACGCGGGCGGCAAGACGGTGACGCTGACCGGTGTTGGGTTGTGTGCGCTGATGACGCGCGCGGGCTTGCCGATTCCGGCTGATCCCGGGTCGCGAATTCCGCTCTTCAATCAGGTGCATTCGGCGATCGGCGATCAGCAGGACCTGCAGGCTGGCCTGTCGACCTTCTCGGCGCACGTGACGATCTTGAAGGGCATCACGCAGTCGGCGCGTCGTGGCGCGCTGGTGCTGGTCGACGAGATCGCGGCCGACACCGACCCGCGTGAGGGTGCGGCGATCGCGACGGCGGTGCTCGAAGATTTGCTCGAGCGTGGAGCGATCGTGCTGGTCACGACGCACCTCGAGGAACTGAAGGCGCTCGCGCATCTCGACAAGCGATTCGTCAACGCGCGCGTGGGGTTCGACGGGAAGAAGATGTCTCCGACGTACCGGCTGCAGATCGGTTTCGCCGGTGCTTCGTCGGCGATCGACATCGCTCGGCGCGTGGGGCTGTCGGAGGCGATCTGCGCGCGCGCGTTCGATCTGGCGACCAACGCTGGTGGTGCGCTGTCGAAGGCGATCGCCGCGGCGGAAGATGAGCGTCGCAAGCTGTGGGAGCAGCGCGATGCGGCCGAGAAGGACGCGCGCGAAGCGCGAGCGGCGCGTGAGGCGGCTGAGGTCGAGCTCGCCGCGGCGCTGAAGCAGCGCAAGGAAGCTGAAGTGAAGTTCCGCGAGTCGCTGCGGGCAGAGCTCGAGTACGCGCGCACGCAGATCCGCGCGCTGGTCGAGAAGCTCGAGACCGAGAAGGGCGAGAACGCGCTGAAGATCGCGAAGGCCGCCGCGGCTGACATGACGGCGCGCATCAACGAGCAGACGGTTGCCGAGCGCGGCGTGCGGCAGGAACTGAAGGGCGAGGTGCGCGAGCTGGCTCCGGTGGAGCTGAAGATCGGCGCGCGCGCGCGGCATCGCTCGATGGACGCGGAGGTCGAGATCGTCGACCTCGCCGGTGATTCAGCGACGGTGACGATGGGCGCGATGAAGATGCGCGTGCCGTTGTCGGAGCTTGGCCCGCTGGCGGGCGCGGCTGCGAAGAAGGCGGAAGCGCCGAAGGCGACGAAGCTGGAGCGCGCGGCGCAGGCGGCTCCGGCTCCGTTGACGCTGGCGAGCCCGACCCTCGATGTGCGCGGTCAGCGTGCTGAAGATGCGCTGCGGAACATCGAGCAGTTCCTCGATCGCTGCGTGCGCAATGGTGACGATGCGGCCGTGGTGATTCACGGGCACGGCACCGGAGCCATCAAGCGCGAGCTGCGAGACTTCCTGAAGAACTCGCCCTACGCGAAGTCGTTCCGCCCCGGTGAAGCTGGCGAAGGCGGAGACGGCGTGACGGTGATCATCTTCTGATCTGCCGGGGTGAGGGACTGACACGAGCACGCCGCCCGCTCGGTGACGGAAACCCATTCACGATCGCCGACACGCCGAGCTCGAACTCATCATCGACGTCGTAGCTCTCGATCGCCGCGACAGCGCGCAGGCTGCTGAACTTCTCGGCATCGAGCTTCGCGTAGTCCGGCACGTTCGTCGGCTCAGCGAGGCTGCTCATGGTGTGGCCCACCACGAACGCGAGCACGATCTGAAACAGACTGAGCGCATTGCGAGCGCTGAAGCCCGCGTGCCTCAACATCGCCAACATCTCCTCGACCCGCTCGAGTGAAGCGAGCGTCGCCGCCGGTCGAGTCGCAAAGAGCGAGATGGCCTTTGGGTGCCTCGCGAGGGTGACGCGAAACTCGAGCGCCCGCCAGCGCACCATCGCCTTCCAGCCGCCACCTCGTCGCAGCGGGGGCAGTTCCACCAGCACCGCCTGAAACACGGCATCCAGCAGCGCGTCCTTTGACGGGAAGTAGTGGTACAGCGACATCGCCGACACTCCGAGCGCGTCACCGATGCGGCGCATCGAGATCGCCTCGAGCCCGTCCTGGTCCACCACCTTCAGCGCGGCAGCAGCCACCTCTTTGCCCGTCAACAGAGCCATGGACGCCCTTAGACCACGAGACTTACAGCGTAAGCCAGCGCCTCTTGCGCAGCCTTACATCGTACGTTTACAGTGTAAGGCATGATCTCCATCAACGAACGCAAGGCCCAGCCGTCCTCACCCTCGATGCCTCTCGTCGCGCAGCGCCTGCGACGCATGGTCGAGACGCTGGCGATCCCCCGTCACCGAATCGCGGAGCCGGCTGCGAACGCCGAAGTGCGCGAGTGGATCGCTGGCGAACTGCGCTCCCTCGGCTACGACGTTTCGATTCAGGGTCGTTTCGAGAACGTGATCGCCCTGCCCCGCGGCGCGCGGCGGGTCACGCTGATCGGAGCGCACTACGACTCCGTGCCCGGTTGTCCCGGCGCCGACGACAACGCCAGCGCGGTGGCGGTGATGCTCGAGGCGGCGTCGCGCCTGCACGGCCAGAACATCGGCTTCATCGCCTTCAACGCGGAAGAGGAAGGCATGCTCGGCAGCTTCGACTTCGTCGAGCACGGCCTGAAGAAGCTCCCCGTCACCGTCGACGGCATTCACGTGCTCGAGATGCTCGGCTTCCGCAACGACGGAGCTCCGCTGCAGCGACTGCCGCTCCCGTGGACGCCGGAATGCGTGAAGCACTGCGACTTCATCGGCGTCATCGGCAAGTCAGCCTCGAACGACGACGTCGACCGCGCGCTCGCCTCGCGTGCCGCTCCGGAGCTGAAGGTCGTCGGGGCAAGAACGTGGGGGCCGATTCACGTGGTGATGGGTGACATCACGCGCAGCGATCACTTCCCCTTCTGGCAGGCGGGCTTGAAGGCCGTGCTGTGGACGGACACGGCGAACTTCCGGAATCCGCACTACCACCGGCCGAGCGATACGCCCGACACCCTCGACTACGAGTTCATGGCGCGAGTGACCGAGCTGCTGATCGACGTCGTCAGGCGGTGATACAGCTCGCGCATGCTGAAGCTCGGCTCGCTGGAGCTCTCGAGCCCGTTCATTCTCGCTCCGATGGAGAGCGTGTCGGACTGCGCGTATCGCCGCGTGTGCTGGGACCGCGGAGCGAGCCTGACGTGGACCGAGATGATTCGCGCACGCGGGCTGACGCGGAACAACAAGAGCACCTTCGAGCTGATCGACACCTTCGACCCCGAAGTGCTCACGGGCGTGCAGCTGCTGGTCACCAACGAGAAGGAGCTGATCGAGGCGCTCTCGAAGATCGAGGGCTCGACGGCTTCGCATCTGAAGAACATCCGCGCGGTGGATCTCAACTTCGGCTGCCCGTCGCCGGAGGTGATCAAGATTGGTGCGGGCCCCGCGCTGCTCAAGCGACGATCGAAGCTCGAAGCGATCTTCAGCGCCCTCGGTGAATGGAAGAAGAAGACCACGCTGCCCATCGGAGCGGTCGGCGTGAAGATCCGCCTCGGGCTCAACCGCATGGAGATGGATCAGAAGGTCTACCTGCCGATCGTCGAGCTCGCGAACGCGCACGTCGACTACCTCGTGATTCACGCTCGGCATGCGCGGCAGGACAGCACCGAGAAGCCGACGTGGAGCGCGATCGCCGAAGCTCACGCGCGCGCGAAGATTCCGATCATCGGGAACGGTGACGTCGTCACGCTCGACGATTGGGATCGGCTGCGGCGAGAGACGTCGGCCGAGGGCGCGCTCATCGCTCGCGGAGCGATCAGATCACCGTGGGTGTTTCGTGGACTGCGCGGGCTCGGTGAAGGTGTGCCGGCGTCGCTCGAAGAACTCGAGGCGGCCGAACGGCAGTACGTCACGCTCGCCGAGAAGTACGGCAGCAAGCCGAAGTTCCGCGAGTGGCACGCCGAAGGATTCCGGCGGATGCGCGCGCGGCTCGAGGGGAAGCCACTGAGCTCGGCGCTGCCTCCGAACGACAACATGTCCTGAGTCAGCGAAGCAGGCGCATCGGCCCGCGAGCACCTTGAGTGTGGTCTGACAGTTCCGCGAGCCGCGTCGCGTTCACCGGGCCAACGTTGAAGAAGAGTGCGCGGTGCTTGTCGAGCGAAGCACTCCCTTGGCTCGTCGCGGCGAGCCAGCGCGTGGATGATGTCGGCCGTGCGCCACGACAACGTGACTGCGCTCAGTCGCAGCACGCCAGGGGCATGCTGGTGGTGCAGTTCGGTGAGCTGCTCGAGTTGGTCTGCAGCTCGCCAGCGGGCCCGACGAGGTACGCGTTGTAGCTGGTGGTCGCGGTGCGGAAGCTGAAGCACGAACCGAAGCTGCCCGGGTCGCGCGTCTGATCTTCTCCCGCCGAGTCGAGGAACGCACCGGGCGAGGGAACCGTGAGCGGGCTGCGCGCGGCGAGAATGTCGAGGCCGGTGCACACGTGCGCGCCCGGGAAGTCCGTCGCGCAACGCGCGTTGGCGCCGGGCCGCCCGCCGATGCTCGAGACCGAGATGGGCGCGGTGAACCCGCGAAGCCGCGTGGCAGTGGGTGTGCTGCAGCACGCGAGCGGGAGCGTGTTCGTGCAGTTGGGCACCGAGCTGGAGTTCGTCTGCAGCTCGCCGGCGGGACCGACGAGGTACGCGTTGTAGCTGGTGCTCGCGGTGCGGAAGCTGAAGCACGAACCGAAGCTGCCGGGCTCGCGCGTGAGTGGATCTCCCGCGCTGTCGAGGAACGCGCCGAGCGCGGGCACGGCCACCGTCGGGTGCGACGCGAGGAACTCGACGCCGGTGCACACGTGCGAGTTGGCGAACTGCGCTGCGCAGAACGCGTTCGCCTGCGGGCGACCTCCGAGCGAGGTGACAGCCACGGCGGTCGAGAAGCCCGCGAAGGTCGGCTTCCCTGCGACACCAGCGGGCCAAACGGATCCTCCGTCGAGGTAGAGGACCGCGCCCGGCGGCCCAGCCGGCCCCATCGGGCCGGTGGCACCTGTCGGGCCGGCAGCACCCGTCGGTCCTGCAGGGCCGGTCGCGCCCGTCGAACCGGCCGGGCCCGTCGCACCGGCGGGACCTGCGGCGCCAGTGGCTCCCGTCATTCCCGTCATTCCCATCGGGCCTGCGGGGCCCGCAGCGCCGGTCATTCCCGGGGAGCCCATCGGCCCCGTCGCGCCAGTGGCGCCCGTCATCCCCATCGGGCCTGCGGGGCCTGCAGCGCCGGTCATGCCCGGCGAGCCCATCGCCCCCGTCGCGCCATTGCAGACGGCGAGCGATCCACCATCGGGGAGACCGAGCAACACGCCGCCAGTCGAACACTGCGCGCTCATCATCGGGAGCGCCGAGGCGACGACGCCTTCACCGGGAGCGCCGTTGCACACCGTGCTGATGCCGCCGTCCGAGACCTGCGTGATGCGCACTCCGCCGAAGGGACACGGCTGTCCGCCCGCGGTGACGGGCGTGACGACGACTGAGCTCCCCGGTGGGCCGACGACCACTCCGCCGTCGACTACGAGCACCTGGCCAGCGGGACCTTGGACGCCCTGTGGGCCCGCGGGACCTTGCGCGCCGGTGTCACCAGTTGGGCCGGTCTGGCCTGCGGGGCCCTGTGCGCCCTGTGCTCCCATCGCGCCTTGAATACCGGCTGGGCCTTGCGGCCCGGCTTCTCCTTGCGGACCTGCGGGCCCGGTGGACTGGCAGGCGGTGAGAACAAAGCAGACGGAGACGAGAAGAGTGCGCACGAGGGCCTCACACCCGAGGGGCGTTCGGTGTGCACGCTTGCTGCGTCACGCGTGAAGGAGCGCCTTCAGCTGTGCGCGATCGATCTTCCCGGTCGCGTTTCGCGGCAGCTCGGCGACACGCACCCAGACCTTCGGCACCTTGAAGCCCGCAAGGCGTTCTCGCGCCCAGGCGTTCAGCTCGGCATCGCTGAGCTCCGTCACCAGCGCGGCGCAAACGAGCTGGCCCCACTCGGCGTCATCACGCGGTCCAACTGCGACGTCGCGGATCGCCGGATGCTCTCGCAACACCGCTTCGACCTCGGCCGGATAGACGTTCTCGCCACCGCTCAAGATCAAATCCGTTCGCCGCGCGAAGATCGTCAGCCGGCCCCGCGAATCGAGACGTCCGAGGTCTTTCGTCGCCAGCCACGGGCCCAGACCTTCCGCCACGGTCGGGCCGTGAACCTCAATCTCGCCGATGCCTTCCGCGTCGGGGTTCGCGATGCGCACCTGCACTCCAGGAATCGGAGGACCAGCGGTCGAACCGTCTGCCTCGCCGAGCACTTCGGTCGTGACCTGCGAGCACGCCTCGGTGAGCCCGTACGTCTGCAGAACCGGCAAACCGGCGGCACGTGCACGAGACAACGTGCTCGCCGACATCGGGCCCCCGCCGATCAAGAATCGCGTGGATCTTCGAGCTCGCCGACTTCGTGAATCGCTCGAGGACGCGATCGAGCATCGTCGGCACCAGGCTCGCGTGCGTCGCTCCGGAATTGAGCGCGGCTGCGACTCGATCGGCGTCGAAGGTCGGCTCGAGATCGATTGACGCTCCACTGCGCGCGCATCGGTAGAGCATCGCGAGTCCGCCGACGTGGAAGAGGTTCAGCGTGCCCAGGTGACGATCGGTGGGGTCAGACCGCAGACGTTCTGCTGAGGCTCTCGCGTTCGCTTCGAATTGCGCGCGCGTCAGGCGAATGGCTCGCGGCGTTCCGGTCGTCCCCGAAGTGAAGAGGATGACCGGCCCCTCACCCCAACCCTCTCCCCGCTTTGCAGGGAGCGGGAGTCGTTGAAGCTCACTCTGCGTCAGACGCGCGTTGATGGGGACGAAGACGGAGCCGACTCGGCCGCACGCGAAGAACGTGAATGCGAGCTCCGGCGTGTTGAAGGACTGGCGCGTGATGATCGCGTCGTGCTCGAGCTCGCCGGCGATTCGCGCGACTTCGCGATCGAACTCCGCCCACGTCCACTCACGACCGCCGAAGCGCAGCGCGACGCGGGAGCCGTGCGCCTTCGCCGTCGCCGCGACCGGACAACTCACGGCACGCCCCACCCCGTCGCTTGCGGGAGCGTGATCCGCCCGCCCATCGGCGTGAACGGATCGCTGTGCATGCCTTCGAAGAGTTCGACGGTCGAGAGCCCGTGCGCCCAGTCAGCGCTCGGCAACACCGCCGCGAGATGCGCCGCCGCGGCGCGCGCGATCGGCCCGTCCATCAGCGTCGTCACGTAGCTCTGCATGCCCGAATCGTGCGCCTGTTGCGCGAGATCGAGCGAGCGAACCAGACCGCCCAACGCCGCGGGCTTGAGCACGATCACATCGGCCGCCGCGCGCGGATCCTTCTCGAGCAACCGCGGCAACACGCCCGACAGCAACATCGTCTCGTCGGCCGCGATGCGACACGGAGCGAGATGCCGCAACCGCCGCAGTCCTTCGACGTCGTTCGGGCCCACCGGCTGCTCGCACACTTCGAGCCCCAGCGCTTCCAGACCACGCAACGCAGAGCGCGCCGTCGCTTCACTCCAGCCGCCGTTGGCGTCGATGCGAATGCGCACGTTCGGGCCGACGGCGCGACGCACCGCAAGCAGGCGCTGCGCTTCGGTTCCGAGCGGCCGCGCGGCAACCTTGGTCTTCACCACGCCGAAGCCGTCTTTCGCTGCCTTCTCGGCCGACTTCGCGAGTCCCGCAGCGTCGTCGCCTTCGATCAGTGCGTTCACCGCGAAATGCGAACGTCGAACGGGCCCGAGCAGCGTGGCGACGAGGACTCCGCGACGCAGGGCGAGGTGCTCGAGCAGCGCGCACTCGACGGCGTGGCGCGCGGCCGGAGTCTTCTCCAGCCCGACGAGCGCCGCGGCGATGTCTTCGACCGACTCCGGCGCCTTCGTCACGTCGAGCTTCTTCATCGCCGCCGCGGCGGCTTCGGGTGTCTCGGTTCCGAAGGACGCCATCGGCATCGCGTCGCCGCGGCCCGTGATGCCTTCAGCGCGGTACAGCACGCGAAAGCCGACGCGCTCGTCCATCGGGCCGCGCGCGGTCTGAATCGGCTTCTTGAGGCGCAGCGAGAACGGAGTGAGTTCGAGCGCACTCATTGCGACAACCCCGCGGCGAAGAGAATTCCGAAGACCATCTGCAGTCGCGCTGTGCCTGCGAGCGCCCCGTTGAGCGCCGAGCCCGTCTGCGTGAACAACGTGCGCAGCGGCGGAATCGCGAGCGGTGCCGCGAGCCAGCTCAACATCACCCACGCCGTCGTCTGCCCGGTCAGCACCAGCGCGAGCGGAACCAACGCACTGACGGCGAGACAGAACACGTACTCCAGCTTTCCGAAGCGGGTCCCGAAGCGAACCACCAGTGTTCGTTTCCCAGCTGCGGCGTCGGTCTTCTCGTCGCGCGTATTGTTGACCGCGAGCAACGCGCAGCCGAGCAAGCCGACGGGCACCGCGCATGCGAACGCGATCGGCGTCACCGTGCCCGCTTGCACGAAGTACGTCCCGCAGACCGCGACGAAGCCGAAGAAGATCAGCACGAAGAGATCGCCGAGGCCGTTGTACGCGAGGGGGAACGGACCACCAGTGTACGCGTAGCCGGCGAGCAACGAGGTCAGGCCAATCACCATCAGCGGCCAGCCGGCGACCGACACGAGATAGAGGCCGACGACGAACGCGAGTCCGAAGCAGACCATCGCTCCGGTGATCACCGCACGAGGCGTGAGCCAGCCCTGCTGCGTCGCACGCGGCGGGCCGAGGCGATCGACGGTGTCGGCTCCGCGTTTGAAGTCGAAGTAGTCGTTCACCAGGTTGGTGCCGATCTGAATGAAGAGCGCTCCGATCAACGCGGCGAGTGCCGAGAGCGCGACGAATTTTCCGTCGCGGCACGCCAACGCAGAGCCGACGGCGACGGGGACAAAGCCGGCGACGAGCGTGCGCGGACGCGTGGCGAGTGCCCACGCGGCGATGGCCGACGGTCTCGAGAGTTCCGTGGCGGTCGTCATGGCGCGAGTTCCACCGGTTCCGATTGCCACGCCGGCGCGAGGAAGGAACGCACTTCGTTGGCCCACGCCTCCGGGCACTCGAGGTGTGGCGCGTGCCCGATGCCGCGGAACGCGACGCGCCACGCGAGCGGGAGATCGATCACCATCTTGCGAGCGAGCCGCGTGTACTTCTCGTCAGCCGCTCCGGTGATCAACAACGTCGGCATGCGCAGGCGCTGCAACCCCGGCCACAGATCAGGTTGCGCGCCCTGCCCCATGACCTCGAGCGCGTTGGCGAGCCCTTGCGGCGTGTGACTCACGCGACGCGAACGAAGCGCGTCTTGCGCCGCGGGCGCGATGGTCCGCAGACCGGCAAACAACGGCAGCGCTTCCCAGTGCGCGACGAAGGCTTCGACGCCCCGCGTGGTGATCAAGTCGGCGAGCGCAGCATCGGCCTTGCGACGCATCAGCCGATCGTGACGACGACGGAAGCCCGCTCCGCCGCTCTCGAGAATCAACCGCTCGATTCGCTCGGGAAATTTCTGCGCGACCGCCAGCGCGATGCGCGCGCCCTGCGAATAGCCGACGAGTACTTGCGGCGCTCCGGTGAGCAGCTCGTCGAAGCCATCGATCACCGAGTCCCAATCGCGCGCCAGCGGCTCCTCGCCGTGTCCCGGGAGCTGCACGCTCGTCGCGGTGAAGAGATCGCCGAGCAACGGCTCGAGATGATCGAAGCCATGCGCCGAACCGGCGAAACCATGAATGAAGAGCGCACGAACCGGCCCGCGTCCCCAGGTGATGGTCTTCATGGCACTGCCTCCACCAGCTTCGCGAAGAGCGCACGATGCGCTTCCACGTTGGCCTTTCGTTCAGTCTTCGCTTCGATCAAATGCAGCCCGCCCGACAGTGTTTCGCGCAGCGTTGCTGAGAAGTCGGCGATCGACGTCGGACGGTGCAATCGCGCACCCGAGAGGTCGGCCACCACCTTCAAATCGACCCCGTGCGGAGTGCCGAAGAGCGCCTCGAAGTGCGACGACTTCTCGGCGATCGGAAGGAAGTGAAAGATGCCTCCGCCGTCGTTGTTCACCACCACCACCGTCAACTGCAGCGCGTGCCTCCGGGCGATCAGCCAACCGGTGAGATCGTGGAGCAACGCGACGTCGCCGATCAGCAGCGCGGTCGGTCCCTTCGCGGTCGCGGCGACGCCGAGCGCGGTCGACGTGACGCCGTCGATGCCGTTCACTCCGCGATTGGCGAACACACGAACGCGTTTGTCCGAGTGAGCGAACGCGTCGACGTCCCGAATCGGCATCGACGACGAGAGCACCAGCGACGCGCCTTCGGGCAACTCTGCGACCAGCGCGTTCGCGACGGCGGGCTCATCGAGGGTCTTCAGCTCAGCCGCGAGTCGCGCCTGCACCGCGCGCTGCGCGTCGAGCCATTTCTGCCGATAGTGCTTGCGCTGTTCGATCAGCGTTGAGTCGCTGGGCGCAATCAACTCCGGCAGCGCGCGCACCGACCACTTCGCCTTGTGCTGCGGGTCGAACTGCAGCCCGTTCTCATCGACCTGGATGATCGTCGCGCCGCACTCGTCGAGCCAGGCCTGCGGGCGCTTCGGAGTGAGCCCGCCACCAAACCGAATCACGAGATCCGGAGCAATTTCGCGCGCGAAGCGGTCGTTCCGCAGCAGCGCATCGGCGCACCAGATCGCGTCGGAGAACCCAAAGCGCGCGTTCGACGCAGCCTCGGCGATCACCGGGAAGCCGAGCCGCGCCGCGAGTGGATGCACGTCGACGTCGCCCGGGCCGCAGACGATCAGGCCACGACGCGCACGCGCGATCGCTTCGGAGATCTCTCGCGATTCGACGCGAGGCGCGGCCGAAACGAACGTCGTGCACGGCGGATCGATCGACGGCCCACGCGCGCCGTCGGGCGGAGCGAGCGGCTCACGGAACGGCGCGTTGAGATGGACGGCACCACGCGGAGCGGTCTGCGCCATCGACGCGAGCCGCGCAGTCACCGAAGCGAGGTGCGCGAGCGCAGCGTCATCAGGCGTCGGGAGACTCTCGGCCGCGCGAACGTAGGTTCCGAAAAGCCCCCGCTGCTCGATGGTCTGCGGCGCTCCGAAGTCGTGCAGTTCCCACGGGCGATCGGCGGTGAGCACCACCAGTGGCGTGCCGCCCTCGCGCGCTTCCATCACCGCCGGAAGGAAGTGCGCGCCCGCCGTTCCCGACGTGCAGACGACGGCGACCAGAGCGCCGCTGCCCTTCGCGAGCCCGAGCGCGAAGAACGCCGCGCTGCGCTCATCGATCACCGACCACACCTTCACGTCGCGTTCACGATCGGCGAAGGCCAGGGCCAGCGGTGTCGAGCGGCTACCCGGAGCAATCACCGCGTGGCGCAGCCCGTTTCGGATCAGAGCGCCCACGAGCGTCGCGGCCCAACGCTGATTGAGCGTGTGGGTCATGACTGCGCCTCTTCGCCGAAAGCTGGCAGCAACGCGTTCGCCTTGCGCTCGGTCTCGAGCCACTCGCGATCAGGAGTGCTGCCCTTCACGACTCCCGCTCCCACGAAGATCGTCGCTTCGCGATCGCGAATCAGCGCCGAGCGCAGGGCCACCGCCAGCGTCAGAGAATCATCGCCGCGCGAGCCCACCGCACCGCAGTACCACCCGCGCGCGAAACCTTCGTTCGCCCGCAGCCACTCGATCGCCGCGCGCTGCGGAGTGCCCGCCACCGCCGGCGTGGGGTGGAGCGCGCGCGCGAGCTCGAGCGCGGTGCGATCTCCCTTCAAGCGTCCGCTCAACGCGGTGTGCAGATGATCGACGTTCGCGAGCCGCTTCACTTCGGGCTGCGCCGCAGCGCTGAACTCGATCGAGAACGAATCGACCACGTTCGAGATCCACTCGACGACCGCCGCGTGCTCGCGACGTTCTTTGTCATCAGCGAGGAGCGCCGCACCGTTTCCCGCCGCGGCCGTGCCCGCGAGCGCGTCGACAGACCACACGCCTTCACGCACGTCGCACAACATCTCGGGCGAGGAACCCACGAAGGCGCTGCCGTCTGCTCCGCGAACGAGGAACGTGAAGCACTGCGGGTGGCGCGCCTCGAGTGACTTGAGCACCGCGCGCTCGTCGATCGCCGCCTCGCTTCGCAGCTCGATCGTCCGCGCGCACACCACCTTCGAAAACGCAGCGTGATCGATCTGCGTCAGCGCAGAGGTGATCAAGGTGTTCCAGCGATCGCGAGTGATGCCACCGACGCGCGAGCAAGCCACGCCGCGCTCGTGATTCGGAGGCTCCACCTCACGCACGCGCTCGAGCCGCAGACGCGCCGCTTCCTCGGTCGGAGCGATCGCCGCGAGCCACGTGCGCGCGCCGTCCCACCACGCGATCACCTCGGGCACGAACCACTGCTCGCTCGGAAAACCACTCCACGCCCGCTCGGAGTCGAACGCCCAGCCGCCGAACCGCGGCCCGGCGCGCAAAGAAGAAGGAGTCCCGCCGATCCACTCCACGTCGCCGTCGGCTTGCTGCCCGAGGGCCGCGACATGAAGCCCGCGTGATGGGTTCGACCAGTAGAACGAGAGCCGTTCCGGCCCCACCCGAAGCAACGCCCCGGATTGCGCGGGTCTCGCGATTCCGACGTACTGCGCTCTGGTCGGGTCGTTCCTCACGGCGCAGTTGTCTTCTAAAGCATGCCCGCTATAGATGCATCACCAAGTTCAAAACGGCTTGAACTGGTTGAACAGGAGTCCTTCTATGGCGGGGCACGAGGCGAAGAAGGTGCTGCGAGGCGACGGTGAGCCGACGGTGAAGGTCGCGCTCAGCTCGTCGCTCACCATCGGTGACGGCTCGTTCGTGGTGATCGCCGGGCCCTGCGCGCTCGAGAACGGAGAGCAGGTCGAGAAGGCCGCCGCCGCGGTGAAGTCGGCCGGCGCACACGCGCTTCGTGGCGGAGCGTTCAAGCCGCGCACCTCTCCGTATTCCTTTCAGGGTCTGGGCGAGGTCGGGCTCAAGCTGCTCGCCGAGCAGGGCAAGAAGCACCGCGTTCCGATCGTGAGCGAGGTGATGGACGTCTCGCAGCTCTCGTTGATGGTCGACTACGTCGACGTGCTCCAGGTCGGCGCGCGCAACATGCACAACTTCTCGCTGCTGCGTGAGGTCGCGAAGGCGGGCCGGCCGGTGGTGTTGAAGCGCGGCTTCGGAGCGACACTCGAGGAGTGGTTGCTCGCCGCGGAATACCTGCTCGACGGCGGCACCGATCAGGTCGTGCTCTGCGAGCGCGGCATCCGCAGCTTCGACACCACGCTGCGCAACACGCTCGATCTCGCCGGCATGGCGTGGATCAAGGAACGCTCGAAGCTCCCGATCATCGTCGACCCCTCGCACTCGACCGGCGTTCGATCACTGGTGATCCCCATGGCGCTCGCCGCGGCTGCTGCTGGAGCCGACGGATTGATGGTCGAGGTGCACCCCACCCCCGACACCGCGCTGTGCGATGGCCCGCAGGCGCTCACGCCGCAGATGTTCGGCTCGCTGATGACCACGCTGCCCGGAATTCTCGAGGCGACCGGTCGCCGCCTCGCGCAGCACGAGCCGTTGAGCGCCGTGAGCGGAGGTGCGCGATGAGCGAACAAGTCCACCAGATGTTCACGCAGATCGCGCCTCGCTACGACGCGACCAACGACGTGCTCTCGATGGGTGTGCACCGCCTGTGGCGTCGCGTGGCGGTGAAGCGCTCGCTCGTGACCGCGGGTGACAGCGTGCTCGATTGCGCGACCGGCACCGGCGATCTCGCGCTCGCGTTCAAGCGCGCGGTCGGCCCGACGGGAGAGGTGATCGGCACCGACTTCAACGCCGGCATGCTCTCGTTCGCGCCGAAGAAGGCGAAGGACGCGGGGCTCGACGTGAAGTTCGAGGTCGCCGACGCGATGAAGCTTCCGTACGAAGACAAGCGCTTCACCTGCGCGTCGATCAGCTTCGGCATCCGCAACGTCGATGATCCGAAGCACTGCGTCGGAGAGCTCGCCCGCGTCGTGAAGTCCGGCGGCCGCGTGGTGGTGCTCGAGTTCGGCCAACCCACGGGCCTCTTCGGCGCATTCTTCCGCTTCTACGCGAAGAACCTCATGCCGCTCATCGGCCAGCTGATCACCGGCTCGCGCGCCGCCTACGAATACCTGCCGCGCACCATGGCCGCGTTCCCCGCGGGCGAGCGTTTCACAACGATGATGATGGAGACCGGCCGCTACGCGAAGGCGGAGAAGTTCCCGCTGCTCAACGGCCTCGCCTACGTCTACGTCGGCACGGTGAGCTGAAGCGCGCGCTTCGCGACGTCGAAGCTGAACCCCGCACGCATCAACACGCCGAAGTCGCGCTGCCGCCGCTCCCGATCGCGGCCGAGCTTCTTCTTGCGCACCAGCACCGCTGCCGCCTCGAGTTCCTGCTCGGCGGAGATCTGCGTCGCGCCCGCGATCAACTCGGCTGGCACGCCCTTCATGCGCAGCTTCAAGCGAATCACGCGCGTCGACTTGCCCTGACGCTGCAACGACGCACTCTTGCTCTGCGCGAGCCGCTGATCGTCGACGTACCCGGCCTTCACCATGCGCTCGACGACGTTGGAGATCATCGTCGGCATGTCAGCGGGAATGTCGACCTTCTTCATGCGCGCGTGGTTGCGCACGCGGCGGTTCAACATCTGCGCGAGCCCCGCGCGCGTGGCCGAGTAGCGACGCAGGTAGTGCAGCGCCACGTTCCCCAGAGACTGTTCATTCAACCTGCGCACGAACGTTGTTGTAGCTGAAGGTACCGACATCGGGCTCGGGAACGAGCGCCACCGCCGTCGGAGCGCGCGCCACCACGTCGTGCGCGACCGATTCGAGCAGGCCCGACAGCCCGCGCTCGCGATGCGTGCCGACGATGATCAGATCGACGCTCTCACGCGCCGCTTTCTCGACGATCCACTCGGCGGTGCCGTCGCAGTCGACGGCTCGCAGGCCCTGCCGCTGCAACTCGCGCTCGCTGGCCCACACGTCGCCGGTGATCTCGTCGAGCGTCAACGAGCCCAGCTCCCCCAGCCACGCGCGATCGCCCTCGTGAATGAGCACGCGCAACGGCTCGCGACCGGCACCCCATTCCACGAACGGAGCCGACTCGCGCACCACCAGCATCGGCACGCGCACCGCGAACGCCATGCGATCGACCTTGGTGGCGTGCCAGCCGGTCCACCTCTCGCGAGAGACGCCGACCACCAGCAGACGCGCCCGCACTTCGTTGCAGAGCTGCGCGAGCGTGGCGTCGAGCTCGCCGTGCAGGAGCTGGCACACCGCGTTGGTGTGCTCCGCGTGCAGAACGATCTCAGCCGCGCGCAACTGCCTCAGCACCCGCCCCTCTCCGCCCCAGTCGAACTCCGCGGTGTGGAGTTTCTGAATCACACTCGTCAGCACCAGCCGATGGTGAAACGAGCGCGCGAGCGCTGCGGCTGCAACGACGGTCTCGTCTTCCGGCGTGATCGTGGATGTCGCACACACGATGGTCATGGCGTCACTCCTCCCCCTTGTTGGAATTCGCGAATGGGCGCATGGATCGCGTCGTGAGTCCTCACGCGACAGTGGGGGAACACCCCTGGGTCAGCCCCGCGCTGGCCACGATGCTCGAACGCGCGACGCGCGCGGCCGCGTCTGACGCGACGATCTTGATCTGTGGTGAGAGCGGCACCGGCAAGGAACTCGTCGCGCGAGCGCTTCATCGGGCCAGCGGGCGAGCGCAGTCGCCCTTCGTCGCCGTGAACTGCGCTGCTCTGCCCGGGTCGTTGCTCGAGAGCGAGCTCTTCGGCCACGTGCGCGGAGCCTTCACCGGCGCGACCGACTTCCACCCAGGCGTGTTCCTCGAGGCGGGTCACGGCACGGTGTTGCTCGACGAGGTCGGCGAGATGCCGCTCGATCTCCAGCCACGGTTGCTCCGCGCGCTGCAAGATCATCGGGTGCGGCCCATCGGCGGCACGGGCGACCGCCCCTTCGCCGCGCGGGTGATCGCGGCCACCAACGCCGAGCTCGAGATCGCCGTGCGCGAGCACCGCTTCCGCGCCGATCTCTTCTACCGGCTCGACGTGGTGCGCCTCGAGGTGCCCTCGTTGCGCGAGCGGCGCGACGAGATCGTTCCACTCGCCAGACACTTCCTCGCGCGCGCGAGCACCCGCTGTGATCGCACCATGACCCTCACCGAGAGCGCCGAGCAGCGGCTGCTCGCGTGGGACTGGCCCGGCAACGTGCGCGAGCTGGAGAACTGCATGCAGTCGGTCGCGCTCACCTGCGAGTGCGTCGAGGTGCGTGAAGAGCACCTGCCCCGACGCATCCGCGAGGCGGTGGCAGGCGGCCCACCGTCGATGCGGCTCGACGATCTGGCGCGCGATCACGTGCACCGCACCCTGCGCGCCTTCGGAGGCAACAAGACGCGCGCCGCCGAAGCGCTCGGCGTCGATCGACGAACGCTGCACCGCATGCTCGCCCGCGAGGGCGCCGACACCGATGATCACTGAGTGACGGCGACCGTGCGCAGCGGCGCGCGTCCGCTCTCCTCGGGAATGAACGCCACCGACATCAACGCGTCGGCCAGCACCTGGTGCGAGACCGACGTCATCTGCCCGAGCAACCCGTGCTGCCGGTGCGTTCCGAGCACCAACAACTCGCTTTGCTCCTGCGCGGCGATGTCGATCAACATGCCGGCGATGTGCACCCGCCCGATCTCGAGGCGCACACGGCGCTTCACGTTGTCGGGCAGCAACACCAGCGCGGCCTCGGTTTCTTCGGCCAGCGTCTGCTGCAGCCGCGCCACCACGTCGTCGTCGGGCACGCCCATGCCGCGGCGGCGCGCTTCGATCTCGGGGTGCCAGATGTGGCACGCGACGAGATCGATCGGGCCGAACTCCGAGAGCTGGACGATCCAATCGCGGGCGAGCGTCGAGCTCCAGGAGTGATCGATCGCCAACAACACGCGCAGCGGCCCCTCACCCCGCGCCCAGGCTTCGAACGGGCGCTCGCTGCGTACGACGAGCAGCGGTACCGGCACCCCGGCAGAGATGCGATCGAGCGGCGCGTCGAGGAAGAGCCGCTGCGCGTGCCGCGAGTCGCCAGCCACCAACAAGCGAGCGTGGCTGGTCTGACAGAGTCGGGACAACGAATCGTCGAGCGAGCCGCGCAGCACTTCTGCGGACACGTCGAGCCCCTCCATTCGCAGCCTTCCCGCCTCCAACTGCAGATGCATCGCGATGTCGCTCTCGAGGCGGCCGTCGTCGAGCGAAGTGAAGACGCTGCCGGGGAGCACGCTCGCCAGCAGCAGGTGATCGTGCATGCGTTTGGCCAGCGATGCGGCGACGTGCACCGCGGCATCGGACGTGGGGGTGAAATGCGTCGCGCAGGCGATGGTCATGGCGATCCTCGGGGCGATGGTGGGACCCGTCTCGACTGCATCGGGTGGACCACGACGCTTCCGCGCGGAACCGCGTGAAGACCGGGACAAGCTGTCGCGCTCGCTGTGACCGTTTGGCGCGGTCGTCCGCTCAGGGTGCACGCTTTGCGGCGAGCCGGCGCTGCACGAAGCGAGTGAGGAGCGACATGCCGATGATCAGTGCTCCTGAAACCAACACGCGAATCACGCCATCGCGCTTCGCGTCTTCAGCGCCGTCAGCGAGCGCAGCCGCCAGCGAGGTGTAGATGATGCAGTTGGGCACGAGGCCGACCGCGTTGCCGACGGCCCAGCGCCACCACGGCATGGGCGACGCGCCTCCCGCCAGGTTCACCAGCACGAACGGCAAGGGCAGCTGGCGAATCATGATGGTGGTGAGGGTGCCGCCCTGATTGAGCTCGGTGGTGAGCCACTTCGCGCCGCGCGCGTCGAGCCAGCGGCGCAGCGTGTCGCCCGCCATCCACCGGCCGATGGCGAAGTGCACGTTGGCCCACAGGTTCGCGCCGATCCACACCAGCAGCCAGCCGGGCCAGAAGCCCCAGGTCACTCCGGCGGCGACCATCATCGCGAGCGCGGGGCCGAAGAGCGTGGTGATCACTCCGAAGAGCAGGAGGAAGAGTGGAATCGCGGCGCCCGACGTTCCGGCTTCGCGCAGCCAGGCGATCACGGCCTGCGCGTTGAAGCGATCGCCGAGCAGCAGCCGCCCCGCGACGGCCGCGGTGACGAGCGCCAGTAAGGCGACGATGAGCTTGGTGCGCTGGGCCACGAAGCTCCCCTTATGTCCCCTCATTGACGAGGCAAAGTGCGCGTTCTGTCCCGCTTTTTTGGTTGAAAAGCCGTACGACGGGTGAGACTTCTTGCGCCATGGCCAAAGAGTCCCTGAGCGTCACCGACAACCGCACCGGCAAGTCGTACGAGATGCCGATTGAGAATGGCTGCATCAAGGCCATCGACCTCCGCAAGATCAAGGTCGACGACAAGGACTTCGGCTTGATGGCGTACGACCCGGCGTTCCTGAACACCGCGAACTGCAAGTCGTCCATCACCTTCATCGACGGAGACGTCGGCATCCTCGAGTACCGCGGGTACCCGATCGATCAGCTGGCCGAGAAGAGCTCGCACCTCGAGGTGAGCTACCTGCTGATGAACGGCGAGCTGCCGACCAAGACGCAGCTCGACGAGTTCACCGCGAAGATCACGATTCACACGTACGTGCACGAGAACATCAAGTCCTTCATGGACGGGTTCCGTTACGACGCGCACCCGATGTCGATGCTGGCCTCGACCGTCGCGGCGCTCTCGAGCTTCTACCCCGAGGCGAAGAACGTGAAGTCGCGCGAGGTGCGCCGCCTGCAGATGATGCGGCTCATCGCGAAGATGCCGACGCTGGCGGCGTTCAGCTACCGCCACTCGCAGGGTCTGCCGTACGTCTACCCAAACAACGATCTCAGCTACACCGAGAACTTCCTCACGATGGTGAAGTCGATCGGCAAGCCGAACTGGCGCCCGCACCCGGCGCTCGTGAAGGCGCTCGATCTGCTCTTCATTCTCCACGCCGATCACGAGCAGAACTGTTCGACGACTGCGACGCGCGTCGTCGGTTCGTCGGAAGTCGACCCGTACTCGGCGGTCGCGGCTGGCATCACGGCGCTCTACGGCCCGTTGCACGGCGGCGCGAACGAGGCCGTGCTGCGCATGCTGCGTGAGATCGGCGACGTGAAGAACGTCCCCGAGTTCATCAACCGCGTGAAGGGCGGCGACGGCACCAAGCTCATGGGCTTCGGTCACCGCGTGTACAAGAACTACGACCCGCGCGCGAAGGTCATCAAGAAGGCGTGCGACGAGGTGTTCGCGGTCACGGGCAAGAACCCGCTGCTCGAGATCGCCGTCGAGCTCGAGCGCATCGCGCTGCAGGACGAGTACTTCGTGAAGCGCAAGCTCTACCCGAACGTCGATTTCTACTCGGGCCTGATTTACGAGGCGATGGGCTTCCCGGCCGACTTCTTCACCAACCTGTTCGCGATTCCGCGCACGGTGGGTTGGGTCTCGCAGTGGGAAGAGATGATCACCGACGAGGAGCAGAAGATCGCTCGCCCGCGGCAGATCTTCACCGGCAAGCGCAAGCGCGACTACGTGGCGATCGACAAGCGCTGAAGGCTGGGTTTCTCGGTTCACTGACGCCGCGGGTGCTTTTCAGCGCCTGCGGCGTTCGTGTTTTCAGGCGTACAGCTTCTCGATCATCCCCGCGTACTTGGTCGCCACGACCTTCCGCCGCAGCTTGAGCGTCGACGTCAGCTCACCACCGTCGACCGTGAAGTCGTGCGGCAGCACCTCGAACTTCTTGATCGTCTCGAACTGCGCCAGCCGCGCGTTCACCTGCTTCTCGATCTGCTCCTTCAGGTACGCGCGAAACCCCGCGTCCTCGGCCAGATTCTTCGCCTCGACCGGAAAGCCCCTCTTCGCGCCGAACGCCATGATCTGCTCCGGGTCGAGCGCCAGAATCGCCACCAGGTAGTTCTTCGCCTCGCCGATCACCATCGCGTTGCCGATCGGCTCAATGGCCTTGAGCAGCCCCTCGATGTTCGACGGCGCGGTCTTCTTGCCGCCGCTGGTGACGATGATCTCCTTCTTGCGCCCGGTGATCTCGAGGAAGCCGTCTTCGTCGAGCTTCCCCACGTCGCCTGAATGCAGCCAGCCGTTCTCGAGCAACTCCGAGGTCGCCGCCGGTTCCTTGTAGTACCCGAGGCAGACGTTGCCGCCCTTCACCAGAATCTCTCCGTCGTCGGCGATGCGCACTTCGACGCCCGGCATCGGCCGCCCGAGCTTGCCGAGCTTCATCGCGCTGCTGGTGGTGACCGACGTCGGGCCCGTGACCTCAGACTGGCCGTAGATCTCGGCGATCGGCATGTCGAGCGACGCGAAGAACGTCAGCACGTCGCGGGAGATCGGCGCCGCGCTGGTCGCCAACAGATGCGCGCGCTCCAGCCCGATGCGCGCCTTGAGCGGCCCGAACACCGTGCGCTTCGCCAACGCGTACTGCGCCTGCAAGGTGATCGACGACTGCCGATGCGACGTCGCGTCGTCGTGAAACCGGCTCGCCACGTCTCTCGCCCAGGCGATGACCTTCTGCCTCGCCCTCGGCTGCGCGGCGATCGCGCTCTCCGCTCGCGCCTTGAACTTCTCCCAGACACGCGGCACGCCGAAGAACAACGTCGGCCGCACCTCGCGCAGGTTCTCCGGCAGCTTCTCGAACGACTCGGCGAACGACACCTGCAGCCCGTTCACGATGGGCCCGTAGATGCTGCACACCTGCTCGGCGATGTGTGAGAGCGGCAGGTACGACAGCAACATGTCGTCGTGGTTCACCGGGTGGCAGCTCGAGAGGTGGACCGTGGTCCACGTCAGGTTGTGGTGCGAGAGCATCACGCCCTTGGGGTTGCCCGTCGTCCCCGAGGTGTAGATCAGCTGCGCCACGTCGTCGGGCTGCAGCTTCTCGACGCGCGCGTAGTAGTCGCCATCGTCACCGCGCGCGCCGAGCGCCAGCACCTCGGCGAACGTGAGCACGCCTTCGCGGGGCTCGAGCGGAGCTTCCATCACGATCACGTGCTTCAGCTTCGGCAGCTGCCCGCGCACCTGATTCAACTTCGCGAGGAACGTCTCGTTCTCGACCAGCGCGATCGGCGCCTCGCAGTGCCCCGCCACGTACGCCAGCTGATCTGGAGAAGACGTGGTGTACACGCCGACCGACGTCCCTCCCGCCGCCATCGCAGCGAGCGCGGCCACCACCCACTCCTCGCGGTTGAACCCCATCACCGCCATCGCGTCCTTCGGCTGAAAGCCGAGCGCCTGCAGGCCGAGTGAAAAGTCGCGCACCCGCTGGGCGTACTGCCGCCACGACGTCGGCACCCACTCGCCTCCACGACGCGTCCACAGTGCGGGGTGGTCCTTCAGCCGGTCGGCCATGGCGTGCAACGCGTGCACCATCGTCCGGGGAATCGTGAGCGACATGCGCTCAACATTACCTTTGACGGTCCGCGATCTCGTGGCTATCGAGCGGCTCCATGGCGACGATCGATTTCACGTGTCAAAAGTGCGAGGGGAACTTCGAGCTCGACTCGCAGGACCTCATCGACGGCACCGAGAAGCTCGAGTGCCCGCACTGCGAGAACAAGCTCACCAAGGCAGCCAACGAAGACTTCGGCGCAGCCCTGGCTGAACTGACCGCGCAGCTGCAGTCCATCGCGAAGAAGTTCACCGCGTCGATCGAGATCGACTCCGAAGATCTCGGCGCGGCCGACGAAAAAGACGACGACGACGAAGAGGACGAAGACGAGGACGACGACGTCGACGACGATGATGATGATGACGACGACGATGATGATGATGACGACGATGACGACGTCGAAGAAGACGACGATCGTTAGTCAGTGATCACACGAAAGCCCGGCCCCCCTCCCAGAGGCGCCGGGCTTTTCGGTGAAACGCGAGACGAGCCGCTTCAGAACTTGTTGGCGAGATCGCTGATCAGCGGAATCGGCCAGCGTTCACCCTTCATCGACTTGGTGATGCCCATGACCACGGCCACCACGTAGCCGAGGAAGAGCACGCACGAGATGATCTGGCCGATCACCGGAATGAACTGAATCACGATCGAGATCACGAAGAAGGCGATGCCGAGCACTAGGCCCTGCTTCGCGTGCCACTTCACGTACTCGCTGTCTTTCACCGTCAGCAGCGGGATCAGCGAGAGGATGCCCAGGTACGAGAGCACCAACATGATCTTGTCCTGCTCCCGCACCGTGTTTCCGCCCACCGACTGAATGTTCTGCTGTTGATCTTGCGGAGTCATGAGCGGCGAATCCTGCTCACCGCGATCGATCGGGTCAAGGCAAGATCGTCGTGTCGTCGCCGATGACGAACTTCTCGAGCGTGCCCCAGCGCTTGGCTTCGGTGAACAACGTGTGCTTCTCGTTGCTGCGCAGACGCCCGCCCGGCGCGAGCTTGATCTCCACGCTGCGAATGCGCTTGCCGCGCAACAGGCTCATCACCATCGCCGCGGTGTGCAGCCGCATCACCAGCGGCGGCCGCCCGCGATCGCTGACCGTCTGCCGCTCAGCCACGGTCGCCTCGGGCAACGAGAGGTCGACCACCAGGTGCGACAACCGTCGATCATCTCCGCGCACGCGTGAGAAGCCGACTTCCGACGCCTCGAGCGACCACGACTCGAGCCGCGGCAACGCCACCGCCGCGTCGTCACCTGCCACCAGCCAATCGGCCGAGCCTTCCACCGGGCCGTAGTGCGAGTGCAGCTGCACGTCGCTGAAGTGCTCCACCGCTTTCAACTGCAGCGCCACCGCCGACACGATGCGCTGCACGGTGGGTGCGTTGGTGAAGTCGGTGGTCGACAGCGCCAGGGTGCGCGCCCGCGCGAACGCCGGCACGCCCTCCAGCGGAGCCAGCTCGCGATCGAACGAGCCCCAGCTCGCCACCACCGCGCGCTCGAGCTTCAGGTGCGGCAGCTCGAGCCCGCGCAGCGAGCGCCACTCGTTGCTCCCCAGCTCGAGCCGGTTCACCCAGCCCAGAAACCGGTGCGACATGAACTTCTCGAGCGACGCGTGATCGGGCGCGGGAGGAATCGACAACGACTTCACCGTCGCCAGCCGCGGGTCACCTGCGAGTCGATCGAACACGTCGGCCGACCCGGGATCGCTCAGCGTCACCAGCGAGGTGAGGAAGCCGTCTTCGAAACGCGTGCGGTAGAGGTCGGCCACCTCGACCAGCGGGCCCAACCATTCACGCGCGTGCTGCAGCGTGACGCGCGCCACGCGCCGCTGTTCCGACAACGCGAGCGGGCCGTCACCGCGCATGAAGAGCGCGATCACTTCACCGCGCGGGTCACCCTGCTCCTGCAGCCAGTCGGCAAAAACGAGGCGGAGCGCCCGGTCATCGGGTCGCTCCGCCAGTTGCATCAGGAGGGACGTCTCGCGATCCATCTCGCGTCCCTCTCCTTGTTGGGACGGTTGCTGCTTCAGCCGAGCATCGACTTCACGGCATCACGCTCTTCCTCGAGTTCCTTGAGCGTGGCGGCCATCTTACCCTTGCTGAATTCGTCGATCTCCAGCCCCTTGACGATCTCGTACTTGCCGTTGCCGCTGCAGATGCACGGGAAGCCGTAGATCACGTCCTGCGGAATGCCGTACTCGCCGTTCGACGGCACGCCCATGGTGGTCCACTTGCCGGGAGCGCCGACCCACCAGTCACGCATGTGATCGAGCGCCGCGTTGGCCGCCGACGGCACCGAGCTGATGCCCGACGCGTCGATGATCGCCTTGCCGCGCTGACCGACGGTCGAGATGAAGTCGCCCTTGAGCCACGCGTCGTCGTTAACAAGCTTGCTGATCGTCGCGCCGCCCGACGTCGCAAAGCGGATGTCGGGGTACATCGTCGGCGAGTGGTTGCCCCACACGGTGAGCTTGTCGATCGACTCGACGGCCTTGCCGGTGCGCTTGCTGAGCTGCGCCAGCGCGCGGTTGTGATCGAGGCGGAGCATCGCCGTGAAGTTCTCGCGCTTCAGGTTCGGCGCCGACTTCATCGCGATGTACGCGTTGGTGTTGGCCGGGTTGCCGACCACCAGCACCTTGCAGTCACGCTTCGCCACTTCGTTCAGCGCGCGGCCCTGCGCGATGAAGACCGCGGCGTTCTTGGTGAGCAGATCGCGGCGCTCCATGCCCGGGCCACGCGGCGTCGCGCCGACCAGCAGCGCCACGTCGATGTCCTTGAAGGCGACCTTGGGGTCGTCCGACGCCGTCACGCCCTGCAGCAACGGGAACGCGCAGTCGTCGAGCTCCATCAGCGCGCCCTTCAAGCCCTTCATGGCGCTGAACGTGACCTTGCCCTCGGCGTCCTTCACGTCGGGCACTTCGAGGAGCGAGAGGATGACCGGCTGGTCCTTGCCGAGCAGCTCGCCTGCGGCGATGCGGTACAACATCTGCGTGCCGATGCGGCCGGCCGCGCCAGTGACTGCGACTTTGACGGGAGCTTTCATGGTGTTGGTTCCTTGGACTGCTTGATCACATGTTCTTGATGATGGCCTGACCGAACTCGGAGCACTTCACCTCGGTCGGGTTGTGGCCGTCCTGCTTCATGAGGCGCGCGAAGTCGTACGTCACCGTCTTCTGCTCGATCGCCTTGTCCATGCCCTTGATGATCAGGTCGGCCGCCTCGTGCCAGCCGAGGTGGCGCAGCATCATCTCGGCCGAGAGGATCACCGAGCCCGGGTTCACCTTGTCGAGGTTGGCGTACTTCGGAGCCGTGCCGTGCGTGGCCTCGAAGATCGCGTGGCCGGTGACGTAGTTGATGTTGCCGCCCGGAGCGATGCCGATGCCGCCGATCTGCGCGGCGAGCGCGTCAGACAGGTAGTCGCCGTTCAAGTTGAGCGTGGCGATCACGTCGAAGTCTTCGGGGCGCGTGAGCACCTGCTGCAGCGAGATGTCGGCGATGGCGTCCTTGATCAGGATCTTGCCGTTCTTGAGCTGCTCCTTCTGCTCGGCGTTCGCGGCGTCTTCGCCCTTCGCGGCCTTGGTCTTCTCCCACTGCTGCCAGGTGTAGACCTTGTCGCCGAATTCCTTCTCGGCGAGCTCGTAGCCCCACTTCATGAAGGCACCTTCGGTGAACTTCATGATGTTGCCCTTGTGCACGAACGTGACGCTCTTTCGCTTGAGCTCGATCGCGTACTTGATCGACGCGCGCACGAGGCGCTCGGTGCCGTCCTTGGAGACCGGCTTCAAGCCGATGCCGACGTTCTCCTTGAAGCGGATCTTGTCGAACTCCTTCGGGAACTCGGCCTTCAAGAACGCCAGCATCTTCGCCGCGCGATCGGTGCCCGCTTCGAACTCGACGCCCGCGTAGATGTCTTCACAGTTCTCGCGGAAGATCACCATGTCGACCTTCTCCGGCGCCTTCACGGGAGACGGCACGCCCTTGAAGTAGCGAACCGGGCGCAGGCAGACGTACAGGTCGAGCATCTGGCGAAGCGCGACGTTCAGCGAGCGGATGCCGCCGCCGATGGGCGTGGTGAGCGGGCCCTTGATGCCGACCAGATATTCCTTGAACGCGGTGATGGTCTCGTCAGGCAGCCAGTTGTTCTTGAGCTTGAACGCCTTCTCGCCGGCGAGCACTTCCATCCACTCGATCTTCTTCTTGCCGCCGTACGCCTTGTTCACCGCCGCGTCGATCACCGCGACCGAGGCCTTCCAGATGTCGGGGCCAGTTCCATCGCCCTCGATGAAGGGGATGATCGGGTTGTTGGGGACGTTGAGCTTGCCGTCCTTGAGCGTGATCTTTTCGCCGTTCGCCATGTGTCGTGACTCCGTCTTTTCGTTCGTGGGGTGAGGGTAAAAACGCGGCGGAATGTGGGCTCCAAACGATCAAATCTCAAGTGAGATCGCGCGGTGGACGGGCTAATCACCGCGAGCAGATGCAAGCCACCGAACCGCTCCAGAACCCCGGCGCCCTGCTCAGGCTCGATCGCACTTCTGGAACGCTGAAGGAGCGGAAATACCAGGTGGCGATCGTCGGCGGTCCGGGCACCGGAACCTCGCGCGCCATCGAGGGCACGATGAGCGTCGGCTCGCACCCCGACGCGGGTTTGTCGCTCGGCGACACCACGGTGAGCCGCTACCACGTCGAGCTCACCGCGCGTCCCGATGGCGTGATGGTGCGCGACCTCGAGTCGACCAACGGCACCTACCTCGGCGGAGCGCGCGTCACCGAAGTCATCGTCGAAGATCAGGCGACCATCTCGGTCGGCAAGACCACGCTCAAGATCTCGGTGCTCGACCTCGATCTCGGCAAGCCCGAAGCGCAGAGCTCGTTCGGCCCCGCCATCGGCGCGTCGAACGCGATGAAGCAGCTGTTCGGCATCCTCGAAAAAGTGTCGCCGTCCGATTCGACGGTGCTGCTGCTGGGAGAGACCGGCACCGGCAAGGAAGTGATGGCCCGCGCCATTCACGAGAAGAGCAAGCGCGCCGGCCGGCCGTTCGTGGTCGTCGATTGCGGCTCGGTCGCGCCGACGCTCATCGAGAGTGAACTGTTCGGTCACGTGCGCGGCTCGTTCACCGGAGCGATCAGCGATCGCAATGGAGCGTTCCTCGAGGCCGACGGCGGCACCATCTTCCTCGACGAGATCGGCGAGCTGCCGCTCGAGCTGCAGCCGAAATTGTTGCGCGTGCTCGAGGCCGGCACCGTGCGTCGCGTCGGTGAAGACAAGCACCGCCGCGTCGACGTGCGCGTGGTCGCCGCCACGCACCGTGATCTCGAGGCTGAGGTCGCCGCGAATCGCTTCCGCCGCGATCTCTACTACCGCCTCGCGGTGGTGCTGGTGAGCGTGCCCCCGCTGCGCGATCGCCTCGACGATCTCCCGCTGCTCACGCAACACTTCGTGAAGCACATGGGCCGCGGCGACTTCGAGCTGCCGCGCTCGCTCATGGCGCGCTTCGCCGCGTACCACTGGCCGGGAAACGTGCGCGAGCTGCGCAACCTGGTCGAGCGCTCACTCGCCGGTGCCGACGTCGAGCCGCTGCCTCAAGAATCTCAAGCGGCGGCGAAGGCGTTGAGCTCGACCGAAGACATCACCGACCTGCCCTTCAAAGAAGCCAAGGAGCGCCTCGTCGAGAGCTTCACCAAGGAGTACCTGGTGACGCTCCTCGAGAAGTGCAACGGCAACATCTCGCAGATGGCGCGAGAGGCAGGCATCGCGCGCAACTACGTGCACCGGCTGGTCGCGAAGTACGGGCTCAAAGCCCACGACTGACGGGCTGCTTCAGCCGCCGTCGCCCGCGTCGGGCTCACCCGCGTCGACGCCTGCGTCATCACCAGCGTCGATGCCCGCGTCGAACCCGGCGTCGATGCCCGCATCCACACCCGCGTCGATGCCGGCATCCACTCCTGCGTCGACGCCAGCGTCGGGCGTGCCGGCGTCAGGCGTTCCCGCGTCGGGAGTGCCCGCATCAGGTGTTCCGGCATCAGGCGTGCCCGCGTCAGGCGTTCCGGCGTCGGGAGTGCCCGCGTCCATTCCGGCGTCGGGAGTTCCGGCATCGGGGCGGCCCGCGTCGGGACGACCGGCGTCGAAGCCCGCGTCTTCGGGGCCCGCATCGAACGGGGGAATGATGATCACGCCGCCATCGCGCGTACCGCCGTCGAGCTCGATCGGCAGCCCGCCGTCAGGCAGGCGATCGGAGCGCAGCACGACGAACGGAGAGAGGTGGCTGACCTCGCCCTGCACCACGCCGCGCACGCGATCGGTGAAGGCGTTGTCGAGCGGCTGCCAGTCGTTTCCTTCCTTCGTGTAGATGCGCAGCAGGCTCTGATTTTCGACGCCGTCCTGATTCACGATGTCGAGCGCGAAGGTCACCTTGGCCGGCTTCAGGAAGGTGATCTTCTTCCCGGTGGCGGACGAGATGTCGTACGCGTCGCTGAGCGCGCCGCCGGGCTTGTCGCTGCTGGGCCCGATGCGAATCACTTCCTGATCTTCGAGCGCCGCGGTGGGCACCTCGATGCAGACCTTGCGGTCAGGCAGACACACCTCGCCGCCCGTCGGAGTGAGGACGCCATCAGCAGTCGCGCCGCCGCAGCTGACCCACAGAGTGATCACCGCGACGAAAACGAGGACCCCGAACAACCGACGCAAGGAGCTCACGAGGGCGGAGCATAACCCGAAGCTCGGTTGAGGTGATGCCGCGGCGACTCCATGGGCGCTGTGGCTTCATGCCGGTGGAGTCGACGCGGAGATCACCTCAACTGAGCTTGGTCGGCGACACAATCGCTTGACGTGCGCCCGCACCACGCGAAAGTGCGTCGTTGCTGGCTTCCGTCTTCCCCCACAGGAGAACCACATGTCGCGACTTCTGAGCGCTTGCGCGATCTTCGCGCTGGCTTCGTGCGCCAACTACCAGGACCTCGATCACGACGGCATCGCTGACGCCGAAGAGAAGGGCCGCAACCCCGACACCGTGCAGCTGATCGCTCCGAGCACGCCGGTCGGCACCGTGTCGGGCGTGGTCGTCAACTCGCTCATGGCGCCCATCGAGGGCGTGAACGTCACCCTGATCCTCGGCGAGGGCATGGCGAACAACGTCTACAAGGTCACCACCACGCCCGAGGGCGCGTTCGTGTTCAAGGACGTGCCCGCCGGCGCCAACGCGCAGGTGCTCTTCTCGAAGGGCGGCTACTCGAACGCGCGCGTCAGCACCTTCGTGCCGGTCACGGGCGGCAACATTCCCATCAACAACGGCAACGGCAACGTCGGCGTGATCGGCCTCGCGCAGCTCAACAGCAACGTGAAGTTCCGCGTGTACACCGCGCTCGGCAAGCCGGCGAAGGGCGCGCGCGCCTACCTCGAGGTGAACGGCACCGCGTTCGTCACGTTCCAGGGCTCGTACGGCAACCCGGTGGGCAACTACTCGGGCACCGCCGACGTCGACGACAACGGCCTGCTCACGTTCAGCGGCGCTCCTGACCCGGGCGAACTGGCGCGCATGACCAACCCCAACTTCACGCTCACCATCGGCGCCCTCGACGAGGACAACGACGGTCGCGCTGACGTGCTGGGCACGGTGCAGAACTACGCGGCGTCGGGCCTCTTCACGCAGCCCGATCGCACCCTCGTGCTCGGCGATGCGCGTACGCCGCAGAACCTGCAGATCATCGCCACCAACGTCGAGTCGTTCAACGTCGGGTTGAGCCCGCCGTACCGCAACGCGGTGAAGGCCACCGACGCGATCAACGTGGTCTTCAACCAGCCCATCACCCAGGTCGACACCACGCGCCTGGTGAAGGTCGTCGCCGAGAACTGCGAGACCAACGTGGCGGTGTCGGTGACGCAGCGCGCTCCGAACGTGCTGTCGATCGCTCCGACCGCGCCGTGGACGCTGGGCAACCGCTACAACATCATCGTGCGCGCGACTGGCCTCGACAACGGCCAGACCATCGACTTCATCGGCTACTTCTTCGCCATCGACCCCACGGTGCCCCGCCCGCTCGGCGTCAGCGCCGCGTTCCAGGTGCGCAAGGGCCCGGGCAACACCATGCAGAACGCGCTGCAGATCGGCGACACGCTCAACGTGCTGTTCGACACGCCGATCACCTCGCAGGCCGGCAACCCCGCCTTCGCGCTGGTGAACGCCGATCTGAACGGTGACAACCAGACGGGCGGCATGAACGGCTTCGGCGAATTCGGAGGCCCTCCGGGCGTCGGCTTCGCGGTGCTGACCAACGAGCAGTACACGGCGAACGACCCGGCCAACGGCACGTTCACCTGCAAGCAGTCGAACTATTCGAGCCGCTATTCGATCACCATCACCCAGTTCCCGATGAGCGGCTTCATTCCCGCGACGACGCCGATGCGCATCGTGTTCCCGAAGGATCAGACGAGCTCCGACACGTACCAGACTGCGTGGGGCGCGCCGGTCGTCGCCGACGTGAGCGGTACGCTCGCCGTCGTTCCGTGACGCGATGATCGCCGGGGTGCTCCTCTCGCTGGTGGTGGCAGCCGAAGTGAGGCTGCAGCCTGGCGTGGTGCGCCCCGGTGACGCGGTGCTGATCGAGATCTCCGGCAGCACCAAAACTCCGTCGGGCCGCCTCGGCTCGGCGGAGTTGGTCTTTCTGCAATACGGCGAACCGGGCACCTGGGTCGCCCTGCTCCCGCTCTCGACCGAGATGAAGCCGCAGAAGCTGACGCTCGAGGCGGTGGCCGTCACCGAGAACGGCAAAGAAGCGCTGGGCGGCGTGCTCGACGTGGTCGACCCGAAGTTCCGGCGCCGCACGCTGACCGTCAGCAACCGCTTCACCAACCCCAGCAAGAAGGAACGGCAGTGGGCCGCAGCTGATCAGAAGGCCTTCAACGCGGCCTTCGACAAGGACTTCGAGCCCTGGGCCTTCACCGCGAACTTCGCCTGGCCGCGCAACGATCACGTCAGCGCGCCGTTCGGCGATCTGCGGCTCTTCAACGGCAAGAAGAAGAGCCAGCACTACGGCGCCGACATCGACGGAGAAACCGGCGACCCGATCTACGCCTCGAACGACGGCGAAGTGGTGATGGTGCGCGAGTGCTTCGGCTCGGGCGGCACGGTGCTCATCAACCACGGCGGCCGCCTCTTCACGTCGTACTTCCACATGAGCGCCTTCTCGGTGAAGGAAGGCGAGCGCGTGGTCGCCGGCCAGCCCCTCGGCAAGGTCGGCAGCAGCGGCCGCGTCACCGGCCCGCACCTGCACTTCGGAGCCAAGCTCGACGGCAAATGGGTCGACCCCGAGAGCGTGTTGCGCCTCGAGTTCCCCAACGTGAGCGCTGCGCCGCCGACTAGCGGTCAGCCCACTTCGCCTGACGCTTCTCCAAAAACGCCGTGACGCCCTCGGCGGTGTCTTCGGCGAGCGTGTTCAACGACAGCTGAGCCCCGAGGAACTCGACGGCCTGCGAGAGCGGCAAATCTTCGGCGGTGAAGAAGCTGCGCCGACCGAGCGCGAGAATGGCGAGACTCTTTCCTGCCAGCTTCGCGGCCAGTGCGTTCACCGTCTCGTCGAGCTTCGCTTCGGGCACCACTCGATTCACGAGGCCCCACGAGAGCGCCTGTTCGCCGGTGATGCGATCTCCGGTGAGCGCCAGCTCGAGCGCGCGCTTACGACCGAGGTGCCGTTGCAAGAACGCGATCACCATCATCGGGAACAGCCCGCGATCGATCTCCGGCAACCCAAAGCCCGCGGAGTCGACGGCGACCGCGAGATCGCACGCCAACACCAGCCCGATGCCGCCCGCGAGCGCGTGACCGTTGATGCGCGCGATGGTGGGTTTGGCGACGGTCTGCAGCGCCAGCAACAACTGGCCGTACTGCCGCCGCCCGTCGTGGCCCGAGAGAAAGCCGTCTCCGGTGAGGCCACCGAGATCGGCGCCGGCGCAGAACACGCGGGTGCCCGCTCCGGTGAGCACGATGCAGCGCGCGGTCGCGTCAGCCTGCGCGCGCTCGAGACCCGCCTTGAGACCTGCGATCACGCCCGGCGACAGTGAATTGCGCGCCGGTTCGCGATCGATGGTGAGCGTGGCGATGCCGTCCTTCACCTCGTACCGAACGTCGGAAGGTTCCATGTGTTTTGAGCTTCAGCTCGTGGGGCGCGGCCGCGAGCGCGGGGCCTCGACCGGGCGAAGCGGCAACGTCGCGGCGGTGCCGGCCTTCGCCTGCGTGATGCCGTTCAAGAAGGTCTCGGCCACCTGATCGCGCGCACGATCGATCGCGGAGTCGTCTTTGCGATCGAGAATGCCCATCACGAAGCTGGTGAGCCCCATCTCGATGCAGCCGAAGAGCATGGTGGCGCACAGCACCGGCTCGAGGTGCGAGGGCACTTCGCCGCGGCGCTGCGCTTCTTCGAACATCTGCGCGGCGGCCATGATCACCGCCGAGAACGCGGTGCCGCGGTTGACCGCTCCACCCGCCGGGCTGCGACCGACCTCGAGAATGAGCACCTTCACGCCCTTGGGGTCGCGCCGGTACGCCTCGAACGCCACGTGCACCACGCCGCGCACGCGCGACGTCACGTGCTGATCGCGCGCGATCTCAGTCGAGACGCGAGAGAGGAACGCCTGCCAGCCGCTCGCGAAGACCGACTCCAGCAGCTCGTCCTTGTTCTTGAAGTAGTGGTACACGAGGCCGTAGGCGACCCCGGCTTCCTTCGCGACGTCTTGAATGCGGCAGCCGAGGTAGCCCTTCTTCGAGAACACCTCGACCGCGGCGCGCAAGATCACCCGGCGGCGATCGGCCTCACGCTCGGCGCGCGTGAGCGGCTTCTTCTTGCCCGCCGCCGGCTCGCGTTCGTCTTCGGTGACCTTCTTCTTGTCGACCACAGGGCGCTCCCACTGGCGGTCCGGAATATTGATTCCGGAGTCAATGCGGGCACCCTACCTCAACTTCACCGTCTCGCAATCACTCGATGGTGCCGCTGATGCTGCCGGCGCCGAGCTTCAGCAAGTAACCCTCGCGCGGGGACGAGGTGTAATTGCAGATGATGCTCACGGTGTAGAGGATCGGCGGGCTGCGGCGCGGCACCTGCGTCATCGCGGTCGCCAGCGGGTCGCGCGCGTCCTTGATCACGAACTTGAGGTGCTGACCGGCCGGGTACGTGAAGAGGAAGCCGCTCGCGCCCTGCGCTTCGGCCTTCACCGGAGCCATGTCACCGGCCTCGATGCGGCACTGATCGCCGTCACCGTTCTGCGCGATGGAGTTGAACCACGGGTCGGCGAGGTACGCAGCGACGAGCACCGGCGGGCCAGCGGCCGCGCACAAGGTGCTGCCCATCGGGCACGTCATCGGCGGCAACATCGCCGGGCTCGCGGAGCTGAAGATCTTGCGGTGACCAGCGACACCCGGCACCACGTCGAGCGTGTCTTCGAGCGCGGGGTAACCCGTCCAGATGATGCGCTCCTGGCGCCAGATGAGGGTGTTGGCGTCCCACCGGCCGTTCTTGCCGTCCCACTGGCGGTTGCCGTTGGCGTCGATGAAGCGCTCGAACGCGTCCCACGTGCCGTTGTCGTTGGAGTCGACGAACGGCTCGGTGAGATCGTCGAAGTCCTCACCCGTATCGAACTGACCGTTGTTGTTGGTGTCGGTGAAGCCCTCTTCGCCTGAGGTGACGGCGATCATCGAGACCAGGTTGTCGCGCGGGTTGTTCTCGAAGCGACCGGTGCCATCAGGCTTCAGACGAATCGGGTCGGGGCGGCGCGGCTCCTGGAGCGTGTAGTTCACGCAGCCGGGAGGCACGCAGGTGAGCGGGTTCTGCGTCCAGTGGAACGGCTCCATCCACAACGGGGCGAGGAAGTCGCCCGTGTTGTTCGGGTCACCCTGCGGCGGCGTCCACGAGAAGGTGTCGGGCGCGACGTCGACCGGCAGCGGCAGCGAGGTCTTGAAGATTACCGTCGCGTCGCCGACCAGCGAGGCCTGCGAGATGTCGGTCGGGCCGATGGTGCCGGCTTCGGTCATGAACGAGACGAGCACCTTCTCGACGCCGTCACCGTTGCGATCACCGACGTGCGCGGTGCAGTCGAGCGACGAGCCGATGATCAAGGTGCGCGACGAGTCGAAGGCGCCGAGCGCGTGACGACCACCGGAGCCGGTGCCTGCGATGGCACCACACTGGAAGCTCAGCTGGCGGCCGTTGGGCACGGTGCCGGCGAACGTGATGGGCGGCGACTGAATGCTCTTGTCACCCGAGGTGGCGACGACGATCACCGAGTTGACGCGCGTGCTGGCGACCAGCTGCGTCTCGGCGAAACCGCTGCCCTTGATCGACGGAGCCGACGGCGGCGTCAGCGTCACGCTGGTGTTCGCCGACTGGAGCTTGAAGTCGACGGGCGCGCCCGCGAGCGGAACTCCGCGCGAATCGAGCAGGCGGAACCGCACCGTCACCACGTCACCGATGCGCGGCTGATTGGGAACGATCTCGACGAACTCCATGACCGCCGGACCATTGGCTCCACAGGCCGACAAGCCACTCACCAACACCACAGCCAGCACCGCAAGCAGGCGCATGCGCATTCGCATCGACTCCCTGACATTCGAGGGAAAAACCGGACGGGCATTGTCCGAGGCGCGTTCCGGATCGTCAAGGGAACTCGGCGGTTACCGTGCGCCAATTGTCCCGAACCGCTGCACCGAGAGGCTGAAGCCGACCTGCGGCACAAGCCATTTCGGCGCTTCATTCACCCAGGGGATGGGCTGCGTCGCGGTGAGATCGAGCCTCCAGCAGTCGCAGGCGGGCGTGATGCCGACGCTCAAGGCGTGCTGGCTGAAGGCGAGCGTGGGGCCCTTCGCGAACGCCTGCTCGGCGATCAGCGCGTCGTAGCGAAGGCCGAGCGGACCGAAGTTCCACCTCGCGCCGAACATGATCTGCTGCACGCGCGTGGTCGAGGTGAAGCCGCGATCGATCAAGAAGAGCAGATCGAGCGGCTGGCGAGAGCGCGCCGTGCCTTCCATCAGCAGGTTCTCGTACGTGCCGTACGCACCGTGGCCGCGCCCATCGTCGAGATCGACGCGAGCACTCGCGCGCGTGAGCCCCGTGGTGATCGCCGTCGTTCCGTCACTCGCGAGCCGTGAAGCGAGCGGGTCGATGCGCATCGCGCCCTGCCCCGACAGCCACCCGACGCGGAAGGTGGCGCGACCGTACGTTTCTCCGAGCACGGGCGTGAGCGAGGCGGTGCTCGCCGGAGTCATCGCGAACTCTCCGCCCTGGCCGATCTCGAGGCGGAACACTTCGGTGCCGTCGCGCGCCTGGAACTTCTGGCGCAGCTCGGCGATCGCCTGCACGCGTGGGCTCACGTTGGGCACCGCGAAGTCGACTTGATCGTACGGAACGAAGGTCGACGCGCCGCTCGCGAAACCGAACGGGAGTGCACGCACCTCGACGCGCGGCTCGATCACGTGGCGCAGGGCTCCGTCGAAGAAGCGGCGCGCGAGCTGCGTTTCGATCGCGCCGCCGAGCAACAGATAGCCGCGCGCCCACGTACGGCCGCTCGCTTCGCCCGCCCACGCCAGCTGTCGCCACGACGCCGACGCGCTGATGGTCATCGCCCCCAGAGGGCTGAATGCCGCCGAGAGCGTCGGCTTGATCATCAGGCGATCGCGCGCCTCACGCTCACCGCTTTCCCACACGCGATCGCCCATGCCGCTGGTGACCAGCGCGGCGGGGCTCGAGGGGTTGAAGAGCCGTGCGACGCCCGTGGTGAAAGCGGTCGGCAGAATCGCGCCTTCGGCCGCGGCGCTCCCTTCGTCACCGGTGTTCGAGAACAACGGAGCGAGCCGCACCGCCTCGGCGTCGAGTGTGAAGCGCACCGGCCCGAGCGGATCAGGCGTCCACCCGAACGTGAGCGCCGGCAAGCGCTGCAGCGTGCCCGGCCCGAAGTTGCCAATCACCCGCGAGGGAACGAGCAACGTGCCGTTGCCCAGCCAGTCGTACCCCCACTGGATGTCTTGCCGCAGGCCGACGTCGAGCGTGAGCGAGTGGTTGGCGCCGCGGTGAAACGCGGTGGCCGAGCTGCGCAGATACGTCGCGGTGCTCAAGATCACGTCGACGGTGAGATCGCGGTTGTAGTCGCCGTCGGAGTGCCCGTTGAAGTCGACGCGCGCGCCGAAGCCGTGATCGAAGTCTTGCGTGTGTTGCCAGCTCAACTCACCGCGCCAGCCGCGCTGCGTGCCGGCGACCCGCGTTCCTCCCTCGACGTCGCGCAGGCCGCTGAAGTCGTAGAGCAAGCCGAGTCGAGCGGTGCCCGAAGCGCGAGCCGAAGGCGCGTAGCGGAACTCGGTACCAAGGCGCGGACCCGCGACGCCGTTGCCCGCGCGAGGCGTGCCGTAGACCGCGGTCCCTCCGGTGAAGAAACCGGGCGTGAGCGTGAGATCGGCGCTGCGACCGAGCGTGAAATAGACGGGCTGCTCGAGCTGAAAGCCGTTCAACGCCGAGTAGTTCGGCTTGGGGAACAAGATGCCCGACTGGCGATCGGTGAGCGGCAACGAGAGCCACGGCAGCCACAGCACCGGCACGCCCTTGATTCGCACCACGGGGTTGGTGATCGAGACGCGATCGTCGTCGGTGTCGATCACCGCGGTGCTCGAGCTGATCGACCACGACGGGTTCTTGAAGTCGCACTCGCAGGGCACCAGCTCGAGTTCTTCGACCGTCCAGTCGTTGCCGTTGCGCTGCAGGTGATTGCCGGTGAGCAGCGCCTGCGTGGTGCCGGCCTTCTCGAGCTTCTCCTCGGTGTCGGCGGCGAGAAACGCCTCGCGCGTGACGTCTTTCTTCGAGATCGCCCGGCCGTCGTACAGATAGACGTCGGTGAGCTCGTCGTTCTCGTCGAAGCGCACGGTGACGAGGTCGGCGATCACTCCGATTTTTCCGCCGCGCGTGAGGCGCGCGATCACGTGGCCGGTCGCGGTCGCCACACGACGGTTCTGGTCGTACACGATGCGATCGGCGTCGATGGCCGAGCCGTCGGTGGTGATGAGCTTCGCGTCGCCTTCGGCGTTGGTGATCAGCTTCTTGCCGTCGTGGAGCAACCGCGCGGCGGTGAGCTGAACCTGTGACGTGGCCTCCGGCTCGGCAGCCTCGGGCTCAGCGCAGATCGCGAGTGCCAGCAGCAGCCCGAGCATCAGGGCCGCGTGTTTCTCACTCGGGGCGTTCGAATTCCAGCGTGAGCTCGTTGCCCGACTGGCTCGCGCGGTACGCCACCGCCTGCTTCAGGCTGATGGTGACCTTCACGCTGGAGTCGTGCTCCTCGGGCCGCACCAGCGAGACGGCGGTGTCGAAGAACGACGCGTCGATGATGCGCTGGTTGTTGGGGAGCGAAATGGCGGTGTTCTCGAGCGTGATGACCACCTGGCGCTCGTTGTCTTCGCCCACGCGGTAGCGAACCGGCGAGCTGGTGCGGAAGAAGATGCGGCCCACGCCTTCGTTCTGCTTGAAGCCCACGAAGGTCATGCGCGCGATCTTGCTCGACGAGGCCAGCTCGGCGGGTGAAGGCGTGTTGGCCGCGGCCATCTCGAGTTCCTTCTGCTTGCGAGCGCGCTCGGCCTCGGCGTTGGCGGCCGCGAGCTTCTTCGCCTCGTCCTTGTCCTTCTTGCGGGCTTCGGCTTCGGCGAGTTTCTGCGCTTCGGCGTCACGTTTGGCCTGCGCTTCGGCCTCGCGTTTGGCGCGGGCGTCGGCGTCCTTCTTTTCCTGAGCGTCACGCGCCGAGGCGACCTTCGCGTCTTCGGCCGCCTTCTTTTCCTCTTCCTTGCGGCGCTTCTCGTCTTCGGCGCGGGTCTTCGCCTCGATCGCCGCGAGCTTCTTCTGTTCCTTCTCGAGCGCGATCGCGTCGGCCTTCGCCTGCGCCTCGGCCTCTTCGCGTTCCTTCTTCTCACGCGCGGCCTGGGCCTTCGCGTCCTTCTCCTGCTGCTTGCGATCGGCTTCGGCCTTCGCGAGCGCTTCCTTCTCGAGGCGCTTCTTCTCGGCGTCGGCCTTCGCGGCGGCGACCTTCTCTTCTTCTTCGCGCTTCTTCTTGTCCGCCTCGGCCTTCGCGAGAGCGAGCTTCTCTTCCTCGTCGCGCTTCTTCTTCTCGGCGTCCGCCCTCGCCTGCTCCTTCTCGGCGGCCAGACGGGCCTCACGCGCCTCAGCTTCCTTGCGCTTGAGCTCCGCGAGTTCCTTCGCCTTGCGCTCTGCGTCTTCACGCGCGAGGCGTTCCTTCTCTTCCTTTTCCTTCTTGAGCCGCTCCTTCTCTTCTTTCTCGGCGGCGAGCTTCGCGAGGCGCGCTTCTTCGGCCTCACGCGCCTTGCGGTCGGACTCTTCCTTCGCGAGCCGTTCCTTCTCTTCCTTTTCCTTCTTGAGCCGCTCCTTCTCTTCTTTCTCGGCGGCGAGCTTCGCGAGGCGTTCGTCTTCGGCCTTCTTCTTCGCGGCTTCGGCCTCGAGGCGCTTCTTCTCGGTCTCCTCGCGGGCCAGACGTTCCTTCTCTTCGCGCTCGGTCTTCTCGCGTTCCATCTGCGCGCGCGCTTCGGCGTCACGCGCGGCCTTGGCGGCCTTGTCGGCCTCGAGCTTCTCGGCGATCGCCTTCTGCTGCGCCTTCGGGTCGAGCGGGAGCTTCACCACCAGCTGGTTGCCGGTGCTCGCGATGTCGGTCTCCAGCTCGCGCTCGAAGCCGATCAAGATGCGGGCGATCGCCGCCGACTCGCTGCCGTACGCAGCGGTCTTGATGGCGGTGATGGTGCCGTCGCCGACCTTGGTTTCCTTCGGCACGTCCTGGAACACGGCCTCGCTCACGTCGATCACCAATCGCGGGGGATCGCTCAACGTGAAGGTCGTGAAGTTCGGCCGGCGGCTGCCGGTGATCTCGACCGTCGAGCCCCTCACCTCGATCTTGGTGATGGTGTTGAGCTGCACGCGGTCCTGCGCGAACGCGGAAAGCGGCTGCGTGACCAATGCCACGGCGACCCATGATGCGAGCGCGATTCGGACCTGTCTCATCATGTAGCAGGCTACCAACGCCCGGCGGTCGCTCCAGTTTCCGGCCTGCCCGTGTTGCTCGCTCAGCTACCTGCGCCGCCGGCCCGTCGGAGTGCGGCCAAATTGCCTCAGGAACGCCTGCGAGAAGGCGCTCGGGCTCTGGTACCCCGCTTCGAGCGCGGCCTCGGTGGCCGACGCGCCGCGCTCGAGCCGATCCATCGCGTGAAAGAGCCGCACCCGGCGTCGCCACTGGCCGAGCGTGAGGCCGGTCTCGGTGATGAAGCAGCGCTCGAGGGTGCGCACGCTCGCGCCGACGCTGCGGGCGATCTTCCCCACGGGCCGCGTGTCGCTCGGGTCGGCGAGTACGGCTTCGGCGAAGCGCCGCGCTCGCGGGTCGATGGGCGTCGGCACCTCGAGCTTCGCTTCGGGCGCTTCGTGAATGGTGTCGAGCAACACGCCGAGCAGCCGGCGGTGTCGCGGGCTCTCGCGATCGAGCGCGCCGAGCCGGGTGACTTCTTGAATCAATTCCCGCAGCAGCGGCGCGACGATCACGGTGCGGAGCTCAGGCGACTTGCGCAGCACACCCGGAGCGAAGAACAGCGAGCGCATGGTGATCGGCGCGCGCATGGTGGTGGTGCACTGCGTGCCCGCGGGGATCCACACCGCGCGGTCGGACGGCACGAGGCGACGCACGCCGCCGGTGTGCACCTCGAGGTTGCCTTCCACCGCGTAGATGAACGTGTGCCACCCCTTCTCGTGGCGCGACTGCGTGACGTCGTGGAGAAACGTCACCGGGAAGGTGCGCACCACGACCGAGCCGTCCGGAAATCCTCGCGCGCGGCGCTTCATGCGCGTAGCTCCTCAGCCGACATGTTCGCCCTGCTCGCTCTCGTGATCTCCGCTGGTCCCGCTCCGAAGCCGATGACGATCGGTGAGACCGTCACGCTCACCTCGAAGACGCTCGGCGGAGAGAAGCGCCGCATCAACCTCTACCGACCTCCGGTCGACCCGAAGCTCGCGCTGCCCGTGCTGCTGATGCTCGACGGAGGTCTCGAAGAAGACTTCGTGCACGTCGCCGGGCTGGTGCAGATCGGCGCGTCGAACGGAACGATGCGGCCGTTTCTGCTGGTGGGCATCGAGAACACCGAGCGACGCCGCGATCTCACCGGCCCCACCACCAACGAAGAAGACAAGAAGGTCGCGCCGCGCGTCGGCGGTTCGGAGAAGTTCCGCGCCTTCATCGCCGACGAGCTGTTGCCGTGGGTCGAGGCGAACCAGAAGGTGACGAAGGAACGCGCGATCGTCGGAGAGTCGTTCGCAGGCCTGTTCGTGATCGAGACCTTCGTGGAGCGCCCCGATCTCTTCACGCACTACGTCGCCATCGACCCGAGTCTCTGGTGGAACGACGGGAAGCTGTTGCCGCGCGTCGAGCCCATGCTGCACGGAGCCGACGGCAAGACGCTCTTCGTCGCCGCCAGCAACGAGCCCGACCTGAGCGCGCCGATCGCCACGCTCGAAGGCACGCTGAAGACGCGCGCTCCGGCGACGCTCACCTGGCGCGTCCAGAAGTTCCCCAACGAGACGCATGCGACCGTGTTTCATCCCGCGGCCCTTCTGGGCTTCCGCGCGCAGCTCGGCAAGCCCTGACGCGTTTTCGACATCTTTTGACATTTTAGCGAAAGCTCGCCACGCCTTCAGGGTGCGATGAAGCGCGCATGACCAACAACACGCTCGCGCACTTCGCCATCAACACCAGCGACATCGAACGCAGCAAGCCGTTCTACGAGAGAGTCTTCGGCTGGAAGATCACCGCGTGGGGGCCGCCGGGCTTCTACCAGATCGAAGGCGCCGGAATTCGCGGCGCGCTCCAGGGCCGGCGCGATCTGATCAAGGGCGAGCGCACGCTGGGCTTCGAGTGCACGCTGTCGGTGGACGACATCGACGAGACCGAGAAGCGCGTGCTCGCCAACGGCGGAAAGATCGTGCTCCCGCGCTCGGTGATCTCGGGCGTCGGCACGTTGATCTTCTTCCAGGAACCGGGCGGCAACGTCTTCGGCGCGATGCAGTACGACACCAACGCGAAGTAGCGCTCACTGCTTGAGATGCGCCGCGACGAGGTCGGCCATCGACTTCGCGCGACGGAACGTCTGGTGGCCGCGAATTTCCCACTGCACGATCTGCCCGCGTGACGTGACGCAGAAGAGGTTGCCGCCGCCGTCTTCGGCGAAGGGCGTGAAGTCGGCGTTGAACTTCGCCTTCTTCTGCCGCACGAGCGAATCGAGCGACTTCGCGCGCAACGCTGCATGGCGGGCCGAGAGCGTCGTGTACTCGAAGAGCGAAACGCCGCCGTCGAAGCGCTTCAACAACTCGAGCAGCGACGCGTGCACGTCGGGGCGCACCTTCTTCAACGCGGAGAGCGCCGCGGTCGAAGCGCCCTTCCCTTCGGTGAGTCGATCGAATTCCAGCACGTCGACTTCACGCGCCCGCGCCAGCACCTGTTCCCAGATGCCCTTGCCTGTCGGTGCGGCCTTGCGCGACGGAGCCGGACCCGCGAACGGCTTTCGCTTCGCGTCGTCCCAGGCCACGCGCACGAGCGTGTCGGCGAACGAGTCGAGGCCCCGCTCGGCGATGGCGTCTGCCTCACCTTCGAAAATCGGCAGCACGGCGAACAGCTCGCGGCGTGGCTTGAGGCCGAAGAACGGCTTCTGCGACTTGCCACCCACGAAGGCCGAGAAGCGATCGTCCTTGAGCAGCGCGCAGGTCATCGCAAAGCCGGGAATGGTGAGCCCACGCAACACGCTCTGCTTCGGCTTCACGCCCGCCGCGAACTGCACGAAGAACGCGACGAGCTGCTTCTCGGGCAGCTTGCCCTTCACGCTGAGCACCAGATCGAACGCCGGAGCCAGACCGCACGACACCGCGTACGTCACGCCACCGGTCTCGAAGATCAACAGCTCGGCGGTCTTCGAAATGGACTGCGTGCGACGCGGCTGACTGCCGAACAACTCGTCGCAGATGCGCTGGCGAAACGCCTTCAATCGTTCACGCGAGGCAGCGACGGAGAGCGCGCGCGGTGTGTCTTCGCGTATTCGATGAGGTTCTTGATGTCGTAACAGATCTGCCGAATGTCATGCCCCATCGTGAGCTCGATGTGGCTGTTGCCCTTCACGGGTCGCCACAGCAGGTACTCACTCTTCGCGGCGCGATAGACGCTGCGAGTCGAGGCGAGCGACGCGAGGGGATCTTGATCACCGAAGATGATCGCCATCGGCACCTTGATCTTCGCGAACCCGCGCTGAAAGTCGTAACCAGTGCGGTAGCAGACGACTTCCATTCCGCGGATCCACTTGAAGAACTGATCGACGACCTTGCGCGGCTCTTTCTCGCCGCCCTCTTTCAAGAGCCAGCGCACGTCGGCCATCGACATGCGGTCCCAGTTCGTGAGCCACGTCACGCGCGAGGCGATCAACCCGGCGAGCGGGCTCTGCTCGGCGTACCCGAGCGCGTCTGACGCAGCCTTCAGCCACGCATCGAGCGGCAGGTAGCGGTACTTCAACGTTCGAGGCGCGTCGCCCGCATCTTTGCGCGTCAGCTTCGACGCCAGCTGCGCGAGCGTGTGACCCAGCCCGCGTTGCACGTTCAAGCCACCGAGTGTGGCGTCGACCATCGCCGAGATGCCCGGCCCCGCGTACGCGAGCCACTGCAGCGCGAACGAGCCCTTGCCGATCTCGGCGGGCGCTCCGATGGTGATGATGCCCTCGAAGTGCTCCTGGTGAATGCCGGCGTAGCCGTAGCCGAGCATGCCGCCCATGGAGTGACCGCAATAGAAGATGCGCTCACGCCGCGTGATGCGACGCACTCCCGCGACCGCGGCCGGCAGGTCGTAGAGGAAGTAGCTGTCGATGTCCCAGTCCCAGTTGAGATCTTGCGGAGGCTTGCGGCCGAACTTCGCCGCGCGCTCGTGCTGCAGCTCGATCGAGCTCTTGCCGTGCCCGCGCAGCTCGAGGATGTGGATGTCGATGCCGAAGAACAGCAGGTTCTTCACGAACTCGCCGCTCGTCCACGCGTGTCTGTTTTGACAGAAGCCGTGCACCAGCAGCATCGGCTCGCCGAACAAGGGCTGAGGGAAGCTCTGCGGCACCGGGCGGTAGCGCGTGATGACCAGCGACCAGCCGTCGGCGGTCTCCACGACGTACTTGGTCTTCTTGTAGAGCGCGCGGAACTCGACGTCGTCGACGGTGGGCGTGCGGAGCGGAGGCTGGCCTGTCGCTGGAGCGGTCACGGGGCCTGCACCGGCGCGTATTCGAGGGTGATCGACGCCGGCGTCCCGTGCTCGTCGTAGTAGCTCAACATGCGCAGCTTGAAGAACGCGCCGGCGCTGCTCTTCACCACGTAGAAGATGTCGGTGCGGGTGACGACTCCGTGCGCCGAGAGGTTGTACTGGAACCACGCGTCGGGCCCGTCGATCACCGACATCGCGGGGCCTTCACCGGGCGCGAAGCCGTCGGCGGGCGCCTGCGTGAAGCCGTCGTAGTCGCCGTTCTTCACGATCGCGATCTCCACCGTGCCCGTGGGGCCCTGATCGCCGCTGTTCACCGCGATCTCGTAGCGCTTGAACGCCACGTCCCAACCGTTGGTCGAGAACGCCTCGTCGGCCTTCATCTCGCGACCCTCGTCGAGATCGACGTACACCTGCGAGCCCTTGCTGGTGGCGTCGACGAAGAGCTTCTTGCCGCCGGTGTCGAGCACCTCGGCGCGCACCAGCGGTCCGTCGGTCGTCTGGCCATCGAACGGGTGATCGACGCGCAGATCATTCGCGCAGCCGCTCAACACCACCATCGAGATGACCGCGAGTCGATGCACGTCACAGCTCCAGTTGGACGCCGCCGATGATCCCTCGGGGCGGTCTGGGGTTGAAGTCCTGATCTCCCGAATTGAGCAGGTTGTAGGCGTTCACGAAAACGCGCACCCACGAGCGGAAGACGTAGGTCACCTGCACCTCGAGATCGAAATACCCGGGAGCGATGATCACGTGCTCCGGGCCGGTACCGAGCACGTTGGCGAAGCCGAGGCCCGAGCCCGCGTAGAACGGCCGCTCCGAGTGGTAGGTGCCGCGCACCACGGCCTCGAGACCCACGGGCCGGTACTTGGCGGTGAGCGACGCGTTGACGCGGTGGTTGCTGCGACCCTCGAGCGGGCGGTTGCGCGTGACGTCTTTCGCGTCGAGGCCCATGTACGAGAGATCGAGGTACGTGCCGGTCGACAACCGCATGCGCGCGCTCAGCTCGACGCCCTGCGTGTACGCGTTGGCGACGTTCTCGTAGTTGAACGTCACGGGGTCGTCGGGGTTGGGCACGCCGAACGCCGTCACATTGATCAGGTTGGTGAGGCTGGTGTGCCACGCGCTCGCCGAGATCACCCAGCCTTCGATTGGCGGGCGCCAGTCGACCGCGAGGTTCACCGAGCCGCTGTGTTCGGCCTGAAGGTTCGGGTTGCCCTTCACGATGTAGCCGACGCCGGCGTTGCTGAATTGCAGGTAGAGCTCGCTGAACGACGGCGGGCGGAACCCGAGGCCCCATGACGTGCGCAGCGTGATCTGCGGAATGGGGTCGATGCGCATCGCGAGGCGCGGCGACGGAGCACCACCGAAGATGGTGTCGAGATCGACGCGAAAGCCCGGAGAGATCGTGAACTTCGTGGCCTCGTGAACGCGCCACTCGTCCTGCACGAAGATCCCCACGCGACCACGCTGCACGCGCGCCGGGTTGATGCGCGACGAATCGAGCAGCTCGGAGAAGCCCTCGACGCCGCCGGTCAGCACGTGGCCGTCGATGCGGTGGTTCACCTGGCCGAAGCCTTCCCACAGCCGCGTGAGGTTGGCCGAGTAGTCGTCGAGCGCGCGTGAGCCACGCTGATCGACCATGAACTGATCGCGGAACAACCCGAAGTGACCGCGGATCGTCGCGTCGGTCGACGGGCTGAACGCCTTGCGCACGCCCAGCCAGGTGTCGAACTGCTCGGTGCGCTGGTAGCGATCGAACACCGCGTTGGAGTCGTTGATGTCGACGCCCTGGTAGTCGGTGAACACGTACGACGCCCGAGCCCACGCGCGCAGCGTCTCGTCGGGCACGAACGCGACCTCGACGTCACCGTCGATGCGCTTCAAGGCGGGACCACTGGTCTCGGCGTCGCTCGGCACCCAGTCGAACGCATTGCGCGTGCGGTAGCCGCCGCCGGCGCGCAGCTCGAAGGGCCCCAGCTTCGAGCCGATGTTGCCGCGAATGTCTCCTTCGAGGAGCGTGCCGAACATTCCGCGAACCGCGCCTTCGATCTTCTTCTGCGGCCGGCGCGTGATGAGGTTGATCACGCCACCGATCGCGTCAGCGCCGTAGAGCGCGGCGGCCGGGCCCTTCACGATCTCGACGCGCTCGATCTCGCGCAGGCTGAACCGCGAGATGTCGGTGATCGAACCGCTTCGACCGCTGATGCGCTGACCGTCGACGAGGATCAGCACGTACTCGGGGTCGAGGCCCTGCAGACGAAGGCCCGTGCCGCGGTTCGTGTAGACCATCTCCACGCCGGGCTGCTGTTGGAGCAACTGCGGCAGATCGCGCACGCCCAGCGATTCGATCTGCTGCCGCGTGATGACCTCGGTCGGAATGACGGTGTCGGACGCGCGACGCTCGGTGCGGCTGCCGGTGACGACGGTGAGGCGCGAACGGTCCTCGTCGTCGACGCCGCCATCGGTACCGGCGTCGGCTTGCGCAAGCACGACGGTGAGCAGCAGCGTCAAAGACATCGGAGCGAGGCGCTTAACGTGCCGCGCCTGCGCTGTCGATGGCGTCTGACGGAGCTGTTACCGAGCGCGGAACGGCCGCGCCCGAGCCCTCACGCACGATTCAGAGCGGGCGCCATGTGCAGATCTGATGCTGCGCGTGACGCGATTTCACTCAACACCGGCGGCGGCGAAGCGCGAGCGCGAGCAGCACGATCGGCAACCCGGGCGCAGCCGAATTCACGCAGTTCAAGCCGAACGTCCCCGTGTTGCGCGCGATGATTCGACTGCGCTGCACGGCGAGCTCGTCGCACGGCGTCGGCGGTTGGCCGCGCGGGTACGTGAGACAGAAGCCCTGCGCGGTGCCGACGTCGATCACGCGTTTGCTGGTCTCTCCGACCGGAGCAGTGGGCGCCATGGTCGAACTGTCGAGCAACACGTGATCGAGGCCGACCGCGTGACCGATCTCGTGCGTGGCGGTGTTCTGCACGTCGTACGCGACACATTGCACCGACTCGCGCCCCACTTCGCACGGCGGCGACGAGATGGTGGTCATCAAGAACGCGCTGGCGTTGAACTCGATGTCGGCGTCGACCGCGACTCCGGTGCGCGTCGAATAGGTGACGGTGGTGAGGCCGATGGTCGCCGAGTTGTGATCCCAACAGGCGTGGGCATTCGCACACGAGCCATCGGCCAGACACGGGTCACTCGGCTGCACCACGTCGCGGCAATCGGTCTCGCGAAAGGTGAGCACGTTGTCGGCTTCGGTGCCCTTGCCGATGCGCGGGTTCGCGATGCGCATGCCGCGCAGAAATCGAAAATCACTGCACTGGTTGGCCACCGTCTCCCAGGTGGTGAAGGCCGCGTCGATGGCGGTGAACTCGGTTTCCCCGGGAGTCTTCGCGCTGCCGAGCTGATCGACGCGGTACTGAAAATTGCGATCGGCCCACGTCACGCACAACAACTCGTCGCCATTCATGCCCGCGATGGTGCGCTGGAAGTCCTGCGCGCGGGCAAGGCTGGCGGTGGCCAGCACGATGGCGAACACGAACTTCACGTGCGGCGACGCCTCCGCAGCAGCAACGCTCCCAGCGCGGCGAAGCCCCAGTTGGTCGCTGAGCAGCCCGTCGCCTTGCCGAGCACCGGATCGACCGGAGAGATGAAGCACGTCTTGGTCGCCCCGCCCTTCGGGTACACGTCGCAGACGAACTTCGCGGTGTTTGCGTCGAGCGTGCGCTTGCTCGTCTCGCCGGGGTTGGCGCGCAGGTACATGGTGCTGCCCGTTTCGGGGCTGTGCGCGAGCCCGAGCAGGTGGCCGAGCTCGTGCGTGGTGGTGTTCTCGATGTCGGTCGCCACGCAGCTCTGGTTGAAGTTGGGCGACACGCACGGCGGGAAGTCGACCGTGGTGAAGAGGAAGTTGGGGTTGTTGTACTCGACGTCGCTGTCGAGGATGCGGCCGGTGGTCGGGTTGTACGAGGTGGTCGTGATGGCGATCGCCGCGTCACTGTGCTGCCAGCAGTCGTACTGGTTGCCGCAGTTGTCGACGTCGGGCTTGCGGCAGCCGTCGTTCGCCGGCACCACGTCGGCGCATTTGCGCGTGCGGAACACGAGGACGTTCTCGTTGGTCTCGTTTTCGAAGTAGCCGACCTTGCGCGTCGTGGTGTGCGCTCCTTCGACCAGCGAGAGGCTGGAGCACGCGTCGAGCTTCGTCTGCCAGGTGGCGATCGACCGGGCCACGGCGTCGAACTCCGCGTTGCCCGGGTTGTCGGGGTTGCCGTCGGCGTTCTGCCTGAGCTCGATGCGGGTGTTCTCGATCCACCACAGGCACTGCGACGCGGGGTCCTTGTCGTCGACGCGGCTGCGCACGTACTGAGACAGCACCACGGCTGCGACCACGTGGAGCATCATGGCGTGACCTTCACCGGACCAGGACGCGTCGTCTCGACCGGAGCCGTCGCCCCCGAGAACGAGAGCACCTGCGCGCGGAGTTGATCGATCGGCAGCATCACGCCGCCCGGGCTCACCGGCTGCCGGGTGGTGGTGTCGAGGAACAGCGCTTCGCCGTCGAGCTCTTGACGAGCAAAGACAGCCTTGCCGTCGGAGGAGCGCTCGACCTTGAAGCGCCCCTGCACCATGCCGGTGAGCAGGAAGTGATCGTCACCGCGGGCTTCGAGGAAGACCACGACCTCTTCGCCGGCCTTGAACTTCACCGTGCCGTGCACGAGCTGGCCGACGTCGCCCACTTCACCGCCGGGCTGCATCACGGTGACTTGCTTCACCGCCGCGCCCTTCCACGTCTCGGACACCTCGATGACCGCGTCGGTCATGATGCGACCGCCGTCTTTGGTCCACCGTGACGAGACGCTCTTCACCGTGCCGCGCACGACCGCGTGCGAGTTCTTCGTCAGGCCTTGCACGTCCAACGCGAGGAGAGTGGTGGCGAATGCGGCGCTCGCGAACAACGCGGCGCACGCGAGGAGACTTCGAGGAGTGACGACCATTGAACAGACCCTATCCCATGCTACAGGCGCCGGCCCCATGAAGCCCCGCGTGCGATTCGCTCCGTCACCGACGGGTTACCTCCACATCGGAGGGGCCCGCACCGCCCTGTGGAACTGGCTCTACGCCCGTCGCCTTGGCGGTACCTTCGTCCTTCGCATCGAGGACACCGATCAGGAGCGAAGCACACCTGAGTCGGTACAGGCGATCCTCAGCGGGTTGCGGTGGCTGGGTATCGATTGGGACGAGGGCCCCGAGCTCCCCAACAACGGTGGCCCGTTTCCTCCGTACACGCAGATGGAGAAGATCAAGCGGTACCACGAGATCGCCGAGCAGCTGATCTCCGAGGGCAAGGCGTACCGCGACTACACGACGGCCGAGGAGACCAAGCAGATGCGTCGCGACTTCGCGGCGAGCAAGGGCATCCCCGAGGAGCGCGTTCGCGAGGCGGGCTTCAAGTACTCCAGCCCGTGGCGCGACAAGACCGAGAAGCTCGACAAGCCGTACCTCGTTCGATTCAAGCTCAAGGCCACGGGAGCGAAGATCGGCTTCGAGGATCTGGTGCACGGCCGGCTCGAGAAGCCCGACGACGATCTCGACGACTTCGTGCTGCTGCGCACCGACGGCATCCCGCTCTACAACTTTGGATGTGTCGTCGACGATCACGACATGCAGATCACGCACGTCGGTCGCGGACAGGAGCACATCAACTCGACCTACTCGCAGATCGCGCTGTACCAGGCGCTCGGCTGGCAGCAGCCGGTGTTCGCGCACTTCCCGCTCATCATGGGTGGCAGCGGCGAGAAGCTGAGCAAGCGCAAGCACCCCGAGGCCGACGTGATGGCCCACTACAAGAACGGGATCTTGCCGCACGCGCTGCTCAACTTCGTGGTGCGCCTCGGCTGGTCGCACGGCAACGAGGAGATCTTCACCCGCGAGAAGATGATCGAGCTCTTCGATCTCAAAGACGTCGGCAAGACGAACGGCATCTGGAACCCCGAGAAGCTGCTCGCCACCAACGTGCACTGGATCAAGACGTTCCCCCCGGCGGAGCTCGGCAAGGCGTTGCTGCCGTACCTCGCGGAGATCGGTGTCCCCGGCGTGACGGTCGACGCGAAGTTGGAGACCGCGGTGAAGGCGTTCGCTCCGCGCGCGAAGACGCTCGTGGAGATGGCTGCCTCGATCAAGCCCTACTACGCGAAAGGCGTGACGATGGACGCGGCGGCCGCGACCAAGCACCTCGACGACGCGGGCAAGAAGATGGTCGCCCTCGCGAAGACCAAGCTGCTCGCGCTGCCGGAGTGGACCGCCACCGCCATTGACCCGATCGTCGACGTGATCGCCACCGAGACCGGCGCGAAGAAGGGCGCCATCGCGCAGCCGATTCGCGTCGCGGCGACGGGCGGCACGACTTCGCCCGGCATCGGCGACACGCTCGCGATGCTGGGCAAGGACGAGACGATTCGCCGCTTCGACGCGGTGCTCGGTGGCTGAAGGCGAGACGCCAGCGCCTGAAGTCGCGCCAGCTCCGGCTGCAGCGAAGCCTTCGCTGTGGTCGCGCGTCGCGCCGTTGTTCGAAGGTCTCGGCGGAGAGCCGGGCGTGATCGTGATCGGGGTGAGCGTGGTGCTGATCGTCTCGCACTACCAGGGCTCGGCCGGCTACCTGCGCAACGTGGTCGGAGCGTCACTCGACGCGCACCCGTGGAACCCGGTGTTCGGTTTCTTCTGGTGGTTCGCGACGAGCGGTTTTCTGTACCTCGTGCTGCCGCTCATTCTGGCGTTCGCGACGCGCGGCAGCTTCAACGAGCGCTACGGCCTGCAGTTGGGCGACTGGCGCGCGGGGTTGTCGATCACCGCGCTATTTCTGATCGTGATGCTGCCCGCGACGTGGGTGGCCTCGAAGATGGAAAGCTTCCGCGGCATCTACCCGCTCGCGGGAAACGCGGCGTACACGCTGAGCCTCGGCGGTGGAAAAACCGAGGTCTCGTGGACGGTCTTTCTGACCTACGAGCTGGGCTACCTCCTCTACTTCGTGGCGTGGGAGTTCCTGTTCCGCGGGTGGATGATTCACGGCATGGCGCCCAAGCTCGGCAAGGGCACGGCGATCTTGATGACGGTGATTCCCTTCGCCGTGATGCACCTCGGGAAAGCCGAGCTCGAGACGCTGGGCAGCATCGTCGCGGCGATCGCGCTCGGCATTCTGTCGGTGCGCACTCGCTCGATGCTCTACGGAGCGCTCATTCACGGCACCGTCGCGATCTGGATGGACTGGCTCTCCGCGAAGGAACCGTTGCTCAAGGCGCTCTCAGTTCCTTGACAGGGCGTGACCCGATCGATACTTCGCGCCCGCCGTGATTCGTCTCTTCGCGCTCCTCGCTGTGCTGTCACCGCTCGCCGCGCTGGCCGAGAACGATCTCGGTGCGCAGCTGCCGGACAACGCGCGCAAGGTCGCCGAGCATCGCTACAAGTCGGGCAACGATCTCGAGGGGACGATGAAGTTCTACAAGAACATCTACCCGTCGAGCTCCCACCCGCGCAAAGAGCTCAACATTCCGGGCGTGCACTACATCCACATCCCCAACACGTCAGGAAAGGGCGGCTGGGAAGGTCTCAACATCTACGAGGCGAACGACGAAGTGCGGATTTATGTCGTCCCCGCCGACGGGTCTGGTAAGAAGAAAAAGACGTCGAAGTAACGAAGTCAGAGAGCAGCACCGCAGCGCAGCGCCGAATATTGGGGAATCGTCCAACGGCTAGGACACCAGACTCTGACTCTGGTTATCTAGGTTCGAATCCTAGTTCCCCAGCTCCTAACAACTCGATATATTTGAGCATTCGTCGCTCATGTGTCGTCTGGCGTACGTAGGAAGTCGCCTCAATTACGTGTGACACGTAGCCAACTGCGTCCAAGCGCGCTGAGGGGATGGTGTGCTCAACGCCCGTTCAGTATTCTTCGGCTCATGCACAACGCCGTGACTGACCAGATGCGCCGAGAGGAAATCGCTCGGTACGAGGCCGAACTGAAGAGCGAGTCGGTGTTCGGGGCTCCGTTGCTCAGCCCTGCCCGGCGCGAGTTCCTGCTCCGAACAATCGCCCGCTACACCCGCGAGCTGGCCGCAAAGGCCTGACCGCGAAGATCGCTGCGCCCACCGTGACGGTGGTGACAGCGGCTTTCCCCGCCTTCCGTAGAACTAGGAGCGTCGAGGCGTGCACATCTCCCGTGCGCGCCACCGCTCGAAATCATCGTCACGACCGTCACGCTCATCACTTCCGCTCGGAAGGCGCGCAGTGTGTGTCGTCTGACGGTCTCGCCTCGGCGGCGATCGATCGTCACCAGCCACACGAAGCTCTCTCGCGGACTTTCGGAGCCGCGTTGTTGCGCTCGGGCCGGGGGAGGTCCAAATCTTAGAGGGCAACTCGCTGGAGACCGGGTGACAGCTTCAGCACCACCCCGCCACAACTGGAGAGCCGAAAATGAGCCGAGGAAACCGAGGCGGACGCCGACCGCTCCCGCGCGAGACGAAGATCGCTCGCGGCACGTTGCGCAGCGATCGTGACGATCCGCAGTCGCTGGCGGCGTGTGACACACCGATCGACGACGCGGAGCTCGCAGCGCCCGAGTGGCTCGAGCCTGACGCCCTCGCGGAGTGGCGTCGCGTCGTCCCCGAGCTGCGACGTGTCCTCACGCCGCGCGACCTCACGCTGCTCGCCCACTACTGCGCGAGCGTCGGCCTCGCGGTGAAGGCTTCGAAGCAGCTGAAGCGCCAGGGTCTCACGACGAAGCGCGCGAACGGCTCGGTGTGCGCCAACCCACTGATCGCGATCGCGAAAGAGGCGCGCGCGCAGTCACTGCGCTTCGCGGTCGAGTTCGGCATCACGCCCGCTGCACGCACGCGCGTGAACGTGAATGACGCCGACGGCGATGACGGGGACTCCGATCCGAGCGCAGCGGAGTTCCTTTTCGCCAAGCCGCTGCCACCGCCCGCGCCGTCGTTGCAGCTCGTGCACACCACGCCGAAAGCGAACGACGCGGCGAGCGACGCAGCGCCGAGTACTCCGAACTGACGACCTGCAGGGCGACGTGGGTATCTCGCGAGGCTCGGACGCCTGCTGTAGAACTCCACCTCAGCGAGTCGCACGGCGTGATGCTGGCGCGATCGCGGTGTTCTCTGAGTCAGCGCGACGCTGACGGCGACCATCAGCATCCGGTTCCCGCTGGCGAGACGCCGAGCGACGAAGCGGCGAGGCGAGCGCACTCCGCGCGCGCCCACACCCTTTGCAGATTTGGAGCACACCAATGGCCGTCGAAAACGAAGAGATTTCTGGGGCACTGCGCGAACTCGCCGAAGCGTTCGCGGAGTTCAAGGCAGGCAACAAGCGGGACCTCGCCGACCTCGAACGAAAGTTCGAAGCGAAGGCGAATCGCGAGCGACTGGGGCTCGGAGGCGGAAGCGAGCGCGCAGTCGAGCGCACGCAGTCAGCGACGATGACCCGCGAACAGAAGGCGCAGTTCGAGCGCTTCGCGCGCACGGGCGAAGTTGAGCGCAAGGCGTCGATGATGACGATCAACGACAACGCGTCTGGCGGCTACCTCGCGCCGCCCGAGTTCGCTCGCGAGGTGGAATCGATCGGCGCTGAGGAGGGCGCGATCCGCAAGCTGGCGCGCGGCTTCGACACGCGCACGGGCGACTTCCACATTCCGATTCTCACCAGCCTCGCGGCCGCTTCGTGGGTCGGTGAGACGGGCACGCGCAGTTCGACCGCCACGCCCGACGTTGGGAAGATTCACCCGATGCACGGCAGCATCTACGCCGTCGCTCCGGTCTCGAATTACCTGCTGAACGATGCTGGCTACGACGTGGCCAGTTTGATCACTGAGAGCATCGGCCAGCAGTTCGGCGTGAGTGAAGCGGCGAGCTTCATCTCGGGAAACGGGGTCAACAAGCCGAGCGGCTTCCTGATGAACGCTCAGACGGAGCAGGCAGACGCAGCGCGAGCGTTCGGCACGGTGCAAAAGGTGAAGTCCGGCTCGACGACCGTGATCAGCATCGACGCGCTGCTCTCGCTGCGCGGAGCGCTCGCGCCACGTTACCGCGCCAAGGCAGCATGGGTGATGCACCCGAGCACCGAGGACTACCTGCGCAAGCTGCGCGTCTCGGTCGACGGCCCGCTCGCGTGGACTCCGTCTCTCGCCGAGGCCTCGCCGAGCACGCTGCTGGGGAATCCCGTGCTGCTCGACACTGCGATGCCTGAGATCGGAGCGAACGCTCTGCCGATCGCGATCGCCGACTGGACCAAGTTCTACGCGACGGTCTCCATTGGCGACCTCACGCTGATTCGCGACGCGGTTACGTCCAAGGGAAACACGCTCTTCTACGCGGAGAAGCGCGTGGGCGGCGCGGTGCTCGATTCGAACGCCGCCAAGCTGATGATCATGGCGAGCTGATCGAAACACTGAAGACGCTCGCGCGGCTGCGGTGGCATCGCGCGAGTCAGCGAGCGGCGCGTCGAATCATGGCGGCGCGTCGCTCGCATTTTCTTGAGCTGTGGGGTTCATGTGATCACTGACTCGTTGAAGCGAGCGCGCGAGCGATTCGCGATCCAATTCCGGAAAGCCGTGCTCGAGCGCATCGAACGCGAGCACGAGGAGCGCGTCGCCAGGCGCCCGGTCGAGCTGAGAATCGAACGCGAAGCTCGCGCCCGAGAGATGGCCGACGCAGGCGAGCCGCTCGGGGAGATCATCCGCATGGCGGAAATGAAGGCTGCTGACGTGCGCGCGCTGCTCGGACTGAGCCGCGAACACGTCGATGAACAGGCACGGCTGCGTGAGTTGGCGCGGCGCGCGCGAAAATCGAATTCGGACTCCGTAACGCAGACTCGTCGCCGACGAGCGTCATAGACTTCGCTGATGCTCCAGTTGAACCAGCTGTGCGACCAGTGCGGCGCAAGCCCCATCGAACTGCGGCACATCCCCGGGACCGGCGAGCAACAGGACTTCATTTGTGTTGGCTGCGACACAGCGAAGAACGGCGACCCTTTCATCTGGGTGGTCAGCGGAACTAACTCCGAAGCCGCTGCCGCGCTGACAGGCGTCCTCACTGATGGGCGACGCGCGCGCAGAGTGCGATGAATCAGCAACAGAGAAGGAGGAGACATGGGGTTGTTCGACTTCTTCACGAGGCCTGAGATCGACCCTCGCGAGCAAGCAGAGAGGGACCGCCAGAAACGCCTTCAAGAACTCAGTACGACGTTCGATGTGCTCGCGAGAACGGGAGAAGCCCTTTCTCAAGAAGCCGACCCTTCGACAGAATCGATCGCGAGACTTGAGTACCTGCTTCGAACGCAGGAGGCAGCACTTCGCTCGCACGACGAGTTGTGCGCACAGCATGACGAGCTCGCCGCGCGCACACGCGTTGCGCGAGATCAGGCGGTCGAAGCGTACGAGGCGGACGTTCGCCCCCACGTCGAAGAACTCCGCGCAACGTGCAACATGCTCGTTCAGCACCTGAGGGCGCGGCGACGGGGATGATTGCGTCGTGCGTCCGCTCCGCGTGACTACGCGTGGCGCATACGTGGGGCCCGGAAGATCGACGCACGGCGCTTCAACTACGCGTGGCGCATATCGAATTGCGGATCGTGGGGAGACGACGCTGCGGGGAGTCGGTGGGTATGTTGCGCGATCGCGCGCGTCGTGGCGATCTGGCGACGGGCTAGCGCGTGGGGTTGCTCCCGGGCGTGAACGGTCGGTCTCCCTCACCGACCTGCCCGATCTCCACCGCTGAGGGCGCTGAGGGAGCGAACATGTCGACGAACGAACTGACGCTGGCGGAGCAGGTGCGCGCGGCTTTCGCGCTTCCCTCGCTCGCTGAAGAGCAACGCGGTGCGCGCCTCGTGCGTCTGGCGGCGGCGATCGACCTCGAAGGGCTGGAAGCGCACGCGCGGAGCAAGGTCGCGGTGTCCGAAGGAGACGTGCTCAAGCTGGAGTGTTTTCGCGCGCTGCGAGCCGATGCGCTCGCGTGGCTCGAAGCCGGGCGCCCAGTCGCGGCACTTCCTGCTCTTGCACGACAGGCACTCAATGCAGAACGCGCGGCGAAACTCGCATTCCACTGCTCTGGCCTCGCGTTCGAGCTCGACGGAGCGCGGTGGATCAGAACCGTCGATCTGACCAAGGTCGCTGCGAGCATTCGCATTGGCGCGTGGCTGCGCGGGCCCGAGATCATCGAGCCCGTCAAGCTCCAGGTGAAGCACGTGCACCGCGTGAAGACGGAGCAGGAACTCGGCGCAATCGACCGCACGATCAACCATCAGATCACCACTGGCATGAAGCGCATCGCCGATGCTGTCAGCACACGAGCCAAGGCACTCAACCCGGATGCGTTGCGAGCATCCGAGCGAGAGCTGGGCCGGTGGCTCAGCGAAGAGGACACGGACGGACGGACGCTTGCGCAGCGGCTGGGCGTGGAACTCACACGCCGCAACAAAGGCAACGCGATGACCGACGCGGACGTCGACGTGGTCGCGCAAGCGTGGGCGCGGAAGTAGGCGCCGACGTTTGCCGAGCTGAGCCGGTCTTCCGAGCGCCGAGGTGAGCTGCCGAGGGCTGCCGAGGTCGGCAGGAAGACGGCAGGAATGCAGCGACCGATGTTCTCGGTCATGCAGACCAATTCGAAGCAGCACGAAGCGACGATGGTCGAGGCAGACGCCCTCGCCGTCGATCTCTCCTCACCGCAGATTCGTCGAAACGCGCCCGTGCTCATGGTTTCGCGGCTCGTCAGCGCACGCGTGCTGGGGACTGTGGCTTCGGGTCACGAGCACTTCCAAGTCGCACGGTTCGTGCTCGATCACTTCGAACGCGTGACCGACCACGGGGAGGCGATCTTCGGCGTGCGGCTCGACGTACTGGGGCTCGGCGCCGTCTACCTGATGATGGTCGAGGACCCTCAAGCGTTTGTCTTCGGAGTGATCGCCGAGTCCGAACTCACGCACTGGCAGGCTGGGCGCTTGGTCGTTCTGACGAGCGTCGCGCTTTCCGCACGCGAGCTGTACGGCGAACCGGCGCCAGAAATCGCTGAGCTCAACCTCGGCGGCGGCTTTCGCCTGTTTGCTCTCGGCGCGAGTCACGTGGTGATGACAACGCCTCTCGCGCGTGCTCTCGGAGAGACTCCTTCGAAGCTCGCCCGCGAGTTGATCGCGATGCCCGTCGCATCGGGCCTGCGCGCGTGCCGCATCGGAGCGATCGACCTGGCCCTCGGGCGTCTCTCGATTCAGGCGAGCGGGAGAGCTGTCGAAGTGATCCTCGCTTGCCTGCCGAACGAGCAGCGGTCGGCATCGCGCGTCGTCCGTCGGGTGAAGAAGGCGATCGCGCTCTGGGGGAGCTCGCTGCAATGACGCTCCCAACTGAGGGCCGAAATCACCACGGGCATGAGTTGCGCAAACTCGAACGCGAACGTCGCGTGTTGCGTCGCGCGATGCTGGCGATCGAGAGCGGTCTCGACGGACTCGCGGCGATCAAGAGCCCGCTCGCGCGCGACGTTGGTGAGGCGCACCGCCAACTCGGCCTCGCGATTCTGAAGATTGATCGACGGCTCGACGAAATCTTCCGCTCGAAGAAGCGGATCTTTGCTCCACAGATTGCGCCGGTTGGCCAAACCGTTGCGACCGTCGAAGCCCCGAGCAGCGCTGGCGACGACGAGCAAGGCGCCGTGTGAGTGCCGCCGTCGTTCGCATCGTTCGGCTGCCCGCTGGTCTTCCCGAAGGCTGGGACCTCGCCGACGCGCTTGCTGATGGGTGGACGCCTGAGCAAGCGCGCGCGTTTCTCCGCGCTCACGTCGCGCGTGTTGAGGACGTCGCGCACGTCGACACCGAGCCCCGAAGCGAGCGTGCCGAGCCGCCGCACACCGCTGAGCAAGTCGACGCCGAGAATCAGGAGCAACGAATGGCAGTGGCGAGACGCACGACTCAGGCCGCACATGCCGAGCGCACTCAGCGTGAAGAACCGGGAAGAGCAACGCGCGCCGAACGCAGCGACGGCGCCGCAGTCAGGCTCATCGCGATCGGCGAGGGGCTCGAGCTTTTTCACGATGCAGCAGAAGGCGCGTATGCGTTGCGTCCGCTGCCCGGAGGTGGAGTGCGTGCTGTTCCGCTCGCGCAGTTGAAGTCGTGGCTCGCCGCTGAGTTCTACGCTGAGAGCCTGGGCACGAAGGCGGCGAGTGAGGAAGCGATCGCGAGCGCGCTCGGAGTACTCACAGCTCGCGCCCTCGACGGCGATTGCGAAGAGGTACACGTTCGCGTCGCTGAGCACCGGGGAGCGATCTACATCGACAGCGGTGACGCGGCCGGAACGGTGGTCGAGATCACCGCGAGCGGCTGGCGCGTGCTCGCGTGTGCACCTGCGTCTGTGCGCTTCAGACTTGCTCGCGGAATGACCGAGCTTCCTCGCCCCGAGCGCGGCGGGAGCATCGACGAACTGCGCGCCGTCGTGAACCTGCCCGGTGATGACGAGTGGCGACTCGTCGTGAGTTGGCTTGTCTCCGCGCTGCGACCCGGACGACCGTTCCCGCTGCTGGTGCTTCAAGGCGAGCACGGCTGTGGCAAGTCGTTCCTCGCGCGAGTGCTTCGGGGGCTGATCGATCCGTCGGCCGCGCCATTGCGCCGACCACCTCGTGAGGTCCGCGACTTCGCGATCGGCTGTCGCAACGGCTGGGTGCTCGCCTACGACAACCTGAGCGGCCTCAGTCCCGAGATGAGCGACTTGCTTTGCTGCGTCGCGACGGGCGGCGGATTCTCGGCGCGGCAGCTCTACACGGACGGAGAAGAAGCGATCTTCGACTTCCGACGACCCGTGTTGGTGAACGGCATCGACGAGATCGCTACGCGCCCGGATCTCGCTGATCGAGCGCTGCGCGTGACGCTCGCGCGCATCGATCGCTATGTCTCGGAGGACGAGCTTGCAGCCCGCGTCAACCGCGTGATGCCGCGTGTGCTCGGCGCCCTCTATGACGCGGTGAGCGTTGCCCTGCGCGAGCTCGATGCGACGACAACACGGCTCCGCGCCCAACAGCTCCCGCGACTGAGCGACTTCGCGCTGTGGACCTCAGCTGCTGAATCAGCGTTCGGGTGGACGCAAGGCGCGGCGCTCGACACGTACACGCGCAATCGCGGTGAACTCGTTGAGACGAGTCTCGAAGCCGACGTCGTTGCGGCCGCTGCACGTCGCCTGCTGGAGCAGTGCGAGGATGACGCTCGTGGTGTTGGCGTGCGCTCGTGGACGGGCACGACCGGTGATCTGCTCGAAGCGCTCAGTCGGTACACGACAGCTCCGCCGCCTCGCGACTGGCCGCAGAAAGCACGAGCACTGACCGATCGGCTGCGCCGAGTCGCACCGCACCTGCGCGGTGCAGGCATCACCTGGACGCGCTGCGAGCCTCGGACGAGTCGCGGGCAAATGTACGAGCTGCTTCTGACGCCCTCAGCCGCAACGAGTGACGGTGTGCGAGCCGACGACGGCCGACCGTCAGAGCGACCGTCACCCACAACAACTCGGAATCACGGCGTGAATGACGGTCGTGACGGTCGTGACGGCGAATTCGACAGCACTTGGGGACGTGACGCCGAAACGCAGGAGGACGAATGACTGGCGAGAAGCCCGCCTCCCTGCTGCTCACCGTCGATGAGACAGCCGCCGAGCTGCGTTGTCACCGCGCCAAGGTCTTCGCGCTGATCAAGGAAGGGCGGCTGCAGACCGCACCGAAGATCGGCAAGCGAACGATGGTGCTGCGCACGAGCCTGCTGGCGCTGATCAACTCAGCTCCTGCGACTCCCACGCGCCGTGCTCGGTCGACCCGAGCGCGAGCGAGCCGCCTTGACGGGCTCGACGAGCTTCAGCGGCGGATCCTCCGGGTGCGTCAGGTCCAGCGGGAAGACGATCATCGGCGGGACCTGTGAGCCGTCGTAGATCTCGGTGGTGCGCGTCGTGCGGTGGCCGACCGCATCGCGAATCTCCTCAAGCGACACACCGAAGTTCACCGGGCGCACGATGCGTCCGCCTGCCGAGCGCGCGAGCGTGATGAAGCTGTGGCGAAGCGCTCCGTACTGAACCGCCTCGATCGTGGTCGGCTTGCCGAGTTCGAGCGTGAGACGTTCGGAGAGACGCTGCGCGACCCGCTCCGCGTACTCGAACCGCTTCGGTCGCCCGGGAATCGAGCCACGCGCCCTCACGCGCTCTGCCGCTGCGAACGTCGCTGCGTCGATCGAGTTCGGGTGCTGCTTGCCGCTCTTGTGCAGCACCCACAGCACACCTGCGATCTCGCCCTGTCCTTCGACCTTCACCAGCTTCCCGATGCCCGTAGCGAAGCGTTCGATCTCCGTGATGTGCAGCCCCGAGCTGATCGCGAGTCGAATCGTGTCGCGCTGCACCTGCGAGTCGGTCGCGGCGTACGCGCGCTCGATCTCGAGCTTGGAGTAGTTGCGCGCCTCAACGTGCTTCGCGGCGATCGCCTTCGGCACCTGAAGTTTCGCCGCTGGGTTGTTCTTCAGCAGCTCGCGCTTCACGTGCCAGGTGCAGAAGGTCTTGAGTGCAACGATCCGCATCTTCCGTGCTGTGCCCCACGCGTCGAGAGCGCGCTCGCAATCGCTGATGGTGATCGTGTTCACGTCGCGCCCGTCGAAGTGGTGCGCCCACTGTTTGAGGTACAGCGCCGTCGCGTAGATGTGCTCGGGCGCCTGTCCCTGCGCGGTCTGCCAGTCGATCACCGCTGCGATCGTGTCCGTCTCAAGCAGCAGCGCGCCCTCTCCGACGGTGCGCGGAGCGCCTGCGACTCGGAAGCCCTCGGGGTCTCGGTCGAAGACGGCGAGTTCCTTCTCCGCCTGCTCTTCATCGCGTGCGGCGAGCTTGAGCGTGTATCGCCGCCCGTTCCGCATCTTCTCCAGCAGGTAGACGATGCGCTTCCCCGCCTTGTACTTGCGACCGCCTGCCCAGCTCCCGATCCAGTTCGTCTTGCGCTTCGCCATATGCGCCACGCGTATTAGCACTCGCGCGCAATTACGTGTGACGTTACGTGTTGGCACGAGCGCGAGGCGATTCCGCTCGGAACATGCCGCGCGTCAACAGGCTTCGAATCCTAGTTCCCCAGCTTGAACGAGCCTCCGAGAGCAATCTCGGGCTCTTTCGTTTCCTGAAGCAGCTCAGCGCGAAGTGAAGAGCGCGAAGAAACGCTCCACCATCGTCGGCAGCTTCTCTTCTTTCTTCGCCGGCGGCGCGGGCGCGCAGCGGCTGCATCGCAACGCCCCACCCGACAACCGCGCGTCGTCGAGCGGGTACTTGTCGCCGCACTTGCTGCAGATGAAGCGCGCCTTCACCGGCGCACGACGACGGCGCGCCAGAGACGCCTCGAGCATGAAGCTGCCGCCGCACGCGAGGCACGCCATGGTCTTCACGCCGCCGATGGTCGAGGTCCACAGCACGCCGCCGCCCGCACCGCGCCGCTTGCACGACGGGCAATCGGACGCCGGTTGATCGCGCGTCACTTCGATCTCTCCATCGATGCCGAGCGCCTCGGCGAGTTCACCGCGATCGAACCAGAAGCCGCGGCACACGCTGCACCAGTCGAGCTCGACCGTTCCCGCGAACACGAGCTGCATCGAGCCCGCGCAGCCGGGGCATTTGCGTGACCTGGTGGCCATAAAGTTGATCGTTGTCACAACTGCTTCAGGCTTGTCGCATGGGAAAGCCCGAACGGCGCAAGCGCCGCAGTGAGAAGGCCCACCTCGCTCTCAACCTGTACCTCGAGGCCATCCGCGAAAAGGAAGGCTTCAAGGCTCTCGCCGTCACCACCGACGACGGCTTCCTCGTCGCCGGAGCCGCCGGCCATCGCGACTGCGACGTGGAGTGGATGGGCGCGCTCGGAGCCTCAGCCCGTCGCCACACGCTGGAATGGGAAGACGAGACGCTCCACGTGCAGCGCTTCGAGGTGAACGCCGTGCCGATGTTCCTCACCTCGATGGGCCGCAAGAAGGCGAACGCCGCGACGCTCAAGACGGGGCTCGAGCGCATCCTGGCTGCTTGACCTGAACACGCATTCAGTTCACCATCCGGGCGCATGCGGCCCCAGCCGATCGCCAATCCGCCCAATCCCTGGGCGTCGAGTGAGCTCGAGTACCTCGAAGAAATTCCGACCGCGAAGGTCGAGCTCTTCGAAGACGCGTCGCAGTCGATCATCGCGAAGAACGACAGCCCCGATCTCGGCTTCAGCTACTCGGTGAACCCGTATCGCGGCTGCAACCACGCCTGCGCGTACTGCTTCGCCCGCCCTTCGCACGAATACCTCTCGTGGGGAGCAGGCACCGACTTCGACACCAAAATCATGGTGAAGCGCGACGCCCCGCGGCTGTTGCGCGCGCAGTTCGAGCGCCCGTCGTGGAAGGGCGAGCTGGTGATGTTCTCGGGCGTCACCGATTGCTACCAGCCGACCGAAGCGACGCTGCGCATCACGCGGCAGTGCCTCGAGGTCTGCGCCGAGTTCCGCAACCCGGTCTCGATCGTCACCAAGGCTCCGCTCATCGAGCGCGACGTCGACGTGCTGTGGCAGCTCACGCGCGACGCGTCGGTGCACGTGGCGATCAGCGTGCCGATCTGGGATCAAGAGCTCGCGCGCGCGATCGAGCCGGGCGTCGCGACTCCGAAGCGCCGCATCAGGACCATCGAGACGCTCGCCAAAGCGGGCATCGCCGTCGGCGTGATGGTCGCTCCGATCATTCCCGGCGTTTCCGACGAAGGCGTCGCTGACGTGCTCCAGGCCGCGCGCGATGCGGGCGCTCGGTCGGCTGGCTACGTGCTGTTGCGGCTGCCGGGCAGCGTGAAGCAGGTCTTCGAGACGCGCATTCGCGCCGCCCTGCCCCTGCGCGCCGAGAAGATCCTCCACCGCGTGCGCGAGACGCGCGACGGCAAGCTGTACGACGCGCGCTGGGGCATTCGCGGGCGCGGTGAAGGCCCGTACGCCGAAGCGATCGCACAGGTGTTCGAGAGCTGCGTGAAGCGGCTTGGCTTCGATCAAGAACGCTGGGCCGAGCGTGCGTCGACGTTCCGCCGTCCTGCCCGAGTGGAACCGCAGATGTCGCTCTTCTGAAATGACGGCCCTGCCCGGGCGTATGGTGCGTCAACGGAGGACGCACACATGAGCTTCTGCGGATGGATTGTTCTCGGCGGTTTGGCGGGCTGGATCGCCAGCATGATCGCGGGCAACAACGCGCGTCAGGGCCTGATCGGCAACGTCGTGGTCGGCATCATCGGCTCGTTCGTCGGTGGCATGGTCTTCAACTTCTTCGGCGGAGTCGGCGTCACCGGCTTCAACCTCTACAGCTTCGGTGTCGCGCTGGTCGGAGCGGTCATCACGCTCGCTGTGAAGAAGATGATCTTCGGTCGTGCCTGACGACTTCAGCTGCGCAGTGACTTGAGCGACTCGCGGAACAACAGCTCGAACGGCGCTTCGCTCCCGGCGCGCTCTTCGGCGAGCTCCGCGGCCTGCTGCGCCTGCGCTTCTTTGTAGCCGAGGTTCACCAGCGCGCTGACGAGGTCGCTCATCGCGTTGGCCACCTTCGCGGGCTTCTTCCCCGGCGTCGCCGCGTCACTCGAACCGGATCCGAGCAGCTTCACCTTCTCCTTCAACTCCAACACGATTCGCTCGGCGGTCTTCTTCCCGACACCGCGGATCTTCGTGAGCCGCGCGACGTCACCCTTGGTGATCGCCGCCTTCAGCTCTTCGACGTCGAGGCCGCTGAGCACGTTGATCGCCGCCTTCGGGCCGATCTGACTCACCGAGTTGAGCAGCAGGTACAGCTCTTCTTCTTCGCGCGTCAGGAAGCCGTAGAGATCGAAGGCGTCTTCTCGCACCGCGGTGCGGATGCGCAGACTCACCGCCTGGCCCGTCTCCGGCAACCGCGCGAGCGTGAGCAGCGACATCGCCACGCGGTAGCCGACGCCGTTCACGTCGATCACCGCGTCGTTCAGGCTCTTCTCGAGCACCACGCCCTTCAAGTGCGCGATCACGGCACGGCCCTCACCACTCCGGGCTTCAAGCGCGCGAAGAAGCCGGCGCTCAGGTTCTTCTTCTGATTCGACGAGAGCCGCACCACCTGGCGGCCACTCACGCGCGGCACGCGAAACTGATGCGCGTGACACAGCGCGACCGCCAGCGCGTCGTAGGCGTCGGCGCGCTCCAGCGGCTCACGCAACGACAGCAGGCGCTCGACCATCTTCGCCACCGATTCCTTGGAGTCGTTGCCGCCTGCGCCCACCGACTTCTTCACCCGCGCCGGCGCGTACTCGAAGACCTCGAGCTCGGCCTGCGCAGCGAGCAACAGCGCGACGCCGCGCGCGTGGCCCAGCACCAACGCGCTGCGGGCGTTCTTGTGGGTGAACACGCCTTCGACCGCCACCGACTCCGGCGCGTACACGTCGATGACGCTCTTCAACTCGGTGAAGATCGTCGCGAGGCGTTGCGAGAGCGCAGCCTTGCCGTCGGCGCGAATCACTCCGCTGATCACGTGCGTGGTGCGAGCGCCGTGAACGTCGACGACGCCGTAGCCCAGGAAACGACTGCCGGGATCGATGCCGAGGACTCGCATGGACAGGTGAACAGATGTTTACCCCACCCCCGAACTCGAAGGAAAAAATGCGACGCGCCCGAGTGCCAAAGCCACTGAGGGGTGTGAACCCCCGCCTTAGAAGGGCGGTGCTCTACCGTTGAGCTACAGGCCCGTGGAGTGGACCTGGCCGGAGTCGAACCGGCTGCATCCTGGAGTGCGTGTGGGGCCTTGCCGGCCGGGCGCGTCGTGCAGACGAAGACGGCGCGAGTCCACGGCAACTGACGAGTTGAAGTTCGACGCGCCCGAGTGCCGAAGCCTCAGGGGGATTTCTCCCGTGCCTTTCGTAGAGGTCGCTCCGAGGAGCAATGCGTGTAGGGCCTCGCCGGCCGGGCGCGTCGTTGCACCGAAGACGCTCACGCGCGCTGCAACTGACCGGGCTGAAAGTTCGACGCGCCCGAGTGCCGAAGCCTCAGGGGATTTCTCCCGCACCTTTTGGATTGGTGGCTGTTGCAGAGCCGTTTGCGTGTTGGGCCTCGTCGGCCGGGCGCGTCGTGAGCACGAAGACGACACGCCGTCAGAACCGCTGACGGTGCCTCACCGCTTGAGGAGGGCCTGCGCCTCTTCAGCGTGCGGGCCGTTCGGCTCGAGCTCGAGGTACTTCTCGAGCGCCGCACGACCCTGCTCCTTCTCGTTCGCGTCGAAGTGCATCGCCGCGATCAAGATCTGCACGCGCGCGTTCTTCGGGTCGATCGCCAGCACCTTCTCGATCGCCTGCTTCGCGCCGGCCGTGTCGACCGAGTCGTACTTCGCGAGGCCCAGCAGGCTCCACGCGTTCGCCGAGTTCGGGTCGTCGGTGACGGCCTGCTCGAGAATGGTGATCGCCTTCTTGTACTGACCCGCCTGATAGAACTTGTTCGCCTCGGCGATGTTCTCAGTCACGTCGATCGCTGGCGGAGCCTCGACCGCGTTGACGTCGATGAACTCCGGCTCCTCGATGTCGGGCAGGTTCGCCGGCGGAGCGACGACCGCGGCAGGCGCCACGACGGGCTCAGGCGTCGGCTGCTCTTCAGCGCGAGGAGCCGACATCACGTCGATCAACAGACCGAGTGCGCCGATGGCGAGCGCCGCGGCGACGAACGGCCAGAGGCGGCGCTTCGACTTCGACTTCGGAGTGAGGAGCTCGTCATCGGTTGGCGGTTCGTTCGCTGCGCCTTCCGACATGAACGCGTCTTCGTCGAAGAACGCCGCCTCCGCGCTCTTGGCGACAGGAGCGGGAGCCTCGACGACCTGCGACGGAGCGAGTCCTGCGAGCGCGGCCGGCACGGTCATCGGCGCGGCGATGATCTCAGGCGCCTCTACGGCCGGAGCCGCGGCGATCTTCGTCGGCACAATGCGCGCGAGCACGACTGAGGGACCCGCGATCTCCGGCGCCACCTCGACGGCCGGAGCCGTCACTGCCGGCGCCGCCGCCTTCGCCACCACCTCAGGGTCGACGACCGGCGTCATCCACGGCGTCTCGATGCGCGCCTGCGCACCCCGAGCCTCGGCGCGGTGCAGCTGCGCGGCCTCGTCGACCTCGTGCGCTTCGACGACCGCGTTCAGATCAGCCTCGATCGACTCGATGCTCTGGCCCTCGGTCGCCTGCATCAGCGCGATCTCGATCGCGGTCTCCGAAGCCGCCGCCGCGTGATCGCGGTGCGCGAAGGTCTGCGCGGCCTTCTCCTCTGCGGGCTGCTGCTTCGCCTCGACCTGCATCGGCAACTGGAACGCGTCGAGCTGACGCGCGAGCTCGGGTGACAAACCTTCGGCGAGGCTCAGCGGCACCGGCGCGGTCGTCCACCCACCGTTCGGGTCTGCGACCTCGAGACCCGTCCCGGTGTTGGAGAGCGCGAACCAGTCAGCGTCCTCACCCGGAGTGCCCTCGTCGGCGCGGATCTCGGCGGTGCCGGCGAACAGCTGCTGCATGAGCTCTTCGGCCTCGGCGGCGCGCGGCTCGAACAGACGCGGCATCGGGCGCAGCTCGACGATCGGCGCGACCGACTCCTTCGCCGGAACGAGCACGCCCATCAGGTACAGCCGCGTCGCGACCTCGAGGGTCAGCGTCTCGTTGAGCTCGGAGTCGATCAGCACGCGCTCCACGTCGCGGAAGCCGTCGAACAGCCGAACGATGCGGTTCACTTCGTCGGGCATCGACTTGAAGGCCGCCGCGAGGCGCGCGAAGTCGAGCGTGAGGTGCGCGTTGAGCGGCAGGCTGCGCTGCAACACGCGACCCCAGCGTTGCAGACGCGGAACGACGAGCTCCACCATTTCGCGCAGGCTGCACTGCAGCTCGGCGAAGCCGTTCACGGGCTCCAGAATCAGGCCGTACTCGCCGGCGGTGAGCGCGAGGCTGCGCACCACGGTGTCGATGTCGGCGCCGCGATCGTCGAAGCGCGCGTCGATGATCTTCCCCGCGCGGAAGCGGATCTCCGCCCGGCCGTTCACCAGCATCAGGCGGCCCGAGCGCGGGCACGAGAGGAGCGCGCGCAGCAACTGCTCGGGCGGAAGGACCTTCGCGTCGAAGCCCAGGCGCGCGTTCTTGCCGTGGTCCTGACGCGCCAGCTCGAGGCGCACCATCGCCGCGACGTCGCGCGCGAAGGCCGGCTTCTGGAGGAAATCGTCGACGCCGACCACGTCAGCCATCGCCTCGACGTTCTGATCTTCCGCGCGCGCCAGCAGAATCACCGGCAGCTTGTTCAGCCGCTCGTCGCCGCGCAGCTGCGCCACGAAGGCAAAGCCATCGTCACCGCCGAGATCCGACTCGAGGACGATCACGTCAGGCAGGTGGCCGCTCAGCAGCACCATGCCTTCTTGCGAACCCGACGCACTCCACACGTCGAAGCCGTCTCGCGACAGCGCGACCTCCAGCACCGAGCGCGTCGACTCGTCAGGGTCGATGACCAGCACGAGCGGCTTGCGGCTGCGCTCGGTGATCGACGACGGCTGCGACGCGGCGACGGAGTGGGTGGGAGTGCGAATCATGCCGCCTCCATAGTCCCAACCCGGCCTTCACCTCAAATCGCCAACCCCATGAATTGATTCTAAAATTTCTCAGATTTCGAGAGAAACGGGGGCCCGATGCTCGAGATTTGGCAGGGATGCGGTGCCGAACTCGGTGAGCAAGGTGTGCCCGAGCAGCTGAAGATCATCGGGCGCGATCTCATGGAACTGCAGCACCCAGCCGCGACCCTCGACCATGCGCGCCGAGCACTTCGCCTTGAACATCTGCTGGCGCAGGGGCAGCGAGAGGAACAGCGTCACGTCGTCAGTGAAGGGACTGGTGCAGGTGACGGGCAAGAGCGCGCCGCGCGAGCTCAGCTCGATGCCGCGACCGAGCGTCGAGCAGCCCTTCGACTCGACGAACCAATCGACGTCGAGGTGGAACCGCGGGTACCGCCGACCAACCGGAGCCGCTGCGACCTGAGTCTTCTTCGCGTTGGGCATGCGACAAGGCTGTAGCCGCTTCGGATCACCGTCAAAATTTCGGCTCCGCTGGTGATGGAAGTGCCCGGGAAAACTTGGCTCTTTCACCCGCACAGGTACGTTGCATCGATGCTCAGCGCGCTCCTGATCGCACTGCTGTCGCAAGAACCTGCCGTCACCGCCGAGGCTCCGCCGCCGGTCGCTTCGGCTCCCGCGCGTGTCACCGGTGGTGTGTTCGCGCCGGCGTCGTTGCCCGCCGGTTCCAACGCGCTCTACGGGTTCGTCGGCGCTCCCGATCTCGGCGTCGGCTACCGCCAGGGCTTCGGCAGCGTGGAGTTCGAAGCGCGCGCGCTGTTCAACCTCTTCGAGGTCTCGGCGATCGTCGAAGTGGGCATGAAGCTCGCGGTCTACGAGAAGGACAAGCTGAAGATCGCGCCGGGCCTCGCGCTGGGTTTCGAGTTCGACGCCGGAGCCCGCTACATCGATCGTTACAACTTCGCGTTCGTCGGCATCCGCCCTCGCCTCTCGGCGGTCGCGTCGTATTCGTTCTCCGACACCATCACCGGGTTGGCGATGGTCGAGCTGCCGGTATCGATCGCCTTCGCGCAGGGCTTTCAGATCACGCCTCTGCTCGGAGCAGGCGCCGAGTTCCACCTCGGTGGCTCGTTCAGCTTGTTGGTCTCGGGACACGGCGGTTTCGACGCCACGCGCGAGCCGCTCGGCGTGACGCAGTACCGCGGCGCGTGGGCGGCGCGATTGGGCATCGGCTACCGTTTGTTCTGAGTGGAGAAGCTCTCCTTCGGCCACAGCATGGAGGCGCTGCTCGCGGCCGCGAAGCCGGTGCTCGATCCCTCGCTCATCGCCGACCTGCAGAAGATCGGGCTCGACCCGACGAAGAAGCTGCTGCCCGCGTACCCTGCCACCGTCGCGCGAGACGCGGTGCTGCGCTGCGCGCGCAAGCTGAACCCGCAGCTGTCTGAAGAAGACGCCCTCTTCGCGCTGGGCCGCCGTTTCGTCGAGCGCTACCGGGAGTCGATCATGGGCGCCGCGCTCGCCGCTGCCGCTCGCATGCTGGGGCCGCGGCGCATGCTCAACCGCGTCGCCGTGCAGTTCGGAAACGCGAACAACTACATCCAGGTGAAGATGACGCACGTCGCGCCCGGCGTGTCGGAGCTGTGGGCGAGCGAGATCCAGCACAGCGCGTGGTTCGCGGGGATCATCACGGCGATGGTCGAGAACTCGGGCGCGAAGAACGTGAAGGTCACGCTGCAGCGCAATGACGCGTCGGGCGCTGTGTTTCAGATTCTTTGGAGCGAGTGAGCGGCTACTTCTTCACGATCTTGCAGCCGCGCAGTTCCTTGAGCACCTCGTCGACGAGCTTCTCGCCGAGCGATTTGCCGTCGATCGTGATGTTGAGCGACAGCCCATCGCCGTTGTCGCCGATGATCTTCAAGCCGTCGTCGAGCGTGATGACGCTCTCCTTCACGTCGGTCTTGCGCGCCACAGTGCTCTTGCCGCCGATGGTGATCACGCTGCCGTCGATCTGCGCTCCCGCTTCGATCGTGACACTGCCGTTGCTGACCAGCACCGACTTCGCGCGAGCGCCCTTCTTCACCAGCAGGTTGCCGTCGATCACCACCACCTTCTGCGCCACCCCGCCCGGCTCGATGATCGCGTCGCGCCCGATGGTGACCAGGTCCTGGCTGCCCTGCTCGATGGTGCACTCGATGTTGCTCTTCGGCCTGGGATCAGCGGCGAAGCCGGGTTGAGCGAACGGAACGAGGGCGAGCGCGAGGGCAAAGCGATGCATGCCGCCCTGTACGTCACTCGCTCGAAGCAATTGCGATTGGCGAGAGCTTCAAGCGCTTCTCGAGCACCGCGACGAAGTCTTCCCGTGTCTGCGGCTTCACCAACTCGAGCAAATCGGCCTGCACGAGATCGTGCGGCATGAAGGTGTCGATCTCCTGGCCCACTCGCGCGAACAGGCGAGGCAGCGTGTCGCGCCACGCTGTGAACGCGGCCTTCACCCGCTCGCGCGTCAGCTCGCCGCCGTCGATCACCACGACGTGCTGTTCCTTCACGTCGCGAATCGAGCCGTCGTCCCAGACGATCAGTCGCACCACCAGCCGCACGCAGCCGTTTCGCACATCGGCGTAGCGCGCTTCGGCCTGCTCGACCGCCACCAGCTCGACGCTCTCGGTGCGACCGAGCGACGGGTCTTCCTTGAGCAGCACGTCGAGCTCGGCCGCGGCGTCGAGGAGCTGCGGCGTCGGCGGGAGCAGCTCGCGGAACTGAAGCCGCCACGCGTCGAGAAAAGCGGCCTCGTCGCGCGTCGCCTTCTTCTTCAGCACCTTCTCGAAGAGGTGCGTGCCGCACACGTCATGGGGCCCCAGCCAACGCTCGGTCTCGCGAGGCCACTGCGCCGCGGCTTCGAACACCTCGCGCACCACGGCGAGCCACGCGCGCGCCGCGAGGTCGAAGCGCGCATCGCTCGAAAAACCGAAGCCCGTCTCGATCATGAACGCCGGGCGATCGGCATCACCGCGATACCGCTCCAGCCCGAAGAACTTGAGCCGCACGCCTTCGGCATCGAACGACACCAGCTCGAACCCGTAGGGCCCGACGGTGATCGGCAACGCCGAAGGCAGCCACTCCAACATCAGTGCGCCGAGGCGATCACCGCGGTGACGGCGAGCTGCTCGCGCGACTTCGGCTCCTGGCGAATCATCTGGAAGCGGCCGTTCTTGTTCACCACCAGCACCAGCGGCTGATTGCCGGTGCTGACCACGAGGCCGTTGGTCTCCTGCACCGAGCCGTCGGGGTAGTGAATGAGCACCGAGAGGCGATCGCCGGTGCGGAAGAGCTCTTCGTCGCCAGCCACGAAGTTGCCGGCCGAGATTCCTCCCGCGAGCTTGATGGCCTGCGCCGCGCTGAGCGAGCTCTTGCCGTTCGACACGAACTTCTTGAGCCCGTCGGCCATCTCGCCCTTGAACGCGCGGTTCTCGACCTGATCGCCGACCGTGATCTCGAAGAGCGACGGCTTGCCACCGCCCGCGTCGACCAGCCGCAGCACCTTCTCGATCAGCGCCGACTCGGCGTTGTCGGACACCGGGTCCATGCGCTTGATCTTCTTGCGGCTCGAAATGCCGAGCACCTTCTCGAGTTCCTTGCGCGCGCCGCTGTCGAGCGAGTCGCCGTGATCGATGAGCAGCTCGTGGAGCTCCTTGCGCTCGCGCTGGGTGATCGACCCGCGCATCACTTCTTCGATCAGCTGATAGGCCTCGTCCTTGGTGACGCGGCGGTCCTTCAGGATCTGCGACTTGAGTTCAGAAAGAGAGGGCATGGCGCGGCTTCTTACCCGCCGCGCACACGCCGGGTGCAACATTCACGCGCGAACGTTGATCACCACGCGCCGCGCAGGAGCGACAACTGCGCGCCGACGGTGGTCTGACCCGAGCCCGGCACGACGTAGGGCGTGATGGTCGGCGGAGCGAACGCAATGCCGCCCTTCTTCGCGGGATCTCCGAGCGCGAACGTCATGCCCGGCTTGGGCTGCTTGAAGAGGTTGATGGCCGCCATCTGCATCAGCGGCACGATGCCGATCGCGCCGATCATCAGCCAGACGACGCTGCCTCCGTTGGGCACTCCGCCGCTCGCCTGCGTCACCGGGAGCCAGCCCGTCGCGCCGTAGATCGCGAGCACGCCACCCATGCCGGCCAGACCGACCAGCGCGGGGATCCACGTCTCCGATTGGTAGAAGCGGCTGCCGTTCGCGAGGCTCACCTGCGTCTGCGCGACCGCGAGCGGAGCCGCTCCGAAGATCAAACAGAACACGATCGAGTTGATCGGCGGAGCGAGCGTGCCTCCGTTGAAGAGCAGGAAGTACGGGAGAATCGTCACGCCGGCCGCGGTCAGCGAACCGAAGAGCGACTCGCTCACCATGAGGCCGATCTCGAGGCCCGGCTTCTGAATCGCCTTGGGTTGGCCGTACGGCGAATACTGGTAGCCGCTCCCGTTGGGGTTGGTGTTGCTCGGCGTGAGCGACGGAGAGCTGTTCGACGGCGGAGGCGGCGTGCCCGGAGCGTTCGCGTTCGCCGGCGGCGCGTTGGGATCAGCGGGCGGCATCGGCGGCGGTGCGGCAGGCACCATCGGCGGTGGCGAAAATTCAGTCGACGTCTGCGCCGCGGCGACGCCGGCGGCGAGAACGAGGCTGAGCGAGAGGAGCTTCATCATGAGGACATCTCCAACGTCAGGTGCGGCTCTTCACCCGACTGCAATGCAATCAATCTCGACTTTGGCGCCGCGTGGCAACGCCGACACCTGCACGGTCGCACGGGCCGGCGGGTTGGCAGGAAAGTAACGCCCGTAGACCTCGTTCACCTTCGCGAAGTCGCCCAGGTCGATGAGAAAGATGCCGCAGCGCACGACGTTCGCGAACGTCATGCCGCCGGCCTTCAACACCGCCTCGAGGTTCTTCATCACGCGCTCGGTTTGAACGCCGATGTCACCCGAAACCATATCGCCCGTGGCCGGATCGAGAGGGATCTGGCCCGAGCAGAAGAGCGTCTTCGAGCCGCTCGCCGCGATGGCCTGCGAGTAAGGGCCAATCGCCTTCGGAGCGTCTGCGGTCTGAATCACTTCACGCGGCATGCGCCGAAGGTATCAGATGCTCCGAGCGCGGCAGATCGATCAAACCCGCTCGACCGAGAACACGCCGGGCAGCTTCTCGATGCTCTTCATCAGCTCGGTGAGCTGCTTCAGATCGCTGATCGTCACTTCGAAGGTGTTCACCGCGCGCTGATCGCCCGTGGCGCGACAGTTCGCCTGGCTGATGTTCACGCCCTTCTTGCTGAAGGTCTGCGACATCTCGGCGAGCAGGCCCGGGCGATCGGCGGTGAGCACCCGCAGCGTGACCGGCCGGCGGAAGTCGCCCTTCACGTCCCACGCGACGTCGACCTTCCGCTCGGGGTCGGTCGCCATCGCCTTGGTACAGGAAGACGTGTGCACGGTGACGCCGCGGCCGCGCGTGATGAAGCCGACGATCGGGTCGCCGGGCACCGGGTTGCAGCAGCGACCGAAGCGCACCAGCACGTCGTCGATGCCGCCGATCAGCACTCCGCCCGAAGACTTGCGCGTGGGCAGCAGCTTCTTGGCGACGTCGGTGACGGCCTGGAACAAGCCCGAGCCCGACGACTGCGGAGCGGGGTCGCGCTCCTTTTCCTTCACCTCGTCGATCTTCTCCTTGGGGAGGAGCACGTCGACGAGCTGGTTGGGCTGAATCTTTCCGTAGCCGACCGCGACGAGCAGATCTTCCTCGTTGCGGAAGCCGTAGGTCTCGGCGTGCGGCTTGAGCTCGCCGCCCTTCATCAACTTGTTGAGGTTGAGGCCGAAGCGCTTGAACTCACGATCGGTGAGCTCGCGCCCGAGAATGAGGCTCTTCTCGCGCTGCTGCTGCTTGATGAAGCCGCGAATCTTCTGCTGCGCGCGGCTGGTCTTCGCGAACGTGAGCCAGTCCTTCGACGGGTGCGCCTGCGGGCTGGTGAGAATCTCGATCTGATCGCCGTTCCGCAGCTTGTAGCGGAGCGGCACGATCTTGCCGTTCACCTTCGCGCCCACGGTCTTCTCGCCGACGCCGGAGTGAATGGCGTACGCGAAGTCGACCGGCGTGGCGCCACGCGGCAGCGAGCGAACGTCGCCCTTGGGCGTGAACACGAAGACCTCGTCGGTGAAGAGATCGACCTTCACCGTGTCGAGGAACTCCTTGGGGTCCTTCAGGTCTTGCTGCCACTCGAGCAATTGACGCAGCCACGCGAACTTCTCGTCGTCGCGGGCCATCGTCGACTTGCCTTCTTTGTAGGCCCAGTGCGCGGCGATGCCTTCTTCGGCGACGCGGTGCATTTCCTCGGTGCGGATCTGGATCTCGATGCGCTCGCTGAGCGGCCCAATCACCGTGGTGTGCAGTGACTGGTACATGTTCGGCTTGGGGATCGCGATGAAGTCCTTGAAGCGACCCGGCACCGGCTTCCACATCTGATGCACCAGGCCGAGCGCGCCGTAACAGTGCTGCAGCTCGGGAGTGATCACGCGGAAGGCGATCACGTCGGGCACCTGCTCGAACTCGATGCCCTGCGTCCGCATCTTCTTGTAGATGGAATAGAAGTGCTTGAAGCGGCCGCTGACCTTCGCGGGCACGTTCGCTTCCTTGAGGCGCGCTTCGATCAGCCCGACGACTTCTTCAATGTACTTCTCGCGTTCCTTCTTCTTGCGCGAGATGCGCGACTCGAGATCGATGAAGTCCTTCGGGCGCGTGTAGCGGAAGCTGAGATCTTCGAGCTCCGTCTTGATCCACGAGATGCCGAGGCGGTTCGCGAGCGGCGCGTAGATGTCGAGCGTTTCTTGCGCGATGCGGGCCTGCTTTTCCTCGCTCATGTGATCGAGCGTGCGCATGTTGTGCGTGCGATCGGCCAGCTTCACGAGAATGACGCGGATGTCCTGCGCCATCGCGACCAGCATCTTGCGGAAGTTCTCGGCCTGCTTCTCTTCCTGGCTCAGCTGCTGCGAGGCGCTGAACTTTCCGAGCTTCGTCACGCCGTCGACGATCAGCGCGACCTCTTCGCCGAAGAGTTCTTTGATCTCTTCGATGGTCGCGAGCGTGTCTTCGACCGTGTCGTGCAGAAGACCCGCAACGATCGAAGCCTCGTCCAGCCGCAGCTGAGCGAGGATGCCGGCCACCTCGAGCGGGTGGATCAAGTACGGCTCGCCCGACTTGCGCACCTGACCCTGGTGCACCTTGGCCGAGTAGACGTAGGCCTTCTTGATGAGATCCAGATCGGGCTCGGGGTGGTACGCCGAGACACGCTGGAGAATGTCGTTGAGACGGATCATTTGCCTCGCGCAACACCCCGCCCGGGCTCCTCGGCAGGGTCAAACGTGATGAAGCGTAACACCCCGTTGCCGTTGCGCAACGCGTCAGACCCCATTCGGCGGGAGCCTGCAGCAGCCCGAAACGTCACCTGAATTCGGTGGGGGACGGCGGGCTTTCAATGTTGCGGAAGGACCGGGCTTGACTGACTATGCGGCACCTCCATGGCCGCGTTGTTGACCAAGAGCCTCCACGTCATTTGCCCATCGTGCGACTTCTTGAACGTCGTCGCTGCGGTGCGTTGCATGGCGTGTGGGAGCGCGACCGATGGCTCGACTCCCGCCGCCGCCGCGAAGACTGACGTTGCACCCAAGCTGAACGCCGCCGCCGCGCAGCCTTCGTTCGAGGGCAACGAGACGACGATGCCGGCGACGCCGATGCCGCAGCCCGACCCGCCCGGGTTGAAGCGCACCGCGAGCGGCAACGTGCCGACGCAGCCGCAGGGTCAGCGTGGTGGTCCGGCGCGGCCGACGTTCCAGTCTTCGGCTCCGACGCAGAACAACCCGCAGGTGCAGGCGGGCCCCAAGTTCGGGCTCACCGTGCTCGCAGGCCCGGCGCGTGGGCAGCGCTTCAAGCTCGCCGCGACGGGAGCGCAGATCGGCCGCAGCAAGGGCGCGATCCTCTTCCCCGACGATCCGTTCATCTCTCCGCACCACGCGACGGTGAACGTGCGCGACGGCAAGCTCTTCATTCGCGACGAGAGCTCGAGCTCCGGCGTGTACGTGAGCATCGCCAACACCGAGACCATTCCCATCGGCGGCACGTTCTGCACGGGCCTGCGGCTGTTCCGTTTCGTGGGCTCGATAGATCCGCCGGCTCCGTGGAACCGCACCGACGTGCTCGTGTACGGCTCCACCGTGCCCAACAACCAGGTGCACTACGCAGTCGAAGAAGTGCTGCTCGGCGATCGCGGCGGGCGGTGTCTGTTGTCGCCGGGTCCGGTGCTCACCGTCGGTCAGGGCCGCTGCGACTTCAGCTACCCCAACGACGAAGGGCTCGCGCCGCGGCACTGCGAGATCTCTCCCCTGCCCGACGGCGCGATGATTCGCGATCTCTCGGGCGGGCTCGGCACCTACGTGCGCGTGAGCGGAGAGCGTTCGCTGAAGGCCGGCGATCGCCTGCGCGTCGGTCAGCAGACGCTGCAGGTCGAAGCGCTCTGATTTCTCGGCTCGCTTCGGGTCGAGCCTTCACTCCACCTTCAACATCGGCTCGATGTACGGGAGCGCCTTCGAGTTGGGCACTTCCTTGCGGTAGCGGGTCCACCACTCGCGCGCGTCCTGCTCCATGCCCTTCTGGAAATAGATCTCGCCGATCTTCAGCGCGAGCTCGGGCTGCGGGTCGGCGTTCCACGCGTCGAGGTAGCGCGAGAGCGCGAAGTCCATCGCGCCCTTGTGCCACGCGTCGTCGCCTTCCTGGCCGATGCGCGTCGATTCACCCGGGCGGCGCTTCTCGCGCGGCGGGTCGTATTCCCACGGGCGACCCGAGCCGGTGAGCGGCGCGTTCGGAGGCGGCACGTACACCTCCGGTTTCTTCTGCATCATGTTCCACACGTAGATGCCACCGATGGTGAGCGCGAGCAGCACCAGCAGCGCGGTGGCGACGCGGAAGATGATCGAGCTCGCGCCCGAACCCGGAGTGGTGTCGCGCTCGGGAGAAGTGGTCGGCGCGTTGGTCATCGCCGAGGGAATGGGCCCGACCGGTTGCGTCGCCTCGGGCAGGTTGGCCTTCACCGTCGTCTCGTTCGACGCCCACGGTGACGGCCCCTGCAGCACCGGCGGGCCGTTGACCCGAGTTTCCTGCTGATCGATCGGCGTGACCTTGCGCGGAACCGGCGCGAGCCCTGAAGCCGAGTTCGGGCCACCGGTCGCGCGGCGTGACTGTGTGCCGACTCCAGCGCGGCGTTCCTTTTCGATCGCCATCAACTCGGCGCGGAACTGCTCGGCGGTCTGCGGGCGATCGTCGGGGTTCTTCGCGAGCGCCTTCATGATCAGGCGCTCCATGCCCGGGCTCACCTTGGCGTCGGGGCGACGCTTGGTGGGCGGAGGCGGAACTTCAGTGAGGTGCTTGGTCGCGAAGCCGACCGCGGAGTCGGAGTCGAACGGCAACATGCCGCACATCAACTGGTAGAGGATCACGCCGACGGCGTAGAGGTCGCTGCGGTGATCGAGCTGCGCGCCGCGCGCCTGCTCGGGCGACATGTACTCGGGCGTGCCGCACACGAAGCCGGCGCGCGTGAGTGCGGGGCCGTCTTCATCGGTGCCGTCGACGATCTTCGCGATGCCGAAGTCGAGCACCTTCACGAAGTCGGCTTCACCACGGCGCTGCTCCACCATGATGTTCTCGGGCTTGAGATCGCGGTGGATGACGCCAGCGGAGTGCGCGTCGGCGAGCGCCGAGAGCACCTGGCTCATCACGCGAATCACGCGCGATTCCATCAGCGGCCACTCGCGCGAGAGGATCGCGTGGAGATCTTTGCCGGCGACGTATTCCATCGCGATGTACATCGCGCCGTCGTCGGCCTGGCCGAAGTCGAGCACGCTGATCGCGTTGGGGTGATTGAGGCGCGAGGCCGCCTTGGCTTCACGCTGGAAGCGACGCACCGTGCGCTCGTCGGACAGCAACGCCTGACGCAGCACCTTGAGCACCACGGGCTTGTCGAGCGCGAGCTGCGTGGCCTTGTAGACCTTGCCCATGCCGCCCTCGCCGATCATCTGCTCGACGCGGTACTTGTTGGCGACGGTCTTACCGATGTGTTCGTCGGGGCCAGCCACGGGTGATCGAGACTGTTCCACGCGCCGAACACCGACGCCACTGTTGAACAGGGAGTCAGCGGATTCGAAGAGGCGTGCTATGCACGCGCCCGTCCATGTCTCCCGCCGCCAACCGTCCCCGCGTTGCCGTTCGTGTCGTTCGCGCAGATGGAGGTCCCGAGTCGGTGATCCCCATGCGCGGCGACGTGATGCTCTGCGGCCGCGCCGGTGACCTGTCGATCGCCGACGATCCGTTCGTCGCCGAGACGCAGATGCGGCTCTTCTTCTCGGGCGCGCGCCTGGCGGTCGAAGACGTCGGCGGCGGCAACGGTGTCTTCACCCGCCTGCGCTCGGAGCGTGAAGTGCCTTCAGGTGGCGAAGTGCGCGTCGGTCGCCAGCGGCTGGTGGTCGAGCCGGTGCCTCCGCTCACGCCGGCCGATGATGGCGCGACTGCGTGGGGCTCACCCGATGCGGGTCACCGGTTCCGTCTCGTGCAGCTGCTCGAAGGCGGTATTCGCGGCGGCGCGTTTCCGTTGAAAGACGGCGAGAACGCCATCGGCCGCGAGAACGGCGACATCACCTTCCCGTCTGATGGCTTCGTGTCGGGTCGGCACGCGGTGCTGCAGGTGACTCCGGAGCGCTTGCTGCTGCGCGATCTCGGGTCGTCGAACGGCACGTTCCTGCGTCTGGGCGCACCCGCGTTCGTGGACAACGGCGACCAGTTCTTGATCGGCCGCCAGTTGGTCCGCGTCGAACTGAGCTGAAGCTGCTCGGAGGCTCGACCTCGGCCGAGCCTCAGGAACTCAGCCGTACGACTTTTCCTTCTTTTCCTGCTCTTCCTTGCAGCGGATGCAGAGCGTCGTCACAGGGCGAGCCTGCAGACGCTTCAAGCTGATCTGCTCCTCGCAGCGCTCACACACGCCGAAGCTCCCGTCTTCGACGCGCTGAAGCGCCTTCTCGACCTTCTTGAGAAGGAACTTCTCGCGGTCGCGCAGACGGAACGCCATCGACTGGGCGTACTCGCTCGAGGCCTGATCGATCTCGTCAGGAAGATCGTCGGTGTCGAAGTTCGACTCCTCTTCCATGGTCTTGCGAGCCGTCTCGATGATCTGCTTGCGCATCTCCTCGAGCGACTTCTTGAAGGCCTTGAGATCCTTCTGCGACAGCGTTCCCTTTTCGGTCATGGACTCCTCGACGGCTGGAAAAAGAAGGCGCGGCACTATGGTGATGCGGGAGCGCCAAGTCAAGCAGTTCTGAAATAAACCTTTGAAATCACTACCCGGAAAGTCAGAATAAGGACATGTCGGAAACGACGCGGCTCGATCGCGAATTCCTTCGCAGCGCGCTCACGCTTGCGAGCGGCACTGATGTCGACCACCTGCTCGTGATCGGTGATCAAGTGATCTCCCCTGCTGATCTGCGCGGGAGAAAGTGCCGCAAGAAACTGATCTACGCGGTCACGAACGAAGCGCTCAACGCGGAGCTGCTCGCGAAGAAGGAGCGCGCGATTCTGATTCCCGCGTACGACTACTCGCGCACCGAGCGCGTGAAGATGGCGGTGGTGTCGGCGCTCGCGCAGGGCGCGTTCAAAGAAGGTGACTCGGTGCTGTGCCTCACGGGCCGCATCGGTCGTCACCTCGACACCATGATGACGATGCGCATCGGCGGCTCGCTCGATGATCGCGTGGCGATCGAAGGCGTGAAGCTGGGCGACGAGTTCAACTCGCAGGTCGTCGACGCGCTCATTCAGCTCGCGCTGCAGATCGGTCAGGAAGGGTTCGAAGGTCACCCCATCGGCACGATCATCACCATCGGCGATCACAACGCGGTGATGGAAACGAGCCGCCAGCTCACCATCAACCCGTTCCAGGGCCTGAGTGAAGCCGAGCGCAACGTGCTCGACCCGAAGATCCGCGAAGCGATCAAGAACTTCTCGGTGCTCGACGGCGCGTTCGTCATTCGTGAAGACGGCGTGGTGCTCGCCGCCGGTCGCTACCTGTCGGCGAGCGATGAAAACGTGAAGATTCCGCTCGGGCTCGGCGCGCGACACGCCGCTGCTGCGAGCATCACCGCCACCACGCGATCGATTGCGCTGGTGGTCAGTCAAACCAGTGGAGCCGTGCGCCTGTTCAAAGAAGGCAACATCGTGCTCGAGCTCCACCAAACCGCGCGAAGGACCTGATCATGGGAATGCTCAAATTCGAAGTGCCGAACTCGCTGCCGATCGAAGACGCGAAGAAGCGCGTCGAAGCGCTGCTCAGCTACTGGAACCGCAAGTACGGCGTGGCGAGCGAGTGGGCTGCGATGGGAGCGTCGATGAAGGGCAAGGCGATGGGCGTGTCGATCGACGGCAAGCTCTCGGTCGAGGCACATCGCATCTCGGGTGAGGCAAGTGATCCCGGGATGCTCTTGCGCGGTCAGGCGCAGAAGTACCTCACGCGAAAATTCGCCGAGTACCTCGATCCGAAGAAGACGCTCGAGCAAATCCAGAAGGGCGAGGACTGATCAGGGCCGGAGCAGCACCGTCGTAAAAATGCAGCAGGAAAGACGCACCCTGTAGCTCGCTGCAACCCACGACGGCCGCGGGAAACTCGCTTAGAGTCTGCAGTTCGAACCAGCGTGCCGCGCGCGTGCTGAGCGAGGTATTCCGTGAGCAAGACGAACCCCGAGACCGACGCCCAGGCGGATCTGCAGACCGTCATCAAGAATGAGAGCAAGCCCGCGCTCGCGCCGGTGATCGACGCGACGATGGCGCCCGAAGTGCCGTTGCCGCCCAGGCCACTTCCTCTCAACAACCCGGTCAGCTCTTCGAAGTCGTCACCGAATCTCGGCGTCGCGCCGGTGATCGCTCCCGCGAACGGTGCGCCTCACAGCAGCAAGAGCTCGCAGTCGCTGACGCCGGTGTCGGGCAACTCGGGCAGCCGCGAGTACACCAGCCCCGAAGCGAAGGTCGAAGACGTCGACGTCGGTACGCGCATCCACCACTACGAGGTGATTCGTCTGCTCGGCCGCGGCGGCATGGGCGCGGTCTACCTCGCGCGCGACACGCGGCTCGGCCGTCGCGTCGCAATCAAGTTCCTCCGCACGCACTCGCCCGATCTCACCAAGCGCTTCATTCTCGAGGCGCGCACGACGGCCGCGGTGCAGCACGAGAACATCGTCATCATCTTCGAGGTCGACGCCTGGCAGGGCATGCCCTTCATGGTGTTCGAGTTCATCACCGGCAACACGCTCACCAAGGTGGCGCCCGAGGGCAAAGCGTTGCCCGCGCCGCGCGTCGTCGAGCTGATCGTGCCGGTGGTGAAGGCGCTCGCGTACGCGCACAGCCAGGGCATCGTTCACCGCGATCTCAAACCCGACAACATCATGATCGCGGAGTCGGGCCAGACCAAGGTGCTCGACTTCGGCATCGCCAAGGTGCTGCAGGGTGACGAGCAGGCTCCGGCTGCGGTGAGCCGCCCGCGCGCGCCCAAGACGTCACTCGAAGACGAGGACAACGAGGAGCTCACGCAGCAGGGCGCGATGATGGGCACGCTCTCGTACATGGCGCCCGAGCAGTGGGGCATCGGCGTGCCGATCGACCACCGCGCCGACATCTGGGCGGTCGGCATCATGATGTTCAAGATGCTCACCGGGAAACATCCGCTCGACCCGCTCAAGGGTCACCAGCTGATGGTCACCGGCATGCTCGATACGCCGATGCCGTCGATCAAGGGCAAGACGGCTGCTGACGTGCCGGCCGAGCTGCTGGCGGTGATCGACAAGTGCTTGCTGAAGCGCAAGGAGCAGCGCTTCCCCGACGCCGTCACGCTGCTGCGCGCGCTCGAGCCGTTCCTCCCCGGCCGCTACACACGCGAGCTCAAGATCGACGAGAGCCCGTACGCCGGCCTCGCCGCGTTCCAGGAAAACGACGCCAACCGCTTCTTCGGCCGCGGCCAGGAGATCGCCGCCACCGTCAACCGCGTGCGCGAGCGCCCGTTGCTCGGCATCGTCGGCCCCTCGGGCGCCGGTAAGTCGTCGTTCGTGCGCGCCGGTCTCGTGCCCGCGCTCAAGCGCTCCGGTGAAAACTGGGAAGCGATCGTGCTGCGCCCCGGCCGAAACCCGATCGCCGGCCTCGCGGCGCTGATCTCTCCGATGATCTCGACCTCGGCTTCGATCGCCGACGAGCTCAACGAGCAGAAGAAGCTCGAAGCGCGCTTGATCAAGGAGCCGGGCTTCGTGGGCGCTGTGCTCCGCGGCCGCGCGCGTCGCGAGAAGAAGAACATTCTCCTCTTCGTCGACCAGTTCGAAGAGCTCTACACGCTCGTGCCCGACCCCGAGGAGCGCAAGGCCTTCACCGCGTCACTCACCGCTGTGGCCGATGACCCGACGTCGCCGATTCGCCTCGTGCTGTCGATTCGTTCCGACTTCCTCGATCGCGTTCCCGAAGACGCGCGCTTCATGGCCGAGCTCTCGCAGGGCCTGGTGTTCTTGAACTCTCCGGGCACCGATGGTCTGCGCGAGGCGATCGTCTCGCCTGCGGAGATGGCCGGCTACAAGTTCGAGTCGCCGGAGATCATCGACGAGATGATCTCGCACCTCGCGTCGACGCAGGGCGCGCTGCCGTTGCTCCAGTTTGCGGCGAGCAAGCTGTGGGAAAAGCGCGACGCGGCTCGCCACCTGCTGACGCGCGCGGCGTACGACGGCATCGGTGGTGTCGCGGGCGCCCTCGCCTCTCACGCCAACGCGGTGCTCGAGAAGCTGCCGCCCGCCACACAGCCGCTGCTGCGCGCGATCTTCCTGCGGCTGGTGACGCCCGAGCGCACCCGCGCCATCGTCGGCATGGACGAGCTGCGTGAGCTGCACAGCAACGCTTCCGAGATTCAGAGCCTCGTCGACGAGCTCGTGCAGGCGCGACTCCTCGTGGTGAACACCGGCGGCGGTTCGGCCACCGTCGAGATCGTTCACGAGTCGCTGATCGCCACGTGGCCGATGCTGAAGCGCTGGCTCGAAGAGTCGGGCGAAGACGCGGCGTTCCTCGAGCAGCTGCGCAACGCCACGCGCCAGTGGACGCAGAAGGGCAACCCAGAAGATTTGCTGTGGCGCGGTGAGCTGGCCGAAGAAGCGCTGCGCTTCCAGCGGCGCTATCGCGGCAATCTGCCGGCGCAGCAGAAGGCGTTCCTCGACGCGGTGATCGACTTGAGCGCGCGGCAGGTTCGCCGTCGGCGCACGCTCACCGTCGCCGCCCTCGCCTTCCTCGGTTTGCTCGCCGCAGCGGCGTCGGTCGCCGTGGTGGTGATCGCTGCGGCCCGCAGCGAGGCACAAGAGAAGGCAGTGGCCGCCGAGCTCGCCCAGAAGCAGGCCGTCGATGCGCTCGACGAAGCGAAGAAGAAGGAACAGGAGCGCGCTGAGGCCGCCTCGAAGGCCGAGAAGTCGGCCAAGGAACTCGCCATCGCGCTGACGCAGGCGACGGAAGCCAACGCTCAGGCCGTCGCGGCGCAGAAGGCCGCCGAAGAAGCAGCCGAGCTGGCGAAGCGCGCTGAAGCGAACGCGCGCAAGAACGCCAAGAGCGCGCTCGAAGCGAAGGCGGCGGCCGAATCGGCGCGTCGCAACGCCGAGCGGGAGAAGCGCAAGGCTGACGACCTGAAGGCCGCGGCCGAAGCGCGGGCGCGCGAAGTCGAGAAGCAGCTTGGCTCCGCGGTGATCGACGATCTCAAGTGAGGGACCCACGAATGAGTCGCAAGTGGACGGTGTGCATCACCGCGGTGGTGGCGCTGCTCAGCGCAGCAGCCTTCGGAGCAGGACCCGAGGAACCCGAGCGTCCGTGGGCGCGCGGCGTGCCCAAAGACAAGCAGACCAAAGCCATCGCGCTCTTCCGTGAGGGCAACGCCGCCCTCAAGGAGTCGCTCTTCCCGAAAGCGGCGACCACCTACCGCGAGGCGCTCCTCGTGTGGGACCACCCGGCGATTCACTACAACCTCGCGCTCGCGCTGGTGAATCTCGATCAGCCGATCGAAGTGCACGAGCACCTCACGGCCGCGCTCAAGTACGGCCCTGCTCCGCTCGACGACGACAAGTTCCAGCAGGCGCAGCGCTACCTCGCGCTCATCGAACGCCAGCTCACCAAGGTGAAGGTGTCGTGCAGCTTCGAAGGCGCGCAGGTACGCATGGACGGCAAGCCGCTCTTCATCGGCCCCGGAAGCTGGGAAGGCCAGGTTCGCGCCGGTGCGCACACGCTCACCGCGTCGAAGGAAGGGCTGTTGCCCGACGAGCGCGCGCTCACGCTGACCGGCGGCGACACGCAGAGCTACGAGCTGAAGGTGTACCGGACGGAAGAACTCACCGAATACAAGCAGGCCTTCTCATCGGCGATCCCCTGGGGCGTGCTCGGCGCGGGCGTGGCGGCGGTCGGCGTCGGCGTCGGCATGCACCTCGGCGCTCGCGGCGGCTTCGCCCAGTACGACACCGCGGTGAACACCTGCGCGATGGGAGCCGGAGCGAACGGCGCGTGTCTCCCGTCGCCCGACGTGCAGGCGATGAAGAACGGCGCGAGCGGCCTGCAGACCGGCGCGTACGTGATGTACGGCGTCGGCGGCGTGGCGCTCGCGACCTCGGCGATCCTCTTCTACGTGGGCCGGCCGATCGCGTACCGCAAGTCGGTCAACGTCGAGGCCGGCAAGTCAGCGAGCGCTGAGCAGAAGCCGCTGCCCATCACCATTCTCCCGATCATCAGCCCCACTGGCGCCGGCGCCATGGCGACCCTCGAGTTCTGATCATGAACATGTTGCGACGCGTTCTGCCGTTGTCGGTGGTGGTGTTGGTTTCAGGCTGTTTCGAGCCGGCGAGCATTCCGTGCGCCAGTGGTCAGGTCTGCCCCGCGGGCACCAAGTGCACCGCGAGCGGCGATCAGTGCATTCCCGTCGGCGCGAGCTGCGGCAACGGCACGGTCGAGGCTGGCGAAGCGTGCGACGACGGCAACGTGCGCAACGGTGATCAGTGTCGCTCGGACTGCAAGGGCACCTCGCGCTGCGGCGACGGCTTCCCCGACACCGACTTGAAGCTGCCCGATGGCGGGCAGCTCGAGGTGTGCGACGACGGCAACACGGTGAGCGGCGACGGCTGTTCGTCGGACTGCCACTCGAATGAGCTGTGCGGCAACGGCATTCACGACGTGAAGGAAGAGTGCGACGACGCGACGCTCAACGGCACCGACGCCACCGACTGCCGCAACACCTGCACCTTGAAGCGCTGCGGTGACGGCAACGAAGACACCTTCGTCGATGGCGGCCGAGAAGAGTGCGACGACGGTGACCCGACTGATGGCGGCACGATGGTCAACGGCGGCGAGCGCTGCTCACTGGTCTGCAAGCTCAAGCAGTGCGGCAACATCGCGCTCGACAAGTACCCGGGCGACGCGGGCAAGGACGAGCAGTGCGACGACGGCAACCGCGACGCGGGCGATGGCTGCGGCCCGACGTGTTTGTTCGAGGCGTGCGGCAACTCGTACCTCGACCCGAATGAAGTGTGCGACTTCGGCCCGTTCGTCTCGGGCGACGGCTGCCGCGCCGACTGCCAGGGCCTCGAGGTGTGCGGCGACGGCAAGTTCGACCCCTTCTTCGCCGACGGTGGAGCGAACGAGGTGTGCGACGACGGCAACCTGATCGACGGCGACGGTTGCCGTTCGGACTGCCGCGGCCGTGAGCGCTGTGGCGACGGGCACCGCGACGCGCTGTTCGCCGATGGCGGCGTGAACGAGATCTGCGACGACGGGAATACAGTGTCGGGAGACGGCTGCCGTTCGGACTGCCTCGGCGTGGAGGTGTGCGGTGACGGCCAGTTCGACCCCGTGCTGCGCGACGGTGGCTCCGAGGTGTGTGACGACGCCAACGACGCGGGCGGCGACGGCTGCAATGGCTCGTGCACTGGCACGGAGCAGTGCGGCGACGGCTACCTCGACCTGCGCCTCATCGATGGTGGCGCCGAGCTGTGCGACGACGGCAACACCCTGCCCTCCGACACCTGCGCGCCCGACTGCTTGAGCACCGGCGTGTGCGGCAACAACTTCATCGACATCAACCCCGACGGCGGTTCGCCGCGCGAAGAATGCGACGACGGCAATTCGAACAACAACGACGCGTGCACCAACAGCTGCCTGTTCGCGCGCTGCGGCGACGGCATCACGCGCTTCGGCACGGAGCAGTGCGACACCATCAACGAGTCGGCCACCTGCAACGCCAACTGCACGATTCGCATCTGCGGTGACGGCATCGTCAACGGTACGGCGGGTGAGCAGTGCGACAACGCGGGCGGCTCGCAGGCGGACGCGGGCGCTGAATCAGCGGCGTGCGACACCGACTGCACGGTCGCCTTCTGCGGCGACGGCAAGCGCAACATCGCGCGCGGAGAGGCCTGTGACACCTCGGGCAACACCAACGGCTGCAACGCCAACTGCACCATCGCGATCTGCGGCGACAGCTTCTTGAACCCCGCGCACGACGCCGGCATCGGCATCGGCAACGAGCAGTGCGACACCGGCGGCGACACCCAGTTCTGCGACGGCGACTGCACGCCTTCTTCGTGCGGCGACTCGCGCGTGAACATCGCCGCGGGTGAGCAGTGCGACGACGGCAACAACGGCGTCAACACCGACGACTGCCTCGACGGCTGCCGTCGCAACGTGTGCGGCGACGGCTTCCGCGATCAGCAGGGCCCGACGACCGAAGCGTGCGACGACGGCAACACCACCACCGAGACGGTCTGCCCGTACTCCGTCAGCGGTAGCTGCACGGCCTGCAACGGCGCGTGCTCGGTGGTGCTGAACCTCACCGGCCCGCGCTGCGGCGACAGCACGGTCAACGGCCCCGAGGCCTGCGACGACGGCAACACGGTCACCGAGACGCAGTGCACGTACGGCACGGCGAGCTGCACCGCATGCACCAACAACTGCCTCGCGCAGTTCTCGCTGACCGGCCCGCGCTGTGGCGACTCCACGATTCAGGCGGCCAACGGAGAGGTCTGCGACGACGGCAACCAGACGACGGAAGCCAACTGCCCCTACGGCACGCCGACCTGCAACGTGTGCAACGCCAACTGCCAGGGCACGACGGCGCGTACCGGCCAGTTCTGCGGCGACAGCAGCGTTAACGGCCCCGAGGCGTGCGACGACGGCAATACGGTGAGCGAGACCGAGTGCGCGTACGGCACGACGTCCTGCACGGGCTGCTCCGGCAACTGCGCGGCGCAGTACTCGCTGACCGGCCCGCGCTGCGGCGACGGGATCGTCAACGGCTCGGGTGCGAACGCCGAGACCTGCGATGACGGCAACACCTCGACCGAGACCGCGTGTCCGTACGGCACGGCGAGCTGCACCGCCTGCCGCAACGACTGCAAGGCGGTGCTGAACCTCACCGGTCCGCGCTGCGGCGACGGTACGGTCAACGCCGGCAACGGCGAGGTGTGCGACGACAGCAACACCGTCACCGAGACCGAGTGCGCGTACGGCACGGCGAACTGCACGATCTGCAACGGCACCTGCACGGCCTTGATTCCGACCACCGGCCCGCGCTGCGGCGACGGCGTCGTCAACGGAACCGGCATGAACGCCGAGGTCTGCGATGACGGCAACACCACGACGGAGACGGCGTGCCCCTACGGCACGGCGAGCTGCACGCGCTGCGACTCGACGTGCGACACGGTGCTGAACCTCACCGGCGGCGTGTGCGGCAACGGCACGGTCGAAGGCCCCGAGGCGTGCGACGATCACAACAGCCTCGCGTGCGGCACCTGCAACGCGAACTGCACGTTCCCGCAGCCGCTGTTGGCCGCGCAGGGCACCATCCGCACCGTGGGCGACAACAACATCAACGACGGCCAGACGTTCACGCTCAACGACGGCGTGCACGCTGCGACGGTGTTCTGCTTCAAGGACAACGGCTCCTCGTCGTGCCCCGGCAGTACGGTGTTGGTCGATCTGAGTGCCAGCTCGAACGACGATCAGCAGGTGGCCCAGGCCATGGTGGCGGCCATCAACGGCGTCGGCGCGACGTTGGAGATCACTGCGTCGCTGCGCTCGAGCCAGCCGCGTGTCGCGCTGACCAACGACAACTTCGGTGGCTCCGGCAACCAGCCGATCACCGAGACGGTCAGCAGCGCGAACTTCGTCGCGAACGGCATGAGTGGCGGTGGCGGCGGTGACTGCGCCAACACCACGGGCTGCATCTCGCCGGACGACTGCGTCTCGGGGAACTGCGTCTCCAACGCCTGCACCCCGTGAGCGACGCGCCGGCGAAGCGCTCAGGGTCGACGCTCTACATCCAGGTGCTGGTCGCCATCGCGCTCGGCATCGTGCTGGGCGTGGTGAAGCCCGACTGGGCGATCGAGCTCAAGTTCGTGGGCGAGATGTTCGTCGGGCTGATCAAGATGTTGATCGGCCCCATCGTCTTCACCACGGTGGTGATCGGCATCTCGTCGATGGGCGATCTGAAGAAGGTCGGCCGCGTCGGCGCCAAGGCGCTGCTGTGGTTCGAAGTGATGACCACGATCGCGCTGATCCTCGGCCTGCTGATCGTCAACCTCGTCGGCCCGGGCACGGGCATGCACAAGAAGGCCGAGAACCTCGACACCACGGCGCTCAACAAGATCCTCGAGAAGAACAAGGACAAGCCGCACACCCTGGTGGAGCACGTGCAGGCGCTGGTGCCGAGCAGCTTCGTCGGTGCCTTCACGGGTGAAGACGTGTTGCCGGTGCTGGTGCTCGCGGTGTTCAGCGGCATCGCGCTCGCAGGCCTGGGAGCGAAGGGCAAACCGGTGCTCGGCGCGCTCGAACACGGTGCAACGTTCTTCTTCGCGTTGATCGGCGTGGTGATGCGGCTCGCTCCGATCGGCGCGTTCGCGGCGATGGCCTTCACCATCGGGAAATACGGCGTCGAGGCCCTCGGCAACCTGTTGATGCTGATCTTGAGCTTCTATGCGACCGCGTTGATCTTCGTGTTCGGCGTGCTCGGGCTCGCGCTGCGCATCGCGGGGCTGTCGATCTTCAAGTTCGTGCGGCACTTGAAGGGCGAGCTACTGATCGTGCTCGGAACCTCGTCTTCTGAATCGGCCCTCCCCGCGCTGATGAGCCGGCTCGAGGCGATGGGCTGTGGAGGCCCCGTGGTGCGGCTGGTGGTGCCGACCGGCTACTCGTTCAACCTCGATGGCACGTGCATCTACCTGACGATGGCGAGCGTCTTCGTGGCGCAGGCCCTCGACGTCGAGCTGACGCTCGGGCAGCAGGTCTCGTTGCTCGCCGTGCTGCTGCTCACGTCGAAGGGCGCCGCCGGAGTGACGGGCAGCGGCTTCGTCACCCTCGCCGCGACGCTGCAGTCGGTGGGCACGGTGCCGGTGGCGGGAATCTCGATTCTCCTCGGCATCGATCGCTTCATGTCGGAAGCGCGCGCGCTGACCAACCTCGTCGGCAACGCAGTGGCGACGGTGGTGGTGTCGAAGTGGGAAGGCCAGTTCGATCTGGCGAAAGCGCGAGCGACGCTCGACGTGCCCCCGGTGCCGCTCACGCAACTCGAACGAAAATCGACCGAGCTCACATGATCTATTTCATCGTCGGCGTGGTGGTGATCGCGGTGCTCTTCTTCCTCCTGCGGGGGAGCGGCGGCGCGCCAACGCTTGGCGCCGGACAACGCGTCGGCACACGAGGCTGGGAAGCGGCGCTGACACTCGACCCGCTCCACAAGACCATCGCCTTGCGCCGCGCTTCGCTGGCGACCGCGACCGACGAGAAGGCGAAAGATCGTCTCACGCGCGAGATCGCGTTTCTCGAGGCGCAGATTCCCGAACTCGACGCGCTGGTGGCCGCTCGCGATGCGTCTCCGGGGCTGGGCTACATCGGCTTCAAGCAACTTCCGCCAGACTGACCAGCCATGCCGCCGCGCCATCTGCTTCTTCGAGATCTGGCGATCGTCGCGCTGACCGCGGCGGCGTGGTGGTTCGACACCGGAGCCATCGCCGGAGTCCTCACCGCGGTCTGCGGTTTTCTCGCGCACGAGTACGGCCACCTCTGGGCCTCGCTCGCCTCGGGAGCGAAGGTCACCTTCCCTTCCTCACCCATCTCGACGCTGCTGTTTCACTTCGACAGCGCGAGCAACACGCGCCGTCAGTTCTTGTGGATGTCGTTCGGCGGCTACTTCGCGTCGGCGATCGGCGTGGGAGCGATCGCCCTGCTGGTGCCCTTCGACGCCTGGTCAGGCCGCGTGGCGCTCGCGCTCGCCGGCATCGGCATGCTCGTCACCTTCGTGCTCGAAGTGCCGATCACCTGGCGCGTCTGGCGCGGCGCACCGTTGCCGATGGACGCCGCGTACCGCCCGCACGCTCAGAACTGACAGGGCGGCAGACCGCCGTCGTACGGGAGCGTCACGCTGCCCGCGGTGGTGGTGTTGAACGAATACGTGCCTGCGTCGAGCGAGGGAACGACGCACGTCGCGGGAATGGGAGCGCGCGCCGCAGCTCCGCCGGGAGCACCGCAGCTGCCGCCGCTCGACGTCCTCGTGAGGCTGAAGATGATCGCGCCACCATCGACGCCCACGCTGCAGCTCGCTTCGCCGACGTTGTGATTCACGAAGACGGTGAAGGGAGCACCGGCCGCCGGCGCTCCCGCATCGCCGCGCAGACAGACCGACTCGGGCGTGGGGACGATCGGGTCTTCGGCAATGCACGGCCCGCCGCACGCGACGAGGCCCACGACACCAACCGCACCAAGCACTGCCAGGAGGAGAGTTCGCATGGCGCCCACGGTCTGCAAGGCGTGTGCATGGGCGCTGACACCTGCGTTCGGAGGGATGCGGGAAGGCGTCGCTGTCACCCTCGCCTCGACGTCACAGGAATCTGATGCGACGTTCGCGCTCCATGCTCCGCTGTGGGTGCTTTCTGTTGCTGTTGGTGTTCGCGAGTGGCTGCCCTCGGTGGACGGGCGTCGCCCAGGCACGGCAGGAAGTGCTCCGCGAAGGGTTGATGGATCAGCGAATTCGCGACGGGTTCAAGCTGGGGCTGGCGCGCAGCCGGGCCGGGCTCGATTGTCGCGTGGGCGGTGACTACGTCGAGCGGTGCAAGGCAGGCGTGCAGAACGTGTGGTTCGAGGTGAAGGACGGTCCCGAGGGCGGAGAGATCATCGTGCCGCCGATCGCGAGCGAGGCGCAGATCTCGGTGTTCTGGCGCGGCGTCGATCTCGAGAACTACCAGGCGTTCCAGAACGAGCTGCCGGCGCTCGTCGCTGATCGACTCCGCAAGAACGACGAGACCTTCGAACCGACGTGGGGCCTGATGGCCGCGGCGACCAGCTCGATCACGCCGACGCTCTCGGTGCCGACGTTCGGGCTGAAGGTCGGTCTGCGTCGCTGGTTTTCGATCAACTACGGCGGGCACCTCGCATTCGACTACGGCTTTCGCCTCGGCACGAGCACGCACGTGGTCGGGCTGCGCGCGGGAGTCGAGCTGACGCGCTTCACCGCGGGGCGGATCTTCGGGCTGGTGGGCTCGCCACCGTGGTCGGTCTCGGGGTTCATCGGGCCTCGGCTGCAGCTGCCGACCGGCGTTCCGATTCCTGGAATTCGAACCGGCGTCGGCGTCGCCCTCACCGACTGGAAGATGGCGCCACTGGTGGTGGAGTTCTCTGCCGATACCTGGCTTCGCGGCGATCAGACCAACGTCGAGCTCTCGCTCTCGGTCGGCGTCGGCATCTGAAGAGACTCTGAAAAGACGAAAGCCGTGAGACCCACTGTGGATCTCACGGCTCACGAAATGGTCGGGGCGACTGGATTCGAACCAGCGACCACTTGCACCCCAAGCAAGTGCGCTACCAGGCTGCGCTACGCCCCGAAAACGGCAGGGTTGAGACGGGCGCGCTTATGCCTGCCTGACACCGAGGGGTCAACCAATCTCACTCGTCATCATCATCGTCATCGGACTCGGGCGCCTTGTGGCCCTCGTCCTCGTCCTCGGCGGAGAGCTCGTCCTCGGCGACATACCCGTCGTTGAGGTCGGCCTTCAGCACCTGGCTCGGCACGAATTTCACGACTCGGCGCGCGGTGATCTCGATGGGCTGGCCGCTCTGCGGGTTGCGACCCGGACGAGCGCGCTTGTACCGGGGCTGGAAGTTGCCGAAGCCCGAGATCTTCACCTTGTCGCCGCGCTCCAGAGTCTCTTTGAGCGTGTCGAACACCAACTCCACGAGCTCAGCCGACTCCTTCTTCGAGAACCCGACCTTCTCGTAGACGCTCTCGATGATGTCTGCCTTGGTCATAGGCCCCAAAGCGTACCTTGCGCGGGGCGCAGGTCAACATGCCGACACTCTTAAGCTTTTTCGCAGGGCCGCAGACTTGGATTTGAGGCCGGAAAATCGGCCTTTACGAGCGCAGGGCAGCCCCCAGCCGCTTGCTCACTTCGGCGACGATTTTGGCGTGGGCATCGCTCACTTCGGTGTCGGTCAAGGTGCGCTCGGGCGATCGGTAGCGCAGCGCGAAGGCAACGTTCTTCTTCCCCTCGCCGACCTGCTTGCCCTCGTAGACGTCGAAGACGATCGCGTCGTCGACCAGCGGCTTGCCGACCTCGAGGATCACGCTGCGCACTTCTTCAGCCGAGAGCGCCGTCGGAACCACGACCGCCAGGTCACGATTGACAGTCGGGAAGCGGCTGAGCGCGACGGCCTGCGGCACCAACTGCGCATGCTCGAGCAGCGCCGCGACATCGAGCTGGAACAAGTACACACCAGCCGGAGCATCGAGCCGCTTCATCGCGCGCGGGTGCAGCTCGCCCACCGTGCCGAGCAGCACCTTGCCGCGACGGACCGCCGCCGAAGCGCGCGGGTGGTACCAGGGAGAATCGAGCGACTCCCACGTCACGCCTTCGATGTGCAGGGTTGAGAGCACCGACTCGACCGCCGCGCGCGCGTCGTAGAAATCGGCGCTCTTGCTGCCGCCGGTCCACGAGCGGGAGCCGCCGAAGAGCGCTCCGGCGAGTTCGAGCGTCTCGAGCGCCACCGGCTTGCTGCCTTCGCCACCACCGGCGTGCGGCCGGTAGCTGCGCGCGAGCTCGTAGAAGCGCACGCCCGTCGCCTGATGGCGCACCGAGCGCGCGACGTTGGGCACCAGTGACGCGAAGAGCGTGGTGCGCATCACCGACTGCTCGACGCTGAGCGGGTTCGAGACGGCGATCGCTCCAGCTTCAGACTGGAAGGCCGCGAGCTCAGCCGGAGCGACGAACGAGTAGTTCACCACCTCGTCGAAGCCCTGCCCCGCCAGCGCGGAACGCATGCGGCGCTCGAGCGCGAGCTGAGGACGTTCGGGTTCGAGCGCGCTCAGGCCACGAGGCAGCGCCGCGGGAATCGCGTCGAAGCCGCGCACGCGAGCGATCTCTTCGATCGAGATCTTCTTCGATGCTCACGTCGACGCGCGCCTGCGGCACTTCCCACGTCGCCGCCGTGTCGTCGCCGCTCAGCTTCTTGAAGCCGAGCGACGAAAGAATGGTCGCGCACTCGGCCGACGTCGCAGGAGCGCCGAGCACGTCACCGACGCGCGCGGTACGCAGCGTCACCTTCCGCGCTTCCTTCTTGTTCGGGTAGTTGTCGACGCGGCCGTTGAGCACCGTGCCTCCGGCGATCTCGACGATCAGGGCCGCGAGCCGGTCGATCGCCTCGGGGACCACGCTCACGTCGGTGCCTCGCTCGAAGCGGTGCGACGACTCCGAGTGCAGCGCGTGCCGCTTCGACGATCGGCGGATGCTGGCGGGCTGGAACGTCGCGGCCTCGAGCAGAATGCGGGTGGTCTTCTCGGTGACGCCGCTGTCGATGCCACCCATCACTCCGGCGAGCACCATGGGCAGCTTCTCGTCGCAGATCAGCAGGTCCTGCGCGTCGAGCACCCTTTCCTTCTCGTCGAGCGTCTTCAGCTTCTCGCCGCCCTTCGCGGTGCGCACCACGATCTTCCCGCCGCCGATGCGGTCGAGATCGAACACGTGCACGGGCTGGCCGTACTCGAGCATCACGTAGTTGCCGACGTCGACGAGGTTGCTGATGGCCCGCACGCCGCACGCGCCGAGGCGCTGCTGCATCCACGCGGGGGACGGCTTCACCTGCACGCCCTCGATCACGCGCGCCGCGTAGCGCCAGCAACGCTCCGGGTCTTCGATCTTGATCTCGATTTTCGACGAAGCGGCGACCGACGACTCGCTGAGCTTGGTGTTGGGCTTCTTCAGCGCCGCACCGAGCAGCGTGGCCACTTCGCGCGCGATACCGAGGTGCGAGAGCGCGTCACTGCGGTTCGGAGTGACGTTCACTTCGAAGATCACGTCATCGAGCCCGAGCGCCTGCGCGATCGGCGTGCCGACCTTCAACGCGGGGTCGAGGATCAGCAGGCCCGCGCTCTCTTCGGTGAGCCCGAGTTCCTTCGACGAGCAGAGCATTCCGAACGAATCGACGTCGCGCATGCGCGCCTTGCCGATCTTCATGCCACCGGGCAGCTCACTGCCGACGGTGGCGAGCGGAATCTTGTCTCCGACCTTGTAGTTCTTCGCGCCGCACACCACCTGCAGCGGAGTGCCCGAGCCATCGTCGATCTTCGTGACGCTGAGCTTGTCGGCGTTGGGGTGCTTTTCAGAGGCGAGGATCTGCGCGACCACCACGCCCTTCAAGCCTTCGCCCGGCCGCGAGATGCCTTCGATCTCGAGGCCCGCCATCGTCAACTTGCGCGCGAGCTCGTCGACCGACGCAGGCAACGCGACGTACTCAGCCAACCATTTCAAAGAGAGCTTCATGTTCGTGGTCCCTGATCAGAACTGCGCGACGAAGCGGTAGTCGTTCTCGAACATGGTGCGCAGATCGTCGATGCCGTACCGCAGCATCGCGAACCGCTCGACGCCCATGCCGAACGCGAAGCCGGTGACCTTCGACGGGTCGTAGCCGGCGTGACGGAAGACGTTGGGGTGCACCATTCCGCTGCCGAGCACCTCGATCCAACCGGTCTGCTTGCAGACGCGGCAGCCCTTCCCTCCGCAGAACACGCACGACACGTCGACCTCGGCCGACGGCTCGGTGAACGGGAAGAACGAGGGGCGGAAGCGGGTCTTGCTCTTCGCTCCGAAGAAGGCCTTGGCGAACGCGTCGAGCGTGCCCTTCAGCTCCGCGAACGTGACCTTCTCGTCGACGAGCAGGCCTTCGACCTGGTGGAACATGGGCGTGTGCGTCTGGTCGCTGTCCTTGCGGTACACGCGGCCGGGCATCACCGCGCGCACCGGAGGCTTCTGCGCGAGCATGGTGCGGATCTGCACGGGCGAGGTGTGCGTGCGCAGCACGATGGGCTTCGGAACGCCGAGCTGCTTGCCATCGACGTAGAAGGTGTCCTGCATGTCGCGCGCGGGGTGATCGGCCGGCACGTTCAGCGCTTCGAAGTTGTACCAATCGAGCTCGATCTCCGGCCCCTGCTCGATGACGAAGCCGAGGCGCGCGAACGTGTTGCAGATGTCTTCGAGCGTCTGCGAGACCGGGTGGCGATGACCGGGATTGAGGCCGCGGCCGGGCAACGTGACGTCGAGGCGCGGGCCCTTCAATTCCTGCTCGAGCGCCGCGTCCTGCACGCGAGAGAGCGCCGCGGTGATCTTCGTCTCGAGATCGGTCTTGAGGGTGTTGGCGGCCGCTCCGAGGGCTTTGCGCTCGTCGGGGCCGAGCTTGCCCATGCCACCGAGGATCGCGGCGAGCTCGCCCTTCTTGCCAAGGAACTTCACGCGCAGCGCTTCGACGGCGTCGAGCGTCACGGCTTTCGCGAGTTCTGAATCAGCGCTGGAAGCCAGCGCGGCAAGCCTGTCGTTCATGTGCAACCTCGATCGGTAGAAACGAAAACGGGGCCGCCCTTTTCAAGGCGACCCCGTCGATGAGCTTTGCTTCAGCTCAGGTACTGCTCAGGCCGCCTTGGCAATCTGGGCGACCGCGCCAAACCCCGCCGGATCGTGCACCGCGAGATCCGCGAGGATCTTGCGGTCGATGGCGACCTTCGCCTTGGTGAGGCCGGCGATCAGCTTGCTGTACGAGAGACCGACCGCGCGAGCCGCCGCGTTGATGCGAACGATCCACAGCGAGCGGAAGTCGCGCTTGCGGCGCTGACGATCGCGCGAGGCGTAATCGAGCGCACGCTCGACGGCCTGGTTCGCACGCTTGTAGCAATTCTTGCGGCGGCCACGGAAACCCTTGGCCAGCTTGAGGATGGAATTACGACGACGACGAGCCTTCACTCCCTTTTTGACGCGCATGGGTCTTCGGCTCCTTTCTCAGTTCGCCCCGTAGGGGAACATTTCCTGGGCGACCTTCTTCGCGTCCATCTTGCGGAGGTGCGAAGTGCCGCGGTTACGGCGACGGGTGTCCATCGCCTTGGCATGGGTGAAGAGGTGCTTTCCGAAGGCCTTGGCGTGCTTCACCTGGCCGTTCTTCTTCACCTGGAAGCGCTTTTTGGCGCCGCTCCGAGTCTTGAGTTTGGGCATGTTGCGAGAGTCCTGAATGCGAAAGGGCGGCGGACATACGGTGTCCCCCCACCCATGTCAACTCGCGTCAATTCGATGTGGCGTCGTAATCCAACCGCATTCTTCGCAGCGCCATTCGCACAGCCACCACGTGCTGTTGCCATAGCGCACGTCTTCGTCGACCTGGCTCTGCGCGTAGATCGCCAGCGTGCGATCAGACGCGCACCACGCGCAGAACCGCTCGTTGCGCAGGTGCGCGAAGGGAGCGCCTGAGCTGACCAGCGTGTCTCCCGGCGCTCCGTAGGCGCCGTCGCCGATGCGGGTGAATTCCGCGGGGAGCGTGCGGAAGTTCTTCGGTGCGTCGACGGGCTCACGCACCGCCCACAGGCCGCGTTCGCGGAACGGAAAACGGTACGCCCCCACGTCGGGAAAGCGCAGTCGCGCTTCAGGGAACTTCTTGTGGAGCGCGTTCCGCTGATCAGGCCACGCGTCGCGACGCAGCTCGAAGTGGAGCTTCGAACCGAGTCGTTCGAAGGCGTGGCCCCGGTTCAAGATCGGCCCGGCGTTGGCGTTGCCGACGTCGCCGATGGCCAGCGACTCGAGTCGCGCGAGCCATGGAGCGACGGTCAGATTGCCGAGCGTTTGCTGCGGGAGATCGACGGCGTCGATGACGAGGTGGCGCAGCTCGGGCAAGTCACCGTGGAGATCGAGCGAGCCGTCCGAGGGTCCGCCGAAGAGCGCCAGCTCGAGCGAGTGCGCGCGCCGCAACGCAGGGCTCAACGCACCGAGCGGGTGTCCCCACGGCAACGAGATGCGCAGCGAGCGAAGCAGCGGCAACGAGTTGAGCGGCTCGAGATCGAAAGGCGCGGGCAACGAGATCGAGACCGCGCGCAGATGACGAAAGCCGGGCAGCTCGAGCGGCACCGCGTTCACCAGCTCGAGTTCCGACACGAAGCCGTTGCGCCAGCGAAGGCCACGCAACGAGGTGCGCTCGATGCCGGGAAACCAGCGCGCCCAGTTTTCGTGGACGAGCTGATCGTGCTCACGGCTGTTCGGGTCGAGGCGCATCAGCGCGCCGCGCGGGTCGCCCTGCTCGAGCAACCAATCGGCGTAGACCTTCCACGTCTCCGGAGTCTCGCGACCCGAAGCGATCAGCGCCTCGAATTCTTCGTGAACCGCTTCGGTGGTGCTCAGGCCTTCGGAGCGGCTTCAGCGGCGGCCGGAGCCGGAGCCGGAATCGGCGCAGGCGCGGCGTTCGAAGCCTCGGGCGGACGCGGGCCCGACTCGTTCGGGTGCTCGGACGCCTTGCGCTCGGCCTTCTCGCGCTCCTGCTGCAGGAGCGAGTTGCGGTGCGCATCACGCGCGCGCTGCGCGACCTTGTTGTTGGGGCCGAGGATCATGAACATCTGCTTGCCCTCGAGCCGGGGCGTCTGCTCGACGACGGCGATGTCCTTCAGGTCGGCGACGACGTCATCGAGGATCTGGGTGCCGAGGTTGCGGTGCGTGATCTCGCGACCGCGGAACATGATGGTGATCTTCGCCTTGTTCCCCTCTTCGAGGAACTCGCGCACGTGACGAACCTTGGTCTCGTAGTCGTGCTCTTCGGTCTTGGGGCGAAGCTTCACTTCCTTCACCTTCACCACGACCTGCTTCTTCTTGGCGTCGTTCGCCTTCTTCTTCTCTTCGTACTTGAACCGCCCGTAGTCCATGATCTTGCAGACCGGGGGTTTCGACATCGGGTTGACCTCGACGAGGTTCAACCCTTCAGCCTGGGCCTTCGCCAAAGCCACTTCAGTGGGCATGACGCCGAGCTGCTCACCTTGAGAGCCGACGACGCGGACCTCACGGGCTTTGATTCGACGATCGGTGCGTTGATCACGTGCGAGAGCCAGGGTGCTACTCCTTTGAAACGAGAAGAATGCGGCTGAAAACTTGAAACGACCTTGAAAGGCGGCGCACCTTAACGATCGGCACCTTGCTGTCAAGGCAGGCCGGCCGCGCTGTCACTCCCGGACAAAATCGAGCACTGCCCTTGTGGCGGGGACGCGCGGAGATCGATTCTCTGCGGCGTAGCGGACGCCCTGGGGGGCCGGATGAACATCACCGACGTGAAAGTGTTCCTCGTGGACGAGGACAAGCTGCGCGCGTACGTCACGATCACGCTCGACGCGTGTTTCGTGGTGCGCGATCTCAAGGTGATTCAAGGCGGCACGGGCCTCTTCGTGGCGATGCCAGCGAAGAAGCGCAAAGACGGCACCTACAAAGACATCGCGCACCCTCTGAACGCCGAGATGCGCACGATCCTCGAGCAACGCGTGCTCAAAGAATACGAAGCGGCGGCTCGCGACTCGACGCCGCGCAGGTCGGGCTCGACCTCGCGCGAGGCTGATTGGTGAGCTGATTTGCGATTCGACCGCGATTGAACGCTTGTTCACGCTGGTGTACTTCGCCGCGCATGCCCGTCAGTCACGACTTCAAGGTCTTCGCTGGGAATTCGAATCGCGGGCTGACGGAACGGATCTGCGAGTACCTGAAGCGGCCGGTGTCGAAGGCCGAAGTGGGTCGGTTCAGCGACGGCGAGATTCAGGTCGAGATCGGCGAGAACGTGCGCGGGTTCGACTGCTTCATCATTCAGTCGTCGTGCCCTCCGGTGAACGATCACCTGATGGAGCTGTTGATCATGGCCGACGCGCTGAAGCGCGCGAGCGCGGCGTCGATCACCGCGGTGATCCCCTACTACGGCTACGCGCGGCAGGACCGGAAGGTCGCGGCGCGCACTCCGATCACGGCGAAGTTGATCGCAGATCTGCTCTCGACCGCGGGCGTGACTCGCGTGGTGTCGATGGACATGCACGCCGGCCAGATTCAGGGGTTCTTCAACATCCCCACCGATCACCTCTACGCGTCGCCGGTGTTCCTCGACGACATCCGCAAGAAGTTCCCCACGTCCGATGATCTGGTGATCGTGTCGCCCGATGCCGGTGGCGTCGAGCGCGCGCGCGCGTACAGCAAGCGGCTCAGCTGCCCGCTGGCGATCATCGACAAGCGGCGCCCGCGCCCTAACGCGTCGGAAGTGATGAACCTCATCGGCGAGGTCGACGGGAAGGACGCGCTGATCGTCGACGACATCATCGACACCGGCGGCACGCTCACGCAGGGCGCGGCGGCGTTGAAGGCCAAGGGCGCGCGGCGCGTGTACTCGTACATCGTGCACCCCGTGCTCAGCGGCCCGGCGATCAACCGCATCAGCGAGTCGGTGCTCGAGGAGCTGGTGGTGGCCGACACCATTCCGTTGAGCAAGCCGGCGCTTGCGTGCCCGAAGATCCGTCAGGTCGGCACCGAGCGGCTGTTCGGCGAAGCGCTCGCGCGCATCTACCGCGCCGAATCGCTGTCCAGTCTGTTCGTCTGAGCAGCCCACTCGACGGCGCTCGGTACGGTGGCGAAGGTATCGACCTTCGTTGCCACGCCGCGCACCTTGTTCGCCAGCCCGAAGCCCGAGGCCGCCACCCGGACTGCCGCGTGGTGCGTGACGATCGCCATGGCGCGAATCTCGAGCTCGCGGCGGCCCGTCACCGACAACCAGAAGGTCGGCACATCCATCGGCACTGAGCGCACGGCGTCATGCACGTCGAAGATGATCGCCACGGGGCCACGCTTCTCTTCGAGCCTCGAGATCAAGGTCGCCTGGTTGGCCACCGCGAGCGCGCCGGCGTCGGCGTAGGTGACGAGCAGCACGCCGGGTTGTATCTCCACGAACATTTCGGACACTCCATGACGAGGACCGCCCGATGTCGCGATCGATCACGATCTTCTTAGTCGCGTTGAGCCTCGCCGCATGTGAGCGACAGTTCCCCGAGAAATTTCTTTTCGGAGCGGCGACCGCCGGTTTTCAGATCGACCCCGGCTGCCCGACGCTGCCGCAGAGCGAGTGCGTCGACACGCACAGCGACTGGTACCAATGGGTGAACTCGCCCAACGAGCTGCAGGATCTCAAGGACCTGATCACCTTCGAGCCGCTCGATCACGCTCCGGGCTTCTGGGAACTGTACGAGCAGGACTTCGATCGCGCGCAGAAGGAGCTGGGGCTCAACTCGCTGCGCATCTCGATCGAGTGGAGCCGCGTGTTCCCCACCGCGACCGACGGCCTCGAGGGTGACGCGCTCGCAGCCGTCGCCGATCAAAAGGCGCTCGCGGGCTACCACGCGCAGATCGCGGCGCTGAAGAAGCGCGGGCTCACTCCGCTCGTCACCCTGCACCACTACACCCTGCCCTTGTGGATTCACGACGGCGTCGCCTGTCACAAGGATCTCGCCGGCTGCACGGCGAAGGGCTGGCTCGATCGCGAGCGCACGGTGCGGGAGATCGCGAAGTACGCGGGCTTCGTGGCGAAGGAATTCGGCGCTGACGTCGATCTGTGGGCCACGCAGAACGAGCCGTACGCGGTAGTGCTGCCCGGCTATCTGCTGCCCTCGAAAGATCGCGTGAACCCGCCGGGCCTGCAGCTCAAGTTCGCCGAGGCGAAGGCGGTGATGGTGGCGATGATCGAGGCCCACGCGCGCATGTACGACGCGGTGAAGGCGAACGACCCCAACGGAGCGAGCATCGGCCTCGTGTATTCGATGACTCCGACCAAGGGGAAAGACCCCTCGTCACGCGTCGACACGCGCGCGGCGGAGAACGTCTTCTATCTCTACAACACCGCTTTCCTCGACGGCGTGGCGAAGGGCCTGGTCGACGCCGATCTGAGCGGAGAACCCGACGGTGACGCCGACCCGCAGCTCTCCGGCCGCATGGATTGGCTGGGCATCAACTACTACACGCGCATCACGGTGAAGGGCACCGGCACGCCGAGCTTCCCCACGCTGTCGCCGCTCACCACGTTCGACCCGTTCTCGCTCGAGCTGTGGGAGGACTATTCGAAGGGTCTCTACGACATCGAGCTGCACGTGAAGAACCGCTACGGCATCCCGATGTACGTGACGGAGACGGGCACCGACGCGGCTCCCGGTGACGAGCGCGTTGAGAGCTGGCTCGTGCGTCACCTCGAATGGACGAAGCGCGCGATCAAGGACGGCGCCGACGTGCGCGGCTTCTTCTACTGGTCGCTGATGGACAACTACGAGTGGAACCACGGCATGGACATGAAGTTCGGTCTCTACGCCGTGGCCAACGACGCGACCAAGACGCGCACCGCGCGCAGCGCCGTGAAGACCTACGCCGACATCATCAAGAAGCAGGAGATCTCGAGCGAGCTGCTCAAGAAGTTCCCACCTGAGTGAGTAAGGTCTTCGCCCATGCCCCGAATCACCGATGCGCGCCCCACGTCGCTGTCGTCGTTGCAGGGTGTCTCAGCCGATGAAGTGAAGGCCTTCAAGAAGGCCGGCATCACCAACAACGAGCAGCTGCTCGCGAAGGCGAAGAGCTCGACCGAAGTGTCGCGGCTCGCTCGCGAGATCGGGCTGACGCCGACGCGCGTGAAGGAAGCGGTGAACCGCGCCGATCTCGTGCGGCTCGACGGTATGGGCCCGGCCACGGCCAACCTGTTCGAGAACGCTGGCGTGAATTCGGTGAAGGAACTGGCGACGCGCAACCCGATCGCCCTGCACAAGACGCTCGCCGACTACGCGAAGAAGAACCCGGCGCTGCACGTGCGTGAGCCGAGCGAGGCCGCGGTGCGCGAGCTGGTGTCGAAGGCGGCGCAGGCGGTGGCTCCCACTCCGCCGAGCGATGCGATTGCGGATTTCGCGGCCGCGCAGACCTACGGCGCCGAGGCGATGCGGCTGCACGTCGAGAACATCTTGTTCAGCCAGCACCCCGATGGAGCGGTGTTCCGTCAGGCGATCCTCGAGCACCGGCCGGCGAGTGAGTGGCCGGCGGTGAAGGCGCAGATGCTCGCCGAGATTCCCACGTTCTTTGCGAACGCCGAGAAGACCGAGAAGGCCGACTCGTTTCAGTTCGTCGGGTCGTGGCTCGGGCTGTACACCGAGATCGCGGTGAAAAAGAGCGGCGGGATGGACCGGATTTTCGTCGAGATCGACTGAGCGTTCTCAATGCACTGCGCGGCGGCGACGTGAGCCGAGCAGCGCGATCGCCCCGAAGAGCACCAACACCGCGGGGTCTGCGTTGCAGCCGCAGCCCGGGCGAATCTTGCCGGTGTCGACGCGCGTGTCGTCCTTGCCGATGCCGCCACCGACGGGCGGCATCATCTCGTTGCCCGCGTCGAGTTCTTCACCCGGGGTGCCCGCATCGAGGCCCGCGTCTTCTTCAGGCGCCCCCGCGTCGGGCTGACCAGCGTCTTGAGCGATCACACCTGAATCGGGCTGCATCATCGTTCCGCCGTCGGCATCGCACGTGTTCGGAATCGCGACGCAGCCCGAGCCGGTGATGCGCGTGTCCATCGTGCCGCGACAGTCGGTCGCTCCGTAGAACCATTGCGGCCAGCGCGCGGCGTAGCGCTTCACCTTGTCGAGCATCGCCTGCGGCACCGTGGTCTGCCCCGGAGCCATCACCACGATGAACGCCACGCGCCAGCAGCTCGCCGCGTTCGGGTAGCCGGGAATGCGCGAGCCCATCGCGCGAATGATCTCGTCGGCGCTGATGTCGTGCCGCGTGAGACCGTTCACCGTCATCGAGCCCGAGCTGCGGCCCATCGCGACGCTGTCGACGCCCTGCCCTGGCGCGCTCGGGTCTTCGAGCACCATCATCGGGTTCACTTCGGTCGGCCCGCGGAGGCCCATCAGGTACTGATCGATCTGGCTGTACTTGCGCGGACAGCCTTCGAACTTGAACGAGCCTCCGCCGAGATCGGTGATGCACTCGCCGTACATCACCGAGCGCGAGTCGGCGTTGTGGCTGTAGTGCTGGTTCGGGTACCCCATACTCCCGCTGTTCGGGTCGCCCTCGTTGTAGCCGCGAATGAAGTGCTGCCGGCCGCGGCCATCGTTCTGATCGAACTCGATGCCGAGCAGCCAGTGGTGGCCGTACTCGTGACCCATCATCTCGATGCCGGTGAGGCTGCTGAACCCGGGAATCTGAATGCCGATCGACGGAGACCACGCCCCTTCGGGATCGGACGGGAGCGCTTCAGGCCCCGGCGGACCGAACAGACTCATGGTGCGCCCGAGCGTGCCCATGAACACGCACTGCCCCAGCTTGCTCGACATGTACGTGTTCGCCCACGGAGCGTTCTGGCGGCCGTACCCCGTTCCGTCGGCGCGCACCGGAGAGCCCTGCCACACGTTGTCGATGTCCGTGAGCTGCTCGCTCGCGGTGAAGGTGATCACGCCGTCGAACTCGTCGGGGATGCCGGCCGCGCGCACGGTGTTGTACGCCTGACGACAGAACTGCTCCTGATGCGACGGGAGGATCGACATGTTCTGCATGCCGACCAGCGCGTTGATCGCTCCGTTCGGGTCTTGAACGAGAATGATGTTGCCGTCGATCGACACCGGCTGCGCCCACGCGAGCGCGGCGGTGATCATCGAGAGCAACGAAATCGAGCGAACCATGAAACCTCCGACGCTGAAGGTTTCGCTGTAGACCACAGTGCTCAGTTCGCCTTCAAGGGGCCGACTTCGCTGGGGATTTTCTCTCAACTTCTGAGAAACGCCGCGCGTCGTTCAGCGCGCTATACCGCCGACATTCATGCGCGTCTTTGCTCGCTGGTTGCCGCTGCTGCTCGCGTTGTCTGCGTGCCCGCCGATCAATTCCACGCCGTGCAGTGACGACACGCAGTGCCGTGCCGATCAACGTTGCCGTCGCGGCGCGTGCGGCCCGATCTGCACCGACGATTCCGAATGCGGCACGGATCAAGTGTGTCTGGGCAACGGCACCTGCGGCGCGCGACCCGAGTGCAGCAAAGATCGCGACTGCGCGGCCGGCTTCGTCTGCTCGCAGGGAAAGTGCGCATGTGAAGACGACAGCGCGTGCGCGGCGAACCAGCGGTGCATCAGCGGCAGCTGCCAGATTCGCCCGCGGTGCACCGACGACGCCGAGTGCCTCGGCACCGGAGGCCGCTGCGAGGTGACGCAGGGGCTCTGCCTGCCGGTGTGCACCATGCCGCAAGACTGCGCGCCGACGCTCGACCCGCGACTGGCGTTCGCGATCTACACGTGCGTGCAAGGCACCTGCACCCGGCGCTGCACGCAAGATCTCCAGTGCGGTGGCCAGGGCCTGATTTGTCTGAACGGGTTGTGCAGCAAGGCCGACTGCGCGCAGGCGAGCGACTGCCCTGCGGGTCAGTACTGCACGTCGGCGGTGTTCGGTCGCTGCGAGCCGTACCAGGTGTGCCAGCAGACCTCGGAGTGCCCGCGCAACTACGAGTGCCGTGCGTTCGACGAAGCGCGTTGCCCGCCCGGCTTCGATTGCAGCAAGAAGATCTGCCAGGAGCTGCAGCGCTGCCTCGCCGACGGCGACTGCGTGACGGGCATTCCCGGGACGATGGGCTCGATGACCACCGGCTTCTGCGAAGAAGGCCACTGCCAGCCGAGCCCGAGCTGCCAGGTCTCGCAGCAGTGTGGAACGGGTCGCACCTGCATCGCCGAGGTCTGCGTGCCGAGCGTGTGCCGCGGTCACCTCGAGTGCACCAGCGGTCAGGCGTGCGTCGACGGGCAGTGCGTGATGGCGCCCCCCGCGGGAGAGATCGAAAACCTGCGCTTGTCTCCGCCGACTGTGTTTCTGGTCGAAGGTGACTCGACCCAACTCGCGCTGATCTCGTTCAAGATCGACGGCTCGACGTTCCCGATCTCCAACGCCGTGTACGAGGTGAAAGACACCGCCGGCATGCCTTCGACGCTCGCCACGGTGAGCGCGGGCGGCGTGATGACCGCGGTGATGGCCGGAGAGGTTCGCGTGCGCGCGACGGTGACGGGCGCGTTCGTGAACTCCAACGAGATCAGCGTGAAGATCATCCCCCGGGTGATGATGGGCCGACGCGTGGTGGTGACCGACGCCGCCACCGGCCAACCCGTCGTCGGAGTGGCGGTGCGCGGTTGCCCCGTCACCGACTGCTCGACGCCGACCGACGTCACCACCACCGCCGACGGCATCGCCGACTTCCCGCTGCTCGACGCGAGCGCGATGATCTTCACGGCCGCTCCGACGACGCTGCGCATGGACGGGCTGCCCGCGCTCGAGCGAGCGTCGATCATCGGCACCACCGCGACCGACGTGGCGCTCCCGCTGCGCGACAACCCCGTGAAGGGCGTCGGCGGGTTCAGCGCGTCGATCAGCTTCAACTACGTGAGCACCACCGGCACGTACTGGGCGGGCTTCGTGACTTCGTCGGCGAGCGACGTGCCTTCGCTCACCGCGCAAGGGCTGCTGGGTGAGAACTTCCAGACCGAGGTGCCGGGCATCAACCAGCAGGTGCCGATTCCCGGAGCGTTCGTCCTCTACACCTCGCCGGGCCTCGGCTTCCCTCAGGAAGTGAAGTCGCGCTCGCTCGCGTTCGCGCAGAGCGGCAACAACCGCTTCGTGCAGTCGTGGGCGGGTCGCGCGTACCTCGACTCGGTGCTCAACCTGCGATCGATCGACGTGCTGAGCTACCTCGGCGCGTTCGACTACGAGCAGCAGCGCCCGGTGACGTTCAGCGCGAAGCCGTACGTGCCCGACTCCACCGACGTCGACGGCGATGGGCTGTGCAGCAACATGACGAAGTGCCCGATGGGCTCGGAAGACGTGCCCGACTTCGCGCGCTTCACGCCGCTCACCTTCCAGCCGCGCCGCCAGCAGAAGCTGCGCACCGAAGTGGTCGTGCCGGGCGTCCCTTCGAACTTCGCGACGGTGCTCGCGGCGTCGGCGCTGTTCGACGAGAGCGCGGGCATGTTGCCGGTGGGCTTCGCGTCGAAGACGCCGGGCCAGCCCGGAGCCGACGGCTTGCGGCCGGTCGACCCGATCGTCGTGCGCGGCGGCGCGGCGTACAACGGCCTCGAGGTTGCCACCCCGGGTCTATGGGTGCTCGCGGTCGATGCGGGCGGCAACGCGTTCACTGGACGTCTGCTGCGCACGCCGGTGCTCGGCTCGCGGGTGTTGATCACGCCGTTCCTCCCCTCGCCCGACAACTCGTCGTACGCGCCGGGCACGCGCACGTTGAACCCGGGCCAGCCGGCGTGGAACTCGATCTATTCGTCGGGCGGAGAGCTGGGGCGCGTGTCGCTGACCGGCACCGACACGCGGCACGTCATCTACTTCGCGATGACCTCGCAGCAGGCGAGCGTGGCGTGGCCGACGGTGCCGACCGCTCCGGGGCAGGACCCGGCGGCGCAGGCGATGTCGAAGCTCGAGGTGGTGGCCGTCGATCTGATCGGTGGTGTCTCTCTCGACTCGCTGTTCGGCACCGGCGGAGTGACGCTCGGCACGTGGTCACAGGTGATCGACGGCTATTCGCGGCTCGATCGCTGAACCACGTCAAGCGCGATTGAAACCGCTGACGGCGCGCAACGAGAACCGCCTCGACAGGTGACGCGCTTCGCCTACACTGCCGCGACCGTGAGCCAGCAGGAAACGATCATCGGCATCGACCTGGGTACCACCAACAGCTGCGCCGCCTACGTCGACGGGTACAAAGACGGCGTGCCCAACGTGAAGCTCATTCCGTACAAGGGCGGCGAGTACACGATTCCGTCGATCTTCGCGGTCGACGACAAGGGCAACGAGCTCATCGGGTACGAGGCCAAGCGCCAGTGGCAGCTCAACCCGAAGAACACCATCTACGGCAGTAAGCGGCTCGTCGGCCGCTCGGCCACTTCTGACATCGTCGAGACGATGAAGAAGGTCGTGCAGTACGGCGTGAAGCCGTCGCACGACAACAAGGAAGTCACGATCGAGGTCGCGAAGAAGGAGATGACGCTGCAGGAAGTCGCGGCGCGCATCCTCAACAAGATTCGCGACGTCGCGTCGAACCACCTCAAGGTGGCGGTGAACAAGGCGGTGGTGACGGTGCCCGCCTACTTCTCTGATCGTCAGCGGCAGTCGGTGAAGGACGCCGGCAAGCTGATCGGCCTCGAGGTGGTGCGCATCATCAACGAGCCCACCTCGGCGGCGCTGGCGTACGGCGTCGGCAAGACGCTCAACCAGAAGGTCTGCATCTACGATCTGGGCGGCGGCACGTTCGACGTGTCGATCATCGAGATCCGCGGGCAGGTGTTCGAAGTGAAGGCCACCGGCGGCGACATCTTCCTGGGCGGCATCGACTTCGACAACGCGATGATCCACTACGTCTTGACGGAGTTTCAGTCGAAGACGGGCATCGACCTGTCCACCGACCCGGTGGCGATGCAGCGCATCAAGGATCTCGCGGAGCGCACCAAGATCGACCTCTCGTCTCGAGAGGAAGCGCCGTTCAACATTCCGTTCATCACGATGACTCCGCAGGGCCAGCCCCTGAACATCGAGATGAAGTTCACCCGCAAGCTGCTCGAGAAGCTCACGCAGGAGCTGGTCGATCGCACGCTGAAGATCGTCGCCAAGGTGCTGGTCGAGTCGGGCCTGTCGACGCGCGATCTCGACGAAGTGATGCTGGTCGGTGGGCAGACCCGCATGCCCGTCGTGCAGGACCGGCTGACGAAGTTCTTCAGCAAGCCTCCGAGCAAGGGCGTGCACCCCGACGAGGCGGTGGCGATCGGCGCGGCGCTCTACGCGTTCTCGCTGTCGGACGACACGAACCTCAAGCTGCAGCTGCTCGACGTGATCCCCATGGGCATCGGCCTCGAGAAGGCCGACGGCAACATGCACACCGTCTTCCCGCGCAACTCGCCGATTCCGAACGCCAAGCAGATCACCGGCACCACTTCGGTCAACAACCAGACCGAGCTGATCATGCGCATCTGGCAGGGCGATCACGAGCGCGCGAACGAGAACGAGCAGCTCGGTGAGTTCACCTTCTCCGGCATCAGGCAGGGGCCCGCGGGCAGCGTGAAGGTCGAGATCACCTTCGACGTGAACGTGGAAGGCATCCTCACCATGACCGCGCGCGATCCCGACACCGGTAAGGACATGAAGACCACGGTGCGCGTCACGCAGAGCTAGTGACATGCGTGCCTTCTCGGTTTCTTGCCTCGCGGTGTGCCTTGCCGGGTGTCCCAAGCCGAGCGACGGTCCCACGCTGCCGCCCAACCAGCGGTACTGCGTCGACGTCTATCGGGCGCGAGCCGATTTCTACGAGCGGTGCGGCGTGGCGACGACTGCGGAGCTCGAGCGCGATCGCGCCGAAGTCGCGCTGAAGTGCGAGAACGTCGGTTGGAGCGAATCGCTCGCACTGGGTCGCGCCGCCCTCGACGCAGATGCGGGAGCGGCCTGTCTGTCGCAGCTGAGAGCGCAGCCCTGCGCTTCGACCGTACCGACTTCGGAAGGGATCCCCGCCCGCTGCTTCCTGACCGACCACGGAATCGTGACGCAAGGTGAGGCTTGCTTCGTCGATGACGACTGCACTCCCGACCTGTTCTGCGCAACCGAACGCTCGTGTCCCGGCCACTGCGAGCCGCGTCTGGCGCTCGGAGCCGCGGTTGCGCCCTGGCAACGCTGTGTGCCGGGGGCCGAGGCGTACGACGGGACGTGCACAGCGCTGGTCGAGGTCGGTGGCTCGTGCGCTCCTTCGGGGAACTCGACCGAAAGGCACGCCTGCGTCGCGGGGAGCTTCTGCAACGGCACGAGCTGCGTGGAAGTCTCGGGCCTGAAGAAGGAGGGAGAGACCTGCGATCGGCTCGACAGCAACCCGTGCGTGTACGGGCTGGGCTGTGCCCTCGACCACTGCGCCCCGCTCGCGAAGCCCGGAGAGTCGTGTGGGAGCAATCAGTGCCAGCTGGGGGCCTTCTGCGACCAGCGCGAAGGGCGCTGTGCCCTGGTGCACGCGGCGGGCGAGACGTGCGACTCGCAGACCCCGTGCGCTGCCAGGCTCTCTTGCGTCGGCGGAACGTGCGTGAAGGGTTGGCTCCTCGGCGTGGGTGAGGCCTGCGGAGGAGCGGTCGTCTGCGCGTTCGGCCTGTACTGCGCGGCTGATGGCGGCTGCGATACCCGGAAGCAGCTTGGCGAGCCCTGTGGATCCAACTCAGCCTGCGTGGCCAACTCGTACTGCGCCGCGGGCGTCTGCAATCGCCGCAAGAGCAACGGAGAGACGTGCACCGCGTCGGCGTTCGCCAATGCCTTCGAGTGCTCCAGCAACCGTTGTGAAGACGGTGGCTGCACCGGCCTGATCATGTGCAGCGGGCGAAACTGAATCGTCGCCGATCGTCGAGCGAGACACGCTCGGCGGAGCTACTTGTCAGCCGTGATTCGCCACGTTCCGTCGTCCGTGCTCGATCTCGCTCCCGTGCTCGAAGGAAGCGATGCCGGGGCCTCGTTCCGCAACTCGCTCGATCTCGCGCAGTACGCCGAAGCGTGGGGCTACCACCGCTATTGGCTGGCGGAGCACCACAACATGCCGGGCATCGCGTCGGCGGCGACGTCGGTGGTGATCGGGTTCATCGCCAACGGGACGAAGACGATTCGGGTCGGCGCGGGCGGCGTGATGCTGCCCAACCACTCGCCGCTGGTGATCGCCGAGCAGTACGGCACCCTCGCCTCTCTGTTTCCCGGGCGAATCGATCTCGGTGTTGGTCGCGCTCCGGGGACTGATGGGCTGACCGCGCGGGCGCTGCGACGCGGGGAAGCTGACACGTCTGATCAGTTTCCTTCCGACGTGCAGGAGCTCATGCACTGGTTCACCGAGCCGCAGCCGGGCCAGCGGGTGCGCGCGGTGCCGGGCGCGGGGCTCGAGGTGCCGGTGTGGATTCTCGGGTCGAGTCTGTTCGGCGCGCAGCTCGCGGCGGCGCTCGGGTTGCCGTACGCGTTCGCGTCGCACTTCGCTCCCGATGCGTTGGATCAGGCGCTGGCGATCTACCGCGAGCGATTCAAGCCGAGTGAGCGCTGGCCGAAGCCGCACGCGATGGTGGCGTTCAACGCGATCGTCGCGGAGAGCGATTCACTCGCGCAGAAGTTGTTCACGTCGGTGCAGCGGCAGTTCATCAATCTGCGGCGCGGGATGCCGGGGAAGCTGCAGGCTCCGGCGGAGATCGCGCTCGAGCCTGCCGAGACGGCGATGTTGGATCATGTGCTGTCGTGCCGCGGCGTGGGTTCGCCGGATACCGTGAAGCGTGCGCTCGATGCGTTCCGCGAGAGAACCCAGCCTGATGAGCTGATTTTTACCGGACAGATCTTCGATCACGGCGCTCGGCTCGAGTCTTACGAGCGGCTCGCGCGCTTGATGATGTGACGGGCCCTCTCCCCGACCCTCTCCCCTGCGGGGGAGAGGGAGTTTTACTCGGGCCACCACTTCAGCTTGCGCGTCGTCCACGACTGGCCGCCGCGGCCGTCGCGCACCACGAAGTACATCGTCACGTCGGTCGGCTCGGTCGAGCGCTGATCAGGCTTCCACTTCACGACGTGTTTGCCTTCTTCACCCGCGAAGTCGACGCCGCCGGTGTTGTACGGGCTCACGGTGCCGCTCGTCGTCATCCACGTCACCTTCCACGCCTCGACGAGATCGAACGGCTGCAGCTGCAGGCTGGGCACGACGTACGGCTCCTGCAACGTCGAGAAGTCGTCGACCGTCATTTCCCAATCGGTCTTGCCGTGCACTTCGATCACTTCGTCGGGGCGCCACTCGACGTGGTTGAAGATCACGCCCGGCAGCACCGGAGTGACGTTCTGCTTCATCTGCGGGAAGAACTGACACGTATAGACCATCAGCTTCTGCGCGAAGATCCGCTCGCCGGTGTCGCTCGCCGAGAGCTCGAGCACCACGGGCACGCGAATGCCGCCGAGGCCCTTGAACGTGTCCTGCTGAATCACTTCGAACAACAGCAGCGAACCCGAGCCGCCATCGGCCAGCGGGAAGCCCGCGTCGTTGCCGTCATCGAGCACCTTGGTGCCCAGCTTCACGCCCGACACCTTGAGCTCGCCGCCCGTCGTCTGCCCGCTGGCGATCTCGACGTAGTCACCCTCGTTGTTGCAGTCGCGATCGCCGCGGTTCGCGCAGCCGAGCAACCGGTAGTCGATCATTCGACCATTGCCCGCGGGGTCGGCGATCAGCGCCGTGAAATCGAGCGAGGTGTTGGCTGCGGCGAGAAACGCGAACGCCACCGCCGGTGGAATCGCGATCGTCGTGCCGCCGTCGAAGTTCATCGCCGAGCCGAGCAGCAGCTGTGCGTTGCAGCCGGGGATCATCACCTCAGGCGGCTCGAAGCTCATGCCGAGCACGCGCAAGTCGTGAACGTTGGTCGGCTCGTCGGCCGGCGCGACGCAGCCCAGCGCGACCGCACCGAGAATTCCCGCGAGCATCAAGATTCGCCGCGTGCGCATCATCACAAGCTCGCCTTCAGGCCGACGACGGGAAGAATCGGAATGCCCGGGACCTCGTACTCGACGCGCGATCGGTAATCGAAGAACGAGGCCTCGACGTTCGCGTGGTTGTAGACGTTCTGAACGTCGATGTAGGCGGTCAGCGTCCAGCTCTTGAAGACGAAGTCCTTGTCGAGGCGGATGTCGAGCTGGTGGAAGTCTTTGATGCGCGACGCGCGCGCCGGGCCGAACGTCGCCGAGTAGTTGTTCGAGTCAGCCTGGTAGATGTCGAAGTCGTGAATGAGCGCCGACTTTGGGCGGCCCGTCACGTAGCGGAAGCGCGCTCCGAGCTGGAAGCCCCACGGCAGTTTGTAGCTCGCGACGGCGGTGAGAATGTGCGTCTGGTCGAAGGTGCTGACGATGTAGTCGTCGGTGGTGCCGGCGCGACGCTCTTCGGAACGATTGAAGGTGTACGCGATCCACCCGAAGAGACCGAGCTTGCTCGGCTCGTGGCGCAGCATCACCTCGAGGCCATACGCGCGACCGAGCCCGAGGTTCGCCGAGGTGGTGGTGGTCACCGTGCCGTCGGGGTTCACGGTCCGCGTGCCGGGCGACACGATGTTGTCGTAGCGGCGGTTGTAGAAGCCGGTGAGGTCCAGGTTGATGGCGTCGGTGAACTTGTGCGCCACGCCGAGCGAGGTCTGGAACGCGCGCTCGTAGGTGAGGTTCGGGTTTCCGAGCGGAGGCGGCTGCATGCTCGTGCCCGACGGCGGCTGCGAATACAGACCGATGCTGCCCTTGATGGTGGTGCTCTCGAGGAGCTTCAAGCTCAGCCACAGCCGAGGGTCGACGGCGTCGCGCACCTGGCCGTTGATGTACGCGTGGCTCACGCGAATGCCGGGCGTGGCGGTGAACGGCCCGATGGTGAAGTCGGACTCGGCGTACATCGCTCCGTCGAAGGTGTTGATCACCTCGTGGAAGCTCTGCTCACCGACCTTGGGGTCTGCGCCGGGGAAGCTGATGAACTGCACTCCCGAGATGAGCGGCAACTTCGCTTCGCCGATCAGCGTCTGGTTGAACGCATCGACGCCCGCGCGCAGCGTGAAGTACTGGTTCACTTCGACGCCGAGATCAGCGCGCACACCCGCCGTCCACTGATCGGCGTTGAGGGTGGCGATGCCGAAGTTCACCTTCGCGAGATCGAGGCCAACGTACGGCGTGACCTTGAACGTGGTGTTCCCGAACTTGTAGTTCCAGCCGCCGATGATGCGGTGGAACGTGGTGTGGGTCTCGATGCTGACGTCGCGGTTTCGACCGCCGCCCGTCGCCACGATGCGCAGCTGATCGTCGGAGCCGAAGGCGAACAACGAGAACGTGCTCTGCCCGTCTTTGAGCTTCTCGCCCTTCTTGCCGCCGATGTCGACGCGCACCTGGTAGTCCCAGTACGCGGGGAGCACGAGCAGCGAACCGCCCTGCGGATCTTCGGCAGCACCAGCGGCAACAACGCATCGATGTACGAGCGGCGCGCCGCGGCGGCGACCGACACGCCATCGGTGATCGGCACTTCGAGGAAGATGCTCGCGTCGAGGAGATCGACCTTGGCCACGCCGTGCCAGGCGTCTGAAGCGCCCTTGCGAGAAGACACGTCGACCACACCACCGACCGCGCGGCCGTAGCGCGCACCGAAGCCACCGGGGAAGAAGTCGACCTTGTCGAGGAACTCGGCGTTCACCACCGACGGGCCGCCGGCGAGGTGGAACAGGAGCGGGATCTCGACTCCATCGAAGAACGTGAGCGTCTGATTCGGGTTCGCGCCGCGGACGATCAACTGCCCCAACCCGAACGGAGCGCGCGCCACGCCCGGGAAGTTCTGAATCACGCGGATCGGATCGCCGAACGTGCCGGGCACGCGCTGCGCTTCCTGTCGGGTGATGGTGCGGCGAACGACTTCCTTCTTTTCCTTCTGATCGCGCACGACCGTCTGGAAGCCGGTCACCTTCGGCAACACGTAGTACTTCACTTCCTTCGTCTCGCCGGGCTCGAGTGGTTCCTTGGTGGTGAAGACCTCGAAGTCCGACGCGGCGATGCGCACCAGGCACTCACCGGCGGGAACCTCGAGCGAGAACACGCCGTCGTCGTTCGAGTACGTCTCGCGATCGGGGTAGTTGTCGCACTTCACGATCGCCGCCGGCACGCGCCCACGGCTGCCGCGCGCGAAGAGCGTGCCCTCGAGCTTCGCCATCGCTCCGCCGTCGGGTGCGCCGGTGTCGGACACGTCAGCACCTGCGTCCGGCTGCTCCTTCAAGACGAAGTTGTAGACGTATTCGATTTGGACCGGCGCTGGGGCGAAGTCGACCTCCGCTGGGGTGAACACGAACTTCTTCACCGCTTCGAGCGCGGCTTCGTCGAACCCTTCACCTGCGGGGCCGGTGACCGTGGCGTCGGCGACGAGACCGTCTGCGCCGATGGTCACCATCAGCTTCACGGCAGCCGCGAGCCCCTTCTTTTCAGCCTCTTGCGGGTACGTGGCCTCGACGAACGTGACCAGCGTCGGCGCCTTGGTGAGAACGGGGATGTGAACGCCCGCATCGACCTCGGTGTACTTGCCGGTGTCTTCGAACGCGAGGGCCGGAGCCGCGAGCAAAACGGCCACGACGGCGACAGGGGTGAGTGAAAAACGAACCATCAGTCGATCTGCGAACCGTCGAGAAGGTGGCGCGTCATGCGCTGGCACGGCCGCTGCTCTGTAGCGCGCCCACACGGAGGGAGCACCATGAAGAAGAGCAAAATGCAGGGCCGTCGTCCGATGCCGAAGATTCGCAACAAGACCGTCGCCATCTCGGCGGAGCCGAAGACGTTGACCGTCGGCGACCTGATCACCGCGGCGTTCGATTCGCTGGGTGACGCGGGCGTGGTCGTTCGCGTGCTGTCGAGCAACAAGATGGCCGACCGCATCGGCCGCCGCTTCGTCTTCGTCTGAGCAGGTGTTAAGCGTCGCGCGCCATGGCGCTCGACCCGAAGCTGCTCGAGATTCTCGCGTGCCCCGAAGACAAGGGGCCGTTGCTGTACTTCGCGGCGGACCGATTTCTCTACAACCCGCGGCTGAAGCGGAAGTACCGCGTGGACGACGGCGTCCCGCAGATGCTGATCGAAGAAGCGAGCGCGGTCGACGCGACCGAGCACCAGACGCTGGTGGGCCGCGCTGAGCGTGAAGGCATCAAGCCGAACTTCTGAGTGATCGACACGCACTGTCATCTCGACGTGCCGCGCTTCGACGCGGACCGCGAGGCGGTGCTGGAGCGGTGTTGGGCCGCGGGCCTGACCGGCATGGTGGTGCCGGCGATTGGTCCCTCGACCTGGGAAGCGCTGCTGTCGTGGCCAACTCGCGATCGTCGCGTGCAAGTCGGGTTGGGCATTCATCCGCAGTTGCTCCCTGAGTTGGATCCCGCCGACGACGAGAGACACCTCGCCGTGCTCGATCAGTTGCTGTCGCGCGGTCAGGCGATCGCCGTCGGTGAATGCGGGCTCGACGGCCCATCAGAAACCGGCGCGCCGATGGAGCGCCAACTGCGCGTCTTCGATGCGCACGTCGCGCTCGCTCGCAAACACCGCCTGCCGTTGCTGGTGCACTGCTACCGCGCGCACCCTCACCTGCAGCGCTACCTGAAATCAAACGCGATCCCCGAGCGCGGACTGTTGATGCACTCGTATTCGGGTTCGGCCGATCTCACGCCGTTCTACGTGCGCGCCGGCTGTCACTTCTCGTTCGCCGGGCCGATCACCTTCCCCGAAGCGCGCCGGCCTTTGGATGCGTTGCGCGTGGTGCCGGTGGATCGGTTGATGGCCGAGACCGACGCTCCCGATCAGTCGCCGCACCCGCATCGCGCCGATCGCAACGAGCCGGGTTGGTTGCCGCTCGTGATCGAAGCGATGTCGCGTGAGCTGTCGATCGACGCGGGAGCGATCACCACCGCAAATGCGCAGCGCTTCTTCGGAGTGAGCTGGTGATGCGCGCACTGATGCTGGCGCTGCTGCTCGGCGCGTCGAGCGACGTCGATTCGGCGCAGGTGGCGTCGCTGCAGGTCAACGATCTCGAGAAGCGCGTGTTGCTCAAGCTGCTCGACGGGAAGGAAGTCGAAGCTCCGCGCGAGCCAGGTCAGATCTGGCAGATGGACCCGGCGATGAGCAGTGATCGCAAGTGGGTCGGCTGGTTGGTGGCGTTCGAAGGGCAAGCGAACAACGCGACTCCGAAGGGCGTGGCGTTTCTTCGCGGCCGCGAGCTGCGCACGCTCAAAGTCGAGCGCATGATCTGGCGCTGGGGCTTCTACAAAGACAGCCTCGTCGTCGCGCTCGGGCCCGAGCGGCCGCACGAGCCGGCGGAATACGTCTGGTATTCGCTGCCGAAGCTCGAGCTGCGCGCGTCGATCAAGCGCTTCGAGCTCAACGAGTACGATCCGGAGTGGGCGCACGCGGCGAAGTTGCGCTCCCGGCTCGAGTGAACACGTACTTCGTCTGAGGGTCGGGCAGCGTCAGCGTGCCCGCTTCGGCGTCGAACGCGATCGGCGTGCCCGCGAACGGCGCGTCGAGCATCACCAGATCGTCTCCGCGCCGGCCGAAGTGCACCTGCCATTCGCCGACGTCGAACACGTTGCCGCGGATCTCGAGCGAACCGATGTTGGTGCTGGTGTAGTTGCCCGCGAGCGACGCGAGCCACGCGGCATCGGGTTCGACCTCGACGCCCTGCACTGCCTGCCGCGCGAACTCGCGGTGCATCTGCATCGCGAAGGTGACGATGGTGTCGGCGACCGGCTGCGCGTTATCGAAGACGAGTTCGAGCAGGCGACGCTTGGCCGCGCTGTTGAACGGCAACTGCTCGAGCGGAGTGCCGTTGCGCACGTTGGTGAGAATGACCAGGCCGAGCTCGAGCTCGGGCACGAGGTAGAGCGAGGTGCCGAAGCCGTCGGCGCCTCCGTCGTGGCCGATGATGGTGAGCCCCTGTTTCTGCTCGATGTCGATGCCCAGGGCGTAGCCCGACGACGGTTCACCGATGCGACGGCGGGTGCGCTCGGCGTAGTTGAGCTCGCTGACGACCTTGCCGCCTCGCCTGAGCTCGGCGAGCGCGTACTTTTCCATGTCGCGCAACGTCGACCACACCGCGCCCGCGGGAGCGATCGGCACCACGTTCGCCTCGAAGTTGATCGGCAGCTCCTGCGTGCGCCCGGCGAGATCGAGCGCGTGCGGGGCGGCGTACTTGCCGCTGGTGGCTTTCTTGAAGTCGGCGGTGCTCGAGGTCATGCCGAGCGGCGCGAAGACCTTCTCGTCCATCGCCTTCACGTAGGCGTCGTTGAGGCTGAGCTTCGGCGCGAAGGCGTGCGCTGCGGCGAAGCCACCGGCCGCGACCATCAGGTTCGAGTATTGGAACGTCTCTCCGAGCGCGGTGGTGGGCTGCATCTCACGCATGCTGGCGATGCGCTGCTCACCGGTGACGCCGCCGTATTCGACGAGGTTCTCGATGTCGCGGCGAGGCATGCCGGTGCACGCGCAGCTCATGTGCCAGAGCTCGAGTTGCTGGGTCAGCTTCTGATCGGCGAGCGCGAAGTCGGGCAACAGCGTGGTGACCTTCGAGTTCCACTTGAAGAGGCCGGCGTCGACCAGCGCAGCCTGCATGAAGGTGGTCATCGGCTTGGTCACGCTGGCCATGAGGAACAGCGTGTCGGGCGTGATCGCTTCGAAGCCCTTCGCCTTCGTCGTGCCGAACGACTTCTCGAAGATCACCTTGCCGTGATGAATGACCGCGACGGCGGCTCCGGGGACCTCGAGTTGCTCGAAGGTCTTGCCCAAGAACGCTTCGTATTTCGCGGTGTCGAGCTGCGCGTTCGGCGTGCGCCCGGCGAAGGTCTCGGGCTTCAAGTCAGGCGGAGCGAGCTCGCCGACCAGCTTGTCGATCTGCGCTTCACGCTTCGAGAGCGAGGCGCCGTCGCCTTCGGCGAGCAGCACGAAGGTGCGGCTCTTGAAGCGGCGCACCTCGGCGCGCAGGCGCAGCTTGCCGTCCCTCGAGCTGAACGAGGCGGACACCTCTTCGTCCCAGCCGTGCGTCGCGGGCCAGCGAACGGGTTCACCGTCGGTGGTGATGGGCGTGGTGCCTTTCCACGTCTGCGCGATCGCCTTCATCGCGTCGGGCTCGGTGGTCTCGACGATGGTGAGCTTCACGTCCTCGAAGGTCTGCGACGGCGTGAGCACGCGCGGGCCGAGGGCACAGCCCGAGAGAAGCGAGAGGAAGACCACGAAGACACCATACGAAGACCACATGGGAACCACCTCGGTTGCGAAACGGGTCCAAATCGATCGAGAATGCTGCATGTCTTCAATCACCCTCAAACAGGTGCCCGACGCGATCCTCGACCGCCTCAAGGTGGATGCGGAACGGGAGCGAAGAAGTGTCAATCAGCATGCACTTTGGCTCCTCGAGCGCGCCCTCGGCCTCCGCGGGGAGAACCCGTTTTTCGAGACGCTGATGCACTACCGCAGCGACCACGCAGAGAGCCTGTCGAATGATTTCGAGGTTCCACGAGATCGCTCTTCGGGTCGGAAGCCGAAGTGAGTTGGCTCCTCGACACCAACATCGTCTCGGAGTTGCACAAACCGACGCCGAATCTCAGGGTGCTCGAGCGCGTTCGACTCGAGTCGGCGCTCTTCTTGCCGGCGCCGGTGTGGCACGAGCTGGTGTTCGGACTGGAACGCGCTGCGAAATCGCGACGAAAGGCCGACCTCGAGCTCTTTCTCCGAACGGTGCGCGAGGGCATGGCGATCGTGCCGTACGACACGGCGGCAGCGACTGTCCACGCGAGAGAGCGGGCGCGCCTCGAAGCGGTGGGACAGCCCCCTCCGTTCGTCGATGGAGCGATCGCCGCCATCGCCATCAGCCGTGGCCTCCCCCTGGCGACGCGCAACGTGGCCGACTTCAGGCACTTCGAGGGGCTTCGCGTCGAGAATTGGTTCGAATAGAGCAGCGGCATGCAGCTCGACACACCCGTCGCCCCGCCCGCTCCTGTTCCCGCTGAAGAGAAGCCGTTCCGTCTGCACCGCCGCTTCGATCGCACCGGCCGGTTGATCGGCGACGTCGGCATGAAGCGACTCAAAGACGCGCGCGTCGCGGTCTTCGGTCTGGGCGGAGTCGGCTCGTACGCGGTCGAGGGCCTGGTGCGCAGCGGCATCGGCCACCTGACGGTCGTCGACTTCGACGTGGTGTGCGTGACGAACTCGAACCGCCAGCTGCACGCCACGGTGAGCACGGTCGGCAAGCCGAAGGCCGAGCTGATGGCGCAGCGCTGTCTGTCGATCAACCCCGACGTGAGCGTGAAGCCGATCGTCGACTTCTACCGCGCCGACGAGAGCGACCGGCTGCTGCTCGACGAGAAGTACGACTTCGTGGTCGACGCGATCGACAACATCAAGGCCAAGCTCCACCTGCTCCACACTTGCGTGGAGCGCGGCATTCCGGTCGTCAGCTCGATGGGCGCGGCCGGGCGGTTGGACCCCACGTACATCCGCGTCGAAGATCTGTGCGAAACGCACATGGATCCGTTCGCCAAGGATGTGCGCAAACTGCTCAAGCGCAAGTACGGGCTCGATACCAACCGTCCCACCGGCATCACCGCGGTGTTCTCGATCGAGCCGCGCCGTGATCCCTTCGAACTCAAGTACGACGAGGCGAGCGGCGGTTTCATGTGCGTGTGCCCGCACGGCGAGAACGAGTTCCATTCGTGTGAGCACCGCAACCAGATCGACGGCTCGGTCGCGTTCGTGACCTCGATCTTCGGCATGCAGATCGCCGGAGTCGTCGTGCGTCGCATCGCGCAGGGCCGCTGACCGTGGGCGCGCGCTTCAAGCAACTCGAAGGCGAGAGCGGCGCGGTGTGGAAGGAGCCGCCCGGCCCCGACGTCGCCGATCTCGAAGGCGAAGAGTTCGAAGACGCGCACATGCTCTCGTTCGAAGACGAGCTCGACTTGCTCGAGGCGTGTCTCGAGCGGCTCGGCTTCAAGGTGCCGTGGCACGAGTACGGAGACTCCGACGTGACGGCGGTGCAGAAGCTCGCGTCACGCCTCAAGCCCATCGATTGGGACGTCGCGCTGAAGAAGGGCGTGGAGATGGGCGATGACGAAGAACTCGCGGGAGAAGTCTGGGAGAAATTCCGCGCTTTCGTGATCGACGCTGCGCGCAGCTGCAATGCCATCGAGTGGGAAGTCGACGAGTGGTGAGCGGTTTGCAATTCGAGGGCGAGTGATGAACGCACGTGTCTGGTTGGCCGCGATTTTCAGTCTGACGTCGCTCCCTGCCCTCGCGGTGTCCGATGACGACTGCACGCTGAACTCCGAAGCACTGAGGCCGCAGGTCGACGCGACGCGCCTGCCGAAGGGCTGGAAGCTGGTGAAGGCCTCGCGCGTCGAGCGTGTGCACAGCGAGGTCTTCGCGTTGCCTGATGGATCGCAACTCACGGTCGCAATCTCCGGCTGCGCGCACCTCGGCCTGACGTTCTCGATCAAGTCGAAGCTCGTCGAGAAGATGAAGCCGGCCGACGCGGTGGCGCTGATCAAGAAGCTGTCGGCGCAGACTCCGTTCTTGAAGGACGCGCACTTCGGCATGCCGATCATGAGGGACGCGTTCGAGGCGCTGAAGACCGTGCCCGAGAAGTTCCCCGTGCCGCTGCAGTGCGGAAAGTACGAGACGTGCGAGCTGCAGCAGAGCGGCGACGTGATCTCGTTCGCCTACGACTTCCCGCTCTGATCAGCTTCAGAGCGATCGAATCGGGTTCCACGGCACTTCACGGACCGTGTCGATGGTGAGCTGGCCCTGATCGACGTCGAGCGTCGCCGGGCCGGAGCAGCCGTGAAAGGTCGCCTCGGTGAGCGCCACGCGTCGCCCGTCCACTGACGGCTCACCTTCGAGCTTCAGCTCTCCGCGATATGCCTCGCGCATGGCGTCCACCACGGCGCGCGGAGCTGACAGCACGGCGTCGGCGTTCTCGCGAATCAGGCGGCTCAACCCGGGCCCGGAGCCCTCGGCGAGCCACGCGTCGCCATCGATGAACCACGGCTGCAGGCGGCCGGGGCGCATCATCGCGTTGCCGGCCTCGACCCACACCAGGCCAGCTCCGAAGTCACGGACGACGACGGTGAGCGCGTGCGCATGCGCCGGGCCCAGCTCGGCCAGCACGCCAGACAACAGGCTCGACGTCGCGTTCGCACCGAAGCGTTTCGCGAGCACGGCGATGGGCTTCTCGAGGCGCGTCAGCACGTCGGGAGGCACCGCTCGCGCGACGTGGGGAATTCGCGTCGGCGTGGGCGCGGGCCCGAGAATGCGCAGCTCGCGGTACGACTTCGCGTTGATGACCCGAATCACGAGGTCAGCTTCCCGACCGCGGCGGCGAGATCGACCTTCAGCGTCAGCACGTCCTTCATCGGATCGCCGAGCTTCTCGAGACGCTCGATGGCGTTCTTGATCGTGAAGCTGCGCGCGGTGAGGCCCGGCTTCACTTCGTCCCACGTGAGCGGCATCGACACCGGCGCGGTCGGCACGGCTCGCACGCAGAACGGAGCGGCGACCAGCTTCCCCTGCCCGTTCTGCAACGCATCGACGTACACGCGGCCCTGACGCTTCGGGAGCGCGCGCTCGAGTGTCCCAATTTCGGGACAGTCTTGAACGAGCAACGCGGCGAGCACTTCAGCCAGCTGCTTCGCGCCGAGGTGATCGAGCTGACGCGCGAGCGGAATGAGCACGTGCATGCCGTTCGCTCCGCTTGTCTTGGGGAAGGTCGGGAGGCCGGCGCGCTCGCACCGGGCATGCAGCGCCTGCGCAAGCGTGATCACGTGCTCGAAGGGAGCGCCCTTGGGGTCGAAGTCGATCACCGCCCAGTCAGCGAGCGTGAGCGAACCCACGCGCGACGCGGGCAGATGGAGCGGCAGCGTCGCGAGGTTGGCGCACCACTCGAGCGTGCGCAGGTCGTCACAGACGATCTGATCGATGTCGCGGTTCTCTTCTTCGTTGCGCACGCGAATGGTGCGCACGAAGTCGGGCGACTTCACCGGCGCGCCCTTCTGGAAGAAATTCTTCCCGCGAATGCCGTCGGGGTACCGCGTCATCATCAGCGGGCGATCGGCGAGGTACGGCAACAGCCACGGCGAGACGCGCCGGTAGTACTCCAGCACCTCGCCCTTGGTGATGCCGTCGTCGGGGAAGAGCACCTTGTCGGTGTTGCTGATCTTCGTGCCGCGCGACGGCGTGAGCGCGGGAGACGGCGCGTGACCGAACGTCGGCGTGGGGCACTCGGTCGGCAGCTTGTCTTCGCGAAAGCGCAGGAACGCCGGCTCGCGAATCGACAAGCCCTCGGGCCAGTTCTTGTAGCGGACCTCGATCACCAGGTGCGGCGTGCACCAGCGCGCTTCTTTTTCGACGGGCACCTCGCCGATGCACGGCGGCTCGCGCACGGTGGTCGCCTCGAGCAGCGGTTTGATCATCTCCGAGATCTTCGGAGTGATTCCGCTGCCCACCTTGCCGGCGAAGCTGAACTGCAGCCCGTCCCACGTCGCGAGGTAGAGCGCGTTGAAGTCGTCGGCGTAACCGACCACCGCGAAGTCGGCGACGTGCTTGAGCGCGATCTTGAACCAGCCGTGCCCGCGACCTCCGTAATACGGCTGCGAGAGATCCTTGGCGACGATGCCCTCGAGCTCCTTCTCGCGCACCACGTCGAGCAGGCGCTCACCTTCGGTCTCGACGTGTTCCACCGCGACGATGCGCTCGACCTTCGTCGCGAGGCGTTGCGCCAGCACCGACTTTCGCTCGCGCAACGGCAGCGAGCGCATGTCGGTGCCGCCTTCCATCAGCTGATCGAAGGCGAAGAACACCGCGGGCGAGATGCGCATCGCCGCTTCGATCTCGCGCTGGCCCGTCAACGTGCCGCGCGTCAGGAGCCGCTGAAAAATCGGCCGGCCGAGATCGTCTTGAATCACCAGCTCGCCGTCGAAGATGAAGTCGCCGCCGGGCACCTGCTCGAGCGCGGCGGTGATCTCCGGAAACTGACGTGTCGCCTCGCGGCCGCGCCGCAACACGAGCCGTACCTTGCCGTTCACCCGTTCGGCCAACAGACGGAAGCCGTCGAGCTTGAGCTCGAACGCCCACCCTTCCTTGGTGAAGGCGGTGGTTCGGGCCTCGGCGAGCTGCAGTTCGACGTCGTCTGCGTTCATGCGTGAAAACAGGAATTCAGGGTGTACGGTAACGGCCCATGAGCGCACGCGCGATGGGTTCAGGGACGATCAGCTTCGGCTTGGTCAACATTCCGGTGAAGGTCTACTCGGCCAACTCCTCCACCGAGAAGATCTCGTTCAACCAACTGCACGCCGAGAAGAAGACGCGGCTCAAGCAGCAGATGTACGACCCGGAGACCGGCGAGATCGTGCCCCGCGAGAAGATCGTGAAGGGCTACGAGTTCGCGAAGGACCAATACATCATCGTCACCGAGGAAGAGCTCGAGAAGCTGGAGCTCGCCACCTCGCGCTCGATGGACATCACCGAGTTCGTCCCGCTCGATCAGGTCGACCCGCTGTACTTCGAGAACGGCTACTACCTCGGCCCCGACAAGGGCGCGGAGCGTGCGTACAAGCTGCTCGCGGCGGCGCTCACCGAGGCGCGTTACGCGGCGGTCGCCAAGTACGTGGCGCGCGGCAAGCAGCAGCTCGTCGTGTTCCGTCCTTTGAATGGCGCGATCGTGATGCAGCAGCTTCGTTACTCCGAAGAGGTGAAGAAGCTGGGCGACATTCCCATTCCCACGGCGACGGTGACCGACGCCGAGATGAACCTCGCGAAGCAGTTCATCACCGCCATGGCGAAGCCCACGTTCGACATCGCGGCGTACAAGGACGAATACCGCGAGCGGCTGCGCGAGATGCTCGACAAGAAGATCAAGGGCGAGGCGGTCGATCTCACGCCGGCGCCTGCTCCTGTTGCGAAGGTCGTCGACCTCATGGAAGCGCTCAAGGCCTCGCTCGCGCGTGGTGGTGCTCCGGCGCCTGCGCCTGCGGCTGCACCTGCTGCCGCGGCGGGCGACGACGACGATCGCAAGGGGCCCAAGCGCGCTCCGGTGACCGAGGCCGAAGCAGCCAGCAAGAAGAAGAAGAAGAGCGGCTGAGTTCCTCCCGTGGCACTCGCAGTCTTCATCCTCACGTACGTCTTTCTCGCGGGGCTCAAGGTCCCGCTGCTCAAGCTCGATCGCACCGGCGCGGCCTTCATCGGAGCGGCGGCGATGGTCGCGCTCGGCATCGTGCCTCCGAAGGAGATCGTCGCAGCCGTCGACGTCGACACGTTGGTGTTGCTGCTCGGCATGATGGTGCTCGCGGCGTACCTCACGCGCGCCGCGTTCTTCCGCGCGACGGCCTGGTACGTGTTGCGGCTCGCGCGCACGCCGCGTGGGCTGTTGATGGCGCTGGTGTTCATCGCGGGGACGCTGTCGGCGTTTCTGGTCAACGACACGGTGTGTCTGATGCTCACGCCGCTCGTCGTGCTGCTGGTGAAGAGCGCCGATCTGCCGCCCCTGCCCTACTTGCTGGCGCTCTGCATGGCGTCGAACGCCGGGAGCGCCGCGACGTTCACCGGCAACCCGCAGAACATGATCATCGGAGTGGCCTCGCACCTCGACTACGGCCGCTTCCTCGCGTTCATGGCGGTACCGGCGTTGCTGTCGATGGTGATCGTCTACGGCGTGATCGTCTGGCGCTTCGGGAAGCAGCTGCCGGCGCGGAAGATCTCGCCTGACGGGCCGATGCCTCCGGTCGATCGAAGATTGCTGACGATCTGCTCGATCGCCCTGCTCGGCATCTTGATCGCGTTCTTCGCCGGGCTGTCGATGGCGTGGAGCGCGTTCGTCGGAGCGGCCGCCGTGATGCTGGTCGCCGGCATCGACCCCGAGGAGCAGCTCAAGAAGGTCGACTTCGGCCTCCTGCTCTTTTTCGCGTGCCTCTTCATTGTGGTGCACGGTGTGAATCGCGAGGGCTGGGGTGAGGAGATGCGCGGCCTGTTCGCTCCGCTGATGCACGGCGGGCCGGTGCAGGAGACGATCGGGTTCAGCACGCTCACTCTGGTGGCTTCGAACCTCTTCTCCAACGTGCCCTACGTGATGGTGGCGCGCGCGTGGGTGCCGCAGCTGTCGTCGCCGGAGCTCGGTTGGCAGCTGCTCGCGCTCGCCTCGACGCTCGCGGGAAACCTCACGCTCATCGGCAGCGTGGCGAACCTCATCGTCTTCGAGGGCGCGAAGGACACCGTGAAGGTGACGTTCTGGCAGTACTTGCGCGTCGGTGTGCCCGCGACTGTGCTCTCGCTGGTCGTCGGGCTCGGCGTGCTGCTGGCCGAGAGAATGTGGTTCATCTGAGAGGTCGCAATGATGCGTGGCGTGGCGGCGGCGGCGGTTGCAGCGATCGTGTTCTCGAGTTGCGCTCACTTCGAATGCCAGAAGCACGGCGGTACCGAGGTGCGTTCGATCGCCACCGATCATTTCGTGATCATCAGCTCACTCCCGCTCGACAAGCACCGCGCGCAGGCTGAGAAGCTCGAGCTGCTCTGGGACAGCTTCGGCGCTTTCTTCGGCGTCACGGTCGAACGGGCGCGAATTCCCGTGGTGTTGATGAACAGCGCGAGTGACGTGAGTTCGTTCGGCTCGGGAGCTCTGGGCTTCGTGCAGCGGCGCGGACCGACTGCGCTCGTGGTTGGCGCACCCGACGGCGACGGAGTTGGCACCAGCGCGCACGAACTCACGCACCTCGTCAGCGCGTTCATGGTGCCGCGCCAACCACGATGGGTTTCAGAAGGTCTCGCCGCCCTCTTCGAAGACGCGAAGTTCCGCGACGTGCGGTCGGTGGAGATGGGGCGGTGGAACGAGCCTCGCGCACGCGGCGCCCGATTCCAGCTGATGTCGCTCGACGAACTTCAGCGGTGGAATGAGCGGACGCTCGACGATGGCGCGGCGTACGCGTCGTCCTGGGCGTGGATTCACTACCTCGCCAACCACGACGAGGCGCGCTTGCGTCGGTTGTTCGATGCGCTGCGCGGTACGGCACCGATCGCGGATGTGATGCGTCAGGTCTTCCCGCCCGGCGAGCGCAAGCGGCTCTACGACGTGGTGTCCGCCTACTTGAGCAACGCGCGCTTTCACGGTTGGGAAACGTCGCTGACGCGCACGCCCACGATCGAACAGCCGGTCGTCCTTTCCGACTGGCAGGTGCACCTGCTGCGAAGCCGTCTTTCGCCCGAGCGTGCCATGGAGGAAGAAGACATCGCGATCTCACTCGCGCCCACGGCGGATGCCGCCCGAGATCGCGGTGATCAAGGCGCGGCGCGCGGGACAGAAGCCGGCGTCGCTCCTCGCTGAGTACCCCGAATCGGGCGAGGTGCTGCGCGCGGCCTACGCGTATCGCGATGACGTCCCTCCGCGAGCGGCGGTCGAAGCAGCGCTGCGGAAGGAACCGGACGACGCCGTGCTCGCGTGGATCGCAGCTCGTGCTGCGTGGGCTTCCGGTGACGTGGTCGCGGCGCATCAGCACGTTCGACATGCGATGGGGCTGGCGCCGTGGAGCGGTGAACTTCGATTGCTGTTGCTCCACTTCGATCTCGCGGAGCGCCGATGCATCGATGCGCACGCCGACTGGACACAACTCGTCCCGCTGATGCCCGAAGGCACGCTCGAACGCGAGCCTGTGTTCAAGCTCCTGCAGCAATGCCCAGTGTTCGAGTGAACGGAGGACAGCTGGTTCGCGAGGTCAATTTGAACGACGCGAAGCGCGTCCTGAGGAACTGGGGAGAAGGTTTGGACGGCTGGGGTGTCGACGAAAACGGCACGGCGCTCAAACTTTGAACTGAGGGTGCGCGCGGATCGCGGCTTCGAGTTCGGTGGTGAGTTCTCCGCCGTGAGGGCCGCGGGCTGAGCTGCGCTGCCAGCGCTCGAGCCAGCGCTCTCCGAGCGATTCCCTGAGCACGCCCTTCGCGCTCGCCGCGATCGTGGTCTCGCCCTTCGTGCCAGTCGATGAACCAGGGCCCACGTGGAAGCCCGCGAGCAACAGTGAGACGCGCGTGGGCGTTGCGGCGCTGTACGTGGCGAGCACTCCGCCGTTGCGAGGCGTGCGCGCATGAATCATGCGCAGGAAGTCGACCGTCCACATCGTGGGGTTCGCTTCAGGGCTGAACGGATCGAAGAAGATCAGATCGAACGCGCCATCGAGCTCGTCGACGAGCTTCACGGCATCACCCTCGAGCAACCGCCAGCTCAGGTTCGGCGAGTCCCACCGGCCCTCGGCGAGCAGCGCCTCGACTGCGGTCTTCCACGGCTGCAGAAACGGAAAGCCCTCGGGGTCCGCGAGCGCGAGCTTGAGCGGAGTGAGATCGTGCTCCAGCGACACGATCTCCAGCGATCGTTTGCATTCGTCTCCGAGCGCCTTCGCCCTGGTCAGCGCCGCGACCGCGTTGGTGCCCGCTCCAAGGCCGACGTCGAGAATGCGCAGCGGCTCGTCGTTCTCTTCACGCAGCCGCTTCTCGACCTCGAGCTGATCGACGTACAGCTTGTTGGCCTCTTCCCACGGCCCCACGGGGTGCATGATCTCTCCGTGGCCGGTGTGGCGAACAGCGCGATGCCCACCGCGCGTGGTCACCAGCTCGAAGTGACCGTCCTTCATGCCCGTCGAGCGGAACAGCCCCTTCTTCGGAGCGAGCAGCTCGCGAAGCGTCGCGTATTCCGCCGCCCAGCGACCAGCGAGGATCGCGTCGCGCATGCGCTTCATCAACTGCTGGTAGTGCCACAGGTTGTGGATCGAGATGTACCGCGAGCCCAGCGAGTGATTTCCGTGCGTGAGATGTCGCAGATACGAGCGTGAGTGCTGCTTGCACACCGGGCAGCCGCACGTCGGGTCGAGCGGCTCGTCGGACAAACGGAACTCGGAGCGCGTGATGCGCAGCTGCCCCTCGAACGTGTACGCGTAGCCCTGCTGCGCCATCTTGGGCGGCACGATGCAGTCGAACATGTCGACGCCCGCATTCACCGCTTCGACGAGATCGATCGGCGTGCCGACACCCATCAGGTAGCGCGGCTTGTTCGTCGGGAGCAGCGGCGCGGTGTGCTGCGTCATCTCGTACAGCAATTCGCGCGACTCACCGACGGCGAGGCCACCGATCGCGAAGCCGTCGAAGCCCTGGTGCTGCGTCAGCGTGCCCGCGCTCTCGGTGCGCAGCGGCTTGAACACGCCACCCTGCACGATCGCGAACACCGCCTGGCCCGTTTCCTTCGCGTCGCGCGCGGCGAGCGATCGCACCGCCCAGCGATGCGTGCGCTCCATCGCCTCGCGGGTCTCGACCTCGCCCGACGTCGACGGAATGCACACGTCGAGCACCATCATGATGTCGGAGCCGATCGCCTGCTGGGTCTCGATGCTCGACTCCGGCGAGAGCAGGTGCGCGTGGTTGTCGTACGGGCTGCGGAAGCGCGCTCCCTTTTCGGTGATCTCTCGCGCGCCCGGCAGGCTGAAGATCTGAAAGCCGCCCGAATCGGTGAGCACTCCGCCGTTCCACTTCATCAAGCGATGCACGTCACCGAACTGCTTGAACACCTCGACACCGGGCCGCAGCAGCAGGTGGTAGGTGTTCGCGAGACAGATGGTCGCTCCGCTGTCCTTCACTTCGTCCATCGACAGGCCGCGAACGTGCGCGTGGGTCGCGACGGGCATGAACGTCGGCAGCAGCGTCTGGCCGCGGCGAGTGTGGAGAATGGCGGCGCGTGCACCCGAGGGCGCAGTGGCGAGGAGTTCGTAGCGAAGCGGTGAAGCCATGGCGGCGGCGCGTGTAGCACGCTGTGCGTGTTGCGACAGGTTCGGAGGGAAAGGAGAGCGACTGCGCCCGCGCGCTAGGCTCGACGCCCTATGGCTTCACAGCGCGCTGATCTGAGCAGTCGCATCGCCGCACCTGATTCGTGGGACGCGGGCCTTCACGCCGAGAGCGAAGCGGGTTCGATCGACGTCGGGCTCTCGGTGCAGCCGAGCGCGCTCGGAGTGATCGTCGACGCTCCGGGAATCGGCGTGCTCAAGGTCGCGTTCGACGTGACCGCCGATGGCACCACCAAGCTCGCGCGCGCGTCGCGTCGACTCGGAGATGGCCGCGAGGCGCCGCTGGTGGCGATCGACGAAGCGCGCGTGCTCAAGCTCGAAGGAGAGCTGCGCAAGCTGCGTGAAGAGCTGCAGCAAGTGCAGGCCGAGGGCGACGAGAAGCTGGGCGTCATCACCTCGGAACGCGATGAAGCACGCGATCGGGCCGCCATTCTCGGAGACGAAAAGAAGACCGCGAAGGAAGAGCTGAAGAAGCTGCGTGACGAGTTGAGCGCCGCCAACGCCGCGCTCCAGGTCGAGAAAGACGCGCGATTGGTGGTGATGGGCGAGCGCGAGAAGGCACGCGCCGAGCTCGATCGCGCACGTGAAGAGGTCGACGCCGGCTCTGCGACGTTGATGCGAGAGCTGAACGAAGCGCGCGCTGCGCGCGATTCGGCCGATGCCGAACGGTCGCGCATCTCGTCGGAATTGTCGGAGCTGAGCGCTCGCCTCGAAGAGCGTTCTCGAAACATCGCGGAGCTCGAGTCGAAACTGGAAGCCGCGAACGCCGCGACGACCGACGCGACCGAGCGCATTTCTGCGCTCGAAGCCGCCGCCACCGAGCGCGAGGCTCGCTACGTCACCAGCGAAAGTGTCATCACCACCGAGCGCAACGAAGCGCGGGCCCGCGCCGCGGCGCTCGACTCCTCGGTGCAAGAGGCGATGGAGGCCAAGGAGCTCGCGCTCAAGTCGGAACGCGAAGAACGCCAGCGCGTCGAGAAGGAACTGGAAACCGTTCGTACCGAGCAATCATCGAACGCCAACGCCGAAGCCGAGAGTCTGCGCGCGCGCATCGCCGAGCTGGAAGGCGCCGCCGCGGAAGTCGAACCCCTCCGTCTGCGTGTGGGCGAACTCGAGACCACCGCCTCCGAAGTCGAGCCGCTGCGGTCGCGGGTGGCCGAGCTCGAGACCGCCAGCGCCGAGGCTGAATCGCTGCGCCAGCGCGTGACGGAACTCGAGGTCTCCGCGGGCCAGCTGGAGGCCGTGAACGAAGACGCCGAGTTCCTTCGTCGTCGCGTCGCCGAGCTCGAGACCGTGTCTGCGAATGCCGATGCGCTTCGTCAGCGCGTCGCGGAGCTCGAGATCTCCACCGGTGCGCTCGAGAGTTCGAGTGCCGACGCCGAGGCCCTGCGCCAACGCGTCTCCGAGCTGGAAGCCTGGGGAAGCGAGGTCGAGCCCCTGCGTCAACGCGTGAGCGAGCTGGAAGGCGTCGCGAGCGAGGTCGAGCCCTTGCGCATGCGCGTCGCCGAGCTGGAAACCGCGGCGCTCGAGTTCGAACCCCTGCGCACGCGCACCGCCGAGCTCGAGGCCGTCAACGTCGACGCCGAGCCGCTGCGTCAACGCATCGCCGAGCTGGAACCCGAGGTCGAGACACTGCGCTCACGCATTCTCGAGCTGCAGCAGGGCGCGACCGACCCCGGCGCACTCGCCGCGCTTCAGGCGCGCGCTGACGAGCTCGACGCCGATCTGCACCGCCGCGAAGAATCGCTGAGCATGGCGATGGCGCGGGGAGATGCGCTGCAGGCCCAGCTGAGCTCGCTCGAGAGCGCGACGAAGGAAGCGCGCGAAGTGGCGGTGAAGCTCAAGTCCACCAACGAGAAGCTCACCCTCGAGCGCGACGAAGCCCGCACCGTCGCGCGGCAACTGCACCAGAAGCTCGGAGTGAAGAAGGCCGAAGCTGGAAACGAGACGAACGATCTGCGCACCGCGCTCGATCACGAGCGGCAGGTCGCGGCGAATCTGATGAGCGAGCGCGATCAGCTCAACATGAAGCTCGAAGCGCTCGGTCGCATGATCGATCAAGAACGCTCCGGCCGCGCGCAGGCCCTCACCGAGCGCGACGAGTGGCAATCGCGGTTCAAGGCGCTCGCCAAGGGTCAGCCCGACACCTCACAGCCGCTCGACTGGAGCCGCGAGGAGACGCGCAGCTACACCTTGCCGGATCAACCGAAGGCCGACCTCCCGACGACCCAGCCAGAAGTTCCAGCCGTTCGCACCACACCTCTGGCAAAGATCCCGCTCGCCAAGATGCCGGTCGAGATCCCGACCGATCCGATGATCCCGAAGAAGAAGGGAAAGTGACTTGAACCGTTTCGTATTGCTCGCCGCCCTCGCCTCTTCTGCCCTCGCGTTCGCCGACGATTTCGCAGCGTGGGAAGACCGCAACCAGTTCGACTGCAACGGCCCGTTCGAGCACTTCACGCCCGCAGACGTGAAAGAGAAGGACGGTTGGCGGTTCGAACACACGGGCGGCACGGTGAAGGTGCGTCGCATCAAGCCGCGCGCGGGGAAGAAGGCGGTGCTCGGGTTGCTCGCCGGCATCAAGGACCTCGAGCCCGAGACCAAAGCGATGCTCGACAGCTTCCTCGCGCAGTTCGAGAAGGCTGACGTCGACGCGATCGTCGTCGGTGGCGACAGCAGCAGCGAGCCCGAGGGGCTCGATCAGATTTTCGAGTACCTCGCGAAGGCCACCACGCGCCCGGTGTTGATCGTCGCGGGCAACATGGAGCGCGGCGCGGCGCTCAACTACGCGGTGCTCAAGCAGCGCAAGGCCGGAGCGTTGCACCTGCTCAACCTCGATCTCATTCGCCGCTACGACGGCGATGGCGTCGACGTGCTCGGCCTCGGCGGATACCACGACAAGGCGTACCTCCACGTCGCGGCGGCGTGCATCTACAAGGACAAGGACCTCGAGGCGCTCGAGCGCGCCGCGGCGGCTTCCGATGATCCGACGGTGCTGCTGACGCACGGCCCGCCGCGCCAGAAGGGCCAAAAGGCGCTCGACTACGTGCCGGGAGCGGACAACGTCGGCGACGTGCGCCTCACCGCGCTGATCCAGAAGGCGAAGATTCCGTTCGGCATCAGCGGCCACATTCTCGAAGCCGCGGCGCGCGGAACCGATCTGCAGGGCAACGTGCTGGCGCAGAAGAAGCCGCACCCGTCGCTGTACGTGAATCAGGGTTCGGCCAATCCCCTCCCCTGGAAGTTGAACGACGGCACGACCTCGTACGGCCTCGCGGCGCTGATGACCTTCGAGGGCAAGAACGCGTCGTACGAAGTGCTGCGCGGCCCCAAGCCCGCTCCCAAGCCGGCGGAGTGATGCGTCGCTTTTTCGCTGCGATCAGCGCGTTGATGGTTACGGCCTGCGGCTCTGTGCCGATGGCTGATCAGGATGCGGGCGTCGATGCCGGCGCAACGCAGGACGCCGGCCCCACGCTCACCGCCGAGCAGCAGGAATGGGTGACGGCGCACAACGCGGTGCGTGTGGCGGCGATGCCGGTGCCGAGCCCTGCCCTGTCGGACGTGCACTGGGACACCAACGCTGCGTCGCTCGCCGCTGATTGGGCTTCGCGCTGCGACTTCAACCACCGCGACCCGAACACGCTCGGAGAAAATCTCTTCGCCGCGACCGCTGGCCGCTCGCCGACGCAGATCGTCGACTCGTGGGCGGCGGAAAAATCGAACTACACGTACGCCACCAACACCTGCTCCACCGGGCGCGCGTGCGGCCACTACACACAGATCGTCTGGCGCTCGAGCGTCGGCATCGGCTGCGCGTCGCAGATGTGCACCACCGGCAGTCCCTTCGGCAGCGGCTCGTGGGCCTTCACGGTCTGCAACTACGCGCCCGCGGGCAACTTCATCGGGCAGAAGCCTTACTGAGATCGATCTCCACCGTTCGCTCTTCGCGACTCACCGTGGTGTGCGCCGTGGCGCGTCGTTCGCCCTGCGTGACGATGATGTCCACCGGCCCCACCGCGAGCGAGCTGACCCAGATGCTCACCTTCGGCCCGTAGTCGCCCTCCATCGATCGCTCGCGAATGATGGTGGTACCGCTCTGAATCATCTCGACGCGAATCGGGTCGCGCTGATCGAAGGTCACGTCGAGCTTGAGCTGCGTGAGTGGTTGCTCACTGAATGTCACGAACGTGGTGACGCCCGCATCGAGCGTGAGGTCCCGATTCCAGGAGTCTCCCGACGGCATGCGCACTCGAACGCGATGCGGCCCCGGCGTGATGGGAGACAGGAAGAAGTGCCCCTCGTCGGCAAAGCCGGCGGCTTCAGCGTCGTCGAGATCGACTCGACCGTTCGAGAGCTCTCCGTGCCCATCGAAGATCAGCCCCTCGAGGTGAGCCGCTCGAGTGAGCTGCAACACCATCGGCCCACCGTCGGGCACTTCACAGCTCGAAGGCAGCAACGGGTCTCTCAAGGCGAGCACACAACCGAAGCCCGGTGAGAACACCTTCGCGCGGCCCGTGTCGTCGGAGCTGCCTGCGCCGAAGATCTCGTGTCGTCGAAACGCGGCGATCGCGCTCGTCGGCGGTTCGAAGGCGTTCATGATCTCCGCGGCGATCGGGCCGCCGTCGGGACCGAGCACGGTGATCTCCAACGGTTTCTGCGGGCGGAGCGCGATCGCTCCGAGGAGCTCGTCGTCGGCTCGCACTTCGAGCGGTTCGAACCCCCACGCAGAGACGCGGAGCACGCTGCTCGTGGCGTTCACCACGAAACGGCCGTCGACGGTCAGGAAGGAATCGCCGTCGAGCTCGAACGAAGGAATGGGAACGCCGAGCTCGTCGACGACTTGACCTGCGACCCAGTCACCACGTTCGAGGGCGATCGCGAGGTCTTCTCCGTCACGATTCGAGACAAGCTTCCCGCGCAGGTAGCCCCCAGCCAGCACTTCACGCTGCTGGCGCCCTTCGCCCACGAGGCGAACGTCGAACAGGCCGCCGTCGCTGCTTTCTCCACTCGAGCCGATCGTCGCGCCGGCGATCGGCGCACCGGTGAGCGCGTCGATCACCCGGCCCGTCACGCGGCGTGTCTCGGTCTCGAGCTCGAGCGTCGCGACTGGAGCGGTCCCGTCCGGCGACCACGATTCCTGCCCGCTCACGCCTTCGAACGACGCCGTCGCAGTCCACTCGGTGGTGTCGAGCCTGCCCGCGTTGAATCGACCGGAGATGTCGGTGCGCCCGCTCGTCCACGGCCGCCCTCCGGAGTCTCGCGTCGGGAATACCTTCACTTCGATGTTCGGCAACGGTCGCCCTCGCGCGTCGACCACCTGCACGTACGCGGGCATTCCGTGCGAGGCCCACAGCTTTCGGAACTTGCAGCCTGGCCCGATGGCGTGCCGCACCCGAACAAGATCGTCTGCTTCGACCTGCGCGACGAAGCTGGCCGTCGAAGGCACGATCACGTGAAACCAACCCTCGTCGTCGGTGCGCGTGCTGAGAACCGGTTCGTCGTCGACGAGGCTGCGCAGCACGACGCCCGCATCGGCGAGGGGAAAGAGTTCCTTCGAACGAATTTCCACGAGCTGGCTCTCGAGCTCGCACACGGGCTGCAGTTCCACGCGCGCGCGCGTCGTCTCGCCCTGATGGAGCGCGACCCAGCTTGCCCCGCGGCGGCCGTTCGCATCGACGTTGGCCTCCACGGCGCCCGGAGGCAACGGACCGAGGTGCGCGACACCATCGTCTCCGGTCAGCGCGCTGGCCAACTCGCCGGTCCAGAACACCGAGACCGCGGCGCCGGGGACGGGCCGATTCGCGTCGTCGACGACCGTGACTTCGAGTCGCGGCCCACGCTCGAGGAGGCGCAGCTCGATTCCCGTGGCGGGAACTTCATCTCCGATCCACGCGGCGCGCGACGCGCGAGATCCTTCAGTCGCGTAGACCACGCGCTTGTGCGGCGTGGACAGATTCGCGCTGCCATCGGGGCCAACCGTGAGCGCCTCGAGTTCGTCACCGGGACGCCAGCGGAAGTGAATCTTCGCGCCCGCGACGGGGCCGTGTTCGTCGGTGACCGTGACGCGCGTGGTGTTGCCGCGAGACACGAGCCCGGGCGCCATCGCGTGGCGCGGCCAGGCGCTGAAGGCATCGTGCCGACTGCGCATCACGAAGCGCGCGCCGACGATCACGATGATCGCGATCACTGCGAAGAGCCAGATGCGGCCGCGCATGAGGGCGTCTAAGTCCACGCCATGGCGTTCGTCGATCAATATGGACCGTGGGCAGTGGTGGCCGGAGCGTCGGAAGGCCTTGGCGCAGAGTACGCGCGTCAGCTCGCGGCGAAGGGGCTCAAGCTGGTGCTGGTGGCGCGCCGAGAGTCGCTGCTCGCTGAGTTCGCGAAGACGCTGAACGTCGAAGTACGGACGTTGGCGATCGATCTTTCGGCACCCGATGCAGCAGCGCGGATCGTCGAAGCCACGCGCGAGCTCGACGTGGGCCTGTTTCTCTACAACGCCGCGTTCTCGCCCATCGGCCCGCTGCTCGAGCAATCGGTGGAAGACAACCTGCGCGCGGTCGACGTGAACGTGCGCACTCCGACGGCGCTGGTGCACCACTTCGCGCCTCGACTGGTGAAGCGCGGGCGTGGCGCGTTGGTGCTGTTGTCGTCACTCACTGCGTTCCAGGGCTCGCCGTTCGTTTCGACCTACGGAGCGACCAAGTCGTACAACCTCTCGCTCGCCGAGGGTCTGTGGGCCGAGCTGCGGGGAACCGGAGTCGACGTGCTGTGCGTGTGTCCGGGCGCGACGGCCACTCCGAATTTGCTCAAGGCGAGCAAGAAGGCGCCGCCGGGCATGCAGCAACCTGAGGACGTCGTGCGCGAGACGATCGCTTCACTCGCCGACGGGCCGATGCTCATTCCCGGTGCGTTCAATCGCTTCGCGTCGTTCCTGATGCGGCGACTGTTGCCGCGCACCACGACGATCAAGATCATGGCGAGCGAGACCCGGAAGCTGCAGCTACCAGGCTGAACGAGATCAGTGCGCGATGCGATCGAGTAGTTCGCTGAGCAGCGCGCGCTCGCCCTTCGACAGCACGTCGGTCTGATCGAGCGACGCCTGCAGCGCGGTGGCCGCGCCCTGAATACCGGTCTTCCGCGGGAGCGCCGTCTCACCGGTGATCGCGCTGATCACCGCCTCGCGTGCGGCCGTCGACAGCTGCACGTCACGCTGTTCCTCCGGCTGCTGGAGCAACGTGAGCACCACGCCCGTTCCCATCGAGCGCACCAGGTCGATCGCGCGCTGTTCCGGCACGCGCAACCGCCCTGCCCGCGCCAGATTCTGAATGCGGCGTCGCAAGATTCCTTCGCCCTCCGCAGCGCTGGTCCGTGAAGCAGGCGTGGGATCGCTGCTCATGATCGCGATCAGCCCGGGGTGACTGAGCCCGAACTCGATGTGCAGATCCCACCCGTCGCGTAGATCTTCGAGCGGGTCGGGGTTGGGCTTCTTGGCCGTCTTCTGCGCGACGTAGCGGCGCATCGCGTCTTCGACCACCGCCGCCAGCAGCCCGCGCTTGTCGCCGAACATCCGGTACAGCGTCGGCGCCTGCACCTTCGCCGCGGTGGCGACGGCGCGCGTGGTCGCCGCTTCCACTCCGCCCTGCGCGATCAGCTTCGAGGCGGCAGCGAGGATCCGCTCGCGATCTCGTTTCATGGCGCGAGGTTACCGAATCAGCGCTACCGACGCATTGACATCACCGCTAACGGATCTTAGTTATCACTGGAAACACATCGCTGTTTCCACCGCTACACCACGGAGCCACCATGATCGTCGTCACCGGAGCCACCGGCCAACTCGGCCGCCTCGTCGTCGAGAGCCTGCTCACCCGCGTTCCCGCCACTGGCCTGGCGGTCAGCGTGCGCGACCCGGACAAGGCGAAGGACTTCGCCGCGCGAGGGGTGCGCGTGCGCCGCGGAGATTTCACCGACGCCGTGAGCCTGAAGCAGTCGCTCGAGGGCGCGACGCAGGTGTTGCTCATCTCCTCGAACGCCGCGGCGTACGGCGGAGACACCCTCGCCCAGCACCGCCTCGCCATCGACGCCATCAAGGCCAGCGGCGCGCGGCGCGTCGTCTACACGAGCCAGATGGCCGCGAACGTGAAGTCGCACTTCGCTCCCGCGGTGCACCACGCGCAGACCGAAGAAATGATCGGCGCGTCGGGCCTCAAGTGGACCTCGCTGCGCAACGGCTTTTACGCGACGGCTGCCATTCGGCATCTCGGCCAGGCCGTGGCGACTGGAACGCTGCGCACCACTCCGACCGGCAAGTGCGCGTGGACCACGCACGTCGATCTCGCCGATGCCGCGGCCGCGGTGCTGGTGAACGAGGGGCAGTTCGAAGGGCCGACGCCTCCTCTCACCGCCCGGCAGGCCGTCGACTTCACCGAACTGTGCACCATCGCCAGCGAGCTGCTCGGCCGGCCGATTCGGCACGACGTGGTGACCGAAGAACAGCTCAGCGCCGCGCTCGCTGCCGCGGGCAGCCCTCCTCAGGTGGCTCGCATCTCGATCGGCATGTTCCGCGCCGCGAACGCCGGTGAGTTCTCAGCGATCGACCCCACGCTCGAGAAGCTCATCGGCCGCCAGCCGGCGACGATTCGGGAGGCGATGGCGGAGCACTTCCGGAAGTAAGATCGGTGCGTGCTGCCGCTCGTCCTCGCCCTCACCCTCGGAGCCGATTTCAAGAAGGTCGATGAAGTCGACGGAGTGCTCATCGAGTCGCGCCCCGTCGAGGGCTCGAGCGTGGTCGAACTGCGGCTCACCACGAAGACCACCAAGTCCGTGCAGTCGCTGTGCGACGCGGCCTTCGGCGACGGCAAGTTCGACAAGGAAGAGCCCGACCTCAAGTCGCGCAAGGTCATCAGCGAGAGCGAGAACGAGCGCGTCACGTACGATCGGATCTCTCCACCGGTGGTGGCGAATCGCGACTACGCGGTGCGCGCGAAGCGAACGCGCGTGAGTGAGCAGGAATGCTCGATGACCTTCGTGGCGGCCAACGAGCTCGCGCCTCCGAAGCCCGAGGGTTGGGTGCGCATCACGAAGCTGCACGGCGAGTGGCACTTCGCGCGCGGCACGGAGCCCGACGCGAAGACCGTCGTCACGTACACGGTATTCAGCGATCCGGCCGGGGCGATCCCCGCGTTCATGGTCGAAGGCAGCCGCCGCACGTTTGCGCTCAAGTGGGTGCGAATGATTCTCTCGCGTGGGAGTGAGGCGAAATGAGCGACCGTGAGCTGCGAGACGAGCTCGAGCAACTCGACGCCGAGCTGAAGCGCCTGTCGGCTCCTGCCGAGCCCGTCGAGCCGAAGCTCGCCGCGATCGCCGCGCAGACCGAGGAACTGACGAAGCGTACCGGTCAGCTCACCACCGACACCAAAGACGCGACGGAGCTCGTCTCGAAGCTCAGCTCCGAGCTCTCCGCAGTCCGCTCGCAGATCGCGCATGAGCAGACGCTCCCGGTGTTGACGCCGAACAGTCAGTTCGACGATCTCGTGACCCGCGAGGAGCGTGCGCGCCTCTTTCTCGGGTTCGTCGCCATCGCCGTGGTCGTCGCGGCTGTCGCCATCGCGTGGTTGATGTCATGAGCGAACACGACGAGCTGACTGCGCGACGTGATGCGTTGCGCGCGCAGGTCGAAGCGCTGCGTGCGCAGAAGCTCGAAGCGGAGCGTGAAAGCAACGCACGGCTCGAGGCAGAGAGAGCGAAGTTGCGAGCGGCTGAGCGCGACGTCTCAGAACTGGAGCAGCGCCTCGAGTTGCTCGAAGACAAGAGCGAGGGGCTTCACGCCGATCTCGCCGCGGCGCGAGAGCACTTGCGCCAGCTCAAGCAGCAGCGGCGGCGCTGACGCTGAGGCGTTCTTGCGGTGGTGTGGAGTCGTTGCGCGTCGCGATTTGCCAACCGCGCGAGACCTCTGCCTGGCACCCGCCATGCTCATCGACGGAGCATGCGAACCCTCATCCTCAGTGTCGTGATCTGGGCGACGTCGGCGTTGGCGAACGTGACCATCACCACCGCGGTCGATTTCCGCGAGCCGCTCGCGCCGTACGGCCAGTGGATTGGCTTGAACGGCACGCTGGTGTTCCAACCCTCTCGCGAATTCGTGGGGCCCGACTTCACGCCGTATTCGTCACACGGCCACTGGGTGGCGACGAGCAATGGCTGGGCGTTCCAGAGCGATCTGCCGTTCGCGTGGGCGACGTTCCACTACGGGCGGTGGTGGTACGACGAGCAGTTCGGCTGGGTGTGGTACCCCGGCACGCAGTGGAGCACCGCGTGGGTCGAGTGGCGCTTCGGTGGCGGCTACGCCGGTTGGGCGCCGCTGCCTCCAGTCGCGTTCGCGCGAGTGCATCGGCCGCGGTGGGTGTTCATCGAGGCTCCGCATCTGGGTGATCGAAACCCGTGGGCGTATCGCGTGCGGCCGTCGAAGGCCTTCGCGGTCACGGCACATCGCGCGGTGCCGATCGATTCGATCTCTGCGCCGCGTGTGAACGTGGTGGTGAACGCGCCGCCGCCGGGCATCTCGTTCCGTGGGTCGATGGCTCCACCGCCGCCGCCGCGTGCGCGGGTGGTGATCAACGCGCCGCCTCCGCCTCCGGTGATCGTGCGCGCTCCGCCGCCGCCTCCGCCGATCCTTCGTGCGCCTCCGCCGCCGCATCCTGCGGTGCCGATTGCTCCGCCGCCGCCGCGGGTGATCATTCGCGCGCCGCCTCCGCCGCCTCCGCACACGGTGTCGATGCCGCCGATGATGGCTCCTCCGCCGCCTGGCGCACCGCCTCCGCCGGGCCAGCAGAAGAGACGGAAGCACTGAGTGCCGGGAAGAGCGCGCGGCCTTCGAGCTGATTGATGCAGGCGCCTCGTTCGAGCGTGCCGACGAACTCTCGAGCGAATTTTTCGCTGCGTTCATCTGGCTTCGACGGGGTGGTCCAATCTGTACATGACTGTGCCGTCTGGCTTGGACCACCCCCCGACCTGAGTGGAGTTCGCACGAGGCGAGGAGCTGCTCGCGTCATGCACGGCCCAAAACGTGTCAGGCCCCGCGGTCCCCAATGCAGTTGGCGCCGCGTGCGTGCGACACCTCGCGTATGAAAGCGCTCACGGTGTTCTGAGGTGCGTTAAGTCGCGCGCCCATGAACCTGCGTTTCGTGTTGCTCGGTGCATTGTTGGTGGTGTCGTGCGGAATGCCGATGTCCGAGTCTGATGCCGGCAGCGGTGGCGGCAGCGCGACCGGCGGTGGTGCCGCGACTGGCGGCGGATCTGCGACTGGTGGTGGCTCTGCGACTGGGGGTGGCTCTGCGACTGGCGGCGGCTCTGCGACTGGCGGCGGCTCTGCGACTGGCGGCGGCTCGGCGACTGGCGGCGGCTCGGCGACTGGCGGCGGCTCTGCGACGGGCGGTGGATCCGCGACCGGCGGCGGCTCTGCGACGGGCGGTGGATCCGCGACCGGCGGCGGCTCTGCGACGGGCGGTGGCGGCGGCGCAACCGGCGGTGGCGGAGGCGCAACGGGTGGTGGCGGCGGCACGATGACGGTGAGCTTCGCCACCACCATCGCGCCGATCTTCCGCGCGCACTGCCAGCAGGCCTGCCACGGCGGCGCCTATCAGGGCACGAACACGCAGGTGTTCAACCGCATCCGCGGCACGACTCCGGGCAACACGCAGTGCGCCAACACCCCGCGCGTGACGCCGTCCAACGCGGCGAACAGTCTGATCATCAAGAAGCTCAGCGGCACGCAGACGTGCGGCGACAAGATGCCGCAGGTGCCGATGGGCAGTTCGTCGCGCAACTGCATGGGAACCGAGTGCGTCTCTCAGACCGACATCGATCTGATCAGCACCTGGATCAACCAGGGCGCGCTCAATAACTGAGCCTCTCTCCGACCTCTCCCCTTTGCGGGGAGAGGGAGAACAGCTTTCTCAGCTCAGCTTCACGTTGGCGCGCTTGGCGGCCTCGGCCAGCGTCGTGCCGAGCTCAGCCGGAGAAGCCGCCATCAGAATGCCGGCCTCGGTCATCGCCTTGATCTTCTCACCGGCGGTGCCCTTCCCGCCCGAGATGATCGCGCCGGCGTGACCCATGCGCTTGCCCGGAGGCGCTGACACACCGGCGATGAAACCGGCCATCGGCTTCTTCATGTTCTTCTTCACCCACGCGGCCGCTTCTTCCTCAGCCGAGCCGCCGATCTCACCGATCATGATCACCGCTTCGGTCTCGGGGTCCTTGTTGAAGAGGTCGAGCACGTCGATGAAGTTGGTGCCGTGCACCGGGTCGCCACCGATGCCGACGGCGGTCGACTGACCGAAGCCGAGGTTGGTGACCTGGAACACCGCCTCGTACGTCAGCGTGCCCGACTTCGACACGATGCCGACCTTGCCCGGACGGTGAATGTGGCCCGGCATGATGCCGATCTTGCACTTCGCGCCCGGGGTGATGACGCCCGGACAGTTCGGCCCGATGAGACGCGTCTTCGAGCCCGACGACAGCACGCGCTTCACCTTCACCATGTCGTTCACCGGAATGCCCTCGGTGATGGTGATCGCCAGCCCGATGCCCGCGTCGACGCACTCGAGGATCGAGTCAGCCGCGAACGGAGGAGGAACGAAGATGACCGAGGTGTTCGCTCCGGCCTGCTTCACCGCCTGCTCGACGGTGTCGAAGATGGGCACCTTGCCCTCGAACATCTGACCGCCCTTGCCCGGAGTGACGCCGGCGACGATCTGTGTGCCGTATTCCATGCACTGCTTGGCGTGGAACGAGCCGGCCGAACCGGTGATCCCCTGAACGACGACGCGGGTGTCTTTGCCAACGAGAATGCTCATGGTCGTGTTCCTTTGATCAGCTCTTGAGGGCCGCGACGGCCTTCTCGGCCGCCTGGCGAAGGTTGTCAGCCGGAGTGATGGCGAGACCCGACTTCTTCAAGATCTCCTTGCCCAGCTCCACGTTCGTTCCCTCGAGGCGAACCACGAGCGGCACGCTCAACTTCACTTCACGCGCGGCAGCGACCACGCCCTCGGCGATCACGTCGCACTTCATGATGCCGCCGAAGATGTTCACCAACACCGCCTTCACCGCGGGGTCGGCGAGGATCAGCTTGAACGCCGCGGTGACCTTTTCCTTCGAAGCGCCACCACCGACGTCGAGGAAGTTCGCCGGAGCGCCACCGACCAGCTTGATGGTGTCCATCGTCGCCATCGCGAGGCCGGCGCCGTTCACCATGCAGCCGATGTTGCCGTCGAGCGCGATGTACGCGAGGTCGTGTTCCTTGGCCTGCGCCTCGCGGGGGTCTTCTTCCGCGACGTCGCGCATGCCGACCACTTCCTTCTGACGGAAGAGCGCGTTGTCGTCGAAGTTCATCTTCGAATCGAGCGCGAGAATGTCGCCGTTCTTCAGCTTCACGAGCGGGTTGATCTCGAGCAGCGACGCGTCGGTCGCGACGTACGCCTTGTAGAGCGCGTCGCAGAACTTCACGAACTTGGTCACCGAGTCGCCGGTGAGGCCGAGCCCGAAGGCCATCTTGCGGCCCTGGAACGGCTGGAAGCCGACCGCCGGGTCGACCGCCTCACGCAGAATCTTCTCGGGAGTCTTGTGCGCGACCTCCTCGATCTCCACGCCGCCTTCGGTCGACGCCATGAAGGTGATGCGCGAGGTGGCGCGATCGAGGGTGACGCCGAGGTAGTACTCCTTCTCGATGTCGAGGCCTTCCTCGATGTAGAGCGTGTTGACGCGCTGCCCCTCGGGGCCGGTCTGAATCGTCTTGAGCATCATGCCGAGCATGCTCTTGGCGAGGTCCTTCGCTTCCTGAGGCGACTTGGCGAGCTTCACGCCACCACCCTTGCCGCGGCCACCGGCGTGGATCTGCGCCTTCACCACCGTCACCTTGGTGCCGAGGTCCTTCGCAGCGCGCTCAGCCTCGTCGGGCGAGCGGGCAACGATGCCGCGGGGAACGGGGACGCCATACTTCGCGAAGATCTGCTTGCCCTGGTACTCGTGGATTTTCATGCGAGTCGTGTACTCCGGTAGGCTGGGATTGCTGCGTCGCGCGAAATAGCCGCGTTGGGCCGGGAAGTCCGCAAAGAATCGAAGTCGCTGCGCTGTGCCCTGCTGCCGAGTGTTGTGACCGGACCTCCTCTTGAATCCGCAGTCGGCTCCTCTGTATGGGGCCTTTCCCCACACCATGAATTTCCGCAGATTTCTTCTCCTGGTCCTGTCGACTTTCGTTCTCGCCGCCTGCAACTGCGGAAAGAAGCCCGCTGCTCCGGCACTGCTCAAAGAAGGTGAGCCGTGTGACAACGACGAGCGCTGCGAGACGGGTTTGTGCGACTCGATTCCCGGCATCACGCCGACCTGTGTTCGCCGCTGCGGCGACGGCTGCTTCACCACCGAAGTGTGCGTGCAGCTGACGCCCAACCGCTTCGCCTGCCAGCCCGACGCGCGGAAGCTGTGCGCGCCCTGCGTGGCCGACACCGATTGTCCCTACCCGTCGGACCACTGCATCTCCGTCAACAGCGAGCACGTGTGCGGCCGCGACTGTGCGTTCGATCAGAACTGCCCGACCGGCTACCGCTGCGTGAACGCGGTCGGCGTCGACGGGCTGCCCAAGGTGCAGCAGTGCGTGCCGATCAACGCGTCGTGCGCGTGTCTGGCGCGCGGTGACTTCATGCAGGTGTGCTCCGAGACGAACGCGTTCGGCTCGTGCCTCGGCATCAAGCAATGCGACCTGGTGAACAACATGGTCGCCTGCGACGCGCGCACGCCCGGCCAGGAGACGTGCAACGGCATCGACGACAACTGCAACGGCCAGACCGACGAAGGCCAGATGCCGACCAGCTGCGGTGTCGGCGCGTGCGAGCGCATGGTCGATTCGTGCGCCGACGGCGGCGTCGTCAACTGCGTGCCCGGAGCGCCGATCAGCGAGCTCTGCAACAGCATCGACGACGACTGCGACGGCACGGTCGACAACGGCTTCGATCTCACGATGGACGGCATGAACTGCGGCCGCTGCGGCAACGTGTGCGGCGCGGCGCACGCCACGGCGTCGTGCGTGAATTCCGGCTGCCAGATCACCTGCGACACCGGCTACGCCAACTGCAACATGATGGACGGTGACGGCTGCGAGACGAACATCACCAACGACATCAACAACTGCGGTGGCTGCAACCAGACCTGCATGCGCCCCAACTCGACGGCGACGTGCATGAACTCGTCGTGCAGCTTCGTGTGCGCGCCGGGCTGGGTCGACCTCAACATGAATCCCAACGATGGCTGTGAGTGCAACCCGGCCAACACGATGGATCTGCCCGACCTGATGTTCCTCGACGCCAACTGCGACGGCATCGACGGTGAAGTGAACAACGGCATCTTCGTGTCGCCGATGGGCAACGACTCGAACAACGGCACCATGATGAACCCGGTGCAGACGCTGCAGACCGCGCTCGGCCTCGCGGTGACCATGGGCAAGCGCGACATCTACGTCGCCGAGGGTTCGTACAACGGTCAGCTCGATCTCTCGGGCGTGTCGGGCATCAACATCGCCGGCGGCTACAACGCCACCACGTGGCAGCGCGCGCTGACGCAGACCACGACCGTCACGAACGGTAACCCGGGCCTGAAGATCGACGGCTCGAATCAGGTGCTGGTGCAGGTGATGCGCTTCGTCGGAGTCGACGGCAACGCCGGTTCTCCCTCGGCGTACGGAGCGAAGATCACCGAGTCGTCGGCGATTCGTCTCGAGAGCGTCGACATTCGCGCGGGCAACGGTCTGACTGGTGGCGCGGGCTCGTCTCCGGGTCAGGCGGCGAACGGCAACGTCGGCAATGACGGCCGCCGCGGTTGCTACAACGATCCCCGCTGGGACCCGTTCAACAACACCACCGAGTTCGCGGCGTGCAACACCACGTTGATCTACGACTTCTGCTCGAGCGCGCCGGTCGGTGGCCTCGGTGGCAGCAGCGCGTGCGGAGCGAGCGGTGGCGCCGGTGGCTCGGCCACTCGCTACAACCCCTCCGGCACGCCGAACGGCTCGCCCGGTGTGCAGGGTTCTCCGTCGGGCGGCACCGGTGGCCAGGGCGTTCCCGCGGGCACCACGCCTTCTCCGGGAAGCGCGTACTTCGGCGGTGACGGCATGGGCGGCACCAACGGCGGCAACGGCAACGGCGCGATGGCCGGCACGTTCAACACCAACGGCTACGTGTTGCCGACCGCGACCGCGGGCACCGGCGGCACTGCGGGTCGCGGCGGTGGCGGCGGCGGTGGTGGCGCGGGCGGCATCGGCTACGTGATCCCCGGGTACAACGGGCTGCAGTGCTACACGTACGGCTCGACCGGCGCGGGCGGCGGCTCAGCGGGCTGCGGCGGCAACGGCGGCGGAGCCGGCATCAGCGGCGGCGCGTCGATCGGCCTCTTCATCTACAACTCGCAGGTCACGGCGCAGGCGACGCTGATTCGCGCTGGCAACGGCGGCAACGGCGGAGCGGGCGGCAACGGCGGCGGCGGCGGCATGGGCGCCGGCGGCGGCAACTCCGACTACAACTCGAAGCAGGGCATGGCGACGCGCGGCGGTGGTGGTGGTCGCGGCGGCAACGGCGGCTCGGGTGGTCACGGCGGTGGTGGCTCGGGTGGCCCGAGCTACGGCGTGGCGCGCAACTCGGGCGGCTCGTCGTGGATGCCGACCGGTGGCTCGATCATGATCGGCACGCCGGGTACCGCGGGCACGTCGTCGGGCAGCGCGGGCATGGCCGGCGCGAGCGGCACCGTCACTTCGTTCTGATCGCGAGGCGCGCCGTCACGCGGCGGCGCGCTCGAGCACGGCGTCGAGGAACTCCAGCAGCGAGCTGAGCCATTCCTTCCGCGCGGCGCGGACCAGCTCGGTGCGGCCGGTGACGGTGATGCCGGTCGAGAGCTCCTTCTGCAGCTCGAGGTATTCCTGGCGAAACTCCATCGCCTGCCACTGCAACGACTTACGGCTGTCGCGCTGCGCTGAGAGCAGCTGATTCAGCTTCTGAAGGGCCCACTTTTCGAACGTCGCGTGCTGCTCGGGGTTGGCTCCGAGTACCGCGCTGATTCGAGACATCGCATCCGTCAGCCGCTGTGCGTCGCTCATGCCTGTACGGTCGAGCAGGCGGTGTGCCACCGGCGCACGCTTTGCCGTTCGCGCGTTTGAAAATCACCGCCCGAGTCATCCACCGCGCGCGGGTCATCACAAACTGCCGATGTACGCCGGGGTGCGAGCTGCTTCGTGCTGGACGAATTCAGCTGTGGCGCCGAGCGCCGAAGTGAGGCGGTTGGGTGGCTGGCTCAAACCTGATTCCAATGATCTGCGAGCGCGGCTCGGACGATGCACTGGTCGGGCGCCATGGACGCTCAACGACTCGTAGTGGTGGCAGAAGACGACGACGATCTCCGCGAGATTCTCACCATCGCGCTCGCGAATGACGATCGGCGTGTGCTGCCGATGGAAGACGGCACCGAGCTGTTCGACTATCTGGAGTTCGTGGTCGGGCGCGGCGTGGCAGGCGAGCTGCCCGACGTGGTCGTCACCGACAACGACATGCCCGGAGCCACCGGCGTCGAGGTCGCGAACTGGTCTCGCGCCAACGGCATCACCTGCCCGTTCTTGATCTTCACGGCGTTCGCGAACGAAGCGCGTCGCGCGAACGTGGCGGGCGACACCATGGTGATCTCCAAGCCGCAGCCGCTCGAGGTCTTGCAGCGGCAGACCGAAGAAGCGCTCGAACGCGCCAAGCGGCGCATCATCGAGCACCTCGCCCAGACGAAGCACTGAGCTCTCTCAGTCGAGCGAGTTCCACAACGCGATCAGCAGCCCGATGGCGAGCGAGATCGAGAACACGGTCCACAGCCACCAACGCGCCGGGTTGAGGAGCCAGTGCTTCGCGGCGAGCAGGCGAAACCTGAACGACATCGCCTGCCCCGTCGCGCTGCCCCACTCCGCGCCCAGCACCGACGACGCGCGATCGCGCAGCGGCAACCCGAGCAGCGCATACTGTTCGTCTCCGGAGAAGCCGAGCCAGGACGTGACGGTGTTCAGCGTCGCCTCGGCGTCGGTGAGCAGTCGCAGGTAACCGATGCGATCGGGAAACCGTTTCGCGGCGCGTTCGAGCAGCGCGGCGCGGAACGGCTCGAGGTCGCTCGGGGTCTCCGGCTCGCTCTGCACGGTGCAGCGCACGTCGGGCGACAGGGAAGAGATCTCGGTCACCCGGCCGCGGTTGAGCGAGTTGATTCGCACGCGCAGCGCACCTTGCGGAACGTCGCCCGGCGCCGCGGTGATCGACACCAGGGTGCCCAGCCGACCTTCGACGGTGTGCACGGCCAGCGCCGCGCTCGAAAAAACGACGAAGGCCATGCCGTTCGCCGCGAGCGCCGCGGCCGCCGAGCGCGCGTGGCGCCCCTCGAGGGTCAACTCGAGCGCCGTGAGCGGAAAGACGACGAACTCCAGCGCGAGCAGCGGGAGCCCTTCGTGTCGTTGGGCTTGAGTCACGCGTTGGTGGACGGCTGGCGCGCGACTGCACCGGGGGCGAGCAACGCGACGGCGACGCTGACCAGCTGCACCGCTCCTGCGACCAGGAAGACGATCGGGTACGCGCGGGCGCGGTCCATTCCACTCGAGAGCAGCGCCGAGCTGAGCGCACCGGCAAGCGTCGAGCCGAGGAACATGCCCAGCGTGCCAGCGGCGTTGAGCACGGCCATCGCCGACGCGCGCGCGTTGTCGGGCACCGCCTGCGCCGCGAGGCCCAGTGACGGGCCGTAGATCGCAGCGCTGGCGAGACCGGCCACGCCGACGACGATCACGATCGACTGCACGGGCACGAAGCCCAGCACTGCATAGGTCGCGGCGTAGATCAGCGCTCCAGCGGCGATCAGCTTCCACCGGTCGACGCGATCACCGAGCCGCGCCATGGGCCACGTCGCGAGCGCGAAGATCATCAGGAAGGCCGAGAACCAGCCGTTGACCTGCGAGTCCTTCACGCCGAGCACGTGGTGGCCGTAGAGCTGCAGCGGCACGATGAACGCGCCCACGGCAAAACGCTCGAGCGCCACGACCAGCGTCGGCGCGCGCAACGCGGGCGCGTCGAACACCAGCGCCTTGAACGTCACGCGCGACTGCTCGGCGTCGGTGGTCTTCGGCAACACGAAGAGCGCGATGAGGCCGGTGAGCATGCCGATCACGCCGCCGACCAGCAGTGGGAGCCCGGGATCGGTCTTCGAGAGAATCGCGCCGAGCGGAATGCCGATCAGAATCGACAACACCACCGCGCACCCCACCACGCCCATCGCCGCGTTCGACGCCGACTGCCGGCGAATGGTGCCCATCAAGATCGAGACCGCCGCGATGTAGACCGCGCCCTGCAGGAAGCGCAGCGCGAGCAGCAACCAGATCGGCGGAGCGAACGTCACCGACAGCAACAGCGCGCCGTCGAGCATCGCGCTCACGCCGGCCATCACGCGGCGAATGCCGAGGCGCTCGGCGCGCACGGCGAGCAGCGGCCCACCGACGACTGCGCCGAGCAGGTTCACCGCCAGGAACGCGTGCATCAGCCACTCTTCGCCCGGCCAGTGCGCGGTGACGAAGGTGCGAACGACGGGAATGACGATGGTGCCCGGCAACATCGCGCCCAACACGAGGAGCGCGCTGAACCACAGCTTGAGCATGCCCTTCGAGGGGGCGTGGGCTGACAGCGCGTTGGTCACCGTTCTCTGTTCCCTATTCTCCTTGGCGCCTGCCCGCTACTCGCATTCGAGACGCGCCTGGCGACACGTTTCAGATGTTCACGAAAGGACGCCGGCTCGAGCACCTTGAAGTCCACGCCGAGCCAGAGAATTCGCGCGGTCAGCACGTCGAGCGTGGGTGCACCGAGCTCCATCGTGCAGGTTTTGCGTGAGGCCCGGCGGAAGACGCCGTCCTGCGGGCCGATTCTCGGGCGCACCACTTCCAACGGAGCGAGCAGCAAGACCTTCGCGCGACAGGCGTGGAGCGTGGTCGACAGCGAGCGCGTCACGAACTCGGCGAGATCGCCTCCGGGTGGCGAGCGCGGCTTGAAGTGCTCACTTTCCAAAAGCTCGAGGCGCGCGATGCGATCGAGGCGGAAGGTGCGCCACTCGTTCTTCTGCGCTTCCCAGGCGACGAGGTACCAGAGCAGCCCGACCCGCACGACCTGATGCGGCTCGACCGTGCGCTCCGAGCGGGCTCGATCTCGCGCGGTGTACGTCAAGCGTGTGGCGATGCGCTCGCTGCAAGCGGTGGCGAGCGCCGAGACGTTTGCCAGCGACAACCCCGGAGCGCGATCGGCCAGCGAGAGCACCGAACTCTTCAGCGTCTTGAGCTGCTTCTTGAGGCGCAGCGGCAAGACGTGCTCGAGCTTCGACAGCGCGCGCGTGGCCGAAGTGTTCGCGCCCGTCACGCCCGTACCCGCGGCGGTGTGCAGACCGACGAAGACCGCGATCGCCTCGTCGTCATCGAGCGAGAGCGGCGGGAGCGAAGCGCCCGTGCCCAGGCGGTAGCCACCACCGACTCCGGTCTCTCCGAGAATCGGGTAGCCGAGGGTGCGCAGCCGCTCGATGTCGCGTCGCAGGGTACGGTGCGTGATCTCGAGCCGAGACGCGAGCTCAGGGCCTGCCCAGGTCGAGCGTGCCTGCAACAAGGTGAGCAACTTGAGGAGCCGCGCCGAGGCCTGAACCATTGAGGACCGAAACTGTCCTCAATGCCTGCGACACCGTCAATCGCAGTCCGACCCGTTCAACCCAAGGAGCACTCCGCCATGAAGCTCGCCTCGATCCGCCTCGTCACCACCGACCTGGAACGCCTCATCACCTTCTACGCCACCCTCACCGGGCTCGAGCCCGTGCGGCGCTCGCCCGACTTCGCCGAGTTCCACACCACCGGCGGCACCCTCGCCCTCAGCACCGAGCGCATGGTGAAGCAGTTCAACGCCGGGCTTGCGATCGCCGACTCCAACCGCTCAGCGATCATCGAGTTCGAGGTCGACGACGTCGACGCGGTGCACACCCGCGCGACCGCCGCGAAGCTCGACGTGGGCATGGCCCCCACCACCATGCCGTGGGGCAATCGTTCGCTGCTGGTGAGAGGTCCTGATGGCTCCGTCGTCAACGTCTTCTCACGCCCGAAGACGCGCTGACTCGCATCACGATTCCTTTCAGCTCTCACGATTTTCCTTGAGGGATCACGGTCGGGGCGGCAAACGCCGTCGTGGCCCCGACGGGATTCGGCGTCTAAATGTCTCGACGGGCACTCTCACTCCCCACTTCGCACGAGGACGAGCGATGGCTGAAGCATTGGAGCTGAAACGCGAATCGACGGGGGACACCCTGATCGGCTCGCTCATGAAGTTCGCGACGAGCTCGGTGGGCTCGAAGATCGTGATGGCGCTCACCGGCCTCGGCCTGTGGCTGTTCGTCATCGCGCATCTCGCGGGCAACCTCACCGCGTTCGCCGGCAAGGAAACGTTCAACCACTACGCAGAGGCGCTGAAGGGCAACCCGCCGCTGCTGTGGGGCGTGCGCATCGCGCTGTTGATCGGCTTCCCGCTCCACATCCTCACGGCGATCAACACCGCGCGGAAGAACCGTGAAGCGCGCCCGGTGGCCTACGCGTTCGAGTCGCGCGCGAAGGCCACCATGGCGAGCAAGTCGATGGTGCTCACCGGCCTGCTGGTGCTCGCGTACTTCGGCTACCACCTCGCGCACTTCACCTGGCACCTCACCGGCCCGCAGCCGACGTCGATGCTCCCCAACGGCAGCTACGACGCGTACACCATGCTGGTGATGGGCTTTCAGCAGCCGCTGATCGCGCTGCTCTACGTGGTGGCGCAAGTGCTGCTCGCCGCGCACCTCTCGCACGGCATCTACAGCCTCTTCCAGCACCTCGGTCTGTGGGGCGCGAAGTGGACGCCCTTCTTGAAGAACGGAGCGCTGATCGTCGGCTACGGCCTGTGCGCGGCGTTCGCGTCGATTCCTCTCGCGGTGCTGTTGGGGTTCATCAAGCCATGAAGCTCGAGTCACGGATTCCGGAAGGCGCCATCGAAGACAAGTGGCGCAAGCACAAGTTGGCCCTGCCGCTCATCAACCCGGCCAACAAGCGCAAGTTCAAGATCATCGTCGTCGGCACGGGCCTCGCCGGCTCGAGCGCCGCGGCGACGTTGAGCGAGCTGGGCTACCAGGTCGACGCGTTCTGTTTTCAGGACTCGCCGCGCCGCGCGCATTCCATCGCCGCGCAGGGTGGCATCAACGCCGCGAAGAACTACCAGAACGACGGCGACTCGATTCGCCGCCTCGCGTACGACACGGTGAAGGGCGGAGACTTCCGTGCGCGCGAAGCGAACGTGTACCGGCTCGCGGAAGTGTCGGTGAACATCATCGACCAGTGCGTCGCGCAGGGTGTGCCGTTCGCGCGTGAGTACGGCGGTCACCTCTCGAACCGTTCGTTCGGTGGCGCGCAGGTCTCGCGCACCTTCTACGCGCGCGGTCAGACGGGCCAGCAGCTGCTCATCGGCGCGTATCAGGCGCTCGAGAAGCAGGTGCACGCCGGCGCGGTGAAGATGCACGCGCGTCACGAGATGCTCGACCTGGTGGTCGTCAACGGCCACGCGCGCGGCATCATCACGCGCGACATGGTGAGCGGAAAAGTCGAAGCGTGGGCGGCCGACGCGGTGGTGCTCGCGACGGGCGGCTACGGCAACGTCTTCTATCTCTCGACCAACGCCAAGGGCTGCAACGTCACCGCGACGTGGCGCGCGGCGCGCAAGGGCGCCGGCTTCGCGAACCCCTGCTACACGCAGATTCACCCGACCTGCATTCCGCAGGCAGGCGACTACCAGAGCAAGCTCACGCTGATGAGCGAGTCGCTGCGCAACGACGGCCGCGTGTGGGTGCCGAAAAAGCAGGGAGACAACCGCTCACCCGATCAGATTCCCGACGGCGAGCGCGACTACTACCTCGAGCGCAAGTACCCCAGCTTCGGCAACCTCGCGCCTCGTGACATTGCTTCGCGCGCTGCGAAGCAGGTGTGCGACGAGGGGCGCGGTATCGGCCCCGGCGGTCGCGGCGTGTTCCTCGACTTCAGCGATTCCATCAAGCGCCTCGGCAAGAAGACCATCAGCGAGCGCTACGGAAACCTGTTCGACATGTACACGACGATCACGGGCGAAGACCCGTACTCCGTGCCCATGCGCATCTACCCCGCAGTCCACTACACGATGGGTGGGCTGTGGGTTGACTACAACCTGATGAGCAACCTCCCCGGCCTGCACGTGCTCGGCGAGGCGAACTTCTCGGACCACGGCGCGAACCGGCTCGGCGCTTCGGCGCTCATGCAGGGTCTGGCCGACGGGTACTTCGTGATCCCGTACACCATCGGTGCGTACCTCGCGACGGCCAAGCAGGCGCCGGTCACGACCGACTTGCCCGAGTTCAAGCAGGCCATCACCGACTGCAACGCGCGCATGGCGAAGTTCCTGTCGATCAAGGGCAAGCGCACGGTCGATTCGTTCCACCGTCAGCTCGGCGCGATGATGTGGAACAAGTGCGGCATGGCCCGCAACGAGAAGGGCCTCAAGGAACTGCTCCAGGAGATCCCCGCGCTGCGCGAGGAGTTCTGGCGCAACGTGAACGTGCCCGGCTCTGCTGATTCGCTGAACGTGGCACTCGAGCAGGCTGGCCGCTGCGCCGACTTCCTCGAGTTCGCTGAAGTGCTCGCGCTCGACGCGCTGACGCGTGACGAGTCGTGCGGCGGTCACTACCGCGAGGAGCACGACGACGAAGGCGAGGCCAAGCGCGACGACAGCAAGTTCATGCACGCCGCGGTGTGGGAGTGGAAAGGCGAGGGCCAGAAGGCCGAGCGCCACGTCGAGCCGCTGGTGTTCGAATCGTTCAAGCCCTCTGTGCGGAGCTACAAATGAGCGGGAAGTTGATGAAGCTGACCATCCACGTGTGGCGCCAGGCGAACAAGGGTGCCGCGGGCGCGATGAAGACCTACGTCGTCGAGAACGTGTCCGAGCACATGTCGTTCCTCGAGATGATGGACACGCTCAACGAGCAGATTCAGCACAAGGGCGAGGAGCCGGTCGCGTTCGATCACGACTGCCGCGAAGGCATCTGCGGCATGTGCTCGATGGTGATCAACGGCATTCCGCACGGTGGGCACCGCGGCGTGACGACGTGTCAGCTGCACATGCGCCACTTCAAGGACGGCGACGAGATCTACGTCGAGCCGTGGCGCGCGAAGGCGTTCCCCGTGCTGCGCGACCTGGTCGTCGATCGCTCGTCGTTCGATCGCATCATCGCCAGCGGCGGGTACGTGTCAGTGAACACGGGTGGTGCTCCTGACGCGAACGCGCTGCCGATTCCGAAGAAGGAAGCGGACCTCGCGATGGACGCGGCGCAGTGCATCGGCTGCGGTGCGTGCGTGGCGGCCTGCAAGAACGCGTCGGCGATGCTGTTCGTCGCGGCGAAGGCGTCTCACCTCGGTCACCTGCCCCAGGGTCAGCCCGAGCAGCTCGATCGCGTGAAGAACATGGCCATGCAGATGGACGCCGAGGGTTTCGGCAACTGCAGCAACCTGTCTCAGTGCGAAGCGGTGTGCCCCAAGGAGATTCCGGTGCGCGTCATCGCCGAGTTCAACCGCGATCTGATCAAGTCGCAGTTCAAGGGCTGAGTTTCGCGCAGTTCGAAAAGAGCTTCGCGTCGATGGCGAGCTCGACTCCTTCGTCGAGCAGCACGCCGTCGAGCACGAGGTCGGGAATCACGTTCGTGTCGTCCTTTCGAAGGGCGTGCATCGGGGTACCTGCGCGCACGAGACCGATCGGTGTGCGCGTCGCGTCCTTCAAGGCGAAGAGCGCCACGTCGGTCGGGCAGCGAACGGAAGACGCGTCGCTCACGTTGATGATGTAGCTCTGCTTGCCGGGGAGCATTCCGGTTCCCGCGCCGTAGTTCACCGGGACGATCGAGAGCGCGCGGGCGGGCACCCAGCCTTCGATCACTCCGTCGGTGGCGGCCCAGAACAAGAGCGCCGCTTCACCGCGCACGTCGACCATCTTGCCGAGCTCGTCGTCGCCGACGATCAGGTTGCCGACGGGCTCACCGCGCGGCGTCGCCGAGATCGGCACTTCTCCGCGCGCGATGATCACCGTCGGCCCGGCCGGCTCGTCTTTGGGCGTGCTGCCTTCTTCCATCGGCGTGAGCGACGCGACCTTGCAGGGCGAAGTGGTACGCAACGGCGTATTCGGCTTGAGCCGCGGTGGATCGTCGATGCCGACCTTGAGCTGATCGCGATCGGCGCCGAACACGAGCAGCGGCTCGCCGCGGTTCAACGTGAAGACCCCGAAACGCACCGGCCGCGTCGCCTGCGTCTGCAGCGGCTCGTCGGCAGCGAGCTCGAGCTCGAGCTTCAGGTTGCTGTTGCTGATGCTGACTGCCCACTTCGGAGCGGTGAGTTTGATCGCCAGGTCGTGGTGAAACGCGAACGGAGCCGGGGTGCCAACGCGCGTGCCCTTCACGAAGAACGCGCCGGCCGGGAGATCTCGGCCGTCACCCCGCAGCGTGCACGGCGTTTGAGCGAGCACTGCTGCCGTCAGGAGCGCGATCACTTCTCAACGGTAGTGGTTCACACCGTGCGACTGAAGAGCGGCTTGTCGGGAGCCTTGCGCGCGAGCCGCTCGTCGAAGGCCATGCATACGTTGCGAACGAAGGCCTTGCCGGCATCGCTCACGGTGACCGAGTTGCTGCCAAGTTCGATCAGCCCGTCGCGCGCGAGTTCCTGCAAGCGAGTGCTCACGTTGGCGAGCGTGCCCGGCGCCCACTTCGTCTCGAAGCGCGTCATCACGTCGAGAATGTGCCGGCGCAGCTCGAGATCTTCGGTGTCGAGCACATGACCCTTCAGGATCGGCAACTGCCCCTTCGAGATCGCCTCTGCCCACGGAGCGACGGCCTTCTCGTTCTGCGCGTACGCCGTCCACGTGTCGCCGATCGCCGAAACGCCGAGCGCGAACAGCGGCATCGTCTCGTGCTCGGTGTAGCCCATGAAGTTGCGGTGCATGCGCTTCTGCGAAAACGCGCGCCACAACCCGTCGGTCGGCAGCGCGAAGTGATCGAGACCGATTTCCTTGTAGCCGGCTTCGAGCAACAGCCCGCGCCCCAGCTCGTACAGCCCGCGCTTCTCGGCGCCGCCCGGCACGTCGGCGTCGTCGAACTTGCGTTGGAACGTCTTCATCCACGGGACGTGCGCGTAGCCGTAGAAGGCGAGCCGATCGGGTGCGAGCGCGCGCACTTCCTTCACCGTGCGTTCGATGCTCACCGCGGTCTGCTTCGGGAGTCCGTAGATCAGAATCGAAGTTGATCGAGTCGTACCCGAGCTCGCGCGCGGCTTCGGTCACCGCCCTCACCTCTTCCACGCTCTGCGTGCGATTCACGGCGTGCTGGACCGTGGGGTCGAAGTCCTGAATTCCGAGCGACAGCCGCTTGAAGCCGAGCTTGGCGAGCACCTCGAGTTGCTCGCGCGAGGTCACGCGTGGGTCGGCCTCGAACCCGAGCTCAGCGCCGGGCGCGAGGTCGACGTGCTCGAGAATGCCGCTCACCATGCGCTGCAGCTGCGCGGCGGTGAGGAAGGTCGGCGTGCCGCCGCCCACGTGGATCTCCGCGAGACGAATGCGCGGCCCGAGGCGCGCGACGTAGAGCTTCCACTCCGCGAGCACGTTCTCGACGTAGGGGTCGCTCACGCTCAGATCGCGCGTGATGACCGTGTTGCAGCCGCAGTAGTGACAGAGCGAGCGGCAGAACGGCACGTGCACGTAGAGCGCTCCGGCGCCGGTGGGGTTCGACGCGATCGCGCGCGCGAGGTGCGTGAACCACTCTTCCTGCGTCGGAGCGGCGCCCCAGTACGGCACCGTCGGGTAGCTCGTGTAGCGCGGCCCGGGAACGTCGTACTTCGCGAGCAACGTGGAACTCATCGGGCACCTCGAATTCGATCAGCGAGCGAACGGATGAAGCGCGGCGAGTCGTTCACCGCGGGCACGAGCGTGAGTGATTCGCCGCCCGCCTCGAGAAACGCAGCGCGGGCGCGCACGCCGATCTCCTCCAGCGTCTCGAGGCAGTCAGCGACGAACGACGGGCAGGCGATGGCGAGACGCTTCACGCCTTTGCGCGCGAGCTCGACGATCACCTCGTCGGTGTACGGAGAGATCCACTTGCGACCCTTGAGGCGCGATTGGAACGACGTGGAATACGCGGTCACGCCGAGGGTGCGCACGATCGCCGCCGTCGTGGCGTGACACTGCCCGCGGTAGCAGTGCGCGCTCGACGGCTGCAGCGGCGTCGCGCACGGATCTTTCGAACGCACGCACCCTGCCCTGCACACGCTCGCGTGCTGATGCACCGGAAGGCCGTGGTAGCTGAACAGCACGTAGTCGGCGTTGCACTGCTTCACCGTCTCGCGCACCTTGTCGGCCGACGCTTCGATGAACCCGGGGTCGTCGAAGAACTCGGGCAGCACGGTGGTCGACAGGCCCGCGCTCTCTGCTTTCCACTTCTCCGTCGCGCTCAGCGTCGAGGCGAGCGCGTACTGCGGGTACATCGGCACGACGGTGACATCGCTGATTCCACGCCGCTTCAGCTCGGCGACGGCGTCTGCGATCGACGGAGAGCCGTAGCGCATCGCCACCAGCACTTCGCTTTCGGGCAGCTCGCGCGCGAGCGACTCGGCCTGCGCGTGCGCATTGAGAAGCAGTGGCGAGCCGTCATCGGTCCAGATCTGCTGATACGCGTGCGCGCTCTTCTTCGGGCGGAACGGAAGGATCACGAAGCGCAGCAACGCCCAACGCGCGGGCGCGGGCAGATCGACCACGCGAGGATCAGACAGGAATTCGGCGAGGTACTTCCGCACCGCGGGCACCGTCGGCGCGTCTGGAGTTCCCACGTTGACCAACACCACTCCGTGCTTCGGAGCAGACACTTCGAGAGCGGCGGCGGTCAGCGCAGGAGCATTCATGGGCGGAACAGGTAGCCACGCCCGCGCACGGTGACGAAGTGCGTGGGCGCTTCGGGGTTGGGTTCGAACAGCCGGCGCAGTCGAACGATGAAGTTGTCGATGGTGCGATCGGTGGGGAACGCGTCCATGCCCCACACCTCTTCGAGAATGTCGGCGCGGGAGAGGACGCGATCGACGTTGCGCGAGAAGAGCTCCATCAAGCGGAGTTCCTTGTCGGAGAGCGTGACTTCGCCCTCGGTGGTCTGCGCGCGGCCGGTGTCGAAGCGGACCGAGAACGAGCCCAGCTGCAGCGCGTTCGCCGGAGCTGCGACGGTTCCACTCGCACGGCGCAGCAGGGATCTGACTCGTGCGAGCAGCTCGGCGACGTCGAAGGGTTTGGTGAGGTAGTCGTCGGCGCCGCAATCGAGGCCACGCACGCGGGCAGTGACTTCGCTGCGGGCGGTGAGCATCAAGATCGGGCAGCGCACACCGGCGTCGCGCGCATCGCGAACGAGCTGAAAGCCTTCGCCGCCCGGGAGCATCACGTCGACGATTGCGAGTTGGATGTCGGGCTGGGCGAGTGCCTTCGCTCCCGTTGCGAACGTGCTCTCGGACGTCACGCTGTACCCAGCGTGCTTGAGATTGAGCACGACGAGGTCTCGAACGAGCGCCTCGTCTTCGATGACCAGGACGTGCTCAGCCACGGGCCACCTCCAGCTCGAGCGCGAACGTCGCACCCTTCCCCGGACCATCACTGGTCGCCGTCAATTCCCCGCGCATGCGTCGCGCCAACTGCCGCGAGATGTAGAGCCCAAGGCCACTGCCGTGCGCGACACCGTGATGCGCACCGCCGCGCTCGAACGGCTCGAACAGCCGCTCGGCATCGCGCGCCTCGAACCCCTGCCCGCGGTCACGAATCTCGAGGCGCCACTTCGCGTTTCGCGCGTCTTCAGCGACCTCGACCTTCCCTCCGCCGTACTTCCGCGCGTTGTCGAGCAGGTTCTCGAGCACGACGCGCACCGCATCGCGATCGCAGATCACCTGCGTCCCATCGCGCGGAGTCCACTTCACTTCATCGTCGGGAAAACTCGCGCGGCGATGCTCGAGGATCTCGCTCACCAGCGTGCGCGTCGAGACCGGCTCCAACTTCCCGCCCTGCCGCGCGACGGTGCGTTGATACGCGAGCGTGGTCTCGACGAGATGTTCGAGCCGATCGCATTCCGCCACACCCTGCGTGATGAACTTCGCGTGCGCGTCGGCGGGAATGCTCCCGTTGCCGAGCGACTGCAGCAACGCGCGCACACCCGCGAGCGGAGTCTTCAACTGATGTGTCGTCAGCTGAAGCATCGACTGCAGCCGCTGCGTCTCGCGCCGACGGTGACGAGCGACGGCAAACAGCGCGACGGCAAGCACCACGATCAAGAAACCCGCGAGCGCCGATTCGCCACCGATCATGAACAGCTGTCGGTTCGTCGTCAGATCGAGCGCCGCGATTCGCTCGAGCCGCTGCTCACCGTCGAACGCCGTCTCGATCTGCGATCGCAACAACTGATCGGTGTGCAGGATGTTTCGCCGCACGAGAATCGACCACCACACCATGAGCGGCCCCACGCTCGCCAAAGCAGCGGCGAAGAGGATCACGTCGTAGTTGCTGGTGAGCCAGGCGCGGGCGCGGTTCATGACGACGGCGTATCAGAGCGCGGAGACGAGACGCTCGATGTCCTCCGTGGTGTGTGCGCTGGACAGGAACCCGACCTCGTACGCCGAGGGCGGCAGGTAGATGCCGAGGTCGAGCCACCGCGTGTACCGACTCTTGAACTGCGCGACCGCGTCAGGGCTGATGCGCTCGGCCTGCGTCGGAATCGGGCCGGTCGGGTCGTAGTAGGGCCAGAAGAGGCTCCCCACGCGCAGCAGTCGCAGGTTCTTCTTCCCGCTCGCGGCGAACCGCTCGTCGAGCGTGCGGCCGAGCACGTCCAACTTCGAGTACGGCTCGCCAGTGCGCAGCTGCGTGAGCGTCGCGATACCCGCTGCGAGCGCGACCGGATTTCCGGCCATGGTGCCCGCCTGGTACGTCTTTCCGAGCGGCGCGAGGCGATCGAGGATCTCTCCGCGCGCGACGATCGCTCCGACGGGCAGACCGCCGCCGACGATCTTTCCGAGCGTGGTGAGATCAGGCTCGATCTCGTTCTTCACGAAACCGTGGAAGCCGAAGCGAAAGCCACTGATCACCTCGTCGAACACCAACAGCGCGCCGTGCTCACGCGTGATGGTCCGCAGTCGCTCGAGAAATCGGCGTTCCTGAATCAGCAGGCCGTTGTTCGCGGGCAGCGGTTCGATCAGCGCCGCGGCGATCTGCGAGCCGTACTGACGGAAGATCGCCTCGAGCGCCTCGATGTCTCCGAGCGGCGCGACGAGCGTGTCTTGCGCGACGGTGACGCCTTCGCTCTCGGCGAGCCCGAGCGTCGCGACTCCGCTGCCGGCCTTCACGAGCATCGAGTCAGCGTGCCCGTGGTAGCAGCCGCTGAACTTGAGCAGCAGCCGCCGCGAGGTGTGAGCACGCGCGAGACGAATCGCGGTGAGCACCGCTTCGGTACCGCTCACCACGAAGCGCACCCGGTCCGCCGGTTTGAACGCCTCGAGTACCAGTTCAGCGAGCGCGACTTCGTTGCGATGGCAGGTTCCGAAGGCGAGCCCGTCGACCGCCGTGCGCTGCACCGCCTCGACGACGGCCGCGTTGGCGTGACCGAGGATCAGCGGGCCCCACGCCATGCAGAAGTCGACGTAGCGACGCCCGTCTTCGTCGAACACCGCGCTGCCTTCGCCGCGAGTCATGTAGCGCGGAGTGCCTCCGACGCTGCCGAACGCGCGCACCGGGCTCGAAACGCCACCGGGCATCAACGTGCGCGCGCGCGAAAAGAGGCGCTCAGACGCGCCGGGTGAGCCACTCATGGGATTCCTCCTCGTGATGCGTGGAAAGAGAGTCGAGCGTCGCGGTGATCCACTCCACGCTCGGAGTCGCCGGCACGGAGACGATCTTCCGCGCCCAGCCCTGCTCGGTGGCGAGGCCCAGTGACGCACGCTCGCCGTCGATGAAGCAGCCGAACGGCGTGGTGCAGCCGCCTTCGAGTTGGCGAAGGAACGCACGCTCGAGGCCGGTGGCGCGCGCGGTCGGCGCGTGTTCGAGCTTGCCGAGCAACTCGCGCACTTCGTCATCGTCGACGCGGCACTGCACCGCGACCGCGCCCTGCCCCGGAGCGCACTGCCATCGCGCGGGGTTGAGCCGGAAGATCACCAGGCCGTCGAGCGGCAACCCGAGTCGCATCACGCCCGCTTCCGCGAGAACGATTCCGTCGTACTGGCCTTCGCGCAGCTTGTTCACGCGCGTCGGAACGTTGCCGCGCAGCGGAGCCGGCACCGCGCCCGGAGCGAAGTGCTTCAACATCGCCTCACGGCGCAGCGAGCACGTGCCGATCCGCGCTCCGTGCTTCACCGGCAGCACCTTCGCTTCGTCGACGAACTCCGCGCGCATCAGCAGCAGATCGGCTGCGGGCGCGCGCTCGAGCACCGCTCCGAGCACCAGCCCCTCCGGCATGCGCGTCGGGAGATCCTTGAGCGAATGCACCGCCCAGTCGATCTCCCGCGCGTGCAGCGCCGTCTCGAGTTCCTGCGTGAAGAAGCCCTTCTCGAGCTTGCCGACGAGCTTGTCGGAGAGATTGGTGTCGCCCTGCGTGGTGATGATGCGCTCGGTGACCGAAGCGGCGTCGCCGAGCAACGAGGTCACGTGCCGCGTCTGCCAGAGCGCCAACGCCGAACCGCGCGTTCCAACGGTGAACTGCCGTTTCATGAAGCCACCCGCGTCTTGAGGATGAGTCGATGCGTGAAGGCGCTCACGGCCTGTCGAACCCGGCGCGCGTCCTTCGGCGAGAGATTCCCGAGCAACGCTGGGAGCTGATCATTGAGGAACGCCGCTCGTTCGGCGTCGATCGCCGCGAGCGTTCCGGAAGGCGCCGGGGCCTGCAGGTCGGCGAGCAGCGACGCGGACGATGCGTCGACCAGCGCCTCGAGGCGCGCACGCTCGTCGTCGGCGAGCTGCAGATCGGGGCGAGCAAGCAGCGCGTCGAGCCCCATCACGCGCCACCCGGGGCCCGCTTCCTTGAGCTGCGGCGGAGAGCCGGCGTCGACGCACAACGCGCCACGCGCGTGCTTCGGCAGCGTCAGCCACGGAGCAGGTCCGCCAGTGCAGATCACCAGCGCATCGTGAGACGAGAGAGAGCTGTGCAGCGCGTCGAGCGTGCCGCGCGACCAGGTGGTGAGCTGCCAATCGGCGATCGCGCGCAGGCTGCGCTCCATCGCCAGACCGAATTCGCCGCGACCGAGAATCGCCACGCGCAGAGGAGCCGCTTCGCGCAGCGCCTCACGCACCAGGGCCTGCACGCCGAGACTCCGAGCCGCGGGCAAAGCGAGGCGACGCCCGTGAATCAAGCGCTCGACGTGACGGCCGACTCGATTGAGCAACCGATCGCTCGAGCGATCACGACGCGCGTCTTCGAAGGCGCCGAGCACCTGACGGCCGACGGCACCCTCACCTTCCGCCACCGAGTCGAGACCTGCAGCGACTCGCAGCAAATAGTGAATCGCTCCGGGGCCCGCACGCGTCTGCACCGCATCTTTGGGCAACTCGGGAAGCCGCGAAGCGATCGCTCCGCGAAGCAGCGAGGCGGCCCACTCGGGCTGGGCCGAGGTGAGCACCCACTCGGTGCGTGAACAGGTGCTGATGCAGGCCGCTCCGGTGACGTACCCGGCTTCACGCAGCGAATGGATTGGCTCGGCGATCTTCGCGAGCGTGGCGAGCAGCGCGCGCGTCGAGGTATTCGCCGTGCGCCACGACGCTCCGACGATCGCGAGCGGCGCAGTGCTCACGCCGCCTCCCGAGCTGCGACGGCACCGCGCGATTCCTGCACCGCGAAGCCGCTCGCGAGCGCGTCCTTCATCGCGGCGCCGCCGAGGTAGCTCCCGACGAACGCCACCGGGAGATGACTCGTCGCCGCACGCAAAGCGGCCACCTGGTCCGCATGGCCGACGGCGGGCTGGAAAACGGCATTGCGCCACCGGATCACGTTGACGACCTCGCCCAGACTTCCGCCGGTCAGCCCGCGCAGATCTTCGGCGACGCCGGCGATCAATTCCTCACGGGGGAGCGCGGCGCGCTCGGGCTGCAGCGCCCCGCCGATGAACGTCGAGAACCGCCGCGGCGATTCCCCGCGCAGATCGCCGACGAACAACGTACCGAGTGCAAAGCGCTTCTCGATCGGAGCGGCCAGCCACCCGAACCCGTGCGGAACCTTCGAATCACCCGGCGTCGATTCCGCCCACTGCACGAGCGTGATCGGCGCGTAGTCGAACGCATGCAACTCGCGAACGTCGGGCAGCAACTGTGAAGCGACGTCAGCTTCGGTCGCCATCACGAGGCGGCGCGCGCGCACCACCTGACCGCCGATCATCGCCGCGACGCCCGCCGGAGCGAGCGCGAGCGACTCGACTTCGACTCCGACGCGACACGGCAGCACCGCGGCTGCGCGTTCGCCGATCACGCCAAAGCCGCGCTTGAAGGTGTACAGACCCGCGCGCGTTCCTGGCGTCTGCGTCTTCATCGAACGCAGGGCACCGCGAATCACACTTCCCTGTTCGCGCTCGGCGGCCACCAGCATCGGCATGCACGTGCGCGCCGAGAGCCGGCTCAGATCGCCCGCGAAGATTCCGGTGAAGACCGCGGCGAAGAAGTGATCGACCGCCGATCGACCGAAGCGCCGAACGAGGAGCGCCTCGAGTGACTCGTCGACGTCCGGAGCACGACCCGGCGTGAACAATTCCCGCGCGCACGACAGCTTCTCGCCGAGCGACAGCGCGCCGGTGGTCAACACGCTCAGCGGACTGGGCCGCAGCGCGCGCAGCCGACCGTCGCGCACGATGAACCGCTCAGACGAGCGAGGGTGCAGTTGCACGACCTCGTCTTCGAGACCGAGCAACTCGATCAGCTTCCAGAACGCAGGCTGCCGCCCATTGAAGCTCGTCGGCCCGGTCGGAAATTCTCCAGCCGAAGTCATCACCGAGCCCGCCTTGCCTCCGAGCTGGGCACTCTTCTCGACGAGCAGCACCTTCTCGCCCGCGCGTCGAAGCTCGAGCGCAGCGGCGATGCCCGCCAACCCACCACCGACGACCAGCGTGTCGATCGTCTCAGGCACGCGAGGCCACCTCGTCACACAGCGCCGCCACGTTCTCGACGGGCGTTTCCTTGTGAATGCCGTGACCCAGATTCACGATGCACCGCACACCGCGATCGGTCTCGCGCATGGTGTCGACCAGGCGACCGGTGGTCTCGCGAACCGCCGCCGCGCTCGAGAGCAACAACGCCGGGTCGAGATTTCCCTGCAGCACGTGCCGAGGGAACAACGCGCGCGCCTCTCTCCAATCGACGCGCCAATCGAGCGCGAAGCCATCGACGTGCGCTTCGCCGAGCACCGGCAGCAGATGCGCACCACCACGCACGAAGAGCAGCACCTTGTGCCCGCGCGCGCGCAGCGGCTCCGTGATGCGTCGAATTGCCGGCAGCGCAAACCGCGCGTACGTCCCGCGATCGAGCAGACCGCCCCAGGTGTCGAACAACTGCACCACGTCTGCGCCCGCAGCGAACTGCGCCTCGAGATATTGCGCGGTGACGTCAGCCAACGTCGCGAGAGCACGCTCGGCGAGTGCCGGCTGCGAGTGCAACATGGAGCGCGCCTCGAGGAAGTCGTCGCTCCCGCCGCCGGCGGTGCAATACGCGAGCAAGGTGAACGGAGCGCCCGCGAAGCCGATCACGCCGTGCGAGCCGTTCAGTGCGCCGACGAGATGCTTCACGGCCGCCGAAACGAACTCGAGCCGCTGGGCCGCGCCGGCGACCTTCCACGCCGCGAGAATCGTCCGCGGTGGCGAGCTTCTTCTCGAGCTGCGGACCTTCTCCTGCGCCGAACGTCACGCCGAGACCGAGCGCCTGCGGCACCACGAGGATGTCGGAGAACACGATCGCCGCGTCGAGCTTGAAGCGACGCAAGGGCTCGAACGCGACTCGCGTCGTCAGCTCGGGCGAGTGACACAGCTCCCAGAACGACGCGCCCTTCCGCACCTCGCGGTAGTCAGGAAGGTATCGGCCGGCCTGACGCATCAACCACACGGGCGGGCGATCGACGGAGCCACCGTTCAGCGCTGCGAGAAAGCGTTCACGTGAATTCACGAGCAGCATGAACGCAGCGCGAGCGCCGGTGAGTGTCACAACTCGGTCATGTCGGGTGTTGGCTGCACCCGACAGTTCGCGACTGTCACAACTCCGTCATGCGGCCCGATCAACGGGCCTCGAGGCTGACAACGTGGAGGCGTGACGCGATGGCTCCTCACCCGAGAAGGCGACGATCTCGCGCTCGAGCGAGACGTGTTGCGTTCGCGCGGGGCAGAGATCGTTGCCGTTCCGTGCATCGAGACCGAGTGGCACGCGTGGCCGTGGGCTGATTCCACTGCACGCGCGCTGATGGTCTTCACCAGCCGCCGCGCCGTGCACGCGTGGCACTCGAGCGGCACCGAAGCGCCGCGTCAGCTCGCCGCGTTGCGCCCGGCGACGACGAAGGCACTCGAAGAAGCCGGGCTCGAAGCGACACTCACGGCAGAAGGTGGAGTGGTCGCGCTCGCCCGCGAGATCGTGTGGCGCTGGCCGCTCCTCAACCCAACGCCGGCGTGGATTCGCTACCCCACCAGTCGCGCGGGAACGACGTCGCCCGAGCAGAACGAAGCCCTCGCGTTGCTGGAGCCGCTCGCGCCGATCGATCGAGCTGTCGTCTACGACGTCACGCGCCCTCGAGAACTCTGCGCCGCGATTCGCGAACACACGCGCAGCCCGTGGTCGGTGATCTTCGCCAGCCCGTCAGCCGTGACGCACTTCTTCGCCACGCGCATCGACAGCCCGGCGCCACGTCACGCGGTGTGCTTCGGCACGTCGACCGCGCGCGCGTGGAACGAAGCCCGCCCTTCGCATTGGCCCACCGCCGTCGCGACCAGCGATCTCCGCAGCACTCTCCTCGAGGTGACTTGAAATGAACTCGCCCCTTCGCCTTCGCCGTCTTCGTCAGACTCCCGCGATTCGCTCGCTGTTCGCCGAGAACGAAGTGACTCCGCGGCAGCTGGTGCAGCCGTACTTCGTGGTCTCCGGCAAGGGCATCAAGCGCGAGACACGCGCCGGGAGCGGGCTCTGGCAGGTCTCTCCCGACATGCTGCGCGAGGAAATCGCCCCGCTTGCACGCGGCGGCGTCGGCGGCGTGATGCTCTTCGGCGTTCCCGATCACAAACGTGACGACGGTGACGGCCTCGAAGATCAGCTCGAACCGCTGCGCCAGGCGATCGTCGAGTCGAAATCGGCCGCGCCCACCCTGCCGCTCTTCGCCGATGTCTGTCTTTGCGCGTACACCACGCACGGCCACTGCGGCCTCGTTCGCGGCGAGACCATCTTGAACGACGAGAGCGTGCGCGTGCTGAGCGAGATGGCGTTGCACCTCGCCGGCTGGGGCGTCGACTTCGTGTGTCCGAGCGACATGATGGACGGCCGCGTGAAGGCGATTCGCTCGGCGCTCGACGAGGCCGGTCTGCAGCAGACCTCTATCTTGAGCTACGCGATCAAGATGGCGAGCGCGTTCTACGGACCGTTCCGCGAGGCGGCGCACTCCGCTCCCAACTTCGGCGATCGCAAGAGCTACCAGATGAGCGCCGCGAATCGCCGCGAGGCACGCCGCGAGTTGATCAGCGATCTCGACGAAGGCGCAGACGCGTTGCTGGTGAAGCCCGCGCTCAGCAACCTCGATCTCCTCCGCGATGCGCGCGAGGCGTGTGACGCGCCGCTCTTCGCGTACCACGTGAGCGGTGAATACATGATGCTGCGCGCCGCGGCCGACGCGGGCCTGATGGACTTCCAGCGCGCGGTCGACGAGTCGCTGCTCTCGATCCGCCGGGCGGGCGCAGACGTGATCGTCACCTATGCCGCTCGCGGGATGGTGCTCGGCGAGCGCGCGTGAGATATGGCGGGCCCTTCACTCCTCACCAAGGACCCGCCGTGCGCATCATCGTCACCGGATCACTCGCCTACGACTACATCATGAACTTCCCCGGGAAGTTCTCGGACCACATCCTCCCGGACAAGGTCCACATGCTGACCGTCAGCTTCCTCGTCGACTCGATGAAGAAGATGCGCGGAGGCACCGCCGGCAACATCGCCTTCACCCTCTCGCTGCTCGGCGCGAAGACCGCGGTGGTGAGCGCCGCCGGCCAGGACTTCAACGAGTACCGTGACTTCATGCACGGCCGCGGCATCGACACGCGCGGCATCAAGCTGGTGGCCAACGAGTTCACCGCGTCGTGCTTCATCAACACCGATCAGGTGAACAACCAGATCGTCGCCTTCTACCCGGGCGCCGTCGGCCACGCGAAAGAGGTCACGCTCGGCTCGCTCGGTCTCGAGAAGGGCGACTGGGTGATCATCTCGCCGACCGACCCGGAGTCGATGGCGAAGCACACCGCCGAGTGCAAGAAGGCCGGCGTCTCGTACATCTTCGATCCGGGCAAGCAGGTGCCGCGTCTCGACAAGGCGCAGATCCTCGCGGGGCTGGACGGGTGCGCGGCGTTCGTCGGCAACGACTACGAGTTCGGCATGATGGCGCGCGCCACGGGCCTCACCGAGCAGGCGCTGTTCGACATGGCGCCCATCACCATCATGACGCGCGGTGAGCAGGGCTCGCGCATCATCGAGAAGGGCAAGCCGGTCGTGGAGATTCCCGTCGCGAAGCCGAAGGCGGTCGTCGACCCCACGGGCGCGGGCGACGCGTACCTCGGCGCGCTGGCGCTCGGCCTCTCGCGCAAGCTGCCGCACGCGGTCACCGGCCGCATCGCTGCGCTCGCCGCGACGTACGCCATCGAGCTCAAGGGCTGCCAGGAGCACTTCTATTCGGTCGACGACTTCGCGCGTCGCTACCAGGAAGCGTTCGGCGAGAAGCTCGCGTTGTAAGTCATACTGCGGCGCATGCGCGTCGCTCTGATCGTGATGGTGGTGCTCGTCGGCTGTGGTCCCGTTGCGAGCGATGAAGACGCCGGAACGGGCGGCGGCGCTGCAGGTGGAGGCGCCGCTGCAACCGGTGGTGGAAGCGCAACGGGCGGCGGTGGCGGTGGCTCGACCGACGCAGGCGAACCCGACGCAGGCGAACCCGACGCAGGACAGCCAGACGCGGGCGTCGATGCCGGCTCCACCGTCGTCGACTCCGGAGTGCTGATCGTCGATCGCACCAACCCGCAGATCTATCGATTCCAATTCACGGCAGCCGCGGCTGACCCCGATGCGGGCACCGCGTTGGGCAACGAGGTCGCAGCGTTCGACACGCGCGTTGCGCCTCGCGGAATTCTCGTCGTGTATCTGCACGGAGCGGGCGCACCGACGACCTGTGGCTCCGTCGCGCACGAGGACTTCCTCGCGTTCCGCGGCTTCCACGTGATCGGCCCTTGCTACAACTCGAACTACGGCGTCGGGAATTGCGGCAACGACATCGGCGGGTGTCGACTCGAAGCTTTCGACGGAATGGATCGCACGAGCGTGATCACCATCACGCGCTCCGATTCGATCGAAGAGCGCATCATCCGCATGTTGCGGAGGCTGCAGACGCTCAACCCGCAGGGCGGCTGGGAGTACTACCTCGTCAACGGCGCACCGCGGTGGGACCGCATCATCATCTCGGGCATCAGCCACGGCGCGAGCACCGCCGGTCTCATCGCGAAGGTTCGACCCGTCGAGCGCGCGGTGATGTTGAGTGGACCGCTCGACACCAATCAAGCGTGGCTGACGATGACCTCAGTGACGGCGAGCGAAAAAATGTGGGGCTTCACGCACTCGGTCGACACGCAGCACACCGGGCATCTCGCCGCGTTCACCGCGATGATGTTGCCGGGCACTCCGCAGCAGATCGAACTGGGGACGCCGAAGTGGAACGACTCCCATCGGCTCTTCACTTCGATCGACGCTGGCAATTCTGATCAGTCGCACTCGTCGACGCAGGCCGGCGGCGGCTCTCCTCGCGCCGCCGACGGTGGCTACCGCTTCGGCGACGCGTGGGACGTGATGTACGGCGTTCAGTGAGCCCAGGTCGACGGCGCGCTTCCCATGTCGAAGCTCAACTTGCTCCCGCCGACCAACTGCGAGTGATTCAACACCGCGCGATCGATCTTCACGCCGTCGAGCGTCACGCCCTGCACGTAGATGTTCTCGGCTGACACGTTCTTCGCCTCGACGGTGAGCACGTGTCCGCCGGGGAGCGTCAGCTCGAGCTTCGGGAAGATCGGCGAGCCGAGAACCCACTGATCGGTTCCGGGAATCGGGTACAGCCCCGCCGCCGCGAAGACGAACCAACTGCCGAGCGTGCCGCCGTCGTCGTTGCCGGGGACTCCGTCGGGCTGCGCGGAGAAGAACGTGTCGCGCGCCCAGTCGACCCACTTCGCTGCCAGCTCGGGCCGGCCCGCGATGGCGAAGACGAAGGGCGTGTGGATGTCGGGCTCGTTGCTCGGCCAGTAGTGGTATCGCTCCAACCAGCGCAGCTCGTACGTCGTGTTGGCGATGGCCGCGGCGTTTTCGGCCGGCGCTTCGTCGAAGAACTTCTGGAACTCCGTGAGGAACGCGTCACGTGAGCCGAAGAGCGCGTCCATGCCATCGAGATCCCACGTCGGCATGTACGTCGTCTGCGTCGCGTTCGCTTCGGCGTAGCCGTCCCAGCCTTCGAACGTGTACGGCGCGGTGTCGAGCACTCCAGCGACAGTGCGCGGGCGCAGCACCTTGTTCGCCGGGTCGAACAACTTTCGCCAGCCCTTCGAGCGCGTCTCGAACGCAGCCGCTTCCGTGGTGTGACCGAGCGCACGGCCGAGGTTGGCGAGCGCGAAGTCGGCGTGCGCGTATTCGACGGTGATGCCTACGCTGCGGCCCGATTCCTCGAGCGGCACGTAGCCCAGCGTCGCGTACTGACCCATGCCGGCGCGTGAGCCGCGCGACGCCATCGCTTCGCTCGAGGCTTCGGCCCACAACGCTTCACCGTCGACGCCGGGCACACCGCGCAACACCGCGTCGGCGAACACGATGTCTGCCGGAGCACCGACCATCGTCCCCGCTTCACCTGTCGCCTGCGGCCAGCGCGGCAAGCCGCGGCCTCCGCCCGACATTCGCAACAGCGACTGCACCGACCACCGCGCGCTGTCTTCGGCGAGCAGCGAATAGAGCGGGTGCACCGTGCGGTACGTGTCCCACAGCGAGAAATCGCTCAGCATCACCTCGCCTGCGCCGACCGAGCCCGCAGCGCCGCCGTAGACGTACGCGCCGTCGACGTCGCTGATGGTGGTGGGCATCAAGAACGCGAGCCGCAGCGCCGAATAGAACGTCGCGCGATCTTCTTCGCTGCCACCGAAGACGCGGGCGCGCGAGAGCCGCGTTCTCCACGCCTGAGCCGCCGCGTCACGGTGTGCGTCGAACGTGAAGCCGTCGCCGAACTCGGCGCTCAGATTGGCGGTCGCTCCGGCTTGCGAGACCAGCGAGACGCCCACCAGCAGCTCGACGGGCTCACCCGCCGCGAAGCCGAGCTCGAGCACGTGCCCATCGGCCGAGCGCTGCGTCACCGAATACGCGCGATTGGTGCGCACTTCGAAGAAGACCCGATTGCCTCCGAAGCCGGAGCTGAACTGACCGCTCACCAGCATCGAGCCGCGCAGCGTCGTGGCGTCGACCTCGGTCAACGTTTGTTCAGAAACACCGGTGTTTCCCAAACCGCGAGAGAGATCGAGCACCACCTGCGGGGCGACACCATCGGCGAAGGTGTAGCGGTGGTGGCCCGCGTGCGTGCTGGCGGTGAGTTCAGCCTTCACGTTCCACTTCGCGAGGGTCACCTCATACGAGCCGGGCGAGGCCTTCTCTCCGCGCTTGCTGAACTTGCTCTGGTAGCCGTCCTTGGTGAGCACCGACGGGTCGGTCGACGTCACCGGCATCACGATGATGGTGCCCCAGTCGCGCGCGCCGGTGCCGTGCATGTGGAGGTGCGAGAAGCCCGTGACCGTGTCGTCGCCCGCCCAGTAGCCGGAGTAGTGAATGAAGTTGAGATCGCCGTACTGCTGGCCGCGCGTGTCGGGGCCGAGCTTCACGAGGCCGTGAGGGACGGCCGCTCCGACGAAGGCTGCGCCGTGGAAGAAGGCGAAGCCGCCGGTGCCCATGAGCGGGCTGGCGTAGGCGTTGGGGTCGGCGACGGGTTCGGGCCCTGGCGTCGACGGTGGCCCGCACGCCGCGAGCAGCACCGCGAGTGCGAGTGCCGCTCTCACGGAGTCGGAATCACCGGCAGCAGCGACTTGATGTCGGCGTCGGTGAAGTAGATGCCCGCGCCCACGAAGAAGTCGCGGCCGCTGATGAGGCGGTTGGTGAGCGTGTCGCGGTTGGGCGCGTTGAGGATGTCGTCCATCCCGGCGTTCACGTACACGTGCTCGAACGGCGTGAAGCGCAGCGTGGCGCGCAGACGCGGCAGACGCAGGGCTTCGATCGAGAAGTTGAACGCGTCGACCTTCAGCACCAGCGCCTCTTCGAGCCAGCGCGAGTACCAGGGGAAACGAATGGGCACCGTGAAGTCCATGCCGAGGCCGCCGGTGCTCTCGATGATGCCGAAGCGCAGCGTGAGGAACGAATAGCGCTTCGCGAACTGCGCGCTGAACTTGAGCGCCTCGGTGGTGACGGTCTGCTTCTGGACCACCGGGTCGCCAGCGGAGGGCGGGTTGGTCTGCAGGTAGATCGTCTCGACGCGGCCGCGCGGGTCGTCGATGGCCTCGATCAGGTAGTACTTGTCAGGCTTCGGCACGAGGCGGATCTGGAGGAACGTCTTCGCGTTGCCTTGATTGAAGAGGTAGTCGGCCTTCACGCCGACCTCGACTTCCAGCGACGTCAGGCGGCCCGCGAAGTCAGACACGTCTTCGATGGTGTCCTGCAGCTTCTGGCCGAGGCGCTCGTTGGCGACCAACGCTCCGACGGCACCCTTCCCGGCCTTCACGTCGTCGGTGATCTTCTCGATGTTGCCGAGCGACTTGTCGAGCTTGGACAGGGTCTCCTTGAGGCTCTGCACGCCCTCACCGACCTGGCCTTCGTTCTCGCCGACGATCTTCTTGATCGACTGCATCACGTCGCGAACGTCGTTGGTCACCTGCTCGGTGTTCTTCACGATGCGATCGATCGACGCCGATTCGTTGCCGGTGATGCGCCGCACGTCGCCGGAGACCGCTTCGACGTTGGCCATGATCGCGTCGAGCTTGAGCGCGCTGTCGGCGATCATCTTCTGCATCGTCTCGGTCAACGCGACGAGGTTCTTGATGATCGCTTCCATGCTCCCGGCGCCCTGCTGATTGCCGAGCACGGTGCGCAGCGAGCTGGTCACCGCCTTCACGTCGTCGGTGATGCCCTGCACGGAACCCATCAGCTGCTCCATGCCCTGCGCGTCGAGCACCCGCTTGATCTCCTCGCCGTCTTGCAGCTCGCGGAAGTTCTCGGTGCCTGGCGACAGGTCGAGCATGTAGTCGCCGAGCAGCGACTCACTGCGCTTGGTGATGGTCGCGTCTTCGCGCACGTGCAGATCGCGGCGAATGCGCATCGTCACCTTCGCCTTCATGCCGGCGAGCTGAATGTCGATGATCTCGCCCACGCCGATGCCGGCGATCTGCACGCGGCTGCGCTGGTTCAGACCCGACGCGTCGCGGAAGAAGGCGTGCAGCGTCACCGCCTCGTCTTCCTTCATGCCGCCCTTCTTCACGAAGGTCAGGAAGAAGAAGAGGATCGCGCCGGCCGCGATGACCAGGAGCCCGACGCGGAATGGGGTGATGACTTTCTTCAAGACGCCCGCACCTTATCGTCCGGCCCGGCCAACATCAGTTCTTACCGAACCACGTCTGCAGGAACAGCTTCACACCCGGATGTTGTGAATGACGCAACTTCGAAGGGTGGCCCTGGTCGACGATGTGGCCCTGGTAGAGGAAGGCGATGTTGTCGGCCACCTTGAACGCGCTGGCGATGTCGTGGCTGATGACGACCGAGGTGACGCCCAGCTGCTTCTTGGCGTCGAGGATCATCTCGTCGACGTAGTCGGTGGTGATGGGGTCGAGACCGGTGGTCGGCTCGTCGTAGAGCACGATCTTCGGGTCGAGCACGATCGCGCGCGCCAGACCGACGCGCTTACGCATGCCGCCCGAGAGATCCGACGGGAACTTCTCTTCGACGTTCTTCAGGCCGACGATGCCGAGCTTTTCCTTCACCAGCGCGCGCATCTGCTCTTCGCTCAGTTCCTTGCGGTGCTCGCGCAGGGGGAACGACACGTTCTCGTAGACCGTCATCGAGTCGAACAGCGCGGCCGCCTGAAAGACCATGCCGAACTTGCGGCGCAGCTTCTCGAGCTCGAGCGGGCCCATGGGCACGATGTCTTCGCCGTCGACGATCACCTGGCCGTCGTCGGGCTTGAGCAGACCAATCATGTGCTTCATGAGCACGGTCTTGCCGCTGCCGGAGCCACCGAGAATCACCAGCGTGCTGCCGGCGGGAACGCTGAGCGTGATGCCGTCGAGCACCTTGCTCTCGCCGAACGATTTGTGGAGCCCGCGGATCTCGATGATCGGCGGAGCAGCGGCACCAGGTTGCGTGACGTCGTCGCTCATCGTCGCTCAGTGGAGAATCACGCCGACGAAGTAGTCGAGCACGAAGATGCCCAGCGCGCTGGCGACCATCGCCTCGGTGGTGGCCTGACCGACGCCCTTCGCGCCACCGCTCGCGTTGAAGCCCTTGAAGCAGGCGACGAGCGCGATGAAGAGGCCGAACACCGCTCCTTTGATGAGACCTTCGGCGATGTCTTCGGGGTCGAGCCAGGTCTGCGTGCGCGTGATGAACGTACCGGCCGACAGGCCCTTCACCGTCACCGCCACGAAGTAACCGCCGAAGAGCCCGAGCAGGTCGAAGATCATCACCAGCATCGGCACCATGATCAGCCCCGCGAGCACGCGCGGCACGAGCAGGTACTGAATGGGGTTCACGGCCATCGTCTCGAGCGCGTCGACCTGTTCCGTCACGCGCATGGTGCCCAGCTCGGTGCACATCGCGGAGCCCGCGCGCATCGTCACCATCAGCGCCGCGAACACCGGCGCGAGCTCACGCGTGATGGTCAGCGACACGGTCGGCCCGACGAGCGACTCGGCGTTGAAGAGATCGAACGCGCGCCAGCTCTGATGCGCGAACACCATGCCCGAGAAGATGCCGGTCAGCCCGACGATGAAGATCGAGCCGACGCCCACGAAGTCGAGCTGGGCGAACAGGTTCTGCATGCGAAACGGCGGACGAACCGACCACCGCAGAATGTCGATCAGCAGCGACGCCAGACCACCGAGCTCTTCGATGAAGCTGGTGAGGCCCTTGCCGATGCCTTCGATGGCCGAAACCAGCATCGACGGTGGGCGGTTGGTGGGCGTCTCCGACGACATCGGTGGCTCCGTGTATAGCCTTCCTCTCCCCGGAGTTTCTGTTATTCGAGGCGCGACATGACCGTGCCGAACGCGATCCGAACCGGTGGAGAGATCGACGCCTTCTGCGGCAAGTGCGAGATGAATCTCGCGCACACCATCATCGCGATGGTTGGCCCGAAGGTCGTGAAGGTGAAGTGCAACACCTGTGGCTCCGACCACAACTATCGAGGCGTGCAGCCGCTGGTGAAGGCGACCTCGTTCGCCGCGCCGAAGAAGCCCTCGGCTGCAGCGTCGGGCGTGAAGAAGACGCCGAAGGCCGCGGTGGTCACCATCTCGTGGGACGAGCAGTTCAAGGGCAAAGACCTGACGAAGGCGAAGAAGTACTCGCCGCGTGAGACGTTCGCGGTCGACGACGTGGTCGATCACCCGACGTTCGGTCTGGGCCTCGTGCGCGAGGTGCGCGGCGACAAGATCGAGGTCGGCTTCAAGCAGGAAGACAAGGTGCTGGTGCACGGCAAGACGCCGCCCGCTGCTGCAGCGCCTGCCGCTCCGACCGAAGAACCGAAGGCGTGACCTTCGATCAGCTCGGCGGAACGCTGGTGCCCTTCGCCGACGTGGCGAAGCTCTTCCCGCGCGAAGACTGGCTCGAGCTGGGCGATCAAATGGAGCACCCCGATCGCCCCACTCCGCTGGTGCGGGTGATCGAAGGCGGCCTGTCGATCGACGAGCTCGAAGGCGACGACGGTTCGTGGGCGCTGGTGGTGCACGGAGATCTGCACGCCACCGGTGATCTCGACTTCTCGACCAGCGACTACCGCGTGAGCCTGCTGGTGGTGCGCGGCAACGTGCGCGCGCGCAACTTTCGTTTCACCAACGGAGCCAACTGCTTCATCAGCGGTGAGCTGCGCTGCGACGGCTACGTGCTCGGGCGCTACGGCGACGAGTCAGCGCGACTGGTGGTGAGCGGGCCGATCATCGCGCGCGGGCTGTTGCTCGATCACGTCACCGGCGCGCACGCGGCGGAATACCAGGCGCTGGTCGACAGCTCCGACGGCTGGGGCCTGCCGCAGGACTTCGCGGGCGAGGAACTCGAGAAGCTCGTGGTGCCCGACGCACTGTGGAGAGACCGCTTCGACCTGAGCTCGGCGTGGCAGGTAATCAACGAGGGTCGCGAGCTATTTCTACCCGGCGTCGAAGATCGCATCCGCGCCGCCCGGAAGCGCTGACGGTTGCGCGGCCCTCGCGCGCTTGACATGATGACCGTCATTCCATGCGCTATTCAGCCGAACACACCGAGACCATCCGCGCGAAGATCGTCGAGAACGCCAGCCGCGCCTTCCGCAAGACGGGCATCGAGGGCGTCAGCATTCCGGCCTTGATGAAGAAGGTCGGGCTCACGCACGGCGGCTTCTATTCGCACTTCGACGATCGCGACGACCTGGTGTCGGAAGCCATCAAGCACGCCAGCCTCGAGACGGGCAGCTCGGTCTTCGCGGAGACCGCCGAACTCGGCGCTGCGCTCGATCGCTACCTCTCGCCCGAGCACGTCGCGCACCCCGATCACGGGTGCGTGATCGCTGCGCTGGGAGCCGATGCGCCGCGCCAGAAGGCTTCGGTTCGCAAGGCGTTCGCCGCCGCCGGGCTCGGCCTGGTGCGCCTCGTACAGCGAAAGCTCGGCGCAAAGCTGTCGATGGAGCCGACTGACGAAGCGCTCGCCCTCACCTCGCAGATGATCGGCGCGGTGATTCTGGCGCGCGTGGTCGACGACCCGAAGCTGGCTGCCCGCATTCTCCGCGTCGCCAAGCGCGCCTGACGAACCCTCGGACTCGCGAAACAGGCTGAACGCGCCCGCGTACGCCCAATGACATGACGACCATCATTCAATGACCAACCACCCACAGCCGACTTGCGACCAATGACATGACGACCATCATTCCATCACCGATGAGTGAGCACCCGACCGTGAAGGCGTTGGCCGGGCGAACGCGAGCTGGCGCGCCCGAGCCGCTGACCCTCGAGGCCGTGCGGCGGCTGGCGCGACTGGCCGGAGCCGACGACTGCGGCGTGGTCTCTCTCGACCACCCTGACCTCACCGAAGAACGCGAGCCCGTGCTGCGCGCGTTCCCCGCGGCGAAGACGCTCGTCTCGGTGGTGGTGAAGATGCACCCCGAGAACGTGCGCAGTCCGGCGCGATCGGTCGCGAATCAGGAATTCCACCACGCCGGCGGCAAGCTCGACGAGGTCGCGCGCGCGCTGACGGGCTCACTCGCCGAGCTCGGGCACCGCGCCCTCAACCCGGCGATGGCCTTCCCGATGGAAATGGACGCCTTCCCCGGCCGCACGTGGATCGTGTCGCACAAGCGCGTTGCCGTCGCGGCGCAGCTGGGTCGCATGGGCCTGCATCGGAGCGTCATTCACCCGCGCTTCGGCTCGTTCATCGTGCTGGCGACGGTGATGCTGGACGCCGAGGTGGTCGGTCGCGCGGAGCCGCTCACCTTCGACCCGTGCGTCTCGTGCAAGCTGTGCGTCGCGGCTTGCCCCGTCGGAGCGATCGAACCGGACGGCGGCTTTCGCTTCTCTGCCTGCCTCGATCACAACTACCGCGAGTTCATGACCGGCTTCGGCGACCTGCTCGAAGACGTCGTCGAGAGCCGCGACAAGCACGAGCTGCGCGAGCGGGTGTCGATCTCGGAGTCGGCGTCGATGTGGCAGTCGCTGGCCTACAAGCCGAACTACAAAGCAGCGCATTGCATCGCGGTGTGTCCGGCGGGCGAAGAGGTGCTCCCGCAGTTCTTGTCTGATCGCCCGGGCTTCCTGCGCGAGGTCTTCAAGCCGCTGGTGCACCGCGATGAGCCGGTCTTCGTGGTGCCGGGTTCCGACGCCGAAGCGCACGTGAAGCAACGGTTCCCGAACAAGACCGTGCGCCACGTGCGTTCGTCGCTGCGGTCCACGAGCGTGGAAGGGTTCTTCCGCGCGATGCCGCTCGTCTTTCAGCGTGGCCCCGCGCGCGGCTGGAAGGGCACGTTCCACTTCGACCTCGACGGCCACACCGCGACGGTGCGCATCGCCGACGGAACCCTCGAGGTGCTGCGCGGTCTCGAGGGCACGGCCGACGTGACGATCTCCGGTGAGGGTCAGACCTGGCTCGACGTCGTCACCGGCAAGCGCAACGCCGTACTCGCGGTCCTCAAACGAAAGCTGCGCATCTCGGGCGATCGCTCGCTCGTCACGCGCTTCGCGAAGTGCTTCCCCCGCTGAACCAACGAGAAATCACACATGAACCGACTGGAGAAGTACGGCCCGTGGGCCGTGGTGACGGGTGCGTCCGACGGCATCGGCCGCGAGTTCGCGCGCTCGCTGGCAGCGGAGGGCTTCAAGCTCGTACTGGTCGCTCGTCGCAACGCCGCGCTGCATTCGCTCGCCGAGGAGTTGAGCGTCGAATCGCGCGTGCTCGCCCTCGATCTTTCGCGCGCTGAAGGCATCAGCGCGCTGCTCGAGAGCACCCGCGAGCTCGACGTCGGGCTGTTGGTCGCCGCTGCCGGCTTCGGCACTTCGGGCACCTTCATCGACGCACAGCTGAGCGAGGAGCTCTCGATGATCGACGTCAACGTGCGAGCCGTCGCGTCACTCGCGCATCACTTCGGGCGCCTCTTCAGTCAACGCGGCCGAGGCGGCATGGTGCTCTTCAGCTCACTGCTCGCTTTCCAGGGAGTGCCACGCGCCGCGAACTACGCGGCGACCAAGGCGTGGGTGCAGTCGTTCGCCGAAGGGCTGCAGCTCGAGCTCGCGCCGAAGGGTGTCGACGTCATCGCGTGCGCTCCCGGCCCGATTCGGTCCGGATTCGAGAAGCGCGCCGACATGAAGATGTCGATGGCGATCGGCCCTGAGGCTGTCGCGCGCGGAACGCTGCGTGCGCTTCGAGGACGAGGCACGACACGACCGGGCTGGCTCTCGAAGTTCCTCGAGTGGTCGCTGATGTTTCTGCCGCGCTGGGGACGTGTGCGCGCGCTGGCGCTGGTGATGAACGGCATGACGAAACACCAGACTGGCTAACCCGCCTCGGCGAGCGAGCGGCGGCCAGACAACTGAAGCGGGAGTTCCTCGGGGCTGCGAAGGCTTGCGAGCGACGACCGCAGCGCTTCGAGCTTCGACGCCATCGCCGTGGTGTCAGTCGGCGCGTGTGCTTCACCGATCGAGACCAGTACGTCGGGCGCTTCGTGCTCGAACACCGCGTATCGGATCGCCATCGGAACGCAGCGCACCCTCGCCCACCGTGCGAGCAACTCTGCTCCGCGCTCGAGGTCGAGCGGAGCGTCGAACGCAGCGATGCGCCCTTGCGGGAAGATCACCACCGTCGCGCGCGGCTTCTCGAGCAGCGCAGCCGCGTGCCGCAACGACTCGCGTGCCGACGAAGCCGATCCACGACGTACCGAAAACGCGCCGAGACGCCGCAGGAAGCGAAAGCGCGCGAGGTTCTGCTCTTCCATCATCGCGTAGCCGAGTCGGTTCGCCCGCGTCACCAGCACGTGCGCGACGAAGCCGTCCCAGAAGTTGGCGTGGTTCGCGTAGAGGACGATGGGCTCGTCGGCCGGCAGCTCGCCGCGCACCCACAGGCCGCGAAAGCTGCGACGCATCTTCCAATGCACGTAGCGCGACCACGCCCACGTCAGCAGCGGGCTGTGCGCATCGCGAATCACTCCCCCTCTCCCGGGAGGGAGAGGGTCGGCGTGAGGGTGAAACTGCAGTTCACGCAGCTCACGATCGAGCCGCCAGGGCACCGCCCGGAGTGAGCTGCAGCCGCCGCCCGCGCCAGATCACAGTCCTCCCGCGCACCAGCGCACCGACCCACGCAACCAACAGCAGCCCCTCCGCACCAAGCCACCAAACCGGAGCAAGCGTCGACGCAGCCGCACGTTCAGCCCGCCACGCGACGAACGTTCTCGCAATCAACACCGCAGCTGTCACCGCAACCACGACCGGCTCGAGGGTCCATGCGCTCGCGCCCAACAGCACCGGAGTGCACGCGAAGAAGATCGGAACGGCAGGAAACAAGAACGGTCGATGCGCACGCAGCACCTGCATCCACCGGGTGAAGCGCTGAAGCGGAGCGCCAGCCGACCCTGGAAGCAGCGCGCGCCCCGCGAGCTCGACCGTCAACCCCCGCTGATGCAACTGCGACGCGAGCTCGAGATCTTCACCGACACAATCAGGCAACGCGCGCAGCACCTCGACCGCCTTCGGTCCCAGCGCGACCGCCTTCCCGCACATCGTCATCGGCGCCGGGCTGATCGCCGCCAGCGCATCGAACGAATGGAGCGACTGCACCAACACGCCTCGCTCGAGCCCTGCCCTCTGCGGCTGCGGAGCGGCCCACGCCGCGTCGGCGCCCGCGTCGAGCGCGCCGAGCAGACTCGCGAGCAGCGCTTCGTCCACACGCACGTCGCCATCGATCACCACCACGGTCTCGCGCGGCCCCAGCACGTCGAGCGCGTACTTCACGTGCCCCAGCTTGCGGTTGCCGGACGGAGGGTCTGACGGGAGCCACTCCACGCCTTCCGCGACACGCAGCCGAAATGGACAAAGCACGACCTGCCGCACACCCGGAGGAAGCGGCGCGTTCAAATTCTCCAGTTCCTGAGCTGACGGCGAATCGATGGGCCGCAGGAGAAACACTCCACGCCGAGCGACGTACGCGCTGTTCGGTCGACGTCTGGCCTTCAAGAGGACCGTGAGCGTGACGCCCAGCGCGAGCAATGCCCACGCAACGGTGAAGGCCGACAGTGCGCTCATGCAATGGCTCCCGGAACGACGGAAAGATAGGTCAATCTTTGTCGAGCGTCTGTATAATGTATGTTCATGGTTCGGCAATCGAAAGTGCTGGGAGCCCTCGCAGGCCTGGTGGTTCAGGGAGCCCTCGCCGCGCAGCCGCCGGTGAAACGAGAGGAGAAGGCCGACTTCGAGGTCGACGATTCGTTCCAGGCCGATGGTGGGGTGCAGATCCACTTCGATCTGCAGAAGCCCGGCTCGACAGCCCAGCCGCCCTTCCGCGCGCTCGATCGCGACGATCGGCTCGGCACGATCATCAAGGAGCCGGTGCACCTCTGCGTGATGCGCGTCTCGTACGTCGTCGAGAAGGACGTGGCGTTCTTCACGCGCGAGCGTCTCCTCGACCTCGCGTACATGCGCGCCCTCGCGCCACAGCTGCAGCTCAGCGCGCGCGCTGACGGTGGCTTTCAGGTCGGCCAATCACCGGCGAGCGATCTGTCTCTCGAGTTTCACGACGATCAGCGCGGCCCGTGGCTCGTGCAGGAGAACGTCAACTTCGCGCGTGTGCTCGGCTGGCGCACCGGCGCGTGGAGCGCGACGTGGACCTTTCACGAATCGCTCGGTCCGGGCCGCACGCGCGTCACCGCGCTGTCGCTCAGCTACCTCTACAACGTGCCGCCGGGCTTCCTGGGTGGCGCCGATCGCTTCCGTCGCGAGACGATCGACGGCGCGCTCGAGGTGATCACCCGGCTCCGCGGCTTCAAGCCCTGAGCGCGGCACGAACCCGCTCGAGATCCGCAGCCAGCGGCGACTGCACGACCCAACCACCGAGCTCCAACTTCGCAGCGTGCAGCGGAGTTCGCTCGAGCTTCACGTCACCCCACACCAGCGCTTCCTTGCGGCCGTACTGGTGATCGAACAACAGCGGGTGCCCACGCGATTTCAGGTGCACGCGGATCTGATGCTGACGCCCGGTGAGCGGCTCAGCCTCGACCAACGTCGCGCCGCGCAGCGCTTCGAGCGGACGAACCAACGTCTTCGACGCCTTCCCGTCTTCACCGGCAAACGCGATGCGCATCTTGCCTTTGCGGCCTTCGATCAGCGGCGCGTCGATCTCGAGCGCAGTAGCGACCACGCCCTCCACGATCGCCAGATACGTCTTCTTCACCTGGCCGTTCTCGAACGCCATCGACGCGCGGCGATGGGCCTCGGCCGTGGTGGCGAAGATCACGATCCCCGAGGTGTCGCGATCGATGCGGTGACACACCCAGAGCTTCGTGCCGAGCTGCGCTTCGAGCATCGCGCGCGCACACGGCTCGGAAGGATCGCGCCCCGGAATGACGAGCAGGCCCGGCGGCTTGTCGAGCGCCACCAGGCCTTCGCGCTGATCCAACACCTGCAGTGGCGTCACTCGAGCTCGGCCGGCTTGATGACCGAGACCTCGCCGTACTTCTCGACCTTCGGCTTGAGCTGCTCCGCGTTGCCGACCAGCACGATGGTGCGATCGTCACCGAAGAGGTGCTTCTGCGCCGCGGCCGCCGCGTCCTGCACGCTCACCGCGGTCACGCGCTCGCGGTACTCGGGAATCCACGTCTCCGGCAGGCCGTAGTGCACGACGTCGGCGATCGCTCCGGAGATGGCTTCGTTCGTCTCGAGCCGCCCGGGGTACAGCCCGCTGATGTAGCGCTGCACCGTCGCGAGCTCGGTCTTGCTCGGGCCCTTCTCGCGCATCTTCTTCACTTCACCGAGCGCGACGTCGAGCAGCTCGTTGATGCTCTCGGTGCGCGTGAACGACGACACGGTGAAGGTGCCGGCGACGCTCATCATGTCGAACGACGAGCCCGCGCCGTACGACAGGCCGCGCTTCACGCGAATCTCGGTGACGAGTCGCGAGGTGAAGCCGCCACCGAGCACGGTGTTCATCGTCACCAGCGGGAAGTGATCATCGTGACCGCGCTTCACGCCGCGCGCGCCGATGCGCATCTGCACCTGCGTCTGCTCGGGCTTGTCGACGATCACCACCGAACCCGGCTTCGCGAGCCCGTTCCAGTGCGGAATTTTCGGCGGTTCCGACGGTCCGCCCGACCACGAGCCGAGCGACTTCTCGATGGTCGCCATCACCTCGGCCGAATCGAATGCACCGACCACGTAGAGGTGCGCGACCTTCGGCCCGATGCGTTCCTTGTGGAAGGTGCGGAGATCGTCCCGCGTGTACGCCGCGATGTCGTTCTTCCCCGCGATGAGCTCGTGCGCGTACGGGTGATCGCCCCAGGTGGACCGAATCAGCGCGCGATCGGCGAGCGAGCCGGGATCATCGAGATCGTTGGTGAGCGCCGCGAGCGTCCGACGGCGCGAGAGCTCCAGTTCGTTCTCGGGGAAGTCGGGCTCGAGCACCAGCTTCGCCATCACCTCGAACATCGGCTGCAGGTGCTTCGACGGAGTCGACAGCGAGACGATCACGTTCTCTTCGTTCGCGAAGCCGCCGACGCTCGCGCCGACGAACTCCACCGTGTCGCTGATCTGATCGGCCGTCATGCCCGCCGCGCCACGACGGAACAAGCGCGCGCCGAAGTCTCCGACGCCGAGCTTGCCGCGAGGGTCGAGCACGCTGCCGCCGCGAATCACCAGCCGCACCGCGACGAGCGGCAACGGCCCGCGCGGCACGAGATGCACCGTCAACCCGTTCGAGAGCACGCGCACTTCGTGCTGCGGCAACTTCAGGGGACGCAGTCGCGGCGTCTCCACAGCACGCGCCTTCATGCCGCCACCTCGCCCGCCGCTTCTTCAGGTGTCGGCACGAGCGTGACCACGCTGCGGCGCTCGGCGCTCAAGTACTTCTTCGCCGCAGCCTGCACCTGCGCCGCGGTGATCGACTCGTACCGCGACGGCAACGCGAGCCCCTGACGCCAATCACCGAGCATCAGCTCGTAGGTTCCCAGCGCGTGCGCGCGGCCGTTGTTGGTGGCGAGCTCACGCAGCAGATGCGCCGCGAGGTTGTTCTTCGCCTTGTCGATCTCTCGCTGCTCGAGGCCGTGCTCTGCGACCTTCTGCAGTTCGGCGTACAGCGCGGCCTCGGCCTTCTTCGGGTCTCCGTCGGGCTTCAGCTCGAGCACGATGGTGAACGCACCCGGGTCGAAGCGCCACGTCCAGTCGACCGACACGCCGACCGCGATCTCCTGCTCGAACACCAACGACTTCGTGAGCCGCGACGACTGGCCGACCGAGAGCGCGTACTGCAAGACGTCGAGCACCAACGTGTCGTCGTCTTCGCCCTGCGGGCCACGCCACGCGATCATCAGCGAGGGAGCCTGCGCGGGGTGCCGCACTTCCGCGCGACGTTCACCCTTCTGCTCCGGCTCCGCATCGAGCACTGGCGGCACGCCCGGGCCCGCCTTGATGCCGCCGTAGTACTTCTTGATCAGCGCCATGGCCTGCTTCGGGTCGAAGTCTCCGCTCACGAACACCGTCGCGTTGTTGGGCGCGTAGTACGTGCGGAAGTACTCGAGGCAGTCCTCACGCTTGATGTTCTCGATGTCCTTCATCCACCCGATCACCGGCCAGCGGTAGGGGTGCGCCTTCCACACCAGCGTCGAGAGCTCTTCGTCCATCAGCCCGCCGATCTCGTTGTCGACGCGCAAACGGCGCTCCTCCATCACCACCTTGCGCTCGCTCTCGAGCATCTTCGGAGTGACCTGCAGCGACTTCATGCGATCGCTCTCGAGATCGATCACCTTCTCGAGCGCCTCGCTCATGAAGTCTTCGTAATAAACGGTGAGATCGTTCGAGGTGTACGCGTTCGACGTGCCGCCGTTGCTCTCGAGCGTCTTGTCGAACTGGCCCGGGCCGTACTTCTTCGCGCCGTTGAACATCATGTGCTCGAAGAGGTGGCTGATGCCGGTGATGCCGGGGCGCTCGTTGCGCGCTCCCACGCGGAAGAACGTATAGAAACTGCAGGTCGGCACCGCGTCCGACGGGAGCAGTCGAATCTGCAGTCCGTTCGGGAGCTTCGCTTCGATCACCGAGTCGGCGATGGCTTGAAGCGCGGGCGGCAACTGCGGAACAGCGATCTTCTTCTTCGACGGAGACTTCGACTTCGAGGTGCTGGGCATTGCCGCGAAAGCTACCCCCGGTCGATACACTGCGCCCGTGATTCCGTTCCTCCCTGAGGAGGTAGAGGTGGTCGTCGACTCGCTGCGTCGAGCGCTGGGGATCACCTCTCCGATCGAGGCGCTCGAACTTCGCAAGCGCTACCCCACGCAGCCCGATGAGCCGGGCGACGAGCAGGAGCGACGCTGGCTCGCCCGCTCGGAAACCGCGCGCATCACGGTGCACACCTACGGCTGGTACCCCGACGCGTCTGGTTTTTCCGGCGGCGAGCAGACGTTCACCATCACGCTGTTCGGATCGAGCGAAGAGCCGCGCGGCGAGATCGGCATGAGCGTGCATCAATTCGCTGGCTGGCACTCGTGGTTCAAGGTTCCGGAGCCGATCACCGACGCACTCCGCGCCGAGGGGATCACCGTTCCATGAAGATGAAGCGCGTGGCGCGAGCCCTCGGCCTGGCGATCGCTTTCGCCCTGGTGCCCACGATCACGTTCTTCAGGCAGCAAGGCCCCACCACCTTCGAGGCGCACCGCGCGACCGCCGAAGACCCCTTTGAGGTTTCGCTCACGCTGCGACAGGGCCCGTTCAGCAGCGTCGATCAATTCACCGCGGGAGAGCCGCGCGTGTTGGTGATGCCGAAGAACTCCGCCTCGCTCGAGCTGCTCCCGGCCGACGGAGGTACCTGGGGTCACCCGATCTTCTCGATGGAGATCGGCGAACCCACCGAAGACGAACTCGGGCCGATCGTCGCCGGAGGCGCCGCGTACCGCGACGCGCTCACCAATCGCGACCTCGACTTCACGTGGACCTTCCCTGGTTCGCCGCTCTTCTGGGGCTCCGCGGTGGTCAGCGTGCTCGCCGCGATCGGCGGGCTGGCGCTCGGCTTCCTCAGTGGCCGTCGAGGAACTTGAGCAGCGGCTGCCACACGTCTTCGTCAGCGCGCGTTCCGATCACCAGATCCATGTGGCCGTATTCGCCGTGCGCACCATTCGCCGCGGTGACGAGCAGCCATTCTTTCGGCCCACCGAGCGCGCGGTAGCCGTCTTTCACCGCCGGAGCAGCAGCAATGCGATCGAGCCGACCGGCGATCACGATCACCGGAGTGCTGATGTTCTTCATGTCTGCTTTGAGATCGGTCTTCTTGTCGGCGCTCAAGAACCGGCCGCTCTCCATCATGTCCATCAGCTGCAGCGCAGTGCCTCCGCTCACCGGAGCGGTTCCGTGCACCATCAGCTGTTGCCACACGTCGAGCTCGGTGGTGCCCGGCACGTAGAAGAAGCGCTGAAACGGCCCGTCGTCGATCACGCCCTGAAACGGAGCCGCCATCCGCGCTCCGAGATCACTGGGAATCAACCAGCCTTCGCTGACCATCGGCCCCATGCCGAGCATCAGCTTTTCCATCGAGCTGCCCATGTCGAGTCGCGTCGGGCTGCCAAGCGTGGCGGCGGCATGAATGCCGGTGCCTCCTTGCGAGAGGTACGCGTAGAGCACCATGCCGCCCATCGAGTGGCCCGCGTAGTCGACCGCGTCGGCTTTCGATTCTTTGAGTACGTGCGCGATCACCGCGGGGAGATCGTGCTTCCAGTAGTCGTCGAAGCGAATCGGGCCGGCGCGACCGGCGCTCTTGTCGATCGAGTCGCTCTCACCCGTGCCACGCAACGACATGGTCCACACCTCGCGGCCCTGTGACGCGAACCAGCGCGCCATCGAGACCTTCTCGAGGTCCATGTTGCGTTCGTTCGCCGAGATGCCGTGACAGAGGATGATCGGGCGGCCCTTCGTTTCGCCGACCGCCGCGTAGTGCGTGAGCGCGATCTCCCAACCGTCGTCGGTCTTGGCCTTCTGCGCCTGCGCAGCGGGGTGCACCGGGAAGTGCGCGCAGCCCGCAGTAATAAGGAGTGTCACCACCGCCGCGGCTCTCATCGGAGGAATTCCTCGATCTCCGAGAAGACCTGGTCGCGAGCGCGGGTGCCGATGAACAGTGACGCGTGCGCATAGTCATCACCTTGCACCACACGACTGAAGAGCCGCACCTTCACCTTCGCCTTCGGAGCGAGCTCACGCAGCGGCGCGCAGCTCTCGGTCGGAGCGAAGGTGTCTGCGAGCCCGAGCAGCAGCAGCGTCGGTCGGTCGTACGCACGAAGACGCGAGGTGACGGTGGTGCCGTCATCGAAGGGCAGATCTCCCGACTCCATCCACGCCAGGAGTTCTTCCGACACGTCAGCACCGAGATCGCGCGTGGCGTTGTTGAGCGTGCTCGCGAGCTCACGTCGATCGGCGCGAGAGCCGAGCGCGAAGAGATGCAGGAACGTCGCGAAGCCGTCGGGTGATGCACTGAGCGTCGAGAACCGCCCGCCGTGCGCGAGGAAGTCTCCGAGCAATTTCGTCGGCTGTTCGGCGAGCACAGGCGTGTTGAGCGCGACGACTTTGTTCACGCTCAGTCCGTTGGTCGTCGCCGCCAGCGCGAGCGTGCCGAGGTAACCGTGAGCGATCAGATCGACGGGCTGATCTTTTGTTTCGAGCCGCACCGCCCAGGCGATCGCCGGAAAATCGAGCGCGAACGTGGTGCGCAGGGAATGAGAAGGATCGGCCGCACCCTGCCCTCGCAGCTCGGCGACGAACACGCGACGCCCGGTGTGCACCAGGAACTCGGCGAGCGGCGTGACGAGCCGCCGCCCGAACCCGACGTCGGCGATGATCAGCACCGCGCTCTTGCCTTCACCGCGCCCGACAGGCGCATACGAATAGAGCGCGAGCGCCGCTCCATCGGTCGTCAGCACCTTGCGATGTGCGACTTGCACGTCGGACGACGCCAGGAGCAGCAGCAACGCTCCCGCGATCACAGCTCGACGATCCCCGCTTTGAGCGCGAGCACCACCGCGTCGACGTGCGAGTTCACGCCCATCTTCTTGTAGATGTGACTCAGGTGCGTGCGCACCGTGCGGCGCTCGAGCTCCATCACGCGACCGACTTCGGCGTTCGACAAGCCCTTCGCGACGAACTTGAGCACGTCGAACTCCAGCGGAGACAGATTCCACGGGTTCTCGGGCTGCGTCTTCTTCGCCTGCACCGACTGGAAGTAGTTCCAGAACCGCCGCGCGATGATCGCCTCGAGCACTGTGCCGCCGGCCATCACGTCGCGAATCCCCGAGCGGATCTTCTCGGGCCCGACGCGCTTCACGAGGTAGCCCGAGGCTCCGGCCTGCATCGCTTCGTAGACCTTCTGCTCGTCGTCGAACGACGTGAGGATCAGCACCTCGACCGTCGGCGCGCGCTTCTTGAGCCGGCGCGTCACCTCGATGCCGTCGATGCCGGGCAGCTCGAGATCGAGCAACACCAGAATCAGGCACCAGCTTCGCCATCTGCTCGACGCCGTCTTCACCTTCGACCGCGCTCCCGACGACTTCGATCTCGGGAAACAGCGCGAGCGACTTGAGGAGGTTCTTCAGCAGCGGCGGCTGATCTTCGACCACGAAGACGCGCGTCTTCGTCTCGGCTGGCACCGTCGCGTCGTTCATCGCTTCTGGAACACCGGCATGAGTTTGACCACCTTCCCCGTTTCGAAGCGGTTGGTGGATGCGTACTCCTGCTTCGTCTTCGGCTCCACGATCACGACTTTGTGTGAGCCGGCCGACACCGGCACCTTGTTGGGCTTGGTGCACACGCGATGTCCGTCAATCTCCACGCGCACCACGGAGCTCGACTCGACCGTGAGCCACGCCGTCTTTCCGCTCGGCGGGTCGTAGCAATCGCCCTTCGGCCCGGGCTGCTGCGGGTTCTTCACGACCGGCTGCTTCGGCGTCGGAGTCGGCTTCGGCTGGTCCACCACGACTGGCGCATCCACCGCCTTCGGCGCATCGGGGTTCGGGTTGAACGCCTTGTCGGGGTGCAGCTTGTCGAAGTCGGCGAGCTTGATCGGCGGCACACCCTTCGGAGGAGGAGGCGGCGGCGGGCGCACGTCCTTGAGCAATTCCTTCTGAATCGGCACCGGCAGGTACGAGATGAGCGTGCCCTTCACGTCGCTGGTCGACTGCATGAACGCGTAGACCGAGCCCGAGATCACGCCGAAGAGGATCATCGTCGCGAGGAAGCTCACCACGCGTACCTGCCGGCGGCCGCGCGCGTGCATCTCCTCGTACGAGGGAATCGACGGATCTCCCTCGCGCTTGAACGGCACCGCGAAGGTCATGATCGTCTTGGCCACCTTCTGGCGGCGCGTCAGCGGCTTCTGCTCGGGCTTCGGCTGGTTCTCGAGCGCCGCGAAGTCTTCGACCACGCGCACGCGGCCCTTCAACGGATCCTGCGGAGTGGGACCAGCCTGCGCCGCCGGTGCGACGGTCGGCTCGGGCATCGCGGCAGGAGGCGCTTCCCAATCGGACACCGCGCGCGGCGCGGGCGCGGGAGCCGGAAGCGGTTCGGGCGCCGGCAACGGCATGGTCGCGCCTGCGTCGACCGGCTGCGACGGCAGCGACACCTCGGTCTTCGACACCGACGCCAGCATCGCTTCGGTGAACACCGGCAGCCCGTCGCTGGTGGGCGTGCGATCGTCGACGATGCCGCCCGAGAACGACTTGCGCTCTTCGACGGCCACCGCGCCATCGGCCTCGATCGAACCCACGCCGCTGATGTCGGTAACGTCGAACAGATTGCTGAACGGCACCGGCCCGAGCGCCGACATCTGCACTTCGTTCGGGAACAACTCACCGACGAACTTCTGCAGCTCTTCGCGCGGGGGAACTCCACCCTGCGAGACGAGGAAGTCGCGAATGCCTTCCGCGAACTCCGAACACGATCGCGGCCGGCGCCCGGCCGAATTCTCGAGCGTGCGCATGATCACCGGGTCGATTCGCGAGTGCAGGCGGCGCACGAGTCTCGACGGCGGCGGGAGACGTTCTGATCGCGTGCTCAGGTTCGACGAGCCGGTCGACGCCTCTCGGAGCGTGAGCACTTCGTAGATGATCGCTCCGAGCGCGTAGAGATCGCTGGCGACGGTCGCGCTGTCAGACGCTCCGAGCTCCGGAGCGCGATAGCTGCCACGCCCGCGCGCCGCGAAGATCTTCTTGAGCGATGGTGACGCCTGGAGCGCGCTCAACGCACCGAAGTCGGCCACCGACACTCGCCCGTCGACGCCGAGCACGATGTTGCCGGGCGTGAGCGCGCCATGAATCACTCCGGCGGCGTGCGCGGCGGTCATCGCGTCGAGCAGCTCGAGACCGAGCGTCAGCGCGAGCGCGGGCGGCAAGAAGACCTCGCGCGTGTTGAGTCGCTGCAACGCGAGGCCGAGCGAGTACTTGCCGGTGTCCTGGCGGATCACGGCGAGCTGACCGTTCACCATGCCGACGTCGAGCACGTGGGCCACACCGTCGTGGGCAATGCCCTGCAGCTGCCGCGCGACGTCGGCGATCACCTTGGCGTACGAGGCGTCGGTGGTCTTGAGGTGGAAGAGCTTCACCACCACGGCTTCAGAAGCGCCCTGCGAAACGCGCTCGCCGCGGTACAGATCGGCCAGCTGTCCCTGCTCGAGTCGCCCGATCAGCCGGTACACGCCACGCAGGCTAGCCCGAACGTCTCAGGCTGCGCGGACGAAGCGGCTTCACGGCCTCGAAGCTGAAACCGCAATACACGCAGTTCTTGTCGCGCCGTCCGCTCGGCACCTCGGCAAAGCAGCCCGGACAGCGAGGTCGCTTGCTGACCTTCGCCTTCGGCTCCTTCACTTTCGCCGCTTCGCTGACCTTCTTGAGGCGGCGTTCCAGCCAGCGCACCCGGGCCTCGAGCTCGACCACGCGCAGCCTCAGATCGTCGTTGCTGCGACGGCTCGCCATCGTGGCTAGAACGATCGCACGCGCTGTCAGCGAAAGGAAAAACTTGGCCTCGAGCCGCCCCTACACGTCGTCGCCGTCATCGATTCACGGTTCGATCATCGCGCCCGTCGACCGCCAGCGCGCCGAAGAAGCCCTCGGCCGCGCGCGCCACGTGCTCGCCGACGCGGAGCTGCAGGACATCCTGCGTCAGCCGCCGCTCAACGAGACGCCCGCCCCGCGCCAGGTGTTCGTCAACCGCAACCTGCACATGGGCAAGGTCGAGCTGATCGGCTTCGACATGGACTACACGCTGGCGATCTACCACCTGCGCCGGCTCGAGCAGCTCTCGTACGATCTCACCGTCGATCGCCTCGTCACGCGGTACGGCTACCCCGAAGACATCCGCAAGATTCCGTACGATCACTCGTTCGTGCTGCGCGGGGTGTTCGTCGACAAGCGGCACGGCAACCTGCTGAAGATCGATCGCTTCGGTTACGTGGGCCGCGCGTACCACGGGCGAAAACTGCTGCCCGAAGAAGACATTCAGAAGCTGTACCGCAACGAGCGCATCCGCATGAAGAACCAGGAGTACGCGTGGATCGACACGCTCTTCGCGCTCCCGGAAGCGTGTCTGTTCGCGGGCATCGTCGAGCTGTACGAGACGCAGCTCCACCGCACGCTCGACTACACGAAGCTGTACGACGAAATCCGCGAGGCGATCGACACGGTCCACCGCGACAACTCGCTCAAGAAGATCGTGCGCGCGGAGATCGGCAAGTACGTGTTCAAGGACGCGGAGCTCGCGCCCGCGCTCCACAAGCTGCGCAGCGGCGGCAAGAAGCTCTTCATCCTCACCAACTCGCTGTGGGACTACACCAACGCGGTGATGAGCTACCTCCTCGACGGAGAGCTCCCCGAGTACCCGAGCTGGAAGAACTACTTCGACTTCATCATCACCGGCGGCGGGAAGCCGGGCTTCTTCAGTGAGCAGAAGCCGTTCCTGACGATCGATCAGACCACCGAAGACAACACGGTGCTCGGAGAGGCGACCGAGCTCGAGCGCGGCAAGATCTACCAGGGCGGCAACCTGCTCGACTTCGAGCGGCTGACCGGCTTCCAGGGTGAGTCGGTGCTGTACGTCGGCGATCACATCTACGGCGACATCTTGAAGTCGAAGAAGACGTCGATGTGGCGCACGTGCATGATCGTGCAGGAAATCGAAGACGAGCTCGCGTACCTCGAGTCGCGTCGCGACGAGGTCGATCGCTTGAACGAGATCGAGCTGCTGCAGGCGCGCCTCGACGACGAGATCGGCCCTCGCAAAGCGAAGCTCAATCAGATCGAGCGTCGCCTCGAGAAGGAATCTCCGAAGAGCAAGCTGGCGATGGAGCTCGAACAGGAATTCGCGGACGTGAAGGCCGAGCTCGATCGCCTGCGCAAGGCGATGCGCGAGTGCACCGACATCGCGCGCACGCTCGAGGCCGACATTGAGACCGGCTTCAACCCGTTCTGGGGTCTGCACTTCAAGGAAGGGAACGAAAACTCCCGCTTCGGAGAGCAGATCGAGCAGTACGCGTGCCTCTACACCTCGCGCGTCTCGAACTTCGTCTTCTACTCGCCGCTGCATTTCTACCGCTCGCAGCGCGAATTGATGCCGCACGAGAGCGCCACGGCCTTCAAGCTGGCGTCGCTCGGCGCGGAAGGTCTCCCGAAGGGCACCAACCGCGCCGCCGACATTCCGTAGCTCAGCCCTTGAGCACCACGATCGGCTCGAGCCGCAGCACTGGAGCGACGAGATCTTCTTCGTCCTCCAGCACCTCCACGATGTCGCGGTAGGCCGACGGCGCTTCTTCGACCAGCGACTCTCGCCTGTGCTCGTCGTGCACGACGCGCCGCAGCTCGCGCTCGAGACGCGCGACGCGAATCTGCTCACGCGCTTCTCTTCGGGTCAGCACGCGCCCTGCCCCGTGCGAGGCCGAAGCAAACGCCGCATCGAGCCCGAGGCCTCGGACCAGATAGGACGCCGTCCCCATCGAGCCGGGGATGATCGCGAGTGCATCGACGGGAGCAGCGATCGCCCCTTTGCGATGAACGAGCAATTCCTCGCCGAAGTGCCGTTCACGCGCGACGAAGTTGTGATGCACGTCGACGTGCGTTTCCTGCTGGGCCGAGCTCTGCAACTCGTCCTCGACGATCTCCCTCGCGACGCGCAGCAACTCGTCGCGATTGGCTCGCGCGAAAGAGAACGCCCAGCTCAGGTCGTGCAGACACGCGCGACCAGCATCACTCTCGAGCGACAGCGCGCCGAGCGCGTTCCCCGCGACGCGCTGGTGGTGATGACCGATCGCCGAACCGAGCCCGCGCGAGCCCGAATGCACGAGCAGCCACGTGGTGCCGTCGTGTGCGCGGTCGAGCTCGATGAAGTGATTGCCTCCGCCGAGCGTGCCGAGGTCGCGCGGCTCGAGTCGCCTTCGGGTGTGCTCGAGGTCCCGCGTCGAGAGTTCCCCCTTGAGCGACGTACCCGCTTCGGCGCGACGATGCCGTTCGTCTCCGACCGGAATGCGCTCGGCCCAGCGCGAGAGAACCCGCTCGAGCGTCGCGCGGGGAATCGTCGACGCATCGATGGGGAACCGAATCGCCGCCACGCCGCAACCGAGATCTCCTCCGAGCGCGCCGGGAACGACGACGTCGGCGGTGGCGAAGACAGTGCCCACCGCCACGCCTTCCGACACGTGCGCATCGGGCATCGCTGCGACGTGGTGGCGCACCCAGGGTTGCTGCGCGAGGCGCGTGAGCTGGCGTTCCGTCTCGCGCGACAGCTCGCGAGACCACGCCAGCACGGGCACACCGCGCGTCTCGATCTTCCGAGGGAGCTTCATGGCCCCTCCGGAGGCAGCACGCCGAGCGAAACGAAACGCAGCGTGGGCGTTCGTTTCCAGTTGAGTGACTCAGCCAGACGAGCGCGCACGTAGCCGCCCGCCTTCTCGAGTGCTTCGTGGAGCGACGGATCTTCTTCTGGCGTGGCGTACGCGACGCGCGCGACTGATCCATCTGCGGACAAGTGAACGGCGACGACGATGAGCGGCGTGAAACGCGGATCGACGAGATCGATCCGGAAGAGGGTTCTGACTTCTTCGAGCAACAGCTGCTCGTGCTGCTGGTGATGGGAAGGTGAAGCCGAGACAGCACGCCCTCGCGGGCGACGGTGGTTTGAGGTCATGGTTGAGACAGGTTCCGGGCGAGCGCGAACGAACGCGCCGCGGGTCAAACGAACTGCGTCTCGGAATTCCTGCGAGCCACGACCAGCGGTCGCTACTCAGTCACTCCGAGGCGCGCGAACGGGGAACCTGTGATGACACGATCCATGACGCACCTCCGGTAAGTGGCGGAGCGAGGACGTTGCCACGCGCGAAGCCTGACTGTCATGCGTGGAGCACCCGCGCTCGGGTCCGCACTTCCTTCGGAGACGTATGCAGCACGCTGCGGAACAACTTCCTCAGCGTCGCGCTCTCGGCGTAGCCGACCCGCTCGGACACCTCTTCGACGGCCAGTGACGTCGTCTCGAGCAAGTGCGTCGCGACCTCGAGCCGCACGCGCTGCATGAACGCCACGGGGCTGAGGCCCACCGAAGCGTGCAGATGCCGCGCCAGCGAGCGCTCACTGAGCTTCATCGCTTTGGCGAGCTCGACCACCGACGGCGCTTCGGCGACGTGTTGGCGCACCCACGCTTCGGCGTTCTGCGCGAGGCCTCGCTGCGTCGACTGGCGCAACATCACGTACGGCGTCTGGGCGACGTGACCATCGAGCAACAACACGCGCGCGACCTGCTGCGCGAGCTCGGGCCCGCCGACGCGCGTGACCATCGAGAGCGCGAGATCGGCCGCGGCAAATACGGCTCCGGCGGTCGCCACGTGGCCGTCGATCACCAGGGCGCGATCGACGTCGAGCTGCACGCGCGGGAAGCGCTCACGAAAGACCTCCGCCGCCCACCACGTGGTCGTCGCGGTGCGCCCATCGAGCACTCCCGCTTCGGCGAGAAGGAACGTGCCTCCGCAGCTCGCTCCGAGCGACTGACGCTTGCGGTGCAACGAACGAACGAGGTTCGCCGCTCGTCGGGTCTCCGGCCTCGCCAACCAGCGCGGCAGGTCTTCGGCAGACTCCGCCCACCGCCCCGGCACCAGCACCGTCTCGAAGCGCGAGGCATCACGCCAACGCCCCTGAGTCGTCACCCGCGAGCCCGACGCAGCCCGCGCTGAACCGCCGCGTTCCGAGAGCAACGCGACGCGAAACAGCTTTCGGCGCACCAGGGCGTTCGCTGCTCGCAGCACGTCGAGCGTGATCGCCGGCCCTGAGTCCGTGAACCCATCGAGGAGAAGGATGCCGACCGCGTGCGCCATGTGTCGATTTTTGACCGAAAGATGTCGATTCCGCCACTGGTCGCGCGCGGGCACCAACGACACAGTGTCGCGCATGACGAACTTCGGAGATCTCGAGTGGGCGAAGCACACCGGCGGGCACGTGCGCGGAGTGGAACGCCTCACGCAGCTCTTCCTCGCCGTGAAGGCGCAGGTGCGCCGCAAGCTCGGTGGCGGCCGTTCTTCGCCCAGAAAGCTCGACGCGGCTCGTGCCCTCGAAGAGATCGAGCTGCCGTCGTCTGCCGCGGTGAAGGCGGTGCTGTCGACGGTCGAGCAGCTCGGCCCGCCCGCCCTCGTCGGCCACGTGTTGCGCACCTATGCGTTCGGCACGGTGCTCGGCCTGCAATCAGAATCTGCGTTGGGACCGGGAGGAATTCGCGTTCGGAGCCCTGCTCCACGACGTCGCGCTCGCGCGGCGCAGACACGAGCACACCTGCTTCGCGCACGACGGAGCGCTCCAGGCGATCGATGTGCTCACCACGCAGGGCGTCGACGCTGCACGTGCGCAGCGAGTCGCCGACGCGATCTGCCTTCACTTGCGCGTCGCGGTGCCGACCTCTCTCGGCGTCGAGGCCCACCTCGTCAACGCCGGAGCGGCCGTCGACGTGATCGGCATGCGGCTGCGCGAGCTCTCACCCGAGACCTCGCGCGCCATCATCGAGAAGCACCCGCGCGGTGACGTCTCGGCACTGCTCCAGCGCGTGCTCGGCGAAGAGGCGAAGCGTCACCCCGACAGCCGAATCGCGCGCTGGCACGAACTCGGCTTCGCGCGAGCGATCGCTCAGAACCCGCTCGCACGAAGCCGAAGCTGACGCTGCCGACTCACCACACCGAGCAGCGATCGGCGCCGGCGCGCACCATCTTCGAACCGTCGGTGCACTGGAACGCGGCCTTGAACGCGTCGCTGTTCGAGAGCGGCCCGTTCACGCGCCAGTACGGCGGCGAGTGCGAGTCGGTCGTCGCGCGCAGCTTCGCGGCCTGCGGCCGAACCTTGGTGCACCACGACTGCGCGAAGCCGAGGAAGAACTGCTGGCTGCGATCGTAGCGCGCGTTCTCCATCGCGCTGCCCTGCTTGGTGTACCACTCGATCATCGCGGCGTGCGCCAGCTTGAGGCCACCGAGATCGGCGACGTTCTCACCGAGCGTGAGATCACCCTTCACCTTCAGATCTTCGATCGCCGTGTAGCCGTCGTACTGGTTCTTCACGCACGAGGTGCGGGTGACGAAGTCCTTGCCGCTCGCGGGGCTCCACCAGTCCTTGAAGTTGCCGTTCTCGTCGAACTGACGGCCCTCGTCGTCGAAGCCGTGCGTGATCTCGTGACCGACGACCATGCCCATCGAGCCGAAGTTCACCGCGTCGGTGGCGTCCTTGTTGAAGAACGGCGGCTGCAGAATGCCCGCGGGGAACACGATCTCGTTCTTCTGGCCTTCGTTGTACGCGTTGACCGTCGGAGGCGACATCAACCACTCGGTGCGATCGACCGGCTTGCCGACCTTCGCGAACTGACGCGCCATCTCGAACTTGCTGGTCGCCAGCGAGGTATTGAACAGCGACTTCTTGTCGGTCTTCACGCTCGCGTAGTCACGCCACGAGTCGGGGTAGCCGATCTTGTTGTTGCCCACCATCACGCGCACCTTGTTGAGCGCGAACTTGCGGGTGTCGGAGTCCATCCACGCCAGCGAGTCGAGGTTGGTCTCGAAGCTCTTGCTGACCGCGGCCACCATCGCCGAGGTGCGGGCCTTCGACTCAGGCGGGAAGAAGCGGCGGGTGAACTCGCGGCCGAGCGCCTCACCGAGATCACCGTCGACGAACGCCACGCACTTCTTCCAGCGCGGGCGATCTTCCTTCGCGCCGGTGAAGTTCTCCGAGCCGAACGCGAACGCCGCGTCCTGCATCGCTTTCGGGAGCGCGGGAATCGAGCCGCGCAGCACCACCCACGCGAGGTACGGCTTCAACACCTCGGGCTTGGTGTCCTTCGCAATCGCAGACACTTCGGCGAAGTACGCCACGCTGTTCACGTTCACGCCCTGCGCGTCCTTCAAGCCGACCGCGGGGAACCACACGTCCCACGGGAAGTCGGGGGCCTTTTCCTTGAGGCCCTTGCGGTCGACGCGGTTGTAGATCTTCGCGGGGTCGCGACGCTCGACGCGCGTCTGCGCCACCTTCGCCAGGCGCGTCTCGAGCGCCATCACCGTCGCGGCGTTGGCCTTCGCGACCTCGGGCTTGTCACCCGAGAGCGTGAAGATCTTCTCGATGTACGCCTCGTACGCAGCGCGGATCTTCTTCGCGCGGTCGGTGTCGTCCACGTAGAAGTCGCGATCGGGCAGACCGAGGCCGCCCTGATCGAGGCCGACGATCACCTCGCTCGAGTTCTTGAAGTCCTGCTGCGAGCCCGGGTTGAAGAGCGGCCGGAAGCCCGCCACGTGCAGCGCCGCGAGCGTCTTCGCCAGCTCGTTGGCGTTCTTCACGTTCGAGTTCGCGGTGATGAACTTCTTCACCTCGGGCAGGCTCTTCTCGATGGCCGCCTCGTCCATGCAGCTGGCGTACGCATCACCGAGCTGCTGCGCGAACGGAGTGCCCGCCGGCAACTTGCCCGCCGCTGCTTCCTCGAGAATGCCCTTGAGCGCCTGCTCGTTGCGATCGGCGATCGACACGAAGCCACGCGAGTACAGCGCGCGATCTCCGGGGATCTCGGTCGCGTTCATCCAGCCGCCGCAGGCGTACTGGTAGAAGTCGGTACACGGGTCGGCGGTGAGATCCATCACCGCTTCTTCGAGACCGGGCGGCAGCGGCTTGCTCATGTCGACCGAGAACTTCTTCGGCTCGGGCTTCACTTCAGCAACGGGCGCAGCAGCCACAGGAGCGGGGTCAGGCTTGGTGGTGGCTTCTTGCGTCGCGCACGACGCGAACAAAACCAGTCCACCCAGGAACGCTTTCTTCATCGGTGAGGCCTCCAGAGGAAAATTCGGGGGCCTTCTAACACCGAGGTCGTGGGTCGTATTCCAGGTTCAGTACGACGGTCCGGGCGGCGCGGACGGCCTGCATTGTTGCCCCAGTCCGACCCACTGGCCCTTCTTGCACTTCACCTGACTCGAGCAGAGACCGTCGTCGTAGCTGCATTGCCGGCCTTCGTTCGTGCACGCGCCGACGGGGCTGCGCGGGCAGCCATCATCACGACACACCCACCGCATCGTCGAGACACAGTCGGGAATCGGGCCGGCCGCCGACACGCACGACGTTCCCTCGCAGGCGCACCAGCTCTTGGCGAACTGGCACGTCTCGGGGTCGGTCTGCTGACAGGCGGTGCCCTTCTTCACGTCGTCCCGAGTCGCCGGGCATGGCGCGAGCTCAGCTACGCGCAGCCGCGGATCAACCGGGTCCTTCTTCTTCTGAACCTTCTGCTGCTTGCCAGTGGGCTTCGCCGCGACATCGCCCCCTGCCGGGCCAGACGACAGCACCACCGCAAGGAGCAGCGCGATCACTTGTTGCCCAACATGCCCTTCTTGAGGCCGTCGTCGACCGGGCTCTGACCGATCCACACCGAGATCAGCGCGTCCGCGAAGTCCTTGCCTGGCGCAACGAAGCTGCCCTCGACGCCTTCGACCCGCGTGCCCTTGCCGGGAATGTACTGGACCACCAACGACTGGCCCTTCTTCAGGTCGGTGATCTTCTCGACGAACTTGTCGAGGCGCTCCTTGAGGCCCTCGTAGTTCTTGCCGGCGTTCTTCTCGAACCCGCTGCGGATGGCCTCGACGATCGTCTTCTGATCGAGATCGCGCAGCATCTTCAGTTCCACGCGGCGGATCTCATCGGCCTTCAGAATCGCGGCCGGGTCCTTCGACGGAGTCTCGACGTAGAACGACGCCACGTAGACCTTGAAGAACACCTTCACGCGAAGGCCCTGGCCGTTGAGCTTCAGCTCCTTGCCGTCGACCGTCATGGTGTCGTCGGCCTTCACGCCTTCCAACTCGGCGGCGAGGGCGGGCAAGGCGAACAGGGCGGCGGCGAGCGCGAGACGCTTCATCTTTTGGAACTCCGGGAATGATCAACCGTGGGACTTCGCGAACTGCTCCATGAAGGACACCAGCACCTCGATGTCCTGAACCGAGACGGCATTGTAGGCGGACACGCGAATTCCACCCGTGGTTCTGTGGCCCTTGAGGCCGATCATGTTGGCCTTCTTCGCGTCGCTGACGAACTGCGCATCGAGGGCCTCCGACGGGGTGCGGAAGACGATGTTCATCACGCTGCGTGACGCCTTCTCGACCGGCGCTTTGTAGAAGCCGCTCATTCGGTCGAGCGCGCCGTAGAGGTGATCGGCCTTCGCGCGATTGCGCTTCTCGAGCGCGCTCAAGCCACCCTGCCCCTCGATCCACTCGAGGACGTTGCGCACCAGGTAGATCGCGAAGGTCGGAGGCGTGTTGTAGAGCGAGTCGGCTTCCGCGTGCGTCTGGTAGCGGAAGATCTTCGGGATGTCCTTGCGGCCAGTGGCGAGGAATTCCTTCCGCGCGACGACCACCACCACGCCCGACGGCCCCAGGTTCTTCTGCGCGCCGGCGTAGATCGAGATCGAACTTCGAGACGTCGAACGGCCGCCACATGAAGTCGCTGCTCATGTCGCACACGTGCGGCACGCGGCCCGTCTCGAGGAACGTGTGGAACTGCGTACCGAACAGCGTGTTGTTCGAGGTGGTGTGCACGTACTGCGCGTTCGGGTCGAGCTGCACTTCGCTCTGCGTGGGCACGCGAACGAAGCGGCCGTCTTCGAGGCGCGTGTTCGCCGCGATGCGCACCGTGCCGAGAATCTTCGCTTCGTCGATCGCCTTCTCCGCCCAGCCGCCGGTGATCACGTAGTCGGCGCTCTTCCCCGCGGGGAGGAAGTTCATCGGCACCATCGCGAACTGTGCGTGGCCGCCGCCGCCCATGAAGAGCACCTGGTGCGAGCTGGGCACGGCGAGCAACTTCGTCACGCGCTCGATCGCGTCGCGGTGCACCGTCTCGTACGGCTTGTCGCGGTGCGACTGCTCCATGATCGACATGCCGGTGCCGCCGAAGTCGAGGAACTCGTCGCGGGCCTTCTCGAGAGCAGGGAGCGGAAGACCAGCAGGGCCAGCACTGAAGTTGATCGCGCGCATCGTGAGGCGCGGACTGTATCGGTCGACTCGAGGCGCGCCAGCACAGATGCACTGCGCGAGCGGCCGCACAAAAGCCGGAACTGATCCGGTTCTTGTGAGCCGCGTTCTACGACTGGGCAGCGAGCGCCTTGATGTCGGCCACCTCGAGCACCTGCTTCGGAGCGCCCTTCGTCGCGGCGTTCATCATCGCCTTCTGCACTTCCTGCAGCTTGAGCGCGGGGAACAGCAGCTTCATCACCGGCGCGAAGACGAGCGCGATCTTGTAGCCAGTCTTCAAGTTCTTTTGACCCGGCACCGGGAGCATCAGCCCCGGACGGAAGTTGTAGGTGCCCTTGAAGCCCATCTTCATCAGCGCGTTCTCCGCGCGGCCCTTCACGCGCGCCCACATGGTCGAGCCCTTTTCGGTGCCGTCGGTGCTCGCTCCGCTGACGTGGCACATCACCATGGTCGGGTTCAGTTGCACGAGCTTCTGCGCGAAGGCGACCACGGTGTCGTAGGTGATCTTCGTGTAGTCGGCCTCGCTCATGCCGACCGAGCTGACGCCCGCGCAGTAGAAGCACGCGTCGTAGCCCTCGAGCTCACCTTCCAGCCCTTCGAGCTTCGTGAAGTCGGGAACCAGGAGTTCCTTCAACTTCGCGTGGGTGTGGCCGCTCGGCTTGCGTGAGACGGCGAGCACTTCGGTCACCGCAGCGTCATCGAGGCACGAAAGCAGGACGCCTTCGCCAACCATTCCGGTCACACCAGTGACGATCACTTTCATGCGAGCGGGTCTACTCGCTTTGGTAGCGTCTGGCGCTTCTCGATGTCCCTCCTCGAGCTCGTTCAGCGCCGCTGCGTCATCGTCACCGGCAAAGGAGGCGTCGGAAAGACCACGCTCACTGCCGCCCTCGGCCGCGCATTCGCCGCGAAGGGCAAGCGCGTGTTGCTCGCGGAGATCGTGCCCTCGGCCGAGACGCCCTCGGCGCTGGCCGATGCGATCGGCGTGGCCAAGCTCACCGAAGAACCGCATCAGCTCGAGCCGAACCTGTGGGGGACGCTGCTCACGCCGACCATGGGGCACCTGCGGTTCCTGCAGGACGCGCTGCCGATCAAGCTGCTCGCCGATACGGCGATGCGAAGTCAGGGTCTGAAGAAGTTCCTGAGCGCCGCGCCCGGCTTCTCGGACATGGGCGTGATGTACCGCATGCTCGATCTGCTCAAGCGCAAGAAGGGCGATCAGGTGATGTGGGAGATTTGCGTGATCGATTCTCCGGCGACGGGGCACGCGCTGGCGCTGGCGCAGATTCCCGAGTTCCTCACGCGCGTGATTCCCGGCGGTCCGATCTTCCGCGCGGCGCAAGAAGGCGTCGGCGTGCTCACCGACCCTGCCGTCACTGGCTGCGTGATCGTGACCCTTCCCGAGACGCTGCCCGTGACCGAGGCGATGGAGCTCGAGAAGGGCCTCGCGAAGCACAAGCTGCCGGTGTCAGCGATCGTCGTGAACCGCGTTCCGGCCGACCCGTTCTCGAGCGAAGAGCGCGCGGCGCTGAACGGCGTGATGTCGCAGAGTGTGTTCGGAGCGCGTGAAATGAAGCGCATCGAGCGCGCGAAGCAGGCGCTGGAGCTGTTGCGCGAGAAACATCCGCAGGCGTCCGTGATCTTGTCGGAGGTCGACGGGACGGCCGCAGAGGCTACGAAGAACCTCACGCCGCAACTCGGCTGAAGGCTCTATGCTTCCTCCACTCATGTCGTCGCAGGACCTCGGCCGACTCGTTCTCGAGAAAAAGGTGATCGTCTGCTGCGGCGCCGGAGGCGTCGGCAAGACCACGACCGCGGCCGCCATCGGCCTCGCCGGAGCACGCGCGGGCCGTCGGGTGCTGGTGCTCACGATCGACCCGGCGAAGCGACTCGCGCAGGCGATGGGGCTCTCGCAGTCGATGCGTGAGCCGGCCTCGGTCTCGGCCGATCGTCTCAAAGAAGCCGGAGTGACCACCGGCACTCTCGACGCGTGGATGCTCAACCCCGACGTGGTGTTCGAGAGTCTGGTGCGTCGCATGGCTCCGACGCCGGAGCAGGCCGAGCGCATTCTGCAGAGCCGTCTGTTCCGCCATCTCTCGGAGTTGGTGGCGGGCATGCAGGAATACACGGCGGCCGAAGCGCTCTATGAGCTGAGCAGCAGCGGCAAATACGATCTGGTGGTGCTCGACACGCCGCCCGCGCGCAACGCGCTCGACTTCCTCGAAGCGCCGGGAAAGCTCGCGCGCTTCCTCGATGAGCGGATCCTTTCGCTGTTCATGCCGTCGAAGTCGCGCGGGTTGTTCAAGAAGGCGACCGAGCTGATCGGCACCGTCTTCAATCGCGTGTTCGGCGCGGAGTTCTTCAGTGAGATTCAGGAATTCCTCGGAGCGATGGGCGGCATGTTCGGCCCGATGCGCGCGCACGCTGAGGGTGTTCGTTCGCTGCTGATGTCGAAGGAAGCGTCGTTCTTGCTGGTGACGTCACCGGATCAAGCAGCGCTCGCTGACGCGCGGTACTTCCGCGATCGCATCAACTCGATGGGCTTGCCGTTCGCGGGCTTCATCTTGAATCGATCGTGGGTGCGCACCGATGGCTTCGTCGACCCCGACACCTTGTCGCTCGAGCAGAGCGCTCCGGTGAAGTCGGGGCTGCAGAAGTTGAAGGCGCTGGCGCAGATCGAGCTCGCGCGCGTGGCGCGTGATCAGGAATTGCTGACGCAGCTGCGTCGTGAAGTGCCGGCGACGGCGTTCGCGATCGCGGCTCCGTATCTGGGCGAGGCGATCGAAGATCTGAAGGGCATCGCCCTGCTCGCGCGCGGCATCACCGAAGCGCCCGCCCCGGCTTGAAGCGACTTCTCATCGCTTGTTGCGCGCTGAGCGCGTGCGCCGCTCCGTTCGTTCCTTTGCACGACATCGGTTGTCACGGTGAGGATCGGAATTGCGCGGACCAGGGAGAGGTTTGTGTCAAAGACTTCTGCGTCGAGTGTCGCGACACCTCGCACTGCAAGACTGGCTACGCGTGCGTTGAGAATTTCTGCAGACCCGCGCTCGACGCCGGCAGCACGACGCCGCGATGAAGCGGCGTCGCATTGTGATCGTCGCAGTTCTCTTCTGCATTGGCGCCAGCCTGACGTTCGTGCTCGGACGACGTGCGCAACATCGCGAGGTCGACGCCATGACGCTGGCGGTGCTCCGGAGCGAACCGGCCAACTGCGAATGGAAAGATCCGAATTCCTGCCGCGCGCCGCTCGAGTGTGTGCGTTCGTTCGGAATCGGCGGTCAGGAAGGCGCCGCTGCATGTCTTCTCACCTGCGCGACTGACTCGGACTGCCCGAGTTACTTCGCGTGCGCCCTGTTTGCCGATCACTGGCGACCGAAGAACGGGCTCGGAGCTTGCGTCGCGCAGGAGTCAGGAGCGTCGCCACCAGGCGATCGCCGTTCCGACCAGATGAACCGCATTGGCGGCAAGGGCAAGCGCTCCAGCTACGGCCGGAGCGACCTGCGACAGCGGTAAACACGCCAACAGGACCGAGAACACGATCGCCGTTGGCGTCCAGCTCGCGCCCTCGCCGCTGGCGTTGCGCAACCAGCCCCACGAGTTGATGCGCGCGCGCGAGACCACGCCGACGGCCGCCGAGCCCAGGAGCGCTAGCACCGACGCCGCTGAATCGAGAATGCCACCCAGATCGAACGTCACGCCGCCGAGGCTCTTCGCCACCAGGTACGACGCGATCGGCGCCGCGGCCAACATCGTCGACAGCACCAGCGTCCACGCCGAGCGCTCCGCGCCGAATTGCTGCCACGCGCGCACCAACTGCGCGGCCTCTTCGGCATCCTCCCGCACGCGATCGAGAGCGACGCAGAGATCGCTTTCCGTGCACTGCAGCTGCGCAGTGAGCACGCCACGCCGCTGCTGCACGAGCTTCATCAACCCCAGACTGCTGGCGAGCTCGGGCTCGTTCACCGCGCGCCGGCGCAGTCGCGCTTCGGCTTCCTGCACCTCGAGCTCGCGAGTCGTGACGTCGGTGATCAACGTCGAGACCTCGAGCGCACGCTGACGCCAGTCTCCCGCGAGCAGCTTGCTCAAGCGCGCGTAGTCCACCGCCGCGCGCTCGAGCTCCAGCCCACCGCCTTCCAGCACCACATTCACCCACGAAGGCAGCGTCAGCGTCCGGGTCGCCATGGGGACCCTCGACACCGCCTCGGGAGGAAGGTTCCACCCAGGAATCAGCGCTTCGCGAGCGCGGCGAACTCTTCCTTGCCGAACGCCGTACCCGCGATGCCCCAACCGCCCTCGGCCGATTCCGTCAGAATGACCCACGTTCGCTTCGCGAGGCTGGGGTCGCCGGCCAACGACGCCACGAATTCGGTCGCTTCCTTCGTCAGCTGCTTCTGCCCTTCCCGCTTCAACGCGCCCGGCGGAGTGATCACCTGAATCCGTACCGCCGACGCCGGCTGTCTCGCCGCCGTGCCCACCGCGCTCTCGGGCAGCCGGTGCACGAACGCCGCCGTGTTCTCGAGGTGCAACGGCCCCGGAGTCGGCACGCCTTCCGCGCGCAACACCGCCAGCGTCAACTCACGCGTCAGCTTCACATCGGCTTCGGGTGGGAACAGCGAGGCAGGAATGTGGATGTCGATCATCGGCATGGCGGGTCTCCATTGAGTGGCACGTCGCTATGACGGTCGTCATAGTGGTCATTGAGTAGCTATGATGCTCGTCATAGTCAACCCGCAATGACCGACGATCCCCGACAGTCGATGATCCGCAGCGCCATGATCCTGCTTGCCACTCGCGGGCTTCAGGGCGCTTCGTTCTCCGAAGTGCTCGCGCATTCCAAAGCGCCGCGCGGTTCCGTGTACCACCACTTCCCGGGCGGCAAGGATCAGCTGGTCGCTGAAGCGCTGCAGTACGCGAGCGAACGCGCGCTCCACGCGATCGAAAATGGCCCCGAGGGCGCAAAGGCCGTCACCGACGCGTTTCTTCAGCTCTGGCGCGAAGTGCTCACGCGCTCGAAGTTCGAAGCTGGCTGTTCGGTGCTGGCCGTCGCGGTCGCCGCCGACACTCCCGAGCTTCGTGAGCGCGCGGCGGAGATCTTCCGCACGTGGAGAGAAAGGCTCGCCGCCGCTCTCGCCCGCGGTGGCCTCACGCCCGCAGAGTCGAAGCGGTTCGCCGCCACACTCATCGCCGCCTGCGAAGGAGCCGTCGCGCTGTCTCGCGCCGAAAAGAGCCTCGAGCCCTTCGAGCTGGTGGCCACGCAACTGCGCGCGCAGCTCGCGTCCCTGCTGTAGGGTGCGCGCCCATGCCCCTTCAAATTGAAGATCTCCAGGTCGGAACCGGCCCCGAAGCGAAGGCCGGTCACGAAGTCGCGGTGCACTACACGGGTACCCTCACCAACGGCTCGAAGTTCGATTCCTCGCGCGATCGCGGCACGCCGTTCGAGTTCGAGCTCGGCGCCGGCATGGTCATCAAGGGTTGGGATCAAGGCGTCGCGGGCATGAAGGTTGGCGGCCGCCGGAAGCTCACCATTCCGCCCGAGCTCGGGTACGGCGCAGGTGGGTACCCGCCGGTGATTCCTCCGAACTCCACGCTCATCTTCGACGTCGAGCTGATCTCGGTCGGCTAAGTGAACGAGAACGTCCTCAACGCGAACGTCGGGCACAAGCTCCGCGCGCTGAGGCTCAGCAAGCACATCAAGCAGGCCGACGCGGCGCGCGATCTCGGCGTGTCGCCGGCCTATTTGAACCTCATCGAGAAGGGCAAACGCGTCACGCCCTTCCCGTTGTTGTGGAACGCGCTCCGCTACTTCCAGGTCGACCCGGAAGCGTTCATGGCGGAGCTCGGTGAAGGCCGCGTCGACGAAGCGCTCGCGCGCCTGCTCGACGAGCCGCTGCTCAAGACGCTCAACCTCGATCAAGACTCGCTGCAGTCGCTCTCGGCCGAGCCGAAGCTCGCCGGCACGGTCGCCGCGCTCTTCAACCTCTACAAGAACACCCGCTCGCAGCTCGAGAACGTGATGTCGCAGCTCTCGAGCGAAGAGCGTGCCCGCGCCACCGCCGCCAGCGGAGAGACCCGCCTCGACTACTCGCCGTTCGACGAAGTCAGCGACTTCCTGCAGGCGCACCAGAACCACTTCCCCGAGCTCGAAGAAGAAGCCGAAGCGCTGCGGCGCGACTTCGGCAACGACCGCATCTTGAGCTCGAGCACGTTGATGAAGATGCTCGAGGCCCGCTTCGGCATCGCGACGAAGATCGTCGAAGGGCGCGAAGGCAGCTCGGTGGTTCGCCGGCTCTCGGTCGAAGAGAAGTTGCTCGAGCTGTCCCCCACCCTCACCGAGCAGCCGCTGAAATTTCAGATCGCGTGCACGCTGGGACTCCTCACGCTCGATCGCATGCGACTCGTGGAGCGCATCATCGGAGCGAAGACCCGCCACGCCGAGACGCCGCGCCTGGTGAAGGTAAACCTCGCGAACTACTTCGCGGGCGCGTTGATGTTGCCGTACGGCGACTTCTTCAAGGAAGTGCAGCGCACGCGGTACGACATCGAGCTGCTCTCGTCGATCTTCGGAGTGACCTACGAGACCGTCGCGCACCGCGTCTGCAACCTCGCCGACCCCAAGCGCCGCGGCCTGCCGTTCCACTTCATCCGCACCGACATCGCGGGGAACATCAGCAAGCGGTACTCCGGCACCGGCATCAAGTTCGCCTCGGCGGGCTCGTGCGGAAAGTGGGCCGCGCACCTCGCGTTCCTGAACCCGTCGCAGCTCACGCGGCAGTACTCGGTGATGCCCGACGGCACGACGTACTTCGACTTCGCGAAGGTGCAGCTGCAGCCCATCGAAGGCACCATCGTGCGCGGCACCGCGTATTCGATCGGCCTCGGCACGCACGCGCAGAACGCCAAGTTCCTCGCGTACGGCCTGCCGATGACGGACCTGAAGCGCGACGCGATTCCCATCGGAGTCAGCTGCCGTTTCTGCGAGCGCACCGACTGCAACCAGCGCTCCGCGGCGAGCTACCGCTTCGCGTTCTCGTTCGACGAGTACACCAAGAAGGACTGCTTCTTTTCCCCGCTGGTGCAGAGCGATCGCAAGTGAAGCGCTCGGCGTGGCTGTTGCTGCTGAGCGGCTGCATGACCGCTGCGTGGACGCCTCCGCAGCCGTACTTCCGCACCGTCGACCCGGACAACGCGTGGGTGCGCACGGTCGAAGCGACGAAGAAGCACTGCGGCGGCATCACCAGCGCCAACGAAGAAGCCGGCATCGTGATCGGCGCGTGGGAACTGTGGAACACCGGCGACGGCTTGATCATCACCCAGTGCATCGTGAGCCTGCTGCGCGGCGATCAGCATGTACGCGACGTGCGCGTCACCTTCTCTTCGCGACGCTGCCCGCTGTCGGACATGAACACGCCGATCGAAGAGCTCGTGAAGACGTGTGAGATCAGCGACACCGTGCCCGAGCAGGTGAAGAACGGGCTCGAGGTGACGGGCCAGAAGCTCGAGAAGGACATCAACGCGGTCGAGCGGCGCGTCACCGACAATGGGCTCTCTCCCTGAACTCACGTGAGCTGATCTCCGTCGCCCTCGCCAGTCCTCGGACTGCATGAGCTCTGGCTCGTCGACGGCATCAGCTCACGTCAGTTCGGCGGACGAGCGTCGCATCGCGTACGCAGGCCCCGCGCTTTCCGGTCGGTCCTCGAATCTGCAGTACGTCTTCGCGCGCACCGAGCCTTCACGTCGCAGCGCGATGGAGTCACGCAGCGGAGACGAGCAACGCCGCATGTGGTTCCACCTCCAGCCCGCGACCCTCCAGCAGGCCTTCGTGCTCGCGACGGCTCCGGGCTCGCTGTGGACGCCGCACGTGACCGAAGAGCTGCTGCGCTTCGCCGACGGCATCATCTGCGTGGCCGACAGCCAGCGCGCTCGCATCGAGGCCAATCTCGAGGCGCTCGCCGAGGTCGAGCGCTTCGCGCGGCCCGGAGTGCCCCTCGTCTTCCAGTGGAACAAGCGAGACCTGGCAGACCTCGTGCCGATCGCCGAGTTGGAAGCCAGGCTCAACCCGTTCTCGTACCCGTCTTTCGAGGCCGTCGCGCATCAGGGGACGGGCGTGTTCGCCACGTTGCGTCGCTGCGCTCAACTCGTGGCTCAGAATCCGTACGATTGAGCATTGCGACTGAGCGTCGACGTGCGTAATCGTACAGCATGGCCTCAGACCCCGCGTCCGACATCCTCGACGTCGTGAAGGCGAAGACCGTGCTCTCGGGCGCGCTCTACGCCGGCGGCGACTGGGCGCTGCGCTTCCCCGCGTCCGACCGCATGAAGTTCTGCGCGGTGATCACCGGCGCCTGCTGGATCGTGCTCGAGGGGAAGAAGCGACCGCTGCGGGCCGAGACTGGCGACGTGCTCCTGCTCGCCGAGAAGCGGAGCTTCGTGATGTGCAGCGACGTGACGCTTCGGCCCGCGGGTCTCGACGCGCTCCGGCACGACCCCACCCGGCAGATCGCGCGGCTCGGAACTTCCGAGGAGTTCATGCAGATCGGCGGTCACATCGAGCTCGACGCGACGAGCGGGCGACTCCTGTCCGCCGTGCTCGCGCCCTGGGTGCACGTGAAGACCGGCTCGCCCGAGGCCGAACCCCTCCGGTGGATTCTCGACCAGCTCGTGCGCGAACGGACGCTCCCGCGCGTCGGGTCGGACGTGGCCATCACGCAGCTCGCGCAGCTGATGTTCGTCTACCTCGTGCGCTCGCACCTGCGCTCGACGGGAGCGACGTCGGTGGGCTGGGCACGCGTGCTGGCCGACCCCTCGCTTGCGACCGCCCTGCGCAAGCTCCACTCCGAGCCGGGCCGAGACTGGCAACTGGCCGAGCTCGCCCGGGCTGCCGGCATGTCGCGCACCACGTTCGCCGAGAAGTTCAAGTCTGCCGCCGGAGTGGCTCCGCTCGCGTACCTCGCGCAGTGGCGAACCCGCCTGGCGGAAAAGGCACTCCGCGACACCGACACCACCATCGCGGCGCTCGCCGAGTCGCTCGGTTTCTCCTCGGAGAGCGCCTTCAGTCACGCCTTCAAGCGGCTCAACGGCACCTCGCCGCACCGGTTCAGGCTCAAGTCGCGCCAGAATCCGGATTCCTGAACACAACAGACGGCCTTCGGCGCATTTCAAGTCCGCGAATCGCGTCTTACCTTCCGTACATCATGAAAACGGAAACGGTTCTCGTCACTGGCGGTTCGGGGTTCATCGGCAGCTACGTCATCCTTCGGCTCTTGAGCGCGGGCTACCGCGTGCGGACGACGGTGCGCGACCTCAAGCGGGAGCCCGAGGTGCGGGCGATGTTGAAGCAAGGCGGCGCCGAGTCGGGTGACTCGCTCTCGTTCTTCGCGGCCAACCTCTCGTCGGACGAAGGCTGGGCGCAGGCCACGGCGGGCTGCACGTACGTGATTCACGTCGCGTCGCCGACGCCGCTGAAGGAGTACCGCCACGAAGACGAACTGATCATTCCCGCGCGCGAGGGCGTGTTGCGCGTGCTGCGCGCTGCGCGTGACGCGGGAGTAAAGCGCGTGGTGCTCACCTCGTCGTTCGGCGCCATCGGCCTCGGGCACGCGCCGCGCTCGGAGCCACTCGACGAGACGACGTGGACCAACTTGAACGGCAAGGTTCCGGCGTACCAAAAGTCGAAGACCCTGGCCGAGAAGGCCGCGTGGGACTTCATCGCCAACGAAGGTCGTGGGCTGGAGCTGTCGACCGTGAACCCGACCGGCGTGCTCGGACCGGTGTTGAGCGCGGACTACTCTCATTCCATCGTCATGATTCAGCGCATGCTCGACGGGAAGATGCCCGGCTGCCCGAAGATCAGCTCGTGCTTCGTCGACGTGCGTGACGTCGCTGACCTCCACGTGCTCGCGATGACCGACCCGAAGGCGAAGGGCGAACGGTTCCTCGCGGCCGCGGGTGAAAGCCTGTCGATTCTCGGAGTGGCCAACGTGCTGCGCGCGAAGCTGGGCGCGGTTGCTGAGCGCGTTCCGAAACGCGAACTCCCCAACCTGCTCGTGCGGCTCGCGGGCCTGCGTGATCCCGTCGCGAGAGAAGTCGTGCCGCAGCTCGGGAAGGTGTGGAACGCGAGCTCCGAAAAGGCTCGGCGCGTACTCGGGTGGAAGCCGCGCTCGAACGAAGAGGCGATCGTCGCCACCGGCCAGAGTCTGGTGACCCTCGGGCTGCTCGAGCGCAGGAGCGCGTCGTGAAGCCGACCGAATTGCGCGCGGTCATCACTGGAGCGACCGCTGGCCTCGGTCAAGGTCTCGCGGCGCGACTCGCGGCTGCGGGCGCGCAGGTCGAGTTCACCGCACGCGATGCAGCGCGGGGTGCAGCTGCGGCCCAGGCGCTCGGCCCGAAGTGCTCGGCGATCACCTGCGATCTGTCGTCGATGGCGTCGGTGCGGGCCGCCGCTCAACAACTCGCTCGCGGTGAGAAGCCGATCGATCTGCTCGTGCTCAACGCCGGTGTGAGCGGCAAGCCCTTCCAGCTCACCGCCGAAGGCTTCGAGTACACCTTCGCCTCGAACTACCTCGGACACTTCCTGCTCGTGCGGCTCCTCCTCGACGCGAAGGCCCTCTCGAGCGACGCGCGCATCATCGTCACGCAGAGCACCGCGGTCAGGCGTTCGGTGAAAGCCGACCTCGCAATGGCGACCGCGCCGACGCCGACGGGCTTCTCGCGCTTCGGCGCCGGGCCGTCGACCAAAGTGCTGCTCCAGCTGATGACACTCGAGCTCACGCGGCGCGGCACCACGATCTTCGGAGTCGACCCCGGCGGCACGCGCACCAGCAACGTGAACGAGATCCCCGCTCTGCTGCGGCCGGTGTTGAAGCTGTTGCTGCAGCCGCTCGAAGCGGGCGTCGAGCACCTGGTGTGGGGAGCGACCACCGAAGGACTCGAGCGCGGCGCCGTCTACGACGCGAAACACCAACGCGTGAAGCTGTCGCCGCACGCGTCTGACGCTGAGCTCGCGTCGCGCGCGTGGGGCGAAACCGAACGCGTTCTCTCGAAATGGCTCGCGCCGACGACCTGACTTCCGGGAGATTGACTTTCGAGTCACCCGCGAGCCTGATGCGCCCCCGATGCGCCTCCCCACGCTCGTCGTCGCTGCGATTTTCGCTCTCGGAATCGGTTGTGGTCAGAAGCCCGGGCCGTTTCAGTTCGAGCCCAACGCCGAGCTCGCCGCGCCCGGTGTGCAGGCTGATCCTCCCGCCGGTCCGTACAACGACAAGGTGACGGTGACGCTGACGGCCGATCGGCCCGCGACCATCTACTACTCGACCAACGGAGAAGACCCGCGCACCTCGTCGGTCGGCCGCACCTCGGGCCCGTCTCCGCTGACGATCGAGATGACCGCGACGACGACCGTGAAGTACTTCGCGTCGGTCGGCGGCAAAGACGGCGAGCTGCAGGAAGGCACGTGGACGCGCGCCGGCGGCAAGAAGGGCACCATCTCCGGAGTCGTCGTCGTCGGTGGCTTCGCCGTCGGCAAGGAAGTCGGTCTCTTCCGCAACACGCAGCTCGAGCGCATGGGCAAGCCGATGATGCCCACCGAGATTCCGTTCCTCTTCACCGACCTCGGCACCGGCACGCACCGTCTGACGGCGATCAGCGATCGCAACGACGACGGCCAGCTGATCCCCTTCCTCGATTTTCAGTCGGCGACCACCGCCATCCAGCTCGACTTGAACGATCCGTTCAAAGCCGGCCCGGAAAACGTGCGCATCTACCTCGGCGCGTCGACCTCGGGCCTCGGCACGCTGCGCGGCACCATCTCGCTTCCCAACCCGCCCGCGCTGCAGAACCTGCAGATCTCGATTCTCGACCCGTCGGCCTTGAGCGGCGGGCTCGACCCGCAGGCGCTGCTGCAGCAGCTGCAGGGTGGCTACCGCATCCTCACCACGCCGATGCAGAGCGACTACCCGTACGTGATCACCGACCTCATGCCCGGCCGCATCACGCCGGTGCCGTCACTGATCGGCTTCGCCAACGGTGGCATCGCGATCAACCTGCTCGCCAACCCGCTCTCGCCCGTCACCATTCGCGCCGACGAAGAAACGGTCGCCGACTTCGCGTTCGGCCCGGTCACGCTCTCGGGCGATCTCGCGCTGGGGCCGATGAGCGCTCCGACGGGTGGCTTCGGTTTCGGAGTCGTCGCCGCCCGCGCGGTCTCGATCACCGACGGCGTTCAGGCAGTGCTGATGCCGGTGATCTTCACGCAGGACACGATGACCAACACCGCGCGCGCCACCTTCTCGGGCACTGCGTTCCGCGGCAACACCACGGTCAACTTCCGCGTGTTCACCAACGCGAACGGCGCGAACCCGCTGACCGATTCACTCACGTGGGTCGTGAACCCGTTCGCGACGGGCGTGCCTCACGCGACGGTGAACACCACGATGTCCGACGCGGCCGTCGACATCACGCTGCCGTAGCGCGCAGTACCTTCGCCGCTCCGCCCTCGGGCAGCAGCTCGAGGAACTTCGCTCGCGATCGTGACGTGAAGCTGTTGCGACGGATCATGCCGCTCAGCAACGTCAGCGATTCACGCGCACGTTCGAGCCCTTGATCCACCGCCGCGAAGACGTCGACACCGTCACCGCGGTACAGCTCCTTCGCGCTCAGGTGCGCCCCCGGCAGCGCCTTCAAGCGGCCGAGCGGAGAGCCCAGCGCCAACGAGAACAAGTAGAGCCCGCGCATCCACACGTCGACCTCGCCCTTGCCCGGCGCATCGCCGAACGCGTCGAGCGACGACACGCGAATCAATTCGTAGAAGCCGCGACCGACGCCCTTCACGCTGCTCGCCTTGCGGATCTGCAGCTTCGCGCGCACGGCAGGAGTGCCCACCAGCGGCGACCCGTGCAGGTCCTGCATGAAGAACAACGACTGCGTCCACTCGATGCGGGCGCGCGCTGCAGCTTCCGATTCGCCCTGCTTGCGATGCGTGGCGAGCACCTGCTGCACCACGGGTTCGAGCGCGCGCGTGACGCACAGCTGCGTGAAGTAGCCGGAGAGGAAGGCGAAGCCGGCTTCGACTCCGATCAGCGCTCCGTTGGCGACCAGCTCGGCGGCCTTGAGACCGAAGGCGACGGGCGCGCGATCGGTCATCAGTTCGGAATAGTGCGGGCGCGTACCGCGGGCGAGCCAGGCCTCGAGGCCCATGCTCCAACCACCGAAGCGCGGGAGCTCGGGGAGCGCAGCACCAAAGCGCGCGTATTCGAGGTCTTCACCGAGCGCGCGCGCGAATTCCGCGGGGAGTTCGTTCACGTGGGCGGCCAGTCGTTCGACCGCCGTGAGGTGCGTCAGGAGCGCGGACATATGAAAAAGCGCGCGCACCATACCCGCCCTCTTCCGTGATTCCAGTGGCCCCTGTCGGTGTGTTGGCTACAGTCCGCCCGTCTTTCCCTCTTGGAGTCCCCCACATGAATTTCGCTTTTGCTTCCGCCGATGCCTCGAAGGCCCGCGCGGACGTGCTCGTGTTCCCGCTGTTCGACACCGACCTCACCGACAAGAAGAACCCGCCGAAGAATCTGCTGAGCGCCGACAAGAAGACCAAGGGGCTGCTGCTCAAGACGGCGGCGGCCGAGGGCTTCAAGGGCAAGGCCGAACAGACCTTCATCTTCCAGACGCACGGCAAGCTCGGCGCGACGCGGGTGATCCTCGTGGGCCTGGGCGCGCGCGCGAAGTTCGCTCCTGAAGTGCTGCGGCTCGCGGCTGGTCGCGCGGTGAAGACCTCGACGCGGCTCAAGTCGAAGACCGCCGTCGTGCAGCTGCCCGTGGTGCGCGAGCTGGAGCAGGCGATCAAGGCGATCGTCGAGGGCTTCGAGCTGGGCGCGTACAAGTACGACCGCTGGAAGACGCAGAACAAGGACGAGAAGAACGCGCCCAAGCTCGACAAGGTGCAGCTCTTCCTCCCCGAGGGCGTGAAGAAGGAAAAGATGCACGACGGCATGGTCGCGCACGCGCGGCTCGTGGCGCACGCCACCAACTGGGCGCGCGATCTCGTCAACGAGCCGGCCGGCACGATGACGCCGACGATCCTCGCCGAGGCCGCGAAGACGATGGCCAAGGAAGTCGGGCTCAACATCGCGATCGGTGATCGCAAGAAGATCACCGAGCTCAAGATGGGCATGTTCCTCGGCGTGGCGCGCGGCAGCATCGAGGAGCCGCGGCTCGTTCAGCTCTCGTACATTCCGCGCGACCCCGAGGCGGCGAAGCGTCAGCCGGTGTGTTTCGTCGGCAAGGCGATCACCTTCGACTCGGGCGGTCTCTCGCTCAAGCCGTCCGACGGCATGATCGACATGAAGACCGACATGGCCGGCTCGGCCGCGGTGCTGGGTGCGATGAAGGTGATCGCGCGCATGGCTCCGCCGTTCCCGGTGCACGCGTTCTTCGGCGCCTGCGAGAACATGCCCGACGGCAACGCGTACCGGCTCGGCGACGTGCTGGTGAGCAAGCTCGGCAAGACGGTGGAGATCACCAACACCGACGCCGAAGGCCGCCTCGTGCTGGGCGACATTCTCGCGTACGCCAACGAGCTGAAGCCCGCGGCGCTGATCGATCTCGCGACGCTGACCGGCGCCTGCATCATCGCGCTCGGCAACTACATCGCCGGAGCGTTCTCGGCCGACGATCAGCTCTTCTACGACGTCTCGGAATCGGCGCGCCTCGCGGGCGAGGAGATCTGGCGCCTGCCGTTGACCGAGTTCCAGCGTGACGTGCTCAAGAGCGAAGTGGCCGACATGAAGAACGCCGGCGATCGCGCGGGTGGTTCGATCTCTGCCGCGCTGTTCTTGAAGGAATTCGTCGGTGACACGCCGTGGGTGCACCTCGACATCGCCGGCCCGTCGCAGTCGCCGCGTGAGCGCGGGTACTTCAACAAGGGCGCGACCGGTATCGGCGTGCGCACCCTCGTCGAGTTCATCGCGCGCCGCACGGAGCAGCTCGCCGCGGCGTCGTAACTGGTTTGACCCTCATCCCAACCCTCTCCCTCGCGGGAGAGGGGGTCCTTCGCGCTTCACTTCACGGCGTCGATGCGACGCTTCGTGAGGTCGAGGTACTCGGGGTTCATGTCGATGCCGACGAAGCGACGGCCCTTGCCGACCGCCGCGACGCCCGTGGTGCCTGAACCGCAGAACGGGTCGAGCACCACCGCGTCTTCATCGGTGCACGCGTCGACCAGCCGCTCGAGCAGCGCGATCGGCTTCTGCGTGGGGTGCTTGCCGTGCGTCTTCTCGCTCGGCTTGGGCGTGGTCATCGTCCACAGCTTGCCGTCGCCTTCGTCGGAGAGTTCCTCTTCTCCTGTCTTCGGCAACACCCACGCGTCGCGCATCTGCTTGCCGCCGTTGGCGACCTTCATGTCGGCGTAGTTGAACTTGTGCTGCAGCTTGCCCTTGCCGCCCTGCGGCGAGGCCCACACCAGAATCTCGGTGGAGTGCGTGAAGTAGCGGCACGCGAGGTGCGGCGACGCGTTCGGCTTGTACCAGGTGACGGTGTTGAGCAGCTTGTAGCCGAGCTGCTGCATCGCGAAGCCGACGCTGAAGATCACGTGCTGCGTGCCGCTCACCCAGATCGTCCCGCTGGGCTTGAGCACGCGCTGGCAGGCCTTGAGCCAGGCCGACGTGAAGGCGTGATCACTCTCGACGCCGTTGCTCTGATCCCACTCGCCCTTCTTCACCGGAGCGCGCTTGCCGCCGCTGCACGTGAAGCCACCGTTCGAGAGGAAGTACGGCGGATCAGCGAAGATCAGATCGAACGTCTGATCTTCGAATTGATCGAGCAGCGCGAGCGAGTCGCCCTTGTAGAGGACGTAGTCCTTGCTGCGCGCGTGGACGTGTGAAGACAGCTCCGCCGTTCCCGCGCGCGAACGCGCGAGCGTGTTCAATGCCGACATCCAGCCTCCGGTTGTTTTGAAAGTTCGAACCTGCACTCGATCAGCTACAGGCCTGATCGAGACGGTACGCGTTTCCGGATCGCTGTCTAATTTCTGATCGAATCAGGCGAGCTTTGCGAGCAGCTCGTTCAGCCGACGGTCTTTGGTCTCGGCCTTCTTGGCGTCGGTGATCGCCTCGCACCACTCGCGCTGGTGCGAGAACGACAGCTTCTTCCACGCCGTCGCGATCTTCCCGACCAGGCACTTCTTCAGCTCCGGAGGCACTTCGACCTCGCGCGGCTGATCGTCGAACGCGATCTCGACGGTGATCACCTTCCCTGCTTCGAACCCTTCGGTCTGCTCGCGGATCTCCTTGCGAGCGCCGATGTAGTGCTTGCCGTCGTACACCGCGACCGTGGTGCGCCACGTGGTCTGGCCGTTCAAGGTCACCACCACCGGAGCGCGCGCCTTGCCGAACGCTTCCTTCGCGTCGAAGGGCAGCTCGATCAGCGCGAGGTTGCCTTTGTCGAGCGCGCCCACCTTCGTCTTGAACGTCTTGCTCATGCGGCCGCCTGGCTGAAGGTCTCGTACAACGTGACGCCGTCTTTCGACTTGGGCTTGCCCTCTTCACGCGCCAGCGCGCGATCGAGCGAGAGGAGCGCGATTTCCTGCTGTGCCTCGGTGGGCGGCTGGGTGGTGATGCCCTGCAGCCAGATGCCCGGCTTGGTGAGCGCCTTGATGAACGCCGGGCAGTTGTCTTTCGCGCTCCAGCGCTGCAGCTCGTACGCGATGCCGGCGATCGGGAACGCCATCGGCAACTTGATGAGGATCATCAGCGCCTGGTTGATGAACGCGTTCTCGTGCAGCTTCGGAATGAACGACAGCACCAGCACGTGCACCACCACCGCCACGCCGACCACGATGAACAAGAAGCTCGTGCCGCAGCGCGGGTGACGCGTGGTGAACGGCATCGCGTGCTCGAGCGTGAGCGGCTTGTAGGTCTCGTAGGTCCAAATCGCCTTGTGTTCGGCCCCGTGGTACCGAAACAGCTTCGCCGCGTCCTCGGTGCGCGAGAGGAACCACACGTACCCCACGAGGATCGCGATGCGGAACGCTCCGTCGATCACGTGAAACCAGAAGCTGGTGGTGTCGAAGTCGGGGCCGATCGCCTTGCCCACCAACCACGTGAGCGCGTGCGGCAGGCCGATGAAGAACGCCGCCATCATCAACGTGGCGAGACCGAGCATGAAGTCGCCTGCCCCGCTCTTCTTCTCGGGCGCGGGCGTGCCGCCACCGGGCGACGGCTGCGACGGCTCTGAGTCGGCCGCGCTCACCACCGTGCCGAGCAGGAACGCGAGCAGCGCCGAGGTGCTCACCGAAGGCTTCTTCCCCTCTTCTGGAGGCAGCCCGTGATCGGCCGAGAACTTCAGCGCCGAGAAGCCGTTGTGCAGCGATTCAGCCAACACCAGCGCGCCGCGGAAGATCGGCCAGCGCAGGAACTTGAGCTTGGGCAGCAGCTGCTCCCACACCTGCTCGCGAATCGCGATGCCGCCCACGTGACGCCGCACCGCCACCACGAACGACTTCGGGCTGCGCATCATCACGCCTTCGACCACGGCCTGCCCACCGATGTACGGGGTGCGTGGCCCTGCTGCTGAACCGTTGCTCACGTTCGACGAGATAGCCGCTCGCCCAGCCCCGCGCCATGCTCTGGCGCGACATGGCGTTGCCCCGCGATCTCAAGACCCTGTTCGATGATTTGCCCGCCGCGCGCGCTGCCCGAACGGAGCGTGAGCAACAAGCCGTTCGCGATCGAGAGACCGCCGAGGCCCAGCGACTGGAAGCCGAAGCGCGCGCCCGCACCCAGCTGCGCAGCGAATTCGAAGTGGTGTGGGACTGGCTGCAGACCGACGGCCAGGAGCTCGCCGGCGAGATGAAGAAGGCCGGCTTCATGCGCATGCAGCTGGTGGGGCCGCTCGATCGCGACGGGCGCGAGGTGCCGTGGCAGCTCGACGCGCGCGTCTATCTGCTCAACGACGACGGGCTGGTCGAGGTGGTGCGGCAAGACTCGTATCGCGAGCTCCGGTATCCGGTGCGCACGCTCGAAGACTTCATCTCCATCGAGCCACCGGGCACGACGCGCGCCTTCATCGACGCGGTTCGCAGCGGAGCCGTGTGGCGTCGCGTGGCCGATCAGATTCGCGAGTCGACCGCGCCGCGCGTCGACGAAGAGTAGAAACGAAAAGAGCCGGCGACCTGTGAAGGCCACCGGCTCTCTTGCACGACGAAGACGAACGACTCAGGCCTTGGGGGCCGAGCCCTTCTTGGCGTCGTACTTCTTCTTGAAGCGATCGATGCGACCCTGGGTGTCCATGATCTTGTACTTGCCGGTGAAGAACGGGTGGCAGTTCGAGCAGACTTCGACGGAGAACGAGCCGCGCGTCGAACGGGTCTCGATGATGTTGCCGCAGGCGCAGGAGATGCGAGCGGGCGGGTACACGGGGTGAACGTCGGCCTTCATGTTTTCAACGACCTTTCAGACCGCCTTGCATCGGGTCAATTCCCGATGGACCAGCGGGGAGGCGGCTCTTAACCACGGGCCTCTTCACCTCGCAAGCTGTTGCAAAAACTACCTCTCCGAGAGCGCGGCGAGCCGGAACTGAGCGGCCTGCGCGACGGCTTCGTTGCTGCGCGGCAGATCGGGGAAATGCCCAATGAGATCATGCTTGGGCTGCTTGCGCTGGTTGATCGCGTTTCGGTACGCGCGCAGGGCTCCGTCGCGATCGTTGAGGCGCTCGTTCACCTGCCCCAGGAGGTAGTGACCGATCGCCAGCGTCGGCTCGAGGAACAGGCCGCGGGTGAGCTCGATCTTCGCTTCGTCGAGCTGACCGCCCTGCATCGCAGCCAACGCCAGATAGAGCCGCGCCTCGACGCACAGCGCTTCGCGTGAGAGCGCCTGCCGGTACGTCTCGCGCGCCTCGTCGACGTTGCCCATCAAGGCGTGCACGTTGCCGAGCGTGAGGCGCGCGGCGAGATCTTCGGGCTCGTCGTCGACCAGCCTTCGCACCGAGCGCAGCGCCTTGGGGAAATCGCCGCGCTCGATGGCGTCGATCACCTCAGCCAGTCGCTCGACCGGCGTGCGCGTGGGCGGCGGCTTGGGCACCGGCGGCGCACCGAGCGCGGGCGTCGGAGCGCTGGGCGCGGAAGGCACCGGCACGATGGTCTGCGCCCGCTTCAGCGCTCGCAGCGCGCTCTCGACGTCGGTCGCCGAGCGCGGGTGCACCGGAGCCGACGGGCGCGGCGCGGGCGGCAGCGAGCTCGGCGTCGCGCGGAAGGTGGTCGACGGGCGCTGGTACGCGAACGTGCCGCCGACCTCGACCATCTCGAAGCGCGTGCTGATCTTGAACAGACTCTCGGAGTACCCGAGGAACAACCAACCGCCGGGCCGCAGCACTTCGAAGAAGCGCTCCATCACGCCGATGATGGTCGGCTGATCGAAATAGATGATCACGTTGCGGCAGAAGATGACGTCCAGCGAGCGCGCCGTGACCTGCGGCCACACCGGAGCAGCGAGGTTCTGGCCCTCGAAGCGCACCAACTGCCGCACCTCGGGGATCACCTGGTACCCGCCGTCGACCGGCTTGAAGAACCGCTCGATGCGTTCCTCGCTCACGCCGACCAATCGCCGCGCGGGGAAGTGGCCGCGCATCGCGCTCTCGGTGGCCGCGGGGTTGAGATCGGTCGCCCAGATGTCGAGCGACGCAGGTGTGGCGGCGTACTCGAGCCCCACCATGCCGAGCGAATACGGCTCTTCGCCGGTGGCGCAGCCCGCGCTCCACAACTTCGCCTGTCGCACTTCCTGTCGAGCGCGGGCGAGCACCTGCGGGAAGACGGTCTTCTCGAACGCACCGAACTGGCGCGAGTCGCGGAAGAACTCGGTCTTGCCGACGGTGACGAGCGGAATCAGCGAGCGCAGCTCGTGCTCACCGGCGCGCTGCTTGAGCCGGCCGACGTATTCGGCCGCGTCGACGATGCCGAGCGCGGGCATGCGGGCGTGCAAGGCGAGGCGCAGGCCGTAGTAGCCGTCGGGCGTGATCTTGAGACCCGCGCGCTCGAGCAAGAGCGACGCGAGCTGATCGAGTGAGGCGCGCTCGATGCTGAGAACTTCGCCGCTCATGTGACGAGCCCTCTCCCCGACCCTCGCTGAGCGAACACGACGTTCGTCATACGACCCACCTCGCCAGCTGCTCGCCGATCTCGTCGATCGGCAGCACCACCTCGGCAGCACCGAGCGCGACGGCCTGCCCGGGCATGCCGAACACGACCGACGTCTCCTTGTCCTGCGCGATGGTGTGTCCCCCGGCAGCTCTCAGTTCCTTGAGCCCACGCGCCCCGTCGGATCCCATTCCCGTGAGTACGACGCCGATGCCTCTGGAACCGAAGGTTTGTGCGACGCTCCGCAACATCAGGTCGCAGCTGGGTTTGAAGCCACCCACCGGAGCGCCGTCGTCGAGCTTGATGGTGCCGCCGGCCGTCACGAGCAAGTGCAGGTGCGACGGAGCGACGAAGAACTCGCCCTTCACCAGCCGCTGACCGTCGGTCGCCTCGTGCACGCGATGACCAGTCTCACTGGCGAGCCACCGCGCGAGATCGTCCGAAAAGCCGGGAGTGATGTGCTGACAGATCACCACCGGCGCCCCAAACCCGCTGGGAATGTCTTCGAGCACCTCGGCGAGCGCCTTGGGCCCGCCGAGTGAGGCGGCGATCGCCACCAACTGGAACTCCGGGCGCATCACAGGAATCGACGACGACGTGCGGCGCTTGCGACCGCGCGGGTGACGCACCACGCGCACGCTCGAGAGCAGCACGAGCTGTTTGCGCAGCGCGCGCAGCTCGGCGTCGGTCGGGTTCTGCTCGAGCGAGATCACGTCGAGCGCGCCGGCGTCGAGCAGCCCGAACGCGATCTGCCGCGCCGCGGGAGAACGCACCACCAGCACGATGGGCCGCGGGTGATCGCTCATCACCCGCTCGACCACGCGCACCACGTCGTGCGCGTTGAGTGACGTCGCGTCGCGCACCTCGACGATCACCAGCTGTGGCTCGTGTTTGCGAATGGCCTCGAGCGCGATGCCGGTCGAGAAGTCGCCCAGGTTCACCAATTCGCGATCGAGCACCGGCTTCAACAGCGCTGCCGCTCCACCGCCGGAATCGACGACGAGGACGGTGCGCGGAGTCATTTCACGTCAGGCGATCGATGGTCAGCGCGAGGCTCTCCACGCCCAGCTCGCCCTTGATCAAGTACGCGTCTGCGCCTGCGTCGAGGCCGCGCCGCTTGTCTTCGGGCGAGGCGAGCGACGACAAGATGACGACCGGCAACCGCGCGTGCTCCGACTGCTTGATGCGGCGGGTGAACGCGAAGCCATCGAGCCGAGGCATCTGCACGTCGGTGAGGATCAGGTCGTACTGACCGGCGACCAGCTTGCTCCAGCCGTCTTCGCCGTCCTGCGCCTCTTCGACGTGGTGGCCGAGCGCACGCACCAGCGCGCTCTCGGTGGCGCGCGCGATGGGCGAGTCGTCGACCAGCAGCACCTTGAGGCGCTTGGTCGAAGAGCCTTCGGTCACCGGGCGCGCCATCTTGCGCACCTCGGTCATGATGTCCGGTACGTGGAGAAGAACAGCGATGCGGCCGTCTTCGAGCGCCGCGCTGCCGGCGACGAACGGAGCGCCCTTCATGAAGTCGCCGCCCACCGGCTTCACCGCGACCTCGCGCTCGTCGACGAAGCCGTCGACCACCAGCGCGGCGCGATCTTCTCCGTGGCGCACCACCACGCACGGCGGGCGCTCGAAGCGCGGGCCACCGTTCAACCCGAGCAAAGGGCCCAGCGCGGTGAGCGTGACCGGGCGGCCGCGGTGCATCACCGCCAGCGTGCCCATGATCTCGAGGCGATCTTCCGGGCGGAACCGCGCCACGGCTTCCACGTCGGCAGCGGGCATGCCGTACACGTCATCACCCATGCGGATGAGGAGCACCCGCATCAACGCCAGCGACTGCGGCAGGCGGAGCGAGACGGTGGTGATGCGACCGATGCGAGAGGCGACGCTCACCGAGCCGCCCAGCGCTTCGACCTTCTTCTTCACCACGTCCATGCCGACGCCGCGACCCGAGGTCTCGCTGATCTCTTCGCGCGTCGAGAAGCCGGGGCGGAAGATCAGCTCCATCGCCTCGCGCTCGCTCAACGCCGCGGCCTGCGCTTCGGACATCAAGCGCCGCTGCACCGCGACCTCGCGCAGGCGATCGGGGTCGATGCCGCGGCCGTCGTCTTCGACCTCGACGTGCAGCATGTCGCCGTCAGCGCGCGCGCGGAGCGTCACCCTGCCCGTCTCGCTCTTGCCGAGCGTGGAGCGCAGGTCGGGCGACTCGATGCCGTGATCGATCGCGTTGCGCATCAAGTGCACCAACGCGTCGCGGAGGTCCGACACCAGCGAGCGATCGACGCCCGCGTTGGTGTTCTCGACCAGCATCTCGATGTGCTTGTTCTGGGCGTGCGCGAGCTCGCGGGCCGCGCGCGGGAACGCCTCGAACACCGACGCCAGCGGCACCAGGCGCGCCTCGGCGACGTGGTCCGCCATCTGCGTGAGGTTGCCGTGCAGCGTGTTGAGGCCGTCGGCGTGACCGCGCACGAAGCGGAAGGCGTCGTCGCGCAGCAGGTGGAGATCGTTCTCGAGCCGCGTGGCGGTCTCGCGCGACGCGGCGGTGAGCTGCTGCGCCTCGGTCACCCGCAGGAGCTGATCGCCGAGGCGTGAGAAGCGCTCGAACAACGCCTGCAGCTCTTCACCGCGCAGACCCGCGCGGGCGCTCTCGACGAGGAGGTCGCCGGCGAGCAAGCCCAGCGCGTCGAGGATCTCGACGTTGACGCGAATGCTGCGGTCAGCCGGAGCGGTGCGCTCGGCACGTTCACCTTCGTGCTTGCCGACGCTGGAAGGCGCAGACGGCCGCGGCGTGGGAGCAGAGGTCGGAGGAGCCGGCACGTCGTCGCTGCGATTTTTCGGCGGCGGCCGAGGCGCGGGAGCCGCAGCGCCCTTCTCGATCGGCTTGCGCGGCACGGTGGCACGCGCCGCCGGCTTGAGCGGAGGCACCGGCGTGCCGGCCATGGCGGCCAGCTTGTTCGCCATGTCGGTCGACTCGTCGCTGCCTTCCTTCGCGGCCTCGAGATCGTCGAGGAGATCGCTGATGGAATCGCACGCGTGCAGCAGGAGATCGGTCGCGGCGCGCGCGTCGGCCTTCTTCTCGCGCTGCGCCTTGAGCAGATCTTCGCAGCAGTGCGCGAGCTGACCGATGGCGGCCAGCCCGAGCATGCGGGCCTCGCCCTTCATGGTGTGCAGGTCGCGCGCGACGGCCTCCGCGGCGCGGTCGGCTGCTTCGGGCTTTTCCAGATCGAGAATTCCGAGCTGGATGGCCTGGAGCCGGTCCTGCGTCACCTCCACGAACTTCACGAGGAGGGATTTTTTGAGGGCTTCGGTATCCAACGTGGATCAGTCCGCCTTGAAGCGCTTGATGAGGTCCGACAGACGAGACGCGAGCTGCGTGAGTTCCGCCGCCGCCGAGGTGGCCTGCTTGCTGGCCTGCGTGGTCTGGCGCGTCACGTCTTCGATTTCCGCCATCGAGGCCACGACCTGTTCCGTCGCGGTGCGCTGCTGCTGCGTGGCGAGGTTGATCACGCGCGCGGCGTCGCTGGTCTCTTGAACGCCGGCGAGAATGCCTTCGACCGCGCTCGCGGCGACCGAGCCGAGCCGTTCGCCCTGCTCCGTCGCGCTGCGCGACGCATCGGCAGCAGACGCCGCGGCGGCGGTCGCTTCACGGATCTCGGTGATGAGGTTCTTGATCTCCTTGGTGGAGTCGAGAACGTTTTCCGCGAGGCGGCGCATCTCGGCGGCGACGATCGAGAAGCCCTTGCCCGCTTCACCGGCGCGCGAACCTTCGAGCGCGGCGTTCAACGCCAGCAGGTCAGAGCGGTCGGCGATCTCGTCGATCACCTCGACCACCGTGCCGATGCGCTCCACGCGGCGGAGCAGCTTGGTGATCGACTCGCTCACCGCGATGCCGTCAGCGCGAATCTGCTGCATGGCTTCGATGAACTCACCAATCGCTCCGCGGCCCGAGCGCGCTGAGTTGAGCGTCTCTTCGGCGACGCGCGCCACGGCGCCGGCGTTCTCGGCGATCTGCGCCGACGCGTGCTTCAGCTCTTCCATCGTGGCGGTGGTCTCGTGAATCGCGGCGGCCTGCTCGGTCGACGACGACTCGTGCTGCGTCGACGCGGCGAGCACTTCGTTGGCCGACGACGAGAGGCGCAGCGCGGCTTCGTTGATCTCGCGCACGAAGCTCCGCAGCGTCTCGATCACCTTCGAGAAGCCCTCGAGCAGCGGGTCGACCACCGGGTCGTCGATGCGCTTCCATTGGAAGCCGGCGAGATCTCCGTGCGTGACCAGCGCGTTCAACGCGGAATGGGCGGCCTCGAGCAGGTGGCGCGCCTCGTCGCGGCTCTGCAGACCGGCGCCGGTGCGCTTCAAGAGCGTGTTGATGAGCGACGCGACTTCCTTCGCTTCACCGCTGAGGCCCTTCTCCGAGACGCGAGCGTCGAAGTTGCCCTGCTCCGCCAGGCGCAGCGCCTCGATGATCGGCGCGAGCGAGCCCTCGCCACCACCGTTGCCGTTGCCGTTGCCCGGCTTCTTCTTCTTCGACGCGTCGTTCGTGTCAGTTGCCATGAGTCCCCTCTTGAACCATTGAAAACAGATCGACCAGCAAGACGGCCTGCTCGCCGTCGAGCCAGGCGCCGATCGAATATTTCGCCGCGTGCACCGCGGGCGGCATGCGCCGCAAAGACGTCACCTTCACGCGCGACACGCCGACGACCTTGTCGACGTTGAGCCGCCGTTCGACTCCGGGCGCGGCGTCGAACACCAGGGCGCGCTTGCCGGACAGCGGGCGCCCGAGCACGTCACCCACGCTCTCCGCAGGGTCGACGAGATCGACGCGACGCACCTGGCCGAGATCGGCGGCGAAGCGGCTGCCCGCAACCTCGAAGACCACCAGATCGATTTCGTTCGGCGCCAGCTCGCTGCCCGTCATCGAGCCACCGACTTCTGCCGCGCCGAGGTCAGCACACGCGAGAAATGGAGCAACGACAGCGCACCCAGCTCGCGCGACTGCACCACGCCTTCGATGAATTCCTGGGTGGTGCCGGCTCCGGCGGGCGCGGGCATCTTGTCGGCCACGAAGATCCGGCGCAGACCGATCACCGCGTCGGCGAGGAAGCCAACGACCTGCGTTCCCGATTCAGAAATGAAGAGACGGCTGCGCGGAGACGGTCGTGACTCTCCCTGCCCGAGGAAGCGCAGCAGATCGATGAGCGGCACGACAGCGCCGCGATGACCGACGACGCCCAGCAAGAACGACGGTGAGCGCGGGAGCGGCGTGAGCGAACCCATGCGAGTGACCTCACGCACGTGCTCCGATTTCACTCCCATCGTGTGATCGCCGCACTTGAAGATGAAGTACTCCTCGTCGGGACGCGCGGCCTGCGCCGACGAACGTTCGGGCGCGTTGGCGAGAGCTCGTTGGAGGAGGGTCGGTTCCACGGGGCAATGGAGCGTACTGAAACGCAGAGTTAAGGCAGATCAAGAAAGTCTGCTACAAGCCCGCGCCATGGCAGCGCGCGTGCTCGTCATCGACGACAGCCCCATGACGGTTCAGCTCATGACGCAGGCGCTCTCGGGCGCGGGCCTGGCCGCAGACGCGGCGTCGGACCTCGCGTCGCTCGACGAGCAGCTCGGCAAGGCTTCGTACGATCTGGTGTTGGTCGACGTGAACATGCCGGAGATGTACGGCGACGACGTCGTCGAGTTCCTGAAAGTGCAGCGGAAGATCACCGCGCGGCTGTTCTTGTATTCCGACATTTCCGAAGAAGAGCTGGCGGCGAAGGCGAAGAACGTGGGCGCCGACGGCTACATCACCAAGTCGAGTGGCGTGGAGCACGCGGTCGAGGTGATTCGCGAAGCGCTCGGTGGCGTGGGCGGCGGGCACTCGATGGTGCAGGCGCGCAAGGTGTTGGTGGTCGACGACTCCGAGGCGACCGCGCGGCTGCTCGAGGTCGAGCTGCGAGCGCAGGGCCACGAGGTGATGACTGCGAACTCGGCCGACGCAGCCACCAAGATCATCTTGAAGAAGAAGACGCGGCCCGACCTGGTGCTGCTCGACGTGAACATGCCGGGCGTGAACGGCGAGGAATTCTGCCGCTTCATCAAGGGCAACTCGTTGTTCGCCGGCATTCAGGTGGTGCTGTGCTCGGCCGAAGCCGAGAGCGAGCTGCAGCGCATCGTCGCGACCGCCGGAGCCGACGGCTACGTGCGCAAAGACTCGCTGATCGCACGCGAGATCCTCGACCTGCTCACCTGAGCTTCGCCGGAGTTCGCGACTGCCGCGCCAGCAGGTGCGGGCCCGCGAGATCAGCAGCGCAATACGGGTACCGCAGCTGTTTCTCGTAGCCGTCGGCGCGATCTCGATCACCATCGCGCAGCGCGAGGCGCAGCCTGAAGAGCGTGATGCGCTTGGAGCCATGCTGCGAAGCGACGAAGGCATTCCACCGGCGCGCGAGCTGTTCATCTTCGTCGAGGAGGATCAGCCCGAGTTCACCCGCGGCATCGCTGTCCCACGGATCGAAGCGGCGTGTCTCGAGCAGCTCGCGCACGGCCTCGTCGCGGGTCTGCGGCGTCCACCCCGAATACTGCGCTTCGATCACCAGCGTCATGGCCAGCGCAAAGTGCGCCCGCGGAGCGTTGATGGCCTTGCCGAGCGCAAGTGTCGCCCAGGCGCGCGCTTCTGAGAGGCGCGCGTGGCGAGCGACCGGGTCAGGGTTCTCTTCGGCTTCGAGCCACGCAGCACGCGCGCTCAACTCGAGAGCGTCGACCGACCAGGCCTCAGCCCATCGCAGATCGCTCAAGACGCGATCGATGTGCTGGCGGTACTCCGGCCGATCTTCGATCATGAAGAGGCTGCGGTACCGATCACGCGCTGACGATGCGAGCCAGGCCTTCGAGCCGATCGGCGCCGGGTGATGCCAATCGGGGGGAAAGCAGCCAACCGAGAGCGCCACGAGGGCAGCGAGCATCTGCGGATGATGCCAAGGATCGTCCGAGAACAGGACAATCCAATTCCAGCACGATTGGGACCGTCCGCGCTCCAATGCAGATTTATTTACTTCTATGCCGCTGATTTCAGGTCTGATTTCTAGAATTGGCCGACGGCGCGCCATTCGCATGTAGGTCTTCGCATGACCTCGCCGGTTCGCCTCTCGCCCCGCACCGCCAGCGCCGCTTCCCGGCAGGCCCCGCGTGTCGAAGTGCCGAAGCAGGCGGTGGCGCAGAAGCAAGTGGACGGCTTCGAGCAGAAGAAGTCGGTGACCGTGCTGGTGTTGCAGCGAGGCATGACGGGTTCGATCGTCACCGGTCTGCAGCAGAAGCTCGTCGCCGCGCGCTTCATGTCGAACGCTGATTTCAAGTCGGGCCCTGGCGTGTACGGCCCGCGCACCGAAGCCGCGGTGAAGCGGCTCCAGGCGTACGTCGGTCTTCCCGTCACCGGAGTCGCAGGCCCGAGCACCTTCTCGGCGCTCAACGGCGGCGCGCGCTTCGAAGCGCGGAACGAAGAGACGGCGCCCATTCAGTATTCGCGGGTTCAGGCCCGCCTGTCCGAAACCTTCAGCGAAGAGGTCACGCAGCCGCTCGGCGTTCCTCTCTGACATTTCGATTTCGACTTTAAAGAGGCCGACATTGGGTCGACCTCGTACGGGTCCGTGGCTTTCCCCCTTTGGCCACGGACCCGCTTTTTGCTCACGCGTCGCGACGTTCGCCGAGGCCCCGCGCGAAGTTGCCGATCACCAGGCCCGGCGATGCGCGCTTGAGCACCGCGAGCATCTTGCTGACGCCGATCGGTTCTCCGCCGGCGCCTTTGTTGCGAGCGACTTCGATGTACTGCGCGGGGTCGATGGCCAGCGGCCGCGTCTGAATCTGATCGACGCGGTACTTCTTCACGAGCTTCTTCAGCGCTTCGACCTCTCCCGCGCGATCGGTCACGCCCGGGAACAGGAGCAGGTTGAGCGCGATGTACGCGCCGCGATCTCTCGAGAGCGCGATGGACGCCTCGACGTCTTCCCAGCCGTATTTGTGCGGCTGGTAGTACGCCTCGTAGAGATCCTTCACCGCGGAGTTGAGCGATACGCGCACCGAATCGAGGCCCGCGTCGTAGAGCGCGGCGAGCCCCTTGGTGAGTGAGCCGTTGGTGTTGATGTTGATCGACCCCCGCTGCGTGCGCGCGCGGATGAGCCTGATGCTGTCGGCGATCGCCTTCCACCGGGTGAGCGGCTCGCCTTCGCAGCCCTGGCCGTAGGAGATCATGGTGCGGCCGGGCGCATGCTCGAGGTGCCACACGCCGACGTCCGCCATTTCCTGCGGAGTGGGCCCGTGATCCATGCGCTCGTGCGACGCGGGCGGCCCGTCTTCAGGCTGCTCGCTGATGCAGCCCACGCACTTCGCGTTGCACATGATGGACGCGGGGATCGCTCCCTCGTCGCGTGCGTAGAAGACGTTCTGGCTGGTGAAGCAGCGGTACACGAGCGCGCAGGTCTTGAGCTGCGTGAGCACCTGATTGCCGGGGAAGCGCGCGAGGTGTTCCTTCACCAGCGCCTTTACTTCGGGAGTCGAGAAGCGATCGGGCGTCCAGTGTTTGCGGCGATCGGTGTGCACCGCCCAGACGACGGGCCCGCCCTTCCCCCACGCCGCCGCGGTGTACGCCCACTGCGGGAGAATCGGGCCGTCGGCCTTCACCTCGCCCGGCAAGTAGGTGCGCGTGAAGCCGGGAGGCAACACCGCGCCGACCGCGTGCGGCGTGAACTTCTTCCCCTCGAGCTCGAAGTGTTTGACCAACACCAGCTCGCCGCTCGAAGGATCGACTCCGATGGGGAGACGCCCGGGCAGATGCGCGAGCTTGGCGTTGTTCGGCAGCGGAATCGGGCGACCCGCGGCAGGGAGGATCGACTCGTCGCTGCGCACGGTGGCGAGCAGCCACGGGTGTTCGATCACCCGACCCTTCGGATCAGCGAGCAGCAGCTTGTACGAACTCATGGAGCGAGCGCGATTCTGTAGCAGGAACCGCGGAGCGCTCAGAGAATGTCTCACCTGCCAATGTTGCTGATCACCCTTCTCCTCTCCGCCGCGCCGACGCTTCAGATTCAGGCCTCAATCGACGGCGGCAAGAAGAGCGCGCAGTGGGCGTATGCGAAAGCCGGCCAGAAGGTGACGTTGCACGCGGTGATGATCGGCGGCGCGGCGAAGGCCGAGTCGATCACCTGGTTCAAGATCGAGCCGACGGTGAACTCGCTCGACAACACCACGCCGAGCTTTCACTTCGAGCCGGTCACCTACGCCGAGACCGAGCTCAAGGACTGCGCCGACAAATTGGAGTGCGCGGCCGACATCACCACCACCACGTTGCCGGCGGTGAAGCAGATGCCCAACTCGGGTTCGATGGCGTACCGGGTCGAGGTGAAGACGAAGGACGGCGTGCTCACCACTCCCGGCATGACGAGCACGAAGTACGGCGGGCTCACCAAAGACGTCTTCCACGTCGCGTTTCGGCGTGACGATTCGTTGATCGGCTTCTCGTCGGAGCTGATCAACACGCCGTACATCTTCGGCTCCGCGGGGCCCGACGGGCGGAACCAGAGCGATCTGCTCATCGGCTCCGACTGCGCGGATCTGATCATCTACGGCCGGCGGCGCAGCGGAAAGAAGGCCGAGTACACGTCGAGCTACGACATCGACAAGCAGGCGCCCGAGCTGAAAGCGGGCGTGAAGGCGCGCGTCGGCGATCTGGTGCACTTCCCCAGCATGCGGCACGTGGCGATCCTCTTCGAAGATCGCGAGCCGCTCGGCGTGGTCGACGAGAACGATCTCATCTTCCACACCTGCTGGGCGCCTCCGACGGTGCAGCGCATCGGTGACACCGACTGCGTCGCTCCGCCGTATCGCGTGCTGCGCTTCAAAGACTGACGTACGGTTCGCGGCCATGAACCCGAATCCGCAGCCGCCGCCGGCAGCTCCTGCAGCCCCCGTCGTGCGTGGTCCGGTGCCGTGGGAACAACGTGATCAGCTCGGCTTGTTCCCCGCGTTCTGGGCGCAGCTCAAGGAGACGATCCTCGAGCCGACGCGCTTCTGGCAGACGGTGCGGCCCGAGGGCAGCGCGGGTGATCCGTTCTTCTACGCGTGGCTGATCACCGCCATCGCCGGCATCGGCGGCATTCCGTACAACGCCTTCAACTTCTGGATTCAGAAGAACCAGTTCAAGACGCTCCCGCCGTCGATGCTGAACGACCCCGGCATGAAGCAGTTCATGTCGATCTTCGAGTGGCTGTGGACGCACCCGTTCCTCGCGGCGGGCGGCACGGCGGTGTTGATGATCGTGATGTTCCCGGTGAACTTCGCGATTCACGCGGGCCTGGTGCACCTCGGCACGATGATCTTCGGGCTGCGCAAAGGCGACTTCACGACCACCGTGCGCGCGCTCGGGTACGCGTCGGCTCCCAACATCTTGATGGTGATCCCCATCGTCGGTGGCTTCGCGGGCTTCTACACGCTGGTCCTGCAGGTCTGGGGGCTGCGCGACATGCACGAGGGCACCACCGGCAAGGCCATCGGCTCGGTGATTTGGTACACGCTGCTGCTCGTCTGCTGCGTGATGTGCGGAGCGATGGCGGCGGTGATGAGCATCGCCTCACGCGTGCGCTGAAGCAGCCTCAGGCTTCGTCGACGATCGGCACGGTGACCACGAAGCACGTGCCATCGGCCCCGGTGGTGAAGGTGAGCGTGCCGCCCATCGACTCCGCGATCTCGCGGCAGATTGGCAGGCCGAGGCCCGTGCCCTTGCCCGGGTCCTTGGTGGTGAAGAACGCGTCGAACATGCGCTTCTGCACGTCGGCCGGAATGCCGGTGCCGTGATCGCGGAACGAGAACTCCAGCGTCGTTTCCTGCAGCTTCGCCGAGACGATCAGCTTGCGCTCGCGACGCGGCTTGTTCGCCATCGCATCGAGCCCGTTCTGCAACATGTTGAGCGCCACCTGACCGAGCGCTGACGGGCTGCCGAGCACCTCGGGCAACTGCGCGAGGCCTTTGCACTCCACGTCACAGTCCTGCTTGTGCGCGCCGCGGAAGATGGTGACCGCTTCCATCAGCGCCTTCGCGGGGTCGAAGCGAATGCGCTCGTCCTTCTTGCGCGAGGTGCCCTTCAACGCCTGCACGATGGTCTCGATGCGGAGCACGCCCTCGAGCGACTCGGCGACCATCTCGTCGGCTTCTCCGACCTCTCCCGACTGGCTCTTGATGTCGTCGAGATCGCTGCGCAGCGAGGTGAGGTTGCTCTTCAAGAACGCGAGCGGGTTGTTGATCTCGTGCGCCACGCCAGCGACGAGCTGACCGATGGTCGCGAGGCGATCGCGCGACGAGGCCACTTCACGCGCGTGCGCGGCTTCCTGTTCGAGGGTGGCGAGATCGATCACCGCTCCGATGGCGTCGGCGAGCGCGGCGCACAGCCGCAGCAGGGAATCACTGAGCCCGTCGCGGCAGGCCACCGCCAGCACGCCCTGCGCGCTGCGGCCCTTCACCGGGAGGAAGACCGCGGCCATGCCCGGCGTCGCGGCGAACGGCAGCCCGCGGGTGTTCGGCAGATCGACCGTGGAGATCATGCGCTGCGCACTGAGCGCCGCGGCGACCACCGATTCAGCGGGCTGCATGCCCAGCGCGTCAGCGCGAACGTCAGCGAGCGCAATGCCCGACGCGGCGACACAGGTGAAGGCCTTCGCGTCGCGCGCGAGCTCGTAGAAGGTCAGGTGCGTGGCCGCGAGCGCGCCGTGCACGGCCTCGAGCGCCTTCTGCAGCGCATCGCGCCGGTTGGTGCTCGACGACACGGCCTTCAACACCGCGCGCAGCACCGACGCTTCATTGCGCGCGCGCTCGAAGCGCTGGCGATCGAGCACGACCAGGTACTGATCGGGCGTGCGATCGGGAGCGAGCGACACGCGAACGCGCTCGGCGCCGGTGAGCTCGAGCGTCGACTGAATGCAGGTGCGCGTGGTGCCACAGGCGACCCACAAGCGCGAGATGAGCGCCTCGAGCCTGGGCCCGTGAACCGAATCGAGCAGCACCGCGGCCTGATCGTTCCACTGGAGCGCTTCGCCTGCCGAGCCCAACCAGACGAGCCCCACGGGAAGCTCGTCGATCAACGCGCGGAAGCCCTCACCAGGCCCAGAGGCCTCGTGACCGACACGTTGGGGCAACAACCTGCTCATCGCGAGCGGCTCCACTGCAAGGAAGTGCCCAGTATTTGGTGGGTCTCGGGCGCATTCGGGTGGTCGCCTTTGACCCTCGCGCCAAGTCGCTGATCCAGCGTCGGGTGGTTCGAAGCGCGAAGTTTGCGGGTGAAAGTCGACCCTCGGTCAGCGCGCTGGCGCGTCAGCCAAGTGACTTGGAACGTTGGTTTTTTGGCGCTGGCAAGGCGGTTGCTCATGGGTCCCTCCGCGACGACGGCTCCCACACTCACGTGGGGCACGGGGAAGGGAACACTTCGATGACCACCACCACTTCGGCAGACCTCACCAACCAGACCTTCGGCACGAACAGCTCGCTCATTCACGACGACACGTCTCCTCTCATCGAGGTCTTGAAGGCGTGCGAGCGCATCGCGCCGACCGACTCCACCGTGTTGCTCACGGGCGAGACGGGCACCGGCAAGGAAGTCTTCGCGCGTCACCTCCATGACAACAGCCCGCGCGCGAAGAAGCACTTCGTGCCGGTGAACTGCGGCGCGATTCCCGAGACGTTGCTGGAGTCGGAGCTCTTCGGACACGTGCGCGGCGCGTTCACCGGCGCGGTCGCGACCCGCAAGGGCCGCGTGGCGATGGCCGAGGGTGGCACGCTGTTCCTCGACGAAATCGGCGAGCTGCCGCTGGCGCTGCAGGTGAAGTTGCTGCGTCTGCTCCAGGAGCGCACCTACGAGCCCGTGGGCAGCGCGGAGAGCGTCACCGCCAACTTCCGCCTCATCGCGGCCACCAACCGCAACCTCGCGGCCGAGGTCGAAGCGGGCCGCTTCCGTCGCGACCTCTTCTACCGCCTGCAGGTGTGCCCCATCGAGCTGCCGCCGCTGCGCAACCGCAAGGCCGACATCATGAAGCTCTTCAACCACTTCTGGCGTGAGCGCGGTGAGACCCGCTCGCTGGAGCCGCTCGCGATTCGCGCGCTCGAGCTGCACGGCTGGCCGGGCAACGTTCGCGAGCTCGAGAACCTCGTGGAGCGCGTGTCGGTGTGCACCGAGGGCCCGGTGATTCGCGTGGTCGACCTGCCGCCGCACGTTCGCCAGGCGGCGATGCACGCCAGCGACCTGACCACGCCGGGCCTCACGCTGGTCCCCGCGCCGCCGCCGTCGATTCCCAACAACGTGGTGCGCTTCACGGCTCCGGCGAACGAGACCAACGAAGTGTCGGCCGCCGCTGCGGCGCCGAGCGAAGTGCGCGTGCCGTCGACCGAGTCGTTGATGGCCGCGGCGACCGCGCCGACCTTCCCCGTCGATCTCCCGACGCTGCTGCGCACCCTCGAAGACCTCTACATCAGCGCCGCGTTGCAGCAGGCCGGTGGCAACCGCAAGGCCGCGGCCGATCTGCTCGGCCTGCAGCGCACCACGCTGGTCGAGAAGCTGCGCCGCCGTCAGCGTGACGTGCAGGCGGCCTGAAGCGAACGAACAAGGAACCACGCCGATGCTCTTCGTCCTCCCCACCCTGCTCGCGCTCGCCCCGCCTGCCGGCTTCACCGCTTCGGTGGAACGGCTGCCGGTGAAGATCGTGAACGCGAGCAACGCCTCGGTGCACGTCGACACGATGCTCGGTCGGCTGGTGCTCACGGGCGTGACGGTGACGGGGAAGACGCGGCTGTGTCCGACCAGCTCGAAGGCCGGCGCGACCACGGTGCTGGAGTGCAAGACGAAGAAGATCTCGGCCACCCTCGAGCGCGACGCACACGGCGCCTACGTCGATGTGCGCGAGCTGACGACCTTCAACTGGACTGATCGCGACGCGGAAATTCCGATGGCGATGTGGTCGCTGCGCGAGCTGTCGATTCCCGACACCTGCCCCGGCAATGGCTGGGCGGCGCGCGCGGAGTGCGCCTTCGACGACGGCGACCTGGGCGCGGCGAAGCTGGCGTGGGACGAAGCGCTCAACGGCCCCGATGTCGGGCTGGCGCGGTTGCGCCTGGGCGATCTCGCGCTGCGTTCGGGTGACGTCGAGACCGCCATGAAGCTCTACGCCTCGGTGAGCACCGCGGGCCCGGTCGGCCGCCTCGCCGCTGCGCGTTCCTGCGAGCTGATCGGCACCTGCTTCAAGGAATCGGAGTCGGACAAGGTGGCCAACGACGAAGGCCTCGCGCTGCCGTTCGCCCGTGAGCTCGGGTTGTTCACCATTCGCCGCGAGGTGATCTCGGGGCGCGAGACGAAGGCGCTGACGCTGCTGCTGTCGCGGCTCGAGAAGGACGAGCAGTTCTGCGAGGGCGCGATCGCGTTCTGCCAGAAGGTCGTCGCGGCGGGCCTGGAGTCGAACGACGTCGAAGCGCGCATCGCGGCGCTCTCGGCGTTCTTGAACGAGGCGCTGCGTCACGGACCGCGCGAGCTCGAGCTGAGCGTGGCTGCCGCCCGCACTGCACAGGAGCTGGGCGCGCCGGGGTTCGCTGCCGCGATGTTGGCCGCCAACACGCCGCGGGTGAGCAAGTCGGAGCTGCCCTCGCACCTGTTGCAGGTGGTGCAGCTGTACGTCGCAGCCGGCGATCGCATTCGTGCCGGCGTGGTCCTCGAGTACGCGGAGTCGCGGCTCGCCGGTTCGACGAAGACGAAGGAATGGAATCGCGTGCGTCAGCAGCTGGGTCGCGCGGCCCGAAGCGTGCAATCGCAGCCCGTCACCCGAAACGAAGAGGCCTTCCAGGCGCTCACGTCACAGGTGTCGCTCACCACTGATCTCGCCCGGGCCGCGGCAGCCCGGAGCCGTGCCGTCGAAGCGCCGCAGGAGGCCCCATGAACGACTCGACCACCAGCACCCTCACCGCGATTTCCCCGGCGATGCGTCAGACCGTCGCGGCCGCCCTCGACGTGGCGCGCGCGCCCACCACGGTGCTCCTCACGGGAGAGACCGGCAGTGGCAAGGACGTGCTGGCCCGCTTCATTCACGACTCTTCGGCACGCGCCGCGAATCCCTTCAGTGTCTTCACCTGCGCGGTGATCGACGCGGCGGCGCTCGAGAAGCTCGGCCAGGCGCTGCAGCACGGCGGCACGGTGGTGCTCGACGAGGTGAGCGCGATGCCGATGGAAGCGCAGGGCCGCGTGCTCTCGTTGCTCGAGGGCGCACACGCCTCGCGCGTCATCGCCACCACCCATCGCGATCTCCGCGAGCAGGTCGAGAAGGGTTCGCTGCGCAGCGATCTCTTCTACCGCCTCGACGTGTTCCCCATTGCCCTGCCCTCGCTGCGCGATCGTCGTGAAGACATCGCCGCGCTCTGCAATTCGCTCCTCTCGCGCATCGCGACCTCGCTCGATCGCATGCCGCTCGCGCTGACCACCGAGGCGCTGGCGGTGATCGAGAACCAGAAGTGGCAGGGCAACGTGCGCGAGCTCGCCAACGTGCTCGAGCGCGCGACGATTCGGGCGCGTGGCACGGCGATCGAAGCGGGCGACCTCGGCATCACCGCCAAGCCGATGGAGAACTCGGCGTTCCCGCAGTGGATGCCGCTCGATCTCGTGCAGCTGGAGCGCCTGGCCATCGCCGAAGCGCTTCGCCGCACCAACGGAAACCGCACGCACGCGGCGCGGTTGTTGAATCTGGGTCTGCGCACGCTGCGCCAGAAGCTGAACACGCCGGTGACTGCGGCGAACGACGAGACCTCTGCCGATCTGCAGGCGGTGGCTCCGTGAAGCTCTTCGACGCCACGCTGACGCGCCTCGAGACCGCGCTCGACGTGCGCCTCGAGTCGCAGAACGTGCTCAACGGCAACCTCGCGAACGTCGACACGCCGGGTTACCGCCCGAAGGAACTCGACTTCGGCAAGGCGCTCGCCGCGGCTGAAGGCGCGAAGGAAACGGGCGCGGCTCCGGTGTCGTCGGAACAGTTCATCAAGACCGCGGAGAAGCTCGAAGGCGGCCTCGACGGCAACGGCGTCGACCTCGACAAGACGATGGTCGAGCTGGCGCGCAACTCGCTGCTCTACGGCGCGGCGGCGAAGGCGGCCGGAAAGAAGCTCGCCATCCTCCGGTACGTCGCGACGGACGGCATTGGCTGAGCGGTTGCACCTGAATTCACGCAGCGAGGGGACCCATGGCTGACTTTCTCACGGCACTTCAAATCAGCGGTTCGGGCCTCTCGGCGCAGCGCACGCGAGTCGACGTCGCAGCGAGCAACCTGGCGAACGCCGAGAGCACGCGCGGCCCCGATGGTCTTCCGTACCGCCGCCGCGATCCCGTGCTCGGTGAAGCGCCGCCGCCCGGAGCCTCTTTCGAAGCGGAATTGAGCGGCGTCGAGGTGAAGCAGATCGTCGAAGACCCAAACCCCGGCAAGAAGGTCTACCTGCCCGGCCACCCCGACGCTGATCAAGACGGGTTCGTCACCTTCCCCAACGTCAACCCGGTGCACGAGACGGTGAACCTGCTCTCGGCGTCGCGTGGGTACGAGGCGAACGCGTCGGCGGTCGACACCTTGAAGAGCATGGCGCAGCGCGCGCTCGACATCGCGAGGTAATGCATGAACTCGATCAAGAACAACGCTCTCGAATCGGCGCCGCTCGCGGACGACGTCGCCGATCTCTCCGAGACGAAGGCCACTCCGGCGCAGGCGGCTGACTTCAGCGGCAAGCTCGGCGAGGCGATTGCAAAGGTCGATGCGTCGCAGGTCGAAGCCGATGAGGCGGCGAAGAAGCTGGGCGCGGGCGAAGGCAACCTGCACGAGACGATGCTCGCGCTCGAGAAGGCCGACGTGACGATGCGCGTCGCCATGAAGGTCCGAAACAAGATCCTCGATGCCTACAACGAAGTGATGCGCATGCCGGTGTGAGCCATGGAAACCCTGCTCAAACAACTCCGTGAATTGCCCGCCCGCCTGGCGGCCCTGCCCGCGGGTCTTCGCTACGCGATGATCGGTGGCGCGCTGCTCGCGGTGATCGTCGCGGTGGCGGTCGGTGGCGTCGCGAAGGGCGGCAGTGACTACCAGTACGTGTTCACCAACCTCTCGTCGGAAGACGCGACGATGGCGGGCGGCGCGCTCAACGAGCTGGGAATTCCGTATCGCATCGAGGCCAACGGCACGGCCCTCGCGGTGCCGTCGGAGAAGGTCTACGACGCGCGCATCTCGCTGCTGAGCCGCGGGTTGCCGAAGGCGGCCAACGTCGGCTTCAAGCTGTTCGACAACGGCGATCTGGGCGTCAGCGAATTCACTCAGCGTGTGAACCTGCGCCGCGCCATCGAAGGTGAGTTGGCGAACACGATCTCGCACTTCGCTGGCGTGAAGTCGGCGACGGTTACCATGACGCTCGCGGAAAAAGGTCTGTACCGCGACGAAGACAAGAAGGCGTCGGCGGCGGTCACCTTGAGCATGCAGCCCGGTCGCAAGCTCGGTGAGCGCGAGCTCGCGGGCATTCGCCACCTGGTCTCTTCGGCCGCCGCGGGGCTGAGCGCCGATCAGATCTCGATCATCGACGAGAATTCCGGGTTGCTCGAGTCAGACAGCGATCAGGACTCACCGACCTACCAGCGCAAGCTGGAACACGATCTGGAGCAGAAGGTCGTCGCGCTGCTCGCGCCGGTGGTCGGTCGCGACGCGGTGATCGCTCGCGTTTCGGCGACGCTCGATCTCTCGCACGTCAATCAGAACTCCGAGATCGTCGACCCCGACAGCGTGGTGCTCAAGAACGAAACCACCAGCAGCGGCAGCTCGAGCAACCAGAGCAACCAGCCGCAGATGGTGACGGGCGCGATCGCCAACGTTCCGCTCGTTCCACAGCAGCCGCAGCAGGGCGCGACGCAGCAGGGCAACTCGTCGCAGAACTCGTCGAGCAAGAACTACGAGATCAGCAAGACCACCACGCAGACGGTCGCTCGCGTGCCGCGCCTCACCAAGCTGTCGGTCGCGGTGGTGATCGACGGCGTCGATGGCAAGCCGCGTTCGGCCGAAGAGGTCGCGCGGCTCTCAGAGCTCGCTCGCAAGGCGGTCGGCTTCGACGAGCTGCGCGGAGATCAGTTCGAGCTCACCAGCCAGCCGTTCGGTCGCAGCGCCGAAGTGCCTGAAGCGCCGGTGGTCGCGGCGGTGATGCCGGTGTGGCAGCAGGTCGCCATCGGCGCCGGAATTCTCGCGGGCCTCATCGTGGCGTTCCTCATCTTCCGCCGCGTGACGAAGAAGGCGCCCGCCGAGCAGCTCGTGCTGCAGCCCGGCGCGACGGTGGCGGCCCTCGAGGCGAAGCAGAACGCCATCGACGGCGTGGCCACCGAGCAGCCCAAGGCCGAGCCGCAGCCGCTGCTGGTCGACCCGCTGCAGGACATGAAGGACAAGGCCCGCGCCTTGCTCCGTGAAGACCCCGAGCGCGCGCTGATGCTGGTGCGTGCCTGGTTGAGCGCTGACCTCGAGAAGCAGGTGGAGAACAACACCCATGGCTAATGCAACGCCTCCGAAGCCCGATCTCCCGTGGTTGGACCGTGCTGGTACGGGCGCGAAGCGAGTCGCCGCGCTGCTGATGGGGCTCGGCCCCGAAGCCGCCGCGACGGTCTTCACGCAGATGACCGAGATGGAAGTGCGTCAGGTCGCCCTGGGCGCGCGTGAGCTGAAGCGCATGGGCCCCACCGCGATTCCCGATTCGCTCTCGACGTTCGTCGACTCGATGCAGCAGGCGGGCGTCGACGTGCTCGGCGGCGACGCGATGCTGCGCAAGCTGGCCGGCGAGGTGCTCGGCGCCGACACGGTGAAGCGCACGTTCGACGCGGTCGCTCCGACGCACGTGCCCGAAGAATTGCTCGGCCCGGTCGCCACCGCCGACGCCGAGTCGCTCGCCATGATCCTCTCGCGCGAGCAGCCGCAGACCATCGCGCTGGTGCTCTCGTCGCTCACCGCCGAGCGCGCCGCGCTGGTGATGGACCGGTTGCCGCTCACCATTCGCCCGCAGGTCGTGCGGCGCATGGCGGTGGTCGAAGCGGTCGCTCCCGAGCTGTTGCGCGAAGTTCGCAACGCGCTCACCAACGAGCTGCAGCAGCTGGTGTCGGAAGGCATGCGGCGCGTCGACGGCCGTGGCGCGGCGCTCGAGATTCTGCGTCGCTCGCCCGCGGCGCAGCAGACCGAGATTCTCGCGGCGATCGAACGCGACGAGCCGAACCTCGCCAACGATCTGCGCGGCAAGCTCTTCACCTTCGAAGACCTCACGCGCCTGTCGGATCGCGACCTCCAGAGCCTGATGAAGGACCTGGACATGAAGCAGGTCACCGTCGCGCTCAAGGGCGGCTCGCCCGACGTGAAGGACAAGTTCCTGAAGAACATGAGCTCGCGCGCCGCGGAGCTGCTGCAGGACGACTTGTCGGCGATGGGCCCGGTCAAGCTGTCGGAGGTCGAGGCAGCGCAGGCGGAGATCGCGAAGGTGGCGATCGAGGCTGCCGAGAAGGGCCGCATCACCATCGTTCGCCCGACGGACAAGATGCTCTAAGCCATGAAGACTCCGGACTTTCTTCAGGGCGTGGGAGCGAAGCCGTCGGCTCCGAAGTTGAAGATGGTCTCGTGGCACCCGACGCCGCCTCCGCCGCCGAGCATTCCTCCGGCGGTGGTGGTGATGGCTCCGCCTCCGGTGGCGCCGGCTCCCGTCGTGGTGGCTCCTCCAGCCCCTCTCCCCGACCCTCTCCCCGCTCCCTCAGGCAGAGGTTTGGATTCCGAGAAGCTCAAGCTCGCGATCGAAGCGCTGCGTGCGCAGGGCAAGCGGCTGGCCGAGCAGGCGCGGTCGGACTCGCTCGAGCTGGGCGTGATCATCGCGCGACGAATTCTCGAGCGTGAAATCAACTCCGACCTGGGCGCGATCTTCTCGCTGATCAAGTCGGCGATTCGCCGCGCCGGTGAAGATCACGTCACCCGCGTGCGCGTGCACCCCAAGGACGCCGCCGCGTTCGCCGACAGCGGCCGCTCTGAATTTTCACTGGGCACGATCGAAATCGCACCCGATGCGTCGTTGGAGCGCGGTGACGTGATGGTCGACACCGAGCACCACTCGATCGACGGCCGCCTCTCGACGCGCATGAACGAGATCGTGAAGTTGATCAGCGAGAGTGGCGCATGAGCGGGCTCGACCTCGATCGGTTGAAGCGCACGCTCGACCGCGCTGAACCGGTCGTGGTCCAGGGCCGCATCTTGCGCGCGTCGGGCTTGATCCTCGAGGCGTCGCTGCCTCGCGTCGCGCTCGGCACCAGCTGTGAGATCAGCGACGACGAAGGCCGTACCGTCATGGCCGAGGTCGTCGGCTTCAACGGCCCCACCGCGCTGCTCGTGCCGCTGGGCGACATGGACGGCGTGCGCGAAGGCTCGATCGTCGTGCCGCGCGCCGGTGGCAGCGAACTTCCCGTCGGTGACGCGCTGCTCGGCCGGGTGGTCGACGCGCGCATGCAGCCCATCGATGGCGGCGCGCCCATGGTGCTGCCCGATCGCACGCGGCTCTCGGCGCCTCCGCCCTCGGCCATGAAGCGCCGTCGCATCGCGGCGCCGATGCCGCTGGGCGTTCGCTCCATCGACGCGTTCCTCACCCTCGGAGAAGGTCAGCGTGTCGGCGTGATGGCCGGCCCGGGCGTCGGCAAGTCGGTGCTTCTGGGCATGATCGCGCGGCACGCGAAGGCCGAGGTGATCGTGTGTGGGCTGATCGGCGAGCGCGGCCGCGAGGTGCGTGAGTTCGTCGAGCGCGATCTGGGCGTCGAAGGCTTGAAGCGCAGCGTGGTGGTGGTGGCCACGGGCGACGAGTCTCCCCTCGTTCGCGTGCGCGCGGGCATGGCCGCCACCGCGGTCGCCGAGTATTTCCGTTCGCGCGGCAAGAAGGTGCTGCTGCTGGTCGACTCACTCTCGCGTGTGTCGATGGCGCAGCGCGAAATCGGTCTGGCCGCCGGTGAGCCGCCGACCTCGAAGGGCTACCCGCCGTCGGTGTTCGCCGCCCTGCCCCGGTTGCTCGAGCGTGCCGGCAACGACGAAGGCAACGGCAGCATCACCGCGCTCTACACGGTGCTCGCGGAAGGTGACGATCTCGCCGACCCGGTGACCGATGCCGCGCGCGCCGCGCTCGACGGCCACATCGTGCTCTCGCGTCGCCTGGCCAACGCCGGTCATTTTCCTGCCGTCGACGTTCTGGCGTCCGTGAGTCGGTGCATGTCGGACGTCACCAGCGTGACGCACCGCGAGCTCGCCACGAGCGCCCGCGACGCGCTCGCTGCGTACAAGGAAGCCGCGGATCTGATTGAGGTTGGTGCCTACCAGGCGGGGTCGAACCCGCGTGTGGACCGCGCTCTCCCGATCATCGGCACGCTCAATGCTTTTCTGAAGCAGTCACCGGGAGAGCACTTCTCTCTCGAACAAACTCTGACGCAGGTGAAGACGGCACTGACGCCGCCTCCTCCTGCGCCGCAACGACGGGGCTGATCGTGCGCACGCTGATGACACTGACCTTGCTGCTCTCCGCCGCGCCCGCCTTCGCGGAAGGCGACGAGAAGCCGAGCGAGCCGCCGATGCTGGAGGCCGGCAAGAAGGAAGCGACGCTGCCCACGGCCGTGACGCGCAAGGCGCTCTGCGGAGAGCTCACGCGCACCGCGAAGGAAATCGGCGCCGCGAAGAAGCGCGTCGAGGACGATCGCAAGGCGCTGGAGACCGAGCGCAAGGAGCTCGAGAAGATGAAGGAGGAGATCGCCTCCTCCCGCGCGTCGCTCAAGACCGAGACCGAGAAGCTCGAGGCGCTGATCGCCAAACGCAACGAGCTCGGCCCCGCCGCCACGCCTGCCGCCGAGCCGGTGAAGACCGAGATCGCCAAGCCTGCCGCGCCGGTGACCCGGCCCACGGAGCTCGACGCGATCGCCAAGACGATGAAGTCGATGAAGCCCGAAGCGGCCGCCGCGCTCATTCAGCGCAGTGACCCGCAGCTGGCCGCCGCGCTGCTCAAGCGCATGAAGCCCGCTGACGCCGGCGCGGTGATGGATCGCCTGAAGCCCGACCTCGCGGCCGACCTGGTGGTCCTCATGTCGACCATGCCGTCGGCGCCCAAGCCCGGAGCGCGCCTGTGAAGATCTCCGACGCGAAGCAGCAGCCGCAGGCGAACCTGATGCAGTTGTTCGCGAACAAGAAGACCAGCACCGCGAAACACACCGCTCCCGCCGCCGCGGTTTCCGCGAAGACCTTCGACGCCGCGCTCCGCGAGGAAGCGGCGTCGGAAGAGAAGAACGAGAAGAAGCCCGCTCAGGCGCCGCATAAGCGCGTGAGCGCGGCTCCGCTCGAGGCGTTGATGGTGTCTCACGCCACCACTTCCCGCCCTGCCTCCTTCATCGACACGAAGAAGGAAAACCTGAAGGTCACCGCGCAGGCCACCGGCGACGCGCTGGCGATGCGCGCGAAGGCCACGACGCATCAGCTGCCCACCGCCGAGCTCCACAAGCCGCAGCAGGCCGAGGTCGGCGCTTCGAAGCAGCACGAGAAGCGCTCGGACACGTCGTCCGACAAGAAGAGCGAGGAGTTCAAGCTCGCCGCCGCTTCCGAAGCGAAGCCTGCCGCCGCGGCTTCAGCGCCGGCGATGACCGAGGCCGTCGCGCAGCCGCAGCCGATGGTGGCGACGAACCCGATCGCCGAGGCGGCTCCGCTCGCTCCGGTCGCTCCGATGATGCTGGCCGACGAGACGGCCCGCGCGGTGTTGTTGCCGACCGTGGCGCGCGTGACGGTCGAAGCCGGTGAAGCCGGTCGCCTCAACGTGCAGCTCAAGGTGAACGACGGCGTCACCGAGATTCGCGCCACCGGCCCGGCCGCGCAGCTGCTCGAGAGCCGTCAGGGTGAGCTCCGCGTGGCGCTGGCCAAAGAGGGCCTCGCGCTCGGCCACTTCGATCTCGCGCAACAGCAGCAGCAGCACTCGCACTCGGGCGGCTCGGCACATGCAGAGTTCGACGAGGGCACGCCGACGGCTCGCAAGAGCGCCGCGCGCACTGAGAACACTTCTGATCGCGTCGTCACTTCCGACGGCCGTCTGCACGTGAAGGCCTGAGGGGGAAACCATGGCGAGCACCATCGATTCAGCAACCAGCAGCGCGGGCACCGGAGGGTTGCAGACCACGCCCACCGGCTCGCGCACGCTCGGCAAGAACGAGTTCCTGAAGCTGCTGACCACGCAGCTCGCGAATCAGGACCCGCTCTCGCCGACCGACAACCAGGCCTTCATCGCGCAGCTCGCGCAGTTCGCGTCGGTCGAGCAGCAAGAGACCGCCAACAGCCGCCTCGACGCGATCCTCATGGCGCAGGCCGCGAACAACCAGACCGCGGTCGCGGGTCTGGTCGGCAAGGACATCGTCTTCAAGACCGACTCGGCGACGCTCGACGCGTCCGGCAACCCGGTGCACGTCGGCGGAGAGCTCAGCGCGAACGCCTCGGTCGCCAACGCGATCATCTTCGACGAGAACGGCAAGAAGGTTCGCACCCTGCAGCTCACCGACGTGAAGGCCGGCCAGGTCGACTTCACGTGGGACGGCAAGAACGACGCCGGCGAGGCGTTGCCGCCGGGCAACTACAAGGTGCAGCTCACCGCCGCCGACGAACACGGCACGAAGATCGACATCACGCAGCGCGGCCGCGGCCGTGCGAACGGCGTGAGCTTCGAAGACGGCGTCCCGACGCTCGTGGTCGACGGCCGCAAGATCAAGATGAGCGACGTGCTGCAGATCGCCGAGCCCTCGCCGACGACCACCGATTCCGAAACCAACAAGCGCTTCACCAACCTCTTCACCACGCTGAACCGGAGCTGAACGAACATGTCTCTTCTCACTGCATTGACCACTGGTACCGCCGGCCTTCAGGCGAACAGCACCGAGCTCGCCGTCGTCGGTGACAACATCGCCAACGCGAACACCATCGGCTTCAAGGCCGGCCGCGCGGCGTTTCAAGATCAGCTCATGCAGCAGCTGATGGGCGTGAACGGCGGCGGCCAGGTCGGCCTCGGCGCGCGGCTGCAGGCGATTCAGCGCATCGTGACGCAGGGCGCGCTCACCACCACCGGGCTGGCGACCGACCTCGCGCTCGATGGCTCGGGCTACTTCGTGCTCAAGGGCATGAACGCCGGCGTGCAGGGCCAGTACTACACGCGCGCGGGCCAGTTCACGGTCGACAACAGCGGCTACCTCACCAACCTCGACGGCCTCCGCGTGCAGGGCTACGCGAACAACGCGAGCGGCCAGCCGATCGGCGGCCTGGGTGATCTGCAGGTCGGCAATGCGCAGGCCGCGGCGATCCCCACGGCGAACGTGACGCTGAAAGCGAACCTCGACTCCGACGCGCCGATTCAGGTGTGGGACCCGTTGAACCCCTCGACCACGTCGGACTTCAGCTCGACGACGACGGTCTTCGACTCGCTCGGCAAGGAGTACTCGGTCGACGTGTACTGGACGCACACCGCCGCGGGCGCGTGGGAGTACCACGCGATGACGGACGGCGCGAACATCGCGGGCGGCACCGCGGGCACTCCGTCGGAGATCGCCAGCGGCACGCTCACTTTCACCACCGACGGCAAGCTCGACACGGTGGCCGGCACCTCGAACTTCACGCCGGCCAACGCGACCGCGCCCCAGGCGATCACCTTCAACATGGGCGACGACCTCGCCAACGGCGGCACGGGGCTCGGCGGCGTGACGCAGTTCGCGTCGAACAGCGCGACGACCTTCACCGGTCAGGACGGCGCTCCGTACGGCGCGCTCAACAACGTGCAGATCAACACCAAGGGCGAGGTGCTGGGCGCGTTCACCAACGGCACCACGCGCGTGCTCGGTCAGGTCGCGGTCGCCGACTTCTCGGCGGCTGATCGTCTGCAGCGCGCGGGCGGCAACCTGCTGTCGGAGACGCTGGAGTCGGGTCAGCCCACGATCGGCAACCCGGCCGAGGGTGGCCGCGCGTCGATCGTCGCCGGAGCGCTCGAGCAGTCGAACGTCGACTTGGCGGGCGAGTTCGTTCGCATGATCGCGGCGCAGCGCGGCTTCCAGGCGAACTCCAAGACCATCACCACGGCCGATCAGCTGTTGCAGGAGCTCATGCAGCTCAAGCGGTAACGATGATTCGGTGAGTGGAGGCTGACTGGCCCCTCTCCCTGCCCTCTCCCCGCTCGCGCAGGGAGAGGGTTTTGTTTTCGACAGATCGATGACGCGACTGAAGGCCGACGCCGTGCGTGCCGAAGAGAAGAACCGAGGGACCATGATTCTGCTCACCCGTCTCGACGGAAAAACCATCGCTGTGAACGAGGCCCAAATCCTCTTCGCGGAGAGCACTCCAGACACGGTGCTGACGCTCGCTCCAGGGCAGCGGCTCATCGTGCGCGAGTCGCTCAACGAGGTGATGGCGAAGCTTGGCTCTCAGGGCGCGGAGGGCGCACATGGATAAGACGACGATTCCCGGTATCGCTTTTGGCATCGGCATGATCCTCCTCGGGCAGAAGCTCGAAGGTGGTCACGCCGGCTCGCTGTTGCAGCTCACCGCCTTCATGATCGTGGTCGGCGGCACCATCGGCGCCGTGCTGGTCAGCTACCCGCTGTCCGAGGTGATCGCGGGCTTCAAGGGCTTCGGCGTCGCGCTGAAGGAGAAGCCGAACGACATCGTTCCGCTGATGGCGCAGATCGTCGAGCTCGCGACCGTCGCGCGTCGTGACGGCGTGCTGGCGCTCGAGAGCAAGCTGCAGGAAGTGAAGGACCCGTTCCTGAAGCGCGCGCTCGGCTTCCTGGTCGACGGCGTCGAGGCCAGCGTCGCTCGCAACACGCTCGAGACCGAGATCGAGGTCGAGGCTGAAGAAGGCGGCGTGGTCGCCAAGTTCTGGGGCGACTTCGGCGCGCTCTGCCCCACGGTCGGAGTGCTCGGCGCCGTGCTCGGCCTCATCCACGTGATGGAAAACCTCGACAACCCCGCGGCGCTCGGCCCCGGCATCGCCGTCGCGTTCGTCGCCACGGTGTACGGCGTCGGCGTGGCGAACCTGATGGCGCTGCCGCTGAGCAACAAGATCAAGCGCAAGGTCGGCCTCGAGAAGGAGCGCAAGACGCTCATCGCCGAGGGCGTGCTCTCGATTCAGGAAGGCCTGAACCCGCGCATCCTCGAAGAGAAGCTGAAGAGCTTCGCCGGCCACCACGGCAAGCACGCGAAGAGCACGGCCGACAAGAAGTGACCGCCGGTCACCTACATCGCGGAATACCAGGCGGTCAGCGCCCAGCGTTCGGCGCGGGCTTCCAACACCTGGTGCTCGACGAGCTCGCTGCGAAACACGACGAGGCGATCGAGCGTGGGCTGTACGCGAAGCGGTTCTGGCTCGACGAACAGCTCGAGTTCGCCTCCGTCGCGCGGCGCCCACCCTTCGTTCAAGTACACGATGGCGGTGAGGCGCCGGTTGTCCTGCCCGGGAAACGCGTCGCGGTGCCGCACGTAGTGTGCGCCCGGCGCGTACTTCGCCAGCTGCAGCTCGAAGCTCCTCAGCCCGAGCCACGCCAGCTCGTTCACCTGCAGGCGCAGCGCGTCGAAGCGCTTCACGGCCTCGGCGAGCGCTCCGGTGGACTCTTCGCTGCTGAGCCAGGCGATCTCATCGGTGCGCACACCGTCATCGAGCTGAGCGCTGCGCTTGATGCCCGCGCGCTTGAGTTCGACCGAGCCGACCTGCGCTCTCACCGCGCGCGCGAGTTCCACGCCCAGAAACCCGTTGGCGACGAAGAAGCCGCGCTCACCCAGCGACTCGGCCATTCCGCTCAAGAGATCGTGCGGTTCGTGCCGATGAGTCATGGGGACCTGCGCCATGGCGAAGAAACACAAACACGAAGAACACGAAAACCACGAACGGTGGGTGATTTCCTACGCGGACCTGGTGACGCTGCTCTTCGCACTGTTCGTCGTTCTCTACGCCTCCAGTCGCGTGGACACCAACAAGCTCGCGCAGGCCAGTGAGTCGATGCGCTGGGCGTTGCACTTCAAGGGTGAAGGCGGCGTGACGAAGCTGGCGATCTTCCGCGGCCCGCCGACGGAAGGTGGCTGCGTCACCAACATCGGCAGCACTCCGCCCAACAGCTCGCAGCAGAAGAAGATCGTCGAGGACCAGCGCAAGAAGATGGAGAAGGCGCTCAAGCCCTGGCTCATGGCGAAGACCGACAAGAACCCCACCGTCAGCATCGAGGTGGAGAACGGCAAGCTGCGGCTGCGGCTGGCGGCGATGCGCTTCTTCGACCCTGCATCGGCAGCGCTGCGACCCGAGGCGCTCGCGGTGCTCGACGCCATCGCCACCGAGCTCGAGCCGGGCAACAACTTGATTCGCGTCGAGGGGCACACCGACGACGGTGCGATCACCTCGACCAGGTACCGCAACAACTGGGATCTCTCGGCGGCCCGCGCGGCGACCGTGGTGTCCTACCTCGAGCAGGGACACCACATTGATCCCGCGCGGCTCTCGGCCGCCGGCCTGGGGTCGAGTCACCCCCTGGTGTCGAATGAGACTCCGGAAAATCGCGAGCTGAACCGCCGAATCGAGATCGTGATGGAGATTCCTCCGCAGGATCCACGGAGTTACCAGCCGACGGCTCCGTGACGCGTCAGGGGCACAGCCGTTGCTCTTGGGTCTGCCGTCATGAGTGAGCCCAAGAAAGACGCAGCCGAGACGCCGCCCCCGCCGCCCGCCGCCAAGAGCAGCAAGCTGATGCCGATTCTCGTGGGGCTCAACAGCCTCCTGTTGATCGGCGTGCTGGGCTTCATGGCCTACACGATGTCGCACCCCGCGTCGGCCGCGGTCGTCGAGAAGCACGACGACGAGGCGAGCGACGAAGAGAAGAGCGAGCCGAAGGCCGAGAAGTCGGAAAAATCGGAGAAGTCCGAAAAGGCCGAGGCCAAGGAAGAGAAGAAAGAGGAGAAGAAGGAAGGCGAAGGCCACGGCGGAGGCGGCAAGGAAGCCGTCGGCGGCCTGGGGCCGATGGTGAAGCTGCCCGACTTCGTGATCCACCTTCGCAACCCGGAGCTCGATCGCTACGCGCGCATGAGCTTCGACGTCGAGGTCATCGGCGAGAGCGACAAGGAGCGGCTCAACGCCAACCTCCCGCGCGTGCGCGACGCGATCATCTCGTACCTCTCTGATCGCACGCTCGAAGAGCTGCGCGGCAGCGAGGGCCTGGGCCGCACCAAGGACGCGCTGCAGCAGAAGCTCCGCGAGCTGGTTCCCGAGGCGCGCATTCGCGCGCTCTACATCTCCGATTTCGTCGTGCAGTGAGGGGGACGCGTCATGGCCGGCGTGGTGCTCAATCAAGACGAGATCAGCGCGCTGATGTCGGCGGTGCAGGACGGGCGCGTCACGCCCGAGCCTCCCAAGGGCCGAGGCCAGGCGACGGCGTACGATCTCACGTCGCAGGACCGCGTCATTCGCGGCCAGATGCCGACGCTCGATGCGATCAACGAGCAGATCGGTTCGGCGTTCGCGATGGGCCTCGCCGGTCGCACCCGCCTTCAGGTGCGCGTGTCGTGCGGCCCCGCGTCGCTGCTCAAGTTCGGTGACTTCAACTCGCTGCTCGCGCCGCCGACCACGGTGTGCGTGATGTCGATGGGCAAGCCGGGCGCGCAGGCGCTGCTGGTGCTCGAGCCCGGTCTGGCCGATTCGCTGATCGCCGCGGCGCTGGGCGACAAGAGCGCGCGCGCCGAAGAGCCGCCGGCCGGTGCCGAACCCGAACACCGCCGCGAGCTCACCAACGTCGAGCGCAAGGTGCTCACCAAGCTGTTGTCGATCTTCACCGAGGGCATGACGGCCGCCTGGGCGCCGGTGATCGCCTTCAAGCCGGAGATCGCCCGCTTCGAGTCTGACCCGCGCCTCGCCGTCATCGCGCCCAACAACGAGGCCGCGGTGCTGTGCAGCTTCGAGATCGAAGGCGCGCTCAAGGGCGTGGTGCAGCTCGCGATTCCGTACACCGCGATCGAGCCCGCGAAGAAGGCGCTGATGTCGCCGCCCAAGCTGGGCAACACGTCTGACGCGCGCTTCGCCCGCCGCCTCGAGGAAGAGCTCAACGAGACGAAGGTCGAGCTTCGCGCGCTGCTCGGCAAGACCACCCTCACCCTGCGCGACCTGCTCGATCTCGAGCCGGGCGCGGTGCTGACGCTGGGCACCAGTGAAGGCGTGTCGCTGCCGCTCTTCGTGCAGGGCCGCGCCAAGTTCACCGGTCAGCCGAAGGTCGTCGGAGGCGCGATGGCGCTCGAGATCGACCGCGGCCCGGTCGTCGAGATCCGCCGGCCGTTCAGCAACGAGCCCGAAGCCGAAGCCCCGCCCGCGCACACGAAGAAAGCCGCCTGATTCATCTCAAAGCTCTGGAGAAACGCCATGAACGTCGAAACGCCCGCCAACGAAGAAGTGTCGACCCGCCGCCTGGAGCTGCTCCTCGACGTGCCGCTCGACGTCACGGTCGAGCTCGGCCGCTCGCGCATGACGATTCAAGATCTGCTGGGTCTGTCGCCCGGCTCGGTGGTGGAGCTCGACAAGGTCGCCGGCGAGCCGCTCGACATCGTGGTGAACGACCGACTCATCGCCCGCGGCGAGGCCGTGGTGGTGAACGACAAGTTCGGCATCCGCATCACCGACATCATCAGCAAGGCCGAGCGCATCGCGCGCCTCCGCTGAAAACCACTCAACCCACGTCACGCCAGGAGCCACCCCATGCTCGCCGCCCTGCCCCTCGTCTTCGTGCTGAACGCCGCGCCCGCTGGTGACACCGGTGCATCCCCCGCTGATGCGGTGGTCGCAGCGGCCTTTGCTGGTGACACCAAGAAGATCGACACGAAGACCGAGAACGTTCAGTCGACCGACGCGAGTTTTCCGATGAGCAACCTGATCGCTCCGGGGCTCGGGCTCGCCGGGTTGATCGCGCTGACCTTCACGCTCAAGCGCCGCAAGAAGACGCTCGGCGGCACGGGCATCGCGCTGCTCGAGGCGACCTCGCTGGGAGATAAGCGCTCGCTGGTGATTGCCGACGTGCTCGGCGAACGCATGGTGCTCGGCGTGAGTGAAGCCGGCATCACCGTGTTGATGTCGAAGCCTGCGCCTTCGCTGAATGAAGAAGCGCCGCTGCGTCTGCCGCCCCCGGCCAACACCGGCGCGCCGCAGCCGCAGCCCATGGGCTTCTTCCAGCGGTTGATCGGCAAGTCGCCGGCGCCCGCGTTCGACGCCGCGCTGCAGGAGTCGGTGGAAGATCAGGAACTGCGCGCCAAGCTGCAAGCCGGTGTGCGGAGCGTGGTGCCGTGAACTCGCTCGTGCTCCTCGCGGCCGCTGACGGCCCGATGCAGATCTCGGTGGGCGGCGGCTCGTCGGCGGTGAAGCTGTTCCTGCTGATGACGGTGCTCTCGTTCGCCGCCGGAGCGCTGATCGCCATCACCAGCTTCACGCGCATCATCATCGTGATGTCGTTCTTGCGGCAGGCGCTCGGCACGCCGACCTTGCCGCCCAACCAGGTGATGGTCGCGCTGTCTCTCGCGCTGACCGCGTTCGTGATGGCGCCCACGTTCAAGAAGGTGAACGCCGAGGCGCTCTCGCCGTACCTCGACGATCAAATGACCGCGCAGGACGCGATGGACAAGGGCAGCGGCCCGGTTCTGCAGTTCCTGCTCAAGCAGACGCGCCCCGAAGATCTGCGCTTGTTCTACGAGCTCGCCGGCGCCGAACGCCCGACGCGTGCCGATCAAGTGCCGCTCCACATCGCGGTGCCGGCGTTCATGATCTCCGAGCTCACCACCGCGTTCAAAATGGGGCTGTTCCTCTTCATTCCCCTGCTGCTGATCGATCTGCTGGTCAGCGCGGTGTTGATGGCGCTCGGCTTGATGATGGTGCCGCCGACGCTGGTCTCACTCCCCTTGAAGGTCGGCATCTTCCTGCTCGCCGACGGTTGGCACCTGCTCGTGCAGTCGCTCGTTCGGAGCTTCCAGTCATGACCGGAGAAGTCTCTCAGCTGTTCCGTGAAGGCATGGTGTTGCTCGCGTCGGTCGGTGGGCCGTTGTTGGGTGGCTTGCTGATCGTCGGCCTCGTGGTCGGCGTGCTGCAGTCGGCCACGCAGATTCAAGAGCCCGCGGTCGGAGCCGTGCCGCGCATCGCCACCATCGTCACGCTCTCGATCGTCCTCGGCCCCTGGCTGGTCGAGCGTCTGGCGCGGTTCCTCGCGAGTTCTCTCGAACGCATGGCGCAGTAGCCCGTCTCATGTTCCCGCTCCCGCTCGGCCTGCTGCTCTCGTTCTTCCTGGTCCTGACGCGGATCTCGGGGCTGCTGGCGACGGCTCCAGTGCTGAGCTCGCGCTCGATTCCGGTGCGCATCAAGGCGGCGCTGGCCCTCGCGCTTACCTTCATCACCTTCTCGGCCGCGGGCCTGCCGCAGATCGCCGTGCCGGCCGACTTCTTCTCGTTCAGCGCGCTGGTGGTTTCGGAGCTGGTGGTCGGCGCAGCCGCGGGGCTCTCGGCGCGATTGCTGATGGACGCTGCACAGTTCGGTGGTCAGGCGGCGGGCGCGGCGATGGGCATCGGCTTCGGCCAGATGATCAACCCCAACTCCGGAGCCGATTCTTCGACCATCGGCGAGCTCTTCGGCGCGTTGACGCTCGCGGCAGCGATCGGGCTCGGCATTCACACCGAGGCGATCATCTGGCTGGTGAAGAGCGTGCAAGACGTACCGCCCGGCAGCACCGTCGAGATCCAGTCGCTCGCGAGCGGGCTGATCCGCCAGATCATCTTCGCGATCGCGCTGGCCATTCGCGTCGCCTACCCGCTCTTCGCCGCGTCGCTGTTCGGCTACGCGGTGCTCGGCCTGCTCGGCAAAGCGGCTCCGCAGCTCTCACTCAGCAACCTCGGGTTCGCCGTCTCGATTCTGTGTGGCGGTGGCGCGCTGTACCTCACCGCTCCGACCGCCGCGCAGCTCTGCGCGCAGACCGCGGTCGCCATCTTCTCTCGAGGCTGACGCACCATGTCCGACGAGAGCGACGACGAAGCGAGAACGGAAGCGCCGAGTGAACGGAGGCTGCAGCAGGCCTTCGAGCAGGGCGACATTCCGCTGAGCAACGAGCTGGTCACCACCGGCGCGTTCGTGTTCGGCGTAATCACGCTCTTGATGCTCGCCACCAGCTTGCAGACGCGGCTGATCGGTCTGGTCTCGGGCGCCGCCAGCCTCTCGCCGCACACGCCGTTCGCTTCGCTGCCCGGCCTGTTGATGCCGGTGTTGCTGCCCGCGGCCGGAGTGCTCGCCATCACCGCGCTCGGCGCCGTGGTGCTCACCTTCGTGCAGACGCGCGGCCACCTGTGGAGCGATCGCGTGACGCCCGATCTCTCGCGCGTGTTCTCCATGGGCCGGCTCTCGCAGCTCGCCTCGAAGGACTTCCTGATCGATCTCGGCATCTCGGTGCTGAAGGTGTCGATCGTCGCCTGGGCGTGCTGGGGCGTGCTCTCGCGCGAGCTGCTCACGGTGCAGAAGCTTTCGATGACCTCGCCCGGCGACGCGATGGGCGGGCTGTTCAGCGCGCTGTGGAAGATCTGCATTCGCGGAGTCGGCCTGCTCGCGCTGTTCGCGGCCGCAAACTTCGCGCTCACGCGGTGGCGGTACACGAAGAAGCACCGCATGACGAAGGAAGAGCTGAAGCGCGAGATGCGCGAAGACGAAGGCGACCCGATGATGCGCGGCGCTCGCAAGCGCAAGCACCGCGAGATGGTGAAGCGCAACGCGGTCGCCGAGACGAAGCAGGCCGACGTGCTGCTCGTGAACCCCACGCACATCGCGATCGCCATTCGCTACCGCAAGGAAGACGGCGGTGCGCCGCGCGTGCTCGCCAAGGGCAAGGGTGTGCTCGCCGAGGCGATGCGTGACACCGCGCGCTCCAACGCGATCCCCATCGTGCAGGACATTCCGCTCGCGCGTTTGCTCTACAAGAAGGTCAAGGTCGGTGGCGTCGTGCCCGCTGAGACGTACAAGGCCGTCGCCGCGATCCTCGCGTTCGTCTACCGGCTCACCGGTAAGGCCGCGCAGCAGCAGCAGGCCTGAGCAGCAGGCTTAAGAAACCCGCCAAACGTGCCGAACAACACGTCAGGTCGATGGCGGGTCATGACCTGGTCGGAGGTGATTTTGACCCTCCTCGCACCCTCGAAAACGCCGCGTAAGCTGCCGTAACAACTCACAGAACCCCGTGGTGCGCTGCTTGCTCAACAGCAGCGCCGTGAACCCCGCAGCGAACCAGTCGAAGGTGCCGGCCGAAGCGCTCCTCGCGCTCGCGGTGCTCGGTGTGCTCGCGATTCTGATCGTCCCGCTGCCGGCGATGGTGCTCGACGGCCTGCTGGCGCTCAACGTCGCGCTGTCGGTGTTGATGCTCCTCGTCGCGCTCGGCCTCAACCGCCCGATGGAGTTCTCGGTCTTCCCGTCGCTGCTGCTCATCACCACGCTGTTCCGCCTCTCGCTGAACGTGGCGACCACGCGGTTGATCCTCCTCGACGGCGGCAAGGGAGTCGGCGCGGCGGGTCACGTGATCGAAGCGTTCGGCCGGTTCGCGGTCGGCGGCTCGCTGATCGTCGGCAGCGTGATCTTCCTCATTCTCCTCGTCGTGAACTTCAGCGTGATCACCAAGGGCTCCGGCCGCGTGTCGGAAGTCGCCGCGCGCTTCACGTTGGACGCGTTGCCCGGCAAGCAGATGTCGATCGACGCTGACCTCGCGGCCGGCGTGATCGACGACAAGCAGGCGCGTGAGCGTCGCACCAACCTCGCGCGTGAGACCGAGTTCTACGGAGCGATGGACGGTGCCTCGAAGTTCGTGCGCGGCGACGCGATCGCAGGCCTGATCATCACCGCCATCAACATCGTCGGCGGCCTCCTCGCCGGAGTGCTCCGCGACCACCTGCCCTTCGGCCGCGCGGTCGAGGCGTACACCGTGCTCACCGTCGGCGACGGTCTGGTCTCGCAGATGCCGGCGCTGCTGGTCTCCACCGCGGCCGGTGTGCTCGTCACCCGCGTCGAAGGCTCCGACCTCGGCAGCCAGGTGAGCGGGCAGATCTTCGGCTCGTCGCGCGCGCTCAAATATTCGAGCTACGTGCTGTTGCTGCTGGCGCTGATCCCCGGCCTGCCGGCGATGGCGTTCGCGCCGCTCGGCGTGGGTGCGTTCCTCATCGCGCGCCGCATCGAGCAGAAGAAGGCCGAAGACGCGAAGAACCCGCGCAAGAACGCGGCGGCCGCCGAAGCCGACAAGAAGGAAGCGAAGATCACCGACCTGCTGGCGCTCGACGCGCTGGAGCTCGAGGTCGGCTACGCGCTCCTCCCGGCGATCGATCTCGAGAAGGGCGGCGAGATTCCCGGTCGCGTCACTGCGCTGCGCAAGCAGCTGGCGAGCGATCTGGGCATCGTGCTCCCGTCGGTTCACCTGCGCGACAACCTGCGCCTCGAGCCCAACGAGTACCGCGTGAAGCTGCGCGGGCTGGAAATCGGCAAGGGCACGGCGCACCTCGGCCGGCTGATGTGCCTCGAGCCGAGCGGCGGCACGCCGACCATCGACGGTCTGCCCGGCAAAGATCCTGCGTTCGGTCTGCCCGCGGTGTGGGTCACGCCCGAGCAGCGCGCCGCGGCTGAAGCGCGTGGCTACACGCTGGTCGACGCGTCGTCGGTACTCACCACGCATCTGTCCGAGCTCATCCGCCGCAACGCGCACGAGCTCGTCGGCCGCCAGGAAGTGCAGGAGCTGCTCGGCGCGTGCGCCAAGGACGCTCCGAAGCTGGTCGAAGACACCGTGCCCGGCTCGATCTCGCTCGGCGAATTGGTGCGCGTGGTTCGCGGCCTGTTGCGCGAGGGCATCTCGGTGCGCGACCTGCGCTCGATTCTCGAGGCCGTCGCCGACGCCGCGCCGCGTTCGAAAGACGCGCACTTCCTCATCGAGCAGGTGCGTCGCCGCCTCGCTCGACAGATCACCTCGCGCGTCGCCGAGCGCGGAGTCGTCTACGCCCTCACCCTCGATCGCTCGGCCGAAGAGACCCTGCGCCACTCGCTGGGCGTGAACGACGGCGAGCCCACGCTGGCGCCCGAGCTCAACGCGGCGCGCGCGCTCATCAACTCGCTCGAGACCCGCTCGGCGCAGCTCGCCACGCAGGGCCGCTCGGCGGTGATTCTCGCTCCGGCTGATCTGCGCCGCGCCTTCTTCGAGTTCGCCACGCGCTTCGTGCCCGATCTCTTCGTCATCTCCGCGCGCGAGCTCGCGCCCGGCACCACCATCGAACCCGCTGGAACGATTTCCCTGAGCTGAGGCCCACCATGAGCACCTTCCGCACCTTCAGAGCCCCGGATACCCGCAGCGCCCTCGCGATGGTCAAAGCCGCCCTCGGCGCCGACGCGATCATCGTCGCCACGCGCGAGGTCGAGAACGGCCTCTTCCGCCCGAAGGAGATCGAGGTCACCGCCGCGGTGCCCGAGGCGCCGGCCGCTCCCGCTCGTACGCCGTCGGCCGAGCCCTGGCAGCCGCGCGCCAACGTCGCGCCCATCGCGCAGCCGCAGAAGCCCGCGATCGCCGAGCCGCCGCGTCGCACCACGACGGAGCGCTACCTGCGCGCTGTCGGCCCGACGCAGCTGACGCCGGCTCAGACGCAGCAGATCAGCACCGGCGACCTCGAGAGCGCGTTCGCCGCGATCACCCAGGCCGCGCCGGTGACCCCGATGCCGGCGCGCTTCGACACCACTCCCGACGAGCTGCAGAACCTGCGTTCGTCGATGGAAGAGATGCGCCGCGAGATGCGCCGCATGACGAGCCAGGTGCGCATGGAGCGCGAGATGCAGCTCCCGCCGCCCGCCGCCGAATTGCTCTCGCACCTCATCTCGCGCGGAGTGGAAGACGCCATCGCCGAAGAGTGCGTGCGCCAGGCGATGCAGAACGCGCCGTCGCTCGGGCAGAACGCGCTGCAGTCGGCGCTGCGCAACGCACTTTCGGAGCGCGTCGTTCCCGGCCGCGCCCCGTGGATGAGTGACAACCGCCGTCGCGTGATCGCGCTCGTCGGCCCGACCGGAGTGGGCAAGACCACCACCATCGCCAAGATCGCCGCGCGCGCGGTGATGGAGACCAAGCAGAAGGTCTCGCTGATCACCGTCGACACCTACCGCATCGGCGCCAGCGAGCAGCTCGCCCGGTACGGCGAGATCATGGGCCTCCACACGCAGGTCGCGCGTGATCGCGTCGAGCTCAACCGCGCCATCGAGAAGTGCGGCAACGCCGATCTGATCCTCATCGACTCCGCGGGCCGCTCGATGAACGAAGCCGTCGCGCGCCAGGCCGAGATGCTGCGCAGCGTGGAAGGCATTCAGCTCTACCTCACGCTCTCGGCGTGCACCGGCCCGCGCGAGATGGCGGCCGCCGCTGATCGCTACCGCGCGCTCAACCCCGAGCGCCTGATCGTCACCAAGGTCGACGAGGCCATCGGCCCGGGCTCGCTGCTCTCGGCTTCGGTTCGCATCGGTCGCCCCATCGTCGCGGTGAGCGACGGTCAGCGGGTGCCGGAAGACATTCACGCGCTCTCGGGAGCGGAATTGGTCGAGCTGATCATGACCGCCGACGCGCGCACCAACGTCTCGGGGGCTCGCTGATCATGGACAACCAGGCTGACGGACTTCGCGATCTCATGAACCAGCACCGCCGCGGCAATCGCCCGCTGCGCGTGATCGGCGTCACCAGCGGCAAGGGTGGCGTGGGCAAGACCAACGTCGCCGCGAACCTCGCGGTGCTCGCTGCGAAGCAAGACCAGCGCGTGCTGATCATCGACGGCGATCTCGGGCTCGCGAACGTGGAGATTCTCTACGGCATCAAGCCGGCGCGGCACCTCGGGCACCTGCTCGACGGCGACGTCGAATTGAACGACGTGCTCGTCACCGGGCCCGCGGGCGTGAAGGTGCTGCCGGCCGGCAACGGCGTGCAGGCGCTCACCCGGCTCGACGACGGCCAGCGCATGCGGCTCGTCTCGGCGCTCGAGGACATCGAAGACGACTTCGATCTGGTGCTCCTCGATGCGGGCGCGGGCATCGGCGACAACGTGCTCTTCTTCATCGGCGCGGCGCAGGAAGCGATGTTGGTGGTCAGCCCCGAGCCAACCTCGCTCACCGACGCGTACGCCACCATCAAGGTGCTCTGCCAGGACGCGGGCGTTCGCCACTACTCGGTGATCGTCAACCAGGCGGGCCACGAGGCGATGGCGCGCGACATCTTCGAGAAGCTCTCGGCCGTCGCCAGCCGCTTCCTCGACGTGCGCGTGCGCTGGCTGGGCTGGCTGCCGCGCGACGAGAACGTGCACCGCGCGGTGATGGCGCAGCGGCCGCTGGTCGAGCTGTTCCCGTCGACTCCCGCCACGCGCGCGCTCAACGGCATCGCCGACACGCTGCTTCACGAGTCTCCGCCCGCGCAGCTGGGTGGCGGTCTCAAGTTCTTGTGGAACCGTCTCATGCGCGAAGCGCGGGCGGCCTGAGGCCAGGGGGAAACCATGCATCGCGCCGCACGTCAGTACGCCACCACCGCGCCGCTCCCGAAGCTGACCGATGATCAGGTCGTGCGCACGTGGGCTCATTTGATCGACCGCGTCGCGCGCCGCATCTCGTCGCGCACCGCCAACACCGTCCAGGCCGGAGATCTCTGGAGCGTCGGAGCGCTCGGGCTCCTCGACGCGTACCACCGCTATGATCCCGCGCACGAAGTGAAGTTCGAGAGCTTCGCGGAGCACCGCATTCGCGGCGCGATGATCGACGAGCTGCGGGAGATGGATCACCTGCCCCGCCGCCTGCGCGCCGACGCCGACAAGCTGAAGAAGGCTCGCACCGCGCTGGGCAACACGCTCGGCCGTGAGCCGACGAACATCGAGCTCGCGCAGCACCTCGGCATGGAAGTCGAAGACGTCGACACGCTGGAGTCGGTCGCGCAGCCGGCCTCGCAGCTCAACCCCGACATCTCGATCCCCAGCCTCGATTCATTGCAGGACGAGCGGCTCGATCACGCCGAACGCGTGCGGCGACTGACGACGGCGATCGGCAGCCTCAACGTGCGGCTCCAGACGGTGCTCTCGCTGCACTACGTCGAGAGCTTCACGTACAAAGAAATCGCCGGCGCGATGCAGATCAGCGAGGCGCGCGTGTGCCAGCTGCACGGCGAAGCGGTGAAGAAGCTGCGCGCGCTGCTCGCCGACTCCGAGGCCGAACAGGCGGCCTGATCTCCCTCTCCTTGCGAAGCGGGGAGAGGGCCGGGGTGAGGGGCTGTTCAGGCGCCCACGCTACGAGGAACGAGCTACTGCGGCGCTTTGTCGAGCCGCGGGTAGAACGGGTTCAGCTGCGGGTGCGGAATGCGGTCGGAATAGCAGGCCTCACCGAGATCGAAGAGGCAGCCATCGAGCTCTTCTTCGGCCGCCTTCACTTCGTCTTCCTTGGCGGCGATCGCGGTGTCGATCTCCTTCATCGTCGCCTTGTGCGCTTCCTCGCGTTCCTCCATCTCGTCTTCCATCTCGAGGATGCGCTTGTGCGCGAGAATGCCCTGCGCGCCCTGCTGACCGGGCCGCGGCGTCAGCACCTGATTCAGCTCCCACTCGAGCTCTTCGACGTTGCGCTGCTCGCGCATGATGTGGAGTCGCGTCTTCTTCAGGTTCTCGCGCGACGTGTTGATCTTCTTCACGTCGTGGCCTTCGCGCATCTCCATTTCTTTGTGGGAGTACTCGGCGCGCTTGAGCGAGGCCTTCTGGTAGCGGAACGCGGCCTTCATCGACGACAGCCGCTTCTTCATGTCGCGTGAACGGCCTTCGACGCCGATCACGGCGCTGCGCCACTTGGTGACGATGGCCTTCTGCTCTTCGCGCTCGGCTTCCTGCGCGTCGCAGAAGTCCTGCCACGACGAGTCTTCTTCGTTCATCTGCTGCTCGAGCGCGCCGATCTCGTCGCGAATCGCGATCACCGTGTCTTCGGCGGCGAACACCGCTTCCATCGCCCGCGGTGCGCTCTTCGACTCGGCGAGGTGCTCACGCGCGAGGTCTCCGAGCTGAAAAATGAGGTCGTTGTACGTCTCCTGCTTGGCAGCCATGTCGGCCGCACAATCTACTCAACGGGCGCGGACCGTCATCACCAAACCCGGAGCGAGCTGAGCGCACCCACCACCACTCCGAGGGGGCCGAGCCAGCGCGCGAACGTCCACACCCGGGCGCGCCGCTGCACAATTCGAGAGAGCGCCATCGCGACCGGGCCGGCGATCGCCGTGACCGCCACCGTACCCGCGCCCATACCCAGCGACGCCGAGAGACCGCCGCCGCCACCGAAGCACCCCAGGGCCACCCCGAGAATCGGAGCGAGCACCAGCAACGGGTCCTTCATCGCCACCAGCGCGATCGCGAGCACTGCGGCAGCGGGCAACGAGGGGGTGCCACCGTCGAACCACGAGCCTGCAAACAGACCGGCGACGTAGAGGCCGAGCGAAGCGAAGCCGCGAGCCCACGACTTCGCCAACACTCCGAGCGCCAGCAGCGCGCTCAAGAAGAGAATCGACAGCCCGCGCCGCACGCCGTCGTCGAACGCCAGACGAAAACGCGCTCCGTCGAAACTCCCGGGAGGTGCGGGACGGGGGATGGTGAGCGCGGTGAACGAGCCCTGGGCCGAGAGCCTGCCTGCCTGTTCTCCGTCGAGCTGCGTGCCGAGCACGATGCGGTAGTTCGCCGGCAGCACGCGCAAGATCTTGAAGTCCTGCCGAAGCTCACCTGCACCGCAGCGGTGTTGCGCGGCGAGCTCGATGAAGCCTTCGCGCAGGCGCGCCGTCGCTCCGAGAAATTCGCAGGGCACTCCGCCGGCGGTGAGCGGCATCTCGTCCCACACACCGATGCGGATCGCTTTGCTGCGCGCGTCGAGATCGGCCTGGGTGAGGAGCAGATCTCCGTCGGCGTCGACCGGCGCGAGCAGCTGCAGGCTGTTCGAAGTGAGCGTGACGACTTCGTTCAGTGCGCCACTCTGCGAGGCCTGCGTGAGCTGCGCGTAGATGACGTCAGCGTCGTGCGCCCACGCCGAGCCGGCCATCAGCAGCAACGGGACGCTGACGGCCTTCAGTGGAGTCGCCACGGCGCCTCAATCTCGCGCGCCGCCACTTCTTTCAAGCCCCGGGTGATTGGAGTAATTCCTCTCTCGCGCATGCGAGTGGGGGTCACCGGCATCAGCTCCGATCTCGGCCGCGGTTTGTTGCCCCGCCTCGAAGCCGATCCCCGCGTCACGGCCATCGTGCTGTTCGACGTCGCTCGCCCCGCGCAGCTCGGCGCGAAATCGACGTTCGTGCGCGCCGATTTCACGCGCCCCGGAGCCGAAGAAGAGCTGGTGCGCTCGTTCCGCGAGCAGAAGCTCGACACGCTGTACCACCTCGCCTTCGTCAACTCGCGCGTGCACGGAGCTGCCTTCGCGCACGAGCTCGAGGTGATCGGCACGATGCACGTGCTCGCCGCGACGCAGGCCGCGGGGCTGTCGCGCCTGATTCTGCCTTCGCTCACGGCGCTCTACGGCGCGCGCGCCGATGGTCCGGCGATCACCACCGAGAAGCACATGCTGCGCGGTGAAGGTGTGCGCTTCGTCACCGATCGCGTCGAGGTCGAGCAGCAGCTGCTCAAGTTCTCCGAGCGCAACCCCGACACGCACGTGGTGGTGCTGCGCTTCGCTCCCATCGTCGGAGCGACCGCCGACAACCCCTTCACGCGGCTGCTGCAGAGCGGCTTCGTGCCGACGGTGCTGGGGTTCGACCCGGTGTGGCAGGTGGTGCACGAGAGCGACGCGGTGAACGCGCTGCATCTCTCGCTCACCACGAAAGCGCGCGGCGTGTTCAACATCGTCGGCGAATCGGCGGCGCCGTTCTCGACGCTGGTGCGGTTGTCGGGCGCGCAGTCGGTGCCGATGCCGGGGCTCTTTCTGCGCGCGACGATTCGGTTGCTGGAAACCGCGGGCGTGTCGTCGGTCCCGGTTCCGCTCCTCGACTTCCTGCGCTACTCGTGGGTGGCTGATGGTGACCGCGCGCGAACGCAGCTCGGGTTCCAGCCGCGGGTGTCGTTCTCGGAAGCGATGGCCTCGATGCGCGAAAGGAGGGCGTGATGGCGGCGAAGAAGAAAGCTTCGAAGTCGAAGACGCCTCCGAAGGCGTCGGTGCTGGGGAATGATCCGTTCGCGCGCGGTTCTGCCGACCGCGCGGTGAGCAGCGCACCGAACGCCGCGCCGGAACGTGTCGAGACGAAGCCGTCGACTCCCGAGGTGGTGCGGCCGGTGGCGCCGGTGAAGCGCGTGCCGCCGACTTCTCCGCCGCGGCCCGTGTTGCAGCGCATCGAGAGCAAGCCGCAGAGCGCTCCGATTCCGGTGCCGATGCCGTCGCCGAAGTTCACCATTCCCGCGCCCGCGGCGTCGCCGGTGAAGCCGACGCGGCGCACGAACGTGGTGGTGACCAAGCCTCTGACGGGCCCGGCGATCACGGTGCGGGCGAAGGTACAGACCGCAGACCCCCTCTCCCCCGCCAGGGGAGAGGGTCGGGGAGAGGGCCCAGCGAGAAGTGCGCAAGCAGACCGAGGCTCGCCAGCAGCCGGAGCCGATCCACGACCGCACGCGGGAGCACCGAGCGCAGAAGAGCTGAGCGGATTCACCCCACACCGAGGCTCGCCAGCGGCCGGAGCCGATCCACGACCGCACGCGGGAGCACCGAGCGCAGAAGAGCTGAGCGGATTCACCCCACACCGAGGCTCGCCAGCGACTGGAGCCGATCCACGACCGCACGCGGGAGCACCGAGCGCAGAAGAGCTGAGCGGATTCACGCCACACCGAGGCTCGCCGACAGCTGGAGCCGATCCGCGACCGCACGCCGCAGCCCCGAGCGCAGAAGAACTGAAGGGCTTCACGCCGCACCGAGGCTCGCCAGCAACTGGAGCCGATCCGCGACCGCACGCTGGAGCACCGAGCGCAGAAGAGTTGAGCGGCTTCACGCCGCATCGAGGCTCGCCAGTAACTGGAGCCGATCCGCGACCGCACGCTGGAGCACCGAGCGCAGAAGAACTGAAGGGCTTCACGCCGCACCGAGGCTCGCCAGCAGTCGGTTCTGATCCCCTCCCGCACCGCGGAGCACCGAGCGCGCAAGAGCTCAGCGGCCCAGCAGCTCATCGCGGCTCGCCGACGATCTCCGCCGATCCGCGGCCGCACGCCGGAGCCCCCAGCGCGGAAGAGCTGACCGGCTTCACGCCGCATCGAGGCTCACCCGCCGTCGGTGCGGACCCTCGGCCACACGCCGCTGCACCGAGCGCGGAAGAACTCAGCGGCTTCACGCCGCACCGCGATTCGCCCGCAGCCGAAGAACTCAGCGACCCGACGATCGCCGACCCACGCGACTCGAGGTCCGCGCTCAGCCCGTCGCTCTCCTCCGGAGGCGAGGTCCTTTCACCCGTCGTCGGCGCGCTGAAGGGCATTCTCGGCGCAGTGCGCACGTCGATCGGTCTCGCGAGCCGCACCTCCGAAGTCGATGCGTTCGGCAAAGACCAGCAGCTCGCCTCGTCGCTACGTCCGCTCGGAGAGCTCCTCTACGACAAGTACTGGCGCGTTCGCGTCGAGGGCGCGGAATTGCTCCCCGACGGCCCGTTCATCATCGTCGCGAACCACGCCGGCGCCCTGCCCCTCGACGGTCCGGTGCTCCACCTCGCGCTGCGCCGTGAGCGGCCCGATCTCGCCGAAGCGCGCTGGCTGCTCGAAGATCAGAATCTTCCACGCCCCGTTCGTCGGAGTGCTCGCCAACCGCCTCGGCGCGGTGCGCGCGAACCCCGAGAACGCCACGCGTCTGCTCGGCGAAGGCCGCCCGTTGATCGTCTTCCCCGAGGGTTTCCACGGCCTCAGCAAGCCGTTCTCCGAGCGCTACCAGCTGCGTCGTTTCGGCCGCGGCGGCTACCTCAAGATCGCGCTGCGAACCGGAGTCCCCATCATCCCCGCTGCGATCGTCGGCGGCGAAGAGTCGATGCCGCTGATCGGCAAGATCCCCGGAGGTCTGCTGGGCGTCGAGTACCTCCCGCTCACGCTGCCGCCGCTTCCCGCGAAGTGGCACATCCGTTTCGCCGAGCCGGTCTCACTCGACGGAGCGCCCCGCGACCCCGAGCACGACCTCGCGTGGATCGAGCGCAAGAACCTCGCGGTGCGCGATCAGATCGAGGGAATGCTCACGCACCTGCTGCAGAACCGCGACTCGGTCTTCTGAAGCCCGACGCGGCTCAGTGCACGACGCGATTGCGACCCGCTGACTTGGCCTCGTACAGCTTCTCGTCGGCCTTGCGGATCAGCTCCTGCGCGTCTTCGCCCTTCTTCTGCACCGTCGACACACCCGCCGACAGCGTCACGTCGATGTCTTCGCCGTCGAACGTGAAGGTGTGTTTCTCGACGAGCTTGCGCACCTTCTCGGCCAGGAGCGACGCGCCCTTCAAGTCGATCTCCGGCAACAAGAGCGCGAATTCCTCACCGCCGTAACGCGCCAGCACGTCTTCACGCCGCGTGCGCGTGCGCACGGTGCGCGCCACGTCCTTCAACACGGCGTCGCCCGCGAGATGCCCCCACGTGTCGTTGATCTTCTTGAAGTGATCGATGTCGATCAGCACCAGCGACAGCGGCCGCGAATACCGACGCGAACGCGACAGCTCGCGCTCGATGGCGTCCTCGAAGTAGCGGCGGTTGAAGACCTGCGTGAGGCCGTCGACCGTCGTCATCCGGTAGATCTCGTCGTGGTACGCGGCCTCGATGTTGTTGGACGCGATGAACTTGAAGATCGTCCGCCCGATCTTGATCAGGTCGCCGTTGCGTAGCCGCAGCGGCTCCTCGATGTGCTCGTCGTTGACGATGGTGCCGTTGGTCGACCCGAGATCTTCGATGGTCAATCGCCCGCTGTCCGACTTCAGCTCGGCGTGGTTGCGGCTCACCGAATCTTGATCGACCTGCACGTCGCACTTGCTGCTGCGGCCGATCGAGATCGTCTCGTTCACCAGGTCGTACTTGCGGCCCAGCTCTTCACCGTGAATCACGACCAGCGCCGCCGAGCGAGACACTGCTCGCTCGGAGATCTTCGAGATGACCGTGATGGCGGTGGTGTGTTTGCGCGGCATCGGTGAGGGCGACGCGGGAGGCTACACCACGCAAAGCAAGAGGGCCCCTCCGGTGTGGAGGAGCCCTCAGGCACTTCAGTTCAGCTGAACGACTGAACCCTGCGAACGATCAGTTGATCGTCGCCGAGATGGTCGCCGCGACCGCCGGAGCCACCGGCGTCGTGCCATCGATCTTCACGAGCTCGGCCTTGATCTGCACCGCACCCGTGCAACCGGCAGGCAGCGGGAACTCCACGTTGCCCGAGCCCTTCATCATGACCTCGGTCGGCACGCTCATCGCCGGGCAGTTCGTCGCCGGCGTGAACGAGAAGCGAACCTGACCGTCGTCGGTGGCGTTCGAACCGATCGAGAAGCTCTTCACCGCCACCACCAGCTTCGACATCGCGGTGATGGTGGCTCCGGTGGCGTTCGGGGTGGTGAACTTGATCGTCGGCGGCGCGTACGTGAGGAACGAGAACGCCGTGAGGAAGTCCGTGGTGCGGTCCGAGTTGGTGCCGTTGAACTCGACGTAGTTGTTGAACGTCACCGCCGCGCTGCTGGTCACGAGCGGGTCGACCTGCATGCGGAACGCCTGCACGACCATCGTGCCGCGGTCGCCGCTGCTCATGCCGTTCGCGAACAGACGATCACGCGTGCCCGCCGGAGGAACCGGCAGCGTGAAGTTCGGCGTCGCCGCGTCGACCAGCACGTCCCAGCGCGTCTCGAGATCGTCCGAGAAGCTGACGCGCAACACGTTCACGCCCGCGACCGCCGCGGGAATGCGGAAGCTGCGGCCCTTGAGCGTGCCGTCCATGGTGTTCGTGAAGTTGAACTTCGCGCCCTCAGGGAACACCGGGAACGCCTGCGTCGAGACGTCGACCGGCGTCGCACCGGCCGGGTCGAACACCAGCTTGTTGCCCGGCAGACGCGGGAAGAGCGCCGAAGCACCCAGGCCCGCCGACGCGTCGTTCAGACCCGCCGCCGAGATGGCCGCCATCAACAGGCCGTAGTGCGCGCCTTCGATGCCGTGGTGCGTGGGCGCCATGCGAACGCCGATCTGGTTCTTGCTCAGCGGCATGATCGCGTCGATCTCACCGTCTTGCGGCGTGCGGTTGATGCCGACGCCGATGCCGAGCGGAATCACGCCGCGGCCCGGAGCCGAAGCGCCACCGATCACCGCCACGCCGTCCGCGTAGGCGCCCTTGAACTGCGGGAGCGTGCCGGTCTTGATGACGAAGTTGAACGCCAGCGGGATCTGCGTGAAGTCGTGGTCCGCCGTCGTGTAGTGCATGTTGTTCGAGAAGTCGGGGTTGCCCGTCGAGGCGCCCGGCGTCGGGATCAACGTGAACGGCACGTCGCGTTTGATCGACGAGTTGAACTTCTTGAAGATCGGAATGATGCGGCCGAGCAGCATGCCGATGTCGATGTTGTCGAGGCCACCGGCCACCGCATCGATGGGCAGATCGCCGAGCGGAACGTCGCCCGCCAGCGCCCACGCCGCGCGCGTGCCGCAGAGGCCCGCGGTGATCTTCGCCTCGTCCGGAGGCGAAGACGGATCGGTGAGCGTCGTGCCGCACACGCCGTTCAAGCCCTGACCGGCGACGTGGTTCTTGATCTGCTGATCGCCGAAGCCGAGGAACGCGCCCGCGGGAATCGGAACGTCCATCTGGTTGATCGCCGAACCGATCACGATGTCCGTCGGCTCAGACGGGCCGAGGAGCTGCGTGATGTTGAGGTTGGTGATCGAGCCGGCCAGCGACATGCCCGCCAGCGCGGCGTGCACGTTCGAGGTCATCGGGACGTTGGTGAAGCCGCCCTTGTACCCGCCGTACGAATCGAGCGCGTTGCGGCGCAGCGCGAAGCTCAGCAGGCGCGAGCTGCCCGTGTAGTTCGCCACCGTCACGTACGAGAAGCCGTTGTGGAACACGCTGACCGTCGCACCGCCCGTGAGGCCCGTCGTGCTGAGCACCGCCGTGCCGTCTGCGCCCGTGTCGAGCGTGTCGACCGCGCCGGTCTGCTGAATGATCATGCCGTCGCTGTTCGAGAGCATCACCTTCGCGCCAGCGATCGGGCGACCCGAGAGCTCGTCGATCACCGAGACGCCGAGCGAGCCAGCCGCCGGAGCCGCGACCACGATCGCCTTCGCCTTGCAGGTCGTCGTGCCGATCGTCGCCTGCACCGCGTCACCGAGCGCCGCAGCCGCGGTGCCCGCCGTGAACTCCGCCGAGTTGGCGGCCGCCGGCGTGCCGGTCAGAGCCGTGCCCTGCACCGCCCACGTCGCGCCGTCCTTCACGACGACCGGGTTGTTCTGCGCGTCCCACGCGGAGACCCAGAACTTCACCTTCTCACCCGCCGCCACGACCGCGAGGTCAGGCGTGATGGCGCACTTGGCGACCGTCGCCGCCGCCGGAGGAGCGACGCACGCGCCGTTGCGGCAGACCTGCGAGCCGCAGTCGGAATCGGCCGAGCAGAGCGAGCCCACGCACTTGCCTTCGTCGCACTGGCAGCCGAGCGTGCCGCCGCAGAAATCGAGCGTGTACTGCGCCGGGCGCATGTTGCACTGCGCCGCCGTGCGGCACGCGGGCTCGCACTTCGACGTCTGCGTGTTGCAGAAGAAGTACGTCGAGTCAGGACAGTCAGTGTCGTCGACGCAATCTTCACTCGCGCCAGCGTCGGTGCCGCCGTCGGGCTTGGGTGGAGGGGGGCTGCACGCAGCCAGAGCCAGCGCTGCAAGGGCGGTCGCCGCCCAGAGCGTCTTGCGAATCACTGCCGTCATGTGTTGCTCCTTCGGTGGGGAAAACAAATCAGCAGGTGGGGCCTGCTGGGGAATCGGCCGACGTCAAAAGGCGGCGCACTCTCGCTTCCTGCGAGGGTGAAAGCAACCCTCTCGCGAAGCCCGTGCCACATCTATTTCGAAATGGTTTCGGCTCGTTGCGTTGGTAATGAGCGTCGCTTCCAGCCCACCTCTGACAATGAAGTCACTCGCGGACATGTTGGGTCGTACCTTGCGCGACACGGGCTCGGCAGCGGCACTGACTCCGGTGTGGAATCGCGCGGTCGGAGAGTTGATTGGAAAGCACACGCGGCCGGTGCGGTGGGAAGGCAAGACGCTGGTGATCACCTGTGACGCCGAGAGCTGGAAGAGCGCGCTCGAGCCGGAACGCGCCGCCCTCACCCGCCGTTTGAACGACGCGATGGGAGAATCAACCGTGGCCGCGATCGTCCTGGAAGTTCGTCGATGATCGCTCCGTTGCTCGCAGTCGTGGTGCTGTCTGCTGCTCCGTCGCGCGAGACGCTCGAGCACACGGTGCGCGATCGCTTCGAAGCCGTCGGCCGCTCTGCTCCGCCGGTCGACGCCGCGCTGTCCCGCGCTGCCGATGAGCTCGCCCGCCGCGCGCTCACCAACGGCGTGGAAGACGCCACGTCACTGCTGCGCGTCACCGCCGCCATCTCGCGGCAGCGCGCGTGGGACCCGAACCCCATCGTCGTCGCGTTGCGTGCGCCGACCGACGTGATCGCCGTCGAGCTCGGCAAGCAGGATCTCGGGAGTGAGCCGTCGACGCACGTGGGCATCGGGTTCGCCGAAGGCAAGGAACGCAGCGCGATCATCGTGCTGCTGGCGCGCCGCCGCATCGAGCTCTCGTCGTTCCCGCGTTCGTTCGTGAAGCCGGGCGCGACGCAGAAGTTGTGCGGCACGCTGCAGGAGCCGCTCACCAGCGCCGAACTCTTCGTCACCCGCCCCGAAGGCAGCGTGGAGCGGCTCGCGATGAAGGGCACCGGCGAAGATCGCTGCGTGAACGTCGAGTTCCCCACGCGCGGCCGTCACGCGGTCGAGGTGCTCGGCAACGGCCCGCGCGGCCCTGAGGTCGCGGCGCTGTTCTTCGTCGACGTCGGCCCGCGAGGCACGGTGTCCGAGACCGAAGACGCGCTCCCCGAGCCCGAAGACGACACCGCCGCTCGCGCGGTGCTCACCACGCGCATCAACGCGCTGCGCATGCAGATGGGGCTGCAGCCCGTGCAGCCCGACACCGAATTGCAGGCCGTGGCGCAAGCGTGGGCCGAGCGACTCGCGCGGGAAAATTTCTTCAGCCACGTCGCTCCTGACGGCAACACGTTGAAGCAGCGGCTCACCGACGCCGGCTACAAGTTCGCTGCCGCAGGAGAGAACCTGGGCCTGAGCTCCGGCCCGCTGGCGGCGCACTTCGGCATCGAGCACTCACCCGGCCATCGCAACAACCTGCTCGAGCCCGGCCACCGTCGCATCGGGCTGGGCCTCGCCACGCGCAGCGACGGCCTCAAGGTGCTGGTCGAGGTGCTCGCCGCGCCGGTGAACACCGTCGAAGAGAAGGACCCCATCGGCACGCTGTACGCGTCGATCGCCGCCGAGCGGAAACGGCGCAAACTGGGGCCTCTGAAACAGAGCACGGTGCTCGAGTCGCTCGCGCAGGCGCACGTGCGCGCCGCGCTGAAGCTCGATCTCCCCAAGGCCGAGTTGCCCGACCAGCCAAAGATCTCCGACCGCGCGTTCGAGATGATGGACGAGCTGGGCTCGGTCGCGGTCGACGTATTCATCAGCGACACGCCGAAGCTGGGCGCGGAATCGAAGAACCTCGGAGCGTCCGACAACTCGCTCGTGGGCGTGGGGTTGGTCAAAGGCGACTCACCTCGCTTCGGCCCCGGCCGCTATTGGATCGTCGTGATCTACGGCGTCGCTCGCTGAGCTGTGATTATTTTCGCGACATGACGCAGCAGAACCCGCCGGCTCAGGTCGTCATTCTGGGCATCGACGAAGACCGTTCGGTCCAGACCGCGATCGCGCAATCGTTCAACGAACAGGGCCTCTTCTACCGGTTCATCACCGATCGCCGGAAGGTGAGCGGCGGCTTGAAGCAGCTGCGGCCGCACCTGATCGTGGTGTTCGGCGAGCTCGAGTCGGACTTCGTGATTCAGGTGCTCGACACCCTCTCGACCGACGTGACGTTCGCGCAGCGGCCGGTGTTGATCATCAGCAAAGACACCGTCGACGCGCCCTTCGTCCAGGGCCTGCGCACTGGCGTGGTCGGCTTGCTACAGGCGCCCTTCACCGCCGAGCACGTGCCAGTCATCCGCGCCATCTGGGAAGAGCTGGCGACGCGCACCGGCACCAGCACCGGCACCGCGAACGCGGCGAGCATCACCCGCTTCTTCGATCACATTCGTCGCACGCGGCGCAGCGGCGTGTTCCTCACCAACCCGCGCACGCCGAATGAAGGCCGCGCGTCGTTCATCTACGGGCGGCTCGACAAGGCGAGCTTCCTCGGCGCGCAGTCGGCCGACGCGGTGAAGGCGATGTCGTCGCTGCCGCAAGCGCGGTGGACGTTCACCGAGATGGCCGGCTCGCAGAGCGAAGGCGCTGGCGTGGTGATCGAAGTCGGAGACACCGTCACTGGAGAGACGCCCGTCGCCGAAGTGGTGGTCGGGCAGGCGCTCGAAGACGAACCGCTTGCGTTCGAGGTCGCGGGGCAGCTCGAAGCGCCCGCGCAGCAGCCGCCTGCTCCCGCACCTGCGCCCGGAAGTGCGCGGCTGTTGCTGGTCGACGACGATCCCGCAGATCTTGAAGATGTTCTCGACGCTGTTTGCCAAGTACGGCTTCGCGGTCACCACGGCGACCGACGGCAACGAGGGCGTGACGGCGTCGCTGCAGCAGAGCTTCGACGCGGTGCTGGCTGACTTGAACATGCCGCACCTCGACGGCTGGGGAATGCTCCGCGCGATTCGCGAAGACTTCCGCACGCGCGAGCTGCCGATCAGCTTTCTCTCGGCGCACGACGACTACCGCGAGTCGCTGCGCGCGCTCGACGCCGGAGCGCAGGCCTACCTCTCGAAGGGCACCAAGCTCGACGTGATCGTCGGCCAGGTGGTGAAGCTGCTCGAGCCCCGCCGCTCGGTGCAGGCGCAGTTCGAGCTGAACCAGACCGAAGCGCTGGTGATCCACCAGGTCGGCCCGCAGTGGCTGCTGCGACTCATCGCGAGCAAGGGCCTCACCGGCACCCTCACCTGTCGCGACGGCTGGGCGACGTACCAGCTGGCCTTCAACCAGGGCACCTGCTTCCACGCGTCGGCGATCGCCGGCAAGTACGCCGCCGAAGGGGAGCGCGCCTTCAACGCGTTCATCGCCAGCCGCGCGGGTGAAGGTGGTTTTGCTCCGACGGTCGCTCCGGGCGTGGTGCAGAACCTCCACCTGCAGAACGAAGTGCTGATCGAGCGCGCGTGCTCGACGCTCAACGAGAACGAGCGGCGCATGCGCGAGTCATTGATGCTCACCGCCACGCAGATCGACGTGAACGCGCAGCTGTACGACGTCTACCGCGCGGTCGGCCCCAAGCAGTGGCTCGAGGCAGCCCGGTTGATCTGCGAGGAGAAGACTCCGCCGCGTGACGTGATCGCTCGCCTCGACATCTCCCCGTTGGAGATCGAAGAGTGCATGAAGGATCTGATCCGCCGTGGCGTGGTCAGCCTTCGCAAGGCCTGACCGCTGGGCGAGCGGGCACGAAAAAAGCCTCCCGACTCAGCACCGGGAGGCTGACTCACTTTTCGTACTGAAGCTGCGATCTGAATCGATCAGACCACGCGACGCTGCGTGGCGAACGACTCGATGCCCGCCTGCTGCGCCGACGGCAGCGCGTACAGCGGACACTTGATGCAGGTAAACGATTGCCACCCACGACGGACGGCCTCATCGAGGCAGTTGTCGTAGTGCGCGCAATCGAGGTTGCGGTGGTGCTCGACCCCGAGACGCTTGGGACCAGCCTCAGGATTGATGCTCTGTGGAAGTTCGGTCGGACACGGCTTCATGTGCGGTTTCGGCCTCCCGTACTGCGTGATCCCCCCCGGACGACTACTCGAAGCTCTTGCTGTGCTGCATGCGAAGGAACGGCTGCCTCGCACCCACGCGGGACCTACCTGTGCTGCGGTCGGTCAATCAAAGGGGGTCGCCTCCGACTGGTCCCGAAATCCTTATGGGATTCACTCAGTTTTCGTAATGCCACTCGCCTCGTGGGAAAAGCGAGCGAGCGGACGTGTACGGCAGTCAGCGAAGGAATGTCAAACCGGTGACCTGTGATTTCTCACGAAATGCGACGCGCGCGGGTGACGACACGCTGGCGCGGATGTTGGACCCTGTTGCGTCCATGACGAACAGTGAGGCCGACCGGCGACGAAGGAGCCGTCTTTGCCCGGAGGGCAGAGGCCGATTGTGCAACGCAGCGTGGCTCGTGGCCCTCGTTTCGCTCCCCGCGCTCGCTCAGTCCGAGGGGTTACTCGACGCGGTCCGCGTGCATCGTGAAGGCGTGGCCGCGATCGCGAAGCAGGAGCTTCAGACCTGTATCGACGCCGGGAAGAAATGCGCCGATCGCGAACGGCTCGCGCTCCTCACAGGGGTGTTGCAGTTGTCGGAAGGTGACGCGGCGAGCGCGGTCGAGGTGCTGAGCGCGACGAAACCACCCAAAGGGCTGGAGAGCATTCACGCCTGGTACCTCGGCGAGGCGCAGTCGTGGGGCGGTCAGCGGCCGCAGGCGGTGAAGACGTTGCTGAAGGCGAAGAAGGCCGCTCCGCCGTGGCTCGCCACGCGCGTCGATCGCAAGCTCGCAGAGCTGTACCTCGAGCTGAAACAACCGGCGAAGACCAGCGCGATCCTCGATGTCGACTCCGACGTCGGCGGCTCGCCCGAGCTGCTCTACACGCGCGCCCTCGCCCGTTCGGCGCAGAAGCTCACCGCGCTCGCGCGCAACGACTGGAAGGCGCTGGCGCTCAAGTTCCCCGCGCACCCGCATGGTGTCGTGGCGCGTGAGCGGCTGATCGCCGACGGCGCGTGGAACCCGACGTTCGACGAGCAGCTCTCGCGCGCGCAAGCGTTGTTGGCGGCGGGTTCGGTGAGCGAGTGCCTCGAGTCGATCTCTTCGCTCACGACCGAGAAGAGCGATCAGAAAGCGAAGCTCGCGCTGCTGCGCGGTCAGGCGCTGCTCTCGCGCGGGAAGGAACGCGACGCCGACGCGAAGGCCGAGCTGGCGACCGCGATGGAAGGGCCTCCGTCGATCGCCGCGCAGGCGTTGTTGCTGCTCGCGAAGCGCTCGATGCGCACCGGCGACAACGTGGCGGCGCGCGCGACGTTCCAGAAGCTCGACACGCTCTACCCGACCGACTCCAACGCCGACGAGGCCGGGTATCTGGCGGCGTGGTTGGCGATGAACTCGGGCGACTTCGACGCAGCGGTGAAGGACTTCGCCGAGTTCGAGACGCGCCACGCCGATTCGAAGAAACGCGATGAGGCTCGCTGGTTCCGCGCCTTCACGCTGGTGCGCGCCAAGAAGTACGCCGACGCGCGCGAGGTCGCGGCCTCGCTGCCGAAGGACTTCCCGAAGTCGTCGCTGGTGCCGCAGGCGCTGTACTGGGCCGCGCGCTCCGCCGAGCTGATGCCCGCGAGCGATGCGGGCACTGGAGTGATCGACGTCTCGGGCGAATACCGCGCACTGCTCAACGGTTTTCCGGGCACGTTCTACGGGCTGCTCGCCTCCGAACGCCTCGCCGGTCTCGGAGTCACTGCGCCCCTGCCCTTCACGTCGGAACCCAAGCAGCTCACCGTGAAGCGCCCTGCAGGGCTCGAGCTCGCCGCGTCGTTGGCGCGCACCGGTCTGTATCGCGACTGCGCGGCTGAGGTCTCACGCGCGCTCGCAGCGATGCCCGCGGGTGAAGCGCTGACGTGGGGGCACGCACTGCAGGGGCTCGGCGACTTCGGAGCAGCCCACACCCTCGCCGCGCGTCATCTCTGGGGCGCGGTGTACACGCAGCGCACGCCAGAGGCGCTCGCGTTGATGTACCCGCGCGCGTTCCGCAACAGCGTCGAGGCGTGGGCGCAACAGCACGAGCTCGAACCTGCGTTGGCGTGGGCGATCATGCGCCGCGAGAGCGCGTTCGCTCCCGAGGTCACGTCGATCGCCGACGCGCGCGGGTTGATGCAGCTGATTCCTCCCACCGCGCGCGGAGTCGCGGCGCAGCTGAAGATCCCTCCGGCCGATGACGCGGAGCTCTACTCGCCCGATTGGAACATTCGCCTCGGCACCTGGTACCTGCACGCGCTGATGAAGCGGCTCGGGCACCCGACGCTCGTCGCCGCGGCGTACAACGGTGGGCCCGACGCCGTCGCGAAGTGGGCGAAGGAGCGCGGCTCAGAGCCGCTCGATCAATGGGTCGAGGAGATTCCGTACAAGGAGACGCGCGGCTACGTGAAGCAGGTCACCGCCGATCTCTTCATCTACCGGCAGCTCTACGGGTTCGAGCAGAAGCGGCTCTCGCTCGTGATTCCTGCTCCGGGCGAAGGCGTGAACTTCTAAGCCGTCACGCCGCAAACGGTCGCAGCGCCGGGTTCTTCTTCGCGAGCGCGTTGAGTTCTGCGTTTCGCTGGTACGCGCTCGCGTCGACGCCCGAGGCCTTCGCCGCGTGCGCCGCAATCAGGTTCAACGTCGGCTTTCCCTGCTCCGGAAACTGCGCGTCGGCGAGCAGCGCTTTGACGCGCTCGAGCACCTCGGGCCATTTCTTCTCGTACGCCAGCAACGCGACCTCTCCGCTCGGCAGCGAGCCTTGCGGAGCAGCCTCGACGATCGCCCGGGCCGTCCGCAGCTCACCCGCGTCGAGGAGCATGAACACCCGCCACGTCTCCGCCGCGCTGAGCACGTCGCGCGACTGCCGCATCGTGAACCAGCCCGACTCGATCGCGCGCGTCGCCAGCGCGAGGCCCTTCTTCGTGTCGCCTTCGAAGAACTCGACCACGCCGAGCATCAACACGTGCACCGCGTGAAATGCACCGAGGGGGCGGGCGGTCTCGATCAGCGCCTCGAAGCCCGCGCGCGCGCCGGAGAGATCGCCGTCGTTGAGCCGCTTCGTCGCCTCGAGTCCCTGCACGCGGAGCGTCGGCAGCCGCAGCATCGCGTGGGCTCGCGCGAAGATCCCCGCGCGCCAGCCGGCGAGAAACGCTCCGGTCAGAACACCGAGCGCGAGAATGGGGCCGGGAATTCCGCCGACCGTGGTCTGGCGCGAGACGACGCCCGCCAACACCGCCGCGACCAGCAACACGAGAGACACGCGCCCGCGCGCCGCCTTGTCTTCCTTCGCGTTGGGAACTCGCAGCCGCGGATCGTCGGCGTTCACTTCTTCCTCGAAGAAGGCTTCACCGACTTGCAGGCCTCGATCATCTTCTGCTGACCGATCACCGTCTGCGCTTCACCGGAACACTCGATCACCCGCCCGTCGATCTTCCGGCTCACCTTGAACGGAAACGAATCGCTCACCTCTTCGCTACCCCACGTGAGGATCCAGCCGTCCTTGAGCGTCATGCTGGTCACCCAGCCGCCATCGGCCTCGAGCAGCTCGGCCTTCTCTTCTTCGCGCGACGTGAGCACCGCCGGAGAACGCAGCCACAACACGCCCACGCGCTCCGGGCACAGCGTCTTCGGGCAGGCGCCAATCACTCCACCGTCGACGCGGCACTTCGCGTCGGGCGGCACGAACGGCCCGCATTCCTTGTCGTGCGTCCATCCGTCGGGGAGCTCGATCGTCACGCCCAGCTCGGGGTGGCGAACCTCGGCAGACAGCAACAGCAAGAGGAGGCCGGCGAGCTTCATGTGGTCGCGATCACCCGCGCGTCACCACCGGGCAGACAGTGAACGACTTCGGTCGCGCCGTGCGCCTTGATCAACTCGGCCGCGCGGTGCTCGTCGCCTCGCGTGGTGAGCAGCACGGGGTTGGGACCCGCATCGAGCGTGAACCACACGCCCACGCCCTGCTTGCGCGCGACGCGGCACGCTTCGATCACCGAGAGCGTCGCCGGCTTCAGGTAGCAAAGCGGTGGGTTCGCCGCGAGCGCCGAGGCGTGCATGCGCCAGGCATTGCGTTCGGCGATCTCACCGACCGCTTCGAGATCGCGCTTCTTCACGTGGCGCACGATCTCCTTCACCTCGCGCTCCGCGTCCTTCGCCCACGCGGGGTAGAACGGCGACGTCTCGACGGTCGAACGCATGCCATCGCGAGACTTCACCTCTTTTTCCTCGCGGCTGACCATCCCCACCAGCATGCGGAGCTCTGGCCAGTGCTCGGCCGGAAAGAGCTGCTCGCCGAAGCTGTCGGCGCCGTCGGAGCGCTTGCCGCGATTCCACCGCACGAAGCCACCCTGCACGCTGCGTGAGGCCGAGCCACTGCCGCGACGCGCGAGAATCGATTCGGTCCTGGTGTCGCGCTCGAGGCCCGCTGCTGCCCGCGCCGCGACCGCCAACGCCGCGAACGCCGCCGCGCTCGAAGCCAGGCCCGCCGACGCCGGGAAATCGCCGTGCGAGATCATGATCGCGCTGCCGAGCCTGGTGCTTCGCCCGGCTTCCGTGCGAACCAGTTTGAGCAGTTCTTCGACGCGCGTGCGCTCGGTGCCTTCGGCGACCTTGCCGTTGATCTCGATGCGATCCGCGCCCTTCTCGCCCGTGAACTCGACCGACGTCGTGACCTGCAGCGGCCCGAGGGTCACCGAGAGACTCGACTGGTGCGGGAGGATCAATTTCTCGTGGCGCTTTCCCCAGTACTTCACGAGCGCGATGTTGGGGTGGGCGGTCGCAGTGGCCTTCACAGGGTCCTCGGTCCAGCGAGCTGGCTGGCGAAACAATCGATGCCGGCGTTGCGCAGCTTGATGACGGCGTGCTCGGGCTCGGGGAAGAGCGCGATCACCGCTCCGCCCTGCCCGCCGGCGCCGGTGAGCTTCGCGCCGTACGCTCCGAGCGCGCGCAGCCGGTAGACGAGCTCTTCGATCGGAGCGCTCGAAACGCCGAGCGCCGAGAGCAGGCCCTGGTTCACGTTCATCACGTCGCCGAGCGCTTCGAGATCTCCGGAGGTGATGGCCTTCGCGCCTTCGCGCACCAGCGAGGCGATCTCGGCGAACACGCGGCGGTATCTCGCGGCGTAGAGCTTCTGCCGCTCACGCAGCGCGCCCACGGTGATCTTCGTCGAAGGGCGCACGCCGGCCATGGCGACCAGCACCTTCACCGGTCGGCGCGCGGTCAGCGTCTTCGCTTTGCCCTTCTGGAAGAGCAGCAACTCGCCGCGTGCCGAGGTGGTGTGATCGAGCCCGCTCGGCGTGCCGTGGAATTCCTTTTCCATCTCGAAGGCGAGCGCTTCGACGTCGCTCGCTTTCGCCTTCTCGTTCAGCAGCAACCGCGCGACCGCGACCGAAATCGCGCCAGACGAACCGAGCCCCATCGACACCGGAATGTCGCTCTCGAGATGCACGCTGATCTTCGGGTGCTTCGCCTTCCTGGCCGCGCGCGCGAACGCTCGCTCGAGCGCTTCACGCTGCGGAGCCGTCAGGCCTTCAGGAATCTCGAATTGTGTCGAGTCCGAGGGTTCACTCCATGCGCGAACGCCACGTGAGATCGGCCCGGCGATCGCGGGGTTGCCGTACACCACGCCGTGCTCACCGAGCAGGATCACCTTGCCGGGGCCAAATGCCGTTCGCTGCACGAGCCGCCCATACCTCAGCGCCAAGCGTGATGCGTCAATTCTCCTGCGCGATGCGAACCAGCACCTCGAACGTCTCCCACATGCCGCTCGCAGTCGTGCCACCGGTGAAGGGACACGAATTGGTCGCCGCCCGGAGCGTGAGGTTGTCGACCTCGATCAAGAGCCGCGGAGAATCGACTGAGCAGACGTCGTCAACGCGGCGCAGCTCAGCCAGTCGCTGCTTCAGCTCGTCGAGCGTGCCCCCGTCGAGCACTACCGCCGAGCGATGGGCCTGCGGTGCGCAGTTGCCGGTTCCGCCCGTGCACAGGCAGGCGTCGATCGTCGCTTCACCAGTCGTGAGCACCACCTGCCACGTCGAGAGGAACTGAAGACCGCCGTCGGGGAGCGGGCACGGATCTTCCGACGCTCTGGGCGCGCGTGGCTCGGAAGCCGACAGCCGTCGAAGGCCACACGTGCGGGTCTCCTGCGTCGGGAAGCCCAGCATCGATCCCCGCCTCGACCTCGGTTCCAGCATCGAGTCCCGCGTCGTGCACGCCGGAGTCCGAGGCGGATTCCACTCCGGAGTCGATGGCAGCGTCCCCGGCGTCGAGGATCATCGGCGTCGGTGCGACGCACCCCGAAACGAGAGCGATGACGACCGGCCAGGTGCGCACGCAGATCAGACACGCTACTCCCGCAGCGCGGGACACGGGCTAGAAGGCCGCGTGGCCTCAAAAAGAGCGAAGGTGATCAAAGGGGAGTGCAGCTGTGGCGCGGTGAAGTTCGAGCTGAAGCCGCCGCTGCGCAACGTCGTGTGGTGCCACTGTTCGAAGTGCCAGCACTGGCACGGCGGTCCCGGGCCGTACACCACCTGCGAGAAAAGCGCGGTCTCGTTTCAGAACGACGTGGGTCTCACGTGGTGGCGCGTCGCGAAGACGGTCGAGCGCGGCTTCTGTCGAGTTTGCGGCTCGAGCCTCTTCTACGCAGACTCGAACGAGACGACGTGGAGCATCGCCGCAGGCTCGCTGAACTCTCCGACGGGCCTCAAGACGTCGATGCACATCTTCGTGAAGAGCAAGCCCGACTGGTACGAACTGGGCGACGACGGCGTGCCGCGCAAAGACGCGTATTGATCAAGGGTGCGTCGCGGCTTCGAGGACCTCGCGGGCTGCGCGGGCGTTGATGACGCTGAACACGCCCGGCGGGTAGGCGCAGTGATCGAGCGAGTCCTGAAAGCTGAGCGTCCCAGCCGGGCTGGTGACGGTGAAGCGATCGATGTCGGTGTCTGCCGAGCACGGGGGCACCAACGGCGGACTGAAGACGATGGCGTTCGCGGCAGCGTTGAAAGCCGAGAGCTGAGCCGGAAGCAGCGCTCCCGCGTCGACGACGTACAGATTCTCCGACGGGTAGCAGACTGCGTAGTCGATGACTCCCGAGTCGAGGTCGACCGTCCACCGTGACTCGGTGACCACGCCGCCGTCGCCCTGTGCACACAAGGGCCCGAAGAACGTATGAAGGCGCTTCACGGTGACCTGCTGCGCGTCGACCGGCCACGCTGGCCCGCTGGGACCGGCGTCGACGACTCCCGCATCCACCGAAGGCACGACACTCAAATCGTTCAGCACTGAAAAGACCGTGTCGATTCCCTCGACGAAGGTGACGTTCGAGCTCGGCCGACACGCATAGAAATCGTCGCTCCAGGTCTCCGACACGGCGCCCAGCGAATCGAAAACGTCGATCGATTGCTCTGGCTTGTCGGCTCCGCACGCCGTTCGTCGCGAGAACATGAGCGACGCGAGCGCCGCGCGAAGTCGATCGCCCTCGGTGGTGCTCAAGGTGCGGGAGTCCGTCACGATGGTCGGGAAGCGGCACACCGAGAACGTGAAGCGGCCACTCACGAGGTCGAACGACCACGTCGAGATTGGGCTCGCAGTGCACCGCTGCCCAAAAACGACCGTCTGCGACGCGGCGAACGAGATCTTCGATGGGTCCCAGACGGGGTTCGGCACCGCGGCGATCAGCAACTCGAAGACGGCGGGGAGTCCGTCCACGCGCGTGCCGCTCGCAGTGCACTCGGCCGTCGCATCGTAGAACGCGACCTCGCCAGCCGGTGTAGTGGCGCGAAGCCGGTAGAGTGCCGCGTCAGCGAGGCAGCTGCGGCTCGAGGTCGCGACACGCCGAAGCGCTTCGATCAGCGTGGTCACCTGCCCTTCCGACAGCACCACCACTCCTGTGGTCGTGCTGCGATGGAAGCAACCCGCGTAGCGGACCTCGCGCGTGTCGAGATTCACGGTCACCTCGGCGAGCTGGTTGGCGCAGACAGTCATGAAGGCGCTGCCCCGACGGCTCACCGTGAACGAACGCCACGCGTCGTCCCACACCAGCTCGGCACCGGTCCCGGCGTCCACACCGCCATCGACCGCGGTCGGACCCGTACATGCCGCCATGAAAACCGCACTCATCAGCCCCAGGGTGCGCATCATGGTCATTGGACACCTGAGTCGAAGGAGTGGGTCACGTGCCGACGCCGCGATCAGGGGTGCGTGGCGGCCTCGAGGACAGCGCGTGCGGCGCTGCCACCATCGACGACGAACACGTCGAGCGGGAGCGGGCAGTGATCAGCCGCTTGTTCAAAGCTCAGCGTTCCAGTCGCGGTCGTGACCCGAAAGACATCGAACGCCCCCCGGGACGCGCACGGAGGGATCGGCTCGGGCACGAAGACCATCGCGTTGGCCGCGGTGTTGAACGCATCCAACTGCGCAGCCGTCAGCACCCCGGAATCGACCACGTAGAGGTTTTGCTGCGGCTCACAGATCTCGAAGTCGACTGCTCCGGAGTCGAGATCGAGCGACCAGGTCGAGTCTACGGTCAGGCCTCCATCAGCCCGCCTGCACGCACCCGGCTGCGCGCCGCGCGTCACGACGACGCGTTGCGCATTCGCAGGCCACGCCGGTCCTTCCGGCCCGCCAGCGTCCGGCGCTTTCGCGAAGACGGTGAGCAGGTCGAACACGCGTTCGAGGCCTCCCACGACGGTGGTGCCCGCCTGGGTGTTGCATGCGCTGAAGTCGTTCGCCCAACTCGCCGCCGTCCCTCCATCGTCGGAACGGAAGTACACGCGAAGCACCGGAGCGTCCGTCCCGCAGAACGCTCGATTGGACATGAAGACGTCCTCGAGCTCGCCGCGCAAGCGCCCCACCTCGTTGGTCGTGAGGCTGCGCGAACCGGTCACGATGTTTCGAAAATACACGCACGCGGAATAGGAGAACTCGCGGCTCGACAGATCGACCGACCACGTCGAAGGAGGCGCGCAGCCGAAGCCGAAGACTTCCTGCTTCGTCGCGGTGAAGGCCGTGAGCGAGGCGTTCCACGGTGGCCCGGCGTCGAACCCGGCGTCGAGGCCAGCCTCGACACCGGCGTCGAGGCCAGCGTCGACACCACCGTCGAGGCCAGCGTCGTCGACCCCGCCGTCGTCGACCCCGCCGTCGTCGAGCCCAGCGTCCACCCCCGCATCGAGGCCACCGTCGAAGGCCTCGAGCCCCGAATCAGGGTCTGTCCCCGCATCGAAGCCGCTCTCAACGCTACAACTCGCAAGGAAGAACGCGATCGCACCGAACCAGCACCGTCGCATCGGACTCCTCAGGTCAGGGGTGAGTCGCCGCTTCGAGAACGGAGCGTGCAGCGCTGCCGCCTTCGATGGCGAACACTTCGAAAGGCAAGGGGCAGCGATCGACGACTTGCTGGAAGCTGCGCGGCCCGGTCGCAGTGAAGACGACAAACGCATCGAGATCGCCCTCGAACCTGCACGGAGGAATCGGCTCGGGCACGAAGACCATCGCGTTGGCAGCGGTGTTGAAAGCATCCAACTGCGCCGCCGTGAGGACTCCGGAATCGACGACGTAGAGATTTTCCTGCGGGTAACAGACTGCGAAGTCGATGACGCCGGAGTCGAGGTCGAGTGACCAGGAAGAGCTCGCGACCATGCCGCCATCGTGCCCGGTGCACGGAGGCGTGTTCAACGCCGGGAAGCGCTTGATGTCGACACGCTGAGCATTCGAAGGCCACGCACGGCCGTACGGCCCGCCGGTCGGCGGCGCTTTCGTGAAAATGGCGAGAACGTCGAACACGCGCTCGAGGCCTGCGACGAACGTGGCGCCCCACTCGGAGCGGCAGGCGTAGAAGTCGTCCGCCCAACTCACCTGGGTCCCGCCGTCGCTCGATCGGAAGTGCACGAACAACTCGGGCGCGTCGGCCCCGCAGCCAGTTCGATTCGACACCGAGACGTTCTCGAGCACGCCGCGCAAGCGCGCCACCTCATCTGCAGTGAGGGTGCGCGCGCCGGTGACGAGGTTTCGATACACGCACGCGGAATAGGAGAACTCGCGACTCGACAAGTCGACCGACCATGTCGAGGGCTGCGTGCATCCGAAGCCGAACACCTCCTGCTTCGTCGCGGTGAAGGCGGTGAGCGAGTCGTTCCACGGTGCCGAACCATCCAGCCCGCCGTCGCTCGCAGTCTCAGGGCGGCAGCTTGCTCCGATGATCGCGATCACACCCAACCAGACCCGCTTGCGAACCATGCGCCTTCGACACCCGCGGCGTCGATATTGGGTCATCGCAACGGCGAGTTCAGGTCTCGACGACGGGCTCAGCCGCCTGCGCGGCCATCAACTGCGCGAGCACTTCTTTCGCCTTGTCGACCTTCACCTGCCCGGCCTTCACCAGCGCGTCAGCCACGCGCTCGACCCAGTGGCCGCGCGCGCCCGCCGTCACCGCCACGCACCGCGCGTGCAGCGCCATGTGGCCGCGCTGAATGCCGACCGACCCGAGCGCACGCACCGCCGCGAAGTTCTGCGCGAGACCGACGGCCGCCATCACCATCGACAGCTCGCGCGCCGACGAGACGCGCAACACCTTGAGCGCCGCCTGAACCTGCGGGTGCACCTTGATGGGGCCTCCGACCGTGCCGAGCGCCAACGGCAGCTCGATGCGGCCGACGAGGTGGCCTTCTTCCAGCGTCCACGTCGAGAGCGGGCGGTACTGGCCGTCACGGCACGCGAAGGCGTGCGCCCCGGCTTCGATGGCGCGCCAGTCCTGGCCCGTCGCGATCGCCACCGAGTCGACACCGTTCATCACGCCCTTGTTGTGCGTCGCCGCGCGGTACGGGTCGGCCTGCGCGAAGCGGCTCGCCTGCACGATGCCTTCGGCGATCTGATCGCCCGGGAGATCGAAGTCGGCCAGCGCCGCGACCGGAATTCGCACCGACGCGCGCGCCAGGCGGCGATCGGCGAGGTTCGACAAGATACGCAGGTACACGCGACCACCGGTCACCTGCTCCACCAGCGGAGCGACGCCCTCGCACATGGTGTTGATCAGGTTGGCGCCCATCGCCTCCTGGGTGTCGATGTAGAGGTGGAGCACCAGAATCGGCTCCCCGCGCGAGCCCTCGGGAGCAGGCAGCACGCGCACGTCCATCTCCCGCGCTCCGCCACCGCGCGCGAGCATCGACGGGTGGAAGCTGTTGGCCAGCGCGAGGATCTGTTCCTTGTGATCGACCAACGCCTTCGCCGCGACCGCCGCGTCGCCGTAGCCGGTGACCTGCACCTGGCCGATCATGATCGGGTCGTCGGCCTCGGCGTTGAAGCCACCACCCTCGCGCGCGATCTTCGCGGCGAACGAAACGGCGGCGACCACCGACGGCTCCTCGACGGCCATGGGCACGATGTAGTCGCGACCGTTGACCTGCATGTTGAGGCCGAGCCCGAGCGGCATGCCGAACACGCCGACCGTGTTCTCGATCATCTGGTTCGCGGTCTCGATGGTGAGCGCGTTGCCGTTCAGCGCCGACGACTCCTCGGTCGAGAGCCGCATGATGCGCGCCACCGTGCCGAGTCGATCTGCGACCGGCAGCTTGTGAAACCCAGACAACCGCGAGGTGATCACGTCAGCCATCGTTCCTCCCAATCAATTCAGCGCTGCCAACCAGTCCTTCAATTCACCGGTCACGACCCGCGGCTTGCGGCGCAGCTCGTCGGACGACTTGCTGCCCGTCAGCGCGAACGCCTGCCGCACCGACGCGATGACCGTCTGCAACGCGGTGCGCACACCCGCCACGCCGCCCACCTGATGCGCGCGGAAGATGGGCAACGCCATGCCGCCCAGGTCCGCTCCGAGCGCGATCGCCTTGGCGACATCGATGCCGGTACGCATGCCGCCGCTCGCCACGAGGCGAACTTCGGAGCCCACCGCTTTACGCACCGAAGCGACCGCCGCCGCGGTGGGGATACCCCACGTCGAAAACTGCGCCGCGACGTCGCGCGCGATGCCCGCCGAGCGGAGCTGCTCGACGCGAACCCACGACGTGCCGCCGAGGCCGCTGACGTCGATGTTCTTCACGCCGCACTCGATGAGCCGACGCGCCACCTCGGGAGAGATGCCGCAACCCGTTTCCTTCACCACCAGCCGCTCGCCGTAGGCCTTCGCGAGCGCGGTCACCGTGAAGTACCCGCGCTGGAAGTCGCGATCGCCCTCGGGCTGATTCAGTTCCTGACCGGGGTTCAGATGCAGCGCGAGCGCGTCGGCGCCGATGGCGTCGGTGAGGCGCTTGATCTGATCGATGGTCATGTTGGCGGCCTGCACGAGGCCGAGGTTGCCGATGAGCACCGTCTGCGGAGCCACGTCACGCACCGCGAAGCTCGCCGTCGCCTCGGGCCGTTCGGCCATCGCGCGCTGGCTGCCGACGCCGAAGGCCACTCCGAACTCTTCGGCGACCTGGGCGATCTCGCGGTTCACCTTCATCGCCCGCTCGGTGCCGCCGGTCATGCCGGTCACCAGAATCGGCGCTTTGAGCTTCTTGCCGAACCAGGTGACGCCCATGTCGATCTGCGACAGCTCGAGCTCCGGCATCGCGCAGTGCACGAGGCGCACGTCGTCGAAGAGCGTCGCGTTTTCGCGCGGAGCAACCTCCTCGGTCGCGCACAGGTCGAGGTGTTCGTCCTTCCGGCGGGCTGTCGTGTCGTCGTGCATCGTGTTTCCAGGGACCCGCCTAACAGGAAAGGTCCACTGCATGAAACCGGCAGCGCCCGCCGAAATGCAGGCAAGTTCAGCAGGCGGTCTCATAGGACCCCCAAAAGGTCACAGAAGCGGGCCGGGAGGCAGGTACAAGGCGCTGCCATGGCCGCCCCCGCTCCCAACAAGGTCTGCGTCTTTCTCCACCGAGGGGAATGGGACGCTGTGCACCAGGGCCTTTCCATCGCCGCCGCCGCGACCGCGAGCGGGCGTGAAGTGGAGCTGTACTTCTTCTGGTGGGCGCTCGAACGGCTGGTGCGGGGCAATCTGGACGAGCCTGATCTCGACGGCCGCGACGACGTCAACGCGACCATGGAGCTGCGCGGCGTGCCGACCTGTCGCCAGCTGCTCGACGTGGTGCGTGATTCTGGCCAGGCGAAGCTCTTCGCGTGCACCGGGTCGATGGCGTCGCTCGGGCTCACACCGCCCGACGTGGAGCCGAAGGTCGACGCACTGATCGGCTGGACCTCGATTCTCCAGCGCACCGCCGGCGTGGTCGATCGCTTCACGCTGTGACGTACCCGCGAGGGTGAAATCCGTTTCGCAGCCGCCAACGTACGAGCGAAATTCGCCGCAGCGACTCCACGTCTCGAAGTCGCCGAATCCAAGCTTTTGCTTACTTTCCGCAACCGAGAGTCGAGCGCCTCCCGATTTCCGGGCGAGGCGAGCCACGCCGGCTCGCGGTGGAATCCAAGCTTTTGCTTACATTTCGCCGATCGACGTTCCGTGTCGCGCGAAACTGCTCAGACGTAGCGCTGCTCGAACAACTTCCGCAGCCCGTCCTGCCGGCGCAACAGATCGAGCGTGAGATCGGCGTGCTTCGGCACGTAGCCGTTGCCGACGATCATCTGCACGTCCTTGCCAACACCTTCCGCGCCGAGCGCCGCGGTCGTGAAGCTGGTCGCCATCGAGAAGAAGATCACCGTGCCGCCATCGCGCACCGAGAGGATCGAGGCCATCTCGGTGTTCGGCACCGACGCACAGTTCACGACGAGATCAGCCAGCGTTCCACCAGTGAGCTTCGAGACGGTGTCCATCACGTCGACGCCCTGGGTGGCATCGACCTTCGCGTACGCGTCGCACAGGCCGAGCGCCTTCAACGACTCCAGCGCGGGTTGCGAAATATCGAGCGCGATGAGCTGACCCGAGCCCTTCATCGACTCGCGCGCTTGCGCCAGACAGAGCGCCCCGCTCTTCCCCGCTCCGAGCATCACGACCTTCATGCCTGGCTTGAGGTACCGCGCCACCAGCGCCGGAGCTCCCGCCACGTCGAGCGCCGCCAACGACAGCGTGTCGGGCAGATCATCGGGCAGCTTCGCGTAGATGCCGCTGGCGAACAGAATCGCGCGGCCCTTGATGTCGACGCGATCGATCTCCGGCTTGATGCCTTTGATCTCGTCGATCACCAGCGGCGTGAGCGTCAAGCTCACCAGCGTCGCGAGGCGATCACCGACCTTCAACGTCGAGGCCGCGGGGTGCTTGGGCGAAATCTCCTTCACGCGGCCGATCAACATGCCGCCCGAGCCGGTCACCGGGTTCTGCATCTTCCCGCGCTCGGACACGATGGCTTGAATCGCCGCTCCGATCTTCGCGACGTCGCCTCCCGCCGTGTCTTTGAGCTGCTTGAACGACGCCGCGTCGATGTTGAGGCTCTCGACGTCGATCAGCATTTCGCCGTCGCGCAGCGGCAACGAAGGGTCGATCTTCTTCGCGCGCTGCGGGAGCACGCCCTTCTCACCGACCACACGGCCCAGTCCGTAGGAATCCATGCCGCCGCGTGTATCACCACCGTCCGGCGGTGCGCAGCGCGAGCAGGCCCGGAGTCTTCGCTCCCGTCGAGGCCACCACGCGCGTGAGCGGGAACGCGTTCAGCTCGAGCCACCCGAAGCCCGTGCCGGGCACGAAGGCGGTGCTCTTGGCGTCGCTCCACGAGAGTTCGACGCCGCGACCGTCGAAGTCCTCGCTCGCGTCCCACGCGCCGGTGTCATCGAAAGCGATCCACGAGCCGTCGAGCGCGGGGCGTACGCACACCAGCCGCCTCAGCTTGCGCGCGTCGAAGAGCGAGATCACGCCTTCTTTGTTGCAGGCCGCAAGCAGCGCCGCGGTGCTCGCCACGTGCGTCACGTCGTCGTGGCACTTGAACTTCTGCGCCTTGCCGGTCGACACCTTCCACCGGTTCAACACCTCTCCGCGCGACGAGAAGAGCGCGTCCTCGTCGAGCCAGCGCACGCGGGGAAATTTCCCGGTGCGCTCGAGCTTCTTGACCACCTTCTTGCCCTGCTTGATCTGAATGAAGCCTTCGCCGGGAAGCGCCTCGCGCCCGCGCGGCGACTCGTGGCCATGCAGCAGATCACCACCGACAGGGAGCGCCTTGCCGCGCGACACGCGCGAACTCTCGAGGTCGATCACCAGCGCGATCGGCTTCTCTTCACGAACCCGCCACGCGACCGACAAGAGCTGATCAGCGACGAACGCCATCGCGCTCGCCGAGCCATCTTCATACGCCGTGAGGAGGAGTTCGGACTTCGGCGTCTTCGCCAAGTCTTAGAACGTGTACTGAACGCGGGGGTAGAACCCGAGCGCGTTGATGTTCGGGCCGATCACCAACCGGTACGAGACGTCGAGACCGATCGAGAAGTGGTCCATGTTCGTCGCGTACTCGATGCTCAGCGCAGCGCCGAAGTTCGGAGCGATCAGCAGGCCCGTGTTGGTCGGGTCAGCCGCGTCGGGAATCGGGCGCGGGTCGAGCAGCGTGACGCCGCCGATCAACTTGCCGCCGATGTAGAGACGCTCGATCACCTGGTGCAGGTAGCCCGCGGTGATGTTCAGCATGGTGAGCGTGAAGTTGTCCGACTGGCTGCAGCTGCCGTCGTTCTTGAGGCCCGCCCAGCAGTTCTGCGCGTTGGCGCCGATGCCGACGTGGAACCCGATGGGGATGATCCCCTTCCCGTCGTTGATCGTCAGCTGGTAGCCGAGACCGAGCTGCAGATACGTCTGCAGGTTCGAGTAGCCGTTGTCACCGCCCACGGTGAAGAAGCCACCGACGTCCGTCTCGGTGAAGAAGCCGCGCCGCACCTGAAGCGGGACGCCCACCGACGGCGTGGCGGCGAGAGACGAGAACGAGATCAGAGCGACGAACAACGCGGCGAGCTTCCGCACGAAACCTCCTCCAAAAGAGCGCGGCACCATACCGACGAAGCCGCGAAAAACAATCGGGAAAAACACGAACGGCGCGGTTCCTTTCGAAGGAGCCGCGCCGTCGGTGCTTTGAAGCGAATCAGCAGCGAACGACTTACTCGCCGCCCTCGCCCTCGTCGCCGGCCGCCTTGAAGATCCACGGGAAGGTGACGTTCACGACGCCGCCGCCTGCAGGCTCAGGGAACTTCCAACGACGGATGCGCTGCACGATGCAGCTCTCGACGTTGGCGTTGCCGATCGACGACTCGCTGACGTTGGCTTCAGAGACGCCGCCCGTCGGGTCGATCGTCCAGGCCACCGCGACCTTGCCGCCGAGCGCGGGGTTCTTCTGCAGTTCCTGCTCGTAGCAGAACTTGATCTCGTTCTGGTGACGCTTGATCACCTTCATGATCACGTCCTTGTCGAGACCGCCGACGACCGTGGTCTTGCCGGGGATCACGCGGGTCGAGTCCTTGCCCTTGCCACCGAGGTCGATCGAGCCGTAACCACCGCGGCCACGACCGCCGCCCTTGGTGCCGAGACCACCGAGGCCGAGACCCGTGCCGCCACCGCCGGCGCCCGAGCCACGCGAGCCGAGACCACCGACACCCTGCGCATCACCGACGCCCGCGCCACCCTGCAGACCACCGAGCGCGTTGTTGATGCCGGTGCCGAGACCACCAGGACCGAAGACGTTCGACGCCGCGCCGCCGCCGAACATGCCGGCCATCAGGCTCGACACCTTCTTGCGGTCTTCTTCACGCTTGTTCGCGTCGACGACCGGAGCGCCCTTCTTCGAGGGGTCCGCCTGGTCCTTCTTCGCGTCCTGCTTGCCGAACTTGCCTTCCTTCTCCTTCGCCTTCGCACCCTCGGCGACGCCGGAGAGATCCTTGAACTTTTTGATCTCCTGCTTCTTCTCCGGCTTGATCACCATCTTCACGTACTTGGACGGGTTGGCGAAGATGTCGTCGCCCTCGCCACCGAAGCCGAGCGGCGTGAGGACCATCGCCGCGACGAGCGCGAAGAAGGCCATCAAGCAGATCGAGACGATCTTGAAGAACGTGAAGTCGTGGTCCTCGAGCGTGTTGACGCTGATCGCCGCGCTCGGCCGCACGTAGCGGATGATGAAGGCCACGTTGTCGAAGCTGACCTGCGCGGAATCGTGCAGCGCGAGCTCGACCGCGTCAGCGCGAACACCACCCTCGGCCGCCTTGAGCTTGCCCTCGCTCTTGAGCTGCTCCTTGCTCTTGTGGCTCTCGTTGCGAACCGTGACCACGAGGCCCGCGTCGCTCGGAACGTTGACGACCGCCGACGAGCCCTTGCTCTGCGCAAGGTTGAACATCGCGCCGACGTTGTAGACGGTGAAGCGGTTGCCCTGGCCGTCGCCGATGGTGGCCGGCACGCCGTCGCCGAAGTGCTGCACGTTGATGAGGCTGTCGCCCCACAAGAGCGCGACCTGCAGGACCTTCTCGTTCTCGGTCGGCACGGCTTCGGCCGGGAGCGGCTCGCTGAAGATCGACGCGGCGTTCTTGCCGGTGCCGGCGAGCGCCTTCGCGTTGGGGACCTTCTTCTCGGCCTTCTTCTCTTCCTTCTTCGCTTCGACTGCCGGCTTCTCGTCTGACTTCTCGTCGGCCTTCACCTCGCCGTAGGTCACCTTCACCTTCGACTCGCCGATCATCACGATCTCGCCGGAAGCGACGACCGCCGGCTCCTTGACCGTCTGGTCCTTGAACTTGGTGCCGCTCTCGGAGCCGAGATCGATCACCGTCACCGACCCGTCCTTCTCGACCTTGAACATGCAGTGCAGGTTCGAGACCTTGGGATCCGTCACCTTGATCGCAGCGCCCGAGCCAGAGCCGACGATGATGCTGTCCTGCTCGCTGGAGCTCTCGGTAACGGAGCCGTCAGGGTTGGTGATCGAGAGAGTGATTTTCTTCGCCATGGGCAGATCCTTCGGAAACGCGATGGGGCGTGTGAGGCGGTGAAAGCTTTCGAACTACGACAGCGAACTCAGCTCAGAGGTTCTCGACCGACTTCTGAAGCTCGGGGTTGAAGTTGTCGCGAACCTTGATGAGGGTCTTGAAGGTCGTCTTCTTCTTCGACACGGAATAGCTGCCTTCCGGCTTGGTGAGCTCGCCGTCGATGGCGACGTCGGTGAAGTCGATGGTGGTCTTCTTGCGGAAGACCGTCTTGTCGGCTTCCTTGATCACCTTGTCTTCAGCGAAGGCCGAGGTGGCGAGAAGCGAGAAAACGGCGAGGCCTGCGAGCAGTTGCTTCATGTGGGGCTCCGTACGTCCAGGACTTCAGATGTGACACCGTGTTGGTACCGCAGGTTCCGCGGTTGTTACCCCCACCTCCGGCGCGGTTGCAAGCCAGAGGCGGAATGAAATTCAGGACTTCGGTGCAGGCGCCGGAGCGGGGGCCGGAGCCGGCGCAGGAGCCGGAGCCGTTCCATCGGCCGGAGGCGTGGTGTTGCCCGCCGGCTGCTCGGTCGTCGCGCCCGGGTCGGCCTTCGCCGCGTCGTCGGAGACCTTGTCGAGGAGCGACGGGCCGCCGGTCGGAGCCGCCTTGGGCTTCTCCTTCTCTTCCGGCTTGGGCTGCGCAGCCGCGGCGCCAGCCTTCTGCAGCGCGACGATGCCCTTCATCTTCGAGTCGATCAGCTGCTGATCGGTGTTCGAGGTGTTGGGGAGCGCCTTGCACTTCTCGAGGTAGCTGAGCGCCTTGTCCCAGCCGGCCTTGTCGGCGGCGAAAGCCCAGCCCGCACCGCAGATGGCGTCGTTCTGGTCGGCCTTGATGGCGAGCACGCGCTCGAACATCTCACCGGCCTTGATGCCCTTCTTCGCGTCGCGGCCCTTCTGACCGTCGAGCGCGAACGCGTAGGCGAGGAAGCCCTCGTACGAGTTCTGGTCGAGCTCGGTGGCCTTGCTGAGCACCTTCTCGGCGCCGTCGTAGTCGCGGTACGCCAGCGCCATCGCGCCGATGTTGAAGAGCGACGGAGCGAAGTCGTTCTTGAGCGAGACGGCCTTCTGAAACTGCGAGAGCGCCAGGCGGCGGTCGTCGAGCTTCAGGTAGATGAGACCCAGGTTGTTGTAGACGCCCGGGTCCTTGTCATCGAGCTTCTTGGCGTTCGCCGAGATGAACTCCGCGAGGCGGAAGTTGCCCTGGTCGAAATAGATCAGCGCGAGGTTCTTGTACGCGTCTGGGTTGTCCTTGGTGCGCGCGAGGACCTTGCGAGCCGTCGCTTCCGCTTCCTTGTATTTCTTGGCGAGGCGGTAGGCGACGGTGAGGTTGTTGTTCAGCTCGACGTCGTACTCGTTGGCGGGATCCTTGAGAGCGCCCTCGTAGAGCGCGATCGCGTTGTCGAAGCGATCCTGCAGGCGGTACACGCGGCCGAGGTTGAGCAGCGTCGGCTTGTGCTTGCCGTCGATCTTGTTCGCCGCCTCGTAGAAGCCCGCGGCGTCAGACAGACGACCCTGCTTCTCGGCGATCACGCCCTGGTTGAACTGCACCACGACGTTGTTCGGAACCTTGGCGGCGACCTTGGCGAAACCTTCCTTCGCCTCGTCGAGCTTGCCCGCATCGAACGCGGCCACGGCCTCGGCGAACACTTCCTTGGTGGTCTTCTCGACGACCTTCGGAGGCGGCTTCTCGATCGGGTCGGGCTTCTTCACCTCTTCGACGGTCTGGCAGCCGACCAACGACAGCGCACCAATCAGCGAAACGATTCTTGATCTTCATTGGTGACCTCGGGCCTCAGCGGTTGCCAGCGCCGGGAGTCGGCGCGGTAGCGGTGTCTTTGGGAGCGGTGTTGGTGGCAGGAGGCGGCGTCTCGACCACCGGCTCCGCGGGGAGATCGGTCGTCTTCTCGAAGCCACCGGTGGCGAAGAATTCGGAGCCCCGGTACGCGACGTCGCGCGGCTTGCCGTAGAAGCCGGGCTTGTACTTGTTGAGCTTGTCCTGCGCGAGGAGCGTCCACTCGCTGTACATCGCGAGCTCGTACGACTTCTGGAGCGCCTTCTCGAGCGCTTCGACGCACTTCTCTTCGACGGGGAAGATGTAGCGGTTCTCGAGCTCGCCGCGGAACAGGCCGAGCTGATCTTCGTCGAGGCCCGGCGGGTCGGGCATGTCGGTGAGGCTCTGCGCGAAGTCGGAATACAGCAGACCGATGCGGGTCAGCGCCGCGATGCCGTACTCAGGGTTACCAACCTTCAGCACTTCCGTGTACGCCGCCTCGAGCTCGCCGATCTTCTTCTGCTTCGCCGCCAGGTCGTTCTTGAAGGTGTTCATCTTCTTGAACTTCATGTCGGTGTAGCTCTTGAACGGAACCTCGAGGGCGACGAAGCGGGTGTGCGCGAACGCGAGCATCGCGCGGTCGTTCTTCTTCTCCTCTTCCTTGAGCTTCGGGTAGCTGGCGATGATGTCCTTGCTGATGCGCTCCTGCTCGGCAGCGTTCTTCAGCTTCCCGTTGAGCAAGTAGGTCCGGTACTTCACGTCGATGCGACGGGTGTCGGTGACGCGCGCGTCCTTGGCGTAGGTCGTGAGGAACGCCGTGTACTGAGCGACCGCCTCGGGGTTCTTGCTCTGCTTCTCGAGGACGAGGCCGATGTTGTACGCGAGGTCGGGGACATCCTTCTTGTCCTTGAAGCGCGCGATGTAGCGGTTGTACGCGGCGATGGCCTTGTCGAACTGACCGACGCCCTCGTACCAGAAGCCGGTGTTGTACTGCGCGTCGGCCACGAGGCCTTCGGCTTCCTTGATCAGCGCCTCGCGCTCCTTCTTCTTGTTCTCGTCCTTCGCGGTCTTCATGTCGAAGGTGGTGATCGCGACCGGAGCGTCCTTGGCGGCGGGCTTGCCCTTGTTCGCCTTGGCTTCCTTCTCCTTCGCTTCCTTCTCCTTCTTGATCAGGTCCTTGATGTTCTCGTAGCCGATCGCCTTCTCACCGGCGGCGAGGTCGTAGGTCGCGACGAAGTTCTCGTACGTCTGCGCCGACTTCTCGAAGTTCGCCATCTTCTCGTAGAAGTACGCGAGCGCGACCTTCACCTTCAGGTCGAACGCGGAGTTCGGGTACTCCTTCAACACGCGCTCGCCGAGCGAGATCGCCTTGTCGAGCTGGTTGGCTTCACGCGCGATGATCATCGAGTACGTGAGCGCGCGGTCGGCGTTCTCGGACTTGGGGAACTCCTGCACGAAGGCCACGAAGAGATCAGACGCCTTCGCAGGGTCCTTTTCCTTCTTGTAGACGACCTCGTCGATGTACTTGTACTGCGAGCCTTCGACGAGCGCGCCGACGCGCTTGGTGAACTCGGTGTTGGGCTTGCTCAACTTCGCGTTGCCCTTGAAGACGCGCGCGAGCTTGTTCAGTTCGAGCCACTCTTCGCGATCGTTCAGCACCGCCATGATGAGGTCGGCGGCCTTCTCGGAGTTGGCGTGCTCCGGGTACTTGTTGATGACGTCACCGAAGCGGCGACCGGCCTCGACGAAGTGGTTCTTGTCGTAGAAGACGACGGCGGCCTGGTACGCGATGTCGACCTCGTCCGGGTTCTTCGGGAAGAGGTTGTTGTACGCGTCGCACGCGGCAACGAGCTTGTTCTCGAAGTCGGTGATCGGCTTCTCGGCCATCTCAGCCGCCGAGCGCTTCTCGAGACCCTTGGCCTTCTCGATCTTGCCCGCCTTGGTGCCCGCCTTCGCCTCTTCGATCTTCTTGTTTTCGTCGAGCGTCGTCTTCTGCAGCAAGCCGCGCTCGATCTTCACGAGCTTGTCGTACGCGAGGATCGCGTTGAACGCGGAAGACTGGCGGTACTTCTCGTTGCTGGCTTCCTTGGCCTCGGGGCGGTTCGGCACCTTGAAGGCCGTCACGCCGTCGTACTGCTTGGCCGCGGGCTCCCACTCCTCGAGGGCCCAGAGAATTTCCGCGTAGTAGAACTTCAGGTTGAAGGCCTGGTCGGCGACGAAGTTCTCGTCGTCAGACGTGGCGAACGCGTCGACGTAGTCCTTGTAGATGTCGCGCGCGAGCCGGTAGGTCTTCACTTCCTTCGTCTTCTGCGCTTCCTGGTGGTACTCGGTCACCGTCGTGCGCATCGCCTCTTCGGCGACGTTGAAGCCGTTGCGCAGCACTTCCTTCTTCGACAGGTTGGCCTGCCACCACGTCGAGCCCGGGCGGTAGGTGTCGGCGAGCTTCTTCACCTCGAGCTTCACCTGGTCGCGCTGACGCAGACCTTCGTACGACTTCACGATCGCCTGCTGCCAGTCGGGCGCCGTCTCGGAAACCGCGTTGTCGTTCAACAGGAAGCGGAACGACTTGATCGCGTTGTCGTGGTGACCGGCTTCCTGCAGGCCGTACGCGAGCTTCTGGGTGAGCGAGATTCTGCTTCTTCTTGCCGGCGTGCGCCTTGAAGTACGCCATCGCGTCGTCGGCGCGGTTCAGCTGCACGAACATGCGGATGGAGTCGTTCAACGCTTCGTTCTTCAGGTCGGTCGCGTACTTCTCCTTGCCCTGCTTCTCGGCGAAGTCGACGGTGTCCATCAGCTTCTTGAGCGCCTTCTCGTGCTCGCCGGCGTTGAAGTCGCACCACGCGAGTTTGTAGAGCGCGTAGCTCTTGATGCGCGGGTTCGAAGACGCGAACGCCTTCTCGTAATACGTCTTCGCCTTGTCGAGCACGTTGGCCACTTCGAAGTAGTGGTTACCGAGCTGCACGTAGGTATCGCTGACGAACTTGCTGCCCGGGTAGCTCTTGAGGAGTTCCTCGTAGCGCTTGATCGCCAGGTCCTTCTTGCCGATGTCGTACTGGTTGTACGCGAGGTTGAAGAGCACCTCGTCCTTGCGCTCGTAGGTCGGGTACTCGCGAAGAATCGTCTCGTAGAGGCGCATCGTCTCGGAGCGGTACAGCTCGCTCTCACGGTGCTCTTCCTTCGGCTCCGGAGCCTTCTCGCCGCGGTTCTTCTTCTCGTCGGCTTCCTTCTGCGCGTTGAAGAAGGTCAGCATCTCCTTGCGGTACAGGTAGCGCGACTTTTCCCAGTAGAGCTCGGAGAGCTGGAAGAGGAGATCGGCCTTGGTCGGGTTGCCGTCTTCGATCTTCGGAATGATCTTCTTCGCGGCTTCGATCTGCTCGTCGCGCTTCTTGTCCTGGAACGCTTCCTTCTCGACGTCGGCGGCGTTCACCGGCTCCTTGCCGTCGAGCTTCGCGGGGCCCTTGCGCTCCTCGGGCTTCTTGGCAGCCGCTTTCGGATCAGCTTTCGCCGCCGCTTTCGGATCAGCCTTCGCTGCGGGCGCGGCCTTGGGATCTTTTTTCTTCGCCTGCGCTGCCGCGGTCTGACCGGTGAGGGCCAAAGACACGACGAGCAACGTCATCATCACGCGAACGGCCAGCTTCATCTGCGCTCCTGTGGGGCAAAAAACGCGCGGAACCTACAACACGGTTCCGGTTGAAAACCAGATCAGCAGCAACGCTGCTGAAGAAAAAAGGGCGCTCGGTCTCGCCGAACGCCCCCTCTCAAGGACTGAGAAACAATGAACAGCGTACGTCGCTGATTAGTTCGCCGCGGGGCAGCCGCGCTTCAGCGTGTACTGGTAGTAGCCGATCTCGTCGCGCCAGAACTCCCCCTCGAACTTCCAGTAGTTCCAGTTCTCGGCGGGCATCTTCGGGCGGTAGAGGATCTGCGCGCCGAGCACCTTGGCCGGGTCGACGCTGGTCTCGGCCAGTTCCTTCTCGGCCTTCGCGATCTCGAAGCGGATGATTTCGACCTGGTCGCCGAAGCCCTTGATGGTGCGGTACGCCTCGGTGAGGCGGCCCTTGGCGATCTTGCCGGCCGTCTTCTCGAGCACGCCCGCGTTCGAATCGAGGAACTGGGTGAGCTCGCCGGCGAGCTTGGCCTGACGCCAGCTCTGCTTGTCGTTGATGGCGGCCTTCTCGGTCTCGATCTGCTTGAGCATCGCCTCGAGGCCCAGCATGCGCTCGTTGGTGCGCGTCCAGTTGAGGACGGCCTGCGGGACCTTGTCGCTCTGCGCGACGTTGATCATCTTGAAGTACTCGACGTCGTCGCGCGCCGCGGCTTCGGGCGAGTCGACGATGGGCTTCAGCTTCTCGGCCATCGGCAGGTACAGCTTCTCGTACTCGAGCAGCGACGCCTTCGACTCGTCGTACAGGCACGAGAAGTAATAGGTGGTCGAGGTGAGGATCCACGACTCGGGCTGGAAGGCGCCCGCGAACTGCGGCGCGTAGAGGCCCTGCAGCGAGCCGAGCGCGCCGCCGTAGTCGTCGTTCTGGAAACGCGCGAAGCCGTTCTCGAAGAGCGACTGGTCCCAGTACTTGCTGAAGCGCGGCACCTTCTCGTACCACTCGGTGCTCTTCTGGTACTGACCGACGTTGTAGTTCGCGCGACCGAGCGCGAGGTACGTGAGGTGGCGCGTGTCGTCGAAGTCGAGCTGACGCGTCTTGATCTTGAGCACGTTCTCGAAGGTGCTGATCGCCGACTCGATGTTGCGCGTGCGCGCGTTCTCGTCGGCCGCCGGGAAGCGCGGGTCGATCAGCGTGATGCCGACCATGTACTGGGCCTTGGCGTAGAACTGGCTCGTGTCGGGCACCGCCTCGAGGAACTGCTTCGCGTCATCGAGCTTGCCGATGCGGTGGCTGATGCGGCCGATGAGGTAGTTGATGCGCGAGAGCACCTCGAGCGGCAGCGTCGCCCACGCGTCGGCGAAGCGGTCGTAGAACTTGTTCATCTTCGAGGGGATGAGGAAGTCGTCCTTCAAGACTTCCTGCAGGCCGATCATCGCCTCGACCGCCTTCAGGTGGTACGGGTGCTGAGGGCCAGCGTCGACGATCTGCGCGTAATACATGAACGCGGTGAACGGCAGGTTCTGCCGCTGGAAGCTCGACGCGAGGTAGTACTGCGCCTTGAAGAGCAGCTCGTTGTCGGTGGTGGAACCGATCACCTCGAAGAACAGGCGCGAGCTGTCTTCGAACTGGTTCGAGTTATAGGCACTGAGCCCCTTGTTGTAGAGCGCGAGGTCCTGTGCCGACGCCGAGGCGGCGAGCAGCGCGACTGAGAGAACGATTGAGCGGAGCATGGTGGTCGAGCCTCAGAACAAGAACGAGATGCCGAGGTAGAGCCCGATGTTGTTGAGAACGTCGGAGCTGGGGATGCGCACCAGGTTGAGCGCGAGGGGCACGTCGTTCTGGCGCTTGATGTCGGTGCCTTCGATGGTGCCGGTGAAGTTCTCGATCTGGCAGCTGTCGCCAACGGTGGCCGACGCCGGGTCCTGACCCATGCGGATCTTCTGGTCCATCGCGCGGAGATCGTCGACGCCGCAGCCGTTCACGCGCTCCATGCGCGCCGTGTAGACGACGTCGCGCACTTCGAGGCGGAACGCGAAGCGCTCACCCAGACGCAGGCGGAACCCGGCGCCGAGCGAACCCATGAAGCGAACACCGGTGTCGCCGTAGGTCGCCTGGCTCACGGTGCCGTCGGTGCGAATCGTCTCGGGCTTCAGCTGGTGGCGGGTGCCGCCGGCGCCGACGCCTCCGTTGATGACGAAGCTGAAGTGGGCGAGCGTGCCCTCGAAGAGCGCGAACTTGCCGTAGAGCGGAGTGACCTCGACGCCGCCCATCACACCCCACGTCCACAGGAGCGACGTCGCGGCCTGCGCCTCGACGCGGAACTTCTCGACGAGCTCACCGTTGAACGCCGACTCGACGTTGAACCAGTTGTAGCCGCCGGAGATCTGCAGGCCGAAGTTCTCCTGCAGGTGGTACACGATGCTGCCCATGGTGCCGAAGTGCTGGGTGAACTTGCCGTTCACCTGCATCGCCACCGGGTAGAGCACCACCTCGACCTTGCGCGAGTCGGAGTACGTCTTCTGCTCGACGATGTGCACGGCGACGTTGGGGTTGAAGAGCGGCGCACCCGAGACCAGCTTCTGCTGATCGACGGCGTCGGTCGCCGCGGCCGCAGGAGCCGGCTCGTTGGTCTTCGGCGCGTCGGTCTTCTTGGGCGCGTCGGTCTTGGCGGGCGTGTTGGTGTTGGCCGGCGGAGGCGTGTTGGCGCCCGGCGCGGGATCGTCTTCATCGTCGTCGTCGGTTGGCTTGGCCTGCGCGAGCAGCACCGGCGCGTCAGCCGGCGGCGCGACCTGCGCGAAGACGGAGTTGGCGGCCAACAGCGCGGCCAGAATCAGGAGTGAACGCATGGAGGTCATGTACGTGGGCCTCAGAAGATGAACGCGTAGCCGATGTCGATCTGCATCAGGTTGGTGATGCCCGCGTTGGGGCTCGCCATACCGCCGGACGTCGGGTTGCCCGGTGACGACGTCGCGCGATCGACGTTGATGAAGTACGAGTCGAGGAAGCTCCAGTCGCGCACTTCAAGGCGCAGCGAGTGGCCCGACGTCACGAAGAAGCGGAAGCCGATGGCCAGCGAGGCGATGGGGCCGACCTTGTATTCGGTGTTGAACGGCGACGGACCGAGGCGATCGGCGTTGCCGTCCTGGTCGGCGTCGGCGAGGTACGCATTGCAGGCCGTCTTCTCGGGGCACAGCACGATCGACTCGCGCTGGAAGCCACCGACGCCGCCGCCCAGCCAGAAGTAGAGCTGGAAGTGCACGGGCAGCTCGGCGACCAGGTTGATCTTTCCGTAGATCGGCTGGAAGCGCAGACCGAGCACGCCGTGGCCATTCATACGCCACGCGTCGGCCGCGTCATTGGCCTTCGAGATGGTCGTGTTGCCGTAGAAGTCGCCCTGAATCTGCTCGGCGAGCGAGGTGAGCCGCGAGAACGCGTAGCCACCGCGAACCTCGAGCGCGAACCAGTCCTTGATGTTCCACGCGACGGACGCGTTCAAGTTGTAGTGCTCGGTGAGGCGCGAGAGCAGTGAGAAGCCGACGTTCACGCCGACCTCGAACCGTCCCTCGACCGAGAAGAGGCGGTTGCGCACCGCGACCTTCTCGACCAGCTCTTCCCCTTCGTCCTCGGCGAACGCCGCGGTGGACGACAACATCGTCATCGCCACCAGGCAGCCCATCACATTGAGTGTCTTGCGCGTCATGAGGCCCTTCTCGAATCAGCAGCCAGGCGCTGCTGAGGAAATCGCTACGGACAACTGTTCTGGAAAGTGGGGAGCACGTCGTAACAAACCTCGATCGTGCTGAGCGGCGCGGGCACCGAGGTGCCGCTGAACCGCACGATGTTGCGCAGCACGTTGCCTTCGCACTTCGTGTACGAGGCGCCGTTCATCGGAGGCACGATCTCGACGTCGACCTTCGCCGCGCAGCGGCCGTTGCGGCACAGCGGCGTCGCGCCGGGGCAGTTGCCGTCGACCATGCAGTTGCCGGCGGTGGGCGGGCTGACGGTGGTGAAGAGGCCGGCGTTCACTCCGCCGTCGGCGCGGAGGTCGGGGCCGCGCGTGAGACGGAAGTCGGTGCGCAGACCGGAAGCGGCGTAGCCCAGCGAGCTCAGCGCGCCCGAGAAGTCTTGCTGGCAGATCGAGACGCTCACCCCACCCGTCGCCTGCGCGACGTCGGAATAGCGCGAGCCGGTGTACGCGACCTCGAAGCCGCCGTCGTTCACGCCGGTCGCCGGGCACGCACCCGCGTTGAGCGAGCGGCAGCAGCCGACGTGCGGAGTGGGATCTCCGAACTGCGAGGGCACCGGGTCGGAGTCGGTGGCCACGATCGCCGCGAGCGCGACCGACTGCGCGTTGCCGTAGCCCTTGTACGTCTCGAGGAAGCGAATGAAGTAGTCGGTGCTGCCCCAGTTGCCCGCGCCGCCGAGCGTGTTGTCGGGCGCGCAGCGGCAGCCGGGGTCGGCGGTGCACGTGGTCTGACGCGTCATCGGCGTGCAGCTCGCGTCGTCTTCGTCGCTCACCACCACCACGTACAGCGCAGCGTCAGGGCGCACGAAGCGATCGAAGACCGGCGTGGTGATGTTGGTGGGCTCGGTGAGCGCGAGGTACGCCGCGTAGAGGCCGCGCTCGCTGGCGGAACCGTTGATGCCGACCGCCGACATCTGACCGAACGCGGTGACCACGGTGTTCAGGTTCGCGCCGGTGTTGCAGGTGACGGTGCCGTTCATCGGCGTGCAGGCGATGTAGTTCTCGCTCGAGGCTCCGAGCGACCACGGGCGCAGCTTGCCGCGCGCCGCGGCGTCGTCGGTGTCGGTGCTGGTGACGGCGATGTGGAAGTCGATCGGCGGGTTCGCCAGCACGAGCTGATTGATGAAGCCCTGGAAGTTCGCCGCGAGGCGCGCCTGCTTGGGAGCCATCGAGCCCGACGAGTCGACCACCCAGAGAATGTCGACCTTGCGCACCGGCACCTGCGTGAACACGTCGCACTGGCGCGGAGCCGCGATGCCGAAGTTCCCCGTCTCGCGCGTGGGATCGTTCTTCACCTCGGGCGTCGCTTCATCGACGCTCGGAGCGCCGGGCACCACCGCGAACGGCTCGACCACGCGGCGCGCTCGCGTGCGATCGTCACAACCGGCAAGTGCCAGTGCGAGCGAGAGCACGACGAAAACACGCAATACGAGCATGGGGGTGCGGCGGCTTAGCACGGGGAAAACGCCGCATGTACAGGGTTTTGTGCGGTTTTTCCGAGCCGCTCAGCCGTCCTGCAGCGCGGGCGGCAGGCAGGCCTGAACCGACTGGTTCGTGACACTGAGCAACGTGTCGCAGATCCAATCAGTCGGGCAATCGGCGTCGGTCATGCAGCCCTGAGTGCAGATGGGGCCAGAGTCCTTGCGGATGCACAGACCGCTCTCGCAGGCCGCGGGGCCGAACTCGCAGTTACCACCGGCCTTGCCGCCACCGTTGGGGAAGCAGACCGGAACCTGCATCACGCCGTCGGCCGCGAAGGCCTGGCGGCAGGCAAACCCATCGGGGCACGTGCCGCTGGCGCAGCTGACGGAGCACACGCGGGCGGTGCCGAGGTCGAGACACGTACCGCTCTGGCACGGCGCACGGCCGGGCGAGCAGTCGTCGCCGAACAAGCCGCCGTACGGAGCGCAGACGCCCGTGCCCGACAACGGACCGCCAGGCACGCGATGCGCGGGCGAGCAGTCATAGCCGCCGGTGCCCGAGGTCTCACAGCAACGGAAGCGCGGGTCGGAGCAGCCCAGGTCGTCGGTGCACGGCGACGAGCAGAAGTCGTTCAAGCCCGCCTCGAGGCAGATGCCGGTCAGGCAGTCTTGCGCGCCGCCCACCGAGCAATCTTCACCGAGGCGGCCGAGGCCCGACTTGCAGGTGCCGCGCTGGGGCATGCAGTAGCTGCGCTGCGGCCCGCTCGGATCGTCGACGGGCTTGCAGGTGAAGCCGACGCCGAAGGTGCGCACGCACGCGGCGTCATCGGCGCACGGCGTGGAGCAGAACGATTCGCCGTTGAAGGGGCAGTTCGGGCAGTTGTTCACGATGCAGCGGTTCTCAGCGAAGCCACCGCGGCGGCAGTCGTCGTTGTCGACGCACGGCGAGCACATGCGGCCATCGCTCGCGCCGGTGCACACGTTGTTGCTGCACAGCTTGCCGATGCCGCAGTCACTCACCTGCCCCTGCGCCGCCGTCGAGTCGCAGTAGCCCGCGCAGGTGTTGCTGTTGGGCACGCACTGGTACGGGCCGACCACGTTCGGGTCGTCGCTCTTGCCGATGTTGGTGCACGAGAAGCCGGTCGGGCAGTCGGGGTTCGCCGCGGAGTCGAGCAGCTTCGGGTCACAGCCCGCCTGCGGGCACACGTTCTTCGCCGGGTTGCAGTCGCGGCCGCAGAACGTCTCGCCCGAAACGACGTTGCGCACGCAGAGATCGAACGGACCGCCGCACTCGGAGTCGCCCTGGCACGGCTGGCAGATCGACTTGCCGTTGTTGCAGCTCTCGTTGGTGGGCACGCACTGCTTGATGAGCGCGTTCTCAGGACCCGCGGGAATGTCGCGGCAGTCGTAGCCGGCGGGGCACGAGTCGCCCGCTTCACACGGCGCGGTGCAGAACTGCTCTCCCGAGCCGAGCGCCGAGAAGCACGCGCCACCCGTCGGGCACTGATTCACGTCCTGGCAGGGGCTGCACAGCGCACGGCTGACCGCGATGAAGCAGTGGCCCGTGTCGGGGTTGCAGGTGTGGCCCGACGGGCAGTCGCTCTCGAGCTTGCAGCCGTCGAGTGGGCGGCAGATGCGGCCGTAACGACCGGCGGCCTGGCAGATGAAATTCGGCGGGCACGCGTCGTCGGTGACGCAGTTGTCCGTGCAGAAGCCCGACTGGTTGTCGAGCGCCACGCACAGACCCGACGCGCAGACGAAGACCTGATCGCCGGGTGTGCAGGCAGAACCGAGCTGAATCGGCCGCGGCCCCGTAGAGCCACAAGCCGACAGCAGGAGCGCGATCAGGAAGATCCAGCTCGGTCGGAGCATCGAAGGTCCTTCGACTTACTTCTTGCCGGAAGCCTTGGCCTTGTGGGCCGCGCGCATCAGGCCCTTGATCGCCGGCTTGACGACGACGAGGCCGTTGTTCGAGCCCGCGACGCCACCCTTCACGAGGATGAGGTTCTTCTCGGGGTGCAGACCGACGACCTCGAGGTTCTGCGTGGTGACCTGCTCCACGCCGTAGTGACCCGGGAGCTTCTTGTTCGGGTACACGCGACCCGGCGTCTTGCGCTGACCGATCGCGCCGGGGTGACGGCGGTACTCGTGCGTACCGTGCGTCTGGCCGAAGCCGCGGAAGTTCCAGCGCTTCATGACGCCCTGGTAGCCACGGCCCTTGGTGATGCCCGTGACGTCGACCAGCTCGCCCTTCTTGAAGAACGCGTCGACCTTCATCGCGTCGCCGATGTTGAACGGGCCGAGCTCGCCCGCGTCCATGCGGAACTCGCGAACGATGCGCTTGGCCTTCGCTCCGGCCTTCTTGAAGCTGCCGGCGAGCGCCTTGGTGAGGTGCTTCTCTTTGGCGTCGACGAGGCCGAGAACCAGCGCGGTGTACTTGTCCTTCTCCATCGTGCGCTTGCCGACCACTTCGCAAGACGAGATGTCGATGACCGTGACGCCGATCGCGTTGCCTTCTTCGTTGAAGATCTGCGTCATGCCGACCTTCTTGCCGATGAGACCCTTCATGATGTGCCTTCTTCCTTCTCTCGGACGTGGGCGAAGCCAGAGGTCCGGCCTTTCGGGAATCGAAAGGGAGGCGCGCACCTAGCAGCCCCATCCCCCATGCGCAAGCTGGGGTAAGCAGCGCGTTCAAGATGATCGACACCGTCGAATTCAGCAAGGGCGTTCGCGGGCGCGTGGTCGCCAACGCGCGCATCGACGCGGTCGTCTCAGCTGGAGAAGTCGAGAGCGACGGCAGCAAGTTGATCGTCGCGTCGACCGATGACGTGCTCGGCCTCGGGAGCGACACGCGAGTTCGCGAAGCGCTCAACGCCGCGGTGCGGAAATACGGTCTCGCGCGCGCCGCCGGAGCCCGCGCGGTCGGCGAGTTCGAAGCGCGGCTGGCGGCGTTGATGGGCGTCGAAGACGCGCTGGTGGTGGCCCACGAGACCTCGGTGCTGCCGCTGTTGCCGACCTGGCGACTGGTGAGCCACGCGCGCGGCGTGCGGACGATCTCTGACGCGGTGCCGGCCATGACTCCGGAAGACGCCGAGAGCGCGCTGGGCCACGCCGGCATGTTGGGGCTGGTCGTCGAGGCGCTGCATCTCTTCGAAGGTGATCTCGCGCCCACGCCGCGCTTTGCCGAGGCCTGTCAGCGGCGGCACGCGTCGCTGGTGGTGATCGACGACGCGCTCGGCGTGCTCGGGCCCGGCGGTCTCGGAGCGATCGAGCACCTCTCGCTGCAGGACCAGGTGAGTCTGCGAATTCTCCCGCTCGGGCGCGCGATTCCCGGCAGCGGCGCGGTGGTGATTGGCGACAAGGACGTGCTCGAAGCGTTGCGTGGCGCGCTGCCGGCCCCCTCGCCTGCGTCGCTCGCGGTTTCGCTGAAAGCGCTCGAGATCGCGCACGCCGAAGCGACTCGCCGCGCGCGCGCGTTCGACGTCGCGCACAAGCTCCTCGTGGGTCTGCGTGCGACCGGGTTCGACACCGGGCCGTGCGTGACGCCCTGGGTTCCGGTGTGGCTCGGTGACGAACAGCTCACCCACGACTGGCTGTCGCAGCTCGCGTCAGCCGGAGTGCTGGTGCGCGGCTTCCTCGCGGGCCCGCGATCGCGGCTGCTGCTCTCGTGCCCGGCGACGCTGACCGACGACAAGGTGGCGCAGATCGTCGAGACGTTCGATCGCGTGGCGAAGAAGCTGGCGTTCCCCGAGGCGTCACCGCAGATGCGCGCGGTGCCGACCATGGCGCGGCCCGGCAGCTACGCGATGGCCGGCCCGGCGGCGCTGCACTGGTCGACGGTGGATCTGATCGATCGCGTGCGGCCTTCAGCGGAAGAGACGCCCGCAGCTCCGCAGTCGTCGATCGAAGATCTGTCGCTCAAGGCGCGCATGCTCGACGCGGTCGAGACGGTGACGTGGCGGGCGACGGCGGTCGGCTCAACTCAGCTGCGTCGCGGTGCCGATGCGCTGCGCGCGCTGCTCGATCGCCGGCGGCGATGAGATGGATGACCTGAGCGACATCGCCTATCGCCACGACCGTGCCAGCTGGTCGCTGCGGATCTTCTGGCGAAGGTTCGTTCGCTCGAAGCGCGAGTACGACTTTTTCGTGGTCGGCGCGGTGATCAGCGTCAGTAGCTTGATGGGCCACACCGTCGCGAGCTCGAGCACGCTGCAGAACGTCTTGTGGGTGCTGAGTGTGCTCAGCACCGCGTTCGTGGTGGCGACTCTGCTCGCGATCGTACGGCACTCGGTCGTCGATGCACGCCACGTCAGCGAAGCACGCGCGTCGATCGATTCGGTCGCGTCAATGTTGATCGCAGGTCAGCTCGACGAAACCACGCTGGTTGATGTCGGCGGCGGGTGGCGGGCGATCAGCGACTGACCATCGTCGCCCTCGTGATGGCGATGCTCGTCGCGATCGCCTTCGTCGTCAGGTCCCCTTGAGGGATCAGCCCTTCTTCGGCGTGCCGCCCTGCTCGCTCGCAGCGTCCTTCTTCTCGGGCGGCGCGGAGTTCTGCTTCTCGAGCGATTCCTGCTTGTCCTTGAGCGACTTGAGGAGGCCGTCGAAGCCCTTCTTGCCGAGCACCACGCGGAACTGATCGTTGTACGTGGTGACCAGCGACACGTCGTCGGTGATCACGTCGTACACGCGCCACTGCGACTTCGCGTCGGGCCGGTACAGCTTGTAGATGACCGGGAAGGTGTCCTGCTTGATGATCAGCTTGGTGTTCACCACGGCTTCGTTGCCTTCGACCTTCTCGTCGCCGTACTCGACCTTCGCGGTGCCGCCGCGGCCTTCGTTGACCGCCTTCTGCGCGTAGCTCGCCCGGAGCAGGCCCTTCATCGTCGCGGTGAACTCGTCTTGCTGCTTCTTGTTCAGCTTGGCCCACTCGTCGCCCATCGCGCGGCGAGCGAGCTCGCCAAAGTCGACGAATTCATCGGCGCGCGCGGCGAGCTTCTGCGTGGTGGCGTCGGCGCTCTGCAGCACCTTCTGCACTTCGGCGTCGGCGCTCTTCACGACGGCAAGAGGAGTCGAGGGACCAGCGGCCAAAGCGATCGAGAGAACGAGTGACGAGATCATTGCGGGGCCTCCATATGCGACAACCGACGACACGCGCGACCACTGATTCACTATCGCGGCTTGATCGGCGAGGGGTGCGCCGGGACCGTCGGAATGCGGCTGACGGAGTGCTTCCCCGAGGGCGAGACCTCGCTCAACTGCAGCGGCATCGTCAGTTGCTTCACGGCATACGGAACGATCGGAACGTCGATGCCTTTGAGGATCACCGCCTCGCTGGCTTCGTTGATCACTCCGGGACCCGCGCGCATGAGCGTGTCGCTGGTGACCAACACCTGCCCCGTCGCCGCGATTCCGCACAGGCGCGCGGCGAGGTTCACGGTCGCTCCGATGGCGGTGTAGTCGAGCCGTCGCGCCGCGCCGATCGCGCCCACGACCGCAGGGCCGGTGTTGATGCCCACTCCGACTTCGAGCGGCTGGCCGGCGACGGTGATCTTCTTGCTGCGCTCGATGATCTCCAGCGCCGCGGCGATGCACTTGCGCGCTCCGTCTTCGCGCTGATCGACCGCGCCCCACATCGCCATCACGCAGTCACCGATGAACTTGTCGACCACGCCGCCGTTGCGCTCGACCGAGTCGACCGCCTCGCCGAAGAACGCGTTCAGAAACCGCACCACCTCTTCCGGAGGCATGTGGCTCGACATGGTGGTGAAGCCGCGAATGTCGCAGAACAGAACGGTCACTTCGGCGTTCTGGCCCGCCATGTTCACCTTCATGCGGCCCGACAGCACCTCTTCGACGGCGGCCTGCGACAGGAAGCGGCTGAGGCTGGCGCGCGTCTCGACCTCGCGCTGCACCTGAGCGAGCAGGTTCGCGTTGTCGAGGAGGATCGAGGCCTGCGCGGCGATCGAATCGAGCAGCGGCAGATCTTCGTCGGTGAACGCGGCGCTCATCGACACCGACTCGACGTACAGAATGCCGATGGTGCCGGTGCGCGTGCGCAGCGGCACCGCCATCACCGACTTGATGCCGCGCACCATCACCGACTGCGAGCGATCGAAGCGCTCGTCCATCAGCGCGTTGTGGGTGAGCAGGCCGTTGGTCGACGTCAGCGCTTGATCGATGATCGTGCGCGGCACTTCGACCACGTGATCGCCCTGCTTGCTCTTGCTCGCGTAGCGCCCGCTCGTCAGCCACACCGCCGCGCCGTCGGCGTTCAGCAGCTCGAAGATCACCGAGAGGATGCGATCGACCATCGCCTCCACGCTGCGCTCGAGTGAGACGCGGCGATGGAATTCCTGAGCGATGCGGTAGCGCGCGTTCTCGCGGCGAAGCGTGGCGATGGTCAGCGCCTCGAGGTTGACCATCACCGTCTTGCCTTCGCTGCCGCTGCTGCTGCTCGACCCGCTGTCCTCGGAGTCGTTCTTCTTGATCGGCTCGAAGGTCTGCGACTTGAGCTCGGGCGCGACCTGAATGCTGGTGCGCTCGGCGGTCGGCTCGCGCGTCGACTCGTCTTCGAACGTCTCGCTCTGCGTCGCGCGGCTGTTGGGGATGATGCCCGGCCCCGCTCCGTTCGGAGTCACCTCGCGGAACGCGTCTTCCTGGCCGTAATAGGCGCGGCGGATCAAAGCGGCGACTGCTCCGGCGGTCGCGACGTAGACCATCACCGTGCGCGCGCCGACGATCTGGCGCAGCTCGGGCTCGAGCGACGAGCTCAACGGAATCGAAGCGACGACGTGGAGTTCTTGCGAGCCCGCGTCCCAATGAATGGGGCACATGCGCAGGCGCTCCGCGCTGCGAACACCGACGCGCTCGAGCAACCCTTCATCGAGCCGAATGCTGCGCAGCTTCTCGGCCTTCACGAAGCGCGTCGAATAGAGCTCGGCGAAAACGCGAAGGAATTCGCCTTCCTTCACGAGGCCGAGGCGCAGCAACGCGTCAGACAGCAAGCCACCGTTTTCGCGAACGTGCGCTCTCGCTCGTTCCAGGCCGATCGAATCGAGAAGCCCGCTCGCTCGGAGCGGGTTCACGATGACCGCATCGGATTCCGGGGCGCCGGTCATAAAGAGAGCGCGGCGATGTAAGCACGTTCTTTCCGACCCGTCAGGAATGACGCCAGTCGTCAGCGAACCATGCGGTCGATGTGGAGCCGCGTGGCCTGCGAAGGCGTACTCGCCCCCAGCTGATTCGGGATGCGCCAGAACTGCCCGCCGGCCTGCAGCACGACGAGCTCGTAGTCACCGGCCGGCGGAGGACCGAAGGGAGTGATCTCCGGGCCACCGTCGATGCCCGTACCGAGCTGCTGTGCTTGCGGCACCATCACCACCTGCAGCCGCTGCGTGGTGACGGTGGTGTCGAGGCGGTTTTCGAGCGTGCGCAGGAAGGGCGACGGGTCGAACGCGAGGGGCACGATCACCGTGTCGCCGGCCGCGAGCTGACCTGCACGCGGCTGCCAGCGCAGGAAGAGCTGAATCGAGAGATCGGGCACGAGGTCGCCGTCGACGTCGTCGGGTCGGCCGTCACCGTCGGCGTCGACCAGCCCGAACACGAAGGCGATCTTCTTCGGGTCGTAGCGGCCGAGCGGGTCACTCACCAGCGTGAGGGGCGTCACCGCGTCGAGCGCCGGGTCGAGCTTCACGTCGTTGTCGACTTCGCCTTCGAACGAGAACGCGGGCGGGTCGACGAAGATCGGCGTGTCGATCTCGAGGGGCACGTGCGCTCCCCTGCCCGGCTGCGATTGGAACTCGATGCCTTTGCTCACCCGATCGCCCGCGCTCGGTTGGCTGAGCACGTCGATCGTCGCGTCGAAATCTCCGTCGACGTCGAGCAGGCCGTAGAGGCGGTACGGGTTCGGCCGAACGTTGGAGATCACGTAGCGGTGTTCGACCTCGAGCCGGCCCGCGCTGACCGCGCTGACCGATTGCGGGATCGCGGGCGCTCCGGGTGGGCCTTCGCCCGGCTTGTAGAGGAACAGCCACGCGTCGCCGTTCACCGAGCTTTCGATCGGGCCTTCGACGACGCCCATGCGATCGAGGATCTGGGGCTCGGAGGGCTCGGTGCAGCTGGCCAGCGTGAGGAGCAGCGCGAGCTCCCTCACCCTGAACCCTCTCCCCGAGGGAGAGGGGATTTTCTTACGTGAGGCGGAGGAGTTCACGAGCCTGTTGTGGGGTCGCGAGTTCACGGCCCTTCGCCTTGGCGCGCTTCGCGGCTTCGGCGACCAGCTCGAAGTTGCCCTTCGCGAGCACTCCCTTCGAGACGTAGATGTTGTCTTCGAGACCGACGCGCGCGTTGCCACCGCGCTCGGCGCTGAGTTCGACGAACGGCAGCTGGTGCCGCCCCATCGCCGCGCAGGTCCACGTCGAATCTTTCGGAATGTACGAGCGCATGAAGTCGAGCGCCTCGACCGAGGCGGCGAGCGCGCCACCGACGCCGAGCACGAAGTCGAAGTGCGCGGGCAGCGTGATGAAGCCTTCTTTCTCGAGCGCGCGCGCCTCGTCGATCATGCCGACGTCGAAGCACTCGATCTCGGGCTTGAGGCCGAGGCCCTTGATGCGCGTGGCGATGTCACGAATCAGCGGGCGCGGGTTCCAGAACACGTCGGGGCCGAAGTTCACCGTGCCGGTGGACAGCGTCGCCATGTCGGGGCGATCGGCGCCGGTCAGCGTGAGGCCACCGCAGCGTTCGTCGACGTTCATGCCGACCGCTCCGCCGGTGGAGACCTGGATCAAGATGTCGGTCTTCTTGCGGATGGCGCGAATCGCGGCGCGAAAGAGCTCGGCGTCTTGCGAAGGCTTGCCGTCGGGCGTGCGCACGTGAATGTGCACCATCGCAGCGCCGGCCTCGCGGCACTTCGCGGCGTCTTCGGCGATCTCCTCGGCGGAGATCGGGAGAAACGGCGTCTGCTCGCGCGTGGTCTCGGCACCGACCATCGCCGCGGTGATCACCATCGGGTTCATCAGCTGCCTCCGTGAATGACCGCCTCGACGTTGTTGCCATCGGGGTCGAGCACGAACGCGCCGTAATACGTCGGGTGGTACTGATCGCGCGGGCCCGGGCCTCCGTTGTCTTTTCCACCGGCGGCGATGGCCGCTTCGAAGAAGTCGTGCACCGCCTTGCGATCTTTCGCGACGAACGCGGTGTGGCCGGTGCTGGTCGCGACCTTCACCTCCATCATCCACAGCACGGCTTTGCCCTTCGGGCCGTACGCGCAGATGCGGCGATTGGGGAACTCGGCGTCCCACGTGGCGATCATGTTGCGAACGCGTTCGTAGCCGAGCGCACCGAGGGCCGCGTCGTAGAACTTCTGGGCCTTGTCGAAGTGCACCGTGTAGAGGCTCAGGTGGTCGATCATTTCGAATTCCTCTGCTTGTCCTTCGGAGTGACGCACGTGCCGCTCGCCTTGCAAACCACGACGGGCGGGTTCAACACCTCGGCGGCCGACTCGTTGATCTGCGGAGCGGACCGAATCACCTTCCGCGCTTCGAATTCCATCTTGCGGCTGGTGTTGCCGACCGCGGTGATGGTGCCCTCGGCCTCGATGTAATCGCCGGCGTAGACGGGCGCGAGGAACTCCACCTTGTCGTACGCGCGGAACAGACCTTCGTCGCCGTCGAGGCGGATCAAGAGCTCGGTCGCGACGTCACCGAAGAGCCCCAACATGCGCGCGCCGTCGACGAGATTGCCGCCGTAGTGCGCGTCGTGAGTGCCCATGCGCAGACGCAGGGTGACTTTGGAACCAACGCCGCTCACGTGGGCTCTCCTTCGAAGTGGGTGCCCTTCGCTTCTTTGCCGAGGCGCTGCATCACCTGGTGCACCACGAAGTTCGCGACGTCTGACGGCTTGGTGCCCGGGCCGAAGCCCGCATCGAAGCCGAGCTCGAGCGCGAGCTTGTGATCGACGCGCGGCCCACCGAGGAGCAGCGTCATCTTTCCCTTGATGCCGGCGGCCTTCGCTTCCTCGATGAAGGCGCGCGAGTTTTCCTTGTGCACGTCGCGCTGGGTGACGACCTGCGAGACCAGAATCGCGTCGGCGTTCTTCTCTTTCGCCTTGCGAATCAGAATCGGCGTTCGGCACCTGAGAGCCCAGGTTGAACGCCTCGAACCACGGGTAGCGCTCGAGGCCGTAGTCGCCCGAGAAGCCCTTCATGTTGAGGATGGCGTCGATGCCGACGGTGTGGGTGTCGGTGCCGGTGCAGGCTCCGAAGACGACCACGCGGCGCGCGATCTTCTCTTCGATGAACGCGTTCAAGTCGGCGAAGCCGAGCTTCTTGATCACGATCTCCGGAGTGTCGATCTCGGCGTAGTCGATGATCACCGGCGAGCGCGCGTAGACGATGAAGAACGTGTAGTTGTCAGCGGCGCGCTCGGCGGCGGCGACCTTCACGTCGGTCAGCCCCATCTTCTTGCAGTAGATCTGCGCTGCTTCTTTCGCCTTTTCGCTCGGAGCGACCGGCAGCGTGAACGCGAGCTGAATGATGCCGTCGTCGCGGCGATCTCCGTAGGCGCGAATGAGTTGCTTGTCGGCCATGACGCGTCACTTCCCTCCGTAGGAGATCGATTCCATGACGCGCTTCAAGATCGGACCGAAGCGAGCGCCTTCCGACGTCTTGGCGGTCCACGTCAGCAGCCACTTCACCTTGCCGTTGCAGCCGACGATGGTGGTGGTGGTGACCTTGTCACCCGTCTTCTCGGGCTCGCCACCGTCGGGCAGCGGCTGCGCGTTGGGGTCGGCGAGCTGATCGGTGACCGACTTCTTCGACGCCGGCTGCGTGCCGATGGTGGTCGCGGCGAAGCCGTCTTTCCCGAGCGCGTCGACCATCTGCCCGACGCACGCCTTCGCGGGCCGCGCGGGGTCGACGGGGAACACGCTGACCGCCATCACCGCGCCGGAATCGGGCTCGTCCCACTGAATCGAGTTCTCGTCGGGCTCGGTCTTCTGCCATTCGGCCGGACCCTTGAACTTGAGGCCGCCGAGCGAAACGGTGGTGAGCTTGTCGACGCCACCGGTGACCAGCGTCAGCGCGAGTGCGAGGGAGATCATGACGCCTCCATGATTTCGAGGAACGGGTTGAAGTAATCGGACGCCTTCTCGACCACGCCGTCGAGGCCCTTGCCGCCGGTCTCCGCACGCTTCACGTCACCGAAGTGGCCGCGACCGATCGCCGCGACCATGCCGTCCTTGTGACACTCGCGCAGCAGCTCCATCGCCTTGCCGAACACGAAGCGCGCGCGGTTGGCGATCTTGCCGTCTTCACGCACCACGAACTCTTCGTCGATGCCGCGCGCGGCGCGATGAATGTACGAGGCAGCCTTCAGCGCGACGTAGCGATCGGCGAGCAGCGGCGTGTGCATCGCCTCGGTCATCATGCCCAGCAGCTGAATGCCCTGCCGCGTCCACACCGCGACGAGGTCGGCCATCACGTCGTACGCGTGGCTGAAGAAGATGTCGGTCTCCTTGTGCTTCGTCGGCGGCATGTACTTCAGCGGCGCGTCGGGGAAGCAGCGGCGCACGAGCATCGCCTGCGAGAGCTCGAGCAGCAGCGTGTCGGGCCGATGCGGGTCGATCTCATAGGAGTGACCGATGCCGAGCTGCCAGTCCTTCAACCCGGCGCGCTTGGCGAAGCACTCGTTGATGAACTGCGAGGCGATGACCGTGTGCGCGGCGTCGTACGCGTCGGCGGTGGTGATGTAGTTGTCTTCGCCGGTGTTGATGATGATGCCGGCCATCGCGCAGATGCGACGCGAGAAGTACTGGTCGATGAACGTGCGCCGCATGTTGATGTCGCGGAACAGGATTCCGTACATCGAGTCGTTGAGGAGCATGTCGAGCCGCTCCCACGCCGCCATGAAGGCGATCTCGGTCATGCACAGACCCGAGCTGTAGTTGGTGAGCTCGACGTAGCGCTTCAACTGGCGCGACTCGTCGTCGAGCGCCTCGCGCATGATGCGGAAGTTTTCCTGCGTGGCGTAGGTGCCGCCGTAGCCCTCGGTGGTCGCGCCCTGCGGCACGTAGTCGAGCAACGACTGCGCGGTGGAGCGGATCACGGCGATGACGTCCGCTCCGGCCTGAGCGGCGGCGCGCGCCTGATCGACGTCGTCGAAGATGTTGCCGGTCGCGACGATCACGTACTTGTGCGGTGCGGCGGCCATCGGAAATTCGCTCTTGAGATCGTTGCGCTTGTCGACGCGCGACCGCAGCTCGGCGACGGCGGCTCTCGCTTCGGCGCGCACTTCGTCACGCAGCTTGCGCTCGTCTTCCGGGTCGAGCGGTTTCAACGTCTCGAGCGGCGCAGCGGTCAGCTTCTCGACGGCGTCGAGCGGCGACGACGCGCCCATGCGCAGCGCGCGGCCGTACCAATACGCCGCGCCCTTGTTGAGCACGCCCGCGGCCTTGAGCCGATCGCACATCAGGTTGACGAGCGGCGCGCCGAGGTTGCCGACGCCGTCGACGCCGAACCAGCGCAGCACGGTGCGCTCGACGGAGATGGTGGTGTTCTTCGAAATCAAATCGAAGATGGGGTCGGTGATTTCCCGAGCGAGTTGACGTGCTTCCGCGATCTGCTCGTCGGAAACGAAGATCTTCGAATCGCTGCCAGCCATGCGCCCTCCTATATCTGGTGAGCGGGGCCTTTCCAGTGCGCCGACAGTCGGTGTAGAGGCCCGGCGTCGTTCAACTCACCAACCAGTTCTGGGAGATCCCACCGTGGTCATCGTCATCGTCCTTCTCGGCGTCGCACTCGCCCTCAGCCTCGCGTTCAACCTCGGCATTCTCGGCAATACGGCGAAGCCGACGTCACAGGCAGCTGCCAACACCTCGACCAAGTCGGAAGTTCGCACCGACGACGAGCGCGCCCGCAAGGCGGAAGCGGAGCTCGACAAGAAGGTGAAGGAGCTCGGTGAAGTGAAGAAGGCCCAGGCGGAGCTGAAGGACGAGCTGAAGGCCGCGAAGAAGAAGATCTTCGACCACAAGGAAGGCGACAAGGCCGGCGACGACCTCACGAAGGCCCGCGCCGAGGTCGAGCGCGCCGCTTCGATTCAGCTCGACGCGACCCGCGCGGAGCTCGCCAACGCACTGGCCGAGATTCAGCGGCTGAAGAACGACGAGGGCAAGAAGGTGCGCCAGGCCGCGCCGGCTCCGGTGGCGGTCGAGAAGAAGGAAGAGGCGCCCAAGCCGCAGGAAGTGATCACCCGCGTGATCCGCGAGCTGTCGGACGTCGAGAAGGAGCGCATCGCCAAGCTCGAGACGCAGAGCTCGAACGATCGCAAGAAGGCCAACGAGCTCGACCGCGAGCTGAAGTCGTTCAAGGCGAAGCTCGACCGTCACCAGCGCGACAGCAAGCGCGTCTACGCCGACGCCGAGCTGGCCCGCGACAAGTTCCGCGCCGTCGAGATGCGCCTCAACCGCACGATCATGGAGAACGATCTCCTCAAGCGCGCGATCAAGGACCTCGAGAAGAAGTCGGGCGTGTCGGCCGAGAAGCTCGAGCTGACCGCCGAGGAGATCGCCACCAGCGACGCGTCGATCAAGGCCAAGCACAAGGCTGAAGACGCGGCCGAGGCCGAGGCCCGCGCGAAGCTGGAAGCGGCTCCGGCGACGCACCCCGAGGAGACTGCGGCGCCCGCGGCTGACGCGACGCCTGCTCCGGCGCCGAGCGCGCCGACCGCTCAGGCCTGACCTCAGGTCGAGCCTTCTTCAGTGCTTCGAGACCTCGGCCGCCACCACGCGGTCGAGGTCTTCGTATTTCGAGACTCCGGTGTAGCCGATGACGGGCGCCCCGCTCCGCGCGAACAAGATGCGGGTGGGGAGCTCGCGAATGCGGCCAAACGAAGTGCTCCCGCTGCGGATGCGATCGTCGGCCACCACCAGCGGTGAGGTGAGCTTGTAGCCGGCGGCGAACGGGTCGAGCACCTCGCGGCCTTCGAGGTCCATGCCGACCATCACGTTGGCGAAACCCTTCTCGCCGTAGTCGTTCTCGAGGTGCTTGAGCGCGACCAGCTCGGTGAGACACGGGAAGCACCACGTCGCGAGGAAGGTGACGAGCACCACCTTGCCTTCCAGCTTCCACGGCTCGAACGGAACCTGACCCGCCGTCTGCTTCGGCAGATCGTTCATGAAGGTGCGGAAGTCGTTGAGCGCGGCGTTGTTCGACTTCACGCAGCCCGCGGCGAGGCCGGCAAGCAGCACGTGGCGGCGCTCGAGCTTCACGCCTTCTCGGGCTCGCCCACGGCCTTCTGGCAATTCTTGCAGAGGCCGTAGAGCTCCATCTTGTGCGAGGTCACCTTGAAGCCGTGCTTGCGCGCGACGGCGTCCTGCATGCGCTCGATCTGATCGTTCTCGAACTCGATGATCGTGCCGCAGCGGGTGCAGATGAGGTGATCGTGGTGCTCGCGGCCGACGGCAGCCTCGTAGCGGGTCTGGCCGTCACCGAAGTTTCGCGCGTGGGCGAGGCCGCATTCCGCGAGCAACTTCATGGTGCGATAGACGGTGGCCACCGAGACGCGCGGGTCGTCTTGCCGCACGCGCGCCCACACCTCTTCGACCGAGAAGTGGCCATGCATGCCGAAGAAGGCGTCGATGATCTCGTCGCGCTGACGCGTCGACTTGAGACCGCGCTCGCTCATGTAGCGATCGAGCGTGCGATCGACCTCTTCGCGCTGTGCCGTGGTCATCGTCATGCGCTCACTCGCCTCAACTGGCTCATTCGCTCGGTCACGGGAAGCGCGCTCCCCATGCCGCGCGGGCGTTCGCGTCTTCCGCCGAGCCGAGATCAGCGCCGCCGTTCAGCTTCACCAGCGCGTCGTGCGCCGCTTGTCGCACCGCCGCGTCAGAATCGCCGAGCGCACCGACCAGTGCCTTGCCCGACGTCTGATCGTTTCGCCAGCCGCTCAACTCGGCGGCCATCGCGCGGACCCGCGCATCCTGGTGACCGAGCAGCGAATCGCTCTTCGCCGCAGCCGCTCCGACCTGCACACCCGGCAGCAGGAGCAGGAGGAAGAAGAGCGCGGCGAGGAAGATCTGAATGAAGGCCTTGAAAGGCGAGTAGCGACGGGCAGCGACCAGCGCGACCCGGTAGATCGAGAAGCCGAGCCCGAACACCAGGAAGAGCCACGGCGCGAGACGCGTCAGCGTGGGGTCGACGTTCGGCGCGCGCTGCACGTAGAGCGCGACGCCGGCCGACGCGACCAACAGCGCGTACAGCACGATCGACCAGATGGGCCGAACTCGCACTCCGACGACGCTGGGTTCTTCGTTGGATGTCGCGTCCGCTCGCACCATGACCTCGATTGACACGTTCCGAAGAGCGCTTATACGCACCGCGGCCCTGTTTGGACACCTGCATGATGGACTGGCACCGCAAGCGTCACCCCGATGATGTCCCCACGCCCGTCGCGGTGGCGGTGTCTGACTTCTGTCGTCGCGCGAAAGCTCCCGCCGCGCCCGCGCTGGTTCGCGACGCGCTCGCGCTGTTGTCGGACGACGACGATTTCCGCGTGCAGGCGCTCGCTGATTCCGAGCCGACGTCGCGCCTGGGGCCGTTCGCCGTGGTCGACGTGATCCTCGGCACCGAAGAGGCGGTCGCCGCGCAGCGTGAAGAGACCGGCTACTACGACATGGTCCGCAAGGTGGCCGAGGAGAACGCGAAGGTGGCCCCGCCGCCGCCCGCGATGCCTCCGCCGCTGGCGAGCGCGCCGCGTGTGGTGCCGGCTCGCGCGTCTCCGCCGCGCGAAGAGAAGAAGCGCAAGAAGGCGCTGACGGTCTCCGAGAAGATCGCTCCCAGGAAGCGCAAGGCCGGAGAGCCGATCGCCGAGCGCCCTGCTCCGCCGCTGCCGGGCACCGCGTTCCTGCCCAAGCGCAACCTGCCGCTGCCACGCGGGCGCTTCACCACCATCGACCCCACGCGAGCCGCGCTCGACACGCTGTTCCGGCCCGCGGGCAAGGCGACGCTCGAGGTGTTGATCGATCAACTCCCGCACCGCGTGGCGTTGTTGCGCGCGCTCGAGCAGGGCTACATCGGCAAGCGCGGCAAGCCGCTGTCGATCGGCGACGTCGAAGACCTGCTCGAGGAGCACGAGTTCTTCGATCGCGTCGAGGCGAAGGAAAAGGAAGGCGTGCTCGCGGCGCTGATCGAGCAGAAGGGCTCGTTCGGCAAGACGGCGCACGCCATCGGCATGAAGGCCGACGAGCTCGAGCTGTTGATCGGCGCGCTGGGCCTCGAGCGTGAGGTCGAAGAGATCCGCGAGCGGTTCATCAAGGAAGCGCTGGCCGAGGCGAACCTGGCGCAGCGGCTCGATCTGCTCTTCCGCAACCGCTACCTCGAAGACCTGCGCATCGAGCGCAAGTTCCCCGCGTCGCTCGAGAAACAGCTGCGCGGGCTGGTCGACGAAGTGCGTGACGCGGCCACCACCATTCCCACGCTCATCGATCTGCTCGCGCGGCAGCACGGCCTTCACGCCGAAGGTCTGCACCGCGCGCTCGAGAAATTGGGGCTCCTGGAGCCGTGGCTGCAGAACGAGAACGAGAGGTAACGCAATGCCCATCTACGAATACAAGTGCAGCAAGTGCGGCAAGGGCCTCGAGGTGATGCAGAAGGTGAGCGACCCCGCTCCTGCCGAGTGCCCCGAATGCAAGGCGCAGGGAACGCTCGAGCGCCAGATGAGCCGCACCAGCTTCCAGCTCAAGGGCGGCGGCTGGTACTCGGACCTCTACGGGAGCGCGAAGAAGAGCGACTCGTCGTCGAGTTCGAGTGATTCGGGGTCGTCGTCTGCTTCGAGTTCGTCGTCGAGCTCTTCGACGCCCGCGGCGTCTTCTTCGTCGTCGAGCACGCCCGCGTCGTCGTCGAGCAGCTCGTCGTCGACGTCCACTCCTTCTTCTTCGTCGTCGTCGAGCTCGGGAGGCGGCAGCGGAGGGTCGTCGTCATGACGCGCGCGCTCGGTGCGGTGTTGTTGCTGGCGGTGAGCGGCTGCGTGACCGCGCAGGTCGCCGTGCCGCCGGCCGAGGTCGCCACGCTGGAGCGCACGCTGCTCGGCGAGCGCCGCTTCCTGCGCTCGTCGATGTACCAGACGCCCTTCTTCGGGGACGCGACCAAGCGGTTGCTGACGCCGACGCCGCCCGACCTGGTGCGCTTTCTCGAGAACCCGAACGGCAAGCCGATGACGCCGGGAGCGGTCGAGAAGACGTGGCCGGTGAACACGCCGGTGAAGATTCTGAAGGTCGAGTTCCCGAGCGCGTGGACGATGACCGAGCGCGTGCTCTACACGCCGCGCACCCTGGTGTGGATCTACGTCGAGCTCGACGGTGCGGCTCGCGGCGCGGCGCCCGGCGTGATCGTGTTGCGGCCCGGCATTCAGTCTCAACAGGAGTTCATCGCCGAGCTCGATCGCCACCTCTCGCGCGAAGATCTGACCCGCCAACTCGACGCGATGAACGACGCCGTTCGCGACGCGGTGAAGAGCAAGGCCGCGCTCAACGAGATGACGGCGGAGCAGCTGGAGATGGCGTGGGGCTTCCCCGAGTCGAAGAAGATCGAGCTCGATGGCGCCGTGAAGAAGGAGACGTGGCGCTGGGGCGAAGGCAAGCGCACCGCGACGCTGGTCGACGGGCGCGTCACGGCCTTCACTCCCTGATCACCGCGGCCAGCGGCGCTTCTTCTTCTTCTTGGCCTTCAGCTCGGCGGTGCGCGCGTCACCCGGGCGCTGCAGGTGCGGCAGCTCGCCCATCTGCACCGGGTAGTAGTCCTTGCCCTGGAGCGCCTTGACCAGCTCGGCCTGATTGGCGACCGGCTTGGTGAAGAGCGTCGCCGCGTAGCCGATCTCGTCGAGCGAGCCGCGCGCATCGCTGCCGGCCACTCCGGGAACCTGGAGCGACGCGGCCGCTTCGATCGCCAGCTCGTTGGCTCCGGCGCGCACCTTCGGGTTGTAGACCTCGACCGCCGACAGCAACTTCCACGTCTTCACCGCGTCGAGCGCGGGCGTCGGGTATTCCTTGTCGTAGGGGCGCGCGGCGACGATCGCCGCTCCGAGCGACTTCAACTTCGGCAGCGCCTCGTCGGCCTTCCACGGCGTCTCGCGGTTGCTGCCCCACATCTGCACCGGCTCGGGCGCGCGATCGGGCTTCTCGAAGAAACAGAGGTACTGACCTTTGTCGGTCGCGAGCTCGAGCCCGACGAAGATCTTCAGCTTGGTCGTGCGCTGCAGATCGAAGAGCTCGTCGCAGCCGTCTTGCGTGTTGGTCTCGGTGAACGCCACACCGTCGAGGCCAAATGTCTCAGCGCGCTGAAGCACCGCGCGCGGGTCGAGCTGGCAGTCACGCGAGAGGTACGAGTGGACGTGCAAGTCGATCAGCATGAAGGGCCTTGTAGGGGGAAAACGTCACGTGGGATAAGCCAGCACATGTTCACTGGCGTCAAGGTGTTTTCGGCCACGAAGGCGAAAGAGCGAGAAGAGATCAGCGAGAACGTCACGCGTTGGATCAAGAGCAACGCTGACTTCGAGATCGTCGACCGCGTCGTGCGTCAGTCGAGCGACAACGAGTTCCACTGCTACTCGCTCCTGATTTTCTACAAGCAGAAGGCTGCGAGCTGAACCGCAGCCCTCCCGGGCACCCCTCAGTACCGTCTGCTTGAACGTCGACATTTTGTCGATCGTGTGACTCTTCTTTGGAAAGTGCGGGCCGTTCCGCCTAGAAGGCGGGCCGTTCCACTTCCTGGGAGACCACACACAATGAAGCTCAATCCACTGAGAGTTGCTGCCCTGGCGCTGGCCACGGTGCCTTTCATCCTCACGGGCTGCGCGCCCGAGTGCGTCGACACTTTCGACTGCGCTTCGAAGGCCAAGGCCGCGAAGAAAGAGTTCACCTGCGATCAGGGCGTCTGCAAGGAAGGCAGCCCTTTCCCGCCTGAAGACGCGGGCACTGGCGGTGGCGGTGCGACCGGCGGTGGCGGCGGTGCGACGGGCGGCGGCGGAGCGACCGGCGGTGGCGGCGCGACTGGCGGCGGCGGTGCGACCGGCGGTGGCGGTGGCGCGACCGGCGGTGGCGGCGGCACGACCGGCGGTGGCGGCGGCACGACCGGCGGTGGCGGCGGTGACGACGCGGGCACGGGCGGCGGTGGCGGCACGACCGGCGGTGGCGGTGGCACGACCGGCGGCGGCGGTGGCACGACCGGTGGTGGCGGCGGCACGACGGTCGACCCGCTGACGGGCACGTACACGGCGTCACTCTCGAAGAACCAGGCGGTTCCCGTTTCGTCCAGCACTGAGACCGGCAGCGCGACGCTCGCGGTGACGGCGGTCGGTGACGGCGGCTACGCGGTGGCCGGCATGCTGACGCACACCATCACCGGTGGCGGCATCACGGGCGGCATCGGCATCGGCATCGGCGGCCGCGCGGCCACCGTGGCGATCCCGTTCACGGTCTTCACGCCGACGATCCCCGTCGCGGCCGACCTCACGCCCGCGCAAGCGCAGGAAGTGAAGGACGGCCTGGTGTTCGTCTCGCTCACCAAGTCGAACCAGGAAATCCGCGGCCAGGTCATCCCGACGGGCACGACGCTGATGACGGCGCAGCTGAACACCATGACGCCCGGTGCCACGACGGGTGGCGCGCAGTTCGTCGCGTTCGGCGACGGCGGCGTGAACTACATCGGTTCGTGGACCAGCGACGTCGTGGCCGGCTCGGCGCACATCCACCAGGGTGGCCCGGCCGAGACGAGCGGCAACGTCGCCGTTCCGCTCGTGGTGACGGCTGACGCCGGTGGCTTCGGTGGCTCGTTCGCGCTCAACACGTTGACCAGCTTCGCGAACAGCGACGGTGGCTTCTACGTGAACGTGCACACGATGGCGGCGCCGGGCGGCCTCATCCGCGGCCAGCTCGTCACGCACTGATCGACACCGCAGTGAAGTGACCGAGGGGAGAGACGCCATGTCTCTCCCCTCTTTCTTTGCGGGCTGGAGTAGCAAGCCGCTCCCATGCATGACGACGCACTCCGGCAGCTGATCGCGCTGCGGCTGGCGACCCCGCACTCGGTGCTGGGTGCGCATGTCGCCGAGGGCAACGTCTGGTTCCGTGTCTTCCGGCCCGACGCGCGATCGGTGAACGTGCACGTCGACGGGCAGACGATCGCGCTGGCCCCGCGCGACGGGTTCCCCGGCGTGTTCGAGGGGAAACGCGAGAGCGCCAGGCCCGCTCCGTACGAGCTGGAGCTCACCTTCGATCACGGCACGACGCGCGAGAAAGATCCGTACGCGTTCCTGCCGACGCTCGGCCCCGCCGATCTGCACTTCGTCGGAGAGGGCACGCACCGCCGCCTGTGGGACCGCCTCGGCGCGCACCCCATGGTGCACCAGGGCGTGAGCGGCTGCGCGTTCGTGGTGTGGGCGCCCAACGCCGAGGGCGTGGCGCTGATCGGCGACTTCAACGGATGGGATGATCGTCGTCATCCCATGCGCACGCTCGGTGCGTCGGGCCTGTGGGAGCTCTTCGTTCCCGGCGCGAGTGAGGGCCAGAAGTACAAGTTCGAGATCTTCCCGCGCGGCGGAGCGCCGTTCCTCAAAGCCGACCCGCTCGCGTTCCGCACCGAAGTGCCGCCCTCGTCTGCCTCGGTGATCAACTCGCTCAAGAACTACGCGTGGGGCGACGCGAAGTGGCTCGAGGAGCGCAAGCGCGCGGTCTCCGCTCCGGCGGCGATGAGCATCTACGAAGTGCACCTCGGCTCGTGGATGCGGCGCAGCGACGAAGGCAATCGATCGCTCACGTACCGCGAGCTCGCTCCGAAATTGGCGGCACACGTTCGCGCGCTGGGCTTCACCCACGTCGAGCTGTTGCCGGTCGCCGAGCACCCCTTCGGAGGCAGCTGGGGCTACCAGGTGTCGGGCTACTTCGCGCCGAGCGCCCGCTTCGGCACGCCCGATGACTTTCGCTTCTTGATCGACACGCTCCACCAGAACGGCATCGGGGTGATCGTCGACTGGGTGCCCGGCCACTTTCCGCGCGACGCGTTCGCGCTGGGGCAGTTCGACGGCACCGCACTGTACGAGCACGCCGACCCGCGGCGCGGCGCGCACCCCGACTGGGGCACGCTGATCTTCAACTTCGGCCGCAACGAGGTGCGGAACTTCCTCGTCGCCAACGCGCTCTTCTGGCTCGAGCAGTACCACGTCGATGGTCTGCGCGTGGACGCGGTGGCCTCGATGCTCTACCTCGACTACTCGCGCAAAGAGGGCGAGTGGCTGCCCAACCAGCACGGCGGTCGCGAGAACGAAGAGGCGATTCAGTTTCTGCGCGAGCTGAACGAGACCGTGGCGCACGTGGTGCCCGACGCGGTGGTGATGGCCGAGGAGTCGACCTCGTGGCCGCGCGTCTCACACCCCGTTCGCGAAGGCGGCCTCGGCTTCACCCACAAATGGAACATGGGGTGGATGCACGACACCCTGCAGTACTTCGAGAAGGACCCCATCTACCGACAGCACCACCACCGGCAGCTGACGTTCGGGTTGATGTACGCCTACTCCGAGCGCTTCGTGTTGCCGCTGAGCCACGACGAAGTGGTGCACGGCAAGAAGTCGCTCCTCAACAAGATGCCCGGAGACGAGTGGCAGAAGCGCGCCAACCTGCGTGCCCTCTACGGGTGGATGTGGGCGCACCCCGGCAAGAAGCTGCTCTTCATGGGGTCGGAGTTCGGCCAGGGCCTCGAATGGAATCACGACGCGGCGATCGAGTGGCACCTCGCGACGAACCCCGCGCACGCCGGGCTGATGCGGCTGCTCGCGAAGTTGAACGGGCTGTACCGCGCTGAAGGCTCGCTCTTCGAGACCGATTTCCTGCCGCAGGGCTTTCAGTGGGTGCAGGCCGACGCGGCGGTCGACAACGTGTACGTGTTCATTCGGCGCGGCCGCAATGCGTGGCGAGAGATCGTGTGCGTGGCCAACATGTCGCCGGTGGTGCGCGAGTGGCGCGTCGGCGTTCCCGGCGGCGGCTGGTGGGCGGAGATCCTCAACACCGACGCTTCGGAGTTCGGCGGTTCGAACGTGGTGAACGCTCCGCGCAAGGCCGAGCACGTGCCGCACGACGGGCAGCCGGCGAGCTTCGTGATTCGGCTGCCTCCGCTCGGCGTGGCGTGGTTCGCGCCGATCGACGAGCCGAAGACGACCGGCTGATCACACCAGCGGCTTCAACGCGTCGAACAGCGACGTCGTGCCGCGCTTCACCTGCTTGGGGTGCATGAAGGTGACGCGCCCGTGCGCGAGCCCATCGGCGGCCTCGGCCCACAGCGCGGCGAGCGGAGCCGGCATGCCGATCTTCTCGAGTTGCGCGCGAGCGTCGGCCACCGGGCGCTCGACCGCGGTGACCTTCTGACCGAGCAACGACGAGAACACTTCCGCGACTTCGATCGCCGACCAGCTCTTCTGCCCCGCGAGCTCGATCACGCGCGTGCCGCTGGTGTTCTCGCTGAGCAGCTGCGCGGCCGCGACGCCGACGTCGTGCGCGCCGACCTGTGAAAACTGAAGGTGGGTGTGGCCGAAGAACGGCAGCTCTCCGGTCTCGAGCGCAGGAATCAGCCACTGCGCCCAGTTCTCGAGGAACAGCGCGGCGCGCAGAAACGTGACCGACGGAGCGAGCGGCTTCAAGGCCTGTTCCGCGCGGTGCAACGCCACGAACGGCCCCGTGCCCGCGGGGTGCTGCGCGCCCATGGCCGAGAGAAAGAGGATGCGCTTCAAGCCCGCGGGCTTGAGGCCGGCGACGAGCTTCGCGAGCAACGCGCTCTGCTGCGCCAGCGGGTCGTCACCCTGCGGCGGAGGCAACATCACGTACGCGCCGGTGAGCCCCTTCGTCGCCGCGGTGATCGACGCGGGATCTTCGTAGTCGGCGATCGCCACCTCGCAGTGACGGCGCGCCCAGACCTCGCCCTGCTCCGGCTTGCGCACCAGCACGCGCACTTTCTCGCCGAGCTTGAGCAGCGCTTCGGCGGTGGCGGCTCCGGTGCGACCTGAGACTCCGGTGACAGCGAACATGTGCGCCCCCTTCGGTGGAGCGCGACCATGCCCGAGATGCGCTCAGCGCGCGCTGGCGGCGAGCTTGCTGATCCACTCGGCGGGCAGGCCGGCGGCGGTCGCTCCGCGCGTCAGCGCCTCGACGAAGCGATCGGAGATCGGCCCGTCGCTCGTGGCGCGCTGCGGGTTGGTGGTGAACGCGATCGCGTCGACCGTGCTGCCATCGGCGAGCTTCACCTTCACCGGGCGCTCGACGCACATGCCGGTCACGAAGCCTTCCTTGTGCTGAATGATCGCCCAGTCCTTCTCGGCGATCTCGAACACCAGCCCGTGCACCGTCGAACCCGCCTCGTCTTTGAGGCCGGCGACGCGCCCGCCCCACCAGCGGCTCAAGAAGTCGTACGTGAGGCCGAGCTCGGTGGCCTGCCCCGCGCGGCCCTTCGGAAGATCGAAGAAGTCGTAGCTGTGCTGCCCGCGCCACTCTTCGAACGCCGAGCGATCGAGGATCGTCGAGTAACCGAAGTACAGCTTCGTGCCCTGCCCCGCTTTTTCGCGGGCGCTCATCACCTGGTCGTAGTGCGCGTCCATGCGCGCTGTGTACGACTTCAGCGGCCCGAGCGGAACACCCCGAACATCCCGCCGACGTCGAGGCGTGAGGTCTTGAGGAACAGCTTGAGCGCCTTCTCGGTGGCCTCGGCGAGCGTCTCCATGCGCTCGAGGCGTTCGAGCTGCGCTTTGGTGGTGTTGCCCTCGGCCGAGGCGAGCTTTCGGGCCTCTTCGAGATCGGCGCGAATGCGCGAGATGAACGAGAACTCGCGCTCTTCGATCACGCGCCTCGCCATCTGGAGCAAGTCGGTCTCGGCGCGATACCGCCACGCCGAATCGCCCGGCGTGCGCACGCGAAGGATCACGCCCCACCGCTCGAGATCGCGCGTCAGCATCGACACGCCACCCTTGCTCAGCTCGAGCTCGCGCTCGATCTCGGCCGCGGTGAGCGCGACGTCACGCAGGTAGAGCAGCGCCCACACGCGGCCCTGGTTGCGCTTGAAGCCCCAGAACTCGATCACGTTGCCGACGGCGTCGACGGCAACGGTTTCCCAGCGCTGCAGCTTGCCGGGCCGATCGTCGTTGGTCGCCTCGGCCTGCCAGAGATAGCCCTTCATGCGGCTCCCTTCAGCGCGATGCCCTGCGCGATGGTGCGCGCCCACATCACCAGGTTCGCGCCCGATTCGCGCTGCGCGTAGGGCCCGAGCGCCTCGACCGCGGCGTCGATTTCCTGGTTCATCAACACCGTGGCGTCGTCGAGCGCGCCGGTCACCAGCACCGCGGTGCCGAGTTCCTTCACCTTGTCTTGCGTGAGCGCCGACCAGCCCCACGCATCGGCGATGCGCTTCTTCACGCTGGCGTCGCGCTGCACGGCGAGCAGGACCGGAAGGTTCGGCGTGCGCGACTGCAGGTCGGCGTACTGCGGCTTGCCCTCGTCGGTGCCGGAGATGTCGCGAATGTCGTCGGCCATCTGGAACGCCACGCCGATGCGGCGACCGAAGGCGTCGAAGCGTCGCACGGCGTCTTCGTCACCAGCCACCAGCGCCGCCGCGCGACCACAGAAGCCGAACAGCGAGCCGGTCTTGCCCTCACCGATGGCCTTCAGGCCCGCGAGCGAGAGATCGAGGTTGCCGCGCGCCTGCACTTCGTCGATCGCCGCGCGGGTCATCTCGCTCACCACCGACAGCGCGTGCTGGCCGATGCGGGAGTCGAACTTCGCGAGCTTCAGCAGCGCGCCGGACAGCAGGAGATCGCCCGCCATCACCGCCACGATGTTGCCCCAGCGTGCGTTCACCGTCGGCTTGCCGCGGCGCCACATGCCGTTGTCGATCACGTCGTCGTGGAGCAACGAGCTGGCGTGAATGAGCTCCGCGGCCACTGCGGGGTCGACCAGCTTCGATTCCGGCACGCCGAGCGTGTCGCCGAAGATCTTCATCAGCATCGGCCGCGCGCGCTTGCCGCCGCCCAGACAGAGGTGGCGCGCGGAGCTGATCAGCGTGTCTTCAGGCTTCGGCTTCTCTCCGCCCAGCTGCTCGAGGATCTGCGCCTCCACGAGGCCCAGGAACGGCTTGAACGAGGCGAAGGCGCTGGAGTCCATGCCCGTTCATATAGTTCAAGCCGTTTTGAACTGCATGGGGAGCGTGAAGTTTCCCTGATGGAAGCGTCAGGGCGCACTGGCCGTCCCTCACCTGACTTTCATCTGCAGGTGCCGAGGTAGCTCCAGATTTCGCCGGTCGGGTTGTAGACGACGATGTCGCGGAAGCTGTCGGTGTTGATGCGGTCGGCCACCAACGCGACGGTCGAAAGCTGACGGCCCGGCGCCCACGTCTGACGCGCGCCCCACGTGAAGTTCGCCGCACCCTTCGCCACGTTGAAGTCGCCGAGCGTGGTGACGACGACGAGATCGAGCAAGCCGTCGTTGTCGAGATCGCCCACCTTGAGCCGGCCGATCATCGTGGTGTTGGTGGTCTGCGCGGTGAGCGCTCCGTTGCCCGCGCTGCGGAAGAAGAGCACCCCGCTCGTCGACGCCAGCGCGAGGTCGGGCCGCCCGTCTTGATCGAAGTCGCCACTGACGACGTCGGTGACGGTCGCGTTGGTGGTGACGGTGGTGATCGCTCCGTTGGTGAAGGTGCCCATGCCGAGGCCGGCGAACACGCGCAGGCTGCTCGCCGCGTTCACCGCGATGTCGGGCTTCCCGTCGAGGTTGAGATCGACGACCGCGAAGGCCTGCACGGAGGACAAGGTCGCGATCGACCGGACCGCCTGGAACGTGCCGTCGCCGTTGCCCTGCGCCCACTCGAGGCCGCTGGTGGTGGCGATCACGAGATCGTTGAACGAGTCCTGGTTCACGTTGGCGATCGCCACGCGCACCGGCGCCGCCGTGGTGTTCACCGTCACGGGCGCGGCGAACACGCCACCACCCGAGCCGATGCGCACCTCGACGCCCGGACCGACCGTGGTCTCGATGAGCGACACGAAGTCCTCCATGGCGTCCATGTTGAGACGACCGACGGCGAACTCGTCACCGCGCAGCGCGAGCGTGGCCACCGATGCGCCGAACGAGCCGTCGCTGCTGCCGAGCACCACCGAGGCGTTGCCGGTGCCTCCGCTGGCGATGCTGGGAATCAGCACGAGATCGCGATCGCCGTCGCCGTCGAAGTCACCCGCCGCGAGGCTGTTGAAGGGCCCGCCGCTGCTGCCCGTCGCGCGCGCTCCGGCGAAGCCGCCCGTGCCGTCGTTCACCATCACCGACATCGAGTTGATGCTCGCGAGGCCGACCGAGAAGATCTCGGGCGCCGGCGAACCGATCAGCTGGCCCACGGCGATGAGGTTCTGCACGCCGCCCGGCGAGTTCACGAGGTAGTTGGGCGGAGTCGAGGGCCAGTTCATCGCCCCCGTCGCCAGCCCGATGTAGAGCACCGACGTCGACCCGGTGATCAGATCGAGCGCGCCGTCACCGTTCAGATCGGCGGCGACGACCGGGCCCGAGCCGGTGAAAGGCACGGCCGAGCTGATGAACGTGCCGTCACCGTTGCCCTGCAGCAGCGTCATGGTGTTCGCGCCCGAGCGAATCAACATGTCCTGCGTGCCGTTGTTGTTGAAGTCGCGGATCACGAGAGAGGTCACGGTGATCGCGATGTTGCTCATGCCGAGCGTCCAGACGCCGACGGCGGTCTGGCGAACCACGCGATACTGAGACGCGGTGGCGAACACGAGATCGGCGCGGCCGTCGCCATCGAGCTGCGCGGTCTCGAGGAAGGTCGCCGACGCGAACGGCTGCGTGAAGGTGGTGGCGGTGGTGAACGTGCCGGGCGTGGTCGCGCTCTGCGGCAGCACGGCGCCGTTGGTGCTGGTGGCCACCACGATGTCGAGCCGCGCGTCACCGTTGGCGTCGAGGAAGTTGAAGGCGCTCGCAGTGCCCGACACGCTGTACGACGTACCGGTGGTGGCGAGCACGCCCGCCGTGTTGCGCACCACGAAGACCTGCGTCGAGGTCGCGTTGCGAAGACCGACGATCTCCTTGAACGTGTCGCCGTCGAGATCGATGGCCGCGATGGCGATGGGCCGCGTGGTCATCGCCCACGACTGAATCGCTCCGAACGAGCCGTCAGCCTGCGCGAGCCGCACCTGCATGCCGGTGTTGCCGTTGTCGATCAGATCGACGCGGCCGTCGCCGTTCAGATCTTCCATCACGAAGCGGTAGCCAGTGACGTTGACCAGCGTCTGGTACGGCAGCACGCCCGAGAACGCGACGCCGGTGGTGCACTGCGAGCGGCACGTGCCCTCGGAGCAGACCTGACCGCCGGTGCACGTCGTGCCGCACGCGCCGCAGTTCGCCTCGTCGGTGTTCACGTCGACGCACATCGAGTTGCACGAGGTGATGCAGCTGGTGCCGCACACGTTGGTGTTGCAGACCGGCCGATCGAAGGTGCCGCTCGCCGCGCACTGGGTGCACGACGCTCCACACGCGCTCACGAAGTCGGTGGCCACGCACTGCGAGTTGCAGGCGTTGAAACCCGTGTCGCACACGAAGGAGCACGAGCCACTGGTGCAGGCGCGCGACGAATTCGCCGGGCCGGTGGGGCAGACCGAGCACGCCGCGCCACACGCGTCGACGTCAGAATCAGCGCGGCAGGTGTTGCCACAGCGGTGGAAGCCCAGGTTGCACGTGAAGTCACACGCGCCGCTACTGCAGATCGGGCTCGCGTTCGCCGGCGGAGTGCACGCCACGCACGACGCTCCGCACTGCGTGGTGCTGGTGTTGGCGACGCAGGTGCCTCCGCAGTCGTGGAAGCCGGGCGAGCACTGCCAGCCGCAGGCGAAGCCGTCGCAGGTGCGCACCGAGTTCGCCGGGCCGGCGGGGCACGGGTTGCACGAGCTGGCGCCGCACGAGTTGACGCTGAAGTTGTCGGAGCACGAAGCGCCGCAGCGGTGGCTGCCGGAGTTGCACACGAAGTCGCACGAGACGCCGTTGCACGTCGACGTACCGTTGAGCGGCGGCGAGCACGGCGAGCACGAGCTGGTGCCGCACGAGTTCACCGAGTTGTTCGAGACGCACTGACCCGCGCAGCCGTGCGTGCCGGTGTTGCACGAGAAGCCACAGCTGAAGCCGTCACACGTCGCCGTCGCGCCCGCGGGAGGGCTGCACGGAGAGCAGCTGGTGCCGCACCCGTTGGTGGAGTTGTTCGCCACGCACGCGCTGCCGCACCGGTGGAAGCCGGAATTACAGGTGAAGTCGCACGCCACGCCGTTGCAGGTCGCGGTCGCGTTGGCGGGCGGCGCGCACGGCGTGCACGACGTTCCACCGCACGAGTTCACCGAGTTGTTGTCGACGCACTGGTTGCCGCACTTGTGGAAGCCCTGGTTGCAGATGAAGTCGCACGACATGCCGTTGCAGGTCGCGACGGAGTTCGCCGGCGGCGTGCACGGGTTGCAGCTCGAGCCGCAGTTGGTGATCTGGTTGTTGTCTTTGCACTCGCCGCCGCAGCGGTGGAACCCCTGGTTGCAGGTGAAGTCGCACGCGTTGTTGGTGCAGGCGGGCACGGCGTTGGCGATGCCTCCGCAGTTGGCGCACGACGGGCCGCACGACGCGATGTTGGTGTCGGAATCACAGCTGTCGCCGCACGCGTGGAAGCCGGTGATGCAGTTGCAGGTGTGCGTCGAGGTGTCGCACATGCCCGGCTGCGGGCAGTCAGCGGTCGTCGCGCAACCCTGCACGCAGGTCGTGCCGGCGCAGAAGAACCCGCGAGGGCACGCGGCATTCGAACAGTCCGCCGGGAGCGCGGTGCACATGCCGTTGTTGCAGAACTGGTTGCTGTTGCAGAGCGTGCCGCAGTTGCCGCAGTTGCGCTCGTTGCTGAGCAGATCGACGCAAGAGCCGCTGCACGACGTCTTGCCCGCCGCGCACTGCAGCTGCGTGCCGCCACCGGTGCCTCCGCCCGTTCCACCGCCGGTGCCACCACCCGTGCCGCCGCCGGTGTTGCCCGCTCCGCACAGACCGAGGTTGCAGACCTGGCCGGGGAAACACTGCGTGCAGAGGTTGCCGCCGGTGCCACACGCCGCGGGCTCCGAGCCCAGACGACATTGGCCCGTCGCATCGCAACAGCCGCCGGCACACGAGAGCGCGTCGCACTTCGCGACCGACGGTGAGCACGACGAGAACGAAGCAGCGAACAACGGCAGCGCGGCGACAGCCAGCAGGCGGAGGATCTTCACGGGGCGCTAACACCCCAAACCTCTGCGAAGTGCAAGTGGCCGAGGCCCCTTACTCGCTGCGCATCGCCTCGATGGGATCGAGCTTCGCCGCGCGCGCCGCCGGGTAGATGCCGAACACCAGCCCGACGCCGCTCGACATCACCACGCTCAGCACGACGGCCCACACCGGCACCGCGGTGTAGAGCCCGAACGTCCATCTTCCGAGGAAGGCGAGGCCGAAGCCGATGGCGATGCCGATCAACCCTCCCACCAGCGAGAGCACGATCGCTTCGGTCGCGAACTGCATGAGTATTCGGGAGCGTTTGGCGCCGAGCGCTTTTCGAATGCCGATCTCGCGCGTTCGCTCGGTGACGCTCACCAGCATGATGTTGAGGATGCCAATGCCGCCGACGATCAGCGAAAGAATGCAGACCCCGAACGTCGCGGCGGTCACCACGTTCGAGAGATCGTTCAGCGACTTCGCCATCGACTCGTTGGTCGACACCTCGAAGTTGTTGTCTTCCATCGGAGCGACGTCGCGGCGCTGACGCATCACGCGCGTCACCTCTTCCATCGCCTTGTCGACGCTCTCCTTGTCCTTCGCCTCGACGTTGAGCGACATGCCGCGGCGTTTTCCGTACGCCGACAAGAACGTCGACATGGGGATCATCACCTGGTTGTCGAGGTTGAACATGCCGAGGAGTTTTCCGCGGCGCTCCATCACGCCGATCACCGTGTACGGGCGGCCCTTGAGCCGCACCTCCTGACCCACCGGTTCGAGCGAGGGGAACAACTTGTCGGCCACGTCAGGCCCGAGCACGGCGACGCGACGCCCGTCCATTTCCTCGGCGTCGTTGAACATGCGGCCCTGCGCGATGGTGACGCCCGAGGTGTCGGGGTACTCGACCGTTGCGCCGATGATGAACACGTTGGCCTGCGTCTCGGTCTGCGAGGTGCGCACCTTCTGGGCCGGTTGCCACGACGACGCTCCGGTGCGCAGCACGTGCGGGCACTGCTCGGCGAGCGCGCGCTTGTCGGCGACGGTGAGCGGAGGCCGGCGCGCGATCTTGTTCCAGTCGACTCCGCCGCCGCCGAAGCGGAAGCCCTGCGGCCACTTGTCGACGCGGAAGACGTTGGCGCCGAGCTGGCTGAAGTCTTTGTTCACCTTGACGCGCAGGCCCTCGAGCAGCGCCATCATGGTCATCACCGTCGACACGCCGATCACGATGCCCAGCAGCGTGAGCATGGTTCGCAGCGGGTGCGCGACGAAGGTGCCGAACGCGAGCTTCAGGTTGTCGAAGAAGGCGCGAATCATTTCATGCGCTCACTCGCCACACGAGGTCCAGGGACCCCGTGACTTCGGCTGCGCCTCAGCTGGGCTCGTTCGCTGATCATCACTCGTCTCTCAACGCCTCGACGGGGTCCAGGTTCGCAGCGCGCGCGGCCGGCCAGATGCCGAACACGAGCCCCACGAGCGCGGCGAAGCCGATACCGAACACGATGGTGAGCGGCCGCACCGTCGCCGCGAGCGGAGTGACCAGCGACACGACCTTCGCTCCGCCCAGACCGACGAGCGTGCCCATCGCTCCGCCGACGGCCGAGACCAGCGTCGCCTCGAGCACGAACTGGGTGATGATGGTGCGCTTCTTCGCTCCCAGCGCGCGCCGAATGCCGATCTCCCGCGTCCGCTCGCGAACCGAGACGAGCATGATGTTCATGATGCCGATGCCGCCGACGAGCAGCGTGATGAAGCCGATGCCGAGCGCCACGCCGTACAGCGCGCCGGTCAACTGCTCGTAGGTCGACGCCAGCTGCTCGGGCTTGTTGATCGCGAAGTCATCAGGCTTGTCAGGAGGCGTCTGGCGCGCGCGCCGCAGAATGCCGACCAGCTGATCTTCCGCCTTGTCCATGTTCTCGACGTCGGAGATCTGAATGCCGATGTCGATGGACTGGTTGCCGCGGAAGAACGATTTGAACGTCGAAAACGGAATGATGACCGCGAGATCCTGACTCTGGTCGAGGATCTTTCCCTTCCGCGAGAGCACGCCGATCACCGTCACCGGCTTGTTCCCCACGCGGATGGTGTTCCCCACCGGGTCGATGTCGGGGAAGAACGTGTCGGCGACGTCGGTGCCGATCACGCCGACCAGGCGGCGGCTCTCGTTGTCGGCCTCGGTGATGAAGCGGCCGTTGGTCACCTCAAACCCGCTCACCGCGAGGTACTCGCTCGTCGAGCCGGTGATGTTCACGAAGCTCAGTGAGCGACCCATGAACTCCACGTCGTCGTTGTCGTCGAGCACCGGCACCACCGCGCCGCAGTAGGTGCACTGCGCGCGCACGGCCTCGAGGTGATCGAGCGTCAGGCGTTTGCGCCCGCGAAATTCCCACCAGTTGCCCATCTGCACCCAGGGCTGCTTGCTGACGTAGACGCTGTTGCTCCCCAGCGAGGCGAGCTGCGCCTGGAAGCTGGTGTCCATGCCCTGCGTGATGCCGAGAATCGCGAGCAGCGTGGCGACGCCGATGCCGACGCCGACCGTGGTGAGCAGCGTGCGGAGTCGATGATTCGCGAGCGAACGCAGCGCGATGCGCGAGCCCTCGAGAATGTCGACGCGCAGACTCATGACGCGGTCGCCTCGACGTGCGCGGGAGCAACCACCGGTGCCTTCACGTCGAGGTACGCGACCTCGGCGCCCGGGCCGTCACCGACCACCTTGCCGTCGCTCAGACGAATCGCGCGCGGGCAGCGAGCGGCGAGCTTGGGCTCGTGCGTGACGAGCACGATGGTGTGCCCGGCCTTGTGGAGCTCTTCGAAGAGCCGAACGATCTCCTCACCGGTGTTGGAGTCGAGGTTGCCGGTGGGCTCGTCGGCGAGCAGCAGCGACGGCTCTCCGGCGAGCGCGCGCGCGATGGCGACACGTTGACGCTGACCGCCCGACAGCTCGGTCGGCTTGTGCGTCATGCGGTGCTCGAGCTTCACCTTCTGCATCGCCTCGATGGCCTTGGCGCGACGATCTTTCGCGTTCACGCCGCGGTACACGAGCGGCAGTTCCACGTTGGCCAGCGACGTCTCGCGCGGCAGCAACTGGAAGTTCTGGAAGATGAACCCGATCTCCTTGTTGCGGATGAAGGCGAGCTCGTCGTCGCTCATGCGAGCCACGTCTTTGCCGTTCAAGTGGTACTCGCCGCGCGTCGGCGTATCGAGGCAGCCGATCACGTTCATCAGCGTCGACTTGCCAGAGCCCGACTGCCCGATGATCGCCACCCACTCTCCCCGCTCGATGGCGATGCTCACGCCGTCGAGCGCGCGCACGAGCTCTCCGCCGACGTTGTATTCGCGGTGGATGTCCTTGAGCTCGATGAGCATGGCGATTCTCTAGCCGCGCTTCCCGCCGCGACCACCAGGGCCACCGCGACCACCCGGCCCGCCCTTCTTCTGCTCTTCGACGAGATCGCCTTCCTTCAGATCTTTCGCGAGCGTGCGGTACGGGCCTTCGATGATCTCGTCGCCTTCCTGCAGCCCCTCGAGGATCTCGATGTCGGTGTCCGACGAGATGCCGGTCTTCACGCGACGCGCGTGCACGTGCTTGTCGGAGTCGACCACGAACACCACCTTCGCGAACGTCTCGCCCTTCTTCGGCGCCGAGAGCTTGTTGCCTTCGATGTTGGTCGCGGTGTCGGCGAGCATCGCCTCGGGGCGCACGGTCACCGCCTGCACCGGCACGATCAGCGCGCTCTCGCGTTGATCGGCGGTGACGCGAACTTCGGCGCTCATGCCGGGCAGCACGCCGTCGGGCTTGGCCACCAGCGCGACGGTCACCGGGAACGAGGTCGTTTCCTGCTCGGTGCCCGGGTTGCGGATCAGCGCCTTCTGCGCGATCTCGACCACCGTTCCCTCGAACGTCTGGCCGTCGAACGCGTCGATCTTGATGTCGGCCTTCTGCGTGAGCTTGAGGTGCACCACCTCGTGCTCGCCGACCTCGATCTTCACTTCCATGGCGTGCAGCGCGGCGAGCGTCATCACCACGTCTTCGTTGAAGTCAGACCCACGAACGCGCTCACCGATCTCGCGCGTCACTTCGATCACCGTGCCGTCGATCGGAGAGAACAGCGTCGTCTTCGCGAGGTTGTTCTGTGATTCCTCGAGGACGGCGGCGGCCTGCGCGGCGCGATCGGCCTGCGCAGCCTGACGCGCCTTCGCCGACGCGAGATCAGATTCCGCGCGCTCGCTCTCGGCTTTCGACGCCAGCCCCTTGTCGACGAGACCCTTCACGCGATCGAGTTCCCGCGTCAGGCGATCGATGTCGACCTGCACGGTGGCGATCTCGGCCTTCGCGGCGCTCAACGCGGCCGCGGCCTGCTTCACGCTCGCTTCGAAGCGCCGACGATCCAACTTCGCGAGCACCTGGCCCTTGGTGACGGTGTCTCCGACCTTCACCGGCAGCTCGACGAGATCGCCCGAGAGGTTGGAGCTGATCTTCACCGTCGTCGCGGCCTCGACCTTGCCCGCTCCCGTCACGGTGCGCGTGATGGGGCCCTTCCGCACCTTGCCGAACTGCACTTCGGTCGCCGGCGGCGGCTTCTCACGCAGGCCGGCAAACGCCATCGCGCCCACGCCGAGCACGATCAACGCAGCGATGACACCCTTCCACCAGGTCACTGGCCACCTCCGATGGTGCGCTCGAGCGCAGCCCGGGCCGTAGCAACGTCTGCCCTGCCTTGCAGCACCGACAACTGCGCCTGCGTGTACTTGATCTGCGCGTTGCGCACTTCCAGCGTCGAGCCCGCGCCTGCGTTGAAGCGCTCTTCCTCGAGCGCGACCTGCTCCTTCGCGAGGCCCAGGTTGCGTTCCGAAATCACCAGCACGTCGACCTCGGCCTGCCACGCGTCGTTGGTGCGCGCGATCTCGGTCTCGAGATCGATGATCGTCTGACGCTGCACGGCCTTCGCCTGCGCGAGATCGGCGTTGGCGCGCTCGACCTGCGCGTCGTGCTGGAAGCCGCTGAAGAGGTCCCACGACAGGTTCGCGCCGAGCGTCAGCACGTTCTGCCTCGTGGGGTCGAAGAACAGCCCGAGATCGGGCGACTGGCGCTGGTAGTTCGCGCTCGCCGAGATGCGCGGGAAGTAGTCGGAGCGCGAGACCGACACGCCCAGCTCACCCGCGCGCACGTTGGCGTCGAGTGACTTGAAGAGCGGGCGATTCTTGCGTGCCGATTCGATCGCATCGGTGGTCGCGATGGGCGTGCTCGCCGCCTGCGTGTCGGGCACCACCGCGACCACGTCGGCGTCGGGGCGACCCAGCCACTGCAGCAGCGCGAGGCGCGCCTGACCGATGCGCTGCTTCTGGCGCACCACGTTGATCTCGTCGTTCGCGAGCGAGGTCTTGGCGTCGTACACCGCGCTGCGCGGGCCGCGACCTGCTTCGTAGAGCGCCGAAGCGCGATCGACCTGCTGTTTGGTGCGCGACACCGATTCCTCGAACACCTTGAGCGCCAGCTGCGCCTTCACCAATTCATAGAACCGCCGCACCGCCTCGAGCTCACTCGAGAGCTGCTGTTCTTTCAGCTGGCCCTGCGCCGCTTCCTGCTGCGCGCCGCTCTGGGCGATCTGATTCCACCAGCGGCCACCGTCGTAGATCAGCTGCTGCACCGACAGACCGAGCGTGTAGCGCGCCTGCGTCACCGGCTGCGTGTCGACCTGACGTTGCGCGAACGAGATGGTGCCGTCGGGGTTGAACACCGGCACCGTGCTGAACGCGCGCTGCGAGCCGATGAACGAGACGCCCGCTCCGAGCGAGAGATCGACCTGGGGGAAGATCGCCGAGCGCGAGGTCTTCAGCGCCGAGTCGGCGCGGGTGAGATCGAGCTGCGCGCGAATGGCGTCGAGCTGCTGCTTCGAAGCGTCGCGAACTTCTTCCAGCGTGATGGGCGTCGACGACACGACGACCGCGATGACCAACGGCGAGATCACTTTCCGCCTCCCATGCCCTCGGGCGGCATCATTCCTGGGATTCCGATCAGGAACGCGGCCGCGAAGAGGACGTACAAGAAGAAACCGAACAACGCGCCGCGAGCAGGCGTCCACTTCGACGCCGCGGCGAGCCCGAGCCCCATCAGGAGCGCGGACCAGATGTTGATGAAATCGACGGCCTTGAAGACGCGCATCAAGCCCGGGCCGCCGCCACGCCCGCCTTCCATGAACACCGCGATCGACGACGGCACCAACGATTCAGCGACACGCGGGGTGATGAGCTCGATGCGCAGCGCGGAGACCAACTCGATGCAATGAAAGACCGCGACCGGCAGCATCGCGATCGCCGCCACGGTGAACAGATCGGCGAACAGCGCCTTGCGACCGATGAGCCACATCGAGATCTTGAGGACCACCGCGAGCACCAGCACCAGCAACGGCATCAGCAGCAGGCCCTTGGCGATACCGCCTACCAACGCGACGCGCTGCGCCTGCTCGATGGCTTCACCGACTTCGCGCTCGCTGGCCTTCATCAGCTCGCCGCTCATCGCCATCTTCGGCAGCACGATGCGCGACGCGTCGAGGCGCATGGCGATGATCGCGCCCGCGCCCGCGGTGCTCAGACACAGCAAGAGAATCGGCACGAACCAGCGACGCGACTCGACGGCCGCGGGCACGGCACCGACCGGGTCGAGGAGCGCTCGGAGGGGAATCGTCAGCGAATTCATGGCTTCAGGAGGCGCGCACTGAACGCACGCGGTGCGAGGTGATTTCACCGAGCCCTTTGTTTCGCAACCTTCGAATAAGGTCTTCGCGTGAGCGAGGGGGAAGCGGAGTCGCCGTACACAGCCGCGAAACGAATGTTTGCGGCGGGTTCCGACCGCGCGACCGTGATTGCCGCTCTCGTGGCAACGGGCCTCGATCAAGAGGAAGCAGCCATCGCCGCGCGTGCCGCCCTCGGAGAAGCGGGCGCGGCTCTCTCGCCGCAGTCACCCGGGTTCAAGGTCGAGGCCGAACCGCAGCCGTCCGAGCCTCCGCTGGCAACGGAACCGCCGACCGAGAAGCCGACGCACCCGTGCCCCAAACACGAAGCCTGGCCGGTGAGCGGCACGTGCACTCGCTGCGGCACCTTCTTCTGTCATCGCTGCCTGACCGACGCCGGCTTGATGCGCCCGCCTGCCGAGGGCCTGTGCGTGGAGTGCAGCAAACGCACTGACGCCGACGCGTCGAAGCCGGAGGGTTTCGGTGGCTGGCTGATCCTCCCGATGCTGCATCTGGTGCTTTCGCCTCTGGTTTACGCGGGCTCGATGATCGAGGAGATCGGCGCAGCCCTCGAGCGGCCGGTGCTGATGGGGCCGGTGGCGATCGAGTCGCTCTCGGCGCTCGCCTACATCGCCTACGCGGTCTTCACGGCCACCCATTTCTTCGCGAAACGGAAGAGCGCCGTGACGCTGATGCTCGGCTTCTACGCGGCCAACGTGGTGCTGACGTTGCTGCAGATCGCGATGGTGGCCTGGGTGGAAACACTCCTGCACGTCGACACCAGGAGCACCGCCGGAGTGACCGCCGTGCGCGCCCTCGTCTCGGCCGTGCTCTGGGCGTCGTATTTCCTGCGATCAGAGCGGGTGGCGAGGACGTTCGTACGCCCCTGAAGCAACCTGTAGCGGAAAATTTGGAGGCGTGATCTCGCGGGACTACAAACTCGATCATGGTCGAGAGCAGTGACTTCGCGCAGACGATGCTGGAAGCAGAGGACATTGCGAAGAGCGTGAGTCAGCGGCTCACCACCGCTCACGTGTTGCTCGCGATGTTCACCGTCGAGAACCGCGCGGCGATGCTGCTGGGCGAAAAGAACGTCAACGAAGACGTGCTGCTCGAGCTGCTGACGTCGGCTCCGAGCGAGCCCGATGGGCTGGTGAAGGAGCTGCGCGAGCGCGGCAAGGAGATCGCGGCCAACTGCGGCTCGGCCGAGGCCGATTGTCTGCACGCGCTGATCGCCATGACCCGCGTGCGCTGCGCTGCGCAGGACCTGCTGCACAAGACGGGCATGGATCTCACGGCGCTGCGCAACACGGCGCTCTCGTATTTCACCTCGGGTCGCATGCCGCGCCGGCTGATGTTGCAGCGTGAATTGCCGCCCAACGTTCCGCGCGCGTCGTCGGGTCGCCCCGTCGGAGCGCCTCCCCTTCCCTTCGGGCCTCCTTCGCGCACCGGCACGGCAACGATTCTCCCTGCGCCGTCGGCGCCGCGCCCGGCGACGTTGAAGCCCACGCTCTCGATTCGCGATCTGGTCGACGACGTGACCGATGAAGATGTGGCCGCGCTGCAGGCGATGCCGCCGCCGCCGGTGATGGCTCCGCCTCCGGTGCCCGTCGCCATGCCGACCGTGCAGCCCAGCGCGGTCTCGGGTCGCTGGCAGCTCGATGCGCGCACGTTCCCGCTGCTCACGTCGCTCGGAAAGAACCTCACCGCGCTCGCGCGCGAGGGAAAGCTGGACCCCGTCGTCGGCCGCGCGCGCGAGAATCGACGAAGTGATCGACGTGCTCGGCAAGCGCCGCACCAACAACCCGGTGCTGCTCGGTGAGCCCGGCGTCGGCAAGACCGCGGTGGTGGAAGGCGTCGCTCAGCAGCTCGCGATGATCCGCGGGCCGCTCGGAGAGCGCGTCATCATCGAGCTCGACATGGGCACGCTGGTGGCCGGCACGCAGCTGCGTGGCTCGTTCAGCGAGCGGCTCAACGCGCTCAAAGACGAAGTGAAGAATGCCGCGCGCGTGGTGGTGTTCATCGACGAGATCCACACGCTCATGGGCGCGGGCTCGACGGGTGACGGCCCGCAGGACGCCGCCAACGAGCTGAAGGCGGCGATGTCGCGCGGCGAGTTCCCGTGCATCGGCGCGACCACGCACGACGAGTACCGCAAGCACCTCTCGAACGACCCCGCGCTCGAGCGCCGCTTCACGCCGGTCGTGGTGAACGAGCCGTCGATTCCCGACACCGTGTACATCTTGAACGGCGTCATCGGCCGCTACGAGTCGCACCACCGGCTCAAGTACGCGCCCGAGTCGCTGCAGGCCGCGGCGTCGATGTCGGCGAAATACATCACCGACCGTTTCCTTCCCGACAAGGCGATCTCGGTGCTCGATCTCGCCGGCTCGCGCTGCAACCGCGAAGGCCGCACGGTGGTCGAGCCGCAAGACGTCGCGCGCGTGATCGCCAAGCTGGCGCAGCTGCCGGAAGAGCGGCTGTTGATGAACGATTCGGAGCGTCTGCTCTCGATGGAGAGCGACATGCGCAAGCGCGTCATCGGTCACGACGAGGTGATCGATCGCGTGGCGAAGGTGATTCGCCGCAACTACGCCGGCTTCTCGTCGCGTCGTCCGATGGGCAGCTTCCTGTTCCTCGGCCCCACCGGCGTCGGCAAGACCGAGATGGCGCGCGGGCTGGCGGAGGTGGTGTTCGGTTCGCGCGACGCGATGATCCGCGTCGACATGTCGGAGATGTCGGAAGCGCACGGCGTGTCGCGGTTGATCGGCGCTCCCGCCGGCTACGTGGGTTTTGGCGAAGGCGGTCAGCTCACCGAGCCCGTGCGTCGCAAGCCGTCGTCCGTCGTGGTGCTCGACGAGATCGACAAGGCCAACCGCGAAGTGCTGCTGCTCCTGCTGCAGGTGCTCGAGGAGGGCCGGCTCACCGACGGCAAGGGCCGTCACATCGACTTCTCGAACACCATCGTGATCCTCACCACGAACCTCGGCGCGGAGGCGTTCTCGGCGAAGGGTCGCTCGATGGGCTTCGGCTCGTCTGAGTCGGCTTCGGTTTCCGGTGAACAGGCTGCGGCCGACGTCGCGCGCAAGGCGTTGCCTCCGGAGCTGTGGAACCGCATCGACGAGCGCTGCGCGTTCAAGCCGCTGAAGGAGATCGAGGTCGCGAAGATCGCGAACCTGCTGATCGCGGAATCGAGCAAGCGGCTCAAGACCGAGAAGGGCATCGAGTACCAGGCGACGGACGAGGTGATCTCGCACCTGCTGAAGAGTGGCGGGTTCGACCCTTCGCTCGGAGCGCGGCCGATGCGTCAGACCGTTCAGCGGCTGGTCGAAGGTCCGCTCGCCGAGAAGATCCTCGCCGGTGATTTCGCGGAAGGCGATCTGGTGCGAGTCGAGCTCGCGTCGGGGCAGCTCAAGTTCCTGGTGGCGTGATGGCCCCGCGTCGAAAGAAATCCCCCGCGGCGAGGGTGAAACGAATCTCCATCGTCGGCTTTGGCCGCATTGGAGGAGCGATCGCTTCCGGCCTCACGCGCGCGGGTTGGCAAGTCACGGTCCTCCCGCGCTCAGCCGAGAGTGTCCGTCGAGCCGCGGCGGCGCGCATGGTGCTCGCAGATCACGACGATCTGAGAGCCGCACAGCTCTGCGTCCTGGCAGTCCCCGACGCAGCGGTCGCGCCGGCCCTCGAGCTGGTGGAAGAAGATCTCGGCCCCCACACCGCAGTCATTCACTGCAGCGGTGCCCTGCCCTTGAGCGTCTTCGCGTCGGCGCACAACCCGAAGCGGGCGTTCGGCTCGTTCCACCCGCTCGCGGCGATCTCGGATCCGAAGGACTCGCTCGAAGGCCACACCGTCGCGCTGGCCTCGACGACGCGCGAGCTGCACTCATTACTGATGCTCATGGCGAAGGCGCTGGCCATGAACACCATCGAAGTGCCCGAGACCGGCCGTGCGCCGTACCACGCGGGCGCGGTGCTCTCGGCGGGACTGCTCGTCTCGTTGCTCGACGGAGCGGTCGCCGCCCTCGAAGAAGCAGGCCTCGAGCGGGAAGACGCCTTGAAGGCGCTGCTGCCGTTGTCGAAGTCCGCCCTGCGCGGAGTCGAAGCGCGCGGCCTCGAGCGCGGGCTCACCGGCCCGGTCGTGCGCGGAGACGTCGCGGTGGTGCAAGCGCATCTCGAAGCGCTGCCGGCTGAGCTGGGCTCGCTCTACCGACTGCTCTCGCGACGTGCGTTGCGTCTCACTCCGGCGCTGCCGCCTGAGACGCGTCTGGCGCTGGAACGTCTTCTCGCCTGAGCGCTCGTCGCACGAGCGCCTCAACCACCGCGAGCGCGAGCAGCAATGCGTTGAACGTGACGAGCAGCTGCGACCAATCCCACGTTTGCAGCAGCCCGTGAATGCAGCGCGACGGTGGATAGGTGCGCTCGAGCGCCAGAGGCCACACGAGAAGGGACTGCGCGGCGAGCAGGCCGACGACGGGCCCGCGCGAGAAGGTGAGTCGTATCGCCGGCCACAACGCGACCGCGCCCGCGAGCACCACGAACGGAGTGGGATGCTGAGGCGCTCCCAGCGCGCCGAGTACGCCGAAAGCGCCGAGGCACACACACTCGACGATCAAGATCCGGGCGATCGTTCTTCGAGACACGTGCGGTCACGGAGCAGCGCGCGTGCCAGCTGTTGCGCGGGCGAGCGGCCTCCACGCACGCCGTTCTTCGTCACAACTCCCTGCCATTTCTCGACACCATTGCCGCGCATGGGCGCTGCAGATGCGCACGGCGCATGGTCCTGCTGCCACTCCTCTTGATCAGCAGCGCTGCCCTGCCCGACGGCTGGCGCGAGGCAAAGCCAGTCAAAGACCCGTACTGCCGCATGCCGTTCGAGCATCGCGCTGATCTCGACGGCGATGGAATCGAGGACACGGTTCGCCTTCTCAGCCGCAAGGACGGTCTCAAGCTCGGCCTCTTCGTGTGGCTCGCCGACGGAAAGGCGACGCTGATCGACTCCTTCTCACTCCCCGACGCAGATCATCGTCTCGGCATCGGCATTCAACCGCCGGGCACGTTCAAGACCTGGTGCGGCCGCGACGGGTGGTGCGAGCCGGGGCAGCCCGCGTGGGTGAAGCTGACGCAGCCGACCATCGCGCTCGTCACCTGTGAAGCGAGCATGAGCTACCTGGTCTGGAGCCCGAAGAAGCGAAACTTCCGCTGGGTGCTGATGTCAGACTGAGCCTCATGATCGCGCTCGCGCTCGTCGTCTCGCTGATCACCGGCAACAGCATCGACAAGGACCTGGTGCGCAAGATCATCACCGCGAAGAACCCTGCGTTCCGCGCCTGCTACGAGACTGCGCTGAACTCAGAAGGTCCTGAGTTCACCGGCAGGGCGACGCTGGTCATCACCATCGAGAGCGACGGCAAGGTGAGCGACGTGAAGGTCGACTTCCCGCGCGAGAACCCGAAGTTCACCGGGTGTCTGCACGACGCCGCGATGTCGCTGCACTTCCCGAAGTTCCCGCCGCCGGGGCCGATCAGAGATCAGCTGGCCGATCGTCTTCGCCGGGCCGTGACGGCGGCTACTTCGTGCACTTCGAGAACACGCAGCGCATGTCGTCCGGGCAGTGGCAGTTGTTGACGCACAGCACGACGCACTCCGCGGTCTCGGGGTGATCGACGATCTTCTCCATGCACGACAGACCTTCGGGGCACGTGCTCGGGAACACGTTCGGGTCGCACTTCTGACCGGTCCCCTTCCCGCTCGGCGCGTTCGGCTTGCAACCTTCGTACGCCTTGGCGGTGCTCTCTCCGCGCTCGCTGAAGACGCTGACGTTGAGGCCGAGCTTCTCGAGGCTGGCGGTCACTCCGCCCAGCGCGAGCATCGAGACCAGCGGCAACACGATCGACACGGCGCGATTCTTCCCGCCGAGCGAGAACATGAGGCCCAACACCGGCCCGACGTGAATCGCGAAGAAGGCGACGATCATCACCACGATCGCCACCACCGGGTTCATCAGCAACCCGGCGAACCCGGCCTTCATCACCGGCAAGATCATCGCGGGGATCGAGCAGACCGCGCCCAGCAGCGCGAGCGCGTTGAGAATGACTCCGACGACGAACCGCGGCGGTTTCGCTTCGTTCAATGGGAGGCCCCCAGGAGATCGACGACGAACGATCGCATCTCCTGGAGCGCGGCGCGATTGGTCTGCAGATCGACGTGACCGACACCGGGCAACGCCACGAACCGCGCGCCGAGCCACGCAGCGACGTCGCGACCCATTTGAATCGGGAAGCCGTCGTCAGCCTCGCCGTGAATCACGAGCGCCTTCACCTTCGGTGCTTCGAGCGGCGGCCGGTACTGCACGGGTTCGCGGAACCGGATGAAGCGGCCCGGGTCTCCGGTCTCGAACAGAGTCGGCGCCGAGAGCAGCACCACGCCGTCCTTCGCTGCGGCGATCGCCGACAGCGTGCCGAGAGAAAAACCAGCGGTGACGATCTTCGTCGCGTGCTGCTCGCGAATCAGCCAGTCGCGCGCCTCGCGGGCAGTCTGCGGCACGTTCTCAGGTGATGGGTGGCCTTCGCTGCCGTCGTACCCGGGCGGAGCGACGACCAGCACGCCGATCTCCGCAGGCAGCTCGAGCAGCTTCACGGTGTCGACCGATTCCTTGAAGTACGTCGACGTGTTGCCGCCCCAGTAGATCAACCACGACGTCGCGCCGTTCGCCGGAGCGCGCATCAACGCCCGCAGCGTTCCGATCTGCACCGGCTTCGCACCGATGCGCACGCCCTCGGCGGCGTTGTCTTCCACCGTGCGCACCTGCAGATCGTATGGAGACACCTCGATCGTCGAGCGATAGCGGCGCACGAGCCACACGCCTCCGAGCGCGCCGAGCAACACCACCACCGCGGCGATCACGCGCTTCATGGGCTCCAGAACCGGGGTTGTACGTGAACGGGCGTCTGCGAATCGACGCACAACGCGAGCTTCACCGTCGGCAGCGGCGTCCACCACGAGAACTTCCAGCGCTCGGGCTCGCCGCTGATCACCCGCGCGTCACCGTCACCGATCTCGAGTTCGAACGAAGGCAGGGCGTCGTGAATGCCCACGCCCGTGGCCTTCACCCACGACTCCTTCAGCGTCCAGCGCGTGAAGAAACGCTCGAGCCGCGCGGCCCCTTCGAGGGCGAACAGATCTTCGAGTTCTCGCGGGCCGTAGACGCGCCTGGCGACGTCATCGGTCGAGTGGCGCGCGTCAATCGGCTCGACGTCGACTCCCAGCGGGCGATCGGACACGGCCACCGCCACCAATTCCCGGCAGTGACTCAGATTGAACTGCACACGGTCATCGGTAAGCCGCGGCTTGCCGTGTGCTCCGACCACGAGTTCTTCGCGGCCGAGCTGCAACACGGCGCGCAGCAACCCATGCGCCGCGATGAAGCACGAGCGATCGGCCTCGAACTTGAAACGCGCAGCGCGTTCCTGCTCGGTGGCCGAGAGCGTCCCGTGCCACGCCGAGAGCGGCGCGCGCGAAGGCTCGACGAGGAACAAGGTGACTTCGCCCACGCCGGCGGGCTCTAACACGCTCATGTTCCGCCGACTCGCGCTGCTCAGCCTGCTGTCCCTCTCTGCCTCCGCGCAGACCTTCACGCTCGACGGAGGAGCGGTCTTCACCGTCGTCCCGCGCCCCACCGAGAAGGTCGAGCCGTTCGAGAAGGGCAACAAGCCCTCGTTCGCGGTTCCCTCGCACGCCAGCGCCGATCTGAAACCGCAGGGCTGGCTGCACGTGGTCGATCTCGCCGAGTGGAAGAATTTCTTCGCGGCGAGCCCGGGCGATCTCAAGGCGTGCGTGACGGAGCCGTTGAAAGCGTTGCAGCAATCGCTCAAGGCGAAGGCTGCCGTGCCCGCTGCAGGCATGGCGCTCGCCTGCGAAGACGCCCATCAAGACTTCCTGCTCTTCCCACGCAAGGTGACGTTCAACGGCGGCACCGGTTGGCTCTATCTGACGCAGTGGATGATCGAGGCCGTGCTCCCGAGCAATCGCGGCATCGCGCTGCACTTCGAGGGCGTGACCAGCGACGGCAAGACGTGGGTGCAGCTCACCCTGCCCGTGCGCGTCGAGGGCTTCCCCGATGACGAAGGCGAGCTGATGAACGACGACAAGAAGCTCCGGCCGCTGATCGACGCGCGCATCAAGCAGCTGAAGGACCTCGGCCCGTCGGCGGTGAAACCGTCGATCGACGAGGTCGAAGCGGTGCTGAAGACCATGCAGATCTCCAGCCGCAAACCGTGACGGTCGTAGTAGTGCCGACCGCGTGAGTCAGGAGTCGAAGTCAGACGTCGCCGTCTCGATGCGGAACGCCCTGAAGCTCGGGGGCTCGCTGGTTCTGACCCTCGGCATCGGCTTCGGCATTCGCATCGCGCTGCGCCGGCATCTCGGGCCCGCGGTGATGGGGCCGCTCAATTTCGCCGACGCGTTCACCGCGACGGCGTTCGTGTTCGTCGGGCTGGGCCTCGACACCTACGTTCGAAAAGTCGTGCCGGTGGCGGTCGACGGCGCGAACGAATTCCTCGGGACGATCTTCGCGGTGCGCGCGGCGTTGTCGGTCGCCGTGTACGCCACGATGGCGGTGGTGCTGCACTTCATGGGGCAGCCGCCCGAGGTGCAGCTCCTGGTCGCCGTGTACGGAGCCGCGCAGCTCTGCACGACGTTCAATCAAACCTTCGTCGCCATGCTGCAGTCGGCGCGAACCATCGACGGCCTCTCGACGCTCAACGTGGTGTCGAAGCTCATCTGGGCTGCTGGTTTCGCCGCGACGATCATCTTCAGCCTTCCGATCGTCGGCATTCCGCTCTCGGTCTTCGTGAGCGAGCTCTTGAAGCTGGTGGTCGGCTTCGCGCTGGTGCGCAAACACACGCGCCTGGTGCTGAAGATCGACTGGTCGAAGCTGCGGCCGGTGCTGCGCAGCGCCTTCCCGTTCTACGTGAACGCGGTCGCGTTGGTGATCGTCAACCGCTTCGACGTCAACGTGCTCAAGGTGCGCGCCGACGACAAGGAGATCGGTCTGTACAGCGCGGCGTCCGAGCTCGCGCAGATGACCTTCGTGCTGACTCCGATGATCGGCGGCGTGGTGATGCCGCTCTTCGCGCGCGCTCAGGCCCGCGCCGCCGAGGAGTACCACGCGATGGTGCGCCGCACGCTCGAGCTGGTGCTCACCTTCGCGTTCCCCGCATCGCTCGCGATCGCCGTCGGCTCCGACTTCTGGGTGCACGTTCTGCTCGGTGAGCAGTACGCAGCCTCGTCGCTCGCGCTCAGCATTCTGGGGCCCACGTTCCTCCTCAGCTACGCCGCGGTCGTCATCGCGGTCGCGCTCAACCTCAGCGGCGGAGAGTGGACCGTCACCGTCACGTCTCTCTTGTCGATGGTGGTGAACCCCGTGCTGGTGATGATCCTCGTCACGTTCGGCAAGGACTGGGGGACCGGAGGCGCGGGCGCCGCGTGTGCCCTGGCGGCCGTGGGGACTGAGGCGTTCGTGCTGACCGTGATGTTCGTGCGCATCGGCCACATCGCCATGGACCGCAGGCTCGCCACGATGCTCGTCAAGTCGACGCTGACATGTGTGATCGTGATGGCTGTTGACCGCTTCCTGCTCCACAATCTGGGGCCCGTTCGGTTGCTCATCGACGGTGCGCTGTACGCAGTCCTGGTCGTGATCTCAGGTGCAGTTTCGATCAAGGAGTCCCTCGCGTTCGTGCGCCAGATTCGGGCGCAGCGAGCCGCGAGCTAAGGAGGTCGGGGGAAGTCGATGGACAGTCTGATCGCTGCATTTCATGCGCAGGTTGATCGGACGCCCGACGCGATCGCCGTCACGTTCGACGGAAAATCACTTTCGTATGGTGACCTGGCGGCGCGCGCATCAGGCATCGCGGCTCGACTTCAGTCGCTCGGCTGCGGCCCTGATTCGGTGGTCGGCATCGCGCTCGAACGCTCGCTCGATCTCTGCGCGGCCGTGCTCGGCGTGCTCGAGAGCGGCGCCGGCTACCTGCCGCTCGACGTGAACTACCCGGCAGATCGCCTGGCGTTCATGCTCGAAGACGCGCGCGTCAAGGTGGTCATTGGACAGTCGCTGAAGCTGAGCGAAGTCGGCCCTGGCCCGCGTGTGAAGCCCTCGAGCGGCCCCGAACACCTCGTGTACGCGATCTACACCTCGGGCTCGACCGGCAAGCCCAAGGGCGTCGCGATGCACCAGGCGCCGCTGACGAACTTGATCGAGTGGCAGCTGCGCGACTCGAAGTTCGGAAGTGGAAGAACCCTCCAATTCGCTCCGCTGTCGTTCGATGTGCACTTCCAGGAGATGTTCTCCACGTGGTGCGCCGGCGGCACGCTGGTGATGATCCGCGAAGAGCTGCGGCTCGAAGCGGTGAAGCTGCTCGAGCTGTTGCAGAAAGAGCGCGTCGAGCGGCTCTTCCTCCCGTTCATCGCGCTTCAGTCGCTGTGTGAGGTCGCGACGTCGCACGCCGTGTATCCGTCGGCGCTGAAGGAAATCGTCACCGCGGGTGAGCAGCTGCAGGTCACTCCGCAGGTGGTGAAGTTCTTCGAGGCGCTGCCCGAGTGCCGGCTGTTCAACCACTACGGCCCGTCGGAGACGCACGTCGTCACCTCGTTGCCGCTGCAGGGCCCGCCCGCTTCGTGGCCGCGGCTGCCGTCGATCGGCTCGGCCATCAGCGGCGTCGAGTGGGCGATCGTCGACCCCGAGAAGCTCACGCCCGTCGCCGCCGGTGCCGAAGGCGAGCTGCTGCTGGGCGGTGTCGCCGTCGCGCGCGGCTATCTCTACAGGCCCGAGCTCACCGCGCAGAAGTTCATCACCCTGAACGGAAAGCGCTGGTACCGCTCGGGCGATCTCGCGCGCGTCGCGACCGACGGGAACATCGATTTCCTCGGGCGCATCGACGGCCAGGTGAAGGTGCGCGGCTACCGCATCGAGCTCGGCGAAGTCGAAGTCGCGGTGCAGTCGGCCGACGCGCGCATCAAGTCGGTCGCCGTCACCGTTCGCGAAGACGAGCCGGGCGACAAGCGGCTCGTCGCGTATTTCGTCGCTGAAGGTTCGAGCGGCTCGGCGCTGATTCCTCTGATTCGCGCGAAGCTCGAGACCACCCTGCCCGACTACATGGTGCCGTCGGCGTTCGTGGTGATGGACGCGTTGCCGCGCACTCCGAGCGGGAAGATCGATCGCCGCGCGCTGCCGAAGCCGTCGTCGTCGCGCCCCGCGCTGCAGCAGGAATTCGTCGCTCCGCGCACCGAGCTCGAGAAGAAGCTCGCCGCCATCTGGGGCTCGCTGCTCAAGCTCGATCAGATCGGCGTGAACGATTCGTTCTTCGAGCTCGGCGGCAACTCGCTGCTCGCGTTGAAGTGCGTGTCGAAGCTGCGCCTCGAGCTGCAGCTCGAAGTGCCGGTCGTGAAGTTGTTCGAGGTGCCGACCATCGCCGGCCTCGCGGCGTTCGTCGAAGGTGGCACGTCTTCGCTGCGACGTCGCACGGTCACCGCGGCTGCCGAGCCGGTCGCGATCATCGGCATGGCCGGGCGTTTCCCAGGCGCTGATGACGTCGAGACGCTCTGGAAGAACCTGAGCGGCGGAGTCGAGAGCGTCACCTTCTTCAAGCCGCACAGCTCGATTCCCGAAAAGTTCCGTTCTGATCCTCGCTACGTCTCGGCGCGCGGAGTGCTGAACGGCGTCGAGAACTTCGACGCCGCGTTCTTCGGCATCACGCCGCGCGAAGCCGAAGTGATGGACCCGCAGCAGCGTTTGGTGCTCGAGACGATGTGGACCGCGATGGAGAGCGCGGGCTACGCCCCGGGCGCCGCTGATTCGGGCCACGTCGGCGTGTTCGCGGGCACGCACAACAACTCGTACTACCCGAACAACGTGACGCAGTTCCCCGAGGCGATCGATCGCATCGGCGCGTTCCAGGTGATGGTGGCCAACGAGAAGGACTACGTCGCCACGCGCGTCGCGCACAAACTCGATCTGCACGGGCCGGCGATCTCGGTGCACACCGCGTGTTCGACTTCGCTCGTCGCGGTGGTGCAGGCCTTCAATTCGCTGCGCAACGGCGAGTGCGATCTCGCCCTGGCCGGCGGTGCGTCGCTCACGATTCCGCAGCAGACCGGGCACGTCTATTCCGAGGGCGGAATGCTCTCGGCCGATGGGCACTGCCGCCCGTTCGACGCGAAGGCCACCGGCACGCTCTTCAGCGATGGCGTCGGCGTCGTGGTGCTCAAGCGGCTGAGCGATGCGGTTCGCGACAACGACACCATTCACGCGGTGATTCGCGGTGGCGCGCTCAACAACGATGGCGCGGCGAAGACCTCGTTCGCGGCTCCGTCGGTCGCCGGTCAGGCCGAAGTGATCGCCATGGCCCACGACGTCGCGGGTGTCGACCCGCGGTCGATCTCGTACGTCGAGGCGCACGGCACCGCGACTCCGCTCGGTGATCCCATCGAGGTCGAGGGACTCACTCAGGCCTTCCGCGCGCGCACCAGCGACACCGGCTTCTGCGCGCTGGGTTCGATCAAGAGCAACTTCGGGCATCTCACCGCGGCGGCGGGCGTGGCGGGTTTGATCAAGACCTCGCTCGCGCTGCGGCATCAGCAGCTGCCGCCGTCGCTGCACTTCGAGAAGGCGAACCCGGCGATCGACTTCGCGAAGACGCCGTTCGTGGTGAACACGAAGTTGAGCCCGTGGAAGTCAGACGGCCCTCGACGCGCCGGCGTTTCGTCATTCGGAGTCGGCGGCACGAATGCGCACGTGGTGATCGAAGAAGCGCCAGCGCCCGCCCCCCGAGGCGATTCGCGCTCGAAACACCTCATCACGCTCTCCGCCCGCACCGACGCAGCGCTCGAAGCGCTCACGCTCTCCCTCTCCCGCGAGGGAGAGGGTCAACCAGATCTCGCAGACGTGACGTACGTGCAGCACGTCGGACGAAAGCAGTTCTCGAAGCGTCGAGCCGTCGTCGTCGCCGACTGGAAAGACGCGCTCGCAGCGCTGAAGAACCCCGCGCGCGTGACGACCGCGACCGCGGGCCCGACCTTCCCGATCGCCTTCCTCTTCCCCGGCCAGGGCTCGCAGTACGTCGAGATGGGCAAAGCGCTCTACCGCGACGAGCCCGAGTTCCAGCTGATCGTCGATCAGTGCGCCGAGCTGGCGACGCCGATCCTCGGTCGAGATCTCCGCGAGGTGTTGTTCCCGAAGGAAGGCGACACCGAAGCGACCCGCGACGCGCTCCGCAACACGGCCTTCACGCAGACCGGCCTCTTCACGATCGAATACGCGCTCGCTCGCCAGCTGATGACGTGGGGCGTGAAGCCGACGGCCATGCTCGGCCACAGCGTCGGCGAATGGGTCGCCGCCACCATCGCCGGAGTCTTCACGCTCGAAGACGCGGTTCGCCTCGTCGCCACGCGCGGCGTGCTGATGCAGAAGCAGCCCGCGGGCTCGATGCTCTCGGTGCGTCTGCCGGCTGACGAAGTTCGCAAGCTGCTCACCGGCGGGCTCACCGTCGCTTCCGACAACGGACCGCAGCTGTGCGTGGTCGCCGGGCCGACGCCCGAAGTCGAGGCGCTCGAAAAGTCTCTCACCGCGAAGAACGTGGTGGCCAAGGCGCTGCACACCTCGCACGCGTTCCACTCGTCGATGATGGACCCGGTCGTCGAGCCGCTCCGGGCTGAGCTGGCGAAGGTCAAGCTGAGCGCTCCGAAGCTGCCGATCGTGTCGAGTTCCACTGGACGCGCGTTGACAGACAAGGAAGCGATGGACCCGACGTACTGGGCGCGGCACCTGCGCGAGACCGTGCGTTTCCGTGAGGCGATGCAGACGCTCGCCCAGGAGAAGCGCACCTTCATCGAAGTCGGCCCCCGCGCGACGCTCGCCACGCTCGCTCGGCAGATCGTCACTGATCGCGCGCAGCCCTGCATCGCCACGCTCCCCGACACTGCGAAAGACGACGCCGAGTGGGTCAGCGTGCTCAACGCGCTCGCGAAGCTGTGGACCGCGGGAGTCACGATCGACTGGGCGCGGTACCACGAGCACGAGAAGCGCCGCCGCATTCCGATTCCGACGTATCCGTTCGAGCGAACCCGCCACTGGCTGGAACGCGCTGAAACCAACACCACTGCAACCACGCTCTCCCTCTCCCCCGCAGGGGAGAGGGTCGGGGAGAGGGCTCGACCCACCATGTCCCGCAAAGCCGAACTCATTCCGCAGTTGATGAAGACCTTCGAGGAATACTCGGGCCTCGATCTCAACGGAGCCGACGTTCACGCGTCGTTCCTCGAGCTCGGCCTCGACTCACTGGCGCTGACGCAAGTCGCGACCGAGCTGCAGCGGCAACATGGAATCAAATTCCAATTCCGCCAGCTGGTGGAGGACTTCACGACCCTCGACGCGCTGGCGTCGTTCCTCGACGCGCAGTTGCCGAAGGCGGCGCCAGCACCGGCTGCAGCAGTCGCGGTCGCTGCGCCTGCCGCGTTCACCATGCCGGCGCCCGTCGTCTCTGGTCCGAGCGGCAACTACGTGAAGGACGTCATCGACTCGCAGCTCCGACTGATGGCGGCGCAGCTGCAGATGCTCGGCGGTGCTGCTCCGACGATCGCTGTTGCTCAGCCGGCCGCTCTCCCCAGCCCTCTCCCCGTTGCGCAAGGAGAGGGAGTGAAGACTCAGGAAGGTGAGATCGGCCACACCAAGTACGACGTGAAGAAGGCCTTCGGCGCGCAGGCCCGCATCTCGACCGAGAAGCAGGAACTCGATTCCAAGCAGCGCGCGAAGCTCGACGAACTCACGCGCCGCTACAACGCGAAGACGAAGAAATCGAAGAGCTACACCACCGAGCACCGCGCGCACCTCGCCGACCCGCGCGTGGTCACCGGTTTCCGCCCGCTGGTGAAGGAACTCATCTACCAAATCGTGATCGACCGCTCGAAGGGCTCCCGCATCTGGGACATCGACGGCAACGAGTACATCGACGCGCTCAACGGCTTCGGCTCGAACTTCTTCGGCCACTCGCCTGACTTCATCGTGAAGGCGCTGAAGGACCAGCTCGAGCGCGGCTATGAGTTGGGCCCGCAGCACCCGCTCGCCGGCACCGTCGCGAAGGGCATCTGCGATCTCACGGGCCACGATCGCGCGGCCCTCTGCAACACGGGCTCCGAAGCGGTGATGGGCGTGATGCGCATCGCGCGCACCGTCACCGGCCGCTCGCTGATCGCGATCATGTCGGGCAGCTACCACGGCATCTTCGACGAGGTGATCGTCCGCGGGACGAAGACGTTCAAGTCGGTGCCCGCGTCGCCCGGCATTCTCCCCGAGGCGGTGAAGAACGTGCTGGTGCTCGACTACGGCACGCCGCAGACGCTCGAGATCTTGAAGTCCCGCGCGCACGAGCTCGCGGCGATCATGATCGAGCCGATCCAATCGCGTCGCCCCGACTTCCAGCCGAAGGAGTTCATTCAGGCGTTGCGCGGCATCTGCGACGACGGCGGCTGCGCGCTGATCATGGACGAGGTGATCACCGGCTTCCGGCTCGCTCCCGGCGGCGCGCAGGAACACTTCGGCGTGAAGGCCGACCTCTGCAGCTACGGCAAGGTCATCGGCGGTGGCCAGCCGATCGGCGTCATGGCCGGCAAGAAGCAGTGGATGGACGCGCTCGACGGCGGCCACTGGCAGTTCGGCGACGCCAGCGTTCCGACCGTCGGCGTCACCTACTTCGCCGGCACCTTCGTGCGTCACCCCATCGCGCTCGCCGCGGCTCAGGCCGTGATCGACGAGATGAAGGCCAAGCCGAACCTGCAGCAGCTCACCAACGCGAAGACCGACGCGATGGCGGCGCAGGCGAACGCGTTCTTCAACGAAGCCGGAGTGCCGCTGAAGATGAAGCACTTCGGCTCGCTCTGGAAGCTCATGTACACGGACGATCAAGCGAACGGCGACCTGCTGTTCTGCTTCATGCGCGATCGCGGCGTGCACATCTGGGACGGCTTCCCGTGCTTCCTCACCACTTCGCACTCCGAGGCCGACGTCGCGCAGATCTTGAAGGTCATTCGCGAGTCGGTCGGCGAGATGCAGGAAGCCGGTTTCCTGCCCGGCACTGCGAAGCCGCACGTCGCCGCGCCGGCCGCCGCGACCTTCGACTCCAACAAGCCGCCCGTCCCCGGAGCGCGCCTCGGGCGTGACCCGCAGGGCAACCCCGCGTGGTTCGTTCCCAATCCCAACGAGCCGGGCAAGTACCTGAAGCTGAACTGAAGCCGCACGCACCTCTCTCCTGGCTCCATGATCCCCACTTCGACTGCAGTCGACTTCGATCCGTTCGCGGGTCCCGTCATCGCTCAGGCGTTCCCGTCCACTCCGTCGCAGCGCGAGATCTGGAGCGCGGTGATGCTGGGCGACGACGCCTCCCGCGCGTTCAACGAGTCGGTCTCGCTCACGCTCAATGGTTCGCTCGACGCGGCGAAGTTGCAGCACGCCGTCTCGCAGCTGATCGCTCGCCACCAGTCGTTGCGCGCCACTTTCAGCTTCGACGGCCTGTCGATGCTCGTCGCGCAGCCCGCTGAGTTCGAGACGCCGATCATCGAGGTCGACGGAGACCGTGGCCTCAAGGCGTTGCAGCGCGCCGAAGTCGAGCACGTGTTCTCGCTCGAGAAGGGCCCGCTGGTTCGCGCGCGCATCGCTCGACTCAGCGCGACCGCGCACGTGCTGATTCTCACCGCGCATCACATCGTGTTCGACGGCTGGTCGATGGGCGTGTGCGTGAAGGAGCTCGCGGCGCTCTACAACGGCACCGCGCTGCCCGACGCACCGGGGTTCGACGTCTACGCGCGTGGAGAAGCCGCGCGGCCCGGCACCGACGAGTTCAAGAAGGCGCTCGAGTATTGGCAGAAGCGCTTCCCGGGCAGCGCGCCGGTGCTCGAGCTGCCGGTCGACAAGCAGCGGCCTCCGTCGCGCACGTTCCAGTCGGTGCGTGAGGACTACGTCATTCCCTCCGACCTCGTCGCGCAGGTGAAGAAGGTCGGCGCGAAGGCCGGCGCGTCGTTCTTCGCCACCATGCTCGGCGCGTTCACCGCGCTGCTGCATCGCCTCTCGGGTCAGGACGATCTCGTCGTCGGCATTCCCGCGGCCGGGCAGAACTTCACGAGCACCGACGGTCTGGTCGGCCACTGCGTGAACACCCTGCCCGTGCGCGCGTTCGTCGACCCCGCGCAGCCGTTCAGCGCGCTGCTCAAGTCGTCACGCACCGCGATGCTCGACGCGTACGATCACCAGGCGATCGCCTTCGGAGCGCTGCTCGAACGTCTGCGCCTTCCGCGTGATCCCTCGCGCCTGCCGCTGGTGAGCGTGCTGTTCAACGTCGATCAGTCCGTCGCCACCAGCGCGATGGCGTTCGAGGGCCTCACCGGCGCCGTCGCGACCAACCCGCGCGCGTTCGAGAGCTTCGAGATCTTCATCAACGCCAGCGAGACGCCGGCGGGCCTCACGCTCGAGACCCAGTACAACACCGACCTCTTCAGCGGCGACACGATGCACCGCTGGCTGTCGGCGTTCGAGGTGTTGCTCCGCGCGATCGTCGCCTCGCCCGAGACGTCGATCGCGAAGCTGCCGATCCTCCCCGAGAGCGAGCGCGCGCAGCTCGTGAAGTGGAACGAGGCGACGCGAAAGCCCTTCCCCACCGAGCTGAACGTCGCGCAGTTGATCGAGCAGCAGGTCGATCGCACGCCCGAGTCGATCGCGGTGATCGCCGGCAGCGCGAAGCTCACCTACGCCCAGCTCGACGCGCGCGCGAATCAGGTCGCGGCGAAGCTGCGCTCACTCGGAGTGACCGCCGAATCGCTGGTCGGCCTCTTCATGGACCGCAGCGCCGACATGCTCGTCTCGCTGCTCGGCGTCTTGAAGGCCGGCGCGGCGTACGTGCCGCTCGACCCGGCGTTCCCGAAAGATCGCCTCGCGTTCATGGTCGAGGACTCGGCGCTGAAGGTGATCGTCACCACCCGCGCGTTGACGCCTGATCTTCCTCCGCATTCGGCGACGGTGATCGACGTCGCCAGCGTGACCGGAGAGCCGAGCGCGCGCGTCGCGCACGCCGCGAAGCCGGAGAACGTCGCGTACGTGATCTACACCTCCGGCTCGACGGGCAAGCCCAAGGGCGTTGAGGTTCCACACCGCGCGGTCGTGAACTTCCTCACGTCGATGAAGAGCGAGCCCGGCTTGACGGCCAGCGACACGCTTGTCGCCGTCACTACGCTCAGCTTCGACATCGCGGTGCTCGAGCTGCAGCTCCCGTTGATCGTCGGCGCTCGCGTGGTGATCGCCACGCGCGAAAACGCGACCGATGGTGCGCAGTTGAAGGCACTCATCGACGAGAACGGCGCGACGGCGATGCAGGCCACTCCGTCGACGTGGCGATTGCTGATGGCGGCCGGGTGGAACGGCGGCTCGCACTTCAAGGTCTTCGTCGGCGGCGAAGCAGTGCCTCGTGATCTCGCGAACGAACTGACCAGACGATCGTCGAGCGCGTGGAACATGTACGGCCCGACCGAGACCACGGTGTGGAGCACGTGCTGGCGCTTCCCCACTCCCGTCACGCGCGTGCAGATCGGCACGCCGATCGCGAACACGACGTGCTGGGTGCTCGACGCCGCGTTGAACCCCGTGCCCGTCGGAGTGCCCGGCGAATTGCACCTCGGTGGCGACGGCGTCACCCGCGGCTACTTGAAGCGCCCCGAGCTGACCGCCGAGCGCTTCATCGACGACCCGTTCGCGCCCGGAAAGAAGCTCTACAAGACCGGTGACGTCGCGCGCGTGCTGCCCGACGGCTCGCTCGAATACCTGCGCCGCAACGACAACCAGGTGAAGGTGCGCGGCTACCGCATCGAGCTCGGAGAGATCGAGTCGAAGCTCACGCAGCACGCGTCGATCAAGCAGGCCGCGGTGTTGGTGCGCGAAGATCGCCCCGGCGACGTGCGGCTCGTCGCGTACTTGATCGGCACCAAGACGCCCGACGCCGAGCTGCGCGCGCACGTGAAGACCTCGCTGCCGGACTACATGGTCCCGCAGCACTTCGTCACGCTCGACACCTTCCCGCTCACGCCGAACAACAAGATCGATCGCAAGGCGCTGCCCGCTCCGCAGATCGACGAAACGTCGGAAGCGATCGTCGAGCCGCGCAACGACACCGAGACGAAGATCGCCGCGATCTGGAAGGAAGTGCTCGGCCGCAAGCAGCTGAGCATTCACGACGACTTCTTCGCGCTCGGCGGTCACTCGCTGCTCGCCGCGCAGGTGATGACGCGCATCAACCGCGAGCTCGAAGTGGGCTTGTCGATGCGCAAGCTGTTCGAGGCTCCGACCATCGCGGGGCTCGCGGCGCTGGTGGCCGGCCCGGCGAAGGAAGCCACCGCTCCCGTGGCGCGCATTCCGCACAAGACGTGGGCGACGACCGCTCCGTGCTCGCTGATGCAGACGCGCATGTGGTTCCTCGAGCAGATGCAGCCGGGGACCGCGGTGAACAACCTGCCGTCGGCCTTCCGCTTCAAGGGCAAGCTCGATCACGCCGCGCTCAAGAAATCGCTCAACGCGATCATCGCGCGCCAGCCCTCGATGCGGACCTACTTCGAGCTCGAAGACGGAGCGCCCGTGCAGCGCGTGATGCCCGCGCTCGAGCTCGATTCTCATTCCCGTCGATCTCTCGGCGATGCCGCCCAAGGAACGCGACATCGAGCTGATGAAGGAGCTCAAGACCGCGGCCAACGAGAACATCGAGCTCACGCGCTTCCCGCTGATTCGCGCGCGCTACTTCATCCTCTCGTCCACCGAGAGCGTGCTGTTCTACATGCCGCACCACGCGATCTGGGACGGCTGGAGCTTCGACATCTTCCTGAGCGAGCTCAACAAGCACTACACCGCGTTCACCACCGGCACGACGCCCGACGTTCCGTCACTCCCGATCACGTACCAGGACTTCGCCGGTTGGCATCGCGACTGGCTCGTCGGCGCAGAGCTCGAGCGGCAATCGGCGTACTGGAAGAAGCAGCTCAGCGGAGAACTGCAGGACCTCGAGTTCCCCACCGATCGACCGCGCGGCGCGAACTTCAGCTACCGCGGCGCGACCGAGCCGTTCAACCTGACGAAGGACGAGATCACCGCGCTGACGGCGATGGCGCGCCAGTCGTCGAGCACGCTGTACATGGTGCTGCTCGCGGCCTTCAAGACGATGCTCCACCGCTACACGGGGCATGAAGATCTGCTGGTCGGCACTCCGATTCGCGGCCGCAGTCAGCCCGAGGTCGAGAACCTGATCGGCTTCTTCGTGAACGCGCTGGTGTTGCGCACCCGGCCCACGAGCAAGAAGACGTTCCGCGAATTCCTCGGCGACGTGCGCACCACGGTGCTCGATGCGTTCTCGCACCAGGACATGCCGTTCGAGCTGCTCCTGCGTGAGCTCAACGTCCGTCGCGACATGAGCCGCACGCCGATCTACCAGGCGTTCTTCACGTTCCAGGACGTGTCGAATCGCGGCTCGTCGCTCGGTGAAGTTCCCTACGGCCAGATTCACGTGCACGCCGCGGCGACGCAGACCGATCTCAGCTTCTGGGTGAAGGAGACCGGCAACGGCATGGTTGGCGGCGTCGACTACGCGGTCGATCTCTACGATCGCTCGACGATCCTTCGCATGCTCGATCACATGCGGGTGATCTTGCGCGCGGTCGTCGCCGATCCCTCGCAAGAACTGGGCGCGATTCCGCTGCTCACCGGTGGCGAGGTCGAGCAGTTCGCTGCGTGGAACGACACGAAGATGGAGTTCCCGAGTGAGCTCGGCGTGCACCAGCTCATCGAAGCGCAGGCCGAGAAGACGCCTGACGCGATCGCGCTCATCAGCGGCGAACAGAAGATCACGTACAAGGAACTCAACGCTCGCGCGAACGGGGTCGCGAAACGGCTGATCGCAGAGGGAGTGAAGGCTGGAGATCTCGTCGGGCTCTGCCTCGAGCGATCGGCCGAGATGGTCAGCGGGTTTCTTGGAATTCTGAAGGCGGGCGCGGCTTACGTGCCGCTCGACCCCGCGTTCCCGAAGGATCGACTCAGCTTCATGGTCAGCGACTCGAAGATGAGTGTGTTGATCACGACGAAGGAACTGAATGAGGAACTTCAGCTTCCTGCTCCCAGGACCATTTCTGATTCGTTCGACCCTCACCCCGACCCTCTCCCTCGCGGGAGAGGGGGGCCGTTGGCGTACGTGATCTATACGAGTGGCTCGACCGGCAAGCCCAAGGGCGTGCAAGTGCCGCATCGCGCGGTCGTGAACTTCCTCACCACCATGCAGAAGTCTCCGGGCATCAGCTCGAAGGACAAGCTGCTCGCGGTGACCACGTTGAGCTTCGACATCGCGGTGCTCGAGCTGCAGCTGCCGCTCACCGTCGGCGCGACGATCGTGCTCGCGGCTCGTGATGCGGTCGCTGATGGCGAGCAACTCAATACGCTCATCGATCGCCACGACGTGACGATGATGCAGGCCACTCCGTCGACGTGGCGGCTGCTCTTCGGCGCGGGCTTCACGGGGCGCAAGGGCTTCCGTTCACTCGTCGGCGGCGAAGCCGTTCCACTCGATCTCGCGCAACAGCTCGTGAAGCACTGCGAAGGCGGCGTGTGGAACATGTACGGCCCGACGGAGACCACCGTCTGGAGCACGACCTACAAGTTCCCTGCCGACGTGAAGCAGGTCTTCATCGGCCGGCCGATCGGCAACACCACGTGTTTCGTGTGGGACGCGCGCGGTCAGCAGGTGCCCATCGGCGTGCCCGGCGAATTGCTCCTCGGCGGCGATGGCGTGACGCACGGCTACCTGCACCGCCCCGAGCTCACCGCCGAGAAGTTCATCGATACGCCGCACGGCAAGCTGTACCGCACCGGCGACGTCGCCCGCTTCCGCGCCGACGGCAACCTCGAATACCAGCGGCGCAACGACAACCAGGTGAAGGTGCGCGGTTACCGCATCGAACTGGGCGAGATCGAATCGGCGCTCGCCGAGCACGCGACGATCAAGCAGGCCGTGGTGATCGTGCGCGAAGACAAGCCGGGCGATCAGCGCCTCGTCGGCTACTTGATCAACAAGAGCGGCGAAGAGGCGAACGAGAACGAGCTCCGCAAGCACCTGCGTGCGCGCTTGCCGGACTACATGATTCCTCAGCACTTCATGACGCTCGAGGCGCTGCCGCTCACGCCGAACGGCAAGATCGATCGTCGCGCGCTGCCGCCTCCGACCGCGCTCGCGCGCGACGCGGACGACTACGTGCCGCCGCGCAATGACTCCGAGAAGCTCGTCGCCGAGATCTGGAAGGTCGCGCTCAAGGTCGAGAAGGTCGGTCTGCACGACAACTTCTTCAACCTGGGTGGCCACTCGTTGTTGTCGCTCTCCGTCCTCTCTCAACTCGAGGCGAAGACCGGAACGCGATTGAGCCCGCGCATGCTGCTGCTCAACACGCTCGAGCAGGTCGCCGCCGCGCTGCCGGGCAACAAGCCGCCTCCGCCGAAGGCACCTCCCCCGCCGCCTCCTGCGCCGCCGAAGGAAGAGAGAGGTCTCGTCAGCTCGCTGGTCGGCGGCGTCTTGTCGCGGTTGAAGAAGGGCCTCGATAAATGAACCCCAGCTTCTTCGGGCCGCCCGGGGAACAGCTGCTCGGTATTCACCACCCCGCGCGTGGCGCGTCGAAGAGTCATGGCGTCGTGCTGTGCCCGCCCGCGCCGCAAGAGACGGCGCGCACGCACTGGGCCTTTCGCAAGCTCGCCGAGCTGCTCAGCAAGGCCGGCTTCGACGTGCTGCGCTTCGACTACCGCGGCACCGGCGACTCCAGCGGAGAGCTCGAGAACACCTCTCCCGCGATGTGGATCGAAGACATCCGCCGCGCGACGAAGGAGCTCAAAGACCTCACCGGCCTTCGCAAGGTGAGCGCCGTCGGCTTCCGCTTCGGAGCCCTGCTGCTCGCGCGCGCGGCGAGCGAGGGCTTGAGCCTCGAGAAGCTCGTGCTGTGGGAACCCGTGGTGTCCGCCGCCAACTGGCTCGAGCGCCTGCGACTGCTCGAACGCCAGCAGTACCGCGATCTCTCGCGCCCACCGAAAGAAGACCCGTCGATCGTGCTGGGCTTCGTGATGACCGACGCGCTGCTCGCCGAGTGGCAGGCGCTCGAGCTCACCGACGTTCCGATCTGGGCGGCGAAGACCGCGATCGTCGCCAGTGAGCGCAGCGCGCATCTCGATCGCCTGCAGCGCCACCTCGATCGACACCACCAGACGACGAGCTGGCACTACGTCGACGCGGCGGGCGCCGAAGCGAAGAAGGCCGGCGCGCTGCTGGGCAACGAGGCGCTCGAACAAATCGCGCAGGTGCTCAAGTGAAGGAACGCGTCTTCACCTTCGGCACCGAGCAGATCCTCATGGGGATCCTCACCGAGCCCGCTCCCGAGCGCGTGCGCGCTGGAGCTCCGGCGATCGTGGTGAGCAACGTCGGCCTCAACCCCCGCATGGGCCCGCAGCGCGTGTGGGTCGATCTCTCGCGCTCGCTCGCGCAGCTCGGCTTCACCACGCTCCGTTTCGATCTCAACGGGCTCGGTGATTCGCTCCCGCGGCGCGGCGGTGAAGGCGACATCGAGCGCGCCGCGATCGATCTGCAGGAGGCGCTCGACTTCTTGCAGAAGAAGCGCGGCTTCGAACGCTTCGTGTTGATCGGCATGTGCTCCGGAGTGGACCCGGTGCATCGCGTCTCGACCGTCGATCACCGGGTCGCCGCCGCCGTCTTCCTCGACGGCTACACGTACGAGACCCAGCGCTCGAAGTTGAACCGCCACCTCGGCCGTTTCCTCACCGTCGGAGGCATCTCGCGCACCATTCGCCGACGGCTCCCGAGCTTCGGCGTGAAGGAAGTCGGAGAGGCCGACGAGATCTACGTTCGCGACTACCCCGAACCCGCGAAGTTCTGCGCCGATCTCGAGGCCATGCTCGCCCGCGGCACGAAGGTCTCGTTCATCTTCTCCGGCGGCGTGTGGCTCTATTTCAACTACGCCGAGCAGTTCTTCGAGATGCTGCCCACCGACTTCCGCGGGCGCGTCGACGTCGAGCTGCGCCGCGAGGCCGACCACACCTATTTGATCCCCGCCGAGCGAGCCCGCATGGTCGACCGGGTCTCGACGTGGGTCGCCAAACAGTTTGGGGGCTGAGCCTTGACGCAACCCCTTGTGTCCCTTAGGAGACCCGACCCATGGCACGCGTAACCGTCGAAGACGCCCTTCCCCACGTCGACAACCGCTTCGCTCTCGTTCTGCTCGCGAGCAAGCGCGCCCGTCAGCTGATGGCCGGCGCCCGTCCCCTCGTGGAGCACTCGAAGAACAAGCCCTGCGTGCTCGCCATCCGTGAGATCGCCACCGGCCGCGTGAAGTTCGATCGCGACGTGCGCGAAGCGCTGATGGGCAAGTTCAACCAGCCCGCTGCGCAGAGCTGAACCGCCACGCCTTTCCTTCGATGACGACGCGAGCTCCGTTCGCGAGCGGAACGATCTGTTCCGCCGGCGGAGCTCCATCCACCAACACCGCGGGAAATGACTCGTGAGCGGTCGGGCGCTGCCGCACCGACCACGAGCCATCCACATGCCGGGTGAAAGTGTCACCTGCCCACCCGATCGCTTGCGCGTTGGTCCCGACACCCCAGATCTCGGGGACCCTTCGCTCGAGCTGCGCGAGCGCTGAGATCACGCCAAAGCGACGCTGCAGCGCCCAGCCCGGCGAGCGTTCCAGCAGCCGAATCGAGCCGCTCGAATCATCGATCAGGCGCGCATCGCCCGGCTCACCGACGCTGATGCGTGGGCCCAGGTCCTCGAGTGCGGTCGACACGTCTCCCAACACCAGCCGCACTCGACGCGTCGCGTGCATGAACGAAGCGAGCTGCTTCGCGCGCGACTCCGTCAGCCGCACGCTGCGCAGATCGAGGACCTCGAGGCGATCGCTCACGAACTCCTCGAGAACCGGCATCCACCCGGGCACGAGACGAAGCCGCACCAGGCTTGCTGGAAGGCGCGAGAGCAGCAGCTCGGCGTCTCCCGAAGCGTAGGTATCGGCGTGCAGCACCAGGGTTCGACAGGTGGGCGGCAGCCGCGCCGCCGCTTCCCGCCAGCGACGTGAGAGCCCGTCAGGCCGCACGGTCAGCTCGAGCGACTCGAGGTTGGCCAGCGCCGCGGTCGATAACGTGTCGCGAAGGGTGAGCAGCTCGCCACCGTCGATCACCGGTCGGGCGCCCCTGACCAGTCGTGCCCCGCCGCGCACCTTCACCGCCAGATGGCGCACGTGCCCGAGAAACCACACACCCTCGAAGACGCGCGGAATCCGCAGCACGGACCGGGCGAAGTGACGAAACGCGACGAGTCGCTCGGCTGACGGGTTGGTGCCCAGCGCGAGGTCGGCCGAAATGAGCGCGCCCAACTTGTCGCCGGCTTCGATGCGTTGATCGGCCCACACCTGCCACGCCGCGAGCTGCTCGAGCGAAGTGGGGAACGGCGGCGGAGCGATCACGACGGTGAGATCGTCTCGCTGATCAGCTCGTCGAGCACCCGCCCCGCCATCTCGCGCTCACCGGGGTAGCTCAGCTTCGCGACCGCTTCCTCGAGCGACACCCACTTCGCGACGTCGACCTCCTTGCGCATCGCGGCGGAGATCTGATCGATGTCTCCCGATTCCCACCGGAACACGTAGAAGCTGACGCACTTGAAGATCGTCTTGCCCTTGAAGCGGTACACGTACTTCACGTCGCCGAGCTTCTTGATGCAGCTGACGACGAGCCCCGTCTCCTCACGAATCTCGCGCTCTGCGGTCTGCTGCGACGTTTCCCCACGTTCGATGTGCCCCTTGGGGAGCGCCATCACGTTGCGACCAGCGGGCTTGATCACCGCCACTTCGGCGCGGCCGTCAACGGAGCGCAGAACGACGCCTCCGGCTGAGTACTCACGCGTCGCAACCACAACGAGTTTCTAGTCTACGCTCCCGGTCGATGCTCGATCAGATACGGCCGTGTCTGCTCCCCAGCGCCGAAGTGCGTAAGCGCTCCGATGGAACCGAAGGCATCTACGACGCCGCGACGGGGCACAGCTTCGAGACCACGCCCGAACAGGCCAACCTGATCGCCCTGTTCGACGGCAAGCGTTCGCTCCTCGAGATCTCCGCCGAGTACATGAGCCGCCACGGCTTCGTGCCCTTCGCGGCGATCGACGAGCTGATGTGGGGCCTCGTCGACGCGGGGCTGTTGATGCACCCGCCGAACAACCTCGAACGGCTCAACATGGTCGATCGCAGCACGTGGATCGATCTGCTCGCGCCGACACCGCGCCTGCGCTGGAAGATGTGGCTGCCGACGCCGATTCGCGCGCTCGAGCTGCTGCTGTGGCCCGTGCTCGCCATCTACTCGTACGTGATGTTGCCGCACCTGAAGCTCGACCCGATGGACGTGCTGCTCTTCTACCCGGGCGTGATGATCGCGCTGACCATTCGCGATCGCATGAAGGCCGCGGTGTGCGCCGTCGCCGGAGCCGCTCCGCAGCGCACGCAGCTCATCACCATCCTCGGCATCATGTGGTTCTTCGCGCCCGACACGGGCCAGGTCGTGCTGCTCAACCGCAAGGGCCGCATCGCCGTGCACTTCGGAGCGATTCTCGGTGCGGTTTCAGCACTGGTGATGCTCGCGCCCTTCCCAGGGCTGTGGGCCGGCGCCGCGCTGGTGCTGCTGTTCGATCTCTGCCCGCTGGTGCAGTCGTCGCTCGAATCGATCCTCGCCACGGCGTCGGGTCAGCAGATGGTGCGCGATCAGCTGCGCACCTTCGTCGGCGTTCCGCTGTTGAAAGCGGTCTTCACCTTCAGCATCAAGCGGTGGGGCGGCTTCCTCGTCTTCGCCGGAGTGCTCGGCGGTTTCTGGTTGGTCGCGATCTTCCTCATGATCTTCGGCCTCGGCCTGAGCACCGCGATGCGGCTCATCGAGCTGGGCGGCACCGTCACCGGCAACATGCAGTACCTCGCCGGCGCAGGAGCGATGGCACTCTTCGCGATCTGCCCGCTGCCCCTGGTGCTCGCGGCCTTCCAGTTCATCGAGTCGGCGTTCGAGTTCTTCTGGCCACGAGAGACGGGCGGCAAGACTGCGGGTGGCGCAGCCGAGCTCGCGGCGTTCCGCTCGATTCCCCTGTTCTCGAAGTTGAGCGACGGCGATCTCGCGAAGATCGCCTCGCACTCGCGCGAGGTCACCTACGGCGCGGGCGAGAAGATCGTCGAAGAAGGCGCTCCCGGAAACACGTTCTGTTCGATTCGTCGCGGCACGGTCACCGTGATTCGCGGAGAGGCCACCCAACGTCCGCGCGTCGTGGCGCGCCTGGGTTCCGGTGACTGTTTCGGCGAGACCGCGATGCTGAAAGACGGCGTGCGTACCGCGACGGTTCGCGCGGTGACCGAGACGGTGGTGATCGAGCTCGCAAGTGAGGCGTTCGAGAAGGTGGTGGCCACCGTCGGCGGAGTCGATTTCGCCGCCGTGCTGCGCGCCGCCAGCGCCATCGGCAAGAGCAAGCTGTTCAAGGAACTGCCTCCCGAGCGCTTGTCGTCGCTGGCGAGCAAGTTCGTGCCGCGCTCCCTGTCGGCCAACACCAACGTCGTCACCTTCGGAGAAACCGGCGACGAGTTCTTCCTCATCGCCAAGGGCGCGGTCGACGTGCTCTCGGGTGAGGGCAAGAAGCTGGTGTCGCTCAAAGACGGCGACGTGTTCGGCGAGATCGCGCTGCTGCGCAACGTGCCCCGCACCGCGACGGTTCGCACCACCACCGACACGCTGGTGCTGGTGCTCGGTCGAGAAGTGTTCCTGCAGGCGCTGCACGCCGACCTCGCGCTCTCGGCGCGCGTCGAAGAGATCGCCGCGTCGCGCACCGGTGAACGCCCCGCCTTCGTTCCGCCGCCACCCGCTCCGGGATGAGCCTCGAGTCGATCACCCTCTCGCTGAGCCGCTGCACGCTGACCGTCGACGTTCCTGGTTGGTCCAGCGGTTCGGGCTCACTGTTCGCGTCGCAGGAGGCTCCCGAATTTTCCGAGCGAGACGAGAAGGCGCTGCGCGCGCGCCTGAAGAAGCTCACGCCGGCGCTCGAGGTGCTCCTCGATGAGTTCGAGGCGCGCGGGTTGAAGTTGCAACGCGAACCGATTCCCGGCGTCGCGAGCGTCAACCTCGACAACGGCAGCTTCACGCGGCGCGCCACCCTTCGCGTCGAATATTCCTGCAGGCCGCGAGAGCTCGGCCCGCTGGCCTACGAGTTCTTCGCTCGGCTGCAGCACGAACTGCTGGGCGGCGCGCAGGGAACGCAACGCGCAGACGACGCGCTCCTGCTCGGCGCCATCGAACGATTCGAGGCGCAGGCCAAACGCGAGCCAGCGCACCTTCGGCTCAGGCGATGGCTCGAGCTGGTCAACCAGGCGCTCGGAGGACGACCGTACGTGCGCATCAAGCGCGCGAAGGACGGCGGGTACGAGTCACGGTCGTGCGCCGTGTGCGGAGGCGCTGCGTTGGAGATCGACGAAGGCTGGACCGGTCGCGACTGGGACGCGACGCAACACGACGCATTGCACTCGGTGTGTCTCGCCGAGCCGCACGTCGTGACGCTGTTCGAGAACTGAGCCATGGGCTGGACGATCGCTCCCCAGCTCTCGCGCTGTTCGCTGACCTTCACGGCGTCGTTCTGGTCGCGTCGCTTCGTGATCAACGTCTTCGAGCGGCGCGCCGAAGCGCTCGTAGCCTTCGAAGCCCGTCTCAAGGACACCAGCGCACTCGAAGTGGTGCTCGACGAGTTCGAGACCCGAGGTCTGGTGATGCAGCGAGCGCCGATCGCAGGTCGCACTCCGATCGTGCTGCGTGATGGACCGCTGCAGCTCGAGTTCTCGACGCCCGGCGACGGCGGACCACCTGCACCGGAGCTGCTCGCGCGACTGCAGAACGCGATTGCTCCGCTGCCTGATCCCATTCGGGGAATCGAGCAGCCCGACGTGGTCACCGCGATCGGCCGAATTGAAACGCTGTCGCTGACCGACCCGCAGAACCGCGCGTTCTGGAACTGGCTCGATCTCGCCGATGCAGCGCTCGGCGGCAAACGCTCGGTCCCCCACGAGCTGCGCACCTGGAACGACGCCTTGAGCGTCACCACCTGCAGCTGCGGTGCTCCGGCGGCTGAAGTCGAGGCGTATTGGACCGACGACTCCTGGCACGCCGCGCAGCACGAGATCGTCTACGCGCTCTGCCTCGACGGCCCACACGTCGAGAAGCGTTCCGAGACGTGAAGCTCAGCGCTGCGACTCGAGAAACTTGATCGCTCCCGGCAACTGCCGCGCACGCCACGCGATGCACTGATCGTAGCTCTCCATCGCGGTCGCGAACTCACGCGGCCCGCCGATCGCCTTCTTGGTGCGCGGCTCGAAGAACTTGATGACCTCTTCCTTCCGTTCCTGCGAACAGAACCCGGTCGCGAGATAGACGAGGTTCGCGTCCCACCCCTCGGGGAGCCGCATCACCAACTTCTCGTAGTTCTTCTGCAGCCACTCGAAGACCAGATCGCGCGTCTCGTCGTGACCGCTCAACGAGAACGCGACCTGCACGAGATCGCGCGTGTCGTAGTCCTCACCGAGGATCAACCCGAGCGATCGCTTCGCCAGCGCCGGCGCGGTGAACCTCGCCATCGCGCCGATCAGCTTCGAGCGTTGCTGCTGATCTTCCTCGACCTTGAACGCCGCGAAGAGGTCTTCGTACAGCGCGCGATCGTTCGTGAGCGCCGCCGAGCGCTGCACCGCGTTCAGCAATTCCGAACTCAACAGATCACGCTTCTTCAACCACTGCCGCATCAGCTTGAGCGACTCCGCCTGCAGCTTCTTGTCCTGTCCCGCAACGGCGAGTGTCGAGAGCAAGCGCGGGCGCATCAGGCGCACCTCATCGGGCTCTCCTTCGCGCGGCGTGAGCCCCACTTCCTTCCACTTCGCCGCGAACTGCTTCTGCGCGAACGCAGCGAGAGCCGCGCGCGGCTTTCCCTTCAGCAGCGGGCCGAGCGACTCGACGCTGTTGGCGGCGGTCTCGATCAAATAGCGATCTCCGCTCGCGACTTCGGCAGGCACCAGCGCGAGCTCTTGATCGATCGTCGCGTCTCCCCGCTGCACGAGCGCCGACAGATCGAGCGCCGCGCCGAGCCGCTCTCCGACGGCGAGCTCGGCATTCGAAACGACCGGAGTGGTCCGGTAGTACCCGTACATACCCTCGTTCATCGCGAGCCACTTCGGGCACGCACCGGGAAGGTCGAACGTCGCGCTCGGAGTCGTGAGCAGCGAACACTGTCGCCCTCCGTTCCAACGCATGCAGACCGGGAGCTGCCAGGTCTGCGCGGGCAGTGACGAGCCGAGCGGCGAGTAGCGCGACTGCGTCAGCTCGACCTTCGCCGCCCCGCCCTCGCACTTCAGGACGCTGGAGATCACCGGCACGCCTGGCTGCTCGAGGAAGCTCTTGAAGGGCGCGCTCACGTCACGGCCTGCGGCCTCGTTGATGGCGGCGAGGAAGTCGTCGAGCGTCGCGTTGCGCTGCGCGTGCTTCGACAGATACGAGCGCACGCCACGACGAAACACATCACTGCCGAGCCAGTGCTCGAACATGAACAGCACCGACGCGCCTTTGCTGTACGTGATGCTGTCGAAGGCGTTGGCGATGTCGTCGTTGCTTTGAATCGGCTCGCGAATTCGCCGCGCGGCGCTGGTGATGTCCTGATTCATCGCGCCGTCGCGCACCGCGATGCGTTCCATGTCTTCGCGCCAGTCGGGCTTCCACTCGGCGAGCACTTCCGACGCCACGAAGTCGGCGAACGCTTCGTTGAGCCACAGATCGTCCCACCACGCGGCGGTGACGAGGTTGCCGAACCACTGGTGCGCGAGCTCGTGAATCGAAGTCGAGAGAAACGCGCGACGCCGTGAGATCGAATCTGCGACGCGGGGAGCAAGCAGCAGGTTCGACGCGAAGGTGATGTGGCCCGGGTTTTCCATCGCGCCGCCGAAGGCCGCGCTCTGAATCACCACCAGATCGACGCGGTCGTATGGCATCGGGCTGCCGAACCACGCCTCGAGCCTTTCGATCGCTTCCTTCGTGGTGTCGACCGCGAGCTGGGCGCGCGCTCCCGTTCCGCGCGGCACGGCGATGCGCACCGGAATTTGCCGTGAGCCCGCGCGCCCCGCGTCGAGCAGATCGTACGGGCCGACGGCGAACGCCACGAGGTAGCTCGGCAGCGGAGTGGTGCGCGCGAAGCGAACGGTCTTCATGCCGCCGTCGACCGTCTCACTCTCGGGCGCGGTGTTGCTCAGCGCGACCTGATCGAGCGGCACGGTGAGCGTCACCTGCCAAGGAACCTTGAAGCCCGGTTCGTCGAACAACACGAAGGCCTTGCGCGCTCCGGTCGGCTCGAAGTTGCTGTTCACGTAGGTGCGGCCATCGAAGGTTCCGGAGATCAGCCCCGCCTCTTCGATCGGCGAGATCGGCGCGCGCGTCTCGAGCTCGATGATCGCGTAACCGGGACCAATGGGCTCGGGCAGCTCGAGCGCGACGTGGTTCGATCCTTCTGGACGGGAATCGACGGTCTTGCCGTTCACCTTCGCCGAGTTCACCTCGACGCCGTCGCCGTGGAGCCAGATGCGATCGGTGCGGCCAGCGACGCGCACGAAGATCTTCGTCTTCAGCAGGAACGAGTCTTCGCCGGGCACGATGCGCGCGTGCAGCTCGTACGACGTCGGCACCACGTTCGCCGGCAGCCGCAACCCGGGCAGCGGCGGATGCTGAACCGGAATCGAAACCTCCCTCTCCCCCGCAGGAGAGAGGGTCGGGGATAGGGGCCGAACCGCAGAACACGCCGAAATGAGCACCGCGAGCGCGGCGATCTCAATGCGTCGAGAAGAACTCGAGGATGACCTCGTTGGCGCTCCAGTCAGTCGCCGTCGCACCATTCCCTGAACTCGCGCCGCCAGGCCAAGTGTGACCACCATCGAGCACTTCATACAACTCGAGGGCCGCCGAGCCGCAGGAATACACGTGGTGCAGCGTGGTGGTGCCGTCGTTCATCGAGTCGGGAATCGTGGTGATGGCCTCGCCGCCGTCGCACCCGTTGTTGCGACTCCACACCGCGAGCGTGTCGGGCACCGAGATCTTCGAGCCCGGGTTGGGGTCGGCACAGCTCGCGGGGCCACCGTCCCAGTTCCAGCACGGGTCAGCCGTTCCGTGAATTTCGATCACCGATGCCGAGCGCGTGCACGCATTGGTGGTCGACCATTGATTGCCTGAGCCGATCGACGCGATGCCCGCGACCTCGGGGAACTGACACGCGAGCCGCTCCGACATCGAGCCGCCGTTCGACAAGCCCGCGGCGTAGACGCGATTCGGCTCGAGCGGGACGAGCGCCCCGACCTCGGTGAGGAGGTTCGAGAAGTACTGCTGCTCGTTGACCATGTTCGTGCACGCGGGGCCCGACACGCATTGCCAGCCGTTGCTGCCGCCGCCGGAGTTCCAGGTGCGAAGAACGGCTCCGGTGCCGTCGGGAATGATCACGTAGAAACCGCGAGCGACGGCCATGGCCACGAAGCACTGCGGTGAAGTCGTGTCTGCGTTGGGGCACGTGGTGCGGCGCGCGACGTTTCGGTTGCCGCCGCCGCCGTGAATCAAGATCACGGCCGGGTGTGCGCCACCGTCGACGGCCGGAACGACCAAGTCGTAGTCACGGCTCGAGAAGCCCGGGACCTGAAGGCCGGTGTGCTCACCCTCTGCGAGTCCGGCATCGACGACCGTCGCACCGCCACCACCCGTCGCGCCGCCACCCGTCGCGCCGCCACCCGTCGCAGAACCACCACCCGCAGCGCCACCGCCTGGCGCGCTGCCGCCACCCGTGGCGCCGCCACCTGTGGCGCCGCCGCCCGTCGCGTCACCGCCGCCGGTCCCTCCATCGACGCCGGGGTTCGCCGCGCAGCCCGCCAACATCGCCACGAAAATCAGCCCGGAAATTCGCACGCCGCAATCAACACCGACTCCGCGTTGGAGTTGCGGGAAAGCGTGCACATTCCTGCACACTCGCGAGAAACGCCGCGACATCGACGTCAGGAAGCGAGCCCTCGATCGAATCTGCACGCGCTCGGCTCGCTCGGAAGAAGCCTTGGCACCACCCGTGCTTCGTCGCGCCGCATGCGAACTGCTCTGGCGGCGGCGGCGATCCTGGTGTGTGGCAGTGCATGCAGTCCCGACTTCAAAGGTGAAGCGGGCATCTATTCCTTCAACTCGACCCTCAGCCGACCTTCGGTGCCCTGGACTCCCGCGCAAAAGGTCGCGGTCGGCGAGTCCTTCCGAGTGGAGCAGGCGTCGAATTGCCTCTTCAGTTGCGTCACGCCGTACAGCAGCACGCGCATCGTCGGCGACGGCCTGATCGGCAACGTGTCGTCCGAAGCCACCGCGGTCGCGCCCGGCGCCGCGACCGTCATCACTGCGCCGACGGTCGATCGCTTCACGGTGCGCGTGCTCGAGCCGACAGGAATCGCCCTCTACGAGCCGCTCAACGTGAGCCGGCCGCTGTGGGAGCACCTGCGCACCGACGGCGGGCCCGACCCATTTCCCGAAGTCGGCAGCGAGATCGTGATCGGAGCGGACGCCGGCCTCTACCTCGACATCGCCCTCACCGCGCCCAACGCAGGCTTCGTCGCTTCGCGGGCAGGCTTCCGGGTGTCGACCGACGGCGGTGTCGAAGCGATCAGCGCGCAGATCGACGGGCGCATGCTCGACATTCATTCCTCAGCGGTGGGCACCACGGCGATCACCACCATCATGCGAGCGGACGGCGGTCTCCCCACGTCGTGGCCGATTCGAGTCGCGGGCGAGGACGAGATCGCGTCGATCGAGGTGGCGCAGATCAGCCTCGGCAGAGACGCCATTCTCCGCGCGATCGTGCGACGACCCGACGGCGGCGTGTTCTTCGAGCCTCCGATCACGTGGACGATCGAGAACGGCGAAGCGATCGACTACACGACCTTCCGCTCCTCGCTTCGCATGCGCCGCGACGTGCGCATGGTGCGCGCCATCTTCGACGCCGGCTCGCCCAGCGTCACCGTGAGCGGCAACGGCCACCAGGTCACCACCTCGGTCGATGCGTTCGAGAGCGAGCCGCCACCGCCGCCGCCGACTCCCGCTCCGATGATGAAGTCGCAGGCGTGCGACGCGACCATCGCCATGCCGACGCTGTTGGCAGTGCTCGCGCTCGTGCGTCGTCGTCAGCGCGCGAAGTAAGCGAGCTTCGCTTCGGCACCGAGGCGGTACGCGTGGCGCAGCTCGCTCAGCAACTTCTCGAGCCGCGCACTCTGAACCAACGGCAACAACCGCGACGCGTACCGTTTGCCGAGTCGATTGGCTTCCGAGTACCGCCACTGCTCTGCCGCATCGAGGTGTCCGCGAAACTGCACCTGCTCGAACAGGCGCTTCACGAGGGTCCCGGCCCAACGGCCCACGTGCTGACTCCACCCAAGCAAGGTGCAGATCGCGAACTTGTCTACTTCAGCCTGCGCTTCGAGCTCGAGCAAGGACACAGAGCGATTCAGTTCGGCCGCCTGCGCCACGTACAAGAAGTGCGACACACCTTCGGCCACCTCGCAGAAGTCGCCGAGGTCACCGTCGAGCGGGCCGCGCGCCGCGCTCACCCGCGAGAGAAGCTCGGGGTCGAGATACAGCGCGAGCTCGAGCCCCTCAGAGCCTTCGCTCACCAACAATTCCTCACGCGCGCGCGCCGAGCCGCCGAGCTGCCGAGCGGCTTCGGGATCCGTCACGAGAAAATCGCGCGCCCGGTACTCGCACCGGATGCCGTAGATGTTCTCGAGGTGTTCCTGGATGGAATCGAGCAATCAAAGCCCCTGGGGGCGACGGCTGGGAGGAGACTCAGTTCGAGAGCAGCTTCTTCGGAGGCAACATCCCCGCGTCGATCAGCACCTGCTCCAGCCGACCATTGCCGCTGCGCGACCACGACTCGAACACCTGCAGCTGCCCCTGCGGGCCGGTCGCCGCCATGCCGCGCGCCGAGATCTCCTCGAGCACTTCGACGATCGACGAGAACTTCTGGCAGAGCTCCTGGTACACGCCCGAGAACGAGCTCGACGCCGAGAGATCAGCGAGCGCGCTGTACGCGTTGCGACCCATCTGCACGTAGTAGTCGGCGCCCACCGCGCGATCCTGCAGCGAGCTGTTGAAGTACCCCGCGGTGTAGAGCGACACGTCGCCCAGCCGGCGCAGCGTGCGAATCTTCTCCTCGCGTTCCTGCTGCAGCGCGCGGTGGTACAGCAACGCCAGCGGCTCGGCCTCGCGCTTGCCCTCGTTTTCCTGCGTGAAGAGCTTCTCGGCCTGCGCGTAATCGGACAGCAGGTTCACCACGTAGAACTCGGTGACCTCTTCGATGGTGACCTTCTGCCGCTTCACCACCTCGCCCACCACCATGCGAAAGAAGTCCTTCAACGACCCGGCGAGAACGAGCTGACTCATACACTGATCGTATCGACACGATTCGCGGCGGACAAAAATCCCTCAGGCATTTCAGCCGCTTGGACTGGCACTCGCGACATTCGAGCGCCAAATCGACACTCGCCGCCGCGCTGGCACTCAGCCCCGACAACTGCCAAGTCGTGCCTTGACGGTCGAGGGCGCACGGTTATATCGACGGCGCCATCGGCTCTGGCACTCGCACATCGGGAGTGCCAACCGACGTGGTTTCACAACACCCATACCCCGGAGAGACATCATGAAGATTCGTCCCCTGCACGACCGCCTGATCGTCAAGCGCATCGCGGAAGACACCAAGACCAAGGGCGGCATCATCATTCCCGACTCGGCCAAGGAAAAGCCGTTGGAGGCCAAGGTCGTCGCCGTCGGTAACGGCAAGATCCTCGAGGACGGCAAGGTTCGCCCGATGGACATCAAGGCCGGCGACACCATCCTCTTCAGCAAGTACTCGGGCACCGAGATCAAGATCGACGGCGATGAGCACCTGATCCTCCGCGAAGAGGACGTGCTCGGCGTGATCGAGAAGTAATCCCCCCTTCCCCACTCAAGAAAGAGAACTCAAACAATGTCCGCCAAAGACATCATCTTCGACACCCGCGCGCGCGACGCGATCCTCCGTGGCGTCAACACCCTCGCCGACGCGGTGAAGGTCACCCTCGGGCCCAAGGGCCGCAACGTCGTCATCGAGAAGAGCTTCGGCTCGCCGACGATCACCAAGGACGGCGTCACCGTCGCCAAGGAGATCGAGCTCGAGAACAAGTTCGAGAACATGGGCGCGCAGATGGTGAAGGAAGTCGCGTCGAAGACCTCCGACACCGCGGGCGATGGCACCACCACGGCCACCGTGCTCGCGCAGGCGATCTACCGCGAGGGCGCCAAGCTCGTCGCCGCCGGTCACAACCCGATGGAGATCAAGCGCGGCATCGACAAGGCCGTCACCGCCATCGTCGGTGAGATCAAGAAGCTCGCGAAGCCCACGCAGGGCAAGAAGGACATCGCTCAGGTCGGCACCATCTCGGCCAACGGCGACGCGACGATCGGCAACATCATCGCCGAGGCGATGGACAAGGTCGGCAAGGAAGGCGTGATCACGGTCGAGGAGGCCAAGGGCCTCGAGACCGAGCTCGACGTGGTCGAGGGTATGCAGTTCGACCGCGGCTACCTCTCGCCGTACTTCGTCACCAACCCGGACCGCATGGAAGTCGAGCTCCAGGACCCGTTCATCCTGATCTACGAGAAGAAGGTCAGCTCGATGAAGGACCTGTTGCCGGTGCTCGAGCAGGTTGCCCGCAGCGGCAAGCCCCTGCTCATCGTCGCCGAAGAGGTCGAGGGCGAGGCGCTCGCGACGCTCGTGGTGAACAAGATCCGCGGCGTGCTGAACGTGTGCGCGGTGAAGGCTCCGGGCTTCGGTGATCGCCGCAAGGCGATGCTCGAGGACATCGCGATCCTCACCGGCGGCAAGATGATCGCCGAAGATCTCGGCCTCAAGCTCGAGAACGTGACGTTGAACGATCTCGGCCGCGCGAAGCGCATCAAGGTCGACAAGGACAACACCACCATCATCGACGGCGTCGGCGCTGAGAAGGACATCCAGGCCCGCGTGAAGCAGATCCGCGCGCAGGTCGAAGAGACCACCAGCGACTACGACAAGGAGAAGCTCCAGGAGCGTCTCGCGAAGCTCGTCGGCGGCGTGGCGGTGATCAACGTCGGTGCGGCCACCGAGACCGAGATGAAGGAGAAGAAGGCTCGCGTCGAGGACGCGCTCAACGCGACCCGCGCGGCCGTGGAAGAGGGCATCGTCCCCGGCGGCGGCGTGGCGTTCATCCGCTCGCTCACCGCGCTCAACGGCCTGACCGTCTCGGCCGAGGAGAAGTTCGGCGTCGACATCATCCGTCGCTCGCTCGAGGAGCCGCTCCGCCAGATCTCGGCGAACGGTGGTCTCGAGGGCTCGGTGATCGTGAACAAGGTCAAGGAAGGCACCGGAGCGTTCGGCTTCAACGCCGGCACCGGTAACTTCGAAGACCTGCTCGCGGCCGGCGTCATCGACCCGGCGAAGGTCTCGCGGTGCGCGCTGCAGAACGCGGCGTCGGTCAGCTCGCTGATGCTCACCACCGAGGCGATGGTCGCTGAGAAGCCGAAGGAAGAAGCCCCGGCTCCGATGCCTGGTGGCGGCGGCATGGGCGGTATGGGCGGCATGGGGATGTAATTCCCCACCGCAGTCTCTGAAGTGCGACGGCCTCCGATCGGTTTCGATCGGGGGCCGTTTCATTTCTGCCAGAGTGCGCCGCATGAGCGAGTACCCGTACCTGCAGCGCGAGCACACTCCGGTTTCCGATGAAGTCGCCGCACCGATGAAGGGCGAGCTGCCCAAAGATCTCGTCGGCACCTTCGCGCGCAACAGCGGCAACCCGCGCTTCGAGCCGCTCGGCAAGTACCACTGGTTCGACGGCGACGGCATGGTGCACGCGATCCAGGTTCGTGACGGAGCGGCCTCGTATCGCTCCCGGTGGATTCAGACCGACGGCCTGCGCGCCGAAGTGCAAGCCGGCCAGGCGCTGTTCACCGGCATTCTCGAGAAGCCGCGACCGGGCGCTCCGGGGCCGCTGAAGGACACCGCGAACACCGATCTCGTCTGGCACAACGGCAAGCTGCTCGCGCTGTGGTGGCTGTCGGGAACTCCGGCGGCGTTGTCGTTGCCGTCACTCGAGACCATCGGGCCCGAGCGCTTCAACAACGCCCTGCCCCGCGGCATGGCCGCTCACGCCAAGGTCGACGCGGCCACCGACGAGCTCATGTTCTTCGAGTTCTCGTTGTTCAAGCCGCCGTTCTATCGGTACGGCGTGGTGTCGAAGACCGGCGAGCTCAAGTCGTGTGAAGCCATCGACGTCGCCGGCCCGCGCATTCCGCACGACATCGCCATCACGCCGCGCTTCACGGTGCTGCTCGACCTGCCACTCGGCTGGGACACCGCGGCGCTGGCGGCGGGCAAGCGACGCATCGGGTTCGATCGCGAATCGCCCTCACGCCTGGGAGTGATTCCCCGCCACGGCAAGGGCAGCGACGTGAAGTGGTTCACCATCTCGCCCTGCTACGCGTACCACACGGTCAACGCGTACGAAGACGGGCCCAACGTGGTGCTGGTGGCGTGCGCGATCGACGACCCGATTCCCGCGAAGCGTGACGAGAAGACGCCGATGCTCGACACCATCGCGCTGGTGCCGCGTCTGCGCCGGTGGACGATGAACCTCGAGACCGGCTCGGTGAAGGAAGAGACCATCGACGACACGCCGAGCGAATTTCCGCGCACCAACGAAGCGATGCAGGGGCAGCGCGTGCAGTTCAGCTACCACGGCCGCATGGCGCCTCGCGAAGCGATGATGTTCGACGCGGTGCTCAAGTACGACCTCGCGAAGGGCACTCACCGCGCGGTCGAGACGCCGAAGGGCTGGTACGCCGGTGAGCCGTCGTTCGCGCCGCGCGTCGACTCGAAGGGCGAAGACGACGGCTACATCGTGACCGTGATCACCAGCGTCGACGAAAACGCGAGCGAGTTCTGGGTGGTCGACGCGCGCACGCTCGACACCGTCTCACGCGTTCGTCTGCCGCGGAGAATTCCGATCGGCTTCCATTCGACGTGGGTGCGCGGCGTCTGACTACAGACGTTCCGCGAAGAACGCGCCGGCCGCTTCCATCGTCGGCGTGAAGCCCGCACCGCTCCCGTAGATCTCGTGGTGTGCGAGACCCGGCAGCACGAGCAAGCGTTTCGGCTCCTGTGCCTTCGCGAACGCGCTCGGCAGCTCTTCACCCGCGATGAGCTGATCCTTCTCCGGAGCGATGAACATCACCGCGCGCGGAGCGATCTGCGCGACCACCTTCTCCGGGACGAACTCGAACAAGTCAGCGAGTGACTCGAACGTCAGCTCCGGCCGCCAGCTCGGAAACGACGGAGCGTCGTGCTCGATCTTCGCGCACGTCTGCGGGTCGCTCGCGAGCAGCCGCGACAGCTTGATGGTGCTGAACTCGTTGGTCGCCACCGCCTTCTGCCGGGCGGCGTTCACCTTCGCGCGGAACGAGTCGAAGCCCGCGTACGCACGCCACACGCGGCCGAGATCCATCGGGCCGGCGACCGCGACCGTGGCCTTCGCGCGCGCGTCGACGCCCGCGGTAGCGACGGCGATCGACGCGCCGAGCGAGACGCCGAACAGCGCGAGCCGCTTCGCGTCGACCTCCGGCACCGTCTCGAGGAACGTGAGCGCCGAGCGCACGTCGTCGAGCTGCATCGACGGCACGAGCCGGCAGCGCGGCTGGCCTTCCGACTCGCCGAAGCCGCGGTAGTCGAAGCTCAACGTGGCGTAGCCCCGCGCGACGAGCCACTCCGCGTTGGGCCGCAGCCACACGTCGCGTGTGAGCGTCATGCCCGCGCACATCACGACCGCGGGAAACGGCCCTGGCCCCTCGGGCAGGCGGAGCAGACCGGCGACCCGGACTCCGCTCGAGAAGAAGGCGACGACGCGTTCGGTCATGGCGAGCGGTGCTTAGCAGCGTTACGTCAGGCGCATGAAAGACGTCACCATCTACACGACGGACTACTGCCCCTACTGCCGCCAGGCGGAGCGCTTCCTCACCGAGAAGCAGGTGCCCTTCAAGCAGGTCGACGTCACCCACGACGACGCGATGCGCGCGAAGTTGGTGGAGCTCACGGGGCAGCGCACGGTGCCGCAGATCTTCGTGGGTGAAGAGTCGATCGGTGGCTACTCCGACATGATGAAGCTGCACACGTCCGGGCAGTTCATGCCGAAGCTCGGCTAATGACCACCGGGTGACGCTGGCTGAAGCCACGACGATCGTCGACCTGGTGCTGGAAGCGCACCGCCCGTCGACCCAGAGCTGGGGCGTGCGCGTGCTCGAATACGGCCGCGCCGAACGCAGCGGCGATCCCGTTCGTGTCGCGCGAGCGCTTGGTGAGCTGTACGCGGAGGCACAACACACGCCCGCGCAGAAGCTGATGGTCGAGCGTCTCGAGCAGAACCTGTTGCCGCAGCTCGCGGCGGCGCTCGGAGAACCCGAAGCGAAGGTGCGCGAACGCATGCACCGCGAGCACACGCACTTCGACGGTGAAGCGGCGTTCGTCGAAGAAGAGCCGCAGGGTCCCGAAGCGATCTCGACGCGCCCCGTTCAAGGTCCCGAGGGTTGGGAGCACCGACACAACTTCCGCGTCTACGGTGAGGCGCTGGTGCTCGGCGAAGCGCCCGACGACGTCGAGAGCTCGCTCACCTGCCCGGCCCTCAACGGCGAATGGCACGTGTTCCATTCGCCGCCGCAGGGCGGCTGGCTTCGTTTGCTCGTCGGGAGCAAGCCACCCGCGATGATCGCCGTGCACGAAGCGTCGCTCGCCGACGCACCGCGGCTGCTCTCCCAGGTCAGGTCGATCGAGCACACCGACGATCGCTTCACGGCCATCGTCGACGCGGCCGCGCGCCGTGATCGACGGGTCCTCTCGGCGCTGGGAATGATGCAGCAAACCGGGCGCTCGTATTCGTTCTCGACCGAAGAGCGGGGCCACGAGTGGCGAGGCGCGCGTGACGACGGTGGCAAGCTGGTGCTGGTGACCACCGAGCTCGACGCCGAAGACTGATCAGCCGACGCGCACGTCGAGCGTCGCGCCGAGTCGACCCGCGAGGGCTCGCAGAATCGGTTCGATCGCCTCGCGCTCGTCCCACCGCAACGATTCGGTCGGCATGTAGAACGTGCCGACGTCGGCGATCGTGCCGCGCATCGACCAGCCGAGCACCGGCGCCATGTCGCCTCCGCCCGAGTCACCCGCAAAGATCACGGTGCTCACCGCCCAGCGCAGCTCTCGCAGCGCCGCTTCGGTTCGCTCCAGCCGACCGAGCGTGGTGGTGAGCATGCCGCTGACCACTTTCGCCTCGATCTCGGTGCCGAGCGCGACCGCGCGCGACTGCAGCGCGTTCAGTTCTTCCGTCGCCTCGCCCAGCGGAGAGCCCGCCACCATCGCCTCGAACTTCGCCGCTTCGTCACTCACCGTGAGGAACAGACCGACCGTCGCGTTCTCACCGACCGTTCGAAAGTGCGTGCGCAATTCGGCCGGCGTCAGGGTGCTCAAATAGTGGCGCTGTGCGTCACCCTCGAGGCGCTTGAAGTGCGCCGTGTAGGCCTTGGGATTGACCCCCGCCAGGGCCGGTGTCAGCAGCTCACGCACACCCCGCTCATCGCCTGTTTCCTTTTGAAATTCAACCGCTTGCAGCGCCCTCCAAATGTCACGATCAGGGAGGTGGCGGCGATCGATCGGCATGGTACTCAGAGGGTGAGTGCCGGCCCGTTCGCCGCCCTCCCGACACAAGATCCGAGGCAGCGAAAGCTCCCGGGGACGTGCTTCGTGAGAGGAAAGCTGAACAGGCCGGCACTCAGTTTTTCTACGCTTCGGCGCCTTGTGAGAGTCCTCCCGCTGCTCGTGCTGGTCACCGGCTGTGCTTCGGGCATCACGAAGAACATCAAGCCGCCGGCCGAGCCGATCTCGGTGCGCGCCATCGTCATCACCCCGGTGCGCATCACCGGGGAAGAATCACCCGGCTGGCGACGCTTCGAGCTGGGGCAGCGGCAGGTCGACGCGGCGCTGCGCGACGTGGGTGATCGCTTCGCGATCTTCGGGCCCGGCGAGGTGCAGATCTCCCGATGGGAAGAACCGGGGTGGCTGGGCAACACCGCGGTGCCGGTGATCACGCGCGCCGCGATTCCGGTCGATCAGGCCGTGTTGATCCGCACCGTGGTCGAGCGGCGCGTCGCGAATTCGACGCAAGAACGCGAAGACAGCAAGGGCCTCGCCAAGGGCGGAGTCGCGACGCAGGAAACGACCTGGCTCGCGACGGTCGAGCTGCTGCATCCCTCATCGCGCGCCGTGCTCGCTGAGTTCACGGCGACGGTGGTGATCGACCCGTTCGCAAAACCGACGGGAGAGGAAGAGTTCGATCCCGCTCCGGCCATGACGCACTTGCTCGAGGAGATGACCCGCGAGGCGATTCGCGTGGCGCGCAAGTGGGAAGCCGACCTGCCGAGCGTGCGCGACTCGCGGCTGACGATGGCGTTGTCTCCGGCGATCACGGCTGCGCAACCCGACGCCGCCGCTGCGCAGACCGACGCGTTGCAAGGCGAGATCTGGGTGCAGGCGCGCGCTCGGTTCCTCACGCCGTGGCTGCCCGAAGAGCTGCTGGTGAAGGTCGCGCGCACGTCGGCGGGCATCTACGTGATCGCCGCTCCCGGAGACTCGGGCGTGCAGGCCGGAGACGTGATCGTCTCCATCGACGGCTCCCCTGCTCTGCCCGAAGTGCTCGCTCGCAAGCGACTCAAGGGAGTGCCGGTCGAAGTGAAGATCGGCCGCGGCGGCAAAGAGCAGGACGCGGTGATCCCTTAGCTACTTCTTCGGCTTCTTCTTCTTCTCGGGTGCGCCCCCACCCAACGCAGCCTCCAGCGCGTCGAGTGTCGACTTCGAGGCCTTCGAGTTGAGCACCGAGACCTTCGCGCCCTTCGGGAACGACTTCGCGTTGGCCGTCAGCGCCGCGACCGAGTTGCCACCGATGTTGCGGCAGTCGAGCGTGAGTGACGTGAGCGTCTTCAGCACCGGCGACTTCGCGAACAGAGACAGGAACTCATCGGCCTGCACGTAGTTCTTGAGCGTGAACTGCTCGAGCTTCTTCGCGGCCTCGAGCGCGGCGACGACCGGCCGCGGCTCTCCGTGCGAGCGCACCACGTCGAGCGTGAGCGAGGTGAGGCTGGGCAGCTGCGCGAACGCCTTCACCGAATCGACCGTGAGATCGCCATGGTGCTCGAGGGTGGTGAGCACCGGCCCCTGCAGCGAGCTCCACGAGACCGCGTCGCCGTGAATGACCAGCTTCTCGAGCCGGGGGCACGCCGCGAGCACGTGGTGCACACCGCCCATCTGACAAGCCGTGTCTTCGGTGCCGAGGGTGAGCGAACGCAACACCGGAGGCGCCGCCTTCGCGATCGGCTCGAGCGCCCAGCTCATGCGCAACAGATCGTCCGTGCTGCGCCACCACATCTGATCGACGCCCAGCTCGATCTCGCGCACGAAGCGAAACGCGCGATGCGCGAACACGTCGGTCATCAGCGCCGTGAGCCGCTCGGCCGCGTCTTCTTCGCGGTAGCCCTCTTCACAGGCGACGCGCAGCTTGTGCACCACGCCGTAGCGCCACTCGAGCTCGAGCTCCTGATCGTCGAGCGCCTTGCAGATCGCGTCTCCGAGCACGGCCTTGCGAGTCTTCTTCAGCGTCGAAGTGAACATCGACGCCTTGCCGCTCGAGGCAGCAGCGATGAGCGCTCCGAGCGGATCGTTCTCGGACTGCAGCGCGTCGCCCCACACCAGATAGCCGCTCGCGTCGTCGGGCTTCTGGATGATGCCCAGCTCGTGATCTTTGGGAGGCGGCGCTTTCTTCACGGCGGCAGGCGCGACCGGTTTCGGTTGCTCCGCGGCGACAGGCTTGGCGCCCTGCTTCGCGCGAGCGGCCGCGACGTCTTCGGGCTTCGCGCACTTGAGGTGCATGTACCCGGGACCGGTGCGGCTGAAGCCGTTCACCTCGACGGTGCGCTCGACCGCGAGACGCTCGTCGTCCTTCACGATCGCCTCGTTGCACGTCATACACTTGCTGCGGCCCGTCGAGGCCTTCTCGATGTACGGGTACGAGCCCGCTGAGGTGCCGCCGGCGCCACCGCCTCCGGCCTTCGGCGTCCAGAGCTGCGCGAGCTCGGGGATCTGTTCCTTGTACTTGTCGAAGACGACCTGAAACCGCCCGCCGCGAGAGTCCTTCGCGCCACACGCGAGGTGAAACCAGATGTGGGCGATCTCCTCGTCGTAGCTCTCGATCGCCAGGCCGTACCGCGGTGTGCCCGCGTCGATCTTCTTGCGGCAGGCACGGCAGGAAGAGCGACCAGACTTCGCGTTCTCGATGATGTCGTTCGGAGCGAGCGGATGGGTGGCCATGCGGGCGCGAGAGTCCCACATCTCGCCGAGCTTCCTGATCGGTTTCCGAGCGGGTCGGGCTACACTTCGCGTCGACATGGTCGAGACGACGGAGTCAGTGACGATCCCCGGAGACAGCATCACCCGGGTCCAGATTCGCGAATGGACTGTCGAAATCATCGGCGGCCCCGACAAAGGAAAGTCGATCAGCGCGCTGTCCGGCCTCATCCGCGTCGGCAGCGACGAGGGCAACGATCTCGTGCTGAGCGACAACACGGTCAGCCGCAAGCACCTCGAGATCGAGCGCACGCCGCGCGGGCTGGTGTTGCGCGATCTCAACTCGCGCAACGGCACCTTCCTCGCCGGGCGCCTCACGCTGCAGGCCTTCGTCGAGCCGGGCGACAAGATCGATCTCGGCAAGACGCGCCTCACCATCAAGCAGAAGACGCGCGAGACCGAGGTCGAGCTCGACGGCGGCGAGCAGTTCGGTGATCTGGTCGGCATCTCCGAGGCGATGCGCATCATCTTCGCGGAGCTCCGGCGCGTGACTCGCGAAGACGTCACGCTGCTGATCGAAGGCGAGACCGGCACCGGCAAGGAGCTCGCCGCGCGTGCGGTGCACGCGTACTCCGTGCGTCGCTTCGGCCCGTTCCGCGTCGTCGACTGCGCGATGTTGAGTGAGCAGTCGGCCGATCGCGATCTCTTCGGCCCCGACGGCGTGTTCCCCACGTCGCAGGGCGGCATCATCTTCTTCGACGAAGTCGCCGAGCTGCCCGCGGCCGTGCAGCCCAAGCTGCTCCGCATTCTCGAGAGCAAAGAACTGCCGGGCGGCAAGAAGCTCGACGCGCGCATCATCGCCGCCACCGCGCGCAACCTCGCCGAAGAAGTGCAGCAGCAGCGCTTCCGCCAGGAACTGTTCTTCCGCCTCGCGGTGGCGCGAGTTCGACTGCCGCCGCTGCGCACACGCAAGATCGACATCCCCATGCTGGCGAAGCACCTCGTGAAGGGGCTCACCACGCCGATCGATCTCTCGCCTCAGATGTTGTCGCTGCTCGAGGGGTACGACTGGCCGGGCAACGTGCGTGAGCTGCGCAACGTGCTCGAGCGCGGAGCGTTGATGCAGGCGACCGGCAACTCCAGCTGGCTCGAGCTGCTCGTGCCGTCCGACCGGCCTGATCGCACGTCGCTGCTCGAGGTCGCGACCAAGCTCGCGTACCACGAGGCGAAAGATTCGAATTCTCGCCGACTTCGAGAAGCACTACTTCGCCGAGGTCATGAAGTCGTGCGGCTACGACATCAAGGTCGCCGAGGAACGCACCGGCCTCTCGATGCAGTCGCTCTACCGTCTGCTCAAGAAGAACGGCCTGCGGCTCAAGGACTTGAAGAACGCCGACGGGCTCGGCTGATCGCAGCACCGTCAGGGCGAGTTGGCGCACGCGTCTCGCACCGCTGAACGAGGAGGTGCATCCATGGCGACCCTGAACATCACCTACAACGGCCTCTCTGCTGACTACGCGCTGGAGCTCGACGCGCGGGTCTCCGACGCCGACATCCGCCGCATCGCGGTCGAGGTCGTGCGCGCCGGCAACGTGCCCGGCCTCAACCTGCCGCATCTCACCGACGCTGCGTTCGACGGCTTCGTGGTCGACCGCCTGCAGGGTGGGCAGCGCATCTACCTGCGCCCGAAGGTGCCGTTCGGCGCGGGAGTTTGAACGTGGCCGACGCTCCCCACCGCATCCTCTTCTGTGGCGTGGGAGCGCTCGGTTCCACGGCGGCCGTGCTGTGCCGCAACCTCGACGCGACCCTGGTGTTTCTCGACTTCGATCGCGTGGAGTCGAAGAACCTGCTCGCGCAGGCCTACGTGAAGCAGTCGGTCGGGAAGAACAAGGCCGAGGCGCTCAAGCTGCAGCTGCTCAACTTCCACGGCGTGAAGGCCGAGTCGTTCGGCGTTCGCGTCACGAACGAGAATGTCGAGCAGCTCACCAAAGGCGCCACCCTGATCGTCGACTGCTTCGACAATGCGGCGTCGCGCAAGACGCTCTCGGATCACGCGCGCAAGATGTCGGTGCCGCTGCTGCACGCCGCGGTGAGCGGCGACGGCACGTTCGGCCTCGTGCGGTGGGACGAGCGGTTCGCTCCCGACGCGGAAGACGTTGCAGGCCAGGCGACGTGTGAAGGTGGCGAGCACCTGCCGTTGATCGGCCTGCTCGGAGCGGCGATCGCCCGAACGATTCAGGACTTCGTGAAAGGCGGCCAGCGGCGAGACTCGATGGTGGGGCTCGCGGCGGTCACTCCACAGTCATGACTCCGCTCGAGGCTGCGTGGAAGGCAGTCCTCGAGCACCCCGAAGATGATCGCGCGCTCTCGGTGTTGTCGGACGCGCTGAGCGAGCAAGGCGACCCGCACGGCGAGTTGATTCGCATGGGGCTCGCGCCCGACGTCGACCTCGACGCGGTGCACCTCTTCGTCGCGACGCATGCCACCGAGCTGCTCGGTGATGTCTCACGCCTTCACCACTGGGCGCCGGTCTTCGAGCGCGGCTTCATCTCGCGCGCGGGAACGGTCTCGACCGCGCGTGAGCTCGAAGCGCTGCTCACCAGGCCCGTGGGGAGATTGCTGCGTGAGCTGCGCGTGAACGAGCCGCCGTCGCAGGTGGTGAAGGCCGTGATTCGCAGCGCGCCGGTGTTGCTGCAGCGGCTGACGATGACCTCGGCCGTCGAGGAAGAGTCGCCCTTCGCGCTCGCGCCGCTGCTCGAAGCACTGCCGCGTCTGGAACGACTCCATCTCGGCTTGACGCAGATCGACTGGGTTGGCGCGCGGAGCAGTTCGCTGAAGACGCTGGGCGTCGAGCTGTGGCCGCGCACGCAGTTGATGGGCCCGGCGCGGTTTCCGATGCTCGACTCGCTGTACCTCACGCTCTCGTTCGGCGGCACGCGCCCTCCCCCGGAGCTGCTCGAAGGCGTCGTGACGCCGACGCTGCGTACGCTCACCATCGCCGGCGCGCTGTGGCCGGCGCAGCTCGAGCTGCTCGCGGCGAGTCCCTTGCTCGCCGGGCTGAGATCACTGCATCTGCTCGGAGAGACCGCGACCGGCTGGTACCCGGTGCTGTTGCAGCGCGCCGATGCGTTTCGACATCTGGAGCGGCTGAGCGTGCGCCCCGACGCGCATCACGCCGAGTGGGTCACGGCGGTGCGCGAGCTGTTCCCCAACGTGGTGGTGGTGACCGAGACGCCTGCGCTCGGCGCGTGAACTACCAATCGCGCGGAGCGATCGCTTCTTCGAGATCGACGTCGTAGCCGAGCGTCTCGAGAATGAAGCCGACATCTCCGGCGATCGACTCGCGGGCGGCGGTCTCGATCTCGCTGTCGGCCTCGAAGAACTCTTCCTGCAGATCGTTGAAGGCCTCGGTGGTCGCGTGCGTCAGCGCGTAGACGGCTTCACCTTCGGGCTTCTCGGCCTCGATGCGCGCGGCGAGCGCCTGCAACAGTCCCTGCCCCTTCTTCACGAGGTGCTTCGGGAAGTAGTCGTCGCCCACCATCTCGGCGAGAAAGGTGTGCTTCGCGAGCTTCGCGTTGCGGAGCTTCTGCGCGGTGGCAGGTGCCTTCTTCGGCTTCGACTTCGGCTTCGGCTTCGGCTTCGGCTTCCTGGCAGCCATCACGCACCCCAGCGCTGATCGCGCACCGACGATCGCAACTCGAACTCGCACGCCGCGTCACCGCGCTCGACACATTTGGGCTGAACGATCAGCGAGTCGGCTCCGATGATGTGCAGTGCCTCGTGCAAGATGCCCTCTTCGAGCGCGCACTTGTGCGGAGTGGTCTTGCGCAGATGCGCCATGCCCGGCCCGAACTTGAGCACTTCCCACCCGCCGATGTTCTGGCCGCGGTTCGCGTGGTGGTACCAACCGTCGATGCCGTACACGACGTCGTGCGCGCTCTTGAGCGTCGGCGCCGTGCGCGCCTGATGCGAGTCACGGAAGAGCTGACGCCCCACTTGCAACAGCGACGCGTGGCCGCCGCGCTTGACCACCGCGTCGAGCAGCTCGAGGAGCGTGTTGATCGGGTACCAGGCCTTGGGGTCGAGCTTCTGCAGTCGCGCGACCCACTCCGCTCCGATGATCGGCTCCGGGTGCCGCAGCGCGTGAATCACCGCCTGAATGTCGGAACCGATCGTCTCGTGGCTGGGATCGATGGGACGCATGCCGCGAGAAGTAGCACGCGGGTGCGCGCGCGTCGGGGGATCTTGGTGCTGTCGCTCAGGCGCGACGCGTCACGAAGGCACGAGCTGTGGGGCGATTTTCTCGAGATCGCCCAGGTTCAGCACCGTCACGACTTGCGACACGGCGCGCGAATAGTTGGTCATCTCGCTGTCGCCGAAACCCCAGTTCGCCCTCGGCTCGGTGCAGATCCAGATCACGCGCTTGGCCTTGCGCTTGATGTCTTCGAGCGCGGCGACGTGCGGCGCGTTGAAGTTGTTGCGCCCGTCACCAATCACGAAGACCGTCGTCTTGCGCGTCACGCTGCCGAGGTAGCTCTTGGCGAACGCCGCGAGCGCGTTGCCGTAGTTCGAGTTCGACGAGAGCGAGATGATGTCTCCGCTCATCGCCTTCTCGAGCGCGTCCTCGGGCTTCGCGTCCTTGAAGTACTTCGTCACCTCGCCGAGCTCCGACACGAAGATGAAGCTGCGCACGCGGTTGAAGAGCGACTGCAGCGACCAGGTGAACAACAACATCAGCCGCGACGCGTTGCGCACCGAATCACTCACGTCACACAGCACGATCACGTCGGGGCGCTGAGGTCGGCGCGCGCGGAACTGCGGCACCATCGGCACGCCTCCGCTGGTGAGGTTCTTCCGCAGCGTGCGACGCGGGTTGAGCTGCCCCTTCTTCTTGCTGCGCTGCCGCCGAATGAGCCTCGCCTTGAGCTTCTCGGCGAGACGGCGCACCGAGCGCTGCGCGATGTCGATCTCCTGCTTCGAGAGGGTGTGGAGCGCCTTGTCGGTCACTCCGGCGTTCGCTTTGCGCAGGCGCGCGTTCGACTGCCGCTGCACCTCGGCGCGCGCCGCGTCTTCGACCTTGCGCAGCGCTCCGCTCAGGTACTGCGACACCACTTCGACGCCGCGGGTGCTGATGCCGCGCGACGCGAGCTCACGCCCGATGCTCTCGATGTCGGAGCGCATGTCTTCCGCGCCCGCAGCGGTCAACAGTCGCCGCGAATAGAAGCCGGTCTGCAGCGCGTTCTGGATGCGCGAGTAGTCGAGCTGCAACGAAGCGTTGCGGAAGATCTGCGCCAGCTGACCGCGGTTGCCGCCCATCGCCGCGGCCGTGAGCGGAGCCATCTGGCCCGCCATGCGCTCCAGCATCCACACGATCATCTTCAGCTCGTCGCCTTCGAGCAGACCTTCTTCGTTGATGCGATCGGCGAGCGACTTCTCGATCTCCGCCAGCGTCTTCGCCGCGCCCGCGAAGAAGAAGTCGAAGGCCTTGTCGAACACCGCGACGTCGCCCGAGCGCTTGCAGAGGGTGGCTTTCAGCGTCGCGCGCGTGAGTTCCTTCTCGTCGACGCCGACGGCCGCCGTGGCGCGCACCGCGTCTTGCGCCTCGCTGATGGCGACCTTGAGGCCGTTCTGGCGAAGGACCTCGACGAACTCGACGATTCGCTGCTCCACGGCGCCCTTCTATCCTGAACTCACTTGATCTGATCTCCGTCGCCCTCGCCAGTCCTCGAAACTGCCTGAGCTCTGGCTCGTCGACGGCATCAGCTCAAGTGAGTTCGGCAGCCCGCGTGCAGCGAAGTGCGCACGCGTGCAGCGGCTTGCACGGCCGCGAAGCACGAACCAGCAGAGATCACGAAGGCGCGGACGATGCATCACGCCGCCCCATGCTCTTCGCCCTGCACGTGATTCTCTACGGTCTGCTCGCTGGCGCTGGCGTCGTGTTGTCGGTGGTGGTCGCTGTCGCGCTCGTCACCGTCAACGACGCGTCGCGGCTCAACGGGTGAACACCATCAGGGCTTCGATGTGGTGCGTCTGCGGGAAGAGATCGAAGAGCTGCACGGCGAGCGGGCGAAAACCGTGCGCCTGCAGGTCCTTCGCGTCGCGCGCAAGGCTTGCTGGATCACAGGCGACGTAGACCACTCGTGAGACGAGCAGCGACGACGCCCACGCGCCGACGCCGGGTGCTCCGCTGCGAGGCGGGTCGACGAGGAGCCGATCGAACCGCTCCCGCTCGCGCGCGAAGCCGGTGGCGATCTTCTCGGAGTCGCCCTGCACGAAGCGCACGTTGCTCACCGCGCGCTTGAGCGCCGCCTTCTGCGCGAGCGACACCGAGAGCGCATGACTCTCGACGGCGACGATCTGACCGGCGACCGGCGCGAGACGGAACGTAAAGTTGCCGTTGCCGGAGTACAGCTCGAGCACGCGCGAGGCCGGCTCACACTCGAGGTGTTCCACCGCGGCTTGCACGAGACGACGATTCACGGCGGCGTTGGCCTGCGCGAAGCCGTCGGGGCGGTGCAACACGCCTTCTTCCTCGAGCACCGCGTCGCCCAGCACCTCGGCCTGCCCCTTGCCGTCGGCCGGGTGGAGGATCGCGCCGTCGATCACTCCATCGCGAATCAGCGCTTCGACCTGCTCGCGATGACGCGGTCGAAGCTGCGCCTTGAAGTGCAGACTCACCGCCACGCGCCCGTCGCACTCGAGCAGGCGCACTTCGTCGAGTTCCTTGAGCGTGTTGGCGCCGAACGCTGTCGCGAGTCGTCCAGGGAAATCGGTCAGCGGAGCCGTCAGCGCCGGACACTGCTTCACCTCGATGCGCTCGTGCGAACGACGGCCATGAAAACCGAGACCAGCTCCCGCAGGGTGGAGCACCGCGCGACGACGCGTGCCGTTGGGGTGTTCCGACTTCACCATCGGCAGCAGATCGAACGCGGCGCGATCGAGACCACCGACGTGCTCCAGCGTCGAGACGACGATCTCCGTCTTCTCACGCAGCTGCGCGTCGTCCTGCAGATGCATCCAATCGCAGCCGCCGCAGCGGTCGGCGAGCGGGCAGATCGGTGCGCGTCGCTCGGGGCTCAGCGCCAGGGTCTCGAGCACTTCGCCATTGAGCACGCGCGCGGCGAGATCGACCTCGACCACCACGCGCTCGCCGGGCAACGCGCCCGCAACGAAAACGGCGCGACCCGAGTGGTGGGCCACGCCGTCACCGGACTTCGACAGCCGCTCGATGACCAGCTCGAGCTTCAACGTCACTTCTTGGGCGACGGCATCACCGCGTCCGGCAATTCGGCGCGCAGGCGATCGACGAAACGGGCGAGGCGGCTCTTCTTCTCTTCGTCGATGTCGACGAACTCGATGCCCATGCCGGGAATGGTGTCGGAGTTGGGATCGGGCGGATGCACGCGAATCACGCGGCCGGTGAGATCGAACGGGAACGCGGCGTCGGGGAGCGAGACGATGAGGCGCACGATGGAGCCGACCGCCAGCGGGGTGCGGGTGTTGATGAAGATGCCGCCGCGGCTGATGTTCACCGCCCAGTCGGTGATGAAGCCATCGACCGTGCGGTACGCGACGAGCAGCTCGTGCTGGAGCCGCTCGGACTTGCGTACGGGTTGTGCGCCACCCTTGTCGTCACTCATGGCGGCGGAGCCTATACCAAGGCCACAACGCAGGAAGCGCAACGAGCGCAGGTGTGTTCGTCTGCCTCACGCATGACCTTCACCATCGCCTGCATCTTCGCCGCCGCCGCGCTGCCGTACTTCTTCCTGCTGCTGAGCGGTCTGCCGTCGAGCACCGAGCGCGGGCGGTGGGGCAGCGGCTACGACAACCGCGAGGCGCGCGCGTCGCTCGAGCAGCTCACCGGGTGGCGCAAGCGCGCGCACTTTGCGCAGCTCAACGGGCACGAGGCGTTTCCGTCATTCGCCGCGGCGTTGATCTGCGCGCAGCTCGCCGGTGCCGACGTGACGTGGGTGCACGCGCTGGCGATCGGGTTTTTCGTGTTTCGACTGGCGCACGGTGCGGCGTACCTCGCCAACCTGGGCATTCCGCGCAGCGTGCTGTGGGGCGCGGCGGTGAGCTGCACCAGCGGGCTGTTCATCGTCTCGTTGCTGAGCGCGAGCACGTGAGCGTTCTCTTCCCCTTCATCGCGTTTCAGTTCGTCACCGCGGCGTGGATCACGGTGCAGTTGCTCATCGCACGCTCGGTGCGCGTGCGGCCGACGCAGGTCTCGCTGGGCATGGGTCCGCGCGTGTTCAAGAAGAAGTTCGGCGAGGTCGAGTGGCAGTTCGGGCTGTTTCCGACGGGAGGCTACGTGCAGCTCCACGGCATGGCCGACTTCCCGCCGCGCCTCGGCGCGTTCGTCGCACTCGTGCCGTGGCTGCTGATCGGCGCGGTGACCTTCGCGTGCGGAGCGCGGCTCGACGACTTCCTTGCGGGCTTCACGGTGCTGGTGCGCCTCCCCGAGATCTTCGCGAACTGGGCGCTCTGGTACCCACAGTTTCTCGAGGCGCCGCGCATCACGGGTGCGCAGCTCGCGGCGCGGTTGGTGGCGGTCAACCTGCTGCCGCTCCCGTCACTCGCGGGGTGGACGATCGTGCGGCTGCTCTTGCCGAAGCAGTTTCACGAGCGCGCCGCGGTGCCGATGTTGATCGTGGTGGTGATCGCCGTGGTGCTGCTCAACACGCTGCGCTGAGTCCGATCCGTGCTCAGCGACGCTTCTTGCCGCGCTGCGCTTCGAGTTGATCGCGCAGCTTGTCGGCGATGAAGCGGTGGTTCTGTTGCGATAGCGCGTCGTTGGCCTGCGTGAGCTGATCGAGTGACGCCGCGAAGTCGTTCCACGCCTCGTGGCTGCGCGCCTTGACGCCGAACTCGACCTCAAGTTCCTGCGTTCGTTCGACGAGCCTCGAGATGGCCTCGCTCACCTCGTCGCAGGCCGCCTGCCATGCGTCGGCCGTCCCGGCTGGGTCGACTCCGACGGCATGTGGAGCGCGGCGAGGCATCAGATCGCCATCGTCTTGAGATCACCCGCGGCCTTGAGCGGAGCACCGGTCAGCTTCTGCACCGACTCGATCGTCTCGCCCGGCGCGAGCTCACGCAGGAGCAGGCCCTCGGCGGTCACGTCCATCCACGCGAGGTCGGTGCAGATGGCGTGCACGCACTTCTTGCTCGTCAGCGGCAGCGTGCAGGCCTTCAGGATCTTGTGCCCGCCGTCCTTGGTGGCGTGCTCCATGGCGACGATGACGCGCTTGGCGCCGACCGCGAGATCCATCGCGCCGCCCATGCCCTTCACCATCTTCCCGGGAATCATCCAGTTCGCGAGATCGCCGTGCTCGCTCACTTCCATCGCGCCGAGCACCGCGAGATCGATGTGGCCGCCGCGGATCATGCCGAACGACGCCGCCGAGTCGAAGTACGCCGCGCCCGGCAACGCCGTGACGGTCTCCTTGCCGGCGTTGATGAGATCGGGGTCTTCCTCGCCCTCGTACGGGTACGGGCCGGTGCCGAGCATGCCGTTCTCGCTCTGCAGCACCACCTCGACGCCCGAGGGAATGTAGTTGGGGATCAGCGTCGGCAGGCCGATGCCGAGGTTGACGTAGAAGCCGTCGCGTAGCTCCTTCGCGACCCGCTGCGCAATCTGTTCACGCGTGAGTGCCATGTTCAGCTCGCCTTCTTCCGCACCGTGCGGCGCTCGATCCACTTGTTGAGTCCTGCCGATTGCACCACGCGCTTCACGTAGACCGACGGCACGTGAATCTGATCGGGCTCGAGCTCACCGACGGGCACGATGTGTTCTGCCTCGACGATCGTCACCTTCGCCGCCATGCACATCAGCGGGGAAAAGTTCCGCGCGGTCTTGCGGAACACGAGGTTGCCCCACGTGTCGGCCTTCCACGCACGCACGATCGCGAAGTCGGCCTTCAGCGGCTTCTCGAGCACGTACTCGTGGCCGTCGATGACGCGCGTTTCCTTGCCCTTCGCGACCTCGGTGCCGACTCCGGTGCGCACGAAGAAGCCGCCGATGCCCGCCCCGCCCGCGCGAATGCGCTCGGCGAGCGTGCCCTGCGGGTTGAGCTCGACTTCCAGCTCGCCCGAGAGGAACTGGCGCTCGAATTCCTTGTTCTCACCGACGTAGCTGCTCACCATCTTCTTGACCTGCTTGTTCTTGAGCAGAACGCCCAGGCCCAGGTCGGTGGTGCCGCAGTTGTTGGCGATGATGGTGAGCCCCTTCACACCTTTGGCGTGAATGGCGGTGATCAGATTCTCCGGGTTTCCACACAACCCGAAGCCACCGGCCATTAGCGTGATGTTGTCGGGAATGTCTTTGACCGCGTCGGCGGCCGAAGCGACGACTTTGTTCATTTGAGAATCGGGTTTGACCACATCGCGCGGTCAAAGCAACGGAGTAGAGTTCGCGCGCTTGAAGACGCAGTCGGCGTTCCACAGCTTCGTCATCGCCGTCGCTCTTGCCGTCGCGTACGCCGTCACCGGGACTCTCGGAATGCAGGTTGCCTCTGCGCCGGGGAACGTCACGTCGGTGTGGCTGCCCGCGGGCATCAGTCTGGCGGTGTTGCTTTGGGCCGGCGATCGCGTGTGGCCGGGCATCACGCTCGGCGCGTTCATCTGCAACGTGCTCGTGTTCCCGGGCAGCGCGCCCCTCACCACGGTGATCGCCGGCGCCTTCTTGATCGCGTGCGGCTCGACGCTCGGCATTCGCGTCACGCGCTCGTTGGTGGAATCGGTGTGTGGTCGTGACGCACTGTCGCGGCCCGGCCTCGTCCTCGCGCTCACCGCCTGCGTGATGGTCGGCTGCGCGATCAACGCGTCGTGCGGCCTGCTGGCGACCTCGGCGCTCGGCACGCTCGGCGACGCGAGCAAGCTCTCGTTCTGGTTCACGTGGTGGCTGGGTGACGCGGTGGGCATGTTGATGATCGCTCCGCTGGCGTTGCGCGAAGGGACGGCACCGCCGCGCCGCGTGTGGGAGTGGGTCGGCTGTGTGGTGCTGATGCTCGCCGTGACGCAATACGTGTTCGCGCGGCCGATTCCCGCGATCGGCGGCACCACCCTCCCGCTCGCGTGGGCGATGTTGCCGCCGCTGGTGTGGGCCGGCGCGCGACTCGGTGGGCCCGGCGTCGCGGCGCAGACCGTTCTTCTCTACGCCCTGGTCACCTGGGGCACGCTCGAGGGAGCCGGCCCGTTCGCCACCCTCCCGCGCGAGACCGCGCTGCTGATGATCGACGGCCTGCTGTCGATGGTGGTGATGACGGGGCTGATGCTCGTCGCCGCCACGGCGCACGCCCGAGGGCAGCAAGCGACGCTCGAGCAGCGCGTGAAGGAACGCACTGCGGAAATCGAAGCGGTGAACGCCAAGCTCATGACCGAGGGTGAAGAGCGCGTGCGCCTCACGTCGCGTCTGGTCGAAGCGCAGAAGCAGGAAGCGCTCGGCCGACTCGCAGGCGGCATCGCGCACGACTTCAACAATCTCCTCACCGTGGTGTCGGGTGAAGCCGAACTGCTGTCGATCGGCGAGCCAACCAAGCCCGTGGTGCACGACGCAGCCACTGCGATTCTCGCCGCCACGCAGCGCGCGACCGAGGTGACGCGTCAGCTGCTCGCCGTGGCGCGACGACAGCCCTCGCAACCCGTGGCGCTCGATCTCGGCGAGCAGCTCACCTTCGCGCGGCGGCTGCTCCGCCCGCTGTTCCCCGAGTCGATCGCGCTCGAGCTCGAGACCACAGCCGACAGCCGCGTGCTGATCGACCCCACGCAGCTCGATCAAGTGGTGCTCAACCTCGCGCTCAACGCGCGCGATGCGTGCGGCGCGCGCGGCACGGTTCGCATCTGGAATTCCGAGCGAAGCATCGACACGCGTGAAGCCGCTGAGCTGGGCATCACCGCGGGGCGCTGGGTGGTGCTGTCGATGCGCGACACGGGCTCCGGCATTCCGCCTGAAGTGCTGCCGCACATCTTCGAGCCGTTCTTCACCACCAAGACGCCTGAACGCGGCACCGGCCTCGGCCTGTCGACGGTGCTCGGCATCGCGCGCCAGGCAGGCGGCACGGTTCGCGTCGAGAGCAAGTTGGGCGAAGGTTCGCGTTTCGAGCTGTGGCTGCCGCGCACCGAGCAATTGCGCTCGGCGACACCGGCCGCGACTCCGTCACTCGAGAGCGCACCCATTTCGGGCACCGTGTTGGTGGTCGAAGACGAGCCGCTCGTTCGTCGCACCGTCGTGCAGACGCTCGAACGCGCGGGCTACAAGGTGATCACCGCGTCCGACGGAGAAGAGGCGCTCTCCCTCGCCAAGCAACGCACCGACATCGCGCTGGTGCTGACGGACGTGGTGATGCCGCGCATGGGCGGAGTCGAGCTCGCGCGCTGGCTGCGAGCGCAACGCGGCTACCCGGTGATCTTCATGTCGGGCTTTCACGAGCATCAGGAAGATCTCGATGCCGAAGACGTGCTGGCCAAGCCGTTTGCTCCGAGCGTGTTGCTGGCGCGGGTGAGCGCGGCGTTGCGTCGCGCGGCGTGATCGATACGGTTTTTCGAGCGCGCGCGTTCTGGTGGGCATGAGACTGATTCTGCTCGCCATCATCCTGTTGTCCGTGTCGGCCTTCGCGCAGCAGGAGAAGCGCTCGTGGCGCATGCAGCAGCCCTACGCCAACCAGGACTCGCTGCCCGGCACGCCGCGCATGCAGTCGGGTGCGAAGAACGTGAAGTTGAAGACCTTCCTCGAGGGCTGGGGCGTCGCGGGCACCGACGGTGCGTACGAGCTGACGTGCGACGTGGTGTCGTCGAACTGCGGCATCGCGATTCTGCGTTCCACCACGGCGACGGCTGACAGCTACGGCACCCTGCTCCACCGCGAATCGGCGGTGCCGTGGCGAGGCACGCACGTGCGGTTGCGCACCGAGCTGCGCGGAGGTCGCGTCGACGCCTGGGCCGGCGCGTGGATTCGCGCCGAGGACAAAGACGGCAAGCTGCTCGCGGCACGCACCATGCGCAGCGCGGCGATCACCGGCACCACGTCGTTTCAGTGGGCCGTGTTGGACTTCGAAGTGCCCGCTGACGCGGTGACGCTGCTGATGGGCATCGAACTGCAGGGCACGGGCGCGGTGTTCGTCCGCGAGATCGAGTTCGAAGCGGCGAGCGACGCGCTCAGCTCACGCTGATTTGCGCGCGTAGCGCAGCTGCACGAGGCCGTCGTCGTACGGCTGCGCACCGGTGAGCTTGAAGGTCCGCTCGGTGCCGGTGCCGAAGAGCGGCAGACCCGCGCCCAGCCGCATCGGCACGACGGAGATGGTGAGGTCGTCGATCAGATCGGCGTCGAGGAACTGCTGAATCACCTTGCCGCCATCGACGTACGCGCGGCGCACGCCTTCCGACTTCAGCTTCGCGTGCAGCTGTTTAGCGTCGCCCGTGAAGAACTCTTCATTGGCGCGCTTGGTGGCGGGAACGCGAGAGGTCAGCACCACCACCCGCTTGCCGGCGTACGGCCAGTCGGGGAACGCGAGCACCACGTCGTAGGTGCCGCGCCCGATGATCAGCGCGTCGATGCTCTTGAAGAAGTCGGAGTAGCCGTGGTCCTCGTTGCCGTAGGGGTCGAGGAAGTCGAACTTGCCATCGGGCCGCGCGATGAAGCCGTCGAGCGTCATGGCGATGAAGACGGACGAGATCATGCGCGCACGATACGCCCGCCAGGTGACGACAGGCTGTCAGGTTTCAGGTGAGCGCTTTGATCACGTCGCGCGCATTCGGAAACTCCGACGTCAGCGCGGCTCGCGTGCCCAGCTCGAAGTGCGCGAACTCGAAACCCGGAGCCACCGTGCACCCGACGAGCGCGTACTCGGTGCCGGGCGCCGGGCGTGAGCCGAACCAGGTGCCGGCGCTCACGACGTGCTGCGGGTGCTCGACGGAGAGCGTCGTGATGCGCGCACCCGCGGCGGTCAGCTCGATCACCTCGAGCGGGCCGCCCCGATAGAAGTGCCACACCTCGTCGGCGTCGATGCGGTGCAGCTTCGAGCGCTGCCCTGCGCCGAGCAGATAGAGAATGGCCGTCGAGACGCTGCGATTCGTGCCCGGCAGCGTGGCGCCCGCTCGGTACGTCTCGCGAAAGAAGCCACCTTCCGGGTGCGGCGTCAGGCCGAGCTCGGCGACGAGTCGATCGATCATCGCTTCTGCACCTCGACGTCGAAGAGCGCCAGATAGCCGGTACTCGTGGCGGCGAGCGGAAATCGGTACCACGCCTCGGCGCGCAGCACGTGCACGCCGACGGCGAACAGCTTGAGCGCGAGCGCCTCGTCACACGGCACACGCCCCTGCGTGAGCAACTCGAACCCGTGCCGCTCACCGAAGACGCGCAAGCGCTGCGCGAGCTGCTCGCGTTCCTCGAGCGAGCCGGTCGGGTTGGCCCAACCCCACAGGAACGAGTTGGACATCGTCGAGAACGAACCGACGAACTGCATGCGCGCACGCACAGTCAGCTCGCCCTTGCCGTCGAGGAGCAGGAACTCGCCGGTGAGCGAGTCTCCCTGCCACGTACCCTCGGGATCCGGTGGCGGAAGCACGTCCTGCAAGATCAGGAAGTGCTCCATCGCCTCCGCGACGAGATCATCCCAGGTGGGTTTCACTCACGCGCGCTCGACCATCAGCGCGATGCCTTCACCGCCGCCGATGCACAGCGACGCGATGCCGCGCTTGAAGTCGTGATCCTTCATGGTGTGCAGCAGCGTCACCAGCACGCGCGTGCCGGATGCGCCGATGGGGTGACCGATGCTCACCGCTCCGCCGCGGATGTTGACCTTCGACGGGTCGAGCTTGAGCAGCTGGTTGTTGGCGAGCGACACCACGGCGAACGCCTCGTTGATTTCCCAGGTGTGCACGTCGGCGACGGTCTTGCCGGTCTTGGTGAGCAGCTTGTTGATGGCGTCGGCCGGAGCGATCGTGAATTCCACCGGCTTGCGCGCCGCCGCGGCGTGACCGGTGATCTTCGCCAGCACCGGCAGGTTGAGCGCCTTCGCCTTCTCAGCGCTCATCACCACCACCGCCGCCGCGCCGTCGTTGATCGACGAAGCGTTGGCCGCGGTGATCGTGCCGTCCTTCTTGAAGACCGGCTTGAGCGTGGGGATCTTCTCGGGCTTCGCGTTCTTGATGCCTTCGTCCTCGAGCACCACGAGCGGGTCGCCCTTCTTCTGCGGCACGCTGACCGGGACGATCTCGTTCTTGAACAACCCTTCCTTCATCGAGCGGATCGCGCGGTTGGTCGATTCGACCGCGAACTCGTCTTGCGCCGCGCGGCTGATCTTCATCGAGTCGGCGCACTGCTCGGCGCACACGCCCATCGCCACGTTGTCGTACGCGTCGGTGAGGCCGTCGCTCATCATCGAGTCCTTGAACTCGACGTGGCCCATGCGCGCGCCGTTGCGAAGCTGCATCGAGATGTACGGAGCGTTCGACATCGACTCCTGGCCGCCCGCCACGATGACGTCGGCGTCACCGGCGACGATCGCCTGGTACGCCTGCACCACCGACTGCAGACCCGAGCCACACACCTTGTTCACCGTCACGCACGGCACGCCGTCGGGGAGACCCGCACCACGCGCGGCCTGACGCGCCGGGGCCTGGCCCACGCCCGCAGTCAGCACGTTGCCCATGATCACCTGCTCGACCTGTTCAGGCTTCAGACCCGCGCGCTCCAGCGCCGCCTTGATCACGATCGAGCCGAGCTGCGGAGCAGTCAGCGAAGAAAGCGAACCCTGAAAAGAACCGATCGCGGTGCGCGCTGCGGCGACGATGACGACTTCACGAGCCATGGGAGATCTCCAAGTGAGGGAACTGCCTGCAGGCGCTTATGTCGGCGCGACTCGCTGAACGCAAGGCACGCCGCGGGGCAGCCATGAGTCGTCCTAATTGTGCATATGCACAATGCGCAATTGACTGAAATGACGACTGATTTCAGCGAACCGGTTGCAGTGCAGCATCTGCCTTGGCGGGCAGGTACGGCTTCGCTTCGAAGAGCGGAACCGGGTTTCGGCGGTTCGCGCACCCGGCGATTTTCGCGCTGCATTGGGCCTTCGCGCGCGGGCCGTCATCGGGGAGCCGCCACTTGAGCGCGGCCTCGAGCGCGAGGTCGGCGGCCTTGTCTCCGAGCTTGCCGAGCGCGAGCGCCTGCACGCGCAGACAGTCGCCGTCGCGCGGGTGCAGCGCGAGGCCGTTCTGCGCCGCCGTGAGGGCCTGCGGGTAGCGACCGACGCTGGCTTCGGCCATGGCGATCGAGCTCCACAGCCCGAGATCGTTCGGAGCGCCCTTCACTGCCTGCGTCCACGCCGCGGCCGCGTCCTTCCACTTCCACACCTGGCCGTAGGCATCGCCGCGCGACTTCAAGAATCGCCGGCGTGGGACCGAGTTTTTTCTGCGCAGCGTCGAGGTAGCTCAACGCCTGCGGCAGCTGCCCTCGCTTCGCCGCCAGCGCACCGAGCGCCCACTGCACCGTGCCCTCGTCGTTGCCGAGCGCGAGCGGCTGCGCGTGGAGGAACGCGGCTTCAGCCTCGTCGAGGTATTCCTGCAGGCCGACCGCGAGCCCGAGCCCGCGGCGGTACGAGCGCAGCCACGTGTCGCGCACCGTGATGCCGCTCAAGGTCGCGTGCGCTTCGTCGATCACCGTCATCGGCTGCGAGACGCACGGGTCGAGCTTCATGCCGGTCTGTTTGAACGCCTGCTCGAGGAACGCCTTGCCGCGCTCGGTCTTCGCGTCGTCGCACGCCATGGCCATCATCTCGTCTGAGCGCGCGCGATGCGTGATGCGCGCTTCGGCCTGGAGCGGGAAGTCTTCGGGCTTGAGCGTCTCCGGCACCAGCACTCGAATGCGCACCACGCGCGCGTCACGCGCCGGAACGGTGTGGTTCCACACCGCGCTCACGAACTCGTGCGTCTCGCGGCGCTGAATCGGCTGGCCGTTGATGTCGACCACCTGCGAGCGGACCTCGTGCTCGTTGCTGGTGGCGACGATCGCTCCCTTCGCGGTGCGCACCACGACCTCGACGCGCGTGCCCTGGTTGTCGAGCACGCCGCCGGGGAAGCGGTGGCCGGTGCGCTCGTTGAAGATCACCACGTCGAGGTCGAGGCGATCTCCGGCGACGGGCCGCGCGGCTTCGGCGGGCATGGTCCACGGCTCGTCGTTCAACTTCGCGGCGGCGATGTCGACGGTGGCGGCCTTGTCGAGGAACGACTGGAGCCGCGCGATCTGGGCGGTGTCTCCGCGCATGGCGGCGAGCGTGGTGTGCGCTCCGAGGAAGCGGTGCGACGGCACGGTGCCGTTCTTCGCCGCGAGATCGTTCATCAGCGCCTTCTCGCGCGGCATGTGGCAGCCGCGGCAGTCCTGCACGGCGACTTGATCGGGGCGCTCGGCCGGGTTGCCCGCGTACGCCGAGCGGTGCCAACCGCCATAATCGTCCATGCCGAAGAAGGCCGACTTGTTGCCGGTCTCGTCGGTGAGGAACGAGCGGTGACACGTGCCACACAGCTCAGCGGTGCGCAGCACGGGAGAAGCGACGCGCGCTCGGTGTTTCTCGAGCGTCGACTCGGCGGGCAGCGACGGGAACACCTGATCAGAACGCAGCGTGAGCGAGCCGTTGCCGTCACGCGTGGTGTGAATGGTCGAGTGGCAGGTGGTGCACGACACGCCGGCATGCGCGCGCGGGTCTTCGGCGGCGATGAGCTGCTCGTCCATTCCTCCGGTGGTGAGCAACGCGAGATCGTGACAGCTGCCGCACATGCGACTGGGCGCGGTGCCGCGATCGGTGCGCAGCTTGTCGACCGACACGCGGTAGATGGGGTTGGTGAACGACGCGAGCGCGTGTGCGCTCGTCTTCCACTGCGCGGCGATGTCGGGGTGACACGAGCCGCAGTTCTTGCCGTCGCTGAAGTTCGCCGAGGGGATCACCTCGGCTCCTTCGATGCGCACCTGCCCGGGATCGCGCGGCCCGGGATCGGGCAACACCGGCTTCACCGGAGGAGCAGCCGCCAACGTCACTGCGAGAAGGAACGTGATCATTTCTTCACCCTCAATGCCTCGCCGGCTTTCGGCTTGAGGCCCTTCAGTTCGAGCTCAGCGATCGGACTCTCGGCGAGCTTCTCGACCTTCTTCGGATCTCGTTCGACGAACGCGGTGCCCGTCGCCGTGCCGGTGCTCTTCTGCTGACCCGGCGGCGGCCCACCCCAGCGGCCGTAGAGCGGGTTGCTGCACTTCACCTCTCCGGTCCACGGGTAGCGAATCGCGTAGCGGCCCTGGAAGTTGTTGTGCGTGTCTTCGCGGAAGCCCTGCTCGAGTGAGTTGCCTTCACGCAGGAACTCGCGGCCGCCAACGATCGGCTTCGCGGCGCGGAACACGAGGTCTTCACCAAGCGACGTCTTGTCGTAGCGCGCATGCAGCCGCGTGAGCACGAAGCCCTCGGACGGGTTGTACGGGTCGTTCACCACGCCCTTGCTCGGGATCACGTCGGCGCCGAGCGTCTGGAAGTCGGCCGGCGTCAAAGGCGTGGTCGGGCACGGGTCGCAGCTCGTCGCCTGCCACGCGTATTCGGTCACCACCGCCTTCGGGTTGTTCTTCAGCGTGCGATCGAACAGCGAGACGTAGAAGTACGGAAACTCGGTCTTCGCGCTCGGCACGAGATCGATGTTCGTGGGGATGGTGACGTTCGGGTAGTTCGCCACCTCGTAGCGCTGGTTGCGCGCGAGAATGTGAACGATGAGGTCCTGCTGCGACTTCGCGTTGATGAGGCCCAGCCGCACCGGCAGCTCGAACTTCTCGGAGTCGTAGTGGAAGCGCAGCGGTGAGAGCGCCGCCATCTTCGTCTTCTCGTCGAAGGTCACCTTCTTCACGTCGACCTTGGCGACGAAGAACTTCATGCCCTGCTGAATGTAGGGGCGGAACAGCGGCTCCGCGCCCTCGGGGATCTTGTACTTGTTGTCCTTGAGCCAGCGCTCGAGACCGAGCGCGTCTTTCGCGCTCAGCACCACGATCTCGTATTCGCCCACCGAGAACTGCGCCTCGATCTTCACCTGGTAGTCGGCGCCCTTGGCCGAGAGCGCGCGGGTGTTCCCGCCTCCGCCGAGCGCGAACATGTTGAGCCCCATCGGCGGCGGAGGCGGCTGGCAGGGGTCCTGCTCCCAGTATTCGACGAGCCGCGGCGCGGCGAGCGTGTCGACTCGCGCGAAGACGTTCGACGGCAGCGTCTTCACGTTTTCCTTCTGCAGCACGACGGGCACGGGAATGACCATCGCGAAGTTCTCAGGCGGGCCCTGGTAGTTGTTCTGCATCGAGAGCACGGTTCGCGTGCCTTCGCGCATCAGCACCACCTGGGTGGCGTTGTTGAACAACTCGGCTCCACCGCCCGCGACGTAGAAGCCGCAGAACGCGTGAGCCGCGGTGGCAAGGGTCAAGGACGCGAATGAGATGATGCGCATCATTTCTTCTTCCTCAGCGGGTCACCGGCCTTCGTCTTCAGGCCCTTCAGTTTGAATTCGGCGATGGGGCTCTCGGCGAGCTTCTCGACGCGCGCCGGATCACGCGCGACGAACGCGGTGTCCTTCGCGGCCTGCGTGCCCGCCTGCTGCTGACCTTGCGGAGGCCCACCCCAGCGCCCGTACACCGGGTTCTGGCACTTCACCGGCCCGGTCCACGGGTAGCGAATCGCGTAGCGCGCCTGGAAGTTGTTCCACGAGTCCTCTTTGAAACCCTGCTCCAGCGCCTTGCCGTCGGTGAGGAACTCGCGACCGCCGACGATCGGCTTCGCCGCCTTGAAGACCAGGTCTTCACCGAGCGAGGTCTTGTCGTAGCGCGCGTGCAGCCGCGTGAGCACGAAGCTGAAGCGAGGGTCGTACGGGTCGATGTCTTTCGTCGCGGTGGGCAGCACGTCGGACCCGAGCGTCACGAAGTCGGCGTCAGACAGCGGAGTGCTCGGGCACGGGTCGCAGCTCGTCGCCTGCCACGCGTATTCGGTGACCACCGAGCCCGGGTTGGCCTTCAGCGTGCGGTCGAACAGCGACACGTAGAAGAACGGAAACTCGCTCTTCGCGCTCGGAACCAGATCGATGTTCGTGGGGATGGTGACGTTCTTGTAGTTCGCGACCTCGTACCGCTGGTTGCGCGCGAGGATGTTGACGATCAGATCCTGCTGCGACTTCGCGTTGATCAACCCGAGGCGAATCGGCAGCTCGAACTTCTCGGAGTCGTAGTGGAACCGCAGCGGTGAGAGCGCGGCCATCTTCGTCTTCTCGTCGAACTTCACCTTCTTCACGTCGACCTTGGCGACGAAGAACTTCATTCCCTGCTGGATGTAGGGGCGGAAGAGCGGCTCCGAGCCATCGGGGATCTTGTACTTGTTGTCCTTGAGCCAGGTCTCGAGACCCAGCGCGTCTTTCGCGCTGAGCACCACGATCTCGTACTCACCGACCGTGAACTGCGCCTCGACCTTCACTCCGAGATCGCGCTTGGGTGGCGCGCCGCCGCCGAACATCGCCCCGCCCTCGTCGGCTTCTTCCTCGTAGGTCTCCTCGGGCGGCTCGACGTAGCAGGGGTCGACTTCCCAGTACTCGACCAGCCGCGGAGCGCTGAGCGTGTCGACGCGCGCGAACACGTCCTTGCTGAGCGTCTTGACGTTCTCCTTCTTCAAGACGACCGGCACGGGGATCACCATCGCGAAGTCGCTCGGAGGCCCCTGGTAGTTGTTCTGCATCGACAACACGGTGCGCGTGCCTTCGCGCATCAGCACCACCTGCGTCGCGTTGTTGAAGAGCTCGGCGCCGCCGCCTGCGACGTAGAAGCCGCAGAAGGCGTGCGCCGCGGTGGCGAACGTCAGAGCCGCGAATGAGATGATGCGCATCATTTCTTCTTCCTCAAGGCCTCTCCGGCCTTCGTCTTCAAGCCCTTCACGTTCAATTCGGCGACCGGGCTCTCGGACAACGAGTCGACCTTCGCGGGGTCGCGCGCGACGAACGCGGTGCCCTGCGCGGCCTGCGTGCCCGCCTGCTGCTGACCCGACGTCGGCCCACCCCACCGGCCCCACACCGGGTCCTTGCACTTCACCTCACCGGTCCACGGGTACCGAATCGCGTAGCGCGCCTGAAAGTTGTTCCACGAGTCTTCCTTGAAACCCTGCTCGAGCGACTTGCCGTCGGTGAGGAACTCGCGGCCTCCGACGATCGGCTTCGCGGCGCGGAACACCAGGTCTTCACCGAGCGACGTCTTGTCGTACCGCGCGTGCAGGCGCGTGAGCACGTAGCTCTCGGCCGGGTTGTACATGTCCTTCACCTTGCCCTTGCTGGCGACCACGTCGGCGCCGAGGGTCTGGAAGTCGGCGTCGGTGAGCGGAGTCGTCGGGCACGGGTCGCAGCTGCTCGCCTGCCACGCGTACTCGGTGATCACCGAGCCGGGGTTCCCCTTCAGCGTGCGATCGAACAGCGACACGTAGAAGAACGGGAACTCGCTCTTCGCGCTCGGCACCAGATCGATGTTCGTGGGGATGGTGACGTTCTTGTAGTTCGCGACCTCGTACCGCTGGTTGCGCGCGAGAATGTGCACGATCAGATCTTGCTGCGTCTTGGCGTTGATGAGGCCGAGGCGCACCGGCAGCTCGAACTTCTCGGAGTCGTAGTGGAAGCGCAGCGGTGACAGCGCGGCCATGCCGTTCTTGTCGAAGGTCACCTTCTTCACGTCGACCTTGGCGACGAAGAACTTCATCCCCTGCTGGATGTAGGGGCGGAAGAGCGGCTCAGCGCCCTCGGGGATCTTGTACTTGTTCTGCTTGAGCCAGGTGTCGAGGCCGAGCGCGTCTTTCGCGCTCAACACCACGATCTCGTATTCGCCCACCGTGAACTGCGCCTCGATCTTCACGCCGAGGCTGGCGCCGGGGTCCTTGTCGTTCTTCTCGACGGCGCCCTTCTCTTCCATCCGGTAGCGGAACTTCTTCGGCTCCTCGACGTAGCAGGGGTCCTGTTCCCAGTACTCGACGAGGCGCGGCGCGCTGAGCTGATCGACGCGCGCGAAGATGTCTTTGGTGAGCGTCTTCACGTTCTCTTTTTGCAGAACGACCGGCACCGGAATCACCATCGCGAAGTCGCTCGGTGGGCCCTGGTAGTTGTTCTGCATCGAGAGCACGGTGCGCGTGCCTTCGCGCATCAGCACCACCTGCGTGGCGTTGTTGAAGAGCTCTGCTCCGCCGCCGGCGACGTAGAAGCCGCAGAACGCGTGAGCAGCCGAAGCGACGGTGACCGCGGCCAGACCGAGCGCGCGGATCACTTCGTCGCTCCCTTCCGCAGCGCGTCGCCGGCCTTCGCCTTCAGCCCCTTCACGTTGAGCTCGGCGACCGGGCTCTCGGACAGCTTGTCGACCTTCTCGGGGTCACGCGCGACGAACGCAGTGCCTTGCGCCGGCTTCGCACCACTCGCGAGCTGCCCCGGCGGCGGCCCACCCCACCGGCCGTAGATCGGGTCCTTGCACTTCACTTCTCCGGTCCACGGGTAGCGGATGGCGTAGCGCGCCTGGAAGTTGTTCCACGCGTCTTCGCGCGAGCCCTGCTCGAGCGCCTTGCCGTCTTTCAAGAACTCGCGACCACCGACGATGGGCTTGGCGGCCTTGAAGACCAGATCTTCTCCGAGCGACGACTTGTCGTAGCGCGCGTGCAGGCGCGTGAGCGTGAAGCCGTTGGCCGGGTTGTAGCGATCCATGCCGCCCTTGTTGGGAATCGCGTCGGCACCGAGCGTGATGAAGTCGCCGTCAGACAGCGGCGCGGTCGGGCACGGGTCGCAGCTCGTCGCCTGCCACGCGTATTCGGTCACCACCGCCTTCGGGTTGTTCTTCAGCGTGCGGTCGAAGAGCGACACGTAGAAGAACGGGAACTCGCTCTTCGCGCTCGGAACGAGATCGATGTTCGTGGGGATGGTGACGTTCGGGTAGTTCGCGACCTCGAAGCGCTGGTTGCGCGCGAGGATGTTGACGATCAGGTCCTGCTGCGACTTCGCGTTGATGAGGCCCAGCCGCACCGGCAGCTCGAACTTCTCGGAGTCGTAGTGGAAGCGCAGCGGCGACAGGTCGGCCATGCCGTCCTTGAAGGTGACCTTCTTCACGTCGACCTTGGCGACGAAGAACTTCATGCCCTGCTGCACGTACGGGCGGAACAGCGGCTCCGCGCCCTCGGGGATCTTGTACTTTTCCTGCTTGAGCCAGGTGTCGAGACCGAGCGCGTCCTTGGCGCTCAAGATCACGATCTCGTATTCGCCCACCGTGAACTGCGCCTCGATCTTCACGCCGAGATCTTCGGCCGGCCGTCGGTCGTCGCTCTTCGACTTCGACATCTTGTAGACGACGCTGCGCTCGACGATCTCCGGCGGAGGCGGAATCCAGCACGGGTCCTGCTCCCAGTACTCGACGAGCCGCGGCGCGCTGAGCTGATCGACCCGCGCGAACACGTCTTTCTTGAGCGTGCGCACGTTGTCCTTCTGCAGGACGACGGGCACGGGGATCACCATCGCGAAGTTCTCAGGCGGGCCCTGGTAGTTGTTCTGCATCGAGAGCACGGTTCGCGTGCCGTCGCGCATCAACACCACCTGCGTCGCGTTGTTGAACAACTCGGCGCCACCGCCCGCGACGTAGAAGCCGCAGAACGCGTGAGCAGAGAACGGCAACACTGCGAGCAGCAGAACGTTTCTGAGCATGTAGGCCCCTGATGGTGGGAGTGAGACACCCGGCCCCCTCGCCGGGTTGCATCGCGCCGGGACCATGCCACCGCTCCGGTGGCGTTTCAGCCTTCGTCGCGAATGTCGAACTGCACGGTCACGTGCGAGGTGATGGTGAGATCGACGAGGTTGATCGAGGTGTTTCCCTCGGCGGGGAGCACGGCGTACGCGCTGCCCACGCCCTGCGACGCAGTCGACTGATCAGTCACCACGCGCGGGAGGCCGAGCTTGCCGCCGAGCGTCTCGACCACGTTGGTGGCGCGCTCTTTCGCGGCCGCGGCAGCGGCGATGCGGGCCTTCATCTCGAAGGTGCGCTGGTCGGTGTTGCGCAGCACCATCGAGCAGTTCGGCACGCCGCCCGCGCGCATGATGCCGCTGAGCGTGTCGTCGATCTTCGTGAGGTCGGTGAGCGTGATGACCCAGGTGCGCGTCATGTTCTGCCCGATCACCTCGTTGCCGCGGTAGTCGGGCGACAGACCGTTGTCGTGCATCACGATCTGCTTCGCGTCGAGGCCGGCCGACGCGAACGCCTTCTGCATGGCCTTCGCTTTCGCTTCCATCGCCTTCTTTGCGCCGGCGGCGTCGCGATCTTTCACGGTCACGGGCAAGGTCACCGTCGCCTGATTCGCGGGGAACGAGAGCTGGGCTTCACCGGCAACGTTGATCAGTCGCGGCGAAACTGGAGTGAGCGGCGGTGCAACGGCGAGCGTGGCGACGAGGAGCGCAGTGAGCATGGAGCGGCCAAACGATCGGCCGCTTCGGGCGATCTATTTCTTCGCCGGTTTTCTCAGCGCGTCGCCCGCTTTCGCCTTCAGCCCCTTCAGCTGCAGCTCGGCGATGGGGCTCTCGGCGAGCTTCTCGACGCGCGCGGGATCACGTTCCACGAACGCGGTGCCCTGCGCGGCCTGCGTGCCGGCCTGCTGCTGACCCGACGGCGGCCCACCCCAGCGCCCCCACACCGGCTCCTTGCACTTCACTTCCCCGGTCCACGGGTAGCGAATCGCGTAGCGCGCCTGGAAGTTGTTCCACGAGTCTTCTTTGAAGCCCTGCTCGAGGTTCTTGCCGTCGGTGAGGAACTCGCGGCCACCGACGATCGGCTTCGCGGCCTTGAACACCGAGATCTTCACCGAGCGAGGTCTTGTCGTAGCGCGCGTGCAGCCGGGTGAGCACGAAGCTCTCGGCCGGGTTGTACGGGTCCTTCACCGCGCCCTTGCTGGGAATGGCGTCGGCTCCGAGCGTTTGGAAGTCGGCCGCGCTGAGCGGAGTCGTCGGGCACGGGTCGCAGCTGCTCGCCTGCCACGCGTACTCGGTGACGACCGAGCCCGGGTTCGACTTCAGTGTGCGGTCGAAGAGCGACACGTAGAAGAACGGGAACTCGCTCTTGGCGCTCGGAACGAGGTCGATGTTGGTGGGAATCGTGACGTTCTTGTAGTTCGCGACCTCGTAGCGCTGGTTCTTGCCGAGGATGTTCACGATCAGGTCCTGCTGCGTCTTCGCGTTGATGAGGCCCAGGCGCACCGGGAGCTCGAACTTCTCGGAGTCGTAGTGGAAGCGCAGCGGCGACAGGTTCGCCATGCCGGTCTTCTCGTCGAACTTCACCTTCTTCACGTCGACCTTGGCGACGAAGAACTTCATGCCCTGCTGAATGTACGGGCGGAACAGCGGCTCGGCGCCTTCGGGGATCTTGTATTTGTTCTGCTTGAGCCAGGTGTCGAGGCCGAGCGCGTCTTTCGCGCTGAGCACCACGATCTCGTATTCGCCCACCGTGAACTGCGCCTCGATCTTCACGCCGAGATCTTTGGGCTTCTCGACCTTCTTGCGCTCGGCGCCGTCGTCTTCGGCGTACACGCGCGACTCGCGGTCGTACTTCGGCTCGACCCAGCACGGGTCCTGCTCCCAGTATTCGACGAGGCGCGGCGCGGTGAGCTGATCGACGCGCGTGAAGATGTCCTTGCTCAGCGTCTTGACGTTCTCCTTCTTCAAGACGACCGGCACGGGGATCACCATCGCGAAGTCGCTCGGAGGCCCCTGGTAGTTGTTCTGCATCGACAAGACGGTGCGCGTGCCTTCGCGCATCAGCACCACCTGCGTCGCGTTGTTGAAGAGCTCGGCTCCACCACCGGCGACGTAGAAGCCACAGAAGGCGTGCGCGGCGGTGGCGAACGTGAGAGCCGCGAATGAAGCCAGCGAGAGAGCCAGTCGAGGCGCAGCCGAGAGCACGCCGTTCCCAACCGCGTGAGGCGAACGAGCGAATGAGATGATGCGCATCATTTCTTCTTCCTCAAGGCCTCTCCGGCCTTCGTCTTGAGTCCTTTGAGCTGCAGTTCTGCGACGGGGCTCTCGGCCAGCTTCTCGACCTTCTGCGGGTCACGCTCGACGAACGCGGTGCCGGTGGCGGCGTTGGTGAGCTTCTCGGTGCCCTGCGGTGGACCGCCCCAGCGGCCCCACACCGGCTTTTCGCACTTCACCGGTCCGGTCCACGGGTAGCGGATCGCGTAGCGCGCCTGAAAGTTGTTCCACGAATCTTCCTTGAAGCCCTGCTCGAGCGACTTGCCGTCGGTGAGGAACTCGCGCCCTCCGACGATCGGCTTCGCGGCCTTGAAGACCAGATCTTCGCCGGCCGTGTTCTTGTCGTACCGCGCGTGGAGTCGCGTCAGCACGTAGCCCTCGGCCGGGTTGTACATGTCCCTCACCGCGCCCTTGCTCGGCACGACGTCGGCTCCGAGCGTCTGAAAATCTTCGGGCGTCAGCGGAGTGGTCGGGCACGGATCACAGCTGCTCGCCTGCCAAGCGTATTCGGTCACCACCGCCTTCGGGTTGTTCTTCACCGTGCGATCGAAGAGCGAGACGTAGAAGTACGGGAACTCGCTCTTCGCGCTCGGCACGAGATCGATGTTCGTGGGAATGGTGACGTTCGCGTAGTTCGCGACCTCGTACCGCTGATTGCGCGCGAGAATGTGGACGATCAGATCTTGCTGCGACTTCGCGTTGATCAACCCGAGGCGAATCGGCAGCTCGAACTTCTCGGAGTCGTAGTGGAACCGCAGCGGTGAGAGCGCGGCCATCTTCGTCTTCTCGTCGAACTTCACCTTCTTCACGTCGACCTTCGCGACGAAGAACTTCATCCCCTGTTGGATGTAGGGGCGGAACAGCGGCTCCGCGCCTTCGGGGATCTTGTAGTTCTCCTGCTTGAGCCAGGTGTCGAGGCCCAGCGCGTCTTTCGCGCTCAGCACCACGATCTCGTATTCGCCCACCGTGAACTGCGCCTCGATCTTCACGCCCAGGCCGCTGCCACCCGCGCCCGTGCCGCGCATGCCGAGGCCGCCGACACCGGGAGCACCGCCGATCGCGTCGAGGAAGTAGTCGGGCTCGACGTAGCAGGGGTCGACTTCCCAGTATTCGACGAGCCGCGGTGCCGCGAGCTTGTCGACGCGCTCGAAGATGTCCCTGCTGAGCGTCTTGACGTTCTCCTTCTTCAAGACGACCGGCACGGGGATCACCATCGCGAAGTTCTCGGGTGGCCCCTGGTAGTTGTTCTGCATCGACAACACGGTGCGCGTGCCTTCGCGCATCAGCACCACCTGCGTGGCGTTGTTGAAGAGCGAAGCGCCTCCGCCCGCGACGTAGAAGCCACAGAACGCGTGCGCGGCCGAAGCAAGCGTCAACACAGCCGATGACATGATGCGCATCATTTCTTCCCCAGGGGCAGACCAGCGCGGTCCTTCTTGCCCTTGAGGCCGAGCTCGGCCACGGGGCTCTCGATCAACTTCTGCGTGACGGCAGCGTCAGCGGTCTTGATCAGCCCGACGTCTTCGACCGCGACCGGCTTCGCGCGACCACCGCCGTTGGGGTTCGCTCCCCACCGCCCGCGCACCGGGTTGGCGCAGGCGATCGGCCCTTCCCACGGGTAGCGGATCGCGTAGCGCGCCTGAAAGTTGTTGGTGCCGAAGGGCACGGCGCCCTGCTCGAGTTCCTTGCCGTCCTTCAAGAACTCGCGGCCACCGGCGATGGGCGTGGCGGCCTTGAAGACCAGATCTTCACCCGCGGTCGTCTTGTCGTAGCGCGCGTGCAGCCGGGTGATCACGAACCGCGCGCCGCCCTTCGCGTACATGCGGCGGTAGCTGACCTGGTTGATGATGTTCTTGAGGCCCTGATCGACCTGCTGCTGTTCCTCGGCCGAGATGAGCTCGCGGTTCTTGAGCTCGAGCTCGGGCAGCGGGCCCGCACCGTCGAGCACGTCGAGCCCGAGCAACATCAGGTCTTGTGGCGACAGTGGCGGCGTGGGGCACGGGTCGCAGGTCTGCGAGTCCCACGCGTATTCGGTCACCACCGCCTTCGGGTTCTTCTTCAACGTCTTGTCGAGCAGCGAGACGTAGAACGGGCCGAACTCGCTCTTGGCGCTGGGCACCAGATCGATGTTCGTGGGGATGGTGACGTTCGGGTAGTTCGCCACCTCGTAGCGCTGGTTGCGCGCCAGCACGTGCACGATGAGGTCTTGCTGGCTCTTCGCGTTGATGAGCCCGAGGCGAATCGGCAGCTCGAACTTCTCGGAGTCGTAGTGGAAGCGCAGCGGCGAGAGCGTCGCGATGCCGTCGTTGAACGTGACCTTGCTCACGTCGACGCGCGCCACGAAGAACTTCATGCCCTGCTGAATGTAGGGGCGGAAGATCGGCGCCGCGCCCTCGGGGATCTTGTACTTGTTGTCGGTGAGCCACGCCTCGAGGCCCAGCGCGTCCTTCGCGCTCAAGACCACGATCTCGTATTCGCCCACCGTGAACTGCGCCTCGATCTGCACGCCGTAGTCGACGCGCCCACCCTCTTCGCGCGCTTCCTTCTTCTTCGGCGCGGCCATCGACTTCAGCATTCCCCCGCCGCCGTAGCCGTACGAGGGCGTGTAGCAGGGGTCCTGCTCCCAGTATTCGACGAGGCGCGGCGCGGCGAGCTGGTCGACCTTGTCGAAGATGTTTCGCGTGAGCGTCTTCACGTTCTCCTTCTGCAGAACGATCGGCACGGGGATCACCATCGCGAAGTTCTCAGGCGGCCCGCGGTAGTTGTTCTGCATCGAGAGCACGGTCTTGGTGCCCTCGCGCATCAGCACCACCTGGGTGGCGTCGTTGAAGAGGGCCGCGCCACCGCCCGCGACGTAGAAGCCGCAGAAGGCGTGCGCGGAAAATGGCAGCACTGCGAGCAGCAACAGGTGCTTGAGCATCGAGTCGCTCCGAGGGTGACGGTTGGCGGTGGGGTGAGACACCCGGCCCTCCCGCCGGGTTGCACGCGGACCATATTCGTTTCGACATACAATCGGTGCCGTGCCGGGTTCCGACCTCGTCCTCGACAAGTACCGCCTCGGAGAACGCATCGCGGTGGGTGGCATGGGCGAGCTGCACCTCGCGAAGTCTCCCGAGGGCAAGGTGATGGTGATCAAGGCGCTTCTGCCGCACCTCGCGCGCGACCCGCAGATGGTGGCGCAGTTTCTCGACGAGGCGCGGCTCGCGTCGCGGCTCAAGCACCCCAACCTCGTGCACGTCTTCGAGTTCGGCCAGTGGAAGGACACGTGGGTGCTGGCGATGGAGTTCATCGACGGGCTCGACGCGGGCCAGGTGCTCCGGCGCACGTCGCGGCAGGGGCTCCCGATTCCGTGGCAGGTGGCGGTGGCGATCTGCTCCGACGCGGCGATGGGGCTGCAGTTCGCGCACGAGCTGTCTGACGGCGGCAAGCGGCTCAACTTGATTCACCGCGACGTGAGCCCGCAGAACATCCTCGTGGGGCGCGACGGCCGCTCGCGCGTGCTCGACTTCGGCATCGCCGACAGTGAAGACAAGAGCACCCGCACCGCGACCGGCGTGGTGAAGGGGAAGCTGGCGTACATGGCACCCGAGCAGGCCCGCTCCGAAGAGCTCAGCGCGGCGGTCGATCAGTTCGCGCTGGGGCTCGTGCTGTGGGAACTGCTCACCGGCAAGCGCGCCTTCGACGGCAACAACGACGTGGTGCTGCTCAAGCTCGCCATCGCGGGTGAAGTGCCGAAGCCGAGCACCGTGAAGCCCGGCATTCCCCCGGCGCTCGAAGCGGTGGTGATGCGCATGCTCGAGCCGAGCGCCGGCAAGCGCTTCGCGAACTGCCGTGATGCGCACCTCTCGCTGCGCGGGCTGCTCACCGGCGACCCGCAGGAAACGGTGCGCACCTTCCTCGCGCAGGTGAAGAACGAGGAAGTGCAGCTTCCGGCGGAGTTCTTGAAGCGCACGCCGCGGGCGAACGACGTGAACGACGCCACCCCGGCGAGCACGACGCCGCTGTTGTCCGAGCTGACGCCGCGCACGCCGAAGCCGCGGCCGTCGGCGCCGGGCACTCCGACGCCGGGCACTCCGTCGGGCGCGGCACCGAAGACGCCGCTGTTGACGGCGTTCTTGAACGGCCTGCCCGAGGGCCTCGAGTCGCACCCGCAGATGCAACAGAAGGGGTCGATCGTGCAGACCTTCCTCGAGGGAGTGCCGATCCACCAGCACCTCACCGGTCTGCCGCCGCAGCTCGTCGAGCTGGCGAAGCGGCCGCCGCTGCCCAGCGTGTGGATCTCCGAGGTGAAGGCCGCCGCGCTGTTCCTGGCGTGCGCCGACCTGTGCTTCCCCTCGCCGGACGCGTGGCTCGACTTCGCCTACCGCGCGAACAAGAAGATCATCGAAGGGCCGCTGTACGCGGTGCTGTTCCGCATGCTCGGCGTGAAGCGCATCGTGAAGGTCGTCGCCGGACGGTGGGAACAGTTCCACCGCGGCACGAAGCTCGAGGTGGTGCACTTCGAAGATCGCAGCGGCACCTTGCGCCTCGAGTCGCCGGCGAACGGCACGCCGCTGTTGTTCGCCCAGGCGCACGGCACCGCGTTTCGGGCCTCGGTCGAGATGGTCGGAGCGAAGAACGTGGTCGTCACCTGCACGCAGAGCAGCCCGACGGTCTTCGACTACCGCTGCACCTGGGACGACTGAACGGACACGGCAGGAACGCGGACGCGGGGCTCGGCGTTGACCTTACAAGTTTGTAACGTTACAACTTTGTAAGGTTACACTTCTGTCAGGTTCCACATGCACCAGACCACCCTGCCCGTCATGGGCTTCGAGTTTCGAAACCGCACCTCGCAGCTCGCGAGCCTGGCGCACGCCACCCAGAAGCTGTCGCTCGGCAAGCCGCACTGGGTGGCGCTGCTGGGCCCGCGCAAGGTGGGCAAGACCAGTCTGTTGCTCGAGGCCGCGCGGCGGGCGAACCAGCCGGTGGTGTTCGCGATCTTCGACGCGTTCGATCACGTGCCCGTCACCAGCGAGGTGCTGCGGCTGATCGTGCTGCGGGTGGTCGACCGGGTGTTCTCGGCAGAATGCGGGCAATCGCTCGAGGCCACGCTCGACCCCGACGAGTACCGGGCGTTGCTGGCCGGCGCGCCGCGGTTCGCGAAGCTCCCACCCGATCTGCGGCAGCTGCTGCTCGGCCTGCGCGAGGTCGAGTTGACGGCGCAGAGCACGGCGCGGTTGCTCGACGTGCCCGAGCGGCTCGCCGAAAAGCTCGGGCTCAAGCTGGTCATCGCGGTCGACGAGTTTCAGGAACTCGCCGAGCTGAAGGTGGGCCGCCCGGCGGCCAACGTGCTGCCGATGCTGCGCAGCGTCTGGCAGAAACACCGGCACGTCTCGTACATGGTCGCGGGCTCGGCGCGCACCTTGATGACCAACCTCGTGGCGTCGCAGCGCTCGCCGTTCTTCGGCCACTTCGAGCTGCTCGAGGTCGGCGAATTCGGAGCCGGCGACGCGGTCGAGCTGCTGATGGACAGCGCCAGCGTGTCGCGTGAGCTGGCGGTGCTGGCGTTCCACACGCTCGGTGGAAACCCGTTCTACCTGCAGCTGCTGGGCGAACAGCTCTCGGCGTTGCCGCGGCCCAGCGACGAGCGCGCGCTGAAAGAAGCGATCTCGCGACTGCTGTTTCATCGCACCGGGCGGCTGGCGATGTTCTTCGAGGCCGAGCTGACGCGCGTGGTGGGCCGCTCGTCGACGTTCCTCGCGATTCTCGAGCAGCTGGCGCGCGGCCCGGCGCGCCCGGTCGATCTGCAGAAGGTGCTGCGGCTCAGCTCGTCGACGGTGGTGAACTACCTGGCGCGGCTGGGCGACGTGATCACCGCGCGCGAAGACGGCCAGTGGGAGATCACCGATCGCGTAATGGCGATGTGGCTGGCGTGGCGCGCACCCGGTGGTGCGGCGGTGCCGATGACGGTGATCGGTGACGAAGGCGAGCGCGCCGTCTCGAAGACGCTCGCCGAGCTGGGGTTCGAGCTGGTGTACCAATCGAAAGCGTCGCGGGGCGCGTTCGATCTCCTCGCGATTCGCGCCGGAGCGACGATCGGCGTGCAGGTGAAGCGCTCGTCGATGCCGCTCTACTTCAAGGCCTCGGAATGGAAGCGGCTCGAGGGCGAAGCGAAGCGGCTGAGCTGGCTCCCGATCGTCGCTGCGTGCGCGGCCGACGGCACCGTCACCTTTCTCGACGCGGCGAAGAAGCGACGCAGCACGAAGGGCGTCTCGCTCGGGCCCGCGGCGGCGATCGACAACCTGCTGGTGTGGGTCGACCAGGCGGCGCGCAAAGTCCCCGCGCGGGGTTGAGCGGTATCGGTCGTAGTATCGCGCGGGTGAACCCGCTCGTTTCAGATCGCTACGTCGATCATCTCCTCGCGCGCGTGCTCGATCTCGACGCGCTCTTCGCCCTGCCCCGCTTCACCGAGCTGGGTGTCGACTCGGTCAAGCCGTGGATGGACTCGTGCCGCCGCGTGGCGCGCGACGTCTTGTTCCCGAACTACCGGGCGATCGACGCCCACCCGCCGAAGTTCGCCGACGGGAAGATCACCGTGCACCCCGCGATGCACGACTGCTGGCGCGCGTTGCGCGAGCTCGACGTGATCGAAGCGGTGCACGCCATGCCGCTGTCGATCACCACGCTGTCGAGCGCGTACCTGATGGCCGGCAACCTCTCGGCGTACGGCTACGCGGGGCTCACGGCCGGCGCGGCGCACCTCATCGAGGCGTTCGCCAGCGACGAGCTGAAGAACACGTTCCTCTCGAAGATGCGCTCGGGAGAGTGGACCGGGACGATGGCGCTCACCGAGCCGCACGCGGGCTCGAGCCTGGGCGATCTCACCACGCGCGCCACTCCGACCGGCGGCGGTCATCACCTCATTCGCGGCGCGAAGATCTTCATCTCGGCGGGCGATCACGATCTCGCCGAGAATGTCGTGCACCTCACGCTCGCGCGCATCGACGGTGCGCCTGCGGGCACGAAGGGCATTTCGTTGTTCGCCGTGCCCAGGGTGCGGCCCGACGGAAAGCGCAACGACGTGCACGTCACCGGAGCGATCCACAAGATCGGCTGGCGTGGCCTGCCTTCACTCGCGCTGGCGTTCGGTGAGGACAACGACTGCCACGGCTGGCTCGTCGGGCCGCCGCACCAGGGCCTGCGCTGCATGTTCCAGATGATGAACGAGGCGCGCATCATGGTCGGCGTGAACGGCGCGAGCACCGCGTCGGTCGCGTTTCACGAGTCGCTCGCCTACGCGAAGGAACGCAAGCAGGGCCGCCCGCTCAAGGGAGGAGACCCCTCACAGCCGCAGGTGGCGCTCACCGAGCACGCCGACGTGCGACGCATGTTGTTGCGGCAGAAGGCGATCGTCGAAGGCTCGCTGGGGCTGCTGGCGATCACCTCGGAGTTCGCCGATCTCGCCGCGTGGAGCGCCGACGAAGCCCAGCAGCACCGCGCGAAGCAGCTGCTCGATCTGCTGACGCCGATCGCCAAGACCTTCCCCGCCGAGCGCGGGTTCGAGAGCAACGCGTTGGCGCTGCAGCTTCATGGCGGCAACGGGTACTCGAGCGAGTTCCTGCCCGAGGCGTGGCTGCGCGATCAGAAGCTCAACACCATTCATGAGGGCACCACGACCATTCAGGGGCTCGACCTGCTCGGGCGCAAAGTCGTGGCGGGTGGCGGAGCCGCGCTCGGCTTGCTCGTCGAGACCATCGAAGGCGATTGCGCGAAGTCGAAGCTCGACGTGACCGCGCTGCGCGAGGCGGTGCAGACCCTGGTGATGACCACCACCGAGCTCGGCGGGCGCGGCCTGGAAGGAGACGTCGAGGGCATGATGGGGCACTCGGCGGACTTCCTCGAGGCGATGAGCTCGATTGCGATCGCGTGGGTGTGGGTGCGGGTGACGAATGCGCTCGTCGACGATGATGACTTCGCGAAGGGGCTGCGCGCGGCGGCGAACTACTGGGCTGCGACGGAACTTCCGAAGGCTGTCGCTTCGTTGAAGCTCTGTTCCTCTGGCGAGCGGAGTTTCCTCGACGCTCGCGCTGAGTGGTTCTGAGGCTGAGACTGCACGACGCCCCTCTCCCCGACCCTCTCCGCCAGCGGAGAGGGAGAACCCGCAAAGAAAAAGGGCGACCTCTTTCGAGATCGCCCTCTTCGTCAGGCCGTCTGAATTACTTCTTCAGCTTGCCCATGACGTCGCCGAGGCGCGCCTTGGACTGCTCAGCCTGCTTCTTCAGGTACTCGCGGTAGTCGTCGCCACCGTCGTTGAGCAGCGCCTTCATCGACAGCGCGATCTTCCGGTCGCTGGTGTTGATGTCGATGATCTTGACCTCGACCTCCTGGCCCTCGGCCAGAACGTCGCGCGGGTTCTCGACGCGCTCTTCGCGGATCTCGGACACGTGCACGAGGCCTTCGATGCCCGGCTCGATCTCGACGAAGCCACCGAAGTCGGTGACCTTGGTGACCTTGCCCTTCACGCGGCTCGAGACCGGGTGACGCTCGGACAGCGTGTCCCAGGGGTCAGCCTGGAGCTGCTTGATGCCGAGGCTGAAGCGCTCGTTCTCGACGTCGATGTTGAGAACGCACGCCTCGACGACGTCGCCCTTCTTGAACATCTCGCCCGGGTGCTTCACGCGCTGCGTCCACGAGATGTCGGACACGTGCACGAGGCCGTCGACACCGTCCTCGACGCCGACGAACACGCCGAAGTCGGTGACGTTGCGAACGACGCCCTTGATGACCGAGCCGATCGGGTACTTGTCCTCGAGGACCGTCCACGGGTTCTGCTCGATTCTGCTTCATGCCGAGCGCGATGCGCTTGGCCTTCGGGTCGATGTCGAGAACGACCGCTTCGACCTCAGCGCCCACCTCGAGCAGCTTGCTCGGGTGCTTCACGCGCTTGTTCCAGGTCATCTCGCTGACGTGCACGAGGCCCTCGACGCCCTGCTCGAGCTCGATGAACGCGCCGTAGTCGGTGAGCGAAACAGCCTTGCCCTTGACGCGCGTGCCGACCGGGTACTTCTCGTCGGCGCGGTGCCACGGGTCTTCCTGGATTTGCTTGAGGCCGAGCGAGACGCGCTCCGCCGCCGGGTCGAACTTGAGGACGACCACGCGCACTTCGTCGCCGACGTTGAACATCTCCGACGGGTGGCCGACGCGGCCCCACGACATGTCGGTGATGTGCAACAGACCGTCGATGCCGCCCAGGTCGATGAAGGCGCCGTAGTCGGTGAGGTTCTTCACCTGGCCCTTCATGATCGCGCCCTCCTTCAGGTTCTTGAGGGTCTCCTTCTTCTGCTCTTCGCGCTGCTTCTCGAGCAACACGCGGCGGGAGAGGACGATGTTTCCGCGCTTCTGGTTGAACTTGATGACCTTGAACTCGAATTCCTTCGAGAGGTACTGGTCGAGGTTGCGCACGGGGCGAATGTCGACCTGCGAGCCGGGCAAGAACGCCTTGACGCCGATGTCCACCTGGAGGCCGCCCTTCACGCGACCGACGATGGTGCCCTTGATGATCTGATCGTCCTTCACCGCAGCTGAGATCTCGTCCCAGATGCGCATCTTGTCGGCCTTCTCCTTGGAGAGGACGACCATGCCCGTGTCGTTCTCACGGGACTCGAGATAGACCTCGACTGCATCTCCGGCCTTCACCGTGACTTCGCCCTTGGGGCTGGTGAATTCGGCGATGGCGACCTGGCCTTCGGACTTGTAGCCGATGTCGACGATGGCGTACTCGCCGGTGACACGGACCACGGTGCCCTTGATGACTTCGCCTTCCTTCACGAGGCCGGTGCGACCGCCCTCCTTGATGGAAGCCTCGAACATCGAAGCGAAATCTTCTTCACCTTCAAAGCCGGCCGACTGATTGACGTTCTGCTGCATGGGTTGGGGTTGTCCTGAACTTCTGAAAGGTGCTGCCGCCCCGGAAAAAAGGAATCCGCCGCTGTGCGTGGGGCAATCGCACAGAGAAGGAAACACGCGTCGAGAGTGACGGGTGATGGGGCGCCGATAGCCCCAGATTCATCGGGTTGCAAGGCACCCTCGGGTTTTCTGCTGGCGAAAGATTCAGCTACCCGCCCGAGGGACCTTCAAGCGACTGTCCGGCGTCTTTCGGACCCGCACACATGACCCCACTTCTCGCGTTGCTGAGTCTCGGAGCCGCTGTCGACGCCCCCATCACCCAGGTCACGGTCTTCACCGATCAGGCCCGGGTGGTTCGCACCACCAGCGTCGCCGTCGGAGCCAACACCGTCATCGAATTCCCACCCCTGCGCGACACGGTCGACGTGAGCAGCGTGCGCGTCGAATCGACCGGCGCCGAGGTGAAGCGCGTCGATATCGAGCGCATCGCCCCCGAAAAGCTGCGCACCGAGCCGGCGAAGAAGCTGCTGGCCGAGATCGACAAGCTCGACACCGAGTTGGAACGGCTCTCGCTCGAGCGCGCCACCACGCAGCAGCAGCTCGACGCGCTCCACCGCTTGAGCCCCAGCGCGCCGCAGGGAGATCCCCTCAAGGCGCCTCCGAAGCTGAACGCCGCCGGGTGGCAGGCAGCGACGCAGTTCGCGCCCGACCAATTGTTGAAGGCGCAGGCGCGGCTGCGTGATCTCGAGCGCGCGCAGAAGAAGGCGAACGAGTCGCGGAACAAGCTGGTCGAAGACGCGCGCAAGCTGGGCAACCCGCAGACCACCAGCGGCTGGAAGGTGACGGCGCAGGCGAGCGGCGGCGGGAACGCGATCTTCACCCTCACCTATCTGGTGCGAAACGCGCAGTGGACCCCGACGTGGGACCTGCAGCTCAACCCCGACACCAACACCGTCTCTCTGTCGCTGGCCGGGCTCGTCTCTCAGTCGACCGGCGAAGACTGGAACCAGGCGACGCTGTTGCTCTCGACCGCCATTCCCTCGCACGCGGTGAAGGTGCCGCGGCTCGCCACGTGGAAGATCGGCGTCGCCGACCGCTTCATTCCGACGCCCACGCCGATGTACGCGACGATCGCTCCGGCGCCGGCGGTGCCGAACTTCGGGAGGGTGCGCACCGAGGAAGATCTGGTTCGCGCGCGGCTGCAGCAACTCGGCGTGAACATGATCCCCGCCAGCACCACCACCGGCGTCCTGGGCGGAGTGAACGGCAACCGCGTGGTCCTCAACCAGCCTGGCTACATCAACGACAAGCGCACCACGCAGTACGACTTCGAAGACGACACCATCGACGGCGATCTGGTGAAGCCCGATGGCGAGTACCTCGAGTCGCGCCGCATGCGCGCTCCAGCTGCGCCACCGCCGCCGCCCGCGCAGCCGGCGCGCGACTTCCAGGCTGCGGGTGAGAGCGTCACCGTTGCGTCGGTCGACGAAGAGAGTTCGTACGACCAGGCGCCCAAGCAGAGCGCAGCACTCGGCATGGCGTTCGGGCGCTCGGAGCAGGCGCCGGTGCCAGTCGCCACCTTCTCTCTCTCTCCTCCGCCCGCGTGGAGACCACCGGTGTTCGGCCCCGACAGCCCGGTCACGCTCGCCGCGGGTTACGACTTGAGCTTCGTGTCGTTGCAGAAGGAGACCGTTCCTTCTGCCGGTGGCACTCGCCGCGTCGCGCTGTGGGCCGCGCAGTGGCCGGTGACCGTCGAGCGCAAGCTGTTCCCCGCGCTGACCACCGACTCGTTCCTCGTCGCGGAGCTGAAGAACCCCTCGCAGCAGGTACTCCCCGGCGGCCCGGCGCAGCTGTACGTCGGCGCTGACCCGGCGGGCACGGCACGCCTCAAGCTCGTGTCGCCCGGTGAGTCGTTCACGCTGCCGCTCGGCATCGATCGCGCACTCAAGCCCGTGCGCAACGTGCAGCTCGTCGAGGCGGAGAAAGGCGTTTTCAGCAAAGACGAGATCGGCACGTACGTCGTGACCATCGAGCTCGCCAACCCGTATCGCGCGCCGATCGCCGTGCGCGTGCTCGATCAATTCCCGGTGACCGATCAGAAGGATCTCGAGACGAAGCTGCTCGAGACCAAGCCGACCGCGACACAAGACGCGAAGAAGGGCTCGCTCGAGTGGCGCGTGACGATTCCCGCGCAGAGCAAGCAGACGTTCTCGTTCACCTACACGCTCAAACGGCCCAAGGGTTGGAAGCTGCAGCAGCAGGAGGTGGTGCGATGAACTCGCTCTTCTTGTTGAGCGTGCTGGCGTCGACGTCGGCCGTCGATCGCGTGGTGGTGTTCCCCGATCGCGCGCAGGTGACGCGGGCGACGACGGTGCAGTGCGGCGCTCGCGTGCCGGTGACGTTCACCGACATTCCTCCCGCGGCTGCGCAGGACTCGTTCCGGGCGCGCGTGGTGGGCGGCAACATCGACGGCATGCGCGCCGAGCTCATCTCGCGCGAGAAGGAATTCAGCCCGAAGGTCGAAGCGCTCGTGAAGCAGCTCGAGGCGCTGCAGCAGGAAGTCGAGGGACTCTCTGATCAGCTCGATCGCGCGCAGACCCAGGCGCGGCTCGGCCGTCAGTTCGCCGACATCGCTGCGCAGCAGGTGAGCAAGGAGATGGCGGCCGATGCTCCGAACCCGAAGGCGTGGGGCGCGGCGTTCGATTCGTCGCTCAACACGGGACTCGCGACGGCGAAGCAGGTCAGCGAGCTGAGCGCGAAGGTGCGTGACGCGCGCGTGCGTGAACAGGAACTGCGCCTGCAGCTCGAAGAGCTCCGCTACGCGCAGGCGAAGCGGTCGTGGACCGTCGAAGTGCTCGCCTCGTGCCCGCAGGGCAAGACCGCCGAGCTCGCGCTCACCTACCTCGTGGGCGGAGCGTCGTGGACGCCGATCTACGAAGCGCGCGCTGACGAAGCGAACGGCAGCGTGGAGATCTCGACCTGGGCGACGCTGAATCAGGGCACTGGTGAAGACTGGTCGAACGTCGAGCTGACGCTGTCGACCGCGGTTCCGTCGCAGAACGCCACTCCGCCCGAGCTGAAGGTGCTGCAGATCACCGCGTGGGAAAAGCAGCCCGAGAAGAAGGTGCTCGTGCGCCGCGAAGAGTTTGTCGATCGCGCGCAGACCGGCAAAGACACCGGTGAAGTCACGCGCGGTGACGGCTCGCGTCCCGTGGCGCGCAACCAGGGCTTGAGCGTGCAGCTCGCGGTGCCCGAGAAGTCGAAGGTGCCGGGCGACAATTCACCGGTGCGGCTGTTCGTCGGCGCCGCGAAGATGAAGGCCAGCTTCGAGCTGCGCGTGATGCCCAAGGTGTTGCCGGTCGCGTTCCGCGTGGCGGAGCTCACCAATCAGGGCGCGTGGCCGCTGCTCCCCGGTCGCATCGACGCGTTCCGGCCCACGGGGCTCGTCGGTCGCTACGACCTCGAGCGCGTGCCGCAGGGCGGAGCGTTCACCCTCACCTTCGGCATCGAAGACGCGGTTCGCGTGAAGCGCACCATCGTCGACGAGCTGAAGAAGGACACCGGGCTCTTCAACGGCAACAAGCGCTTCATCTACGCGTACGTCTTCGAGGTCGCGAACTACGGAAAGACTCCGCTCGACGTGACGCTCGCCGAGCACCTGCCGGTCTCGGAGTTGAACGACATCAGCGTGAGCGTGAGCGAGAAGACCACGCAGGGCTACGCGCTCGACCCGAAGGACGGCATCGCGAAGTGGAAGGTGGCGCTCAAGGCGGGCGAGAAGAAGAAGCTCGACTTCGCCTTCCGCGTCGACGTGCCGCAGACCTACGACATGGGTGGGCTCTGAAGGGCCTCGCGTTCGCGCTCGGAGTGCTGCTGTTGATCGGCGCGGAGTTCTTCCGCGTCTATTTGATCATGCCGTTCCCCGGCAGCCAGCGCATGGACTCGGTGGGCGTCGCGTACGCGCTCCACCAGTTCATCGTGGTGATTCGCGTGCTGGCGATCGCGGCGTGCGTGCCGCTGCTGCTCGCGAAGCGACGCTGGTTTCTCGCGCTGCCGTTCCTCGCGTGGGGCGCTCTCTATTACTTCACGCATTTCGTCGCCGCCGCCGATCACATGTTCCGCGAGCCGACGACGACGGTGATGGTGACGTCCGAGAAGAACACCGTTCCGCTGGAGCGCGTGGTGCTCGGCATCTCGAGCGGTGACGAGTTCCGCGCGTACCCCGTCGAGTTGATCGGCTACCACCATCAGGTTCGCGATCAGCTGGGCGGCAAGCCGGTGATGGTGACGTACTGCACGGTCTGCAGAACGGGCGCGGTGTTCGACCCGCGCGACGACCAGTTCCGGCTGGTCGGCATGGATCACTTCAACGCCATGTTCGAAGACGCGAAGACCGGCAGCTGGTGGCGTCAGGCGAGCGGCATCGCGATCACCGGTTCTCGCAAAGGAGAGAGCCTGCCGGTGCTCCACAGCGAGCAGATGACGCTCGGTGCGTGGCTCGAGTTACACCCGCGCTCGCTGGTGCTGCAGCCGGACGCGACGTTCGACGAAGAATACAAGTCGCTGCGCGGCTTCGACGACGGCACGCGGCCCGGCTCACTCACCGGTCGCAACACAGAGAGCTGGCAGGAGAAGTCGTGGGTGGTTGGCGTGGCGGTCGGCAGCGACGCGCGGGCGTTCGACTGGAACGAGCTGACGCGCGCTGGAGCGCTCAACGCACAGATCGGCTCCACACCCGTCGTGGTGTGGGTGGACCTGGATGGAAAGTCGTTCGCTGCGTTCGAACGCACCGTCGACGGCCGGGTCGTGACCTTCACGCGCAACGAGCACACCATGATCGACGCTGAGACGAGTTCGACGTGGCTCCAGAACGGCACGTGCGTTGCGGGCGAACTGCAGGGCAAGCGAGTCCAGCCGCTGCAGAGCCACCAGGAATTCTGGCACGCGTGGCGCGAGTTCCACCCCAACACCACGAAGTGATCAGCCCCAGCTGAACTCGCTGAAGCGATCGTCGCGCTCCAGCACGCGGTAGCCGATGCAGCGCAGCAGGTGACCGGGAACGCCGAACGCCTGCTTCTTCTGCGACGCGTAGGGTTCAGCGTCTTCGATGCCGGCGCCGTGATCGACGAGCACGATGCTGGGCTCGCCGAGTTTGTTCTTCTTCTCGGTGTCGAAGGCGAGCCAGTTCTGCCCGGCGTCGCAGAGGCCGACCCAGCGATCGCCTCCGTCGTGTTCCATGTTGCAGTCGCCGAACTGAAGCTCGTCCGGCACGCCGCTGCCGAGCACGACTGACCCGTGGAGCGCGAGCGCGGTGTTGTACGAGGCAGGCATCGCCGGTTCCTTCTTGCCGGGCGCGCCGAACGTCACCGGGAAGATCGACGACTCGTCGGTGACGAAGCTCACGGTGAACGACTTGCCGCTTCGCTCGACCTCGACGACGCGCTCCAGCAGCGAATCGAGCACGTCCTTGCAGTGCGATGTCGCAAGCCACGGCGCGAAGTGCGCGCGCAGCGTGTCCTTCTCCTTCGTCATGTCCTTCACCACCGGGGCTTCGGCCGCAGCGAAGTGCGCGACGGTGAAGAAGTGGAGCTTGTCCTTGCCGTCGGCCACCACGAACGTGCCGTCGTCGAGCGTCGCCGCTTCCGATTTCGAATCGAGCGGCGCTCCGAGCTTCAAGGAGCCGAGGAACTCGCCCTTCCCGCTCACGTGGTGAACCGTGCCGTCGAGCCCTGGCAACACGAACGAACCATCGGGGCCGTGTGTGATGCGCACTTCGTTCTCACCCGCGCCGGCCTTGTCGCGACGCACGGTGGTGAGCTTGCCCTTCGCGTCGAGCAGCGAGACCGAGCCGCCGAGCACCGGCACTGCGATGATCTCTCCGTTGGCCACCAGCGGCGCAGCGATGATGCCCGGCAGCTTCACCACCTTCTTCGGAGCGATCAGCAGTCGATCGTCGTACGCGATCACGACGCGGCCATCGTCGGTCTCGAGCGGCGCGGAATGCCGCTTGCCACTGAACTCGTATTTCCCCTGCGAGGCGCCCTTCGCGTCGTACACGTTGAGCGATTTGTCGGAGCCGTCATGCTTTTCCGACGACAAGAAACCGGTTCGACCCGCGACGAGGAACGACATCTTTCCGCCGACCTTCGCGAGGGGCTTCGGTTTGCCGCCCGTCGCCGAGAGCGAGTGCAGCTGTGTGCCGTCGCGACTGAGCGTGACCAGGCTCCCGTCGGCGAGGGCGATCACGCGCGACATGTCCTGCTCGAGGTCCTTCACGAGCTTGCCTTCGTTCAGCACCAGCACCGTCTTGCCCGAGACGATCACCACGTTGCCGTCGGGCAGCGCGCGCGGCGCTCCGGAGTCACCGACGTTCTTGCTGCCCAAAACCTTGCCGCTCGCGTCGTACCAGGTGAGCGTCTGCTGATCGTCGCGCACCACGCAGCGACCGCGCGCGAGCGGCACCACGTACTTCACCTTGCCCGCAGCCTTCACGGTGACGTGTTTGCCGGACCCGCTCTTCTTCTTCGCAGGCGCAGTCGCAGTCGCAGTCGCGGGAGCAGCCGCAGGTGAAGCAGTTGCACCCTGCTCGACGTACCCCTTCCCCGTCTTCTCGCGGATCAGCTTGTCGTACGTCTTCTGCGCTTTGTCGGCGTTCGCTTCGGACTTGATCGTCGTCTGCCCGCCCGTGCCGATGCGGCCATAGGTGGTGACGACGTCATTGCCCTTCAGCTCCACTTCCCAGAACTTGTTCGACGACCCCTCGGAGAACTCGAAGCGGCGCTTGGTCATTGGCGCGGCAGCATAAGACTGCTGACACCACGGTGGCAGCAGCAGTTGGCGATGGTGCTCGCACGCCAATCACGGCGCCCATCGAAAGCTCGACGACATGACTGACGCACTCACGCACCTCAACTGGCTCGGCGTTCTCGCCGCGACGGTCGCTCATTCCTTCCTCGGAGGCGTGTGGTTCATGGCGCTCTTCGGCAAGCAGTACGCGATCGCGCTCGGCATCGCCGATCGTCCTCCGCAGAAGCCCGGGCCGCTGTTCATCGTCGGCCCGATGGTGTGCAGCTTGATCACCATCGCCACGACTGCGTTCCTCCTACGGGCGCTGCAGATCACGAGCGTCGGGAGCGCGCTCGTCCTCGGGCTGGTGATCGGCGTCGGCTACCTGACGGCGATGACGGTGAACATCGCCATCAACCCGCTCTTCCCGCGGCCGTTCCGCTACGCAGCGCTCAACGCGCCGTTTTTCGTGCTCGGCAGTGTGATGTCGAGCGCGATTCTGGTGGCAATGTCTTGAGCCATGCGTCGCGCGGACCGGCTGTTTCAGATCGTGCAGTTGCTGCGGAGATCGACCCGGCCGCTCACCGCTGACGCGATCGCCGACACTCTCGAGACCAGCAAGCGCACCATCTACCGCGACGTCGAGGCGTTGATCTCATCGCGCGTTCCGATTCGTGGGGAAGCGGGCGTCGGGTACGTGATCGATCGCGGGTTCGATCTGCCGCCGTTGATGTTGACGGTCGACGAAGCGGAAGCGGTCGCGCTCGGGTGCCAGTGGGTTGCGGCCCATGCAGACGAAGGACTCGCACGAGCCGCGGCTGACGTGCGCACCAAGGTCGCGGCGATGTTGCCGAAGCACCTGCGATCGCTGCTCGATGATCCGGCGGTCGGGACTCCGCCTCGCGACGAGGTCGAAAACGAGCGCGTCGATCTCGCGCGTCTGCGTCAGTGGTGCCGCGGCGGCAAGCGGTTGTCGATCAGCTACGTCGACGATCACGGGAAGTCGACCACGCGCAACGTGCGGCCGTTTCTCGTCGGCTACGTCGATCGCGTTCGGGTGGTGATCGCGTGGTGTGAGCTGCGGCGCGGGTTTCGCGTGTTCCGGACCGATCGGCTCAGCGAGGTGATCTTCATCGACGAGCGCTACCCAGATGATCCCGCCGAGCTGCGGAAACGCTGGCTCGCTTCGAGATGAATCGGCCCCTCACCCCGGCCCTCTCCCCGCTTCGCAAGGAGAGGGAGATCAGCCGGTCTTGCGGAACCAGAGCATGCTCGCGGCTTCGTCGAGCTGCTTGTCCTCGTTGCGGGCCTGTTCCTTCATCAGCTCGTCGCGACGCGCATCGGCTACGCGGCGAACGACCTCGGCCGCGCGGTTGGCGTTCACGAAGTGCGCGCGCACGGTTTCCGCCGACTTCTTGAGCGACTCGACTTCCTTGTTCGCCTTGCTCACGTCGCTCAATGCGCGACGGTGGGCGAGTTCCTGCATTTCCCACTGCGAGACGTCACCGCGGGCGCGGTGATCGGCCTTCGCGTTCTGCTTCGCAACCTCGAGGCGATCTTGCGCCGATCGCACCGCGGTCTCGGCTTTGGCCAACGCCAGGCCGGCCTTCTCTTCCACCCGCTCCTTCACCTGAACCACCACGTCGAGCCGCGTGCGAATCATGCGGAGCACGACGTTGCATCGTGTGTGCGCGCTGCAACCGCGCGAGTCGTTGAGCCCGCTCGTGGGTCATTCAGCGCGCACGGGTCACTGGCAGCGACCGCCCATCGCCCCACCCGTCGACGAGACGCACTGCTGCGTCGCGAGACACACACCGCACGACACACCGCTTTCTCCGCACGCCGACGCGAGCTGACCGGCGACACACTTGCCCATGTCGTCGCAGCAACCGGTGCACGTGTTCGGGCTGCACGCCTGGGTGCGATCGACGCACGCGCCCGTCTTGGTGCAGACCTCGGCCGTCTTGCACACCTTGCACGTCGCGCCGCCGACTCCGCAGAACGCCACGTCCTGGCCAGAGAGACAGCGGCCCTGCGGCGACTCACAACAGCCCATGCAGTTCGACGACGCGCAGAGCACCGTCGGGCCGCACGCAGTGAAGAGGACCGCCAGTGACGCAATGAAGAGGAGTGCGACGCGCATGTGCGGCGCAGATTGGCACTGAACGATTCGCTTCGCCGTGCCGAAGAGCAGCTGCGGGTCAGCTCCGACCGGCGGGGCTGACACGACCTTGACGCGCCATGACCTGAGGGCGCGCTGGCTCAGAAAAACCGCACGGATCGCGAAGCGCACACGGCGGTAACCGCCGACCCACGCATGGCATGCGCGCTGCTTTTCAGCCCTGCATGGCCAACGGAATCTACGTGAGCATGAACGGAGCAGCGGCCCGCATGGCGCAGCTCGAGTCGGTCGCTGACAACCTCGCCAACGCGCAGACGCCGGGCTTCAAGGCCGAGCGCCCGAGCTTCGAGGCGTTCCTCGCCAAGGCCGACGATCGCTTCGGCCGCAACGGCGCGCACGTGTACCCGGCCGCCGTCAGCACCCGCGTCGATCTCTCGCCGGGAGCCATCATCCAGACCGGCAACCCGCTCGACGTCATTCCCGCGGGGCGCAGCTTCATCGGCGTGCAGACCTCGAGCGGCATCGCGCTCACCCGCAACGGCCACGTGCAGGTCGAGAGCAACGGAGCCCTCACCATCGCCGGCCGCAGCGTGGTCGACCCGGTGGGCAACCCGATCGTCGCTCCGCCGAACTCGACGGTGCGCATCGAGTCGACCGGCGCGGTGTTCGCCAACAACACCAACATCGGTCAGCTCGGTCTGTTCGAGACCAACGGCAACGTCGACCGCGTCGGCCCTTCGCTCCTCGCGCCGCACAGCGCGAAGGACATCAGCGTCTCGAAGGACACGGTGCGCATCGGTGAGATCGAAACCGGCAACTCGAGCCCGCTCGAGGCCGCGGTGCAGATGGTCGCCGCGCAGCGCCACTTCGAGACGTCGATGCAGGCCCTGCAAACCTACAAGCGGCTCGATGAGCGCGCTGCCGAAGTCGGCCGTACCCGCTGATCCCGCCGTTCCAGGAGAACCACCACCATGATGCGCTCGCTCTACACCGCCGCCACCGGCATGGATGCCCAGCAGACGAAGATGGACACCATCGCCAACAACCTGGCGAACGCGAACACCACGGGCTTCAAGCGCACGCGCGCCGACTTCGAGGACCTTCTGAGCGAGACGATTCGTTCTCCGCAGGCCGCGAACCCGCAGGGTGGTTCGGCTCCCGCGCCGCTGCAGGTCGGCCTCGGCGTGCGCACCTCGGGCACCACGCGCAGCTTCAGCCAGGGTGACTTCGTCGAGACGAACAACCCGATGGATCTCGCGATCGAAGGTGGCGGCTTCTTCCGCGTCACGCGCCCTAACGGTGAGTACGGCTATACGCGCGCGGGCAACTTCAAGGTCGATTCCGAGGGCCGCCTCGTCACGCAGCGCGGTGAGCTGATCGAGCCACGCATCAACGTGCCGCAGAACGCGACGGCGGTGACGGTGAGCGCCGATGGTCAGGTGACCGCGACGGTGCCCAACGACGTTCGCCCGCAGGAGCTCGGCACGCTCGAGCTCACCACCTTCGTGAACCCGGCCGGCCTCGAGGCGCTGGGCGGAAATCTGTACGCCGAGACGGTCGCCAGCGGCACGCCGAGCTTCTCGAAGCCCGGTGAGAACGGCACCGGCACCGTCACCCAGGGCTTCCTCGAGTCATCGAACGTGAAGGCGGTCGAGGAGATGGTGGCGATGATCTCCACGCAGCGCTCGTACGAGCTCAACTCGAAGGTCATTCAGACGGCGGACCAGATGCTCCAGCGTCTGACCAACGTGCGCTGAGGACATGACCATGATCGCCCTCGCTCTCGTTCTCGCCGCTGCACCCTCCTCTCCCTCGCTCGAGGTCGCGTTGCAGAACGCCGTGCAGCGCACTCCGGCTCGCGTCGAGCTCACCAGCTGGGACGCGCCGCGCCGCTGCAAGGGCGCCTTCATGCCCGCGCCGTTCGACATGAGCGGGCGCGTCGCGGTGAAGGTGAAGGGGAAGAACTGCGAGGCGTGGGGCTGGGCCGAGGTGAAGGTGATCGTGCCGGTCGCAACGCTGTCGCGTGACGTCAAGGCGAATGAGTCGCTCGACGGCGCGTGGATCACGGGCGAAGGCGAAGCGCGCGGTGGCGTGACCGAGCTGCCGATGGGTGCGACGGCGTCGCGCGCGATGCGCAGTGGCGCTGCGATCACTGAGAGTGATTTTCGCGTCGGGCCTCGCGCGGGCACGGCGATCACGGTTCGCGTGATGCTGGGTGCTCTCTCGCTCGAGGCTCGTGGGACGGTGACGAACTGCGCCTCCGGCTCGGCGACGTGCGCGACCCTGACTACTGGGAAGCGCGTCGCAGGGGTCTTCACCAATGGCGTGCTGGTCGTGGAGGGCACTTGAAAACTTCGTTCGACCCTCACCCCAACCCTCTCCCTCGCGGGAGAGGGGGTTTGTTTCTCTCTCTCATCACGTTGATGGCGTTGACCGCGTGTGACGTGGCGCACATCGAGCCGTACGTGCCCAAGAAGCGCGACTACGAGTCGATCGCCGCGAAGAACCAGGCCGAGGTGCCCAACACCGACGGTTCGCTGTGGCGCCCCGACGCTCGCAACGCGAACCTGTTCTCCGACTACCGCGCCTTCCGCGAGCAGGACCTCGTGGTGGTCCGCGTCGAAGAGAACGCCGACGCGCGCCGCTCGACCGACACGCACACCAACAAGGACACCGAGGTCTCCGGCGCGCTGCAGGCCTTCCTGCGCACGCTGCAGGCCGCCACGCCGCAGGTCGATCTCCACCGCGAGCATGAAGTTGGGCAACGAGTTTCAGGGCGACGGCCGCACCGCGCGCACCGAGAAGCTCACCGCCACCGTGCCCGCCGTCGTGAAGAAGGTGCTCCCCAACGGCAACCTGTTCATCGAAGGCCACCGCGTGGTGCTGGTGAACAACGAGGAACAGCACTTCTACATCTCCGGCGTCGTCCGCCCGATCGACATCGCGCAGGACAACTCGGTGCGCAGCTCGTACGTCGCCGACGCGGAGATCGAGTTCACCGGCCGCGGCGTGCTCACCGATGCGCAGCGCCCGGGCTTCTTCACCCGCTTGTGGAACCTGATCGCGCCATGATCCTCCGCTCGCTCCTGCTGGTGATTGCAGTGTTCGCCTTCTCCGCCGAGGCCGCTCCCGCGCGCTTGAAGGAGCTCGTCGAGGTGCAGGGCTCGCGCGACAACGCGCTGCTCGGCTACGGCCTGGTGGTCGGCCTCACCAACACCGGCGACAGCGAGCAGGTGCTGTTCACCATGCAGAGCATCGCGGGCATGTTGGGCCGTCTCGGTGTGCGCGTGGATCCGCGCGATCTCCGCAGCCGCAACGTCGCCGCGGTGATGGTGACCGCCAAGCTGCCGACCTACTCGCGCTCCGGAGCGACCATCGACGTCACCGTCTCTGCGATGGGCAACGCGCGCTCGCTCGCGGGTGGAACGCTGCTCATGACTCCGCTGTCGGCCGCCGATGGCCAGGCGTACGCGGTCGCGCAGGGCCCGGTGCAGGTCGGTGGTTTCGACGTGAACGGCTCGGTGGCCATGGTGCGCAAGAACACGCCGACGGCCGGCACCATCCCCGCCGGAGCAATCGTCGAGAAGACCGTCGCGCCGTCGCTCACCGGTGGCTCGCTGGTGCTGCGCCTGAAGCGCGCTGACTTCACGAACGCCGCGCGCATCGCCGCCGCCATCGACGGAGCGATCGCTCCTTCGACCGCCAAGGCCCTCGACTCGTCGGCCGTGGAGATCAAGGTGCCCGACGCCGACAAGGATCAGCCGGTGGTGTTCCTCTCGAAGCTCGAGGCGCTCACCATCGAGGTCGACCAGCGCGCGAAGGTCGTGATCAGCGAACGCACCGGCACCATCGTGATGGGCGAGAACGTGAAACTGCGCCCCGCGGCGATCTCTCACGGTGGCCTGCGCATCTCGATCTCGACGCAGTTCGCGGTGTCGCAGCCGCCTGCCTTCGCGACCGGCGGTCAGACCGTCGTCACGCCCCAGCAGCAGATCGAAGCGCAGGAAGGCCAGCGCTCGGCGGTCGCGATGCCGGCGGCTTCGTCGGTCGAAGATCTGGTCAAGGCGCTCAACGCCATCGGCGCTCCGTCGCGTGATCTGGTCGCAATTCTCCAGGCCTTGAAGGCCGTCGGCTCGCTCGACGCGGATCTGGAGGTCATGTGAAACCAGTCGACCCCGGCGCGCAGCTCGAGAGCTTCATCGTCAAGCAGCTGCTCACCGCGAGCGGCGCGTTCAAGGGCTCGAGCGCGGCGGGCGGTTCTCTCACCGCCGACATGTTCGCCGATGCGATCGCCGAAGCCGTGTCGGCCAGCGGCGGTTTCGGAATCGCGAAAGCAGCGAGCGGCGCAGGCGGCCTTCCAACCTCGCCGAGCCTGCCGGGCCTGCCTTCAGCGGCGGCTTCCGGTGTCCAGGGCGTGCTGACCTCGGGCTTCGGGGCGCGCATCGACCCCATCACGGGTGAACGCAGCAACCACACCGGCATCGATCTCGCGGCACCGACGGGCACTCCGATTCCCGCCGCGAAAGCCGGAGTCGTGATCCAGTGCGGCCCGCGCGGCGGCTATGGCGACGCGATCGAGATCGCGCACCCCGACGGAACGAGCACGCTCTACGGCCACACCAGCGGGGTCAACGTAGCCCCAGGCGACCGAATCGAGGCCGGTCAGATCATTGGCTGGGTCGGCGAAACGGGCAGAACCACGGGCCCGCATCTCCATCTCGAGGTCCGAAAAGCTGGCCAGTTTCTTGATCCACGTACCGCACTGAAGGCCTATCGCCTTCGTGCCGAAGACGAGAGTGGAGGTTCCCCATGAAGCTGAACGAAACCCTCGCCGCCACCACCCCGACCGCTGCTCCGAAAGTCGCGTCCGCTGAACAGCGGCCCGCGAAAGAAGTGAAGGACAAGGTCTCGGTCACCAGTGCACCTGATTCCGGAGCGGTCGATGCCGCTCGCGCCGCCGTCGCTGCCTCGCGCAACGATCGCGTGCAGGAAATCGTCGCCGCGGTTCGCAGCGGCCAGTACTACCCGTCACCGCAGCAGATCGCCCAGAAGCTCGTGAGCGAGGCCGAAGTCGAGGCCCGCCTGCGCGCGATGATGGCGGGCTGATCAGAGTTCACCATGAGCCTGCCGCAGGCCCTCGAGATCGCGCTCAAGCTCAAGACGGCCCTCGCCACCGAGGTGACCCGTTCTCAGGAATCGCGCGCGGTCCTCAAGTCACTCGACACGCCCGCCCTGCTCGCCCAGGCGTCGCTGCGCGAAGCGTTCAACCAGCACTCGGCGTGGCTCTCGAGTGAGCTGGCGCGCGTGCTCGGCGACTTCGCGAAGTCGCAAGGGCTCGCCGACGTCACCCTCGAGCAGCTCAAGAAGCTCGCCCCCTTCGAAGGTGAGCAGCTGAGCGGTGTGTTCGCCGAGATTCGAGCTCTGTCGCGCGCGCTGTCCGAGCTCGACGCCGTCAATCAGCAGATCGCCGAGAGCGCGCTCACCGTGGTGCGTGCGTACGTCACGCATCTCGCGCCGCAGCCCAACGCGTACAACCGCCGCGGCCAGGTCGCTCCTCCGGAACCTGCGACGCACTCGGGGCACGCATGAGCGGCTTGCTCGCCCTTCTGCAGCAGAGCGCGACGAGCTTGCAGGCGCAGACCGCCGCGAGCTCGACGGCGTCTCACAACCTGAGCAACGCCAACACCGTCGGCTACTCGCGCCAGCGCGCTGAGCTCGCCGCCGCCGCTCCCGCGGAGCGCATCGGCAATTCGTATCTGGGCCGCGGCGCGGTGCTGCAGGCCGTCAGTCAGGCGCGCGATCGCTTCCTCGAGGCGCAGATGCCCGGAGCGATCGCGAAGGAAATGGCGTCCGGCACCGAAGCCGAAACGCTCAAGTCGATCACCGCCGTCGACGTCGACACCGGCCTCAACCCGGCGCTCTCGAATTTCTATTCGTCGCTCCGTGCGCTCGCGCAGAACCCGGGGTCGCAGAACTACCGCGTGGCGGCCGTGAGCGCGGCGTCACAGCTGGCCTTCACCTTCAATCAGACCGCTTCGGCCATCGACGGCGCGCGCACCGCCATCGACACCAAGCTCGATGGCCGCCTCTCCGAGGTGAGCGATCTCGCCGCCCAGGTCGCGCAGCTCAACGCAGCCATCAAGTCCGCGCGCGCTTCGGGTGGAGAGCCCAACGACCTCCTCGATGCGCGCCTCCACCTCGGCGATCAGCTCGCCGAGAAGATCGGCGCCATTCCCGTCGCCGACAAAGACGGCAACCTGAACCTCACGCTGCCCGACGGCACGTCGGTGGTGAACGCCACTTTCGCCGCGAAGTTCAGCGCCAAACCCGACCCGACCAACGGCGGGCATTCAGCGATCTGGATTCAGAAGCCCGACGGCAGCCCGGCGCAGCAGCTGGCGCGCCCTCCTGGCGGTGAAATTGGCGGGCTCCTCTCGGCTCGCGACGGCGCGCTCAAGAAGGCCGCCACCGACGTCGATCAGCTGGCGTTCGAGTTCGCGAGCAACGTGAACACTGCTTCGCGCGCGGGCTTCGCGCTCGACGGCAGCACGGGTCGCGATCTCTTCGGCGGCGTCGGAGCAGCCACCAACGCCGCGCGCACCATCGCCATCGACCCGGCGATCGGCGGCGACCCGAACCTCTTCCCGGGCGGCAACACGCCGGCCGCGGGCGACGGCAGCGCGGTGCAGGCCATCGTCGCCACCGAGAGCATGACGCTCACCTCGGGCACCACCGTCACCGGCACGCTCTCGAAGATCACCAGCGACTTCGGCGCTTCGGCCTCGCGCATCGCGTCGATTCACGAAGCTGATCAAGCCATGCTCGGCCACCTCGATTCGATGCGGCAGTCGGCCAGCGGCGTGTCGATCGACGAAGAGCTCATCAACATGCAGAAGGCGCAGCGCGGCTACGAGGCCGTGACCCGCGTCATCAAGACGGCAGACGACATGCTGGAGACCCTGATGTCGCTCAAGTGAGCGAGTCCTCTGGGGAGAGGAATCATGCGAGTCAGCGATCAAGCAATCTACGGTCTGGCCAATCTGCGCATCTCACGCGCGCGCCAGGAGTCCGTCGACGCGGGCGAGCAGGTCTCTTCCGGCAAGAAGGTCGAACACCCGTGGGACGCCGCGGCCGACTCGGGTCTCATCGTGCACCACGCGCAGGAGAGCGCGCGCGAGACCGCCATTCAGAGCGCCGCGCAGCGTTCGTCCGAAGAGCTGGTGATGGCCGACGGTGCGTGGGACCAGGTGACCACCTCGCTCACGCGCTTGAAAGAGCTCGCCACGCAGATGGCGAACGACACCTATTCGGCCGCTGATCGCGCGGGCGCGGCCACCGAAGCGCAGCAGCTCTTCGGCGCCATCGTCTCGCAGGCCAACGTGCGCCTCGGAGAGCGGTACCTCTTCGGTGGCACCACCGATCGCACGCCGCCCTTCGACGCGACGGGCAACTACTCGGGCGACGCCAACGTGCGCCGCGTGGAGATCGCTCCGGGCGTGATGAACGACGCCTCGACGCGCGCCGACGTCGCCCTCAAGGGCGCGGGCGGTGGCGTCGACGTGTTCGCCAGCATCCAGAACTTCATCACCGCGCTCTCGACCAACAACGGCGCCAACGTGCGCGTCGCAGTGCAGTCGATGGACGATTCTCTCAATCAGATCACCGCTGAACGCAGCCGCGTCGGCGCGATGATGAACACCTTCGACGTCGCCGCCACCATGGCGAAGCAGAACCTCGACGCCGCGAAAGACGCCCGCGCGTCTCTCGAAGACGTCGACATCTTCGAAGCGTCGACCCGCCTCGCCGCGTCACAGCGCGCGCTCGAGGCGTCGATGTCGGCCGCCGCGCAACAGTTCAAGCTCACGCTGCTCGACAAGTTGTGAGGGTGCGATGCTTCGTCGCCCGCCGCCTCCCGTCGACCGCGCGCTGCCCGTGCTGCGGCGACGCACGTCGCACCTGCTGAAGGGCTCCAGCCCGCGCTTCCGCGCCTTCATTCGCGCGCTGCCGATGTTGCTCTGCACGCGCCTGCGCCGGCCTTCGCTCGAACACGAGCCGCCTGGTCTCGTGCGCGCTCCACGACGTCGCCGCTGGGGAAAGCTCTGCGAGCAGCTCGATCTCCCACCGCCGACGGGCTGGTTCCCGGTGCGCCCGTTGGTGCAGGGCGTGATCCTCGCTCCCACGCCGGGCGAGGGCTTCGAGCTGTTGGTGCTGCCCGTCGAGAGCTTGAGCCGATCTCGAGCTGGCCCGCGTGTCGACGCGCGTCGAAGCGATTCGTCATCTCGCCGAACGTCACGCCCCGGGCCTCGACGTGCGCATGGCCAGCGCTGCCGAGCTCACGCCGTCGCTCTTCGCGTGGGCCGCGGTGACGTGCGGAGATCTCCCACCCGCGCTGATGCCCGAGGCGTCGCGCGTCGAAGACATCGACTGGCTCGACGTGTTTTCTCGCGCGCCGAGCGCGCTGCTGCGCTGCCTCACCTTGCTCGTGCCTCGCGACGCGATGCGGCCCCTCGATCTCGCGCGCAGTGAGCTCGCCGCCGCCAACCCGACCGAGTTCCTCGGCCGGTGGAGCGGCAACCCGATGGCGCGCACGGTCGCCGCGCTGCTCGATCGATCTCTTTCGCCGGCCGAGTTCGACGGCCTGGTTCGCACCTTCCGCGGCGCTTGCCTGCAGGCGATGCAGAAGCGCCCGCATGCCGAGCGCCGGTTGTTGCGACGGCTGCTGCACAAGCCGCTGCTCGGGCGCCGCATTCCTCCGGTGCTCTCTCCTGCGCTCGAGCGGCTCCTGTCCGAGTGGCCTGCGAGTGAAGTGCAGACCCCGCAAGGCTGGCAGCTCGAGGTGGGCGGCTTCGTGCTCGCTCGGGCGAAGACGCTCGATCAACTGCGCGGCTTCGCGCTCGCCGAGACGCCCACGCTGATCGCCAAAGGCACCGCGTGGCAGCGCATCAAGGCCGCGATGGACGCGGCAGGAGCACCCGGTTCACCCGGCGCGCGCGGTGTGCTGGTGGTGGAGCCGGGCTTCGTGCGTCACCTCGTCGCGCTCGTGCCGCGCAACGGCCGCCCGCGCGTGCATCGCGTCGACGCGGCCGGGCTGCTGCGCTTCGCGCTCACCTGGCATCGCGCCGGCGTTCCACTCGAGCTGGTGCCCACCATGGGCTGCGACCCCACCCTGCTCGCTCGCGCGGCGCAGCTCCTCAAGCTGCGCCTCTCTCCGCACGAGCGCGTCGCGTTCCAGGTCGGGCGCGAGGTGCTGCTGCTCGGCGAAGGCAAGCCGCGCGTGCTGTCGATCGATCGCGCCTTCGCGCGCCCGCGCTCGGTGACGTGGTTGCCGGAGCAGGCCGAACACCTTCGCGCGCTGCGCAAGCCGAGCAATGGCAGCGGTCTGCCGACGGTGCACGTGGTGGCGCTGCCCGATGGTGACGACTCGGCGGCGATCTTCGCGCTCGACGCGCAGGGCCAGCTCTTCCGCGAGCAGGTGCCGCGTCACGCGCTCGAGCAGACGCTGCAGGAATACCGAGAGATCTTGCGCAACGCGGGCCCGCCGTCGCTCGTCTCGGCGACCGTGCACCCCTTCCTCACTTCACTCGACTGCCGCCGCCCCGAGCTGCACGCGCCGGTGGTGCTCGACGTCGAATGCACGAAAGCGGGAGATCGCGCGTGGCTCGACGGCGAGCTCTTCGGCAGCGGCTCTCACTTGAGCTGGAGCGCGCTCGCTGAAGCAGTGTTGAGTCACTGGCCGCCCGGCGTGTGGGCGCGCGTGATCGCCGGACGGGTCTTCGCTCCGCCCGGCACGAATGCCCTGGTGCTGCTCGCTGCGCGGTCGCGCGTGTTGCGGCGCCTGCAGGTGCATCTGCGCAGAATCGCGCTCTCTCTGCGCGCCGCCTGACGGTGGACTGAACGGCCCGGCAATTCGTGCCGAACAACTGGGCAGAGGCGAACACGGTGTTCTCCTCCAGAAAATCACCAGAGGGAGTCCACAATGTCGTTTTCCATTCGCACCAACGTCGGTTCACTGAACGCGCAGCGCAACCTTTTCAACTCCACCGATCAGCTCGAGAGCAGCTACTCGAAGTTGTCGTCCGGCTTCCGCATCACCAAGGCCGGCGATGACGCGGCCGGCCTCGGCATCTCGGTCAACCTGACCGCGCAGATCCGCAGCTTCAACCAGGGCAACCGCAACGCGCAGGACGCGCAGTCGCTCATCCAGACGGCGGAGTCGAACCTGAACCAGTCGACCGAGCTGCTGACCCGCATGCGCGAACTGGCCATGCAGAGCGCCTCGAGCGGCGTCGGCAACACCGAGCGCGGCTACATCCAGACTGAGAACTCGGCGCTCATCACGGAAATCAGCCGCATCGCGAACGCGGCGGAATACAACGGCCAGTCGTTGCTGAACTCGGCGGCGACCTCGCTCACCTTCCAGGTCGGTATCCGCAACACGCCGGCGAACGACCAGATCGCGGTCAGCACCGTCGACGCGACGGCGGCCACCCTCGGCGTCGGCACGCTCGACCTCTCGACCCAGGCCGGTGCGCAGGGCGCCCTCGCCACCATCGACACCGCGCTGCAGACCATCTCCAGCGCGCGCGCCACCTTCGGCGCCGCCGGCAACCGCCTCTCGAGCGTCATCCAGACGATTCAGAGCTCGGCCGAGTCGCTCAGCGCCGCGAACAGCCGCATCCGCGACGTCGACGTGGCCGAGGAGACCTCGAAGATGGCCCGCACGCAGGTGATGATGCAGGCCGGTGTCTCGGTCCTCGCGCAGGCGAACCAGGCTCCGCAGATCGCCCTCAAGCTGCTCGGGTGAAAAAGCCGGGCTCCCTCCCGTAAGAGATGCCCGAGCAGACGACGGGTGGGTTCGGTGAATACCGGGCCCACCCGTCGCATTTTTGACGTCGATGCAGGCCCGCGCGTTGCAGCGCACTCAAGTCAGGCCGCATTCGTGACGAAGAAAGGCAGGAGCCATGGCGACCAGTACCTTCAGTGTGGGTGGCATCGCGTCGGGTCTCGACACCAACTCGATCATCGATCAGCTGGTGAAGATCGAGAGCTCGTCGATCACCACCGCGCAGACCCGCCAGACCGCCTACAAGTCGCAGATCAGCCAGCTGGGTGATCTCACCAGCAAGATGAACGCGCTCTCGAGCGCCGCCACCACCTTGAAGACGTCGGGCGCGCTGGCCTTCACGCAGCAGGGCAGCTCGACCGGCTTCTCGATCACCGCCGGGAGCGCCGCCACCGCGGGCCGCTACGGAGTGACCGTCGATTCGCTCGCCACCGCCGCCAAGGCGCGCAGCGCGCAGTTCACCTCGGCGAGCGACCCGGTGAGCGGTGGAACACTCAACCTCTCGATCAACGGCACCGACACCGCGGTCACCATCACCGACGGCATGACGCTCTCGCAGGTCGCCAAGGCCATCAACGACTCGGGCGCTTCGGTCACCGCCACGGTGCTCGAGAGCAACGGCCAGGCGTTCCTGTCGCTCAACAACAAGAACACCGGCTTCGTGCCCGGCCAGGGCGCGGCCAGCGCGCTCACCATCACCGAGACCACCACCGGCTCGGCCGGCCAGGCGCTCGGGCTCGCCATCACGCAGAACGCGACCAACGCGCAGGTCACCGTCGACGGCCTCTCGTTCGAGCGCGCCAGCAACACCATCGACGACGTGCTGCCGGGCGTGTCGTTCACGCTCAAGCAGAAGACGACGGTCGCCGAAGATCTGGTGCTCGCCAACGACCCGACGGCGACCGCCACCAACCTGCAGAAGTTCGTCACTGCGTACAACGACGTGATGAAGGTGCTGCAGAACAACCTCAACATCGGCGAGCAGACCGATCGCACCAAGACGCTCGGCGGCGATTCGGCGATTCGCGGGTTGCAGACGCAGCTGATGAACCTCGTGTCGGGCATCGCCAACCCCACGTCTTCGGTGCGCGCGCTGGCCGACCTCGGCATCAAGACCCAGAACGACGGTTCGCTGTCGCTCGATCAGGCGCGCCTCACCAAGGCGATCGCCACCGACGCGGGAGCGGTCAACGCGCTCTTCCAGAAGACCGACGCGATCGGCGACAAGGTGAAGGCGCTCGTCACCGGCTACACCGATTCGAACAACGGGATCCTGCCGGCGAAGAGCAAGAGCTTCGACAAGAGCATCAAGCAGCTCGACAACCAGATCGCGTCTCTCCAGATCCGCGTCGACGCCTACCGCTCGAAGCTCGTCGCCCAGTTCACCGCGATGGAGAAGGTGGTCAGCAGCTTCAAGTCCATCGGCAACTACCTCACCAGCCAGGAATCGAAGTCCAAGGAGTGATGCATGCACGCCGCCCGCGCCTACGCCCAGCACAGCAAGGAAACCGCCTCGAAGGAGCGCCTCATGGTCATGCTCTTCGAAGCCGCGCTCAAGCACATGCGTCACGCGGCGACGTTGCTCGAGAAGCAGCAGGTGGTCGACGCGATCCCCCTGCTCACCAAGGCGAGCGACATCGTCGCCGAGCTCGCCGCGACCTTGAACCCCGCCGCCGCGCCCGAACTCGCGCAGACGCTGGGCGATCTCTATCTCTTCGTTTCGCAGCGCCTCGCGCGCGCCGCCGCCTTCCGCGATCTGTTCGCGGTGCGTGAGGCCGAGCGCGCGTTCGCTCCCATCGTCGAAGCGTTTCAGCAGGCGGTGCTCGCGATGAACGCTCCGCAGGTTCCGTGATCATGGTTCGCCACGACGCTCTGCACGCCCTGCTCCTCGAGCTGCGAGCCAGCCTCGAGCAGCGCGACGCCGAGGGCGCCGAGGCGCTGATGAGCAAGACCGCCGAAGCGGTGATGTCGACGCCCGACGCCGCCGCCGACGAGCGCGTGATGCCGTTGCTCAAGCACTGCGATGCGCTCGCCAACGCGTACCACCGCGAGCTGTTCACGGCGATGCAACACACTGGCGCCGGCAATCGGGCGGCGCGCACCTACGAGGCGGCGGGGGACGCGGGATGAAGCTGACGGTGGCGATGATCGTGCGTGACGAGGCCGGCATGGCTCCGGCGTTCCTCGAAGCGGCACGTGCACTTTTCGATGAGCTGATCGTGGTCGACACCGGTTCGACCGATGGAACCCAGGGCCTCTTCGCGCAGGCCGGAGCGAAGATCGTCCCCTTCAGCTGGGTGAACGACTTTGCCGCCGCTCGCAACGTGAGCCTCCAGCACGCGACCGGCGACTTCGTGCTGGTGCTCGATGCCGATGAGCGCGTCACGCCGGAGTTCATCGCCGAGTTCCGCGAGCGCGCGGCCGACCCCACCGTCGGCGCCATCTCGGTGTTGATCTCGAACCAGCTGCCGTACGGCCACCGGCGCGACTCGTGGGTGCTGCGCGGCTGGCGCAACGATCGCACCGTGCGCTTCCGTCACGCGATCCACGAAGACGCGAGCGAAGACGTGCGCGCGTTGATTCGTGAGAAGCACCTGCGCAGCGTTCGCGTCGAGGCGCCCATTCAACACCTCGGCTACGTGCGCACCCGCGCCGCCGCGAAAGACAAGAAGGCCCGCGACACGGTGCTGCTGCGCACCTGCCTCGATCAGAACCCGTTCGACTTCTACAGCCGTCTCAAGCTCCTGGAGCTCGCGCGCTACTGGCAGGACGAGGCGCTCTGGGCGAGCGAGGCCCGCGCCACGACCGACGCGCTCGAGCTCGCGGGCCGCGAGACAATCTGCGACGCGCCGTGGGCCGGAGAACTGGTGGCGCTGATCGCTGAAGGCCTCTTCAAGCCCGCCGACCGCGCCGCCCTGCTGTTCCTCGACGGCTGGGAAGCGCGCCTCGAGCGCTCGGCTGCGTTCTTTCACCGCCGCGGCGTGTTCCGTGAACACCAGGGCGATGTCGAGGGCGCGAGCGCCGACTTCCAGGCGTGCTTCGACACCGGAGAGCTCGCCGGAGATCGTCAGCTCACCGCGGTGCGCCCCGGCCTCGGCCTCGCGCGCCTCGCGCTCGAACAACGTGATCCCCCTCGCGCGCTGGGCCACGCCACGCGCGCGCTCGAAGCCGGCCCTCGCGACCCCGAGGCGTTGATGGCGGTGGCGAGCCTGACGCGGCACCTGCACGGCCCCGTCGCCCTCGAGACCTGGGCGCGCGAGCAGGCGAAGCTGGTGCCCGCCTGCCCCGAGCGTGATTGGGCGATCGGCGAGGCGCACTTTTCTGCCGGTGATCACCGCGCCGCGCTCGGGTGGTTCCGTTCAGCGGCCGGCGTGCCTCCCGGTGGGCCTCCGGGCTTGCGGCTCGCGCAGTCGTTGCTGGCGTGCGGTCAGCTGCAGCAGGCCGAAGCGCTGGCGCGAACACTGGTCGCCACGCAGCCTGAAGCGGGACTCGGCGTGTTGTTGTTCGATCTCGCCAACGGAGCGGACACCACGCTCGACCTCGAGCTGTCACCCGAAGCCGCGCACCTCGCGCTCAAGACGTGGGTCGACGCCCTGCTCGCCTCGCGTCAGCGTTCGCTGATTCGCAAGGTGCGCATGCGCGCGCCGGCGGTGTCCGAGCTCTTCCCGTGGCTCGCGGCGTACCTGCTCAAGCAGAGCGCCTGAGTTAGCGGCGGCGGTTCTTCTTCTTGTTTTCCTTCTCGCGCTTGCGCTTGTCCTTCAGCGCCTTGCGCTCCGCGTCGCTCATGCCGCCCTTCGCGGGGCCCATCGAGTAGCCCTGCATGCGCGCCTGCGCGAGCTGCGCCTGGCTCATGGGCGGCGTGTAGCCCTTGGGCAGACCGGCCGGCATCTGCATCGGCATGCCCATTCCGGGGCCGCCGCCCATGCCCATCGCCTGCGCCATCATCGGGTCCTTCCCGAACAGCGCGCTCATATCCATGTTCTTCAGCTGGCTCATCTGGCCGAGCTGCTTGAAGAACGGGAGCCGCCCGAGGATGCCCGGGTCCTGACCGATGGCGCCCATCATCTGCTGCATGCCGCTGAACTTCTGCATCAGCTCGCCGACTTCCTGCGCGCTGCGGCCAGAGCCCTTCGCGATGCGTTCCGCGCGGCCCTTGTTGATGCGGTGCGGCTCGAGACGTTCCTGCTCGGTCATCGAGTTGTAGATGGAGTCGATCTTGTCGAGCTCGCCCTCGTTGGGGTTGAGCTGCTCGCTCATCTCGCCGAGGAACGGCATCTTCTCCATGAGGTCCTTCAGCGGTCCCATTTTGCGGACCGTGCGGATCTGCTCCATGAAGTCCTTCATGTTGAAGCGGCCCGAGAGCAGCTTCTTCGCGTCTTCTTCGGCCTTGTCCTGATCGACGACCTGCTCGAAGTCCTTCATCAGGCCGACGACGTCGCCGAACCCGAGAATGCGTGACGCGAGACCCGACGGGCGGAACTCCTCGAGCTTGTCGAGGCCTTCACCCATGCCGAGGAACTTGATCGGCTTGCCGGTGACTTCCTTGATCGAGAGCGCCGCGCCACCGCGCGCATCGCCGTCGAGCTTGGTGAGGATGAAGCCGTCGATCTCGAGGCGCCGGTTGAATTCAGCGGCGGTCTTCACCGCGTCCTGACCGATCATCGCGTCGGTCACGAGAATGATGTTGTCCGGCTTCACGTTCGCCTTGATGGCGTCGAGCTCGGCCATCAGCGGCTCGTCGATCGCGAGGCGACCGGCGGTGTCGATGATCACCGTGTCGATCTTCTCGGCGCGCGCTTTTTCGTACGCCTTCTTCGCGAGCTCCGGCGGCTGCACGCCCGGCTCGTGGAAGACGGGAATGCTCATCTTCTCGCCCAGCACCTTCAGCTGATCGACGGCGGCGGGGCGGTAGATGTCGGCCGCGACCAGCAGCAGCGAGCGGCCTTCCTTCTGCAACTTGTAGGCGATCTTGCCGGTGGTGGTCGTCTTACCGGAGCCCTGCAGACCGACCATCATGATGCCGCTCACCTGCCCGCGCGGCTTCAGCTTGATCTCGGTGTCGACCGGCCCCATCAGGGCCTCGAGCTCGTCGTGGCAGATCTTCACGAAGTGATCGCCCGGAGAGACCTTCACCTTCTTCCCCGACTTGGGGTCGGTGATGGTGGTCTTCACCTCGGCGCCCGCGGCCTGCTCGCGCACGCGCGCAACGAACTTCTTCACCACGTCGAAGGCCACGTCGGCCTCGAGCAGCGACACGCGAATGTCGCGCAGCGACTCGTCGATGAGTTCAGGCGTCAGCTCGGCCTTGCCCAACAGGCGGTTCTTCGCTGCGCGGAAGCCCTTCGAGACTGTTTCCAGCATGCGCGCGCTCCTACACCAGAAGTCCCTGCTAAACAGCGAGAGTAATGCCTTGCGAGAGTGGCGAAACTGGCAGACGCAGTGGACTTAAAATCCACAGACCCTTTGGTGGGTCGTAGGGGTTCGAGCCCCCTCTCTCGCACCACCCGATCGACTGGAGTTCAAGTCCCATGCTCAAGACGTCGTCCGCATTCGTCGCAGCGTTCGCTTTAGGCCTGGTGCTCGCCTCGTGCAGCCCTGCGCAGACCTGCAGCTCGGCGACCTGCGGAGGCTGCTGCTCCTCGATCGGCAAATGTGAAAGCGGCACCGCGGCAGACGCGTGCGGCAGCAACGGTCTCACCTGCGGTCGCTGCGGCAGCGGCACGGTGTGCATGAGCGGCGAGTGCCGCGCCGGCAACACCGGGGGCGGTGGTGGCACGGGCGGCGGCACGACTGGTGGCGGCACGACTGGCGGCGGCACGACCGGCGGCGGCACGACCGGCGGCGGCGGCGCGACCGGCGGTGGCACGACCGGCGGCGGTGGCGCGACCGGCGGTGGCGGCACGACCGGTGGCGGCAGCGGCTGCCGTACCGTTCCGACGGTCGCGATCGACAACAGCATGCTCATTCGCGCGGAGTACCTGCGCTTCAACAACGGCAACGGGCACTACAACGTCATGGAGTGGAACGTGATGCCGATCGGCACCAACTCCGACATCTTCCGCCTCGAGATCGTGTACCCGAACGATCAGGGCCCGATGCCTCCCGTCACGCAGAGCTTCACCAGCCAGGGCTATTTCCAGTGCCCGATCTGCGCCATCTACCAGGAGAACTGCACGTCGATGGGCGGCTGCGAGCACACCTACCTGGCGCAGACTGGCTCCGCGACCATCAACCGCGCTGATCGCGCGACCGCGGGCCGCGTGACTGGCTCGTTGTCGAACGTGCGAATGAAGGAATGGGACCTCAACAGCGACACCGCGGTGCCCGGTGGGCAGTGCGTGATTCTCAGCTCAGTGGGGCCCATTGACGTCGGCTGGAATGCGGACGGCGGCATGCCGCCTCCTTGACGCTCGAGCCGCGCGCACGATGCCACCAGTCTGACGTTCGAGCCGCGAGTGCGCCCCGCCGTTACAGCTGGGGAGTGACCGAGCTTCCCTGCGCAGAACTTCGTTTCCAATCAGCCGCGGCGCTGCGCCATCTCTGGGCGCGCCACGTGGCCGATGGAGCGATCTTCCTGGCCGGCGGTCGCACCGCCTCGAAGGTCATTCGCGTCGACGTGTTCGTCGGAGATCGTCATTTTCCTGACAACCGCGCTCGCCCCGTGAACGCCCCTCCGAACGCGGGCCCGCAGCCCATCGGAATGTGGGTCGAGATCACGCCCGGCCCTGCCCTCACCGAGTTCTTCACCGAGCAGCGCGCGAGCAACACGCAGTCGCCGATGCGCGAGCATTCGATGCGGCTCGATCTCTCGAACCGCGAGGCGCTCCTCGACGCGTGGGAAACGGGTCTGTCGAGCGGCCACTGCTTCATCAACACGCTCTCGCCGCCGCCGCTCAAGTCGGTGGTGACGCTGATCATCGACCTGCCGGGCGCGACCAGTCTGCAGGTCGACGCGATGGTGCTGCACCGCGTGCTTTCGGGCCCGCGCGCCGGAGTGGGCCTCGAAGTGACCGCCGACTACCGCCTCACGCTCTCGAGCCTCGAGGCGTTGCTCAATCAGACTCCGGCGCCTCGACGCCCGCGCGTGCTGTGCGTCGACGACGAGAACGTGTGGCGCTCGACGTACGCGCGCCTGCTGCAGCCGCACGGAGTCGACCTGCTCCTCGCCCACGACGGCCAGCAGGGCCTCGAGCTGTTGATCGATCACTTCTTCGAGCTCGATCTGGTGGTGCTCGATCTCCACATGCCGCACCTCGACGGTCGCGCGTTGATCGATCGCATTCGCCGGCTGGGAGGCGAGACCGGGCTGCACCTCTTCCTCATCTCCGCGGCGGGCGAAGACGAGCTGCGCAGCCTCTCGGGGCCTCAAGGCGCGACGCGGGTGTTGAGCAAGCTGACGCCCATCGATCAGCTCGAGCAGGAACTGCTGAGTGCGTTGAAGGCAGCTGAGCCGGCGCGCGAAGCGGCCTGATTACTCGGCCGTGCGCCGCTGCTTGGGCACCACGAGGCCCGTCGACAGACGCTTCAGCACCACGTCGCGCTGCCGCTGCTTGTAGCGCTCGTGCGAATTCTCACCGCGCTCGTTTTCGCCAGCGGTCTTCTCGTCGGCCATCTGGAACTCGCAGGTGGCGAGCGTGATGCGGCACTGGCGCGTGCGATCATCGAGCTCCGGAGGCGGCAGGAACGCGTCGAGCCGCAGCGGCACGTCGGCGACGAAGTTGAGCACGCGGTACGTCGAGCCTGAGAACGTGTTGCCGGTGCGCGCGGCGAGCTCGCGTTCCTCGTAGTCGAGGTCGAGGTGCAGCTGACGCGCGTACTTCTTGAAGTTCGGGTACGCCTTCACCAGATCCTTGAAGCGGATCAGCGTGTTCTCGGTCTGCGACGGAACGATGAAGTTGAACGGCAAGAGCCGCTGCGTGAGGAAGTAGAGCGTGGGGATGATGTCGACCCGCTCCTTCACGATCACGCGGAAGCGCGTGCGGTCGTAGATGGCGGCGGCGGTCGAGTCTTTCTTGGCGATCAGCTTGGTGATGGTCGACTCGCGCGTCTTGATGGAGTCGCTGAACTCGACGATCGGCAGGCCCTTCTGCCGCGCCTCTTCCATCACGCTGCCGACGCGCTGGGTCACCATCTGCGCGAGCTCGGCTTCGGGTACGGCGATCTTGAAGAGCAGATCGCGCGCCTCGATGTGCTGAATCACGTGCATCGTCTTGAGCACGATGCAGGCGATCTTGCGGTACTTGCGATCGACCTGGCCCGAGGCGAACAGGAACAGGTCGTGAATCATGTTCGGGTTCGCCACCGCTTCGGCGACCCGGTAGTTGAACGTGCGGCGCAGGTACTCGACGGCGTCGGCGAGCACGGTGCGCACCCAGGCTTCGTCGTTGCTCCGCGTGGGGTCGATCTGCAGAAGGCGCAGGAAGCGATCGACCTCGTCCCACGTCTTGAAGTGCATCTTGCGCCACTCGATCACCGAGCCACCGCGCAAGATGAGGCGAATGCGCTCGAGCTCCTTGAGCCCCATCTCCTCGACCGGACGAATCGGGAGGTCGGGCAGCAACGGCTGGTGATTGGGCGCAGTCACGACTGCACCGCTGAATAGCAGAGAGCCGATCTCCTCACTCAGGAGATCGGCTCTCAGACTGCTCGACCGTTCCTTACAGACAGCAGCGGAACGGCAGCGTCAGGGTGCTGTCGCTCGCGAGGTTTCCCTGCGTCTGGAACGAGCAGCGCACGAGCACGCTCGAGATGTCGGTCACGGCGACCGGCAGGAGCGAGGTGTTGCCGGAGCTCGGCGGACCCAGCTCGCCAGTCCACTCCGAGGTCACGGTGAAGTTGGGAACTCCGAGCGAAGCGCAGTGCGCGGTGTAGAGGCTCGCCGGGCAGAGCCGGCGGCCAGCAAGGCCGCACGCGTTGGCAGCGTTGAAGAAGTTCGACGGGCCGCGCGCCGGCATCGGCTCGACACAGATGCCACCCACGCGATTCATGCCCTGCGGGCACGCAAGCGCAGCGAGCTGCGTTTCGTGAGCGTCGACCACCGTCTTCACTGCCGTGAAGTTGGCGTTGACCTCACTGGCTCGCGCTGGCGTGTTGGCCGTGAAGGTGAAGGGGTACGTCACGTTGGCGAATGCACCAACCGCGATGACGGCGCCCACGAGCACTGCAATCCAAAGATGTTTGTTCCGTTGCATGGCACTCCTCCCGTTACTGCCAGACTCCGTCGTCCCAATTCATCGCATCCCACAAGTTCATCGCTCCACCACCGCCGCCGGTCGCGCCGCCACCGCCCGTCGCGCCTCCGCCACCGCCGGTCGTGCCTCCTCCGCCGCCCGTCGTGCCTCCTCCGCCGCCGGTCGTGCCTCCTCCGCCGCCGGTCGTGCCTCCTCCGCCACCGGTCGTGCCTCCTCCGCCGCCCGTCGTGCCTCCTCCGCCTCCGGTCGCACTGCCGCCGCCCGTCGCACCGCCGCCGCCAGTCGCTGCGCCACCACCGGTCGAACCGCCGCCACCACCGGTCGAGGACATCACGCAGATCTTGGTCGCGGAATCACACTGCTGGCCCACGGCGCAGTCGCGATCTTCTTTGCAGTTCAACTTGGGATCGCAACCGCTGCCCGCAAGCACCCGCAAACACCACCCATGAAGCTCTCATGCCGTTTCCCCCTTCCTTGATCACAAAAGAAAAACGGGCCGGCTCGACGAGCCGGCCCGCGAGGTGTGAGGCGTCTTACTTCTGAACCGGACGATCGTCGCGGTACTCGGTGAGCGTCGCCACGCCGTTCGCGTCGAACTGCTTCTGCACGCCCTGGCGCTTGCCGTTCACCCAGTTCTCCTCGAACTTGAGCTTCCCGTCGGCGAGGAACTCGACGCGGCGGCCGTGGTACTCGCCGTGCGCGAACTCGGTCTCACCCGTCTTGTGGCCGGTCTCGTCGAAGAACACCCACTTGCCGGTGCGCATGCCTTCGTCCATCTGGCCCACTGCTTCGACCTTGCCCGAGTTGTAGAAGCTCACCATCGGCCCGTGAAACACGCGCAGACCGCTGGCCGCGAACTTCATGCAGGCCATCGCCGACATGCCGCCCGTCGGAGCACCGATCTGCTTCGTCCCGCTCGGACAGCCGAGCACCGAGTTGGCCTTGTAGACAGGCGCCTTCTCGACTGCCGACTGCGCGAACGCCATCGACGCCAACAACATCGAACCCATCATCATCTTCTTCATCATTGCGAAGTCTCCTTTGACTGCTCCCGCTTGAACGAGAGGCAGTTCGATGTTGTTCAAGTCAGTGAGTGATGTTGACGCAGTAGCCGTTGCCGTTCGAGAACGCGAAGCCCGCCGTCAGGCTCGTCGTCGCCGTGTTCGAGCAGAGCGTCACCTTCGCGCTCATCATCGCGCCGCCAGAAATCTGCGTGTAGCCGCTGGGGCGAACGCTGGGCACCGCGTCGAGCGGGGCGCCCGAGCTGTCGTAATAGTAGAAGCCCGGCAGGCCGCTCTTCTGAGCGGGGAACATCGTGCCGCTCGGCGCATAGGCATAGACCGTCACGGTGAACGCGGTCGGACCGGTTCCGCAGAACGCGTCGTCGTTGGTCGCTTCGTCGACGATGTTGAAGATCACCGCGCCGGTCGAGGTCGCGGGGTTGAACGCCGTGCGCGCCTGAGTCGGCATCGCCGGGTCCTTCGCGTTGGCGATGTTGCCGCACGTGTCGTCGTTCTTCACTTCACACGTCATCGCCGTGGTGCACACCGAGCCGTGACCGCAGGTGTCGGGCTGGTTGTTGTTCGGGTTGCAGGTCACGCCGGCGTCGGTGCCCGCGTCCATGCCCGTGCCGGCGTCGCTGCCGCCATCGGTGCCGCCACCGACCGCCGAGCACACGCCCGAGGTGGTGTTGCAGGTCGAGCCGCTCGGGCAGTTCGCGCTGCTGGTGCACTTGCCGCCACACTGCAGGGTCGCCAGGTTGCAGACGTTGCCCGGCACCGCCGAGTTGCAGAGCGCGTCGGTCGCGCACGTGCAGAACGTCGACGTCGAGTTGTTCACCTTCGCGCAGGTCTTCTCGCTCGCGGGACAGTCACTGCCGCTGGTGCACACCGTCACGCAGCTCTTCAACACCGGGTGGCAGCCCTTGCCGGTGCCACAGTTGGAATCCGTCGTACAGGTCGTGCCGGCGTCGGTATCCGTCGTGCCTCCGCAGCCCATCGCGAAGATCGCGGCGGCCGCGGCAGCAAAGACGACGCCTCGGTTCAGTCTGTTCATTGTGTCTCCCTCTCGCCTTCGTTGAGTGAAGCCCGCGTAACAGGCGCGCGGACGTTAACTTCCGATCGATCCAAGTCAATCGGAGTCGACGGCGCGCATGACGCAAACTGCGCGCCGCGCTTCAAGCGGTTTTTCAACGATCTGCGCGAGTGGAGTACCGCGGCCTTCCACTCACCGCGACACCAGTGCCGTGGCGCGGGAGTCAGAAGGCAGCAAAAGCGTCACATCAGAACTTGAACGGGAACTTCACCGGCTCGCTGCTGCCCGTCTTGCTCTTCGGGAAGGTCATGCCCTTGATGACGGTGCTGAAGCAGGCGGCCATCGGCGTGCCCTTGAAGTCTTCCGAGCCCGCCGCGACGCCGACCTTGGTCACCTTGCCCGCGGGAGAGATCGACCACTCCATGACGATCTTCCCGCTCGTGCCCGCTTCCTTCTTCGCGGTGCAGGCCGCGAGGTCGCCCTTCTTGCCGAGCACGCCTTCCATGATGTCGCCCTGCTCGAGCTTTTCCTTCGCTTCGGCTCCACCGGGCGGCGGAGGGATGTAGCCAGGCTGCTTCTTCTCCGTCTTCGCCGTCTCTTCCTTCGGAGCAGCCTTGGGCGTGCCAAACGCGCTGTCGAAGTCGTCTTCTTCCTTGGGCGACTTCTTCGTCTCCTTGGGCTCCGCCGGCGGGTCGTTCTGCTTCGTTTCCTTCGGCTGACGCGACGAGTTGTTGTTCGTCTTGTTGCCGCCGCTGTTGTTGGTGTTCTTCGGCATCACCGGGTTCGACGGCGCGACGTTGTTCGGCGCGGGCGGGTTGGCTGCCACCGTCGGGTTCGGGTTCGGGTTCGGAGGGTTGGCCGGGTTCGCGACGTTCGCCGGAGGATTCACCGGCGCAGTCGGGTTCGTCGGCGCGACGTTCGGGTTGGCCGGGTTCGTCGGGTTCGGGTTCGGGTTGGTCGGCGCGACGTTCGTCGGGTTCGGGTTCGTCGGCGGCGGGTTGACGACCGGGTTCTGCGGCGGGTTGTTCACCGCGACCGGAGGATTCGGAGGCGGGATGTAGACCGGCGGAGGCGGATTGCGGACCGCGAGCCAGACCACCAGCGAGATCAGAATGACGAGCAGCAAACCGCCACCTGCGGCGATGCCGATCATCAGATTGCGATTGCTCGGCGGGCGGTACTGCGTGACGGCCGGTGCCGAATACGTCGCGCCGGGGTTCGCCAGGTACGGGTTGACCGGCGGCTGCGACGAAGACGAACGCGGTACGCGCGACTCGACCGGCACCGGCACCACGACCGCCGAGTTGGTCGCCTTCTCTTCCATCGAGTGCGACGGGAGATCGAGCAGGCCCTTGCCCATCGGCTCATCGGGCGGAGGCGGTGCCTTGGGCGGAGGCGGCTTGGTCTGCGCTTCCATCTCGTCCTTCACCAGCGACGCGAGCGCGAGCCCCGCAGACGGCTTCCACGAGCCGCTCTCTTCGCGATCAGCGATGCCACTCGCGGCGACAGCCGACATCGGCACCTGCACCTCGCTCTGAACGGTCTGCACCATGCCGCCAGCCGAGAAGGCCGACTGCACCGGCATCGAGACCAGCGCGGGCGCGTTGCTGTGCGTGATGGTCGCTGCGGGCGCGACGACGATCGGCTTGGGCGGCTTGGGCGCCAGCACCGACGTCAGCATCTTCACCTCGGACACCGGAATCCAATCGTCGAAGCCGGCGCGCCAGCACAACGAGTCGGGGCTGATCTCGCCCTTGTCCCAGTGGTCCTTGATCTTGTCGAGCGTGAGCGGGCCGGTCTGCTTCTCGTTGATGGCCACGTACCAATCGGTCTGCGGAATCTCTTCGGCCTTCGGCTCCGGAGCAGCGGCCTTCTCGACCACGCCCGATTCCTCGGCGAGCTTGCGCACCGTCTCGGCGTCGATCACGCGCGTGCTCTGGCGATCATCACCCGCGGCCGCGCCGTTCTCGCCTTCCTTCGCGCCCGGAGCGCCGCCCGTCTTCAGCACCTGATCGAACACCGCGCCGATCTCGTCTTCGTCAGCGCCGAAGAAGCTGTCCTTCGGGCCACCTTCCGCGCCGCCCGCTTTCGCGTCGGCCACGCCGGGCAAGGTCGGTGACGTGGTGTTGGTGCCCGGGTTCGTCATCTCCGTGGCCTGCGTGTCTTCGTTGCTGAGCGTCGCTTCAGCCGGAGCGAGCGGCGTCTGCATCACCTGCGTCGCCAACGCGTCGTCGGGATCGTTCGACATCGCGACGGGGCCGTTCTTCCCGGCATCGGCGCGCTTCACGAGAATGACGTAGCCGCACTTGCGGCAGCGGACCTTGACGCCCTTCGGTCCGACCTTCTCGTCATTGATCATGTACTGCGCGCGGCAGCTCTCACAGACGAAGCGCATGGTTTTCCCGGTCTGAAATACGCGTAACTCTTGGAAAAGTTTAGGTTTGGTGATCGGAGGGGTCAAGACAACGACGCCGGCTCAGGCAGGGCGGTTCCTCCCACATCGGGAGGATCTCCGAAAGCCGAACGATCACCGCGAGTTACTGAGGTCGAGCCTCACTTGCGGATCTGCACTTCGACGTTGATACCGACCGCGACGCGCAGCGCGTGGAGATCATCTCCGAGCGCGAACACGAGCAGATCGCGAATCTTCGATCGCGGCTGCACGCGGAAGTTGGCGCCGGTCTCGGCCATCACCATGCGCTTCACCGGTTCGATCTCGCCGGCGACGAACGCTCCGGTGCGCGTCGACGTGAGCTCCGCGCCCTCGAGGAAATTCCGCAAGTCGGTCGGCGTGGCGACCTTCACGTATTCCTTCGTCACGCGCGCCAGCGCATCGCGCGCCTGCGGCGTGAGGTGCTGCTCGAGGCGTTTGCGCTCGGTGTCGATGATTCGCAGATCGGCCGTGAAGCGGAAGCGATCGACCGAGAGACTGATCGCCGCCTGCAGCACCGCCTCGAGCCGTTCCGCCGAGAGCCGCTGCGTCAACGCGAGCTCGGGGCGCAGGAACGTCATGGTGCGACCGAGCAGGTAATAGACCTCGCGCTGACCAGTCTCGCTGAAGAACTTGCCGCCGAACTTCAGCGCCACCGGGTCGGAGTGGCAGAATCTCGATGCCCACCATCGGGTCGGGCGCGGGCTCGGTGGTGCGCTTGGCCATGCGCTCGCGCGTGGTGACGAGGAACGGCGAGAACACCTGCACCTGATCCATGCCCAGGATCCGCGAGACGTAGCGGTAGTGGTGGATCTGGTATTCCTGCGCGGTGGCGACGTCGATGTAGTGCTTCTTGGGCACCACGCCGTAACGCGTGAAGTCCTCTTTGTAGAGCGCGCCGGCCTGCTCGAAGAGGATCGCGAGGAGATCGGCGAGCGGCCCGCGCACCTTCGGGTGGAAGAGATGCTCGGTCCACAGACGATCGGTGAGCTGACGCTGCGCGACCTCGCGCTTCTTCGCGTACGGCGTGAGCTTGGTGAGGATCTCCTTCTCCCCCACTCCGGGATCGCCGATGAGCCCGCTGCTCACCTGCGCGGCGATCCACGCTGAGTCGTAGTCCTTGCGCTTGGCCGCCAGCTCCGCGAGCGCGCTGGCCACCTTGCCCGGGTTGCTGGTCGACGGCAGCGCACGACGCCACGCCTCGACCGCTTCGTTCTCGTAGCCCGCCTGCGTCTGCGCGAGCCCCGCATAGAGCTCTTGAATCTCGACGTTCTCGGGCATGCCGCTGGCGACGACCTTGTAGACCTGCACCGCCGCTTCGGGAGCCTTCAGCGCGTTGAGGTACAGATCGCCCAACGCCTTCCACAAGTTCATGCGCACCGCGTTGGTGTCGGCCGACTTGGGGATGCGCGCGATCATGCGCTTGTAGTTCTCGTCGAGCTGCTGCCACTTCTTGGCCTTGCCGAGCATGCGCTCCAGCGCGGAGAAGGCCTCGATGAAGTGCCAGTCGGCGTCGAGCGCCGAGTTCATGCACTTCGCCGCCTTGTCGAGATCGAGCAGCTCGTCGCGGTTGATCTCACCGAGCGCGAACCACACGCGCTTGGCCCGCTGCGCGTCGCTCTGCAGCGCCGGCACGAGCAACATCTTCTCGAGCATCTCGGCGGCCTTCGCGCCCTGCTTGGTCTCGCGGTACAGCACGTAGAGCGCGTCCATCACGTCGAGCGCGTCTTGCCTGATGCGGTGCGCGGCGAGGTACGCGTCGATGGCGATGTAGGGGTCGCTGAGCTTTTCCTTCGCGACCTGGCCGAGGCCCGTGGCGGCTTCGTACTTCGCCTCGCCGTCGAGCACGTCGACCAGCTTGCGGCGGAAGTCGACGGAGCGATCGAACTGCTGCGCCTGCTCCATGATGGTGACCATCGAGCGCAACGACGGCTCGTGGGTCGGGTCGATCGCCAGCGCCTTCTCGAAGTGATTCTGCGCGCGGTCGAACTGCCGCATGTTCATGTGCAGATCGCCGAGGGTCCAATAGATCTCGGCCACCTCGAGATCGGTGAGATCTCCGCGGTGGTGCACGAGGATCGACTGGTACACGCGCTGCGCCTCTTCGAAGCGCTTGGCGTGAACGAGCAGGTTGCCGTAGCCCTCGAGCACCGGCAGGTACGTCGCGTCGAGCTGGTACGCCTTCTCGAACGCCACGAGCGCCTTGTCGCGCTTGCCGTTCTTCTCGCTGACGTAGCCGAGGCGGTACTGACGGCGGCAGAGCTCGCGACCGAGATCCGGGTTGTCCGGAGTCATCGCGTACTGCTGCTGCAGCTTCATGGTGACGATGTCGAGCATCGCCTCGCAACGATCGTACCGCTCAGTCGAGAGGTAGATGTCGGCCAGCGGCTGCGCGGCGTCGATGAGATCGCCTTCCAGCTTGAGCGCTTCTTCGTACGCGCCGGTCGCCTGATCGCGATCTTCCTTCTGCTCGTAGTACTTGCCGACCGCGACGAACGCGCGCGCGCGGGCGCTCGGTTCCTCGGTCTGGCGCGCTTCTTCGATGAGCGCCTTCTCGTAGCTGTCGAAGTCGCGCTCGAGCTCGTAGATGCCCTTCAACGCGCGAATCGCCGGAAGGTACGCCGCGTCGATGCGCAGCGCCTCGAGGAAGCAGCGCTTCGCCGAGCCGGCGTCGATCAACATGTCTTCGTTGATCTTGCCCATGCGGTACCAGAGTTCGACGGCCTCCGGAGTTTGACCGAGCACCTGCGCTTCACGCTCCAGCATGTCGAGCGCGAAGGGCCAGTTGCCGGAGCGCTCGTACAACATGCCGAGCGCGTGCATTGCGGGGCGGCAGCGCGGGTCGAGCTCGATGGCCTGGTGGTACGCGGTGACCGCGCGGTCCACGGCTTTGAGCTGCTGGTGGAAGATGTCGCCCATCTCCACGCACAGCTCGGCCTTCTCGCTCGGGTTGGTGAGGAGCTGAATGTGCCGATCGACCACGCCGATCAATTCGTCCCAACGGCCCTGCGACTTGCGCAGGCGCTCGAGCGTCTTGATGGCCTGAACGTTCTGCGGGTCGACCTGGAGCGCGGCTTCGATGCACGCGTCGGCGTGCGCGAGGTTCTGGTAGCGCTCTTCCCAGATCGCCGCGGAGCGGAAGAGGATCTTCACGCGCTCGCGGTAGTCGGTGGTGAGCTCGATCTGCCGCTCGTAGACCGCGAGCAACTCGGCGGGACGATCGAGCTTGCTGTACAGCTGCTCGAGCGAGGTCAGCGCCTGCACGTTGGCGGGGTCGAACTCGAGCGCCTGCCGGTAGCCCTCGACCGCGGCCTCGTCGTCTTGAATGTCGCGCTCGAAGACCTGCGCGACCTCGACCTGAATGCGCGCCCGATCTTCCGGAGTGGGCGCGATGTCGCGCATGCGCATCAACGTGCTGGCGACGGCCTGGTGGTTGTTCTGACGGCGCTGCAGCGCGACGAGTACGCCGAGCGTCTCGAGATCAGGCTCGAGCTCGAGCGCACGAACGAGCGCGTTTTCCGCCTCGTCGGGCTGCCCCATCTGCTCGTCGTAGACGCGCGCGATCTCGCGCAAGATCTCCTTGCGACGTTCGAGGCTGCCGGCCGCTTCGAGCTTCTGCTCGAGCGAGACGACGTATTCCTTGTTCTGACCACGGCGCGCGAACATCGCCGCGAGCCGCTCGAGCGCCTGCTCGTTGGTCGGGTCGAACTCGAGGATCTTGCGCAGCGAACCTTCGGCCGCGCTCGGGTCGTCGAGCTTGGTGTCCTGCACCCGCGCCAACGTCAGGTACAGCCGCTCGGCGAGCGGGCCGCGCGGCACGTTCTCGGCAATCTCCTCGTAGACGGCCGAGAGTTCGTCGTAGCTGCCGGTCTCTTCGGCGAGGCGCTCGACCTGCTCGCGCACCTCGTCGACCGCGGGGTTCAGCTGCAGCGCGCGGCAGTATTGGAGGAACGCCACCTGCTTCGCGCCGAGCCGCGTCTCCTGCACCTTCGCGAGCTCGCGGAGCGTGGTGACCTTCTCCTCGTCGGTGACGAGGTTGGGAAGGTAACGGTCCATCGCCTGGGCGTAGCTGCGCCAGTCGTTGAGCTTGCTGAACAGCTCCAGCGCCTGCTCGTAGGCCTGACGATTCGCGGGCTCGATCTCGAGCACGCGCTCGAGCGCAGCGCCGGCCATGTCGGGCTTGTTCGCCGGGCCCTTCCAGAATCTCGGCGATCGCGAAGGCGGTCTGCGCCGCGGCCTCGCGCTCCTCGAGCTGCAGCTGCACCGCGACCTTCTGATCCAACGTGCGCACCGCGTCGGGCCACGCCTTGAGGCGCGTGAAGACCGCCTGCAGACGATCGAGCTCGGGGATCTGGTGCGGCTCGACCTCGAGCGCGCGACGGGCGGCGTCGAGCGCTTCTTCGCGGCGCGCGGTCTCGCTGATGATCTCCGCGAGACGAATGCGGATCTGCTTCACCCCGCTCGCGTCTTCCTGCAGCGGGATCAACCGACGCAGCACGATGACCAGATCTTCGCGCTTGTTGGTCTGGTCGAAGATGTCGCGCAGCGCTTCGAGCGCCCCGCGGTGCCGCGCGTCACGCTCGAGCGCCGCCTTGAAGAAAGGCACGGCGTCGTCGGCGCGGTTCAACTGCTGCCAGAGCACCCTGCCCAGCCGCTCGTTGAGCCGCACCAGCTCGCGCGGGTCGACGGTGAACTGCAGCTTCCACTGCAGCAGCTCGCGGAGCTCTTCGGCCTTCTGGCCACGCTCGAGCAACCGCGTGAGCGCTTCGAACGCCTGCTCGTTGCGCGGGTTCTTCTCGAGCAGCTCGCGGTACAGCTTGATGGAGTGATCGACGTCGGCGAGCCCTTCAGCCGAGGTGACCGCCATCTTGCCGAGCAGCCGCTCGCGCTCGTTGCCCGACACGAGAATCGCGCTGCGCCTCGAGCACCCGGTACAGCTTGTCGCTCGCCTTGGCCTGCTCGTAGAGGATCTCGAGCGAGCGCAGCGACGGCAGGTGCTTCGGGTCAGCCTCGAGCACCTTCTCGAACGCACCCGCGGCGCGATCGGGGCTGTCGAGCTGGTCCATGAACAGCTGGCCGAGGCGGAAATAGAGCGCGACGCGATCGGCGGGCTCGGTGGTGCCGGCCGCGATGGCGTCGATGATCTCCGCCTGCTTGTCGGGGAACTCGAGCTCGCCGTAGAGGCGATCGAGCGCGGGCAACGACTTCGCGCCGGTCTCGGTGTGCGCCGAGCGGGCCTTCTCGTAATAGACGACCGCCTGTTCCTTCTCGCCCAGCCGCTGCTCTGACAGCTGACCGATGGTGAGGCACACCTCGGCCACGTCTTCGGGCTCGGCGATGCGCGGCAGTTCGGCTTCGAGCGCTCCGACGAGCTCGTCGTAGGACGAAGCTGCGGCGCCGGCGGCGTACAGCTTCTTGCGCAGCTCGCCGTCGTTCGGGTCTTCCTTGAACGCGCGGTAGTACGCCAGATACGCGAGCTCGGGCTCGGCCTGCGCTTCACGCAGCACGGCCAGTTCGCTGAGCAGCGTCTTGCGCTCGATGGAATCGGGGCTGACCGAAACGCGACCTTCGATCAGCTGACCCAACTTGTTCGCATCGCTCGCGCGGCGATAGGCACCGGCGAGAATTTCGAACGCCTGCTGATTCTGCGGCTCACGCTGCACGAGCCCTTCCATGCGGCCGATCGCACCTTCGTTGCGCGCGTTGGCGGCGAGCAACTCACGGTACAGATCGAGCGCGCCCTGCTTGTCGAGCAGCCTGGTCTCGCGAACCACCGCGAGCTTGAAGGTGAGCGACGGCTGCTCTTCGGCCGTGACGAGCTTGAGGCGGCGCGACAACACGTCGGCCAGCTCGGGCCAGCGCTGCTGCGCTTCGCACAGACGTTCCATGCGCGAGAGCGCGTTGACGTCGTCCGGTGACAGCTCGAGCAAGCGGCGGAAGGTGCCGATCGCCGTGTTGACGTCGCGCAGCTGCTCTTCCTGCAGCGAACCGATCTGGAACAGCAACGCCGCTCGGCGAGCGGTGTCTTCTTCGATGGTGAGCTGACGCTTCAACACCTCGAGCAGCTCGTTGACCTTGCCCTGGCGCGAATACAGCTGACCCATCTGCTGCATCGCTTCGGAGTCGGTGGGCACCAGCTCGATGACGCGCTTCCACGACTCGATCGCGTCCATTTCCTCGTCGGCCTGCGCCTGAATGCGGGCGAGCGCGCGGTAGAGGTTGGCGCGGGCCGCGTCGCTCGAGGCGCGCGGCGCGACTTCGGTCAGCAGGGCTCCGAATTCATCTTCGGCGTCGGCCTTCTTGTAGAAGAGCAGCGCCAGCTCGAGGTTCTTCGGCTCGTCGGGCAGCTCACGGAGCGCACGCGCGGAGACCACGAAGGCCATCTCGGCGTTGTCGAGCTGCTGCGAATACACCTCGGCCATCTTGCGCAGCAGGTTCGCGCGCTCGGCGGCTTGCGGCTCGGCGGCCACCTGGGCCTCGAGCATCTGCACCAGCTTGAGGTGCTCACCTTCGTTGGCGAACACCGGTTCCAGCGTGCTCGCGGCCTCACCCTTCAATGGATTGTCAGAGCGCGCCATCTCTTCGAGAGCACCGACGGCCCCTGCGTGAGCGGGCTTGCGGCGCAATACCTCCTGGAACGTCGTGAGCGCCCCACGCGGGTCACTCAGGCGGGTGAGCTTCAACCGGCCAAGGCGCACGAGCAATTCCAGCGCCTCTTCTTCTTTCTGTTTCGCCTCGGCGAGCTGAATCTCGCGCTGCAACAGGCCTGCGAGGTCGGGCCACGCTTCGGTCTCGGCGAGGATGCGGCCGAGCAGCTTGATGGCGTTCGGATCTTCGGGCTTCCGCTCGAGGATCGCCTGGTAGCAGGTCGCCGCCAGCGCCTTGTCGGACAGGGTCTCTTCCGCGAGGTTGGCCAGCTCGAACAGCAGGTTCACCTGCACCGTGACGTTCGACTCCAGGCCCAGCTGGCGCCGCATCACGATCGACAGCTCGCGGAACTGCGACGTGCGCCGGAAGATGCGGCCCAGCTGCTCCAGCACGAACATGTCGCGCGGGTTGCGGGCGAGCACTTCGTTCCACGCGCGCGCGGCGAGATCGAAGCGACTGAGGCGATCGCCGTAGGTCACCGCGAGGCGGCGCCACAGCTCACCTGCCAGCGGCTCTCCGAGGCCACGCTCGAGCGCGTCTTCGTAGGCCGCGGTGAGTTCTTCGAACGCGCCGAGGTCGGCGGCGAGACGTTCGAGTTCGTTGCGCACGCCTTCGTCGGCCGGCTGCTCGCCGAACGCCCGGAGCCGCGCCGTCAACGCCAGGTTCTTCTGCCCGACCGCCTCGCGCAGATTCGCGATCTCGAGGAGCAACGGCACGCGGCGAGCCGGATCGGTCGCGGTGAGCCGCACGTCGAGCACCTCGACGAGCTTCTTGAGATCGTTCAGCTCGCGGAAGCTCACCTCGAGCAACCGCGCGGCGTCGAGCTTCACCGCGTCGATCGCCATCAAGCGCTCGAGGGCCTGCACCACCTGCGGCTCGCTGGCTGACAACTGATGCGCTTCGCTGAAGGCGCGCACCGCTTCGGCGTGTTGCGCTTCCTTCTCGAGAATCAGACCGCGCTTGATGACGTGCGCGAGCTTCTCAGCCGCGTCGTTCGTGCCTTCCGCGAGCTGCGAGAGCACGTCGGCCTGCTCGAGGTTGCGCTTGTTCTTGCCGAACAGTCGCTCGAGGCTGACCAATACGTCGCGCGAGCGGTTCGTCGCGTAGGCGAGCTTCAACGAGGCGATGGCTTGATCGTCGTCGCCCGCCTGTTCCCACGCGTCGCCGGCCTTCACCAACAGCTCGAAGCGCTCGGCCGGGTCGGTCGCGAGCTGCGCCTTCTTGGCGTACACGTCAGACAGCGAGCGCGCGTTCTTGCTGCTCTCGTACAGCCGCGAGAGCGAATCGAGCGCCTGGCGATCTTGCGGCAACGCTTCGAGAAGCTGCTTCCAGACCCGCGTCGCTTCTTCGGGCTCGTTCAGCTGCTCGCGCAGCTCGGCGGCGCGGCGCAGCAGCGGCACGCGGTGTTCGTCGGCGGCCGGGAGTTCTTCGACCGTCGACTCGTAGATCTCGGCGAGTTCTCCGAACGAACCCGTGGTGCGCGCCAGCCGCTCGAGCTCGGGCTGAATCTCGTCGCGCTGCAGACCATCGGTGAACGCCTTGAGCGCGTTCATGAACGCGGCCTCGGGCTGGTTCAGATCGCGCTCGAGGATCGCGCGAACTTCAGACGCGAGCCGCGCGCGCTCGGTCGGCGTGGTGGCGTGCGCCACGCGCGCTTCACGAATCGCGATGCGCCGCTGATGATCACCGGTGCGCGCCAGGACGCCGTCGAGAATCTCGGCGGCCGCGCTGCCATCGGCGTCGGCTCCGCGCGCCCACGCTTCGAGCGCTTCGCGCGTGCCTTCGTGGGACGCGTCTTCACTCAGAATCTGGCGGTACACCTCGAGCGCACCGCGCGGGTCGCGAAGGCGGTTCTGTCGCAGCGCCGCGAGGCGGAACGCGAGCTCACGCCCTTGAGGAGACTGACCTTCCTGATTGCGACGAAGCTCGAGGGCGAACGCGAGTTCCTGTGGGCGGTCCAACTCGCCGTAGAGGCGGTCGAGCGCCGTCGCCGCTTCGCGCGCGAGCACGTCACGTGAAGCGATCTGGCGCCAGTTGATCGCCGCGCGTTCGAGATCGTTGAGCTTCGTTTCCGACAACACGGCCGCTTCGCGATCGAGCGCCGAACGCGCAGCCGGGTCTGCTTCCATCACCGCAAGGCGCTCGATGATCGGAACGAGCTCGAAGTATTCCTCGCGCGTGCGGTGCAGTCGCTGCAGCGAGCGCAGCGCCTCGAGGTTCTTGCCGTCGAGCTTGAGCACTTCGCTCAGGTGCTTGATCGCCAGTTCCTGCTTGTTGAGCTTGCGCTCGTAGACGTCGGCCAGCTCGCGGTGGAGCGTGATGGTGACCGACTCCTGCGCACCTTCCATCAACTCTTCGAGCACTTCGGCGAACGAATCGAGCGCGTCGGCGTCTTCGGCCGCAGCGCGCGTGTCGGAGCGCAACTCCGCGTCGTCGACCGCGAGCCGCATCGCCGTGGCGAGCGAGGCGAAGGCCTGCTCCGGCTGCCGCAGGTGGACGGTGTGGATCTCGGCGGCCCGTCGCAGCGCGGTGATGCGATCGAGCGAGTCTTTCGCGGCGTCGGCGATCACGCCGAGCGCCTGCACCTGCTTGCGATGATCCTTCGCGGCGTCGTACGCGGGCAACAACGCGCGCGCAGCGGCTTCGCGGTGATCGACGTCGGTGAGCAGATTCTCGAGCGCCGACAGCGCATCGGCATCGCCCGGCTTGCCCGCCAGCACGTCCGCGTAGCGGCGAATGGCTTCTGCTTTGTCGCCCAGCGCGGTCTCGAGCAGCTTGGCGCGCTGCACGGCGAGCGCGGCGGCCTTTTCCTTCTCTCCCGTGCCCTCGTAGAGCGCGATCATGCGCGCCTGGGCTTCGGTGAGCTCGCGCAGCTGGCCACCCGACTCGAACAACTGCATCAAGCGCGGCAAGTGCTCGAGCTCCGGAGCGCCCGCCTTGATCGCCTCGGTCAACGCCGACGCCGCTTCGCGCGGACGCGTGAGTTCGACGTTCACCTGCGTGAGCTGCAGCCCGATCGCGATCTTCTCCTCGGGCGTGGCAGCCAGCGAGAGACGCTTGCGGATCACCTGATCGGCGTCGCCCCACCGCTTCGCGACGAGGAACAGCTCGCTCAATCGCTGCAGCAGCTCGCCGTGATCGGGGTTGCCCTCGAGGCCCTTCTTGAGCGCCGCGGCTGCTTCGTCGATCGCGCCGACGTCTTCCGCGAGCTCGGACGCTTCGATGAGCAACGACGCGGCGAGCGTCTTGTCTTCGATGCGCGAGGCGAGGTCGGTGACGACGCGCGCCAGTTCCTGCTCGGCCTTCAACGCGCGCGCGAGGCGCACGGCTTCGGCGCGGAACGTCGAGTCGGCGGGGTCGAGCTGCAGACCGCGCACGCGGTGATCGAACGCCGCGCGTTCGTCGATGAGGCGCTTCTCGGTCGTCTCGGCCAGCAGCGCGAGGAGGTTCTTCTGCTCTTCCTTGTCCTGCACCGAGGAGAGCTGCACCAGCAGCGACGCCACCTGACGCTGGTAGTCACCGGCCTTGGCGTACACCGGCGCGAGCGCGCGAGAGATGTCGCCCTGCCGCACGCCCTGCGCCGCGAGCCGCTCGAGACCGCCGACGACTGGCGCGCTCTCGTTCCCCTCGTCGAGGAGCGTCAGATAGAACTTCGCCGCGTCTTCGCGACGGTTGAGGCGCTCCGAGTACAGCTGCGCGAGCCGCGAACGCCATTCCTGGCGTTCAGCCGGAGAGTCAGCCAGCGCCATCAAGCGCTCCGCGACCACCGCGACTTCAGCCCACAGCCCGAGGTTCGCCGCCGCCGCGCCGAGCTTCTTCAGCGTGGCGACCGAGTCGGGGTCGATCTCGAGGATCTTCCGGTACACCGCCGCCGCGCTCGCCGGGTCGGCCGCGCTCGCTTCGAGACGTCGCGCTTCCGCTTCGAGTTTGGAGCGCGGATCCTGCGGCTCTTCGGCCAGCGCCTTGCGCATCGCCGCGAGCGCTGCGGCAGCCTCGGCGTCGTCGGGGTGCCGTTTCTGAACCTCGAGCCATGCTTCCTGCGACTCGGCGGGTCGACCGAGCTGCTGCAGCAGCTTGCCGAGCGTGCGCCACAGGTTGGTCTGCGCCTCGGGCGGAGCGACCTGCGCCGAACGCCGCAACGACTGCGCGAACTGCGCCTGCGCGCCGGCCTTCTCGGCCGCTTCCGACAGCGACTTGAGGAGTTCGCCACGCGTCGGGTCGAGCGGAAGCGCGAGCGACAACACGTGGAACGCCTTCTTCGGGTCGCCGCGGTCGTCGCAGATCATCGCGACGAGCTCACAGAGCGTGATGCGGTCCTTGATCGGCCGCGGCGCGCTCGCCGCCAGCTCGATGATCGACCACACGCCGTCGAGGTTCGCGTCGTCGGCGTAGATGCTCGCGAGACGGAAGGCGACCTGCGCGTTGTTGGGGTCGATCTTGTGCGCCGCCTCGACGTGTCCGCGCGAGGCGTCGGCGTCCTTCATCAACTTCAGCGTGAGATCGGCGAGGTTGAGCCGCAGCGCGACCTGGGCGTGCTTGTCCTTGAGCGTGGTGAGGTGACGCTCGATCGCCTGCATGCCGTCGGCGAGCTTGCCGACCGAGATCAGCGCTTCGCTGGCGAGCTCCATCGCGTCGGGGCGCGTGGGGTCGAGCTTCGACGCCTGCTCGAACGCGTCGGCGGCGCCGTTCTGATCGTTGAGCTTCGAGAGGAGCACCTGACCGATGCGCAGGTGCAGGTCGACCTTGGCCTGCTTGTCGCGCGTGTCGCCCGCGAGCTTGCTGAACACCGTGAGCGCGATGCGCACGTCGCCGGCCTTGGTCGCCACCTGCTCGAGCAGCTCGAGCGCGTCGGGCATCGCCGGCCACAGCGCGAAGCAGCGATCGATGGCTTCCTTCACCTTGTCGACCGCGGCCGCTTCGTAGAACGCGTAGAGCCGGGCGACCTGCAGCGACAACCGCGCAGCGACGCGGCGCTCACGTTCTTCGAGCGACTGCGTCTTCAGCTGCTTCACCTTGTCGCGCCAGACGTACTCGAGCTTGCCGAGTTCCTTCTGAATCGACTGCGCCTTCGCGTTCTTGCCGTCGACGGCGAGCGCGCGCACCAGGGCCTTGGTGGCGAGCGTGTGTTCCTGCGGGAAGTTCACCAGCGAATCGGCGAACGAGATGTATTCCTCGACCAGCTCGCGATCTCCGAGCGCGGTGCGCTCACGCTCGAGCGAATCGAACGCCGACGCGAAGCGACCTTCGTGGAGCAGCAGCTTGCGCGCCTTCTGGTACGCCTGCCGTTCCTGCGGAGAAGCGCGTGACGCGAGCTGGTAGCAGAGCACCGCGCGATCGCGGCGCTGCAGCTTCGACTCGTACAGCTCGCCAGCGCGCAGGTAGATCGCCGCCGCCGCCGGACCGCTCTGCACCAGCGCCAGACGTTCCAGCACTTCGGCGAGCGCGCCGTGATCGTTGCGACCTTCGTAGATCGAGCGCAGGCCCTCGAGCGCTTCGCGCGAGTTGGGCGCGTAGACCAGCGCGCGCCGGAACAGCTCCTCGGCGCGAACCGGGTTCTTCAACTTCTCGCGGCACAGATCGGCGGCGCGGCAGAGGAGATGCGCGGCCTCTTCGGCCTTGGGCACCTCGCGCGAACGCGATTCGTACAGCTTGATCAGCTCGTCGACGCGGCCGGTCTTTTCGAGGCTCGCTTCGACCTCACCGAAGGGCTTTTGCCCCTCGGCGCCGGTGGCCTTCTCGGGAGTGTTCGACATGTGGGAGCGGCGCGGACTTTACATCCGCTCCCACAGAAAGAACTCGGAAACTCTGAGGGGTTAGACCGAGGCGTTCGGCGTGGTCGGGGCCGCCGCAGCAGCCTCGGGAGGCGGCAGCGCATCGCCGTCTTCCGTGGTCGCAGCCGCGGGCTTCGCCTTCGGCTCGGGACGCGGCAGCGCCTTCACGCGCTCTGCGTTGGCGGTGTCGCCAGCCTTGGTGAAGAGCGCCTGCGCCTTGTCGAGGTGACCCGAGGCCTCGAGGAGCTCCGCGGCCTTCTTCAGGTCACCGAGCGCCTCGAACACGAAGGCCGCCTTGTCCTTGCGATCAGCGGCCAGGTACACGTCAGCCGCTTCCTGCAGCTTGCCGGTGAGCTCCAGCCACCGCGCGCGCTGCACGGGGTTGTTGGCTGCTTCGGCCTTGGCCAGCTCTTCCTTCGCGAAGGCGTCGGCCTCGGCGTTGAGCTTCAGCTTCTGCATGAAGTGGTACGCCTTGGGGCCGGGCAGCGGCTTGATGGTCTCGAGGGCTTCGGCCTTCTTGCCGGCCGCGACCTGAAGCGTCGCCGCGCCGAGGCGATCGCCACGCTCGATGAGCTTGGTCACTTCGAGATCACGCACGCGGTGCGCGGCGCCGAAGTCCTTGGCGCGCTCGTACGCCTTGCGAGCGAGCGAGAGCCTCTGCGCGCGTTCCCACGCGAGGCCGGCCTGATCGAACTGGTTCGCGCGCTCGTAGAGCTTGGCGATCGAGTCGAAGTCCGACTTCGCGACGTGGAACTCCATGAGCTTTTCCCACGCCGACGCGCGCTCGAGCGCCTCGACGATCTCATCGGGCTTGAGCTTCGCGGAGAGGCGCACGAAGGCCTCGTCGTTCTTCGCCTGCACCGCCGTGCGGAGCGCCGACTTGTGATCGCCACCTGCCTCGTAGAGGCGCGAGGCATCGGCGAAGGAGTTGTTCTTCTCGTGAATGCGGCCGGCGTCGCGCGTGCGGCCCAGTTCTTCGAGCTTCTTCACGTCGGCCTGCCAGTCGCCCGACGAGACGAACGGCTCGGGGCGCTCGGGGCGCGGAGGACGTGCAGCGCGCTCAGGGCGATCACCACGGGGCGGACGATCGCGACGCTCTCCACGAGGACCACCACGGTCGCCACGCTCGCCGCGCGGGCCACCGCGCTCGGGACGATCGGTGCGCGCCGCGGGAGCCGCCGACGGAGGCGGCATCGCCAGATCAGCCTCGCTGGGCTGACGGCCGGCGTTGTCGAACGCGGTCTTCGCGCGATCGGAGTCCTTCACCGACGACCAGATGAGGCCGATGGTGAACTGCGCATCGTTCCACGCGTTGAGCTTCGAGTCCGCCGCGGGAGCCGCGGGAGCAGCCGGCGCTGCGGGAGCCGCTTCAGGAGCCGCGCCTTCGGCCGGAGCCGCCGCTTCAGCTGCGGGGGCCTCAGCAGGAGGAGCCTCGGCAGGAGCAGCAGCCGCTTCAGCCGCCGGCTTGGCGAGACGCTGCACGCGCATCAGCGAGGTGATCAGCTTGCCGCGCGTGCCGAGATCGAGCTTCTCGATCGAGTCGAGACGCATGGGCTTGATGGCCTTGAGGACCGCGTTGAGCGGCTCCTTCATCGCCGGGAAATCGCTCTTGGTGATCGCCTTCTCGAGCGCGGAGAGCTCGTTGACGATGCGGTAACCCGCTCCGCCACCGCCCGGTCCGTCACGTCGATCGCGGCCACCGCGACCGTCACGATCGCCGCGACCACGACCCTTGCCACCCTCACGATCGCCGAAAGAAAAACCGCCGCGCTCACGGCCGCCCTGCCCGGAGCCCGGACCCTTCTTGTTCTGGTCAGTCATGGCCCGCGCCTTCTCACACCCTCGTGAGAAGGGGAAGGGTCAACGCTCAGAGCGGAAACGCGTACTTGAACGTCACGAAGCCCTGGAACCCAATCGTCTGGGTGAGCGCGAAGAAGTTGAAGTTCGCCTCGAGCCCGATCACCAGGTGACGCAGCCGCGTGTAGTACTCGACGCCCGGACCCGCGGTGATCAGCACGTCGATGTTCGGGAGCAGCGCCTGCGGGCTGAAGAAGACCACCGCGCCGGCAGCACGCGCGTAGATCCACGTGCGCTTCACTTCCTGGTTGTCGTCGAAGCCGACGATGCGAACCTTCACGGCCGCGCCCGGCGCCATCGCGCTGAAGTCACCCGACGCTGCGCCGGTGGTGCTGTAGCCGCGGTAGTTGCTGCCCTGGCGGTTGGCGAAAGCGAAGAACGAGAGCGCCGGAGAAACGCGCTCGCCGATGTCGATGCCGAGATCGATGCCGATGCCCTGGCCCGACGAGAACGAGCCACCGGTGCCGGGCGGATTGATGATTCCGTTGAAGCCGCCGCGCGCCTCGAAGAAAACGCCGCGCTCGATCTCGTTGTACGAAGCGCCCTTCTTGTCTTCGAGCTTCGGCGGATTCTGCGCGAAGGCGGCGAGTGACGTGACGACGGCTCCGGCCAGCACGATGCGGGAGATCATTGGCGGCGCACCCTAAAACAAAGCCCCCGCTTCCAACAGAGGAAGCGAGGGCGAGTTGAAGTCAGAACCGAGCTGAGGCGATCAGCCGCCCTGCCCACCCGACTGCGCGAAGATGAACGGGTACGTGACGATCACGACGCCGCCGCCCTTCGGCTTGGGGAACTGCCAGGTGCGAACGCGACCGGCGACGCACGCTTCGAGCTCGGCGTTGTTCACCGTGGTCTGAGCCACCGACGACGTCGAGACCGAGCCGGTCGGCGAGATGATGAACTTCACCGCCACCTTGCCGTTCAGCTTCGGGAACCGGTTCAGCTGCGATTCGTAGCAGTACCGAATCTGACCGCGGTTCGCGTGAATCACCTTGCGGATGAGTTCCTTGTCGAGCGAGCCCATGACCATCGGCTCCGATGAGGTGATGCCGATGTCGACGTCCTTCTTGCCGCCGAGCACGCCGACGCCAGAACCGTAACCGCCGGTGCCGCCGCCGCGACCCTTGGTGCCGATGCCGCCGATGCCGACGGTGTCACCGACGCCGCCACCACCCGAGCCCGAGCCACGCAGACCGAGGCCACCGAAGCCGCCCGAGTCACCAGCCGCCGCGCCGAACATGTTGCCCATGGCGCTCTTCAGCTCACCGCCGATGCCCTGGTGACCGAAGATGGTCGAGATGCCGCCGCCGGAGCCGCCGAACACCTTGGCGACGAGCAGACGGGCCTGATCCTTGTTGTTCGGGTCGCCCTTCGGAGCCGCGTGCGCCGAGCGCTTCGGGGCGTCCTTCTTGCCCATCTGGCCTTCGTCGCCCTTGTGCTTCTGCGCGATCTCTCCCGAGTCCTTCTTCTTCTCGAACTTCTGGAGGATGGGGTTCTTCTCGGGCGGCTTGATGAGCAGCTTGGCGATGCGTGCCGAGTTGCTGTTGAGCTCGTCGTCGAACGCTTCACCTTCGGCGTTCAAGTTCGCCGCGCTGATCACGAACAGCGCCGCGAGGAAGAACATCAACAGGAAGATGTTGAGGACCGTGAAGTCGACGGACTCGGCGAACGGCACGAACACCGGCTTGGGCTGCGGCTGGAAGAAGACTTCCACCACGATGCCGCCGAGATCGACCCACGCGAAGTCTTCGTGCTGGAGCGTGAGCTGGAGACCGTCACCCTCGTTCGAGGCCACGCCCTTCTTGCGCGCTTCCTCGAGCGTCATCGTCTCTTCGCCGAACTTGCGCTGCAGCTCGCCGTTCATCTTCGACGTGAAGCGCAGCTGCGCGCCGTTCTTGCCGAAGCGAACGAGCTCGAAGATGGGCGTGCCGAACTTGCCCTCGCCCATCTCGAAGTCGACACCCGCGACGCTGCCGACGCGGAAGGTGCGCTCGACGTCGGGGTGGAGGAAGAACTCGCCGACCATCTGATCGCCCCACAGGAAGCGGAGCTCGACGCCGAGCGGGCCCGAGCCCTTGCGGCGGCGGGGACGACCGCGAACCTGCGAGCCCGTCGACTCGTCCTGCACGGCAGCGTGAACCGGCGCGGGAGGCGGCTGCTGAACCGGCGGAGCCTGGATGGGGACCTGCTGAACGACCTGCTGCACGGCGGCCTGCTGCACCACCTGCTGGACGACCGGGACGACGACGGGAGCCGCGACCGGAGCCGGAGCAGCGACCGCGGCCGCAGCGACGGGCACCGTGACGTCAGCACCCGGAGCCGCAGCGGCGATGGTCGGCGCGACCGAAGGCGCAGCGCCGGCAGCCTCGACCTTGATGGTCGTGTTGCCGACCTTCACTTCGTCGCCGAACACCAGCGCGCCCTTGTTGATGCGCTTGCCGTTGACGAACGTGCCCTCGACCGAGCCCATGTCGATGATCGACAGGGTGCCGTCGGGAGCGACCTCGATCACCGAGTGAATGCGGGAGACCTTCTCGTCATCGAGGCAGAGGTGCGCCGACGACAGCCGACCGATCTTGATGATGTCGCGGTCGTAGTCCTTGGAGGCGATCAGCTCGTCGCCCTTGAAGACCTTGAGTGTGAGAGGAACAGCCACGAGTGGCCTCCGGGAAGGAGAGAAACTTCGCAGGACCAGACACCGAAACCGGCGTCAGGTTCCCACGAGAAAGACTGGAAACTTCAGAGCTCGCCGACGGACTGCATCACCTTGTCTTTGAACTCTTCGCGAATCTTGATCAGGTTCGAGTGCTTCACCTTCTTGCGTGCCTCGACGTATTCGCCGTCAGGCTTCGTCAAGTCACCCTCGATGGTGTCGTCTTCGAACGAGTACTCCGTCTGCTTTTTGTAGGAGACGTTGCCGCCGCCCTTGTCCTGCGCGAACGCGGGCATCGCGAACGCTGCAACGATCATCACCAACAATGCCTTCTTCATGCTTCCTCCGGCGAGAAGCCCCTTTACGGGGCGGCATGCTACCACTCCCCACTCTTCCGCAAAGGGAAGCGCGCAGGGTTTCGGCTGTCTCACAGTGTGAGAGTGGGTGTTACAGCTCGTGCACACTCGCCATCAGCTTGTCGTTGAAGTTGACGCGCACCTTGATGAGGTTTCCGAACTTCGGCTGCGGGCGCGACGTGACGAACTCTCCATCGGGCGTCGCAACACCGGCTTCAATCAGGTCGTTGCCGTCGAAGATGATGTTCTGCGGCTTCGGAGTGCTGTGCGGTTTCGGCTGCTCGGTCTGAGCGAACGCGAGCGAAGACACGACGAGAACGAGTGCAGTGAGTTTGCGCATGGTGGCTTGAGACGCCCTCCGTTTGGAGAGCGTTCCCGCTTCGGGTTAGCGGCAGGCCGGCTGAATGCCACCGGCACAACCGAACAGCAGCGTATCAGCGGCGCAGATGCCCTCGTTGACCACACCACCCTTCACCAGGTCGGTGACGACGGGGAGCGCGAGCTGCGCGTTGGAGCGGACTTCTCCGGCAGGCTTGAGCGAGTTGCTGAACGCGAGGCGGCAGACCTTGGCCGCGGAATCGATGGCGAGTTCGTCGGAGCGCACCGACTTCGCGAGCACGTTGATGATGTAGATGATGGAGCCGCGCTGATCGACGTCTTGCAGGCCCTTCACCGAGCTGGTGAGGCGCGTGAGGCCGAACTCCGGGCACTGCTCGTCGATCGCCAGGCGGTACACCATGCGAATGGTGTCCATGTTGATGTCCTGCTTCTGGAAGCAGTCGAGCGAGCGCTTGAGCGGCGCGACGATTTCCTGGTGCGCGAGCAGCTTCTCGAGATCGCCAACCACTGGCTGCAGATCCATCTTCACCTGATCAGGCAGCGGCAGGCCGTCGAAGGTGCTGCGCAGCGCCGCCGCGTCGGCGTTGATCAACACCGGGATCAGCGCGCGCGCGATCGCCACCATGTCGTTCTCGGTGAGCGATTGCGGGTTGAGCAGTGAGGTGATCGAGGGCTTCGCCGCGAGCGTGTAGAGGTGCGCGACGAGGTCTTTGCCTTCCTGCGTGTTCACGTAGTCGGTCAGCGCGACCGCCATGTCGAGCCCGTCGGTGAGCTGACAGTTCGCGTTCTGCACGCAGAAGTTCGAGACGACTCCGGCGACCTCGTAGTGCGCGACGCGCGGGCGGCCTTTGCAGTCGAGGCCCGAGCCGGTGAGGTAGTTGAGCGTGACGAGCAGCTGCGGCTCGATGTTGTTGATGGCGTCGATGCCCTTGCCCTGATGCACCAGCAGATCGAGCGCGCGGCGGATCTCGCACAGCTCGTTGGCCTGGTTGAGCGGAGGCGGATTGCTGGTCGGCGCGCAGAACTCACCAGCGGGCGCGTTGGGCTCACGCGGCTTGAGCGCGAACGTGGTGAGCGTCTTGAAGATGATGCGCAGCACCTCGTTGATGGGCGGCGGTTCACCTTCGCGCTCGCTCTGCAGGAGCTGGCCTTCGACGAACTTCTTCAGGTTCTCGGTCTTGCCGTCGGAGAGCGCCTTCAAGAAGTTCGGCATCAGCTCGTCGAAGCCGCGGCACTGCCTGATGTCGGCCGTCACTTCTTTTGCCGGGGCGACTTCGTTCTCCGCTCCACACGACGCGAAGGTCACGAACGTGAAGACGACCGTGACGGCGAGTGCGAGCTGGAGGTGGCGCATGCGGAGGCGTGGAGCCTACGCGAGACCGCACTCCTTGAGGATCTCCGTCGTGTGCTGACCGAGCGCGGGCGGGGGCGTGATGGGGCGTTCACCGAGATGGAGGGGCGTTCGCAGCCACACCACTCCGCCGTCGCGCACGAAGTGCCCGCGCGCGATGAGCTGCGGGTCTTTCAACACCTCGTCGCCTTCGCGCACCGGCTCGACGCAGAGGTCGTGCTTTTCGAAGAGCGCGATCCACTCTTCCTGCGAACGCGTGGCGAAGAGCTTTTCGAGCTCCGCGCGCGCGCGTTGCGCTCCGCCGTTGGTGGTGTCGTACGCCTCTCCGAACAAGTCGGGCCGATCGATCGCCGCGCACACGCCCTGGAAGAACTTGGGCTCGAGCGAACCGACGGCGAGGAAGCGATCGTCTTTGGTTCGATACACGCCGTAGCAGGCGTAGCCGCCGTTGAGCGCCTCGCGACCGCGCTGCAGCGGGCCGCCGTCCTTTTCCATGATCAGCCGCGAGGCGAGATGCATGTGGAGGAACGCCATCGAGCTGTCGGTCAGCGAGACGTCGACGTAGCGGCCTTGGCCGGTGGTCGCGCGTTCCTGCAGCGCCGCGAGGATTCCGATCACCGAGAAGAGGCTGCCGCCGATGTCGCCGATCTGCACTCCAGGGAGCGCTGGCGGGCCCCCGGCTTCACCGCCGTACGCGAGGGCGCCGGAACGCGCGATGTAGTTGATGTCGTGGCCGGCCTTCAGTCGATCAGGGCCGGTGTTCCCGTAGCCGCTGATGGAGCAGTAGATCAGCTTCGGGTTTTCCTTCGCGAGATCTTCGAAGCCGACGCCCAGGCGATCCATCACGCCGGGCCGAAAGGTCTCGACGATCACGTCGTAGTGCTTCGCGAGGTTCTTGAGCGTCGTCACGCCCTCGGGCGATTTGAGATCGACGACGATCGAGCGCTTGTTGCGGTTGAGCCCGAGGAAGAGAGCCGAGGTGTCGCCCTTCAGCGGCGGCATGTGGCGCGTGTAGTCACCACCGTTGGGGTCTTCGACTTTGTCGACCGTGGCGCCGAGATCCGCGAGGACCAACGTGGCGTACGGCCCAGGGAGGAGGCGAGAGAGATCGAGGATCTTGATCCCGGCGAGCGGAAGCATTCGTTCGATCTCCCTCGCGGGGAACTTCAGCCCATCAGCTTCGCGAGCTTCATCGCGAGGCCCATGTCCATCGGCTTGAACTTCAGCTTGCCCGTCATGGCCGCGGTCTGCGCCGAGAGGGTCTTGTTGATGATCTTCTCGAAGTCGGCGGCCGACGCGATGATCGTCATCTTCGCTTCGCCGTTCTTGCCGCTGCTCACCCAGCCAGATTCCTTGGTGGTGTCGAGCGTCCACTGGCCGCCACCGTCGCCGGTGATGTCGAAGTGGAGGACGGCGTTGATGTCCTTACCGACCTGCGGCTTCTCGGTGAGGCGCTTGGGGATCTCGGTCTCGAGGATGTCTTTGATGGCCATGGTGGTTCTCACTCTCGTGCTGCGTTGTTGACTTCAGAATCAAAAACGCGCGGACCGTAACGGCGCGGTCCGCACGGGTCAAGCTGAGCCGTCGGGGATCTTCGACTCCTTCGCGAACAGCTCGGCGATGGCGTCGATCGACATGGTCTTGAGATCTTCACCGCCGTGGCGACGCGGTGCCGCGCCGTTCGCTTCGACCTCGCGATCACCGATCACGAGCACGTACGGCATCTTCGAGATCTCGAGCTCGCGGATCTTCTTCTGCATCGACAGGCCGCGATCATCGAACTCCACGCGGAAGCCACGGCGCGCGAGCTCGAGCTGAAGCTTCTTCGCGTGCTCGGCCTGGCGATCGGCGACGGTGACGATGGTGGCCTGCACCGGAGAGAGCCACAGCGGGAAGTTGCCGGCGAAGTGCTCGATCAAGATCGCGATGAAGCGCTCGAACGAACCGAAGATCGCGCGGTGGAGCACGACGGGGCGGTGTTCCTTGTTGTCGTCTCCGACGTAGGTGAGATCGAAGCGCTCGGCGGCGATGTAGTCGAGCTGCATGGTGCCCAGCTGCCACTTGCGGCCGATGGAGTCGCTCACCACGAAGTCGATCTTCGGGCCGTAGAACGCGCCGTCGCCGGGCTTGAGCTCGTACGCGACCTTCATGGTCTCGAGGCAGGTCTTGAGCGCGCCTTCCGCGCGGTCCCACAGCGCGTCGTCGCCGAGCTTGTTGGCCGGGCGAGTCGAGAGCTTCGCTTCGTACTTGAGGCCCACCGCGTTGTAGACGCGATCGAGGAGCTTCACGAAACGGAACACCTCGTCAGCGACCTGATCTTCGCGGCAGTAGATGTGCGCGTCGTCTTGCGCGAACTGGCGCACGCGGGTGAGGCCGCCGAGCGCTCCGGCGGCTTCGTTGCGGTGCAGCACGTCCTGGGTGTGCAGCCGCATCGGGAGATCGCGGTAGCTGTGCTTTCCGAACGAGAAGTAGACGTGGTGCGACGGGCAGTTCATCGGTTTGACGCCGAAGTCGAGCTCGCCCGAGTCGGAGTCCTTCACGAGGAACATGTTGTCCTGGTACTTGTCCCAGTGACCCGACTTCATCCACAGCTGCTTGTTGAAGATGAGCGGAGTCTTGATCTCGACGTAGCCGTCTTCGCGGGTGAGTCGCCGCATCCAGTCTGAGAGCGACTGGTAGAGCACGGTGCCGCGCGGGGTCCAGAACGCGGAGCCCGGCGCGACCGGGTGGAAGTGGAAGAGATCGAGCTCGCGACCGAGCCGGCGGTGATCGCGCTTGGCCGCTTCTTCGCGCTGTTTCTGCCAGGCCTCGAGCGCCTTCTTGTCGGGGAAGCTGATGCCGTAGATGCGCTGCAGCTGCTCGCGGGTTTGATCAGCGCGCCAGTACGCACCGGAAGCCGAGAGGAGCTTGATCACTCCGACCTTGCCGGTCGACGGGCCGTGGGGACCGAGACAGAAGTCGACCCAGTCGCCGTGCGCGTAGAGGGTGAGGGTCTTCGCTCCCTTGGCGACGATGTCGTTGACGATCTCGACCTTGAACTTCTCGCCCTTCCCTTCGAAGAGCTTCACCGCGTCGGCGGCCAGCACTTCGCTGCGCTTGAAGGGAACGTCGCGGCCGACGATCTCGTTGGCGCGCTTCTCGATCTGCTCGAGCTCTTCGGGAGTGAACGGCGCAGGCTTGCCGTCTTTGAGGCGGTAGAAGTCGTAATAGAAGCCCTCTTCGATCACCGGGCCGATGGTGACCTGAGTGCCCGGGTAGAGCTGCTGCACGGCGTCGGCGACGATGTGCGCGGCGTCGTGGCGGGTGACGTCGATGGCTTCAGCGTTCTTGCCGGTGAAGATCTGCAGCGAGGCGTCGGCGTCGAGAGTGCGAGAGAGATCGGCGTCCTGGCCGTCAATGCGCGCGAAGATCGCGGCCTTCGCGAGCCCCGCTCCGATGTGGTTCTTCACGAAATCTGCGATCGAAATGCCTGCCTCGGCTTCTTTCTTGGAGCCGTCGGGCAGAGTGATGGTGACCTGAGCCATGGGGCGGCTCCTTACTCCTGCGTGTGAATGGAATTGAGGGGAAAGAAACGCAGAAAAGCCCGAGGAATCCCTTCAGGGATTCACTCGGGCCTGGTCGTGAGCGTGGTCTTTCGGCGTTGCACGGAACATCGACGACGGAAGTGCCCTGCCCGACCTGACGGCGAATTGATCAGGCGCGGCGGATGCCGAGGTGCACGTGGTCGTAGTGACCCTCGACCTTCCACAGCAGCTGCAGGCGGTACCGCTGGCCGTCGATGGTGACGTACGTGTGGTTGTACGTGCCGATGTTCGAGCGCGGAATTCCGTACGCGTCGGCAATGGCGCGCGCGAGCTGATCACCGCGTGAACCGCTCGCCGCGAAGTCGACCGCGTAGGCGTTGGTGTTGCCCGTGTAGTGATCGGAACCCGTGTTCGAGCCCACGCGAATGGTGTCGGCGTAGTTGCGCTTCTCGCTGGTGACGGGCGCTCCGAAACCCGACGCAATCGTCTTGGCGAGATCGGCGACGCCTTCGCTGCCACCCCAGTTGCCGCCGTCGTGAATCTGCGTCGGAGGCGTGTTGGGCGTCGCGAAGTCGCTCACGCCGTCGAAGAACTTCGCGTCGGTCGAGCCGAAGAGCCGGCGCGCGGTGTCGGGACCGACGATGCCGTCGACCTTGATGCCCTGCGCGCGCTGGAAGGCCATCACGGCCGACTTCGTGTTGTTGCCGAACGCGCCGTCGACGCCCTGCGGGTTGAAGCCGCGGTCAGTCAGCGCCTGCTGGAGTCTGGACACGTCAGTGCCACGCGAGTTGATCGAGAGGGCCATCGGGATTCTCCGTGAGAGGGGGACAGAGAAATCCTCGCGCTTGGATTTTCAGAAGTTTCGTCTCGAATTTCTGGTGTCACGCGGGGTTACAGCGCGCGTTCGCGATGGAGTGTGCGCGCGCCAGTTTCGGCGCTCAGAAGCCCGTGAGGCGCACCGCGAAGCCCAGCTGACCGGCGACGATGGGCGAGAACGTGAGCTCCGGGCCCGAGTGCGGCTTGTCGTTGACGCCGGTCTCGAGGACGAGGCGCTTGAGCGCGACGGTGGTGCCGAGCAGCTGGAGCGCAGCGGTGGTGATCAACATCGCGCGATCTTCGCCGGCCGCTCCGTTGAGCATCAGCAACGGGCCGACGATCGGCACCGCGTTGACCGTCGTCGAGAGCTGAATCGTCTCGGGGCCGAAGAAGCTGCCCTTCGCGTTGTCGAGCGCGAGGAGGAGCGAGCGGCGCGTCTGCGGCACGTACCAGGACGCGCCGACCAGGCCGCCGACGTCGAGGCGCATGCGCAGCTCAGTGTGCGAGGTGCTGGGAGCAGCGGCGAGCAACGTGGCGGCGAGCGCGAGAACCATGTCGCGGTCCTTGAGCAGTCGGCGTGCCCGCGGAACTCGACGTGATCACGGGAGGTTACGTGCCGTCGGTGTGAAGCACTCTGCGCAGCGCTGTGAAGAAGAGGTCCTGATCTTCGAACAGAAACTCGTGCCCGCGCTGCGGGATGATCGTGAACGAGACGCGGCGGCCTTCGCCTTTCCAGCGGTTCAATTCGGTTCCCCACACGGGCGTCGCCGCGTCTTCGGAGCCGTTGATGAGGACGATCGGTGACCCGTTCGCCGGCAGGTTGCCGCCGTGGAGCTCGGGAGCGCAGCCGGTGCCGAGCACTCCGGCGAAGCGAGTTGGGTACTGCGCCCAGGCGGCGAGCCCCGCGTGACAGCCGGCGGAGAAACCGATGAGCAGCGGCTTCTCGACGTCGACCAGCTCGCTCAGCGAGGGAACGCTGGTGTCGAGCAGATCGTGGAGATCGCCTTCGGTCCACCCCGGCTGCGTCATGCGAATCGGCACCGCGAGCGCGAAGCCTTCTCGGGCGAGCACGGGCGCGAGTCGCTCGGCGTCGCGGTTCAAGCGCGCTCCGAACGGGTGCAGCCAGATCGCGAGGCGCGGTCTGGTCTTCACGTTCTCAGGCACGCGAAGCCGCAGCGGCGTGAGCAGGTCGTCGCGAACCACGGTGCGAATTCCCTCGATGGGCAGACCGTTTCGTTCGAGCTGCGCGGCGCGATCGAAGATCACCGTGAATTCCGGCTTGGTGCGCAGCGGCGCGAGATCTTCGTCCTTCGCGAGAAAGCTCGGAGCGTCGAAGCCCTCGTCGACAGCGGCGTTCAGCTCGCGCAGCGCTTCAGGGCCGTCGCCCGCGCGCGAATACGCGCACGCGAGATCGTAGTGCGTGAGCGGGTCGTGCGGTTCGAGCTGCACCCTCGCCTTCCCGAGCTTGATGGCCTCGAACCAGTCACCCGACTTGAGCGCCTTGTACTGCCGATCGCGAAGCTGGCCGGGGCTTGCCGTCACGCACGCGGTGAACAACAGCAGCGCGGCGACTCGCGCGTTCACGCAGGCTTCTTCTTCTTCGCCACCAGCTGCGGGCTGCGGCGCATGTCGGGCGTGGCGGCGGGGAGCTCGACGAACTCGCACATCTCGCAGAGGCGGCTGTAGATGCGATCACCGACGCGATCGCAGAGCTGCTTCGAGTCTTTCGCCGCTTCGAGAATGCCTTCGGTGCCGAGGTAGCCGCGAACCTTCGAGTCTTCCGGCGCCTTCAACGAGTAGTTGGTCGCGAAGAGCGTGATCTTTCCGGCGTTGTAGCGACGGGCGATCAGCTCATCGAGCGTCTCGAGCTCGAACTGCGAGCCGCGGCCCTTGCCGAGTTCGTCGATGGCGAGCACTTCGACCTGGGAGAGCGGGCCGATGATCTCTCCGCCCGACTTGCCGTCTTGAAAGCCGCGGCGAATCGTCGAGTAGAGCAGTGAGATCTCGACGTACGCGGCCTTGATGCCGAGCTCGACGGTGAGGTGCTTGAGCGTCGCGCAGAGCAGATGCGTTTTTCCGGTGCCGACCGGGCCGCTCAAGATGAAGCCGCGACTCGCAGGCCAGCCGAGCGCGAAGTCTTTCGCGGTCTGGAGCGCTTTGGCCTGATCAGCGTTCGAGACGCGGTAGCCGTCGAAGCTGGCCTGCGCGTGCACGGCCGGGAGGTGGACGTCGTTGAAGAGCGTCACGCGGCGCAGCTGCAGGGCGCGCGGGCACGGCGAGACGACCTCGTAGTTGCGGCCGTTCTGGCGCGTGGTGGTGCGGATGAGGCCGGTGCCGCCACAGTCGGGGCAGCTCGAGAGCGGCTCGGAGAGCTTTGCTGACGCGAAGTCGCCGGCGCGATCGAAGACGAGGGAGGCCACGACGCGCTCCTACCATGAGTCATCGATGGGGCATTGAGGGGAGCACATCGGCCGCCCAGCGCTGAACTCGATGTTCCGAGCTCGCGCGGGCAACTTCAGTGCGTCCTGATGGTCTCGAACCATCGACCCCCACCGTGTCAAGGTGGTGCTCTACCGCTGAGCTAAGGACGCGAAACGCGGCGGCATCTATCGATCAGCCTCCGCGACTGTCAAGAACACAGTACAGGCGCGACGCGAGATGACGCTGCTCCCTGACACCGCGAGCTTTCACGAGAAGGTGCAGGCCTGCTTCGTCGCGTACCGCCGGCGGGGGCTCAGCATCTCCGCGCTCGACATGCTGCTCCTCGAACAGTGGGCGGAGCTGGACGTGCCCTTCGAGGTGATCGCTCGCGGAATCCGCCGCGCGTCGGAGCAGCTCGTGTGGGACCGCGTCGTCGGCCAGGAAACGCCCGATTCGCTGCGCGTCTGCAAGAAGGACGTGGAGATCGAGATCAAGAAGTGGGTGCGGCTCACGCCCGGCAAGACCGAAGCGCCGGCCCCGGAAGCCGAAACGGAAGAAGGGAGCGAGGACGACTTCCTCGTCACCCGCCACAAGAAGCTGATCGCAGCGGTGAAGAAGGTCACCAAGCCGAACGTGCCGGCGTGGGTGAAGAAGCTCCCGCAGCCGGCGAGCTACGAGGCGGCTGATCGCCAGGAGTCGCTCGTGCTGTTGCTGCTCCTGCGCGCGCTGCCGGCCGAGAAACGCGCGGCGCTGAGGGCCGAGGCGCACACCCTGGTGAAGAAGGCGCCACCGATGAGCAAGCAGGCGCACGCGGAGTCGCTCCGCTTTCACCGAGTCGCGCTCGCGCGCGAAGCGTGGGTGATGCCGGTGAGCTGGTAGCGCATCAGGACGCGCGGGCTCGGTAGAGATCGAGTTCAGCGCTGGGCGACGGAAGTGCTTCCAACCAGCTTCGCGAAGGCAGCGGCACGTCGACACAGCCGAGCCACGCCTCGGTCGTGCGCGGCAGCGCGTCGAGCCAGCGACCGAGCGTCTCACCGCTGAACGGGCAATAGAGGAAGTACGCAGTGGCGGCTGGAGTAACGAGCAGCGCGTCGCCCTCGATGAAGCGCACGTGCTCGTTCTCGAACTTGCGCGCTCGAGCGACGAGCTGAGGTTGCAGTTCGATGCCGATGACGCTCGCTCCGCAGAGCGCGTGAATCAGCGCGGCGGCGCGGCCGATGCCCGAACCGACGTCGACCACGAGATCAGAAGCGTCGAGCTTCGCGTTCTGGACGAATTGGAGAACCGAGTCGACCGAAGCCGGGAGGTAGGGAACGGCGTCACGCGGAAGAACCGCGCGCTCGTCGTCGGGGACGTCAGTGATGCCGAGCGCGGCATCGACCCACGCGTCGCGCTCGAGAAACGGAACGGAGAGCAGCTCCGCGCGAAAAGTTACATCGCGCCCGAGCAGATCCAGTCCTTGATGGTCTTCTGCTGAGCGGCGTCGAGCATGGTGCCGTCGTTGGGCATCGCGCCGAACACGTTCTCACCCTTCGGGCCGGTGCGCGCCTTGGTCGCTCCACCGAGGATCTTGAGCCACAGCGAGCTGTTCTCGAGCTTGCCCGGGTCGACGACCTTCAACGTGCCGGGCATCGCCGCGTAGAGCGACTTCTTGTTCACGGTCTCGCCGCTCTTCGCTTCGGTGGAGTAGTCGCCGTAGCTGTAGCCAGCGATGTGGCAGCTCACGCACTTCGCGGTGAAGACCGCGTGCGCCTGGGTGAGCGTCGCCGTGCCCGCGCCCGTGCAGCTGGAGATCAGGATCCGGCGGAGTCGGAGGGCTGCACGCAATGAAGGCCAGCGACGCGACGAGCAGAACGGGAGCAAATGGGGTCTTCATGGGCGCGCAGCCTTACTACAGGTAAGAGGCCGTCATGAACTGGAAGGCGCTCGGCCCGCTGCTCGGCGTGATTCTGCTCGCCGCGCTCGCGTTCGCGTTCTGGCCCGAGGTGCCGCAGCCGCTTCCGCCGCCTCCGCCGCCCGTCGCCGAGCCGTATCAGCCGTCGAAGGTGTTGCGGCAGGTGCCGACGCGCAACGAGCCGACGCCCGGTGCTCCTGACGCCGCGGTGGTGATGATCGGTGGCGGCCTCATTCCCCTTCCGCCGTCGAACGACGCGACTCCGAGTGGGCCGCCGGTGCTCGATGGCGTGATCGATCCCGATCGGCTTCGCGAGCTCGGTGTTCCGGAGAACGCAGTCGAACCGGAAGACGCCGGAGCGCTCCTCAAGCTCGACCGTGCGGCGTTCAAAGCAGCAGTGGCCACCGCGGTCACGGAGTGCTCGTCGGCAAACCCGGTGACGAAGCGATCGCGGCTCGAGTTTCAGCTCGTCGAGATCCCAGGCCGTGATCGTTCGAAGATCATGAGCGTCGAGCGAAGTGATGCGGGCTCGGACCCGCTCGCCGACTGCGTTCGCCAGAAGGTGAGCGCGCTGCGGTTCGAGCCGCCGCGCGGCGGTGAGACTCGAATCGTGTTTCCGCTCGCTCCGCCAAATGCAAAGGGCGACACGCTCTAAACGTGCCGCCCTCGCGAACTTCAGTCTGACAACTGAATCACATGTCCATGTCGTCGCCGCCGTAGTCGGGGCCGCCCGCTCCGGCTCCGCCCTTGGCCTTCTTCTTGGGCTTGTCGGCGACCATCGCCTCGGTGGTCAGCAGCAGCGACGCGACCGACGCGGCGTTCTGCAGCGCGCAGCGCGTGACCTTCGCCGGGTCGATGACGCCAGCGGCGAGCAGGTCTTCGTACTTCTCGGTGCGGGCGTTGAAGCCGAAGCCACCCTGCCCGTCGGCGACCTTGTTGATCACCACCGCGCCCTCGGCGCCGGCGTTCTGCGCGATCTTCCACAGCGGCTGGGTGATCGCCTTCTTGATGATCTCCACGCCGAACTGCTGCGCGCCGTCGAGCTTGAGGCCGTCGAGCGCCTTGAGCGCACGCACCAGCGCGACACCGCCACCGGGAACGATGCCCTCTTCGACCGCCGCGCGGGTGGCGTGCATCGCGTCCTCGACGCGCGCCTTCTTTTCCTTGAGCTCGGTCTCGGTGGCCGCTCCGACGTGGATCACTGCGACGCCGCCGGCGAGCTTCGCCAGACGCTCCTGCAGCTTTTCCTTGTCGTAGTCGCTGGTGGTCTCACCGATCTGCGCGCGCATCTGCTTGATGCGGGCCTGGATGTCGGCGTCCTTGCCGGCGCCGTCGATGATGGTGGTGTTGTCCTTGTCGATGGTGATCTTCTTCGCGCGGCCGAGATCGGTCAGCTGCAGGTTCTCGAACTTGATGCCGAGGTCTTCGCTCACCACCGTGCCGCCGGTGAGGATCGAGAGGTCCTTCAGCATGTCCTTGCGGCGATCGCCGAAGCCGGGAGCCTTCACCGCCGCGATGTTGAGCACGCCGCGCAGCTTGTTCACCACGAGCGTTGCGAGCGCCTCGCCCTCGACTTCCTCGGCGATGATCAGCATCGGCTTGCCCGCGCGCGCGACCTGCTCGAGGAGCGGGATGAGATCAGCCATCGCGCTGACCTTCTTTTCGGAGATCAGGATGTACGGATCTTCGAGCTCGACCAGCATGCGCTCGCGATTGGTCACGAAGTACGGCGACACGTAGCCGCGGTCGAACTGCATGCCCTCGACCACGTCGAGCTCGGTCTCGAGGCCCTTCGAATCCTCGACCGTGATCACGCCTTCCTTGCCGACCTTGTCCATCGCCTCGGCGATGATGTTGCCGATCGTCTCGTCGCCGTTCGCGGAGATGGTGCCGACCTGCGCGATGCCCTTCTTGCCGTCGACCGGCTTGGAGAGCTTCTTCACCTCGCCGATGACGAGCTCGACGGCCTTGTCGATGCCGCGCTTGAGATCCATCGGGTTGTGGCCGGCGGCGACGAGCTTCAGGCCTTCCTCGTAGATCGCGCGCGCGAGCACGGTCGCGGTGGTGGTGCCGTCACCCGCGGTGTCGGAGGTCTTCGACGCGACTTCCTTCACCATCTGCGCGCCCATGTTCTCGAACTTGTTCTCGAGCTCGATTTCCTTGGCGACGGTGACGCCGTCCTTAGTCACCGTGGGCGAACCGAACGACTTCTCGATGACGACGTTGCGACCCTTGGGGCCGAGCGTGACCGCGACCGCGTCAGAGAGAATGCGAACGCCGCGCAAGATGGCCTCGCGCGCACCCTGGTGAAAGAAGATTTCCTTGGCTGCCATGACGTAACCTCCAGTAACGATTTGGAATTACTCCGCGCGAGTGATTGGCACTCACCACGGTCGAGCGCCAAATTAAGGATCGCGAGGAAAAAGTCAAACCGCGCCGTTCAAACGAACGTGCCGCCGGGCGTGGCCGTGGCGAACCCGACGAGGTCGAGGAGCTTCGACAGTTCGAGCGGCTTGCTGAGCGTCATGGCGACACCCTGGCGCATGCCCTGGTCGTAGACCTGATCGTTGCCGAACGCGGTCATCATGATGACGGGCACGTCTTTGTACCCGTCGAGCTGGTGAATCTGCTGCGTGAAGGCGATGCCATCGACGTGGGGCATCATCCAATCGGTGATGACGAGCTTCACCGAGTCGCCCTTGAGCAGCTCGAGCCCGCGCACGGGGTTGGTGGCGGTGAGCACGCGGTACTGATTTCGGCGCAGGAAGGTGGCGAGCAAGTTCAACGTCGCTTCATCGTCGTCGACGATCAGAACGCTGATGGGAGTGCGCCCCTCTTGCATGCGCGGCGGCAATAACACATGAGCCGTTCCATGTCGGCGTCAGTCGAGCAGCTGCTCCAGATGGCGGAAGAGGCGATGCAGGGCGGCGAATTGGAAGACGCGATCGCGGTCTGCGATCAGGCGTTGCAGGCGGAGCCGAAGAACCCCGACGCGCTGGAGATCAAAGCGCTCGCGGTCGCGGAGTTGGGTGAGTTCGAGCAGGCCGATCTGTTGCTCGCGATGTTGCTCGAGCAGGAACCGAAGCGCGTGACGGCGTTGCTCGCCGCGGCCGACGTGAAGATCCGTCTGCCGGGCGACGATCGCGAGCGCATCGCCGAAGGCCTCGCGTTGTTGGAGCGCGCGGAGAAGACGGCGCGACGCGACGAAGCGTTGTCGATCGAGCTCGAGCTGTTGCGCGGCGTGGCGTTCAACCAGCTGGGCGACAACGAAGACGCGCTCGATTCTTTCGCGCGCGTGCTGCAGCTCGACCCGGAGCACCCCGAAGCGCGGCTCGAGCAGGCGATGGCGTTCTTCGAGCTGGGTCGGTTCGACGACGCGAAGAAGGCGTTCGGCTTGATGGCGCGCGATTTCCCCGATGAGCCGTGGGCGCACCACTACCTCGGGCTGCTCGCCGAGCGACGCGGTGAGAACCCGGAGCCGTTCTTCGCGCGCGCACGCAAGCTGGAGCCCGACGAGTTCCCGAAGCCGCCGTCGCTGTCGCGCGAGGAGTTCGACCAGGCAGTGGCCGAAGCGATCGCGAAGCTGCCGGAGCACGCGAAGCCGCACCTGCAGAACGTGATCATCAGCGTCGAGGCGATTCCCGGTGAGGCGGAGATCGCGGAAGGGTTGTCACCGACGATTCTCGGCGTGTTCGCGGGCACTCCGATCACCGAGCGGCTCGACACGCATGCGGGCCATCACGAGACGGCGCGCATCACGCTGTTCCAGAAAAACCTCGAGCGCTTCGCGCGCACGCGTGACGAGTTGATCGAAGAGATCGGCATCACCGTGTTGCACGAGGTCGGGCATCTGCTCGGTCTCGACGAAGACGAGCTGTATGATCGAGGGCTCGACTGAAGTGGCGGAGCGGCCGGCTCTGGTGACCGGCGCGGTCTTCAAAACCGTTGGGTTGGCGCGCGAGCGTCGGCCGGTGGGTTCGATTCCCATGCTCCGCCGATTTGGGCCGTTTGGAACACGTGCCGAATTCCCCAGCCAAATCATAAACTTAAGCCATTTTCGATAGTCAACTCGCTTCAAAAAAGCTAGGGTCCGCCGCCGTGAAAGAGCGGTTCCAGGCAATCGAAGAGAAAACGAAGCGGCTTCGCGAAGTTTTGACGCTGAAGCGGCCCGAGGTTCAGGACTTCCTCGACAAGCTCGAAATGGCGTGGGTTCACCACGACTGCGCGCTCGAGGGGTCGATCTATTCGCCGCAGGAGCTGACGGCTGCGCTGCATCCCGGCGCGGTGGTGGCCGAAGCGTCGCTGCTGCCGATCGTGTGGGAGATCCGCAACCACAAGGCGGCGGTCGACTTCATTCGCGAAGAGGCGAAGAGCTCGAAGAAGCACGGCGCGATCACCATGAGCTTCGTGCGACGCGTGCACGACCTGCTGAGCGGCAACACGCCCGAGGCGCAGATGGCGCGCGCGCAGGCCGAGCGTCGCGAGCGCACCGAGAAGGAGCTGAGCAAGGAGCGCGAGAAGGCCGGCTTCCGCAAGGACATCCCGCTCCACAAGACGTACCTGCACGAGATCGCGCAGCCGGCGAAGGTGCAGCCGCTGCTCGAGAAGTTGCTCGACTGGACGGCGTCTTCGGAGTTCCGCGAGTTCCACCCGCTGCTTCAGGCCGCGCGCGTGCAGCACGAGTTCATCAAGATCTTCCCGTTCACGGACACGAGCGGAAAGGTCGGTCGCATGCTGACCAACTACATCCTCATCCGGAACAACTTCTTGCCGGTGGTGATCGTCAGCGTCGATCGCAGCAAGTACTACGAGACGTTCCGCTCGAGCTTCACCACGTTCTCCAACCTGATGATGGACTCCATGGAGAACTCGCTCGACAACGGGCTCAAGTACTTCAAGGACCTGCAGCGGTTCTATCGGTGAGATGAAGGCCTCGGCCCGCATCGCGCGTCTGACGAAGCTCTTCAAAGGGCGTCGTCGCGCGTTGGTGCTCACCCACGACAACCCGGACCCCGACTCGATGGCGTCGGCGTGGGCGCTGGCGACGGTGCTCACCGAAGTGGTGAAGGTGCCCGCGGAGATCGGCTACGGCGGCATCATCGGGCGCGCGGAGAACGCGGCGTTCGTGAAGACGTTGAAGATTCCGATTCGCCCGATGGACGAGCTGGAGCTGGGCGCGTTCGATCTGCTCGCCATCGTCGACACGCAGCAGACGGTCGGCAATCACGCGCTGCCCGAAGGCGTGCTGGCCGACATCGTGATCGATCACCACCCGTTGCGTGACGAGGCGATTCCCACTCCGTTCGCCGATCTCGGCGGTCTCTACGGCGCGACCTCGACCATGCTCACCGAGTACGTGCGCGCGGCTGAGATCGAGCCGTCACCCGAGCTCGCCACCGCGCTCTATTACGGCATCAAGGCCGACACGCGTGACCTCGGCCGGCAGACGCGCGACCCCGACGTGGAGTGCTACCTCTGGCTCTTCCCGCGCATCGATCGCGAGCTGCTCTCGCGCATCGAGCACCCGGAATTGCCGGTGCGTTATTTCCGGCTGTACCACGCGGCGATCGAGAAGGCCCGACTCTACTCCGACGCGGTGATCACCGATCTGGGCGACGTGTACTCGCCCGATCTCGTCGCTGAAGTGGCGGAGCGGTTGTCGTTCATCGAAGGGCCGCGCTGGTCGCTGGCGTTCGGTTCCTTCCGCTCGCAGCTGTACTTGTCGCTGCGCGTCTCGGACAAACGCATGAACGCGGGCCGGCTGATTCGTGAAGTGTGCGAGCCGCTCGGTGGTTCTGCAGGCGGGCACGGCAGCATGGCGGGCGCGCGGTTGCCGCTGGCGGGCAAGAAGCAGGACCGCGAGACCTTCAAGCGCGACACGGTGCGACGGTTCAAGGAAGCGTTCGGCGTCGAGAGCGAGCGCGGCGTCTCGCTGCTTTCGCCCGAAGCGTGATCTACCTCGACCACAACGCGGGAGCGCCGCTGCTCTCCGAAATCGCTCGACACCTCTCGACAGGCTTCGAACATTCGTGGGGCAACCCGTCGTCGGTGCATCAGGCCGGTCGCGTCGCGCGTCGACGGCTCGACGAAGCGCGAGAACGCGTGGCGCGCAAACTGGGCTGCACGCCGCGCGAGATCGTCTTCACCGGCTCGGGGAGTGAAGCCGCGGCGATCGCAGTGCTCGGTGCGTTTCGCGGCCGCAAAGATCGCTCGCGCGTGCGCGTGGTGACGACGGCCATCGAACACCCCTGCGTGCTCGGCGCGGTGAAGTTGCTCGAGGGTGAAGGGGCCGAGGTGGTGCGGGTCGCTCCGCGCGCCGATGGCGCGGTGACGCTCGACGACGTGATGGCGCACGTCGATGCGCGCACCTGCCTGGTGTCGGTGCAGTGGGTGAACAACGAGACCGGCGTGATTCAACCGGTGAGCGAAATTTCCCGCGCGTGTTTGAAGGCCGGCGTGACGTTTCACTGCGACGCGGTGCAGGCGTTCGGGCGAATTCCGGCGTCGCTGCGCGAAGTACCGGCGGCGCTGCTGTCGTTGAGTGCGCACAAGCTCGGTGGGCCTCCGGGCGTCGGCGTGCTGTTCAATCGCCGTGGTGTCGACGTGCAGGGGCTCACTCCGGGGCATCAGGAGAACGGCCGGCGCGGAGGCACGCAGGCGATCGTGATGGCCGAGGTGATGGCGATGGCGCTCGAGCACGCGACGGCTCCGGAGCAGGACGCGGTGGCGGCGCGGGTGAGTGCGCTGCGCGACGAGTTCGAGCGAGCGGTGTTGGGCGCGTTTCCCGACGTGCAGCGCAACGGAACGGCGCCGCGTGTGGGGTCGACGTCGAACCTGATGTTCCCCGGCGCAGACGGTGAAGCGTTGCTGATCGCGCTCGATTTGAAGGGCATCTGCGTCTCGACCGGAGCGGCGTGCGCTTCGGGCTCGCTCACTCCGTCGCACGTCTTGCTGGCGATGGGGCGGACGTCGGCCGAGGCTTCTGCTTCGCTGCGCTTCTCGCTCGGCGCGACGACGACGCGCGAGGAACTGCAGACCGTGGTGCGCGAGCTGACTGAGATTCGGAGGCAGGCGTGATGCGACTGTTCAGCGTGCTCTGTGTGGTGGTCGTCGCGTGCGGCTGTGGGCCGACGCGCTTTCAGTCGTTCTGCGAGCGCACGGTCGAGGCGAGCTGCAAGCAGGCGTTTCGCTGCAAGCCCGATGAAGCGAAGACGGCGTTTACCGATCAAGCGGGCTGCGTGACGGAGCTGAAGACGCGTTCGCGCTGCGCCTCGTTCGAGAGCGAGATGTGCACGCTCGACGGCTCGAAGACGGCGAAGTGTCTCACCGACATCGACAACGCGCCCTGCACCACCACCGTGGGTTCGCTCCCCGAGTCGTGCCGTTCGATCACCTGCTCGACGGGCAACAAGTGCTCGCGCGTGTCGAGCGATGGATCGTCGGGCGGCTGCAGCTACACGCTCACCGACTGCACCGATCAGAACAGCTACGGCGTGCAGTGTGTCGGCAGCTCGTGCTCGTGTCAGAAGAACGGCAGCGCCGAGCGCACCTTCAGCGGCACCTGCGCGACGAGCTCGAGGGAGCGGCTGACGCAGCTCAAGACCGAGTGCAGCTACGACTTGAACTAGCTTTCGGAGCTCCTTGAAGTTTCTGCGACGTGTGGCGATCGGGTTGGTGGTGGTGACGCTGTTGTTCGTCGCCGCCGGCTACGCCCTGGTGAACGGCAAGCGGCTCCCGCAGTTGACGAACATGAATCCGGGCGTGTTCGCGCTCGGCTACCGCGCTGCGCACTGGAAGCCGCCGTTCAGCGTCGACGCAGAAGGCGTGGACATTCAGGTGCAGTCCGACGGCTACCGCGTGTGGATTCAGGCCGAGCAGGCGAGCGGCACCTTCGAGCCGATGCAGATGTTGGCCAAGCGCGTGGCGTTCACCGACATTCGCGCGAGCGGCGTGTCGGTGCGGGTGCGGCTGCCGAAGCCGTCGGAAGGCACCGGCGAAGCGCGCTTGCCGCGAATGGATGGGCTGCGCGAACCGGGCGTGAGTGACCCCAACGGGGCGTCGTTCTCGGTGCAGCTGAGCGACTTGCACGACGTGCGCGTTCGCGAGGTGTGGATCGACGGGTACCAGTACGAGGGAGAGATCGGCGTGACGGGTGGCTTCACGCTCGACCCGCTGGTCACGTTGCGCATCGAGCCGTCGAACGTGGCGATCGATGGCGGCATCTTGACGTTGCCCAACACACTCGAGGCGACGTTCCAGCCTTCGACGATCTCCGGGCAGGTGCGCGAGTTGCCGATCGATTCGACGCTCACTCCGGCGGCGTTTCGCAATCTCGACGCGACGGCGTCACTCGCGTTTCAGGCGCCGAACCTGAACTTGATCAACACCGCGCTGCTGACCGACGTGCCCGACGTGCGCGTGCTGTACGGAGCGGGCGGCGTGGCGATGAACCTCACCGTCGATGCCGGGAATCGTCGGAGATGGAAGCGAAGTGAAGATTCTCCCGCGGCGCATCGGCGTGCGCGTGCCGCACTTCGACATCGTCGGGCTCGCGGCGGTGAACGTGGAAGCGAAGAACGGACGCATCGCGGCGCAGGCGAGCTTCAACGACTTCGAGCTCGATGCGACCGATGACGATCTGCTGGTGGCGTCGGGGAAGCGGTTCTCGCTGGCGGCGACGACGGCCGGCGCCGATCTGTGTGCGGTGCCGCAGGTCGAGGTGGCGTTGCATCTCGAAGAGGCGAAGGCGCCGACGCTGAAGTTCCTCGATCGCTACATTCCCGAGGGGACCGGCATCGTGCTCAAGGGCGGCGGCGGGCGCATCGCGGTCGATGCGACGTTGTCGACGCGCACACAGCGGGCGCAAGGAAAGCTGTCGCTGCGCGGAACGAACGTCGAGCTGCACAACCGTGGCGCGCAGGTGATGGGCGCGCTCGAGGTGAATGCGGTGATGCGCGAGTTCGATCTGCGCACGCGCGCGGTCGATCTGGCGGGGAGCGAGCTGAAGATGACTGACGTGTTGGTGTCGACTCCGCTCGAGCGATACCCATCGGTGTGGCTGACGGCGGTGGCGACCGAGGCGCGGTTTGCTCCGGGCACGAAGCACCCGTGGCGCGCGTCGCTGGGCATCAGCGCGCGAAATCTGCAGCCGCTGTTGGCGGTCGTGTCGGGGAACTTGAAGATTCCGCGGTGGGTCGTGGGGTCACTCGATCTGCCGGGCGCGGCGGCGAAGGTCGAGCTCGACGTCGAAGGGAAGAACGTGTCGCTCGCTCCGCTCACGTTGCGGACCGATGGGATCTCGGTCGATGCGCGCGTGGTGTTGAAGGAATTGCCCGACAAGAACCTCGAGCCGCATGGCGTCGGGCTGTTGCGGCTCGGGCCATTCGAGGCGGGGATGCAGATCGATGGCGGGACGATCACTCCGGTGCTGCTCGGCGCGAAGCAGTGGTACGCGGCGCAGCTCGACGGCGGGAGTTGAGGTTTTGGGCTTCGATGGGCGGGCTGCCGCCGCGGTTGCACGGCACGCCTCTCCCTGGCCCTCTCCACGGAGTGGAGAGGGAGATGATGCTGGCTCCGCAGTCGGCTGATGGTCGGGGCTGGGCTTTGCTTCTACAGCGCGGGAGGAGGCATCGGTGGGGGGCCGGCGGGCGGCAACTTCGCCTGCGACGCTCCACCACCCGCGGCGAAGTGACCGGTGAACTCGGCGACCACGCTGCGCATGAGCTCGAAGTACGCGCTGTCCATGCGCTGCATGCCGTAGCCGACCGGCTGGCTCTGCGTGGCGGTCGCGTACGGCGGCGGCGCGGCCTGCGCGACGGGCGCGGGGCCCCAGCCGCCCTTCCCCTTCTTGAGCAACACCTGCGTGCGCGGGCTGCCCGGCTGCTCGAAGCGAACGCGGCGGTAGAACCACAGCGTCTGGCCGGTCTCGGTCGAGACGGCGTTGAGATCGAGCATCGCGCCGAGGCGCTGCATCGCCTGGCGCTCGTACTGCGCGAACAGCGGCTCGAGCCGCTGCAGATCGGTCTGCTTCAGCGCGAACGGCTCACCGGCGATCGCGTCGGCGTCGGACGCGAAGAAGCCGCGGTCCCACCGTGCGTTGCGGCTCGGCACGTACGACACGCGCTCGAGTGAGTTGACCTGGAAGAGCACCTCGGCGCCGAGCTGACGGGCGGCGGCTTCGGCAGGCGTGGTGCGCGCCATCGCCTGAATCTGCTTCCACGAGAAGACCTGGTAGCCGGCCCGCGTCAGTGCACGCTCGAGCTCGGCCATCTCGACCCCACAGTCGGTCTGCACGATGGAGCCGCGGTTGTTGGCCGCTCCGGTCGTCTCGGCCGCGCTCTGGCTCGCGCAGGCGTCGGGCGCGCGCACCGCCACGCGACGTACGCGCGGGAGCACGTTCTGCGCTTCTGCCGTCGACGTGACCTCGGGGCGATCGTCGGTCGCCGGGTCGTTCAAGCTCGACTGCATCAGCACGTAGTTGATGCGGGGACCGCAGGCGGTGAGCGAAAGGACTGAAACTGCCAGGAGGCGGTTCATGGGGCGGGCCGCGTAGCACAACTGGGCCCTCTCCCCGACCCTCTCCCCTGTCGGGGGAGAGGGAGTCGTTACTCGCAGCGATTGCGATCGACGCACTCGGTGCCGGTGCCGCAACTCACCTGGCCGCAGTTGGGCTCGAGGCACACTCGGAGGAACCCGCCGTCGGGCGCTGGCGGGCAGCCTCCCGTGCAACGCAGGTGATAGCCGCTCGCGTCGCGCGTGCAGAAGCAGCCCGGAGACTGGCTCATGCCGCCGCACGTGCCCCCGGCGGTGCCGAACTGATACGTGCACACGCTGGTTTCGCAGACGGTCTCGCGTTCCCAGCAGCGATCGCCCATGGCGTTGCACTGCAGCGAGCCGCCGTCGGGAAGGCCGGCATCGATCTGGTAGCTCGCAGCGTCGATGCCCGCGTCGAGGTCGGGAGCCCCGGCGCAGGCAGCGAAGACGATCAGCATCACGGCTGGTCTCATGCGCGTTGGACTCCCGAACCGCGAGCGGTGGGTCACGTCACTTCACGATCTTCAGATTGAACATCGGCGTCTTGAGCGCGCCGTAGAGCCGCAACCACATCGGCAGCATCGATTCGATCGCGCGCGACGCGGTGAGATCGCCGCAGTCGATGATCTCCTCGGCCTTCCACCCGAACGACAGCAGCACGCCGCGCACTTTCTCCTTCGCGCCCGCGTCGTTCCCGGCGAGCCACGTGTCGTGTGAACCCGACAGCGCGCGCGGGTTCACCATCACCGCCGCGGTCATGGTGTTGAGCGACTTCACGATGTGCGCCTTCGGGTTTTCCTTCTGCAGCTGCTCGGCGAGCGAGTCGGTGTTCGAGACGAAGAGCGTCGGCGGGAAGCCCTTGCTGAAGTCGAGCGGGTTGCTGATGTCGATCACCGGCTTGCCGGCGGTGTTTTCCTGGCCGGCCTGACGGAAGACCTCGAGTGTGGCGTCGCCCTTGGTGGCGTTGACGATCAGCTCTCCGAACTTCGCGGCGTCGGCGAAGGTGCCGGCGCTCGCGCGCGGCCCCGACTTGCGCACCCACTCGGCGGCCTTCTCGTTGGTCGCGCTGCGCGAGCCCATCTTCACGTCGTGACCCAGCTCGATGAGCTTGCTGCCGAGCGTTTCTCCAACCGTTCCTGAACCAAAGACGGCGATGCGCATGGTTTGCGTGTCCTTTCGTGTTCGACTGTCAGCGGGCGGGCGCACGGTACTTCCGATTGCGCGAAGAGTGATCCGCTACGATGCGCTCATCGTGGCCATCACGCAGCTCGCCGAGGCACCGGAATACCGACTCGGCCACTTCGACTCCGTCTTCATTTCCGTCTGGTACAGCCGGCTCAACATTCCTGCGCTCGAGACGCTCGAGCGGTTTCATCGGGAGCTCGCCGCGAAGTACGGAAAGGTGACGTTCCTCTCGATCGTGGTGGGCGCGGCCGAAAACCCGCCCGCCGACGTGCGCGCGCGCATGCAGGAAGGCACGAAAGAACTGCTTCCGCTGCGGCGCGCGAACTTGATCGTGGTTCAGACCAGGGGCTTGTCGGCGATCATCGCGCGCAGCTTCCTCGCCGCGATGAGCTTGATGAGCAGCGAGAAGATGGGCGTGTTCAAGACGGTCGAAGAAGCGGTCGCCGAGGCGCAGCGCCTGCCCGATCAAGACGCGTCGGTGAAGGCGAACACGCGGCTGGCGTACGAGGTCAAGGCGTTCGTCGATCTCCCGGCACCGGCGTCGAAGTAACGACCTTGCGGCGCGCGTAGATGCGGCCGTTTTCCTCTTTGGTCTCGAAGCTCTCGACGCGCGCGCCCTGCGGGAAGAACGCGGTGCCATCGCGCACGTCGAAACACCACGCGTGCAACGGGCAATAGAGGTGATGGCCCTGGAGATCGCCGCGCCCGAGTTCACCATTGCGATGCGGGCACACGTTGTCGATCGCCCAGGCGATGCCGCCGACGCGCACGACGGCGAGCGCCCTGCCCTCCGCGGTGACGACCGTGCGCTGCCCTTCAGCCAGCTCGCTCGAAGCGAGGAGATCCACCCAACTCACGAGGTGATGGTCGCCGAAAAGCATTGCGGGCGCACGCGTTGGCGGTGATGACTCCCGGCCATGCCGCTGACTGAGAAGGAACGAGGCGATCTCTTCCACGCGCTGACGTGGGACGCGAAGCACTTCGGGCGCGAGCTGTCCGACACCGCGTACGCGCGCGGGCTCGCGGTCACCAACAAGGACGACGGAACGACGAAGCCGATTCCGATCACCTCGACTCCGGTGATCGTCGACGAGGTCGAGCTGAAGCGCCGGCAGGATCTCGCAGCGAAGCTGTCGTCGGCCACGCTCAAGATGGCGCGGCTGGTGTTGAAGGACGCAGGGCGCCGCGATCTCGTGCTCGATGGCTTGTCTCCGCTCGAGAAAGAGCTCGCCACCGCCACCTTCGAGCAGCTCGAGACGCTGGTCACCACGCGCGTCGACTTCTTCGTGAGCGGCAAGGTGAACGCGCTCGAAGTGAACGCCACCATTCCCGCGATGCAGGGTTATTCCGACATCGCGGCCAACACGCTGCTCGAGGTGGTCGGCCGCTTCTGGGGCGCCCCTGATCACGTGATCGCCGGCTGGCAGGCGCGCAACGGCAACAACTCGATGGCGCTCTACCGGGCGCTCCTGCAGGGCTACGCGAAGGTGCGGCCCGGCAAGTCGCCCGAGCGCATCGCCCTGCTCTCTCGCCGCAACGACGCGCAGCTCACCGAGCAGAAGTATCTGTGCGAGCGGTTCCGTGAATGGGGAGCGGACGCCGACATCGTGCACCCCGATCAGCTGAGCGGCTCCGACGCGGTGACCGCCAACGGGAAGAAATACGACCTCGTGTACCGGCACCTCTTCGTGCGGCGGCTCGAGGAAGCGGGCATGGAAGGCGCCGACTACGTGAAGGCGCTGCTCGCCGAGGAAAACGGCACGCGCGCCGTCGTGCTGAATCCCCCCGCGTCGCAGGTCGAGGTGAAGGCGGTCTTCGCCCTGCTCTCGCAGGCGCAGAACGACTCGCGCTTGATCCGCGAAGCGCGGTTGTCGGAAGGCGAAGTCGAGGCGATCAAGGAATGCGTGCCGTGGACGCGGCACTTCAGCGGCGAGGCATTGATCGCGCAGGTCACCGCCGAGCCCGACAAGTACGTGCTCAAGCGCAGCTGGGACTACGGCGGGCGCGCGGTGTTCGTCGGCCGCACGCGCGGTGAGCCGGGCTTCGCCGAGCGCGTGAAGACGGCCTACGGCGAAGAGCTCGACTGGGCGGCGCTCTGTGCGCGCGCGGGAGCGGACAAGGTCGGTGGCGGTTTCGTGGTGCAGGAAGTCGTCGACATTCCGACCGAGGAGCACACGCTCTGCACGGGCCCCGCGGCGATTCCCACGCAGCTCTACGTCGACTTCTCCGCCTACGCGTCGGTGGGTTTGCCCGATCAACCGAAATGGGGCGGCGTGTGCCGCGGGTCGATCTCCCACATCGTGAACATCGTGGGCGGCGGCGGCGTGATTCCCCTGCTCACCACCGACGTCGCGAAATCGCTGCTCGCGGCGTATCGCGCGTGGGGCAAGTGAAACTCGCCGAAGGTTGAGGTCATCACGGAGCCATGATCCGACCGGTCTCCCTGGGAGTGGTGCTGCTGTTGTCGTCAGCGTGTGCAACGTCGAGCTCGATCACGCGCGCTGAGCGGCTGCAGCTCAAGGCGAACGCGAACACCGAATACGACGCGAAGCAGTTCGCGCAGTGCGCTGCGACGTACGTGAAGCTCGGCGAGCACTACAGCGCGGCGTGCTGTTTCTCGCTCGCGGGTGACAAGGACGCAGCGTTCGCGCAGCTCGCGGTCGCCGAGCAAGATCGGCAGCCGGTCGAGGTCGCGTGGCCCGAGAAGGACGGCGATCTCGAAGCGCTGCGCGCCGACCCTCGCTGGGCGACGTTCATGACCGAGTACCCGAAGCGGCTGGCGAACCGTTCGAGCAAGGACAACCGTGAGCTCACCACCCTGTTCGAGGCCGATCAGGGAGACCGCCAGGGCAACATCGACTGGAAGGTCGTCGGCCCTCGCGATCTCGAGCGTGAAAAGCGCGTCGACGAAATTCTGAGCGCCAATGGAGCGAAGACCGCTGACGACTTCTGGCACGCGGCGATGGTCTTCCAGCACGGAGCCACGGTGGCGCACATCGAGAAGGCGCGCTCGCTCGCGCTGGAGGCCGTGAAGCGAGACCCCGATCACGATTCGGCGCGTTGGCTCGCGGCCGCGGCGCTCGATCGCAAGCTCATGTACGAGGGCAAGCCGCAGAAGTTCGGCACGCAGTACAAACGCGCCGACGATTCCTCGCCGTGGAAGCTGTGGCAGGTCGACCCGAGCACGACGGACGAAGAGCGCATCGCGTGGAACGTGCCGACCCTCGAGCAGGCGAAGGCGCGCGAAGCGCAGATGAACGCCGCGCCAGCGCCGAAGTGATCAGTTGAGGCCGACCGCGATCATCGCCAGCAACAGACTGAGGAGGACTCCGAACCCAAGGGCAGCGCGCTTCAAGCGATCGCTCTTCTCGCGCGGGCTGGGCACCAGAATCGCGCTCGCGCGCAACACGACCTCGGCGCACGCCTGCTGCGCGACGGTGTCGTCGGGGTTCAACACCAGGTGCAACCGGTAGAGGCGGCCCACGGCCCACAGCGCGTCACTCTGCGTCGCTTGATCGATCAACCGCTGATGCCGCTCGAGCGAGCGCCAGTCCTTGGTGGTCTTCGACCATTCGGTGACGAGCCATGCGGGAAGCTCGGGCGCCTGACCGCGCTCGAAATCGAGGCCGCATTGCACGCACGTCTTCGCACTTCCGCGTGGCGCGACGCACTTCGGGCAATGCGTCTGCGGCACGCTCACGTCGACGCGCATCGGTGCGGGCGGCGGAGGTGCAGGCGGCTCGATCACCCGCGTGGCGACCACCGGCAACACCGGCGGAACCACGGGCACGAGACGCAGCTGCGGCTTGCTCACCTTGCCGAGCACCGTGACCGTCTCGCATTCCTCGCACGAGATGCTCACCGTTTCGCCGTCGAGGATCAGCGTGGGCGACGCCGCGAGGTGGAGACACGCCGGGCACAACACCCGCGCCCCTTCGGCCGGCCGCGCTGCGAGGTTCAGGGACATGACGGGTCTTTCGGCAGACGGCTGCAATCGACGAGGCGCGCGTTGCCGCTGAGCGGCTCGAGCACCATCAGGTACGGCGTGGGCTGATCGGCGAGATCGAAGCGCAACGTCGACACCGGCGTTCCGCTCTGCTGACAGGTCGCGCCCCGGGGAGCGCCCGTGCTGCCGAGGAAGCACAGACCGTTCAGTCCGGTGATGGTGACTCCGTTCGGAATGATCACCTGCGACGAGATCGAATCGCACACGCACGTGCCGCCGCAGGTCGTGGTGCTGGTGCACGCCGTCGACGGGCAGCTGCGGCCCCACGCGTCACCACACGGCAAGCGGCCCCAGCGCACGCGCGTTCCGGTCGGCACGGTGGCGAGCTCGAAGCGCACCGGTTGGTTGTGGAGCCGGGCCTCGGCACGCGCTTCGAGCAGCTGCATCGAGAGCTCTCGCAACGCGCCGGTCTGCCGCTGCACGCGCGTCAGACGATCGAAGCCGTACACCGAGAGGCTGCTCATCACGCCGACGATGGCGACCACCACCATCAGCTCGAGAATCGTCATGCCGCGGCGTTTCATTGGAAACCCTCCAGCAGACCGAAGTTGCGCGGCGTGGCCTGGAAGACGACGCGCCGGCGCTCGTAGCCGTCCTGCGGAAAGCCGTTGGAGTCGACCGCGAACACCGCGCCGACGCGCTTGATGCGCGAGCGATCGATGGTCACCGAACGTGAGGTGAGGATCACTTCGACGCCGCGCAGCCGTCGATTGAACTGTGCCTTCAAGGCTTCGTTCGCGCTGAGACCCGCGGCGAGCGCAGCGTCTTTCGCGTCGGTGCCGCCGGGAATCGAGCAGCCAGGCGTGGTCGTGGTGCAGGTGTCGATCGACGGCCGCCCCGCCGCGGTGTCGGGAAACCACGTGTAGGTCCCGGGGTTGGTGAGATCCTCGATCATCGAGCGCAGCTGCAGCCGCTCGACGTCCCACAAGATGTCGACGTACGGCAGTGGACCGTACGGCCCGTCAGAATCGACTTGCAGCCGCGGCCGCTGCGGCCCGCCCGTCGCCACCGCCTTCCAGTTGACGCGCAGCGAGACGGCGTCGAGTTCCATCGCGTAGCTGCCGGCGGTGCACCAGAACGTCGAGGTGTCGGCGCACACGTCACCGGTGAGCGGAGCGCTCAGGCCACCGATGCCGGCGCTGCTGATCAGCAGATTCGCTCCCGGCGTCGAGGTGACCTGATGGGCGCACGCGACGCCGAGCGTGGGGTTCACGTACACGACGCGCGAGCCAGTCGGGAAGTCGGAGCTCGAGGCGCTCACCGCGGTGCACGACGCTGAGCCGTTGCGCAGGCTGCAGCTGCCGCCACACGTGCCGATGCCCGGGCAACACGCGAGCTGCACCATCGCCGACGTGCGGCCGGAGAAGACGAGCACCGAGTCGCTCGGAAAGCCGGTGTACGAGCCGCTCGGCATCTCGAACGTCGAGTCGGTGGAGAAGGTGTCGCCGGTGATGACGTTGATCGTGTTGCGATTGACGCCGCCGCCCAGACCGAGCCGCGTGTTGCCGATGCCCGAGCCCGCCTTCTGCAACTCGAGCTCGATCAGCTCGGCCGCCGAACGCAGCGACTGCTGGGCGCCCATCACCTGCTGCAGACGACCCGAGCTGGCCTGCATCGTCATGCTGGCGCTCACGACGCCGGCGATCACCACCATGCCGATCGACGCGGAGACCATCAGCTCGACGAGCGTCATGCCGCGGCGGTTCATGGCGCCATCCTCGTCTGCAGGACTGCTGCCTGACGCGGGCGCTTCGGCTCAGTCCAGCTCACGGTGACGCGCACGTTCACCACCGAGCCGCGACCGGTCGCTCCATCGAGCGGGCGTTCGATGATCGGCGAGCCACGCTCCGCGCCTTCGTACGGAGGGTCGACGTCGACGTCGATGCGGAACGCACGCAGCGACGAATCGACTCCGGTCGGCGCGGTGGTCTGCAGGCCGCTGTCGACGCTGAGCCACACCGTCGAGGTGCGCCCATCGAGCGCAGTGATGTTGTTGCACCACGCGGCCGGGTCGGGGTTGCAGCCCATGGCGGCGATTCGTTCGAGCTCGCGGCGCGCGATCTCGGTGGCCTGCTGACGCGTCTGCGTGCGGCGCACCACGGCGCTCGACGTCACCACCAGGCTCGCCACACCCGAGACACCGATCGCCGCGACGACCATCGAGATCATCGCTTCCAACATCGTCACGCCACGCTGTTTCATGCGCTCCCCCGCGGTGTTCACGGCAGCCTCCCGGGCGGCAGCGCTTCCCAGATCAAGCTCCGGCGGCGCGAGGTCGAGCTGGCCGAGGGCGCGTTGTTCCACTTGCCCGAGCCGGCCGACATCAACTTGCCGTTCGCCGAGGTGAAGATGAACTGCTCGTCGTAGACGATGCCCGGCGACACGGTGTGCGGAATGTTCGGCACGCTCGCCGGAGCAGGAATCAGCCCCGTGGGCGGCACCGCCGGAACGGCAGGCACGGTGTACAGGCGACCCTGCTCGGTGCTCGACAGGTTGCACGCATCGGCCGCGCTGCCGACTGCGGTCGCGGCGAAGACGTCGTTCGCGCCCAGGCTCACGCCACCCCACACTTCCTGGCCGGGGTTCAGCTTCTGCTGCCAGCGCGGCGCGGCGGCGCACGCACCGGTCGGCGTTTCGTCTTCGAACGCCATCACGAAGTAGTTGCTGGCCTGCGTGTCGCCCGGGTCATCGGGATCGTCGGCGGTGCCGTAGAACAGCTGCACGGTCGTCGCGGTCTGGCGCTGCACGCGAATGGCGAGCGGAGAATACACACCCTGCAGCGCAGCCTGCGCCGCGCTCACGCCCTGCGCGACGAGAGTGGCGGCAGTGTCGGCCACCACGCACGCGCTCACGCGGCGATCGGGCGCGTTGGTCAATGTCACCGAGGCGAAGTTGATGCGGAACACCTTGCCCGAGGTGCTCGGCACGTAGAGCACGTCGTAGTTGCCGTCGGCGTTGATGTCGGCCGCAGCGGGCTCGCCGCCGATGCCTTCGTTGGTCTCGAGGGTGATGATGCCGATCGTCACTCCGCCGATGACGACCGGAGCGCCGGTGGCGAGATCGAGCAGGTAGACGGTGCCCGCGGTGCCGGAGTTCGGCACGAAGTCGGTGGCCACCGCCGCGATCCACCGCGTGCCGTAGAGCGAACCGAAGTCGGCGCGAATGATCGGCGGTGAGTGACGCGAGCCGCGCGTATCGGGCTGCTTCGACGCGCCAGTGAGCGGCAGCACGTCGCCCATGCGCCACTCCCACATGGGGATCGGGTAGCGCTGCTTGGTCGGGTCGGTCTCGCTCGCCTTCGAGGGGTCGGTCACGTCGAGCGCGAAGACGAGATCCGATCGCGGGCCAGCGGCGGTGACGAGCGCGGTCTTGGCGCCCTTGTCCGCGCGGCCCTGCGAGTCGATGGTCCACGGAGCGACGCCCACGCCGAGGTTGCCGAGATCGACGTCCGCGAAGGCCGGCGGAGCGTTCACCTGCGCGGGCACGGTCGACTGGCCGGCGAGATCGCCGATGTAGTTGCGCACGTACTTGCTGAGCAGCTGCCGCGGCGCATACGCGAACACCTCGTCGCCGGCGCCGTAGTCGCGCGTGCCGCCGCTGCACGGCGCCTTGAGGAAGTAGCCGCGCGCCGTGGTGCCGGTGCAGGGATCGTCTCCGCGCCGGTAGCTGCCCGCCGCGAAGCCGTGGAGGTAGCCGGTGAGCGTGCCGACGAAGGCGATGGTCGGGCGCGTCTTCAGCTTGTCCGAGAAGTTGGCGATGAACGCCGCGCGCTCGGTCGAGGTCGTGAAGTTGTACCAACCCGCGGTGGCCGGAGCGGCGACGATGGCGGGCGACGAGAGCTGAATGCCGCCCATCGGCCACGCACGCGCGACCGGCGACGGAGAGCCCTGCAGCTTGCAGGTACCCGCGCTCGCGCAAGACGCCGACGCAAGGCCCTGGCGATCTTCCCAGCCGTAGAGCCAATCGCGGAGGAACTGGCGATCGAGATCATCGGCCGGCGCGTTGCCCGCCGAGCTCTTGTTGAGATCGTACGGGTATTTCCCGAGCGACTGCGTGTTGTACGCGGTGTTCGGCAACGCGGGCGTGGTGCTCAATGCCAGCTCGTCCTTGAGCTCGATGCGCGTGTTGGTCGACGACAGCGTGTAGATCTTTCGATCGAGCGGCGTCGACGCGCGCGAGGGCATCGAGACCGCGAGACGTTCGGCCGCGTCCCACAGCAACGCCGAGGACGTCGCGGTGGGCGTCGACGAATCGGGGTCGTAGAGACGCTTGGCGTAGAGGTGACCGCGCAGACCGAAGTCACGACGCGCGTCCCACGTGCGGATGGAAGGCGTCGGCTTACCCGGAGAGCTGCCGTTCCACGGCGCGCCCGGCGTCTCGTACACGCCGAACTCAGCGGTGTTCGCGAGCGGAATCGGAGAGCTGCGGCTGTAGTCGCCCGTGCGCACCGCCTGGTAGCCGAGATCGACCTCGTCGACGGTGGGCGTGCAGGTGTCGCGAGGCGAGGTCATGTCGACGCGCCAGCAGAGCTGACTGCCGATCAACCCGAGCGCGAGCGTGTCGATGGTGAGCTCGTTCACGCCGGTGGGGAACACCACTTCGCTCCACGTGGGGTTGGGGTTCACGAGGCACACGCCGCTGCTGCAGTCGCGGCAGTCGAGCGCGATCGAATAGCGAATCGACGGCGCCGGCGGGCCGCTGCACGCGCCAGGCGTCGCCTCGGTCCACGCTCCTCGCGACACGTCGTCTACGCGGCGGAAGCGAACCTTGGTGATGGTCATCGAGTCGGCGTCGGCGACGGGAATGGTCCCCGAGACCGTCGCGGAGCGCGCGCTGCCACCGTTGGTCTTGTTGATCATCACCACCACGTCGTTGAAGTCGCGGTCGCCGCCGCCGGTGAGATCTTCGAAGCCGAAGATCCATCGATACGGATCAGTCGACGGCGCGCCGACCATCACGTGCGGCATGCGATCGTTCGTGGGCCGCGCGACGACCGACGCCTCGCTGGGCATCGAGAGGTTGTTGTACGCCGCGGTGTTGAGGCGCAGCACGGTCGTCGAGTCGAGCCAGCACGCCTGCGCGGTGCCGTAGTACGGCGAGCCTGAGGGGCTGGTGACCACTCCGCTCGCGGGGTAGCCGCAGCCGATGTTGCGAATCGCCGCGGGGTTCGACGACAGCGGGTTCTGGTCGATGTTGAAGCGCGCCTTCGAGAAGAAGACGCTGACCGGAGAGATGAGGTGCAGCGTGCACTGGCCCGAGCCGTTGAAGCGCAAGCACGGGTACACGCGGTCCGAGCCGTGACCAGGCGAGTAGTAACTCACCATGAAGAACACGAGTTCCTTGTTGCCGGGCACGACGCCCAGGTCGACCGTGCGATCGGCGACGGTGATGCCGACGTCGGGGTTCGTCGTGCGGCGGCGGCCGGTCGCGTCGTAGACGCTCACGTCGTAGTCGGGCACGCCGTCGACCAGCGCGGTCGCGTCAGCGATGGTCGGAAAGTTCTGCCAAACCGAGGTATCGCTGTCGTCGTCGCTCAAGAGAAAGAGGAGCCGGCCGATGCCGCGGTTTCCGTTCTCCGGAGCGGCCGGCTCGAGCAGGTTCGGCACCGAGCCGAAGAGGCCCTGATCGTTGAACGCGTTGGTCGCCAGGTTGCCCGACTCGCCGATCAGATCGACGTTGATGTTCGGGCCCGTGTTCCAGGTCGACGGCTTCGACGCGTCGCGCACCGACTGACTGGTGCGGAAGTTGCCGCCGCACGCGCTCGACGCGAGCTCGGGCACGGTGAAGGTGTGGCCGCCGCTGGTGAAGGTGCTGGTGCAGCGACGATCGGCCGCCTTGCCGACGTATGGCCGGTAGCCGGTCGAGAGCGGGTTGTTGGGCGCGAGGTTGTAGAGGTCCTCGTGCATGTCGGCGATGCCGTTGTTGTTCGAGTCGACCAACGTGTCGTCGTTCGAATCGGGCGTGCCTTTGGTGTCGACGTAGCCGGCCGCGATCAGATCTTCGTAATAGACGTAGCCGATGGTGTGTGTCGCGCCCGCCGACTCGTAGACGTACGAGATGGTGAGGCGCTGATCGACCGGCAGCACGATCTTCTCGGGGTCGAACGGAACCAACGCGGTCTCGAGCCGCAGCTGCTTGCCGGACGTGATCGAGATCGCGGTGCGATCGGGAATCGAGAGCGTGTCGAAGGCCGGCTGCGTGTCGGTGGCCAGCGAGTTGTCACACAGCGACTGCGCGAACGCCGAGACACTCAACAGCGCGCAGAGAACGGCGGTGAGGCGCTTCACGGCGTGGCTCCCTTCGAGCGGTTGCGCCACTTGCTCACGTCGGTGCGCGAGAGATCGGCGCGGCGGCGATCAGCGCGAGGCGGCGGCGGCGCGTCGACCCTGCCCTGCAACCACGCCCACAGATCGGCCAGCGCTTCGCGATCGTCGATCATCGAGCGCGTGTCGCAGGGCGTGTCGAGCTTCGGGCGTTTGGCGGGCTGCAGAATCCACGCGTTGAGGGCGGCTCCGTCTTTCTGCTTGAGCCGCAGCGCGAGGTCGGGCGCCTGGCCGGGCTTGCGTTCTTTCGCGTCGTGCTGCGCGGTGTGACAGGTCGCGCAACGCTCGCTGAAGACGGCGAACCCGCGCGCGCTGTCGGCAGCGAACGCGGGGAGCGACAGGCAGATGATCACGAATGCAGTTCTCACAGGACGTTCACTCCGCTGACGGTCGGCGTGCGGGCGTCGAGCGCTCCGGCGTTGGTCTTGTCGGCGCAGCCACCCTTCTGGCCGGCGCAGTCGATGCGCTCCGAGCCAGCGCGGTAGGTCACGAGGGCTTGCGTGACGCGCCGCACCGGAGCGCCGCCGCTGACCACCACCTCGCCCATCGCCACCAGCCACACCTGACCGTTGCTGTCGGCGGTGGCGACCGGAGTGCTCTCGTCGGCGTCGTCGCGCAGGAACACGCGGTAGCGCACCGTCGCCCCGGTCGGAAAATCACTGAAGCGCGCGCCGGTGGAATCGCGCAGCTCGCGACCCGCCGTCGTGATGTTGGGGTCGAGGGCGAGCTCGGTGCCGCTCGTGGTCAGCGGGTACGACGTCGCGGGCAGCACCTCGTACCAGGTCTCACCCGCGGCCCCGATTCCGGTGACCGGCGGGAGCGTCGCCATGATCGACGTGTAGGTCGTGAAGTTCGGCGTGCGTTCAGCGAGCAACCGCAGACGTTCGCGGCCCTCGGCGAGCCCGGCTTCGGCAGCGAAGAATGCCTCGACGTCGCGCCGGTTCGCGCCCTGCAACTCGGCCTCGCGACCGATCATCGTCAGGGTGGCGACGGCCGCGGTCGTGGCGACCAGCAGCACACCCATGACGATCAACATCGAGAAACCACTTCGTCGCACAGCTCGCATGTGGGCGAGGCAGTGCAACCGGTGTGCGCGCCGGTGAACGCGCGTCTCGATTGGCGCGGTGCCGGGTCAAATCAGCCGATCAGTCCGAGGCGACCCGCACAAATCTTGCGCGTCAAAAACCCGACGCGAGCAGCTCGGCGAGGCGATCGGGCTGATCGATGGCCACGAAGACCTGCGCGTCGGAGATCAGATCGAGCTTCGCGCCGGGCAGCTGTTCCTTGAGGCGATGCGCGAGCGAGACCGGGAAGTACTTGTCCTCGGGCGTCCAGATGAGGTGCACGTCGCCCTTGAAATTCTTCAGCTGCGCTGCGGCTTCGATCAGCTCGCGCGGCTCGATCGAGCGGAGGAACTTCGTCGTGTCACGGCGGATTCGCGAGTCGAGCGCGGGCTTCGCCCAGGCGTCGATCAGCTCGTCGCTGAGGCGCTTGCGCGTGAGATCGCCGTACGCGATCGGCAGACGTCGAAGCGGCGTCACCCACTTCATGGAGTTCGCCAGCAGCGCCATCACCGCGTCGGGGAGCTTCGCGACGACCACCAGGTAGCGAAACGCGAGCGGCGGGAAGACCTCGAACGCATCGCAGGTGGTGAGCACCAGCTTCTTGATGCGTTCAGGGTGGCGGACAACGGTGAACTGCGAGAGCGCTCCGCCGCTGTCGTTGCCGACCAGCGTGACGTCGCGCAGGTCGAGCGCCTCGAGGAAATCGGCAATCAAGCGCGCGAGGCCAAACGACGAGAGATCGGCGTTCTCGTGCATCGGCTCGGAGTGCGCGCCGATCGGCCAATCAGGAGCGATGCAGCGGTGCGTCTTCGAGAGCCGCTCGAGCACCGGCTCCCACAGGCGGCCGTTCACGAGCAGGCCGTGCACGAAGACCATCACCGGGCCGGTGCCGACGTCACGGTAGTGAATCGGGCCCTGCTTCAGTTCGACGCGCTTCAGCTCGAAGGTCATGCGCGCACTTTCATCACTGCGCGGCGCGAATGCCATGACCTCGAAGGTCAACTAGACACGCGCGCCCATGGCCGCACGAAAGAAGCAGGCATCTCTCGCCGACGCGATCTCCGCGCTTGATGATCGCAGTCCCGAACGCGCGTTGTCGTCGATGCTCGAGGTGTGGCGCAGCACGCGCTCGACGGAGCTCGCCGCGGTGATCGAGACGCTCTCGGCGAAGTTGATCGACGGCAAGCCGGCACCCTTCGATGCGCGCAAGAACCCGCGCCAGGAGTGGATCACGCTCGCGAACCAGCGCACCGACGCGAACCTGCCGTGGCTGCTGTCGACTCTCTTTCATCCGCGGCCCGACGTGATCGAGGAGCGGCTCACCGAGATGCTCGAGTGGAAAGCGGACCCGCGAATCGCCACCGCTGCGCTCGGTCTGTTGCAGGACGTCGGCGGGAAGAACGCGCGGAGGAACGCGCCTCACCTGCTCGCGCTGCTGGCGAAGACCGGCGATCACCGTGTCGTGAAGCCCCTCGGGCCAATCAGCAAGGAACAGAATCGCCTCGGCCGCAGCATCGGGCCGCAGACGCGCGAGGCAGTGGCGGCGCTCGAGAAGCACATCGTGCGCGACGTGCCGGCCCCGGAGCTCGCGACGCTGCAGGGCAAGCTCGCCGGCGCTGCGACGAAGCCCGCGACCGATGAGCTCGATGCGCTGTTCGCCGCGGTGTACGCGAACCCCGCTGAAGACGGACCGCGCCTGGTGCTCGCCGATGCGTTGCAGGAACGTGGCTTTCCACTCGGAGAATTCATCACGCTGCAGGTCGAGCGCGCGCGCACGAAGGCCGAACCCGGCAAGCGGGAGCAGCAACTGCTCACGCGCTGGCAAGGCGAATGGGCCGCGCGATGGGAGCCGCACCTCGCGGGCTACCCTCACTTCGCGCGCGGCTTCCTCAACATGACGCTCTTCTCCAACCACGCAGCGGCACCAGCGGAGGCGTGGCGAACGGTCGAACACGTGGAGATCGATCTCTCCGACGATCCTTCCGATGTTCTCGCGTCTCCGGTGTTTGACAGCCTGAAGACGCTGCGCGCTCCGCTGAGCTGGGTGCTCGCCGGGCTGGAGCGCACGCGAACGTGGACGGAGTTGATGACGGCTGGCGTCTCCCGAGACGTCGAAGAACTGACGCGCAAGGCCGCGGCGTTGCCTTCGCTCACGAAGCTGTCGGTCTACATCGACGATGATCGACCGAGTGCGAAGGCCATCGCGTCGCTGTTTTCTCCTGCGTGGAAGTCGCTCGCCGAGCGCACCATCAACCACGCCATCGCGCTCGCGGGCACCCGCCTCACGGTCGAGCTCGACGACGACCTCGACCTGCTTCACTTCGTCAACGCGATCCCCGCGGCGGTGTTCGAGTCGATCGAGCTGCGCGGCGCGGCGGAACTGCATCCACAGGGTCTCTGGCTTCCGAGCCGGAAGTGGTTCGACCCCACTCCACTCGTCACTCTCGCCCGCAAGCGCAAGCTGCCGATCACCTTCCAGCGACGGCAGACGTACGGCATCGAACTGCTCGGAGAGCCCGAAGACCTCTCGGCATTCAAGAAGCGCTGAATCTCAAATTCGAGAATCGTGTTCCTGAATTTGGGAACGAAGCGGCGTGCGGCCGGCCGTAGCATCGCGCGATGAAGCAGCGTCTCGCGTTCGGCGTGTTGTGCCTCTGGCTCGTCGGCTGTGGTGCACCGAGTGAGCCGTGCAGCGGACTGACGTGCTCCGGCTGCTGCGATCTGTCGACCAACGAGTGCGTGACGGCCACGACTGACTTGCTCTGCGGCGCTCGCGGGTCGGCGTGCAGTCCGTGCGGCCTCGCACAGACGTGCTCCGCGATCGGACAGTGCGTGTCGTTGAACGCCGGCGGCGGTGGTGGCTCAGCAACTGGCGGCGGCTCGGCAACTGGTGGCGGAACTGCGACGGGTGGCGGAACTGCAACTGGTGGCGGAACTGCGACTGGCGGCGGCACTGCGACTGGCGGCGGCTCTGCGACTGGCGGCGGCTCGGCGACTGGCGGCGGCTCCGCGACGGGCGGTGGAACCGCAGCGGGAGGGGGAACCGCAACAGGAGGTGGAACTGCGACGGGCGGAGGAACCGCAACGGGCGGGGGAACGGCTGGCGGCGGCGCTGCGACCGGCGGTGGAACTGCGACGGGCGGCGGCGCCGCGACGGGCGGCGGAACTGCGACGGGTGGAGGAACTGCGACGGGCGGTGGAACTGCGACGGGCGGTGGAACTGCGACGGGCGGCGGCTCAGCGACGGGCGGCGGAACGGCGACGGGCGGAGGAACTTCGACGGGCGGCGGCTCATCAACCGGCGGCGGCTCCGGCCTCCCCGACGGCGGCACGTGCACCGGCACGCAGGTCATCTGCAACGGCGCCTGCGTCACGCTCTCCGACGACGAGAGCAACTGCGGCATCTGCGGCCGCGTCTGCACCACGACGAACGCGTGCATTCAGGGAACCTGCCGCGCTCCGCGCTGGGTCCAGCGCACGATGCTCGATCGCAACAGCGCCGCGATGGCCTGGCACGGCACGCTGCAGCGACTCGTCCTCTACGGCGGCAGCGCGACCAACGGCCCGACGAACGAAACCTGGGAATGGGACGGCACGCTCTGGCTCCGCCGCATCACCGCGCACAACCCCGGCGCGCTTGCCGGCCACGACATGGTCTGGGACGAGCGCCGCAACCGGCTGGTGCTCTTCGGCGGCAATTCAGAGACGTGGGAATACGACGGCACCGACTGGACCCGCGTGATGACCGCGAACGCGCCGTACGCCAACGGCCGGCTCGCCTGGGACGGAGTGAATCAGCGCGTCCTCTTCTTCGGCGGCCTGATGCACGAGACGTGGCTCTTCGACGGCACCAACTGGACACAGCGCACGACGACCGGCGACCCGGGCGATCGCAACTCGTTCGCGATGACGTGGGACCCGGTGCGCCAGCAAGTCGTGCTCTTCGGCGGTACCACCACGTTCGCGCAGAACGACACGTGGACGTGGAACGGCACGACCTGGACGCAGCGCACGGTTGCCGGAACGCTCCCATGGGGCCGCGAGCGCGCGTCGATGCGCTTCTTCCCTCCGAGCGGCAAGGTGATCCTCTTCGGAGGCCGCACGTACCCCGGCGTGAACCCGCTCGGAGACACCTGGGAATGGGACGGCACGGCGTGGACCGAGCGCATGGGAGTCGAGCCGACGTGGGACCGCATGCTCTCGGCGACCGCGTACGACGTCGCGCGCAGTGAGCTCATCACCGTCGGCGGCAATCCGTGGCAGCCGACCGATCGCACCTCGGCGTGGAACGGCACGAACTGGATCACGAAGTCTCCGCCCACGCCGCCCGGCCGCAGCGGCTACGCGGCCGCGCCGCACCCCGTGACCGGGCAACCGCTGATCTTCGGCGGCAACTCCACGATGAACTACGGCGACACGTGGACCTGGAACGGCACCGCGTGGACCAACGTGCAGCCGCCGCTCGCTCCTACGCCGCGGTGGAGCAGCGCCGCCGCGCTCGACGAGACGCGCAACGCGATCGTCCTCTTCGGCGGCTCGACCAGCAACGACACCAACGAGACGTGGCTCTTCGAAGGCACGAACTGGCGACGCGTGATGCCGACGCACGTCCCTCCGGCGCGCCAATCGACTCGCCTCGTCTACGACCCGCGCCGTCAGGTGATCGTCATGTTCGGCGGCCGCTCGGGAGCCGCCTCGCTCGGCGACACCTGGGAATGGAACGGCACCGACTGGACCGAGCTGATGCCGAGCACCGCACCGACCGGTCGCTACATGCACGGCATGGCGTGGGACGGCGTGCGCAACGAGGTGCTCCTCTTCGGCGGCGCGCTCGGGCCGGGGAGCTATCGCAACGACACCTGGTCGTGGAACGGAACACGCTGGCTGCAGCTGTCGAACACCACGCCGCCGTCGGCGCGCGCCGAACATTCGATGACGTGGAACGAAGCGCGCAACCGCGTGCTCCTCTTCGGCGGAGCGAACACCATGCAGCAGAACGACACGTGGGAATGGAACGGCACCCAGTGGTCGAAGCTCACGCTGGCCGAATCACCCGACGTGCGCTCGTCCTGCATGCTGGTGTGGGACCGCACACGCTCGGTTGGGCTGATGTTCTCGGGCTACGCGTTCTATTCGCAGGAACTCTGGGAGTTCCGTTACACCGACCCCTGACAGTTGCCTCGCGCCGGAGCCTCACCGCGCACCAGCGCCAGCGGCGTCTGCGAACTCAACGCGCGGAACTCGTGATTGAGGTGTGCCTGGTCGGAGTAACCCGCCTCACCGGCGATGCTCCCGAGATCGGCGCGCCGCTCGCGCAGCAACGACAGCGCGCGTTGAAATCGGGCGACGCGCGAAAACGCCTTCGGTGAATAGCCGACGGTCGACGTGAACGCGCGGCGCAGGTGCCGCTCACTCACCCCGAGCGTTCGCGCGACGTGCGCCACCGGTTCTCCGAGCGCGAGTGACTGCATCGCCGCGCGCGCGGTGCGAGCCGACGCGTGCTCGAAGGGCGCACGGCGCATGCGATCTCCGAGCGCCGCGAGAATCACCGGCGTCGCGTCGCCACCGTGATCGACCTCGGCGACACAGCGCTCGAGCAACAGGTTCGCGTCACGGCCCCAGAGCGACTCGAGGAGCACCAGGCGATTCGTCAGCTCGTCGACCGGCACTCCGAAGAACGGGTACGCGCCACCGGCACGAAACGAAACGCGCGCACAGGCGGGAAGTGCCGCGGCGCGCTTGTAGTGCGCGCGCGTCAGAGGTCCGCGCACGCTGAGATCGGCGCGACCGTCGGCGAGCAGCCGAAACACGAGGTGCACACGTCCGTCGGGCAGATACGACACGTCATGGAGCGTTCCCGGCGGCGACGACTCGACGGCGGTTGCTTCTTCGACCCAGCGCGCGATCACGAGCGACACCCTCGCCCACGCGCGCGAAGGCGACAACTGCCCGCCCGGCGAAATGTCCGTTTCTTCCAAGGCGCGGCGCGCAGCGCTCGACATCTTGCGCGCCATGCACACACAACTCGACAAGCAGGTCGCGCTCGTCACGGGCGCTTCGAAGGGAATCGGCCGTGCGATCGCCATCGCCTACGGCCAGGAACACGCGAAGGTGGCGATCACCTATCGCGAGGCGCGCGGCGAAGCCGAAGAGACGGCGAAGCTGGTGCGCGATGCGGGCGGTGACGCACTCGTCGTCCCGTTCGCGCTCGAAGATCCCGCGACGGCGGAGCGCGCGGTGAAGTCCGTCATCGACGCGTGGGGCTCACTCAACGTGCTGGTGAACAACGCCGTGCAGTGGCCCAACGGGTTTCAGACGATCGAAGAGCTCACCTTCGAGGAGTTCACCCGCACCGCGCACGCCAACATGGACGGCACGTTCGCGATGATCAAAGCGGCGGTGCCGCGGCTCAAGAAGGCGGCGTGGGGCCGCATCGTCACCATCACCACGGGGTTGGTGGAAGACGGCTTTCCTGGAGCGATGGCGTACGTGACGGGAAAGTCGGCGCTCCACGGGCTCCATCGTGTGCTCGCCAAGGAGCTCGGGCCCTCGGGAATTCTCACCAACGTGTTGATGGCCGGAGCGGTGGACACGCGCCCTCGCCCTCCGGAGTTTCTCCAGAAGCTGCGCACATCGGCGGTCACCGGGCGGCTCACTGAAGCCGATGAAGTCGCGCGCGCAACGGTGTTCCTCGGCTCGCCGGCCAACGGCCACATCAGCGGCGCGGCGATCCGCTGCGACGGGTTCTACGTGTCACCGCACAAGTGAAACTCAAACTCCCTCTCCTTGCGAAGCGGGGAGAGGGCTGGGGAGAGGGGCCGAACAAGCATCAACGCCGAACATGAATCAGCCCCTCACCCCGACCCTCTCCCCGCTGTCGTAGGGAGAGGGAGAGAGTCAGATCGAGATGCTGCCTTCGCGGAAATCACTCTTCGCGAGGTGAACGTTGATGCACACCGGAGTCCCCGCGCGCGACAACCGCTTCGCCTCGGCGATGGTCTCGTCGATCTTCGCCGGGTCGGTGAGCAACAACCCGCGACCGCCGTACCCCTCGGCCACCTTCTCGTACGACGTCATGCGCAGGCCGGTGCCAACCGCGCTCCCGAGCAGTGTGATCTGATCGCGCGCAATCTGCTGCCAGCTCGCGTCGGTGCCGATCACCGCGATCGGCGCGTAGCCGTGCCGCACGAAGGTGTCGAACTCGCTCAGCGAATACGCGCTCGAGCCGTCGCCGTAGATGATCCGAGATCTCGCTCTTCGGACGCACCGTCGCCGCTCCGACCGCGAAACCGCCACCGACGCCGAGCGTGCCGAACACGCCGGGGTCGAGCCACGACAGCGGGCTGCGCGGCTTCAAGATGTACGCGGCCGTCGCCACGAAATCGCCGCCGTCCACCACCAGCACCGAGTCGTCCGCCAGCTGCTGCTCGAGCCGCCGGAAGAAGTGAATCGGGTCGATGCGCTCGCCGGTGGTCTTCGCCTTCGAGGCGATCTCGTCGTCGCGCGCGTCCTCGCGCTTCTTGCACTCACCGATGAACGAGCTCCACTCGGCGCGCGGCTTCACCAGCCCCGCCAATTCCTTCAAGAACTCGCCCGCGTGCATGCGGACAGCGATGTCCGCTTTGCGGTTCTTGGTCATTTCCTCATCGCTCAGGTTCGCCGCGATGATCTTCGTCTTCGAACCGAACCCGAACCCGTACTTCATGCGGAAGTCGAACGGGAAGCCGCACACCACCACCACGTCGGCGTCCTTGAGCGCCTTGCCGCGCGCGTGGCGGAACTGCGTCTTGCTGTTGCGGCCGAGAAGGCCGCGCGAGGTGCCTCCGAGCCACACCGGCATGCCGAGCGACTCGATCGCCGAGGCGATGAGGCCCGGGTCCTTCACGTTCACCATGGTCTGCGAGCCGACCACCAGCGCGGGCCGCTCGGCCTTCGCGAGCAGCGCCGCGGCTTCCGACACGAGCCCGCGACGTTCGCGCTTCGGCATGTCGGGCACGAAGGTCGTCACGTCGACGTGCGGCTGATGGAACTGCCGGAAGATGTGCAGCTGCAGGTACGCCTTGAGCGCGCGCTGCCCGAGCGTCTTCGGGTGCTGCACGCCCGTTTCCTTCATGAACATCTCGGTGATCAATTCTTCGGGGTACAGCACGTCGACCGGCACCTCGATGAACACCGGCCCGGGCACGCCGCCCATCGCTTCCTTGATCGCGCGTTCCAGCGTCGGCCCGAGCTGCTTCACCGTCGTGCACCGCGCCGACCACTTCACCGCCGATCGAACGAGCGACATCTGATCGATGTCCTGCAGCGCGCCGCGGCCCTTGAGCACCGTGGCGGTCGCTCCGCCCAGCAACACCACCGGCGACTGCGCGAGCTGCGCGTTCTTGATGGCGGTCAGCGTGTTGGTGACGCCCGGCCCCGCCGTCACCGCAGCGATGCCCGGCAAGCCCGTCATGCGCGCGTACGCATCGGCGGCGAACACCGCGTTCCGTTCGTCACGGCAGTCGACGACCTTGATGTTCCGCGACTCGCAGCCCACGAGGATCGGCGAGATGTGACCGCCGCACAGCGTGAAGATGGCGTTGATGTTCCACTTCGAGAGAACCGCAGCGAGGTGATCTCCGCCGTGACGCAAAGCAGTGCTGGCCATGGTTACCGCGTAGGCCGAGCCGTCGCGTCGATCACTTCTTTTTCTTCGAAACCGACGCCGCGAGTTGCTTCAGCACCCACTCGCGCTTCTCGAGCTTCAGCTCACCGCGCGGAACGACCTCGAAGTGACCGGGCGTGATCTGCCCGATGACGATCACCGTCTTCCCCGCCACCGGAGCGCCCTCGAACGCGCTCGCCTGCCACTTCTTGATCTCCGCCGGCGCCGGGTAGTCGAAGCCGTGCGGGTACGGCCGCCAGCGAATGGTGATCGCCTCGTCGACCTTCACGCCTTCACCGCGCAGCACTTCTTTCACCACCACGTTGCCCGTCGGTGGCGTTCCGTTGGTGAACGAGGTCCCATCGAGCGAAACGATCTCCACCACCAACACCGCATAGCCCGCGCGCAATTGCGCCTCAGGTCCGCCATTCGCGAGCGCTTGCTCGATTCCAACTCCGGCGAACGCGAGCGAGGCCGTGAGAACCACCGCGATGCTCCAGAGGTGCATTGGTTTCTCCACTTGGCCCGTTCGGGGAGGCTGCGAGGAGGCTGCTTGTGGCGTCGCCGCGAGCGTGCCTTACCCAAGGTGCATGCGATACCCGAACTTCGACAACGACTCCGCGCGGTTTGGTGGTGGCTTCGACAGCTCGCTCGCTCAGGAGCGAAGCAACACCTTCATGCAGCGCGTCTACTGGTGGATGGTGGTCGGCCTCGGTCTCACCGGCGCGATCTCCTTCTTCGTCGGCTCCAACGTGGCGCTCGCCACCGCGCTGCTGCCCTTCTACTGGCCGCTGGTGATCGTGCAGCTGGTGGTCGTGCTCGCCCTCAGCTTCCTCTCGCAGCGCGTGAGCGGGCCCATGAGCGCATTCCTCTTTCTTCTCTACTCAGCGCTCAACGGCGTGACCCTCAGCGTGATCTTCCTGGCCTTCAAGCTGGGCAGCATCGCGCTCGCCTTCGGAGTGACCGCCGGCGCCTTCCTCGCCCTCTCGCTCTTCGCCACCTTCACCAAGCGTGACCTGAGCGGCATGGCGACGTTCCTGATCATCGGCCTGTTCGGCATCGTGATCGCCGGCATCGTGAATCTCTTCGTGCAGAGCGACGCGTTGGCCTTCGTGAAGAGCTGCGCCGCGGTGCTCGTGTTCGGTGGCCTCACTGCGTACGACACCCAGAAGCTGCGCCGCTACCACGCGCAGACCGGCTTCTCGTCGGCCATGTCGTTGGCCGTCAACGGCGCGCTGACGCTGTACCTCGACTTCATCAACCTCTTCCTCAACCTGCTTTGGTTGCTCGGAGGAGAGCGCCGTCGCAGCTAATCTGCGCCGACCGTGACACCCCAACCGCTCCAGCCCCCTCCGCAGCAGCCGCAGCAGCAGAAGACGTTCCTCCCCGTGGTGCTCCTGCTCGTCTTCGGAGCACTCGCGTGCTGCGGAGGCGTGTTCGCCCTCGGAGCGTACGGCGCGTACAACGAAGCGAAGGACAAGCAGCTCGCGGGCAAGACGTCGAAGACGACGCCGACCACCGACTCGACGGACACCACCGACGACGACACGGGCGACGATCCCGCCACGCCCACGCCGCGGCCCAAGTCGGAAGAAGACGCGCTCCGCGAAGAATTCGCGCAGGAAATGGTGGCTCAGCTCGAGGTCGACGGAAAGCCGGGCTTCACCTACGACCGCAAACACTTCCGCCTCGCGAACAAGAGCGGCGAGCTGATGGAGCTCACCAACTTCTTCGACGAGTACAAGGCGTTGGAGGAGGACCAGCGCCTCGCGTACGTCGAGAAGATCTCCGCGGGCTTCGGCAAGGAAGACCTGCCCGACTCGTGGTCAGGCGCGAAGGGCCAGGTGCTGGTCACGGTGCGCGATCGCATCACGCTCGAGCTGGTGCCCATTCGCACCGGCGTGAAGGAATCGCCGCTGACGCGCCCGCTGGCCGACGATCTGGTGCAGGTGGTGGTCTACGACGGCCCCGACAACATGCAGTACCTCACGCAGGCCAACCTCGATCGCTGGGGCATCGACGCCGACGAGCTGTTCCTCGAGGGCAAGAAGCAGCTCGTGGCGCGCAGCAAGAAGCCGTTCGCGCAGGCCTCTCCGGGTGTCTACGAGTCGAAGTGGGCCGACAACCACGACGTCGCGCGCGCACTGCTCGGTGAGCAGCTCAAGAAGCTGAAGTTGAAGGGTGAGCCGCTGGTCTTCCTCCCGCAGCGCGATCACCTCGTCATCACCGGCAGCACCGACAAGCGCGGGCAGGAAGCGGCGGCTGAGCTGGTCGACACCTACCTCGCCCTGCCGCGCGCCAACTCCGGCCGTGGCTGGGTGGTGAAGAGCGACGGCACCTTCGACCCGTGGATTCCGCCCGAAGGTTCGCGCTTCGCCGAGCTGCGGCAGCAGGCGCTCGCCGCCGACGCCAACGACCAGAAGAAGGCGCTCGACGAGAAGTTCGAGAAGGACGGCACCGACATCTTCGTCGGCACCACGCTCTTCACCGAAGACGACGACGACAAGCCACTCACCTACGCGGTGTGGACCAAGGGCGCTGACACGCTGATGCCCAAGGCCGACTTCATCGTGCTGGTCGACATCGATCGCCCCGAGCCCGATCGCGTCATCGGCGCCGCGCCGTGGGACCACGTGGTGAAGATCGCCGGAGCGCGCATCAAGCCCGACCCCAGCTATTGGCCGCTGCGCTACCGCCTGAAGACCTTCCCCGACGCGAAGCAGGTGAAGGCCATCGGGCTCCACCACTTCTTCACGCGGAACAAGAACGGCAAAGACGCGACCGACACCAAGGGCGAAGACGACGAGTCAGACGGCGACTGATCATCGGCTGGCGGGAGGCTGCTGCACCAGCTTCTCGCCAATGAGCCGCCACGCGTCGACGTTGCCGAACACCACGTCGACCGAGCCGTCAGCGTTGGGCAGAAAGCCCGCCAGCGGCGTGATCGCCTGCGTCATGCCTTTGCTCTGCAGCGCGAACCACACCTTCGTCTTCGTCACGCCCAGCACCACCCAGCGCTTCTCCTTGCCCACCGAGAAGCCCAGCAGCACCAGCGCGAGCTTCTTGTCCTTCGAGACCCAGGTCTGGAGGTTTCGCAGCTCAGCGTCGGCGAGCAGCTCCGCGCGCCACGCGCCCACCACGCAGCCGCCGCCCTTCTCGGGGCGCCGCACGATCAAGAACGGGCTGCGCGGGTTGCCCGCGAGCTCGAGGCCGATGCCGATGCTGGTCTTGGCGCGCGACGACGAGCCGAGCAGCTCGATCTGTTGACCTTCGAGCTCGAGGCGGCGCTCGTACGACTCGCCCTCGGTCGACTGCGGCCACACGTCTTCTCCCTCGGGCAGCCACGTGCGCGGGCGAAGATGCGCGCGCCCCTCGAGCGACGCGGTGGCTTCGATGTCGTCACACTCGGGGTGCGTTTCCGGAGCGAGCGCCACCGCGGGGCGGAACTTTCGCTCCGGGAGCTCGATGGTGAAGCTGCCGTCGGGCTGAACGCTCGCCAGAGGCCGCAGCACGCGATCGTTCGGGTCGATCGCCAGCCCCTTCTTCGCCATGTCACGCGTGCCCTCGTGCTTCGGGTCGAGCGGGTCGAACAACTTGAGCCGCGCCAGCACGCCGTACTTCTCGACCGGCGTCGCCGCGCGGTTCGTCTGCTGCGCCCGCGTGAACGAGCTGCGCGGCAGCTTGAGCATCAAGGTGCGCCCGAACTTGAGGAACGTGTTCAACGTCTGCTCGGTGGGTGAGCTGCCGTCGAACGCGTCGACCCACGCGTTGGCGTCCTTCTCCTGCAGATTGCGCAGAAAACGCGTGAAGCGGTCCGGTTCCTCCGACAAGAGCCACGCCACCCAGGCCCACGCCGCCGCGTACATCTCGTGCGTCGCGGCCTCGCTGAGCTGACCCAGGCTTTCCCATTCTGAGAGGCCCTCGAACGCCACGCGCCCGGCGGAAGTGGCAGAGCGCAGCTTGCGGCCCTGAATCTTCCCCAGCGTGATGGCCTCGTCGTCGACGGACAGCGTCTCGAGCCACACCGCGAGCCCTTCGTTGAGCCACCGCGGAAGGCGACCAATGCGCCGCGCGACGTAGGCGTGCGCCAGCTCGTGCACCTGCGTGGTGCCGCTGGTGCCGTTCAAGAACGTGAGATCAGAATACGACTGCAGCGCCAGCAGCGGCTCGTGGGTGCCCAGAAACACGCCCGCGGTCTTCGGAAACAGCGACTCGTAGGGAGCCGAAGGCAGCACCACCACCTCGACGACTCCGCCCTCGCCTCCGCCGCCGAACACCGCGTCCATCGCGCGGCGCCGCAGCTCGAGCTGTTCGACCGTGCTCGACGCCACCCTCGCGGAGATGGGCGTGAGAACGCGGGTGCCGCCTTCTTCAGCGACGAACCACGGCACCTGCTCGAGCTGGTCGAGGGTCGCGCAGCCGCTCAAGCCCAGCGCCGCGACGAGGGGCGCGAGGCGCTTCAGTCCTTCTTCCTCGGCACGATGGGCTGCATCACCAGCCGCTCCACCGGCTTGCCGCCCACGATGTGCGAGCTGACGATCTCCTTCACGTCGTCCTTGCTCACCGGGCCGTACCAGACGCCTTCCGGGTAGACGACCATCGCCATGCCGCGCTCGCAGGCGTCGAGGCAGCCCGCCGAGTTCGCCCGGCAGCCCGTCACGCCCTGCGCGTCGAGCTCCTTCTTGAACGCCAGGCGCAGCTCTTCACTGCCTTTGCTCGCGCAGCAGCCCTTCGGCGAGCCGTCGGGGCGCCGGTTGGTGCAGATGAAGAGGTGTCGCGCGTACGGAGGAGGCATGCGCGCTCGATAACAGAGTCCGGGCGTTCGCTTTTGGATTTTGCCGCCTGAGCGTACGGCTCACGCGCCGATGGTGCGGGCCGCGCAAAAGCGCGATTTGCCGCCTTCGTCGCACGGGCTCCCGAGGGAAAGTTGATCACCTCACGACACGTACAATCAGCAAAGCCGCGTACCCGGATCGGGTACCCACTATGAAAAGTAATGTAGGGTCATGACCCTTCAAATCAGGTGCTTTCATGAGGGGATCGTCGCACATGGTGATCCCAACGCCGCCAGAGCCGATTTCCCGCCTTGGGAGCGATTCAGACCTGTAGCACTTCCTCAAAAACCCCCTAAGTCTTGGGTATCGGAAGAAAATTTGACACCACATCTTGTGATGACACGCTTGACACGTGGATGAGACGAGAGGCATAAGTCGCGCCCCCACGCCGGTCATCAACCGGTTGGGTTCGGAGCTGGAGGGGCTCCGCAGAACGAAACATCCTACCTTTCGCGACTTTCGCGCCGCCGGTCGAGCCCTCTCGACCGGACAGAGCCTTTTCGTCCTTCACACAGACCCACAGTCAACCCAGTCAACCAGTCAACGCCACCAGCAGATCGCAGTTAGAGAGGGGATCATCAGATGGAGAAGCTCACTCCCATGAACGTGGTTTCGTCGGTCATTCCAGTCGACGCGCGGGCCGTGCCGCGCAACGGGAAGGCGCAGGGCCTCGACGTGGCCCGCTACTTCACGACTCCGGGTGTGGACCCGGCCGATGAGATCGCCTGGGAGTACCGCAGCGCTTCCATCACCGGTGAAGACGGCAAGGTCGTCTTCGAGCAGAAGAACATCGAGATCCCCAAGCAGTGGTCGATGCTGGCGACCAACGTCGTGGCGTCGAAGTACTTCCGCGGCACGCCGGGCACTCCGGAGCGTGAGTCGTCGGTGCGTGGCCTCGTGGCGCGCGTGGTGAACACCATCACCCGCTGGGGCGATCAGGGCGGTTACTTCGCGTCGACCGAGGCGAAGAGCGCCTTCCACGCCGAGCTCACCCACCTGCTGCTCCGTCAGAAGGTCGCCTTCAACTCGCCCGTCTGGTTCAACGTCGGCGTCGAAGAGCACCCGCAGTGCAGCGCCTGCTTCATCAACTCGGTCGAAGACTCGATGGAGTCGATCCTCGGGCTGGCGAAGACCGAAGGCATGCTCTTCAAGTACGGCTCCGGCACGGGGTCGAACCTCTCCCCCATCCGTTCGTCGCGCGAGATGTTGAAGGGCGGCGGCACGGCTTCGGGCCCGGTCAGCTTCATGAAGGGCTTCGACGCGTTCGCCGGAGTCATCAAGTCGGGCGGCAAGACGCGCCGCGCGGCGAAGATGGTGATCCTCAACGCCGAGCACCCCGACATCCTCGAGTTCATCAAGTGCAAGGTGGTCGAAGAGAAGAAGGCCCACGCGCTGATCGATGCGGGCTACGACCCGTCGTTCAACGGCGAGGCGTACAGCTCGGTCTTCTTCCAGAACTCCAACAACTCGGTGCGCGTCACCGACGAGTTCATGAAGGCCGTCAACGAAGACCGCAGCTACTCGACCAAGGCCGTGCGTGACGGCTCGTTCGTCGACACCTACCGCGCGCGCGACATCTTCCGTGAGATCTCGCAGGCGGCCTGGCAGTGCGGCGACCCGGGTCTGCAGTTCGACACCACCATCAACGCCTGGCACACCTCGGCGAACACCGCGCGCATCAACGCGTCGAACCCGTGCTCCGAGTACATGTTCCTCGACGACACCGCCTGCAACCTGGCGTCGTTGAACCTGATGCACTTCCGCACCATCGACGGCGAGTTCGACGTCGAGGCGTTCAAGCACGCGGTCGACATCACCCTCCTCGGCCAGGAAATCATCGTCGGCTTCTCGAAGTACCCGACGCAGAAGATCACCCAGAACTCGTACGACTTCCGCCCGCTGGGCCTGGGCTACGCCAACCTCGGCGCGCTCCTGATGGCGCAGGGCGTGGCGTACGACTCCGACGAGGGCCGCAACTACGCCGGCGCCGTGACCTCGCTCATGGGCGGCCGCGCGTACGCGATGAGCGCGAAGATGGCCGAGCACCTCGGCACGTTCGCGGGCTACGGCGTCAACCGCGACCCGATGATCGGCGTCATCCGCAAGCACCGCAAGGCGGCGTACCAGCTGCCCGTGGTCGACGACGCGCGGCTGGCCGCGGCCCAGAAGCAGGTGTGGGACGAGGCGCTGCAGCTCGGTGAGGAGTTCGGTTACCGCAACTCGCAGGTCACCGTGCTCGCTCCGACCGGCACCATCGGCTTCATGATGGACTGCGACACCACGGGCATCGAGCCCGACATCGCGCTCATCAAGTACAAGAAGCTGGTCGGCGGCGGCATGCTGAAGATCGTCAACCAGACGGTCCCGCTCGCGCTCCAGAAGCTCGGTTACTCGAGCACCGAGATCGAGTCGATCATCAGCTACCTCGACAAGAACGACACCATCGAGGGCGCGCCGAGCTTGAAGGCCGAGCACCTCGCGGTGTTCGACTGCGCGTTCAAGCCGGCCAAGGGCCAGCGCTCCATCCACTACATGGGGCACATCAAGATGATGGGCGCGGCGCAGCCGTTCCTGTCGGGTGCGATCTCGAAGACCGTCAACCTGCCGCACGAGTGCACGGTCGAAGACATCGAGGCCGCGTACATGGAATCGTGGCGCGCGGGCCTGAAGGCCGTGGCCGTCTACCGCGACGGCTGCAAGCGCAGCCAGCCGCTCAACACCAGCAAGGAAGCGAAGAAGGCCGACGCAGCGGTTCCGGCCGCGGTGGTGGCTCCGCAGATCGTGGTGGAGCGCATCGCCCGCAAGCGTTTGTCCGACGAGCGCCGCGCGCTGACGCACAAGTTCAGCATCGCGGGCCACGAGGGCTACCTCACGGTCGGCATGTACGAAGATGGCCAGCCGGGCGAGCTGTTCATCACCATGGCGAAGGAAGGCAGCACGGTGTCGGGTCTGATGGACTCGTTCGCCACCGCGATCTCCCTCTCGCTGCAGTACGGCGTGCCGCTCAAGGTGCTGGCTGACAAGTTCAGCCACACGCGCTTCGAGCCGTCGGGCTTCACCAACAACCCCGACCTGCCGATCGCCAAGTCGATCACCGACTACATCTTCCGGTGGCTGTCGCTGAAGTTCCTGCCCCAGGAAGGTCAGACGGAGAGCGTGATGGAGGCCGAGGCGAAGAAGGTGTCCGCCGCGGCTCCCAGCGCGCCGAAGCCGGCCGCCAGCGCGCCCTCGGCTCACAGCGACGCGAAGTCGGCGTTCCTGAACCAGGCCGATGCGCCGCCCTGCCCGGTCTGCGGCACCATCACCGTGCGCAATGGTGCTTGCTACAAGTGCCACAACTGCGGCGCGACCACGGGCTGCAGCTGAAGTTTTCTGCACACGCGACGAGGCCGGTGGGTCTCGAACGCACAGAATGATTGAGACAAGGGGCCGATGAGTCCCAGACGGGTCGAGGCGAAGAGCGGACCTGTCAGTTGATCTCGGGAGGGGGAAGCGGCTTCGGGCAACCGGAGCCGCTTTTTCTGTTTCAGGCTCTAAGCTTCCGACCCATGCGCCGAGTCCTGTTGGTGTTGCTGCTCGCGAGCTGTGGCGTCGAGGCGACCAAACCGCTCACGCCCGCGTCGGGTTCGAAGCCCGACCCTTCCCTCACCGGCACGTGGATCGAGGCCGTCAAAGGGAAGCAGGACATCACCATCACCGTGAAAGCGACCGGCGCGCTGCTGCACATCGAGGTCACCGGTGAGCGCGACCCGATGATCTTCGAAGGCCATGTCTCGGTGCTCAGCAACGACGTGCGCATCGTCAACCTGCGCGAGTTCAAGGACGGCAAGGCCAAGGGCAACTACCTCTTCCTGCGGTACGTGCTGAACGCTGACGGCACGCTCGACACCTGGCTGGTCAGCGACAAGCTCGCGAGCGCAGCGCTCAATGACGGCACGTTGAAGGGCAAGCGCGGGCAGTACGGCGGCGTCACGCTCGACGAAACGCCGGAGAAGATGATCGCCTTCATCTTGAAGGGGAAACGCGAAGAGATCTTCGAGCCCCTGCTCACGCTGAAGCGCAAGCCGTGACACGGTAGAGTCAGGTCATGGATTCCAACGAGGCCCAGCGGCGCGCCGCACGAGCGAACTGGCCGATCGTCAAGACAGAGCTCGAGCAGGAAGACGCACCCGACGTCAGTGGACTCACGCCGTCCGAGCGTTTTGCGCTCGTGTGGACCCTGACGCGAAACGCGTGGGCGCTGAGTGGGAAGCCGATGCCGAGCTACCCGCGATCCGAGATCCCAATTCAGATCATTCGAGGCAAGGGGTGACTCTCGACGCAACGTTGAGCGCTGACTTCTACGACCTCCTGCGTGAATTCCATCGGGTCGGAGTCAGGTTCCTCGTGGTCGGAGCGCACGCGCTCAGCGCGCACGGAGTCACGCGCGCCACGGGCGACCTCGATGTCTGGGTCGAAGCTTCGCCTGAAAACGCGATTCTCGTTCACCGTGCACTCGAAGCGTTCGGTGCCCCGCTCTCGGCCCACGCGATCACCGCTGCTGACTTCGAAAAGCAAGGCACCGTGTACCAGATGGGCCTGCCCCCTCTTCGAATCGATGTCCTCACCCAGATCTCTGGCGTTCAGTTCAGCGAGGCCTGGGCAACTCGCACCATCGTGAAGGTTCGAGACCTCGAGCTGCCCGTTCTCGGGAAGGCGACGCTGATTGCGAACAAGCGCGCGGCTGGGCGTCCGAAGGATCTCCTCGACGTCGAATTGCTCGAGAAGTGAGGGCGTTGGCGTTCGGCTGCGTCCTCCTGAGCGCGTGCGCGTGCCAGCACGCGTCGAGCGGTGCCTCGTGGCCGGAAGCCGATGCGTTGTTCCATCAAGACCCGCGCTGGCTCGGAGCGGACGCCGCCTTCTCAGTGAAGCTCGGCGACGATCGCGTGCTGTGGCTCTTCGGCGACACGTTCGTCGCGAAGACCGCCGCCAACAAACGCAGCGAGTCGACGATGGTGCGCAACAGCGTCGCCCTGCAGGTCGGCCTCGAGCCCACCAGCGCGTCGATGTCTTTCGCGTGGAAGGGAACGCTGGCCGCTCCGAGCTCGTACTTCGCCGAGGACGGTAACCGCTGGTACTGGCCAGGCCACGGAGTCGCGATCGGTAACGCAGTCGTGATCTTCCTGCAGCGGCAGCAGTCGACCGGCAGCGGCGCGTTCGGCTTCGAGGCCGAAGGCTGGCGCGTCGCGATCTGCGACGACACACGCGGAGATCCGTCGACGTGGACTTGGCGCATGATCACTCCGAGCTCACCGCGCGCGGGGATCTTCGTCGGCTCAGCCGTCAACGTGATCGATCAGCACGTCGTGGTCCTCGCCCAGCGCGAGCCCGGAGATCACGCCGGCTTCCTCGTGCGCTGGGACACGCAGAAGTTGCTCGGCGACGACGTCGATTCTGCCGAGTGGTGGACCGGCTCGAGCTGGTCGGCGACGGGTGAGCCCGCGGTCGTGCTGAGCAACGCGGGGCCGGAGAGCTCGCTCCACTTCGACTCGACGCGAAAGAAGTGGGTGCACGTTCGCAGCGAGGGCTTCGGCTCGACCACCATCGTCGTGGCCACTGCCGATCACATCGAGGGCCCTTGGTCCGCGTGGTCTGTCGCGTTCCGTCCACCGGAATCGGACCAGAAGAACCTGCTCGTCTACGCGGCGAAGGCGCACCCGGAATTGAGTGCGCCCGAGGGGAAGCTCGCCGTCACGTATGCGACCAACGACACGGACTTCGCGCGGCTGGTCAGCGACTCGTCGATCTACTTTCCGCGGTTCGTGGCGATCGGGTTCTGAGAGAAAGTCAGTCGAGGTAGTCGACGTCCGCTCCGCCGCTCGCCTTGACGCGCGACTTCGGCGGGTTGCCGTACACCTTCACGCCCACGCCGCCCGAGATCTCACCCGAAATCGACTCGCGCGCGGTGACCTCGAGATCGCAGCCTCCGCTGGCGTCGAGATCGACCGAGGCGATCTTGAGCTCCTTCGCCTTCACGCCCACGCCGCCGCTGGCGTGCAGCTTCGCCATCTTCGCGCTGCCGTCGGCGCGCACGTTCACTCCGCCGCTCGCGTCGAGGTTCAGGCTGTCGACGTCGAGCCGCTTCGCATTGAACTCGACACCGCCCGACAGGTTTGCCTCGAAGGTGCGATCGGCGACCGCGTCGAGCGTGGCGTTCACTCCGCCGCTGGCCTCGATGCGCTTCAACGTCGCGGTGCTCACGCGAACGACCACCTCGTTGCGGTTGCGGAAGATGCCGCGATCCTTCCGGCGGATCTTGAGCACTCCGCTCACCACCTCGGTCGTGTAGAGCGGCACCACGTTGTCGTCGCCCTCGATGGTCAGCGACGTCGCGCCCTTCTTCACCTCGAGCGTCACGCCGTCAGAGACTTCGATGGCCGTGAAGTCGGCGATCTTCCGCGTCTCGGTCAGCTTGGTCGCGAACGCCGAAGTAGCCAGAACGACGGGAAGAAGTGCGAGGAGCTTGCTCATGGTGCCCGCTGTACGACCGGGCTCCGCGGCTATTTCCCGGCGTCGACCGGCGGCGAATCGAGCGCCTTCAGCAACGCCTTCGCGTCGGCGTTCTCGGGCTCGACGATCAGCACCTGATTCAGCAACACCCGCGCCCCGGCGACGTCACCCTTCGAGCGCGAGCGGGCCATTTCGAGCGGGTGCGTGACGTATTTTTCGTACGCCTTCTCGGTCAGCTTGCCGCGCACCGTCGGCGAGATCTTCTTGTCGAACTCGAGGAACGTCTTCGCCTGCTCCGGAGTGAACTCGTCGACGCGGCTCACCAGGAACGCGTACTCGGCGATGGCGCGATTGAGCGGCCCGCACGTCTTCGGCTCGCGCTTCAGGCCACGCTGCGCCCATTCCTGCGCCTTCTGAATGTCGCCCGCGAGGAAGTAGAGCTTCGCGGTCTCGGCGGCGGTCGGCCCGGCCCCGGGCGGCCCCGGCGGCTTCTTGCTCGCAACGCCCGCATCGGGAGCACCCGCCAACACCACCGCGATCAAGAGCGCGTTCAGCATCCGGTCAGTACGCGTTCTTCGAGAGGAAGCCGCCGAGCGCGGTGCGCACCAGGATCTTCACGTCGAACAAGAGCGACCAGTTCTCGATGTAATAGAGGTCGTAGTCGATGCGGTCCTTGATGCTGGTGTTGCCGCGCAGCCCGTTGATCTGCGCCCAGCCGGTGATGCCCGCCTTCACCATGTGACGCAGGTGGTAGCGGGGGATCTGCTTCTTGAACTCTTCGATGAACACCGGGCGCTCCGGCCGCGGGCCCACGAGGCTCATGTCGCCGACGAACACGTTCCAGAACTGAGGCAGCTCGTCGATCGACGACTTGCGCAAGAACGTGCCGAGCGCGGTGCGACGGGGATCATCGGCGGTGGCGAACTGCGCGCCGTCCTTCTCCGCGTCGATCTTCATCGTGCGGAACTTGAACATCTTGAAGAGGTGCCCATCCATGCCCATGCGCTCCTGGGCGAAGAAGACGGGGCCGCGGCTCGAGAGCTTCACCAGCAGCGCGACGACCAGCATCACCGGCGTCAGGAACAGCAACGCCACGAACGAAACCATGATGTCGAACGCGCGCTTGGCGATGAGGTTCCACCCCTCGAGCGGAGCGCCCTGCAGCGAGATGATCGGCAACCCGCCGAATTCCTCGAGGCCGCCGCGCAGCGTGACGTAGTTGAAGAGATCGGGGACCACCTTCACGTCGACGGTGTGTTGCGCCAGCACGTCCATGATCTCGCGCAGCTGCGGCTGCTCTTCGAGCGGCAGCGCGAGGATCACTTGATCGACCGGCTTCTCGCCCAACACGCGGCCGAGATCGGTGAAGTGGCCGAGTACGGGCACCTCCATCACCGTGGTGCCGATCTTCTCGCTGCGGCGGGTCAGCAGGCCGACCACCTTGAAGCCCAGCTCGCGGTGCTGCTCGATGGTCTCCACCACGCGCTGGCCGAGCTGGCCCGCGCCGACCACCAGAATGGTCTTCACGTTCACGCCGCGGCGGCGCAGCTCGTTGAACATCGCGCGGAAGAACAGCCGCACGCCGCTCAGCGAGAGGAACGCGGTCACCGCGAACAGCAAGATCGTCAGACGGCTGTACCGCTCACGCAGGAAGAACGAGACGCTGATCAACACCACCGTCGACAGCACCACCGCCTTGAAGACCTCGAACACTTCCTGAATGTGCGAGCGGCCGCGGTTGGTCGTGTAGAGGTTCGACCCGCGGAAGATCAGCGGGAAGATCACCAGCGCGAACCCCATCATCCACAGCGAGTCTTCGAGCGGGGGGATCGACTGGTGCGAGAGGAACGTGAAGAAACGCACCCAGTACGCCAGCCAGAACGCGCCAGCCAACGTCGCCACGTCGGCGACGAGCTTGATCGAGTTGTAGAAACGCTGGAAGCGGGTGAACACGTCGCGTTTGGCTCTAGCACGGTTTGGCAGGCCGTCACGGCGCCCGCCCCCGCTTCTGACGTTCTGGCAAACCGCGGCCGATCGCCCCTCGTGGCGACGCGTGGTTGGCGTTGGCGCTGCGGTTGCTCTGCGCAGCGGCATGACGCTCCGAGTGCTCGTCGTGCTGGCCGTGATCGCGCAGTCGTCGTGGGCGCAGCAAGACCCGATTCCCTTCCCCAGAGAGCGGCTGGCGAAGCTGCTGGGGCTGAGTCTGAAGGACGTGCCGGTGAAGGCTCCGGCTGTCGTGATCTCCGCGCTCGGTTGTCAGGTGCTGGGCACGCTGCAGAGCCGCGTCGTCGAGGCGTCGATGGCCAGCGTGCAGTGCACGGGCAAGAAGGCGAAGTCGGTGCACGTCGGTGACGAACTCGAAGACGGAGTGGTCGAGGCCATCGGCTTCGGCGTGATCACCGTGCGTCGCGGAGAGCGCTACGAAGAGCTCGGCCGCGGGCTGGCGATCGCCTCGAGCGCTCCGGTGATGATCGCCGCGCGTGCGGCAATCCCCGCTTCGGAAGGCCGTGTCTCGCGCGCCGTGGTGGAAGAGCTGATGAAGGACCCGGGCCCGTTGCTCGGCCAGGTGCAGCTGATGCCCGCGTTTGCCGCCGGCAAGTTCATCGGCGTGCGCGCCAACTTCGTTCGCGAAGGGTCGCTGGTCTCGACGCTCGGCCTGCAGAAGAACGACGTCATCCGCGGAGTGAACGGCAAGTCGCTCGACAGCCTGCCCGCTGCGTTCGCCGCGCTGCAGACCATGAACTCGACCGGCGACATCAGCCTCGAGCTCGAACGCGGCGGTCAGACGGTGGTGAAGACACTCCGCATCGAATGACTACGGGTGCTCGACCGAGCCCAGCCCGCTGCGCTCGAAGAACGCGTCGATGAACTCGGCGCGCTTCTTCATGCGGCCGATGAACTCCACGTCGAGCGTGCGATCTTTGAAGCCGATGATGCGAATGCGCGTCGCCTGCGCCTTGAACACCCGGTACCCGTGGTACCCCGCGATGAGCACGAACGGCAGACAGCAGATCAGCGCGGCCGGGTGCCCCTGCGAAGCGATCGCGGCGATGAGACAGCCGATACCCACCGGCACCGAGAAGAGAATGAAGGTCACCAGGTCGGCGATGTTGATCTGCCGCCACAGCGCGACCGAATAGATGTGCTCGAAGCGCAGGCCCTTCTCGTCCATCGGGAAGCGCCCGAGGATCGGGTCGAGCGCTCCGAAGCCGATCGCGTCGGCCTTGAGCACCGCCTGACTCACCACCACCAGGCCCGGAGCCTTGAGCTTCAACTCCTTCGTGTCCGTCGCCGGCCGCGGCGTCACCGCACCATCGCTCAGCGCGCCTGCACGCAACACGAACTGCAGCCCGCACCCCGCGCAGGCCTGCATCGCATTCGCCGGAGTGACGCCTCGCTTGCACTTCGGGCACGTGAACGCCTGCGGCGGCGGAGGCGGATACGGCGAATTGGCAGGAGGGGTCATGCGCCGCTCATATCGCGCTCAGCTCAGCGAGCAACGAGCGCTGGAACGCGGTGCGCGAGAACTTCTTCGCCTGCGCGCGAGCGATCGAAGGCTCGAAGCCGGCCTCGAACGCGTCGAATTCTGCGAGGGCGGTGATCAGCGCGTCGACCGTCTGCTCGCGAAAGAAGATGCCGGTCTCGTCGGTCACCGTCTCCAGCGCGCCGCCTTGCGCGAAGGCGATCACCGGGCGACCGCAGGCCTGCGCTTCGAGCGGCGTGATGCCGAAGTCTTCGACGCCTGGAAAGATCAGCGCGCGCGCGTTGCGGTACAGCTCGGGCAGAGCGTCGTCTCCCACCTGCCCCAGCGCCTTGATGTTCGGCGGCAGGTTCGCGAGCCACTGGCCTGATTGACCGCTGCCGGCGATCCACAACTCGCGGCCGGTGCGGCGGAACGCTTCGATCGCCAGATCGATGCGCTTGTACGGAGCGAGCGCTCCGAGGCAGAGGAAGTAACCGCCCTCACCCGTGCCCTCGAGCGAGCTGCCGGTGAAGCGCTCGAGCTCGACTGGCGGGTGAATCACGTGTGCCGCGCGGTGGTACCGAAGCTCGATCTGCTTCGCGACGTGCGCCGAGTTGGCGAGGAACTTGTCGACCGCCCACGACGTCGCCACATCCCACGCGCGCAGAAACGGCCGCGTCACCCGAGCCGCCGCGCGAACGGGAGCCGACGCTTTCCCCGGACCGAAGTAGTCGTCGTAGCGGTCCCACATGTAGCGAAGCGGAGCGTGCACGTACGACACGTGCTTCGCCCCGCGCGGCGCGCGAATGCCCTTCGCCACGCAGTGGCTCGACGACAGCACCAGTTCGACGTCGTCGGAGATGGACAGCGCGCGAATCGCTCCCGGCATCAGCGGGAGGAAGTGGCGGTGCTTCGTTCGCGCGAGCGGAATGCGATCGAGCAACGAAGTGACGATGCGGTGCGACTCGATGCTCGCCGGCATGTCCTTCGGGTCGTGAAACAGCGTGTAGATCGGCGCGTCGGGGAACAGCTCCGCCATCGCCTCGAGCACCTTCTCGCCACCGCGCCACGTGAGCAGCCAGTCGTGCACCAGCGCCACACGCTTGCCCCGGAGCCCGTCTGGAAGTGGTGGTGCGCTCACGGTGGGGCTCACGGCAGGAAAGGCGCCGTCTACACGACTCATATATATGGTGCGACCGTGGTGAAGGTTCTCCTCGACCTGCGCATGGTGCGCGGTCACTTGCATGGCATCGCCCGCTACGCGCTCGAGCTCGCGCGTCGGCTGCCTGCGCTGGAACCGGGTTGGCAGTTCGTCGGCCTCACCGCACCCGCCGGCATGCCCGATGATCTCGGCGAGCTCGCGCCACGCATTCCGCTGGTGAAGGCCACCTCTGATTTTCTGTCGGCGCTCGAGCAGCCCACGCTCACGGCCGATCTCGTTCGGCAGCGACCCGATCTCTTCCACGCCACTTCGTTCTCGGTGCCTGCGCTGTGGCCGGGAAAACTGGTGGCGACGATTCACGACGCGAATCACCTCGCGCTCCCGGAGAGCACGTCGCTGACGCACACCGCGTACTACAAGCTGGTGGTCGCTCCGCGCGCGTCGAGGGCGCAGGCGCTGATCACGGTGAGCGAATTTTCGCGACGTGAGGTGTCAGCGCATCTCGGCCTCTCGCCCGAGCGGCTGCAGGTGATCTTCAACGGCGTCGACCCTTCGTTCCACGTGCCGCCCGCGCAGGAGCTGGCTGATTTCCGCTCGCGACGTGGCCTGCCGCCGAAGTACTTCGCGGCCGTCGGCAACACCAAGCCCTTCAAGAATCTGAAGGTGCTGCTGCCGATCATCGAAGGTCTGCCTGCGCCGCTGGTGTTGCTCGCGGGGCGTGGCGCGCGGCGGACGCTGGGGTTCCCCGAAGAGAAGGTGATCGAGCTCTCGCCGCTGCCCGACGCCGAGCTGGTGCTGCTCTACGGCGGAGCGACGGCGGTGCTGATCCCCTCTCGCTACGAAGGCTTCGGTTTGCCGGCGTTGGAGGCGATGGCGTGCGGTGCTCCGGTGATTGCGTCGGCCGCGGGTGCTCACCCCGAAGTGCTGGGGCAGGCCGCTGAGCTGGTGCCTCCCGACAATTCACTCGCGTGGCGTGAAGCGTGTCTGCGCGTGTTCCGCGATGAGGCGAAGCGGCGCGAGATGAGCGCAGCGGGAAGAGAACGTGCCGCTCGAGCGTCGTGGGACGATTGCGCGCGCCAGACACTGCAGGTGTACCGCCGGGCGTTGAGGCTCGCGTGAGCGCGGGTCAGCGCGCTCCGTGGGTGTGCCTCGTTCTCTGCGTCGCCGCGCGCATCGCTCTCGCCATCGGCACGGAGATCTACCCGGACGAGGCGTACTACTGGACGTGGTCGAAGCACCTGCAGCTCGCCTACTTCGATCACCCCGGCCTCATCGCGTGGGCGATCTGGATCTTCGGCATCCGCACCTCGGCGATCTTCTTCGGCCTCGCGACGCTGTTCGGCGTCTACCGCCTCGCGCGCGCACTCGGAGCCGACACCACCAACTCCGCCTGGGCCACTGCGCTCTTTGCGAGCACGCCCGCCGCGAACCTGCTCGGCACCATCGCCACGCCCGACGCCCCGCTGCTCTGCTTCTGGGTGTGGACGCTCGTCGCGCTCGTGCGTGATCGCCCCATCGCCACCGGAGTGCTCTGGGGGCTCGCGATGCTGAGCAAGTACAACGGCATCCTCCTCGGCGCGCCGATTCTCTGGTTCTGCTGGCGCAAGCCGCTGCGGGTCATCGCCATCGGCGTCATCGCGTTGATCGTCACCTCGCCGACCATCATCTGGAACGCGCAACACGACTGGGAAGGCTTCCGTTTTCAGTTCACGCACGGCCTGGGCGGCGGCGGAAGTCTGAACACCTTCCTCGAGTTCGTCGGCGGTCAGTTCGGCATGGCCGGGCCGCTGCTGCTGGTGTTGATGATCGTGTGGTTGGCGAAGGGGCCGCGGCTGTCTCCGCTCGGGCTCGCGCTGATCGTTCCCGTGCTCTTCTTCGGCTACGCGTCGATCAAGGCGCGCGGCGAAGCGAACTGGTCAGCCGCCGCGTGGATCGCCGGAGCGATCGGCGTCTCGATGTTGCCGTACACGCGCTGGCGCACTGCTGCGTTGATCTTGAACACCGTGGTGATCATCGCCGGCGTGGGCGTGCTGCTCTTCCCGCCCCGCGCGATCTGGGGCAACCCCGCGGCGCAGAAACTCCACGGCTGGTGGCCACTGCGCCTCGCCGAAACGGAAGGCGTTCCGGTGATCACCATGCGCTACCAGCTGAGCGCGCTGACCACGTGGCACAGCGGGCTGCCGGCGACGACCTTCGCGGGCCGCCGCAGCCAATACGATCTCTGGGAGCGCCCGAAGATTCCCAAAGGCACCGACGCGTTGTGGATCAGCGAGGCGTGGGAAGGCGGCGTCACACCCGAGGTCGCGGAGAAGTTCGAGAGCATGCGCGACGTGAATTGGATCACCGATGAACGCCAGCTGGCGCACCACCACTTCATCGTGGTGCGGCTGATCAGCGCGAAGACCGATCTCTGAGTTCAGCTGCAGTTACGGACACCGATGCTGGTGCCGCAAGTCACCATTGCTCGCGTCGTAATAGGTCACATGCATCACGTTGTTCGCGCCCGCCGCGAGCCCGACGAACGTGCCCGCATTCGCCGTGTTCACCCCATCGAGCGTGGTGAAGGTGAACATCGTCGCCCCCGAGTCACGCTGCGCATGCCGCAGATCCGCGTACTGGTACGTCGTGGTGCCGATCTGCACGGGGATCACCACGGTGTACGCGATGTGGAGCGCACCATTCGGCGCGTACTTCACCTGGCTGTACGAGCCCGCGTTGCCCGTGCCGAACACCAGCGACGGAGTGAACGTCGCCGCGCCCGACGCCTTCTGCGCCATGCGGAGATCCTGATTCGTCGCGTCGTAGTGGGTGATCGTCACGTCGTTCGCCGGGTTCACCGCGATCGAGGTGTACAGACCCATGAGCCCCGTCGACTCGATGGTGATCGGCATCGCGAACGCGCTCGAGCCACCGGGCCGCGTGATGTAGCGAAGATCGTCGGTCGTCGAGTCCTGGTAGGCGATGTGCACGCGGCCAGTCGAGTCGACGGCGATCGACGTGTAGAGGCCGGTGACGTTGCTCGCGTCGAGCGTCTGCGGCGCCGAGAACGCCATGTTGTTGGCCTTGTAGGCGTACTTGAGATCACCGCTCGTGACGTCGTGGTACGCGATGTGGACGCCGCCCTGCCCGTCGACGGCGATCGAGGTGTACTGGCCGACGTTGTTGGTCGCCTCGACGATGATCGGCGCGTCCCACGCTCCGCCGTTGGGCTTGCTCAGGTACTTCAAGTTGCCGTTCGTCACGTCGTAGTAGGCGACGTGCAGACGATCGGTCGCGTCGATGGTGATCGAGTTGAACTGGCCGACGTTGCCGGTCGAATCGAGCGTCTGATTCACCCACAAGCCGCCTGCGTTGCGCTCGATGTACTTGAAGTCGTTGTTGGTGAGGTCGTGGTACGCGATGCGAATTCCCGCGGAGGGATCGACGACGAGCGACGGGTAGTCACCGACGTTGAACTGCGTGTCGACCGGTACCGCGGTGAACGCTGACGAGGCCGCCGACTTCGTCGCGTAGAACAAATCCTGGTACGTCGAGTTGAACCACGCGACGTGCACGTTGTTCATCGCGTCGGTCTTGATCGACGAGAAGAGGCCGATGTTGCTCGAGTCGTTGGGCAGCACGTTGCCGGGCGTGAACGGGCCCGCTGACGACGGAGCGCTCGCGTAGCGCAGGTTGGTGTTCGATCGATCGTAGTAGGCGAGGTGCACGCGACCGGTGCCGTCGACCGCGATCGACGGCGCTTCTCCGATGTTGCCCGTCGCTTCGACCGTCACCGGGCTCGACCAGCCGACCATCATCGGAGCGCGCGTCATGTACTTCACCGCGCTGTTGCTCGAGTCGTAGTACGCGAGGTGCAGACGGTTCGTGGAGTCAGCGACGATCGCCGCGTACTGGCCGACGTTGCCGGTGGTGTCGAGGCTCTGCGGCGCACCGAACGCTCCCGCCGCGGGCCGCGTCACGTAGCGAAGATCGGCGTTGCTCGAGTCGTAGTACGCGATGTGAACGTCACCGTTTCCGTCAGCGGCGACCGACGTGTACTGGCCGACGTTGCCCGTGGTGTCGACGTTGAAGAACGTGAACGTCGCGGCGCCCGACGCCTTCGTAGCGTAGCGGAGGTTCTGGTTGGTGTTGTCATAGAAGGCGATGTGCACGCCGTTGGCCGGGTCGACGGCGATCGACGCGTACTGACCGACGCTGCCGGTGCTGTCGATGGTGCTCACCGTCCAGCTGCCTCCCGCGGGCCGGTACGCGTAGCGGAGGTCCTGATTCGTCGTGTCGTAGAAGGCCACGTGCATGCCGCCCAGGCCGTCCATCGCCATCGAGGTGAACTGGCCGACGTTGGTGAGCAGGCCGTCGATGGTGCCGCCACGCCAGAAGCCCGCGGGCGCGTGGTAGCTGTAGCGGAGATCCTGGTTCGTCACGTCGTACGAGACGGCGTGCACGCCACCCTGCGAGTCGACGGCGACTGAGGTGAATTGGCCGACGTTGTTGCCCTCGGCCGTCTCGATGGTCTCCGGGTTCCACACGCCGGGGCTGCAGCCGCAGCCGGGGTCGACCACGCCGTCGCAGTCGTTGTCAGCGCCGTCGCAGATCTCGGACGTCGGGCCCGTCGCGCCGGTGCACGCGCCCCACATGCCCGCGTTGCAGGTTCGGGTGCCCGCCACGCACGCGCCGACGTCGCTGCCGCACGGAGTCGTGGAGCCATTCATGCCGCACGTCGCAGCGAGACAGACGTTGCCGGAGCAGATCATCGACGCGCAGTCGCTGTCGCGCAGACACGCCTTGGTCGGCGCGCAGGCAGCGCAGGTCGTGCCGCCGCAGTCGATGTCGGTTTCGTCGCCGTTCTGCACGCCGTCGCCGCAGCCGGGCGCGGTGCAGATCTTCGGCATCGTCGAGGAGCACGAGCCGCTGGTGCAGTCGCCACTCACCATGCAGCTCAGCCCGTCGGAGCACGTCGCGCACATGCCGCCGCCGCAGTCGACGTCGGTCTCCGCGCCGTTGCGCACGGTGTCGCTGCAGGTCGGCGCCTGGCACACGCTGTTGGTGCACACGCCCGACGCACAGTCGGAGTTTCCGTTGCACGCCAGCAACGCGGCGCAGCCCGCACACGTGCCGCCGCCGCAGTCGACGTCGGTCTCCATGCCGTTGCGAACGGTGTCGTTGCAGGCTGGCGCGCGGCAGGTGTTGGTGGTGCAGACGCGCGACTGGCAGTCAGTGCCCATCATGCACATGCGCGTGTCGGCGCACGGGGAGCAGGTGCCGCCGCAGTCGACGTCGGTCTCCGAGCCGTTGCGAATGGTGTCGGTGCACGACGCGGCGGCCTGGCAGACCATCGTGTTGCACATGCCTGAGCTGCAATCGCTGCCCATCGCGCAGCTGCGGCCCGCGGCGCACACCGGGCAGGTCCCACCGCCGCAGTCGACGTCGGTCTCGGCGCCGTTCTTGATCGTGTCGGTGCAGGTTGGCGCCGCGGTGCAGAGGTTGTTGACGCACAACGTGCTCAGACAGTCGGGGTTCATCGCGCACGCGCGACCGGTTCCGCACGCGGGGCAACTCCCGCCGCCGCAATCGACGTCGGTCTCGTTGCCGTTGCGAATCGTGTCGGTGCAGCTGCTGGTGATGACGCACACCATGCCCATGCAGGCGTTCGACTGGCAGTCGGAAGGCGCGAGGCACGCGCGGCCGGTCTCACAATCGGGACACGTTCCACCGCCGCAGTCGACGTCGGTCTCGGCGCCGTTCTTCTGCTGATCGGTGCACGAGGTCGACATGTCGCAGCGACCGAGCGTGCAGCTGGCCGAAGAACAGTCAGCGCCGGTGTTGCACGTCTTGCCGGAGCCGCACGCCGCGCACGTTCCGCCACAGTCGACGTCGCTCTCGTTGCCGTTCTTGATGGTGTCGGTGCAGCTCGCGACGGCGCGACAGACGCCCGTCACGCAGTTCATGTTGGAACAGTCGACGTTCGCCGAGCAGTTCTTGCCGATCGCGCAGGCGCGACAGTCTCCGCCGCAGTCGACGTCGGTCTCGTTGCCATTCTTCGTGGCGTCGGAGCACGTCGGCACGCTCGTCATTCCGCCGTCGCCGGTCGCAGGTGGCGTCTCTCCGCAGCCGACGAAGAGCGCGAGACATGAGACGACGACGAAGCCGTGAAGGGCGTGGTTGCGCACGAAGATCTCCTGGGGCGACGCGCGGGGCCGGCGCGACGAGATGACGAAATTCTACGCGGTCACGCGCCACATGTGTTCGCTGACGGCGTTCGATGACGACGCAGTCAGATTTCTCCCTCTCCCTGCGCAGCGGGGAGAGGGCTGGGGGAGAGGGGCGTTCGCGAGCACAAGCGATCGTGACGACCGCCGCCGAGCGCACGGCCACCTTTCACGCCCCGCGTCGTGACCTTCGGCCCGCGAACACTCACGCCGTCGGGACACTCGTGCGCGGCCGGCTTTCACTCCCGCATCGTGACGTTCAGCCCCTACCGCGCCACCAGGCGACGCTCACGCTGCGCGCCACGCACGTCGCCCAAGCACCACGGCGATCGCCGAGAGCAGGAGCGCCGGCGTCCACGCAGCCAGCGGAGCCGCGAGGTGCCCGTTCAGCGCAAGACTGCGCGCAATCATGCTGACGACGAACAGCACCCCGTACAGCACTCCGCCCGAAATGAGCGCGAGCGGAATCGACGGACGCCCCTTCCCGCTCAACGCGAGCAGCGCGGTGATCAGCGCCGCGAGCGCGGTGACGAGCAGCGACGTTCCGCGCTGGTGAATCGCAAAACGCGTGGCCTCGGTGGGCAACTGCAACGACGCCAGCACCGCGATCTGATCGCCGAGCGTCGAGAGCGGGAGCCACTCCGGCCGGCCGACTGCGAGCCGCGTGATTTCCGGGCGCAAAGGCAACGCAACCTCGAGCGCATCGCGCGGCAGCTCGGAGCGAGCCTCTGCGCCATCGAGCGTCAACTCCGTCGCGGAGTCGAACCGCCAGCGTCCCTCGGCGACGAAGGTGAGCTTCCCGCCCTCGAGCCAGCGATGCAGTCGTCCGTCGGGCGCGAGCTCGAACAGGCGCACGTCTTCGAGGTGATCGTCGGCCATCGCGCCGCGCACGTTGATGAGCCACGGCCCCGCGCGGAACCACCGGCGCGGTGTGTAGACGCTCAAGAAATCGCCCCAGCGATCGAAGCGCTCCACCATGATCCGATCGACGTTCGGGCCTGAGCTGCTGACCACGAATTCCTGAAACGCGAGCAGCGCCAACGCGCCCGCGAGACTCACCACCAACAGCGGCCTCAGCACCGCGACCGGCGACGCACCGAGGGCCTTCAGCGCCGTCCATTCTCCACGTCGGCGAATGAGCGTGATGGTGAGGCCGCCGGTGAGCACCAACGCGGCGGGCGCAAACTGCACGAGCGCGAGGTGGCTTCGGTACCAATAGAGCAGCGCGACGTCGCCCGGCGGTTTGCCGGTGTACAGCCGCAGCCAGTCGCCGAAATCGATCACCAGGAACAGCGCGACCAGCGCGAGCGAGAGCGCGATGAAGAGGCCCGCGGCAAGCTTGGCGACCGAGCGTTCCCAGGTGATCACCGCACACCTCGGCCAAGCGAACTCCCGCTCCCCCGCAGGGGAGAGGGTTGGGGAGAGGGTTGGGGAGAGGGCCCTGCTCGATTCACCGCACACCTCGGCGATCGACCCACCACAGCAGCGCGGCGCCGACGAGCATCCAAGCGATGACCGGCGAGTGACCTGCCACCCACGGAGACAGCACCGACTTCTCTCCGAGCTGCACGACGACGCGAGAGAGCACGTAGAACGCGAGATAGAGGCCGAACGCGATCAGCGCGGCGGTGCGAGCGGCGCGACGGCGACCACCTTGCGCGACTGCCGTGGCGACGAGCGCGAGCGCCAGCGGAGCGAAGAGCTGCGAGATTCGGTAGTGGAACGACGATCGAAAACCGACGCCGCTCGTGCCCGAAGCCTCAGCCGCCTCCGCGCGCTCGAGCAGATCGAACGGCGAGAGTTCTTCGTGACCAAACCGAAAGGTGTCGCGACGATTGAGCGCGTCGGCGACGTTGAAGAGCATCGTGCCGCGCTCGAAGGCCGTGGTGCTGAACTCGTCCGCACTCGCGCGTTGAACGAGGACACCTTGGTCGAGCGCGATGCCGACTCCGGCGCCGAACGTCGCGTGGCCTTGCGGCGCGGTGAGGACCTGCGTGCGCGCGGGATCGCGCTCGTCGATCAGCACCATGCGGTTCCACGCCGGGCCGGGCGCGACGTCTTCGGCATAGAAGACGACGCCCGGAAGATCAGCGCGCAGGCTGCCGGGCTTCAGATCGCCGAGGATGTTGCGCTCGATCACCTCGCGAGCCGTCGCGCGCATCTGCGCCATGCCCCACGGTTTCCACGCGAGGATGGTGAAGCCCAGGGTCAACGCGACACCAAGCGCCAGCAGCATCACCGGGCCAAGCAGGCGACGCGGAGAGACGCCGACCGCGGCGAGCGCAGTGAGTTCTCCGTCTTCACCGAGCCGCGCGAAGCCGATCATCACGCCGATCAGGAACGAGAGCGGCAACACCTGCGGGAGCAACATCGGCAACATCGCCCCGCCAAGCGTGAGCCAATCACCCGGAGTCGCCGCGCTCCCGAGCAGGAACTCGACGCCGCGCACGAGCACCATCGCGTAGAAGAGCGAGAGCAGCACCGCCGTCGCTGCGAGAAACGGGAGCAACAGCTCGCGCAGAACGTAGCGGTAGAGCGTCACGCTGCGTCCTCGAGGGAGCGCGGCTGATCCACGATGTTCGAGCGCTCGGCCGAACAGCCAGCAGCCCCTCGCCTCGCACCAACCCCGTGGGGGGTCGGTCGAAAAACGGCCAGCCGGCTGGCCCAAAACCGTCCGACCCCCCTCGGACTTGCGAGGAATTCGCTCGAAAGTGAGGGGCTGCTGGTGTCGCGCACGGCCAGAAACACGCCCCTCCTGCCGTTCCCAATGCTGTTTCGCGAAGCCCCGACGTTGATCACGGGGCGCGCGCTCCGATGTCACGTCGGAAGTGCCGCCCCTCCCAGCGCACCGAATCCGCCAGTGCGAGCGCCGAAGTCCGCGCCTCGGCCATCGTCGCGCCGTGCGCACACGCGGTCATCACGCGACCACCGCTCACGACGAGCTGCCCGTCGACGCGCTTCGTGCCCGCGTGAAAGAGCACCTGCCGCTCACCCGCAGGAGAACACTGAATCGCCGCCCCACTCTTCGGGCTCTCCGGGTACCCCGCCGCCGCCAGCACGATGCCCACCGAAAAACCGTTCCGTTGCTTGAGCACGCTCGTCTTCAACGCTCCGCGCGCGCAGTCACGAAGCAAAACGACGAGATCCTCATCGAGCTGCATCATCAACACCTGCGTCTCGGGGTCTCCGAGTCGCGCGTTGAACTCGAGCACCTTCGGCCCATTCGGCGTGAGCATCAGCCCCGCGTAGAGCGCGCCTTTGAACGGACTCCCGCGCCGCGCCAACTCCTTCAGCGTCGGGCCGATCACCGTGCGACCGACCTCGTCGAGCTGCGCCGCGCTCAAGAAATTCGCTGGCGCATACGCGCCCATGCCGCCCGTGTTCGGCCCGGTGTCACCCTCGCCGACGCGCTTGTGATCCTGCGACGGAGCGAGCAACGCCCACCGTTCACCATCACACAGCGCCATCACCGACAGCTCCGGTCCGATGAGCACTTCTTCGAGCAGAATCTGTTTCCCACCCGGCAGCGTCGCCAGCTCACGGCACGCCGCGGCGGCTTCTTCACCGCTGGTCGCGACCACCACGCCCTTGCCCGCAGCCAGGCCGTCGGCCTTCACCACCACGGGTCCCCACTCGAGCGCGCGCTTCGCAGCCGCGGCCGCATCGGTGAACACCTCGAAGCGCGCGGTCGGCACACCCGCGGCCTGCATGATCTCCTTCGCGAAGGTCTTGCTGCCCTCGACGCGCGCCGCCGCCGCGTCAGGCCCGAACACGTCGAAGCCAGCAGCTCGCAACGCGTCACCGACCCCCGCGACCAGCGGAGCTTCCGGCCCGACGACGACCAGTTCGATCTTCCGCTCCCGCGCGAGCGCGACGACCGCTTCAGCGCGCGTGGGATCCAATGCAACGCACTCCACGCCCGCGATCGCCGCGATCCCGGGATTCCCCGGAGCGACCACCATCGACGTCACGAGCGGACTCTGCGCGAGCTTCCACGCCAGCGCGTGCTCACGCCCACCACTGCCGAGGACGAGCAGCTTCACAGCTGGTGCTTGAAGAGGACGCGCTTGGCGTCGCGGTAGAGCGGGTCGGCCAACAGCACGCTCGTGAGCAGGCGCTTCGCTTCCGACGCGTTCTTCTGCGTCGCTTCGGCATCACCGACGATCACGCGCGGCCCGAGCAGCTGCGGCCCGAGCTTCTGCGCCTGCTGCGCCGACGACTTCGCGGGGTCGGTCTTGTTCGCCGCCGCGAAAGCGTTCGACTGCGAGTACCACGCGAGCGCGTTGCCCTTCCCGCCTTCGACCGCCTTGGCGGCGTACCGCTGCGCACCGCCGAGATCCTTCTTGCGCGCGGCGATCAGCGAACGGAACGCAAAGCCTTCCGAATTGCGCGGATCGATCGACGTCACGCGCGCGAAGAACTTGTCCGCGGTCGTGTAGTCCTCCGAGTACCAGGCCACCATGCCCTCGCACAGCGACGGGCTCGGGTCTTCGTCGGCATCAGGCACCAGCGCGGTGTACGTGCCCACTGCGGCCTTCAGCAGATCGGCCGGGCGCACGTACATCGGAGTCAACGCAGGCACCGGCCGGCTCGCAGGGTCCAGACGCAGGCCCTTCTTCAAGCAGTACTCCCACGCCTTGCCCGACTTGCGCGCTTTCGCAGCGGCAGCACCGGCAAGCAGCGTGGCGTCGACGCGCCGCGGGTCAGCCTCCGACACCGCGCCCAACGTCTGAATCGCGTCGTCGAGCCGGGTCTCGAGAATCAGCACGCGGCCCTCCAGCGTCTGCTCGAGATACTTGTCGCCCAGCTTGCCCTTCAAGCCGTCGAGCTCGAGGCGAGCGGCCGAAGCCACTCCCTTGTCGATCGAGATCAACAACTTCTGGAGCTTCGCCGGCACCGAGTCGGCGTTGAGCCCGAGCGCGCGATCGATGGTGTCGTTCGCCTTGTCGGCGTCTCCCTGAATGCGCTGAATCGCCGCGAGGTGAATGAGCGCGTCGGCCTTCTCGCCACGCGCGATCTCGGCGTCGTCGATGATCGCCTGCAGCTCGGTCGTCGCCCCCGCGAAGTCGTTCTGGTGCTGATACGCGAGCACCGCGAGGCCGATGCGCGGCCGCCCTGACTTCGGAGCCGCCGTCCGCGCCGCCTCGAGCACCTTCTTCGCCTTCGGCAACTCACCGACGTCGATCAACAACCGCGCGAGCTCTTCGGCCGCTTCCCACTGATCGGCGTCGAGCTCGAGCCGGCGCTCCAGCGCGCGCGTCGCTTCCTTGTAGTTGCCCTGAATCGCCGAGAGCTGGCTCTGGAAGAAGTAGGCGCGCTTCAACTTCGGGTCGATCGCCAGCGCCTGCTTGAAGTTGTCCGCCGCCTGCTCGGGGCTCTTGTTCAGAATCGTCTGACCGATCGCCAGGTGCGCGAGCGCCTTCTCTTCGTTGCTCTTGCTCGACAAGCCGCGCTCGGCGAGCACTTTGATGTCGTTCGGGTTTCCGCCGCGCGCGATGAGGAAGTGCGCGTGCGCCACGAAGATGCGCGCGTCGCCACCACGCTGCTCAGCGGCGGTGAGCATCGATTCGGCGGCGTTGGCCGTCGGCTCGTCGATCTTCCCGGGCTTGCCGAACGCGAGCGCGAGCACCCAACCGGCCAGCGCGCGATCACTCGACGGGTCGAGCACCAGCGCCTGCTCGAAGCTCTCCTCAGCGTCGGCGTACGCGCTGGTGGTGTCCTTTTGCAGCTGCGCTTCGCCTTCGTCGATCAGCTGCGGGCCCGAGCCCTTCTCGAGATCGAGGTACTTGTTGCGCCACTGCTGCACGATCTGCTCGACCGGCCGCGTCGCGCCCGTGTTGCCCTTCACCACCAGCGGCGGCGGCTTGCTCACCCACGGCTTCTTGATGACCAGGAACGCGGCGATCGCGATCACCACGAGCGCTCCGACGAGCATCAGCACCACGCGACCCTTGCCCTCGCCGCCACCACCCGCATCGCGCATCGCGGTCTGCACCCCGCCACGCGCATCGGCCGCGGTGGTGATGGGTGTGTGCGCGCTCGGGAACGCCGGAGCCTTCGACGCGCTCTTCTCAGCGGCAGCAGACGCCGTCGCCGCGGCAGCCATCGGAGGCGGAGCACTCACCGGCTCCGCGGCCTTGTTGCGGCAGTCGTCACAGACCCCGAGTGCCTGATCGAACGGGTCCGTCATCTCCTTGCCGCACGTGCGGCACTTCACGCCCGTCACCTGCGCCGGAGCAGCAGGCGCTGACGGAGGAGGAGGCGGCGGCGGTGCACTCCGCGCGCTCGACGGAGGCGGCGGCGGCGGCAACGGCATGCCGAGATCGAGATCACCACCGAACGGGTTCGGCGCCGCGCCACCCGGAGCACCCGGAGGCGGCGAGCCGAAGTCGAACGGGTTCGAAGCACCACCACCACCGACGCCAGAGAAGTCGAACGGGCTCGGCTCAGCAGCCGCCGGAGGAGGAGGTGGCGGAGCCTTGCTCACCGGAAACGACGGCGGCGGAGGAGCGGGGTTCGACGGCGAAGTCGGAGGCGCGGAGAAGTCGAACGGCGCCGGCGCACCGGGGTTCGTGGGCGGCGAAAAATCGAACGGGTTCGGAGCAGCAGCGCCACCCTGCGCGGGCTTGGTCTGACCAAAGTGCAAACCCGAGCCGCTTGACGACGGCGGTGGAGCCGCAGGCGCCGCAGCCGGAGCCGGAGGCGCGCCCATGTCGAACAAGAACGGTGAAGGTGCGTTCGCCGCAGCCGCAGGAGCGGGCGCATCGTCCTTCTTCACGAGCTGCAGGTGACGGCAGCGCGGGCACTGCGCACGCACGCCCTTGGGCGTGACGAACTTGTCGTCAATGGCGTACGCGGCTGAGCACTTCTGACAGACGATGCGCATGGGCCTTCTTCGAAGAAATCAGTGACGGAAGTGGCGAACACCGGTGAAGAGCATCGACAAGCCGTGTTCGTCGGCCGCCGCGATCACCTCGGCGTCCCTCATCGAGCCCCCCGGCTGCACCACGCACCCTGCTCCGGCGGCAGCCAACGCGTCGAGACCATCGCGGAACGGGAAGAAGGCGTCTGAAGCCACCGCACTCCCTTTCAGTCGGGCACCACCACGCATCGCCGCAATCTTCACCGAATCCACGCGGCTTGTCTGCCCTCCTGCCTGCGCGAGCAGCTCACTCGGCGTCGCGAAGACGATCGCATTGCTCTTGACGTGCTTGCAGACCTTCCACGCGAACTGCAGCGCGGCGAGCTCGTCGGCGGTGGGCTGGCGCTTCGTCACGCACTTCCAGTCGAGCGCGGGCTCCACGGCGTCGCGGTCCATCAGCAGAATTCCGCCCGAGACACTGCGCGCGTCGAGCTGCGCGCGGGGCTTCGCGGTGAGCGAAGCGAGCGCCGGGCCGGCCGAGAGCAGCCGCAGGTTCTTTTTCGCCCCGAGAATTTCCTTCGCGCCGTTCGAATAGCCAGGCGCGATCACCGCCTCGAGGAACGTCTCGGCCAGCGCCTTCGCGGTCGCGTCGTCGACCTCGCGGTTGAGCGCGATGATGCCGCCGAACGCCGACGTCTCGTCGACCGCGCGCGCGCGCCGGTACGCCTGCTCGAGCCGCTCGTCGATCGCCACGCCGCACGGCGTGTTGTGCTTGATGACCACGGCCGCGGGCTTCTGCGTGAACTCCAGCACCAGCCCGAGCGCCGCATCGAGATCGAGGATGTTGTTGTACGAGAGTTCCTTGCCCTGCAGCACCTCGGCGAACGCGACGGTCGGCTCGGCCGGCGCGCGGTGCTCCCGGTAGAACGCGCCGCGCTGGTGCGGGTTCTCTCCGTAACGCAGGCCCTGCGCCTTCTTGAACGGCAGCGACAGCTCGTCGGGGAACGCTTCGTTTTCCTGCTCGCAGAGGTAACCGGCGATCGCCGCGTCGTAGGCCGCGGTGTGCGCGAACGCCTTGCGCTGCAGCGTGCGGCGCGTCTTCTCGCTGACCTTGCTGGTCGATTCGATCTCCACGAGCACCGACGTGTAGTCCTCCGGGTCGACCACGATCGTCACGTGCGCCGCGTTCTTCGCCGAAGCGCGAACCATGGCCGGGCCGCCGATGTCGATCTGCTCGATGGTGTCGGCGCGTGAGGCGCCCTTCGCCACCGTCTCGCGGAAGGGGTACAGGTTCACCGCCACGAGGGAGATCGGCTCGATGCCGTTCTCGACCAATTCGCGCGCGTCACTTTCGAGATCGGGGCGGCCCAGAATTCCGCCGTGAATCTTGGGGTGCAGCGTCTTCACCCGCCCACCGAGAATCTCGGGGCTGCCGGTGTGCTCAGACACCTTGCGCGCGGGGACGCCGGCGCTCTTCAGCGCTTCGAGCGTGCCGCCGGTGGAGAGAATCGTGAAACCGCAGCGAACGAGCCCTTGAGCGAAGGGCACCAGTCCGCGCTTGTCAGAAACCGAGAGCAGAGCGAGCACGGCGCTCGCGAGTAGCAACCACGTCTGGAGGGGTCAACGAAACGTGGCGCAACGCGGCAGAGCGCTTTGTACTTGCGCTTCTGCGCTCGATTTTCAGCGGGGACGCTTGGGCTCGGCCTCGGTGGCCGTGCGGACCTTCTCGAGACCGCGGGTCTCGACCTGGCGAATGCGCTCGCGGGTGAGGTTCATGATCTCACCGACCTCTTCGAGCGTGATGCCGCCCTTTTCCGCGACGTCGAGCGCACAGGTGTACTCGAGCTCCCAGATTTCCTTGTCGGGGAAGTTGAGCTTGATGCTCCCCGTCTCCGGGTTCACGTCGAGGTACAGGTTGTACTTGCACGACACGAACACGCACGGGCGCGGGCTGTTGATGCAGTCGGCGCGCGACTTCGGGCGGCTGGCCTGCAGCTCGGTGAGCAGCGCCTGCTCCTCGGGGTCGACCTGACCCAGCAGGCGGCGGCGGCGCAGGTCGCGCGCCATTTCCTTGCGCGACATGGTCTTCGAGCGCTTGCGCTCGTCGAGTTCATCGGCGGAGCGAAGCAGGTCGGCGGCGTCTTCTTCTGGCACTGCTGCGGGTGCGTTCATCGGGGGTCCCCTCTCCATGGGTTACGGCTCGACGACTTCAAGACTGACTGGCGATGGAAAGATCAGCGCCGGCGCGTGCGGTGACGACGCTGCCGAATCGCGTGATCTCGTGAAGCAGCTCGCGCGCCTGAAACCGCAGCGCGCGCAACTGGGTGGTGAGCTCTTTCTTGTTCTTCTCGCTCGGAGCTCGGCGCTCGAGGTGCTTCTCGTACCCGTCGAACACCGACGTGAGTTCGTGACCGGCGAGATCGAGGTGGTTCTTGAACACCACGAACGACGCCTTGATGTCTTCCAGCGTGAGGCCCTGCGCCATCATCTGGCGAATGGCGTTCATGCGACGCACTGACGACGCGGGGTAGAGCCCCTGGCTGCCGCGGTGCTTGCCCTTCTTGCCCACCCGGCGCGAGCGCGGGAGCAGGCCCGCCTGCACGTACTTGCGGAACGTGGCTTCTGAGAGCGGAACCCCGCGCGACGCGAACACGTCGACGATCACGCGAGCGGGCAGACCCCCGGCGTAATCGCGCTCGATTCGCTCAATCTCCTCAGGCCGAAGGAGTTCCACGCGACACGTCCCCTCAAACGATTCTACTCAGTGGGCGCGCATGAATAGCATCCAATGAAAAGAAGTGTCAATGGGCATCGTGACATTTCGATCGTGATCGCGTCTCGGTTCCGAGCGAACGAGATCGCCGCGTCCGGAAATCGGACAGGCAGATCGATCAGCCGACTCTTTTGAAGACAGCTCGGCGGCGCGGCTGATCAGCGCGCGCGCGCAAGTGATCGATTCACTTCAGGAATCTGCGCGAGCCTGATCGGGTCAGCGCTTGATCCACTGCACGGCGGGCGGAGGAGGCTGGTGCGACAGCAGCGTCTCGACGAGGACTTCGGGTTCGCTGTGCACCACGAGCACGTCTTTCAGTCCGCCGGGAATGAAGCCTCGCTGCAGACCCGTGCTGATCCAGTTCGTGATCGAGTCGTAGAAACCGAGCGTGTTCAGCACGCCGATCGGCTTCTGGTGCAGACCGATCTGCGCGCCGGTGAGCACTTCGAACAATTCGTCCATCGTGCCGAAGCCACCGGGGAGCGCGATGAACGCGTCGCTCAGCTCGCCCATGAGATCTTTTCGCTCGGACATGGTGGCGACCTTGCGGACGTCGGTGATGCGCGGGTGCGCGAACTCCTGGCGCGCGAGCCCGTCGGGGATGACGCCGATGACTTTGGCGCCGGCTTCCAGCGCTCCGTCGGCGACGGCTCCCATCAGACCGGTGTGGGCTCCGCCGTAGACCAGCTCGAGACCGCGAACACCCAGCGCCTTGCCCAGCGCGCGTGCTGCGTCCTGAAAGACAGGGGAGTTCCCCGGTTTCGAGCCGCAGAACACACAGACTCGCTTCATTTTGATGGGCCCTCTCCCCGACCCTCTCCCCTTCGGGGGAGAGGGAGTTTTTTCGTTCACTGCGTGACGACGGTGTCCGTCAGCCAGTTGTGATCGTCGGAGGCCGGATAGTCGAGCGTGTAGTGCAGCCCGCGACTCTCTTTGCGGCGCGTGGCGCACTCGACGATCAAGTGCGCGACGTCGGCGATGTTGCGCAGCTCGATCACGTCGCGCGTCACCTGGTAGTCCCAGTAGTACTGCCGAATTTCCTCGCGTAGCATGTCGAGCCGCCGCTTCGCGCGCGCCAGCCGCTTCCCGGTGCGCACGATGCCGACGAAGTTCCACATCAACCGGCGAATCTCTTCCCAGTTCTGCGAGACGACGACGCGCTCGTCCGACGGCACGGCGTGGCCGGGGTCCCACTCCTTCACGTCAGCGTTTTTCGTCGAGCCGAGGGTCTTGATCTCCTCCGCGCACGCGGCGACCGCACGGTGGCCGAACACCAAACCCTCGAGCAGCGAGTTCGACGCGAGCCGATTCGCTCCGTGCAGACCGGTGCAGCTCACCTCACCCACCGCGTACAGCCCTGCGACCGAGGTGCGGCCGTGCGCGTCGGTCACCACGCCTCCACACATGTAGTGAGCGGCCGGCACGACAGGAATCGGGTTCACCGCCATGTCGATGCCGAACTGTTTGCACGTCGAATAGATGTTGGGGAACCGCTCGACCAGGTACGCCTTCCCGAGGTGCGTCATGTCGAGGTGCACGCACTCGTCGCCGGTGCGCTTGATCTCGGAGTCGATGGCGCGGGCCACGATGTCGCGCGGCGCGAGCTCCTGCCGCTCGTCGTAGCGCTTCATGAAACGCTCACCGGTCGAACGCACGCGCAGCCGCCCACCCTCCCCTCTCAGCGCCTCGCTGATCAGGAAGTTCTTCGCTTCCGGGTGGTACAGGCACGTCGGGTGGAATTGGTAGAACTCCATGTTGGCGATCTTCGCGCCCGCGCGGAACGCCATCGCAACGCCGTCACCGGTCGCGACGTCGGGGTTCGACGTGTAGAGGTACACCTTCCCCGCGCCGCCGGTCGCCAGCACCGTCACCTTCGCGAGGAACGTGTCGATGCTCCCGTCTTCGCGCAGCGTGTACGTGCCGAGGCACCGCCCCTGCCCGCGCGGCGCCGAGCGGTCCATGATCAGATCGACGCCGGTCGCGTCTTCGAAGAAACGAATCTTCCCCGTCTCGTCGCACGCCGCGAGCATCGCGCGCTCGACCTCGCGCCCCGTGATGTCGCCCGCGTGCACGATGCGACGCTTCGAATGGCCGCCTTCCTTGGTGAGATCGAACTCGCCGTTCTTGTGACGATCGAAATCGGCGCCCATCGCCACCAGCCGCTTGAAGGCGCTCGGCCCTTCCTTCACGCAGATGTCGACGATGTCGCGCTTGTTGAGACCGGCGCCGGCCACCATCGTGTCGTCGACGTGCTTCTCAAAGCTGTCGTCGGGAGCGAGCACCGCGGCGATGCCTCCCTGCGCGTAGACCGTGTTTCCTTCCGAGCGGCTGCGCTTGGTCAGCACCGCCACCTGCCCGAACTTCGAGGCTTCCAGCGCGAAACTCAGGCCCGCGACGCCCCCGCCGAGCACCAAAAAGTCGAAATGGTGAACCATGGTGGCGGTTGCTTAACCCAGTCCGGTTCTTTGCGACCCCTTGGGAATCAGCGGTAGTCTTGCGAGCGAGAAATGCCCCTCAACTGTGCCGTTTTCCTCGTACTCGTGTGTGCCCTTCCGGCGATGGCCGGCGGAGGCATCTACAAGTACGTCGAAGCTGACGGCACCATCGTCTACACGAACGTCGCGCCGAAGAACGGCAAGGGCAAACCGCTGCAAGCGCGGAAGATGGAAGGCGAGTTCCGCCCCGCTCCCGCCATCGAACAGCCCGCGCGCATCACCAACTGGACCGCGAAGTCGCTCGCTGAGTTCGACGCGATGATCGACGAGGCAGCCATTCGCTACAAGATGCCGCCCGCGCTGGTGCGCGCGGTGATGCACGCCGAGTCGGCCTTCGACCCCAACGCGCTCTCGCACGTCGGAGCGTCAGGGCTGATGCAGCTGATGCCGAACACGGCGCGCGAGATGTACGTGAAGGACATCTTCGACCCCAAGGACAACATCGAAGGCGGCGTGCGCTACCTGCGCGTGCTGGCCAACGAGTTCGACGGCGACATGGTGAAGATGGTGGCGGCGTACAACGCGGGCCCCGACGCGGTGAAGCGCTACAACGGCCAGGTGCCTCCGTTCCCGGAGACGCAGGCCTACGTGCGCAAGGTCATCGCGCTCTACTTCCAATACAAAGCGCAGGCGCAGGCTGCGGCTGACAGCAGCGGCGGGCGCTGACGCACTCGAACGGAAACCGATGCCCAGCACGAGGGGACGAGATCCAGCGGTCGAAGAGGAATTCCTGGGCGCGCTCTACAAGGGCGGCGAACTTCTCGCGTCCGGCAAGATCGTCGAGGCGCGCGAGCACCTCGAGAAGGCGCACGGCCTCGCTCCGAAGAACGAGAAGGCGCAGAACCTGCTCGGCCTCACCTACTTCAAGCTCGGGCTCTTCGATCGCGCGAGCGAGGTCTACGAGCGACTGGTGAACGAGAACCCGGTCGACGCCACGCTGCGCGTCAACCTCGGGCTCGTCTACCTGAAGACCAACAACCTCGAGCGCTGCATCAAGGAATTCGAGACCGCGACCGATCTCGAGCCGACGCACAAGAAGGCGCACAACTACCTCGGGCTCGCGCTCGCGCAGCAGGGCACCTACGAGAAGGCGAAGGAACACTTCGAGCTCGCCGGTTCCGATCAGATGGCCGAGAAGATGGCGCGCGCCATCGCCAACCAGTCGAGCCCGTCGGGGCTGAACCCCGTGCCGCGCCAGGTGCCGAAGACCGTGGTGCTGGGCGACGAAGATCCCTCGGCGTCGGCGGTGTACCGCGCGCTCAAGGTTCCGATTCCCGAGAAGCCGCCTCCGCCGCCCGAAGAAGACGAGGCGATCGAGGTGATGAGCGACGAAGAGGTGCCGTCGGAAGCCTTCGTCGTTCCCGACGAAGTCAAAGTCGCCGCGCCGCCCCCTCCCCCGCCGCCCAGCGAGAGCGACAACGACGCGCTCAATTCCGATTGGGGCGCGAGCCTGCCTTCGACTCCGCGCCGCGACGCGGTCGAGCGAAAAGCAGAAACCGTCGACGACGAGATGATCCTCGCGGCCGACGAGGGCCCGACGGACAGCGCGCCGATCGAAGCAGCGGTGGAAGAGATGCCGATGCTCGACGCGGTGGTCGAGGTGATGCCCGTCGAGGCCGCCGATGCGACGCAAGCCGGTGACGTCACCGAGATCGCCGACGCGGCGGTCGAGGTGGTGCCCGACGATCAGCTCGAGCCGGCAGTGGAAGCGCCTCCCGCTCCACCTCTCGAAGCGTCGATCGTCGAAGTCGCAGCCGAGCCTCCACCTGCGCCAGTGCCGAGCGCGCCTCCTCCCGCGTGGCTCACCAGTGAATCGCAGGAAGCGCCGAAGCCCGAAGCCCCGCCCGACGAAAGCTGGGTGACGGCCGAAGCTCCGGTCGAGGCTCCGCCGCCTGAAGAAGCGCCGGCTGCGAAGCGTTCGCGCTGGGCCGCGGCCGATGCCGAAGTTTCGAGCTGGGGCATGTCGGCCGCGGAGCCGGTCGTCGAACCCGCGGCGCCGATCGACGTGCCCGAGGTGCCGCCCCTCGAGGTGGCCGCCGAGCCGCCGCAGGAAATCGCTCCGCTCGAGATGCCGGCGTTGGGCCCGGTGACGAGCCCCAGTCAGATCACCGCCGCCGCCGAAGCGGTCGCCGCCGAGCCGATCGACACCTCACCCGCACCGGCCGAAGACCTTCCGCCTGACATGGCGGCCGACGACGCATCGTGGGCGACCGGTGGTGCGGTGGCCGCGGTTCCCGAAGCGCCGCCCGACGCGCTCCCGACGACGCCCGACGACGATTCGTGGGCCACCGGTACACCTGAGCCCGCGCAGACCGAGTGGGCGACGGAACAGATGGCGGGTGTGGAAGCCTCGTCGAGCTGGGCGCAGTCGCAGCCGGTGCGCGCGTCGGCCCCTGAGCCCGCGCTCGACCCCGTGCCCGACGCCGAGCCGATTGCGGAGCAGATCATCTCCGCGGAAGTTGCGATGCCGGATGACGCGATGGCGGCTCCTTCGCCGAGCGCGCCGCTGCCCATCACCGTCGAAGAACCGGCGCCCGCGCCCGTCGCTCTGCCGCCTGCGGGCTACAGCGCGATGCAGCCGCAGCGCCTGGTCGATCTCGGCGCGAACGGCGCGTGGGTGCAGGAACCGAACGCCGGCCCCTTCCACCTCAGCATCGACGGCCTCGCCGTCACCATCGCCGGCGAAATGCTGATGCGCATGGGCGGGTTGATCGCGGTCGTGGGCAGCATCAACGTCAACCCCGAGCACCGCCGTCGTCGTGGCCGCCCCACGTCTGAGCCGTTCGGCGTGGGCCCCAATCAGCTGCAGCGCGTGACGGGCAACGGCGTGGTGTACCTCGAGCCGGGCCGCTCGAAGTTCCACGCGGTCGATCTCACCGATCAAAACGGCGTGAACATCGACGACGACGGCGCCTACGTGCGCGAGGAGCTGGTCTTCGCGTTCGAAGAGCCAATCTCCTACGAGAACGGGAAGCTGTCGAACGACGCCCAGGCGCTCGAGCTGGCGCACCTGAAGGGCACCGGTCGCATCTTGCTGCAGCTCGACGGCACGCTGCGCGCGATGCCGATTCCGGTGGGCGCTCCGCTGGTGGTGCCGGTGGCGCGCATGGTCGGTTGGTTCGGGCGCGTGACGCCGCGGCTGATGGGCTTTGGTGGGCGCGGTGCGGTCGAGCTGACGGGCGAAGGGTACGCCCTGCTCGGCACTCCCTCCGAGAGGGCGTAGTGACATGGCTTCCGAACGCGAGCTCAAGAAACTGCGCAAGATGGAAGCCCGCTTGAAGAAGCGGGAAGAGAAGGTTCGGCGCAAGGAAGAGAAGCTCGCCAAGAAGGAAGCGAAGCGGCTGGCGCGACGCAATCGCCCGCGCTCGGTGCTGCTGCAGGAATTCTGGAACCTCCCCAACATGCTCACGCTCGGGCGGATCGTGGTGATCCCGCTCTTCGTGTGGCTGCTCTACGACGGCGACCCGTGGTTCTCGGTGCTCGCCGGAGCCGTCTTCACGCTCGCCGCCGTCACCGACGTCATCGACGGCTTCCTCGCGCGCCGGTGGAACATGATCACCGTGACCGGGAAGCTGCTCGACCCTCTCGCCGACAAGCTGATCGTCGCGGCGGCGATGGTGATGATGGTGCGCCTGGGCCGCATTCCCGCGTGGATCGTGATCGTCCTGCTGTCACGCGAGTTCATCGTGACCGGGCTGCGGCAGGTCGCCGCGAGCGAAGGCCTCGTCATCGCCGCCGGTCAGGAAGGCAAGTGGAAGACCGCGCTGCAGCTGGTGGGCATCATCGCGCTCTGCGTCCACTACACGCACCCGGTCTTCCTCGTGACCGGCTGGTACGACATCAATTTCAACGTCATCGGCAAGGCACTCCTCTATTTCTCCACCGCGTTCAGCGTTTGGAGCGCCGGCGTCTACTTCCAGGCGTTTTTGGCCCGCCTCGGACAGCGGAGTGCACCGGCAGCAGCGAAAACGGCTTGACGGTCTGTCAGGCCACAGGTACGAGACGCGTCGGTTTTTCCAGTCGTTCACAGCACCAATACGCGGGAATAGCTCAGCGGTAGAGCATCGCCTTGCCAAGGCGAGGGTCGAGAGTTCAAATCTCTTTTCCCGCTCCATGCAGCACCACGAAGCCTCCGGAGAAATCCGGGGGCTTTCGTGTTTTCCGCGTGATCAGTGCCCGTGCGAGAACTGCCACGGATAGTTCACGACCACCACGCCGCCGCCCGGCGTCGACGGAAAGTGCCAGCGACGCAGGCGTGACGTGATGCAGTCGTCGAGCGCTGAGTTGCCGAGCGAATCGGTCACCTCGGCGATCGCCACGGTCCCGTTTTCGGCGATCACGAAGCGCACCGCGAGTCGCCCTTCCAATTCAGGGTCGCCCAGCAGCGCGTTCTCGTAGCAGTAGCGGATCTCGCTGCCGTGCAGCTTCATCACCTTCGAGATGAGCTCCTTGTCGAGCCCGCCGATCACCACCGGCTGCGCGATGATGTCGACGATGATCTGACTCTTGCGGCCGGCGATCAGGCCGACTCCCGAGCCGTACGCCGCTTCACCTCCGCCGCGACCGCGCGTGGTCAGCGGGCCGATGCCCCCGATGCCGACCGCCGCCACCTTCACGGGGCCGAACGAGCCTCCCGAGTCTCCGCGGAGCTCGAAACCAGAACCGCTCGAAGCGAACGTCGTACCCACCGCGAGTGAGCCGAGCGCCGCGTCGAGCTGAGGCGACTTCTTCGCGATCTCACCGACGCCCGCGAAGAGCTCATCGACCAGCTTCTTCGCCGCGTCCTTCGGCGCGACCGGCGGTGCGTCCTGCGTCGGCGGCGTATCAGATGAGAGGATCGCCTCGCGCTCGCGAGCCACGCGCGCTTCACCGTGCTGGCTGCGTTGGCCCGAGGCGACCTGCACCGGCGTCGTCGCACGACCGACCTTCGCCGCGCCGCCAGACCCGTCGTCGAGCGCGAGCGACGTTCCGCCGTCGTACCAGTACGACTCGTGGGTCGGCACCACGGCCATCACCAGCGCGCCCACGAGCATCGCGATCATCGCCAGCGGCACCGCGAAGTCCTTGAACTGCGACCACGGGTCGGCGGCCACGCGCTCGGGACGCTCGGCAGTGAGCCACTCAGCGCGCAGATTCGAATCGAGCGCGAGCTGTGTTCCCGCCGCGCACACGCGTTGATCGAGGAGCCGCTCGCCCCACCAGATTCGCACCACGTGTTGGGAGTTCACGGCGCAGCCGACACCAGCTCCGCCGTGCGGGTTCCCCGGCGTCAGTGGCAGGTGGTGAGCGAGATGCCCAACTTCGCGCGATCAGCAGGCTCGAGCGCGGCGGCGATCGGCACGCACTGCGCGTCGAGCAACGCCTTCAATTCGTCTGCGCGACCGAGCGCGTGCAGCGCCAGAGCGCGCAACTCGGGATGATCTGAACCGTTTCCGAGTCGCTCGAGCGCGAGCTCGGGTTTGCCGGCGATCAGCAACCACTTCGCCTGACCGCCCGGTTCCCACAACCGCTCGATCGCCACGAACGGAGCCGCCATCACCAGCAGCGAAAACAAAACCAACGGCCACCGCCTCGGGCCACGGGCGGCCTTCTTCTTCGCGAGCGCCTGCGTGGTGAGGGTCTTGAGCAACGGCGTCAGATCGGTCAGCTCCCGAGCCAGGGCACCACCGTCGGCTGGCCGCTTCGCCGCTTCCTTCGACATGCAGCGCTCGACGAAGTCGCGAAGGCCCTGCGGAATGTCGGATGGAAGCGGAGGCGGCTGCTGCTCGGTGTGCTGCTTCACGTAGTCGGAGATCTCGGGCCCGCCGAACGGAAGCGTGCCGCGGAGCATGAAGTGGGCGACCACTCCGAAGGCGTAGACGTCGCTGCGCGGGTCTGCGGGCAGGCCGCGCAGTTGCTCGGGTGCGAGGTACGCGGGCGTGCCGGCCACCATTCCGCTCGACGAAACGAACGATCGCCCGTCGCCCACCAGAAGATCAGCGTCGAACAGCCGCGCGAGGCCGAAGTCGAGAATGCGCGCCTGCTGACCGTCGGAGCCGGCGGTGATCATCACGTTCTCGGCCTTGAAGTCGCGATGCACCACGCCCTTGGCGTGAATCGCGGCGAGGCCTTCAGCCAGCTGCACGAGCAACTTCCACGCGTCGACGGGAGGAATCACTCCTCGCGAGGTGATGACTTCGTCGAGCCGTCGACCATCGACGTACTCGAGCACCACCACCGTGCCCTCAGGGCCGTCGGTCTCGAAGTCGAGAATGCGCACCACCGACGGGTGCTCGATTGAGGAGTGAATCAACGCCTCACGCTTGAAGCGCGCGTCGGCCTCGGGCTCGCGCGGCCCACGTCGCGTGATCACCTTGAGCGCGACCTTGCGCTCCAGCGACAGCTGCTCGGCGAGGAACACCTCGGCGTGACCGCCCTGCCCCAACCGCTGGAGCAGCCGGTAGCGCCCGCCCAGCACCGTCATCTCTCCCGGTGCCGTCAGCGAGCTCATTTCTTCTCCGGAGCCGGAGCGGGAGCAGGAGGCGGCGAGACCTTTTTCGTCTCGATCGGCGGCAGGAGCAGCACCTCGATGCGTCGATTCGCCGCCCGGCCCTTCGGCGTGGCGTTGGTGGCGATCGGTCGATACGGGCCGTAGCCGGCGGCCACCAGTCGGCCCGGCTTCACCTGCGCTTTTTCCGACAAGAATCGCACCACGTTCACCGCGCGCGCCGTCGAGAGTTCCCAGTTGGTGGCGAACTTCGCCTTGAGATCGGGCAGCGTGATGGGCGCGTCGTCGGTGTGACCGGAGATCTGAATCTGTCGATCTTCGATGCCCTGCAGAATTCCGCCCAGTCGCGTGAGCACTTCTTCACCGCGAGGAGAGACCTCGGCCTGCGCCGAGTCGAAGAGCACCTTGTCGAGCAGATCGACCTGAATGCGGCCCTCGCTCTGCGTGACCTTCACGTCGCCGCGTTTGATCTCCGCGGCCAGCTTGTCTTCGAGCGACTTCGACGTCGCGGTGAGGCGCGCCAATTCTTCCTCGCGCTGCACGAGCGTGTTGGTGAGCTGCGACGCCTTGCTGTTGAGCTCGTCGCGCTCGGTGGTGAGCGCGGTGATCTGCGCTTCGAGCGGAGGCAACTTCGCCTCGCAGTCCGACGCGCGTTTGGTCGCCACGCTCACCGCGTCGACCGCTTCTTTCTGGTTCTGCGTGAGCGCCTCGAGTCGCTGCCAGGCCCACCACGCCGCGGCGAGCGCTCCGGCGAGCGTGAGCACCCACAAGAACCACGGCAACTTCGAACTCTTCTGCTGTTCGTCACTCATCGTTCCTCCCTCCCGAATTCCCGATGAAGTTTTGCGGACCTTACAAATACGAACGCGCGCAACCGACCCGACAAAGTCTGAACAGTGCGCACAACTTCACACCGTGCGGCACACGCGAGTTACAGCCCGAGTTCACGCGTGAGCGAGTTGTCGAACACACCCAGCGGATCGAGCCGCCGACGCGCGTCGATGAACTGCTGCACGTTGTCTTGGCCGTAGATCGCGCGGAGCTGTTCCTTCGTCATCCACAACCGCTGGCCCCAGTGCGGCCGGCCGCGCAGTTTGGTGATCGCGAACTCGACGTATTTCTGCAGCGTCTCGCTCTGGTTCGCGGTGCCGTTGAGCACCGGCACTTCGATCATCACGCTGTCACGACCGATCTGCGGAGCGAGCGGCGCGTCTGACGCCTTCACCCAGCGAATGCCGATCAAGCTCGAGACCAGATTCTTCGGGAACGTCTGGTGGAAGTGGTTGAGCAGCGCCTCGACCGTGGCGCGCAGCCCTTCGGACGGAAACGAGATCGACGACGCGCTCACGCGCATCTTGTTGGGCGGGCCGAAGTCCTGCGCTTCGGGGCTGGGGAGAACGACATCGGCCGCGAGCGCTCCGAACGAGAACTCGAGCGCGAAGGGCATGATGTACGGCAACTCCTTCGCGATGCCGGTGGTGATGTAGCGCGTGAACGGAGCGTCAGCCTCGCGAATGCCCCAGCCTCGCTCGTTGCGTTGCATGTCGAGGCTGCGTCGGTAGGTCGACTGCAGCGCCTTGTAGTCGCTGCCCACGCGATACGGGTTCACCCACAAGTGCACCGCCGCGACGTTCGGGTCGCGCACCTGCGCTTCGATCTTGTCCCAGTCGTGCCAGAGATCGCGCACGTCGCGATCTTCGTTGAGCCGATACGCCGGTCGCGTGTCGATCACCGCGCTGTGCAGCACGCCCATGCTGCCGAAGCTCACCTTCGCGGCGTTGAAGAGCGCAGCGTCGACGATCAGCTCGGCCTTCGAGGGGTCAGGACCGAAGCGAGCCTTGAACGCCACCGGGTCGGTGAGCGGCGCGGGCTCGAGGCGCACCAGCTTCACCGAGCCACGCACCGGCACGGTGAGCAGATCCATCGATCTCACCTGAGAGGCGATGTTGCCGCGCTTCAAGCCGCTGCCGTGACCTCCGACGCTCATCACGCCGCCGAAGGTGAGCTCGGCGAAGCCGGGTTGGTTCAACACCGTCCACGGGTGCAACGCGCGGTTGAGATCTCCGAACGAGGTTCCCGCGAGAACGCGAAACAACGGGCCGGGCTGCTCGTTGGGCACCGCGAGATCGAAGTCGAACTCGCGCGAGGTCATGCCGGGCAGCAGATCTTCAGCGAGCTCGACGCCCGAGAACGCCAGCATGCGCACGCGCGTGCCAGTGGTGCAGCCGGCGTGTGAAAAGCCCCAACCTCCGGCGAGCGCTCGGGCGGTGCGCGGGGCTTCGACCAGCTCGCGCGTCAACGTCGCGATGGTGTTCGGGCTCGCGTCGCGTGACGGGTTCTCGTCGTCCGGCAGGTTGTTGACGGTCATGGAATTCGGAAGCGCGTGATCTCGGTGCCTGCGCCTTGATTGCCGCCGTTCGAAGTCCCCGGCTGGAATTGCCCGCAATAGAAACGTGTCTGGCCGTTGGCGCGCACCTCGACCTCGTAGGGGATCGGGCCCGTCGCGCTGCAGCCCTGGTAGTAGACGACGCGCACGATGTACTCGCCGCGCGGCGCGAAGGTGCCCGGTGAGTAGATGACGTTCTCGACGTCGACGTTGTCGATGCGGCAGGCGGCGTTCGAATCGAGATCGAGCCAGCCCCTCGCGCCGCAGTTCGGAATCGGGAACGGCAGCGGGAACGGCGGGGGCGGCGTGTTGCCGGGCTGCGCGTAATAGATCTCGCAGGTGCCTGCGTCGGAGAGCGGCTCGACGACGTGAAGATCGAGATCTTCGGGCTGATTGAAGCGCAAGGTCACCTGCACCGGGCCGCTCGAGCCACGCAGCTTGCACTGGCCGCTGATGCACTCGTAGCCCTTCTGGCATTCGGTCGTGCACTGCGTCGTGCCGGCGTCGATCGGCAGACAGCGGGTGGTCATGCCCGCGTCGTCGAAGACCGGCAGACCCGCGCCGGAATCGACTCCGCCGGGAATGCAGGTGTTGGTGTTGAGATCACACGCGCTGCCCGGCACCGGGCAGTCGTCACCCTTCACGCACGGCACGCACGCGCCGTTGGGAAACACGGTCGGGTCACACGCGGGCCGCGCGCTGCCTTCGGCGCAGCCTCGATCGACGGTGCACACCACGCACTTGCCGAGACCGCCGTTCGAGATGGTCTGACAAACCGGAGTTGCGCCGCTGCAGCCCGCGCTGTCCGTGCAGATCTTGCAGCTGTTGCTCGCGGGGTCGCACACCGGCGTCGAACCCGAGCACGACATGGTGCACACGCCCGCGTCGACACCGGCGTCCTGCTCTCCACCGCCGCTTCCTCCGTCTCGAGCGTTCGGGTCGACGCAGCGCACCGAGTCGGGGTCACACACCAGGCCGGGAGCACACTTGAGCGCCGCGCAGGGGTTGCCCGTCGGCCCACACTGACAACCCAACCACGCGGAGACGATGAACGCGGCAAACAGAACGCGAAGCGACATGGGTGAGTTCTAGCTCGCGCGTGGCCGTCTCAAATAGTCTCAATACTGTCTCAAATATACCGATACGCCGTGGCACGTGAGACGCCGAGTCTTCGGGCGATCTGATCGACCGGAAGGCCCTCGGCGGCGAGCGCGCGGGCCTGGGCGAGCTCTTCGGCGCTCAGCGACGGCTTGCGGCCGCGTCGACGCTCGGGCCTCGGAGCACCCGCCAGCAACAGATGCACGCCCTCGAGCACTTCTTTTCGCAGCGTCGCGAGGTCGTCGTCGGCGTAGAGCACCACGGGGTCGCCGATGGCCGCGAGGGCCTGGGCCGAACGAACCCGGGTCGAGAACGAGGGGCGCGTTCCCGCGACCAGCTCGTTGGCGCGCAGCATGGCGTCGCGGTAGCGATCGAAGGTCGCGGCCGAGAGGGCCAGATCCTTGAGGCTCATGCGCAACAGCTCGCGGTGCTCGATGGTGGCGTCGAGCACGCCTTCGATGATCGTCCACCGTGCAGTGGCGTGCGGTTCCTTCTCGGCGCGGGCCACGACGCCTTCCAGCTGCTCGAGCAGCGGCTCGGCGATGGCGTAGAGCAGGTCGGCCTTCTCGGGGAAGTGGTACAGCACGGCGGTCTTGGTGAGGCCGAGGCGTGCCGCGATGCGCTGCACCGAGGTCGCCACGTAGCCTCGCCGCGAGAACTCCTGACCAGCGATCTCGAGGATCTGCGCGCGCGTATCGGCCATGCCACATGGTCTGCCTTGACTGACCACGGGTCAAGTCGTTACGTTGAAATCTGACCACCGGTCAGAATGGAGCACGTCATGAAAGTCCTCATCTCAGGAGCAGGAATTGGCGGCTGTACCCTCGCGTGGTGGCTCGGAAACTCCGGGCACGAGGTCACGGTGGTCGAGCGAAGCCAGACGCAGCGCTCGAGCGGAGCGCCGGTCGACGTCGAAGGGCCCGCGGTGGAAATCGTCGAGGCGATGGGCGTGATGGGCAGGCTCCGCGACGCCGCGACGCGGGTGAGCGGCATGCGCTTCGTCGACGCACGCGGGCGCGAGGCCGTTCGCGTCGATACCTCGTCGATCGCCAGCGCTCGCCGCAGCCGTGACGTCGAGCTGCCACGTGGAGATCTGGCTCGAGTGCTCGAAGACGCAGCCCGCGAACGTGCGTCGTTCGTCTTCGGAGATCACCTCACCTCGCTCGCACAGGACGACGACGGCGTGAGTGTCGGTTTCGCCAGCGGCAAGAGCGATCGCTTCGAGCTGGTGGTGGGCGCCGACGGGCTGCATTCGGGTGTTCGCAAGCTCCTCTTCGGAGACGAGGCGCAGTTCATCAATCACCAGGGGCTGTACGTCGCCACGCTTCCCCTGCCTGCGGGCGACGAAGGCCACGACATCGTGATGTTCAACGCGCCGGGTCGCTCGCTCACGCTGCACCCTTCCCGTTCGCGCGCGATGGCGGCGTTCATCTTCTGGTCGCCGCAGGTCACCTTCGACGTGCGCGACGAGTCGCAGCAACGGTCCTTCATCGAGCGAACCTTCGCGAACGACGGCTGGCGGGTTCCGGAGATCTTGAAGGCGATCCGGGAGACCGACGAGCTGTACTTCGACTCGGTCAGTCGGGTGTCGCTGCCGAAGTGGTCGCGCGGTCGCGTGGCGCTACTCGGTGACGCGGCGTCGTGCGTGTCGCTGTTCGGTGGCGGCTCGTCGCTCGCGATTCGCGGAGCGTGGCAGCTCGCGCGCTCACTGCAGGACCGTTCGCTCAGCGACGCGCTCACCCACTACGAGCGAGAGCACCGCAAGACGACCGACCCGCGCACGCGGGGCATGTCGAGCGTCGCGTCGCTGTTGATCCCCAAAAGCGCGGCGACGATCTGGGCGCGCAACGCCGCGCTGCACCTCTGGCCGATCTTCCGTGCGCTCGGAAGATTGCGGCCTTCGGGGCCGTCGCTCGCGCCTGCTCGGTGATCACGTCTTGCGTGGTTTGCGCCCGCGCGAGGGGAGCGCCTTCAACAGCTCGAGCGCTTCCTTCGTCATGTTCCACACCGTCATGGCCTTCACGCTGCCTTCTGAATCGCCCTGCAGCACGGTGCGCGCGGACAAGGCGAGCTCGCTCAGTCGTTCCTGAATGAGCAGCAACTGCTGAGCCATTTCCTCGCGGAAGTGACCTTCGTTCTCACTCGACTGCGCCTGGAGCTTCGCGTTCTGCGCGAGCTGTTGGAGCACGGGGCCGAGATCGATCTGCGGAGCCGGAGCGACGACCGGTGCGACCGGCGCCGGCCTTTGCGCGACGGCTTCGGTGAGCTTCTCGAGCACGGGCCCCGGATCCATCTGCGGCGGGGCGGCGACGGCGACCGGAGCAGCTTGCGGCGTGAGCGTCGCCAGCTTGTTCACCGCGTCGCGCAGCGCATCGAGCTTGGGTCCGAGATCGACCGCGGGCGGTCGCGGCTTCTGCATGCTGGTGAGCAGCGCGTCGAGCTTGGGCGCGATGGTGCTCGCGTCGAGCTTCGCGATCGTCTCGCCCTTGTCACCCGACGACGACGCCTGCAGCACGACGTCCTTCAGCTGACCGAGTTCTTCACCGAGCGCGGCGATGCTGCCCGTCACGCGAACGACGGGATCATCTTCGCTGCCGCCCTGCACCTGCACGCGCTTGAAGCCGCGTTTGATCTCGTCCCACCGCGTCTTCTGCTCGGGCGTCTGGCGCGCGCGCAGCTCCCCCAGCTTGAGCAGGTTCTGCTCGGCCGCGGTGGTCAGCGTCTGCGATTCGCTCGAGTAGTGCGCGTCGAGCAGCGCTTCCAGCTCGGTGTCGGTCATCGCCGAGACGATCTTCTCGGCGAGCTTGCCCATGTTTCGGTAGCTGCCCTGCAACTTGAACGGAGGCTCGGTGCGGAAGCGATCGTCCTGCGACGCGCTCTTGATGTACTCCTGATTCACGGCGAGCAGCGTCTTCTGCACGTAGGCGAAGCGGCGCGTCACCTCGACGATCTCGTTCAACTCTGCCGCCGAGTACCCGTGCTCCATCTCGTTCACGGAGATCGCCCCGCCCTGCGCCATGCTGAGCACGCGGTGGAGATCAGCCGTCGAGCGCGTGAGCAGCGGCGCGGTGACGGCGTTCGCGCTCAGAGCGTTCTCGAGATAGCTCAAGGCGAAGAGGTCCTGCTTCCCTCCGAGGATGTCGCCCAGGTTGTAGGTGTCGGCGCGGTTGGCGAGCATGTCGGGAATGCGGAAGCGCTCGCCTGACTCGGTGTACGGGTTGCCGGCCATCACCACGCAGAACTTCTTGCCGCGCAGGTCGTAGGTGCGGGTGCGGCCGTTCCAGACGCCCTCGACCTTTCGCGTCGCGTCGCACAGCGAAATGAACTTCTGCAGCAGCTCGGGGTTCGTGTGCTGAATGTCGTCGAGGTACAGCATCACGTTGTTGCCGAGCTCGAACGCGAAGTTGATGCGATCGACTTCCTGCCGCGCGGTGGCGTTCGGAGCCTCGGTCGGGTCGACGCTGGTGACGTCGTGGCCGAGCGCCGGGCCGTTCACCTTCACGAAGGTGAGGCCGAGCCGGCTGGCGACGTATTCCATCAGCGTCGTCTTGCCGTAGCCGGGAGGCGAGACCAGCAACAGCAAGCCCATGCGATCGGTGCGCTTGTTCTCGCCCGCCACGCCGAGCTGCTTCGCGAGGTTCGCGCCGATGAGCGGCAGGTAGACCTCGTCGATGAGCCGGTTGCGCACGAAGCTCGAGAGCACCTTCGGCTTCAGCTCTTCGAGACGCAGCTTCACGCGCACGGCCTCGAGCAGCGAGCGCACCTTGGCGCGGTATTTCTGCCAGGCGGGTGTGCGCTCTTCGCGGAACCACGTCATGCGCTGTTCGAGTTCATCGAGCCGCACGCCGAGCTTCTGCTGCACCACGCGCGGGTGCTGACCGAGCAGGCCCTTCACCTCGAACGACAACAGCGCCGAGCTGACGTCGCGCGAGACCGACTTCTCGTCGACCGCGATCAAGGCGGCGGTCTCGGGCACGCAGCTGGTGAAGACCGCGGCGCGAGGGCCGGCGCGCTTGGCGTGGGCTTCCAACCATTCGCGCGCGAGACGGAAGCGCGCGGGGAAGTCGCCTTCGAGCGAGCGCAGATCGTCTTCGAACACCAGGCGCTGTGACCCGAGGTCGAGCGCGGCGAAGAGATCGTCTCGCAGCGCGACCGCGTCTCCCGACACCACGAAGCGCAGCGGTTCCTGCGCGAGCTCTTCGGCGAGGTAGCGCGCGGCGATCAGCTGTTCACCGGCGCTCACCGTGAGCCGCGCGGTCTCGAGGAAGATCTTGAGCGACGGGAGCAGTTCCTGCGTGACGGTGTCGAGCGCCGGAGTGCCCGGGTACCGCGCGCGCAACCGGCCCATGCTGCCGGCACGGCGATGGAAGGCGGCCTTCTGGTTCTCGTCGCGCCATGACGCCCAGAACAACGTCGCCACCGCGCGCGGCCACGCGGGGAAGCGGAGCAGATCGGCGCCGGCGTACACCGCGAGCAACTGCTCGAGGATCAACGCTGCGTCGGCGTCGTGCACGCCGCGCTCGTACCCATCGTCGAGTCGCTGCTGCGCCCAGTCACGCGCGATGGCCAGCAGCCCCTTTTCGTTTCGAGTCGCGTCCTGCAGCGCCTGAATCGAGAGGCCCTTCTCGCCCGCTTCGGCCGCCTTGAGGATCGAGTACGCGAGGAACTCTCCGCGATACACCTCGGGCGATTCCGACGGCAGGTTCTGGTCCCAATACGCGCGCGCGGCGTCGATGTCGGGGTCGGCGAGCCGCTCGAGGTAGTCGCTCCCCGAGAGCTGCAGATGGAGCCCGTCGTCGCGCGGAATGACGGTCGCTTCGAGCGGCTGCGTGTTCACGTTGAAGCGGTAGGGGCCGAGCTTCACCACCGCCGCTCCACCCTCGAAGAGATCCTTGCGATCGCGCAGCTGCCGCAACGCTTCCTGTTTTCCGGTCTTGAGCCGCGCGTCGAGCTCGTCGGCGCGCACTGAGTCCTTCAGCTCCAACAACTGCGCCGTCAACGCGCGCAGCTTCTGGATCATCGGATCAGCGGCGAAGTACGTGTTGAGTTCGTCGTCGTTGGCGAACGAAGCCGCTCGGCGATTGACCGACTGCAGAATGCGATCAGCCGCGTCGAAGAGGTTCTGCGCTCGGCGGTTGCGCTCGTCGACCAGCACCTGCTTGCGCTTGCCGAACGCCTCGAGCAGTTCCTCGCGGCGCGTCGTGAGTTCTCCAGCGAATTCGTCGAAGTCGCTGAAGCGCCCTTCCATCTCTTCGAGCTGCAACGTAAGGCGCGACAGCTGCTCGTCACACTTCTCGGGTGAATCGGCGAGCGAGAGCGCGGAGTCGATGCTCTGCGCGAACAACTTGAACTGCGACGCGAACTCGCCGCGCTTTTCGGTGCCGAGCAGTTCCTTCTTCTTCGCCTGCACGGTGGCGCGAACGCGGTTGAGCTTGCTGAACACCTCGGAGATGTCTTCGAGGATCTTCGCCTTCTCGGTGGGGTCTCCGGCGTTGAGACCACCTACCACTTCTCCGAGCAGGGTCAGGCCCGTGCTCAGCCGCTCGACTTCGGTCACCAGCGGAGCGAGCTCGGTGGTCTTCGCGACCTTCGCGGTCTGCGCCTCGACCTGCTGCACTCCGGCGTGGAGCGGCTCGAAGGCCTTCGGCGTCAGCAGGAACTGCACGCACCGTTTGCTGAGCTCGTCGAAGGCGGTCTTCACCTCGCCTTCCATCGCCTCGACCTTCGCGAGTTCGATGTAGCGAATGTCCTTCACGGTGATCAGCGCGCCCAGCTGCTTTCGCAGTGCGCCCAGCGAGTCCATGAAGGCGTCGGTGGTGTTGAACTCGTCGGAGATGATCTTGCCGAGCAGTTCACCCTGCACCTTCTGCGCGGCGTCGAGCGCCTCTCGCGCGCGCCGCTGCATCGAGAGCACCTTCTCGAACTCGTCGATGATCAGCTCGCCGTTCTTCTTCAGTTCCTGAATCAGCGGCAGGAGCGCGATCTCTTTGCCGCCCAACCAGTGGAACTGATCGCTCACGCGAGTACAGGCGGCGATCAGCGCCTCGTAGCTGCGACGCGTGACCTGCTGCGCTTCGGCCAGCCGCACCAGCGTCAGCGTCTCCGAGATTCCGCGCACCAGCTCGGCGTTGCCCAGTTTCCCCAGCTCGCTCTGCGGCATCGGAGCCGCCGCCGCGAACTCGGCCGACACGAACGGCGTCTGCCAGATCTGCATGGGGTGAACGCGGGTGGGCTCGTCGTTGGTGGTCTTGAACACCACCATCTGCCCGTCGGGAAACACCGACCAGCCGTGACAGGTGATCGGCGCGGCGATTTCCTTCCGCACCAGGTTGTACGGAAACAGCACGTACTTGCCCTGCTCGCGCTCGAAGAAGACGTAGAGCACGTCTTCGCCGTTGGGCGACTGAATCTTGCGCTGGAAGGCGAGACCGCCGACGTCCTGCTCGAAGACCTTGGCCTCGCCGGTCTGCAGCACGAAGCCGCCGGGAAAGATCACGCCCTGATCTTCGGGCAGCGACACGCACGACTGACCGATCGCGTCGGCGCGCGTCACCTGGCGGGTGCGGGTGTTGAAGACGAGGTAGCGATAGGCGTCTTCGCGGAACGGCAACACCTTCATGAGGATCAGCGCGCCGATCTTCACGTAGTGGAACTCGGCGTCGTCGAGCGACTGCTGCGCTTCGTCGACCGGCTCCGAATAGATGCCCTGCCCCGTCTCGGTGTTGTTCTCGACCTTGATGGTGAGATCGCCGCCCACCGTCTCGATGAATACCTCGTCGAGCACGTTCACGTGCGGGTGGCGCCCGAGCACGAAGTTCTCTCGCGTCGCCTTCGTGTATTCGAAGTCGTGCGTCGGAGCGTGGAGCGAGTCGGGCTCGCCGCGGTTGTCGAGGTAGGTGAGCCGATCGCTGGTGTCGACTCCGAAGCGCAGCACCTTCACGTCGCGCAGCGTGTGGCCGGTCTTGAAAGTCGCCAGCAGCCGCGCTTCGGTCTTCTCGAGGTGGTTGAGCCGCGCGTCCTTGTAGAAGCGGAAGACCTCTTCGAAGTCCTTCACGAAGCGGCGATCTTCGAGGAAGCCGCCCCCTTCGCTCTTCGGCAGCTCGCCGAAATCGAACGCCCCATTTTCGGTGCGCGCGAACTTGAGCAGCGTGAACACGTCACCGACGGAGCGGTCCTGCTTGAGCCCCATGAAGACGTTGAAGCCGAGCAGCAGGTGCTTGCCGACCGCCACCATGTCGCGCGGCACGCAGCTGTGTTCCGTGCGCACACGCTCGGTGCCGATGACCACCAGCTCCTGGCCACCGAACTCGTTGCGACGCCGCGTGTTGAGCGCGGCGGTCTTCTCGCCCAGCGTCTTCGCCGTGCCGAGGAGCCGAGTCCTGATGACCTCGTAGCTCCCCCCGGCGAGGGCAGCGTTGTCCTCTGCCATGTCGGCTTACTTCTTCTCGGCCTTCGACATCTTCGCCATCAGCGCGGCGGCGGCGACGTTCTGTGCGTCTTGCGGGAGACCGGGTCGTGAGAGCACGTCCTTGATGTCCTGCGGGAGATCGCGCGTGCCGTCGAGGTAGCTCTTGAGCAGCGTCTTCGCGGTGTCGGTGCTGGTCGCGGTGGCCTCGATGCTGTGCGAGAGCGACACGGCGCGAACGAACTGATCGAAGAAGGCGCCGTCGCCTCCGACGATGTTGATCTTCGCGCTGGCGAGCGACTTGGCGAGCACCTCGGCCTGGCTGGCCGCGATGTCCTTGCGCACGTGGAGCGTTTCCATTTCCACCGCGCGCTCCTTCTCGAGCCGCATGCGGAACTCTTCGTGCTCCTTGGTCGCGCCCTGCAGCTGCTGCATGGCCTTGGCCTTTTCAGAAAGACCCTTCGCTTCGGCGAGGAGCTTTTCCTGCACGCCCATGGCCTCGGCGAGCACCTTCGCCTTCGACGCTTCGGCGTCGGCGACGCCCTTCATCTGCGTGGCGTTCGCTTCAGCCTCGAGCACCTTGGCGTGCGCGAAGCCCTTGCTCTGTTCACCTTCGGCTTCGGCGAGCAGTCGCTGCTTGAGCACGTTGGCGTTGGCCTGACCGGTCTTCTCGGTCGCCACCGCGTCGGCTTCACGCACGCGCACTTGAGCCAGACCCTGCTTCTCGTTCGCCAGCGCCTGCGCTTCGAGCACGCGAGCCTGCGCGAGACCTTCGGCGGCCGACTCGGCCTGCAGACCTTCGGCGAGGCGGATCTTGGCGCGCGCTTCTTTGTCGGCCGCTTCGAGTGAAGCTTCGGCGCTGATGAGGCGCTGCTTCGCTTCGTGCTTGGCGACCTCTTCGCTCGCTTCGGCGGCCTTCACGCGTTCCACACTGGCTTGAGCGGCGCGCGCTTCGGCGTCGATGACCGCGGCTTCCTTGCGGCGCTGCGCGTCGGCGACGAGGCGGAGCTGCTTGATGTTCTCTTCTTCGGTCGCCACCTTCTTCTCGACGGCGATGCGCGTGCTCACCACGTCGGCGATGGCCTTGCGCTCGGTCTCGAGGGCCTTTTCCTTGCCGATGCGCTGCAGCTCGACTTCACGCTCGCGAGAGATCGCTTCCAACGCGCGGTCCTTCGCGACGCGCTCGGTCTCGATGCCGACCACGCGCTCGCGGTTCTTGCCGGCGACTTCGACCTGACGCGCCTTGTTCTGTTCGTTGATCTGCAGCTCTTCCTCGGCGCGAACGCGAGCGAGTTCGGCCTTCAGGTGCTCTTCCTGGCGAATGCGATCGGTCTCGGCCTGCTCGCGGGCCTGAATGGTCTCGATCTCACGCTTCTGCTTCGCGGCCGCTTCGGCGCGCTGACGCTCGAGCGCGAACACCGCTTCGTCGGCTTCGACGTTCTGCTTGGTGATCTTCTTGCGCTCGTCCTGACGGAAGTCGTTGGTGAGCACGTTCTGAATCGTCGTGAGCTCGGTGATCTTCCGGATGCCCTGCGCGTCGAGAATGTTCTCGCGGTCGAGCATCTCGAGCGGCGTCTGCTCGAGGAAGTCGATGGCGGCGTCTTCGAGCATGTAGCCGTTCAGGTCCTTGCCGATGACGTGGACGATCTGGTCCTTGAAGACCTCGCGCTCCTTGTAGAGGTCTTCGAAGTTGAGGCGCTTGCCGACGGTCTTCAAGCCCTCGGAGAACTTGGCCTCGAAGAGCTCGTTGAGCGTCACCTGATCACTGGCGCGCGCGCAGCCGACCGCGCCGGCCACCTTCAGGACCGAGTCGACCGTCTTGTTCACGCGCACGAAGAAGCTGACCTTGATGTCGGCGCGAATGTTGTCCGCGCAGATGAGGCCCTGCTTGCCGCGGCGATCGATCTCGATGGTCTTCAGCGAGATGTCCATCACCTCAGCGCGGTGGATGATGGGAATGACGACGGCGCCGGTGAACGAGACCTTGGGCTCGCTCTTCATGGTGTTGACGATCAACACCTGGCCCTGCTGCACCTGCCGGTAGAAACGCGCGAGCAGCATGGCGAAGCCGATCAAGAACAACAGACCGATGCCGATGCCGGCGATGACGAGAACGAGAGTCGGTTCCATGTGTGCTTCCCCCTATGCCTTCACTTACGTCGTACCCGACTGGAGATGACCTGCGCCGCCCGCGTCGGGTCGTTCAGCGCTTCGATTTCTTCCGGCAGGAGCCAGTCGATCGGATCGATTTCGTAGACGTTCTTCGTGCTGTCGAAGTCGACGAGGATCGCGCGATCGCCCTTCTTCAGCGTGTTCGGCTTCGCGCACACCACGTGCACGTTGAGCCCCGCCCCGCCGTCTTCCACGTGCGCCGTTCCGAACGACGCATCGACCTTGCCGCTGGTGACGGTGCAGATCTGACCAACTGAATCGCGACTGTGTGCCGGCTTCGCGGCATCGAGCGCCTTGCCGAGCGGTCGCAAGAAGATCGCGGCGCCGATGAGCCCGGCGACGAGTGAGCCGGCGAGCAGCGCACCCTGGATGATCGCTCCGGCCGGAGAGACGGTGAGCATCATCGCGGCGCACGCGATCCACGCGACGAGGAGCATGGTGCTGAGCGTGATCGTCACCGGCACTTTGGCGAGACCGAGCACCGAGAGCACTCCGCCCTCGCCCATGTCGTGGTCGTGATCGGAGTGACCGTGTGCACCGGCGACTTCGCCCGCGCCCTTGATGGCTCCGACCGCGGCGTCAGCGGCACCCTTCACGGCTCCGGTCGCAGCATCAGCCGCGCCCTTCACTGCACCCGTCGCAGCATCGGCACCGTCGAACGTCGCGCCCGTCACGAGCGCGAAGATCCAGTACCCGATGACGATCCCCAGGAGCACCGTCAACGGCACCGTCGGGAAGGACAGGATGGTGTCGAGAAACCGCTCCATGAACGGAAAGGAATCGAACATGCACCCCGTTCGATTTCCAAACGAAACCGGACTGCGCCTGACCGAAAGATTTCCGGTTTTCGTCGACCAGAATCGACAGCGTTGCGAGCGAATTCGTCAGGCCCGTCGACTCGATTCAAGACCTACACTCCGCTCCATGACGTGCCCGTGGGACGCGTTCGACCCGGCGACGATCTCGTTCTGCGAGGCGCGGCTGTGTGAAGCCGTGGTCGAGCCGGCCAACGCGTTCACGAGTCTGAGCAAGACGCTGGTCGGGCTGTGGCTGATTCCGCGAGCCGTTCGCGCGCGCGTCCCGGCGCTGTGGGCGATCGTGATCGCCGCGCTCCTTCAGGGGCCGCTCGGCTTCGCGCTGCACGCGACGGGCACGTTCTGGGGAGAGGCGCTCGACGTGAGCGGCATGTTCTTGATCAGTGGCACCCTGCTCGCCTTCGCCGCGTCACGACGGTTCGGTTGGCCGCCCGTGCGCACGTGGCTGCTGCTGGTGGCAAGCTCGGTGGCGCTGTTGCTCGTCGTGCGGCCGAGCGGAATTCCAGTCTTCACCGTGCAGATCGTGGCGTGGCTGGCGCTCGAGGTGCGGCCTGGCGCGAACCGCTGGCTGCGCTGGATGATCGGAGTCTTCGCCGTCGGCTTCGCGTTCTGGTTGCTCGACAAGACGCGCGTGGCCTGCGACCCGAACAACCACTTCGTGAACGGACACGCGGTCTGGCACCTCGCGACCTCGGCCTGCCTCGCGCTGTTCTTCGAGTACGAGTCAGCGCTCGCGCGAAAGTGAGACGCGCGTCGCCTCGCCCTCGCCGTCGATGTTCACCACCCACGGGCGGCAACACACCGGGCAGTCTTCGACGTAGTGCCCGCCGTGCGCGTCTTCGGGCGTCACGCACACCATCACCGGCTCGCCGCAATACGGACACGCCGCGGCGTGATCGAGTCGCGCATCGAGCGAACCGACGAAGCTCGGAGGCCACGGAGGACGTGCGGCATCGCTCCACGGCGCACGCGCGCGCTCGAGAGAAGTGACGAGCCCTTCGCGCAGTTCCTCGAGATCGAGGCCGCCCATTTCGCCGTCGAGTTCTCCGAGGCGTTCGAGCGCACGCGTCAGCAACCGGGAAGCGCCGAGTTCCTTGCCGTTCTGGTGGTGATGCAGCGCCGCGCTCCACAGCACGAGCACCTGGAGCACCGTGCGCTCGGAGCGCTGCGTGCGGCGCCAGCCCGATTCCCACGCTTCGTGGGCCGCGTGAAACCGGCCCTCCTCGAAGAGCGCGCGGCCGGCCGCGAGTGATGCGCTGAACGTCGGTGACGCCATGGGTTGATTCTTAACCGGCCCCCGCATCTTTTCGCCGGTCTCGATCGTCCTCGGCAGCACCATGATGCTCAAAGACAAGATTGCAGTGATTTACGGAGCCGCCGGCGGTCTCGGCACCGCCATCGCCCGCTCGTTCATCCGCGAAGGCGCGACCGTTCATCTCGTCGGCCGCAACATCGACAAATTGAAAGCCATCGAGCCGGGTCGTGCCCAGGTCGCGCAGGTCGATGCGCTCGATGAGAAGGCGATCGCGTCGCACCTCGAATCGCTTCCGCGCGTCGACGTCTCGGTGAACGCGATCGGCGTTCCCAACACCGGAATTCTCGGCGTGCCGCTCGCGCAGATCGAGCGTGCGCACTTCGAGCAGGCGCTCACGTCGTACCTCACGACGTATTTCCTCACCGCGCGTCACGCGGCGCGGCGAATGATCGCCCAGAAGTCCGGAGTGATCATGACGCTCACCGCGCTTCACTCGCGAATGGGTCTGCCTTTGGTGGGAGGCTACGGCCCGGCCATGGCAGCCAAGGAAGCGCTCACGCGTGATCTGTCGGTCGAGCTCGCTCCGCATGGAATTCGTGTCGTGGGTCTTCGACCGCAAGCCGTTCCCGAGTCGGCCACCATTCGCGACGCGTTCGAGGCGCGGCGTGCTGCGGTGGGCATGACGTGGGAGCAGTGGAAGGACGTGCTCGCCAGCCGCACCCACGGAAAGCGATTGATGACGCTCGACGAGGTCGCAGACACCGCCGCGTTCGTCGCGTCGGATCGCGGCAGTGGCTTCACCGGCACCACGCTCAACCTGACGATGGGCAGCCTCGATGACTGAGCCCATCGACGAAGAGCTGGTCGTCACGCTGCAGCGCGCACGGCAGCGCTTCCTCGATCTCGTGGCCGACGTGCGCCCGGAACTGCATCGCTATTGCGCGCGCATGACGGGCTCGGTCTTCGACGGAGAAGACGTGGTGCAGGAAGCGCTCGCCAAGGCGCACTTCGCGCTCGCGCAACTCGGCGAGCCACCACCACTGCGTCCGTGGCTCTTTCGCATCGCGCACAACACGGCGCTCGACTTTCTCCGCCGCGCGGAAAATCGGCTGACCGACGCGACGCACGAAGTCGAGCTGCCGCTGCCCGCCGTCGAGCCGGAGCCCGACCCTGCGTTGGTCGAGGCGGCGATCATTCGATTCACGGCACTGACGCCGAAGCAGCGCAGCGCGCTCGCCTTGAAAGACGTGATCGGCCTCACGCTCGAAGAGACCGCCGAAGCGATGGGCACGACGGTGCTCGCCGTGAAGTCAGCCCTCTCGCGTGCCCGGGCGGAACTGGCGGGTGCTCGGGAGATCGAAACGGTGAAGCCTCCCGAGGCCGAGCTCTCGCAACTGCGTCACTACGCACACCTCTTCAATGCACGCGATTGGGAAGGACTGCGCGCGCTGTTCACCGACGAGTCGAACGTCGAACTGGTGTCGCGCTGGCAGCGTGCGGGTCACGACGCGACGAAATACTTCGGGCGCTACTCCGAGGTGGCCGACGCAGAAGGCATGCGCGCCGCAGCCGGAATCGCCGATGGAGTTCCCGTCATCGCGGTGTTCCGCACCAGGCACCCGACGTATTTCATGCGCGTCACCTGGGCAGGCTCGAAGGTCGCCTCGGTGCGCGACTTCCACTTCACCCCGTGGGTCGCGCGTGAGGCTCGATTCACGAGGCTGCGTTAACGCCTCGCGACGCTGTGGTCTCTCTGAGACATGAGTTCCGTCGATACCGAGACGCGAGGTGACCCGAGACCGAAGCTCGCCGTCGCTTTGGCGCTGTTCGTGATTCCCCTCGCGCTCGCCTGGGTTCATCGCGAGGACCTGCGCTTCGAAGTCACAGCAGCACAACGCGCGCTCCAGTCGAGCTACACGTTCGGCATCGGGCGTGGAGCGATCGGCGTGATTCGCGGAAACGAGCCAGAGCCCGTCTCGCCAAAGCTCATCCGCGCGATCGATTGGCAGGTCCTCGACTGGTGCAACCACCGACGCAGCCCGAAGCCTTTCCCGTGCCCCGCGGAGCGCTAGCATCACCGCATCGTGCTCTTCGTCGTGCTCGCCGCTGCGCTTCAGCAAACGCCGTACGCCGAGAGAAAGTTCGAGCCGTACCCGAGCTTGATCGCCGTGGAACGCGAGCTCGAGCAGGCACCGCGCGGGTGGCCCACGGGTCCGACCGTCGGCATGGTGTCATCGATGGTCGGCGCGACGGTCTTCGGCACCTCGGCGTTCGCGATGGTGGTCGGCTTTCCGCGCGGCATTCCGGGCTTCAGGACCATGGACACCATCGCGCTGTTTTCTGCACTTCTCGCGAGCGCGGCGGTCAGCGTGATCAGTGCGACCGTCTCCTTCATCGTGGCGGAAGTCGTCGCCATTCGACGACGCGTGAATGTCGAGCGCCTCGAAGCCAGGCGCGAACGTGCTGCCTGGCAGGCGCGCTAGGCTGTCGCGGTGTTCTTCGCCCTCATGCTCGCCGCGTCGCTGCAACAGACACCGCTCGTCGATCGGCTGGCGATCACACCGAACCCGCGCCTGGCGCAGATCGAAGCCGAGTTGGAGATCGCCCCCCGCGGCTGGCCGTCGAGCTCCGTGACCGCGATGACGATGAGTCTCGTCGGCATGACGGTCTTCGCCAGCGTCACGACCGTGCTGTGGCTCACGTTTCCCTTCGGAACGCCGCTGGTGCTGACGTACGTGCTGGTCGGGGCGATGGTCAGCACCGGAGCGAGCCTGATCAGCGCCGTCATCGCGGCCATCGATGGAGGCACCAGAGCCGCGGCGCGACGCGATCACGTCCTCGCACTCCAGGTCGAACGGGAACGCTTGCGGTGATGCTCACACTCGCGCTCGTCACCGTGTTGGAGCAGACCCCGCTCGCGGAGCCAACGCTCGTTCCGCACGCTGCGCGCCTCACCGAGATCGAACTGGAGCTTGCGCGCCCGCGGGCCATGCCCACCTCGTCGTTGATCGCGATCTCGACCGGGCTCGCCGGCTCGGTGTTCTTCGCGAGCGCGGCGGTGATCTTGTTCTTCAGCGGCACCGGCAACGCGTGGATCTTCGCGTCTGGTTTTTCCGCCGGAGGCCTCGTCGCGCTCGCGACCGGAGTGATCGTCGCGATCGTCGATCTCACGCGGCGCGAGCGACGTGACATCGCGCTCAAAGCCGAGCGCGAGCTGCTGCTCACACCCTGATCAAGCCTTGCGCAGGCCGAGGATCTCGCGGGCTTCGGCCGGGTTCGCGACGGTGCGACCCGCTTCGACCGCGACCTTCGCCATCGCTTCGATCAGCTGGCCGTTGCTCGTCGCCTTGGTTCCGTCGGGCAAATAGAACGTGTCTTCGAGGCCGGTGCGCAAATCGCCGCCCAGCTCGGCGCAGCGCTTGTGGAGCGACCACACTTCCTGCCGCCCGATGCCGATCACCTGCCAATGCGTGCCGGGCAACATCTCCTCGAGCAGCAGCGGCAGCCACGACGCCTTGTTGGGCATGCCTGACTCGACGCCCATCACCAGCGACACGTGCGGCGGGTTGGGGATCATGCCGCGCTTCGCGAACATCGCGACGCTGCGCAAGATGCCGGTGTCGAAGCACTCGCACTCCGCGACGACGCCGAGCTTCTTCATCGCTTCGGCGAAGACCTCGATCTTGCCGACCGGGTTGTCGAACAAGATCGGAGACCACGCCCAGTCGTTGTTCGAGCGCAGCTTCAGGTAATTGAGCGAGCCGGCGTTGAGCGCGGCCATCTCGGGCTTCACTGCCTCGAGGCACGCAAGCGGACCGCTGAGATCTTCGCCCACCACGCCCGTGGTCGCGTTGATGAGGATGTCAGGGACCTCGGCGCGAATCGCGTCGCAGATCGACTTGGCGACCTTCGCGTCCCACGACGGGAGGCGGCCCATGCCCGGCTCCTGCGAGCGGAAGTGCACGTGAACGATCGACGCTCCGGCGTCGCGCGCGCGGCGAGCTTCCTTCGCCATCTGCTCCGGAGTGACCGGTACGTGGTGCTGCTCCGGGTCCGTCAGCACGCCCGTCAACGCACAGGTGATCACTGCCTTTTTGGAAGCCATGGCCGAGGTGATGGCGAAGATTGATTCTCAAGTCAATCTCCGGCGCTGCTACACCCGCTCGCGATGGATCTCTTCGATCGCGCTGCCGAGCAAGACGCCGAAGCCCGCGCGCCCCTCGCGGAGCGCATGCGCCCTCGCACGCTCGAGGAATACCTGGGCCAGGAACACCTGACCGGTGATGGCCGGCTGCTCCGCAAAGCGATTCAGATGGACCAGGTGCCGTCGATGATCTTCTGGGGGCCTCCGGGTACCGGGAAGACCACGCTCGCGCGCATCATCGCCAACGCCACCGGCGCGCACTTCGACTCGGTGTCGGCCGTCTTGAGCGGCGTGAAGGAACTGCGTGAGGCCGTCGCCGCCGCCGACGAGCGCTGGAAGCTGAACCGCAAGCGATCGATTCTGTTCGTCGACGAGATCCACCGGTTCAACAAGGGCCAGCAGGACGCGCTGCTGCCGCACGTCGAGAAGGGCACCATCACCCTGCTCGGCGCAACGACCGAAAACCCCAGCTTCGAGGTGAACGCCGCGCTGCTGTCGCGAATGCGCGTGCTGACGTTGCGCGGGCTCGAGGAAGACGAGCTGCGGTTGTTGCTCAAGCGCGCGCTCGAAGATCAGCGTGGGCTGGGCGGCAAGTACACCATCGACGACGACGCGCTGGCGTTCATCGCGATGATCGCCGCGGGTGATGCACGCAAGGCGCTCACCGCGCTCGAGGTCGCAGCGAAATATTCGTCAGGCCAGAACATCACGCGCGCCGGCGCCGAAGAGGCCGTGCAGCAGCGCACCCTGCTCTACGACAAGGGCGGCGAGGAGCACTACAACGTCGTCTCCGCGTTCATCAAATCGATGCGCGGCTCCGACCCCGACGCGGCCGTGTACTGGATGGCGCGCATGATCGAGGCCGGTGAGGATCCCCGATTCGTCGTGCGCCGCATGGTGATCTTCGCGAGCGAGGACGTGGGCAACGCAGACCCGCGCGCGCTGCAGGTGGCGATCTCCGCGCTGCACGCGGTCGAGCTGATGGGTTTCCCAGAGGGCGTGCTGCCGCTGACGCAGGCGGTGACGTACCTGGCGATGGCTCCGAAATCGAACACCGCGATCACCACGTGGAGCAACGCGCGTGAGGCGGTGCAGAAACACGGCCCGCTGCCGGTGCCCATGCATCTGCGGAACGCGCCGACCAAGTTGATGAAGTCGCTCGGGTACGGCGGTGGGTACCAGTATCCCCACGACTTCGAGGGGAACGTGGCGCCGGGCGAGCAGTATCTGCCGGAGGGGTTGCGGGGCTCGCGGTTCTTCGAGCCTTCGCGCAATGGGTTCGAGGTCGAGCACCGCGAGCGGATTGAGCAGCTTCGCGGGCTGCGAAAACCCTCTGAGCCTGGTGAAGACGGTTAGCTGGCGACTTCGTCGAACTCGCCGGCGCCGTCGTCCATGTCGACGTCGTTCGCGGCCTCGCCCTTCTTCATCGAGCGGCCACCGACCTCGTACTGCTTGAGCAGCCGCCGGAAGTTCGAGCGATCGACCCCCGCCGCGCGCGCCGCCATCGACACGTTGTTGTTCGACTTCTCGAGCAGCGCGCTCAGGTAGCGACGCTCGAACGCGCGCATCGCGAGCTTCTTGGCCTGCGCGTACGGCAGGTGCGCGAGCGAGAACACCTCGACCTCGCCGCCGCCCTTCTGGTTGTTGCGGATCTCGTTGGGCAGCTCGTCGACGTCGATCACCTCGCCGCCACAGAGCACCACCGCGCGCTCGAGCGCGTTCTCGAGCTCACGAACGTTACCGGTCCACCGATACGTGGTGAGCGCTTCCATCGCGCCCGGCGAGATCGAGCCGATCTTCTTGCCGATCTTGTTCGCGTACAGCTTGAGGAAGTGCTGCGCGAGAAGCGGAATGTCTTCCGGGCGATCACGCAGCGGAGGCAGCTGCACGGTGATCACGTTCAGGCGATAGAAGAGGTCTTCGCGGAACTTGCCCTGGTCCTTCGCCTTCGCGAGGTCGACGTTGGTCGCCGCGATCACACGCACGTCGACCTTCAACGTGTCGTTCGCGCCGACGCGCTTCACTTCGCCTTCCTGCAGCACGCGCAGCAACCGCACCTGCGTCGCCGCGGGGATGTCGCCGATCTCGTCGAGGAAGATCGTGCCGCCGTCGGCCGCTTCGAAGAGGCCCTTCTTGTTGCCCGTCGCGCCGGTGAACGAGCCCTTCACGTGACCGAACAACTCAGACTCGAGCAGCGTATCGGTGAGCGCCGAGCAGTTCACCGCGACGAAGGGCTTGTCCTTGCGGGGCGAGCGGTAGTGAATCGCGCGCGCCACGAGCTCCTTGCCGGTGCCTGACTCGCCCTGAATGAGCACGGTGGCGGTCGAGTACGAGACGGTCTCGACGAGCTTGAACACCGAGCGCATCTGGCCCGACTGGCCGACGAGATCTTCGAACTGGTTGCGAATCGACAGCGCCTCTTCGAGGACGCGCGTGCGATCGCGCAGCGCCTTCTTCTCAGCCGCGCGGCCGACCGCGAGAGACAGCACGTCGATGTTCTCGAACGGCTTGGTGAGGTAGTCGTACGCGCCACCCTTCACCGCTTCGACGGCGGTCTCGACCGTGGCGAACGCGGTCATCATGATGACCTCGACGTCGGGGCGGCTCTGCTTGAAGGCCTTCAACAGATCCATGCCGCTCAGGTTCGGCATCTTGATGTCGAGGCAGGCGACGTCGATCGTCGGGTCCTTCGCGGCCGACAGACCTTCGACCGCGTCGTCGATGGCGACGACCTGGTAGCCCTCGCGCGAGAGAATCTCAGAGGCGGCGCGCAGCACGATCTTGTCGTCGTCGACGACCAGCACCTTGGCCTTGCGGTTCTGCTGCGTCATCGGGTTCGTGGCGTTCATTGGTGATCAAGCTCCCTGGGGTTGCATCGGAATCAGAACGGTGAAGGCGCTGCCCTCGTCGAGCTTCGAGTCGACGGAGAAGTGGCCCCCGTGGTCCTCGACGATTCGATAGGCGATGGACAAACCAAGACCGGTGCCTTCTCCCGGCGGCTTGGTGGTGAAGTGCGGTTCGAAGATGCGCGGCAGGTTGTCTTGCGGAATGCCGCAGCCGTCGTCGGTGACCATGAAGTAGCAGTTGCCCTCGCGCGTGCCGGTCTTGACCTTCAGCGTGCCTTCGCCGTTGTCGAGCGCCTGCAGACCGTTATGGAGCAGGTTGAGGACCACCTGACCCAGCTGCGCGGGATCTCCGTAGACCGCGGGCAGCCCGGTCGCGAGGTCGAGCTCGAGCCGCGCGCGCGGGTACTTCTTGATCTGCGCCTTGAAGAGCACCGCGGCGTCTTCGACGCACTTGCTCAAGTCGAACGCGCGGCGATCTTCGACCTTCGAGCGGCGCGAGAACTTCAGCAGGCTCTCGACGATGCGCTTGCAGCGCATGGCCGACTCTTCGATCAGCTCGAGCGCTTCGAGATCTTGCGGCGTGCGGCCGTCGTCGCGCTTCATCAGCTGCGAGAAGGCGAGAATGCCGCCCAGCGGGTTGTTGATCTCGTGCGCCACGCCGCCGGCGAGGTTGCCGATGGCGATCATCTTCTCGCTCTCGATCAACCGGCGCGTGAGCGCGCGCTCATCGGTGACGTCGCGGTAGTGGCAGACAGCGATGGGCTCGTCGTCCATCGGGTAGAGGTGCACCGAGTAGGTGCGGTTCTCGTGCGTCAGCTCGAGCGTCGACGGGCTCTTCAGGTTGGGCCCGAGCGGGCAGCCCGGGCACGGCGTCTTCCGATCGAAGAGGAACTCGTGGCACTTCATTCCGCCCTTGAGCTCGGTCACGTCGCGGTGCGAGACGCGCGCGCTGGCGATGTTCGCCCGGCGGATGATGTGGTCGTCGGTGTTGATGACGGCCAGCGGGCTGTCGATGGTGTCGAAGCTGAGCTCCCATTCGCGCTTGGCGCGCGAGAGCATCTGGGTGCGCTGGTGCACGCGCTGCTCGAGGTCGGCGTTCAGCTGGCGCAGCTCGACGTTCTGCTGCTGCGTGAGCTCGTGCAGACGGCGGTTGTCGCTGAGCAGCTCGTGCTGCTCGAACGCGCTGCGCACGGTGAGCAACAGCTGACCGTCGTTCCACGGCTTGGTGATGAAGCGGAAGACCTCGGAGCGGTTGATCGCCTCTTCGATCGCCTGCTGGTCGGCCTGGCCGGTCAGCATGATGCGCTGCGTGTGCGGAGCGAGCTCCTTCACGCGGGTCAGGAACTCGACGCCGTTCATGCCCGGCATGCGGAAGTCGCTGATCACCACCGCCGGCTGGAACTTCTCGAACACCGCCAACCCAGCTTCGGCGTCGGGAGCGGTCTCGATGAGCCACTCACCCCGGCGGAGCACGCGGCGGAGCGAGCGGAGGATGTTCTCCTCGTCGTCCACCAACAGCAGGCGGCCTTGGGGTTTTTCGATCATCTGGGTCGCGGGCTCCACGGGTCTGTCCCATCAGCAAGAGGACAGCCAACCCATGAGTCGGCGTAACCTCATGATGAGTCAAAGGTTCCACCCACACGTAGCCGGGTCGACCTCGCCCCAAGGGGTGGTCACTGGGGCTGGTTCGACCCCCTTTAGCTGCTGAGGATCGGCGACGAAGTCGACTGGAAGAGGCTGATCTTGTTCCGGCCTTCGCGCTTCGCCCGGTACATGGCTTCGTCGGCGGTCTTCACGAGTTGGTCGGACGTGGTGACGCTGCGGCCGGGGTAGCCCGAGACTCCGAAGGAACCGGTGACGCTCAGCCCCTGCTGCGCCTGGAAGCGGATGCGCTTCAAGTCAGTGGCCATGCGCTCGGCGACGGTGAGGGCTCCGGCGAGGTGGGTCTTGGGGAGCAGCACCGCGAACTCTTCGCCGCCGTAGCGCGCCACGAAGTCGGTCTCGCGCACCGCGGCCTTCACGGCAGTGGCGACGTTCACCAGCACCTCGTCACCGACCTGATGGCCGAAGTTGTCGTTGATGGCCTTGAAGTGATCGAGGTCGACCAGAATGAGCGCGAGCGGATCGTCGTAGCGCTGCGCGCGGCGGAACTCTTCGCGCAGGCGTTCCTGGAAGTAGCGGTGATTGGCGATCTGCGTGAGGCCGTCGGTGACGGCGAGCGCGTGCAGGCGTTCGGCTTCGGCGAGCGCGCCGCGCAGGGAAAGATGTGTCGCGCGACGGCGGGCGAGCCGCGCCAGCACCTCGTTCACGCCGTACGGTTTGACGAGGTAGTCGTCGGCGCCGCGGTGAAACGCTTCGGCGCGCGCGTTGGGGTCGTCGACGAGTGAGATCAGCAGCACCGGCGTTTGATCGTTGTCGGCGCGCAGGTGCTCGAGCACGCCGAGGCCGTTTTCCCCGGGCAGCTCGACGTCGACCACCGCCGCGTCGAACGGCTCTTCCTCGAGCAGCGCGATGGCGTCGGGCACGTTGGTGGCAGTGCGGACGGCGGCTCCGGCCTGCTCGAGCGCGCGGATCAGCTCTTCCGCGGTCGAGATCGCGTCGTCCACCACCAGCACTCGCCAGCGTTCGGTCATCCCCTTGGGGTTTCTTACACAGTGTGGGAAGAGGCCTCCATGCCGAAACCCAGCCTCAGCCTGTTCCTGCCTGCGTGGAACGAGGAGGAGTACGTCGAGCGCACCGTGCTGCGCGCGAAGTCGGTGCTCGAGCGGTTGTCGGACGATTGGGAAATCATCGTGGTGAACGATGCGTCGACCGATCGCACGCGGGAGATCGCCGAAGGTCTGAACAAGCGCGACGCCCGCATTCGCTGCGTGTCGCACGAGGTGAACCAGAAGCTCGGCGGAGCGATGAAGACCGGCTTCGCCTCGAGCACCAAGGACGTCGTCATCTATTCCGACATGGACCTGCCGTTCGATCTCAACGAGCTCGAGCGCGCGATCCACCTGCTGGACTACCTCGAAGCCGACATGATCTGCGCCTTCCGCTTCGATCGCACCAGCGAGGGCAGCAAGCGGATCATCTATTCGTTCGTCTACAACTTCATCATCCGCCAGCTGTTCGACGTGCAGATGAAGGACATCAACTTCAGCTTCAAGGTCGTGCACCGCCGCGTGCTGGAAGCGATCGAGCTGAAGGCGCAGGGCTCGTTCGTCGACGCGGAGCTGGTGGTGAAGGCGATTCGCCGCGGCTTCCGAGTGTTCCAGATGGGCGTCGATTATTTCCCTCGCACGCGCGGCATCAGCACGCTCGCCAGCCCGTCGGTGATCGTGAAGATCGTTCGTGAGCTGGTCGAGCTGTACGGCGACACGAAGAACCCGCGCAACCCTGCCCGGCCGGTGCGCCTGCCGCCCGACGTCGCCGCGTTTCCTTCGAGGAAAACCGCGACGTGAATCACATCAGGCTGGTGGTGAACGCCGACGATCTCGGCCTGCACCCGCGCATCGACGAAGGCATCTTCGCAGCGCACACCGATGGCGTGGTCACCAGCGCGTCGGTGCTCGCGACCGGGCCCACGGCGGCCGAAGCGATTCGCCGCGCCGAGAAGTCGAAGCTCGCGCTCGGCCTGCACCTCTGTCTGACCTCGCATCTCTCGCCCGCGGCTGATCCGTCGGCGGTGCGGTGGCTCGCTCCGGGTGGCCGGTTTCGCGCGAACTGGGCTGAGTTGTCGGCGGCGTGGTTGGGCCGCCTGATTCCCGCCGAGGAGATCGTCACCGAGTTCCGCGCGCAGGTCGATCGCGTGCGCAAGCTGGGCGCTGACGTCGATCACCTCGACACGCACCAGCACCTGCACCTGCTGCCCAACATGACCTCGCTCATCGAGGTGCTGGCGGCGGAGCTCGGCGTGCCGGTGCGCTGGCCGACGGAGCGCCCCAACCTCGCGTGGCTTCGTCACCCGGGCTCGGCGGCGAAGTCGCTGGTGCTGGCGACGCTCTCGCGCGTGAAGCAGCCGCGCGGCGTGAAGCGTGTGCCGGCGATCGGCGTGTTCGAGTCGGGCCGGCTGAACGAGCGGCGATTCGTGCGGCTGCTCGATCGTCTGCGTCCTGGCGACAACGAGATCGTCACCCACCCCGGCCTCGACCCGGGCGTCGTTCCGCAAGATCCGAAGTGGCAGTACGCGTGGGAAGACGAGCTGAAGGCCGTGCTCAGCCCGCGCGTGCGCGACGCGATCGCCGAGCGCGGCATCGAGCTGGTCACGTACCGTCAGCTGTCCTGACGAACGGAAAATGAAACGGCCCCGCCCGCTTTTCGAACGGGCGAGGCCGAAGCTCTCACACTGTGCTGTCGCTCAGCCGATCTCGGGGTCGCAGGAGCACGTGTTGGTGTTGCACACGAACCCGGCGCCGCAGCCACCGCAGTTGCTCGAGCACACGCACGAGCGCTGCTGCGGGTTGCAGACCATCGGAGCCGCGCACGTACCGCCGCACGCGTCGCCGTTCGGGTCAGGCGAGCCGTCGTTCCAGTACTTGTAGCTGACGGCCACCTGCACACCCGCCGCGCTGGGGATGCAGTTGCCGAAGAACACGATGCGCCGCGTGGCGGGGTCGATGTCCCAACCGTTGGTGCGATCGCGCGGAACGTCGGCCGCGTTGCAGGTGCCACGCGTCGAAGCGATGGCGACCTTGATCGTCGCAGCGATCGGCGGGCGCTGGAGCTGCGTGCCGGTGCCACCGATCACCGCGTTCAGAATCGCGTCGATGGTCGCCGCCTGCTGCGCCTGCTGAGCCGGAGTGGGGCTCACCGGGTTGAAGACCATGATGTTGCCGAGCACACCGCCGGTCGCGCGAATGAGCGAGTGGTACTTGCCGGGGTTCGTCTCAGGCGAGTCGCCGCAGCTTCCACCTTCGGGGCAGATGATGCCGTGCGCCACCACACGCGTGGGAATGCGCGTCATCAAATACGTCTGCATCGCCGCCGCAGTGATGCCCGACTGCTCGGTGGTGTCCGTGAGGAAGATGAGGTGACCCTGCGCGTCCGTGCGGAAGTTGCTGGTCGCCGTCGGGTTGCCCATGCGGTTCATGAAGGTCTGCACGCCGCTGAAGCCCTGCTCGCTCACGTCGCCATTGATGCCGAACGCACCGGCGCCGCTGAACCAACCCTGCATGGTGGTCAGGTTGGTGGTCCAGTCGCGCATCGAGCCTTCGTAGTTCGGACTGAACCAGCCAGTCGTCGTGCCCGCGACGCGGAAGTCGAGCCCGGCGTTCATCAGCTTCTGGCTGAAGATCGTGCCGGCGTTGGCGACCGCGGTCTGCGAGCTCTGCATCGAGCCGGAATCGTCGACCACCCACAGGAAGTCGACCTTCTGGTTCACCGTCGCGCTGAAGACCTCGCACTGCACGTTGGCGAAGTCTCCGAACTGCGCGAGCGCGGTGCCACCCGCGACGTCATCGACGCGGAACAGCGCCTGGCCGGTGTAGAGGTTCGCGGGCACGACGGCGATCACCACCACCGCGCGCGTGGCCGTGCGGCGCACGTACTCGGCGACGATCTTGAACGGACCCGCCGCGCCGGCCTGGCCGGTGAGCTGACCCATCGCCGTACCGCCGAGGTACTGCTGCACGATGAAGTTGGCCTCGTCCTTCGTGTCACGCGTCGCGCTCACGTCGTAGATCGCGCGCACCGCTCCGAAGGTGTCCCACGTGTTGAACGTCTGGAGCAGCGGAGCCGTGACGCCGGTGATCTTGCCGCGACCGTCAGCCTCTTCGGCCGTGGCGTCGGCACCCGCAGGCATCTTCGAGAGCGCGACTCCGGCGATCTTGGTGGTCGGGTCGTAGAACACGAAGCCCGCCTCACCACCAGGACCCGAGATGCGTGACACCTCGGTGAAGTCGGGCGAGAGCGCCACCTGCACGTCAGCCAGGCCGCTCGAGTGGAAGTTGACCGGCTTCAGGTTCTGCGTGGCGCACGCCTGCTGCGCGGGGCCCATGCCGTCACCCATGTTCGTCGGGTTGAGCTCGCCCATGTCGACGCGGCCGTTCAAGTTGGTGTCTTCGGCGCCGTCCATGATGCCGTCGCCGTCGCTGTCGGCGTTGCACGGGTTGGTCTTCACCGAGGAGTCGGCGTCGTAGGTCGCCGCGGTGTACGTGCAGCGCATCGGGTCAGCGCCAATCGGCTGCAGGCCGCCTTCGACGCCATCGGGCAGACCGTCTCCGTCGGTGTCGCGCAGCGTGCCGTTGGTCATGCAGCCCGCGGCGCTCATCAGCTCTTCGCCGTCTGAATAGCCGTCGCAGTCGGTGTCGGCGCGCAGCGGGTCGGTCTCGGTCGGCTGACGGCGGCCGTCGTGGTTCCCGTCTTCCGTGCCGTCCTGCACGCCGTCGCCGTCGGAGTCATTCGACGTCGGGTTGCTCTTCGAGTTCGGATCGTTGTCAGCCGTGATCTGGCAGGTCGCCGCGACCGAGGTCGTCTTGCCGACTTCGAGGCCGTCAGGCAGCCCGTCGCCGTCGCTGTCGGGGTTGCACGGATCGGTGTGGTTGCCGCCGTAGTCGGTGCCGTATTCCTCGGCGTCCGACAGGCCGTCGCAGTCGGTGTCCTTCGTGAGGTTCAAGCCCGGCGTGTTCGGGTCGCACCCCATCACCACGCCGCCGCCGCCGGTGCCGCCACCATTGCTGCCACCCGTGCCGCCGCCGTTGCTGCCTCCGGTGCCGCCGCCCTGACCGGGACCGCTGCCGGTGCTGTTGGTCGCACGGCATTCGCCCATCACACACAACTGACCATTGACGCAGTCAGTGAAGTCTTTGCACTTGGTGGCCGTCGGACAGGCGCAGCCTCCGACGATTGCGCTGGCGAGCGCGACGAAGAACAAACGGTTCATGAAAGTGACCTCCGAAATTGCACGCCCGGCTGCGGTTCTGCGGCCCGGCCCCTTTTCAGCGAGGCGCAGACTAGCGAGGCCTGAGGTGCTTGAGAACACGAGTGAAGCGACTCTCACCACACGAGAAAACGCCGGTAGATTCGGCGCCGTGCGACTGGCGCTGACGGTCATCGCAGTGAGCCTGTTGGGGGCGTGCTCTCGAAAATCTGAGGCGCCTGACGCTTCAGTTTCAACCGGCGCGCACGGCACGGTCGATTGGCAGACGTTCTCGTTCAACGGCGTGGCGATCCTCACCGGCTACCGCGACGGTTCGAAGTGCGTGGTGACGTGCGAGGGGCGCGGCGGGAAGTTGATGTGGCAACGCGAGGACTGCATCGCGAGCCGCAACGATCTGCGCTTCGTCTCGCACGAGTGTGAAGTCGTGCTCGTGCTGCGCGACACGCCGCAGGTGAAAGACAGCGTCGCCGCGTCACCGGTCGGAGCCGTGTGGTTCGCCACCAACGTCGAGACGCCGGTGCGGCTGCATCAGGTTGCTGACGCCGAGAAGGGCGTGAAGCTCTCCGATTCTGGAAAGTGGTTCGGGTGGTTGGCGGGCACGCTCGAGAACGAAGGGCAGAAGCCGCGCTACAGCGCGTCGGGCCAGAGCGTGGAGTTCGAGACGCTCGACGGCGTGCACCACGAGCTCACGTTCGACGAATTGGCGCGCTGGGTCGATCGACTGCCGGAGCCGAAGCCCGAGGTCGTCGCGCCGCGCGAGCCCGCAGCTGCTGCGCAGAGCTTCTTCCGCTGGACCGATGATGAGGGCATCGAGCACATGGGCACGGAAGATCAGATTCCGGCGAAGTTCCGCAAGCGCGCCAAGTTGATTCAGACGGAGCTGGCCGTGGTTCGCGCGGAAGGCGTCGACGCTGGCGTTCGCGACGCAGGTCTCGACGAGCCCGACGCGGGCCCGCCACCGCCGATCAACAAGTGCGACGAAGCGCGGTTCAAGTTGAGCATCGTCGAGAAGGAGCTCGCGTCGCTCGAGGCGCCGCCGCCGTGCGAGCTGGAAGCCAATCGCATCAAGAACGGCACGCAGATGTTCGGCGCCGAAGAACGCCTGCAGTGCCGGCAGACGTACGACGCGCGGCTGCGCGACTACGAGCAGAAGAAGGCAGCGCTCGAGCAGGCGCGTGCGAACGCACAGGAAGCGCTGCGGCGCGCGCAGGTGGGCGGATGCTGAGTCCCGTGTATTGGGTCGAGACCGGCTCGAGCGCGCGGCTGGGCATCATGGCGCGCCCGCGCGGTGGTGAATGGCTCGACAACGAACTCCGCGGCCTCGCGCAGGGCGGCGTGCAGGTGCTCGCTTCGATGCTCACCGACGAAGAATCAGATGAGCTCGGGCTGGGTGAGTTGACGCGGAAGACACGCACCAACTCCGGGCGTTTTTTCGGCGTCGACTTTCTGCGGTTCCCGATTCCCGATCGCGAAGTGCCGCGAAGCGAGGCAGCGGCCGTCGAATTCGCGCGCAGACTTCACGAGCGGCTCGTCGCCGGAGAGAACGTGGCGATTCACTGCCGCATGGGCATCGGGCGGTCTTCTCTGATGGCTGCGCTGGTGCTGCGGTTGTGCGGCCTCGACGCCGACGAGGCGTTCAAGCGCCTCGGAGCCGCGCGTGGTTTTCCGGTGCCTGACACCGCGGAGCAGCGCGCATGGGTCACCCGCGCGCGGCTGTAGATCGACTCGTCAGGCGATCGCGACGAACAGCACGTGCGGCGTGGTGCTGCCGGCCGAGAGCGACACGGTCTCGCGCATCTTGAAGCCGGCACGTGCGAGCTTCTGCTGCGTCTCTTCGCGCTTGCTGAAGCCGATCGCGCCGCTGCCCTTCGTGCGGCCGAGCACCTTCACCATCACCTGCTCCTGCAGGAGCGCCTTCCTGGTGCGCCAGCCGCCGTCGTCTTCGGCTTCCTTCAAGAGCAGCACCCCGCCCTTCTTGAGCAGCCGGTGACACGCCGCGAAGAAGTCGGGCCACTCGCTGGTCGGCAAGAGGTACAGCACGTCGCTCACGCACACCGTGTCGAACGATTCGGGCTCGATGCTGGCGAGCCGCTCGACCGTCATCACGTCGAAGCGAGTGTTTCCGAGCTTGCCGACCGAGCGGCGCGCCCAGTCGATCTTCTTCGGGTCGGGGTCGATGCCGACGATCTGCCGATCGGGAAACCCGAGCGCGAGCATCGAACACAGCAGGCCGTGCCCGCAGCCGACGTCGAGCATGCGCGTGCCTTCAGCGCGCTTCACGAGTTCATCGAGCGGCGCGGAGAACAGACGCGCGCGCACGAAGAGCCGCTCGGTCAGCGGCAGCGGCTCGAAGACGGTGAGTGCATGATGGGTGAGCATGGGTCAGCTCCCGTGGAACTTCTTGCCGGACCGCACCGCCTCCAGAAGCATCGGAGCGGGCGTGAAGCGCTTGCCGAGACGTTCCTGGTAGTGCTCGGTGCGCTCGAGGATCTTCCCGATGCCCTGCGCGTCGGCGTAGCGGAACGGGCCGCCGAGGAACGGCGGGAAGCCGAGGCCGAAGATCGCTCCGATGTCGCCGTCGCGCGGTGAGCGCAGAATGCCCTCGCCGAGGCAGCGAATCGCTTCGTTCACCATCTGCAGCGCGCAGCGTTCCGCCATCTCGAAGCGATCGAAGCGCTTGCGATCTTTGCCCTGCGGCGTGAGCGCATAGATAGAGGTGTCGACCTCGCCCTTCTTGCCGTTCTCGTAGAGGTAGAAGCCCTTCTGCGACTTGCGGCCGAGGCGACCGTCCTTCACCAGCGCGTCGGTCGTGTCGGGAGCCACCATGCGCTCACCGAACGCGGCGTGCATGATCTTCCCGACCTTCGCGGCGACGTCGATGCCGACCTCGTCGAGGAGCGTGATGGGGCCGACGGGGAAGCCGAAGTCGACGAGCGCTTTGTCGAGCTCCGCGATGTCTGCGCCTTCCGAGAGCAGGAACGCGGCCTCGTTCATGTACGGAGCGAGAATGCGCGACGTGTAGAAGCCCACGCCGTCGTTCACGACGATCACCGTCTTGCCCTGCTTCTTGCCGACCTCCACACACGTCGCGGTCACCCAGTCAGCCGTGCCGGCGTGCGTGATGATCTCGAGCAGCGGCATTTTGTTCACCGGCGAGAAGTAGTGCATGCCGATCACCGTCTCGGGATGCGCGCTCGCCTTGGCGATCTGCGTGATGGGAATCGACGAGGTGTTCGACGCGAAGATCGCGTCCTTGCGACACACGGCCTCGACGTCCTTCACCATGCGGTGCTTGAGCTCGAGATCTTCGAACACCGCTTCGATCACGAGGTCGGCCTGCTTGAAGCCCGAATAGTCGGTGGTGGCGCTGACCAGCGCGAGCTGCTTCTCGGCTTCGCGCTGCGTGAGGGAGCGCTTCTTCACGCGCTCGTCGAACAGCGAGCGAACGTGGCCGAGCGCGCGCCCCACTCCGGCGTCGTCTTTGTCCTTCATGCGCACCGTGGCGCCCTGCAGCGCCGCGCTGACGTAGGCGATGCCGCCGCCCATCAGGCCGCCGCCGAGCATGGCGATCTTCTTCACCTCGCGCGGCTTCACCTTCGCGTCGGCTACGCCGTTGTCCTTCTTGAGCGCGGTGGTGGCGAAGAAGATCTCCACCAGCCGTTTGCTGACGTCGCTCATCACCAGCTCGCCGAACGCCGCCGCTTCCGCCTCGAGGCCGGCCTTCATGCCCTTCTCGAGACCGACGCGAACGACCTCCAACGCGCGCTCCGGCGCAGGGTACTTGCCGCGCGTCTTCTTGAGCAGCTGCTTGCGCGCCTGGTCGAACATCACCTTGCGGCCGAGCGGGTTGTCTTCGAGCGCGAGCTCCGCCCACGCTTCCTTGTTGGTGAGGCCCTTCAAGATCTCGGGCAGCGACTTGCTGCGCGCGATGGCCGGAGCGAGGCCGCGCTTGCGCTCGATCTTCAGCGTACCGGCGGCGAGCTCAGCGGCGCGCTTCAACGCGATCTCGCGGAGGATCGGAGCGGGCACCACTTCGTCGACCACTCCGAGCTTGAGCGCCTTCTTGGCCTTCAGGTTGCGCCCGGTGAGGATCAGATCGAGCGCCGCCTGCGCACCGATGAGCGCGGGGAGACGTTGCGTGCCGCCCGCTCCGGGGATGAGGCCGAGCTGCACTTCGGGAAGACCGAGCGAGGTCTTCGGCGTGTCGGTCGCGATGCGGTAGTCGCACGCGAGCGCCCACTCGAGGCCGCCGCCCAGACACGCGCCGTGAATCGCGGCGACCACCGGCTTCTCGAACGCGTCGAGGCGATCGAAGCCGGCCTGGCCCTGACGGCTGAGCGCCGTCGCTTCGGCGGCGGTCTTGATGGTCTGGAGGAAATCGATCTTCGCACCGGCGATGAAGGTGTCCTTCTTGCCGGAGATGAAGACGATCGCCTTCGCGTTGGCGTCACTCGCCGCGCGCGTCATCAGCCCTTCGAATTCCTGGCTGATCTGCGGCGCGATGGTGTTCACCGGCTCGCCTTCCATGTCGAAGGTGATGACGGCGACCTGCTCGACGACCGCGTACGAGAAGTTCTTCGTAGTGGGAGAGTTCATCACTCACGCTCCAGGACGACGGCCGCGCCTTGACCACCCTGCGCGCAGACGGTGACGAGGGCCTTGCTCAAGTTGCGACGTTTCAGTTCGCGCAGCGACTGGTGCAGCACGCGCGCTCCGGTCGCCGCGAAGGGGTGACCGATGGCGATGGAGCCACCGTTGACGTTCAGCTTCTTGCGATTGACTTCGCCGAGCGCGGCCTTGCGACCGATCTTCTGCGCGAAGGCGTTGCTCTCGAACGCCTGAATGTTGCTCGCCACCTGCGCGGCGAAGGCTTCGTGCATGTCGATGAGGTCGATGTCTTTCAGCGAGAGGCCCGCGCGATCGAGCGCGATGGGCGCGGCGTACGCGGGACCTTGCAGCAGCTGATCTCCCGGGTCGGTCGCCGCGAAGGCCCAGGCCTTCAAGAAGCCGAGCGGCTGGTAGCCGAGCGCTTTGGCCTTCTCTTCGCTCATCAAGATCAACGCTGCGGCGCCATCGGTGAGCGGAGAAGAATTGCCGGCGGTGACGGTGCCGTAGCGGCGATCGAAGACGGGCTTCAATGCGCTGAGGGCCTCGAACGAAGCGTCATCGCGCACGATGTTGTCGGTGGCGGCGATCTCCTTGTACTTCGGAGGCACCGGCACGCTCATCACCTCGTCCTTGAAGAGGCCGGTCTTCCACGCGCGCGACGCGTTCTGGTGCGAGGCGAGCGTGATCTCGTCCTGCTCTTTGCGCGTGATGCCGTTTTCCTTCGCCATCTTCTCGGCGCTGTCGCCCATCGACATGCCGGTCGTGTACTCGGCGATCGCGGGCGGCACGGGGAGCAGGTCTTTGCCCTTGAGGCGCTGGAACGGCTTCAAGCGGCCGGCGAGGTTCTTCGCCTTCGACGCGCTCACCAACGCGTGCGCGAGCGGACGTGAGGTGAAGATCGGCGGGTCAGACATCGACTCGGTGCCGCCGGCGATGCCGACGTTCGCGAGGCCGCCCTGAATGCTCTGCGCGACGCTGATCGCGGCCTGAATGCTGGTGGCGCACGCGCGCATCACGGTGTGCGTCTGGATGCTTCGCGGAAGACCCGTGAGCAGCACGATCTCACGCGCGATCGAGCTTGCGGTCATCGAGGGGACGACCTGACCGAAGACGAGCTCGTCGATCTCTTTGGGATCGAGGTCGTATCGCTGCACGAGCTCCTGCACGACGATTCGCCCGAGATCGAGCGCGGTGAGATCGTTGAAGACGGTGTTCGCTTTCACGAAGGGCGTGCGGAGCCCTCCGATGATCGCGACTCGTTTGGTCTGCGCCATGAGTGTGACCTCCAGTGGCGCGGAGTAAGGCCGGCTGATTTCAGAGTCAACCGAGAATGACGCAAAGCGTCAGGGCGCCTCGACAGCGAAGCCCGCCTGCTCCAGCGCGCGACGCAGGTTCGACCAGTCCTTTGGCGGCTCGGAGTACGGGTCGAGCGCCCAGATGGCGGTCGTGGGTTGCAGGTCGTGGCCGCTGAATTCGCGCGCGAGCTGGGTGGCGAGCGCGAGCGAACGCGGAGAGCCATCACGCAACACCAGCTCGAGCTTCTTGTCTTGCGCGTGCAATGACCAGGTGCGGGTGTCGAGCCGCTGTTGCTCGCAGTGCCGCTCGGCCAGAAATTCGAGCAGCGGGCGCGGCGCACCGGGCTCGCTCAAGAAGAGCTGGAGCTTCTCGATCTTCTTCTCGATCAGCGGCACGAGTTCGGCGACGTCGTCGAGGCCGGTCGTCGACAGCACCAGCGACCTCAGCTTCGCGAAAGCGGGAAACTGGCTCAGCGCGGTGACGAGCGGTTCTCTGACGTCCCACGCGCGCAGAATGAGTTCTTCGAGCTTCCACGGCGCTTCGGCGAGCGAGAGCAGCTCGTCGTCGTCCATCGAGGCGCGGGTCAGCCGCTTCAGAATCGGGTGCAGCAGAATCGGCACGTAGAACTGATGCACGTGCGCGTTGCGGAGGCTCTGCACCGTCGCCCAATGCGGATCTCCGGGCAGCTGCGCGAGCAACTTCTTCGGAGTGGACACTCGCGGAATCGTCACGTGCGCGAGGAAGCCGCGCTCGAAGGTGCTCTCGTCGCGATGGAGCGCCTTCGCGAGCGGGCCCGCCCAGGTGTGCCAGTTGGTGTTGAGCAGCTCGCGCTCGCGGCGGAGATCGACCGTCGTCCCCTGCCCTCGCGCGCGCTTGAGCTGGAGCGCGATGAACTCCCCGCGCACGTCACCGCGCTCGAGGAGCAAGTCCGCGTACACCTCGCGAAGGCGATCGTCGTCGGGCTGGGCGCGAATCCGCTCGAGGAACTCGTCGCTCATTTCAGCTCGACGGTCTCTTCTTTCGTCACGAAGAGCACCCGGTTCGCGCCCTCTTCCCACTTGCCGTCGACGAGGCGCTTGAACTCGAACACTCCGCGCCGCGGGAGCTTCAGCGTCACCGGCAGCGAGACCGCCTTCTTCGGGTCCCAATCGCCGAGCTCAGCGCCGCTGCCGACGAGCTGGCCTTCACCGGTGAAGGTGATCGGCAAGGTGTCGGCCCCGGTGAGCCATTGATCGAAGTACTTCGGGTCGAGCAATTCAGGCGCGCCGATGGTCGTCGTGCCGCGCTTCACCGAGACTCGCTGCGCGCTGCCGTCCTTCGTGACGCGCGCGAAGATCACTTCGTCTTTCGTGGCGCTGAGCACCGTCACTCCGCCGTCGCGCAACGCAGGCGAGGCCGCGCGCTGTTCCATCAACCGAGCGATACGCGCCTTGAGCGGGCTCGCCTCGTCGAACTTCATCGACTTGCGATTGTCGGGTTCCTTCTCGCCGTCGAGGCCGACCTCGGTGCCCCAGATCATCGAGGGAATTCCGCGCATCGCGAACAGGAACGTCAGCGCCTGCTTCACCTTCTCGACGTCGCCACCGCACACGCTCATCAGCCGCGGGAGATCGTGATTGTCGACCAGCGTCACCAGCTGCGACGGGTCCGGGTAGCGGCGATCGTTGGTCAGCACGGCCGCGAGCTTCGTCGGCGATTCTCCGCGGCAGAACACGTCGGCGATCGCGAACCCGAGCGGAAAATCGAACATCGACGTGAAGCCGCCGTCACGCCACGTCTTCGCGATCGCGTCGGGATTGCCGTCGAGCAGCTCGCCGAGGCGGAACGTCGCTCCGCTCTGCGCGTTGAACTTCGCCCAGAACTCGAGCGGCATGTGCTTCACCGCGTCGAGCCGGAAGCCGCCCGCGTTCCACTTCTTCGACGCGGTGATCAGGTACGCGTAGACCTCGGGCTTCTCGACCGCGAGATCAGGGAGCCCGTGCACGTCGTTCATCACCAACTGCTTCGGATCGTTCCAGTCTTCGATGCCGCCGCGATCGTGAAACCAATCGGGGTGCTTCTCGAGCATCGGCGCGTCGGGGCCGACGTGGTTCAGCACCAGATCGAGCACCAGCTTCATTCCGCGCTTCTCGAGCTCGAGCCACAGCGTCGCCAGCGTGTCCTGCGTGCCGAAGCGCGGCTCGATCGAGTTGAGATCCCACGTCCAGTAGCCGTGGAAGGCGCCGAAGCCGTGCCACTTCTCCGTGCGCATCTTGAAGATCGGGGAGAGCCAGACGGTGTTGAACCCGAGCGACTGGATCCAGTCGAGGCGGTTGATCACGCCTTGAATGTCTCCGCCGTGGAAGGCTTGCGGATCGTTCAGATCGCTCTGGGCGTCGTTTGAGGTGTCTCCGTTTTCGAAACGGTCGACCATCACGAAGTAGATCGACGGGGACGCGGACTTTGGGGCTGCCGCGCAGCTCGATACGGCGAGCAGCAGCAGCGCCAGTTTCACCCTCACTCCGACCTCACTTCGCGACCTCGGCTCCGGCGAGCACTCCATCGAGGAGCACTCCGACTCGATTCGAGACGTCGTTCGCCGAATACGCGATCGCCTCGCGTTCCTTCTCGTGATCGAACATCAGGATCACCGGAATCTCGAACGGGTCTTTCGCGACCGGGCCAGCGGCGCGTGACGCGGTGAGCGCGGTGCCGACTTCCCAGCGATAGCGCCCATCGATCTGCGAGAAGAACTGCACGCGCTGCTCGACCAGCAACAGGAACGGCGCCTCACCCGCGGCCTTCTTCAACGCCTCGAACCGCGCGTCGGTCAACCGCTGCGCCGTGAGCGTCTCGAGCGGCACGTCGACGATCTCCAGATTGTGATCGTCGAGTTCCTTCTTGATCGCGTCCTTCAGCGCATCAGGCGGAGCAAACGCCGAACCCGAATACTGCGGGTCGACCACGTAGCCGACCGCGATCTTCGCGCGCTCGCTCAGGCGCTGACGCGGAATGCGCGGCAGACACGCACTCGCCACCAGCAACACCACGATGAACAACCGCGCGCGCATCAGAACCACCCTTCGGTCTCGAGCGAGAACAAGTGGTGCCAGCTGATGGTCCCCGTCGGCTTGAACGCATCGAACTGATCCAACTTCTCGACGAACGCGTTGCCGAACGCCGCGTGCTGACTCGAGAGCTGAAAGCCGTACAACAACCGAATCGACGGCCTCGCGTAGATGCCGAGCCCCGTGGGGTTGAGCACGATGCCGGTCTTCAGCTGCCAGGTGTTGCGAAGCGCCGCGTCGCCGAACTCGAGGCCGCGCGTGTCGGCCACTCCGCCGCTGTTCTGGAAGATCGAGTCGTAGTTGGTGCGGAACAGATTCCCGTTGAGCGAGCGCTCTTGCGAGATCGCGTTCTCGAGCAGCCAGTGCACGGTGCGCGTGAAGTACAGCTGCAGCCGCAACACCGCGCTCATGTAGACCCGATTGCCTTCACTCGCCTGAATGGTGTTCGCGAAGTCGCGATCGGAGCCGTAGAGGCCGGCGACCACCGCATCGAGCCGATCGGGGATCAGCTGCAGCATGATCTCGTCGCCCAGCTGCAGGCCGTAGCGATCGCGCGTCACGTCGGCGATGAACACCTGCACGTCACGGCCACCGAACGAGTCGGTGTAGAAATTCTGCGGGTGCAGCCGCTGGTAACGAATGAAGAAGTTGTTCCACTGAATCGGCCCCAGCTTCCCGAAGCCCAGATACCCGACGGCGCGCCACGAGACGTTGAGCTGCGAAGCCTGCACCGGGAGCGGGAACTGATCCGCTCCACCGACCGGGTTGTCTTCGACGAAGCGGCGCAGCACTTCCTTGCGCAGGAAATCTTCGTAGCGAAGGCCGGGCGTCACGTACGACGAGAAGCGATTGCCGGCGATGAACGGCTCGACGGCCACCTGCCCGCCTCCGCCGAACTCGAACTTGTCGCCGAGGCGCACGCGCACTGCTCCGCCGGCGGTGAGCATCGGCACGTACTGCAGGCCCTTGTTCGCGAAGCCCGAGTCACCGACCGCGAGCAGCACGTCGAGGTTGGAGTTCGTGTACCGCGCTGACAACCCGATGGTGTCTTCGAGGATCTGCGCCGGCCGCATGTCGTACAGGCCGAGGTTGCCGAAGAAGTACTGCAGCGTGCCGAGCTGGAAGACGACGTTGGGCGCGATGATGTTGCCGGCGCGCGCGTACAGCTGGCTCAGCTTGAAGTTCACCAGCGAGCCGTTGCTCGAGTCGGCGGTGGTGACCGAGCCGCCCTCGATGCGCGCATGCAGCGACGCCCAGATGTCGGTCGTGCCCGGAGGCGCCTGCAGGAGATCGAGCTTCATCTCGAGCGCGGCGTACGGCCCTTCGTTCATCAGACGGCCGTTGAGATTCCAGAACCCGAGGCGCCCGTTGCCGCCCTGAAAATCGGGCCGCGCCGCGATGCGGAAATAGCCACCCGCGGAGAAACGCGAGTCGGGCGCTTGCGCCAGCGCGACAGTCGAGAGGACGGAAAAAAGAAGAACGGCCGAGCGCACGCGAGGCGCGCTTCTACACGAGGCCGCTCAGATCCGCTGGTAGTTCTGGCGCAGCTTCGACACGAGCATCGTCACGCGCGGGTCCATCTGTTCGAAGCGAATGCCCATCTTCTTTTCGCCCGACCACATCACCCGGCCCAGCACGTCGATCGGCTCGTCGCACTCGATGCGCAACGAGACCAGCGTCATCGGCGCCAGCGGCCGCGGCGTGTCGACGCCGATTCCCGCTTCGGAGATGTCGTGAATGTGATCGGACAGACGCAGCGTCTCATCGCGAACGAAGACCGTGAGATCAGCCGGAAGCCGCTCGTGCCGACGCGCCTGGGAATAGGAGTACTGCCGCGACTTCGGAACCACGAACGTCTCGACGGTCATCATGGGCCCCCCGAGGGCGAACAGCAGGCGCGAATGGTGCGCCTTTCGTTACGAAGTGGCAACGCCCACGGTTCGAATTTCGCTGGGAACGAACGCTGACGTTTCAGTCACTCACTGCGCTGCTTCGAGAATGACGATCGTCCGTGCTTTCACCGTGTAGTCGGGCGTCGTCACCGCAGCTCCGTCGGTGAGCGTCACGTTCAGAGACTCACGCAGCGGCTTGTTGGCCGCGACCAACGTCGCAGGCAGGTCGAAGTACGACTGGGTGTCGATCACGCGCTTCCAGCTCACACCCTGCGGCAAGGTGAACGTGACGTCGTTGGTCTCTCCGTTGATGAGCACCACGAGCTGGGGGCCCTTCGACGCGTCGTAGAAGTGCATCATCAGCTGCTTGTCGCCCCAGAACGTCTTGTCGGTGTTCTGCGCGGTCTTCCACGAGAACGGCTGTGTGGCCGGGTAGTCGAGCGGCGCGAACGCGTACTGGTGCGACTTGCGGAAGGAGATCACGTCCTTCACGAAGTCGTGCATGCGGTGGCGCTCGTCCTGCGGTTGCCAGGTGCCCCAATCCATCCAGTTGTACGAGTTGTCCGCGCGCGTGCTGTAGGCGTTGTTGTTGCCGAGCTGCGTTCGCATCCACTCGTCACCGGCCCACAGCAGCGGAGTGCCCTGACTGATCAACATTGCGACGAACAAATTGCGCATCAGCTGGCGCTTCATCACCTCGTCGTTCCAGTTGCGCGAGCGGTTGTTGTCCTCACCGCTGACCACCTCGCACCACGCGCTGGTCGGGTCGGTGCAGCACACCGGGTTCAGCGGCCCGCAGCGGTTCTGCTTCATGTCGTACGAGAACAGGTCGTACATGGTGAAGCCGTCGTGCACGGTCACGAAGTTCACCGAGTGGTAAGGCTTGCGGCCGTTCCACTGGAACCAGTCGGTCGAGCCGGTGAGGAAGAAGCCTCCGTCCTTCACTTCGGTGCTGTTGAACTTCCAGCCGTCGTTGTTGTTGAACGCGCGCCACCAATCCCGGAAGCGCCCGTTCCACTCGCCCCAACCGGTGCCGGGCTTGTTGGTCGCTGAGGGGAAGAGCCCGAGCCGCGTGCCGAAGCCGTTGCTGAACGCGTTGTTGTTGGGGCCGTTGAACGACTGGCCGAGATCGTAGCCGCCGGCGGCCCACGGCTCGGCGATGAGGCGCGTGTTGTACTTCTGCAGCACCTCGTCGTTCGCGATGTCCTGCAGCACCGAGCTCTGCGGGTCGGGCCACACGTAGTACTTCAGGTCCTGCTCACCGAGCACCGGAGCGAGATCGAAGCGGAAGCCGTCGACGTGCATCTCCTCGGCCCAGTAGCGGAGCGAGTCGGTGATCAACCTGCGAAACGGAGTGTGGTTGCAGCGCGTCTCGTTGCCGACGCCCGTGTTGTTCACGTAGCTCTGCTTGTCGTCGGTGAGCGCGTAGTACGCGTGGTTGTCGAAGCCGCGGTAGCTGTAGAGACCGACCACTTCCTTCGGGTCGATGTTGATCAACCCGGTGGGGATCGAGTTGTCGGGGTTGAAGTCGAAGTCGAGCCGCTCGCGCCAGAAGCCGCCTTCGCCGGTGTGGTTGTAGACGACGTCGAGAATCACCTCGATGTCGTTCTGGTGGAACTGGTCCACCATCCACTTGAACTCGTCGATGATCTCCTGCTGATCGCGCTTCGACGAGTACGTGTTCTCGGCGATGAAGAAGCTCAACGTCGAGTAGCCCCAGTAGCCACCCTCGGGCGGTTTCTCGAAGGGAGGCATGAGCTCGACGGCGGTCACTCCGAGTTCCTTGAAGTAGGCGACCTTCTCGCCGAGCCCGCGGAACGTGCCCGGGTGTTCGACGGCCGACGCGGTGCTCGCCGTGAAGCCCTTGGGGTGAACCTCGTACATCACGAGAATCGTTCCAGCGGTGGCCGGGCGAATTCTGGTCCTGTCGGCGCGCGCGGAAGACCGTCTCGTTCTCGGACCACTCGTACTTGCTCTGCACCACCACGCTCTTGCTCGCCGCGGCCCAGGTGCTGTCACCGCGCGCGGGGCCGGTGGCGAGCGAGCCCTTGCTCCAGTCGTGATCGCGGTGAATCGCCTTGCTGTACGGGTCCCACAGCAGCTTGTTGGGGTTGAAGCGATTGCCGTCGGCGTCGACGTCGGCCTTGAAGCCCTTCACCGAGCCGGGAATCCACTCGGGGTCGTACGGCCAGTTGGGCCCGAACGCGATGAAGCCGTAGTGCTGGCCGACGCCGATGCCCTGAATGTGGATGTTCCAGACGTTGCCGAAACGCTCGAGCGGGAACTGGCGCGTCGGGCGCGGGCTCTCGGGGTTGTCGAAGAGCAGCAGCTCGATGCGCTCGGCGCGCTCGGAATACACGCCGAAGTTCACGCCTTGATCGACCACCGTGGGGCCGAGGTGATCGAGCGCCTCGATGCTGGCGGCGTCGAAGCTCGGGGCCTTCGGTGACGCCTTGTAGAGCTTCGCGGGGTCGGTGGGGCCGCACGCAGCGACGAGGCAAAAGACGGCGGCGGGAGCGATGATGGAGCGCAACACAGCGACCTGCGTACCAGACGCTGACATCAAAGAGCGAGGCGTCAGGTCAGCTGGGGATGCGGCGACGGCTTGCAACCGGGAGGCAGAATGAGTGGCACTCAGTGGATGATGTTCGTCGACGGCGAGAATTTCTCGATCAATGGACGCAAGTTCCTTGAGAGCAAAGGAATCGTCATGCCTGAGGCCAACTCGAACTGGATCCCCGACGTCTTCCTTTGGCACCCGCTCTATGCGAACGGCCGCCAGCGACTTCCTCCATTCGATTCTCACGCGCTCGACCACATGGCAGTTCGTTCCCACTTCTACACTTCGCGCGCCGGAGACGAGCCACTTCGCCAGGCAACACGAGAGCAGATCTGGACGCACGACTTTCAACCCGAGGTCTTCAGGCGGGACAAGAATGGCAAATCCAAGGGCGTCGACATCGCGCTCGCCCGCGACCTTTTGGTCCACGCGTTCGAGGGCCACTTTGAGACGGCGGTCTTGGTTGCAGGTGATGCCGACTACATCCCGCTCGTTCGCGAGGTAAAGCGGCGCGGGCGACGCGTGATCCTGGCGTTTTTCGCGTCCTCGGCCGCATTGAGCCCGCTCCTGAAGACTGAAGCCGATTCGTTCGTCGACCTTTCAGTTTCGTTTACGGAGGGGTGGAAGCATGCAACGAAATCCTGAACCCACCGAGCCTCGCGCCGTGCCATCACGCGTGCGGGAGGTCAGCAAATACCTGCAGACTCTGCTTACGCCTTTTCTCGACGCACTGCGCCCGCTCGCGAAAATCAACCCGCGTTCAACAAGCCGCTTTGAGCGTGAGTTGAACGCGAATGGAGGCTGGACCTCGGCTTGGGTTTCTGTGCCGGATTGGCCGCGTTCGCTGGCCGAAATCTTGGACGCGCTGCCAGACGCCGTGGTGCGACCCGCAACCAGTGGACTGCTCGCTCTGCCGGAGTGCGCGAGCTTTCTTGCCGCTATCGTCACCAGTCCAGCTTCGAATCTCGTCAACGACGAAGGTGCTGCACACTTTCTCCTGCGGCCACTCGTCACAAACTTTGCGGCACGCTTCGGTCTATCGGCGACTGAGGCAGACATCGTCTCGACGTGCGACCGCGCTGCCCACCACTTGGTAACGGAGCGGCTGCATGTGCGGTACCTGGTTCCGATTCCCGGTCTGGCGATCACCGAAACCGTAGAACTTGAGCCCGGCCTCCGACTTGTGCAGATCCCAGGCGACACTCTCGATTCATTGGCGACGACATTCAGTCTTGAACGCGACAGGTACTTTTTTGATCTCGAAGCTGGGATTGAGCTTGAGGTTGAGCTGTCCAAAAACGAACCGATCAATCGACGAGCTGAACGCGAAACGGTTGCGCTCTTGCTCACGCTGATGCGCGTACATCTCAACGCGCCACTACAGCAGTTCGGATGGCTGCACGAACTCTCCTCCCCCTTCGTCAATTTTGGCGGCAAAGGGTTTGCTCGATCGGACGTAACGAACGTTGCTCAGACCGAGCTTGATGCGGACGGCATCTCGTTCCTGCGTGAATGCTGGCCCCGACTTCGAGATCAGAAGCTCTCCGATCACCTCGCGCTTGCACGATGGAACAGCGCAATGCTCGCAACACATCTCGGCGATCGCTTGGTCGACCTTTGGATCGCTCTTGAGAACCTATTCGGTGAGGGAGGCAAGTCCGAACTGCGGTATCGAATGTCGCTTCGCATCCCGGCCTTTGTCGGCAAATCCGCAGCGGAAAGACGCGAGTTGGTGCGCACGATCAAGCAGTCGTACGACCTTCGGTCGGCGCTTTGCACGGCTCACAACACCACGAAGCACTCAAGCCAGCCCAAGCCGCTCTCGTCGCCCAGACTCAGCAATTGACTCGGCAGGCGATTCTCCGCGTTCTGCGCGACGGAGAGTTTGATGCCGAAGCCTTCGAGGAGAGGATTCTCGAGCGTCTCGGCGACGGGAAATTTCCATAGCTCTCTCCCAGCGGATCTCTCGCTTGCGCTTAAGAGAGCCGACAAACCAAGGGGCCACGGCTACTCTCGCCTCTCGTGAGTGACGTGAGGCTAGCTGGGATCAAGAAGAGCTTCGGCGACAACGCGATCGTCAAAGGCGTCGATCTCGAGGTGAAGGCCGGCGAGTTCCTGGTGATGGTCGGGCCGTCGGGCTGCGGGAAGACGACGCTGCTGCGCATCATCTCGGGCCTCGAGCAGATGGACGCTGGCGAGCTGTTCATCGGCGGTCGGCGCATGAACGACGTGCCTCCGCGCGAGCGCGACGTGGGCATGGTGTTCCAGAGCTACGCGCTCTACCCGCACATGAGCGTGCGCGAGAACATGGCGTTCGGGCTCGAGCTGCGAAAGATGCCGCGCGCGGAGATCGATCACCGCGTCGCCGAAGCCGCGCGCATGTTGGAGCTCGGCCCGCTGCTCGATCGCAAGCCCAAGGCGTTGAGTGGCGGACAGCGGCAGCGCGTCGCGATGGGTCGCGTGATCGTTCGCCGGCCGCAGCTGTTTCTGTTCGACGAGCCGTTGAGCAATCTCGACACCGCGCTGCGCGTGGCCATGCGCGGAGAACTCGCGCGACTGCATCGGCAGCTCGGCGTCACGATGATCTACGTCACGCACGATCAGGTCGAGGCGATGACGCTCGCGACGCGCGTGGCGGTGTTCAACAAGGGCGTGCTGCAGCAGCTCGGGCCGCCGTTGGAGCTCTACAACGCGCCGGCGAATACCTTTGTCGCCACGTTCCTCGGGTCTCCTTCGATGAATCTGATCGACGCGACGATCGAGGGTTCGAATTTCGTGGGCAAGAACTTCTCCCTCTCCCTGCCCCAGCGGGGAGAGAGCTGGGGTGAGGGGCCGTTCAAGCTCGGCCTGCGTCCGCAGGATCTTCGTTTGAGCGCAGAGGGCCCGATTCGCGGAGAAGTCGAAGCCGTCGAGCGGCTTGGGTTCGATGGCTATGCGTTCTTGAAGACTGAGGCCGGGCCGGTTGCGGCTCGGTTCGAGAACGTTGATGTGCAGGTTGGGCAGACGGTGGCCGTGAAGCCAATTGGGGACGCTTTGTATGTGTTCTCTGGTGATGGAGCCCGGGCGCTTCGGCATCCGTCTCGAGGGACTGCTTGATTGGTTCACCCTCACCCCGACCCTCTCCCTCGCGGGAGAGGGGGTTCTTGCTTCTTCTGCTTCTGTTCTCCTGTACGGGCTTCGCCGCTCCGCCGCTCAAGCTGTGGCACGGCTATCGCGGCGGTGAAGAGCAGGCGATCGAACAGGCAGCGAAGGCCTTCACCGCGCAGACCGGCACCGAGGTCGAGATCCTCGCGGTGCCGTTCGATGCGCTGAGTTCGAAGCTCACGAGCGCGATTCCGCACGACGCGGGCCCCGACGTCTTCATCTTCGCGCACGAGCGGCTGCGGCAATTCCACCGCATGAAGATCGTCGCTCCGTCGCAGCTCGACGAGAGCCTCTACGTTCCCGCCGCGCTCGAGGCGATCACGCTCGACGGCACGCGCTACGGCTACCCGCTCGCGGTGAAGAACCTCGCGCTCTTCGTGCGTGAAGATCGCGGCATCACTCCGCCGAAGACCACCGACGAGCTCGAGGCGCTCTGCGCGAAGCTCTCGAACCCGGCGAAGAACGAGTTCGGTCTCGCCTACGAGGCGGGCGACTTCTACTTGCACGCTCCGATTCTGTTCGGCTTCGGAGGAACGCTCTTCGACGCCAACGGCCGCTCGCAGTTCGACACACCCCAGATGGCTGCGTCGTTGAGCTGGGTCAGCTCGCTGCAGGACAAGCACTACATGCCGCAGGAAGTGAGCGGCGCACTGGTGAAGGCGCTCTTCAACGAGAACCGCACCGCGATGGTGATCTCCGGCCCGTGGTTCGCCGGCGAAATCGACCAGGGCGTTCCGTACTCGGTGCACCCGCTGCCGATCGTGTCGGCGACCGGCAAGCCGATGACGCCCTTTCTCGGCGTCGAGACCGCGTTCGTCTCATCACGCACGCAGAACGCCGAAGCGGCCAACGCGTTCGCGAAATTTCTCTCGCTCGGCGACGCGACGCTGACGCGCGTGAAGGTCGGCCGCCAGGTTCCGACCGAGCTCGCCGCGTACCAGAACGAGCTCGTCACCAACGACAAGCTGGTGATGTCGTTCAAGGCCGTCTCGGAGACCGGCTTCCCCACGCCGAACACGCTCGAGATGGCGCGCGTGTGGGAACCGATGAAGCTCGCGCTGCGTGCGGTGCTGCAGGGAGGCACCAATCCCTCGCAGGCCGGAGCGCTCGCCGAGCGTCGCTACCGTGCGTTGAACCGCGAGGCGCCGCCGACGACTTCGCCCGTGCCGTGGATCATCGCGCTCAGCGCGATCGTCTTCGTGTGGCTCGCGTACCAGTGGCGACAAGCGCGCGCGGTGCCGTTCAGCAAGCGCTACCCCGAAGCCGCGCGTGGTCTGGCCTACGTCGCTCCGGCCGCGACCGGGTTGCTGGTGTTGATCGTGATCCCCTTCGTGATCGGGCTCTCGCTCTCGCTCTTCCACCACGACGCCGGCGAGTACACCTTCGTCGGTTCCGCGAACTTCACCGACATCCTCACCAGCAAGGGCTACCGCATCACCGAGCCGCTCTCGTTCTACTTCACGCTGGTGGTGACGCTGGCGTGGACCGCGGCGAACGTGGTGCTGCACGTGAGCATCGGGTTGTTCCTCGCGATTCTGCTCAAGGAGCCGCTGCTGAAACTGCGCGGGCTGTTCCGCGTCCTACTGATCGTCCCGTGGGCGGTGCCGAACTACATCACCGCGCTGATGTGGAAGGGCATGTTCCACCGGCAGTTCGGAGCCATCAACGCGATCCTCGATTCGCTCGGCATCGAGCCGGTGAGCTGGTTCACGCAGTGGTCGACGGCGTTCGCGGCGAACGTGGTGACCAACACCTGGCTCGGCTTCCCCTTCATGATGGTGGTGTCGCTCGGCGCGCTGCAGTCGATCCCTCAGGATCTCTACGAGGCCGCCGAAGTCGACGGCGCTTCGAAGTGGACGCAGTTCCGCCGCATCACGTTGCCGCTGCTGCGCCCTGCACTCCTGCCCGCGATCATTCTGGGCAGCGTGTGGACGTTCAACATGTTCAACGTCATCTATCTCGTCAGCGGCGGAGAGCCCGGAGGAGCGACCGACATCCTCGTGAGCGAAGCCTTCCGCTGGGCCTTCCAGCGCAACGAGCAGTACGGCTTCGCCGCCGCGTACTCGGTGCTGATCTTCTGCGTGCTGTTCGCGTGGTCGCAGGTGACGAAGCGGATCTCCGGAGAGGAGCCCGCCTCATGAAGACCATGCCGCGCTGGAAGTTGATCGCGCTGCACGCGGGCCTGACCGTGGCGTGCGTGATCACGCTCTACCCGGTGCTGTGGGTGGTGAAGATGGCGCTCTCTCCGACGCAGACGCTGTCGATGAGCGCCAACCCGCTGCCGACCGAGATCACGTTCGATCATTTCCGCGACGTGCTCGGCTCGACCGACTCGCAAGGTCGTTGGTTGTTCGGGCGCCAGCTGCTCTCGAGTCTGGTGGTGAGCACCGCCACCACGCTCGTCGGTCTCACGCTCGCCGTCACGGCCGCGTACGCGCTCAGCCGCTTCCGTTTTCCGGGCAAGCAGAGCGGCATGCAGGTGCTGCTCATTACGCAGATGTTCCCCGCCACGCTGATGCTGGTGCCGCTGTATTCGATCCTCCAGAAGCTCAGCCTGCTCGATTCGATCGGCGGCCTGGTGCTCGTCTACGCGACGTCATCGCTGCCGTTCTGCGTGTGGATGTTGAAGGGCTACTTCGACACCATTCCCAAAGAGCTCGAAGAAGCCGCGATCATGGACGGCGCTTCGCCGACGCAGGTGTTCGTGAAGGTCGTGTTGCCGCTCGCGCGCCCTGCCCTCGCCGTCACCGCGCTGTTCAGCTTCATGCAGGCGTGGAACGAGTTCATTCTCGCGGCGACGCTGCTCAACGATGCGACGCGCTTCACGTTGCCCGTCGCGTTGCAGCGCTACGTCGGTGAGTACAAGACCGAGTGGGGCCACTTCGCCGCCGGAGCGCTGATCATCTCCGCGCCGGTGATGGCCCTGTTCTTCGCGCTGCAGAAGCACCTCGTCGGCGGCCTGACGTCGGGCGCCGTGAAGGGCTGAAGAAGCGCCCGATCACTCGTCGCGAACCGGCCCGACGTACACCGGAACCGGAAGTGGAGCGGGCGCCGCCGGCATCATCCCGATCGAAACCTCGCTCTTGCCGAACTTCTGAGTGATCACGCCGAGCGTCGCCCCGCCTTCGTGCGGCTTCACCGACGCGCCGAAAGTGTCTTCGCCGAACTTCACGCTGAAACCGACCGCGCGCGGCGTGGCGTGCGCCTCAGCCTTGCCAACGCTCACACGCACTCCGCCGTGAAACGAATCGACGCGCGGCTCGAGCGCCTTCGCCGCCTTCGAGGTCGCCGCCTGAACCGCACGCATCGCCGAGTTGAGGATCTTCATGCTCGGTACGCGCGGGACCCCTCAAAACAGGCTCACGCCGTACTCGAACCAGCGCACATGAGCGCCATGTGCCCGAATCAACTCGAGAATTTCCGTCTGGCGTGGAGTGAACGCCGTCAGCTTCGAGTGCGAGCTGAACTTGAAATTCCGGGTGACGAGGGCTGCGGCGGCGAGATCGCGCAGCTGCTGATCAAGATGAGTGGTGCACGGTCGAGCGATGCGGCGCTCGAGGAACGGCTCGACGGGATCGTCGGCGACCTTCAACAACTGCTCGAACCACGGCCGCGCCGGGAACGGAAACGCGTCAGGCAACGAAGCTGAAGCGAGCGCTTCGTGAATGCCGGCTCCGGCGGTGGCGCGAACGAGCGCGTCTTCGTGCGCCGCGAGCTGCTGACGAAGCTCTCGGTAGCGCGCGTTTCTCCACGTGGTGAGCGCGACGGTGGTGCAGACCAGCGCATCGTCGTCGTGGAGCACTTCGGGTTCGAGCACCCACGCTGCAGCGGCGCGCACGGCTGAATCAGAGTCGCGGCGGAACGACGACATCTCGAGCTGCCAGAGCTCGACGGCGTCAGGAGAAGTCGAGAACTCGCGCACGAACCACGACAGCAACCGGCCGCGCTGCTTCGTGCCGCGATGCGAGATCAACCCGAGCAGCTGCCGCAGATGATGGTCGCGTCGACCCGGCGCGAAGAGGCCCAGAGTCGATTCGAGCCGCCGCGCGAGGTCTCGCGCCGCATCGTCGTCGAGCACCAACAACTGACGCAGGTCGAGCTCGCTGGTGTCGAGCAGCATCGGCTCGCGCAAGAAGGCGGGCACGTCATCGGGCAGCGCCAACTCGGGCGGTTCGATGCGATCGATCTCGAGCCTGCTCGGTCGAGCCCACGCGGGTCGCAGTTCCTTCGAGCGCGCGAGCGGCAATGAGATCACCGGACGCAGCGACGCGAAGAATTCCTCGAGGGGCTGCGTCGGCGTGCCGCACATCGACCACACCCAGTTGGGCCCCTGCCACGGGTAGTAGAGCGCGCAGCCGCCACGCTGCTGGTACTGACCGTCGCGCGTGCGCACCACCTCGGCCGACTCGGCGCAGTTGAGCAGACCGAGCGGGCTCACCGGGAAGACCGGAACCTGAGGAATCAGAATCGGTGCCGTCTGCGAAGAGCGCGCGAGTCCCTCCGCGCACGGCGAATTCCCACTCGTCTTCGGTCGGCACGCGCCAGCCGCGCGCTTCGAGGCGTTCGACCGCGAGCGGAAGGTACTGCGGTCGAATGACGCCTGCTGCGCCACCACTGGTCAGCGCGTCGGAGCGGCCGAGCAATTCTTCGAGCGCCCACGGCTCGAGTGGCCGCAACGCCATCAGAAACGGAGCGACGTCCTGCTCGCCACGCGTGCCCCAATCAGGTGGCACGTCGACCACGCCCCAGTCGGTCTTCGGCGCTTCGATCGCCAGCCGTCGTGCTTCATCAGCCGACCAGCCGGAGAGAAATCGGCCTCCGGGTACGAGCAGAAAACGCGTGTTCGTCGGCGCGTGTGAAAAATACGCGACGGGAAAACCGGCCTGATCGTGAACGTCTTCGAGCTCCCAGCCGGGGCCGAGGCCTTCGAGCAATTCGTCGATCGCCACGCGCCGGCCGGCGTCTCCCAGCGCGAGCCAGCGATCGTGATTGAAGATCGAGTCGTCGCTCACTGCTTGGCGATGGTGAGCGTGTACGTGCCCGCGCGCATCGGCATCGCCCAGTACGCCGCGCTCACGAAGAACGTCACGCGCTGGTTTGCGGTGAGCGGCACGTCGGTGTCGAAGAAGCCGTCGACGGTGAGCACGCTGCCGGCGGCCGGGCAGCCGGTGAAGAACGCCTGATTCGCCTCGCGGATCGACACGCCCATGCCGCCGTTGGTCGTCGTGCTGTCCATCAGCGTGAAGCGGTACGTGCCCGCACTCGGAGCGGTGAACACCAGCGTGTCGTCGGGATCGGTGCGCCACTCGAGCCGATTGCTCTCGACCCAGTTCGGCAGACCCGTCGTGTTGCCCATGTAGGTGACCGAATTCGTGCTGCCGAGATCGACGTGCGGACACACGTTCGAAGCGAAGACCTGAATGCCGCCACCACCGCCTCCGCCTCCTCCGGTTCCGCCGCCTGTCGTGCCTCCACCAGTGCCGCCGCCCGTGGTTCCACCGCCCGTGCCGCCGCCCGTCGTCCCACCGCCGGTGCCGCCGCCACCACCGGTGCCGCCGTCAGTTCCCGAGGGAGTTCCACAGCCGAGCACCACGAGACACAGCGTCGCGACGAGCCATCGGTTCATGGCGCGGGACCGTACTCACTTCGAGCGCGGTGTGCGCCAGACCGCCGACGGCTCGGTGACGATCTGCGCGGTGCCTCCGATGCGACCGACGACGGCGATCGTTCCCGCGCCCGCGGCGTTGAGCAACTGCTCGGTGACCGCGCACCACGGCCGCTCGGCGCCACACGCGACGCTCACCACCACCGCAGTGTCACCCGCGAACACGTAGCTCGTCTCGCACCACGAGAGCGTGGGCCCGAAACCGCCGTCGGCGCGCCGCGTGCCGTGATTGGTGCCGGACAGCTCGCGGAACTTCGCGATCAACGCGGTGACCTGTTCAGGCTTGTCGAACTGCAGCGTGTCGACGCGCACCGTCCACGACTCGTCCTTCTTCGGCGCGCGCCAATGCGCCGTGGTGACGGCCTTCGGCTTCGCCGCGCACAGCACCTCGAACCCGTGCATGCGCTGCTGCCACTCGGGAGAGCAAAAGGCCTGCGCCTCGCGCGAGATCACCTCGACCTTCGCCTTCACCCTCGCCTGCTCGACCCAGTCTGGAACCTGCGTCAGCACCAGCGCGGTGATCAGCGAGAGCATGGGGCGAGAAGATGACACAGCTGCGCTACAACGCCGGGCCGTGAACCGTTCGCTCCTCGTCGCGTCTGCCGTGTTGTTCGCCGCGTGTCCCCAGCCGAACCCGATGCCCGATGGCGGCAGCATGGGCGTGACGCCGATCGTCACGTCGATCTCTCCGGTGAGCGGGCCGCTCGCGGGCAACACCAGCGTCACCATCAACGGAACGAGCTTCGTGGCCGGCGCGACCGTCGCGTTCGGCGGAGTGCCCGCCACCGCCACCACCTTCGACACCGACAAGAAGCTCACCGCGATCACGCCCACCGGCGCGGCAGTCGGAGCGGTCAGCGTCACCGTCACCAACCCCGGCGGCAAGACGAGCACGCTCGCCAACGCGTTCACCTACGAGACCAACGTCACGCGCACGCTGCGCGAGGCCGTGCTGCAGAACCCGGCCGACACCACCGACACCAGCGGCATGGCGATGGTGATGGTGCCGGTGATCGCGCACGTCGACGTGATGGGCTCGACGGCCGGTACGGGTCAGGGCGCAGGCGTTCGCGTGCAGGCCGGCTTCGGCACGACGGTCGGTGCGACTCCGACCAGCGCTGACTTCACGTGGGTCGACGCGAGCTACGTCGGTGACGTCGATGGCGCGACGAGCGGCGACAAAGCGCGCGATTCGTATTCGGGGACGGTGTCGTTGCCTGCTCCGAGCGGCGCGCCGCAGGTCATCTATTTCCTCGCGGCCCGGGTCTCGATCGACAACGGCACGACGTGGACGATCGCTGACCGCGACGGTTCGGCGAACGGAGCGCTCACCACCCAGCTCGCGCGCGTCACCGTGATGCAGGCGTCGATCGAGTGGTGCAAGTTGGGCGGAGAGGTCGTCGCTGCGCCGCCGATGATCAGCCTGCGTGGGAGCGCCGTCGGCCCGACGATCTACGGGCAGGTCTACAAGTCGGCGATCACCAACATGAGCGGCGTCGGCAGCGGCATCAAAGGTGCGCTCGGTTACGGCCCGGCCGGCAGCGATCCCTCGACGTGGACGTGGACCGACGCGACCTTCAACGTCGACACCGGCGGCGGCGCGAACGACGAGTTCCAGGCCGTGCTGCCGAACCCCGGCCCCGGCACGTACAAGTTCGCCTTCCGCTTCAACCACGACGACGGTCCGTGGAGTTATTGCGACGCCGACGGCCTCGCGACCAACGGCTTCACCGAAGATCAGGCCGGAACGCTGACGGTCACGCCCATCGGCATCGACTCCTGCAAGCTGCAGTTTCCGAACGCGCTCACGAGTTACCAGGGCCGACCGAGCGACAACGTCTACGGCCGCGTGTTCGTGCAGGGCGTGACCGAAGCGACGGGCGCGGGCGTGGGCATCGAAGGCGAGCTCGGCTTTGGCACCGGCGGCGATCCCACCGTGGGAACGTGGACGTGGACGAGCGCGACCTTCAACACCGACGACGGCTCGGGCGGCGACGAGTTCCAGGCGCGGCTCACCGGCCCGATGCCCGGCGCGTTTTCCTATGCGTACCGTTTCCGCGCGTCGCCGACCGGAGCGTGGACGTACTGCGATCTCGACGGCTCGATGAACGGCGTGCAGCCCGCGCAGCTCGGAGTCCTCACCGGCGCGCCCTTCGACGTGAGCAACTGTCTCATCGAATCGACCAACTCCGTGCAGACGAGATTGCCGGGCGTGATGACGTCTCCGTACACGGCGCTGGTCGCGGTGCCGACGCTCACCGACGCCACGGGCCAGGGCACGCCGCTCACCGTCGAGTTCGGTTACGGCACGACGGGCAGCGCGACTTCTGGTTGGACCTGGAGTGCGGCGCAGTACGTCGACGATGCGGTGACGGCCGATCGCTATCGCTTCTCGATCAACGCGCCGATGACTCCGGGCTCGTATTCGACGGCGTTCCGCGTGCAGGTCGGCACGCGGCCCTACGTGTATTGCGATCTCGATGGCTCGATGAACGGCTTCGACGCCGCGCAGGCCGGTCGACTCACGGTCACCAGCGCGCTGATTCAGTCGTGTCAGTTGATGACGGTGTCGCAGTTCAACCTCGCGAGTGGCTCACCGTTGACCGTCACCGCGCGCGCGCTGATCCCGGGCGTGACGCAGAACGCGGGCGCGGCGCCGAACCTCCGCGTGCAGATCGGTCTCGGGCCGCAGGGCGACAACGCGTCATCGAGCGCGCTGTGGGGCTGGCAGAACGCGACGTTCTCCGCCGACGTCTCGATGCAAGACGAGTTCTCGCTCACCACCTACCCCGCCTACACCGGTGGCCGCGCGGTCTCGGCGCGCGCGTCGCTCGATGGCGCGAGCTGGACGTACTGCGATCTCAACGGCTCCGACGTGAACGGCTACGAGGTGAACCAGCAGTACGACGTGACGGTGACGAACCACGCGCTGTTCGACTTCTGCAACACGCAGGCACCGACGATGTCTCCGGTGGGCGGCAACGTGTTCGGCCAGATCTACGAGCCGGATCTGACGCCCGACGCGTCGACGCCGTTCATCGCGCAGCTCGGTGTCGGCACGGAAAGCGAAGACCCTGGTCTTGCCTGGCGCTGGAGCAACGCCACCTTCAACGTGCTCGTCGGAAACAACAATGAATACGTCGGCGTGGTGCCCGATGCGGGAGTCGGCAGCCGCTTCGCGTTCCGCTTCAGCATCGACGCCGGCGTGTGGTGCTACGGCGATCTGAACGGCTCGCAGAACGGCTTCAGCGGCGGAGCGAACGTCGGAACCGTCGTACCGTGAAGCCGCCGTACGTGACCACGGTCACGCATGGGCTCGAGTTGATCTTCGATCACCACACGCGCATGCGTCGGCGTGCGGTGCACGACGAAGCGTCCCTGCTGTGGAACGTGGCGTTCGTCGATCGCCGCGGCAACGTGCTGCACGTCGCGGAGTTCCTCACGCAGACCAAAGCGCACGCCTTCGTCGCCGAAGTCGAGAAGCGCGCGGAACTGAGACGAGCCGCGAAGCGTCGAGGCGATCGTGCTCGCCCTCGCTCTAGTCCTCGCCGCGACTCCAGTCGTCGAAAGCTACGAAAAGGCTCGCGCTGAGCTCGAAGCGAAGCGTGTCGAAATAGCCACGGTCTGGAAGAAGGCTCCGAAAAAAGCGCGCACCGACGCTCGCAAGGCGCTGGTCGCCTACCTCGACGACTCCGCCTTCCCTGCGTGGAAAGGCACGCCCTGGGAGTTCTACGGCACGAGCACCACGCCCGGCGAAGGCACCATCGCGTGCGGGTACTTCGTCACCACGGTCCTCGAGCAGGCCGGCTTCAAGATCGAACGCGTGTGGTTGGCGCAGCAGGCGAGCGCGGTGTTGGTGAACACGCTCGCGCACGGCACGAAGGTCGACTGGCTGCACCCCGCCGACAACGCCGACGCGGTGAAGCAGATCAGCGAACGCTTCAAAGACGCGGAGTTGGTGGTGATCGGCTTCGACTTTCACGTCGGGCTGCTGCGGCTCGATCACCAGAAGAACGAAGCGCGCTTCTGCCATTCCTCGTATCTCGAGCCCGCGAGCGTGACCTGTGAGGATCCCGTTCCCGCGGGCGCGTTCGCTTCGAAGCTGTACGTGGTCGGCGATGCGCTCAACGACGCGCTGCTCGACGACTGGATCAACGGGAAGGCCGTGCAGCGCGCGCGGCGCAACTGATCACGGAGCGCGCACGCAGGTCTGCAGCGAGATCGGCCCGCTCTCGGCGCGGAACTCGAGCCACAGTCGCGCCGCTCCGCTGTTGCTGGTGTCGAAGCGGCCGCTCAGCCAATTGCGCTCGCGCAGGTAGAGATCGTCACCGACCGGCACGTTCTCGGTCACCACGTGCGGGTCGAAGTCGTCGGCTGACTTCTTCGAGATGGCGCGCATGCCGGCGAACTGCAGCGCGCTCGGAGCGGGATGGAGGATCGCCGACGACGTCACGTGCTCAATCACCGTCTGCGTGTTGGCCGCGGCGTGACGCGGGTTGGTCGAGCGAACGCGTGAGCGGCTGCCGACGTGAATGTCGCCCGCGAGAATCGTCACCGCGCAGCGTGCGTCGTTGGCGGCGTTGAGGAGCGTCATCAACAACCGCGCGCGTTCACCGCGGTGATGGCGGCTTTCCCATTGATCGAGGAGATCGTCGCGCAGACCCGCGAGCGCCGAGCCGGCCTCGTCGAAGCGACCGAACGACATGTTGATCACCGGCACGCTCGAGACGACCACGAGGTGGAGCGGGCGCACGACGTTCGCTCGAGCCTTGGCGATGAGATCGAGCTGAGCATCGAGCTCCCGCCACTGCGCGCTGCCGAGCACCTCATCGGTCCCGCGCTGACTGCGGCCGTCGAGGAGCAGGAACGTGGTGTCGCACTCGCCGCCGACGAAATCGCGGCGCGTGAGGAAGTGCTCGTTCTTCTCGTCCGGAACGCCGAGCTGAAACGCCATGAACGCGCGGCGCGCGGCCTCGAACATGGTGCGGTAGTGCGGCGACGACTGGAGCGTCTCGTGCGAGCCCCAGCCATCGAAGACGTCGTGATCGTCCCACGTGAAGAGCGAAGGAATGCGCGCGAGGGCGTCGACGATGCCGCCCTCCTGGCTCCAGCGGCTCACGTAGAGATCGACGTATTGCTTCGCGATCTCGTCGGCGAAACCTGCGGGCACCGGCTGCGTGCGCTTGTCGGCTTTCGACCAGTGCTTGAAGACCTCGCGCAGGTGCTCGTTGGTCTCGAACAAGCTGTCGCAATAGAGCTGATCGCCACCGCCGACGAGCAGGTGCAGCCCGTCCTCTTCGTGACGCTCGTACAGATCGCTCCAGCACGCGTAGGGCTCGTCGAGCTGGTTCCACAACTTCTCGTCGCTCACGCCGTTGCACGAGAAGAACGCGAAGCGCGGGAGCTCGCCCAGCTTCGGCACGCGCACGCCCTTGACGGTCAGCGGCTCGTCGAGGCCCTTGATGGTGTAGCTGAGCGTCTGTTCCTTCTCAGCGCGCGGCAACGTCACCGTCCACCCGACGATCGAGCCCTTCACGTTCCCGGTGGCGAGCTTCGCGATGCTCTGCAGCTCGGAAACCGTCGCGCCCTTCATCGTCAGAGCGAGCCCATCAGGCTTTCCGGAAATGAAGAGGTGCACACGGAACTTCCACTCGTCCGGCGCGCACGACTCCGCGTACAGCAACGGCCCCAGCAGCTTCTTCATGTGTTTGCCCCCCCAACCGCGACGAAGACCACAAACGACGAGCCCCCGAGTCTTGTGGACTCGAGGGCTCTTTGTATTGCTGCGAGGAGTAGGGGACTTGAACCCCTGACCTCCGGCGTGACAGGCCGGCGTTCTAACCAGCTGAACTAACTCCCCATCTGTTTCCTGCTGACTGCACCATCACCTACGTACTGCTTGGGCGGAACAGGGCTCGAACCTGTGACCCTCGCCTTGTAAGGGCGACGCTCTACCAGCTGAGCTATCCGCCCAACCGCCCGCGAAACGGCGCCTCATGTACGGATTTCGATTCGGGGTGTCAACAAGGGAATCCGACGCCTTCACGCTGAAATGCTGACGCTTTCCTCGAACGCCGACTTGAAAGAGAGTCCGCCCCGGTGACTGACGGGAAAAAGGGCAACACCGAAGCGACGCTCATGGGCCTGCCGGAGGTGGGCGCTCCGGGTACCAATTCGACCCAGGTGATGGACGAAACGGTGGGCGACCCGGCGACTTCGGCTCCGGCGGTCGCTCCGCTCGTCGACTCGACCGCGCCCTCGCTCGCACCGGTGCCTTCTCCGCCGGTTGCGCCGCCGCCGCGCGCGCCCGTGACCACGGCTCCACCCCGCACCAAGACCGGCGGCGTTCGCACCGCCGACACCCTGAACGACGCGCCTCGCAGCAAGTCGAGCGGCGCCGTTCCGAAAGCACCCGACCCGGCCGTGAAGCGCGCGAGCCGCGTCGCGGTGAAGCCGCAGCTCGACGATTCGACGGTCGACGTTCCCACCGACCCCTCGCGCAAGAAGCCGCTGCTCAGCGACACCTCGCCCGTCACCGGAGATCTTCCCGACCCCGCCGCGTCGACCGATCCCGGGCGCAACATGCAGACCGCGGTCACCTCTCCGTCGGCTGCGAAGGTCGGCCCGAAGTTCGAGTGGACCATGCAGCGCGTCGCAGGAATCACCGGCGGCGTGTGCTTCCTCTTCATCTTGATCTGGGTGTTCTGGCCGAGCGGCAAGACGTCTTCGAAGCCCGGCCGCGCCGAGCGCGAAGATCCCGTCGAGGACGTGTCGCCCAGGCAGCCCGTCGCCAAGCCGGCGCAGAAGCAGCCGGTCGCCGCTCCGGTGAAGCCGAAACCCGACAAGCCGGTGTTCGCGCTCGATTCGAAGCGCCACGTGATCGACCCGTACGCCGCGCACCTCGAAGATCAGCCCATCGACCCGGCGCACAAATACCGCCTCCGCATCGAACGTGATGACTCGCGCATCGGCACGGCGCTGGCGCGGCTCGACGAAAAAGGCGGCTGGGGCGTGGTGCGCAAGATGGCCAGTCACGCCGCGCTGCAGTTCGGCGGATCGAAGGCGCTGCGCATGCACTGCGAGCCGGGCAGCCGCTTCACCGAAGGCCAGTTCTTCCCGCTCGAGCTGACCGATCTGGCCACCAAGAAAGCCGTGCCCATCAAGCTCAACCCCGCCCTGCACTGCTGGGACTTCGAGGTCATGAAGATGATGGAGCTGGGCGAAGGCGTGAAGCGACGCATTCGCGTGCCGACCGACTCGACCGTGAAGCTCGGTGAAGGCGTGCCGATCAAGGTCGCGTACGTGATCGAAGCGCTGGGCGAAAAGAAGGAATGGCGCACCGGCATCCTCAACCCGGGTGAGAGCGTGCTCGCCGAAGGGCGCTCGATTCGCCTCGCGATCCTCGACCCGTACGCCGCCGACAACGAAGGCACCGTCGATCTCGAGCTGCTCTCGGGAGACACCGAGAGCTCGGGCCTCGTGACGCCCACCACCGCGTCGGGCGCCGAGTTCGTGCCCACCAACCGCCCTCCTCCGCAGACCCCTGCTCCGGCGCCGACGCCCGCGCCCGCCCCCGAAACGCCTCAGGAGTGAGCCCATGATCCTCGCGCTCTCGATCGCTCTCGGCGCCACGCTCGGTCAAACACCGATGACGTTGATGCCCGAGGCCGAGCGCAAGGCGTACGTCAGCAAGCTCACCAAGGACGAGCTCGAGCAGGTGCTCAAGTCGACCAAGCCCGACGTGCTGCTCGCGCTGAGCATGCAGGCCATCAACGCGTTCGGCCCGTACCAATACGTGATGGTCAAAGCGGAGCGCATCAACGGCACGCTGCAAAACGAGCAGACCATCCGCACCACGATTCGCGAAGATCCCAACGCGATTCGCCTCGAGTACCTGAAGGGCCCGAGCGCGGGTCGCAAGATCATCTACAACTCGAGCGTGAAGAAGGACGAGTTCCGCGTGCGCGAGGCGGGCCTCATCTCGGTGCTCGGCCGGTTGTGGATTCCGATGAAGTCCGATCTCACCAAGGGCGACAGCAACCACACCGTCGCCGAAGCCGGCCTGGGCTCGTTGGTGAAGCGTCTGCAGGCCGACGGCGCACGCGCAGGTGATCGCCTCACCGTGAAACACGAAGGGTGGACGTCTTCGGGCCACTACTGCTCGCTGTACACGCTGCCCGACGGCGGGAAGGGCTTCGACAACGCTTCGACGCGCGTGTGCTTCGACCCGAAGGTCGGAGTGCCGATGAAGGTCGAGGGCTTCGACCCGAAGGGCGATCTGCTCGAGCGCTACGCGTTCTCCGACTTGAAGCCCATCACACTCGACGAGACCACGTTCGATCCCGACAAAGGGTTCTGACTTTTGATCGACTACGACCCGCACAAGTGGCGCACGACCTTCTTCGCAATCAAGGGGTCGATGGTGAAGGTGATCTCGATGCGGGCCACGTTCGTGACCCTGCTCGCCTGCGCGATCACCTACTTCCACTTCTACATCTCTCCGTTCACGTTCAAGAACCCGCTGGTGGTGCACGGCTTCGTCGGCACCGCCCTCGGCCTGCTGCTCGTGTTCCGCACCAACCAGTCGTACGACCGCTGGTGGGAAGGCCGGAAGTTGTGGGGCGCGATGGTGAACACCTGTCGCAACCTGGCGCGCTCGACCTCGGTGCACGTCGCGACACAGCCCGAGACGCTCACGCGCATTCTGCAGCTCACCCAGGCGTTCCCTGAGGCAAGCATGCAGGTGCTGCGTGGTGAGCCGTGGTCGCCCTCGAAGCTGCACCCCGACGACGCGGCGGCGATCTCGCTGCGCAATCACGCGCCGACCGCGATCTGCCAGCGCATCTCGTTTCACCTCGAAGGAGAGCGACGCGCGGGGCGGTTGAGCGACATCGTGTTCTCGATGATCGACGCCAACAACCAGCAGCTGGTCGACGTCATCGGCGCGTGCGAGCGCATTCACAAGACGCCGCTGCCGTTCGCGTACGTGGTGCACCTGCGGCGCGCGCTGGTCGTGTACTGCTCCACCCTGCCCGTCGGTCTCGTCGAAGAATTCGGCTGGGCGTCGATCGGCATCGTGTACGCGGTCACCTACGTGCTGCTCGGCATCGAAGAGATCGGCGTGGAGATCGAAGATCCGTTCGAGGGTGACGACAACGATCTCCCGCTGGAGCGCATCACCGAGGGCATCCAGGGCGGCGTGGCGTCGTATCTTCCGCGCGCATGAACGCCCGCATCGCCACGCCCGAGAATTTCGACGCGATGATCGCCGAGCCGGAGGTGCTCCACGTCGTCTACTTCTGGGGTCACGATTGCCCGAACTGCGAGATCTTCGCGCGTGATCTGCCCGAGCTGATGACCGCGCTGCCGCCGAAGGTCGACGTGATCAAGGTGAACGCCTACGACCACGTCGAGCTGGCGCGTCGCTTCGGGCTGTTCGGCATTCCGGCGTTCATCTTGTTCAAGGACGGCAAGAAGCTCGGAATGATGCGCCAGTATTACGGGCGCGAATACTGGTCGCAGGTCATCGCGGAGAACGCACCGACATGATCGTTACGTGGCTTGGACACGCCGGGCTCTTCTTGAACGCCGGTGGCAAGACGCTGCTGCTCGACCCGTGGTTCTCGGAGCCGGTGTTCGGTGGCTCGTGGTTCCGCTACCCGCCCGCCCCGTACCCCGACGCGTCGACGTTGCCGCGGCCCGATTTCCTGCTGCTCTCGCACATTCACCCCGATCACTCGGGCCCGGGCACGCTCGCGCAGTTCCAGTCGAACACCGAGACGTATGCGATGCGCTTTCCCTCGGGCGCGCTCGATCGGCGACTGCGGCGGCTGCGCTTCTCGAACGTGGAGTGGACCGACCCGTGGGAAACGGTGCAGCTCGAGCCGGGCTTGCTCGTCACCTTCGTGCCGCACGATCGCGGGTGGGAAGTGTCGTCGATCGTCGTCGAGGCCGACGGTGTGCGGCTGTACCACGGCAACGACAACCCGCTGTCGGTCGAGGCGTACCAGCAGATCGTCAAGCGGCTCGGGCCGATCGACATCGCGTTCCTCCCGTACGCCGGAGCGAGCTCGTACCCCACGGGCTTCGGCGGCACGCCCGAGGTGATGAAGGAGCGCTGCGAGAAGAAGAAGAAGGAAGGCCTCGCGCGCTTCACCGACGGGATCATCGGACTCAAGCCGAAAGAGGCGGTGCCGTTCGCTTCGAGCTGGGCGCTGCTCGAGCTGAGCGAGGTCGAGAAGAACTACGTCGATCGCCCCACCGGTGACGAAGCGCTCGCCCACGCCATGAAGCTCGCGCACGAGAACGACGTGCACCTGCTGCGCATGAACCCCGGCGACGAGTGGAGCACCGAGACGGGTGTGATCGACAAGGGGCTGTGCGACGGGTGGGAGCAGAACGTGGCGTCGGTGCGCCGCTTTGCCGAACAGGAAAAGGTGCGCGTCGAACGCGAAATTCGCGCTGCGCGGCACATGAGCGCCAACGTGCTCCCTGCCGAGCTCGACGAGGCGATGCAGCTCTACGTCGCCGACATGATCCTCGCGGCCGGCAAGTCGCTCGACGGGCTGCAGATGAATGCGGGCTTCGTCGCTGAAGGTGCGGGCGCGTGGAGCGTGCGCTTCAAGCCGGGCGCGAAACCCGAAGTGCGCAATCGCCTGGTCGGTGATGAAGACGAGACGCTGATTCTTCACGCGCCTGAGCTGTGGTCCATCGTCGCCGGCCCCGCGAATTGGGAAGACGTCTGGTACGGCTATCGGCTGCGCGTGACCAAACGCGAAGGCGCCGGCTACTACCGCGCGTTCTGGGAAATGCTGCTCAACTTCGACGACGTGCCGACGTCGGAAAAGCTCGCCGCGCGGTTTCGTGCAGGCCCGCCGATCGTGAACGGATGAGCCGCGTCGGCTGGACACTCCTGACGCTGACGCTGCTGAGCAGCTGCAAGGTGGAATTCACGACTCCGGGCACCACGAGCGGCACACCGCAGCCGAGCGACGCGGTGACCGGCGAAGTGTGGGTCTACACGTCGATGTATCGAAACGTCCTCGACGCGCTCGAGCCCACGCTGAAGCAACAGCTGCCCGGAGTGACCATTCATTGGTTCCAGGCCGGGAGCGAGAAGGTCACCGCCAAGCTCGAGGCCGAGCTCGCTGCGGGAAGCACGCCCTGCGACGTGCTCATTACGTCCGACCCGTTCCTGTACCAGCGCTTCAAGAAGGAGCAGCGGTGGCTTCGGTACGTGTCGCCGAACGGCGTGCGCACGCCGCAGCGCTACGTCGATCCCGATGGGAACTTCGCGGCCGTGCGGCTCTCGACGATGGTGCTGGTGCATCGCGCGGGTGCCGAGTCACCGACCTCATTCGCTTCGTTGTCCGACGCGCAGTGGAAGGGCGACGTCGCGCTCGGAGATCCGCTCACCAGCGGCACCGCGTTCACCTGGGCCACGTCGATGGAAAAGTCACTCGGTGAGTCATGGTTCGCGTCGCTGCGCGCCAATGAAGCCCGCGTCGCCGGTGGCAACGCCGCGGTGCTTCAGAAGGTCGAAGGAAACGAAGCGAAGATCGGCGTGCTGCTGCTCGAGAACGCGCTCGCCGCGAAGCGAAAGGGCTCACCGATCGAGATCACCTGGCCTTCCGACGGAGCGGTCGTCATCCCCGGCTACGCCGGCATCTTGAGCAGCACGCAGCATCAGGCTGCCGCGAAGGCGTTGGTCGACGCACTGTTGTCTCCTGCCGGTCAGCAGGTGATCGCTGCGCAGGGAGACATGCATTCGGTCGACCCGCGCGTCGCGGCTCCGGGCGGCCTGCCGGTTTCGCTGGACGAGCTCGTTCAGAAGAGCGCGCCGTGGGACGAGTCGATGTTGGAGCGAGGTCTGTCGGACGGTGCGCGCGTGAAGTCGGCATTCAGCAGAGCATTCGCAAAATGATCCCCCTCTCCCGCGAGGGAGAGGGTTGGGGTGAGGGTCAAACGTCTTGAGCACTCAACTCCCACGCTGGCGAGAGACGGGCATCGTCCTGTCGCTGGCGATCTTCTTCATCCTCCCGCTCGCGCTGCTGTTGTCGCGCGCGTTCGGCGTCAACTGGCTCGAGGTGTGGACGGCGAGCGACAACCTCCGAGCGCTCCGTGGAACACTCGTCACTTCCCTCGGAGCAGCCGCCATCGCCCTCAGCCTCGCGCTTCCGATCGCCCTGCTCGTGACGCGCACCGCCCTGCCCGGCCGCGGCTTCGCGAAGGCGCTCTTCACGCTCCCCGCCGCGCTGCCGCCATTCATCCTCGGCATGGGCTGGGTCTCGCTCGCGAACCCGCGCGCGGGCCTGCTCAACCTCGCGCTCGGCGCCGGCACCTTCGACATCTACGGAGCCATCGGCATCTCGTTCGTGCTCGGCATCGCCGGGCTCCCGCTGGTGTTCCTGCCGACCGTCGCGGCACTGCAGCGAATCGATTCAGCCCTCGAGGAAGCCGCGCGCATTTCGGGTGCCGGCCCCGTGCGTACCTTGCTCACCGTCAGCGTTCCGCTCGCGGCGCCCGCAGCACTCTCCGGCGCTTCGCTCTGCTTCCTCTTCGCGGCGTCAGCGTTCGGCGTCCCCTATCTCCTCGGAGTCACCGCCACACCGCCGACGCCCACGCTGACCACGCGCATCTATTCCGAGATCCTCATGGGCGCCGACGGTCTCGCGCGCGCGGTCGTGTTGAGCCTCGAACTGCTCGTACTCGCGGCGATCGTGATGCTGGTCAGCCGTGCCCTCTCGAGCCGCGGCGCGGTGCGTCTCCCGAGCGGAAAAGGAATCACCATTCGCCCCATCGAGCTCGGTCGCGCGCGCTGGCCGCTCACCGTCACCGTCTTCACGCTCGCACTCGCGCTCGTCGTCCTCCCGCTGCTCGCCGTCGCGCTCACTTCGGTTCAGCCAGTGTGGGGCCAGCTCAGCGGCCTCTCGACGAAACACTGGAGCGCCGTGCTCGCCAACCCGCGCACCATCGACGCGACGCTGCGCAGTCTCGGGCTGGCGACCGCCGCCGCCACGCTCGTCACCACGCTCGGGCTCGCCGTCGCCACTACGAAACGACGTTCACTCGAACTGCTCGCCGCCGCGCCCTACGCGATTCCCGGCACCGTGCTCGCGCTCGCGCTGGTGATCGCCTTCTCGCGCGACATTCGCTTCGTGTTCTTCGATCGCGTCGCGTTCATCTTCGCGGTGAGCAACACGCTGTGGATGCTGCTCATCGCGTACACCGTGAAACACCTCGCCTTCGGAGCACGCAACGCCACCGACGGTCTCGCCCAGGTCGACCCCACGCTCACCGAAGCAGCGCGACTGTCCGGAGCCTCACCGTTCCGCGCCTTCCTCGACGCCACCTTGCCGCAGCTGCGTGGTCCGCTGCTCGCGGCGTTCCTCGTCACCTTCCTCACCTGCGTCACCGAGCTCACGCTGAGCGTGTTGCTGTTGCCGACGGGTCGCGACGTGCTCGGCACGCTCCTGTTCGAGCTGCAGAGCTACGCCGATCCGGGTGCAGCCGCGGTGATCGCCTGCGCGTTCGTGTTGCTGGTGATCACGCTCCAGCTCGCGCAGGCGCTCGTGCAGCGCAGAACCACGGAGGCCCGCTGATATGGCCTCAGTGACGCTGGAGAACGTTCACAAATCGTACGGCGAGACGAAGGTCGTCAAAGGCATCTCGCTCGAGCTGAAGAGCGGCGGCTTCCTCGCGCTCCTCGGGCCGTCGGGCTGCGGCAAGACGACCACGCTGCGAATGATCGCCGGCCTCGAGAACGTCGACTCGGGCCTCATCCGCATCGATTCGCAAGACGTGACGCGCGTGCCTCCCGAGAAGCGCGAGCTGGGCATGGTCTTTCAGAGCTACGCCGTGTGGCCACACCGCAGCGTGAAGGAAAACGTCGGCTACCCGCTCAAGCTGCGCGGCACGAGCGGCGCCGAGTTCGAGCAGCGCGTGAATGAAGCGCTCGATTGGGTGCGACTCAAGCCCCTCGCCGATCGCATGCCCTCGCAGCTCAGCGGCGGTCAACTCCAACGAGTCGCCATCGCTCGCGCGCTCGTCGCACGGCCTCGTGTGCTCTTGCTCGACGAACCCCTGTCGAACCTCGACATGGCGCTGCGTGAGGAACTCCGCGGTGAGATCGCGGCACTGCGTGCGCGGCTCGGCACCACCATGGTCTTCGTCACGCACGATCAGCACGAAGCGCTCGCGCTCGCCGATCAAGTCGCGGTGATGAACAAGGGCGTCATCGAACAGCTCGCTCCGCCCGAACAGCTCTACCAATCGCCCGCGACCGCGTGGGTGGCCGGCTTCGTCGGCGGCTCGAACCTGATCGAAGGCGTCGCTGACGGCTCGCGCTTCACCACGAGTGCGGGTGTGGCGTTCGATCTCCCACCCTCGCTGCGTGCGTCAGGGAGCGGAACGCTGGCCGTTCGTGCCGAACATCTCGTGCTGGGTGAAGGTGGGACACCGCTCAAGCTCGCGGCACGACTCTTCCTCGGCAACGCCGTCGAATACCGCCTGCAGCTCGGCGAGCAAATCGTGCGCGTGGTCTCGGCGCCGCTGGCGAATGCAGAGGTCGGTCGCGACCTCGGAGTGCGCATCTCGGCCGCACATTTCTTCGCTCGCTGACGAGTCGCCGCGTTACCGTTTCAACGCGTGCCGATCATCAAGGCCATCGACACTCCGGTCGTTCGAATCGGCACCATCGATTCGGTGATCATCAACTGCTACCGCAGCACGCCGACCATCGAGTCGCTCGATCAGGTGCAGCAGGTGCAGACTGACTTGCTCACGAAGTTTCCGAAGGTCGCGACGATGGCGATCGCCGGAGCGAAGTCGAGCCTGCTGCGCATCGACGAGAAGGTGCGCACGCGCAGCATCGAGATGTCGAAGATCTTCGAAGGGCGTGTGCGCGGAGCGGCGATCGTGATCGCCACGAAAGGCCTGAGCGCGGTGATGGCTCGCAGCTTCATGTCCGGCTACCTGCTGTTGTCGAAGCAGGCGTGGCCGATGCAGACGTTCTCGTCGATCGACGCCGCCGCCGTCTGGCTGCGCGGGCTCCCGGGGAATGATGCCCGCATCGACCTGTCCGAGATCGAGGCCTTCGAACGCGGCGAGTGATAGACGCGGGGCATGTCGGAGCCCGTCCGTTACCGCGTTTCGATGTCCCGGCCGCACTCGCATCTGTTCGAAGTCGAGGCCACCTTCCCGCCTTCGCACGATGAGCTGATCGTCTGCCTCCCGGTGTGGACGCCCGGCAGCTACCTGGTGCGCGAGTACAGCCGCCACGTGCAGGACTTCACGGTGGTCGACGCGAAGGGCGCGGCGGTGAAGTTCGAGCGCCTCGACAAGCGCAGCTACCGCATCGAAGCGCACCACCAGAGCGTCACCTGCAAGTACCGCGTGTACGCGAACGAGCTCACGGTGCGCACCAGCCACCTCGACGGCACGCACGGCTACTTCAACGGCGCGACGCTGTTCTTCTATTCAGAAGCGCTCCGCAAGAACCCGTGCCGCGTCACGGTCGTCGAGCCCAAGGGCTGGCGCACCACCGTCGCGCTCGACCAGGACGGAGGGCAGTTCGTCGCGGCCGACTACGACGAGCTGGTCGATTCACCCTTCGAGGTCGGCACGCACACGCCGATTCACTTCACCGCCGCCAACGTGCCGCACGAGGTGGTGTTGTGGGGCGACCCGCAGCTCGACGAGAAGAAGCTGGTCGCTGATCTCACGCGCGTCATCGAGACCGAGGCCGCGGTGTTCGGCGGTCTGCCGATGAAGCGCTACGTGTTCTTCGTCTACGGCACCGACAAGGGCCGCGGAGGCCTCGAGCACAAGGCGTCGACCGCGCTGCTCTACCCGCGAAGTGGTTTCGCTTCGAGCAAGGGCTGGGAAGACTTCCTCACGCTCTGCGCGCACGAGTACTTCCATTTGTGGAACGTGAAGCGCGTGAAGCCGCGGCGCCTCGTGCCGTTCGACTACGCGCAGGAGAACTACTCCGAGCTGCTGTGGTTCTTCGAGGGCGGCACCAGCTACTACGACAACCTGCTCACGCGGCGCGCCGGGCTGATGAGCGGCGCGCGCTACCTCACGCGCATGGGCGAGTCGTTCACTGCGCTGCAGACCACTCCGGGGCGCAAGGTGCTGCCGCTCGCCGAGGCCTCCACCGTCTCGTGGATCAAGCACTACCGACCCGACGAGAACACCGCGAACACGGCCATCAGCTACTACTTGAAGGGCGAGATCGTCTGCCTGCTGCTCGATCTCACCATTCGCCGCGCGACCGCAGATCGCCGCTCGCTCGATGACGTGCTGCGCGCGCTGTGGGCGAAGTACGGCAACGAGAGCGGCGTGCCCGAAGACGGCGTCGAAGCGATCTGCTCGGAAGTCGCCGGCACGTCGCTGAAGGACTTCTTCGCGGCAACCCTGCGCGGCACGGCAGAGCTCGACACCGAGGTCCTCTCGCACGTCGGCCTCGAGGCCAGGTTCCGCCCGCGCGAGTCGCCTTCTGACAAGGGCGGTACGCCGCCGCGCGCGAAGGAGAAGAAGATTCGAGGGCTGGGTCGGCATCGTTCCCAGCTCCGGAGCACGCATCACCACCGTGCTCGAAGGCTCACCCGCGATGAACGCCGGCCTCTACGCCGACGACGAAGTCATCGCGCTCGACGGCCTCAAGTGCGACGCCTCGCAGCTCACCAACCGCGTCGAAGAAAAGAAGCCGGGCGAGACCGTGAAGGTGACCGTGTTCCGCCGCGACAAGCTGGTCGAGGTGCCGGTGGTGCTCGAGGCCAAGCCGGCCGACGGCGTGTATCTGCAGCGCGTCGAGCGTCCGACCGAGGCGCAACGGGCCGCGTTCCAGAACTGGTTGGGCACGCCGCTGCCCGAAGGCACCGCCTGAAGTCAGCGGTGAGCCCGCTTGAACGCGTCTCCCGAGCCGTGTAGGTCCACGACCCTCATGCGCTTCGCCCTGCTCTTCGCGCTCGTCATCGTCAGCACCGGTTGCCCGAACTACACGCCGTACCTGCCTGACGGCGGTCGCGCGCGCGTGAACTGCACCAACTCCGCGCTGAACGTGCCCATCACCGTGCTCGATCGCGCGGGTGGGCCGGCGCAAGACGCGGTCGTCGAGGTCGAGTACCTGAGCTACGGCGAGAGCGAGAACCTCATCACCGACTCGCAGGGCAAGACGATCCTCCAGGAGAAGTACGGTCCGGGCGTGGTGCGTCTGATCGCGAACCTGAACGATCTGCGCTCCGATGTCGCCGAGGTCACGTACACCGGCACCGAGTGCAGCACCGCCGTCTCGCCGCGCTCGTTGACGATGCAGGTTCACTGATCGGCGATGGCTCGCAAGCCGCGTCTCAGCACTCCACTTCCCGAGCTGCGCCAGCGCTACCTCGTCGAAGGTGCGGCGCTGCCCAGCGGCTTCCTCGCGTCGCTCGAAAAAGACGGGCGCGACGGAGCACTCAAGCTCGCCGACGCGATTCGCAAGAAGCAGGCGGAGAACCGCGCCGAGGGGCAACGCCTGCGCCACATGCTCAAGTTCGAGAGCGAGCTGTGGGACGAGGGCTACCAGCAGATCGCCGGAGTCGATGAGGCGGGCATGGGCCCGTGCGCTGGTCCAGTGTGCGCGGGCGCGGCGATCTTGCCGAAGGGCTACAAGCTCAAGGGCCTCGACGACTCGAAGAAGATCCTCGACGAGGGTTTTCGTGACGAGCTCGCCGAGGCGGTGAAGCGTGACGCCGTCGCGTGGGCGATCGCGTGGTGCGACGAGAAGGAAATCGACACCATCAACATCTACCAGGCGGGTCTGCTCGCGATGCGCCGCGCGGTCGAGGGCTTGAAGGTGAAGCCCGACTACGTGCTCGTCGACGCGCGGAAGATCCCCGGCATCGAGCAACCGCAGCGCGGCATCATCAAGGGTGACGCGCTCAGCTTGTCGATCGCGGCCGGAGCGATTCTCGCGAAGACGTCACGCGATCGCGTGATGAACGAGATCGATCGCCAGCACCCCGGATACGGCTTCGCTTCGCACAAGGGCTACCCCACGCCGGAGCACATCGAAGCCATGGGGCGGCTCGGAGTGCTCGAGTGTCATCGCAAGACGTGGGCGCCGGTGCGCAAGGTGCTCGGCCTCGACCCCGAGCAGCAGGAACTCTTCGCGCTCGCCGAGCCGGAGAAGACGCAGCGCCGCCGGGCCTGACCTCAGGCCAGGCGATCGAGCACGGCCTTCATCGCGCGAAACGCCTGCCCGCGATGCGAGATCGCCGACTTCTCGTCTCGCGTCAGCTCGCTCATCGTCTTGCCGCCCGGCAGCTCGAAGATCGGGTCGTAGCCGAAGCCACCCGTCCCTCGCGGCGCGTGACCAATCGCTCCCTCACAGCTCCCACTCGTGAGCTGCTCCTTCCCATCGGGGAACGCGAGACAGAGCACGCAGCGAAACCGCGCCGTGCGCTTCGCGTCGGGCACACCCTTCAGCTCACCGAGCAACTTCGTGATGCGCTCCTCGGCGGTCGGCGCGTAGCGAGCCGAGTACACGCCCGGCCGCCCTTGCAGCGCGTCGACCTCGAGCCCCGAGTCATCAGCGAGCGCCCACACGCCCGTCGCCTTCGCGAAGGTGTGCGCCTTCTTCGCCGCGTTGCCCTCGAAGGTGTCGCGGTCCTCATCGACCTCGGGGATTTGAGGGAAATCCTTCGCGCTCTTCACCACCCAGCTGTCGCCGAGCAGCGCCTGGAGTTCGACGATCTTCCCTGCGTTGCTGGACGCGAAGACGAGCGTGCGCATCGCAGCCCTCAGCCGAGAATCTTCTTCTGCAGCTCGACGAGCTTCGCGGTCGTGGCGAGCCCCGCGTCGAGCATCGCGTTCAACTGCGCGCGATCGAACGAGCCGTGCTCCGCGGTGCCCTGCACCTCGACCAGCTTCCCGCCATCGAGCGCGACGATGTTGAGGTCGACGTCGGCGCTCGAGTCTTCGACGTAGTCGAGATCCACGCTCACGTTGCCCTTCACCACTCCCACCGAGATCGCCGCCACGTGCTGCATCGGAGGCAGGCGGCTGATGGTCTTCTTGCTCTCCAGCTTGCGCAGCGCGAGCACGAGCGCGACGTACGCACCGGTGATGCTCGCGGTGCGCGTACCGCCGTCAGCCTGCAGCACGTCGCAGTCGAGCGTGAGGGTACGAGGGCCGAGCGCCTTGAGATCGATCGACGCACGCAACGCGCGGCCGATGAGGCGCTGAATCTCGAGCGTGCGGCCCTGCTGCTTGCCCTGCGCCGCTTCACGTCGCGACCGATCGTGCGTCGAGCGCGGCAACATTCCGTACTCGGCGGTCACCCAGCCTGCGCCGGTGCCGTTGACGTGCGGGGGGACCTTCTCCTCCCACGACGCGGTGCAATGCACTTTCGTGTCTCCAAATTCGACGAGACACGAGCCTTCCGCATGTTTGTTGACGTTCGGCGTCAACGTGACCGGGCGGCTATCCAGGAATCCGCGGTTGTACGAGCGCATGGCGACGCTCGTAACACACGCTTCACTTCTTTCCGTCGCGCGCTTCGAGCTGCTCGAGGAATTTCCCCACGCCGGCGCTGATCGCCTTCGCCAGACGCGCCTGGTACTCGGCGTTCGCGAGCAGCTTTCCTTCTTCGGGGTGCGACACGAAGCCGACCTCGACCAGAATCGCCGGCGCGTCGAGCCCCATCAGCACGTAGAACGGAGCCTGCTGCACTCCGCGATCTTGCGCCTGCGTCTCGGCGATCAACGCCTCGTGCACCGAGTATGCGAGGCGCGACGAATCACCGTGCGTCTCCGACTTCTGCAGGTCGGCGAGAATGAAGCTCAGCGTGTCGCCTGACGCGCCCTTCGGCTGCCCACCTGATTCAGCGTTCTCGCGGGCCGCGACCTTCTTCGCTTCTTCACCCGAGGCCGAGGCCGACAGGAAATACGTCTCGATGCCCTGGTTGAGCCGACGCTGCGTCGCGGTGGGCATCGAGTTGGCGTGAATCGAGATGAAGAGATCGGGCGCCTTCTTGTTGGCGAGCACCACGCGCTCCGAGAGGTGCACCAGCGCGTCCTTGTCGCGCGTGAGCACCACCGTCGCCTTCCAGTCTTCCTCGAGCTGCTTCTTCACCTGCTTGGCGATCGCGAGCGCGATGTTCTTCTCGAGCTGCCCTGACGGCCCACTCGCGCCCGTCTGTTCTCCGCCGTGTCCCGGGTCGACGACGATCATCGGCGGAGTCGCCAGCGCGACGGTCGAGATCAACGTGACCAGAGAGAGCCACCGCATCGAGTGGCGGAGATCGTAACCGCTGGAACGGGCTCGCTCCAAATCGCGTAGCTTCGATTCATGACCGCCGATCAGAAGCTCCTCCACGCCGCGCTGACAGGTCACCTCGCCGGAGTGCTCGTCGCCCTCGACGAAGGCGCCAACCTCGAAGCGCGCGACGACCTGAGCCGAACGCCGCTGCACTGCGCCGTCGAAGGCGGGCACCTCGAGATCGTCGACGCGTTGATCGCGCGCAAAGCCGATCTCACCTCGAAGTCGTACGCCGACTTCACGGTGCTCCACTTCGCCGCGCGTGAAGGTCACGTGGCGATCGCCAGGCGCCTGATCGAAGCCGGAGCCGCCACCAGCGAACGCGTCATCAACGACGTGCTGACGGTCTCGACCATGTCGACCAAGGGCCGCCCGGAGATCACCCAGCTGTTGCGCGACGCGGTGATCGCGCGAGCACAACCGACCGCAGCGGCTGCAGGCGACGCGACCACGCGATTGATCGTCGCCGCGCACGACGGAGCGATCGACACGGTGCGCGAGGCGTTGCAGGCCGGCGCCGACGTCAACGCGCGCGACGGACGTGGAATGGAAGCCCTCTCGTGGGCCTGCCTGCGGGGTCACGCCGAAGTCGCCGCCGAGCTGCTCAAAGCCGGAGCGAAGATCGACGGCCTCAACGGCTCTGGTTGGCCACCCATCGGCCAGGCGTGCGGTCAGGGCCACGTCAAAGTGCTCGAGCTCCTCCTCGCCAAAGGGGCGAACGCCACCCTCGCCTTCGACGGAGGAAAAACGGCCCTCCTGTGCGGACTGCACCAGGGCTTCCCCGAGATCGTGAAGACGCTCGTCGCCGCGGGAGCAAGAGCCACTGGCGATGAACTCTGCGAAGCACTCGGAGAAGGCTCGTTCCGACCGTCGGTGTGGCAGGCGCTGGGCGCAGCGGCACAGGTGCTCGCGAGCGATGGTTCGGCGCCGATCTGCGTCGCGGCAAAGACGGGGCAGCTCGAGGTCGTGCGCGCCCTGCTCGACGGCGGAGCCAGCCCCGACTTCGTCGACGGCGCGAAACGCAGCGCGCTCATGTTCGCGGCGTTCCAGGGCGCCGCGCACGTGGTGATTCTGCTCGTCGAACGTGGAGCGTCACTCAACCTCGTCAGCACCGCCGACTTCACCGCGCTCGACTACGCGCTCAAAGGCGCCGAGCCCGCCATCGCGGAGCTGCTCTTCTCGCGCGGCGCGAAGATGGGCGACGTGCCGAGCGTGCTCTCGTTCGTCGCCGACAACGGCAACGTCGAGCTCGCGAAGATCCTGCTCGCGGCCGCGAAGCCGAAGCTCGATTCACTCGACGCGAACGGCGTGGGCGCGCTGCACTACGCGGTGATCAAGGGTCACGTCGCGCTCGCCGCGCTCCTCGTCGCGAATGGAGCGACGAGCGGCTTCGCGATGAAGAACGGAACGACCGCGCTGCAGCTCGCGGAACGGAGCGGCAACCCTGCGATGCTCGCTGCTCTCAAAAACTAAACAACTTCGATACCCACGCGGCCCGAGACGAGCTGGCCGACGACCCAGCCGTGCACGCCCTTCCGCGCGAGCGCGTCGATGGCCTTCTTCAGGTGCTTCTCGGGCACGGCGGCCATCAAGCCACCGTTGGTCTGCGCGTCGGCGAGCACGTGCTTGATCGCCTCGGGCAGATCGCGCGGGAAGATCGTCCCCTTCGCGGCGTGCGCGAGGTTGGTCTTCGTCCCGCCGGGGATCACGCCCTGCTCCGCCAGCTCCGGAACCTCGGGCAACAGCGGCACCGACTCGAGGTTGAGCAGCAGCTTCTTCTTCGCTCCGCGCGCCAGCTCCAGCCCGTGACCGAGCAGACCGAACCCGGTGACGTCGGTGAGCGCGTGCACCTCGAACTTCCCGCTCGCGAAGACTTCGCCGGCCGGCTTGTTCAGCTCCGACATCTGCTTCGTGACGCGATCGATCAGATCTTTCGAGGCGAGGCCGCGCTTCAACGCCGTCGTCGCGATGCCCGTGCCGATGGGCTTGGTCAGAATCACCCAGTCGCCGGTCTTGCCGCCGGAGTTGCGCAGGATCTTCTTCGGGTGCACGACTCCGGTGACGGCCATGCCGTACTTCGGCTCGGGTGATTGCACCGAATGCCCACCAAGAATCGGAATGCGCGCTTCCTTCGCCTTCGACGCGCCGCCCGCGAGGATCTCCTTCAAGATCTTCGTGTCGAGTTCCTTGGGGAACGCGACCACGTTCAATGCGAACAGGGCTTTTGCGCCCATCGCCCAGATGTCGCTCATCGCGTTCGCCGCGGCGATCTGCCCGTACGCATACGGGTCGTCGAGCACGGGCGGGAAGAAGTCGACCGTCTCGACCACCGCCATCGAGGGCGACAGCTTGTAGACGGCCGCGTCGTCGCTGGTCTCGAACCCGACGAGCGCGTCCTTCACCTTCACCGAGGGAATTCCAGCGAGCAGTTCCGACAACAGGTCCGGGCGCAGCTTGGCCGCGCAGCCCGCGCAGTTCGACAGTTGGGTCAGCTTCACGATCGCGCGAACTACTACGGAACCTCGACTGACTTCACGCGCAGGCTGCAGTCCGTTGCGCCAGTGCCGCCGGTGAACCACAGCTCGCCCGTGACGCGCACCACGTCTCCGGCGTTCGCGACGCGGCCGTTGTCTCCGAGAATTCGGTAGTCGCGCGCGCTCAACCGCCGCACCTCGCCCGCGAAGCCGTCTTTGATCGGCTTGATGCCGCGCATCTGGCTCTTGCCTTCACCGACCGCGAACGTCGCCCACACTCCGCTCGTCACTCCGCTCTCGGCCGAGATGTACACCGAGCACGAGTTCTCGCAGCCCAGCGTGATCATCGGAGGCACCACGTAGCCCGACACCGTCACCGTCTTCCGGTGATTGGCCACCACGCACACTTCGGCAATCGACTCACCAGGAGCGGGCTTGTGCGAGCAGCCCCACATCACGACCGACAAGAACAAAGCCTCAGCGCAGCGCACGCTGCACCGCCTGAACGAGCGCCGAGCGGCTCGACGTCTGGTCGTGCACTTCGCCCTGGCTCATCGCCAGTCCATTGAGCTTCGGCGAGCCGGCGTCGAAGAACACGCCGTCCGCACGCTCGAGCACCCAGCCCACCAGCGCGACGTCGCCCTTCAACTCGACGCGCTCCAGCGTGCGCTCACCGAGGCTCTTCACGAGGGCCGCGAAGTTCTTCGCACCGAGCTCGCGTGCTCCCGCGCTGAGTTGCTGCTTCGACAACGTATCGAGTGCGTCGAGCCTGGGCCGAGTCCACTTCGCCTTCCCCAGCTTCACGGGCGGAGGACTGCCCTTCTTGAAGAAGGCCTTGAGCGCGCGCAGGACGGCTGGCGGCGGTTGCGGTGCAGGCGGCGGCCTCACCGTCGGCCCGCGATCGGTGAAGTGGATCCACGTCCTCGGGCCGCCCGACATCGACCTGGGCGTCTTCACCACCGGAGCACCTTCGCCCGGCTCGAACACGATCCCCGCGCGCAGCTTCGCGTCGGTCCACATCACCGCGGCTCGCTGTCCCTTGCCGTCGATGAACTCGAACTCGCAGCAGCCGCTCTTGCCGAGCGCGTCCTGCGACGGAGAGATGAACGGCACCAGGCGAAGCAGCCGACCGAGGCCCACCTCGCGAAGGAGCGCCGCGCGTGATCCCTTGACCACGCGGCCGGCGCGAATCAGCACGTCAGGCGCCGCGCAGGTAGCCGCGCTCGAGCAGGCTGGCCACCGAGGTCGCGATCACCACGTCGTCCTGCGACGCGTTGTCGAACACGCCCTGCAGGGTGCCCCAGTTGATCACCAGCTGCAGCACGTCGAGCTCTTCGGGCTGCAGATCGCGCAGCGCAGGCTGCATCGGCACCGAGAGCATCAGCGTCTGGTCCATCGGAGGCAGCGAAGACGAGACGCGACGCAGTTCGTCGAGCTGGCGCAACGCGTCCATGAGCAGGTGCTCGGTGGACTCGTCGAGCTCGGTCATGAACTCCTGATTGTCAGGCGGGCGCAGCTCGAACTCGCCGCGCTCCCACGTGATGATCCGGTTGAAGCTCTTCTGCGGACCGAGGTCGTGGTTGTCGTTGATGACGGCGTAATAGACCTTGCCCTGGCGCAGGTAGATCTTGCCCTCTTGCTCGTTGCTCACCACGAGCACGCCGTTCTTCTTCGACGTGTGGAAGAGCTGCAGCAGGTCGGGGAGCGGGACTTCTTCGATCTTCCCCGTCATCGCGGTCTTGGTCTGACGCGCGCTCTGAACGGCGGCCACCTGCTCGAGGTTCTGCTTCACCTGCGCGTCGGAAAGCTCGGGAGCGTTCGCGCCCGCCTTCACCAGCTTCAAGATCGACGTGCCGACCAGAATGCGATCGCCTTCCTTGAGGCGGCTGCTCTTCACCTTCTCGCCGTTGACGAAGGTGCCGTTGGTCGAGCCGAGATCCTCGATGGTGATCTTGCCGGCCGAGAGCGTGATCTTCGCGTGCTTGCGCGAGACCATGTCTTCCACGAGCACGATGTCGAGCTCGCTCGAACGGCCGATGATCAGCTGCTTGTCGCCCTTCAGCGGGAACTCGCCGCCCTGATACTTCCCGGAGATGAACTTGAGGGCATACCCGTCAGACACGATCTTCGCTCCCCGAGGCGCAGCTGCGCTCTGAACCTGAAGCATCACTCAACCGACCCATCCTTTGCAGCCACTTTCGTCTCCGGAGTGGTTGGCATGTCCTTCACCAGGTTCAGGTACATCTCTGCGCTCTTGTTTCCTGGATTGCGCCCCAACACGTCTTCCCACACCGTGATGGCGTCGGCTCGACGACCTGCCGCGTACAGCGTCACTCCATAGTGCACGCGACCGGGCAGGTAGTTGGGGTTCTGCTTCAAGATCTGCTCGAACTCCGCCAGCGCACCGACGTGATCCTTCAGATCGCGCAGCACGTTGGCCAGCTTCAATCGAATGTCGACGAAGCTCGGACCCAGCTCGAGGGCGCGGCGGTACTCGATGATCGCCTCCTCGAGCATTCCACTCGACGCGTACACGTTGCCGATGTCGGCATACATGTTCGCGATCTTCCCCTTCACGAACGGGTCCATCCGCTGGGGGTTGGTGCGCTGGCGGCCCAGAGCGGCGGCGTAGACTTCCTTCGCCTCCCGGTAGCGCCCCATGTCGTTGTAGATGATCGCGAGGTTCAACGCGGCGTCGGTGTACGCGGGGTTGATGCGGAGCGCGGCTTCGAACGCCCGCTGCGCCCGGGCGAACTGACCCTGGTCGTGATAAATCACCCCGAGCATGTTGTAGACGTCGGCGAACGATTGGTTCTGTTCGACGACCTGCGTCAGGTAGGCCTCAGCCTCGGTGAACTGCTTCTTCTCGAAGTAACCCCGTCCGAGCGTGAGCAGCTGCTTCAGGCCTTCGTCCATCGAGTCGAGTCCTCGCGAAGAGCCGCGTACCCTACATGACCCCACCGGGGAAGCGAAACAACCCGCCGTCTTCCTCGAGTGACAGGCGCGTGGTGCGTTTTTCGTCGACGGGACGATCGGGCGCGGTGCCGATCAGCCGCGAGTCTTCGGCGATCTCCACCGTCTCCCGCTCGCTGCGGATGAACCACGACTCGGCGCGGTACTGGCGCGGCAGCTTCACGTCGGGGAACGGAATACCGCCGTCACCGAGCGGCGCACCTCGTTCGAGCTCGTCACGACGCTGCTCGAGCGCCGAGACGATCGCCATCAGCCGCGGAGCGTCGTTGGTCACCGGCACCCAGTCGCCGCGTTTGAGCTCGTAGCGTGCGCGCTCGAGCCCCAGCGACGACACCTTCGTCTTCTGCCCGCGATCGAGCGTGCCGGTGAAGTCGAGCGTGCTGGTCACCTCGGCGCCCTCGCCGTTCGCGTCGAGCTGAATCGAGATTCGCTGAAAGCCCGGCTTGGCCGCCCACAACAACCCGCCGTCAGCGGTGGCGAGCTTGAGCCCGTCGCTCTCGAAGCCCTTGAGGCGGGTGACGATCGCGCCTTCGGGGCCGCCGCCTCGCTTGAAGATCGACTCGACGAGGACCGCCACCACCAGCGTCAGGGCGATCGCGACGAGCGCGAAGCCGAAGATGCGGGTCAGCTCGCGGTTCATGTCCCCGCGTCGGCAGGCGTCGCAGGCTTCGGGTTCGTCGTCGGCAGCTCGGCCGCGAGGCGCAGCGCGCGCTTGGCACCCGATTCCTCGGGGAACTTCTTCGCGTAGGCCTCGAGCGCCGCGCGGGCTTCGACCGGCTGGTTCAGCTTGAGGTGCGCCTCGTAGAGCCCGAACGCCACGCGCTCGTCGAGCCCGATGCCCGAATAGTTCTTCGCCACGCCGTTCAGGCGCGCGATCACCGCCGGCCAACGCGCGCGCGAGGGGTTCGAATAGAAATCGGCGACGTACAGCTCGTGCTCGGCGAGTCGCATCTTCACCTCGTCGATCACCTTCTTCGCGTCGGCGATGTGCTCCGAGCCCGGGTAGCTGCGCGTGAATTCGGCCATCGCGTTGAGCGCGTTGCGAACCTCGACCTGGTCCTTCTCGCTCGCCGGAGGCAGCAGGAAGAAGTCGGACGGGATCTCTTTGTAGTGCGTGAGCGCTGCGCGGTAGGCCGCGTAGTCGATCTTCTGATGCGTGGGGTGCAGGCGCACGAAGCTCTGGTAGCGATCGCGCGCCTCGAGGAACTTGTCGCGCTCGAAGTCGGCGTCGCCCAGCCGCAGCTCAGCGGTGCGCGCCAGCTCGAGGTACGGGAACTTGGTCTTCACGAAGTCGAAGTAGGCGGCGGCCTCGTTGAAGTTGCGCGCGTCCATCGCGTCGTTGCCGCGCTTCATGTTCTCTTCGGCGTCGGCGGCGAACTGCACGTCACCGGTATCCTGACCGGCGAAGGTGCCGAACGATGCGCAGGCAGAGAGCGCGAAGGCGGCAAACAGGGCGAGGTTCAGCGGCTTCATGGCGCGCACCTCCTACTCTCCCGTGACCAGTTGTTCCACCAGCTCTTCCGCGAAGCCGCGGCTGGCGAGGAAGCGGGCGGCCTTCGGGCCCGAGAGCTTTCGTTGGGTCAGCAGCGTCACTGCGGCGGAACGATCGGAATAGCCCCGCTCTTCCCGCGCCAGCGCGATCGCGTCGTGCGCCACGCGGTCCTCGAGACCTTTCGCCGTGAGTCTGCCGAGCAGCGCGTCGCCGACCCAGCCGTCGTCGAGCCCGTCGAGGGCGAGGCGCTTCGCGATGCGCGCGTCGTCGAGGTATTTCAGTTCCACGCAACGGGCGATGGCGGCGTCGATGTCGGCGCGCGGAAAGCCCTTCCGTTCGAGCGCGTCGCGCACCTGCGCCGTCGTTTTGTCGCGACCGGAAAGCAGTTTGGTGGCGTGGTTCAACGCTTCGGAGGACATGCCGAGCGCCCTCATAGTAAGGCAGCGCGTCATGCACCCGGTGATCGCGCGATTCATCGATTTCTCCAACGCGCTCGGCACGCTGCAGAAGACCGACAGCGAGCAGACGCTCGACTCCGACGAATCGGCGTACCTCGCCGCGGCAGCTGCTTCGCCACAGGCCAAGGCAGCGCTGCTCAAGGCGAAAGACCAGAAGAAGCCGTCGTCTGACGTGCAGCAGCACCTCATCGTGCTCGCCACGCGCGCGGCGACGATCCGCATCGGGGTCGACGCCGTGCTCGGCCCGCGCATCACGACCGCGAAGACCGAGCTGCAGAAGGAAGGCGCGACCGTCGAAGAGGCCGACGATCTGATCGCGCAGGCGGTGCTCGAAGAAGCGTTCGGGTACGCCGAAGACCCGGAACACTTCGATTCGCCCTACCTCGCCGAGACGCTCGAGTCGCTCGCGCACCTCGCGCACGTGACGCAGGAAACCGTCGACGAGTGGCTCGAGACCTTCGCGAAAGAAGGAACTGGTGATCAGCGCGCGCTCAACTTGAAGGTCGCCGAGTTGCTGCTCGAGAGCGCGTGGAGCGAAGGGCCGCAGCCCATCACTCCGGAGCACGTCGACGAGGCGCTCGAGCAGATCGCCGACACCGTCGCGCAGAGCGAGTTCACCCGCGCGCTCGAGTCGCTGCAGCGCTTCCTCACCGCGCTCAGCAAGCACCACGTGATCGGCGTGATGCGGCTGGAGCGACTCGAGAAGCTCGTCAGCAGCGCGCGCGCGGCGGGAGCCGACGTCGATTCAGAGGTCGAAGAAGACGAAGACGACGAGGCGTGATCACTCGTCGGTGCCAGCCACCTGAAAGACCCACGGGAAGGTGATCGACACTTCTTGGCCGCCCTGCGGCTCGGGGAACTTCCATGCCTTCACGCGCTGGAGGATGCAGTTCTCGACGGTCTCGTTGCGCAGGCCGCTCTCGGCCACCTGAGCGATCGACACCGCGCCCGTGCCGTCGATGGTCCACGCGATGGTGACCTTGCCGGCGAGGTCGGGGGTCTTGTTGAGCTCCGACTCGTAGCAAAAGCGAATCTGGTTCTGATGACGCTTCACGACCTTGAGCACCAGGTCGCGGTCGTAGCCCGGAGGCGCGAGCGCGCAGGTCTCGCACGCGACGACCTTGAACGGCTTCTTGCCCAGACCGTCGCCGGGCAAGCCACCCACGGGAACCTTCACGCCGAGCGGGCCGACGCCGAAGCCCGGCCCCTTCCCGTTGCCGATGCCATTGCCGATGTCGCGGCCAAGCCCACCGAGGCCATCACCCGCCGCGGCCGCGCCGTTGCCGTTCCCGAGGTTCGCGAGTGCGTCGTCGATGCCGTTGTTTCCTCCGGCCGCGAAGAGCCCCTGACCTCCGCCGCCCGCGAAGAGGATTGCCAGCAGCTGCTTCGCGTCCTTCTTGGTCGGCATGTGCGGCATCGCGACGAACGCGGGCTGCTTGGCGATCGCGTCGTTGATCTTCTCTTCGATGACGGGGTCCTTGCGCTTGGGCGTCGGCATCCACGGAGTGGCCACGATGCGCAACAGCGAACCGCCCTGCCCCCAGATCGAGTCCTCACTGGTCTGCGGAGTGATCACCATCGCGGTGGTGATGGCGATGAAGAGCATCAGCGTGTGCGCCATGACGAGCCCGAAGAAGGTGCTCGCGTGCTCCTTCGAGGGGATCAGTCGCTCGCTGCGCTTCTGCACGCGCGCTTCGAGCGTGAGTTCACCGTTCTGCACGAGCAACACTTCGCCGAGCTCGAGCCCCACGCGACGACCCGCTTCGCTGCGGCCGTTCTCGCGCTCGACCCAGGCGCGCGTGCCGTCCGCGAGCGCGAACACCGGCAACGAGCCTTCCCACTTCACCTCGATGCCATCGAGCGGAGTGGCGAGCTGACCGACGGTGACGTGCTCCATGGTGAGCGGCCGGTTTCCCCACCGCAGCGCGATCGCGAGAATGCGGTCGGTGTCGAGAGGCGCGCCTGCGTCTCCGAGCAATACTCTCCGTTCCGGGGCCCCGGTCGTGGTCTCCATGCAGATCTCCGATGCGTCGAAATGCGCGGTGGAATTGCGCGCACACGAACTGACAACGCGTCGCGTAGCGGGTTCCGAACTCCTCGAAGACCAGCGTCCCCCTCTCCCGCGAGGGAGAGGGTCGGGGTGAGGGTCAACAGGCGAGGCGCTCACCCGCGAGCACGCGCTCACCCTTCACGTACCTCACCTCGCAATCGAGCTTCGCCGGTCCCAGCTTGGCGTGGCCAACACGAGGGGATCGCCGCGATCACGGCGGCGATGTTCAAGCCGGGCATGGTCGGGCCGCCGATGAGGGGCGGCGACGAAGCGTGCCGTCGAACGATGCGCCCTCGACAGTGCTTCGACGAAACGCGCAGCGCGCAAGATGTTGGCCTCGCGACGCCGTTGCTCCGACGCGAACTGTTCAGAAGCGCTCGATCTGGAAATCGTCGTCGGGCTTGGCCGCCGGGGCTGCCGCAGGCTTGGGCGGCGCGGGAGGAGCAGCCGCGGTCGGAGGCCTCGGAGCAGCTGCCACCGGAGGCGGAGCCGGCGGCGCGCCCTGCCGCTGCGCTGACGCGTTCATCTGCGCGACGTAAGCCGCGCTTCCGGGCACGGCCTTCTCCTCGCCCGGCTTGCCATCGAAGTCGTCCCACTTCGCGTCCGACGTCGACTGAATGCCCTGGAACCGCAGCGCGAAGTCGTCGGGGTTCGACGCCTGGCGCAACGCTTCCTGATACGTGACGTGGTTGCTGCGCACCAACTGCATCAGCGACTGATCGAACGTCTGCATGCCGTAGCTGATGTGGCCCTGCGCGATCGCGTCGGGGATCTCCTTGGTGCGATCCTTGTCCTCGATCATCTCCTTGATGCGCGCGGTCGCCTTCATGATCTCCACCGCCGCGACGCGGCCCTTGCCGTCAGCGCGCGGCACGAGGCGCTGCGACACCACGCCCTTCAACACCGAGCCCAGCTGAATGCGGATCTGCTTCTGCTGGTGCGGGGGGAACGCCGAGATGATGCGGTTGATGGTCTCCGCCGCGTCGAGGGTGTGCAGCGTCGACATCACCATGTGACCCGTCTCAGCCGCGTGCAGCGCGGTCTCGATGGTCTCCATGTCTCGCATTTCGCCGACCAGAATCACGTCGGGGTCCTGCCGCAGCGCCGACTTGAGCGCCTGGCTGAAGCTCATCGTGTCCACGCCGACTTCGCGCTGGTTGATGATCGAGCGCTTGTCGCGAATCAGGAACTCGATGGGGTCTTCGATGGTGATGATGTGGTTGGTGTCGGTCGAGTTGATGTGATCGATCATCGCCGCGAGCGTGGTCGACTTGCCCGAGCCGGTGGTGCCGGTGACGAGAATCAGACCGCGCTCTTCGAGCGACATCTTCTCGAGCGTGACCGGGAGCATCAGCTCCTTGATCGACTGAATCTTGAAGGGAATGACGCGGAGAACGGCGCCGATGGTGCCGCGCTGCTGAAACACGTTCACGCGGAAGCGGCCGAGCCCGGGAACGCCGTACGCCAGGTCGACTTCGTTGCTCTGCTTGAACTTCTCTTTCTGAAACTCATTCATGATCCCGAAGGCCATGCGGGCCACTTCTTCGGGAGGGAGCCGCTTGCCGTCCTTCAACGGCACCAGCTGGCCGTCGACGCGGAACATCGGCGGAAGACCGGCCTTCAAGTGGATATCGGACGCTCCGCCGCGAAGGGCGATGGTGAGGATCTCGTTGAGCTCCATGGTGGGCGAACGGTAGCACCGCCACGACCGCCGAACGCCACCCGTCTTCAGGCGCGGAAAAATACAAAGGGCTGGCATCCCACGTGGGAATGCCAGCCCGAAAAACTCGAAGCGAAGACGCTTTTCAGCGCTTGCTGAACTGGAAGCGGCGACGCGCGCCCGGCTGACCCGACTTCTTGCGCTCGACGGCGCGCGAGTCACGGGTGAGGAAGCCGGCCTTCTTCAGCGGCGAGCGGAACTCAGGGTTGAGGCGCGTGAGCGCGCGCGAGAGACCGTGACGGATCGCGCCGGCCTGGCCCGAGAGCCCGCCACCGCGCACGTTCACCGTCATGTCGATCTTGCTCATCTGCTCCAGCACCTGCAGCGGCTGGTCGATGATCATGATCGACGTCTCACGACCGAAGTACTCGTTCAGAGGACGGCCGTTCACGATCATGTTGCCGGAACCGGTCTTCACCCAAACGCGAGCAGTGGCCTCCTTGCGGCGGCCCGTTGCGTAGAAACCATCAGTGCCTGACTTGGCCATTTTCGAAATTCCTTTTACGCGGTGATCTGCTTGGCAGCGGGCTTCTGCGCGCCGTGCGGGTGCTTGTCGCCCGCGTACACGCGGAGCTTGGTCATCATCTGCCGGCCGAGCGCGTTGCGCGGCAGCATGCGGCGAACCGCGTTGACGATGATGTCCTCAGGGTGGCGGCGCTGGAGCGTCTCGTAGTTCGACGACTTGAGCGCTCCGGGGAAGCCCGCCTTCGGGTGCCGGTAGTACATCTTCTGAACCGGCTTGTTGCCCGTGACCTTGACCTTCTCGGCGTTGATCACGACGACGTGATCTCCGGTGTCGATCGACGGCGTGTACATCGGCTTGTGCTTGCCCTTGAGGAGGGTAGCGATCTGGCTGGCAGCGCGACCAAGCACCTTGTCCGACACGTCGATGACGTGCCACTCGTGCTTGATGTCCTTCGCTTTCGCGCTGTACGTACGCTGGTGCGGCATGTCCTGATTTCCTCGATGGAGAGACGAAAGGGCGGCCCTGCTACCCGTCCCTCCCCTGAGTGTCAAGGCCAGTCCCTGTGTTCTCGCGCTGTTGTTTGAGCTTCTCGCGCAGACTGGCGAAGAAGTTCTGCTCTTTTGCCGTCGGCGGGCCAACCGGAGCGGCCGCCAGGTCCACAACCTCGCTCAATTGTTCGGGAATATCTGAGAGGAAGCGAGAGGGCGTTCGAGGCACCTCTTTGCCTCGTTTGATCCGCGTCGCGGCGCGAGTCATCACCAATCGCTCGCGCGCGCGCGTCATGCCCACGTAGCAGAGGCGCCGTTCCTCCTCGGGGTTCGGCAATTCGCCCTGCATGCCCGAGTGCGGGAGCAGAATCTTCTTCCACCCCCACCATGAAGACGAGCTTCCACTCGAGACCCTTCGCGCCGTGCAACGTCATCAACGTCACGCGCCCGCTCGAGTGCTGGTGCTCGTCTTCGTCGTCCTTGGTGTCGAGCGAGAGACGATTCAAATACGTGAGCAGCGACGCCTTGGGTCCCTCGCGCTTCTCGTAGTTCTCGAGCGACTGCAGCACGTGCTTCACCGCCTGTGCCTTGCGATCGCCTGAGGCGAGTGAAGGCGCGAGCGCTTTGGCCTGCGCGATGAAATCGATCTCGGTGAGCAGCTCGTGCGTCGTCTCGGACAACTTTCCGAGCGGGCCTTTGCCCTTCTTCGGCTCGGTCTTGCCGGTGCCGTCGTCGCGGCCCTGCGTGAAGCGCTTGCGGTAGCGCTCCATGAGCGTGACGAACTCGCCGATCTTCTCCGCGGCGCCCTTCGGCAGGGTCTCGACTTCGGCGGCGCGCTCGAGCGCTTTCCAGAGGGGGATCTCGTTGGCGAGCGCCCAGCCGGTGAGTCGCTCCATGGTCACGTCGCCGATGCCACGCGCGGGCGTGTTGATGATGCGCAGCAGTGAGATCTCGTCCTTCGGGTTGGCGATCACCTTGAAGTAGGCGATCACGTCCTTCACTTCGCGCTGATCGAAGAACTCGCTGCCGCCCGCGACGTCGTAGCGGACCTCTTTCTCGCGCAGGAATTCCTCGAGGAACCGCGACTGGCCGTTGACCCGGTAGAGGATGGCGATCTCATCGGGGTGAATGCCTTCGATCACCGCGCGCTTCACTTCCGCGGCCACCCAGCGCGCTTCGTCTTCCTCGGTGGGAGCGCACGTCAGCGTGATCTTCGGCCCGCCCTTCACTTCGCTCCACATGCGCTTGGCGCGGCGCGCGGGGTTCTTCTCGATGACGGAGTTCGCTCCGTCGAGGATCACCTGGTTGCTGCGGTAGTTCTGCTCGAGGCGCACTTCCTTGCCGCCGGGGAACAGCCGCTCGAAGTCGAGGATGTTGCGCACCTCGGCGCCACGCCACGAGTAGATGCACTGATCGTCGTCGCCCACCACGCACACGTTGTGGTGCGAGTCGCCCAGGTGCCGCAGCAGATCGAGCTGGGCTTTGTTCGTGTCCTGGTACTCGTCGACCATGATGTAGCGGAAGCGAGTGCCGTACTGCTTCTTGATGTCGGGGTACTTCTCGAAGAGCCGCGAGGGGAAGACGATCAGATCGTCGAAGTCGACCGCGCCCTGGGCCTTCAACGCGAGCTGGTAGAGCGGGAACACGAGGTGCGCCGCGAGCTCGAGTTCTCCGCCGTCTTCTTCTTCTTCACCGTCGTCGTTGATCACCTTCGCAGCGCGCGGCTGCGGCTCGGTGCCGGAATTCTTCGCGCGGCTGATCAGCGTGAGGATCTTGCGCGGGTCGAAGGTCTTGTCGTCGATCTGCCGTTCCTTCATCGCGCGGCGGACGAGCGCGATCTGATCTCCGGTGTCGACGATGGCGAACTTCTTCGGCCAGCCGAGCTTGTGGAGATGCTCGCGCAGCACCTCGGCTCCGAACGCGTGGAACGTCGAGAGCGTCACGCCGGTGCCGCGCTGACCCGCCATCTGGATCACGCGTTCGCGCATTTCCGACGCGGCTTTGTTCGTGAAGGTGACCGCGAGAATCGCTCGCGACGGCACCTTCTTGTCGAGCAGGTGGCAGATGCGGTGCGTGATGACGCGCGTCTTCCCCGAGCCAGCGCCCGCGAGCACGAGCAGCGGCCCTTCCGTGGTGAGCACGGCTTCACGCTGCGGTGGGTTGAGATGCGACAGATCCACGCGGGGCCACGGCTAGCACGGCGACGCGCGGTGCGGTTCAATCAGGTTCATGAGTCCCGGCGGCAAATTGACGGTCTTCATGCTCCTCGCGCTCGCGATCTTCTTCGCCGTGCGCTGGGTGCTCGCGCGCGTGCTCGGGCCCTACCCCGGGCCTTCGGCAGATCGACCTCCCGACGGCTTCGGTGGGATTCCGGGCGGCGTCGGCGCGTCCGATGTGTCGTCACATCACGGCGCGTCTGAACAGCCTTGAGGTCGAGGCTGGTTCATGACCCGAGTTCTGTTCGCCGCGGTCACCCGCCCTCGAGTTTTTCGACGGCGGCTTTGAGCTCGGCGGGCAGCGCGATCTTCTCGCCCGTCTTCGGGTCGAGCACGACCACGATCGCTTCGCCTTCGGCGACCACTCCCAGCGTCTTGCTCGTCGCGCGGTACGCCATCGTGAAGCTCGTGTTGCCGAACCTGGTCACGCTCGCCGCGACCTGAATTGTGTCGGGGTACTTCACGGGCTTTCGAAAATCGACCGTCGCGCGCCCGAGAATCGGCACCCATTCCTTCCCGTCGGTTGCCGTGGTGCTGATGCCCGTTTGCTCGAAATAGAAGATCCGCGCCGACTCGAACCACCGCAGGTAGTTCGCGTTGTTCACGTGGCCGAACGCGTCCATCTCGGCCCACGCGACCTTGTGCTCGTACGTCACGGGAAACGAACCGAGCGCCATCACGCGTTCTCGTAGTCGACGCCGCGACCACTCACCGGCGTCGTGCCTTCGGCGAGCTTGATGGTCACCGGCTCCCGCGCGCGCGACGCCAGCATCTCGTCGGGTGGCGCCGCGCCCGACCACGTCGCCGGAATCGCCGCGGCAATTTCCGGAATGCGATCGCGGATCAAGCGCTCGTACTCGATGCCGTTGTTGCGATTGCGCCCCTTCACGCCCGCGTGCCACGCACGCACCGCGGCCCACTCATCGCCGCCGAGCTTCTCGGTGTACGCACTCAGCGTCTTCGCGAGGAACTCGATCTGCTTCTCCGGCGCGATGGTGTTCGCGCGACGACCGCGACCGACGTGCGTGCCGCTCCAGCGCTCGAAATCACGCAGCAAGCCGTTGTCGTCGAGCCCCACCAACCCATGCCCCGTGCCGTCGCGGTGCACGCCGTGATTCACGAAGCTCGATTCCTGCGCGACCACCGCTCCGATGATCTGCGGGTCGACGCCGTACTTCGACGCGTACTTCTGGATCCACGGGTTGAGCGTCGCCGCGTCGATCTCTGCATCACGCGCCTGCGGGAGAGCCGGCAACGGCCTCGGTCCACCAACGGTCGTCGTCACGTGCGCGAGGGTAGGCCAAAAGAAAAGTCGCCACCACGCGAGTGTTGCGGCTTACTTCGCACGTGCCGCCTCGCGAAACGAAGAAGCCCGTCGTCGACCCCAAAGAAGCACGTGCGCTGATCTCCGGGCTCGACAAGCGGCGCTTCCTCGATGAGCTCGGCAAGCTGAGCAGCAGCTTCGCCGCCGACCCGGGCAACCCCGGCAGCTACGAGTGCCACGAGTGTGTGCGCTGCGCGAACTGCATGTTCTGCAACGGCTGCGAGGGTTGCTACGGCTGCACCCACTGCACCCGCTGCGAGCTCTGCAACAACTGCACGCACTGCGTCGACAGCAAGTCGCTCAACGCCTGCGCGTACTCGGTGCAGTCGGAGAACTGCGCCAACAGCGCGTACGTGTACTTCTCGAAGAACCTGTCGGACTGCACCTATTGCTTCGGCTGCGTCGGCCTCTCGAAGAAGGACTTCCACATCCTCAACGTGGGCTTCAACCGAACCGAGTATTTCGAGCTGGTGCACAAGCTGAAGCGCGAGCTCAACGTGAAGTGAGGCGGGCTTGCAGCGGCGAAAAGTGCCCCTGCGCTTCACGTTGCGTTGAAACGAACCACCCGCGTCGTCATCATCAGCTCGATCATGGGCGGCTTCTGGCTCGATCGAGGTGACTCCCGCGTCGCCTTCGTCACGGCGTTCTTCTTCGCGTTGCTCGCGAGCGGGAGCGTGGTGTGCGCGCGGCTCAGCGAGGCCAACACGCCGTTCGCGGTGCTCGCCAGCGTCGCCGTGACCGTCGGAGCCGTGATGCTGGTCGTCACCGGCCGCTCTCCGCGAGCACCGGTGATCATCACCGCGCACGTCTCGGGAGCGATCGTCGCGTTGCTCGCCGTGCACCTCGCGATCGCGCTCTTCCTCGCAGGCGAGCCGCTCATCGAGCGCCCGGCCCAGCTGATGAACGACGCGGTGCTGGTGCTCACCACGCTCGGTTTCGTGTGGAGCTTCGTCACCCGCCACCGCGTGATGCGCGTGGTGCTGCCCATCGCTTCGTGTGCGCTGCTCGGTGCCTATGCGGCGTCGATGGTGCGCTGGCACCTCGACCCGTTTCCGGGCCTGCGCGTGCAGCACTTCGTGGTCGGCCAGGTGGTGTCGACGTCGATCGCCCTGCTCGTCTTCTTCTTCGTCGCCGACGACGCGGAGGACTCGGCGTGATCGATTGGGAACTCTTCCTGCGCATCTTCGTCGGCGCCGCGCTGGGCGGAATCATCGGCTACGAGCGTGACGTGCACGGCCGGCCCGCGGGCCTGCGCACCCACATGCTGGTCGGGCTCGCGTCGGCGTCGTTCATGGTGGTCTCGACGCACTTCGTCTTCTTGCAGCACTACGCCAAGGACGATCTCGTCTCGGTCGACGCCTCGCGCATCGCAGCGTCGATCGTCACCGGCATGGGTTTTCTCGCCGGCGGAGCCATCTTGCGCAACGGCATCACGGTTCAGGGCCTGACGACCGCCGCCGCGTTGTGGCTGGTCGGAGCGATCGGCATGGCCTCCGGCGCGGGCATGTTCGCCATCGCCACCTTCGTCACGACGGTCGGCGTGCTGGTGCTCACCATGCTCCGCCGCTTCGAAGACAAGGACACGCGCTCGCTGAACCACCGTCGCATCGATCTGGCGCTGGGCGCCGAGGCGTCGGCCGCGACCATCTCCACGCGCCTGGTGGAGCTCGGTCTCGAGGTCGCCACGCTTTCCCACGAGCGCAAGGTCGACGACGGCACGCAGGCACTCACGCTCGACGTGCGAGTCCCGCAGCAGGTCTCGATCGAACAGTTGATCAACGAGCTGGGCGTCTTGCCGGCCGTACGTCGCGTGCGCGTCGACAGCCTGAGCTGAAGCTCACAGCACGCGCAGGAACCACGCCTTCAGGTATTCGGTGCGCGGCAGCGCGGCGAGCGGAGGGTGATCGATTCCCGCTCCACGCCGCTCCAGCACGGCGATCTGCCGTTTGGCGTCGGCGGCGGCTCCGTTCAAGATCTCCTCGAACGTCTCGCGATCGACCTTCCCCGAGCACGAGCAGCTCACCAGCAGGCCGTCGGGCTTGAGGAGCTTGAGCGCCCGCACGTTGAGCTCGTGGTAGGCGCGCTTCGCCGCGCCGATGCCTTCCTTGCGCTTCGCGAGCCCGGGCGGGTCGACGACCACGGTGTCGAACTGCCGGCCTTCTTCCTGGAACTTCCGCAGCACGTCGAAGGCGTTGGCCTGCTCCACCGTCACGTTCTTGCGGCCGTTGCGCTCGACGTTCGCGCGAGCCCGCAGCACCGCGCCCTCGTCCTGCTCGACGGCGATCACGCTGGTGCAGTGCTTCGACAGCGCTAGCGCGAAACCACCGTGGTAGCTGAAGGTGTCGAGCGCCTCGCCGCGCGCGAGCTCGCCCGCACGCACGTGGTTGTCGAGCTGATCGAGGAACGAGCCGGTCTTCGCGTCTTCGAGGAGGTCGATCTCGAGGCGATTTTCGCCTTCGTGGTAGCTGACCTTCGTCTGGTCGCCGAACAGCACACGCTTCTCGCGACTCAGGCCTTCCCAGTCGCGACCTGACGCGTCGTCACGGCACACCACCGTCCGCGCGCCGGTGATCTCCGCGAGCATCTTCGCGAACGCTTCTTTGCGAACCTCGGCGCCTTCCGAGAGCGTCTGCAGCGTCAGCGACGGCCCGTAGCGGTCGACCAGCAACCCGGGAATGAGATCGGACTCACCGTGCACCACGCGGAACGCATCGCGCCCGTGGAGCGACACGCGTCGTTTCCACGAGGCCTCGAGCCGCGCGCGCCACCACGCGTCGTCGAGCTTCACTTCGCGCGAAGGCTTTCGCGTCACCAGGCGCAGCGCGAGCGGCGACTTCGACGCGCTGAAGGCCTGGCCGATGGAGTTCTTCTGCGGGTCGACGAGGTCGACGATCGCTCCGCGGCGCAGCGAGACGTCGGGCCAGCCGACGACTTCGGTGCGGTAACACCACGGGTCTCCCGCGCGCAGGGCCTTGGCCGCTTTCGCGCTGACGACGACGGTCTCGGTCATTTCAGTCCTCGCGAGCTCACTCGAGACCGCGCGCCGCGAGCTCCGAATCGTCTTCGCCGCGCAGGTGCCCCACCTCGTGCAGCAGCGTGACGCGAATCTGCTCGTTCAGCTCTTCGCGGCTCTTCACCGCGCGCCCGAGGTTCTTTCGGTACAGCACGATCGAGCGGCACGGATCTCCCGGCTTGGCGTCGGGCTCGGGCTCACAGGTCTCTCCCAGCGGCGTGCCGCGGAACAACCCGAGGATGCTCGGCGAGAGCGGAGGATCACCGCTGGTGAGATCGAGTTCCTGCGGCAGATCTTCCATGTCGACGGGAATGCCGTTGAGGTCCTTGCGCATGTCGGCCGGCAGCTCGGCGATGGCCTTGTTGAGCTCGGCCTTGAAGTCGTCGCGCGTGAGAATCACCGGCAACGGGAACGATTCGGAGTCGAGCGCGCGCGCCTTCCCGAAGTGCACGTCGGCTTCCTTTTCCTTCCCCTCGCGCTCGAGGAGCAGGCCGAGGTGGTGGTGCGCCCACGCCGCGCGTTCCGGGTCGTCGAGGAGCCTGGTGAACGCCGCGCGCGCGTCGGTGAAGCGGCACAGCTCGAACAGCGCGACCGCCCGCTCGTAGAGCGCCTCGGGGTCGTCCTTCTCGCGGGTGAGCACGTAGTCGGCTCGATCGAGCGCGTCGTGCGGCAGACCGAGGTCGTTGTACGCCATCGCCGAAATGCGGGCGAAGATCACCGACATGCCGAGCTCGTGCTGCGAGGTCGCGAGATCGAACCCGCGCTCCGCGTAGGTCGAACCCAGCTCGTCCATCTCACGGCTCGAGGGCATCAACACCACGTAGAAGTGCGCGGCACCGGCCAGCGCGTCGAGCGAGTCAGGGTCGATGGCGAGCGCGCGCGAATAGGCGAGCACCGCTTCGTCGTTGCGCTCGAGCTGCGCGAGCGCGTTGGCCCGCTCGGTGTGGGCGATGACGTTGTTGGGCTCGAGCGCGGCAGCCTGCGCGGCGCACGAGAGGGCGGCCTCGTAGTTTCGGTCGTCGAAGAAGTCCTGCGCGGCGTCGAGCGGGAGTTTGCCCTTCGCGTCGCACACCGCCATGGGGTGCACGTGCGGCGTCTCGGTGGTCGGCTCTTGCCGCGAGGTCGAGCTGCGCGGCGCGTTGACGCTGGCAGCTTGCGGAATCGGCGCCGCGCACTCACAAACGCCGGCATCGACCGCGGAAGGTGCTGAACAGGTGCACGAAGCGAGCAGTGAAAGTGCTGCGAGCGTGAGTGCCCTCAGCAGCCCCTCACCCCGGCCCTCTCCCCGCTGACGCAAGGAGAGGGAGACAGCTTCGTCTCCCGCGTCACTGGCCATGACTCAGGCGGACTTCTTTTCCTTCTCGTAGGTGACCTGCGGCGGTTCCTTCTTGAGGATCACGCCGTCGGTGATTCGGCATTCCTTGACGCCCTCGCGGAACGGGACGTCGTACATGATCTCGAGCATTGCATCTTCCATGATGGCTCGAAGACCACGCGCTCCGGAGTGACGGCGCAGCGCTTCCTTCGCCACCGCGCGCAGCGCTTCCTTGGTGAAGGCGAGCTTCACCTTCTCCATCTCGAAGAGCTTCTGGTACTGCTTGGTGAGCGCGTTCTTCGGCTCGGTGAGAATGGTGACGAGATCGTCTTCCTTGAGATCGTTCAAGGTGGCGACCATCGGCAGACGCCCGATGAACTCGGGGATCATGCCGAACTTCATCAAGTCGTCGGGCTCGACCAGCGCGAGCAGCTCGCCCACGCCGCGCTCTTCCTTGCTCTCGATCTTCGCGCCGAAGCCGAGACCCTTCTCGCCGACGCGGCGGCGAATCACCTGCTCGATGCCGTGGAAGGCGCCGCCGCAGATGAAGAGGATGTTCGAGGTGTCGACCTGAATGTATTCCTGCTGGTTGTACTTCTTGCCGCCGCGCGGGGTGACGTTGGCGCGAGTGCCTTCGATGATCTTGAGCAGCGCCTGCTGCACGCCTTCGCCGCCGACGTCGCGGGTGGCCGACGGCGTGTCGCCGTTCTTGCGCGAGATCTTGTCGATCTCGTCGATGTAGACGATGCCGCGCCCGGCCTTCTCGACGTCGTAGTCGGCGTTGTGCAGCAGGTTCTGAATGATGTTCTCGACGTCTTCGCCGACGTAGCCGGCCTCGGTGAGGCTGGTGGCGTCAGCGATCGTGAACGGCACGTTCAAGAAGCGCGCGAGTGACTGCGCGAGCAGCGTCTTGCCGGAACCGGTCGGCCCGATGAGGAGGATGTTCGACTTGCTCAGCTCGACGTCTTCGGGGCCCGTGCCTTTGACGCCCGGCCGAGGCCGCGCGGCCGGCTTGCGCTGATAGATGCGCTTGTAGTGGTTGTAGACCGCGACCGAGAGCACGCGCTTCGCGAAGTCCTGCCCGATGACGTAGTCGTCGAGGAACGTCTTGATCTCGACCGGGGTGGGCAGCGCGACTGCGGGCTTCTGATCTTCCTTCTCCGCCTCTTCCGCGATGATGTCGTTGCAGAGCTTGATGCACTCGTCGCAGATGTAGACGGTGGGGCCGGCGATCAGTTTCCGCACCTCTCGCTGCGACTTGCCGCAGAAAGAGCACGAGAGGTTGACTTGATGCTCGCCCTTCTTCACTGACGTCCTCCGAAACGTGACCCTGGAAGAACTGTAATGCGGGGGTCGGGGTACCTTGCAACCCTAGCAACCAGCTCCGACAGGTTCACGAAAGTCGCCCGCCAACCGGTTGACGGGTCAGGCCTCAGCCCGCTCGACCAGGAGCGCTTCCAGGTCCGACGCCAGGGCATCGGCCCGCTCGCGCACCGCGGTGGTGGCCTTGCGGTTGGAATGGAGGTCGGCCGCCAGGCGCTTGGCCACGCCCCACAGGCGCTTCAGGTCGGCCGAGCTGTCGAACTTGGGCTCGGGCGCGGGGAACTTCTCGGTGAGCTCCTTCTTCAGCTCGTTGGTCGGCTTTTCCTGGTTCCAGATCGAGTCGCGGATCGACTTGTACTCGCTGGCCGACAGCTGCCCTCGTTCTTCGGCCTGGGCGAGCACCTCGACCACCTCGAACGCCGGTGCGGCTTCGGCCAGCTCGGGCGTCTTCATCACCTGCGGCTCGTGCTTCTCGAGGAAGCCGTAGCTGCGGGTCAGCTTCTCGGCCGTCTGCTTCTTGATGCGCAGCTCCGCGAGGCAATAGGTCTCGAAGTTGGGGTAGCCCCACTGCTCGAAGAGCGCTTCGTGCCGCACCTGCGCGAGCAACTTGCCGAACTCGACCCACGACGACTTGAAGCGCTTGGCCGCGAGGATGACGGTGTGCCGCAGAGAACCCGGTTCGATGCCGCTCGACATGCGGCGCGTCTACTACCCCTTCTTGCCGACGTTGAAGGACAGATTGACCGAGTTGCCCGCGTGCCCGGGCTTGAACGGCCACTTCTGCAGTTCCTTGAGCAGGCACTCCTCGAGGCCGCTGCCCTTCAGGTCGTTGTTGTCGACCCACACCTTCGAGACCTTGCCCGCTTCGGCGATCGAGAACTCGATGGGGATCTTCAAGAACACGCCCGGCTTGGCGACGGTCTTGATGCAGGGAATCAGCGTGGCCTTGTTCTTCGCCACCACCGAGTTGATGCCTGCTTCGTCGACCTCGCCCATCTGCATGCCGTCGGGGTCGTTGTTGTTGGTGGGCGGCTTGGTGCCGGTCGGCGGCTTGGTCCCATCAGGCGGCTTGGTGCCGGTGGGCGGGCGCGTGGCGATGGGCGTGTTGCCCACCGGAGGCTTCTTGCCGCTGCCCTGGTAGTCGACCAGCTCGTCGTCGTTGCGACGCTTGGCCTTCGAGATGGTGGGCGCGTCGACGGTGATGTCGCCCCACGCGAGCTCTTCGGCGGTCTTGCCCGTCGGCGTGTGCACCGCGAGGTAGCTGCCGATCACCGCGACGATCACCGCGAGCGTGACGAGCACGCCAGCGCCGATCGCCAGGTTGCGCGTGGTCTTCTTCTTCTGTTCGGAGTGGTGAGCGTGCGCCTGCGCGTCGACGCGTTTCTTCGCCTCGGCCTTCGCGACGTGGACCTTGAACTCGGCCACCTCGGAGACCTTCTGGAAACGCCCCGAGCCCATGAGCTGCACTTCGCTCTGGGGCAGCAGGTCACCTGAGTAGAGTTTTTCGACGATCTGCTGGGCCGGCACCGGCCCCAGGATCAAGTCGCCATCTCGGAACAGCCAACCCGGATCGTTCGGCCCCATGTTCGCCATGCGTTGGTACCACGCCAACGCATCGCACGGCTACCGGGCTTCAAGCGGTACGCCCATCAGTCGTCGAGCTTGTCTTCGTACTTCTCGAGCAGGTCGGTGATCGCTTCGCGGAGGTACTCGCTCTGGCGGATGCGGGTCTCCTTCGAGAGATCCTTGAGCTGGTCGAGCCGATCACGGTTCAACCGAAACACCACCGAAGTGAGACGTGCGTTGTCGTTCATAGGCACACATGGTCTCACACGCCTGTGGCTCGTCAAAAAATGTACGTGCGGAACTGCGCGCCGACGACGAGGTCACCTGAAATTCGCAGCGTGGTGCCGCCTCCGAGTTGCCCCGAAAGGATCGCGTAGAGGCCAACGATGGGGAGCACGTCGTACTGCAGGCCGACTCCGACGCGCGCGCCGGCGGTGAAGGTCGGCAGCGCGTGAATGGCGAGCTCGAGGTTGAAGAAGGTCTTCCACTGCTCGAAGCCGAAGCTCTTGCGAATGCCGCCGTAGAACGACAGCGCGACGCCGGTGGTGAAGATTGCCGGGAGCGCGAGGCGGCCGCTCAACGTGAGCTCCGAATGATCCCAGACGCCGAGCGTGGCGCCGACTTCGAGGGGCGCACGGAAGCCGCGCTCTGACGAAGTGGAGCTGTTGAAGGAAACCGCCGTGAGGGCCTCGAAGCCACCACCGACGGTCAAACCGAGTGAGCCCTTGTGGCTCTGAGCCAGCGCCGCGCTCGAGAAGAGCGCGAGCGCCAGGGCGACGCTGCGACGCACGAGGCTCAGCTGCGACGACGGCGACGGAGCAGCGCGAGGGCACCCAGCAAGAGAGCGGTGCTTCCCGTCGAGCAACCCGCAGCCGCCGGGAGCGTCGAGTCGATCGGCGTCACGCCATCAGGACGCAGCGCGACGGTTGCGGCGCGGTACACGGCCTGCCCGACGTTGCCGAACTCGTCGCGCGCGAAGACGGTCACCCCGCCCTGCACTTCGACGGCAGACAACGAGATGGGCCGCGCGGCGCCGAACGAAGACTGAGGTCCGTTGCCGACCTGGTAGGCGAACTCGAGCTTGTCACCCGAGACGACGTCGCGGGCCTTCACCACCACGCGATCGGTCGCGGTGTCGGCGGTGAGCGAGACTTCAGGCGCTTCCCAGTCGACGACGAAGCCGACGTCCTGCGCGACGGAGATGGCGTGCGGGTCTTCGGCGATGCGCGCGCGCACGTGAATGACGTGACGGCCCTGCATCAGCAGGCGCGGGTGCGAGACCACCAGCTCGTTGTTCTCGGTCGGGAGGAAGTCGGTCCACAGGCCGTCGTCGATCTTGAACGAGAACTCAGCGCTGCCCGACTTACCGAGCGTGCGCACGTCGATGATCGCCTCGGGCCACGGCAGCTTGTGGTGACCGTCGAGCTTCATGTCGGCCGCGTTCGGCATGCGCGAGCCCTTGAGCGCGACTTCGAGCTTGGGAGCAGACACCGCGCACATCGCGTTCGCCCCGAGCAGCGTCGCGTAGATGCCGAGGTGGTTGAACGCTTCGGTTCCGGTGATGCGGCCGACACCCTTCACTTCGTTCACCTTGAGCTTGAAGTTGCCGAGCGCGGGCAACGCGAAGCCCTGCAGCGCTCCAGCGAGCGCCGGCTCAGCGAGGCCGATGACGGCAGGCACGAGATCGGCGAGCACCTGCGGGTCTTCAGCGAGCAGCTCGCTGTTCGCCGTGCGGATGTTGCCGATCAGCATCTTCAGATCGCCGAGCGCCGGCGTGACCTTGTCGCAGCCTTCGAAGATCAACGAGAGCGGCAGCGAGATGTCGGCGGTCAGCGTGAAGAGCCGCGCGTAGCGGTCATCGATCATCGCGTAGAAGTCGACGCTCACGTCGGCCATGGTGATCAGCAGCAGCGGCTTGATGGGCTTCTTGGTGACGGGATCGTAGGTGCCCTCACCCACCACCACCGTCGGCGGGCGCGCGGGGCGCAGCACGACCATCATCGGAGCGTCGATGCCGTCACGCGTCGCGATCTTCCCGAGCGAGGGGAGGAACGTCTTGAACAGGCCGGTGTTGATGAGGCCCACGTTCTCCGACGAGAGGTTGAGGCACAGCGCGCCAGCCTGGTGCGCGCCCCAGAAGGCGTTGTTGAGGAAGTTGGACGAGATGCCCAGACCCACGTGGTACATGCTCCCCATCGTCGCTTCGCCGTCGAAGTCGGGGAACGAGACCATCGTCATCGGCGGAGCAGCCTGCGGAGGCACGCAGCTCGACACCGCCGAAGGCTGAATGCCGACGCGCGTACCGAAGCTCATGCCCTGATCGACGACCGCGGTGGCGCCAGCGGCGAGCGAGAGCTCGAGCTCAGCGTTGGCCGGGGCACCGAACGCACCGAGCAGCGAGCCAAGGCCGACCTTGCCTTCCACTCCAAGGAAGCGCGGAACGCAGGTGCTGCCGAGCTTGCACACGCCCGCCGCGGTGTCGCAGGTCGAGGGCATGTTGCTGCCGTCGGTGGTGCGCGGACAGTCGGCGTTGCCGGTGCACGGCCAGCAGGTCTGACCGGCGACCGCGCTCTGAATCTGCGTCTGCAGCGGGCCCGAGAGGAGCTGGAGCACGAGGTTCTTCACCGGATCCCAGTCGGCGAGGCCGCAGTAGACGTCGCCGCAGTTGTTGCGACCCGTGAACGTGAGGTCAGCCGGGTCGAGGCACTGCGGCTTGGCGGGCGCGCCACTCGCGCCGCAGATCTCGGTGCCCGAGAGACCGGTGACCGAGAAGCTGAGCAGCTTGTCGAAGCGCTGATCGATCGAGAACTTCACCGTCGCGCGGATGCGGTTGTCATTGGGCGTGGTGGTCGCGGTGTTGAACGTGATGCTGCACTTCGCCGCCGAGAGGCCGACGCAGCCGAAGTGGTTGCGGCTCGCAGTGTCGACGTAGAGGTTGCCCGTGTTCACCGAGAGCTGCACCGTGGCGTCGAGCGAGTCGGGAGCGCGCGGTGTGAGCGAGAAGCCGGTGAGCTGAATGGCGACGTTCGCCGGAATGTCGCGGGAGTCGCAGGTGCCGTCCATCTGACCGCAGCTCTCACCACCGCAGCCCGCCGCGCCCTGGTCGGCGATGAGGATGTCGCCGATCACCGTCACGTTCTGGCGGATGCAGGCGACCGGAACGTTGAGCATGCGGCCCGGCGCGAACGCGTCGATCAGCGTCTGCCAGTTGGAGTTGAGGTAGTTGATGCCCGCAGCCGACAAGCGGATGTTGATCGCGTTGTCGTTCTTCGGGCCCATGTAGCGCGTGCCGGCCGGGAACGGAGTCAGCGTCGAGCAGCCAGCGCCCGAGCCAGAACAACCCACTCCCACGGCGACGAAGATCGCGAGCGAGACGAACTTCGATTTCATTTGGACGAGCCTCCCGGGCGGCCGGTGGGAAAAGAGGTGACCGACTGTAGCCTGAAAACCCGCCTCAGCTCACGACCGGAAGCGACACACCCGATTTGAGGGCGTCATTGAGCCGGCCCGAGCGGAAGGGCTCGAGATCGAGGGCCACGAAAGTGAAGCCCTGGGCCTTGATCGCGGCGTTGACCTGCGAGCGGGTCGCGGGGTCGAGCAGGCGCGGGAGTTCGTCACCGGAGACCTCGAGCCGCGCCACGTCCTGGTGGTAGCGCACGCGGAAGTTCTGGAAGCCGAGGGCGCGGACGGCGCGCTCCGCCTGGCCGATCTGCTTCAGGCGTTCGACGGTGACCTGGGTGCCGTACGGCAGACGCGAGGCGAGGCACGCCATCTGCGGCTTGTCCCACGTCGGGAGGCCGAGGCGGTGGCTCCACGCGCGCACTTCGTTCTTGGTGAGCTGCGCTTCGGCGAGCGGGGAACGCACCTGATGCTCGCGCGCCGCCTGATGGCCGGGCCGGTGATCTTTCTTGTCGTCGGCGTTGAAGCCATCGAGCACCACCGCGAGGCCGAGCGAGGCCTTGTGCTTGTCGGTGATGGAATAGAGCTCGCTCTTGCAGAAGTAGCAGCGGTTCGACGGGTTCGCGGCGTAGCGCGGGTCGTCGAGTTCCTTGCTGTCGACCAGCACGTGGCGCGCGCCGATCTTCTTCGCCAGCTCGCGCGCTTCGTCGGCCTCGTCGGGAGCGACGCTCGCGGAGATCGCCGTCAGCGCCACGGCTTTTTCGCCGAGCTCTTCGACGGCGAACTTGAGGACGAGAGTGGAATCGACTCCGCCCGAGAAGGCGATCAACGCGGAGCCGTGAGCACGCAACGACGCACGGAGCTGCTCGACGCGCGGCGCCGACTCAGTGCACAGAATTCGAACCTGATCTTCGGAGAGCGACACCGAGCCCATATCGCTCTTGTCTAACTGGTTTGGAAGCGGCTCGCTCCCCGCTGGGCTGTTACTTCTTGCCCTTCTTCTTCGCCGGCTTCGCGGCCTTCTTGGCCTTCGGCGCCTTGCCCGGCTTCCCCGGCTTGATCTTCTTCGCCTTGGGGTTGGCCTTCATCTTGGTGCCGGTGATGACCTTGAGCTCCTCAGCGGTCATGTACGAGAGGTCGAGCAGGCTCTGGAAGATCTTGAGGCCGCCCTCTTCGATGCTCTCGGTGTTGGTGTGCACCGTCACCTCAGCCGAGTTCGGCGGAGGCGGCTGGTACGGCTCGGTGATGCCCACGAAGTTCGGAATCTCACCAGCGAGCGCCTTCTTGTACTTACCGGTGGTGTCGCGCTTGATGAGCTCGTCGGTCGGGCAATCGACGTAGACCTCGATGTAGCGCTGAATGCGGCGGCGGTTCTCGTCACGGCCCGTCTTGTCGGGGCTGGCGCAGGCGACGAGCGTCGCGACGCCGTGGCGGGTCAGCGCGTCGGCGACGAAGCCGAGACGGCGAGAGATCGTGACGCGCTCGTCCTTCGTGCCGCCTTCGATTTCCTTCCAGAGATCGTCCTGGAGATCGTCTTCGTCGAGCACTTCGACGTTGCGGCCGACCTGGCGAAGCCGGGCCTCCACGTAGCCAGCGAGGGTCGTCTTGCCTGCTCCCAACATGCCCGTCAGCCAGACCGTGAAGCCCGTCTCTTGCGCCATGGTTCTTTGTCGCTCCCCTCGGGAATGAAGCCAAAAAAGACGCGGCCTTATAGTGCAACGCACCCTTTTCCTGAACAGGAAAGACTCTTACTGCGCGTGATCGGCGCAGGTGGGTCTGGGCGTGACTCGGAACGCGCCGTCGATCAGCTCGAACACGGCAGAATCACTCGTGAAACCAAGCACCTGACGTTGGGCGAGGAGTGCAGCGAAAGACCCCGCAGCCACCCGCGCGGAGCTGGTTCCGGTGATCTTCCGCACCGCCAGCGCCCAGCAGGCAGTGCACGTGGTGGTCCCGCGGTCGGCGATGCCGGCTCCGATCACGATGGTCGCGGCCTCGGTGGTGCCGATCGGAGATCGAGCCTGCGGGGGCGTTCGGAAGCGCTGCGCCCTTCAAGAAGCCAGAGCCTGCGTGAGCTTCGTGATGAACGGGCGAACCGCCGGCGGCGAGGTACGTCGCTGCGACTTCGAGCGCGTCGTTCCACCCGAGAATCGTGATCGGTGTCTCGAGCAGCTTCGCCTGACCTTTGCCGCCCACCTCGCGCAGCAGAATTTGGCGGCCGTACTGCTGAATCTGGCCCTCGGTGAGCGACGTCACGACTGTTCTCCGCGCTTCGCAACGAGAGCGAGCGGCCGAGCAAGACTTCGGCGCTGAGACCGCGTCGGCCCCTCTCCCCGGCCCTCTCCCCGCTTCGCAAGGAGAGGGAGTTGGTTGGTGCGCGCCATCAGCCACCTGCCATCGCGGAGATCAGCACCAGCACATCGTCGCCTTTCAGCGCGCGCTGTTCTTCGTCACGCACGTCGTCGTCGTCGAGAAACACACCGACCGTTCGCTTGAGCCGGCCGTCGTCGAGAAACAGCGCGCCCTTCAGCGCGGGGTGGACCAGCGTGAGCTGCTCGAGCGCCTCGCGCACCGTCTTCGCCTCGACCGACACGCGAAGTTGTCCGCTCGCGCGTGCGCGCAGACCAGCGGGCAGCTCGACCGTCGGCATCAGCGCTTCACCTGCAACGTGAGCAGGTGCGGCCCGTCGGACGTCGGCTCGAGTGAAAGCACCTCATGGCCATCTTCACGCGCACTGCGTGGCACGTTCTTGAGCGGCTCGGTCCCGGTGAGCAGCACCTCGAGCACGCCGTCTTCTTCCATCGCCTCGATCGCCAGCTTCACCCGCACGTACGTCATGGGGCAGACCTCGCGGGTGATGTCGATTCGATGGCGCATGCGTCGTCTTCCGCGTCCTTCAATACCGGTTTCGCTCCCGGGCCGCACGCTGGGCAGTCGGCGCGCTTCTTCACCTTCACGTTTCGCAGCGAGAGCGCGAGCCCGTCGATGACGCGAAGGTGGGCCACTCCGGCGGTGGCGTTGGGCGTCACGAGCTCGGCCTGCAGACCGCCGATCAACCCCGCCATCGACCCGAGCACTCCGGCCTGCGCGCAGGTCGGCACGTCGTCGGGCGGCGTCTCGAACAGGCAGCGCAGACACGGCCCATCGCGCTCGATGCGCATCGCGAGCCCTTCGAAGCGCAGCACGCCGCCGTAGACGAGCGGCGTTCCGGTGAGGACCGAGGCGTCGGAGAGGAGGAACTTGGTCTGCACTCCGTCGGTGGCGTCGATCACCAGGTCGTGCGCGCGGAACAGCGCTTCGGCGTTGGCGGCGGTGATGCGTTGGCGCAGACCGGTCAGCGAGAGCGCGGGAAAGGCAGCGTGGAGCTTGCCCACCGCTGACTCGACCTTGGAGCGGCCGACGTCTTCGAGCCGGTGCCACGGCTGCCGGTGCAGGTTGGTGAGATCGACCACGTCGTCGTCGACGAGCGTGAGGTGCCCGACGCCCTTCTGGGCGAGCGCGAGGGAGACCGGGCAGCCGAGGCCGCCCACTCCAACGATCAACACACGCTGTGGGAGCGCACCCATCGTGCTCCTTGTACACTCGGCGCCACCTTGCAGCTCACCGAAGATCGCCGCGCCCGCGTCGCCGTCGTGCTCGAGAAGCGTGGGCTGACCAAGGACGTGTCGAGCGAAGACGCCGCCGCGTCGTGGGTGCAGGAGCGCTTCGCCGCCCGCGCGCGCGCCTTGTTCTACGCGCGCATGATGTTCCTCACGCTGGGCCTGTGCATCCTCGCGGTGCCGGTGTGGCGCTACTACTTCGACTTCACCGCGCTCGCGTTCGGCGGCTACTTCCTGATGCTGCTGTACAGCGTGGCGAACTACCTGGCGCTCGGCTCGCCGCGCGTGGGCCGCATCGTCACCTACGTCACGCTGTGTCTCGATTTGATCGTGATGGTGGTCGTTGTCGTGAAGCCGCACGACAGCGGTGGTCTGGCGAACCCGCTGCTTGCGACGCAGCTGCTGTTCACCACGCTGTTCGCCCTGCTCTACCCCAAGCCGCTGGCGATCTTGCCTCCGTTGCTGGCCCTGCCGATCACCGCGCGGCTCGATCAGCTGCTCGATCGCTCTCCGACCGCGATCGAGGTGCTGACGCTCATCTGGTACCTCGGGCTCAACTTCATCATCATCTACGTGCTCGTCTATCTGAACGAGCGCGAGGTCGCGGCGCACCGCGAGGTCGTCGATCTGCAGGGCGATCTGAAAGAGCTGGCGGTCGTCGAAGAGCGCAACCGGCTGGCGCGCGAGATCCACGACGGGCTGGGCGCGTCATTGTCGTCGCTCATCATCCAGTCAGAATACGTGGCGCAGATCGCGACCGACGGCGCGGTGAAGAAAGAGGTCGCCGAGCTCAAGCAGTCGGCCGAAGAAGCGATCGAAGAGCTGCGCCGCTCGCTGCAGATGATGCGGGAGGACTTCGATCTCGCGAACGGCGTCGAGGACTACGTGAAGACCTTCGGCGATCGCACGCAGCTGCCGGTGCGGTTCGAGAAGTCGGGCACGTTGATCAAGCGCATGGCCCCTGAGACGTCGCTCGCGCTGTTCCGCGTGCTGCAGGAGCTGCTCAACAACGCCGCCAAGCACGCTGCTCCGAAGAACGTCGATGTGAAGATCCACTTCGGGCCCGAGGCGATTCAGCTGGGCGTGAAGGACGACGGCAAGGGCTTCGACCCCAGCTCGCCGACGCCCGGCCACTACGGGCTCATCAACCTGCGAGAGCGCGCCACGAAGATGGGCGGAGAAGTGACCATCGACGCCAAGCCCGGCGTGGGCGCGCACATCACCTTCACGGTTCCGGTCGGGCCGTGAGACATTCGCTTCGAAAGAGACTTCATGGACACCCCAGCTGAAGCGCCTGCGACGAACGCTGCTCCGATTCGCGTCTTCGTGGTCGAGGACCAGACGAAGATCTTGAAGAACCAGTTGAAGCTCCTCGAGGGGAGCCCGGAGATCACCATCATCGGCACGGCGCTCTCGGGCGAGACGGGGCTCGAAGAGGTGCGGCGGCTCAAGCCCGACGTGCTGTTGCTCGATCTCGGCCTGCCGCGCATGAGCGGCATCGACGTGACGCGCGCGGTGAAGGCGGAGCTGCCCGAAGTCGAGATCCTGATCTTCACGATCTTCGACGAGGAAGACAAAGTCCTCGAGGCGGTGAAGGCCGGTGCGTCGGGCTACCTGCTCAAGGGCACCACCGCCGACAAGATGGTCGAGGCGATCAAGGAAGTGCGCGCCGGCGGAACGGTGATTCAGCCCAACCTGGCGCGCCGGCTGTTGAAGCACTTCCGCGTCGGTGAGGCGCCTGCGGCTCCCGAGCCCACGTCACCGGCGAGCGGCGCGCAGCCTCTGGGCGAAGAGCCCGAGGGCAAGAAGCTGTCGGCGCGCGAGACCGAAATCCTTCAGCTGATCGCCAAGGGCGTCTCGAACTCGGAAGCCGCGAAGATGCTGACGCTCTCGAAGGCGACCATTCGCACGCACCTCGAGCACATCTACCGAAAGCTCGAGGTCACCAACCGTGTCGAGGCGGTGACCGAGGGTCTGCGGAAGGGTCTGATTCAGGTGTGACGAAGAGCGGCTCCGTTCAAAGAGCCGCTCCCAGGCTCGACTGACTGCTTAGAGGCAGAAGCCCACGCGCGCGCCGGACGTCGACGTCACGCGGCGGCACGCCTTGCCACCGGTGCAGCGCGCGTTCGGCTCGGTCGCGCAGCGGGTCGGGCCCGTGCCGCCGTCGGCCGGGCTGCACTCGACGTCGCACACCGCGGTGCAGGTCGCGTTCTCATCGGCCGCCAGCGAGGTGCAGAGCTGCGCGTTGCCGCACGCCGCGCCGCGGAACGAGTCGGTCTCGACGCACTGATCACCCGGCATCGCGATGGCCGAACGCTGGGGGATGCAGATGCCGTCGCCGGTGTTGCTGACCACCAGCTCACCGCTCGCCTCGGTCGGCACGCAGCTCGCCGCCGTGGTGCCGACGTTGCCGCAGGTGGACTTCATGGTGTCGAACACGTTGCACTTCTTCATGCAGACGCCGAGCACCGCGTTGGAGTTCGGGTCGGTGTAGCGCAGCATGTTCACGCACGACTCATCCATGTTGCAGGCCGGCGTCGGGGGGAAGCCGAGCGCGGCAGGCTGCGCGTTGCACATGCGCATGCAGACGCCGTCTTCGCCGCCCGCGGTCTTCGCGCACTGCAGACCCGTCGCGCACTGCAGACCGACGTTGCCGGCCGAGTAGTCGTCCTTGCAGGGCTGGCCTTCGGTCGCCGTGCCCGGAGGACGGCAGGTCTCGAACGGGTACACGCCGTCGTTCCAGAACTGGAACACCGCGTAGGTGCAGTTACCGGTGCCCTTGCTCGGGCCTTCGGTGACCGTGCCCATGCCGTTCTTGAGCAAGCAGGTGTTGCTGACCGGCACCGTGATGCGGAGCGGGAGGCCACCGTCGTCGAGTTCCCAGCCGCCGTCGGCCGCGGGCTTGTTCTGGTTGCATTCCTGATCGCGGAACAGACCGAGCGGCAAGCAGCCGACCGTGGAGCACGCCTCGCCACGACCGCACTCGTTGTCGTCCATGCAGTCCTTGGTGCAGACCGCGAGATCGTCGCCGAACACCGGCTGGCAGGTGCTGCTGGTCGGGCACTTCGCCGACTCGTCGCCGACGATGCACTGCTGCAGCGCCTTGGGCGTCGCGCAGATGCGGCCGTTGCACCACTTGTGCGCCGTCTGGCAGGTGTCGAGCGCGCCCGAGAGCGACGAGAGGCACGCGCACGCACCACCGAGGCACGCCACCTGGCCGGGGTCGCAGAGGTTGCCACCGCAGCTGACCGCCTGCTCACGGCACTGGAACACGCCTTCGCTGATCTTCACGCAGGTGCGCGACGGGCCGCCGTCGAGCGTCGCGCAACCACCGCACGCGTCTTCGCACTGCCGCGTCATGGTGTTGCAGATCTCGATTGCCGGCGCAGCCGCCCGAGCACTTCTCCATCGCCATCGGGTTGCCGGCGTCGAAGGTCGAGTTGCCGCCGTCTCCCGTGGGGTTCGGAGGAGGACAGGCTGCGAGAACGAGGGAGGAGAGCGCGGCGACGAGAACGCGCGAGCTGCGGAGACTCATGGAATTCCTCAAAGAAAAGCGGCCGGGCGACAGGAGCGGGCGGCTTGTAGGAGGTGTCAACACACCCGTCAATGCCCTACTTCGATCGTGGCGCAACGACGGTCAGAACGAGCCCTGCACACCCCAGATGATGGTGTGGAACGACTCTTCGCCCACGCCACCGCACTGCTGCTCGTTGCACACGGTCCACTTCTGGCCCTGGCCGTAATAGCGATCGGTGAAGCTCATCATTCGCCAGCGCACGATGTACCCGAGCGGCCCCCAGATCTGACCTGAGACGCCGGCCTCGAGACCGAAGCCGCTGGCGGTTGCTCCGCCGGTGGGGTCGTTCAGGTTGCCGTAGCCGACGATCTGCTCCGGAGCGGTGTGCGGGTTGAAATAGAAGCTGAAGCCGAACTCGAAGCGCAGGAACGGGAGAATCGGCACCGCCGCGTCGAGGCCGAGCTGGCCGAAGAAGGTGCGGTCGCTCGACGGCAACGACGTGCCGGCATCGGGGTCGATCAAGAAGCTGCGGGTCTGCACACCACCGCGCAGGCCGACGAAGCCGACCGGCTGCTCTTTGGGATCGTTGCCCTTGCCGCTCAGCACGCCGAGGCCGAGCCCCATCTGGAAGTGGTAGCGCCACGCGCCCTGCAGCGAGAACGCGATGTCGTCGCTCTTCACCGTCTTGTCGCTCCCCTGCCCCTGGGTGCTCTCTTCGACGATGCGGGTCTGCGACTGACCGTACATGAAGCCGACCATCACGCCGAAGCCCTGCAAGATGCGGTTGTCGAGGAACGCGAGCGGGAAGACGTCGGCGTTGACGTTGAGCCCGATGTACGGAACCGAGGCGGTGAAGTCGATCGAGATGCCGGTGGGCGGCACCTGCGCGAGGTCGTATTCCTTGCAGGTGGTGACGCCGGGGCGCAGGCACTGGTTGCGCCACGTCGTCGAGCCCGCGAGCCACACGCGCACCAGCGGCACCGGCACGTGGTTGGGCTTCTTCTTGCGGTTCGGGTCTTCGAGATCGGTGTCGCGATCAGGGTCGGGCGGTTTGTTGCCTGAACCGATCAGCGTGTCGTTGCCACCACCGCTGAGATCGAGGCCGGGCTGCTCTTCGCCGCCGCCCGTGTTGCCGGTGTTGCCCGTGCCGTTGCCGGTGTCTTCGCCGCCGCCGCTGTCGGCGACTGCGGGCTGCCGCGCGGCACCCTGCTCTCCAGCCGCGGCGATCGCGCGCGCGAGCTTGCCGGCGAAGTCTTCGCTCAGCATGCCCTTCTTCACCGTCAGGTCCTTCGTCCACAGCTGCTCGCCGAAGCGGTCGTAGATGAGGACCTTGTACGTGTTGCCGCTGACTTCACCGCCGACCGCGGCGTCGAGTTTGATCAGCTTCGCAGCGCGGGCCACGCCGACCGGAGTCATCGCCGCCGCGCCCTTCAACTTCTTCTTCGCGGCCGCGTCCTTGAAGCTCTTGAGCGACACGAGCTCGACGACCGCCGCGTCCTTGAGCGCTGCTTCGATCTGCGTGCGCAGCTTGCCCTGGGGATCACCGTCGATCTCGAGCACGACCACTTTCTGCGCAGCCGCGGGGAGCGACAGCAGAAGCAGACTCAGGGCGAAGACGCGCATCAGGGGGGCCCTTATGCCGTTACTCGGCGCGAAGGTTCAACTCTCACGCTCTGAGAATCGGCCAACCGCGTTCCTTCGCTCGGCTCACGAGGCCGTTGTCGGAATCGGGCGGAGCGATGACCAGGGCCCGATCGGCCGCGGCGAGCATGTCGACGTCGAAGTCTCCGTTGCCGACCGCGAGCGCCGGTTTGACGCCGCGCCGCTCGAGCCACGTCACTTTTCCGGGCCCGACGGGCACGGGTTGATCGACCACTCCGCTCAGCACGCCGTTCTCTGCCGCGCAGGTGACACCGATCACGTGCGCCTCGTCGATGCCCAGCGCGCGCGCTCCGGGGAGCACCGCCCAGCGCGGAGAGGCACTGCAGATCCACGGAGTGCAGCCGGCCTGGCGCAGCTTCTCGAGCATCGGGCGCACGAAGGGAAAGACGCGACCGGCGAAGCGCTCGGCGAAGAACTGATCGCAGTGCGCCTGCAGAGACGCTTCATTCATCCCCGCGAGGATCTCGACGCACCAGCCGTAGGCGTACGCCGCCGAGCGAGCCAGGTGTTCTTCGTATTGGGCGTAGTCGTGCGGGCCGGGCAGCAGTCGACCGTGCGTCGCGTAGCGAAGGAAGTCTTCGCCGACGTCTCCGCGCCACAGCGTGCCGTCGGCGTCGAACACCACGTTGCGGCCGCGGAAAGTCGAGACGACCTCGTCGAGCAGGCGGGCGACAGCGGGGTTCATTGGGCCGCGGCGTTGTAGCACTGCGGTGGTACGGTGGTGCCGATGCGCTTCGCGAAGTGGGCAGTCGTTCCGTTCGTTCTGATCGCCGTCGCGTGCGGGAGCAACACGCCCTGCCGCACCTGCCCGCCCATCGACGGCACGTACTCGGTGCGCTGGGACACGGACGGCGGCGTGAACATGTCGTGCCCGGGCCCGCGGGTGCCTCAGTGGGTCTTCACGCAGCGCGATTCGCAGATCACGACCACCATCGCCGCGGTGCCGCTCGGGGGCACGCTGTACGACTCGTATGATCTGTTGCTGACGGGAACGCAGACGGGCCTGAACTACCGGCTCCGCTCGCTGGTGATTCCCGAGGGCACGTCAGACGATGCTGGCATGCGCCTCCAGGGAACCTTCACCACCCGCACCGTCGCGGATGGTGGAGATACGTGCGAGTCGAACGAGGGCTTCACGGCCCAGCGCACGTCTCGCTGAGGGTTGTTACTTCTTCTTCTTGCCCGCGGCGGCGGCCTTGGCGGCGACCTTCTTGCGGTCGAGGCGCTTCTTCCACTTCAGGCGAATCTTGCTGCGAACGCGGCGGTGCTTCGACTTGCTGTTGGCCATGTGAAAACTCCTGTTGAGCGACGTTGAACGCGCGCTGCGTAACAGACCTATTCGTCTTCGTCGTCTTCTTCTTTCGGTCCGCGCGTGGGGAACGGCATGCCCTCGGCGCTGCGCACGGTCGACGGCCGCGCGTCGTCGAGCGCGAAGCCGAGCTGTGAATTCGCAGGCGCGTCTTCGGTCGCAGGCACCGCGGGCTGATCAGGCTGCAGGTTGACCGACGCGAAGATCGGCCGAGTCGCATCGACGAAGCGGCGCACTTCGTCGAGCGGCAACGCGGGGACGACATGACCGTGCGCTCCGGCCATCTCGGTGGCCATGCACATCGAATTCAAGATCGCCTCTTCGGTGGCTTCGATCACCGCCTCGTAGAGCGGGTCGAGGCGCGCATCGAGCAGGAGCTTCATCTTGTAGACCATCTTGCGCGTGCGCCGCGGCACCACGTTGGCGGTCGAGAAGCCGACGATGATCTCTCCGCTGCCGTGCGCCGCGTAGCTGCCGACGCGGCCGATTCCGAGCGAGACGCGCTTGCACAGACGGTTCAGCTGGTGCGGCAACAGCGGAGCGTCGGTCGCCACCACCGCGATGATCGAGCCGTAGCTCATGGTGCGTTTGGGAATGCCGCGGAATTTTTCGGCGAGCACTTCGCCCACCGGCATGCCGGCCACGCGGAGGTTGTGCATCTTTCCGAAGTTGCTCATCACCAACACGCCGAGCGTGTAGCCGCCGTGCACGGGCGGGAGCTTGCGACTGGCGGTGCCGATGCCCGCCTTGAAGTCGCAGGTGATCATGCCGGTGCCGCCACCGACCGCGCCTTCGGCCACCACTCCGCCCTTCGCGGTCGCGAGCGCCTTGCGTACGTGCTCTTCGCGAACGTGACGACCGGCGATGTCGTTCAGGTAGCTGTCGTCGCACTCGCCGACGACGGGAATGATCACGTCGTGCTCGTCGCCGATGCCCGGGTGGTTCTCGACCATGGTGCGCGCGACGGCGTCGCTCACCGCGCCGACGGCCATGGTGTTGGTGAGCAGAATCGGCGTCTCGAGGAGCCCCCACTCGACGACCTGGGTGAGGCCGCTGACTTCTCCGGCGCCGTTGAGCACGAACGCGCCACCGGCCAGACGGTCCATGAAGATGTTGCCGTCGTTGGGGATGATCGCCGTGACGCCGGTGCGCACCGGGCCCTTGCCGACGATCAGCTCGCCGGGCGCTCCGTCGATGATCGTGGAGTGGCCGACCAGCACGCCTTCCACGTCGGTGATGGAGTTGTACTTGCCGGGCTTGAAGCGGCCGAGCGGGAGATCGAGCTCTCGCGCGCGGACTCGTTTGCTCTGCGACGTAGACGGCATGCGCCGGAAGCTACACGCTGCGCGCCCAATGTCCCTCCCAACTGCTGAAGCGGCGGTGAACGCAGCCCCCGACGACGACGCGGCGTGGCAGGTCTACGGCGACGCACTGCAGGCCGCGGGAGATCCACGCGGAGAATTGATGGCCGTGCAGCGCAAGCTCACGTCGAGCGCCGATGCGACGACGTTCGCGCGAGAGCGGGAGCTGATCGCTGCGCACGCTGAGACGTGGTTGTTCGAGGGCGTGAAGCCGATGTTGGAGAAGATGCGGCTCGCGTCGCGGCGCGAAGGCGCTCCGCTCGAGATCACGTGGAAGCAGGGTTTTCCGTCGACGATCACCCTCGAAGGCACCGCGTACCGCAGCACGCTGCGCACCGACCCTGCCGAGCTGTGGACGAAGTTGAGTGAGCAGCCGAACAACGTTCGCTTCGTGCGATCGCTGACGTTCGGCTCGATGCCCAGCGGTGACGATGCGGACTGGGGCGAGTGTGTCGATGCGCTCAAGAAGTACACGCCGCCGTGGCTGCGAGCGCTGTCGTTCGAGCGCGGAGACTATTGGGACATCTCGAGCACCAGCCTCTTCGGCCTCGACGCCGAGCTGTGGAAGCTGCTGCCTCGCCTCGAGGAGCTGACCATCGAGATGGGTCAGATCGGGCTGGCCGACATCGATCTTCCCGCGCTCAAGAAGCTGGTGATCATCTCCGGAGGCTTCGACGATCTGGGCGCGGTGCAGAAGGCGCGCGCTCCGAAGCTGGAGCACCTGAGCCTGTGGTTCGGCAGCCCGGAATACGGCGGCATCGAAGACGGCGCCGAGCTCGTCGACTGGTTGTCGACGCCGCCGCCTGCGCACTTGAAGCACCTCGGGCTGTGCAACGCGATCTTCGCCGATCAGCTCCCGAAGGCGGTGCTCGGGTCGAAGTGGCTCGCGCAGCTGACGTCGCTCGATCTCTCGCAAGGCACGATGGGTGACGAGGGCGCGGCAGTGCTGCTCGAGAACGCCGAGCGGTTTCGGCACCTGACGAAGCTCAACCTCGACCGCGGGTACTTCAGCGACGCGATGGTCGAGAAGCTGAAGGCCGCGTTCCCCGCGGTGCAGCTCGAGAACCTCGAGGGCGAAGCGCCGCCGGAAGATCGCTACGTCGCGTTGGCCGAGTGACTTTCTCTCGGCGGCTCAGGCCGCGTCGGCGTCTTCCGAGCGATCGCGCCGGCGGGAACCGCGCTCTTTGTAGCGGCGGATCGCACCGCTCAAGATCTCGCCGATGAGCGTGCGGTAATCCATACCGTCGCCCTGCGCGATGAGGACGAGGTCGGACCAGCCCGGCGTGAGACCGGGGAGCGGGTTGCATTCGATGAAGTAGATGCGGCCCGCTTCATCCATCCGGAAGTCGATGCGCGCGACGTCGCGGCAGCCCAGCGACATGAATGCGCCACGCGCGGCAGCGCGGAGTCGATCGAGCTGACCGGGCTCCAGCTTCGCGGGCACCTCGTAGCGGATGCGATCGTTCTCCTCGAGCTTGTCCTCGAACTTGTAGATCGGCGTCTTGTCGGTCTTGTCGGTGAAGACGATCTCCATCGGCGGGAGCACTTCGGGGCGGCGCTCACCGAGCAGACCGACGGTGAACTCACGGCCACCGATGTATTCCTCGACCAGCGCGGGCTGCTGGTAGCGCTCGACCATTTCCTTCACCACTTCGCGCAGCTCGGCCTCGTTGTGGCAGACGCTCTTGCTGATCACGCCCTTGCTCGAGCCTTCGGCGACGGGCTTCACCATCAGCGGCCAGCGTGTGAATTGTTTCTCGAGGCGCTCGCGGCCGGTGGTCATCAGCTGGAAGACCGGCGTCTCGATGCCGGCGGCGCGAACCACCTTCTTGGCGAGCGCCTTGTCGAGGGCGAGCGAGAGCGTCGCCGGGTCGGAGCCGGTGTACGGAATGTCGAGCAGCTCGAGCAGCGCCGGCACCTGGCTCTCACGATTTCGGCCGCGGAAGCCTTCCGCGATGTTGAACACCACGTCGACCGGAGTGGTCGCCAGCACCATCGGCAATTCTGGCGTGGCTTCGAGATCGACCACCTCGTGACCGTGACTGGCGATGGCTTCACGAATCGCCTGCAGCGTCGACGGAGAGTCGTACTCGGCCTCGCGATCTTCACCGTCGGCGGTGGGCTTGATGCGCTTCACGTTGAAGGTGAAGCCCACTTTCAGCGGCCCGCGGCGCGTGGGTTTCGACAGGCCGCGCGGCTTGTCCTTGATCTTGTACCGCTTCGCCGCGTTCTGAATCACCGCGTCGAGCACGCCATCGAAGTGCAGACCTTCGAGCTCGGCCGCGGCGTAGATGCCCGCTCCGGGCTGCAGCGACGGCAGCGCGTTGATCTCGAGGAAATACGGAACGCCGGCGTCGCTCAGGCGGAAGTCGACGCGACCGAGGTCCTTGCAGTCGAGCTTCTTGATGACCGTGCGCGCCATCTTGCGGATGCGCTCGCTCATGTCTTCGTTGATCTTCGCCGGCGCGCGCACCGTCACCGCGTCATCGGCGATGGTCTTCAATTCGTAGTCGTAGATCGCGTACTTGCGCTTCTTCGCCTGCGCGGCGTCGACCACGTACTCGACCGGGCTGAGCACTCCGTCGAACTCGTTGTCGACGGCTTCGAGGAACGGAACGGTCAGATCGCGCCCGACGATGAATTCCTCGACCAGCACGCCCGCGGGGTACTTCTCGAGCGCCTGGCTCACCTTCTTCTTCAGGTCGTCGACGTTCTCGGCGACCGATTCCTGCGTGATGCCCTTCGAAGAGCCTTCGAAGTTCGGCTTCACGATCACCGGGAAGTGCAGCTCCTCGGCCTTCAGCTCGCTGGGCTTCTCGATGAACTGCCAACCGGGGGTGCGAACGTTTTCTTCGCGGAGGATCAACTTCGTCAGCTGCTTGTCGAGCGTGACCGCGAGCGCGTACGCGTCAGAACCCGTGTACGGGAAGCCGAGCTCCTCGAAGAGCGCCGGGTAGAACGCTTCGCGGAATCGGCCGCGCCTTCCTTCGGCCGTGTTGAAGATCAGATCAGGTGAGAAGGCCTCGAGCCGCGCGACGGTGCGTGACGCCGGGCCGCTCACTTCGAATTTTTCGACGCGATGCCCGAGCCGCTCGATGCCCGCGGCGAGCGCGTTGACGGTCTCTTCGGTGTCGAACTCCGCCTCTTCTTCGGCGTCGCTGAGCCGAAGGTTGTGCGTCAGGGCGATGCGCATGTTCTACGGCTCCCGTTCTACGGTGCGGTGGAGGTCGCGAAGTCGCGCGGGCGCTCTCGCTTCCTGCTGGGTCGGAAGGCGCTGCGGCTGATCAGCCTGCACCTTGCCGTCGATGACCTGCGTCTGCGCCCAGATGTCTCCGAGGCGCACGCCTTCTTTGTCGCGAATGCACTGCAGCGCTTCGATGCTGCCGATCACCAGCAGGCCGGCGAAGAACGCGCGCATGCCGAGCTCGGGCATCATCGAGAGGATCACGATCAGCCCGAAGGGCGCATTGCGGAGCACCGAGTCACGATGCCGCGCGCCCGACTTCGTCGGCACGTAGACGACCTTGATGCCGAAGAGCTTCTTCCCGATCGACTGGCCCTGCAGGATGCCGTCGGCGAAGAGAATGTAGAGGAGCGCGACCACGACGCCGGCGGGGCCGAGCGCGAAGTACACCGCCCACGCGATCGCGGCGTCGGAGATGCGGGCGCCGGCGCGCAACAAGAGCGACGCCTTCGGGTAGCCCGAGCCTTCTCCTTCTTTCACCAGGCGAATGTGGCTCAAGTTGATGCCCTCATTCGTCACCTTCCCCGGCGAGCGCTTGCAACCGCGCCCACGCATCGCTCGTCGTCGGAGCCGCGACTTCAGCGCTCGCCAGGCGACGCAGGTGCGCATCAGCCTCGTCGTCGCTGCGGAACTGATCTGAATCGAGCTGGCGAACCGACTCGGGCAACGCGTCGCCTTCGCGCGTGAAGAACACGAAGGCCATCGACGGCCGCTTGCTCGATTCACGCATCGCGAACTGCACGCCGTCGAACGTCCAACCGCGCGGGCACCACTCGTTCAACGTGCGCTCGATGGCGCCCTCATCGACGTTGGAGAGCTCGACGACCTTGTAGTTCAGCGCGCGCGGCCGCGGAGCACTGCGCTCCTTCGGCTTCGAGCTCGACTTCGACTTCGCGGGCTTCGTCTTGCGCGGCATCTTCGAGCGCGAAAACTACCACCACACGTACGGGTACTTGCGACTGCGCGTCTCGCCGCCGTCACCCATCGGTTGGCCGGGGTTCTCCGCCGCGTCGGCCCACAGGAAGCTGACCAGCGTCTTCGCGCCGATCGCACCGACGCCCGCGAGAATGTACGGCACGGGCGAGCGCGTGAAGCCCGTCGCCGGCCCGAGCAGCAGGCCTGACAGCACGAGCACCGCGCCGCCGACCAGCGCACCGAAGATGTTGGCTCGAATGATCTGCCCGAGGCTGGGGTTGAACCGGAGTGTCGCGAGCGCCATTGCTCCTGCACCCAGCGCCGGAGCGAGCATCACCGCGTCGAGACCCGAGCGCGCCGTGATCGCTCCGCCGGTGGTGGCGATGATGGCGACGATGAGCGCGGTGTATGCCGCTCCCCACGCTGCGCCGGAGACGATCAGCGCCGCCTTGTTGAGCGCGATCTCACCGCCGCCGATGATCGCGGCGAGCCACGCGCCGGCGCTGTTGCCGATCACCGTCATCCACGAGGTCGCGTACGCGTCGCGGCTGCCGGTGACGAGATCGGTGAACCCGCCGAGGAACATGCCGCCGATGAACGAGCTGATGATGCCGAAGTTCGCCGAGCGCACGCTGATCCAGTTGTTGAACTGCCAGATCGCCGCCGAGGTGAAGCCGAGGCCCGCTCCGAGCAACGTGCCCGTGAGGTACGCGATGCGCGCACCGTCGCCGGTGAAGATCTCGGCGCAGGTCATGACGTTCTTCCCGCCAACGCCCGACTCCTTGTAGCGGTCCATCATCGGAACTCCGCTCGCGTCGGCGACGCAGCCGTCCATGCCCTTGCCGTCGAGCGACGGGTGCAGCGGCGACGCGTCGACCGCGCGCGGAATCATCTGCGTGGCGAGACCGCCGAAGCCGGTCATGAGTGTGTGGTGCAGGAGGAACGTGAGGCTGCCGGGGCCCGAGAGGAACGCGCCTTCACGCGGGTGGCCGTCGATCATCGCGCCCGGCCCCTGCGGCTCGATCTGCGCGGGGTTGGTGTCGAGATTTTCCTGCGGCGGAGGAGGCGGCGGCACCGCTTCGAGCGTGCGCGTGTCGGGCCGGCTCGGATCATTGGTGGGAACGTCGGTCGGCTGCGGCGGGAGCGGTTCGGCCGGTGGCGTCGGCGGCGCCTGCGCGATGCCCGCGTCCCAGGCCTGCTCGCCGTTCATCGGCACCACGACGACTTTCTCCGGAGGAATGTCGGGCGTGCTCTGCGCGAAGACGACGGCGGAAGACACCAGCACTCCCAACAGGACGATCCGCTGCATAGGGCTTTGAACCATACTCCGCCGCACGATGATTGAAGCCTTCAAGTCACTGACTCCTCGCGTGCATGCGCGAGCGTGGGTGCATCCCTCGGCGCAACTGCTCGGCGACGTCGAGCTCGCCGAAGACGTCTCGGTGTGGCCCACCACTGTGTTGCGCGGAGATTGCGGGACGATCCGCATCGGAGCGCGGAGCAACGTGCAGGACGGCAGCATCGGCCACGCGACGCAGGGCGTGTCGATGACCAGCGTCGGCATGGAATGCACCATCGGTCACCGCGTCACGTTGCACGGCTGCACCGTCGGCAATCGGTGCCTCGTGGGCATGGGCAGCATCCTGCTCGACAACGTGGTGCTGGGTGACGAGTGCTTCGTCGCCGCGGGCGCGCTGATTCCGCCGGGCAAGAAGTTCGAGCCGCGCAGCTTTCTGGTCGGAGCGCCCGCCAAGCGCGTGCGTGAAGTCACCGCGAAAGATCTCGAGGCGATCGATCACGCCTGCAAGACGTACCTCGAGCTGATGCGCGGCTACCGCGGCGGCTGACTCAAGGTTTCTCGCTCTCTTCGCGATACAGCTCGGCGAGCGCGTGCGCGCGTTCCACCTCGTCGCGCGCGGCGTCGAGCTTCATCACCTTGTCGAAGTTCGCGACTCGCGCCTTGAGCGCGTCGGAGACCATCAAGCCTGCCGACAGCCGTGTGCGCGCGGCGATGCGCTCTTCCTTGAGGTCGGCGAGCTGCGAGGTGAGCGCTTCCGCGGTCTCCATCAGCAGCTTGCCGTCGCGTTCAGCCTGCACACACGACTCTTCGGCTTTCGCCAACGCGCGCTTCGCTTCGGTTTCATCGCGGAGCAGCGTGCGCTCGACCACCTCGTCACCGTCGGCCTTCGCGCGGCGATCGTCGAGCCCCGCCAGGCGCTTCTGCAGCTTGTCGCGTTCGCGCACCAGCTCACCGCGCAGCGCGAGCAAGGTGGCGGCCGACTTGCGCACTTCCGCACCCTGACGCTCGAGCGAAGCGATCATCTGGTCGAACGCCTCGAGCGGGTCGACGTCTTTCCGCGGCGGCGCTTTGCGTTTCCAGAGGAATCCCACGCGTTCGAAAACTCAGCACACGAGACGGATTCGCGCGATGGCCTTCTCCAACCGCGCGTCGGCCAGCTGCACCCATTCCAGGTAGCGCGTGAGCTGAATTCCGTAGACCGAGAGCAGGTGCAGCAGGAGCAACACTGCTTCGGGTCGGCGGCCATCGGCGGGCGCGAGCGAGACGGCCTCGGCGACGGCGTTCAGCAAATCGACGATCTTCTCGAGCTGCGGCGGGGGCGGCACCGCGGTCGTCGGTCGCTCCGGGAAAAGCGCATCGAATTGGGGAAGTTCGGCGTCGGGCGCCTTCACGTCGCGGCGCGCGGCGATGGCCTCGAGCGCTTCGAGGTGCGGCAACAATTTCTCGAGCACGTCACTCGTCACCGGCACGTCGGCGGGGAGCAGCGTGCGCCACGCGGAATCGAAGTCGGTGCGCGCGAGCTGAATCTCGGCGTCGGACACGTGGTGGTAGAAAGCGCGGCGACCCGAGTCACGCTGCGAGATCACCAGCGAGCGCAGGTCGGGGTTCTCTTCGCCCAACGAGATGAACGAGAGCGCGATCTCGAGCCCTTCGTACGGCCGCTGATGCTTGCGGATGCGATCGAGATCGACCCCGTCTTCTCCGTCGGTGACCAGCACCACCGTGGCGCGCGCGAGATAGGGATCTTCGCCGCGGGCCTTGCCGATCGAATCGAACGCCGACTCGAGTGCGAGTGCGATGTCGGTCTGCCCCTCGGCCGGCGAGTTGCCGAACAGCCCTTCGATCTGCCGATTCGCTTCGTCGCCGCTCTCGACGCGCACCAACTCGGTCGGCGTGTCGTTGAAGAACGAGAAGTAGAGCGGGTCGAACGGCAGCCCCACCCTCGCCTTCACGCGAATCGCGTTGAGCTCGCTGATGATCAGCGCGTCACGAAAGCGAGCGCGGGAGCCGTGCATCGAACCCGATGCGTCCATCACGTAGACGCGCACGGCGGTCTGCCGCGCCTTCTTCTGCTTCGGCGGCGGCTCGATCTCGACGTACGAACGCACGAGCTGTGAGCCGCTGGCGAGCGCGAGCACCAGTGACCCCGGACGATCGAGCACGAAGTGCGGCAGCTGATCGAGCGAGTTGGTCGTCTCGTACGACATCAGCTGCGTCGGGTACGGCACGCGCCGCTGAACGGGGCGCGAGGTGGCGGTCTCGGCCTCGACCAGTTCCTCGGCGAGCGCGTCTTCGACGTCGAAGTAGCGCGCGCAGCCCATCGCGAGTTCCATCGCACGGCGGCGATCGTCGTCGAGCCCAAAGGCGAGCTGCGAGAGTTCCGCAGACAACCGATCTTCGAGCCCCTGCTTGCCACCCGCGGCGAGTTGTTCGTCGAGCTCACGCCGCGTCCGCTCGTTCCAACCGATGGAGCGCAGGCCGGCGCTTCGTTGCACCGCGGCGGGCATCGAACCGGCGACCGGCATCGCGGTCAGCGCCGCGGCAGCGACCTCGGCGAGCCCGGAGTCGCCTGCTTCGACGGCGCGCTCGTAGAGCGAACGCATGCTGCGCCACGCGGTGGACGGATCTTTGCGCGCGGTGTGGCGAACGTGACGCACCAGCTCGTCGAGCGAGCGAACCGCCGGAGCCGCCCTCACCCGCTCGCGCGAGGCTCCGACCTGGAGGCGAAGCGCTCGCGCCTGCGCACGATCGGCCTTCGTCTCGACGGCCATGCGCAGCAGCAGCTCGTAGGCGAGATCGAGAATCGCGGCGTTTGCGCGCGGAGTTCTCGACTTCCTTCTCTGCGCGCGCTGCGAGGAACGCGGCGAGCGCGAGACGTGGGCTCGCAGGCACCTCGGCGAATTCGCGCGTTTCGACGGTCGGATAGAGCTCGAACTGCGTCGGCGAGGCGGCCGGCGACGCGAAGACCGCGGCGACCTTCACGATGCGACCGAGCCTCACGAAGTCGCGCTGCAGAACGTCGCGATGCGCGGTGGTGATCTTCTCGAGCGCGGTGAGACGCTCGGCTTCTTCGACCGCGGCTTCGAACTCGTCGCTCGCTTTCGCGGCGCGCGCCTCGAGGCCCTGGCTGAGTTCACCGAGACGCCCCTTCGCCGTCCCGAGCTCGCGGAGCAGGCGCGCGTCAGCGACGGTGTGAATGCCTGCGCGATCAAGTTCGCCGTCGAGCTTGCGGAGTTCATCGAGCGTCACGGTCCGCTCTTCGCGCGAGAAGAAGAGGCGAGCGCGATCGAGCACTCCGAAGGACGGCGGCGTGCCGGCCTTGATGCCGTCGAGGCGTTCTTTCAGCGCGTTGAAGCGGGCGACGCTCATGCGCGACGCGGGGCACGAGCGTCGAGGAGCGCACGCGAGAACCGGCCGAACGCTTCTTCGAGCTGCGCAACGGTCTGCCGCAGACCGGCGGCACGCTCGGCGTCGGCGGTGGAGAGCCGATTGATCGCGCCCAGCAGCCGCACCAGCTCACCTTCGCGCGTCACCAGCTGCGGGAAGCGCGATTTCACGAGCAAATCGAAGCCGCGATCTGCTTCCGCCTGCGTCTTCATTCCCTGCGCCGTGAGACCACCCTGCACCGCCTGCCACCACGCGACCAGGAAGCCGAGCCGCGCCTCGATCGACCGCAGCTCGACGGCCGCGACGTGGGTCAGCAGCTCGGCTGGCAGCGGAGCAGCAGCCGCCTCGCGCAGCTGAGCGGTGATGCGAGTGAGCGCGGCGCCTTCGCCTTCGAAGGTCTGCGTCGCGACCTGCGTGCGATACGCGTTGTAGGCCTCGCCGGTGAGCGCACGGTTCGCGTCGGGGCCGACTGCCTTCGGGGCGTCGAGCTTCTGCACGTATTCGGTGACGCGTCGCTCGAGCTCGGGAGCTGCCGCACGAATCGCGGGCTCGGCGGCCGCTCCTTCGCGACGGAGATCGTCGGTCACGGACTGCAACGTCACCTGCAGACCCTCGAGCCGCTGCACTGGCTGCGCGAGCGTCGCGCGCGCGTACTGCTCCGCCACCGGAGCGAGGAATTCGGCGCGCAACCCGGCGTGAGTGGCCGACAACGCGACCAGGGCCTTCTCGAGCTCGCGCAGACGCCGACTGTCGGCCGTGAGCTGCGCGAGAGGTTCGGTCTTCTTCGCGGTCGGCTGCGTGAGCGAGCGCGTGGCGCGACGGCGCAGCGCAGCGCCCGAACGTTCACGACAGGTGCCGAGGTGTTTGCGCAGCGCCTCGAACTTCTCCGGAGCGAGATGGGCTGCGAGCTGCGCGAGCTCGCCCGCGCGTTCGAGTTCTTCCCCGAGGTTGAGCGCGAAGGACGTGATGGTGTCGAGGGCCAGCTTCTCGTCGAACTCCGCGCTCTCGGCGGCGAGCGCGATCAGCGCTCCGCACTGGTGCGAGAATTCCTGAATCATCTTCGCGATGTTCGGCAGTCGCGCCTGAAGCTCGGGCACGCGCGAGGCGAGCTCGTACACGTCACCAATGCTGCCGAGCATCGCCACGCCACCGCGCGCCTCGGCTGGAACGCCGCGTTGCAGCCGCGTCTCGAGCGCCGTGACGAGGAACTCCGCGCCACGCAGCAGCAGCTTGCGGTTGTCGGGGTGCCGCGGGCCGGGAACCAGCTTGTCGCGCAGCGAACGCGCGGTGGTGCTCGCGACCGCCGGAGCCCAGTTGTTCACCTGCGCCTGCGCGGCCTCGACGTCAGCCGTGAGCTTGAGCTCATTGAGCTCGCGATCGACCGACTGTCCTGCAGTCGCGGCGATGCGGCCGTACGCGCTGACGAACGCCTTGTGCTCGACGCGGATGATCTCGAGCTGCGCGCGCTCGCGGGGATCCGACGAGAGCTTGAGCAGCGCGTCGAGCTCGGCCTCGACCGGGCCTCCGAGCAGGAAGAAGTGGCGCAGGTGCTCGAGATCGCCCGCCTCGGCGACGAGCCGACGCTCGGGACGGCGATACAACCGGTCGCGCACCACGACGGCCTTCAGCGCCCACAGCGCCTTCACCATCGAGCGCTGCGAGAAATACTTCGTGGGCACGTAGTCGGGCAGCTTGGCGACTTGCGCGAGCAGCTCTTTCTCGAGCGAGTCGGCGAGCTCTTCCATCGCCTCGGCGACGGCCGGCGGCACTTCGACGGCCTCGACCGCTTCCTGCAAGACGTCGAGCTGTTGCAGCGTGAGCCGCGCGTGCAAAGCGGGCCGCTGACCGGCCTGCGCGCGGTGCAGCATCTGTCCGCGGCTCGAGCGGCGCGAGAAGCTCTTGGGCGCGAAGCAGATGAACGAGATGCGATCGGCGAAGGCCTGCAGCGTTTCGGGTGAGCGCTGCAGCACTTCCGACAGGTAGCGGTTGCTGGTCATCACCGCGCACTCGCAGCGACCGGGCGTGACCTTGCGGCCGTGCTTCAGCTCGCGCTCGTGCAGCACGTTCAAGATCGAGCGCAGCAACATATCGCGGCCGTCGAACACCTCGTCGAGGAACGCGTGCACTGCGCCGAGCATGCCTTCTTCGGTGAGGTGCTCGGTGCGGCCGGTCTCGGTGAGCACCTTGAAGTCGACCGGGCCGATGGAATCGGTCTGCACCGTGTTCTCGGCGAGCTGCTTGCTGAAGAGCGAGGGTCGTCCGGTCTTCTCGTCGACGATGCGGCCCAGCACCGCGCCGGCGATGGCCGACTTGGCGGTGCCCGGAGGGCCGATCAGCAGCACGTGCTCCTTGCAGAGCAGCGCCAGCTCGAGCTGCGTGAAGAGGACTTCGCGTTCGATGAACGCCTCACGCAGCTCGGTGAAGAAACCCCGAAACGCCACCGACGCCGCGGTGAAGCGCTGATCGTCCGCCCAATGCCCAGGTGCATTCACAGGGTGGCGAGTATAACGACCGGAAAGAGCGCGTCCCCGTGAACGAGCCCGTGATCACCGACGTTCCGGCCGAACCGGCAAAGCCTCCGCTGGCGTTCTTCGTCGCGTGGTTCGGCGTAGGCCTGGTGGTGTACCTGCTGCTGGGCGGAGCGACGCAGTTCCTCCACCTCACGTTCGGGCTGTGGTTCTCGGAGATCGCGATCTTCGTGGGGATGACGGTGCTCGGGTGGCAGCTGTTGTCGACCATGCCCGCGCGCGCGATCGGCGTTGCGAAGTTCGAGCCGAAGTCGTTCGCCATCGGCGTGGCGTTCGGGCTGGTGAACTACGTCGCCTGGGCGGTGCCGACGATGGCGGCGGCGCACGCGATCTTCCCGAAGAAGATCATCGAGATCTTCGACGGCGCGAAGATCTTCGATCGCCAGACGCCGCTGGAGCTGTGGCTGATCGTGCTCGGCGTTTCGATCGCCGCGCCCTTCGGCGAAGAGTTCTTCTTTCGCGGCTTCTTCCAGCGTGGGCTCGAGCTGCATCGCGGTGGTCCGCGCGCGGTGGTGCTGACGGCGTTCATCTTCAGCGCGTTCCACCTCGACCCGGTGGGGCTGGTGTCGCGCTTCGAGCTCGGCGTGCTGTTCGGGCTGCTGGCCTGGTACTCGGGCTCGCTGTGGCCGGCGATGGGCGCGCACGCGGCGAACAACGCCTTCAGCTCGATCTTGTTCCTCGCGTCACGCGGTGAAGACACGCCCGCCGATGAGGACTCGATCAAGTGGTACGTCGCGCTGGGAATGTTCGTCGTCGGGAACGCGGTGCTGATCGCGCTGGTGCGCATGACGGCGCCGCACCTGAAGAGCCCGGTCCCGGCGGAGATCGTCGATCAGCCCCGGCCGACGTTCTTGAAGGCCGCTTCGCCGTGGGTGCTGGGTGGACTTGCTTCGATCGCCCTGCTCGCCGCACTCGACTGGCGCGGGGTGGCGCTCAACGCACTCGACGGGGTTTCGCAGTTGCCCGCCGCGACGTTGAAGCGCCCGGAGCTCAAGGAACTGCGAGCGCGCGTACGCAGTGGTGACGCGCAGCTCAGCGAGTATCGAGACCGGCTGAAGACCGTTCAGACGAACTTGTAGGTCTTCACCACGAAGCGCGGGCCGACCATCGCGAAGTTGAGCGTCTCGTGATCGACGTCGCCTTCGGCCTCGATGCGCGCCCCGCTCTTCTTGATCTTCCGATCGCCGCCGGCGAGCAGGTACGTCTGGCCGTCGTCGGCCGCGAGCACCCACACACCGGTTTCGATCTCGCGATACTCGACGACGCCAGAGAGCTTCATGATCAGGCCGCCTTCTTCAGCATCGCGCGAGCGACGAAGAGGCACACGATGCCGTTGATGACCAGCCACGGAATCGCGAGGAAGGTGAACGGCAGCCACGCGAGCGCCGGAGCCTTCGCCCAGATCGAGTAGCCGAGAATCGCCGCGAACCCGAGCGACAGGCCGCCGATCACCGGGCGCAGACCCTTCCACTTGATGGCGAACAGCGACGCGACGACGGGAATCAGCGCGCTGTAGATGAGCGGGTTGGCGAGCGCTCCGCGACCGAAGATGATCTTGCCGAGCCAGTCGGGAATCGGGAGCGTGATGAGCGACGTCACCGCGCTCGGCTCAGCGACGTACTGCACGAAGAACGCGCCGACGGTGGTGAACATCAGCGGCACGAGGAAGCCCGGCGCGACGAGCACGTTGAGGTAGCCCGGGCGCTCCTTGCGGCCGAGCGTGAGGAGCACGAACGCGAGCAGCGCCGCGCCCCAGCCGAACACCTTCCAGTTGGTCGCGCTGTACGAATAGACGCCGACCGTGCCCGACGCGTCGACGGTGGTGTCCTGCGGCGTGGGCTGCGCCTCGAGCGGGAGGAGATCGGTGGTGTCCGCCATGCGGATCTTCTTGAGCGCATCGAGGGCCGCCTTGGCGTCGATCACGCCGAAGCCGTACTGCTCGCTCCAGCCCTTGCTGCCTTCGGGCGGGTGGGCGCTGATGACGATCGCCTTCTCGACTTGATCAGGGTTCTTCGCGCCGGCCGCGTAGAGCAGCGCCGCGAGGCCCGCGACGTGCGGAGTGGCCATCGAGGTGCCCTGGTACGCCGCGTAGACCGACTTGCTCACGTCCTGCGGGTCGATGGTGTTCTGAATGATGCCCGCCGCCTGGCCCTGCGAGGTGTCGCCACCCGGAGCCGCGATGTCGAGCTCCTTGCCGAACGACGAGTACGGCGCGCGCTTGCCCTGAGGACCGACCGCAGCGACCGCGAACGAGCCCGGGTACGCCGCGGGGTACTCGACGATGCCGCGACCACCATTACCGGCGGCGCACACCACAACCACGCCCTTGGCGCGCGCGTAGGCGACGGCCTGTTCCATCACGTCAGAGCGGCCACCACCGCCGAGCGACATGTTGATGACCTTCGCTCCGTGATCAGCGGCCCAGCGAATCGCGTCGGCGATGTCGGCCGTGTTTCCGCTGCCGAAGTGATCGAGCACCTTCACCGGCATGATGGTCGCTTCGAACGCCACGCCCGCGACGCCTTCACCGTTGTCGGTGGCCTGCGCGATGGTGCCCGCGACGTGCGTGCCGTGACCGTGATCGTCATTGGCGTGCTCGTCGTCGTTCACGAAGTCCCAACCCTCCATGAACTTCTGACCGTCGAGATCGGGGACGATGGTGAAGTCGTCGTGGTTCTCCCACGCGACGCCGGTGTCGAGCACGGCGACGATCACGCCCTTGCCGCGCGAGATTTCCCACGCTTCCGGCATGCGGATCATCTTCAGGTTCCACTGCTGAGCGAACATCGGATCGTTGGGGACGAAGCCCTCGGCGTCCGACTTGCGAACCGTCATCAGCGCTTCGGCTGACTGCACTTTGGAGTTCGTCTTGATCTTCGCGATCAGCGCATCGAGATCTCCCTCGTACGCGCCGGTCGTCACGCCATCGATGGGGCCTTCTTCGGCCGAGTTGAAGGTGAGGTCGATGCCCCAGTCCTTCTCCATCTCGTCGATGTCGGCCTGCGTGGTGCCGTCGACGAAGTCGACGACGATGCGACCGGGCACATGATCACCGGGATCGTCGGGGAGATCGGACGTCACGTACGACGGGCGCGTGAGGTCGACGGCTTCCTCTTTCGCAGCGTCTCGGGCACAGCCAACGGCGGCAACGACAGCGCACGCCAGGGTCAGCAGCTTTCGCATGGGAGCTCCTCGCACAGCATCACGAACGGCCGACGCAACGATTGGATCTTTCACGGTGAAGTTGTCGAAAGAACTGTGAATCAAGCTATTTGGTTCCGCCATCCCCCTGCCCAGTCAGGGTGGAGAAGAGGGAAGCAACCGCCTGGCCAACCATCGGGAGGTTGCGTTGAAAGGTGCGATTTGCGCCGGGAATCAGGGTGAAGCGGCCTTCGAGGCGATCGAGGACCGCGGCCCAGCGACCTCGTTCCTGCGTGTCGTCGTGTTCGCCGACCACGACGCCGAGGGGCCACGACAGCTTTTCGCGGCCTTCGAAGTCGGTCGGCTTGGCGAAGGACGGGTTGATGAGGGCGAGGCCGGCGATGGGCTGCAGCTCCATCAGCTTGAGCGCGACCGCGTCTGATGCGCCAATCGTGGCGATCAACGGTGGAGCACCTGCGCTGTTTTCGCGCGCCAGCTCGTGCGCGGCGAGCGCGTCTTCGAGCCAGTCCATCGGCGAGGGTGACGACTTCCCCTGGCTGCCGCCCACGCCGCGATAGTTGAAGCGAAGCGTCGGGTGACCCGCGCGAGAGATGGCGTACGCGAGCTCGGCGCCCACGACGTGATCCATCCCTCCGCCTTCGAGCGGTGGCGGTGGGAGCACGAGCAGTCCCGGCTTCTTGTCTCCGCGATGCGAGACGCCTTCGAGCACCAGCCCGTTGGCGAGCGGAATGAGCGTCGGGCGTTCGAGAAATTGGCCTTTGAGGACCATAGAGAAAAACAAAACGGGAGCCCGTTGCCGGACTCCCGTCGAGTTCAAATCAGCGAAGAAGAAATTACTGCGGGTTGTTGAGGTACGCCGTCAGCTGCTGCGCCTCGATGCGGCGCGAGACGAAGTTGATCTGCGAGGTGCACGACGCCGCGTCGGCCGGCGACTGGTTGCCCGTGGGGCAGTCGATCATGCCGCGGATGCAGGCGTACTGCGCGTTGAGGTTGATCGTGCCCGTGGGCGCGAACGAGTAGTCGTTGAACTTCACCGCGATCTGCGTCTGGCGCGCCTCGGTGTAGTCGGTGCCGATCGGCTTCTGCACGTTGCGGAGCGCCGCAAAGTTCTTGTCGGTGCCTTCGATGAGGTCGGTGACGTTGATCGTCGGCGCGTCGCCGAGGTTGAACGCCTGCGTGCCAAGGTCGAGGTACTCGGTCTGGTCGACGCCAGCCCAGATCACCCACTCGTCCTCGAGGCGGTACGACTGCTCGGTGATGTTGCCGCGGCCAGCCGGGAGGTTGTTGTTACGGAAGCACGACGGCACCGCGATGGTGCGAACCGGCGTCGCGTCGATCGCGACGCGGTAGATGCGCGGCTGGCCGTTGTTGCAGCCGACGAGGGCGAGCAACGAGAGAGCGGAGAGAGCGACGAGCTTCATGGAACGCATTGTTTTCCCTTTGTGTGAACTTCAGGCTGTTTGACCCGGCGCGCGTTTGGCCCACGACCGGGGTGATGTCAAAAGCAATCTGCAATCGGCTTCGCGGGTCAGGACACGAGTGCCCGCGCAGGTGTGCAAAGTGGTTTGAGATTTTTCCGGGCCGACCGGTCACCCAGCGCGAAGCACGAAGAATTTGAGGTACTTCCCTTCGCGGAATTGCAGGCGAACCGGGTGATCGGGAGGCTGGAAGCGCTCCTCGACGAGCGTCAGATCGACGTCGGCGTTGTACGCGCCCTCTTTCACCGCATCGAAGAACATTTCGGAGCTCACGCGCGCTGAACAGCTCGCCGTGCAGAGCAACCCGCCGGGCTTGAGCACGGCGAGGGCCTGGCGATTGAGCGACGCGTAGCCGGCGACGGCGCCTTCGACGGCCTTCTGGCTCTTCGCGAACGCAGGCGGGTCGAGAATGATCAGAATCGAACTTGCGGCCTTCGCGCTTGAACGAGTCGAGCAGCTCGAACGCATCGGCGGCGAGAAAATCGTGGTTGGCCGCAGGCAAGCCGTTGAGCGTGAAGTTCTCGCGTGCGAGCGCGATCGCGTCGGCGTCTTGATCGACGGAGAAGACCGACTTCGCGCCGCCGAGCGCCGCGTTCACCGAGAAGCCGCCCGAGAAACAGAAGCAGTTGAGGACGTCGAGACCCTTGCTGATGCGGCGCAGGAGGTACCGGTTCTCGCGCTGGTCGAGGAAGAAGCCGGTCTTCTGACCTGCGAACACGTCGACGAGAAACTTCGCGTCGCGCTCGAGAATGGTGAGCGGCCGCGGCGCCTGCGGCCCGAAGAGCATCTTGCCTTCGCCCTTCCCTTCGTCGTCTTCGGCGTCGTCACGGCCGAGCTCGTCGCGCCCGACGATGCCCTTCAACCCGGGCACCACGCGTTCGAGCGCCTCGACAATCAGCGGCCGATGCGGCGTGAGGCCGGCGCTGTAGAGCTTCATCACCGCGACGCCGTCGTAGAGATCGACGACCACTCCGGGGAGGCCGTCGCCTTCGCCGTGGAGCAGACGGAACGCGTTGGTGCCCTTCAGGTTGATCAGCTGCTGCCGCGACTCGAGCGCGGTGCGAATGCGACGCTCGAAGAATTCCTGATCGACGGTCTCGCGCGGGTCGGTGGTGAGCACACGCACCGCGATCGCGCTGTACGGGTCCCAATACCCGCGGCCCGCGAAGCGGCCTTCGTCGACGAGATCGACCACGCTCCCCGGCGGAATCTTCGGAGTGCTCTCGATCGCCTTCTTGAACACCCACGGGTGGCCGGCGCGAATGTGGCGCCCCAGGCCCGGCCGCACCGCGACTTTCACGAGCTGACTCATTTCTTCTTCTTCCTGCGCGCGCGCACCACGGCGTCGGCGACTTCTCCGAAGCCCTTGCCCTCGCGGCCGCGCGTCACGAACTTCGGTTTGATCTCGAGCTGCGCGAGCACGTCGCGCACGTTGGCCACGCCCACGCTCAGCGGGAACGCGCCGAACATCGGAGCGTCGTTGAACGAATCACCGACGTACACGTAGCGGCGCTCGGTCGCCTGCAGCCGCTTCTTCCACTCGACCTTCACGAAGCGCTCGACGGCGGAGCGCTTGTCGAAGTCGCCGATCCAGCAATTCACGTGCACCGAGCTGCGCACCGCGTTCACGCCGCGCGCGCGCAAGAAGTTCTCGAGCGCATCGGCGGCCTTCGGCCCGAGCGAGACGTCTTCGGCGTAGTCGATGGCGAGATCGACCTCGGTGTAGACAGAATCGCCGCTCAAGCGCGCCCCCTTCACCTTCGCCATGGCGGCGTTGACGTGCTCGTAGAGTTTCTTGCGCGCGGCGAGACGTTCTTTCTCGGGCTGTGCGTAGACGCGATGCAGCTCGTCGCCGCGCCAGGCGAAGTGCATGCCGCCGTTTTCCATCACCGCTCCGGCGACCGGCCACTGGCGCACCCACGCTTCGCCCCAACCCGCAGGCCGGCCGCTCACCAGCACGACGGGTACACGGTGCGCGGCGAGCCACTCGATGGCGCGCAGCGTGGCCGAGGTGAGTTTGCCTTTGGTGGTCAGCGTGCCGTCGACGTCGGTGAAGACGGCCTCGACGAGTGAGAGATCGGCCTCGTGGAGGGGACGCATCAGGCGAGCGTCAATACTGCGACAGCCCGGCGATCTGCACGAGGAACTGCTCGAGCGTCTCGCCGAGCAATTCCATCGGAGGCAGGCCCTTGCGCTGGTTGCGCAGGAACGCGTCGAAATCGGCGGAGCGGCCGTAGAGCGTCATGCCCGCCTCGAGCGCTTCCTTGTAGGCGGCGAGCTTCTCTTCGTCCGACAGCGCGTTCATGGCGCGCTCGAGAGCGACGCCGACGGTGGCCTGAATCTCCTGATCGTGCTGCACGAGGATCTCGCGCTGGCTGATGCCCGCGAAGCCGTCGACGAATTCCACGAAGGGCTCGAGCAGCTCGAGGATCTCGATCTTGGTCGGCGAGCCGCCCGCGATGAGCTGACGCAGCCGAGCGCGGAACTCGAGCACGCCCTTCTTGTCTTGCGCGCGCAGGGCACGCCACGCGGCGGTGCGGCCGAAGGCGTTGAGCTCTTTTTCCATCTGCTGCGACTGCCCGAGCATGTCGGCGGGCGACGCTTCACCGACCTTGTGAATGCGCACGCGCATCAGGCGGCGCAAGTCGGCGGTCATGGTGCGAACCACCAGCGTGGTGGCGAGCGCCTCGTCGTAGCCGGGCTCGACCTCGCGGCGTTTGCACTCGCCGAACACGCTCGCGAGGTCCCACACCAGCTGACCGATGCGATCGCGGAAGCGGAAGCGGAAGGTCTGCAGCTCGGTGAGCAGGTTCCAGCGATCGCCGACCACGGAGGGATCGCGCACGCGCATGCCGAAGTTCATCACCTCGGCCTTGAGCTCCGACGCGGCGGTGGTGACGATCTGCTCGGCCTGCTGCTGCCGTGCGTCGACCAGCAATTCTCCGGGCGGGAAACTGACCTCGGCTTGCGCGACGAGGGTGTTCACCTCGGCGATGGTGCTGCCGATGATGGGCGCGACCTTTTCCCACATCGAGAGATCGGCTGAGCCTTCGACGTCGGGCTCCTCGTATTGAACGAGATCGAGCTCTCCGAGCTGGCCGATGGTGCGGGCGGCGGCGAGACACACCATTCGCGTGCGAGCTGCGAAGTCTTGGTCGACCTCGCTCGCGAAGAGCGCTTCGAGTCTGTGCGGCAGTGATTCCACGACGGCCAGTACGATACCCCCGTCAGAAGCAGCGGAAAGATCTGTGCTATCCGCGCGCTCATGATGCGGGTGCGCGTGTACGACACGTCATCGGGGAATCCGCGGCTGCTCGACGGCGACGAGAAGCTCCTCGACACACCAGGGCTCAAGTGGGTCGACGTGCTCGAGCCCGACGAGACGGTGCTCAATCGCCTCGGTGAGCGCTTTGGCCTGCACAAATTGGCGATCGAAGACTGTCTGCACCTCGATCAGCGGCCCAAGCTCGAGGCGTACGGCTCGCACCAGTTCCTCGTGCTCCAGGGCTTCTCGACGCCCACCGGGAACTGGGCCGATCTGCAGATGCATGAGCTGCACTTCTTCATCGGCAACGATTGGCTGATCACCGTGCACGACAAGGCGCACGAGGCGATCGACGCGGTCCACAAACGCCTCGACACCGACCCGGCGACGACGATCGGCAAGGGCACCGACTTCGTCATGTACCTGCTCGCCGACGCGCTGGTGGACCGCAACTTCCCGCTGCTCGACTGCTTCAACGAGGCGCTCGAAGATCTCGAGGAGCGCATCTTCGCGGCCTTCCCTCCGCGCTCGATGTTGCAGGAGACGTTTCAATTGAAGCGCGCGCTGGTGCTGGTGCGGCGTGTGTTGTCTCCGCAGCGCGACGTGGTCGGTCTGCTCGCGCGCGGTGGCGTGCCGCAGATTCAGGAGAAGACGACGCTGTACCTGCGCGACGTGTACGACCACCTCGTGCGCATCTACGAGCAGATCGACGCGGCACGAGATCTGGTCGGCAACGCCGTCGACGCCTACCTCACGCAGGTCGCGAACCGCACCAGCGACATCAGCAAGCAGCTGACGGTGTTCGCGTCGATCTTCCTGCCGCTGTCGTTCATCGTCGGCTTCTTCGGGCAGAACTTCGACGTGCTCGGCGGGCCCGTCTTCTTCTGGGTGATGCTCTCATCGATGGTGATTCTGCCGGTGACGATGATCTTGTGGTTCCGCCACAAGGGTTGGTTCTGAATGGCGCACCTGCACTTCGAAGATCGCGGCGAGGGCGTGCCGCTCTTGCTCTTCCACGGGTTCCCGTTCACCTCGGAGAGCTGGTGGCCGCTGCTCGACGCGCCGCCGAAGGGCGTGCGGATCATCGCTCCTGATCACCGCGGGTTTGGCCGCAGCGAGCGCGTCGACGGCCCCACCACGATGGAGACGTTCGCCGAAGACGGCCTCGCGCTGCTCGATCGGCTGAAGATCGATCGCGCGTTCATCGGCGGCTTGTCGATGGGCGGCTACGTCGCGATCGCCGCGACGCGGCTGGATCCCGGGCGCGTCGCCGGGCTGTTGCTCTGCGACACGATGTCGGTTGCCGATGACGACGCAGGCAAGGCGCGACGCGAGACGGTGGCAGTCGACGTCGAAACGAACGGGCCGCGCGCGCTGGTCGACGGGTTGATGGCGAAGCTGTTTGCTCCCGGTGCCGATGCGACGACGAAAGCGCGCGTCGAGAAGATGATGCTCGCGCAGGACCCGCGCTCGATCGCCGCAGCTTCACGCGGCATGGCGACGCGCCGCGACGGCAAGGACATCTTGAGTCGCTTCGCCGGACCGTGCGCGGTGGTGGTCGGCGCTCAGGACGTGATCACGCCCGTCGAGCGCGCAAAGGTGATGGTCGACCTCGTCGCCGGATCCACCCTGCACGTGATCGAAGGTGCGGGTCACCTGAGCCCGCTCGAAAAGCAGGACGCGTTTCGTGACGTCGTTGCGTCCTTCGCCCGCGGCTGAAACAAAAAAGCGACGCCCTTGCAGGCGCCGCTCGTTCGGAAAAGACCACGAAGCTGCTTACGGCTGGCAGGTGACCAGGTCGCCGCTCACCATGCAGGTGCGGCAGGTGTTGGTCTTCACGAGCTTGCCGTCGCGGCACTCGAGCGTGCCCTGGCCATCGCTGGTGCACAGGCCCTTGCCCTCGGCCGACGACGCACAGTTGTCGTTCTCGGCGTTGCCGGTCATGTCGCACTTCACGACGTCGCCCTCGCGCTTGCAGCCGTTGGGGCCCTTGCAGGGGAGCGAGGTCCACGTGCCGACGCGGCACTCGAGCGCGCTCGCCGCCGACTCACAGAGGAAGCCGGTGGTGTTGCACGTGGTGCCAGCCATCGGCGAGCCACACGCGGTGAGGAACGAAGCGAAAGCGGCGAAGAGAGCGAGGAGTGGGAGGCGCATGGTGTGCAGAGGTGAGGCGGCCGAGAGGCGGCGCACCATGTTCCACGGGGAGATCCGAGTCAAACGAAAGTCAGCGCAGCGTCTCGTTGAAGAAGCGCCGGTAGTTTTCACCGAGCACCTTCTCGATCACGCGAATCGGCATGCCGCGCGTGAGCAGCGCCTCGGTGAGCTTCGGCAGATCGCGCACGTCACGCATGCCCTTCGGCAGCGGGATCATTCCGTCGAAGTCGGAACCGAAGGCCACGCCGTCTTCGCCCATCACCTTCACCGCGTGTTCGACGTGCCGCGCGAAGTGCTCGATGGTTTTTCCACCGATGAATTGCGGGGCCATGATGATGCCGACCACTCCGCCCTTCTGCGCGATGGCGCGACAGGTCTCGTCGGTGAGGTTGCGCCAGAGTTTGGTGGCGCCCTGCACTCCCGCGTGGCTGCAGAACGGGCGTGCTTTGTGCGCGAGCAGCTCGGGCAACATCGACGGTGAGGCGTGCGCGACGTCGAGCAGCATTCCCACTTCGCCCATCGCGTCGAGCACATCGCGCCCGTGCTGCGTGAGCGGCTTGTTGCCGAACAGCGGCGTCGACGTGCCGCCCAGCTCGTTGTTCGAGAGGTGAGAGAGCGACATGAAGCGCACGCCGCGCTCGTGGAGTTCTTTGATGCGCTCGACTTTGCCTTCCAGCGCGTGGCCGCCCTCGATGCCGATCACCGCGCTGATGCGATCGTTGGCGAGGTTGTGCTCGAGCTGCTGTGAGGTGGCGGCGATCGAGGCCTTGCCGTCGCTCTCGCGGCAGAACGCGGCGAGCCGATCGAGTTGGAAGAGGCAGCGATTCCATTCACCTTTTCGCGCGTGCGCCGGCCAGCGCTGCTTGATGGCGAACAGCTCGAAGCCGTCGATCACCGGCAGGCCGCGGGTGACGATGGTGAAGCACTGCAGCTTCACTCCGGCTTCGCGCAGGCGGGGGAAGTCGACGTGGCCCGCTTCGCTCGCCTTGTTGAGATCTCGATTCCACATCAGCGAATCGGCGTGACCGTCTGCGACGCAGACGCGTTTGTGGAGCGCTGCGATGTCGACCACCGGTTCGGTCATGACGGAGATATATGGTGTCCCGTGCAGCTGCGGATCAACGGTGAGCTCAAGGAAGTGCAGGACGGCCTGACGATCGCCGGCCTGCTGTCTGCGCTCGAGATCAAGGCACCCCGCGTCGCGGTCGAAGTGAACGCCAACGTGGTGACCAAATCGCAGCACGCGACGCACGCCCTGCGCGCGGGAGACGAAGTCGAGATCGTCACGTTCGTCGGAGGTGGCTGATGAAGCCGTTCGTGATCGCAGGAAAGACGTTCGAGAGCCGGCTGATCGTCGGCACCGGCAAGTACTCCACGCACGCGGTGATGAAGGAATGTCACGCGGTGTCGGGCGCGCAGATGGTGACGGTCGCGGTGCGGCGGCTCGATCTCAAGGCGAAGGGCGAGGACTCCCTGCTCCATTGGATTCCGCCGACCATGCAGCTCCTGCCGAACACCGCGGGTTGCTACACGGCCGACGACGCGGTGCGCACCTGCCGACTGGCAGAAGAGCTCGGGCTCTCGAAGTGGGTGAAGCTCGAGGTGCTCGGCGACGAGAAGACGCTCTACCCCGACGTCGAGGAGACGCTGAAGGCGGCGCGCGTGCTCGTGAAGGAAGGCTTCACGGTGCTGCCGTACACGAGTGATGACGTGATCACCGCGCGCAAGCTGGCGGACATCGGGTGCGCGGCGGTGATGCCGCTCGCAGCGCCGATCGGATCGGGGCTCGGCATTCGCAACCCGCACAACATCCGCCTGATCCTCGAGACGGTGAAGGTGCCGGTGATCGTCGACGCGGGAGTTGGCACGGCGAGCGACGCCGCGATCGCGATGGAGCTGGGCATCGACGGCATCTTGATGAACACCGCGATCGCCGGCGCAAAAGAACCGGTGCGCATGGCGCGCGCGATGAAGCTGGCGGTCGAAGCGGGTCGCGAGGCGTTCCTGGCGGGGCGCATTCCGATGAAGGCCTACGCGTCGGCCTCGAGCCCGATCGCCGGCCTCGTAGGCCAATGACCCCGGGCGAGGGCCAACCCTTCCGACTGATCCTGATCACGGACTGGGGGCTCGACGATTGTCTCGAGCGCGTCGCAGCGGTCGCCAACTCGGTCGATGGCGTCGCAATTCAGCATCGTCATCCGGGAGCGAGTGATCGCGTTTTCTACGAACAGGGCCAGCGACTGCGAGATGCGATCCGCGCTCCGCTGTTCGTGAATGGTCGGGTCGACGTCGCGCTCGCGCTCGAGGCGCACGTGCACCTCACCGAATCGTCGCTCGACGTGGCGCACGTTCGTTCGATGCTTCCGCGCGAAAGATTGATCAGCGTGAGCTGGCACTCGGGCGAGGTGCGCGCCGGTGCAGATCTCGCGTTGCTCAGCCCGGTCTTCAAGAAGGGCGATGCGCCGGTGCTGGGCGTCGCGCGCTTCGAGGAAATGGCAGCCACCACCTCGATTCCTGTCTTCGCGCTGGGCGGCGTCACGCCGGAAAACGCCGGACTGCTGCGCGGACATTCGGGTGTCGCCGCGATCGGCTCGGTGTTGCATGCTCCGGACCCCGTGGCCGCCGCGCGTGCATTGCTTCAGAGGGAACGATGAGACCGCTCGGGCTCGGTGCCTTGCTCGACGGCGCGGTCACCTTCTGGCGTGCGAACTGGAAGGAGCTCTTCAAGCTGGTGCTCGGCTTCCAGTTGGTGAGCTTCGTGCTCGTCGCCGCCTCGCAGGGCATCACGCGCAAGCTCTTCCCGCTCGCGAACGACCCCACGGCGATCTCGCGCACGCCTGATCTCGCGTTGCCGCATTTGCTCGGCGCGATGGCGTTGTTGATCTTCGCATCGCTGATCGCGCTCTACCTCTCGCAGCTCAGCGGAGTGGCGACCTCGTGGTTCGCCTGGTCGCGCCTCACCGCAGCAGGAACGCCGAGTGCGGGCGACTCGTTTCGTCACGCGGCGGCGCGACTCGGGCCCACCACCGGAGCCTTCGTCGCGTCGATCGCCTGGAGCGTGGTGGTGGGAATCCTCTTCCTGCTGCCGGGCTTCATCTTCACGGCGATCGCGACGTGGGCCGGCATTCAAGACGCGCGGGCGGTGGCCGTGCTGTTCGCGATCCTCGGTGCCGTCGCCATCTTCCTCGGCATGATCGTGCTCATGCTGTGGTTCGTGATCCGCTTCATCCTCGTGTCGCAGGTGATCGCGGTCGAGACGCCGACGGCGATCGGCGCCTTCCGACGTTCTGACGCGCTGTCGTCGGGCCGCATCGGTCCGGGGATCATCGGGCTGGTCAAAGTGCGCCTCACGATCCTGGTGACGGTGATCGGGGCGATCTTGATCGTGGTGACGACGGTGAGCTCGATCCCGCTCCTCGTCGCGGGCGGAGTCTTCGGCGCGAACTTCAACCCGGGCCACACCGTGAACGACGTGGTGCCGGTCTTCATCCTCGTGCCGGCGCAGCTGGTGCAGACCTTTCTCGCCGCGCTGGTCGCTCCGCTGTTCGCCGTGTTCCAGACCTGGTTCTACGCAGACATGCGCGCGCGCCGCGAAGGCCTCGATCTCGAGCTCGCCCTCGAGGGTCGCAAGGCGTGATCTCCGCGCTCGCGCTGGCGTTGGTGCTGTCTGCGTCGTGCGAACACCCGGGGCTGTCCACGCTCGACGAGAAGCAACGCGAGAGCGCGTGTCAGTTGCTCACCACGGCTCCGCAGAGGCCCAATGAAGACCGCGAGGCGCTGAGCGGCATCTACGACAGGGCCGGCTTCGAGCGCGCGCGGGAGCGCAACACAGGCGTCTTCGCGGCCTGGCTGGCGCAATTGCGCGCGTGGTTCGAGCGCATCTTCGAGTCGTCGGGCGCCGAGACGTATTCCAACGCCACGCGCGTGATCGTGCTCGCCCTGGCGCTGGCGATCGGAGCGACGGTGCTCGCCCGCGTCATCACGCGGCGTCGCGCACGCATCTCGGTCGAGACGCTGCAGCACGCCACCAACGCGCTGGAGCTCGACGATCCCGCGGTGCACCGGCAGCGGGCCGAGTCGCTCCTCGCTTCTGACCCGCGCGGCGCGATTCGCGAGGGCTGGCTGTCGGTACTCGCCACGCTGGAACGGAATCGCTTCGCGCGCCCTGACCGCGTGAAGACCAACCGTGAGCTGGTGGCGGAGCTGCCGACGCGAGGAGCACCGGAAGCGTTGACCACCGCCGTGCAACAGCTCGTCGCGTGGTTCGATCGCAGCTTCTATTCGCTTGACCGAGTCGACTCCGCCGAGGCGAAGCGCTTCCTCGACGACGTGGCCCGTCTGCCGGCGGCACCAAAGGCATGAACCGCGGCCAACTCGCGATCGGAGGCCTGGTGTTGCTGGCGCTGGTCGTCGCTGCACTCGCACGTCAGCCGGGGAGCGATTCGCCGCTGCCTTCGATCACCAACTCGGGCCCGCGTGGCGCCGCCGTGCTCGCGACGTGGCTGCGTGAGTCGGGCGTGGACGTCGTCGCCCTCGACGAACCGTTCGCGGCCTTCCCGCCCGGCCTGAAGACCGTGGTGATCGCCGCGCCGTCACAATCGGAGCTCACGAGCGAGGAGACGAAGGTCCTGCAGGACTTCGTGCAGAGCGGCGGCACGCTGGTGTTCCTCGCTCCTCGCGATCGGCTGCATCCGGCGATCGCGAACTGGCTCGAGCTGCACTCGGGCGAGGTCGCTCCGCTCGGCGACATCAAAGGGATCGACGACGTCGGCGGCACCACCGTCAACGTGCGCTTCCAGGGCGGCGCGACGAGTGATGTCCACCAACTGCGCATCTCGGCGGAACGAATGATCGAGGTGAAGCACCCGAGCGCGGTGATGGTCGCGGAGCATTCGGCGCTGTGGTTCGTGCCGATCGGTTCGGGCGAGGTGTGGGTCGGCGCGGGCCCCGATCTGATCGAGAACGCGCGGCTCGAATTGCTCGACAACGCGCGCTTCTGGAGCGCCATCGCGAGCCGAGGTCCGATCGCATTCGACGAGTACCACCTGCTCGCGCACGAGATGTCGGCCCCGCGGAACCTGCTCGCGTCGGGGCTGCAGCTGCTCGTGCTCGCCGCGTTGTTCTTGTGGGCGCGCGCTCCGCGGCTTGGACCGGTGCGTGAAGAGGCCACGACGCAGCACCGCTCCGCCCTCGAGTACGTGCGCGCGATGGCGACCCTCACCGCGAACGCGAAGGTCGAGGGCGAGCTCATCACCGCGCTCAAAGACGACTTCCGCCGCCGCATCGAAGAGGAGCTCGGCATCGCGCGCACCCTGCCCTGGCCCGACGCTGCTCGTGAACTCGAGCGACGCGCGCAGATCCCCGCTGCCGAGGTGATCGCCGCGGCGGCCGAGACGCGTTTTCTGCCGCTCTCTCGCGCGCTGGCATCACTCGACCGGCGGCTGAGCGCCGCCTGAGCTGCGAATCACGGGAATCATCATCAGCCTGCCGGTGCGCGGCGGCGGCGAGATGCGATCGATCAGCCAGCCGAAGGTCTCGGTCTCGCGCAGCGCCTCGACGGCGTCGTAGTACCGCGCGTGCAGCCGGTTCTCGAAGATGCGGAGCGCGCTCGCACCGCGCGGAACACCGTCGGCCGGGCACGACGGCTCGAACGTGAACGCGCGATAGCCGACGAGACCCGCGATCAGCGTGATCGCCGCGGCCACCCCTCGCAGCAGCCGCAGGCGCACCGCGCGGAGCCCGGTCGGACAATCTCGCGTGAGTACGGTGCCATCGCGCCGTCGGTAGATGCGGCCGCACACCCGCCCTTCCGACTTGAGGAACAGCGCGCGCACTTCAGGTTCGGTGAGCTCCGAGACGTTGAACACGTTCAACTTGCACTGCTGGCAGAAGCGCCGGCGTTCATCGCCGCGCATCGACGCCCACGACTCACTGCAGGGACTCGCGATCTGGAGCTGAAGTGCCATGGCCTCGACGAGGAGGCCGCGACCGAAAAGAGCGTTAACCGTTGCGCTTCTTGCGCTGCTCTTGCCGCTCTTCTTCGCGCAGCTCCTCGAGTGCGCCGAGTTCGACCTTCGTACTCCCGATGATGTTGCGCGCGGTGACCTGTTCCGGCGTGAGGTCGCCGTCGTTCCGCGGCCCTCTCGTGAAGCGGATCACGAGCACGATGCCGGCCAGCAGAATCACCAGCGCGATGGTGATCACCACGCTCACGTGCATCTGCTCCGGCGGCGCTTCGACGCGAAACACGTGCAGGTTCACCGACGCGGCCGGCCCGAACGCGCGCGGCACGAGATCACCGTCGGGCTTCTCCGCGCGCCCCACCAGCAGCGAAGGGTGCGCCATGCGGTTCAGGACCGAGGGGTCGTCCCACATCTTCTCGCGCTTCAGATCGTCAGCGACCTCGTGCGCGTTGACCCACTTCAGGAGATCAGCGCTCTCACTGCGCAGCGCCGCGCGACGGGCCCCACGGTCCATCACGGTGGTCATCGGAATCAGCGCCGCGACCCACACCGGCGTCCCGTCGTAGAGCTTGCTGCTGATGCCCTTGCGGCGGTTGTCGAGTGACTCGAACTCTCCGTTGGCGCTCTCGAGCACCATGGCGTTCACGTCGAGCACGCAGCCCTTCACCTTGAACCAGCCCTCGCGCGGCGAGCGGAGGAAATCGGCGCACATCACGTCGGTCGGAATGTGCGTCGCCCACGTGCGAGTCGCGTTCACGCAGAACGCTCCAAACAACGCGCACATCACGACGACGACGAGGATCGACGTGTTCCGCGACACGGCGTCGCAGGTTACCCGTTCTCGCTGGGATGGGCCTGCTATAGACGCCGCCGCCGTGGAGAGCGCCCTCGAGATCAAGGACGTCAGCAAGCGCTTCGGCACGCGCTGGGCGGTCTCCCGGTTGACCTATTCGCTGCCGCCAGGCCGCTCACTGTTGCTGACCGGCCACAACGGCTCGGGCAAGACGACGTTGCTGCGCATGATCGCCACCGCGAGCTTTCCGACCGCCGGAGAGATCACGGTCTTCGGAAAAGAGACGCGTCAGAACCGCGAGGCACTGCGGCACGACGTGGCGCTCATCTCGCACGCCAGTTTTCTCTACGAAGATCTCACCGCCGCGCAGAACCTCACCCTGCTCGCGAAGTTCCTGGCGCTCGACGACAGCGCGACGAAGGTGAAGGCGCTGCTCGACGAAGTGGGCCTCGGGCTCCGCGCCGACAGTCCCGTGCGGCAGTTCTCGGCGGGCATGCGCAAGCGGCTCTCGATCGCGCGGCTGTTGATGAAGAAGCCGAAGCTCGCGCTGTTCGACGAACCGTTCGGCGAGCTCGACCCCGAAGGCATCGCGCAGATGGAGCGCGTGATCAAAGACCTCACCGCTCACGGAACCACGTGCGTGCTGGCGACGCACCTCATCGATCAGGGCCTCTCGCTCACGCAAGAACGGCTGCACCTCGATCAAGGCCGTCGCGAGGAGCCGAAGTGAACCGCCCATCGCTGCTCGCAGCCGCGTGGCTGGTGCTCCGCAAGGACTGGCTCATCGAGTGGCGCACGCGCGCGCGACTCACGGCGCTGATCTTCTTCTCACTCTCGACGCTGCTGCTCTTCTCGTTCGCGATGGGCCCCGACATCAACGCGCTGCGAGCGCACGCGCCGGGCTACCTGTGGCTCGGTCTGCTGTTCGCCAGCGTGCTCTCGCTCGGCGAGTCGTTCCGCGTGGAAGGCGAGAACCAGGCGCTGCTCGGGCTGGTGCTCACTCCGGTCGAGGCGCGCGCGATCTTCCTCGGCAAGGTGTTCGGCAACGCGTCGTTGCTGTTCGGCCTGTCGCTGTTGCTGTTGCCCGTCGCCGTCGCGCTCTACGACATCGATCTCATGAAGCAGCCGCTGGCGCTGCTGGCGACGTTGCTCCTGGGCAGCGTCGGCATCTCCGCTCCCGGAATCGTGTACTCGGCGATCTCCGCCAACGCGCGCGCGCGCGACGTCATGCTTCCGCTGTTGCTGTTTCCGGTTCTCGTTCCACTGTTGCTGGCGACGGTGAACGCCACGCGGTTCTGCCTGGGCCCTGATCCCCAGGAGCAGCTGGCCTCATGGCTCAAGTTGCTGACGGCGTTCGATCTCATCTATCTGTCGCTCGGGTTTCTCGTGTTCCCCAAGGTCGTCGAGGAAGACTGAATGCCTTTTTGGGCTCCGCTGGTCTCGTTGGTGGTGGTGATCGCGCTGATGATCGTGCACGCGGTCAGCACGTCTGCGCGCGCGTGGGTGTGGAAGGTGCTCGCCGCGATCGGCAGCGTGATGGTCGTCGTCGTCTTCTACTTCGGCCTCGTGTTCGCTCCGCCCGAGGCCTACATGAACGACGTCGGCCGCATCATCTACGTGCACATTCCGTTCGTGTGGATGTGCATGCTCGGCTTCACCGTGAATGTGGTCTGCGCGGTCGGCTACCTCTTCAAGGCGAACTGGAAGCTCGACGCGCTCGCGGAAGCGGCGGCTGAAGTCGGCGTCTTCTTCGGCGCATGCGGCGTGATGATGGGCAGCATCTGGGCGCGCCCGACGTGGGGCGTGTGGTGGGACTGGGACCCGCGGCTCATCTCCACCACGGTGATGCTGCTGGTGTACGTCGGCTACCTCGCGTTCCGTTCGTTCACCGAAGACCCCGATCGGCGCGCGGCGTGGAGCGCGGCCGCCGTGATCCTCGGCTACGTCACGCTGCCCATCACGTGGTTCTCGGTGAAGTGGTGGAACTCGCTGCATCAGCAGCAGGGCGACGCGCAGACCGTCGATCCCGCGATGCGCGTCGGCTACCTGTTCGCGAGCGTGGCGTTCCTCGCGCTGTTCTTCGTGTTCCTCTTCAAGCGCTACGAGATCGCGCGTGCGCAGCAGTCGACGGTGATGGCGCTGCCTCCGCTGCAGGCTCCCGCCAAGCAGGAGGTCGCGTCGTGAAGCGCTTCCTGTTCGTCGCCGCGCTGTGGTCGGGCCTCGCGTTCGCCGACATCGCGCCGGTTCCGCAGCCACAGCCCGCCGCTCCGACGCCTCCGCCCGTCGAGATGAAGCACCCTGAAGGCATCGAAAAAGTGCCGACCGGCGTCATTCAGGGAGGCTGGGGCTACGTCTATGCCTGTTACGCAGTCGCATTCAGTGGGACGATCCTCTACGCGTTGAGTCTCTTTCTCCGGCGGCCGCGCGCCGGGCAGCAGCCGGGACAGTCATGACGAGCGAAAATCGCAACCGCCTCATCGCCGTGGGAGCCATCGCCGTCGCGCTCGGCGCCCTCGCGTGGATCGCGTTCGGCAACATCGGCGACAACCTCGTCTATTACTGGAAGCCGTCCGAGATGCTGGCCCAGGGTGGCAAGGCCTACGGCTCGACGATTCGATTGGGCGGCGTGGTGGTCCCCGGTTCCGTGAACTGGAACTCCGAGCACACCATCGTCTCGTTCACCGTCGCCGACACGCACAAGCCTGACGCGGCGAAGGTCGCCGTGCGCAGCGAGCAGGTGCCGCCGCAGATGTTCCGCGAAGGCATCGGCGTGGTGGTCGAGGGCACGTTCGCCGCCGATCAGATCTTCCGCAGCAACCGGCTCATGGTGAACCACAGCTCCGAGTACCGGCCGCCGGGTGATGGCGGAACCATGAGCGACGACGACTGGAAGAACTCGCTGAGCAAGGCCGACGAGAAGTCCTGAGTTGCACTCCTGACGGCCCCTCTGTGTCTGAGGGGAATGCGTCATCTTCTCGTCGTTTTCGCCCTTTCCATGACTGCGTGTGGTCCCGCGATGCAGGCGGCGACCTGCACCGATGGTGAAAAGAACGGCACCGAGAGTGACGTCGACTGCGGCGGGTTGAACTGCGGGCGCTGCCTCGAGGCGCGCACCTGCAACAGCGCGAACGACTGCCTGACGGGTGCGTGCATTCTGGGTCGCTGCATGGCGGGCACGTCGACGGGTGGCGGGACCGGCGGCGGCGCGACGGGTGGCGGTACCGGCGGTGGAGGAATGACCGGCGGCGGTGGAATGACTGGCGGCGGCGGAATGACCGGCGGCGGCGGAATGACCGGCGGCGGTGGTGGGATGACCGGCGGCGGCGGAATGACCGGCGGCGGTGGTGAGATGACCGGCGGTGGCGGAATGACCGGCGGCGGTGGAATGACCGGCGGCGGTGGAATGACGGGCGGCGGTGGAATGACCGGCGGCGGCGGTGGCGCGACCGGCGGAGGCGGAGGCACTACCGGTGGTGGTGGAGGTGCCACAGGTGGTGGTGGCGCGACCGGCGGCGGCGGCATGACTCCCGCGCGCATCGTGATCAGCCAGATTCAGACCCGCGGAGAAGCCGGCGGCAACGACGAGTTCATCGAGCTCTTCAACCAGGGCACGACCCCGCTGGTGCTCGACTCGACGTGGACGATCTCCTTCCGCAGCGCGGTCGGCACCTGCACCACGACCACCGAATCGGTGCGCTTCACCGGAGCGGGCCAGATCATCCCCGCGCGTGGGCATCTGCTCATCACCAACACCAACCCGCAGGGTGGCTTCAACGCCGGCGTGAGCGCCGACGGCACGTACACGCAGGGCCTCACCGACTCCGGCAGCCTCGTGCTGCGTCGCGACACCTCGGTGATGGACGCGCTGTGCTTCTTCTTCGACACCTCGACGCAGACTGCGCTCACCACCTGCTCGACGCCTTTCATCTGCGAGGGCAACCCGGCGCTGAACCCGCACGACAACACCACGGCGACGAACTCCGACAGCGGGCTCGACCGGCGCAACGGAGTCGACACCGGAGACAGCGCGCTCGACTTCATGTCGGTGGCGATCACGTCTCCGCGCAATTCGAGCCAGCCCTCGGTTCCGTGACGACGCGAGCGCTGTAGGCTCCGCGTCCGCATGCGGAGCCTCGTCCTCGCCCTCGTCGCCACCACCGCCCTCGCGCAGCCGCTGCCGTTCTCGTTCGACGCGGGCCTGCCCGACAACCCGTCGTTGGTCGAGCAGCGCCGCCAACAACTCCTCGCGCGTCTGCCCGCCTGGGTCGCGGTGCCGCCGACGTTCGAGACGCTGACCGCCGGGCCCGACGGCGTGACGCCGCACACCGTCGAGCTGCGCGTGTTCCCCGAAATCAAGGCGCAGTTTCTTCGCGCGCGGAGCATCACCGCGAGCACGCCTCCGATGACGTGGCCGGCGCCGGTGATCTGTGCGCGCACCGCCACGTTCGTGCTGCCGACGAGTTCCTTCCTCGCGAGTGGCGCGGCGAGTGGATGTTCCACGCACGAGGCGACGGTTCGCTCGCAGCTCGGCGGCACCACGCTCGCCACCTGTCTCGCCGTCGAAGAGCCCGAGCGCTACGTGAACTCCAGCCGTGCTCCTGCGGGCGCGAGCGACTCGCAGATCCGCAGCTTCGCCGACGCGCGCACCAACACGCTCGAGCAGCAGATCGCGCTGGCCGGAGCGGGGTTCGCGCTCGTGCCTCCGCCCGAGGGCCTGCTGCCTCCCGACTGGATTCCGACCATGCGGCGCGTGCTGTGGAAGATCCGGCCGCTCGACACCACGGCGCTGACCATCGCGCACAACTCGATCGTCTCCGCCCAGAGCACGCTCACCGCGCAGTCGAGCTGCTTCGACCAATCGATCGTCGGCACGTGGCCGCTCGCGCAGATGGCCGACGAGCTCGACGCGGTCGAGGCGCACGTGAACATGGTCATCGCGCAAGGCACGCAGCGAGCGACCGAGCAGTTCCAGTGTCTCAATGCGCGAGGCCGCACGCGCCCCACGCTCCCCTTCCCCTCGCTCACCGACGAGGAGCGCGAGTTCGTCGCGTTCTGGCTGGGCGGCGTCTACTGGCGCTTCCGCGGCGGCGGCTTCTTGAACTTGAACGCCACGCAGAGCGCGCGCACGTTCTTCGCGCGACGTCCGTTCAAGGAGATCGCCCGGATCGCCAACGGGACCCAGCCCGCCGATCGTGCCGCCGATTCGATCTACTGCGGGCTCTTCGACGGTTGGGGTTCGTGGTTCGACATGGGCACGTACCGCGCCGGCGCTCCGAGCGGAGAGGACAACCAGGACGCGTATTACGACCTCGTGCAGATGACCGATCGCGGTCGGCAACACGTCGCCGATTTCCCCGCGACGTCGGCCTCGTGCTGGGTCAACGGCGTGTCGACCAACGTGAACAAAGGCGCCGAGGAATACCTGCGCGACGACGGCTACGACAGCCAGCTCATGTACGCTGCGGGGCTCGATTTCGGAGCGTGCTACCTGCACTCGCTCAACCCGATGAAGGACTTCACGTACTTCACGACCGCGCAGGCGCCGACGCCGTACGTGAACATGTTCGAGGGCTTCACCACGATGGGTGAGTTCTGTGTCGGTGCGTCGCTCGGCCTCGCGATGACGCGCTCGCTGCTGAACGGCACGTCGACCGGCATGGCGCCGCACGATCTCTGTCAGAGCCAGAACCGCGTCTGTGGAACCGACACGTGCGGCAATTCGTGCGGCATGTGCGCGCCGAGCGAGATGTGCAACGCGGCGGGAGCGTGCGTGGCGCCGCCTCCGCTCGATGCCGGGAACAACCGACGCCGGCTCACCCGACGCCGGAGTCAGCGACGCGGGCGCGCTCGACGCGGGAACCGACGCTGGAGCTCCCGAGCCCGACGCGGGACAGCTCGACGCGGGCGGAGCGACCGGAGGAGGCGGCGGCGGTTCTTCGCAAGGTGGCGGCAGCGCGACCGGAGGCGGCACAGCGAGCGGCGGAGGCAGCGGTGGTGGCGGATCGGAGATGGCGGGCCCGCCGGGCTGCGGCTGCACGACGCTCGACGTTCCGCTCGCGCTGTGTTTCCTCGGCGCGCTCGCGCGTAGGCGGGCCCATCGCCGCCATGAAAACGGCTGACCCCGTCACCACCCTTTGCGGGGCGCATCGGGTATGACCCCCTCGTGAATTCCATTCTCGGTTACGGGCTCGTGCTGGCCGGCTTGCTGTGCGCCGCGTTTGCCGCCGTCGTCGGTATCGTCACGGGGCTCGCGCGAAAAGAGAGCGCACTGCCGTGGGTGCAGCGAGGCATCTACGGCTTCGCGGCGTCGATGGTGTTGAGCAACCTGGTGATGATCGAGTCGATCGTCACGCACGACTTCTCGGTGAAGTACGTCGCGCAGGTCGGCTCACGCACCACGCCGCTGATCTTCTCGATCGTCTCGCTGTGGAGCGCGCTCGAAGGCTCGATCCTCTTCTGGGGCGCGATCATGGGCGCGTACCTGTTCGCGTTCGCGTTCACCTACCGCAAGGAACACGGCCGCTACATGCAGCTGTCGCTCGGTGTGATGGCCGCGGTCGCCACGTTCTTCGCGTTCTTGATCGCCGGCCCTGCGAACCCGTGGACCGCGATTGCGAACCCGCTCAGCGACGGCCCGGGCCCGAACCCGCTCCTGCAGAACCACCCGCTGATGATCATCCACCCGCCGATGCTGTACCTCGGGTACGTCGGCATGACGATTCCGTTCGGGATCGCTGCGGGCGCGCTGCTCCGCGGTGAGCTCGGCGACGCGTGGCTGGTGCCCCTGCGCAAGTGGACGCTGGTCCCGTGGATGTTCCTCACCATCGGCATCATTCTGGGCAGCTGGTGGGCGTACGCGGTGCTCGGTTGGGGCGGCTACTGGGCGTGGGACCCGGTCGAGAACGCGTCGTTCATGCCGTGGCTCACTGCGACGGCGTTCATGCATTCCACGATGGTGTTGGAAAAGAAGAAGTCGCTCAAGCTGTGGACCATCGCGCTCGCGCTCGGCAGCTTCGTGCTCACCATCATCGGCACGTTCATGACGCGCTCCGGTGTCTTCAACTCGGTGCACAGCTTCACGCAGAGCGACATCGGCCCGACGTTCCTGGTGTTCATCGGCATCCTGCTGATCTTCAGCGCGCTGCTGCTCACCTTCCGCGGCCACATGCTGGTCGCCGAATCGCGCCTCGGCTCGATCGCTTCGCGCGAGGGAAGCATCCTCCTCAACAACCTGGTGTTCAGCGCGCTGACCTTCATCGTGCTGCTGGGCACGCTCTACCCGCTCATCTCCGAGGGGCTGTTCCACAAGAAGATCACCGTCGGCGAGCCCTACTTCAACCAGATGGCGCTGCCGCTCGGCCTCGCGATGCTGTTCTTGATGGGCGTGGGCCCCATGCTCCCGTGGGGCTCGGCTGATCCCAAGACCACCACGCAGCAGGCGATCATTCCCGGAGCCGCCGGCGTCGCGACCGCGCTGTTCAGCGTCTTCATGGGCTACCGCAGCTTCCTCGCGGTGATGACCTTCGGCACCGCGGGCTTCGTCACGCTGGTCACGTTGCGCGAGCTGTTCCTCCCCGCGCAGCAGCGCATGAACGAAGCGAAGGAGTCGTTCTTCAGCGCGGTCGTCGCCTCGGCCACGCGCGCCAATCGACGCTTCGGTGGCTACATCGTGCACCTCGGCATCGTGGCGATCGTCGTCGCCGTCGCGGCCTCGAGCGCGGGCAAGGTGCACGCCACCGGCACGCTCAAGCCCGGCCAGGAAATGGCGGTCGGCGACTACAAGGTGCGCTTCAACAAGCTCGAAGAAGGCGATGACTTCGCCAATCGCCCGCGGGTGATCAAGGCGGCCAACCTGCAGCCCGGCATGAAGCTGGTGTTCGGCTGGCGCGGCATCGCGGCTGACTCGGTGCTCACGCGCGATCAGCTGATCGAAGCGTTCCGCGGCGCGAACGCGCAGGAAGAAGTGACCATCGAAGAGCCGTACCGCCACTACATCGCCGCGACGCTCACGGTGATCTCACCTTCGGGAGCGGAGTCGCCCTTCACCGCGCGCAACTCGCCGCGCATGAACTTCTACGCGCGCTCCACCGACCCCATCGGCTCGCCCACCGTCGACGAGCGCGTGATTCGCGACGTGTACGTGTCGCTGCTCGCGTTCGACAAGAACACCGGCACCGCGAGCTTCAACATGTGGGTGTTCCCGCTCGTCGGGTGGATTTGGTACGCGATTCCAATTCTGGTGCTCGGCACGTTGATCGCGCTGTTCCCGCAGAAGAAGAAGGCCGCGACGACGACTCCGGCGCCTGCTCCTGCTGATGGAGTGCCGTCGTGAGCGAAGCCGTAGTTCCGTCTGACAAGCCGCGCGTCAACGTCGTCGGCCTGGTGATCTCGCTCTCGGTGATCGGCTTCGTGATCTTCGTGCTCGCGAAGGCGTTCGGCACCGATCCTCACTCCGTGCCGTTCTTGCTGGTCGACAAGCCGGCGCCCGCGTTCACCATCAAGCGGCTCGACAAAGAAGGCGTCGTCACCCGTGAGCAGTTCGCGGGCAAGCCGATGGTCATCAACTTCTGGGCGACGTGGTGCGGGCCGTGCAAGTTCGAGCAGCCCATTCTCGACATGGCCTCGCAGCAGTACCCCGACGTGGCGTTCATCGGCATCGTGTTCGAAGACACCGAAGAGAACACCCGGCGCTACCTCGCGGAGACGGGCACTCCGTACATCCACCTCTACGATCCCAAGTCGACCGTCGCCGTCGACTACGGCGTGTCGGGCGTGCCGGAGACGTATTTCATCAACCGTCAGGGCGTGATCGTGAAGAAGGTGATCGCGCCCTTCAGCTCGCCTGAAGAGTTCGATGCGCAGGTGCAGGAGATCCTGAAGTGATCCAGGCATTGCTGCTGTCGATGGTGCTGGCACAGGGCTACGCGCCGCCGCGCCAGGGTCAAGACCCGCTCGACGCCGAACGTGAAGCGCGCGTGCAGCGCATCGGCAAGCTGCTGCGGTGCGCGGTGTGTCAGGGCGTGTCGATCGCCGACTCTCCGGCGTCGATGGCGCGCGCGCAGCTCGACAAGGTTCGTGAGCTGGTGGTCGAAGGAAAGTCGGACGACGAGATCTTCGACTACTTCGTCGCGCGCTACGGCGAGTGGGCGTTGATGGAGCCGCGAAAATCGGGAGTGACCCTGGGGCTGTGGGTCGCTCCGCTGGCGTTGTTGGCGCTGGGCGTGTTGCTCATCATGCGCTCGACCTCGAAGACACCGACGGAACCGGCGCCGCCCGTCGCTGCGTCTCAAGAGGCACAGCAGCAAGACGACTACCTCGCCAAGGTGCGAGCCGATCTGGACGGCAAATGAACCCCGCGCACGCCACCAACTGGATTCCCGGGCTGATCGCGCTCGGTGTCGCGATTCTCGGAGCGGTCGCCTTCCTCTTCGGCTCCCGGCGGCTCAAGACCGACGCACCCGCGCCGCAGACGCTCGACGACTTCGAGGCGCGCTACCAGTCGATGCTGCAGACGTTGCGTGAGCACATCGCCAATCAGCACCTGCTGCCGCCCGAAGAGTTCGCGCGCGAACGCGTTCGCCTCGAGACCGCCGCGGCCGACGTGCTGCGCGCCCGCGAAGGCAAGAAGCACGAGACGGTGAAGCAGCAGGCACGCGCCGACAAGCTCGCCGCTGCGCCGCAGGGCTTCTTCGGCAAGAACCCGATGCTGGGCGGCATGCTGATCGGCGGAGCGGTGGTCGCCTTCTTCGGCATTCTCGGCTGGCAGCTGCAGGACAAGTCGACTGAGCGCGCTGAAGGCATGCAGGCCACCGGCATGACGCCTCCGGGCGCGGGTGGCGCGCCCATGCAGCAACCGCAGCGCGCCGACGCGAAGCTCGAGGGGCTCTCGGCGCGCGTGCAGTCGAACCCCGACGACGTCGACGCGCTGGCCGATCTGTCGATCTACCTCATTCGTCGGCAGGCCTTTCAGGAAGCGCGCCCGTTGGTCGATCGCGCGATGTTGATCGACCCGTTCCACCCGAAGGCGCGCGTCGGTCACGCCGTGATGCGCGCGCTCGAAGGCGACCTGCGCGGCTCGATCGACGAGCTCGAGCGGCTCGCGCAGCGCTACCCCGAGTCGTACGACGCGCGCATGTTCGCCGGCATGCTGGCGCTGGAAGACAACGACGAGCGGCGCGCGCTGAGCAACCTCGAGGCGTACGTGACGATCGCTCCGATGAACGAGCAGCCGCCGATGATGCGCATGGCCGTCGTGCAGTTGAAGCAGCAACTCGCCGCGCAGCAAGAAGCTCCGCCGCCGGGGCCATGAGCGTCAGCTGGTTCACCAGGCTCTACCGCCTCAACGATGCCGGGAAGTTCGACGAGGTGATCAAGACCTCGAAGCGCTTCATCGCCGCGCGCCCGAAGGACTACGCGCTCCACCTGCAACGCGCGAAGGCGCTGTTGTGCGTCGGTCGGCTCGACGAAGCCGGCACGCACCTCGACGCGGCGCTCAAGTTCACGCGCGGTCAGGCGGCGTGGCCGTGGTTCTACCGCGCCGCGCTCCATGCCCGGCTGGGCGAGCGCGAGGCGATGCTGACGGCGCTGGCGACCTCGGTGCGACTCGACGTGCGACTGTCGCGTGAAGCCCTTCAGAGCCCGTTCTTCGCGGCCTACTGGTCGTCGCGGCTCTTCAAGCGCGCTCTGCTCGGCTCACCTTCTCGCGCGAAACCGACTTCGAAGCCCGCGTCGGAGGGTGCACCTTCGTCTGCTTCGACGCCGCGCGCGAAGGCTTCAGCACGGCCCACAGCACGGGCAGCGTCCCGCCGGCCACGTGCGCACGGTCTTCGAAGAACTGCTCGAACCGCGCGAGGTAGCCGCACGGGTACTTCGAGAACGTCGAGTCCTCGTAGGTCTTGAAGGTCAGCTGCTGGCCCTCGAGCTCGAGCTTGTCGCCCGCATCGAAGCGCGCGCCCTGAATCACGCGCTTCGCGAGCTCGTTCAAGAACGCCTTCTGCTCGTGCAGCCCGAGATGCGGAGCGGAGATCAGCAGCTCCTTCTGACCGAACCGATAGTGCAGCCCGACGGTGTACGAGACGTCGTCTTCAGGCACCGCGACGACCGCCCAGCCGGTGTCGATCACCATCGGCACGAAGCCGTAGCTCGACTCGAAGTCGGGGCGCGCGGCGATCATCGCGTTCCAGCGCACCTCGAGGCTCTTCTGCGGATTCACTGACCGGAGTGACGCGAACTTCGACCCCTGCTTCCCGAACAAAGGCGAGACGGTGTTCTCCATCGGATCGGTGAAACCCATCACGGCTCAAAGGTGTGCAACCGGAGCACCTCAATCCGCTGTCACTCGAACAGCACGCCGGGGTTCAGCAGGCCCGCGGGATCAAGCTCACGTTTCGCCGCGTTCCACGCGCGCGCGAAGGCGTCAGGGCGCTCGCGGTCGTACCAGGGCCGGTGCGTGCGGCCGACGGCGTGGTGGTGCGTGATGGTGCCTCCGTGCTTCGCGAGCAGCTCACCGGCGAGGTGCTTCAGCTCGTTCCACGTCTCGAGCTCTGCGCCGCGCTTCGGTGAGCGCCCGAGGAACGTGAAGTACGGAGCCGGACCATCTGGGTACACGTGCGTGAAACGGCAGCTCACGATTCCACCGCCACACAGCTTCTGCAGCGCCGCTTCCATGCCGGCTTTGACCGAGCCGTAGAGCTCCGGAAAACGCTTCCACGTGCACGCGGTCTCGAAGGTGTCGGCGATCACGCCGAGCCGGATCATCGCGTCTTGCAGGTAGGGGCCCTTCAAGAACGACGCGCGCCACGCTTCGCCTGCATCGCCGGGTTTCTGGCCGCTCGTCTTGCCTTTGGGACACGTTCCGCCGTGCGCTTCGCAGATCGCGATCGCTCGATCGATCCACGCGTCGAGCGGGTGATCGGCCGACTCGAACGCCAGCACCAGCACCGACGAGCCGTCGAACGTCACTCCGTTGATCATCGCTTCCTGCGAATCGAGGAGCCGGCAGTTCGAAGGGCTCAGCCCCGACTGCGCCACCGCGCGCGTGGCGTCGACCGCGCGTTGGTAGTCCTCGAAGTGAATCGAGGCTCCGGCACGGAAGGTTGGCTTCGGGCGAACGCGCATCCACGCTTCGGTGACGATGCCCAGCGTGCCCTCGCTGCCGATCACCATGCGATTGGGGTCACTGCCCGCCCCACTCGCCGGAAATGACTTCGTCTCGAACGTGCCGCGCGGCGTGATCATGCGCACCGAGTGCACCAGCTCGTCGATGTGCGTGAGCACCGTGGCGAAGTGACCGCCGGCGCGTGTGACGATCCACCCTCCGAGCGTGGAGAACTCGAAGCTCTGCGGGAAGTGACGCAGCGTGAAGCCGCGCGGTGCGAGAGCCTGCTCGAGTGCAGGGCCGAACACGCCCGCTTCCAGTCGCGCGAGGTGAGAGGTCTCGTCGAGCTCCAGCAGGCGCGACAGCTTCGACAGATCGAGTGAGAGCGCGCCGCGGTGGCCCTTGCCCAGCTTCGGTTCGACACCCGCCACCACCGACGAGCCGCCACCGAACGGAGTGACCGACAGCTTTTCGCGTTCCGCCACTTCGAGCGCCTTCGTCAGCTCGGCCTCGGTGCGCGGGAAGACGACGAAGTCAGGCGCGCTGGCGAAGTCACCGCGAAAGCCACGCACGCGATCGGGGTAGGCCTTGCCCATGGCGTGTGACGCGCGATCGAGCTCGGTCGCGCTCGCGAACGCACCGAGCTCGGCGGGCACTTCGACGCGCGCCTTCGGCAAGCGCGGCTGCGCCTCGTTTTCGACCTCCGAAGCGCCGAAGAACGGCTCGATGCGGCCCTGCGTCTCTTCGAGGCTCACCGCGGCTTCGGTGACACCCCACCCCCACACGTTGCGAGTCGCCATGCGCGGGACTTGAGCCTCTTTTTCGACCTTCTGCGCGTCTCAATTTGGAGGCAGCGCATGGTCATTTCGACGAGATCCAACGAAGGTATGCGGTGATGGCGCGGGGGAACGCAGACCTCATCGGAGTGATCGAGGCCGCCTACGATCTCGAGAAGCCGGCGGGCGATTGGCTCCAGTCGATCGCCACGGCGCTCGGGCCGTGGTTCGACCGTGGCCGCGGTGTGGTCGGCGCCGAATACGACGCCCGCGACGCGAACGAGATGCGGCTCGATCACCTCACCGGCGTGAATCTGTCGCCCGCGCGCTCGCGGTTGGTGGCCGCCGGAGTGGTCAGCGCCGGCCGCGACATCATCGAGCGGCTTCGCTGGGAAAGCTGCGGCACGCTGTCGGAGAAGATCGGCGGCGCGTCGCTGCTGCGGCGCTTCCCGCTGCTCACCGCGGCCGGAGCGCTCTTCGGCACGCGCGACATTCTCGGGCTCAACGCCGGTGACTCGACGTTGCGCGGCGTGTGCTTCTGCGCGCCGATGAACGAGATCGGCCAGACCGAGCCGCGCTTCCGCATGAACTGGTCTCGCGTCGGAGCCCACATCGCGGCCGGTTTCCGGCTGCGTCGTGAAGTTCGCTCGCAAGACGTGCTGGCCGGGGCCGAAGCGATCCTCGAACCGAGCGGCAAGTTCGCGCACGTCGAAGGGCTGGCCGACGAGCAGGTGGCGCGCGTCGCTCTGCGCAGCGCCGCGCTCACACTCGACCGCGCGCGCAGCCGCAAGGTGCGCACCGACGCTCCGGAAGAAGCGCTGCGCGAGTGGCAGGCCCTGGTGCACGGGCGGTGGTCGCTGGTCGATCACTTCGAGCGCGATGGCCGTCGCTACCTCGTCGCGCGTCGCAACGATCCCCAGTCAGAGGGCGGCAGGCTCTCACTGCGAGAACGCCAGGTGATCGGCTTCGCGGCGCTGGGTCACTCGAATCGCCTCATCGGGTACGAGCTGGGCATCGCGCCGTCGACGGTCGCCACGCACCTCAAGACCGCGATGGATCGCCTGGGCATCACCTCGCGGCTCGAGCTGATTCGTCAGTTCAAGGAGGGGCTCCTGTGATGGTGAAGGACTCGCGGCTCGTGAAGTTCCGGCTCCGCGGCCAGCGCTACGCGGTGTTCAGCGAGCCCATCGAGCGCGACGAACCCGAACCGATCACCGAGAGCGAGACCGAGGTGATGAAGCTGATGCTCGAAGGGTTGAGCAACGCGGAGATCGCGCGCAGCCGCGGCCGCGCGGTGCGCACCGTCGCGAATCAGGTCGCGAGCTTGTTCCGCAAGCTCGGCATCAACTCACGCTCCGAACTGATGGCGCTGTTCTCCGACCGTCACTGACTTTCTGTCAGCGTCATCAGCACCAAGGTGCGTCGAAGCCGCGAGTTGCCTCGGTACGGGCATTGCTCGTGCGCGGCGCATGCGAAAGATCGGACTGGCGTTGCTCGGCGTGTGGACCGCGCTCAACTTCGTCGTGGCGCTGTACGTCACGATCGCGACCGTCACCGGGCACTCACCGCCGGCGCTGCGACTGGTGATGTCCGACGCACAGATCGCGAACGTCGACCCGAGCGCGCTGGCGGTGATCAACGCGCAAGCAGCCATCGCCAACCCGCTGATCATGGCGGTGTGCGCGTTCGTCGTCGTGCTGCTGGTTCGCGCGCGTCACGAACGCTGGGCGATCGCCACGCTCGGCGCGATTCTGGTACCCGTGCAGCTCTTCGGCTTCGTGAGCGACGCGTTTCTGGGTGGCACCGCGATGACCGCAAATCTCGTCTCGTCGGTGGTCCTGCTCGGAGGCCTCGCGGCGCTGCTCAAGGCTGCTCGTCCTTCTCCTTCGTGAGGAACAGCTTCTTCTCGAGCTCGGCCAGCTTCTCGCCTCCGACACCGGCCTTCACCAGCGCGTCGCGCAGTCCTTCCGCCTTCTTGTCGTGCACCACGTAGCTGCACTCGGGGAACAGCGACGGCACGGCCTGGAACGTGAGGTTCTGCGGGTAGTCGCGGCACATCAGCGGCCGCGTGTCGTACGAGTCGCACTGCTTCGTCACCGGGTCGTAGTGCGTGCACTTGAAGATGAAGAGCTTGAAGCGCGGGTCGGTCTCGGTGAGCTCGAAGCCGTTCACCACGCGCTGCCACCACAGAAAAATCGCGCGCACGCGTGGCATGAACCACGTGACGCGGCCCACTGGAATCGTGGGCGACTCACAGCACTTGCCGCAGCTGTTGCACGAGCCGCTCAAGCGGTAGCGCTGTTCTCCCTGGCGGATCAGCAGTTGTCGGGTGAGCGAGAGATCAAAGCCCTTCAGCGAGCGCGCGAGCCACTTCACGAACGTTCGAATCGGCCCGTCACGCATCGCGTGCGAGCGAGCCTGCCACACACGGCAACTTCTGCCGCCCTCCCCTCGGCATCGTCCTTGCGGTGAGTGGAGGCATGGAACAGCACCTCCGCCGCAACGACGCTCGTGGCACCCTGCAAGTCGAAGAGTTGGAGCCGGGTCATTTGTACGTCCGGGTCCACGGCCACCTCACGGCAGGCGTGGCGAGTGACTTCGCTCTTTTCGCCGAGCTCACGGCACAACGTGCCGAGCGCGTGAACATCTACCTCGACGCTCGCTCGCTCCGCGGCTTCGACCCGGCGGTGCGTCAGGCCTGGTACGAGGTCGTGTTGCGAAATCGCCAGCGCATCGACCGCATCGCCGTCGCCACGCAGGGCGTCTTCATCTCCCTGTCTGCGCGCGCCGCAGCCGCAGCCCTCAAGCTCATCGGAGTGCAGATGGACGTGGTCAACTCGCCCGCCGCGTTCGAGGAAATGGTCGTCAGAGCGGCCTGAAGTTCGGCACTTAGGGTCACCCTTGTCGGCGGGTTGGCAAAGGCGTATTGCCGCGGTGCGCCATGTACGAGGAGCCGCTCTTCCTGCGCGTCAACCGCTTCCGGGTCCACTCGGAAGATCCGTCGTTCCATGTGCAGTGGCGCGGAGGCTCGCGGTTCGCGTTGAGCGGTGAGGTCGCGCTCGATCCTTCCGCGGAGCTCGACGTCGCGACGCCCAACGAGTCGATCGAGATCTCGCTCGCCACGCACAGCAAGCCCGAACACGCCGTCGCGATGTTGCGCCGCGCCCTTCCCCGCTCGATCAGCATGCGTCACGAGCAGGTGCAGGACGGCGTCGAGGTGGTCTTCACCGAAGCCCTCGTTCCCGCAGCGCGCACGCCGCGCTTCCGCGTGTTCTCGACCGACGCGCACCTGCGCACCAAACAGCTCGACGAGAACAAGATCGAGTTCCTCGGCGCGAGCGGCGACAAGTGTCTGCTCACCATTCTGTGCGACACGCGTCGCGTGACGATTCAGCTCGACGGTGGTGATTCGGCGCAGGCCATCGCGGCGCGCGTCGGAGCAAACGTTCCCCACGGCTTCCGTGCGCTGGTCGACGGCCCGGTCGTCAGTGTGTGGAAGGACGCCGAGTTCTTCTCCGCCGTCGCGTGAGTTCCGAGTTCACCTGGGAATTGCAGGTCGCTTCACGGCTCGCGCGAGCGGCGGCCGAAGTGATCCGTCAGGTCTACGAGCAGCCGTTCGAGGTGGTGCAGAAGGCCGGCGGCGGAGGCCCCGTCACCGAAGCCGACAAGCGCGCCAACGAGCTCATCGTCACGGGTCTCAAGAAGGAGTTCCCGACCGACGAGATCGTCGCCGAAGAGTCGACGCACATCGCGCCGAAGCAGAAGCGCGTGTGGTTCGTCGACCCGCTCGACGGCACGCGCGAGTTCGTCGATCGCAACGGCATGTTCGCGGTGCACATCGGGCTCGCGATCGACGCAAAGCCGGTGGCGGGCGTGGTGCTCGCTCCGATGCAGCGCGCGCTGTGGAGCGGAGCCATCGGCCACCCGTGCGTGCTCGAGCTCGGCGATCAGAAACGTGAGCTGGTGGTGAAGCCCGGCAAGCAAGGCGATCTGCGGCTGCTGGTGTCGCGCTCGCACAAGTCGAAGAAGACCGAGAAGATCAAACAGGCGCTGGGCATCACGCAGGTGAAGGAACAAGGCAGCGTGGGCCTCAAGTGCGCGCTGATCGCGATGGGCGAGGCTGACCTCTACCTGCACCCCAGCAATCGCTCCAACCGGTGGGACTCGTGCGCGCCGCAGGCGGTGATCGAAGCCGCGGGCGGGCAGCTCACCGACTTCGCGGGACAGAAGTACGAATACGCCGGCCGCGAGATCGTGAACGGCCGCGGGCTCGTCGCGTGTCACCCCGAGACGTGGAAGTTCGCGGGCGAGACGATCACGAAGATCGCGCGCGAGACCGGCATCCTTCCCTAACGCTGTCGTTTGGCGACGCGCAGAAATTCCTTGAGCGCCTTCGTCTGATCCAGCCGCAACGCGAAGCGATTGAGGAGCTTCAGGTCGAGCGCTGGCAACACGCGGCTCTTGCGTCCGCGAGAATAGCCACTCGCGCCGAGAATCCACGGGGTGAGCGCGCCGTCCGCCCAGACCCAGAGCTCGCTCACCTTCAGGCGTCGATACACTTCAAACTTGTCGACGAGCGGAACGGTCCAAACGACTTCGATGGCGAGATCGGGCGTCCGACGTCGGCCGATGGGCCCGAGGAAATAGCATTTGTCGGGCTCCACTCCGGCTTGCTCGGGCTTCTTCTTCAGCGTCAGGGAGCCGAGCGCAGCAAGCTCGACGTCGAACTCGAACGCCCACAGCTCGAGAAAGCGAGCGAGGTTGCTCGCGATGAGTTCGTGATTGAACGAAGGCGACATGCACTCGAGCACTCCGTCGAGATAGGTGAAGCGCGGCCCTGCGTCGCCGCGAGACTCGAGGAAGGCCTCGAGCACGTGCCAGCCGACACGCATGCTCAGCGAGTCCTCGTGCGAAGCTTCATCGACCTCGTGGCGGCGAATCAGCTCCATGACGACAGTCTTTCTCCCAGCATCAGAAGAGGTCAACCGCGGATCAGCGGGGCGACCATTTCTTCGAGCCGCTTGAGCGCGATCTCCATCGTCTCCATCGACGGGCCGAAGCTGAAGCGCACGTACTGACGGAACCTCGAGCCACGCGACGCGCGCCGCTTGCCCGGGTTCACGTCGAAGAACTCGCCGGGCACCACGATCACCTTCTTCTCGAGCGCCGCGCGGAAGAACCCCATGCCGTCGTTCAACGGCGCCGGCAGCTGCGCGACGTTGCCCCACACGTAGAACGTGCCATCAGGCGCGCGATCGACGCGCACGCCGAGCCGCTGCAGTCCCGAGAGCAACCGATCGCGCTTGCTGCGGAACTGCTGATGAATCGCGTTGGTCTCTTGAATGACGTGCGACTCCTCGAGCAGCGGAATCGCCGCGCGCTGAATCGGCTTGCCGCCACCGCCATCGAGGAACGAGCCGGCTGAGGCCACCGCGTCGATCACCTGGCGCGGCCCGATGGTCCACGTGGTGCGCCAGCCCGGGTAACGCCAGTTCTTGGTGAGCCCGTCGAAGATCACGATCGGGTCGCGGTTCACGTCGTCGACGTACCGCGCCGCGCTCTCCACCGGCAGCCGGCCCGGAGGCGAGTTCCAGATGTAGTGCGAATAGAACTCGTCGACGAGCAGCGCACATTCCAGCTCGCGCGCGATGCTGACCCACTTGTCGAGCTCCTCGCCCTGCACCACCTTGCCCGTCGGGTTGCACGGGTTCGAGAGCAACAGCCCACTCAACCCGCGCCCCAAAATTTCGCGGCGCAGATCGTCGGGCGTGAACGCGTAGCCCCGATCTCCCTCGAGCAAGATGGGAATGGGCGTGAACGCCTTGAAGATGTCGAGGAGCTCCTCGTACGCCGTGTAGTCCGGCAGGAAGTGGCCGAGGTTGATGTGGCCGAGCGCGGCTGCAGCGCGCGTCAACGCCGCGCGACCACCACCCGACACCGCGACGTTCTCGGGCCCGTACTGCGACTTCTTCCCCTTGCGGTAGAGCCGGTTGTAGAGCGCCGCGATCGCCTCGCGCAGCTCCCACAGGCCCGCGACCGGCGCGTATTCCTGATCATCGACGTCGATCTCGAGGTGGTGCACGCGCTTGGGAGCGCCGGGAATTTCTCCCGTCTCGGGCTGGCCCTGCCCCAGGTTGCACCACTCGGGGTTGCGGGCGCTGAAGCCCAGCCGCGTGGCTTCGGTCGTGACGTAGATGACACCTGTTCGGGGAACCTGTCGAAACGCAGCAATGTGGAATTCGTCACTCACGCCTGGGCACCCGCGCGGCCTGAAACGCCGCCTCCAACTGTCGTTGATCGAACCGCAACTCGAGCCGCTCGATTCCGTCGATCACTACCACCGGCACGCGGTAGCGATACTTCTGGAAGAGCGCCGCATCGGCCTGGATGTTGTGTTCCGTGACGTCGAACGCCCATTCCCTTCGAAAGTCAGCGAGCAGATCAGCGGCGTCGTCACACATCTGACAACCGGCCTTTCGATAGACGTCGATCTGCGCAGGCATGAGAATGGAGTCGATGCGCGGTTTGGCTGGCGACTTCGCGACGATGCCTCTCAAGGACCTCGTCGTCTATCTCTGGAATCGCCAGTCGACCGGCAAGCTCACGCTCGAGTACCGCAGCGTGCACAAGGAACTGCTGCTCGAGAACGGCCACCTCTACAACGCCAGCTCGAACCTGCCGCGCGAGTACCTGGGCCAGTACCTCATCAACCTGGGCCACATCAGCGAAGACCAGTTCCACAAGGCCTACGCCACCCAGAAGGAAACCAAGATCTTCCTCGGGCGCATTCTCGAGATGATCGGAGCGGTGTCGCGCGAGACGCTCGAGACGGTGCTCTCGACCAAGTTCCGCGAGACGGTGCTCGACGCGTTCAACTGGGTCGAGGGCACGTTCAAGTTCGAAGCCGACAAGAAGCCGCCGCTCCCCGAAGGCATCAGCGTGAAGGTGCCGCTCATCGAGATCCACAAAGAGAGCGACTTCCGCGTGCAGGCGTGGACGCTGATTCGCCAGGCGTTCCCTTCGGGTGGCTGCACGCTCGATTTGAAGCGCGAGAACCTCGCTGAACCGCCGCGGCCCGGCAGCATCGACGAGAAGATCTTCGCCAGCATCGAAGCGGGCCAGACCATCGACGAGATGGCGCTCAAGCTCCACGCGACCGACTACTTCCTCTACAACCGGCTCTACGCGTACTTCCACATGGGCGCGCTGGAAGTGATCTTGCCCGACCACCCCGAGCTGAGCGTCGAGACCGATCTGGGCCTCGGTGATTCGCCGTCGGCCGAAGGGCTGCTCGAGAACGCGCGCGCCTTCTTCGAGAAGAGCAACTTCCGCGACGCCTGGGCGCTCGCGCGTCGCAGCAACGAGCTGACGCCCACGCTCGATGCGACGCTCTTGATGCGGCAGATCGAAGTGAGCTGGGCGCCGCAGCTCAAAGCCAACTTCGTCACCACCGGCGCAGCGCCGCACATGCTGATCGGCCCCGAGCAGGTCGCCAAGCTCACCCTCACCGCTCCCGAGCGCTATCTGCTCTCGCGCATCGACGGGAAGCGCGACGTCGACAACATCATGCGCATCGCGCCGGTGCGTGAATTCGAGGCGCTGGTCGCGTTCGACCGCTTCCTCGATCAGAAATGGATTCGCATCTGAGGATGTGTTGAAGCGCCCGGCCGATGGAAGACCTGTCGGAGATCGGGGCGATCTGGCGCGGTGAAACGCGTCGCGCGCTCAAGAGTGGCCGAGCGCTGGTGCTGTTGATCCTCTTCGTGTTGTTCGTGGGCCTCGCGCTCACCGGCACCGGCTGGGTCAACCACACGCTCAACGCCAAGTTCGAGCAGCAGCTGGCGATGGCCGGCGCCGATACGCCTGAAATTCGCGCCAAGGCCGCCGAGCAGCTCACCGCGCAGAAGAAGGACATGCTCAAGACCTTCGTGACCGACGACGAGGCGATGCTCGACTCGTTGGCCACCCTGCCGCTGGTGCTCTTGATCGTCTTCAAGATCACCCTGCGCTTCCTCCCGCTGTTCATCGCGCTGATGGGCTTCGATCAACTCGCCGGGGAGGTCGGGCCCAAATCGGTCCGATACCTCGTGGTGCGCGTGCGGCGCAGCTCGATCGTGGTCGGCAAGTTCCTCTCGCAGGCCACGCTCTTCGGGCTGCTGCTCGTCATCTGTACGTTCTTGATGGTGCTGGTCGCGAAGATCCTCAACTCCGACTTCAAGGCGGTCGACGTCGCGCTGTGGACCTTCAAGCTCGTGCTCTCGAGCTTCACGCTGTCGCTGGCGTACCTCGCGCTCACCGCGCTCTTCTCGTCGCTCACGCGGCAGGGCGGCGTGGCGCTGGTGCTGAACATCATCACCCTGTTCGTGATCTGGTTCGTGGCGCTGATCGGCGAGGCGTTCCGTTTCCCCGGAGAAGCGGCCGCGCCCGGCTCGCTCGCGATGCTCACCTCCGAATCGTGGCTGGCGTACGTGCGCTACGCGTCGGTGTGGCACTTCGGCGGTGACCTGCTCCACCCGCACTGGGCTCGGTGGATGACGGCGGGCCTGGTGCACGTCGGGTTCGGCCTGGTGTTCATGGGCATCGCCCTCATCGCCTTGAAGCGGAGAGACCTGTGAGCGCGGCGATCGAAATCAAGAACCTCACCAAGCACTTCGGCGCCAAGACCGCGGTGAACGACGTGACGTTCAACGTCGAGACCGGCCATTGCTACGGCCTCATCGGCCCCAACGGCGCCGGCAAGACCACGACCTTCTCGATGATGTGCGGGTTCCTGTTCCCGTCGTCGGGGTCGATCACCATCATGGGTGTGTCGCCGTCCGACTCGGGCTCGCTCAAGGGCAAGGTCGGCGTGCTCCCGCAGGACGCGGTGCTGCCTCCGCTGTGGCCGGTCGGCGATCTGCTCAGCTACTACGGTGAGCTGAGCGGCCTCACCAACGCCGAGAGCGAAGCGCGTTCCGCGCTCGAGAAGGTCGGCCTCTCGGAGACGTGGAACGTGCTCGCCGGAGCGCTGTCGCACGGCATGCACAAGCGCGTGGCGATGGCGCAGGCGCTGATGGGTTCTCCGCCGGTGATCTTCCTCGACGAGCCGACGGCGGGTCTCGACCCGAAGATCGCCGCGCAGGTTCGCAACGTGATCCGCGAGCTGAAGGGCAAGCACACCGTCGTGGTGTCGTCGCACAACCTGCAGGAGCTCGAAGAGCTCTGCGACGCGTCGGCGATTCTCGACAAGGGCAAGCTCGTCAGCGCGTCGACCATGGCCGAGCTGACCGGTCAGATGGCCGAGTTCCGCGTGCAGATCGCCAAGGGCGAGATCTCGGTGAGCGAAGTGCGCGCTTTGACCGGCGCGAAAGACGCGCGCATGGAGCCCAACAACGTGCTGTGCGTGACGTTCGACAGCTCGGTCGTGCAGCCCGAGGCGATCATCACCGAGACGGTGGCGCTGCTCGCCAGCCGCAAGGTGCTGCTCACCGGCGTGTGGCGCGGCAAGCGGCTCGAAGAGAAGGTCCTGCAGCTGACGTGATCAGGTGAGGCGACTCACCCGACGGTGCCGGCGGTCTCCGCCATGCACTGGAACGCCTTGGACTGAATCGCTTCGAGCTTCTTCGCGTCGGCCTTGCTCGGCTTGGGCACCAGCACGGTGAAGCAACCGGCCCACGTGCTGATGCGGCCCATCTGCTCTCCCGCGTCGTCGGGGTGACCGAACACGCAGCGATCGAGCGGCTGCATCTGCTCGAGTGCCTTCAACAACAGCGGAGCCGCCTGGTCCGCCTTGCCCTGCTGACCCAACACGTAGCCGCGCAGCTCGACGGGGAACGCGTCTCCGAACTCGGTGAACAACGCGCTGGCGGTCTTCAGCTTCGCTTCATCGAGCTTCGCGCACGACGCCTTGCCGATCACACCCGCGAGCTGCTCGTTGGCGCGGCCCGCGTTGCTGAAGTCGTTGAAGTAGAACTCCACCGATTTTCCGTCGAGCACCTCGCCGTAGAAACGCACCAAGCCGATGGCGCCCTTCGGAGCCTTGCTCTGTTTCATCTTCTCCACCGCCTCCTTCACCGGCAGCGAGGTCGTCGGCGCACGTTCTCCGGCGCGACCGATTCCCGAGGTGACGAGCATGGCGACGGCGATCAACACGACGGCAGCAGCGGCGAGGCGAGAGCGCATGGGCGTGAGGTTACCCGCTCACGCCGCGACTGCGAGTCGATCGCCCGTGCGAACGTAGAGGCCTTCGCGGACGTGCGCACCGCCGGTCGCGACCGAGATCAGCACCTGCGCCAGATGTGACCGCGCGCAGGTGGACAACATCGTCACCAGACCGTGCGTCGAGAGTACGGGCTGCGTCGTCGGCTCGTCGTCACTGAGCCGCGGAGGCCGCACCAGCGTCCAGTCGAGGCCCGAGGTCATCACCAGCTTCTCGGAGCGCGAGCGATCAGCGACCACTCGCGCCAACGACGGAATTCGCAACATCGATCGGTACAGGAGCCCGAGCTCTTCGCGCGGGCCGCACATCGCGCCGGTCACCATCACCAGCCGGCTGACACCTTCCGCGCGCATCACTTCGATCACCCGCTCCGTCGCGCGCGTGCAGAAATCTGCGGCGCTCCCGGCGACGGGGCCGAGCAGGCTGATCACCGCTTCCGAACCGTGAATGCAGCGACTGAGCGCCGCGGGGTCGAGCGCGTCTCCCTCGAGCACGCGAACGTCGTGCCCCAGCACGCGAGCGGCATCGACCACCCGCTTCCCCGTCTTCCCATGACCACCGAGCACGCACAGTCGCATGGTGCAGCTCACAGCAAGCGAGCGGCCACGGCCAACAGCGCGCAATGCCACCAACTCGACGACAGCGGCACGCAAGAACTGCGCGGCGATCACTGGAGCTCGTCGAAGCTCAGCTCGAAGCGCGCGAGGTATTTGCGCAGACGATCGGCGTCGTTGCTGGTGCTCTTCTCGAGCCGCGAGTGCGCGAAGAGTTTTCGGCCCGCGTCGGAGGCCGATCTCGACGTGCTGCACACGCGAATCACCTCGGCCAGCTGCACGCGGTCGAAGAGGTCGAGCTTCGCGGCGCGCGCGCCGAGCACTTCCCCCAGCGCGTCGCCGCTCGCCGCCGGTTCCCACGCGGAGCGCAGTCGCGAGATCTCCGCGTCGACGAGCCCGGTGGTGATGCGACCGCCTTCTGCCAGCGTCACGAGGCGTGTCACCGAGGCGTTCAGATCACGAAAGTTCCCGGGCCACGTCGCTTCGCTCGAGACGGCGAACCGCACGTAGCGCTCGCGCGCCTCACGGCTCCACGTGACCTGCTGCCCCAACGCCACGCCGGCGCGCTCGGTCTCGTAGTCGAGGTTGGGAGCGAGATCTTCGTGCCGCTCCGCGAGCCCCGGCAGCGTGAAGGTCCACAGGTTGATGCGCGCGAGGAGATCGGCGCGGAACTCTCCCTTCGCGACCGCCGAGGTGAGGTCGCGGTTGGTGCCCGCCAGCAACACGAAGTCGCTCGACGCCTCGCGATCAGCACCGACCGGGAGAAACACCTTCTCCTCGAGCGCGCGCAGCAACATCGCCTGCTCGTCGAGCCCGAGCTCACCGATCTCGTCGAGAAACAGCACACCCTCGTGGGCCCGCATCAGCAGCCCTTCGCGCGCGCCCGCCGCGCCGGTGAACGCGCCCTTCGTGTGCCCGAAGAGCGCAGCCATCGCCTGCTCACCGCGCAGCGTGGCGCAGTTCACGTTCACCAGCTCGCCCTTCACCAGGTTGCGGGCGTGCTTGAGCTGGAAGATGCGGCGCGCGAGCTCCGACTTTCCCGCGCCGGTGGGCCCGAGCAGCAACATCGGAGCGCGCGTGCGCAGCGCGACGTGCTCCATCTGATCGATCAGCGCGTTGTACGCGGCGTTCTTCGTCGCGATGCCCTGCTTCAAGAACGAGCGCGCCTCGGTCGTCTCGACGCGGAACCGTGAAGCGAGGCGGTCGTACTTGCTCAAGTCGAGGTCGATGATCGCGCGCGTGCCCGGCAGCCGTGGCGAGCGCTTGTTGGGCGGCCCGGTCTGCACGAGCCGCGCGGGAACGTGCCGCGACTCGGCGAGCAGGAACAAACAGATCTGCGCCACGTGCGTGCCCGTCGTGATGTGCACGAGGTAGTCCTCGCGCTCGGGCTTGAACTCGTAGCCGCGCGCGAAGTCGTGGAGCGCGCCGTAGACCTCTTCGAAGTCCCACGGGTCCTTCAGCGGCAGGTGCACCGCGTTCACCTTCGTCTCCGGCGAGACCTGCACGATGTCGTCGGCCACCACCTTCGCCAGCGAGGTGAACTTCGGGTCGAAGAGCAGCTCGAAGCGGCTCACCACCATCGCCGGGTCCTGACAGAGCGCGACCGAGGGCCGCCACCGCGACCAGCGATGCGCACCCTCCGCGCTGTCGAGCGTGGGTCCGAGCATGCCGATGACCACCAGAGGTCGAGCCATGCGCCCATCATCTCGCAGTTGATACGAAATTCTAAGACCACCTTCGTCAGCTGCCGGCCTTCCGGGCGTGAAGCCGATGGCACGCGGGGTGCTCTTGCGTCGGCGCATGGAAACGAACTTCAACGTCATCGAGAACGCAGGTGGAGCGCCGGTGAAGGCGTGGACGCGCGGTGTGTCGGTCGAGCCGAAGGCGATCGAGCAGCTGCGCCGCACGGCGTCGTTGCCGATCATTCACGGCTGGGTCGCGGCGATGCCCGACGTGCACGTGGGAATCGGCGCGACGGTGGGCAGCGTGGTGCCGACCATCGGAGCGGTGATCCCCGCGGCGGTCGGCGTCGACATCGGCTGCGGCATGAGCGCGGTGTGCACCACGCTGACGGCTTCCGATCTCCCGACCTCACTCAAGGGCCTGCGCACGGCGATCGAGATGCGCGTGCCGGTGGGGCGCGGCATGCACCGCAAGGCGGCTCCTGATCGCGACGAGGTGTGGGCGCGTCTGGGCCCGCGCTACTGGAAGCTCGTCGACGCACGCCCGACGCTCGGCTCGAAGGACCCGGCGGCGCAGCTCGGCACGCTCGGCACCGGCAACCACTTCGTCGAGGTGTGTCTCGATGAGCAGGACCGCGTGTGGTTCATGCTGCACTCCGGTTCTCGCGGGCTGGGCAACAAGTTCGGCACGGTCTTCATCGAGCTGGCCCGCGAGGACATGCGCGGTCATTCGCTCGCCGACGAAGATCTCTCGTACCTGCGCGAGGGCACGTCGCACTTCGACGAGTACGTCGAGGCGGTGACGCTGGCCCAGGAATACGCCGCCGAGAACCGCCGCCTGATGTTGCGCGCGGTGATCGAGGCCGCGAAGAGCACGCGCGTCATCAAGCCGTTCGACGCGACGGTGATGGCGGTCGACTGCCACCACAACTACGTGGCGCGCGAGAAGCACTTCGGCGCCGACGTGCTCGTCACGCGCAAGGGAGCCGTGCGCGCCGGCAAGGGAGCGCGCTCGTACATCGTGCGCGGCAAGGGAAACCCGGAGAGCTTCGAGAGCTGCTCGCACGGAGCAGGACGCACGATGTCGCGCACCGCCGCGCGCGCGCAGTTCACGGTCGCCGACCACGAGGCGGCGACGAAGGGCATCGAATGCCGCAAGGACGAGGGTGTGCTCGACGAGACGCCCGCTGCGTACAAGCCGATCGAGGCCGTGATGGCCGCGCAGGAAGATCTCGTTGAGGTGCTGCACACGCTGCGTCAGGTCGTGTGCGTGAAGGGGTGACGCATGCTGCTGATCGATGGAAGTGAAGGCGAGGGAGGAGGCCAGGTGCTGCGCACCGCGCTTGGCCTCTCCCTCGTGACGGGGAAAGAATTCCGCATCGTGCGCATTCGCGGCAAGCGCGAGCGCCCGGGACTGCTGCGCCAGCACCTGACCTGCGTGCAGGCGGCCGCGAACTTGAGCGACGCGCGCGTCGAGGGCGCCGAGCTCGGCAGCACCGAGCTCACGTTCCGCCCGCGCGCACTGCAGTCGGGTGAGTTCGAGTTCGCCATCGGCACTGCGGGCAGCACCACCCTCGTGCTCCAGGCCGTGCTCCCTGCCCTGCTGCGCGCGCCAGGGCCGATCACGCTGGCGATCGAAGGAGGCACGCACAACGGGCTCGCTCCACCGTTCGAGTTTCTCGAGCGCTCACTGCTGCCCCTGCTCACGCGCCTCGGAGCGAAGATCGAAGTGTCGCTGATCCGCCCGGGCTTCGAGCCTGCGGGTGGCGGGCGCATCGAGGTGAAGGCCACTCCGTCGCCGCTCGGCTCGCTCGAGCTGCTCACGCGCGGGAAGTTGCTGCGTCGTGAAGCAAAGGCGGCCGTCGCTTCGATTCCACTCAAGGTCGCAAATCGCGAACTCGGTGTCGTGCGCGAAGAGCTCGCGTTCACCGACGCCGAGCTGGTGCCGGCAGAGATCACCGCACCGAGCGCAGGCAACGCGCTGACGTTGACGCTCGAGTACGAGCACGTGACCGACGTCTTCGTAGGTCTCGGCGCGCCGGGAATCATGGCGGAGAAGATCGCGCGTCGCGCGAGCGGTGAGGTTCGTCGCGCGCTGCGCACCGACGCGCCTGTGGGTCTGCATCTGGCGGATCAGCTCATCGTTCCGCTCGCGCTCAGCAAGGGCGGCGTGTTCCGCACCGTCGAGCCGACCGAACACACGCGCACCCAGCTCGCGCTCGTGCCCCGCTTCGTGCCGGTGAAGATCGAAGCGTCTGCGGAGGCGCAGAACGCGGCGACCTGGCGCATCAGCGTGCAGCCGCTCTGACGCTTGGGCCACGTTGCGCGGCTCGCGCGGCCGAGTTGGGCGCGTGTGTTGCCCGGGCAGCACGGGTCGTTTGGGTCGTGTGGCGTGAAGCTCGATGCCGACGAGCCCCTCACTTCGAGGGGAATTGGGCGCACGGTCGGCGGCGACCTTCCGAGCACGTCATGGACCATGCGCCAGCGGTCATTGGCAATTACGGCGAGAAATCGGACAAGTGCTCGAAGTTGCTGAGCGCGCTGTCTCCGGAATTCGCAATTGACCATTACCGCGCCTGAATGGTCCATGACGTGCTCCGGACCTCGACCGGCAGCGACGAACCGTGCGTTGAACTCACTCGAAGTCGAGGGGCTGCTCGCAACGGGCACGGCCTGAGAACCCGCACCACCACGGACCCTCAAGAGCCCCGTCGCGCGCGAGCAGAAGTCTTCGGAGCTGCTGCGCACGGGCGCGAGCAAACTGATCACCGCTTCACTCCCGCAGATCGCGCGCGTCAGCGCTGATGTGTCGAGCGCATCGCCCTCGAGCACACGCACGTCGTGCCCGTGCCGCCGCTCGCTCTCGCGCAGAACCTGCGTCAGCCGCCGAAGAACGTCATCCCGAAGCGCTTCTTGAAGTCTTCGATCGGCATGGTGAACGTGCCGTCGTTCTTCCCGTCGTTGCCGACCTCGGTGTGGCCCCACGGGTTGCGCACCGTCACCAGCCGCTGACCGTCTTTCTCGCTCACGCCGAGCACGGAATAGACGTGTCCCTTCGCGAGACCGGAATCACCGACGTTGCCCGCGGTGGTCGACGCCGCCACCGGCCGCTTCTCGGCGAGCGCGTTGCTCATCTTCCGCCACAGCGAGTTGCTGTTCTCGACCACGTTCATCGTCAGCTGCCCGCGCTTGCCGGTGAGCGCCTGCCAGATCGTCGTCGGCGCGCCACCGACGCCCACACGCTGGTAGCCGCCATCGAGCTTCGCGTACGCCTTCTCGATCAACATCGGCCACAGCTCGCTCTTGTCGCGGCCGTGCGTGTAGAGCGGGTTCTTCCCGTCTTTGGTCGGCATGTCGCCGTCGACGGTGATCTCGATCGGGTCGTGCCCGCGCGGGAACAAGCCGAGGAAGCTGTCCTTGTGGAACTTCACGGTGAACGTGCCGTCGCCGTTGTCCTTGATCGCGTTCTGAATCACTTCGGGCTGCACCTGCGCGAGCGACGAGAGCCCGGACACCAGGTAGCAGTTACCCAGCGCGCCCTGCAGCGCGTCGTCGGGCGAAATGCCGTTCACGAACGTCGAGCCGGTGGTCGGCTGCCAGCTCGCGACGTCGCGGTGCTTCTTCGCAACGTCCGGGTCAGCCAACTGCTTCGGAGCCCAACCCGCCGGCTTCGCCACGACGGCCGGCGCTGCGGGAGCCGCTGGAGTCGCAGGCGTGGCCGGAGTCGGAGAAGCAACAGCAGGAGTCGTCGGGCCACCGATGCGTGAACTCATGCACCGCAGTGGAGCACGGAAAAAACCACTGCGCTGTTCTGTTCACTCCGCCGCGAAGAAGAGCGGGTCGCGCTGCGCGAGGAACTGATCGATCGCCTGTTGCGCGCCAGGTTGCAGCGAAGCGAACTGCACGCCGAGACCTGGGAAGACGTCGGGGTACGTGTCGTTCACCTCACGCACCCAGCGCACCACGCCCTTCGCCTCGACGCGCGCGCCAGAAGGCAACGTGAACGCCAGATCGACCTCGGTGCCCAGCGGCAGCAAATTCACCGTCGCGACGAACAGCCCGCCATCGGAGATGTTGGCCGAGAAGCCGTTGAAGAAGTTGTTGTCGCTCGAGAAGTCGACCGCCGCCTGCATCTTGATGCGCGGGCTGGCGCGCTTCGCTCCACCCGCCGGAGAAGCAGGAGGCGAGATGCGACCAATGGGAACCGTCGCCGGTCCACGATCACGCGGAGGGCTCGCTTTGGGCGGAGCAGGCGGCGGCGCCATCACCGGAGCGATCGGCTGCGTCTTCGGCGCCGCCAATTCCTTCTCGTCGGCGACCGTCTGTTGCGCGAGGCGCTGGAGCCGCTGCTTGGCCTCCATCAGTTCCTTGCGGGCGCGCGCGTTCGTTTCCTGCCGCGCCTTCACCGCCGCCGCACGCGCCGCGCGCGCACCGAGCAGCAGGTTCTCGTCGAGCTTGGGCGTGGGCGAGTAGTTGCGCTGCACCATCATGCCGTCGCCCGCCGCTTCGGCCTTCCGGCGGATGTTCTCCATGCGCTGCGAGACCTCCGCCGCGACGGCCGCCAGCTTGGTGAGCTCAGCGTGGAGCGCTGCTTCTTCCGACTGCAGGTCCGACTCGGTGCGGTTCAGTTCGACGTCCACGGGCACTCCTGTTCGCGAGGCGCTTGGATGATTGCACCCGTCATACCCACCGGGATCGCGATTGATCACACAGGGGAATTGCGAACGCCGGGCGGGGCAACTCCCCGATTCAGGGTCCCTTGCGCCCCACCAGCACGCGCAGCGGTTTCGTCGCGCCGCCGTCACCCGCCAATCGATGGCCCGTCGCCTCGAGGAAGGCGTTGAGATCTCCCCTCGCCGCAGGGTCGTCGGCCCACAGCTCCACCATCGGGTGGGCTCTCAGCGCCTTCGCCAGCTCGATGATCGGCACCGGGCAGGCCTTCCCTCGCGCATCGACCAGGTGGGCTGAAACCAGAAGTCTTTCGATCTCATTCATGTCGTGCATTGCGCGACATTCCGCGCCTTTGCTAAGAGCGCCGCCGCTTACGCTTTAATCCCCAAGGGAGCAAAAACACTCATGAAACCCTCAGTCATCATTGCCCTCATCGTCGGCGGAGTCGTCGGCTTTGCCGTGGGCAGCATGTTCCAGAAGCCGGCCGATGGTACCGCCGGTGGCGCGGTCGCTGCGATCGCTCCTGCCCTCCCCGGTGCTCCGGCCGCGCGCGCGCCGGGTGCGCCTCCTGCCGACACCAGCGTCTACAAGGTTCCGCTCGACGAATCGCCGCTCAAGGGCCCGAACAACGCGCTCGTGACGATCGTGGAGTTCTCGGACTACCAGTGCCCGTTCTGCTCGCGCGCGCACAACACCATCCTCGAGCTCGAGAAGCAGTACGAGGGCAAGGTTCGCGTCGCGATGAAGCAGCACCCGCTCGACTTCCACCCGAACGCCAAGCCCGCCGCGCTCGCCGCGATGGCCGCCGGTGAGCAGGGCAAGTACTGGGAGATGCACAACAAGATCTTCGCCAACCAGCAGGCGCTCGATGGCGCGACGTTCGAGGGCTACGCGAAGGACCTCGGCCTCAACGTCGACAAGTGGAAGGCCGACCAGCAGTCGCCCAAGTTCCAGGCGCAGATCGCCAAGGACACCCAGCTCGCGATGCAGCTCGGCGCGACGGGCACGCCGGCGTTCTTCATCAACGGCAAGAAGATCTCGGGCGCGCAGCCCATCGACAACTTCAAGCGCGTCATCGACGAGGAGCTCGCGAAGGCCAACGAGCTCGTGAAGGGCGGCACCCCGGCCGATCAGGTCTACGCCAAGGTCATCGCCAACGGCGTCACCGCGCCGGCTCCGGCTCCGCAGCAGCCGAACGCGCCCTCGGCTCCGGCTCCTGCGGCGATCCGCAAGGTCGACGTTCCCGCTGACTCGCCTGCCAAGGGTGGCAAGGCCGGCGCGAAGGTCACCATCGTCGAGTGGTCCGACTTCCAGTGCCCGTTCTGCTCGCGCGTCGTTCCGACCATCAAGCAGATCCAGGACAGCTACGGCGACAACGTGAAGATCGTCTTCCGTCACCAGCCGCTGCCGTTCCACAACAACGCCAAGGTCGCCGCCGAGGCGTCGATGGCCGCCAACGAGCAGGGCAAGTTCTGGGAGATGCACGACAAGCTCTTCGGCAACCAGCAGGCGCTCGATCGCGCCTCGCTCGAGCGCTACGCGTCGGAGATCGGCCTCGACGTCGGCAAGTTCAAGGCCGGCCTCGACTCGGGCAAGTTCACCAAGCGCGTCGAGGAAGACTCGGCGGCCGGCATGGCGGTGGGCGCCAACGGCACCCCGACCTTCTTCATCAACGGTCGTGAGTTCGTCGGTGCGCAGCCGTTCGAAGCGTTCAAGGGCGTGATCGACGAGGAGATCAAGAAGGCCGACGCGATGCTCTCGCGTGGCATCAAGCAGGGCGATCTCTACGCCGAGTTCCAGAAGGAAGCGGGCAAGGCGCCGCCTCCGCAGGCTCCGGGCGCTCCTGAGCCGGCGAAGATCGTCACCGACCTGAAGGTCGACGGCGCTCCGGTGCTCGGCCCGAAGAACGCGCCCGTCACCATCGTGGCGTTCAGCGACTTCCAGTGCCCGTTCTGCTCGCGCGTCGTCCCGACCCTGAAGGACCTCGAGAAGCAGTACGAGGGCAAGATCAAGGTCGTCTTCAAGCACCAGCCGCTCCCGTTCCACAACAACGCGCGCGCTGCCGCGGCCGCCTCGATGGCTGCCAACGAGCAGGGCAAGTTCTGGGAGATGCACGACAAGCTCTTCGCCAACCAGCAGGCGCTCGATCGCCCGAACCTCGAGCGCTACGCCTCGGAGCTCGGCCTCGACATGGGCAAGTTCAAGACGGCGCTCGATACCAACAAGTTCGACGCGTACATCTCGGCTGACTCGTCGGAAGGCATGCGCGTCGGTGCGAACGGCACGCCCACCTTCTTCATCAACGGCCGCCAGGTCGTCGGTGCGCAGCCCATCGAAGCGTTCAAGGCCGTCATCGACGACGAGCTGAAGAAGAAGAAGTAAGTCGGGTCCCAGCCTTCGCTGGACTCTCAACGGCCGCTGCTCCACTTCGGAGCGGCGGCCGTTTCATTTTGGCGGCGGAGCGCCGGGGACCAACTTCGAGACCTGGTACGCGACGATCAGCCCGCCGACGACGAAGCCGCTCAAGGTCCAGACCGGGTTCTCGGGGCTGAGGGCCAGCAGCAGCCCGAGGAGGATCAGCAACGCCACCGGCACGTACATCGGCACGAGTACGGCGATCGCAGCCACTCGCGAGGGATGGCTCTTCGGAGGCTTCTTCGCAGCGGCCACCAGGTCCCGCTCCAGCCGCTGCAGCTCGCGACGGGCGCGTTGAACCTGCTGCTCGAGTGAACGGCGCTGCTCGATGACTTCTTCGGCGACCTTGTCTCGCTCTGACGTCGCTGCCGAACTGCCTCGCAGCGTGCGCAGCCGCGTCTGCAGCTCCTCGAGGCGGGCACGCGACTCGCGGCTCATCGCGCCACCCACATCAGCACGGCCGCGGCGATCGCCACGGCGAGACCAGCCGCGGCGACGTGCGCCTCCCAACGTGACGAGGTGCGCGCGTCGACGCGATGGTTGAGCGCCTCGAGCTTCGCGCGCGCCGTCTGCGACTCGTCGTTCAACCGCTTCAGCTCGCTGCTCAGCTCGGTGTGGTGCATGCGCACCAGCTCGCCGCGGTGCTGCTCCAGCTCGCCGCGATGTGCTTCTTCGATCGACGCCAGCTCACGCTCGAGCTCGGCGATCGCACTCTGAATCTCGTCACTCACTGTTGGAGCGTGACCGAGACCTTCGTCGTCTTGTCAGCCTCGACCCGCACCACGCGCGTCTGCGGCGGGAAGTCGGGGTTGGTGAAGGTGCACGGGTACTCGCCCACCGGCAGCTGCTGCGGCGCGAACGGAGTGGTGTCCTTGAACCGCGCCTGCGGGCACTCGACCAGGGCCCACGGGTTCACCACGAAGCGCACCGTGCCCTTCGCCGAACTGGGCGGCGGGTTGTTCTTCACCTCGGGCGGCTTCACCACTGGCGGCTTCACGTTCGGCTTCGTGAGCGCCTTCAGCGCGAAGTGCGTCTCGCCCTCGCCCACCGTCAACGACTCGGTCAGCGGCGCGTAGCCCTTCAGCTCGAACTTCACCTCGATCGCCGTGCCCTTCTCGAGCGAGCGCGTCTGCGGCGTCGGGCCCAGCACCTCGGTGCCGAGCGTCATCGTCGCGCCGGGCGGTTCAGTCTCGAACACCAGCTCGACCATCACCGGCTCCGGCGGCTTCGGCGTCGGGTCCGGGTCTTTGCTCCCCACCACGTTGGGCTTCGGCTCGTTCGCTGCGAGCGTGATCACGCCCAGCTCTTCGTGCACTCCGGCCTTCAACACCACCGAGCGCTTCTCGGCCTTGAAGTCGGCCTTCTCGATGGTGAGCGCCAGCTCTCCGGGCGGCAGATCGTCGAGGCGGCACGGCGTGACGCACAGCTCACCGTTCGGCCCGCGCACCTGCGCTCCGGGAGGCGTCGTCTCGAGCGAAAAGCCAGCCGTCTTCTGCCCGCCGAACATCGCGAACGCGCCGACCGCCAACAGCGCGACCACCGCCACGCCGACGATCACCATGGTCATGCCGCGACCGCGCCCATCGCTCTGCGTGGGCATGCTCGCTTCGGTGTGCGGGTTGCCGACGTCGCCGAGCGCGGGAATGGGTCGTGAGGTCGAGCCTTTCGCAGCTGAAGCCGCCGCGGGCGCCTGCGACTCGAGGGCCACGTCGACGCGCTTCTTGCTGTTGCTCTGGCTGCGGCCGGGAGACTCGGCGCGCGTCTCCTCCATGTTGCGCTTGGCGTTCTGCGAGCCCGTCACGCCGCGCATCGACTTCGTCTGGCGCTTCACCGCATCGAGCGACGGCGTGGCCTTCTCGCGCTGCGGCTCGCCGAGATCCGCTCCTACCGCGCTCTCCGCGGTCTCGATCAGCAGGCGCCCTTCTTCCTGCTCGCGCGCCAGACGCTCGGCGTAGATGTCGTGCATGAACTCGGCGAGCTGCGCCGAGCTGGACGGAATCTTGTTCGCCAGCAGCCACGACTCCAACGCAGCGCCAAGCTGCCGGGCTTCGCTGAAGCGATCCTTGCGGTCCTTCGCGAGCGCCTTCATGACGATCGCGTCGAGATCGGGAGGAATGCGGCCGCTGATTTCAGACGGCGGAGCGACCTTGCACTCGCTCACCGCGTTCAAGGTCTGAATGTCGGTCGCCCGCTTGAAGAGCCGCGTGCCGGTGAGCAATTCGTACATCACGACGCCGAGCGCGAAGATGTCGGTGCGGCAGTCGATCGGCTGACCGCCCGCCTGCTCGGGAGACATGTACGAGTACTTGCCCTTGAGCACGCCCGACTTGGTCACCGTTGCCTGGTCCGCTGCCTTCGCGATGCCGAAGTCGACCACCTTCACGCCACCCTCGAACGACACGAGGATGTTCTGCGGCGAGATGTCGCGGTGCACGATGTTCAGCGGGCGTCCGCTCTGATCGGGCTTCTTGTGCGCGTAGTCGAGCCCTGCGCACGCATCGATGATCATGCGGCAGATCAGCGCCAGGGGAATCGGCTTGCCGATCTTGTCGGCGTGCTTCCAGACGCGGCGAATGTCTTCGCCGTGAATGAACTCCATGGCGATGAAGAACGAGTCGTCCTGCGCGCCGAGGTCGAAGATGGAGACGATGTTCGGGTGGTTGAGCCGCGCCGCGATGCGCGCCTCGTCGAGGAACATGGTGACGAAGTCTTCGTTCTCCGCGAGGTGCGGAAGAATGCGCTTCACCACGAGGAGCTTCTCGAAGCCTTCGGGCCCCACCTGCCGCGCGAGATAGATCTGCGCCATGCCGCCGGTGGCGAGCTTCTTCAGCAGCTGGTAGCGGCCGTAGGTTTCGAGCGACACGAGCAGATCAGGATCAGCCTGAAAGACCCGATGCTAGGGCGTGCATCAGGGTGCTGCAAACCGCTGAAACGACAGGTCAACGACGTGTGACAGTTTTGGGACGCCCCCGCTTCTCGCGGGTTTCGCGCATCAGCGTGTCGAGCGCATCGAGTTTCTTCTGCAACACCGGGAAGAGGATGCGGTTGTCGTCGACGCGATCGAACAACTCGAGGATCTCGTCGACCTGCTTCTCGATCTCCGCCGCGCGCTCGGTCGAGATGCGGCGCAGGAGAAGATCAGCGCCCGCTTCGATCAACACGCGCGCCACTGCGTCACGCGTCAAGAGCGGCTCGACCTTCTTCTGACCGAGGCCTTCGATCACCCGCAGCTTCGGCGCGAGAGGGAGCTGCAGTTGATCGTCGTCTCGCTGGCGCTTGCTCATGTGCGGGCGACCTTATGAGCGCAGGACGGCGTGGGAATTTTACCGCCGCCCGGCTGCTGCGGGCCTGTAGCGACAACGCGGTTCCAGGCCGATTCTCCGTCGAACGGGCGTAGACTCGCGCGCCGTGAAGAAGCGTCTTCTGCTCCTCGTGGTTCCGCTGATCGGTGCGTGCAACACGTCCACCGGCCTCAACGTCCGCATCGCGTTCGAGAACGAGACGCAGACGAAGTGCCTTCGCGTGACCGCGAAGACGGCGGGTGGCTCGACGGTCAACACGCAAGACCCGAACATCAATCGCGCCAGCGCCCGCAACCCCGACCTCATCAACATCGGCATCGGAGAGACGTCGGAGCTGAGCGGAGAGATTCAGGTCACCGTCGCGCGCTTCGCGGCGGTCGATTGCGTCGGCATGCCGTTCGGCTCGGAAACGAAGACCGGCACGCTGGTGCGCGGTGGCAAGGCGACGCTCGAGTTCCGCTACGCGGTGCAGGTCGACGGCGGCACCGACGCGGGCACCGACGACGCGGGCACCGATGCGGGCTGTGACACTTCGATGTGCCCCGGACCGGGTGACTGCCAGACCGGCGCGCCCAGCTGCGGCTGCGGCTACGCGCGCTCCGATGCGGGTGTGGCGTGCTCCATCGGTGTCTGCACGGCCGCGGGCACCTGCGTGACCGACGCGTGCGCCAACATGAACGACTTGACGCCCTGCGACGCCGGAGCGACCTGCTTCACCAGCGCGCAGTGCTTCATGGGTCGCTGCACCGGTCAGTGCCCGATGGCGCCCGAGTGCAACCTGAACCAGGTGCCGGGCGTGTGCGCGACGGCGACGACGTGCGCGCTGACGCCAGCGAATGAAGGCAGCCAGTGCGCGACCAACACCGGCCGTTGCCGTTCGGGTGCGTGCTTGCAGTGGTTCTCCGGCACGCCCAGCAACGTGCACGTGACGATCAGCGACGTCATCTACCCCGACGCGGGCTGGGTCTTCACCAGCCCCGACGGCGGCGAGTGCGACACGGTGATCTCCACCAGCGGAACGCCGAGCGTGCTGACCGCGGAGTGCGGCTCGCCGATGTTGTCGTCGGTGATCGATGACGCGGGCGTCGCGGTCTTCACCACCACGGGCCTTAACGTCGGGCCCAACGCGCGCGTGCACTTCGTCGGAGATCGCCCGGCGCAGGTGTTGATCGTCGGCGACGCCACCATCAACGGCTTCATCGGCGCAGTGCCGCTGTTGCCCGGCCTCTCTCCCGCGGGCACGCAGCCGGCCTCGTGCTCGACGGTGATGGCAGGCAACTCGAACTCCGAAGGCGGCGGTGGCGGCGGTTACGGCGGCATGGGCGGTCCCGGCGGTGAGGGCGGCCCCAACGGCGGCGCGTCGACGGCCTCGGGGGCCACCCCGGTGGTGCTCCGCGGCGGCTGCGCGGGGAGCGAAGGGTTCAAGAGTTCGTCGGGCATCGACGGCGGCATCGGTGGCGGCGCCATCGAGCTCGCGGCGACCGGCACCATCACCATTTCGGGTGGCGCCGTCTCGGCGTCGGGCGCTGGCGGCCGGGGCGCGGGTCCGTCTGACAACGAGGGCGGAGGCGGCGGCGGCAGCGGCGGCACGGTGATCATCGAAGCCAACGTGGTCGTCATCTCGCTCGACGGCGGCGTCACCGCCAACGGCGGCGGCGGTGGCGAAGGCGGCGAAAACGGCGACACCGGCTGCCTCAGCGGAGAGACCGGCTCGCTCAACCGTTCGATCCTCGCGAACACCGGGCTCCCGGGCGGCGGTGGCTGCTCGGGCGGTGCGGGTGGCCTCGGCGGAGCCAACAGCCCGGTGAATGGTGGCGGCGGCTCCAACTCGGCCTCGCGCGGTGGTGGCGGCGGCGGCGGCGCGTCGGGCGTGGTCTACGTGCGTGGCGCACAGAGCTGCACCAAGACCGGTGGCACCATTTCCGGGTTCGCGCAGATGTCGTTCACCTGCAACTGAACATGGCTCGATCGCGCGTCCTCATCGTCGACGACTCGACCCTCAGTCGCGAGGTGTTGCGGCGCACGCTCGAGCTCGACTCGCGCCTCCAGGTCGCCGGTGAAGCCACGTCGGGTGAGGAAGCGGTGAAGCTGATCCGCACGCTGAAGCCCGACCTCATCACCATGGACCTCAACATGCCCGGCATGGGAGGCCTCAAGGCGATCGAGGTGCTCATGCGCGAGCGCCCCACGCCGATCGTGGTGATCAGCGAGCGCTCCTCTACCTCGGGCGTCGATCTCAACTACGAGGCGCTCTCTCGCGGCGCGCTCGAGCTCGTGCCCAAGTCGCAGGTGTTCGGCGCGGGTGACGAAGAGCTTCGGCGCTTCGTCGAGCGGCTGCGGTTGTTGGCCGAAGCGGGCGTCGACGAGCCCGAAAAGCCGCCCACGCCGACTGCTCCGGCGCCGACCATTCCCGTCTCGAACGAGAAGCCGGTGCTGCTCGGCATCGGAGCGTCCACCGGTGGCCCGCGCGCTCTCGCCAAGTTGCTCTCGTCGCTGCCGCGCGACTTCCCGCTGCCGATCGCCGTGGTGCAGCACATGGCCGAGGACTTCTTCGATTCCTTCGTGCACTTCTTGAAGGACGCGAGCGGTCATCCGGTCGAGCAGGCGAACGCGATGACCAAGCTCGAGGTGGGCCGCGTGTACGTCGCCCCGCCCCGCCAGGAACTCTTCGTGCGCGAGAACCTCACGGTGAAGCTCCTGCCGCCGCCGCCGAACTCGCTCATCTCGCCCTCGGTCGATTCGCTGTTCTTCTCGATGGCCACCGCGCTCAAGGGTCGCGGGCTCGGCGTGCTGTTGACGGGCATGGGCGATGACGGCGCTCAAGGGCTGCTGCGCATGCGCCGCATGGGCTCGCGCACCGTGGTGCAGGACAAGGCGAGCTGCGCGGTGTTCGGCATGCCGAAAGCGGCCGTCGAGCTGGGCGCCGCGGAGCACGTGATCGATCTCTCGGCGATGGGTGCGTTCCTCGTGCAGGCCGCGAAGGGCGGCACACTGCCGGCGACGCCACACAGCTCGACTCCGTCGCCGCCGCCGTCGGGTGCGCACGTGCAGACCGGGCTCACGCCGGCGCTGGGCAACACGATCAAGCCCCCCGCAGCCTCGCCCGCCCGCGCGTCGTCGACGTCTGGGCCGATTCCCGTCGAGCGCTTGAAGAAGTGCGTGCTGGTGGTCGACGATCAAGGCCACCTCGACTCGGCGCGCGCGACGCTCGAACGCGCAGGCTACGAGGTGATCACCGTCGACAACCCGCTGGTGCTCGCTCGCACGCTGCGGAAGAACTACGTCGATCTCGTGCTCCTCGAGCCGGAGCTGAAGACCATGAAGGGTGCTGTCGTGGTGCAGACGCTGCGTTCGCACGGCGCCACGATGCCGATTCTCCTCTGGTCGTCGCTCGAAGAGACCGCGCTGCTGACCCGCGTGCGCGAGTGCCAGGCTGCCGGCTACGTGCGCAAGGGCGACCCCGCAGGCCTCGTGCGCAGCGTGAACCGCTCGTTCAAGGCCTGAAACAAAAAGAGCCCCCGATTTCTCGGGAGCTCTTTTGTGAGGTGGGAAGTGCCCAGGGCGAGATTCGAACTCGCACGCCGCGAAGCGCCAGCCCCTCAAGCTGGTGTGTCTACCAGTTCCACCACCTGGGCATTTTCAGTTGTTGATGCGGCCTTCCGACGACGACGGCCCAATACCAGAACGCCTGACGAGCGGAAGAGAGAATTCAGTTCGCCGGGAGCTTCTGCGCCGGAACCGCGTCGTTCGCGGAAGGAGCAGGCGCGGCAGGAGCCGGCTTCGGGGCCTCGTTCGGGCTTGCCGGAGCAGCCTCGGCCGGGGGCGCCGCGTTGGTCGGCACCGCCGGGACGGCCGGAACCGCCGCGGGAACAGCCGGCGTCGCCGGAGCGGGAGTCGCCGCCGCCTGCGCCGCGATGTCGTCGGCGACCGAGGTACGCAGACCGACGAACGAGAGGCCGAGCGAGGTGAAGAAGAAGGCGATGGCGCAGAACGCCGTCAGCTTGGTGAGGAAGGTCGCCGCGCCACGGCCACCGAAGGCCGTCGTCGCCGCGCCGCCACCGAGGGCCGCTCCCATGCCCGCGTCCTTCCCCGGCTGGAGGAGGATCACGAAGATCATGAAGACGCACAGGAGGACGTGAACGACGGTGAAGAAGGCAAGCATGAGGGTGGCCGCTTAAGCACAGCCCTCCCCCTCTGACAACGCCCGGAATGAGGGTCAGCCCGCGATCTTCTTCCGGGCCGCCTGCACGAGCGCGTCGCGCGCCCCACCCTTCGCGATGGCCCGCAGCTCGTTCACCGAGATCTTCTCGATCGCTCGCATCGCCAGTGGCATCGGCGTCTTCGGATTCCGAACGAGCGAAGCGCAGATGGCCGCGTTGCTGCCCCACTCGCGATGCTCGGCGATCATCTTCAGCGCGTCGGGCGAGGTGTTCGGAGCCTTCGCCGCGGCCTGCACCTCGTCCAGACCGACGCGCGGGTTCTTGAAGACGAAGAGGTGCAGCGACTTGTTGGTGTCGCGAAGAATCGCCTGCCGCTCGTCGCGAGTGCCGGTGAGCGCGAGCTGCATCTTCTCGTTCACCGTCATGCTCTTCATGCGCTCGGACAGCGGGCCGACGCGCTCGGGTTCGGCCTCGACGACCTCGGCCTCGACGACCTCGGCCTCGAGCGGCGGGGCCTTCAGGCTCGCGAGCGTGTCCTTCGCGGCGGCGTCGAACATCACCGCGACTCCGACGCCCGGGATGATCGCTGCGACGCGAGCGGCGAGGGTCGTCGGTTGATCGGCACCGATGCGAACCGACAGTGTCACTTCGGGACCAGCCGGCGCGTTGGCGATCGACGCTCCGCGAACCAGCAGACCGCCGCGAGAGATCTCCGCGTCGAACGCCACGATGAACGCCTCGAGCGTCGGCCAACTCACTTCGAGCGAAAGCGTGCTCAAGCTTTGGCTTTGACGATCGCAGCGAAGTCGCCAGCCTTCAACGACGCGCCGCCAACCAACGCCCCATCAATATCGGTCTGCGCCAACAGCTCAGCCGCGTTGTCGGGCTTCACCGACCCGCCGTACTGAATGCGAATCTGCTGCGAGGTCTCGGTGTTCCAAATCGAAGTGAGCAGCGAACGAATGTGCGCATGAACTTCCTGCGCCTGGCGCGTGGTCGCGACCTTGCCCGTACCGATGGCCCACACCGGCTCGTAGGCGATCACGAACTTCGCGCCCTCGCTCGCCGAAAACCCGCTGAGGCAGCCCTTCACCTGGGTCTCGACGACGCTCAAGGTCTTGCCGCCCTCGCGCTCATCGAGCGTCTCGCCGACACAGATGATCGGCAGCATGCCCGCCTTCAGCACCGCCGCCGTCTTGCGATTCACGCCCGCGTCGGTCTCGCCGAAGAACTGGCGCCGCTCGGAGTGACCGAGGATCACGTAGCTGCAGCCGAGCTCCTTCAACATCGGAGCGGCGATCTCGCCGGTGAACGCCCCGCTGTCCGACGCGTGGCAGTTCTGACCGGCGAGCGCGATGTTCGAGTCCTCGAGCGCTTTGCCCACCGGGTGCAGCGCGGTGAACGGCGGAGCGATCGCCACCTCGACCCGATCACGCACCTGCGACACCGCGTTGCGGAGCTCACGCACCAGCGCGAGCGACTCCGCAACGGTCTTGTTCATCTTCCAGTTGCCCGCGATGAAGCAGCGACGAGACATTGAGCATCACTCCAGGGCTTTGAGGCCCGGGAGCTCCTTGCCTTCGAGGAATTCGAGCGACGCGCCACCACCGGTCGAGACGTGCGTCATCTTCGCCGCCACGCCGAAGTCGTTCACCGCCGCCGCCGAGTCACCACCGCCCACGACCGTCTGCGCGTCGCGGTTGTTCGCCATCGCGGTGGCCACCGACTTGGTGCCTTCCGAGAACTTCGGCGTCTCGAACCAGCCCATGGGGCCGTTCCACAGCACCGTCTTCGCGTCGCGAATGTGCTGCGTGTACAGCGCGCGGGTCTTGCTGCCGATGTCGAGGCCCATCAGGTCGGCGGGAATGGCACGTTCGAGCACGTCGACCGCCGCGGTCTTCTCGTCGAACGCCGCGCCGCACACGTGATCGACGGGCACCAGCAGCTCGACGTTGAGCCGCTTCGCCGAATCGATCAACCGCGACGCGAGCGAGAGCTTGTCTTCCTCGACGCGCGACTTTCCGACCGGCACGTCCATCGCCTTCAAGAACGTGTAGGCCATCGCGCCGCCGATCAGCATGGTCTGGCACTTCGGCAACAGGTTCTCGATCACCTTGATCTTGTCGCTCACCTTCGAGCCGCCGAGCACCACCACGAACGGCTTCTCGGCGCCCTTCACCACCTTGCCGAGCTGCTCGATCTCCTTGCGGATCAGCAGGCCCGCGCACTTTTCCTTCACGAAGGGCACCATGCCCGCGGTCGAAGCGTGGGCGCGGTGCGCGGTACCGAACGCGTCGTTGCAGTACACGTCAGCGCTCGCGGCGAGCTGGCGCGCGAACTTCTCGTCGTTCGCTTCCTCGTCTTTGCGGAAGCGGAGGTTCTCGAGCATCAGCACCTGGCCGGGCTTGAGATCGCTCGCCATCTTGCCGACGCCCTCGCCGATGCAGTCGTCGGCCATGAGCACGGTGTGCTCCTTGCCGAGCAGCTCGGTGAGCCGCTTCGCGACGGGCATCAACGACAGCTTCGGGTCGACACCCTTCGGGCGCCCGAGGTGCGACGCGAGGATCGGCTTGCCGCCGCTCGCCAGCACCTTCTTGATCGTCGGCAGCGCTTCCTTGATGCGCGTGTCGTCGGTGATGTTCTGCGCGTCATCGAGGGGGACGTTGAAGTCGACCCGAATGAACACGCGCTTCCCTGCGAGCTGCAGCTCGTCGACGTAGCGAACGGTCACGATGCTCTCCGATTACTTCTTCGAGACGAGGTACTTGGCGACGTCGACCATGCGCTGCGAGTAGCCCCACTCGTTGTCGTACCAGGCGAAGACCTTGAGGAAGTTGCCGTCGAGCAACTGGGTCTGCGTGGAGTCGAAGATCGAGCTGTGCGGGTTGTCGTTGTAGTCGATGCTGACGGTCTGCTCGGTGTCGTACTGGAGCACGCCCTTGAGCGCGCCATCAGCGGCCGACTTCATCGCCTTGTGCACCTCGTCGACGGTGACCGACTTCTTCAAGAGCACCGTGAGGTCGACCAGCGACACGTTGGGCGTCGGCACGCGAATCGCCGCGCCGTTCAGCTTGCCCTTCAGCTCGGGGAGCACGAGGCCGATCGCCTTCGCCGCGCCGGTGCTGGCGGGGATCATCGAGAGCGCCGCCGCGCGCGCACGGCGCAGATCGTCGTGCACCAGATCGAGGATGCGCTGATCGTTGGTGTAGCTGTGAATGGTGGTCATCAGGCCGCGCTCGATGCCGAACGAATCGTTGAGCACCTTGGCGACGGGCGAGAGGCAGTTGGTGGTGCACGACGCGTTGCTGATCACGTGGTGCTTCGCGGGGTCGTACGACGTGTGGTTGATGCCGAAGCACACGGTGAGATCGACGTCGCCCTTACCGGGAGCCGAGAGCAGCACCTTCTTCGCTCCGGCCTGCACGTGCAGCATCGCCTTGTCCTGGCTGGCGAACTTGCCGGTGCACTCCATCACCACGTCGACGCCGAGCTCCTTCCACGGGAGCTTCGCGGGGTCCTTCTCGGCGGTGACGCGGAACGTCTTGCCGTCGATGGTGATCGAGTTCTCGGTCGCGGTGACCGTGCCCGGCCAGTTTCGGTGCACCGAGTCGTACTTGAAGAGGTGCGCCAGCGTGGCCGGCTTGTCGAGGTCGTTGATGGCGACGATCTCGACGTCCGACTCCTTCCGCGAAAGCGCAGCGCGAAGAACCATGCGGCCGATGCGGCCGAACCCGTTGATTGCGAATTTGATGGCCATGATGGGCGCTCTTAGCGCCAACGGTCACCTGCTGCGAGCCCGACGAGACGCAAGATCAAGGCTCGAGCAGGCGATCGAGAAGGCGTTGTCGAGACGTTCCGCGAAGCGACGATTTCACCCAGCCGAGCATCCACTTCTTCGTGTTCATGCGGTGCGCCCGCTTCACACGAGCGAGCCAGCTGGGAAACGCGGCGAGGCTGTGTGGTGGGCGCTCGTCGATGCCGCCCTCGCTCGCCTGGGTCTTGAAATCAGTGACGCCGAAGTACTTGTCGCCATCGAATTGACTCAGCGTGAACTCAAAATGCGGGAGCCTTTCCGTGTCCAGGCGGAACCAGAGCACCCACGCGTCGCCATCCCCGACGTTGGCCTCGAGGAAGACGCGCTTCTCTTTGATCGCAAGTGCATCGAGCCAGTCGCGCAGGTGATTGCGACGGCTCCGATCCTCGCGCGCGTCGCGGAGCGCTTCGACAATTCGAACGAAGTGACTGCCGCGAGCAAAGGGCACGACCCACTCGATGAGCACGTCGAGTTGGGGGGACCTATTCCGAAGTGCTTCGTGCACGAGCGGCAGGACGATGTCCGCCGACGACTCGGAGCCGTCAGCCGCGAGCACGCCGAGAAGGCGCGGCATTCGAGCGCCGAACTTCGCGACGCCGGCCTGTGCTGCCTCGACAGCTCGACCAACCACCAGTCGCGGCAACCGCTTCTTCTGCGTTCGCCCGAGCGTGTAGAGCCACAGTCCGCACCCGCGAACGTCGTCGGCGCCCCACGCGTCGAGAAGCGTGGCGTCGAGCGATTGCGGGTGCGCTCGCAACAGCTTGCGCGCAATCGGCAGGTACTCCTCGGGCAAACGGCGAAGGCTCGCAACGAGTTGCTCGTCGTCAATCAACAGACGCATCGCGGCTTCAACATCGCGGTGAGGCATGCCGCGCACGAGAAGTGGGATGCCTTTCGCGGCGTAGTGCACTCCCCAGCCGTCGCCTCGACGAGACTGCTTGAGAGCCTCACGCGCGCGCGCGCGGGTCATCGGCGACCGACGCGCCGACGCGCGAGCAGGATCAGCGCGACACCGAGCAAAATCTGCGGCGACGCCGAACAGCCGCCGCCCTCGAACGCGAGCACGGGGAACGGCAGACAGCGCGTCGTGAGATCGGAAGGACGCAGGCGGCACGTGAGGCCGCTGACGCACTGAAGATCGGTGTCGCAGAGCTCGCCTTGCGCGAGGCCGCCACCTCCGCCAACGCCCGATCCGCCGCCAGTCGAGCCGCCGCCGGTCGCACCGCCACCAGTCGCACCGCCTCCGCCGCCCGTTGCGCCTCCGCCACCACCGGTGGTGCCGCCACCACCGCCTGATCCACCGCCCGTACCTGCGTCGATCGTCATGCCCGCGTCGACCTGAACCACGCCGCCGTCCGACGCGCCCGGAGCGAGGAACGCCAGCACCCGCGCCATCACGTCGACGCGTTGCGTGCGCCCGACCAGCGTCTCGAACGGAAAGCCGAACATCACGCTCTGCATCGGAGTGCCCACCGCAGCGTTCGCGCCATTCCCGTACGTGCCGAGTGAGATGGCCGCCCCGCTCGGAGTCAGCGCCGGAGGAACGCCCGTATCGAACGAGCCGTTGGTCCCGTCGTCGAGCGTGAGCGTGGTGACGCCCATCAGCGGCCCCAGACCATCGACGCTGTTGCTGCCCGGAGTCGCCGAAGCCACGCCGTTCAACGCGGTGAGCAGCGCCGCGTCGTTCGTCGCCGCGCCGGTGAAGAACACCGGCAGATTTCGGGTGCGGAAATCGGAGATCACCATGCGCTCCGCGGACGTCAGCGTCGCCCCGCCCTGCTGGCCGCGCCCGACGAACCACGTCAGCAATTGATACGGGCTCACCGGCACGTCGCCGCTCGTCACCGCGTCCGATTCCGCCGTGTCGAAGCCCACCTGATTCGCGTCGAGCGACTCACCGGTGATGCGCGCCGCGGTGCCGTCATTCATCTTCGAGACGAAGATGCGAAGCACGTCGCCCAGCGCGTACTTCGCAGCGAACGTCTCGGTCTGACCGATGGCCGCCTCGAACCGATCGAAGCCGTTCACCAGCAGCACCAATGGCTTTCCCGCGACTGGAGCACGAACGCCGACGACGACCGACGGGAACGACTCGCCGCCTGCGTTGAGCGACGAAACGCGGAAGTATTTCGCGGCACTGGCGGGAATCGGCACGCGCGCGTTGGTGGCCGTGACGTCGACTCCGTCGTCCCACGCGAGGCCGTCGTCGCTCGAATACAACCGGTAGCCGGTCGCCGCCTGCCCGCGAACGTTCTGCGAGTCAGTGCCGGGAGCTCTCCAGCGGATCACCGCTTCACCGTTGCCCTGATTCACGGCCGCCACGTGCGTCGGGGGCTCGGGCGGCAAGCGCACCGCCACGCCATCTTTCGCGGCGTAGAATTTGATGATGCCCTGCGCGATCGCGCGCGTGGCGAGGTACCGGAAGTACGGCTCCTTCAAGTGGAGCGCGTCGGCCGCCGCGTCGTGAAACGCGACCTCGATCAAGATCGACGGCGTCTCGCCATTGTTCGACGGGTTGAGCTCACCGAAGTACGCCGAGTTCACGCCACGATCGCGCCACGTCGGCTGGTTCCACCCTGCGTCCTGCTTGATGTCGTTCACCAACTCGCCGTGCACGAGGTTCGCGAGCTGCAAGCCGCCGTCGACACCGGTGAAATTCAGCGTGCCGTCGGGAGGGTTCGGTCCGTAGACATAGGTGTTGGTTCCGACCGCCGACGCGTTGAAGGCGTTGGTGTGCCACGCGACGTAGATCGCGTCTTCGCCGGTCTCGTGGAACCACGCCGCGAAGCGCGAGCGCGTTCCGACGTCGTTGTTGCGATCGTCGCCGGGCGTATTCGCCGACGGAGCCCACACCGACGCCGGAGCCCCCGCCCACTGCGCCTGGTACCGCGCTGATTCTTCGAAGTGCGGGCGGCCCGAGACGCCACCGCCGCGATCGATCACGCCCATGCCGCCGCCGAACTTCACCGCGTCGCACGAGACGTTGCTGATCGAGCCTCCGCTGCCGAGCACGGTGTCGTTCTGCACCACGACCTGCGCCGTGCCGCCCGCGCGGAAGTAGAACTTTCCGAGCAGCTCCCACGTGCCGCCGTGCCGCTGCTGGTTCACCCGGAAATGCGTCTCACCGCCGGCGTGCCGCACGACGTAGTGCGCGTCTTGAATGCGCGCCGAGAACTGCGAGTAGGCGACCGAGACGTCGTAGTAGCCGCTGACCGGAATGGTCGCCGTGAAGGTGCAGCTCGCGGTGTTGGTGGCCGCCGCAGTCATCAACCGGTTCGCCATCGCGTTCGCGAAAGGCTCGGTCGAGCCGTTCATGGGCAGGCTCGGCGGCGCCCACGCCAGAGCAGAAGAGTCCGAAAAACCCGCGCCCTGCTCGACGTACCCCGGCCCCGCGTTGTCGACGATCACCAGGTTGGTGTTGAGGTCGAGCTCGCGCACCGGCACCACGCGCGCGCCCGCGTTCAGCAGCATCGGCACGAGGAACTGGCTCAGCGTCTCGATGCTGACGAGATCTTCGACGATGGCGTTGGTGGTCGGCCGCTGCGTGCGCCAGTTCGCGTTGACGACGTCCCACGTGAAGCCGTGGCCCGGCGAGAGATAGATGACCTTGCCCGCCAGCGCGCCTTGCCCGCGCACGTGTGTGACCGGCGCACCACCGAAGCGCGGCGCGTAGACCATGGGGCTCACCACCGGCGGCGTGCTCGGCGTGACGAGCGGCTCCCACGTCTTGCGCGGCACGGCGACGAAGGGCACCGACCCGGGCGGCTCGAGGCCGCAGTCGTCGACCCACGAACCCGGCTGCGCCAACACCACGGAGCTGATCAGCGTGAGCAGTGCGAAGGAGCGCATCGGAGGACTGCGCTTACTCCAAAACGGCACGGAAACGACGAAGGGGAGCGACACCTGGCCGCTCCCCCTCGATCACTTCGAATGAATCAGCTCTTCAGGCCGAGCTTGTCCAGGGCTCCTTCCCCCAGGACCAGATTGACCTTGCCGACCTTCGCGGCCAGCTCCTTGTACGCCTCGAGTTCCTTCAGGCGGACGAGCAGCGGGTTCTCGCTCAGGACCTTCGCAGTCTGAGCCAGGCTCCGCGTGGCGGCCGTCTCCTCACGACGCAGGATGACGTTCGCTTCCGCTTCCTTCTGAGCCTGAATCACCTTGTTCAGGAGCTCCTTCATTTCGCCCGGCAGCACCACGTCCTTGACGCCGAGCTCGATCAGCTCGAGCCCGACCCCTTCGGCGCGGCCACGCACAGCCGGCAGCATGACGTTCACCAGCTCGTCACGCGCCGCCAGCAGCTCGTCGAGCGTCCGCGTGGTGACTGCTTCACGCGCCGCCAGCTGCATCGCCAGGTACACGACGTCGTCCGGAGCACGAGCCACGACTGCCAGTCGCTCGGCGTCCTTCACCTTGAACGTCGCGCTGAGGTTCAGACGCAGCGTGACGCGGTCCTTCGTCATGACCTCCTGACCCGCCACCGCGAGCACGCGCTCACGGAGGTCGATCAGGCTGAGGCCCACGGTGCGCAGGGTGTTCCACGCTGCGTGACGGCCCGCCGGGAGCACGGCATCGAGCCGTCCATCGACGTACCGCACGGCCACGTGGCCCGCGGGAGCAGTGAGCTCGACGTAGTCAGCACGCGCCTTCGCGAGCGCCGCCACATCGGGAGTGAGCACCTTCGCCTCGATCGCGCTCGTGTCGTACACCTCGACCTTGATCAGCGGCGTGACCGCACCGCTCGCGCGATCGACGTTGCGCTCGACCGTCCACACCTGGTGGACGCCCGCGCCCAGCCAGTGAACCGGCTTGCCGCGGCGAGTGACGAGCGCACGCTCATGCTGCGCGAGCGTGACGATCTGCAGATCTTCCGAAGGCACCAGCGCCAGCCGCTTCTCATCGAGCTCGGCGAGCAGGTTGGTCGTCGCGAGCTTCTCGACGCGCACCTGCTTGAAGAGCGCCCACACCGTGTGGATACCGGGGGCGAGGTACTTGATGGGACGGCCGTCCTCGACGAGGAAACCGCGTTCGTTGTGCAGGATTTCGAGCTTCATTGGTTTCGCTCCTTTCGGTGCTGCGTGCTGCTGCTGTTCTTCTGCTTCTGAGGCGCGACCTGGGGCGCGCCGAGAAAGATGGTGAAGAGCTGTCGCGGCTCACGAGCGGTTCACGTTGGTCCTGACTGCTGACCGGCCTCCACGTGGTCGATGTCGCGTTCGGTTCGAGTGACTGTGTCGCGGACTCCATGACGAGCGAGGTGGCGACGCGGTGACTGCGATCGAAGACGACACGTTGCACGCAGCTGCGCGTGTTCACACCAGCTCACCGCGACAGCCCCTCGGGTGGGGCGAGAAGGATTCGAACCTTCGACACAGAGATTGACGATCTCTTGCTCTACCAGTCTGAGCTATCGCTCCGGCTTTTCAGGCCGGCTTCGTTGCTTGCTTTCAAGGCAAGTGTCTATGCGGGGTGTTGAACCGCCTGGCGTTGACGTGAAACGAGAAACGCTTTCGCGCCCCGAATCACGAACCGGCGCACCTGTTCGCTGACGAGGGCCGCTGACGTGCGCGCCTTTTTTCGCCTGACGGGCAGTGCTACCAGTGGCCTCGCGATGTCTGCGCCGCCGCCCCCGTTCCAGAGCAAGCACCCGCCGACGACGTTCTACCGGTCGGTGCTCTACGCGTGGAACGGGCTCATTCACACCGTGGTGCACCAGCGCAACATGCGCATGCACATCATCGCGGGGCTGCTGGTCGGCCTGGTCGGCAGCGGCATCGCGCTGGGGCTCGCCGAGAAGGTGATTCTGATCTTCTGCGTGCTGCTGGTGCTGTTCGCCGAGATGCTGAACTCCGCGCTCGAGCAGCTCGTCGATCTCGCGATTCAGCAGTTCGACGAGAAGGCGAAGCTGACCAAGGACATCGCGGCCGCGGGCGTGCTGGTGCTGGCGATCGGCACCATCGTGATCTTCGCCGCGGTGCTGGTGCACAACGCCGGCACGATCTTCTCGAGCCTCGACGCGATCGAACGGCAGGTGATGTTCGGAGTGCCCCTCACCTTCTTCGGCGGCGCGCTGATGCACGAGCAGAAGAAGCCCATCTGGCTCGACGCGATCTTCGGCCTGGGCGCGCTCGGCACCTGGCTCTTCACCACCACGTGGACCGAGTCGTACGTCTTCTCGGCGATGACGTTGGGGCTGTTGGTGGTGTGCGCGGGAGCGGCCATCTCTCGTCAGCGCTCGCGGCGCGCAGCTGCCAACGCAGCGCCCTGATCCCGCAAAAACAAAGCCCGGCGCTGGGCCGGGCTTCCTCACTGCAACCAGCGGAACCAGTCCGCTCGGTTTATTGCTCGCCCGCTTCGGTTCTCCGTTCCCGGCGCCTGGCCGGAAAGTCGGAGCAACCGGTGCGGGTTTGCATCCGTTGCCTCAGGCGTTCGCCCGGTTTTCCGGGGTCGCACCTTCAACCGGCTTCACTTCCTTCAGGTCCGTCGTGACCAGGTCGATGAGCTCGGTGGCGATATCCAAAATCTGGTTCGGAGTGTAACCACCAGCGCGGAGCTGGGCAAAGAACGTGCGGGCGAGAATCTTCGTACCCTTCTTATCGGTGCTCATGGTGGGCGGACGTAGAGCACGCTGCGTGCCAGAGATGTGACGCTGCTTTTCGCCTGTGGTTTAGCCATGTTAACCAACGTCAGAGTGCGTCACTGCGAAGGCGAATACGCACTTCACGCGAAGGCTGGGAAGCAGCTCAGCAAGTGCTAAGCGCGCCCTCACTTTGGCGAGCTTTCGAGTCAACAACCTCGCGCTGTGGCTGGACGAGCCCGAAACGCTGCTCGGCAAGAAGGCGGCGGAGAAGCTGGGCGTCACTCCTTCTGATCTGGAGTCGGTGCGCATCGTTCGTTCGGTGCTCGACGCGCGGAAGAAGAACAGCCCCCGCTACATCCACACGGTCGAGGTCGAGTTCGCGAAGGGCAAGGCGCCGCGCACCATTCCTCCCGACGTGAGCGAGGTCGAAGCACCGCCGGTGCCTCCGCAGCCGGTGAAGCGTCAACCCGAGCAGAAGCCGATCATCGTGGGCATGGGCCCGACCGGCTTGTTCTGCGCGCTCGAGCTGGCGCAGCGCGGAGTGAAGTCGATCCTCCTCGACCGGGGTCGCGACGTGATCGAGCGCCGCAAGGACGTCGCGAAGTTGATGCGCGATGGAACGCTGAAGCCCGAGAGCAACATGAGCTTCGGCGAGGGCGGCGCGGGCGCGTACACCGACGGAAAGCTGAGCACGCGCATCAACCACCCCTCGGTGCGCAAGGTGATCGAGACCTTCGCGAAGTACGGGGCGCCCGATCGCATTCTGATTCAGGGCAAGCCGCACATCGGCAGCGATCTCCTGCCGCTCTCGGTCGAGCGGATGAGGAAGGACCTGCAGCAGATGGGCGTCGAGGTGCGGTTCGAGACGCGCGTCGAAGACATCGTGCACAAGGACGGACACGTCACCGGAGTGCGGCTGGCCGACGGCAGCGTGCTCGAGAGTGATCGCGTGATCCTCGCTCCGGGGAACAGCGCGCGCGAGTTGTTCGAGCGCTTCGCCACCAACGAGCACGTGTTCGTCGAGCCCAAGCCGTTCGCCATCGGCTTCCGCGCAGAACACCCGCAGCTGCTGATCAACGAGATTCAGTACGGCGACAAGGTGGCCGGCAACCCGAAGCTGCCGCCCGCTGACTACAAGCTCGCCGAGAACCTCTCGGTCGATGGCGACGTGCGCGGCGTGTATTCGTTCTGCATGTGTCCGGGCGGCATCGTGGTGCCCACTCCGACCGAAGACGGCATGCAGTGCACCAACGGCATGTCGAACTCGCACCGCAACTCGAAGTACGCGAACGCCGGCATCGTGGTGAGCGTCACCGTCGAGGACTACGCGCGCGAAGGCTTTCACGGGCCACTCGCTGGCATCGCCTTTCAGCGTCACTGGGAAACGAAGGCCTACGAGCTGGGCGGCGGGAAGTTCTCGGCGCCGGCGCAGTCGATCCCCGACTACCTCGCGGGCCGTGTGAAGAAGCAGCCGGGTGGCACGACGTACCGGCCGGCGCTGGCGCACGTCGATCTCAACCGGCTGTTTCCGGCGTGGCTGACCACTTCGCTCAAGCAGGCGATCAAGACGTTCGATCGCAAGATGAAGGGCTTCACGACCGACGAGGGCACGCTGATCGGCATCGAGGCGCGAACTTCGACTCCGCTGCGCATCACGCGGAACGAGCAGCTGCAGTCGGTGTCGATGAAGGGGCTGTACCCGGGTGGCGAAGGCGCGGGCTACGCGGGGGGAATCGTCTCGTCGGGCATCGACGGGCTTCGCATCGCCGAGCAGATCTGTTTGGAATTGAGCGCGTGAAATACACGGTGCGCACCAAAGACGGCGAGCTGACCTTCGAGTCGCGCGCGCACCTGAACGAAGCCGCGCGCACCGGCCTCGTCGACGCCGACGACGAAGTGAAGCGTGAAGACGAGTCGGCGTGGGTGAAGGCCTCGAAGCTCCCCGGCTTGATCGTCGAGGCGAAGAAACCGTCGGCCCTTGCCAACCCGTTCGTGCGCTGGGTGTTGCTGGCGTGCGCCGGGTCGATCGCGGCCTTCGTGCTCATCTACAAGGGCCGTCAGCGCGGTGAGCTCGAGCTGCAGGCCGCGGGCGTGGGCATCGTGATCCTGGTGGCGGTGATCCTCATCCGCATCACCACCAACGCTCAGCGCCGGCGCTGAAATTCGAATTTCGCCGTTTCTGTCAAAGCCCTTTCAGGTTCTCTCGGGTGACGCGAGGGGCGCCGGTTCGACAACCGGGCATGACTCTCCGTATCGGCTCGACTGGAAATCGCGTTCTCGCTCTCGAAAAGAAGCTCAAGGCGTCCGGCGACCTGAAGGGCCCGGTCGACGAGACCTTCGACAAGGCCACGCGCGCCGCGGTGATCGGCTGGAAGAAGGACCACGGCTGGGAAGACCCCAAAGGCCAGGTCGGCGGGAAGATGGCCTCGATGCTGAACCTGCCGAAGCCTGGAGCTCCCGGCACCGAGACGCCGAAGACGATGCGCGGCGCGACCTACAACTGCAAGATCGACCGCGACCCGCAGGTGGTGAAGAAGGTGGTCACCGACTTCCTGAAGAACCGGAAGCTCGACTTCATGCAGGTGCAGGAGATCAGCGGCTACGACCAGGTGCTCTCGAAGATCCCCGGGTACAAGCTGATCACCTTCCGCGGGTCGAAGGATCACGGCGAGACGGGCGTGCTGGTGCGCGACTCGATCATGACCAGGAACCCGAAGTCGATCGAAGCGGCCACGGGGTGGACCAACATTCACAAGCGCCCTGCCCAGCCGCGCGCCGCGACGTCGGTGCAGATCGCGGGTTGGCTGCGCGTGGTGTCGGTGCACGCGCCTCCGGGCATCGATTGGGTGAACGGCGTGCCGCGCGGTGGCGCCGATCGCATCAAGTCGTACCAGTCGCTCACGCGTCGACTCCTGGGTCACGCCTCGCGCAGCAAGGACGCGGTGCTCATCGGCGGCGACTGGAACGAAGGCGCGCGCACGGGTGGTCCGGGTTCTCCGTCGTGGCTCGCGGCTCGCGCGGGTCTGAAGAAGCACGCCAACGGCCGCATCGACTGGGAAATGACGCGCGGCGCGAAGCTCACCAACATGCACGTCGGTCGCGACGGCGGTTCTGATCACCGCATCGTGGCGTTCACCATCACGCGCCCGGGCTAGAACCTCGCGCTCATGTCAGAGCGCTTCGTGTTCGTGATGTCGGTGCCGCCCGGTGCTCTCGAGCAGCTGGTCGGCTCGAAGTTGAAGGCGTCGAAGGTGCTCTCGAAAGCACCGAAGGCGTTTCGCGACGAGCTGGCTGATTTCTTCGAAGACGAAGACCTCGGCGAGCCCGCTGCGCTGCTTCAGGAGATCCTCGACGGCGCTCCGAACAAGGAACACGCGTACGAGTACGGCCGTCTCGTCGAGGTGGTCTCGTGCGCGCTCGGCAAGCGCCTCGACGTGATCGAAGTGGTGATGACCTACGGCATGCCGAAGGGTGGCGACGGCTGCTGGAACCGCGCGCTCAAGGCGATCGGGCTCCCGCTGCTCGCGAAGCACTGGGGCGCCGACAACCTCTACTTCCCGTGGGCCAAAGACGTGCGCCGCTCGGTGAGTGACTGGCCGATCCGGACGCGGTGGTCACCTGCGGTGTGCAAGTCGATCCTCGCCGAACTCAAGACCAACTGGCCGCGCGTGCTTCAGGGGTTGAGCCCCAAAGTGCTCGCGGATGCCGCCGACTACGCCGACGACACCCGCGAAGAACTGGAACGTGGACTGAAGACGCTGCGCTCGTGTCTGACGAAGGCGAAGAACAACGAGCTGGTGCTGGTGATGGACGGCAGCCAGTAGTTACTTCTTTTCCTTCCGCTTCTTGGCGACCGTCTCCTTGATCGCGTCGAACACCTTGGGCACCGCCATGCCGTTCGCCTTGTTGATGATGAACGTGGGGATCGAGCCGCCCGGGTTGGTGAACACGTAATAGGTGGCGAAGGTCTTCTTGCCCTCTTCGCGCGGTTCGAGCAGCCAGTAGCCGTCGTTGATGCGCACGCGCACCACGTCTTTCTTGAGGGCGACCTTCTCGTCGGTGTCCTTCTCGGGCGCGGCGGTCCAGGTGACCTTGTAGAAACCCTTCAGGTCCTCTTTCCAATCGCTCTCGTCCTTCAAGATGATCACGTAGTCGCGCTCGCTCACCAGCGGCGTGTTGAGGCGCGAGTAGAACCACACTTCCTTGTCGCCCTCGGTGCGCGAGAGCACCTTCACCTCGGCGGTGTACGGCATCTGCGTGGGGTAGTTCTCGAGATCGCGAACCACGTCCCACACTTCTTTCGGAGAGCCGTCGATGAGGCCGATGGCCTTCATCTCCTTCACGTCGGAACCTTCTTTGTCGCGGCGGTAGACCTTCACGCCCGGAGGATCAGCGGCGAGTTCCCAGCGCGGTTCGGCCTGAAGGGTCAGCGAGGTGAGCAGTGCGAGGGCGATCATTCGAAGTGTTCCTGTTGGGGTGCGAAGGGGTAGTGTCGCACGGCCTTGAGCCAGACTGAAAACAGCGAAGCGAATTCAGAACGTATCCGGAAGATCTACGCGAAGGACGCGAAGGTCGGTGAAGTGATCCACACCGTCTTCCGAGCGATCAGCAAGGAAAAGCACCAGAGCCGTGGCGGAAAGCCGTACCTGTCGCTGCTGCTGGTCGATCGCACCGGTGAGATCGATGGGCGCGTGTTCGACAACGTGAACAACGCCGACACCGCGTTCAGCAACGACGACTACCTGCTCGTGAAGGGCAAGGTCGGCACGTTCCACGGCAAGACGCAGCTGGTGATCGACCAGCTCGAGCGGCTCGATCCCGGGCCCATCGACGCGGCCGAGTTCGCGTGGGTGCCTCCGGCGCCTGTCGCGGCCGCTGCGCCTGCTCGCGCCGAGAAGGAGCACCAGGAATTGAAGGTGCGCTTGAGCAAGCGCCTCGAGCGGCTGCTGCAGAACCCGCAGCTCGCGCAGGCTCTCGACACCTTCGTCGCGCACCTCGAGAAGGCGGTGCTGGCTGATCACGGACACGCTCCGCCGCCGAAGCCCGAGCGTGAGCGTCACGAGAAGCGTGAAGATCGCCCGCCGCGCGCGCCGAAGCCTCCGCGTGAGCAGAAGCCGAAGGTCGAGCACAAGAGCGGCCCGCCGGAGCCCAAGCGCGACCCCTCACTGCCCGAAGGCCTGGCGTTCAAGCCGTTCACTGCGCTCGTTCCCGGTGACGAGAAGCCCGCGGCTGAAGCGGCTGCGGCGGTTCCTGCTCCTGCGCCTGCTGGCGAGACGCCGAACCCCTGATCCATGGCAGCGAAGCGTCTCGGCGAGCGACTGATCGAAGCAGGTCTGGTCTCGGCGGAAGCCGTCGATCAGGCCTTGTCGCATCAGAAGATCACCGGGCATCGCCTCGGTGACTGCCTCGTCGAGCTCGGCCTGATGCAGGAAGGCCCGCTGCTGCGATTCCTCGCGGCGGAGTTCAAGACCCGCTTCGTCTCAGCCGAGAAGCTCGCGCAGGTGAAGATCGGCACCGACGTGCTCGACAAGGTGCCGGTGCGCATGGCCGAGAAGCAGGACTTCCTGCCCATCGCCTACGACCCCGAGCGCAAGGTGTTGTCGATCGTGATGGCCGAGCCTCAGAACGAGGCGTTGGTGAAGGAGATCGCGATCGTCACCGACATGACGGAAGTGTTTCCGTACGTCGGCGTGCGCAGCGCGATTCAGGCGGCGATCAAGAAGCACTACTACGGCGATCACACCGCGTTTCAGCAGATGCAGAGCGGCGCTTCGATGCAGCAGGACGCGCGGAAGCTGGCGGGCGCGTACGACGGCTCGGGCGATTCGCGAGTGGTCGACAGCCGCAGCGTGAGCGGTTCGGGCAAGTCATCGAGCCGCATCAACCCCACGCAGCTGCGCGAAGCCCTCGGAGCCGTGCGCGGCACCATCGGCGAGAACGACTTCGTCGAGACGCTCAACATCCTCGTCGGGCTCATCGAGATGCCGCGCAAGGAATTCCGCGGCCACTCGGCGCAGATCGCGCGGCAGTCGCAGCTCATCGCGCGACGCATGGGTCTGCAGCCGCGCGACGTGGCGCACACCTCGATCGCCGCGTACCTGCACGATCTGGGCAAGAAGCCCGAACGGCACCTCACGCTCCCGTTGATCGTCAGCAACGCCGAGGCGAAGGCCGAAGCGAAGCGCTACGCGCGCGCGCCGGTGAAGCTGTTCGAGACCGTGCACCTGCCGGGCGGCGTGAACACCGTGCTCGCGCAGCTCTACGAAGCGTGGGACGGCTCGGGCGTGCCGCAGGGCGTGAAGGGCGAAGACATCACCGCCGGCGCACGCATCATCTCGGCGGTCGACGCGTTCTTCGATCTCACGCGCAACCCGTTCAACGTGCAGGGCCACGTGATGGGCAAGCAGGAAGCCATCGCGATGATGCGCGAGCAGGCGGGCGTGCTGTTCGACCCCAACGTCGTCGACGCGCTCAACGTGCTGCAGAGCGGAGACATTCTGCGTCAGCGCGTCGAGCAGGACGGCCGGCAGATCTTCATCGCCGACACCGACGAAGCGGTGCGCACCGATCTGATCGACTCGCTCGGGAAGATCGGGCTGGTGGTGCAGACCGTCATCAAGCTCGACGGCGTGATCGACGCGGTGCTCTCGAACGAGGCTGACACCGTCGCGGTGGGCCTGGGTTACGGCGTCGCCGACATCGTGGCGTTGGTGCAGTTCATTCGCGCGCGCCCCGAAAGCTCTTCGCTGCCGGTGCTGGTGTTGGGTGATCCCACCGACCCGCAGAGCAAGGAGCGCCTGGTGCAGGCGGGCACCAGCGGCTTCATTCCGCTACCTTTGAGCCCTGATGATGCGGCCCAAACGCTGCGCACCGCGTACTTCGATCGCATCGAGCACGGCGGCCTGGGTCACGTGGTGCGCGGGAGCTTCGACGAGCTCGCGCCGGTCGAGCTGTCGAAGGTGCTCGGCAAGGCGCGCAAGTCGGGCCGTCTCGTCATCCGCAACGGGCCGCAAGAGGGCTACCTGCAGTTCGAGCGCGGCCGCGTGATCTACGCGCAGTACCAGGAAAAGAAGGGCGAGCCGGCGATTCAGCCGATGCTCACCCTGCCCCAGGCCGACTTCGTGTTCGAGCCAGAGTCGCTGCTCACCGAGATGCCGAACGTCGAACGCGACTTCGACGTCATCGCGCGCCAGCTGACTCCGAAGTCGACGGAGTAGTCAGAGTTCCTTCAGCGCGCTCGAGCGCAACGAGCGCGACGAGATGTCCTGCAGCTTCAGCTTCTTGAGCGCGGCCTTGTTGGTGGCGACGTCGACCCCGCTGAGCGCGAGCGCCGCGTAGCCGCGAACCTGCGCGTACTCGGCCTTGTGGGCTGCCGCGGCTGCGAACGCTTCACGCGCTTTCGGGTCATCGGAGCGATGTTCGATGAGCGCGTCGAAGATCGCGTTCGAAGCCATCAGGGTGTTGTGCTTCTTGCGCAGCGCGAAGTCCCAATTGCGGACGAAGGCGTCGCGCACGTCGTCGTCATCGGCGAGTTCAGGCTCGAGCTTCTCGACCGCGTTGAGCACCACGAGGTCGTCGTTGGTCTTCGTGAAGACGTCGAAACGCTCGAGGACGAGCTTCGTCGTCTCGCGCGACTCAGGGAGCGCTTCGATCGCCTCGCGCACCACCGACGGGTCTTTGTGATCGAGCAACTTCTGCAGGGGCGCCAGCGCCTTCTTGTTCCCCGCCTCGATGATGTCTGACAGCGCGCTGGGGACTTCGGCGTGCACGCCTCCGCGGTCCTTCATGCGCAGCACTGCTTCCAGCGCGCTGACGCTCTTGTCGTCGGGGAACTGCGCCAGTCCGCACACGATGCTCGAGGTGGGCGCCGACTTCGCGCGCTTCAGCAACTCGGCGTGCAGCGCCTTCTTCTGCGCGGCACTGAGCGGCTCGATGAGGTCGTCGGCGTTCCAGGGCTCTTCGTCGAGCTGCGCAAGAATGGTGTCGAGGTCGGTCATTTCCAGCTCCGGGAATGGTTCTTCACTTCTTTGGCGCGAAACGCCTGCTCGAGATCGACTCCGTGCCGGTTGGCGACGCTGAGCAGCAGAATGAAGACGTCGGCGAGTTCTTCGGCCACGGGGCTCACGTCGGTCTGGGTGTCGGTCGCGAGCCCTTGCGCTTTGCGGACTGACTTGAAGAGTTCGCCAACCTCTTCGCCGAGCAGAAGGCACTTCTCGATCGGCGTCTGTCGATCGAAGCCGCGCTCGACCTCGAGCGCTCGAACGTAGGTCTGGAAAGCAGCGAGGTCCGGCTTCGGAGGGAGCGTGGGCATCGTCAGAGTGGGAGCGAGAGGCCCAGCAGCGACGCGGTGTTCTTCGCGCAGATCAGCGCCACTTCGTCGGCGTCGCGGCCGTGCAGCTCGGCGACCTTCTTCGCGGTCTCCGCCACGCGCATCGGCTCGTTGGGCCACTTGCCGCGGAACGGCGCCGGCGAGAGGTACGGAGAATCGGTCTCGACCATCAAGCGATCGAGCGGCGCGAACTTCACTGCTTCCTGCAGCGCTTCGACCTTCTTGTAGGTGACCACTCCGGAGATCGAGAGGAAGAAGCCGAGGTCGAGGTACTTGCGTGCGGCGGCGAGATCACCGGTGAAGCAGTGGATCATTCCACTGCGCATGCCTTCGCTCTCGAGGATCTCCGCGCACTGTTCATGCGCATCGCGCACGTGAATCACGATGGGCTTGTTCACCTTCTTCGCGAGCTGGCACTGAAAACGGAACTTCGCGGCCTGCACGTCGCGTGGTGAATGGTCGTAATAGAAGTCGAGGCCCGTCTCGCCGACCGCCTTCACCTCGGGGAGCGCAGCGAGGCGTTCCAGCTCGGCCCAATCGGCGTCAGTCGCAGCCGCGGCGTCGTGGGGATGAACGCCGATGGTGGGCGTCAGGAAGTCAGGGTGCTCACGAGCGGCGGCCAGCGCGTGCCCGAAATCACCGGGCTTCTGCATCAGGCCGACCACCACCGCGTGAACGACGCCGGCAGCCTTCGCGCGCTCGATCACCTCGCCCGTGACCGGAAAATCCTTCGTTTCGAGGTGGCAGTGGGAGTCGATGAGCTTCACGTTTCGAATCTTGCACACGGTTTCGGTGCTGTGGGTCTGACGCGCATATGGCCACCTCCCCCTCTGATCCTTCCCCGTCGCAGCAGCGAGCAGGCGGCGCGCTGATGGCGTCGATCGCGGTTGGCAGTGGCTACACGGCGGCCTTTGTCGGGCTCCCCGCGATCATCGCCTCGGTGGTGTTCGGGCTCGCGGCGGTGCTGCTGTTCAGCGTTTCAGCGCGGAGCTGACGTCTTCGTATTCGCGAATCATCACGTCGAGCTCAGCGGCCGCTTCTTTGTCCGCGAGCTTCGTGGCCTTCACCCGTTCTCGCGCCGAATCGCTGCCGAGCAGCAGCAACCCTTCAGCCGCGTCGAGCCGAACGTCGTCAATCACCGTCGTGTCGTTCAGCAACGCAGTCAGCGGCGGTTCGGCGGTGAGATCGCCCAGGCGACCCAGCGCACGTGCCGAAGTTCCGCGCGCGGGATCATCGCGGTCGACGAGGATTTGAAGCAGCCGCGCCTTCGCGTCGGGCGGCTTCACCTCGCCGAGCAGCTCGACGGCCATCGGGCGATCGATCGCGAACTTCTTCCCGAGCCGCTTGTAGAGATGCTCGAGGCCTTCTGAGTCGCCGAGCACAGCGAGCGCACCAGCCATCTGCGTGCGATCGAACGCGGGCATGAACCACCCGCGGAACGCCTTGCGCAACGGCTCGACGGCTTCCTTCTTTCCGAGCTGTGCGAGCGCAGCCGCAGCGCGATACCGCAGCTCTGGGTCTTGCAGCGCCTCGACGAGCACCTCGAAGCCGGCGGCGTGCTCCAGCGCGACCATGCCGCGCGCTGCCTCGAAGCGAACGGCGAGCGATTGGTCATTGAGCGCCGCGGCGAGGGCTCCGCGCGACTCGGGCAACGCGAGATCGGCGAGTCGTCCCGCCGCCTCGACGCGCACACGCGCGACCGCGTCGTTCAGATGTCTGCTCAACACGTCGCGCGCTTCGATCGGCGCCAGCACTTCAGACGCCAGCGCGAGACCCGCGCAGCGCACCTCGTCTTGCTTGTCGGCCAGGAGGCGCACCACGGCCGGGCCGAACTCCGGGCGCGCTTCGACCGGGGCTTCGAACGCGAGCTCGCAGATCGAATCGGCCACTTCCGCGCGGATCGCGATGTTCTTCTCGTTCTCGAGCGTCACCAGCGCGCGTTCGAGAGCCGCGTTCACGTCACTTCACCTCGGTGCCTGGGGCGACGTTGCCCGCGTCGAGCAGGATGAGATCCTTCCCGCCGGCGCCAGACGTCAACACCATGCCGCGCGACTCGATTCCCTTCAGCGCGCGCGGCTTCAGGTTGGCGACCACCACCACCATTCTGCCGAGCAGCGACTCCGGAGCGGGATACGCCTCGGCGATGCCCGACACGATGGTGCGCGGCGAGCCCTCGCCGAGATCGATGCTCAGCTTGAGCAGCTTGTCGGCCTTCGGAACCTTCTCCGCGCCGAGCACCTTGCCCGCCTTGAGCGCCACCTTCGTGAACTCACCGAACTCGATCTCACGGGCAGGAACAGCCTCGGCCTTCGAAGCCGACGGCGCGGGCTTCACGACGTTCTCCGTGGGCGGCGCGATGATCAGCTTCGCGACCACGGCCTCTTCGATGCGACCGATGATCGGAGACGCCTCGCCGATCGGCACGCTCCGATCGAGCAGCGGGTACTTCGCCGTCGCGAGATCCTTGAAGCTCAGCTTCTTCCGGCCCAGCTGCCCCGCGAGCTTGTCTGCCAGCTGCGGCACCACGGGGTCGAGCAGCGCGGTGAGCAGGTAGACGATCTCCGCGGCCTCGCTGAGCACCGACTTCGCGCCCGCGGGGTCGTTCTTCACCGTCTTCCACGGCTCGGCCTTCGCGAGGAACTGGTTTGCCGCGTAGCCGATCTCGAGCACCGCCTTGATCGCCTCGCGCGAATCGAACCGCTCGAACGCTGCGGCGATGCCCGGCACCTTCGCGAGCGCCTCGCGCACCAACACGCCACCGACCGCTTCATTCGGAGCAGCGAGCGTCTTGTCCTTCAAGAGCGACAAGGTGCGGTTGGCGAGGTTGCCGAGGTTGTTCACCAGCTCGGCGTTCACCCGCTGACGGAACTCGGTGAGCGAGAAGTCGAGATCTTCCGGCCCGTCGCCGAGCAGCGACGCGAAGTAGAAGCGCAGGTAGTTGGGGTCGAGCAGGTCGAGGTACGGGCGCGCGTTGATGAACGTGCCGCGCGACTTCGACATCTTTTCTCCGTTCACCGTGAGGTGACCGTGAATGTGCACGTGCTCCGGCTTCTTCAGTTGCGCGACCTCGAGCACCGACGGCCAGAACAGACAGTGGAAGTAGACGATGTCCTTGCCAATGCAGTGAATGATTCGCGCGTCGGCGTCCTTCGCCCAGTACTCGAGCGCTGCGTCCTTCTTGCCCTTCCACGCTTCGACCGCCGAGATGTAGCCAATGGGCGCGTCGAGCCAGACGTAGAAGAACTTGTTGGTCTCCCCGGGAATCGCGAAGCCGAAGTACGGCCCGTCGCGAGAGATGTCCCAGTCGGCCAGACCCTTCTCGAAGAACTGCTGCAGCTGCTGAGCGAAGCCTGCATGCATGAACGCGGGGTCCGCGAGCTGCTTCTTCAGGAACGCCTCGTGCTGGCTCAGCTTGAAGAAGAGGTGCGTGCTCTTCTTCCACACCGGCGGCTTGCCGGAGATCACGCTGTACGGGTTCTTCAGCTCCTTCGGCCCGTAGGTGGTGAGGCACTTCTCGCACGCGTCACCGTATTGATCCTTCGTGCCGCAGTTCGGGCACTCGCCCTTGATGAACCGATCAGCGAGGAATCGGCCGGCCGCTTCGTCGTACGCCTGCTCGATGTCCTTCGTACCGATGAAGCCGGCTTCCTTCGCGCGCCCGTAGATCAGCTCAGCGTAGCGCTTGTTCTCGGGCGAATTCGTCGACGAATAGAAGTCGAACGAGATGCCGAAGTCCTTGAAGACGGCCTGGTGATCCAGCGACACCTCTTCGATGAACTTCTCCGGGGAGACGCCCTTCTTCTCGGCCGAGAGTTCGATCGCCGTGCCGTGCGTGTCGTCGGCGCAGAGGAACGCGACGTCGTCACCACGCGAACGAAGGAAGCGCACGAAGATGTCGGTCTGGATGTGCTCCACCATGTGACCGAGGTGAATCGGTCCATTCGCGTAGGGCAGCGCACAGGTGACCAGGGTCTTCGAGGGCTTCTTCGTCGGGGAGTTCACGATCAACGCTCCTGCTCGCGGCGAATGAAGTGCATCTGTGATTCCCAGGCCGCCGCTTTGCCGCAGAGAGTCCACAGGAGGCGCTCGAGCACCAGCACGTCACCACCGAGCTTGAGCGCGAGATCTGCCTCGGCACAGGCGACGAGGCCGCGGAGCAGCTCCTGACGCCCGTACCCCATCGCCGACTGCACGCTCATGAACGCAGCGTACGGGTGCGGCACCTTCGACTTGCTGGCCTTCGCTTCGGCCTCGAGACCGGGAAACACGCGCGCCTGAAAGTCGTTGTAGTTCTTCGGCAGCTTGCCGCCGCTCAGTCGATTGATGCGCTCGAGGTTGAGCAGCATGTTGCGAATCAGCGAGGCGACGCTCGAGAGCAGCTGCAGCGGGTGCGCACCCTGCGACACGACGTCTTCGACGTACTTGCGCGCGCCGTCGAAGTTGCGCTTCTGAATCGCGTCGCTGAGCTCGAAGTATTCGTCTTCGCGCGCGTGACCGACGAGCAGATCGACTTCGCTCTTCGTGATGGTGACGGCGTCTGAATACAGCGCGAGTTTGGTGAGCTCGCTCTGCAGCAGGCGGAAGTTGCCGCCCACGCGATCGACGAGCAGCTCCATCGCGCCGGGCCCGAGCTTCTTCTTGTGCGGAGCGAGCGTCTCGACCGCGAACTGGCCGAGCGTTTCCTTCACTTCGGCGCTCGGCTGGCCCTTGAAGTCCTTGAGGCGGGTGATGGCCTTGAACTCCATCACCGCGCCGCGGTCCTTGATCGACTTCACCAGCGGGTTCTTCGAATCGAAATCACTCGCCGCGATCACCAGCACCTGACCGCGCGCGGGCTTCTTCGCGAGCCAGTCGATCAACGCCGAGTCGTCGCCGCTCGTCGCGCTGAGGTTCTCGGCGATCGCGAACGCCGAGACCTCCGAGAGGAAGCTGATGTCGGCTTCAGCGAGCGGAATGCCGAGCTCGCGGTCCCAGTCGTCGGCCTTCGGCGCGCCGCTCACGGTGGGGTCGATGTCCTTCGGGCCCCAACCGGCGCGAGCGGCGATGGCGAGCACGCGGCGCGCGGCTTCCTTGCGGCGGTTCGACTTCCACGCGTCGCGCGCGCGATTCAACGCGTCCGGGCGCCCCTTCTTGGGAGCGAGAAATTCCGGATCGCGCAGGAACACCACCTTGCGCCCGCCGAACATCGGAATGGTGGCGAGCTCGGACGCCACCTCCTTCGGCGTCGCGACGTCCATGGTGACGAGGTTGAGATCGGCGTTGCCGCCGGGCACGAGCTTGGCGATCAGCTGCTCCGCCGCCTTGCGGATGAGGAACTCCTCGCCCACGAGCAGATAGGCCGGAGCCTCTCCGCCCGCGTCGAGTTCCTGCAGAATTTCTTCGAGCTCGTCAGCCATGCGCCGCGCCGATCAGAACGCTGCCCAACCCGGAACGCGCGGGTACGGAATCGCGTCGCGGATGTTGGCGAGACCGCAGAGGTAGACGATCAGTCGCTCGAACCCGAGCCCGAAGCCGGCGTGCGGCACCGAGCCGTAGCGGCGCAGATCGCGGTACCACCAGTAGTGCGAGGGCTCGAGGCCCATCTTCTTCATGCGCGCGTCGAGCAGATCGAGGCGCTCTTCGCGCTGCGAGCCGCCGATGATCTCTCCGATGCCGGGAGCGAGCACGTCCATCGCCGCGACCGTCTTCCCGTCGTCGTTCATGCGCATGTAGAACGCCTTGATCTGCTCCGGGTAGTTCATGACGACCACCGGGCGACCGACGTGCTCTTCGGTGAGGAAGCGCTCGTGTTCGGTCTGCAGGTCCTTGCCCCACTCGACCTGGTACTCGAACTTCTTCTTCGAGTTCTTCAGGATCTCGATCGCGTTGCCGTAGTCGATGCGCTCGAAGCTCGAGTTGACGAACTTCTCGAGGCGCTCGGTGACGCCCTTCTGCACGCGCTCCTCGAAGAACTTCAGGTCGTCGCCGCGCTCGTTGAGGATCGCCTTGAAGATGTACTTCAAGAACCGCTCGGCGAGGTTGGCGTCGTCGTTCAAGTTCGCGAACGCGATCTCGGGCTCGATCATCCAGAACTCGGCGAGGTGCCGCGTGGTGTTCGAGTTCTCGGCGCGGAACGTGGGGCCAAACGTGTACACCTTCGACATCGCCAGACAGAACGCCTCGACGTTCAGCTGACCCGACACGGTGAGGAACGCTTCCTTGCCGAAGAAGTCCTTCGAGAAGTCGATCTTCCCGGCCTCGGTGCGCGGCAGATTCGCGATGTCGAGCGTGCTGACGCGGAACATCTGACCGGCGCCCTCGGCGTCACTCGCGGTGACGATCGGCGTGTTGACCCAGAAGAAGCCCTCTTCGTGGAAGAAGCGGTGAATCGCCTGCGCGGCGTGGTGACGAACGCGGGTGACCGCTCCGAAGAGGTTGGTGCGCGGGCGCAGGTGCGCCTGCTCGCGCAGGAACTCGAGCGAGTGCTGCTTGGGCTGAATGGGGTACGTCTCGGGATCATCGACGAGCCCGAACACCGTCACGCTCTCGGCCTGAATCTCGAACGCCTGGCCCTTGCCCTGCGACGCGACGAGCGTGCCGGTGGCCGACAACGACGCGCCGGCGGTGAGCTTCAAGATCTGATCGGCGTAGTTCGGCAGGGTGTTCGGCACCACCAGCTGCACGGCGTCGAAACAGCCGCCGTCCGAAACCGCGATGAACGAAATTCCCGCCTTCGAATCGCGGCGGGTTCGCACCCAGCCGCGCACTTCGACCTTCGAACCAACGGCAGGGTGCCCCGAGAGAGCCTGCTTCACGCTGACGAGCTGCATGGGGCGCGAGTTAGCCCAACTCAGCGCGGCTTGCCGAGATCGATCTCACGGTCAGCCAGCGTCACGATCCGTTCGCGCAGCTGCCCATCGACCACCGCGTACACGCGCGTCGCCTGAATGGGGTGCGGCACGACGACCAGCGGGCCCGAACCCACGCCCTTCCCCGCCACGAAGACCTGCACACCGGCCGGAGCGCGCACCGTCAACACCTTCGCGTCCACTCGCAGCCCGACGAGCACGCGCACGGCGAGGCGAACGTCGATGGCGAAGTTGAGCGACTCGGCTCCGTTGACGCGAGACGTGACGATGCCCACCACGCGGCCACGCCGATCGAGCAGCGGCCCGCCGGAGTTTCCCGGGTTGAGCGGCACCTGCGTCTGGATCACGCCCTTCCCGTCATTCTCCTCGTACACGTTGGAGACCATGCCGACGTTGAAGCTCCACACGCTGCCCTTGCCGTGACCGATGGCGCCGACCCAGCTGCCGATCGCGACCGGCGTTTCCAGCGCGAGGACGGCGACGGGCGGCTCGATGGGAATGCGCACCAGCGCGAGATCGAAGTCGTCGGCGGCGCGCTCCAGCACCGTGCCGTTCACGCGCTTGCCGTCGAAGGTCACCACGCTCACCGTGTTGGCGCCGTGCACCACGTGTTCGGCGGTGAGCACCAGGCCGCTGCCGACCACCACGCCCGAGCCCATCGCTTCTCCGTTGCCGATGAACACCACCGACGGTGCGAGCGAACGAAACACCTCTTGCTGACGGCGCTCGAGTTCCGCGAGTGGGTCGACGTCGGGTGTCGCTGCGAGCGCGGCGATAAGAATCAGCGCGCTCATTTAGAACCGCCCCGCGATCGAGACCGAGCCGCCTCCGGGCTGCGGCGCGACGGAGATCGTGAGTGAGCGGTTGAACGTGTCGGCGAGCCGCAGCGCCTCAGCCGGCCCAACAGGGTGCGGGTTGAGGAACGCGCCGACCATCAGCAACACGAGGCCTGCGGTGCCCGTCACACCACCGGCCGCCATGAAGCCGGTGCGCGCGGGACAGGCCTCGAACCCGCTGCAGCCGGGCGTGAACACGAAGCCGGCGTACGCGAGCAGCCCACCGACGAGCAGACCCGCGCCGCCGCCAGCCATGAGACCGATCTTCGTGGTGCGCCGGGAGTCGTACTTCGCCACGAGATCCGCGCGACCGATCGCCGAATAGAAGCGGTTGCCCGAGAGCCGCTTTCCGCCCTGATAGAGCTCGACCCAGGTCGCGACGACCTGACCGTTGCTGAGATCGATGGTCGCTCCGGCCGCGGCGGTGATGCGGCGATCGGCAGCGACTGGTGCGCTGCCCGTCGAAGGCGCAGGAGGAGGAACGGTCTCGCGCAGCGACGCCTGCACCGCTTCTCGACCCGAGGTGCCCGTGCGCGCTTCGCGAACGGCCAGCGGTTGCCCGGCGGTCGCGCTCATCGCGCCGAGCGCGTTGCCGCTCCGATCGTAGATGGTGACCACCGCGATCTCGCCTTGCCCGGGAAACACGCGATGCACGAGCACGAGGTCGATCGGCAGGTGTGCCGTCTTCTTCACGATCGCCTCATCTCGATCGTCGGCCTTCACCTGCACGCTCTCGCCGCCCATCACCAGCCGCAGCCGGCCGCTCGCACGAAGCGCGGTGATCAGCGCGCGCTCGGAGTCGGTGGTCGAGCTGCCGACCGACACCACGACCGCCGCCTGTTGATCACGATCGAAATACGTCGCGACCGCGCTCGACGACCAGCTCGTTTCCCAGGGAGAAGCAGCCAACGAAGACACCACCAGCATTGCGAGAGCATTCATGTGGGGCACGGTGAGCAAAGCGCGCACCACTTCGAACCCCGGAAAATGACGTGACCTTTCGGACACAACATTTCAGACGTCCGATGACGTCACGTGACGGCGAATGAGACGTGCTGCGGGCTCGCAAACAAAGTGCGACAGTTCGCGCGGGCCCTGGGGAGATCCAAATCATGACGCTTCGAATCAGTGCGCTGCTCGCGCTGGGCATGTTCGCGAGCAGCTGCTTCACCATCGATCCGAACTGTTCGGCGAGTACCTGCAACGGTTGTTGTGGATCCGACGGTCGCTGCAACGTCGGCACGGCGCAGAACGCCTGTGGCGTCGGCGGCAACGTCTGCAACACCTGCGTGCTGGGCCAGAGCTGCCAGTTCGGCAGCTGCACGGGCGGCACGGGAAACGGCGGCGGCACAGGCGCCGGCGGCGGTACTGGAGCGGGCGGCGGTGGCTTCGGCGGAGGCGTCACCGGCGGCGGCACCACCGGCACCAACACCATCACTGGCCTCGTCACCTACGAGTTCGTGCGTTCGTTCTACGACCCGGTCGCCGACACCGGCACGCTGTTGTTCGCGCAGAGCACGTTCAAGCCCGTGCGCAACGCCGTGGTGATCGTCGCGCAGAACAACAACTCCATCGGCAACGGCGTCACCGGTGAAGATGGCCGCTACTCCATCGGCTACACGCCGAGCGGCACCTCGGCCATCACCGTCATCGTGCTCTCGCGCACGGTGAGCCCGCCGATTCAGGTCGAGGACAACACCGACAATGATCTGACCTGGGCCATCGGCGGCAACATCACCACGTCGATGACCACCTTCGACGTGCGCGCCACCGCGGGGTGGACGGGTTCCGACTTCGACCCCAACGCGCGCACCGCGGCGCCGTTCGCGATCCTCGACTCGATGCTCACCGCGTCGCGCGCGTTCATGGCGGTGCGCCAGGTGCCCTTCCCTCCGCTCAAGGTGAACTGGAGCCCCAACAACGTGCCGCAGGCGGGCAACAAGGCGCAGGGCCAGATCGGCACGTCGCACTTCTCTCCGTCGGAGAACGAAATCTACGTGCTCGGAAAATCGCTGGTCGACACCGACGAGTTCGACAGCCACGTGATCGTTCACGAGTGGGGTCACTTCTTCGAGGCGAACCTCGCGCGCTCCGACAGCCCTGGCGGCCGTCACGGCCCGGGCGACGTGCTCGACCCGCGCATCGCGTTCGGTGAGGCGTGGGGCAACGCAGTCGCGTCGATGGTGCTGCCCGAGACCGTGTACGCCGACAGCAATTGGGGCGGAGGCACGCTGCACTCCTTCGGCTTCGACACCGAGAACGAGCCGAACCCGACCGACGACCCGCAGCCCAGCGGCTTCTCGGAATCGAGCGTGCTGCGCGTGCTCTACGATCTCTACGACACGCCGAACTCGGGCGAGCCGTTCGATCAAGTCGCGACGGGCCTCGGTCCCATCTACGACGTGCTCACCGGCCACCAGAAGCAGACCTTCGCGATGACCACGCTCGCGTCGTTCGTCACCGGCTTGAAGGGCGCGCAGGGCGTCAACGGGGCGGCGGTCGACACGCTGCTCGCTCGCTACAACGTCGGAGCGGTCACCACCGACTTCGGCAACGGCGATAACGGCTTGAACGGCATGTACACCGACGCCACCTCGCTGCCGTTCAGCGGGAGCATTCAGCTCGGCGGCGGCAACCCTCCCAACTCGTGGCAGCAGAACCAGTACTACGTGTTCAACGGCACGGGCGGCACCATGACGCTCACTGGCAACTCGACTCAGGACGTGGCGATCACTGCATACCTGCAGGGCCGCGTCGTCGGTCAGGCCGATGCCAACACCTCGGGCACCGAGAGCATCTCGCTCAACTCGCAGGCCGGTCAGGTCTACATCCTCGTGCTCACCGGCTTCGGTGCGACCGCGGGTGACTACAACGTCAACATCTCCATCTCGGGCAACTGATGAAAACCATCCTTCTCGGCGCAGTGTTGGTGGTGGCGGTCTCCTCGTGCACGCACAAGGGCGAGACGAAACCTGAAGAGACGGCGGTGTCGAACGTGTCGGCGCCGCTCCCGCTCGAGGGCAAGCGGAGTGCTCCGGTGGCGATCGACGCCGCGCTGCGCGCCGAGGGCGCGAAGCTGACGCTCAAGTTCGATCGCGCGGGCGAAGGCGTGTCGGTCGACGTCTCGGGAATCGACGGCCTCACGCTCAAGGGCGAAGGCGCACTGCTGCGCGACGCCGCGGTGAAGGCCGGCGAGGAAAAGAGCTTCGACCTCTCCTACGCGCGTGCCGCCGGTCGCACCAACCTCGTGGTGAACGTGCACGGAACCTTCGCCGGCGCTCCGCTGGCGCGCGTGGTGACGTTCGCCATCGGCGAGGGCCCGCTCACGCAGACCGGCACCACCGTCATTCTCAACGACGGTGAAGCGTTCAAGATGATGCCGGCGCAGTGAGCCGCTGGGCGACGATCATCGCGCTGATCATCAACGCGTACCTGCTCGGTGCGATGGTGATGTTCGGCGCGGTCACCTACCCGCAGTTCGGAGCCGTCGACCGCTCCGCGTTCGGGCCGCTCTACCAGTCGTTCAACTCGCGCATCGGCCTCGCGGTCGTGCCATGGGAATTCGTGGCATTCCTCGCGACGCTCGCGCTCTACGTGTTTCGCGATGAGCTGCAGCTCGGCGTGCTGCACGCGGTGGTCGCGCTCGGCGTGGCGTACTTCGCCATCACCTTCGCGTGGCACCTGCCCGCGCATCGGTCGCTCGCTGCGGGAGACAACTCTGACTTGAGCTCGCTGCTGACCTCGCAGTGGGCTCGCACCGTGGTGCAGCTGCTGCGCGTCGCTGCGCTGGCGTGGCTGCTCAGACCGACGGCGGCGGCACCGTCGGCTTGAACATCGGGCCCGACGTGGGAAACACCGCGCGGCCCGCGCTCGGGTTCACCAGCAACGCGAACGAGATGTAGAGCGCGATCAGCATCAGCACGATCGTCGACACACCGATCAGCGTGCCGAACAGCTTCCACGAATCGGACAACGGCGTCGTGAAGTGCCGCGAGATGCGGAACACGTAGAGCACGTCGATGTCGACCAGGAAGAAGAAGAGCAGCTTGCTGAAGAAGCCGAACGCGTACGTCAGCACCAGGAAGATGAGGATGAACGCGACGTCGACCGACAGCACGATCGAGCCGTCGACCACCCGGCCCTGCGAGAGTTCGTCGAGCGCCCACCAGTTCATCACCCAGTTGAAGCTGAAGGTCGTGAGCAGCGTGCCGCCGAGCGTGTTCTTGTTCGCCAGCGACATGATGCCGGCGAGGAACTGACCGCCCGCGCCGAACAGCAGGCAGAACCACGCCGCGGTCTTGAAGAACATCGCCATCTTCGTCGGCTCAGTGGGCAGCCAGCCGAACGCCACCGGCACCAGCGCGGCACAGCCGATCGACAGCCCGAGCAACCCGAGGGGCGTGGGTTCACCGAACACCGCAGGAGGCGTCGCCGCAGTCGAAGGAGCGCTCATGGGCGGGCCGCATAGCCCGATGGTGCGCCGCAACACCAGCGAAATTTGTGCACCGCACAAAACTCAGCTCGACACTTCCTGGGGCGGCGCCGGCGGAGGGATCTTCGGAATCACGAACAGGAACAGCACCGAGCACACCGCGCCGAGCGCGAAGACCGGTTGGTAGTTGAACGTGTCGACCAGCCAGCCGCTCGCGAGTCTGGGGCCGGCCTTGCCGATCACCTCGACGCTGGCGAGCAGCGTGTAGTGCGTGGCGGCGATGCGGCGATCGACCTGCGACATCATGAGGGCGAACATGGTGGTGGTGAGCGCTCCACCGAAGAAGTGCTCGCCGCAGGTGATGGGGATCACGGTGTGCGGCCCGGGCTCACCGAAGCCCGCGGCGAGGGCCCACTGCGCAGCCAGCGGAATCACGCGCATCGCGGCGGCGAGCATCACGGCGCGCTTCAGCGGAAGTCGCGTCGCCAGCACCGCGCCGAGCGCCGAGCCGCTCACCGACGCGACCACGCCCCACGTGCCGATCCAGATCGCGATCTGCTCTTTGGGAATGTGGTGCTCTTCCTTGAGCCACAGCCCGAACATCGCCTCGGCGAGCGTCTCTCCGACTTTGTAGGTCGAGGCGGCGAGCAGCACCCAGCGCGCTTCGGGCCGGGAGACGAGCTCCTTGATGCGCCGGAACATCTCTCGCGTGGAGATCGCTTCTTTCGCGTCGGTCTGCGCTTTCGGCTCGGGCTCCTTCACGAAGAGCACGGTCAGCATCGCGAGCAGACAGAGAATCGCCATCGACTGGAACAGCGACGCCCAGCCGGCGATGGCGGCGAGCGAGACCAGCAGCCCGCCTCCGACGATCATGCCGATCTTGTAGCCGACCACCTGCGCGCCATTGCCCACGCCGAGCTCTTTGGGCTCGAGGAGATCGACCGCGAGACCGTCGACCGCCACGTCCTGCGTCGCCGCCCACACGTTGGTGAGCAGAATCAGCACGAGGAACGGCACCAGCGTGTCGTTGCTCAGGGGAATCAACGCCGCGGCAGCGCAGGTCGCGGCGAGCAGAAGTTGAGTCGGCACGATCCACGACTTGCGGCGGCCGAACGTCTTGCTCCCGAAGCGATCGACGAACGGCGCCCAGAAGACCTTGAGCGACCACGGCAACGCGAGCGCGCCGAGCAGACCGATCTTGGTCTTCGAGAGCCCGAGATCAGACAGGTACAGCGGCAGCGCGTTCGCCTGGAAACCGAACGGCAGACCCTGCGCGAAGTAGAGCGTCGACAGCAGACCGATCTTCCACACCGGAGGAATCGTCCGCTTCGGCGCCGCGACTTCGCTCATGCCGTGAACATCTCGACGAACATGCGCTCGAGCTGCAACCGCACCGCGCCGTTGCGCTGCGTGATGGCGTTCTTCGCTTCGTCGAGCAGCACCGCGCGGCGTTGCAACCGCGCCGGCGAAACCTTCGGAGCCGCCTGCTTCGCCAGCTCAGCGAGATCCGAGTTCACGAAGCCCGTGCCTCCGACCTGCGCGAGGCCGACGTCGCGGAACCACACCGAGAGCACGTCGATCGCCGTCTCCGCCGAGTTGCGATCTTCGGCGAGGCTTTCGGCAAGCACGATCCACCCGCTGGCGTCGTCGGGCGAGAGCTTCTCGAAGGCTTCGATCAGCTCCTTGCGCTGGGTGAGCGTCGACGGGTCGAGAGAGAGCGCGCGAGCCAGTGAACCCGAAGACATCTGCGCGATCTGCTTCGCGAGCGCATCGTCGATGGGGTTCTTCTTGGTCGCGGTCGCCTTCACTTTTTCCGCGATGAACTCGACGGGCAACGGCCCGAACGCGGCCTTCGCGCACCGGCTGCGAATGGTCGGCAAGAGCTTGTCGGGCGCACTGCTGATCAAGATGAGCACCGTGTCGCGCGGCGGCTCTTCGAGCGTCTTCAACAGCGCGTTCTGCGCGTTGGCGTTCATGGCGTGCGCGGTGACCAGCAGGGTGACCTTGTGCGGCGCCTCGAGCGCACGAAACGCGAGCCGTTCCTGCAGCCTTCGCACCTGCTCGATGCGGATGTCGCGCGACGGCGTGTTGGTGAAGTCGCTGCGGCCGGCGATGCCGCGATCGACCTGCTCCGCCTCGGGCATCACCCACGTCACGTCGGGGTGATTGCGATTGGCGACGCGCGTGCAGGCCGCGCACGTTCCACAGCCGACCCACGGTTTCTCGGTGCACACCAGCGCCTGCGCGAGACCGGCGGCGGCGAGTTCCTTCCCCACTCCGTCGGGGCCGTGGAACAGCCACGCGTGGTGGACCTGCTTCTTCGCGAGCGCGGCTTGCAGCGTCTCGATCGCGCGGGTCTGGCCGTGCACGGCAGCGAGCGTCATGGCGCGCTTTGCGTAGCGTGTTGGTCTCGCACGTACAACACTCACCACATGCTCGTGCTCGCGCTGGTGCTCGCCGCTGCGCCCCTGGCCGTCGGAGATGGCAGCAAGGGCGGTCAGGTGATCGTGCTGGTGCACGACGACGCCTCGCTCGACGCGGTCATCGGCACCCGCGACGTCGAGGTGGTGGCGCGCTTTCGCGTGCTGCACGGCTTCGTCGCCAACGTCAGCGCCGCGGGCTGGAAGCGCCTCTCGTCCGACCCACGCGTCAGCTCGATCGAGATCTCGCGAACGCTTCGCATGCGCAACGAAGAGGCCGCCACGCTCACCGGTGTGCGCGAGGTCGAGGAGACGTACGGCTACACCGGCCGCGGCGTGCGCATCGCGATGCTCGACACCGGCGTCGATCGGCGCCACCCCGATCTCGACGGCGGCCTGATCGGAGAGAAGTGTTTCGTCGCGCCCGACGGCTGCACCCCGGACAGCACCGCGGTCGGCGAGCTCGCTCCCGACAGCTCAACCGGCCATGGGACACACATCGCGGGAACCATCACTGGAGACGGTGTGGTCGCTCCGCGCGGCATCGCCAGCGCCAGCGAGCTCGTCGTGATCCGCGTCTTCGATTCGTCGGGCGTCGGGAGCGAAGCCGACTGGACGCGCGCGCTCGACTGGGTGCTCGCCGAACGCGGCCGTTTCGGGTTTCAGCTGGTGAACCTGAGCCTCGGCACCGATTTTTCGTACGGAGGCACGTGCGACTCCGAATTTCCGGCGATGGCCACGGCGCTCAGCAAACTGCGCGCAGCCGGAGTCGCGTCGTTCTCGGCGAGCGGCAACGAGAACGTCGACGGCGGCATCAACGCTCCGGCGTGCCTCACGTCGACCATCGCCGTGGGTGGCGTGTACGACGCGAACCTCGATCGCGAACCCGACAACGGCACGTACGCCAGTGGCTGCGCCGATGACACGGCCACCGCGGGGAGCGTGATCTGCTTCAGCAACTCGAGCACCAAGGTGAGCCTGCTCGCGCCCGGTTCGCAGATTCGTTCGAGCTTTCCCGGCGGCCAGGTGGCGACCAAGCGCGGCACCTCGCAGGCAGCGGCGCACGCGACCGCGGTGGCGGCGTTGCTGCTCGAGGCCGACCCGACGCTCACGCCACAGACCCTGGAGTCGATGCTGGTGATGAGCGGAGTGCCGACGCTCGACCCCAAGACCGGGCTCACCACACCGCGCATCGACGCGCTCGCAGCCGTCACGCTCACGCTGCAGACGCAGTGTTCGCGCCGCGCCGCCGGAGCGAGCTGCACGCTCACGCCAACCACCCAGGGCATGTGCACCGATGGCACGTGCGTGGTGCGCACGTTTCCCGTGCTGACCAGCGAATTTCCGGCAGCGGGCTGCGCGACGACTCCGACGCTCGCGGGGGCTGGGCTGCTGACGCTCGCGCTCGCGGCGTGGCGGCGTCACCGGCGGGCGTCGAAGCACGCAGATCGCGACTGACCTCGGGCTGGTTTGGTGGCACACACCACAGCCGATGAAACAGTTCGTCGAGGGGAACCTCGCGCTCGTGCTCGCCGGCATCGCCTTCGTGGCGATCATCGCGGCGATCCGCATCACCATCGAAGACGCGCAGCGGCGCGATCTCGTGGTCGGTGCGCGGTGGTTGGGCGCGTACCTCTTTCTGCGCATCAACGGCTTCTGGCTCGAAGACGTGCTGCCCACCGAATGGCACCCCTACGTGCGCGTCGGGTGGTTGCTCGCCTTTGCCTTCGCTTCGACGCGCGTGGCGGTGGCGTTTGCCCTGTGGGTGCGACGAAAGCTGACCCGCACCACGACCGCGAAGATCCACCGCGACGTCCTCGACTTCGTTCTCTACGTGATGGTCGCGATCCCGATCTTGAAGACCCAGCTCAAGATCGACATCACCACCCTGCTCGGCACCTCGGCCGTGCTCTCGCTGGTGCTCGGCTTCGCGCTGCAAGACACGCTGGGCAACCTCTTCAGCGGGCTGTCGCTGCAGCTCGAAGCGCCGTTCGCCGTCGGTGACTACATCGCGATGGGCGACAAGGAAGGGCACGTCGTCGAGATCGGCTGGCGCTCGACGCGCATCATCACCGTGCGCAAGGAAACCGTCGCCATCCCCAATTCGCTCATCGCGAAGGAAAAGCTCACCAACTTCACCAACCAGGCGAAGGCGGTCGCGATCGAGATCGAGTTCGGCACCGGCTACGAGGCCGCGCCCAACTTCGTGAAGAGCGAGGCGTTCGAGGTGCTGCGGCAGTCTCCGCTGGTCTTGAACGAGCCCGCGCCGATGGTGCGCCTCAAGGAATTCGGAGACTCCGCGCTGACGTGGATGGTGCGCTTCTACGTCAACGACTACGCGACGCGACCGCACGTGATCGACGATGTGCTCTCGCGCCTCTGGTACCGCTTCGGGCGCGACGGCATCGAGATTCCCTTCCCGCAGCGCGTGGTGCACATGCGCGCCGAGAAGCAGAAGCGCGACATCGACATCGATCTCATCGCCAAGCTCCCGCTCTTCGCGCCCTTCCCCATCGAAGAAGCGCGCGGCCTGTCGTCGAGCGCCGTCGAGCGCACCTTCGGCACGGGTGAAGAGGTGATCACCGAGGGTCGCGAAGGCACGACGTTCTACGTGGTGGTGTCCGGCAAACTGTCAGTGCGCGTCGGCAACCCGATGAAGGAAATCGCCACCCTCGAGCGCGGCGCTGCATTCGGAGAGATGTCGTTGCTCACCGGCGAGCCGCGCTCAGCCACCGTGGTCGCGATGCAAGATTGTCTGTTGCTCGAGATGGGTCGCGACGTGTTCGCGCGTCACCTGCAGCAGCACCCCGAACGCCTCGCGCAGCTCGCAGCGTTGATCGAAGAGCGCAAGGCGGGCCTCGCCGCCGCCACCTCGAGCGTCACCACCGGACCCGCGCCCGCGCCGGGCAAGGCTTTGCAACGCCTTCGTGAGATCTTCGGACTGCGATGACGCTCTACCGGGAAGACCTCGCGCGCATTCAGAAGGAAGCGTTCGGCGGGTACGCCGAGAAGCTGATGCCTCGCGTGCTCGCGGCGCTCGGCCCGGGCAACGGCGGCAAGGTGCTCGACATCGGCTGCGGCGCGGGGCTGAGCGCGCGGTTGCTCCTCGAGAGCGGGTTCGAGGTCATCGCGCTGGAGCAATCGGAAGCGATGCTCGCGTTCGCTCGTGAAGAGGCGCCGCGCGCGAGCTTCACGTGCCGTTCGGTGTGGGACGCTCCTCCGCCGCGCGCTGATCACGCCATCGCCATCGGAGAGCCGCTCCTCTACCAACCACGCTCCGCCGATCCCGTCGCGCGCTTCAAGTGGCTCTTCGAGGAGCTCTTCAAGTCGCTGCCCGCAGGCGGGAAGTTCGTGTTCGACATTCTCGATCGCGAGGGCGCTCCGCTCGACGCCAAGCGGTTTCAGACGCACGACGAATGGGTGCTGCTCAGCGAGACGGTCGAAGATCGCGCGGCGAACCGCATCACGCGTTTCATCGACACCTTCTTGAAGATCGACGCGTTGGAGATCGACGCGTGGCGACGCGAGCACGAGGTGCACGAGCTGGTGTGTCTCTCGCGCACCGAGGTGACGCAGTGGCTCGACGCGGCGGGCTTCGACGCGACGATGGTCGACGCCAACCCCGAGCTGCCGCGACGTGTGCTGGTCACCGCCACTCGCCGCGCCTAGATCGCGCGCATGGGCGATCGATCGAATCTCTTCTTCCGTTCCGCGAAGGGCGGCATCGGCGTGTACGGCCACTACGCGGGCGTCTCTATGGCTGACGCGGCGATGGCGGTGCTGAAGAACCCCGCGTTCAAGGCGCGCATCGGCGACAAGAACTACGCGTTTCGCATCGGTGTGCAGACCGCGCTCGACGTGCTCGGAGCCACCGCCGCGGAAGAGACCGGCTACGGCCTGTGGACTCCTGCGACCGGAGCCGACGACAACGAGCACCGCTACATCGTGATCGACGTCGACACCGGAGCGCTCTTCGTCGCGAAAGATTGGAAGAAGGTGAAGCCCAGCGAGAAGATCGCGAAGCCGACCGCCGCCTCGATTCGCAAGAAGATGACGTCATGAACGTCACCAGCGCCGACGGAGTTCGCATCGCGTTCGAGCAGACCGGAGCCGACAAGACCGCGCTGATCTTCATGCACGGCTGGCTCGGCTCGGGTCGCTGGTTCGACGCGCAGCGCGACGCGTTCAGCTCGCACTTCACCGTGGTGCAGGTCGACCTCGCGGGTCACGGAGCGTCGGGGCGTGACCGCGTGAAGCATTCGGTCGAGGCGTACGCGGCCGACATCGAAGCGGTGGCGAAGAAGTTCGAGCGCGTGGTGTTGATCGGCCACTCGATGTCGGGAGCGCACGCGTTGCACGCCACGCTGCACCTGCCGAACGTGCTCGCGCTGGTGCTGGTCGACACGTTGAAGAACGTCGAGCAGCAGATCCCCGCGGCGCAGATCGATCAGATCCTCGGCATGTATCGCGCCGACTTCGCTGCGGCGATCAAGACCGTCGCGCCGCAGTGGCTCTTCGCGAAGGGCACTCCGCCCGAAGTCGCTGCGCGGCTGACCACTGAGTTCCTCACGCGGAGTGGAGACGAAGGCGCTTCGCTCCTCGAGCCGCTCTACCGGCACGACATCAAGGCCGACGCCGATCGCTGCAGCGTGCCGGTTCGCGCCATCAACTCAGACGCGCAGCCGACCGATGTGGCAGCCAACCGTCGCCACTTCCGCGACTTCGACGCGCGAATCATCGAGGGCGTCGGGCACTACCCGATGCTCGAAGCGCCCGCTGCGTTCAACGCGTCGCTGCGTGAGACCCTGACCGAGTTGAAGCTCGTCGCGGCAGTGCCCTGAGAGGTCCGCCGACGTCACGACGCTGTGGGCTGCTCGAGGAACTGGGTGCGAGCGCTGCTGCAGGGCACGCGCGTTGCTTGTCGCGTCGCGCATGAGCGTCAAACACCTGCTGCTGCCGCTGGTCGCCGTTCTTTCTTCCTGTCAGGTCGTCGACCCCGACGTCGCGGGCTCGTGTGACGCGACGACTCCGTGCTCGAGCGGCAAGCAGTGCTGCGACGGATTCTGTCGTTCGAGCTGCGGCACCGACGGCGGTTCTGGCTCGTGCGTCGCCGGCCGCGCCTGCTCGACCAACCCCACGCCGTGTCGTTCCGGAGTGACGCAGTGCGAGCCGACCGCCGCGTGTGTCGACGGCAGCGCAGTCGACGCCGGCACGTCGTGCGGCGCGAATCAGATCTGCAGCGCGCAGGGCACCTGCTCGACGTGCGTTCCCAATGCTCCGTGCACTGGAAACCCGGGCGTCTGCCGCGCCGGAGTGACGTCGTGCGCGACCGGCACCGCGGTCTGCATCGATGGCATCAACCTCGCCGAGGGCCTGCTGTGCGGCACCGATCAGGTGTGCCGCGGCGGCACGTGCGTGATGTGCGTCTCGGGTGAGCCGTGCTCGACCAACCCCACCGCGTGTCGCGCCGGAGTCACCGACTGCGGCACGGGCGTGGTGCGATGCGTTGACGGCTCGGGCTTCGTCTCCGCCGGGCAGGACCCCGCCATGGGCTGCGGCCTCTTCACCTGCGGCGGTGCGGGAGCGTGCGCGACGTCGTGCTCTCCGACGCAGCCGTGCGCGGGCTCCGCGTTCTGCATCGGCGGTCAGTGCGTCGCGCGCCTGCCCGATGGCGAGCCGTGCGCCACGCCGGGCCAGTGCCAGAGCGGCATGTGCGTCGCGCTCTTCGTCGATGGCGATGGCGATGGGTTCGGTGCCGGCGCGTCGAGCATGCGTTGCAGCGGCACGACGGCGCCCACCGGCTATTCGCTCACCTCGACCGACTGCTGTGACGCCGACCGCAACGCGTTCCCCGGCCAGACGGCGTTCTTCACCACCGCGATGACCGCGTGCGCGGGCGGCTTCGACTACGACTGCAGCGGCACCGCGACGACGCAGTTCGAGGGAGGCGCCTGTCAGAACGACAATGGTTGTCCTGACAACTGCAACGGCATCGCCAACGGGTTCTCAGACCCGGTCGTGGCGTGCGGCGTCACCGCGAGCTTCGTCACCGTGTGCAACACGCGCACGATTCAAATGTGCACCGCGTGCTTCAACCCGACGACCGTGATGCGCACGCAGGCGTGCCGCTGATCACTTCTTGCTGCGGCCGCTCCCGATCGCGCAGCGCGACTTGAGCGGGCACGCGGCGCAGTTCGCCTTCACCGGTTTCACGGGACAGGCGCCGCTCATGCCGTAGTGGCACAGCGCGAAGTCGTATTTCACGGGGTCGGCCGCATCGAGCAGTCGCAGCGACGCGGTGACTTCTTCCGCCGTCGTCCACCCCAGCGTCGCGCGCGAGGTGAGCCCGAGCCACTGCGAGATGCGCATCACGTGCGTATCGAGCGGAATCATCAACTCCGACGCAGAGATGCGTTTCCACACGCCGAAGTCGATCGCGTCCTTCCGCACCATCCACCGCAGGTAGAGGTTGAGTCGCTTCGCTGCGCCCGCTTCGGCGGAAGGCAACAGGTGCGCGAGGCCCCGCGTCTGCCCCATCGCGCGAATGATCTCCTTTTCAGGAGCCGCCTCGCGAACACCCCGCGCGAAGGCTGCCAGGGTCGACTGCCACTCACTCGAACGCTGCGAGAGAAACGCCGCCTCGAGCGAACCGTGTTCCTGCAGCAACGCACCGATGCCGAGCAACAGCACGCCGAGATCCGCCGGCAGGTTGAAGCGATACACGAAGCCCTTCAGCAACTTCGCTGCGCGAGCCACCGTCAGCTCACTCATCGCCTTGGCGGGTGACGGGCCGAGCGCGTCGAGAATCGAAGCGATCTTCGGCTTGAAGAGATCCGCCCGGCCATACGCGAGCGACGCGCTCAACAACGCGACGACCTCGATGTCGCGCGGATCGTCGTAGCGGTGGGGAAACTCGACGGGGTCGGCCTTCACCCGATCCGTCCACGGGCGAGACTCGACGAACGAATCGAGCAACGGCTTCAGCAGCGCCGCATCGCGCGCGGACAACGCAGGCTTCAGCGCAGCACCTCACGCACCGCATGGCTCAGCTCGGGGAGGATCAACTTCTCGAGCGCGAGCTGCACGGCTTTGGGGCTGCCCGGAAGGCAGAAGACGATCGCGCCGTTGATCACTCCGGCGGTCGCCCGCGAGAGCCACGCCGCGCTGCCGACCTGCTGGTACGAGAGCATGCGGAACAATTCGCCGAAGCCGTCGAGTCGACGCGAGAACTTCGGAGCGAGCGTCTCGATCGTCACGTCACGCGCGGTGATGCCGGTACCGCCGGTGAAGATCACGCAGCGCGCTCCGTGCTCGAGCGCGTGTTCCAGCGCGTGCTCGATGGCGTGCGCGTCGTCTTTCACCAGTTCCGTGCCGAGCAGCGAATGCCCCGAGGCGATCACCAACTTCTTCGCCAGCGCTCCGCCTTCGTCGTTCTCGACGGTACGCGTGTCGGAGCACGTGACAATCCACGTCGCGACCGCCGATTCGGCGTGACCGTGGTGGTGCTCACCGTGGTGATGGTGATCGTGATGGTCGTGGTGCTCGTGTCCTTCGTGGGCCATGGCGTCATTCACTCCGTCGGGAAACCGATCACCAGCAACTGACCTTCTTCGACCTCGGTCTTGAACGCCGGCTGATCGTCCGCCACGCCCGGAGAGGTCACGTTCTTCCCGCTGTCGAGATCGAAGCCGATCTCGTGGCACGGGCAGACCACGGTGTTCGCTTCCAACCGGCCCCCGGACAACAGACAGCCCGCGTGGTTGCACCAATCGTCGAGGGCCTTCATCTTTCCCCCGACGCACGCGATCAACACGTTGCGCCGCCCGACCTGGTACCCGCGCAGCTCACCTTCCTGCAAATCAGCGGGGCCCAACTTCAGCTTCGAATCAGTCACGCCAGCCCTCTTACAGTAGAAACGCCCCCATGACGCCCGTCGACAAGAGCACCGTCGTGAAAGCGCTGCAGGACATGAGCGCCTACCTGCAACTCAAGGGCGAGAACTCGTTCAAGACCCGCGCATACGACCTGGCCGCCGAGCGCATCGCGGGCCTGAACGAAGATCTCCAGACCATCGTCGCCGAGAAGCGCCTGACGTCGCTGCCCAACATCGGCGACAGCATCGCTTCGAAGATCGAAGATCTCGTGCTGCACGGAAAGATGGCGGCGCTCGAAGAACTCAAAGCCACCTACCCGCCGAAGATCCTCGAGCTGATGACGGTGCAGGACCTCGGGCCCAAGAAGGCGAAGGCGCTCTGGGAAAACTTGCAGGTCGGGTCGATCGACGAGCTCGAGAAGGCCTGCCAGCTCCACCAGGTGCGCGACCTGAAGGGCTTTGGTCAGAAGACCGAAGAGAAGCTGCTCGCCGGCATCGCCGTCGCGCGCCGCACCATGAGCGCGGGCGGAAGAAAGCGACTCGGCGACGTGCAGGAGCAGGCCGAAGCGCTCCTCGAGTACATCAAGAAGGGCCCGGGCGTGTTGCGCGCGTCGCTGGGCGGCTCGGTGCGCCGGCAGAAGGAAACGGTGGCCGACGTCGACATCACCGCCAGCGCCGCCGAAGCGCAGCCGGTGTTCGAGTACTTCCTCAAGTTCCCCGGCATCGCCGAGACGATCGGTCAGGGCGAATCGAAGGCGTCGGTGCGCTTGAGAGACACCGATCTCCAGGTCGACCTGCGCGTGTTGCCCGACGAAGACTTCGCCAGCGCGCTGCACCACTTCACCGGGAGCAAGGCGCACCACATTCGCCTCCGCAGCCTCGCGCTCGAGAAGGGCCTCACCATCTCGGAATGGGGCGTCTTCCGCATGGGCGAGAAGAGCGACGAGAAGGTGAAGAAGGGCACCGCGAAACACGAGGGCGCCGAAGAGAAGCTCCCCATCAAGGACGAGAAGGACATCTACGCGCTGCTCGGCATGCAGTACGTGCCACCGGAGCTGCGTGAAGACTGGGGCGAGATCGAAGCGTCACTCGCGCACACGCTCCCGAAGGACCTCGTCACCGAAGACGACATCAAGGGCAACATCCACTCCCACACCACGTGGAGCGACGGCCGCGACTCGCTCGAAGCCATGGTGCGCGCCGCGCAGAAGATGGGCTTCAGCTACTTCACGGTCACCGAGCACAGCCAGTCGAGCAACTACGCCGGCGGTCTCACCATCGACAAGTTGAAGCGCCAGTGGGACGAGATCGACGAGGTGCAGTCGAAGGTGAAGGGCATCACGCTGTTGAAGGGCATCGAGAGCGACATCCTCGAAGATGGCTCCCTCGACTACCCCGACTCGTTGCTCGAGCAGCTCGACGTGGTGATCGGCTCGATTCACCAGCGCTACTCGCAAGACGAGAACGCGATGACGAAGCGGGTGCTGAACGCGTTCGACAACCCGCATCTCCACATCTGGGGTCACCCGTCGGGCCGCTTGCTGCTCAAGCGCGACGCCGCGCCGATGCGCATGGAAGAGATCCTCGACAAGGCCGCGAAGAAGGGCATCACCATCGAGGTGAACGGCTGCCCCGATCGCATGGACCTCGCGAGCGAGTGGGTGCGCAAGGCGCTGGAGCGGAAGATTCAGCTGGTGATCAGCACCGACGCACATTCGGTACACGAGCTCGAGGTGCATCTGCCCTACGCCGTCTCCGCAGCGCGTCGCGGCTGGGCGCGCAAGGGAGATGTGGTGAACACGCGCGATCTGAAGGGGTTTACAAGCGCGATTGCCCGACGCTGACTGCGCTAACCTCCGCCTTCCACTGATTGGGAGGGCGGACATGTCGAAGGTGACGAATCAGCCAAACGTCGCAGTGAAGGCCACGCAGCACGCAGTCCAGGCGAAACCCGCGGCAGCAGCGAAACCTGCGCCCGCGACGCCTGAACTGAACGAGCGCGCGATGCGACGAACCGGCAAGGCGAGTGGGTTTACGAAGTCGTTTACGCCGCTGCCTTCGGGAGCTGGCAACCAGGTTGTGAGCGACGCTCCGACCATGAAGGCCGGCAGCGCGGCGACGATGCAGCAACTGCGCGGTGGCGAGATGCCGACCAAGCTCGCCGACATCGAAGCGGCCGAGGGGCGCGCAGCGTGTAACGCGGACAACTTGAAGCCGTGGACCATGGCGGAGTTGAAAAAGAGCCCGCGCGAGTTCTTGAAGAACGTCGTTCAGCTCGACGGCACGACGAGGAGTACGGCCGATCGGCAGGCGTGCGGTGAGACCTCGCTGTTGATCGGCATGATCGCCGGCAAGCCCGAGTCGATTCAGCAGCTCGCATCGAAGTTGATCGACGCGAAGGGCAACTTCACGGCGGCGGGGAATGAATACGCCTCGAAGATCGGCGCGTCGGGCGCCGACGAACTGAAGGACGCGCTGACGCGCCTTCGCGAGGGGAAGGAATTCATGCCCGCCGATGTGACGACGCTCGCCAACGCGATTCAGGGCTCCGGCAAGCTCGCCGGCGCCGCGCCGGAAGACATCTCGGCGTACGCGAAGAAGATCGAAGATCTCGGCGTCACGCTCCCGGCGATGCAGCTGCAGCTCTTCGGGTCCGAAGATCCGAAGAAGGCGATGGGACACTGGCGCGTCGTCGCCCAGGGGACGCAGTTCAACCCCTGGCCCAACGAACAAGGCCAATCGTCGCAGATTCCGGCGAGCAAGGGCGTCGCCGCCGGCAAGGCTGACGGAGCGGGCTGGACGCTGCGCGACACGGTCAATGTGGGCACGAAGAAGTAAGGCTCGACCTGGGGCGAGCCGCTGGCGAACAACGAGTCCACTCCTCGCACTGCTGCTGCTGGGTGCATGTCGATCGCCGGCGCCTGCGCGAGATGCAGGCGCTCCACCAGTCGACGCAGGCTCGCTCACCGCCACCGTTCTCGAGCCGTCGCGACGCGCGATCTTGAAGCGCGCGCGTTGTGAGATTCCCGACGGCGGAGCACGCGTTTCTTCCTTCGACGCGCATCGCGTCTCGGCAGCCGACTGCGCCCTGTGGCCGCTGATGTGCGGAGGGCCACGCACGCGCGCCGAGATCCTCTCGCAGGTCGATGCCGGCGCCCTCACCTTCCCGAAACCGCAGCACACCACGCGCACCGACTCGTTCGGCTGGTTCGAGACCACGCTCGAACGCGACGGCGCCTTGATGGTCGAGTGCGGCGATCAGACGATCTTCCACGCACCGTCGGGCCTCGACGTGAGCTTCACCGACCCGACGGTCGACCTCGCGCGCGAAGCACTCAGCGGCCTGGGCGGCGGTATCGAAGGGCGGCTCCTGATCATCAACCCGTACAGCCGCAAGCAGGCGGTCGTCGACGCCACCGAGTGGCAACGACAGCCGGCCGAACTTCGCGCCGGGGCGTGGGTGACCACGCTCGACGGAGTAAGCGTCACCAAAGCGCCAGGCGACTTCACCCTCTCGGGCGTGAACGGCATGTTCGGCAGCTCGTTGCCCGAAGAGCCACCGCCGCCCAGCAGCGCGATGCAGGCGCTCACCGTGCGCGTCACCTCGCACGACGGCCTCGAGGTCTCACCGCTCAGTCTGCAGGTTCGTCGAGCGGACGCCGGCGTCGGCTCCGACTGGCTCGAGACGCGCGCGCTTCAGCACGTGTTCGATGTCGCGCCGGGGTCGTACCGCGTGCTCGCGAGACTGCCTGGCAGCGAGACCGTCGAGCGCGTGGTCGAGGTTCGCCAGGCGACGGAGATCTTCCTCACGCTGAGCCCAGCGGCTGGAACGAACGCGCGCGTGATCGACGCGCGAGGCCAACCCGTCAGCGGCGCTCAGGTCTCGTGTGACGGTTCACCCGCCGACACCACCGATGCGAAGGGCTTCGTCACCTTCGTCGAGCCCGCTGCCCGCATGCGCGCCGTGCACCCAGCCATCGGCCAGTCGACGGAGGTCACCATCACCGACGCAGGGGTGGTGCAGCTGACGTTGGCTCCAACGAGCGACGTCGAGGTGCGGCTCGAAGCGCCCGACGGCGGAGCGGTCTTCGGCGTGGCGCGCGTGTCCGATCGGGAGACGGCCGATGAGCTCACGCGATCGGTGTCGGTTCCCACGACCTTCGTTCGCAATGGGGTGCTCACGCTGCGCGGGCTCGGCCGCGGCCATCACGAGGTCCTCGTCCTCACCCGCGATTGGAAGGCCGCGCAGTTTTCGCTGGAGGTAGGGAACGCACCCCTGCGCGTCACCAGGCGACTCGAAGAGAAGCCATTCATCGAGGGAACCATCGTGCGCGATGGCAAGCCCGTCGCCGCGGCGCGCGTGCGCTTCTCCCGGCCCGATGCAGTCTTTGGCTACAGCGAAGACGAAACCACCACCGATTCGCAGGGCCGATTCCACCTGGGGCGGTCGCTGCCGGGCGAGAGCGTGCTGCGCATCGACGCCACGACCAGCCGGCTCAAGCTGGCCGTGCCCTCGACCGGAGCGCGAATCAACCTCGATCGCTGACCGGTTCGGTCTACAGTCGACGCCCGAAGCATGGCGACCGCGGACGCAATCGTTGGCTCGACACTCGGCTCATTCAAGATCACCAAGGTGATCGGCCGCGGTGGAATGGGCACCGTCTATCTCGGCGAGCACGTCGTCATCGGCAGCCGCGTCGCGATCAAGGTGCTGCAGGAAAAGCTCGCCTCTGACGAAGGGCTCGTCGCCCGGTTCTACGCCGAAGCGCGCGCGGTCAACCTGATCGGCCACGAGAACATCGTCAACATCTTCGACATGAACGTGGTCCCTCCGCACCGCTACTACCTGGTGATGGAGTACCTCGAGGGGAAGCCGCTGAACTACCTCATGGTTCAGCCGGTGCCCGCGGCGATCTCGATCCCCATCCTCACGCAGGTGTGTGACGCGCTGCAGGCCGCGCACGACGCGGGCATCGTTCACCGCGATCTCAAGCCCGAGAACATCTTCCTCATCAAGCGCGGCAAGCAGGAGAACTTCGTCAAGGTGCTCGACTTCGGCCTCGCGAAGCTCCTCGACACGCACCGCTCGAGCACGCAGACCGCCGCCGGTTTGATCGTCGGTACGCCGGAGTTCATGTCGCCCGAGCAGGCCAACTCCGCGCCCGTCGACGGCCGCAGCGACATCTATTCGCTGGGCTGCATCGCGTGGCTGCTGGCGACCGGCCGCCTGCCCTTCCCCCAGCGCGGGCTCGCCGATCTGCTCGTCGCGCATCGCAGCCAGAACCCGCGGCCGGCGCACGAAGAAGTGACCTCGGTGCCGCGCGGGTGGAGCCTCGCGATTCAGAAGGCGATGTCGAAGAACCCGGCCGAGCGTTTCCAGAGCGCCGCTGATTTCGCCAACGCGCTCGACGAAGCGATGAAGGTCGGGCCGACGTCGTCGCCTTCGCGCACGCGCATTCCGACGCCGTTCCAGGGCCGCACCGCGTCTCCCGCCGTTCCGCCTCCGCCCGCTCCGCGTCACACCGCCCGCTTCGACGCGGTGGTGACGAAGATCGACGGCTCGGCGATCGGCACCATGCAGTGCATGGACATCTCGAAGGGCGGCATGTTCCTGTCGACGCAGGGCGCGCTCCCCGCGGTGTTCAGCAAGGTGAAGATCACCATTCCTTCCGCGGGAAACCTCGAGCTGCTCGCCGAGGTCGTGCGCCACGTGCCCGCCGATCAAGCGAAGGCGTGGGGCATGTCGCCAGGCTTCGGAGTGCAGTTCATCGACGTCACGCCCGCGCTCCGCGACGATCTCAACCGTCTCGTGCAGGGCCTGCCGCTGTTGCCCAAGGTCGAAGCGAACGTGCGCGATCAGACGGTCGACGCGCTGCTCGGCAAGTACCGCGATCGCATGAACGGCGATCACTACGTGCTGCTCTCGATTCCGCCGACCGCGGAGATGGACGCCATCGCCCAGCGCGCCGCTGAGGTGAACGGCCAGCTCAACGCGTTGCTCAAGAAGAACCTCAAGCCCACCGAGACCGCGCAGCTCGAGGCGACGCTCGCTCGGGTTCGCACGGCGCGTGAGGCGTTGAGCGCTCCGCTCGCGCGCGCCCGGTACGACGCGAACCGCGGCAACTGGAAGGGCATCGCCCGCTGCATCACCGGCGGTCTCGGCCCGCTCGACCTCGAGCGCCTGCGCCAGGAATTCCTCGTTGAGCACCCCAGCGCTGCCGGCTCGGCGCACGTGAAGCTGCTGGCGAGCAAGGGCTACGAGCAGAACGGCCAGCTCAAGGAAGCCTTCGACGCGTGTGAGAACGCGCTGCAGATCGACCCGCTCAACCTGCAGCTGCACCAGCGGCACGCGGCGTTGAAGCGTCAGCTGGGACTCTGACGTGCTGGCGCAGCTCGATCGGCTCGCCGACGCCGCGAACGCGAAGATCTTCCCGAAGACGCGGCCCGGCTGGCTCCCGCAGAACGCAGCACGCGAAGCGATCGTCATCTGGGCGGTGTGTTTCGCCGCCGTGCTGCTCGGCTTCGTGATCAGCAAGCCGCTCGGCAAGGTGTTCGCGACGGTCGGCTTTCTCTACCTGCCGCTTCACGCCATCACCTACCGCGGCGAAGACTGGCCCGACTACGGCCTCTCGACGCGCACGCTCGGCAACGACCTCAAGCTGTTCGCGATCATGTCGGCGATCGTCTTCCCGCTCTTCGTGCTCGGGTACGTCGTCTTCACGTCGTTCATTCTTCCGCAGCTGCCGCACGACGTGATTCGCGCGCTCACGCCCTACCCCGATGGGCGCGTGCACTTTCAATTTCGGCTGCCCGATCGTTTCACCGAGTGGGTGATCGACGATCTGTTCGTCGTCGCGTTGCCCGAAGAGTTCTTCTACCGCGGGTACCTGCAGAGCCGGCTCCGCGACGCGTGGCCAGGCGGAAAACTGTTCCTCGGAGCGCGCCTCGGCCCCGCGTTCTGGGTCACCGCGATCCTCTTCGCGCTCGGGCACCTGGCGATCTTCGAGGTGTGGCGACTGGCGGTCTTCTTCCCCGCGCTGCTCTTCGGGTGGATGCGCGAGCGCACCAACTCGGTCGTCGCCGGAGCGTTGTTTCACGCGGCGTCGAACATCTTGATCAAGGTGCTCGACGCGAGCTTCTTCGGGACGTGATCGGTCGCTTCAGCGCACGTTGATCGTCAGCTTGCGATCGATCACCAGCGTCGCGCTCTCGGGCAACGCCACCCAGCCTTCACCGGGAGTCGACGACACGACCACCGAACGCCGGCGGCGGTGATCGCGCACCAGCGACTCGCCGTCTTTCGCGTCGGCCGCCAGTTCATGACGTGCGCACTCCGCGCGACCTTCGAGCAACAGATACGAGAGCGGCTGACCACCACGACGCGCTGCGACGACCAGACGGCCGTTGCTGGCGACGAACGCGAACTTCGGGCGCTCCGTCACGCCGACCGCGGCTGAAACCTGCTCGACTGATTTCGCGCACGACGCCATCGCGTTCGCGGCGGTCGCCATGTCGAGGTTGGGATCTTCCATGCGACCGGCGGAACGAAGCTCGGCGAGGAACCGCACGAACGCCGCCTCTTCCCACGTCGGGCCACGCACCGCGCCCTGCAGAAACTCGGGCAGCTCGTTCCACACGCGTTCCCGAACTGCAGCGCCGCGCTCGAGCTCACCCGCGGCGGCGAACAACCAGTTGCGGAAACGGAACGGCTGCGCCGCGCTGTCGACGTCCTGTCCCACGCCGAGCGATCGCGCTCCGAGGAGCACGATCTCCGACTCCGGCGCTTCCCACAGATCGTCGGCCGGAACGCCGGCTCCGAAGGTGCGCTGAACGACCTGACCCTCTTGCCAGGCACCAATGCCGCTGACCGATCGGGCTTCGAGGGGAAACGCGCTGCGCACTCGATCGAGCTCGCATTTGAGCAGCGCCGAGTCCTGCGTGATGAGAGCGAGAACCTGCGACATCGTGCACTTCCTTGTTACGGCCACCCCAAGCCTGACAACACCAGGGCTCGCGCGCCACTTCCCCTGTCGGGACTGTCGGGAAGGAAGCGGTGAATGTGGGAATCAGGTAGCTTTCGCTCATGTCCGAAATCGCAGTCGGCATCGATCTGGGCACGTCGTACTCGTGTGTTTCCGCAGTCATCGACGGCCAGCCCACGGTGATCCCGAATGAGTGGGGCGAGTTCACACACGCCTCGTGCGTCTCGTTCCTCGAAGACGGAAGCGTGCTCGTCGGCAACGCGGCGAAGAAGAACATCATCACCAACGCCGAGAACACCGTGTACTCGGCGAAGCGACTCATCGGCCGCTTCTTCTTCTCTGACGAAGTGAAGAAGGCGACGACGGTGATGCCGTACACGATCGTCGAAGGCCCGAACAATTCGGTGCGCATTCAGGCGCGCGGCAAGACGTACTCGCTGCCCGAGATCTCGGCGCTGGTGCTGAAGGAGCTCAAGGCGATCGCCGAGGGCTACTTGAACATGCCGGTCACCAAGGCCGTGGTGACGGTGCCCGCGTACTTCAACGACAACCAGCGCCAGGCGACCAAAGACGCGGGCCGCATCGCCGGGCTCGACGTGCTTCGCATCTTGAACGAGCCGACCGCCGCGGCGCTCGCGTACGGCTTCGGTCGCGACGTGAACCAGCGCGTCGCGGTCTACGATCTCGGCGGCGGCACGTTCGACGTCTCGGTGCTCGAGATCGGTAAAGACGTGTTCGAAGTGCTCTCGACCGCGGGCGACACGTACCTCGGCGGCGACGACTTCGACGATCGCATCATGAACTGGCTGGCCGACGACTTCCTCGCCAAGAGCAAGCTCGACCTGCGCCAGAACCGCTTCTGCCTGCAGATGCTCAAGGAAGCGGCCGAGAAGGCGAAGATCGAAGTCGGCCAGAACGGCGAAGCCGAGATCCTCTGCCCCGGCATCTGCCAGGACACCAACGGCAAGGTGCTCGATCTCCACCAGCGCCTCACCGCCGATCAGTTCAACCGCATGGTGATGGACCTCGTGCAGGGCACGTTCAAGGTGACCGACGAATCGCTGCAGAGCGCGCGCATGACGGTCAACGACGTCGACGCGGTAATCCTCGTCGGCGGCCCGACGCGACTGCCCATCATCCGCAACTCGGTGAAGCACTACTTCCAGAAGGAACCGATGGCCGGCGTCGACCCCGATCAGGTCGTCTCGCTCGGCGCGGCGCTGCAGGCCCACGCGCTGCTCGACAAGTCGACCGAGACGTTCCTCGTCGACGTCACGCCGCTCTCGCTGCGCATCGGCACCGTCGGCGGCTTCACCGAGAAGATCATCGAGAAGAACACGCCCATTCCCATCGAGAAGTCGAAGACCTTCACCACCAGCCGCGACGGCCAGGACAAGGTGAAGATTCGCGTCTACCAGGGCGAGTCGAATCGAATCGGACGACTGCGAATTGTTGGGTGAGTTCGAGTTCGCCGGCTTCCGCATCGGCTACCGCGGCGAGGTGAAGATCGACGTGACGTTCGAGATCGACTCCAACGGCATCGTCAACGTCGAGGCGTCCGACAAGGAAACCGGCCAGCGCACGTCGACCACCATCAGCCTCTCGTCGGGTCTGTCGGAAGGCGACATTCAGAAGTCCATGGCGGCCAACGCCAACGTTCAGCTCACCCGGCGCGGAGCGGGCGGAGATCGCGATCTCCCGGCTTCGGCGCGTTAAGAAGAACCTGCGATGTCGAACGGCAACGACGACCACGACGAAGACACGCAGCCGCCCGGGCCACCGCCCGCTGGAGTGCCGCGTGTTCCTTCGCAGCAGGCACCGGCGGCGCAGCAAGGTGGCTTCCGCCCGATCGTCACCGCGCCTGCGAAGAAGCCCACCACGCCCGGTCTCCCCGTTGTCTCGGCGGCGCCCGTCGTTGCGCCCGTCGGCAGGCCCATGCCGACCATTTCTCCGACCACGGCCGTCGCGCCGCCGTCGCAGAACCCGGTCGCGCCGCGAATCGCGCCACCGACCATCAACCCTGCCGCTCCGCAGCGTCCGAACCCCGCGCAGAGCTCTGGCCAGACGCCGCGACCGGCGATGCCGCAGATCGCTCCTCCGGTGATGGCGCCGATCGCTCCGGTGGTGCCGACCATCACGGCCAACCCGGCGCAGCCGCCGCGCCCGGCGAGTCCGGTGATTGCTGCGCCGGTGATGAACCCCGTCACGCCCCAGGCCTCGTCTGGTCAGACGCCGCGACCGGCCGCCGCACCTCAGCGTCCGGTGATCGCACCTCCCGTCGCGAACCCCGCGGCTGCGCAGCCGCCTCGACCGCAGGCTCCTCCTTCCATGCAGCGGCCCACGCCGGGTGTGATCGCACCGCCGCCGCCTCCACCTGCACAGCCCGCGCGCACTGTCAGCGGCGCGAACGTGCTGGTGCCGCCCGCCCCGCCCGCTCCTGCGCAGCCGCAGCGCTCTGCTGCGCCGCCGATGGCGTCTACAGGTGCTCCGGCTCCCGCGCGCGCGAGCCCGATTCCGGCTTCAGGTGCGGTCGAGACCATCAACGCGCAGCAAGCCGCCGAGCTGCGACGCATGGCGACCCAGCTCGACTCGCTCGACTACTTCCAGCTGCTCGGGCTCGCGCAGACCGCGGGCGCCGGAGACATCAAGAAGGCGTTCTACCGGGAGAGCCGCACGTACCACCCCGATCGCTTCTTCCACATGCCCGAGTCGCAGGTGAAGGAAGACATCGGTCATCTCTACAAGCGCATCACCGAGGCCTATTACGTCCTCAAAGATGATCAGAAGCGGAAGAAGTACCTCGCCGATCTCGCGTCGCCCGAGCGCGCGAACCGCCTGCGCTACACCGAAGCGACCGAGTCGGAGCTGAAGGCCGAAGCGCGCAAGGTGGTCGAAGACGAGTTCGGCACCAACGCCAAGTCGCGCCCGTTCTTCAAGACGGCGATGGCCGAGTACGACAAGCAGAACTGGGTCGCCGCGGAGCGCAGCTTCAAGATGGGCCTGATGTACGAGCCCGGGAACGCGCGCTTCAAAGAGAAGCTGGCCGAAGTGCAGAAGAAGATCGAAGACGAGCGGCGTGCGAAGGGCCCGTCGTACATGATCAAGTGACGCTCGATCTCGTCGCGCTGATCCTCGTCGCCTTCTTCGCGCTCTTCGGCGCGCTGAGCGGCTTCTCGAAGCAGGTCGCGCAGGCCATCGCCGGAGTGCTCGCGGTGATCGCCGCCACACCCGCCGGCCGTTTCTTCGCTGAGCCGATGGCGAAGGGGCTCCAGTCGTCGCTCACCGTCGGGCTGGTCGCCGCGACCATCATCTCGTTCGTGCTGGTGTACCTCGTGGTGCGCCTGGTCATCACCGCGATGCTCAAGCGCATGCTCGACGGCAAAGACCCCGAGCGTTCTCGCTCGACCGATCGCACGCTCGGCATGCTGCTTGGCGCATCGAAGGCCGCCATCGCGCTGTGGATCGGCGCGTCGGCCGCGACCTTCATCGAGAACAACCTCGTGCTGAACGGCAAGAAGTACACCTTCACGCCGAAGGACTCGAAGCTGATGGCGTTCTCGCGCTCGTTCAACTTCATCGAGACGCTCCAGTTCTCGGGCGGAAAAGACCTCGCGCTCGCCGCCAAGGTCGCTGCTGACCCCACGCAGGCCGAGAAGCTCAAAGACGACCCCGACTACGCGGCGCTGATGAAGGACCCGCGCTTCAAGAAGCTCGTCGCGGGCGACGCGTGGAAGAAAGCGCTCGAGACGGGCGACATTCGCGGCCTCATGCAGAGCAACGACATGGTCGAACTGATGCAAGACGGCCGCATGAGCCACCACCTCGAGAAGCTCGCCGAACGCGCCGACTGATCGGCAACGCGCGCGAGCGCGATTTGCCGCCTCTGCGCACGACGCCGTCACTTCGGATCAGCGTGGATCTTCTGCGCGAAGCCCTATACTCGCGCGCCATGGCCAACCCCACGTCTCAGCGCTGGACCGTCGCAGACTCGAACGACATGTACGCCATCCGCAATTGGGGCGCTGGCTACTTCGGAATCAACGACAAGGGGAACGTGTGCGTTCACCCGGGCGGGCCGAGCACGCCGTCGTTCGACTTGAAGGAACTGGTCGATGAAGTGCGTCGCCGCGGCATCAGCCTGCCGCTGCTGATTCGCTTCACCGACGTGCTTCGCCACCGCGTCGTGCACCTCAACGAGGCCTTCCGCAAGGCGATCAGCGAGCACAACTACAAGGGCCAGTACCGCGGCGTGTACCCCATCAAGGTGAACCAGCACCGCTACGTCGCGGAGCAGATCACCGACGCCGGCAAGCCGTACGGCTACGGCCTCGAGGCGGGCAGCAAGCCCGAGCTGCTCGCGGTGATGGCGCTGCTCGAAGACCCGGAAGCGCTGGTCATCTGCAACGGCTACAAAGACGAGGAATACGTCGAGACCGCGCTCTACGCGTCGAAGCTGGGACGCAAGGTGGTGATGGTCGTCGAGAAGCCCAGCGAGCTGCCGCTGATCGCCGAGGTCGCGCGCAAGACGGGCATCAAGCCGCGGCTGGGCATGCGCGTGCGTCTCTCGACGCGCGGCGCCGGCAAGTGGGAAGCGTCGGGCGGTGATCGCAGCAAGTTCGGTTTGAGCTCCGGTGAGTTGATGGACGCGATCGCGTTCATGCGCGAGGCCGGCTTGATGGACAGCTTCGAGCTGCTCCACTTCCACCTCGGTTCGCAGATCTCGAACATCCGCAACGTGAAGAACGCGCTGCGCGAAGTCGGCCGCTTCTACGTCGAGGTGCGCCGTCTCGGAGCACCGCTTCAGTACATCGACGTCGGCGGCGGTCTGGGCGTCGACTACGACGGCTCGCAGACCAACTTCGCGTCGTCGATGAACTACACGACCGAGGAATACGCGAACGACGTCGTCTTCTCGGTGATGGAAGCGTGCGACGCAGCGCAGGTGCCGCACCCCAACCTGGTCTCCGAATCAGGCCGCGCCGTCGTCGCGCACCACGCGATGCTGGTGACCGAGGTGCTCGGCAACAGCGGCTTCGACGTGCCGCCGGTTCCCGATCGCCTTCCTGATGGAACTCCGCAGGTGGTGAAGAACCTGTACGCGGCGTGGCGCGACGTCACCAACAAGAACCTGATGGAGACGTACCACGACGCGTCTGAATACAAGGACGAGACGCTGACGCTCTTCTCGCTCGGCCACCTGACGCTCGAGCAGCGCGTGCTTGCGGAAAATCTGTATTGGTCGATCTGCCACAAGATCCTCCGCACGGCGCGCGAGACGGGCGACATCGGAGAAGAGCTCGAGACCCTCGAGCACCAGCTGTCCGACACGTACTTCTGCAACTTCTCCGTCTTCCAGTCGCTCCCCGACTCGTGGGCGATCGATCAGCTCTTCCCGGTGATGCCGATTCACCGCCTCGCCGAGCGCCCCACGCGCCGCGCGGTGCTGGCCGACATCACCTGCGACTCCGACGGCAAGATCGAGAAGTTCATCGACAAGCGCGAGGTGAAGGACGACCTGCAGCTCCACGCGCTCAACGACGACGAGTACTACCTCGGCATCTTCCTCGTCGGCGCGTACCAGGAAATTCTGGGCGACTTGCACAACCTGTTCGGCGACACGCACACCATTCAGGTTTCGCTCGCGCCGGGCGGCGGCTACCTCATCGATCGCGTCGTCGAAGGCGACACGGTGACCGAGGTGCTCAACTACGTCGCGTACAACAAGGACGATCTCGTCGCGAAGATGCGCTCGTTCTGCGAAGCCGCGCTCCGCACCGGGAAGATCAACCTCGACGAGTCGCGCCAGATCTTGCGCGTCTACGAAGCGGGCCTCGCCGGCTACACGTACCTCGAGCGCGAAGTCGACGCGAAGAGCTTCACCGCCTCGCAGCTGCGGCTGGTGCCCAACGGCGGCGAGCCGTCGCGTGATGCCCGCACGGGGACCTGAGCCGTCGTGAGCAGTTGGTTTCCAGCGCCGCCTGCGGAGATCCGCGACGCGGTGGTGCGTCAGCAGCACGCCGCGCTGCGCGACAACATGCCGCTCTTGCACGCGGTGTCGGTGCTCAACCTGCTGATCGTCGACGGAGCGCTGTGGGCCGACGGCTTCGACCCGCGCACCTTCGCGTGGACCGGAGTGGTGGTGCTGATCTCCGTCGCGCGCATCGTGCAGTGGCGCAACCGCGTCGCGCAGCCGGTCGAGACGGCCGTGGCCGAACGGCAGCTCGGCACCGTGCACGCATTGCTCCTCGGCGTGATGCTCGCCACGAGTGCCTTCTCGGTGTGGGCGACCGCGACGAAGTTCTTCAGCTCATCGACGCTGGTGCCGATCTCGCTGACCTTCGGTTCACTCTGTCTGGCGCACGCCATGGCGGCCCTGCCGCGCGCGGCGATCACCTCGGTCGTCGCGGGCATCGTGCCCTCGGCGATCGCCATGTTGTGGTTCGGTGACGGGCTGTCGCGTCTGCTGGGCTTCAGCGCCATCACGGTGGCCGTGCTGCAGCTGAGCTTCTTGCGTCGCAACTACGCCGCGCTGCTCGAGCTGCTCACGCTGCAGAAACGCATGAGCGACATGGCGAGCTTCGATTCGCTCACCGGTCTGCTCTCGCGGCGAGTGGTGCTCGAAGAAATCGCGGCACGCGTCGCGAAGCAGCAACCCTTCGCGCTGGCGATGATCGATCTCGACGGGTTCAAGGCCATCAACGACACGAAGGGCCACGCCATGGGCGACGCGCTGCTGCGCGCGGTGAGCAAACGCTTCATGGCGTGCGGCGACGCGGTCGGCCGGCTCGGCGGCGACGAGTTCGTGGTCCTGATCGATGGAGTGAGCGACGACGCCACCGCCCTGCCCCGCATGCAGCAGATCCTCGAGGGCGCGAAGGAACCGGTGATCGTCGGCGGCACCACGCTGCAGGTCTCGGCGAGCATCGGCTACGCGCTGTCGCCTCGTGACGGCGTCGATTCGGGTGCATTGATGCGGGCAGCCGACGAGGCGATGTACGCCGTGAAGCGCAGCGGGAAAGCGCGCGTCCTCGGTCATCAACGCAGCGCCTGAGCGTCGGTCGCGCATGCACTGGGTTCTGCAGAACGACATCTTCGACGAAGCGGGCTGGCGCGCGTTGCGTGACGCGCTCGAGCGCCTCGAGCTGCCCTTCTCGGTTCACAAGGTCGTGCCGTTCGTCGGCGAGCTGATCCCCGCTCCGCAGCTGAGCACCGACAACGTGATCTGCATGGGCTCGTACTCGATGCGCCACGTCGCGAAGCGCGAGAGGTGGTCGCCGGGTGTGTTCGATCTCGAGCCGTTCGACTTTCGCGCGCAGCTCGCGCACTGGGGCGAGCACCTGCTCAACGCGCACTCGGTGGTGACGCGTTTCGCCGACGTGCGCTTCGTGAACGACGAGCACTTCGTGCGGCCGGTGAGCGACTCCAAGGTGTTCGCCGGCAAGGTCATGACGCGCGCGGAGTTCGAGCCATGGCAGCGCTCAGTGTGTCAGCTCGGCGAGGACGACGGTTCGACGATGACGAGCGACACGCTGGTGCAGCTGGCCATGCCGCGCGTCGTGCACGCCGAGTACCGCTGTTGGATCGTGAAGGGCGAGCTGGTGACCGCGAGTCTCTACAAGCGGGGCCAGCGAGCCTTCGCGAGCGCCGACGTTCCGGAGAGCATGAAGGTCTATGCACGCGCGCGCGTCGCCGAGTGGCAGCCGCACGAGGCCTTCGTGCTCGACGTGTGCGAGACCGAAGACGGCCCGCGGGTGGTCGAGATCAACACCCTCAACGCCGCGGGCTTCTACGCCGCCGACATGCAGCGACTGGTGGCGGCGCTCGAAGCCGCGTTCAACCGACGTACTCGAACGTCATCGGAGCGCTGACTTCGCTCGACAGCGTGCGCGCCACCGGACAACCGCGCGCGATTTCCTCGAGCCGTGCCCGGCTGACCGTCGGAGTCTCCGCCGGCATGGTGATCACCATCGCCAGCGAGCCGATCTTCCGTGGAGGCCCGACCATTTCCTTCACCACGCGCGCCGAGCCACCGATGAATCCCAGACCTTCCCTCCCCGACACGAGCGCCAGCGTCGACAACACGCACGCCGCGAGCGCCGCTCCGACGAGATCGGTCGGAGAGAAGCTCGACCCATCACCGCCGTTGTCCTTCGGCGGCACCGTTCGAATCACCATGCCGCTCGGCTCGTGCGTGAGCTCACACGTCAGACCTTCGATCTTCACGTTCATCGGCACGCCCATGACGACTCCTCACTTGATTTCGAAGTGGCACCGATCGCGCTCGGCGGCGACCTCGGCGTCATCGTCGGGGGCGCGATCGTCTGCGTAGCGCACCATCTCGTCGGCTTCCCACTGGTACTTCTCACCGTTCAGCGTGACCCGACCTTCGGCGAGCGAGCGCGTGGCGATCAACAGCGGCACCTTCGACATGTCGCGCGCCAGGGCGAGGAAACGCCCCTGACGCTTCGCATCGACGAACCGCGCCTCGTGCCGCGCCGCCCACGCCATGTGGAACCACGACGGCCGAAACGCGACGCCATCGAGCCGCAGCCGTTTGGCCATCAACGCCAACAACTGCGTCATCTCGCGCGCGAGCCCGAGGCCCGGCACTTCCTGGCCGGGCAGCTGGGGCCGCAGCGTCGAAAAATGCGCGCGCGGGTTTCGCAGCGACAACCAGTTCACGAACAGCACGTGTGAAGACCCGAGCGTGGTCTTCCCCACCTCGAGTTCGATCAGCACCACGCGCTTGCCAGACAGCGCGTCGACCCCGAACAGGCGCGCGCGATCCCACGGAGAGACGCGATCGAGCTCGACCTTGAGGTGCTGAAAACCGAGCCGCCGCAACATGGGCAACAACCGGTAGCGCTCCAGCGCGTACTCGAGACCCTCGGCCGTGTAGAACTCGAGGAACCGCAGCGGCCCGTGGCGCGCGTGATGCCCGAGCCCCAGATCGGCTTCGGTGATGGTGTCGTCGTCGCCCAGCGATTCACTCGGCAGCGAGCGCGAGATGCCGGTGAGTCGCGACACCAGCGGGTCGTAGTCGGTGGGGATCGCCTCTTCGGTGTCGAACGCGAGCGCGAGGCCGACGCCGGCGAGCACCTTCCACGCGTGCGGCGAATAACCACCGGCGGGCAACCACACTTGCGGCAGCCGCCCCAACCTTCGCGCGACCAGCAGCTCGCGTTGCCGCGTGCCGGGCAGCGAGAGGTTGAACTGACCGAGGCGATCTCCGGTGAGCACGTCGGCTCCGGCGAGCACGAAGGCCAGCTCGACGCGCGGCATGCGGGAGAGCAACCGATCGACCGCGGTGAGGTACTCCGAGTCGCCTGCGCCCTGCGGCAGTTCCTGCTCGTCGACACCCTTGAGCGGGCCCCAGTCGGCGCCCGACACCGAGCCGAGCCACACGCTCGAGTCACCACCGAGGCACTCCGCCGTTCCATCGGGCGGGTGAAAGTCGAAGTCGAGCACCGCGACCTTGCCGTCGAAGCCCTCGCTGCGCAGCACGGCGATGGCGACCGCGACGTCGTTGAGCGCGCAGTAGCCGGCTCCGCGCGACGGCGCTGCGTGGTGGAAACCGCCGAAGGTGTTGATGGCGACCTGCTGGTGCTTCACCGCGAACCGCGCGGCGTCGATGGTGCCTCCCACGCCGAGCCGCAGCGTGCGCACGACTTCATCGATGTACACATCGCTCGGATCGACGGCGAAGATCTTCGCGATCACCGCCGGGTCTTGCTGCAGCGACTCGAGGTACTCGGCGGTGTGCACACGCGCGAGATCGCCGTAGCTCGCGGCTTCGGGGTTGATCACGTCGGCTGCCGACAGCGCGTGCGCACGCAGCAGATAGTGAACGGCGTCATCGGCTCGCCGCGTCTCGAGCGCGTGCGCACCGACCTCCGCTCCGGAGATCGGGAGGCGATACGCCTCGTCGTAGAACACGCGCAGAGGGCGACGCCGTGCGGTGTTGATCAGCGCTCGAAAGGGGTTCACGGACGAGCTCTCGCCCGCGGTTCAGATGCCGAGATCGATCTGCACCACGGCATTGCCGGGGATCTCTTCGCGAGACCGGCGATCTTCGTCTTCGTCGCGCTCGTCCCGCTGAATGGGGATCTCGACGGTCGGACGCTGACGCTCTTTTTGAGCGCGCTCACGTTCCCGGCGTTTCAGCTCTTCAATGATGTAGGTGTCGAGCATGTGGACCTGGGAAGTGAAACGGCCGACTCAATTGTAACCACCGGTCTGACACCTTCAACCCGCGTTCTGGTTCTCCGGCCACCTGACCTACGGGCCAACCGCCTGAAATACGGGCGAGTTGCCTCGTCTCAAGCGGCTCGCCCCAGGTCGAGCCTTACTTCTGGGCCTCGATGCGCTTCTTGAAGTTCTCGAGCAGCTTGGGGAGCTGGCTGTCGACGAGGCCGTTCACGATCGCCTTGGGCACCAGCATGCCGACCTCGACTTCGATCGAATACGTGGCCTTGGTGGTGCCATTGCCGCCGTCTTCGAGCACCCACCCGCCCTTGTTGTCCTTCATGAACTCGCCGTCGATGAAGGACCACGAGACCTTCTTCGGGCCCTCTTCCTTCATGTGAACGGTGTACTTGATCACCTTCACCACCTCGGCCTCGTACTGCACGTCGACCTCGTTGCCGCGGCGGTTCATGGTGCGGATCTTCTTCACCTCCGGAAGAAATTCCGGGTACCGCTCGTAGTCGGAGATCACCGCCCAGCACTTCTCGACAGGGGCGTTGATGGTGATCGTGCGTTGTGCGCCGGGCATGTGCAGGTCTCCGTGGGTGAAGTGACGAAGCGGAACGTTACATCGGCTTCTTGTCGAAACGGTGCGTCGCGGTGATGTGGCGAACGGTGCCGGTCTTCGAGCGCATGATGATCGACGTTGTCTCGCAGCCGTGCGCGAAGAAGCGAACGCCCTTCAAGAAGTCGCCGGTGGTGACTCCGGTGGCGGCGAACATCACGTCGCCGCTGGCGAGCTCGTCGGCCTTGTAGATCTTGTGGAGATCTTTGACGCCCATGCGCGTGGCGCGGGCCTCTTCTTCCTTGGTGCGGAAGCGCAGACGCCCCTGAAAGTCGCCATCGATGCAGCGCACGGCCGCCGCGCTGATCACGCCTTCGGGAGCACCACCCGTGCCCATCAACACGTCGACACCGCTCTCTTCGAAACAGGTCGCGACACAGGCTGCGACGTCTCCGTCTTCGATCAACTTCACGCGCGCTCCAGCAGCACGCACTTCCTTGATCAGATCGGTGTGCCGCTCGCGCTCGAGAATCACCACCGTGAGCTCACGCACGGTGCGGCCCATCTTCTTCGCGATGCTCTCGAGGTTCTCGGTGGCGGTCTTGCTGAGATCGATCGCTCCGCGCGCGCCGGGGCCGACGCACAGCTTCTCCATGTACGTGTCGGGCGCGTTGAGGAGGTTGCCGCGATTGGCGAGCGCCACGACGGAGATCGCTCCGGGGCGGCCGTACGCACAGAGGTTGGTGCCTTCGAGCGGGTCGAGCGCGATGTCGACCGGAGCGGCGCTCTGCGTGCCCTTGCCGACCTTCTCACCGATGTAGAGCATCGGCGCTTCGTCGCGCTCGCCCTCACCGATCACCACCGTGCCGTCGATGTTGAGCGTGTCGAACGCCTTGCGCATCGCATCGACCGCCGCCTGATCAGCTTCGTCCTTCTTGCCGAAGCCCATCAGCCGCGCCGAGGCGATGGCCGCCATCTCCGTCACGCGCACCACTTCGAGGGCGAGGTTGCGATCCATGGAAGGAACGGGGTCGTTCATGGCTTGAGGAGTTTCACCACCGACTCGGGAAGTCCAGTTGGTTTTCCGTTCGGTCCAATGCACGCGTGAACGGTGTGGCCGGTGACCAACAGCTCTCCGTCGCTTTCGCGCGTGACTGAATAGTCGAAGCGCATCGAGGCGCGCCGCAGCTCGCTCACGTGCACGTCGATGATGATCAGATCTTCGTACTTCGCCGGTCGCCGGTAGTCGCAGTGCGCGGTGACGACCGGCAGACCGAAGCCGGCTTTCTCGAGCGCGGTGTAGTTGCCGCCGACGGCGCGGAAGTACTCGCTGCGGCTGAACTCGAAGAAGCGGAAATAGTTCGCGTAGTAGACGACGCCCATTTGATCGGTGTCGCCGTAAATGACGCGCAGCTTCGCGCGGCAATGAAACGTCTCGGACATGCGCGAGGTATATGCGAACGTCCGCCGCCATGATGCGTTGGGTCGCGCTCGCATTTTTCGTGTTCGCCGTTCCCGCTGTCGCCAAACCGCCGAAGCTCACCGTCTTCGTCAGCGTCGATTCGTTCGGCAGCGATCTGATGCTGAAGAACCGGCCGCGCTTCAAGGCGGGCTTCGCCAAGCTGATCAACGAAGGCGCGCTCTACCCCACGTCGCGTTACGAGATCGCCGAGTGCGTCACCGGCATCGGTCACACCTCGATGGTCACCGGCACCTGGCCGCACCGTCACGGAGTGGTGGGCAACAAGGGCTTCAACCGCGCGACGGGCAAGCTGGAAGCGATCTTCTCCGACCCGCAGCACCCGGCGCTCGACGCGCCCGCGGCGGTGGAAGACGTGTCGCCACAGAACCTGCTCGCCGAGACGGTGAGCGATCGCGTGCGGCTCGCGACCACGATGCGCGGCAAGACGGTGGCGATCGCCGGCAAGGGCCGCAGCGCGGTGGCGATGGCCGGTCGGCTCGGCGACGCGTACTGGTTCCACGAGGCGGTCGGAAAGTTCGTCACCGGCACCTGGTACAAGAAGGAATTCCCGACGTGGGTGAAGACCTTCAACGACAAGAAGCTCCCTGACGGGTACCACGCCAAGCGCTGGGAGCTGCTCGGCAACGCGAAGGACTACCTCGGCGCCGACGAGCGGCCGTTCGAGAGCGACTGGTACGGCCTCGGGAAGATCTTCCCGCACCAGCTGACCGGTGGCCTGCCCTCACCTGGGCCGCAGTCGTACAGCGCGCTCGCGTGCAGCCCGATGATGGACGAGGTGATGGTCGAGTTCGCGAAGGCCGCCATCGACGGCGAGCAGCTCGGCAAGGACGACATCCCCGACGTGTTGTTCGTGTCGTTCTCTCCGCTCGATCGCACGTACCACCTGTACGGCCCGACCTCGTGGGAGATGCAGGATCACCTGATGCGCCTCGACAAGGCGCTGGCAGATTCTGATCGCCGCTGCGGAAAAGGCGGCGGGCGGCAAAGGCAACGTGCTGGTGGTGCTCACCGGCGATCACGGCGGCGCCAACATTCCCGAAGAGTGGGCGTCGATGGGCATCGAAGGCCTGCGCGTGCCGCCGGTGCAGATTCAGACCGCGCTCAACGCCGAGCTCGAGAAGAAGTTCGGAGTTCCCTCGCTGGTGCTCGCGATCGAAGAGATCGACGTGTACCTCGATTGGAAGGCGATCGAGGCGAAGAAGCTCGACCCGGCGGTGGTGCGCCGCTTCGCCGCGGGCGTGCTCGCGAAGATGCCGGAGCTGCAGACCGCGGTGGCGCGTGACGACCTCGAGACCGCCGACCCGTTCGGCCTCGGGCGCGTGCTGCGCAATTCCTTCCACCCCGAGCGCAGCGGCGACGTGTTGATGGTGATGAAGCCGTTCAAGGTGCTCGAGGGCGAGAAGGCCGGCACGTCGCACGGCACGCCGTGGAGCTACGACTCCGAGGTGCCGATCTTCCTCTACGGCAAGAGCATCAAGCCAGGGCTCTACACGCAGGCGTCGAACCCCATCGATTTCGCGCCGACCGTCACCTCGATCCTCGAGATGGGCGCGCCCGGCATGAGCGAGGGCAAGGTGCTCAGCGACGCCGTGCAGCTGACGAAGTGACGTGAAGTCGCTCGTCACGATCTGCGACGACGCGCTCCCGGTTCGCCCGTTCTCGCGCTTGTTGCGCGCGGTGCGTGCGCTCGGGCGCGAGCGCATCGTGGCGGGCTACCAGACGACGTTCTGGTTCGAGCTGAAGTCGAAGCCCTCCTCTCTCGTGGAGGAAGCGGCGTTGATTCTCGCGCCCCGCGTTCCGTCGGGAGCCACGGGAGTCGAGTGGTGGCTCTCGCGCATGCGCACTTCGAACGTGAAGGTCGATTTTCATCGCGATCGCGACAACGCGCTGTGGGACCGCGAGCGCGTGGAGCGTCACCCGCTCATCTCTTCGTTGCTGTACTTGAACGCGTGTCGAGGCGGATTGCTGGCGGTGACCAAGGAGAAGCCGAACCCGCGCAATCAGGCGTTCGCACCCGACGTGCACGACTTCGATTTCGTCGAGCCTCGCGCCAATCGCTTCACCTTCTTCGACGGAAAGCTGACGCACGGCGTGCTCGACGCGCGCAATGAAATTCCCGGGAAGCGGTTGCCGACGGAGCGCACGTGGCGGCTGGCGATCGCGATCAACTTCTGGCGGAAACGCCCCTTGCACGTTCCGCTCTTCGGGGAGACTCACCACTACCGGGCCCTCTCGCTCTTCGACTAAAGGTTCGAGAACCACTGCATGAAGTCGCTGATCGTCACCGCGCTGTTGCTGTCGAGCGTCTCTGCTTTCGCAGACGACGACGCGGTGACGCCACGCGAAGGCGACCCGTTCACCATCGGCACCGAGAACCGGCTCTCGCTCGCCGTGCCGCACGCGTTCGAGAAGAGCGAAGTGATCGAGCGCCTCGGCTACCTGCTCGCGTACTGGAAGAAGCGCTTCAACATCGCCAGCGAGTGGCATGGCGATCGCGTGTTCCTGAGCGGCTCGGTGTACGGCATCAAGATTCAGGCGATGTTCGCGGTCGATGGTTCGAACGTCACGGCGTTCGCGACTGATCCGGGTTGGGTGTGGCGTGGTCAGGTCACCAACTACGTCGATCGGAAGCTCAAGAAGTACCTGCACCCGACCTACGACGAACCGTAGCCTGCGCACATCGGCGCACGTTGAGCGCAGGTGTGATCCCTGATCAGCCGATCGCTCCGGAGGCGGTAAATCGGCCTTGGAAAACAGGAACTTTACAGGTCGCTTCGGCTGATCAAAATGCGCGCAACATGTCTGAAGTACCCCCGGGCGCGCTCCACCCCACAGCCGGTTTGACCCGCTTTCACCAGCGGCTGATGGCGGAAGAGCTGACCTCCAAATCGTCGGACGGCCAGGCGCGCGTGATGCGTGCGGTCGCCGAGGCTCGGGTCGATCTCAATCCCCACCAGCTCGAAGCGGCGGTCTTCGCGATGGACTCGCTGTCGCGCGGCGGCTGCATGCTCGCGGACGAAGTCGGTCTCGGGAAGACGATCGAAGCGGGCATCGTCATCGCGCAGCTGGTGAGCGAGGGGAAGAATCGGGTGCTGGTGCTCGCTCCGGCGACGCTGCGCGCGCAGTGGCAGGCCGAGCTGAAAGAGAAGTTCGACGTCGATTCGGTGGTGGTCGACGGCCGCACCATTCGCGCGACGGGCAACGCGTTCGATCAGCCGGCGCCGGTGGTGATCGCCTCGCACCCGTTCGCGGCGATTCGTCAGGAGATGGTCTCGCAGATTCAGTGGGACCTGGTGGTGATCGACGAGGCGCACCGCCTGCGCAACGCGCACAAGCCCGGCAACAAGATGGGCAAGGCGCTCAAGGCCGCGATGGGCAAGGCGCCGCGGTTGTTGCTGACGGCGACTCCGCTGCAGAACGACATGAGCGAGCTGTTCGGGCTCATGTCGCTGGTGGACGAGGCGATTCTCGGGCCGGAAGAGGCGTTCCGCGCGCACTTCCCCGTCGACCCGGAGAACGGCGCGCTCACCGATCAGGCTCAGAAGGAGATCCGCCAGCGGCTCGCGCCGATCGTGCAGCGCACGCTGCGCCGTCAGGTGCGCGAGTACGTGAAGTACACCAACCGTCGCTCGGTGGTCGAAGACTTCACGCCGCTCGCCGAGGAGCAGATGCTCTACGACGACGTGAGCGAGTATCTGCGTCGCAACGAGTGCGCGGCGATCGAGCCGGGCAAGCGCACGCTGCTCACGCTGGTGTACCGAAAGCTGCTCGCGAGCTCGACGTGGGCGATCGCTCCGACGTTGCGCAAGTTGAGCGAGACGCTCGAGAAGAAGCTCGAGGCCGCGAAGCTCGGCAAAGAAGCGACCGCCCTGCTCTTCGAGCCCGACGAGACCAAGAACTTCAGCGAAGAAGCCGAGGAGTGGATCGAGGACGATCGCAAGTCGGCGGGCAACGCCATCGCGAACATGCAACGCGAGGTGTTCGAGCTGAAGACGTTCGCGGACCGCGCCGATCGCATCAAGGTGAACGCCAAGGGCGAAGCGCTGAAGCGCGCCATCGATCGCGTCTTCACCGTCGCGCGCGCGCACCAGTGGCCCGAGAAGGCCGTGGTGTTCACCGAGAGCAAGCGCACGCTCGAGTACCTCGAGAAGCTGCTGTCGGAGCACGGCTACGCGGGGAAGATCTGCAAGCTGACGGGCGACGCGGGCACTCCCGAAGCGCGGCGCGAGCTGGTGCAGACCTTCCGTGACTCGGCGCAGATTCTGTTGATGACCGAGGCCGGCGCGGAGGGCTTGAACCTCCAGTTCTGCAACCTGGTCGTGAACTACGACCTGCCGTGGAACCCGCAGCGCGTCGAGCAGCGCATCGGTCGTTGCCATCGGTACGGCCAACAGCGCGACGTGCTGGTGCTCAACTTCTTGAACCGCAGCAACGCCGCCGACGCGCGGTTGTACGAGCTGCTGGAGCGCAAGCTGAACCTCTTCGACGGCGTGTTCGGCGCGTCAGACGAGATTCTCGGAGCGCTCGAGAGCGGCGTCGACTTCGAGAAGCGGATCCTCGAGATCTACCAGTCGTGCCGCATGCCCGAAGACATCAACGCGGCCTTCGATGCGCTGCGCAAAGATCTCGATCGGCAGATCGATCAGCGCATGACCGAGACGCGCGCGATGTTGATCGAGCGCTTCGACGGAGAAGTGCGCAAGCGGCTCCGCGTGGCGAGCGACGCGGCGCGCGAAGCGGTCAGCAAGCGCAAGCAGGCCGAGAAGAACTTCACGGGCGCGGTGCTCGGTAAGGCCGCCGTGGGTCGATCGCAGCTCGCGCAGGCGGCGAAGGAAGTTCGTGCCCGCACCGACGACGCGGTGACCCAGGTGGTGCTCGACGGCTCGACGCTGCCGATGAAGCTCGAGGGTCTGCAGGGCAAAGAAGGCTGGTGGTACGCGTACCGCTTCGACGTCTCGGGTCTGAAGCCCGAGGAGCGCGTCGTGCACATCGTGTGCACCAAGTACGGCGAAGGCTTCCGCGTGGTGCCGTGGCAGGACGCCGAGGTGCTCATCAAGGCGATGGCGCGCGAAGAGGACAAGGGCCGTCAGCCGCTCGCGAATCTGCCGACGCTCGAGCACGAGAAGGCGTTGATGGCGGTGAAGGACGAGCTCACGCGCGCGGCCGAGCGGAAGAACATGCTCGAGCTCGACGCGGCCCGGGATCGCGCCGATCGCTTCGCTGAAGATTGTCTGTTCTCGCCCCGCCAGCAGGTCGAGCGCGCGCGCGCTGAGTGGGAAGAAGCGCGCCAGGTCGTGCAGACGCTCGAAGACCCGACGGAGCGCATCAAGGCCCGCGCGACGAGTGAGCGACTCGAGCGTGAGTACCGCCGCAAGCTGACCTCACTGCGGCAGGCTGAAGATCAGCGCTACACCGAGAAAGATCGGCTGCTGTCGGCGCTGGCGTTGAAGGCGAAGGTCGTGACGAACCGCGCGCTGGTCGCGACGTCGTACTTCCGCGTCGAGTAGCGCACTCCGTTTTCCGCCAGTGCATGGCGACCGGGCTCGCGCGGGGCAACAACGCCCGAATGGCCGAGCGGAACGTGGTGAGCTCCGAGGGGCGCGTGCGCACACGGATCTTCATCGAGTGCGAGCGTAAGCTCAGGCGCATGTTTCGCGTGGCTTCTGAAAACGCATTGCGCGCCGCGTTCCGTCCGAAGGACGTGGCGGTGTTCGAGCCGCCTCCGGGCGTGACGTACCCCTTCGGCGTGATCGACTACCTGTCGTGGGTCCACCCCGCGGGCGGGCGCGTGTACCTGCTGTTCGCCGTGCAGGGCGGAACGCCGACGGGCCTCGCGTTCCAGAACAACGGCGGAACTGCGGTCGCGGTCGCGCAGATGTGCGACTGGTGCCACACCATCGGGAGCGGCACCGAGATCGCGATGCTGACCGCGCAGCTCAACGCCAACAAGAAGCTCGGCATGAATCTGTGCAGCGACCTGAGCTGCGCGCGGAAGATCGAGGATCAGGCGAACCTGAGCGGCCGCAGCCCGCGCCCTGCACTGAAGGCGCTCGTCGATCGCATCGGAGCGTTCGCGCGCGACGGCCTGAAGATCGACCTCTTCCGGCCCTGAAGGTCACTTGCCCAGGCGGCGCAGCGGCTGCTTCGTGATCTCCGAGATCAGCTCGAAGTCGCGATCACAGTGCCAGAGCGTGGCCTTCACCGACTCAGCCGCCGCGGCGGAGAGCAGATCGATCGGCGATGGGCCGCGATGGTACCCGCGCACCGCGAGACGACCCTGAATCGAGAGCGCCCGCTCGACCAGCGCCGGAGTCACCGACACCACGTGGAGCGTGGCGTATTCCTCGCGCAGCTCGGCGTGCTCCTTCGCGTTTCGAGCCGATCGCAGCAGCTCGAGCAGCAGAAGATCCGTCACGACGACCGCGCCTCCGGTGGTCGCGTCGGCGACCGCTTCTGCGACCGATGGCTGAGCGATGCGCGCCCAGACACTGGTGTCGACGAAGACGAGACTCACCGCCCGAGCGTTCCCGTCGCGAGCTTCTGCTGACGAAGACGCTTCAGCTCGGCCGGAGTCGGTACTGGCAACGTGCCCTGCCTGATGCGATCGGCGAGCCGAGCGCGATGTGTGGCAGCCACGATCTCTCGCAGCGCAGCGTTCACCGTCTCAGATGAACCGTCGGTCTGCAGGACCTTCGCCGCCTGTTCCAGCGCTTCGGGATCGATGTTCACCGTGGTCCGCATGTGCATCACGGTAGCCACGAAGTGATGCGCAGCTCAAGCATCACACCTTGAGTCTGATGGCGCCGGGCAGAATCGTCATGGTGCACGGCAGCGTGCCCGGCTGCTCGCCGTCACAGTCGATCAGCACGCGCTCGCTGCTGTCGGCGGTCACCTTCTTCGCCTTCAAGCAGCGCGTGCCCTTCCACTTCACGTGTGCGCCCGAATAGACGCCCTTGCTCTTGATGACGAAGTCCGTGAGGCCGTAGCCGCTCCAGACGATGACGTCGAAGATGCCGTCGCTCACGTCGGCTTCTGGCGCGACCTTCATGCCGCCGCCGAAGAACTTTCCGTTCGCCACGCTGAGCGTCGTGATCTTCAGCGACTCCGGAGCGCCGTCGTCGAGGCTCAGCGTGATCGACTGATCGCTGTATTTGCTCAACGCCTTGAGCGACCCGAGCATGAACGACACCGTGCCGCCGAACGCCTTGCTGGTCTTGTTCACTTCTTCGTCGACCAGCCCCGACACGCCGAAGCTGCAGATGTTCGCGAAGTAGCGCCGCGCGGTGCTGCCGTCGTGCGCGCGGTATTCGACCAGCCCCACGTCGAACGGCCGCGTGTCAGGCGTGTTGAGCCGGCGAATCGCCGCGCCCGAGTCGAGGTCCCAGTCGAAGGTCTTGCGGAAGTCGCCGCCGGTGCCGCGCGGGAGAACGCCGAGCGCGGCGTTCGGGTTGATCACCTTGCCGTCTTCGAAGAAGCCGTTGGTGACCTCGTTGATGGTGCCGTCGCCGCCGACCGCCACGATGCACTCGTAGCCGTTCTTGATCGCCTGACGCGTGATGTGCATCGCGTCCATCGAACCCTTGGTGAACTCCACTCCGAAGTCCGAGAGCGTGCGGCCGATGGTCGCCGCGAGCTCCGCCCAGCGCTTGCCCGTCGCGCCGTTGGCGCTCTTGGGGTTCACCACGAAGAAGGTCTTCAAGGTTTCTGCTCCGTCCAACGGCGCAAGAGCGCCATCAAGTCGTACGACTTCTTCCCCGCGCGCTCGAACATGCGCTTGCTCGTCGCGCAGGCGGTCACCACGGGTACGTCGACGTCACCGCGTGTCACTTCACCCGCCTGGCGACGCGCCACCTCGACCGCGACCTCGGGCATCGTGCGCGGCAGCAACCCGCCACCACCCGCGCAGCCACCCTCGCGGCGAATCGAGGCCGCCTCGACCACTCCGGAAACGGCCCTCGCCAGCAGCGCTCGCGGTTGATCGTATTGCCCGAGCCCGCGCCCGAGATGACAGGCGTCGTGGTACCCGACCGTCTCGTTCAGCGGGGGATGCGCGGGCGCGTGCGAGAGCTGCTCCGCGAGCACCTCGACCACCGTGCGGATGCGCGTCTTCAGCTTCACGTCGAACTGCGGGTACACGACGTTGAAGGTGAACCCGCAGCCCGGGTCGAGCACCGCCAATTCTGGAACGTGATCGAGCACCGCGGCGTTCGCGCGCGCGTGCTCACGAAACGCGTCGTGCGAGCCGGCGGCATAGAGCGGGTAACCGCAGCAGCGAGAGCTCACCTTCGCCACACCCATCGGAGCGCCGAACGCCTTCGAGACCGCGACCGTGTCTTCGATCAACGACGGCCGCTTCACGAGCGAGCTGCAGCCTGGGAACAGCGGGTAGCGCACCGGCGTGTCGCTCTTCCACGTGTCGACCAGCGACGAGAGCTCGCGACCGAAGGGATTCTGCGACTGCGTGAAGGTGGCGAGCGTCGAAGCCGAGCCCTTCGGCTGCAGGCCCGCCTGAATCGTCTTCTCGCGCGCGGCGAAGAGCGCGTCACCGACGGCGTTCTCGTGTTTGCAGAAGCTCGTGCAGCGCATGCAGCCGGTGCAGGCGTGAACGGCCTTCGAAGTGCCCGCGTCGACCTGACGCTTTTCCTCGTGCACCAGGTGCGCGGCCGTCATCTTTCCCCACGCCGAGAGCGACTCGGAGTGCGACGCCTCGGACACGGGGCACGAGAAGCGACAGACCTTCGGGCAGAACGCGCAATACGTGTACGCCTGATCGTGACGATCCATCGCGCTCACGCGGCACCTCCGAACAGGCCGCGCGAATCGAGCGGCAACAACCGACCAGCCAACGAAGTCCACGTCGAAGGCGTGTCGAGCGCGAGGCCTTCGACGTCACCACGCGCGACCACCGAGGTGAGCGAGACGCGGAACAGGGCGAGCGGGTGCTTCGCCTCGAGCGCCGCACGCACCGCGTCCCACGTCGCTTCGTGTTCCACCGCGACTGGCGGCTCTCGTTCTTCTTCACCCGCCGAGCGGCCACCGGAGTCGTTCACGCACCGCTGGAGCAACTCGCGATCACGCTCGACGGCGCCGACGCTCGCGGTCCACCGCACCTCGGCGAGCACGCGGCCCGAGCGAGGATCGACGTGCATGCGCCACGGCCAGAAGCCCTCGGCCACCGCGCGCTGCATGGCGTTCACGAAGCCTTGCGCCGAGGGAAAGCTGAAGGTCGCGCGCACGTCGTTCTCGGGAAACGGAATGCAGCGCACGACGGCAGAGGTGACGAGCGCGAGGCGGCCGTGGCCTCCGAGCACCAGGGCCGAGAGATCGGGGCCGGCTGCGCTGCGCGGCGCGCGAGAGGTCTCGAGGCGACGACCATCGGGGAAGATCGCGCTGATCGAAGTACAGAGCGGCTCGAGCCGGCCGCCGGGAATCGAGCGCAGACCCGCCCACGGACCTTCGAGAAATTCGCACAGGCGCAGCTGCATCGCTGCCGGTGAGAGCGGGCCGACGGTGAGGCCGTGCGGTCGGAGCTTCGCGTCGAGATCGGCGAGCTTCCAGCCGGCTCCGGCTTCGACGGTCATCGAGTTCTTCGCGATGTCCGAGAGCGACGTGAGGCGTGCTCGCGAGAGCGCGATGTCCTGGTGGAGTTTGACGCCACGATCGGCGAGCACGTGGACGACTTCGATCAGCTCTCGCTCGTCGGCGGGTTCCGCAACGAGTGCGCCGTCGATGCGTCGAGCCCAATTGCCCAGTCCAGACACCGTCATGAGACGTGCCCTCTCCCCGACCCTCTCCCCTGCGGGGGAGAGGGAGTTTGTCTCGAACTCACAGGCCCAACTTTCCCGGGTTCATCACCCCGTCGGGATCGAACACGTCTTTGATCGCTCGTAGCGCGTGACGGCCTTCACCCAGCGCGTCTTGCATCGCGCTCGCCTTCAACACGCCGACGCCATGGTGGTGGCTCACGTTGCCGCCCGCGCTCACCGCCGCCGCGAGCGCCGTGCGCCACAGCTGGTGGTAGCGCTCCTCCATCTCGCTCTCCGAGCCGCCGCTGCCGACGAACGAGAAATACAGCGAGCACCCGTCGGCGTACGCGTGACTGAAGTGACAGAGCACGAAGGCGTACTTCGAAGCCGCGGCGTGCACGCGCTCGTAGACCTCGTGCACGCGTTCCCACGGCGCGGCGATCTCCATGGTGTCGGCGAAGGTGCCCGACTCGATCAGCCGCGACATTCGGTAGCTCACGTCGTAGCGCTTCTTGAACCACGCGAGCCCTGGCTCGAGCCCGAGATCATCGGCGCCGAGCTGCCGGCAGATCGACGTCGCCGCGCGATCTTCGGCCTCGGCGCGCGCCGCGTCTCCCTCGAACATCAAGATCAACCGCGAGCGCGAGAAGGCACGCTGCAGCTGGTTCATCACCGTCGGCCGGCCCAGCGTCTGCTTCGTCACTTGCCGTAGCAACGCGGGCACCACGTTGCGCAACAGCGACGAGCGCTGACTCGGAGGCGTCGCGGCCTTGCCCGGCTTGCCCTTGCCCACGAACGCGGTGTCGAACGGATCGTACAGACGCGTGACCGCCGGCCGCAGCCCTTCGCGGAACATGAGCCGGATCGCGTCGAGGCCCTGCTCGACGGAGTTGAACTCGAAGCCGTGAAAGACACGCCCCGCGGGGAACGGGAACACGCGCAACTTCGCGCTGGTGAACGCGCACAGCGTGCCTTCGGAGCCGACCAGCAACGGCAACAGATCGGGCCCGCTGAACGGGCGCTCGGGCGTCTCGAGCTTCTCGCCGGTGCCGAGCACCACGCGCGCCGACAACACCATGTCCTCGATCTTTCCGTACTTGCTCGAGAACTGGCCCGCGCTGCGCGCCGCGAGCCAGCCGCCGACGGTCGAGGTGGCGATCGACGAGGGGAAATGACCGAGCGTCCACCCGCGGGAATTCAAGCGACGCTCGAGCGTCTCGCCGAGCACTCCGGCGCCGGCGATCACGCTGCGGTGTTCGACGTCGACTTCGCCGATCGCATCGAAGCGCTTGAGATCGAGCGTCACGCCGCCCTGCAGCGCCCACGTGCCACCGCACACGCCCGAACCCGAGCCGTAGGGAATGAGCGCGATCTTCCGCGCGCGCGCGACCTTGATCACCTGCGCGACTTCGTCGTCGCTGCCCGGCCACACCACGGCGTCGGGAGGCGGAGGCACCTTGCCCTGGCGGATCCACAACAACCCGAGCGGCCAGCAGTCTCGCGCGTAGCTGAGCCGATCGAGATCATCGGTGGAGAAACGCCCACCCGCTGCGGCGGAAAAATCAGCGCGCGCATCGAGCACGGTGCTCCGGGGCGGCGGGAGCGACGCAGCAGGCACGTTCGACAGACGCGTCATCGGACGCACGCGTTGTAGCAGCGCGCCATTGCTTCGGTGACGCCGAAACACGGAGGCGCTAGACGCTGACCAAATGCGAAGGCGCCTCTTCCGTACTGCCGTGGGTCTGACCGGTCTGGTGATGGCGTTGCTGCTGGTGGTGTCGGGTGTCGGTTGCGCGCTCTCAGCGCCGACGTGGAAGGGCCCGGTGAGCCCCCACTTCGACGGCTCGAAGTTCGTCACGCCGGGCGCTCCGAAGAAGAAGGGCGGCTTCGACGTCGAGGGTCTCGGCGCGCTGATCAGCTGGCAGTTCTCGCGCAAGCCCGGCCCGTGGAAGAGCTATCGCGAAGAGAAGGCCGGCCCGCCGCCTCCGTACGAGGTGCCGAAGGGGCAGATGCGCGTCACGTTCATCAACCACGCCACCACGCTCATTCAGCTCGACGGTGTGAACATCCTCACCGATCCGATCTACGCGGAGCGCGCGAGCCCGTTCGACTTCGTGGGCCCGCATCGCGTTCGCCCGCCGGGCATTCGCTTCGAAGATCTCCCGCGCATCGACGTGGTGGTGATCTCGCACAACCACTACGACCACCTCGACATCAAGGCGCTCGAGAAGATCGGCAAGACCTGGCCGCACGTGCAGATCTTCGCGGGGCTCGGCAACAAGGGGCTCCTCGAACAGCACGGACTCATCAACGTCAGCGAGCTCGACTGGTGGGACACCCGCGAGGTGAAGGGCATCACCATTCATTCGGTGCCCAATCAGCACTTCTCGAATCGCGGCACGTTCGACGGCGACGGCACGCTGTGGTCGGCGTGGGTGTTCGAGGGTTCCGCGGGCAAGGCGTACTTCGGCGGCGACACGGCGTACGGGCCGCACTTCGCGCAGGTGAGCGAGAAGCTGGGGCCGATGCGGCTCGCGGTGCTGCCCATCGGTGCCTACGCGCCCGAGTGGTTCATGAGCCCCATTCACATGTCTCCGGTCGAAGCGGTGCAGGCGGCGCTCGATCTCAAGGCCGGGCTCGCGGTGCCGATGCATTACGGCACGTTCCCTCTCGCCGACGACGGTGAGACCGAAGCGGTCGAGGTGCTGCAGAAGGCGCTCAAGGAAAAACCGGCGCCGTTCGTGGTGCTCGACTTCGGTGAAGGGCGTGACGTACCGGAGGCCGCTCCGTGAAGAAGCTGTTCGCTCTGGTGCTGGTGCTCGCCGCCTGCTCGCAAGAACGCGAGGCGGCGATCGCCGTGACGGTGAGCTTCGATCGCGGCGTGGTTTCGACGCACGTGATCGTCACCGCGACCGGGGGCGACGTCGTGAAGAAGACGCGCTGCATTCCGATCGACGGTCAGAAGATCCTCGACGTCGCGGTGGTGCAAGGCGATCTGCCCGACACCGTTCTGCTTTCTGCCGAGGGCTTCAGCGACGACGCGTGCGCGCGGCCGACCGACCCGATCGAGAACGCGGTCGCCATCGAGCGCCGCTTCCGCCGAGGGTTGATCATCGACGCGGGGCTGTTGTTGCGCCCGGTTCGTCCCGGCGTGGAGACCACGTGCGCCAACGGCATCGACGACGACGCCGACGGGCAGACCGACTGCGCTGACCTCGACTGCACCGATCGCACGTGCAGCACCGGCAACGTGTGCATCGACGGCCAGACGTGCCGCGCGGGCGCGTGCCAGGGCGGGCAGCAGGTGACGTGCGAGACGCCTCCGACGTGCTTCGCGATGGGCGGCGTGTGCGTGGTCGATGCCGGCTGCCGCTACGTGCCCAACGTCGGAGCCGATTGTAACGATGGCAACGATTGTTCGATGACGGACAAGTGCGACAGCTCCGGCGTGTGCAGTGGCCAGGTGCGGGTGTGCAACTCGCCGCCGCCAGGCCAGTGCTGGGCGCCGATGGGCCTCTGCGTTCCCGATGCGGGCTGCACGTATTCGCCCGACGTCGGCGCGCACTGCGTCGACAACGACAACTGCACGATCATGGACGCGTGCCTCGGTGACGGTGGGTGTGAAGGCACGCGCGTGTCGTGCCCACCGCGCGAGTGCGCAGGGCCGACCGGCAACTGCGACGCAGACGGCGGCTGCATCTACACGCCCTTCGATGCCGGCTTGAGCTGCGGCGACGCGGGCTCGTGCAACGTGCAGGGCGGTTGTCTGCCGCCCTTCCCGTTCGTGCCGTCGAACGTGGCGATCAACGACGTGCCGACGCCGTCGAGCGGCAAGGTGACGTTCAACTGCGGCACGACGACCATCGACACCAGCGGAACGAACCCGCCCACGTTCACCAACAAGTGCCCGGGGATGCCCGACATCGGCGCGGCGATCATCACGCAGAACGGCGGCATCTCGACGCTCGTGCTCGCGTTCGAGGACCTCGAGGTCTCGGGCAGCAGCACGCTCACCTTCACCGGCTCGCGCCCGGTCATTCTGGTGTCGATGCGGAACATTCTCGTGCTCGGTGCGATCAACGCGGGCGCGGGTTCGCAGGCGTGCGCCGGCAGCGGCGTGGGCGGCAACGGCAGCGGCACGCTCTACAAGTCAGGCGGTGGCGGCGGCGGCTTCGCGTCGGCAGGCGGTCGCGGCGGTAACGTCAACATGGGCGCCGCGGGTGGAGCGGCGGGGGTGATCAACGTGGGCCCGCAGCTGCGCGGTGGCTGCCCGGGCGGCGTCGGCGGTGGAACGTCACAACGTGCGTCGTCGGGCGGCGGAGCGCTTCAGCTCGTGGCGCTCGACACCATCACGATCGCCGGTGTGATCACTGCTCCGGGCATCGGTGGAGCAGGCGGCGGGTTCGGCAATGGCGGCAACGGCGGCGGCTCAGGTGGCGACCTCTTGCTCGAGGCGATGCAGATCATCGCGTCGGGTGGCGGGCTCACGGCCAACGGCGGCGGCGGCGGTGAAGCCGACACCAACAACGCGGGCCAGAGCGGGCAGCTCACCGACATGCCGGCGCGCGGTGGAACCGACAACCTCGGCGGCGGTGTCGGAGGCGATGGCGCGGCTGCGACCATCAACGCCGAGAACGGCCAGGACGCGACCGCCTTCTCGAGCTGCGGAGGTGGCGGTGGTGGGGTCGGCCGCATCCGCCTCAACGTGGTCAATTCCTGCAACCTCGGGCCGCAGGTGGTGATCAGCCCTCCGGCCAGTTCGAACCGAGCGGACGCAGGCTGTCCTTAGGCATTCCTGAGGTAGGCTCCCGAAGGCGTTTTCCCAATGGAAGCCTTCGAGCCCGGCACACGCATCGCCGACAAGTACCAGCTGGTGCGCCCCATCGGCCGAGGGGGCATGGGCGAGGTCTGGGAAGCGGTCAACGAAGGCGTCGGCAAGCGCGTGGCGATCAAGCTGCTCGAGCCGACGCTGGCGCGCGAGCCGGAGTTCATGCGCCGCTTCGAATTGGAAGCGCAGGCCGCGGCGCTGATCGATCACCCCGACATCGTCGACGTGCTCGACACCGGCACTACGGCCGAAGGCGCGCCGTACATGGTGATGGAGTTCCTGCAGGGCATCACGCTGCGGCAGCTCCACAAGAAGTTCAAACAGCTCACGCTCGAGCAGACGGTGTCGGTGATCGCTCCGATCCTCGACGCGCTCGCGGCTGCGCACGCGGCTGGCATCATTCATCGCGACTTGAAGCCGGCGAACATCTTCCTCGCCGTGAAGCCGCGGCCGTCGGTGAAGATCCTCGACTTCGGCATCAGCAAGTTCCAGCAGAGCGGCGACGGCATGACCAAGACCGGCGTCACGCTCGGCACGCCCGCGTACATGGCGCCCGAGCAGGTGCGCGACAGCCGCACCGCGGGGCCGCAGGCCGATCTCTACAGCGTGGGAGGCATGCTCTACGCGCTGCTCTCGGGTCGCGCGCCGTTCGAAGGCGACAGCGATCTCGCGATCGTCGCCGCGGTGTTGACCGAGGAGCCTCCCGCGCTGCGCCAGCTGCACCCGGGGCTGCCCGAAGAGGCGTACCTGCTCGTCGAGTCTTGTCTGTCGAAGGACGTCAAGGGTCGCCCGGAATCGGCCGCCTCGCTGCGTGAACAGCTGCTCGCGCTCGCCGCGCCCGACGACAACTGGCTCTTCAATCGCGTGCGCGAGCTGACGCCGACCGAGTCGAAGCCCGCCATCATTCGTACCTCGACGCGCGACAGCCTCGAGCGCCCGATCTCCAAGGCGTCGCAGCCGGCGTTGCCCGCGCAGCGCCCGACCACGCCGCACCGCGCGACCTCGTCGTCGGCCTCGCACCAGTCGCAGCGCGGCGTGGTGCCGAAGAAGGCGATGGCAGTCGAGCGGCCGACCGAGGCTGCCGACGAAGGAGACTTCGCAGATCAGCCGACCGTCACGCCGACGCCCGAGCGCAAGCCGCCCGTCGCGCTCTATGCGGGTCTGGGAGCGGTCGTCGTCGCGTGTCTCGTGGTGCTGGGGTGGATCCTGATGCACCCGGGGAACGGCACGACCACCAGTGACTCGACCGGAGACGTGCCCGGCACCGACACGACCGCCGTGCCCGCGCCTCCGAAGCAGGTCGAGCTGACGTTGAAGGCCGAGCCCGCCGAAGCGCGGTGGAAGGTCGGCGCTTCAGAGCCGTGCAACCCGTGCACGATCACCGGCAAGCAGGGCGCGAAGGCGTCGGCCGTGGTGAGCGCCGAGGGCTTCACCGCGAGTGAGGTGAGTTTGCAGTTCGACGAGACGCGCACCGTGGCGGTGACGCTGCAGCCGATCGTCGCGGCCAACACGCCCGTCGCCGACCCGCCCGCGAATGACCCGGTGGCTGCCGAGCCTGACCCGAAGCCGGTGGGCAAGACGCCGGTGAAGAACCCGAAAACGCCCGTCGGAAAGAAGAACCCGAAAAAGGGTCTCGAGATCGACGAGAGCAACCCGTACGCGCCGCGCTGACGTATCCTCTGCGCCCTGATGACGCGCTGGCTCGGCTGGTTGTTGATCATCTCTGTGTGCGCTTCTTCTGCTGCGCTCGCCGCCAATGACGCCGAGAAGGAAGCGGCGACGCGGTTTCAGCGCGGCGTCTCGCTCTTCAAGGACGGCGACTTCGAAGCGGCGCTCACCGAGTTCAAGCAGGCGTACCGCATCGCGCCCTTCTACGAGGTGCTCTACAACATTGGTCTCACGCAGCGCCGCCTGTTCCAATACGGCGAGGCGGTGAAGTCGCTCAACGACTACCTCGAGCAGGGCGGCAAGAAGGTCACCGCGCAGCGGCGCGAAGCGGTGAAGAAGGAACTCGACGAGATCCGCCAGCTGACGTGCGAGGTGACCGTGGTGGTCACCGGCGCGGGCGAGGCGATCATCAAGGTCGACGGTGTCGAGGTCGGCAAGACACCGCTCAAGGAACCGCTGCTCCTGCGCCCCGGCAAGCGCACCATCGTGGCGATTCGCGGTGACGAGACGGCGACCGAGACGCCTTCGCTGCTCACCGCGAGCAAGGTGACCATCAAGCTCGAGCCCAAGCGCGCCGAGGGCAAGCTGGTCGTCGAGAGCGAGCCGCCCGGAGCGATCATCGCCGTCGACGGCAACATCATCGGCGAGGCACCTGCGCTCGCGAACGTCGGCGTCGGCGCGCACACCATCGCGGCGGACAAAGACGGCTATCAGCAGCAGACGATGGAAGTGACGATCACCGAAGGTCAGAGCCGGCGCGTCACCATCAAGCTGCAGGCCGCGAGTGAAGGTGACGACGGCGAGTCGCACGGCCCGCGCGGCACGGTGAGCATCCCGGGCATCGTGGTGATGGGCGGCGGTCTCGGCCTCATCGGCGGAGCGATCGCCTTCAACCTGCAGGCGAGCGCCTCGGCGAAGCAGATGTCGATGATCTACGCGTCGGGCGGCACGTACGACAAAACCGCGCAGCAGGTCGAAGCGACCGGCCAGACCGCGAGCGCGATGTCGTGGCTCTTCGGGCTCGCCGGTGGCGCCGCGCTCGCGACGGGTGGCATCATCTTCCTCGTTTCGCTCTTCTCCGAGCCGGCGGAGTCATCTTCGGACGTGAGCTTCTTCTTCAGTCCGACGCAGAACGGCTTCGCTGCCGGCTGGAGGATGTCGTGGTGAACACGCGCGCTCACACCCTGGCGGCGATCATCGGCCTGACCGCGGGCTTCGTCTCGGCGTGCTCGGTCTACAACCCGACGGTGCGCGATTGCGCGCTGCAGTGTTCCGAAGACGGCAAGTGCCCGAGCAGCACCACCTGCGTGCAGGGCTACTGCCGCGTGGCGAACTACACCGGCGCCTGCGACTGCAACACCGGCGACAGCGAGGTGTGCGGCGGCGGCATGGGCGAGTGCAAGGCCGGCCTGCGCATCTGTCTCGACTCGCGCATCTGGGGCCCGTGCATCGGTGAAGTGCGTGCCACCAGCGAGCTGTGCGACGGCAAGGACAACGACTGTGACGGCGTGATCGACGACGACCCGTCGAACGCGCCCGCCTGCCCGCTCAACACCGGCGTGTGCGAGTTCTCGGTGCAGCAGTGCCGCGACGGCGGCTTCGTGAACAACTGCGGCCCGGCGACCTACGGCCCGATGTACGAAGTGCAGGAGCAGACCTGCGACGGCCTCGACAACGACTGCGATGGCAACGCCGACTCGCGGCCCGCGGTGAAGCTGCTGGACAACATCAACAAGTGGACGGCGGTGGCCGTCTCGGGCGGCTACTTCGTGTTCTGGACCGAGGTGACCGACACCAACCTGCACGTGCAGCGCTTCGACGATCTGCTCCGGCCGGTGAACGACGCGGGCGTGGTGGTGACCGGCGCGGTGTCGATCGCCACGTTCGACACGCGCGTCAGCAACGGCACCGTCGCCGCGGTCGGCTTCACGCGCAACGACTCGACCATCGGCGTGGTGCGCGTCTCGACCACCGAAGACCCGCTGCTCCTCGACAACCCGAGCGGGCCCATCAACTCGTTCTCGATTGGTGTGACGTCGGCGGGCATCGTGCGCGCCGCCTACGACCGTGACGGCGGCCTGCTGCTCGGAACGTGGCAGGTGGGAGGCACGGCGCTGAGCACCACCTCGCGGCCCTTCCGTCTGCCGGCCACCAGAATCAGCAACCTGAAGCTCAGCGACGACGCCACGATTCTCGCGTGGGACGGCGACTACGACGACGGCGGCTCTTCTGATTCGACGGGCGCGGTCGAGCAGGTCGAAGGGTCACTCGTCGTGCCCCGCAGCGGCCAGTCGTACAACACGCTGGTCACGACGCCCGGCCGCGTGCAGGGCTTCGACACCTTCTCGAGCTACTTCCCCTTCGCGTTCCCGCTGGCCATCAACGAATCGGGGCTGAGCTACTGCCCCGACGTCCTGCAGGTGAACGGGAGCTGCACGTCGATCAACCGCGTGCAGGACTACCAGCAGATTCACGACGGGCGCGCGTCGCGGCTCGGCAACGACATGATCACCGGGTGGATCGACAACGGCTCGCTGTGGGTGGGCATCGCGCTGCCGACGGTGAGTCAGATCCGCATGCGGCGGCTCGACATGGCGGGCTTCGTCGCCGACTTCGATCTCGCGGCGCCGCCAGGCTCGAACTTCATGACGGTGTTCTACCGAACGCAGGGAGCGCCCACGTCGATCTTCGGCACCCTGCTCTGCCCGCCGTGATTTCCGCCGATATGCAGTGAGGTGGCGTGCCTTCATTCGGTGATGGTCGCTGATTCCGTCCTCCCGCAGCTGATGGCGCGTGCCCGAGCGGGCGAGCGCGAGGCGTGGACGAAGCTCATCGAGCGCTGGGGGCACCGCGTGGTCGTCACGCTGCTGGCCGAGGGCTTCGGCATCGAAGGCGCCCGCGATCTCGCGCAAGAAGCGTGGGCGGCGATCTGGGACAAGCACCAGCGGGGCGAGCTGCCCACCCTCGAGCTGCCGGGGCTGGTGATCACCCAGGCGCGCTTCCTGGCGATGGATCAGCGCAGGCAGCGCCGGCGTGCGTTGAGCGACGCGCCCGCCGAACCCGTGCTCACCACCGAGTCGCGCTTCATCGCCGCGCAGACGCTGCGGCAGGTCGAGACGGTGCTCGCGAGCCGCTCGGGGCAACAACAACGCATCTTCCGGCGCGCGGTGGAGCAACAGTCACCCCACGCCGAGATCGCGCGCGACGAAGGGCTGTCGGTACAGCGCGTGCGTCAGATCATCTGGGAAGTCCGCTGCGCGCTGCGCGGCGCTGTCGAGGAATCATCATGAATCACGTTTCAGAAATCACCGCCGGCCAGTGGGCCGCAGGCGTGCTCGAAGAAGCCGAGGCGCTCGCGGTCGCCGAACACGCGGCGAGCTGCAGAGAGTGCGAGCAACTCCTGATGGCCGAGGCGACGTTCGAGACCCGGCTCGCGGCCGTGTTGGAACAACAGCACCTCACTGTTGACGAGGCTGCGCAGTGGGCGGCCGGGCTGTGCGAGCCCGACGTTCAGGCGCGCGTCGAGGCGCATGCGCGCGGTTGCCCGGAGTGTGAAGCCAGGCTGCAGGTCGAGGCGCGCGCCGAAGTGCGGGTGACCAGCGCGATCGCGAAGCTCCCGATTCGTTCACGTTCGAAGTGGTTCGTGGTCGTGCCGTTGGCGGCCGCCGCGACCGTCGCGTTCCTGCTCTTCGGCCGCACCGAGCTCACGGGCGTGACCGAGCTCTCGGACGACGCCGGAACGCTCGACGTCGCCGACTCGACCCACTTCCTCGGCGAAGCGCCGCCGCCCGAGGCGTTCACCGCCAATGCTCCGTTCTCACTCTGAGGTTCGCATGCGATTCCAGGCTGCAGTGATCGCCAGCGTGCTCGCCTTCCCCGCCCTCGCGCAGGACGCAGGGCTCGCCGCAGGCTGGTACGTGTCGGGCAAGGGCGCGGCGAACTATCGCGTCAGCTCGGTCGAAGCAGGCCGCTGCGGCAAGCGCGGCGCGCGCGTCGAGTCGAGCACCGCCACGCCCGGCCCGCTCGCCCTGCTGCAGACCTTCCGCGCCCACGACTACCGCGGCGAGCGCATGCGCTACTCGGCGACGGTCGATGCGCAGGACCTCGACGGCTGGGGCGGCCTCTTCTTCCGCGCCGACGCGGCCGAGAAGAAGACGGTCTCCTTCGATGACATGCGCACCCGCCCGCTGAGGGGCACGCTCAAGTGCGCGCGCGTCTCGGTGGTGGTCGACGTGCCGAAGGAAGCCGAGCTGGTCACCCTCGGGCTGGTCGTCGAGGGCAGCGGGAGCGTCGAGCTGAGCGACGTTTCGTTCGATCGCACCGACCCCGACATGCCGAAGACCGCCGGCGTCGAACAGGCCCACGGCCGCGTCGGCAACTGGTGGTTCAACGAAGACACGATCAGCACCAACTCCATCGGCGCGATGACGTTTCTGGTGAAGCGCGAGAGCCCGGGCGTGTGGCGCGATGGCGAGCGGGGCGACGTCGAAGCAACGGTCGAGGGAGATCAGATTGCCGTGCGGCTGTTGAAACGTCTCGGCGGCCAGCCCCAGGTGCTCACCGGGCGGCTCACCATCACGCACGTCGATGGCGTCACCACCATCTCCGGCGAGTACGGCGGCGCGCTCATGCGCTACCCGCTGCTGGTCACGTGGGACGCGAACCGCATCGACACCAAATGGGGCGGCTACGAACGTCACCTCAAGGTCGAGCCCGCGCCGCAGCTCGCGAAGGGCTGCCGCTTCTACGCAGAGCGCGCGTCGCCTTCGCAGTTCGCCGACGTGCTCGAGCTGTGTGGCGGCGTGCTCAGCCCGACTCCCCCGCCGGTGCCGACCATCGTGGCGTTCTTGATGAACGGCTTCCGACGGCTGGGCAATGGACTGGGAGCGGTGGGGCCCGCGGTCGCGCCCTTCCTTCCTGACCCGAACCCGGGTGTGAACAAGCGCTCGAACCCGGGCTTGAAGCTGCCGAAGTGAAAGGTGCGTCACCTGCCGAGCGTGAAGCGCAGCATTTCTTCGAGCGTCGGCTGCCAGAACTCGAAGCCGGCGTCGGTGAGTCGATCGGGCACCGCGCGCTGTGAGGCCAGCAAGGCACCGTCGGCGAGCTCTCCGAACATCGCGCGCAGCGCGAAGGCCGGCAGCGGAGCGATCGCCGGCCGCCGCAGCACCCTACCCAACACCTTGGCGTACTCGAGGCTGGTGGTCGGAGCCGGGCCGACGCAGTTCACCGCGCCGGTGAGCGAGTCGTTCATCACCAGGAAGAGGATCTGCCCGAGCAGATCTTCGAGCGACACGCAGGCCTGCCATGACTTACCGCCCGCGAGCGGACCACCGGCACCGAGCTTGAAGGCGGGCAACATCTTCGAAAGCGCTCCGCCGCGCGCCGACTGCACGATGCCGATGCGCAGCGCGACGACGCGTGAACCGAAGGCCTCGGCTGCGGGAGCGGCTGCGCCTTCCCAGTCGACGCACAGATCAGACAAGAACGCCGCGGCCTTTCGCGGGCCCTCGCGAGGCGGCAGCTGCAGCACCGCGCGATCGCTCAGCACCTCGTCTTCGCGGGTGCCGTACACGCCGACCGCCGAGCCCTGCAGCCACACGCGCGGCTTCGACCCGCGCTGCTTCACCGCGTCGATCAACTTCGCGGTGTAGGCGATGCGGCTGTCGCGCAGCAGCTTCTTGCGCTCGTCGCTCCAGCGCTCGTCAGCGACGCCCGCACCCGCAAGGTTGATCACCACGTCGGCGTCGTCGAACGCCGAGGCGTCGAAGCCATCACCGCTGCGCTTCACCGGCTTCACGGTGTGCCCGGCGGCGGACAGAAACGGCATCAACGCCGACGCCACCAGCCCGCTCGCTCCAGTGATCGCGAAGGTGAGCGGCGCGCGATCACCGAACCGGCGGTGGCGGCGCAGATCGGCGTGCGTCAGCGCGTGGCGGTACGAGAACATCCGCTCCAGTGCGTCGGTGGTGAAGCGCTCGGCGACGAGACGACCCATCGCTCCCAACGGCAGCTCGTATTCCACGCGATCGACGAGCTCGCTGGTGCCGTCGAGCTGCGGCTCGAACAAGTGCGTGTGCACCCACTTCGAGAACGGGCCTTCTTTCTGCTCGTCGCGGAACATGCGGCCCGGCTCACACGCCGTGTGTTCGGCGACCCAGCGTTGCTTCACGGGGCCGATGGGCACGCGAATGACGGTGCGCGCTCCGACACCGAGCCCGCCGGTGCGCTCTTCCACCTCGACCGGGTCGAAGCTCGGGTTGAGGCGTTCGAACGCTCCCGGCCTCCCGTGCCACGCGTAGAGCTCGTCAGCGGACACGGGCATCACCGCACGTCGCTCGAAGATGGCCATGTTCGCGGTTGAACCAGCTTCTTCGCGTCACTGCCACACCTGGAGCGCTTCACGCGCATGCGTGCCTCAACGTCATGACTGGAACGGCAGTGATCGCGGCGGTTACGGCGCTGGCCCCCGCGTTGCTCTCTGACTGACGGCAACGTCATCCACTTCGAACAAGGAGCTGCTCATGCGTCACCTCATCAAGTCACTCGCGCTGTGCACTTTTCTGTCATCGCTCGTCGCGTTCGCTGCGCCAGGCGTAGCGCTCACCAAAGCGAAGCCACCCGACGCGTTCCTCACCTCGCGCGCGAAGCTGATGTTGCTCACCGCGCCCGAAGTGCACAGCAGCGGCGTACACGTCGACACCAACGACGGCGTGGTCACGCTCTACGGCAAGGTGCCGTCCGACACGCAGCGTGAGCTGGTGCTGAAGACGGTCGCGGCGATCGACGGCGTCACGTCGGTGCGCAACCTGCTGCAGGTGGTGCCGGCAGCGCAGGCCGCGGTCGTCGAACAGAGCGACAAGGAACTGAAGGCGCTCGCCGAGAAGAGCCTCAGCACCGACCCCTACTTGAAGGACACGAAGATCAAGGTGAAGACGGTCGACAAGGGCGTGGTGATGCTCAGCGGCCAGGCGCGCACGTACTCCGAGCACCTGCGCGCGATCGTGGTCGTCGACCGCATTGCCGGCGTGAAGCTCATCGCGACCGACGTGAAGCTGCCCGCCGACTACCGCGAAGACGAACGCATCACGTTCCTCGAGACGAGCAAGGACGCTCCCGTTTCGTCTCCCGCCAACGACACGCGCATCTCGGCCGAGGTGAAGATGCGGCTGTTGACCGCGCCGGCGGTGCCGTCGACTGAGATCTCGGTCGACACCGACGATGGCACCGTGACGCTGTTCGGCATCGTGCCGAGCGCCGAGGTCAAGACCGCGGCGGGGCTCGAGGCGCGCAAGGTGAACGGCGTGCTGAACGTCGACAACGAGCTCGAGGTCGTCCCCGCGTCGCTGAAGAAGTTCGTCGACGCGAAGGACGCGGAGATCGCTCAGGCCCTCGCGCTGGTCGCGAAAGATCGCCCGGAGTTCAAGGGCGTGAAGACGTCGGTGAAGAACGGCACCGTGATGTTGAGCGGCTCCGTGAGCTCCGGCTGGCAGCAGCTCGCCGCGATTCGCACCGCCCGCACCGTCGCGGGCGTGCGCAGCGTCGAGAACAACCTCAAGTTCGAATGAAAGGAGCCACCATGAACTGGGATCTCGTGAAGGGTCAGATGAAGCAGGTCGGCGGCAAGCTGAAGCAGAAGTGGGCGAAGCTCACCGATGACGACCTGCTGCTCTTGAAGGGCAAGAAGGACGAGTTCCTCGGCAAGCTGCAGGAACGCACCGGCCTCGCCAAGGACGAAGCCGAGAAGCAGCTCGACGCGTTGCTCGCCCAGATGGACGCGCCCTGAGTCAGCAGCGCGTCACTTCGCCGGCGGCGTCGACTTCACGTACAGCTCACGCAGCTGTTTCTCGTCGACGTCGCCGGGCGCCATCGTCATCAGGTCGGTGCCGCGCTGGGTCTTGGGGAACGGAATGACGTCGCGCAGCGACTCGGTCTCGGTGATGAGGAACGCCAGGCGGTCCATGCCGAGGGCGAGGCCACCGTGCGGAGGCGCTCCGAACTTGAGCGCGTCGAGCAGGAAGCCGAACTTGCTGCGCGCGTCTTCGTCGCTGATGCCCATGGCCTTGAAGACCTTCTTCTGCACCTCGGGGTCATGGAGGCGAATCGAGCCGCCGCCGATCTCGAAGCCGTTGAGCACCACGTCGTAGCGGTAGCAGTAAACCTTGCCCGGGTCGAAGGTCGCCTCGTCGAGGTACTTGAGGCACTCGTCCATCGGGCGCGTGAAGGCGTGGTGCGCCGCGGCCCAGCTCTTCGACTCTTCGTCGTACTCGAACAGCGGCGGGTTCACGACCCACAGGAAGTTCCACTGCCCGCCCGCTCCGAATTCGGGAATGAGCCACAGCTTCTTGGCGAGGTGGACGCGCAGGTTCGCCATGATGGTGTTGACGGTCGATTCCTTCCCGAACTGGAAGAGGATCAGATCGCCCGGCTTGGCGCCCGTTGCTTCGATGATCGCGGCCTTGAGTTCAGGCTTGGCGTTCTTGAAGAGCGGAGCCTGCGTCCACTCTCCGTTCTCGGCGATCTTCGCGCGCGCGAGGCCCTTGGCGCCCATGCCCACCACGTACGCCTCGAGCTCCTCGGTTTCCTTGCGCGAGAGTTCCTTCGGCGGCGGCGGGAACTTGGCCGTCGGGTTCGGGTTCGCGCGACGGAAATCGGCTTCCTTCTGCTTCACGACGATGGGGTTGTGCGCGCCGTCGGCGATGGGCTTGACGACCAGCGCCTTGATGAGGCCCTTGCTCTGCAGCGTTTCCCACATCGGAGCGACGCCACCCTCAGCGCCGAACTTCTCGATGAGCCCGTTGAGCACCACGTGCTCCATGCCGAAGCGGAGGTCGGGCTTGTCGTTGCCGTACTTCGCCATCGACTCGTCGAAGTTCATGCGACGGAACGGCGTGGGAATGTCGAGGCCGTGCACCTCTTTCCAGATGCGCTTCAGCAGTCCTTCGATCATCGCGAAGATGTCGTCCTGAGCGACGAACGACATCTCGACGTCGATCTGGGTGAACTCGGGCTGGCGGTCGAGGCGAAGGTCTTCGTCGCGGAAGCACTTCACGATCTGGAAGTAGCGCTCGAAGCCCGCCACCATGAACAGCTGCTTGTAGAGCTGCGGTGACTCGGCGAGCGCGTAGAACTTCCCGGGGTTGAGACGCGAGGGCACGAGGAAGTTGCGCGCGCCACCGGGCGTGTAGCGGCCCATGAACGGCGTCTCGAGCTCGAGGAAGCCGTTGTCGTGGAAGTACGAGCGCGTCGCGGCGTTCATCTTCGAGCGCGTGATGAGCGTCTTCTGCAAGTTGGGGCGGCGCAGGTCGAGATAGCGGTGCTCGAGGCGCTTCTCTTCGCTGGTCTGGGTGTGCGAGCTGATCTCGAACGGAGGCGTCTCGGACTTGTTGAAGATCTCCGAGTAGCTGACGACCACTTCGATCTCGCCAGTCGGGAGTTCCTTGTTGTGCGCCGAGACTTCCTTGTTCTCCTTCTTGGAGAACTGCATGCCGCGGTCGCGAACCTTGCCGCGCACGCCCACCACCCACTCCGAGCGGAACGACGACGCGAGCTCGTGCGCCTCTTTCGACACGTTGGGGTCGAAGACGATCTGCGTGAGGCCATCGCGATCGCGCAGGTCGATGAAGATCAGGCCGCCGTGGTCGCGGCGGTTGGCCACCCAGCCAAAGAGGACGACCTCGGAACCGATGTTCGCGGAGCGCAGCGCCCCGCACGAATGGGTCCGCTTCACCTTGCTGATGAACTCGCTCATAGGAGGCGCTCGTATAGTAGAAGCACGCCATGGCTCGACCGTTTTCTCTGCTGTTCCTGACGCTGGTCGCGGTCTCGACGTCGTGCGGCCCGAACCCGAAGCCCCCCGTGAAGGTGATGGCGATGGTGCCCGACGAATCGGGAGCCTTCACCACCACCCAGGTCGAGCTGACGACGGTAGGCAACATGACGTCGCTCTCGGGTGACGTGATCAAGCTCGTCGGCGGCACGCGCGTGGTGCTCGACCCGAACGATCCGACGCAGCAGATCAACGGCGGCATCCAGAACATGCCCGACGACCAGCGCTACGACATTCTGGTGCGCGACAAGGGCGGCGACGTGCGGGGCCACTACGTGGACAAGTCGGGCGTGCTCTGGCCCGACGACTTCCACACGTGGAACATGGTGACCACGTATTACAACTTCGAGCGCTCCTATAAGTACTTCGCCAACATCTACGACGGCGTCGACCCCAAGGAACTGCGCCCGATGCGGGTGCTCTACTGGTCGGACGTCTATTTGAATTCAACGACGCCGTTGGTCGACAACGCGCTCTACCTGTCGTTCGTCAAGAGCTTCGCGGTGGCGCCGTTCAAGAACGAGCAACTGATCCCGCTCCCGATGAACATCGGCGTCGTCGGCCACGAAGTCTCGCACCGCGTCTTCAACTACAACGCGCTCTCTGATCAGGGCATCCACCCGGCGTTGGGCACCTGGTCGCTCCAGGCCTTCAACTGGCTCAAGTCACTCGACGAAGGGCTCGCCGACTTCCACGGCTATTCGGTGACGTGTCTCGAGGCCGCGGGCTGCCGCCCCAACTTCCTCGCGCTGTCGCTGTCCGACTCGCGCACGGTGAGCTTCCGCAACGTGGGCAACGCCGCTGCCTGCATGGACGACGCGCTCCGCACCAGCTTCCAGAACACCGTACAGAACGAGTGGGTGAGCTCTCCCAACCTCTACAAGGTCGGCAACCTGGTGGCGGTCTCGCTGTTCCAGGCGGGCAACAAGACCGGAAAGATCGAGGTGCTGCAGAAGGCGCTCATCACGGCGCTCGACGACGAGTCGGCCACCACGCCCGGCATCCGCCAGTTGATCGAAGCCAACAAGGGCGACGCGGCGCTCGGCCAGCGCAACTTCACGCCCGAGGCGGTGGTCGACATCATCGCCGCGCACATCACCGACCCCGACTTGAAGAAGCAGGTGTGCACCGAGTTCTCGACGCACATGCAGCTGCGCTGCGGTCAGTGGCCGTGCACCGTCGACGGCATCGCGGCGATGCCCAACTGCCCTTCCACCGCGCGGCGCGAGAACACCTGCCCGCTGCTCACCCAGCCCTGAAAATCGCGCTCACGCCCATGAAGAAATTCCTGACCCTGTTGGTGTGTGCGGCAGTGCTGTTGCCCGGAGCGGCGTTGGCCGCGGGCGACGACGACGAAGCGATTCCGTACGACGACGGAAGCGGCGACGACGACAACGGTGTGAAGCCGCGCAAGAAGAAGAAGCGCCGCGCCGCCGACGAGACGCGCGAAGAAGACGACGAGGAGCGCGAGGGTGAAGTGACGCTCGCCAACGTCGACGACCCGAACATCGGTGTGGGCGGCGATTTTCTCTCGGGCGTGGCGCTGCTCGACGCGTCGAAGTTCGGCGTCGACCCCCGCTACTACTTCGGCGTGCGCTTCACGTGGGAGTTCGGCCGCCTGATCCCCGATGAGTACCTGCGCGAGATGTTCTTCGCCGACGTGATGTGGACCTACGCAGCGAGCAAGGACGGCACCAATCAGGTGAACGTCGACACGCACCTGCACGACTTCACGCTCGCTCCGGCGTTCGCGTTGCCCTTCGGCAAGTCGTTCATGGCGTTCTACGCGCAGCTCGGCGTGGGCTTCGACTACTCGTACAGCGTCACGCAGATCCGCAACGCCGACACCACCACCAACATCACCCTCGGCGGCACCAAGTTCCTCTTCCAGTACGGAGTGGGCTTGCGCGGCCGCCCCGCGGTGATCGGCGACGGCTCGGTGCGCATTCAGTTCCGCATCGAGCTGATGCGCTTCATCCGCGGCTACATGCACGACATGTATCTGGGCGCCGGCCTGGGGATGATCTTCTGAAACGCAGCTACTGGCAGTAGCCGCTCTGGGTGTTGCACGTCAGACCCAGCGGGCAATTCGCGAGCGCGCCGTTGGTGCAGCGCGGCCGGCACCAGCCGATGAGCTGCGGCGAGACGGTGTCGCCCACCGCGCAGACGTAGCCGGTGCGGCACTCGGCCTGCCCCATGCCCGGCGCGAAGCACGGCTGCTTGCACGAGCCCGCGCCGTTGGCCGTCTCGTGAATGCACACGCCGCTGCTGCACGTCGTGGTGCAGCTCGCGGTGCAGTACCCGCCGGGGTAACCGGTCGAGGTGCCCGCCGCGGTGGTCTGCGGCAGGCACACTTGCTGGAACGGCGGCTGACAGTTCGAGTCGGTGCTGCACGGCGCGCCTGACTGGGTGCCGAACCCCGCGTCGCTCGATTGGCAGACGCCGCTTTGACAAACCTGGCCCGCGAAGCACGTGGTGCAGTTCTGACCGAATGCGCCGCACGCCATGGCACCGCCGTTGATGACGCAGGAACCCATGCGGCAGCAGCCGTTGCAGTTCGCCGGGCCGCAGCCGGTGTTCACGCACACGCCGGCCTGGCATTCGGTGCCGAGCGGGCAGGCGCGGCACGCGTTGCCGAACACCCCGCACTGCGCATCGGTCAAGCCCGGCTGACACACGCGGTTCGAGTCCCAACACCCGTTGCAGAGCCCGGCGTCGAACGTCTGTACGCACTGCCCGGCGACGCAGCTGCTGCAGAGCATGCACATCTGGCCGCCGCGACCGCACGCCATCGGTGAGTTGCCCGAAACGCACGTGCCCTGCGCGCAGCACCCGTTGCAGTTCTGCGGGCTGCAACCAGCGGCGCACTGCCCGCCGAGGCAGCGACTCCCCGCCGGGCAGGCGACGCACGCGGCTCCGCCCTGACCACACGCCACGTCGGTGTTGCCGCCGAGGCACGCCTGGGTCGAGACGTCGACGCACCCTGCGCACGTGACGCAGCTGCTGCCGTTGCACGACGTGTTGGCGCTGCAACTCTGGCACTGCGTGCCACCAAGGCCGCAGGCGCTGTTGGCGGAGCCGGGCTGACAGCTCCCGGAGGCACAGCAGCCACGGCAGGTCATCGGGCCGCAGCCGGTTCCGCCGCCGCCGCCCACGGGTCCGTCGCACACTCCGTTGTTGCACGTCGAGTCCAGGCACCCGACGCACAGTTGCCCGTTGATGCCGCAGAGCGTCTGGTCGAGGCCGCTGTGGCATTGGCCGAAGTCGTCACAGCAGCCCGCGCACGTCGCCGGGCTGCACGCACCGGAAGGAACGCAGACGCCGCCAGGCGTGCAGGCCGTGCCGTTCGCGCACGGCGCGCAGGAGCGACCGTTGATTCCACACGTCGCGTTCGTCGACGAGCGGCAGGCCCCCGTTGGATTGCAGCAGCCCGTCGGGCAGGTCGTCGAGCCACACGACTGTCCGCCACCGCCGAAGCCACCGCCGCCGCCATTCCCGCCGCCGCGCGCACCACCGCCGCCGTTCGAGCCGCCATCAACGAGGCTGATGGGCAGACACGCACCGTCGACGCACTCCAGACCCGCAGCGCACTCGGCGTGGTTGCGACAGAGGTTGTCGACCACCGGAGAGAAGCAGCCGGAGACGAGCCACAGAGCGGCGAAGACCGCACACAGCATCACAACCGAGCGCATGCGCGCATCTGACTGCAATCACCCCGCGCGCGCCAACCGCTCAGCTCTCGGTCGTCGGACGCAGCGCAGTCAGCTTCAGCGCCAGCCTTCGCACGCCACGGTACTCGTCGATGTGCACCTTGAAGGCGAGATTCGATGGGCTTCTCGGTGAGGCCCGCCTTCTCGGCCTGGCGAAAGCCGATGACGTCGAACGCCGGAGCCTTCTCGAGCGTGAGCTTCAAGTGCCCGGGCTCGTCGGGGTTCTTGTTCTGCAGCACGCGCGGAGCCGCGAGCTGCCCCTTCATGGCCAGCACCGGTTCGGGGTTGCCCATACCGAACGGCGCCAGCTTCTGCAGCGCTTCGACGGCGGCTTCATCGAGCTCGCCCGGGTCGACCACGGCGTCGATGCGGCAGCGCGGAATGAGCGCCTGATCGTCGAGCCGCGAGCCTGCGACGTTCTCGAAGGCCTGCGTGAATTCACCCAATCGCGACGGGTCGATCGACAGACCGGCGGCCGCCTTGTGCCCACCGAAACGCGAGAGCGCTCCGGAGCACTGCTTGATCGCGTCGTAGAGGTGGAAGCCTTCGATGGAGCGCGCCGAGCCCTTCCCCACTCCGTCGTGCACGCCGATCAAGATCGTCGGCCGGTGGAAGCGCTCGACGATGCGTGACGCCACGATGCCGACCACGCCGGGGTGCCAATCAGGAGAGCTGAGCACGAGGCCCCGCGCTCCACGCGCCACCGCGCCTTCGGCCTGCTCGATGGCGCCGTTCAACATGGCGCGCTCGATCTGCTGGCGCTCGGCGTTCGCCGCGTCCAACGCGCGCGCGAGCGGCAACGCCGAGCGGTAGTCGGGCGACAGCAGACATTGCAGACCGATTGACGCGTCGTCGAGACGGCCCGCGGCGTTGATGCGGGGCCCGAGGCGGAAGCCGACGGTGCCGGCGGTGATCTCTTCTCCCCCGACCTCGGCGACGTCTTTGAGCGCGCGCACTCCTGGGCGGCGACCCGCGGTGAGCTCGCGCAGGCCGTGGGTGACGAGAATTCGGTTGGCTCCGGTGAGCGGCACGACGTCGGCGACGGTGGCGAGCGCGACGAGGTCGAGGTGCTGTTTGAGATTCGGTTCCTGCTTGCCGGCGAAGAAGCCCTTCTCGCGCAGCACTTTGCGCAGACCGATGCAGAGGTTGAAGGTCACTCCGCCGGCGCAGAGCCACTTGGTGGGGTAGCCACAGCCGGGCTGCAGCGGGTTCAACACCGCGATGGCCGGCGGCATGACCTCGGGCACCGCGTGGTGATCGACCACCACCACGTTCACGCCCAGCTCGTTGGCGCGCGCGATCTCGGCGTGCGAGGTGATGCCGCAGTCGAGCGTGATGAGGAGCTTCGTGCCTTCGGCCGCGAGGCGCTCGATGGCGGCGCGGTTGAGGCCGTACCCTTCGCCGAGCCGGTGCGGAATGTACGTGCGCACGTCGAGACCGACCTGCTTCAGGAACGTGGTCAGCAGCGCAGTCGAAGTGACGCCATCGACGTCGTAGTCGCCGTAGAGCGTGACCGCTTCCTTCGTTTCGATGGCGCGAATGACGCGGGCGACCGCTTCGGGCAGCCCCTTCATCAAGAACGGGTCGGGCAAGTCGCTCAGCGACTCCGACAGAAATTTTTGTGCGTCATCGGCGGTGCGGTGACCGCGACCCACCAGGACCTTTGCTGCCACTGGATGGAGGTTCAGCACGCGCGCCACTTCACGCGCTTCTGCCTCGAGGTCACCCTCGGTCTTCAGCCGTTCCTGTGGCAACACCCAGCGAGGTTCCATCGAGCGAAGGCATAGCACGTGGGTCCGACATCGAGCCCAAAAGCCAAGCAAGCTCCGCGCGTTAGCTCAGTTTTTGAGAAACGATTGGAGCGTCCGCGCCGCGTGCGAGCCGGGAGACTTGCCACATGTCAGGCCCCTGACTCTTCGGTGGCCTGCGCACGGCACGCGAATGGCACTTATCAGTCAGCTCGATGCTGGTGCTGATTGCGGAAGAAGACGACGTGACGCGAGAGCTGCTCGTCGTCGCCGCACGCGCTGGCGGCAACACGGTCATCGCGGTGCCCGACATTCGCGAAGCGGAGACGGTCATCGCCTCGCATCAGGTCGACGTGATCATCGCGGACCTGCTGATTCTCTCGCTCGCGAACTTGATGCGGCCTCAGGCGCGACGCGTGCTCGTGACGTCGGTGCCCAACATGCTCACGCCCGAAGAGCTCGCGCAGTTCGGGGTGTCGCGGGTGTTGTTGAAGCCGCTGTCGATTGACGTGCTGCGCTTCGACGAGACCTGAAGCTCAGGGCATCGCGGTGTTGCTGAACATCAAGCGATCGCGGCACGGCTGACCGCGGAGCGACGGGCACGGCGGCGCCTGCGTCGGCACGTTCACGCCATTCAACCGCGGCAGCACCACCTTCGTCGGGTGCTCCGAATCGTGGCCGATGGCGTACTTCACCTCGCCGTCGAACTTCTTCAGCGCGAAGCGCCAGTCAGCGCGCACACCGCCCGGCGTGTCGATGCTCAAGCGCAGCCGCGAGCCCGAGCGCGCCGCGTGGGCGAACCCGGCGGTGCCGATGCGCACCTGCGTCCACTCGTTGAGCGGCAGCGGCGACCAGGCGTCGAGCCGCAGCGTCTGCGCAGGCCACAGCGGCGTCGCGTTGGGGCCCGGCTTGCGGTGACTCGCGCGGAGCCAACCCGACTGGATGTACATCTCCTGTCCGTCGGCGCGCACTTCGGAGAGCGTCACTTCGATGTCGGCGTCGTCGACCGGCGACTTGAGCCACAGATCGATGCTGGCCGTGCCGAGCATCACCAGGTCCGCCGCGAGGGGCTCCGACTCGGCCACTACCGCGCTACCGGTGCCAGGCTGCTTCCAGTCGTAGTGCGGCAAGCGCGCCCAGACGTCGCCGTCGGGGGCGAGCACGCCGGTCGCTCCGGCGTTGGGGTCGAGGGTGAACGTCGAGCCCGAGCTGCTCACCATCGGCACCGCAGTGGTCAGCTGCCCCTGCGGCGCCAGATAGAACTCGAGCGCGCTGGTCTCGGGCGGCGGGTAGCTGGTGAAGCTGTGCTCGAACGTCGGCACCGGCGTGCCGAGATCAGGGCCCACCGCTCCGCTCTCGAACATCACGCGCAGCGGCGCTTCGGCCTTCCACGCCGCGAGCGCCTCTTCGTACGTCGCGTAGTTCACGAAGCGCGAGGCGGGCAGCACCAGCGGCGAGTGGAAGAAGTTCGTGTACAGCAGCGGCGAGATGTTGCGCACCTTGCTCGGGTCTTGCGGCTTGCGCTTGGCGACGAACAGCTCGAGGAAGGTGTGCCACTCGGTGAGCACGTGCGGCCCGAAGCCGTCGATGTGCACGCCGTTGGTCGCGGTGAGGCGCACCGATTCGGAGTTCTTGAACTTGTCGAACAGCAGGAAGAAGTACGGGCCGGTCTGCTCGTCCTGCCAGCTGCCGGTGAGGAACACCGGCACCTGAATCTGATCGACGAAGGTGCTGGGGTTGTACCGGTCGTGCTCGTTGGGGTCGTAGTAGATGATCTGGCGCGCCTGAGCGACGTTGTCGATCAGCTGGCTGTGGAGCAGCTGGTTCTCCTGGCAAATGGTGTCGCCGCCATCAACGCGCTTCTGTTCCCAACCCTGGCCGTACGGCACGGCCTTGCTGAGCACGTTCTTCACCCACGAGATGGCGAAGCCGTCGTTCAAGATGCCGCCGGGCAAGAGCGTCGAGTCAGTGCTGCCGATCACCGACATCGGAGAGATTGCGGCGAGGCCCGGCGGGCGCTGCGCGGCGACGAACAGCTGCGTGATGCCGGGGTACGAAAGGCCGACCATGCCGACCTGGTGGTGCATGGTGAAGCTCTGCGCGGCGGCGATCTCGATCACGTCGTAGCCGTCGAGCAGCTGCATCTGCTCGAAGTAGTCGTACGCGCCGCCGGAGCAGCCCGTGCCGCGCATGTTCACGCTGATGGTGGCGTAGCCGAGCATGCCCGCGAGCAGCGAGTTGGGATCAGTCGGAGGCGTGCACATCACCGGGAAGTCGTCGCAGAGGAACGTGAGATCGGGGTTCGCGTCTTGCGGGCGGCTGGCGTCGTAGCCCGAGTAGTTCACGACCGTGGGGAACGGGCCCTTGCCCTTGGGCAGCGTCACCCACGCCGACAGCGTCGTGCCGTCGCGCATGGTGAGGTAGTTGAAGCCCGCGGTGAGCACCTGCTTGTCGTAGAAGTCCTGCTTGGGCTTGCTCGACTCGACCGACATCACGGTCAGCGGGCGCGAGACCTCGGGCGGGTTGTCGCGCGTCTTGAGCACGTAGCCGCTGCCCGGAGCGATCTTGCGGAACATCAGGCTGCCCTGATCGTCAGCCGTGCCGAACGCGACTTCCTTGCCGTTCGAGCCGACGAGCGAAAGTTCCTGACCCGGCTTGGCGTGCGTCACCTGCAGCTGCTCGACGCTCTCGCGAACTTGAAAGCTCGCTTCCTTCCCGCACGCCGCCAACACCACCACACACAACACCGCGAAAACTTGTCGTGACTGCATGGTCATTCCCCTTTGCGGCGCGATGTAGCGAGGGCGAAGAATGCGCGCAAGAGGCGCACGACGCTTCACGCGGCGCGTCAGCGCGATTGAAGCAGCTTCAGCAGGTCGGTCGGCGTCTCGAGGAAGAACTTCGCCCCACTCGCCTCGAGCTCGGAGCGCCCCCGAAAGCCCCACACCGCACCGATGGGTGTCATGCCCGCGGCGAGCGCGGTCTTCATGTCGACGGCGGTGTCTCCGACGAAGCCGATGTTCGCGGGGATGGTGTTGAGCGCCAGCGCGAGCTCGTACGCCGCGGTCGGGTCGGGTTTGCGCGGCACACCGACCTGCTCACCGCGCACGTCGGCGAAGTGGAAGCGCGAGAGCGCCTGCTCGACGAGGTGTTTGGTGAAGTCGTCGCGCTTGTTCGACAGCACCGCCATCGGAATGCGGCGCGCGACGAGCCCGTCCAGCATCGCTTCGACGCCCGGGTAGAGCGTCGACGATTCGTGTTCGAGCTTCGCGTACTCCGCGCGGTAGGCCTCGCAGAGCTCCACGACGGGCCTGGGCAGTGACGGCGTGCGGGCGAGCACCGAGCGCGTGACGAGCACCTCGGCGCCTTCGCCGACGAAGCTCTTGTAGCGATCGAGGGAATGCGGCTCGAGCTTCAGTGACGCCAGCACCGCGTTCATCGCGGTGCCGATGTCGGCGATCGAGTCGGCGAGCGTGCCGTCGAGATCGAAGATGACTGCGTGAATCACGCCTCGGCTTGCGGGGCGGCGACGCTGGGGACGTCGGAGAGGTTGAGCAGCACGGCCTCACGCACCACCTTGCGCAGCACGCTTTCCTTGAACGTATCGGCGTCGTGGAAGCTGATGACGCGCGCGTCACCGTCGCCCGAGAGTTCGTTGGCCGACGGCAGCTTGCCGCCCTTGAGGAAGCGGACCAGCACGTCGTGCTCACCCGGCTCGATGCGCGCGAACACGCCGTTGACGAAGTACGCCGGAGCGCCGTCTTCGATCTGCTCCGACGCTTCAGGAGCGACCTCGAGCACCACCTTGCGCAGCAGCTTCACCACGGGCTGCACAGGCGGCGGGAGACGGCTGATGAGGCCTTCGACCTCGGCCTGCGCGAGCGCGTTGCTCACTTCGGGCGCCAGCGCCTTCTTCGGCGCCTTCGCCTTCGGAGCGGCGGCCTTCTTCGGCGCGGGCTTCTTCGCGGGCTTCGCTTTCGCCTTCGGCTTGGCGGCCTTCGCCTTCACCTTCGGCTTCGCGGCCTTCGCTGCGGAGCGCTTCACGACCTTCTTGCGGGCCGCGGTCTTCTTCGACTTTGCCTTGCTGCCGGACTTCGCCTTTTTCTTCGAACGGGCGTTGGCCATAGGGCGCCGAGGGTAGCTGTCACCGGTTGGAAAGGTTGGAAAAACGAACGCCAGAGTGTGAGTGAGAGGCGCATGATCACCGTCACCGTCTTCTCCGACTACGTATGTCCCTGGTGTTACGTGGGGACCAGCGAGCTCGCGACCTTGAAGGGCGAGTTCGAGTTCAAGGTCGACTGGCGCCCCTTCTTGCTGCGGCCCGACACGCCCGAGACGGGTTGGGAGCTGCCCGACCGCATCAAGAACTTCATCAACGACCCCAACAACCCACTCAAGCAGCGCGCGAACAAGCTGGGCATCGAGATCAACCACCGCATGGTGGTGCCGTCGTCACGCCGGGCGCACGAGTGCACTGAGTTCGCGCGAGAGCACGGCAAGCTGGAAGACTTCCACCACGCGTTGATCGAGCGCTACTGGTCGAAGTCGGAAGACATTCACGACTGGGCGATTCTCAAAGCGGCTGCCACGCAGGTCGGGCTCGACGCGGAAGCGATGCAGCGCGAGGTCGACGCAGGAAAGTGGAAGCCGAAGATGGAAGAAGGCCTCGCGGCGGCTTCGGAGATCGGCGTGAGCGCGGTGCCGACCTTCATCGTCGGCAACAAGTTCGCGATTCAGGGCGCGCAGGACGCCAGCGTGTTCCGCCAGGCGTTCCAGCGGCTCACTGCGGCTGGGCCCTGACCGCGTCGCGATGGCCGAACTGCTCGACGGCCGCGCGCCCGTCTTTTCCCGGCCAGCTGTCGGCCGTGTAGGTGACCCCGCCGCGCTCGACCCGGGTCGTGAAGTGTTGGTCTCCGTTGAGGATCTCTGCGTTGGAGTTCGAGAGCGCGCCCTGCTCCTTCAGCTCTCCGACGAGCTGGTGCAGCGCTTGCGGAGTGACACCCCACCCGTTCGCGCCCGTGGTGCGCCAGTCGGGGTTGGGGTCGGTGGGGCGTGAGGCCGACGCCATGTGGAAGAGCAGGTCTTGCAGGTGCGCGGCGTCGTTGGGCGTGAGCTTCCCCGCCTTGAGGTGGGCGAGTGCTTCAGTCTGGCGCGGCGACGGCTTCACGATGAGATCGCCCTTGGCGAGACGCGCTTCGATCGCGGCTGCGTTCTTCGCGTGAGCGCCGTCGAAGAGCATCGCGTTCAGAAGCGCAGCGCCTCCGCAGCGACTTTCGTCGGAGATCTTCGAGGTCGCATCGTCTGCGTCGAGCTGAGGCGAGTTCATGATCAGCTGCTTGAGCTGCGCCGGGTCGTTGAGATCGGCGACCGTGTTTCCGTTCGCCAGATAGGTCTCGGCGCCGGCGATCTTCGCGCGCTCGAGCTCCGAGGCCTTGCCCGCCTCGAACTCCGCCTTGCTCAGCTTGTTGAGCGCGAGCTGATCTTCGTCACCGGTGGAGCCCGACTTGAGCGCGGCGGTCATCGTCTGCAGCGCTTCACGGCCGCGCGGTGAGATCGACATGCGGCGCAGCTCTTCGTCGGACAGCTTCGACACGAACGCACGCGAGACGTCGTCGTTCTTCGCGTACGCAACCTTGTTGATCACTTCCTTCAAGACCTCGGCCTTGGTGGGGTCCTTCTTCACCAGCGCCGCCATCTCGTCGGCGAGCTTGTTCTCGTCGAGGCCCTTCCAGCTCTTGTTCCGATCGATCATCGCCTGCGCCTCGGCCTGCGCGGGCGTGGGCGGCTTGCTCTTGATCGAATCGAGGATCGACGAGGTCACGCCGTTGCGAAACGAGTTCGCGGGCACGGGCGCCGCTTCACTCGCCGCAGCTGGAGGCGTCGGCACGGACGGTGGTGGCGGCTTCGCTTCGAAGGCGCTGCTCACCGCATGACCGGTGGCTGCAGCCTTGTCTTCGACCTTCTGCACAGTTTCGGTGACTGTCGACTTCACCGAGGTCACTGCTGAGGAGACGCGGTCTTTGATTCCGTCGAGCAGTCCCATGGTCCCGATTCTCGCTCGGGACCATGGGCCAGTTTCCACGTGGGCCTGGGGCCTACATGAGGCTTCAGAACTGGTGCTGTTCGGTCGAATCGTGGAGCGCCTTGGTGCTGCTCAAACCGCCCGAGATCACCTCGGCAACCTGATCGAAGTAGCCGGTGCCGACCTCACGCTGGTGACGGGTGGCGGTGTAGCCGTGCTTCTCGGCCGCGAACTCCGCCTGCTGCAGCGTCGAGTACGCCGCCATTCCGGCCTCGCGGTACTGCGACGCGAGCTCGAACATGCCGAAGTTGAGCGAGTGGAAGCCGGCGAGCGTGACGAACTGGTACGCGTAGCCCATCGCGCCGAGCTCGCGCTGGAACTTGGCGATGGTCGCGTCGTCGAGGTTCTTCTTCCAGTTGAACGAAGGCGAGCAGTTGTACGCGAGCATCTTGTTGGGGAACTTCTCGCGGATGCTCTCGGCGAAACGCTTGGCCTGCTTGAGGTCGGGCGTGCTGGTCTCGCACCACACGAGATCGGCGTACGGCGCGTAGGCGAGGCCGCGAGCGATGGCGAAGTCGTCGCCGTTGCCCTTCAAGCGGAAGAAGCCCTCGGCCGTGCGGTCTTTGCCGGCGATGAACGGGAGATCGCGCTCGTCGATGTCGGAGGTGATCAGCTTGGCGCTCTGCGCGTCGGTGCGGGCGACGACGATGGTCGGCGTGTCGCACACGTCAGCGGCGAGGCGAGCCGCGACCAGCGTGCGGATGAACTGCGAGGTCGGCACGAGCACCTTGCCGCCCATGTGACCGCACTTCTTCTCGCTGGCGAGCTGGTCTTCGAAGTGAACGCCTGCGGCGCCCGCCTCGATCATCGCCTTCATGAGCTCGAACGCGTTGAGCGGGCCACCGAAGCCGGCCTCGGCGTCGGCGATCATGGGGACGAGCCAGTGGCGCTCCTTCTTGCCCTCTGCGTGATCGATCTGATCCGCGCGGCGCAGGCCGGCATTGATGCGGCGCACGAGGTTGGGCACGGAGTCGACCGGGTACAGCGACTGGTCGGGGTACATCTGGCCGGCGGTGTTCGCGTCGGCGGCGACCTGCCAACCCGAGATGTAGAGCGCTTCCAAACCCGCGCGCACCATCTGCACGGCCTGGCCAGCGGTCATCGCGCCGAGCGCGTTGATGTAGCTGCGGGTGTTCAGCAATTCCCACAAGCGCATCGCGCCGAGGCGCGCGAGCGAGTGCTCGATCTTCACCGAGCCGCGGAGCTTCTCGACGTCGGCCTTGCTGTACGGGCGCGTGATGCCGTCGAAGCGCTTCGCGTGAATGTCGCCGGGGGTCAGGTTCTGCTTCGCATGTTCGGTCATGGTGGGCTCCTTCGGGTGCTGCGTGGACAAGACGACTCCGATCGCGTCCCTTTTCGAGGACGCGTGGTGGTGTGGGGGTGGACTGTGCGGTGGGCTACTTCGGTTGTTCTGTGGCCAGCAGACGTTGGTACGCGGGGACGGTGAGGAACTCTTCGAAGTGTTCGGAAGTGGAGAGGAGGCGGAAGAGCGTCTTCGCCTCGCTGAACATGCCGTCGGAGAACGACGCGAGCTCTTCGCGCATGACCTGATCGAGCTTCTCGATGCTGATCAGCTTGTGGCGAACCTGCTGCCACACCTGCGCGCGGGAGATCTCGGCGGTCGCCGCGTCTTCCATCAAGTTGTAGAGCGGCACGCAGCCCTGCCCGCGCAGCCACGCCTCGAGGTAGCGGACGCCGACGCGCACGTTGTGGCGCAGGCCGTCTTCGGTGCGGTTGCCGTCGGGGACGCGGAGGAGATCTTCGCGGGTGATCGCCACGTCGCTGCGAAGCACGTCGAGCTGGTTCTGCTTGCCCTTCAAGTGGGAGTCGAAGATCGCCTTCGCGACCGCGACCAGCGCCGGGTGTGCGACCCAGGTGCCGTCGTGACCGTCCTTCGCCTCACGCTCTTTGTCGGCGCGCACGCGGGCCATGGCCGCTTCGTTCGCCGCCGGGTCGTCCTTGATCGGAATCTGCGCCGCCATGCCGCCCATCGCGAACGCGCCGCGGCGGTGACAGGTCTGGATCAGCTTCTGCGCGTAGGCACGCAGGAAGCCCTTGTCCATCGTGAGCTGGCTGCGATCAGGCAGCAGCTGATCGGGCTGCTTCTTGATGAAGCTGAAGATGTAGTCCCACCGGCCGCAGTTGAGACCCGCGGAGTGCGTGCGCAGCTCGGAGAGGATCTCGTCCATCTCGAAGGCCGCGGGCAGCGTCTCGATGAGCACCGTCGCCTTGATGGTGCCGCGCTTGATGCCCAGCGTGTCCTGCGCGAAGTCGAACACGTCGTTCCACAGGCGCGCTTCGAGGTGAGACTCGAGCTTGGGCAGGTAGAAGAAAGGACCCGCGCCGCGGTTCAGCTGTTCGCGCGCGTTGTTGAAGAAGAAGACGCCGAAGTCGAAGAGCGAGCCCGACATCGGCTTGCCGTCGACCAGCACGTGCGCTTCGTCGAGGTGCCAGCCGCGGGGGCGAACGAAGAGCGTCGCGAGCTGATCGTTGAGCTTGTAGTGCTTCTCACCGCTGCTGAAAGTGAGGTTGCGACGGACCGCGCTGAAGAGCGACTCCTGGCCGCCGATCTGGTTTTCCCAGCTCGGGGCCTGCGAGTCTTCGCAGTCGGCCATGAAGACGTTCGCGCCGGAGTTGAGCGCGTTGATGATCATCTTCGCGTCACACGGGCCGGTGATCTCGACCTTGCGATCGAGGAGCACGCTGGGCACCGGGTCGACACGCCAGTCGCCGGCGCGCACGTGGGCGGTCTCGGACAGGAAGTCGAAGCGGGTATCGCGCTGCTTGCGGCGCTCGAGGAGGGCGCGGCGGCGCTCCCCGAAACGGCGCTCGAGGGCGAGGAGAAACTCCTGGGTGGTGACACCCAGCATCTCCGAGGAGCGACCCTTGATCTCCATGCCCTTCACAAGTGCCACGCTCAGCTCCGTAAATTCGAAAACCGGCTAACCGCTCTGAACAAGGCGGAAAGTAGGTCGCGCATTCCGGGATGACAAGGTGCGTCAGCGTGAAAAGATCAGAGCACTTGTAAATCCTGTTAAGTCAATGACGCGCCGCGAGGTAAATCGAGGCCTTATGGGTCAAAGCAGGTGATTTCGACTTCGTCCGACCAGGCGAGTGAGTGGAAGCGGCGGTCGTTGTGAACGAGCTCAAGGTAGTCGGGGCTGTCGTCGGCGTTGTCGGCGATGAGCAGCGCGCCGGGCTTCAGGCGTGACTCGAGGAGCTTCACGATCGTTGGGTAGAGCGGCTTGGCTCCGTCGAGGAGGACGAGATCGATCTGCGGAGGGAGATCTTTCGCGAGCGTCTTCTGCGCGTCGCCTTCTCTCAGGTCGATGAGTTCGCTGATGCCTGCCTTCACGAAGGTGGCTCGCGCGGTGGCGGCTTTCGCTGGCTCGAACTCGCAGGTGATGACGCGGCCGCCTCCGTTGTCGCGCACGGCGGCGGCGAGGAAGAGCGTAGAGACTCCGAAGCTCGTGCCGAACTCGATCACGTGCCTCGCGTTGCTCGAGCGCGCGAGGAGATAGAGGAGTTGCCTCGTCTGCGGAGAGACCGCGAGGAACAGATCCTTCGCGAGGCCTCCGTAGAACTTCGTGGGGTCGGCCCGCATCTGCGTCATCAGCGCTTCGCGTTCGGGCGGCGACATCGACCCCAGGCGTGCGCGCGCTTCGCCGTCGGAGGCGTTGGCGCGGGTCTCGAGTTCCTGCAGGACTGAGGCGAACGGTTGTTGGTGCAGTGTTTTCATGGTGCGGACAAAATACGAATGTTCATTCGCATTCGCGATTCGCGTTCCGGAGCCGGCCCATGCCACGTCGTCGACGACCCCTGATTTCCCCGCGGAAACCGCCCTCGCAGGAACGATCGCGGCAGCTGGTGGCCGACGTGCTCGAGGCCGCCATTCGCGTTCTGAAGCGTCATGGCGCGGCTGGCTTCACCACCATTCGGGTGGCGCAGATCGCCGGCATCAGCGTCGGCTCGCTGTACCAGTACTTCCCGAACAAGGAGTCGATCCTCTTTCGGCTGCAGGCCGACGAGTGGGAAGCGACGTGGGCGAGCGTGCGCGCGTTGCTGTTCGACGCTGATCGCAAGCCCTTCGATCGGCTCCATGCGGCGGTGCTGCGGTTCTTCGAGACGGAAGCGGAAGAGGCGGAGCTGCGGGTCGCGCTCGACGATGCGCAGGAATTGCTGCGGAACGCTCCGGAGGCGGAGGCGCTGCATGAGCGCGCGTTGAACGATCTCTCGGCGTTCGTGGCCGACGCAGCTCCGCGCCTCTCGCCGAAGCAACGAGCGTTCGCGGCGCAGTTCGTCTTCATCTCGCTGGGGTCGATCGCGGAGAAGGTGACGGAGCGGCGCCCTGCCCCGACCGAGCTGCACGCGTTCGCGCGCGCGACATCGTCGATGTTGGAGCACTACCTGCGTGCTAGTTCGCGCGCATGAGCCTCTCGCGACGTGAAGTGATGCTGGCCGTTGGCGCTTCGGCACTGGTCTCGCGCGCCGAAGGGTCGTCACCCACCTTCGTGCTGATTCACGGCGCGTGGCACGGCGGCTGGGCGTGGGACGCGGTGGTGAAGGGGCTGACGGCGAAGGGCCACAAGGCGGTGGCTCCGACGCTGACCGGCGTGGCGGAGCGCGCGAAGGAATTGAGCGCCTCGGTGAATCTCACCACCCACGTCGACGACATCGTGAAGGTCTGCGAGCCGCTCGAGCGCGTGACCCTCGTCGGGCATTCGTATGGCGGGCTGGTGATCAGCGGCTGCGTCGATCGACTCGCCCCGAAGATCGAACGACTCGTCTACCTCGACGCGTTCCTGCCGGAGCCCGGCCAGTGCGGCTTCGATCTCATGAAGAAGGAATACGGGCAGCACTGGAAGGAGCGCGCGAAGGGCGGGCCCGGCGTGCCTCCGATGCTGAGCGCGAAGTCGATGGGTGTGCTCGACGAGAAGCAGGCGAAGGCGGTCGACGCCAGGCTCACGCCCCACCCGCTCGCGACCTTCGAGGAGAAGGTGCAGTTCGATCTCGAGAAGTGGAAGGCGCTGAAGAAGACGTACCTGCGTGCGAAGAAGTACTCGGGCTTTGGCCCGACGGCGGCGCGCGCGAAGACGCTCGGGCTCGAGGTCGAAGAGATCGATTCAGGTCACGATGTGATGCTCGCCGCGCCCGAGGCGTTGGTGGCTGCGCTCGATCGCACTGTGGCAAAGTGACGAGCATGGAAGCCGCTCAGCGAGCCAGTCCTCCGCGTCGTCAGCCACCGGGACCGTTCAAGGTCACGCGAGACGTGTTTCATCGAATGGATCGCGCGGGCTTCTTCAAGGGGCTCAAGGTCGAGTTGCTCGAGGGGCAGATCGTCGTCATCGCGGCGATGGACGCGGAGCACCGCAAGCCACTTGTCGAGCTGAATCGAGCGATCGTGAAGCTGCTGCCGCAAGACCTGGTCTTGCAGCCTCAATGCCCGATCGCGTCTGACGACGAAAATGAACCGGAACCGGATCTCGCAGTCGTCGTCGACGATCCCGACGCGACGGACAATCCGACGACCGCCTTGCTTGCGATTGAGGTCGCGAACTCGTCCGTCCGCGACGACTTGAATCGCAAGGCGCGGATCTACGCGCGCGCCGGAATTCCCGAGTACTGGGTGATCGACGTGAAGAAGCGCGAGCTCGTAGTCCATCGCAACCCGAGCGGCGAGAAGTACAAGAGCGTGAAGCGCCTCACGGATCTCTCCGAGGTGAAGTCGAGCGCGGTGCCTGAGCTGGTGCTCGACCTGCGGAAGATCTTCGTGAAGAAGTAGTTACTGAGCGTTGGCGGTTTCGAGGTTCGGGCCGCAGTACATCTTGCTTTCGACGCCATCGTCAGACTTCTGCGGGCGGACGCCATGCCGCACACCTGCGATGGCCTTCTGCTGCTCAGCAATCGGCTTGCTGGTCTTCTTCTCGTCGATGAGCAGTGTCTTGCCGTCAGTCTGATTGAGCGTGTTGACCGAGAAGCCCTTCGTGGTGCCCTTTTCGAACACGCATGCGGAGATGTGCTCCTTGGTGGCGGCGTACGTCACGTCGAAGCGCGGGTTGTTCTTGAACATCGACGCGGCGAGATAGGTCGTGCCTTCGCAGTCGAGCACCGAGCACCCGGCCGAGTCGTGCGGCTGGGTGTCGAACATCTTGCTCACCGTCGCGGCGTCGTCGCGCTTCTCCCCCGGTTGCGCTTTGGGCCAGTCGTGACCATCGAAGCGGTGGAAGGCCTTCGCGTAGTCGCCGAACTTCTCGGAGATCACTTTGGTCTCCACCTTCGGCTTCTGGGCGGAGAGCTTGTCGAAGTACTCCTTGGCCTGCTCGAGGTTGCTGGGGTCGACGGGCTTACCCACCACCTTGCTCATGTCTTCCGCGACCTTCAGCTGCGCGCGCTTGTCGGCGATGAGCTGACGATCGGTGGTCATCACCGGCATCACGCCGCCATCTTCCTTCGAGCGGGATTCGCTCACGCGGCCGTTCACGTCGAGGCAGTCCTTCTGCTGGAACGCCTGACGGTTCGCGTCGAGGTGCTCGTTGTTCTTCTCCATGTGATCGAGCAGCGCCTTCGCGTTCTGGTGCTGGCCCGTCTTCATGTACATGTCGACGATGCCGAGCTCGATGTCGGTGACCTGAGACTGAAACGCGGGAGTGCCCGGCGCGGCGGCGCTCTTGTCGACGACGGTGGTGCGCACCAGTTCCTGCGCGCTGCCGGTCTGCAGATCGCTCGCGCGGAACGTCGGAGCATCACTGGCGAGCTGCGGCAGGCCCGCTCCGCCCGTGAGCGGCGGCGTCCCACCTGCATCAAAGGTGCTCGCGCTGCTGTGGCCGGTCGGCGTGGGTGCCGGAGGCGGAGGAGGCGGTGGCGGCGCTTCGATCACCGCCGCTTTCACCTGCGTCATCGCCGAGGTGACACTGCTCTTCACGGAGTCGAGGAGGCCCATGTCCCACTCAACGACCTCGAGGGCGGATATTCCCGGGTGGACCTGCGGAAGATCTTCGTGAAGAAGTGGCCGCTTCATGGCTGCTCCGCTTGCCGCGCTCCTGCCGAAACCGGGTGAACCGAAGCTGAGCGCCGATCAGGTGCTCGATCGCTTCGTGAACTACGTCACCTCGACGGGCCTCTCGCTCTACCCGGCGCAGGAAGAAGCGGTGCTGGAGCTGATCGGCGGCAAGCACGTGGTGCTGGCGACTCCGACCGGCTCGGGGAAATCGCTGGTCGCGCTCGCCTTCCACTTCATGGCGATGGCCGAGGGGAAGACGTCTTTCTACACGTGCCCCATCAAGGCGCTGGTGAACGAGAAGTTCTTCGCGCTGTGCGACGCGTTCGGCGCGGAGAACGTGGGCATGATGACGGGCGACGCGGCGATCAACCGCAAGGCTCCAATCATCTGCTGCACGGCGGAGATTTTGTCGTCGTACGCGGTGCGCGAGCAGCGGCTGTTCGCTGACTGCGTGGTGATGGACGAGTTCCACTACTACGGCGACAAGGAGCGCGGCATCGCGTGGCAGGTTCCGCTCATTTCGATGCCCGAGACGCAGTTCCTGTTGATGAGCGCCACGCTCGGCGATCTCACGTCGATCAACACCTCGCTCCAGGACATCACCAAGCGCGAGGTCGCCGAGGTGCGAAGCGCGCAGCGCCCGGTGCCGCTCGAATTCACGTACGCCACGACCGCGCTGCACGAGAGCGTCGGCGATCTGCTGAAGGCCAATCGCGCTCCGATCTACCTGGTGAATTTCTCGCAGCGTTCGGCGGCTGAAGAAGCGCAGAACCTGATGTCGATCGACGTGTGCACGAAGGACGAGAAGGCGCGACTGAAGGAAGCGCTCGTCGGGTTCAAGTTCGACACGCCGTTCGGCAAGGAGCTGAAGCGCTTTCTGATGCACGGCATCGGGCTGCACCACGCGGGTCTGTTGCCGCGCTACCGGCGCCTGGTCGAGCGGCTCTCGCAGCAGGGCATGCTGAAGGTGATCTCCGGCACCGACACGCTCGGCGTCGGCGTGAACGTTCCGATCCGCACCGTGTTGTTCACGCAGCTGTGCAAGTTCGACGGCGAGAAGACGGTGATTTTGCCAGTGCGCGACTTCCATCAGATCTCCGGGCGCGCGGGGCGAAAGGGCTTCGACGATCACGGCTACGTCGTCGCGCAGGCGCCGGCGCACGTGATCGAGAACGCGAAGCTTCAGCAGAAGAAGGCGGAGGGAAAGAAGAACGTCACGCTGCAGAAGGCTCCGACGAAGGGCTACGTGCACTTCGATCAACAGACGTTCGAGAAGCTGCAGGCGTCGCAGCCGGAGAAGCTCGAATCACGCTTCACGGTGACGCACGGGTTGATCGTCTCGCTGCTGCAGGCGCACGAGGGGCAGACCAAGGGCGGCTACCGGCGGTTGATCGAGTTGATCGGCCTCTCGCACACGTACGAGCTGAACAAGGTGCGGTTGATGAAGCACGCCGCCACGGTGTTCCGCGCGTTGGTGAAGGCGGGGATCGTGGTGGTGACGAAGCGCACGGCGACGATGCCCGCGCACGCGAAGGTGCTCGAGGGGCTGCAGCGCGACTTCTCGCTCAATCACACGCTCTCGATGTTCCTGCTCGAGGTGCTGCTGAAGCTCGACCCGCAGAGCGAGTCGTACGCGCTCGATGTGGTGTCGCTGGTGGAGTCGATTCTCGAGAGCCCCGAGGTGGTGCTGTGGGCGCAGCTCGATCGCGCGAAGGGCTCGAAGATCCAGGAATTGAAGGCGCAGGGCATGGATTACGACCAGCGCATGCAGGAGCTGGAGAAGGTCGAGTACCCCAAGCCGCTCGCTCCGCTGATCTACGGCACGTTCGACGAGTTCGTCGCCAAGCACCCGTGGGTGGCGGCCGAAGACGTGCGGCCCAAGTCGATCGCGCGCGAGCTGTTCGAGAATTGCCAGACGTTCAATGAGTACGTGAAGGACTACGGGCTGCAGCGCAGTGAGGGTGTGCTGCTGCGGTACCTGAGCGATGCGTACAAGACGATCGTGCAGAACGTGCCGGAGGGCGCGCGCACCGAGCAGCTCGAGGACATCGCGGCGTATCTGCTGACGACGTTGAAGCAGACCGACAGCTCGTTGCTCGCCGAGTGGGAAGCGATGCGGTACGGCCGCGAGCTCGGAGTGGTCGCTGCTCCCGGCGAGCAACTGCACGCGCCGAAGAAGGATCTCGCGAAGCACCCCAAAGAGCTCAACGCGCGCGTTCGCAGCGAGATGCACCAGCTGGTGCGGTTGCTGTCGCGGAAGATCTACGACGAAGCAGCAGAGCAGTTCGGCATCGAGACGCCTGCGGTGCTGGAGAAGTGGCTCGCGCCGTATTGGGCGGAGCATTCGAGCATCGACGTCACTCCGCGCGCGCGGCAGCCGGTGTTGACGCAGGTGACGGCCGGGAGCGACGACCGCACGTGGACGGTGCGGCATTCGATTCTCGACGCGCAGGGCGAGCAGGACTGGTTCATCGAGGGGTTGATCGATCTGCGCGGGAAGGAAGACGTCGAGGGCGCGCTGGTGCAGGTGCGTCACGTCGGCCGCTGAGGGCTGGGGTGAGGGGCTGAGCCAAGCTAAGACGCTGCGCGAGTGGCCACCGACGTCGCGCAGCTTCCAGCTCCAGTCGTCGCGTTGGAACGGAGAGCCTTTCCCCTCTCCGTGGCCGTGGCGTGTCTGTCGATCGCGCTGGCGACGATCGGCTCGGTGGCGTGGCCTCCGACGGCGCAGCTGCCGCAAGACGTACCTGACGTCGCGATGGTGGAGTCGATGGTGCGGTGGGACGCCGGTTGGTACGGCGAGATCGCGGCCAACGGGTATTGGTACCGCGACCCGTCGCAGGGCCAGAGCCCGGTAGCGTTCTTCCCGCTCTACCCAATGACGATTCGCGCGCTGACGTGGGTCGGCTTCAACCGCTGGGTCGCGGGTTCGTTCGTGTCGCTGGTGTGCGCGCTCGGAGGACTCGCGGTCTTCCTGCGCTGGGCGCGGCGCGTGAACCCCGCAGCGTCGTTCACGGCGTTCCTGTTGCTGATGCTGTACCCGTTCGCGGAGTACCTCTACGGCGTCATCTATTCCGACGCGATGTTCCTGATGATGGCGGTGCTGGCGTTCGTGTTTCTCGAGCGTGGTGAGCCGTGGTTCGCGGCGATCTTCGGAGCGCTGGCGACGGCGTGCCGGCCGGTCGCTCCGGCGATCGTGATCGGGTTGTTGGTGCGGAGCATCGAGCTGCGGCGTCGCGCGGGGCTGCGCGTGCGCTTCGTCGATCTGCTGCCGGGGCTCTCGGGGTTGGGTCTGCTGGCGTACATGATCTTCCTCGGCACGCAGTTCCACGATCCGCTCGCGTTCGCGCACGTGCAGGCCGCCGCGGGGTGGGACCAGCAGCCGGGCTGGGAGACGTGGCTCAAGGTGAGCTGGTTCAAGACGATGTTCCCGCAGGTCGCTCCGTTGGTGGCGATTCGGTTGGTGGGGCACGCGCTGGTGACGCTGTGTGCGCTGGCGTTGGTGGTGCCGACGTTCAAGAAGCTCGGCTGGGGCTACGGCGTGTACTGCGCGATGGTGGTCGGCATCCCCGCGGTGTCGAGCAAGGACTTCCAGGGGCTGGGGCGGTACGTGATCGCCGCGTTCCCGTTGTTCGTGACGCTGGCGCTGTTGATCGGTGAGCGACGCGGTCTGCTGCGGGCCGTGCTGATCGGGTTCGCGGTGGTGCTGGCGATGCTCGCCTTCGCGCTCGGCGCGGGCGGGTATGTCGCGTAGACGCGGCTGATGGACCTGCTCGAGTTGGACGGCCTGCGAATTTCCTGGGCACAGCACGGGGAAGACATCGTGTTGCTGCGTGCGCTCGGAGAGCAGCAAGGCGGGTTCTGGATCGACGTGGGCGCGAATGATCCGGTGATCGATTCGGTGACGCAGGCGTTCTCACTGCGCGGGTGGTCAGGCGTGAACGTCGAGCCGCAGAGCGCGCTGTTCGCGAAGCTGCAGGCGGTGCGGCCGCGCGACGTGAATCTGCAGGTCGCGGTGTCCGACCGCGCGGGGACGCTGGAGTTCAACGAGCTGCCCGCTGCGCACGGGCGCGCGACGGCGAACGAAGTGCTCGCGGAGCAGTACCGCGCGGCGGGGCAGTCGCTGATCAAGCGCACGGTGAAATGTGTGACGTTGAAGGAGATCTGCGAGCAGCACGGGGGCGCGCGGACGATCGACTTCTTGAAGATCGACGTCGAGGGGCTGGAGCTCGAAGTGATCCGCGGCGGGGACTTCGAGCGGTTTCGGCCGCGGGTGTTGGTGATCGAGTGCGGTGTGGGCCACGAGACGTGGCACCCGTTGGTGCTCTCGCTTCGCTACGTGCTGGCGCTCGATGACGGGCTGAACCGCTTCTACGTGAGAGCCGAGGAACCACAGCTGCTCGAGCGCCTGGGCTGGCCCGCGAACGTGACTGATGGTTGGGTGCGGGCTGAACACGCGGACTTGATCCGCGGCGGGCGTTTGGGCCGGTGGTGCAGTCGTTGACGCGGCGTCTCGCGAAGCTGAAGGACGGAAGTCCTCGGCTCAAAGCCGCGCTCAAGGGGATGTGGGCGTGAGATTCGTGCTGTTGGTTGGTGTGTGTGCTTTCGCGTGTGAGCGGCATCCGCTCCCTTTGCCTCCCCCGCCATGCGCGGCGTTGGCACCGAGGAACGACGTTCTGCTCTTCACCGGAGATCCTGCGGTGATCTCACTCGGGAACCCCGAGTGCACCGAAACGAGTCGGGTCGCGCTGACCGTTCGCAACGCAGGCGGTGACGTCGTCGACAGCGAGGTGAGCTTCGACTGCCTGCCCGCGGGCGAGTGCGCGATGATCGCGCGGTTCACGCCGACGACTGCTGGTCGCCAGGCGCTCGAGCTGAAGACCGTCGAAGGCGAATCGCTCACGAAGCGAAGCGCCCTCGTGGTCGACGTTCAGCCTCTGGGCTTCCGCCGGTTGACGACCCGCGACCGCCTCGACACGTGCAGCCCGGGGCCTTTCCGCACCTCGAGCGGAATGACGCTCTGCTCGCGCGCAGATCGAGATCGCCGCATATGGGCCCGATGGCGGTCGCGTGGAGCTGTTCACGGGCGGCCGCCTGGCGGTGCTCGACGATGACATCTGGACCCTCAATGGGTCTTCCCACGTCGAGCACCGGACGGGGATGAGCGACGGCACGCTGCGCTTCGACGGGGAAGCACCGTCACCGGGAGTCGGCTTCTTGTTCGACCCCTACGTCGAACATGGGTCGATCACACACGCCGTGAACTTCGACGCACCTCCATCGGGGTGGATCACCTTCGCGATCGACGCAGGCGTCTGGGACGTCGTGCGCACCGAGGCGACACTTCCCAACGGCCGGAGCGGGCCGACCTCGTTCGTGCCCGAGCCGGGAGTGGGCTTCTTCTCGAGCAACCTCTGCGTCGCCGAGCCCGGGTGCCAGCCCCCGCTCGTGTGCCCGCCTGTCGAGCGCTGTCCCGCGGTGACGTTCGACATCAACTCGATCGGAAAGCACGCGGTCTATCGCGCGTTGGCGGGCCTCGAGATCGAGCTGATCGCCACTGCCCGTCCCCTGGTGCCGGGACTGACCCCGACCATTCTCCGACTCGACGCACCACTGGGGAGCAGGATGATCGTGTCGATCCGCAACCCCGGGCTCGAGCTGCCGGTGGTGCAAATCGACCAGCGCCTCGTGTTTCCGGTGCTGACCGACGCGGGCATCACGCTGAGCGCTTTCGAGGCCCGCGGTCAGCTGATCTCGGCGACCGACTCGTGGGTGATTTCAACCGACCCGTCTGACGTGTTCTCGGTCTTCTTCACGCCGACGCCCGTCACGTATCGTTGAGCTGGCCGCACCACTGGGCTGCCAAAGCAACTGGTGGTACTGATTGGCGACACGGCGCGAGTCGCGCTCGGTGGGCCGGTGGTGCAAGGGGTTTGGTGTGAAGTCCATTCAGACGCTGGTGATGTTGTCTTTCCTCGTCGCCTGCAGCCCTACGCCGTCTCGTGATGGTGGGACGAGCGAAGACGCCGGCGAGACGCTCGACGCGGGTGAAACGATCGATGCGGGTCAGACCACGGACGCCGGCGGTCAGTGCGTCGTGCCACCGCCGAAGAACGACCTGCTTCTCTTCCTCGGCGAACGGGCTGACGTACCAATCGGCGATACGGGGTGCGACCCGGCGCAGCTTTCGGTGAGCGTCACCGACGCGACGGGAACCAGCGTCGCCGCCGAGCTCATCAATGTGTGCACGGGCGCCTGCGAGGTTCGCGCGCGGTTCACGCCGCTCGTCGCGGGAGTGCATTCGATCGTTCTCTCCAACTCAGCCGGGCCCTTCGCACGACGCGGGGCTCTGGCGATCGAGTCGCAGCCTCTGGGTTTCTCGGCCACCACGTTCCTCGACCGCATGGACGATTGCGGACCCGGCCCGTTCCGAACCTCAAATGGCGTCGTGCTGTGTGGGCGCCAGGCCACCGTGGCTGCGTACGCGCCTGACGGGGGCCGAATCGAGCTGTTCTTCGGCGGTGCGTTGGCCGTTCTCGGCACCGACGTCTGGACGATCGAGCAAACCAGTCGGTTTCAGCACCGCACCGCGATCGACGAGGGCACACTCCGCGACGATGGGGTGGCGCAGTCGCCTGAGATTGGCGGCGTCTTCGACAACACCGTTCGCCTCGGGTCGATCATCAACGCCACGCGCAGTCTCGACGGCTGGGTCGAAGCGACGTTCGACGGCGGTGTTCTGAGCGCGACCGTGACCGCGACGACGTTCCCTCAGTTCTTCGGTACCGGGCCTCGCTCGTTCGTTCCCGAGCCCGGGGTGGGGGCATTCACCAGCAACCTGTGCGTCGCGTCACCGGGTTGCCAGCCACCACTCACGTGCCAGCCCGTCCTCAGGTGTCCTCCGGCGAACAACCTCTTCATCAATTCGATCGGAGAGCACGCCGTGTTCTCGGTGTTCTCGCCCAACTCGCTTGGGGACAACTCGATGACCCTGGGGGCTATCCCGCGACCGCTCGAGCCGGGACTGACGACCTCCTCGTTCGTGCTCGACATGCCTGACCCGCCGAACGTGCCCATCGCGAACCCGGGCCTCGAGTCGCCGGCGTTCCAGGTCGGCTCGCACGTGGTGTTCGCCGAGTTGATCGACCGCAAGGTGAAGCTGCGCGCCTTCGTCTTCCCCGGGCAACTGCAATCGGTCACCGATGACTGGATCATCTCCACCGACCCGAGCAACCCGATGAAGATCTTCTATGCGCCGAGCCCGATCCGCTATCGCTGAGCGGGTTCGGTCGCCGCTGCTGTTGGTCTTGCCGTTCGTCGCCGCGTGCAGTGCTGCTCCGTCTCCCGATGCGGGGCCGGGGCCTCAGGCGCTCGACGGAGGTTTCTGCTTCGGTCCCCCGCCGAAGAACGACCTGCTGGCGTTTCTCGGCGAGCGGGCTGATGTCTCGCTCGGCGCGAGCGGGTGTGATCCATCGCTGTTTTCCTTGAGTGTGACCGACCCGGCGGGAGTCAGCATCCCGGTCGAGCTCAATCTCCTCTGCTCAAACCTCTGCGAGCTTCAGGCCAGATTCACGCCGCTCGTCGAAGGGGTTCATTCCATCGAACTGTTGAACGAAGGCAGACCCTTCGCGCGACGAGCGACACTGGTAATCGAGGCGCAGAGCCTTGGCTTCCGCACCTCGACCTTCCTCGATCGCATGGACGACTGTCGCCTGGGCCCGTACCGCACGTCGAATGGCATCGTGCTGTGCAAGCACGACCAGGACATTGCCGCGTATGCACCTGACGGTGGCCGCGTCGAGTTCTTCCGAGCCGCCAGCCTTGCCGTGCTCGGCACGGACGTCTGGACGATGGAAGGCGCTCAGTTTCGGCACCTCACGGCGATTGACGACGGAACGCTCCGCGACGATGGGGTTGCGCAGTCGCCGCCCATCTCTTCCTGGTTCGACACCACGGTGCGCAACGGGTCGATCATCAACACCAGCGCCCTCGACGGGTGGGTCGAAGTCTCTTTCGACGGAGGCGTCTTGAGCTCGACCTTCACGCCAGCGAGCTTTTCCCAGCAGTTCTTCGGGCCAGGTCCGACGTCGTTCATCCCGGAGCCGGGGGTGGGCGCCTTCACCACCAACCTGTGCGTCGCATCACCGGGGTGCCAGCCGCCACTGACCTGCGAGCCCACGGTCACCTGCCCGAGCAGCAAGGCGGTCATCAACTCGATCGGTGAGCACGCGGTCTTCTCGGTTTTCTCGCCCAACTTCGACAGCTCGATGACCGTGGGCGCGATCGCCCGCCCGCTCGAACCGCCGCTGACGTGGTCTCCTTTTCAGCTCGACATGCCAACACTGCCCGTCGTGCCGATCCTTCACCCGGGCCTCGAGTCGCCGGCGTTCCAGGTCGGCTCGCGCGTGGTGTTCCTCGAGTTGGTGGACGGAACGGTGAAGCTGCGCGCCTTCAGCTTCCCCGGCAAGCTGGCCTCGGTCACGGACGACTGGGTCATCTCCACCGACCCGAGCAACCCGATGAAGATCTTCTATGCGCCCAGCCCCATTCGCTATCGCTGAGCGGGCGAAGTCTCCGCTGTCGCTGGTCTTGCTCTTCATCGCCGCCTGCAGCGGCAGCCCGGGTCGCGATGCTGGGGTCGAAGCACCCGACGACGGAGGTCTCTGCACGCCTCCCGCTCCAAGAAACGATTCTGGTGGTGTTCGTCGGGGAACGGGCTGATGTCTTGCTTGGCGCGACTCCATGCGACCCGTCGGTCCTTTCCGTGCGCGTGACCGACCCGACTGGAGCCACCGTCGCGGCCGAGCTCACGAACGTGTGCACCGGCACGTGTGAGCTTCACGTCGGGTTCACCCCGCTCGCCGACGGAACTCATTCTCTCGACCTGCTCCTCAAAGGCATGCCCTTCGCGAGACGAGGCCTGCTCGCGGTCGAATCGCAGGACCTTGGCTTCTCGACCACGACCTTCGGTGATCGCATGGACGACTGCAGCCTCGGGCCGTACCGCACGTCGAATGGCATCGTGCTGTGCTCGCACGAAGGTTTGATTGGCGCGTACGCACCGGACGGAGGCCGCTTTGAGCTGTTCTCAGGCGCGCCTCTGGCCGTCCTCGACACTGATGTCTGGACGCTCGAGAGCGGCCAGTTTCGGCACCGCACGGCGCTCGACCAGGGAACGCTCCGTGACGATGGGCTCACGCAGTCGACGCCGGTCGGTGGCGTGTTCGACAGCACGGTGCGCAGAGGGTCGATCATCAACGCGGCCGCCGGCCTCACTGGCTGGATCGAGGCGTCGCTCGACGGCGGCGTTCTGAGCTCAACCTTCACCGCCGCGACCTTCCCTCAGTCGTTCGGCATTGGCCCACGCTCGTTCATCCCCGAGCCCGGCGTGGGCGCGTTCATGACCAATCTGTGCGTTGCATCACCGGGCTGCCAGCCGCCGCTGATGTGCCAACCAGTGATCAGCTGCGCGCCTGTGAACAACCTCACCGTCAACTCAATCGGAGAACACGCGGTGTTCTCGCTCTTTTCTCCCCAGAATTCAGGGACGACCATCGCTGCAATACCGCGGCCGCTCACGTCGACTGCGACGACGGCCTCGGTCGCGCTCGACATGCCAGCACGAGTATTCGTGCCGATCCGCAACCCGGGCCTCGAGTCGCCGGCGTTCCAGGTCGGCTCGCGCGTGGTGTTCGTCGAGCTGGTGGACAGGCGGGTGAAGCTGCGTGCGTTCGTTTTCCCCGGGGTGCTGGCCTCGGTCACCGACGACTGGATCATCGCGACCGACCCAACCAACCCGATGAAGATCTTCTATGCGCCGAGCCCCATCCGCTATCGCTGAAGTTTTTTTCGCACCGCCAATCACCTGTCGCTAAGTCAGAGCCATGAAGAACGTCGAGACGGCAATCATCGGAGCAGGAATGAGCGGGCTGGCGACGGCCGCGGCACTGGGCAAAGACCGTTCGCTGCTGGTCTTCGATCGCGACGCGGCGATCGGCGGCTACTGCAAGACCGTGAAGCAGGACGGGTTCGTGTGGGACTACTCGGGCCACTTCTTCCACTTCAAGAACCCCGACATCGAGAAGTTCCTGGTCGATCGCATGCCGGGTCAGAACATCCGCAAGGTGAACAAGCGATCGTTCATCTCGTTCGGCGGCAAGCAGATCGACTTCCCGTTCCAGAAGAACATCCACCAGCTGCCGCAGCAGGACTTCATCGACTGCCTGTACGATCTGTATTTCGCGCGCGCGCCGGGCACGGGCCAGCCGCCGCAGCCGGAGACCAACTTCAAGGAAATGCTGTACGCGCGCTTCGGCCGCTCGATCGCCGAGAAGTTCCTCATTCCGTACAACGAGAAGCTCTACGCGACTGACCTGTCGACGCTCGACAAGGACGCCATGGGCCGCTTCTTCCCGCACGCCGATCTCACCGACATCGTGCGCAACATGAAGCAGGCCGACAACGCGACCTACAACGCGACCTTCACGTACCCCGAGGGCGGAGCGATCGAATACGTGAAGGCGATCGCGAGCGAGGTCGCTCCGGAGGCGATGCGGCTCGGCGAAGACGTGCTCAGCATCGACCTCGACAAGAAGGTGCTGCGCACCTCGAAGGGTGAGTACGCGTTTCAGCGCGTGGTGTCGTCAGCACCCTTCCCTGCGCTGCTCAAGATGTGCGGTCTGCCGGTCGAGCCTGGCGTGTTCAGCTGGAACCAGGTGCTGGTGTTCAACCTCGGCTTCGACGCGAAGGGCCCACGCGACTCGCACTGGACGTATTTCCCCGACCGATCGCTGCCGTTCTACCGGGTGGGCTTCTACGACAACATCTTCGACACCGATCGCATGAGCCTCTACGTCGAGATCGGCGCGCGGCACGGCGAGAAGCTCGACGTCGCGAAGATCCGCTCCGGCGTGCTCGAGGGTCTCAAGCGCGAGGGCATCATCACCACGCAGAAGCTGGTGTCGGAGCACTCGGTGACGATGGACCCTGCGTACGTGCACATCACGCAGCGGTCGATCGCCGAAGTCACGCGGCTCAAGGGTGAGCTCGCGCGCCGCGGCGTCCATTCCATCGGGCGCTACGGCGGGTGGACCTACTGCTCGATCGAAGACAACATCGTCGAGGCGCGAAAGCTGGTCGCCGACCTCTCGCGCTGACTACTGCCGCGCGGCGCTCACCTCGGCGACGAGCTGCTTCACCAGCTTGCGACGGAAATCGATCGCACGCGTCGCGGTGCCGACGACGTCCTCGTACCAGAACGCACGGCCCGCTTTGACTTCCTTGGCGAGCCGAATGGCGATCGCCGGCGTGAAGTATTCGAGCGTGTACTTCGCCGCGTGCGACCGATCGTTGAGGAACTGCGGCTGCATCTGCGCGACGAACCGGTACGGCAGCGCGAGCTTCACCGACGCGCGCAACACGCGCACCACGTCTTGCTTCAGCCGGTTCAACGAGTTCACCTTGATCTCCGGCATGTGCACTTCACGAAGCGCCGTGAAGCGACGGATGCCGCGGTCGAACAGCTTGAGTTCCTCTTCATCGGCGAGCCAGTCGCCGACGATCATGCGGTGCGACGCGATGAGCGGCGTGAGCACGTTGTTCACGATGTAGCCGCGCTTGGCCGCCGAGATGTTGGTGTTCTCGACGTAGTGCGCGATGCGGAAGATCACCCGCTCGTGCTGCGTGTACTTGCGCTCGAAGCTCGCGCGCTCGACGGTCTGATTCGCCCGCCCGAGGAAGTACCGGTACACCGACAGCTCGTAGTACCGCGCCGTCTCGATGAAGGTCAGCGAGAGGGTGCAGTACTCCATGTCGACGTAGGCGATGCGCTCGTCGATGTGCAGGCGCGCGCGGCGCAGGCACTCGGTCTTGAAGGTCGCCGTCGCGAGCACCGGGCCCCACGACTTGAAGCCGTACTGCCGGCTAGCGAGCAGGTCGAAGCTGTGCACCGTGTCGGGCTGAATGTTCGCGTAGATCGGCTTCTCGAACAGATCATCGCGGTGCGCCCAGTCTTCGGCGTAGTCGGTCAGAACCAGATCGACCGTCTCGCTGCGCAGCCGCTCGAGGAACGCCGCGAAGTTCACCGGGTCGACCCAGTCGTCCGAATCGACGAGCCGCATGTATTTGCCGCGCGCTTCCGCGACCACACGGTTGATCACCGAGCCGTGGCCGCCGTTTTCCTTGGCGATCACCCGCACTACGCCCGGGTACCGCGACTCGAACACGCGCGCGATCTCGACCGAGTTGTCCTTCGACCCGTCGTCGACGACCAACACCTCGAGCCCCTCGAGCGAATCGCCAGCCAGCAGCGAGCTCAGGCAACGCGGGAGCAGCCGCTCCATGTTGTAGACCGGCACACCAACCGTCAGCGTGACCTTGCCCTTGCGCGCGACCTTCGCAGGAGGACGCGCAGGCGTCGGTTCCTGGAAGAGCGCCGCTTCGCGCCCCACGGTCATGTCGGCGGAGCAGTTGCGCTCGATGTGCGCAGAGAGCCGCTTGCTGGTGCGCTCGTGGAGCTCGGGGTCGTTCGCCAACCGCTCGAGCGCGTCGGCCAGACCGAGCGCGCTGTTCTCGGGCGCCAGAATGCCCAGCGCCCGCGGCAGGAATTCGGAGATGGCGCTGCAGTCGCTCGAGACCACGACCACGCCCGAAGACGCGGCCTCGCACGCGCTCACGCCCTGGGAGTCGTACCGCGTCGGGAACAAGCCGAGCCCGTGCGTGCGATGCAGCGCGGCGATCTCGTCGTGAGAAGCGAAGCGCTTGAGGAAGGTGACGTTCGAGAACTGCGAAATGGGCGCGAAGAGCGTCTCGTGCGCGGGGCCGTCACCGACGATCGTGAAGCGCATCGAGCGGAAGATCGGGCGGCGGCTCAGCTCGACGATCGCCTGCACGGCCAAATCGACGGCGTACTTCCGCTCGTCGTCGTAACGACGAATCATCAGCACGCGCAGTCGATCTTCCGGCGAGCGCTCGACCGGGAGGAAGAGCTCGGTGTCGATGGTGTTGGGGATCACCTCGGACCGCTCGAACTTCAAGCCGAGCAGCTCGCGCGATCTCGAACGCATCCATTCCGAGACGAAGACCCAGCGCACGTTGCGGCGCGCGTCGTACGAGCGCATCACGCGATGCAACGTTCGGAACCGTTCCTGCGTCTCGGCGCTCGGCTGCTCGGGTTTGGTGAAGTACCGGCCGTTCACCGCCGGCAGATCGTAGAAGAGTGTCTCCGGGCCGTGGCACCACAGCAACAGCTCCGCGTCGCGATTGCCGACCGCGCGATCGAGCGCCAGCGCGTAGTGCTCGTCGAAGAAGTGAATGCCGATCTTCGAGAACCGATGCTTGTTCAGCGTGAACAACATCGCGTTGAGATCGCCGCGCAACACGCGAACGCCTTCGAAGTCGTAGGCGGTCTCGTAACCATACGAATTGAAGATGCACAGCAGCACCGGCTTCAGCCCGCGCCGGCGGTAGCCCTGGACACGCGAGTGCACGAAGCCGCTCAGGTACAGGTGGTTCGATGACGGGTAGGTCGGCGTGATGATCAGGTTCGAGTCGAACTCGATGTGCTCGTCGAAGAGATGGGTGTCGCGCTGAGCGTTGTCGAGCCACAGCTCACTGAGCCGCACCTTGCAGCGCGCGCCCAGCTCGATGCGCAACGAGACGCGAACCAGATCTTCGCCGCGGAAGCGGTTCCACGAATTCAGCGGCATCGGGTAGTGCGTCTGCCCGTCGACGATCGGCACCACGCCGAACCCCGAGCCGAGCAACACCTGGCCGGCGATGCGAATGGTGAAGGAGCCACCTGCCAGCCCCAGACCGACGCGCATCGGAAACCGCAACTCGATGCTGCGCTTGTCGCTCGCGAAGTTCTCGACGATCAGGCCTCCTTGTTCAGGAGTGACCTGGACCCCGGGTGACGCCGCCCACTGCTCCTCGACGATGTTGATTCGCTGATGCATTCGAGGCGCCGCGATACCAGAGGTGTGGCCGCCTCGAAAGCCACCGGTTGCTGGCAGGCTGGGTTCTGGTATGCGCGCCGCCGTGAAACGCGCGCTCGTGGTGTGTGGGACCAGACCCGAGGGCATCAAGCTGGCTCCGGTCATCGCGGCCTTGCGCGCACGTTCCGATGTCTTCGAAACGAAGCTATGCGTCACCGGGCAGCACAAAGAGCTGCTCGACCCGATCCTCAAGTTCTTCGGGCTCACGCCCGACTTCGACCTCGCGCTGATGAAGCCCGGGCAGACGCTCTACGACGTCAACGCCAACGCCCTGCTCAAGCTGAAGCCGGTGATGGATGCGTTCAAGCCACATGTGGTGATCGTGCAAGGAGACACCACCACCGCGCTCGCCGGCGCGCTCGCGGGTTTCTACGAGAAGGTGAAGGTCGCGCACGTCGAAGCGGGCCTGCGCACGCACCTCAAGTACTCGCCCTTCCCAGAAGAAATGAACCGGGTGCTCATCACCCGCCTCACCGATTTCCACTTCGCGCCGACCGAGGTCGCTCGCGGCATGTTGACCGCCGAGAAGGTCACCGAGGGCGTGCACGTCACCGGCAACACCGTCACCGACGCACTCCTCGAGGCCCGAACGCTGGTCGACGCGAAGTTCGCCGACACCTTCGCCCGCGAGTTCTCGTTCCTCGACTCGAGCCGACGCCTGGTGCTGGTGACCGGCCACCGCCGCGAGTCGTTCGGCGAGCCCTTCGAGAACATCTGCCGCGCCATCCGCACGCTGGCCGAGCGCCACTCCGACGTCGAGTTCGTCTACCCGGTGCACCTGAACCCCAACGTCCGCGCGCCGGTCGACAAGATCCTCAAGGGGGCGCCGCGGGTGCACCTCATCGAGCCGGTCGACTACCCGCGCCTGGTGTGGCTCCTCGCGCGCTCGTTCTTCGTGCTGACCGACTCCGGCGGCATTCAGGAAGAAGCGCCCACGCTCGGGAAGCCGGTGCTGGTGATGCGTGAAGTGACCGAGCGCCCCGAGGGCATCACGGCCGGATGTGCCGAGTTGGTCGGGACTGACGAGCGGCGGATCATCGATGCCGCGCAGCGGTTGCTCACTGATTCCGCCGCGTGGAAGCGGATGGCGCAGGCGCAGAATCCGTACGGCGATGGGCAGGCTTCCGCGCGCATCGTGAAGGTGCTCGAAGCGGGCGTGTAGAACTGCAGTGGCACCCTCACCCCGACCCTCTCTCTCGCGGGAGAGGGTCAACGGCGCTTGAGCCAGCCTTCGACCGCTCGCAGCGGCCACACCTGCCGCGCTCCGTGAATCAGGTTGAAGAGCTTGTCGACGCGCTCGCGAATGCCGTCGATCGCCCCGAGCGCCGGGCCCAGCGACATCAACAGCCCGATGTGGCGACGCTCCGGGTCGCGCAGCCAGCGATTGACGAGCACCGCGCGTGCGTCAGCGGCGTGCGCAGCGTCCTGAGCGAACGAGTTGCGTGCGTCACCCTGCCCGCCCTCGCGATGGTGGTAGTGCGCGAGCACCTCGGGCACCACCGCCACGTCGAAGCGCGACACGAAGCGCAGGTTGAAGTCCCAATCTTCGTAGAGCGGGAGCTCGGTGTCGTAGCCACCGACCGCCAGCACCTCAGCGCGCTGCGCGAGGAACGCGAGGTTGGTGAAGCAGTTCTCCTTCGCGAGCTCGGCGAGCGACACGGCGCTCAGGTCGGGAAAGAACGGCTCGCGGCGCACTTCGATCAGCTGCTCACCCTCGACGCGCTCGACGACACGCTCGGTTCGCACCACCACGCCCTTGCGGCCTGAGGTGCGCCAACGCTCGACGGCGCGCGCAAGGAAGTGCGGAGCCCAGGTGTCGTCGTCGTCATGAAAGACCACCAACGTCGAGCGACTGCGCTCCAGCCCGAGGTTCGCCGCCGCGCCGCGACCGACACGTTCCGTCAGATGTTCGACCTGCACGCGGTGTTTCGCCTGGGCCACCAACGCGTCGACGCGCGCCTTCGCTCCGCCGTCGTTGACGATCACGTGCACCAGCTCGCCGAAGTTCTGACGGCTCACGCTCTCGAGCGCGCGCTTCAAGAAGAGCGGACGATCGCGGGTGCGGGTGATCACTGCGACGAGCGGCTCGGCCACGCCGGGCTGATACCAGATCGCGCCCCGGGTTGTGCTACTGGCACGGGCATGCCGGGTCGTGCCGTGCTGGTGCTCGCCAGTCAGATTCCCACCTCAGTGCGCCTGGCGATGGCGACGTGGGAACGCTCGGGCCACACCGTCACCACCTGCTCCTGGCGCGCGCAGCCCGCGCTCGGAGAAGCGATCGACGCCGCTCCCTTCGACGAGGTGCTGATCGTCGACCCCGAAGAAGCGTCGTACTTCGCGATCGAGCGAAGCCTGCGCAACCACCACGCAGCGATCACGCTCTGGTTCGAGACCGACGCCAGCTGGACGGACGCGTCGCACCTCGAGCGCGCGTTCTCCGAAGACGAGGAGCCACCGGCCTCGCTGAGCGCCGCGCGACTCGCGCTGCTGAAACGTTGGGAAGCGAACGAACGCGTGCGCTGGGTGTTCCGCGCCAACGCGCAGCGCTCCGAGTGCGAGCGGCTCCTCGGCTCGAAGCTCACGCGCGCGAAGGTCGTCGCACCGCCACGCTTCCCGCACCCCGTCGCGCTCAGCGATGGGCGTGCCGTCACCTTCTGCGGGCCGATCTCGCTGCAGCGCCGGCATGGCGTCGATCTGATGTTGCGCACCGCGGCCGAGCTCGACGCGGAGATCGCGGTGCTCGGCGCGGACGTCGTCGATCGACAGCTCCTCGAGGGCCGCCGGCTCCGCCCGGTCGATGCGCTGGGCCCCGGCGCCATCGCGCTCATCACCGCGCGTGATGGCTCCGCGCTCTCGCAGACCGAAGCGGCGCTCGCCCTCGGCGCCTTCCCCGTCGTGGCCCGCCACGGCAACGTCGCCGAGCTCTGGCCGCAGTTCGTGGTCGACGCCGATCCTCCGGCGCTCGCGGAGCGAATTCGCAACCCCACTTCTGCGAAGCGCGCGAGCAAGAAGAACACCGCCGCGGCCCTCGCCCCGTGGACTCCGGGCAAGCGCTCGGCGCAGCGGAAAGCCGGTTCACCACTGCTCACGGTTGGAGTGCCGGCGTTCAACGCCAGCGCGCACCTCGAGCGCTGCGTGCGATCGATCGCGAGCGATCGGCTCGAGGTATTGATCGTCAACGACGGATCGACTGACGACACGCAGCAGGTCGCGACGCGGCTGCAGAAACAATTCCCCGCATCGGTGCGGGTGATCGAGCAACCCAACCTCGGCCACGGAGGCGCCATCAACACCGCGCTCCGCGAAGCCCGCGGTGCCTGGTTCCGCGTGATCGACGCCGACGACTTCGTCGACCGCTGGGCGATGACGAGTCTGCTCGACGCGCTCGAAGACGAGACGTGCGATCTGGTGCTCACCAACTACGCCGAGGTGCGACCCGAGGCGCTGGTACCCGAGCCGGTGCGCATTCTCGGGCGGCTGCCGCACGGCGTGGCGACGCGCTTCGACACCGTGCTGGACCCGCTCCTCGGGTTGACGAGCTGGGGGCCGCTGTTGAGCACGAGCACCTTCCGCACCGAGCAACTGCGCCGCGCGGGCTTCACCGTCACCGAGCATTCCGCGTACGTCGATCTCGAGTACTGCACCTTCGGGCTCGAGTTCGTGCAGACGCTGCGGCACCTCGATCTCGATCTGTATCGCTACTCGCTGGGCGCTTCGTCGCAGAGCGTGAGCGTGGAGAGCTACCGCAAGCGCTACCGCGAGCACGAAGCGGTCATCTTGCGGCTCGCGCGGTTCGCGAAGGAGCGAGGCGGCCTCAGCGACACCAAGCGTCGCTACATCTTCGAGCGAGTGGTCGCACCGGTGGCCATCGCCCATCTGCGCGTGTTGTCCGACGTGCTCGAGGACGCGGGTGAAGAGAAGGCGTTCCGCGCGCGCATGGAAGCGTGGCCCGAGGTGCCGTTGCCGCCGACCGCGAAGCTGCGCACGTTTGCGACGCGCGCGCTCAAGGCGGCGTTGCCGAAAACGCTGGTCGAGGAACTGGCCAGTGCGCGCGCCGGTGGCAGCGGCGTCGCGCGTGAGGTCGGCCGCTACGTTCTGCCCGCCGCCATCAGTCGCTTTTTCGAGCGCTGATTCGCGCCCGAAGCGTGTAAGGCAACGCCCATGAACGTGCTCGTCACGGGCGGTTGCGGGTTCATCGGGTCGAACCTCGTGAAGTACCTGCGGGCGCACCGACCGACCTGGAAGATCGTCAACCTCGACAAGCTGACCTACGCCGGCAACCTCGAGAACCTCAAAGAACTCGAAGGCGACCCGAAGCACGTCTTCGTGCGCGGTGACATCGGCAATCGCGAGCTGATCGATCACCTCATCCGCACCGAGAAGATCGAAGCGGTGATGCACCTCGCCGCCGAGAGCCACGTCGATCGCTCGATCCTCGGGCCCGAGGCGTTCATCACCACCAACGTGCTGGGCACCAACGTGCTCCTCGAGGCCGCGCGGCACGCGAAGCTCTCGCGCTTCCTGATGGTCTCGACCGACGAGGTCTACGGCTCGCTCGGCCCCACCGGGCTGTTCACCGAGACCACGCCGCTCGCGCCGAGTTCTCCGTATTCGTCGTCGAAGGCCGCGGCCGATTCTGATCACCCTCGCGTACGAGCACACCTTCGCGCTCGACGTCGTCGTGACGCGCTGCTCGAACAACTACGGGCCGTACCAGTTCCCCGAGAAGTTGATGCCGCTCATGGTGGCCAACGCGCTCAATGACAAGCCGCTGCCCGTCTACGGAGACGGCACCAACGTGCGCGATTGGCTGCACGTCGAAGATCACTGCTCCGCGCTCACGCTCGCGCTCGAGAAGGGAAAGAAGGGCGGCGTGTACAACATCGGCGGCAACTCCGAGCGCCAGAACATCCAGATCGTGAAGGCGATTCTCGCGGCCGTCGGCAAGCCAGAGTCGCTCATCAGGTACGTCACCGATCGCCCCGGCCACGACAAGCGCTACGCCATCGACGCGTCGAAGATCAAAGCCGAGCTCGGGTGGACGCCGTCGCACGTCTTCGAGAAGTCGCTCGCAGACACCGTGCGTTGGTACGTCGATCAGCGACCGTGGTGGGAGCGCATCGTCTCCGGCGCCTACCGCGGGTACTTCGAGCAGCAGTACGCCGGTCGCCTGCGGGGTTGAGATGCGCATCGCGGTGACCGGCAGCACCGGCCTCGTCGGAGCGCGACTCGTTCGTGAGCTCGCGTCGACGCACGAGGTGTTGCCGGTATCGCGGCACACGCGCCCTGCGCTCGACCTCACCGACCGCAGCGCCACCCTCGCCTTCTTGAAACACGCACAGCCCGAGGTGATCGTGCACTGCGCGGCGATGCCCGACGTCGACGCCTGCGAGCGCGAGCCGGCCGCGGCGTGGGCCATCAACGTCGAAGCCGTCGCCACGCTCGCGCAGTGGACACGGGACGCCCAGGCCCACCTCGTGCACGTGTCGACCGACTACGTGTTCGACGGAGCAACCGGGCGCTACGCGATCGATGCGGTCCCGAATCCCACCGGCGCGTATGCGATGAGCAAACACGCCGCGGAGCTCGCGGTGCGCACGCTCGTTCCCGCAGGACACTGGGCGATCGCACGCACGGCAGTGGTGATGGGCTGGCCCGCGCAGCACAAAGGCAACTTCGGCACGTGGTTGATCGACGGACTGCGCGCCGGCAAGCCGCTCAACGTCTTCAGCGATCAGACCATCACGCCGACCCATGCCACCAACGCCGCGCAGATGATCGCCGAGCTGGCGACCACGCGCGCGACCGGCATCTGGCACGCCAGCGGAGCGGAAGTGACCGATCGCTTCAGCTTCGCCCAGCGCCTGGCGCGTCGTTTCGGGCTCGATGCCGCGCTGCTCCAGCCAGTGCTGATGCGTGACGTCGCGCTCGCCAAAACGCGGCCAATGCACGCCGGTTTGAACGTCGACCGTACCGTCGAAGCACTGAAGGCGAAGCCCTGGTCTCTCGACCAGTCACTCGAGCAGCTGTTCGCAGAATTCAAGGAGCACTCATGAAGGGCATCGTTCTCGCCGGTGGTTCAGGCACCCGCCTCTACCCGCTTACGCGCGTGGTCTCGAAGCAGCTGCTGCCGATTCACGACAAGCCGATGGTCTACTACCCCATCAGCACGCTGCTGCTCTCGGGCATCCGCGAGATCTTGATCATCTCCACGCCGCAAGATCTGCCGCGCTTTCGTGAGCTGCTCGGTGATGGCTCGCAGTGGGGCGTGTCGTTCAGCTACGCCGAGCAGCCTTCTCCCGACGGCCTCGCGCAGGCCTTCCTCATCGGTCGCGAATTCGTCGGCAACGACCCAGTCGCGCTCGTGCTCGGCGACAACATCTTCTTCGGCGACGGCTTCATTCCCCTCGTGCGCAAGGCGGCGGCGTTGAAGCGCGGCGCGACCGTGTTCGGCTACCAGGTGAACGACCCCGAGCGGTATGGCGTGGTCGAGCTCGACGCCACCGGCAAGGCGCTCAGCATCGAAGAAAAGCCGAAGAAGCCGAAGTCGAAGTTCGCGGTGACGGGCCTCTACTATTACGACAACGACGTGCTGGAGATCGCGCGCACCATCAAGCCGTCCGCGCGCGGCGAGCTCGAGATCACTTCCGTCAACGAGGCCTACCTCAAGCGCGGCGATCTGCACGTCGAGGTGATGAGCCGTGGCTTCGCCTGGCTCGACACGGGCACGCACGCCTCACTGATGGAAGCGTCGCAGTTCATTCAGATCATCGAGACCCGCACCGGCCTCAAGGTCGCGTGCCTCGAGGAGATCTGCTGGCGCCTCAACTACATCACCGACGCGCAGCTCGAGGCCCTCGCGCACCCGATGAAGAAGAACGAGTACGGCAACTACCTCCTGTCGCTCATCGGAACGCCGAGATAGAGCGAGCGCTCGATGGCTCCGTGGTCCACGACGCGAATCGCACTCGTGCTCGCCAGCACGTTTGGCTTGATCTGGGCGCACGCGATCGGTGTCACCGGCTTCTTCGACCCCACCAACATCGACTGGATGTTCGAGGGCGACTGGCAGGCGCAGCTCTACGGCTGGCTCTTCGCGCGCATCGCTCCGTGGGGAATTCCGTTCTCGCAGGCGCCCAACCTCGTCTACCCGTTCGGCAGCAGCGCCGCGCTCACCGACTCCGTCCCCTCGCTCATTCTGGTGAGCAAGCTCGCGTCGCCGCTCTTCGGCGAGCGCATGCAGCCCTTCGGCGTGTGGATGGTGACCGGCATCATGGCCACCGGCGCCGCGGGAGTGCTGATCTGCCGCGCCTGGCTGCGTGATCTCCCGAGCCTCACCTTCGCCGGTTGCCTGTTCGTGATGAACCCGGTGCTCACCACGCGCTACGGCCACATTCCGTTCTTCGGCTTCTGGGCGATCTTCGCGCTCGTCGGCCTCTGCATCTGGCCGGTGAACGAACTCAAGAGCGCGCGACGCATCGCCGCCGTGACCATCGCCTGCGGTTTCTTCGCCTGCTCCACCACCGCCTACGTCGCGATGATGTGCATGCTGCTCGTCGGAGCCGGCATCCTTCGTCTCGTCCTCGTCGCCCGCGCCTTCAAGCCGCGCGAAGCACTCGCGTGGCTCTTCGCCGCGCCCGCGTTCTGCCTGCTCTCGCTGTACTTGTTCGGCTGGGTGAAGGGCGCGCTCAACTCACCCAAGCTCACCGAAGAAGGGTTCGGGCAGTTCTCCGCCGATCTCCTCACCTTCTTCAACCCGTCGATCTGGAGTCGCTTCATCTCGGGCTTCTCGATGGGCCCGCGCCAGTACGAAGGCTTCGCGTACCTGGGCCTCGGCGTGATCGCGCTGGTGCTGGTGCGCCTCGTTCTGCTCGTGCGCTTCCGTCCTTCGCGCTCCGAGCTGCTCACCTGGGTGCCGCTGCTGATCGCGATCGTGCTGATGGGCACCTTCGCGCTCTCGAACATCGTCACCGTGGCCGGCAAGCCCGTCGCGAACTGGTCGGCCTTCTATTCGCACCTCGGTCAGTACCCGCAGGTCTTCCGCAGCTCGGGCCGCTTCATCTGGCCGATGTTCTGCACGCTGTATCTCGTCGCGGCGCTCGCCGTGACGCGCATCGAAGCGCTGTGGGTTCGTCAGTGGGTGCTGGGCCTGGGTGTGCTGCTCCAGTTCGTCGACATCAACCCCACGCAGGCGCCCATTCGCCACCCGTACCCGCACTTCGAGCCGTCGCGCGACCCGGCGTGGGCGCTGCTCAACGAGTACCAGCACCTGGTCATCAGCCCCATTCAGCTCCAGTGGGTGTGCCCGTACGATCACATTCTCGTCAGCACGCTGTCGTGGCAGGCGTACCGCCAGAACCTCACCATCAACAGCGGTCACGTCGGGCGCGCGCCGCCGGGCTCCGACTGCAAGAAGCACCTCTCGCCCGCCGAGCTCGACGACCAGACCGTCTACATTCCCTACTTCGCCGAGTACGTGCCGGATCTGGTGAACGCCGGCTTCGTGTGCGGGCAGGTCGAGCGCTGGCTGGTCTGTGTTTCGCCGAACCGCGACACGGCGCTGCAGCGGCTGCTGCGCACGCGAGCCGCGCCCCGCTGAGACAGCTTGACCTCATTCACCCGCTCCCGTACGCGCACGGGTCATGAAGCGGGCATTGATCACCGGCATCACCGGGCAGGACGGTTCGTACCTCGCCGAGCTCCTCATTCAGAAGGGCTACGAGGTCCACGGCGTGGTGCGCCGGTCGAGTTCTCTCAACCGCGGTCGCATCGACCACATCTTCGAAGTGCCGACGCCGAAGGTGCACCAGCTCCACTACGGAGATTTCACCGACGCCTCGAGCGTGAACCGCATCATCCGCTCGGTGAAGCCCGACGAGATCTACAACCTCGGCGCGCAGAGCCACGTGAAGGTCAGCTTCGACGTGCCCGACTACACGGCTGACGTCGTGGGCGTGGGCACGCTGCGACTGCTCGAGGCCGTGCGCGAGTCGGGCATCACGCCGCGCTTCTACCAGGCCGGCTCTTCCGAAATGTACGGCCTGGTCCGCGAGATTCCGCAGAAGGAGACCACGCCGTTCTACCCGCGCTCTCCGTACGCGGCCGCCAAGGTCTACGCGCACTGGATCTCGGTGAACTACCGCGAGGCCTACGGGATGTTCGTGTGCAACGGCATCCTCTTCAACCACGAGAGCCCGCGCCGCGGAGAAGGCTTCGTCACGCGCAAGATCACGCGCGGGGTGGCGGCCATCAAGCTCGGCCTCACCGACAAGCTCGCGCTCGGCAATCTCGACGCGAAGCGCGATTGGGGTTTCGCCAAGGACTACGTCGAGGCGATGTGGCTCATGCTCCAGCAGGAAAAGCCTGACGACTACGTGGTCGCCACCGGAGAGACGCACACCGTCAGTGAGTTCTGCGAGCTCGCGTTCGCCGAGGTCGGCCTCGACTGGAAGAAGCACGTGGTGGTCGACCAGCGCTACTTCCGCCCCACCGAAGTCGACATCCTGTTGGGAGACGCCACCAAGGCGCGCGAGAAGCTCGGCTGGAAACCGCGCACCTCGTTCAAGGAACTGGTGAAGCTCATGGTCGCTTCCGATCTCGAAGTGATGGCTCGCGAGGCGCGCCGATGAAAGCCCCTGAAGCCATCAAGGTCTGCCGCATCTGCCAGAACCCGCAGCTCGTCACGGTGCTCGATCTTGGCCAGCAGGCGCTCACCGGCGTTTTCCCGCGCCCGGGCGTGCACGTCGAGAGCGGCCCGCTGGCGCTGGTGAAGTGCCACGGCACGCCCGATTGCTGCGGCCTCGTGCAGCTCGCGCACACCTACGATCTCGGCGCGCTGTACGGCGACAACTACGGCTACCGCAGCGGCTTGAACCGCTCGATGGTGCGCCACCTCGAGGCCAAGGTTCGTTCGCTGATCGAGCGCCGCCCGCTGCGTGACGGAGAGCTGGTGCTCGACATCGGCAGCAACGACGGCACCACGCTGGGCTTCTACCCTTCGAGCGTGAAGCGGTTGGGCATCGACCCCACCACCGAGAAGTTCCGCAAGTTCCACCCGCCGGGCGTCGAGGCGGTGGCCGACTTCTTCTCGGCGGCGACGTTCAAGAAGGCCGTCGGCGATCGCAAAGCCGCGATCGTCACCAGCATCTCGATGTTCTACGACCTCTCCGCGCCGATGGAGTTCGTGAAGGACGTCGCCGCGGTGCTCGCCGACGACGGCGTGTGGCACCTCGAGCAGAGCTACCTGCCGCTCATGCTCGAGACGAACAGCTACGACACGGTCTGCCACGAGCACCTCGAGTTCTACGGCCTCGCCCAGATTCAGTGGATGACGTCGCGCGCGGGTCTGCGCATCACCGACGTCACCGTGAACGACGTCAACGGCGGCAGCTTCGCGGTCACCGTGGCGCGCGGTTCGGGTGACGCGCCGATCGTCGCCGAGCTGCTCGCGAAGGAAGCGCACCTGCGCTCGCTCGACACCTGGAAGGCGTTCGCCGCGACGGTGAAGGCGCACCAGACCGAGCTGCCGGCGCTGCTCAAGAAGCTGAAAGCCGAGGGCAAGCGCGTCATCGGTCTCGGAGCGTCGACCAAAGGCAACGTCACGCTGCAGTACTGCGGCCTGGGCCCCGACCTGCTCGAGGCCGTCGCCGAGGTGAACCCCGACAAGTTCGGGTGCGTCACCCCGGGCAGCCTGATTCCCATCATCAGCGAAGACGAAGCGCGCGCGCGGAAGCCCGACGTGTGGCTGGTGTTGCCGTGGCACTTCAAGAAGCCCTTCCTCGAGCGTGAAGCCGCGTTCCTCGCCGCGGGAGGCCGCTTGCTGTTCCCGCTGCCGAAGCTCGAGTTCGTCGCCAAGCCGTGAAGCACCTCGTCGTCATCGGCAGCGCGGGCCAGGACGGCTCGTACCTGTCCGAGCAGGCCGCCGCGAACGGGTGGCGCGTCAGCGGCTTCGATCTCGGCAACCCTGCGCCGTTGAGCGATCGCGCCGCGATGAGCGCGCTGGTGACGCAGCTGCAGCCTGACGCGCTGGTGTACCTCGCCGCCGCGCACCACTCGTCCGAAGATCCCGCGCGTGCGCTGGGCGACGAACTGGTCGCGGCCGAGCAGGTGCACGTCATCGGCTGGCTGCACACGCTCGATGCGCTGCGAGCCGTTTCTCCGAAAGCGCGCGCGTTCTACGCCGCCTCGTCGCATTGCTTCGGAGAAGGCAACGGCGCGCGAATCACCGAACGCACCCCGCTCGCTCCGAAGACGCCGTACGCGCTCACCAAGGCCCACGGCGTCGAGCTGGGCCGGCTGTTCCGCGCGCAGGGCCAGCACGTGTCGAGCGGCTTCCTCTTTAACCACGAGTCGCCGCGTCGCGCGCCGCGCTTCGTGTCGCAGCGCATCTGTCGTGGAGCGGTCGCCGCCGCCCGCGCGCGCTCGAAGAACGAGCCCTTCACGCTCGAGCTCGGCAGCACCTCGGCGGTCGTTGACTGGGGCTATGCGCCTGATTACACGCGCGCCATGTTGCAGATCCTCGAGGCCGACACGCCCGATGACTACGTCATCGCGTCGGGTGTGCCGCACAGCGTGGCCGATTGGTGCCGTCTGGCCTTCGGCGCGGTCGGGCTCGAGTGGCGCGAGTTCGTCGTCGAGCGCGCAGAGCGCATGACGCGCACCGTGGCTCCGTTGATCGGCGACTCCACTTTGCTCGAGCAGCGCACTGGCTGGCGGCCCGCGACGACCTTCGAGGCCATGGTCGAGCAGATGGTGCGCGCCGCGGAGGCTTCGCCGTGAAGCAGGACACCCTCGTCTTCATTCCCACCTACGACGAGTCGGAGAACGTCGGGCCGATGGTCGAGCAGCTGCTCGCGCTGCCGGTGAAGGTCGACATCCTCTTCTGCGACGACGCGTCGCCCGACGGCACCGGCCGCATTCTCGACGAGCTCGCCACGAAGCACCCGCGGCTCAAGGTGATGCACCGCTCCGGCAAGAACGGCATCGGCTCGGCGCACCTCGACGGCATCGCGTACGCGTACGACAACGGCTACCGCCGCCTCGTCACGATGGACTGCGACTTCACGCACTCGCCGTCCGACATTCCGCGCCTGCTCGAGGCCGCCAACGAGGCCGACGTGGTCGCCGGCTCGCGCTTCCAGCAGTCCGACAGCCTCCCGGGGTGGACGCTGCTGCGCCGCTCGCTCACGCACCTGGGTCACGCGCTCACCCGCAATCTCCTCGGCGTCACCGGCGATGCGACGGGCGCGTTCCGCGTGTACCGGCTCGACAAGCTCCCGCGCCGCGTCTTCAACCTGGTCACCGAGCGCGGCTACGCGTTCTTCTTCCAGAGCATGTTCATCTTCGCGGAGAACGGCATCAACGTGGTCAACGTGCCGATCGTGTTGCCGGCGCGCACCTACGGCCACTCCAAGATGAACCTCGTCGAGGTGCGCCGCAGCGTCGAGCAGCTGGTGAAGCTCTCGGTCGCCAAGGCCTCGAACCCCGCGCAGTTCCGTCTCGGCCGCGAGTTCGAAGGTCAGCTCAACCAAGCGCTCAACGACCCGCAGGGCTGGGACGCGTACTGGGAAAAGAAGTCGAAGCCCGGCGCGCTCGCCTACGACGTCGTCGCCGCCGTCTACCGAAACCTGTTCATCAAATCGAACCTCACCCGCACCATTCGCCGCGAGTTCGAGCCCGGTGCGCAGCTGCTCCACGCGGGCTGTGGCTCGGGTCAGGTCGACGCTGATCTCCACGAGTCGGTGAAGGTGACCGCGGTCGACATCAGCCCCGAGGCGCTCTCGCGCTACAGCCGTGAGAACCCGGCCGCGCACGCGGTGCAGCACGCCGACATCTTGAAGTTGCCGTTCGCCGACGGAACGTTCGACGGCGCGTACAACCTCGGTGTGGTCGAGCACTTCGAAGGGCAGGACCTGCAGACGCTCTTCAAGGAGCTCGCGCGCGTCACCAAGCCCGGCGGCAAGGTCGTGGTGTTCTGGCCGCACAAGCTGGCCACCAGCGCCGCGGTGCTCGACGGCATCCACTTCATGATGAACGACGTGCTCAAGCGCAACGTGCGGTTGCACCCGCCCGAGCCCTCGCGCGTCGCCAACAAGGCTGAAGCGAAGTCGGCGTTCGAAGCCGCCGGTCTCGAGCTCACCAGCTACGAGTTCGGCCCGCGCGATCTCTTCGTGCAAGCCATCGCGGTCGGCGTGCGGCACTGATTCATGGGCGCTGAGGGGAGCCCCCAACACTCGCTGCCGGCCTTTCTCGTCGCCGCCGCGGTGGTGGCGATGGGCTACACGCTGCAGTGGACGCACGGGCACTACGTCGGCGACGCCATCGCCATCGTCGCCACCTCGCTGGTCTTCGTGCTCCTCGCGCTCTCGGTGCGCGCCCGTATTCCGATTCCCGTGTTGTGGGTGGTCGGCGGGTCGATCGCCGCGCAGCTGTACTTGATGTCGGTGGTCGCGCCGACCATCGAGATGACCGGGCTGCGCGACCCGCGCCAGATGTTGTGGTTCCACATGGGTCTCGCCGTCACCGGAGTACTCGCCGGCAGCGCGCTCGGTGAAAAGCCTCCGCTCCCGCGAGCGTGGTTCCCGCTGGTGCTCGCGGTGTGGACCGCGATGGCCGTGCTGATCCTCAAGCTCGCGCCCAACCCGCTCATCGACGTCTTCACCGTCGAGGTGGAGTCACTCCAGGCGCTGCTCCACGGCACCAACCCCTACGGCATCACCTTCGCCAACCCGTACGGCGACAACTCGCCCTTCTTCCCGCCGGGTGTGTCGGTGAACGGCCGGCTGCAGTTCGGCTTCGTATACCCGCCGCTCGCGCTGCTGCTCTGCCTGCCGGGCTACCTGGCCTTCGGAGACCCGCGCTACTCGATGCTCGCCGCGATGGTCGGCGCCGCGCTGCTGATGGGCTACTCGCGCCCAGGCGCCTGGCCGAAGTTGGTGGCCGTGGTGTTCCTCTTCACGCCGCGCGCCTTCTTCGTGCTCGACCGCGCGTGGACCGACTCGTTCGTGGTGCTGCTCACCGCGCTGGTCGCCTTCGTCGCGCTGCGTTTCCCGAAGTACCTCTTCATCGCGGCCGGTCTGTACCTCGCCTTGAAGCAGCACATGTTCATCGGCATTCCCGCGCTGATGCTGCTCATTCCGCGGCCGTGGACGGTGAAGACCGTGGTGACGCTGGGCTTGAAGGCCGGTGGCGTCGCGCTGCTCGTCACGTTGCCCTTCGTGGCCTGGGGCCCGGCGGCGTTCGTGAACAGCGTCCTCAACATTCGCGAGGTGTATCGGCTCGACAGCCTCGGCCTCGTCGCGCACCTCGCGAACCAGAACATCGTGCGCATGTCGAAGTGGAGCGGCCTGCTCGGCGTCATTCCCGTCGCTGCGTTGACGTTGTGGCGTGCGCCGCGCTCCGCCGCTGGTTTCGCGCTCGCCGCGGGTGCCACGCACTTCATGCTCTATTTCCTGAGCACGCACGCGTTCTGCAACGAGTACTACAACGTGATCGGCAGCCTGTGCGTCGCGTTGGCCGTGTGGGGCGCGGGGCCGATCAAGAACGTCGACGGAGCGAAGGCCGCGTGATGAGCCGTGTGCCGCGCCTGCTGCTGCTCGCGTTCGCGCTGTACGGCACGCTGCGGCTCCCCATCGAGGCGATGACGGTTGGCGCGCTCGGCACAGTGGAGCGCGGCCCGGGTCTGCTGGGCATGCCTCCGCTCGAAGGCCCCGCGGTGCTGCAACCGTTCCTGCGGTGGGACTCGGGCTGGTACGTCCGCATCATTCGCGACGGTTATTCGTACGCCGACTGTCGCTCGCCTGACGTGCCGTGCGCGCAGGCGTCGATCGCCTTCTTGCCGGTGTACCCGATGGCGGTGCGCGCGCTGACCACCATCGGCTTCACGTTGCCGCTCGGGAGTTTCATCATCACCCACCTCGGGTTGCTCGCGGCGATCTGGGGCCTGCTGCAACTGGGCAGCATGAAGTTCGGCGACGAAGACAGCGGCATTCGTGCGGCCGCCGCGATGCTGGTCTACCCGGCGAGCATCTTCCTCTCTGCGGGCTACGCCGAAGTGGTGTTCCTCGGGCTCGGCATCTGGGCGCTGGTGTTCTTCGAGCGCGGTGACGATTTTTCCTGCGCGGCATTGCTCGCCATCGGAGCCATCACTCGATCGCAGGGCATGTTGCTCGTCGGTGCCGTCGGGCTGGCCGCGTTGCTCTCTCGCCGGTGGAAGACCGCGGTGATCGTCGGCGTGGCGTCGGGTCTCGTCATCGGCGCGTACGTGTTCTGGCAGTACCGCACGTACGGAGACGCGCTGGCGTTCATGCACGCGCGTCGCGGCTGGGGCTTCACCGCGCCGCCGCTGCCGACGTTCCTCGAGTACTGGGAACGCACCAAGCGCGGCAATCTGGCGATGGAAGGCTGGCTCGACTTCTTCTGCATTCCACTCGTCGCGGTGACCGCGGTGCTGGCGTGGAAGCAGCTGGGGCCCGTGTATTCGATCTACTGCGCGCTGATCGTGATCGTCCCCATGAGCTCAGGCCAGGCGTGGGCGTTCAGTCGCATCTCGCTGTGCGCGTTCCCCGTGTTCCTGCTCACCGCGAAGTGGACGAAGAATCGCTGGGCTCAGTTCGCGGTGCTCGCCATCGGGCTCGGGTGGCTCGGCATGTCGGGCGTGCGGCTCGCGAACGGCCTGTTCATCGGAACCTGACACCGGGCGGGCTCGTCCTCAGCCCAGCTGCGACAAGCACAGCGCGTTGAGCTGTTTCACGTCGGCACCGTTGATCTGCGCGCGGTACCACTCCACCGTCTTCGCGATCGTCTCGTCGAAGTTCCACCGCGGCGCCCAGCCGAGCCGCGCGCGCGCTTTGTCGATCGACAACGTGAGCAGCCCCGCTTCGTGGTTCGCCTTCGGGTCGCTCTGATCGACCCACGAACCACTCCCCCACGCCTTCACCAGCGCGTCGGCGAGCTGCGAAACGGACCGCGCTGACTCGCCGTTCGGGCCGAAGTTCCACCCTTCGCAGTACTCGGCCGCGCGCGAAGACTGCAGCCGCGCTCCGAGCAGCAAGTACCCACCGAGCGGCTCGAGCACGTGCTGCCACGGCCGCACCGCGTGAGGACTCCGCACGCCGATGGGAGCGCCCTTCGCGAGCGACCGAATGCAGTCGGGCACGATGCGATCCGCCGCCCAGTCACCGCCGCCGATCACGTTGCCGGCGCGCGCGCTGGCGATGGCGACTCCGTGCTCGCTCAGTTTGGACGGGTGAAAGAACGACCGGCGCCACGACGACGTGACGAGCTCGGTCGCGCCCTTGCTCATCGAGTACGGGTCGTGGCCACCCATCGCGTCGTCTTCGCGATAGCCGTAGACCCACTCGCGGTTCTCGTAACACTTGTCGCTCGACACCACGACGACGGCACAGCGCTGCTTCTCGAGCCGAATCGCTTCCAGCACGTGCGCGGTGCCGGTGACGTTGCTGCCCAGCGTCTCGAGCGGGTCGGCGTAGCTGCGGCGCACCAGCGCCTGCGCCGCGAGGTGCAGCACGATCTGCGGCTTCACGTCGGCGATGGTCTCGCGCACCGTCTTCAGATCGCGAATGTCACCCACGCGGTGCGCGCACGACTTCTCGACGCCCGCCGCGAGGAACAGCGAGTCCTTCTCAGGAGCGAGCGAGAGCCCAGTGACCTTCGCGCCCAGCCGCTCGAGCCACAGCGTGAGCCATGCACCCTTGAAGCCGGTGTGCCCGGTGAGCAGCACGCGCTTTCCGGCGTAGGCGGCCGCGAGCTCGTCGCTGAAGCTCACGCTCCGTCCTTCCACGTCTTCCACGGAGCCTTGCCGTTCGCCCACAGATCGTTGAGCAGGTTGAACTCACGCAGCGTGTCCATCGGCTGCCAGAACCCGGTGTGGCGAAACGCGTGCAGCTCGTTGCGATCAGCGAGGCCGCGCATCGGTTCCTGCTCGAGCGTCAGCTTCTTCTGCGCCGGCAGGTAGTCCCAGATGCGCTTGCTGTCGCACACGAAGAAGCCGCCGTTGATGAAGCCCTCGGTGGTCTGCGGCTTCTCGTTGAACTCCGCGACGGTCTCGCCGTCGAGCCGCATCTCGCCGAAGCGCCCCGGAGGCCGCACCGCCGTCACCGTGCACGTCTTGCCGTGCGCGCGATGGAACTGCAGGAGCTTGCTCACGTCGACGTCCGCCACGCCGTCGCCGTACGTGAGACAGAACAGCTCGTCGTTCTCGACGTACTTCTTGATCGCCGCGACGCGCCCGCCGGTCATGGTGTCTTCACCGGTCTCGGCGAGGATCACCTTCCAGTTCTCTTCTGATCCGCCCGACACCTCGACCGCGTGATTCTTCCCGAGCGTGACGGTGAGATCGTTGGTCATCGCGCGGTAGTTCAAGAAGAACTCCTTGATGACCCAGCTCTTGTAGCCGAGGCACAGCACGAACTCGGTGATGCCGTGCGCCGCGTACATCTTCATGATGTGCCACACGATCGGCTTGCCACCGATCGGCAGCATCGGCTTGGGCATCGCCTCGCTCGCCTCGCGAATGCGCGTGCCCTGCCCACCACACAGAATGACGGCCTTGATTCCCATGCGTCACCGCACCTGCGGAGAAGGCACCGGCACGACGAACTTGCCGCCCGCCTGACGGTACGCGTCCTGCTGCTTCACGATCTCGTCGAAGAAGTTCCACGCGAGGACCAGAAGGTGCGCCGGCTTCTCAGCGAGCACTTTCTCCGCGCCCACGACGGGGAGGTGCATGCCCGGCGTCAACTTGCCCTGCTTGTAGGGGCTGCGATCGGCGACCCACGAGAGCAGGTCGGGGCCGATCTGGCAGTAGTTGGTCAGCACCACGCCCTTCGCCGCTGCTCCGTACGCCGCGAGCGTGCCCTTCTTCTTCAAGTCGCCGAGGAACGCCGGGAGAACCGTCTGCAGCTTGCGCGTGCCGTCAGCGAACGCGTGGAGCTTCTTGTTCTGCGTGTAGCCCTCGTTCTTCTCCATCGCGAGGTACTGCGCGACGGCCGGCCGCGGCGACGCGCTGCGCTTGCCACGCGCGATGAGCGAGCCACCGTGCAGCGGAATCTCCTCGACGTCCCACAACACGAGGCCCGCTTCCTTGAACAACCGCTGCAGCGCGGTGACGGAAAAGTACGAGAGGTGCTCGTGGTAGATGGTGTCGAACTCGAGGTGGTCGACCATCGGCTTCAGGTACGGCACCTCGACGTGGAAGATGCCGTCGGCCGAGAGCCACTCCCGCACGCCCTTCACGAAGTCGACCAGGTCGGGCACGTGCGCCAACACGTTGCGCGCCATGATCAGCTCCGCGGGGCCGTGCTCTTCACGCAGCTTCTGACCGAGCGCGAAGTTGAAGAACTCCGCGACCGTCGGCACGCCTTCCTTGATCGCCACCTCGGCAATGTTCTTCGCCGGTTCCACGCCCAGCACGCGGCAGTGGTTGCGGAACGGCTTCAAGATGCAGCCGTCGTTGCTCGCCAGTTCGGCCACCAGGTGGTTCTTCTGCAGCGAAATCTCCGACCCGTAGCGCGTCGCGAGCTGCTGCCCCCAACGCACCACCGTCTCCGACATCGCGGAGAAGTAGATGTAGTCGGTGAACACGTCCTTCGGGTCGAGCTGGTGCGTCAGCTGCACGTGACCGCACGGCGCGCAGAACGAGATCGCCAGAGGCGCGCGCGTCTCTTTCGCGAACTCGGCGCTCGACGAGAGAAAGCTGTTCACCGGAGGCATGTCGCCCAGCGAGAGGATCGGCTCGAGGTTGCCGGCGCCGCACACGCGGCACTGGGGAATCGCGGAAGCCATCGTTCAAACCACTTTCGTCAGGAGCGCGGCGCGCTCGCGGATCAACAAGTCCAGCAGCGGAGGGTGTCGGAGCTCGTGCTTCGTCGAAACCAGTCGAACGCGCTCCGGACGCGGTGCGACCTGCCCCGACTCCTGCCACGGAACTTCTGCGATTTCCACGCTCGGCAGCGCGAGGCCGCGGGCGATCATCGCCGCCCATTCGCCCTTGGTCAGCACGTCGGGACCGGTGAGGTGCGCGATGCCGTCGAAGCCACGCTCGAGCAAGTCGAGCGCCGACTTCGCGAGCCACGTCGCCCACGTCGGCATGCCGGCCTGCTTGGTGGGCACCTTGAGCGGCGTGCGCTGCTCGGCCGCGTCGATCACCCGGTACATGAAGTTCTTGCGACGCGCTTCGGCTCCGAAGACGTAGCTGGTGCGCGCGATGAGGGCGTTGCCGCGCTTCAAGAGCAGCTCTTCCACCGCGCGCTTGTGCTTGGCGTAGACGCTCAGCGGGCTCACCGGCGACGCCTCGTCGTACGACTCCAAACGGCCGTCGAACACGTGCTCCGTCGAAAAGAACCCCACTCGCACTGTGTGCCCGATGACCCCGAGCACATTCTTCACGGTCTGCACGTTTTCGCGTTCGCTGCGCGCGGGGTCCTGCTCGCACCCGTCGACGTGCGGCCAGGCGCTGGCGATGAACACCGCGTCAGGATTGAAGGAATCGACCACCCGCCCAATCGCCGCCGGGTCCAGCAGATCCATCGGCTGGGTGGCGAAGCCGGCGACGCTGCGGGCGACTCCCAACGTCACGCGTGACGGAGCGCCGATCAACATCGCGCTCTGGGCCACCGATGACGGCGACGACGAAAACGGCACGTGCGGCTCGAGCGGCACGCGCACGTCGTCGGGCACCGCGGCGCGCATCAACTCGGAGCCGACCAGCCCCGACGCTCCGACGACCAGCAGGCGGGCCGACACTCAGCGGTCCTTCGTCGCCCAGTCGTAGGGAATGTGCGAGCGGTGCGGGTCGAGGCGAACGATCTCGTTCGGGTCGTGCGGAATCGACGCGCAGTTCGCCACGATCGCCGGAGTCGGCCCCACGCACTTGAACCCGTTCCAGATGAACGGCGGCACCTTCACCAGCACGTGGTTGTCGTTGCCCAGGTAGATCTCGTTGATCTCGCCCTTGGTCTTGCTGCCTTCGCGATCGTCGTAGCAGACGAGTTTGATCATCCCGTGCGGCACCGCGTAGTTGATGATCATCTGCTTGTGCAGGTGCCAGCCCTTCACCACGCCGGGGAAGATCGTCGAGAAGTAGATCTCTCCGAACTTCTCGAACTCCGGGTCGGTGGCCTTCAGGTGGTGCATCACCTTGCCGCGGTCGTCTGCGATCACCCGCCGCGGAGAGACGACGATGCCTTCGATCATGCCCGCGCACGTAGCAGATGCGCTCTCCATCAGGAAATTCCGCGAGGTGACGCTGGCACCGCTCGTGCTGCGACTCGTTTCGGGGGAGGCGGGCATGGAGCTGGGGCAGATCAGAAAACGGTACAGAGCTGTCGCTCGTGAGTTGAGAAAGCGCCGCACGGAAGCGTCGCGCAAGGCCGAGACGGAACTCATCGGCCTCGTCTCGCTGGCCGATCGACTCGACACTGAATTGGTCGTGGTGCGCTACGCGGAGCGCCTCGCGCGCGGTCGCCTGCATCGCGCGGTCGAGCTGCTATGGGGTCTGGTGCGTGGTGACTTCGGCTCGGCGCGCGAGGCCGCCGATCTCCAGCGGCTCACGTCGGCGCTCACGCTCGTCGGAGCGCAGGAACTGCTCGAGCTCCTTCGCGCGCTCGACGCGGAATTTGCGCGGCTGGCGGTGCGCGCCGACGAGCTTCGCGATCGCCTGGCCCGGGTCACTCAGCTCGCCCAGGAACGGCTGACCGAGTGCCTGCAGCTGCTTCCTGGTCGAAGCTGAAATGTGAGCAATTGCACGCATTCTGTGCGCGCCCTCATGGGAGCTGTGCGCCGGCCAAATGCGAGCAAGAAAGGCGCGGTGAAAACACGCGAGCGGCGTTAAGAGCCCGCGCCATGTTGCAGCTCGGTTTCGAGGGTTTTTCGTTCGCGGATCTCTACCGGCCCGAAGGCCTCGAGCGGCTGCACGTCGCGTTTCTCAGCCGGCTGCGACGCGAAGATCCCGCGCTCGCTGCGCGTTTCGATCAGTACCGCGCCGATCGCGGCGCTTCACTCAGCGCGCCCGCCACGTCAGAACTGCTGATCGCCGTCGCCACGCACGTCTCGCGCTTCGTCGGCACGCTGTTCGGAGTCGAGAAAGAACTGGGCGAGCTGCACGCGCGACTGCACGCTGAGCTCGAGCTCTTCGAGTTCAAGCGCGAGTTCGTCACGCGGCGGGTCTTCAAGAAGGGCGTGGTCGATCGCCCGACGCGCGAAGAACTGCCGTCACTCGACGCGAAGATGAGCGCGCTGCTCTCGGCCTTCGAGCCCGACGCTGACGAAGAACGTCGCGTGGCGCGGGCGACCATCACCCTGCTCCGCCTCGAGAAGACTCCGGATGCGGCGAAGTGGGCCGCGCTGAAGTTTCCGGCCGACACCACGCCGGCTTCGTTGCTCGCCACCATCGATCGGTGGATCTGGGCGCGCGTGCAGTTCACGCACACGCTCACGGGCTGGCACACGGTGCTGCAACCGAAGCCGCTCATTCCCGACAAGCTGGTCGAGCTGCACCTGCCCGACGCGAAGCACCCCGAAGTGCTCGAGGGGCCGCATCACCACCTGCGTCGGCGCGACGGCTTCGGTCTCACCGACCCGCGTGGCAGTGAGCGGCTCGCGATGGGCGAGGTCGACTACTGCGTCATCTGCCACGAGCGCGAGAAGGACTCGTGCAGCAAGGGCTTCAAGGAGAAGGACCCCGTCGCGGCGGGGCAGACCTACAAGAACAACCCGCTCAAGATCCCCCTCGCGGGCTGCCCGCTCGAAGAACACATCTCCGAGATGCACGCGCTCAAGGCCCGCGGCGATTCGCTCGGCGCGCTGGCGATGGTGATCCTCGACAACCCGATGTGCCCCGGCACCGGTCATCGCATCTGCAATGACTGCATGAAGGCCTGCATCTTCCAGAAGCAGGAACCGGTGAACATTCCGCAGATCGAGACCAGCGTGCTCACCGACGTGCTCGCGCTGCCGTGGGGCTTCGAGATCTACGGGCTGCTCACGCGGTGGAACCCGCTCAACGTCGCGAGGCCGCATGCCGCGCGCGACAACGGCAAGAACGTGCTCGTCGTCGGGCTGGGCCCTGCTGGTTACACGCTCTCGCACTACTTGATGAACGAGGGCTTCACCGTCGCCGGCATCGATGGACTCAAGATCGAGCGCTTCCCCGACGAGCTCGTGCGCGGGGACTTCGCTCCGATTCGCGACTGGCATCAGCTCGCCGACGCGCTCGACGAACGCATCCTCGAAGGCTTCGGCGGCGTCAGCGAGTACGGCATCACCGTTCGCTGGGACAAGTCGTTCCTCACGCTGATTCACCTCACGCTCGCGCGACGCGACGCCTTCCGCATCTACGGCGGCATTCGCTTCGGCGGCACGCTGAGCATCGACGACGCGTGGAAGCTCGGCTTCGATCACATCGCGATCGCCGCGGGCGCCGGCAAGCCCACCATCGTCAACATGAAGAACAACCTCATCCGCGGCGTGCGCGCGGCGAGCGACTTCCTCATGGCGCTGCAGCTCACCGGCGCGTTCAAGAAGGACTCGCTCGCGAACCTGCAGGTGCGCCTGCCCGCACTCGTCATCGGCGGAGGCCTCACCGGCATCGACACCGCCACCGAGCTGTTCGCGTACTACCCGGTGCAGGTCGAGAAGACACTCGCGCGCCACGAGGTGTTGGCTCGCCACGGCGCCGGAGGAGAAGCCGCCGTCTTCGCGCGCATGAACCCTGAAGAGCTCGCCGTGTATCGCGAGTTCCTCGAGCACGGCCGCGCGATTCGGGCCGAACGTGAACGGGCGAAGAAAGCCGGAGAGCTGCCCAACTTCATCGACCTGGTGCGCAGCTGGGGCGGCGTGTCGCTCTGCTACCGCCGCGCGATGATCGAATCGCCGGCGTACCGGCTGAATCACGAAGAAGTCGCCAAGGCGCTCGAAGAGGGAATTCGGTTCATCGAGAAGGTCACGCCGGTCGCCGCGGCGGCCGACGAATTCGGAGCGGTGAAGTCGCTCACCTTCAAGAAGGCCGACGGCGCGGAGTGGGAAATGCCGGCGCGCACGGTGTGCGTCGCTGCGGGCACGGCGCCGAACGTGACCTACGAGCACGAGTACTCCGGCACGTTCGCGCTCGACGACGATCGCACCCACTTCAGAAACTACGACGCGGTCCGCGGAGCCGATGGCGCCTTCGCGCTCGTCGAGACGCCGCAGCACTGGGACATCGGTCGCGACGCCGGCTTCTTCACCAGCTACGCGAAGGACGGCCGCTTCATCACCTTCTACGGCGACAACCACCCGACCTACGCGGGCAACGTCGTGAAGGCGATGGCCTCGGCGAAGGACGGCTACGTCCACGTCGCGAAGTTGTTCGCCGACGTCGCAGCTCCTGGTGATGCAGCCGCTCGACGCGCTTCGTTGTTCGCGCGACTCGACTCGGCGTTCCTCGCGACCGTCGCTGCCGTGAACCGACTGACGCCGACCATCGTCGAGGTGGTGGTGAAGGCTCCGTACGCGTCGGAGCACTTCGAGCCGGGCCAGTTCTATCGACTGCAGAACTACGAGCGGAGCGCGCGCGTGATCGAAGCCCCTGGGGGCGACGGCGTTGGGAGGCCGATCAGCACGCGCCTCACGATGGAAGGCCTCGCCCTCACCGGCGCGTGGGTCGACAAAGAGAAGGGCCTGCTCTCGACCATCGTGCTCGAGATGGGCGCATCATCGAGGCTCTGCGCGCAGCTGAAAATCGGAGAGCCCGTCGTGCTGATGGGACCCACGGGTACACCCACGCACATCGAAAAGGGCGAGACCGTATTACTTGCGGGTGGCGGGCTCGGAAACGCGGTCCTCTTCTCCATCGGCCAGGCGCTGCGCGCGGTCGGGAGCAAGGTCCTCTACTTCGCCGGCTACCGGAAGGCCGACGACGCGTACAAGTTCGACGAGCTCGAGCGCGCGGCCGATCAGGTGATCTGGGCCGTCGACGCGGGCACGCCGCTCTCCGCGCGACGCCCGCAGGACAAGAGCTTCGTCGGCAACATCGTGCAGGCGATGGTGGCGTACGCGAAGGGCGAGCTCGGCAGTGGAGGCATTCCGCTCGGCGACGTCGATCGCGTCATCGCCATCGGCAGCGATCGCATGATGAAGGCCGTCAAAGACGCGCGGCACGGCGTGCTGCAGCCGCACCTCAAGTCGTCACACTGCGCCATCGGCAGCATCAACTCGCCGATGCAATGCATGATGAAGGAGATCTGCGCGCAGTGCCTGCAGCGCCACGTCGATCCGCGCACCGGCAAAGAGAGCTTCGTCTTCTCGTGCTTCAACCAGGATCAGGATCTCGACACCGTCGACTTCGCGCACCTCGACATGCGGCTGCGCGCCAACTCGGTGCTCGAAAAGCAGAGCGATCAGTTCCTCTCACACCTGCTGCGCTGAGCACCTACGCCGACACGTCAGAGCGCAGCGGCTACAGTCCGCTCTCATGAAAATCGAGACGGTGGTGGCGGCGGCGGTTCTGTTTCTCGGGTGTCAGCCGGCGGCCAAAGGTGACCCGGTGCTCACCGTGGCGATCGACGGCAAATGCACCACCGACGGACCGCAGACGGTTCGCGTGGTCGCGACCGATGCCACGGGCAACGTGGGCAAAGGAACCATTCAAATCACCCGCACCATCGGCGGCATGACGGCGACCGACGAAGTGACGCTCGACTCGTTCGGCACCGCGAGCTTCACCTTCACGTGCACCGGCTGCACCGACGACATCGAGGTCGAAGCCCGCTGGCAGACCACGGGCTCACTTCCGATCTACGCGAAGCGCGTGTGTGAGTTCGACCGAGCGACATCGATTCCCGCGATGTGCGTGGTGGGCTCAGCCACCACGAGGGCCACCGCCAACGACCTGAGCCTCTTCGGAACCCCGGTCTACTTTGCGAACCACGCCGATCTTCCCGCGGGCGAGTACCGCGTGGCGAACGCGGGCGGCTGCATGAAGTACGGCCCCGGCCAGAACTGGATGACGCAAGCCTGGGAAGACGGCTCGAGTGCGTGGTGGCTCATCGGCGCGAACACCACTGATCGCAAGTTCATGCTCCCCGGCGTCTTTGGGTGGACGGGCCTCGGCGGCACTCCGCGCGACGTCGGCGACGCGAACTTCTCGACGTGCGTCTCGAAGAACCGGGCCTCGCCGTCGAAGACGTTCACGCACACCGGCGGGCCGCTCGGCATCATGCTCGTCGACGCGATCTACAGCGACAACACGTCCGGCGAGATGGACCAGAACCCGGCGTGGGTGCTCACCCACGTGAACGCCGACTGCCCGTAGTCGTTCACCAGAACGCAGCGTCGGTGAGATCGATCGCCTCGCGCCTGATCCACGGTGAGGCGCCGAGCATCTCGAGCTGCGCGGGCGAGAAGGCGATCTCGCGCAGGTCGAGCCGCTTCACCGACGCCAGACCCGGCCACGCACAGAACTTCTCCAGCGCCGGAGCGGCCACCGCGTTCTTCGCCAGCACCAGCTTCTCGAGACGCTGCGGCGCGTATTCGTGCGTGAACGCGGCGAACGCGCCTGCCTTCAGCTTGCAGCGAAACAGCTCGAGCTCTCGCACCTCGGAAAGCACCCCGCTCGTCAGCAACTTCTCGAGCGCGTCATTGCCGATCTCCCCGGCATTCAACACCAGGCGCGTCAACTTCGGCCTCACCTTCAACAGCGCATCGACCAGCCACGCGGCCCGCTCCTCACCGAGCACACCGAGCAGCTCCAGCGAGTCCAGCGAGGCGAAGAACGGAGCCTCGATCAGCGCGTCGACATCGGCTTGCGTGAACGTGTAGTCGGGCGGCTTGCGTCGATGCATCCGCGCATGACGGACCGGTAGCTCGACGCGCAGCCGCTTCAATTTTGGATACCGCTCGCCGCGCAGCACGTTCTCGAGTTGATCGGGCAGACACTCGAGCTCGAGCTGCTCCAGCTGCTGACCAAGGGGAGTCGCGTCGAGCTCGTCGGCCACTTCCGACCACATCGATGCCGACACCGTAAGGCCCTGCACCGCGCGTGCACCGAGCCGGTCTGCGAGCAGCTTCGGCTGTCCACTGCGCACCATGTTCGCGACGTGCAACGCGATCGACGTGGGCAATTTCGCGAGCGCCGGCGACGCGCCCACCACCACCTCGACGCGCTCGACCTGCGGAGCATCACTCGCGATCCGCTCCAGCGCCCACTCGAGATCCACCTCGATGCCCAGGCGCAGCACGCGAAGCGACGGCGGCAGTCGCCACGCCCGCGTCGCCTGCGACAGCTCATGCAACCGCAGCACGCGCAGCGAGGGGAACTTCACGAGGGCGTCGGGGTCGGCCGACTCGACCTCTGCGCGCCGCAGTGGCCGTTGCAGCTCGAGTTCGACGATGCGTGCACGACCCGTCTCACCCAGCGCCTCACTGTGCGCCGCCAGCTGATCGCGGCCCACGCTCAACGCGCGCGGCAAGCCACGCGTGGCCTCCGTCCAACGCAACTCCGAGAACTGCCACGACGTCGCGCGCAGCTCGTCGGGCCACAGCGACACGTATCTCTCGACGAGCGCCACGGCCGGAGCCACGACCTCCGGGTCCTTCAGCTCACTCAACACCGTCATCGCGCGCCCGAAGCGATCGGTGCTCGGCTCACCTCGAAGGGCTTCTTCGAGCTGCGTGCGAAGCGCGTGCGGCAGCGAAGCCGTGACGTCGGCAACCACCGTCACGCCACCGCGCGCAGCAGGAGGAACCATCGGCTCCACCGTCGCAATCGCCAGCGTCAGCTCGGTCGTGAGCCGGATCGCCGACGAATACGAAGCGACCGACTCCGTGCCGATCTCGAGGGTCAGCCCTTCTCCGCTCGTCAGCACCGCGAAGGTCCGCGTGGTGAGCTTCTTGCGCCAGCCGCGATCGTCGGCGTCACGCCGCGCGAGCTTCGCCCCACCCTTCACCTCGAGCGCGATGGCCACCACGTCGGCCGGCGACCTCAACTCACTGCGCCGCTTGCCGTTGGCCGACACCAGCGCGGCGTCGATCTTCGCGACGTCCTCGGCGCTCACGCCCATCTTCAACTGCGAGAACCCGAACGACACCGCCGCGAAGTCCTTCCGCGCCCATGCCGCGACCATCAGACCCGCGAACCCGGTGTCGCCTGCCGCGCCCGCCAGTGCCCGAGCCGGGTCGAGCAACTGCGCCGCCGTCGCCAACTGCCGCGCGATGTCGTCGTTCTGCAGGCCATGCGCTGCGAGGCCAATTTGCGCGTCGGCGATCGCTTCGGCGTCACCAGAGCGAATCGCCTCTGAAGCAACCTGTACCGCGAACGTCTTCGCCTTCTCGTGCGGCATCGATCGCCGTTCTCGCACGTTCCGCCCGGCGAACACGGCCGATGTCGAATCGATGACGCGACACTCGTCAGTCTGCGCTCACCTCCCTGTGGCAATCGCCCCGGCTGGCCTTGCCGAGCGCGCAGAATTTTCAGTGGTTTCGAGCTTCGGTGTGCGCGGAACGATCACTGCTCTCTGTACGCCCCGCGATGCGTACGGGGCTGTTGGGAGAACTGAGTGTCGAGGTTGCTGAGTCACGAGTCTGGCTGCCGGCCGCTCCGCGCTCGGCGATCGATGCCGTGCAGTTGGCGACGTGTTGGGTGCTTTGTGTGGCGCCAGCGTTGTTCGCCACGAGCCACCAGTACACGTGGAGTCTCCTCATCTTCGTGGGTCCGCTCGTCGTCACCACGCGCGAGCTTCACCGCCGTGGAGCGCTGAGCTCCGTCGCCAAACCGCTCGGGCTCTCGCTCGCGCTCCTCGTGCCCATGGGAGCGGTGCTCACCGTGGGTCTCGCCGACGACTTCTTCGTGTACCCCAACACCAGCGCGGTGCTCGGCGTCACCTTCCCGGCGTTCGATCTCACCGGCGCGCGTGACGACTTCCAGATTCCGATCGAGGAGCTCCTCTTCTACGTGCTCGGCTTCGCGTCGCTGCTGATGCTCTACGCGTGGGGCGAGGCGGTGCTGTTCCCGCAGGTCCGCCCGCTCGCCAGCCGCCCCGCGGTGTCGCTGCCCGAGTTCCTCGTGTCGTTCGGCCTCGGAGTCGCGCTCGCCGCCGTCGGCTGGTTCGCGCAGCGCATGCTCAACCCCGGCGCGTCGATGCCCGGCTACTGGACGTATCTGATGTTGGTGCCGGTGCCCGTGGTGATCGCGTTCGGCCCGGTGCTGCTCACGCGCATCAACTGGCCGTCGCTGTTGCTGGTCTGCCTCGCGCTGTGGGGCCACTCGATTCTCTGGGAAGTCACCCTCGCCGTGCCGCAGGGCTGGTGGGGCTACCAACAGAGCAACATGGTCGGCCTCAAGATCGCCGCCTGGCACGACCTGCCGATCGAGGCCGTCGTCGTGTGGCTGCTGACGCCGGTCGCCACCGTCGTTTCCTTCGAAGCACTGCGCGCCCACCTCACTCCCGTCCCCCGGAGAAACCCGTGAACCCCACCGCCAACACCGCCGACATCACCATGCTCAAGCGACTCGCTCAGCTCGCCGGTCTGATCCTCTTCATGGTGCTTGCGCGCCGCATCGCCGACAGCTTCGGCGTGAAGGCACCGTGGTACCTCCTGCACGAGCTGGTGGTGCTGCTCATTCCCATGGGCTGGCTGCTCATCGACGTGTTCCCGAAGTTGGAACCGAGCCAGCGCATCGCGTTCGTGATCACCAGCGGCCTGTTCATCGGCCAGTCGGCGATCGCCGAGCTGCTCGCGATTCAGCACCAGTACTGGGGCTTCTACACGAAGCTCGATCCGCTCTCGGGCTTCGACCTCGGCGCGATCCCCGTCGAAGAATTCCTCTCGTACCCGATGCTCTTGAACATCCCGATCCTCTGGTACCTGTGGCTGGGTCGCGTGTTCACCAACGAGCAGCGCCTGGGCATGCAGAAGCAGCAGGCGATCGCGAAGTGGCTGAAGCGCGCGGCGTGGCTCTCGGTCTACGGCGCGGTCTTCTTCGTCGGCCTGGCGATCCTCGGAGTCGGTGAGTCAGCGTCCAACGACGCGGTGCCCGGCTTCGACGCCATGGGCGCCATCCGCTTCGCCAACGGTCCGCGTCAGTACGGGTGGACCATCGTGCAGCTGCTCGGTTGGGCCGGCACGTTCGCCGTCGCCGCGAAGGTCGCGCACCGCCTGCAGTGGAAGCGCATGCTGGTGATGGTGCTCACCTACTTCCCGTTCGCGCTCTTCTTCGAGCTGCTCGCCTGCGGCCGCGGCTGGTGGGTGTGGAACACGCAGCAAGCCGTCGGAGTCACCGCCTGGGTCCTGCCCATCGAGAGCTTCTCGATGTACCTCACCGGAGCCCTCTTCCCGACGCTCTGCTTCGAGTGGCTCGTGCCCGTCTGCCGCGACGAGAACGCGACCGACGCGCTCCGGCCGCAAGCGACCGCGAACTGATCATCGCATCATGGAGCCGTGGCGAGTGTGACAGGAACCCCCTCTCCCTCCGGGAGAGGGCTGGGGGTGAGGGAGCCCGAAGCCACCTCAGCCCGCTGGCTTTTCACCAACGACAATCATGTTCGTCGCCGGCCACGGCAATTCCTTCCCGGAATCCTCGAGCACGCGAACGCTCCCGACGTACCGGTTCTTCACGATCCACTCGTTCGCATACTCCGCGAGATGCACCGGCACGAACCCGGCCTTCTTCAACGCCCCACGCCACCCCTCGAGCGTGAGCGGCCCGAATTCCTCGTGCACCTCGATGTGCCAGTTCTTGAGGTAGTCCTTCTTGCAGATGAACTCATTCGCATCGTGCGAGCTCAACCGCACCTCATCAGCCGCGAGCCGCTCGAACTTCGCGCCGCGCCCGTGACAGAACTCCGCCGCGAACTTCTCGAAGATCTCGTTCGTCTTCGCATCGAGAAATTTCAATCGCCACGTCGCCGGCTCCGGCGAAACGCCATCGCGAATCAGCACCCGACCACCCGGCTGCAGCTCGGTGAAGCAATTCGACAGCGCACGATCGATCTCGCTCACCTTGTACCCGGTGTAGCTGTGCACCTCGTGCATCACCGACGAGTACACGACGGTCGTCGCACTCCCCGGCGGCACGTTGCGATCGATCACGTTGCCGAACACGAGCGTCACGTCTTCCGTCGCGTAGTGGTTCTCGTCGCACAGCCGCAGGAACTCGCGGCTCAGGTCGACACCCACCATCGCCGAGTTGGGAAACAGCCGCGACAGCTCGACCATCAACTTGCCGGTGCCGCAGCCCTTGTCGACGATGCACCCCGGCTTCACGTGCGGCAGGAAGTCCTGGAGCTTCTGCACCAGCGACGCGTCCATCATCGCGCCGTACGACAAGAAGTCGCGCAGGTGCCCCAGCTCGCCGTCGTCGTTGAGCAGCGTCTGGCGGAAGATGTCCTTCAAGCGCGCCGCGACGTCCTTGCGCTCGTACACCGCGCGCGTCTCGGGTGACGCCTCGTCGACCCACGGCTTCCCATCGGCGATGCGCTGCACCAGCTCGTGCGGAGTAAGCCCCTTCACTTCCTGCGTCACGACTCTGAAGCCGCGCGCCTGGAACAATGCATCGACGTCGCGGTTCGCCGAGTACACGTGCGTGTCGGCCGACGTCAGCGTGACGCCCAGCTGATTCTGCACCTGCGTGCACACGTGCTCCACCCACGCCGACGAATCGGGAATGTCGTCGATGCGCACCACGTCGAACGGCTTGCCGCTGCGCGCGAGCGCGGGCTTCAACATCTCTTCGCGCGTCTTCGCATCGAGCGGGTTGCGCCGCGTCGCCGAGTGATTCGCGCTCGTCATCACACAGATCAACCGGTCCACCGGAGCCGCCGCCAACGACGCCAGCCATTCGGCCTGCGCGCGGGTCACTGCATGAAAACGCCCCAGCAACAGCGCGCTCTTCATCGGTCCCATCCGTCGAACGTGGCCGCGAGTGCGTCGAGCGGCAAGAGATCGTTTCGTTTCGCCGGCAGCGGCTCGACCTCGACGCTCCCGATACCCGTCATCAGCTCGAACTCACCGAGCACCGCCTCGACGATGATCATCGAGGCCTCGGCGAGCTCTTCGGTCACCCGCGGCGCCTTGATGAAGACTGTCAGCGCGAGTCGATCGAAATGCGACGGCTCGTCGGCGAGCCGAAAGCGCATCTCCGTGGCCTTCAACTGAAAGCCGTCGACGTCGATCTCGAGCGTCTTCGGGCTCAGCCGCTGACCGAAGGCGACGACCTTCAACCCTTCGATCGTCCCTGCGCTCTCGACCAGTCGCTTCACCGCGGGAATCAGGTCTTCGTCACCGTTGCAGCCGATCGCGAGGCGCGGCGTCGACTTGCCATCGGCCGTGAGCTGAATCGTCAACGCGGGCTCGACCTCCTGCAGCTTCGCGGCGAGTTCGTCGATCGCGGATTCCTCGGCGCCTGCGACCAGGCGATGCCGGTTCGCCTTCACCCAGGTCCAGAAGGCCTTCATCGTCGCTTGAAGCGATACACGGTCGCAGGCTTCGAAGCGGTGATGCGCTTGCCCGGCGCCTGCTCGATCAACCCGTCTTCCAGCATGCGGTTGAACTTGCGGCGGAAGTTGCCCGGGTCCATCTCCTTGTCGAGGACGATGGAATACACGTGGCGCAGCTCGGGAATCGTGAACGTCAGCGGCACGAGATCGAACGCGATGCCCGAGTACTCGAGCTTGCCGCGCACGCGCGCCAGGCCCATCTCGATGATCTCGCGGTGATCGAAAGCCAGCTCGGTCTTCTTGAGCTGCTCGACGGGCACCCAGTCGGCGTGGCTCACGTCACCGCCGGCCTTCACGAACGGAGCGAGATCGGGTCGCACCAACGCGAACGACGCCACCGAGATCACCCGCATGCGCGGATCGCGCATCGACTTGCCGAAGGTGTACAGCTGCTCGACGTGCACGCGATCGGGGTCGAGCCCGGTCTCTTCCTGCAGCTCGCGCTTCGCAGCCGCGTCGAGATCTTCGCCCTGATCCTTCGCCGTCTCGCCCACGCGCACGAAGCCGCCGGGCAGCGCCCAATCACCCTTGAACGGGTGCTCCTGACGCTTCACCAGCAGCACGCGCAGCTGCGCGTCGATGATGGTGAAGATGACCAGATCCACCGCGACCGACGGCCGCGGGTAATCCTTCGGCCGGTAGCGCTCGAGAAACTGCTTCTCCTCGGCACTCTCCCGGCGAGGGCTCACTTGCCCTTCCCTGACTTCTTCGCCTTGGCGGCCGGCTTCTTCTTCTCGGCCTTCTTCTCAGCCTTCTTGGGAGCGGCAGCCTTCTTCGCCGGAGCCTTCTCGGCCTTCGCCGGCTTCTCAGCCTTCTCCGCGGGCTTCTTCTTCGAAGCCGAACCTTCGGCGTCCTTCGAAGCTGCAGCCGGAGCCGCCTTGCCGTCCTTCGCCGCCTTCTTGTCCTTCGCCAGCCGCGCCTTCGCCGCCTTGGCCGCCTTCTTCGCGCCACGCTGCGCCGCACGCGCCTGACCTTCGGGCGACGCCATGTACTCGCGACGCTGCGCCATCAACTCCAGCGCACGCTCGAGGTTGAGATCGCTCGGCTCGTCACCCTTGCGGAGCGACGCGTTCGTCTCTCCATCGGTGATGTACCAACCGAAGCGGCCTTCCTTGAGCTGCAGATCCTTCCCGCTGTCGGGGTCCTTGCCGATGATGATCGCCGGCTTCGCCTGGCCGCGGCCGCGGAACTGCTTGGGCTGCTTGAAGATCTCCAGCGCCTCCGGGAGCGTGATGGTCAGCAGCTTCGCCTCGTTTTCAACGCCGAGGTTGCGGCTGTCTTTGCCCTTCGTGAGGTACGGGCCGTAGCGGCCGTTCTGCGCGCTGACCTGCTCGCCGTCGTCGGCCGTGCCGAGCACGCGCGGCAGCTGCAGCAGCTGCAACGCCAGCTCGAGCGTCACGGTCTCGGGCTTCATCGTCTTGAACAACGAAGACGTCTTGGGCTTCTCGTCGTCGCTCACTTCGCCGAGCTGCACGTACGGACCGAACCGGCCCTGCTTGACGTACACGTTCAGACCAGACGCCGGGTCGACGCCGATCGGCGTGTCACCCTTCGGAGCAGCCAGCAGCTCCTCGGCCTTCTTCACCGTGAGCTCATCGGGCAGCACCGCGTCGGGCACCGACACCGTGTCTTCGCCGCGCTTGATGTACGGGCCGAACTTGCCCGGCTTCACCACGATTCCGGAATCGGGACCGCCGATGGGGATCGAGTTGATCTCCGCCGCGTCGATCTTGTCGAGGTTGGTCTTCACCAGCTTCTCGAGCCCGGGCCGCTTCTTGTTCCCCTTGTAGAACTCCTTCAGGTACGGAACTTTTTCGAGCTCGCCGTTGGCGATTTTGTCGAGCGCTTCATCCATCTCGGCGGTGAACGCGAGATCGACGAGATCCTCGAAGTGCTTCTCCATCAGCTTCACGACCGCGAACGCTTCCCAGTTGGGGATCAGCGCCTGGCCCTTCTTCCAGACGTACTTCGCCTGGAGCGTCCCCATGATCGACGCGTAGGTCGACGGGCGGCCGATGCCGAGCTCCTCGAGCTTCTTCACCAGCGACGCTTCGGTGAAGCGCGCCGGCGGTGACGTCGAGTGGCCATCGGCGGTGAGCGCCTCGACCGGAACGATGTCGCCTTCCTTCAAGATCGGGAGCGGAGACTCGGCGTCGTCGCTCGCCTCGCCCTCTTCGCTGCTCTCGACGTACGCCTGCAGGTAACCCTTGAAGGTGATGGTGCGGCCCGACGAGCTGAACTCGACCTCTTCACCCTGCTTCGTCGTCGCTGCCAGCTTGAGCGAGACGCTCTCACCTTCGGCGTCCGTCATCTGCGACGCGATCGTGCGCTGCCAGATCAAGCGGTACAGCTTGAGCGGCGCCGACTGCAGCTCACCCGCGAGCTCGTCCGGAGTGCGGAACACTTCACCCGCGGGACGAATCGCTTCGTGCGCTTCCTGCGCGTTCTTCACCTTGCGCGTGTAGAGGCGCGGCTCGGAAGGCAGGAACTTCTCGCCGAACAACTCGCCGACCTGCGCACGCGCGGCCTTGAGCGCCGTCTCCGACAGACTCGTCGAGTCGGTGCGCATGTACGTGATGTAGCCGGCCTCGTAGAGCCCCTGCGCCACGCGCATCACCTGCTGCGCGCTCATGCCCAGCTTGCGACCACCTTCTTGCTGCATGGTCGACGTCATGAACGGCGGCTTCGGAGAGCTGCGGTACGGCCGCGTCTCGAGCGACTTCACCTTGAAGTTCGTGCCCTCGAGCCCCGACGCGATCGCCTTGGCGCGCGCCTCGTCGACCCACGCCGCACCTTCGGTGATCAGCTGCCCTTGATCGTTGAAGTCCTTGCCGCTCGCGACGCGCTGGCCCTTCACCGTCCACAGCTTCGACTCGAACGCCGGCGACGTCGGGTGCTTCGCCGTGACGTCCCAGTAGGTGACGGCGCGGAAGTTCATGCGCTCGAGCTCGCGAGCGACGATCAGACGAATCGCGGGCGACTGCACGCGGCCGGCCGACAAGCCCGTCTTCACCTTGCGCCACAGAACCGGGGAGACCTCGTAGCCGTAGAGCCGGTCGAGCGTGCGCCGCGTTTCCTGCGCGTCGACGAGGCCCATGTTGATCTGCCGCGACGCGTCCACTGCTTCCTGGATCGCGCGCTTGGTGATCTCGTGGAACACCATGCGCTTCACGGGGACCTTCGGCTTCAACTGCTCCTTCAAATGCCACGCGATCGCTTCACCCTCGCGGTCTTCATCGGTGGCCAGGTAGAGCTCCGAGCTGTCCTTCAACGCGGCCTTGAGCTCGCGAATGACGTCGGGCTTGGTGACTTCGTAGGTGAGCTTGAAGTCATTCTCGACGTCGACCGAGAGGCCGCCGCCCGAGGGAAGATCGACCACGTGACCGACCGAGGCCATGACCTTGAACTTGTCGCCCAGGAACTGGCCGATCGTCTTGGCCTTCGCCGGAGACTCGACGATCACGAGAGGCTTGGATGCCATGGGGAGCGGCTCGCTAGTTCCTTTCACAATGCATCGTCAACATGTTCCGCCGACGCAATCTCGATCATCGAGTGATCTTGAAGCGATCCGTCGCCTCGATCAGCTCGTGAAGAATGCCGGGCTCGTGCGCCGCGTGACCCGCATCTTCGACGATGCGCAGGTCGGCTTCCGGCCACGCACGGTGCAGCGCCCACGCTGATTCCATCGGGCACACGACGTCGTAACGACCCTGCACGATCACCCCGGGAATCTTGCGCATGCGATCGAGATTCGCGGTCGCCAGCAGCGCCTTGTCGTCCTTCAACCAGCCGTTGTGCACGAAGTAGTGGCACTCGATGCGCGCGAACGCGTCGGCGAACGCGTCTTCACCGGTGTGCTTCAAGTACGACTCGTTCGGGAGCAGGTACGACGTGCGCCCTTCCCACATGCTCCACGCCTTCGCCGCCTCGCTGCGCACCTTCGCGTCGGGGCTGGTGAGTCGCTTGTAATAAGCAGCCACCAGATCACCGCGCTCCTCGGGAGGAATCGGCGCGAGGTACTTCTCCCACGCGTCGGGGAAGAGGTGCGACGTGCCCTCCTGGTAGAACCAGTCGATCTCCCATTTGCGCAGCAAGAAGATCCCCCGCAGCACGATCTCACTGCAGCGCTCAGGGTGCGTCTGCGCGTACGCGAGCGCGAGCGTGCTGCCCCACGAACCGCCGAAGACCTGCCACTTCTCGATCTTCAGGTGCGTGCGCAGCGCTTCCATGTCGGCCACGAGATCCCACGTGGTGTTGTGCTCGAGCGACGCGAACGGAGTGCTCTTCCCGCACCCGCGCTGATCGAACAGCACGATTCGGTAGAAGTTCGGGTCGAAGAAGCGGCGCTGCCTCGGCTCGGTTCCGCCGCCCGGCCCGCCGTGCACGAAGACGACCGGCTTCCCTTCGGGATTTCCCGATTCCTCGAAGTACAGCTCGTGTCCGTCCGTCACCGCGAGCCGGCCAGTTCGATACGGCTCGAGCGGCGGGAAATAAGTACGTCGAGTCATGACTCCCTCTCCCTGCGAAGCGGGGAGAGGGCCGGGGTGAGGGGCCGACTCTCCTCCGCGATCATCACTTCACGTCAGATCCCGGAGCGACCTCGCCGGGATTGATCAACTGCAAATTCTTCCCGCTGCCAGCCGCGAGAATCATTCCGCGCGACTCGATGCCCTTGAGCGCACGCGGCTTCAAGTTGGTCACGACCACCACGTTGCGACCGACGAGCTGCTCAGGCGCAAACGCTTCGGCGATGCCCGACACGATCGTCCGCGGAGCCGCCTCGCCGAGATCGACGGTGAGCTTGAGCAGCTTGTCGGTCTTCTCGACCTTCTCCGCCGCCTTCACCTTGCCGGCCTTGAGCACGACCTTGGTGAAATCACCGAACTCGATCTCCGCCGCGGGGCCCGCCGGAACCGACGGAGCCTTCTCGGCCTTCGGAGCGGGTTTCGCTTGCGGAGCCGCGACAGGCTTCGCCGCGACCTCCTTCTTCTCCTTCGATTCCTGAAGCGAGAATCGTCCGGTTGAACACCAGCGCCTCGGTCTTCGAGTCGAGATCGACGTTGAAGTAGCCGAGCCGCTCGAACTGGAACGTCTCACCGATCTTCGAGCTCGCGAGCGACGGCTCGAGCTTCACGTTGTTCGCGACACGCAACGAGTTCGGGTTCAGATCGTGCGCGAACGCGGGCATCGACTCGGTGTCTGGGTGGCCTTCACCCGGAGCCGCCACCGCGAACAGCCGCTCGTAGATGCGTGCTTCGGCCGTGAGCGCGTGCGCCGCCGACACCCAGTGCATCGTGCCCTTCACCTTGCGTCCGTCGGGCGACTCACCACCGCGCGACGCGGGGTCATAGGTGCACTGCACCTCGACGACCTTCCCATCAGCGCCCTTCACGAAGTTCTCGCACTTGATGAAGTACGCGCCGCGCAACCGCACTTCGCGGCCAGGCCCGAGCCGGAAGAAGTCCTTCGGCGGGTCTTCCATGAAGTCGTCGCGATCGATGTAGAGCTCGCGCGAGAACGGCACGCTCCGCTTGCCGGCCTCGGGCTTCTTCGGGTGGTTGTCGAGCTCGACCTGTTCGACCTGACCTGCCGGGTAGTTGGTGATCACCACCTTGATCGGGTCGAGCACCGCCATGCGGCGCTGCACGTTCTCGTTGAGATCGTTGCGCACCGCTTCTTCGAGGCGGCCGATGTCGATCACGCTCTCGTTCTTCGTCACTCCGAGCGTGGTGATGATGTTGCGCAGAGCGCGCGCCGTGTACCCGCGACGACGAAACGCGGCGATGGTCGGCATGCGCGGGTCGTCCCAGCCGTGGACGATCTTGTCCGCGACCATGCGGCGCAGGTTGCGCTTGCTCAAGATCGTGTGGCTGAAGATCAGCTTCGCGAACTCGATTCTGCTGCGGGTGGTGAATGCCGAGCTGCTCGAGGAACCAGTCGTAGAGCGGCCGGTGGTTCTCGAACTCCAGCGTGCAGATCGAGTGCGTGATGCCCTCGATGCTGTCTTCGAGGCCGTGCGCCCAGTCGTAGCTGGCGTAGATGCACCACTTGTCGCCCTGGCGGTGATGGTGCTCTTTCAAGATGCGGTACATCACCGGGTCGCGCAGGTTGATGTTGCCGCTCGTCATGTCGATCTTCGCGCGCAGCGTGCGCGAACCCGGAGCGAACTTGCCGGCCTTCATGCCGCGGAACAGCTCGAGGTTCTCCGCCGGAGTCCGGTTGCGGAACGGTGAATTGACGCCCGGCAACAGCGTGCCGTCAGGCGACTGCGGCGTGCGCTGTTTGCTCATCTCGTCGGCGGGCAGATCGCACACGAACGCCACGCCCTTCTCGATCAGCTTCTCCGCCCAGACCGCCATCTGATCGAAGTAGTCCGACGCGTAGAAGAGGCGGTCTTCGAAGTCGCCGCCCAGCCACTTCACGTCGTTGATGATCGAGTCGACGTATTCCTGCTCTTCCTTCGCCGGGTTCGTGTCGTCGAAGCGAAGGTTGAACTTGCCGCCGTACTTCTGCGCGAGGCCAGCGTTCAGAATGATGCTCTTCGCGTGGCCGACGTGCAGGTAGCCGTTGGGCTCGGGAGGGAAGCGCGTGTGCACCTTGCCCTTCCACTTGCCGCTCTTGTTGTCTGCTTCGACGATCTCTTCGATGAAGTTGAGCGCGTTGTCGCTCATGTGGGTGATGCCTCCGAGGCGGGGCACCCTACACAAAACTGCGCCCCACGGAGTTGAAGTCCGTGGGGCGCAGGAACTGACCTCGATGCTTCAGTCAGCCGTACAAGTTGCCCGAGCGGCAATCGATTTCTCGCCGACCGCACCCTGATTGCACGTCGACCGCACACTGAAGGTACCCGACGACGTTCCGGTAATGCTCAGCACCGACTCAGTCGAGATGTCGACGCCGTCAACCATCATCGTGCGAACCTGAACTTGGTGAAACCCGGGACCGCACGTCCAGTTGAAGACGATGTCGTTGGTCGCGGGCAACAAAATTCCACACGCCTTGACCCGCGCGGCGGAAACAAAAATGTGACCGCACGACTGGGTGGCATACGCGTTGGTGTCGCTGCAGTCTTCTCCACCGCAGTTGCTGGCGAACTGCGTTCCCGCAGGAGCCAAGCCCGGACCGACGCACCACGTGTACGTGTTACCCGAGCACCAACCGTCAGCGTCGGCATCAGCACGCAGCGCCATGTTCCGCACCTGGTTCGCGTTGGCGTCGTTGCAGTCGAGGTTGCTGGCGTTGCACGTGTTCGCCATGCGGTACCCAACCGGAGGATTGATGCCGATGCACTGCGTCGAGCCGTTGGTCGTGCAGTAACCATCGTTGTCGGCGTCCGGAGCCGTGAGCGCGTTACGGAACACCGCGGCATTGGAGTCACCGCAGTCGTTCGTCGTGTCGCCACCGATGCACGCGGTCGGGACCTTCCAACCCGTCGGCACCTGCGCACCCGAGCAGACGGGAGTGGTGCCACCCGCGCAGTACCCGTCACCGTCGAGATCGACGCGTCCCGAGAGGTACTGGTAGCGGGTGTTGGCGGCGTCATCGCAGTCGACGGTCGCCGCGCACTGGGTCGCGAAGCGCCGGCCCGGCAACGGCTGAGCGCCCGCGCAATCCATCGTCGCAGCCGCGGCCGAGCAGTAGCTGTCGCCGTCGGCATCGTTTTTCGACGCGATGAAGCGGTACAGGTCGCCACGCGCATCATCGCAGTCGTCGTTTGCAACCGAGCAGGCCGTCGCGAACTTGCGGCCCGTCAGCGCCGTCGTGCCGACGCAGTCGTCGGAAGCAGTGCCCGAGCAGTAACCATCGAGGTCGCTGTCGTTGCGCGACGAGACGAGGCGGTACTTCGACGCATCGTTCGGGTTGCAGTCGGCGCCCGCCGAGTTCGCCGGGGCCACGTAGCCCACCGGGCACTGACCGAACGAGGGACGCGACGCGTCGGCGCACTGCTGGCTGCTCGCCGCACCATTCGCGTAGCCGTCACCATCGGGGTCAGCGAGGCAGGTGATCGTCACACCGTCGTCGACCTGACCGTTGCAGTCGTTGTCGAGACCGTCGCAGACCTCAGCCGTCAACGTCTTGCAGACGCCGCCGCACACCGACTGGCCGCTCGGGCACACGCAGCTGCCGCTCGAGCAGAACTGACCCGTCACGCTGCAGATGCCAGGGTCGTTCTCGTCAGTCTGGCCGTCGCAGTCGTCATCGAGCTGATTGCAGCGCTCGACGCCCGGCATCATCGCCATGCCGCTGCACGCCAGCGAGCCCGCCGCGCACGAAGTCATGCCGGTCGACGCGCACGTGCCGACACCGACCGTGCACATGCCGTTGCTCATCGCGACGCCGCCGTCGAACTCCAACACGCCGCCGTCGAGCGAGGTCAGACGTGCAGCGTTGTCGACGATGCCATCGCAGTCGTCATCAACACCGTTGCAGAGCTCGATCGCAGGAACGCAGGTCGAACCCGCGTCCACACCAGCATCGACACCGGCGTCGACCGAGCCCGCATCAACCACCGAGCCCGCGTCGACCGTCGAGCCGGCGTCGACCACCGTGCCTGCATCGACCTCCTCACCGGCATCGACCTCAGAGCCAGCGTCGATCACCGAGCCCGCGTCGTGCGCGGTCGGACGGCCACCGTCTCGACCAGGCATGACGCAGATGCTCGAGACGCAAATCAGAATGCCCTGGCAGTCTGAATCGGTCGTGCAGGAGTCGAGCTTGACCATGGGACCACAAGCACTGAGACAGAGAATCGAAACGGCCAGCAGATAGCGATGCATGACGGACACTCCGGGAGAGAGGGAAGCAGCCCCGGCTCCTTGAGCGATCGCCGTGCCCGTCTAAGTGCCTGAATCGTGACCCAACCGACGTCTCCCACGTCTCTCGACCGAGACCTCAGGGCACGAAGAAACCTGCTGCGGTACCGGGCTGAATTTTCCCCTGGCTCGCCCGAACCGCGCTGCGCGACACCAATTGGAACGCGCGCCGCAGGCCTGATGCCGTCGCATCGCGCTCCCAGAGAATGCAGCCTGGAGGAATGCCCATCGACTTGGCGACGTGCTCGAAGTTCACGTCACTCCCGACGCCGACCAGCGCGAGTGTGAAGAGCTCGCTCGCGAGGAGATCGCGGCTCAACTTCGCGCAGTCGCCCGCCGTGCGCTTGCTGCCGACGTCTTCGCCATCCGTCACCACCACCACCACGCTGCGCGTCGGAGTGCCGCCATCTCGCAAGCGCTGCGCGTACGCGACGTTCGCCGCCAGCGCCTCGCACCACGTGTCGTAGAGCGCGGTCGAGCCGTTCGCCTTGTAGTTCTTCTGATCGAGGCGCGTGGCGTCGGGCACCGAGACGTAGGAGTGCACCACGTTCATCGCCCCGCTGAAGGTCCAGCACGCCAGCAGCACCGCGTCGCGTTCCTTCGCTCCGCTGAACGCATCGAGCAGCGCGTTCTGACCTTCGCGTACCGCCTTCTCGAGCCCGCGATCTGCAATCGACGAGCTCGCGTCGATCAACACCGTCACCAGCGTCACGTCGCTCGCGGTGATGTCCTCGAGATCTTTTCCCGCCGCGCCGGCGAGCACGAGATTGCCGAGGTTGCCGGTGATCATCGTGCTGCTCGCGGGCGAGAGCACTCCGCTCGCGGTCGCCGAGCCGAGCAGCGCGTTCGCTTCATCTGGGGTGAGCGTCTTCATGTGCGTCTCCTTGGGGTGTGGCTCCGCCAGAGGCCTGCGCCCCGAGAGAAGCCAGGGGTGGGTTCATCAGCGCGTCAGATGGTCACTGCGTCGGTGGTGCGGACCACCTTCATGCCGGCCTTCTTCCACGCCGCGACCGCCTCCTCGGCGAGCTTCGGGAAGTTGAGATGATCAGGCAGCGGAGAGATCGGCGGCGCAGGCACCGGCGACATCGCGTCTTCGAGAATCCAGATCTTCTCGGCGAGCTTCGGGTCGGTCGCCATCACGTGCTTCTGGATGTCGTTCACCGTCGAGAGCACGCAGTGGCTCTTCGCCTGGCCGAACACGTACACGCGGTCGTATTCCATCAGCAGCTTGAAGAACGGAGCGTTGAACGCGCCGACCACGTTGCCGCTCAACTCCGTCACCTCGGGCGAGAGCACCGAATAGTTCTCGGTCATCGCGTGCGTGCCTTTGGTCTCGAAGTGCGTCTGGTGTTTGCGCGCCGCCGCGTGGAACAGAGCGGCTTCCATCATGGAAGGCACCAGCGCGTGAGAGAGGCCGCCGAGCAGCGTGTGGTACGGCCAGATGGTCAGCACGTACTTGCCAGTCGACTCGAGCTTCTTCACGTACTCGAGCGACTCCTTCGGGTGCGCGACCGCCGTCCACTTCCCTGCGCGAACGTCTTCGTGGAACACCGGCGTCAACGGAGCGGGATGCCGCCCCTGCGCGTCGACCCACCACGCCGGGTGGAAGATCTGAAACACGCGATGGGTGTCGAGCGAGAAGAAGAGCCCGCTGATCTTCTCGAGGTTCCGATACAGCCACTCGACAGTGCGGGTCGTGTCTTCGACGGCGCCCGGCACGAAGAGCGAAGCGCCCGGAGTGCAGAAGCCCACCTGCACGTCGATGCCGAACGCCGCGACGCGGAACTTGTCCTGACCCGCGGGTTTGATGCCGTGCTTCGCCGCGAACGCTTCTCCGGCGTCCGTGACCATGCCCGCGCGTTCCATGAAGAGCTGCGAGACCTGCTTCGGGTCGTAGAAATCAGGGAGCGGGAGCATGGCGGTTTCCTTTCAAGTCAACGTCAACTGCGTGATGTCGCGGGCGCCGACGACGAACAACGAGCCGTCGGTGTTGGGCAGCAATTCGTCGCCCGCGGAGACGAACGGCTGGGTATCGGGGAACTGCATCGCTTCGATCAACACGCCGGAGTCGCACTTCATCGCGACGAGCCCTGCGTCCGTGGCGATCACCACGCGACCACCGAGCACTGCTCCATAGCCGCGCGCTGAATCACCAGAGTGTCCGAGGATCTTTCCGTCTTCGGAGATCAGCCAACGGTGCACCACGTCGCGACCACCGTCATCGACCACCACGGTGAGAAGCGCGTGCTTCGCATCGAACGCACACGAGGCGTCGATCACCCGCCCCTTCCAGGTGATGCCATCGAGCTGCTTCAGACCCGCACGGCCCACTCGCAGGAGGAACGGCACCGTCAGACCGCCCGCTCGATAGAAGCCGAGGCCGAGTCGATCTCCGCTCCACAGCCAGGTCTGACCTTCGAGCACCTGCCCCACCCGCGCGCCCGATTCGTGCTCGATGATCCACTCCTGCGACTGACGCCACGCATGTGAGCTCGACGTCGCGAGCACCGGCCACCCCTGACGCGTCGCGGTCTGCGTGCGCTCGACGAGACGATCTCCGTTCCATTTCTCGAGGTGCCCATCGCCGTCCGCGAGCCACGTGATGGGCCCCGCGAGCTCGACGCGCAGATGCGAGCCGCTCAGCTGCGTGGAGATCACCGTGCCGTCTTCGCGACGGAGCACTCCATTTTCTTCGGCGAGGTAGCGCAGCCCGCCTTGCATGGCCGACGCGAGAATCCGGCCGCTGGTTTCGAACGCCGTGCGCGCCGTGCAGCGGCCCTTGCTGCGAATCATCGGGCGCGTGACGAGCGGGCCGAGCGTTCTGCATTCCGGGCAGACCGCGCGCGCGTGCTCGACACCACACGCACACTTCGTCCACGTGAGCTGCAGCAACCCGAGCGGGAATTCCTGGCGCGCGTCTTTCTCGAACACCGCGTGGAACCAGTGCAGCAGATCGTCGGGCAACACCTTTGGAGCGACCGCCAGCCGCGGAATCAGCACGTCGCTCTGCAGCACCGAGTGCCTGGCTTCCGCGCGGCGCAGCAACGTCGGCAGCCTGGTGTGCGTGCCACCGAACGGGTGCACCGACAGCAGGCTCTGGAAGAACAACACCGACCACGCGTACCAGTCGGAGCCTTCGTCGAACTTCGGCGTCTTCGAGAGATCCACTCCGTACAGCTTCGGGTCGAGGAAACGCTCGTGGCCGACGGGACACGGGAAGCCGCCGAACTGCATCGAGTCGGCGTCGATCAACACCGGGTGCACGCGATCGAGCAGCACGTTGCCGTCGTTGAAGTCACCGACGATCACTTTCGCGGCGTGCAATTCGCGAACGATGGCGTGCAACTCCGAGAACACGCTCGAGAGCGCGGCGTTGGAGATCACTCCGGTGCGCCACTTGCGATTCGCGAGTCGGCCGAAGTCGACGGCGCCCGGCACCAGGGGCATGCGGTAGCCAATCGGTTTTCCGAGGCGGTCGAACACCAGCTCGTCAGGAGCCTTCACCGCCGCCGGCAACCCGCGCGGAAACTGCGCGAGCTTCTGCAGCTTCTGATCGTCGGGCGTATGGAAGATCTTCAGCGCCGAAGCGCCGTGTTTGTAGACGCGCGCCTCTCCTCCTTCTCCGAGGAGATCCGCGTCGGTCACGCGCACCTTCTTTCCTGAGAGATAGAGGTCCATGACGTTTCGAATCAGCAGAGAACCGCGAGGGTGGCGTCGTCGCCGAAGCGTTCGGTTTCCGACAACACGTTGAGTCGCCGCTGCAGCGTGAGCGGGTTGCGGGCGGGGTCGACCTCGCGAATCAGCGCGCGCAGCCGAAGCGGGTCGAGCGCGTTGAGGCCATCGGTCATCACCGCCACTCGGCCGGCCGCAGCGAAGTGATGCACCTCGACGGGCGGAGGCTCCGACGACGTGAGGCGATACGCGCAATACGGAGGCGCGTTGTCGGGCCCGCTGTCGAGCCGCACGAGGCGGTCGTCGACCAACACGCCGCCGTCGCCCATGCCGAAGACCAACGTGCGATCACCGCGTCGCACCGCCGCGAGCACGGTGAAGAGGAAGTACTTCTCGAGCGCGTCGATTCCACCGAGAGAAACCGCGGAAGACTTCATCCACTCGCACAGCGCGTTCATCGCTCGCTCCGCGGTTCCGTCGTCGAGCGAGATCTGCGCGGACAACCACTCGCCGAGGAATCGCGCGCCGAGCTGCGCTCCGACTTCGCTGTTCGGCTGCGAGCTGCAACCGTCGGTCACCACCACCACGCTCGACGTCGCGAAGTGACCGTCCTGGTTGTTGCGCCCGAGGCGCACGTGCTCACGACCGATGTGCGAAGCCGAAGGCATGTTCATTTCCTCCAGGTGGACAGCTCGTCGATCAACGCGCGCGTCGCCGCCGAAGGAATCAGCGTGCGATCGCTCTCGGCGACTTCGGGAATCGCGCCGACCTGAGAACGGGTGGGCGCTCCGGTGAGCTGCAGGTAGCCTTCCGGTGGCGCCTCACCTTCCTGTCCGACGACGCCGAATGCGCCGCTGACGCCCGCGCGTCGTCGGAACACCACCGGTCGCCCGGGGACCGACTGTTTCCCCCCGGAACCTTCGTTCCCGAACTTCATCGTGGCTCGGGCGCCGGTCTGCGACAGCTTGAACACCGCGGCCACGCGATCGCGCGTCAGCGGCGAGCCGCTCGTCTGCGCGACGATGAAACCGCCGTACCCGTACACCTGCTCTTCGGGCTTCCAGCCGACCTCTTCGCGCAGCGCCTCGAACGCCTTCGTCTGCGGAATGTCGAAGCTGTCTTCGAGAATCTGCACCGGGCGAATGCCGAGCCGTTTCGCTTCGGCGATCGCGAAGCGGTACTGCGCCACCTTGTCGCCCGAGTCGTAGCGGATGGAATCACCCTGCCCCGCGCGCTCGACGATGATCTTGTACGCGGTCGGAATGCCGCTGGTGATGGTGTCGAAGGTGTCGAGCAGGAAACTCGAGCGCTGAAAGCGCCGCTCGACCATCGCGCGGAACGCGGCCTCGTCCGACCCGTAGCGCTGAATGTGCTCGTGGCCCATCGTGCCGACGGGGACCAGGCCCAACACGCGCGCGCCGTGCACCGAAGAGGTGCGCAACAGCCCCGCCTGCTTCGCGCCTTCGAGCGCGAGGAGATGTTGCTCCGGGCACGACGCCGCGCGCAGACCGACCTCGAAGAGCCGCGTCGGAGAACCGACGATGGCGATCAGCTCCGCCACCCGCGCGCGAACGCGAGCGACATAGCCGTCTGAGTCGACCTTGATCTCCGGAGCCTTCACGCCGACTGCGTCGAGCGTCTCCAACACGAGCTCACGCTGACGCGCACAGGTCACCGTGCCGACGGCCGCGGCGAGCGACGACGGGTCACGCAGCGCGGTCGTGGCGACCTGAATGCGGTAGCTCCACTGCAGCGCGAGCGGCTCGAGCCACGACACGAGCGCCGACGGGCCCGTCACGCTGAACACCGGCTCGCGATCGTTGAAGACGGCGAACTTCGGCAGTGCGCTGATCTTCAAAGTCCGATCAGCCAAAGCAGCCTTCACGGCCGAGCCGAGCTCGTAGTCGTTCTTCGACAAGAACTCCCAATCGCCGGCGGAGGGCTCGGGGAGCGCCTTCTTGATCTCAGCCTCGGCGTCGAACGGCACCACCTGCAGGCCGCCCTTGCGATGCGAGTAATAGAAGGTCTCGCGACGCAGCGGCCACCCCGCCTCGGCCATCGAGAACTTGTAGCCATCCGTGAGCAGCAGCGGCGAAGCCATGACCCGTCCTCTCGACAAGAGAAGTATTAAACACCCAACAAAGAGCCGTCAAGACTCTTTCTGCCTGACGCCCCACGACACCACGCCGCAGGTCAGTGCGCAGCGAGCGATTTGGAGCTCGAAGATCGAACCGATTCGCGGCCTTCCAGGCGTGGCGCCGAAGGTCCGAAAAGTTGGCGGAAAGTGTCTAAGTCACTGATTTTGCCGCCATTTTCTATGTATCAGAATCACTAATCTGCGCTGTGCACGTGTAAGTACGCTCCAGCGCTCGCGCTTTCGATCGATCTGCAAACCGCGTTGACGCGCTCCGGAGCAGCGACGCACCGATTGTGTGGCGGTCCCGAATATTGGGCACACGCCGGGCACACACTGCCCGACACAAAGGGGAAAACGAGATGAACCGCTCAACGCAGATCGAGAAGCTCTACGGAAAGTTCGGACCCGCCATCTACGCCCGCTGCAAGCGTCTGTTGAAGGACGCGGCCGCCGCGGAAGACGCGACGCAAGACGTCTTCATCAAGGTGCTCAACCACCTCGACTCGGCGCCGGGCGAAGACGCGGTGCTCCCGTGGATTCACCGCATCACCACCAACCACTGCCTCAACGTGATCCGCGATGCGAAGCGCCACGCGGAGCCGGTCGAGCACCTGCCCGAGATCGTCGACGACGAGTTCGAGGACAGCGTGGTGACGCGCAACTTCTCGGAGAAGCTGCTCGCGCAGACGCCCGAGGAGCTGAAGAAGCCGGCGATGATGTACCACGCGCGTGGCATCGAGCAGTCGAAGGTCGCGTCCGCGCTCGGCGTCTCGCGCCGCACCGTCCTCTACCGCCTCGCGGAGTTCACCCGCCGCGCGATGCGCATGCAGGAGCTCGCTGAGCAGGCCTGAGTTGATCAACTGACGTACGCTCTGGCATCCAACCACCATGCGTTCGACCTTCGCCGCCGCTGCCGTCATCGCCATCGCGCTGGGCTCATCCCCTGCCCGAGCGGTGAACGTGACGGCCGACGTCGGCGGCGGCGTCTGGTTGTTGGAAGCCACGCAGCTCGACGCACACTTTCGCGTCGATCAGGAACTGTTCGACTGGTTCCGCGTCGGCGTTCGACCCGGCGTCGCGGTGACGTTGAGCGAGCCCAACCCGCGGCTCGCCATTCCCCTCGACGCGCTGGTTCGCTTCAAGCTCTTCGTCGTCTACCTCGACGTCTTCGGCGGCATGTATTGGATCCCCAGTCACGTCGAGCCGGTGCGCCTGCACCTCGGCGGTGGCGTGGGCTTCAAGATCTGGCGCTTCGAGTTCGGGTTCGAGGTCGCGTATCTCCAACCTTCGATCAACCTGCTTGGGCGCGTGGGCTTCACCATCTACCAACCGGGCGAGAAGAAGCCCGAGAGCGAGAAGTAGCGCGCTATAAGTCCAGGCAGTGCTGCTCGCCGCTGCGCTCTCTCTGTTGCTGAACGCGCCTGACGCGGGCACGCCGTTGCTCGCGCGGCCGGTCACCATCAGCGCCGACAAGCTCGACGTCTACAAGAAGGAAAACCGCGCGCACTACGAAGGGCGCGCGAAGGCCATTCGCGACACCCTCACCCTGACCTGCGATGTGCTCGACGTGTTTCTCGCTCCGGGCGGAGACGTCACGCGCATCGTCGCGCGAGGCAACGTCGTCGCCGTCGACGGAGATCGCGAAGCGCACGGCGACGAAGCCGAGTTCTTCAACGACACCGGCGTGCTCACCTTGAAGGGCAAGCCGTGGGGCCGTCAGGGCGCGCGCGAAGTCGATGGAGAGCTGGTCACCTTCGTCACCGGAGTCGACAAGCTCACCGTCACTCGCGCGCACACCCGCGTGAAGGAGCCAAAAGATCAGCGCCTCACCATCGACGCCGACCTGCTCACCTTCGAAGTGCCGAAGAACGAAGCGAAGTGGACCGGCCACGTGAAGGCGGTGAAGGGCAAGACCACACTGGTCGCTCCGGAGTTGGTGGCGATCTCCGATGCGACGAGCGGCGAAGTCACTCGCGTCAAAGCGCGCGGCGGCATCGAAGTGACCGAAGGCGATCGCTGGGCGCGCGGTCAGTTCGGCGACTACGACGTGCCGGCGAGCCGCCTGGTGGTGACGGGCAACCCCGAAGCGCGCGACGGCCGCACTCGCATGAAGGGCACCAAGGTCACTTTTCTCTCGGGCACCGAGTTCCTCGAAGTGGAGAATGCGACCACGGTGATCACGCAGCCTCCGTCCAAGAAGGGCCCCTGAGCGATGGCCGAGGAACTGACCGACGCCGAGCTGATCCGCGAGTCGCTGGGCGAGGTGCCCGGGTTCGTGAAGTCGAGCGCGCTCTTGATGGTCGTGCCCTCGCTGATCCTCGGCGGCGGCGCGGTGCTCGACGCGTGGGTCTCTCCGCTGCACTCGGTCGCGCCGGCGGTGGTCGGCATCATCAAGGGCGTGTGCGCCGGTCTCTACATGAAGGCCGTGATGACCGCGGCGGGCGGCAGCGAGAAAGCCGGGCCGGTCACGCACGTGCTCTCGATGATCTTCGCCTTCGTCGCGGTGGAATACGGCGACTGGGCCCTGATTCTCCCCGTCCTGATCTGGGTGCTCCCGCTGATGGACTACGCCGGCATGTACGCCGAGGAAGCCGCGTTCGGCGGGATCTTCGAGACGGCGAAGGCCGCTCCGGTGCTGTGGTTCGTGAGCATGCTGGCGATGCTGCTCGCGCTGGTCATGTTCTGGCTCGTGCTCTCGCTGCCCATGAGCCTCTATTCGTGGTCGTCGGCACGTGAGAGCGCGTGGCTCGCCAACTTGAGCGGCGGAGTGCTGGTGGGACCCCTGGTGCACGCGGCGCTGATCTTCCGCGCGCGGCTCTTCGTGTCGATTCACGGAGACCCGGCGTGACTCCGAGCGAGTCGCTCGTCGCGTCGGGCCTCAAGAAGACCTACGGCAGCCGACAGGTCGTCGACGGCGTGAGCTTCGAAGTGAAGCCCGGTGAAGTCGTCGGCCTCCTCGGCCCCAACGGCGCGGGCAAGACGACCTCGTTCTCGATGGTGGTGGGGCTCGTCACGCCCGACCAGGGCTCGGTGAAGCTGGGCGATCAAGAGCTCGCCGCGCTGCCGATGCACGAGCGCGCGCGACGCGGGCTGGGCTACCTGCCGCAGGAAGCGTCGATCTTCCGCAAGCTCACGGTGAAACAGAATCTGCTCGCGGTGCTCGAGCTCGATCGCAAGCTGAGCTCGGCCGATCGCCACGCGCGCGCTGACCAGCTGCTGGGCGAGTTCGGTCTCTCGCACGTCAGCGGTTCGCTCGGTGAACAGCTCTCGGGCGGAGAACGTCGCCGCGCGGAGATCGCGCGCTCGCTGATCCCCAACCCGCGCTTCATGTTGTTCGACGAACCGTTCGCCGGCGTCGACCCGATCAACGTCGGAGAGCTGCAGAAGGAGATCGCGCGCCTGCGTGATCGCGGCCTCGGCGTGCTCATCACCGATCACAACGTGCGGGACACGCTGCGCATCTGCAGCCGCGCGTACATCATCGTGAGCGGGCGCATCCTCGAAGAGGGAACTCCGCAGGCCATCGCCAGTTCAGAGAGGGCACGGTCTGTGTATCTCGGGGCTGATTTCACTCTTTCCTGAGTCGATTCAGCCGGTTGCCTGAGCGTCAGCAATTTGCTCGCCACTTCTCGTTGCGCATCGCCTACCCTGTTGGCACACGTTTTGTTTCAAGGACGGGGTGATCGCGCATGGGCATGGAGCTCAAACAGAGCCTGAGGATGTCGCAGACGCTGGTGATGACGCCCCAGCTTCAGCAGGCGATCAAGCTGCTGCAGCTCTCTCGCATGGAGCTGATCGATCAGATCCGCGAGGAGATGGAGAGCAACCCGCTCCTCGAGCAGCCCGACGAGGTCGAGGGCGATCTGAGCGACAAGGCGCCTGGTGAGGCGTCGCTCGAAGCGGCGAACCTCGAGCAGCCGGTGCAGCAGGAAGCGCCCGTCCCCGACAACGCGCAAGAAGTGAAGCCGGCCGACGGCCCTGCCGAGATCGACTGGGACGCGTATCTCAACAGCTACCAGTTCAACGAGCCGACCACGCCGTCGAACAAGGGCAACGTCGATCTCGAAGACCTGCCGTCGTTCGAAGCGAACATGGTGAAGAAGGAGGACCTCTACGACCGGCTGATGGATCAGCTGTCGGGCCTCCGCATGAACGACGCCGAGCGCCGCATCGCCGAGCTGATCATCGGCAACCTCGACGACGACGGGTACTTGAAGCTGCCCGACGTCGAGGGCGATCCACTCATTCGCCTGTGCAACGAGGCCGACGTGCCGATGGCGGTGGGCACGCGCACGCTGCGCAAGATTCAACATCTCGACCCGGTGGGCTGCGGCTCGCGCGATCTGCTCGAGTGCCTGCTGATTCAGGTGCAGGCGATGAAGGAGCCGGCCGCGCCGCTGCTCCAGACGATGATCAAGAAGCACATGAAGCTGCTGGAATCGAAGAACCTCCCGGCGATCGCGCGCGATCTGAAGGTGACGCTCGACGAGGTGATCGCCGCCAGCAAGCTCCTCACCAAGTTGGACCCCAAGCCCGGCCGCAACTACTCGGGCGAAGAGGCGCAGCACATCACGCCCGACGTCTTCATCCACAAGGTGGGCGACGAGTACCACGTGGTGTTGAACGACGACGGTCTGTCGAAGCTGCGCGTGTCCGATGCGTACCGCCGCGCGCTGCGCAACGGCGCGTTGAACCCGAAGCAGAAGGAATTCGTGCAGGAGAAGATGCGCTCGGCGCAGTTCCTCCTGAAGTCGATTCAGCAGCGCCAGCGCACCATTCACAAGGTGACCGAGAGCATCGTGAAGTTCCAGCGCGAGTTCTTCGACAAGGGCATCGCGTACCTGAAGCCGCTCATCTTGCGCGACGTGGCCGAAGACATCGGCATGCACGAGTCGACGGTGAGCCGCGTGACGACCGCGAAGTACGTGCACACGCCGCAGGGCATCTTCGAGCTGAAGTACTTCTTCAACTCGTCGATCGCGCGCACCGGTGGTGACGACATCGCGAGTGAAGCGGTGAAGAACCACATCAAGCAGCTGGTCAGCACCGAGAACGCCAAGAACCCGTACTCCGATCAGAAGATCGTCGAGCTCTTGAAGGCCCAGGGCATCGAGATCGCGCGGCGTACCGTGGCGAAGTATCGCGAAGTGCTCGGCGTGTTGCCGTCGAGCAAGCGCAAGAAGTACTTCTGAAACACTGCCTCGCGTGGCCCGCTTCGGGTCACCGAGGCTCCTGATGCGGAGGTCACCATGAATCCCGAGGTCCTCGTCGTCGACGACGATCAACTCATCCGCACGATGGTGCGCGACGCCTTGAGCGACGTGCCGTGCGACATTCGCGAAGCCGATTCTGGCGACGCGGCGCTGTCGATCGTCTCGCGCGAGAAGCCGCCCGCGGTGGTGCTGTTGGATCTGATGATGCCCGGTAAGTCGGGGCTCGACGTGCTGACGCGAATCGCCGAGCGCTCGCGCGTGCTGGTGATGTCGGCGCTCGATACCGAGGCGCTCGTGCAGCAGGCGTTGAAAGCCGGCGCGCACGGGTTTCTCGCCAAGCCCATTCACCCGCTCGACGTGCAGAACCTGGTGCGCGCGGCCCTCGAGGCTCCGGGGCGAAAAGCGTGAGCCCAGCGAGCCCGCACGACCGGCGACGAAGGAGCCGTCCCTGCGCGCAGCGCAGAGGGCGGGAGAGCGAATGAGTTCAGAGTACTGGCTCGCCGACAGTGAGGCGCGCGTGCTGGGGCCGATCGGCCTGGAAGTGATCCGCAATCTGCACGTGCGCGGGAAGTTGCTCGACGTGCGCGCGGTTTCCGTCGACGGGAAGAAGTTCGTGCCGCTCCGCGAAATGCCGGAGCTGCAGAAGGTGCTCTCGACGCCCGTCACCGCCAACGACGCCACCCGCGCCCAGATGGAGACCACCGCGCAGATTCGCGACTGGCTCTCGTCGATTCACGATCGCCCCTCGCACGAAGTGTTCAAGGTGCCGACTGGGAGCTCGCGCGACACGTGGCGCGCGGCGTTCTTCGCGCTGGTGTTTCGCTACGTGCCGGGCCGGCTGCCGCCCGACACCACGCCTGAATTGCGTCTGGCGTGTGAAGACGCATTTCTCGCGCTGTCGGAACGCATGGTCGAAATCGAGCGGCAGTTCCGCGCGCCGGCGAGCTCACCGCCTGCTCCGCCGCCGCTGCCCGCGCTCGAGCCGCCGCCGCACGCGCGCATCACCAACCGCGGGCATTCACTCTCGATTCAACTCTCGCTGCGCACCGGCGACGCGCGCCCGTTCACGCACGACCTCGAGCACAACTGGCAGACCGACGCGCTCTTCATTCACACCGCCGAGCGCGTGGTGCCCGGCACGCAGGTTGAATTGGTGCTCTCGTTCGAAGGCCACGTGACGCAGTTGCATGCGGCTGGAAGAGTGATGGCCGCGAGAGTCGGAGGGTTCACCACCCGCTTGCTGAATCTCGGAGAAGCAGAACGCGCGGTGATCCGCACGTGGGTCGCGCGCGCAACGACGAGAAGTTGATCCCCGGATCATGTGATTCGGGCATCCCGGTGCCGCTCACGGTGTTACCGTTGCGACACTCACCCAAGGAGGACGACGAATGCAGCTCAACATCACGTTTCGGCACCTCGACCCGATTGACTCACTGAAGAACTACGCTCGGGAAAAGGTCGAGCGCGTGAACAAGTACCTCGACAAGGCGACTGAAGCGCACGTGGTTCTGTCGCTCGAACGCCACCTCCACCACGCCGACATCAGCATCCACTCCGGCACGTTCTTGCTGCGCGGCAAGGAGCGCAGCGAAGACATGTACGCGTCGATCGATCTCGCGATGGACAAGATCGAGCGGCAGCTGAAGCGCTGGAAGGAGAAGCTGAAGCACCACCACGGCCGCGAGCGCGTGCACCACCGTCAGGAATACGTGGAGCAGATGAAGGTGCGCCACAAGGTCTTCGAAGGTCACGGCACCGGTGAGATCACCGAAGCGTCGGCCCAGAAGATCGTGAAGACCAACGAGTTCCTCGCGCACCCGATGGGCATCGAAGAAGCCATCATGCAGATGGATCTGATGAACAACGATTTCTACGTGTTCACCAACTCCACCACGATGGAGATGAACGTCGTGTACCACCGCAAGGACGGCACCATCGGTCTCATCGAGGCGTCGGGCGTCGAGAAGAAGTCGCTGGTCGGAACTTGATCAGCTGAGGTTCAGCGCGTCGCGCCGAGCTGTGGAGCAGCCGGCGAGACCGCGAACGTACCCACGGGGTTGAGCCCGTGGCCGAAGGGCAGGCGGGGAAGCGACACAGGCAATTTCCCCGGAGTGCCCTTCTCACCCAACAACGCGGCAGCGGCGGCTTCGGTCGCCGTGTCGCGATACGAGTAGGTCGCCAGCACCACTCGCGCTTCGTGCACCTGGCTCGCGAGGTACGGAGCGCCCATCACCACCGCGACCACGGGCTTCCCCGAGAGCGCGGCGTTGGTCACCAGCTCGAGCTGACGCGAATTCACCACGCCGACCACCACGAGATCGGCGCTCGCGGCGAGCGCGCGCGCCTGACGCTTCAACGCATCGCGAGACGCATCGGTCGGAATCGCGGGCACCACCATGCTCACCAGCGAGGGAATGCGCTTCTCGAGCGCGCTCACCAGCGTCGACTCGGCGGAAATGACAGCCACCTTCTGCGCCTTGAGCGGGAACACGCGCGGCTCGTTGCGGATCAGGGTGACGCCGGCCTGCGCGATGCGCAGCGCGAGTTCACGTTTCTCTCCGAGCTTCGCCAGCCGTTCCTCGAGCGGAGGCAGCGGCTCGAAGACTCCGCGCTTCACCTTCGCCGTCAGAATGCGGCGCACGGCGCGGTTGAGACGGTCGGTCGGGATCTCTCCGCTGCGCGCGGCGTCGAGCAGCGCCATCCACACTTCTTCCTTCTTCTCGAGCCGCCAGGGGATGAGCACCATGTCGGCTCCGGCGTTGACCGCCATCACCGCGGCGCGTCCCACTCCGTAGCGGTGATCGATGGCGTCCATCTCGAGCTCGTCGGTGATCACCACGCCTTCGAACTGCAGCTCGTCGCGCAGCACGCCGCCCAGCACGCGGCGCGAGAGCGTGGCGGGCACTTCGTCACCGGTGAGCGCGGGCGTCGCGATGTGCGCGGTCATCAGACCATCGAGGCCCGCCTTCATCGCCTCTTCGAAGGGCAGCAGCTGGCGACGCACCTCACGCAGCGGAGCGCGAACGATGGGCAGCGCCTTGTGTGAATCGGCGTCGACCGCGCCGTGTCCCGGGAAGTGTTTGGCGACCGAGATGATCCCCGAGTCTTGCTGGCCGCGAACGAAGCTCGCGCCGAGATCGCTGACCAGCTTCACGTCGTCGCCGAACGCGCGCAGGCCGATCACCGGGTTCTGCGGGTTGCTGTTCACGTCGAGCACCGGCGCGAGGTTCATGTTGAACCCCAGGCGCTTCAGATCTTCTCCCTGCGCGCGGCCGGCTTCGTAGGCGAGCTCGGGCTGACGCGCTGCTCCGAGCACCATGTTGCCGGGCAGCACCAGGTTGCCGTCGGAAATGCGCACCACGTTGCCGCCCTCTTGATCGACGGCGATGAACGGCGGCACCGAGTCGGCCAACAGCGCACGCACGTCGTCGTTGAGCTGGGCGATCTGCGTGGCTGACGCGACGTTGCGGCCGAAAAGGCAGACGCCGCCGACGCGGTAGCCGCGCACCAGATCGGTGATGGCGGGGTCGACTGATTTGCCCGCGAAGCCGACCATCATCAGCTGGCCGACCTTCTCTTCGAGCGTCATCTTGCTGATCAGCTGCTCGACGTCGGGCTTCTTCACCGCAGGCGGCGCAGGCGCGACCGGAGCGACCTCGACGACGGGGACAGGAGCGACGGGCGCAGGCGGCTCGACGCGGGTCGCGGGAGCGATGCTGGCCCTGACGCAGGCAGTCAACGCGAGTACGAGCACGACCGGCCTGCGCTTCACGACGCGCACGCTACCTGCTCCACGCTTCCTTCCAAATCCATTCGCCTCGACGCTTCCCAGCCTTGCGGCAAATTAGGGGCTCGGGTACAGGCCGCGGCGAATGCGCATTACCGAGTTCCTCAAGCTCGACGCTGTCGTACCGAAGCTCACGGCTCGGTCGAAGTTCGATGTCATTGCGGAATTGGCGACGGCGCTGGCGAAGACGGCCCCCCACATTCCCGCGAATCGCATTCACGAAGTGCTGAGCGAGCGCGAGAAGATCGGCTCCACCGGCATGGAGAAGGGCGTCGCGATCCCCCACGGGCGTCTGTCTGAGCTGAGCTCGCTGGTCGCCTGCTTCGGCGTCTCGCGGGAAGGCGTCGACTTCGAAGCGCGCGATGGCAAGCCGGCGCACTTCTTCTTCGCTCTCGTGGCGCCGGAGAATTCCGCTGGCGTGCACCTGAAGGCGCTCTCGAAGGTGAGCCGCCTGTTCCGCAGCGACTCCTTGCGCGACGCGATCCTCACGGCCGACACGGCTGAGGCCATCTACGCGTTGATCTCCAGCGAAGACGGCAAGGCCTGACCGAAGCTACGCTTCGCGCCGTTCCATGGAAGTCGTGCTCCGCCCCACCAACGATCTCTTCCTCCAGGAGGTCGTGTTTCCTGCCTTCGAGCTGGGCGTGGTCGATTCCGGCCCGGCGATCGATCACCTGCTGCAGCACCTGAACGACGAAGAGACGCGCGTGCTGCTGGAGCTGGTGCAGGACAACAACGCCGGCGAGAGCTTCTTCGGGCTCCAAGACGAGCGCTGGAATCAGGCGCTCTACCGCCTGCTGTTCCACGAGTGGTTCCGCGATTCCGGCGGGTGGATGGTGATGCAGCAGTACTCGGGCTTCGCCGGCCCGTGGGAAGAGACGTTCCACCTCGGGTTGATGCTCGAAGACCCTGACTACCCGTACGCCGACGATCACCGCGCCGATCTCTATCGACGCGCGTTCTGGGGGCAGCCGCGCAAGCACCACGGCCTCGCAGCGTTGCTGTGCGGCGTGTGGGACCCGGTGCCCCGCTTTCCGCCTGATCAGGTGCTCACCGTCGACGGGCACGGCGTGTACAGCCCGAGCGAGGGCGTGGCGCGCGCCGACTGGGCGTGGCGACCGATGCTCACGGTGAACAAGTGGGCGGCGAAGTTGCCCAGCGCGCTCTCACGTTTGCTCGAGCGTGAGGTGAAGCGGTTGGCGCCGGTGAACCCACCCGAGCGTCACGAGATCCTCGACTACTGGTTGGGTCGCGTCGAACAGCCGCCGATTCTCGCGGTGAGTTTCTCGGGTCTCGGCCCGCGCGCGGTCGAATGGATTCGCGAGGTCGGTCAGATCGCCGGGCTGATTCGCAACGCAGCGGCCGAGCAGCGCGGTCTCACGGCAGTGCTCGGCACGCAGGCGCGCGGTCGCGATCACGGCCGCGGCTAAGAGCGCTGCTCACTTCACTTCATGTACAGCGCCCACCCGGCGACACCGAGAAACAGCGCGGTGTCGATCATCATCGGCACGTCGCTCAGCAGCACCTTCTCGGGAGAGCCGCCGGCGCCGCGCTTGTGAATCAAGAACAGGTAGCGGAACACCGCGTACACGGCGAAGGGGATGGTGAACTTCAGCTTGTCGCTGCCGACGTGCTCCACCGTTTCCTTCGACACCGTGTACAGGCCGTACGCGAGAATGCAGCACGCCGCGCAGATGCTCATCATCTGGTCGAGCAACGGCACGGTGTAGTCAGCGAGGTTCGCGCGATGCGCCGACGCGTCTTCGAGCGATGACAGCTCAGCGCGGCGCTTGGCGAAGCCGAGGAAGAGCGCTCCGAGCAGCGTGCAGAGGAAGAGCCAGTTCGACACCACGACGTCGATCGCCACGGCACCCGCCACCACGCGCAAGATGAAGCCCAGCGCGATGGCCATGATGTCGAGCAACACCATGTGCTTCACGCCCGCGGTGTAGACGACCTGCAGCGCGAGGTAGCTGCCGAGTACTCCGAGGAACGGAGTACCGACCCACCAGCCCAGCGTGCCGGCGATCGACCAGCAGACGATCACGATGGCGATCGCCCCGCCCAGCCCGAGGTGACCGGCGGCGATGGGGCGCTTCTTCTTCTCGGGGTGCAGCCGATCTTTCTCGCGATCGACCCAGTCGTTCACCACGTACACGCCGCTGGCGAGCAGCGAGAACGCGAGCACCGCCAGGCCGGCCTTGAGCGCCAGACCATCGGCGAACAGGCTCTTGGCGAACAGCAACGGCACGAGGAGGACCGCGTTCTTGGTCCATTGCTTCACGCGAATGGCGCGGAAGGCCGCGAGGATCAGGGGCGGGCGCGGCGTGGAAGGGCTGGTGGCGTCGACGGCGGCGCTGCTCATCGGTCGGAAGTGTGTAGCTCAGTCTCCCGCGAGGAGCGAGCGAACGACCTCTTCGCCTTTGAGCCCTTCGGTTCGGCCGATCTCAGCCGCGGGACGCACAACGAGCCGCTCCAGGGTCTCGCGCACCAGCACGTTCAAGTCCGGTTTCAGGGGAGAAATCGCCGCGGCCGTCTCGGGCCACAACCGCTCGACGACGCTCAACGCACCCCACAGCGCGCGTTCGGCCTTCCACGTCTTCGCGCGCGACGCGACGATCGCCGCGTCGAGCGTGCGCCCGTACGGCCCGCCCATCGACGGAGCACCGAGCACCAGCTCGCGCAGATCGATGAACTCCAGCATCGGCACGTCGAAGCCCGCGCGCGCGATCAGCAGGCAGTGCACCAGCAGCGCGTCTTCGGGATCGAGGCGACGCGCCGAGGGGCCGAACGCCCGCATCGACTGCGAGCGCGACAGAATGCCCGCGTGTTCGGCCGGCGAATTCACGAGCGCCCCGTGCACGAAGATCGTGGTGCGCGTGTCGGACAGCACCTTCGAAGCACCGCAGGGATCCGTGAGCTCCAGCGCCTTGAACTCGGAGCGACGCAGCCACGCCACCAGCGGTTCGACATCACCGGGCGGCACCGCGAGCCGAACGTCGATCACCGGGCGAAAAGCAACGTGCGGGTAGAGACTCTCGGCGAACGACGCACCGCCAACGAGCGCGATGGTGCGGCCCTCGAGATCGTCGATGGCGCGCTTCAGGTTCACCAGCTTCATCACGTTGTCGTTCGCGCTGCCCTGGTAGAGCGAGAGCAGACGGTGGCGCACCCATTCAGGAATGGTGGCCGCGCCGAGCCGATACTCGAGGTTGTACGCCGCGAGCGGAGCCAGCCCCTGCGAGATGGCCCAGTCGCAGAACGTGTCCCACGGAGCGGTGCGCAGATCGGTGCGCGGCGGCGAGAACGACGTCAGCGTTCTGAAGAGCTCGATCAGTTGCACGCGCAACGTCCCTGCGGGCTGCACTTGCCGAGTTCTTCGAGCGACTTGCCGGCCATGCACGCCGGGCACGCCGACTCGACGAACACGCCAGCGTCGGCGGTCGACGACCAGTAGCAGCTGACGACGCGCCCATCGAGGTTGCAGGTGCCCTGCGTCTCGGCGGCGTGCGGGCAGGCGTCACCGTTCGCGGCGCCCTTCCAGTTGCACGTCGAGCCGGCGCACGTCGGGCAGGCGTACGAGTTCCACTTCGAGTTCTCGCAGACCAGCAGCACGCTCGAGCCCGCGCACTGCTGCGCGCCTTCGCCGGAACACGCGCCGCCAGCCATCGCGCCGCAACCAGCAGCGGTCACGAGAATCGAGAGCAACAGGAGCAATCGCATGGCGCGCTCCCTATTACGAAGCTCGCGCCGAGGCACGGCAGTTGAGTCAGCGCGCGGGCCGCTTGAGGCCGAGCTTCGCCATGCGGTGGACGATGGTTCTGCGCGGCATGCCCAGACGCGTCGCTGCAGCCGTCACGTTCCAGCGCGTGCGCGCGAGGGTATCGAGCAGCAGCTCGCGCTCGGCGGCCGCCATCGCTCCACGGAAGTGGCCCGACTCGGTGTCACCCGAGAGCCGCTGCGGGAGCGCGTCGCGGCCGATCTCGTCGCGCGCCGTCGCGCGCGCGGCACGAAACAGCACGTTCACCAGCTCGCGCACGTTGCCCGGCCAGTGCCACGCCTGCAGCAGCGCGCGCGCTTCGGGGCTGAGCGTGAGCCGTGGACGACCGACGGCGGCGCGAAAACGCGACACGAAGTGTTCGGCGAGGGGCAACACGTCTTCCGCGCGCGCCGACAGCGGCGGCACTTCGATGGTGTGCGCGAAGTGATCACCCGCAGGCACTCGCGTGGCGGTCGCGATGACGCGGGCGCGCGCGTTCTTGAGCACCGCTTCGAGCTGCCCACGCGCGAGGCGATCGGCGTCGGTGAGCAGCGCCCAGTCGGCCCCGCGCGGAGTCGTGTTGAGTCGATGACCCGCAGTGCGCGCGATCAACTCGGCGAGCGTGCGGCGACCCGAACCAGACGCACCGACCAGGCACACCGCGCCTTCGTCGTCGGCCAGTCGCTCCGCGAGCGCGCCCAGACGCACCATCACCGGGTCGGTGAAGACGGGCTCCGCGCGCGCACCCGCGCCGAGCAGCACGTCGAAACACTCGCCCAGCAGCGCTTCAGCGTCGAAGCCGTGGAGCGGCGCGCGCGCCGAGGTCACCTGCGCGCGCGGGCCCACCATCTGCGGCAGGCGCGCGAAGAGCTCGTCCAGCTGGCCGTCAGAGGCCTCCGGCAGGCTCACCGCGAGCAGATCGATCGACAGCTGCCCGATGCACGGCACCGTGTCGACGTTGGCCACTTCATCGAGCACGCGCCTCGTGAGGGCCTGCCGCGCGGCCACGTTCAGGTGCGGAGACGAGACGAGCACCAGGCCCAGCGGCCGCTTGCCGTGCGCGCGACGCGACTCCTCGTCGAGCCGGTGCATGAACTCGTCTTCCGACGTGATGCGCGCGCCGCCGGGCCGCTCCAGCGTGAGCTGAGAGAAGATCAGCCGCGCGTCACCGACCGCGACCTCGTCACCCGATCGCACCACAGCTTGCGTGGCGATCGGCACGTCGTTGATCAACGTCTCGCCGCCACCGCGCAGCGGCTCGACGACGACGCCCTCTTCGCGCGGCAGCAATGAGAGATGGCGATCGGTCAACCGCGCACCGGGAATCGAGACCGCCACGTCTTCCGACTGCCCGACGATGGAGCTCTTGCCGCTCGCGAGTTCGACGCTCCACGACGCGCCCGGCGTGGTGACCAGCAGATGCCAGCGTGAGGCGCTCAAGTCGGGCTCCTCACTTCTTGAACAGGTCTGCCTTCAGCACCACGTTGCCTCCCGCGGGCACCTTCACGCTCACCTTGCGGCTGACGCCGAGCTGCGTGTTGCGCAGCGTGAACGTCGCGGTGCCGGCCGGAACTTCGACGGGCGGAATGGGCGTCGTGCCCAGCGACCTGCCTCCGTAGAGCACCTCGGCCCACGGGTTCACGCGCACCGTCACCCTGCCCGGCTTGGCCTTCTTGATCACCGGCGGCGGCTTGCGAATGGGCTCCGCGCCCGCGTCGACTCCGTCTTCGGCGAACTCGACGCGCGTCTGCACGATGAGTTCGTCGGTCCCCGAGTCCTTCACCGGTGGCGGCGGCCGCACTGCGATCAATGCCTCCGTCGGCAGCGGCACCGGAGTGACCTGCACCGTCCGCGGCCACAGCGCGAGCAACAGCACGAAGCCGATCAACAACGCGGTGACGGAACCCACCACCACCGAGAGCACCAGCTGCTTGCGATCATCCGGTGGCGGCGTGAGCAGCGGCTCGTGGGGGACGCGGACCGGCTGCAGCGACGGAAGACTCAGCGGCTGCGTGCCCGCCGTGCGCGGCGACAGCACGTTGGTGATCGACGGAGCGCCCTCACCCATCGCCACGCCGGCGTTCACGTCCATCGCCTCGGCGCCGTAGAGCGCCTCGAGGAAACCGACGATGTCTCCGGGCACGACGGTCTGCGCGCTCGACACCAGCCAGCTCTCGAGCGCTTCGCTCATCGCCATCGCCGACGAGAAGCGGCCCTCGGCTTCGGGGCTGAGCGCCCGCGCGAGAATGTCGTTGAGCCCCTTGGGCAGCGTGGGGTCTGCCGTCCACCCTGCGCGCGGGGCCTGCGCGGCTTCGAGCGAGCGCGGCGTTTCGTTCGGTTTCTCGAGCGTGAGCGCCTCGGCGAGCACCACGCCCAGGCCGTAGACGTCGACGCGGCGATCGATGGTCGCTCCGGGCAAGGTCAGCTCGGGCGCCATGTACGAAAGCTTGCCGCGCGGGCGACCGACCCGGGCCGTGCTCCCGCTCATCGCGCGCGCGATGCCGAAGTCGACCAGCTTCACCATGCCCGCGAACGACACCAGCAGGTTCTCGGGGCTCACGTCGCGATGGAGAATTCCGAGCGGCTTGCCGCGCTCGTCGGTGAGCTCGTGCGCAAAGTGCAGGCCCTGCAACGCCTGCGATGCGAGGCGCGCCGCGATGCGCGGGGGAATCTTGAAGCCCTTCTGCTTCGCCGAGCCGATCACGTCGCGCAGTGAGCGCCCGTGCACGTACTCCATGGCGATGAACCAGGTGTTGCCCTCGTGCTCGAGGCCGAACACCTGCGCGATGTGTGCGTGCTGCAGCTGCGCGGCGAGGCGTGCCTCGTTCAGGAAGAGATCGATGAAGTTCTGATCGTTCGCGAGGTGCCGGAGGATGCGCTTGATCACCACCGTCTTGGTGAAGCCAGCGGGCCCTTCCTGGCGCGCGAGGAAGACCTCGCCCATGCCGCCGGTCGCGAGCAGCCGCAGCAATTTGTAGCGCCCGAGAGTCTCGGCCATTCCCGTTTTGGACCCTACACCACCGAGCGCAGGCGTCTCGCAGCCTCGAGCACCGTGACGCGCTCGCGATCGTCGCCCAGCCAGCCGAACAGCTTGCCGAGACGTTCCATCTTCACGCGAACCGGCACGCGCAGATCGCGCTGCTGCCGTACGAGCGCCTCGGGCACGCCGTCGGTCGCGTCGAGCACGTCGATGGCGTGCAGCTCGAAGTTGAAGAAGGCGTCGCGCTTGAACGAGCGGAACGTCAGCTCGACCAGCGGCCACGGCATCGCGGTGGCGAAGGTGCCGATGAAGGGCACGTGGGTGATGGGCGCCACGCTCATGGGCAGCTCGAGCAACGGCGCGTCGCCGCGCGAGTACGGGTTCGCGAGCGCCGGTCGATACGGCACACGCGGAGCGAGCAACACGCGCGGTGAATCGAGGATCGCGCGCGACGGCCGCTGAAGCGCAGCGAGCGCGCCCATCACCGACGCCTTCGCCAGGTAATAGGGAGTGGCCGGGAACGTCGACGAGTCGTACTCGTACCCACGCGCAGCGACGGCCTGCAGCAACGCCGGCGTCAGCGTGTAGCCGGGCGCGCGGAAACCCTTCGCCGTCACTCCGAGTTCAGCGAGCGCGCTCTCGCACCGAAGGAGATCGGCAGCGATGGCGTCGGCGTTCCACCGCGAGATCTCGTAGTCGTGCGAGAAGCTGTGCGAAGCGAGCTCGACACCGGCCGCGTGTGCGTCGCTCAGCGCGCGCTTCATGCCTGGCTGCGAGACATCGGAGCCGATCACGAAGAACGTCGCCGGCATGCCTGCGTTCGAGAACAGCTCGAGCAACCGGGGGATCGCCTTGTCGGCCACGAGCGCGAGCGCGCGTTCGTCGAGCGCCGACTCTTCGAGCCCCTGAATGCGGCAGTAGTGCGGCAGCGAATCGAGATCGACGGAGACCGCGGCGAGGCGCGGCAGGCTCACGTCACTCTCCGCGCACGCGGATCACGTACACCAGCCGCGCGACGTTCTTGAGCACGTTGGGCACGCGCTTGAAGAGATGAATCGAGGGCTGACGCTTCTCGTGGAGCTGAATCGGAATCTCGCGAACGTCGAGCTTCTCGCGCCACGCGCGCACCACGAATTCGGAAGCGAACACGTCCATGTCGACCACGCAGCGTTCGATCACCGGCATCAAGCGCTCGCGGCGGAACGCCTTCAGGCCGTGCGTGTCGGTGCCCTTGAAGCCGAGCGCCACGCGCAGCAGGCCGTTGTGCAGACGCGTCGCGACGCGACGAACGATGGGGCGCTGATCACTCGCGCCGCGCGCGGCCTTCGAACCGACGATGAGATCGGCCTCACCACGCAGCAGGGGCGGCACCGCGGCGTCGTAGAAGACGAGATCGCAGAGATCGATCTCGTCGCAGATCACGATCTCGCCCTTCGCCATCTGGATGCCGAGCTTCAGCGCCACGCCGTAGTTCGGTCGCTCGCTGTGGAACCACCGAAGGCGCGAGTTCGCCTTCGTCATGCGCTCGAGAATTTCCTGAGTGCGATCGCGCGAGCCGTTCTCCGCGAAGATGATCTCGTAGTCCCAACCGCGAGCGTCGAGGCCCGCCGTGAGCTCGGCCGCGGCCTGCTCGACGATGGACTCCTCGTTGTAGACGGGAATGACGATGCTGAGCTTCGGGGAAGCCATGGGGCGCGCGGCACCTAACACGGCTCGAATCGACCGTCATTCAACTCAACATCCAGTCCAACTCCCCGAAAGCTCTCAGTTACAGGTGCACTTCTCGGTAGTAGCGTCGCGCCCTCATTTGCGAGGAGACGCATGAAGGTCTCGTGCCCGTCCTGTAGCTCCATCCTCAACATCGACGACAAGAAGATCCCGGCCGGGGGAGCACGCATCAAGTGCCCGACTTGCCAGAACATCTTCCCCGTCAAGCCGCCGCCTGCGTCGTCGGGTTCGGGCATGGTGCCGCTGCCCGGTCTGAGCGCCGCGCAGCCCCAGAAACAGGCGTGGGAAGAGGAAGCCACCCGCGTGGGCAGTGTGCCGTTGCCCGGAGCTTCGGGCATTCCCGGAGCCACCACCGTCGCCGCGCCGCCCACCAACGTGCGCTTGCCCGCGATGCGTTCAGCGTCGTCGACCGCCGTGCCGCTGCCCGGCATCAGTGCAGCCAAGCCGCAGGCGCAGAGCTGGGAAGACGAAGCCACGCGCGTCGGTGACGTTCCGCTCCCCGGCCCCGCCGGAGTCGATCTCGAGATGGGCAGTGACGCGCCCACCGGTGCCTATGAAGCACGCACCGCCAGCATTCCGCTCCCGGGTGCCGGTGTGCACGAGGCGTCGACCTCGCTCGCTCCCGCGTACCAGCCTCCGAGCAACAGCTGGGACGACGGCGCAGTGCCGTTGCCCGGCAATGAAGGCGCGACGAGCCTCGCGCCTGCCTACGAAGCGCCTCACACGCAGCCTGCGCGCGGCGCAGTTCCACTCCCGGGTGGCGCTCCGCGTGCGTCAGCCGGCGGAGGCATTCCTCTCCCTGGCGGCGCGGCACCTCGCCCGTCGGGCGGAGGCATTCCGTTGCCCGGCGCCTCGTCGTCTCCGTCGAGTGGCGGCATTCCGCTTCCCGGCGGTCGTGCGTCGAGCGGCGGTGGCATTCCGCTGCCAGGTGCATCTTCGTCTCCGTCGAGTGGCGGCATTCCCCTGCCCGGCGGTCGTGCGTCGAGCGGCGGTGGCATTCCGCTGCCGGGTGGCGCGCCTCCCCCGCTTCCGAAGTCGCGCGGCAGCAGCCCGGGTTCCGCGGTTCCGCTGCCCGGCAACAATGGGTACGGCGCTGACCCGGCCGAGTACGACCCGACGGCGGTGCCTCTGCCTTCGTCGAGCAGCAGCGCCACGTTCGAATCTGGCGGAACCTGCTTCCGATTCGGGCTTCGGCTTTGACGCTCCGCCCGCACCCGCTCCGGTCGGTGGTGGCTTCGACTTCTCCGAAGCGCCCGCGCCTGCTCCGGTCGGTGGCGGCTTCGATTTCTCCGAAGCACCTGCGCCTGCTCCGGTGGGCGGAGGTTTCGATTTCGCCGAAGCGCCCGCGCCTCCGGCACCTGCGGGTGGTGGCTTCGAGTTCGACGCTGCGCCGCCTCCGCCGACGTCCGGTGGGTTCGACTTCGCGCAGCCTCCCGCGCCCGCTGCAGCTCCACCTCCGCCCGCGCAGCCGATGGGTTTTGGTGAAGTCGACTTCGGCGGTGGTGGTGGCGATCTCGAGTTCGACCCGACGGGCGGTGCTGGAGCAGCCCAGTCGTCGTCGAGGCCCACTGACGATCTCGAAGCAGACCTGAGCGCGCCGTTGCCGCAGACCCAGGGCCCGGCCGGTCCAGTCGATGGCCTCGAGATGCTGTCGTTCATCGACAAGCAGGCGAAGGACGCCGGAGCGAAGCCCGACGAAGTGCTCTCGGTGCGCCGCTTCCACGTGAAGCGCCGCAGCGGCAAGGTCTTCGGCCCGTTCGAAGAAGCGGTGATCGTCAAGATGCTCGAGGACGGGCAACTCCTCGGCAACGAAGAGGTCTCGCTCGACGCGCAGAGCTGGCAGGCGATCGGCACCGAGCCCGCGTTCCAGGCGGTGATCTCGCGGCTGATGGAAGCGCCGGCGCGCAGCCAGACGCAGGCGCAGTTGCCGCAAGTCGATGATCAGCGCGGCCCGTCGATGGACCGGCTGAAGCAGCTCTACGAAGGTCGCATGGCGGCGGTCGCCGTCGTGCAGAGCAAGGAACCGGTTCCTTTCAAGAAGCGCCTGCCGTGGATCATTCTCGGCGTGCTGATCGCGGGCATCGTCGCGACCGGCGTGGTGCTCGGCGTCGCGACGCCGTACGGCTGGTTCGGCCTCAAGGTGCTCTTCCCCGCCAAGGTGAAGCCCGACACGCGCGAGTTCGGCTACCTCACGGTGGCGCGCAAGGCGTTCCAGCAGGACACGTTCAAGTCGTACAAGCAGGCGAAGGAATCGGCGTCGCAGGCGCTGGCGATCAAGGAATACCCCGAGGCGCGCGCGGTGTGGTGCCAGGCGGTCTTCTACCTCGATCGCAAGTACGGCAAGGCCGACCCCGGCGAGCTGCAGCAGGCGCGCGATGAGCTGGTGAACGTGCGCTTGCTCGGTGAGAAGCACCCCGAGGTGCTGAAGACCGAAGCGTCGGCCGCGCTGAGCGCGAAAGACGCCGACGCCGCGCTGGCGTCCATCGCCGACGCTGTGGCGCGCGACAGCGACGATCTCGAGTCGCTCTTCCTGCGCGCCGAGGCCTACCTGCTCAAGAAGCAGCCGGCACAGGCCAAGGGCGAGTTCGAAGCGATCCTCAAGAAGGACCCCAAGAGCGCCAAGGCGCTGCACGCGCTCGGTCTGATTCACAAGGCGCAGAACGAGTTCAACGAAGCCGCGGGCCGCTTGAACGAGGCGCTCGAAGCCGACCCGGGTCACCTCGCGTCGGCAGTCGAGCTCGCGGAGATCGCGATCATCCGCCGCAAGGAAATCGATCGCGGCAGTGAGCTGCTCGAGAAGGCGTTGGCTGAAGACTCGCGCAAGTCGCTCGCTCCGTCGGTGCTCGGCAAGGCGCTCGCGCTCAAGGCCGAGGTGCTGGTCGCACAGGGCAAGCTCAACGACGCCGTGCCGCTGTTCGAAGAAGCGCTGGCCGCTGACAAGAACAACGCGTTCACCAACGGCCGGCTCGCCCACGCGTACGCCGAGCTGAATCAGCCCGAGAAGGCCGCTCCGCTGTTCAACGCGGCGCTCAAGGCGCAGCCCGACAGCCTCGAGCTGACCGAGGGCTACCTGTCGACACTGATTCTGCTCGGCCAGATGAACGAGGCGACGCAGGTGATGACGGCGGCGAACACGCGCTTCCCCGGCAGCGCGACGCTCGCGTACCTCTCGGCGCGCGTGGCCGACAAGCTCGACACGCCGAAGGAAGCCGAAGACGCGTACAAGCGCGCGATCGCTTCCGACCCGAAGATCATCGACGCGTATCTCTACCTCTCACGCCTCTACATGCGGTTCCGTCGCTTCAACGAGGCGGCGCCGATTCTCGAGCAGGGCCTCGCGCAGGCGCCCGACAACGCGGCGATGCGCGTCGGCATGGGCGAGCTGGCGATGCACGAGCGCAACCTCGACCGCGCCGAGAACGAGTTCAAGAAGGCCATCGAGCTGAACCGCTTCTCGGCTGACGCGTACCTCGGCGCGTCGCAGGTCTCGCTGGCGCGCAACAAGTTCGATCTCGCGGCCACGCAGGTCGAGAAGGCGCTCGAGCTGAACCCGCGCATTCCCGGCGGCCGGCTGCAGCGCGGCGAAGCGCTGTGGAAGCTGGGGCGCCTCGACGAGGCGATCACCGAGCTCGATGCGGCGCGTGAAGCAGAACCCAAGAACACGCAGATCATCGTCACGCTGGGCGCCGTGAAGTTCGACAAGGGCGATCTCAACGGAGCGCTCACGCAGCTCAACACCGCGCTCGTCGCCGAGCCCGCGCACCCCGACGCAAACTTCTACATGGCGCGCGTGAAGAACGCGAAGAGCGAGCACACGCAGGCCATCGAAGCGATGAAGCGCGCGCTCGACTACAACTCCAAGAACCCGCTCTACCTCTACTGGTACGGCCGCATTCTCGCCGACGCGCGCAAGAGCGACGACGCGCTGGCCGAGTTGAAGCTCGCGCTCGACGTCGACCCGAAATACGCCGACGCGCTCGAGGCGATGGGCCGCATCTACTTCGACCGCAACGACTTCAAGAAGGCGGTCGAGTTCTTCCAGCAGGCGCTCAAGCTCGACTCGAGCCGTCAGGCGGTGCGCGTGGCGATCGGCGACGCGCAGATGAAGATGGAAGACTGGTCGGGCGCGATCTCGAGCTACCAGGAAGCGCTCGATGCCGACCCCGATCTCAAGCAGGCCTACGCCCAGCTCGGCCGCGCGTATCAAGAGAAGAACCAGTACCCGAAGGCGATCGAGTGGTACCGCAAGTCGGTGCACGCCGAGCCGGAGAACGCCGACACGTGGCGTGAGCTCGGCATGCTGCTGAAGGAAGCGAAGAAGAAGAAGGACGCGGTGACCGCTCTCAGGAAATACCTGGAGCTGCGTCCTGACGCAGAGGACAAGAAGCAGGTCGAGGACGAGATCCTCTACATCAACCAGTGACACCCAAGGAGCACCCGTCGTGTTGGATCTGAAGGAAGTCGCGAAGAACTTCGAGGCGGTCGTCGAACGGTTGAAGACGCGCGGTGGAGCCCTCGACCTCTCGCGATTCCAGACGTTGATGGCCGACCGCAGCAAGCTGTACCGCGAGCTCGAGACGAAGCAGGCGGAGCGCAACAAGGGCTCCGAGGCGATGAAGGACGCGAGCAAGCGCACGCCCGAGCTGACCGCGCAGATGAAGGAGCTCGGCGTCGTCATCAAGGACGTCGAGGGCAAGCTCAAGGCGCTCGAAGAAGAGCTCAACGGCGCCATGATGCTGGTGCCCAACGTGCCGCACTCCGACGTTCCGGTGGGCGCCGACGAGACCGGCAACAAGGTCGTCAAGACGTGGGGCGAGAAGCCGAACTTCCTGTTCACGCCGAAGCAGCACTTCGAGGTCGGCGAGAAGCTGGGAATGATCGACTTCGAGCGCGCGGTGAAGGTGAGCGGCCCGCGCTTCGCGTTCACCAGGGGAGCCCTGGCCCGCCTCGAGCGCGCGCTGGTGAGCTTCATGATCGATGAGCACGTGAAGCGCGGCTACACCGAGCTGTTGCCTCCCTACCTCGTGTCACGCGACGCGATGACGGGCACCGGCCAGCTGCCCAAGTTCGAAGACGACGCGTTCAAGACCACCACCGGTCGCGAGCTGTTTCTGATTCCGACGGCCGAGGTGCCGATCACCAACTTCCACGCCGACGAGATTCTCGAGGGCGCGTTGCCGGTGAAGTACGTCGCGTTCAGCCCCTGCTTCCGCGCCGAAGCGGGAGCGGCGGGCAAGGACACGCGCGGCCTCATTCGCATGCACCAGTTCCACAAGGTCGAGATCGTGAAGTTCGCGCACCCGTCGACTTCGCTGGCTGAGCTCGACTCGCTGGTCGCCGACGCCACCAACATTCTCGAGAAGCTCGGGCTGCATCACCGCGTGTCGCTGCTGTGCACGGGCGACATGGGCTTCGCGTCGCAGAAGACCTTCGATCTCGAGGTGTGGCTGCCGGGTCAGAACGCGTTCCGCGAGAATCAGCAGCTGCTCCAACTTCTCCGACTTCCAGGCGCGCCGCGCGAAGATCCGTTTCCGCCCGGGCCCGGGTGAGAAGCCGCAGCTGGTGCACACCCTCAATGGCTCAGGCCTCGCGGTCGGTCGCACGGTCGTGGCGATCCTCGAGAACTTCCAGCGCGAGGACGGCACGGTCGGTCTGCCCGAGGTGCTCTGGCCGTACCTGGGCGGCATGAAGGAACTGCGCCCGACCTGAGTGCCCGAAAACCCTTTGCAGTCGAAAACGCGTTCCTGTACGGAGCGCCCCGCGCGTCAGGGAGTGGGACGCGGGTCGTGGGATGGTGTTGGAGCAGGGGCCGTCGTCTGGAGCAGTGGCCGAGCGGCTGAAGGCAGCGGTCTTGAAAACCGCAGACGCTGAAAGGTGTCCGTAGGTTCGAATCCTACCTGCTCCGCAGTACGCAGTTTTGATCAGCAGTCAGCTGGTTGGTCTTTGACAGGAAGTCTCGTCATTTCGCTGTGGAGTGATGGCCGAGAGGCTGAAGGCGCAGGTTTGCTAAACCTGTATACTCGTAAGGGTATCGAGGGTTCGAATCCCTCTCACTCCGCACTTACGGCAACGTTGTTTTTCGTCGGGTCGGACAAGCTCCCTTAGCTCAGCTGGATAGAGCGTTGGACTACGAATCCAAAGGCCGGAGGTTCGAATCCTCCAGGGAGCGCATCGATCTTCACTTCATGAGTGAAGCCGTCGCGCTGGCGCGCGAAGCGGCGAAGTTGGGAGAGGTGCCGGTCGGCGCCGTCGCGGTGAAAGGTGATCAGATCATCGGGCGCGGCATGAACCGGCGCGAGATCGACAAAGACCCCTTCGCCCACGCCGAGTTCATCGCCATGCAGCAGGCCGCCCAAGCGGTCGGAGCGTGGCGGCTCACCGACGTCACCATCTACGTCACGTTGGAACCCTGCGTGATGTGCGCCGGAGCGCTGGTGCAATCGCGAGTGACGCGGCTGGTGTTCGGCACGATGGACCCGAAGGCAGGAGCGGTCGGTTCGCTCTTCAATCTCGCCCAGGAGTCGCGCTTCAATCACCGGCTCGAAGTGACCAGCGGCGTGATGGCAGACGAGTGCAGCGCGATGTTGAAGGCGTTCTTCGCCGAGCTGAGAGCAGCGAAAAAATCTGAATAAGTATCTGGAGAGTTGGCCGAGTGGTCGAAGGCACCTGACTCGAAATCAGGCATACCGGTAACGGTATCTAAGGTTCGAATCCTTAACTCTCCGCTCGCAGCAACCCGGTGCAACCGGGAGAGGTGGCCGAGTGGCTGAAGGCGCACGCCTGGAAAGCGTGTGTATCTGAAAGGGTACCGTGGGTTCGAATCCCACCCTCTCCGCTCGTGGTATGAAGTTCACACAATTGAATTCTGGTCAGGGCAACGCGGGGCCGTGAACCCCGCCAGGTCCGGAAGGAAGCAACGGTAGCGTTACTTCGCGTGTGTCCTGGCCGTCCTTCACGCAGTCTTGAAATCCCCGAGCGACCCTCGGGGATTTTTCTTTTCAGCGCTCGAACCACGTCGCGGCACCGCTGCGCGCGGCGACGTGAAAGCCGGCCGCTTCGAACGCCGCCTGCGTCTGCGCGTCGCGGTTGCCGTCGCGTGGGCCATTGCTCCAGTAGAGGCCACGGTTGAAGCGAGCGTCGCGAGCCGCCGCCTGGAAGCAGCCGTCGTGGGGAAAGTCGCACGGGCACCAGGGGATGTTCTTGCCCAGATAGAAGTAGCCGGGCGCGCCCCACAGCCCTTCGTTCATCACCACGAGGCCGGTGGTCGCTTCGGCGTTGCGCGCGATGAGCTGGAACTGCTCTTTGCGCTGCACGTCGAGCGGAGAGGTCGCGAGGTAGAAGGCGACTCCCGCGCCGATGGCGATCCACCCGAGGCCTTCGACGAGCGGCTCGGTCTGCGCGCGCAGCCACGCGATGAAGAGCGGCGCGCCGGCGACGGTGAGCAGCACCAAGGCGGGGTACACGAAGCGATCTTCCTTGTGCGACGTCCACGAGAGGATCGCGAGGTAGCCGAGGGCGCTGGCGAGGAAGATCGAAGCGCGGGACTCGTCGTCGCGGCGCAACAACAGCCACGCCACGGTGAGGAGCAGCAACACGCCGACGAACGGAGAGACGTTGCTCTGCCAGGCGCTGAGAGCGGGCTGCGTCGCAAAGTAGATCGTGATCGCCAGCATCACCGTCAGCACCGCGACCGCCGGCCAACGCGTGCGACCCGCACGAAGGCTCACCGCCAACCCGAGCAGCGCGAACGGCGCGATGAGCAAGCGACCCAGGTACAGCCACCACGGCGCGGCGCCGAACGCCTGCGCTGCAGCGCCTGAGCTCACGTTGAAACGGAAGTAGTCGATGAGCGAGTGGAACCACGAACCCCAGGTGAAGAAGTCGAGCGCTCCGAGGCCGACGGCGACCACCAGACCTCCCGCGGTCGCGAACGCGAAGGTCTTCCACCGCCGGTCCCACAGCAGCCACGCCATCGCCGGAAGAATCGCGGCCGCCGAGCCGTAGCGAGTCACCTGCGCGAACCCGAGCAACGCACCACCGAGCGCCCACCACGGCGGCTTCACGTCGCGCGCGTCGAGCCGCTCGAGGCCCCACACCAGGAACGCCGTGGAGAACGACTCGCTCATAGTGCGCCCGCCGAACCACACCAGCGGCGCGTAGAGCGCGACGAGCCACAGACACCAGCGTGCACCGGTCGCTCCGACGCGGCGGAAAGCGAGGCGCCAGACGGCGGCGAGCATCGCGGCGTGGAGCGCGAACTGCGGCAGCTCGAGCAACACGCGGCGCCCCATCACCGTCTTGATGCCGATCGCGTCTCCCATGCGCAGCAGCGTCGAGAAGATCAGTGGCACGAACCAATTTCGAATGCCCCACGGCTTGCTCGGGTCGACGTTGGGCGGCGCGAGCCATTCCCACGGCAACACGCCGAAGCCCCACGTGCGGTGCAGCGCGATCTCGAGCGACTGGTAGACCTCGTCGGGGTGCAGCCGCCCGAGCAGCACCACCGCGTGCAGCGCCGCCGGGAGCGCGGCGAGGGTGACCTCGAGCCAGGGCACTCGTGATTGCGTGTCAGGGGCGTTTTCCATCGAGCGCGGCGGGCGAATATCACGGTACAACCCGCGGCGGATGAACGCCTGCCAGCACTGTGGTCGCGAACACCCGCCGGGAACGCCGAAGTGCCCGCAGACGGGCGATTCGATGCAGCAGCCCGGAGTGATCGGGACGAAGGTCGATCGCTACCAGATCGAAAGACTGCTCGGCGCGGGCGGGTTCGGCTCGGTCTACCGCGCGCAGCACGTGCACACCGGCTCGACGGTCGCGCTCAAGCTGCTCAAGAAGAGCCTCGGCGCCGACGCGGGCATGCTCGAGCGCTTCTTGCGCGAGGCGCGCGCCGCGGCTGCGGTGGGCAGCGAGCACATCGTCAAGGTGATGGACGCGGGCCAGAGCAACGACGGTCAGGCGTTCCTCGCGCTCGAGTTCCTCGACGGCATGGACCTGAACGAGCTCGCGCAGCGCGAAGGTCCCCTGCCCCATCTGCGCGTGGTGATGATCACGCTGCAGGTGCTCGAAGGGCTCGGCGCGGCGCACCAGAAGGGCATCGTTCACCGCGACATGAAGCCTGCGAACGTGTTCATCGTGCGGCGGCGCGACGAGCGCGGCACGGAGCGCGACTTCGTGAAGCTCCTCGACTTCGGCATCTCGAAGATGCACGGCGAGGCCGGTCAGTCGGGGCTCACCATGACCGGCATGGCGATGGGCACGCCGTCGTACATGGCGCCCGAGCAGTTCTTCGACGCCCGCTCGGTCGACGCGCGCGCCGACGTCTATTCAGTGAGCGCGATGCTCTACGAGCTGCTGAGCGGCAAGCTGCCGTTCGACGCCGAGAGCTACGCGCACTTGATCGTCAAGGTGCGCACCGAGCAGGCGGTGCCGTTGCAGCAAGTCGCTCCGCACGTGCCGGTGCCGCTCGCGCAGGTGGTGCAGGTCGGCCTCGCCAAGGAGCCCGGGCAGCGCTGGCAGTCGTCGAAGGAATTCGCTGACGCGTTGCGCGCCTCGCTCGCGTTGCCCGCACCGGGGAGCACGCCCGCGTTCCTGCCGCCGCAGCCGCAGCTGCAGCCGCGCCCGAGTCAGCCGATGCCGATGCCGTTGCAGCCGTTGCAGCTCAACACGCCGGCGGCGGTGCAGCCGCCGAAGCCGGTGACGGGCGGTGACATCGGGCTCGACGCCACGCGCACGCCGCAACCAGGTGCGGGCACGCCGCCGCCTCCGTCGGGTGGTTGGGTGGTGCCGGTCAGCGGCTCGGCGAACACAGGTCTTCCGATCAAGGCGAGCCAGCCCTCGGTTGGCAGCATGCCGGTGAACGTGGTGGCCGCTCCGGGTCAGCTCGGTGCGCAGGCGCCGCTGATCGCTCCGCCTCCGCAGCCGGGCATGCAGAAGCCGGCCAACAACGCGCTCAAGTGGACGTTGATCATCGTGGGCGGGTTGATTGCGCTCGGCGGTGGCTGCTGCGTGTGCGGCATCGCCGCGAGCGAGATGCAGAAGAACCAGCCGCAGAACCCGCCGACGCTCGAAGACGGCGACTGACGCTCACGGCCGCAGCGTGACGGTGAGCTCGAAGCTCGCGCCGTCGGCCGTGGGGTGCATGAGCAGGGTCGCGGTGTCAGCGCGCGTGATGCGATCGAGCACCGTGACGGCGGCCGCCTGCGCGACGAGCGCGCGACGCGGGTCGATGCCCTGCAGCCGACGCGGCAGGAGCAGCTCTTCGCGCAGCCGGGCGAGATCGAGCCTCACCGCGACGTGACCGGGCCCCAGCGCATCGGCCGGAAACGCGGCGCGGAGATCGGTCGAGGTGCGCTCGGTCGAATCAGCACCGCCGCGCACATTGAAGCGCGAGCTCGAGAGCCGAATGGTGAGCGGTATGCCACGCACCTGGGCGCTCCACGTTCCATCCTGGTACTGGAGCGGCAGTTCCCATCGCCGGGAGAGCGCCTCGACGAGCGGCCGAACGCGGGCGGGATCATCGACGCCGGCTTCGATCAACAGCAGGCCCCGCGGCTCTGGCAGACCATTGCCCGCGAGCGTGGCGCGAACGAAGCCCTCGACGTCGAAATAGAAGGCCAGCTCCGCGCGGCCGTTCAGCGCGGCGAGCCCGGGAATCAGCTCGGGGAGTTCCGCGGGCTCGACGAAGAGGGACGCCACGTCTCCGAGCGCCGCGGAGGTCGACGCCACGGCGATGGGCCCATTCGGCGCGGCCGCGAGGAACGAAGGCGCGGTTCCGGCATCGATGGCCGTCCACGCGGGTCTGGCGCGAATCAGCCGCCCTTCCCACGTCACGCGGTCCTTCCCGAAGCGGACCACCGCGGCCAGCAGCGACTTGTCGAGGCGGCGCAGCGTGATCACCGAGCCGCTCGGCAACGCGTCGAGCGCCGCGCCGAGTGACGGGTCGAAGTCGAGGCCCAGCGCCGGAGCCGCCGCGATGCGCGACTGCGCCGAGGTCTCGCGCTCGGTGAGCAACGATTCGACCGCGTAGAGCGCGCCGCGATCGGCGAACACGTCGAGCGCTCGATCTTCACGCTCGAAGCGCGTCAGGCCCTGCACGTCGCTGACGAAGCTCCAGTCGTGCACCGCGAGCCATTCGCGGAACGAGCTCTTCGCCTTCGCTTCGTCGTCGACACCAATGACGCCGATCGACGCCTGCGAATCGAACCAGCCGAACACCGCTGCGCCCTCGGTGGGGTCGATGCCCACGCCGCCTTCCTGCTCGACAGCCCACGCGTGGAGCGGGTGATCATCGAGCCAGCGGCGCACGGCTTCTGGCCCGATGACGCGCTCGGCAGAGTCGACGCTGTGCGCGATGGCATCGGGCTCCGTGGCGAGCACCACCCACTGCGCGTCGGGAGGCACGAGGTGCGCCGGGAACCGCGGCCCGACGACGACGAACCACGTCTCACGATCTCCGCCACACGTCGCCTCAACCGCGAAGCGCCCGGAGCGCGCGAAGGCGTGACTCACGGTGCGCGCGCTAGGCGAGGTGGCTCCATCGCCGAAGGTCCACGTGCAGCCGGTGTGTTGCGCGGTGAAGACGGCGGGAACTCCGGCCTCGGCCGCGAGCTCTCCGCGCTGGGTCAACGTTTCACGAACGCACGACGCGCCCCACAGAGCGCACGCCGAGACGATCGCCAGCCGAATCAGAACTCGAAGCCCACACCGAAGTTGAAGTGACGCGAGCTCAAGTTGAGCGGGAGCTCTTCGGCCGTCGCGGGCTTGTTGAAGAAGCTCATGCCCTGCAGCGTGCCTTCGGCGAAGAGATAGGTGTGGTTCACGCCGACGCTGCTGTCGAAGTCGCGCGCGAGGCGCTGATCGATGAAGTCGAGCTCGAGCGCGATGCCGAAGGTGCCGGCGAAGCCGAACTTCACGCCCTCTCCGGCCACGAAGTCCTTCTCTTCGACGGTGGTGCCACTGAGCAGGAAGTACGGCATCGCGACGAACGCGCCCTTCACGTACGGCACGAGGGGCACGTGCCATTTTTCCTTCGCCCAGTCCCACCGGTAGATGAGGAGCGCCTTGAGCGGCACCAGCCGCATGCCCGTACTTTGATCGGTGCGCTGCAGCGTCGCGGCGTCGAGCGCCTTGCCGAACTTCTCGGCGTAGCCGACCGACAGGCCAGCGGCGAGCGAGCCGAACTTCTGGAAGAACTGGTACTCGAACTCGAGCTCACCGAGCAGCATGACGCCGGTGCCGAACATCTTGGTGTACGGGCGCTCGGCGGGGTCCATGATCCCCGAGAACTCGGAGTCGATGAGCGGCAGGAACGGCGCGAGCTTCACTTCCACGAACATGTTGCGCGGCGATTCCTTGCGGCGATTCTCAGAGGAGATGCCGAACTGCTGCGCGGCAGCGAGCGTGGAGCCGAGGACGACGACCAACGAGATGAGGTGCTTCATGAGTTTCGTCTCCGATCGCGCGCGCGGCGCACGAAGAACCACAGCGCGAGCGCCGGGAAGATGCCGATGCCGGCGCTGCAGCCGCCGTCCGAGCCGCCGACCTGGCGGAAGTAGCCGTAGAAGCCGAGGGTCTTGATGGGCGTGACGGCGACCGACGCCGAGGGGTCGCTGATGTTGCCCGCCGCATCGACCGCGCGGAGCCGTACGTCGTAGGTCGTCTGGTTGAGCAGACCGCTGCCGGTGATGGTCTTCTGGCTCACGGCGTCGCCGTCCTTGATCACCTTGAAATCGGCGTCGGTCGGGCTCTTCACCTCGAGCTGCACGGTGGCGGTGTCGGAGTCGACGGTGAAGGTGATCTTCACGCCCTGATCTTGCGCTCCATACTCGGTGATGACGGGCGCGCTGGGCGGCTGCGTGTCGTAGACCAGCCGCAGTGCGGTCGCCGTCGCGGTCGAGGTCGTGCTGCCGCAGAACGTGCCGGTGAACGCGATGTAGTCGATGGCTCCGCAGACGCGGTGGGTCTTCGAGATGCCCGGGCTGCCGCAAGTCACCACGCCGCCGTCGGTGGTGAGGCTGTTCGAGAAACCAGGCAGCTCGGCGATCTTCACGTTGAACGTGCCCTGCCGAATCGTCTGCAACGTGAGGCCCGGAATGTCGTCGTAGCGAACCGCGTCGGCCGGAGGCGTGTTGCTGCACTCACCGGTCGTCGACCACACCTTCATCGAGTTCGACGAGCAGGTGCTGACGTATTGAGTGGTGGTCGTGTTGGTCCACGACACGGTGAGGGTGTCGTTGCACTGCGCCGCTCCGAATGTGTACGACTCGCTGGCGGTGTCGCCGAGCCTGCGGAACGCGATCTGCGGAGTGGTGATGGTCTGCGCGCTCGCCACCGCCGAGAGTCCGACGAGAATGACTGCCGCAAGCCGCTGCTGAACGAGACGCTTCATACCGGGGCGCGAAATCAGCAAGTTCAAGGCCACCTACCACCCGCACAACTACTCTGAATCAATCGGGAAATCAGCTCCGGAGCACGAGGCGGAGTGACAAATTGTCCGAAGCGATCAGGTGCGCTCGGCCAGTTCGAGCGCCAGCTCGACCGCGGTGTCGGCGAGGCGGAACACGTTGTCCAGACACGCCACGAATTGCACGCGAGGGCCTTGTGCGCGCACGCGACCGACGTGAATCGCGGCGTCATCGGTCGCCAGCTGCGGCATCGGGTAGATGTTCTGCGCCGGGTCGTCGATGAGCTTCAGGCTCGAGTCTTCCTTGAAGGTGGCGCGCACGCCGTCGGCATCGACGGGACGGTTCAGGTGCGCGGAGACGATGAGCGTCATGCCGTGAAACGTCGGCACGGTGAGCGCGGTGGCGGTGATCGCCGGCAGCGCTTCGCCCGACCAGATGCGCGCGGCCTCGACGAGCACGTGACGCTCGCCCTCACAGAGCCCGGCTTCGAACGAGCCCACGGCCGGAATCACGTTGAAGCCGATGCGATGCGGGAAGACCTCGACGTCGGGCTCCTTGGCGTTGAGGAGCGCGGCGGTCTGCTTGGTGAGCTGTTCCTGCCCTGCGTTGCCGCGGGTGGCGGTGCCGAACAACATCGTGACGTCGGCGAAGGCGAGTCCGAACTTCGCGCGCAGCGGCTGCAGCACGGAGAGGATCGCCTGCGTCGCCGGGTGCGCCACGCTGACCACGCGGCCCTGAAACGGTCGATCGAGAATGCCGTCGTTCACGCCGGGCGAGACGAGCGGCACGTTCTGATCGACGCGAAACGCGCCGGAGAGATCGATGGTCCACGCGCCGGACTGCTGCGCCTGGAGCGCGAGCGGTTTGGCGATCGCGGGAGGCGTGGCGATGATCGCGACCTGCACTCCGCGGAACGCGTCGGGCCCGGGCGGCTCGGTGGGGAGCGTCTCCTCTTCGTAGTCGAGCTCTTCGCCTTCGGTCTTGTCGCTCGAGAAGAAGCGAACCTGATCGGGCTCGACGTCGTGGAGCTGCAGGCACCCGATGAGCTGGCGGCCGACCGTGCCGGTGGCGCCGACGATGGCGATGGTGGGGGCACTCATGTGGGGGCGGTACATACCCGTCGCGCTCTCGTGACGCGCTGATTCCTTTCGCGGAAGGGCCGCCTGCTCGGGGTGGTACGACGTCACCTCGATGCAGATGCGGTGGTTCTGGTTCGTTCCCTTGCTCGCGGCTCCCGCTCTGGCGGCTGACGTGAGCGAACTTTCTCTCGAAGACTTGCTGGCAACGCCGGTCGAGGTGACCAAGCAGTCACGCTCGGCGCGCGACACGGCGAGCGTGCTGTTGATCGTCTCACGCGACGAGATCGCCGCGTCGGGTGCGCGCGACTTGCTCGAGGTGCTGCAGCTGGTGCCGGGTTTCACCTTCGGTGCCGACGTCGAAGGCACGGTTGGCGTCGCGTTTCGCGGCTTGTGGGCGCACGAGGGCAAGTTGCTCCTGATGATCGACGGGCAGGAGATCAACGAGCTGCTCTACACGACGACGCAGTTCGGCCATCACGTGCTCGCCGGCAACATCGAGCGCGTCGAGGTGATCCGCGGGCCGGGTTCAGCGCTGTACGGCGGCTCGGCCGAGCTCGCGGTGGTGAACGTGATCACCCGGCAGGGCGCGCAGCTCAACGGCGTGGCCGCGACTTCACGCGTCGCCGTCGGAGCGAACGGACTGCACGACTGGTCGATCTCGGCGGTGGCTGGCGGTCGCGACGCGGAGAGCGACTTCGAGTGGAGCCTGCTCGCGTCGGCGGGTGAAGGTCGCCGCACGCTCGGGGTGTTCGAAGATTTCTCGGGCAACGTCGCGAGCCTCGCGGGCGATCGACTCGACCCGGTGTTCGTCAACGCCACCTTCGCGTGGAAGGGCCTGCGCGCGCGGCTGATGCACGACGACTACCGGCAGGGCGCGACGTCGGCGTACGGCGTCGCCATTCCCGGTGCGGAGCTGCGCTTTCGCACCACGATCGCCGACGTCACGTGGGAGACGAAGCCCATCGAGACGTTGAGCATCAAGACGCGCCTCAACCTGCGCGCGCAGACGCCGTGGCAGTCGCAGGATCCAGACTCCGAGCTGTTCTACGACAAGAGCGCGACGCGACTGCTGGGCGGCGTCTCAGCGCGGTGGACACCCAGCGACGTGTTTCAGCTCGCCGGAGGCCTCGACGGCTTCTGGGATCACGCGTGGCTGAACGATCAGCGCGTCACCGGTTCGCAGACCAACTTCGCCGGTGCGAACACGGTGAGCTACGGCAACTTCGCGGCGTGGGCGCAGGGCGAGTTGACGACGACGGTGGTGAACGTGACCGCCGGCGCAAGACTCGAAGCGCACTCGGCGATCGGCGTGAACTTCGCTCCTCGCATCGCGCTGACGAGGCAGTTCGATCGCATCAACGCCAAGCTCCTCTACGGCGGAGCCTTCCGCAGCCCGGGCATCGAAAACCTGAACCTCGCTCCGGCGAGTGGTCTGCGCGCGGAACGCACCCACGTCTTCGAAGCCGAGGTCGGCGCGACGCTGGGCGACATCGGCTTCGCGAGCTTGAACGGCTTCTACACACTGGTCGCGCTGCCGATCATCTACGGCATCGATCCCGCGACGGGCGAAGAGAGCTATCGAAACGGTGGCGCGATCAGCACCGCCGGCGCCGAGGCGCTGGTGAAGCTCCGCGGGAGCGCGGGCCACGTGAACCTCTCGTACTCGCTCGCGCTGCCGGTGGTGGCTGACGACGTCGCGACGTGGCTGCACCCTTCGCTCGGCGTGAGCGTTCCGTTGCTCGGCATGCCGGCGCAGAAGCTGACGCTCTCGGGGCGGCTCAACCTGTCGCGCTGGCTCTCGGTCGGCGGGAGCGCGGTGTTCCTCGGTGGCCGCTACTCGTTCACGCCCTCCGATCTGCTCGATGGCACCGGTCGCATCGGGTGGATCAGCGAGACGCTGTTGCTCAACGCATGGGTCGGTGTGGACCACGTGTTTCACGACGGGTTGTCGCTGCAGGCGGGCGTCGGCAATCTGCTCGATTCGAATGTCGCGTTCGTGCAGCCGTATGATGGCGGCAGTGCGCCGATGCCGGGGCGTGGGCGGGAGTTCTTCGTGCGAGCCTCGCTCTCGCTGGAGCCGATGAAGTGAGATTCGCAGTCGCAGCCGCGGTGTTGATCTCGACGGGAGCGCTCGCCGACGAGGGAGTGCCGTCGCCACTGGCGCTCAAGGTGATGCTGAAAGTGCTGACGTACGACCCTGCGCTGCCGACGCATGGTTCGGGCGAGTTCGTGGTCGCGGTTCCGTTCTCCGCCGGCGGCGAGTCGGCGGCCGAGGCGCTCGTTCGCGAAGGCGCGGCGCTCGAAGTGAAGAGCGTGAACGAGCGGCCGCTGAAGTTCGTGGCGCTGCCCGTGAAGGACGTGGCCGCTGCGAAGCCGAGCGCGATTCTTGTTTTCGAAGTCGCTGCCCGAAGAGCCGCGGCGCGAGCTGATCAAGTGGTCGCGTGAATCGAAGACCTATTCGCTGTCGTTGAGTGAGACCGCCGTGAGCGAGGGCGCGCTGCTCGGAGTCGGCGTGGCGAATGAGAAACCGCAGCCGTTGATCAACATCGCGACGGCTCGGGCGCTCGGTGCTGATTTCAAAGCCGTGCTGCGGCTCGCGCGCACGATTCAATGAGCCCCCTCTCCCGCGAGGGAGAGGGTCGGGGTGAGGGTCAAACGATCAGTCTTCTTTGAGGCGCGCGACGGCCGGCACGCCCGGCAGCGGAGGGAACTTCGGGTTCTCCTCTGCACCAGAGCCACGCAAGTAGTGCGGCTCGAGCGAGAAGAGCGCCTGCGCGTCGTAGCTCGAAGGAACCGTGGCGAGCTTCGCCAACGCCTTCGCCGACGGCACAAGCGGCCCTGCGAGCAGCTGCTCCGCGCGAACACCCTGCCCTTCGAGCGCCGCGCGCGTTTCGATCAACGCGGGGCCGATCATTCGCGCTGACGAATCTGCCTTCAGCGCATCGGCGAGCTGACTGACGGTGAGCGACGTCTCCGGCGCGAGAGAATGACCATCGCTGCGGTACCGCCCGAGATAGACCTCGCCCTTCTTCACCATCGCGCACGAGAAGATCGTCGCCTCGGCCGGGCCTTCGAGCGCGAGCGCTGCGAGCGAGGAAACGCCGACCGCGGGAACCTTCAAGGTGAACGCCAGCCCCTTGATGGTGGCGAGCCCGATGCGCAGGCCCGTGAAGCTGCCGGGGCCGAGGCCCACCACGAAACCGGTCACGTCTTTGAGCGCGAGCGAGTGCCGCGCGAGCAAGGCGGTGAGCGCCTCGGGCAGCACCTGACTCTGCCGTGCGGGCGGAGGGATCAGCTGCTCGTCCACCAACGAGCCATCGCGGCGCAGGAGCGCGAGCGAGAGCGTCAGCGTCGACGAATCGAGAGCGAGGATCACGTCAGCAGAAGATCAGCCGCGCGATGTCGTTGCGGAACGCGAGCACCATCAGCATCGCGAGCACCGCGAAGCCCAGGTACGTCGTGATCTCGCGCATGCGCATCGACGACGGGCGGCGGCGAATGGCTTCCCAGAACGCGAGCAGAATGTTGAACCCGTCGAGGATCGGAATCGGCAGCAGGTTCACCAGCGCGAGGTTCACCGAGACGATCGCCATCGCCGAGAGGAACGCGTCGAGGCCCTGCTCCGCGGTCTGCGAGGCGATCTGCGCGATCTGCAGCGGGCCGCCCATCGACTCCAGCGGCACCTCGCCCGTCGGCAGCTTCGAGAAGATGCGGCCGATCAACATCACGCCCTCGGGCAGCTTCTTGAGCGACGCCATCATCGCCTCGCCTGGCCCGAAGTGGATGTTCACGGTCTCTCCAGCGAGCGCCTTCATCGGCAGGCCGGGCGCTCCGAAGCGCACGCCGAAATCGGTCGGCGCCATGCAGTACTTCGCGTTGCCTTCGGGAGCGAGCGGGCCGACCGCGCCGGTCTTCGTCTCCGAGCCCGACACCCAGGCGATGTCGAGGCGGCGCTTGCGCGCGAGCGCCATGCGATCTTCGACCGCTCCGACCGAGTGCACGTTCTGTCCGCCGACCATGGTGAAGCGATCGCCGACCTTGAGACCCAGCGCCGCGGCGGGCGTGTTCGGCCGCACTTCCCACACGTAGGCCTCACCGCGCTCGGCGCCCATGCGGTCGAGGCCGGTGCCGCTGCCGAGCGTGACGCTCGCCTTCACGACCTCAGGTGACACCACGCCCGCTGACTTCGACTCGAAGCGCACCACTTCGAGCTGCGTGGTCTCGCTCGCCTTCGCCAGCGCGGCTTCGAGCTCACGAATGGTGCGCACCGCGGCGCCGTCGACGGTCAGCACGCGATCGAAGGTCTTCAGGCCTGCGGCGTCGGCGGCAGAACCGGCGGGCACTCCGAGCACCGTGGCCTGCTCGTAGAGCGAAATGCCCATGCGGCCTTTGCGCTGCACTTCGATGAGCCCGAGCGTCTCGACGTTGGCCGGAGTGACCTTCAGTGTCTCCTGCTTGCCGTCGCGATCGACGATCAGCGTGAGCTGCTTGTCGGCGCTCGCTCCGGCGATCTTCGACAGCTCGGAGAAGGTCTTGATCGGCGTGCCATCGATGCTCAGCACCAGGTCACCCGGACGAAGCCCGGCGACCGCGGCGGGCGAATCAGGCTCGACGTGACCGACGCGCGGCACGAAGTCGGTGGAGTCACCGAGGTAGACGAAGAACAGCGCGATGATCGGGAAGATCAGATTCGCGATGGGGCCGGCGACCGAGATGAAGACGCGCTTCCACCAGGGTGCTCCGAGGTAGGTGCGCGCGGCGTCCTCTTCGGCGACGTCTTCACCAGGCTGCATGCCGGCCATCTGCACGTAGCCACCGAGCGGGAAGATGGAGATCTGGTAGTCGGTCTCGCCGCGACGGAAGCCGATCAATCTGGGCCCGAAGCCGATCGAGAACTTCAGCACCCTCACGTTCGACCACTTGGCGGCGAAGTAGTGGCCGGCTTCGTGAACGGTCACGAGCACGCCCAGGAAAATTGCCGTGTAGATCAGGTCCTGAAAGGCGCCCATGTGGGTTGCACGTTAACCGCCTGCGCGGCCCGTTTCACGTCGCCCAGCAGGCAGGCCTGCTGATTCAGCCGAAGTGCGGCCGAACGAACTGGACGTACAGGAGCACCATCGGCGCGTTGAAGATCAGCGCATCGATGCGGTCGAGCATGCCACCGTGACCGGGGATGATTTTCCCCGAGTCCTTCACGCCGTACGCGCGCTTCAACATCGACTCGCAGAGATCGCCCGCGGGCCCAAGGATGCTGCCGAGCACACCCAGCACGAAGCAGTCGGCGACGGTGAGCGTGTCGAAGAAGAAGGCGCGCTGAATGAAGAGGAAGCCAATCGCTCCGACGAAACCGCCGGCGAAGCCTTCCCACGTCTTGTTCGGGCTGACCTCGGGGTAGAGCTTGTTCTTCCCGAGGAAGCGCCCGAAGAAATACGCCATCGTGTCGTTGCCCCACGTGATGACGAGCGCGACGACGACCCACATGCCGCCGTTCTCGAGCAGACGCAGGGCGGCGAGCGCGGTCAGACCACCGTGGCCGTAGATGAACGCGGTGAGGAGATTGGCCGTGCGCTGCGGCGCTTCGGGCAGCGGGCCACGCAGCAGGTGCCACGCCCAGGCAGCGAACAACACGAAGCCGGTGGCTCCGCTGATCAGCGCGTGCGCTTGCGTCGGTTGCCACATCGGCAACAGCGGCATCGCGGTCGCCATCAGCACCGTGAGCCAGCCGATGGGCTTCAGCTCTTTGGTGGTGATGGTGATGTACTCGTAGGCGCAAGCGCCGGCGGCGAAGGCGAACAGGCCCGACGACCACCAGCCGCCCAGGTACAGCAGATAGAGAACGATCGGGAGGAGCGAGAGCCCCGAGATCACCCGGATCAGGAGGTTCTTGTTCTTCTCGGTCATGGAGTACGGCGAAGAGGCAGCGCGTGCACCTGCGCTCCGGTTTGTCCGAAGCGGCGTTCGCGCTGCTGGAACGAGCTCAGACACTCGCAGAGTTCGCGAGCGCGGAAGTCGGGCCAGAGGATCTCGCTGAACACCAGCTCGGCGTAGCTGGTCTGCCAGAGCATGAAGTTCGAGAGACGGCGCTCGCCCGAGGTGCGGATGACGAGATCGACGGCGGGCAACCCGGCGGTCCACACCATGGCGTCGACCAGCGCTTCGCTCACCGCGGCGGGCTCGAGATCTCCCGAACGCACCTTCTCGGCCACCCGGCGCGTCATCGAGACGAGCTCTTCGCGGCCGCCGTAGCTGAGCGCGAGCGTGAGCGTCATGCCGTTGTTGCTCGCCGATTCAGCGCGCAGCGCCTCGAGCGGCTCGCGCACGTACTTGGGCAACTTGTCGAGCTCGCCGATGGCGTTGAGCTTGATGTTGTTGCTCAGGATCTCGGTGCGCTCCTTCAAGAGGTACTCGCGCAAGAGATCCATCAGCGCGGCGACTTCTTCGGCCGGGCGCGCCCAGTTCTGACTGCTGAACGCGTAGAGCGTGAGCGCTTCGATGCCCAGACGCCGCGCGCAGCGAGTCACTTCGCGCACGCTGTCAGAACCGATGCGGTGACCTTCCACCCGCGGCAACCCGCGGTGCTCAGCCCAGCGCCCATTCCCGTCCATGATGATGCCGATGTGCTTCGGCAGGGGGCGCGTCTTGAGTCGGCTTTCGAGCTCGGAAGTGGTGTCCATGAGTACGGCTTTCTGCGGGCGCGGCACCCTACCCGAACGGGGCCTCGCGTGAAGGGGTGTTTGGCTCATGAAACACCCGCGAGCCTGCCCGTCTTGCGAAAGACAGGTGAACGGTCGCAGAAGAACGGTGAACGGGCGCACGTCACGCTTTCGGATACCATCCGCGCCGCCCATGCCCCCGAAAGTCATCGGTCCGTATCGCGTGCTCGAGACGCTCGGGAGTGGAGGCGTGGGCACCGTCTATCGCGCGATCGATCGACGCAGTGGTGACGTCGCGGCGTTGAAGTTGTTGTCGACGGGACCGGCGCTCGACCCCAAGGCAGCGCGGCGGCTGGCGCGCGAGTTCGAGACGCTGCAGCGCCTCTCTCACGCCAACGTGGTGAAGGTCTACGACACCGGCGTCTTCCAGGGGTACCCGTACCTCGCGATGGAGCTCGTCGAGGGGCTCACGCTGCGCCATTACCTCTCGCTCGCCGAAGAAGATCTCGCCAGCGACGCGGCGCTGCAGCGCGCGATCATGGCGTACCGGGGCTCGCCTGGTTCCGATGAGCCGAGCTCCGCGTCGGACGCCGACGACGAGGAAGATGAAGACGCGCACAGCGGCATCTTCACGCTCGCGAACTACGGCGACGAGGCTCCCAGCGAGGAGTTCTCTGGCGGCAGTGACGAAGACGCCTACGAGAGCGGCCCGGGCTCGGTGCGCGCGCTGGCCGATCTGGTCGACGAGCCGGACACCAACGTGTCGATGTCGGGTGAGCTGAAGCTGCCGTTCGATCTGCCACCGCGTGAAGATCGACCGATCGGCGTGAAGCTCACCGAGGCCGAGCTCACGCGGCTCAACACGCCCGAGCGCGTGGGCCGGTTGAAGGACGCCATGCTCCAGCTGTGCGAGGCGCTCTCGTACATTCACGGCTACGGGCTGATTCACCGCGATCTCAAGCCCTCGAACGTGATGGTCGATGAAGATCGCACCGTGCGGCTGATGGACTTCGGGCTCGCGAAATACATCAGCGACGACGCGGCGGTGACGGCCGACGGGCGATTGGTGGGCACGTTCCGCTACATGGCTCCCGAGCAGATTCTCGGAGAGAAGCTCGACACGCGAACCGATCTCTATTCGCTCGGAGTGATCCTCTACGAGCTGTTGTCGGGGCGCCCGCCGTTCGAGGCGAAGACGCCGTACGAGCTCTGGCAGAAGGTGCTCGAGACCGAGGCGGCGCCGATCAATTCGTTGAACGCGCGCGGTGATCGCGTGCTCTCGCGCGTGGCGCACCGGTTGATTCGCAAGGAACCCGACGATCGCTTCCAGACCGCGGAAGAGGTCTACGAGGCGCTGATCGAGGCATGAAGTTCGTTTCGGACGCAGCGGGACGTATCGACGTGATCGTCGGCGAGAAGTCTTCGCTGTCGCGCGCGAAGGTGAAGGCCCTCTTCGAAGATGGCGCAGTGAAGGTGAACGGCCGCCGCGTGAAGAAGGGCGTGACCGTCAACGCCGGCGACACGATCGAGGTCGAGATTCCGCAAGCCGTTGCGAGCGGCGACGTCAGCGCGGTCGCCGACGCGAGCGTGGCGCTCACCGTGCTGCACGAAGACGCGTCGTTGGTCTTCGTCTCGAAGCCCGCCGGCATTCCGACGCAGCCGCTCGCCGCAGGGGAACTCGGCACCGTCGCCAACGGACTCATCGCGCGCTACCCGGAGATGGCGAAGATCGGCGACGACCCGCGCGAGGCGGGGCTCTGTCACCGGCTCGACAAGGAAACGTCGGGCGTGATGGTCGCGGCGCGAACCCGAGAGGCGTGGGAAAAGCTGCGCGCTGCGTTCTCGGACGGCGGAGAGATCGAGAAGCACTACGTCGCGCTGGTGAACGGGCCGCTCGCGGACGCGGGAGAGATCGACGTACCGCTCGCGCACGCGGGAGATCACGTCGTGCCGTCGGAAGCAGAAGGCCGGCCGGCGTTCTCGATCTTCAAGGTGCTGCAGCGGCGCGGAGCGTGGTCGCTGGTCGACGTGCAACTGGTCACCGGAGTGCTGCATCAGGTACGCGCCCATCTGGCGGCGATTGGCGCTCCGATCGCGGGCGACGCGTTGTACGGCGGGCGCGCAATCGCCGGCCTGAATCGGTTCTTCCTGCACGCCGCTTCGCTCGAGCTCGTGCACCCGGTGAGCGGCCAGAAGTTGAAGGTCGAGAGCCCGCTTCCCACTGACCTCGTGTCGGTGCGCGACGCTACGCTGCGCTGATCCGTGATCATCCACCTCGACATGGATGCGTTCTACGCGTCCGTCGAACAGCGCGACGACCCTGCCCTGCGTGGCAAGCCGGTCATCGTCGGCGGCCATCACCAGCGCGGAGTGGTGCTCGCGGCCTCGTACGAAGTGCGGCCCTTCGGCGTGCGAAGCGCGATTCCCATGGCGTGGGCGCTGCGCATGGCTCCGAAGGCGATCGTCGTGCCGCCGCGCTTCTCGGCGTACGTCGACGCGAGCGAGTCGGTGTTCCGGATCTTCGAGCGCTACACGCCGGAGATCGAGCCGCTCTCGCTCGACGAAGCGTTCCTCGACGTGACGGCGTCGGAGGCGTTGTTCGGCGACGCGCAGCAGCTCGCGATTCGCATCCGCAAGGAAATCGCCGACGAGGTGGGTCTGCCGGCCAGCGCCGGAATCGCCGACGTGAAGTTCGTCGCGAAGATCGCCAGCGATCTCGGCAAGCCCAACGGTCAGAAGTTCGTGCCGCCAGGCACCTCGAAGGAATTCCTCGCTCCCCTGCCCGTCTCGCGAATCTGGGGTGTGGGGCCGAAGACCGAAGAAGTGCTCCACAAGTTCGGGCTGCGCACCATCGGCGACGTCGCGGCGCGCGGTGAAGAGTGGCTCACGCAGCACCTCGGCTCGGGCGGCAAACACTTCTTCGAGCTCGCGAACGCGATTGACCCGCGCAGGGTCGTTTCAGATCGCTACGCCAAGAGCGTCGGCGCGCAAGACACGTTCGACGAAGATCTCCTCGGTGAAGAGCCGCTGCGCGCGCACGTGCATTCGCAGGCGCTGCGCGTCGGGCGTCGCTTGCGGAAGTGCGCGATGAAGGCGCGCTGCGTGCAACTCACCGTGAAGTATTCCGACTTCACGCAGATCACCCGACGCCACACGCTCGAGAAGCCGACCGACGACGGTCAGGAGCTGTACCGCGAGGCGATGTCGCTGCTGAAGAAGACCGATCTGCGGCGCAAGGTGCGGCTCACCGGTGTCTCGGGGCAGGAACTCGTGACGGGCGACGGCCAGCTCGGTCTCTTCGTCGAGAGCGGGCCGTCGAAGAGCACGCGCCTCAATTCCGCGCTCGATGCCATCGCGTCGAAGTTCGGGAACAAGGCGGTGGTGACCGCTGATCTCCGGCAGGACGACCCCGACGAGCAGCGCGACGGCTTCTATTCAGAAGACAAACGCGAACGTGCGGCGCGCGCCGAGAAAGAGCGGCAGGAACTGGGCCCCCACGTCGTTCCTGACGAGGGCTCATGAAAACGGCCGAGGAGTGGTTCCAGGAAGGCTTGAAGCACCTCGAGCTCTCGACGCACGCTGACTACGGCAGCGAATACCGCGGCGATCTCGAGAGCGCGGCGGACGCCTTCGCGCAGTGCGTGGCGCTCGACACCTCGCACGTCGACGCGTTGCGCTTGCGCGGCTTCACGTTGCAGAAGCTCTCGCTGCCCACCGAGGCGCTCGACTGTCTGGTGACCGCGGCGACGCTCGCTCCGGAAGACGCCGAGCTGCTGCGTTCCGCCGGCGAATGCCTGGCCGAGCTCAAGCAATGGGAGAAAGCGGTCTCGCTCTTCGAGCGCGTGCTGAAGCTCTCGCCCGGCGACGCGGAAGCACTGGTCGGGCTCGGCAACGCGCTCTTCGAGTTGGGCGACCACGAGCGCGCGGCGACCACGCTCGACGTGGCGGTCAAGACCATCGAGCCCGGAGCGATTCGCGCGCTCAGCATTCCGTGGCTGCGCATGCGTCGCGCGCTGTGCATCGCCCGCGCCGGGAGCGCCACAGCGCGAGAGACGTTCGAGAAGGTCTTCGCCGAAGAAGCCGACCGCCTGCACTCGCCGAGCTCACCGGGCGAATTTCCACTCGCGCTCGCTGACTTCGAAGACGCGCGCGACGCGTACCGCTCGTGGGTCGACAAGCACCGCGATGATCCTTCGGTGCTCGTGCGCGCGGCGAACAGCTGGTCGGCAGCGGCCGCGATTCACGATTCAGCCGAGCTGAAGAAAGTGGCGCTCGCAGCGTGGGACGCAGCGCTCGCGGCGAACCCGAAGAACCCGTACGTGTGGCGCGAGAAAGGCGAGGCGCACGCGGCGGTCGGGGAACTCGAGCGCGCAGTGCATCACTTCAGCGAAGCGTTGCAGCTCGACCCCGACTCGATCGCAGCATCTCGACGCCTTCGTGACACGCAACGCGCGCTCGAGCAGCGCAAGCGCAGTGAGGGGCCGTGGAAGGTGATGGGTCGCGACACGTTCGCGCGCGAAGATTTCGTCGTCGGGACCTGGGCGACGCTCGCCGAAGCGCAACGAGAGCTCGAAGTTCGCGAGAAGCGCGCCGAGGCCAACACGACCGACGTGTCGCTGCGCGACGAGTATTGGCTCGTCAAAGCGTGAGTCTCACTTCTTCTTCGCAGCGAACCGCTTGCGCAACGTCGCCACGACCACCGCGTCGTATTTCACCGAGAACAGCTCGAACACCGTGCGACCGAACGGCATCGCGCACCACAGCACACCGAGCGTGACCGCGAGCCCGATGACGGTGTTCTGCCAGCTCGCGAGATCCCACTGGCCGCTCCACATGAGCTCGGCCTTGCTGAACGGCCACACGTAATAGATCGGCCAACCCGGCCCGCTGCCCGCGAGATCGCAGAGCAGGTGCAGGTGGAACGCGAAGAGCGTCAGGCCGAACACCAGGAGCTTCTTGCGCGCGAAGATCGTCAGCAGCGCACAGATGAGCAACGCCGAGATGGCTCCGTGGGTGAGCACGTGATGCCACTGGCCGTAGAGATCGGTGCCGCCGAGCAGCGTGAGCCCGTCGAGATCAGGAGAAAGCCCGGCGAGCGTCACCAGCAAGCGATCACGACGCTCGTCGAGCTTCTGCGCGGTGAGCCACGAGAGCTCACCGTGAATGAGCGGGTTCACTCCCCGCCAGACGGCGTGGGAGGCGGAGGCGTACCTTCACCGCCACCACCTGCAGACGCTTCACCACCGCCACCACCACGGCGACGACGGCGACGGCGACGACGCGGGCCCGGAGCATCAGCGGTCGGCTGCGGAGCACCGCCTGCCTTCCACTTCTCGAGCTGATCCTTGTGCTCACCCGTCGCGCGCACCCACACCTCGAACACCGCGAGCGACTCGGCGAACAGCGGGTGGCCGCGGAAGCCCATCAAGCCACCGCGACGGCGACGCAGGCCGGCCAGCGTGCGCTGCGCCATGAGGATCATGCGGCAACGCTCGGCGATGCGGCGCGGCAGACGCGCCTTCTGCACCAGCTGTGAGAGCAGCTGCTCGATGGCCTGCGCGACCGACGGAGGCTTGCTGCCATCGTCTTCAGCGCCGTTCGCTGCTTCCGGCTCGTCGAGCGAGATGGGCAGCAAGATGCTGGCGAGCAACATCGAGTCGTCGAACGCCACTCCGCGGCGAACCGCTTCGTCCATCGCGTCGACGAAGCGCCAGTACTCGGTGACGCCCTCGGCTTCCTGACCGTCGATGTATTCCGCGACGGGCGGGAGGAGGATCTTGAGCGCGTCGAGCGCGGTGACGAGCTTGAGCGCCGGCGAGGCGTGACCACCACGCAGCAGGCGGAACGTTTCTTCGAGCAGTCGCGGTGGAGAGCAGCGCGGCAGATCTTCGACCGCGCCTTCCATCGCCGCGTAGGTGCGCGACTCGATGTCGATCTCGAGCTTTCCGGCGAACCGCACCGCGCGGAGGATGCGCACCGGGTCTTCGCGCATGCGCACTTCGGGGTCGCCGATGGTGCGGATTTCGCGGCCCGCCAGATCGCGAAGGCCGTTCACGTAGTCGATCACCCGGCCGATGGACGGGTCGTAGAACAGCCCGTTCATCGTGAAGTCGCGGCGCCGCGCGTCCTGCACGGCGGTGCCGAAGGTGTTGTCTTCGGTGATCAGGAGATCAGGAGCGACCGGAGCGTCGGGCGGCACGGCCACCTCGTCCTGCACGTCGTCGACCGGAGCGCTCGGCACTTCCTGGCCGTTCTCGAGCGCGACGATGGCCTCAGCGTCGGCGTCGGCGATGTGCGCCGTGCCTTCGGACTGCACTTCGCCTTCCGTCGCTTCCGAGGGCTGCGGTTCCTCGACGATGGTGGGCATCGCGCGGAAGGTCGAGACCTCGAGGATCTTGCCGCCTTTGAAGTACACGTGCGCGAGACGGAAGCGCCTGCCGATCAACCGGCAGTTGCGGAACAGCGACTTCACCTGATTCGGCGTGGCGCTGGTCGCGATGTCGAAGTCCTTGGGCTCGCGGCCGATCAGCAGATCGCGCACGCAGCCGCCAACGAGGTACGCCTCGTGGCCATGCTGGCGCAGGCGCAACAGCACGCGCACCGCGTCGGCGTCGAGACGCTCGGGTTCGATGTCAGGGCCAGACGACGCTTCGTTCTTTTCGGCAGGAGCAGCGCTCATCTCCACGGGCGCGTTTTCAGGCGCCGGGGGACGAGGCTCGGTCTCCTGCGGAGGAGTGGTCTCGGTGTTCACGTTGCAGCGGCATTAACACCAACCCTCACTCGAAGCGACGGCGCTTCTTGTGCGTGCGGGGCCGCGCGTCGTCGAGCAACGACAGGTAGTCGATGTCACGCGCCTTCACCGGAGCAGGCTGCGCTCCGAGGGCGACGACGCGCTTGCTGAAGGCTCCGATGATGTCGGGCACGGGGCGCACGACCTGGAACATCGCGGCCGGGCCCTGGAGCGCCTCGACCAGCGCCTGCGCGACGTCGCCGATGGGCAGCCCGCGGCGCAGGAGATCCTGGAAGGAATTCGAGAGGGTCAGCAGGTTGTAGCCGGCGGTCTGCACCAGCTCGATCATCACCTTCAGCACCTGCGGCGCGGTGAGGTGTTTGTCGCCGAGCAGCACCAGCGCGGCCTGGAAGTAGTTGAAGATCGGAACGACGCGAGGGCCGTAGTGCGCGAAGGCGGCGGGCGGCGTGAGGCGATCCAGGTTGATGAAGATGCGACGAACCGGGTCCGCCTCGGGGATCGATTGCCACTGCTTCATCACCCGCTCGATGTCGTCGGGGTACACCTCGGCGGCCTCGAGCACGCGGTAGACGACCGGCTCGCTCACGCGGCGGGCGACCATGTCGGCGTACAGCGAATAGATGAACGCGTCGGCCTCGGCGTCGTCGCCGAAGAGCACTTCTTCAGCCTCGGCCGGAGCGCGCGAACGGCTCTCGAGGAGCACCGGCAACTTGTACCCAACCTGCCCGCGCATGGCCTTGAAGCGGCCTCGCACCAGGTTGCGCAGGTTGTCCTTGAGCACCAGCTCGTCGAACTCGACGCCGTCGAGCTTCAGCTTCTCCATCAGCACGGTGCGCATCTGCGTCGGCGAGCCGCTGACGATGCACAGCCGCGCGTCGCCGGTGGCCTTGAGCTCACGAATCAGCGCGGCCGCGCCGGGCACGGCCTTCTTCTCATGCGCCTTCTGGAACGCCGTGCGCACCAGCTGACGGATGGTGTCGAACTCGGTCTGCAGGTAGGTCTTGTCGAGATCCCACCGGTAGATCCGCTTCACGGCTGGTCTGTCAGGAGCCTGCTCGGTCACGCAAGCGCATGTCTAACAGCCTTCAGGGCGACGCAAAGGTCACGATCAGCGCCAGTCCTGCCTCATGACGGGGAACGAGGGCCGGCACGGGAAGCGCTGGAAGCGTGATGCTGTACTCCGGCATCAGCCCGAACCAATCGTTGAACATGAAGCGCAGGCCAAGGTTTGCGCCCAGGCTGAGGCGCGCAACGTTGCGATTCAGTTCGAAGATCGCCTGAAGTCCGACCACCACGACGAACCAACGCGCGATGTTGATGCCTGCTGCTGAGTAAGTCCCCATGCTCGCGAGCGCCTGGACCCGACACACGTCGAGCTCGCAGACGTTGGATGCGCGCGCTCCACCTCGCGCAGCGACGAGCAGATCGACCGAACCCGGATTGCGATCGCTCTGATGCGCCTGAAAACGCGCCTCAATCGAGCCACCAGTCGTGAACGCGCGGAGCCCCACATCGAAACGCCCCGGCAGTCCGACGCGCACCGCCGCCGCAACCGATGCCGGATTGGGCGAATAGGCCCACTCGAAGGGATCGAAGGTGAATGCGGGCTCGAGCGCTGCCTGCACCTGCCGTGGCGCAAGCACGCGAGCATCGCCGAGCAACGTCGTGCTTGCGCAAGACGACGCGAAGACGAAGGTGATCACCAGGGAACGGGTCACGCCTTCGGCAGCATTCCCTGAATGGCATTCGCGAGGTCATGCGACACCGCGCGGGCCGCGACCTTGCCGGCGTTGCCGATCGCGCGCGCCTTGCTGCGGCCGTGCGCCTTGATGAACAGGCGATCGAACCCGAGAATCGGCGCTCCGCCGTACTGTTCCCAGTCGGTGACTTCCTTGATGCGCTCGATGCCGCTGCTCAACATCGCCAGGCCCGCGCGCCACAGCAGCTTCTCTTTGTAGGCGTACTTCGCGAGCTCCATCACCGTCTCGCTCACGCCCTCGAGCATCTTCAGGCACACGTTGCCGACGAACCCGTCGCACACGATCACGTCGGCGGTGCCCTTGGGAATGTCGACGCCTTCGACGTTGCCGATGAATCGCACTCCGGCGAGCGACTGCAGCTTGGCGTTGGCTTCCACCACGCGCGACGGGCCCTTCTGCGCCTCGGTGCCGTTGCTCAAGAGCGCGACCGTCGGAGCCTCGTTCTTCGAGATGATCTTCGCGTACGCCGAGCCCATCACCGCGAACGCCACGAGATCTTCGGCGCTCGCGTCGACGGTCGCTCCGACGTCGAGGATCAGAGAGAACGGGTCGTTCTTCGCGCCGCGGCCCACGGCCGTCGGGTACACGGTGGCCAGCGCCGCGCGACGCACGCCGGGAATCAGCGTGAAGGTTCGCGCGCAGGCGAGCACTCCGGCGCCGGTGTTGCCCGCCGAGACCATCGCGTCGGCTTCGCCGTCTTTGACGAGCTTGGCGCCGACCAGCACCGACGCATTGGGCTTCGCCTCGAGCGCCAGATTCGGCTTCTCGTGCATCGCCACGAAATCGGGAGCGTGATGCACCGCCACCCGCTCCGCGTTGTGCCGCACGGTCTTGAGCGCCTCGTCGATGAGGCCGCGATCACCGACCAAGAGCGCGTGAATGTGCGGCGTGTCGAGCGTGAGCTGAGCCGCGCCACGCACGATCTCCAGCGGCCCGTGGTCGCTGCCCATCACGTCGAACGCGATGGTGACCGGCTTCGTCACGTCATTCCTTCTTGGTGTTCGCCGAGTCGCGCTCGATGCAGCCCTTGGTGAGCGTGTACTGGTAGGTGCCCAGCTCGTCGCGCCAGTACTCACCGACGTACGGCCAGTAGAGCTGGTCGTCAGACACGGCCACCGAGTACTTGTAGTTCTTCACGATCGACGTCGCGCCGCCGGCCTTGAGCATCTCCTCGAGGAAGTCCTTTTCCTTCGACGTGGTCTCGAACTTGATGCGCAGACCGTTCGCGCGGAGCGTCTTCAGCTGACCCAGCTCGAAGTCGAGCTTCGCCTTCGCCATCAAGCCCGCCTTGCTCACCAGCGCCTGCCGCTGCGCCTTGAGCGTCTCGATCACGTTCTTCGAGAGGTTCGAGTACTTGAAGGTGTCGCCCTTCTCGCCGATCGAGTCCATTTCCTGCTCGAGCTCGGTGATCGAATCGACGGTCTTCTTCAGGTCCTTGTCGGTGAGCGCGAGGTTCAAGATGCGCTCGAGGATCTCGTCGGTGCCCTTGAGCTTGGTGCCTTCCTTGTTCTTCTTGCGCACCTCATCGAGCACGTTGAAGTACTCGGTCGCTTCCATGTTCTTGTTCACCAGCACTTCGAGCTCTTCCTGCACGGGCCCGTAGATGTTCTCGAAGTCTTCGATGATGGTGAGCGCCTCGCGGTAGCGGCAGTTCTCGAAGTAGACGACGGCCTTCAAGATCAGCGCTTCGGGGAAGTACTCGTCGCGGAAGAAGGGCGAGCTCAGCGTGATCAAGTTGCCCAGCGCCTGCTCGTATTGACCGATGCGGTAGTGCGCCCAGCTCGCCTCGAAGAGCGACTCGAGCCACTGCACGCCGCCGCGCTCGATCTTCGAGAAGTAGAAGATTGCGTAGCGGTTCTGACGCGCGCCGTAGTGCGTACGCGCGAGCTGCATGAACGCCAGCTCACGGAGCGCCTTCAGCTGCTTGCCCTCGTTGGTCATCGGACCCTCGGGCGTGCGCGTGGCGCGAATCACTTCCTTCATCGTCTCGAGCGCGACCTCAAGCTTGCCCTCGCGGAAGTACGCGAGCCCCTCGAGGTACTTCGCGCGCGCGTAGAACGGGTCGCCGCGAGGGATCATGAGCGAGAGGCGCTTCACTTCATCGAAGGCCTTGGTCGCTTCGCCGGTCTGCTCCGCGTCGTCGAGCGCCTTGCCGCGCACCAGGTTGTAGCGAGCCAGCAGGTAGCGGAACTCGTTGCGGAACCGCTCGGGGAATTCGTAGTTCGAGTACCGCGCGATCTCGTCGAGCACGACCGTCTCGTTCACCGTCTTGCGGGCGATGAAGAACAGCCACTCCAGCGAGCTCTTGAAGAACTTGGTCGATGGGCCACGCGCCAGCACCTTCGAGAACATCTGCAACGACGAGTGGTACATGCCCAGCTTGTAGAGGCTCTTCGCGAGCCAGTACTGCGACTCGGTGGCGAGACCCGCCATGTTCGGGTCCTGGCTCATGTCGAAGAACGCCAGCGCCGCGGGCTCGAACGCGTCGTTCTTGAACTGGGTGATCGCCGCTTCCATCTTCTGGCGATCGCCCGTCTTGCCCGACACGTCGACCGCGTCGAACGACATCGTGGCGGCGGGCTTGTTGTCCTTGGGCTTGTCTTCGGCGACCGGCGGCTTGCTCAGGTCGAGCCCACCCTCGGGAATCGGCACCTCACCGCTCGTCTCGGGCGGCTTCTTGTCGTCCTTCTTGTCGTCGTTCTTCTTGTCGTCGCCGCCCTTGGGCTTCTTGCCGTTGCCCTTCTTCTTCTTCTTGCTGCCGCCGAGATCGAGACCTTCGAACTGCGCGAACGAGGGAGCGGCGAAGCAGGTCAGCGTCGCCAGCACGAGCGCATTGCGAATGGAGCGCGTCATGATCAGTTCCCTTCACCGAAGACGGTCGGGAAGAACAACGACAACCCGGCTTCGGTCATCAGCTGGTTGCGGATCGAGTTCTGGAGGTTGCCCGACTCGTCCTTGCGTGCGCCCACCTCGTTGTAGATGACGTCACGAATCTCGAGGCGAATGCAGATCCACTTGTTGACGAAGAAGCGGAAGCCGATGCCGACGTTGCCGCCGACGGTGAAGCTGTTGCCGGGGCCGTACATCAAGAACGTCGGGCCGATCAGGCCGTACATGTTGAAGTTGAGGATCGATTCGGAGAACAGCGCGATCTTTCCGTAGAGCGGCGCCCACTGCAGATCGACGCTCGTGAGCAGCGACATGTAGCCGTACGCAACGTTCGCGGTGCTGCCGTTGAAGGTCGTGAGTTCCTGGAACGTGGGCAGCTGGCAACCACCGCCCTGCGGGTCACAGATCTGCGCGGTGCCGGAGATGAGCGAGAGGTTGTACGTAGCGCGCGCCGAGAGCGCGACGGCCTCGGTGAAGTGGTACGTGAACGCCGCGCCGAAGCCGACCTTCTGCCAGAACGCGTCGCGCAGCGAGATGCCGATGCTCGGGCTGACCTCGAAGCGACCGTCCATCAAGAAGAGGTGACCGGACACCGGGCGAATGCGATCGCGCAGCGGGCCCGACGCGTCCTTGTCGATTTCCGACACGTCACCGGCTTCGTCTTCGGAAGCAGCGAACGACGGCACCGCGAACAGCGCGACGAACAACGAAAGCAGAACGAAACGGGAGGTCTTCACGTCATTCCTCCCGGTACGTCGACTTGAACGGAATGAAGATCGAGATGCCTGCATTCACCATCATCAGGTTCTGGACGACGCCCTTGGTGGTACCCGTCGGCGTGTCGACGTAGGTGGTGTTGACGAGCGCCACGTTCACGGCCGCGAAGTCCTTCACCACGAAGCGGAAGCCGAGACCGAGATCGAAGGCCGGGTTCACGCCGCGGCCCGGAGCCGCCGACGTTTCGGTGTAGACCACGCCGCCGCCACCGACGAGGTAGCCGTCGAGGTGGAGGATGTCGTTGAAGAAGGCGACCTTGCCGTAGAGCGGGCTCCACTCGACGTCACCCATCACCGACCAGATCGGCACCGAGAAGAAGATGCGCGAGTTCAAGTTGCGCTTGGCGGTGCGGACGTCGTCGGTGGGCAGCGTCTGCATCAGCGCGAAGCGGGCGGAGATGGCGAGTGAGTCAGCGGGGTAGAAGGCCGCGCGAATCGCTCCGCCGAGCTTCGTGTAATACGCGTCGTTGACGTTGATGATGAACGAAGGAGCGAGCTCGAAGCGGCCGCGCTTCAAGTACAGCTTCTTCTGCACCGACTTCACGCGGTCGTCTTGCGTGGTGTCACGCTCGACGGCCGGTTGATCGCTCTTCTTGGCGGTGGTCGTGGGCGCCACGTCGGTGGCGGTCTTCACGTTGGTCGGAGGCGGGGTCACCGCATCCGGCTCTTCCTTCTTGGGTTCCTCTTTCTTGTCGTCGGACAAGTCGAGGCCCAGACCATCCTGAGCGAAGGCGCTTCCGGCCGAGCACAAGAGCGCGACGCAGAGCGCCGCAGCACAATTCCGATTCGCCAATGGACGTCTCCGCGAACTTGTTTTTCTTTCCGGACGAATGAGGACCCGGCCCCTTGAGGCGCGCGGACTCTACCCGCTGCCTCGTACTTGTGAAGCGACTTACATGCCGCCGTCAGGCGTCGAACCACGCGCACAGAAATACGGGTCGCGCACGCCCGCGAAGCCGGCGTCGCCACCGTTGAGCGCGGCGAGCGTTTCTTGCGTGAGAAGAAGCGCGCGGCACGAGAGCGCCTTCTGACCGCGATCGAGGTTCTCGTCGTACGAGGGACACGTCGAGCCGGCGACGCACGCGCGCGAGCAGTAGCCCTGCGCGGGATCATCGAGGCCGGCGTCGGTGGTGAACGCCGAGTCGCGCACGCACACCAGGTCTTCGCAGTCGATCGACCCGAGCGCGATGAAGTCTTTGTTGGCGCCCTGCGCATTGCGCACTTCACGCTCGAGAATCGGCAGCGTCGGGCCACCGTCGGGGTTTCTCTTCACGAGCGAGCAGACCCGGTTCAGGTCGGTCGCCGGGCGGCAGGCCACGAGCGTGAACAGAAGAACGGTCGGAATGAGCACTCTGATTTTCAATGTCGAACTCCTCAAGAGTCGGCGGACCCTACTCCCATTCGTCTGGGCTCTGACTCGCGAAATCGTGAGTGTCATTCGCTGAGAATTTCCATCTTTTGACCGCGCCCGACGTGGCCGCGCGGCAGCGCACGTGGCCATGTGCTCCCGTGTAGGTCGCCATCGAGCGTTGGCCTTCTCCTCGCAGACAGATCGAACGTCGTCCTCGAACGTGCAACTGGGACGACGTTTCGGGTGTCGTGGGTTCCTGCGTCGAACCTGCTGAAAATACGAGGGCTTCAATGAACAGAACTGGTCTCTTTCTCGCTGCTGCCGGAGTGCTCGCGCTGATCGCGCTCGTGGCCGGAGTTCCGCGCTTCACGCGGCAAGACATCAACACTCCGATTCCCAACAACCCCGTGTCTCCGCGGACCGTGACGGGAGGCAGCCTGTCGATGACGTCGCGGCTCTCGCACCCGTTCATCTCGCTCGGCCGCCAGGACGTGTTCGCGACGATCGATCTGCGCGCGATGGAAGTGCCCGGCCAGCAGCGTGGCCCGGTGAACCTCGCGGTGGTGATCGATCGCTCCGGCTCGATGTCGGGCTTCAAGCTGAACCAGGCCAAGCAGGCCGCGCGTCAGCTCGTCGGTCAGCTGCTGCCGACCGATCGCCTCGCGATCGTGCACTACGGCAGCGACGTGAAGTCGCTCGACGGAATGATGGCGACGCCCGCGAACAAGGAAAAGATGCTCACCTTCATCGACGGCATCTGGGACGACGGCGGCACCAACATCGGTGCGGGCCTGTCGACCGGCCGTGATCTGCTGCTCGCCGCGAAGAGCGACTTCAAGGTCAACCGCCTCATCTTGATCAGCGACGGCCAGCCCACCGAGGGCGTGGTCGAGTTCGAGCAGCTCACCGCGCAGGTTCGCGACATCCGCTCGGTCGGCGTGTCGGTGAGCAGCGTCGGCGTGGGCGACGACTTCAACGAGCGCCTGATGGAAGCGTTCGCCGAGGTCGGTGCCGGTGCGTACGCCTATCTGCAGGACGCGTCGCAGCTCTCGGCCATCTTCCAGAAAGATCTCAACGCCGCGGGCACGCAGGTCGCTCGCCAGGTCACCCTCACCTTCCGCGTGCCGAAGGGCGCGCAGCTGCAGCGCGTGCTCGGTTACTCGCAGGTCAGCCGCACGTTCGATGGCGACAGTGAATTGGTCACCGTCGCGCTCCCCGACTTCGCGGGCTCGCAGCAGGAGCGCGTGGTCGCGCACTTCACGGTCGACGGCACCACCGCCGGCCAGGCCATCGACGTCTCGGCGCTCGACCTCCAGTACCAGGACCTGATGGCCGACGCGGTCGCTCACGGCGAAGCGCGGCTCTCGGCGATGACCACCGACCAGGTGAAGGTGGTGATGGACAACCGCGACAAGGACGCGATCGTCTTCGCGGCCCGCGCTCGCGCGGCGGACAACGCGGCGAAGGCGGCCGAGTCGCTGCAGCAGGGCAACAAGGAAGAGGCCAAGCGTCTCATTCAGGCCAACCAGGTGTTCTTCGACGAGGCGTCGGAAGTCGCCGGTGCCGCCGCGGTCGAGGGCGACATGAAGAACCTCAACGACTCGCTGGGCGGCATCGACAAGGCGAAGAGCGATGACGACGGCCGCGCGATGCAGAAGCAGATCCGCACCCAGGCGCGCCGTGACTACGGCCTCATGGGCTCGACCTACTGATCACCTGACACACGACTCGCCCCGGAGCCGCCATCATGTCGAACGCCGCCGTCATTCAGTTGCAGCACCGCGAAGCCTTCGAGCGCAACGTCACCCGCGCGCTCGCCGCAGGAGCAGGAGCCGGCGTCATCGGCTTCATCGCTCAGAAGCTCTCGGTGCAGGTGAGCTTGCCGTTCCTCGCGCTGGTGGCCACGTCGCTGGCCTGTGTGCGCGGCGACAAGATGGACCGCATGCTGCTGACGCTGATGTCGGTGATTCTGCCCGCGGTGCCGTGGCTGTTCGGCTTCTCGACTGCGTGGACTGTGGCGCTCGCAGGCGTGGCAGCCGGGCTGTTGATGGTGAAGTCGCGGCTCGCCGAGCGCGGAGAAGAAGGCTCGGTCGGCACCGATCGCCCGGGCGCGCTGCACTACGTCGGCACCGCCGCGGCGACGGGCGGGCTCGCGGTGGCCGGCATGGAGGTCGCGAAGATCTTGAGCACGCGGCTCACCGATCTCCAGACGCCGGGCCTCATCAACTACGCGGTGAGCGGCATGGTGGTGGCGCTCTTCGCCGGCATCGGTTCGCTGGCGTCACACGTCGCGCTCAAGTCGGACCCGGTCGAAGCGAAGATCGAAGAGCTCATTCCCAGCCTCACGGGTGAGTTCGAGCAGCAGGTCTCCCGCGCGCTCAATCTGTATCGCCAGGCGGGCTTGCAGCTCGCCGCCCTGCCCCGCGACCCGGCGCGCGAAGAGCTGGCGCGCACGCTCCAGAAGCTGACGAAGGACGCCGCGGAGCTCGCCGGTGAGTGGGCGGGTGTCGAGGCGCAGGTGCAGGAAAACGCGCACGCTGATCTGCAGAAGGAAATCGAAGAGCTCACCAAGAGCGCGAAGGCGGCGCGTGACTCGGTCGCGCGTCAGCAGCTCGAAGCGGCCGCGGCGTCGCTCAAGGAAGAGCTGGGGCGTCTCGGTGAGATGCGCCTCAAGCGCGAGCGCGTGCTGGCTCGCTTGAAGTCGCAGGTCGCGTTGCTCGAGCGTGCGCGCGTGGCGTTGATCGGCATGCGCTCGACGCACGCCACCGTTCGCGCGGCAGAAATGGCGGCAGTGTCGCGCAAGCTGAACGCGCTGGCGCTGGCGCAGGGCGACGAGGCGAAGCTGGGTCACGAGGTCGCGACCGCGGCTGATCTCAACTCGCTCGAGACGCAGAAGGCCGACGCGAAGACCATCGACGCCCCGAAGTTGGAAGAGGTCGTGCCGGTGACGACTCCGGAGACGCCGGCGCTCGCGCTTCCCGCGGTCGACGACTCGATCAAGAATTGACGGCGATGGCCGCCGCCAAGACTCCGCCCTGGAAGAAGAAGAACCCGAAGAAGAAGACCGCCGCGTCGAAGCTCAGCGAAGGCGCGAAGGCAGCGGCGAAGGCGAGAGCAGCTGCGGCAGGCCGGCCGTACCCGAACCTGATCGACAACATGTGGGCGGCGCGCAACTTCCGTTAGGGAATCGGCGTGATGTCCTTGATGCCGTCGAACTGAACCTTCGAGCCGGCCTTCACACCAATCTTCTCGGCCCAGCCACCCGGCACCTCGAGCACGTACATCGACTGCTGGTTGTCGGGCTGACGCGGAGAGAGCGTTCTCGGTTCGGCGTTGCGCACGATGCCGACCACCACGTTGTCCGAGCGGATGAAGAGCATGTCGAGCGGGATGAGGGTGTTCTTCATCCAGAACGAGAGCCAGTCGTCTCGCTCGAAGATGAAGAGCATGCCGGTGCCCTCGGGCAACACGCTGCGCCACATCAACCCGCGCGTGCGTGAATCACGCGTCGCCGCAACCTCGACGTCGACCGGGTGCTTGCCGCCCGACGCGTCGACCAGCGTGACGCGCGCATGCGGCAACTTCGGCATGTCGTAGTTTTCGGCGGTGATGTCGGTGACGACTTTGGGCTTCGGCTGCTCCTTGACCTGCGGAGGAGGAGGCGGAGGAGGAGCAGCCGGCGGTTTGCCCTGCGACTCGCAAGCGGACAGCACCAGCGCGCTGATCAGAACGAGGCGAATCACGACTTGGGCTTGTTCAACAGACGACCGGTGAGATCGGCGCCGAGGCTGTCGGTCATCAACTGCTCGACCACGCCCTCGAAGTCGGTGCGCTGCGAGTCGTCGGAGTAGACGAACTTGATGCCCATGCCGGGCTCTTCGCCCTCAACCGTCGACCACACCACTTCACCGAGCAGCTCGAACGGGTTCTGGCGCTGCGGCACCGACAACTTGAAGAGGAAGCGCGTGCCGATGGGCAGCGGCTTCTTGGTCTTGATGAAGGTGCCGCCCTTGCTGATGTTCTTCGTGTAGTCCGCGAAGAAGGAGTTCAACTTCTTGTAGTCGACCTTCAGCTCGATGGGCGCGCGCAAGGACGTGCGACCTTCGATGCCGGGTTTCTGATCAGCGGGCATTGGTGCGCGGAGTATACGTACGAGCAATGAGGGAAGTCCTCTTTCGCGTGAGCTGGCTCCTCGCTCGTCGCGGAGTGGCCATCGGCTGGGTCCTGCTCACCTCGGTGCAGCTCGCCCTCACCTTCCTCCCGCTGATGGACGTGCCCGGCTACGAACTCTCATCGGGCTGCTGCCTCGCGCTGACGTTCCTCGCGCCGTTCATGGCCATGCCGGCGGTGCGCCACGGAGCGACAGCGCTCGAGCTGGCGCTGGTGCTGCTCTCGACCACCCTGCCCGCCCTGCTCTTCGCGACGGTGCGCACGTGGTTCGGGCCGTGTGATCCGTTCGCCAACATCGCGTTCGTGCCGGTGTTGATCATTCCCACCGTGCTGGTGCTGACCGCGACTGCGCTGCTCATTGCGCGCCTCTCACGTCGTCGCGTGCTCACCGTGTTCCTGTGGATCGTGCTGGTCGGCATCACCGCGCTGTGGACGACGTGGCCGGTGCTCGCCGGGCCGCAGGTCTTCGCCTTCAACCACTTCGGCGGTTTTCTGCCCGGCCCGCTGTACGACGAAGAGCTCTCGGTCGGCGCGTCGCTCCTGTGGTTCCGCTTCGCGACCGTGTTGCTCGCGCTGGGCGTGTTGGCGTGGCTCTCGCGACGGCGGCTGGTCGCGCTCGGAGCGTTGGTGGCGTTCGGCGCGATCGAAGCCCGCGGCACCGCGCTCGGTTTTCGCGCGACCGACGAGTCGGTGTCGCAAGCGCTCGGTGGTGTGCTCGAGACCGACGAGCTGGTGCTGCACTACCCGCGCGGCGTGCCCGATGAAGACGTGGCGAAGATGGTGGGCGATCTTCGCTTTCGCCTGCACCAGCTGGTCGACTTCTTCGGCGCCAAGCCCGAAGGAAAGGTGACGGTGTGGTGGTACCGCTCGACCGACGAGAAGCAGCGCCTCGTGGGAGCGGCCAGCACGCAATTCGCCAAGCCGTGGCGGCGCGAAGTGCACGTCAACTCGCTCGGTTTTCCGCACCCGGTGATCAAGCACGAGCTGGTGCACGCGCTCGCGGCGCCGTGGGGCGCTCCGCCGTTCGGAGTGGCCGCCAGCTGGTTCGGCTTCATGCCGCACGTCGGCGTGGTCGAGGGCTTCGCGGTGGCGGCCGACAACCCCATCGACGAGCTCACGCTCCACCAGTGGTGCGCCGCGATGAAGCGGAAGGATTTGCTGCCCGACGTCGCGCAGCTGATGACGCCGCAGGGCTTCTACGGCACCGCGCACACGCGCGCGTACACCACCGCGGGGAGTTTTCTGCGCTGGCTCGCTGAGGTGCACGGCAAGGACAAGCTGCGCGCGCTCTACCGCGACGGAGATTTCGAGCACGCGTTCGGGCAACCGCTCCCGCAGCTCGCGAAGGACTACGAGGTCTTCCTCGACACGCTGCAGCTCGACACCGAGGCGGTGAACCAGGCGTTCGGCCGCTTCCGCCGCGGGAGCCTGTTCGATCGTCCGTGCGCGCGCGAAGTGGCGCGGCTCGCGTCGGACGCGGGCGATCTGCTCTACGCCGACCCGCTCCAGGCGATGCGGTTGCTCGAGCGATGCCGCGCGATTCAGCCCGACGAGCCGAGCCACGCGCTCGCGCAGGCGCAGCTCTCGCGCAAGCTGGGACGCCGCGACGACGCGCGCGCGCTGCTCGAAACCGAACTGACCCGACTGCAGAATGACCCGACGGCATGGGCCGATGCCGCGCTCGCGCGCGCTGATCTCGCGATGGAAGACGGTCAGGTCGAAGTCGCCGAGGCGCTGTGGAAGCGCGCGCTCGAATTGAAGGTGTCGCCCACCATCGATCGCACGGCGCTCGTTCGCCTCGAGTCGATGAAGCTCACCGGCGTGGCGCGCGACGCCGTGCAGAAACACTTCACGCCCGGCAACGAAGAGACACGGCTGCTCGCGCTGCGTGATGCGGCGGTCGAGGCGCCCGGCTCGATGCCGGTGCGCTACCTGCTCGGCCGGCGGTTGGTGCAGGCCGGAGAATCAGCGCAGGCCCTCGAGGTGTTGCAGGCGTTGCTCGGCACCGAACTCCCTCCGTCGATTCAGAAGGAGAGCGCGAAGCTGGCCATCGAAGCCGCTTTCGGCGCGGGCAAGTGTGAGGTCATCGAGGAGCTGCGGCGCACGCAATCGCATGGCCAGGCGTTCGATTTGCGCGCCGCCGACTGGCTCGAGCGCTGCCGGTTCGCTCAAACGCGCTGACCCGGCACGTGACCTGCACTTCGAACTCACGAATCGTTTTCTTCTGCTGGGTTGTTCCTGCAGATAAGTGACATTTTGGCAGTCCGTGTTTCCGTAGAGCCGTCATTCCGTCCTTCCCCGGAGCTTCACAACCGATGCGTTCCGCTCTCGTCTCGACCCTGTTGCTGAGCCTCGTGGTGCTGGGTTCGGCCTGCGCGCCGCGCAAGATTCCGGGAACCGATCTCGATGACACCGACGACACGCGCGCGGTGCTCGACGTGCTGCAGAAGTACCGCGCGGCGGTCGAGAAGAAGGACACCGACACCATCGTGAAGCTGGCCGACGAGTCGTTCCGCGATGACGGCGGTTCGGCCAACCCCGACGACGATCTCGACTTCGCGTCGCTGGGTCCCAAGCTGAGCGCGCGGCTGGCGAAGATCGCCAACGTGAAGCTCGACGTCACCGTGCGCCGCATCGAGTTCGACGACGACTCGAAGGTCGCGCGCGTCACGTACAGCTACCAGATCAGCTTCAACATGCCCGACTACACCCAGCGCACGCAGAGCGAGAACGACATCAAGCAGATGCTCTTGAAGCGCGTCGGCGAGCAGGACTGGAAGATCATGTCGGGCATCTGAGGCTCGACCTGGGGCGAGCCGAGAAACACAGCGCAACAGTTGATTGAACTGGGGAAAAACGGCCGATATAGCGCCGTCCCCATGGCAACCGACGGCGACGGAACCGACACCAACTGGAAGAAGCGGGAGAGCTTCGGCTCGGCGATGATCCAGATCATCGTCGTTGGAGCGCTGCTCACGGGCACCGTCTTCCTCGTCTACAAGCGCGGGTCGAACAAGAAGGAGATCGCCGAGCTGATGCAGCAGGCGCGTCAGACTGCGCTCAAGGGCAACATGGCCGACGTGAAGAAGGCGCTCACCATCGCCGACGAGGCGCTGGCGAAGGACGCCAACTCGCCGGACGTGAACGCGTTCGAAGCGGCGATGTACACGGAGCTGTGGCTGATTCACAAAGAGGCCGGCGCCGAGGCGAAGGCGAAGGACTTCCTCGACAAGGCCAAGAAGGCCGACGCGCAGACTGAAGATCGCTACGGCACCGAGGCGATGCACCTGATCGCGTCGGGTGACTCGAAGGCGGCTGACGCGTTCGTCGAGGAGCTCCGCAAGAAGGGCGGCTCGGGCGCGCGCATCTTCTTCGCGCAGGGCACCGCGCAGCGGAACCAGGGCAACCTGAAGCTCGCCGGTACCAGCTTCAAGGCGGCGATGGACAAGGCGTGGAAGGACTTGAACTACGCCGACGCCTGGGGCGAGGAGCTCTTGAGCGAAGGCGCCGCGGGCGCGATCGACACGTTCACCAAGGCGACCGGCCAGAACTCGGAGCACTTCCGTTCGCGTCTCGGCCTCGCGCTGGCCCGCGTGCAGAAGAAGGACCGCGTCGGCGACGCCGAGAACATCTTGAAGGAACTGATGGCGCGTGAGGCCGAGCTCTCCACGCCGCAGAAGGCGCGCGCGACGGCGATCGGCGCGGCGATCCTCAACATTCAGGAGCAGTACGACACGGCCATCGTCGCCGCTGACAAGGCCATCGCGCTCAACCCCGATGATCCGTGGGCGCTGCACGCGAAGGCGAACGCGCTGGCGCTGAAGAAGGACCCGGGCGCGGCCGCGGCGTACGACGCGGTGGTGGCGAAGGCTCCGTCGTCGCCGGTGTTCTACTTCGAGGGCGCGGCGAACCTGCAGAAGGCCGGGCAGCTCGAGGCCGGCATGGCGCTGCTGGGCAAATACGAGGCGTTCTTCAAGAACGTGAAGAACCCGACCGCCGACGGCAAGGAAGAGATCTACCTCGATCGCGACGACCGCTACTGGCTCGCGCGCGGTGAGCTGCTGCGCAACGCCGGCAAGCAGGACGAGGCGATGGCGGCGTTCGACAAGGCCATCGCGGCGAAGAGCTTGTCGCTCACCAAGGCGTACTACGCCAAGGGCGCGCTGCTGCTCGAGAAGAAGGAATACGACAAGGCCGCCGAGCTCTTGCAGGACATCACTCCGCCGGACGGCACGGGCCAGCTCGCCGAGGCGTACATGGCGATGGGCGAGATCCTCTTCCAGAAGAAGGAGTGGGGACCGGGCTGCCAGAACTACGCGTTCGCGCTCACCCGCCTGAAGGCCACGCAGGCTCCGCGCGAGAAGTTGAACGACCTGCTCACCGACGTCGAGAAGAAGCTCAAGGCGGCGAACCAGAAGGACGTCGCGAAGCTCTGGGTCGAAGAAGCCAAGCCGCTGATTCAGTAACCGTCTCGCTCGCGCGAAGGATCCCGGGATGAACGGCCGCACGCTGGCTGGAGCGCTGATCGCAGTGCTCGTCGCCGGTGGTGTCTACGCGCTCTGGCCGAAGGAGAAGTTGTCTCCTGAAGACGAGATCCGCCGCGTGGTGGCGAAGATGGTGAAGGCTGCCGAGAAGCGCGACCCGTCGGAAGTGGTCGAGCCTCTCGACGAGAACTTCCACGGACCTGGCGGGAGCGGAAAGACCGAGGTGAAGCAGATTCTCCTCGGGCAGTTCTTCCGCGCGCAGTCGATCGTGGTGATGAACCCGACGCTCGAGGTGACGGTCGCCAGCCCCACGTCAGGGCACTTCAAGGGCACCTTCGTCTTCGCCCGCGACGGCGCGGCGATCGAAGCGAGCAAGTACGAGATCGAAGCTGACGTGATGAAGACCGACGGCACGTGGAAGATCACGAGCGCGGTCTGGAACCGGTGAAGCGCAGCGGCTGAAACGGCCCCTCACCCCAGGCTGACCGTCACGAATCGACGACCAGCTCGTCGGCGTCGAGAATCTCGACCGGGCGCATGGCCTCGCCGATCTGCTTCAAGCGGCGATCAGACAACCCATCGAGGTACTCGCGGATCTTCGGGTGCTGGCGCAGCAGCGCCTCGAACTCTTTTCGATCGAGCGTGGCGATGGCGGTCTTGCGGCTCGCAGCCACCGTCGCCGTCGCGCGCAGGCCCTTCAAGAGCGCGATCTCACCGGCGATGTCACCCTCGCGAAGAATCGAGAGCGAGATCATGCCTCCGCCGCCCTGATCTTCCTTCTGCACCACCAGCTCGCCCGCGAGGATCAGCACCAGCGCCTGCACCGGTTCGCCTTCGCTGATGGCCTTCTCGCCCGCGCCGAGCGCCTTGAAGTTGAAGCGCTGCAACAGCGCAGGCCGCTCGCCTTCCGGCACCGGAGCGAACAGCGGCGAGGTGGCGATCAGATTTCTCGCCATGCGGTGCTGCGCGAAGGTGGCCAGCGTCGCCGGCACGTTGGGGAACGTGCGCGCGAGCTGATTGAGATCTTCACGCTCGATCTCGAGCACGTCGCAGTCGCTGACCGCGGTGATGGTCGAGGTGGGCGCCGCGCCGGTGAGCAGCGAGATCTCTCCGAAGATCGAACCGCCGCCGAGGAACGCGAGCGTCTTCGCTTCCTTGTCGACCATGCGCGTCACCTCGGCCTTGCCGGCGACGAGCACGAAGATGCGATCGATCGGCTGGCCTTCGGTGCAGATGACCTCGCCTTCTTTGAGCTCGCGGTAGTCGGCGAGCTCGACCAGATCGAGGAACGCGTCGCGATCGAGATCGGCGAAGAGCGGCAACGGCGGGCGTGCTTCGGGGTCGTGCGTGGCGGTCGAGTCGACCGCGGCGAGCACGTTGATGGCCTGATCGCTCAGATCGCTCCCCTGCAGCGTCATGAGATCGGTCGCCACCTGCCCGTCGTAGATGCTCTCCGGAGGCAGCGGCGGCGGACCAGCGGCCTTGCCCTTCGCGTCGCGCGCGGCGCGGGCGTGAATGCGCGCCAGCGTCTCGCGAATGCGCTTCTCGCGCGGAGCGTGCGGCAGCGCCTGGCGGCACGCGGCGATCGCCGACAGCAGGTAGTCGCGCTTGAGCAACCCTTCGGCGCACGCGTGCAGCACGGTGACCGCGCGCTCGACCTCGCCCAGCTTCACGTAGCAACGCGCGGCGAGCATGCGCGCGCGGTGATCGCCCGGCTGGCGACGCACGGCCTCAGCGAAGACGCCGAGCGCCCGCTCCCAGTTCGAGTCGGCCACGAAGTCGAGGCCGAGTTCCCGCAGTGACTGACTCATGTGTATTTCCCGGGCGAGACGAAACCTTCAGGGCGCCATCGCCGCCAGCTGATTCTTCGCCTTTTCGTGGACACTGGATCCCGGGTCGGTCACCTGGATCACGATCTTGAACTTGCGAACCGCCTCGCGCTGATCGCGATCGCGGATCACGTACGCGGTCTGGAAGAGATCTTCGGCCTTCGCCGCGACGTCATCGAGCCCCGCGCGCGCCTTGGGGTCTGACGGGTCGAACTTCGCCGCGTCCTTGAAGAACTGCCACGCGGTGACGAGATCTTCGCGCAGCAACGCTTCCTTGCCGGCGATGATCGCCGCCTCGCTGATGCGATCTTTGAGCTCTTCGCCGAACTTGTTGGCGCGCAGATCCATCGACTCGTAGGCGAGATACGCCTGCCGCAGCGGCTTGGCGGCCTGCGCCTTGGCGCCCTGGCGGAACTTCTTCATGCCTTCGTCGTAGTTGCGCCCGAACGAGGGAATGAGGCCCTGCAGCTTCTTGGCGCGGTTGTAGATGTCCTTGTCGTCTCGGTACGCGTCCATCACGCGGTTGCACTCGCTGGCCGCGCGGTCCCACTCGGAGCCGCCGAACTTGCGCTCCACGACCTGGAACGCTTCGAGAATTTCCTGCTCGCGACGGGCCTTCTTCGCGGCAGCAGCAGCACGCGCGGCGGCGGCGCTGTCCTTCGCTTCGAGCGCCTTCTGCTCTTCGAGTTCCTTCTCGAACTGCACGATCTTGGCGGCCGGCTCGGCCTGCATCTCGACAGGCAATTCGGCGAGCACCGAGCGCGCGCTCTCGATCTCGCCCTGCGCGATCAGCTCGTCGATCTTCCCCTTCTTGTATTCGAGCTCGGCAGCTTCGAGTTCCTGGCGAACCTTGATCTTCGCCTCGTCGCCCTTCACCGTGCCCTTGCCGGTGCCATCGAGCGCCTTGCGCGCATCGTCGAAGCGCTTGTCGGCGATCGAGCGCCGCGCCTGTTCGAGCGCCGCCTGGAACGCGAGCTCTTCCTTCACCTGCTTGGCGAGGTTCTTCGAGTCGATGCCCGGTACGGCGCGCTCGGCCTCTTCGATCAGCGCCAGCGCACGATCGAACTCTCCGTCGCGCACGGCGTTGCGGGCGTCCTGCATCTTCTGGTCGGCCGACAACTTCCCGGGATCGACCGGAGGCGGCGGAGGCGGCCGCAGCGCGATGCCGATGATGAAGATCAGCAGAATCGCCGCGACGAGACCGATGATGCCGAAGCGCGCGGCCTTGGGGAGCGCCTTGAACTTCGCGCCCACGCCGCCTTCTTCACCGCCACCACGCGCGGTGCGCACGGGCCGAACGCGCTTCTTGTCGCCCGCCTTCTTCTCGCCACCCTCGCCGTCGGCGGCCTCGCCTTCGCCCTCGCCACCCTCTCCTTCTTTCTTCTCTTCACCTTCGGCGGCGGGCTGTTCACCGCTCTTCTTCGCTTCGGCCTTCTTTTCGGCGGCGGCCTTCTTCTCGGCTTCCTTCTTCTCGTTCTCTTCGCGCGCCTTCTTGAAGGCCGCGACCTCGTCGACGAACTTGATCTGCGTCTTGCCGATGGCGATCACGTCGCCGTGTTCGAGCTTCTTCTCGCCGACCTTGGTGCCGTTGACCTTGGTGCCGTTGCCGGACCCGAGGTCCTTCATCATCACGCCGTCGTCTCCGTAGACGAGCTCGACGTGGCGACGCGAAACCGACGCGTCGGACAGCTGGAGATCGACGCCGGGAGTGCGGCCGATCACCATCCGCACGCCCTTGAACTTCTTCTTCTTGCCCTGATCGGGGCCGCCGATGATCTCGAGCTTCAGCGGCGGGCCAGCGCGCGTGGCGTTGGCGTCGTCGGCGCCCTCCTCTTCATCACCGCCACCGCCGCCCGCGTTTTCGGTCTCGAGCGCAGGCAGCGCCTTGGTGCGTGAGCCGATTTCAGGGTCGAGCGCGTCGAGGCCATCGCCCTCGAGGCTCATCTCACCGGCCATGCCCTCTTCGTCGGCCGCCTGGTAGTTCTGACCGGTGCGGTACGAGCCCTCTTCTTCACCGCCGTCTTCCGAAGGCTCCGGAGCGCGCGCGCGCGCTTGCGTCTTGTTGTTGCGTTCCGGGTCGCCGCCGCGGCTCTTCTTGCCGGCCAGCGGGTTCGGAGCGCGCGCTTTGGTCGCGTTGTTCTGTTCGGGGTCGACTTCCTCGGCAGGCAGCTGCGTCTGGTTCGCCCGCTCGGGGTCGTTCTCGACGTCGCCGGTACCGCGCGAGATTTTCCGTGGGGGCGCCATGAATCGTTCTGAAATCCTAGCAGGAAGGTCCGTTCCCCACGGTCATGGAAACTCGCCCGTTCTTGCTGGCGGCGTCAGGGCGGATTCGGCAGGGTTCGCGTCCCGTGTCCCAATCTCTGCCGTCGATTCCCCTGTGTGAGCGGCTGTTGTCGGCCGCGATGGAACGAGGCGCTGACTTCGCCGAGGTGTACGTCGAGCGAAACGAGTTCACCGCCGTCACCCTCGAAGAAGACAAGGTGAAGAGCGCGCAGAACGGCCTGTCGCAAGGCGTCGGCGTGCGCGTCATCGCCGGCCCGCGCGTCGGCTACGCCTATTCCGACGATCTCGACGACGAGGCCCTGTTCCGCGCGGCCCGCACCGCGGCCTTCATCGCGCACGGCGGCGGCAGCGAGAAGGCGTACAGCGTCGCGCGCACCTCGTTGCCGACGTTCTACCGGCTCACCGAGCACCTCGCCGACGTCGACGTGGCGAAGAAGCGTGATCTCGTCGTCCGCGCGAACAAGACGGCGCGCAAGTTCGACAAGCGCATCAAGCAGGTGATGTGCACGTACGCCGACTCGACCAAGCGCGTGCTGGTGGCGAACACGCAGGGCCGCTTCGCCGAAGACACGCAGGACATGTGCCGTCTCTCGACGATGGTGGTGGCCGAGGGAAAGAAGAACGAGCGGCGCACCGGCTCGTTCGGCGGTGGTGGGCGCGTGCCCTTCACGCACTTCGACACCTTCACGCCCGAGCAGGTCGCGGGTGAAGCCGCGCGTCAGGCGATCGCCTGTCTGGGCGCGGCCGACGTGAAGGCGGGGCCGCAGACGGTGGTGCTCGCTCCGGGCTGGAGTGGAATTCTGCTTCACGAAGCAGTCGGTCACGGCCTCGAGGCCGACTTCATCCGCAAGGGCACTTCGCTGTTCGCCGGCAAGCTCGGCCAGAAGGTCGCCAGCGAATTGGTGACGGTGATCGACGACGGCACGATGGCCAACGCGCGTGGCTCGCTGAACGTCGACGACGAGGGAAACCCGGCGCAGTTCAAGGTGCTGATCGAGCGCGGCGAGCTGAAGGGGTACATGTACGACTCGCTCAACGCGAAGTTGATGGGCAAGGAATCGACGGGCAGCGGTCGCCGCGAGTCGTTCAAGCACCTGCCGATGCCGCGCATGACGAACACGTATCTCGCTCCGGGCGAGAGCGAGCCCGAGGAGATCATCAAGTCGGTCGACGAGGGCATCTACTGCGCGAACTTCGGCGGCGGTCAGGTCGACATCACCAACGGCAACTTCGTGTTCGAGGTGAGCGAGGCGTACGAGTTGAAGAAGGGCAAGCTCGGTCGTCCACTCAAAGGCGTGACGCTGATCGGCGTCGGCCCCGAGGCGTTGAAGAACGTGTCGATGGTCGGCAACGACCCCAAACCCGACCCCGGCATGGGCACCTGCGGCAAAGACGGCCAGAGCGTGCCGGTGGGCGTCGGTCTCCCCACGGTGAAGATCGAGAACATGACGGTCGGTGGAACGAAGGTGCGCTCGTGAGCTCCGACAAGCACGCGGCGTTGGCGAAGAAGGTCATGCAGCGCGCACTCAAGCGGGGCGCGAAGCAGGCCGAGGTGTTTCTGCAGGTCGGTCGCAGCGCCGACGTGCGCGTTCGCGACGGAGAGATCGAAGATCTCACCCAGGCCACCAGCAAGGGGCTCGGGCTGCGGGTGTTCGTGAAGAACCGTCTGGGCTTCGTGTGGACCAGCGACTTCGACCCGAAGGCGCTCGACACCATCGTCGATCGCGCCATCGCGCTGGCCGAGATGTCGGCCGCGAACCCGCTCAACGGACTCCCCGACGAAGACGCGCTCGGCAAGATCCCCGACGTGGGGCCGCTGTTCGACGCGCGCGTCGCCGACCTGCCTCCCGATTGGAAGATCAAGGCTTCGATCGAGATGGAGAAGGTCATCAAGGCCTTCGACCCGCGCATCAAGACCATCGAATCGGTGGGAGCCGGTGAAGCGGTGAGCGAGGTGTACCTCGCGTCGAGTGCCGGCATGCAGGGCAGCTACGAAGGCACCTCCGTGTACCTCTACGCGTCACCCGTCGCGACCGACGGCACGCAGCTGCAGACCTCATATTGGTACGACGCGAAGCGCTTCTTCGAAGATCTCGGCTCGCCCGAAGACGTGGCGAAGAAGGCGGCCGCGCGCGCGGTGCGATTGCTGGGCGCCAAGAAGATCAAGACCGAGAAGCTGCCGGTGGTGTTCGACCCGACGATGGCCGCGGGCTTCGTGGCGTCGATCACCGGCGCGATGAACGGCGACTCGGTGTTCAAGAAGGCGTCGTTCCTCGCGGACAAACTCGGCAAGAAGATCGCCGCCGATCACGTGAACATCGTCGACGACGGGCTGCGCGCGCGCGGGCTGGCGACTTCCCCGTTCGATGGTGAAGGCGTGCCGACGCGCAAGACTCCGCTCGTCGAGAACGGCGTGCTGAAGGCCTTTCTCTACGACTCGTTCACCGCGCGCAAAGCGAAGACGAAGACCACCGGCAACGCGTCGCGCGGCTACCGCTCGCTGCCTGGCATCGGCGTGAACAACTTGATGCTCACTCCCGGTGAGCGTTCGCCCGAGGAGATCTTGAAGGAGATCCCGCGCGGGCTCTACGTGACCGCGATGCTCGGGCACGGCGCGAACACCATCACCGGTGAGTACTCGCGCGGCGCGAACGGCCTGCTGATCGAGAACGGCGAGCTCACGCAGCCGGTGCAGGAAGTGACCGTCGCCGGAAACTTGAACGACATGCTGCTGCAGCTCGACGCGATCGGAAACGATCTGCACTTCCACGGCGCGACTGGCGCTTCCACCATCCGCTTCAAAGAACTGACCATCTCAGGAGAGTGACCCATGGCCGCGAAGAAAATCGTCAAGAAGCCCAAGAAGGTTCGTCGCAAGAAGGTCGAGAAGGCATCGAAGGGCCTCGGCGCGAAGGAGATGTCGGCGTCGATCGACGGCCTCGAGCTCGCCAAGCTGGTCGAAGCCGATGGCGGCACGATCGTCGGCAGCTACAAGGAGCCGCTGGGTTCCAAGCACGTGGTGATCGCGGCGCTGCCGATCGACAAGGTCGAGCCCACGCCGTACCAGCGTGATCGCTCCGAGACGCACGTGAAGAAGCTCGCCGACGCGATGGAAAAGGTCGGCCGGTTCCTCGACCCGATCATCGCGGTGCGCAAGGACGGCAAGTACTGGACGCCCAACGGCAACCACCGTCTCGGCGCGGCCAACCTGCTCGGCCTCAAATCGATCGTCGCGCTCGTCATTCCCGAGGAAGACGTGGCGTTCCAGATTCTGGCGCTCAACACCGAGAAGGCGCACAACCTGAAGGAACGTTCGCTCGAAGTGATCCGCATGGTGCGCGGCCTGGTCGGCGCGACGCGCGAGGGCAACGAGTCCGACTTCATCCTCTTCCTCGAGGAGCCGCACTTCATCACCTTCGGCGCGGCGTACGAGAAGCGGCCCCGCTTCAGCGCCGGCGCGTATTCGTCCGTCGTGAAGCGCCTCGAGGGCTTCATCGAAGAGCCCATCGCCGACGCGCTGAAGGAACGCGAGGCGCGCGCGGATCTGTTGCTCAAGTGGGACGACGAAGTGGCGCGCGTGGTCGAGGCGCTGAAGGCCAAGGGGCTCCAGTCGCCGTACTTGAAGAACTACGTCGTCGCGCGCGTGAACTTCCTCAAGTTCAAGAAGGACGGCGACTTCGAGTTCGAGAAGACGATGAACGACCTCATCGCGGCGACCAAGAAGATCGACCCCGCCAAGGTGAACAAGGAAGACCTCGCGAAGATGGGTGGCGGTGGCGGCGGTGGTGAATCAGAGGAGTGAGCCAGAAGGTGGTAGCGTGTCGCACGGTGGGCCGCAGCGGAGTCACCTGATGTCGTCACGCTTTCACGCACTCATTCTCGCTGCCGCGGCGATCTTCACGATCAGCTGCGGCAAGCAGAACCCGACCAACGGGCCGTTGGGTCCTGAGAATTGCACCAACCACGTCGACGACAACGCCGACGGGAAGACCGACTGCCTCGACCCGAAGTGCTTCGCCGATGCGGCCTGCAAGATCATCAGCGAGCGCTGCGACAACGGGGTCGACGACAACGGCGACGGTCGCACCGATTGCGCTGATTCGTTCTGCGAAGGCCAGGCGTGCGGCCTCAACTGCCTCTGCAGCGGCGGTGTGCCCATCATCGGCACCACCGGCGGCGGAGCCGGAGGCGGCGGTGCGACTGGTGGCGGCACGGGCGGCGGCGCGACAGGCGGCGGAACCGGCGGCGGCACGACCGGTGGTGGAACTGGCGGCGGCGCGACGGGCGGCGGAACCGGCGGTGGCACGACCGGTGGTGGAACTGGCGGCGGCACGACTGGCGGCGGAACCGGCGGCGGTACGACCGGTGGCGGAACTGGCGGCGGTACGACCGGTGGCGGAACTGGCGGCGGCACGACCGGTGGCGGAACTGGCGGCGGCACGACCGGTGGCGGAACCGGCGGCGGTACGACGGGCGGCGGAACCGGCGGCGGTACGACGGGCGGCGGAACCGGCGGCGGTACGACGGGCGGCGGAACCGGCGGCGGCGTTCAGCCCGAAGCGAACTGCGCCGACAACATCGACAACGACGGCGACAACGCCACCGACTGTGACGATTCAGACTGCGTCGGCATCACGTGCGGCATGGGTTGCCGCTGCGCGCTCAATCGGCGCACCGAAGTGAGCTGCAACGACGGCAGCGACAACGACTTCGACACCCGCACCGACTGCGCCGACACCGATTGTTTCGGAGCGGGCACCGAGATCTGCAACGACGGCGTCGACAACAACTGCGATCGCGCCATCGACTGCGGTGACACGAGCTGCAACGGCTCACCGCAGTGCAACGGTCTGCAAGACGGCAAGCCGTGTCTGCTCGATGCGCAGTGCGCGGGCGGCGACTGCATCGCCGAGTCAACCAACGGCGCCCCCAACGGCTTCTGCAGCAACCTGACGAGCTGCACCGTCTCGACGAACGCAGGCTGCAACGGCGGTCTGTGTGTCGCGGGCAGCGGCTTCAACGCGTGCTCGCCGCGGTGCACGGGCACTGGCATCTCGGGCGCCGGTGCCTGTCGCGCCGGCTACGTCTGCTACGACCAGGACACGGATCTCGGGAACAACAACAGCATCTGCCTCATCGCGTGCTCGAATGACTCGGAATGTGCGGGCAGCGGTAGCGGTTACGGGTGCAACCCCTGGAGCAAGAAGTGTGGGCCGGTGGACCGGGGGCTCCGACGCTATGGCGATGACTGCACTGCCAACTCCCAGTGTGAGAGCGGGCTGTGCTTTGGCGGCAGTGAATTCCCGGGCGGCTACTGCAGTGGGCTGTGTCGCGGTGACACCAACAACTGCGCGAGCGGCAACTTCTGCAGCTTCAACGCGGCGTACGGAGACAACACCGGGTTCTGCTACCAGAGCTGCACCGTCTCGGGCCAATCGCAGTGCCTCAACCCCTTCATGACCTGTTTCCGCACCGCTCCGAGCGCGTCGACGCGTGCCTGCTACTGCCTCACGCAGGGCGCTTCGTGTCAGTTCAATTCAGACTGCTGCTCCGGCTCGTGCGGCTTCTTCTCGGCTTTCCAGTGCGACCCCTGATCTCGTGAGTTCCACCGTTCTCGTCGTCGACGACGACCGCGCCAATCTCGATTCGGTCCAACGCATCTTCCAGAAGGAAGGCGTGGCGACGCTCGGTGCCAGCAATGGCCAGGAAGCGCTCGAGCACCTGCGCAAGCCCGAGGTCGGCATCATCGTGAGCGATCTCATGATGCCGGGCGTCGACGGCCAGGCGCTGCTGCGCGCGGCGCGGGCGATGCGACCTGACGTCGAGGTGGTGTTGATGACCGCCTACGCGACCGTCGAGACCGCGGTCGCTGCGATGCGCGAAGGCGCGTACGACTTCATCACCAAGCCGCTCAAGCGCCATTCACTCGTGAAGGCCGTGCAGAAGGCGATGGAGAAGCAGGCCCTGGTCGCCGAGAACCGCGACCTGAAGGCGCAGCTCGCCGCGCTCGGGCCCCGCTCGCTCGTCGGGCAGTCGCCGGCGTTCCGCGCGTTCATGGACATGTTGCGCCAGGCCGCTCCGACGACGGCGACGCTCTTGCTGCTCGGCGAGTCGGGCACCGGCAAAGAGCTCGCGGCGCGCTTCGTTCACGAGTCATCACCTCGCGTGAAGGGCCCGTTCGTGGCGGTGAACTGCGCGGCGTTGCCCGAATCGCTGCTCGAGGCCGAGCTGTTCGGCCATGAGAAGGGCGCGTTCACTGGAGCCGTCGCTCGCAAGGAAGGCCGCTTCGAGCGCGCGAACGGAGGCACGCTGTTCCTCGACGAGGTCGGCGAGATGTCTCCGTCGGCGCAGGTGAAGTTGCTGCGCGTGCTGCAGGAAGGCGAAGTCGAGCGGCTCGGCGGCACGCAGACCATCAAGGTCGATACGCGCGTGGTGGCCGCGACCAACAAGGATCTGCAGCGCGAGGTGCAGGAAGGCCGCTTCCGCGAAGATCTCTACTTCCGTTTGAACGTCGTGGAGATCCGCATCCCCTCGCTCGCTTCACGTCGCGAAGACGTGCCGCTGCTCGCGGAGCACTTCCTGCGGCGCTACGCGGCGAAGAACAGCAAGCCGGTGCGCGGCTTTTCCGACGAGGCGCTCAAGCTGCTCGAAAACTACGCGTGGCCCGGCAACATTCGCGAGCTGGAGCACGCCATCGAGCGCGCCGTGGTGCTGTGCCGCGGCGAGGTGATCGAGCTGGTCGATCTGCCCGACGCGATTCGGCGAGGGCCCATCGGCTCGGCGTCGCAGATCGTGATCCCCATCGGCACTCCGATGGAGGAGATCGAGCGGCGCGTGATTCACGAAACGCTGCGCCACACCCGCGGTGACAAGAACCTCGCGGCGCGCATGCTGGGAATCGCGGCGCGCACCATCTACCGCAAGCTCGCGGCGGAAGAAGAAGGCAAGGCCGACACGCCCGCGCCCGCCGCTCCGGTCGATCCCAACGTCAGCTGATTGCACTCACGCCTCGCGCCGCGGGTCTCGCGAGTCATGGCGCTCTCTTCCGAACGCATCACCCTCCCCCGCGGCCCGGGCTCTCTTCGTCAACTCGTCCAGTGCGGCTCGTGGATCGCGCGGCTCGACGCTTCGGGTTCGACCTGGCTCGTCGACACCAGCGCGAAGAAGCCCGCCATTCACGAAGTGCCGACGCTCACCCTCGGAGGAGAAGGCAACGACGCCAACCGCGCGTTCACCGCGGAGGCCGGAGGGTTTTCAGCCGATGGCAAACACTTCGCGCTGCTGCGAGCAGGCGCCGCGGGGTTGCGGCTGCCGTCGATCGAAGTGCTCGACGTCGCCACGCGCACCAAAGTGCACGGCTTCGAGCTGAAGATGAAGGCGCCGTACAACGTGCAGTGGCACCCCGACGGCGAGCGGCTCTACGTCAGCGGCAACCCGGAGACCGTCGTGTTCTCACTCAAGGGCAAGGTGCTCGACCGCATCGGCACCGACCACGGCTTCGAGCTGAGCCCGCTCGGCACGCAATACTTGATCAAGGTGTCGGGGAGCGAGTGGGTGGTGCGCCCGCACGACAAGCCGAAGTTCGTGAAGGTCGAGGCCAACGACATCACCTTCGCCGACGAAGAGACCCTGGTCTTCTCGGGTTGGAGTCAGACCGACAAGACGCCGCTCTTCAAGGCGCCGACGAAGACGGGAAAGGCGAAGAAGCTGCTGGTGCTCGAGCAACGCCCGAGCTCGCTGGTCGCGTTCGGCTCGCGCGCGCTCGCGGTGCTGGCCGGAGACAAGAAGGTCTTCGCGCAGGTGATCGAGCTGAAGAACGGGCGCGCGCAGCGAAAGGAACTGCAGGGCGCCCCGTCGGGGACGGCGGCGTCGATGGGTGCCGACGCCGCGTACGTGCAGGTGAACTGGTCGAAGACCCTGCACCGCCTGACGTTCTGAATCAGCTCGCGGCTTCGAACGTGCGAACGAGCTTCTCGATGCGATCGCGCAGCTCGAGGAGATCGCCGCGCCCCGAGTCGCTCTCGAGCAGCTTGCGCAGCGTCTCGACCACGTTGCCGGCGAGCTCGGCGTCGCGTTCTTTCTCCGCGTGATCGAGCAGCGCGAGGAGGATCGGCTTCGCATCACCGGCCTGCTCGTGGGCGACGAGCGCCTCCGCAGCGGCAAGACGCGTCAGCGGCAGACGAGCCGCGTCGTGGCCGATCGCCTTCAGGTCGGCGACTCCCGCTTCGCGATCGGTGCGCGTCTTGATCAACCCGCGCGTGATGCCCGCGTGCTCAGGGAACATGCCTTCGTCGATGCTCGCCAGCCGGTTCGCCAGCTCGAGCGCGCCCTTTTCAGCGAGCGCCTCGGCCATGGTGTCGAGCACCGCGCTCCATTCGCCGAGTGACGCAAGCGTCTCACCGAGAAAGCGATTGCGCCGGCCGTCTTCACCCGCGGGAGGCAGCTTCGGCAGGTAGGCCTCGACGACCTTGAAGCGCGTGTCGTGCGTGCCGTCGTCGGGCTTGCCGTCGAGCACCACTTCCATCGACTTCATGAGGTTGATCAGCGCGAGCCCGAGATCGGTCGGAGCGATCTCTCCCTTCTTGAGCCGCGCCCAGAGTTCTTCGGCGGCCGCGGCGGGAAAGCGCGAGAACTGGCCCGTGCCCTTCCAGTGCGAGTGCCACTCCTCGGCCATCGCGAGGGGGAAATGGAGCTTCGCCTGCTCGAGGAACTTCGCTTCGTCGATCGCCACGCCGTAGTGCGCGAGCGTGCCGAGAATCGCCTCGGTCGAATACGCCTCGATGCCGTTCTCGACCCACTTCTTGTCGACGCGATTGCCTTTGATGCCCGGTTCCATCAGTGGTGCCCGCCGGTGTGCTGGTGCGCGCGATCGAGCCGCTCCCGCACGCCGCGAATGAACGCCTGATCGGCGCCGCCGCGCTGCACGAGGTGCCCCAGCATGTGCGCGATCGAATCGGCGAGGCCCCACTGCTTCTGCTCGGCGGCGGCGTCGAACACGCCGAAGCCCAGCGACTTGATCTGCTCGAACTCGTCGAGCTGCAGCAACGCATCGAGCGCCGAATAGCGCGCGTAGATCTCGCGGCCGGTGTCCTGCGACCACTTCGCGAGATCGGCGACGGCGGCTTCGCGTTCGCCGGTGTGCGCGCGAACGATGGCGGTCATGCAGCCCTCGCGATCGGCGAACAGCACCTCGTGCACGCGCGCGAACTTCATCGCCTCGTCCTTCTTGCCGGCCTTGGCGAGCCGCTCGGGCAGCTCGTTGAACGTCTTGGCCCACGACTCGATGAAGGTGACGAACTCGCGCATGAAGGCGTCGCGCCGATCACCGACCGGAGGCAGCCCCGCGACCGCCGTGTCCCACCGGCCGAACGCCGCGGCGAGATCGGCGTCGGCCTGACCGCTGATCAACTTGAGGGCATGCGCGATGAGCTCGAGCACCTGGTGCGCGGTCTTCATCGGCGACTGCTTGTCGGGAATCAGCCGCGAGAAGAGCTCGTTGGCGGCGGCGTACGGGAAGGTCGCGAACTGCCCGGTGCCCTTCCACTTCGGCTTCCAGTCGATGGCCAGCTCGAGCGGGAACTTCTCGTTGGCGGTGGTCTTGAAACCGCCCTCGTCGAGCGCGATGCCGTAGTGCCCCAGGGTGCCGAGAATGGCCTCGGTCGAGTACCCGGTCAGCCCCTTGTCCTTCCACTGCTTGTCCACGCGGTTGCTCATGACCCGGGCGCTTATTACGAAAAACGGCGAAACTGCACTCGCGTCATGCCTCTCTCGCCTGCCCTGTTGATCGGCGCCGGAACCGGCGAAGCGACCTGCGGAATCCTCTACATCGCGAGCTATCTGCGTCGACACGGCATCGAGGCGTACGTGCGGCTGTCGGACGGCGACGAGACCGAGGCCGAGATGAAGCGCTCCCTGTCCGACCTCATCTCGCGGGTGCGCCCGAAGGTGATCGGCATCTCGCTCAAGTGGTTTCACCACGTCGCGCGTGCGCTGCAGCTCGCGCGGTTGATTCGGAAGATCGATCGCAAGGTGCGCATCGCAGTGGGCGGCAACAGCGCGTCGTATTTCTGGAAGGAATTGATGGCCTTCGACTGCATCGATCACGTGGTGCTCGGTGACGGCGAAGTGCCCTTTCTCTCGCTGTGCCGCGGAGACGAAGCGCCCATCAACGTCGCCACGCCGACCAACCTGAAGGCGCCGCTCGACTACATCCAGAGCAGCAAGAGCGAAGACGTCTACTACTCGCACTTCGATCAGCTCTTCTTGAGCGAGTTCGATCGCAGCTCGTTCTCGGGCTGGGTCGCGCCTGGCAAGGGCTGCGGAGAGAATTGTCTCTACTGCGGCGGCACGCGCGGCATGCAGAAGGCCACCTTCGGGCGCGCGAAGCCGTTTCTGCGGCCCGAGGAGAGCGTGGCGAAGGACCATCGGGAGATCGCGAACCACACGTGGCAGCTGCGCTACGACTTTCAGGGCAGCAGCGCGGAGTTTCTCGAGAAGTGCTGGGGCGGCGTCGATCTCAGCAAGCACTCCACGACGTATTTCCTGTGGGGTGTGCCGCCGCGCGATCTGATCGACAAGTTGAGCGAACGCTTCGCGCGGGTGTTCATGGTGCTCGACATCGGCTGCTTCGCCGAATCGCAGCGCGTGAAGTTGATGAAGTTGGGGTTGCTCAAGCCCTGCCCCACCGACGCCGAGTTGATGAAGGTGATCGCCCACGCGAGGTCGCACGCGAACCTGGAGCTGGAGATCTCGGGCATCGCGTCGCTGCCGTTCGCGACTCCGGCCACGCTCGACGAAGAGCGGCGGCTCATCGAGAAGCTGCTCTCGATGAACTGCACCATCGGCTACCAGCGTCTCGAGTCGCAGCCCGGAGCGCTCGTCACCGAACACCCTGCCCGCTTCCACATGATCAGCGAGGCGACGTCGTTCGCCGAATTCCTGAATTACTTCGAGAACGTCGACGCCAGCATGCGCACCGTGCCGATGGTGCGCTACGCCGACGAGAACTTCGAAGCCGAAGTCGAAGAGACGTTCGCCGAGCTCGACGACGCGGTTCTCAACCACGCGGCCCAGCGCGCGCAGATCCCGGTCACGCCGAAGACTCGACTCAAGAACGCCGCGCCCGCGATGAGAAAGCTGACGCTCGGAGAGTGGTTCGGGCCGCACGCCGTACCCGCCGCGCTCCACGACGAGGCGGTCACCGCGGTGCGTTCGAGCAACGGCACCGGGCTGGTGTGCGCTCCGTCGGTGAGCCCGCGGAAGTTCGCCCACCCCTCGCTCCACCAGGGGAAAGAGGCACAGGCGATCTCTGTCTGTGCTGGAAGCGTTCTCGTCGAAAGAGCCGGCAGCGGTCGGCGACGTCATCAAGAAGCTCGGCCACGACAAGCTCGAGCTCATCGATCACCTCGCGCAAGCGCGCTTCCTCCAGCCGTGAGCCTCGTCTTCGGTCCCCAGCAGCAAGCCGCGTGGAAGCAGTGGACCGCGCGCACCGAGCCGAACCCGTCGCGCTCGTTCGAGGAGCTCTACCCGTCGAGCGACGACGTCCTGAAGTGGATCGACGCCATGCTGATCGACAACGCGTTGCAGTGCGAAGGGCATCAGCCGCGCACCGAACTGCGGTTCGCGCACGCGGAGCACCTCTTCAACCAGACGCGCCGCGGCTTCGGCTGGGGCAACTACCGGCAGCCCGACGGTTTCATGCAGAAGGAATGGGTGCGTGATCTCACGGCGCTGTGCGCAGCGCTCGCGGGAGCGTGGGATCTCGTCGCCCAGGTGCTCGGCGGCCGGCCACTCGCGCGCAAGGTGCTGATCAACAAGACCTACGACGGGTGGAAGGACTTCGGCGGCCTCGTTCGTCACGTCGCGACGGCCGCACGACATCGGCTCGGCGAAGGTTCGTGCGCGGTCGCGCTACAGGCGTGGTCGAAGAACCCGCGCTGCGAACCGAAGGTGTTGATGGCGCTCGCGCGGCTGGCGATCAACGGCGCGGGCGGCCACCCCGTCGGTGAAGTGTCGACGCGCTTCGAGGCGCTGCTGCGAGGTGAAGGCGCGAACGCGGTGCACAAAGCCGAGTCGAAGGTCGAAGACCCGCGGGCGTCGGTGTTCGAGAAATACCAGCCGATCCTCACCAACTCGCGGAGGGCGCTCGACAACGGCGGGCACTTCACTCCCGTCGGGGGGTTCGCGCTCACCTGGCTCGGTGGATACGACTTCGACGTCGCGAAGTACGCCGCGAAGCTCGAGAGCGGCGGGTACCCCTGGCCCTCTGCGGGTTCGATTGTCGCGGCTGCAGTGGGGCACCCTCACAAGAGCTGGCGAGGAGAGCTCGAGAAGTCGCTGAAGCGGGTGAGCACTCCGCGTCAGGTGAAGTCAGCGTCGCGCTACCGGCGCTCGACCATCATCGCGGCGATCGCGCTCGCGTTCGGCGACACGAAGCTCGTGAAGAAGTTCACGGCGGGCCCGCAGAAAGAGGTCTTCAAGGGCGGCAAGACCTTCGGAGACGACGCGCGCAAAGTGCTCCGCTACTTCGCGTTGGCGATCGACGCGAAGGCGAAACCGAAAGACGTCGAGCCGGCGTGGCTCGAGCTACTCGTGTCGCGCGTGCCCGACGACTACGACGACACCGCCACCGGTGGAGCGTGGTCGTGGCCCGGCCTCTTCTGTCTCGCGTACGCGTACTTCCACCTGCTCGGGAAGACGCCGGAGGGGAAAGTCGGCGAGGCGCTGAGAAAAACGCTGCGCGGTCAGGACCCGAACGACCCGTGACGGCCGGCGCCACCGGCGAAGCGTGCTGCTCCGGCGACACCTTCGGCGTGCAGTGACGCCACGCCGCCTTCGAATTCCTTCAGGATCGCTTCGCTCAACGTGAAGTCGAACTGACTGAACGCGCTCGCGCGATCGGCGCGCATGCAGAGCTGAGGAAAGGCGGCGATCTCTTCCGCGAGCGCTTCGGCCGCGGCGCGCGACTGGCCCTTCGGCACCACGCGATTCACGAGGCCCATCGCCAGCGCTTCGTCGGCCTTCACCGCACGCCCGGTGAGGATCAGATCGAGCGCACGCGACAAGCCGATCAGCCGCGGCAACCGCACGGTGCCTCCGTCGATCAGCGGCACGCCCCAGCGACGGCAGAAGACTCCGAACACCGCGTCTTCTTCGGCGACGCGCAGATCGCACCAGCTCGCGAGCTCGAGGCCTCCGGCGACGGCGTGGCCGGCGACGGCTGCGATCACCGGTTTGTTCAACACCATTCGACTGGGTCCCATCGGGCCGGCGCCGCTCGGCTCGACGCGATTCTGCCGCTCGGTGCCGATGCTCTTGAGATCCGCGCCCGCGCAGAACACGCCGCCTTCTCCCCAGAACACGGCGACTTTCGCGTCATCGGTCGCTTCGAAGCGCGTGAACGCTTCGACGAGCGCGTCGGCGGTCGGGCGATCGACGGCGTTCTTCGCTTCGGGCCGGTGGAGAATCACCGTGAACACGGAACCGCGCTGCTCGGTGCGAACGTTCATGCAACCGTGAATAGCAAGTTGCAGACTGGAGACCTCATGCGCTCGAAATTTCTCGCCGCAACCCTCGCCGCCGTGTCCGTCGCCCTTCCCGCCCAGGCGTTCTGTGGCTTCTACGTCTCGAGCGCCGGAGGCCAGCTCTTCAACGACGCGACCAACGTCACGCTGATGCGCGACGGCACGCGCACGGTGCTCAGCATGCAGAACAACTACCGCGGCCCCGCGCAGGACTTCGCGATGGTCGTGCCGGTGCCGGTGATTCTGCAGAAGGAAAACGTGCGCACGCTGCAGAAGTCGGCGTTCGAGCGGCTCGACACGCTCGCGTCGCCGCGCCTCGTCGAGATGTACACAGAGATGGTGCCCTGCGCGATGCCGGTGATGCGCATGGCGATGTCGGACGGAGCGGAACCGGCGACGGCCAACAAACCGCCGCGCGATCTCGGCGTGAAGGTCGAGGCGCAGTTCTCGGTCGACGAATACGAGATCGTCATTCTCTCGGCGAAGGACGCGCTCGGCCTCGACATCTGGCTCAAGGAGAACAAGTACAAGATTCCCGACGGAGCCGAGCCGCTGCTCCGCCCGTACGTGCAGAACGGCAGCAAGTTCTTCGTCGCCAAGGTGAACGCCAAGAAGGTGAAGTTCGCGAAGGACGGCAGCGCGATCTTGTCGCCGCTGCGCTTCCACTACGACTCCGAGAAGTTCGAGCTGCCGGTGCGGCTGGGCCTGATGAACAGCAGCGGCACGCAGGACCTGATCGTCCACATCATCGCCAAGGGCCGGTACGAGGTCGCCAATCGGCCGAACGTCACGATTCCCACCAACCTCGACGTGAAGCTCGCGGTGCAGCCGGTGTTCGGCGCCTTCTATTCAGACCTCGTCGCGCGCACGTTCGAGAAGAACCCGAAGGCCGCGATCACCGAGTTCGCGTGGCAGGGCGCGTTGCCGCCTCCCGAGGTGATGGTCGAGTCGGGAATCTACGGAGTGACCTGCGATCCCTGCCCGCCGCCGCACCCGGCCGATGATCCGCTTGCGCGCAATCTGGGCGCCGACGTGATGCCCGGCGTGAAGGGAGACGCGGCGGTCGCGAAGTTCGCGCGAGAGTCGACCATCACGCGGCTGCACCTCCGCTACACCAAGGACAGCCTCACCGACGATCTGGTGTTCAAGCTGGTCGACCCGATTCACGGCGGAATCCCGGGCGTCGCGAAGACCGAGCCGGCGAAGGCCAACCGCTTTCAGGGCCGCTACGTGATGTGGCGCAAGGGCAGCGCGTGCAGCGGTGGTTTCGGTGGTGCTTCGAACTCCATCGTCTCGGGTGGGCTCGCGGGCACCAACGGCGTGCAGGCCAGCGCGGCGAAGCTCACCATGGCGTTCCCCGAATACCTGGTGACCGACATTCCCGAGCTCGACATCACCGCGAAGGGCAAGACGCCCGCGCCCGGTGAAGGCACGCCGCCCGCTCCGCCGAAGAAGTAGCGCACTTCAGCGCGGGCGAATGCCGTCGAGCACGAAGCTCATCGCTCGACGGACGCGCGCCTGAAGGCCCTTCGTCGAGGGGTCGACGAGAATCGTCGCGAAGATCATCGCCAGAAGCTGAAGCACGTCACGCGCGTCGAGATCAGCTCGCACTTCGCCCCTGGCCTTCGCCACCTTCAGCGCACGCGCGAGCAGCTTCGTCACGCGAGCGGCCAGCATCTGAATTTCGGGCGAGCTGGCGCGGCTGGCGAGCGCGGGGAGCATCGCCCGCACACTCAGACCTTCTTCCACCGTGACCAACAGCACGTCTTCGAAGGTGCCGCTCGAGAGACGTCGTTCGAGCGCGGCCAGGTTCTCCTCGAAGATCGCGGCGGCGAGCGAATCGATGTCGTCGAAGTTTCGGTAGAACGTCGCGCGCCCCACGCCTGCTTTGCGACGCACGGTGTCCATCGCGACGGGCTCGGCGCTCTTTGCGAACAGCTCGCGCGCCGCGGCGATGATGCGTTCACGGTTGCGGGTGGCGTCGGTGCGCGGCTTCTTCACGGGCGCACTTCTCAACATGAAGTAGCTTCGCGCGCCGCATGGAAGACCGAGTCCGCAGTGCGCTCGCCGCTCGTGGAGCCGAGCTGAAGTCGTTCAAGCCTCTCCACGGCGGAGCGTGTCAGGAGAACTTCAAGGTCACGGTGGAATTGAGCGGGCAGCCGCTCACGCTCGCTCTGCGTTCCGACGCCGTGAGCTCACTGCCGGGGAGCATCAACCGCGCGACCGAGTTCGCGGTGATCGAAGCGGCGGTGAAAGCCGGCGTGAAGACTCCGGCGGCACGGTGGCTGGAGAAGGGTCTGCTGCGCGAGAAGTCAGACGCGTATTTCCTCGAGTGGGTCGGAGGAGAAGCGATCGGTCGCCGGGTGGTGCGCAACCCCGAACTCGAGGCCGCGCGCGCGAAGTTGCCCGTCGAGCTCGCGCAGACGCTCGCTCGCATTCACAGCGTCACGCCGTCGAACGCGACGCTGCCGCTGTCGCAACCGCCGCAGAGCCCCGCGCGCAGCGCGATCGTCGATCTCCACGCGCAGCTCGATCGACTGCCCGCCGCCTACCCCGCGGTCGAATACGCGCTGCAATGGCTGTCGAAGAACCTGCCCGCGCGCGAAGAAGTGGTGCTCACGCACGGAGACTTCCGCACCGGAAATTTCATGGTGACGCCCGACGGTTTGAGCGCGGTGCTCGACTGGGAATTTTCGCACTGGGGCTCGCCGTACGAAGACCTGGCGTGGATCTCGGTGCGCGATTGGCGCTTCAACCGGCTCGACAAACCGATCGGCGGCTTCTCGACACGCGAGCCGTTCTACGCGGCGTACGAAGCCGCCAGCGGTCGCAAGGTCGAGCTCTCGCAGATTCTGTGGTGGGAGATCTGCGGGAACCTGCGGTGGGCGGTCGGCAGCGTGTACCAGGGCGAGCGGTACTTGAACGGCGAGTCGCGCGATCTCGAGTTGATCGCCATCGCGCGCCGCTCGGTGGAAATGGAATTCGAGGCGCTGCGATTGATTCAGCGCGGGAGCGTGTGACCCATGCAAGACCGACCTGATCACCCGACGCTGCTCGATGCGCTCGCGACGTTCTTGATGAGCGATGTGGTGCCGAAGCTCGAGGCCGACAAGGCGCTGCAGTTTCGCGTGTTGATCGCCGCCAACCTCGCGACCGTGGTCGCGGGAGAATCGCGCACGCACGACGAGCGCTTGAAGGCCGAGGCCCAGCGACTCGCGAAGCTGCTGCCGATCAGTGGAGTGCCCGCGACCGATGCGCAGCTCGCCGAGGCGAACAAGTCGCTCGCGAAGTTGTTGCGCTCGGGGCAGATCGTGAACGAGGCGACGCTCGAACATCTGCTCGCCACTGCGCGAGAGACGCTGGCGGTCACGAACCCGCGCTTCGAGCTTCCGTGACTACTTGCTGCTCTCAATGAGGGTGGGGATGGCGGTTCAACGCGCGCCTGCCAAACAGCGATCGAGCCCCTCGACTTCGTGCGAGTTGGGTTCACGGTCGAGGGGCCGGGTCGAGGGTCGTATTCTTGGATGACGACTTTCGTGTCGTAGCGCCCCAGTAGCTTCAAGTGCTTACGGCTCGCGGAACGGTAATCCACGATTACCACTGCGGATGCTTGATGACGTGCTCCAGAAAGCGACCCGCACGTCGCGCGACCCACGAACCCAACCCGAGCAACACGCGGCGACTCAGCGTTTGCGTCGAGCTCGCCGCGCTGCGAACGCGAAGACGAACGGCACCCAGGACCCGGGCACGACACCGCATCCACACCCGCTCGGCTGCGCAACGCCACCCGTGCCCGCATCACTCGTCATCGATCCTGCGTCCGTCACCGGATCGCCCGCATCAACCAGCACGCCCGCGTCCTCAGCACCCGCGTCCTCAGCACCCGCGTCCTCAACACCAAGGCCCGCATCAACGACGCCCGCATCAACGACGCCCGCATCAACGACGCCCGCATCAACGACGACGCCGGCATCAACCACGCCCGCATCAACCGGCTCGACACACGTGCCGAGCTGAACATCGACCATCGAGATCACACCCGCCTGCTGATCAGCCGCGACGAGCGTCTCGAAGCACGGCGATGAAACTCCGTTCAAGAATCGATCGAAGAACGCCACCGCGTACTTCTTGAACAACGCCTGCCGCGCAGGAACGACGGTGCCGCTGCAGCCGCCCGTGCACACGGGATTCACCGGATCCTGCGGCTCGCAGTGCGACGCACCGACGACGTGAAACGTGGCCTTCAAACCCGTCAGCCCGCCGTACCACTGCGCGCTCACGTTCTGCGCGTTGCACTGCGACGGCTCGGTGAGCATCGACAACACCGGCTCGCTCACGTTCATCACCTGCGCCGAACCGAGCGAGGCGTTGTCGACCGCGTCGAGCAACACCACCGCCTGCAGCGTGCGCTGACTCGCCGCGAGAAACGCCGACAACCCGCCCGCGCTGTGCCCCGCGACACCGAGCCGCTGCGTGTCGATGCCGCCGAGCGCGATCTGCTGATCCATCGCCGCGAGCAGAATCATCGCGTTGCGCGCGTGATCCGAGTACCCGCACTGCAGCGCGATCAACAACGGGAACTGCGGAGCGACCACCACCACTCCACGCGCCGCCAACAGCCGCGCCAGCTGCTCGCCGTTTTCCTTCCCGTTCTGAAACCCGTGCGCGAGCCCGACCAACGCGAACGGACCCGCACCGGCCGGCCGGTACACGTCGACCTGGTACGTCGTCATCGCCGGCGTCGGGTTGCAGTTGGGGACCGCGACCGAGGTCGTCGTCTTCGTGACCTGGGCGATCGCCACGACCGGGAAGAGCGCCATCAACAGGGCCGTTCGCATGATCGGCTCGTACCATTTCCTCAGCGTGGCAATGGCCCCCGCAGTCCTTTGACAAATTGGCAGCGGAACCACCGAAAATCGCTCGCAAGCACCCGGAAGTACTGAGGGAACTGCGGCACCTCGCTTGCTGTTCCCACCGACCGTGGAAGTCCTCTTCAAGCGCCATTTCTGGGTGGTCCACCTCCTGTTCATTCTGGGGGTGGCCTGGCTCGTCACGCGCACTGCGAACACCTTCGTCGAGACGGCGCTGCTGCCGATTCCGACGGGGCAGCGCAGTGGGCCTGCGCCGATGGCGCGCGTGAAGCCAGTCACGCAGCTCAACCTCGATCGCGTCGCCAAGTCGCTCGGCCTGCCGGTGCCCAAGCCCGAGCCGGTGGTGATGGAGCCCACCACGCCCAAGGTCGATCTCAACGCCGCTCCGGTGAAGAGCTCGTTGCGCGTGAAGCTGCTCGGCACGCTGGTGAGCGAGTCGATGCCCGAGTGGTCGGTGGCCTCGATTCAAGACATCGTCACGCTCAAGACGTCGACGTACATGATCGGCGACAAGGTGCAGGGCGCCGAGGTCGTCGAGATCGAGCGGCTGCGCGTCATCGTCATCAACAACAACCGTCGCGAGTTCATCGACGGCACTCCGGGCGATGGCACCACGCCCATGCCCATTCCCGCCGCGCCCATCGTGAGCGCGAAGGCGCTCAACGACGCGCCGCCTCCGTCGGTCGCGCTCGGTGCCGGTGTGAAGCAGGTGTCGGAAAACGACTACGAGATTCCGCGCGCCGAGATCGACAAGACGCTCGCCAACCTGAACGACGTCGCCATGCAGGCCCGCATCGTCCCCGCGTTCAAGGACGGCGTGGCGCAGGGCTTCAAGCTCTTCTCGATTCGCCCCGATTCCATCTATTCGAAGATCGGCATTCAGAACGGCGACGTGATCAAGCGCATCAACGGCTTCGATCTGAACAGCCCTGAGAAGGCGCTCGAGATCTACAGCAAGCTCAAGGAGAGCTCGCGCATCGACATCGAGGTCGAGCGCAACGGCGCCTCCGTCCGCAAGACCTACAACGTCAAATAGCTCCACCCCACATCACCCATGCGATCCCTGACTCGTCTCTCTGCGCTGCTCGCCGTGTCGTCGCTCGTCGCGGCGGCTCAACCTGCTCCGCCGCCTCCGGGCGCGGCTCCGGCTCCTCCGCCGGGCGGCACCGCCATCGGCCCCAAGCAGAAGGCCACCTGTGAACAGGTGCGCCGCAACGCGAAGTACAAAATCTATTTCGACAAGGTCGAGATCGAGAAGCTGGTGCAGACCGTCGCCGACGCGACCTGCCGCACCTTCATTCTCCCTGAGAACATTCGCGGGAAGATCTCGATCATCGGCCCCGAGAACGGCGTCTACGAAGTGAACGCCGACGCGTTCTACGCGGCGTTCCTGGCCGCGCTCGATTCGAACAGCCTCGCCGTCTACGAGCACGGCAAGTTCATGAAGATCGTGGACAAGCAGCGCGCCAAGCAGTTCCCGATCCCCACGATCGTCGACCCCAACGAGCAGTACACGATGAACGAGCAGATGGTGACGCGCGTGTTCCGCGTGAAGAACGTCGAGATCGAGCAGCTGCGCGGCGTGCTGCAGCAGCTCGTCACGCCGTCCGGCGACACCATTCCCTTCCAGCCCGACACCATCATCGTCAACGATCTCGGCTCGAACATGCACCGCCTCGAGAAGGTGGTGAACCAGCTCGACACGCGCGCGGGGTCCGACGAGATCCGCGTGATTCAGGTGCAGTACGCCACCGCGCAGGAAATCGCCGACAAGATCCAGAAGCTGTTCGAGAGCAAGGGCAACAAGCCGGGCCAGCGCGCGGGTCTGCTCGCGGCGCCGCCTCCCGCTCCGGGCGTCGGAGTGGTCACCCCGCCCCCCGCACCGACCGCCGCGGGAGGCACCGACAGCGGCGGCACCGCGACCCTCTCGCAGGTGATCCCCGACGAGCGCACCAACAAGCTGATCGTCATCGCCAGCCCGGCCGGCTTCGAGCGCATCCTGGCGCTGGTGCGCGAGATCGACGTGCCGATCTCCGGCGAAGGCCGCATCAACGTCTACTACCTCGAGAACGCCAACGCCGAAGACGTCGCCTCGACGCTGCAGACGCTCGCGCAGGGCACCGCGAATCGCCCGAAGACCGCGCCGCCTCCGCCCGGAGCCGCCGGTCTCCCCAAGGCCGCGGGCTCCGCCGAGCTCTTCGCCGGTGAAGTGAAGATCTCCGCCGACAAGGCCACCAACTCGCTGGTGATCATCGCCAGCCAGAGCGACTACCGAAACCTGGTGCGCGTGGTCGAGAAGCTCGACATCCGCCGCCGCCAGGTCTTCGTCGAGGCGGTGATCATGGAGGTCAACCTCGATCGCAACTCCGACCTCGGCATCAACCTGCACGGCGGCCTGCCGCTGCCCGACGGCAACGGCGGCACGATGCCGGTGTTCTTCGGCACCAAGTACGGCGGCTCGGTACCTCCGTCGATCAACCTCACCAGCTTGCTCGGCATGAGCGGGTTCCTCGCCGGTCTTCAGGGCCCGACCATTCCCAACCTCACCGTCGGTGGTGTGCAGATTCCGGCGTTCGGCCTCGTGATCAACGCCATGCAGAAGAGCAGCGACGTCAACGTGCTCTCGACGCCGCACATCCTCACCACCGACAACGAAGAGGCCGAGATCACCGTCGGCCAGAACGTGCCCTTCCAGTCGGGTTTCTCGACCGGTGGCCTCGGCGGCTTGAGCTCGCTCGCGGGTCTGGGCGGCACCAGCGGCTTGTCTGGTTTGAGCGGCCTGTCGGGCCTTTCGGGTCTCGGCGGTCTGGGTGGTCTGGGTGGCGCGCCGTTCGGCTCCATTCAGCGCCAGAACGTCGACCTGAAGCTCTCGGTGAAGCCGCAGATCAACGAGAGCGACTACGTGCGCATGGTCATCACCGAGCAGATCGAAGAGATCGCTTCGTCCGACCCGGTGCTCGGCCCCACGACGAGCAAGCGCAGCGCGAAGACCACGGTCGTCGCCAAAGACCAGGAAACGGTGGTCATCGGCGGCATCATGCAAGACCGCATCGTCGAGTCGGTCTCGAAGACGCCGATCCTCGGCGACATTCCTCTGCTCGGAAACCTCTTCCGCCAGCAGACGCGCCGCAAGGTGAAGACCAACCTCCTGCTGTTCCTCACGCCGTACATCATTCGCGAGGGCAGCGACTTCCGCCGCATCTTCGAGCGCAAGATGAAGGAGCGTCAGGAATTCGTGGAGCAGTTCTACGGCGCGTCGACGCAATATGACGTGGCGATCGACTTCCAGCGCAAGCCGGGCCCGCTCGCGCGCATCACGCAGGTGCTCAACCGCGAGATGAACAAGCTCGAAAACGGCGGCCCCGGGACTCCGGGTGAGAAGTTGATCGTTCCTGGTGCGGGCGTCACGCCGGGCGTCAACAACCCGACCACCACCACGCCCACGGGAGAGACGCCCGCCGTCCCCGTCAAGGAGCCGAACCCCGAGCAGTTGAAGGTGCAGCCGGAGATCAATTGATGAGCTCGGAAGTTCAAGAAGAGACTCGCACCGAGCGCACGCACGTCGTGACGCACGGGCCCGCGTATCTCTTCGGCCGCCCGCTCGGAGAGATCCTCATCGAGAGCTTCGGGCTCCCGCGCGAGAAGCTCGACGAAGCGCTCGCCGCGCAGGTCGAAAAAGGCGGCCGCCTCGGTGAGGTGCTGGTCGGCTTGAAGGCCGTCACCGACGACCAGGTGACCCGCGCGCTCGGAGCGCAGCTCGATCTCGAATACCTCGACGTCATCTCGATCGACGACGTCGACCCGGAGCTGGTGAAGAAGGTCCCCATCAACTTCGCCAAGCAGTCGAAGTTCATTCCGCTGAAGGCCGAAGGTGAGTTCATCGCCGTCGCCGTCGCCGACCCGCTCGACACCGCGGTCGTCGATCACGCGCGCGAGCTGCTGGGCAAGGAAGTGCTGGCGAAGATCGCCCGCACCTCGACCATCATCGACGCGATCAACTCGGTCTACGACCGTTCGATCAACGAGGCCGAGCAGGTCGTCGGTGAAATCGAAGCGCAGGATCTCGACGCCGCCGAGAAGGAGCTCGAGACCAAGGACCTCATCGACGAGGGCGATGACGAGGCTCCGATCATCCGCCTCGTGAACTCGCTGCTGTACCGCGCCGCAAAAGAGCGCGCGTCCGACATTCACATCGAGCCGATGGAGCGCGAGCTCGCGGTGCGCTTCCGCATCGACGGTGTGCTGCAGAACGTGATCAAGCCGCCCAAGCGCGCGCAGAACTCGATCTTGAGCCGCGTGAAGATCATGGCGCAGCTCAACATCGCCGAGAAACGCCTGCCGCAGGACGGCCGCATCAAGATCAAGCTCGCCGGCCGCGACATCGACATTCGCGTCTCGACCATTCCGACGGTGCATGGGGAAAGCATCGTCATGCGTCTGCTCGACAAGAGCGCGACGCTGCTCGACCTCGGCGAGATCGGCATGAACCCGCAGATTCTGAAGTCGATCGACGAGCTCATTCGTCGCGCGCACGGAATCATGCTGGTCACCGGCCCCACCGGTTCCGGCAAGACGACCACGCTCTACGGCGCGCTCACCCGCATCAACACGCCCGAAGTGAAGATCCTCACGGTCGAGGATCCCGTCGAGTACCAGCTGAAGGGCATCAACCAGATGCCGCTCAACCCGAAGATCGGTCTCACCTTCGCGAGCGGCCTGCGCGCCTTCCTCCGGCAGGACCCCGACATCATCATGGTCGGTGAGATCCGCGACAAGGAGACCGCGCAGATCGCGATCGAAGCGTCGCTCACCGGTCACCTCGTGTTCTCCACGGTGCACACCAACGACTCCGCGGGCGCCGTCACGCGTCTGGTCGAAATGGGCGTCGAGCCGTTCCTCGTGTCGTCGTCGCTGATGGCCGTGCTCGCGCAGCGCCTCGTGCGTCGCGTCTGCAAGGAATGCCGTGAGAAGTACACGCCCAGCGACGAAGAGGTCGCCAAGCTCGGCATCAGCATGGACCGCTTCCGCGCGCTCGGCGGCGAGACCGCGTACCGCGCGAAGGGCTGCGCGGCCTGCAACAAGGTCGGCTACCGCGGCCGCTCGGGCATCTACGAGCTGCTGGTGCTCGACGACGACATCCGCCAGCTGGTGTTGAAGAACGTCGACTCCGGCACGGTGAAGAAGAAGGCGATGGAGAAGGGCATGTTGTCGCTGCTCGACGACGGCGCGCTGAAGGTCGCGCGCGGCGAGACGACGATCGCCGAGGTCCTCTCGGTCACCCAGGAGGACTTGTAAGTCGCCATGCCGGTCTTCGAGTACAGAGGCTTGAACGCCGCGGGGAAGACGGTCACCGGCTTGAAGGAAGCCGACAGCCCGAAGACCCTGCGCGCGGTCTTGCGCAAAGACTCCATCTTCCTCACCGACGTGGTCGGCCAGTCGGAAGGTGCGCTCAAGGCCGGCAAGGGCAAGGGCGCAGCCGGAGCAGTCGCCGCCGCCGGCAGCACCGAGATCAACCTGAAGCGCCTCGCCAGCGGCGGCGTGAACACCGACGACATCGCGGTGATGACGCGCCAGCTCGCCACGCTCCTCAAGGCCGGCGTCTCGCTGGTCGAAGCGCTGAGCGCGATGGTCGATCAGGTCGAGAAGGAACAGCTCAAACGCATCCTCTCCGACGTGAAGCAGCGCGTGAACGAAGGCTCGTCGCTCGGTGACGCGCTCAACACCCACGTGAAGGTGTTCGGCGGCCTGTTCGTGAACATGATTCGCGCCGGTGAGTCGTCGGGCGCGCTCGACTCGGTGCTCCTGCGCCTCGCGGAGTTCACCGAAGGCCAGGCTCGCCTGCGGCAGAAGCTCATCGGCACGATGATCTACCCGGCGATCATGTTGTTCATCGGCGGCGGCGTGCTGATCATGCTGATGACCGTCGTGGTGCCGAAGGTCACCAAGATCTTCGACGACATGAAGGTCAACCTGCCGTGGACCACCAAGTTGCTCATCGGCAGCTCGAACTTCCTGCAGAACTACTGGTTCATCGTGGTGCCGCTGTTCATCATCAGCCTGTTCGCCTTCTTCCGGTGGACGGGCAGCGAAGCGGGCAAGCCGGTGTGGGACCGCTTCGTGTTGAAGGTGCCGGTGTTCGGGCCGCTGGTGCGTCAGCTCGCGGTGGCGCGTTTCGCCCGCACGCTGGCCACGCTGCTCAAGTCGGGCGTGCCGCTGCTCAACGCACTCGACATCGTGAAGAACGTGATCACCAACTCGACGATGTCGTCGGTGATCGACACCGCGCGCGACGCGATTCGCGAAGGTGAGAGCATCGCCAACCCGCTCAAGAAGTCCGGCGAATTCCCGCCGCTCGTCTACCACATGGTCGGAATCGGAGAGCGCTCCGGCCAGTTGGAAGACATGCTCCTCAACGTCGCTGATTCGTACGAGTCGTCGGTGAACGTGCGCATCGGCGCGCTGACCGCGCTGCTCGAGCCCATGATGATCGTGCTCATGGGTGCGGTGATCGCCTTCGTGGCGTTCTCGATCCTCATGCCGATCCTCCAGATGAACTCCATGGTGCGCTGATGACTCAAGACGCCGTCATTCAGAAATTCCTCACCGGAGCGCTGATCGCGATCGCCGCGACGCTGCTCACCACTGCCTTCGTCCTCTACGTCTGAAAGGGAACAACCGATGAACCGCCGCTCGAAGCTGATTCGCCGTCTCGCCAACCGCCGCCGCCGCGGCATGACGCTGATCGAGATCATCGTGGTGATCACGATTCTCTCGCTGCTGATGGCCGCCGTCGGCATCGCCGTCATTCCGCAGCTCGATCAGGCCAAGGTCGACCGCGCGAAGATGGACATCGCCAACATCAACAACGCGCTGAAGACCTACTACGCGAAGAAGGGCAACTACCCCGAAACCGGCAACGGGCTGAAGGCGCTCGTCGACGCGCAGATCCTCGAGAAGATGCCCACCGACCCGTGGGACCACGAGTACATCTACCTGAACGAGGGCGGCAAGCCGGTGATCATGTCCTACGGCAAGGACGGCACTCAGGGCGGCGCTGACTCCGACGCGGACATCTCGTCGAAGGACCTCGGGAACGCTCCCAAGAAGTAAGGCCCGACCATGAAGAAGCCCGACGAGAAACAGACTGGCCTCTCTCCCGTGACCATCGGCATCGCCATGGTCGGAGCGGCCGGTGTGTGGCTCGTCGTCGAGGCGTTGAAGCGGGTGCTGTCATGAAGCGCTCGTCGCGTCGGGGCTTCACGCTGATTGAGCTCGTGGTCGCGCTCGGCATCATCGTGGTGTTGTTCGCCGCCGTGGTGTGGGGCGTCGGCTCGCTCACCGGCGCGAAGGCGAAGGAGACGTCGACCGAGCTCGCCGGCACCATTCGCGCGCTCTACGACACCGCCGCGCTCTCGGGCCGCACCTGCCGGCTGGTCTTCACCCTGCCCCCCGAGCGCGACGACGAGACGGGCGTCACCTGGCGCGCCGAGTGCGCCAAGGCCGGAGCCACTGCCAGCTCGAAGCGCGACGACGAGCTCAAGGAAGCGCGCGCGGAGAAGAAGGACAAGCTGAAGGACGACTCGCGCTTCAAGCGACTCGATCGCGACGAAGCGCCGACGCTGCAGCAGCTGCAGGAACAGGAAAAGGAGCGCGTCGAGGCCGACGCGAAGTTCAGCGACTTCTCGAGCGAAGACGTGGTCGAGCACACGCTCCCGCCCAACGTGAAGATCGAGGTGTGGACGGCGAAGCAGCGCGACCCGGCGAAATCGGGGCTCGCGTACCTCTACTTCTTCCCGCAGGGCTACACGGAGCGCGCGCAGGTGTGGGTGCGCCAGGGCGACAACACGTGGACGCTGACCATCTCGCCGCTCACCGGCAAGACGAAGATCCACGCTGAAGATCTCCAGGTGCCGCGGTCATGAGACTCTCGCGTCAGCGGGCGTTCACGCTCCTCGAGGTCGTGGTCGCGATGTCGATTCTCGCGGTCTCGCTGATCGCCGTGCTCGACATCAATTCGAACGCTGTCTACGCGCACGTGTACGCGAAGAAGCTCACCGTCGCGACGCTGCTCGCGCGGTCGAAGATGACCGACCTCGAGCAGAAGCTGTACGACGAGCCGCTCCCCGCCGACGACGACGAAGACGCGGGCGACTTCAGCGCTGAAGGTTGGCCCGGCTACAAGTGGCGCGCGAAGATCATCGCTCCGAAGACGAACGGTCTCTCGCCCGAGCAGCTCTTCGGAGCGCTCTTCAACATGCCGATGGGCGGCGGTGCTGATGGCGCAGGCGGACCCGGCTCTCTCCTCTCTGGCCTCTTCGGTGGTGGCAAGGGCGCGAGCGGTGCGAACCCGGCGGCAGCAGCAGCGGCGGCGCAAGGCGGTGGAGCAGCGGGCATCGCCGGAATGCTCGGCCCCATGGCCGGCATGATGCAGCAGCAGTTCACCGGCATGGTCGATCAGCTGCAGAAGTCGGTGCGCGAGGTGCACCTCACCGTCTCGTGGAAGGAAGGGAAGATCACCGAGAGCATCGACCTCGTGACGCACATCGTGTCGATGGGCCCGGGCAGCGATCGCAACGGTGGCGCGGCGGCGGCAGCGGGTCAGCCGCAGGCGCAGAACGGCGGTCTCGTGCGGCCTGACGGAACTCCGGCGCGCAACCCGAAGCCGGGCCCCAACGGCGTGGGCTTCGTCGATGACGACGGCACTCCGCTCGTCGCCGGCGCGCAGAACCAGCTCATGAACCCCAACCTGCAGCTGCCGATGAACATGCCTCGGCCGCTGTCGAACCAGTTGGGCGGCGTGCTCCAGGGGATCGGCAAGTGAGCGCGCGTCGATCACTCGGCTTCACGCTGATGGAAGTGGTGATCGCCGTCGGCATCACCGCCTTCATCGGCATCATTCTGGGCGTCAGCTTCAACACCACGATTCAGAACAAAGAGATCATCGAAGGCCAGGCCGAGCACTACCGCATGCTGCGCGCGTGCATGAACCGCATGACGCGCGAGATCGGCGCGGCCTACGTGAGCGATCGCTACGACCCCAAGCGCTACCGCGATCAATATGACCGGCCGACGAACTTCATCGGCACGCGCGAGAAGCTGATCTTCTCCACCCTCGCCCACCAGCGGCTGTACTCCGACGCCAAGGAGTCCGATCAGATGGTGGTCGAGTACTCCGTGAAGTCGTCGACCGACCCCAAGGCCAAGGGCCGCAACGACGTCGTGCGCCGCGAGAACGTGCTCCTCGAAGAACGCATCGATCGCGGCGGCAACGAAGACTCGCTGTTCGAAGGCGCGAAGAAGATCGAGTTCCAATACTGGAACAGCGAGCGCAAGCAGTGGGAAGACGAGTGGGACACGCGGCGCACCGAGCGCAAGTCGATCCTCCCGACGCGCGTGAAGATCACCATCTTCGCCACCGACGAGAACAACAAAGAGGTCAAGTACACGACGCAGGCGCGCATCATGTTGAACACCGAACTCCCGAGGTACCAATGAGGGCTCGGAGACGGAGTGCTTCAGCTTCACGGCGCGGCGTGGCGATGCTGCTGGTGCTGGTGGGCATCGCGGTGCTCGCGCTGGTCGCCAACGAGGTTCGCTACAACTCGGTGATCGAGCTGCGGCTCGCGACCAACCAGCGCGATGATCTGCGCGCGCACTACCTCGCCAAGTCGGGCATCTCGCTCTCGCGGTTGATGCTCCGGTTCCAGAAGCAGGTCGACTCCATTCAGCTGCCCAACATGGGTGGTCTCATGTCGCAGCTGGCCGGCATTCTCGGCGGCGCGGGCGGTGGTGGCGCGGGCGGCGCGGCGGGGCTCCTCGGCGCGCTCGGAGGCGGCGGCGCGGGTGCGGCGGGTCTGCTCGGCGCGCTCGGCGGCGGCGGTGCGGGCGGCGCGGGCGCCGGCGGTGGCGGCATGACCATTCAGCTGTGGCGCATGGCGAAGATCGACTGCCACATGCTCGAGATGATGGTGCCCGAGGTCGACGAGAAGGGCGCCATCGTGAAGCAGAACCTCGGCCCCTCGAAGAGCAAGAAGTTCGACTTCGACGACGAGATGCCCGAGCTCGCGGCCGCGCAGCAGGGAAAGAAGTTCGGCACCTTCACCGGCTGCTTCGACACCCAGATCACCGACGAAGAAGAGCGCATCAACCTCGCCAAGCTCGACGCGCCGGGAGCGACCGCCACCGTGCTCCTCACGCAGCTCGCCGCGACGCTGGGCGACAAGAAGTACGAGTTCCTCTTCGAGAAGGAAGACGCCAACCGCGTGAAGGTGACGCCCACCGAGGTGATCACCGCCATGCGCGACTGGATCGACGAAGACGAGTCGGGCAGCACGCTCAACTTCTCCGGCACCGGCGACCCGTTCTTGAAGGGCTTCAGCGACGAGAACGGTGGCTACAGCCGCTACACGCCCGCGTACCGCGCGAAGAACGCCCGCTTCGACTCACTCGACGAGCTGTACATGGTGCACGGCATCAACGACCGCTTCATGGCGGCGTTCCGCGACAAGCTGACGGTGTACCCCGACGTCAACGCGCGCCTGAACATCAACACCGACGACCCGATTCTGCTCGAGGTCGCGATTCGCTCGGTGGCCGACCCGCTCAAGCCCGACCCGCGGCTCGCCGACCCGATCTTCATGGACACGTTGATCAAGAAGATCCGCGCGGCGCGGTTGTTCGCGCTGTTCGGCATGACCGCGGCCGACTTCGTGAACATCGTGGCGGCGGCCGGCATCCCCGTGAACGCGGGCATCGCCAACAACGTGCAGGGCAACCGTTTCATCAGCGACAAGAGCCTCACCTACCGCGTGCGCGTGACCGGCACGGCGGGTGACGTCTCGCGCACCATCACCGCGGTGGTGCGGCTCGACGACGGCCTGGGCCGTCTCGTCTACTGGAGGGAAGAATAATGGCCCGCGTACTGGGGCTCGATCTGGGCAGCCACACCCTGAAGGGCGTGGTGCTCGAGACGACCTACCGAGGCTCGTCGGTGAAGGGGTACCTCACCGCGCCCGTGCCGCCCGACGGCGAGAAGCTCGATCGCTTGAAGGCCGCGCTCCCGAAGTTGCTCGAGCAGGCGGGCCCGGCCGGCGTGCAGGCCGACCAGGTGATCGTCTCGTTGCCGGGCACGACGCTCGCGACGCACCCCATCTCGTTGCCCTTCAGCGATCAGAAGAAGATCGAGTCGACGCTGGCGTTCGAGGTCGAGAGCCAGCTCCCCTACGATCTCGACGACGCGATCTTCGATCACCAGATCAGCGCGACCGACGACAAGGGCGCGCAGCTGGTGGTGGGCGTGGTGCGCAAGGCCGAGCTCAGCCCGGTGCTCGCCGCGCTGAAGGACGCGAAGCTCGACCCGCGCATCGTCACGCACGCCGGCCTCACGTATCAGAACATCATGGCCACCCTGCCCCTCTCGCTGGTCGAGGCGGGTTCGCAGGTGGCCATTCTCGATCTCGGTCACGAGCGCTGCTCGCTGGCGATCGGCACGCCCGGTGGCGCGGTCGAGACGGCGCGCACCTTCACCGGTGGCGGAGCGGCGCTGACGCGCGCGCTGAGCAACGAGTTCAAGATCTCGTTCGCCGACGCGCAGGCGTGGAAGGAAGAGCACGGCGCGGTGGGCAACGAAGTGGTCGGCACCGAAGCCGAGCGCGCCGCCGGAGCCTTCATGCGCGCGCTGCAGCCGGTGCTCCGCGACCTCCGCTCGACGCTCAAGTCCTCGGGCGCTCGCTCGCGAAAGCCGGTGGGGCTGGTGTTGCTGTGCGGCGGCACCTCGAAGCTGAAGGGCCTGAGCGAGCAGCTCTCGCGCGATCTCGCGGTGCCCTGCCGACTGCTCGAATTGCCGGCCGAGACCCGCGACGTGCTTGGCGTGGGCCGGCAGGAAACGGCGCAGGCCTACGCGCTGGCGCTGCGTGGCGCGGCGAGCGGCGCGAAGGCTCCGCGGTTCAACCTCCGGCGCGGCGAGTTCGCGTTCAAGAGCGACTTCGACTTCGCGAGCGACAAGATGGGCCAGATCGGCGCGTTCGCGCTGGTGCTCTTCGTGTTGCTGATCGCCAGCAGCATCGTGCGCAACTCGGTGCTCGAGCGCCGCGAGAAGCAGGTCGACGCGGTGTTGTGCGACGTGACGCAGCGAATCCTCGGCAAGTGCGAGAAGGACTTCACGATCGCGCTCTCGCTCCTGCGCGGTCAGGAAAGCCCGGCCGCCGGAATTCCCAGCCGCAGCGCGACCACGTTGCTGGCCGAGCTGACGTCGCACATCCCTCCCGACATGCACGTCACGTTCGATCAGGTGAACATCGACTACGACAAGATCACCGTGCGCTGCGAGACCGACAGCAGCAAGCAGCTCGACGATCTGATCGCCGCGCTGAAGACCTACGAGTGCTTCCGCGAGATCGACGAAGGCCGCGTCGAGAAGAACAAGGACGGCACGAAGGTCACCAGCCGCCTGGCGATCGAGGTCGCGTGCCCGGCCGAGAAGGAGCCGCAGGGATGAGCGCCATCACCGATCTGCAGAGCAGCGTGCAGGCCCAGTTCGCGGCGTTGAGCGCGCGAGAGAAGCGCATGGTGGGCGGCGCCGCGGCGGCCGTCGCGGTGTTCGCGCTCTTCATGGTCATCTTCACGTTCGGCAACAAGGCGACCTCGATTCGCAACCGCACGCAGGAGAAGATCAACAAGCTCGAAGAGGTGCAGACGCTCGCGGCCGGCTACCGCGACGCCAAGGCGAAGCAGGACGCGCTCGAGAGCCAGCTGCGCGCCTCGAACGTGCGCCTCGTCAGCTACCTCGAAGACAAGGCCAAGCCGGCCGGCATCGAGCTGCCCTCGATCAACCCCAAGGCCGACCTGCAACTCGAGGGCAAAATCGTCGAGAGCTCGGTCGACGTGACGCTCACCGACGTGAAGTTGAACCGGCTGATCGACTTCCTGCAGGCGGTCGAGCAGGGCCCGGGCATCGTGAAGGTGAAGACCCTGCGGCTCGAGCCGCGCCCCGCGCAGGAGACCGTCACCGCGTGGGTCACCATCGCCACCTACAAGCTCAAGTGATCTGCATGTCCTCCCAACGCCGTCGCCCCCAGGGGCTCTGATCATGGCCGAGAAGACTCCCAGTCTGTGGAAGCGCATCGTCGGCTACATCGCGTTCTCGCTGTTCGCGGTGTTCCTGATGTTCTTCATGACGTTCCCCTACGAAGCGCTCCAGCAGCGGGTGCGCATCGAGGCCGACAACAACGGCTACTTCCTGCGCATCGGCAAGATGGGCCCGGGCCTCTTCTCGGTGCGCGCGACCGACGTCGAGATCAGCAAGAAGGCGGTCGGCGATCAGGTGCCGGAGTCGCTCAAGCTCGACTCCATCAGCATCGGCCCCTCGCTCTTCCCGCCCGGTCTCGGCGTGAAGGTGAACACACTCGGCGGCACCGTCGCCACGCGCGTCTCCGGCTTCGGCTCGACGCGCATCAAGGTCGACGCGGAAGATCTCGATCTCTCCAAGGGCAACCTGAAGGGCTTTTCCGGCATCGACTTCGCCGGCGGAGTCGAAGCGCACGTCGACCTCACCATTCCGCGCGCGGCGGTCGCTCCCAACTCGCCGCCCGAGCCCGATCTCGCGCAGGCCAGCGGCAGCATCAGCATCGAGACCACCGGCCTCGCCATCAACGGCGGCACCGCGAGCATCACCATTCCGCAGTTCGGCCCCGAGCCGACGCCGGTCGATCTCCCGAAGATCGTGATCGGCGAGCTCGCCGGGAAGATCAAGATCGACAAGGGCGCAGCCACCGTCGAGGAGTTCAAGAGCAAGAGCTCCGATCTCGAGCTGAACGTCACCGGCACGGTGAAGCTCGCCAAGCGCCTCGACTACTCCGAGCCGAACATGGAAATCCGCGTGAAGCCCGACCCGGAATTCCAGAAGCGCCTCGGGCTGCTGGGGAGCGCGCTGTCGATGATCGGCGCCGACCCGAAAGACCCGACGTGGCGACTGGGCCGGCTCACCGGCTACATCGGCCGCCCGCAGTTCCGCTAAACAGCGCGCGTCATGCGTGATGCGCTGGTTCTCGCGGTCCTCGTCATCAGCACGATCATCGGTGTGCGTTTCGCGCGCACGCGCGGTTTCCTGAAGACCGCGAAGCGCTGCGACGCGTGCGGCAGGAGCGAGCCCTCGACCACGCTGCGGTTCTTCAAGAACACCGGCATGGTGATCATGTTCACCTGGAAGACCGACGGCGGGCAGCTGTGCCGCTCGTGCGGACTCGATCTCTTCCTCAAGATGACGCTCCACACCGTGGTGTTCGGCTGGTGGGGCATGATCAGCTTCTTCGTGAACTGGGCGTTCCTCGCGAACAACATCGGCAACGCGATCTGGGCGCTGACCTTGCCGAGCACCGCAAGCCTGACCGCGCGCTCGAGCGCGCTCGACGAGCACCGCGACTACGCCCTCAACCTGCTGGCCACCAAAGATCGCGCCGACGTGATCTACGTGCTGCGGCAGCAGACCGGAGCGAGCCCGGAAACCATCGACGCCTGGCTCAAGACACTCAGTCGTTAGCGCTGCTCGTCGCCCACCGGAGCGACGTCGCTCTCCTCGAGCACCACGATGCTGAGTTCCCCGGGCGTCTTCGACTTCTTCGACAACACCCGCACCACGCGACCCTCTTTGACGAAGGACCCGGGCTCGCGCTCCTTCCAGCCGCCGCTCGGGAGCACCGTTCGGTAGAAATCGATCACCTCGGCTTCGGTCGCCTTCGCGGTGAACGACAGCGCGCGGGCCTGCTCGACGTCGAACGACGCGGGATTCTTCGCCGCGGGGAAGACCGGCAACCCGCCGACCTGCACCGGCTTGCGATGCGCGAGATCAGCGGCGCCGAGCACCAGCGTGGTGGTGCCGTCGTCTTCGGGCCAGCCGTAGACCAGAAAGCTGATCATCTTCACGTCGTCGAGCGCGACCAGCCGCGGCAGCTTCAGGCCCGGGATGCGGCCCATCTTCGGAGGAATGAAGTACCCGGCTTCGGCGAACCGCTTTGCGTAGTGCAACAGCAGGCGATCGAGGTCCCACGTGGAGCGCCCGAGAAACACCACCATCGGCAGACCACTTCGCTCGAGCTTCTGGCCCACGGGCACGAGCTGAACTTGACCGGGGAGATCCCAGGCGAACGGCGCGACGCCCGCATCGACCGGCGCCGCCGAGAGCAGCGCCACGACCGCCCACGTCACGGACAATCTTTCCCGAGGAAGCACTTGGGCCGCACCATGCGCGGAACCATGCCGCTGCCGGCGCCACCGGTGATGAAGGTCGTCTCACCCTCGCCGCCGACGTAGTCGATCATTCCCGACTCGATGCCCGAATAGCTGAAGTGGAACTCGTTCGCGTCGGAGCCCGGTGAACCGGCGAACTGCTCGGCGAACGCGCGCCCTGCTCCACCGCCGCCGCCGAAGAGGCGCTGCACCATGCCGCGGTACTCCGACGACGCGCAGCCGTTCTTGCACTCGCGCGTCTCTTCTCCGACGAGGCCCCAGTCGTTGGTGAGAATCGAGAGCACACCGCGGCAGTTGCCGTTGACGGGCATGCCCATGCCACACACCGGAATGGGCTGCGTGCGGGTGATCTTCTCCTTGAAGAAGCCGTCGTCCTCGCGCTGCAAGAACGCCTTGGGAATGTTGATGGCCTTGATCGACGCGCTCGCCGAGCAGCGCAGCCCACCGACGTCACGCAGCACGGGAATCGCGGTCGCGCTCGGCGCGAAGTTGAGCTGATTGTCGGGCACGCATTCGAGGTCGACGCCCGAGCCCTCGGTCAGCGCGTAGCTGATGATGTTGCCGCCGTTGGTGCCGCTGAGCCCGTCGAAGTCGGCGAAGCGCAGCTTCGTCATCGGCCCCACGCCGGTGGTGGTGTCCATCGTGCGGTTGAAGGGAATGGTGTTGGTGGTGCCGTCGAGCTTGCGGTCCTGCACGCGCTTGCCGGTGCTCTCCCAGATCGCGAAGGCCTGCGCGTCCTGCACCTTGAGCGAGAGCTGCGCGTATTCGGCGAGGTGAATGCCGACCAGCAACGTGCCGACGAACACGATGCTCCCGAGCGCGAGCTCGACCGTGGCCTGACCGTGTCGTTGCGAGCGCGTGCGCATCAGTGGAGCCCCTCGAAGCCTGCGCCGATGAGCTGACGATACGCGTCGCGCTGCCACTTGTACTCGGGAGCGCTGAGCGATCGCTGAATGTCTCCCGAGCGGAACGGCGCGCGCGAGTCGACGTCCATCGGCGCCAGCGTCGCGCGCCAGAACGGGTTCAAGAGATTGGGGAACTCATCCCAGTGGTAGCGCCGGTGGTAGTACGCGATGCCGGTCGCGAACGCCGTCTGCCGCTTGATCGACAGCCCGTTGCCCGCCGCGGTGTGCAGGTTCTGCCCGCGCCCGTCCCACTCGCCCGCCGGGCCCGTCGCGCTGAACGGGAAGCTGAAGTGCAGCTCCCAGGGCCACTTCTTCGCCGAGAGATCGCGCTCCAGGGCGACGACCTGCTTGGGCTGACCCCAGACGTTTTGCTCGTCGTCCGACGGCTCGAAGCCGATGGTGCGCACCCACACCGACGGGCACAGCGGCGTGCAGTCGCCCATGGTGTGATCGACGTCGGGGTTCTTGTCGACGTCGGCGCCGTTCAGCTTCGGCATCCACATGTGCTGGTCGTTGGTCTCGAGCAGGTGCGTCGAGCGCACGTGCGCGGTGATGTTGGTGGTGTAGCTGCAGCCGCCGGCGAAGACCGTCACCGAGCCGTGATCGTCACCCCACGCCTCGGTGGTCGTCGGTGCGCTGCCGTCGGTCTGCTTGTCGGCCCAGTAGCCCGAGCCGCCGGGAGCGCCGATGACCGCGGTGATCGCTCCGTAGTTGCCGGCGATCTGCTGCAGCCGCTGCGAGACCTTCGAGGGAATCGTGCCGCGCCCGGTCACCCACTCGTTCCCGCGCGAGCCCATCGCCGCGTAGAGCATGTTGGTGTTCATCGTCGCGCGCAGACACAGCCCCGAGCCGCCCGGAGGATCTCCGGTGAGCGGCCCGTTGCCGCCGCTGCCGTAGTCGCAGTCGACTTCCTTCATCGACACCTTCGCCGCGGTGTTCACGCCCGCGCCTGCGCCGTTGTCGATGATCGAGATGTCGGTCTGCTTCGACGCCGCGACGATTTGATTGGTCAGCTGCTGCGACTTCACCCGCTGGAAGAACTCGTCGCGCAGGTTGCCCGGGTTCGCCGACGTCACGCCCGAGCTCAGCTCGCTGCGCAGGCCCGCGATCATGCCCTGAATGTTCTGCGACTCGAGGCCGGCGGCCTTGTCCATCTGCCGCCACATCGCGTCCGACGGGCCTTCGATGTCGGTCTGCACGTACGACTTCACGTCGTTCTTGAAGTCGGTGACCTGGTTCTTGATGTTGGGGCGCAGTCGGCGGCCGCAGTTGGTCTGCAACAGATCGTCGGCCGCGTTGTGCACGCCGTTCGCCATCGCGTGCGCGTACGCGGTCCACGAGATGATCGACTGATCAGCGGCCTGCGCGACCCAGTACGAGACCTCGAGCCGGTTGATCAGCGCCATGTCGTTGAACGTTCGCGCGGTCATCACCGCGTTCGAATACGCCGCGGTGTCGGCGAGGTTCTGAAGCTCGTGCTTCTGGCGAATGCGCAGGCCCAGCCCGAGCGTCATCGTCACCATCAACGCGAGGAACAACATGGTGAGCGCGAGCAGCACCAGGTTCTGACCACGACGGTGAGCGCGGCGAGCGAGTCTCATGGCGCGGGCGCACAGTTCTGCCGGCGGAACAGCGACCGGCGTGGAGGAGTCATCATGCGCATCGCAGCCGTCCCCGACACCGGGAACACCCACTGCTCGTCGTTGAAGCGCGTCATGAACTCGTTGCGGAACGCGTTGAGCGCCGCCGACTTCTGCGTCCAGTTCGCCTGCTGCGTCGGCAACAGCGGGTTCTGTTTCGTGTAGTCGTTGAAGCCGAACCACGCGCGGAACATGTGCGCCATCACCCAGTTCGCGAAGGGGATGCGCATCGGGTACCAGTACACGACCTTCACCTCGAGCCGGTACCCGGGCTCGTCGGGATCATCGAAGTCGTCTTCGCTCTGCGGCCGCACCGAGCCGATGCGCGGGCTGGGCCGGAAGATCCACACCACGGCGCGGTTGTGGCGGCCGTCGTCACCGGGGCTGTACTGGTTGTCGTTGGGCTTGCCGACCGTGCGCAGCGCGAACGCGTTGGCGAGCTTCTGCTCCGGAGTTCCACCCGGCGTGGCGTCGCCCAGATACGAGACGAACGACGGCAGCACCGCGAGAATCGCCGCGTGCGTCATCGGCTTGCAGTCACCGTGACGAACCGAACCCACGCGCGCCGCCGCGTACGCCGCGTGCTCCGCGAAGAGCCGCCCCTGCAGCAGCATGAAGAGCTGCAGCGTGCCGAGGATCATGAAGAGCGTGAGCGGCATGGTGATCGCCGTCTCGACCGCTGCTTGACCTGACTCGCTCCGCACGAAGCGCAGTCTCGCCTTCATGTGACCACCCGGCCATCGGACACGCGGACGAATGCGTTTCGCGCATGTGCGCCACGGTGGGTGCCACCCCGACTCACGCCAGCGTGTGCTAGGTCGCGCGGCATGCCCGAACTCGTGTTCTTCCGGCGTGGGGAAGAGGTGCTGCGGTTGACGATGACGGACGACCGCGTGGTGTTGGGCCGTGGAGATCGCTGCGACGTCGTGATCCCCGACCCGGAAGTGTCGCGGCAACAGGCCGCGCTCCACCTGGAAAACGGCAAGTGCCTGCTGCAGGACCTCTCGGGCAAAGGCACCGTCGTCGCCGGCAACAAGGTCACCGACGGCGAAGTGAAAGACGGAGCGGACATCGCGCTCGGCCAGTGGCGCGCCATCTTTCGCCACGCCGCGGGCAGCGACTCCGAAGCCACCGAGCTCGGGCCGCGCACCGAATTGCTCGCGCGCGCCGAGACCAGCGACAGCGTGAAGTTGCCCGCGCAGGTGCGCCTCAAGGCGGGCTCGAACGAGTCGACCCACAAGCTGCAGGGCGAAGGCTTCACGGCAGGCAAGGATGCCGGAAATGACCTCGTCCTGAACCATCGCTTCGTGTCGGGCCGTCACCTCAAGGTGACGCGTCACCACAACCGATTCCTCGTGTCCGACCAGACGTCGACCAACGGCACGTGGATCGGCGGGATCCGCATCTTCGAGGCCGAAGTTCCGTTCTTCACTTCGCTGCGCGTCGGCGAAGGCGAGCTGGTGATCGAGCCCGCGTTGTCGACCACCAACAAGGGCCCGCCGAGCGGCACCTTCGGGCTGGTCGGCACCGACCCGGGCGTGCGCGCGTTGATCGAGCTCATCGAGCGCGTCGCGCCTTCGTCGGCGGCCGTCGCGGTGTTCGGCGAGTCGGGCACCGGTAAAGAACTCGTCGCGCGCGCGATTCACACCCAGAGCACGCGCTCCACGGGGCCGTTCATTCCCGTCAACTGCGCCGCCATCAGCAAGGAGCTCATCGAGAGCGAGCTCTTCGGCCACGAGAAGGGCGCGTTCACCGGCGCGGCGAATGCGCGCAAGGGAGCCTTCGAAGAAGCCGACGGCGGCACCATCTTCCTCGACGAGATCGGCGAGCTCCCGCTCGACCTGCAGGCCAAGCTGCTGCGCGCGCTCGAGTCGGGTGAGATCAAGCGCGTCGGTGCTCCGCGGCCCGTCACCGTCGACGTGCGCGTGGTCGCGGCCACCAATCGCGATTTGCTCGCCATGTCGCGCGAGCAGAAGTTCCGCGAAGACCTCTATTACCGACTGTGCGTGGTGCCGCTGAACCTGCCGCCGCTGCGCTCACGCCCGGGCGACCTGAAGCTCCTCGCTGATCATTTCTTGAAGATGTACACGCCGCGCGGCCAGCGCGTGCTGATGACTCCGGCGGCGATGAAGGCGCTCGAAGATCACCCGTGGCCCGGCAACATTCGTGAGCTGCGCAACGTGATTCACCGCGCGCTGTTGCTGCGCAAAGGCCAGCACATCGAAGCGGGCGACATCAGCTTCGACTCGCGCAGCCTGCCGCCCGATCGCGTCGGCGGAGCGATCGAGTTCATTCCCGGTCTCTCGCTGCAGGAACAACTCGACCGCGCCGAACGCCAGATCGTCGAGAGCGCCATGAAGCGCTGGCAGACCCGCGACCAGGTCGCCAAAGAGCTCAACATCGCCCGCTCCACGCTCTTCAAGCGCCTCAAGGAATGGGGCCTCTCGTCTGGCGACGGCGAGTAAGCCACTGAATTCAGTGGTATTTTCGTGAGTTAGATCGGGCGACGCGGTGGGTCGTTTCTTTGACCCATGAGTGCGCTGCCCCCGATGGTCGAGCTCTACCGTGAACACCGACGCCGTGCCCTCGCGATCGCGCGCCGCATCTTGCGCGACGCTGACGAAGCGGAAGACGTGGTGCAGGAAGTCTTCACGCGCCTGTACAGCCAGAAGGTCCGCTTCGACGGCAAGGCGGCGTACACCACCTGGCTGCACCGCATTCTGGTGAACTCGTCGATCAACTCGCTGCGCGCCAAGAAGCGCCGCGGCCGTCTCGAGAGCCCGGTGAGCGCTGCGGAAGACCCCGAGGAGACGGTGGTCGGCAACGAGCGCCACGCCCTGTTCCTCGAAGCGCTCGAGCACCTCTCGGAGCAGCACCGCCTGGTCGTCACGCTGCGCGATCTGCGTGGCTATTCGTACCCCGAGATCGCTCGCATGCTCGGCCTGCCCGAAGGCACCGTGAAGAGCGCGCTGAACCGTGGCCGCACCCGCTTGATGGCGCGCATGTCGCAGGCGACCGCGCTCGACTCGGCTGCAAGCGAGTAGTCTCCTGCGGCATGCGCCGCGCTCTCGTGCTGTGCCTGGTGGTGTGCAGTGCCTGCCCTGCTCCGTCGGCGCGGCTCGAGCTCAACAAGACCGCGCTCGAGTTCTTCACCGTCGAAGTGAACGGCGGCGAGTACCGGTTGCCACTCACGCTCAGCAACCCCGGTGAGAAGACCATCAAGCTGAGCGAGCTTCGCCTCGAGTCCCAGAGCGCGGAGCTGCAGCTCGAGGCGAACTTCACCGAGCTCGCTGCCGGCGAACGACGCGTCGCGGTGGTCATCTACAAGCCCGTCACCGAAGGAAGCGTGAGCGGTGAGGTGCGCCTCAACGCCGACGACGGTGGCGGCGTGCGCACCATTCCCGTGAGTGGTCGCGCGGGCGTGCGCAACGCGACGCTGACCCCGAGCGCGGGTGCGATTTGCGGCGACCAACCGCTGTCACTCAACTTCGGCACCGTCACCAGCGGCACCGCGGCGTCGCGCACCGTCACCATCGCCTCGACCGGCACCACCGCCCTCGCCGTGCTGAAGGCCAACGCGCCGACCGGCGCGGGCTTCGTCATCAGCGGGCCGTTCGGCTCGGCGATCGAACCCGGGCAAAGCGTCGACTTCACCATCACGTGGGATCCGCGAATCGCCGGACCGCAGAGCGGAGCGATCGAGTTCGTCACCACATCGGTGCTGCACCCGCGGCTGCCGGTCGAAATCTGCGGCACGGCCATGGTGTCTGCGCTTTGCGTGACGCCGAACGAGCTCAACCTCGGCGCAGCGGCCGCGGGAACCACGGTGGTCGGCGCGTTCAACGCCCTCAACTGCGGCAACCTCCCCGTCACGCTGCAGACCGTCACGCTCACCGCCGACGCCAACGTGACCGGCCTTTCGCTCGGCACGAGCTCGACCCTGCCGCTGGTGCTCGCGCCCGCCGCCTCCACGACGATTCCGGTGCGGTACGTGAGCACCTCGCCGCTCGCCGCACGCGGAGTCGTGACGCTGACCAGCTCGTCTCCCCTCACGCCTACCCTCGAGGTTCCCGTCGGCGCGAACTTGCCGCCGCCCTGCAACCTGCAGTTCTCGCCGACGACCGTGAACTTCTTCTTCGCGAGTCCGCGCAAGAGCGTGCGGCTCACCAACCGCGGCAATACCGAGTGCGTGGTGCAGCGCATCGGCGTCGCTCCGAGCACCGCGCCGTTCGAGCTCGAGCGTGACCTGCCCTTCCCGCTCACCATTCCTCGCCGCGGCACGCTCGATCTCGGGCTCATCTTCAACCCCGCGAACGGCTCGGCCACCGCGAAGCTCGAGGTGGAAGTCGACTTCGTACACACCGCGAAGCTGGTCGGAGACGCGAGCACGCCCACCGGCTGCCATCTCATCTCGACGGTCTCGAAGATCGACTTCGGGTTGATCAGACCCAACTCCGCGCCGACGGCGACGTTCGGGCTGCAGAACATCGGCACGGGTGAGTGCCTCATCTCGAGCCTCACCTCAGACCACCCCGAGTTCGTGATCACCTCCGGCACCGCGATCTCTCCGAACACGGTGATGCCGGTCACGATCGAGTTTGTGCCGGCAACTCCAGGGCCCGTGAGCGGCAAGGTGACCGTCATCTCGAGCGACGCAGAGAACCCCGAGCTCGAAGTCGAGCTCTTCGCGGGCCACTACCTCTGCGACCCCGACTGTCAGTGCGGCGACGACGAGGTGCTCACCTACTGGCGGTACAGCGCGACGTCGTTGAGCAGCGCCGTCGCCGAGCTCGGGCCCAACGGCGCGTTCGCTCGCAGCTGCGACCTCGCGCTGTGCGCCGCAGGTCAGGTGCAGCTCGAGATCGCCCGAGGAGAACTGACCTGCGTGCAGAAGCCGCCCGAGTGCCCCACCGGCTCGTCACTCGACTTCGTGAGCGACGGCTGGCGCTGCGCGAGCTGCGAGGTGCTGGTGCAGTTCGGCTCGCTGTTCGACAACGAGCGCGTGTGCACCACGAAACCAAATCTCACCTGCAACGGGAGCCAGGTGCCGACCTTCGACGCGTACTCGCACGAGTGGGAGTGCCGGCAGACGTGCAACAACTCGCTCTACGATCAGGCGACCTTCCCCGACGGCACGCGGGTCTGCATTCCCTGCTGACTACTCTTTGTCGTCCTTCGAACCGACGAACTGATCGCCCTTCTCCTTGAAGAGCACGTTGAAGGTCGTGAGCGAGCCGTAGCAGCGCGTGACGTACTGCTGCATCTCGGCCTTCTCGACGTCGGTGAGCTTGGCGTGGCCGTTGATCTTCTGTTCGAGCACGCGCAGGCGGTCGCGCACCATCACCACCTTGTGGAACAGCGCGTCGATGGGGAGATCTTTGGCCTGCAGCTTCTCGTCGCCGGGGATCAGGCGCACCGTGCCGCCTTCCCACTTGTTCGACATCGTGACCTCGGTGAGGCCTGACGCTTCGAGGAACAGCTCCATCAGTTCGGCGCGAGTCATCTTCTCTCCTTCGAGATCGATCTCTTCGTTGAGGTTCTGAGCGCTGACGCTGCGCGGGGCGGTGGTCGCGCGTTCTTGACCAGCGCGAACCACGACCGGCCCGATCGACTGCAGCGGCTTCGCCCGCTTCACCACCGGAGCCTCAGCCCGCGCCGTCACCTGCTCGCCACGCGGCGCGAAGGCGTCACACAGCGGCGCTGAGGGTGGAAACAGACCTCGGTTGGGCTGCACGCGGCAGTTGCCCACCCAACCGCGCTTTTCGTCGAGCTGATTGGCGCGCCAGAGCTTGCAGTTTCCGCACACCCGCTCGTGCGGAGCGAAGGTCGGCAGAGGCACCGCGTTCACCGCTTCGTCGCTCATCGTTTCGTCACCTGCGAGCGCTTGTCTTTGGGGGGTTCATTGAGTACGCGGCCCGCCGCTATGGCAACCATTCCGCTGGAACGAATCCGCAACATCGGCATCTCCGCCCACATCGACTCGGGCAAGACCACGCTCACCGAGCGCATCCTCTTCTACACCGGCCGGATCCGCGAGATCCACGAAGTGCGCGGCAAGGACGGCGTCGGCGCCACGATGGACTCGATGGACCTCGAGCGCGAGAAGGGCATCACCATTCAGTCCGCTGCGACGTACGCCCTGTGGCGTGGCGCGCGCGAGAACATGGAAGAGCACAACATCAACATCATCGACACGCCGGGACACGTCGACTTCACGATCGAAGTCGAGCGCTCGCTCCGCGTGCTCGACGGCGCGATCCTCGTGCTCGACTCGGTGGCCGGCGTGCAGAGCCAGTCCATCACCGTCGACCGCCAGATGAAGCGCTACGGCGTTCCCCGCATCTGTTTCGTCAACAAGATGGACCGCGCGGGCGCGAACTACCTCCGCTGCGCCGAGATGCTGAAGGAAAAGCTCGGCCACCACGCCGTGCCCATTCAGGTGAACATGGGCGCCGAAGAGAAGTTCATGGGCGTCATCGACCCCATCGAGGGCAAGGCCTACTTCTTCGACGGCGAGAAGGGCGAAGACGTGCGCGTCGAGGCGATCCCCGCCGAGTACGCCGAAGAGACCAAGAAGCGCCGCGAGCAGATCATCGAGCAGGTGTCGGAAGTCGACGACAAGCTCGCCGAGAAGTTCATCGGTGGTGAAGAGGTCAGCGCCGCTGAGCTCACCGCGGCCGTTCGCCGCGCGACCATCGGGCTCAAGATGACGCCCGTGATGTGCGGCTCCGCCTACAAGAACAAGGGCGTGCAGGTGCTGCTCGACATGGTCTGCAACATTCTGCCGTCGCCGACCGAGGTCGAGAACATCGCGCTCGATCAGCGCAACCAAGAAGCGAAGGTCGTGCTGCAGAGCGACTTCGCCAAGCCGTTCGTCGGCCTGGCGTTCAAGCTCCAGCAGGACCAGTACGGTCAGCTCACGTACTTCCGCATCTACCAGGGCACGGTGAAGACCGGCGACACCATCATCAACAACTCGCGCGGTCAGCGGAAAGAGCGCGTGCCGCGCATGTTCCGCATGCACTCCGATCGCCGCGAAGAAATCGCCGAGGCGAAGGCCGGAGACATCGTCGCCTTCTACGGCGTCGAGGCGACCTCGGGCGACAGCTTCTCGAGCGGCGACGTCTTCTACACGCTGACCTCGATGCACGTGCCTGACGCCGTGATTCAGCTCGCCGTTTCCCCCAAGGAGCGCTCGGGCGAAGCGAACTTCAGCAAGGCGCTGCAGCGCTTCACGCGTGAAGACCCGACCTTCCGCGTGCACCGCGACGAAGAGTCGGCGCAGACCATCATCTCGGGCATGGGCGAGCTCCACCTCGAGATCTACATGGAGCGCATGAAGCGCGAGTACGCGTGCGAGGTCGTTTCCGGCAAGCCGCAGGTGGCCTACCGCGAGACCATCACCCAGCGCGGCGAGTTCGCCTACACGCACAAGAAGCAGACCGGTGGTTCTGGTCAGTTCGCGCGCGTGTGCGGCTACATGGAGCCGCTGCCCTCTGACGCCGTCGAGCAGTACGAGTTCGTCAACGACACGGTCGGCGGCACGATTCCCAAGGAATACATCCCGGGCATCGAGAAGGGCTTCAACGAGGCCATCAAGAAGGGCTCGCTGATCGGCTTCCCCGTCGTCGGCGTTCGCTGCGTGGTCAACGACGGCCAGTACCACGACGTCGACTCGTCCGAGCAGGCGTTCAAGATGGCCGCCATCATGGCGTTCCGCGAGGGTTACGACCGCGCGAAGCCGGTGGTCATGGAGCCGGTCATGAAGGTCGAAGTGCTCGCGCCCGCCGAATTCCAGGGCTCGGTCGTCGGCCAGGTCAACCAGCGCCGCGGCATGATCGTCGAGACCAGCACGGCCGAGGGCCAGGTCACGGTGGTCGCTGAAGTGCCGCTCAACACCATGTTCGGGTACTCCACCGACCTCCGCTCTGCGACGCAGGGCAAGGCCGAGTTCACGATGGAGTTCGCCAAGTACGCCCCGGTTCCTCGCAACGAGCAGGAAGCCATGATGAAGGCGTTCAAGGACAAGCAGCAGGCTGACGCGCAGGCCCGCAAGTAACCGCCTTCGCGAGCTGATCAGCTTCGCAATTCTTCAAGGGCCAGCCTCCTCAGATGGGGCTGGCCCTTCGTATTTCAATGCGTAGAGTGCGCGCGGTTTGACCTGAATCGCCCCACCCTCCACCCAGGAGTGTTTTCTTGGCCTCGAGCTTCCAGACCGTTCCCGAAATGCTGTTGCACCGCTTGTCCGCCACGCCGGAAAACACGGCGTTCAGCTACCCCATCGGCAGCGGCTGGAAGCAGGTGAGCTGGAAGCAGTTCGGCGAGCAGGTTCGCCAGATCTCGATGGGCCTTCGCGCCATCGGTCTGCAGAACGAGCAGCGCGTCGCGATTCTGTCGGGCACCCGCTACGAGTGGATCGCCGCCGACATGGGCATTCTCGCCGCGGCCGGCGCGACCACCACCATCTACCCGTCGAACCTCGCCGACGAGTGCGAGTACATCATCAACGACTCCGACACGAAGTACGTGTTCGCCGAGACCGATGAGCACATCTCTCGCCTGATGCAGGTGAAGGACAAGCTGAAGAACGTGAAGCACGTCATCACGTTCGACGGCAAGGCGAGCCCCGACGGCTGGGTCATCACGCTCAACGAGCTCCAGGAAAAGGGCAAGGCCGCTACCCAGGCCGACTGGGAAGCGATCGTGAAGTCCGTGAAGAACCAGGACATCGCGACGCTGATCTACACCTCCGGCACCACCGGCAAGCCCAAGGGCGTGGTGCTCACGCAGGACTGCTGGGTCTACGAGGCCGAGGGCATCGACGAGATGAAGTTGCTCGTGCCCGACGACGTGCAGTTCTTCTGGCTCCCGCTGGCGCACAGCTTCGGCAAGGTGCTCGAGGTCGCGCAGCTGAAGATCGGCTTCCACACCGCCATCGACGGCCGCGTCGACAAGATCGTCGAGAACCTCGCGCACGTGAAGCCGACCTTCGTCGCCGCCGTGCCGCGCATCTTCGAGAAGGTCTACAACAAGGTGATCGACGGCGCGAAGAAGGGCGGAGGGCTCAAGTACTCCATCTTCAAGTGGGCCGTCGAAGTGGGCCGCGAGGTCTCGCTGCTGCGCCAGAAGCGCCAGGAGCCGGGCGGCATGCTGGGCATCAAGTACTCGCTGGCCACCAAGCTGGTGTTCAGCAAGCTGCAGGAGCGCTTCGGTGGCCGCCTGCGCTACTTCGTCTCGGGCTCCGCTCCGCTCTCGCGCGACATGGCCGAGTTCTTCCACGGCGCGGGCGTGTTGATTCTCGAGGGCTACGGTCTCACCGAGACCTCGGCCGCGTCGTTCGTGAACCGCCCGACCAGCTTCAAGTTCGGCACCGTCGGCCCGCCGCTCCCCGGCACCGAGCTCAAGATCGCCGCTGACGGAGAGATTCTGATCAAGGGCCGCGGCGTGATGCGCGGGTACCACAACCTCCCGGAGCAGACGGCCGAGACCATCAAGGACGGCTGGCTCTACACGGGCGACATCGGCGAGGTCGACTCGGAAGGCCTGCTCAAGATCACCGACCGCAAGAAGGACCTCATCAAGACCTCGGGCGGCAAGTACGTCGCGCCGCAGAACATCGAGGGCAAGTTCAAGGTGGTCTGCCCGTACGTCAGCCAGTCGCTGGTGCACGGCAACAACCGCAACTTCTGCATCATGCTGATCGCGCTCGACAAGGAAGCGATCATGGACTGGGCGAAGAACAACGGCGTGAACGGGAGCTACGAGGAAGTCGTGAAGGACCCTCGCACCCACGCGCTCATCAAGCCCTTCGTGCAGGAGCTCAACAAGGGCCTCGCGTCGTACGAGTCGATCAAGAACTTCGCGATCCTCCCGAAGGACCTCACGCAGGAAGACGGCGATCTCACGCCCTCGCTCAAGCTGAAGCGCAAGGTCGTCGAGACGAAGTACAAGGAAACGATCGAAGGCTTCTTCACCGGCAACATCGCGGCGATCTGATCTGAAGCGCCACGTCGCCATCGGAGATCCGCAGGCGGCGTTCGAGACGTTCATCGCGATCCTCGAGGGGCATCGGCTCCTCGGCTCCGATGGGCGGCTGCGCGACGACGTGCAGCTGGTCTCGATGGGCGACCACTTCGACTGGGGAAAACCCGAGGAGCGCGCGAAGGCCACCGCCGATGGTCTTCGTCTGTTGCGCTGGCTCGCGTCGCATTCGCCCGAGCAGGTGGTGCTGATCGCGGGCAATCACGATCTGGCGCGCGTGTGCGAGCTGCAGCCGTTCGCGACCGATGCCGATTTCGAAGTGGCCCACGCCGAAGCGCGGAAGGTCTACGTCGGTGGCGGAGACGAGAAGGCGTTCCTCGCTCGGTACCCGCACGTGCCCGACGCAGAGTGCATCGCCCGCGACTTCTCGTGCTTCAGCGTCGAACAGCGCGAGCTGGTGACCGAATTGCTGCGCTCACGCCGTTTCCGTCTGGCGCACGAGCACCGCGGTTTGCTGTTGGTGCACGCCGGAGTGGACTCCCTCTCCCTGCGACAGCGGGGAGAGGGCCGGGGTGAGGGGCCGGTCGAGGCAGCGCGCGCGTTGAACGCCTTCCTCGACGAACGAGTCGCAGCCTGGACGAAGGGGCCTCTGGATCTTCCCCGCTCCACCAGCCAGGGAGCGCCGCAAGCGGAGAAGCGCGAGGAATCCTCTTTCACCGACCCGCCCGGCCGACGGAGCAGAACGCCCACCAATTCGCCGGCCCTCCGCGCCGTCGCTACGACCCGCGCACCCTGCCCACTTCGCCGCAGGCCATCGGTCACATTCGCGACAAGAAAGCACGCGAGCTGCTCGGCCCCGAGTGGATCGACGGCGCCCCCGCACGCGACGGAGTGCTTCGCTCGCTGTCGGTCGAGGGAGATCGCGTCACCTACCGTCACGGCGCACACGACGACGCGCGGCTCTACTTTCTCGACTGCGGCATGTCGCACGTCGCGCCTGAGAAATACCCGCTCTTCGATCTCGACACGCGCTCGACGCTCAGCCGCCCAGCTCGAATCGCGTGATCAACGGAACGTGATCGGACAGCCCGAAGAACGGGCTCGCCTTGTCACCGAACGGGAGCGACTGCGCGAGGTCGACGAACTCGAGGCCGTTGCCGCCGAAGATGTGATCGAGGTGCATGCGCAGATGCATGAAGCCCGCGGTCGCGTACCCGCGCGGGTCTTTCGGATCGATCTGCTTGAGAAATTCCTGCGCGCCGACGAGGCCAGCCTCGGTCGTGAGCGCCGAGTACACCGGAGTCGCCGGCGCGGCGTTGAAGTCGCCGACCACCAGATACGGCTCCTTCTTCGCGTGGTGCGCTGAGTACTCGGCGAGCGACTTCGCCTCGGCGACCTGGTTCTTCCCGAAGCCCATCTTCTGCGGCTGGCTCCAAAATTCCTTCGCCCACGCGGTGGGGAGCGAGAGGTGCGTGTTGAAGAGGTGGAACTTCTCGCCCTTCGTGTCCTCGAGATGGAGGTGCGCGGCGATGCGCGTCTGCTTCACGCTCCGCAGCCGCTCGTTCACCACGTGCGTGATGGGCTGCGAGCGATCGGTGAGCACGTTGAGGCGTTGGCAGTCGACCAGCACTGCGAGCCCCGTCGTGTAGAACTTGATGGGCCCCAGCTTGTAGGTGTGCGCGGGGAAGTACCAGGCGCGGTACGGCATCACGCGACCGGCGCTGACGAACGCGTCGTTCAGGTGACGCAGAAACGCGTCGAGCTGCGTCTCGCCGGGGTTCGCTCCGCGATGCGCGACGGTGGCGCGAATGGAGCGCGTCTCGACCTCCTGCAGCGCGATGAGCTCAGGCAGCGGCGTGAGGTTGGTGAGCGCGCTCGCGATGCGAGCCTTCGACTTCGCGGTGCTCGCGAGGCCTTTGAGGCCGTGACCGAAGTAGCGAACGTTGTAGCTGACGAGCCGCACGCGGGACTGAATCTAACGCCCCCACGAATTCCCCGTCGTGTCGAAGGTGATCCACCGCAGCTCGAGGCCGAGCGTGAGGCCTCCGGCCCACGTCCCATCAGGCAGGGCGAGGAGCGAGACGCGAACGCGCGGCCCGAGCGCGAGGAAGCCACGTTCTCCGCCGGTGCTGTCGAAGCGAAAGACCCAGCCGAAGAGCGCGTCGAGCGAGTGAATGGGGCCTTCGGGGCCGAGGGGGCGGTGTACGCGCCACCGAGCGTGAGGCGGTGATCGCGGAAGATGTCGGAGCCGAGCGCGACGCTGATGAGGCCATAGCCGGAGCCGCCGAAGCGCGCGCCACCACCTCCGCCGACCGAGACGAAGTAGCGGCGCTGCAAATCTCCGCCGGCGGCCGTCACTTCGCCCCGGCCTTCCGTCGACACCTTGAGTTCGGTGGTCGCGTGCGTCTCCGAGACCGCGGAGACGCCGACGGCGCAGCCCGAGAGCAAGAGGGCAACGAAGATCGAGCCCACTCTCCCGCGAGGGAGAGGGTTGGGGTGAGGGTCAACCAAGTGCGTTCTCGAGCGCCGCGCCCTCGAGTAGCGACGGCCCATCGCAAACAAAACGGTCAGGAGCAGAGAGCACCAACTTCTCGAGCTGCTTGCCGCGAATGCCCGCGCGCGCGGCGTATTCCGCGAGCGTGCCCGACGCGACCTCTTCGAGCGCGAGCGCTTCTGCCCACGCCTCGCGAAGATCCGCCGCTGGCTCACGCAGCTTCTTGCGCCACGCCACGACCCTCTTTGCGTCGGGTGTCTTCCCTTCGGTTCGCGCGAGGTCCGCGAGCAGCAACGTCCGCAGACCCGAGGTGCCGCCCTTCAACTTCACTCCACGCCGAGCGAGCCGCTCTCGCCGCACGAACGAGGAGAATCGAGTCGCGCGCACCTCGCCACGGCCGAGCTGCTTCTCGACGCGCAGCTTCTCGACGAGCCCCAGCGCGACCCGCGCATCGTGCGCCTTCAAGTTGACGTCGTACTGCTCGATCACCGGGAGCTCGGCAGCGACGCGGCGCCGCGTGCGCAGTTGGTAGAAGCGAGCCGCCTCGCGCTCCAACGCCGTGCGCTGTGCGCGAGCGCTGATCTCTCCGAGTTCGCGCGCCTCGCGCAGTGACGCGAAGACGTTCACCCACGGAACCGACAACGCCCGGAAACCCGAGCCCTGGTCGCCATGCAACAGCGCGACGTGCGCATCGTCATTCCACTCGCCGGATGCATAGCGCTGAGCGATCTCTCCGAGCGGCTCGACGACGTCGGGGAGCTCGGCGGCACGCAGCGCACCCATGCTCGACGCGCCGAACACGCGAAGCCCACAGGCCTTCGCGGCGATCAGCTCGTGGTGCCACACCGACGGCTGCGAATCGAACACGCCGTCAATCAGCACGATCGCGCTGGCGCCGTCATCGATCGCCGCGAAGACATCACCCTGGCGGGCGGGCGGGCGAAACTCTGCACGAATCAGCGTGCGCGCGACGCTCCAGCTCAACGACGGGCCGAGGAAGACGGCGATCACGACAACTCCGCGAAGAGCAGAACTACACCGACCCGTCGCCAATCATCTGCGCGCGGATCGCGACGCTTCGGCGCGCTCACAGCAACTCCGAGACGAGCAGGCCTTCGCCAACCACCTTCACCACGTGCGGAGCGCGGCGCAGCTTCACCAGCACCGCGCCCTGCCCCGTCAGTTCGCTCGCCAGCGAGCCTCGGAAGGTCTTGCGCTTCGCAGCTCGGGCCTTCGTCACGCGTTGGAGTTCCGCCAGCAACACCGCCCCGGCCTCACGCTGACCAGTGAGCACGTCCTCCCGCGCTCCATGAATTTCGGTGAGCCGCGACTGCGCGGCCTCGAGCAACGCCGCACGCGCCGCTTCGTCCCACGAGCGGCGACACGCGTATCCCGCGGTCAACGGCACCACGTCCGACTCCAGGTCGAACAACAACGCACCCGCGACCGGCGCTCGCCTGTCGTCAGGGGTCAAGTCGAAGAGGAAGAAATCGAAACCGCGTTCGCGCAACCCGAACGGGTCGTCGCTCGCCACCAGTCGCTCGAGCGCGAGGTCGGGCGTCCAGCCGTCGGGCACCACGCGCGCCAGACCGTCACGCTCGAGCACCTCGAGCAGCGCGTGCTCGGTCGCCGCCGATTCCGACGTGGGGTGTGCACCGAGACCATTCGACTGCCACGTCGCGATCGCCGGCCCGAACCACGTCACACCCGACGGCGGGCAGAACACGGTCTCCGCCGGCACACTCGCCGCGCGCCCGCCTTCGAGTCGCTCACCAGCGATCCACGCGACGTTCAGCCCCATCGCGTCCCACGCCGCATCGCGGGGCGCCGGCCCGAATTTCAGCCGCGTGAGGTCGGGGGTCTCAGCGGCCGCCAGCTCGATCGCCTCGCCGAGCGCGCTCCACCGCGCGGCTTCGAGGGTCGTCCCCTTCCCCTGCGAGACCTGCAGCACGTGCCCGCGCGGACGCACCGCGGCGACCACTTCGACGCCCGTGCGATCGAGCCCGGTGATGCGTGCCAGCCGCGTCACGCCGAACCGGGAAGCCAGCCGTTGCATCGAAACGTGCTTACTCGGTTCGGTGACGCTTTGATGCGCCTCCATGCGCTCGCTCACCCTCGCCTCGCTCACCCTGCTCGTCTTCGGCTGCGCCAACCCCGGCCCCACGCGTGATCCCAAGGCGTTCTTCATGCGCGTCGATCTCCCGCGCTGGCAGCTGCTGGGCATCGATCAGAACTTCATGACCACCGCGCTCTCGTCGACGCAGACCATGTCGGACTTCTACGAAGACGCGTGGGTGCAGAAGTGGCTCACCGAGGGCCAGCGCATCGAAGCCGAAGCGGTGCAGCTCGAGAGCACCGACGCTGCCGCCGCGGGCCGTCGCTATGCCGATGCGGCGCGGTACTACATCGTCGCGCACTACCCGAACCCGAAGACGCCGAAGAAGCGCGAAGGGTTCGAGAGCTCGCTGCGCACCGCACGCAAGGCGATGGAGCTCGGCGGTCTCGACTTCACGCCGATCGATTTCGACGCGTCGATGGGCAAGCTCCACGTCACGCGCACCAAGCCGAAGAACGACGGAGTGAAACGACCCGTCATCCTCGTGAGCGGCGGCCTCGATGGGTACAAAGAAGAGCTCGCGTTGCTGCTGTCGGGAACGCTCTCCAGCTCCGGAGTCGGCGACGGCGTGATCCTCGTGCTCATCGACATGCCCGGCACCGGAGAGAACCCGCGCAAGCTGAGCGCGCAGGGCAACGAGGAATACAGCGCGATCATCGATCGCCTCGTCACCGAGCCCGACGTCGACGCCAGCCGCATCGGGTTCATGGGGCTGTCGTTCGGCGGCTACTGGGCGGTGCGGCTCCCGCAGGTCGAGCCGCGCATCAAGGCGGCGGTGAACTTCGGCGGGCCGATGACGAAGGCCTTCACGCTCGGAAACTTCGGCCGGCTCCCCGGAGCCTTCGTGCAGGCGGCGCTCGAGGTCATGGGCGTGAATGGCGTGCTCGGGCTCGCCAGCGTCAGCGATTCACTCTCGAAGGCCGTGAGCGACGGCCTGCCGCTCGCGACCAAGCCGCTGCTGACCATCAACGGCACCGAAGACTCCGTGATCCCCTACGAAGACACGCTCTTCCCTGCGAGCGCGGGCGGTCCGCGCACGTTCTTCCTCGTGCCCGGAGACGATCACTGCGCGATGGGACACCTTGGCCTCGTGCTCCAGGTCGCGCGCTCGTGGATCGACGTCGAGCTGGCGAAGTGAGCAGCCGCGCCACGTCGACGAGCAGTGACCTGGATCGCCGTCGAACTGGCCACAGTCGCAGGCACGCGCCACTCACGAAACGCCCGACCGCGTCGTGCCCTCTCCCCGACCCTCTCCCCTTCGGGGGACAGGGAGCGTCGTCGGACAGACCGAAGTGAAGCGCACGACATCGACGGGCATGGCGCTCATCGCCATCGCCGCCACGCTCTGGGGAACCTGGCCGCTCTACACGCGCAGCGGAGCGCTGAGCGGCATCTGCATCGGCTTCATCACGCTCGCAGTGATGTCGCTCCCGGCGCCCTTCGCGTTCCGGCGCACCGACTTCGCCGATCGCGGAGCGGTCATCGCCCTGGTCATCGTCGGTCTCGCCGACGCCGCGAACGTGGTCCTCTATTTCTCGGCGCTCAGTCGCGGCCCGGTCGTGGTCGCAGTGCTCACGCACTACCTCACGCCTTCACTCGTCGCGATCTTCGCCCCGCTGGTCTTGAAGGAACCACGCTCGCGCCGCGCGCTGATCGCCACGCCGATCGTCCTCACCGGTCTCGCCCTCGTCCTCGGCCCCACCGGAGCCGACACCAGCTGGCTCCCGACCGCCGCGCTCGGTGCCGGCAGCGCGCTCTTCTACTCGACGCTCGTGCTCGGGAGCCGCCGCGCGGGCCGCACGTTCACGCCCCTCGCGGTGACTTCACTGCACTCCGTGGTGTCGATCGTCGCGCTCCTCGCGGTGTATCGCGGCGAGGTCTTCCCGCCGTCACTCGAGGCCGCCACGCCGGTGCTCTTCGCCGCGCTGATCAACGGCCTCTTCGCCGCTCTGCTCTTCAACCGCGCGCTCAACCTCATCGGCGCGCAGCTGGTCGGCATGTTCACGTACCTCGAGCCCCTCACCGCGGCGTTGATCGGCGTGCTCGTGCTCCACGAGCCGTTCACCGCGCTCGGCGCGCTCGGAGTGGCCATCGTCCTCGGCGCGGGTGTGTGGGCCGCCGCCGAACCGCAGCAACCTCAGCGCATCGCTGCGGGCGACATGGGCTGACCCTGCTCCACCGGAGTGCTGTCCTTCTTCTCGATGGGCTCTTCCTTCGGCGGCGGCGCCGGGTCGGCCTTGCGGAACTCGTAGCCAAGCTCGAGATCGACCGAGAAGCCGAACTGGTTGTCGTACCGCTCGAGCACGTCGTTCACGCGGAACGTCTTGTACACGCGCGCGTTGATGAACAGGAACGGCAGCACCCGCAGACGCGCGCCGGCGAAGACGATCGACTTGAGACCGAAGATGCCGAGCTGGCTGAGTTCCTCGAACGAGTTCACTCCGCGCAGGTAGTAGCTGCCGAAGAGCTGCAGGAACGAGAGCACCGGTAACTCGAGGTGCGCGACGAAGTTCTTCGCCGGAGCGTTGCTCACGCCCTCGAACGCGAGGGTCAGACCCACCGCGTTGCGGATGCCCCAGCTCGCCTCGAGGTAGTAGCCGAAGCGCTGCCCGAGCCCGCGCTCGAGAATGAACTGCTGCTTGGGCACGTAGAGCGCGGTCGGCGAACCCGGAGCGCGTACGTCGAGGTTCAGGTACGCCATGCGATCGAATCTCGTAGAACGTGTCGAAGTAGCTCGGCGCGTAGCGATTGCCGAGGAAGCGCGCCTCGGCCACCACGCGGAACGCGTTCTTGATGTCCGTGCCCACGTTGAAGCGGCCCAGCACGCCCGCGGTGAAGCCGCCGTCACCGTCGATCAACATCGAGTAGTCGACGTACGGCTTGAGGTCGACGTTCTCGGTCTTGAGCACCTTCACTTCAGCGTCGATGCCGATCAGCCGCGCGGGCTTCACCGACGTCACCGCGAGGCGGTTCGCCATCGTCACCCGCTGCGTCGGAATGTCCGACAGCGTGTACGGCGCCTTCCAGTCCATCGCGCCGGTGACGCCGATCGACAGCGACTTGAGCAGCAGGTTCTGCGGCTTGAAGAACGAGAACGGTTTGACGAACGCGAGCCCGCTGATCTGGTTCCACTCGAGCAGATCGTTGGTCATCAGCTCGAAGCCGCCGTAGTCGTTGTACATGTCGACCTGCGCCGACGCGCGTGGGTAGTCGGTGTCGATGGAAGGCGAGTAGCGGCGGGTGATCGCTCCGTGGCCGACCGACGACGCGTAGCGCTGACCGGCGCTGATGTAGATGTTGTCTTCCTTGCGCCCGAAGGTGACGTACTTGAGCACGCGACCGAAATCGTGAACCGAGTCGTAGTCTTCAACGCGCAGTCGCCCGATGCGCTGAATCGGGTTCTGCAGCGCGAGGTTCACCAGCTCGATGCGCAGCGGCACTCCGACGCCGATGCCCAGCTTGCCGTCGAAGAAGCGCAGATCGACCAACGGCTCGATGAGCGCGTAAAGCGCGCCCGCGAAGAGATCGGGGCCCACCGTCACGCCGATGCGCGTGTTCTTCACCGTGAGGCGATCGCTGCCCAGGTACACCGACAGCTCGCCCTTCACGAACTCGGCCTTGCCGTCGCGTCGTTCGGCTTCGGCGCTCGCGCTCAGCACACCACCCGCGGGTGCCAACCCGGCGTCGACTCCTGCATCGTCGAGGTACGGAGAGTCAGCGAGCGGCGCCGCGCCGCCGTCTTCCACCGCACCACCATCGACGACAGGCTGCACCTCGACCCCGCCGTCTGCAGTGGCGAGGCACGCCGCGACCAGGAGTTGGAGCATGGAAGGCGAAGACTACTTGCCGCAGGGGTTCATCGGCTTGAGGAAGCGCACCAGCTCGCCTTCGTCGGCGACGGTGCCCGCGAGCGGCAACTCGTCGACCGTCTTCGCGGGGTCGGGGTCCTGCTGGCTCCAGATGCCGACGCGGAGCTGATCGCCCGGGCAGTCGAAGAGGATGGCGGTGTTGAGCGACTCCGCGTCGTTGTCGGCGCCCTGCTGGCCGGTGTTCACACGACCGCGCGACGCGACCCAGTACACCTTGCGGCCGTCGACACTCAGCTGCCCGCGCTTGATGACGTTCTTCTGATCGATGTTGATGCCGCTGCGCGCGAGCGCCTTCGAGTCGGTCTCCTTGCCCATCAAGAAGTCGCGCGAGCCCTTGTTGTTCTCGTTGGCCATCACGTCGAAGAACATGAAGGTGTGGCTCTCGGGCGAGAGATCGAAGCCGCCGTCGGGCTTCGCCGGAGCGTCGGTCATCATCGTCATCTGCATGACGAACATGTTGAAGCTGGCCACCACCTCGTAGCCCTCGGGAATGCCGCCCAGTTGCTTGATGGCGTTTTCCTTCTTCTTGGCCGGGTCGGTGAGGCCGTCGCCGAAGTCCTTGCCGACCTTCGCGATGCCCATGAACACGACAGCCCCGCCGAGGCAGATCAACCCGGCGAGGCCGCCACAACCGATCAAGATGTAGAACAGCGGCGAGCGTTGCTTCGGCGCAGCGGCAGGAGTCTCAGACATGGCGCGCGGTATAGCGCACCGGTCCTGCCGCGCCGCCTTAGATCGCCCCGCTCGTCAGCACGAAGAAGATGCCTTTGTAGAAGATCGAGATGCTGTCGAAGAGCTTCGACATCACCGGCATCAACGCCAGCGCGCCGCCCACCAACAAGAAGTGGGTGACGATGCTGTACTCGACCATCGCCTGACCGCGGCGAGCGAGCTGACTCGCAGGTCGAGACTCACTTCTTTTGCTGGTTCTTGCAGTCTTTGTTGCACTCATTTTCGAACTCCTTGCACTTCTCCGTGCAGAACTTGATCTTGTCGGGGGCGTCCTTCTTGAGGATCTTCTTGCACTGCACCTGACACTCTTTGACGGTCTCCGCGCAGTTGCTCGCGCACGCATCGCCTCCGGCGAAGGCGACCGACGACGACACCACACAGGCCATCAGCAAAAACCACTTCATCGTTTTTCCTCCTGGGGCTGTGGCTCTGAGCCGCCCGCCCGTTCATAGGTCAAGACTACCGAAGAATGGCCGCCTTCGAGTCGCGCGACCACCACCACCGTCGAACCATCACGCTGCCCCGTAATCGAAGCCTGGCCAGCTGAGCTCGAGGTGTCGGTGACGGAAAACCCACGGTCCTTGAACTGACGCTCGAAGAAGCTGACGACGTCACCCGGCGTGGTGTTCATCGTGCGCGTGTAGATGACCTGATTGGCGAACTTGCTCTCGCCCATGTCGACGATCTGGGGCGTTGTGCTCGCGGGGGGCAGCTCGAGCCCCTCGGGAAGGCGGGGGCGAACACCGAGGGCGAGATCGGGGCGTGACGCCGACACCAGCACGTACGTCTGCTTGAACTGCTTCATCGCCGAGATCATGTGGAGCACGCCGCCGCCCAGACCGGCGTCGGGCAGCTCTTCGAGCCAGGCCACGTAGCCCATGTCGGGTGACAGACGGTGTGCGACGGGGCGCCGGCCTTCGGCGGCGAACGCGCTCTCGTAGAAGTCGAGCACCCTGCTGGCGGGATCGGGGGTCGAGAACCAGGAGATCGACGCGGGGCCGCCGGCGACGCCCGAGCGCAACATGCGCCGCGGGTACACGCCCGGGTACGGAGGAATGCCGCGAAGTGACGCCGGCTCCGGCGCCATCGGGTCGGCACTCGTGATGGGGTCTCCGCGTGGCATGATGCGACGAATCTCCTCTTCGGCGATGGCTTCGGGGTCGATGTCAGGTTGCGTGAAACGACCCAGCAGTGTGCCGGCAACGATGCCGACCACCGCCGTCACCAGCAAAATTCTGGCGAACGACCAACCCTGGCTTTTTTTCTCAGACATCGACCAGGTTCAGTTGGGGCCCCAGCTCGCCGGGAACTTGGTGTCGCGGTTGGCGTTCTGCTGGCGCGAGTCTTTGTAGCCAGACGCGTAGCCATCGTTGCGCTCGCGGGGCTTCTCCGGCATCCAGGTCACGGGAACGGACTTCATGTTGTCGCCCGCGACGTCCCAGCCGGCGAACTCGTCGAGGAAGTCCTTGTCCTTCATGTCCTTCTCCCAATCCATCGCCTTCTTGGCCGCGTCGTCGGCGTAGTAGTTGTAGTAGTTGCCGGTTCGGTCGAGCAGCGGGTGGTAGAAGTCCATGCCGGGGATCGTGCCGGGCGGCAGGAACGTCGTGATGGGCGAGCCTTCGTGCGGGTTGATCGCGCTGATGTGCGTGAGCGCCCACGGGTCGACGACGGTCTTCATCTCGTCTTTGTCGAGCAGCCAGCCGTTCTGCGCCGTGGTGTTGCTCTCACCGTCGGTGTGAATGTTCGAGAACGTCTGGCTCTGCCACTCGCTCGCGCCGGTGATGTCCGCGCCGCCGCCCTTGCCGAACTGACCCTTGCCCTGGAGCGCGAGGTTGTCGTCGCCTCCGCCCGCGCCGCCGGGCCCTTGCGCGAGCTTGTTCCACCACGCGCCCTTCTGGCCCATCTGGCGCGGAATGATGAAGTTGAAGACCTTGAGCTGCGCGCTGCAGGTCGCGATGCCGCCGTTGTTCCAGTTCGTGGCGTAGAACATGAGGAACGGGCGCGAGGTCGGAATGGCCATGATGTCGACGCCCTTCGAGACGCCGCAGTCGAGCTGCTGACCGCCACCGAGCCAGCACTGGTGCGCGCCAGTCGCGTGGTGGTGACCCATCTGATCGCCTGCGTTGCCAACCGCCGTCGGACCGCCCGGCCCCGTACCCGGACCACCCGAACCAGACGGCGGCGCGTTGCATTCGAACTCGACGTCGTAGCTGTCGTAGCCGGCGGTGTGGTCGCAGAACTTGAGGCGGTTGAACCGCGCGAGCTCACCGGGCCCCGACTTCATGTAGTCGGGCACCACGAAGTCGGAGTTCGCGGCGACGATCGGCTCCTGCCCTTCCATCTTGTAGTAGGCGAAGTCCTCGAGGAAGAGGGCGAAGAAGATGAGGGGGACGAGCGCGATGCACGTCACCGCCAACTCCACCGCCGCCTGACCTCGGGCGCGAATGCGAGTGCGCGAGTTCATTGCTTCACTCCTTCCACCGCGCCGCCGCTGCTGATCACGTCCTTGCCCTTCGTGTCGCCGGCCTTCTGCAACACGTCCTGAATCTCGTTGCGGAGGAACGGGTGGAGCTTGGCGCGCCAGAACGGGTCGAAGAGGTTGGGCGGAACCTGCCAGCCGTTCTGACCGAGCTGGTGGAAGTACGCCTTGCCCTTGGCGACGGCGACCGCGTTGTTGTCGGGCACGAACTTGAAGTCACCGTTGCCCTTTTCGTTCTGCGTGTGGAGGTAGTTGACCTCGCCCTTGCCTTCGATTTCCCACGCGCCCTTGCCGCCGCCGTTGTTGAGCTCGCGCAGATCGGAGCTGTAGGCGCCGTAGGTCGCAGGCTGGCCGTAGTCGGTGTCGTCGTCAGGCGGGTTGCTGGCCTGGCCGAGACGGAAGTTGATGAAGCAGCCGCCGTTGCCGTTGCAGGGCACGCCCTCGTAGCCACCGTTCGAGCGGCTGCCGTTGGTGATGAAGAAGCCGACGCCGTCATTCCACGTCACGATCACGAAGCCGATCGGGAGGCTCGAGCTGATGTCGTTGCCGTTGAGCGTGGTGTTCTGCTTGCCGAAGCTGAACTCCGTGTAGGTGCCGTCGCTCTGGATATCCATCATCTTCTGCGGCTTCATGGTGATCGACATCGGCAGATCGAAGTCGAACGGCGGCACCGGGAAGGTCTTGTAGCCCTCGCCGGAGAGATGGCGGGCCATGCCGCGACCGGCTTCGAAGATGGGCCGAGCCGCGTAGGCGGCCGAGTTCATCACCTCATTGCGATCGCTCGCCGAAGAGACGCCAGGGTCCTTCTTCCAATCGGAGCCCTCGCACTCACTGTCGATGTCAGACCCTTCGAGCGCGCAGGCGAAGAACTTCTGGTTGTAGGCGATGTTCTTCGACTGGGCGTTCTTGGCGGTGGTCGATGACAACGACATGAGCACCGGACTGAAGCTCCCGATCTGGCCCTTCACCTTTTTCAGGAGCTCCTTCTCGTCCTTGTACACGTCCTTGATCATGTCGTTGTACGCCTTGACCGCGTCCTTCCAGTCTTGCTCCTTGCTGCGCAGGTCGTTCTCGGCCTGGTTCTTCTTGTTCATGTATTGGAAGGCGATTCGCAGGGCGTTGATGCCGTGGAAGCAATGCTGGACGTAGTAGTAGGGGCATTGCGCGAACTCCATGATGGCGATCTGGATGAACGCGACGAAGCCCGCCATGTACATCGACACGTCGCGCTCGGCGATCGCGTACCAGGCGTGCAGACCGAGCTCGGCGACGATGCCGCCGGCGATCGCGCGGTTCATGTAGCCCAGCGTGTTGAAGCCACGCGCCTCGAGCGTCGCGACCGAGAAGGCGTGCGCGTCAGCCGCCAGCTGCAGGCGGATGCGCTCGTGAACGGAGTGCGAGATCGAGAAGCTCGCCATCAGCGTCAGCGCCAACAGCGTCATCGTCAGGGCGCCCATCGCGAGCACCTGGCCACGGCTTCGACGAGGAGCAGTCTGAGAACGGGAAGAGGTGGTCTTCATGATCATTCCTTTTTCTCGAAGGGCACGTGGCAGAGATTCTTCTGGGGCAGCGAGACGTTCTCGCCGAGGTTGGAGTGCATGCGGTACGAGTACGACGCACGCACGGGGATGATGTAGCTGCCGCGCTCGGCTTCCTGCTCGAGGTCACGCAGCGTGTACTGGCCGTTGAAGTTCTTGCGGTCGGTGTTCTCGCTGTTGGCGCTGTCCGTCTCCATGCGCAGCGACTTCATGGTGTCGGCGCGCTGCTGGGAGAACTTGCCGCGCGCGGACCACCAGATGAACGCGTTGGCGAACGGAACGATGAGGTGCAGGTAGGTCGTGACCTGAATCGAGAGCTTGGAGTTCTCGAACGCCTTCCAGTCGCTCATGTTGTTGTTGGTGTCGGGGTCGTCGAAGTCCTTCTGCGCGGTGAGATCACCCGAGAGCGGGTGGCAGACCGTCACTTCGATCAGTTTTTTGGGAGCACTGCCCTGCCGCCCCGCCGATTCGTTGCGTCGCTGATCGGCGACGTCCTTGTAGTTGCGAACGAATTCCTGCGCGTCGCTGATCTTGTAGAGACCGTATTGAGGCTGCTCGCCGCCACTGCCGTTCGCGATGGGCGTCTCGCGGGTGATCATCGGGAGCATCACCGAGATCGCCGCGCGCTCCATGACGTCCATGCTGGCGCGGTTGATCGCACCTGAACGAGCGGCTTTGTACGCGGCGTACTTGGTGAGCAACCGAGCCTGATGCAGCAAGCTCAGCTGCATGATTCCCAGGACGGTGAAGACGAAGAGCGGCATGACGATGGCCGTCTCGACCGCTGCCTGACCGGATTGACGGGAGAAGGGACGCATGGGCACTCGAATTGTCGAGCCGACGTCGCAACCCCTCCATCCGTCAGGTGGACGCAACCTCGGCTTTGTCACAACCAGCTGAAATTACTCGGCGACGTTGAGGTCGTCCATGTTCCGCAGGAGGCCGCGCGCCATACCGAAGCACGGGTGCTCCTTTTCGAAGTGCGAGGGGATGTTCTGCAGCACCTTGCGGGCCTCGCCGACGTTGGGGTCCTTCTTCGCCATTTCCTTCTGGTAGTCGACGAGCATCGCGGAGCACTTGCGGTCGAGCTCGGGGCGAATCTCGCGCATGCGGGTGCGAGCGATCTGCAGCAGCTCCGCGGGGCGATCAGGCGTCGCTTCGAGCAGCAGCCACGCATCGCGGTACGCCTTCCACGAACGGAAGAGGTTCATCGCGCCGATGTCGCGCTGCTCGTACATGCTCTGCGCACGCTCGATGTCCTGCTTCGCGCGTCGGCTGGCTTCTTCGGCGCTCATGTTCGGAACCGGAATGACCTCGACCCACACGTTCCAGATCTTCCACGGGTCCTCGCCGGGAGGGTTGTTCACGTTGTCGAACACCAGCTCGTTGGGCTCGGTCACCTTCAGCTGCGTGGCGGGCAGCACTATCTCGAGCTGGCGCTGGCTCACTTCGACGGTGTCGGGAGGCACGGTGCCGAGCGCGTTGCCGTTGAGCTCGATCGACACCTCTTCCTTCGAGCAATCCTTCGCCTGGTAGTGCAACACGCCGACGATCGAGGTCGGTGAGTCGTACTGGAAGTTGAAGGACTTCATGTCGGGCTTCTCGATGTCGACTTCGTCTCCGAGGCCGTACGCGTCAGGCAGTGGATCGCCGTTCGCGTTGAGGGTCATCACCTCGATGCGGCGGTTCACCTTCTTGGGGATCACGGCCATCACCGCGAGGCCCAGCATCGCGATCACGGCGATGCCGCCAATGCCACCGACCACGATCTTCGCGGGGAGCGAGAGATCGCTCCACAACAGCTGTGCGCGGCCCGACGTCGACTGCTGCAAAGCGCGGCGCTGACGTGCACGCTCGGCGGCGGTGAGCTGCACCGGCTCGGCGTCGCTCTCTTCGGCGGCCGGGCGCGAGGGGCGCGCCGGAGCCGACGTGTTTCGACGCGCCATCGCGCGCGGCGGAGGCACTTCGAAGTTCTTGGTCGAGTTCGCCGACGCGGCCTCATCTTCTTCTTCAGCCGGTGCTTCTTCGGACGCCGGTTCCTCTTCGGGCTCGGGGTCGGGCGCGCGACGCGGGGGCGGCTTGCGCACCATCGCCGCGATCGGCTTCGAAGGCGGCTTGAGCATCGTGGCGTTGGGGTCTTCGCCGCCTTCGTCGCCGGTGCTCGCTGCTCCGCCGTCGTCGACCGTCGAAGACGGTGCCTGCATCATGGTGTCGCTGGCGCTCGGCGCATCGAACTCGAGCACCACGTCGCCGATCGAGACCTTGTCACCGTTCTTCAGCTCGAGCGGCGCCTTCACCGGCTTGCCGTTGAGCTTGGTGCCGTTGGCGCTCTTCAGATCTTCGACGAAGTGGCGGCCTTCTTCCTCGTACACGCGCGCGTGAGAACGCGACGACGAAGGATCTTTGATGACGATGTCGTTGTCAGCGGTGCGGCCGAGGCGGGCCTCTCCGCCCTCGAAGGAGAAGTCTTCGGCCTCGCCGCCCGTGGTCACTCGCAACGTGAAGGGCACGATCGGGAAGGCAATACACCAAAGCGCTTCGGTCAAGAGCTTGTCGCAGGGCGTTCAGCTGTGTAACCGCCACGCCATGCACACCCAGATGGCCGGGCTCGAGGTCGAGATCTTCCAGCAGACGCCCGGGACGCCACGCGGCTGCGTGGTGCTGTGCCACGGCTTCGGCGCGTCGGGGCACGATCTCGTCGGCCTCGCGCCCTACCTCGTCGAGAAGCACCCTGCGCTCGCCGACGTGCGCTTCGTCTTCCCCGCGGGGCTCTTGTCGCTGGGTGAGCTGGGCTGGGGCGACGCGCGCGCGTGGTGGATGATCGACATGGCGGCCATTCAGCAGCTGCAGTCGAAGCCCGACGCGCTGCGCGAGTTCCGCAAGCTCGAGCCCGACGGCATGGCGGCGGCGCGCAAGGCGGTGCACGCGCTGGTGATGGCGGTGGCCGACACCACGAAGCTCCCGATGTCGAAGATCGTGCTCGGGGGCTTCTCGCAAGGAGCGATGATCACCACCGACGTCGCGCTGCGCCTCGAAGAAGCGCCCGCCGGGTTGGTGACACTGTCGGGCACCCTGCTGCTCGAAGACACGTGGCGCGCGAAGGCAAAGGCGCGGGCCGGTCTCCACGTGCTGCAGTCGCACGGGCGGCAAGACCCGGTGTTGCCGTTCATCGCGGCAGAATGGCTCGCCGAGCTGATGCGCGACGCGGGCATGCAACATGAGTTCGTTCCATTCGCCGGCGGGCATACGATTCCCGACGGCGTGCTGCAGAAGCTGGGCACCTTTCTCGAGGGGCGACTCGCGTGATGATTCGAAGCTTCGTTCTGACGCTGGCTCTGGTGGCGAGTGGCTGCAGCGGCACCGCCGAGATGCAGGACGCGGGGCGCATGTTCCCCGACGCGGGGCTGTTCGACGCTGGCCCGCAGCCGATTCAGTACACGCAGTACACGCTGCGCACGACGGGCTGGCCCGCCAACGCGCGCCTCGTCGGAGCGGGCTCGGTGAGCGGTGTGCTCTACGCGGCGACGACCGACGCGGTGGTGAAGATGCCGAACATCGAGACGGTGTGGACGACCGAGCTCACGCCGCTCTCAGGCGATCTCAAGCCGACGTCGTTTCAGCGCTTCGATCAGTCCCTGGTGATGACCGCCGCGGGAGCATCGATGGGCGGGCTGTACGTGAAGGAGCTCGACGGCGAGTGGGCCGCGGTGACCGGCGCTCCGACGAACCCGACGTGGGCGCTGGTGAAGAAGGGAAATGAGTACCTGATGGCGACCACCGGCGGGTTGTACGTGGCCACTTCGCTGTCCGGGCCGTGGTCGCGTCGCACTCCGCTCAACACGCCGCTCTTCGCGCAGAAGATCACGCGCCTCGTCGCGGGAGCAGGTCAGCAGAAGATCTTCGCGTGGGGCATGGCGGGCGGAGGCGCGCTCTACGAGTCGAACGATCTCGGCGTGACGTGGGCGGTGGCGGCTCCGCGCGGTGCGGTGGAAGCGCTCGCGGCGTCAGGTGCGGTGGCCGTGCTCTCGACCGCGATGGACGGGCAGCAGCGCAGCGACAACTACGGCAACACCTTCCGCGCTGCGACCGCGCCGATCTCCGACGGCGTGTTGTTCTACGCGACCGACGGCACGTCGTTCTTCGCGGGCGGCAACGGTGGTTTGAAGAAGAGCAGTGATCTGGGCGCGACGTTCGTCGACGACCCCGATGGGCTGCCGAGCGGCACCGCAGTGCTGAGCCTCACGTTCGCCGGCGGCTATGTGATCGCCGACACGACGAACGGGCCGTACGTGAATCAGCAGTGATTCAGCGGTTCACGGGCTCGTCAGCCGAGCCCGAGCCGTTCTCTTCTTGCTGCCGCTTGGGGTCCGTCGGCCAACCAAAGTCCTTCGGGACTTTTCCGCCGCCGCGCGTGCCGGACCACCACTCCTTCTTGAAGTGATCGATGTCGGGTTCCTGCTGGGGCTTCCAGGGCACCGGGAGCTTGTTCGGATCGTCGTCGTGCGAGGAGGAGGAGCTCATGGCAGGAGCCAATAGCTAGCGCATCGCGCGGGTTTTGCGCAGCATTGCGTTCATGGCGAGCGCCGCCGGTCGCATCTACGCCTTCGATTGGCTCCGCGGCGTCGCGGTGCTGGTGATGATTCAGACCCACTCGCTGGGGCTCTTGCTGCCCGAGCTGCAGAAGGGAGCGTTCTTCAATCGGCTGCAGATGATCGATGGGCTGGTGGCTCCGTCGTTCATCTTCTCGGCGGGCTTCGCGATCGCGCTGGTGCAGGTGCGCGCCGGGCTGGCCGGGCGGCGCATGGAGCAATTGAAGAAGTCTCTGAAGCGCATCACCGAGGTGCTCTTCGTCGCGGAGTTCATCAACTTCATCTGGTTCAACGTGATCCGCGAGCCGAAGTGGCTCTTGCGCATCGACATTCTCCACTGCATCGCGCTGTCGCTGTACCTGGTGATGCCGGTGCTCTTCGCGCTGGCGATGCGGCCGAAGCTGCTTCGCTGGGTGTTGCTGATCATCGCGCTGTGCGTCTTCGCGGTCGCGCCGCTCGGAGAACAGGTCACCGGCTGGCCGTCGCTCTTCCTCAACACCAACTTCGGCGTGCTCGACGACACGACGGGCGCCGGCTTCCCGCTCCTGCCGTGGACCGGCTACGTGTTCCTCGGCGCGAGCTTCGGAGCGACCATCGGCTCGATGAAGTCGGAAGCCGAGCTGTGGCAATGGCTGGGGCTGTTGATCGGGCTCGGCGCGGTGTTGTGGTTCTTCGATCGGCCGCAGATCGAAGGGCTGTACCCGCCGCATCACTTCTGGGTGACCAACCCGGCGAACGCTGCGCAGCGGTGGACGTATGTGTTGTCGCTGGTCGCGATCTTCCGACTCATCGAACGAAGGTGGCCGGCGAGCGCGCAGAGCGCGTTCTTCAAATGGCTCGCCGGTTTCGGAGCCGCGTCACTGAGCGCGTACTTCTTCCACGAGATGCTGCTCTTCCACTACCGCGTGGGGCTCTGGTCGAAGTTCTTCAAAGGCCAGGCGAGCTGGGCGCTGTTCTGGCCGCTGGTGATCGCGCTGATCTTCGCGACGTGGCTGTGCGTGAAGGCGTGGGATCGCATCGACCCCAAGCTCCGCGCGCTCTTCACTTCTTCGAAGGAAGCAAAGCCTCAATCTGCTTCTTGACCTCGTCGCTGACGGGGTCGGCCTTGCTCGGCAGATGCGCGACGACGGTGCCGTCGGGCTTCACGAGGAACTTGTTGAAGTTCCAGTTCACCTCGCCGCCGTTGTCCTTCAAGCCGGTGAGGTACTTGTAGAGCGGGTGCGCGGCGTCGCCCTTCACGGGGATCTTCGCGAACAGCGGGAAGGTCGTCTTGTACTTGAGCTCGCAGAACTTCTTGATCTCCTCGTTGCTGCCCGGCTCCTGCTCGCCGAAGTCGTTCGAGGGGAACGCGAGGATCTCGAAGCCCTGCGCCTTGTACTGCTGGTACGCGGCTTCGAGGCTCTTGTACTGCGGCGTGTAACCGCACTGCGAAGCGGTGTTCACGATCATCAGCGCCTTGCCCTTGTACTGGCTGAGCGAGACGTCCTTGCCGTCGATGGTCTTCACCGAGAAGTCGTACACGGACATGGGTGCTCCAGAGAGAGACAGCGAGAGAACGAGTGCGAGCATCAGTGGCCTCCGGCTGCCCCTTCTGCCGCGAGCAGCTGCTCGAAGCGAGCCTTCGCTGTCGCTTTGTGGAATGCGTCCTCAGCGGAAATGCGCTTGTCGGTCGCGAGCTTCAAGAGCACGTCGTCCATCGACTGCATGCCCTGCCCTTTTCCGGCCTGAATGATCGAGCTGATCATCGGCGTGTTGCCCTCGCGGATCACGTTGGGGAGACCCGGCGTCTTGAGCAGAATCTCGTGCACCGCGACGCGGCCCTGGCCGTCGGGCGTCTTGAGGAGCAGCTGCGAGACCACGGCGGCGAGCGACTCGGACAACATGGTGCGCACCTGCTGCTGTTGATCGGTCGGGAACGCGTCGATCACGCGATCGATCGTCTTGGGCGCGGAGTTGGTGTGCAGCGTGCCGAACACCAGCACGCCCATCTCGGCTGCGGTGATCGCCAGCGAGATGGTCTCCATGTCGCGCATTTCGCCGACGAGAATCACGCCCGGGTCCTGCCGAATCGCGGAGCGCAGCGCGTTGGCGAAGCTCTTGGTATCGACTCCGACCTCGCGCTGGCTGAGCGTCGACTTCTTGTTCGGGTGAACGAACTCGACCGGGTCTTCGATGGTGATGATGTGGCGCGCCGAGTTGGTGTTCACCTGATCGATGATCGCCGCCAGCGTGGTCGACTTGCCGGAACCGGTCGGGCCAGTGACCAGCACGAGCCCTTGCTCGAGGTTCGCCAGCGTCGCGAGTGCGGGCGGCGCCTTCAGTTCTTCGAGCGTGCGAATGCGCTCGGGAATGATGCGGAACACCGCTCCGGCGCCGCGTTCCTGGTTGAAGTAGTTGGCGCGGAAGCGGGCGACTCCGGGCAACGCGTAGGCGAAGTCGAGATCGAGGTTGCTTTCGTAGTGCGCCCACTGCTTCTCGCTGGCGAGCTCCTTCAAGTGCGCGCGCAGGTTTTCGTCGGTGAAGACCGGCCAGTCGGGAATGGGGTTCACCGTACCGTGCTGACGCAGATGCGGCGGCATGCCCGCGGCGAGGTGGAGGTCGGAGCCACCCTGCTCCTTCAAATAGCGAAACAGAACGTCGAGTCGAGCCATGGTGCGTGCTCTTGCTTCAGGCGAAGCGCTTGGGGTCTTCCGCGAAACGGCGCGCGACTTCCTTCGTCACCTGGCCGGTCTTCACGAGATCGAGGATCGAATCGTCGAGGAGCGTCATGCCTTCCGACTTTCCGGTCTGCATCACCGAGCGGATCTGGAAGGTCTTCTCTTCGCGAATGAGGTTGGACACGGCGGGCTTCACGTAGAGCACTTCGAGCGCCGGCAGGCGGCGCGCGCCATCAGCGGTGGGGATCAAGCGCTGCGAGACGATGGCGCGCAGTGACTCGCTCACCATCGCGCGGATCTGCGACTGCTGTTTCGGCGGGAACACGTCGAGCACGCGGTTGATGGTGCGGATCGCGTTGTTGGTGTGCAGCGTGCCGAGCACGAGGTGGCCCGTTTCGGCGGCGGTGATGGCCAACTGAATCGTCTCGAGATCGCGCAGCTCGCCGATGACGATGATGTCGGGGTCTTCGCGGAGCGCGGCGCGCAGTGCGTTGGCGAACGAGCGGGTGTGCTTGCCCGCCTGCCGCTGATTCACGACGCATTCCTTCTTCGTGTAGACGTACTCGATCGGGTCTTCGACGGTGATGATGTGATCTTTGCGAGACGCGTTGAGCATCTCGACGATCGCCGCGAGCGTCGACGATTTGCCCGAGCCCGCGGGGCCCGTGAAGAGCACCAGGCCCTGGTGGAAGTCGGCGAGCTTCGAGAGCGAGGCGGGCAACCCGAGCTGAGCCAGCGTCGGCGGCTCGGGAGGAATCGGGCGGAACACGGCGTCGAAGCCGCGCTGCTGTTTGTAGAAGCTGCAGCGGAAGCGGCCGAGGCCCGGCATCACCAGCGCGGCGTCGAGATCGAGATTCTCGTCGAGAAGTTTGGTCTGCTCCGCGTCGAGGCCTTCGCGAATCAGGGCCTGCACCTCTTCGCTGGTGTACTGCCCCATCTTCAGTTCTTTGAGCACGCCGCCGACGCGCACCTGCATCGGCGCTCCCGAGTGCACGTGCACGTCGGACGCGCGCATCTCGACCGCACTCGACAGCACGTCACGCAGCGTGACCTTGTGTGACGAGCGCGGCGCGGTGGGAATGGCCGCCGGCGCGGGCGCGGTCTGTACGTTGTAGACCTGCCCCTGCGGCTTCGGAGCTGGTGCTGGTGCAGGCGCCGGGGCTGGAGCGGGCGCGGCAGCTTGTGCACGCGGAGCCGACGGTCGCGGCGCAGAAGGTGCGGGCGCAGCGACGGCAGCCTGAGCAGCGGGAGCGCTGGTGCCCGCCGAAGACCCACCCTGCTTCGCGAGGTACTGCACCTGCGCCTGCTGCAACCACTTGTGTTGCTCGACGCTGATGACGTTCATCTCGACCAGCACTGCCCCGAGCCCTCCGGGGTTGGCGCTGGTGATCAACTGCCTCATCGCGGCGTTCAGGTTTTCGTTGGTGCAGAGCTTGTAGTGAAGAGCAATGCGACCGAGGAGTGCGTCTTCCTGTGAAACCATGTCGGGCGGCACTCTACGAAACACTTCGCGTCGTGAAGAAGAATGAAGAGGTGTGTGCGCCCGCGCACCTCTGCGTTATCTGAGAACGGTGAGCGACGAGCTGAGCCGGGCCGACGAGAAGAAGAAGGACAAGGACAAGAAGCCTCCGCTCAAGGTGACGCTCGGGCGGCTGTATTCGCTGGCGTGGCCGGAGCGCTGGTCGCTCGCGCTCGCGACGGTGTTCCTGCTGGCCAGTGCCGCAGGCAACCTCGCCTTCCCCGGCGCGATGGGAAAGTTGTTCGACGAGTCGCTCCTGTCGTTCACCGCGCAGCAGCCTTCGACCACGTTCGACGAGCGCTTTCCGCCCGGCAAGCCGGCGACGTGGGGCTCGAAGATCGGTTCGGGCGATCGCGAGCGCTACGTGTCGATGGGGCGCGACGCCGACAACCGCGCCTTCGTCTTCGACCCGCTGGTGAAGGAATCGCCGCGTCTCATCTATCAAGACGAAGCGCCGGAACGTTTCGCTGAAGAAGAGAAGCGCCTTTCGGGCGGGAAGATCGATCTCACCAAGGTCGATCAGATGGCGATCTTCCTGATCATCATCTTCGCGGCGACCGCGGTCGCTTCGGCGCTGCGCTTCCTGCTCTTCAGCCGCGTCGGCGAGCGCGTGGTGGCCAAGCTGCGTGGCGATCTCTACGCGTCGCTCTTGCGCCAGGAGACGGGCTTCTTCGACACCCAGAAGACGGGCGAACTCTCGAGCCGCCTTTCGAGTGACGCCTCGGTGTTGCAGACCACGGTGAGCGCCAACATCTCGATGGTGCTGCGCAACCTGACGATGGCGCTCGGCGCGTTGGCAATGCTGCTGGTCACCTCGGCCAAGCTGACGTCGATGATGCTGCTCATCGTGCCGCCGGTCGCGTTGTCCGCGGTGATCTACGGGCGGCGGGTGCGCAAGCTGAGCAAGGAGTCGCAAGACGCACTGGCCAAGGCGAGCGAGGTGGCGGTCGAGTCGCTCGGTGGCATCCGCACGGTGCGCAGCTTCGCGGCCGAGGAAAAGGAAATCGGTCGCTACCGCGGCGCGATCAGCCACTCGCTGGAGCTGGCGTTCCGTCGCATCAACCTCTCGTCGGGGTTCTTCGGCATCGCGTTCTTCGCGGCGTTCTCCGCGGGCGTGTTCGTCTTCTGGTACGGCGCGCGAATGGTGGCGGCCAACGAGCTGACGCCGGGCAACCTTCTGTCCTTCCTCTTCAACACCATGCAGATGGCGTTCGGGCTCTCGGCGCTCGCCGAGCTGTGGACGGATCTGCAGCGCGCAGCCGGCGCCGCGGAGCGCGTGTTCGAATTGCTGCATCGTCAGCCGGCGATCGCGACCGGCGTGGGCAAGAAGCCCGAAAAGGTCGAAGGCCGCGTGGCGTTCGAGGGCGTGACGTTCGCGTACCCGAGCCGCCCGGAGATCACGGTGCTCTCGAAGTTCGACATCAAGCTCGAGCCTGGAGAGATCGTCGCGGTGGTCGGCCCGTCGGGCGCGGGCAAGTCGACCATCGCGTCGTTGCTGTACCGGCTCTACGACCCCGCGGAAGGCCGCATGACGCTCGACGGCGTGCCCTTCAGCGACCTCGACCCCGAGTGGCTGCGTCGTCAGGTCGGCGTGGTCGCGCAGGAGCCGCTGCTCTTCTCGACGTCGATCGCCGAGAACATCCGCTACGGCAGCCCGCAGGCGACCGACGCCGAAGTCGAAGCGGCGGCGAAGATGGCCAACGCGCACACCTTCATCGAGAAGTTCCCCGAGAAGTACGCGACCCTGGTGGGCGAGCGCGGCATTCAGCTCTCGGGCGGTCAGAAGCAGCGCGTGGCGATCGCGCGCGCGGTGCTGAAGAACCCGCGCATCTTGATTCTCGACGAAGCGACCAGCGCGCTCGACGCCGAGAGCGAACACCTGGTGCGCGAGGCGCTCGAGCGGTTGATGGTCGGCCGCACCACGCTCGTCATTGCGCACCGGCTCTCGACGGTGAAAGACGCAGCGCGCGTGGTGGTGCTCGATCAGGGAAAGATCGTGCAGATCGGCACGCACCAGACCCTGGTCGGAGAAGAAGGTCTCTACCGTCGATTGGTGGAGCGTCAGTTCGCGGCGTGAGCCGCAGCCGTCACGCGATCACGCCGCGCTGGGAATCGTCACGATCTTCATCAAGCGCCCGAGCTCGTGCTCGAGCTTGGTGAAGAGCGCGGAGCAGCCCGCGAGATCACCCGACGTGCCCGCCATTTCGAGCGCTCGCGCAGCATCGACCGAAGGCCGCGCGCCGAGGCTCACCAGCGCGCCCTTGAGGCGGTGCGCGGTGCGCTTGATGGTGAGCGCGTCTTGCGCCGCGACGGCGACGCGAACGTCGGCGAGCAGGGCTTCAGCTTCCTGCCGGAAGAGTTCGAGCACTTCGTTGACGAGCGATTCGTCACCGGCACAGTTTTCACGAAGCGCGTTCCAGTCGAGCGGTTCCATCGGTTCTCCTGAGGCGTCAGCGACCCGCCTGTATCCCGCGACCCGCTTTGAACTGAGTCGGATTCGGGGAAGCCATCATCCGCAGGAGTGAGTTGCAAGCGATGCGCCCACGCGCGGTTGTGGTTGCCTGTCGCACCACGGCGGTGATTGAAGGCACGCCCGATGCCGGCGGACACCTCACTCCTCGCCGCGGTGCCCCTCTTCGAGCGATTCGATGAAGAGGAGCGCGCGATTCTCGCGTCTCAGCTCGACGAGGTGGAGTTCTCCGCCGGTCAGATGATCTTCCGCCGCGCTGATCCCGGCGGTGCGATCTTCATCGTCGCGTCAGGAGAGGTCGAGGTCTTCATCGAAGACTCCACGGGCGAGCGCATCGTGTTCGAGACGGTGAAGGCCGGGCACTTCTTCGGCGAGCTGTCGTTGCTCGACGGTGAATCGCGCAGCGCGAGCGCCCAGGCGGTGCAGGCCACGCGCGCGCTCCGCGTCGATCGCGCTGACCTCGAGAATCTCTTCTCCCGTCACCCCGCCGCCGCGATGGACGTGCTGGGAGTCATCGGCCGTCGTCTGCGCGAAGCCGACAAGTTGCTCGGCGTGCGGCCGCGCTTCTCGCCCAACGAGGCGATCGCCGAGCAGCTGACGATGATCGAGCGAGTGGCCGATCTCCTCGCCGACTTCTCCGGCCGCTTCAGCTTCTTGCTGGTGCACGCGGTGTGGTTCGGCGTGTGGATCGCCATCAACGTGAACCTCATTCCCGGGATCGCGCCGTTCGATCAGTACCCGTTCGGGCTCCTGACGATGGTGGTGTCGCTCGAAGCGATCTTCCTCTCGTGCATGGTGCTGATCAGCCAGAACCGTTCGGCCGAGAAGGAACGCATCCGCTCCGACGCCGAGTACGAGGCGAACATGAAGGCCGGCCTCGAGGTCACGCAGCTGCACGTGAAGATCGACGCGCTGACCGACTCGCTGAGCTCGCGATTGGCGATGCTCGAGAAGCAGGCCCGGTCAGCCGCGCCCGAGGCGAAGTCGACCGCGACCTCGACCAGCCAGCAGGCCTGAAGAGATTCCGACAGCGTGCCGATGGGGCGTGCTGGAGGTCTCTCTTGCTTCGTTCCCTGATCGTGTCGTGTGTCGTGATGTGTGGGTGCGCCCCGATGGTCGAGCCCGTGTTGGTGATGGCTCCCGATCGCAGCGCGTTCGATGGCCGCACCGAGCGCGTGGTGCTCAAGATTCGCGCTTGGGACGAGACGGAGGCGCCAGCGGGCGGCATCGTCACGCTCAACGCCTCGGTCGGTGAGTTCCTCGGCGGGTCCGAGGTGATTCTCGATCAAGGCTTCGTGAGCACGACGTTCGCCTGCAACCCCGATCAAGAGCCGTCGTGCCTCGGGCCGATTCGCATCGGCGCCGAATGGAATGGTCAGGTCGCGAGCGCGCAGTTGTTTGGTTACGAGGCGAACCCGCCCGCGCCGGTGGAGTGGGAAGTGGTGCCCACCGGTGTCGCCGCGAAGCTGGTGGCGATGGCAGTGGCGCGTGATGGCGTGTTCGCCGTTGGAGAGCACGGCACCGCGGTGCAGCTCGTCGGCCGGCAGTGGCGCACACTGCACACCGGCATCTGGGCCGACTTGAACGCCATCGCCATCGACTCGCTCGGCCGGCCGGTCGTCGTCGGCAACGACGGCGTGGTGCTGGAGTGGACCGACGCGGGCTTCACCCGCTGGAGCGCCGGCGAGCACGATCTCACCGCGGCGGCCTTCGACCCGCACGGCATCTTGCACGTGGGCACAGCCTCGGGGCTGTTGATGATCAAGACCGCCGAAGGGTTCGTGCCCGAGCTGCAGCTGTCGACGCCGGTACGCTCGCTCGTGTTGTCTGGCGGTGAGGTGTGGGCCACGGGCGAAGGTGTGCTCGCGAAGCGATCGGCCGGCGCATGGGAAAGTCTGCCGTCGCCGGTGAGCGGCCGCCTCGACATCGCGATGGCGGGCAAGGAGTCGCTGTGGCTCGCCGGTGAGCGCTCGGGCGCCACCACCACGCAGGGCCTGTTGGTCTCGGGCCCGATGCCGATGTGGAAGACGGCGGCGCTCGCGGAGCCGATTCGCGGCATGGTCGAAGTGCCGGGCAGCGCGGAGCGGTTCGCGTTCGGCGCGACGAAGCTCTTCCGTCAGCTCGACGATCAAGCGTGGGCGGCGGTCGATTGCCCCGCGCAGGGCATGTGGGCGTCGGCGAGCCGTGGTCCACGCGACCTGATCCTCGTCGGGCCGCGCGGTATTTCGATGCTGCGTAAGCCCTGAGATCGCTTCCGAATTTCGAGGTCTGTCACAAGAATGCAGGCGGTCGCGTTGAGGGCTCTGAACCCTCAACCAAAGGATGGACCGCATGTCTTTCGCTCCTCGCCCCACGCCGTCGCCTGAGCCGTCTGAAACCACCGGAGGCCGCCTCGTCGCGGTCGATGGCCGCACGCTGCCGCTGACCGGCGCGTCACTGATCGCCGACGCCAAGGGCGGGCTGGTTCGCGTCACGCTCGAGCAGACGTTCAAGAACCCGTACGACGAGCCGCTGCGCGTGACGTACACGTTGCCGCTGCCGGCTGACGGTGCGGTGAGCGGCTTCGCGTTCCGCATCGGTGACGAGCGCGTGGTGGGCCAGGTCGACGCGAAGCAGCGCGCGCGTCAGCGCTTCGAAGAGGCGATCGTCGAAGGTCGCACCGCGGCGATTCTCGATCAGGAGCGCTCGAGCCTCTTCACGCAGGAAGTCGGCAACGTGCCTCCGCGCTCGCAGGTGGTGTGCGAGGTGCAGATCGATCAGAAGTTGATCTGGCTGCCCGACGGCGCGTGGGAGTGGCGTTTCCCCACCGTGGTCGCGCCCCGCTACATGGGTTCGCCCGGTCGCGTGGCCGACGTGGCGAAGGTGACGGTCGACGTGGCCGACGCCGAGCTGCCGGTGAAGTTGAACCTCGCGCTCGCGATCCGCGACGACCTCGCGGAGGGTGTACGCCCGGAGAGTCCCAGTCACCCGCTTCACTCGGGACGCGGGCTCGGGCGGTACGACGTGACGTTCGGTGACGAGCGTGGTGCGTCGCTCGATCGCGACGTGGTGGTTCGCTGGCGCGTCTCGACGCTGCAGGTCGGTACTTCGCTCGACGTCGCGCGCCCGGCCAGCGGCGTGAACAGCGCGCACGCGTTCGGTTTGCTCACCATGGTGCCGCCTCGCGTGGAGGCGAACATGACGCCGGTGGCGCGCGACTTGATCGTGCTGCTCGACACCTCGGGCTCGATGTCGGGCTCGCCGCTCGATCAGGCGCGCCGCGTGACGATGGCGCTGGTCGATTCGCTCACCGATCGCGATCAGCTCGAGCTCATCGAGTTCAGCAACTCGCCGCGTCGGTGGAAGAGCGGCGCGGTGGCGGCCACGGCGTCGAACCGTCGAGACGCGCAGAACTGGCTGTCGCAGCTGCGCGCCAGCGGCGGCACCGAGATGCGCACCGGCATTCTCGAGGCGCTCGCGCCGTTGCGTCACGAGAGCCAGCGCCAGGTGATCCTCATCACCGACGGGTTGATCGGCTTCGAGTCGGAAGTGCTGGAAGCGATCGCCGCGCGGCTCCCGAAGGGCTCGCGCGTGCACACCGTCGGTGTCGGCAGCGGCGTCAACCGCTCGCTCACCATGCCGGCGGCGCGCGCAGGCCGCGGCGTCGAGCTGGTGATCGGCCTCGGCGAAGACGTGGAGCCGTTCGTGAAGCGGCTGATGGCTCGCACCAACGCGCCGCTGCTCACCGACGTCGAGATCAGCGGCAGCGCGGTGAGCGGCGTGGCGCCGTACCGCATTCCCGATCTCTTCGGCGGCGCTCCGGCGATGGTGTCGCTCAAGCTGCGGCCGGAAGGTGGCGACGTGGTGATTCGCGCGAAGAGCGCGCACGGCGACATCGAAGATCGCATCGCGGTGCGCTCGTACACGCACGGTGAAGGGAGCGCGGCGGTGCCCACGCTCTTCGGCCGCGAAATGGTCGAGGACTTCGAGCTGTCGATCGCGACGGGCGGCCAGAAGGCCGAGCTCGACCCGCAAATCGAACGCACGGGCATCGACTTCCAGATCTCCACGCGGCTCACGTCGTGGGTGGCGGTGAGCGCGAAGGCGACCGTCGACCCGCGCGCTCCGCGGCGTCACGAGACGCAGCCGCAGCAGCTGGCGTACGGGCTGTCGGCCGAAGGCGTGGGGTTGCGGCCGTCGACCGTGTCGATCGCCCAGGCGGGGCCGATGGGCGGTGCGGTGAAGGGCATGGCGCAGAGCGCTCCGTCGATGGCGCGTGCTCCTTCGGCCGGTGCGCCGATGGCGCGGCGTCGCATGACCGAGATGTCGAAGAGCTCGGAAGAGCGTGATGCGAAGAAGCAGGACGTCGGTGGTCGCGCCGATCGCTTCGCGGCTTCGCTCGATGACGCGGCGGACAAGTCGGTCGCCGACGCGCCGGAGCCCGTCGAGCAAGAGGAAGCGCCGATGGAGATGGAGGCCGGCGAAGCCGATGGGGCCGTGCCGAGCGCAGACATCACGCGCGCCGAGCCGGTCGCGCCGGGTGCGCCGCCTCCGCCGCCGTCGCGCGCCGCTCGTGGGGCTCCCGCGAAGGCGCCCGCTCCTGCTCCGAAGGACGAGCGCCAGGAAGTGAAGGAGAAGAAGAAGGAAGGCTTCCTCGACTTCGCGAAGCGGCTGCTCACCCCCAAGCCTGCGCAGCAGCCCGCGGAGAAGCCGGACACCAAGAGCCGCGCGCCGGAGAACAAGCCGGTTCCTGCTCCGGGCCGTCGGGTGCGCGGCAAGGTTCGTCGTCAGGGCAAGCGGCTGATCATCGAGATCGATCTCACGGCTCCGATGACCTGGTCGCCGGCGAACGAAGCGCGGCTCGAGCTGTCCGACGGGAGCTACGCGAAGGTGTTGGTCGACACGGCGCTGACCACGGCGGCTGGCAGCTTCGCGATCGGCCTCACCGTCACGCTGGTGCTCACGGTCGACGAGAGCATCGGAGAGGTCGGTACGGTGCACCTGTCGAACGGCGCTGAAGTGCTCGCCATCGATTTGTAAGCAGCTCGAGTTCGAGTGACCCGCGCCGGAGACGGTGACCGGCGCGGGTGAGCGTGCCAGAAGCGAGGCCCTTCAATGACCGACGAGCTTCAAACGCTCGCAGCGATGGCCGGGGGTGACGCCCTGGCTTTTGCGCGTTGGGCTTCGACCGCGGAACCGGCCTTGCGCTCGTCGCTGCGGGCCTTCGCGACGTCGGTCGACACCGAAGCGGTGCTGCAGGAAGCGTTGTTGCGCGTGTGGCAGATCGCTCCGCGCTTCACGCACGATGGAAAGCCGAACGCACTCCTGAGATTCGCGATGCGGACGGCGCGAAACGTGGCGGTGAGCGAGTGGCGCAAGCTGGGGAAAGCAGAGCAGCAGGAAGCGCTCGAGAAGCACCTGGCGATGGAAGCCGAGGTCGGGCCGATCACGCCTGACCCGAAACTGCGCGAGCACATCGCGAACTGCCGCAAGAAGTTGCCGCAGCAGCCGCGCGCCGCGCTCGAACAGCGGCTGGTGTCGCAGGGCGCCGAAGACGACACCACGCTCGCGGCGCGCGTCGGCATGTCGCTCAACACGTTCCTGCAGAACTTCACGCGCGCGCGGAAGTTCTTGAAAGAGTGCCTCGAGAAAGCGGGCGTTCTGCTCGAGGAGCATCTGTCATGACGCCCGAAGAACAACTGCTGCTCGAGCAGGTCACGGCGGCGCATCGCGAGCGGCATGCCGACGGGAGCATTCGGTCGCACCCGGCGTGGCACGATCTCGATGATGCGGGTCGAGCGGAGGCGTTCGAGGCGACCGTCGAACTGCGCAAGATGGAAGCGGCGATGGACCCCGAAGGTCAGAGTTCGACGGTGCGCGCGGTGCTCGGGCGCATCTTGAACGCGCGCTGATTGCCTCCCTCTCCTTGCGAAGCGGGGAGAGGGCTGGGGTGAGGGGCCGACCATGCACGACGGGCGTCACCGGCGCTGGGCTCGGCTGAGTTCTCAACGGTTGTTCGCGTCAGCGCTTCCCGGCTCTCCCCGCTTTCGCAGGGAGAGGGAGAACGGTTAGCGGAAGCGGAAGGCGTAGATCGACACGCGCGCGTCGCGCTTCGTCTGGCCCTTGAACGCGCGAACGGGCGCGGTGAAGTTCTTCGCGACGCAGGCTTCGTCGCCGCCCACGTTCGGAAGACTCACCGCGACGACCTGGCCGCTGCCGCTGACGACGAGCTTTCCGATCACGCCTGCGAGCGCACCGGGCGCGATGCATGCGCTCAGCGCGACGGCCGAGCCCTTCAGCTGACTCACGAGCTCGACTTCGTTGGTGATGCCGTCACCTTCTTCGAGGGTCATTCGCGTGAGGCTGCTGTTGCCGACATCAACCTCGCGCCTCGCGAGTGAAAAGTGATTCTCCGCGCAGCTGGCGTCGACGGCACGCAGCAACATCGCCTCGCGGTTCTTCGGAGGCCGGCACCCTTCTCTCGCGGCAACCGGTGCGATGAGCGGCGAGGTGCAGACTCCGTTCGTCACGAAGCCAGGGTCCGCGCAGAGCCACTTCGGCGCGCCCTTCACGATCTCGAAATACGCGGTCGAGCCGCGAAAGTGCGCAGGCGAATCGATGTACGGCCCGAGATGTTCGAGTGCGCCGCTGCGCACCACCGCTACGTCATCGACTTGCTGGGTGCTGACGATGCATGACGGCTCGCCCGCATCGACGCCGTAGAAACGCAACGTCACGTCGCGACTGCCGCTCTTGTCGAGACACCCCAGCACTTCACGTCGCACGTCGACTTCCGGCACTCCGCGTTGTGAGCAGCCGTCGAAGTGCAGCCCTGGATCATTCGCGGCGGCGATGACGACGCCCGCATCGGACGCGACGAGTGATCCTGCGCATTCCGCGCGGAACGGTGCGGTCGCCGTCGGCGCAGGAACCGGAGTCCCCGGCCGCGAGAACGTCCACGTCGCGGCGAGCTTCCCGCGCGCGTCGGCGCTCACGAGCGCGAACATGCGATGCGGCGCGCCGCCCACGACGACGTTCACTTCCTTGCACCCGGTCGCCGTGCGCTCGAGTTCGACGATGGCGGCTGAACAGCGATTGCTCGGTGACTCGAGCACGGTGACGTGCGGGTGCAGCTCGGTGGTGCAGCCCTTGCCCGGAGCGGCGATCCATTCCCGCACCACCGGCTCCTTCATCATCGTTCTGGTGATCTCTTTGAGCGCATCAATGCCCCCATCGGCGCTGCCCAGCGCGCGCACCTGCGCGTCGAACGGACACGGTTGCGCGAGCGAGACCGCTGCCGCGAGGGCGACGCACGACGCGAAGATTCGCATGTGCGCTTTCTGACTCAGAATTTCGCGCGACGCATCACGAAGCGCGGCATGGCCTTGATGGCCGTCATCACCGCCTGCCAGATGCGCGGCGCATAGACGACCGGTGAGCCTGCATCGATGCCCTCGAGCACCACCTGCGCGACCTCGTCGGGATCTCCGGCGAACGGAGGCACCGGCAGCCCCGCAGTCATCGCAGTCTTCACGAAGCCCGGCTTCACGCAGATCGTGGTGAGGCCCTGCGCGCGGTACTTGTGATCGAGCCCTTCGAGATACGCCGAGAGCCCGGCCTTCGCGGCCCCGTAGAGGATGACGGGCTTGCGCGCGCGATCTCCGGCGACCGACGAGAAGACGCACAGCGTGCCCTTGCCGTGGAGGAGCAGCTTCTTGCGCGCCTCCTCGCAGAACACGACGGTGTTGGCGAAGTCGACGGTGAGCACCTTGTGCGCGAGCGCCGGGTCCTGCTCGAGCTTTTCCTGCGTGGCGAAGATGCCGGCGGTGACGACCACGGTGTCGAGGCCGTCGAGGCTCTGCTCGGCGCTCTCGAGTGCGGAGCGGAAGGTCTCGGGCTGTTCGAGATCACACACCACGCTCGTGACGCGAACTCCGGGCGTTCCACGCGCTTCGAGATCGGCCTGACTGCGCTTCAGCTCCTCGAGCTCGCGGCCCAGCAGCGCGACCCAGTCGCCTCGCTCGACGAACTTCCGCGCGAGGGAGCGGCCCATGCCGCGAGTGGCTCCAAGAATGGCAACGCGTCGCATGGCTCAGTCTCCGAAGAGCCGCACCGACTGCGCGCTCTTGAACGTGTGATTCGGGTCCCACCGGTCGCGCACCGCCTGGAACGCGGCGAGGCGCGTCTCCATGGCGCGGAAGTGCTCGGGCCGCGTGAACTGATCTTTCGCCAGGTAGATGCGGCCGCCCTCGCTGAGCACGTGCTCGTTGAGCGCGTCGACCAGCTGCTGCGTGTCGTCACGCACGGGAATGTCGAGCGCCACCGAGATGCCGCTGCGCGGGAACGACAAGTACGCCGGGCTCTCGGGGCCGCAGTCCTTGATCACGCACAGGAAGCTCGCGCCGCCGCGCCTGGTGAGCACGTCGAGGAAACGACGGGCCGCGCTCGGGCCCGCCGAGTCCGGAAGCACGCACTGATATTGCGTGAGGCCACGCTTGCCGTACGCGCGGTTCCAGTCGTGCACGAGATCGAGCGGGTAGAAGAAGCGGAACGGGTCGGTGAGGCCGCTCTTCTTCTTCTGAAGGTGCGACGCGTAGACCGCGAAGTTGAACGCCTTCACCGACGCCTGCGAGAGCAGCGCTTCAGGAGCGGTGATCGGGAACGTGAGCCGCGGCAGTTCCTTCGGGAAATGCGCCGGCGCTTCGTGCGCCTGCGCCCAGCGGCCCTTCATCAACAGGCCGCGGCCCATGTGCTTGCCGCGCTGCAGACAGTCGATCCACCCCACCGTCATCGGCCAACGAGTCGCGCTCTCTTTCAGCCGTGCGACGAACTCGTCGACGTCGCCGACCTTCTCGCTCTCCTGCCAGATCCACGGCGTGGGAATGCGGCGCAGGCCGAACTCCACTTCGAGGATCTGGCCCGTGAGGCCCATGCCGCCGACGGTGGCGAGGAACAGCTCGCGCTCGAGATCAGGTCCACACTCGAGAACACGCCCATCGGCGACGCGCATGCGCAGACGACGCACATGCGCACCGAAGCAGCCGTCGACGTGGTGGTTCTTGCCGTGCACGTCGGCCGCGACCATGCCGCCCAACGTGACGAGCGACGTTCCCGGAGTGACCGGCGTGAACCAGCCGCGCGGTAAGAACGTGCGATTGAGATCGACGAGCGAGAGACCGGCTTCGGCGCGGAGCACTCCGGTCGCAGGGTCGAAGGCGATGATGCGGTTGGCGCGCGTGGTGTTGACGACGACCGGGCTCGCAGCCGCGGGCAACGACGAGTCACCGTAGCTGCGGCCCAACCCGCGAAAGAGCACCGGCGGCGCGCCGTCGAGCGATTCGGGCTGCAATTCTTCGCCCTGCACGAATTGCCGGCCCCAGCCTGAGATTTGGGTCTGAGCCATCACGCCGGTCGCTGTAGCTCAAAACGTGGCGCGTGTGAGCCGTCCGTCTGCTCCGAGCATCACCGCGGGGCAGAACGGCTGGGTCTCGGTTCTTACCCACCAGTCGGAGCTCGAGGGCGGAGCGAAGCGGTACTCGAACATGCGGGTGCGCATGAAGCGCGGCGGCTTCTGCGGCGTGGTCTCGAACAACGCGAGCACTTCGGGGCGGCCTTCGAGCAGCCGTTGTTGCAGCGAGAGAACCCAGGTGTTGTTGCTGCAGTCTCCGAGTGACGCGAACCACATCTGCCAGTCGAGCCGCGGCTGCCACGGAGCGATGAAGCCCGGCCGGCGATCGAGTCGTCCCGGTTTCCAGGGGAACTCGTAGGCGGTCCACGTCACGCCGTCGTCGCTGCCTTCGATTATGATCTCCTCGCGCTGCTTGGTCATGCGCGCGAAGGCGCCGTACGCGTTGATGGTGTCGAACCGCCAGAGGAAGTCGACCGCGCTCGATCGCACGAAGACGGCGACGCTCAGACATAGATAGATGAGTGCGATTGCCCAGCGCCACACTCCGCGCGTCGAGTGACCCGTTCCCCGCACCGGCGCCTCGGGAAAGAAGCGACGAATGAACGCGTCGTCGAGCATCGGCACGCACAGCACGAGCGTGAGCAGGTTGTAGAAGCTGTAGTTCCCGGCAGCCATCAGGCCCGCCTGGAGCGCGATCAGCCCGACCGCGCCGATCAACCGCACCACACGCGGGCCGAAGATCAGGAACGGGAAGATCAGCTCCAGCACGAACATCACGGCGCACATGCCCTGCTGCACGACGAGCGGCAGGCGCGCGATGGCGACGCTCGTCCACGTGGGGAGCGGCTGTGACCACCAGTGGTACGTGAGCGCGGTGAGATCTCTCCACGAGGGATCTCCGCCGAACAGCTTCACGAGGCCCGACTCGAGCGTCACCTTCGCCGCGAGCACCGCCATCAAGAAGCGCCACGCAAGGTGCGGCTCAGGTTCGAGATCGCGCGTGAAGGGCCGCAGCCCACCGGGCGCGTAGAAGATCGAACAGAACGCCGCCTCGCTCAGGAGGATGTCCCACTGGAACGCGAGAAACGGGTGACCGACCTGGACGATCGACATCCACGTCGCCCAGAGCGTGAGCGCCGCCCACCGCGGAGCGAAGCCGAAGATCAACGCCAGCGACGACAGACAGCCGAGGCTCAACAGGAACTTCACGAAGCCCGGCGACGACGAGATCCACAGCAGCGTCGGCACGTCGAAGAAGCCGATGTTCGGAGCGCGACGCAGGCCCGCCATGCCGTCGTCGATCGGCGCGATTCCGTGCGGCCCCGCGAGCCCGTCGAACTGCCAGGCGTACGCGGCGATCGCGACCAGCCCGGTCAGGCCCAGCAAAACGAAGAACAGCCTGCGGGTGAGGCGCATCGCGCGTGCGACAATACCCCTCGTGTGCGGACGCTACGTGCTCAAGGCGAGCACGCTCGAGCTGACGAAGGAATTCCACCTCGACGAGGTGCCGCAGTGGCACGCCCGCTACAACATCGCGCCGATGCAGGCGGCTCCGATCATTCAGTCGATCGCGCCACGAAAGCTGCTCGTGTCACAGTGGGGCCTGCTCCCGCATTGGACGAAGGACACGAAGATCGCGCACCAGTTGATCAACGCGCGCGCGGAGACGATCGAAAAGAAGGCCGTGTTTCGCGAGCTGATCAGCACGCACCGCTGCATCGTGCCCGCTGACGGTTTCTACGAGTGGCGACGCGAGGGGCGCATGCGGCTGCCGCATTTCGTGCACAAGCCGCATGGCCTGCTCTCGATGGCTGGGCTGTGGAGCCGTTGGAGATCTCCCGACGGGCTCGACGTCGACACGTTCACCATCATCACCACCGCAGCGAACGACGACATGAAGGAGCTGCACGAGCGCATGCCGGTGTTCTTCGACGCCGAAGCGCGCGCGCTGTGGCTCTCGGACACGAAGGACGAGGCCGCGTTGAAACAGCTGCTGGCGGCTCCGAAGGCGAAGCAGCTGGTGCTCACTCCGGTCAGCACGCACGTGAACTCGGTGCAGGTCGACGACGAGAAGTGTCTCGAGCCGCCCGCGACGACGCAGCTCAGGTTGCTGTAACCTCTGCACACACATGAGCAGCCCGTGGGAAGACGTTCGTCGTGAGTCGCTGGAGATGCCGGCCGTCGGTGGCCGCGCGGCCCGGCCGTCTCCGCTGCCGTGGATGCTGCTCACGGTGTCGATCGCGATGACGATCGGCGTGCTGATTCTCGGCAAGACGCGCCTCGACGACGAGCGGCTGCGCACTGCGACGGCGCTCAAGGCGAACGACGAGATGAAGGGCCAGCTCAAGAACACCAACGAGCAACTCGATGCGGCGAAGGCGAGCTGCAACGAGGTCGAAGCGAACGGCGGGGAACTTCAGAAGCAGCTCCTGGGTCAGGAACTCATCATCCGGCAGCTGAAGGATGAGCTGACCCGGCTCAAGGCCGCGAAAGGGATCAAGAAATGATCGCCGTGCTTCTCTCACTGACGCTCGCTGCACCCTTCCCGCTTCCGACGGTCGATGGAAAACCGCCCGCGGTCGCGAAGGATCAGAAGGTCTTCAAGTTGCCGATCGGCTTCGCGCGCGTGCGCTCGTTCTACACGGAGCAGCTGGGCAAGACCGAGGGCGTGAAGATCGTCGAGTCGTCGAAAGACGGCCGCAAGGTGCTGACCATCACCACCGCGTCGAAGACGGAGTCATGGACTCGCGCGTCGGTGCGTGAGGGTGAGGTCGAGACGACGATCGAGGTCACTCCCGTCATGCGGCTCGAGGCGGAAGAGATCTCGGGGAACGGGAAGCCGCTCGTTGAGTTCGTGTTCGGGCGATCTGCCGAGGTCGACAAGGCGGTCAACTCGATCGATCACATCAACGACATCCGAAAATGACGGTTCACCCTCGGGGTTAAGACCTGAAGGGGTTCTGCAGCACCATCGTCTCGCCGCGCTCTGCACCGACGGAGACGCAGGTGACGGGCACGCTGACCAGCTCTTCGATGCGCCGCACGTAGCGCTGAGCCGCGGCAGGGAGATCGTCGAACGTGCGCGCGCCGGCGAGCTTCTGCTCCCAACCCGGAAGCTCTTCGTAGACCGGCTGCACGCGGCTGAAGTCTTCGAGATCGCAGGGCAGCTCGGTGAGCTTCTTGCCGTCGAGCTCGTACGCGGTGCAGATCTTCAGCGTCTCGAGGCCGCTCAACACGTCCATCTTGGTGAGCGCGAGGCCCCACAAACCGTTCACGCGCGCGGCGTAACGGAGCACGACGGTGTCGAGCCAACCGCAGCGGCGCGGGCGGCCGGTGGTCGCTCCGAATTCATCGCCGACCTTGCGCAGCCGCTCGCCCGTCGCATCGGTGAGCTCGGTGGGGAACGGGCCGCCGCCGACGCGCGTGGTGTACGCCTTGGTGATGCCGAGCACGCGATCGATGACGGTGGGGCCGAGACCCGAGCCGACCGCCGCGTTGCCGGCAACGGTGTTGGAGCTGGTGACGAACGGGTACGTGCCGTGATCGACGTCGAGCAGCGTGCCCTGCGCGCCTTCGAAGAGAATGCGCGTGCCCTTGCGGACCTGCTCGGCGAGATGAAGTGACGCGTCGCCGACGAACTCCTTGAGGCGCGAGCCGAGCACCAACATCTCCTGCACGATCGCTTCGACGTCGAGGAGCGGCTCCTCGGCCTTCGCGTTGCGAGCGAGACGCGTGAGCTCTTCGAGCACGTCGGGGAGACGTTCCTTCACGCGCTTGCGCAGCCGATCGCCGTCGAGGAGATCGCGCACGCGAATGCCGCGCCGCGCGACCTTGTCTTCGTAGGCCGGGCCGATGCCGCGACCGGTGGTGCCGATCGCCGAGCCGCCGCGCGACTTCTCGCGGAGCAGATCGAGGTGCTTGTGCCACGCGCAAATCACGTGCGCGTGCTCGGAGATCATCAACTGCGACGCGTCCTGCAGGAAGCCGCGCGAGCGAAGCCCGTCGATCTCCTTCATCAACACCGTCGGGTCGATGACGCAGCCGTTGCCGATCACGCACGTCTTCCCGGGGTGCAGCACGCCGGAGGGAATGAGGTGCAGCACGGTCTTCTGGCCGCCGACGACCAGCGTGTGGCCGGCGTTGTTGCCGCCCTGGAAGCGGACCACGACCTGCGCGTGCTCGGTGAGCAGGTCGACGATCTTCCCCTTCCCTTCGTCGCCCCACTGGGCGCCAACCACGACGACGTTCGGCATGGGCGCGGTCTTACAGGTTCACGGATGGCAGCGGTACACGTAACCGCAACCCAACGACTCACACTCGGAACGCTCACGACCTGCCCAGCGGCCCGTGCGCTGCGAGCGCTCGAGCTCGGCGGCTTCGGCGATCAGCGACTGCTCCAATTGCGGCACGTCGAGCGTCTCGAGGAAGCGCGGCTCGGGGTTCGCCTCACGGAGGAACACGATGCCCGCGCGCACCGGCAACTGCCGGCCCGACAGACGCCTCGCGGCGATCGCGTAGCAGGCCAGCTGCGCGCGCCACGGCTCGACTCCCGCGGGCGGCGGCGGAGTGGTCTTGTAGTCGACCACCACCAGCTCATCTCGCCGCTCGACGAGCAGATCGATCTGACCGCGCAGCACGAGCGCAGGCTGTGGAGGGAGATCGACCCGCAGCGCGAAGGGCAGCTCGCGATGCACCTTCGCGTCGCCGAAGCCCCGCGCGAACTGGGTGCTCCAGAAGTTCTCGATCCACGCGAGCACGTCGTCGGTGACGTCGCGCTCGAGACCCTCGGCGCGACGCAGGCCCTTGAGTCGATTCGAGAGCTGCGGCGAACCGATGAGGTCGAGTGGAGTGAGCTCGAGCAGCCGATGCGCGGCGACGCCGCGATCTCGCGCGTCACCCTCGAGCTCATCGGGGTGCATCGAGAACCCGACGTGCCGCTCGGTCAGGCCGACCTGGTGCGCGAGGTGATAGCGGCGCGGGCACACGGTGTGGTCCTGCAGCTGCGTCACCGGCAACACCAGCGCGCGTGACGTCGTGCGATGCGGCGCGCGAATCGTCGCCAACAACTTCTCCAACGGCGCGCGATCGATCTTCTCGGCGCCCGAGCGCTCGGCCGGGAGCGCGCCCAACTTCGAGACGTCGAGTTCCCACGGTCGCTCGCCGATCACCTGAATCGGGAAGAAGTGCGTGAGATCGCGCGCCCAGGTGCGCTCCTGGGGATTGGCGGGACGCAGGCCGAGCACCACGCGATCGCGCGCTCGCGTCATCGCCACGTAGAGCAACCGCGCGTGTTCGGCGCGCGCTCGTCGGCTCAGCCGCCGCGTGATGCTGTCGGCGGACAATGACGCGACCTCGCTCTCGCCCTTCGGACGCGCGATGCCGAGCCCGAGATCGCGATCGAACCGCACCGCGGCGCTTTCACTTCGCGGCGTGACGTTGAGATCGGGCAGCACGACGATCGGCCACTCGAGCCCCTTCGCCTGATGCACGGTGCACAGCGTGACGGCGTCGCGGTCCAGCTCGTCGATCACCTCGGCCTGCGCCTCACGCGGAGCCTCTTCGGACAACGCGAGCAACTCGGCGCTGAACTGCGCCACGCTCGCGCCCTGACGCTCCCGCGCGCTGGCGAGCACCAGCAGCTTGTCGAGGTTGGCGACGGCCTGCTCTCCGAACGGCGACGCGGCGACGGCGACGCGGAACGCGAACTCCTCGTAGACCACGCGCAGCAACGCGCGCAGCCCGAGGCGATCGCGCGCCTCTCGCAGACTCACGTACCGCTCGCGAAAGCGACGCAGCGAATCCAACTCGTCAGGACTTTCGGGCGCGAAGAGCACTTTGCGCGCGTCGAGGTTCCACCGTTGCCCGATCTCCGGGCGGGCGAGCGCGACCCACTGCGCATCGGTCAAACCGACGAGCGGGCTTCGCAGCACCGCCGACAACGACAACGCGTCGTCGGGATCGGCGAGGAGCGCGAGCAGACACGCGAGATCGACGATCTCCTGCGCGCCGTAGAAGCCGCGCCCGCGCACCACGCGATGGCGGATGCCGTGACGCACCAACGCTTGCCGATAGACCTCGAGCTGCGTGAAGCGCTGGAACAACACCGCGACGTCGCCGCCGCGCGCAGGGACTCCATCGGCGAGCTTCCACGCCTGTGACGAGCGCGTTCCCGACAAGCCATGCGCGAGCGCGGACGCCACCGCTTCGGCATCGGCTTCGCGGAATCGCTCGGCCGGAACCTTTTCGGCGGGCAGCCGCGCATCGGCGAGCTGCAGCACCGCCTGGCCCGGCGCGTTCGTCTCACGCACCGCGAGCAGATCGTCTTCGCCCTGCTGCCACAGCACTTCGAAGTCGGCGGCCTCGAGCTCGGGCGGCGCCACCAACGTGCCCGCGAAGCCGCGATTGAACACCTCGAGCAGCGCCGGAGTGGAACGACGCGAATGCCGCAGGAACGCGCGCAAGCCGTCATTGCGCTCGATGGCGCGCGCCATCACCTCGAAGACCGAGACGTCGGCTCCGCGGAACTCGTAGATCGACTGTTTGCGATCGCCGACCACCGCGAGGAAGCCGTGCTCTTGCGGGAGCGAGATGATCTCGCGGTGCTGCTGCTCGAAGGCCGTCGAGATGGGCCGCGGCGCGTGCTCGCGCTTCTCGGCGAGCAGCAACACGATCTCGAGCTGCAGTCGATTGGTGTCCTGGAACTCGTCGACCAGCAACGCACCGAAGCGAGCCTGTGCTTCTTCGCGCGCCTGCGCCGAGTCGCGCAGGAGGTTGCGCGCTTCGATCAACAGCCCGGTGAAGTCGAGCACGCCGCGCCGGACCAGCGCTTCCTCGTGCGCCGCGAAGACCTCGGTGAGCAGCTCGCGCACTTCGGCTTCCTGCGGAGCGAGCTGGCAGGCCGCCCACAGCTTGCGCAACTCCTCGAGCGGCTCGCGGAGATCGCCGACTTGATCACGCGCGTTCTTGAGCGCGGTGGCGAGCGCCTCTCCGTCGCGTTCGAACGTGTCGTACGAGGCCACGTCGAGCTCGAGACGGAATTGATCGAGCTGCTTGAGCTGCACGTTGGTCGCCGGCTGCGCCGAGCGTGCGCGCACCTTGAGGCCGCGCAGGAACGCGTCGAACTGCGTGCGCAGCGTCGGGAAGTCGGCGACCGGCACGTAGTCGGGCGCGATGCCCTCTTCGCGGATGCGGGTGGCGACGGGCACGAGGCCAGCGACGATTCGACCGAAGCCGATCTCCGCGACGAGACCACGCAGACTGCTGCCGCGCTCGATGCGGGCGAGCAAGGCGCGCTCGACGACGTCCGACAGCAGCGCGCTCGCTTCGCGTTCTTCGAGCAACTCGAAGCCACCGCTCACGCGTGAGCCGGGCGGCGCGCGGCGCAGGAGCTGAGAGCAGAGGGAGTGGAAGGTGCCGATGGTCGCTCCGCCGAGATCGTCGCGAATGGCGCGCCATACGCGGCCCGGCGGGAACGGTTTGCCGGCGGCTTCGAAGGACGCGCGGAGCACGGGTTCCTGGTCGGTGCCGAGGGCGAGCGCGTCGAGGCGATCGCGCAGACGGCCGCGCATTTCGTCGGCGGCCTTTTCGGTGAAGGTGAGCAGGCCGAGCTTCGCCGGGGCGATCGCGTCCCAGTCGCGGCGCGCGCCTCCGAGCAGGTGGAGACACATCGTGACGAGCGAGTGGGTTTTTCCGGCGCCTGCTCCGGCGAGGAGCGCGAGGTTTCGTTCGAGGCGAAGCGGCTCTCCCTCTCCCTGCGCAGCGGGGAGAGGGTTGGGGTGAGGGGCCGGAACGAGCTCGAGCTGTGGAGCGTCAGGCGGTGCTTGTTCTGGCCCCTCTCCCCGGCCCTCTCCCCGCTCCGCAGGGAGAGGGGGAGCAGCGAACAGATCCATCTGCCGCTTGTCTGGCGCTGGAGGGTCCTTCTTGCGCTTGCTCATCGCAGGGCCCTCTCCCCGACCCTCTCCCCTGCGGGGGAGAGGGAGATTCTGGAGTTCATCGCTGATCCTCCGGGAGCCGGCGATCGCTGATGCGACAGACCCGCTTCAGCTCACAGAAATCGCAATCGATCGGCCGCGCGCCGAAGTCACCGCCCCGCAACTTCTCCACGAGCTTGAACACCGCGTTCGCGAGGTTCGGCTTCTCCTCTTTTTCCAACCGCGCGCGCGTGAGCTCATCAGTCGCGAGCGTCTCGTTCACCGACAACCCACGCACCGCAGCAGTCAAAGGCGTCAGCTGATTGCGTGTCACCGCGTGCCACGCGCCGTTCACCTGCGAACCCGGCAGCAGCTCGCGCGCCGCCAGCAGGTAGAACGCCATCTGGAATTCCTTCACCAGGAAATCGCGCGTCATGTTGCGACGCACCGAGGTCTTGTAGTCGACGACGCCGATCACGCCCGCGCCGACGTCGACGCGATCGATGCGACCGGTGAGGAACAGATCGCGCTCACCCTTCCGCGCGGCGGGAATCTTCACCTCGCGCAGCGGTGGCGGCGCCTTCTTCTCGTTGCCGAACGCGACCTCGAAGTACTTCGGCCGCGCGAGCCCGAACGGAGCCACGCTCGGGTCGGTCACCATGCGGTGAATCACCGTCACCGCCCACTCACGCGCGATGCCCCACAGCGCGGGGTGACCGGTCGCCGAACGTTGCTCGGTCTTGCGAGCCGCGGTGACCACGGCCTTCTCGACCAGCTCGCGCGTCTCCGGCGACTGACGACCCAGCACGCCGCGGCGATCGAGCTCCGGCACCAGCTCCGCGAGGATCTCGTGCCAGAACGAGCCACGCGTCGCGGAGTCCATTTCCTCGCCCGCGGCCTCGCCTGCCTCCAGACCGAGCACCATCGAGGCGAGCCCCTTGAAGGCACACGAGCCCCACAGGTGCAGCTCGTGCGCAGCGACGGGGTGCGCGGCGTCGTACGAGAGCCGCGGCTGCAGCGCATCGAGCACGCCGGCGTCGATGCGGCCCGAGAACACACCCGAGGCGAGCTTCGGATCACTGAAGAACCGCAGCCGCTCGCCTTCCATCTGACTCGCTTCACGCGCGCGCTCGAACCAGCCTTCTTCCGAAACCTCCTCGGCGAGCGCGACCGCTCGACGGTCGGGCACCGACTGGCGCGTGACGAGCGGGCTCAAGGCTTCGAGCGCGAGCCGCACGCGCAGCTCACTCTCGGTCTGTACTTCGTCGAGCGGCGGAATGGCACCTCGGGTGATGCGCTCTTCGACGAAGTCCGGCACCACGCGTCGCAGCCCGGTGTGGAACGCCGATGGCAACAGCTCGCGCCCCGAGTCGTCGAAGCGCGAGCGGGAGATCGTCACCGAAGCAGCCGACGAGAGCGCGAGGTGAAAGAGCAGACGATCTTCCGCGAGCCGCAGCGGCAACCAGACGTCGCCTTCACCGGCGGAGACGCGAAAGAGCGACTTCTGCGCCGCCGAGTTGAGGCGCAGGCGCTCCTCGTCGGACAACAACGGCATCGGAGCGGGCCGGCCGGGGAAGCGGCCGTCGATCAGGCCGCCGAGAAAGAGCTGCGCGAACGAGCGGCCGGCGAGTTCGCGAACGTCGAGCAGCCACACCGCTCCGGCGCGCGGACCGCGGGCAGCGAGGTTGAGTTCTCCGGCCGCGCTGCGGACCCAGCGCGTGAATTCGCGGCGAGTCATGAAGGCGCTCGCGAGACCTGAGGTGTTCAGCGCGTCTCGCAGTGAAGACAGGAGCACCGACAGCGACTCGACCGCGGCTTGTTCTCTCGCGAACGCTCGGTCCAACTCTGCGAGCAACAGCTCCGATGACAGGAGCGGCGCTGGGGGCACCACTTCTTCGAGCAGGCCCAACTTCGTTACCGCGTCCCACCAGGACTCGAGCAACTCGAGCGCTGGACCTTGCTCGGGAATGTTGCGGCACCAATCCAACAGCTGAGCCACCGTCTGACTCAGGAGATCGATTCGGCCCTTCCCCCCGGCCCCCTCCCCGCTTCGCAGGGAGAGGGAGTTCAGGCGAACGGCGTAGGCACCGCGTCCGTGCGCAGCTCCGATCAGAATCGTCTCGCACGCCCGCTTCACGAAACGCCGCGCGCGGATCGGCAGCGTCATCGGGCAGCACCTTCACCGCGCGGCTCTCGAGCAACGACGCGACGGCGTCCGCCGGAAAACCCTCGTCGGCCAGCTCGAGCAACGACAGCGCGAGCCGACCGTTCGGGCTCTGCGTCAACGGCACGCCGAGGCGCGCGCGCACCGGCACTCCGACCTCGTGCAGCGCCTCGACCAACTGCTCGGTGTCTTCCGCCAGCTCTCGCCACGCGATGCAGATCGCTTCGGGCGGCACGCCCGCCGACACCAGGCGACGCACGCGGCGCGCAATCTCCCGCACCTCATCGCGATGCGTCGGCGCGCAGAACCCGGTGAGCTCCGGAGCCGCTCCTGCCGCGCCCTCACCGAACAACGCCGGAGCGACCCACGCCAACGGCCCTTCCGGAACGTCGGGCGCGAGGTCGACCTCCACGGCCTGCCACTTCGCTTCCGCGGCGCGCACCGCTTCGATGATGAACGCGTCGCACGAGACCGCTCCGCTCGCGGGGTAACGCCACGCGAACTGCACGCCCGCCGACGACGCCGCGCGCGCGAGCGCTTCGAACAACGCGAGCCGCGCCGGAGTGACGTCATGCACGTACCGAATCTCGATCGCCTCGAAGACCTCGAAGGCTGCCGGCAGCCCCCACTCGTTCACGCGCGAGGCGGCGAGCGACAACCAGTCGCCGCGATCGACGAGCCCCATCTTGAGCAGCGCCGCGTCGACCGCGCGCCACAGCTCCGCGAGCGAGCGCGCGCGATCGGCCGCGCTGCCTTCCAACTTCCCCGCCGCTTCTTCGAGCGCACGAGCCGTCGCGCCCTGCCCGCGCAGCTGAGAGATCAACTCCCGCGCTTGCGCTGCGAACTCGGCGGTGTGCGCCGCCGGGCCGTACGCCGACGCCGCGTATTCGCCGGCGAGCTTTCCGAACAACATCTGCACCAGGAGCGGGTCCGCGGGAGCGCGTCGCGCCCACGCACCGGGCTCGAGCCGCTCGAGCAACTCGGACACCGTCCACGTGTCGCGCAGGTCGACGAATTCGGCGCGCCGAGACTCATCGAGGAGCCATTGCTCCACCCGATCGACGTCCGGAACGACCAACAGTTTGCGCGACATCCCGGTGGACCTGAAATCAAAAACGCACCGAAAGCCATCATTGACGCGACGCCTCGCCGAATGGCACTTCTGTGGTCGATGTCATCTCTCTCCGACGTCGAGCAGGCCGCGATCTCCGAGGAAGAAGTGCTCCTGACGCGCGTGCAGGACGCGCTGAAGCTCGCGCGCGAGGCAGCCAACGCGCCGCGCGTTTCGATCTCGCAAGACGAGCTGCGCAACCTGCGCGAAGAGGCGGCCGCCGAAGATGAAGACGACGCCGGCACGTTGCTGCACGAGCTCGCGCTGCGCCAACAACTGAGCGCGCGAACGCAAGGCGTGTTGCCCGACCCGCGCTCGCCCTACCTCGCGCACCTGCGGCTCGAAGAAGAAGGCCAGACGCGCGACTACCTGCTCGGTCACGGCACGTACATCGACACGCGGGAGAACCTGCGCGTGGTCGATTGGCGCGTCGCTCCGGTGGCGCAGATCTTCTATCGCTACAAAGAAGGCGATCACTTCGAGGAGCAGTTCCCCGGCCGGCTCGCGACGGGCACGGTGACGCTGCGCCGCGTGATCGTCGTGCACCAGGGCAAGCTCGCGCAGATCATCGGCGATGCGGTCTCGGTCTTCCGCGATGCGCAGGGCCAGTGGCAGTCACGCGCACTCGGCGCACTCGCCACGGGAGGCGGTGGCACCAGCGCGCGCGACGGTCAGCTCGGCGTCAGCATCGGCGCGCAAGATCGCGGCACCCGCGTCGACGTCACCGCGCTCCTCGATGCCGAGCAGTTCGCGGCGATCTCCGCTCCGCCTGATCAGCCGTTGCTGGTGCTCGGCAGCGCAGGCAGCGGCAAGACCACGGTGGCGCTGCATCGCCTCGCGCGGCTCACGGGCAGCGAGCAGGTCGACATCACCAAAGCGCGCGTGGTCGTGCCCGAAGAAGGCCTCGCGCGGCTCTCGCGCCGGCTGCTCACGCCGCTCCTCCCGGCGCCGAAGTTCGACGAAGAACCGATCGACGTGGTCTTCACGCTCGACACCTTCCTCGAGCGCATGGCGCGCCGCGCGTTCGGCATTCTCCCTCGCATCAACCACGAGCCGCCGGCGCTGGTGACGGGCTTGAAGCGGCACCCCGCACTCTTCGACGCGCTGAAGACCGAGCTGAGCAACGAGCCGGTGCGCGGAGAGCTGAAGGCGCTGCGCAAACGGCTCGCGATTCACCTGTCCGACAGCGTGTTCCTCGCCAAGGTGCTCGACGCGGCGGGCGACACGTTGCCACGCACGGCGATCGCCGAGACCATCGCGCACACCTCGGCGCAGCTGCAGACCGTGCTCGACGCGCGCGACATCACCGACGTCGAGCGGCGCACCGCGATCGACGGGCGCGAGCTGAACGAAGGCACTCCCGACGAGCTCGCGGGCACCATCGACGTCGAAGATCTCCCGCTGCTGATCTCGATGCAGGCGTGGGGCGACAAACTCTCGCTCCCGCAGGCCACGCACGTGGTGCTCGACGAGGCCGAAGACTTCTCGCTCTTCGACTTCCAGACGCTCGAAGCGACCACGCGGCAGTTCGGCGGAGTCACGCTCGCCGGCGACGAAGCGCAGCAGACGCATTCGTCGTTCGCGGGCTGGCCGAAGTCGCTCGACGTGATGGGCGTGAAGGGCGCGGCGACGATTCGCCTCACCACGAGCTACCGGTGCCCGCGGCCGATCGCCGACATCGCGCGCCAGATTCTTGGCCCGCTGGCGCCTCCGACGCCGGTCAAAGCCTCGCGCGAAGGTGTGCCTGTGGGGCGCTACCAGTTCCCAGGTGAGGCACCTGCCCACCTCTTCCTGGCGGGCGCTTTGAAGGACCTGCTCGACGCAGAACCGAACGCATCGGTTGCGGTGATCACCTCGACGCCCGAAACCGCGCGCAGGTTCTTCCCCCTGATCGAGTCGCTGCCGAACACCCGGCTCGTGCAACGCGGCGAATTTCCTTTCACCCCGGGCATCGACGTCACTGACGTGGATTCGGTGAAGGGCCTCGAGTGGGACTACGTGGTCATTCCAGACACCAACGCTGCGCACTGGCCGGGCACCGACGAGGGCCGGCGGAGGCTCCACGTGGCGGTGACACGTGCCTCACACCAGCTGTGGCTGATCGCGCCTGGAACCTGGAGCCCACTGATCTCCTGAGCGAAACTGAGGAGGAAGTCGTTACTTCTTTCTCTCGTGTCGATCTGGTCCTTCATCGATCGTTGGGCAGGCGCGAAGGCGACTGAGCCCGATCATCTGCGGTGGCGTGGGCGTTTCATCGCCTCGCTGTCGTTGCTGGGCGCAGCTGCATCGATCGTGACCGGCATCGCGCTGCTCTTCACGGGCGCGTTGGTCGACGCGGCGATCACTCCGGTCGGTGCGGCGTTCTGTCTGGGCCTGCTGTGGACGTGGCGAAAGTGGAAGCGCGCCGCGATTCCCGCCAACGCCTTCGCAGCGTTCTGCACGGTGCTCTATTTCGCCGCCTTCGTGGTGCACCGCGAGTTGTCTGCGGTGGCATGGCTCGCCATCACGCCGATGCTCGCGCTCTTCCTCGGTGGCCGAAAGCTCGGAGTGATCTGGGCGGTGATCGAAGCGCTGCTGATCGGCGCCGCGGTGGTGATCAGCAACGTGTACCCGCAGGCGTCCATCGCCGACGAGATGAACACCTCGGCCGCGTTGCTGCGCATGAGCAGCTTGATGCTGGTCGTGTTCACCGTGGCGGTGGTGTTCGATCTCTCGGGCCAGTCGGTGCTCGATCGACTCATCGAAGCGAGCAACGCCAAGTCGCGCTTCCTCGCCAACGTGAGTCACGAGCTGCGCACTCCGCTGAATGGCGTGCTCGGCATGGCCGAGCTGATGGCGCAGAACGAGCTCTCGCCGGCGCAGCGCGAGCGGTTGGCGACGATTCTCGAGACGGGCCAGCACCTGCGGCTGTTGATCGACGACGTGCTCGACACCACGCAGCTCGATCGAGGTGAGCTGCAGATTCACGAAGGCCCGACGTCTCCGCACGAAGTGGCGGCGACGGTGCTCAAGCAACTGCAGACGCTGGCCGACAACAAGACGCTCTCGCTCTCGCTCGAGACGCCGGGAGAGTCACTGGTGATGCGCACCGACGGTCTGCGGCTGATGCAGATCGTGTCCAACCTGGTGGGCAACGCCATCAAGTTCACCGAGCGCGGCGGCGTGGTGGTGGTGGTGCAGACCGCGCGCGAGGCGAACAACGTGCGGCTGGTGCTCGAAGTGCGAGACACCGGGCCGGGCATTCCGAGCGGTGAGCAGGAAGCGATCTTCAAACCCTTCACCCGGCTCAAGCGCGACGCGACCGTGGCAGGCACCGGGCTTGGCTTGTCGATCGTGAAGACCATCGGCGAGCTGCTGGGCGGGAAGATCTCGGTGCGCTCCGAGGCCGGTCAGGGAGCGACGTTCCGCTTCGAGCTGGTGCGGCCGATCGAGGTGCTGGTGAAGGCCGTCGAGCTGCCGCCCGTGGTGGCGCTGCACGGGCCGCGCGTGCTGCTGGTCGACGACAACAACGTGAACCTCAAGGTCGCGCGTGGGTTGCTCGAGAAGCTGGGCTGCCAGGTGACCTCGGCAGCCGACGGCGCGCAGGCGGTGGAGCGGTTCCAGAGCGGGCAATTCGATCTGGTGCTGATGGATCTCCACATGCCGGTGCTGGATGGGTTCGAGAGTGCACAGAAGATTCGGGCGCTCGACGCAGCGGTGAAGATCATCGCGCTGAGTGCGACGACCGTTCGTGAGGAACTCGATCGCGTCACGCTGAGCGGCATGAACGGGTACCTGAGCAAGCCGGTCCGCCTCGAGCAGCTGAGGGACGCGCTGCCGACTTTGGTGCCCGCTCGCCGGAGCGCGTGATTCTCTTTGTGGCGTGAAGGCAGCGGAGCACGGCGAGAGTTCCGAAGCGCGCGGTCAGAGTGCCGCTGCGCACGGCGAGAGTGCTGAAGAGCCCGGATAGTGCGCCGAAGAGGGCGGATAGTGCGCCGAAGAGGGCGGACAGCGCGCCGAAGAGGGCGGACAGGGCGCTGAAGCGGGCGGACAGTGCGTTGACGAGCGCCGAAAAAGCGGCTGGGCCCTCTCCCCGACCCTCTCCCCTTCGGGGGAGAGGGAGTTGATTGGTGCTCAGCCTTCGGGGGGCGGAGGAGGCGTCGGGGCAGGCGCCTCGGTGTCACTGTCCTTCGCGAAGATCACCTTGAGGCTCGGGCCGGCGAGGAGGTTGGGCAGGTTGTTGCCGGCCTCGCGGGCCTCGTTGAAGAGCCGCTGAGCAAGACGCATCTCACGAAGCACGCGCCCCTCGATGCGATTCACCGACGGAGCGTCGCCCTCGTAGGCCGCGGCGTTGAGCGACACGTCGCCCGCACCGGTGAGCGCCTCGAGCGCGGCGTACGCGCTGTTGAGGCGCGCCTCGGTCAACCCGACGTCATCAGCGAGCACCTCGAAGGTGTCGTTGCGGCGCACCTTCTGCGCGAGGTCGATGGTCGCGGTGAGCGAGTCCTGCACGTCGGACGGCGAGTTCTCAGAGGGCGGAGCGACGTTCGAGATCTCCTTGAGGAGCCCCTGCTGTCCCCCCGCCAGCGCACGCAGCCGGCGCGCGAGATCGCGACGGGCGTTGTTCGCGACCGAGAGCGTGGCCGAGCGGACCGAGCGGAGCTCGTTGAGCTCGTTCTTCGCGGTCTTGGCGATCTCGTCTTCGAGCAGCACGACGAGCTCGGTCAGATACGTGAGGCGACGGCGAGAGTAGGTCGAGTCGGTGTGGTCCTTGAGCGAGCGCGCCATCGTCACGATGAACTTGTGCGCTTCCTTCACCACGTTCTCGGCCTTGGTCTTCTCACCCCAGGCGTCGCACTGCTCATCACTGAACGCGGCGCGGTACGCCATGCGCAGCTTGCCGGTGAGCGCAGGGAGCGACGCGAGCGTCTTCACCGCGACCGATGACGGCGGAGCCTTCTTCGCCGGCGCAGACGTCTTCTTCGGAGCAGCCTTCTTCTTTGCAGCCATGTGGACTTCCCCCTCGCGTCGAGATTGACGGGCGGGAAGGTAGCGCGCGCAGGGCTGAATTCAATCGAGGCCGACATGCGCTCGCAGCTCGGCGAGCGGGCGGTCGAGCCAGTCTTCCCAGATCAGATCGTCGGCGCGGCGCGAGGCGAGCCCACGCGCCCAGCCCGCCTTGAAGCGACGCCAGATCGCCCATGGGGAAAAGCGACGCAGCGCCATGAAGAAGCCGAACGGCAGCACGATGAGCGACGTGTACGGCCGCGACTGCGCCCACATGAAGCCGTGAATCTCGACTTCGCCGATGGGCTGGCCGTCGTAGCCGGTGAGCGCGTGCAGACAGTCGTGGGTATCGGACACGCGCTGCGCCATCCATTCCAGGTCGTTGATGGGCTCGTGCTCGGGCGCGGGGAAGGGATCGAACTTGTGCGCGGCGTAGAACTCGCCGAGCGCGCGGCCGAACGTGCCGGGGTCAAACGCGAGCAATCTGGCGACGGGAATGTGACGCGAGTCGAGCAACGGGCGGCGCGCCAGCAGCGTGCGGCCGTCGGGCGTCGAGCGCAGGTATTCGAGCTGTTCCTCGAGCGACGCGCGATCGAGCGAGAGCATGAAGGAACGCTGAGCGATGCGATCGGCGGGGTTGATGTTGAGCCGCCGCATCGACTTCAGCAGCGTCCACACGCGGGGGAAGAACGACAACTCGGTGCTGGGGTGAATGGCGAGTTCCATGGCGAGCATGGACTCATGCAGGCGGTGGGCCCGGTGTCCGCTCGGCAGGTTTCGCCGCCGCGTCAGCTGCCTCGGGTTTCGGCGCGAAGAGCGGGCTGATCAGCCACACGGTGGTGATGCCCACTCCGAGCGTGATGCCGAAGGCGTGAATGGCCGGCGTCTGCGAGACCGCGAGAAGACCGAACGAGAGGAGCGTGCTGATCGCTCCGAGGCCGATGGCGAGCCACGCCTCGCCCTGCTCCTGCGGGTGCTCGACGAGGAAGATGCCGTAGTCCTCACCCATGCCGAGCAGCAGCCACAGCGAGAGCACGTGGAAGAGCGTGAGCGGTTCTCCGAGCCAGGCGACCGCGGCGAGCGCGACGACGGTGGAGATGATGGTCGGCACGAAGGCCCGCCACGCGCGGCTGCGAAAGCGCCACCACAGGACGAAGAAGATGAGCGCGAAGCCGCCGAGCAAGAGCCAGCTCATGCCGACTCTCCAGCGCGCCATGAGCGCCGAGATGTCGCCGGTGCGGTCGACGAACTTCACGCCGGGGAGTGCATCGAGTGCCGCGTATTGGTCGAGCGCGTCCTTGCTCGGAGAGTGGAGCAGCACCACGTGCGCGTCCTTCATGATCAGCGGCGTGAGCGCTTCGCCGATCTGCAGCTTCTGCGCGTCGGCGAGCGTGAGCGGCTTCGCGTCGAACTCGTGCGGCTCGGGGTTTTCGAGCTCGTCTTTCAGTGCAGCGAGGATCGCGGCGCGCGTGGAGCGGAAGAGTTTCTGCCGCTCGAGCTGCTTGCTCGGTGAAGGGACCCAGTTGCTGAGCGCGTCGTAGCCGCCGAGCACGTTCTTGCGCTTCAGCTCGTCGAGCTTCGCGGCGAGCGCTTCTTCGCGTTCGAGCCGCTCGCCTTCGTCTGCGCCGCGGACGATGAAGAACTGGCCCGGGCTCGGGAGGCCGACGGCTTCTCCGACTTTCTTCTGCGCGTCGATGAGCGACTGCGGGCTGCCCTGCAGCGCGCGAATGTCGTCGCGCACGGTGAGCTTGTTCCAGGTGACGTAGCCGAGCGCTGCGGTGAGCAGCAGCACGACGATCAACGCGGGCGCGGAGAGCGACGGCCACCAGCGACGGGTGTTCGCCCAGACCTGACCGAAGCGCGTGGGCTTCACGATGCCGCGATCGAAGATCGGGAACCACGCGAGCACGGTGACAAAGGCCGCGAGCAGACCGACGGAAGAGAAGAGCGCGAGCTGGCGGATGCCGGGGAACGGCGCGAGGCCGAGCACCACGTAGCCGGCGACGCTGGTGATCATCGCGAGGAAGAGGCCGGGCGTGAGGTGGTTGAGCAGCTCGCGCGCTTCCTTCTTCGGGTGCGCCTGCCGCGAGGCGAAGTAGTGAATGCCGTAGTCCTCGGCGACGCCGACCAGAGACGCTCCGAACACCAGCGTCATGAGGTGGACTTTTCCGAACACGAGCACGCAGGCCGAGAGACCGGCGGCTGCTCCCATGCCCACGCTGAGCGTCACGAGGATCAGCGGACGCGGCGAGCGGAAGGCGAGGAACATGATGATCAGGATCGCGGCGAGCGAGCCGAAGCCGACCGTGCTGACCTCGGTGTTGGCGCGGCTGGCGGCGGCTTCGGCGAAGAGCGGGACTCCGGCGAAGGTGAGCTCGACGCCAGTGCTGGCCGCTGCTGCCCTGCCCTTCTCGAGCGCGTCGGCAATGGGCGAGTTGCCGTCGAGCGAGAAGGCGCCACCGATCGTGCGGTAGCGAAGCAGCGCGTGGTGGCCCTGCTCCGACTCGAAGACGAGGAGATCTCCCTCGGGGCGGAGCTTCGTGATCTTCGCGCGCGCGACGAGGTACTCGGTGAAGAGCTGCAGTGGATCTTCACGGAAGTCGCCGTAGCGCGCGCCGACGGGCTGCTGCAGTTGCTGCATCGCGAGGTCGGTGAGGTCGGTGGTGCTGCTCTGCGCGAGTCGCTGCTGCTGTTCCGGCGTCAGCAGGTACTCACGCCACGGCGCGAGTTCTTCGAGGAGCGTGTTGGCTCCGGGCGGCGGCGGCGTGATGCGCTCGAGCTTCTGCGGCAGGTTGATCGCGAAGGCGAACTTGTGCGCGGCGTCGATCGAGGTGGTCTTGTCTTTCGACGTGACGAGGACCACCACGCTGCGGCTGGCGGAATCTCCGAGGTGCTTGAGCACGTCTTCGGCGGTCTGATCGCGACCTTCGGTGGGGAGGAGCGAGAGGAGATCGGTCTCGATGGGAATGCCGCCGCTCCAGAGCTTGATCTGGTGCAGCACGATCCCCGCGCCGAGGAGCGTCCATATGAAGATGATCCGCTTCACCCACTCCGGCTTCACGAGGTGGGCTCTACCTCAAGGTGTGGGCGTGAGCGTGATCAACGTCGCGTCGCCGCCGGCCTCGAGCAGGTGCACTGAACGCACGCTGTCGTCGCCTTTCAGCGTGATGCGAACGAAGACCTTCTTGAGCGCGGCGTCCTTCGGCGTGAGCTCGATGCGCCAGCTCGCCTCGGTGATCTCACCGTCGGTGTCGAAGTGTGGCGCGAGTGCGGGCAGGTCTCCGCTGAGCAGAGAGAAGAGGAGCTCGGTGATGATGCGCACGCCCGGCTCGGACTTCGCGTCGAGCTTGAAGACCTCGACGCCGTTCTGCTTGCTGGTGATGTCTCCCGCGCGAACGGTGAGCTCGGAGGCGAAGGGTTTGAGGGTGTTCCACTGCACGCCCTCGCCCTTCGCGACACGGTACGTGCCGGAGGATTTCAGCGGGCGCTTGAAGCCCTTCACCTGCTTGTTCTGATCGAAGGTGCCGGTGAGGACCGGGGCGTCCTTGAGCTTCGCTTTGACGGCCGTGGCGAGATCGTTGGGCGCGGCGTTCAGTGCGAGGACGAGGAGCGTGGCGATCACGGAGACACTCCGAGCTTGTCCCAGAGGATCTTCGGGCAGACCCACTGCATCTCCATGGTGTTCGCGTCGACGGCGACTTGAATGGTGTGGCCTTTGGTCACGACGTCTCCGGTGGCGGAGGTGATGCGGTAGTCGACGCGGAGCCGGCTCTCGAATTCGGTGATGGTCGCTTTCACCTTGAGGAGCTGTTTGAGCGCGGCCGGCCGCACGAACTTGATGCGCATGTCGACGATGGGCCAGAAGAAGCCCGACTCGCGCATCGCGTGGTAGTCGTAGTCGAACTTGCTCATCAGCGCGGAGCGGGCGAGCTCGAAGTACTTCACGTAGTGGCCGTGCCAGACCACCGACATCGGGTCGACATCGTAGAAGGCGGGCGTGACTTCGATCTCGTTGCTGAGATGCGCGTGGTCGGTCACTTCGGCATTTCCCAGAATGGATAGAAGTTGAACCAGTCGAACGGAGCGGCGCGGCAGAGCGCTTCGAGGTGTTTGGCGAAGAGCGTGGCGTATTCGGCGGCGGCGGCTTCGCGTCTTCCGCGCGGGAGCTCGACCTTGTCGGCGAGGCGCTCGAAGCGCGCGCGGTAGGTGTCGTCTTCGCGCAGCACGGAGAAGAGGATGACCTGGCACTTGAGTGCGCTGGCGAGGACCCACGGGCCGATCGGGAAGCGCGCGTCGCTGCCGAGGAAGGGCACGGTGACGGTGCGGCCGCTCGCGTCGGACACGGGCACGCGATCGCCGGCGATGACGACGAACTCTCCGGCTTCGACTTTCTCGGAGAGCAGCGCCGCGGTGGCGGGCGAGACGTCGGTGACCTGAATGAGTTTGACCTGGGTGTGCGGGTCGAGACGCTTGAGCACGTCGTTGAAGCGCTCGGCGTTGCGGGTGTGAACGAGGACGTTGAGGCGCGGGCCGCCGACCTTGTTCTGCGCGGCGAGGCGGCAGACTTCGAGGCAGCCCATGTGCGCGGTGATGAGCACTCCGCCGCGGTTCTGGGCCATCGAGTCGACCATCACGTCGCGGCCCGTGTAGCGGAGCTTCGCGAACGGGTACTGGCCGGCGACCGCGAGGACCTTGTCGAGGAGCGTCTCGGCGAAACCGAAGAGGTGCTTGTACGTGCGCAGCGTCGAGGGCGCGTGGCCGAGGCGCTGGAAGTAGTCGCGGCTGGCGCGGCGGGCGACTCCGGACTTGAGGATGTAGAAGAGCATCACCGGCGCGAGCACGATGCGGAACGGCCAGCGACCGAGGTAGCGGTTGATGAAGTAGAGAATCCACGTGCCGAAGGCGAAGGAGGCTTCGCCCACGTTGGCCCAGTGCGTCGTTCTGGCAGGGGCTTCGGACACGCTCACAGGAATAGCTACTTCTTCTTCGCCTTGCTCGTGTTGAGCGCGACGGCTTCTTTGATCAGCGCCTTGAAGGCGGCCTCGTTGATCTTGTCGGTCTGCTTGAGGTCGATCGCGCGGCGGGTGTTGCCCTCGAGGCTCGAGTTGAAGAGCTTCTTCGGGTCTTTGAGCGACGCGCCCTTCGCGAAGGTGAGTTTGACCGCCGCTTTGTAGATCTCTCCGGTGGTGAGGATGCCGTCGTGAGACCAGATCGCGACTCCGCCCCACTTCACTTCTTCGAGCACCTCAGGGTCGGCCGCGTGGATCAGGGCTCGCACTTTCGCGAGCGTCGCTCCGCGCCAGTCGTCGCCGAGCTCGGCGATTTGTTCGGAGATGAGGGCTGCGGCTTTCTCGCCTGAGATTCCTGCGGGGGGCTTTGCCATGGTCACTCGCTTTCGCTTTTCGGGCCCTCTCCCCGACCCTCTCCCCTGCGGGGGAGAGGGAGTTTTCTCCAGAGGAGGATGGGGAGACGGAGCAGCATTCCGAAGAAGAGTCGCGTGTGCATGCCGCTGATGCGCACGTTGTCCCAGAGCGCGTCGAAGTGACTCACGCCGTCGGTCGGGTACGTCACCGCCGTCGGAATGTTGATCACCTTGATGCCCTTCCACACCATGCGCACCGCGATCTCGGGGTCGAAGTCCATGCGCTTGCCGATGCCCGGCACGATCGCCGCGAGCGCGCGATTCAGCGGGTACACCCGGAAGCCGCACATCGAGTCTTTGATCGCGAACGACAGCGTGTTGATCCAGATCCAGATGTGCGTGAGGTAGCGCGCGTAGAGCCGCGCCTTCGGCACGCTCGCGTCGTATTGCGGCCAGCCGTTGATGAAGGCGTCGGGGTTCTTCTCGGCCGCGCTCAAGAACTTCGGGAGATCTCCCAGCGCGTGCTGCCCGTCGGCGTCGATCTGCACCGCGTGGGTGAAGCCCAGCTTGTTCGCTGCTTCGAGGCCCGACATCACCGCCGCGCCCTTGCCGCCGTTCTTCTCGCGCGTCACCAGCGTGACCTGCTCGCGCTTGCCGAGTTCCTGCAGCACCGCCACGCAGCTCGGCTTGCAGCCGTCGTCCACCAGGATCACCGGGAGCGATTGCGCGCGGACTTGATCGACGACCGCTCCGATCGCGTGCTCGTGGTTGTACACGGGGATGACGACGACCGGTTTCATGCTCAGGCGCTCAACACGACTCTTCCGCTCGAGTACGTGCCCTTCTCTGCCGTGAACTTGAAGGTGAGCGTCGTCTTTTCCACGTTCCAGTCGAGGCTCAGCGCGACCTGGTGCCCAGGCTGCATGAGCTTCTGGAACTTCAACACTTCGACGCGGAGCAGGTTGCTCGGCATCGTGAACTGATCACGCGCGAAGCTGATCGCCCAGTCGAGCTGCGCCACTCCGGGGACGATCGGCACGTCGGGGAAGTGACCTTCGAGCGGCTTCAGATCAGGCGTGATCGTCATCGCGAGCGCCCCGTGAATCGGCGTGCGCTCGAGCCAGTGCGCATCGGGGCGGAGCGGCTTCTGCTTTTCTTCCGCGAAGAGCGCGAGGAGCAGCGGCTGCGTGACCTTGCCCTGCGCGTCGGTCGGGAGCTTCTCCACGAAACGGAACTTGCGGGGGATCGCGACTCGCTCGACTGCTTTTTCGAGCGCCGCTTTGAGTTGATCGATCAGGTCTTTGCGATCGAGTTGCCTGGTGGGGACTCCGACGAGGCCGAGCGTGACTCTTGCGCCTTCGATGGTGATGACCTTCGCGGCTGAGAGCAGGCCCGTTTCGATCGCCGTCTTCTCGATCAGGTCGAGCGAGACTCGCTTCTCTTCGATCTTTGCGATGCGATCGGCTCGGCCGAGGAGTCGGAAGGAGCCGTCGGCGTGCGTTTCGATTTGATCGGCGGTGCGGAAGAACCCCTGACTTGCCAGGTGCGGGCTTTGGACTTCCAAGAGCCCTCTCCCCGACCCTCTCCCCTGCGGGGGAGAGGGAGACTCGACTTCGGTGGCTCGAATGAACACGCCGCGCATCGGCAGCCAGGGGAGATCGTTGCCTTCGCGCCACGCCACGCCGCCCGTCTCGGAGCTGCCGAAGATTTCCTTCGGTGAATGACCGAGCACTTCGATCGCGCGCTCTGCTCCATCGGGCGTCAGCGGGCCGCCGCTCGAGAAGACCGACTGCACCTGCGTCGACCAGCGACGACCTTCCGGCAAGCGCTTCAGGTGCGCCGGGCTGCTGATCAAGATTGACGGGCCGGCGCGCAACGCCTGCTCGAGTTCTTCCGGGTATTCGAGACGGCGCGTCGCGAGCGGGCGGTTCGTCACGTACGGCCACAACACCGCGAACAGCAGGCCGTAGATGTGCTGGTGCGACACCGTGCTCACGTGCATCGCGTCGGCCGAGAACGACTGACCGAAGGTGCTCTCGAGCGTCACCACTTCGTCGAAGAGCTGACGGAGCTTCTTGGTGATGAGCGTCGGCGCTCCGGTGCTGCCGCTGGTGAAGACCACCACGCCTTCGAGCTCGCGATCGAACGAGTCCCAACGCGGGAGCGGCTTCGTCACCTCGAGCTTCTTCGCGTTCGGGAAGTCGCCGACGTACTCGTCGACGTGCGGCGCGAGTGCGGCGAGGGTGCCGGGGAGTACGTCTCCCGGGAGGACCACTTGCTCGCCTCGCGACCACGCGCTCGTCAGCGCAGACAGGAAGACTTGACGATCTTCGGCGTAGAGCGCGACTCGCTTCATGATGGACGGGCCCTCTCCCCGACCCTCTCCCTGCGGGGGAGAGGGAGATTTCGGCTTCGTGGGCTTTTCTCACTCGCATGCGAATGAAGAACTCCGCTCCAGCGAAGATGCCCATCGCCACGTAGGCGAGGCCGCCGTTGTAGAGCGCCCACTGTTGATCGGTTCCGAACACCGTCGTCGCCGCCGCGATCGAACCGTTCACCACGAAGAAGAAACACCACGCGATGGTGACCTTGCGCGTGTACTCGATGGCGTGTGGCGGCAGTTCCTTCTCACGCATGCGCGCCAGCCGCTCCGCCATCGGCGGGCCCTTCTTCAACGTCACGGCGAAGAGCGTCAGCAGCGCGCCATTCACGAACACCGGGTACCAGCGCAGTGGCCAGCCGACGTTGAGCACGCCTGACACGGCCGCGAGCGCGAAGGCGCCCAGCGCGAGCGCGATCCACAACCGTTGACCGCTCGCGGCGAGACGCAGCGCTCCGAGCAGAACGAGCGAGAGCGCCAGCCAGCGCGGCTCGACGCGATCACCGAGGAGCCAGATCGCCAGCGGGTACGACAACGTCAGCAGCCCAAAGAGCAGATTGCGCCCGGCATGACTCGGGGCACCTGCGCTCACGGTTCAGGCCGCGTCGGTCGAGTGAATGAGCGTGTGCAGCGCGTCCACCACGTCTTGCACCGTGCGCACGGCCTTGAACGCCTCGGGCGTCAGCCGCTTGCCGACCATGGGCTTCATGCGAACGATCAGATCGACGGCGTCGATGGAGTCGATGTCGAGCTCCTCGTACAGCCGCGACTCCGGCTTGATCTTCTCTTTCGGGATGTCGAACGTCTCGTGGAGCACGTCGACACACTTCGCGAACAGCTGGTCCTTCGTCATCTGCACGGTCATGACACGACTCCTGCGCGGTGGTTGGTCACCAGCGCCGCGAGCGCCTGCACCGACGCGAAGTGCTTGCGCGTCTCAGCAGCGTCCGACGACAGCTTGATGCCGTACTTCTTCTGCAAACCGACTCCGAGCTCGAGCGCGTCGATGGAATCGAGGCCGAGCCCCTTCACGAAGAGCGGCGCCGAGGGATCGATGTCGGCGACCTTCACGTCCTCGAGGTTGAGGGTGTCGATGATGAACTGCGCGATTTCCTGCTCAAGCGGTTGCACGGCCTGACTCCTGCGCAAAAAAAGCTTCGAGATGTGAGTTGAGACGCCGAACGGCGACGGGCTCTGCCAAGCCCGGTTCGAGGAACTTCTCTACCTGAAGATCGTCGTGAACGCGGATGGTGAAATGCATTCTGCGACGAGCGACCTGGTACCACTTTTGATACCGGGCCAGCCCCCGCGGCTCGCAGCGAATGGTGACCGGCGTGATGTTCTGTTTGCAGCGAATGGCGACGTTGGCGGCGCCGCGGCGGAAGACGATCTCTCCGCTCTCGGGAGTGCGCGTGCCCTGAGGGAAGACCACCACCGTGTCGTGATCTTCGAAGTGCGAGCGGCAGTCTTCGACCAGCGCCATGCCCTCTTCGTTGGTCACGAAGCGCGCGGCGAGCACCGGCCCGCGAATGAACGGGTTGCGGAGCAGATTGCTGCGCACGACGGCTGAGGCGTTTGGGACGAGCGACAGCAGGAACACCACATCGACCAGCGACGGGTGGTTGGCGAGGATGAAGAGGCCCTTGCGGTTCAGCTTCTCGATGCCGTGGATCTCGTAGGTGTGCACGCCGAGCACGCGCATCATGCCGATGAAGAAGTTGAACCAGGCGTGGACGATCTTGCGCGAGACGCGGGTGCGGGTCTTCGGGTTGCGCAGAATGAGCAGCAGGAAAGGGAACGCGCAGAGGAGCCACAGGCCCGCGATGCCGAAGGCGGTGAAGCAGATGCCCGTGGCGAAGATGCGCCAGTAGCGGTTGAGGCGGAGGCCGAGGGTTTCCGGCTCTTCTTTCTCGAGGGCGAGCTCGGTCATGAAGGGCGGCTCCAGGACCAGGTGTCGGTCGTGAACTCCTTCACCGACTCGTTCAGGAAGAATTTGAAGACTTCGAGCGTGTTGGGCAGGGACTGCCCCTCTCCCCGACCCTCTCCCCGCGTTCGCAGGGAGAGGGAGAAGTGGTCTCCCTTTTTCAGTTTCCACGCGAAGGCGAAGTCGCTCTGCGGCTCGTCGAGCCACTTCTCGTAGAACTCGGGGACGCTCGCTTCGTAGGCGACGAGGAGCACTTCGTCGGTCTCTGCGAGCTGCGTGACGGCTTCGAGCACCGCGGCTTCGAGCGTGTAGCGCCCGTTGCTGATCGCCGAGACCGGAGCGCGGTCTTGCCGGATGATCGAGTACTGCGCGCCGATCGCGTTGTGCACCGAGAGCGCGAAGCTGGTCGGCGAGAGCGGCTCGTTCTTCGCGAGCGACTCGAGCAGTTCCTTGCTGCGCCCCACGTCACCGTGACGCGAGGCGAAGATCAGCGGGCTGCCCTTCGACTCGCCCTGAGCCCACTGCGCGACCTGAAACGCGAGCCGACCCATCTTCTCGACGCGGCGCCGCTGCATCGCGGGCACCTCGGTCAGCGGCGGAGTGTCCTTCCCCACCGGCACCTTCGGGTCGCGCGCCCACGCCAACCACGCCTCGTTCGAGGTGAGGCCAGGAGCCCACGCAGCCCAGGTGCTGACGGAAAAGGAGAGACGCACGGTGGAAGGAATCGGGCGCATAACCTGCCCTGAACCGGCGGTCATCATCAAGTCCCGTATAACCATTGTACAATCTACGTACAGGGTCTCAGTACTCGCCGCGAATGCCCAAAAACGGCCGAATCGGCAGGTGCAGGAACTTCCCCTGATTGGGCTGTACGCCGTTGACGAAGTCGCCTTCGCCGTAGACCCAGCTGAAGACGTTCATGGTGTTGGTGACGTTGAGCACCTCTGCGTAGAGCGCCATCTGCAGCGGGCCCCACTGGAAGCGGTGCTCACCGCGCAGGCCGAGCTCGAAGAAGAACGGGTAGCGCTCGCCCGAGGTGCGGCCGTATTCGGGCACCCAGAACGAGTTGGTCGGGTCGGGGACGAAGGTGGAGATCGGCGTGTACGGCCGGCCGGTGCGGAAGTTGGCGCGGGCGGTGACCAGCCAGTGCGAGTTGGGAGACCACGACACGCCACCACCGAGCGTGAATTGTTGTTCCCACTGCACGGGGTACGTCATGCGCGTGGCAGCGAGCGGGTTGGTGCGATCGGCGCGGAGCGCTCCGATGCCGGCGTTGTACGAGAACTGTTTCGTGCGGCCGAAGATCAGTGCGTCGATGCCGTACGCGAAGCCGGTGCCGCCGTTGGTGTACGCGGGCAGCCCGGCCGCGATGCGATCGTCCACGCCCTGCTTCGTGTCGGGGTTCACCACCAGGTTGGCGGCCCACTTGGTCCACCCTTCGATTTTGACCAGCGCTTCGAAGGGCAGCGGCTGCTCGATGGCGACGATGAGCGAGGTGGTCTGCTCGGGCGAGAGCTTCGGGTTGCCGAAGGTCGGGTCGAGCGCGAGCGGCGTTTGAATGGGTTGCAGCACGGTGCCAGCGCTGGCCTTGAGCACCGTGAGCGTGGGCAGCGTGAGCGCTCCGGCGAGTCGCAGTGAGCCCGTGAACTGAGCCTGCGTGACGTCGTACTGCGCGCGGCCTCCGCCTTCGAACGCGAGGGCTTCGATGGGCCGGAAGGTGTGCTCGGCGTAGGCGGACAGCAGATTGCGCGTGAGCGACGGGCTGATGGCGAGCGCCGGCCGGTGGTTGTCGACGATCGGCTCGCGCGCCCACGGAGGAATCGAGCGACCGTCGGCGACGGTGCCGGTGAGGTTGGTCTGCCGCCACGCGTACTGCACGCCGAACGCCGACCGGTTCTGCTTGCTGAAGACCCACTTCAGATCTCCGCGCGCGAGCACGTCGTTGCGCAAGGCGGCGGTGGCGAGATCGATGGTGCCCTGCACGTCGAAGGCGCTCTGATCTCGCAGGTACGCCGCGGTGAAGCTGAGCTCTGAATCGCCGGCGAGATCGATCTCGTGGCGCAGGCTGACGATCTGCGCGGTGTTGCTGATCTTCAGATCGCCCGCGAAGTTGATGATCACCTCTTCGCCCGGCTTCACGATGAAGTTGAAGCCGTCGGACGCGTGCGTGAACGTCAACATCGTGAGGTGTTTTCCGCGGCGGTACGACACGCGCGCGAAACCTTCGGTGATGTCGGGCGCGACCACGTTCTGGCCGAAGAGCTTCACGGCCTTCAGCACCGCGAAGTACGCCTCGAAGTAGCTGCGGCGGAAGCTGACCACGGCGCTCAGCCCGTCGATGAAGAGCGGAATCTCGGCCTTCACCTTCGCGGTGAGCATCGAGACGTCGGCGACGACCTTGACCTTCTTGGTGTCTCCGCGGACGTACTTCACGTCGAGCACGCCGGAGAGCGCGGGCTCGTACCGCGCCGGAGCTGCGCCCGCGTAGAAGTCGGCGGACTCGATCAGCATCGGGTTGATGATCGAGGCGAAGCCACCGAGGTGGTACGGGTTGCTGAGCGGCACGCCGTCGATGAACACGATCGTCTCGTCGGGCCCACCGCCGCGCACGAAGAAGTTGGCGAGGAGATCGGGGTCGGCGGCCACTCCGGGGAGTTGCTGCACGACGCGGGTGATGTCTTCGAGCGCGCCGGGCGTGCGATTGATGTCGGCGCGCGTGAGCGAGAACTTGCTGACCTGCGGCGACTTGTCGGCGTCGGGCACCGAGGGGAGCAACTTGCTGCCCTCGACGCGCGTCTCGAACGCGGCGCGCTTCACCAGCGAGTAGCGCACGCGCGTGGTCTGACCGCTCTTGAACGTCTCGGGGAAACCTTTGAGCGCGTAGCCCTCTTTGTCGACCGTGGCCCAGCCGTCACCCGCGGGGATTTCGTCGAAGGTGAGCGAGAATTTTCCCGCCGCGTCGGTCTTCATCGACTGACCACCGAAGCTCACCGTCGCCTCGCCGAGCGCTTCGCCGTTCTCGCCGACCACGTCGCCGGTCAGCGTCCACGGCTGCACGGGCGGTACGAACTCGACGTTCATCTCGATGATCGATGGAGCGGGCACGCCGTCGACCGTCGCGGGGACGAGCTTGCAGTTGGCGATCGACGCGAGCGCGGCGGTATCGAACGCTTCACCCGGAGAGCTGGTGATCTTCGTCTCACCCACGCCGCCATCGGGGCTGATGGTGATGCGCAGCGTGACGACGCCGTGCACACCGCTGGCGCGCTCGGACGTCGGGTACTGCGGCGTGCCCGTGCACTCGGCGCGCGGAGGGACGATCACCGGCCCGGCATCAGGCGCTTCGGTGACGACACCAGCGTCGGCTGGATCGCTGAGACCGGCGTCCAGATCAGTCGGGGCCTGCGCGAGCGCGAGGACGGCGACGAGCGTGTGGATCATGTCAGGGCGTGGGTGGCGGAGGCGGCGGTGGAGGCGGCGGCTGCGTCGTGCTGTCGGTGGTCGCGGGCGGCATCATCACCACCGGTTGACCGCCGACCGGCGCGGGCGTCGCGGCGGGACCTTCGACTTCGGAGAGGCGGACCACTCCGTTCTGCTTCGTGTAGCTGTAGACCGCGCGGCGCTGGCAGGCCTCGGCGAGGTACTGGCCCTGGCGCTTGTTGATCGCGCTGACGTGCACCTGGCCTTCGGAGCACTGCAGGTCGGCGGCGGCTTGCTTCTTGATCGCGCCGGAGGTTCTCGCGGAGCAGGCGGAGAATGTCAGCGCGAGCAGCAAGAGGGCTGCGGCGGCCCGGGCTCCCTCACCCCGACCCTCTCCCCGAGGGGAGAGGGGGGCACTGCTGCGGCCCTGCACTCCGTTTGCGTGCTCGTGCATTCGCTGGAGGCTCTGCATGAACGATGGTTTGTATCGCGTGTCGCTCCACGCTACGAGCGCCGCGCGATGACGCAGCAGATCACGTTCGACGGCACGCGCTTGAAGGTCGAAGACGTCGCCGCCCTCTCTCGCCGCGAAGCGAGCGCCGTTCTCTCGACCGACTCGAAGTTCCGCGCCCGCATCGACGCCGGCGCCAATCACGTCGCGCGCACGCTCGCCGAGAAGGGCGTCATCTACGGAGTGACCACCGGCTACGGCGACTCGGTCACCGTACCCGTGCCCGCCGACCTGGTGCCCGAGCTGCCGCACCACTTGTTCACGTACCACGGCGTCGGCCTCGGCCAGCTGTTCGACGCCCCGCAGACGCGCTCCATCCTCGCGGCGCGGTTGCAGTCGCTGGTGCAGGGCTACTCGGGCGTCTCGTTGCCGTTGTTGAGCGGCCTCGAGCGCTTGTTGAAGGACGACATCCTCCCCGTGATTCCGCAGGAAGGCTCGGTGGGCGCGAGCGGCGATCTCACTCCGCTTTCCTACGTCGCCGCCGTGTTGTGCGGTGAGCGCGACGTGATGATCGACGGGCAGCGTCGCCCCACGGCCGAGGTGTTCAAGGAACGCGGCATCACGCCGCTGCGGTTGCGCCCCAAAGAGGGCCTGGCGATCATGAACGGCACGGCCGTCATGACCGGCATCGCGTGCCTCGCGTTCGAGCGCGCGCAGAACCTCTCGAAGCTCGCCGCGAAGCTCACCGCGCTGGCGTCGGCGGCGATGGGCGGCAACCCGCACCACTTCGACGAGAAGTTGTTCCAGGCGAAACCGCACGAAGGTCAGCAGCGCGCCGCCGGGTGGATCCGCCAGGCGCTCGAGGGGCTCGAGAAGGGCGAGAGCCGGCTGCAGGACCGCTACTCGATCCGCTGCGCGCCGCACGTGATCGGCGTGGTGGAAGACGCCCTGCCCTTCCTGCGCTCGCTGGTCGAGAACGAGCTCAACTCGGCGAACGACAACCCGCTCATCGACCCTGACACGGGCCGCGTGATGCACGGCGGCCACTTCTACGGAGGTCACGTCGCCCTCGCGATGGACACGTTGAAGAACGTGATCGCCAACCTCGCCGACCTGATGGACCGGCAGATCGCGCTGCTGGTCGACGCGCGCTTCAACCACGGTCTGCCCGCCAACCTCACGGGCGCCATCGGTCACCGCGCGGCGATCTCGCATGGCTTGAAGGCGCTGCAGATCGGCGCGTCGTCGTGGGCCGCCGAGGCGCTCAAGAACACCATGCCGGCGTCGGTCTTCAGCCGCTCCACCGAGTGCCACAACCAGGACAAGGTGAGCATGGGCACCATCTCGGCGCGCGATGCCTTGCGGGTGATCGAGCTCACCGAGCAGGTCGCCGCCGCGCACCTCGTCACCACGCGGCAGGCGGTGTTCTTGAAGCAGCGCAGTGGCGCGAAGCTCCCGGCGAGCGTGTTGGCCTTCGCCGAACAGATCGGTTTCGAGCCACTCATCGAAGACCGCGCGCTGGAACCGGAATTGCGCTCTTTGTTGACGCGCCTTCCGCAGCTGGGTCGCTAACGGGTAGCTTCGCTTCGTGCTCACGCTGTCGCTCTCGGTGACTCTGTTGCTCGCGCAGGCTCCTTCGATCAGCGGTACGCCGCGGTCGGCGTATTTGTTGGCGCAAGCCGACGTTCCACCGCCGATCTACGCGCCGCCCCCGGAAGCACCGGCGTCAGCGCAGCAGCTGCAGGTCGACATCGCGGCGTTGAAGCGCATGCGCCCCGGCATCGGCGGAGGCATCGCGCTCGTCGCGTCGGGAGGTGGTCTGGCGATCGCCGGCGGCTTCTACACGGCGCTCGGCGTGGCAGCGAACACCGTACCCATCTGGGTGATGGGCATCGTCGCGTTGAGCATCGGCGCGCCGCTGGCGGTGGTCGGCATCTGGCTGTTGGTGAACGCGGTCGGCGATCGCGAACGCATCAACACCGAGATCGGCAAGCTGCAGCGCGAGCTGAGCGACCGACAGCGTCTCGCGCCGCCATTGCCCGGCTACGCGCCGTCCGGCTTCTCGGGCTGACCTTCAGGCCTTGCTGCGCTTCTTGCGAGGCTCGCCCGCCAGCACGTTCAGCGCGTCGATGGTGGTGAAGACGCCGATCACGCGTTCATTCGGGTCGAGCACCACCGCGCAGCCGATCTTCTTCTTCGCCATCTCGCGCGCGACCTCCGACACCGTCTTGCGCGGAGTCACCATCCACGGCGCTTGAGTCATCGCGTCCTCGACGAGGATGCACGACGGGTCGAGCGGAGAGATCGAGCTGAGCAGCTTCACGTCGCGATCGGTGAGCACTCCGACGAGCGCGCCGCTGTCGAGCACCGGCAGGTGGCGGATCTCGTACTTCTTCATCACGCGCGCCGCGTCGGCCAGCGACAACCCGATGCCGATGGTGTGCGGCGTGGGGGTCATCACGTCTTTGATCTGGAGGTTCATGCCCTGAAGTCAGAGCAAACCCCGCGCCGCGCAATCACCCCGCGGCGTGCGCGGCGAGCCGCGAAAAACCTGCGTCAGTTCGCCCAGCGACGAAAAATCAGCGAGGTGTTGATGCCACCGAACGCGAAGTTGTTCGTCATCACGAACTCGGAGTCGATCTTCCGGCCCTCGCCGCGCACGTAGTCGAGCGGCGCGCACTTGGGGTCGATGTTCTCGAGGTTCACGGTCGGGCAGACCCACTTCTCGCGCTGCATCTCGATCGTCATCCACGCCTCGAGCGCACCACAGGCACCGAGCGTGTGGCCCATGTAGCTCTTGAGCGACGAGATCGGCATGCGCTCGCCGAACACCTCGTGCGTGGCGGTGGTCTCGGCGACGTCACCTTGCGGCGTGGCGGTGCCGTGCGCGTTCACGTAGCCGATCGCCTCGGGAGGCAGCTTGGCGTCGCGCAGCGCGAGCCGCATGGCCTGAGCCATGGTCGCGGCCTGCGGGTTGGTGACGTGCGTGCCGTCGCTGTTGGTGCCGAAGCCGACCAGCTCGGCGTAGATCTTCGCGCCGCGCGCCTTCGCGTGCTCGAGCGCTTCGAGCACCAGCGTGCACGCGCCTTCACCGAGCACCAGACCGTCGCGCGCGGTGTCGAACGGCCGCGGCGTCTTCTTCGGAGCGTCGTTGGTGGTGCTGGTCGCGAAGAGCGTGTCGAAGATCGCCACCTGCGTGGGGTCGAACTCTTCCGAGCCGCCGGCGAGCATCGCGTCTTGCGCGCCCCAGCGAATCGCTTCGAAGGCGTGACCCAGGCCCGCGCTGCCCGAGGTGCAGGCGCTCGAGGTGGTGAGCACGCGGCCGGTGAGCCCGAAGTACACGCCGATGTTCACCGGCGCGGTGTGCGACATCATCTTCAAGTACGTGTTGGCCGTGATGCCGGCGGTGGTCTTGCCGCTGAACATGCGCTCGAAGTCACCGAGCGCCTGCGGCGAGCCGGAGCACGAGCCGTACGAGACGCCGATCATGCCGCTCTTCAATTCAGGAGAGCCGTGGAGGCCCGAGTCGCGCAGCGCGATCTCACTCGCGCGCACGGCCATGATCGCCACCTTGCCCATCGAGCGCGTCTGCTTGCGGCCGTAGCCCTTCTCGTCGAGCTGGTACGGCGCGACGGGCGCACCGAGGCGCGTCAGCATGCCTTCGTATTCGCCGAGCTGGGGAATCTGCTGCACGACGTTCTCGGCGCGCTTCAACGCGGCCAGCACGGTCGGCCAATCGTGGCCCAGGGGGGAGAGCGCTCCGATTCCGGTCACCACCACGCGTCGCATCAGCACATGCCTCCGTTCACTGAAATCACCTGGCGCGTCACATACGACGCTTCGGGGGACAGGAGGAAGGCCACAGCGTGCGCGACCTCTTCGGGCTTCCCCATCCGCCGGGCGGGGATGAGGTCCATGGCGTGCTCCTGCACTTCTTTGCTGACCATTTCGGTGTCGATGAGGCCGGGTGCCACACAGTTCACGGTGATCTCGCGCTTGGCGAGCTCGACCGCCAGCGCACGTGTGGCGCCGATGATGCCCGCCTTCGCCGCCGAATAGTTCACCTGCCCGCGGTTGCCGATGATGCCGCTCACCGACGAGAGCGTGACGATGCGGCCGGGCTTGCGGCGCTGCACCATGGGCATCACCACCGGGTGGAGCACGTTGTAGATGCTGTCGAGGTTGGTGTGGATGACGCCGTCCCAGTCTTCTTCGGTCATCGCGGGGAACGACGTGTCGCGGGCGATGCCGGCGTTGCACACCACGCCGTAGTACGCGCCGTGCTTCTCGACGTCGGCTTCCAGCGCCTCGCGCGCGGCCTTGCGATCGCTGACGTCGAAGCTGAGCAGCCGCGCCTGGCGCCCGAGCGCGGTGATCTGATCGACCACCGCCTTGCCTTCGTCGACGCGCGAACGGCAGTGCACCACGACGTCGAAGCCGTCTTTCGCGCAGCGCAGGGCGATCGCCTTGCCGATGCCGCGGCTCGAGCCGGTGACCAGCACGGTGTCACTCATTGCGGAGACCCTCGAAGAAGTCCTGAACGTTGGGCGGTTGGAAGGCATTCACGCTCGCGTTGGCGATCGTCTTGCCGTTCAACTCGATGGTGCAGATGAAGACCGCGAGGCCCTGCTCCGACACCAGTTCCTGGCGGGCGCTCATGATCAGCCGCGCGCCGATGGGAAAGAACGGAACCTCGCACTCGTACTTTCGCGTGCCGAGGAGGAAGCCGAGCTGAATCTGCTCTCCGCGTTCGAGGCGACGCAGCCCCGCCCACGCGGCGACGGTCTGCGCCATCAGCTCGACGCCGACCCACGCCGGCATGCCCTGCGGCTGAAGGAAGAGGTGATCGGGCCGAATCGTGACCGCGGCCTTCACCACTTCGAAGCTGTCGTCGATCAGCTCGTCGATGAGCAACATGCCGGCGCGGTGCGGCACGAGGTCGGTGACGGGGCGCAGCTTCTTCATGAGCGCACCAGCGCGAGCGAGGCGTTGCTGCCGCCGAACGCGAACGAGTTGCTGAGCACCGCGCGCGGGCGACCGGTCTGGCCGCTCTTCACGAGCGGAATTTCGGGCAGCTCGGGGTCGCGCTCGCCATCGAACCAGTGCGGAGGGAGGCGGCCCTTGTCGTCGGTGAGCGTGAGCCACGAGATGGCGGCTTCGAGTGCGCCGGCTGCGCCGAGGGTGTGGCCGGTGAGCGGTTTGGTGGAGCTGACGAGCACCTCACGGCCGAGCACCGCGTCGACGGCTTTGCTTTCCATCGCGTCGTTGTGCGGCGTCGCCGTGCCGTGGAGGTTCACGTAACCGATGTCGCCCGCCTTCAGCTGCGCGCGCTGCAGCGCGAGGGTCATCGCGTCGGCGGCGCCACGGCCGCTCGGTTCCGGAGCCGACATGTGGTGCGCGTCGCTGGTCTCGCCCCACCCCGCGAGCCGCACGGCTGATTCCTCACGAGACATGAGGAAGAGCGCCGCGGCCTCACCGATGTTGATGCCCTTGCGGTTCTTGCTCATCGGGTTGCAGCGCTCGGCGCTGACCGAGTCGAGACAGCTGAAACCGGCGATGGTGAAGCGGCACAGCGAGTCACCGCCACCGACCACCACCGCGTCGACGAGGCCCGCGGTGAGCCAACGCGCGGCCGACGCCATCGCCTTGGCGCTCGAGCTACACGCCGTCGAGATGACCGCCGTCGGGCCCGCCACGCCGAGTTCACGCGCGAGGAAGATCGCCGGAGAGCCGAGTTCCTGCTGGCGGTAGTCGTACGCGGGAGGAACGGTGTTCGACTTCACGTGCGCGTCGATCGCCAGCTCGCCTTCTCCGATGCCCGAGGTGCTGGTGCCGAGAATGACACCGACGCGCGCGGGGCCGTGGCGGGCGATGGCGAGATCGACGGCGGAGCGGATCTGCGAGAGCGCGAGCAGCAGCAACCCGTTGTTGCGGCTGCGGAGCGGAATCGGGTGGTGGTCGAGCGACGGCAGCACGGCGTGAATGCGGCCGAGCGCGAGCGGGCGATCGGCGGAGAAGAAGGTGGTGGTGGCCACTCCGCTGGGGCGCGGCGCGAAGAGCGCTGCACGCACCTCGTCCTTCCCGGTGCCGAGCGCGCAGGTCACGCCGAGCTGATTCAGGAAGAAGTTCATGGCTGCGCGAGATTGACCGATTCGATGTCGAGCTCGTAGCCGTACTTCAGGTGAGCCAGACGAACGTGCTGCCACGCCGGCGCAGTGCCGACGTATTCGATGCGCGCCAGCCCCGTGCCATTTCTCGAGAGCGTGCGCGTGCCGCCGTCTTCGGTGAGCGCGTAGTCATTCGGGAGCGCGGCGCGAATCGCGTCGGCCGGCCACCATGCCAGTTGCACGTCGGAGAGAATTCGATCGGCGGTGATGGCCTCGGGCACGTGGGTCGAGACTTCCTTCTGCAGGCTCTTGCCGTCCCACTTCAGCGAGGCGACGGTCTGGCCGAGCGCCACGGCGGCGATGCGAACTTCGGCGTCGTCGACCTCGAGCTGCGCGTCGAAGGACTTCTTCTCGGCGCCGCGGAGCACGGTGATGCGCTGCGCGAGCTGCAGCTCACGGCCGAGCGACTTCGGGCTCAGCTTGAGCAGCAGATCATCGCCTTCGGGCTTCGGCTTCGGAGCGGTGACGCACGCGCTGGTGAGCGCGAGCGCCAGCACCATCACGCAGCGTCGCACAGCTGCTCCAGCACGTTGAGGCGACGCTTGGGTTCGGCGACGTAGGGGTTCTTCTGGTCCCACGCGTAGCCCGCGAGAATGGCGCAGATCATCCGCCGCACGTCGACGCTCGGCTTGGGGTGGAAGATCACCTTCTGGAAGCCGCCCGCGTACCAGGCCTCGACGATCGCGCGGAACGAGTCGACGCCACGCTTGAGCGGCATCGCGTAGTCCTCTTCCCAGTTCACGGTCTCGCCGTTGAGCTCACGGTGCGCGCACTTCGCGGCGAGCGAGCTGGACGTCATGGCGATGGTGACTCCGGAGCTGAAGACGGGGTCGAGGAACTCACCCGCGTTGCCGAGCAGCGCGTAGCCCTTGCCGCACAGCTGCTTCACGTTCGACGCGTAGCCGCGGAGCGTGCGGGCCGGCGTGTCCCACACCGCGTTCTTCAAGAGCTCGCGCAGGTTCGGGTCTTCGTTCACCAGCGTCTGGAGCTTCTTCGTCTCGTCGCCCTGGTACTTGTCGAGGAACGCGGCTTCCGCCACCACGCCCAGCGAGCACCGGCCGTCGGAGAACGGAATCACCCAGTACCAGACGTCGACATGCTCCGGGTGGATCGCCACGCGGATCTTGTTGCGATCGAAGCCGCCCTTCGCGGGGATGCGATCTTCGACGTGCGTGAAGAACGCCTGCCGCACGGGGAAGTTCGACGGCCGCTCGAGCTCGAGCAAACGCGGGAGCAGCCGCGCGAAGCCGCTCGCGTCAAGGATCAGCTTCGCCTCGACGGCGTATTCCTCACCGGTGTCGTTGTTCTTCACGGTGAGCTTCGGCGAGCCGCTCACGTCGACCGACTTCACCTCGTGGCGGAAGCGCACCTCGGCGCCCTTCTTCTCGGCGGCGGTGGCGAGGACCTGGTCGAACTTCGCGCGCTGCACCTGGTAGGTGGTGCCCCAGCCATTCGTGAACTTGTCGCGAAAGTCGAACTCCGTGTGCTTGTCGCCACGGCTGAACGAAGCGCCGTTCTTGTACTGGAAGCCGGCTTCGACGACGTCCTGCAGCATTCCCGCTTCTTCGATGTACTGCATGGTCTGCGGGAGCAGCGACTCGCCGATCGAAAACCGCGGGAAGGTCTCGCGCTCGAGCACCAGCACCTTGCGGCCGAGCTTGCGGAGAATGCCGGCGGCGATCGAGCCCGAGGGGCCCGCGCCGGTGATCACGACTTCGGTGGTTTCGGTGCGCATTTCGCGCTCGACATACACAAGGCGCGCGCTCGGTGAAAGCGATGTGCGGACCTGATTTTTAGTGAGAGGCTGACCGCATGCTGAGCGCGCTGGTCGTGAGTCTCGTCATGGCCCAGAGCCCGCAGAAATTGCGGTGGGACCCACGCATCGATCTGCCGGTTGCGGGCGGGTTGGTGGGGGCCTGGGCGTTGTCGGAGTTCGTGCTCAAGAAGCCGCTGGCGCCGAAGGAATGTCGCTGGTGCGCGACGAACACCTTCGACGTGGCGGTGCGCTCATCGTTCTTCCCGCTGCAGTTGCCGAGCGCCGAGGGCAATCGCGACTTTCACATCGCCAGCAACGTGCTGGGCCTGGTGGCACTGCCGCTGACGGTGGTGGCGCTCGACGCGTTCTATTCGCTGCACGACGGCGTGTTCCTCGAGGCGTTCCCGGTCGACGTGGTGTTGATGCTGGAGACGGTGTTCGCCGGGCAGATGGTGAATCAGATCACCAAGTTCGCCGTGGGGCGCGGGCGGCCGTTCACGGTGGGCGCGAGTCCGGAATTGCTGGCTGATGCTTCGGATCCCGCCGATGCGAATCTGTCGTTCTTCAGCGGGCATTCGCTGTTCGCGTTCGCGACGGTCTCGTCGGCAGCGACCATCGCGAAGCTGCGCGGTTATCGGCTGTGGTGGCTGACGTGGCTGGCGGGAATACCGATGGCGGCGACGACGGCGATCTTCCGCCTCGCGGCTGACAAGCACTGGGCGACCGACGTGCTGCTCGGCTCGTCGCTCGGAGTGGCCGTCGGCGTGCTGATGCCGACCTTCCTGCACGGAACCGTGGGCCCGATTCAGGCGCGCGTGGTGCCGACGGGGACCGGGCTGGCCGTGACAGGCACGTTCTGATCTGGCAAGTGCGTGAGCGTGAATCTGCTGCTCAAGCGCCTGCCTCTGTTTCTGACGGTCTTCATCGGCCAGATCGTGGTCGATCAATGGACCAAGCAGCTGGCGACGGCGTACCTGAAGGGCACTCCGGCGCGCACGTGGCTGGGTGACTCGATTCGGCTGCAGTACGCGACCAACGAGGGTGCGTTCTTGTCGTTGGGCGCGCAGCTGCCTCCGCAAGCGCGGTACTGGGTGCTGACCATCGGCGTGGGCGCGTTGTTGCTGGCGCTGTCGATCTACGCGCTGACCAACGTGAAGATCGATCAGCTGCAGTGCGGCTCGTACGCGTTGATCGCGAGCGGCGGGTTCTCGAACTGGGTCGATCGCGCGCGCTTCGACGGCAGCGTGGTGGACTTCATGAACCTGGGTTTCGGCTCGTCAGCGATTCGCACCGGCGTGTTCAACGTGGCCGACATCGCGATTCTGGTCGGCATCGGCATTCTGTTCGTCGATTCGTGGCGGCAGGAAAAGAAGAAGAAGGCCGAGGAAGCCGCGAAGGCCGCGGGCCAGCAGGCGCCTCAGCCCTGAGTCTCAGCTCCCTCGCGACGTTCGGGCAGAAAAATCCAGCCTTCACTCATCGCCACCGCTCGTTGCTCTGCGTTTGGCGTCATGACGGTCCAGCCCGCAATTGCACCGGCGTAGATCGCGGTCGTCAGGGCTGCGAGGAACGCGTCCGCGACGTGAGAGTCTTTGTCGGTGTCGCCCTCGAGCTCGAAGCGGGAGCTGATCGCGAAGCGCTTTCGGATTGCGGCGAGCGCCTTTCGACGAACGATGCGAGAGGTCTTGAACTTCGCCGTTTCGAACGACTCGTTCGCGACGAGCAAAAGAGTCGCTGCGGGGTACACCTCGAAGATTGCGCCGTGTCGGGACGAACGCTGGCCTACATCGACTCGAGCCGAAGCATTCGAGGAAGCGAGAACCTGCATCCAACTTCGCGAACAAAGCGCGAGCCGGTCTGAAGAGACCGAGAGCGGGGTCTTCTCAGTTCTCGTCTTTGCGAACTGATCGGTCATTCTCCAAGCGAAGTCGTCTCTCGACGGCGGCGAAGCGCTCGCACCGGTCGGCGTCCACTGCTTCGCAAAATTGGTGAACTGGATTGGCCACCCGAACGGCGTGTCGACACCGATCGTGAGCTGCGGAGCACTCAGAAGTACTCGCGCCTCATCATCACTGATGCCGACGAACGCGTGGGCGACCGTCAGCGCGCCTTCGCGTTCGTGCAGGTCGACGAAGCCTCGGTTCTTTGCGTCCGCCGCCCAATCGAGACCGACAAACCGCCGCTGCGGGCTGCGGCGCGGGACTTCGATCGCAGGCATCGAACTGAGAAATTCTTTGAACGAGGATTTCATGGGCTCCTCTCAGCGACCGCTGACGTCGTCGACGGTGCCTCAGCGTCGAACGACGTACTTCACCTGATCGATCAACTCACCGCGGGAATCGCGCACTTCGAGGACGTGCGCGCCCTGCGTCGCGGGCACTCGACCGGTGAACGGCGGCTGCAACTCGAGCGCGCGCGTTCCGTCGACGAAGACCGCGAGCGGCGCTGCTGATGCCGGAGCGCGCACTCGAACCGGGATCGCCTGATCAGCGAGCGGGAGATCGGCGATCAGCAGAAATTCTCCGCCCTGCAGCGGGTGCAGCACACGCGAGCGGGTGTCCGAGCCCTCGCCCATGCAGACCGCCGCCAGCCACGGCTCGCTCGACAAGCCCTCGTTCTTCGCCCAGTCGTAGAAGTCGAGCCCGAGGTCGGCCAGCCGGCCTTCCGACGCCGCGAGACGCATGCACTGGGCGCGGAGTTCCGGCGAGAGATCGGCCGCGAGCGCGCGGTGCATCTCACACTGATGTGTCGGAGCGGTGCCGGGAACGAACAGTTCTTCCATCGCGGCCGGGCAGGTCTCGCCCGCGAGGCCACCGCTCAGCGGGCAGATGCGCGCCGACTCGAGCCCGGTGCGATCGACGAGCGGCTCGGGGCGCACGTCGTCCATCGCGCGCGTCATCACGCGCTTGAAGATCGGCCCTGCGCCGGTGATGCCCGACACCTGAATCATCGGCGTGCCGTCGAAGTTTCCGGCCCACGCCGCCACGGTGATCTCCTTCGTGAAGCCCACCGTCCAGTTGTCGCTGTAGCCCTTCGAGGTGCCCGTCTTCGCCGCCGCGGGAAACGGCAGTCGCAACGCGTTGTCGAGCCCGAAGGCGCGTGCGCGGGCAGCGTTGTCGCTCAAGATGTGCGTGACGAGCGCCACGGCGCGCGAGTCGGCGAACCGCCGCGGCTTCAGCTCCCGCGGAATCGGCAGCTCGGTTCCGTCGGCGGTCCACGCGCGGCGAACGGCGATCAACGGCCGCACCACTCCGCCACGCGAGAGTCCGGAGTACGCGCGCGCCGCTTCCCACAGCGAGACCTCTCCGTTTCCGAGCACGATGCCGAGGCCATAGTGATCAGCCGACGCCGGCAGCGTGAAACCCGCGCGGTGCAGCACCTCGAGCGCACGATCGAGCCCGACCTCGTCGGCCACACGCACCGCGGGGACGTTGTACGAATTCGCCAACGCCTCTCGCGCGCGCACCGGGCCGTGCAGACGACGGTCGTAGTTCTTCGGCGAGTAGCTCCCCTTGGGCGCGGAGAAAGAAGTGTCGAGATCGGGGATCACCGTGGCCGGCGTGAAGCCGTGCCGGAACGCCTCGGCGTAGATGAAGGGCTTCAGCGCCGAGCCGGGCTGCCGCTTCATCTGAATGCCGTCGTTCTGCCCGCCGATCTCTCCGTTGAAGAAGTCGGCCGAGCCCGCGTACGCGAGCACCTCTCCGGTGGCGTTGTCGATCACGAGGGCCGCTCCGGAGCTGACGCGACGCTCGTTCAGCCGGCCGATTTCCTGCGCGATCTGATCTTCGATCTCGCTCTGCAGATCTCCGTCGAGCGTCGTTTCGATCACCGCCGCGTTCTGCAGCCCCCACTGGCGCAGATTCGCGTTCACGTATTCGACGAAGTGCGGCGCGCGGAATGTTCGCTCGAACGGAGTGAGATCGAGCGGCTCAGCGCGCGCGGTCGCGACGTCGGCGGCGCTCGCCAGACCCGTGAGCTCGAGCCGCGAGAGCACCCACGCGCGACGTTCAGCCACGCGCGCCGACTGGCGAATCGGGTCGTACGCCGTCGGCCCGCGCGGAATCGACGCGAGGAGTGCGGCCTGCCCGAGCGACAGATGCTCGGTCTTCTTGCCGAAGTAGAGCTGCGACGCGGCCTCGATGCCGAACGTGTTGTTCCCGAACGGAATGCGGTTCAGGTACTGCACGAGGATCTCGTCCTTCGAGAGGTGCGCTTCGAGGCGCATCGCCCAGAGGGCTTCCTGAACTTTTCCGGCGAAGGTTCTCTCGCGCGGCTCCAGCGTGCGCGCGAGCTGTTGCGTGATCGTCGAGCCGCCGGCGACCACCTTCCCCGCTCGGAAGTTCTGGCGCGCCGCGCGGATGATCGCGGTCGGTGAGACGCCGAGGTGCGACTCGAAGCGATGATCTTCTGCTGCGAGGAACGCGGCGCGAACCTGCGGTGGAATTTCTGAGCTGGTCAGCGGCGTGCTGCGGCCGTCCGCGTCACTGCGGATTTCGCGGAGGAGATCTCCGTTGCGATCGAGGACCTTGAGCGAGGTCACCTTGCCGTAGTCGAGCATCGACTTCGGCAGCGGGGCGGTGATGAAGGCGGCGAACGGAACGAGGGCTGCCGCAGCGACGAACAGCCATGCTCGTCGCCGCCCCTCTCCCCCGGCCCTCTCCCCGCTTCGCAAGGAGAGGGAGTTTCATTTCTGCGAGACCGTGGTGGGCAGCTCGACGGTGAACATGCCGCCCTCGCTCCGGCCCCAGACCTCGGGCTCGTACATCAGCTCGCCGCGCGCGGGCTTCAAGATGAACGTTCCCGGAGTCGTCGCGCGCGCGATGAAGCTCGACACGTGCACTCCCGGCGGCAGGTGATCTGCGAACAAGATCACGCGGCTGTCGCGCATCTCGACGTGATTGAACGGGCTCCAGAAGCGATAGAGCCACGGGTTGCTCGGGCCCTCGTCCTCGTCCGCATAACCACCCTCACCGTCTTCGCCACCTTCCGCGTCGTAGTCGACGTCGCGCGTCTCCTCGTCGGGCGAGCGCGTCAGCTTCGCGGTGGTGGAGAGGGACGTGTCGACCGGCTCGAGCCCCGCGGGCAACGGCACCTCGAACGCCGCCCAGTGCCGTTCCTGGTTCGACGCCACGCGCACGCGAATGCGAACCAGATCGCCCGCGAAGAACTTCAGCGACTGACCGCCACCCGCGTACGGCTCGAACCAGCGCTGCACGAACAGGCCGTTGTCGAGCGACTTGGTGGGCAGCTCCTTCGGCGCGTACTTGAGCAGCGCGGAGTAATAGAGGACGCCGGTTCCTTCCTTCTTGAAGGTCATCTTCTGTTCGGCGCCCTGCGTCTTCGCGATCAGATCCTTCATCGAGATGGTCTGCGTGGTGGTCTTCATCGAACGACCCTTGAACGCCAGGCTCATCAACTCGCCGGTGCCCATCGCGACGCTCGCCTTGAAGTCGGGCGTGTCCTTTTCCTTGGTGCGGAGCACCTGCGTGAGGCCCATCAGCGACCACGCCGCTTCCTGCGTGGTGCGCCAATCACCATCACCCTGACGAACACCCGTGAGGTACTTCGCCATCTTCCCGACGTACGGGTGATCGGGCTGGATGTCGGTGAGCGCCTGCAGCACCACGCCCGTCGTGCGGGTGTCGGAGTTGTAGAGCGTCGCGTACGTGTCCGAATTGATCTCCGCGATCGACACGCCCTTCGCCGATTCCTTCGCGTTGTTCATGATCTCCTGCAGCAGCGCGTTGGCCTGCTTGCGATCACCACCACCGACGAACATCGCGTTCGCCAGCAGCGCGCGGCTGAAGAGCGAGAGCTTGTTCCGGTTGGCGTAGAACTCGGCGTACGACGACGCCTTCGGCTTCTTCATGCGCGCCAGCACGTAGGCCGCGAACACGCGCGTCTCGTCACCGCAGTACAGCGACGTCCAGCAGCCGCCGCAGTTTCCGCCGACCACGTTGCCCAGGTACTTCTCGGCGCGCGCGAGCCGATCAGCAGGCACGTCGAAGCCGACGTCCTTGGCGCGTGACAACGCCATCGTCGCGTAGGTGCTCGACCACGGGTCGCTGCACATCGAGCTCGACCAGTACTTGAACGAACCGTCGCTCTCCTGCAGCGAGAGGATGCTCTTCACCGTGGTGTTGATGACCGCGTCGGGATCTTTCAGCTCCGACACGTCGAGCGTGGGGAAGAGATACGTGTTGAGCAGCGCGTTCATCTCGTCGTTCGCCGCCGCCTTCTTCGGGTCGCGCGACGGCCAGGGCACTCCGAATTGCCCGGAGATTTCGCGCAACGCGATGAACGGCACGAGGCGCGAGCTCTGCTGCTCGAGGCAGCCGTAGGGGTACTCGATCAGCTGCTGGAAGCCGCGATCGAACCCGCCGAGTGAGGTCGACGACATCGAGACCGTGAGCCCGCCCAGGTCTTCCCACACGGCCTTGGGCGGAGTGACGCCTTCGACGCGCTGATCAGTCGTGTCGCCGTACGTCGCGACCGCGTCGACTTCGACGGGCAGCTCGATCGGCAGCTTTTCCTGCACGCCGTCACTCGCGCCGCCACCGGTGGCCTTGAACACGAAGGTCGCGATGCCGGGCTTCACGCCCTTGAACTTGAACCGCACTTCCTTCGGAGCGCCCTCGTTGATCACCACCTTCTGCTCGGCGGGACCGTCGAGCGCGACGCCTCCTTCGACCTTCGCGGTGACGGTCACTTCACCCGCTGACGTGCCGTGCGAGTGCACCACCACGCCCGCTTCGAACGAGTCACCGACGCGCGCGAAGCGCGGCAACGCCGGCAGCGCCATCACCGGCTTGTTCACCTGCACGCTGGCTTCCCCCGAGCCGAAGCGATCGGTCTGGGTGATCACCACCGCCATGATGCGGAACGCGGTGAGGTTGTCGGGCAACGCGAAGCTGGTGGTGGCCACGCCGTCCTTCACCTCGAGCGTGGGGTTGAAGAGCACCGTGGTCTTGAACTGCGAGCGAATGCCGCCGCCGGTGCCATCACCGCCGCCACCGCCCGTGTCTTCGCCCTTCTCTCCGTACGAGCGCATGCGCACGAGGTGGATCAGCGGTTCACCGAGGCGAGTCGACAGCGGGCGATCAGGGAAGATCGACGCGATGGGGTCCGGCACGGTGTAGCTCGTGAGACGGAGCACCGCTTCGTCGACGACGTAGAGCGTGACCTCTCCGTTGGCGCCCTTGCCCGCGGCGTCCTTCACGTCGATCGACACGTTCACGTTCTCGCGCGGCTGGTAGTCCTTCTTGTCGGTCTTCACGTTGACCGCGAGCCGCTTGCTCTTCTTCTCGACGTTCAACTTGATGAGACCGACGCGCGCGTTCGGCCGCCCGGGATCGTCACCGGTCTCGAGGCCGCCGTCCTTCACGCGCTGGCGCATGATCAACACGCCCGCGAACACGTTGGGCACCATGTCTTCGGTGATCGGCACGTCGATGGTCTGCACCGAGCCCTTCAAGTTGACGAGCTTGCGGCTCAGCACGCCCTCGCGCTCGACGGTGAACATCGCCTTCGCCTCGGGGTACGGCGACTTGATCAGCACGCGCGCCACGTCGCCGACGTCGTACGAGGTCTTGTCGGTGACGAGCTCGACGCGATCGGTGTCGTTGCGCTGCCAGGCCACCCAATCGTTGCCCGTCGCGTAGACGCCCATCGACGACGAGTGCTGGCGACCCTGCTCGTCCTTCACCGCGCCGCGCACGATGAAGAAGCCCGCGCTCGCCGGCTTGAACTTGCACGGCACGGCGCCGTCGGCGCTCTCGAGCTCGCACTTCGCGACCTCGGTCTCGACCGGTTCGCTCACCGTGGTGAAGCCGCCCGACGCGTCCTTCTGCTTCACCGACTTCCAGGTGCGCGAGGTGATGGTGACGGTCGTCTTCTTGCCCTTCGCGCGCTTGCCCTCGGTGTCGAGCACCAGCGCTTCCATTCCGTATTCGGTGCCGACGCTCAGGAAGTACGACGGCGAGCGCAGACCGACGTAGTAGTTCGCGGGGTGCACCATCACCTCGACGCGGCCGGCGACCGACTGCCGGTTCACGTCGGTGACTTCGGCCTCGAGCGTGTAGCGGTACGGCTTCTCGCCCGGCGCTTCGGTGACTCCGGCCTTCACCGCGAGTTCGCCCTTCGCGTCGGCCTTGCCCTCGCCTGACGCGAAGAAGCCGTTGGAGTCGTGCGGCTCGCCATCGTCCCACCACCAGGTCTCCTGCGAGAACGTGAAGCCGTTGCCTGCTTCGGCGGAGAACGTGGTCTCGCTGCGCTGGCTGCTCCACTTCACCTGCACGTCGTTCATCGCGCCGCCGAACAGGTAGCGAGAGAAGATCGACGCCTCGAGATTCTCGCCGGCGACGAGCGACTTCTTCTTCGACTCCACGTCCACGCGGAACTGCGGCGCGCGGTATTCCTCGACGCGGAAGCTCGCCGACGCTTCGACCGTGCCCGCGTTGTTCGGAGCCGAGCCCGTCGCGCTCACCGAGTAGTAGCCGGTGGGCGCTTCCTTCCCGACGGTGACCTTGTACGCGAACGTTCCGTACTTCGTGACCTTCACGTTCTCGGACTTCACGTCTTCGCCCTTGGAATCGGTGACCTTCACCGTGACGAGCGAGTTCTCGGCCGGCGCGCGCAGCTGACCCAGCTGGCGGTAGCGCAGCACGCCCTTGATGAAGACCTCGTCGCCCGGCTTGTAGATGCCGCGGTCGGTGAAGATGAAGCCGGAGTTGTCGGGCTTCTCGCCTTCCCAACCCGAGGTGAGCCCGAACTCGTACGCCTCGACGCCGCTCGACCAGGTGTTGGCGGTGGCGGAGATGTCGCCGTCCTTCTGCGCGACGACCAGCGCGAACGGGTGCTCCCACTCGTACTTCGGCGACTTCAACTTGAGCGCGATCGCGCCCGGCACGTCGGCGAAGCCATCGGCGTTGGTCTTGCCGGTCCACGTCTGCGTGCCCGCGGCGTCGAACACCGAGACGTCAGCGCCCTCGACCGGCTTGCCGTCGGACAAGCGCGTCACCCACGCCACCGACGACTTCGGCGCGATCTTGATGTGCGCCGCGAGATCGGTGACCTGAATCAGCTGCGAGTAGCCATCGCGCGGGCGGTACTCGAGATCGGGCGAGTTCAACTTCACGAGCGCGAGGCCGGTCTTCTGGGTGTCTCCGAAGATCTTCGCGAGCGGCAGCGGGTGCACGCGTGAAGCGTTCTTCGGGTAGTTCAGCTTCGCGGTCTCCGAGAAATCAGCCGCGCGGCCCACGGTCTTGCTGTCGTCGCCATCGGCGCTGATCAACTTCGCGAGCTCGGGCAGCGAGAGCTTCCACATCGAGACCTCGAGCGAGTTGATGTTCGCCACCTCGAGCGGAACCATGGGCGCCTTGGCGGTCGCTTCGATGAGGCCGAGCGAGCCGCCGGTCACCAGCGAGGGCGAGAGATCATCGGTGGTGAGCGAATCGCTGAACGCCTTGCTGGTGAACTGCTTGAACACGTCGCCCACGCCGGTCGCGATCTCGATGGTGTACTTGGTGCCCGGCTTGAACTTCGCCGAGACCTGCACGTACGGGCCGCGGTTGTTGAGTTCCCACTCCGAGCGCGGGCGGGAGGCGTGCGACGCGTCCCAATCGATCTCGACCGCGGGGGTGATCTTCAGCTTCGACTTCAGCGTCTCGACGTCGACCTCGTTGGTGGTGTCGATGATCAGCGGGCCGTACGGGCAGCGGCCTTCCCACGAGCAGAAGCGGATGCCGGTGATCTCGAGCTTGCCGTAGGTGGACCACTGCACGTCGGTGGCCTGCGTCATCTCCAGCGACCCTTCCTTGCCGTGGAGGGACTTGTCGATGCTCACCGTCAGCTTCTTGTCGAGCGGCAGCGCCTGAAGCGGCTTCAACGTGTAGCGGGTCTGCTTGTTGCGGAAGCCGCGGTCTTCGTCGCTCATGCGGTCGTACGAAGGCTGCGCACGGCCACTCTTCTTGGCGGCTTCGGCGAGCTGCGCGCGACGCTCTTCTTCGATGTTCACTTCCTTCTCGACGGTGAGCGGAATCACCGTGCCGTCGGAGGTGGTGAGCTTCACGGCCTTGAGCAGATCGGCGCTCGCGACCGGCTGGTTGAAGAGCAGGTTGAAGTTGCTGTTGGGCGTGAGCCACTTGTCACCGCGCGCGGGCTCGACGTCCTGCAGCTCGAGGCGCGGCGTGGTGAAGGTATAGGTGTACGCCGTCTTCAACTTCGCGCCGTCGAGCGCCATCAGCCCCGCGTTCACGGTGACGGTGAAGGTCGAGGAATACGGAACGAGGCCCTTCGGCACGAACTCCGCCGTCGAGCTGCCGAGCCAGCGCCACTCACCGGGAATCGAAGGTGGAGATCGACGCGAACGGAGCAGCCGCGTCTTCCGCGCGCTGCGCCTCGACCATCTCGAGCGACTTCACCGGGCGCGAGAAGGTGACGGTGGGTCGAACTTCTCCGAACTGCTCACCCTGGGGTCGCGCTGCCACCACCGCGAGCTCGTCTTTCGCACCCGGCAACGCCTCTTGCGGGACGTTGAGGTCCGGAGGCTTCGGGAGCGGATCGAGCTGACGGGTGCCGTCTTGACCCACGGGCGTGAGTGGATCGGTTGGCGTCTTCCCCTTGTCTCCGCACGTGCAACCCACGGCGACGACGAGGCACAACGGCAAGAGTCGGCTGGTACGCATGATTCCCCCGGCGAGAGTGGTGCGAACGCGGGCGTTGTAGCTGATCGTTCCCGCGAGGTCGTCGATGACGCGCAGGCACTCACCGACCCGGCTGCGGCACGGCAGACACGGCCGAGGCATGGGCGTTGCTCACCGGGGCAACCATGAACCGCGCGATCCCCACGCTGCTGTGTCTCTTCGCCCTCGCTTGCCAACCCAACACCGCGTTGCCGGTGGAATCGAAGCACCTCATCGGGCTCACGCTCGATGCGCCGGGCTCCCGCTTCCCCGTCGACAGCGCGCTGCAGCTCAAGTCGTTCGCGCATCTGGCCGACGGCTCGCGCGTCGACGTCACGTCGATCACCGAGTGGACGAGCTCGCAGCCGTCGATCGCGAAGGTCGGCCCGACCGGCATCGTGTCGCTGATCGGCGTCGGCACGTCGCGCATCGAAGGCCGCTACGACGATCGCCTCGTGGTGGTGAGCCTCGACTCGACCGCGGCGACGCTCGAGTCACTGGAGCTGAGCGCTTCGAGTGAAGGCCTGCTCGCGCTCGGAGACTCGCGTCGCTTTCAGGCGATCGGTCTGTACTCCGACGGTTCGCACGTCGACGTGAGCCACCGCGCGACCTGGCGTGGCGATGCGCTGCAGACGTCGTTCGGCGCGAGCGACGGCATGGTCATCGCGCGCCAGCAGGGCATGGGCTTCGTCGCCGCGCTGTTCGGCGGTCGCGAGGCGGTGATGAACGTCGAGGTCACCCACGCGCGCATGACGGGGCTGCGGCTGCAGTCGTTCGTCGACGCGCTCAAGCCGGGCCAGGTTCGTCAGCTGCGTCTGTTCGCGAAGTACTCCGATGGCTCGGAGCGTGAGGTCACCGCCCAAGCGCACTGGAGCAGCGACGACGCGGCGATCGAGTTCCAGAGCCAGCCGGGCCTCGTGCTCGCGCGGTCGATCGGCCACTCGGTCATCGTCGCGGAGTGGGACGGTGTCACCGCGTCGATCAACCTCGCCGTTCGCGCGCGTCGCCTGCTCGCGCTCGAGCTGGATCGCACCTCGCTCTCGATCGCCAAGGGCTTTCAGCAGGAGATCAGCGTGCACGCACTGTTCGATGATGGCGCGCAGGAAGAGGTGTCGAGCGGGCTGGAGTGGTCGTCGACCGATCTCTCGATCGTCAGCGCGCAGGGCAACCTGATCAGCTCGCACGCCGAGGGTAACGCGACGCTCACCGTGTCGTTCGAGGGCATGAACGCGTCAATCGAAGTGAACGTCACCGCTCCGATCGTGGTGCGCGTGACGCCGACCTTTGCCGGCGGCCGCATGCTCCCGGGTCAGACGACCTCCGTGAAGGTGTTCGGAGAGATGTCGGACGGCGATCGCGTGAATCTCACCAGCGTGGTGCGCCTCACCCACGGCGCCGGGCTGTACACCGAAGATCTGAGCGGCTCGTTCGAGCTGCGCGCGGTGTCGGTCGGCATGGAGTCGCTGACCATCGAGTACGGCCAGCTCACCCACGTCGTGCACGTCGACGTGACGAGCCAGAGCGTGAGTTCGATCGCGATCGTCGACGCCACTCCGGCGGTGTTCCCGGGGCCTGCGCCGAGCGCTCACCGCTTCCGCGCGATGGCGACCTGGAGCGACGGCGCGCTGTCCGACGTGAGCGAGCTCGGCAGCTGGTGGATCGACGACGCGAGCGTGGCCGAGCTGTTCGACGACGCCGGCCGCCGTGGCCGCTGGACGCCGGGGCGCGGCGGCAAGGGCGAGGTGCACTTCGAGCACGTCTCGCAGTCGGTGATGCTCTCGTTCGACTTCCCCTGAGGTAAGACGCGCGGCGCCTTGTACGCCGATCTCCACCGACACCTCGACGGCTCGCTGCGGGAACGCACGGTCGTCGAGCTCGCTGAGCGCGAAGGAGTCGAAGTTCCCGCGGCGCTGCGATTCCACGCGGGCATGGGGCTCGAAGAAGCGCTGTCGAAGTTCGCGTTCACGTTGTCGCTGCTGCAACGCCCGGAGGCCGTCGAGCGTGTGGCGCGGGAGATCTGTGAGGACGCTCGCAGCGAAGGTGTGACGACGCTGGAGATCAGGTTCGCTCCGCAACTTCATCTGCAGCAGGGCGCTCGACTGGAAGAGATCGTCGACGCGGTGCTGAGTGGAGTCGATCAGCGCGCGGGAATCCTGCTCTGCGGTTTGTATGGCGAGCCGGTGTCGATGCTGGAGACGCTGGTCGACCTCGCGCGATCACGCCGAGGCGTGGTGGGGCTCGATCTCGCTGGCGGGCCTGCTCCGTTTCATGCGGTGAAGCTCGCTGACTATGCGCCTGCGTTCACGCGAGCACGAGACGCGGGGCTGGGGCGCACGGTGCACGCGTCAGAGGGCCGGCCGCCGCACGAAATACGTACCGCGATCGAGAGTCTGCACGCGCAGCGCATCGGGCACGGCACGACGCTGCTCGAAGACCCGAAGGTGCTCGAGCTGGTGCTCGAACGCGGAGTGACGATCGAAGCGTGCCCCACCTCGAACGTGCACGTCGGAGCGATCGCGCGCGTGGAAGATCACCCGCTGCCGGAGTGGCTCTCGCTGGGCGTGAAGGCGTGCATCAACACCGACAACACGCTCCTCTCTGCAGTCGATGCGCGCGAAGAACATGCGCGCGTCGCGAAGATCCCGGGCATGACGCCGGAGCTGATCGCAAAGGCGATCGCGCACGGTCACGCCGCGAAGTTCTGAACGACTCCCTCTCCCTGCGAAGCGGGGAGAGGGCTGGGGTGAGGGGCTGATGCGTCCTCTGCCCTCGATGCTCGAGACGGCGACTCCCTCTCCCTGCGAAGCGGGGAGAGGGCTGGGGTGAGGGGCTGATGCGTCCTCTGCCCTCGATGCTCGACGTCGGCGACTCCCTCTCCTTGCGAAGCGGGGAGCGGGCTGGGGTGAGGGGCTGATGCGTCCTCTGCCCTCGATGTTCGACTCGGCCCCTCTCCCTGACCCTCTCCCCGTTTCACAGGGAGAGGGAATTTTCACGGGCAGTTCGTGCGCTGCGCCGCCGGGCTGATCGTCCCCGCGTTCACACTGCACGCATTCCCCGAGTCGTAGTGCTTCAAGAAGATGCGACCAGCCGCGCCGCCACCGCCACCGCCGCCGCGGAACACGGTGGTCCCCGCGACCGGAGCAGTTCCACCCGCCCCGCCCGCGCCACCGGGACCGCCGCCGCCTTCGTTCGCACCACCGGTCGCGGGCGTCGCATTGTTCGTCGTGCCGTCGGCACCGTTGGTCGCCGTGTTGCCCTGCGCACCGCCACCACCAGCGCCACCGTTCGACGTCAGCCGCGCGTTCATCGTCGCGATCAACCGGTTCGCTTGAATGAGCAGCGCGCCACCAGAGCCGCCGCCACCACCACCGGGCTCACTCCCACCCGCACCGCCGCGCCCACCCTGCCCGCTGGTGCTCACGATCGCGTTGAGCGTCGCCGTGCCGGCCACCGAGAGCTGCAGCGCGCCGCCACCGACGCCGCCCGCAGTCGGAGTGCCATCAGTGCTCCCCGTGCCGCCGGGACACCCGATGAAGAGCGGCACGTCGCCACCCATCGTCAACACACCGGCGTCACCACGCGTTGCGGCTTCGTTGCTCGCGCCACCGCCCAAGCCGCCGTTCGAGAAATAGCCGGCACCACCGCCGCCACCGCCGCGCGACTGACTCGACGCAGACCCGGCTCCACCGATGCGGCCGACGCAATTCGCGCCGACGTTGCTCGCGCCCGGACCGACGCGTCCCGCACTCGCGCGCGTGGAGTTCGCGAGCAGCTGACCGCTGACCGTCGCGTCGCCCCACACCAGGAACACCACCGGCCGGCTGCCGCTCATGGTGATCGACCCCGCATCGGTGACGAAGAGGCTCGAGACCGAGAACACCGCGAGCTCGCCGGCTGATCCGCCATCGGCGACTTGCAGCGAAGGCACCGAACCACCCGAGCAGGGCGCGCCGAAACCCGTGCTCGAGTTGAGCGTCAACGCGCAATCGACGACGAACGCTCCGCTCGGCGGGTGATTCGCGACGACCACGTTGTCCACCGCGTAGGGGAACGACCCTGCGTCGGTGCCGGCATCCACTCCCGCGTCCATTCCCGCGTCGACACCAGCATCGACTCCGGCGTCCATGCCTGCATCGACTCCAGTCGGCACGCACACGCCGCTGCCATTGCACGAGCCGCCGTCGCACGTCGTTCCGGGGCCTGCGTTCCCAAACTGGCAGACCCCGTTGGTGTCGCAGCTACCCGCCGTGAAGGTTCTGCACTCCGCGGGCGTGCAGGTGACGAGAGAGCCCGACGCGCAGCCGCCGTCAGCTCCGCACGAATCACCGACGGTGCAGTTGTTGTTGTCGGAGCAGCCGTTGCCGGCCATCACCGCGTAGGTGCACCCGCCGTCGAGCGACGCCTGGCACACGCCGGCCGCGAAGCACCCCGAAGGCGGAGGCGGACACATCTTCGGAGAGCTGGTGCAGCCACCATCACCGTCGCATCGGTCGGGCTCAGTGCACGGATCTCCATCGACACACATGGTCATCGCGGCCACCGGCGAGTACCGGCACTGACCGTCGGACGGGTTGCACACGCCGTTCGGCGCGAAGCACGCGCTCGCGGGCATGTTGCACACCGTCATCGTGCCGCCACCGCACGTCATGCCCATGCACGTCTCACCGGTCGTGCACGCGTTGGAGTCGTTGCAAGCGTGGGTGTTGCAGTCGGTGTCCATGCAGTCGATCGCGTTGTCGCCGTCGTTGTCTGCACCGTCTCCACACAACGTCTCGTTGGGCTCGAGGCAGCGAGCGGGCGCACCGCCATCGACCGCCGCGACGCAGGTGCCTCCCGTGCCGCAGCTCGCTCCGAGACAGTCCGAGTCGCGGCAGTCGGTCTCACCATCTTGATCGTCGTCGACGCCGTTGTTGCACGCGCTCATCTGCTCGACGCAGCGAGTGCCGACGCAGCTCGCACCGGTTCCCGAGAGCGAACACGCCTTCGTCGCGCAGTCGGAGTCGGCACAGTCGATCGTCCCGTCGCGATCTCCGTCTGCGCGATCGCTGCAGTTGGTCTCTACGCACACCGCCGACATGCACACCGCGCCCGTGCCGCAGTTCTGCAGATCGCACGTGGTGTCGACGCAATCGCGCGCACCGTTGCAGTCGTTGTCGACGCCGTCGGTGCAGCGCTCGGCGACGCCCGGGTGAATCGCCGGGTCGGAGTCGTCGCAGTCATCGGGCGGGCTGAAGCCATCGCGATCGAGATCGGCGCCCGTCGCCTTCTCCATGCTCAGCGTGAACGGCGCCGGAACGGTCGCGAACCCCGCGCGCAACGCGCGCGATTCTTCGGCGGGCACGCTGGGCGTCGAACAGTTCGCGTCCGAATAGCCCACAGCCTTCAAGGTCACGATCGATGGCAAGTTGTCGCGGTAGATGGCGACCTTGAGCTTCGCGTCGCCCGACACCGACATCGGCGCGGTCTCCTTGCTCAACGTGTCGCTCGTGGCCGTCACCTTCACGCAGATCGAGCTCAACGACGCCGGGTGCTCGACGGTGACGTCGATGTATTGCTGGCCGCTGTCGCCGCACGAACACGACGTCACGAAGGACGCAGACGCGATCAGCAAGAACGCTCGGAAGTGGTTCTGGCGCATGGGGGAACTCGGAGTATGAGCGCGCGCGACGGCAGCACCAATCCTCGATCGCGCCACACATGACCCCACAACGAGATGTTCATGTCGGTGATGGTGTGGCCTGGCTGACGAAAGCCAGCTTCGACGACACGCACGCGATCGTGACCTCGCTCCCCGACAGCTCGGAAATTCCAGCGCTCGGGTTCGAGGGCTGGCGAAAGTGGTTCATCTCGACCAGCGCGTTGATCTGCTCGCGCTTGTCCGAGCGCGGCGTTGGAATTTTCTACCAGACCGACGTGAAGCGAGACGGCACGTGGGTCGACAAGAGCTACCTCGTCTCGCGCGGCGCTGAAGAAGCGGGAGCGGCGTGCCTCTGGCACAAGGTGATCTGTCGCGCTCCGGCGGGAACCATCACCTTCGGCCGGCCGGCGTACGCGCACGTGCTGTGTTTCTCGCGCGGGTTGCGACTCGAGAAAGCGCAGGCCTTCGCCGACGTGATCTCCCGACTGGGAGAGATGACGTGGGCGCGCGCGATGGGCCGCGAAGCGTGTGACGCGATCGCCGAGTTTCTCGTGAAGCACACCGCGACTCGCACCGTGGTCGATCCGTTCTGCGGGCTCGGCACCATGCTCGCCGCGGCGAACGATCACGGCCTCGCTGCGATCGGCGTCGAGCTGTCAGCGAAGCGCGCAGCGAAGGCGAAAGAGCTCAAGTTCGCACCGCGTCAGGCTTGAGCGCTCGTCGCGTCTCGTCCTCCATTCGGAGCGTCGCTCAAGGGCAGAGCACCCGCCTGATAAGCGGGAGATGGTGGTTCAATTCCTCCCGCTCCGACTCAGTTCCTCGGCTCGCCCCAGGTCGAGCCTCACAGCATTCAGGGCTGACCGCTGGAGCGGAATCGGGGCTTGCACCTCTGATGTCCCAGGTTCGATTCCTGGTCGGTCCACTTTCGTCGCAGATCTAAGGTGCGCCGCATGGCCCGAGATCCCGCGCTCGAAGCGAAGCTCATCGACAACCCCGCCGACCACGCCGCGTACCTCGTGTACGCCGACTGGCTGCAGTCACACGGCGATCTGCGCGGAGAGCTGATCAAGCTGCAGCACGAGGGCAAAGAAGACGAAGCCAACGAGCTGATCGAAGCGAACTCCGACGCGTTCCTCGGAGCGCTTAAGCACTACCGCACCACCTTCGACGGCACCGAAGAAGACGGGCTCGAGTGGAAGCGCGGCTTCATCAAGAAGGCGACCTTCAGCTACGACAACAACTCGGCTGAAGACATCGACGTCGAAGAAGGCGTGGAGATCGCGCTCGAGACCGGCTTGTCGGCGCTGCTCACGCACCCCTCGGGCGCGCTGCTCGAGGAGCTGGTGATCCCCATCAACATGCTCGACGACGGCGGTTACTTCGGCCCCGTGGTTGGAGCGTTGATGCAACACGGAGCGCCTGCGCTGAGGCGTCTGCGCATCGGCCGCTTCAGCTGCTGTGGCGGGCCCGGCGGCGAAGGTGACTACGAGTACGAGATCTCGTGGACCGGGGTCGGCGATCTCAGCGGGCTGTGGAAGGCGGTGCCGCGCCTCGAGAAGCTGGTGATCCAGTCGGGCATGGGCGGCAGCTCGGCGAGCGGAGAAGAAGACGCGCTCGGCACCATCGAGCACGCGAACTTGAAGCACCTCGAGATCATCACCGGCGGTCTGAGCCAGGACTGCGTGCGCTCGATCGCCAACGCGAAGCTGCCCAACCTCGAGACGCTGATCATCTGGTTCGGCGACGACAACTACGGCGCGGGCGGCGGAGTCGATGATCTGAAGCCGCTCTTCGAAGGCGCGGGCTTCCCGAAGCTGAAGCACCTCGGCTTGTGCAACTCCGACTTCGCCGACGAGATCGCGCAGGCGCTGGTGACCGCTCCGATCGTCGCGCGGCTGGAATCGATCTCGCTGCAGTACGGCACGCTGCAGGACGGCGGCGCGCGCGCACTCGCTGCCATTCCGAACATCGGCAAGCTGAAAGTGAACATCTCGGAGAACTGCGTGGGCGACGCCGCCGCAGAGGAGCTGCAGGCGAAGTGCGCCGGGCTCACCTGGGAAGATCAGAAGAAGAACACCGATCGCTACGTGTCGCTGAGCGAGTGAGTGAGCGCGCGGCGCGTCAGGCGTCCCACATCAGCTCGAGCGTGCAGCCGTCGGCGTCGTGATGCGCGACGGTGCCGCGAATGTTCTTCGCGCCCGCCACTTCACCGCCGCCGCTCACCACGCCGAGCACCACGAAGCGCGCCATGCCGGTGTCGTTGCACCAGAAGCGGTAGTGCGTGGGCCCCAGCTCGGTGACCTTCACCTCGGAGTAGTTGTTGCCGCTGCGGAAGCTGCGATCGAGCCGCTTCAGCGCGCGCGCCGGCCCGATCACTTTGAGCACTCCCGCCACGGCGCGCCCGAGGAAGGTCTCGAAGTAGCCGTGGGTCATCATGCGGCCCATACGCTCCAGCGCGACCTCGGCGGGCTCGCCGGCGAACAGCTCCTCGGCGCAGATCTCGAACGACTTGTTCCACGCGCTGAGCGGCACCGCCGGCTCGATGCGATTCAGATCGAGCTTCGCCTCGTCGAGCACGCGCTGCTTGATGCGCTCGGTGACCTTCCCCTTCAACGCCTGGAAGAAGAAGCCCTCGATGGTGTGCTTGAACACCACGCGCTGTTCGACGGGAACGCTCACGGGTCCCACCACACTTCGATCGTCACGCCGCGATCGTCGTACGCCGTGATCTGCCCGTCACAATTTTTCGCTCCGGACACTTCGGCGCCGCCCTTGATCAGCCCCAGCATCACGTAGCGCGAGGTGCCGACCTCGTTGCACCAGAACCGAAAACGCGTCGGAGCGAGCTCCGTCACTTCGATCTCCGCATAGTTGTTGCCGCTGCGCAGACTGCGGTCCATTCGCTTCAACGCACGCGAAGGGCCGATGACGCGCAAGATGCCCTTCAAGGCCGAGCCGACCAGCGTCTCGAAGTAACCGCGCGTGAGCAGCAAGCCGATGTGCTCGACCGCGTCTTCCATCGTCTTCTCGGGGAAGAGTTCCTGCGCGCAGAGCTCGAGACACTTCCACCACGTGGAGATCGACACCGCGGGTTCGAGCTTGGCGCGCAGATCGATCTTCGCTTCGGTGCGCACGCGCTCGCGGAGGCGATCGGTCATGCGCTCCTTGAACGCCTTCAAGAACAGCCCCTCGACGGTGTGCGAGAAGACCAGGCGCTGCTCGACGGGAACGGTCACGGATCCCATTGGATGTCGAACGTGACTCCTTGATCGTCGAAGCGGGTGATCGAGCCGCGCAGGTTCTTCGCGCCGCAGACTTCAGCGCCCGCCTTGATGAGGCCGAGCATGTGGTGACGCGCGATGCCCAGCTCGTTGCACCAGAACTCCACGTGCGCCGGGCCCTTCTCGGTGACCTTCACCTCGCCGAAGTTGTTGCCGCTGCGAAGACTGCGGTCCATTCGCTTGAGGCCGCGCATCGGGCCGATGACGCGCAACAGGCCCGCGAGCGCCTTGCCCACCAGGGTGTCGAAGTAGCCGCGCGTGAGAATGAGGCCGATGTACTCGAGCCCTTCTTCGACCGTCTTGTCGGGAGAGATTTCCTGCGCGGTGATCACCAGACACTGCGTCCACTTCGCGAAGGGCAGCGCGGGCTCGAGCTTCTTCGTCAGATCGAGGCCGACCTCGTCACGCAGCCGCGTGCGAATGCGATCGGTCATCTGATCCTTCAGCGCGCGGAAGTAGAGGCCTTCCACCACGTGCGAGAAGACGAGGCGCTGCTCGAAGGGAACGGTCACAAGACTGCCTGTGCGCGCTGTACGCCGAGCTTGCGCAGGCCCTCCCGGGCTTTTTGATCGTTGAAGTCCATGACGAAGCCTTCGAACTCCGTGAGGGGTTTGATGACACGGATTCGAACGTTCGGCACCACGTCCTTCATGGTGCGGATGCCGAGCTCGAGATCGTTGTTCGCCAGCTCGCTGACCATGATCTGCATGGTGCGCAGCGCGACCTCGCGGCCGGAATCGAGCTGGTCCTTGTTCCACAGCGGCAACGCGGCGCCTGAGGTGTCGATCACGAAGACCTCGGCCTGGAAGTTGGGGTTGCCATCGGCGGCCGCCGAGAGCGCAGCGGTCGCGAGCGGCATCGGCGTGTAGTCGCGAATGCCGGCCTCGCAGAACTTGTGCCCGAAGATCTCGACCGGGTTGAACATGATGGGAATCGACGACGCCGCCTGAATGAAGTCGTGCAGATGATTGCCGATGAAGAACGGGTGCGTGGGGTCGAGCGACAACGACAGCAGCATGCGCGGGTTCTGGAACTTCGCGAGCACCATCGGGTTGTTGGTGACCGTGTACATCTGGGTGTCGGTCAACGAGCTGGTGGCGATCGCCCAGTTCTGACGCGAGCCCAGGCGCTCCCATGAGCTGTGCCGCTCGATGATCTTGCGCGTCGGTTTGCCGTCGATCGCGCCGAGGTTGGCCTTCGGACCTTCGGAGAGGATCGAGCCGATCGCTCCACCGATCAGCCCGAACGGCCCGGTGAGGAACACGCTCTTGTCGTCGACGACCTCCTCGTCCCACAGCTGGATTACGGCGTCGACCGCGCTCGAGAAGTCGCTGTCCATCGCGAGCACGCTGGCGTTGAGCGCGCCGACTCCGGCTCCGACGTACATGTCGACCGAGGGAATGCGGCGCTTCAGTTCGTCGAGAGCGCCCACCTGGAACTCACCGAGCACACCACCCGAGCTCAAAACGACCATTCGCCACATGTGTCCCCCGCCGTTTGATGGAAATGATTGACCTGAACGCCCGTTCCGGGCCAAGTGAGTGAAGCGCCCTCACCCCTCGCGCGCTAATCGAGCTTCCCCCATGGCCGAACCAGACTCTCTCACCATCCGTGGTGCCCGCGAACACAACCTGAAGGGCATCACCCTCGAGATCCCGAAGAAGAAGCTGGTGGTGTTCACTGGCGTCTCGGGTTCGGGGAAGAGCTCGCTCGCGTTCGACACACTCTACGCTGAAGGCCAGCGCCGCTACGTAGAGTCCCTCTCGGCGTACGCGCGTCAATTCCTCGGGCAGATGGAGAAGCCCAAGTACGACACGATTCGGGGCCTTTCTCCCACCATCTCGATCGAGCAGAAGGCGGCTTCCAACAACCCGCGCTCGACGGTCGGCACGGTGACCGAGGTGCACGACTACCTGCGCGTGCTCTACGCGAACATCGGCATTCAGCACTGCCACAACTGCGGGCGGAAGGTCGGCAAGCAGACCGCGCAGCAGATCGTCGACGAGATCATGAAGTCGCCGGCGGGCACGAAGATCCAGCTGCTCGCTCCGCTGGTGGTGAGCCGCAAGGGTGAGCACAAAGACGTGATGCAAGACGCGTTGAAGCGTGGCTTCAGTCGCGCGCGCGTCGACGGCAAGGTGCGTTCGCTCGAGGACAAGTTCGAGCTCGAGAAGAAGACCAAGCACGACATCGAGCTGATCGTCGATCGCCTGGTGTTGAAGAGCGATCTGCGCCCGCGGTTGACGGACTCGGTCGAGCAGGCGCTGCGCGAAGGCAAGGGCGTGTTGATCGTCACCGACGAGAACGCCGCCAAGGCCAACGACCGCACGATGAGCGAGCTGAACGCGTGTCATCACTGCGGGCTCTCGTTTCCCGATCTCACGCCGGCGTCGTTCTCGTTCAACAACCCGATGGGCATGTGCACCGAGTGCAGCGGGCTCGGCACGCGCGCGGAGATGGACCCCGAATCTGATCGTGCCCGACAAGACGCGCACCATTCGCGAAGGCGCGGTCGAGGTGTGGGCCTCGGGCGTCGCGCGCGGCGAGGGGTGGACCGCCGATCTCGTCGACACGCTCTCGCGCGCGTTCGGCATCGATCTCGACACGCCGTGGAAGGATCTGCCGAAGAAGCAGAGCGACGCGGTGCTCTACGGCTCGCAGGGCAAAGAGCTGACGATGAAGTGGGGCGAGGCGCGCTGGAAGATGGAGTGGGAAGGCCTCGTCAACAAGCTGTGGCGCTCGTTCAACTCGACCACCAGCGAGTCGATGAAGCAGTACTACATGAAGTTCTTGAGCGACAAACCGTGCCCCACGTGCACCGGCGAGCGCTTGAAGCCCGAGTCACGCGCGGTGAAGGTGCACGGGAAGTCGATCGTCGACCTCTCGCGCTTCACCATTCGCCAGGCCGTCGATTTCCTCGGAGATCTGCCGCTCACGAAGAACGAAGCGACCATCGCGGCCGAGCTGCTGAAGGAGATTCGATCGCGGCTCGCGTTCCTCGCCGACGTGGGGCTCACGTATCTGTCGTTGGACCGCGCGGCCTCGACGTTGAGCGGTGGTGAGAGTCAGCGCATTCGCCTCGCGTCGCAGATGGGCAGCGAGCTCACGGGCGTCATCTACATTCTCGACGAGCCGTCGATCGGTCTGCACCAGCGCGACAACGGCCGGCTGATCGCCACGCTGAAGAAGCTGCGCGATCTCGGCAACTCGGTGCTGGTGGTCGAGCACGACGAAGAGACGATGGAGGAGTCAGACTGGATCGTCGACTTCGGCCCCGGCGCAGGTGAGCTCGGCGGAGAGGTGATCGCGCAAGGCACTCCGAAGCAGGTGATGGCCAACGAGAAGAGCATCACCGGCGGCTACCTGTCGGGCCGCGTGGAGATCGGCATTCCGTTGATCCGCCGCCCGCTCGGGAAGCAGCGGCTGACCATCAAGGGCGCGAAGGAAAACAACCTCAAGGACGTGAACGTCGACATTCCGCTCGGGCTCTTCGTGGCGGTGACCGGCGTGTCGGGAGCGGGCAAGTCGTCGCTCATCAACGAGATCCTCTTCCCTGCCCTGTCGCGGCACATCTACCAGACGCGTGAAGTGCCGGGCCGCCACAACTCGATCCTCGGCATGGAGTTCCTCGACAAGGTGATCGACATCGATCAGCGGCCCATCGGTCGCACGCCGCGCTCGAACCCGTCGACGTACACCAAGGTGTTCGACTCGATTCGCGAGGTGCTCGCGCAGACCGCCGAGGCGCGCACGTACGGGTACACGCCGGGCCGCTTCAGCTTCAACGTGAAGGGCGGGCGGTGCGAGTCGTGTGAGGGCGATGGCGTGAAGAAGGTCGAGATGCACTTCCTCGCCGACGTGTACGTGCCGTGCGAGGTGTGCGGCGGGAAGCGCTTCAACGAGGCGACGCTGCGGGTTCGCTACAAGGGCAAGAACGTCGCGGAGATTCTCGACATGTCGGTGCGCGAGGCGATGGCGCACTTCGAGGTGCACCGCGACATCATGCGCCACCTGCGCACGCTGGAAGACGTCGGCCTCGGGTACATCAAGCTGGGGCAGCCCTCGACGACGCTGTCGGGCGGTGAAGCACAGCGCATCAAGCTCTCGCGCGAACTGGCGAAGGTCGCGACCGGCCGCACGCTCTACATCCTCGACGAGCCGACGACGGGTCTGCACTTCGAAGACATCCGCAAGCTGCTGAACGTACTCAACCGATTGGTTGAATCCGGAAACACGGTGCTGGTGATCGAGCACAACCTCGACGTCATCAAGTCGGCCGACTGGGTGATCGATCTCGGGCCCGAGGGCGGTGCGGGCGGCGGTGAGATTCTGGCCGAGGGCACTCCGGAGCAGGTGGCTGAGGTGAAGGGCAGCTTCACCGGCAAGTACCTGAAGCACGTGCTCGAGAAGCACCGCAAGCAGCGCGTCGGGCAGAGAGTCGCGAGCTGATCTGGGGTGAGGGGCCGAATCATGAAATACGCCCGTCATGGATCGTTGGGACGCAGTTGAGACGGCAGATCAAATTCGTCGCAAACAAGTCTCCGTTCTCGAGGTCGTCGACGCAGCGATCGCAAGAGCCGAGAAGCTCGACGGCCTCGGAGCGCTCGTCACGAAGTCGTACGAACGAGCGCGCGAACACGCGAAACGAGATCTGAACGGAGCCCCGTTCGCCGGAGTCCCCAGCGCGATCAAGGATCTCGCCAACCTCGCCGGCGTGAAGACCGGCTTCGGCTCGGCCGCCGCAGGCCCGACTCCGCCGAAGAAATCAGACCCGTTCGTGCAGGCGTACGAGGCGCTCGGCTTCGTCTCGCTCGGAAAATCTGCGACGCCCGAGCTCGGGCTCACCGCGACGACCGAGACGCTGCATCAACCTCCATGCCGCAACCCGTGGGACCCGAAGCGCACGGCTGGTGGCTCTTCAGGCGGCGCCGCCTCGCTGGTCGCCTCGGGAATTCTCCCCATCGCGCACGGCAGTGACGGCGGCGGTTCGATTCGTGTGCCCGCGTCGTGCTGTGGCCTCGTGGGTCTCAAGGTCACGCGCGGTCGGTTCGACATGGAAGCGTCGCGGTTGTTGCCGGTGAACATCGCGACGCACGGAGTGGTCACCCGCACGGTGCGCGACACCATCGCCTTCTGGGACGCGCTCGAGAAAGCGGTGCCCACGAGCTGGCAGACGATGAAGCCGGCTGCTCCGGCGCCGGCGAAGCCGCTGAAGATCGGCATCTACCTCGAGCCGCCCGACGGAGCGGCGATCGACCCCGAGTTCAAGCAAGCCGCGCTCGACGCCGCGAAGCTGTGCGAGTCGCTTGGGCACCACGTCGAGCCCGTGCCGAACCCGGTCGCCGTGCAGTTCATCGACGACTTCATCGTGTACTGGGCCTTCGTCGCCTGGGCGCAGAGCGGAACGATGAAGGCGCTCGCGCACCGCGAGTTCGACAAGTCGAAGATCGACCCACGAAGGGGCTGAGCGACTACTACGCGCGCCAGAAGATCCGCGGGGCGCAGGCGACGTGGCGGCTGATGACGCGCCAGAATTCGTTCCTCGACATCTTCAAGAAGTACGACGTGATGTTGTCGCCGACGCTCGGTGTTCCGCCGCCTGAGCTCGGGCATCTCACGCCGTCACAGAACTTCGAATCGAAGCTGGCGCGGCTGCGGGCGTTCGTGCCGTTCACTCCGACGTACAACGTGACCGGCGCGCCTGCGATCTCGCTGCCGCTCGCGAAGACGAGCTCCGGGCTCCCGCTCGGGGTGATGTTCGGTGCGGCGCGCGGGAACGAGAAGACGCTGCTCGAGCTCGCGCTGCAGCTCGAAGCCGCGAAGCCGTGGCCCCTTCAGGCCGAAGTCCCCCTCTCCCGCGAGGGAGAGGGTCAGGGGTGAGGGTGAAACTGCATCACGAGGCGCGGTGATCGCGGCGTCGCCGACGAACGAGCAGAGCGGTCGCGATCGCACCGACGACGAGCAGGTCGGGAGTGAGCGAGAAGCTCGAGCATCCAGGCGAGCCAACGACGTTGCCGTCGCCACCACCAGTCGCGCCCGATCCACCGCCAGTCGCGGCTGAACCGCCGCCGGTCGCTGCAGAACCACCGCCGGTGGCGCCAGAGCCACCACCAGTCATCGCAGAGCCGCCGCCGGTCGCAGAGCCGCCGCCGGTCGCAGAGCCGCCGCCAGTCGCAGAGCCGCCGCCAGTCGCAGAGCCGCCGCCAGTCGCAGAGCCGCCACCAGTCGCCGAGCCGCCGCCGCCAGACGCAGAGCCTCCGCCAGTCGCAGAGCCGCCGCCAGTCGCAGAGCCACCACCAGTCGCAGAGCCACCACCCGTCGCGGAACCACCGCCGGTCGCGCCACCACCACCGCCGGTCGCGCCACCACCACCGGTCGCGCCACCACCACCGCCAGTCGAGCCGCCACCACCGCCAGTCGAGCCGCCACCACCGCCCGTACCGCCGCCCGTTCCGGGCGCAGTCCCGTACCGCCACACGCGGCTGATCGCGACCTCATCGAGCTCACCATGGAACGCGCCATCGCCCGTCGGAGGACACGCCGGTCTCGCCCCCGGCCCACCGAACGTGAGCGCGCTGGTGTTCCCCATCAAAGTCGCTGGCACATTCGTCACGCGCGACGTTTCCGCGCCGTTGATCAAGAAGTTCATGACGCCCGTCGCCGCGTCGTACTGGTACGCGATGTGCGACCACTGCCCGACGGGCAGCACCTGATTCGAGCGAATCGAATACTGCGCCCCACCCGTCACCTGCACGCGCGCCTGCAGCGAGAGATCGTCTTCCAACACGAGCGAGTAGGCGCCGTTGATGTTCGGCTTCCCGAAAATCATCCGGTAGTTGTTGTTCGCGTCGCAGTCCGGAGAGTCGGCCGGCTTGATCCACATCTCGATCGTGAGCGCGTTCACCGGCTGAAGGCTCGTGGCGTTCGGCACCTCGACGCGCCCATCGACGCCGTTGAACACGAGCGCCTTGCCCAGATGCCCGTTGTTCACGAGCGGAAACGCGACGCCACCGCGCAGCGTCCCGGTGTTCGAGTACCCCGAGCTGTCAGCGGTGCGCGTGAGATCGAAATTGCCCTGCGAGTTCACGAACTCGTTCAAGTGCCACAGCCCGGCGTAGCGCCCATCGAGCGCGTCATCGAACTGCAGCTCGGCGTAGTTCGAAGTGTTGCTCCCGAAGAACGGCCACACGTCGACGCCGCTCGTGCGCGGCAGCGGCTGCGCGTTCATCGGCCCCGGCGACGAGAAGAACAACCGCACCGTCTGATTCGTGTCCGGATTGATCGCTCCGTCGACGTGCGCGAGTTGCCAATTGGTTGGATATCCAACGACCGAGATCGCATTGCGCCGCGGCCCACACCCCGGCGGATCTTCCGTCGCGCGACACGGCATGTTCGTGCCCGTGAAGTTCACCGCCTCACCGTCGGGGAAGATCCACGGGTACGCGCCGTAGAAGACCTGGTTGTTGGTGTACGCCACGCCCGCGGGATCACGCAGCGGCCGCTCAGCGAGACGGTACCGGCCGACCAGATTCGTATCGGTCGCCATCGCGGTGATGCTCTTCGGAGCGCTCCACCCGCTCAGCGAGCACGCGTTCGGGTTGTACGAATACACCAGCGTGTCGATCGCGCCGGTGTTCTGCGGCACGCCCTGCCAGATCATCAACTTTCCATCGCGCGTGATGGTCGGCTCGATACCGCGCAACGTCGGCGTCAGCGGAGTCAGGTTCGCGTCGGTCCACGTGAAGCTCTCGATCGACGACGAAGCGCTGTTCGGTCCGCTCACCACCACCTGCAGGCGCCGACGGCGCATCGTGTTGTTCGGCGCTGGAGCCACCGCGTCGGAGTCGATGACGAACAAGTCGTAGCAAGCGTACGAGCCGTTCGGGTTCGCGCTCCCGTTCTGGTTGCACAGGGTCGGCTGCGGAGTCTGTTCGCAGATCGCCAGCGCGTTCTCGTTGTGCGTGTCGCTCTGGATCAGCACCGGTGAAGAGAACGCCGCGCTCAGATCAGGCACGCCCGTGCCGAGCTGCACTGCGCTCGGTCGCAACACGCGCACTTCCCAGCCTGGCGACGTGCGCACGATGAACAGCCGGCCGTCGAAGGTGACGTTGTGGCCGTTGCCTCCCATCGGGCTCGAGACCGCGACCGGGCTGGTGGCTCCGAGGATCAACGACACGACGAGTGCGTGCATGGCCTCACTGTTTGCCCGCTCGCCGGGCAGCACACAATTGAGGACCGGTCTTCACACTGTGCACTCCAGTGAACACTTCCGCCGCGCGGGCGACGTCTCCATGATGCGCGCCACCGTGCGGGCCCTCGTTCTCCTCTCTTCGTGCGTGCTCTTCGCCTGCGAGGTGAGCTCGACGCCCGACGCTGCGCTGCGAGATCCCGAACCGGACGCGAGCGTCACGACGAGCGACTCCGGCACCGACGCCGGCACGTACACCGCGCCGGAGATCACCATCGGCCGCAGTCTGTTCTGGAACGACGCGGGCGTGCTCGACGACCCGAGCGTGATCAGCTTCGCGAAGGTGATGTCGCTCGCCGCCGACGACGGCCACGGTGGAGCGCTCCTCTCGCAGTGGTTCCATCGCTTCAACACCACCCAACACTCCGAGCGCGCCCTGCCCGCTCAGTTCATCGACGCTGTCACCACCGCCCAGGGCAGCGACCCACGCGCGTGGGATCTCTCGGTGCTCCCGTTCAAGGTCACCGGCATTCACAACCGCATCGATCTCGCGAGGCTCGTCCCCGGCGGGCACTGCGGCGAGCTGCGCGTCTCGGTCTCGTGCACCGACGTCACGCTGCAGCCGTTCCATGCGCTGTTCCTCTTCCGACAACCGCTTGAGGCCGATGACGTCGAGCCCGGCGGTCGCGTCACGTGTGCCGGTACCGCGCGGCGCTGGGCGAACCTGAGCGCGCTCGATGACGCGAGCGCTGTGTCGCAGCTGCGCGTGCTGCTCGCGAACGGTTTCACGCACCAACGTTTCCTGATGATGGAGACCGTCGAGTTCACCCTCGCCCCGTGGGAGTGGCGTCAGTGGCTCCCTGCCGGCGATGGCGGCGTCGACAACCCCGCCCTGTTTCAACAGCTCGACATCGAGAGGCTGAACACCGCCGGCACGCTGCGCGACGATTTCCTCGCGTGGGTGAACCAGAACGCGGCAGAGCTCGACGCGCGTCGAGTCGAGTTCCCCGAGCGTTTCCGTGTGCAATCGATTCGGGTGAATCAGGGCGTCGCGCGCGTGCCGCTCGATGTTCCGGCCAACGCGTCACTTCCCAACCTGCGCAAGGAACTCGAGATCGTCGGCTGCGCCGCGTGCCACACCGCCGACGCCGAGTTCGTGCAGACGCGCACCGATCGCTCCGTGAGCCGGTTCTACGAGAAGGAGCTCACTGCTCGCGCCGCGCACCTGAAGAAGCTCGCGAACGGTGAAGCGCCGAGCGCGCCTTTTGGCCCGCTGCAGCTCGACCCGGTGCTTCCGCCGTAGTGCGTCTGACCATCGCGGACCGCTGCGAGCCGAGCCCGGCCAGGAGTCCGCGCTTTTGCCCGCTGCTCGATGACGCCCTATGCGCCGCGTGCGAAAACCAGCGACATGGCCGCCGAGAGACGCGACTGGGCGTGGCGCTGGTCTCCAGCCGTCGGACCGATCGCGCTCACGTTGCGCTTCGCCTCTCCCTCCCGACCTCCACTCGAGTGGTTCGCTGCGCAAGAAGAGAACCCGTACGTCGAAGAAACGCGTGGCCGCTGGAGAGGTCCCACTCAAAGCGAGCGCGGCGAGCTGCTCGTCGGCACGACGACATCGCTCACCTTCCTGCGCAGCTTCCATGAGCCGCCACCCGAACTCCTCGCGTTCGACGCACGCTGCCTGCTGCAGCTGATCGGCGACGCGCTCGGCTCCTTCGACTGGAGCCTCATCGACGAGGACTACTACTCGTACGTCGCCGCCGGAGACGACGCGACGTCACTCGCCCGCTATCTCTCCGCCCCTCCGGCCGAGCTCGACACGCACTACAAAGCCCTCTTCACTCCGCTCGAGATCGACGCCCGTACCGCGACGACGCCAGAAGAAGCACTCGCACGAGTTGGCGTGAGCTTCGATCGCTGGTTCGAAACGCACGGCACCCACGAACGCCCTCGCGTCGTGCACGTGCACGCCTCGCAGAAACTCGGAGCCGACTGGGCACGTCAGATTCCCGGCTACGACCGGCTCCTGATCTCGATTCGCTACGGCTAGAACCACGCTGTGCTCGCCACCGCCGCCGCGCTGTTGATCCTCGCCGCTCCGCCCACTCCGAAGTCGAACGAGAAGGCGTTCAAGGAGCTGCTCAGCAAGGCAAAGGTCGTGTGGACGACTCCGCCGCCGGGCCTCAAGGAAGTGCCGATCGAGGCGAACCGCGCGATGAACTACGACTACGCGTTGCGCGACGACGCGAAGACGCTCGAGGTCCGCATCGCCGTGCGTCTGCCGCAGCCGCCGCCTCCCGCCGATCCGAAATCGAAGACGGTGATGGTGCCCGAAGAGAACGTCTTCCCCGCGCTCGTGCAGGCCACGATGCTCAACCTGAGCAACGGCGAAGCAGCGCAGCAGCCGAAGGCCTTCAGCCAGAAGGCCGTCTCGATGGAGTTCAACGCTGACTCCGGCTTCACCACCTTCGTCGAGCCGCGCGCCGAGGGGTGGACCGCGTTCAAGAACTGCATGTTCTTCGCGATTCGAAAAGCCGGCGCCGCCGAGGTGTACGTGTTCTTCCTGTTCGATGATTTCCCCTCGGTCGAGGGAGCGATTCGCGCGACGTTCCATCTCGTGAAATTCAAGTAACCGGCTATACGCGCGCCATGGCCACGGAAGCCGCAGCCACTCCTGCCGCGCCCGCCGAGGCGCTCACCTGGAAATTTCCCCGCTGGTTCTGGTGGGCCAACGTCACCGAGTTGTTCGAGCGCGCCGCGTTCTACGGCCTGTTCATCGCCGTCGCGCTGTTCCTCACCGACGTGGTCGGTTTCACCGACATCGAGGCCGGGTGGATCAGCGCGGGCTTTTCGGCCGGCATCTACCTGCTCCCATTCCTCTCGGGAGCGCTCGCCGATCGTTTCGGTTTCCGCGCGTCGCTCGCCTTCGCCTTCGCCGCGCTCGCCGTCGGCTACACGCTGATTGGTCTTTTCCCGAACAAGCTCTTCGTCCCCTTCGCGCTCGCGCTGGTGTGCATCGGCGGCTCGTTCGTGAAGCCCATCGTCACCGGCACCGTGTCGCTCAGCAGCAACGCCACCACCCGCGCGCGCGCGTTCAGCATCTTCTACATGCTGGTGAACATCGGCTCGTTCCTCGGCAAGACGTTCGCCAAGCCAGTGCGCGTCGACGTCGGCCTGGGCTTCATTCCCATCTACTCCGGAGTGATCGCCGGCATCGGCCTGTGCCTCGTGATCCTCTTCTATCGGCCGCCGAAGGCCGACGGCGCACTTGCGAAGTCGTTCAAGGAGAACCTCGAAGGCTTCAAGACGGTGCTCAAGAACGGCCGCTTCATGGCGCTGATTCTGATCACCGCCGGGTTCTGGATCATTCAGGGCCAGATGTACGCGTCGATGCCGAAGTACGTGCTGCGCATGGTCGGCGAGGGCTCGAGCCCGGAGTGGTACGCGAACGTGAACCCCGCCGTCGTCGTGCTCTGCGTCGCCACCATCACGCAGCTCTTCAAGAAGTGGCGACCGGTGAACTCGATTCTCGTCGCGATGTGCCTGATTCCGTTTTCCGCGGTGATCATGGCGATCTCGGGCAGCTTCGCGGGCAACGGCGGCACGATCCTCGGGCTGCACCCGGTCGCGTTCACGATGATCATCGGCATCGCGCTGCAGGGCTTCGCGGAGTGTTTCCTCTCTCCGCGCTACCTCGAGTTCGCGAGCAAGCAGGCGCCCGCAGGCCAGGAAGGCCTCTACATGGGCTACTCGAACCTCAACACGTTCGTCGCGTGGCTCACGGGCTTCATCGCGAGCGGCTACCTGCTCGACTCGTTCTGCCCTGACCCGAAGAAGCTGCCGCTCGAAGTGCAGACCGCGCACACGGCCGCGCTCAAGGGCCTCGGCCCCATGCCCGAGCAATACGCGCACGCCAACTACCTGTGGCTCACCTTCGCCGCGGTCGGCTTCTTCGCGCTGCTGATGCTGTTCGTCTTCCGCGCCACCGAGAAGAAAGACGCCGCGCCGATCAGCTCTTGAGCAGCTCGTCCTTCACCGGAGAGTTGCCGCCCATCATGTTCACCATCGCGCGCCGCGGGAACAGCCGCGTCTGCATGAACACCATCGCCTTGTTGGTGAAGCTGGTGAGGATCGTCGGCTGGCTGCGAGACGCGAGCGCCTTCATCGCCACGTCGATCACCTCCGCCGAGGTCTGCGAGATCGCCTCGGGCGGCTTGGGCATGCTCGCTCCGCCCGCCGCGTCGTGGAAGTTGGTCTTCGTCACGCCCGGCAACAGCGCGCACACGTAGACGCCCTTCGCCTTGTTCTCGAACCAAAGCCCTTCCGAGAACGCGGTGATGAAGGCCTTGGTCGCGCAGTAACCCGACGCGCCGGGGAACGAGAGCAACGCCAGCGTCGAAGCCACGTTCATCAGCGCATCGCCCTTCTTCGCGTTCTGCAGATACGCGTGCGAGAGCGTGACCGTGGCGTCCATGTTGAGGCGCATCATGTTGAGCGTGTTCTCGACCGGCGTCTTCGCGAACACGCCGTACACACCGACGCCCGCGTTGTTGACGAGCAGATCGTATTTCGAGCTCAGTACGTCATCGGCGACGCGCTTCACGTCGTCACTCTTGCTCAGGTCGGCGGCGATGAAGCGATGGCCGGCGCCGAGCCGCGCGACGTGCTCCTTCAACTTCGCTTCGCCACGCGCCACGAGCGTCACCGCGTAGCCGCTCTTCGCGAGCCGCTCGGCGAACTCGAGACCAATGCCTCCGGACGCTCCGGTCACCATCGCTGTCTTGGACATGGAGCGAACGTAACGGAGCGCGCGCGGCGCTCACGTGAAACTTCGTGAAGTCACGCGGCGCGAGCGCTCGGGGCAAAACCACGCGACGCGAGCCACGACGTCACGCGCGAACGGCAACGCTCCATTCGCCACGCGTGCCAGCGCGAGTTCTGCTCCGGCAGCCACGACAGCGCGGTCTTGAAGCGCTTCTCAGGTCGCGGCGCGGACAGCGCGAGATCGAGCGTCTCCTTCAACTTCACGTCGCTCACCGAGTCGGCGAACGAGCGCATGTCGTCGATGGCGTGCTGCGGGTCGACCTCGGGCACGCGCAAGAAGCGGTTGGGGTCGGTCTCGATCTCCGTCGACGTCAGCCCGCCGTGCTCCGCGGGCTCGTACTCGCGGTTGACGAGGATCACCGCTCCGGTGTCGGTGTCGACGTACCACTGCAGATCGGTTCCCTCGGCCTCGAACGCGATCGAGAGCTCTTCGAGGTCCACCGGCAGTGATCGAAGCGGAGCAGTCACGATCGAACTCAGGCCGCCGCCGCGGGAGGAGGCGCGCCGTCCTCGGTGCGGACGAAGTCCTGCTCTTTGTAGAACGACGCGTAGACGATGAAGATCAGGCCCGCGACGACCATCACGCCGATGAAGAAGTAGAAGTACATCGGCCCGACCAGCCGGTACGTCGAGACCTCGGCCTTCGGGTCGTAAGCGCCCGTGGTGACCAGCGGCTTGCGATCGACGGTGTCCATCAACCGCACGCGCTTCGCCGCCGAGTCGATCTCCGCGACCAGGAACGTGCCGTTCAACTTCACGGCCACTTCCTTGCCGTCCTTGTCCTTCGTCGGCGGCAGGAAGATGCCGGTCTCGCCGGTGACGTCGATCTTCTGGCCCTTCTCGAACTCCGCGGCCTCGTCGACCTTCACCCACGTCTCCGCGCCGACCTCGATGCCCGACGCGTGGAGCGGCTTCACCATGGCGTTGTTCACCGCGGCGATGCCGAGGTTGCCCATGGTGGTCGAGAACAGGAAGAGGCCCATGATGAAGCTCTTCATGCGCAGCGGCGCCTGCTTGTACGAGAACTCGAGCGCGGTGATCGACACCAGCACTTCGCCCGCCGTGAGCACCATGTACGCGAGAATCTGCCACCACGCGCTGACCGTCTCACCGGCCTGAATGCGCTTCTCGATCATCGCGACGATCACGAACGAGCCGCCGACCGTGAACAGACCCGCGCCGATCTTCCGCAGCGGAGTGACCTTCGTGAACTTGCCGACCAGCGGGTAGATCGCGAACGAGAACAACGGCGCCAGCGCAAGAATGAAGAGGCCGTTGACCACCTGCAGCTGCGCCGGCAACAGCGTGATGCCGAAGCCGAGGTTCTTGTCGACCAGCGAGCTCTGCGCCTGCAGCGTCCACGTGTTGCCGTTGCTCTGGTCCCACAGCATCCAGAACACGGCGACGAAGAAGTAGATGCCGAGCAGCGAGAAGATCACGCGGCGGCCCATCGGCGACTTCACGTCGTCGACCCACTTCTGACCGGCCGGGGGAACGTTGGCGTACTTCGCGCGACCCGCCACGAAGACCACCGTTGCCAACACCATCATGATCGCCGGAGCACCGAACGCCCAACGCGGGCCCCAGTTCGGGTCCTTCAGGAGCACCGGGCAGTAGAAGATCGAGATCGACGAGCCGAGGTTGATGGCGAGGTAGAAGAGCGAGAACGCGCGCTCGATGAGGTGCGAGTTCTTCGCGGTGAACTGATCGCCGACGTTGGTCGAGACGCAGGGCTTGATGCCGCCCGTGCCGACCGCGACGAGGAAGAGACTCCCGATCAGCGCAATCTCACTGCTTCCGAACAGGGCCAGCAGCACGCAGCCGATCGCGTACACGATGCTGAACACCATGATGGTGCGGAACTTTCCCCAGAAGACGTCGGAGATGATCGCGCCCATCATCGGGAAGAAGTACGCGCCCGCCTTGAAGGTCGACTGCCACGACGCCGCCTTCGCGTCGGTGAACTGCATGTTCGACACCATGAAGACGGTGAGGATCGAGTTGATGCCGTAGAAGCAGAAGCGCTCGGCGAACTCGTTGCTGACGATGAACCAGATGCTGGTGGGCATCTTGTTGTCGCGCTCGACGGCACCTGCGGCAGGGACGGCTGCAGCTTCAGAACTCAATGTCTGCTCCTTCGAAGAACCGGGACCTCGAACAAAAGCGTCGCGCGCTTAGCAGCCTCGTTCCGCCGTGGGAAGGCGCGACGGTGCGTAATTTGCTTCGCAGCGCGTCACAGCCGTCCGCTGTCAGCGCACGTCTTCCGAGCGGGAAAGCATGCCCGCGTGGCCCAGCAGCTTTCGCTCGAGCTTTTCCATCGCGCGGGCGTCGCGCCGGTTCTGATGATCGTGCCCCAGCAGGTGGAGCATGCCGTGCGCGAGGTAGAGGGCGAGCTCGCGCTCGAGCGTGTTGCCGAACTCGCGGGCCGCGCGGCGAGCCGTGTCGAGCGAGATGACGATGTCTCCGAGCTGGCGCGGGCCGACCGGGGTTTCTCCGCCCGGGAACGAGAGCACGTCGGTCGCGGCGTCGATGCCGAACCACTCACGCTTCAGTTTGCGGATCGCGGGGTCGCGCACCAGGGAGAGTGAGAGCTCTGCGTCGGTCAACTTCAGCGTCTGGGCGAACGATTGCGAAAGAGAGACCAGACGACGCGCGTGCATCGACTTCGAAGCGCACTGAACTGCGAGGACGGGCCCGCTCCCCGACCCTCTCCCCTTCGGGGGAGAGGGAGACGTTCTCTTCATTTCACCACCGCGAGCGGCTTCACCACTTCGCGCTCGGGAGGCTTGCCGCCGCCGACCGCGCCGGCCGGGTACTGCGGCCTCGCGTGGTAGATGCCTTCCAGCGTGCGCGTGAAGCTCTCACCGATGAGGTGCAGGTCCTTCAGCGTGAGATCGCACTCGTCGAGCTGACCCTCGCTGAAGATGAGGTTGATCATCTTCTGCACCAGCGCGCGCAATTTGTCGGTGGTCGGCTCGGCCATCGAACGCGACGCCGCTTCACACGCGTCGGCGATCATCACCAGCGCCGTCTCGCGCGACTGCGGCTTGGGGCCCGGGTAGCGGAACATCGACTCGTCGAGCGGCTTCGCGTCTTCGCGGCCCTCGAGCTCCTTCTGCGCCTTGTGGAAGAAGAAGCCGACCAGCCGCGTGCCGTGGTGCTCGGGAATCGCGTCGGCCACGCGGCGCGGCAGCTTGTACTCGCGCGCCATCTCCAGCCCCTCGGTCACGTGGCGCTTGATGATCACCGCGCTCATCGACGGAGCGAGCTTGTCGTGAGCGTTCTCGCCCTTCTGGTTCTCACCGAAGTACGCCGGGTTCCGGCCCTTTCCGATGTCGTGGTAGTACGCGCAGCTTCGCGCGAGCAGCGAGTTGGCGCCGATCGCCTCGGCCGCCGATTCCACCAGCGAGCCCATGACGATCGAGTGGTGGTACGTGCCGGGCGCGTTGAGAACCAGTTCCTTCAACGCCGGGTGGTTCAAGTTCGCCAACTCGAGCAGCTTCACGTCAGACGCGTAACCGAAGATGCCCTCGGCCAGCGGAGTGAACGCCAGCACCAGCGCCGGCACCAGGAACGCTCCCGAGACGAGCGCGAACAGACCGCTCACCAGCGCCTCAGAACCGAGCCCCTTCGCCGCCGCGAGCTGAATGAAGATGACGAGCCCGAAGCCCACCGCGCCCGTCTGCAAGCCCGCGCGGAAGATGCCGGCGCGATCTTTCGCGCGCGAGATGCGATCGGCCGCGACCATCGAGCAGATCATCGAGAACAAGAAGAACGACAGCGAGTTGCCGAGCAGGATGCCCGCCAGCGCCGAGAAGATGATGGCGAAGAAGAGCGCGCTCGACTCCGACAACACGAAGCGCACCAGCATCGCTCCCGCAGCGACGGGGAACGCGAAGTGGAGCGCTTCGATCGGCACCGACGGGTAGCGGTCGTGCACCGCGTCGGCGATCAGCACCCACACGTGCAGCCCGCCGAGCAGCACCGCAGACAACAGACCCATGAACGCCGCGTCGCGACGCGAGGGGCGGAACTGGCGAAGCGCGGCGGTGAAGAAGATCCACGCTCCGGCGACCAGCAGGGCCACGATGCCCGCGCCGCCGAGCTGCAGCTGCACCAGGTCGAGCTCGCTCATCTGCGAGCGCAGCGAGCGCGTCACCAGAATGTGCTGCTCGTTGATCAGCTCTCCGTCGCCGATGATCCGCTGGCCCTTCTTGATGGTCAGCGAGACCGGCTTCACGGTTTCCCACGCGGCTTTGCGACGCGCTTCGGTCTCCGCGATGTTCACCGTGAGACTGGCGCGCACCTGCTTGCGAGCGAGCCGCAGCACCGCGCGACGCATCGCCGTCGGAGCATCAGGCAGCAGATTTCCCGGCACCGACGCGAAGCGATCGAGCTCGGTGCCCGCCTCGCGCAGATCGAGCACGCCCGGAGGCGCGGTCGTCATCTCGTATTCCGTCGTGCCGCCGACGATGCGCACCGTGATGCCGTTGGTGTCGATGCGCGACAGCTCGTCACGCGAGGCGACGATCTTCCCGCGGTAGGCGAGCTCGACCAGCGTCATCACCGCGTGCTCGAGCTCCGGCGCGAAGCGGCCCTGCGCCAGCATCTCGAAGTCTTCGTCTTCGGGGAGCACCGCCGTCTCCTCGAAGGTGTGCCGGCCCTCGCGGAACGCGGTGAGCAGCTCGGCCTCTTCCTTGGTCAGCGGCGTGCCCGGCTTGCGCGAGAGATCGAACTTCACGCCGGGGTAGCGGTCGGCGATCTCCTGCATCGACACGAACGACTCGCGCAGCCCGCGCTTCACCTTCGACTCGACCAGCGAGTCGTAGTCGAACACCGGCCGCACCCGAGCGCGCGCGTCGTCACGGCGCTGCTGCGTCTTGCCCTCGTCCGGCACCTCGAAGTCGCGGCTCGCCTTGAAGCCCGTCACCGACGACGCGCGAAACGGCTTGCCGAGGTCCTCTTCGGTGAGCTCCGGAATGCGCTGCCCCGAGAGACCCGGAGTGACCAGGAACGCCGCCGCCACCGACACGCCAATCAGCACGCCCGCGAGCGCGAGCGCCCGGGGAACGCGTGACTTGATGGGCTTGCTGTCGGTCTCTCCGGCCATGACGAGCCCACCGTTTTACCTGAACTGGTCGACGCCGGAAGCGAAGCGAACCGCCGTGATTCCAAACGGTTAGTTCGGACCAGCGGTGTTCGTGAAGAGGAAGATCTTCTGGCCGGCCTGCGCGACGCCGAAGTGCTGCTTGAGCGGGCGCTTCTCGTTGGCCACGAAGGCCTTGAGACCCGGGTAGAGCGACATCAGCGTGGTGAGGATGTCGGCGAGGTCCGACGTCGGCGGCACGCCCAGCTCGATCTTCGCCTTGCCTTCACAGGCGGGCTGCAGCGGGCGAGGGATGATGATCGTGATGTTCATCGCGAGGCCCGGGAAGCATGCCATTTTTCCCGGTCGCGCGAAGGCCCAAGGCGGTGCTCGACCCGTTTGAACGCCTCGGCCACGTGGGTCATGAACGCCCTGATGCGGCTGTTGTGGCGCAGCTCCGGCAACGTGAGCACCCACAATTCCCGGGCCTCCTTCATCAGGTGCGCTCCGAGAGGTACGAGGTCCGGGTGCGAGTTGCCGTCGAACGACGGCAGAAACGAAACGCCGATGCCGGCGAGGATCGCTCGACGCCGCGCCTCGAAGTCGTTGCACCGCATGGTGATGCGCGCTCCGGGAGCGTGCTTCGCCAGCCAACCGTCGTACCACCGCGTGTCCGAGCGCTCGTCGAGGTGGAGCCACGGCCACGCAGACAGCGGCTTGCCCTTGCCAATCTGCCTCGCCAGCGCGCGCGACGCGTAGGCCTCGAAGTAGAGCGTCGCGACCTTGCGGCCGAAGAGGCCTTCCGCCGGAGCGTTGCCCAGCCGCAGCGCGACGTCGGCCTCACGGCGCTGCAGCGAGACCGCCTCGTTGGTGATGCCCACCGTGAGCTCGACCCTGGGGTAGCGCTTCACGAACGCACCGAGGATCTCGGGAAAGCCCGAGAAGACGAAGTCGACGGTCGAGACCCGCAGCCGGCCTTCGAGCTCGGCGTCGCGCCCGAGCAACTTGTTCTCGGCGCCGTTCACCTCGGCTTCCATGCGCGCGGCGGTCGCGGCGAGCTCGTCTCCCGAGGGCGTGGGAACGAGTCCGTCGTCGGATCGATCGAACAGCCGCACGCCCAGCTCGTCTTCGGTAGCCTTGAGTCGTCGACCGACCGTGGTGCGCGTGACGCCCAGCGAGGCCGCGGCGGCCGACAGACTCTTCTGCCGGTGGATGGCGAGTACGAAGCGCGCGTCGTCCCAGTTCATGGGTGTGCATTTTTGCACGCCTCTGTCCCGTTTCTGCGCATTGTGAGTGCAAATGTGCACGGTCATGTTCTGCGCATGACCAACGCGAACCAGATGACGGTGCAGCAGCAGAGTGAATACGGCGCGCCGGAGACGGTGCTCCAGGCGGCGCAGCTCGAGATTCCCACTCCGGGCGAAGGCCAGGTCTTGATCCGCGTGCGAGCCACGTCGGTGAACACGCCCGACTGGGCGATCGTGAGTGGCATCCCCCGGCTGTTGCGGCTCGCCTCGGGCGTCTTCGGTCCGAAGCGGAAGGTTCGTGGCTCCGACGTGGCGGGCGTCGTCGAGGCGATCGGCCCGGGCGTCAGCGGTTTTGCGCCCGGTGATGCGGTCTACGGCTCGGTGTGGACGGGCGATGCCGCTGGCGCTCCACACGGCACGTTCGCCGAGTACACGCTGGCGCCGGCGACACAGCTCGCTCCGTTGCCGAAGGGGCTCAGCTTCGAGCAAGCCGCCGGAGCGGTGATGTCGGGCGTCACCGCGCTCCAGGCCCTGCGTGACGTGGCGAAGGTGAGCGCCGGTCAGCGCGTGCTCATCAACGGAGCGTCAGGCGGCGTCGGGCTCTTCGCGATTCAAATCGCCCGCGCGCTCGGAGCGACCGTCACCGCGGTCTGCAGCACGCGCAACCTCGAGCTGGTGCGCTCGTTCGGCGCGCACCACGTCATCGACTACACGCAGGACGACTTCACGAAGCGCCCCGAGCGCTACGACGTGGTGATGGACAACGTGCTGAACCACGCACCGTCGGTGACCGCGCAGGTGCTGGTCGACGGTGGCGTGCTGTTGCCGAACAGCATCGGGAGCGGCGACTGGTTCGGAGCCATCCCCACCATGCTCGGCGTGGCGCTCTTCGGCTCGAAGCAGTGGAAGGCGACGACCTTCAAGCCCAGCCGCGAGAACCTCGAGGCGCTGAGCACGATGCTCGAGTCAGGCTCGGTGCGCGTGCCGATCGACAGCACGTATCCCCTCGCCCAGGCCGGCAAAGCCGTCGCGCACATGGCCAGTCACCGCGCGCGAGGGAAAGTGGTGCTCAGCGTTCAGTGGTAATCGCTCTCGCGCTGATGGCGCACGGCGATGATGGTGACGACGTCGTCGGGCTCGATTTCGAACAGCGCAACATAGCCGCGTCGTCCGAACTGGATGACCAGCTCGCGGATTCGGGTCGAGTCGGAGCCCGATGCTGCACGGCACGCGTACGGAAAGAGTTCGAGCAGCCCCAGGGCCCGTTCGATGGTCGCCAGGGCGTCGTTGGCAGCGCGTGGATTTTCGGACGCGAGGAACTCGTGCAGCTCGTAGAGGTCTTCGCGCGCCTCGTCGGTGAAGCGAACCCGGTACGTCACCGCTTGCGCCTACGAGTGGCGTCAGTCGTCAGCTTGCGCAGCCCTGCCATCACGTCAGCAGCCGAGTGGTAGCGCCCGGTCTTTCTCGCACGATCGCGCGATGCGAGGCCGCGCTTGAGAAACGCCAGGTCCTCGGAGCGACGCGTGACGGCTTCGCGAACCGATCGCTCGATGAAACTCGAGACGGTCTCACCAGGGCGAAGCAGCTCCTCGAGCTCGTCACGGAACTTCTTCTCGACGCGGAGTGAAGGCAGGGTCGCGTTCTTCATGCGACGAATGTATCGCAAATGCGATGCAGGTCGTCAGACCAGCACGCGGCGGTACACCAGCCGACCCTTCACCGCGTCGGCCAGCGCGAGGAGTGCGCCCGACGGGTCGTGCACCCGCACCAGCCCGGTGAGTGAGGCCGGCACCTCGACCACCCCACCGTGCCGCACGCGACCGGCCTCGACGGCCGAGAGCTTCAGCTCCGGCACGTCTTTGAGCGCGTCGGTCAGCGACACCAGCTTCGCGTCGGCCACGTTCGCCAGCGGCACCGACTGCGCGAGCGTGAACGGGCCCGACTGCGTGCGGCGCAGCGCGGTGAGGTGCGCTCCGCAGCCCAGCGCCTCGCCGAGATCGGCGGCCAGCGAGCGCACGAAGAAGCCCTTGCTCGAGCGCACCGAGAACTTCACCTCGTCGGCCGAGAAGTCGCGCAGCACCAGCTCGAACACCGTCACCTCGCGCGGCTGCCGCTCGACCTCTTCACCGGCGCGCGCGAGCTCGTAGAGCCGCTTCCCGCCGATCTTGATCGCCGAATACATCGGAGGCACCTGCAGGAACGTGCCGCGGAACTTCGACATCGCGGCTTCCAGCACCTCGCGGTTGATCTCCGGCACCGGCCGCGTCTCGAGCACCTTGCCGTCGGCGTCGAGGGTATCGGTGGTCGCTCCGAGCTTCACGGTGGCGTCGTAGGCCTTGGTCGCCTCGATGATGAACTGGGCGATCTTGGTGCCCTCGCCTACGCAGATCGGCAACACGCCGGTCGCCATCGGGTCGAGCGTGCCGGTGTGGCCCACCTTCTTGAGCTTCAGCGCGTGGCGAACCTCACGGACCACGTCGAACGACGTGATGCCCTTCGGCTTGTCCACCACCAACACGCCGTTCACCCGGTTACCAACCTTCCTTCGTCTTCACTTCCTTGAGCAGCTTCTCGATCTTGTCGCCCTCTTCGAGCGACGGGTCGAAGGTGAAGAACACCTCCGGAGAGATGCGCAGCTTCACGCGCTTGGTCACCTCGCGCCGCACGAAGCCCTTCGCGGCGTCGAGGCCGGCCTGGGTCTCGGCCTTCTGCTCGTCGGTGCCGATCATCGAATAGAAGACCTGCGCCACCGAGAGGTCGGGCGACACCTTCACGCCGGTCAGCGTGATGAACCCCACGCGCGGGTCGTGAATGTCGCCGCGGGTCAGCAGGTCGGCGACCGCCGCCTGAATCTCCGCCGCCACACGCTCAGGTCGAATCGAAGGCATTGCTCGAGTCCTCTAGTCCTTTTCCCACTCTCGACGATTCCGCAGGCTCCGCGCCACTGCCCGCGCGTCTTCGAGGGTGAGGTCTTTCTTCTTCTGCCCCGCCGACTGCTTGCGTGACGGAGCGGACGGTGACGGCGGAGGCAGCTGACGGGTGTGGCGGTCTTCCCACGCGCCCAGCCCCTCGGCCTCGGCCAGCGAGCGTTCACCGCGCGGAATGGTCAGCGCGTCGAACTCCGCGCCCATCGACGGCATGCCGGTCAGCAGATCACTGAAGGGAACGACCTCGCTCTCCTTCATGCTCACCGGCGCGACGTACAGGTCGTCGATGAACTGGATGATCTTGTCCATCATCTCCTGCACGTGCCGGCGCTCGTTGCCGACCACCGACAGGGCGACCACCGCGCGGTTGGCGAGATCGTCACCTTCGACTTCGGCCACTGCCACGTTGAACTTGGCCTTCACGCGATCGGTGACGCGACGGAGCACCTGACGGCGCGCCTTCACCGAACCAGCAGCTGGAATGTCGAGGGTGACTCGAGAAACGCAGACGAACATGACGCAACTCCAACGTTGGAAGGACGACCGAATGCCCGGGCCATGACAGCCCGGGCCTCACAGCCCTCAGTTCAACGACGGACGCGTCTCCTCGACCTCGTAGGCCTCGATGACGTCACCGGCGAGCAGCTCGCTGAAGCCCTCGATGCCGATACCGCACTCGTAGCCCGTGGCGACTTCCTTCACGTCGTCCTTGAAGCGCTTGAGCGACGCGAGCTTGCCCTGGAAGACCTGCTTGTTCTCACGCAGCACGCGAGCGAGCGCGGTGCGCTTGATCACGCCTTCGGTCACCGCCGAGCCGGCGATGGTGCCGAGCTTCGGCACGTTGAACAGGTTGCGGACTTCCGCGCGGCCGATCTTCTTCTCGGTGCGGATGGGGTCCAGCAAGTCCTCCATCATCTTGGTCACGCCGTCGAGGAGCTCGTAGATGATCGAGAACGTCTCCCACTTCACTTCCTTGTGCTTCGCGGCGGCCTCGGCTCCCGATTCCGGCTTGGAGTTGAAGCCGATGACGACCGCCTGGAAGGCCTCGGCGTTGCCGATGTCGGTCTCGGTCATCATGCCGACGCCCTTCTGCACGATGGTGACCTTCACCTTCTTGGTCGACAGCTTGTGAATCGCGTCGGCCACGGCCTCGAGCGAACCCGAAACGTCGGCCTTGAGCACGATCTTGAGCTCCTTCTGCTCGGCGATCTTCTGCTTGGCCAACAGGTCGTCGAGCGACTCGCGGCTGGTCTTGCCCGCTTCCGCCTGACGCGCCTTCAAGATGCGGTGATCGGCGATCTGCTTGGCGGCCTTCTCGTCTTCGACCACGTTGACCACGTCGCCGGCCGTCGGCACACCCGACAGACCGATGACCTCGGCCGAGTAGCCCGGCTTGACCTCGTCGATCAGCTCACCGCGATCGTTGAGCATCATGCGCACGCGGCCGTAGTGGATGCCGCTGACCAGCGCGTCGCCCTTGCGCAGCGTGCCTTCCTGCACCAGCACGGTCGCGATGGGGCCGCGGCCCTTCTCCAACCGCGCTTCGAGAATGAAGCCGTTCGCCGGGCGATCGGGGTTGCTCTTGAGCTCGAGCACTTCGGCCTGCAGCGCGATGTTCTCGAGGAGCAGATCGAGGCCCGAGCGCGTCTTCGCAGACACGGGCACCATGATCGTCTCGCCGCCCCAGTCTTCGGCGAGCAGGTTGATGTCGGCCAGTTCCTTCTTCACGCGGTCGGGGTTGGCAGCCGGCAAGTCCATCTTGTTGATGGCCACCACGATCGGCACTTCCGCCTTCTGCGCGTGCTGAATGGCTTCCTTGGTCTGCGGCATGACGCCGTCGTCACCGGCCACGACCAGCACCACGACGTCGGTGATGTTCGCACCGCGCGCGCGCATGGCGCTGAACGCGGCGTGGCCCGGCGTGTCGAGGAAGGTGATGTCACCGGCCTTCGACTTCACGGTGTACGCGCCGACGTGCTGCGTGATGCCACCGGCTTCGCCTGACGCGACGTTCGCCTTGCGGATCGCGTCGAGCAGCGACGTCTTGCCGTGGTCGACGTGGCCCATGACGGTCACGACCGGCGGGCGCAAGATCAGCTGCTCGGGCTTCTCGTCGACCTTCGGGAGGAAGTCTTCCACCTCGAAGCCGACCTTCTTCACCGTCCACCCGTAGTCGGTGGCGAGAATGCCGGCGGTGTCGACGTCGATGGTCTGCGTGGCAGTCGCCATCTTTCCCGAGGCCATCAGCTTCTTGATGATCTCGGTGGTCTTCACGCCCATGCGCTGCGACAGCTCGCTGACCGTGATGCCTTCCTGCACCTTGATGACCTTCTTCTCCTCGGCCATCTCGGTGATGAGGGTCTTCTGGCCCTTCTTGGTCGGCTTCTTCTTCTTGCCGCGAACCGGAATCGCGGAGCGACCGAAGATCAGCTCCTTGATGTCGGTGGTGGTCGCCTGCTCCTTTTCCTTCTCGCGGCGCTGACCTGCGGCGCCCGGACGGCCGGCTTCCTTGCGGCGCTGATCGTCCTTCGCGCCCGGAGCGGCCGGCACCACCTTGAACTCGCGCACTGCGGTGCCGATGGCCTTCTTGCCCGGCGCCATCGGGTAACGGCTGCTCGACGGCGCGTTCGGAGTGACGCGCTTGATGGGAATCAGCGGGCGGCTGACGAGCACGGCCTGCGTCGCGGTCGGAACCGTGCGCACCGGCGTCGCAGGGCCCGTCGCGGTCGCGCCAGCCATCGGCGGGCGAACGGTGACGCCCACGCCCGGCGTGCGCGTGGTCGGCGCAGACGGCCGCGGCTGCAGCGTCGACGCGGGGCGAACCATCGGCGGAATCGCCGTGGCAGGAGGCGGAGGCGCGGCCGGAGCGACGCTCACCGCACCCGGGCGCGGAGCCGAAGCACGAGCGCGCGGCGCAGAGGCACGCGGAGCAGGCGCCGCAGCGGCGGCAGCAGCCACGGCGACGGGCGCCGGAGCGGGAACCGCGGCAGCAGCGACCGGAACCTCGACCGCCGGAGCGACCACGGGCGCGGGCGCTTCGACGGCGGCGGCGACGGGCGCCGGCGTCTCGCTGGCGGCCGGCATGTTGGGAACCACCGCGGGCGCGGCCACGATGGGCTCGGGCGGCGCTTCGACCACTTCGGCGGCGACCGCGACGGGCGCAGGCGGCGGAGGCGACGAGCCCGCAGCCACCTGACTGCTCACCACGTTGTCACCCACCTTGCGGCGAACGACGAAGCCCTTGGGCGCGACCGGGGCCGGAGCGGCCTTCGGCTTGCGCTTGTCGACGATCTTCTGCACGGCCGCGATGGCCTGATCGTCTTCGAGAGAGGAACTGTGAGACTTGACGTCGTAGCCGAGCGAAACGAGCTCAGAGACGACCTGTTTGTTGTCGAACTCGATGCCGTGCTTCTCTTTGAGTTCTTTCGCGATTTCGTGAACGCGCTTTTTCGACATAGGGCAAGGCCCCCCGTACTTCAGTGACGAGAGAAAAGGTGAACCGTTTGGGTTCGCCGGAAAATGATTCGGGAAACGGGAATGTGACGTGCGCACGAGCGAAACAGCGCTCGCGGCGGGGCTGAACAGCAACCGGAAATGTGGAGCTTCGATTCGGTTACTGCAGGACAGCCTCCAGGTTGATCACATCCAGCGCCACGTTCTTCTTGAAGGCCCGCTGGAGGGCCTTCCGTTTCACGGCTGCAGCAAGGCAGCCTGGACCGCAGAGATACGCCCCCCTGCCAGGGGCGTCTTGTGTCCTGTCGAGTCGTGGTTGGTTCTGCGCGTCGAGAACCAACCGCCGCAGCAGGCGCTTGGCCTGCTTCTTTCCGCACCCCACGCACGTTCTTTCAGGGACGTGCATGGGTTCCTTCGTTTCGTGAGCAACGTTTCTGCGCCGTCTTCAGTGACAGCGCCACGCCCATTCAGGCCGGAGCCGCCGCGCCCGCACCCGACGCCTTCTTCAGCGCGTCGAGCTCAGCGCGACGCTTGTTCTCCTCGTTCAGGTAGTGCTCGGCGGCGGCCTTGATCTGACGCGCCTTCTTGATGCCGATGCCCGCCACGTTGCCGATGCGGGTGAGGTCGCTTTCCTTCACGATCTCTTCGACCGTGCCGAAGCCGGCCAGCTTGAACGAGTCGACGTTGGTGGTGCCGATGCCGCGCACGCGGGCCAGACGCTCTTCCTGGCTGAGCTCGTCGGGGTGACGGCGCTCTTCCTCGAGGCGCTTCTGCTCGCGGTCCTTCTGCATCTGCTCGAGCTCGATGGCGTCGTCGACCATCTGCTTGCGCGCCGCTTCCTGCATCGCGGGCACCTTGGCGGCGTCGAGGCCGGGGAACTGCGCGAGCACCTCGGGCGACGCGTTGGCGATGTCCTTCGCCATGCGGAAGCCGTTCGCGTACAGCGTCTCGATCAGCATCTCGTTGATGCCCGGGAGCTTGCCCAGCGAGCGGTCGGCGAACTCGCGCATCTCCTTCACGCGCGACTCGGAGTTGATGTCGAGCTTCCACCCGGTGAGCTGCGCCGCGAGGCGCACGTTCTGGCCCGAGCGGCCGATGGCGAGCGAGAGCTGATCGTCGGGGACGATGATCTCCATCGCGTGGTTGGCCTCGTCGATGATCACGCGACTGACTTCGGCAGGCTTGAGCGCCTCGCACACGAAGCCGACCGGCTCCTCGTCGAACTCCACGATGTCGATCTTCTCGCCGCGCAGTTCCTGCACCACGGCCTGCACGCGGCTGCCCTTGATGCCGACGCACGCGCCGACGGGGTCGACGTCTGCATCGCGCGACGACACGGCAATCTTCGAGCGGCGGCCCGGCTCACGCGCGGCGGCCTCGATGACCACGATGCCTTCGGCGATCTCCGGCACTTCCATCTCGAAGAGCTTGGTCAGCAGGTTCACCGACGAGCGCGAGAGAATGATCTGCGGGCCCTTCGCCTCGCGCAGCACGTCGAGCACGAACGCCTGCACGCGATCGCCCGGGCGGTAGACCTCGCGCGGCACCTGCTCGCGCACGGGGAGCACCGACTCAGCGCGGCCGAGGTCGACGATCAAGTTGCCGCGCTCGAGGCGGCGGGCGATGCCGGTGACGATCTCGCCCTTGCGGTCCTTGTACTCGTTGAAGACGTTCTCGCGCTCGACGTCGCGCGTGCGCTGCAGCAGCACCTGCTTGGCGGTCTGCGCGGCGATGCGGCCGAAGCCGCGACGGAAGGTCTTGAGGCCGAGAATGTCGCCGTACTGCTCGTCCTGCGCCTTGGCTTCGGCGGCGTTCTCGTCGAGGTAGAAGATCTGGAAGACGAGCTCGTCGCCCGCCTGCACTTCCATGCCCTGCGTGCCGGCCTGCGCGACGGTGATCTGGTTCACCGCGTTGATGGGGTCGGTGATGGCGTCGACCACGGTGATCGCCTGGAACAGCTCGACCTGGCCCTTGCCCGGCTCGAACTTCGCTTCGATCGCGCGGTCCTGGCCGAAGTGCTTCTTGGCCGCGGTCTTCATCGCGTCTTCGAGAGTGGCCACGAGGACGGTCTTGTCGATGCCCTTGTCTTTGGCGACCTGGGTGAGGACGTCGTCGAGGCGGAGTGAGGCGGCGGCGGGGGTCATGGTCGTCTTCCTCGGTCTGCAAGTGCAGACCTGTATGTGGTTACGGCTGGAACTCCAGGTTGGCGCGGGCGATGTCCTTGAGGGAGATCGTGAAAGGGCCTGCACCTTCCACGTCCACCGTGACGGCTTCCGTCGACACGTCGGACAGCGTGCCGAGGAAATTCTTGCGAGGCGGCTCGAAGAGCGGCGCGAACGTCTTGATGCGCACCTGCTGGCCCTTCACCGCGGCGAAGTGCGCCTGCTTCTTCAGCGGGCGGTTCAAGCCGGGGCTCGAGACCTCGAGGTTGTACTCGTGGGGAATCACGTCTTCGACGTCGAGCGCCTTGTCGACCGCGCGAGAAGCGATGGCGCACTCGTCGACGCCCACCGTGCCGCCCGGCTTGTCGATGAAGAGTCGCAGCGTCCACCCGCTGTGCTCACGCACGAACTCGAGCTCGAGCAGCTCGAGGCCCTCGGCGGCGATCAGCGGCTCGCACAGCGCGAGCACCTTCGCTTCGATGTTCTTGGCGGACTGCGACACGGCGTCAGGCTCCTGAAACGAAAAAAGTGGGCACGTCGGCCCACTTTTCGGGTTGCCGAAAAATTGGTGACCGGCGTCTACGACACGTCCCTACCCCGTGTAAATGGGAGCCAACATGGCTCGCATCGCAGCAGTGCAGATGACCAGTGGCGCAGAGAAGGCGAAGAACCTCGAAACGGCCGAGCGTTTGATTCGAAAGGCCGCGAAATCTGGAGCGGAATTCGTCGGCGTCCCCGAGAACTTCGCGTGGATGGGCCCGGAACCCGAGCGCGCCGCGAACGCCGAGTCGCTCGACGGCGAAACCCTCGCTCGAATGGGGAAGCTGGCTGCCGAGCTGGGCATTTCAGTGCTCGCGGGGTCGGTGCTCGAGAGCGGTGCGCCCGGCGGCCGGTGCTTCAACACCTCGGTGCTGTTCGGGCCGAAGGGCGAGCGACTGGGCGTGTACCGCAAGATTCACCTGTTCGACGTCGAGGTCGGTGACGGGCAGACGTACCGCGAGTCGGCGGCGGTCGCTCCGGGTACCGAGGTGGTCGTGGTCGAGACTCCGGGCGTCGGCAAGGTCGGCTTGTCGGTTTGCTACGACCTGCGGTTTCCCGAGCTGTACCGCAAGCACGCTGAAGGCGGCGCGGTGTTGCTCACCGTGCCGGCGGCGTTCACCTTGATGACGGGAAAAGATCACTGGGAAGTGCTGCTGCGCGCGCGGGCGATCGAGAACCAGGCGTACGTGATCGCGCCGGCGCAGCAGGGCCGGCACCCGAAAGATCGGCTCACGTGGGGCCACGCGATGGTGATCGACCCGTGGGGCCTCGTCATCGCGCGCGCCTCGGAAGGCGAAGGTTTCGCGATCGCGGAATTGGACGCTGACTATCTGGCGCGCGTGCGCGCGTCGTTGCCGGCGTTGAAGCATCGGCGGATGTGAACTACGCGCATCGCATGTCGTTCCGCTCCGCTGCCCTGTTCGTTGCGCTGCTCAGCTCCGGCTGCGCGACCGCGCGTCTCGTCGGAGAAAAGGCGCCCTTCGCGCCCGACCCCGGCGTGCAGCGCACGGTGATCGTCGAGCCCTTCTTCGAGCTCGCGGAGTTGGTGACGACCACGCAGACCCGCTACCTGTCGACCAACCCGTATTCGATGGGCAGCTTCGGAGGCTTCAACACCTTCGGACCCTCGACGGGCGGCAGCGTGCCGATCACCACGCAGATCACCGAGAAGCCGTTCATCGCGCGCCCCAGCACGCTGGTGCAGCTGCAGACGCGCATCCTCGCCGAGGTGCAGCGACGCCGGCCGTCGTGGCGCGTGACGTCGACGGGTGGCGCTCCGCTGCTCAAGGGCGACGTCACCATCGTGCGCACCGTGATTCAGGGCTACGAGCTGGTGGAATCAGACCGCACGCTCAAGAACCTCGCGTTCGGGTTCGGGCTGGTGATCATTCCGCTCCAGTTCGTGAACATCGACCCGGTGCACGAGACCGATCGGTTCTACGGCCTGCTGGAGCGCTTCTCGGTCGACGCCAATCTCCTCGGCACGCGCATGGTGAAGTACCCCACGCAGCCCGACTACGCGGTCAACCTCGCGGGCGTGCCGTCGGTGCGTCACGAGTTCGGGCTCGACGTCGCGTACGAAGAAGGTCTGCTCGCCGACGAGAAGCCGCGCAGCGGAGTGCTGATCGAAGGCTTCGTCGATCGCCTCGCCTCCGCCGTCATCGCCATCGTCGAGGAGCCGACCGCGCCATGAGCATCTGGGATTCCGTCAAGCCGGCGAAGAAGGCCGTCGCCGCCACCGCCATCGTGCTCGCGAAAGATCAGCGCTCGCTGTCGCTGACGTGGAACGACGGCACGACCACCACCGTCGCCGCGCGGCGCCTGCGCCAGTTCTGCCCGTGCGCCGGCTGCGTCGAGGAGTGGAGCGGCAAGCGCACCTTCGAGATCGACACCATCCCCGAAGACATGAAGGTCATCGCGGTCGAGGCGGTCGGCAACTACGCCCTCTCGTTCACCTTCGGTGATGCGCACCGCACTGGAATCTTCCAGTGGACGTATCTCCACGAGCTCAGCACGCACGCCTGATTTCCAGTCACAACGAAGCTGCTTCCGAGACGCGCGCGCAAGGGTTCACAATGACCCTCCGATGTCTGGAGCAGAACGCCGCGAGCACGAACGGCGGAAAGTCCTCAAAGTCGAAGTGAGGGTCGCGAGCACGGAGGCGTTCCGCGCGAGCTACCTGCGCGATCTCTCGCTCGGCGGTCTCTTCGTTCGCAGCAAGAAGCCGCTTCCGCTCGGCACCGCGGTGGTGATCGAGCTGCTGGTCGCGACGCTCGAGCCGGTGCGGCTGCACGGCGACGTGGTGCGCCTCGAGAACGACAAAGACGGCAACCCGCGCGGCTTCGGCGTGAAGTTCAGCGACGTCGACGCCACCACGCAGGCCTCGCTCAAGCAGATCATCGCCGCGGCGCGTGCTCCGCCGACGCCGTTGCCGCAGACCGAGGTGGGCGCGCTGGTGCAGGAGATCGCCGAGCTGCGCGGCACGGTCGAAGCTTACGAAGAGTCGATCGCCTCGATGCACGAGCGCGAGATCGAATACGCGCACCGCATCGAAGAGCTGAACGCCGAGCGCAAGTTGCTCAAGAGCGTCGCTGCCGAGCTGCAGTCGCGCGTGAAGCTGCTGGAAGAAGAGCGCAAGTCGCTCGACGGGAAGATCGTGCACCTCGTCAGCGAGCTCGCCGCGCACCAGGAAGAGAACAAGGCGATCCGCGAGACGTCGGCGAAATTGTCGATCGAGCTTCAGTCTTCGCTCGCTGCTGAGCTCGACAAGTCGTCGGCCGCCGCCGAGTCGCATCGCAACGCGCTGGAGCAGGAGATCGCCGCGCTGCGAAAACAGCTCGACGACGAGAACACCGCGCGGCTTCGCGGTGAGCTGCAGGAACTGTCGGCGCAGCTCGACGACGAGCGGCTCAAGTCGATGGCGCTCGAGCGCGCGCTGCAGCGGTTCTCCGCGATGGGCGGCGTCGTTCCTCCACGCGAAAAATAACGCGCGCGACATCACCACCCGTCAGGCCCTCCCCACACCATGCGCATCGAAACCCTCTGGACGACCAAGGCCTCCGGCGGCCGCATCAGCGTGCCGACTCACGGCTCACTCGCCTTCCTCTCCGATGGCTCGGCCATCAACCTCGAGACCGGCGCCGCGGCGTGGAAGGCGTCACTCGCGTCGCCGTCGGTCCTCCCGGTCGCATTGCCCGATGGCGGCGCGGCGTTCATCGACAGCAAGCGCGGCTGCGTTCGGGTCGATCGCGCGGGCGTCGCTGCGGCTCCCGAAAAACTGGCCGTCGCTGGCGAAATGGCGGCCTCAGGCCCTCGAGCGTCGTGGGTTTCCGAGGCCGTCACGCTGATCGACGACGATCAAAGCCCGCCCGTCTTCGTCGAGCCGCTGCCGAAGGCGAAAATCGTCGAGCTGGTGGAAGCGAAGAGCTTCGAACTGCCGCCGCGACTCTCGCCGGTCATGCTCTTCGCGGCCGGAGCCGAGCTGGTGGTCATGTGCGACGAGCGAGTCTCTGCCGAAGAAGACCCGCAGCCGGCGTCGGTGATCTTCAGCGGCGGGCGAGTCGTCTTGCAGCGCTCGAAGGCCGAGACGCTCGCAGTCGATGACGGCCTCGCCCTGCTCAGCGTGCCCGGAGAGACCCGCACTCTCGTCGAAACGGCCACCGGCAAAGCGCGCGGCGAATTCCCAGCGAGCGCCGACAATTCCGACCGCTTCGCTCTCGCGGGAGACGTCTTGATCAGCGTCAACTGCGTCTCCGGCGAAGTGCGTCGGCTGAACGCAAAGGGCGAAGCGCAGTGGACGACGCCGTTGAGCGGCTTCAAGAAGGCGCTCTGGTACCTCGCGCCGGTCGTGAGCGCGGGTGTCTGCTGGTTCGTGGGTCAGGGCGGCAAGTTGGCGGCGCTCGACGTCACGTCAGGTGAAGAAGTCTCGCTGCCGAAGGGCACGCCCAAGTTCGCGCCCGAGGCGAGCCTCTTCCGCGTCAGCGACGGCGTGGTGATTCTGAGCGGTGAAACGCTCACGCGTTTTCGGGCGGCGTGAGCGTCGGCGACTGACTGGTCGTGCGTGCGTTTGCGTTTGCGTTTGCGTTTGCGTTGACCACGCCGATCAAAACGCCGCCGACGCAGAGCAGCGCGCCGAGCACGCCGAGCATCGTGACTGCTTCGTGCAACATGCCGAGCGACAGCACCCAGGCGACGACGGGCACGAGCTGCGTGGTGGCGCTGCCGGCGGTCGCTGACGTGAAGCCCATGCCGTAGGTGAAGAGCATCTGCCCGATGATCGACAACACGCCGACGGCCAGACAGATCCACACCGTGTTCCCCTCGAGCGGCACCCACTGCGGAGCAGCCAGCGGCGCCGACAGCACGAAGCCCACCACGCAGAACGCGAAGAAGATGCTCGCCGCGTCGGTGTCGTCGCGCAGCTTGCGCATCGAGGTCATCGCTGCGCCGCCCGCGATCGCGGAGATCACTCCGGCCAGCGCGCCGAGATCGACCGCGCTCCAGTGCTGACCTTCAGGCGCGCTCGACAACGTCACCAACACCGCGCCGGCGGTCGCGAAGACGAGCCCCAGCCGCTTCACCCACGTCGAGCGCTCGCCCAGGAACCACGCTGCGAACACCGCCGCGTAGATGGGTGAAGAGTAGTTGAGGACCGTCGCCGCGGCCGCGCCGAGTCGCTGAATGGCGAAGAAATACGTCACCACCGCGATGCCGCCGAACGTGCCGCGCATCGCGAGCAGGCGCCATCGCCCGAGGTTCGGCTTCTGGCGACGCGCGATGAACCAGATCGCGCAGGCCACGATGCCGATCGCGAAACGCACGGCGGCGATCTCGGCGGCGGGCACCTTGCCGGCCAGCAGGCGGGTGGTCACCGCCATCACCCCGAAGAAGAGGGATGACGCGGCGATGATGGCGACTCCGCTCGGCTGGTGCTTCGACAAGGCGAACCACAGATAATGCCCACCGTGCCGGATCCCAAATCAGATGACGATTCGCCCGACCTGCTCAGAGGCCCTTCGCTCGGCTCGGACGGGCGGGTCGAGCGCTTCGATCGCGTGGAACCGGCCGTACCGATTGCGAGTTCTCCTCGGCCCGATGCACCGCTCGAGCTGGCGGCGATTCCCCCTCCGCCGGTGCAGCAGCGAATGGAGCGCTACCGCGCCGAGCTCAGCAACCGCGCCGATCGCAAACGCTCCGCCGCGCTGAAGTTCGTCATCACCCTGGTGGTGCTCGCCATCGTCGGTGCCGTGGCAGTGGTGATCATCAAGCCGCAGGTCGGGCTGCCGGCCTTCGACGGCGTGCGCGAACCGACCTTCGTCGAGCAGCTCAACGTCGGAGACCGCTCACCGATGATCATCAGCTCCGTGCCGACCGGCGCGAAGGTGATCATCGACGGAGAGACGGTCGGCGAAACGCCCTGGGCCGGCGACAACCGGTGGACGGCGAGCAAGGTGAAGATTCGCCTGCAGGTCGCGGGCTACAAGCCGTGGGACGGCGAGTTCGACGGTGATCGCCCCGTCACGCTCGACATCAAGCTCAAGCGCTGAGCCGGGTCGGTCAGCACGAAGCGCGTCACCACCACCAGACAGACCCACACCGCGTCGGCGAGCAGCAGGTGCACCAGCTGCATTTCGACCGGCGCCTGCAGCGCGACGTTGGTCAGGCCGGCGATCACCTGCAGCACGAGGAACGTCCACAGCGCGACGATCCACTTGCGCGCGTCTTCGATCACCCACGCGAGCGCTCCGGTGCCGATGCCCGCCGCCACTCCGCCGATGGCGATCAACGGGTGGAAGATGCGCAGCTGAATCAGCACGTCGACGAACGCGTTGTGCACGGAGTGCTGCACCAGCGTGTCACCCAGCGCCGCGATCGCGCCGGACACTCCGACCACCGTCACCAGCAGCAGCGCGAGCACGCCCAGCTGCAGCCGCGCGCCGCGACCGGTCCACGACGCGCTCTGCCGGGCGGGGTCACGAAATGCGTGGAACACGGTGAGCGTCATCACCGCCACCAGCGCGAAGGTGTTGATGAGGTGAATCGACATCGCCGCGGCGCGCGAAGCGGTCGCGTTGTTGGCCACCAGCTCGGCCTTCACGAGTAGCGCACCGACGGCGGCCTCGGTGAGCATGAAGAACAACGACGCGCCGGCGAACTTGCGCGCGGGGTGACCCGACGGCGTCGAGGTCAGCGCGCCGATCAGCAACACGATCACCGAGAGGAGCGCGAGGCCGCTCGTCGCGCGGTGCGTGTACTCGACCAGCGTCTGCATGGTCGGCGAGCGGGGGATCAGCTCTCCGTTGCAGTTGGGCCAGTGGGCGCCGCACCCTGCTCCGCTGCCCGAGGCGCGCACGTAGGCGCCCCACAGAATCACCGCCAGCGTCCACGCGAGCGCGAAGACGGCGTAGCGGCGGAACCAGGGCCGAACCATGGAGCTCACTTCACGAGGCGCAGATGGCCACGCTTGGGCGCGGTCGGCTCGGCGGGAGATGCAGGAGCAGCCTCGTCGCCCTCTTTCTTCTCGAGCACCACTTCACGCAGCACCGCGCGCGGTCGATCAGCGTTCTCGAGATCAGGCGGCAGCTCAGCCTTCTCGGTCGCGGCGCTCACGAATTCTTCGGGCATGTCGTGAGGGAACATCCACGACTCGCGGGTGGCGAGCGACGCGACGGCGTACAGCGCAGACCACGGCACGGCGACGGTGAAGCGCGAGCCGCCGAACGACAACGTCTGGCGAATGCCCCACTCGCTCACCGAGAGATCCGGCGGGTCGAAGCGGTAGCTGATGTTGAGGACGAGGTGGTGCTCGGCGCGAAACTTCTCGGGCACGAGGACGCCGGGACGACGCGCGTCGAGGTGGATCTGCGTCATGCCCTTGTCGAGGCACTCCAGAACCTGCGTGCGCTTGCTGTCTTCCGTCCGCTCCGTCATCGCTTTCTCATCGCGCGGTCCATCTCGCGCTTCGCTTCACGGTCCTTGATCGTGTCTCGTCGATCGAGCCCTGTCTTGCCCCGCCCCAGACCCAGCCGCACCTTCGCGCGCCCGTCCTTGAAGTACAGCATCAACGGGATGATCGAATAACCCCGCTCTTTCACCTTCGCCGCCCATCGGTCGATTTCGACCCGGTGCAACAAGAGCTTGCGCGGCCGAATTGGCAGGTGGCTGAACGCCGACGCGGGCTTGTACGCGCCGATGTGGGCGTTGAAGAGGAACATCTCGTTGCGCTCGGGCAACGCGTACGAGTCAGACAGGCTCGCTTCGCCCGCCCGCAGCGCCTTCACTTCGCTGCCCATGAGCTGGATGCCGGCCTCGAGCGTGTCATCGATCACGTAGTCGAAGCGCGCGCGGCGGTTCTCACAGATCATCTGCTCGCCCGAAGCGTCGGGCTTCTTCGCCGCGGCCATGTTGCAGGCCGCCTCATCGACGAAACGTCAGCGGATGTCGAGCACGCAGACGTTCTGCATGCAGACCAACCCCTGATTCGGGCAGCAGTCTCCAGTGCCGCCACACGTCTCGTTCTCGCGGCGGCAGCGCTCGGGCGGCGGCGGGGAGCACACCAGCGAGCCTCCAGAGTTGCGGCAGTCGCCGGAGCAGCACTCACTGCCGACGGTGCAGCTGGCGTTCGCCTGGCGACACGGCCGGGGTGCCCAGTACGCGGCGATGTTCTGCGACTGCGTGTTCTGGCCGGGCAGCCAGTAGCCGACCTCGGATGCGTCGACGTTGGGCTGCGGGTTCTCGCTGATCGCCGCTACCCAGATCTGCTGGCGGTTCGCACCGCGCGTACCGACCTGCGAGTTGCCGTAGTCGCGCCGCGAGAGGAACGAGAGCCAGAAGTAGCCGCCCTGCTTGAAGGGAGAGAAGCGCGGCTGGAAGTTGTCGACGCTCATCATTCCGCCCGACGCGCGAGTGAGCCGGCGCACTTCGCTGCCGTCGCCCTTCATCAGGTACAGCGCCGCCGCGCCGTTCTCGCTGCGGTTGCTGCTGCCGTGGCTGAAGGCGATCCACTTCGAGTCGGTGGACCACGTCGGGTACGAGTCAGACGAACCGGCTGGCATGTCGGACGCGAGCGAGCTGCCGAGGTGCACCTGCGTCGCCGCGCCGAGCGTGTCGGCTCCGGTGACGGGCACCACCATGATGTCGCCGACCGTCGCTTCTCCGCCCCACTGGCCCGCAGGGAGGCGCACGTAGGCGATCTTCGTGCCATCAGGAGACCACGCGGGGTGCGTCGCGATGTCGGTCGGCACGTTCGCGAAGGCGATCATCATGCCGGTCTGCGGGTCCATGAAGTTGAGGGCCTGAGACGCCGACGCTTCGTTCTGCGTGACGACGAGGCGGCGTTCGTCGGGCGAGAAGCTCGAGAACCACCAGCGCGGCGATTCGGGAGCGACGCGGCTCAACGGCCAGATGGTCTGCGCCGGAGTGCCGGTGAGATCGGTGGTGAGATCGAACAGGCCGCCGATGTTGTCGCCGCCGCCGAGGCGACCGGCCATGTAGCGGCCGCTGGGGCTGACCGCGTGGCAGCCCACGCACGAATCGGTGCCCGCCAACGACGGAGGCGGCGTGGGCATGAACTCGGTGCGGGTGGTGGTGCCGTCGTCGATGCGCACGATGCGGCCGCGCGCGATGTCCCAGTAGTAGATGCTGCCGACCAGCGAGGCGGTGGCGAAGCGGAGCAACCGCTGCGGCGTGCTGATCAACTGCTGCGTGCTCGCTTCCCAGCGCACCACGTCGAGCGTCGCGCTGGACAGCGGGTTGGTCTGCGCGAGCGCGCGCCAGCCGGTGACGTCGAGCACCACGTGGTGGTTGCCGTCTTCGAGCACGTAGGTGGTGAAGGTGAGATCGGGCTTGGTGAAGGTGACTCGGAACCAGTCGCCCGCGGTGCCGTTGAGCCACTGCACGTCGGCCGGCGCCACGTTCTGTGGGAAGACCACGCCGTCGAGCGGGTACACCACGTCGGCCTGGCGCGCGGCGTCGGTCATCGGCGTGCCGGTGAACTTCGTCATGAGATCGCTCGGCGCGCCCTGAGGCGCCCACGTGGTCTGGAGCTGCACCTGCACCGTCGCGGTGGCGCTCACGGTCTGGCCGGCGGTGAACTCGGCGCGAACGGTGGCGGTGCCGCCGACGAGACCCGAAGCGGTGAAGAGCCCGCCCACGGGAGCGACCGTGCCGATCGCGGGGAGATCGACCGTGAAGTCGGCGTCGGGGATGACGCGCGAGCTGCCGTCGTCGAAGAACGCGGTGACGGTGAAGGCCTGCGTCGGAGTGCCTCCGTTGATCGACTGCAGTGTGCTCATCGGCGGAGCGAGCTCGATGCGGGTGACGACCGCGGTGGCCGCGTCCATGCCTGAGCCGCCACCCGTCGTGCCGCCGCCGCCGGTGCCGGAGTCGGTCGAGCCGCCGTCGCCCGCGCCGCCGCCCGTGCCCGCGGCCTGACAGCGACCACTGCTGCAGACCTGGCCGGTGTTGCAGTCAGCGGTCGTCTTGCACGCTGCGCCTCCGCACGAAGCACAGCCTGAGACGAAGACGAGCAGCACGCCGACAGCCAGGAATCGCAACATGCGCGGGACTCTGCCGCTGGGTGCGTGTTCGAGGCAACGAGCGTCGGCATCGGTCTGATGGACGCGCTCGGGTTTTCCCAGCGCGTGAGAATCAATCGATTGACCCTCTCCCGCGTGGATCGTCGGGCGGCGGCGTTGGCAACAGAGGCGGCACCATGTCGACCCTGCTCGTGCTGTCGCTGCTCGCCGCAGCGCCTGAAGTCGTGGAGTCACCCTCGCCTGAAGACTGCGTCGAGGAAGCCCCGCTGCTCGCGGTGGTGGCGATGCCCGGCTACGGGCTGGAAGCGAAGAACTCCGGAGTCTCGGTCGCGCTCGCCGCCGAGGTGCGGCTCTTTTCGTGGCTCGCACTGCGCAGCGGCTACGAGTGGCGTCGCGAGAGCGGTCACGTGATCGATTTTCTCGGCGCCAAGGTCTCGCCTTTCACCAGCTGGCGCGCGCGGCCGTTCCTCTCCACGGGCGTCGCGGGTGTGTTCCCCGACTCGCGCCCCGGTGAATCGTTCCTCGCGTTGACCACCGCCGCGGGGCTCGACGTCGATCTGTGGCACGGGTTCTTCGTCACACTCGAAGGGCGCGCGCGCTTCCTGCGACCGGGACCGCAGGGCGGCGTGTACCTCGGCCTCGGCTTCGAATTTCTCTGACTCAGCCGAGCTCGATCGCCATGTTGTCGATCAGCCGCGTGGTGCCCATGAACGCCGCGATCAACCCACGCGCGGGTTGGCCCTTCACGAGAGTCGTGAGCGTCTTCAGCGAGCTGGCGTCGCAGATCTCCACGTAGTCCTCGCGCGCGTTCACCGCGGTGAGTTCTGCGCGAATCACGGCGAGCAGCTTCGAGACGTCTTTCTCTCCGCCAGCCGCGAGCTTCTGCGCGGTGAAGAGCCCCTTCGAGAGACCGAGCGCGCGCTTGCGCTCTTCGGCGCTCAAGTACGAATTGCGCGAGCTCATCGCCAGCCCGTCGTTCTCACGAATCGTCGGCATGCCGATGATCTGCACGCCCAGCTCGAGATCGGCGTTGAGCCGCTTGATGACCTGCAGCTGCTGCCAGTCCTTCTCGCCGAACAACGCGACGTCGGGCCGGAAGAGCGCGAGCAGTTTCGCGACGACGGTGGCGACTCCGCGGAAGTGGCCGGGGCGCTTGTCGCCGTCGAGGCCCTGAGAGACCTCTTCGACGTTCACGTACGTCTGGTACCCGCTCGGGTACACCGTGGAAGGCTCGGGCATGTAGACGCCGACCACTCCGGCGCTCGCGCAGCGTTTGAGATCGCCTTCGGGATCTCGCGGGTAGCGACTCAGATCTTCCTTCGGCCCGAACTGCGTCGGGTTCACGAAGATGCTCGCGGTGACGAGGTCGGCGCGACGGGCGCCTTCACGCATCAACGAGAGATGACCGTCGTGGAGAAAGCCCATCGTCGGGACGAGCGCGAGGCGCTTGCCCGATTGGGCCTTCGCCCACGCTCGGACTTCTTCCGGCGTCTTCCAGACCAGTGGACTCGTCATGGCTGTGCTCGTTTTGGCCCCTCACCCCGGCCCTCTCCCCGCTTTGCAGGGAGAGGGAGATCGAGGTTCAGACCGGGACGCCGTAGACCGCGCTCTTCTCTTCGCCCTCGCTGGGCTGCACGTCGGGGTTCGACGCGACGAGGCGCATGTTGTTGGCGCGGAAGCTGTGCTCATCGTCGGGGAACGTGCCGGCGCGCACTTCGTCGAAGTACGACTTCGCGGCCGCGTCGACGTCGTTGGCGAGCATCGCGTAGTGCTTCACGAACTTCGGCTTGAAGTGCGGGTTCAAGCCCAGCAGGTCGTAGCAAACGAGCACCTGGCCATCGCAGTGCTTGCCGGCACCGATGCCGATGGTGGGAATCGAGAGGCGTGCGGTGATGGTCTTCGCCAGTTCGAGAGGCACGCCCTCCAGAACCAGCGCGTAACAGCCGGCCTGTTCGAGCGCGACCGCGTCGTCGAGGATCTTGCGAGCCGTGTCTTCGTCGCGGCCCTGCACCACGTAGCCGCCCATCTTGTGAATCGACTGCGGCGTGAGGCCGAGGTGGCCCATCACCGGAATGGAGGCGCGCACGATGCGCGAGATGACGTCGGCGAATTCCGCTCCGCCTTCGAGCTTCACCGAGCCGACGCCGCCTTCGCTCACCAGCCGGCCCGCGTTGCGAACCGCCTCTTCGACGGAGTTCTGGTAGCTCATGAACGGCAGATCGCCGACCACGTGCGCGCGCTTGGCTCCGCGGGTGACAGCGCGCGAGTGGTAGACCATCTGATCCATCGTGACGGGCAAGGTCGAGTCGTTGCCCTGCACGACCATGCCGACCGAATCGCCGACCAACAGGACGTCCGCTCCGGCCTCATCGAGGAGGCGCGCGAACGTCGCGTCGTAGGCGGTGACCATGCAGATCTTCTGACCTGCAGACTTCAACTTCTTCAGCGAGTGGATGGTGACCTGGTTCTTCACGGTTCACCTCCGGGTATGTGGACTGCGGGTTGAGACCGTCTCGGTTCGCCGCTCCGCGAGGAGTCGCCGTCGATTCGGGTACGACGCCTACTTTCTACTGGGCAACGGCTGGTAATGCACCGTGCCCTTCTTGGTCTGTCGGATGACCTGCATCAAGTTCTCCAGGTCATCGGGGTTGTTGACGAAATCGATGTCGGACGTGTTGACCACCAGCAACGGCGTCTCGGTGTAGTGGAAGAAGAAGTCGTTGTACGCCTTGCAGAGCGACTCCAGGTAGCCCGGGTCGAACTTGCGCTCGAACTCACGGCCGCGCTTCTTGATGCGAGCCAGCAGCACGTCGATGCGCGCCTGCAGGTAGATGACGAGGTCGGGCTTGGTGACGCGAGGGCCGAGCGCTTCGAACACGCGCTCGTAGAGGCCGAGCTCGTTTTCCTCGAGCGTGAGCGCCGCGAAGATGCGGTCCTTCGCGAAGAGGTAGTCGCTCACCGTGACGGCCGCGAAGAGATCTTGCTGGAAGAGTTCCTGCTGCTGCTTGAAGCGGCTGAGCAGGAAGAACATCTGCGTCTGAAACGCGTACTTCGCGCGGTCCGAATAGAAGCTCGCGAGGAACGGGTTTTCTTCGACCACTTCCATCACCCGGCGGGCCTGAAAACGCTCCGCCACGATGTTGGTCAGCGACGACTTGCCGACGCCGATCGGGCCCTCGACGACGATGTAGCGGTGGTCCAGTTTCATCGGCCTTGAGATGGATCCGAGGCCGATTTTCCGGCCTGGAAATGAGGTCGGGCACACAACCACAAGGGCTGTTTTGCCGCAACCAAAGTCAGAAATTGATCAGCAAGATCAAGCCGTTCGTTGACCTCACATGGCTGGTCACGTATGGTCATGTCATGCCCATTGCCCGCGGTTCGAAGTCGAGCGTGGTCGAGCTTCAGACGCAGCAAGCAGAGGCGGCCCCGGTCCCGAACGAAGTCGCGGCGAGCCCGCTGTACGGGGTGGCGATGTTGAAGATCGCGATGGAGCTCAAGAAGGCCAATGCGAAGCCGGTCGATGAGCTGATCACGGGCGTGCTGACGCGCATGCGGCTCGACGAGACCGAGTTCCGCAAGTTCCTCGAAGCGAACGGCGGGCTGCTCCGCGCGATCGCGCAGCGGCGGTACGCGTGAAGTCCGGCGGCAAGCGCCTCAAGTTGCCGACTGCGGTGCTCGAGCGAGCGCGCGCGGCGGCGACGGTGAGTGCGTCGAAGCCTCAGGTGCCGTCGGCGCCTCCGAAGCGTCGCGTGCTGACGCCGCGCGAGAAGGTCGTCGCGGCGCTCAAGAAGCTTCACCCGATGGATTGATTTGATCGTCTCGCTCCACCACGCGCAGATCACGGTGCCTCGCGGCGCTGAGATGGCGGCGCGGAAGTTCTATTGCGAGCAGCTGGGCCTTCGCGAAATCGCCAAGCCCGAGGTGTTGTTGAAGCGCGGCGGCTTCTGGCTCGAGCTGGGCGCGGTGCAGATTCACGTGGGCACCGAAGACGGCGTGGAGCGCAAGAAGACGAAGGCGCACCTCGGCTTCGAAGTGGACGACTTGAGCGAGATGCGAACGCTCGTCGATCGCCTCGGCCTCGAGGTGAGTGAAGGCGAGCCGCTGCCCGGCTTGAAGCGCTTCGAGTTTCGCGATCCGTTCGGCAATCGCGTGGAGTTCGTGCAACGAAGCGCTTCGTGAAGCTCCCGCGCGTCCAGCTCTTCGAGTTCAACGATGCACCGTGGGCGCCGGCCGTGCTGCGGGAGACGCTCACCGAAGCGCTCTCGCGCGCCATTCGCTGGGGGAAGTTGAGCGAAGGTCTGGTCGAGCCGCTGGCCGAGCTGCTGCAACGCGCGGGCACGTCGAAGGTGCTCGATCTGTGCGCCGGAGCAGGTGGCCCGGCGATCGTGCTCTCGGAAGCGATGGCGCGCCGCGGTCACGACGTGCACTTCTTGATGTCCGATCTCTTCCCTTCGATTCCGCACTGGGAAGCGGCGTGCGCCGAGAGCCCGTCGCGCCTGGGGTTCGTGCGCGAGAGCGTCGACGCGACCGCGATTCCACGCGAGCTCGGCGAAGGTCGTGTGCGGGTGATCGTCAATGCGCTGCACCACTTCCCTCCTCCGCTCGCGCGCGACGTGATTCGCGGTGCCTGCGACGGAGCGCCCGGTGTCTTCATCGGCGAGACGCTCACCCGAAATCCACTCTCGTTCGCGGCGATGGGGCTGGCCGGTCTCGCGGGGCTCTACAGCACTCCGTTTCTCGCGAAGAACGCGCGCGTGGCGAAGACGGCGATCACCTGGCTGTCTCCCATCGCGCTGATGGCTTCGGCGTGGGACGGCACCGTGAGCTCGTTGCGCACGTACACGTCCGACGAGCTGCGCGAGATGGTGGCTGATCTTCCCGGTTGGGAATGGTCGGCGGGCACGTTCCCCCACTCCGCGGGGCTCGGCACGGGCAACTGGTTCGCCGGCGTGCGCACGTGATCTTCCGGAGGTGGCTCGCGAGCGGTGAGCTGGAGCCGGTGTTGGACGCGGTGCGCGCGAAGTTCAACGCGCCCCAACCCGAAGCCGAAATTCGCCGCGTGCTGGCGTGGTTTCCGAGCGAAGCGCTGGTGCGGTGGTTTCTGCGCGGCGACGGGTTGCGGGCGGGTGAGGTCGAGTTCCTCACGCTCGAAGACGCGATGAAGTGGAGACGCGAGACGTTGAAGCGCGACCTCCCTTCCCCGCTCTCGAGTGGCGATCGGTTTCTGCCGCTGATTCGCATGCCCGAGGGCTTCTTGATCTTCGACGGCCGGAGCGGAGGGCTCGCGCTGCGTCGCACCAAACGCCCGGAGAACTACGTCGATGCGCTGAAGACTCCGATCTTCCTGCACGAGCTCACCGCGGAGCGGCCGCCACCACGAGTTCCCGTCGAGCCCGAGGAAGAGGAACCGGAAGAGCCCGAGCGGGCGGTGGTGCCGCGCTCCAGGCGTGACGATCACTTTCGCGCGCTGGGCTGGTGGACGGAGCGACCACTCGACGCCGCGGCGATGAACGCGCTGCTCGATGACGCGCTCGCCCGAGAGTGGTTCTCGCGCATCGGCCCCGAGACGCGTCGAGTCGATGCGGTGAAGTTCTGGTCGCTGACCGACGCGTTGATCGCGCGAGACGAACTCGAAGAACGCGCGAGCGTGGCGCTGACGTCGCATCTCCATCACCTCGGGTGGATGCCGCTGGGCGCGCTCGAGAACGGAGATCAGCTCGTCTACTGGGCGCACCACGGCGTGCGGTTTCACCGAGCGAACGAGGGCCGCGTCGCGCTCGCGCCGTGGTCGCGACTGGTCTCGCTCGACGTGTTTCTCGAGGCGCTGACGAAGCCTCAGCCACGCGAAGAGCCCGAGCTGATCGCCGACGCGCTCTTCGGAGTCGCTGCGACGTGGGACGAGGATCCGCCCGAGAACGCCGTGGTCGCCGGTGATCTGGCCCTCGAGGCGTGGTTCTCGTGCGCTCCTGCGACACCCTTCCGCGAAGCGGGCGAGACGGTCGCGAAGCAGGCGCCCGCGGTGAATGGCGCGGTGCAGCTGCTCGACGGAGCGGATGGCGTCAGCACCTGGCTGCGTGAAGGCGGCGGAGTGGTGCTGCGGGTGAACGAGCTCGAGGTGCCCTGGGCCGCGAGCCTCACGGAGTGGACGTACGCCCTGAACACGGCGGCGGACGCGCGCACGCTGCCGGGCATCAACGTGGTGCGCAACTTCGTGGGCCACTTCACCATCGAGCTGCCGTTCCTGCCGTTCGAGTTTGCGCGTCAGCTGGAGTCGATGGGCGAGCGGCTCGATCTGCTGGAGTTCGCGGTCGAGCGCGCGGGAGAGACGACGCTGCACGTCGAGCGGCTGACGCCGGTGCTGAAGCTCGACGCCGAGGGCTCCGAAGAGCTCATCGCCGCGCTCGATGCGCAACGCGAGCCGATGCTTCGGTGGGAACCGCTGGGCACCACGTTCGTCTTCAAGCCGCTCAAGTAGCGCTGACGCTCAGTCGGGCTGCGGCCAGCGCAGCTCGACCGGCGCGCGCCCTTCGAGCAACAGCACGCACAGGTACGTCGGCGGGTTCTGCGTCATCTCGATGGTGACCGAGCGAATCGGCCCCAGCGGCCCCTCGAAGGTCATCGGCCCGAAGTCGTAGAAGAAGAACGAGTTCTCGAGCTCCGGCTCGTCGATGTCGTAGGCCATGCCGCCCATGTGAAAGAGGCGCAGGTGGCCGCCGTCGGCGGTCGGGAGCGCCCACATGTTGCGGTAGCCGTCACCCAGCTCGAACCGAAAGTCGAAGTCGCCGTTTTCGTGTTCCTCGACCGCGATGTCGTCGAGGACGTACGGGCCCACCTTCGTCGGTTGGGAGGGCCTGAAACGATGAGCGATGATCTTCTCGCTCAGAGCTTCGCCTCGAGCTGCTTCTCGAGCTCGGTGATCGCCTTGCTGAACGCGTCGATGCCTTCCTTGAGCTTCTCGCTCGCCATCTTGTCTTCCGCGTGGAGCGCATCGAAGCGTGCGCGATCGAGCGAGATCTTCTCGGACGGCTGAGTGTTCTTCGGGTCGAGCTTGCGCGGCAACGTGGCCTGCGACGCCTCGAGCTCGGCGAGCAGCTTCGGCGCGATGGTGAGGAGATCGCAGCCGGCGAGCTCGGTGATCTCTCCGATGTTGCGGAACGACGCGCCCATCACCTCGGTCTGGTAGCCGTGACGCTTGTAGTAGTTGAAGATCTTCGTCACCGAGACGACGCCCGGATCTTCGTGCGCGGGGTACGACGCGCGGCCGGTGCTCTTCAGGTACCAATCGAGAATGCGGCCGACGAACGGCGAGATGAGCGTCACCTTCGCCTCGGCGCACGCCACCGCCTGGTGGAAGCCGAACAGCAGCGTCAGGTTGCAGTGAATGCCTTCGCGCTCGAGCACCTCGGCGGCCTTGATGCCCTCCCACGTCGACGCCAGCTTGATGAGGATGCGCTCGCGCTTGATGCCCGCAGCCTCGTACATGCCGATCAGATCGCGCGCCTTGGCGATGCTCTTGTCGGTGTCGTAGCTCAACCGCGCGTCGACCTCGGTGCTCACGCGGCCCGGCACGACCTTCAAGATCTCGATGCCGAACTCGACGGCGAGCCGATCGACCGCGCGCTTGGCGATGGCGGCCTTCGAACTGTCCGCAGCGTTCTTGCGCGCCCACTCGAGCGCGGCGGTCACCACGGCTGCGTATTGCGGCATCGCGGCGGCGGCGGAGATCAACGACGGGTTGGTCGTCGCGTCGCGCGGCTTGAACTTGTTGATGGACTCGAAGTCGCCGGTGTCCGCGACCACCACCGTCATCGTCTTCAGCTGCTCGAGCAGGTTCGCCATGAACCGCGTCGTAGCGCAGATCAGCCGAGCGCGCGTTCGATGGCTGCGAATTCGGCGATCGCCAACGTCTCGGCCCGACGAGAGCCGTCGACGCCCGCACGCTCGAGCACCGGAGCCCAGTCGTCACACAGCGTCTTGTCGCTTTTCAGTGAATTGCTGAGCGTCTTGCGACGTTGCGCGAAGCCCGCCTTCACCACCCGACGGAAGCGCGCTTCGTCCTTCACTTCGGCCGCGAGCTTCGGTCGGCGCGTGAGCTTCAAGACGGCAGAGTCGACCTTCGGAGGCGGATGAAAGAGATGCGCCGGCACGTCGAGCACGTTGGCAATCTCGAAGCGCAGGCCGAGCATCACGGTGAGGATTCCGTAGTCGCGCCCACCGGGTTCGGCGGCGAGGCGATCGACCACTTCCTTCTGCAGCGTGAAGACCGCGCGCGGCACGTGAGCAGATTGATCGAGCACCTCGAACAGAATGGGGCTCGAGAGGTGGTACGGCAGATTCCCGACGACCACGACTTGATCGGCGTTGGCCACCTTCGCGAAGTCGCACTCCGCGGCGTTGCCCTCGACGATGGTGAGGCCTTCGAACTTCTGCAGCTCCAGCGCCTTCACCATGTCGCGATCGCGTTCGACGGCGGTGACCTTCGCTCCGGTCTCGAGGAGAAACCGCGTGAGGTGCCCGAGGCCCGGCCCGAGCTCGACGCACGGTTCACCGGGGCGCAGGAGCGCCTCTTCGGCGATCTGCTCGAGGATCACCTCGTCGCTCAGGAAGTTCTGACCCCAGCTGTGCTTGGGCGTGAGCTTCAGCCGACGAAGAAGGTCTTTCGGGTGCTCGATCACGCGCCCAGTCTCCATGAGGGATCAGCGTCGAGCGAAAATTGCGAACGTACGCCGCGCTTCAACGCTTCGTGACCTGCGACGGCGATCATCGCTCCGTTGTCGGTGCAGAGGCGTTTGGGAGGCAGGTACAGCTTGATGCCCGCGTCGTCGGCGCGCTCCTGAGCGAGTGATCTCAGCCGCGAATTCGCCGCCACGCCGCCGCACAACACCAGCTGACGCGCGCCGATCTTCTTCGCTCCCAACATCACCTTCTTCGTCAGCGCGTCGGCTACCGCTTCTTGAAACGACGCGCAGAGATCGTTCAGCGCCTGACCCGTCGGCGTGCCGTGGGTCTGCAGGTGGTGCAGCACCGCGGTCTTGAGACCCGAGAAGCTCCAATCGAGCACGTCGTGCTGCTTGAGCGCGCGCGGGAACGCGATGGCCTTCGGGTCGCCGGTCTGCGCGAGCTGATCGATGGGGAGCCCGCCCGGGTACGGAAGGCCGAGCAGCTTGGCGACCTTGTCGTAGGCCTCTCCGGCGGCGTCATCGCGCGTGGTGCCCATGCGCTTGTACGTTCCGAACTCAGGCACTTCGTAGAGCGTGGTGTGACCGCCGCTGACGACGAGGCCGAGGAACGGCGGCTCCGGCGCGTCGGGCGCGAGGCGAATGGCGAGCAGGTGGCCTTCGAGGTGATTCACGCCGACCAGCGGCAGACCGGTGGCGAGCGACATCGACTTGGCGACCTGCAGGCCGACGAGCAGCGCGCCCTGCAGCCCGGGCCCGCTCGTCACGCACAGCCCATCGAGATCGGTGACCTTCACGTTCGCGCGGGTGAGCGCCTCGTCGATCACCGGCAGCACTTGAAGGACGTGGTTGCGGCTCGCCAGCTCAGGGATCACGCCGCCCCAACGTCGGTGGATGTCGATCTGCGTCGAGACGACGTCGGACAGCGCGACGCGGCCGTTCTCGACCACCGCCGCCGCGGTCTCGTCACACGAAGTCTCGATGCCGAGGACGCGCACGCTCGAGGCCTTACCACTGCGCGACGATTACGGAATCGCCTGGAGCGCCGCGCGCACTTCGTCGGCCTGCGAACCGCTCGGCTTGAGCTTCAGGAACTCGCGGTAGGGAGCCTTCGCCGCGCCGTCCTGCCCGAGGTTCTGGTACGCGATGCCGAGCGCGAGCCACGCGCGGTGGTTCTTGGGGTCGTTCTTCACCGCGTCCTTCAAGTAGGGGATCGCTTCCTTGAAGCCGATGTCCGACATCACCAGCGCGATGCCCAGACCGGCGCGTACTTCGGGATCGTCGGGCTGCTGCTTCGCGGCGTCGCGGAAGAGCTGCACGGCCTTCTTGTAGCGCTCGGCGACCATCGCGGCGCGCGCGTCGTCGACCAGCTTGGCGAACGCGTCGTCGGTCGCGACGGGCGCGGTCGTGCCCGCATCCTTCACCTCCGCGACAGCGACCGGCGTTCCGGCGTCCTTCACCACGGCGACCACGGCCGCGCCTGCGTCGATCACCGCAGCGATGGTCGGAGCACCAGCGTCGATCACCGCAGCGACCGGCGTCTTGCCTGCATCGACGGCTTCGACGACGGCGACGGCTCCAGCATCGACCGGCGCAGTCCCCGCGTCTTCAGCCGGATCACGAACGGCGATCGCGGTCTGACCCGCGTCGAGCTCTTCAGGCGGAGGCGCTTCGGTTCCCGCGTCGACGACGACCACGACCGTCACGCCCGAATCGACGTCGGTGGTGCTGTCGGTGTTGTTCCCCGAGATGAGGATGGTGCCGATGATGCCGATGGCGAGCCCCGCGATGATCACCAGCGGCAGCGTCCGGTTGGACGGCGGCGGCATCGGGTTCTCGATCGACAGCGGCTGCGAGCCCTTGCCCTCGGTGTCGCCGAAGAAATCGTCTTCGGCCTGCGCCGAGAATCCCGCGGTCACGGGCGGCCTGGGCGCCGGCGCGGGCACCGGCGTGACCGTCACCATCGGCGCGATCGGCGTCGGCGCAGGAGCCGGCGGCGGCACGATGGGCGCGAGCGGCGTGGGCGCCGGAGGAGGCGGAGGCAGCGGTACCGGAGCCGGCTGGCGCGCGAGCACCGACGCAGGAGGCGGCGTGGGCGGCGTCGACTGCGGCCCGCCCGGGCCCGTCACCGTCTCGGAGACCGGCTCGATGGGAACGAGATCTTCCTCGATCTGAATCGGTCGCGGCGGAATCGCGGGAGGCGGCGGCGGCGAGTGTCGCGGCGCCACGTCACGACGCTCGAGGGCGGCTCCACCGAACACCGGCGGCGCCGACGGCGGCTCAGGAGGCGGCGGGCGCAACACCGGCATCGGCTGCGGCACCGGGCTGGTGCGCGAGTCGTAGCGGCCCCAACCAGGCACCGCTCCCCACGAACCGGCTGATTCGAGACCTTCGCCTTCGATCGACGCCCACTGATCGAGCAGCTGGCGGCGCGCACGCTCGAGCTCACGCGGCGCCGACTCGACGAGGAACTGCGTCGGCGGAGGCGGCTGCGGCGACGGCTCGGGCGGAGGAATGCGCGATGCGACCGGCGGCGTCGAACCGCGCGGGCGCGGCTCGAACTTGTGCACGTCGGCCTTCGGCGGAGGCGGAGCAGCGGCAGGCCCGGGCAGCGGCACCGGCACGTTGGGCTGCGTGATGGCGCTCGAGCGCGACGAGACCGGAGGCGCGACCTGAATCGGCTCGGGCTCGGGCGGAATGTCGATGGGCTCCTCGACTGGCATCGGGAGCTCGGGCTCCGCGGCGTCGATTTCCTGCACCACCTCGGGCGGCGGCTGCGGCGGCGGCGACACCGGCGCGATGTTCGGCACCAGCGGCGGCAGCGACGGCTGCGGCGTGACTGACGGAGCGAGCGGCGTTTCTCCGCCCTGCGGCGCGGGGCCGGTGTTGAGCCACTCCTCGATGCCGGGCTTACGCGGACCGTCGGCTCCCTGCGCCGAACCGATCTCGCGGATCAGCCCTTCGAAGTAGAGCTTGCTGACGATGCCGAGCGCGGCGAGATCTTCGAAGTCCGAGTCGTCGACCACGCGCGACAGGTTGCGGCGACCATCGAACAGCCGCAGCAGGCCGTTCACTTCATCGGGAATCTCGGCGAGGCGATCGGAGAGCTGCGAGTAGTCGAGCTCGAAGATGGTCTCGAGCGGAGGCAGCTGCTCGAGCATGCGGCCCCACTCGTCGAGGCGGCGCATGCCTTCCATCAGCAGGCCCTGCGTCGAGACCTCAATGCGCTCGGGGCGATCGACGGGAACGAACGACACCTCGAACTTGCCTTCGAAGGTGTTGAGCATCCGGTAGAACGCGTTCTCGCCGCGCAACCGGCCGAGCTCCGCGTCGATGACGCGGCCTTCGCGGAAGAAGACGACTCCGGCGCGATCACCCTCGAGCTTGATGATGCCGGTCTTGCGGCCGATCTCGAACGTCTGCACGAGATCGACGACGCCCATGTCGCTCAGGTTTCCGACGAAGCCGTTCTTGGTCTCCTTGCGATCGTTTCGATCCTTCTCCACCTTCTGGAGGATCATGCGAACGCGGGTGACGACCTCTTTGATGTAGATCGGCTTGGTCAGGTAGTCGTCGGCGCCCTGCTCGAGGCCCTTCACCTTCGATTCGACGGCCTTCTGACTGGTGAGGAAGACGAACGGAATGTGACGGAACCGCTCGTCGCTCTTGATCACCTTGCACAGCTCGAGACCGTCCATCTCGGGCATGCGCGTCTCGGAGAGCACGAGATCAGGCGGGCTGATCTGCACCTTCTCGAGTGCGTCTTTGCCGTGAATGGCGGTGGTGACCTGGAACCCGGCCTTCTTGAGGCTGACCTCCATGACACGAAGGCTCTTCGCATCAGCGTCGACGAGGAGGAGGTGCTGCTTCGCCAAGATCAGGCCCTTACGGTGAGTGGGGAGTGAAAGCGGGGCGGATGTTTCGCCTTGCTACGCAGGGTGTCAACGTTTCCAATGCATCGAATGAACGGCCCCCAACGGCGGGAAGATCGCGCGGCGGTGCAGGCCCGCTTCTCGGCCCGAGATGCCAGTGGGGCTGGAACCCTCACCTTCACCAGTGAAGACCTCTCGGCGGGCGGCGCTTTCTTGAAGTCGGACCTGCTGCTCGAGCAGGGAGAGACGCTCTCGTTGTTCTTCGATCTCCCCGGCGGCACCGCGATCCAGGCGCAGGCGCGCGTGGCGTGGGTGCGGCGTTTCCCCGAGCCGGGCCAGGTGGCGGGCATGGGCGTGGAGTTCGTGGGCATGCATGACGAGGAAAAGCAGGCGCTCGCTCGTTGGCTGGCGCAGTGACGCGCGTTCGACTCAGCCAAAGAAGCCGCCGCCTCCCTTCGGAGGACCCTGCGCCGCCTTCTTCTTGCGCATCTCGATGAGCCGCAGTTCCTGATTGGCCTCGAGGTGCCGCGGGTTGACGCGCACCGCTTCACGGAAGTGGCGCTCGGCGGTGTTCATGTCGCCGTCGACGCGGGCGATGACTCCCAGCTGGTAGTGGGTGCGATCACTGTTGGCGTCGATGGTGAGCGCCTTGGCCATCATCTGACGCGCCGCCGGGCCTTCGGGTTTGCGCGTGGGGTCCATGTAGATGCACCACGCCTGCGCGGAGAGGCTGTTGGCGCTCTTGTCGATCGCGAACGCCTTGCCGAAGTGGACCTCGGCGTTCTTGTAGTCGCGCTTCTTGAAGTAGGCCTCGGCCATCTTGAAGAGGTCGCTGGCCTGATTGGCGGCGTTCACCGCTGGCGTGCTGCCGGTGACGGAGCCCGGTTGCGCAGGCGGCGGGCGCGTCGCGAGCCACGCGGCCTTCTTGGTCTCGTCGTAGAGCGTCTCGTACGCCTCGCGAATGCCCTCGAACACCGAGCTCATCTTCTGCGCGAGGTGCGGCAGCGAGGGCGGCAGGCGATCGGGGTGGAACGTCTTGGCGAGGTTCAGGAACGCGCCCTTCACCTGTTCCTTCGTCGCGTTCTGGCTCACGTGAAGGGTGAGGAAGTGATCTTTGCGCGAGAGCTGGGCGAAGCGCGCTTCGATCTGCGAGCCGAGCTGCAGATTGGCGGCGCTCGGCGGCGGGCGTGAAGGCGAAGACGCGATGAGCACCGGAGGTGCCGACGGGCGCGGAGCAGCCACCGGCGCCGGAGCCGAAGCCCGCGGCGGCGGAATGGGAGCCGACGGCGGCGGCATCACGGGCGCGACCGGCGTGGTGGGCACCGAAGGAGCGGGAATCGGAGGCGCGGCGGTGATGCCCGAGCCCGAGCTCGATGGCGCGATCGGCTCACGGTGCGGCAGGGAGCCGAGGTTTTCCATCGCGCGCTTCAGCAGGCGCTGACGGCGCAGCTTGGCTTCGTCGTCTCCGCCACCCTTCTCCATCTCTTCCATGCCCGGGCCGCGGAGATCGGCCGCGGTCGAGACGACTTCGGCCTCGATGATGGGCTCGACCATCGGCTCCGCGGCAGGGCTCATCGGCGGAGTGCCGACCAGCGCCTCGAGGCTCGAGTCGACCCGGCGCAGCGCCTCTTCGAAGCTCTGCACGGGAGCGGGCGCCGAGGGGTTGGCGGGCTGCGCGATGCTCCACAGATCGGCGTCCTGCGAATCGGCACCGCCGAGTTTCAGCGGCTGACGCGGCGCAGACGGCGCGGGTTTCGCGACGGCGGTGAGCGGCAACGGGGCGGGCTGCGTCAGCGGCAGCGGCGGAGCCGTCGGCATCACAATGTGCGGATCGGTCTTCTCTTCGCGGCGACGTTCTCCGCTCGGTGAAGCCTCGGGAACGGCCGAGGTCGGGCCGGTGGGCGCGGGCCCGACGTAGGTCGCCTGGCGCAGCGCTGCGTTCATGCGCTCGAGGAGCGACTGCTGCGACGTCGGCTGAGAGGTCGCGGCCTTCTTGCGCGCTGCTTCTTCTTCGGCTCGGGCGCGAGCGACCGCCGCGGCCTTGAGGAGTTCCTCTTCTTCAGCGAGCTCGCGGGCCTCGGCTTCTTCGCGCTGGCGTTGCTCTTCGGCGAGACGCGCAGCTTCCGCTTCCCGAGCGGCTTGAGCGGCACGACGCGACTCGGCTTCCTCGCGCTGGCGCTGCTCTTCGGCGGCGCGGCGCGACTCTTCTTCGGCGCGAATGCGCTCGAACATCTCGGCGCGCTTGCGGGCGTCTTCTTCGTCGGCTCGCTGGCGGCGGACGCGGGCGAGTTCTTCTTCGGCGCGCAACCGGGCCTCTTCGACTTCGCGCAACTGCGCCTCGCGGGCGAGACGCTCTTCTTCTTCAGCGCGCTCGACGGCTTCGGCCTGACGACGGGCGATCGCCGCGCGCTCTTCTTCCTTCACGCGCGCAGCGCGGATTCGCTCACGCTCGGCTTCGGCCTCACGCTCTTCTTCTTCGACGCGCTGGCGTTCAGCGGCGACGCGGGCTTCTTCGGCGAGACGAACGCGCTCGGCCTCGGCGCGGGCTTCCTCGGCGAGACGCTGCCGCTCGGCTTCGGCGCGGGCTTCTTCTTCTTCGAGACGCTGACGCTCGGCCTCCGCGCGGGCCTCTTCTTCTGCACGCTGACGTTCTGCCTCGACGCGGGCCTCTTCTTCGAGACGCTGACGCTCGGCTTCTGCGCGTGCCTCTTCCTCAATGCGCTGACGCTCGGCTTCTACGCGAGCCTCTTCGGCCAGACGCTGACGCTCGGCCTCCGCGCGCGCTTCTTCCGCCAGACGCTGACGCTCAGCTTCGGCGCGCGCCTCTTCTTCGAGACGCTGACGTTCAGCTTCGGCGCGTGCCTCTTCTTCAAGACGCTGACGCTCGGCCTCGGCGCGCGCCTCTTCTTCGAGACGCTGACGCTCGGCCTCGGCGCGCGCCTCTTCTTCGAGACGCTGACGCTCGGCCTCAGCACGAGCTTCTTCGGCGAGACGTTGACGTTCTGCTTCGGCGCGAGCCTCTTCCTCGAGACGGACGCGCTCTGCTTCGGCGCGAGCCTCTTCCTCAAGACGGACGCGCTCTGCTTCTTCTGCCGCGAGGCGCTGACGCTCTGCCTCGGCGCGGGCCTCTTCCTCGAGACGCACGCGCTCTGCTTCTTCCGCCGCCAGGCGCTGACGCTCTGCCTCGGCGCGGGCCTCTTCCTCGAGACGCACGCGCTCTGCTTCTTCTGCCGCGAGGCGCTGACGCTCTGCTTCGGCGCGGGCCTCTTCTTCGAGACGCATGCGCTCTGCTTCTTCTGCTGCCAGGCGCTGACGCTCTGCTTCGGCGCGAGCCTCTTCCTCGAGACGCACGCGCTCTGCTTCCGCGCGGGCCTCTTCCTCGAGACGCACCCGCTCTGCTTCCTCTGCGGCGAGGCGCTGACGTTCTGCCTCCGCGCGAGCTTCTTCCTCGAGACGCGCGCGCTCTGCTTCCTCTGCAGCAAGACGCTGACGCTCCGCTTCGGCGCGAGCTTCTTCTTCGAGGCGCAGACGCTCTGCTTCCGCGCGAGCTTCTTCCTCGAGACGCAGCCGCTCTGCCTCTTCTGCCGCGAGGCGCTGGCGTTCAGCCTCGGCGCGAGCTTCCTCTTCGAGGCGCAGCCGCTCTGCTTCTTCTGCCGCGAGGCGCTGACGTTCTGCCTCCGCGCGAGCTTCTTCCTCGAGCCTCAGCCGTTCCGCTTCGGCGCGAGCCTCTTCCTCGAGTCGCCGGCGTTCGGCTTCGGCGCGCTCCCGAGCGATCTCTTCCTGCCGCAGGCGCTCCGCTTCCTCGGCCTCGCGGCGACGCATCTCGACCGCGGGAATCGAGTCGAGCACGCGACTGCGAGTCAGCACCTCGAGCAGCGCCAACTGCGCCGGAGTGGGCGCTTCAGGCTGCCGCCACTCGGCGAACGTCGCGAGCCAGGCCTGCTCCGCCTTGTCGAGTTCCCACAGCGCGGCCCCGGCGAGATTGCGCGCGATGAAATAGTCCGGCTCGTCGACCTCACGCGGGATCCACGCTTCGCGCACCACGCGCGCGCCGCTGATCATCGTGTCACCGGTCACTTCTCCAGCATCGAAGCGCGCCGAATCGGCCAGCCGAATGGCCTCACGCACGCTGGCGACGACGCGGGCGGTGTCGGCTTCGGTGCTGGCCACTCCGAGCTCTTCGAGGGTGTCCGGGTCGGTCGCGGCCGCTTCACCGCGCGCCCACAGCGCATCGAGCTGCGCGAGACCAAGGCGACCGGACTGCACGAGGGCGGCGGCGTTGCCCTGCCAACCGAACGACACCCCGAGCGCGCTGCCGACGACGCTGCCTTCACGGAGCGGAATGCGCGTCTCACGCCCCTGCGCGATGCAGGTCAGCCAGCCGGTCGCGCGCTCAGCCCACGCGCGGTACAGCGCTTCGATCACCTGCGAGTTGCCCATTCAGAGCGGGAGCCTACGCCATGGTTCAGCGCTGTCGAACCTGCCGCAACGCCTCGTAGACCGCGATGCCCACCGCGGTGGAGAGGTTCAGGGAGCGGCGCTCCTCGAGCATGGGGATGGTGAGCTTCTCGCCCGCTCCGGACGCCAGCACTTCAGGGGGCAGGCCGGTCGGTTCGGCGCCGAACACCAGGTGGTCTCCGGGCTCGAACTTCACGTCCCACATTCCGGAACCGGCGCGGGCGGTGAAGAGCCACTTGCGCGCCGCCGCGTTGGCTTCGAGGTACGCCGCCCAGCTCGGGTAGAGCTTCAGGAAGACCTTGTCCCAGTAATCGAGGCCGGCGCGCTTGAGCTCCTTGTCGCTGATGGAGAAACCGAGCGGTTCGATCAACACCAGCTTGCAGCCCGTGACGGCACACAGGCGCGCGACGTTCCCGGTGTTGGGCGGGATCTGCGGTGACACGAGGACCAACGTGAACGGCGGATCGATCTGCGAGAGCAGAGTAGGCTGCACGGCCGATGCGCTACCGCGTGAGGAACCTGACACGCAACACGTTGCTGGCCGATGATGCCTCGCGCGCCGACTCGTTCATGACGCGGTTCAAGGGGCTGATGGGCGTGAAGGACCTGCCGATGGGACAGGGGTTGCACATCGAGCCGTGCAACAGCATCCACACCTTCTTCATGAAGATTCCCATCGACGCGCTGTTTCTCGACGCGTCACAGCAAGTGGTCTCGGTGTGCCATGCGATGCCCGCCTGGCGCATGAGCCGCATCTATTTTCAGGCGAAGTCGGTGCTCGAATTGCCCGCCGGGACGGCCTTGGCGAGCAAGACCGAGGCCGGAGACAAGCTGATCTTCGAAGGTGTAGCGACCTGAAGTCGCTTTACCTCTCTGCACACGTTTGCTTCAGTCACCGCTTTCCTTGAGCCTTGCGACGCCCATGAAAATCGCTGTCTCCGGCCAGACCCACGTCGGAATGAAGCGGAACCACAACGAGGACAACCTCCTCTTGTTGCCCGAGGAGCGCCTCTTCGTCGTCGCCGACGGCATGGGCGGTCACTCGTCGGGCGAGGTCGCTTCGAAGATCGCCGTCGAAGAAGTCGCCGAGTTCTTCCGCATGACGAGCCAGGATCTCGAGATCACCTGGCCGTACAAGATGGATAAGCAGAAGAACTACGACGAGAACCGCCTCGCGACCGGAGTGAAGCTCGCGAACATGCGGATCTTCGAGAAGGCTTCCACCGAGAACAAGTTCAAGGGCATGGGGACGACGATCGTCACCTGCTACTTCGCGAAGGACAGCGAAGTGGTGGTGGGCCACGTCGGCGACTCGCGCGTGTATTTCTTCCGCGACAACGTGCTCAAGCAGATCACCGAAGACCACTCGCTGCTCAACGACTACCTGAAGGCGAAGAAGCTCACGCCCGAGGAAATCGAAGCGTTCCCGCACAAGAACGTGATCGTGCGCGCGCTGGGCATGAAGGACACGGTGGTGGTCGACATCAACCGCGTCGAGCCGAAGGACGGAGACATCTATCTCCTCTGTTCCGACGGCCTGTCCGGCATGGTGCCCGACAAGCAGATGGAGCAGATCCTCCAGAGCCAGCCGGATCTCGACAAGGCGTGCGCGATGCTGATCGACGCGGCGAACGCGAACGGCGGCAACGACAACGTCACCTGCGTGCTCGCGCAGTACTCGCGCGGCTGAGCTGGTTCGCCAGCGGCTCGCCGATTCGTCGAGCCTTACTCAGTCGCGCTTCACGACATCGGTCGCCGAGATGATCACGTCGCTGAGCGACGCGTTCGCCGGCACGCTCGCGCCCGGGAGCACCGCGACGCGGTTGAGTCTCGCGCCCTGCCCCACTCTGGCGTTCGCTCCGATCGACACCGCGGCACCGAGACGCACGCCGGCTTCGACTTCGCAGCCCGCTCCGAAGAACGCCGGGCCCGCGAACTTCACGTCGTCGTGCAGCTTCGCGCTGGGGTGCTTCCACCCGTTCAAGCCGTCGATGCGCGCGTGCTCCGAGAACGGACCGCGGGTGCCGAACACGTCTTGCGGCACCTGACCGAAGAGCAGGTGCTCGTGCGTGGTGAGGTAGCGCTGCGGCGTGCCGAGGTCCGACCAGTACACGTTCTTCTGCTCGAGCACGTGCCCGCGCACCGTGAGGCCGCGTTCGATCATCTTCACGTACACGTCGCGGTTGATGTCTTCGGGCCCGCTGGGCGCCATGAAGTCGAACACCTTCGGCGTCATCACGTGCACGCCGGTGAAGTGCCAGCCGCTCAATTTCCCCGAGCCACCGCCCGGGCCCAGCCCCGCGATGCGTCGCACGTGGCGCGCGTCGTCGAGCTCGACCGCGTTGTACTTCTCGCCCTCGGGCATCGGGAGCAGCACCATCGTGGCTGCCGCTCCGCTCGCTTGATGCGCCTCGATCACGGGCTTCAGATCGACGGCGAACAGCACGTCACCGTTGAGCACCACGAAGTCATCGTCGCTCAAGAACTTCTGCAGCCCGCGAATGCCGCCGCCGGTGCCCTGGATCTCTCCGTTCTCGTGCGACACGGCGAGGTCCGGCAGTTCCGCGCGCGCGGTGGCTTCCATCACCTCGGGCAGATGGTGCGTGTTGATGCCGATCTTCGTGATGCCCGCGCGCTGCAGCGTCGCGAACGAGTAGCGAACGAGCGGCCCGGCCAGCAGCGGCATCGCCGGCTTGGCCCAGGTGTTGGTCAGCGGTCGCAGGCGCGTACCGAGGCCCGCGCATAGCACCATCGCCTTCATGTCAGGCGAGTTCCGGTACGTACTTCGCGACGATCTTCCGCAGCGGAGCGAGCTGCGGCTGCGCGTCGAGCGCGGTCTTCACGTAGCGCAGCGACGCGGGAATCGAGACGAGGAAGCCGGGGTTGCCCTTCACGCGGTTGATGAACTCGAAACGCCCCGCGTCCTTCATCTTTCGCTGCACGGTGAGCAAATCGAAGAAGGCCTTGAACGATCGGGCGTCGATCTTCTCGTGGCTGAGCTTCTCGAACTCCACGATGTACGCGTCGAGCATGGCGTCGACGAAATCGCGCGGGAGCTCGACGTAGGAATCACGCAGCAGCGCGACGAGATCGTATTGCCGCGGGCCCTGCAGCGCGTCCTGGAAGTCGATGACTACCAGCTCGCCGTTCTTCACCATGATGTTGCGCGATTGGTAGTCGCGGTGCGTGAAGCCGCGTGGAGCGGCCGCGAGTTGCTTCGCGATCTGCTTGAAGTGCGCGTCGAGTTCGGCGCGCTCAGCGCCTTCGGGCTTCTTGCCGCTCCACGCTTCCATGCCCCACTCGCGGAAGTGGTGCAGTTCCCAGTCGTAGAGTTCTTCGTCGAACGCACGCGTGAACGCGAGGCATGACGCATCGGCCTGCTTCTCGGCGTTGAAGCGGAGCTTCGCGAGGAGCTGCACCGCCTGCGTGTAGAGCTTGCTGCGATCGGTGCGCGCCAGCTCGTTCTCGAAGGTCTGATCCGTCAGATCTTCGATCACCATCATGCCCGCCGGTTCGTCGTAGCGAAGGATGCGCGGCACGCGCACGCCGAGCTTCTCGAGGTAGCGGTGCACGTTCACGAAGGGCAGCTCGGTGGGCGCGGGGCCCTTGCTCGCTTCGTCGCTCTTCTTCGCGGCGTCGACGGGCATCACCATCACCACGTGGGAGTTCGGCGGAGCGCCGACGCGGAAATACATGCGGCTCGACGCCTGGCCGGCGAGCTTCAAGACCGGAGCGGACGCGTGCGGCGAATTCGTGGCGCGCTCCACCTGCGCGCGGAGCTGGGAATCGAGTTCGGGATGTTCGGACATTTCGTTTTCGTTTCAGCGTTCGCGCTTGAGCGGGAGCAGATCGAACGGAATCGCGATCAGCGTCGGGAAACCGTTCACCTTCTCCGGGACCACCGCCAGAGAAGCGTCGGTGAAGCCATGCGTGGTCGCCACCACGATGATCTTCTCGTTCTTGTCGTTGTGACCCGGGCCGATGCGCAGAATGCCTCGCAGGCCGAAGCACACGCGAATGCATTCCTCGACGGCCGCGCGGTGAATGGGATCTTCCTGCTCTTCGCTGTGGCCTTCGGCGAGCGCGTCTTCCACGAAGAGGACGCCCTTTTCTTTCGCCTCGCGGAGCAGCGCGAACGCGTCAGGCGGGCGCTCGTTGGTGGCGCTCTGACCGGTGAGCGCCTTCTGCACCGAGCTGACCGCCTGCAGCCGTGAGCTCGACACGCCGGTGAGGTTGGGCTGCGACGCCGACACGGGCTTGTGCGTGCCGGTGGTGCCCGTCGAGCCCTGCGGAACGCGAAACGCGGGGAGCTTGGTCGTGCCCTGCTGCTGCTGCTGTTGTTGCTTGGCGAGCAGCGCGGCCTTCGGGTCTTGCGGAGCGGGCTTCTGCGCCTGCGAGCCCTGCTTCCAGCTGAACATCTTGAAGAGGCCGCCCTTGCTCTTCTCTTCCTTCTCCGCCTTGTCGTGGAGATCGGCGAGGTGCTCGGCGCCCTGCTCTTTTCCCGCTTCTTCCGACTGCGCGAGCTCGGCCATGCGGCCTTCGACGTCGGCCGCACGAATCTCGAGCGAGCGATCGATGTCCTGCCCGGCCCAGAGCGCAGCTTCGGGGCTCTGCGCTTCGCTGTCTTGCTGAGCTCCAGCGCCGGCCTTGATGGGCTTCGGTTTTTCCGCTGCCTGGGGGCGGATGCTGCGACGCACGCGCTGTTGCGCCTGGGCTCCCTGACTGGAGGGCGGCTTGTTCGACGGCGGTACGCGCGTGCTCACAGGGGCAGTATGGTAGCCAACTTCATGGCCGACTACGCCAAACGCGACTACGGGCGCTGCCCGTGCAGCGGGACCTACGACAACCGTTTCGTCGAGGTTCGCCTGACCGTGAACGGCAAGGTCGTGGTGCTGACCGACGTGCCTCAGGGTGCGTGCCCGAACTGCGGCTCACGCGTCTACAAGGCCGAGGTTCTGGAGCGCATCGAATCGCTGATGAAGGGTCAGAAAGTTCGAAAAGTGCAGTAGGCAGCGGTCATGCCTTCGAACGTTCACGACTCCGTTCTCGATGCCATCGGCAACACCCCCATCGTTCGCCTGAACAAGCTGACGGGCCCGAACGACGCGACCATCTACGTGAAGCTGGAGTTCATGAATCCGGGCGGCGCGATCAAGGATCGCATGGCGCTCCACATCGTGAACAAGGCTGAGAAGGACGGTCGCCTGCAGCCCGGCGGCACCATCATCGAGAACACGTCGGGCAACACGGGCTTCGGTCTGGCGATGATCGCCGCGGTCCGTGGCTACAAGACGATCTTCACGATGCCGGACAAGATGTCGTCGGAGAAAGTGAATCGCCTGAAGGGCATGGGCGCGCAGGTGGTGGTGACGCCGACCAACGTGCCCGCCGACGACCCGCGCAGCTACTACGAGACCGCGAAGCGCCTGGTGAAGGAGACGCCCGGAGCGTTCTACCCAAACCAGTACCACACGCCCGACAACATCGAGGCGCACTACCTCTCGACGGGCCCCGAGGTGTGGAACCAGATGGACGGGAAGTTCGACTACTTCGTCTCGGGTCTCGGCACCGGCGGCACGATGAGCGGCGCCGGCAAGTTCTTCAAAGAGAAGAACCCGAAGATCCAGAACGTGGGCGTCGACCCGATCGGCTCGATCTACACGGGCTACTTCAAGACGGGAAAAGTCGGCGAGGCCCACACGTACAAGGTCGAGGGCATCGGCGAAGACATGGTGTGCGGCGCGATGGACTTCAAGGTGGTCGATCAAGTTCGCCAGGTCGACGATCGCCAGAGCTTCCTGATGGCGCGGCGGCTGGCGCGTGAAGAAGGCATCTTCGCGGGTGGTTCGTCAGGAGCGGCCGTTCACGTCGCCCTCGAGCTCGCGAAGGAAGTCGGCAAGGGGAAGACGATCGTGGTGCTGCTGCCGGACTCGGGCAACGCGTACGTGTCGAAGTTCTATTCCGACGAGTGGATGAAGGACCTCGGCTACCTCGAGACCGTCGGACCGGGAACGGTGCGCGACGTGCTCAAGGGTCGCGTGCAGAAGCTCATCACCGGCAAGAAGGGCGAGAAGATCGGCGAGGTCATCGAGGAGATGAAGAAGCACGGCATCTCGCAGATGCCGATCCTCGCGGCCGATGGTTCGTCGATCGGCATGATCCACGAGTACGACCTGCTGAACGGGTTGATCGCGGGCAGCTACAAGATGGTCGACGTGATCGATCCGCTGATCACTCCGCTGCAGGGCGTGGTGACTCCGGAGACGACGATTCCGCAGCTGCGTCAGGTGTTCGCGCAGGACAACGTGGCGGTGGTTCGCGAGGGCCAGAAGGTCGTCGCGATTCTCACGAAGATCGATCTGATCGAGTTCCTCGCGACGCGCTGAGGTTCGCGCGCGCTTCAGGGCCCCACGTAACGGAGCAGGTTCCGAGTCGATCCGCTCGCGGACTGCGCGCTGCGGAGCGCCGTGCCGTCTTCGGCGGTGGTGAAGATCGAATTGTACGAAGTCGCCAGGGGCGGCATGAGCTCCCAGCGGTCTGAACCGCAGGCGTTTCGCATCCGGTATTCGCTCATCACGCCAACGCGCGAGATCACGAGCCAGGCCCAATTCGCGCTTTCGGTTCCCTGAAACATCACGCCGCTGGTGTTGGGCGGCGGCGTCGTCGCTGGGGCGTCCTGCAGCGAAGTGCCGACGACCTGACGACCCGAGACCGACAAGGACCAGAGTTGGGTTCCGTCGACCCGAAGCGATGCCGATGAGCGTCCGGGCGAGGCGTCGGTGAGCGTCGACCACGCGCCGCCGGGGATGAGGTGCGAGAAGGTCTGGTGCGTGCCGCCCGTCCACAACCACAGGTCTCCGGCACTGCCAGTGGCGAACTTCGAAAACGTATCGGCTGCCGCAGGCAACGACGTGTCGGGGGAGAAGACGCCGCCATCGAAGCGATACACGTTGGCGCCGTTCACCGCCCAGGTGGAGCCTCCGCTCGAAACCAGTCGCAGCGCAGTCGCTCCGGGGCTGACGACGATCGAGGTCCACATGGTGCCGTCGTAGTGGCGGACGACGCCGTTGCCGGAGTCGAACCACACGTCATTCGCAGCTGGAGCGGCGAGGAACGCGCTCGGTGTGAGACCGGGCGGAACGAACTGCGGAGCGCTGGTGAAGACTCCCGTCGTCGGATCGCCGCGAAAGGCCGAGCTCGACGTGAAGATGAGCGCATCGTTCGCACCGAGCGACACGACTCTCGTGAAGCCAGGAACCGCGGGCGACGGCACCAGCGGCGTCCGGCTCATCAGCGGAAGCATGTGCGCCGTGACTTCCTGTTCAGGGGCGGAGACGGTGAGGTTCGAGAAGAGGCCAACGCTGACCCAGCCAGACTGCCAGAGCGCGACGTCTCGCGAGTCTTCGACGCCCTGCGAGGGCCTGCTGAAGCTCGTGCCGTTGAAATAGTAGAGCTCGCCGAGCGACGAAGGCGTGCGCACGGCGAACAGTGAATCGGGGCGAGTTCCGACGATCTCGATGACTTCCGAGGGTGCACCAGACGCCGACCGCCAGGTCGACCCGTTCCAGATACTCATGTTGGGGCCGACGACGAGCGTGCCGGCATCATCGAAACCGCCGTCTGCCATCGCCCACACAGCGGTCACCGGTGCCGGTGCGGGGCGGCTCAGCCACGTCGTTCCGTCGAAGTGACGGACGGTGGAGTCGGAACAACCGAGCCACACGTCAGAAGGCGACGAAAGGGAGAGCGAGAGGACATGGGTCGAGGGATCGATTCCCGTCGTGACCGACGCGAAGGCGGAGCCGTTCCAGCGAACGACTGCTCCATTGTCGCCCACGGCCCACACCTCGTTCCCCTGCGCGGCGATGCGGCGCAGCGGGAAGGTCGAAGGCACGACGACGTCGATGAACGAAGTGCCGTCGAAATGGGTGATGCGATTGCTGGCTTCGAGGACCCAGACCTCGTTGCCCGTGGCGGCGAGATCGATGGGCGAGAATTGCTCGACGAGCCCTGTCCACCGCGTGCCGTCGAACCGCAGCAACGCGTGCTCGAGCGCAGAGCCGACCCACATCGTCGACCCCGCGGTCGAAACGACCTCGTAGCCGATGTCGACGGGAAGCGCCGGGATCACGAAACACCAACCCGATGCAGTGCAAACACCAGCGTCCGGGAGTTGGCGCGACCAAACGAACGCTGGCGGCGGCACGCAGCCTCCGTCACTGCCAGCGTCCACGCCCGGGGTGCCCGCGTCAGTACCCGAATCGATCTGGCCGGCGTCGGTTCCGCCGTCGTCGCCAGCGTCCGAAAGCGCCCCGGCGTCCGTGCCCGAATCTGTACCTGCATCCGCGCCGGGATCAGCGTCGAAAGCCCCCACAGCGCCGAAACTCAGATGCTGCACCAACGCTGATGCCGTTTCGCCGTCGACGGTTGCGGGCAACCGCTCCCAGTTCGTGCCATCACTCGACCACGCGATCACGGGACTGGGGGCAGGGTCGTCGAGGCGCAGGGTGACCGTCGCGGGAACGGCGAAGCGAATTCCTGCGGGTTCAAACTGAAAGACCCTCGAGAGGTTCCGCGCGCCCGAAACGGACCGCTCCGTCGCGGCGATCGAAAAGACCGCACGCGTCGAGAGCGCCATCGGAGGAATCGTGAGCCGCGCGCCGTCGATCTCGACGATGCCGCCTTCGGGCCCGATGCCAATGGGCTCTGGAGCAGGCGAACAAGCGGCGACCAACACACACACCATCCCCGACATCCTCTTGATCATGGTGAGACTTTAGTCCCACTTCGGCCTCGAGATGATCACGTCACGGGAGCTTCGTCTTCACGAGCTTCCCCATCGCGTTTCGGGGGAGCTCGGCGACGATGTTCACGGCGCGCGGGCGTTTGTGCGGCGAGAGCTGACCGGCCACGAAGTCTTCGAGCACCTTCGGCTCGGTGGGCTGCGACACGACGACGAAGGCGACGATCTTCTCTCCGAGATCAGCATCGGGCCGGCCGACGACCGCCGCTTCGCGCACGTGTGGATGTTCGAGCAGCGCTGCCTCGACTTCCCCTGCCCCGACCTTGTAGCCGCCGCACTTGATCAGGTCCGTCGCGCGACGCCCTACGATGCGAATGCTGCCGTCTTCTTTCTGCGCGGCGATGTCGCCCGTGAAGAACCAACCGTCGGCGTCCTTCACCGCGGCCGTCGCGTCAGGGCGATTCAAGTAGCCGAGGAACACGTTCGGCCCTCGCACCGCGACTTCACCGAGCGTCGCGTCGTCGCGCACTCCGATGTCGCGGCGCTGATCATCGACCAGCTTCAGCTCGACGCCCTCGAGCGGAGGACCGACCGAACCCGCGTTCGGCGCCGCATCGACGCGCACGCCGCAATTGATCAGCGTCTCCGTGAGGCCATACCGCTCGATGACACGACGGCCACTCAGCGATTCGATGCGCGCCTGATCGCGCTGCGGAAGTGCCGCGCTCCCGCTCACGAGCACGCGGGCCTTCGCGAGGCCGAGCGCGATGGTGGCGTCCGTCTCCGCGGCTTCCGAGAGGCGGTGGTACATGGTCGGCACGGCGAAGAAGACCGTCTGACGTTCCTGCAGCGCGTCGGAGATCTCCTTCGGGACGAAGCGCGGGAACCAGTGCAGCGAGCCACCGACGCGCACCGAGCCGTACAAACCGAGCACCAACCCGTGCACATGGAACATCGGCAGTGCGTGCACCACGGTGTCCGCGCTCGTCCACTTCCACGCACGGGCGAGCGCATCGAGATTGAAGGCCACGTTGCGCGCACTGAGCACCGCGCCCTTCGGCAAGCCCGTCGTGCCACTGGTGTAGAGAATGAGCAGCGGTCGATCGTCGACGGCTCGCGAGGTGAAGGTGCCTGGCGACGTCGCGATGTCGCTCCACGCGAGCGTCTTCAGCGGCAATCGGCCTTCGACCGCGGCGGGATCGGTCGCGATTGCGAACGACGGCGCGGAGTCTTTCGCGACGTGGCCCAGCTCGAGCGGCCCCAGCTTCGTATCGAACGGAACCACTTCGAAGCCTGCGGCCGCGGCAGCGACGAGCGCGCTCAACGTATCGATCGACGGCTGCGTCCAGATCGCGAGGCGCGAGCCGGCGGGAAAACGCGAAGTGAGTGAAGCCGCGGCGGCGGCGAGCTGACGCGACGTGCGAATTTCGGAGCCCACGCGCAGCACCACGTCGTCGCCCGGCGACGCGAGGCGCGGAAAGAGCGCGTTCATCGCCAGGTCGCGCGGAACAGGTTCGAGTCGCCCTGCGGGCCCTTCAGCGAAACGCTCGGCGACTTCCCGCCCAGCATCTCGATCGCCGCCTCGAGCAGACCGGCGAGGAACTCAGGCTGTTCCTTGTCGTCGACGCTGATCTCGAACTCGGTCTTCGACAGCTCGGTGATGGTGAGCTTCACGGGGCTGCGATCGGTGAAGTCCATCGCCTGCTTGAGCGCGCGACGTGGGCCCATGAACTTCGCCATCGTCAGGTACGCGCTCTTCACGATCTGGCGCGATTGGAGCGAGGCGATGACGTGGCCTCCGAGCTTGCGCTGCTGCTGTGCGTCGGTCGGCAGCTGCGGAAAGAGCGTCTTCGAAGTCAGTGCGATCGCCTGGTACCAGGCCGCGCGCGGATACGACTCCGGCGGCGGCGCGGCGACGTCGATGCCCACACCGGCGAGCTGCGCTTTCAGATCAGGCGTGAGATCAGGCCCGAGTACGCGCGTGAACAACCCATTGACCATCTTCCCGGGAACGGTGCTCATTGTCGGAATTGGAGTCGCAGCGGCTGATTGCGCGCGAACGTTTCGGCGACGCGCGGCTTCTCTTCGCGGCCGAAGTAGACCTCGGCGAAGCCACCGCACGAGCCGCGCACGGTGATTTCCTTCGCTGACGGCGGCACCGGGAGCAAATCGCCCGTGCGCGCCTGAACCGGCCCCGGCAGCAGCTCGGCGACGCACGCGGAGCTGGTGAAGACACGCACGTAGACGCGGCCTTCCTCGCGAGACGGAATCGGCGCGTACTCGTCGGGCTTCAAGAAATCGCCGGTCGGGTTGTCGTTCTTGGTGATGATGAACGAGGTGCCGCTCCCGCTGCCGGTGGGCGGCTTCGACGGAGCTCCGGTCGTTCCGTTCTGCGTCACCACGACGTTGGGCTGCGCCTTGCCGCTGCGCTTCGCGTTCGCCGCTTCCACGCAGCGCGGAGGCAGCCCGTTGCCGTCGTCGCTGCGCTGCAGGACGCCGAGCTCGAACTCACTCAGTTCCATGACCAGCGTGCACTGCTTCTGCGCGCGCACCTTCCACTTCGGGTACTGGTCGAGGAGGCACAGCTCGCACTTGGTGTTCTTGTCGTCGTCGGCTTCGAGCTGCGCGACGCGATCTTTGTTCTCGAGGCGGCGGACGATCTCTCCGGGGACCGGGCGGATGCAACGGCAGTCGCGGAGTTCTCGCGATGCGAGGAAGCCGCCGACCCAGTCGACGTCGACTTCGACCTTCTGCTGCTCGGAGAAGAAGTAACGCCACTTCTCGAGCATCGACGAGGCGAGCGCCTTCTCGCGCTCGGCGGTGGGTCCACCGACGGGAATCGTTCCGCCGCCCGTCCCGGTTCGCACCGGATCCGTCGAGGTGAACTTCTGCGGGTCCGTCGCGTTGCCTGCGCCGACGCCCTTGCCTGCGGTGCCGTTGCCTGCGGTGCCGTTGCCTGCGGTGCCGTTGCCTGCGGTGCCGTTGCCCGAAGTGCCGTTGCCCGCCGTGCCGTTGCCTGCAGTGCCGTTGCCCGCGGTGCCGTTGCCCGCGGTGCCGGTGCCGTTGCCTGCGGAGCCGTTGCCTGCGGTGCCGTTGCCCGAAGTGCCGTTGCCCGCAGTTCCGTTGCCTGCCGTGCCCTTGCCCGCCGTTCCGTTACCCGCAGTTCCGTTACCCGCAGTTCCGTTACCCGCAGTTCCGTTACCCGCAGTTCCGTTGCCCGTCGTTCCGTTGCCCGCAGTTCCGTTGCCCGTCGTTCCGCTGCCCGTCGTTCCGTTGCCCGCAGTTCCGTTGCCTGCCGTGCCCTTGCCCGACGTGCCGCTGCCCGACGTGCCGTTGCCCGACGTGCCGTTTGCCGACGTGCCGTTGCCCGCGCCGTTGCCCGACGTGCCGTTTGCCGACGTGCCGTTTGCCGACGTGCCGTTTGCCGACGTGCCGTTTGCCGACGTGCCGTTTGCCGACGTGCCGTTGCCCGACGTGCCGTTGCCCGACGTGCCGTTGCCCGACGTTCCGCTACCCGCGTTCCCACTTCCCGACGCGCCGTTTCCGCCGCCGGTCGCGCCGTAATTTCCCGAGCCCGCGACGACCACCCTCACGTTCGAACCCGCATCAACTTGCGCACCGGGAACGACCTGCGTCCCGCCGCCCTGCGTCGGCGTATCGATCGCCACGCGCTTCTGCAGGTAGTCCTTCTCACCGCGCGCGAGCGCCTGCGCGCACTTCAGCCCTTCAGCAAACAACCACGTCCGATAGTTCGCGTATTCGTTCTGCGCCTGGCTCGCGAGCCGCGCCAAATCCATCCGCGCCTGCGCATGCGAGAAGAGCGTCGAGCGATCGCGCGCGCTGCACTGGGCGACTTCGGACGGCCGCTCCGCGAGGCCGCTGCGCTTGGGCTTGTACTTCACGCCGAGGAACGGCTTGTCCAACTCACCGAGCACGTCGAACAACAACTGCCGCTGCTCCGCGACGATCGACGCACGCGCCGCCTCGCACGAGATCACCGCCTTGCGACAATCACCGGTCGGCTCCGCATTCGGAGCAATCGTCTTCCCCTTCGCCGGGGTCTGCCCCGCGGTCCACGTGCCTCCGGAGTCGAAGCACCACGTCGCGACGCTATCGAGACCAACCGAGAGCGAACCCGACGACTGCGCGAAGGTGGTCAACGCGGTCACATCGCGCGCGGCAGGCCCCTGACAGTCCGGAGGGATCTCCGGGGTCGAGACCACGAGCGCGACGACCAGGGACAGCACGGCCGCACTCTCTCATGAATGCGGATACTTGTGACCACTCAGGCAGCGTCGAAAGCAGCCTTGAGATCGTCGATGAGATCGGCCGCGTCCTCGATGCCGACCGAGAGCCGAATCAGGCCATCGGTGATGCCGAGCTTCTCGCGGTTCTCTTTGGGGATCGACGCGTGCGTCATGATCGCCGGGTGTTCGATGAGCGACTCGACGCCGCCCAGTGATTCGGCGCACGCGAAGACCTTCACCGTCTTCAAGAACTTCCGCGCGGCCTCGAGCCCGCCCTTCATGTCGAAGGTCATCATGCCGCCGAAGCCCTTCATCTGCTTCTTCGCGAGCTCGTGCTGCGGGTGCGAGCTGAGGCCGGGGAACGTGACCTTGTTCACCTTGGGGTGCTTCACGAGGAAGTCGGCGATCTTGTGCGCGTTCTCCGCGTGACGCTGCATGCGCACGTGCAACGTCTTCACGCCGCGCAGCACGAGGAAGGAATCCATCGGGCCGGGCACGCCGCCGACCGCGTTCTGCAGGAAGTAGATCTTGTCAGCGAGTTCCTTGTTCGACGTGCACACGAAGCCGCCGACCACGTCGGAGTGACCGTTCAAATACTTCGTCGTGGAGTGCGTGACGATGTCGATGCCGAGCTCCAACGGACGCTGGAAGTACGGCGTCATGAAGGTGTTGTCGCAGACGCTGATCAGCTTGTGCTTCTTCGCGATCTCCGCGGCGCGCGCGAGGTCGACCAGCTTGAGCATCGGGTTGGTCGGCGTCTCGACCCAGATCATCTTCGTGTTGGGCTTGATCGCCTTCTCGATGTTCTCGGGGTTCGTCATGTCGACGAACGAGAACGTGAGACCGTGGCGCGTGAAGACCTTGTCGAAGAGGCGGAAGGTGCCTCCGTACACGTCGTCGCTGCAGACCACGTGATCGCCCGACGACAGCATGTGCATCAGCATGTCGCTGGCGGCGCAGCCCGAGCCGAACGCCGCGCCGTACTTCGCGCCCTCGAGTGCAGCGAGGCACGCCTCGAGCGCGACGCGCGTGGGGTTCTTGGTGCGCGAGTACTCGTAGCCCTTGTGCTCACCCGGCCCGTCCTGGACGTAGGTCGAGGTGAAGTAGACCGGCGTCATGATCGCGCCGGTGGTGGGATCGGGTTCCTGACCTGCGTGGATGGCGAGCGTGTCGAAGCGCATGCGCGGGCATTCACCACAATGCTTCACGCGGCGAAAGCGCGACGAAGCGCTGTACCGGTCTTCAGTTCTTGCAGCTGAACGAGCCGCCGCACTTCACCTGGAGCAGCACGGACGCGATCACCACGAACACCACCGACAAGAGCGGCAACAGCGCGATCGACGCGCGCAGCACACGGCCACGGCCCGCTTCCTGGTTGCGCGTCACGAGCCACGCGACCCACGAGCCGATCACCGACAACACGCACAACACCGGCGCGCTCGCGACCGACGCGAAGAGCAGCTGCGTCCACACCACGTTCTCCGAGCCCGGAGCGTCGAACAGCATCACCGACATCGCGGTCATGAGCAGCCCGAGCACGAAGCCCGCGCCCCACACACCGGTGGCGATCAGCGCGACCGTCGGTTTGGAGTTCATTTCGCGGCGGTGAGCTCAGCGACGAGCGGCTTCGCGTCTTCGACGGTGGTGAGAATCCACAACAGGTAGCGCACGTCGGCGCTCACGTTGCGAGCCACGTCGGGGTTGTAGCCAAAGTCGTTCGCCACGTTTTCCCACACGCGATCGAAGTTCACGCCCACCAGCTTCCCCTTCGCGTCGATCACCGGGCTCCCCGAGTTGCCACCGGTGGTGTCGCAGTCAGCGAGGAAATCAACTGGGACGTCGCCCTTCCCCGCGACGTCGACGAAGCGCTTCGGGAGATCGAACGGCTCGACGCCGGTGTTCTTGGCGATCGCTCCGGCGAGCGTGGTGTGCGGCGTCATCACCACGGCCTCACGCGGCGAGTAGCCCTTCACGCGACCGAACGACACGCGCAGCGTCGAGTTCGCATCAGGAGCGACCACCTTCCCCGCCTCGGCGATCACCGCACGACGCCACACAGGGCGAAGCTTGAGCACGCGGCCCGACTGCACCTCACGACGATCACGCAGCGCGCGCTTTTCCTTGTCGAGCGCGAGGGCGAACGCGAGCAGCGGGTCCTTGCGCGTGGCGAGTTGATCGGGCGTTTCCTCGAACGCCTTCTTGCGCGTCTCGAGATCGAAGAGCTTCGAGGTCGCCGTCAGCTCCGAGCACTTCTTGGCGAGCGCGGCGTCGTCCTTGATGCCGGTGAACGCGACGTCGACGGCTTCGATGCGCTGAGAAGTCGGCAACGCCAGCGCTCGCTTCACCCACGAGACGAAGAGACGCTGATCGACTCCGGGGTGGTAGCGCTTCTGATCACGCTCGTGGCGTTCGCGCAGCCGCGGGAGATCGCGTTCCTGCCAACCCGGCTCGCGCTCGAGATCAGGCCGCTGCGCTTCGACGCTGCGACGCACGACGAGCAACGGCCACTGCAGCGCGCGCGCGCCACGCCCGGTGAAGTCGAGGAGGAAGTCGCGGTCCCACGTCTGCATGCGTTCGGTGTTGAGCTCGGTCAACCCCGCGTGGGCCTCGAGGGCGGGCGCGAGCTCGGGCTTCTTCGCGGCGAAGGCCTTCACGCGCTCCTCGGCGGCGCGCTGCTTCTCGACGATCTTCCCGCGCGCGAGACCGGCGAGCTGACCTTCGGCGTTCTTCTTCGCGTTGAGCAGGCTGCGCAGATCGTCGGCCGTGGCGATGACGGCGTCGGGCGAACGCTTGCCCTCGTCTTCGATGATGGTCTGCCACTCGGCGGTCAGCGAACGCACGTTCGGAAACCACCGCGCTTCGCGCTCGGCCATCTCGTCGGCGAGCTGCGCGCGGAAGCTGGTGCCCGGGTAGCCGAGCACCGCGACCGCGTCGTTCTCCTTCACGCCCTGCGTCGAGAGCGGGAAGAACGCCTGCGGCTCGAAGGGCTTGCCGTCCTGGTACGCGCGCACGAGGGCGAAGTCGCCGGTGTGACGCGGCCACATCCAGTTGTCGGTTTCGCCGCCGTAGTCACCGACCGAGACGGGCGGCGCGTAGACGAGTCGCACGTCGGTGAGCTCGAGGAACTCGGTGAGCGTGAAGAACAACCCGCCGTCGAAGGCCGCGAAGGTGCAGCGGGTGTTGGGCTTCTTCTCGCATTCCGCGACCAGCTTCTTCTGCGTGGCCTCGACCGACTTGTAGCGCTGCAGATCGTCGGGGTTGGGCGGCATCGCGTCGAGCACGTCCTTCGTGACGTCGAGGAAGCGGCGCGGCACCTGAATGCGGAACGACTTCGACGCCTTCTCTTCTTCCGCGGTGCGAGCGAGGTAGCCGTCCTTCGTGAGGTTCTGCTGCGGCGTGGAGTGCTCCTGCAGAATGCTCACGATGCAGTGGTGGTTGGTGATGAGCAGACCGGTCTTGCTCACGAAGCTTCCCGAGCAACCCGGCAGCTGCACGGCGTTGGCGAGCAGGCCGGTGCCCTTCTTCTCGTTCCACAGCGCGTCGAGCGGCAAGCCGAAGCCCTGCTGCTTCACCCATGCGGCTCCGAGCTGCTGCACCTGCTGCGGAGTCCACTTCCCTTCGCCGGCCTGCGCGACGATCGCGGCCAGCACCACGCACACACTCGAGAGACGCGTCATGCACTGCGAATATCAGCGCGCGAGACCTTTGAAGAGCAGTTCGAGCGAGGCGCGGAGCACGTCGGGCAATTGCTCGAGCGGCGAGAAGCCAGACAGCCACAGCATCAGCGTCGTGAAATACAGCCCGAACGCACTGCTGGCGGCGACGATGGGGTCGACGTCGTGGCGGACTTCTCCGCGCTGCTGCGCTTCCTGCACTTGCAGGGCGAGTCGTTGCACGAAGGTCTGCGTGAGCGCGTTGACGAGATCGGCGTTGAACCCGCGTGCGCCGGGCAGCAGCCGGCAGAACGGGCGCGCCAGCGGTTCGAGCTTTCCGTAGAGCGTGAAGATCTCGCTGAAGACGTGGAGCCAGCCGTCGATCAACCGCGCGCGCTTCGGCATCGTCGAGAAGCCGCGATCGACGGCTTCCTTGAGCCGCTCGTGCATCACGAGAAAGAGCAGATCGTCTTTGTCGCGCGCGTAGAGAAAGACGGTGCCGGCAGCGACGTCGGCGGTCTCCGCGACCTCGCGCGTCGTGGTGGCGTCGTAGCCCTTCTTTAAGAACAGCTTCTCGGCCGCTTCACGGATGCGCTCGCGTTTCTCGAGCTTGTTCTGCTCTCGCCGACCCGACTCAGGCGGTTTCGCGGACTTGCGCGGCATGGGCGTGAAATTGAGCACGTTCAGCCAATTGGCACCACAAGCAGGGCTGATGCAGCCCCGCGCACCGCGGCCGTGGTCGTGATATTTCTGAGCATGCTCAGTTTCACAACCAGCACGGGAGGTCCCATGGTGACGATGCGTGAGGCGGTGCAGCAGTACTTCCGGGACAACAAGTTCGGTGAGGACGGCGGGTATTCGGCGAAGTGGGTCGACTTCAAGCTGGGGCCGATTCCGTTTCCGCTGCCGAACTCCGAGGGGCGCAAGAAGGCGGTGAAGTTTCACGACCTGAACCACGTGCTCACCGGGTACCGCACGGACTTCGGCGGCGAGTGCGAGATCTCGGCGTGGGAGCTCGGCGCGGGCTGCTTCGATTTTCCCGCGGCGCTGGCGCTCAACCTCGGAGGGCTGACGGGCGGCGTGCTGTTTCAGCCGCTGAAGACCTTCCGCGCGTTCGTCGCGGGGCGCAGGTCACGGCACGCGGCGTACGCGATGAACTACGAGTACGCGCTCGGCCGTGAGGTGCAGGACGTTCGCGATCAGCTCGGCATCACGACCGAGGGAAAGGCGACGGTCGGCGACGCTGTGGCGTTTACTGCCGCCACGATCGGTGGAGCGATCGTCGGAACGTTGATGATGGCGGTGCTGCTCTCGCCGATCTCCCTCGTCATGTGGTGGCGCGGGCGGCGGCTGCGTGACGCGTCAGCGGCAGCACCCTCGCTCGAGACAACCGCACCCCAGGCACTGGCGAAGTGACTCCGCGCCGCAGTGGTCCTTCAGCTGCTTGCGCAGCGCTTCGCGCGCTCGATGCAGGCGCACCCAGGTGTTGTTGCGCGTGATGCCGAGCTCCTTCGCGAGCTCGTCGACGTCGGCGCCTTCGACCACCACGCGGGTGAGCAGCTCGGCCTGCTTCGGCGACAGTTCCTTGATCTGCGTCATCACGCAACCGCATGCATCGGGCGGCTCGGTCGACTCCGCGGTGATTTCGATCTCGTCGCTCGCCACTTCGCGTACGCGGCCTTGCTGCGCCACCACCTGTCGCACGATCGCGAACAGCCACGCGCGCGCGGCCTCGGGCGAGACGAGCTGATCGGCCTTCTCGAGCGCCTGCACGCTGGCCTGCTGCACCACGTCTTCAGCGGCGAGGCCGACGCGACGGCGCGCGAACGCCATCAGCTCCGCGCGGCTGCGCTCGATGGCCTCACTCAACGTGGGAGTCGCTTTGCGCACGTTCACTTCTCTCGACATGGCAGCTCGGGAGATGCACGAGCCGTCTTGAACCTTACACGTAAGGTCGAAAGGCCCACCCGCCTCTGCAGGGCATGTCACGGAACCTCCTCGTCCCTCTGATTTCCGGAGCCTTTTTCGTCGGAGCGCTGCTGGTGCGCCCTGCCCTGCACCGCCTGCGAACGGGGAGCTGGGGCTTCAACGGGTTCACCACCGACGCGACCTCGGCGGGCAAAGCGGGTGCCCGGCTCTTCGCGCTCTCGCTCGGCCTGTTCCCGATCGCGTTGGTGATCGACTCCAGCGGGCCGCTGTCCGACCTCGCGCCGTTCATCTGCATCGCCGGAGCTGCGTTCACGCTCTTCGCTCAATCGAACATGGGCCGCAGCTGGCGCATCGGCGTGCGCACCGATGAGACCACGGCGCTGGTCACCACCGGTCTCTACCGCTGGGTGCGCAACCCCATCTTCACGGGGATGATCACCTTCGCCATCGGGCTCGCGCTCTGGTGGCCGAACTGGGTGCTCTTCCTCGCGCTGGTCTCGCTGGTCGCGGGCGTCGAGCTGCAGGTGCGCTTCGTCGAGGAGCCGCATCTGCGGCGCGTGCACGGCGTGGCGTGGCTCTCGTGGGCGCGTCGAACGGGACGATTCGTTCCGAAGATCGGCACGCTGTGGTGAAACGCGGTCGTGCCGTCAGATTTCGAAAACCGCCTGCGCAAAAACGCGAAGCAACGCTTTGCGTGGGCGAAGCGCGAGGGCGTCACGGCCTTCCGCCTCTACGATCTCGACATGCCGGAGTGGCCGTTCGCGGTCGACTGGTACGGCGGCTTCGCGCACGTCATGGAATACCCGCGCCGCAAACAGATCCGTGACGGGTCGATCGACGAAGCGCGCGTCGAGGTGGTGCGTGCCACCGCCGCGGCGCTCGAGCTCGCGCCTCAAAAGATCTTCACCAAGACGCACGAGAAGCGGCCGTGGGGGCGCGGGCAATACGAGCGGCTCGAAGCGCACACGCAGCTGGTGACGGTCGAAGAGCACGGCCTGAAGTTCGAGTGCAACCTGAGCGACTACCTCGACACCGGCCTCTTCCTCGACCACCGCGTCACCCGCGCGCGCGTTCGAAAAGAAGCGAGCGGCAAGCGCTTCCTGAATCTCTTCGCGTACACCGGTTCCTTCACCGTGCACGCACGCGCCGGCGGAGCGCGAACCACCTGCACCGTCGACTTGAGCAACACCTACTGCGACTGGGCGGAACGCAACCTGAAGCTAAACGGCTTCGGCACCGACGCGCGCGAGCACCGCGTGATTCGCGCCGACGTGTTGGGGTGGCTCGAAGACTGTCGCGAGACGTTCGACCTGATCGTCCTCGACCCTCCGAGTTTTTCGTCGTCGAAGAAGATGGGGCGGCGCTTCGAGATTCAGCGCGATCACCGCTGGCTCATCGATCGCACGCGGGCGCTGCTCAGCGACGAGGGCGTGCTGTATTTCTCGACCAACTTCCTCGACTTCGAGCTCGACGCACGCCTGGCGAAAGACGCGCAGGTGCAGGAATCGCTGCCCGCGGATTTCCGGCGGCAGGTTCAGCGCACGTGGCGCTTCAACCGCCTCACTTCGCCGGGTTCTTGAGCTGACGCGGCGGCTCGGGCGGGCGTTCCTGGCGAATGCTCATCGCGCGCCAGCCGACGTACACCGCGACCAGGAGCACCACGAAGATCATCATCCAGCGGAAGGGAGATGACTCCTGCTCGGGCTGGGTGGGCATCGCGTACGACGAGAGGCCGAGCGCTTCGCCGACGCCGCCGTACTCGCCCGCATAGCGAGCCATGCGCAGGTATTCGTCGAGCACGCTGCCCATGGTGGTGAGCGTCGCTTCGTCACCGCGCTGTGGATCCATGACGCGCACGCCGGCGTTGGCCTCGGCGACGTCGAGCATGGTCTTCAGCATGTCCTCGACGAGCTCGGTCTTCTCGCGAAACGGACAGCGCACGTCGAGGCCGATCACCTTCGGGCCTTCGACGATGGGGCCGAGGGTGAGTTCTCCGAGCTGACGCTTCCACGTGCCGCGGCCGTCGGGAGCGAGCACCGCGCCCTGCTCGGTGAGCGACTTGATCAGCCCCTCGAGGGGGATGGCCTCTCCCACCTGCTTCGCTTGAAAGACGAGATCGTAGGAGTGCTGCATTGGCACGCGTTCTACCATGTCGCCATGGCCCTCCGGCTCGGACCGATGACGGTGCACCCCCTCGTCGAGGGCAGGCTCGCGCTCGACGGCGGCACGATGTTCGGCACCGTTCCGCGCGTGTTGTGGGAACGCCGTTTTCTTCCCGACGAGCGCAACCGCATCAACCTCGTGACGCGCGCGATGCTGATCGACACGGGCACCAAGAAGATCCTCGTCGACCCCGGCATGGGCTCGCGGTGGGACGGCCAGCACCGCGCGATCTACGGGCTCGATCACACCGGCACGCTCGACGCCGAGCTCTCGAAGCTGAACCTCACGCGCAACGACGTCACCGATCTCGTGCTGTCGCACCTGCACTTCGACGTGGCGGGTGGAACGGCGCGCGAAGAAGGCGGAGAGCTGCGCCTCAGCTACCCCAACGCCACGGTGCATCTGCAGCGCCGTCACTGGAAGTGGGCGCACCAGCCCGCCGAAAAAGACGCAGCGAGCTTTCGTCGCGATGACTTCGCGCTGCTCGAGCGCAGTGGCCGGCTGCACCTCATCGAGGGCACCACCGAGCTCTACGCCGGCGTGCATCTCTTCGTGAGCGAAGGCCACACGGTGGGCATGCAGCTGGTGCGGCTCGAGACCGAAGGCGAGGCGCTGGTGTTCTGCGGCGATCTGGTGCCCACCACCGCGCACTTGAAATCGTCGTGGCTGAGCGCGTTCGATCTCTACCCGCTCACCGCGGTCGAAGAGAAACGGCAGCTGCTCGCGCAGGCCGTCGAAGAAGGCTGGAAGATCTTCAGCTCGCGAGATCCCCACGTCGCGATCTGCACGGTGAAGGACGATGGGAGTGGACAGGTCGTCGTCGATCGGGTTTTGGCACCTGCGTGAGTGCTCCCGCCCTGCCGACCGTTCGCATCACCAAGAAGGGCGTCGACCGCTGGAAGGCCGGCCACCCGTGGATCTACCAGGCCGACGTCGAGCGCCCGCCCGCGGGTCTGACCGGCGGTGAAGTGGTGCGCGTCGAGGACTCGCGCGGCTGGTTCCTCGGCCTCGCGTTCTTCAGCAAGGAATCGAAGATCACCCTGCGCTGGCTCTCGTGGGACGACGTGGCGATCGATCGCGAGTTCTTCGCCGCGCGCTTGCGGGCGGCCGACGCGATTCGGCAGCGCGCGCTCCCCGGCGAGAAGTCGTACCGCATGGTGCACGGCGAGGCTGATCTGCTGCCCGGCCTGGTGGTCGACCGCTTCGGCGATTGCCTGAGCGTGCAGTTCCTCCACAAGGCGACCGAGAGCCGCAAGGCGATGCTGGTCGAGCTGCTGGTCGAGCTCTTCAAGCCGCGCGCGATCGTCAACCGCAGCGATGCGGGCGTGCGTCGACTCGAAGGCCTCGAGCCCGAGAAGGGCATGCTGCACGGCGAGACGCCCGGGCCGATCGTCTACCGCGAGGGGCACATCGCGATGGAGATCGATCTCCTCACCGGCCAGAAGACCGGCGCGTTCCTCGATCAGCGCGACAACCACGTGATGGCCGGTGAGTGGGCCAGCGGCGAAGCGCTCGACTGCTTCAGCTACGTCGGCGGCTTCGCGCTGCAGCTCGCGTTGCGCGCGAAGAACGTGACGGCGGTCGAGATCTCCGAGGCGGCCTGCGCGCAGATCACCGCCAACGCCACGCGCAACAAGCTCGCCAACGTGACGGCGGTGGCCGCGAACGCGTTCGATTTCCTCCGCGACTCGGTCGACGAGGGGAAGAAGTTCGACACCATCGTGTTGGACCCGCCCTCCTTCGCGAAGAACAAGGACGCCGTCAGCGCGGCGACGCGCGGGTACAAGGAAATCAACCTGCGCGCGATGCAGCTGCTCAACCCCGGCGGCATCTTGATCACCGCGAGCTGCACCCATCACGTCGACGAGGAGGGCTTCGAAGCGATGCTCGACTCCGCGGCGGCTGATGCGAAGCGACGCGTACAGATTCTCGAGAAGCGCGGAGCGGGCCGCGATCACCCGGTGCTGCTCAACCTTCGTGAGACGCGCTACCTGAAGTGCTTCGTGCTGCGCGTGCTCTGACGATCAGGTCGTCACTTCCACTCGACGATCTTGCGGTAGCGGCGGCTCTTGTAGATGTCTTCTTCCTCGATGATGCCGTAGCGCACCGGCAGCGGCGCCTCGGGCACCGAGCTCGGGTCGGCGAAGAAGGTGATGAGCCACGCCGGCTTCTTTTCTTCGAACGGCTGGCCATACGGCTCGGGGACCTTGAGCTGCGAGGTGGCGACCTTCTTCGGGCCGACGTCACACGGAGGCCCCGGCGTCGGCACCACGCCCATCTTCGGCGCAGGCGTCGGTGGCCAATCGGAGCTGCCGAGCTCGCCCGTGATCTCCGAGAGCACCGAGATCGCGTACGGCTGCTCGTGAATGAGCTTCCAGTCCTTGCCGGCGAGCGAGAACGCCACCTTGTCGCCCGGCTCCGCGACGTCGTAGCGCGCGCTGACGTGCACGAGTTTGCCCGCGGCGGACGTCACGGACTGCCGCTGGAGCGTGTTGATCTCGACGCGCGTGAGCGTCGTCCACGAGCCGCCTTCGGGGTACGCGAGGGGGCCGACGGGCGTGGTGAGCGGCGCGTTGCCGACGCCGACCAGCACCACGTCGTTGCTCCAGAAGCCGCCGAAGCCCGATGACGCCGAATGTGACTCGACGATGCCGTCTCCGAGGGCGAGCGCGGCGTCGGGAGAATCTGCGCACCCATTGCCTTTCGGCCCGTCACCGCGCGTGTGATCGAAGTCGTAGGGCCGGCAGCGAACGGTGACGTCCCCGAACTTCTTCTCGACGAACGGCGGGAGATCTTTCTCGGCGACCTTCTTGCTGACGGGAACCACGCCGATGCCGAGCGGGCCCTCGACCGGCTTGCCGCCCTTCTTCACCCGGAAGCTGAGGCCGGGCTTGAGCCACGCGCGAGCGGTCTCGGTGGTGGCGTGAACGTCGATGAGCACGTCGTCGTCGGTGACCTCGACCGCAGTGAGGCGCACCTTGAGCGGGCCCCTGCGCTCCATCATCAGCATCATGTCGCGCCGATCGTCGCTGGAGGCCGTGATGGCGTACTCGACGTAGTCGCCGGCTTTCACTTCGGCGAGTGCCTTCGCAGGCGGCGGCTCGGGAGCTGGCTTCGGTTTCGCGGCCTTCGGCGGGCCCGCGAGCAACGTCACGGCGACGACGAGCCAGTGCGCGCTCATTTGTCGGCGATCGGCGGAAGCACCGAGCCCTTGCGGATCACGAGGAACAGACAGAGCGTGATCATCTGCCCTGCGGCCGCCGCGGGAATCGCGCCGATGCAGCACACCAGCAGACCGACCAGCGTGACGAGGCCGGCGATGAGCGAGTAGCCGAACAGACGCAACCGCTGACCGTCGCCCAGCATCCACGCGCGGCGCAGCGCCTCGGTGGGCTCGCACTCACTCACCAGCAGCTCGGGCATCGACAACATCTGCAGCGGGAGCAGCACGATGCTGAGCACGATGGTCACCAGCGAGAAGCCGAAGATCAGGAACGGCGCCGGCGAACGCATGAAGCGATCGATCCAGTGCGAATCGAAGTCGGTGCCGGCTCCGGAGATCTTCACGGCGACGAAGCCGAAGATGCCGAAGAGGATCAGCACGGGCAGCGTGATGATCGCGAAGAGCAGCAGCTGCAGCACAACCGCCTTCGACAGCAGGTGCATCTGCTTGAACATGCGCCCGATGTCAGCCTTGCGGCCGTAGAGCACGTCGATGATCACCCGCGCCATGCCCATGGTCGCGATGGCCTGGAACGGCAGCTGAACCACGGTGTTCACCGCCTGCGCGATGCCGGTCGACACGGCGAAGTCGCGCAGGTTGCCGAGCGGGTTCGCCGGGTCGGGCTTGATGCCGATGATGGTGTTGATGATGGTGCTGATGATGTTGCCGAACACGCCGGAGATGGCGATCACGAAGCCGGCGACGATCACCACCACCGACAACATCACCCACTCTTCCTTGAAGCGCTCGACGGCGTAGCCCCAGATCTGATCGAAGCCCGCGGTGGCCTCGAGCGGGAACGTGGTGCTGGTCAGCTGGCGGCAGGCCGGGCACTGCGTCGACGCGCCGTTCTCGCTGCACACCACGCACATGAAGTTGCCGCACCGGCTGCACACTGCAGGAGCAGGCGAGGCCGGGTGAATGGCACACTGCGCTCCGGAGGGTCCTGGGTACATGCGCGGGAAGGTAGCTGACGACGACGCCGACGCAGTGGAAATCGCGCTCGCGTGGAGACGCGCGGTGACCGAGACGCGCCTCGTGCTCACGCGCGCGAGCGAGGCCTGGTCAGCGCACGGCTGCCCGGGCACTGCCGAGTGCTGTCAGCTGGCGATCACCAAACGCGAGCCGTGGTTGTGGCCCAGCGAGTGGAAGGTGATCGAAGCGCGGTTGAAGCGTGACGGCCGAGTGCTCCCACCGAAGAGAGCCGACGGCGCGTGCCCGTTTCTCGACGCGGCGACCGGCAAGCGCTGCACGATCTACGAAGATCGCCCGTTCGGCTGCCGCACGTTCTTCTGCCACCGCATCACGGGGCCCGCGAAACAGCCGGCGGATCAAACCAACGCACTGTTGGAGCGGTTGAGGGCGTCGAACATCGCGGCCGACTCCGAGAGCCAGCCGCGATCGATTCTCGACTGGTTCAGTTCTTCGGCCAGGTCCCGGGAGGAACCATGATGAGGCCAGAGTTCCAACCGAACTTCTCGAGCGGCGTCTGCTCGATGGAGCGGTTGCTGTTGGGCATCTCGGCCCAGTGGAACTCGTTCACCTCGCCCTTGCGGCCGACGAAGGTGTGCACGCCGCCCTTGGCGAGACCGAAGAAGAACGGCACGTCCTTCAGCTTGTTGATGCCCGACATGTCCTCTTTGGTGCCCTGGCCGTCGGTGGGGCGGTAGTTGGTGACCTGCGCGTCGACCGCCACGCCGTAGTAGCCGTTGCCGCGGTTCACCTGCACCGCCGAGAAGCTGTGTTCGGCGTTGCCGTCGCTGGGGTGCTTGGCGTCGGGGTTCCAGTACACCGCTTCCCAGCCGTCCTTCTTGAGCTCCTTCGCGAGGTCCATGCCCTTGCTGCCCTTGGACACCACGATGCGCTGAATCTCGTTCCACCGATCAGACTTGCCGGCCGCCGCGTACGCCGCGCCGACGTTTTCCATCGCCCAACCGATGCACGAGTTCTCCTTGATGGAGCTCGCCGACGGAGGCGTGGTGCCCGGCTTGGCGTTGTCCTTGATCCACTGTTCCTTGTCGGCCGCGCTCATCGACTTCCACGATGAGTGATCGCCGAAATACGTGCCGACGCCGGTCTTCTCGACCGAGTCGAAGTGGCGCTTCATGCGCATCTCGATCGACTGCGCCCCGCCGGCCGCCAGCTTCTGACCAAAGCTCTCGGCACGCTGCGTGGTGCCGACCTGCGCGGTCTGCGACGTGCCGTTGGCTCCCGCCGTCCAGCCCGCGTTCGTCGGGCTGGTGGTCTGCGCGAGTGCGGTGCCGCCGGTGGGGATGTGGAGCTTCCACCCGACCTGAATGGAGTTCGGGTTGCTCGCGAGCTGCGGGTACTTGGTGGAGTTCGCCGCGATCAGCTGCGCCGTGGTCACTCCCGCGCGCTGAGCGATCTTGCCCAGCGAATCGCCCGAGGCGACGGTGACGGAGTTGCCGCCAGAAGACGACGACGGAATCGAAACGGGAGTGGTGGAGACGCGGTTACTGACGTTGGGCATGGGCGAACTCTAGCTTTCCAATCAGTTGAGGAGCCAGTCGGGGTCGCACGCGTACTGCGTGCAGGCGCGGGTACCACCCGTCCAGGACACGAGGCTGTAGCCCGCTGCGCAAGCCGGCACGAACGCCGCGCAGACACCCGGCTGCACGCAGGCCGCGGGCACGGTGCAGCGGTTGTGGTCGCGGGTCCACGTGTTGACCTTGGTGCCGCCACACAGCGGCAGCGACGACCGCGGGCACGACTGGGTCATGTCGGGGAGCTTGAGGAAGATCTGGCTCGCATCGAGCACCTTCTCGCGGCCCGCACCGACCTGCGCACCGTCGACGATCTTGCCGGCGACCAGCGCGTCCTTGTCGGTGATGCGGAAGGTGAGCCAGTTCTGATCGACCTGCGGCATCGACGCGCGCTCGACCGAGAGGTCGTGGAACATCGTCTTGGTGGTGGAATGCAGCTTGGTGGCCTGCATGTTCGGGCACGGAGCCGCGATGCACTGAATCGTGACCGGGTTCGCGCGGTAGAACGTATCGGCGCCGCTCGAGAACTCGGTGAAGGTGACGCCCGGCATGCCGCGCCACGCGGTGGTGACGACGAAGTCGCGCAGGCCGCTCTTCAGCGCGCCGAGCTTGCCGTAGAGGACGACCTCGTTGGCCGGAGCGTTGGTGACGAGCGCCTGCTGTTCCTCGGTGCGGAGGTTCGACGCCGAGAAATCGAACGCCGGCACGTAGACCTCGCGCAGCTCAGCGCGGTTCACGTCGTGCACGTACCAGCCGCCGCACATCGGGTAGCTGCACTTGCGGAAGTCTTTGCGGAACACCACGTAGGTGCGGCTCGAGGTGCCGAGCTCGCCGGTCTCGCTGTCGAAGTCCGCCGACGAGTCATCAAGCTGCGCTTCGCTCACGCCACAGCCGGCCACCAACAACGCAGTAATAAGGAGTGTCGTTCTCATGGGTGGGCGCGGGTAGCATGATGTAGGCACAGTGTCTACCCACCCCAAAACAGTCCCGATTTTCGGTACGAGTCGGCCCTCCGATGCCCCTCGTCGTTCGCCGAGTGAAAGTGCAGGACCTGTCGCTGGTGGAAGCGCTCGAGCAGGACTCGGTGCGGAGCTTCCCTGCGCGCAAGCGGTGGATGGAGACGTTCCGTTCGTTGCTGGAGCGCTCGCTCACTGAAGAACCCGAAGGGCTGTTGATCGCCGACTACGACGGTCGCGCGGTCGGAGCGGCCATCGCGCGCGTGCGTGGTGCGCACCCGATGACCGGTGAAGAGCATGGGCGGTTGGAGGCGATCACGGTCGCGCCCGCGTGGCGAGCGCACGGCGTGAAGGAGCGGCTGATCAAGGAAGCCGAGGCGTACTTGAAGTCGCGCGGCTGCCGGCTGATGGTGACCACGCTGCCTTCAGATGCGGGCGCCGAAGGTGAGCTGTTCCGCGCGAACGGGTTCACCGTCGCATCGTGGGAACTTCAGCGCTCCCTGAGCTGAGCGTTCTTCACTTCTTCGAGCGACGGCGCACGAGCACGAACACCGCTCCGAGCAGCCAGGGCGCCGCGCCGATCGCCGAACAGCCACCACCTTCGATCGCATCGTCGTGGAGCAGCGTGAAGTGCACCACGCTCAGCGCGCTCTCGACGCCACCGAAGCGCGCGCGGGCCTTCAGCACCATCGGGCCCTGCTTCGCGCCGACCGTCGCCGTCCATCGGCCGTCTTCACCCGACTCCACCGTCGTCAGCGGTTCGTCGTTCACGTCGTACAGCACGACGTCGACGAGCGGGTGCGTGGTGCCTTCGACCTCGAGCACGTCGCTGCCGACCGCGTTCATGCCTTCGTGAGGCGTGATGAACTTCGGCGGGTCGAGTTCGAAGGTGCCGCCGCGTCGCGCTTGCGCGAGCGCGCTGGTGGCGAGGCAGAGCGTGATGAGGACGAGTTCACGGCGCACGGGCGACCTCCTGCTCCTGCTCCTGAGACGACGGCTCGACGATGAAGCGCACGCGCCGGTTGCGGGCTCGGCTGGTGGCGTCGACGTTCGCGACCTCGGGGCTCGACTTGCCGCGGCCGACCACGCGCAGCCGCTCGGGCGCGACGCCTTTGGCGATCAGCGCAGCGCGGATCGACTCAGCGCGGCGGATGGAGAGCGCCTGGTTGTAGTCGTCGCTGCCGATCGAATCGGTGTGACCTTCGATGGTGATCACTCCGCTGTCGGGGACGCCCTCGATGAAGTCGATGGCCTCGGCGAGCGCGTCTTGATCGAGCTCCACGCCCGCGCTGTCGAATTGGAAGTGAACTTCCTGGGTGAGGAATTCGCTCAGCTCGGCGCGCGCGGCGACCAGCGCTTCGCCTTCGAACGGGCAGCCGGAGTAGCGCTCCACGCCTGCGAAGGTCGGGCAGAGATCACGATCGTCGCTGACGCCGTCGCGATCGAAGTCGCGCAGATTCACCAGCGGCGCGCGACGCAACGCCGGGAGGCTCGGGCTGATCCACGGGCGATCGAACGAAGGCCGCCAGGTGAGCCCGAGCATGGCGCGGAACGCCGGAGTGCCCGCCAGCTTTCCGAAACCGGGCCCGCCGATGGCGTCGAGCGTGAGGCCGGTCTTGCCGATGGGAAGTCGAGCGTGCGCGAGGAACTCGGCGCCGGTGCTCCACTTCTCGTCGGTGGGCGCGGTGGTGATGCGCAGATCGAAGCCGAGCTGCACGGGCAACGTCGTGGTCGCCGCCGTGAACGCGCCGGTGAAGGTGCTGGCCGGAGCGCGCTGCGTCGTCCACTCGAGGAGCTGCGCGCCTTCGCGGAGTTCTCCGCCCAGCTCAGCGCCGATGCGCACGAAGCGAAGTTCCTTGCCCAGACCGATTCGCGGCGAGAACGACACGCCGCTCGCTGGGTCTCGCGCGAGCGCGGCGCCGGTCCCCAGAGGCAGACCCACAGAGCCCGAGAGGCCGAGATCGAACGGTGCTCCGTCCTCTTCACGGAGCAGCGTGAAGCGCATGCGAAGGAGCGGCGTGCCGACGCCCGCGCCGGAGATGGGTTCGAGCTCGGCGAGGCGATCGCCGTGCTGCACGAAGAACGGAAGCTGCGCGCCGACTTCCAGACCGTCGAAGATTCCCCACGCGAACGAGAGGTGGCCCGACTGTCGCCAGGCGACGACCGAGCCGGCGGTGGCTTCGCCGAGGCGCAAGCGCAGCGGCTGGTACTCGAAGTGCGCGGTGACGTTCGCGGCCCACTGGCCCGCGCGCAGACCGTCGCCGGAGTTCACGGTGGGTGACCACTGGCTGCCCGGCTCGAGCGTGAGTCGCTCGAGATCGAGCTGAATCGACTGCTGCGCGAGCGCGGAGGTGCTGGTCAGAATGAAGATGAGCAGTGACCCGTGCGCACGCATGCGACGTGTGCGTTTGCAGGAGTCGGCCCGGCGCGAAGTGCAGAGTTTTCGTGGTGCGCGGGCGGGTCGGTGCAGACCGGCGGAGTGCGACTCACCCGGCAGCCGCAGTCAGCGTCCGACGGGAATCGTCAGCAACGGCGCCCGCGCGCCCTGATTTTCCGAGAGCTGAAGGCGAGAGAGTTCCATGAGCAGCGCAAACGTCGCGCGCGTGTCGTGATCAGTCGCGTCGATGAAGAAGCACGCGCCGCCGTACTCGACGCTCACGTGCGCTTCGCTGCCGCAGTCGGGAGCGCTCTTCACGTTGAACAGGCCCGCCATCATCGGCGCCCAGTCGAACGGTTTTCCATCGGCCGACCTCGTGGTGCGCGCGAGACCGCGGGCGAGGTGTTCGGCCGGCACGTTCACTCCGTGCGACACGAAATAGAGCGCCTGCAACATCGAGCGCGGCTCGACGTCGAGCGAGTCTTCGCCGTCTTTGGTGTTCATGCCGAAGGGCTCGCCCGCTTCGACGGTGACCTCGAAGTGCTCCGAGCGCTTCAAGTGAAAGACGCGCCGCACGGTCTGCATCTCCGCCGAATCGAGCGCCGACGGATTCACCCGCATGTGGAAGTGCCGCTTCTCGCGCGTGAGCTGCCAGCGGCCGTCGGGTTGCGAGGTCACGTCGATGCCCTGCTCCGCCGCGTTCAAGAGATCGCTGGTCGAGATGGTGGTCACCTTGGGGCCGAGCGTCTCGGTCTCGGCCTCTGCGCCAAAGACGATGTCGCCGCGTTGCTGGAGCGTCTGCAGCGCGGCCATGCCCTCGTTGAACGCGCTGGGCGGCGGCGCGAGCGCCGGCGTCGGCCCGCTCGCGGTCTGCGCGTTGGGCACCCAGTTCAGGTTCTCGAGGTAGAGACGAAACACGGTCTGAATCGGCCAGGTGGTCTTCGCGAGGTACACGACACCTTCGAGCGAGAGCGGCGTGAAGAGTCGACGCGCGAACTCTCCGTCGTCGAGCGGCGTCATGCTGAGCGTCGGGCGATCTGCGCCGCCGAGGTTCGCGTTCGGCAGGAAGGTCGAGAACGGCGCGGTCGGGCCGCCGACGGCGAAGAACGGAGTGCCACCGAGCCCGCCGGCAAACTCGTACTGCGCGGCGATGTTGGTGATGGCGAGCGAGCTGGGCGTGTCGCCGTACCGGAGGCGCACGATGTTGAGCAGCATCTCCTGCTCGCTCGTGACCTTGACGGTCTCGTTGTAGCTGACGCGCGTTCGCTGCAACGCGCCGGGGCCGATGCCCGCGCAGGCCGTGAGGAACAACACGCTCGGAAGAATGAGGCGCACGGCCCCATGCTCGACCGGCCGACAACTTCGTCAATTTTCCTCGCCGACAGCCTGTAGCTTCGCGCGCCCGATGAGCGCCAACGTCGACGAAGACGGACCGAAGACTGCCATTCCCCTCGCTGATCTGTCGGAGCTCGAGCGCGCGTTGCGACCGCGCGGGCCCGATCTCGCGGGCGTGCTGAAGACGCTGCGACCTGCCGACGTGGGGCGCGACCTCTCGCGGCGCACGGTGAAGGAAGGCGTAATGATCCTCTCCGCGGCCGACGAGCGCCGAGGCGCGGCGATTCTGCGCGCGGCGCATTCCGGCGTGGCGGCGCGGCTGGTGACCGAGCTCGAGCCCAAGCGCGCAGGTGATCTGTTGAAGCGCGTGCCGACCGAGCAGCGCACCGCGGTGCTGGGCCACCTCGAGAAGAAGCAGCAGGAGACGCTCGAGCAGGGGCTCTCGAAGGAAGCGCACGAGTTCATGCACTGGACGCTCTCGTTCCCCGAGCGCGCCGTCGGGCGTGTGCTGTCGCAGAACATCTGGCGCGTCGAGGAAGGCACGACGGTCGGCGCGGCGCTCGAGCTGCTGAAGAGCGGTGGTGATTCGATCGAGGTCGCTCCGAATCTCTACGTGACGAAGGACGGCAAGCTCACGGGCGTGCTGCCGCTGCGCGTGGCGGCGGTGAGCAACCCCAACGAGACGGTCGACGCGTTGATGACGCGCGGGCCGATCTCGGTGAAGCCCGACGCCGACCTGAGCGCGGCGGCCGAAATCATTCAGACCCACGACTTCTTGTCGCTGCCGTCGACCGACGCCGACGGCAAGTTGCTCGGAGCGGTGCGCGTCGACGATCTGCTCGACTCCGCGCTCGAGCGCGCGGGCACCGGAGCGCTGAATCAAGGCGGCGTGGCCGGCAAGGTCGCGGGCGCGGTGCCCTACTTCATGGTGCCGCTCCACAAGGTGGTGCGCAGCCGCATCACGTGGCTGATTCTGCTGTTCGTCGCCGAGACGCTGACCGGCACGGTGTTGCGTGCATTCGAGGACGAGCTGGCGAAGGTGGTGGCGCTGTCGTTCTTCGTGCCGCTGATCATCGGCACCGGCGGCAACGCAGGCTCGCAGACGGTGAGCACCATCATTCGCGCGCTGGCGCTCGGAGAAGTGCGGACGCGCGACGTGATGCGCGTGCTCGGGAAGGAAGTGCTCACCGGCGTGGTGCTCGGCGTGTTGCTCGGCGTGATCGCGTTCTTCCGCGCGCAGATGTGGGGCGTCGGCGCGGAGCTCGGGCTGTGCGTGGCGATCACCATCTTCGTGGTGTGCGTGTGGGCGAACACCGTGGGCTCGCTGATTCCCATCGCGGCGCACGCGTTGAAGATCGACCCGACGGTGGTGAGCGGGCCGATGATCACCACGCTGGTCGATGCGAGTGGCCTGTTCATCTACCTCTCGGTCGCGCACGTCACGATCACGCAACTCCACGGCTGACGCCCGAAATCGCCCCGCCCGGCGCTCATGCACTTGTGGCGGAATTGCGACCGCATTACCTGCATTTGCAGCAGGTGATGAAGGGAGGACGTCATGAGCGAACGGCTCACGTCCGAAGAACTGCAGGACTGTTGGCCGGTGCTGTCGTGCGGCGAGCGCGTCGAAGCGTTCGAGCACATGGCGCGAGCCGATTCAGATGACTTCTTCATGGCGCTCGGCCCGCGCGATCAAGCCGAGCTGTTGTCGAGCATGAGCGAAGGCGATCGGCGCTCGATGTTGCGCCTGTTGCCTCCGGACGACGCGGCCGACGTGGTGCAGCAGCTCGCGCCGAAGGAACGGCACGGCCTGCTGGGCGCGCTCGACGAGTCAGCCCGGCACGAAGTGAGCGCGCTGCTCGCGTACGCCGACGACGCGGCCGGTGGCTTGATGAGCCCGCGCTTCGCCCGGCTGCGCCCCGAGATGACGGTGATCGAGGCGATTCACTATCTGAAGGCTCAGGCGAAGGAGCACGTCGAGACCATCTACAACGCCTACGTGGTCGACCCGGACCAGCGACTGCTCGGCGTGGTGAGCTTCCGCGATCTGGTGTCGGTGCCCGCTGAGCGCTCGATCGGCGACGTGATGCGCAAGGACCTGGTCTCGGTGCCCGACACGATGGACCAGGAGTCGGTCGCGCGCTTGATGCAGCAGCACGATCTCAACGCGATTCCGGTCGTCGACGCGCAGGGCCGCATCAAGGGCATCGTCACCGTCGACGACATCGTCGAGGTCGTGCAGCAGGCGGCGACCGAGGACATCCAGAAGTTGGGCGGTATGGAGTCTCTCGACACTCCGTATCTGCAGACCCCGATGCTCGCGATGGTGAGGAAGCGCGCGGGCTGGCTGTCGGCGCTGTTCCTCGGCGAGCTGCTCACCGCGAGCGCGATGGGCTCGTTCGAAGACGAGATTGCCAAGGCGGTGGTGCTCGCGCTGTTCGTGCCGTTGATCATCTCCAGCGGCGGCAACTCGGGCAGTCAGGCCACCACGCTGATCATTCGCGCCATGGCGCTCGGTGAAGTGAAGCTCGGCGACTGGTGGCGGATCATGCGACGCGAGCTGAGCGCTGGCGTGATGCTCGGCTTGATTCTCGCGGTGCTGGGCATCACGCGAATCATGATCTGGCAGCAGATCTTCCACACGTATGGAGAGCACGCGCTGCCCGTTGCGTTGACGGTCGCGGTCTCGCTGGTCGGCATCGTGACCTGGGGAACGCTCGCGGGTTCGATGTTGCCGTTCGTGATCCGCCGGCTGGGCTTCGACCCCGCGAGTGCGTCAGCGCCGTTCGTGGCGACGCTGGTCGACGTGTCAGGGCTCGTCATCTACTTCAGCGTGGCCCAGGTGATTCTGCGCGGCTCGTTGTTGTGATCACTCGAGCGAGACGACGCGCAGCTCCGCGCTCGAGCCGTCCCACGCGGCGACCGAGAAGATCAGCTGCCGCCCGTCGGCGCTGAACTGGAAGACGCCGACCCGCTCAGTGGTGCTCTGGAAGACGACCTTGCGCGCACGCGTCGCGAGGTCGAACACCGAGAGCTGCACCTCGTGCCACCCGCCGCTCGTCGAGCGCACCGCCAGCCGCCCCGACGCGACGTGGGTGATCATGCGCAGCGGCAATTCTCCGGGCGACGTCAGCCGCGTCGGAGGCTCACCGAGCAGGTGCAGCACCACGCTGATGCCCGCGTCATCGGCGTCGCGCGACACGAAGCCGCGCGTCAAGAGCTGCCAATCGGTCGCGTTGGCGCTCGAGGTGTAGGAGTCGGTGGCCGGGAACCACGCGCGCACGCCGCTCACGTCATCGGAGCCGATGAAGTAGCCGTAGTCCGAGCCGCCATAGAGGCCCACGTCGGTCGGCACGATGCCGCTTTGCAAGCCGCCATCTTCGAAGAAGGTGACGAGGGTCTGCTCGGTGCCGCCATCGTCGAGCACGCGGCTGTTGATCACCCACGAGCGGTGCGCGTTGCGATCTCGCGTGGCGATCTTCCACCCTTCGAGCTCGACGCGCGGGGCGAGGTTCTCGTCGTAGATGCCCAACGCGCCGAGGTAGTGCGTGCGGTCGTTCGAGAGGCGCAGATCGGTCACCGAGCTCTCTTCTCCGCCGTCGCTGATCACCGGCGCCGCGACCAACGTGCCGTCGGTCGCGAGGAACTTCACGCTGCCACCGCTGACCACGCGCGCGGGGAAACGATCCGTGTACATGTTGGTGACCGCGTCGACCTCTGGGGTGCCGACGTTCACTTCGACGCGACGGCCGAGATCGAAGACCCGGTAGGTGCGGCCGACTCCGGTGGCGGACGGGAGAGCGACGACAGCGTGCGCTCCGCCGTCGCGTTGATCGGGCCGGGGGAAGAGCGAGGCGTTGCCTGCGTCGAGCGCGGCGAAGTCCATGCCCGTGGCGGGATCGAAGAAGGCCATGCGCCCGGCGATGTCACCCGGAGAGTGGATCAGTGCGCCCGCCCCAAAACGGTAGCGATAGAAGTGCGGCTCGCGCTCTTCGAGCAACACGGAGCCGGTCGAGAGATCGGAGAGCCACATCGTCCCGGGCTCGGCAAGGGCGTCACCTTCGAAGAAGCGCACCATCGATCGATGGGTATCGAGGGAGTAGTAGTCGTCAGCGACCTCGAGCCCGCCGATCACCACGCGCTGATTCGAGCCGTTCACGTACGCGAGCTGGCGGTCAGCGCATTGGTGAAGCGCCAGGGAACTCTCCTTGCTGAGCAGCGCACACTTCGACGAGGCGAGGACCTGCGCGGCTCCACCCCACGGGCGGAAGGTCAGCGCACGCGTGCTCGGGTCGATGAACACCACGCCGTCGCGGCGGAAGTTGAAGACGCTCGCACTCTCGACCGCCGCGCCGAGCATGGAGTGCTCGAGGTCGACCTCCAGCGCCTGACCGGTGTTCGTCGCGAGGTAGCCGATGCGCACGGTGGTGGTGAATTTGAACTGCGAAAATTCCCGCGGGATCGTCAGCGGCTGCAGTGTCGACGTGCGCAGCTCGGCCACACGGTAGACGCTGCCTCCGTCGACCTCTTCGGTCCACGCGGCGACGCGTCCGTTGAGCACGTAGAAATTGGAGATCGCGTTCGGCGAGTCGTACGCCAGCAGATCGGTGGTCGAGGTCAGCGAATCGAAGACGTGGAGCTCGTTGCCCGCCCACTGCACCCGACCGAGCTGCGTGCCGTTCACCCACGGGCTCTCGAGAAAGCCGAGCGGCAGCACGCGATGTGGCGTGGTCGTGAGAATCGAGGACCGCGTGTGAGCTCGCCAGGTAGAGCGTCGCGAAGACCTCTCCTGTCCAGGGCTCGAACGACTGGAACGCCTCGGTGCTGATCTGCACGGGCGCGTTGGTGGTCTTGAGATCGGCTTCCCACACGCCGGTGCCGTCGCCCCACACCACGAAGTCACCGGGCAGCAGGAGCACCTGATTGCGCGTCACTCCCATCGCGAGGACGCGCGGCGCAGAGCCGTCGAACGGAGCGAGCTGCAGCACGTCGCCCTCGAGCACCACGATGCCCGCGACCGAGCGCGGCTCGCCGATGAGCTCGTTGACGACGGTGCGATTGGGAGTGCGAGTGGTGGCTCCGGTGGCCGCGTTCCAGACCTGGGTGGAGTAGTCGTAGAAGTGCGTGCCGAGGCGCGAGAGCGTCTCGACGCTCCAGGCGTTGAAGCGCACCGGGCGCTCGATGGTTTGCACGCCGCCGTCGATCGAGATGACCAGGGCGCGCGCTTCGCCCTCGGCGACTTCGCTGCGATCGGCGCGCACGTTCACGAAGCGATAGGCCGCGCCGGGGTGCACTCCGGTGAGGACCGTGGTGCCGCCGCCCGTCGTACCGCCGCCGGTGGTTCCGCCGCCGGTCGTGCCGCCTCCCATCGCGCTGCCGCCTCCGGTCGCCGTGCCTCCGCCCGTCCCCGAGGAGCCGTCGGGGTTGCTGGTCGAGGGGCAAGCGGTGAGGGCCAGAGCAAGGGCGACGAGCAACGAGCGGTTCATGGGATGCAGGGACTTTGCGGGACGAATGTCGCGGTGTCTCTCGCTGTGAAACGGGGTGCTCGCATCTGCCCCTCTCCCCGCTGGCGCAGGGAGAGGGAGTTTCGTATTCGAGGAGGGGTGAGTGCGCTGTTGATGCTGGCCATTGGTCTCGCGATGGACGCGACCGCTGCGGCGTCGGCGCGCGGGCTCGCGGCTCGGAAGATCGTCGCGCGTGACGTGCTCTCAGTCGCGCTGCTCTTCGGCGGCTTTCAGGCCGCGATGCCGTTGATCGGCTGGCTGGTCGGTGATCGCTTCGGCTCGCTCGTCGCCGCGTGGGACCACTGGATCGCGTTCGTCATTCTCGGCGCGCTTGGCGTGAAGATGTTGTGGGAAGCGCGCAAGGCCGAGGCCGACGAGGCGATCGACGCTGAGCCCTTCCGGTGGAAGCTGCTCGTCACCCTCGCCTTCGCGACCTCGATCGACGCGCTCGCAGCGGGGCTGACGTTGCCGATGCTCGAGACTCCGATGCTGGTCTCGATCGGCGTGATCGGCCTCACCACCGCGTTGCTCTCGGCCCTGGGCGTCTTCGCCGGCCGTCGCTTCGGCGCGCTGCTCGGGAAGAAGCTCGACGTGGCCGGTGGCCTGCTGCTGATCGCAGTCGGCAGCAAGGTGCTGTTCGAGCACCTCACTGCCGCGTGAGTCGCTTCAGCGTCGACCGCCACCGTGCCCGTGAAAGCCGCCCCGGAAACCACCTGCGCGGAAGCCGCCGCCCCAGGTGGTCCGCGCCGGGTGGTAGCCGTACGTGTGAATCGGCGCGCGAACCGTGAGTGAGACCCGCGGTGCGTGGAACCAGGGTCGCGCGTTCCACGCGAAGCGCGTGATGCCGTACGTGCCCCACAGCGGAGCCGGCCCCCAGCCGTAGATCCATGGAGCGTTCACCCACGACCAGCCGAGCGACGGCCCGTACGCGTACATGAGCGGAGTGCCCGTCGTGGGAACAGAGGTGTACGCCTGGTCCCACGGCATCCAGATCCACCCGTATTGCGTCGTGTAGACCCACTGGCCGTCGCTGACGCTGACTCCGTTCGGCGTCGGCGGCGGCAAAGTTGCGGGCGGCGGGCTCGGCTGCGCGTGAGCGAGACAAGCCGAGAGTGAGAGGGCCGCGGCGAGAAGAAGTGTTTTCGTTTTCATGGTGTGCCTCCTTGCTGAGGAGAACACCCGGCTCGCGAATTCGTCACCGCGTGCGCTGACCGAACGGCGCGTGTCGAGACGACACGGGCGAGGTTCCCCGAGCGTCCGGTCGCCCTGCCCCACGCTGATTGTTCGGCGTCTCTGAACAATGGTGTGCTGATCATTCCAACGGTCGTTTCCGCGTGGTGCGCGTTCAATTCGGTGCAGTCCAACGCGCCTCGAAAGGAACTGAACTCATGACCGCTGCTCGACTCTCCACTGCCGGTGTTGCCCTCGCTCTTGGTCTCAGTGGTTGTGGGACCGATCACGCCGCTGCTCGGCCCGTCGAAACCGCGACGCCGCCGGTGACGACGTCTCGCGCCGAGCTCGAGCGCCAGGTGCGTCAGAGCCTCGAACGGCTCGAAGCGCTGCAGCTGTTCAGCACCTCGAGCCTGGTGCTCAAGCTGCCGGACAACGCGCGCGAGTGCTACGGCGTGCCCTGCCCCGGCGACGTGATGGGCCAGAAGGCCTACGACGCGGAGCTCGCGCGGCAGGCGACGCGGCTCTCGGCGTTCGTCGAGCAGGTCGAGGCGTGCAACAGCGGGCACTGCTACCTGTCGTCGCCGGCGAGCGCGCAGGAAGCGGTCGATGCGTTGAACGCGCTGGAGATCGTGCGCGTCACCTCGCTCGCCACGCAGCAGCCGAAGAACAACCCGAGTTGTTACAACCTGCCGTGCGGCGAAGACGTCGACGCGGCGAAGGTCGAGAACCACCGGCGTGAGTCGGTCGCGTTCACCGCGGCGACGATGTCGAAGGGGCGCTGAGCCGTGCGCTTCCCTGACTCGCCTCGGAGTGGGCTCGGTGTGGGCCTCGATCTTCCGTGGGACGCACGCACCGGGTTCGGCGGCGACGACGTGGCGGCTCCGCTGCGCTCGTTTCTGGCGCGCGAGGCGAGTCAGTGGTCGCACGCTTTCTTCTCGTGGCAGCCGCGTGATCGCGCTCGTCCGCGGCTCGACGACTACGCGCCCGCGTGGGATCAGCTCATGGCTGCTCTGCCTTCGGGGCTTCCACGCGCGTTGCATCACACCGCGCTCAACCTCGCGTCGCTGGGCCGGTATGAACGTCGCGAGTTGCTCGCGTTCACGCGCGCGTTGATCGAGCGCTACGACTTGAAGTGGGTGAACGAAGACGTCGGGTTCTGGTCACTCGACGGTCGCGCAGTGCCCTACCCGTTGCCTCCACTGCTGACCGAGGGTGGGCTGGCCGCGACGATTCGCAACACCCGTGAGTGCCAGGACGCGTTGCCCGTGCCGTTGTTGATCGAGTTTCCCGGGTTCTCAGCCGGCGCGAGCGTGGTCGTGGGTGACATGCACGCGTACGACTTCTTCCGGCGGTTGGCGGAAGCGACGGCGGCTCCGGTGACGTTGGACGTCGGGCATCTGCTCTCGTACCAGTGGTGGCGCGGCGGCGATTTGTTCGGAGAGCTGGAAAGGCTGCCGCTGGAGCACTGTTTCGAGCTGCATCTCTCCGGCTGCGAGATCTCGGGCGACCAGTTCATCGATGCCCATCACGGCGTGTTGCTCGAGCAGCAGTTCGAGCTGACGGCGCGGCTGATGGAGCGCTGTCCGAACCTGCGCGCCATCACGTGGGAAGACCCGCGGTTCGATGAGCACGGTGAGCTGAACGCCGCGAACGCGGAGTCGTGGACGAGGTTGCAGCAGCTGGTTTCGACCTGGGTTCCGGGAACTGCTTCCACACCACCCACACGAGATGTGGGTTTTGTGGAAACGGGTTCGCTGGCTCACGTGGAAATTGCGATCGGCGACTATCTGCACGGCGCTCGCGAGACGCTCGAAGTCCCCGGTTTGCCCGTGCAGGAAGAAACGGCCGCCGTCGAAGCGGTGCAGCGCATGGTCCTCGAGCGCCGGTACCGCGGGACCGGCGGAATTCGTGAGTGGTTTCCGAAGACGCTCGAAGGGCTCGACCTCGGCGAACTGGTCTCGCGGTTCTGCGCGACGACGCTGTGGCGCGAACATCGGCTCGGCCCGTCACTCGAAGAGGAGCTGTTCCACTTCTTCGAGCGCGAGGCGATTGGTGACGCCGAGACTCGCGAAGACGAGATGATCGGCGCGCTCGTTCGATCGCTCGCGGTGTGCCCGCGGGCTGAGTTCGAGCTGCCCGTGCAAGTGCGACGGACTGCGCTCGGGTTCGTCGGCGTGACTCGCGGACTGATGCTGCACGCGGCCGTCGGCGGGGACTATGTGCGCGGACGGGTCACTCCGCTGATTGCGTCGATTCTTCGCGGGGAATCGATTGGGGCTGCTGAGGAGCCCGTGGCCGCCCAGCTTCGGGCTCGGGGGCTTCTGGTTTGACTGCGGTCAACCCTCACCCCAACCCTCTCCCTCGCGGGCTGAGGATTGATCACATCTTGAGGGCCAGTTCGAAGCCCTGAGCACGCTGAAGAAGGGTGCTGAGTGCACGCCAGAGGATGAGCAGTCCTGGCGGACCGTTCTGCGGGAGGTGACCGCCGAAGCGGGCAAGGCGGAGGAGAAACTCGCGCACCGTGGCGCGCGGAGGCATGCGCGCCTCTTTCTCGAGAATCGCAATCTCTGCCGAGCTCGCGATGGTGGTGGCTGGTGCGTCGGAAGCGGTGCGTTCGAGGAAGCGCAACTGCAGCAGCCGCCACGCCATCACGGCGAAGATGCCGAGTGCGTTGAGGAGTGCGTGGAGAGACTCAAGCTGGCGCTCTTCGTATTTGCAGCCCGTCTTCAGTGCCTTGAAGTACTCCTCGATGAGCCACCTCGCTCGGTAGTTGTCGACGACGGTCTCGACGTCGGCAACGGTCGCGATTGGCTCAGTCGTCAGCAGCAGCCACTCGACTGGCTTCTCTCCGCGAGGCGCGTCCATCTCGAGCACGTGCACCGCGTTCAGCTCGAGCTCTGGACACGCTCCGCTTCTGAGCGGTTTGCGCAGACGCACTTTCCCCGCGCGGATCTCGATGCGGCTGTCGCGCTCCTTTCGCGGCGGATGCTGGGCATTGGGTCGCAGCGTGCTGTGTTTCGCCTTGCGTGCAGACAGATGGATTTCCCGCGTCGTCACCACCGACAGAGTGCGCGCGTAGTCGAGGATGTTCTCGGTGCCAGCGTTGGTCAGCACCACCTTCGACGATGCGGCGCGCACGATGAAATGCATGTCATGCGCGATTCGCGTCTCGAGGCTCTCGTAGATGTCGGCCTCGCGGTCTTCGACGTGAATCAGCTCCGTCGACTTCACCAGTCCCTCGACGTCGAGTGACTGCTCGGCCCACCGCCCGGACTCCAGGTCCGATTCCGCTTTCCGCTCGCGCGTCGTTCGCTTTCCCTTCTTCTCGTCTCGCGTCCACGTGTCGATCGCCAAGAGTCCCACGGGCTCTCGGTGTCCCTCCGCGGATACGCACAAACACACGTGTGCGTAGAAGCCTTCTTGCGCTCGATCGACAGTGCCGAGGTCCTCTCGCTCGCCTTCGAACGAGAAGCTCGTCGTGTCGTGGATGGCCAGACACCGCTTCTTCGACGACAGCCGCTTCAGCGTGTTGGCGATATGGCCGCTGACGATGTCATCGAGGTCGACCCGCTCGTTGCCAACGAACCGGTACACCGCTTCGAGCTGAGATGGGTCGGCGAAGGCGCGCGGAAAGCTCCAGCTCGGCTCGCGCTCCACACGCTCTGCAATCCGCATCGCGCGCTTCCGCAGCCGCTCATCCGGAAAGCTGCAGTTCTTGAACTCGTCCGCAAGCGACCAAATCCCGTGCATAGGACGGGAAAGATCACTCCCTCACTCGTCCTTCAAGATGTGATGGATCCTCAGCCTCGCGGGAGAGGGGCCGCCCGCAATCCCCCTCTCCCGCCAGGGAGAGGGTCGGGGTGAGGGTTGACCGACCGATTAGATGCCGGCGTCTTCGGCTGCGGCCTTCTGACGCGCGATCTCTTCGTCGGCGGCTCGCATCATCTCTTCCATCGTCATCGCCTTCTTCGGCGGCGGCGCCGGCTCAGGCTCGACCGCTGCGCTCCCACCATCGAGCGTGGCCTCGGCGGCGCGCATCATCTCTTCCATCGTCATCGCCTTCTTCGGCTGCTTCACGTCGGGCGACTGCGGCACGGCGACGACCGCGGTCTGTTTTCCGTTCCACGGGAAGGGCGTGATGATCGGCTTGCCGCGCTTGGCGTTGAGCGCACCGGTCGACAGCGTCGGCACGTACATCAGCGCGATCAGCGCGACGCACACGATGGCCAACGTCGGCATCACCGCGCGCGCGACCTTGCCGAAGGGCTCCTTGAAGATGGCCGCTCCGACGAAGAGGTTGGTCGCGACTGGAGGCATCAGGTAGCCGATCTCCATGTTCACGACGAACACCACGCCGAAGTGCACCGGGTCGATGCCGTAGACGTCGATGGCGATCGGCGCGAGCAGCGGAGCGAACACCAGCGTCGCGCTCACCGAGTCCATCAACGCGCCGATGGCGATCAGCGCGATGTTCACCACCAGCAGGAACATGAACGGCGACAGGCCCGCTTCACGCAGCCACGTGCCCATGCGCGTCGCAGCTTCGATCTCGGCGAGGAAATCGTTGAGCCCGAACGCCAGCACGACGATCAAGATCAGCGAGCCGATCAGAATCGCGCTCTCGCCCATCGCATCGGCGAGCTGCTTCGGCTTCATCTCGCGGTGCACGAAGGTGCAGACCACCACGGCGTACATGAGCGCGACCGAACCAGCCTCGGTCGGCGTGAACTGACCGCTGTAGATGCCACCGACGACGATGAACGGCAGCGCGAGCGCGAAGCCGCCCTCTTTCAGCGCTTCGATCATCTCCTTCGAGGTGAAGGGCTGACGCGGCGCTCCGGATTTCTTGCCGACGTAGAACGCGTAGACCGCGAGCAGGCCCGAGATCGAGAGCGCAGGAATCGAACCAGCGAGGAAGAGATCAGACGGGTCGACGCCCGACGAGCCGCTGACGCTGATCGAATACACGAGCATCGCCACCGACGGAGGCAGCAGACAGCCGAGCGAGCCGGCGGTCATCAGCAAGCCCATCGCCGCGTCGCGCGGGTACTTGCCGGCCACCAGCGCGGGGAACATCACGGTGCCGACGGCGACCAGCGTGACCGGCGAGCTGCCCGAGATCGCCGCGAAGATCATGCACGCCACGATCGACGCGATGGCGAGACCGCCCGGCAGGAAGCCCACGAACGCGCGCGCGATGCGAATCAACCGCGCCGCCATTCCACCACGCGTCATCACCGTGCCGGCGGCGACGAACATGGGAATCGAAAGGAAGACGTTCTTGGTCGTCAGCCCTTCCATCTTGTTGACGATGCGGACGAGCTTGTCGGGGTCGAGACCCTCTCCGAGGATCATCGCGAAACAGAGCATCGTGGCGACGCCGACCACCACGAACAGGCGCGCACCGAAGAGCAGCAGCGCCGCGATGCACAGCAGTACGACGATGGTCACGACTCACCGCCGTCGTGTTCCGGAGCACCGTCGCTCTTGAGCCCGAGCATGTGCATCGCGTCGTCTTCTTCGACCTTGCCGCGGAAGCTCTCGAGTGCCTGCGCGAGGAACCGCGCGGTCATGATCGAGAACCCGATCGGAATGCCGCCGAACGCGATCCACTTGGGGATGGCGAGTGCGGGGAAGATGCCGCCCGCTCCGTCGGTGTCCGACCAGTCTTTGAAGTGATCGCGCAAGCTCACGCACGCGAGCAACCCGAGCGAGAGACAGAACAGCGCGGTGATGACGTTGCCGACGCCCTGCACCTTCGGCAGCCATTTCTTCGGCCACAGCTTCGCGCCGAGATCCAGGGCGAGGTGGCGGTGCTCCTTCGTCGCCATGCTCGCGCCGAGCACGCCGACCCACAGCATGAGCACGAGACCCAGCGTCTGGCTCCAGACGAGCCCGTTGGGCAGCAAGAACAGGAACGCGCGCAACGCGCCCCACGTCGCGGTGACGATGCCCACCGCGATCGCCCACGCCTTCCATCCCGGAGCTTCCTTGCGAAGACGGAGCGCGCCGGTGACGGCGATCACTCCGACCACGAACCACGTGATGCGGCCGGCCCACGACAGCTCGCGCGACGCGACGCGGTGCACGACGTCGAAGAACACCACCACGCCCATGATGCTGAGCGCGACGGTGACGAAGCGCGACTCGAGCGCGTAGATGCGATCGCTGAGCGTGAGCGGCTTGGCGGTCACGTCTTACTTCGCCTTACCAGCGCGGAAGTCGGCGAGGCCCTTGGTCATCTTCTCGTAGAGCGCCTTCTCGGGCTTGGGAGCGGTCTTCACGTAGTCAGCGCGCGCCTTCTCGGCGAGCTTCATGAACGGCTGCAGCTCGGCGTCGGACAGCACGTTCACTTCCACTCCGAGTTCCTGCACGTTCTTCAGAAGGATCGGCGTCATGGCGCGAACCTTGAGGCGCAGATCGTTTTCGATCGCCGCGCCCGCGTCTTTCAGCGCCTTCTGCACGTCAGGCGGCCACGAGTCCCACGCGGCCTTGTTGTAGACGATCGCAGCCGGTTGATAGATGTGGTTGCTCACCGAGTAGTACTTCGAAGCGGTGTGCCACGACGCGGCGAAGAGGAAGAGCGCCGACTGATCGAAGCCGTCGACCGCTCCGGTCTGCAGCGAGGTCAGCACCTCGGTCGTCGGAATGGGAACCGGCGACGCTCCGAACGCGCGGTAGGTCAGCAGGTGAATCGGGTTCTCCTGCGAGCGCATCTTGCGGCCCTTGAGATCTTCGGGCTTCGTCACCTTGAACTTGCCGCCGAACGATCGGTAGCCGTTCTCCGACCAGAACCCGAACTGAATGCCGCGATCGCTGCACGCCTTCTCGATGTCGGCCTGCACCACCTTGCCGAGCACGTAGTCGGCCTCTTCGAACTTCGCGAAGAGGTACGGCAGCTCGAGCACGTTGAACTCGGGCACCTGCGAGGCGAGCGCTCCGGTGCTGCCACCGAAGGCCTGAATCTGACCGCGCTTCACCGCGAGCACCGTGTCGTTCTCGTCACCCAGCGTGCCGCCGAGGAAGAGCTTCACCTTCACCTTGCCGGGCGCAGCGGCTTCCGCGCGCTTCTTGAAGTCGGTGAGACCGGCGGCCCACGGGCTGCCTTCTGGAGCGACCGTCGCCAGCTTCACGACGATGGGCTCCTCGGCGAATGCGGCGAGCGACGAGCAGAGAACGAGTGCGGCGATGAAGCGCGAGATCATGAAGCCTCCGGTTGAGACGAAGTGACGCGAGCGCGACTCAGAACTTCTCGTCGATCTCAGCCAGCAGCTTCTTCGCCTTGGCCTGCTCGATGATGTTCTCCGGAGCGATGGCCGGATCGATCTTCGCGTCGGCGGCGATCACTTCCTCGAGCAACTTCTTGAAGGTCTCCTTGTCCTGCTTCTTGGTGCACAGGAACTCGGCCCACAGCACCTTCGCGCCCAGGTAGTTCGGAGCGAGCTCGACGGCCTTCTTGTAGTTGACCTCGGACTTCTCGAGCGAACCGCCGGCGAGACCCGCGGTCACCGCTTCGAAGCTGCCGAAGTACCGCCACGGCGCGGCGTAGAAGTACATCTCGTCGTACTTCTTCACGAGGTCCATCGTGGCCTTGATGTCGTCCTTGTAGCGAAGGCGCGTGGTGAAGCCCTTGCCGGCCGCCCACTTTCCGAGGTTCGTCGCGTACCAGTACATGCCGGGCACCGCTTCCTTCGGAGCGAGCGCGATCGCTTCCGCGTGCTTCTTGCCCTCGGTCATCGCCTTCGCGAATTCCGGAGCGGCCATCGAGAGCGAGCGCGTCGCCCAATCGAGACCCTTCTGGTACTCGGCGTCGCGGCCTTCGGCGTTGCCCTCGAGCGCGAGGTAGCCGTCACCGTAGAGGTAGTGCGCGCGGGAGATCTTCGCGGCGAGCTCGGCGGTCGGCGCCTTCTCGAACGCGGCTTCCCACTTGGTGAACGCCTCGACGCACTTCGCCTTGTCGGCGCGCGCTTCCCACGCGGCGTCTCCTTCGGTCAGCGCGGTCGTCGCGGCATCGCTCGGAGCCGCCGGCGTGGTGATCTTCTCGTCCCACTTCGCCTGGTACGTCGCACAGCCGCTGGTCGCGAGAGCCGCGGCCAGGAACACCGAGTTGGTCGAAAGACGCATCGAGTGATCTCTTTGTGAGGGGTGAAAGACGGTCGGCCTTTTAGCGGTGAATGCCGTGGTGGCAAACCGCCCCGTGCGGAAAGTTCACGACTCTCTGCGTCGACGGCGCAGCAGCGCGAACGCGAACAACAGCGGCACGACCGCGAACGGCGCCGCGGAGCAACCGGGCTGCGCGGTGCAGGTCTTCTCGTGCGTGCACTCGCCGGTGGCGGAGCAGGAGTCGGCGGTGCACGCATCTCCATCGTCGCAGTTGCAGGCGCGACAGCTCGAAGCGCCGCCCATCGAGAACGTTCCGCTCGCGCACGCGGTGCATTCACTCGCGCCGATCGCCGCGAAAGTTCCTGCTGCGCACGGAGCGCACGCCATCGAACCCGAGCCGCTGGCCGAAGTTCCCGCCGGGCACGTCGAGCAGCTCGCCGCTCCGGGGGCGCTCGTGAAATGACCGGGCGTGCACGCGGTGCACATGCCCTGCCCTGCGCTCGACGCCGTTCCCTGCGCGCACGGCATGCAGGCGCTCGAGCCCGCAGCTGCGAACGTTCCCGCAGCGCACGTCGAGCACGAGCCCGACACCGGCGCCTGGCCCGCCAGACACGCGGAGCAGGAATTCGAGCCCGCCATCGACGTCGTCCCGCTCGCGCACGCCGTGCAGCTCGTCGAGCCCGCGTCGGCAGCGAACGTTCCCGCAGCGCACGCACTGCAGCTCGCGCGCGCAGGCGCGTTGGTGAAGGTTCCCGGCGCGCACGGAGAGCAAACGGTGTCGGCGTTCGCGCGGCACGCGGTGGAGATGGCGCTGCCCGCCGCGCACTCGGTGCAGGTCGCGCACGTCGTGCCGGTGCGGAACGAGCCGGTGGCGCAGCTCGCGCAGGTCGTCGCCGAGCCCGTGCACGTCGCGCACTCGGCCGAGCACGCGGTGCACACGCGATCGGCGGTCGCCATGCAGGCCGTGCTCTCGAAGGTCCCGGCGGCGCACGCTCCACTGCACGCCATGCATCGGCCGCCGCTCAGGTACGAGCCGGCCGCGCAGGCGCTGCACTGAGAATCGGTGGCGCTGGTGCACGTGATGGCCGACGTGCAGTTGCTCAGCGCGGTGCACGCCACGCAGGTGTCTGCACTTCCATCGACGCGATAGGTGCCGGCGTTGCACGAGCCGCACTGCGAATCGCTCGCGGTGGTGCACGTGACCTGATTCGTCTGACAGCCGGTGATCGCCGTGCAGCTCGCGCACACGCGATCGCTCGAGCCGCCGCACGCGGTGGCTTCGTATTCGCCCGCCGCGCAGCTCCCCGCGGTGCACGGCACGCACGCGCCCGCGGACAGGAAGAAGCCCGCCGCGCACTGCGAACACACCGAGTCGCCCGAGGTGGTGCACGTCACTTGCCCGCTCGCGCAGTTCGCGACGGGAGTGCAGCTGGCACACGAATCGGCGGTGCCGTTCACGAGGTACGAGCCAGCGGCACACGAGGAGCACTGCGAGTCGAGGGAGCTGGTGCAGCTGACGGCGCTCGCGCAGTTGGTGATCGGTGAGCACGAAGCGCAGGTGTCGGCCGTCCCTTGAATGAGGAAGCTCCCAAGCGCGCAGCTGGTGCACTGCGACGTCGTGGCCGCGGTGCACGTGAGCGCCGAGCTGCAGTTGGTGACCGGCGTGCAGGTGCGGCACGCGTCGGCGCTCGCGGTTTCGTCGAGCCAGGTTCCCGAGCCGCACGTGGTGCACTGCGAGTTGGTCGCGGTAGTGCATTGCACTTGCGAAACGCAGCCGGAGATCGGCGTGCAGTCGGCGCAGCGATCGTCAGGGTGCGTCTCGTCGAGGAAGGTGCCGGGCTGAACGCACGCGGCGCACTGGGAGTCCGTCGCCGCGGTGCAGGTGAGCGCCGAGACGCACGCGTTCACCGGAGTGCACGGGCGGCACACGCTCGACGGGCCCGAGTTGTCGAGCCAGTAACCACTCTGACACTGCGTGCAGCGAGAATCGGTCGCGGTGCTGCAGGTCAGCGCCGAGACGCAGAATGGAATCGCCGTGCACGCCGGGCACGACGTTCCCGCCGGCGACAACCGGAAGCCCGACGCGCACTGCGTACATTGCGAGCTCGACGCGTTGCTGCAGGTGAGCGCCGAGACGCAGTTGGTGATCGCCGTGCAGGCGGTGCACACCGTCGGCAGCGAGGTGCTGCGCCAGGTGCCCGAGTTGCACAGATCACAACGCGAGTTGCTCGCCGTGGTGCACGTCACCGGCACGGAGCAGCTGGTGACCGGAGTGCAGGTCGGGCACGTGGTGTTCGGAGAATCGAACCAGCGACCGGCGGGGCACGCGGTGCACTGGTTGGGCGCCGGCCCGGTACACGCGGCACAGCTCGTGTCGCACTGCGCGTTGGCTACGGCTGCGGAGAGGAGGACGAAGAGGACGGCGAGACGCATGTGGCGCGCACCGTAGCCTCGTCATTCGGGAGCAGAAGCAGTTTCAGGCCGCGCGCGCGCGGGCCGTGAAGCCGAGCGCGGCCATGGCGTCGAGTACTCGCGCGTCGACGCTCCGCTCCAGCATGCTCGCACGCTCATCGTCCGACAGACGCCCGTTCATCAGCTCGTCGTAGACCCACGCACCGGCGACGACGCGCGCCAGCACCGAAGTGGCGTGCCCACTGCCGGCGCGCAGCTCACCCAGCGCCGCGCGCACACCGATCAATTCTTCGGGCAGCACGTCTTCGACCAGGCGGGGCGCGACGGAAGGCGGGAGCCGCCGGGAGATCACGCCCAGCCACGCGGTGAGTTCGACGCTCGGCAGCGCGCTCAGGCCGAGGTGTTCGGCGATCTTCAGCGCCAGGGTGCCGCTCCGCTCGGCGTGCGCCACCGCGTCGGGAGCGCTCGCCCCCAACACCGCCATCGCGAGCTGGGCAGCTGCGCGCGCGGTCTCGACGACTCTTCCGCGCGCCGCGATCGCCGCGTCGTGCTCGACGAAGCAGCGCTGCACCATCGCCGAGAGCGCCTCGCGATCGATCGGCTTGCGCGCGTAGTGGTTGATGTGGCCCTCGTTCACCGCGGCCACCACCGCCTCGAGGTCGGCCTCACCGGTGAGCAGAATACGCACCGCGTCGGGCGCCAACATGCGGGCCTGGAGCAGAAATTGAGCGCCGTTCATTTCCGGCATGCGCATGTCGGAGACGATCACCGCGAAGTCGCGATCGCGTCGGAGCAGTTGAAGCGCGCGCTCGCCGCCCACCGCGGTCACCACCGGGCAGAGCCGGCGCAGGTTGCGCTCGATGCCAGCGAGCACGTGAGGTTCGTCGTCGACACACAGAATTCGGTTGAGGCTCATGCGGCTGCTCCAGGCGAAGAAGGTGACATCAGTGATCGGGCCACGAGTTCGCGGGCGGCTCCGAGGCGAGGCGTGAGGCCGAGCTGCGCGGCGAGCGCGTCGACCTCGACGGGCTCGCGAGCGCCCATGCACTCGTCTTCGAGCGCGATGCAGAACGCGGTGATGGTGCGCGCGTCGAGCGCGGCGCCGGGCTGCGGGGTTTCGATGCACCAACGCGCGGCGTTGGCCACCGTCGCCGGCAACCCCCACATGCCGAGCAGCACCGCGCCGATCTCGGCGAAGGTGGCGCCGAAGGCCTCGCGTTCGCGTTCGCTGCGTACCTGGCGATCCTTGATGCGCCAGATCGGCTCGTAGCGATCACCTGCGCCGAGCGCGAGCGCGTGAGCGCCGATCTCCGCGAGCAGCGCGCTCTCAGCGGCGAGATCGACCACCGACGAGCCGTGCGCGAGCAGACGCGCCAGCCGCGAGCGTGCGACCGCCCGCTCTCGCAGCGCCTCGAGGAACGGCTGATGCCCGCCCTCGCCCAGCAGCTCGACGAGCAGCACCACCTCACGCACGCGCTCGAGGCCGAGCAACACCACCGCCTCGCGCACCGTGCCGACCTTGCGCGTGAGCCCGAAGATGGCGGAGTTCACCAGCCGCAACACGCGCGTCACCAGCGCGAGATCGGTCTCCAGCACCTGCGCCACGGCGTCGAGGTTCGCGGCCGGGTCGTCGATGAGCGAGCTGATGCGGTGGTACACGCGCGGAGCGACCGGCAGGCCCTGCAGCCGACCGACCATCTCGCGCAGCGCGCGGTTCTCGAGCGAGACGAGCAGGCCGCGGCATTCCTCGACGGCGGCCATCAACGCCGGGCCCGCGAGCGGCTTCGAGAGAAACTGGTGGCAGAGGTTGGCGAGGCGATGACCGGTGCGTGCATCGACCTGACCGCTCAAGACGAGCCGCACGGCACCGGGCTGGCGTGTCGAGGCCTCGTGCATCACGGCCTCACCATCGACGTCGGGCATGCGCGCGTCGCTGACCACCGCGTCGAAGCTGCGAGCCGCGAGCGCCTCGAGCGCCGCGCGGCCGCCGATCGCCACGTGCACTTCCCAGCGATCGCGGAACGCGCGCAGCGTCTTGCGCAGACCCTCGACCACCGCGCGCTCGTCGTCGACGAGGAGCAGATGCGCGACTTCACCGTTCATGCGGCCTTCCGGACGTCGTCGTCGTCGCTCTCGTACGGCAGGCGAAGCTCGAAGGTCGTGCCTTCACCGACGCGGCTGTCGAGGGAGATCTTTCCTCCGTGGCCGAGCACCACGCTGCGCACCAGCGGCAGCCCCTGGCCCGAGCCCTTGCCCATCGGCTTGGTGGTGAAGAACGGCTCGAAGATGCGATCGCGAATGGCGTCGGGAATGCCGCAGCCGGTGTCGGAGATCGAGATCACCGCCTCGTTGCCTTCCTTGCGCGTCGCGACGCGAATGCGCTGGTCCTTCCACGACACGCCTTGCTTCTGGGACCGCTCCTCGACTGCGTGCGCGGCGTTCACCAGCAGGTTCAAGAACACCTGACTCAAGCTGCCGATGTGGCAGCGCATGAGCGGCAAGTTGGGCGCCAGCTCGAGCTCGAGCTTCGAGACGTGCTTGATCTCTCCGCGGCCGAGCACGACTGCGCGCTCGATCGCCTTGTTGAGATCGGCCATCGACTTCTCACCCGCGTCGGGGTGCGCGAATTCTTTGAGCGCGCGCACCAACTCCGCGACGCGGTGCAGACCTTCGCGCGCTTCGGCGAGCGAGTTCGGCACTTCGGCCCGCAGGTAGTCGAGGTCGGCGTCGTCGGCCGCGTCGGCCAGTTCTGCGCGCTGGGCCTCGGTGAGCTTCGCGTGCACCGCGTCGAGATAGACGAAGAGATCGCGGAAGCCGTCGTTGGCGAAACTGACGTTGTCGCCGACGTACTGCACCGGCGTGTTGATTTCGTGGGCCACGCCCGAGGCGAGCTGACCGACGGCCTCGAGTTTCTGCGCCTGCGCGAGCTCGCGCGCCATCTGCTGCTGCTCGGTGACGTCGCGCGCCACGGCGAAGAACAGCCCGCGCTCGCGATCGATGGTCGCCGCCGCGCTCACCATGCGCCAGCTGCCGTTCTGGTGACGCATGCGGAACTCGAAGTCGCGAATGATGCCCAGCTCGCCGACGCGCTGCGCTTCGGAACGGACGCGCGCCACGTCGTCGGCGTGCACGAATTCCTCGAAGGTGCGGCCGATGAGCGCGTCCGCGGAAAAGCCGAGCGTGCGTTCCCAGCTGGGGTTGGTCTCGACGAAGCGCAGCTCGGCATCGATGATGGCGAGCATGTCGGGCGAGGCGCGGAAGAACGCGTCGCGAGCGCTCTCGGCCTTCTCGCGGGCCGCGATGTCTGCCTGCAGCGCGCGATAGCGGTCTTCGGTTTCCTGAGAAGCGAGCGCGAGCGTGCGCTCGAGCAACCGCCGATCGTCATCGGCCGCCTGGTAGGCCGCGCTCACCGCCTCGACGAACTCGAGCCAGCGCGGGTCGGTCGGCGGCTCCGCCTTGAAGAAGCGCCGCAGCTGTCGGGCAGCGAGCGAGTGCACGGCTTCAGCGCTCCGAGAAGGTGGTGACCGTCATCGTCTGGTTGTGGAGCTGACACGGCGCGCCCGACATCGTCGGTGCGAGTTCGCCGTACGAATAGAAGCCGGTGGTGATGGTCGAGTCGCCGAGCACGTGGCGCACGGCATCGACCTCGTCTTCCACCCGCTGCTTCAAGATCCACTTGCGGCCGACGCAGCTGATCAGGAGCGCGAACTCGGGCTGCGGGCCCGGGAGGCTGATGGTGGCCGCGCCCTCGCCCGCCTCGATGATGCGCTCGAAGTTGGCGCGCATGAGCTGAGCGGTCGCGCCCTGCGGCATGTCGCCCGCGAAGGTCATCGAGCCAGTGGCTTCGTCGACCGAGAGCACGGTGCGCACGACGGGCGTCTCGCCCGGGCGCGGCGTGACGAGCAGCGGGAAGAGGAGCGCACTGCCGGGAAGACCCGCAGCGTGCTCACCCAGGTAGCGCTTGTAGAGCGCGAGCGCGGGCTCGCCGTCGAGTTCCTTGAGCACCGTGCCTTCGGAACGCGTGATGGTGCGCGAGGGGCCGAACTGGTCCCACCCGCCGACGCTGCCGATGCCGACCTTCACCTTGCCGTGGAAGGCGATGACGCTCACGCCGCCGCGGCGAATCTCACCACCGTAGCAGACCACCGTGTCCTTCATCGCGGCGCCGTCACCCGAGAGGCCACCGCTGATGCTGACGTTCGAGGGGAGCCCTTCGCGAAGGCCGCGCACCAGCGCGCTGCCGTTCACCTTGAGGCCGTCGCTCAACACCAGCACGTGCACCAGCTCGCGCGGCTCGAGGCTCTTCGCCAGGCGCTGACCGAGCACGTCGTCGCCACCGCCGTCGAGCGGAGCGAACGTGGCGCTCACCTTCGTGCCGTCGAACCACAGGCACGTGGCGACGATGGTGTCGTCGTGCACGTGAGCGCCTTCGATCTCGCCGCCGGTGCTGCAGCCGTGAATGCGGTCGCGCGGAACACGATTGCAGAGCGGCGCGAGCAGTTCGGAACGCTCCAGCTCGGCGCGGCCTCCGAAGACGAGCACGAGGTCGGGCGGGTTCGACGATTCGGGGAGTTCACGCCAGCCGCTCTCACGGCTCCAGGTCGCTTGTTGGGTTCGCATGTCGGCGGGTGGCAGCAAGCGGCGCGCCCGCTCAAGTCATGCGATCTGATTGCGTTCGAGGAAGGTCAGACCACAGGCGTGGCGTCCTCTCGGACCCCGCGAAAATATTGCGTCAGAGCCCCAGGCCGAGGGCGATGCGCAGGCCGGAGCTGGTCTGTTCGTCGACGTCGAGCACCTGGAAGCCGAGCTCGAAGAAGAACGGAGTCACGAACCACGAGAGGTGATCGAGGTGGATGCCGAGCACCGCGCGGCCACCGAGCGCGGGCGCGCGGCCAAAGCCGATCAACGGGCCTCCGCCCATCAGAAAGGTGATCTTCGGCAGGTTGAAGAAGCGCGTGTTCTCGTCATTCCACAGCGCGAGTTCGATGCGGCCCTGCAGGTGGCCGGTGACGAGGCTGCGGCCGGCCTGGAGCATGTTCTCGATCTCGAGCGCCGCTCCGGGAATCACGAACAGGCTGCCCCAGTAGCGAACGCCGGCCTGCCCGCCGAAGGTGAAGGTGGGGGGATCGTACGAGACGACGGTGCCGGCCTTCGCTCCGGCGAGGAACGACCAGCGCGACTGGAAGGACTCTTCTTCGTCTTCGGCCAGCCGCGAGAGTTCGTCTTGATTGGCGAAGTCGGCCTGCTGCGCGGTGTCGGGCTCGAAGGCCCACCACAGCGCGCGTGCGACCTGCGACGAGCTGGGCTTGTCGAGCGGCTCGAACTTCATCGTCTTGTCGCTCACCGCGGTGGCCAGCACGCACGCGTTTTCTCCGCGCGCAGACAGACAGTATTTGCGCTCGCCCGACGGCAACGTCTCGGCGCTCGCCACGCAGAGATCGCACCACGTCTGCACCGCGTCTTGCCGGCGTGAGGTGAGGTACTCGTCGACGTTCTGCAGCGTGCGCGGGAGCTCGCGGCCGTAGAAGCGCGACTGAATGAGGCGCTGCTTGATGGCGTTTTCGTGGAGGGCGCGGCAGCCGGTGAGCGACAGCAGCAACAGCAACAGCGCTCGCAGTGCTCGCGAGGGGGACATCACTCGGCGTGGCCCTTCGCGCCGCTGCGGAACTCGACGAGCCGGTACACCCAGCCGCCGGGGCCCTGCACGCCGACCTTGCCGATGTTGGGCGCGTAGTAGTGCGTGAAACCCTCGCCGCCTTCGGGCGCGCTCTCGAGCACCGCCAGGCAATGCTCGACGGTGATGCCGGTCGGCAGCTCGACCTGCGCCTCGAGGGCGACGACTTCGTAGGCCGAGGTCTTGCCGGCACCGCGCTCCATCGACGACGGAGCCTGCCAGCGCGTGCCGCGCGTCATCTGCGCCGGCAGGACCACGGTCTCGTGCTCGTAGCGCAGACCACTGCGCTCCAGCCACACGCCGTCTTTCACCCGCCAGGTCGTTCCTCCCTGCCACTTCCCAATCGACACGCTGACCGAAGCTTTCCAGTCCACGAAGCTGGAGATCGTCACCTTGCCGCGTTTGGCGTCTTTCTTTGATTCGGCAGCCAGCTGGTAGGTCCACGAGGCGCCGGCGCGCTGCACGAAATATTCGGCGCCGAGGCGGCTGGGTTCCGAGCCGACGCTCCCTTCACCGCGCCCCTGCGCGAACCCGGGAAGAGCGAACAGCAAAGAGATGGCGGCGAGAGAGGCCTTCACGAAAAACCCACTCAACTCTCTTGGCGCGGCCAGTCAACGGAATGACGCGGGTGCTGGGTGACCTTCCCCCGCTGAACGCGACCCGGCTGATCCACGTCGCAAGTCGGCGGATCGTGGCTGATCCGCGCGTGGCCCTCCCCTTGCTCCTGTCGCACCCGACGCAAGACGTCGTTTCCCACACTCAGCAGCCATCGACAGGAGCAGCACATGTTCAAGAAGACCCAATGGGCAGTCATCGTGGGAGCGCTGACGGCGCTGTTCACGGCCTGCAACGCGCCGAACACGACGGACTACGGCGACATCTCCGGCGTCGAGGAAATCGCGGAGCCGCTCGCGGCGCTGGCGACTCCTCCGGCGTTCGCCACCGGCACGCTGACGGTCACGCTGGCCTCGGGTGAGACGGCGATCATCAGCAAGCACGCGGTGAGCGGCAACATTCTCGTGAACGACGTGTTCGCGACGGGCGCGACGGCGGCGGCGGTGAAGACCGTGGCCATCACCGGCGCGGCTGGCGCGGAGACGGTGATCATCGACTTCGCCAACGGCACCTTCGCGCCGGGCACCTCGAGCGCGCCGGGCATCTCGGCGGCGATGGGCGCGGGCGCTGACGTGTTCAAGATTCGTGGCGCGTCGACGACGGCCGACACCATCACGGTGGGCGGCACGGCGACCGCGGTCGACATCGCGTTCAACGTCGACGCGTACAAGGACATCGCGGTGACGGGCTCGGGCACGATCGCCCTGACCTTCTCGCTCGGCGGCGGCAACGACGTGTTCAACGCCACGGCCGGCACGTACGGCACGGGCGGCTCGCCGTTCGCGGGCGCGCTGACGGTGTACGGCGGTCTGGGTGACGACTCGCTCATCGGCGGCAACGGCAACGACACGATGTACGGCGACCTCGGCAACGACACGATGTCGGGCGGCAACAGCGCGACCGACCTCGACGTGTTCAACGGCGGCGGCGGCACGGACACCGTGACCTACGCGGCGCGTTCGGCGTCGGTGTTCGTGACGGTCGGCACCGGCCTCGCGGACGGCGGTACGGACGACGGTGAGTCGGGCGAAGGCGACGACGTGAAGAGCGACGTCGAGATCGTGCGCGGTGGTTCTGGCGCCGACACCTTCACGGGCACCACGGGCGACCAGACGTTCTACGGCGGCGCGGGCAACGACACCTTCGACATGGGCCTCCTGGCTTCGACCGGCGCCGGCAACGACGCGGTCTACGGCGAGGCGGGCATCGACACCGTCACCTACGCGTCGCGTCTCGAGGCGGTCACCGTGACGATGGACCTGAACGTCGCCAACGACGGCAACTCGACGGCGAGCGAGACGGACAACGTGCACGACGACATCGAGAACTTCATCTGCCCGACCGGCGCCTTCGTGTGCACCGTGACCGGCAACGGCCTCGACAACAGCATCACCGGCGGCGGCGGAGCGGACGTGCTCTCGGGCGGCGCGGGTGACGACAAGTTCATCATGGGCGCGAACGGCACCATCGGCGCGGGCGCTGACTCCTGCACCGGCGGCGCGGGTCTCGACACCGTGGACTTCACGAACTTCGGCGCGGTCATCAACGTCATCATGGACGGCACTGCGTCGACCACGATGAGCAAGGTCATCAACACCGACGTCGAGAACCTCACCTGCCCGAGCGCCTCGGCCTGCACGGTCACCGGCAACGCGGCGGCGAACCGCATCGTCGGCAGCTCGGCGGCGGACACCATCACCTCGCTCGGTGGCGACGACTTCATCGAGACCAGCGGCGGCAACGACACCGTCGACTGCGGCGATGGCTCCGACATCCTCTACTTCACGATGGGCACGCCCGTTCCGACGGCCTGCGAGCTCTGAGTTGAAGCGTTGAGTTTTCGAAGGGCGGGTTCCACGTGAGCCCGCCCTTCTTTGTTTTCAGAAAATGAACTGGGGAGTTCATTGCAATGAAACGGGAACTGGTTGTCTTCGCGGTGGTGATGAGTGGCTGTGTCGCTCCGATGGGTACGGACGGCGGCACGATGATGAGCACCGATGGTGGTCGCACGGGTGGCGGGCGTGACGGCGGCTCCACTGGTGGCGGTGGCGGCGGCGGTGGTGGCGGTGGCAGTACCGGCATGCCTTCGGCGCCCGAGTGGCAGATGGCCGATGCGCGCGTGGCGGGTCGAACCGGCCGCGACTTGCGCGTGAGCATCAAGGCGACTGATCGCAACCTCGACGTGGTCTCAGCGTTCGTTCGCCTGCTCGACGCACAAGGCGCGACGCTGGCGGAAGGCACGGTCTCGATCGACGGCAAGAAGTGGGTCGGCGAGTCGGTGACCGGAGCGGCCTGGTGGCGTGGCGTGTTCATCGACGGCATGAACGGCCCTTCGCAGGCGGCGGTGACGCTGGTCGACGCGACGGGGCTCTCGTCGGAAGAGCAGGTGCTGAACATCACCGCGCAGCCCGTGATCGCTCGCGGCGGCTCGTGCGATGCGACGTTCCTCGAGAATCGCTGCGAAGCGGGCCTCGGTTGCCGCGGCATGCCGGCGGTGTGCGACGAGGGTCTCGCTCCGCAGCTCACGCGGCTGGCGTTCTTCCGCGGCGCGAACGGCCCGACGATTCTGATGGAAGGCACCGAACCGGAAGACGATCTCGCGACACTGCGTTTCACGTTCCAGAACCAGGCGGGCCAGGCGATCAGCATCGACTCCGATGGTGATGGTTCGCCCGATCTCGCGTCGTTCGATCAGCCGGCCAACGGCGTGGCGCTCGACGGAGCGTTCTTCATGAACATGCAGTCGGGCGTCGGTCTCGACACGCAGGTGCCGCGCCTGGTGGTGACGCCGATCGACGCTGCGGGCCACACGGGGATGATCAAGATCGCCTCGCCGACCACGCAGCCCATCAAGACCGCGGGCCAGACCTGCGACCCGCGCGGGTTCGACACGTGCGCCGCCGGCCTCGCGTGTTCGCCGGGCATCGTCGGAGCGACCACCAACAAGTGCACCTCGTCGGCGCCCATGCGCACGCAGCAGTGCAGCATGTCGACGGTGCTGATTCCGACTCCGGGCGGGAGCGTGGTGAACGGCGTGGCCGAGGGCGGCTCGCTGTGGGACGCGCCGAGTGGCTGCGCGACCAACGACCCGACCGGCCGGCCCGAAGGCGTGGTGGTGCTGCGCATGACCGAGCGCGCCGATCGCGTGCGCCTGTCGACCGTGGGCAGCGGTACCAACTTCGACACCGTGCTGTACGTGGTGCCCGGGTGCCCCAACGATACGGCCGACGTGATGGGCTGCAGCGACGACGTGATGGGCGGCGCTGGCGCTTCTGAGGTGGTGCTCGAGAACGTGCCCGCCGGCGACTACCTGGTGGTCATCGACTCGTTCGACGGCAACGGTGGCAACTTCGAGCTGCGCGCCACCATCGAGTGACGAACTGCCGCCGTGCGCCGCATCGGGACGCACGGCGTCTCTAGTCTTCGCGCTTCACGTCGAGCTTCGAGAGCGCCGCGTTGAGCACGTCGAGCGCTTCTGAATCGAGCTCGAGCAGCTGTGGCGGAGGCGCTTCCATCTCGCTCTGCACCTTCGCCTTGAGCTGAGCACCGCGCGCGGTGAGCGAGACCAGCGTCACGCGTCGGTCGCCGGGCTGCCCTTCCCGCTTCGCGAGGCCGCGTTTCTCGAGGCGATCCACCATCCACGTCGCGTTGCTGGCGTCGCATGACCACGCCTCGGCGAGCGAACGCATCGTGCGGCCTTCGGACTTCAACGCAGAGAGCGCCTTCGCATCGTTCGGCGTGAGCTTGTGCTTCTCGAGCACGCGATCGCGCTGACTACGCGTGCTCATGAAGAAGCCGAACAATTTCCGCCAGGCCTCCGCGGCCTTGTCTGCCTTGCTCATCGCCACTCTTCTTAACACGAGGTGCGATTGACCGGATTTGATGGTCCTCGATAGATAGTTGAAGTCGTACCACTATCAAGGAACCACCAATGAACTCCTACCTCGTCGTGAAGCTGCTCCATCTCTTCGGCGTGTCCGGTGTCGCGGCAGCGCTGGCGCTCGAATGGGCCGCCGTCGCGCGGCTCAGACGTGCCAGCAACCCCGAGCAGATCCGCGAATGGACGGCGTTGATCGACCTGCTCCCGAAGATCGGGGCGCCGGCGATGATCTCGCTGCTGGGCTCGGGCCTCTACCTCGCGGCCACCACCTGGCGAGGCGCTCCGTGGCTGGTCTGCGGGCTCGGCTCGATGCTGTTGCTCATGGCGCTCGGCGCATTCAGCGGCGTTCGGCTGCGTGGGCTCCTGCAGCGCTCGGAGCACGCGAAGCTCCACAGCCCGCTGTTCCCCACCACGTTGCGGCTGCGCCTCGCGATCTTCGTCGGCGTGACGCTGATCATGGTGACCAAGCCGGAGTTGCTGGCGTCGCTGATCGCGCTCGGCGTCGCGCTGATCATCGGAGCGCTGGCCTCGATTCCCGCGTGGAGAGCCGCGTCGTGAACGCGCTCGTGACCGGCGCCACCGGAGGCATCGGCATTCACATCGCGCGCGGCCTCGCGGCGAGCGGCGCGACGGTGACCATCACCGGCCGAGATCGCCCGCGCGGAGAAGCCGTCGCCCGGGAGCACGGCCTGCAATTCGTCCAGGTCGATCACTCGCTGATCGCCGCGAACCGCGAGCTCGCGCGTCGCTTCGATGCGCTCGACCTCCTCGTCACCAACGTCGGCGGGCTCTTCGCGCAGCGCACCGTGACCAGCGAAGGCCACGAGCTCAGCCTCGCTACCAACTTCCTCGGGCCCGCGGCGTTGACGCTGGCGTTGCGCTCGCGCGTGAAGCGCGTGGTGTCGGTCAGCTCCACCGCCTGGAACATGGCGAAGGGAGAGCCGCTGTCCGATCTCGAGGCCCAACAGCGCTACGTGGGCATCGAGGTCCACGCGCGCGCGAAGTTGCTGAGTCTGCTCTTCACGCTCGCGCTCGCGCGCCGAGAGCCGCAGCTGATCATCAACGCCGTGAACCCCGGCATGGCGTGGACGCCGATGACGGAATCACTCACACCCGAGGCCGTACCGGCGTGGCGCTTCTTCTGGCCGATCGTGCGTTGGTTTCAGCGTCGCGCCGATCCCGCCGATGCCGCACGCGGGCCGCTGCAGCTCGCGACAGACACGTCGTCACGAACGGGCCGATTCTTCGACGGGCTCAAAGACAAACAGGTCCCCGCGAATTTCCGCGCGACTGAACTGCAGGACCGGGTGTTCGAGCACGCCGTGACTTGTTGCTTGTGACGCTCGGGCGGACCAGCATCCGCCCTCTCGTGAACGACACCCTGCTCCCGGAAAAATTGGGGAAGTACGAGGTGCTCGCGCGACTCTCCATCGGCGGCATGGCGGAACTGTTCCTCGGCTGTCTTCCTGGCCCCGGCGGCTTCCGGAAGTTCGTCGCGCTGAAGCAGATCCTCCCCGACGTTCGGCGCGACGAGGAGTTCGTGAAGATGTTCCTCGACGAGGCACGCATCTCGGCGGGCCTGGTGCACCCCAACATCGGGCAAGTGCACGAGCTGAGCGAAGACGACGGCGGTGAGCTGTTCCTCGCGATGGAGTTCATCGCCGGTCAGAACCTGTCGACCATCATTCGCCTGCTGTCGAAGCGAAACGAGCGCATGCCGATCGCCATCGCGTGCCGCGTGATTCGCGACGTGTGCCTCGGTTTGCACGCCGCGCACCTCGAGCAGATCGTGCACCGCGACGTGTCTCCGAAGAACGTGATGCTCTCGTACTCGGGCCAGGTGAAGGTGATCGACTTCGGCATCGCCAAGGCGAAGGGCCGCCTGATCCGCACGCAGACCGGAGTGATGAAGGGCACGCTGTCGTACATGGCGCCCGAGCAGGCGCAGGCTGCCGCGGTCGACGCGCGGACTGATCTGTTTGCCGTGGGCGCGATCTTCTCCGAGCTGATCACCGGTCAGCGCGTGTTCGCCGGCACTGATCCGAAGCAGGCGATCCTCGAGGGGCAGGCGATCGCTCCGTCGACGCTCAACTCGAACGTGCCGGCCGCACTCGATCAGGTGGTGCTCAAGGCGCTGCAGAAGAAACCGGAGAACCGCTTTCAGAGCGGCAAGGTCTTCGCGCGCGCGATCAGCGACGCGTACCCGGAGATCGCCGACGACGAAGATCTGTCGACGTGGCTCGCCGAGCGCTTCGCCAACCAGCTGGCTACCTCGCGCGAGCTGTTCGCGATGAACGAGAAGAACCGGCCGTCGCAGGCGGAGATGCGCAACATCGTGCAGCGGCTGACCTCGGTCGATCGCGCGGCGTTCACTCCCGAGCCGGCAAACGCGCCCAACGAGCCCGCTGCCGCGCCGGCGAAGGCCACCCGCACCGCACCGCCACCACCGGCGAACGAGACGCCGCGGGGGATGATCATCACCTTCGTGATCGCGGGCGCGGTGCTGCTCGCCGGAGCGATCGCGATGTTCGCGTCGTCGGCGCCCGAGCCGCTCGAGAAACCGTCGGGGCCGCAGCCGCTCGCGATCGTCCTCCCCAAACCGAAGGCGCAACCGCCACAGCCCGCGAAGAACGGTGATGCGCAGGCCGTGCTCGACGCCGCGCGGAAAGCGCAAGCCGCCGCGGAAGCCGCCGATTGGGCCGGTGCGGTGCAGTCGTGGAACGACGTGCTGCTGCTCGCTCCGAACAACTTCGCCGCGCTGCGCGGGTCGGGCATCGCGCTGGTCGAGCTGCAGCGCTGGCAGGAAGGTCTCACGCGGCTCGAACAGGCCGCGCAGCTCTCGTCGATCAACGGTGGCACGGCCGCGAACGATGCTGAGCTCGCGCTGCATCGCGCGAAGGCGCTCTCGGAACTCGATCGCAAGGCCGAGGCGCGCGAGCAGCTGAACAAGGCGGCTGCGCTCGCTCCGCAGGTGCGCGACTTGATCCTGTTTCAGAATCTCGACGGCGCACTGCCAGGCGCGGCGCCGGCGAAGAACAAGAAGACGTCGAAGAAGGCGCTGCCCGAGGTCGAGAAGCTGTTCAACGACGGCAACACCGAACGCATCGCGCGCAACTACGAGGCGGCGGCGATCCGCGGCGAGAAGTGCGTGAAGCTCGACCCCGAATATTTCCCCTGCTACCGGTTGCTCGGCAGCGTGTACGCGGCGATCGGCGCTCGCGATCAGAGCTCCGCGGATCTCAACAAGGCGCGGGCGTACTACGGGAAGTACATCGAGTTCGCTCCGGCGGGCGACGAGTACGTGCCGAAGGTGAAGGCGATTCTCGGGCAGCGCTGAGACGGCTCGCTGAGACTGCTCTGCCCCGACAGATTTCTGAAACGATGCCGTGCGCAAACGCCCGCTACGGCTCGCGTGCGCGAGGTGCGAGGTTTGCACACCGGCCCGCCATGCTCCGCGCGTCACTCATATTACTAGGTGCTGTTTCGCTCCTCGGTTGCCCTGCTCCGCAGCCTGGGACTGACGGCGGCAGCGGAGGCGGCGCAGCAACGGGCGGAGGCGCAGCGACCGGCGGCGGTGGCGGCGGTGGGAGCAGCGACGCCGGCTTCGAGTGGCCCGTGCCGACCGGCCCCATCACCATCACGCCGCATGCCTCGTGGAAGAACCGGCTCGACCTCACGATGAGCGAGCCGTTCGCGAACTTCAGCGCGAACCTGCGCTGGGTGAAGTTCACCGTGCTGATGCGCGACCCCTCGAAGGTCTACTTCCAGGACAGCCGGCCCAACGCCTACCCGCTGCATGCACCGTTCGCGATCGAACGACTGAACCCGTTCTTCGGCATGACGGTGGAGCAATACGAAGCGGTCTCACTCCACGCCGCGGGGCAGGAAGCGATCACCGGCGCGGTGCTCATCTCGAACTTCAGCAACGAGATCGGCATTCAGCTGGTGCGCCTCGACCCCTACGCGAAGGAGATGGTGAAGATCGTCTTCGACCTCGTGCGCTCGTCGATCGACGGGCCGATGGGGCTCGCGACGTTCTACATGCCGACCTTCGAGCAGCAGGTGAACGAGCCGACGCGCGCGTGGTTCGAGTCACACGCGGTGCCCGTCTCCGACCCCGCGCGCTGGACCGACGGGAGCGTCTGCTACGCGACCGGCTGGTCGCTCGGAAAACTGGTGCACGTCGCGCCCACGCAGATCGACGCCGCGTATGCCGACGGCCGGCTCACGGTGAACGACGTGCTGCTGACCGAGCAGGTGCCGGCCGAAGTGCCGCCAGTCGCAGGCGTAGTGACGCTCGCGCCCTCGACGCCCAACTCGCACGTGGCGATTCTCGCGACCACGCTCGGCATTCCGTTCGTCTACACGCCGCACGCGGAAGACGTCGCTCGCCTCACGTCGCTGGAAGGCAAGCAGGTGCTGTTGCGCGCTTCGACTCCGTACAACGGGCTCTGCAAGTTCGACGTGTTCGACGCCAGCAACTTGAGCGCGTCGGTGCGCGCCGAGCTGCTCGCCGAGAAGGTGATCCCCACTTTGAATCTCCCGCCGAAGCAGCCGCGCGGTGCGTACTTCGCGTCGACCGACGCGCTCACCGCCGCCGACACCCGCTTCTTCGGAGGCAAGGCGTCGAACTACGGCCTGCTGCGCCGCGTGCTGCCCAATGATTCGTACCCCGCGGTCGCGCTGTCGTTCGACGTGTGGGACGACGCGATGGCGCAACAGGTCTCGACGGGAAGAACTCTGCGCGCCGAGATCGATTCACGCCTCGCGCCGATCTCGACCTGGCCGCCCGCCAACCTCGCGGTGACGAAGCAGACGTTGCTCGGCATTCGCACGCTGATCGAAAACGAAGCGACGCTCTCCAACGCTGCGCAGACCGGAGTGCGCTCGGCGTTGACGTCCTTCGATGCACAGAAAGGCATCCGCTTCCGCAGCTCGACGAACGTGGAAGACACCGATCAGTTCACCGGCGCGGGCCTCTACGACAGCTACACCGGGTGTCTGGCCGACGACGACGACGCTGACACCGTGGGCCCCAGCCGCTGCAACGCCAACAAGCCCGACGAGCGCGGCGTGTTCCTCGCGTTGCGCAAGGTGTTCGCGAGTTTCTACAACGACAACGCGTACCTCGAGCGGCTGCGGCACGGCGTGAACGAGTCGCAGGTCGGCATGGCGGTGCTGGTGCATCTCTCGGTGCCCGACGACGACGAGCTCGCCAACGGAGTCGCGACGCTGACGTACCGCGGGGCGACCTCGCGCGATCTGAAGCTCGTGACGCAGGCTGGTTCCGAGTCAGTCACCAACCCGACCGGCACCGCGACGCCCGAGCTGGTGAGCGGCTTCGCGTTCTCGGGCCAGTGGTACTTCGATCTGATGAACGGCTCGAGCCGCGTGCCGCTCGGCTCGTGGGTGATGAACGAGCAGACCGACTACGGCGCGCTGGGCGGTCTGCTCGATCGCGTCGCCGCGCAGTGGGCGACCACCGTCGCACCGCCCTTCACGCTCGACTTCGAGTTCAAGAAGCAGGTGCCGCTGCCCGGCAAGTTGTGGGTGAAGCAAGTGCGGCCGCTCGCGATTCCGAGCAGCGCGGCGACGGTGGTGCCCTTCGTGCTCAACCGCGGCCAGAAGTTGTGTGTGTTGCAGGGTGAGAATTCCGACGTGATCGCGCTGCATCGATTGCGGCTGCGCTTCGACCCTGCGCTGCGCGACGTGCGGTTGACCGACTCCGAGCGCGCGACCTCACTCTTCGCGAGCGCCACGCTCGAGCAGTTCGACGGCGACGCGCTCACCACGCTCACGGGTGCGCCCGCGACGTGGACCGGCTTCGTGCACACGCAGAACATGGACACGCTCACCGACGCGTTCAGCTTCGGCTCGGGTGCGACCGCGCGCACGGTCGCCTTCGCGGTCGAAGTGCCGCGATTGGTGCGTGGCGATCTCCCTCCGATCATCACCTCGAGCGATCTGCGCTTCAGCGTGCACACCACGTGGGCGCAGCCGCAGCCGATCATTGAGCAGTACCCGGGCGCACCGACGACGGCGACCGAGGAATACGCGAGCCTGGTGTCGTGCCCCGAAGACGAGGTGATCACCGGCGGCCATTCGCGCCAGACGCGCACCATGACGGGCAGCGGCATCAGCGTGACGGCGACGTTCTACTGGCCACCCGCACCGCAGGGAGCAACCGCTGGCTACACCGCGCCCAACGTGAAGTGGGTGGGCACTGAGATCACCGGGCTGACGAGCACTCCGCTGCAGCTGACCGCCGACTTCGCGCAGACGTATCGGCCGCAGCATCACAACTTCAACGAAGACTTCTTGTTCGACCCGTTCCGCGACCCCGCGACGACGGCGGCGCAGAAGGCGGAGCTCATGACGCGTGACGTGAAGTGGCTGATCGTCACGCGCAACTCGGAGTTCCGCGCGATGGGCTTCAACGGCCAGCTGCGAACGCTGCCCTGATCAACGGCTCAGGCGGCCTTCTTCGCTGCGCCGTCGAGGTTGAACCACTTCTTCGCTTCGGCAGCGTCGAACTTCTTCGCCTCGGCGTCCTGGCCGGGGAGGCTCTTGAGCCACTCCACCGCCTCTTCGATCGTGCCGAAGGCCTTCTGCTTGTTGCCGGCCTTGGTCATCAGGAAGTAGCCGACCAGCACGGTGCGCATCACGGTCGCGGCGATGCCGGTGCCGTGCAACACGATCGCGGTGGCGATGTTCTTGTCACCCATCTGACGCGCCTGCTCGGCCGCGCGCTCCTTCACGTCGTTCTGCGGGCTGCCCATGGTCGCGGTGTGCAGCACGACGAGGGACGAGAAGTGTCCGTGGTCCTTCACGATGTTCTGCTGGTGCACGAAGTCGGCGTCCATGTCGGCGACGGTGGTCGCTCCGCGAATGTCGTTGAGGAGGATCGAGCCACAGCGGGCGATGCGGGAGGCGGGGCGGTTTCCGAGTTCTTTGATCATGTGGGACTCCAGTGAAGGGTGAGCAGCGCCCTTGAGCAGACGCGGTGCCAGACCTCAGGTCCGTCGTTTCGCGCGCGTGGCGCACGTCAGGTGAGTCATTGCGTGCCCGTGGGGTTTAGGCTGACGACATGCGACGTCTGGCTGGGCTGCTGATCTGCAGCGTTTGCGTCTTCGCTTGTCGTGACCTGACCGTTCCCGCGCCGCCCGCGCCTCCGGGGCCCGGCACGATTCAAGGCAACCTCGTGTACGCCGCACCGGGGCGCTCTTCCCTCGAAGGCGCAGTCGGAGCGCTCGTTCGGCTCAGCAACTCGACGAGCGAAGTGCGCTCGAAGGAAGACGGCTACTTCAACCTGGGAGGGCTCACCTCGACCGACGGTTCGCTGCTCATTCAGTTCGATCTCGACGGCGACGGCGCGCCCGATCGGCAGCGACGCATCTCGCTCGCGGAGATCGGCGCAGGCTTCGGGAAGAACGTCTCGCTCGGACAAGTGGTGCTCGGTCGAAACGCGACGGCGCAAGGCAGCGCCCTGCGCGCCGATCTCGCAGCCCAGAGAACCGGCCACGGAGGCACGAGCGTCTTCGTTCCCGAAGGTCCGTTCGCGACGCAGACCGCCGATGACGGCTCGTTCCTGCTCGAGAACATGCCGGAAGGGCCGCTCACGCTCGCGTTCTTCCGGCCGGGCTACGAGAGCACGGTCGAAGTGACGGCGTTGCGCGCGGGTGAGCGCCTCACGCTCGAGCCGGTGTTGCTCGAGAAAAAGCTCGTCGCCGACATGCCGGGCACGCTCGAGGGGCGCGTAGTGCGCTCCGATGGCAGCGGACTCGGTGACGTGCACGTGAGCACGGCGCTCGGACAGCTGGCGACGACGAGCTCTGATGGTCACTTCAGCGGAACGCTTCCCAGCGGCGTGTACACCGTGACGTTCTCGGCGAGCAGCTACGTGACGTTCGCGTTGCCCAACGTGCTCGTGCCGAGCGGAACCACCAGCACCGTCAGCGTGCAGTTGCTCGACATCGGGGGCGGTGCGACGGGCGGCGGTGGTGGTGCAACAGGCGGCGGTGGTGGAGCAACAGGCGGCGGTGGTGGAGCAACAGGCGGCGGTGGTGGAGCAACGGGCGGCGGTGGCGGAGCAACGGGCGGCGGTGGTGGTGCAACGGGCGGCGGTGGTGCAACGGGCGGTGGTGGTGCGACAGGCGGCGGCGGCGGGACGACAGGCGGTGGTGGCGGCGCAGTCGACGGCGGCCCGATCGCGGTCATCACCCCGCTCCCGCCGTTCATCAACCCGGGCGCGACGGGCCTCGCGCGACTCGAGGCCGATCTCTCGACCGGAATCCAACCGCTCACGTACCACTGGCGGCAGACGTCTCCGCCCGACGGCGGTCTGTTCGACCTGCTCGACAATCATTCCGAGACGGCGTTCCAGCTCCTGATTCCAGTCCCCGGCTCTCGCGCGCGGTACGGAGTGGAACTCACCGTCACCGATGCGCTCGGCGTGACGAGCGCTCCTGCGAACGCGAACATCACGATCTGCTTCCCACCGATCGCGAGCATTTCGCCTGCGCCCACGGACCCCGTGCTGGCCGGCAGCACGTTCCTGCTGAGCGCGACGGCCCTCGATACCAACAACCCCGCGCTGCCCATCACGGCCTACGAGTGGACCAACGTGATCGGCAACTCGACGCTGACGCCGGTGATGGCGCTCAACGGTCGCGACGTGGTGGTGACCGCACCGAACGTCGCCACCGCGACGAGCATTCGCATCGGGCTGCGAGCGTTCAACGCGTACGGCGCGCCGAGCACGCTGGTGCAGACCGCCGCGATCACCGTGCTCCCCAACTCGACGGCCGTCGACGGAGGCAACTGGGTGTTGTTCGCCGAGGCGTATTCGCTGCCGACCAACGCACCCGAAGCGCGAGGCACGTCGATCACGGTGCCCGAGCTCGCGGTGGTCGAGCTGCGCGCCGACGCCGGCATTCCGCCGCCGGGAGTGACCTGGAGCTACGACTGGTCGCCGAAGAGTGAGCCGATGAACGGACCGTTCGACTGGCAGCTCTCGAACGATCAGCAACCCATCGCCACCTTCGTCGCGCCGATCGTGCGCGGGCCGTCGCGTCAGCTGAACTTCACGGTGCAGGTCACCGCCAACGGCGCGGGCGCGACACCGCTGATGCAGATACGCAACCTGCAGGTTGCAGTTTCCGATCGCACTCCGCCGGCGATCATCGCCAGCACCATCAACGGCGGCAACGGTTCGATCTTCGGAGACACCGTCACCTTCGACGAGCCCGTAGTGCTCTCGGGCACGCTCCCCATCTACGTGTACGAGGCGAACACCTTCGCGAGCGTCGCGGTGGGTGAGCTGCTCAACCCCACCACCGTGTACCTGAAGCCGAGGTTGCCGATGATCCCGGGCAATCAATACGTCGTGTACGTCGCGACGGTGAGCGACACGAGCGCGCAGGCCAACACCGCGGTCCCCTACATCTACACGACCTTCACGGCGGGCCTCTCGCTCTCGCGGCCGTTCAAGTCGCAGCAGACCTCGGTGCGCGAGCCGATGCCCGGGCTGTTGGTGAAGACCGATCCCGGGCAGGAACGTGTGCAGGCGTTCGGCCGCCGGTGGAACGGCACCGCCGAAGTGCCGTGGTTCCTCGACGCGCACCCGGCCTTCGACTTCTCGTGCGTGCCCGATCCTGGCGCAGGCAACCCGTGTCCGGTGGCGACGAAGACGGGCGGTGTCTCACCCACGCTCACGGCCGACGCCGGACCGCCGCTGCACCGCGGCCTCTCGCTGGCGGGAAAACCGATCGCACTCTTCCAGGCGCAGGGCCTCTCCGGAGCGCCCACCACCATCGCGCTCACCACCAACGCGATGGATCAAGGCGCCGCGCTGTCTCTCGACGCGGGCCTGCCCGGAGCACTCGCCACCACGCCCGACGATCTGTGGTCGGCCGGCCGCGACGGCATGGGCAACCTGCAGCTGCGCAAGTTCGATTCCATCACCGGCCTCAACACGCTCGAGACCATCAACTTCGATGGAGGCATCGGCGCCAACGAGTCCTTCACCTTCGGAGCGTTCGGCCAGCGCGGCTTCGTGATCGCCAACCGCGGCGGCGACTTCGCCTTCGCGTGGAACAGCAGCACGGGGTGGCTGTACGACGCGAGCATCACCACGCTTCCGTTCGTGAGCGCTCGCGTGCTCGGCGCCGATGCTCCGCCAGGCAACACCTACCCCACGGGCTGGACGGTGCCGCTCCTCGAGCCGTGGGACAACTCGGGCTTCCCCGAGCAGCGCATGCGCGTGCTCCTCGTGCAGCAGTACGCCTCTCCGGTCGCGTCGATGAGCAGCACCATCCCACTGGGCAACGTGCACTCGTTCGATGCCATCGCCGACTCCGAGTTCATGATCATGGCGTACGTCGAGAGCGGCATTCTGCGCGTCGCGACGTTCTACGTGTTCGCGCTCGCCACGCCGCAGGTCCTCCCGGGCGCCCACGCGTCTCCGTTCGGCGCGATGAACCTCGACCCGCTGTGCGAAGCACGAAACCCCGAGCTCGCGCGCGTCCGCGACTTCGTCTACCTCGTCTGGGAAGAGCGCTGTCTCAACCAGGACTGGAACGTGGTCTTCCGCATCCTCCACTGAGGCCAGGTGAGGACGCGCAGCCGCGGCTGAGCTCACAACTCTCCGAAATCCCTATCGGCGCGGCGCTTGCTGAGTAGCGTCCGCACGCCGATGGCCACGGTCCTTCCTGCCCTCTCCTTCCTCGTCGTTCACGCAGCTTCACTCAGCGATCCTTCCGTTCCCGGCTCGGGAAAACAGGAAACGCTCCTCACGCTCGATGCCCCGACGGCGCTGCACCTGTCGGCGCGATCAGCGTCGGGAACCTCGTGCGAGATCAGCGATCGCGTGCGCGGGCCGTTCGCGACAGCCGGCAGTGTCGGCGGTCAGAACTGTGAGCTCGACCTGCTGCTCGACGCCGGCCAGTACAAGATTCGCGTCGAGTCGCCCAAGCGCGGCAAGGGGCAGGTGGCGATCACCGCGACGCCGTTCCTCGAGCTGAACGCGACGCCGCCGCGAATCATGCCGGGCTCGTCGACCACGATGAGCTTGAAGCGCATGCAGCAGGCCACCTTCTGGCTGTCGATGAAGGAGCGCGGCGTGCCGTGGGTGCGCATCTCCGGTCGACACGCCGGTGAAGTGCGGCTGTGGAAGAACGGCGAGTGGCTCGAGCCCGAGCGTCCGTGGCGTCAGCAGTTCTCGCCGCGACCGGGTCAGCCGATGCACGAGTGGTGGCTCGATCAGCAGCTCGAGCCCGGTGAGTACAAGCTCGTCGTCTACGGGCGCGACTCGACCACCGTCACCGGCAATTCGATCGACGACTCGCTCACCATCGAAGCGGGTTTCCGCGCAGGCCCGGCAGAGCGTCAGGTCGCGTTCACGCTGCCTTCGAGCGGCGTCTTCAACGTTCGCGTGCCGTCCGAGTCGATGGCCGGTGTGATGACGCTCGATGCGTCGCCGCCGTCGACCGTCGAGTTCCAGGGGCTGCGCGCCAACGTGCGCTCGCATTCAGCGTCGTGCCGCATCGAGAAGGGCTCGCTCGCTCCCGAATGCACCATTCAGCTCGACGGTCGCGAGGTGATGACGGTGCTCGCGGTGCGCGGGCCACCGGGAACGCGCGGGACGATCGAGTGGGCGCCGTTCCGCGGTGACTCGTACGCCACCAGCACTGGCGGCTACTGGGGCCCGTCGACCAACTCGCTCTACTTCCACGGCACGAAGGGCCAGGCGCTCGTCGCGGTCAACGATCTGCCCGTCGACTTCGACGCCACGCCGCTCAGCTGTCAGCTCGAGCAGCTCAAGGCGAACGGTGACGTGGCGGCCATCGTCGGCCGCTCGATGATCTCGATCAGCGACGGCGAGAAGCTCGAGCGCGACTTCAACTACGACGGCTCGGGCGCGGTGATCTGGTTCGAGGTGAAGAGCGGCGGCAACGTGTTCCAGCGCGTGGGCCTCTCGTCGCGTCGCTGGCGCATTCAGACCCAGGGCGGCCGCAAGAGCAGCTGCGAGGTCTACAAGGTCGAGAGCGGCGGCTCTGTGAAGCGCCTCACGCAGTCGAAGGCCGAGCCCGAACGCAACTGCAACGAGCTCCTCGCGCTCGACCCGGGCGTGTACCAGCTGCAGCTGAGCGCGGGCTTGAGCGGCGTCGAGCAGCTGCGCATCACGCCCGATGGTGATTCGAGCGCGAAGGCCACCGCGTCGCGCGGCGGCTGCGTGATCCCCAACGTGCAGCTCGAAGACGTTCCGTATCGGCTCACGCTCAACCGCACCGGAGCGATCGTCGTGCGCGGCCTCACCGTGCAGCAGCTGCCGCTCACCGCGAACACCCCGCTCCACCTGCAGCTCGACGGGCGCCAGACCATCGAAGTGCCGGTGAAGTTCGCCAGCGGCGTGACGATTCGATCGGCCGGCGGCGTGGGCTTCAGCTGCTCGGTGAAGACCGGCACCGTGAGCAACAGCAGCGGCACCTGCACCGTGCCGGCGACCACCGACACGCTCACGCTCGGCAACACGTCTGATCAGCCGCTGAGCCTCACCCTCGCGCACCCCGGAGCGATGCCCGCGTGGGGCTCGGCCGTTTCGTATTCGCCGAACCTGGTGCCGATGCCGCGCATCACGCCCGACACGCCGCTGTGGTTCGACTTCGACAACGGCCAGACCAACTCGGTCGCGTTCGACGTGGAGCAACCCGGTCTCTACAACGTGACCACGCTCGGCCTGTTGTCCACCGATTGCCGCCTGCGCACGCCGGTGATCGACGAGGTCGCGCGCGATGGAAATCGAACGGGCCGCGGCCGCAACTGCCTCGTGCAGACGTACCTGAACAAGGGCCGCTACCTCTTCAGCGCGTCGACCACTGGTCAGTCGCGCGGCCGTGGAGCGATGGCACTCACCCGCCGCCCCGCGAAGGAATTCGCCGGCATCACGGGAGAAGGCGAGCAGTACTTCCGCGTCGAGGCCAACGAGCTGGTGCAGCAGAAACTGGTGGTGAAGGCCGACGGCGAGTTCGATCTCTCGACCGCGGGCCAGGGCTCTCCGCAGATGCAGTGCCGCATCGACGACCCCGATGGCTGGCCGATCGAGACGGTGCCGAGCAGCTGCGCGGGTCGACGCACCATGCGCACCGGAACGTGGCTGTGGACGCAGTTCCCGCTCACCGTGGAGTCGATGCGTCACACCTCGCTCGCGAAGGTGCGCGAGGCCGTCACGCTCAAGGGCAACAAGGCGCACAAGGTCGAAGCGTTCACCTGGTACACGGCCGAGCTCGGCAGCGACGGAAAGGACGAGTTCCTCTTCACGCTCGAGGGCGAGACGCAGCTCGACATCGTGCTCACTGGCGGCATGCAGGGCCGCATCTTCCTGCTCGAGAAGGACAAGGCGCCGAAGGCCGTCGAGGTCGTGCCGCCGATGCAGCCCGTCGACACCGGTGAAGGTGATTCGTACGAGAGCGAGAGCGGTGGTGGCGAGCGCGAATACGAGCCGCCGCCCGAGCGCGAATACGGCGACGGTGATGGCGAGTCGTCGGAAGGTGAGTACTCCGAAGGTGGCGAAGGTGACGTACCGCAGACCGCTCCGGTCGAGGTCGCTCAGGCGCGTGCTGCGCCGCCGCCGCCGTCGGGCGTGAAGCTCACGTTGCCCGCCGGCTCGTACAAGCTGCTCACCGAGCACTCGCGCGGAGACATCGGCGTGACGTACCAACTGCACCTCGGCAGCGCGACGATGCTCCCGGGCATGACGCGCTCGTTGCCCGCGCCGTCGACCGTGCCGCTCTTCGTGCCGCGCGATGGAACGCTGCGCCTGCGCACCGAGGGCGACGTCGACGTTCGCTGCCGCATCTTGAACGAGAACAACAAGCTGGTGCTCGAGGGCTCGGAGAACGGCGCCGACTGGAACTGCGCAGTCGCCGAGCCGATCACGAAGGGCCGCTACACGCTGGTGCTCGAGAGTGAGACGCAGCAGGCGGGCACCACGAAGCTGTCCGTCGCGTTGCCGACCGTCGAAGACAAAGGCGCGCTGAGCGACGCGCAGAAGCTGACGCTCGGAGCAGCCGTCGCGTCCTGGTCCATTCCCCTCGCCGAGAAAGACGCAGTGCAGGAGGTCTCGGTGAAGTCGCAGGGCAAGACGCCGATCTCGTGCGCGCTCGAAGCGGCCGACGGAAGCGTGGTGCACCGCAAGAGCCGCGTGACCGACTGCACGATGCTGGTTCGCCCGCAGCTGCAGAAATTCCGCGTGCGCGCGTGGACCACCGACGGCAGCGCGGCGGTGGTGACCGGCTACAAGTCGCGGCCCATCAACTCGGGCTCGAGCGGCTCGCTCGCGGCTGATGGCGCGGTGGCGATCAAGATCAACCGCGCGGGCCGCTACAAGACGAGCCCCGGCGTGTACTGCATCGGCGCGGGCGAGACGGGCTTGCTCCGCTCGTGCGGCCCCGAGGTCTCGCTCGAAGGTGGCTCGACGGTCTTCTCTCCGCTCGGAGGGAAGAGCGTGTCGGTCTCGCTCGACGAGAACATCGCGGCGGCCGACGGCAAGGCGTTCAACTTCCCGCTCAACCGGTTGCCGTTCATTCAGATCGTGAAGGGCGGGGGTTCGAACTCGCTCTATTTGATCGAAGCGCGCGTGCAGCACGGCGAGCGCGCCGCTCCGTCGTGCGCGTTCGATGGCTCGGGCGCGGTGCGTGAACGTCGTGAGACGGCGTGCTTCGCGGCGAGCCGCGTCGGTGCCGATGCGACGTCGCGGCTGTGGGCTCCGAGCGAGGGTGACATCGACACCAGCGTGATGCGTCGCGCGGTGTCGCTGCCCGACAAGGCCGACGCGTTGGTGACCGGCCGCAAGCGCCTCACGTTCAAGGACGTGGGCCGCTTCGCGCTGCCGAAGAATTCACGCGCGCGCCTCGAGCTCACGCTGCCCCGCAACGCGTGGGCGGTGCTGCTCGACGACGGTGGTGGTGCGTTGGATCTCTGCGCGCCGACGAACGATCTGCGCCGCTGCTTCCTCACCGGCCAGGGCGGCTCGCTGGTGCTGGTGTCTTCTGATGGTCAGGCCGACTGCACCACCGTGCTGCTCGAGGGTGGTGCGCAGAGCATCGCCTTCACCGGCCTCTACGAAGATTCTCCGCGCGTGCCGGGCACGGTGCGGCTGTCGGTGCCACCGAGCGAAACGGAGCGGCTCGCAACCATCGAAGGCGCGCTCAAGTGCACGGTCGCGCTGACCGACGGCACGCGCATCGCGTCGTGCAAGGCGAAGGTGCCGGCGAAGTCGGGCGCGGAGCTCCTGCTCGAGCACGGCGTGGGCCCGGTTCGCGCGATGGTGCACGCGGCCGGTCGTGAGCGGTGGGCGCGGCTCGGCATCGAGCTCCCCGTCGTTCCAGGCGCGGGGCTCACGGCGTCGGTCGCAGTGCCGCTGCAGGCGGGCCGAATCGATCGCACGCTCATCGTCGACAAAGAGGCAGTCGTCCGCGTGGCGTCTGAGAGCGGCGTGTGCGGCCTCTTCAAGGGGAACGATCTGCTGAGCGTCGACGGTCTCGACACCGGGTGCGAGCTGGTGCGCGTGTTGTCGCCCGGCACGTATCGGTTGCTCGTTCGCCCGTTCGCGGGTCGCGTGCAGCCCGGTTCACTGCGGTGGACCGCGGAGCCAGTGACGCAGCTCGCAGAAGGCGTCGGTGGTGATGACTGGCTCGCGCCCGGCGAAGTGCGGCTGTTCCGCTTCGACACTGCGAACAAAGGAAAGATCGGCCTCGGCGTGCAGGCGAAGAGCGAGCTGCTCGAATGCGCCGTGTACAACGACGGCTACCAGTTGCTCGGCGAGGGTTGTCATCAGTACCTCGGCCTCGACAAGGGTCGCTTCCTGCTGACCGTTCGCAACCCGCCCGCGCCTGGTGCGTCGCCGCTCGCGTTCAAGCCCGTGTTGCTCGGCTTGAGCGGTGAAAAGAACGACGTGCCGGAAGAGTACCTCCGCGAATTCTTCGGCCGAGTCGGGGTGTCCCAATGACCCCCTCTCCCGCGAGGGAGAGGGTCGGGGTGAGGGTCAACCATTCTTCTCAGCAGCCAATCAAACTCATGCGCCTCACACTCATCGTTGCTCTCTTCGCAGTTCCCGCGTTCGCGCAGTACCGCCCGGCCGATCAAGGCCAGCGCCCGAGCGCCGGTGGAATTCTCCCCGAGCAATTCCTCCGCGGCTTCGACCCGATCACCGTCTACTTCGGCAGCGATCAAGTCGGAGACAAGGCCAACGCCGACGACGGCAACAAGCGCCTGAAGATCGCCCCCGACTGGCCTGGCGCGTACGTGTGGGTCGACAAGAAGACCCTGCAGTTCCGCCCTGCCGAGCCGTGGCCGGCGCTCGCGCGCTTCAGCGTCGAAGCGAGCGGAAATCGAAAAGTCCTGACCACGATGATGTCCGCTCCGAGCGCGATGTCGCCGTCGCCGGGCACCGAGGGTCTTCGCCCGTTCCGCGTGGTCACCCTCACCTTCCCGCAGGCGTACCCGGTCGCGTCGCTCAAGAAGATGCTCTCGCTCGAGATCCGCGATCTCCCGGGCCTCGGTGACTCGCCCGCGCGAAAAGTGAACAACTACGCGCTCGCGCCGCTGCCTCGCGCCACGCACCGCGACCCCGCGACCTGGAGCGTCACGCTCGACGAAGACGTGCCCGAGGGAAAACAGCTCGTCGTCAACGTCAGCCTCGCGCTCGGCAACGAAGGCGTGACGCTCTGGCAGGGCCGCGCCTCGACGCGCACGCCGTTCACGCTCACCGAAGTGCGTTGCGGCAATTCAGTGTTCCCGCTCGTCGGCGGCGCGTCGACTCCGAAGGATCTCGCGCTCGGCTGCGGAAACCGCGGAGACATGCCGCAGCTCGTCTTCAGCGCGCCGGTCGCCGATCTCACCCTCACCTCGCTGCGCAAGCTGGTGCGTCTCGAGCCGTCGGTTCCCGATCTGCGCTTCAGCAACTACGGCTCGCGCGTGCAGCTGGTCGGCAAGTTCGTGCCCGACACGCTCTACAAACTCTCGCTCGCCAGCGCTCCGATTCGCGACGACGCCCAGCGCCCGCTGCGCGACGTGAAGGCAGCCGACGTCTACTTCCATCTCGGGTGGAAGACGCCGTTCCTCGCGTGGACGCAGGGCACCGCGCTGCTCGAGTCGAAGGGTCCGCGCACCTTGCCGCTGCGTGGCTACGGCGAAGCGCGCGCCGACGTTCGCGTGTACCGCGTCGATCCGATGCACGCCGGTCTGTGGCCCTGGCCCGCGTCGCCGGTGGTGATCGACGAGCAGAGTGACCCGCCCTTCCCCGGTGAAGAGCCGCAGGTCACCACCATGCCGAGCGACTACGCCGATTCGTCGTCGGTGAATCGCCACATTCGCCTGCTCGGTTCACCGCTGGTCTCGCGCCTCGTCGATCTCCCGCTGCAGGACAAATCGGGAGCGACCACCTTCGGTCTCGATCTCAAGCCGTTGCTCGACGACGTGGTCGGCTCGAATCGGCCCGGCACGTATTTGATCGGCCTGCGCCGCCTCACCGGCCGCCCCGAACGCGCGTACATGCGCGTGCAGATCACCAACTTGAGCGTCACCTCAGTCGAAGAGACCGGCCGCGCGGTGCTCTACGTGCGCACGCTCGACGGCGGTGATCCCGCGCGCGGGGCGGTCGTGAAGCTCGAAGGCCGCCAGACGATCGTCACCGCCAATCAGCCGACGAAGACCATCGAAGTGAACAAGACGTTCACCGCCGACGGTGATGGGCGTCTCGAGATCGCGCCGCTCGGGTGGGACTCGATCAACCGCGTCTCGATCTCCCAGGGTGACGACGTGCTGGTGATCGACCCGCGCGAGTCGCTGCCGTCATTCGCGAACAACCACTGGTCGAGCTCGGGGCAGTGGCTGTCGTGGCTGCTCTCGAAGACCATCCCCGCGCCGGTCAACGACACCACGCTGGGCTTCATCTTCCCCGAGCGCGGCATCTACCGCCCGGGCGAGCCGGTGTTCATCAAGGCGTTCGCACGCAGCAAGGTGAGCGGCGAGCTCCGCGTGCCGGCCGACATGAAGCGCTTCGGCATTCAGGTCATCGGCCCTGATGGCACCGCGTACCCGGTCACGGTGAAGACGTCGGTGCTCGGCGGTCTCGAAGCGACGTTCAAGGAAGCCGACGTTCCGACGGGCGACTACACGCTCTCGCTGTTCGACAAGAACCCCGAGTCGTTCCTCGCGCGCCGCGGTTTCAAGATCGAGGCGTACCGGATTCCGACGTTCGAGGTGCAGCTCACCGGCTCGCTCCGCGTTCGCAACGACGGCCCGTTCAAGGTGAAGGCGCTCGCTCGCTATTACGCCGGCGGCAACGTCGCCAATCAGCCCATCGCGTGGACCGTCACGCAGCGCCCGTGGGACTGGTACCCGAAGGGCATGCCCGGCTTCTTGTTCGCGAACTCGACGCAGTTCGCGCGGCCGGCGTCGCAGCAGTCGCCCGGTGTCACTTCGCAGCAGGGTGAGCTCGACGACAACGGAGCGGCCGAGATCACCATGAACCCGCAGCTCGATCTCGACGGCTCTCCGCGCGTGTATCGCTTCGAAGCAACGGTGACCGGCCCCGACGAGCAGCCGGTGACGACCACCACCGAAGTGAAGGCGCTGCCTTCGTTCGTGCTCGGCTTGAAGATTCCGCGTTACCTCGAGAAAGCGACCGAGCTGAAGCCCGAGATCGTCGCCGTCGGAGTCGACGACAAGCCGATGAAGGGCCAGGAAGTGCGCGTTCGCATCTTCCGCCGCGTGTGGCACTCCACGCTGCGCGAGACGTCGTTCGCGACGGGCGCTGCGAAGTACCAGACCGATCAAGAAGACATTCAGGTCGCCGAGAAGATCCTCACCTCGGCCACTGATCCGGTGAGCAACGCGTTCCCCATCACCGAGAGCGGCGTGTACGTCGTCGAGCTCTTCGCGCGCGACAAGCTGGGCCGCGTGCAGACGCTGTCAGCCGACCTCTACATCGGCGGTTCGACTCCGCAGAGCTGGCAGAAGTCGCGCGACGGCGTGTTCGAGCTGAAGCCCGACAAGAAGGAATTCTCGCCTGGCGACGTCGCTCACGTGCTGGTGCAGAGCCCGTACGTCACGGCGCGTGCGCTGGTGGTCATCGAAGAGCCCGCCGGCAACCGCTACCTGTGGAAGGACGTGAGCGGCTCGAAGGCGGTCATCGACGTGCCCATCACCGATCGCTTCGTGCCCAACCTGCCGGTGCACGTGGTGCTGATGCGCGGCCGCCTCGGAGAAGGAAAGGCTGACGACGCCCGTTACAAACCGGCGACGGTCGCGAGCTCGATCGATCTGACGATCACTCCGGTGAAGAACACCGTGCTGGTGACGGTGCAGCACCCCGAGCAGGCGCGCCCGGGCACCAAGCACGACTTCACGATTCTGCTCACCGACGATCAGAAGAAGCCCATTGGCGGCGAAGTCACGCTGTGGATGGTGGACGAAGCGGTGCTCTCGCTCGCGAAGGAAGGTTCGCTCGATCCCCTCACCGAGTTGATCAAGCGCAACCAGCGCGCGGTCTCGATTCGCGACAGCCGCAACCTGGTCGTCGGCCGCGTGAGCGAGCTCGAAGAAGAGCCCGGCGGTGACGGCAGCGACGAAGAGTCGACCGGCAGCAAGAAGATGGTCCGCAAGGACTTCAAGACGGTGCCCTACTACGCCGCGACGTTGACCGTTCCTCCGAGCGGAAAGCTGGTGGTGCCGGTGCAGCTCTCGGACGATCTCACGACCTTCCGCGTGCGCGCGGTGGCGGTGAGCGGCGGCATGCGCTTCGGCATGAAGCAGAGCTCGCTGAAAGTGCGTTTGCCCGTGCTGGTGCAGCCGCAGCTGCCGCGCTTCGTGCGCATGGGTGACTCGTTCTGGCCGGGCGCCGTCGCGCGCCTCGTCGAAGGTGCCGAAGGCCCGGGTGTGGTCGACATCAAGATCACCGGGCCGATCGCCAACCTGAGCTCTGACACCAAGGGCAACCTCGTCGACGGCAAGACCAGCTCGCAGGAGAAGATCGAGCTCAAGAACAACAAGGCGATCTCGGTGCTCACCGGAGCGACGGTGAAGAGCATTCCGATGTCTCGCGAAGCGAACGTCACGGTGCGCGTCGACGTCACGCGACTGTCCGACAAGGCCGGCGACGCGTTCGAGGTGAAGCTGCCGGTGCTCCCCGACCGCGCGATGGAACGCCGCGCGCTGTTCACCACCTTCGAGCCGGGAAAGAAGAACGCTCCGGAGTTCCCCGAGACGCCGCGCGCGGGCACCGGTTCGCAGACCTTCATCTTCACCAACCAGCCCGGCCTGCTCGAGCTGGCGAGCGGCCTCGAATACCTCTCCGCGTATCCGCACGGGTGTCTCGAGCAGCGCATGAGCCAGGTGTCTCCTGATCTCGCGCTCGGCGGGTTCTTGAAGAAGCTCGAGCTCGACACGCGCTTCACGCCGCTCGTGAACGCCTCGACCAAGCGCATTCTCGACGAGCTGAAGCAGCACCAGGACGAGCAGGGCTTCTTCAGCTACTGGCCCGGCGGTCGCGGCGACATCGCGCTCACCGCGCAGGGCGTGGAGTTCATGGTGGCGGCGAAGAAGGCCGGCATCAGCGTCGACGACGCGGTGTTGAAGCGCGGCACCGATGCGCTGAAGCGCGTGCTGCGCACCGACTTCAACGGGCTGTGGGCCGACTATCGCTACAACCAGCAGACCGCCGCGCTGCGCGCCCTCGGAGCGACCGGCGAGCTCGACGAGAACTACATGGTCGAGCTGTTCGCCAAGCGGAAGTCGATGGACACGGTCGCGCTCGCAGATCTCACGTCAGCGATGGCGCTGCGGCCCAACACGTTCGCCACCAACCTCACCGCGCTCAAGGGCGAGCTGTGGGACAGCGTGGTGTTCAAGCTGGTGAAGGGTCAGCAGCAGTTCGACGGCATTCGCGGCGATCGCACTTCGTGGGGCGGGCTGTATCTCGGCTCGTCGGCGGCGACGACCGCGGCGGTGTGGGAAGCGCTGCTGAAGACCGACCCCTCGAACACCAAGCACACCATGATCCGCGACGCGCTGATCTCGCGCGGAAACCCGCAGTGGGGTTGGGGCAGCACGCACGCCAACCGTCGCGCCATCGCCGCGCTCGGCGTGTACCTCGAGAAGAACACCACGCCGCAGGCGAAGACGACGGTCACCGTGAGCGGCGCCGACAACGTGGTGCTCGAGAACGACAAGCGCGCGGGTCGCCGCAACGTCGACGCTGACGTGCCGGCGGTGATCACAGTGGCCGGTGGTCCAGTGACGGCGCGCGTGCAGCAGCGGTTCCTGCCCGCGGGCTTCGGTGGCTCGGTCGAAGCGAAGAAAGACGGCTTCATCGTCTCGCGGTCGATCACCTGGATTCACAGCGACGGCTCGGCGAACACCTTCCACGACGACAAGACCGGCAGCACGCTCTCGATTCCGCTCGGCGAAGTGATCGAGATCAACGCGCAGCTGGTCACCGACGAGCCGCGCAACCACGTCGCGCTGGTGATTCCGTTCGCGGCCGGGTTCGAGCCGTTGAACCCCAACCTCGAGACGTCGAGCAGCGACGCGAAGCCGAGCGCGCCTGACTCGATCACGCCGACGTACGTGCAGCGGCTCGACAGCGAGGTGCGGTACTACTTCACCGAACTGCCGCGCGGCACGCACACCTTCCACTTCCGGGTGCGCGCGAGCAGCGAGGGCAAGTTCGTTCACCCGCCGCCGTACGCCGAGATGATGTACCGCGAAGAGATCCGCGGTCGCGGAGCGGGCATGCGCATCGTCATCACGGGTTCAAAAGAGAAGTGAGCACCGGGGTCGATGAGTGAAGACGAAACAAGACAAAGCCCCCCTCTCCCGCGAGGGAGAGGGTCGGGGTGAGGGTGGACCAAGAAAGCGCAAGCTGTTCGCCGCAGCGCTGTTCGCCATCACCATCGCAGCAGCAGTCTTCACCTCCACCCTCGACGGAACCCTCCACCACCGCCAACCGAGCCATCTCCTCCTCGACCGCACCGGCAAATTCCTCGGAGAAGTCCCGGGCAGCAGCGAAGCCTGGGGCTACTGGCCGGTGCCCGAGACGCTCCCCGACAAGATCCTCATCACCACGCTCGAGACCGAAGACCGCACGTTCTTCGAGCACCCGGGCGTGAGCCTCAAGTCGGTCGCGAGAGCCGCGTCGCAGAACATCCGCAACGGCCGCGTCATCTCCGGAGCGAGCACCATCCCCATGCAGCTCGCGCGGCTGCAGCACCCTCGCGCGCGCACCTTCTGGGCGAAGATCCGCGAAGCGGCCGAAGCGCTCTTACTGATCCACAACCAGGGCCACGACGCCGTCCTCCGCCAGTACCTCACCATCGCGCCCTACGGAAACCGCTGCCACGGCGTGGTGCGCGCCGCGCGTCTCTACTTCGACAAACCGATCGAAGACTTGAGCTGGCTCCAGGCCGCGTATCTCGCCGCCCTGCCCCAGCAACCCGGCCGCATGTCGCCGTGGAACGAAAGAGGCCATGCCGCAGCGCTGACGCGAGCACGGCGAATCTTGAAGCAGCTCCACGCGCGCGGAGTGATCACCGACGAAGACCTCCGCATCGCGCTGAACTCCGATCTCAAAGTCGTCGCGCGCCCCCGCCGCAACGTCGAGTCGATGCACTTCCTCCTCGCGGCGGCGAAGGAAGTTCGCGGCAGCGCCGAGTTCGTTCACCGCACCACGCTCGATCTCGACGTGCAGCTGCAGACCTTCCGCTCGCTGAACGAGAACCTGAGCCGCGTGCGCGGTCTCGGCGCGAGCAACACCGCCGGGCTGGTCGTCGATCTCGCGACCGGTGACATCCTCGCGTCGGTCGGCAGCGCGAACTACTTCGACACCGATGCGCGCGGAGCGATCGACTTCACGCAAACCCGCCGCAGCACCGGCTCGGCGTTGAAGCCCTTCATCTACGGCCTCGCGCTCGAGCGCGGCACGCACACCGCAGCCACCGTGCTCGCCGACACCGCGGTGGAGTTCGACGTGCCGGGTGGAACGTGGGCGCCCGAGAACATCACCCACACGTTCCTCGGGCCGATGCTGCTGCGTGAAGCGCTGGGCAACTCGCGCAACATTCCCGCGCTGCGTGTGCTGTCCGAAGTTGGCGTCGACGAGACGCTGGTACGCCTCGAGCGCGGCGGCGTGAAGAGCGTTCGCTTCTCACCCGAAGCGTACGGACTCGCGCTCGCGATCGGAGCGCTCGCCATCACCCCGAACGAAATGGCCGAGCTGTACACCGGCCTCGCGAACAAGGGCGTCACGGTGCCGCTGCGTCGGTTCCGCGACGAGCCGGCGGCGAAGGGCGATCGCATTCTCGCTCCTGACGCAGCACAGCTCGTCGCGCACATTCTCGCGGACCCGGGAGCGCGCCGGCCCGGCTTCCCCGTCGGCAGCTCGCTCGACTTCGATCACGCGGTGTCGATCAAGACGGGCACCAGCCAGGGCTACCGCGACGCGTGGGCAGTGGCGTTCGACGACCGCGTGCTGGTCGTCACGTGGATTGGGAATCACGACTGGCGGCGCATGAACCTCGCGTCGGGTGCGACGGCGGCTGCTCCGGCGACACACAAGAATCCTCGAGTTCGCGAGCGACACGCGCTCCCCGCACATTCCCGCGATGATGGAGCGCCCCCTGCCCTCGACGCTCGTGCAGCGCGAAGTCTGCGCGCTCAGCGGCGGCGTGCCGGGCCCGGGCTGCACGCACACCAAGTCTGAATGGTTCATTCCCGGTACCGAGCCCCACGAGACGTGCCCGTTCCACGTCGAGGTGGCGATCGACATTCGCAACGGTCTTCGCGCCGGCCCGAACTGTCCCGAGAAGTGGGTGAAGCTGCAGCAGGTGCTCGCGCTGCCCGAGACCTACGAGAGCTGGGCGCGGAAGCAGCGGCTCCTGACTGCGCCGACCTCGTTCTCTCCGCTCTGCCCCGCCGGCGACGAATCACTCGATCCGAAGATCGCGATCAAAGAACCGCGCACCAAGAGCCGCTTCCTCTTCGACCCCGACACGCCGCGTGAGCTGTCGACGGTTCGCTTCTCCGCGTCGGTGACGCCGGCGACCGAAGAAGTGGTGTGGCTGGTCGACGATGAGCCCGTGGCGCGCGTGGGTTACCCGCACGAGCTGCGCTGGCATCTCTCGCCGGGGAAACACGTCATCCGCGCGCGGTTGGCGCAATCGGGAATGACGGCGGCAGCGGTGACGGTGACGGTCGACGACTGATCAGGCGCGCAGCAGCACAGACCAGCTCTGATCGCTCTGGCGATCGAGCACCACGGCTTCGAACTCACCGTCTTCGATCATCGACTCCGCGAGCTCGATCGGCATGCCGGGAGCGACGGTCGCGGCCTTCTGCAACGGCAACATGCGCACCGGCGCTTCGGGCAACCGCGGCGACAACCGCATCACCGCGTCGCGCAGCAACACACCGAGCATTTCCTTCTCTTCGGTGATGACGATCACGGCCTGGTATTCGCCGGCCTCCATCATCGCCGCCACGGCGCGAAGAGGAGCAGTCTCAGTCACCACGGCAGCCATCGATTGCGCAGAAACCATGCAACCGAGGCGAAAGAGCATCGAGCGTGCCGCCAGCCAAACACGCGACACAACGATGACGCAGGCCGCCGTGCCTCTTTCATCTTTCAAAGTTGAACGTTCACTTCTGAAAGGCGGGGTGTTCAGGGACCCGTGCGCGCTTCGAGCAGCGCGTCCCACGCCTTCGACACTTCCGCCTCACGTGCGAGCACCACGCGCACGGCGTCGGGGCCGAACTCCGCTTCCACCGCGGCGAGCGAGCCCTGCTGCGGAGTCTTCGCCTGCAATTCGGTGAGCGCCGCTTCGGCCTTCGCGCGCTGCTCCGGCGACATCTGCGCGAGTCCTGCTTTGAACTTCGCGAGCGCTTCGGCACCGGTGAGCTTCGAGACGCTGCGCTCGGCGACGACGGCGGCGATCACCGCCTCGAGCGCGTCGACTTGTTGAATGCTCAGCCCCGCATCGGCGAGCAGCACCAGCTCGGCCTTCGCGCGCCACTTGAGATCACCACGGCCGGCGTCGCCCACCTTCAACGCGCTCATCGCCTTCTGCCATTCGAGCCACGCGGCGAGCCGGGCTTCGGTGACGAGCGGGCCAGCGTCGATCGCTTCGGCGATGGCGATTCCCCCGTCGACGGCGGTCGGAGATCCACCCTTCGGGCACCCCGCCAACAACATCAGGAAAGGCAGCCAACGCACGCGCCCACACTTACTCCAATGACAGCCCCCCGAACTCTCTGACAGGCTGTGCCCGCTCCATGAAGGTGATCCTCGTTCGACACGGCGACGCTGACGCCGACATCCCCGAGGGGTTGGAAGACGAGGCCCGGGCCCTCACCACGCGGGCTCGACTGGCGCTGCCAGCCCACTTCGCTCCGCTCGCTGCGCGCATCGGCACGCCGAACGCGATGTTCATGAGCCCGCTCGTTCGCGCCGTGCAGACCGCGACGTTGCTCGCGCAGGCGCTCGGCTACGAAGGTTCGCTCAAGACCAACCGTGTGCTGTTCCCCGACGGGCCGGTGGGCGCCATCGACGCGTTGCTCAAAGATCGTCTCGGAGAGACCATCGTCCTCGTCGGTCACCAGCCTTCGATGGGCTCGACGGCGGCGCACTTCCTGGGGCTCGGCTCGTTCCCGCGGCCGTTCGCTCCGGGCACCGTGGTGGGCATCGAGCGCCCCGACGACAACCTCGCGGCCGGCAAGCTGCTCTTCTACGCCGCGCCAGGTCAGCCGATCGCCGAGGGAGCATCGATCGAGACTCAGAGTTAAACAGGGCGCGTGGACAATTCCGCGTACCAGGCCTCGGTCTCGACGTTCTTCAAGAAGCTCATCACCGCGATCGACTCGGCTGATCCCGACTTCGTGGAATGCGACTCGACCGGAGACATGGTCACCATCACTGCCGTGAAGTCAGGCGCGAAGGTGATCGTGAACACGCAGCGCGCCGTCTCGCAGATCTGGGTCGCCGGCAAAGGTGTCGGTGTGCACTTCTCGATGGGCGCCGACGGCCGGTGGATGGACGACAAGCAGAAGGGCCTCGAGCTCACGGCGTGGGTCGCGGAGTGCGTGCGAGAAGCGTCGGGCCTGACCGTCGCGCTCTGAAAAAGTCGTCGCGCTCACTGCTCATCGCGCGCGTGCCCTCGGTCCTCGGGGCGGGGTCGGTCCGCAATTGGCTAGCCGGCTAGCCAAAACAGGCCCGACCCGGTCGACCAAGTGAGGGAATCGGGCCCGAAGCTCGAGAGGCACGCAGGTGCTGAGCAAGTGCGCTCGTCAACAGCGCCACTCGCCCACCCCATGCTGTTTCAAGTCATCGAGCGCGCGACGATCGTGGTCGACAACTTCCGCAGCCCATCGACCACCTGCTCGGGCACCGGCGAGTCGAGATCCATCATCAGGTAACCGATGTCGGCGTTCGTCGACAGCAGCTGCGCGTGAATGTTCGCGCCGGCATCACCGATCACGCGGTTCACGTCACGCAGCACGCCAGGCACGTTCTGGTGCACGTGCGTGAGCCGCCAGGTTCCCGGAGTGGCCCCCAGCTCGCAGATCGGAAAATTCACCGACCCACCGGTCGCGCCCGTCTGCGCGTAGCGAATCAGCGAGCCGGCGACCTCACGGCCGATATTCTCCTGCGCCTCGAGCGTCGAGCCACCGATGTGCGGCGTGAGCACCACGTTGTGCAGCCCCTGCAGCGGGGTCTTGAAGCCCTTGGTGTCGCTGCTCTCGGGCTCGTCGGGGTACACGTCGACGGCCGCTCCGTGCAGGTGGCCGCGCTTGATCGCGTCGGCCAGCGCCTCGATGTCGACCACCGTGCCGCGCGCGTTGTTGATGAGGCACGCGCCCTTCTTCATCGCGGCGATCTCCTTCGCGCCGATCATGTTCTTCGTCTGCGGCGTCTCGGGCACGTGCAGCGTCACGAAGTCGCTCTGCTGCAACAGCGTCTCGAGGTGCGGCACCACCTGCGTGTTGCCCAGCGGCAGCTTCGCGGCCACGTCGTAGAACAGCACCTTCATGCCGAAGAACTCGGCGAGAATTCCGACCTGCGTGCCGATGTGGCCGTAGCCCACGACGCCGAGCGTCTTGCCGCGCACTTCACGCGAGCCGGTGGCCGACTTCTTCCACCCGCCCGAATGCATCTCCATGTTGCGATCGCCGAGCTCGCGGCTCAGCGTGATGATCTCCGCGATCACCAATTCCGCCACCGAGCGCGTGTTCGAGAACGGCGCGTTGAACACCGCCACGCCGCGCTTCATCGCCGGCTCGAGCGCGATCTGATTGGTGCCGATGCAGAACGCGCCGACCGAGAGCAGCCCCTTCGAGGCCGACGCGTCGAGCACCTTCTTGGTCACGTTCGTCTTGCTGCGGATGCCGAGCACCTGCACGCCGTCGAGCTGCGCGATGAGCTCGTCTTCCTTCAGCGCGCCTGCCACGCGACGCACCGTGTGACCTGCCGCCACCAGCGCCTGCTCCGCGACCGGGTGGATTCCCTCCAGCAACAGCACGTTCAGTTTCATGTCGTTCCCTGAATCAGTTGAGAGCCTGCGAAGCCGAAGCGGCGCGAGCCGACATCAAGTCGAGCCCCTGCCGCGTGAGAATGAAGCGCACCTCGCCCTTGCCGCGCTCCGTCTCGAGCTCGGCCTCGAACACCGGGCCGGCGATGGTGCCCACCACGGCTTCTTTGCGCGGGTTGGTCACGCGGCCGTGCGCCAGCCCGTGATCGATCAGCCCCACGCCGTCACCGCGCTTGTACAGATCGAGCGCCACCTGGTGCAGCGCGAGCGCCAGCGCGTCTTCCATCGGGAAGCTGCTGAACAGCACTGAAATCAACACCCACGGCGGGAGCGCTTCGGCGGACATCGCGCCGGGTGGTAGCACCGAAAAAGCCGCAGCGCATGACACGTGTCGGTGGCCTACCCCTTGTTTCGACAGGGGTGACCTTGCCGCTGGCCCGCCGATTGCGAACGATCAGCGCGTGACCCCGGCGGCTCTTTCGGCGCTCTGCCATCTCCTCTCGCGGCCCGAGCGCTGGAACGACGCGCTTGAACAGGTCCGCGTGGTTCTGGCTTTGCCCGATCTCGCCTTCAGGCTCGAAGCGAGGGGTCCCTCCACACCCACGACGCAGGTTTCGACCCGGTGGGAGCATGTGTTCACCCGCGACGGCGTCACGCTTGGCGCGCTCCACAGCTCTGCCGCGCCCGACCCCACTGACTTCGCGCAGCTCGAGCCCTTCCTCACCTGGGCGCTCGCGCAACGACGCGACGCCGCGCAGGCCGAAGAGCGCTTCACCGACGTGCAGCAGATGGCGTCTCGCGCGCTCGACTTGTCCGAGCTGGTGACGTGGCTCCTGCACGCGCGCGACGATCGCGAGGTCGAACGGCTCGGCACTTCGGCGGTGGCGGCGTTGCTCAAAGTCGACGACGGCGCGCTCCTGGTGCACGAGCCCAACGGCTGGGTGCTGCGCTGCCCGTCGCGCGAGCTGAGCTGGGGCCTCGGCGACTGGTCGAACACGCGCTACGGCGCGCTCATCACCCGCGAACTGACCGAGCTCGACGTGGTGCTCGACCCGAAAGGAGCGGCGCTCGATCAGATGCTGATCAGCTGGGGCTACTCGCATCTGTACACCGTGCCCCTCGACTCCGGAGCGGGCACGCACGGCCTGTTGCTCGCGCTCTCGAAGCAAGACCGCACGCTCGACGCCGAAGAGCGCGTCACCGCGACGCAGCTGGCGATCATGATCAGCGTAGCGCTCGAGCGCCTGGGCCAGCAGCGCCGCCTCGCAGAGCACCGCAAGTCACTCGAAGAAGCGCTGCGGCTGGCGAGCATGGGTACGTGGGAGCTCGCGCTCCACAACCTCGAGATGACCTGGTCGCGCGAGCTGCATCGCCTCTACGGCGGGCTGTTCGAGGAAAAGACGCAGACCCTCGAAGCGTCGATGGTGATCATGGAGCCCGACGATCGCTTCGTGCAGGAACGGCATCTGCGCGATCTGCTCGGCACCGGCACCACGGCCGCGTGGCAATCGCAGCTGACGACCATCGACGGCCGCCGCATCTGGACGCGCACCATCGCCGAGCTGGTGCGTGACGCCGACGAAGTGCCGGTGCGCGTGCGCGGCGTGACGCGTGACGTGACGGTCGAGGTGAGCTCGCAGCTCGAGCGTGAGCGCGCGCTGCGTCGAGCCACTCGCTACGAGCAGCTGTTCTCGATGTCCGACACGCTGGCCGCGGTGGTCAACGCCAACGGCGAGATCGAAGAGGCGTCGCCGTCGTTCACGCGCCAGCTCGGCTACCCGCTCCACGAGATCGTCGGTCGGCCGATCGCGTCGCTGGTGCACCCCGACGATCTGCCCGCGCTCAGCACCATCCTCGAGGAACGCATTCTGAAGGGCCACGCGGCGACGTCGGTGTGCCGCGTGCGCGCGCAGTCGGGTCGCTGGCGCTGGCTGTCGTGGACCGGCGCGCTCGACGACGGCCTCTTCTACGGCGCCGCCACCGACGTCACCGAGCTGCAGGAAACCTCGCAGCGCCTGCGCCTGTCGGAAGAGCAGCTGCGCCAGGCCGGCGCGATGGCGCACATCGGCGCGTGGTCCTACGACATCGCCTCCAACACGGTGCAGTGGAGCGACGAGGTGAAGCGCATCTACGAGGTGCCGCTCGACTACGCCCCGGGCCTCGGCGTGCTGAACGACTTCTACGCGCCCGAATCGGGTGACGTGCTGCGCAAGCACATGGCCGAGTCGATGGAGCACTTGAGGCCGTACGATCTCGAGCTCGAGGTCATCACCGCGACCGGCCGACGCCGCTGGTGCCGCCATCAAGCGACGGTCGAGGTGCGCGACGGGCGCGCGGTGCGTCTGTACGGCGCGTTCCAGGACATCACCGATCAACGTCGTGCGCGTGAAGCGGCGCTCGCAGCATCGCGCGTGAAGTCACAGTTCCTCGCCAACACCAGCCACGAGATCCGCACTCCGCTCAACGGCATTCTCGGCATGACCAAGCTGGCGCTCGAGACCTCTCTCAGCACCGAGCAGCGCGAGTACCTCGAGGCGGTGTCGATCTCCGGCGAAAACCTCCTCACCATCGTCAACGACATCCTCGACATCTCGAAGATCGAGTCGGGCCACCTCGCGCTCGAGAACCTGCCCTTCTCGCTCTCGCAGACCGTCTACGAATCGGCGCGCATTCAGGCCAACCGCGCGCACCAGCGTGGGCTCGAGCTGGTGGTCGAATACGACGCCGATCTCGCGGGCCAGTACCGCGGCGACCCGGTGCGCGTCGGGCAGATCGTCACCAACCTCGTCGGCAACGCCGTGAAGTTCACCGAGCGCGGCAGCATCTGCGTGCGCGTGCGCAACGGCGCGAGCGGCCTGCACATCGTCGTCGAAGACACGGGCATCGGCATTCCCGCCGATCGCATCGACGCCATCTTCGAGGCCTTCACCCAGGCCGACGGCTCGACCAATCGCCGCTTCGGCGGCACCGGCCTCGGCCTCACCATCACGCTCGAGCTGGTGAAGGCCATGAACGGCCAGATTCACGTCGACAGCACGCCCGGCAAGGGGAGCACCTTCCACGTCTCGCTGCCGCTCGAGCCCGTCGCCGGCAGCACGCCCGCGCTGGTCGCCACTCCGGCCTCGAAGCGCGCGCTGGTGGTGGGAGAGAACGCGGCGTCGTTGCGCTCGACGAGCTTGCAGCTGGCGCAGCTCGGCTTCACGGTCGACACCTGCAGTGGCTCGACGGCGATGCACGCCATGCTCGACGCGCCGCCGCAGCTGCTCGTGCTCGAGCAGGAATTGGGCAAGTCGACGGGCACCGAGTTCGCCGAAGCGATGCAGCAAGAAGCGACGCTGCGCGAGATTCCGCGACTGCTGCTCACGCGCACCACGTCACGCGTCACCGGCCACGAGCTCGAGCAGGCTGGCATCCGCCGTTCGCTAACGCGCCCGGTGCCGCTCGCCGAGCTGCGGTCGGCCATCGCCGCGCTCGAGTCGGGCTCCGCCTCACGCCCTGCCATTCCGCGCAGCGCTCCGACGCGCGCGCCGCGTCAGCTCAAGGTGCTGCTCGCCGAGGACAACGCCATCAACGCGCGGCTCGCGCAGCGCCTGGTGGAGCGGCTCGGCCATCGCGTGGTGCACGTCACCGATGGAGCGCTCGCCATCGCCGCCGTCGAGCGCGAGTCGTGGGACGCGGTGTTGATGGACATGCAGATGCCGGTGCTCGACGGCCTGGAGGCCACGCGCCGCATTCGGCTGACCGAAGCTCCAGGTGCGCGCCGTCTGCCGATCATCGCGCTCACCGCCAACGCGATGAAGGGCGACGATCAGATCTGCCTCGACGCGGGCATGGACGCGTACCTCACCAAGCCGATCGATCTGGAGCGCCTGTCGGAGATGCTCGACACGCTCGCCGCTTCGCCGATCGAAATGAACGTCAGAGGAATGAGCGCCTGAACGCGTGCGGCAGCAGCTCGCCGAGCGTCCACTGCGCTTCTTTGCCCGACACCGTGCGTGACGCGATCGGCGTGGCGTCGTCACAGAACTCGGCGATCACCTGCCGGCACATGCCGCACGGCGGAGTCGGCTCGCGCGAATCGACCACGATCGCCACCGCCGCGATCTTCTTCTGCTCGATCACGCTGCGGGCAATCGCGTTGCGCTCGGCGCACACCGTCAGCCCGTAGCTCGCGTTCTCGACGTTGCAGCCCGGGACGATGCTGCCATCGGTGCACAGCAGCGCCGCTCCGACCTGGAACTTCGAATACGGCGCGTACGCCTTCTTGCGAGCGGTTTCGGCCGCCTCGAACAACTTCTGCCAGTCAACGTTGGCCATCGGACACATGACTCTTTCACACTTCCGAGCCCTGCTGGATTAACTGGCCGACGCATGACCACCTCCTCCTCTGGCGTGGCGTTGATCACTGGCGGCAGCCGCGGCGTCGGCCGCGCCCTGAGCCTTCGGCTGGCGAAGAAGGGCTACGACATCGTCTCGACCTACCGGCGCGACGTCGAAGCCGCGCAGTCGCTCGAGAAGGAAGTCGCCGCGCTCGGCCGCAAGTGCGTGACGGTGGTCGCTGATCAGCTCGAACCCGAATCGCTCGGCGCGGTCTTCGAGCGCATCAAGACCGAGTTCGGAGGCCTCGACGTCTTCGTCGCCAACGCCGCCTCGACGCGCTTCGCCCCGCTGATGGACACCAAGCTCCACCAGATGGACAAGACGTTCAACGTGACCGTGAAGACCTTCCTCTACGGTTGCCAGCTCGCACAGCCGCTGATGACCGGCCGCGGCGCGCGCATCGTGATGGTGTCGGGCATGGACTCCCGCATCGCGCTCCCCTTCCACGGAATGCTCGGCGCGATGAAGGGCGCGATGGAAATTCTCGTGAAGTACCTCGCGTGCGAGCTCGCCAGCGACGGCATTCGCGTCAACGCGGTGAACCCCGGCTACATCGACACCGACAGCTCGCGCTTCTACGTGGGCGAGGTGCAGTGGGAAAAAATGGTGAGCCAGCTCAAGGGCATGGTGCCCAGCGGCTACATCGCCACCGCCGATCAGATCGCCGAGTGCATCGAGTGGGTGTGTCTGCCCGAGGCGAAGTACGTGAACGGCACCACCATCAACGTCGATGGCGGGCTCGAGGCGAACTACCAGTTCTTCATCAGTTCGAAGCTGGCGGGGTAGCCACGCGGTACACCGGCAACACGCCGAGTCGCGCGTCGGCGCTCGGGTGTTTCGCCGCGAAGAACGCCAGCCGCGCTTCGGCGTCTTTGGCGAACGCGGGATCTTTGAGCTTCTCGTCGAACGCCGCTTTCACCGCCGGGTCCTTCAGCTGCTCGCGCGCGAACGCCTCGGTCAGGTAGTCCTCGAGGTATTCCTTCTGCTCGAAGTACGCGTTGAAGAAACCCCACGACGCGAACGAGTCGGGCAGCGTCGGCTCGAGCAGATGCATCGCGAAGTCGGCGTGCGGCTGCGTGATGGGCACGAAGAGTGAGCCCGCGGGGAGATCTTCGGTGCCGTCGGTCCACGCGCCCTTGATGGTGACCGTCTGCCGGCCCTCGTACGAAGTCGCGCGATACGTGGGCGCACCGCGGAACAACTGCACGCTCGCTTGCGGAAGCGGCTTCTTCATCGTGGTGAAGCTGAGGCCGTGCGCAGCGAGCTTCGGAGCGATCAGCGCCGCAACCGGAGCCGCGATCACGTACCCACCCTTCGGCGCCTCGACGGTCGCGAACGGCGCGAGCTCGTCACGCAGGGGGATCTTCCACACCACCGGCTTCGACTCGTCGTACTGCACCCAGAACTTGCCGCTCACGTCGCTCTTCGTGCGCGTGTACGCGTAGCCCTGAAAGTCGATCGGCTCGCTCTTCTGCGTCGAGTCCCACAGCAGCGTGACCTGCGTGCCCGCGATGGAGCGCGTCGCGTCGTCCGCGAGCTTTGCGGCCGCCATCCATTCCAGGCCGTGCGCGGCGGTCTCTTCGACCAACGTCACGCAGACGTCGAAGGTGGTCTTCACGCGGTGCGCGTACGGCCGCCACGAGTGCGTCTCGACCAACATGCCGAAGCGGTGCTGCGCGGCCCAGTACGCGCTGCCAAAGCGTGGCGGAGGCCAGCCCGACGAGAACCCGCTCGCGGGATCATCGCCGTCGTCGAACGAGGGATAGAAGTCGACCGGCAGGTGCCCCTGCGCTTCGATCTTCGGGAAGATCGCCGCCTTCAACGTGCGCCCCCACGCCTTGAGTGACTCTGGCCCGAGGCGACGCGGCTCGAAGGTCACCGAGACGTCGTGCTGAAACTTCGCTCCATCGGTGACGTGCAGATCAGCGAAGAGGATCGGGTCGATGCGATGCATGAAGTTCAGCATCGCGATCATCTCGGGCGCGTCGGCCTTCGCGTAGTCGCGGTTCAAGTTCAGGTTCTGCGAGGTGACGCGCCAGCCCATTTCTTCGGGGCCACGCTGGTTGGGTCGCTGGTTGGGCGAGACGCGATCGTGCCCATCGACGTTGAACACCGGCACGAAGACCAGAGTCATCTTCTGCAACGCGCCGGGAGCGACCTTGCCGTCGAGCAATTCACGCAAGAGCCAGAAGCCCGCGTCCTTGCCGTCGATCTCTCCGGCGTGAATGCCGCCCTGCAACATGAGCGTCGGCTTCTTCTTCGCGTCGCTGGTCTGCGTGATGAGCGCGAGCATCGGGCGCCCGAGCGGCGTGGTGCCGAACCGCTCGCACTTCACCTTGCCCGGGTAGCGCTTCGGAAACTCGGCGCACAGCTTCTCGACCTCGTCGCCGCGGCCGGTCTTCGTGAACCCCGATTGCTCGGAGATCGTCGTCAACGGCGGAGCGGCGGTGAGGCATGCGATCAACAGCAGCGAATTCATGCGGCGCGTATAGCATCGCGCTCGTGGTGAACCTGCTCCGCGCGCGAGCGCCGGTGATCGCCCTGCTCGTCGCGTCGCTCGTCGCGGCGCCGTCGCTGTGGGCGGGCCTGCTGGTCGACGACTACTTCCACGGCATCAAGCTCGAGAACCTCGCGCCGGAGATCGGCGGCGATCTCTTCTCGTTCGCGAACGGCGACCCGAAAGAGACCAGCAAGCTCATCGTCGACGGCCCCTACCCGTGGTGGGCGTGGCCGAACCTGCGCTTTCAGTTCTTTCGCCCGCTGAGCACGGCGGTTGCGCGCGCCGAACACGCGGTGCTCGGCCGCAACGACGTGCTCAAGCACCTGCACTCGATTCTGTGGTGGCTCGCGCTGGTGCTGGTCGTCAATCAGCTCTACCGGCGCACGCTCGAGCCGCCCGACGCCGATCGCCGCTGGCTCGCTCCGGCGACGACGGCGACTGCACTCGCGATGCTGCTCTTCGCGCTCGACGACGTGCATTGGATGGTCGTGATGTGGATCGCCAATCGCAACTCGCTCCTGGCGACCGTGCCGACGCTGATCGGCCTCTTGCTTCACCTCCGCGCTCGCGAAGATCAGAAGGGTCACGTCTGGTACGCGCTGCCGTTCTTCGCGCTCGGGCTCTCCGCGGGAGAAACCGCCATCGGCGCCCTCGCCTACCTCGGCGCGTACGAGCTGTTCGGAGCGCGCGACGGTTGGAAGGCACGCGCGAAGGCGTTGCTGCCCGTCTCGTTGCTCGGCGTCGGTTACGTCATCACCTACAAGCTCACCGAGTCGGGCGCGGCGGGCTCGGGCATCTACCTCGACCCGCTGCGCGATCCGATCGGGTTCGTCACCGCTGCGCCGGGTCGCATGCTCGCGTTGATCGGCGCGCAGTTCCTCGGCATCGCGTCTGATCTCTGGCTCGCGGTGATCGCCAGCAGGCCGTATCTGGTGGCGCTCGGCATTCTCGCGGTCGCGCTCACGGGTTGGCTGTTGAGAGCGATCTGGCCGCGCTTGCCCGACGAACAACGCCGACACGTGAAGTGGCTGATCGCCGGCGCGGTGATGTCGCTGCTGCCGGTGGTCGCGACGTTCCCGCTGAACCGGTTGCTGCTCATGCCGTCCATCGGCGGAGCAGCCGTCATCGCCGTGATCTTCACTCACGCCGATCGCACCATCACCAGTCAGAAGTGGGCGGTGCGGCTGCTGATTCTGACCAACGTGATTCACGCTCCCGTCGGCTGGGCGGCGTCGTACGTCGTCGGAGGCATTCTCGCGAAGGGTCAGGTGACCAGCGCGCTCGAGACTCCGATCACCGACGAGGCGTTCAGCAAGCGCGTGGTGCTGTTCAGCGCTCCAGACCCGGCGCTCGCGCTCTACCCGCCGCTGGTGCGGCTGTGGTTCGGCAAGCCGAGATCCGTCGCGTGGTTGGTGTTCTCGATGGCGCCCAGGGCCCACCGCATCACGCGCACCGGACCTTCGACGATCGAGCTCGAGGTGATCGACGGGCGCATGCTGGAGACCGTCTTCGAGCGGCTGGTGCGCAGCGAGACGCTGCCAGTGCCCGTCGGGTTCACGGCGAAGATCAACCACGCCACCGTGAAGGTGGTGGAACTCGATCGCGAGCTGCCGCGAAGAATCAGCATCGAGTTCGAAGACATCGACTCACCCGAGTGGACGTTCGTCGAGTGGCACGACGGGAAGTTCATTCCGCTCGTGCTGCCGGCGCTCGGCCAGTCGCGCGACTTGCCGCTCGAAGCGGGAATCGCACCGTCGCAGTGATCAGTCGAGCTCGAGCGTCCCGCGCATCACGGGGATCACGCGGCCCGCGACGTACACGCCGTTCTGCTCGTCGATTCGCAGCCGCAGGTGATTCACGCGACCGGTGGCGTGCCCCTGCTCCACGCGCCACGTCGCCGGCCCCTTCGTTCCGCGCTCCAGCATCCACGCTCCGAGATTCGCGCAGGCCGAGCCGGTGCCCGGGTCTTCGCGGATCTCCGAGTGGTTCACCCAGAAGTAGCGGCTCGTCACGCTCGAGCCGTGAATGACGAACAGCGACACGTTCGCCCGTCCGTCTTTGTTCGAGCCGTACACCCGCAGGCCGTCGAGATCCGGCTTCACCGCCGCGAGCGCCTGCGGGTCGCGCATCGGAATCAACAACTGCTCCGAACCCGTGTTCATCCACTTCGCGCCGGGGAGCAGCGCGTGTTCCTGCACCTTCAACATCTGCGCGAGCGACGCGTTGTTCGGCGCAGCGCGTGACGTGCCGGCGTTGGCCTTCAGTTCCCACACGTCGCCTTCGGCGCGCACCGGAATCGGGCCGACGTTGAGCTCGAGCGAGAAGTTCTCACCCGCCCGCTTCAGGCCGCGAACCACCCACGCCGTGCCCAGCGTCGGGTGCCCGGCGAACGACATCTCGCCGTCGGGGCTCATGATGCGCACCCGCGCAGCGCCGCCATTGCGCGCGGGAAAGATGAACGTCGTCTCGGACAGGTTGAACTGCTGGCAGATCGCCATCAGCTCGCTCTCGTGGAGCTTCGACGCGTCTTCGATCACCGCCAGCTGATTTCCACCGAAGCGCGTCTCGGCGAAGACGTTCACCACCTGAAAATCGACTCGTCTCGACATGGAGGCCGAATCTCAGCCCAGGTCGAGCGTCATCTCCACCATCGTCGGTCTGTACCCCACCGACTTGAAGAGCGACTGTCCTTCGACGTTCTGCGTCGCCGTCGAGAGCACCACCTGCTTCGCGCCGAGCTTCTTGAAGCGCTCGGCGGCCGCGGTCATCAACTGCTTCGCGATGCCCTTGCGGCGGTGCTTCGACGAAACGTGAATGTCGTGCACCGCGGCGTGCTCGTCGAGCAGCGCGGCCCAGTTGCGATCTTCGAGTGAGCCGTAGAGGTAGCCGGCGATCTCTCCGTCTGATTCGGCGACCAGCAGCAGCACGCCTTCCTGGCCCAGCTGCGACGCGAACCAACGGCGGTAGCCCTTCGCCACGTCGGGCACGATGAAGAAGCGCGTGCGGTCCCACGAGTGGTGCAACTTCACCAACTCCTCGGCGAGCAACGACGACGCGTCGAGATCGGCTTCCTTCATGTCGCGAACGGTGACCATGGCTCAGGTATACACGCGCGCGTCATGCAACGTCCGTCGGCTGTCTGCGTCCCCGGTGATTCGACCGATCCGAAGACGTGGGAGCGCGCGCTCGCGGGGCGAAAAGCCGACGCGCTGATCAGCGACCCGCCGTACTGCCTGCTCACCCGGCGTCGCAAAGGCGGAGACCTGCGCGACAAGAAGGACAAGAAGATCGATCGCGGGCCGGTGCGCCGCTTCGAAGACGTTCGCGAGTTCCGCACGTTCATGAAGTCGTGGCTCAGCCTCGCGGTGAAGCACCTCTCCGACGACGCGCCCATCGTCTTGTGGATGAACCTGCTCGGTCGTGAACCGATGACCGCCGTCTGCCGCGAGCTCGGGTGGTCGCACGTGCGCGGAGAATTCGTGTGGGGCAAGCGCACGCGCGAAGGCAACAGCGGTGAAGAGATTCTGCGCGTGGTCGAGACCGCGCTCGTCTATTCACGCACGGCTGCTCCGCTCTCGACGTTCGACGCTCCCGCGATTCCGTGGGCCGCGGTCGCCGGTTACGACGACGACGGTGAAGCCGAGCGCTGGGGCAGCCACCCCAACCACAAACCGTTCGGCGTGCTCGAGCCGCTCCTGCGCACCTGGAGCAAACCGGGCACCCTGGTGATCGACCCGTTCGCCGGCTCAGGCTCGATTCCCGCCGCCGCGCAGAAATTGGGTCGTCAGATCGCGTGCGTCGAGCTCGAACCCGAATGGGCCGAGCGAGTCTCGACGCGTTTGAACGTCGCTCAGCAGTGACACGCGACACCCCGCAGGTGCGCAAACAAATTCAGGAATTCCGTTCCCACGGCTGAGGTGCACACGTCCGGGTCGAGGTGGGTTCTGGGCGCATGTTCCCCAATTCATCGCAACGTTTCGCAGTCGTCCTCGCGGCCGCGGCAGTGCTTTCGGCGTGCGGTTCCTCGGAGCTGGTGATCAGCGAGCCCCTCGGTGAGCAGTCGTTCGTGCGCGTCGCGCGTCAGGGCCTCACCGCCGACGCCAGCGCCGACGGCTACACCACGGCGAACAACGAGAACTTCTACCTGGCGATCAACAAGTCGCAGCTCTCGCAGAAGTGGTTCATGTCGGCGTACCTCACGCAGTGGCACCCGGCCGAAGCGCTGCACGCCGCGCGCTCGCTCGGTACCCGCGTGGTGCAGTTCAAGATTCAGAACGACAAGCTCTACGTGTTCGACGCCACCAACGGCACCAAGTGGAGCGACACGCTCGACCCGCAGCTCGTCGTCGAGGCGTACCCCATCATCACCACCTACGCGCCGTTCAACGCGCAGAGCGGCTCGCAGAACTTCGTGCTCATCGACCCCAGCGCGGGCTTGAACCGCTTCGAGATGATGGGTGACTCGTTCGCCTCGAGCTACCAGGTGCGCTTCGAGGTCGAGCTGAGCTTCCTGCAGCGCTTCCGCACGCTCGCCGATGGCGTGGCGTACGAGCAGGTCTTCACCGGTTATTCCGAAGCGCCGGGCGCCGGCATTCTGTCGTTCGATCAGCCGTTCCGCGGATCGGGCACGATGGCGATCTCACTGCGCCGCTACCAGGAGAGCGCCGGCTTCGCCGCGAGCGAGAGCAGCAGCGACTTCTATTTCAAGAGCAGCAACGTGCAGTACGTGCCCAACGAAGCACGCACCAAGCAGAACGTCGTGAAGTGGAACATCAAGCCCGGCATGCAGCCGGTGCAGTGGCGCATCTCGCAGGCGGTCGATCGCTTGAAGGCCGACCCGCGCCTCGCCGGCATCGACGTCGAAGGAGCGATCTCCCGAGGCATCACCGGCTGGAACGATGCGTTCGGCTTCCCGGTGTTCACCGTCGTGCCGACCACCGCTGCTGACTCGTTCGGCGACGACGACAAGAACTTCGTGGTGGTCGACACCAACCCCGGCCTCGGGCTCGCCTTTGCCAACTGGCGCGAGAACCCGAACACCGGAGAAATTCGCGGCGCGTCGGTCTACTTCTCGTCGGTCTTCCTCGAGGCCGCGCTGCAGTCCGCGGGCGACGCAGGGGTCGCTCCGGTCGTCGATGCGGGCACGCCGGTGGTCGATGCGGGCACGCCGGTCGTCGATTCGGGAACGCCGGTGTTCGATGCAGGCACGCCCGTCGTCGACGCTGGAACGCCGGTGACCGATGCCGGCACGCCTGGTCTGACGTGCGCCCCGTCGATCGTGATCTCCGAGGTGTTCGGCGGCAACTCCGTCACCGGTCTCTTCAACCAGGACTTCGTCGAGCTGCACAACCGCAGCAATGCGGCGTTCTCGCTCAACGGCTACTCGCTGCAGTACGGCTCGGCGAACGGCACGTCGTGGCAGGTGATTCCGCTGAGCGGCTCGATTCCCGCGGGCGGCTACTTCCTTGTCGGCCTCGCGATCGCGACGTCGTCTGACGGCGGCGCGGGCGTGGCGATTCCCACTCCAAACCTCAGCAGCTCGATCAACATCTCGGGCACGTCGGGCAAGGTCGCGTTCGTCTTCGGCAACACCGCGCTCACTGGCGCGTGCCCCACGGCGAACGTCGGCGATCTCCTCGGCTACGGCACGACCAACTGCAACGAGTCGCGCCAGGCGCCGGCGACGTCGTCGAGCAGCGCGGTGGGCCGCACCGACGCGTTCGCGTGCAACGACACCAACGACAACGGCGCCGACTTCGCGCTCACCACCAACATTCCGCGCAACGGTTCGAGCCCCGCGCACGACTGCGGCTGCAACCAGTCGCTGTTCAACCCGGGCGGGCCGTTGATCCCCGGCCTCGATCCGTCGCCGTTCGGCATGACCGTGCAGAGCAACTTCTCGTCGCCCGCTCGTCCGCATGCGCGCTTCGGTTGGGCCGCGATGCCTGATCAGCACCTCTGCGATTGGGAAGCGCCGAACGCCGTCATTCCCGCGGGCATGACGCGCAAGGAGTTCATCGAGAAGTACATCACCGAGGTCATCCTCCACGAGGTCGGCCACACGCTCGGTCTGCGCCACAACTTCAAGGGCTCGCTCAGCGTGAGCTCGGTGATGGACTACAACGCCGAGCCCGACGCGGTTCGTCTCACCACGCCCGGTGCGTACGACGTCGCCGCGGTGAAGTACCTCTACGGGCTCTCGCCCGACGCGCCGACGCAGGCGTTCTGCACCGACGAGAGCACCACGGTCGACGCGCAGTGCGATCGCTTCGACCAGGGCGCCAACCCGCTCACCACCGACGTCGCCGTGCGCTGGAAGGCGGCGATGACGAAGCAGCTCAAGGGCGAGCGCGATCTCACCTTCGCCGACGTGTTCTCGGTGACGCGCTACGTGCGCGCTCCGGCGACCGAGGCGCAGCGGCTCGAGGCGTTCAACGCGTTGATTGGCGACGTCGCTCCTCCGCTGCGCGCCGACGTCACCGCGCTCAGCCCCAACGCCGCGGCGTACGCGAACTACTACAACGCGGTGTTGCTGCTGAACCTGTTCACCGAGCCCGCGAACGTGCGTGACGAGACGCAGGTGAACCCCTCGGTGCAGGACGCGGCGTTCCGTGCTCGCGCCGTTCAGGTCGCCAAGGACAGCCTGCTCGGCAGCGACGGCAACCGCTCGTGGGAGACCATGCGCGTGATGGTGAACGTGCTGAAGGAGATGCAGCACGGCGACGCGATGATCGCCCTCACCCAGGCGCGCTCGTACTTCTCGACCAACCGCAACGCGTACCCCGTGGCGTCGCAGCCGTACGTCGACGACATGATTCGTCGCATCGACGCCGCGACGACGCCGTACTTCCGCTGAGCTGATAGAGCAGGGCCGTGAAGCCCACGGTCCTGCTCTTCGACATCGACGGCACGCTCATCACCACCGGCGGCGCGGGCCGCAAAGCCATCGACCGCGCCTTCGCCGAGCACTGTGGCCGCGCCGACGCGTGCAGCCACTTCAGTTTTTCCGGCATGACGGACCGCGCGATCATTCGGCAGGGTCTGCAAACGCTCGGCGCTGACGTCACCGAAGCCACGATCGACGCGCTGATCGCCACCTACTTGAAAGCCCTTCAAGCCGAAGTCGACGCCACGCCGCCTGAGAAATACCGCGTGCACGCCGGCATGCGCGAAGCGGTGCAACGAGGCCGCGAGCGCGGAATGGCCGTCGGCCTGGGGACGGGAAACGTGCGCGAAGGTGCGAGGATCAAGCTCGAGCGCGTGTCGCTGTTCGAGCCCTTCGCGTTCGGCGGCTTCGGCGACGATCACGAATTGCGGCCCGAGCTCATCCGCAAAGGCGCGCAGCGCGGCCTCGATCAACTCGGAGTGAAAGAAGGCCGAGTGGTCATCATTGGCGACACTCCGAAAGACGTCGACGCCGCGATTGCCATCGGAGCGGAGTCACTCGCGGTCACCACCGGCGGCTTCACGCGCGATCAATTGCACGCCGCCGGAGCGACCGCCGTGTTCGAAACCCTCGCCGCACCGGGTGCTTTCGATTTTCTGTTCGCCTGAGGGAACTGATTTCGAAGAGCGGTGTCAGCGACACGCCTCTTCTCCCCAGGAGTCCCCATGCTGCTTTCATCCGTGCTGCTCGCCGCCGAAACCGTGGCGGACGAGGAAGGTACGTTTTCGGCCATCGCTTCCTCGTGGAACGAAGGTGGTTGGCCGATGTACCCGATCGCCTTCGTGTTCGTGGCTGGCCTCGCCATCACCATCGAGCGCGCGATCGTTCTCTTCTCGACCTCGGCCATCAACAAAGAGGGCTTCATTCGCGGGTTGAAGAAGCACCTGCTGACGGGCGATGTCGATCGCGCCATCAGCTACGTCTCGGGGCAGCGCTCGACGCCGCTCACCAATCTCGTGAAGTCGGGGCTCCTCAACATTCCCAAGGGTGATGAAGAAGTGCAGGCCGCGCTCGACGAAGCCTCACTGCGCGAAGCGCCGAAGCTCGAAGCGCGCACCGGCTATCTCGCCATGCTCGGCAACGCCGCGATGTTGATCGGCTTGTTCGGCACGGTGCACGGCCTCATCGACTCGTTCAAAGCCGTCGCCCATGCGCCGCCGGCCGAGCGCGCCACCATTCTCGCGGGGTCGATCGGCGAGGCGATGAACTGCACGCAGTTCGGGCTCATCGCGTCGATTCCGTTGCTCGTCTCGTTCTCGTTGCTCAACGGCCGCACGCAGTCGCTGATGAACGATCTCAACGAGGCGTCGGTCGCGGTGATGAACCTCATCACGCAGCACCGTCACCGCTTCACCAACCTGAGCGCCGTGAAGGACGAAGCTCAGAACGACAAGTAGAAGGCTTCGAGAAACACGTCGGGCAGGAAGTCGAGATCGCCTTCCGCTCGACGCTGGTAGCCGCGCTTCTCGTAGATCGCGCGCACGCCGTGGGCTCCGCGGCGCACGTGCAGGCAGACGCCGTTCCACTTCTGCGAGCGGGCGTGGGTTTCGGCGGCGTCGATCAGTTTGCTCGAGATGCCCTTCCCCGCTTCGGTTCCCGCGACCGCGAGGTGGCGCAGATCGGCCGCGCCCTGAATCCACGACTCGCTGCGATGCGCTCCCGGCGGCCACATCGCGACGGTGCCGACCACCTTGCCGTTCAACTCGGCGACCCACACCTTCGCCACCGCGCGCTTGTTCGCCACGTCGCGCAGCTCGTCCTTGCGCTGAGCGCTCACCACGACTTCCGGCATCTTCTTCGCGTAGCGCGTGACGAACGACTCCACGAGCAGCTCACCAATCGCCGCGTCGTCTGACGCCGTCGCTTCTCGAACCCGAACCTCACTCGACATCGTGCGGCCAGCTATACAGCGCGCTCGATGGCCGCGCGACGACTCACGGTGCCCGCAGATGCCCCAGAACGCCTCGATGCGTTTCTCGTGAAGGTGCTACCCGGGTATTCGAAACAGCAGATCCAGAAGCTGCTCTCCGAGGGGAAGGTGCGCGTCAACGGCAAGAAAGCGAAGCCGCTGCGCCGCATCATGGGTGGAGAGGTGGTCGAGCTCGACGTCGCTCCGCCGTCGAAGCCGCCGCGCATCGCGCAGACGAAGACGCTGCCGCCGCTCAAGGTGCTGCACGAAACGTCAGAGCTCGCGGTGATCGAAAAGCCCGCCGGCGTGGTCGTCGAAGACACGCCCGACTGCATCGTGGCGCGCGCGTCGACGCAGCTCGACGGGCTCAACGTCGGTGGCCATCACGAGCCCGGAGTCGTGCATCGTCTCGACAAGGACACCACGGGCTGTCTGCTCCTCGCGAAGACCGACGAGGCGATGGTCGCGCTCAACCGCGCGTTCGATGAGAAGCGCATCGAGAAGACCTACCTCGCGTTGGTGCTCGGCAACCCGCCCGACACTGCTTCGCTCGATCAACCGTACGGCCGTCACCCCGAAGATCCACGCCGCTACACGACGCGCTTTCCGACGCCACGACGCGCGCGGTTGTCGTGGAAGAAGATGAGTCAGCATTCGGACTTCGCGGTGCTGGAGATCAACCTCGACACCGGGCGCACGCATCAGATTCGCGCGCAGCTCGCCGACGCCGGCTTTCCGCTGCTCGGCGATTGGTTGTACGGCACGCGTTCGGCGAAAGATCAGACCATCGGCCGCATCGCGCTCCACGCGTGGAAGCTGAAGCTCGACGACCCCGAGCTCGGGTTCGCGGTCGAGTCACCGGTGCCGAACGACATCTCTGATCACGTGCATCCGGCAAAGCGTTGATCCCGCACGCTTCGAGTCGCGGCTCCTGATCGGTTCAGGCGCTCGAACGTGCCGATCTGATTCGGCCTTCGAGAGTGCTATGCCCTGCTACAGACATGATCACTTCCCCGCTCGACGCGTTCGACCTGGTGGCGCATTCGGAACAACTTCACGCACGGCTCGATGCGGCCAGCGCGGAGCTCTCGAAGAAGCAGGGACTCAAGGACGAGAAGGCGTGGCTCGAGACGGCGCGTCAGCGCGTCGCCAACGCGCGCCAGGGCATCGGCAATCTGCTGACCCGCGTGCTGCGCCTGCCTGAGCTCGAGGGCGTGAAGGAAGATCAGGCGCGTGTGCTTCAGAACGCCGCCGTCGACGCGGTCGAGCGCCTGCAGTCGGGCATCTCGTTCGCGGCCGGTGCGCGCGCTCCGTTGCTCGAGGCGCTGTACGGGAAGCTGAAGATCCCCGTGCTCCGCCGCTGCGACCGCGAAGACTTCGAGAAGTTCTGTGTGGACTTCGAGAAGCGTCTCAACACCGGTTACGCGAAGCGCATGTTCAGCGATCCCACGTTCGCGGTGGTCGCTCCGGCGCTGCAGCAACTGCACGAGGCGTTCTCGACGTGGCGCGGTGTGTTCAGCACCGAGGCGTTGCCCGAATCGGAGCTCCAGGCCCTTCGTGACGAGCTCGACGCCGTCGCGCGCCGCCTCGAGCTGCCGTGCCGTCAGGCGCGCTTGTTGGCGCAGGCCGCGCTCGCTCCGTTGAAGGAATTGCTCGACGACTCGGGCCTCGCGCAGAAGCCGAAGAAGCGTGGCCCGCGCATCTCGGTCGCCGAGGTCGATGACGACGACGATCACCCGCTGCTCGAGAACGACCCCGCAGATCCCAACGAGCCGAGCGAAGACGAGCTGATGGAGCTCAGCGAAGCGCCCGTCGAAGAGCCGCCGCCGGCGTCGCGCAAGAAGTCGCGTGGTGCGTCGGCTTCAGCCGAAGCCTGAGCCGTCAGGTCAATCGCAAACGGGAAAACCGAACACCCACACGCAGCGGTTTCGCGGTGGGTCGATGAGCGGCTGTCCCGTGAACGGATCATTCGGGCGCTCCAACACGGCCGGCGGAATGACGGCCTCTCCACCGGCGTCGAGCGTTTCGTTGAGGAAGCACGCGCCCGGCGACTTGCAGGTCAGCTGCGCCGCGCACGCCTTGCAGCTCCGCCCGTCGTAGCCACACGCGTCGTCGGTGTTGCCACCCAGACACACGTCGCCGCGACAGCAGCCGGTGCACGTCAACGGTGAGCAGTGCACCGGGCCGGCGTCGTTCACTCCGGCGTCTTGCGTGAGCGCGGGCTCGAGACAGCCGCTCGCCAGGAGCGTGATGATGCTCAACGCGCGTCGCACGAAGCGATCATGAACCGAATGGACCCGACTTCGCCAGTGCGTCGCCGGTCGCGACGAACAGCACCCCGCGTGCGTCGAATGCGCCTCTGAGCCCACCCGGCCCGGTTCCCACACGAGCACCCGTTCGGCCGTCGTAGATGAGCGACTCCGCCGGGTGGATCACCGCGATGCGCGAGCCGTCGCGGCTGCCGGCGAGCGTGGTGGCGAGCATGTCCTTCTTGATGCGCAGTGGGCGCTCACCGGTGATCACCACTTCGTTCGCGAGCAACTGCGCGCGTCGTCCATCGGGCAGCCACATCGGAGTCGCCGGCCAGCCGTCGAGCGGACTCGACGTGCCCGCGTCGACGTCGTGCAGCACCAGCTGTTGCCCGCGCGTCACGACGAGGAGCTTGCCGGTGAGATCGAGCGCCGGGTGCGCGCCCGCGGTCTGCAGCAACACTTCGCCCGTGGCCGCGTCGACCACCTTCACCTTGTTGTCGTTGCTCACCGCGAAGCGCGAACCGTCATCACTGCGCGAGACCGATTTGATGTCGGCGTCGGTGAAGACCACGCGTTCGTCCGTCGAGTCGAAGCTGCGCACTCGCACGTCGTTGGCGAAGATCATCACGTCACGCGCCGAGGGCACGCAGTTCCAGAGCGAAGTGACCGACTTCTGAACCTCGAAGGTCTTCGCGTCGACCACGCGCACCGAACGGCCATCGCCGACCACGATGCGATCTCGATCGACGACGAGGTGCAACACGCCGTTGAGATCGAGATGACGCGCGGCCGCGGCAGCGATCGACTGCGCCCCGCTCTGCTTCCTGGAGATGCGCTCGAGCTCTCGCCCCAGTGGACCGGTGAGCCAGTGCGCGTCGGGAGGCTCGATGAACTCGGTGATGCAGCCCTCGGGCAGCTGCGAAAACTGATCCGCCAGGCCGTACGAACCGCGGAAGTCGCGAAGCTCGACGCGACCGAAGTGCCCCTTCGCGTCACGGTGGAAGACCAGCGCATTGCCCCAGCGAAGGCGTTCCAGCGTGGAGATGCGCTCAGCGCGCGCCAGCACGTGCAGCAACGTCGGCGGATAGGTCGCGGTGATTCCGAACTCGCGCAACGCCGGCCATTCGCTCACCGCTTCGATCCAGTCGGCGGTCTGCGTGGAGTCGTCGATCGCGAGCGCTTCGAGCTTCGGCAGCAGCCCCGACTTTCGCAACTCGTGAATGCGATCGGTCGTCCCCACCCAGGCCTGGAGCGACCTCAAGGCGTAAGTCGTCTTCGACGCGAGCAACGTGGGGACGTGCACACTCACCGCGTGCGTGAGGTGTCGAAACGCCGGCCCGATGTGGCCGGCAGCCGCCGCGTGCTCGGGCGAACGCGCAGGAGACCACTCGAGCTTCTCGAACGTCGCCCACTCGGCGAGCGAGCCGAACTTCGCGACCTCGGCAGGGTTCTTGAACTTCACCAGGCCTGCGCTCGGAAAACCGCGACGCCATTCGACCTGCGCACCAAGCGAAGGGCCGAACGCGGCGACCCATTCCTTCTGGTGCGCTTTCAACAGCGCCTTCTCGCGCTTCGCATCGGCGCTCGACTTGTTCGCGCGCAGCTGCAGCGAGAGGAACTCACCGCGCGGATCGTTGGCTTCCATCAGCGCGTCGGCCAGCACCAGGCGCGGCGCATCGTCCGCGGGGCTCGCGTAGACCGCGATGAAATCGATGGCGCTCTTCTTCGTGGTGGGCGGCTTCGACTTCTTCGGTGCGAGCGTCTTCTGAAAAGCGTCGAGCTGTTTTTCCTGCGCTTCGGTCAGAGGACCTGGCGCTTCGGGCAACGCAGTTACCGCATCGGCGAAACGAGCCTCGAGCCACTCGCGCTGCGCGGAACGGACCTGCCACGTCCTCGGCAGTGATTTCTGGAGCACAGTGAAGCGCGGATTTCCCGAGGCGGTGACGAGCGCGAAGAGGGAGCCCCAGCACACGCGCGAGGTGTTCGATGACCACGGCACTTCGGTGAGCGCACGCTCGAGCACGGCGTCGAGACGCGGATCTCTCCACTTCGAGATCGCCTCGAGCTTGCGGCGAACCTCATCGAGCTTTCCGTCGAGCAACGTCGCGAGCAGTGGCCCGCGCCCCGGAAAGTCGTCGGTCTTCAGCTTTCGCGCAGCGACGATCCACGCGTCGGTGTCGCCGACGAACGGCTCGCCGGGATCGATCGAGTCACACAGCTGGGCGATTCGCGGGTGCGCAGTCTTTTCCCAGAGCTTCGCGAGGTCGCTCCAGGTCATGCGCGCGTTCTAGCGTGTTCCGAGTTCGCTCCGTCCATCGGAGCGCCCGAGTGACCAGGCCATCGGTTTTTTTACGGCCTCTCTTACCGCCCTGCGATGAGGCAGAGCGGCAGTGGGAGCGCGACGTTCCTCTGCGAGAGACGAACGACGCGTCGCGTACCCGGTCGCCCGGGAGTGGCTACCTTAGGACCGTTATGGCTTGCGTGTAGGGCCGAGTCGGCCGGGCACTCCGATGCACGGAGCGAACATCCGGTGACGCGAGGGCGTTCAGACAAACATGCACGCGAGACGAACGTGCTCATCACCAACTGACGGTGCTATCCGGCGTCCCGTTGCTGAATCTCCCGATCGACGCGCTGCTCCCGGAAATCACGACCGCATTGCGCACCCGGGAAGCGCTCGTCCTCGAAGCGCCACCGGGCGCCGGCAAGACCACCCGCGTTCCGCCCGCGCTGCTCGATGCGGGCCTCGCGGGTGACAAAGAGATCGTCGTGCTCCAGCCGCGGCGACTCGCGACCCGCCTCGCCGCCAACCGAGTCGCCGAAGAACGCAACGAACGCCCCGGCCAGACCATCGGCTACCAGGTTCGTTTCGAAGAGCAGGTCTCGAAGCAGACGCGCATCCGCTTCGTGACCGAGGGAATTCTCACGCGTCGGCTGGTCGGCGACCCGCTGCTGCGCGACGTCGGCATCGTGCTGCTCGACGAATTTCACGAGCGTCACCTCGCGGGAGATCTCGCGCTCGCGATGCTGCGCCGGTTGCAACTCGGGGCGCGCAAAGATCTCAAGCTGCTGGTGATGTCGGCCACGCTCGACGCCGCGCCGATCGCGACCTGGCTCGGCGATGCGCCGCGACTGCGCAGTGAAGGCCGTCGCTTCGACGTCGCCATCGAGTACCTCGAGAAAGAAGACGATCGCTTCCTCGATCAACAGGTGCTCGCCGCTTTGAAGCGTCTGGTGCAGACCGAGCTCGACGGCCACGTGCTCGTCTTCCTCCCCGGCGCTGGAGAGATCCGCCGCGCGCTCGAGACCTGCGACGACTTCGCGAAGCGGCAGAACCTCGAACTGCACGTGTTGCACGGCGATCTCTCGCCGCAGGAGCAGGACCGCGCGCTGAAGCAGTCGGCGAAGCGCAAAGTGATCCTCTCCACCAACGTCGCAGAGACCTCGGTCACCATCGAAGGCATCGCCGCGGTCATCGACTGCGGCCTCGCGCGGGTCGCATCGCACTCGCCGTGGAGCGGCATGCCGACGCTGAAGCTCGCGAAGATCTCCAAAGCCTCGGCGACGCAGCGCGCCGGTCGCGCTGGCCGCACGCGCGCTGGTACGTGCCTGCGCCTGTACACGAAGGGCGATTTCGAAGGCCGGCCCGCGGTCGACGCGCCCGAGATCCGCCGGCTCGACTTCACCGAGTCCGCGCTCGCGCTGCGCGCCATGGGCGTGACGAAGCTCGACGACTTCTCGTTCTTCGAGGCGCCCGCGGCCTCGTCACTCGCCGCAGCCGACGAACTGCTCCACTCGCTCGGCGCGATCGACAAAGCCGGAGCCCTCACCACCATCGGAAAACGGCTGCTTCAATTTCCGCTGCATCCACGCCTCGCGCGCCTCGTCGTCGAAGCCGAGAACCTCGGAGTCGCCCGCGATGGCGCGACGCTCGCCGCGTTGCTCGGAGAACGCGACATCCGCCTCGAGTCGCGTGCGAAGTTCGGCAGCAGCGGTGCATCGGCGCACGCGCAGAGCGGCCCGTCGGATCTCCTCGAGTTGCTCGAGCGCTATGAGCAGGGGCAGCGAGGCGGTGCGCGCTCGGCGGGGCTCGATCAAGGCGCGATGAGCTCGGTTGATCGCGTGACCAAACAACTCGGCCGCGTGCTCGATGGAAACAAGGCGCAGGCGCCACGCACCAACGCCGAGCGCGATTCGTCGCTGATGCGCTCGGTGCTCGCCGGCTACCCCGATCGCGTCGCGCGCCGTAGGCGCCCGCGTGCACCGGAGATCGTTCTCTCTGCCGGTGGCGCGGCGACGCTCGACCCCGCGTCGGTCGTGCACGACGCCGAGCTGATGGTCGCGGTCGATGCCGAAGAGAAGAAGGGCGGCGTGTTCGTTCGCCTCGCGTCGCAGATCGAGGCCGAGTGGTTGCTCGAGGTTGCTCCCGATTCGCTCGGTGAAGTGGATCGCCTCGAATGGAATGCGACCAACAAGCGCGTCGATCGCGTGACGCGCCTGACCTACGGCGCGGTGACGCTCGAGGAGACGCGTCAGCCGGCGCCCGCGAGCGACGAGACGAGCGCGCTGCTGGCGAAGCACGCCATCGAAGCCGGAGCGAACGTCTTCGTCGAACCCGAGCGACTCGTGACCTGGCAGTGCCGCGTCGACACGATGCGCACTGGCTACCCGGAGCTGAACTTCCCCACGCCCGACACGAAGTTCATCAACGAGACGATCGCGGGAATGTCGGTCGGTCTTCGGTCCTTCAAGGAGCTCGAGGAAGCCAGCCTGCTCGATGCGCTCCAGTCACGACTCACGCCGCAGCAGGCGCAGGTGCTCGCGCGCGAAGCGCCGTCGCAGCTCACGTTGCCCGGCGGTCGCACCGTGAAGATCGCGTGGGAACCCGGCAAGCCACCGTGGATCGAGTCGCGCCTGCAAGACTTCTTCGGAATGGTGAAGGGCCCGATGGTCGGCCGCACACCGCTGGTGCTGCACCTGCTCGCGCCGAACTACAACGCAGTGCAGGTCACGACCGATCTCGCCGGCTTCTGGGATCGCCACTACCCCGCGGTGCGCCGTGAGCTGATGCGGCAATACCCGAAGCACTCGTGGCCTGAAGACCCGCGCACGGCGCAGCCACCGCAGCCTCGCGGACCGCGGCGATGAACCCTCAATACGTGCGGGTGATGGTGGTGCTGGTGCTGGCGTTTCTCTCGCTGGCCTTCTCGGTGGTCGCGCTGATTCGGCGCGCACGCCGCAAGCCGCTCGGCTGGGTGAGTCGCATCGCGCTCGGCGTCTCGGCGCTCGGCATCGTGTGCTTTCTGTGGGGGTTGTTGATCGAAGCCGACTGGCTCGAGGTCACGCACGTCACGGTGACGACCGAGAAGTGGCCGAAGGGGAAGAAGCTGCGCATCGCGCACTTCAGCGACCTCCACCTCGATCGCAACAGTCGCGCGTTGACGCGGCTCGTGACCGAGGTCGAAGCGGCCAAGCCCGATCTGATCGTCTTCACCGGTGACAGCCTGAACGACGCCGGCTCGTTGAAGCTGCTGCGCACCACGCTCGGCTCGATGAACGCGCGGCTGGCTCGCGTCGCGGTGCGCGGAAATCACGACGTGTACCGCTGGGGTGCGCTCGATCTCTTCGGCGGCGGAGTGGCGATCGAGCTTCAGCGCGGGCCGGTGATTCTCGAGAACGAAACGCTCGCGGTGTGCGGGGCGGCGTTCAACGCGTTCGATGCGCTCCCAGACTGCATCGCTGGGGCGCCGAAAGGCGCGTTCGTGGTCCTCGCGTTCCACACGCCAGATCTCGTCGAAGACATCGACCCCAAGCCCGACCTCTATCTCGCGGGCCACACGCACGGCGGGCAGATCGCCCTGCCCTTCTACGGCGCGCTGGTGACGATGAGCCGCTACGACAAGAAATACGAGTCGGGGCTGAGCACCGTCGGCAAGACGACCCTCTCCGTGAACCGCGGGCTCGGCTTCGAGCCGCACCTGCCGCGCGTGCGTTTTGCGTCGCGCCCCGAGCTGACGATCATCGACGTCGAAGGCATCAAGGCTGCGGAGTGAAGCGCAGTCCCTGACCGCCGAAGACGCTGTTGCCCGTGCGGTGCGAGTGCTGAATCGCGTCGGTGCCGTTCAGATTTTCGACGCCGATCGTCGAGATGCTGCCGGTGAGCTGATCGATGTTGCCGCCGTTCAACTGCATCGAGCAGTAGTGGTACTCGAGCACGTTGGTCGTCTCGAACAGCTTGAGCTGGAACGTCATGCGCTCCTGCCCCATGCCGCCCTGCAGGAACGCGAAGTCGGTCCACTGCACGGTGAAGTTGCGGTTGGGCGCCAGCCCCGTCGTCAGCACGCGGATGTTGCTCGCCATGCTGCCAGGCACGAGGTCGGACCACATGAGCGCGGCCGTACCGTTAGGCAACGTCGAGTTCGGCAGCGGCAGGTTCTGGAAGGAATTGTTGGTCGCTCCAGCCGCTGAGGTGTGGAGCTGCGCGAAGCCGTTGGTGCACACCGAGTAGTGCGTGACCGGCGTCGCCCAATACGAGAACGCGAACGGCAGCGCGAGCGCAGACGTCGTCACGTCGTCGGACAACTGCGGCATCGTGCCGAAGCCCATCAGGTCGGGCTGCATCGAGAGGTCGTCGCAGCTCGCGGTGATCGGCGTGATCAAATACGGCCGCGGCGGGAGCATCACGAACGTCGCGGCGATGGTGAACGCCGAGTTCTGATTCAACGCCGTCGAGGCGACCGAGACGAACATGCTCTGCGTCGCGCCGGTGGTGTTGTCGAAGGTCACCACCTGCTGCGTCACGCCCTGGGTCGCCGAGAGGCACGTCGCCGCGGAGCAGGAATTCTTGAGGCGCGTGGTGAGACTCGAAGTGCCCGCCGGCGTCACCCGCACTTCGCCGCGCGTGTTGGGCGGAACGTCGAGGCGGTAGAAGAGTTCGCCGCCCGCGGCTGCCGTGCACGCGCTGCTCGGCGTGATGCCGTTCGCGGAGTTTCCGTTGATCGTCACTCCGGGAGTGAGCACCGTGCTCGAGGAACAGGTGGTGTTGGTCACCGCCGTCGCCGAGAGCGAGTACTGCCGCGCCATGTTGTTGGTCGGCCGCCATTCCTTCACGATCACGAAGTACGTGCCGGGCTGCAGCGAGACGGTGAGCTTGCTGAGCTGACCGCCGCCGGGGATGTCGTCGTTGCACGCCAGGTCTGCCGTCGAACCACAGGCCGCGCGCACGAAGAGCACCGTGTCGAGCGAGGAGTTCTGCGTCTCGATGGTGACCGACGCCGGCACGGTGATGTCGAGCCGCCACACGTCTTCGATGCCGGTCGAGATGTTCGAACACGTCGGAGGCGCGAGCACGCCGGTGCTGCCGACCGGCAGCGTGCCCATCGAGGTGGTGTTGAGCGTGAGCTGCCGCGTCATCGGGCAGCCGACGCACATGCCGCTGCTACACGAATCACTCATCGAGCAGACGTTGGTGCACGAGCCGCAGCTCGTCGGGGCGCTCAAGCTCGCCTCGCAGCCGTTGCCCGTGATCGCGTCGCAGTCGGCGAAGCCCGGGCGGCAGGTGAAGCCGCACATGCTCATCGAACAGGTCGAGGTCGCGTTCGCGACCGTCGGGCAGCGGTTGAAGCAGAAGCCGCAATTGAACGGCGTGTTGAGGTTCGTTTCGCAACCGTTGTTCGGGTTCAGGTCGCAGTCAGCGAAGCCGGGCATGCAGACCGGGCCACCGCCGCCGCCGATCGGAGTGCCGCCGCCGATTGGAGTTCCGCCGCCGAAGCCGCCACCCACCGCTCCGCCGCCGAAACCACCGCCAAATCCGCCACCAACTGCGCCGCCACCGAAACCACCGCCAAAGCCGCCACCCACTGCGCCGCCGCCAAACCCGCCGCCGAAGCCGCCACCGCCAAAGCCACCGCCGACTGCGCCGCCGCCGAAACCACCGCCGAAGCCGCCACCAAATCCGCCACCAAATCCGCCACCGACTGCGCCGCCGCCGAACCCGCCACCAACTGCACCGCCACCAAACCCGCCACCTCCGCCGAAGGAACCACCGCCTCCGCCGAACGAGCCGCCTCCGATTGGGGAACCACCGCCGAAGCCGCCACCACCACCGATCGGTGACCCACCGCCGAAGCCGCCACCGCCGCCGATCGGTGACCCACCACCGAAGCCGCCGCCGATCGGAGCACCACCGCCGAAGCCGCCACCGCCGCCGCCAACCGAGCCACCGCCGAACCCACCGCCAGCGCCGCCACCAACACCACCGCCACCGCCGCCAGAGCCGCCACCCGAGGCACCGCCACCGAAGCCACCGTCGCGGGCGATCAGCGCATCGACACACCCATTCGCGGAACAGGTCTGACCGGGATCACAGTCGGTCGCGGAGACGCAGATCGCGAGCGTGCGCCCACAACCAGCGAACGCCACCACCGCGGCAGCTGAGACGAAAATCGCGTGCTTCATCGGGGCGCAACCCTAGCCCCTTCGCTCGGGGCCAGCCGCCGCAAGGCCGAAAAATGTAAGTAAACACTTACAATTTTCAGCATCACTCCGGAGGCGTGCCACCGTCGTCCGGACCGGCCGAGAACATGAACGGGTACTTCACGGTCACGGTCTCCTCGGGCCGCTCGAACGCCAGGTCCTGCATCGCGTTCATCACGCAGCCTTCCATCAGCGCGTGCCCGAGGCCGCCGTCGACGATCGAGATGTCGGTGACCGAACCCGTGCCCGCATCGTCGGCACCGATCTGAAAACCGATCACGATGCGTCCGCCGAGCTGCGGCTGCTGCTGAACCCAGCCCTCGTAGCACTCCTCGATGTCCGGCAACGCCGAGCCGATCGCCGAGCGAATGCCCTCGACGTCGACCGCGTAGCGCTTCGGAGGCGTCGCCGGCGCAGCCATTCCATTCCCGTCGCCCTTGCCGTTCGCGCTCGACCCGACCGACGGCGGAGCCAACGCGACCGCGGGCACCGACGCATCGAAGCCCACCGCACTCGGCGCCGACGCTCGCGCACGCGACGGGTCCTGCGGCCACAGCTCGTCATCACTGGCTTGCCCGATCGGCTTCGACTTCTTCGGGCGTGCGCTGGTCCACACCGCTCCCGCGTCGACCTGCACTGGAGCCAGCTCGTCAGCCGGTGTGATCCACGCCGACCCGCTCAGCACATAGATCGTCACCGCCGCTGCGCCGAGCGCCGCACCACCACCCACCACGCGCAGAGTCTTCGGATCCATCACGTCTCCCGGTTCGAGATGTGACGTTTCACGGAACGACCCGTCGATCGGTTCCACCGCGACGATCGCCTCGCCGTCGATCTCAATCGCCGTCGCGTTCACGAACAGCCGTGCCTCGCCCTGCACCACCACCGCCCCGCGCTCGACGGTGTTGAGCCGCAGCCGCACCAGGCTCGACGCAGGAATCAGAAACGTCGACCGGCGACGACGCACGATGGCGGCTCCAGACTCACCCGTGACGACCTCATCGGCGCTGGTCACCGACTCCGCCGCGACCACGGTGCGCCCGTCGATGGTCACCACGTCACGCAGCGTCTCGACCTCGTCGAACCCGAACCGCCACCACCCGAACGCGAGCAACCCAGCAGCGACGAGCAGCGGCCACCACTTCGAACGCGACGATCGATCCGGCCCGAGCGCCTTGCCGACCACCTTCTTCGCCGCGTCCTCACGAAGCGTCGGCTCGCCCACCGCCGGCAACGCCAGCGCCACCGCGCGGGCTCGCTCGAGCACCTCACGCAACTCCGGCCGCGCCGCGAGCTCAGCCTCGAACGCGGCGCGTTCCACCGGCGGCAACTCGCCCGCCTCGAACTTCTCGAGCCGCGTCAGGTCGTCTTCAGAAAGCTCAGCCATGGTTCAACTCCGCTGCGAATTCGGGCCCGAGCGCCTGCGCCATCGCCACGCGCGCGCGGAACAGCCGCGACTTGATCGTGCCCACCGGAACGCCCTCGACGCGGGCCACTTCCTCGAGCGGGTGATCGAACACGTGCACCAACACCAGCGGCCGTCGTTGTTCCTCGGGCAGCGACGCCAGCGCGCGTTCGAGCGCCACTCGCACCTGCCCGCGCCACGCACCACTCGACGCATCGGTTTCGGCCACCACCGTCACCTTCTCGACCGCCACCAGCGCAGGCCGAAACCGCCGCCGCTCGTCGATCAAGAACCGATGCGCGATCGAGAACACCCAGGTCGTGAGCTTCGCCGCGCCACGCACGTCGAAGCGCGGCAGCACCTCGAGCAGACGCGCCAACATCGCCTGCGTGAGCTCCTCCGCGTCGAAGCCCGGCAACGTGGTCACCGCGAGCCGATGCAGCACCCGCGCGTACCGAAGCAGCACCTGTTCCTGCGCGGCGCGATCACCCCGCTGCGCGCGCGTCACCACCTCGAGCGACAGCTCGGCAGCAACGCCCCGCACCGGTGGACGAGCACTCACCACGCCGTTTCACGATCGGCCGGAAAATCGGTTCCCGACAATCGTCACGTGTACTGCCACACCGCGAAGGCGTCCTTCTCGTCGTTCTTCACGAACACGTACACGCACCCGGCGAGCCCCGCTTCGGGCCAGGTCTTCGACACGTTGAGCGAGTCGAAGTCGAGCTGAGCCACGAACTTCCAGCCCTTCATCTTCATCTCGCCCTGCAGGAAGACCGGCACGCCGCCACGCTTCTGCGCCGACGGCTGCTGCACGTCTTTCGACGAACCGAACTTCTCGAGCACCTGGGCGAGCGACGCGTCTTTCTCGCCGAGCGCCACCGCTCGCGCTTCGTCGATCTCCACCTTCATCGCCGAGAAGGTGATCGGTTGCGAAGGCAGCTCAGCCACGCCGGCGGGAGGCTTGGCGGTCTTCGCCAGATCCGCCGCCTTCAGCAGCACCACCGCGTTGTGATCTTCTTCGGTCGTCGCCTCGCCATCGAGCGCGCAGAACACCGCGACGCCCGCGTACTTCTTCAACAACGCTCCGGTCTCGAGCTGAAACAGAAAGCCCATCGGCGCCTTGCCGACCTTCGGCCACTTCTTCGCCGCCACTGCCGGAGCAGGCCCGCCCAGCCGGCTCTTCGTCACCGCGCCCTTCTTCGCGATGCTGATCACTTCGGCGGGAACTCCGACCAACGCCTTCAGCGCAGTCGCATCGAGCGCATCGGCCGTCACGAACCCTGCCTTCGGAGCGACCGCGGTCTCGACGTTTCCACTCTTGCCGATGCGATACGCGATTCGCTTTTCAGCGCCCGCCTTCGCCGTCTTCGCCGGCCCGAGCGTCTTGCGAGCACCGAGCGCCTTCGCCTTCGCGAACACCGGCGTCAGGTCGAGCGAGAACAGCGACGTGCTCTCGTTCAAGTCGGCCGCGGAGATCGTCTTGCTCTTCGGGTCGTACGCGAACGACTCGCTGATCAGATGGTGCGCCGCGGTGTCGTGCTGCTTCTTCGGCAACAGCGCCGCGGGCCATTCGATCTTCTCGACCTCGGTGACGCCCGCGAGATCGAAACGCACGATGCGCGCGTTCTCGAAGTCGACGAGCAGCGTCTCGCCGCTCTCGGGGTCGTGCGCCGGAAAATGGCCCCAGGCGCGCGAAGAGATCGCGGCCTTGGTGTAGCCCTTTGGCTTCACCGCGGCCCAGGTCTCATCGTCCTGCTGCAACGCGAGGTCGTCGAAGCCGAAGCGCACCATGCGCCCCAGCGTCGAGTCGAACAGCATCTGGAAGTCGACGTACGTGCCGTCCTTCCCGTGCTTGAAGTCGGAAGGCTGCGGCGACGCCTTCTTCACCACGCGCCATTTTCCGTTCTCGAGAATCAGCGTGTCGTTCTGCTTGCGGTTCTTCACCTCGCCGCCCCAGACCACGAGCCGGCCTTGAGGGTCGAACGCCGCCGCGAACTCGCGACGTTCCTTGAAGGCCGCATCGCCCTTGCGCAGCGCCTTCCACGAATCACCGGTGAACTCGGCGATCGCTCCCTTCGTGTTCACGGCCCACAGCCGTTTGCCATCACCGACCAGGGTGAGCTGCTCGCGGCCGATGATGGTCTCGCCGGCCTTGTCGTCGATCAGCTCTTTCCACTGCTCGCCTTCGAGTCGCCACGTGCGCAGCGACGTGGTGCTGGTCGCGATCCACGCTCCGTCGCAGAAGCCCATCAGCACCTTGCCGTAGCCCGACGACGCCAACGGACTCGGAGTGTGAACCACGCCCTGCGCCGACCACTCCCCGTCCTTCAACACGAAGAACACGCGCTGGAACTGGTTGCCGCCCTTCTGATGCTGCGCCGGCCCGACGAGCCAACCGTGCTTTTCGGAAAACACGGAGCGCGCGAACTGCATGCGCGGCGGTCCATTTCCTTTCGCGGGGAGCTCGACCCACTTCGTGCCTTCGAAGGCCCACACCTGACTCTCGAGCTGCAACAGCACGCCGTGTTTCGGGTGGCCACCGAGCTGACAGCTCGGGTCGAACAAGCCGTGCGTCAATTTCGGCAGCCCCTTCACCGGAATCGAGCCGAGCGAACTGCCGTCCCACGTCCACACCTGGAGATCGTATTCCTCGCTGTCCTGAAGCCAGAACACGGTGCGTTTGCCGAGTGGGTCGTAGAACGCGGTGCCCGTTTCGTTCGACCAGTCGGTGGGCCACGAGTCGGTGCCGCGTTCGCGCCGCTTGCTCCACGCGCCAGCCGCGTCGAGTTCCCAGATGCCGAAGCGCGTGAACGCCACCCACACGCTGCGCGAATGATCGAACGCGAACGCCGCGCGCACGTCGAACGTGCCGGCCGAAATCTCCTCGTCAGCGATGACTGGAAAATCGCCGCTGAACTTCAGCTCGCTTTGTTTCCCATCGAGTCCGACTGCGTAGCCGTGCGGCACCCAGCGCTTCTCGGGGTACGCGAAATCGAAACCGAAGACGCAGAAGCCCTCGCGCGTCGGGTCCCACCCACCGCCTTCGAGTTCCTCGATTCGCGGAAGTCGCTTCTCGTGCAGCTTCGACCACTTGCCGTCGAACGCCCACAGCTCGGCACCGTGCGCGTCGTCGTCGGGCTCGCAGTAATACAGAGGAGTCCCGTCGCCGGTGACGTCGAGTGCGTACGTCGAGATGAGGCTGCCAACGGGAGGTGGTTCGATCGCAGCCTTCGCGACCGACACGAGCGACTTCCAGCTGAGGGTCATGCCCGTCAGGCTGCCATGCGGGCCGCGCGCGTCGCGAAGAACTTCTGCAGCGCGAGCCCATATTCCTCGTGCGCCTTCAGCTCGACCGAATCGAGCTGCAGGCGCTTGAACAACTTGTTCCGCGCCTCGCGCTGCGCCGCCATGAACTTCATGAAGCGCCCGCGCACGCGCGGATCAGAGGTGTCGACCGTCATGCGCTCGCCGGTCTCGGTGTCTTCGAGATCGACCACGCCCAGCGCCGGGAACTTCTCTTCGAACGGGTCGCTCACCACCACCGGCACGAGATCGTGTTTGCGCCCCACGATGCGCATGCCCTTCTCGTAGTCAGTCGCGAGGTAGTCGCTGATCAAGAAGGTCACCGTCTTCCGCTTGGCGACGTGCGACAGGTAGTTGAGCGCCTCGGTGAGGTTGGTGCCCTTGCCCTTCGGCTTGGTGGTGAGGATGTCGGTGATCAACCGCAGCACGTGGCTCTTGCCCTTGCGCGGCGGCACGACCTTCTCGATGCGATCGCTGAACAGCACGAGGCCCACGCGATCGTTGTTGGCGATGGCGGAGAACGCGATCTGCGCCGCCACTTCGGCGCAAATCTCGGCCTTGCTGCGCTCGCCAGAGCCAAAGAGCCCTGACGCCGAAACGTCGACGAGCAACATCACCGTCAGCTCGCGCTCCTCGGTGAAGACCTTCACGTACGCGTCGTTCATGCGCGCCGTGACGTTCCAGTCGATGGTGCGCACTTCGTCGCCCGGCTGGTACTGGCGCACCTCACTGAACGCCATGCCGCGGCCCTTGAAGACCGAGTGGTACTGACCAGACAACACCGACGCGACGACCTTCTTGGTCGCGATCTCCAGCCGTCGGATGCGTTTGATCAGATCTCGCGGAAGCATCAGGGCACTTCGACGCGCTCGAACACGCGCTGAATGATGCGCTCCGGCGTGAGCTCTTCGGCTTCCGCTTCGTAGGTGAGCGAGATGCGGTGACGGAGCACGTCGAGGCCGATCGCCTTGACGTCTTCGGGCGTCACGAAGCCGCGGTGCCGCAAGAACGCGTGCGCCTTCGCCGCCTGCGTCAGCGCGATCGTCGCGCGCGGAGAGGCTCCGTACTGAATGAAGTCGGGCAGATCTTTGAGGCCGTACTTGAGCGGCTCACGCGTCGCGAACACGAGGGAGAGGATGTAGTCCTTCACCTTCTCGTCGACGTAGATGCCGTGCATCACGCCGCGCGCCTGCGCGATCTGCTCGGTCGAGATGACCTTGCCCGCCTTCGGCAGCGAGTCACCCGTCATCTTGTTGAGGATTTCTTTTTCCTCTTCGCGCGTCGGGTAGCCGACCTTCACCTTGAGCATGAAGCGATCGACCTGCGCTTCAGGCAGCGGGTACGTGCCTTCCTGTTCGACGGGGTTCTGCGTCGCGAGCACGAGGAACGGAGACGGCAGCGGGAACGTGGTGTTGCCGATCGTGACCTGACGTTCCTGCATCGACTCCAGCAGTGCCGACTGCACCTTCGCCGGAGCGCGGTTGATTTCGTCGGCCAGCACCACGTTCGCGAAGATGGGGCCCTTGCGCACCGCGAACGACGCGGTCTGCTGGTTGTAGATGACGGTGCCGACCACGTCGGCGGGCAGCAGGTCGGGCGTGAACTGAATGCGCTGGAACTGCGCCGCGATCGCGTCGGCGAACGTGCGCACCGTGAGCGTCTTCGCGAGACCGGGCACGCCTTCGAGCAGCACGTGGCCGTTGCAGAGCAGGCCGATGAGCAGTCGTTCGAGCATCGGCTTCTGGCCGACGATGACCTTCGACGTCTCGAGGAAGAGCGGCTCGATGAAGGCGGACTCTTTCTGCACCGCCTCGGTGATCGCCTTGATGTCTGTATTCATGTTGTTCGCTTCAGGTATTTCGAAAGATCAACGCAGCTGCTGCAGCTTCGCCCGCGCATCGCTCTGCAGCTCAGGGCGAATGTCGGGAGCGTTCGACGCCACGTAGCGCTGGTAGTACGCGCGCGCGTCGTCGATGCGATTCATGCCGCGATATGCCTCGGCGAGCCCGTAGAGCGCGTCGCTGCGGTTCGGGTCGAGCTTGAGCGCGTACTGGTAGTCGACCGCGGCTTCCGCGAAGCGACGCAGACCGATGAGCGTCGAGCCACGCGCGACGTAACCGACGGTGAGCGCCGGCTCGAGCTTGAGCGACTCGTTCAAGTAGTTGAGCGCTTCGCCGTACCGGCGCTGACCGATGAGCTGCACGCCACCTTCGTAGTACTGGCGCGCCTGCGTACGCGTCGACTCGGCGACGGGGCCGGTGCCAGGCGCCTTGTTCGCTTCCTGCGGAGTGCCACCACCCGACTGCGTCATCTTCTGCTGTGCACGCGCGATGTTGTCGGCCGCGCTCTTCTTGACCGCCGGGTCCTGCGAGATCTGCGCGACGCGGTTCCAGCGATCGATCGCCTGCGAGTAGTAGCCGAGCACCGCGTACGCGTTGCCCAACTTGAAGAGCGCCTCGACGTCGTCGGGGTTGCCGTTCACGGCGTCTTGATACGCAAAGGACGCCTCGCGGTACTTCTTCTCGGCCCACAGCTTGTCGCCTTCCTGCACCTTCTTGGCGGCGAGCGAGCCGATGTTGCCGGCGGGAGCGGGGTTGGTCGCAGGAGGCGGCGTGTTGTTCGCGGGCGGCGGGTTGTTCGCAGCCACCGGAGCAGGCGCCGGCGCGGCGGCCTTCAGCGCGGCGATCGACTCCTTCGCCTTGTCGATCCACTTCTGCTCCGTCGCGCGGGTTTCCTTCTTCAAATACGTCTCGTACGCGGTGATGGCCTTGTCGTTCTGGCCGGCGCCTTTGTACGACTCCGCGAGGCCGTAGAAGCCGTCGGGGTCGTTGCCGTCGAGCGCGGTGTACTTCTCGTACGCCTGGGCAGCGGCCGAGAAATCAGACGACTTGCGCGCGGCGTAGCCGAGGTTGAACCACGCGAGCTTGAACGTCGCGTCGGCTTCGGTGGCGGCGCGGAACTGGGCGATCGCCTCGGCAGACTTCTTCTGCTTGAAGAGCACCGAGCCGAGACCGTTGAGCGCGGGCGCGTAACCCGGCGTCGCCTTGATCGCGTCCTGGTACGAGGCAGCCGCGTCATCGAGCTTGCCAGCCGCCAGGGCGGCTTCGCCCTTCTCGAAGGCCGCCTTGGCCGCGGGCGACGGAGCTGCCGCCAACGCAGAAAGCGGGAGGAGAATCAGAAGGGAAAGCAGCGTCTTGCGCATGTGCATCCTCGTGAGGATCGAAGTCCGGACCTGTCTCACTTCAACGTTCGAGGGGTTAGCAAAGTTCACGGTCTGGGTCCTCCCTCTTGGATGCCGGACGCCTCAGATCTGGTCAAAGAGGCGACGTAAGCTGGGGGGATGAGACTCGTTTGGGCTGCGGTCGTGGCGAGTGTCGCTGTCGGGTGTTCACCTGCGATGACTGAGGATGCCGGGACTGGTGGCGGTTCTGCGACGGGCGGCGGTTCCGCAACTGGCGGTGGCTCTGCAACTGGCGGTGGCTCTGCAACTGGCGGTGGCTCTGCAACTGGCGGTGGTTCTGCAACTGGCGGTGGTTCCGCAACTGGTGGCGGCGCCGCGACTGGCGGTGGTTCCGCAACTGGTGGCGGTTCCGCAACCGGTGGCGGTTCGGCAACTGGCGGCGGCTCTACAACCGGCGGCGGTTCCGCAACTGGCGGCGGTTCCGCAACTGGAGGCGGAGCTGCAACTGGTGGTGGCTCCGCGACGGGCGGTGGCTCGTCGACGGGTGGCGGTTCATCGACAGGCGGTGGTTCCGCGACGGGCGGTGGTTCCGCGACGGGCGGTGGTTCCGCGACGGGCGGTGGTTCCGCGACGGGCGGTGGTTCCGCGACGGGCGGTGGTTCCGCGACGGGCGGTGGCAGCGCGACCGGCGGCGGGAGCGCGACGATCCTCGCCGACGAGTTCGACTCGAGCGCGACGATGTCGCAGTGGACCGATCTCTACCCAGCGCGCCACACGACGCTCGACATCAACACCAGCTACGCCGGCTGGCTCACGATGATCCCCACCGGCACCGCCGCGAACGGCTGGTACTCCGAAAACGAAGGTCCGCTCTACCTGCGCAACCTCACCGGCAACTTCGTGGTCGAGACCTCCGTCACGCTCGGCACGCTGACCAACCGCACCATCACGCCGACGATCTCGCAGTGTTACTGCCAGGCCGGCTTCGTGCTGCGCGACGCGACAAGCGCGCCGAACAACCAACGGTGGATCATGTACAACATGGGCTACCAGGACATGGCGGTCGCTCGAGAGATCAAGACCACGGTCCCGAGCGCGAACGGCATGAGCGACTCGCTCTCGACGCTCAATCTCAACAACATCACCGGAGCAGCGAACACCGGTCGCCTCCGCGTGTGCCGCATCGGCAGCGTGTTCCGTTTCTTCCACCGCCACCCCGCTGAAACGGCGTGGGTCGAGGAGACGTTCACGTCGACAGGCACCGCACCGACGCGCGTATTCGGGAACGGGCCGCACCCCCAACGCGCTGACGGCTCGGTGCTCAGCTTCGATCGCCCCGATCTGCCCTCGACGATTCAGGTCGGCCTCTACGTCGGCAACTACGTCGTCCCGCAAGACGGAGTGCGCGGCGAGTTCGACTACTACCGCGTCGCGAGCGCTGCGACGGTCGCCGACTGCACGCGCGATTTCTAAGCGGGCTTCTGCTTCTTCTTGAGCAGCGCGGGAATCGACAGCACGCCGATCGCCGAGATCACCAGGCCCGCTCCGATGGCCTCACGCAGCTCGAGCGGCTTGCCGACGCCGAGGGTCCAGAGCGTGAGCGTGGCGACCACTCCGGCGAGCAGTGACGAAGCGCGATTCACCGGCACCGAGTACGAGTTCTCGCTCTTGTCGAGCAGCACCAACGCTCCGAAAATTCCGGTGCCCTGCGAGAGCGTGCCGATCAGCACCGCCCACCACACCTGCGGCGTGAACGGCAGCTCGGTGAAGCCCTCGCGAAATTGTTGAAACGGCCCGCCGATGATCGCCAGCACGCCCAGCCCCAGCAGCGCCGCCGGAGTCGACACCAGCTGCTCCTCGACGAAATAGCGGCGCGTCACCTCGACCGACTCGCTCTTGGCGAGCTTCGACATGAAGCGCAGGCGAATGAAGTAGGCGATCAGGTACGCGGTGACGTCGGCGATGGCGATGGCCGGCAGCACGAACGACTCGTCGCGGCCGACCAGGCTCACCAGCAGCGAGCCCAACGTCAGCGCTGTCGCGATCCACGAGATGAACTGCACCTTGCGGCCCGAGATGCGGTCGACGATCGGAGCCATCGCCAGCATGCCGCCGCGCAGCAGCAACATCATGAAGACGATCGACACGCCCTTGATGGTGTACGCGAGCGTGGTGGTGGTGAGGATCGTCGCTCCGCACAAACCAGACAGCGCCGTCCACCGCGTCGGCACCGGAAATTCGAACGAGCCGAGCTTCTTCTTCGTCGCGCTCCGCCACCAACCGGTGGCGAGCATGAAGATCACCATCGCCACAAACGACGCGAGCGTCGACGCGGGGAGAATGGTGTTGCCCGGCACCGCGGCGCCGAGCTTTCCGTCAGAGAGCGCCTTGGTGAGCGCCGAATACGGCGCGTACGCCGCGAAGTAGCCGAAGGCCCACCACCAGATGCTGATGTGCTTCGGCTGACTCGCGGGTTGGCTCACGCGCGCGGCAGCTTGTCACAGAATCGTGACATGTCAGTTCGTGAGCAGAGTCTTGAGCGTCGCGGGCTTCTTCTCTTCGAGCACGTTTCGATCGTTTGGTGCGCGCGTGATGATCGTCACTTTTCCCGCGGCGTGAACGAGCGCGAGCAGCTCGGCTTCCTCGGGAATCAGCAAGAGCGTGACGTGCCCCGACTTGTTCGAGAGGACGATCACGTTCTGCAACATCACGGTCGAGGTGAGCTGCTTGCTGTCGGGGTCGGTGAAGACGCCGATCACGTCGACGTGATCGCCCTGCTTCACGACGGCGGCTCCAGTGACGGAAGCCACGTCGATCGCGAAGCCGCGCCCGTGCGTCATCACCGCGGTCGGGTTGGCAGGCGGAGCAGGATCAGCGGCGAGCAGCGAGAGGGTGGCGAGGGTCAGCAACATGGTGTTCTCCATTCAGGTGAAGGGTTCACCGAGGAGGACACGCGCCCGAAAATTCGTTGCGGGGTTTGTTTCAGCGAATTCGGAAGTGGCGGATTTCGGTCGGCTTTCCGTCTTCGTCGGTGAATGTGAGCTCGCCCTCACCCGCTTCGCGCGGCACGAGGAGCGCTTCGCTCACGCCCACCACCTCGACGGACACCCGGCTCGCGGGCTTCACCACCACGCTGGCGAACGGCTTCACCCGCAAGACGCGCTGCACGCCCACCTCGAGCGCAAGCGCGTCTTCTTCGGCGGGCGTGACGTCGAACAGCAGCTCGATTCGTCGCGCGTCGTTGGTCCACAACAGACAGTTGGTGCGCCCCGCCTTGAGCGCGCGAAAGGTCAGCGTGCCCTGCTCGCGCCGCTCGACGTCGACGATCGAGCTGTCTCCGAATCGAGAGCCGGTGGAGGCCACCGACGTTCGCTTCGTAGCGCTCGCCGTTCGCGAGACTCACGTGCGTGGGGGGCAACTCGATCGGCTCACGCACCTTCACCGTCCAGGTCGACTTCTTGTTGCCGCTCTGCAGCGTGACGCGCGACGTCCCGAACTCGTGCGCCTCGAGCTGCAGCTCGTCTTCGTTCCCTGCCGCGTCGACCACGTCGGGGTTGGAAATGAACACCTTCGTGAGGCGCGGCTGCTTGAACGTGCGCACGCAGCCTCTGGCGATCGTGAGCTCGGTGCCCGGTGGCGGCAACGCCTCGACCAACGGCTCTTCTTCGAGGAAATCGCGCTCGAGCTGAGGTGAAGCGATGGGCGGCGGCTCCTTCTTCGGCGGCGCAGCCACTGGAGCGGGCGTCGGAACCGGCGTCGGCGTTTCGCGCGGCACTGCCAGGGCTGCGATCACGACTGCGAAGATCAACCCAGCGGCGGCGAACCACGGCCACCGCGGGCCCGGCTTCTTCTGCATCGCCGCGAGCAGCTCGTCGATCGAGCCGAAGCGCGCGGCGGGATCTTTCGAGAGTCCGCGCGTCGCGACGTCGATCAAGACCGAGGGAACTGACGACGGCATCGCGCCCTTGCCCGGGCGACGACCCGACAGCGCTTCGAAGAGCGTCACGCAGAACGCGTACTGATCACTCTTCTGATCTCCCGGTGCGCCAGCGAGCTGCTCGGGCGCCATGTACGCGGGCGTTCCACCGATGGAGCCGTCACTCTCGGTCTGCGCGAGCCCGAAGTCCGTCACGCGCGCGCGACCGTCGGAGTCGATCAGCACGTTGTCGGGCTTGAAGTCGCGATGCACGAGCCCGGCGCGGTGCACCGCCGCCAGCGCTTCGCCCGCCTCACGCATCACGCGCACGCGGTCGTCGATCGAGTGTTCGCCTCGTGAGAGCCACGAGCGCAGCGTGAGGCCGCTGACGAATTCCATCGCGACGAAGCCCTCGCCGACGTCGAACACCTGAACCACCGCGGGGTGCGACACGCGCGCCATCAACCGCGCCTCACTCAACGGAGCGCTCGCTTTGCGCCGCATCAACTTCACGGCCACGCGGCGCTCGAGCTTCACGTCGCGCGCTTCCCACACCAGGCCGTGCGCGCCGGCGCCGACCAGCGCTCCGAGCTCGTAGCGCTCTCCGACGAGGCGGCCGGTCTCAGCTTCTTCATTCACCGCGCTCGCGAGCACCCGCCGGCAGACTTCACACCCGTCGAGGTGGGCGTCGGCGCTCTCGAGTTCTCCCGCGGGCACGAGGCCGCGAGAGAGGCGAACCAACAGCTCGTCGTCGAGGCAACTCACGCTGCCGTCTCCGTGCGCAACAGGCTCGCGAGCTCGAGCTGCGAGCGCATCGCGAGAATGAAGCTCTCGAGCTCGACACCGCTCAGTCCCAAACGACCGACGAGCGAGTTGCGAACGCGCTTCTCGAGCGACTCGCGCGCTTCGCTCAGCCAACGCGACACCGTGGCCTTGTTCACCGAATAGATGGTGCCGATTTGGTCGAGCGTGAGCGCTTCGAGGCTCTGCAGGCGCAGCGCGTTTCTCTGCCGCGGCGAGAGCTGCTGAAAAGCCTCACGAAAGGCCTCGCTGAACGTCGACGCGTGTTCGAGGCGCAGCATCCGCACCTCGGGAGCGGGCCCGCCGACCGAGACCAACTCCAACACTTCGTCGCCGGTGCGCTCGAGCCCTCCAGCGGGCCGGCGAGCGTTCAGCGCAGCGCGCGTCGCGATCGCGCGCAGCCACGCACCGAGCGGAGCGACCCCGCGAAACTGTTCGAGGCGTGGCGGCGGCCCGACGAGCAACTGCGTGCGGATCAGCTGCAGCACCTCGTCGACGTCGACGTCGAAACGACGCACGACGCCACGCAGCGGTGCGATGAATTCCTTCTCGAAGATCTCGAGCGCTCGGGCGTTCTGCGCGAGGCACGCGAAGACCAGCACCAGTTCTTCGTCGGACGCGAGTTCACCTGGCCGCTCCGCGCGAAATTCGTCGAAGCGAGCGCGATCGAGTTCCAGTCCCGCCCAACGCTGTGAAGCTCTGTCAATCGCGTCCGACAAGCGAGTGAACCTTGCCACGACTTCTTCGTGCGTACCCGTGCGCGGAAGAGTGAGTCAGGGACAGGCTCGGCGGCACTGCCCGAACTTCACTCCGCAGTTCGCCGAACAGCTCATGCAATCGCCGAACGAAGTTCGCGGGCACGCATCGACGCACGTCGCGCGGCTCGCAGCGCAATCGTCGACGCAACTGCCAGAGCCCGCATCGACGACGACGCCCGCGTCACCAGGGCAGGCTTCCACCTCAGCGCCCGCATGCTTCGCGTTGCACGCATCGGGACAGAACGACTCCAGATTGATCGAGGGGTCCACGCCGCCGTCGGCGTTCGCGCACTGGCTCGGGTCGGGCTCGGTGTCGAGCGCCCCGCCGCACGCCTTGAATGACGCGCACGCGCTCGCTGAACACCGCGCATCGGCGGCAGGACAATCGGCACAGGCCGCCTCCTTGCCCGTGCACTGCGGAGCGAAGGTTCCGCAACACGGCGCGGTGCTGCTCGCCGTTCGACACAGCGACGGGCCACAGTTCCCGCTCGGAGTACACCCGAACGAGTAGCCACAGTCGTAGGCGATCGCGGTGCACGAGACTGAAGTCGCCGAAACGAGCGAACACCCTTGCGCGTTCATGAGGCTGTTGCGCGCGATCGGCGGGACACCGCACCACGCGGCCGCGCACACCTTGTCGCATTCCGCCGCGGTGAGCTCCGTGCCCGGCGCGAGCGACGTGCGAACGGCCACCTCGCGTCCGCACAGCTCGGGAATGCAGGTCGCTTCACCGGCGCCTGCTTCGATCCGCGCCGGCGGCTGCTCAGCGGGCTCGATCCGCGGGCACGCCGCGAGGCCACACATCACTCCGATGAAGGCGAGAAGTCGCATCGCCACCTTCGACACGCTCACGCCGCGCCGAGGGACTTTTTCTCGAACAAGATCTTGTCGGGAGCCGACGAGGCCCGTCCAACGCTGTGAAGCTCTGTCAATCGCGTCCAAGCGAGTGAACCTTGCCACGACTTCCGTGAGTCAGGGACAGGCTCGGCGGCACTGGCCGAACTTCACGCCGCAGTTCGCCGAACACCTCATGCAATCGCCGAACGAAGTTCGCGGGCACTGATCGACGCACGACACTCGAGTGGCGCCGCACGCCTCGACACAGCTGCCCGAGCCCGCATCGACGACGACGCCCGCGTCACCAGGGCAGGCTTCCACTTCAGCGCCCGCATGCTTCGCGTTGCACGCATCCGAACAGAACCCAGCGACGTCGATCGCCGGGTCCACGCCGCCGTCGGCGTTCGCGCACGCGCTCGGGTCGGGCTCGGTGTCGAGCGCCCCGCCGCACGCCTTGAACGTCGCGCACCTGAGCGGTGAACACCGATCATCGGGACGCGGGCAATCGGCACAGACCATCTCCGTGCCCTTGCACTGGGGCCCGATCACGCCGCAGCACGGTGTGTTGTCGCTCACCAGCTGGCACAGCCCCGGGCCGCAGGGGGCATTGCAGTGGAACGTGTAGCCACAGTCGGGGCCCACGTCCGTGCACGAAACGGAAGTCGCCGACACGAGCGAGCACCCTGGCGCGGAGGACGAGATTTTGCGCGCGATGGGCTGGCCCCCACACCACACGGCAGCGCACACCGTGTCGCATTCCTCGATGCTCAGCTCCGTGCCAGGCGCGAGCGAAGTGCGCACCTCCACCCGGGCCCCGCACAGGACCGGGGCGCAATTCTGGGTCCCCTTGTCAGTCGACTCGATGCGAGGGCACGCCGCGAGACCGCACATCACTCCGATGAGCGCGAGAAGCCGCGTCACGCCGCGCCGAGGGACTTTTTCGCCGCCGCGACCACGTTCGACACGGTGAGCCCGTACTTCTCGAACAAGATCTTGTCGGGAGCCGACGCGCCGAACGTGTCGACGCCGATCGCCACGCCGCGCTCGCCGATCCACTTGTCCCAGCCGAAGGTGACGCCCGCCTCGACCGACACGCGCGCCTTCACGCTCGGCGGCAACACGGTGTCGCGGTACGCGGCGTCCTGCTTCGCGAAGTGCTCCATGCACGGCATCGACACCACGCGCGTCGGAATGCCGTCCTTCTCGAGCTGCTCCTGCGCGCTCATCGCCAGCTGCACTTCGGAACCCGTGGCGATGATCACCACGCTCGGAGGGCCACCGTGCGCTTCCGACAACACATACGCGCCCTTCTGCAGACCGCTCGCCGGCGCGCACTTGCCCGCGGTGCGATCGAACACTGGCAGCTTCTGACGCGACAACACGAGACCAGTCGGGCCCTTCTTGCGCTCCAGCGCGAAGATCCACGCTTCGGCCGCTTCCGCCGCGTCGGCCGGACGCACCGTGCACAGCCCGGGAATCGTGCGCACCGCCATCAGGTGCTCCACCGGCTGATGCGTCGGGCCATCTTCACCGAGGCCGATCGAGTCGTGCGTCCACACGTGCACCACCGGCAGGTGGTTCATCGCCGCGAGGCGCACCGACGGCCGCATGTAGTCGACGAAGCAGAAGAACGTCGCCGTGAAGGGCCGCACGCCGCCGTGGTACGCCATGCCGTTCGCCACGGCGGCCATCGCGTGCTCGCGAACCCCGAAGTGGATGTTGCGGCCCGCTCCGGTCTGCCCGTCGAACGAGCCCGCGTCCTTCAACACCGTCTTCGTCGAGCCGCCGAGATCTGCGTCACCGCCGATCACTTCCGGCACCACCTTCGCCAGCGCGTTGAGCGCCGAGCCCGCTGCGGTGCGCGTCTCCACGCCCGTCCCCGCGGGGAACGAGGGAAGCGCGGCCGCAATGCCCGCCGGCAAGTCACCCTTCATCACGCGCTCGAACTCCGCGGCCAGCGCGGGGTGCGCCGCACGGTACGCCTCGAACCGCGACGACCACGACGCGCGAGCCGCGTCGCCACGCTTGCCCTGCTCCGCGAAGTGCGCGCGCGCCTCGTCGGGCACGAAGAACTTCTCTTCGTACTTCCAGCCGAGCGCCTTCTTGGTGAGCACGATCTCGTCGTTGCCGAGCGGAGAGCCGTGCGACGACGACTTGCCGCTCTTGTTCGGCGAGCCGAAGCCGATGGTGGTCTTCACCACGATCATCGTCGGCTTTTGGGTCTCGGCCTTCGCCGCCGCGATCGCCGCATCGAGCGCCGCCAGATCGGTGTTGCCGTCCTTCACGTGCAGCACCTGCCAGCCCCACGACTCGTACCGCTTCGCGACGTCTTCGGTGAACGACAGCTTCGCCGGCCCGTCGAGCGTCACGTCGTTGGAGTCGTACAGACAGATCAACTTGCCGAGCTTCAAGTGACCGGCGAGCGACGCGGCTTCCATCGCCACGCCTTCCATCACGTCGCCGTCACCCACCAGGCAATACGTGTGGTGATCGACCACGGTGTGACCCGGCTGATTGAAGCGCGCCGCCAACGCACGCTCGGCGATCGCCATGCCCACCGCGTTCGCGTGGCCCTGACCGAGCGGACCCGTGGTGGCCTCGACGCCCGGCGTGAGCGCGTACTCGGGGTGGCCCGGCGTCTTGCTCCCCCACTGGCGGAAGTTGAGCACCTCGTCCTTGCTGAGCGCGTAGCCGGTGAGGTGCAGCATGCCGTACAGCAGCATCGAGCCGTGGCCGGCCGACAACACGAAGCGATCTCGATCAGCCCACGTCGGAGCGGTCGGGCAGTGCTTCAAGTGCCGCTGCCACAACACGAAGGCCATCGGAGCGGCGCCCAGCGGCAGGCCCGGGTGACCCGAGTCAGCCTTCTGGATCACGTCGATGGCGAGCGTGCGCAGCGTGTTGATGCAGAGGAGATCGAGGTCGGCGGACATGCCGCCGCGTCTACTACTGCCCGTCGCTGGCGAGGTAGCTCAAGATCACTTCGTCGAGCGACTTCTCGCTGATCAGATCTTCACCGAAGAGCGTCTCGACGCCGACGTGGTTTTCCTTCGGCGCTTCCTTCAATTCGCGCGCGGCGAGCACTTCAGGCGGCAGCGCTGCAGGAGCAGCCGGCGCGACGTTCTTCAGCTGCAGCGGCGCAGGCGGCGGCTTGGCGCCCATCGCGGCAGCGGCGGCCTTCGCCTTGTCGCTCGCGAGCTCGCCGGGCTGGTACGTGTTCGCGGCGTTGTTGTTGACGTTGTCGTACGTCCCGCCGATGAGATTGCGCAGCATCTGCTTGTGCTGCTCTTCCATCATCTCTCGCACCAGCTCCGAGAGATTCGGGCTCTTCACGATGTCCGTGTACGAACTCTTCTTCGTCGCGAGGATGTTCCCGCCCACGAAGAGGTGCGTGATGATGTGGGGATTGGAGGCGCCAGAGTCCTCCGTCTGCACGTGGTAGACCTTCCCCTTGTGCTTGATGTTGTGGTTGAAGCCTGTGACGGCCTTCTCGAACGTCTTGCCAGCCATTAGGCGACGACAATACCCGAGGGCTCAACCCGCCAGAAGCTTTCGGCATCACGCGGTGAGTTGAGGCTCATCAACCGGTGGGGCTCCGACGACTCCACCAGCTCCACACGCGTCGACGAAACCAGCTCCTTCATCGACGGGTGTCCTTCGAGGCGGGGCTCCCAGTCGTGGCAGAGCTCGCGACGGAAGCAGCCCAGCAGCGGCTCGAGCTCGCCATCACGCGTGAAACACACGGCGTCGGTGTGCACGTGTCGGTGCGCCAGCAGCACGTCGATCATCTCGCGAGTCACCAGCGGCATGTCGCACGCCACCACCACCACCCACTCGGTGGTGGCCATCGCCAGCGCGGTCACCACGCCGCCAGGCGCGCCGCGATCCGCCACCACGTCAGCGACCAGCGGAACGTCGAGCCGCTCGTACGCCTGGGGGTCATTGGTCGAGACGAAGCGGGGTCCGTCAGTGAGCTCGAGCAGGTGCTCGACGACGGTTTCTCCGCTCGGCAATCGGAGCAGCCCTTTCGCGATGCCGCCCAGACGCCGACCGCGCCCGCCCGCGAGCACCACGAGGGTCCACCCCCTCTTGACTCCAAAGCCCTGATTTCCGTACATCGCCGGACAGTCTCCCACCGTTCGCGGGTTTTGGAAGGAACCGGCAGCAACCATGACCATTTCCGACCCTCAGATGAAGGCCGTGCCGTACCCGATGCCGCCTCCCGAGGCGAAGCCCGCGACGTCGCTGCCGAAAATCTTGAGGACCCGAGTGGCCGTGGCGGTTCCGCCGCCGGTGCTCGCGCCGTCTGCGGCTCCCAAGTCGCTCATTCCGCTCGACGTGATGCGGGACGTCGAGCGAGAGGCGCAGCGCAACAACCTCATCGACGACTCTGGCGAGCACGAGCCGCGCACGTCGCCGATTCCCGTCGAGGGCGACTTCCCGATTCTCGGGCACGTCACCGCTGATCTCGAGGTCGCGTACTTCGCGCTCACGCAAGTGCCGCTCTTCAAGGGCCTGCCTGAGAAGTCGCTCGAGGCGCTCGCGTCGGGCGCGGCGCAGCTCGAGGTTCCAGACGGTGAGTTCCTCTTCAAGGAAGGCGACGAGGCCACCAGCTTCTTCGTGGTGATCGACGGCGCGCTCGAGCTGTTGCGCTTCAAGGACAACCGCGAGGTCGCGCTGCGGCACGCGCAGAAGGGCGAAGCGTTCGGGCTGTTCGGCCTCTTCTCTGCGCAGCTTCGCGCGGCGTCCGCTCGCGCCATCGGCGACTGCACCATTCTCGAGATCAGCGCTGAGAAGCTGCAGACGCTGCTCGCCGACGACGACGCGCTCCACCAGAAGCTGCTCTCGTTCTACCGGGAGCGTCTGCTCGAAGGCTTCATGGCGTCGCGGCTGTTCTCGGACATCGACTCCATCGCGCGCGCGCGCCTCATCGGCCGCTTCCAGCACAAGGAGCTCGAGGCCGGTCACACCCTGCTCAACCCGGGCGAGGTCTCGAACCTCATCGCGGTCGTCACGCACGGCCGTCTCATTCTCGAAGATCGCAGCCGCGTCGGTCAGGCGCCGCGCGAGTTCGAGGTGACGCCGGGCCAGTTCCTGTCGATCACCTGCGCGCTGTCGGGTCTGCCGTCGAAGCTGCGCGTGGTGTCTCCGGAATACGCGTGCGTCTCGGTGCTTTCGCACAAGGACCTGCACGAGTTGATGCGCGACTACCCCGCGCTCCGCACCCTGCCCACCCGGTTGCCGAACTTCGGCCGCCAGCTCGATCGCGACATCTTCTGCGGCTCTACGGGCGTCCCCGGGCTGTGAAATCGTCTCGACGCTTCGTGCGTTGAACGTTCGATGAACCCCGGTCGACTCGCGCTCTTCGTCGGCATCCTCGTCGCGGGAGCGTTCTTTTGGGACTCCGCGGTGTTGCTGCCGTTCAAGCTGCTCGCGGTGATGGGCCACGAGACCGGCCACGCGCTCGCCGCGCTGATCGTCGGAGGCAGTGTCGACTCGGTCTCACTCGGGCTCGATCAAGGCGGTCAGTGCCTGTCGCGCATTCCCGAAGGCTTCTTCGCCAAGGTGATCGTCTTCTCGGCCGGCTACGTCGGCAGCGCGATCATCTCGGTGCTGCTGCTGGTCGCGTCGTTCCGCTTCGACGCCCGCCGCGCGATGTTGGGAGCGGCTTGCGTGTGGCTCGCGCTGATGGGCGTGTTCTACGCACGCGATGCCTTCACGCTCGCGTTCTCGATCGGCATGGCGGTGGCGTTCGGGCTGGGCGCGAAGTTCCTGCCGAAGGACGTGGTCGGTGGGCTCAACGTCTTCATCGCTTCGTTCACCGCGCTCTACGCGGTGATGGATCTGAAGGACGATCTCTGGAACTCGGCGGTGCGCGCGCACAGCGACGCGCAGCTGCTCGCCGACGTCACCATCGTGCCCGCCATCGTGTGGGCGGTGCTGTGGAGCGTGCTGTCGGTGGCGATCTTGATCGCCGGCGCGTGGCAGGCGCTCAAGGCGAAGCCCCAGCTCTCGGGCGCTCGCCTGAATGACCACGCGGCGCAACGGGTCGCCGGGTAGCGTTTCTCGACATGAACTGGCTGCGCTTGCTGCTCTCCGGCGTCGCGGGGCTCGGCATGACCGTGCTCGCGGGAGCCACGGCCATCGAGCTCGGTGACTTCATTCACGCGCCCATCGCCGCCGAGTACTTCCACACCGCGGTGCCCCACGTCGACTTCCCGATCAGCCTGGTGATGCTCTACTTCACTGCGGTCGGCGCGCTGGTCTTCGGTTGGCTCAAATCGCCGCGCGTCGAGCGCATCGGGCTTTTCGTTCTGTACTTCGTGTTCGCCGCGCCCGGTCACGCCTACGCGGCCCTGGTGCTTCTGCTCAGCGGCGCGCCCAAGGGCGTGGCCTGAAGCTCACTCTTCCTGGTGTGAGCCCGAGCGCTGCGCGACGCGCGCGATGAGCGCCATCATGCCGCCGACGAAACCACCGAGCGTGAAGATGATGGCGATGGTCACGAAGCCGTAGACGAAGCGCACGCCGAGCGGGCTGATCTCGTCCTTCAAGTACGCCTCGTGGAGCGGTTGAAAGAGCCCGAACAATTCGAGCGTGCGCGCGGGGAACGCCTCGAGCGAGAACGAGACGCGATCGACCCAGCGCGGGTTCCACACGCGGCGAATGATCTCCACCAGCGACGCGACCGCGAGGTACAGCGTGCTCAACAGCGCGGCGTTGGTGAGGCTGATCTTGAAGACCGGGACAGCCGGCGATGGCGGCTCCGGCTGCTCCGGAGGGAGCGACGCGTCGGGTTGCTCAGACATCAGTTCGACAACTGCTTCTTGAGCTGGGTGACGATCTTCTTCACGCGATTCAGATCGTTCTCGTTCTGATCGATGAGCAGCACCGCCTCGTACTGCTGCAGCGCCTTGGGGAGCGCATCACCACCCGCGCGCGAGAGCGCATCGGCGTACGAGAGCCGCGCCTGCGACCACGAGCCGTCGAGCTCAGCCGCCTTGCCGTAGGCGTCGAGGGCCTTCGCCTCGTCCTTCTCCTTGCGCAGCACTTCGGCCTGCGCGAACCACACCGCGGGGTGGAACGGAGCGCTCGCCATGGCCTCGTCGACCGCGTCGCGCGCGCCCTTCACGTTGTTGGCCGTCAGCTCACAGCGCGCGAGCGTGGCCTGCAGCCAGCCCTTCTCCCACGCGTTCTGCGAGTGGGTGATGAACTGGTTCAGCAGCTCGCGCGGGTTCGGCTTGCCCTTCCCGGTGGGGTGCGCGTGGAACGGGCCGACGGCTCCGCACACCGACTTCGCGTCTTCACGCTGCGCCGCCTGATACGCCGCTGGAGCGGTGTCGGCGTTGCCCTGCCGCACGAACGCGTTGCCGATCTCGCAGAACGTCTCGGCGTCCTTGGCGTTCAACTTGTTCGCCTTCTCGAGCGCGGCCATCGCGTTGCGACCATCGCCGCGCGCGAAGAGGATCAACGCGCGCGTGCGCCACGCTTCGAGGTCGTCGGTGTTGGGAGAGATCTTCGCGAGCGCGGCTTCGGCTTCCTTCAGCTTGCCGGCCTGCAGGTAGACCACCGCCGCGTCACGCCACACCAGCTCGAGCGCGGGGTTGTCGTTCGACCACTGCTCGATCTGCTTGAGCGCCTCGGGGATCTTCCCGAGCGCGAGCAAGGTGCGCGTGAGCAGGTGACGTGACGGCGCGTGACTGCCGTTGCGTTCGACCGCGCGGGTGAGCGGCTCCATCGCCACGTCGGGAGGCACGCCGGCCTTGAGCAGCAGCTCGCCCAGCATCGCGTTGCCTTCGTAGTCCTGCGGGTCTTTCGCGGCTTCCTCGAGCTCGGTGCGCGCTTTGTCGAGCGCGCCCTTCTGCATGTACACGCGCGCCAGCGCGACCTGCACGACTGCCTTGTTCTTGCGCAGCGTGTTGGCGAACTTCTCGAGCGTCTCGATGGTCTTGTCGGTCTGGCCTTCGTCGGCGGCGTCGATGAGCGCGAGGTACACGGCCGCTTCCGCGGGGAACTTGCCGTTGGTTTGCGTGGCCTGCAGCTCGGCGCGCGCCTTCTTCACCTCGTTCAAGCGGTACCACGCGATGCCGCGCAGCAACGCGACCTTGCGCATGTCCTTCTCGGGCTTGAGGCGATCGGTGAGCTCCTTCTCGCGTGAACGAGCGAGCAGCACGCGACCGAGGCCTTCCTTCGCCGACTCACTGCGCGGCGCGAGCTTGAGCGCGTCTTCGAACGACTTCTGCGCCTGCGCCATCAGGCCCGCGTTGCGCTGCGCCTGCCCCAACGCCATCGCGAACTGCAGCGCGAGCGGCGCGTAGAGCGGCTGGCCTTCTCCGAGCGTCTTCAACGCGGCGTCGTGCTTGCCGTTCGCCGACTGCGCGCGGCCGAGCATCAACGCGTAGCGGCCCTTGTGAATCTCCGGCACCTCGGCGTTCGAGGGGAGGCCTTCGAGATCGCTCAACGCCTCGGGCAGCTCACGGCCCAACTCGAGGCGAGCCTCGGCGTGACCGATGACGCGCGCGGGGTGGTAGCGGCTCAACGTCTCGGCGCGCGACAACATCTCGAGCGCGTTGTCCCAGTCTTCGAACGCGAGGTAGTAGTCGCCCAGCGAGACCAGCGCGCGCACGTTGCGCGGGTCGAGCTCAGTGGCCTTCTTCAAGCGCGCCAGGGCCTCGTCGTATTTCTTGTCGGCCAGCAACAGGCGGCCGGCCTGCGCCTGCACACTGCCGCGCTCCAACTCGGAGCCGAGCAGCTGCTGCCGTGCGGCCGCCTTGCCCGCTTCGTCAGCCGTGAGGAAGTCGACGACCAGCGCGAGATCGGGGCGTCCGTTGCGCACCGCCGGGTTGGCGAACGACGCGATGGCCGCGTCGCGATCGGCCTGCGCGCCGCCGTACTCGGCGAACAACACCGCGTGCGCGTAGCCGAACAGCGCCTGCGCCTCGACGTTGGTGTCGTCCATCTTCAGGGCGTGCTCGAGCGCCTTGAGGGCTGCTCCGTACTGCTCGCGGGTGTCGGCGTTCACCGCGGCGAGGCCCTTGGCGATCGACGTGTCGAGCGTCTCGCCCTGGTTCTTCACGCGCGTCCAGATGAACGAGCCGCCGAGGCCCAGACCGATGACGAGCAGGCCGGCGATGGCGGCGACCTTGAGGCCGTGCTTCTGCCAGAAGGTCTTCTTCGCCTTGGTGACCTCGAGCTTGGCGCGCAGCTCGCGCTCGTACTCGCGGGCGATGGCTTCGGTCGCCTGGGTGTTGAACGAGACGTTCGGCTGCTGCGCGGGCGCGGGCGGTTCCCACGAGCCCTCGTCAGGAATGTCGTCGAGCAGACCGCCCGAGCTCTTCGGCCTGGCGGGCGCCGCGGGAGCGAGCACGGGAATGTTCACCTGCTGCCCGCGCACTTGCGGCTGCTTCATGCCGGGCATCTGGAACTCGGACGTCGGCATCTCCGACTGCGCCGACACGATGTCGTCGAGCAGGCCGCCGGGAGCCGGAGGAGGCACGGCCGCGGGCGCGTTGGGAGGCGGCGGCGTCATCTCGGCGACGACGACCGACGGCTCGGTGCTCACCGGGTTCGACGGCCGCGGCGGAGCGACGTGCGGCACGTCAGCCGAAGCACCTTCGGACAGCGCGTCGAAGGTGCTGGTCAGACCGCGCATCACGTCGGGCTCGTTCGACGAACCACCCGTCATCGCCGCGAACGGATCGGGCGGCTCGAGCTGGCCGGTGGCGATGGGGAGTTCCTGCGTGTGGCGCTCGACGGTGCCTTCGATCACCGGCATCTCTCCGGTCGGCACCGGCGGCGGAGGCGGCTCGTTGGCAGCCTGCGTCGACGTCGGCCCGTAGGCGTTCATCAACACCGTCGGCTGCGCGTCGGGGTCGTTCTTCGGGTTCTGGCTCGTGAATGCAGCGAACGGATCGTCGGACGCAGCGGGCGCAGGAGCCGGAGCGCGCGGGGCCGACGGAGACGGAGCGCTTCCGCGGGCGGGCGTGGTGCCGACCGTGCGCGGCACGGCGACTGGAGCGGTGACTGCGTTCAGCTGCGGAGCCGAAGTCGACGGGCCCGTCGGGTTGAGCGCGGTTTGATCGACGGAAGTGGAGTCGTAGAGGACGGGAGCGGGACCGCCGGCGAGCGCCTGCTTGGTCTGCTCCAGCCACTGCGCGATGCGACCGTCGTTGGGCTGCAGGGCCGCAGCGCGACGCAGAATAGGAAGCGCAGATCGGTACAGCCCTTTGCGCAGCAGCGCTTCGCCGATCAGGTTGTAGGCGTGCGGGTTCTCGCGATCGATGTTCACCGCGAGGTCGAACTGCTTCATCGCGTCGGCGGCCTTGCCGGTGTTGATGAGCGCCTTGCCCCACAGCACGCGGCCGACGACGGAATTCGGGTGGTGCGTCACGCCCTGCTGACAGGTCGCGATGGCGCGATCGTTGTCCCCGCGATCGAGATACGCGCGAGCAAGCTCGACGAACACGGTGCTCGCGGGATCTTGCGCGAGCAGCTGCTCGTACTTCTCCACCATCGGCTTGGACATTGGCGCGGGACCATACCCAACACTGCTGCTACCGTCCCGCGCCATGACACGGCTCGTGGTGGTGTTGGCTCTCTGTTTTTGCGGGTGCGCGACGGTCCCCAAAGGTGACCCGGAGATGCTCAAGCCAGCGATCGAAGTGTTCCATCAGCGCGTGCGGTGGAAGGACTTCCGCGGCGCGGCTGATCTGCTCGTCGAAGAGAAACGCGGCGCGTTCATCAAGGCGCGGCTCAAGCTCAACGACGATCGCGATCTCTTCATCACCAACTTCGAGATCGAAGACGCGAAGGTCTCGCTCGACATGTTGAGCGCCGACGCGGTGACGAAGATCTCCTGGTACCGGCTTCCGTCGAGCACCGAGATCACCACCATCACCACCAGCCGCTTCGTGTGGCGAAACGAGTCGTGGCAGCTCGAAGGTCAGGACGAAGGTCCGTTCGAGGAGCTGAAGCCGGCGCCCGTGAAGGCCGCTGCTGCTTCTGCTCAACCCGACGCAGGCGCTCCGAAATAACGAGCGCTGTACCCAGAAAAAAAAAACCGCCCGTCGTCTCGGGGCCGGCCGAGGCGACGGGCGTCGGAGATTCCCCTATGGAATCTCCTCACCGAGGCCATGACAAAGCAACCGTGGTGCCATGGGCCCGCGGGGCCGTTTTCCACGTCAATTCAATGAGTTGTCCTGATCGTGACTGACTTTTCGCTGTGCGTCAGAGCCTCTGATCGTGACCGCGATGTCAGAGCTTCCCGAGGATCTGCGAGGTGACGGTTTTCGTCACTCGCCGAGTACTGACCGGATCGTCTCACGCATCGTGTGGCGCGGTTTCCAGCCGGTCTCTTTTGTCCACCGCGAGCCATCGACCATGCAGAGGAATTGGATGTGGTCGAGCTCTTCGGGTGGATAGCTCGCGAGGCGGTATTTGAAGAGGGTCGACAGCACCGGTCGAGCGACGATGTGCGGCACGGAGATCGGCGTGTGGCCGAGTTCCTTGAACACCGAGCTCAGCGGCACTTCGCCCGGGCCCGTCACGTTGTAGACGCCTTTGCGACCGGCCTTGAGCGCTTCGATCATCGCGCGGCCGACGTCTTCGGTGTGAATGAGCTGCACCATCGGGTCGAAGCCGGCCATCAGCCACGGGCGCTTGAGCCGCAGGTAGTTCGACGGCGCGTTCTTGATGCTCGCTCCGACGATGTGCACGGGGCGCAGCACGACGGTCTCGATCTCCGGGTGCCGCCAGAAGAAGCCGTGCGCGAGCATGTCGACTTCGATCAAATCGCGCACCGAGGGGAAGCGGCTCGCGGCCATCAGCGGCGACTCTTCGGTGAGGAAGTTCGAGTTCTCGGGCGACGGGCCGTAGACGTTGGCGCTCGAGAGCATCACCACCTTCTTCACGCCGTACTTCGCCGCGCACTCGAGCACCTTCATCGTGCCGAGCACGTTGAACGAGTGGTGATCTTCGGACGTCATGCGCGGGTCGTGCATGATTCCCATGTGGATCACCGCGTCGATGCGGTTCTTGCGGAAGACCTCGTCGACCTTCTTCTTGCGAACGTCGACCTGCACGTGCTCGACGTCCTTCGGGCGGCCGATGAAGGGGCGGCGATCGATGCCGATCACGTGCGCTTCGCGGTGCAGCAGCTTGGCGACCACGCGACCGAGATTTCCGCTGATGCCCGTGAGAACGACTTTGGTGCTCACCAGAACACCGCTTTCCGTTCCTTCAGGCCCTGCTCGATCATGGTCTGAATCGCGGCTTTGACGACCTTCACCTTCTTCTCGAGCTCGGCGTCGTCGTCATCAGCGCGGCCCGTGAAGAAGAGCGGATCTCCGAAGTACAGGCGGTACTTCACCGGCAACGGGAACGGCGCTCCCCACGGAGTGAGCGGCATCACCGGGAAGCCGAGCAACTTCGCGAGCGGCTTCACGTTCACGATCGCCGGCGCCTGCTCTTCAGCGCCGATCACCGCGACAGGCACGATGGGCGTGTTCGTCTCGAGCGCGAGGCGCATGAAGCCCAGCCCGAATTCCTGCAGCTGGTAGCGCTGCGGGTAGAGCTTGCTGATGCCCTTGATGCCCTCGGGGAACACGAGAATCGTCTCGTCGCGCTCGAGCAGACGGCGGCAGTTCTCGGGTGTGCCGACGATCTGCCCGACGCGCGCGAAGAAGGTCGACACCCACGGCAAGGTCGGCACCCACTTCTCGACCATGCTGCGAATGGTGCGCGGCGGCTGCGCTTCGGTGAGCATCGCCACGCCGATCATCGCTCCGTCGATCGGCAGCTGACCGGAGTGGTTGCTGATCAACAGCACGCGGCCCGACGGCACCTTTTCCACGCCGTGCGTCTCGACGCGGAAGTAGTTCTTGTAGAGCCAGAGAAACGGCCCGATCGCGGTGAGCGCGTAGTCGAGCGAGAAGCCGAACGGGTCGACGCCATATTCGTTCTGCGGGCGGCTCCCGGCGAGGCGTCGATCGAGATCGGTGCCGGCCATCGCCAGGGTCCAGTTGCGAAGGCCTTCTCTGACCAGCTCGCCAAGTCGACTCACGGGGCGCGCAGTATGCACGAAGTTCGATTGCGGTCCTGCTGCGAGTAAGAACGGCTCAGGTGCTTCGCCCTCTGTGCTTCAGCGTGTTGCTCGGCGCGCTCTGCGCGTGCGGGGTCGAGCTTCGCGACACGCCGGGGCGTTCGTGCGACGACGATCACCCGTGCCGCGCGCCACGTTCGTGCGTGCTGGGTACGTGTCGAGATCCCGTCTCGACTGGCGGCGGTGACGGCGGGACGACCGGTGGTGGCGCAGGCGGAGGAAGCGGCGGCGGAACGGGCTTCGACGCGGGTGTGTCGGACGCGGGAGTGCCGCGCTGGCAACAGAAGGTTCACGGCTTCACCGGTACGCAGACCGATCCCGGGTGCATGCTCGCCATCGACGCCGTGCGCGGCAACTCGCTCACCGCGACCATCATCAGCACCGTCGACAACCAGGACACTGCGCTGGCCTCGGTGCAGGGCGCGGCGTTGCTCCCGCGCGGGCTCGATGGGCGACTGCGCGGCCGCGTGACCTTCACCGACCCGCTCAGCGTGCGCGGCTTCATTCCCGTGGCGTCGGTCGGCACGCAGAGCGCGGCGTTCGTGCGGCTGGGCTTCGACGAGACCGGCAAGCTGCGTGTCGAGAGCGACGCCAACACCGTGGGCGCGGCACCGATCGTCGAGACGTTCTCGGCGCCGAGCGGCACGTTTCAGCCCGGCGACTACCTCGTCGACGTGATGTGGCGCGTGGGCGTGGTGCGACAGGTGAAGCTCAACGACGTGCTGCTCGGCGACGTGAACGTCACTGGAGGCTCGATGAACGTGCCGACGCAGATCACCCTCGGGCCGGAGCGCTACGACGGTGACGGCGGCACGGCGTTCTCAATCACCCTCTCGACGTGGCAGCTGGCCGACGATCTCTCGCTGGTCCTGAGTGACGCGCCATGATCTCGCTCGCGCTCACGCTGGTCGTGGTTTCCGCGAATCCCTTTCTCGCCGAGGGGCTCGAGCACGAGAAGAACCTCGACTTCGAGCGCTGCGTGCAGCGGCTCAAACAGGCCTCGACGCAGTGGAAGAACGAGCCGGCCGAGCTGCGCGACATCGAGCTGCACTGGGGCCTGTGTGCGTTCAACCTCGGCGACAAGAAGGGCGCGCTCGAGCACTTCCGCATGGCGCTGCGGGTCGACGAGGCGACCGAGCTGCCGGCGTACACGTCTCCCAAAGCGGTCGAGCTGTTCCTCGCCGTGAAGCGTTCGCTGCAGGCCGCGGCTCCGCCGATGCCCGACGAAGATCTGTTGAAAGAGGGCCAGGACGCTCCCGTGGTCGAGAAGAAGAAGAAGCTCGAGCCGGTGACGGTGAAGGAAGTGAAGGACCAACCGCCGTCAGAGTTCGGTCTCTTTCTGCAGCACCGCGCAGTGCCGTTGACGCTCGGCGTGGTGGCGCTCGGTACGGCGATCACCGGGCTGGCGCTGGGGCTGCGCGCGCAAGACGTCGCCAATCAGGCGAACGGCGCGCGCTTCGAGTCGGACTTCTACAAGCTCGGCGCCGACGCGACGGGCCTCGCCACCGGCTCGACGATCTCGTGGGTCCTCGCGGGAACCTCGGCGGTCGCGGCGGTGGTGGTGTGGCTGGTGATGGGTGACCCGCCAACTTCCGCACGCGCTCCTTGAACCAGAAGGCCGTTCGACCGACGATCGATCTTCGTGACGGACCGCCTGTCAGAGGCTTTCGACCTCGCCGAGCTCGCAGTGCTCGAGCGCGATCTGATCACCGGCACCACCAGCGCTTCGCGGCACGTGCACGCGTTGCTGCAGGTGCCTGAAGACGTCGAGCTTCCGCAGCTCGAGAAGTTCATCGTGGTGGAAGACCTGCCGTCGTACCTCGTCTTCCGCGACGGCCTCGCGGACAGCGGCACGGCCGAGCCACTCACGCTGCGACTCCAGACGCGCAAGCCCGAGATCCGCTACGTGCGGTTGTGGGCGCGGGTGACGCGAGATGAGCGCGGCACTCCGCTGCGCGAGCTCACGGTGCTGCAGGACATCACCCAGCTTTCGATTCAGCAGTCGCAACAACGTCTGACCGATCGCCTGATCAGCCTCGGCACCATGGCCGCGGGTGTGGCCCACGAAATCAACAACCCGCTCGCGTTCGTGATCGGCAACTTGAACGTGGTGCGCTCGGTGCTCGCACCGCTGAAGGGCATTCCGAACGTCGACCTCGACGATCTGCGCGACGCGGTGAACGAGTCGCTCGAGGGCGCCGAGCGCATGCGCCAGATCGTCGCCAGCCTGAAACCGTTCTCGCGGGTCGACGAGCACCACCACGGACAGTGCGACGTGGCGCGCATCCTTCAAGCGTCGCTCAACATGGCGAAGAACGAGCTGCGGCACCGCGCGCGCGTGGTGACCGACATTCGACCCGTGGCTCCGGTGATCGGCAACGAAGCCAAGCTGAGCCAGGTGTTCTTGAACGTGCTGCTCAACGCGGCGCAGGCGATCCCCGAGGGGAAAGCGTCGGAGCACCTCGTCACCGTCACCACGCGAGAAGAAGCGGGCCAGGCGGTGGTGTCGGTGATCGACACCGGCTCCGGAATTCCTCCAGCGATTCAGGCGCGCATCTTCGACCCGTTCTTCTCGACCAAGTCCATCGGTCAGGGCACCGGGCTGGGGCTCTTCGTGTCGCTGGGCATCGTGAAGGAATGCGGAGGCACGATCGACGTGGTCAGCGCGCCCGGCAAGGGTTCGACCTTCGAAGTGCGGCTGCCGCTCGCTCCGATGCACTTCGTGAGCAGCAACACGCCCGCGCCGATCGGCCGGCGGCAGCGCGTGCTGGTGATCGACGACGAGCCGGCGATCTTGCGTTCGCTCGAGCGCATGTTGGCGAAGACGCACGAACTGACGCTCGCGCGCAACGGCCACGAAGCGCTCGCTCTGCTCGGAGCCGGTCTCGAGTACGACCTCGTGCTCTGCGATCTGATGATGCCTGACGTGTCGGGCATCGAAGTGTGGGAGCAGCTCAGCCCCGCGCAGCGCGCCCAGTGCGTGTTCATGACCGGCGGCACGTTCACCGATCGCGCCGAGAAGTTCCTCGCTGAACGGTCGGTGTCGGTGATCGAGAAGCCGTTCACCTCGGCCACGCTCGAAGGAATCCTGAAGCGCGCGCATTCGAAACCGCGTACTTGAACGGACCATGTCTCTCGTCGGTCCGCTGCAGCCGGGACGGCCCGTTCGCACCGTGGGCCTCAGCGGCACGGCGCGCGCGTGGGTGCTGTCGCGTCTGACGAGGGAGCTGAAGGCGCCGCTGGTGTGCGTGACCGCTGACGAAGACGCGGCCGACGCGCTGGCGAGCGATCTCTCGTTCTTTCTGGGCGACGGCGTGGAGCGCTTGCCGGCCGACGAGATTCTCCCGTGGGACGAGTTGGTGGCCGATCAAGCCGTGGTGTCGGAGCGTCTCGGTGCGCTCTTTCATCTCGCGCAGCGGCGGCCGTTTTCGGCGCTGGTGCTCTCGATTCGCGCGCTGCAGCGCAAGGTGCTGCCGCTGGCCGTGATGCAGACGCTGTCGAGCGAAGTGAAGAAGGGCGCTGATCACGAACGTGACGGGCTCGCGCGACAGCTGGCGGAAATGGGCTACCGCAACGTGCCGCTGGTCGAAGACCCGGGCACGTTCTCGATGCGCGGCGACATTCTCGACGTGTTCCCCGCGCTCAGCGACGAGCCGGTGCGGCTCGAGTTCTTCGGCGACACCATCGACTCGATGCGCAGCTTCTCTCCGGAGACGCAGCGGACGATCGAACCGATCGATTCGCTCACGCTGATTCCCGCGCGCGAGCTGTTCTTCTCGCCGACCACCCGCGCGCGCGCCGAAGCGGCCATTCGAGAGACGGCCGAAGCGCAACACGTGCCCAGCTCGAAGGTGCGCGAGCGGTTGGAGCAGGTGCGCGAAGGCATCTTGAGCGGCGGCCTCGAAGGCTTGTTGCCGGGCTTCTTCGAGGGCGGCCTGGGCACGGTGTTCGAGTACCTGCGGCACTGGCACGACGCTCCGGTGATCTGGCTCGACGACCCCAACGGCCAGCTGCGCGCGCGCGAAGAGCTCTCGATCGAAACGCAGCGCAGCTACGCCGACGCGGTCAGCCGCTCCGAGTTGACGCTCGGGCCAGAGCAACACTTCCTCGACGACGTGACGATCGAGCGCGAGCTCGCGCGCTACCGCCAGGTGCAGGGCGGCGGCTTGATGATGGGCGACAGCGAATCGACGGTGTCGTTCGCGTTCTCCGCGACCACCGATTTGCGCGAGGCGATTCGCTCGCATCACGGAGAAGAAGGCGCGCTGTCGCCGTTCATCGATCGCCTCGCGAAGTGGAAGGACGACGCGATCGCGGTCGCCGTCGCATGCGGCACGCTGGGGCAAATCGATCGCCTGAAGCGGCTGCTCGCCGAGCGCAAGGTCGCGCTGGCGGTGCACGACGGCGTGATGACCGAGGCGCTGGTCTCGGACGGGCGCGTGCATCTCTTCCACGGAGAGGTCAGCAACGGCTTCGTCGACTCGGCGTCGCGCCTGGCGGTGCTGGCCGACGAAGATCTGTTCGGCCCGCGCGCTCGCAGAAAGACACGTCGCCGACGCAGCAGCGCCGAAGGCTTCGCGGCGAGCTTCAAGGATCTCAAGGAAGGCGATCTCTGCGTGCACGCGGAGTTCGGCGTGTGTCGCTACGGCGGGCTGATCAGCATGGCGGTCAACGGCATCACCGCCGACTTCCTGGTGCTCGACTTCCACGGCAAGGACCGCGTGTACCTGCCGGTGGGCCGCATGCGGCTCATCTCGAAGTTCACCGGCGGAGACCCGGGCAAGGTCGCGCTCGATCGCCTCGGCTCGAACTCGTTCGAGAAGCGCAAGCTGCAGGTGAAGGAGCAGCTGCTGAAGATGGCGGCCGACCTGCTCGCGCTCTACGCCGAGCGAAAGGCGCACCCGGGCCACGCGTTCCCTCCGCCTGATCGCTACTTCCGCCAGTTCGAGGCCGATTTCGAATTCGAAGAGACGCCCGATCAACAGAAGGCAATCGACGACGTGATCGCCGACATGCAGAAGACCATTCCGATGGATCGGCTGGTCTGCGGCGACGTCGGCTACGGCAAGACCGAGGTGGCGATGCGCGCCATCTTCCGCGCGGTGCTCGATCGCAAGCAGGCCGCGATTCTGGTGCCCACCACCCTGCTCGCCCACCAGCACTACAACTCGTTCAAGAAGCGCTTCGACGGGTACCCGGTGACGGTCGAGGTGATCTCCGGCCTGCGCAAGCAGAGCGAAGTGCGCGACGTGCTCACGCGCGCTCGTGAGGGCCGCGTCGACGTGGTGATCGGCACGCACAAGCTGCTCACCGGCGACGTGTCGTTCAAGGACCTCGGGCTGCTGGTGATCGACGAGGAACAGAAGTTCGGCGTGAAGCAGAAGGAGAACCTGAAGCGCCTCAAGACCACCGTCGACACGCTGACGCTGAGCGCCACTCCGATTCCGCGCACGCTCAACATGGCGATGTCGGGCATGCGCGATCTGTCGCTCATCACCACGCCGCCGGCCGATCGCCGCGCCATTCGCACCTTCGTGAACAAGTTCGACCCCGCGCAGATCAAGGAAGCGATCACGCGCGAGGTGCAGCGCGGCGGGCAGGTGTACTTCATTCACAACCGCGTCCAGTCGATCGCCTCGATGGAGAAGTTCCTGCGCGAGCTGTTGCCGCAGATCACGCTGGTGGTCGCGCACGGCCAGATGGGCGAAGGCGAGCTCGAGAAGGCGATGTTGGAGTTCGTCGAGAAGCGCGCGCAGGTGTTGCTGTGCACCAGCATCGTCGAGAGCGGGCTCGATATCTCTTCGGCCAACACGATGATCGTGAACCGCGCCGATCAGTTCGGCCTTTCTCAGCTGTACCAATTGCGCGGGCGCGTCGGTCGCTCACGCGAGCGTGCGTATGCGTATTTGCTCGTGCCGCACGGGCGCGCGATCACCAAGGACGCCGAGAAGCGGCTCGAGGTGCTGCAGGCGTTCACCGAGCTGGGCGCGGGCTTCAACATCGCGTCGCACGACCTCGAGATTCGCGGCGCGGGAAATCTGCTCGGCAAGGAACAGTCGGGCTCGATCGAAGCGGTCGGCTTCGAGCTGTACGCACAGCTGCTCGAAGACGCGATCGCCGAGGCGCGCGGCGAGCCGGCGCGCGACACCATCGAGCCCGACGTGAACCTGCCCTTGCCGGCGTACCTGCCGGACATCTGGGTGCCCGACGTGCATCAGCGACTCGTGCTCTACAAGCGGCTCTCGCAGGCGCAGTCGGGCGATGAGCTCGAAGATCTGCGCGCGGAGTGTCTCGATCGCTTCGGTGATGCTCCGCCCGAATTCGACGCGCTGCAGGAAGTGATGTCGCTCAAGATCGAGCTGCGGAAGCTGGCGCTGCGGCAGCTCGACGGTGGGCCGGGGCGCATCGTGGTGACCCTCGGCGCTGACGCGCGGCTCGACGGCGCGAAATTGGCGACGCTGGTTCAGCGCAGCAAGGGGCTGTACCGGCTCACGCCCGACTTGAAGCTGGTGGTGAAGCTCGACGCGTCGGTGAAGGGCATGGAGTTCATTCCCGCCGCGCGGAAGGTGCTGCGCGATCTGTACAGCAGCCGAGCCTCGTCACTTCACTGAGGCCTCCCTCTCCCTGCGCCAGCGGGGAGAGGGCTGGGGTGAGGGGCAATCAAAGCTCCGAGGTTCGAAGACCTTACGGCCCCTCACCCGACCTCTCCCCGCTTCGCAGGGAGAGGAGAACAGCATCGAGAATTTTGGAAGCGCGTACTCGACCGCTCTCGCCCGGCACGACCGGCACCACGAAGTCGGGGTTCACGCCCGCCACGTCATCGGTCCCGTCGTCGCGCAGCCGCACGCAGTTGGGCACGCTGAACGCGAGCTTCGATTTGGGCAGCACGATCGGGTCGACGTCGTTCATGAAGCCGCACCCTGCTCCGAGGGTCTTCACGCCGACGATCTTCGCCACGCCGCGATCGCGAATGAGCGACGCGAACGCTTCGGCCGAAGAGCCCGTGCCGTCATTCACCAACACGAAGACCGGCCCGTCCCACGAGCCGCGCGTCGGTTCTGAGGCGACTCCCCAGAACAAGGTCTTCGCCACCCGCGCGTCGTACGTCCCCGCATCGGCGAACCCGAGCGGCCCGCTGAAGAAGTCGGCCTGCATCAGTCGCGTGCACTTCGAGGTGCCCCACGCGCGGCGTTCCTTCCACACCCACGACATCGAGCACATCGGCTGCGCCGACTCGGCGGCGCGCTTCTCGAATCGAGCGAGCGCGTCGGTCAGCGCAGTGCGGGAGAACTCGTTCACGCCGCCATCGATCGCCAACGCGCCGTTCAGCGAACGCAGCTCTTCTTGCAGGTAGGGCATTCCCGCATCGCCCGGAACGATCAGCAGCGGCGCAGAAGTGATGGGTTTGCTGCTGAAGGTGCGCACCGCCCAGTCACCGAGATCGTTCCCGCCGCCGTTGCCGCCGAGGTCGACGAGCACCGCGCTCACCTTGTCCGCGCGAAACCGCGCGAGGCGCGCCGCGAGATTTTCGAGCCACAGCGCGTCGACGACGCGAGACACGTCACCCGCGGTCACACCTGCGTCGGTGCGAGCAGCAGCCGACTTCCACGCCTGAAGACAGAGCGGCACGAATTCCTGTGCGCGAAAGCGCTGAATGCGCACCAGGCCGAGCTTCACGCCGTTCACCTCGATCACGCCGCTGCGGAACGCGTCGCTCAACCCATCGGCGCGCAGCGAGAAGCCGGGCAACGACTCGAACGGCAACGAGAACGGCACGCGCTGCGAAGGTGCGTAGCCGTACGCCGCGCACGCACTCGCCGCGTCGGGAAAGGTGCTCACCTTCGTCGGCTCGACACCGACCGAGGGAACCGGAGCCGACGGCCGCCGCACCAGATGCCCGTCGTGAATGCGCGCGAGAAACCGATCGAACACCGCGATCGCTTCTTCATCACTCGTCGCGCGCTGCAGCGCCGCGAGGGTCTCGCGATCGAGCTCGGGGAGATCGACTCCGCCTTCTGGAGAACCGAACCACGCGAGGTGGGAGTACTGCCGCTCCAGACCTTCCTTGAGCGACTGGTAGTCGGAGAGCCACGCCTTCCGGTCGAACTTCGCAGGAGGAGCAGACGAGACGACGGTCGCCAGCAGCACCACGAGCGCGCGCATGACGCGGCTCATCGCACGTTGGGCTGAACCTTTCGAGTCAACGTGACGACACGTCAGAAACGCGATCGGGGTGATGACCCAGGGATGGTTCGACCAAACCCCGGACCCACCCGGCAGCAACCGCGCGGAGCGAGGCAGAAATCGCCGCGGCAAACCGGTTGCACTGTCAGCGGCACATGCTGAACGTCGCTCTCGCTCTCGCCCTCTCCGCTGCCCCGCCGCTGGTGAACGCCGAAGGTGTGGCGCTCGATGAGAACGGCAAGAAGCCCTTCGAGGCTCCGTTTCTGGGCGTGCAGGTCGATGTGGGTGCGCCCGACGGCATCGGTGCCTCGCTGGTCGCGACGCCCGGCCGTTACTTCCGCATTCACGCCGGCGGCCTCAACAACGGCGTCGGCAGCGGCGTGCGTTTCGGAGTGACCTTCATCGCCTTCCCCGAGAACGCGTTCCGCCCGCTGCTCGGTGGTGACCTCGGCTACGTGTTCGGTGGCGCCGGCGCGTGGTTGCCGCAGCTCATCAACGACGCGACGGTGAAGAACGCCATCTCCGGCATCGACATCGCGTACGGCAACGCGCAGGTCGGCTTCGAGCTCGGCTCGCCGCACGTCGCGTTCACCTTCCGCGCGGGCATCTCGTACCTGCGCATGATCGCCGATCGCCAGGAAGTCGCGACCGGCGCGAACAGCTCCGTCACCGTGAGCGGCATCGCCATCAACGCCGTCATCCCCTCTGCCCGCCTCGGCCTCATCGTCTGCTTCTAAATCTCCCCCCCGCTTGCTCGGCGCGCCTCGCGTGTCCACCCTCCCCCACAAGGGGCGCGCCGGAGCAGGCACTTTCTTCAAAGAGGTTCCCCGTGCGTCGTCTCCTCGCTGCGCTGTGTGTGATGTCGGTTGCGTTGTTCGGCTGTGACGACCCGTTTCAGATCGACGCGCAGGCCGCGGAGGTCTGCCAGCACCTCGAGAATCAGCGCTTCGCGATTCCCGCCGACGTGCGCGCGCAACTGATGCAGCTGCCGCCGGAGATGCGCCGCGGCTTCGAGGTCTCGCGCGCGTTCGACTTCGACGTCGCGGCGAAGCTCCCGGCCGATTTGCAGAAGCTGATGAACTCCAACATCAAGCTCACCTCGATCAAGATCTCCGCGGCCGAGGGTTCGCCCGATCTCGGCTTCATCGACGAGGCGCACGTCACGCTGCAGCCCGAGGCCGGCTCGTCGCTCGAGTCGCGCCAGTTCGACTACGTGAAGGCGTCGGAAGCGCCGCGCAGCATCACGTGGTCGGGCGACGCGTTCGACGTCACCGCGTACGTGCAGTCGGGCAACCTGCGCTACCTCGTCTCGTTCGTCGGTGAAGTGCCGGAGAGCGATGTGGTGGTGAACATCGACGCCTGCGCGTCGGCCAGCGTGACGCTCGACTATCTCGATCTCTGAGTTGGCTACTTCACGCCGAGCTGCGTGAGCCCGAACGCCTGTGCCTGGGCTTCTTCGACGTAACGCTCGTAGCGACCGCTCTTCCCGCCGTGACCCGCGGGTTCCATGTCGATGTGGAAGTAGAGCGGGTTCGAGTCGGTCTTCAGCGCGCGCAGGCGAGCGACGTACTTCGCCGGCTCCCAGTACATGACCTGCGAGTCGTTGTAGCTCGAGCGCACCAACATCGCGGGGTACGCCTTCGGTGCGAGGTTGTCGTACGGGCTGTAGGCGTGCATCCAGTCGTACTCTTCCTTCTTCGCCGGGTTTCCCCACTCCTCGTATTCGCCAACGGTGAGCGGGAGCGTCGCGTCGTTCATGGTGTTGATCACGTCGACGAACGGCACGTCGGCGATCACCGCCTTCGGGAGCTCGGGGCGCAGGTTGGTCACTGCTCCCATCAACAGACCGCCGGCGCTGCCGCCCTGAAACAGCAGCCGATCTGATCGCGTCCACTTCTGCGCGATGAGGAAATCGGCGCAGTCGATGTAGTCGGTGAAGGTGTTCATCTTCTTCGCGAGGCGACCGTTCTCGTGCCACGCCTTGCCGAGGTCACCGCCGCCACGAATGTGCGCGATGGCGTAGACCACGCCGCGCTCGAGCAGCGGAATGAGCGAAGGGTCGAACTCGGCGTCTGACGACAGGCCGTAGGCGCCGTAGCCGAGCAGCCAGAGTGGAGCGGTGCCGTCGCGCGGCGTTCCCTTCTTCGCGACCAGGGAGATCGGAACCAGGGTCCCGTCTCTCGCGGTCGCTTCGAGCCGCGTGGTCTCGTAGCGACTCGCGTCGTAGCCGCCGGGCACGGGCATCGCCTTCACCAGCGTCGAGGTCTTCTTCGCGAAGTCCCAGCGGTACCAGGTGCCGGGCGTGGTGAACGACGTGACGCGGTAGAGCAGCGTCTTCGCGTCGAACTCGCGATTGTCGTCAGACCACGCGGTGTGCACCGCCTCGGAGATGGGAATGGTGACGCGCGCGTTGGTCGCGCGATCGATCACGTCGAGCTCGGCCATGCCCTTGCGTCGCACGCCGAGCACCAGCTGCCCTTTGAAGGGCTCGATCGATTCGATCATCACCGCGTCGTCGTGCGCGACGAGCGGCTTCCAGTTGGCGCGACCGGGCTTGTCGAACGGTGCGGTGACGACGCGGAAGTTGCGACCACCGTCGTTCGTGCGGATGACGAAGGTTTGGCCGTCATCGTCGACGGCGTATTCGTGCTCACCGCTGCGCGCTTCGATCAGCTTCGGAGCAGTCGCGGGCTTCGACGCATCGAGGAAGCGCACCTCACTGGCGAGCGAGCTGTCGGACGAGATGAACAGGAACTTCTTCGTCGAGCTGCGCGCGATGGTCACGCTGAAGCGCTCGTCGCTCTCTTCGTAGACCACGGCGTCGGTCTTCGGGTTGGTGCCGAGCACGTGCCGCATCACCTTGTACGCGCGCTTCGCGGGATCCTCGAGCACGTACCAGAAGGTCTTCGAGTCGGCGGCCCACGCGGCGGAGTCGACGTGCTCGAACCGCTCGGGGAACACCGTGCCCGCAGCGAGGTCCTTCACCTGCAGCACGTATTCGCGAAAACCGGTCTCGTCGGTCGAGAAGAGCGCACGCTTGCCGTCATCGGAAACGTCCAGCAGCCCCAGCTCGACGAACTTCTTGCCGCGGGCGAGCTCGTTGACGTCGAAGAGCACCTCGTCGCTGCCATCGGGCAGCTTGCGGCGCAGGTAGACCGGGTGCTCCTGACCGGCGACCACCGCGCGCCAGTATTCGTAGGCGCCGTCTTTCGCGGGCGGTGACGAGTCGTCTTCGGCGACGTGCGAGATGATCTCGCCGTAGAGCGTCTTGATCAGCGGCGCGAGCGGCTGGAGGAGCTTCTCCTGTGCGTACTTTTCTTCGGCGTAGAGTTCGGCTTCGACTTCCTTGCTGCCCTTCTCGCGGAGCCAGAAATAGTCGTCGTTGAACTTCTCGCCGTGCAACTCGCGCACGTGCGGCTTCTTCATCGCAACGGGCGCATCGTTCGTCGGCGGAGCGATCTGCTTCGGCGCTTCGACGGGTGTGGGCGCCTCGGTCGGTTTCGGGCACGCGGTGAAGGCGAGGCACAGCACGAGTGCAAAGCGCATGGCGCGCGTGTAGCTCACGGCCTCGCATGAATCTCGAACTCCAGGGCAAGGTGGTGCTGATCACCGGCGGCACGCGCGGCATCGGGCACGCCATCGCGCGTCGCTGCGCCGAAGAAGGCGCGAACGTCGGCATCTGCGGGCGCACGCGCGAGACGCTCGACGCGGCGGTGTCGGCCCTCTCCGCGCTCGGCGTGAAGGTGCACGGCGAGCAGGTCGACGTGTCGAGCAAGGACGGCGTCGAGCAGTTCGTGAGCGCGTCGGCGCGTGCGCTCGGCCGCGTCGATGGTCTGGTCGCGAACGTTGGCGGCTCGTGGGGCGGCGACTTCCTCGAGACGTCGGCGGAAGACTGGGTGAAGACGTTGGAGGCCAACCTGGTGCACTCGGCGCGGCTGATTCGCGCGGGTGCTCCGCATCTCGAGAAGGCCGGTGGCGGGAGCGCGGTGATCATCTCGTCGATCTCCGGCTCGCGGCCCGGGCCTCGCCCGCACTACGGCGCGTCGAAGGCCGCGGAGATTTCGCTCGCTGCGTCGCTCGGTCGTGAACTCGCCGCGCGTCGCATTCGCGTGAATACCGTGAGCCCCGGTTCGATTCTGTTCGACGGCGGCTCGTGGGCGAAGCGCGCGAAAGATCACCCCGAGCTGATCAGCGAGTTCGTGAAGCGCGAATTTCCGTTTGGCCGGATGGGCTCTCCCGACGAGGTCGCGAACGTCGTGGCGTTCCTTCTCTCGCCGCGTGCGAGCTGGGTGAGCGGTACCGACGTGGTCGTCGACGGCGCGCAGAACACGCCGAGCGTTCGCCTGCCGAAGTGACGTGACTGCGTCGGGCGTCTGGCTCTCGACGGGTTGACCCTAGTGGCCGGCGCGCGTGAGGCCCTTCTCCGCTTCGCGCTTCGACAAGCCCGAGAGCCGATCGACGTTCCGATCGACGTAGGAGCGGATCTCACGAGGGAATTCCTTCGACGCCGCCCTGAGCGCCCAGCCGATCGCTTTGCGCAGGAAGAATTCCTTCTCGTCGATCGCGGGTTCGATCATCTCGAAGAGGAATTCGACGTCGGTGTCTTCGTGCATCAGCGTCTGCGCGATGATCGCCGTACGTCGCAGCCACAAGTGTTCGCCGTGCGACCAGCTCCGCAGCACCTTCTCGGTGGCCTTGCGATCGGCGAGCAGCAGCGGCGCGAAGAAGTGCGTCGCGACCTCGTCGACCACGTCCCACCACGAGCCTTCGGTGATCAACCACTGGTAGAGCGGCACCGCCTCGAGCGTCTGGAACTTCCGCGTCTGCTTGAGATCGAGCAGGTGGAGCGCGGCGTAGCGTTCTTCACGGTGCGTCGCCGGGCCATAGACCGCACGCACGAACTTCTCGAACTGCGCGAACGAGGCGAACTCGAGCGGTTTGCTGAGCTCGCGAAAGATCTTCCGCGCCGCCGGCAACTTCACGCCGTAGTACGGCAGCGCGCTCTTCATGTACGCCTGCATCTGTTTGGCGTGCGCGGCGTTTCCGTTCTTCTTCAGCTCGCTTCGCAGCTCGGCGATCCACTTCTTCGCGTCCATGAGACGCGCTCTAGCTCGCTCACGCCATGCGCAGCTGCGGAATGTCTCCCGTCACGTCGCCGAGCGTGTCGCCCTGCACCCCCACGGCCTTCATCGCGGTGATGAGCACGTTGGCCGGGTGCAAGAGATTGGTGCGCACGTGCTGACCCGGGTTGAGCCCACCGGCGCGGCCCGCGAGCAGACACGCCATGTTCTCCGACGAGTGCGCGCTGTTCTGCTCGCCCGTCTCCGGGTCGAAACCGTGGCCACCCTCGAGCAGAAACGCCATCGCCGAGTTGTCGAGCATGTTGCCGTTGCCCTCGGGCGTGTCCTTGAACTTCTGAATCAGCCGCGCGAAGTGCTTCACGTGCCACGCGATGCCGGTGCTGATCGCCATGGTCGTGCTGCCGCTCACGCCGTGGTGGCCCAGCTCGTGGCAGTCGGTCGCCTGGCCCGTGAGCGAGTACATGTTGAGGTGCGACTGGAACATCGTCAGCTGCAGCGTCGCGACGCGCGTGAGATCGCACACCATCGCGAGGTGGATCAGATCGACGAACAGCGTCGCGCGCTGCTCCTCGTTCGAATACCCGAGGTTCTGCGCGTAGGTGTTGTCGGTGCCGTTGTTGCCCTGCGGTGAACCGACGGAAGGATCAGCGCCCGGATCAGCGGGAGGCATGCAGCTCGAGGTTTGCGGCGGAGCGATGGTCGCCACGCGCCGCTCGAGATCACGCAGCTCGTCGAGGTGACGCTGCAGGCGAATGCGATCGGCTGCTCCCAATTTGGGAACGAGCGCCTGCGTATCGCCGCGCACGAGGTCGAGCACGCTCTTGCGGCCGCGCAGCTCGAGGTCGATGCGCGCCGCCGTCGCGGGGTCGACGCCCATCGGCACGAAGTTCGAGAACAGCGCCTGCCACGCCAGCCGCGGGCTCGTCTGCGGAGGCACCACCACCACGCGGTTGCTCGAGTCGCGCTTGTAGGAAATCGCCTCGCGGCCATACGGCGCCGAGACCGAGAGGTACCAGTCGGCCTGCGCGCGGTACGTCAGCGTGGGGAACGGAGTCGACCCGGCGATCGCATTCGCCACCAGCTGATCGGACGTCGGGCCCGCGCACGCAGTGTTCGAAGGCGACGCCACGCCGCTGAGCAGCGGAGAGATGGTCGTCACGTGAAATGCGTCACGCCGACCGCCCGCCGGCACCGCGCCACCGTTTTCCGCAGCCCAGGGGATCTTCAAGTTCGAGATCACCGACACGTCGTTCTTCAGCGCGCCGAGTGGAGCGAGCGCCGACTTGAGCGCGTAGTTGCGGCCGGTCGCGGTCGGCACGAAGTCGTCGTGCAGCGTGTCGTCGTCTCCGCCGATCGACTGCCCGTCGAAGAACACCAGATAGCGCTTTGGCGGGTTCGGAGCGGTCTGCGCGAACGCCTTCCCGTCCAACATGATCTCCATCAGCGGCAGGCCGATGCCGATGCCACCAAGCCCGCGCAGCAGATGCCGTCTCGAGAGTCGCGTGCCCATTACGGAGTCTCCTCACGGCGGAAGGCGAACGTCTCGTCGCTGACCATGTCCACCAGCAGCTCCTGGAAGTTGCGGTCCTTGCCCTTGAATTGCTCGGTGCGCGCGAGGATGCCGGGAATGTCGTCGGCGGCTTCTCGCCGACCTTCTCTGAAACGGAAGACCTGCGTGACGACACAGCGCTCGAACGCACCGCTGGCGATCAGCGCGTCGGCGAGACCGTCGGGGCCGTTGAACGAGAGATCTCCGGCGGGCGCACCGATCACCGTGCCCTGCCCGTCGATGGGGCACTGCGGCAGGTTGTCGTCGGTCATGCGGTAGCGCCCTTCGCGATCGAAGCGCTCCATGCCGAAGCCGATCGGGTCGACCTGGCCGTGGCAGTTCGCGCAGCCGCCGCTGGCGTGCACCTGATAGCGGCTCTTCTTGCACGGCGACGAGGTGCCCACCGGAGCAGCGTCGGCGTTCACTCCCGGCGGCGGCGGGCCGATCTCCTGACACAGCAACCGATTGCGGATGAAGAGACCGCGCTGCGTCGGCGACGAGTCGGCGAACTTCACGCCCTGCGAGAGCACCGAGCCGTGCGACAGCAGGCCCTTGCGCGGCACCGCGCCGTAGCTCGTCCACTCGAAGCCCGCGCCGCCGGTGAAGCTCGCAATGCCGTAGTGCGTGGCGAGCCGTTGATCGATGAACGAATCGGTCGCGGTGAAGAGATTGAAGTAGTCGCCATTCGCCGTGAAGACCACGCGGTCGACGAGCGAGTCGCTCTCGCGCTGCATCGAGGTGGTGAGATCGATCGGGTGCGGCAGCCGGTGGTAACCGAGCCACAGCGCGTGAAAGCGCTCGACCTGATCTTGCGCGTCGGCGGTGGCGATCAAACGGCGCGCGGCTGAGGCGATTCCGTCTTTCGTGTCGAGGCCACCGCTCCCCGCCTCATCGAGCAGCCACTCGGGAGGCGTGGTGCCGACGAGGAAATACGAGAGGCGCGCAGCGAGCTCGTAGCTGCTCAGTCGAATCACGCCGGTCTGCGTGGTCGGCGTGCCCAGCTCGACGCGGTAGAGGAACGCCGGCTCCTGCACCATGGCGCGAATCACGAGCTTCACGCCGAAGTCGAAGTCGTTCGCTTCGACCGCGAAGGGCTGCAGCACCATGAAGCGCTCGACCTCGTCGTCAGCCAGCGGGCGGCGGAACATCTTGCGGCCGAAGCTCTGCACGAACGCGCGCAGACACGCGGCGTCGCTCGGGCCGGTCGGCGTGCACGGCAACAACGCCGCGCGCCGCTGCGCGTCCATCAACGCCGCGTCGCTCAGCTCGACCGCGAGCGCTTCGATGGAATCGATCAGCGCGCCCGAGGCGATCTGCTGGCGGTAGTCGTTGTCGAACGGGTCGGTCGGTTCAGGAGCGAGCAGCCGCGCGGCGCGACGCGAGCTGTCGCCCATGTTGTCGCGCAGCGATTGATCGAGCTCGACGCGAGTTAGCCGACGCAGGCCCGACACGCTGACTTCGGCCGCTTGTGCATCGGTGAGCGAGAAGCTCGGCGGGCCATCGATGTACCCCGTGCAGCCCGCCAACCCCGCGCAGCAGAGCAATAGAAGAGGTCGCACGCCCGAACGCTTCGCAAGCCGGAGGCCACCGGATTCCGACGTCGATTCGGCGGGTTACGTGTCACTCGAGGGTGAGTGGAGCCAGTCCACACCCATCCCTGTGGTGGACACTCCTCAACAGGTCACAGCTGGAGCAGCCTCATCTTGTTCTTCGCGGCCTTGGCGATCTTGCCCTTCCCGCCTTCGGCAAGCCCCTCGAGGATCTCGGCTCCGATGTTCTTCAGCTCGAAGGTCGGCTTCTCGGCGAAGTGCACGCCCAGGTAGTAGCGGGCCTCGTCGCTGAGCTTCTTGTCCTTCTTGCAGGCCTCACCAATCTTGAAGCCTTCCTTGTGGAGCTTCTCGAGCTCGGCGAGCGAGGGATCACGCTGACGCGCGCGCGGGTGTGGATCGAGCGACGAGTGCGCGAGCTGATTCACCACCAGCCCGAATCGATCTTCGGGAGTGGCCACCATCGATCGACCGAGCATCTGACCGATCGCCTCGGCACGCGCGGGGTCCTTCTTCTGCAGCGACTTGCTCTTCTCGCGCAGCACTTCGGCCCACGCCTCGGGGTCGGCAGCACGCACCGGCTCGAGCTGCTTGCGCGCGACGGCGAGGTGCTTCACCAGGTTCTTCGCACCCGCATCGAGCAGCCGCTTCACGTCTTTCTTGCCGAGGTTCGCGCTCAGCGGAGCGAGCACGTCGGCCAACACCTGCGCTCCGGTCTCGTCTTCCGCGTCGGCGAGCGCTTCGGCGAGCAGAGAATCACCACCGGGCAGCTGCACCAGCACCTGCGACGCGGCTTCGGCGCGAGCGCGCTCTCCACTGCGTGCCACGGGCAACAGCGTGCGCGCGGCGAGCTTGCCGGCAGCGCCCTTCTCGGCGACGGCGAGTTCTCCGAGATGACGAATGGCCCACAGCGCGACCTCGCCCACTTCCGAGGCGCAGAGCTCGGCGAGCTCGTCGCTGAACTCGCTGCCGATCTTCAGCACCGTGAGCGAGTCGCGCGCCGAGCGACCGACGAGCGTGTCGGTGTCGATGAGCATGTCCATCAACCGGCGCAGTGCCTTCTTCGACGGGTTGGCCGAGATCGCAAACCGCAGGGCGGTGACGGCTTCCACGCGCACCGCAGGCTCGTTCTTTTTCGGGAGCGTGTAGCCGATGAGCAGGTCGGCCGTTTCCGGCAGCTCGAGGAACCCGAGAATCTTGAGCACCCCGCGCACCGCGAACTCGTCGTCAGCGCTCTTCTTCTTGGCGAGGAACTTCTCGGCCTGCGTCTTCATCACGCGACGCTCGGCCTCGCTCATGGTGCGCGCTTCCTGCCGCACCGAGAGCGCCACCTTGTTGATCGCGTCCCACGGCTGACCGCGCAGCCCTTCCAACGCCATCTCGAAGCTCTGCCGGCCACCGACCGCCGGCAACAGCTGCGAGAGCACCGCGCGAGATTCGGGCGTCGCGTCTTCGAGCCGCGCGCGAATTTCGGGCAGCGCTTCTTCACCGAGCTCACTCACCGCGGCGCGCGCCTTGGCCGACAGTTCACGGCCGCGACCGAGCGCGTCGATGAGCACCGGCAACGCCTTCAACGCGCGCATCTGACCGAGCGCTTCGACCGCCGGCTCGGCGTAGGCCTCGATGGGGTCCTTCGCCATCTGGATCAGACGCGTCACGACTGTGGCGTCTTTGACCTTCAGCTCACCCAGTACCACTGCGGCTGCAATTCGCTTCCGCGGAGACTCGTCGTCGAGCATCCGCGCGATGCGTTCCAGAGCGTCCATGGCACGTCGGTATGGCATGGTCCGGCGCCATGCGAACCCACTTCGTCGTGTTGGTGGTGCTGCTGGCCGGGTGCGTGAGTCAGAAGGAATTCGACGCGCTCAAGGGTGAACGTGACGGGCTCGACGTCAACCTCACCGAGAAGAACGCCGCGCTGGCGGCGCTCGAAAAGAAGCAGGCGAGCTCGGAGCGGAAGATTCAAGATCTCGAGGCCGCGCTCGCCGACGAGAAAGATCGCGTGAAGGAATTGAACGCGCGCATCGACAAACAGAGCGCCGATCTCGCGGCCATCACCCGCGACAAGACGAAGCTGCAGAGCAGCGTGGAAGACATGACGCGCGCGCTCGCGGAGTTGGAGAAGCGCCGCGCCGAAGCCGAGAGCCGCATCGCCGAGTTCAAGAACCTGATCGGCAAGTTCCGCGCGTTGATCGACGCCGGCAAGTTGAAGGTGAAGATCGTCGAGGGCCGCATGGTGGTGGTGCTGGCCACCGACATCTTGTTCGGCTCGGGTTCGGCGAGCCTGTCGAAAGACGGCAAGACCGCGGTGGCCGAGGTCGGTCAGGTGCTCGCGTCGATTCCCCGGCGCAGCTTCCAGGTCGAGGGCCACACCGACAACGTGCCCATCGCCTCGCAGCAGTACCCCAGCAACTGGGAGCTCGCCGCGGCGCGTTCGATCACCGTGCTGAAGGCGATGGTCGAGGCGGGCCTGCCGTCAGACCGCATCTCGGCCGCGTCGTTCGGTGACACGCGACCGGTGGCCAGCAACGACTCGAAGGAAACCAAGGCGCAGAACCGCCGCATCGAGATCATCATCGTGCCCGATCTCTCGCAGCTGCCCGGCTTCGAGGAGCTGAAGGCGCTCGACGCGAAGCAGTAGCGGTCGACTCAGTTCGGCCGCTGCGGCCGGCCGAGCGTTTCGAGAATCGCCCACAGATCGGGCAGCGAGATCTCGTGCTTGGTGCCGCAGAACTGGCACGTCACGGCGGTGCTCCCCATGGTGTCGACGATGTCCTGCACCTCGTCGGCGCCCAGCGCGGTCAGCGTGGCGATGGCCTTCTCGCGACTGCACGTGCACGCGAACGCGATGGGCGTGTCGAGCAGGTGTTCGGCTTCGGGGAACAGCTCGGCGCGCAATTCGGCCGCGCTGATGCCCGGTTTCCGTTCGCACGCGGCATGGAGCCGCGCCTCGAGCTCACCCGCGAGCGCGCGCAGCTTCGCTTCGTCGCCTCCGGGCAGCACTTGAATGAGCGCGCCTGCGACGCAGCCCAGCGCTTCATCGCCCGCGCGCTGCACGGTGATCGCCACCCGCGTCGCGACCTGATCGGACGTGGCGAAGTAGTGATTCAGATCATCGCCGAAGCGCATCGTCACCAGCTCGACCGACGAGCGGTAGAACTCACCACCGACGTCGCGCAGCACCGAGATGAAGCCCGAGTTGCCGAGCGCCGCGCGCCACTGAAACACGCCCGACGCCAGCTCGACGTTGAGTGACGGGTTCTTCACGAAGCCGCGAATCGCTCCGTCGGTGGCAGCGTCGACGAAGAAGCCGCGCAGCGGGCCGTCGCACTCGAGCTGCAGGTTGACGCGGGTCGAGCCCTTGCCGAGCGACGCCATCAGCGCGCCACCGACGAGGCCCTGAGCGAAGAGCGAAGCCGACGCGGGCGCGAGCTGGTGCCGGCGCCGCGCATCACGAGCGACGTCGGTGAGCACCACCACCGACACCTTCAAGTTGGGTTCGTTGAGGAGCGCGCGAACGACCGAATCCATGAAGACCCCATAAGTGAAACGGGGCGACGGTCAATGAAGACCATCGCCCCGCCACTGCTTCAAACTGCCTGGTCAGTTACTGGCAGTAGCCCATCGCGTTGCAGGTACCCTGGCTGCAGCCACCACCGGGCACGTTGCAGGCCGGCGAGCAGACGCCGTCCATCGAGCGGCCACCGTCGGCCAGACCGTACGACTGGCAGACGTAGCCCATGCGGCAGGTCGACTGACCGGCGCCGCCGGCCGCGCAGCCGTGGAAGCAGGCCGAGCCGCCGCTCTGCAGGTTGAAGCACTGGTTGCCGGCATCGGCCGGGCCGCACTCCGAGTCGTCAGCGCAGTCGAAGCGCGTGCACTCGCCTTCCGGCACACCCGACGGTCCGCCGTCCGGCAGCGTGGGCGGGATGCAGTCGGCGATCGCGCCCGTCGGCACCTTGCAGTCCATGTCCGTCATGCACTGGTCGCCGATGGTGGTCGGCGTCGGAGCGTCACGCAGCGCGCACCAGCCGTCGACCGAGGGCTCAGCGCCGCCATCGGCGAGGCTGCGGAAGAACGACTTGCAGAAGTAGCCGTTGCGGCAGCCGTTCGCGCCACCGTCCGACGAGTCGAGGCAGTGAGCGACGCAGGCGGTGTTGCTGTCGTCGAAGCCGAGGCAGAGCGCGCCGCCGTCACCCGAGCACTCGGAGTTGCTCGAGCAGTCAGAACGCGAGCAGTAGCCGCCGTTGCCCTGCCAGTCGAAGTTGAACTCGCGGGTGAGGCAGATGCCGCGATCGGCCGGCGGGTTCTGGCACTGGCTGTCGCTGGTGCACGCGTTGCCGACCTTGTCAGCCGGAACGCCCGCGTCGCGCGTCGGGAACGGCGACAACCAGCACACGCCGCCACCGTTCTGCAGCGGGACGCACTGGTAACCGGTGCCACGGCAGCCGTCGCCCGCAGCGCAGTTGTCGAGGCAGAAGAGGTTGTCTTCGCCGAAGGTGCTCAAGCCGCGCACGCAGGTCGAACCGGCGACGCAGTTGGGCTGGCCGGCGCCGCACGGAACGCTGCAGTAGCCGCCCGTGTAGGTCGCGTTGCCCGACGAGGTGGTCAGCACGCACTTACCGGCCGCGCCGAGCGTCGCCTGGCACTCCGCGTCCATGGTGCAGGCCGAGCCGACCTTCGCCATCGGAGGAGGCGTCATGCACACGCCGTTGGTGCAGAGGTCGCCGACGTTGCACGCCACGCACTGCACGTCGTTGAGGCCGCAGTTGGTCTGGCTGGTCGCGCTCTGCTGAGAAGGAACGCAGGTGCCGTTCGGGAGTCGGCAACCACCGCAGGTGCCGCCGCCACCGCCCGTGCCACCACCACCGCCGCTGCCGCCGCCAGCGCCCGTGCCGCCGCCAGCACCGGTGCCGGTGCACTGACCCATGTTGCAGGTCGACGCCGACGCGGTGCAGTCGAGGCACGCGTTACCGGCCGAGCCGCAGGTCGTGTTGTTGTTGTTGTTGGGCTTCTTGACGCAGGTGTTCTTCACCGAGTCGCAGCAGCCGTCACAGTTCTGAGGGCCGCACTTCGCGGGACTACAAGAGGGGGCAAAAGCGACGACGAAGCCAACGACGGCTCCGAGCGTGAGAGCTCTGATGTTCATCGGTGTGGACTCCTACTGCGGTGGACAGCGCTGACCGGGCTCGGCGCTGTTTTTGGTTTCTGAAGGGGTGTGGAACTGTGGTTTCGGAAAAGGCGGCGCAACAAACAGAAAGCCGGCCACTTCGTCAAGTGCTCAAAGCCCCTTGGAAGCGCCGGCTCGCCTCTTGCGGAAGTTTGGTACCGCTCGCGTCTTAGCGCGCTCGGCGATCAGAAGGGAATGTCGTCAGCGGGCGGAGGACCACCCATGTCTCCGCCGCCGCCCATGTCGCCGCCATTGCCCTGATCAGAAGGACCGCGGTTGCCACCCCCGCCGAAGTCACCACCGCCGCCCGAGCGCTGACCGCCTCCGCCACCGCCGAGGAACTGCACGGTGTTGGCGACCACTTCGGTCGTGTAGTTCTTCTTGCCCTCTTTATCGGTCCACTCGCGGGTCTGAAGGCGGCCTTCCACGTAGCACTGGCGACCCTTCTTCAAATACTCGCCGCAGAGCTCGGCCAACTTCCCCCACACCACGATGCGGTGCCACTCGGTCTTCTCGGTCTTCTGCTGGGTCTGCTTGTCGGTCCACGATTCCGACGTCGCGATTCTGAAGTTCGCGACCGCCTGACCGCCCTGCGTGAACCGCACTTCCGGGTCGGCTCCGAGGTTGCCGATCAGGATCACCTTGTTGATTCCGCCTGCCATGCTGCCTCTTCTCTTTTCCAACCCTGCGATGACCGCCCCACCAAGGGACGGTTGTGAGTGGAGCCGCGAGCTATAGCAGGAGGGTCCGACAAGTGATCAATGAGCGCGGAATTTCACAGCGTTCCTCGCGCTTTGGGCCTGAACGACTCCCGGCTCCGTGCCGAAAGCGCCGCATGGGGTTGAGGGCGTTGATGGTGGACGACGACGAGAACGTCTTGCGGGGGCATGCCCGCGTGCTGGTGCGTGCGGGGTACGAGGTGCACGCCACGACCACGGGTGAAGCCGCGCTGGCGATGATCGAGGCCCGCGACTTCGACGTGGTGCTGCTCGACGTGCGCATGCCGCAGATGGACGGCATCGCCTTTCTGCGCACGCTGCGCGAACGACATGACGCCGTGCCCGTGGTGCTCGTCACCGGTTCTCTCACCGCCGAAAGCGCGGCCCTCGCCATCAACCTCGGCGTGGCGCGCTGTCTGATGAAGCCCGTGAACGCGCGCGAGCTGACCGACGGCGTCACGCGCGCCATCGGCCATCCGCTCCCAACGCACTCGCTTCACTGAACTGCGGCCGTACCCAAACGGTGTACAGTCGCGCGCGCGATGGGGCGCATTCTGTTGGTGGAAGACGACGCGCTGGTCGGCCGCTCGGTCTCTCGATTGATCGGCAAGCGCCACGACGTGACGGTGGTGCACACCGTCGATCAGGCCCTCGAGCTGCTGCACATGGAAGACTTCGATCTGATCGTCTCGGACATCGTGATGCCCGGGAAGTCAGGCATGGACCTCCACGTCGCGCTCACCCAGAACGGCAAGGCCGACAAGATGGTGTTCCTCACCGGCGCCATTCTCGCGCGCGGCGTGAAGGAGTTCCTCGACCGGGTGCCCAACCGGTTTCTCGAGAAACCCTCCACGCGCGAAGCGTTGATGGAGCTGATCGACACCGAGCTCGCCCGCCTCGCGACGCGCTGATCACTCGGCCTCGAGCGTCCACGTCATGCCGCCGTTCGCGCCCTGCAACCCGCGCGCGAGCACCCTGCCCTCACCGCGATGGATGACGAAGATCTCCCAGTCCGACGGGCGGCTGAGCACCACCAGGCCGAGATCGACTCCCGCTTCGCGAAGCTGATCGCGCACGGTCGGGTCGAGCTCTTCGAGCACCTGCGGTTCTTCTCGCGCGGGCAGCTCCTGCCGCTCGCGGCTCATCAACTCGCGCGCCGCGTCGACGGCTTCACTCGTTCCGGCGAGCGCGATCACGTCACCGACGCGCAACCGCTCACCGGCGGTCGGCAACACCACGTCACCGTCTCCGCGATGAATGGCGAGCACGGTCGCTCCGGTCTGGCCGCGCAGGTTGAGCTCGGCGAGCGTGCGTTCAGCCGCGACGCTCTTTGCACCCACCACCAGGGAGCTCGGCTCGCCCAGCCCGGGCAACTGCTCGCGCACGCCGTGCAGTGAGTCTTCCGACGACGTGCCCGACGCGAGCGCGGCGACGATGACCTCCGCACCGGCGCGCAGATGTCCCTCGAAGTCGGTCGCGCGCTGCCAGAAGGTAAAGAGGAGTGCGATCAGCACCAGCACCATCACCGCGCTGAGCCAGATCGGCGGCACGAACGGCGACAGCAGCGCCAGCGCCGGAGCGAACACCAGCGTCACGATCAACACCCGAAACGCGGCGGCGAGCGCGGCGCGTGGCGCACGAGAGAGATCGACGCGACCGGTGCGCGGCATGGCGCGCTCGGCCACCGCGTCACCGAGCGCACGCAGAACGCGGGTGAACCCGAAGCCGACGATCAACACGGTCACCGCGCCCACCGCGAGCAGGGCCACGCGCGGCAGACCTTCGAGGCGTGACTCGAGCAGCGAGAGCACGATCAACGTGGCGACGATCACCGCGGCGTCGATCAGCGCCAGACGCACCAGCTTTCGAACGGGGCTGGCGGCCTGCGCGCTCGGCGCCCGAAGCCGCTCGAGCCAGCTGCCGTAGAGAGAGACGAGCGTCTGCACGCGATGCGGGAGGCGCGAGTCGATCGCCTCGGCGATCTTCGGAGCGCGCGCGATCAACGTCGGCGTGGTCAGCGTGGTGAGCGCACACACGGCGATCGCCACCGGGTACAGCGACGGCTGCGCAGCGTTCAGCGAGAGCCCGAGGCCCGCCATGATGAACGAGAACTCTCCGATCTGCGCGAGCGAGAGGCCGACCTGCACCGAGGTGCGCACGCCGTTGCCGGTGAAGAACGCACCGAGAGAAACGAAGAGCGCCTTGCCGGCGATCACCAGGGCGGTGAGCACCAACACCAGCAGCCAGCTGTCCTTCAACATCGCCGGGTCGAACAGCATGCCCACCGAGACGAAGAACACCGCGGCGAACAGATCGCGCACCGGGCGCACCGCGTGTTCGACGCGCGCACCCTCGCCCGTCTCGGCGACCAGCGAGCCGGCGATGAACGCGCCCAACGCCACCGAGTAACCCGCGGCCTGCGCGAGCAGCGAGAAGCCGAACGACAGACCGATGGCCGTCACCACGATCATCTCGTCGCGCTGCTGCTTGAGCACCAGCTTCATCACGCGCGGCACGAGCAACAACCCGCCGACGACCAGGGCCGCGAGGAACGCGCCGAGGCGGCCGAGGGTGAGACCCACCGAGCCCGCGGTCAACGTCGCGCCGGTCGCGAGCGCGGTGAGCGTCGCCATCAGCACGATCGCCACCAGGTCTTCGACCAGCAGCACGCCGACCACCACGCCCTTCACCGGGTCCTTCACCTTCAGCTCTTCGAAGGCGCGCGCGACGATGGTGGTCGAGGAGATCGCCACCACCGCTCCGGTGAAGATCGCCTCCAGCGAGGTCCACCCGAAGGCGCGGCCGACCAGAAAGCCGAGCCACAACATCACGCTGCACTCGAACAGACAGGTGAGCAGCGCGGTGGGGCCGACCTTGAGCAGCGAGCCGAGGCGGAACTCGAGGCCCAGCGAGAACATGAGGAGAATCACGCCCAGCTCGGACAGCGCGTGAATCAGCGATTGATCGGCGTTGAGCGGAAACCAGCCGGCGTGGGGGCCGACGAGGACTCCGGCGACGAGGTAACCGAGGACGACGGGTTGCTTCAGTTTGTTGAAGAGAACGGTGGTGATCGCCGCCACGCCGAGGACGAGGGCGAGCGCCACGAGGAAGTCGTGGGCGGAAGGCATGAAGAGCTCGTGAAGGAAGAGTTGAACTGCGACTGCGGTCGAGGGCTCAGCTCAGAGCTGGCGGACCGTGCGCAGGGTGTGCCTTGAGACGCGCGCGCTGGCGAAGATCGACGGCTGGAATCGACGTCGCGCGCGCGAGCCGGGCGTGTGGCGCTTCGAGGCTGAAGGTCGCGGCGTGAACGATCGCCCAGGTCTGCGCGGGGCCGAGCGTTCGCTTCAGCAGCTCGAGCCGCGGCAGCGCGATGACTCCGGGCTGCGCCGCGTCGTGCTTGCTGAGGCTGGTGGTCGCGTTGCGCGTTTCCTCGAGCACCGGCGCGCGCTGCGACACCGCGGCGATGGCGATCGCCACGCACGCCATGCGCATCACGCCGATGAGTCGTTCACGCTGCAGCACCCGCACCTTTTACCGGCGCGGCGCGCTCTTCGCTCGGCTCACTTCGAACTTTCCCGCAGAAATCGACACGCCATTCACCAGCACGTCGACCCGATGCGTGCCGGGCTGCGGCTTGCGGGTGGTGTGCACCTTCAACGACACGCGCACACGCAGCGCCGCCGACGCGCCCGGCTCGAGCGAGACCCGATTCAGCTTGAAGACCTTCGCGAAGGTCGTGCCCTTCGCTTTCACGAAGTGCACCGCCGCGTCGACCAGCAGGTCCTGCTTCTGCTTCGAGGTGCTGCGCAGCGAAAACGTGAAGTCGACGCTCTGACCGATGGGCACGCGCTGCGGCTCGAAGCGCACGTCTTCGAGCTTCACCGAGGGCTTGCCGCCGAACCCGAGCAGCTTCAACGCGCGCGCGTCGCCCCGCTTCACCGCTGTGCGCAGCGCGTGTTCGACCATCGCGCGCGTCTCTTCGCCCTTGCTCGTCTTCAGCCAGCGCTCGCAGGTGGCGAACACCAGTTCGGGCTCGAACTTGCCGAGGTCGTTCAGGTTGTTGGCGATGCTCCGCCGCACCATGGAAGAGGAGTCGTCCTTGAGCTGGTCGAGAATCGCGACGATGCGCTTCGGGTTGGCGTCGAGCCACGGCACGCGCATCGCCCACGGCAGGCGCAACCGCGTTCCCTCGGTCACCAGGCGCCGCACGTGCGCGTTGTCATCGCGGACCCATTTCTCGAAGGTCTTCCACGCGCGCTCAGGGTCGTGCGCGATGAAGGTGCGAATCGACGACTCGGCGCTGCAGCGTTTGGTGATCTCGCGCTGGGCGTCGAGCGCGAGGTCGAAGTGCGCGACACCGTGTTCGGCGATGAACATCAGCGCCGGCAAATAGAAGAACGGCGCCATGCCGAGGCCGAGGTTCTCGTCACCTTCGATCTGAGGCCCCAGCGAGCGCAGCAACACCTCGACCGCGTCGGGAAACGCGCGCGGCAGGTGCGTCGCCAGCGCACGAGCGAGGTGACGCGCACGATCGAGCAGCTCGAGCTCGTCGAGCCCTCGAGACGCGTCGCGAATGAACGCCTTCGAGGGGAACGCGGGGTGCGCCTTCGCGAGCTCACCCGCCATGCGCTGCACCAGCGCCGCAGAGAAGAACGACTTCAGCGTGAATTCAGCCACGATCGACGCACCTCACTTCACTGCGAGCCCACCTGCAGGCCGTCGGCGCGCCAGTCGGGAAAGCCGCCTTCCAGGCGCGTGGCGCGACGGCCGTGAATCCGCAACAGCTCGACCGCTTCGAACGCGAGCGTGGAGTGTGCGCTGCGGCAATAGACGACCACCGGCGCGCGCGCTGGAACTTCGGTGAGCCGCGCTTCGAGTTCGTCGAGCGGAATCGAGAGTGCTCCGGCGACGTGGCCCGCGGCGAACTCTTCGACCGGACGCACGTCGATCACCGTCACCGAGCCGGAGCGGGCGCGGGCGTCGAGCTCGGGCCGCGAGATGGTCGGCTGGGGGTCGTGCGCGCCGTGCTGCGCCGCCGCGTCCTTCACGCGCGGCGCGTGGCGCTCACCCACCAGACGAACCTGGCGAAGCAGCGCGTCGACCTCGTCGCCCGCGAGCCGGCAGACCACGTGCAGCCCCAGCTTCTGCGACGTGACGAGACCCGCGTCGCGCAGCACCTTGAGGTGGTGCGAACAGTTGGCGATCGACAGGCCGGTCTCGTGCGCCAGGACCTCGACCGTGCGCTCGCCCTGCGCGAGCACCTCGAGCAGCTGGAGCCGCCCCGCACTCGAGAGCGCCGCCCCCACCCGAGCCAGTTCGTCGAAGACGCGCCGCTTCATTCCATTCAAATACTCGTTTAATTACTTGAACGAAAGTCGAGAGTGTCACGCAACTGAGACAGGTGTGGGTCGAGAATCCCCGCATGTCCACCGTGACCATCCGCCGAGGCGACACCTTCACTTCCATTGCCCGCCGTCAGGGCGTCACCGTCGGCCGCTTGATGCGCGCCAACCCGGGCGTCGAAGCCCGGAAGCTGCGCGTCGGTCAGCGCATCAACGTCCCGGGCTCGCGCGACGAGTTCCAGGCGGCGCCGTCGCGCCGCACCACGACTCCCGCCCGCACTCCGGCGAACGCGCCTGCGACTCGCAACACGCGCACCACTCCGGCCAACACCGGCCCCGCGTCGCAGCGCGTGCCGTACCGCAACGGTCGTATTCCGCGGAACGCGCTCACCGACGTTGGCGGTGGTCACCGCATGTACGGAGAGGCGGCGCGCCAGTACACCGCGATGCGCGATGCCGCTCGTCGCGCGGGCGTCAACATTCGCCTGACCGACAGCTACCGCTCGTACGACGCGCAGGTCGACGTGGCGCGCCGCAAGGGCATCTACGGCGTGCGTCAGCCCAACGGGCGTCTGGGTCTCGCCGCGCGTCCCGGCACCAGCAACCACGGTCTGGGCCGCGCGGTCGACGTGAACCTCGGAGCGAGCCCGGGCGCGAGCGCCTGGCTGCGCGCGAACGCGTCACGGTTCGGCTTCCACACCATTCCGCGTGAGCCGTGGCACTGGGAATACCGCGGCTGAGTTCGATCACTTCGGCAGTTTGAGCTGAACCACCACGTCGCGGGCGCCAGCCGCTTCAGGCTGCACCGTGACGTGTTGCACTTCATGCTCGGCGCGCACGCGCTCGACGACCTGACGCGCCACCTCGGTGCCGTGGTGATCGGGCTGCAGCACCACGTGCACGCTGATCATCGGCAGCCCGTCCGACACCGACCACACGTGGAGATCGTGCACGCTCGCCACGCCTGACGTGCTCGCGATGGTGGCTTCGATCTTCTCGACCGACAACCCGCGCGGCACACCTTCCATCAACACGTCGACCGCGTCGCGCACCAGCTTCCACGCGCTCCAGATCACGATCACCGAGATCACGATCGAGATGATCGGGTCAGCGACGTTCCACCCGAGGCCCCACACCAGCAGGCCGGCGATGATCGCCGCGACCGAGCCGGCCGCGTCGGCGGCGACGTGGGCCGCGGCAGCGCGAACGTTGGCGTTGCTCGCGCCTCCACCGAGCAGCACGCGAGCGGAGATGAGGTTGATGACGAGGCCGATCACTGCCACCACCATCATCGGCAACCCCTGCACTTCGGGCGGAGCGGTGAAGCGCCGAATCGCTTCGATCACGATCCACACCGAGCTCGCGCCGAGGACCACGCCGTTCGCGAGCGCCGCGAGCACTTCGGCGCGCCGGAAGCCGAACGTCTTCTGACGGCTGCGTTCCCGAGCGGCGATGCGCTGCGCGAGAATGGCGATGATCAGCGCGCCCGCGTCGGTGAGCATGTGCCCCGCGTCGGACAACAGCGCGAGGCTGTGCGTCACGAAGCCCGCGACCACTTCCACCGTCATGAACGAAGCCGTGAGCGAGAGCGCGATCACCAGCCTTCGCGTCGGCGTGGCAGCCGAGGCGTGCGCGTGACCGTCGTGATCGTGATCGTGGTGATCATGACCGTGGTGATCGTGCCCCGCGTGATCGTGGTGGTCGTGGCCGCTCATGACGCGCTCTGCACCGGTTCAGGCAAAGGGTCCGGCTCCACCACCGGAGCTGCCGGCGGCGTTCCTGATTCAGCGCCGAAGCGCGCGTACAGAGCGGGGAGCACGAAGAGCGTGAGGAGGGTCGCAGAGATCAGCCCGCCGATCACCACCGTCGCGAGTGGCCGCTGCACCTCCGCGCCCGGTTCGGTCGAGAGCACCATGGGGACGAACCCGAGTGACGCCACGAACGCGGTCATCATCACCGGCCGCAGACGCAATTCGGCGGCGCGCTTGATGGCTTCGACGTGCTGCACACCGCTGGCCTCGAGCTGACGCGCGAACGAGACGAGCACCAGCCCGTTGAGCACCGCCACTCCGAACAGCGCGATGAAGCCCACGCCCGCCGAGATGGAAAACGGAATGTCGCGAACCCAGAGCGCGAGCACACCACCGACGATCGCGAAGGGCACGTTGACGAACACCAACAACGCCGAGCGCACCGAGCGAAACGAGAGCCACAGCAGGAACAAGATCAGCGTCAGGGCGATGGGCACCACCACGCCGAGGCGCGCGCGCGCTTCGAGGTAGTGCTCGAACTGACCGCCCCACTCCACGCGGTAGCTCACGGGCAGCTTCACCGTGCCGACCGCGGCTTGCGCGTCTCGCACGGTCGACAGGAGATCGCGCTCGCGCACGTTGAACTCCACGGTGAGGCGGCGCGACTGCGCTTCGCGCGAGACCTGCGCCGGGCCGGTGACGAACTCGAGCTCGGCGACGTCACCCAGCGGCACCACCTGCCCGCTCACCGAACGCAGCGGCAAGGCGCGCAGCGGCTCGACGTCACCCTGGAAGCCGTGATCGACGCGCACCACCATCGCGAACTGCCGCTCTCCCTCGAGCACCGCGCCGACCTTGTGACCGACGGCGAGCGTCTCGGTGAGCTGGTTGATGTCTTGAATCGTGAGGCCATAGCGGGCGAGTCGCGCGCGGTCGGGCCTGATGCGCAGGTACTTCTGGCCGTCGATCTGCTCCACGCGTACGTCGGCCGCGCCCTTCACCGCGCGCACCTGAACCGCGATCTCGTCTCCGAGCCGCTTCAGCTCCGCGAGATCGCGCCCGTAGATGATGACGCCCACGTCGGAGCGAATGCCGGCGACCAGCTCGTTGGTGCGCATCTGGATCGGCTGCGAGATCGCTCCGCCGACTTCGGGTGAACCTTCGAGAATCTCGGCCACGTCCTTCGCGACGTCGGCCTTGGTGCGCCCCCGCTTCCACGACTCGCGCGGCCGGAGCACGAGATAGACGTCGGACGCCTCGACACTCATCGGGTCGGTGGCGACCTCGGGTGAGCCGTTGCGCGAGACGATCTGCTCGATCTCCGGCACGGCCTTGAGGCGCTTCTCCAACTCGAGATCAGTGCGCACCGCCTCGGTGAGCGCAGCGCCGGTCAGTCGACGTGCCTCGATGAGCAGATCGCCTTCGTCGAGCTGGGGAATGAACTCCGCGCCGAGGCGGCTGAAGAGCGCCACCGCGGCCGCCAGTGAGACCACGCCGATGCCGATGGTGAGCGAACGCCGCTTCATCGCGCGCTCGAAGAGCGGTGTGTAGAGCGCCTGCGCCTTGCGAATGAGCCAGGTGTCGTGGTGCCCCTTCGACGGCTTCACGAAGATGCTGCAGAGGACGGGAATGAGCGTCACCGACAGCACGAACGCGCCCGCGAGCGCGAGCAACACCGTGATGGCCATCGGGCGGAACAGCTTGCCCTCGGTGCTGGTGAGCGCGAGCACCGGCAAATAGACGATCGCGATGATGGCCTCTCCGAAGGCGCTCGCGTTGCGCACTTCGTTGACCGCTTCTTCGACACCCGCGACGCGCTCGGGGCCGGTGAGCTCGCGCCCCAGCTCCTGCTGTCGGAGTGCGAGCCGGCGCACCACGTTCTCGACGATGATCACCGCGCCGTCGACGAGGAGCCCGAAGTCGACCGCGCCGAGGCTCATCAGGTTTCCCGACAGGCCGAAGGCGTTCATCACGGTGACGGCGAACAAGAGCGAGAGCGGAATCGTGACGGCCACCACCAGACCCGCGCGGAGATCGCCGAGCAGCACCAGCAGCACGAGGATCACCAGAATCGCGCCCTCGAGGAGATTGCGGCCCACGGTGCCCATGGTGCGATTCACCAGCGCGGCGCGGTCGTAGAACGGCTCCAGCTTCGTGCCTGGCGGCAACGTCGGCTCGAGCGCCTTCAACTTCACCTTCACCGCTTCGGTCACGGTGCGGGAATTCTCACCCATCAGCATCAGCACCACGCCGATCACCACCTCGCCTTCGCCGTTGCGCGACGCGGCGCCACGGCGAAGTTTGCCGGCGAACCGCACGTCGCCGACGGTCGCCACGGTGATGGGCACACCCTCGGGCGTCGCGCCGATCACCACGCGCCGCAGATCGTCGAGCGAGGTCACCAGGCCGTCGGTGCCGATCACGAACTGCTCGCGCTCGTGCTCGATGTACCCGCCGCCCGCGTTCTCGTTCGACTTCTGCAGCGCGTCGATGACCTGCGCGACCGACACACCCGTCGCCTGCAGCCGTCCCGGGTCGAGCACCACCTGGTACTGCCGATCTTCACCGCCGAAGCCGTTCACCTCGACCACGCCGGGGACGGAGCGCAGCTGCGGCGCGATGTACCAGTGCAGCTGTTCTTCGAGCTGCATCAGGCTCAAGCCGTCGTTCTTCACCGTGAACTGGAAGATCTCTCCCAGGCCCGAGCTGATGGGCCCCAGCTCGGGCACGCCGTACTGCGCGGGCACGCCGTTCTGCGCCTCGCGCATGCGCTCACTCACCTGCGCGCGCGCCCAGTAGATGTCGGTGCCGTCGCGAAAGGCGATGGTGACGACCGAGACGCCGTACTTGGAGATCGATCGCACCTCGGTGGTCTTCGGAATGCCGGCCATCGAGCGCTCGACCGGCACCGTGACGTATTGCTCCACCTCGACCGGAGAGAGCGCCGGCGCGGCGGTGATCACCTGCACCTGCACGTTGGTGACGTCGGGCACCGCGTCGACCGGCAATTCGGTGGCCGACTTGAGCCCGAACGCGATGAACAACGCGGTCGCCAACAACACCAGACCGCGATTGGCGAGCGACCAGCGAACGACGGCTGAAAGGAACGCGAGCATCTCATTCCTCCCCTTCGGCCAGCGTCGACTTGAGGAGCAGGCTCTTGAGCGTGAACGTTCCGCTCACCACCACCTGCTCGCCCTCGTCGAGGCCCGACAGAATCTGCACTCGCGCCAGCGCCGCTTCACCGAGCGTCACGTCGTGCACCACGAAGTCGCCGTCTGCCGCGCGCACGAAGACGACCTTCCGCCCTCCGAGATCGCTGACCGCCGCGAGCGGCACGACGATGTGCGTGGCGAGCTGTTCCGCGCCGGCGATCTCGACGCTCGCAGTGCCGAACAGCCCGAGCCGCAAGCGAGAGGTTTCATTCGGCACGGCGATGCGCGCGGTCAACGTGCGGGCCACGGGGTCGGTCTGCAGCCCGATCGCCTGCACCACGCCGCCGAAGTGCTCACCGGGAAACGCGTTGAGCTGCACGTCGGAACGCGCGCCGACGGTGAGCCGCCCGAGGTCCTTCTCGAAGATGCGCCCCACGAACCACAGCTCGCTCAGATCGACGATGGTGGCGAGCACGTGCTCGGCGCCGATGGGTTGGCCCAGCACCGCATCGCGCGCCACCACCACACCCGAAATCGGAGCGCGCAGCGGCACCAGGAAACCGCTCGTCCCGTCACCCGCTCCAATCGCGCGCAGCTGTTCGGCGAGCGCCTTCGCCTCGGCGTCCTGTGCGCTGGCTTCGGCCTTCGCGTCGACCAGCGCCTGCTCTGCACCGAGGCCGCTCGCGCGCAGCGCCTCGAGCCGCTCGACGTTCGAGGCCGCGGCCTTCGCGCGGGCCTGCGTCGCCGCCAGCGTTCCGCGCAACCGCCCGACGTCGGGCACGCGCAGCACGGCGAGCACGTCGCCCTTCTTCACCGCACTGCCTTCGTTGAAGGAGATCGACTCCAGCCGCCCCGGCACGGTGGTCGACAACTGCGCCTTGCGATCGGGCTGCGCGACGAGCTCGCCGGGAAGGCTCACCGTGCCCTTCAAGGCTTCACGGCGCACGGCTTCCCACTTCACGCCCGACGTCTGCAGGGCCTCGGCGGTGAGCTTCAGCTGACGCGGAAGTTCCGCGTGGCCTTGCTCGTCGGGGTGCGGCTCCACCGGCCCGCTGATCGGCTCCTCGACTCCGTGCGCGTCGCGCTTGCAGGCGGAAAACGGGAGACCAACGACCATCAGAGACAGAACGATGCGCTTCATGGAACGAGCTCCTCTTCGAGCGAGGCGCCGGCCGCGCGGCGCAGTCGCACCGACGCCAGACACAGCGCTCTTCGGGTTTCGATGTCGGCTTCGAGCTGGCTCACCAACGCCTGCTGCGCGGCCACGGCCTCACGCGCGCCGATGCGGCCCGCTTTGATCTGTTCTGCGAGTGCGTCGAGCCGCTGCTCGGCGCGTTGAATGCGTTCGGAGCTGAACAGCGCCCGAGCCTGCGTCATCGCTTCCCACGCGGTCGTCGCGGCCGTCAGCTCGAGTGAGACCTCACGCTCGACGCGTTCCAACTCGGCGCGCGCCTGCGTCACGAGCGCGAGCGACTCTTCGAGCTGGCCGGCGCGCGTGCGACCAACCGGCTCCGGCAGTGGAATCGGCACGCTCAAGCCGACGCCCAGCACGCGCTCGCGGAAGCCGTCGTTCTGCACGAAGAGCGACACCGAGGGGTTGGGCACGCGCTCACGCCGGGCGGCTTCGACGCGCGCCTCGGCCGCTTCGAGGGCACGGCGCAGCGCGATCAGTTCCGCGCGCGCCACCGGCTCAGCACCCGGCGCCGCGAGCGGCTGCAGCACCGCTCCGTCAGCGGGACTGCCGCCGGTGAGGAGCTTCAGCTCGGCTCGGGCCAGCCGCGCCGTGGCCTGACGTTCGAGGCGTTGCTGCGAAGCCTGGAAGGCGCCTCCTTCGGCGACGTCGGCGTCGAGTTCGGGCACGAGGCCCTGCTTCGCCATGCCGCGTACGGCGGCCGCGACGTCGACCGTCAATTTCTCGAGGCGGGTCGCCAGCCGGGCGCGCTCCTCGGCCGCCAGCGCCTCGAACCACGCTTCCCAGGCGCGTTGCGCGAGTTGCGCGCGGGCGAACCCGGTCTGCAGCTTCGCGGCGTCGAGCTCGCGTTCGGCCGCCGTGGTGCGCGCGCCGCTCTGGCCGGCGACCTCCAGCTCCTGCGAGAGCGTGAGGTACCAGTTGAAGTCGCGATCGCTCGCCGAGCTGCGCGAGCCGACCGAGCCCGCGAGCGTGGGGTTCGAAGGAAGAAACGAGCTCGCGGCGCGCCGTCGTCCGGCGGCGGCCTCTTCCCCTGCTCTCGACCCGCGCAGCTCGGGGCTGCGTTCGGCCGCACATCTGGTCAGGCGATCGCGCGACAGCTGCTCGCACGTCGAGTCGTCGGCAGCGCTGATGCGCGCGCCGAGAGTGACGGCGAGCCCGAAGGCCGCCGCCCAATTTCGAGAAGACACGATGAACCTCGATGGAGTGATGAAGCTCGCGCACGAGCCCTTACGGCCCGCGCGAGCGGTCGATCAGCGAACGAAGAGAATCAGCGCTGCGAGGTGCGAGGCACCTTCAGCAGCTCATCGGGGGCCGGCTCCTGAGGCGCGGAGACGCGGAGTGGAATCACGGGCGTGGCGTGCAGCGTGGTCACCATCGTCACGCGCGCCGGAGCGTCGACCGCGCGCAGGTGCACGCAGCACGAATCGCCACAGTCTGGAGCGCAGTGCCCGTCTTGATCGTCGGAGCAGCAGTCGTCGGAGCAGTGCACCTCGGTGCGCAGGTCGACCGCCGCCGAACCGGCAGTGGCAAACACCAGCGACAGCGCGAGCACCAGACGCAACACGCTCGCATTCATGCTCCCGCGCTTCGCGTTCGTCAATTCAACCTGCACGTTCAGCGACGAGCCCGAGGGAGACGATCAATTCCTTCAAGTCGCGACGCGACCACGGCTTGCCGACCAGCTGACACGGCGTGATGCGATCGACCTCTTCTTTGGTGAGTTCGCTCAGCGAACCGGTGAGCAGGCACCGCGCGACGGCCGGCAGCTTCTCGCGCACCGAGACCAGCACCTCGATGCCGGAGCGGGTGGGCATGCGCTTGTCGCAGATGATGGCGGTCGCACCGTGGCTGGTCAGCGCTTCTTCGGCGAGCTCGGGGTCGCTCACCACCACCGCGGTCACGCCGAGCTGCTTCAGCTCGCGCTGCAGCGCCGAAGCGACTGAACGTTCATCATCGACGATCACCACACTGGCGTTCACGGCTTCCTCGGGTCGCATCAGGCGACTGAAACGGTGCGCTCGGGTACGGCCAGCACGCGAGTGAGCGCAGCCTCGAGCTCGGTGGTGGTGAAGGGTTTGGGCAACATCGGGCCCAGCGAAGAAGGAGGACTCTCGGCGTGCCCGGACACGAACAGCACCGGCAAGTGGGGGCGAACGTCGCGCACCTCGGAGGCCAACTTCACGCCCCCACCCTCGCGCAGCACGACGTCGGTGAGCAACAGATCGATGCGCGTGCGTGACCGGCACAGCGCGAGCGCTTCTCGAGCGTCAGCCGTGGCGTGCACCACGTAGCCCAGGTTGGTCAGCGCGCGCTTGAGGCTGGCTTGCACGATGGGATCGTCTTCGACGAGCAGCACGGTCTCGGTGCGCGCGCTCTGCTTCGAGATCGAGAACACCGGCGGAGCACCGGCCACCGCCGGTTCGCAGCGGGTGAAGGCCAGGGTGAAGGTCGAGCCACCGTTCGGCTCCGACAACACGTCGATGCGGCCGTTCGCCTGCGTGACGATGCCGTGCACGGTGGTCAACCCGAGGCCCGTGCCACGGCCCGCTTTGGTGGTGAAGAAGGCTTCGAACAGCCGCGAACGCGTCTCGTCAGTCATGCCGACGCCGGAGTCCTTCACGCTGATGCGCACCTGATCGAACTCGCGGCGCGTCGAGATGGTGAGCGTGCCGCCGTCGGGCATCGCGTCGCGCGCGTTGACGACCAGATTCAGGAGCACCTGCTCGAACTGCACCGGGTCGATCCACACGGCCGAGGTCTCGGGTGAGAGCTGCAGCTCGAGCTTGATGTTCTCGCTGAGCACGCGCGTGAGGAGCTTCGAGAAGTTGGCGATCGACTGCTCGACGTCGACCGGTTGCGGCGAAGACTGGCGCGTCTTGGCGAAGCTGAGCAGCTGGCGCGTCAGCCCGGCGCCGCGGTGCACCACGCCCTGCAGCTCGTCGAGGAGCGCGCGACCTGACGTCGACTGCACCTCGCCCTCGAGCACCGACGCCAACGAGCCGACGACGGTGAGCAGGTTGTTGAAGTCGTGCGCGATGCCGCCCGAGAGCCGACCGAGCGTGTCGAGCTTCTCCGACTGCCGGTACAGCTCCTCGCGTCGAACCGCGTCCGATCGATCGCGCAGCACGCCGAGCAGCCAGCCTCCGGGCAGCCGGTTCGAATGAACCGCGACGGGAATGACGGTTCCATCGCCGCGGATCATGCGGCGCTCGACGACGAAGGGTCTGCCGGCCTCGATGCGCTGGTAGCTGGTGGGCCGCGTCGCGAGATCGGCGGGGTCGATGAACTCGGTGATGTGGTGCCCGATGATCTGCGCTCGCTCGAGGCCGAGCAGGCGCAAGCCCATGGGGTTCACGTCGCGATAGAAGCCGCGATCGTCGGCGATGAAGATCGGCTCGGGCGCGTTCTCGAAGATGTCGAAGTGAAAACTTTGCGCCGACTCGCAGGCGAGCCACGCCTCGTTTCCTTCCCACGGGAACGGCTTGAGCTCGAACCGGCGGATCATGTTCCCCTGCAGGACCTGGGTCACGACCGTTTGGTCACTCAGCTCTGAAAGCACCGCGCCGAAGAGTTGCGTCACGTCGTCGCCCGAGCCGAGGAGCGCGCGCCCCGCGGAGTTGGCGTGCAACACCCGCCCGCTCTTCGCGATCACGAAGACACACTGCGGAATGGCATCCACCAGTGCGCGCATCTGACCAAGTGTGACCTGCTCGGGCCGCGGCTGCATGCCGTCAGAAGGCTGACATGTCAGTCGAGCGCTTCGCGAATGCGTTGCAGCAATTGGGCGGGAACGAAGGGCTTCTGCAGGAACTTCGCCTTCGACTCGAGCACCTTCTGGTGCTTCAGCGCACCGCCGGTGTAGCCGCTCATGAAGACCACGCGCAGACTCTCGCGCCCGGGAACCGACAACAGCCGCTGCACGAAGCTGGGCCCGTCCATGCCCGGCATCACCACGTCGGTGAGCACCACGTCGAACTGCACCGACGGGTCACTCGCGAGCGCCATGGCGTCGAGCGGGTTGTTGGCCACCACCAGCTTGTAGCCAGCGCGCATCAGCACGCGCCGGGCGATCTCGCGCACCGGCTCTTCGTCTTCCACGAGGAAAACGGTCTCGGTCGGCCGCTCGACGGGCGTGGCGGTCGCCGCGATGGCCGTCGGCCGCACCGCCTCTCCGTCTGCCGGCAGGAGGATCTTGAAGGTCGAGCCCTTGCCCAGCGCGCTGTAGAGGAGGATTTCGCCGCGCGCTTCCTTCACCACGCCGTGCACCATCGCGAGCCCCAGACCCGTGCCGCGCCCGATGCCCTTGGTGGTGAAGAACGGCAGGAAGATGCGCTCCTGGGTGTCCTCGCTCATGCCAGTGCCGGTGTCGGTCACCGCGAGCATCACGTACCGCCCTGCGGGAGCGCTGAAGTAGCCGCGCCCGGTGCCATCGAGTTCCATGTTCGCGGTCTCGATGGTGATCTTCCCGCCGTCGGGCATCGCGTCGCGGGCGTTGACCACCAGGTTGAGCAACACCTGATCGATCAACGAGCGATCGATGCGCACCGCGTCGAGCTCGGGCGCGCCGACCGATTCGAGCGAGATGTGCTCGCCGACCAACCGCTTGAGCATGCTGGTGGCCTCGGTCACCACGCGGTTCAGGTCGACCGTGGTCGGGTTCACCACGTGCGTGCGGCTGAAGCTGAGCAGTTGACGCGTGAGGGCCGCCGCGCGCTGGGCCGCGCCTTCGATGTCGGCGAGATCGGCCGCCGCGTCGTGCTGCGGACCGAGGGCGTTCTTCGCCATGTCGGTGCAGCTCAAGATAACGGTGAGCAGGTTGTTGAAGTCGTGCGCCACGCCGCCGGCCAGCTGGCCCACCGCTTCCATCTTCTGCGCCTGCCGAAACTGCGTCTCGATGCGCTCGCGCTCGGCGGTCTCGGCGCTCACCCGAATCTCGAGCCGCTCGGTCATTTCGCGCAGGCGGGTGTTGGCGAGCTGCAGCTCCTGAGCGCGCGCGATGATCTCTGCTTCCATGCGGCCCGCGCGCGACACGTAGTCGGTCACGTCTTCGACGCGGTGAATGATGAAGGTGAGCGCGCCGGCCGTGTCGAGCACCGGGAAGTTGCGGGGGCTCCAGTGACGCTCCTCGAACGTGCCGTCAGCGCGCTCGATGGAATACTTCTGCACCGCCATCGAGTCGGCGCGCTTGTTGGCCACCACGCGGTTGAGCGACGCGCGCAGGTTGCGCACGCCGTCAGCCTTCGGATCGTTCGGGTCGTCGGGGAAGACCTCGAACAGCCCGCGGTTCATGATCTGCTCGCGCTTGGTCAGCGTGGCGTCGAGATACGCCTGACTGACCGCGACGATGCTGAACTTCGCGTCGGGCTTGAGCACCAGAAACAGCCCTGGCGCAGACTCGAACAGCAACCGGAAATCGAGTGCCTCCGTCCCCATGGCCACCCTCCCGCAAAGTTTGCGCGTGAAGGGTACACCAAACGCGGTAGCGACCTGTCAGCTGAAAATCACCCGCCCGGTGCAGTGGCGGTGTTCGTGATGGGGGGAGGCTGCGGGCCGACGGGCGTGGTGTTCGACCCCACCGGCGCGCGCGCTTCAGCGACCTTCAACGAGAGCGTGACCTCGAGCTGCTTGGCGAACGACGCGAGCGCGGGGTCGGCGGCGCCCTGCGTCTGGCGCAGCGTGCCCCACAGCGGCGCGTCGGGCTGACCGGCCTTCACCATGCCGCGCACCAGCGAGTCGATGATCACCGAGCGATCGGCCTCCGGCGTCGACTTGAGGGCGAGGAGCAGTTCCTGCGGCGCGTCGGTGGCGACCACCGCGAGCTGCTCGCTCAGCCACGCCGACATCTTCTCGTCGCTGGCGTCGACCTTCACGAAGTCGAACAGACGCGCGGCGGCGTCGACGTTGCCCGACGCGGCGAGCTCGACCAGCGAGGGCAGCACCGGCAGGTTGAAGCCCGCCTCGAGCGACGCCTTCTTGATGCGGCCGTAGACGTCGTCGGTGGCGAGCGCCGAGTCGAGCAAGGTGCGCACGTTGGCGCCCTCGCGCGGGTCAGACTGGTAGAGCGCGTCGGCGATGATGGCGCGCACCGCGGGGTCACGCTCGCTGCGCCACGCCGTGCGCAGCAGTGCCACGTTGCGACGCTCGCCCTTCTGCGCGAGGCCCACGTAGGTCTGCAGCCGCACCTTCAGCTCTTCGAACGGGCCGACCACCATCGGCGGGTTCAGCGCCGCGACGGCCGCTCCGGGGCCCGCGCTCGAGCCGCTCGCCGCGATGGCCGTACCGAGCGCGTCGATGTTGGGCACCACCGTGCCCGCGCGGCCGGGGAAGTCGTTCACCATGATCGAGAACACGAACTTCTCGCCGCCCACGCTCTGCACGTAGCCCGAGAGCGCCGAGACCGTCTCGAGCGTGCCCGTCTTCGCGCGCAGCTTGCCGACCGCGTCGCTGCCTTCGAAACGGAACTTGAGCGTGCCGTCCTTGCCGGCGATGCCGACCGACGAGACGTACTCGGGCATGAACTGAAACTTGTCGTGCATGTAGACGAGCAGCTTGTTGGCCTGCGTCGCCGAGAAGCGGTTGGCGTCGTTCAAGCCCGAGCCGTTCTTCATCACGTAGCTGCCGCGCGCGATGCCCACTTCACGCTCGAGGAACTCTTCGACCACCTCGATGCCCTTGGGGTGCGAGCCCGGAGCGCCGCGGCCTTCGGCGCCGAGCGTCTTGATGAGCTGCTCCGCCACGAAGTTCGAAGAGTGCTTGTTCAGCTTCTTCAAGATGATGTCGAGCGTGTCGCTCTGCGCCTGGAAGAAGAGCTTCTGGTTGTACGGCACCACGCCCGCGCGCAGCCGCCCCTTCACCTTCACGCCGCGCTGCTTGAGCAGTTCCTTCACCGTGAAGCCGAAGTAGAGCGACGGCTGATCGATCTTCTTCCACACCGACCAGGTGCCCTTCTCGACCGGCACCACGCCCTTGGCTTCGATCTTCTGGCGCACGCGATCTTTGTCGACCGCGCTGGTCACCGTGAAGCGGCGCTGCGTCTTGTTGCCGGTGCTGACGTCTTGATCGATCACGAAGTAGTCCGACGGCGGCTCGACCTCGACCGTCGCCTTGCCGCCCGCTTCTTCAGCCGGCCGCAGGTAGACACCCACCGTGTTCCAGTTGAGCGAGAGCGCACCGGTCGGCGCGAGGTACGCCTTGTCGCCGTATTCCTGATCGAAGCCCGGCGGCAGACGCTCGGAGTCGAAGTACGAATCGTCGACCACGATGTCCTGCACTTCCTTCAGGCCGTTGTGCACCAGCTCGCCGACGATGCCGTACAGCCGCTCGGTGGTGATGCTCGGGTCGCCGCGGCCGCGCACGTAGAGCACCTTGGCCTTGCCGTCCTTGAACTCCTGATCGACGAGGAAGTCGGTCTCGTAGCGATACTCGGGGCCCAGCTTCGCGAGCGCCGCCGCGGCGGTGAACAGCTTCACGTTCGACGCGGGGTTGAGCAGCTCGTCGGCGTCTTTCGAGAAGACGATCGAGCCGTCGTCGAGGCTCCGCACCTGCACCGTGATGCGCGAGGTCTTGAGGTTGGTCTTCTCGATCACCGCTTCCATCGTGCGGCGAAGCGCCTCACGGTCTTGAGACTTCGGAGCGGCCGCGAAAGCGACCGAAGACACCAACCAGCACGCGGACAGAAAGATGGAACGCATCGGGACCCATGGAGTTAACTGCGTTTCAGCCTCGACGCGAAAGTCTGGCTGTTTTCATCGGCTCGCCCCAGATCGAGCCTCACTGCACACTGGGAAATCCGGGAGGGACTTCATGGCTGAGAACATCTCTGTGTCCGACATCATCCCCGCTTCACCCGAACGCGTGTACACGGCGTGGCTCGACGCACAGCAGCACGGAGCGATGACCGGTTCCGGCGCCACCGACGAAGGCGGCAGATTCACCGCATGGGACGGGTACATTTCCGGGCGCACCGTGTCAGCCGTGCCGCATTCGAAGATCGTTCAAGCGTGGCGCACGACCGAATTTCCCGCTGACGCGACCGACTCGATCCTCACCCTGCACTTCGCCGCCGAAGGCGAGGGCACCAGGCTCTCGATCACCCACGAGAACCTCCCCGACGGCCAGGGCGACAGCTACGCCAAGGGCTGGGACGAGTTCTATTTCGGGCCGATGAAGAAGCACTTCAGCGGCGCCACCGACTTCGGAGACAAGGTGAAGGAAACCGTCGAGGGCGCGCTCGAGGAAGCGAAGGAGCTCGGAGAGGCGACCGTCAAGGCGGTGAAGAAGGCGCAGAAGGAAGCCGCGAAGACGATCAAGAAGGTGAGCGCGCAGGTCGGCAAGGGCGCCAAGGCGCTGGTCGCCAGAGCGAAGAAGGCGGCGAAGAAGGTCACCGCTCGCAAGCCGGCCGCGAAGAAGAAGAAGCCCGCGCCGAAGAAGAAGAAGGCCGTGGCGAAGAAGAAGAAGCGCTGAGCTAAAACAGCTCGAATCGACCCGGGGGCGGCCGCCGTGACGCCGTCGAGCTCACGCCCGAGCACGCCGACCTGCTCGAGCCGCGTCTGCTCCACCGACTTCTCGACGAAGCCCGCCTCGGTGATCACCGCCGTCACCTGCGTCACCGCTTCCTGCAGCATCTGGCTGGCGCGATCCTGGAACTGCAGGTGGCCGATCACGGTGTTGGTTCTGGTGCGGAGATCTTCGGCGACGCTCGACGAATCAGCGATCGCTTCGGACGACTGCGAGCGCACCGCCGACAGCTGCTCTTGCACGGCGACCAGCTGCGTCTCGAGCTGACTGACGGCCGCGCGGGTGTTGTTCGACGTTTCGGTCGCGTCCGCGCCCAGACGCGGGAGCGCGCGCGCGAGGTTCTGCGCGAGGTTGGCCACCGATTCGTTGGTGCTTCGCACCTGCGAGGCGAAGATCCTGAATCGAGGTGGCGATGACGTTGAAGCCGCGGCCCGCTTCGCCGATGCGCGCCGACTCGAGCCGCGCGTTGAAGGTGAGGATGCGCGCGTCGCCGGCGATGGTCGCGATGGCCTGACCGAGGCGCACGATGTCGGCGGTCCACGTGCGAGCCTGCTCGATGTCGCGCGCCTGCCGTTGGGTGCGCTCGAGAATCAGCTCACCGAAGTTGCGCATCTGGCCTGCGAGCTGCTCGATGGTCGACGCCACCGTCGCGTTCGCGCCATCGGCCGCCGACCCGTCGCTGAACTGCGCTGCCACCCGCTTCAAGCCGTCGACCTGCGAGTTCGCCAGTGCCTGCATGTTGCGCAGCTCGGAGCCGATGGCGAGCACCGATTCTTCCGACAGCTTCTGCGCCGCGGCGAGCGTCTGATTGATGTGGAGCCGCTCGAGTTCTTTCGGCGTCTCCAGCACGTCGATCGCGCACACCACCGGCCCCTGCGACTGACCGGAGTGAGGACCGTGCGTGACGGCGTTCCAGATGGTGCGCAGCACCACGCCGCGCTGCCGCGCTTCCTCTTCGAGCAGTCGCGCGAACCGCGAGGCCTGTTCCGCCGTCGCCTTCTCGGGACTCACCGCGAGGTGCACCGCGCCCTGGGCCCTCGCGACCACGTGAAACGCCAACGACAAGAAGGTCGAAGCGGCGGCGTCACCGCCGATCGCCTCGGCTGCGCGATCGATCGATTCGCTCAACCATGTCGGGCGTTCGACGTTCACGGTCAGCCCACCAGCTTCTTCACGACCGAGAGCAGCTGGTCGGGCTTGAAGGGCTTCACCATCCACCCCTTCGCGCCGGCCTTGCGCGCGCGGTCGATGAGCTCGGGCTTGCCTTCAGTGGTGAGCATCACCACCGGCATCGCTCCGGTGCCGACCTTCTCGACGAACTCGATGCCGTTCATGCGCGGCATGTTCACGTCGCAGATCGCGATCGCACAGCCTTCGCGCTTGCCCATCGCATCGAGACCGTCGACCGCCTCCACCACCTGGTAGCCACTCCCACTCAGGCACAGCGCCACCTGCTGCCGAATGGTGGGTGAATCGTCGATCACGAGAACCTTCTTGCTCATGCGTGCTGCCTCCGGATTTCCGCGCAGCTGCAAGCACAGGGCCGCATGTGTTTCGAAGGACGTGCACGCTCGCAGGGTGGGTCAGCGGCGAGCGCTGGGTCGCCACACCCATCGTCAAAATCGCGACCGGCAGAGATCGCCGAGAGGAATTTCGCCGACGTGAGAACCGGCACATGCGCTGCAAACCGCGCACGGCATGAATCGCGTCATCGCCCTCTTCATCACTGCTGCTGCTTCGCTTGCGTTTGCCGACGAACCCATCGCGGTCGAAGGAGAAGCGACTGACACGGAGCCCGAGTCGATCGAAGCGCAGGCCTGCCGCCCGACCATCGCCTGCATGGCGGAGCTGGTGCCCGCGGGCACGTTCGAGGTCGAGGCCGGCTACGGCGGCCGCATGAGCAACGGCGCGTTCGCGCACAGCGGCCAGCTGCTCCTCAAGTATTCGGTGCTCGATCACCTGCAGCTGCAGCTCGCCACCAACAACGTGTTCCTCGCGGGCGCCGGTCTCGCGCCGCGGGCGTTCGATGGCGTGATGCCCGGCCTCAAGTGGAAGGTGAACGACCAGGGCACGTTCATGCCGTCGAACGCGCTCTCGGCGCACCTGATGATGCCGACCCACGGCTTCGCCGACGCGAGCCAGAAGACGTTCGACCTGCAGGCCTGGTGGTACGTGTCGAAGGACGTCGGCATCGTGCACGCCGACTTCAACCTGATGTTCACGCTCTACGATCTCGGGAGCGGCAAGCCGATTCCGCAGGGGCTCTCGACGCTCGCGGTGTCAGCCGATCTCAGCCACGGCTTCGGCGTGTTCACCGAGGTGTACTCCACGTGGGGCAACGCGCAGGCCATTCCCCTCGATGGTGGCTCGCTCAACGGCATCTCGTTCTCTCCGGTCGATGAAGTGGTCTTCGATCTCGGAGGCGACATCGGCTTCTTCCCCGGCACGCGCGCGTTCACCGTGTTCGCCGGAGTCACCTTCGTGCCGCACCGTCGCTCGAAGGTGCAGCTGGTGCGTCGGCCGACCGCCGTGCCCGGAGCGGTCGCGATGGGAGGTGCGCGATGAGCGCCAGGCCCGGCAGCAGCGTGCAGCGCGTGTACTTCGCGCTCGCGGCGTTCAACGTCGGCACCTTGCTGGTGTCGATGTGGCTCGGTCACCAGCTGATGGTCGTGTACCGCGAGTCGGTCGCGAACAACGAGCAGTGGGCAGAGCGGCTGGCGAACTACGCCAACATCGGCCAGCTGGTGGCCGAGGCCGACGCGCCCGGCAACGACGTGTTCGTCGACAAGGACGTGCGGCAGCAGCGCAAGAACCTCGAGGCCACGCGGGTGCGCGCGGTCGAGCAGTTCACGCGCGCGCAGGTCGAGCTCGAGCGTTTGCCCGCGGCCGATCGCGATCGCCTGTTGCCGAAGCTCGCCTCGGCCCGCACCGAGTTCGACCTCATGGTGCGCGAAGCGACCACCATCTTCGTCGAGTTCCAGCTGGGCAACATGGACTCCGCGGGCCAGCACATGGGCGCGATGGATCAGGCGTTCGGCCGCTGCAGCTCGGCGCTCGACGATCTGCGCAGCGACGTGCAGGCCATTCAGAGCCAGCTGTTCGTGAATCAGCTCGCCGCCGCCGCGCGGTCGCAGTCGTACCAATACGTGTTGATGGGCTTCGTGGTGCTGATGGTCGCCGCGGTGGTGGCGTACGGCTTCCGGTTGCAGCGCACGTTCCAGAAGAAGCAGGAAGAGATCGATCGCGCCAACGCCGGCATGCGCCGCGTGCTCGACAACGTCGATCAAGGGCTGCTCACGGTCGACATGAAGGGCACGGTGATCGGTGAGCGCAGTCAGGCGGTGCGCGCGTGGCTCGGCGAGGTGAAGGACGGAGACCTCGCGTGGGACGTGCTCGGTCGGTTCGACGCGAAGGCCGCGGCGTGGCTGCGTTCCGGGTGGGAAATGCTCGCCGACGGCTTCATGCCGCTCGACGTGGTGATCGATCAGCTCCCCAAACGCGCGCGCGTCGGGCAGCGCGAGCTGGCGTTCGGCTACCGCCCCATCACCGACGCCTCGAAGAACCCGACGTCGATGCTGGTGGTGATCTCCGACGTGACCGCGCAGGTCGCCAGTGAGCGCCTCGAGGCGCAGCAGAAGGAAACGCTGGCGATGTTCGAGCGCGTGATGCGCGATCGGCAGGGCTTCATGGAGTCCTTCGACGAGTGCTCGCGCGTGGTGACCGCGGTCACGCAGCTCGCGGGCGAACGTGACCTCACGATCGTGAAGCGGCAGCTGCACACGCTCAAGGGCAACTCGGCGAGCGTGGGGCTGCTCACCTTCGCCGCCACGTGCCACGAGCTGGAAGAGGTGCTCAACGAATCAGCGGCGGATCTCAGCAAGCCCGCGGCGGAGCGGCTGATGAGCGAGTGGAGCGCGCTGTCGGCGCGGTTGCACACGCTGCTCGGAGAGAAGCACGCGATGGACGTGGTGATCGCTCCCGAGGAGTACGAGGCGATCTTGAGCGCGGTGAGCCAGGACGAGGTGCCGCGCGGCAACGTGCGCTCGATGTTCGAGGCGCTGCGCATGGAACCGGCGGCGCGTCGCTTCGAGCGGCTCGCTGATCAGGCGCAGTCGGTCGCCGCGCGACTGGGCAAGGGGCCGATTCACGTCGCCGTCGATGGCGGTGGGCTGCGCTTCGAGCGTGAGCGGTGGAGCGGCTTCTTCGCGGCGCTGGTGCACGTGGTGCGCAACGCGATCGATCACGGGCTCGAGACGCCCGAGAAGCGCGCGGCGGTCGGCAAGTCGGTCGGCGAGGTCCGCCTGCGCGCGCAGCTCGAGGGCTCGCAGGTGAAGGTGACCGTCAGCGACGACGGAGCGGGCATCGATCTCATCGCCCTCGTCGAGAAGGCGAAGGCGAAGGGCCTGGCGGTCAACGACGCGGTGGACGCGATCTTCCTCGATGGCGTGTCGAGCAAGGACGACGTCACCGACTTGAGTGGCCGCGGCGTGGGCATGGCGGCGGTGAAGGCCGCTGCCGAGGCGCTCGGTGGCACGGTGGTGGTGCAGACGCAGCCGGGCGTGGGCACGACGTTCTCGTTCGTCATGCCGTCGGAAGGCGTGTCGGGCAGCTCGAAGCTCAAGCTCGTCGCCTGAGCGAGTCGAGGGGCGCGTCGCGAGAGGTCGTCACGTCGTCGGGGAAAGAGCTCGACCGAGGGAAAGTGATCGTCACGTCGTCGGGCGGGAAAACGACCGAGGGAAAGAGGTCATCACGTCGTCGGGCGGGAAAGAGCTCGACCGAGGGAAAGTGCTCGTCACGAGGTCCCCCTCTCCCGCGAGGGAGAGGGTCGGGGTGAGGGTCGACCGTTCCTCACTTGCCGCCCTCAGAAGAGCACTTCCTGTATTCAGGTTTGACACTTCAGGGGCTCCGCAGAGCACTTGCCGGGCTCGGGAGCACTCTTGCCGGGCGCCGGAAGCACTCTTGCCGATCGCAGTGCCTCTCTTGCTGCGCCGGTAGGACTCTCGCTGCGCTCCGGCTGACTCTGACCCTCACCCCAACCCTCTCCCTCGCGGGAGAGGGGGACAGATGGTCGACGCCGGCCCTGCCTCGCGTCCCGACTTCTCACTCGCGTGATCAGCGGTGCTTTCTCTTCTCCTGCTCCGCGCGACCCTTCTTCGTGAAAATCGGAGCCAGCTTCACCACCGCGGCCGGCAAGAACGTCGCCAACCGCGCCATCGCTCCGCGCGTGAAGGGAATCGGCAGCTCGAGGGGAGCATTGGGCAGCACCTCATCGAGAATCGCCCGCTCGATGTCTTCCACCGTGAGCGCCTTCGGCCCGCTGAACGTCATCGCGGCCTGCTCGTAGTCGACCTGGAGGTCGAGCATCGGCGTCTGCACCGCGTCAGGCATCACCAGCGTCACCTTCACACCGTGCGGGGCGAGCTCCTGCGCGGCAGCGAGCGTGAACCCGCGCACCGCGAACTTGCTCGACGAGTACAGCGACAGCCCCGGCACCGGCGCCAACGACGCCAGCGAGCCGATGTTGATCACGTGCCCCTTCTTCTGCGCCACGAAGTGCTTCCCGATCACGTGCACGCCGTGCATCACGCCCTTCACGTTGATGTCGAGGTGCCGATCGATCTGCGCCTGATCGATCTCCCACGTCCACCCGGGCTTGAGATACCCGGCGATGTTGAGCAGCACGTCGAGACGGCCGAAGTGTTCGAGCGCCACTTGCAGCGCGCGCTCCCACTGCGAACGGTCGCGCACGTCGAGCGCGCACGGCTTCACGTTCTCGCGCTTCCACCCGTCCTTCTCGGCGGCCTCCGCGAGCCCCGCTTCGTTCACGTCGGTGGCGAGCACCTTGTGGCCCAGGTTCGACAGCGCGCGCGTCAGGTGCCGACCGATGCCGCTCGCACAACCGGTGAGGAGAAACACGTCGCTCATGCGCGCTTCTTCTCACGGTTCCGAAGCGAATGTTTCGAGGGTGTCGCCATCGCGTGACGGGGCCCCTCCCTGCTAAGGCGGCGACCCATGCGACGGTCCTGGCTCTTCGTGTGGACGTGCTCCTTTCTCGTGGCCTGCAGCGCGCCCGGCGGTTGTGCGTGCAGCGGCTTCACCGAGCTCCCGCAGGGCACGTACTCGGGCACCAAGCAGAACACCGCCGGCTCGGCGCGACTCTCGGCCCAGGGCTTCAGCGCGCTGAACGCGCAGTCGGCCACCATCCTCGAGTTCTTCGCGCCGGGCGGGCAGATGGTGATCCCCGTGCCGTGCAGCATCGAGCAGGTGTCGCTGCTCGGCATTCCCGCGGTGCAGCTCGCGGTCGCCGACACCGGCCAGCTGTCGTGCACGTCAGAGACCTGCGGCCGCATGGACGGCACCTGCGACGCCGATGACTACGGCCACGCGGTCACCATCAACTTCACGTCGCTGCAGTTCGAGCCCAAGTCTCCCGACATCCTCGCGGCGAAGGTGACGGCCACCGTGCAGACCGGGCGTCTGCCCATCTCGTCGCGTGGCAGCTCGGCGTCGGCGCTGTGCCTCTTCAACGGCCGCGCGAAGTTCACCGTCGATCTCGACACCGCGCGCGCGCAGCCTCCGTCCACCGACCTGGTGCTCGACATCAAGTTCGCCATCGACACCAAGTGGGACCAGCTGCTCTCGCTCGAGGTCTCGAACATCGGCAACGCAGCGGCGTGCAGCGGTTCGAGCTCTCCGCCCAACTGCATCGACCCCAACGACATGGAGATCCTCAACGAGGGCTGCAGCGCGCTCAACATCACGCAGCTCTCGGCGGTGAAGACGCTGCTCATCAACCAGCTCACCGACTCGTTGAAGACCCAGATCAGCGACGCGCTGGCCGACGCGAACTGCGCCTCGTGCGGCCCCGGAGGCACCTGCCCCACCGTCGGCACCGCGACGTCGACCTGTGAAGTGGACGCGGGCGTCTGCCGCGACAGCATGACCGGCAAGTGCGTGCCGTCGTTGCTCGGCGTCGAAGGCCGGCTCGAGATCGGCCAGGTGCTGGGCACGCTCGGCGCTCCGGCGAACGCGGCGATGGAGCTGTCGATCGGCGCCGGCGGCAACGCCGAAGCGAACGACGCCGGCCTCACCGTCGGTCTGCGCGGCGGAGCGAAGGAAGTGGTGGTCGCCGACTGCGTCGCGCCGCTCACCCGGCCGGCTCCGATGACGTTGCCGCTGCCCGACTTCGATCTCGACGCGCCCGGCCCGTACGACGTCGGTCTCTCGTTCTCGAACCAGATGCTGAGCGAGATGTTGTTCCGCGCGCAGCAGTCAGGAGCGCTGTGCATCGAGCTCGGCAACGAGAGCGTCGCCGCGCTGGAGTCCGATCTCCTCGGCACGCTCTTGCCCTCGCTCAAGCTCGTCACCGAGCAGAAGAACGTGCCGCTGCGCGTGGTGATTCGCCCGGTGAACCCGCCGACCGCGGTGGTCGGCCAGGGCACCATCGACGCCGACGGCAAGCCGCTCGACCCGCTCGTGAAGTTGAAGTGGACCGGCGTGGAGCTCGACGTCTACGCGCTGCTCGAAGATCGCACCGCGCGTCTGTTCACCGTGTCGGCTGATCTCTCGCTGCCGCTCGGCGTGCAGCTCGACGGCTGCTCGAGTGTGACGCCCATCATCGGCAACCTGATGGGCACCGTGACCAACGTGCAGGTGAAGAACAGCGAGATCCTCGCGGAAGACGACTCGGTGCTGAGGAACCTCGTGCCCTCGCTGCTCACGCTCGCCGAGCCGCAGCTCGCGGGCGGTCTGCAGTCGTTCCAGATTCCCGAGTTCAGCGGCTTCCAGCTGCGCATGGTCGGAGCGCGCGGCATCGGTCGCATCTCCGGCACGCAGACCTACAACCACGTCGGCCTCTTCGCGCAGCTCGCCAACGCCGGAGACCTCTGCATTCCGATGATGAAGCAGAAGGCGTCGTCGGACCTCGTGCGCTCGGCGTCGAAAGAGAAGACCGAGGCGCAGCTCGACGTGCTCGTCGGCCACCGCTACTCGTTCCGCGTCGACAAGGGCTTCTGGTCGGAATGGCAGGAGCCGAACACCTACGGCCGGCTGCTGGTGCAGCACCCGCGCCTGCTCCTCGGCGGCAAGCACCGCATCGAGGTGCGGACCGAGACCGGCGAGCAGCAGACCGTGTTCGTGCAGTGAGTCGACGCCGATGTTCTTCCTCGCGCTGAGCTGCTTTCAGGGGCGGCCGATGGCGAGCTCGTTGCGGGCGCTGCTCGCGCTGCGGCCCGATGGCGTGCAGCTCACTCCGGGCAATCAGCCCACGCGCGGCTTCGCTGAGCTGGTGAGCGGCCTTCGCGTGCGCACCCACCACGGCTTTCACTTCGAGCAGTGGAAGCAGCGCGTGTGGAACGACGACGGCACGTGCGCGGTGCGCAGTGAATCAGTGCATCCCCCGACGCGTACTGCGCAGCCTTCGTGGTCGCCGACCGTGGGGTTGCCGGTGCTCGAGACGATGTACCCGGGCAACGCGCTCGGCACCGGTGACGAGCTCGAGCAGGCGATGGAGTTGCGGCTCCCGCTCGCGGTCGACGTCTCGCACGTGTTCATGCAGTTTCACGCCGGCGTCATCGGCGACGCGACGTGGAAGCGGCTGCAGGACTACGAGCAGATCGCCGAGGTCCACGTCTCGCGCAACGACGGCCGGAGCGATCAGCACGCACCGCTCACCGCCTCGACCTTCGGGCTCGAGTGGGCGCGCGAAAAGCTGAAGGCCGGCACGCCGGTGATCCTCGAGTCGTATTTCCATCGCGCGAGTGACGACTCGCAGCGAGCGCAGTGTGCGTTGTTCGACGGAGTTCGATCATGAGTGACGAAGAGCAGTTCACCGACGTGCTGGCGCTGCGGGCTTCTTCGCTCGCGCAGTTTCAGAAGGTCGCGCGCGAGTACCTGACCGCGCACCCCGACATGCAGTCGATGGTGCTCGGCGTCAGTCAGTTCTTCGCCGACGAAGCAGGCGACGCGGTGCACGAGAAGCTGGTGGCCTTCAAGACGCGCGAGCCGAGCTGGCCGCACACGTGCACGTATGGAGAGACGCCGTCGGAAGACGGCTCGGTGTGCGGCTCGTGCGAGCCGCGCGGCACCAAGCGCACCATTCCGTGGGGCTTTCTCGACTCGAACACCAGCGCCGTGCTCGCGTGGAGCGCGTTCTGCACCGAGTGGGGCGGCGGAGAGGGTTCGTCGAATCTGGTCGACGCCATCGCGGTCGTGCGCCGCAACGACGATGGCGGCTTCGATCTCGAGCTGGTGCACGAGGTGGTGCGCCCGACGCTCGACGACAACTCGGTCGCCGAGTCGCGCGACGAAGAGTTCTGGGACGAAGACGGCCTGCCCCCGAAGCCGGAACCGGTGCGCGCTCCGTGGTCGGGCGAAGAGCGGAAGTTGTTCGAGGCCGTGCTCGCCAACCCGCGCGACGACGGGCCGCGGCGGGTGATGGTCGACTACTGGCTCGAGCGCGGTGACGTGCGCGGCGAGTTCGGAGCGCTCTCGTTCGAGACGCCGAAGACCTCGAAGGATCGCGCGCGTCGCTTCGCGCTCGAGCAGGAACACGGCCGCGCGTGGCTGGGGCCGCTCCAGCAGGTCGCGGGTTTCGGGAGCGTGAAGCTGGGGCGCGGGCCCTTCGCGCGGCGCCTCGCTGCGTCGCTGCGACTCGACGGTGATGCCGCGGCGGTCGCCGACCTCGAAGACTGGCCGCTGGTCGAGGCGATCGACTTCGTGGGCACCGAGTGCTTCTTCAGCAAGCGCATGACCGGGTTGAGCGAGATCCTCGGCCTCGATGCCGCCGGCTTGCGCGCGTTCTCCGAAGTGAAGGGGCCGATCAAGACGATCGGGCTCACGCAGCTGGTGGGCGCGGATGAATGGCCCGATTCGCTGCGGGGTGTCGAGACGCTCCTGCTCCATCGCGTGCGCCGGTGGGAGCCGGGAGCGGAAGCAGCGTGGGCGAAGGTCATCGAGCGCAGCTGCGCGAAGCAGATCGAGCTGTGGTTCACCGCGAGCGGCTGGGAAGACGACGGCGGCGAGTTCAACGAAGAGGGTCTGCGCTACCTCGAGACCGGAGAGTTCGGGCCGTGGAGCGACGAGCGCGGCGCGTTGGCGTCGAAGGGCCTGGGCGCGCTGCTCAAGCCCGATCAGACGTTGAAGGTCGGCTACCAGTTCGGCAACGGCGCGCGCGGTGGAGTGATCGCGGTGCGCACCGGCGGCTCGAAGGAAGTGACGCTGGAAGCCGGCCGCTTCGCGAGCGGAAGTGCGCAACGCCTCGCGGAGGCGCGTCTGTCGGAACAGGGCGCGAAGTCGCTCAAGGTCGACACTTCGCCCACCGGCATCCGCAAGCTGCTCGCGCGCTTCGGGCTGTAGAACTCTGCTCAGCGAGCGACGAGCGTGACGGCCACGAAGTGGCACGCCGCCGCGAGAATCACGAAGGCGTGAAACACCTCGTGGTACCCGAAGACCTTCGGCCAGAGGTTCGGCTTCTTGGTCGCGTAGGCGATGGCGCCGACGGAATAGAGAATTCCACCGGCGAGGAGCCACGCGGTGCCGTTCGCTCCGAGCACCGCGCGCAGCTCGGGCAGGAACGGTGACATGAACCACGCGAGCGCGAGCGCGAGGCCCGCGGCCACCGGCTTCGGAGCGTGAATCCACACCAGCGCGCGCAACACCCCGAGGCTCGCCCCACCCCACAGCAAGAGCAGCAGGTTTCGGCTGGCGTCGCCCTGGAGCGCGACCGCGAGCGGCGTTCCCGTGCCGGCGATGAGGATCATGATGAAGGCGTGATCGAGCCGTCGCCACCACTGCCGCGCGGCGGGCTGCCACGTCGGCCGGTGGTACAGCGTGCTCACCAGGAGCTGTCCGCACAGTGCCGTGAGGTACACCGCGCACGCCCACTTCTGCTCGGCGCGCGCGACGGTCAGCAGCCACGCGCCGGCGGCGAGCGCGACGAAGAAGAAGATCTGGTGCGAGACGCCGCGCAGCAGCGGCTTTTCCGGCACGGCCTCGAGGGGAATCGCCTGCTCCATCGCGTTCACTTTCGCCCGGCGCGAGTCATCGCTGCGTCAGCTTCTCGACGAACCCGGCCCGCTCAGCGCAGCGCCGCGATGGCGGCCGCGTAGTCCTTCGCTTTGAACACCGCGTTGCCGGCCACCAGCACCGTCGCTCCCGCGGCGATCACTTCCTTCGCTGTCGTCGGGTTGATGCCGCCGTCGATCTGAATGTCGACTTTGCCGGCGAGCCCGCGCGCGTCGAGCATCGCCTTGAGCCGCTTCACCTTGTCGACCGTCGCCGGAATGAACGCCTGGCCGCCGAAACCCGGGTTCACCGACATCAGCAACACCTGCGTCACTTCGCCGAGCACTTCTTCGATGGTCACCAGCGGCGTCGACGGGTTCAGCACCACGCTCGGCTTCGCACCCGCGTTGCGGATCTGTTGCAGCGTGCGGTGCAGGTGCGGACACGTCTCTTGATGCACGGTGATGGTGTTGGCTCCGGCCTTCGCGAAGTCGTCGATGTACTTCTCGGGCTCGACGATCATCAGGTGCACGTCGAGCGGCAACGTCGTGGAGCGCTTCACGGCTTCGACCACCAGCGGCCCGATGGTGATGTTGGGCACGAACCGCCCGTCCATCACGTCGACGTGCACGAGGTCGGCACCCGCGGTCTCGATCGCCTTCACCTCTTCAGCGAGCCGCCCGAAGTCGGCCGACAAGATCGACGGAGCGATGCGCACCTTGCTCATGGCGCAGGTGGTACCTCAGCGCCCCGACCTCGTCACGATCAAGCGCGCTTCTCGTTGTTGCCGCGCACCACGGTTGGGAGGAACATCCCGCCACCGATGGCGACTGACACCGATGAGAACACTTCGCCGTCGATGTCTCCTCTTCGTCAAGCGCTCCGCCGCGCCGACAAGCTGCAGGCCATTCTCGAGGTCGCCAAGGTCATGGCGGCGCAGCACAACCTCGACGAGTTGCTGCCGCTGATTCTTCGCGAGGCCGCGCGCGTCGTCGAAGCCGATCGCTGCTCGCTCTTCATTCTCGATCGCCAGCGCAACGAACTGTGGAGCCGCGTCGCGCAGGGAGCGAAGCAGGAGATCCGCGTGCCGCTCGGCCAGGGCATCGCCGGCTCGGTCGCGCAGAGCGGTGACGTGGTCAATCTCATCGACGCCTACGACGACCCCCGCTTCCAGCGCGACTGGGACATCAAGACCAACTACCGCACCAAGAGCGTGCTCTGCGTGCCGATGCGCGACACGCGCGGTGACGTCACCGGTGTCATTCAGGCGCTCAACGCGGTCGACGGTGCGTTCGACGATGAAGACGTCGAGCTGCTGATCGCGCTCGGTGGCCAGGCGGCGCAGGCCATCGAAAACGCGATGCTGCACGAAGAGATCAACCGCCTCTTCGAGGGCTTCGTGCAGGCGTCGGTGATGGCGATCGAATCGCGCGACCCGACCACCGCCGGTCACTCGGGCCGCGTCGCGTCGCTGACCGTCGGCCTCGCGCAGGCCGCCGAGCTCGCCACCGCCGGTCCGTACAAGGACCTCAAGTTCACGACCGATCAGATTCAGGAAATCCGCTACGCGTCGCTGCTGCACGACTTCGGGAAGATCGGCGTGCGCGAGCCGGTGCTGGTGAAGGCCGAGAAGCTCTACCCGCACGAACTCGAGGTGTTGAAGCAGCGCTTCGAGCTGGCGCGAAAAGATCGGCAGCTCGCGAGCTACGTGCGCCGCATCGACGGCATCAAGATTCGTGGCGATCGCGCGGTCGACGAAGTGCTCGCCGAAGAGAACGAACGGCTCACGCGCGAGCTGAAGGAAATCGACGACGCGCTCGACTTCATTCTGCAGTGCAACCGGCCCACCGTGCTCGCGCAGGGCGGCTTCGAGCGGCTCACCGGGTTGAGTGGCCTCTCGTTCAACGACTCGCGCGAGCGGCCGCAGATGCTGCTGACTCCGAATGAAGTGCAGGTGCTCTCGATTCCGCGCGGCTCGCTGTCTCAGACCGAGCGCCGCGAGATCGAATCGCACGTGACGCACACCTTCCGCTTCCTCGCGCAGATTCCGTGGACGCGCTCGCTCAAGCGCGTGCCGGAGATCGCGTATGCCCATCACGAGAAGCTCGACGGCAAGGGCTACCCGCGCGCGGTGCCGGGAGATCAGATCCCCGTGCAGTCGAAGATGATGGCCATCAGCGACATCTACGACGCGCTCACGGCGAGCGATCGCCCGTACAAGAAGGCCGTGCCGCACGAACTCGCGCTCGACATCTTGAAGAAGGAGTCCGAGAGCGGGCAGCTCGACAAGGAGCTGTTCACGATCTTCGTGGAAGCCGACGTCTCGCGGAAGGCGCTCAAGCCCCGCTGAGGCCTGATGAATCTGGCGATCCTCCTAGTGCTCGCGCAGCTGTCTGGTCCGACCGCGCGAGTGCGCATCGACGAGGCTCGCAAGCAACTCGACGATTCTCAAGTACAAGGAAGCCGGAGAGGCGCTCGCCGGCATCGCGCAGCTGCGTTCGCTGACTCGCGACGAAGCGCTCGATTTCTACGCAACCGATGGGCTGCTGCGCGCCGGCCTCAACGACGCCGCGGGTTCGCGTCGCGCGTTCGGCTGGGCGCTGCTCATCTCTCCCGACTTCAAGCTCGCGGGAAAACCGTCGCCTCGCGTGAACGCCGCGTTCGCTGAAGCGAAGGCGTGGGCGCGTTCACATGCGCCGCTCGAGGTGACGCTCACCGCGAAGGAGATCCTCGAAGATCGCTGGGTGATGACCTTCGCGCTGCCTCCCGCGGAGGCGGAGTGGACCGACGCCGTGGTGTTCACCATCACCGAGCCCGAGGGTCCGCGCACCGTCGAGGCGCGCCCCGGAAAACCCGCGCGACTCGAGCTCGTCCCGCTCGCCACCCGCATCACGTGGCGCGTGGTCGATGCGCGCGGGTGGGTGTTGCACGAAGGCGCGCCGTTGAAGGTCGAGCCGCTGGTCGCGCCGCAGCCGAAGTTGCCGAGCGTCGCGTCGTTGCTCCCCAGGCAGCAGGTCGTCGCCGAGCCGAAGGAACCGCGCCCCCGAATCATCACGTGGGTCGCTGGAGGGCTTTCGCTGGTCGCCGCGGGCGTCGCGATCACCACCGGAGTGTTCGCCGCCAACGACCAGACGAAGTTGACGTCTGCCGTGCGCTCGCGTGCCGAGAACGACGTGCTGCTCAGTCACCTGGAGCTCAACGCGACCATCTCCAACATCTCGTGGGCGGCCGCCGGCGGTCTGCTGATCCTCGGCGTGGTGATGTTCTTCGTGGAGGGCCGATGACGCGCGTGCTCTGCACCCTCGCGCTGGTGCTCTGCGCCTGCGTCCCGAACTACGAAGGAGCGCCGTGCGGGTCGGACGATCACTGTCCCACCTACCAGATCTGCAACTCCGACCTGCGCTGTGAGATCGGCAAGCGTCCGACCGGAACCTGCGCGTCCGATGCGCAACCTGGCGGTTGCGGAAATGGCTCGGTCTGCAACAGCGCCCGGGTGTGCCAGGCCCTGAGCGAGGGCATGTGCGCCGAAGCGTGGCGACCGTTGCAGTGGACGGCGAGCTCGCGCGGCCTGGTGATCTTCAACACCCGCGACGAGCCCGACGTCGCCGCTGACTGCACCACGGGCAACGCCTTCACCATGACCGTCTTCGCGTATTCGGCCTTCTCGCTCGTGCCGGCTTCGCTGAGCGAAGTGCCGAAGCTCACCGCGTACTTCGAGGGCAGCATGGTCGAGGTCTCTCCGACGCTGAAGGAAGCGAACTACACGCGCTTCAACGAGGGCGCGCAGATCGGCCTGACCTTCACGCTGTGCCGACCGGAGACGACCGAGGTGCGACTGGCCGTGGCGTTCGAAGACGGCAACCAGGTGTGCACCACGCAGCGACGATGACGCCCTCGATTCAGACCTGGGTGCCCGGGCTCGCGATCGCCGACTACGTGTTGGTGCGCGAGCTCGCGCGCGGAGGCATGGGCGAGATCTGGCTCGCGCGGCAGTCGACTCCGCAGTTCGAGCGGCTGGTGGTGCTCAAGCGCGTCATCGGCGACGGCGGCGACGACTCGACGGCCGTGACGATGTTCCTCGACGAGGCTCGCATCGCCTCGAAGCTGAGCCACCCCAACGTCGTTCAGGTGTTCGAGCTCGGGCGCGAGGGCAGCTCGGTGTTCCTGGTGATGGAGTACCTCGCCGGCCAGACGCTCAGCCGCTTCGCGCGAAAGATGATCGAGGCCGACGGTCGTGTGCCGCCGGCGTTGGCCGTGTCGATCATCGCCGCGGCGGCCAGAGGGCTCGGCTACGCGCATCGGCGCGTCGGGCTCGACGGCAAGCCGCTGCACATCGTTCATCGCGACGTGTCACCGCAGAACCTGTTCGTCACATACGACGGAGAGGTGAAGGTGCTCGACTTCGGCATCGCGCGCGCAGCGGGGCGGATGGTGAAGACGCTGACCGGCGTGGTGAAGGGCAAGGTCGCGTACATGAGCCCGGAGCAGGCGAGCGGCGGCGCGGTCGAGGTGACCGGCGCGGCCGACGTCTACGCGCTGGGCATCGTGCTGTTCGAGCTGCTGACGGGCACGCGGTTCTACAAAGGGCTCGACGATCTGGGGATGTTGCGACGGCTGGCGATCTCGGCGCGCGCTCCGGAGTTGGCGAGTCGTGGAGTGAGCGTCGACCCTGCGCTCGAAGCGCTGGTCGTGCGCGCGCTCGAGCCCGAGGCGGTCGACCGCTTCGTCGACGGTGAGACGTTCTTCGAGGCGCTCGATGCGTGGCTGCGCGCGAACCCACCGAGAGCTTCGGAGCCGTCCCTGCGGGCCGTGATGCAGCGGCTGTTCGCAAGCGACATCGAGGCGCTCGGGCAGTTTCAGGCGGAAGCGGCGGCGATGGTCGCGTTGCCGACGCAGTCGTCGATGCCCGACAAGTCAGCGGCGCCGTTGCCTCCGCGAGGGCCGGTGGGGCCGAGCTCGATGGTGACGGACACCTCGCCTCTGCCACCCGAGCCGGTGCGGCCTGCGTCGATCGTCACCGCAGCGTCGGCGACGCCGAACAACTCCGCATCGCCACCGCGCGCAGATCGCGGGGCGCAGCAGCTGGGTGCAACCGCAGAATCGAAGCCGCCGGCTCAACAGGGCGCGAGAAGCACGGATCGCGCGCCGCTGCAGCCAGGCGCCACCGCAGAATCGCCACCCCTTCGCGGGCCGCAGCAACCAGGCGCAACCGCGGAATCTCCGCAGCGAATCGTTCGCGATGTGCAGCAACCAGGCGCCACCGCGGAATCTCCACAGCGAGCCGTTCGCGATGCGCGGCAACCAGGCGCTACTGCAGAATCTCCATCACGAGCGGCTCGCGATGAGCAGCAACCAGCGGTGCAAGGCGCGGCAGCAGAATCGCCACCGCCTCGCGGGCCGCGGCAATCAGGCGCTTCCGCAGAATCTCCATCACGAGCCGTTCGCGATGCGCAGCAACCACGGGGCGAGCGTGCGCGACGCGGACGCTGGGCGCTTCCGCTCGTCGCGATCGTCGCGGTCGTGGGCATCGGCGCAGCGTGGCGCTTCGCACCGCGCGGCGAGCAAGCCGTGTCTGCACCGCCGCCGACGGTCACGCCAACGCCAGCGCCACCAACCCCGAAACCCGTCGCTGAGCCGGTTCCGGGGCCGATCGCTGCGGAGCCGACCGCGGCCGCACAGCCTGATGCTGGAGCGAAGGAGCGAGTCGCAGAGCCCGTACGACCCGCGCCGTCGGCCGCGCGCGCCAAACCCGGAGCGCTCTCGCTCAACACCGAGCCGTGGACGCGCGTGTTTCTCGGGAAGAAGTCACTCGGTGACACGCCGCTGATCGAATTCCCGCTCCCGAGCGGCACGCATCGGCTGCGGCTCGTGAACGAGGGCGAGAAGATCGACCAGGTGATCGAGGTCACGATCAAACCCAGCGAGACGACCATCAAGAAGTTCGCGTTCTGAACGAGCGACACTCTCTTGTCTCACCCTCACCCCGACCCTCTCCCTCGCGGGAGAGGGGGCTTACATCTCGATGGTGTGGAGTCGCAGCGAGTTGATGCGACCCGCCTGACCGACCGGAGCGCCGAACACGATCACCACGCGATCGCCGCGCTTCGCGAGACCACGCGCGAGCAGCTCTTCCTCGACGCGCTTCACCATCTCTTCGGTCTCCTGCACCGGCTCGAGCACGCGCGGCATCACTCCCCAGAGCAGCGACAACCGCCGCCGCACTTCCTGGTTCGGAGAGAACGCGATGATCGGCACCTGCGGCCGGTACCGCGACAGGAGTCGCGCCGTCGTGCCCGTCAGCGTGAAGGCCACGATGATCGCCGCTCCGGCTTCGCGGGCGGCGCGGCAGGCCACTCCGCACGTCACGTCGGGGAAATCGGCGGGAATCTTCACCGGCTCGCCGGTGCCGATGCGCGGGAAGCTCTGACGCATCGCTGACTCAGCGGCCTCGACGATGCGGTTCATCATCTCGACTGATTCGATCGGGTAGCGACCCGACGCCGACTCGCCCGAGAGCATCACCGCGTCGGTGTTGTCGAAGATCGCGTTCGCGACGTCGCTCGCCTCGGCGCGCGTGGGCCGCGGGTGGTCGATCATCGAGTTGAGCATCTGCGTGGCGACGATCACCGGCAGGCCGCGCTGATTGGCCCGGCGAATGATGTCCTTCTGAATCGCCGGCACTTCCTCGGGCGGAATTTCGACGCCCAGGTCACCGCGCGCGACCATCACGCCGTCGGTCTTGTCGAGGATCGCGTCGAGCCGCGCGATCGCCTCGGGCTTCTCGAGCTTGGCGATGATCGGCACCACCCTCCCCGCTTCCTGCATCGCCTGACGGCAGAGGTCGATGTCGTGCGGGTTGCGCACGAACGACAGCGCGACCATGTCGACGCCCGCCTTCAGCCCGAAGATCAGATCTTCCTTGTCCTTCGGCGTCAGCGCGTCGGCTCGCAGCGCGACGCCCGGCAAGTTGATGCCCTTGTTGTTCTTGAGCGTGCCGCCGTGAATGATCTCGCAGCGGATCAGCTGCTTCTTGTCGGTCTGCAGCACGCGCAGCTCGAGCAGACCGTCATCGATCAGAATGCGATCGCCGACGTTCACGTCTTCCGCGAGGTGCGGGTAGGTCGTCGACACGAGCGTCTGCGTGCCGAGCACGGTCTCGTCGGTGGTGATCGACAGCTCCTTGCCCTCGACCAGCTCGATGCTCCCCTTCTCGAGCTTCCCGGTGCGGATTCTGGGACCCTGCAGGTCACCCAGAATGCCGACCGCCTTGCGCACCTTGAGCTGCGCAGCGCGCAGGCGCTCGACGGTGAGCTGGTGATCAGCGTGGCTGCCGTGGCTGAAGTTCAAGCGCGCCACGTCCATTCCGGCGTGGATGAGCTTCTCCAGCATCTCCTGCGAGTTGGTGGCCGGCCCCAGCGTGCAGACGATCTTCGCGCGTCTCATGCGGGGCGTTATACGGACCGCTGTGTTGCTCTTCCAGAAACGCTTTCAGGTCGGCATCGTCGATGGCGCAGTGCGTCTGACGTTCAGGCTGTGGGACAAGCCCCACGTCAAAGTGGGCGGGCGCTACCGCGTGCACCCCATCGGCGTGGTCGAGGTCGACGCCGTCGAGCAGGTGAAACTCAAAGACATCACCGAAGCCGACGCGAAGGCCGGTGGCTTCGTCAGCCGCGCCGAGATGATCGACTACATGAAGCCAGTGGCGAAGAAGCCGCTGCGCGCCACCACGAAGGTCTTCCGGGTGGCGTTTCACCACGGTGGCGACGGAGATCGCGTCACCATCGCCCTCGACGACGCGCTCACGGCCGATGACGTCGCAGCCCTCGACGCGCGCCTGACGAAGTTCGACAGCAAGAAGCCGTGGACGCGTGAGACCTTCGCGTTGATTCAGAAACACCCTCGGGTCGCTGCTTCTCAGCTCGCGGCGAAGGTCGGGCGCGAGACGGAACCGTTCAAGATCGACGTGCGCAAGCTCAAGAAGCTCGGCCTCACCCAGAGCTTCGAGGTCGGTTACGAGCTCTCGCCGCGCGGCAAAAAGTACCTCGAGCTGAGCAAGCGCTGATTCAGCGACGCAGCAGCTCGGCGAGGTGCTCCTTTTCCCAGACCAGCGACGCCTGGTACTTCGGAAACTTGCGCTCGCGCTCTCGGAAAGCGCGCGGGTGGTGAATGTGACGGCCGGTGTCGCGATCGCTCGGGAACAGCTGGTGGAGCATTTCGTGGAACACGATGAATTCCACGAAGAAGCGCGGCACGTCAGGGCGATCGAGCGACGGGTGAATTCGAATCTCTTTCGCCTTGTGGTCGTACACCCCGAGGCGGATCGACTTGCGGCGCCGTCGGCCCGGCGTGCGGCCCCACCCGATGCGCGCGACGATCTCGTTGCCGAAGTGCTCGACGTTGAGGCGATCGAACAGCTCCTGCAGATCGAAGCAGCGCCCGCGTGACTCGAGCACCGTCTCCTTGCGCGGGTAGGCGCGAATCAGGGCCTGCTGCGCGGCGATGTACGCGTCGAGCACCGTGCCTGCGGCCTGCTTGCCCCGCCCCGCGTAGTCGGCGATCGACTTCACGACGTCCTGCGGAGCGTCGAGGAACATGTGGTGCAGCCGAATGCGCAACAGCGGCGTCTGGCGCCGAAAGCTGATCATCGTCGAGCGGTTGTCGTGCACGGTGAGGTGCACCTTGAGCTCCGGCCCCAGAAAGCCGGCGACCTTCTCGGCCAGCCCACGCGCGCGGCTCAGCGTTTCCTGCCGTGACGGGAGCGGCAGCAAGGCACTGCTCACGGGCTCGCGCGCGACGGGCACGGGCAGCGGCGTGGGCACGTAGGGAGCGGTCTCTCGCGCGGCTTCGAGCGCCGCGCTGGCCGGCACCACCGGCGGGCGAACCGGAGCGCGCGCGAAGAGATCGAGCTGGGCCGGAGCAACGTGCACGACGTGAGTTGTAGCGCGCGATCGATCGACTGAAAACGAAAGCGCTCCGCTCGGCGGCGCGTGATCCACCGACGCGGGTTCACCGAGCGAGTTCGTGATCGGCGCGCGGTGCACAAACGAAAGCGCCCGGCTCCATTTTCGGAACCGGGCGCCACGTTCACTTCAACCGCGCTGGCGAATTACCAGGCGCGACCGAAGATGTCGTACAAGCCGCGCATCATCTCGAGCGTGCGCGTCGCGCCGCGGAGATCGCTCTCCCACTGCGCGGCCGACTTGCCGTCGACGGGCTGACCGGAAGCCACCGCGGCCTCCCACTTCACCTTCATCGCCGCCGCGCGCTCGACCATCGCCGCGCCTGCAGGAGGCGTGGTCTGACCGGTCTTCTTCATCGCCGCGTAGATGTAGCCGCCGCCGAACGGGTCGGCGTAGTTCACGACGGTGAAGCCCGCCGCGGGCGTGAGGTTGTCGCTCGAGCCCAGACGGTAGACCTGGTTGAAGTTCGCGAACTCGAGGTTGAAGTTCGCGGTGAAGAACGCCATCGACCAGACCTGCGCGTAGAAGCGCGACGACCACGTCGAAACCGGAGCGACCTTCGACATCACCATCGGCTGGCCCGAACCATCGACCGGAACGACCGGCGGCGGCGGGTAGACGAAGCCAGGCACGAAGTCCTGAGCACGGATGAAGTTGGGCAGCTGCACGAGCGCCGTGCCGTCCTCGAGCTTGGCGAGGTTGGGCGAGTAGTACGGCGTGTTCTCGGTCCAGTAGTTGTTGAAGAGCGGAGCGAGCTCGAGGTTGAACGTCGTGTAGTACGGCAGCGAGTAGCGCAGCGCGTCCGAGCCGCGGTCGACGCCGAGGAAGTTGGTCTCGCTGGTGGTGAGCGCGAGCATCGCCGCGTACACGTCCCAGAAGTGACCGGCCTCGTTGACGCGCGAGAAGCCGTCGAAGCCGAACGTGTCGTAGACCGTGAACATCGAGCGGCCCGGGCCACGCGGCACGTAGGCGATGTCGGAGTAACCACCGTTCTGCGGCTTGGCGAGCTCGACCTTGAGCGCCGCTTCAGCCGGCGCGTCGAGGCGACGGTTCTGCGGGTCGCCCGAGGGCACGTACTCCCAGGTGCCGTCGGCCTTCTTGCCGTGGTAGCCGGCCGAAGGAATCGAGATCTGCTGCATCAGCAGGTTCGTCGAGTCGATCACCGCCATCGTCCAGTAGTTCTGCCAGATCGGGTCGCCGAGGCCGTAGTACTTGTCCATCTCCTCAGGGGTCAGCTGGTAGTACTTGGCGAGGTAGAAGATGTTGAAGAGCCACTGCTGGTACACGTTCGGGATGTTGCCGAGGTAGCGACCGAACTTGCCCGAGGCGACGGCCGCCGGCGAATAGATGAGGCGATCGCGGCGGAAGTTGCTGAACACGTAGCTCTGGTTGAACCGCTCCATCCACTTCGCGGTCATCTCGTAGACGTCAGCGCCCTGATCGTTGCGGTTGCAGAGCAGGTTCGCGCCGACCTCGTAGTCGGAGCAGAACATGTAGGGCACCTCGACGGGGATGCTCGAACCACCCGCCGCGTTGATGATGTCGCGAGCGCGCGCGTAGTCGTTGTCGCGCAGACCGTCCTGGTTCAGGTTGAAGAGCTTCAGCTTCTCTTCGATGGTGTCGTAGTACCCCTTCATCTCGCTCCACTTGCGGAACGAACGGTTCTGCATGCGGGCGATGCCCTGATCGAGCATGCCGGCGAACGACGGCTGCTGGTCTGCGAAATGGAAGGGCAGCGTCGAGTAGTGGTACTTGTCGGTGTAGAAGTTCGACGCTGGCGTGTAGTGCTCCACGTGCGCGAGCGGAATTTCGACCTGCGCGCCACGAACGGTGAAGACCTTGGCCTGGTTGTCGAGCGGCACCGTGATGTTCGGGTTCTGGTAGTCGCTGCGGGTCTCGTTGAAGACCTCGACCCAGCCCGGCTCATAGCCACCGGCGTACGCGAAGAGGATCGCCGCGTCGTCGTACTTACCCGTGCCACGGTTCTGCGCGTTGACGCGCGCGCCGTAGTCCATGATCGACGAGTACTGGTACTCGTACATCGCCTCGTCGATCTGGTGCTGGTTCGGCTTGCTCGCGTCGAGCAGGTTCTGCGGGGTGACGGGCAGCACGCGGCGGCCACCGACGTCGACACCGATCGTCTCCTTGCGGAGCTCCCAGTAACCGTCCTGGTAGTTGAGCGGGTCGGCCGAGGCGATGAAGTTGTGCATCAGACCGAGGGTGTGGCCGATCTCGTGCTCGGTCACCGAGCGGTACGCCTCGCGACGGAGCGTGTTGTAGATCTCGGCCTTCGCCGCGACGAGCGCGTCGGCGTCAGACTTGCCTTCGGCCTTGAACTTGGTGACGAGCTGACGCTGCAGCGCGCCCTTGCGCTTGGCCAGACCGACGTAGTCCTGATCGTCGTACGAGTACTCGTAGAAGCAGCCGACCGTCGGGTCAGGCGTGTTGCGCGACTTCTTGATCGCCGCCTCGATGGGGTCGTTGCCCATGAGCACGTTGCGAGCGACCGTGCGGTAGAAGTCGGAGTCGGTCTTCACCTTCGCCTGGAAGCCCGCGTTCGTGGTCAGCGTCTGCACCGCGATGCGCACCTCAGGCAGGTTGACGAGCTCTTCCTCGAGCGCCGGGTTCTCGTGAATGAGGCGATCGACGACCGCCTTGCGGTTCTCCTTGGCGAGCGGCAGACCCTGCACGCGGAACGACTCGGCGATGGTCTTCAGCTTGCCGTCGAGGTTGGCGAACGAGCCCATGGGGCGCGTCGCTTCCGACACGAGCGGCTGCTGCGACTGCCAGGGGCCGTTCGCCGGGCGGCGCGGGTCGGTGGGGTTCAGGTTGGCGAACACGTAGTCCTTGATGTCCTGGCCGGCGATCAGCTGGCTCAAGCTCAGGTCGCCGTTCACCACGTCGATGATCTGCTGGCTCGAGCCCGACCAGGTGTCGAGACCCGGGCCGTAGATGTTGGCCGCGGCGTGCACGACCATGCCCGTCTCCGGGTCCATCGACGACGGGCCGAGCCCCAGGAGGCCGCCCGCGTTCTGCTCGACGTAGGGGATGATGTTGTAGCGGAGGTCACCGATGCGCGCGTACGTGCCGGGAGCGCCGCAGGCCGCGGGAGAACCCTCGCGAACCGGCGACTCGCACACGTAGAACATCTGCGGCACGTCGCTGATCTCGAGACCGCGCGGCACGGCCACCGTGCGGCGGTAGGCGCGATCCCACGAGGCTTCGATGGTCTGCGCGGGGTCCATGCCCTGCGCGGTGGCGAGGTGACGCGACGCCGAACCCTCGAGGTACGAAGGCGTGTTGGCCGTCATGTAATAGACGATCGGCTTGAGCGCGCGCTGCGTGACCGGAATGGTGTTGCCCTTGTCGTCGTGCGCGCGCTGCCAGATGTTGTGGCGCATCGCGAAGAACTGCTGACCGGTGTACGTGTAGTAGTAGTCCTTCGAGTAGCTGTACGACTCCTGGCGGAAGAAGCCGAACTTCACCTCGAGCTTGTCGTTGTACACGAGGGGCTCGTAGTCGTTCGAAACCGACTCATCGACGCGCAGCACCGACGTGCGGAAGCGGATGTCGACGCTCTCGCAGTCGTAGGTCGGGTTGAAGAGGCAGTACGGCAGGTTGCCGTAGCCTTCGTAATAAACCGACGGCGGGTTCGCGATCGCCTGGGTGGCCCAGTCGAAGTACTGCAGCTTGCCGTTCGAGTCGTAGGTGAGCGCCAGCGCCTGATCAGTGGGGTTCTGGTCTTCCTTGGTCAGGTAGCGCATGTAGAGACCGCTGCCTCCGGCGCAGCCGTTGGGCAGGCCACCGGGCTGGGTGCAGGTCTCGTAGTTCTGAATCTGGCTCGAGGCCCAGTTCACGCGCATGTACTCGCGCTCGTACCAGGGGCGATCAGACGAATCTTCGACGAGCACGTTGCTCTGCTCGCCGGTCGCCGCGTTGTACTGACGCTGGCGATCGAAGTGGCTCTCGATGCGGTAGGCCACGACCGGGTTGCCCTTGTAGGGGCGGCCGTCCTGGAAGACGACCTTGCCGAGCTTCGACTTCTCACGGTCGACGCGCGGGTCGGCACCGGGGACGATCTCGTACGAGCGGTAGCCGACGAGCATGCCCTCCTGCACTTCCCAGCGGATCTTCTCCATCTTGCCGCCGTACCCGACGACCGCGAGGCCGTTCGGGGTCTTGGGGGCGTCGATGATGGACTCCTGGATGTACCAGGTGCCCTCGAGGAGATCGGACTTCTTGATGAAGTTCGGCTGCGTGCGATCGATGAGCTCAGGCTGCGCGCAGGCCGACGCGAACAACGCGGCGGCGAACAGCGAGCTGCGGAACAGGCGGTTCATGTTCGTTCCCTTGGAGTGATTGGTGGGGGAGGTCATGTTCAGAACGCCTTCCCGTAGATGGAGTACATGCCGCGCTGCAGATCGAGGTCGCGGATCGAGTCCTGGAACACCTCCGTCCAGTACTTGCGACGATCTTCGAGGATGGCCGGGTTGTTGGCCTGATCAGCCGGCAAGCACGTGTACCCGAGGAAGAAGACGTAGTCAGGCAACGGGCACAGGGCCGGGTCGTTGACCATCTTCAGGTACTCGTTGGCGATGCCGATCATGCGGACCGCGCCGGTGCTGTTGGGCGCCGCGCCGTCCTTCTCGATGGCCACGTAGCGGTGACCGTTGACGACGTCCGGCACCTCGACGGTGTGGTAGCCGGGCGCCACGGTGAACGCTTCACCGGAGCCGAGCTTGAAGACCTGGTTGGCCTTCGCGTAGTCGAGGTCGTAGTTCACGCGGAACAGCGCCATGCCGAGGAACAGGCCGTAGATGCGGCTGGTCCACGTGAGCTGAATGTTCGCCGGAGCGACGTTCTGCGCAGGCACCCAGCAGTCGTCGCGGTACGGACGCTGACCAGCGCCGCAGTTCGCCTTCTCGCGCGGGTACTGGAAGCCCTGGAAGAAGTCGGTGCCGCGCACGTAGGTGCGCCACTCGATGTTCGCCTCGTCCTGCACCTGGTCGGCCGCGTTGACGGTCTTGTAGGCGAGCGGGCGAATCTTCTCTTCGTCGTTGGCCCACAGCGCGCTGAAGGTGTTCTGGAACTCGTCGCGGAACACCAGGTAGTACGGGATCGCGTAGCGGTCCTGGTCAGCCGTGATGTCGACGCCCTGAATGTCGATTTCCGGCAACACAGCCGCGAACATCGCGCCGACCTGGTCGTTGTAGTGACCCGCCTCGAGCATGCGCTGCCAGAAGCCGAAGCCCGACTTGAAGTCGTAGCGGCTGTACATGCGGCGACCCAGACCACGCGGAATGACCACGAAGTCCTCGGCGCCGTAACGCGAGGTGTAGAGCTCCTCGAGACGCGAACGGCCGAGCGGGTTCAGGTAGTCGAAGTCGTCGCCCTGGCTGATGAGGTCCCACCGCGGGCCGCCACGCAGGTTGCGGAACATGAACAGACCGTCCGGCGGAACCGACATGACGTTGAGGTGCTGGTTCACGCCGTCGAGCACCGCCATCGTCCAGTAGTCCTGGCTGATCGCGTCGATCTTGTAGCGAGCCACCTGCTCCTGGTTGCGGTTGCTCTTCTTGTAGAACTCGTAGACCCAGTGTTTGTAGTTGTTGGCGATCGTGTAATACGTGCCGAACGTACGGTTGAGCGCGCCGTTGCCCGAGAAGAAGGCGCTGTCCCGGCGGAAGTGGGTGTCGAGGTAGTAGTTCCAGTAGTCCTCGAGCTTGGTGCGAACGATCTCGTAGTAGTCGGGGCCGCGGTCGAAGCGGTTGCACGACAGCACGGGGCCGTCAGCCGACTCGTCGGAGCAGAACATGTACGGCACGCGGAGCAGCGGGCTGCCGAGCACGCCAGCCGCGCGATCGGGGTCGTCGATCAGGGTGGGGTCGGCGAGCAGCGCCGCGCGCACCTTGTTCTCGCTCTCGACCACCGCCGACCACTTCGCCAGCGTGCGGCTGCGCAGCTTGGCGATGCCGTCGTTGATGATGGCGGTCGTCTCGTTGCCTTCACCGAAGTGCAGCGGAACCGTCGAGTAGTGGAAGCGCTCGGTGTAGTTGCGGATGTTCGGCGTGGTGTGGGTGACGTTGACCATCGCGAGGTCAGCGCCGGCGCCCGAGATGGTGACGTTGGCACCGTCGGAGCCCGGGACCACCTTGCTGGTCTTGCGCGCGTTCTCGAACACCTCGACGTAGCCCGGAGCGGTGTCGCCCGAGTACGCGAAGATGATCGCCGCTTCGTCGTACCGGCCGATGCCCTGCCAGTCGCCGTAGATCTTCCCGGCGTAGTCCATGATCGACGAGTACTCGTAGTCGTGCAGGCCGCTGATGAGCTGCGCCTGCGTGCCCTCGGCCGCCTTCTTCAGGTCAGCCGGAGTGCGGGGCAGCTTCGCCTGGCCGTTCTGGGCCACGGTGAGGGTCGACTTGCGCACGTCCCAGTACTGGTCGAAGTAGTTGATCGAGTCGAACGAGCCCTGGAAGTTGTGGCGCAGGTTGAGGGTGTGACCCGTCTCGTGGAGCGCGGTCGCGAGCCACACCTGCTGACGAACCTGACGCGCGATCTCGTCGTCGGCGATGCCCTTGGCTTCGGCGTCGGAGCAGTGCGTGGTGTCGGCGCACTTCGCGTTGCCGTTGTTCTTCAGCTCGGCGATGCGGTTGTTGCGGTAGTTGAGCTTCTGGCTCGCGAGACCGACCAGCGTGCGGTCGAAGAAGTCGAAGGTGGTGATGCTGTTCTTCGACAGGTACTCGAGGCGCTGCTTTTCCCACGCCTGGCTGAGCTTGATGTTGGTGAGCACCGAGCGCGACGCAGTGCGGAGGAACGCCGGGTCCTTCGAAGCGGCGGCCTGCGCGAACGGCGGCAACAGCCCGATGATGTCGTTCTGAACGTCGGGGTTGTCGAGCACCGCGGCCTCGAGGGCCGGGTTCTTCGCCAGCTCGTCAGCGGCCTTCTTCATCGAGTCGCTGTTCGAGGCGATGGTGGAGCGGTCACCGACGATCTTGTTGATCACCGACGACATGCGCGACGTCGGGCGATCCCACGCGCCGACCGATTCGGCGTTGCGGGTGGGGATGCCCTGCAGCTCGGACGTGAGCGAGCCTTCCTTCTGCAGACGCGAGATGTTGTACGTCGGGTTGTTCTTGATGAACGCGCTGACGTCGACACCCGACACGTAGTCCTTCTCGGACTTCTCGTTGCTGAGGAGGAGGATCCAGTTGGTGACGTCGCGGCCGTAGAGGTCGACGCCCCACGTGTACGTGTTCGACATGCCGGAGATCATCTGGCCGGTCTCGGGGTCGGCCGACGACGGGCCGTAACCGAGCAGACCGTTGGCGACCGGCTCAGCGACGGTGTTCACGAACGAGTAACGGAGGTCGCCGATCTTCGGCGAGAAGCCCGGGTCACCGCAGTCGGCGGGGTCGCCCGACTTCACCGGGTTGTTGCAGAGGTAGAACATCTGGCGAACGGCTTCCGGGTCCTTCTGCTGAGCGGCGCCGATGGCGCGGCGGAAGGCGCGGTCGTAGTCACGCTCGATGATGCGGCCCGGCTCCCAGAACTCGGCGTAGCGCTCAGCGCCACCCATGCGGGGCGCCGGCGTGAAGTAGTACTTCACCGGCTTCGGCGTACGCGCCGCCATCGGGATGGCCTGGTCGGTCACTTCGCCGTTGGCCTTCTGGTAGTACTGCTCCCACACGCGGTGGCGGTTCGCGAGGCGGATGACGGCCGAGTCGTTGTAGCCAAACTTGCGGTCGTAGTTGAGGCGCTCGGTGCGGAAGTAACCGAAGTACGACATCAGGTCGTTCGGGAACACGAGCGGCTCGTAGTCACGCGACCAGGTGGTATCGACCTTGGCGATCGACACGCGCATGTGGATCTCGGCGGCGCTGCAGTCGTAGATGCCGTTCGCGAACCAGCACAGCGGGATGTTGCCGTAGCCCTCGTAGTACATGGAGTCGGGCACGGCCATGTAGCGGCCAGTGACGTCGAAATAGACGAGCTCCTGCTTGCCGTCGCCGTCGCGGTCCGCGTACTCGAACGTGGGCCAGTCGTACGGATCGGTTCCCGGCTCGTTGGGCTGAATCCAGTTGTTGGAGGTCGAGCCACCGAGCGGGTTCTGCACCGTGCCCCAGCTCATGCCGGACATGGCGTTGAGGACGTTCGACGACCAGTTCACGCGAATGTATTCGCGCTGGTTCCACACGCGGTCAGACGAGTTCTCGCTGACGACGTTGGTCTGCTCGCCAGTCGCCGGGTTGTACCCGCGCTGAATGTCGAAGTGGCTCAAGATGGGGAAGGCCACCACCGGAGCGCCGTAGTACTTCTGGCCGCCTTTGCAGACGCCCTTGGCGTCGCAGTACTTGGCGGTCGTGCCCGAAACCTTCGAGCTCTGATCGACGTTCGACTCAGCGCCCGGCGTGTAGGCGTAGGAGCGGTAACCGACGAGGTTGCCTTCCTGGATTTCCCACACCAGCTTCTCCATGTTGCCGGTCTGACCCGGGTAGGTGAACTGGGTGTTGAACGGCGTCCAGGTGACGGTGTTGCGGAAGAACCACGTTCCGTCGAGGAGGTCGGACTTGCGCACGACGTTCGGCTGCACGCGAACGACGTCGCCGTTGCTCTGAGCGCAACCGACTGCGAACAACGCAGCGGCGGCGGCACCGAGCCAGCGAGAGGTGGAGCGACGGTTCATGAGACCTCCAGTGGTGAATTGCGAAGACATGCGAGTCAGTAAGCGGCGGAGAGGGTGAAGTAGATCGACGTGGCGTTGTCAGCCCACGTGCCGAAGGAGAGGAAGGGGAAGCGCGGCGACCACTTACCGCTCACGGGGTCGATGGTGTACGGGGTCTGCACGTTGCTCACGCCGAGGTCGAGCGAGTAGTGCTCGTTGAGCTGGTACGAACCGCCGAAGTAAGCGGACGTACGGTCGAACGAACCCATGCCCACGCGCGCCACCGGGTTGCCGTTGTCGCTGACCGCCTTGGGCGTGTACTGGTCGACGGCGACGTTGGCCGCGTAGCGCCAGCCGCGGATGTACGTGTAGCCGACGTAGAAGAGCAGGCTGCCCGTGGCGCGCCACTGCACCTGGCCACCGGCGGAGAACGAGAACGCGGGGTTCATGCCGGCGTAGCCGCAGTACGTCTCGTTGTTGCGGCAGATGATCTTGGTGACGCCTTCGGTGGTGTTGGCCGTCTGCGCCGCCTCACCCGTCGGAGCCGACGTGCCGCTGAACTGGTTGGCGTAGATCGAAGCCGAGCCGGAAACCGAGAGGCGGAAGTCGACCGTCTTGACTGAGCGCGACGCCGTCACGCCGACGCGGAACGCGGTGATCATCTTCGCGTTCCAGCTCTCGAGCGAGGTGGGGATGGTGAGACCGATCGACGGCGAGAACGAGATGCCGGTGAGCGCCGTCTCGCGGAAGAACGCGGGCGCCGAGAGGCCGAGCGCGGTGTCGAACGTGCTCCAGCGACGGCCCGTGTCGGCGTCGGGCAGCGTGTACTCGAACGCGCCACGGAGCGTCGCGCTGGCGACCATGCGCTGCTTGCCGATGCTGAACAGGTACTGCGGGATCACCGTGAGGTACGCCGAGAGCGACGAGTAGTAGCGCGCGTCGACGAACGTGCCCATGCCCAGGTAGTGATCGAGCGTGGTGATGAGCTGCACGCCGGACTGGTTGGCCTGCTCTTCGGGCGTACGCGCCTGAACGGCCTTCGCGAGCGGGTTGTTCGCGGTCGCGGCCGGCGCGGTGCCGTTCGGAGCAGCGGCCGTGGTCGTCGCCGCAGGCGCGGTCGTCGAGGAAGAATCAGTCGGCGGGGGCGTTGTCGGAGCGGTCTGAGCTGCCGCCGCGACGGCGACCAGGCTCAGGGCGAGTGCAAATACACGCTTCACGCAGACCTCCAGGAGGAACGGCGCGGGGCGAAGGGCAACATGCGTGCCGCCTCGACCGCGATCGTCAGATTGGTGGAACTCGATGAATTCACTGCTGAATTGATGATCACTGCGCAGCGGCCAAAGCTGACGGGTCTGCCAGTCGCCGCGCTCAGCGTTAGCGAACGAGCGACTTTGGAGAGCGACGACGCCAGCAAATGAACACCTCGTTCAGCGACCGGGAGACGTGTGCGCACACGTCTGGAAAGGGCGCGCGCTGTAGCACAGGCCTGAACAGCCGATCAACGAAGGTCACGTCAGTGGCGGAAGTCTGGCTCTAACGCAGTGAGTCAGCCGGATTTCTCGCTCGAAAGCAGGGTCTTGAGTCGATCAGGCTCGAGCCGCAGCAGCAGCGTCTTTTCGCGCGTGAAGGTGACGGCACCGGCGGCGGAGTCCTTCGGTTTGTGCACGAACTTCACGCTGGTGTAGCTGACCTCGACGCGGGGCTCTCCCTTGGCGTCGGAGTGATGCGCGGCGAGGTGCGCGGCGTCGAGCAACACTTCCTGCGGCAGCGTGGTGTTCTTCTCGAGCGGGACGACGACGTGCGCGCCGGGAACTCCGCGGGCGTGGAGCCAGAGGTGGAACGGCCTCGCGACGTGGAAGGTGAGCGCGTCGTTGTGCGCCGAGCCGCGGCCCACCCAGATGCGCTGACCGTGGCCCAGGTACTCGCGGTACGGCGGCAACGCTTCCTGCTGCTTCGATTTTCCGCGTGCCGCGTTGCCGACCTCGAGCACGCTCGGTGGCGGCGCGGCGTCGATGGCAGCCAGCTCAGCGTCGAGCGCCCTGCCCTCGGCTTCGAGCTCCTGCAGGCGTTTCTTCGCGATCTCACCGCCGCGCAGCAGGCGCTTGTACCGGTGAAACCGCGCCTCGACGTTCTGCTGCGGCGTCTTTTCGGGGTCGAGGGTGAGCTCGATCTCCCGGTGCTCTCCGCTCTGGTCGTAGCCGAGCACGCGCACCAGCTTCTGGCCGCGCTTGAGCAGGTGGAGGTTCTGCGTGAGGAGCTCTCCCTCGAGGCGCAGCTTCTGGGCGTCGGCGGTGCGATCGCTCTCGGCCTTCACCTTCTCGATGGTGCGCTTCAACCGCTTCAGCTTCGCGAGGAGCGGTGCACGTCGCGCGTCGACGGCTGATTTCTGCTCGGTGTTCGACAGCAGCGCTTCAGCGGCGTGCGCGAGCCGCAGGAACACGTGATCACCCGCGAGCCGGCTCGGCGACGGCTTCACCGGCTGCGCGTCGAGCGGGGCCCAGCGCTGACCGACGCGCAGCCCCGCACGATTGGGGATCGACAGCGAGCGGATCTGCGCTTCGCCGGTGCAGAAGATGATCGCGGGTTCTCCCGTGCACTCGAGGATCAGGTTGAGGAACCTGCCGGCCTTCGAGAGGTGGAGAATGAGCGTGCGCCGCTCGATGAGCGCTTCGGCGTCGGCGAACTTCGCGCCGATGAGATCGGTTCGCAGCACCGACTGCCACGTCGGCGGCGTGGCGGGATTCGCTGGACGTTCGTCGACAGCCGAGACGCGCGCGAAGCCGTGATCGCTGCACACCAGCAACGTCACGCTGCGGCCGGGGACGCGAACCTCGAGGTAGACGCGCGTCGTGGTCGGAGCGTGGACCTTCTGCACCACGCCGCCACTCAGCTCCCGCGTGAGTTCCTCGGCGACGACGAGCAGTTCTTCAGGGCGCAGCGACACATCATCCTCACGCTGGTTTTCCGGGGCTCAGCGCGATGATCTTCGCGAGCGAGAACGGGTTCGGCGGCAACAGCTGAGCGAACTTGCAGTCTTTGGGCGCCTTGTCTTCGCGCCACCGCAGGAACGTCGACGCGTGCCGAAAGCGCGGGCCCTGCAGGTAGTCGTAGCGAACTTCGATCACCAACTTCGGGTGCAGCTTCACCGACGACGGGCCCTCTTCACCCTTCTCCTTCGCTTCCTTCGCCTTCGCCGCGGCCCAGCGGTTGGTGGCCGGCATGTCGGGCATGCGACCGCCGTAGAACCCTTCACCGCCCTCGAGCGGCTTCAACTTCACCAGCAGCTCGCGCTTTTCCTTCGCGGTGAACGAGCTGGTGTGCCCGATGTGATGCAGCACGCCTTCGTCGTCGTAGACCCCGAGCAGCAGCGAACCGACGGAGTCTGGTTTCTTTCCCGGGCGATACGCGCCGATGACCACGTCGGCGGTGCGGTGGTGTTTGATCTTCACCATCACGCGCTTGCCCGGCTGGTAGTCGAGGTCGGCGCGGCGCGCGATGATGCCGTCGCAGCCTGCGCCCTCGAACTCGTTGAACCAGCGTTTGGCTTCTTCGGCGCTCACGGTCTGGGGCGTGACGAAGAACGAGCCGTGTTGCTGAAAGTGTTTCGTCAACAGCACGCGGCGATCGCGGTTCATCACCGGCCGGAGGTCTTTGTCACCCAGCGCGAGGAAGTCGAAGGCCACGTAGCCAGCGGGCGTTTCGGCGGCGAGGCGGTTGATGCGCGAGGCCGCGGGGTGGATGCGCTGGCTGAGCGCGTCGAAGTCGAGGCCTTTGGGGCCGGGGAGAATGATCTCTCCGTCGACCACGCATTCCTCGGGGATCGACTTCTTCAAACCCTCGATGACTTCGGGAAAATACCGCTCCAGCGGTTGGCCGCGGCGCGAGCAGATGTGCACCTTGTCCTTCTCGCGAAAGACGATCGCCCGGAATCCGTCCCATTTGGGTTCGTAGATCCACCCTTCCCCGGCGGGAATCTCCTCCTGGGCCTGGGAAAGCATGGGTTCCAGCGGTGATTTGAAGGGCAGCATGGGGTGACGCCTTCTACTCTTTGGGAGTGACTTGCTGGTATGTGCAGTGACGATGGCTTCGGGTGGTGATCAGCGGCGCTTCGCGGCGCTCGTGGTCGTGTCAGTCGCGCTCCATGCGGGCGCGCTGGCGGTCGTCGCCAACGTGAAGCCTGCCGGTTCGACGCTCGGCCAGTCGCGGCCCATCGAGATGGAGTTCCTGCTCGACGAGCCGAAAGAAGAGCAACCCACGCCGCCGCAGCCTCAACCGCCGCCCGCTCCGATCGCGGCCCTGCAGCCGGTGAAGAAGAAGGAAAAAGAGAACACCAACCCGCCGCCGTCGACGCAGACGCCGTCGGGCCCGGTCGCGGAAGGGCCGCAGGCGCCTCCGAGCAGTGCGGGCGTCGGACAGCGCGGAGATCTGCCCGTCGCGTCCTCTCCCTCGTTGGTGCCGAGCACCGGTTTCATCATGACGCTCGGCCCGGCGGGCACGAACGACTCGGGCCGCGGTTCGACGGTGCGCAACGGCCCGGGTGAGCAGCCCGACCAGGCGATCTTGAACGAGTACACGGGCGAAGTGCTGACGCGGAAGCTGAACTCGCAGCTGCGTGAAGACGTCGGGCTCGCCGCGGTCGAGGCGGGCAACGTGCCGGTGCACTTCAAGCGATTCGAGTCGGCGATGCGCAAGGCGCTCCCCAACGCGAAGATCGACAAGACGCCGATGACGGGGAAGGAAGTGCTCGGCGAAGTCGCGAACGTGATGTTCAACAACGGCCCGTCGGCCGCGGCGCAGAACAAGATCGCCAACTCGCCGACCGGTCGCTCGGTGCAGAACCAGAACGTGATGATGCCCAACGTCGATGATCAGCGTGCTCGCGAAGGAGCGATGGCGATGCTGGCGCAGACCGAGAACATCAAGGAGCGCGTGCAGCGGCCGCGCTTGCGCACGGTGCTCGAGGTGACCACCGACGCGAGCGGCGCGCTGGCCGACGTGAGCATCATCGAGAAGTCGGGTGACGAGCGGTTCGACGAGAGCGTGCTGCACTTCAGCCGCAAGGTGGCGCGATCGATTCCCGAGAGTGACGACAAGCTGCTCGGCGCGACCATGTGGCGCACGCGGTGGCAGTTCACGTGGGAGCCTCCGGAAGTGCGGGTGCGGTTGCTCAACGCCTGGCGTCTCGACAATTGAGCTCGCTCAACGCGCACCTGAAGGCGCTGCTGCAGGACCTGAGCGCCGAGCTGCCTGAGGTGACCGAGCGCTTCATGTTCGGCAGCGACGCGTTCTTCGCCAACAAGAACATCTACGCGCTGGTGTGGGACGGGCGCGTGACGCTCAAGTTTCCCAACCCGGAGAAGTTCATGGCCGCGCGCGATCTCCCCGAGGCGGGAATCTTCGACCCGATGGGCAGCGGCAAGACGATGGGCACGTGGGTGTGCATGCCCGAGGCGATGGTCGACGACGTCGAGTCGCTGCGGCCGTGGGTCGAGGAAGCGCACCGCGAGGCGATGATGCGCCCGCCGAAAAAACCGAAGAAGCCGAAGCAACCGAAGACGAAGGCTACGGCCGCTCGCGCACCCGCACGCCGAACGGGAACAGCGCCAGCATCGCGAGCTTCACGTGCTGAATCGCGAACGGGATCCCGACGATCGTCACCGCGAGCGGCAAAGCCGCGGCGAGGTGGGTGAGGAAGATCCACAGCCCGGCGAAGAGGAACCAGATGAGGTTCATGACTCCGCCGCCGAGCCCGACTCGCCCGCCGTCGTCGAAGTCCTTCCCGAACGGGAACAGCGCGAGGCCGGCCATCTTGAAGCACTGCATGCCGAACGGCAGGCCGACGATGGTGATGCAGAGCACCACTCCGACGAGCACGTACTCGAGTGCGAGCACCAACCCGCCGCCGAAGATCGCCCACAGGACGTTGAGGATGAAACGCATCGGGTGGTGAACGTTCGGGGAAGTGGTTGATTGCAGGTTTGGGCTCACACCCGACCGACGACCAGCCCGAGCCGCCAGTGCACGGTTCTCCGCTCTTCGGCACCCCAGTGTTCGCGGAGCTCAGCTTCAACCAGGCTGACCGGGTCGAGGCCGCGGGCTTCGCGGTACTTCACGACGGCGCTCCAGGTGCGCAGGTAGCCGAGCAGCTCGTCGAGGCGAGCGCTGGTGTGCATCGCGATGGGCGGCGGCGGCAGGCGCTCGAAGTCGAACGGCAGACGGCGATACCCCTCGTGCACGATCCAGTTCGCGTCGAGCCAGAAGGGGCGCAACAGCTCGTCGTGCAGCCGTGTCAGCACCGCGTCGAGCGGCGGCGTGATGCTCTGAATCGACAAACCCCAGGCGGCGACCACGCCTCCTGCGACGGCGACGCGTCGGGCTTCTCGCTCGAAGGCTGGCCCGGCGAACCAATGCAGCGCGTTGGCGACGGTGATGAGCCCGACCGAGTGATCTTCCAGCCCGCTCGCGAGCGCGTCGGCGACGCGGTACTCGATGCGCGGGTGCGGCGCGGCCTGCGCGAGCAGCTCGGTGCTGCGATCGGTCGCGACGACGCGCTCGACGACGTTCACCAATTCCGACGCGGCCTGGCCCGACCCCGTCGCGCAGTCCCACGCGAGGGTTCGCTGCGGAGCCAGGCTCGCCAGCGCGTCGAAGAGTTCGCGCGGGTAGCGCGGGCGAAACTGCGCGTAGGTGCCAGCGATGCGCGAAAAGGTGTCGGCGCTCATGACTCGTCGCCGTCGCGGAAGTCGCTCAGAACGTCGTCGAAGTGAAGACCACGAGCGGCGCGTTGGTCGAGACCGCGTCGGTGCTGGCGAAGAAGAACTGATTGCCGACCAGCACGCCGTGGTTCGCCGAAGCGGGGATCGCGCCCGCCACGAGGATGTTGAGCGACGTGGGGAGCTCGGTCAGCCCGCCGGTGCCGAAGCCGGTGTCGAGCGCTCCGGTCGCCGAGAAGCGCGTGGCGTTCACGGTGAGCGCGGCCTGGAGGAACGCCGCGACTCGGCCGTCGCTCAACACCGCGAGCGCGAGCACCGCGTTCTGCTGTTCGTTGTACGGAATCTCAGCGACACCGCCGGTGCCGAACGTGCCGTCGAGCTGGCCGCTGGCCGTGTAGCGCACCAGCTTGATGGTGAAGGTCGAGTTGGCCGAGGTGCGGCGCGCGCCCGAGAGGAGAATCGAGCCGTCGCTGAGCCGAGTGAAGGTGTTGGCGACTCCGTCGGCGCTCTTCGCCACGCCGAGCACGCCGAAGCTCATGTCGAGCGAGCCGTCGTCGTTGTAGCGGGCCACCGCGAAGTCATCACCGCCGCCGACCAGCACCTTGTTGCCGTCGAACGCGATGCCGCGCGCGTCTTCGTTCTTGCCGAAGTCGCTCTGCACGCCGGTCGCGCCGCCGAAGGTCGAATCGACCACGCCGTCAGCGCTCAAGCGCACGAGGCCGAAGTCGGTCGCGTTGGGGTCACCCGCGAGGCCGCGCGCCGAGAAACCCGCGAGGTAGATCTTTCCGTCGGAACGAATCGCGACGGCCTGCGCGAGGCTGCCGAGGTTCTGCCGCAGCTCGGTCTTGCCGGCGGTGCCGAAGGTGGTGTCGAGCACGCCGTCGGCTGAGAAGCGCGCCACGGCGAAGAAGCCGCTGCGACCACCCTGCGACTGCGCGGTCCCCGCGGCGAGAATCTTGTCGCCCTGCAGCGTGAGGGCGAAGACCTGATCGGTCTTCTGCTCGATGATGAAGCCCGCGTCGGCCACCACGGGGTCGATGAACGTCGGCCAGGTCAGCGTCGCCTTGCCATTGGTTCCGAACGTGGAGTCGAGCCCGCCGTCGGCCGAAAGACGGACCAACTGGAAGTCGTCGTCGTTCATCGCCTTGAAGCTCGTGCCGCCGATGACGAAGCGGCCGTTCTGCACGATGATCGCTTCGGCGCTGCCCGTGATCTTCTGCGGCCCCGCGTCGCCGGACATCATTCCTGCGTCGGTTCCTCCGCCATCGGTTCCGCCGTCAGTGCCGGTCATGGGACCACAGCCGGAGAAGATCGAAACGACGGCGAGTACAGCGACGAGCTGGGCAGTTCGAATCATGAGCCCGAACAGAGCAAGCTGAAGGCCAGGACTCCATCTTCGTCTTCGGGCGTTTCGCAGAACGCCGTCGCCTGTCAGGCGACAGACCGTGGCCGGCGGGGCCACATGCCTCGTGGCCAGACCGAGAGCAGATGCGCGATGGCTCCGGCGCACAGCACGACCGGAAACTCGATGCCGCCCTCTCCGCCGCCGATGGTGAACCACGCGAGTTCCTGGCTCACCACCATGCCGGTCAGCAGCACCGCGAGATGGCCCACGCACGCGGGGATCACCAGTCGCCCCGCCACGCGCGCCCAGACGCCGAGCTGCTCCACCACTTTCACGCTCCACACCAGCGCGACGCCGAAGGGCCAACCCGCGGCCGACATCGCTTCGCCCCACGCGCGCATGCCTTCCACGTCGTGGCGAATGAACGCGCCGTAGCCGTGCGGAGCGAGCGACAGCGCCGAGCCGATGACCACCACCCGCAGACCCACCTTCGCGGCGCGCTGCGCGTCTTCGAGCTTCGGGCTTCTCCACGTCCACGCGACGCCGGCGAGCATCACCACCAGGAGCACGCCGTATTCCGCGCCCAGCTCGCCTTCGAGCACCTCGCCGCCCAGCACGAACCAGCGCGGCAGGTTGAGCAGCACGGTGCCGAGGCCGACCACTGTCGCTGCGCCGACGGCTCCGATCAGCGCGAAGCGTCGCGTGAAGAGCGCGGCAGCCGAGAGCGCCAGCACGACGAAGGACGGCACGGCGAGCGCGACCGGCGCGTGATTCGCCGCGAGCTGTGCTTCGAGCCGCGCGACGTCCTCGTGCACGAGCAGCGCGTGCAGCGGGTGCGTGAGCAGCACCGCCGCCAGCGTCAGCCGCATCACTTCCACGCCTCGCAGCTCGTCGTGGAGCGGGGGTGCCCAGACATCGTCCTTGAAGTTCATGTTCGCTCTGCCGACCGCGTGCCGAACGCTGGGTCAGCACGCTTCGTATCGAGCTTCTATTCTCGCGTTACGGCGCGGAGCACGAGCTCACGGCGAACTTCGAGACGGCGCACGGCGTCGGGCAACAACAACAGGTACAGCCCCCACGCGAGCGCGGCGGCGCTCAAGACGAAGAACAGATTCTGCACGCCGGGGCCTGACTTGCCGCACTGACGCAGCGTCCACGCGAGAGGCCAGGTGCCAGCGCCGGCGGCGCCGATGCCGATCATCGACGCGATGAAGGGCAGCTTGTCGCGCCGCTTGAGGTTCGCGTGGAACTTCACCGGGAAATAGAGCGAGAGGAGATTTCCGACGAGCAGCACGACGGGAATCAGCGTGGCCACCGACGCCAGCGCGAGCGCGACGTCGAGCGCCGACCCGTGCCGGAAATATGCGACGTAGAAGATGGCGACGATCACCGCGAGGCCACCACCGGCGCTGGCGTGCACCAGGTTCTTCGCGCGCAGCACCTGGCCCAATTCGATCGGCGCTGCGAGGAACGCCGAGAAGCCGTGCCCGTCGTAGGCGAACGCGTTCTGCGAGAACGTCGAGCCGAGGACGATCGCTCCGTACACGCACAGGCCGCTGAGGAGCCACGCGTCGGCGGTGTTGCCGACCAGGTACACGAAGAGCGCCCGCCCGCTCAGGAGCTTGAAGAGAATGCCGAGCACGAACGGCACCGACGCCAGCAGCCGCGCGCGAGGGTTGTGCCAGAGGTCGACCGCCTCGCGCAGCACGAAGGTGCCGAACAGGGTCTTCGGTCGCACGAACGGGTTCTGACTCCGCTCGCTGCTGGTCACCGGCGGAGCGCGGCCCGACTGCCGGTGAAAATCGATGAGCAGCCCCCACGCGACGACCATGGCGATGATGGTCATCGAGATCAGCGCGAGCACGTCAGACAGCGCGCCGAGTCGTTGCCCGGTGCACAGCATCATCAGCGCGTGCGCGAAGAAGCCCGTCGGGAAGCGGCCGAGCGCGCGGGTCGCGTCTTCCACGATGGTGTCGGGCACCGCCTGCACGCCGGCCTTCCCGAGCTCGAGCAACCACGACGTGTCGACGGGCGGAATGAACGAGGCGACGATCAACGCGATCAAGAAGCCGCCGCCGATCAGCTCGGCGCTTCGTTGCTGCCGCAGCACGTTGAGCACGATGTGCAGACCGACACGCGAGAGCGCCGCGTTGAACATCACGTACGCCGCGAAGCCGACGACGATCAATTCCGGGTGCGCGACCTCGCGAATGCTCAGGTAGCCCAGCGTGGCGCCGACCAGCGGGCCATAGAACACCAGCGAGCGCGGTTCGAACAGCGACGCGAGCGTCGAGGCGAGCATCAAACGCAACGAGCTGATGGGAAACGCCGCGTAGCGGGAGAGCTCGGAGTGGTCATCGACTCCCGCCGACAACACCGGCCACGTGACCCAGACACACGTGGTGACGAACGAGAGCAGCCGCAAGATGAAGTCGGGCCAGAGAGCGAGTTCGAGCTGATCCGAGATGCGCACCAGGCCGAAGAACGCGAGCGCGAGCACCACGGACGGCGCGCTGGAAAAGAGGAACGCCGCGATCGAGAGCCACCAGCGAGAAGGCGCTCCTCGGTTGAGACCGATCTGCAGGCGCAGCCGCCACAGCAACAGCAGGTGGGTGACGAAGCCAGGGCGACGCGGCGTCATCCCGCAGTGCCGTTCTTGTAGAAGCTCAGCTTCGCGGCGCGCGACGCGGGCACGGCGATCAACTTCTCGAACACGCGCTCGAGCGAATCGGTCTGGTGGCGCGCCTTCAGCTCGGAGACCGGGCCTTCGTCGACCAGCTTGCCGCCGCTGATGATTCCCGAGTGCGTGGCGAGGCGTTCGGCGATCTCGAGCACGTGCGTGGTGAGCACCAGCGTCACGCCTCGACGCGAGAGCTCCGAGAGCAGCTCGCGGATCACGCCGGCGGCGATGACGTCGATGCCTTCGAACGGCTCGTCGAGGAGCACCAGCTCGGGAGCGTGAATCAGCGCGGCGGCGATCGCGAGGCGACGGCGCATGCCCTTGCTGTATTCGGCCACCAGCGAGTCGCCCTTGGTCGTCAGCTCGGTGAGCGTCAGCAGTTCTTCGGTGCGATGGCTCGCTTCGTCTCCCGACAGCCCATGCATGCGCGCGCTGAACACCAGGTACTGCCGGCCGGTGAGGCGCTCGAAGAGCGAGAGTTCTTCTGGGACGACGCCGAGACGACTCTTCACCTCGAGCGGTTCCTTCAGGGCATCTCGCCCCAGAATCGAGAGCGTGCCGGCGTCGGCGCCGTAGGTGCCGGTCATCAACGAAATGGTGGTCGACTTGCCCGCGCCGTTGGGCCCGAGGAATGCGTAGAACGCGCCGCGCGGCACCAGCATGTCGAGGCCGCTCACGGCGGTGAAGGAACCGAAGCGCTTCTGCAAACCCTTCGCGACGACTGCAGGCGCGGCGTCACTCACCGAGCGGACTCTAGAGCCCTCCAGTGGTTGGCCGAAGGGACGTTTTCCTGTACGACTGACGGGCAACTTGCCTCCCGTGGCCGGCGACGGCAGGTTCCGAGGATCCATGAACATCAAGCCACTTCTCACGGGGTTCGCGATCGGAGTGCTGTTCGCAGTCACTCCCGGTTGCGGGCCGAAGGTCTGTAACGCGTCGAACTGCCGCACCGGTTGCTGTGACGCCAAGGGCGAGTGCCAGGGCGGCGCTTCGCAGAACGCGTGCGGTCAGCTCGGCGGGCTCTGCCAGAACTGTGCGCTCGGTACGGCGTGCAACCTCGGCACCTGCATGTCGACTCAGCTCGGCGGCGGTCCCGGTGGTGGCGGTGGCACGGGCGGCGGCACGACGGGTGGCGGCACCGGCGGCGGCACGACGGGTGGCGGCACCGGCGGCGGCACCACGGGTGGTGGCACCGGCGGCGGCGCGACGGGTGGCGGCACCGGCGGCGGTACGACGGGTGGCGGCACGGGCGGCGGTACGACGGGCGGTGGCACCGGTGGTGGCGGCGGCTGTGACGGCTGTCTGCTCAACGGCAACTGCATCGCGCGCGCGAACTCCAACAACGACACGTTCTGCGGCCAGAACGGCGTGACGTGTGCGATGTGCACGGGCACGTTCCACTGCCAGAACTTCCTCTGCGTCGACACCGGCACGGGTGGCGGCACGGGCGGCGGCGGTACGACGGGTGGTGGCGGTGGCACCACGGGCGGCGGTACCGGCGGCGGCACGACGGGTGGCGGTACGGGCGGCGGTGGAGCCTCGGCCTTCATCGGCATGAGCTGCACCACGAGCGCGCAGTGCTCCTCGCTCGGCGCTGGCTCGAAGTGCAAGACCTCGACGGTGCCGTTCGGCGGCAACGCGGCGACGACCTACCCGCCCAACCTCGGCTTCTGCACCGTGACCTGCCCGAGCGGCACCTGCCCCGGCAACGCGGTGTGCGCGGGCGGCGTCAGCACGTTCCCGTACCTGTTCAACGACACCGAGAAGTTCTGCACGGCACCGTGCAGCGGCCCGGGCACGTGCCCGGTTCAGGGTCTGGCGTGCGTGCAGGTGACCGATCTGAACGTGCAGGGCCAGACGGGCTGCGCGTTCCTCCGCCAGGCCGACGCCGGGTTGTGGACGGGCGGCGGCAACCCCACCAAGGCGGGCAACACGTGCACCACCGACACCGACTGCGCGAACCCGCCTGATCCGGTGCTCGCGTCCTGCCAGCAGCCTCCGGCGTTCCCGAACGGCTACTGCACGGCTGACTCGAACCTTGCTCCCGCGGACACGTGGTGCGATCAGGCCGGCAAGACCGAGGTCGGCTTCGGCTTGCCCGACGGTGGCGCGAACTTCTTCTGCGTCGGCACGTGCAGCACGCCGGGCGCCGTCGGCACGAGCCGCGCGGGCTACACCTGCTTCCGCAAGTCGGCGACCATCACCAACGTCGGCATTCTCTGGCCGAAGTGCACGATGGCGTCTGATTGTGCGAGCGACACGATGGGTCGCAACGCGTGCAACACGACGTCGGGCTTCTGCTGCCCGACGGCGACGAGCACCACGGGCTGCGCGATCGACTTCTTCTGAGCAGAGTCGGTTGCTGACGTTCGCGAGGCCCTCTTCGGATTTCGAAGAGGGCCTTCGTCGTTTCAGGCGGCGACGCGCGGACCGAGCTCGGCGGCGAGCTGCTCGACTTCAGCGGCGAGCGTGCGACCTTCGTCGAGCAACCGCGACTGCACCGCTCGACGACTGATCAGCACGAAGAACGTACGCACGTCGCGCAACGCCGCGCGACGACGCTCGAAATAGAACCGAGTGAAGGCGGCGAGCGGCAGCGCGGCGATGAGCGTGAAGAGCGCGAACGGCAGCCCGCTCGAGAAGTACGCGAGCAGCGTCAGCACCGCCACCCACACCGGAGCGAGCACCAGCAACGTGAGCACCTTCACCGTCGACTCGGTGTCGATCTCCGGCTTGCCGAGCTTCACGGCGACCAGCGGCAGCAGCCAGGGAATGAAGAAGGTCGCCACTCCGAGCAGAAAGAGCGGGAGCGTGGTGAGCCACAACAGGTTGCGCATCACGAACCACGCGACGGTCGCCGGGCGGTAGCGCGAGGTGAGATCGTCGGGGGAGACCGCGAGCAGATCGAGCCGCCGGCGAAATTGCGCGAGCTGTGTCTTCAACGACGCGAAGCGCTCGGGCTGTTCTTCACGCAACAACGCCATGCCGCGCGCGAACGCTTTCTTCCGTTCGGCGTCGCCGGCCGCCTCGTTGCGATTGAGCGCGAAGAGCGCCTCGGCGGTCTCGACGATGGGCAGGTCTTCCCACTTCTCGAGGTTGAGCGTCACCGAGCGCAGCGAATCAGCGATGGCAGACGTGAAGCGCTTCGCGGCGTCGTGCGGCTCCTCGCCGGTCTTCTCGACGAACTCGCGCGCGACGAGTGGCGCGCCGACCTCGATGTGCACGCGGCTGCGGAAGAGGTTCTTCTGCTCGTAGGTGATGCCGACCGGCACCAGCTTCACGTCGCTGCCCTGACGCGCGGCCTCGAGCGCGATGCGGGCGGCTCCGGTCTTGAGCTCGGCGAGCTGCGGCTCGGTGTGTGATTTTCCCTCGGGGAAGATGGTGATCGCCCTGCCCTGCGTGAGCGCGGAGACCGAAGCGGTGAGCGTGCCTTCGTTCTTGGTGGTGTCACCCGGCCCGTCTTGCTTGCGGAACACGGGGAGCGCGTCCATCCCTCGCAAGATCTGACCGAGCACCGGCATGCGGAACAGCGGCTCCTTCGCGAGGAAGGTGACGTGGCGGCTGGCGAGAATGAAGACCATCCCGGGATCGACGAGCCCGTTGGGGTGGTTACCGACGAACATCACGGGGCCGGTGGTCTGCAGCGCCCCGTGGGGATCGATCGGAGCTTCGATCTTGAAGAAGAGCCGCAGCGCCAGCGACGCCACGGCCCGGAAGGCCCGGTAGAACATCAGCGCTGGCCAGTCTGCCCGTCGGAGGTCGACTTGCTCGGCGGTGCGACGCGCTCGAGGTACTTCTCCTGCTTCTCGTAGCCGCCCCGAGACAGACGCTGGGCTTCGATCAGCTCAGCGGAGCGCTTGAAGAGATCAGACAAGCGTCGCAGACCTTCGGCGATCGCTTTCTCGATCTGCTCCTGACGCTCCCGGCGAGCGGCGCTCGAATTCTCCTTGCGGAAGAAACGCAACGGCATGAGAGCCTTCTAGCATGAGCATCAAACGCGTCGGCTTCCTCGGGCTGGGAACCATGGGTGCGCCCATGGCGAAAAACCTCAAGAAGAAGGGCTTCGAGGTCGTGGTGTGGAACCGCACCGCGGCGCGCGCGCTCGAGCTGAAAGCCGACGGCATCGAGGTCGCTCGCAGTCCCGGCGAGCTGGCGGCTCAGGTCGATGCGTTCTGCACCTGCGTGTCTGATCCAGCTGCGCTGATGAGCGTGGCGAGCGCGGTGTTCGACACCGCGAAGCGCGGGCAGCTGTTCATCGACTTCTCGACGGTGTCGGTGGAGACGGCGGTCTCACTGTCGGAGCGCTTCGGTGCGCTGGGCATCGACTTCGCCGACGCGCCGGTGACCGGCAGCCGCGGCGGGGCCGAAAAAGGCACGCTGGTGATCATGACCGGCTGTTCCGACGCGACGCTCGCGCGCGCGACGCCGATCTTCCAGGCGGTCGGCGAGAAGGTCATTCACTGCGGCCCCGTCGGCACCGGCACGCAGGTGAAGCTCGCCGGCAACGCGCTCATCGCGGCGATGCTGCAGCAGTTCAGCGAAGGGTTGTTGCTGACGAAGAAGGCCGGCATCGACCCGCGCAAGTTGATCGAGGTGGTGCAGGCCTCGGGCTTCCGCTCTCCGTATTACGACTTCAAGGGCAAGGCGTTGCTGGAGCGCGACTTCACGACGCACTTCTCGATCGACCTGATGCACAAGGACTTGTCGCTCTTCCTCGACAACGCGGCGAAGCACAAAGTGCCGACGCCCACCGCGGCGTCACTGCGCGAGACCTACAACGTCGCGCGCGCAGCGGGCCTCGGTGAGCATGACATCACGGCGGTCATCACCGCATACGAGCCGCTCGCAGGCGTGAAGCTGTAAGGCTCGACCTGCTCAGGCGCACTTGCCGTTGTCTTTGCGACACATGCGCGAGCAGCAGTCTTCGGCCTTGTCACACGCGTGACCCGCGGCCTTGCAGCTGTTCTCGACCGGAGCGACCGGCGCGTCGGCGTGGCGCGTGGCGGCGACGGCAGAGGCGGCGAGACCGAGGCTGAAGCTGATGGCGAGAGCGGCGAGGGTCTTCTTCATGTGGTGCATCTCCGAAGTGTGAGGTTGGCCTGCACTGAGAGAGGGCCAGGCACTCGCGAATGTCGCGTCGAAGTGTGTAGAAGGCGCACCCATGCGGCAAAGCGTCGTTCTCATCGGGGTTTGCGCGATCGTGTTGGTGGCAGCGTGGTTGGGCTCGCGCGCGTTGGTCTCTACGGAAGCGCCTTCCAACGGCGGTCCGGCGGTCGTGGCGCCGTCACCGGTGGTCGGCAGCGGGCCGGTCTTGCAGCGAATCGAGCCGCTCCCGACTGCCGCGGCGCCGAAGGAACGGCCCGAAACGCGAGCGATGATCGACAGCGCGCGCTCGGGCCAGCTGCAGCCCGTCGCCGGTTCGCAGCCCAAACAGCTCGCCGTCGCCGACGACAAACCCGATGAACAGCCGAACCCGTTCGTGGGCGTGTCGGCGGAGCTCGACTACGCCGATCGCCTGCGGTTCGAGATTGATGGAGGCACCGAGCGGCTCACTTCGGCGCGTGACGTGTACCAGCGCTGCCTCGACGCGGTGCCCGAGATGCAGCGCTGCAAAGAAGGGCTCGCGGCGGTCGAAGCGAAGCTCAACCCGCCGAAGGCTGTGGAACGGCCGACGCCGCTCCCCAACGTGAACAAGAGCGCCGCGGATCCCGCGAATCCGATTCCGCGCGCCAAGCCCTGACTACTTCTTCTTCTCGAGCTTCTCGGTCAGCGAGCGCACTTCACCCTTCAGCTTGTCGAGCTCACCGCGGAGCGACTGCAGCTCCTTGCCCGACGGCTTCGCGCGCAGTGAGCGCACCGCTTCACGCGCCAGACGCTGCTCGCGACCGTCGAGGAACGGAGTCGAGTTGAGCGGGCCGATGAGTCGATCGTCACCGAGCGCCGAGGCAGCGTCGATGGCCGCGAGACGCACGCGGAAGTTCTCGTCGCGCAGCAGCTGAGCGATCTTCTCGACCGCTTCGGTCTTCTTCTCTGCGGGCTCGGCGAGCTTCGCGAGCGCCATCACCGCCGCGCGACGACCGAACACCGGCTGCCCGGCGGCGAGACAGGCGAGCACCTTCTTCCACGCCTTCGGATCGCGCAGCTCTGCGAAGCCATCGAGCGCACCGACGCGAACGGCGTCCTGGAACGCGGGTCGATCGAGCATCGACTCGAGGGTCTCGAACGCGTTCGCGCCACGCAGCTTGCCGAGCGAGCGAGCGAGCTCTCCTTCGACGAAGCCGCTGGCATCGCCCTTCTTCGCGAGCGCGCCGAGCGCTGTGACGACCTCAGCGTCTTCGCGGAAGGTGCCGAGCGCGACGACGACCGCACGACGGGCCTTGGGGTGTTTGGTCTTCGTCACCGCCTCGAGCAACGCGGCCTTCGCGGCCGGCGTACGCAACGTGCCGAGCGCCTTCGCGCACGCCGCCCGCGTGCCCCAGAAGTTCGATTCGGTCTTCAGCGCTTTTGTCAGCGCGGCGATGGTGGCGGCGGCGGGATCTTTCGAGAGCGCTCCGGCGGCTTCGGTGCGGGCGCGCGCGAAGGTCGCGTTCTGCACTTCGTTGCGCCACCAGCCGATGGGCTTCTCGACGTCGAGCGCGGCGAGGAGATCACGGCGCTGATCGATGACGCACTGACTCGGCTCACGCGCTGCGGGGAGGAAGAACGTCTGTTCCTTCTTGGTCACCGTGAGTTCGTGCTGCGTCGGCTTGTCGGCGACCATCAGCGTGACGGGCAACGTCAGCGCATACGGCTCACCTTCGGCGGTCTGCTTCACGCTCACGCGCACGCGCTTGCCGTCGGCGTCGTAGCTGGCCTCGACCTTCAGCGCCGGGTGGCCACCGCGGAAGACGTACTCGTCGAAGAAGCGATCGACGTTGCGGCCGGTGGTTTCCTCGATGGCACGCGCGAGATCGACGGTCTCGACCGTGCCGTGCTCGTGCTTCTTCACGTACGCGCGGATGCTCGCGAAGAAGTCGTCGTCACCGAGGCGGCGGCGCAACTCGTGGAGCACCAGCCCGCCCTTCTCGTAGAGGTGGCGGTCGAAGAGATTGATCGGCGCGTCGAACTTCCGCGCGACGATGGGCCGCGCGTAGCGATCACTCACCTCGGACAGATACGTCTCGAAGTCGCCCTTGCGCGTGTGGTCGGCGTCGTCGGCAGACTCGCCCTCTTCGCTCCACAGAATCTCGGAGTACGTCGCGAAGCCCTCGTTGAGCCAGCCGTGCGGCCAGTCGCGACAGGTGAGGAGATCGCCGAACCACTGGTGCGCGAGCTCGTGCGCGATCAGGAACTCGGCCGAGAAGTCGGCGTGCGCGCGCGCGTCGTGCAGCACGGAGTCGGTCAGCGTGGTGGCGGACGTGTTCTCCATGCCGCCGAAGATGAACTCGTTGACGAAGACCTGCGCGTAGTCGCCCCACGGGTACGCGCGACCGGTGAGCTTCTCGAAGAGCGCAACCATCTGCGGCGTGCGCTTCACGCAGCGCAACGCGTCGTCCTTCTTCCCCGCGGGGAAGAGCGTGCGGATGGTGGTCGAGCCGGCCTTCGCTTCGTGCGCCTCGAATTTTCCGACGACCAGCGTGATCAGGTACGGCGAGTGCGGCGCGTCGAGGCGCCAGTGCATGGTGCGCTTGCCGCCCTTCACCGTGTCGGCGAGCAGCTTGCCGTTGCTCAGCGAGGTGAATTCCTTCGGGAAGCTGGCCTTCACTTCGCTGCTGCACTTCTGCGCCGGCGTGTCGAAGCACGGGAAGTAGTGGCGCGAGTCGATGTCCTGCCCCTGCGTCCACACCTGATCGGGGCCGACGAAGTACAGGCCGCGTTGCGGCGTGGCGCGGTAGGTGATCTTCACCTTCAGCTCGGCGCCGGGCTTCGTCGCCTTCGCGAGGTGCACGTGGAGCTCTCGGTGCGAGGCCGCGTCGAACTGCACCGCCTTGCCGTCGACCTCGACCTTCTGCACGTCGAGATCGATGGCGTCGAAGGTGAGCTTCTTCGTCGCGCGAATCGCCTTCAGCGTGTGCGTGGCGACGCCGGCCAGCGAGCGTTTGGCGAAGTCGAGATCGAATTCCAGCGCGAGGTGCGTCGCCGCGACGGGGCGATCTTCGGCGTAGTGCAGCGTGGCGGTCTCGAGGCTGAACGGATGCGGCTCGTCGATGCGGTGCATGTGCCGCCGGAGGTAACACCGAGCGGAGTCAGCTTGAAAGAAAAGGTCAGCGCTGCACGACCCTGGTTCGCGAGAATTGATCGCTCCAGCGGCGATCTTGCGGGGCGAGCAGAAGGCTCATGCTCTCGACGGCGATGAACAGCACCCACAGGCAGCCGACGATGCCCCACTCCGCTCGCGGGTCGAGGGTGTTGGTGAAGACGTGCGCGCCGAGCAGCACGGCGGCGAGCGGAGGCAGCCCCAGCGTCGCGTTGCGCGAGAGTGAGGCAAAGAGGCCGAGGCGTTTGCCGGCGAGCGTGACGGCCTCGAGCCGAAGCAGCCATTTCCCAGGTGACGCGATGGAATCGCTGAGCAGAAAAAACGCCGGCCCGAGCGCGGCGGTGATGGCGTTTCCGCTGATGAAGCCGACGAGCGCTCCGAGAAGAGAGGTGAGCGCGAGATCGATCGCCTTGGCGAAGAAGCGCGCGAAGATCGAACCTTCGTTGAGTTCGCGAACGAAGCGGCCCTGCTCGTCGACCTGCATCAGGGTTTGGAGAGCCCGCAGACGGTGGCGATCTCGTCGCGGTAGCCGAGCCACGCGGAGAGCGCTTCGCGCATCGAGGTGAGAACGATGGTCCGGTCGCTTTCGGCGACGTGATCGAGCATCACGCGCCAGGCGGCGAGGCGGTGATCGCCTTCCACTCCGCGATGCGCCTTCGTCAACGCGAGCGACTCGAGCGGCAGGCCGTAGTGCTTGGCGAGTGGATGCTCGGTGAGCGGAGGCGGCGGTGACGGCTTGAAGTCGGGCGCGAAGATCTCACGCTCGTGTGAGTTGCCTTCGATGAAGACGGTGACCACGGCCGCGGCGGCACCCCACCCTCGGCGTTGCGTCGCGTCGTCGAGCACGTCGCGGTACTTCTGCGCGGCGGGCAGCAGCTTCACGTTCTCGAAGCGCTTCAGATCGAAGCCGAGCCCGCGCGGGTATTCGAGGAACAGCTCGGGGTGTGGCTTGCCGGCGTGCAGCCCACCGGTCTCCTCTTCATAGAGATTTTCCGCGAGCTCGCGGCGAACGGCGGCGATGGGGCACTGCACGTACGCGCGACCGACGAGCACGGGAAAATCACGAACGAAGACCGCGTATTCCTGCTCGAGGTGCAGGTGGAGCTTGTCCTTCGCGACGCGACCGTTCGTGAAGTGCGGCCACGCCCAGTGCTCCTTCTGATCCATCACCTGCAACAGCGCCTCGCGGAACTCGTCGCGCGTCATCGAGGCGAGCTTACGACGGCTTCACGCCCGAGAAGACCCACGCGGTGAGTTCATCGCGCTTCTTCCCGCGAAGGGAGCCGCGCGCGACGGCGTCAGTGTTCCATTTGACCTTCAACTTCTTCGCCGCCGCAGCCAGCCACTTCGGCAGGTCGTGGATGGTGCAATGGCCGAGGCCGAGTTCGTCGTCCACGTCTTCGCTCGCGCCAAAGCCCGTTCGCTTCATTTCGAAAGCGCCGGTGACCTGTGTGATGGCGACCGACCACCACGAATCCCACTTCGAGTCGATCACCAGCGTGCCCTGGTAGAGCGGCACGCCACTGCGATTGAGCTGCTCACTGCTGAGCCACACCGTGCACTTCACGGTCTTTAGCGGTTCGTCGAGCGCGAGCACCTTCGAGACGAACGCCGCCGCGCCGCTCGCCTCCTCCTTCGAGGTGCGCCGCTTCGTCACCATTTCGAGCATGGCCGTCATCGCGGCGTTCATGGTGGCGTGCACCTTCAACATCTCGAGTCGCGAGTATGGATCGCCCTTCGAGAACACCGGCAGCAGCGCGTCGATCGAGGCGTCGCTCGCGTCGATCGCCAGCACCGCGAGCATGTCGATCGTGCCGCCGTCCGAGCCAACGACCGCCGCCTGAATCGCCGAGACGATCTGCGGGTGGCCCGCGAGTGCCTTCAGCTTCGCTTTGCGCTGCTTCGAGCCCCAGGCGTAGGTGAGCGAGAGATCGAGCAGCGATTGGAGCGCGAGGACCCACGCATTCACCAGCGCCGCGTCGTTCTTCTGATCACCGCGCATCGCTTCACGCAGGAAGATGCGTTGCGCGCTCTGCGACTCAGCGGGGAGCAATTCCACCACGCGCCGAATCACGTGCGGCGGGAGGCGTTGGCAGGCGCGACCGAAACCCCAGCCCGCGTTGTAGCCGTCACCGATCTGCGAGAGCGCGACGCGAGCAGCGAGTTCAGCATCGACGTCAGCGGGCAGCCGCTGCAGCGCGTCGCGCTTCTTCTTCCAGCCTTCGCGGCCTTCGCCTCGCAGCGCCTCTTCTGCCTTCTCCTTCGAGAGCGGCTTCATTTCATGGGGTGAACGATCAGGTTCTTCACGGCTCCCGACTTCGGCGCGTCGCAGCCTTCCTGATTCGAGAAAGCGCTCACCGGCATGTTCACCGTGGTCTCTTCGCCGTTGGTGTCGTTGGGCAGCTCACCGCACGCGCTGCCCACCATCACGCCGCCGTTCTGACAGGTGATCTCGAGATCCCAACACGGGCGAAGTCCACCGCCCGCTCCCGTGCGCTTCACGACGCAGTCGACGCCCTCGGGCCCAGGCGTGCCGCAGTCGACGCGCGCCGAACCGTTGCCGGGATTCTCGTTGGCCACGGCACCGAGGAACGCGGTGCCGGCGCAACACATCACGAGGAGCAGACAGCCACCGCCGATCAGCGGCCACTTGAACTGCTGGAAGAAACTCTGCTGCGGAGGCGAACCGGTGGGCTGCGGTGTCATCACTTCTTCCCCGTGAAGATCTCGGCCTGCGCGCGGAAGTAGCCGACGGTCAGCACGTCGAGCATCGGAGCGGAGCCCGCCTGCGCGCGTTCCTTCGCCAATTTCTCGAGCGCGATCATGCGATCGAGGTGCATCTGCGCCGCCTTCGGTTCCTTGTCCTTCTCTGATTCGTAGATGCGCAGGCTCCACGTCGCCGCGGCCTCGGCGCTGATGTTGCCCTGCCGGTAGCCGCTGTGCGCGAGGCCGAACGCCTGCTGCGCGAAGCTCAGCTTCTGCGCTGACGGAGGCGGTCCCACGGGCGCCTGAATGGTGTCGGCGGTCGGCTTCTGCTGCGCGCGCTTCTGTTCCATGCCGCTGAGCGACGCGGGCGCGGGCGGCGGCGGAGTGACCTGCGACAGCGCGATCGTCATCACGAGGTGGAGCATGCGCGCTTCATACGCTGCAGGTCATGCCTCGCCCATGACCTTCGATCATGACCTCCGGAATCGAGTCAGCGCGCCGTCGAGGGGCAACTGTTGGCGCATGAACCGACACGCCCTGCTCCTCTTCGTTTCGCTCGCTGCCTGTGCTCCTCCTCCCACCGCGACTCCGCCCGCGAGCCTCACCGCCGCTGCGGTCATTCCGCCACGGCCCACCGACGTCACGCGGCCGCTCGACGCAGTGATGTGGACGTTCAACTACGACCTGCGCGAGTTCGATTCGGTGTGGCGTTGGCTGCGCGACGACGTGCCGGCGAGCCCCGAGCGTTCGCGCGCGATCGCCGCGGCGACGACCATCGGCGTGGTCGAGCTGGAGCGCACCGACCTCACCGCGGTCGGCATGCCCGCCTTCGACGAAGCGATCGCCGGCTATCCGGGCGACGCGCGGTTGCCGGTGTGGAAGGCGTACATCCGCTATCTCGATGCTCGCGCGAGTGGAGATCGCTCGCGCATCGAAGCCACCATCGACGAGCTGCGCACGGCGAGCGGCACGTACAAAGCCTTCACGCTGTTCGGGCTCACGCTGGCGATCGGCGGTTGGGCTGACGCGAGCCCGACTCAGATCGAAGAAGCGCGCGACGCCTTCAAAGAGGTCGTGCGTGACACGGCGCTGTTTCAGCACGCGACCGATCCCGTCAGCGTCGATCGTTCGCGGCGAATCTGGGACAGCCCCATCGCGCCGTACAACATCCCCGCGATGCAGGCGATGATCGGCGACCTCGCGCTGCGCGCCGGCAAGCCCGACGAAGCGGTGGTGTCCTACTACACGGCGATCAACTCCAACGCGGGCGCGCGGTGGCCGTGGCGCGCAGAAGCGCAGCGCCGCATGCAGAACGCGCAGCAGGTTGCAGAAGAGCTCAATGCGCGACCGGCTCAGACGTACGCGTTCGGCTCAACCGGCGTCGGAGCGCTCGGCATCACCACCAAACAAGTCGACACGCGCTTCGGAGGACGCATCGGCAACGGCTCGTGCACGGTCTGCCACACGCACGTCTCGATCTTCGACGAGGGCGGGACCATCGAGCCCATCGGGTGGATCAAAGGTCGCATCGCAAAGTCGAAGGACGTGCCGAATCTGCAGCCCATCGCCTTCGCGCTCCCCGATGGAGCGAACCCCATTCCCGGCGGCTTCGGTCTCGGTCCGTACGTCGACACCGCGGAGTCGCGCGACTTCATGCAGCGCTCCGAGTTGTTCGACGGCACGTTCGTGATTCCCGCGAAGCCCGGCAGGTATTTCGTCGCCACGCAGGCCGACGTCGATGGAGTCACCTGGCAGGGCTACCTCCCGAATGGAGTCGGCGCGCAGTGGTTCTTCGAGGTCAAAGCGGGCGAGATGGTCGACGTCTCGTCGGTGGCGATCGAGATGAAGCCGAAGTGATCGGTGTTAAGCCGACGGCGATGACGGGGCCCCGCTTCATCTCGGTGGGCACGTTCGTGGCGACCGTCGCCGCGATCGGGCCCGGCTTCTTTCAGGGCCTGAACGTGGTCGACCCCACCGCGCGTGCGGTGACCTCGGCGGCGGTGATCGGAGCGCTGCTCGTTTCGACCGCGGGCATGTGGTGGGCCGAGCGCGCCGGGCCGCGCGCGATTCGTTCGATGCTCGGAGTCTTCGGCGCGTTCGTCTTCGTCGCGCTGTGGTTCTCGAACGATCGCGCGTTCCTGGTCGGCATGCCGTTCATCAGCATGCTGGTGCTGTTTCTGCCGCTGTGGGTCGCGCTCGGTGTCACCGCGGTGATGACGCTCTTCATGGCGTGGATCGTTTCGCGCGAGGTCGAAGGCTCGGTGGTGTGGGTGACCGTCGCGCAGCTCGCCTCGGCGCAGGCCTTCGTGCTCGTCTTCTCGTTGATCGCGCGACGCGAACGCTACGCGCGACACGACGTGGAGCGACTGAGCCTCGAGGTCGCTGAGCTGGCGACTGCACGAGAGCGAAATCGCGTCGCGCGTGAACTGCACGACAGCCTCGGGCACTGCCTCACCATCGCGAACGTGCAGCTCGAGGCCGCGCGCGCTCAGGGGCCGGGTGCGCAGGAAGAGCGGCTGATGAAAGCGCAGCAGGTGTTGCGCGACGGGCTCGCTGAGCTGCGGAACGCGGTGACGTTGTTGCGCGAAGGTCCTCCACGGCCGTTGCACGAGGCGTTGGAAGGGCTGGTCGCCGACACCAACAGCGCGGGGCTGCCGGCGGCGCTCGAGCTCGTCGGAGATCGCCGTGCGCTCGGTCACGGGCTCGACCTGGTGCTCTATCGCGTCGCACAAGAAGCGCTCACCAACGCGCGCAAACACGCTCGAGCTTCGAAGGTGAACGTGAGCCTCGCGTTCGAACGTGCGCGCGTGTTGCTCGCGGTGACTGATGACGGCGCGGCGGGCGAAGCGCTCACCGAGGGGAATGGTCTCAGCGGAATGCGCGAGCGCGTCACGCAGGCGGGTGGCACGTTGACCATCGAGCGCGCGGCGGCGGGCGGCGTCGCACTGCGTGTCGAGGTGCCGGCTCCATGACGCGTGTGCTGCTGGTCGATGATCAGCCGCTCTACCGCGAGGGCATTCGCGCGGTGCTGAGCTCGGCGGGCGGTGCGATCGAGGTGGTCGGTGAAGCGTCGAATGGTTCGGAAGCGCTCGCAGCATGTGAGCGTCTGCGACCCGACGTGGTGTTGATGGATCTGCAGATGCCGGTGATGGACGGAGTGACCGCCACGCGCCGCCTCAAAGTCGCGCAGCCTGCGTCGCGCGTGCTGGTGCTCACGACCTTCGAAGACGACGATCACGTGTTCGAAGCACTCCGTGCGGGAGCGGTCGGCTACCTGCTGAAGGACGTGACGGGCGAGCGCCTCAAAGAAGCGGTGCAGGCCGCGGCAGCGGGTCAGTCGTTTCTCGCGCCGTCGGTCGCGTCGAAGGTGCTGGCGGAGCTCTCGCGACGTCCGCGCGCGGGCGAAGGCACCGCGAGCCCCTTCACCGAGCGGGAGAACGAGGTTCTCGCGTTGCTGGCGCGAGGTGCGTCGAACAAGGAAATCGCCGCGGCGCTCTTCGTCACCGAGGGCACGGTGAAGAATCACGTCACTCAGCTGTTCACGAAACTCGGAGTGAGCGATCGCACGCAGGCCGCGCTCAGGGCTCGCGAGCGCGGCTACGTCTGAGCGTTCACGAGCTCAGCGGCGGCGACCTTCCTGGAACGTCGTCTCGAGCGACAGCGGCTTGCCGTCACGCAACACCACCGCGGTGATGGTCTCGCCCGGCTTGGCCTGCATCAGCACGAACATCAGATCTTCCACCGAGCCGACATCGAACGTGCCGAGCTTGATGATGATGTCGCCGCGCTTGATGCCCGCCTTGTCCGCACCGCCACCGGGGCGCACGTCGTCGAGCAACACGCCCTTCACTCCCTGCGGCGGACCCGCGTAGTTCGGCACCGTGCCGAGCGACGCGTTGAAGCTGCGCGCATCACCACGACCAGCGGGCTCCGGCATCTTGTTGAAGGTGAGCTTCACGGTCTGCGTCGCCTTCGCGAGCGCGACGATGATCTCCGCGGTCTTCTGCATGCCCATCGCGTTGAGCTTGTCCGCCGAGTCAGAGGGCTTGTGGTAGTCGCCGTGCGCTCCGGAGAAGAAGTGCAGTACTGGAATGCCGGCCACGTAGAACGACATGTGATCGCTCGGGCCGTAGCCGTCACCGCTCGCCTTGCAGTCCACCCGCGCGCCCGCGCACGCCGTCGCGATCAAGCCGTCGAATTCCGCGGCCGACTTGCTGCCGAGCACCGAGAGCGAGTTCTCACGAACGCGACCGACCATGTCGAGGTTGAACATCGCCGCGGCTCCGTTCATCCACGCGGGCTTCGACTTCACGATCGCCGCGCTGCCGAGCACGCCTTCCTCTTCACCGCTGAACGCCGCGAACACCACGTCACGCGTGAGCTCTGACTTCGCGGCGCTCAACTGACGCGCGATCTCGAGCAACGTCGCGACGCCGGACGCGTTGTCGTCGGCTCCGAGATGCGGAGCCACCTTGTCGGGCGCGAGCGAATTCGGTCCGCCCATGCCGAGGTGGTCGTAGTGCGCTCCGATGATCAGCGGACCTTGCGCCGGATTTCCGCTCGACAGCTTGCCGATCACGTTGAACGCCGCGGTCTTCTCGAACTGCAGCTCGACGCCGAGCGCGACGTCGATGCTCTTCTTGCTCTCGAGCGCCTTCCAGCTCGACTCGAGCGCCGCGCGCTTCACGACGATCACCGGAATTCCGGCCTCGCCAGTGCCCTCGGTGCGCAACGTCGGCAACGCAGCATCAGGCGGCGGACCTTGGGGACCACCCTGCCCCGCATGCGGATTCGCAGGAGCAGGAGCGGGAGCAGGCGCCGCGGCCTTCGGAGCAGGCGCCGGAGCCGGAGCTGCGGGAACGAGCGGATAGTCGACGACGATCAGCGCCTTCGCTCCGGCGTTCTTCGCGACGAACGCCTTCTTGCGAAGATCACCCGCGCGACGTTGCGCCTCGGGCGACGCGAGCTTCTCGTTGTCGGGAACGAAGCGCCGCGCGATCACGATCTTCCCCTTCACGTCGAGACCCTTGAAGTCGTCGATGCCGAGCTCCGCGTCCTGAATCGCCCAGCCCGCGAGCACCGCCTTGCCCTTCACGCTGCCCGCCGAGCTCCAACCGATCGGCGTGAAGTCAGCGTCTGCCACCGGCTTGCCAGCGATCGACAACGTGGTGCCCTTGCCGCGCGTGACTTTCGTCGTCACCTCGAACGGCACACGCTCGGTCTCGAGGCCGAGCTCCTTGAACTTCGCTTCGAGCCACGCGCCGGCCTCGTCGAGTCCCTTCGTCCCGATGCCTCGACCTTCACGCGCCGGATCCGCGAGCCATGTCGCGTCGCTCTGAATCCGCTCCGCGGCGCCGGGCGTCGACTTCACCTCGCCGTCGACCCACTTGGTGATGAACAGGTTCGTGTCTTGCGAGCCTTCGGCGGTCATGCGGTTGCTCGAGAAGAGCAGCCACTTTCCGTCCGGCGAGAACATCGGGAAACCGTCGAAGCCCTTGGTCCACGTGATGCGCTCGAGCCGCGTGCCGTCGACGTCGACCGCCCAGAGATCGAAGTCACGCCCTTTGGGATCGCCCGCGTTGCTCGAGAAGATCACCCGCTTGCCGTCGGGGAAGAAGAACGGCGCGAAAGACGCGGCGTTCAAATACGTGATCTGCCGCGGCTCGCTGCCATCGGCGTTGGCGACGTACAGCTCGAGCTTCGTCGGCCGCACGAGGCCCTGCTTGAGCAGCCCCTGAAAATCTTCGAGCTCCTTGCCCGGCTTGGGTCGCGACGCGCGCCACACGATCTTCGAGCAATCGCGGCTGAAGAACGCACCGCCGTCGTAGCCCGGCGTGAACGTGAGCCGCTTCACGTTCTTGCCGTCCTTGTCCATGCGGTAGAGCTCGATGTCGCCGTCGCGCACCGAGGTGAAGATGATCGACCCGTCCTTCGCGCACACCGTCGCCTCGGCGTCGTAGCCCGGCGAGTCCGTCAGTCGCGTGAGCTCGCCCGTGCCGTCGGACTTCTTCTTGAAGATCTCGTACGTGTCGTAGAGCGCCCAGACGTAGCCCTTGCTCATGTCGGGCTTCGGCGGGCACGGATCGCCGCCCAGGTGCGTCGACGCGTAGAGCACCTCGGAGTCATCAGCGAGGTAGTGCGCACAGGTCGTCGCGCCCTTGCCGCTCGAGAACAGCGTCGGCTTGGAATCGGGAATCAGCGCGCCCTTCTCGTCGATCAGCGGCCACGTGTAGATGCGATCGCACTGCTCGTCACCGCTGCGGCGCTGCAGCGACGCGCCGCGACCGTCGAAGCGCCAGTAGGCCTCGGCGTTCTCACCACCGAACGAGAGCTGCACGATCTCCGCGAAGTGCGTCTCTTCGGGCGCCTTCACGACCGGAGGGTGCGTCACCTTCCCGTCGGGCTTCGGCTCGCTCCCCGCACAGGTGAACATCGACAACGAAACCGCAACGACCAGCAGTGCTCGCATGAGTGGGCTTCTATTCAAGTGACGAGGTGATCACGCGCGCTTTCGCGAGCGAGGTGGTGTGGCTGGAACGCGCAAGCGACGATCGAGCCCGCGCAGCCACGCGAACGCGACTGATCGTTTCCACGCGCGCGTGAGCGGCCGCACGGTGACGCGAGTTGCTCCGAAGACGGCGTCGATCATGAGCAGCGCCTCGGTCGGCACCGGCCAGTCGATCGAGACCACGCGTCGAACGTGATCAGGCGAGGTGTTCCACACGCGTTCGGCGATCCATGCGTCGCTCATCAGTCGTCTCCGGGATCAGGGAAGGTCCTCAACCACGCTGCGATCAACGTCACCTCGGCGTCGCTGAGCTGCGCCGCGGTCCACGCGGGCATGTATTCCTCGCGATCGCCGTAGCGCTGGCGGCCGTGCCCTTCACGCACCGCTTCTTCGATTTCTTCGGGCTCGTCGTACGCCTTGTGCACCAGGCCCTCGTCGGCGCGTCCGCCCTCACCTTCGGGGCCGTGGCAGTTGCCGCAGAAGCGCACGTACAGGCCCTGGCCATCGGTCGGTCGCGGCACCGCGTCGAGGAAGTCGAAGATCAACCCCAGGTTCATGTCGCTCACCGCCGTCGTGGAGAACGAAGGCATCGCACCCGTGAACGTGATCGCTTCGTGCCGCCCGTTGCGAATCACGAAGGTCGCGTACGGGCGCACCGGCGAGCGCAGCTGATACGCGAGGCTCGTGCCCTCGCCCGTCGGGCCGTGACACGCCGCGCACTGCGCCGCGAAGAGCGACTCACCGGTGACGGCGATCACTCCGGCGTCGACGACCGGAAGCCCCGCGTCCTCTTCTGAAACGCCACCGCTCACCGAGCCGTCGCACGCCGTGAGCAACAACGCGATCCAACCGATCCACCTCCTCATCTGCGCTCGCCCGCTGCTCATGGTGGTTGCGAAATACGCGATTTTGAGAATAAAAGTCAAAATCGCAATGACGACGACCAACACCTGCCACCCCGTCACGCTCGCGTCTGGCCCGCTCGGACAGATTCAGCGCTGCGCGCACTGCAACTGCGTCTCGGTGCACCTCGGAGCGATCACCGTTCGAGTCGACGAGCTCGGCCTGCAGGCCCTCGCCGCGCTGTTCGGTGAAGCGACGGCACAGCTCGTCGCGGCGCGTCCTCGTCTCTCGCAGCACCTGTCATGAACACGCCGAGCTGGGTTCGCACCGTCCTGGCGAGCGCGTTCGTGCTCTTGATGCTCGCGTCCGGGCATCTGCTGATGGTGGCGATCAACCACGTCGAGAGCGCTCCGCAGGGTTTGAGCGCGCGCATGTTCACCGATCGCCCGCTGCGCGAAGAGCTGGAGCTCGCCGCACAACGCACGCGCAACCCCGAGCATCGCGCGCTGCTGCAAGCCGCCGCGCGCCGCGCGAGTGAACAAGGTGAGGCCTTCACGCTGCGCACTCAGCAGGTCACACCGATTCTCTGGCAGGCCACGCTCGGGCTGACCGCGCTCGGCGCGCTGCTGATGTGGTGGACGTCACGACTCAAGAGCGACGCGGCGCAGACCATCGTCGGGCTCTTCGCCGGCAACCTGATGTGGACCGGCGGAGTCGAATACGGCCTCACCATCGCCGCGCGCTCGCTGGGCGTCGCGAAGTCGGTGGCCGTGGTGAACGGAGAGGTCACCGCGGTGTTCGGTGAATACGTGCTGCTCAAGCACTCGTGGGGCGTGCTCGCGCTGGTGATGGGCTACCTGCTGTTCCTCGAATCGTCGCGCTGCCCGCTCTTCCTCTTCTGGCGCGAGCGCGTTCCGACCATGCGCGGAGCGCTCGTCACCGGCCGCATCGACAACTACGGCCCGCGCAGCGCGTTTCAATACGCGACGACGGTCTGGGGTTTCTACCTGCTGCTGCTCTGGGCGTACGACGAGAGCGTGTTCGGCGTGCACGGCTTCTTCACGACCGCGGTGCTCTTCGCGTCACTCGCGGGCACGGTGTACTGCGTGTGGAAGTTGAATCAGCACACCGGCTGGGGCCCGGCGATTCGCTACGCCGTCGGAGCGATGATCGTCGCCTGGACCCCGCTGGAGATCGCCGGCAAGTGGGGCTTGTTCCGCGAGCCGTGGCTCTGGCTGCACCCCACCACGCTGGTGATTTTCTTCGGCGGGCTGGGCCTCGGCACCTGGCTGCTGTGGAAGGCCCAGCGTCGCCCCGCGCGTCACTCCGCGATCGACGTGTAGCGGTACTCCGGATCTTCGTCGTCCTTCTGCTCGCCGATCTGCGCGTTGGGCAGCGCCTTCTTCAGGCGCTTCACGTCGTCGTCCGAGAAGTAGTTGTCGTCGAGGATGATCTTCTTGAGGTGCTTGAACTTCGCCGCGTTGGTCTCGAGCGCGTTGGCAGCCTTGTCAGCGAGCACGCCCATCGAGAAGTCGACCACCTCGAGCCGCGGCAACACCTTCGAGCCCGCCACCGCCGCGATGAGGTTCTCTTCCCACGGTGAGTTCTTGAGGCCGAGCGTCTTGAGCTCCGGCATGCCGCTGCCGTCGAGCACGCCCTTCAGATCGCCGACGCCGCCGTTGTTGCCGTAGTCGTCCGAGCCGAAATACAGCTCGAGGCGCTTCAGCTTGGGCAACTTCGCCGAGCCCACGTCCTTGGGCACCGACTTGTTGAGGCCGCCCGACTTGTAGGTCAGCACCTCGAGGTGCGGGCCGCTGATGTCGCCGAAGTCGATCGCCGTGCCGTCATCGCTGCCGGCGGCGCCGTTCAAGTGCAGCTCCTTCAAGTGCGGAGCGGCCGCCCAGATGCCACCGATGTCACCGACGCGACGCCACGAGGGCTGGTCCATGTGTTCGGCGTCGGGGCTCATGTCGAGCACCTCGAGGAACGGGAGCGGACCGGCGCTGCTGATCGCCTCCGCGAGTCCTTCCATGTGCCACTCGATGTCTTCGTTCGGGGGCAGGCCGAGGGTCAGCTTGCGCACGTAGTGGCCGGCCGGGTGCTTCAAGATCTTCTCGAGCGTCGAGATGTAGAGATCGCTCGCTTCGGGATCTTCGGGGCCCAGCTCGAGCTCGGAGATCACGCCGTTGGCCCAGGTGATGGTGCCTTCGAGCTCTCCGAGGAGTTCCTTCTGCGTCGCGGTCTGCTTCGCCTTGTCGGGCTTGCCCTGCACCGCGCGGGCGATCACCTCGCCCCACGGCTCGCCTTGTTCGATCAGCCAGTCGGCGAACACGCGCCAGTTCTTGCTGTCGTCCTGGTCGAGCGCGATGGCCTGCTCCATCGACGGGTTGCTCGGGAGCTTGGTGACGCCGACCTCGACGTAGCCCTTGCCGGTCTTCTCGGCGATCAGCTTCTTGGTGTCGGCGTTGGCTTCGCTGCCGCTGTCGAAGTCCTTCTCCTTCACCTGGCCCGCAGTGCCGATCTTGCCGAAGCGAACGATCTGCTGCTCGCCCTCGACCTTCACTTCCCAGAACTTGCTGCTGGTGCCTTCGACGAACTCGAAGCGACGGAAGCCGGGCTCGACGACGACCTTCGCGCCCGCCGCAGGAGGCGGAGCCGCCGCGGGTTCAGCCTTCGCTGCCTTCTTCGCCGCCGGAGCAGGCGCAGCCGCCGGAGCTGCAGCGGCCGCACCACCACCGCCGCCCTTCTCCTGGTAGCCCTTGCCCGTCTTCTCGCGAATGAGCTTGTCGTAGAGCTTCTGCGCGCCCGCCGGAGATCCTTCGTCCTTCACGGTGGTCTGGCCGCCGGCGCCGATTTTCCCGTAGCGGGTCATCAGCTTGGTGCCGTCGATCCACACTTCCCAGAACTTGTTGGACGTCCCCTCGGAGAACTCGAAGTAGCGCTTGCTCACGTGTGTGTACCCCTCCAACGACAAGGAGCGCGCAGCGTGCACCAACGCTCAGCGCGATCCCAGCATCTCTTCGGGCTTCACCCAGAGGTCGAACTGCTCAGATGTCACGTAGCCCAGCGTGAGCGCGGCTTCGCGCAGCGTGGTGCCTTCGGCGTGCGCCTTCTTCGCGATCTCCGCGGCCTTCGAGTAGCCGATGTGCGTGTTGAGCGCGGTGACGAGCATGAGCGATTGAGCGAGGTGCTGCTTGATCACCTTCTCGTTCGCGCGCAGGCCGTCGGAGCAATACGTGGCGAACGACACGCACGCATCGCCGAGCAGCCGCGCGCTCTCGATCACCGACGCGACGATCACCGGCTTGAAGGCGTTGAGCTCGAAGTGCCCCGACGCTCCGGCGACGTTCACCGTCACGTCGTTCCCGAGCACGCGCGCGCAGACCATGGTGAGCGCTTCGCACTGCGTGGGGTTTTCCTTGCCGGGCATGATCGACGAGCCGGGTTCGTTGTTGGGCAGCAGCAATTCGCCGATGCCACCGCGCGGGCCCGAAGCGAGCAGGCGAATGTCGTTGGCGATCTTCATCAGCGAGACCGCGAGGCGCTTCAACGCTCCGTGCAGCTCGACCAGCGCGTCGTGCGAAGCGAGCGCTTCGAACTTGTTGGGCGCGGTCACGAACGGGAGCTTGGTGAGCTCGCTCAGCTGCGCGGCGACCTTCACGTCGTAACCCGCAGGCGCGTTGAGGCCGGTGCCCACGGCGGTTGCTCCGAGCGCGAGCGCGTACACCGGGTCAAGTGCGAGACGCACTGCGCGCAAACCTTGATCGAGCTGGTGCACGTAGCCGCTGAACTCCATGCCGAGCGTGAGGGGCGTGGCGTCCATCAAGTGCGTGCGGCCGAGCTTCACCACGTTGGCGAAGGCCTTCGCTTTTTCGTCGAGGCTCTCCATCAGCTCGTGCACGCCGGGCACGGTCTCGGCGGTGATGAGCCGCGCGACGGCGACGTGCATCGCGGTGGGGAACGTGTCGTTGCTCGACTGCGAGCGATTGACGTCGTCGTTGGGGTGCAGCGTGCGCGTGGCGTCCATCAACGAGCCGCCGCCCAGCTGCTGCGCGCGGTTCGAGATGACCTCGTTCAAGTTCATGTTGGTGTGCGTGCCCGAGCCGGTCTGCCAGATGACGAGCGGGAACTCGGCGTCGTGCTGCCCGGCGAGGATCTCGTCGCACACCTTCACGATCAGCTCGGATTTCGCCGCGTCGAGCACGCCCAGCTCGCGGTTGGTCAGCGCCGCGGCCTTCTTCACCAGCGCGAAGGCGCGAATCACCTCGCGCGGCATGCTCGCCTCGTCACCGATCTTGAAGTGCGTGCGCGAACGTTCGGTCTGCGCACCCCACAGGCGCTCCGCGGGAATCTGCACCTCGCCCAGGCTGTCCTTCTCGATTCGATGGCTCATGGCGTGGCGGAGAATACAGTCGCGGGCATGAGCGAACAGCCGAGCTTCCTGCGCGAGGTCGACACCTTGATCCGCGCGCGCTACCCGCTGCTCTACCTGGTGACGTTCGAAGAACAGCGCGTCGATGCGTTGCTCGGAGACGTCGCGAGGGCGCACGGGAAGGAGCTCGTCGAGTGGTCGGCCACGCGCGGCCTGCGCACCTTCACCGGAGCGCACCGCGGCACGCCGATCGAAGACACCGCTGAACCGCTGCGCGGGCTGATGCACATCGGCAAGCTGCCGAACCCTTCACTGGTGCTGCTGAAGGACTTTCATCGCTACCTCGACGAGCCGGTGGTGGTGCGCGCGCTGCGTGAGTTGGGGAACGCGTTGAAGGCGGCGTACACGACGGTGTTGGTGGTCGCTCCGGTGCTGAAGCTGCCCGAGGAACTGGAGAAGGACATCTCGGTGGTCGACGTGCCGCTGCCGACCAAGGCCGAGCTGATGGCGCTCTTGAAGGACATCGCGCGCCTCGTGACGCGCAATCGCAAGGCGACCGTGGAGCTGAGCAACGAGCAGGCGGAAGCCCTCGTGTCCGCCGCGCACGGGCTCACGCTGAGCGAAGCCGAGAACGCGTTCGCCAAAGCCATCGCGCGCGACAACCGGCTCGACGTGACCGATCTCAAGTTGATCCTCGACGAGAAGAGCCAGGTGATCCGCAAGTCGGGGCTGCTCGAGTACTACGCGACCGATCAGCAGCTGAGCGACGTCGGCGGCCTCGCGCACTTGAAGAAATGGCTCGCGCGAAGAAAGGACGCGTTCAGCGACAAGGCTCGCGAGTTCGGTCTGCCGTCGCCCAAGGGCCTCTTGCTGCTCGGAGTGCAGGGCTGCGGCAAGTCGCTCACCGCGAAGGCGATCGCCACGAGCTGGAAGTTGCCGCTGGTGCGCCTCGACATGGGGCGCATCTATTCCGGGCTCGTCGGCTCTTCCGAAGAGAACCTGCGCAAGGCGATCCGCGCGGTGGAGTCGCTCGCTCCGGTCGTGTTGTGGGTCGATGAAGTCGAGAAGGGCCTCGCGGGTTCGACGGGCTCGAACGACACCGGCGTGAGCGCGCGCGTGTTCGGCACGCTGCTGACCTGGCTGCAGGAAAAGACGTCGCCGGTCTTCGTCGTCGCGACCGCGAACCGCATCGAGTCACTGCCGCCCGAGCTGCTGCGCAAGGGCCGCTTCGACGAGATCTTCTTCGTCGATCTCCCGAGCGAGTCGGAGCGCGCCGACATCCTCAAGATTCAGTTGAGCAAGCGAAAGCGCGACCCGGCGAAGTTCCCCATCGACGAGCTGGTGAAGGCCACCGCGCAATTCAGCGGAGCGGAGATCGAGCAGCTCGTCGTCGCCGGTCTCTACGACGCGTTCGCCGACAACGTGGAGCTCGAGGCGCAGCACCTGCTCACCAACGCGAAGGAAGCGCCTCCGCTGGCCGTCACCATGGCCGAAGACGTGGCGAAGCTTCGCGAGTGGGCGCGCACCAGAACGCGCCCGGCGAGCTGAGGGTCGAGCCTCAGAGGTTGCGGCCGAGGCCCTGCAGACCACGAATCAGGAAGTTCACGGTGCGCTTCGCGAGGCCGACGTAGGGCGGCTTCAAGAAGTTGTACGCCGCGCTCACGCGTGACGCGTGCAGCACACCGCGCATGTTGCTCATGGTCTCGAAGCCACGAATGCCGTGGTACGCGCCCATGCCGCTCATGCCGACGCCGCCGAACGGCAGCTCTTCTTGAGCGAAGTGCACCAGCGTGTCGTTCACGCACACGCCGCCCGACGGCACCTTGTGCGTCACGTCGTCGATGCGCTCCTGATCGTCGTCGAAGTAATAGAACGCCAGCGGGCGCGGCCGCGCGTTGATGCGGCGGATCGCTTCGTCGAGGTTCTCGTAGGTCTCGATGGGGAGGATGGGCCCGAAGATCTCCTCCTGCATCACCTGCATGTCTTCCTTCACGTCGAGCAGCAGCACCGGGCCGAACGCGCGCGTGCCTTCCTTCGCCTTGAAGGTCTCGATCACCTTCGCACCCTTGCTCTTCGCGTCGGCGACCAGCGCTTCCATGCGCTTCAGGCCGCGATCGCTCGACATGGTGGTGAAGTTCTCACCGTTGGGGTGCTGCTTGTTGAGCTGGGCTTTGAGCTTCTCGACGAACGAGTCGAGCTTCGCCTTCGGAATCAGCGCGTAGTCGGGCGCGATGCAGGTCTGACCGGCGTTGAACGCCTTGCCAACGCCGATGCGCTCCACCGCGCGATCGAGCGAATACGAGTCGTGCACCAGCGCGGGCGACTTGCCGCCGAGTTCGAGCGTGGTGGGCGTGAGGTGCTCGGCCGCCGCCTTCGCGACCAGCTTTCCGACCTGCGTCGAGCCGGTGAAGAGAATGTGATCGAACGGGAGCGAGGTGATCTCCTTCGCCACGTCAGCCCCGCCCTGCACCACCGTGCACTCGTCGGGACGGAAGAACTCGGCGATGCCCTTGGCGATCAGCGCGCTGGTCTTCGGCGTCATCTCACTCGGCTTGATCAGCACACGATTGCCGGCAGCGAACGCGGCGGCCGCGGGAGAGAGCGCGAGATCGACCGGGTAGTTCCACGGAGCGATCACGGCGATCACACCGAGGGGCACCGGCTCGACGTACGCATGCGAGGGAATGAAGAGCGGGTGCGAACCGACGGTGCGCCGCTGCATCCACTCCCGAACGTGGCGACGCGCGTGGCGCGCGGCATCGAGCGGAATCAGCACGTCGGCGGTGCGCGACTCGAACGCCACGCGGTTGCCGAAGTCGTCGCTGATCGCCTGGACGATCTCGTCTTCGTACTTGTTGATCAGCTTCTCGAGACGCAGCAGCAGATCTTCGCGCGCGTCGGCGTCGAGGTAGACCTTCTCGTCAGCCGCCTTGCGGAGCGCGTCATAGGCACGACGAACGGCACCAGTCTCGTTCGGAGCTTGCATGGCGGGCACCTTCACGCGTTGCGTCGGAACAATCAACTCCCGGCGTCGCAGGCGATCTCGGGCAGGCAGACCGGCGTCATCACCTGCGGGCCGGGCACTTTGCAGCATGCGTTGGGGCCGTACGCACCGCACTCCGAAACGTCGGCGCAGATCGCCGCGCAGTAGTTCTTGAACGGGCCGAACACGAGCCAGCAATCGAGACCCGGCGCGCAGTCTTGATAGCGGCCGTCGCACGAGCCTCCGGGCGGAAGCCAGCCGCCGTCGGGAGGCTCACGCCCTCCGTCTTCGACACCCGCATCTTCGACGCCCGCGTCCTCTCCCGCATCGATGGGGCCGGCGTCGATGAGGCCTGCGTCTTCTCCAGCGTCGATCGTCCCTGCGTCGTAGCGCTCACCCGCGTTGGGCCACGCACGCCGCATTCCACCGGTGAGTGACGAAGACGACGTGAGCACCACGCCGTGTCCGAAATTTCCGAGGAGATCTCCGCCGACCGCGACGAAGCCGTTCTGCGTGGCGAGCGCGCCGTGCAATCCCTGCGTGGTGGGCGAAGTGAGCTGCGTGAACGACTCACCGCGACCGGCCGCGAGGTAGCCGTCGAAGCCGACCACCAGCGTCGTTCCAGCCGGAGACACCGCGACGCCGTTCAACACCGAAGGCGTGCCCGGAGCCATCACCAGCCGCCACGACGAATCGACGAACCGCGCCATCACCGCTTCGCTCGAGCCGCCGACCGCGACGACGTCGGTCGCGTTGCCGTCGACCGTCGTGAAGCGCTGCGACGATGGAGAGAGCTGCGCCGCGATGCCGCCGGCTCCGCCGTGCGCCAACAGACCGCGCTCACCGACGATGAAGTAGTCGCCCGAGTTGCGGCCCCAGATCTTGAAGAGCGGCGTGGTCGACGGGAGCGCGGTCGTGACTTCGTTCCACCCGCTCGCTTTCGACAGCACCACGCCGCGCGCGCGACTCGACTGCACGTTGCCGCCGACCGCGAGCAGGTTGGCCGAGCTCGAACCCCAGATGCCGTAGAGGGTGCAGTCGGCGCCTTCCTTCTCGACGCGCCAGCGCGTGCCGTCGAAGTGCGTCACCACGCCTTGATTGCCGACCGCCCACACGTCGTTCGCCGAGAAGCCGTACACCCACCACAGCGCTTGATCAGTGCCGGGATCCATTTCCCACCAGCCCTGCGCGTCGTGCCGCAACACGAAGCTGCGCGTGGCAGTGCCGCCCACCGCGAACAACACGCCGTCGGTGCTTTCCCACGCCGAGAGCAACGTGGCGGGCAGCTCATCGAACACCACGCTGAAGGTGAGCGGCTCGGGTGAAGGGCCCGCGTCGACCGGCGGCGGCTTCGGCGCAGGACACGCACAGAGAAAGAGGAGTGCAGCGAAGGACGCGACGCGGAGGAGCATGGGTCTCGAAAAACGAACCGGGCGGCCTCCGGCTGGCGAAAGCGGACCTTACCGCCTTGACGCTCGGTCATTCATGGTCAGTTTGAAGATCTCGTGCTGCACGAAGACGATTTCATTCTGCGCGCCGTGAAGCGCCTCGCGGAGTTCATCGCGCGCGCGCTCGGTCTCGCTTCGACGCAGAAGCTCGAAGAAGCGCGCCGCACGCTGCACGACGCCGCGGGGAGCGTGCTCGGGCTCGAGCTCACGACGCTCGAGGTGATCGACGCGAAGTCAGCCGTGTCGCTGCTCGGAGACTGGCGTCGCGTGCTCGCCGCCACCGACTTGCTCGGCGCGCTCGCACAGATCGAGCTGAAGGCCGGTGATGCGGGCAAAGCACGGCTGCACGTCTCGCACGCGTTGTCTCTGCTCGACGAACTGCAGCCGCGCGCCGAAGTCGACGCCGCTCGCGTGAAGCTGGTCGCGCTGCTAGTTCGCGAGTGATGACTCCGCTCAATCCGCATGCGGCGCCGCAGCGAAGTGGTTCAAGTTCAGCGATGACGGTCGGGCTCGTGCTCGCCATCTCATGCATCGGGAGCGGCGGCATGTTCGGCCTCTCCCAGGTGCTTCGCGCGAAAGAGCGCGCGGGCTGGAACCTGGTGCCGGTGATCGTCGCCGCCGTCGACATCGAGCCCAACACCGTGCTCGGCATGGAGATGATCAGCCAGCGCTCGCTGCCTGAGCAGTTCGTGAACTCCGACATCGTGAAGCCCGACAGCGCGTCGTACGTGGTGAACGTGCGCACGGGGAAGATGCTCCACGCGGGAGATCCCCTGCGGTGGAACGACATGGTCGATGTGAAGCGCGAGAAGCTCGTGCTCTTCGCGGGCCGGGCGATCGAGCCGGGAGAGACCATCACCTCTCAGGACGTCGTCGCGCATCCACTCGACCCGAGCTTGCTGACCGCGTCGTGGGTCGAAGAAGGCGCGCTCCCGGCCGACCGCAAGGTGACGGTGGCGATGAAGGAAGGCGACCCGATCTTGTGGACGCACTTCGCAGCTCCGGCAGACGCGCGATGACTCCGCACCTCGACCCTCAGGGCTACGCCGAGCGCCAGTCTCAGATTCCGCGCGCCGTCACCGTCGGCGTGATCATCGGCCTCACCATCGTGGGCTTCGAAGGCCTCGCGGTGTTCGCGCTCGCGAAGTACCAGGGCAAACAGGTGCGTCGCGGGTGGAACCTGCAGGAGGTCTTGTGCGCCACGCGCGATCTGAAGCCGGGTCCCGTGATGGCCACCGACGCAGCGCCGTGCAACGTACCCGAGCAGTTCGTGACCGAAACCGTGCTCAAGCCGACGGACGCGGCGGGCCTGGCGAAGGCTCCACTCATCGCTGAGCTTCAGAAGGGCTCGGTGCTTCGCTGGACTGATCTCGCGACGAAGGCTCCGGCGCCGATGCTGTTCGCCACGCGAGATCTGCCGGTCGGAGCGGTCATTGCCGAGGGCGACTTCGCAGCGAGGCCGTTCAATTCAGACTGGGTCACGCCGACGTGGGTTCGCGCCGACGATGGTGCACAGCTCTCGGGCAAGAAGGTGACGGCCGCTTTCGCAAAGGGTGACCCGGCGCTGTGGTCGCACTTCGCGAAGTGATCAGCGCAGCTCGAACGTCACCACGAACGGCTGCATCGTCATCGTCTTCGCTTCGGCAAACACCGTGAGCTTCGCGGCGGTGACCGCGGCGTCGTCGAACTCGGTTCCCGCGCTCTCGGTCACCTTCACCACCTGCACGATGCCCTTGGGGTTGATGGTGAGCTCGAGCTTCACCACCGCCTTGCGGATGCCCTTGCTGCGTTGTGATTCAGGGAAGAACGGGCTGATGGGCTGCACCACCTGACGTACGACCACCGGCCAGGGTTTCTGTTCTTGCGCGAACGTGAGCTGAGGAGCGGCCACCGCGAGCACGACCACCAGAGCCAGAGAGCGCATGGGCGGTGAATGGTATGTCGTGGCGATGACTCCGCTCAATCCTCAGGCGCCGCGGTCTTCGGGTTCAGGCTTCATCGGCGGGCTCGCGGTCGGGCTCGGGCTGTTCTTCGTCGCGCTGTGCATCGGCGGAGCGGTCGGGTTTTCGTACGTGCAGAAGCAGCGCGTCGACGTGCGCAAGGGCTGGAACCTGGTGCCCGTGATCGTCGCCGCCGTCGACATCAGCGAAGGCAGCGAAGTGAAGATGGAGATGATCAGCCAACGCTCGATTCCCGAGCAGTTCGTCACCTCGAGCATCGTGAAGCCCGACAGCGCTTCGTACATCGTGAACCAGAAGGTGCTGGTCGCGGTGCAGGCCGGAGATCCGCTGCGCTGGTCCGACTTCGAGACCGTGAAGAAGCCGAAGGTGCTCTTCGCCGCGCGTGACGTGGCGCTCGGAGCTGCGTTGAGCAGCGAAGACATGGTCGAAGGCACCGTCGACGAGAAGCTCAAGACCGACTCGTGGGTCGCCGTGCCGGACGGACCGACCGCCTTGGGCCGCAAGTTGATCGCGCCCTTCCGCAAGGGCGACCCGATTCTATGGACGCACTTGCAGGCGCCGGGCGCGAAGTAGTCAGCGCGGCAGCTCGGGCAACCGCCCGTCGAGCACCACGCGACGCTTCTGCAGCGCCTCGGTCGGTTGACGCCGCGCGATCACCAGCGCGCGCTCACATTCGGCCCACACCAGCGGCCCGAGCAATTGCCAGTTCGGTGGGTCGACCACGGTGAGCTCGAGCATTCCGAAGGTGAACTTCACCGGCTTGCCGACCTTCGCGGGCAACACGTCTTTCAACTGCGTGATGATCTCAGGCGTCACCGCGCGATCGGCCGTGGGCCCAAACAACATCGCGAACCCGTCGGTGTGAATGCGCACCACCTTGGCGGTCGGAGCGACCTGCTTCATCCCCTCGACCATCGCCTTCAACGCCGCGTCTCCCGCGGGGAAGCCGTGGTTCATGTTGAAGACCGTGAATTCCAGCGGGTCGATCAACACCGCGCCGATCACCCAACCGTCGGAGTGACCGTGCGTCGAGAGATCGAACTCCTCTTTCATGAGCGAGCCCTGGTTCAGCGCGAGGGCGTGGAACGCTCCGCTCTTCTCGTCGGGCTGGCCGCGACGGTGCAGCTCGGCGTCGACCATTTGATCGACCAGCCACGACGCGGCGTCGGGCCGGCCCTGCGCCGTGGGGAAGAGTGCGAGCAGCGTCTTCTCGGCGCGCGTGGAGATCGTCGAAGCCATGGCCCGCATATGTCACACCTTCGTGACTTGAAGCGCGCGCGCGTCACGCCGAGATCGCTCGCATGAACCTCTCGCTCGTCCTGGCTGCGTTGATGTCGGTGGGTGGCGCGTCGTTCGCGCTGACGGGTTCGCTGCGCACCTCGGTGATTCTCGGAGTCGTCGCCGCCATCGGAGCGTGGATCGCGTTGAGCGTCGTGCACGCACAGTGGCGTCGCGCGATTCGTCCGGTGATCGATGGCGTGACGGATCCCGAAGACGTGGCGGACTTCATGCGGCTCGAGCAGAGCAAGCGACTCGCGAGCGAGGAACGGCTGGCCTTGCTGCGCACGGCGATCGATTCATTGCCCGCAGGTGTTCTCGTTACTTCTCCGTCGGGGCTCGTCGTCGAACACAACCGCGCATTGCCCGAATTGATCGAGGCTCCGTCGAAGTCGGTCGTCGGGTGGACCGCGCATGAGTTGTCGCGGAAGCCGGAGCTGCTCGAGGCGATGTCGCGGGCCGGGAGCAGCTCGGAACCCGTCAGCGTGTCGCTGCAGCTCGGGTCGTTGAGAGTGCTGGTTTCTTCGCTGACTGGGTCGGGCTCGCTCGCGGTGTTTCTCCCCGCGGCTCAGTGAACTTCGGCCCCTCACCCCGCTTCGCAAGGAGAGGGAGTTTCACTCGACGGTGACGCTCTTGGCCAGATTGCGCGGCTGATCGACGTCGGTGCCGCGCAGATCAGCCACGTGGTAGCTCAAGAGCTGCAGCGGAATGGTCGCCACGAGCGGAGCGATCAGCGCGCTGGTCTTCGGAATCTCGATGTAGTCGTTGGCGAGCGACTTGGCGTGCGAGTCACCTTCCTCGACCACCGCGATCACCATGCCGCCGCGCGCACGCACTTCCTCGATGTTGCCGATGATCTTCTCGTAGTGAACGTGCGGCTCGTGCGGAGCAGCCACCACCACCGGCATCTTGTCGTCGATCAGCGCGATCGGCCCGTGCTTCATCTCACCGCCCGCGTACCCCTCGGCGTGGATGTACGAGATCTCCTTCAACTTCAGCGCGCCCTCGAGCGCCACGGCGTGCATCGGCCCACGCCCGAGGAACAGGAAGTCCTGCGCGTTCTGATACTTCCGCGCGATCTCCTTCACCTTCGCCTCGGTGTGCAGCACCTGCTCGACGACCTTCGGCACTTCGCTCAGCGCAGTGAGGTGCTTCTGCGCCTCTTCCTTCGTCAACGTGCCGCGCAGCCGGCCGAGCTTGATGGCCAACATGTACAGACCGACGAGCTGGGTGGTGAACGCCTTGGTCGACGCGACGCCGATCTCCGGGCCCGCGTTGGTGAGCACCGTGAAGTCAGCCTCGCGCGTCATCGCCGAGCCGACCACGTTGCACAGCGTCATGGTCGTCGCGCCGCGCGCCTTCGCCTCGCGCATCGCCGCCAGCGTGTCGAGCGTCTCACCCGATTGCGAGATCGCCACCGCGAGCTGTGACTTCGAGACGATCGGGTCGCGGTAGCGGAACTCGCTCGCCAGCTCGACCTCGACGGGAATGCGCGCCAGCGACTCGATCATCCACTTGCCGGCCAGACCCGAGTGCCACGACGTGCCGCACGCGAGCACCCACACGCGGTCCATCGTCTTCACCTGCGCTTCGGTCAGGTTCCAGCCGTCGAAGTGAACGTCACCTTCCGAACGGAGCACGCGCCCACGCAACGTGTCGGCGACCGCGCGCGGCTGCTCGCAGATCTCCTTGTGCATGAAGTGCTTGTGGCCGCCCTTCTCGGCCATGCCCGGCGTCCAGTCGATCCTGGTGTGCTTGCGCTTGGCCTCACCGCCACCGCGCGCGAAGAGCTCGATGCCTTCCTTCGCGACGACCGCCACATCACCGTCTTCCATGAACACCACGTCGCGCGTGTACTCGAGCAGCGCCGGCACGTCGGACGCGACGAAGTTCTGACCTTCGGCGTACCCGAGCACCATGGGCTGCGCTTCACGCGTGCACACGATGCGAGTGGGGTCGGCTTCGGAGATCGCCACCAGCGCGTAGGTGCCCTTCACCTGGGAAATCGCCGAGCGCACCGCCTCGAGCAGCGACTTGCCGCCGCGCTGCGCCTCGCGAATCAGGTGCGCGAACACCTCGGAGTCGGTCTCCGACGCGAACACGTGGCCCTTCGCCTTGAGCGCCGCCTTCAGCGCCAGGTGGTTCTCGATGATGCCGTTGTGCACCACGCTCACGCCTTCGAAGGTGTGCGGGTGCGCGTTGTCGTCGCTCGGCCGACCGTGCGTCGCCCAGCGCGTGTGGCCGATGCCGACGCGGCCCTTGGGAATCTCGGTCGAGATCTTCCCCTCGAGGTTGCGCAGCTTGCCCGTGGCGCGCACCACCGTGAGCGCCTGACCGTTCAACACCGCGACGCCCGCGCTGTCGTAGCCGCGGTACTCGAGCCGCTTCAGACCCGAGACGAGAATGGGCGCTGCTTCCTGCTCACCGACGTAACCGACGATTCCGCACATGTGCTGTCACTCCTGCTGCTTGAGGCCGGCGAGCACCTTGCGGCGCCGTTCCGCCCAGCCTTCTTTGGTCGTTTGTGGCGTGCGTGAGAGCGCGAGCGCTCCGTTGGGCACGTCTTCCGTGATCGTCGAACCGGCCGCGACGAACGCGCCATCTCCAACGCGAACCGGAGCGACGAGCTGCGTGTCGCTGCCGATGAACACGCCCGCGCCAATCACGGTCTCGTGCTTGTTCACGCCGTCGTAGTTGCAGGTGATGGTGCCTGCTCCGATGTTGGAACCCGCGCCGATGTCGGCGTCTCCCAGATACGCGAGGTGGCCGGCCTTGGTGCCTTTGCGCAGCCGCGCCTTCTTGGTCTCGACGAAGTTGCCGACGTGCACTTCGGCCTCGAGCACCGTGCCCGGGCGCAAGCGCGCGAACGGGCCGACGTGGCACTTCGGGCCGACCTGTGCTTCTTCTAGCACCGAGTACGGCTTCACGTGCGCGCCGTCGCCGACGGTCGAATGCACCAGCACCGCGCCTTGATCGATCTGCGCGCCCGCGCCGATCTCGCACTCGCCCTGAATCGAGACGTTGGGACCGATGACGGTCTCAGGGCCGATCTCGACCGCCGCGTCGATGAAGGTCGACGCCGGGTGCTGCAACGTCACGCCCGCCTTCATGTGCCGCTGGTTGATGCGCGCGCGAATCACTTCGGCTCTGTCCGCCAGCTCGGCGCGATCATTCACGCCGGCGGTCTCTTCGATGGGCGCTTCGACCACCGCGACCTCTCCGACCTTCGAGGCCTGCGCGACGATGTCGGTGAGGTACAGCTCGCCCTGCGCGTTCTGCGGCGTGAGCTTCTCGAGCGCGCCCCACAGGAACTTCGCGTCGACCACGTAGATGCCGGCGTTCACTTCGTCGATCGCCCTCTGCTCGGCGCTCGCGTCTTTCTGCTCGACGATGCCGGTGACCTTGCGATCGCTCCCGCGCAGCACGCGGCCGTAACCCGTCGGGTCTTTCATGCGGCAGCTGATCATCGCCAGCGGTCCCTTCGCCGGGTTGAACGCCGCGACGAGTCGCTTGAGCGTGTCGACCGTGAGGAGGGGAACGTCGCCATACAGAATGAGGACTGCTCCATTGAAGCCGGTGAGTGCTCCGCGGGCGGCCGACACCGCGTCTCCCGTGCCACGTTGCTGCGCCTGCACCGCGTACTGCAAAGGCTGGCCCGGGAAATTGGCCGCGAGCTGCTTCTTCACTTCGTCGCCCTGGTGGCCCACGACCGCGACGACCTGCTGCGCGCCGAGCTCGAACGCGTTGGTGATCGGGTACCAGGCGAGCGGACGCCCGAGAATCGGGTGGAGCACCTTCGCGCGATCGGAGTTCATGCGCGTGCCCTTGCCCGCGCACAACACGACGGCTGAAAGCGATGGAGTCATGCGGCCCCTTTGGCAAGCGGGGCGCGCTCGGTCAATGCCGGGGCGCTGACTCGGTCTTCACCGCTTCCACCTGCACGCGCAGCTCGCCCGAACGGGGCGCGACCGCGAGGCGCAGCTTCGGCTTCAGAAAGGTCGACACGCTCAGGAACTCGCGGCTGCTGAAGAACAGCTCGTCGGGGTTCGGGGTGAGGCTGGTCTGCGTGTCAGAGACGGTCTGCATGACGCGGCCAGTCAGCACACCTCATGCCACGTTGTGACCCAATGCATTTCAATTGGTTACGCGGATGAGATGAAATCGGCTGTGGCAGGGCCGCCATAGGCCTGTCGGCGGCGTGGCCGATCGTGAACACCAATATTGTTGGTGATATCACCAACTTCATGGTGACGGCGACATCACAGCTTTTCGGAACGACGACACGGACGGAAGTTCTCCTCGCCGTGCGTGTGCTCGAAGAAACGTGGGCGTCGGAACTGGCGAGCGCACTGGGTTTGCGACTGTTCTCGATTCAGAACGCGCTGCGATCTCTCGAGCGAGAGGGCGTCGTGGTGATCAGAAACGTCGGACGAACGCGCGTCGTGAGTCTCAACGCACGCTACGTCGCGGCCAACGAACTGGACGCACTTCTCTGGGCGCTCGTGAAGAGTGACGTGGTGCTGCAAAAGAAGCTCGCGACGCTGCGCCGCCGTCCACGCCGCACGGGCAAGGATGGCGTGTTGTGATCGACGCCTCGAGTTCGCTGACCGACGTCGCCTTCGAAGTCTGCACGGCGCTCTCCAAAACGGGGTTCACGACCGTTCTCACCGGTGGAAGCGCGGCGACGGTTCACACGCGCGGTTCCTACCAGTCTCTCGATCTCGACTTCGTGATCAGCCTCAACGGGACTGGAGGTCAGCGAGCACTCGAGGGCCTCGGCTTTCGGCGCGTGGACGAGCTCTACCGCCACTCGCGCTCGAAATTCACGCTTGAGTTTCCGCCCGGCCCCCTCGCGGTCGGAGACGATCTGATCACGTCCTGGGACACGCTCCATCAAGACCAGCTGCTCCTTCACATCCTCTCGCCATTCGACTCATGCCGAGATCGTCTCGCGTCATTTCTCTTCTGGAACGATCTCAGCGGGCTCGAGCAGGCACTGCTCGTTCACACCGCGCATCGCGACCGGGTCGATCTGGCTGGTCTGCGAAGCTGGTGTACGCGAGAGCGGCAGGCCAAGAAGTTCGAGCTGTACGAAGAACGCTTCAAGGCTCTCGCTCTGGAGAAATGATGTCGCGCCTCGCGTTGATGATCGTCGTGTTCGCTCTGCCCGCGTTCGCCGTCCGCCCGTGGTCGCAAGGAGCCGTCGCCGCGCAACACCCGCTCGGGAGCGCGGCTGCGAAAGAGATGCTCGACGCGGGCGGCAACGCCGTCGACGCCATCGTCGCCGGAGCGTTCACCATGGCGGTCGTCGGCCCGTACCACTCGGGCCTCGGCGGAGGCGGCTTCGCGGTGCTGCACCTCGTCGGCGGCAAAGACGGCCCGAAGGATCTGGCGTTCGATTTTCGTGAGTTCGCTCCGCTGGCCGCGACGCGCGACATGTACCTCGTCGACGGCAAGCTGGTGCCCGAGAAGGCGACCGATGGCTTGCTGTCAGTCGCTGTGCCCGGCGCAGTGAAGGGGTACCTCGAGCTGCACGCGAAGTACGGAAAGTTGCCGCGCGCGAAGGTGCTCGCTCCGGCGGTTCGCGCGGCGAAGGAAGGCTTCCTCGTGACGCCGAAGTACCGCGACATCGCGTTGAAGCGAGAGGCGTGTCTCAAGGCCGACCCCGAGGCGTCGAAGATCTTCCTGCGTGACGGCGTTGCTCCCGCACTCGGCACGAAGATCGTCCAGACCGATTTGGCCGCGACGTTGAGCGCGCTGGCGAAGAGCGGTGACGCTCCGTTCTACACGGGGAAGATCGCGCAGCAGATCGCAGCGACCATGAAGGCCGGCGGCGGGATCGTCACGGCGGAAGATCTCGCGAAGTACCACACCACGTGGCGCACTCCGCTCGAGGGCAGCTACCGCGGCCAGCGCATCGTCACCATGCCGCCTCCGAGCGCGGGCGGGCTGGCGATGCTCGAGACGTTCGGGATCCTGGAAGCGAAGGGCGTGAAGGGCCCCGGCACTCGCGAGGTCGATTCGCTGCACACCTTCATCGAGGCGCTGCGCATCGCATACGCCGATCGCAGCAAGGTGATGGGCGACCCCGCGTTCGTCGAGGTGCCGCTGAGCCAACTGCTGAGCAAGGAGTACGCGACCGCTTCCGCGGCGAAGATCGATCTGACGAAGGCCACGCGCTCGGCGACGCTGATGGCGCCCGGAGCAGCCGACGTCGGCAAGAAGAACACCTCGCACCTGAGCGTGATCGATCGCGAAGGCAACGCGGTCGCGCTCACCACCACCATCAACTACTACTTCGGCAGCTGCGTGGTCGCGAAGGGCACCGGCGTGCTGCTCAACGATCAGATGGACGACTTCGCCGCGCAGCCCGGAGTGCCGAACACCTTCCAACTGGTGATGGGCGAGGCGAACGCCATCGCGCCGGGGAAGATTCCGGTGAGTTCGATGACGCCGACCATCGTGTTCCAGAAAGATCGCCCGAACGACGTGATGCTCAGCGTCGGTTCCCCGGGCGGCTCGACCATTCCGACCACCGTGATGCAGGTGATCAGCAACATCATCGACGGAGAGCTCGACGTCGCGCGCGCGGTGAGCCGCGGCCGCATTCACCACCAGTGGCTGCCCGATGAGGTGTGGGTCGACCCCGATGGCTTCGACCCCGCGACGCAGAAGGCGCTCGAGGCGCGCGGTCACACCATCAAGCGCTTGAGCGGCTGGGGCGACGCGGAGGCGGTGATGGTCGACCCCGTGACGGGCCTGCGGAGCGCCGCGTCGGACCCGCGCAACGAAGGCTGGCCCGCCGGTCAAGACTGACTTGCACACGCACTCCGGTTCACGCGAAATGCGCCGGCGTTGGCCACCCACTTCTTCAATCCGCGCGTTCACCCGGCAGGTCTGAGCGACGTCGATCTCGAGACGATGCAGATCTTCGGCGTGTCGTCGGTGATCGCCGTCGCCGACACGGGAGCGACCGCCAACGTCGAAGGTCTGCTCGCGCACTTCGACGAGCTGCTCGGCAAGCAACTCCCGCGGCTCGAGCGTGCGGGTCTCAAAGCAGGCGTGGCGCTCGGCGTTCACCCCCTGCGGCTCCCGCGCCGCGGGCTCTCGCAGATCCTCGACGCCCTCCCCGGCTATCTCTCGACGGGCCGCGTGGTTGCCATCGGTCAACTCGGGCTGCGCACCGGCAATGAAGCCGAAGAAGAAGCGTTCCTCGCGCAGCTCGCGCTCGCGGCCCAATTCCAGAAGCCCGTGATCGTCAGCGCGCCCGACGTCGACACCGAGCGCATCACGCGACGCACGCTGGTCGCTCTGCAGGCCAGCGAGCTCGAACCACACCGCGTGCTCTTCGACGGAGCGATCGGCAAGACGGTGCGCGGCATTCGCGAGCTCGGCTTCTACGCGGGTCTCACCGTGCACCCGGCGATGCTGCCGATGGAGCGCGCCGTGGCCCTCGTTCGCTCACTGGGTACCGAACGCCTGGTGCTCGGAGACGCAGCCGGCTTCGGTGCCAGCGACATCGTTTCCCTCGGGCGTGCGGCCCACCGACTGGCGAAAGCCGGACTCTCGGCCAGGGTGATCAAACAGGTGACGTGGGATCACGCCGCCGCGCTGTTCCGACTCTGACTAGAATCGCGCCCGCCGTGCCCGCCGATACTCACGATCACACCGTCGTCGTGCACGTCACGCCCGGTGAGCTTCTCGACCAACGCTGGCGCATCGAAACGCGCATCGGCCAGGGTGCGATGGGCAGTGTGTTCAAGGGTCGCGACGTGCAGGCCAACAAGCTGGTGGCCATCAAGATCCTCGCTCCGGAGCACTGTCGAAAGCCGAAGGTCGTGGCGCGCTTCGAGCGTGAAGCCGAGAAGATGACCGGGCTGCGGCACCCCAACATCGTCGCCTTCCAGGGCCACGGCCGCCGCGGCGCGCTCCCGTTCATCGTGATGGAGTTTCTCGAAGGGCTCACGCTCTCCGACATCATCGAGAAGCACGGTGGGCGCGTGGGGCTCGCTGAGACCGTCGCCATCGTGAAGCAGATCGCCGGCGGCCTCGCGTTCCTGCACCACAACGGCCTCGTGCACCGCGACATCAAGCCCCAGAACGTCTTCTTCTGCGTCGGCGGCCGGGTGACGATTCTCGACCTCGGCGTGGTGCGCGATCAGGCCAACCCGGGCCTCACGCGGCCGGGCGCGATGGTCGGCACTCCCTATTACATGTCGCCCGAGCAGATTCTGGGCGTGGAAGACATCGACAAGCGCACCGACGTGTACGCGCTCGCGGCCGTCACCTTCGAGCTGCTCACCGGTCGCCCGCCGTATCTGGGCAACAACAACTTCGAAGTGCTCTACGGCCACAAGAACACGCCGCCGCCCGACGCGAGCTCGCTGGTGAAGTCGATCACCAAAGGCGTGTCGCAGGTGATCATTCGCGGCCTCGCCAAGCGCCGCAACGAGCGCCCCGACACCGTCACCGAGTTCGTCGCTGATCTCGAGGCCGCCGCCGGCGTGAAGAAGGTCGACCTGAGCCGCGCCTTCAACCTGCCAGTGAGCACGCAGGTCACCGACAAGAAGGTCGCCGTGCAGAAGACGCGGCTGGTGCAGAAGATGAAGGAAGCGCCGGTGATGATGACCGAGCAGTCGCCCGCGCTCACGCCGCAAGACTCGCAGCCCGAGCCGCCGTCGAGCGAAGAGCCGATCCCCGAGGCGTCGAACAGCGACGTGGTCTCGGTGCCCGGCGCGCCGCTCTCGTCGGACACCGGAACCTCGGGCGAGCAGAAGACCGTCATCTTGCGGTTCGACGAAGCGCCGCGTCCGAAGATCCGCGCGCGGGTTCCGACGGGCGTGGCGTTGCCGCAGCAGAGCGATGCTCCACCCGCGCCTGCGATCGAAGAGCCGAAGAGCGGCGAGCGCACCGTGGTCGGGCTGCCGACGCCGGTGCGTGCGAACAGTCCGGCGGCTCCCGAAGAACCGACCGGTGACAACCCCGCTCCGGTCGCGACGAACACGGGGCAGCTGCGCGTGGTGGTCACCGCGAAGGGCATCGCCGCCGAAGCGAACCTGGTGGTCGACGGTCGCTCGAGCGGCCGCTCGCCGAGCACACTCACGCTCGGAGCAGGCCCGCATCAGATTCGCATTCAGCTTGAGGGCTACCGCACGGTCGAGCGCTGGGCGACCGTCATTCCCGGCACCTCGACCAACCTGCGCGTGTTTTTGGAACGCGAGAGCTGAAGCTCGAGCTCACGGCCCCGCGTCGGGCGGAGGCGGGTCGAACCCCGCGTCCTTCACGTCAGCCGCGAAAGTGCCGGTGAGCGTGCGACCGAACCCGACGTCGCCACCGGTCTGCTCGAAGAGCATCGAGAAGTTGCCCTTGGTGAACTCGCCGATGTTGCCGCCCTGGCCGATGACGAGATCGCCGCGGAGCACGTGCGGCATGTTGCGCACCGGCTCACCACCCGGCGCGTTCGTCACCGAGGTGCGCAGCACGCCCGTAGGCGCCATGCCCGAGAGCGGAATGCGCGTGCCCGGCTTGAGCACCAGGCGCGCGACGCCGCCGTCTTCCGCCACGCCGTCGGTGTCGAGCGAGACCGAGACGCGCACCACCACGTCGAGGAACACGCCGCGGTTGCGCAGGTAGGTGATCTGAATCGCTTCGTCGTTCTTGTGAATGTCGACCTTCGAGATGTCGAGCGGGAACACCTCGCCCATCGAGCCACCGAGGCCGTTGTCGACACCGCACGAGGCCAGCAACAGACACGTCGCCGCAGCTGCGAACAACCGTCTCGTCATCGCTCCACCGCGATCTTGAGCTCGCCGACGTTGGAGACGACGAGGTTGGTGGCTGGATCAATCGACGGAGGCATGCGGTACACCACGAGGCGCTTGCCACTCGCCAGGAAGCCGATCTTCGGCGCGTACCCACCCTGCGGGTCGACTTGCGTCTCGCGCCAGGTACCGGCGATGCGCTGCGTGACACGCAAATCGTCTTCGTTGGGGTTGCACGACGTTTCCGCCAGACCGCTGCGCTGGCTGCAGACGTAGAAGGCGATCGCCGGCTCGTGGTTGATGGGGTCCATCGCGAGATCGGGGTACCAACCGCCCGTGCCGGAGCCGAACACCGGGTCGACGGTGCTCCACGTCACGCCGTCAGCCGAGTTGAGGTAGCCCAGCTCGTTCGAGCTGCGATTGACGAACGCGATGCCGTAGCCCTCCATCGGGTCGTAGGCGAGCGCGGCACCGGTCTGCGTTCCGGGCACGGCGACCAGCGTGCCACCGGGCGGCGTCCAGCTGCCGTTCGCGAGGCGCTTCTGGAAAATGATGTTGATGCCGTTGCTGTCGGCCGTTCCGAACATCTGATCGTGAATGATCGCCGGCTGATCGTTCGCGCCGATCACCATGCGCAGATGACCGCCGTACGCGTCCTTGCTGTTGCCTCCCGCCGCGACGCACTTGCCCTGCGTCGGCGGCACGTTGCCTTCCCACACTTCGACGTCGGAACCCGCCCAGTCCTGCATCGGGAACTGCCCTTGGTGGGTGTCGCGGTAGCCCAGGTAGAACCGGCCCGTCGAGTCGAAGGCCATCGCCGGCCACAAGCCGACCAGGAAACCGCTGTCGCTCACCGGGTTGCCGCAGGTGACCTGATCGCCGTCGGTCGCGACCACCGTCTCAGTCCACGCATTGGGGCCGGTGCGCCGCGCGATCGACGCGTCACTCTGGAACCAGAAGATCGACAAGCCCATCACGAAGCCTTGCGCGCCGCCGAGGTACGCGATCATCGGCGCACCGGTCGAAGGCTCGAACGCCACCGACAGACCGACGAGGCGCTGCGAGACGCGAATCGTCTCGGGCTGCACCACCACCGCGCCCTGCTTCCACTCGACGTACTTGAGGAAGTAGTCGGGGTGGCCCATGTTCGTCTCGGTGCCAGCGGGCGTGTAGTACGCGACGCCCACGCGCTCCTGAACCGGGTCGAGCGCCATCGCGAAGTACACCGCGTCACGCGCGGTCGAATCGAGCGACGAAATGCCGAACGGCGCGATGCCACCGCCACCGCCGGTCCCACCGCCACGACCACCGCCATTGCCACCGTCGGGGTTCGGAGGAGGAGGACTGCACCCCACCACCATCACCGCGAAAAAGACCGCCAGCGTGAGTCGAAGCATGGCGCGCATCGTAGCCAAACCGTCGCCGCGCGCGACTGTGGAGGACTCCCCACCCCTCGATGGGGACAACGCTCCTCTTGCGCGAGCGAGATCGCGGCCCATACTCCCGCCGCTCGCATGTCTTCGCTCCCAGACGAAAACGACGCGCTCGATCCGATTCTCGCTGACGTCCCCCGCCGCGTCTTCGTGAGGCACCTCACCTTCCTCGGCGGCGGCGTGGTGCTGCTGGAAGGCTGCAAGGACGAGAAGAAAGCTGCCCCGCCCGCGCTGCCCGCGATTGCCCCGGTGGTGACGGTCTCGCACAAGAGCTTCACCGACCCCGAGTGGCTCACCTTGCGCGCGGTGATCGATCGCTTCCTGCCGAAAGACGCAGACCCGGGCGGCGTCGAGCTCGGCGTGCCCGAGTACATCGATCGCATGCTGCAGGACCCGACGATGGAGCAGATGAAGACCAACTTCCCGACTGGGCTGGCCGCGCTCGATCGCCGCTCCAATCGCATGTTCCAGAAGCCGTTCGCGCAGTGCACCGGCGAACAACAAGACGAGCTGCTCACCATCTTCAAGAACTCACCCGAGAAGAGCGGTGAAGCGCGGTGGTACGAAATGCTCGTCGTGCTCTCGCTCGAGGGCTACCTCGGCGACCCGAGCTACGGCGGCAACAAAGACGGAGCGGGCTGGAAGGTCGTCGGCTTCGAGCTCGTGGGCCGCAACGTGAAGGGCGACCCGAAGTCTCCGTACGACGGCAGCCAACGGCTCCACCAGCTGCAGTGCGGCGGCGGGAAGGGCTGCTGAGCCATGGCGCGCGATTCAGTCGACGTGTGCATCATCGGTTCAGGCGCAGGTGGCGCTCCGCTCGCGCTCGAGCTGGGGCGCGCGGGCTTCAAGGTCGTCATTCTCGAGAAGGGCGCGTGGTACCAGCAGGCCGACTTCGTTCACGACGAGATCCTCAACTCGCGGCGCAACTTCTTCATGCCGCTCCCGTGGGACGAGCCGCACCTGTGGCGCATGGCTGATCAGCCGTACACGCGCACCAACGAAGCGTGGACCGCGAACTGCGTCGGCGGCGGCACGGTGCACATGAGCGGCTACTTCTATCGAATGAAGCCGGTCGACTTTCGCCAGAAGACCGAGCTCGGCGCGCCCAAGGGCAGCAACGTCGTCGACTGGCCCATCACCTACAAAGACCTCGAGCCGTTCTACGACCAGGCCGAGGCGGAGCTCGGCGTCAGCGGCAACGCGGTGCCCCACCCGTTCCTCGAGCCGCGCAAGGGCAACTACCCGTTGCCGCCGCTCGCCCACGCGCCGGCTGCTGAAGCGATCGAAGGCGCGGCGAAGTCGCTCGGCTGGCACGCCATTCCCACCGCGCGCGGCATCATCAGCCGCCCGTACCGCGGGCGCGACGCGTGCGTGTACTGCACGCTGTGCGGGAGCTACGGCTGCGAACACGGCGCCAAGAGCAGCACCGGCGCGTCGCTGATTCCCGCGGCGCTCGCCACCAACAACGTCGAGCTGCGGCCCAAGTGCATGGCCACCGAGATCACGGTGGACGACAAGGGCAACGCGAAGAGCGTGCTGTACCTCGATCAAGACGGCGTCACGCAGGAACAGCCGGCCACCATCATCGTCAGCTCGTGCACCGCCGTCGAAAGCGCACGCCTGCTGCTCAACAGCAAGTCGGCGCGGTACCCGAGCGGTCTGGGCAACAACAACGGGCTGGTCGGCAAGAACCTGCTCTTCTCGAGCTTCGGCCAGAGCAAGGCGACGTTCTCGGTGAGCAAGCGCGGCACCGAGCTGCCGTGGCTCACCTCGACCGCTCCGTTCATCAACCGCAGCCTGCAGGACTTCTACGTGCTGCCCGACGATCGCTTCGGCTTCCGCAAGGGCGGCACGCTGGGCTTCATGTGGGCGCACCCCAACCCGATCTTCGCGGCCGTCGGCATGGCGAAGAAGGGAGAGCGCGGCATCTTCGGCAAGGCGCTCAAGGACAAGCTGCGCGAGTACAAGGACAGCCGCATTCTCGAGTTCGAGATCTACGGCGAGTTCCTCTCGAACGATCAGACCTACGTGAGCGTCGAGCCGAGCGTGAAGGACAAGTTCGGCTTGCCGGCGGCCGCCATCACCATCAAGCGCCACGAGCTCGACTTCACGATGACGAAGTTCCTCGTGGAGCGCGGAGAAGAAGTGCTCCAGCAGCTCAAGCCCGATCGCATCGATCGCGTGGGGACCGCCGGAGAGACCACCATTCTCCAGGGCGGCACCTGTCGCTTCGGCAAAGACCCGGCGACCAGCGTGCTCGACGCCGACTGCCGCTCACACCAGGTGAAGAACCTCTACGTGGTCGACGGCAGCTTCCTGCCCACCAGCGGTGGCGTGCCGCTGACGCTCACCATCGCCGCCAATTCCTTCCGCGTCGCGTCGAAGCTGATTGCGCGCCTGAAGAAGGACGGCAAGTGACCTCACATCACGTCGCGCAGGCGCAGCGGCAGCACGTCGATCTTCATCAGGTAGCGGGTGCGCGAATCGCTCTCGACCTCGATCAGGTGATCGCCCACGCCCGACAGCTCGGCCTTGCGCGCCACCCAGCCCACCTTTTCCGACTCGCCGACCATGGTGCGGCCGGTCACTTCGCGACGAATGCGGCTGCTGCAGCTCGGCTCGAAGAAGTTGAAGACCGTCTGCTCACCGGCGCCGGCCGTCTCGAACAAGAAGACGGTGACCGTCACTTCGGAAGGCTCGAAGAGCTGAATGCCGACCGAGTTCTTCCCGGGAAACCGGCCCTCGACGTAGCTGCGATCGCCCACGAAGCAGCCGACCGTCGTGGCGCACACGTTCCACTCGCCGTCGCAGCCATCTTCGATTCGCGTTCCGATGAATTGTTCGCGCACGCTGCAGCCGCTCACCACGGCAACAATCGCGACGAGCCCGAGCTGTTGAAGTAGTTTCACGCCGTCAAAGCCCTTCTTGGAAAGAGGACATCATGAAGCGAACGTTGCTCGTCGGCTTGACCACTCTGGCGATTCTTTCGGGTTTCGCCGCATGTGGGAAGCCGCCAGTTCCGTGCGATCCCGACACGCTGACCGAAAAACCGCAGGTCTGCCCCGACCGTGACAGCCTCGGCTTCGCGCAGGAATTCGGGAGCGGCACCTTCATCGGTCAGAAGCCGCAAGACTCGCTCATCATCCGCAACGGCGGCATCGCTGACTTGAACGTCACCACCGTGAACTACACCGGCGACAGCGAGTTCCAGGTCACCACCGAGCCCGACACGCTCCCGACCGCGGTGAAGGGCAACAAGTACTTCTACATTCGGGTGATCTTCGCGCCGACCGAGAGCAAGCGGTACAGCGGCACGATCACCATGTCGAGCAACGCCGAGAACGCGCCGATGAAGACGTTCGGGTTGAGCGGCTGCGGCGTGCCGACCGATGGTGGCGTGAGCGCCTGCTACCGCGTCGACGGCGGCCCTTAAGAGCGGTTCCACTTCGAGTTGCACCCAGAACCTCTCCTCGCTCCGCGCGAGGAGAGGTTTTTCGTGTCTTCTTCAGTTCGCGAAGCCGCAGCCCACTGCACCACCGTCGGCCGCCGCGACCGGGCACGTGCCGGCGCCGCCATCGCGTGTGAAGCCGCCGCCCGGGTACGCGACGATGCGCTGACTCACGCGGTACTTAATCGGCGCGTTCGAGGTGCGGTACAGCGCGACCATGTCGATGAAGAAGTGACCAGTGGCCACGCGCTGCGCTGAATGACAGGGGCAGCCGATGGGCTCGACCGTGTAGCGCGTGAACGAGCCCATGTTCTGCTTGGTGAAGAGCGCGGTGGCGTTGGCCTGGCTCTGCGGCAGGTACCACGGCGTCAGCTGATCGTCGGTGAAGCCCATGATGCGCTCGTCCGACATCGCGCAGTGCTGCGAGTCCATGCCTGAGCCGCAGAACCACATGTCGAACGCGAGCTGACCCGGCGGCTCGGTGCCTCCGTCGGGGTGCTCGAGATCCCACGACACCTCCCAGCTCTGATCGCCGGTCGCTCCGCCGAAGCTGAACTCGAACAGGTCGCGGTCGGTGGTGACGGCGTCGTAGTCCTCCACGCCGCGCAGCGCCTCGGGGCGCTCGAACCAATCGGGGTCGACGAGCACGCAGCCTCCGGGGCACTGGCGGTGGGGGAAGCCGTAGCCGTACGAGAGCTCGCCCGACGACACGGTGGTCGAGCCGCTCAAGTTCGCCGTGCGCGGCGACGGCAAGGTCTCGTCGGTGTCGTCACGCCACTCGAGCGTCAGCGTCCAATCGCGATCGTCGGCGTACTTCGAAGCACCCACGCCCTCGTCGCGGAAGAAGAGGTACCAGTCGGTCGCCTGGTTCGCCGGCACGGGCACCGCGCCCGTCATGTTGCGCAGGTCGGCCAGTCGCGGGCGCTCTTCGTTGCGCTCGGCCCACACGCACAGCGGCGGCGTCGCGCTGTTGCAGACTGAATCGACGAGCGCGAGCGGTGCGTCTTCGGCGCGCGGGCACACCATCACGTTGTTCTTGCAGTTGTTGAGCTGGTCGGCGGGCGTCGCTCCGGTCGTCACCACCTGCATCAACCGCAGCTGACGCGACGGAGTGCCGGTGAGCGGCGCGTACCGGCCACCCGCGGTCGCGACGTTCACGCGGTAGCGCAGCGTCGAAGCGCCCGCGCGAGCCGGGAGCTGAATGTGGAACCACTCTTCGTCGGGCACGGTGGCGATCTTGCCGGTGAGCGTCTGCGAGCCGCCGATGTTGAGCGTCACCGCGCGCGCCGTCGCCTGCGTGTCGTTGGGCTCGAGCGTGTCGAGGTCGGGGAGAATGCGCACCTCGACGAGATAGTTGAGACGAAGATCGCCCTTCACCGGCAGCGTGCTGCCCGACGGCTTGAAGCCCTTGATCTCGAGGCGGTAGTTGCCGGTCATGCCGACCAGTCGCGCGGTCGCCATGTCGATGGGCAGGAAGTCGTTGTCCATCACGCCTTCGGAGATCGGCACCTCCATGCCGCCCGCGCCCGGAGCGAACAGCGTGTACGAGAGCCGGAACGGTGGCGGCGGGTTGGTGGGGTGCATGCCCATCTCAGTGATGTGCAGGTAGAGGATCTGGCGACCGCTGCCACCGACCGCGAACTGGAAGTTGTCGACGTCGTCGTTGGTGGCGAGGAAACCACCGGCGGTGCCCATGTTGCCCGCCAGCGGGATCACCGTCGGCGTCATGTCGTTGGGCTCGTTCTGATCGGGGTTGTCGAGGATCTGCATGCACACCGAGTAGGTGTTGCGGTTGTCGACCTTCGGCGGGCCGTTGGCGCCCTGGTCGCCCACCACCACGAACAGCCGCGCGTTCGACTCGCTGAACGGAACGATGAGATCGACGGGCTTGGGGGCCGCGGCACCGTGCGAGTCGACGCCGTTGGCCACGGTCGTCAGCGCGCCTCCGCCACCCGGGTCTTTCAGCACGTTGAGTGAGAAGTTCACTGCCGTCTGCGGCACGAGGTAGCCGCCGGTCACGTGCAGCAAGGAGCGCGGCGTCAGGTTCGCGGGCGTGACGCCGAAGTACCAGTCCTGGTCGACGCCTCCGTCACCGAGTCGGCTGATGTAGACGTCGCTCTTTCGCTCGCACATCGTGCCGACGGTGAGGTGGCAATTCGTCGAGTCGGCTTCGGCCTCTTCCTTCGAGTTGCAGAAGTCCGGCGGGAGACCACCGGCGTCAGGGCACGAAGGCTCCGTCCCGTCGATGCATTCCGTCGGCGGAGGCGGACAGCCGCACAACAACAGACAGACAACGGACAACGAAAGAAGGGCGTGAGTTCGCATGGGAGAGACGCTCGGGAGATTGCCGGCCGAAGGGTCGAAATCAGGGAGTGGACTGAACTGCGGTGCGGCAGCCTGCCACGAAATCATCGGGCTGAATCCGAATGACGCCGTCGTGCGGAGACTTGATGCCACCGACCGGATAGCGCGACGTGGTGTGCCTGAAGCTGCGCAGCGCGGTGCGGGCGGTCGGGTCGTCGCCGGCCTTCATCGAGAAGGTGACGAAGAGGTCGTTGAACCCTGCACCGCGCCGGAACAGGTCGGGGCCGCCGTCGGGGTTTCCGGCGTCACGCGTGTCGGGGATGGTGTTGGTGAGCCCGACGTTGCTGACGTTGAAGGTCCAGCACTGGCGACCCTGCTCGTCGAGGCCCGCCGACTTCACGATCTCGTAGCGGTAGCCCTTCACCGACAACAAATCTGAATCGACCACCAGCGGGTCCATGTGCATGGTGAGCTCTTCACCCGTGTCGAGCTGATCGTTGTCGGGGTCCTGCGCGAGGTCCTTCGAGCTGGGCTGCGCCGAGAGCTTGAACTCCACCGCGTCCGAGATGCCGTCGTCGTCGGAGTCCATGCGCTGCGCGTTGGTGCCGATGATCTGCTCGTCGCAGTCGCTGAGCGTGTCGCAGTCTGAATCGACGCCGCGCAGTTCGGGCGGGCAGCCGAAGTCGATGCCGCCGCCGTCAGCCAGTGGCACCTGCGCCGGGTCGAACGTGCCGCCGCGCGACTGCGCGAATACCTCGACGCCGTCCGAGAAACCGTCGGTGTCGGTGTCGGCCACCCAGGGCAAGGTGCCGAGCGCGATCTCTTCCGAGTCGAACAAACCGTCGCTGTCAGTGTCGCCACCATCATCGGGGCTGCCGGCGCGCGCCGAGAAGTTCGACACGATGAGCTTGTCGAACACGAAGTTGCGCCGCACCTGACCGAACTGGAAGTTGAGGAAGTTGATCGGCTCGTTGTTGCGGAAGTCGCGGAAGTCGCCACCGCCCAGCAGACTCATGCGGTACAGGCGCTCGGCGTTCTGGTTGACGATCAAGAGCGGGCAGCTGCCCGGCGGGAGATCGGGGATCGCGCAGCCGTTGCCCTGGGGCACGACGATGCCCGCGTCGAAGTTGCAGGCCGACGAGGCGATGGGCTGCGACGGCGTGAACACGTGCACGGTGTTCACCTTCACGTCGTCGGCGAGATCCTTCAGCTGGCGGATGCGGCGCACCGCGTCTCCGCACAGCAGCTCGTCGTCCTGGTTGTTGGTCGGCTGACCGTCGGAAAGGAAGATCACCGAGTAGCGCGGCCGCGTCTCGTCGTTGGCGTTCATGAGGCGCGAGGCCGCGAGGTCACCGTTGATCAGCGCGTAGATGTCAGAGAGCGGCTTGACGAAGTCGGTGGAGTCGCGGTTCGTCATGTTGCCCGGCGCCGTGAAGTTGAGGATGCGCTGGCGCAGGTTGGTGCGATCGGTCGGCGTGTAGTCGATGATCCGATCGAAGTCGGCCATGCCGCTGCGCGACAGCCACGCGCTCGTCGAACCGGCGAACAGCAGCACCACGAAGCTGATCTCCGGCTCCTGCGGCAGGTTGTCGAGCAGGTTGATGGCTGCCGTGGCGCGCGTGCCGTTGGGGTCGGTCACCGACATCGACTGCGACGCGTCCATCGCGATGACGATCTTGATCGGCCGCACCACCTGGTTGGGCGACGGCGTACAGAACTGACCGGTGAGCGTCAGGTTGCGATCGCGCGGCAGGTTGTCTTCACGACGCTCGTCGTAGAGATACGTGTTGGTGCACGCCGCGAGGAGCAGGCCTGCGACGAAGGCAGCCAGCGCGGCACGAACGGCGGTGTTGCTGAGCATCAGGGAGTCCCCGAAGACGGCTTCGTGCCGAGGCACGTGACGTCGTATTCGGCCGGGTCATCGATGTTGAACGGCTGCGTGAAGTCGCCGTCAGCGAGCGGAGGCACTTCGGGGCCGGCCGGGTTGCGCACCGACGGCGGGTCGTACTGCGCCCAGAAGCAGGCGGCCTTCCACACGCCATAGTCGGTCGCCACGCCGCTCTCGGGCGCTTCGGCGAACCACACCTTGAAGAGGTTGTAGCCCTGCGTCGCACCGACGCGGTTCGGCGGAGTCACCAGCTGCAGGTTCGTCACACGGAAGTCGTAGCAGACTCGACCATCGCCCTGCGTCTCAGAGGTGATCGAGTACTGGTACGGCGACTTTTCCTGGAACGACTTGTCGCTCACGATGGGGTTCGAGCCGATGCGGAACTCGTTGTAGTCCGACATGCCGTCGCCGTCGGTGTCGATGTCGGTGATCAACCGCGTGACCGGGTCGAGGCCGTACTTCACTTCCATGCCGTCGGGGATGCCGTCGGCGTCGGAGTCGACGAGCGTGGCGCGCGTCTTCAAGTAGGTCTCGGCGTACTGCGAGAGCCCGTCGCCGTCGGTGTCGCGAATCTGGCAATTGCGCGTGAGCGGCGACATCGGGTCACAGCCGCGCCCGTCCTTCTGATCGGGCCGGAAGCCGTCGGTGAAGCGACGAATCTCGAACGTGTCGTCGAAGCCGTCTCCGTCGGAGTCTGCGAAGAACTTGTTCGTCTTGTTCGAGAAGTCGTTGTCGAAGAGATCGGTGGTGCCGTCACCGTCGCTGTCGACTTCGCGGCCATTCAAGCCCGGCTCACTCGAGAGCGACTGCAGCACGAGCGACTTCATGACGTTTCTCGAAGCGAGCGAGGAGTAGTCGAGCACGCCGAGGTTCAGCTGGGCGAGGCCCGAGAAGTTCTGGAACTCCTGGTACACGCCGTTGCCGCGAAGCGCGAGCTGCTGCAGCGTCCACGCGGCGATGCTCTTGGCGGCCGCCGGGCCGTTGGGAACCATCGTCGGCCCGGGCCAGCGCACGTACTGGCCGTAGACGTCCTGGCAGATGGGGCCGCAGTTGGTGACCGATTCTTCGTTGAACATCAGCACCGTGTGCAGGCGAACGTCGCCGACGTTGTACTGGTCCTTCAGATCGACGAGCTGCTTCACGTAGCTGAAGAGCTGGTAGTTCTGATTGCGGTCGGTGCCCGCCACGAAGCCGGTGATAGCGTCGGGGTCCATCGGGTCGATGAGGTTGCAGAAGTCACCGGCGCCGTACGAGTCGGCCCACGTGAGCTCGGGGTGGAGATCGTCGGCGTAGACGGTGAGGCGGTCGTTGCCGGCGCACTTCGGGAACGGCACACCGTCGGTGAGGAACACCACGACGTACTTCGTGCGCGGCAACACTTCAGGCGTCGCCATCTCGGTGGCGGTGATGTCGCTGCCGATGAGGCCGTACGCGTACGCGAGGGCGCCCTGGTAGTCGGTGCCCTTGCCGAGCTCGGCCTGCAGCGTGTTGACGCGGTTTCGCAGCGTGGCGTCAGGGCGCGCGAAGCGCTGACCCGCGACGGGCGGCCACACGCCCTTCACGTTGGTCTCGAAGGGCACGAGCGCGACTTCGATGTTCGGCGCGTTGCTGAATTGATCGAGGAGGCGGTTGAGCGCACGCACGCGCGCGGGCTGCGTCACGCCCGGCGGCACCGTCGAGTACATCTCGCAGAAGCCAGGCGACTGCTGGCTGCCCGGCGGGTCGGAGATGCACATCGAACCCGACTGGTCGACGATCAACACGACCTTCACGGGGAAGCCCGAAGGATCGGGGAGCGACGTACAGACACGGCCGGAGACGCCGAGCTTGTCGTCGACGTTGATGTCGTCGACCTGGCGCTTCTCGACGAGCGCATCACTGCAGCCGATGAGCAGGAAACCGACGAAACAACCAACGAGTGCTCTCATCGCGACCTCGGGCTTTGAAATTTTCCGGCCGGGAAACTGAAGACTTTAATCAACGACCGAGCCCCCCGTCAGCGATCGCTGACGAGGGGCTCAAGTGAATCGAGGTCTTGCGAGTCGCTTAGCTGCGGCGGCGACGGGCGAGGGCGAGGAGGCCCAGGCCGAGCGCGGCGAGCGATGCGTCGATGGGCATCGCGCTGCAGCCACGGACGCCGTTGCCGTCAGGCGACGCGTTCAGCTGGAGGCTCGACGTCGCATCACGGTTCTGCGGGTACGCGCGGTCAGCGAACGCCAGCTTGGCCTGCAGCTGGATGTCGTAGGTGCCGTCGACGTCAGCGGTGAACGTCGGGACGTTGCCGTCCAGGTACGCGTACTGCCAGTGACGCGAGGTCGACACGACGCCTTCCGGGTTCACGACCGCGGCCTTGCTGCCGTTCGGGCGGGTCTTCACCGTCCACGAGTACTCGATGGCGGCGCCGTTGCGGTTGGCGAACAGCGGGAGACGGAACTTCTCGCCGGCCTTCAGGGTGATCTGACCACCCGCGTGCACGCGGAACGGGCCGTTCGGGTCGAGGCAGTCTTCCTTGTTGTTCGGGTCGATGACGACGCAGTACTTCGCATCGCAGCCGTCGCCGAGGCCGTCGCCGTCGTCATCGAGCTGCTGACGGTTGCGGAGCAGCGCGCAGTTGTCGGCCGTGTTCAGGATGCCGTCGTTGTCCATGTCGAGGTCGCAGACGTCGCCCATGCCGTCGAGGTCGGTGTCGAGCTGCGACGCGTTCACGTTCGCGATGCAGTTGTCGAAGGTGTCCGACACGTTGTCGCCGTCAGCGTCCGCGTTGCAGCGCGCGTCGACCAGCGGGGTGTTGCCCGGGTTCGGGAGCAAGGGGCACACGTCGATGGTGTCCGCCACGCCGTCGCCGTCGTCGTCCGGGTTGCAGACGTTGCCGAGCGAAGCCGAGGGGTTGGTCTTCAGCTGGTCACGGTTCGGAATCGACGGGCAGTTGTCGAGCGCGTTCTCGATGGAGTCACCGTCCATGTCGACGTCGCAGCCGTCGCCCATTCCGTCGCCGTCCGTGTCGAGCTGACCGAAGTTCGACGCCGCAGCGCAGTTGTCGCACGCGTCGCCGACGCCGTCGCCGTCGCCGTCGAGCTGGTCACGGTTGCTCGCGAACGCGCAGTTGTCCGCGTCGTCCGACTTGCCGTCGCCGTCCGCGTCGTCCGTGTACGCCAGCGTCTGGCCGTCGTCCGTCATCGCGACCCACACCGAGCAACCGCAGCCGCAGCCGCAACCGCCGCCCTCTTCCTTCGGGCGACCGCACGACGAGCCGAGGCACTCCGGGTTGTTCGCGCCGTTCGGGCTCTGAGCGAAGGCGGGCAGCGCAAGCACGCTACAAACCGCGAGAACCATCAGTGACTTCTGCATGTGCGACTCCTTTCAACGAGGAAAACGAAGCGCAGGTCCGTAGAGCAATTTGAGATCCACTCGGAGAGCTCAGCTGGATCAGCGGGTTGCAACGGTGAGCGGCGAATTCTGGGGGGCGCACCCCTCGTCGAGCGTGTGGAGCGGGGCCCTCACCCTCAGTAGCCGTTCACGAAATCATCATCAGTGAACTGAAGCACTCCGCGCGGTCTGCGGGTCGCCGGTGGAGTGAAAGTCACCAACGGAACGAAGAGCCGACCGATACCCGTGCCTCGAGGGTCGTTGTCGCGGCCGACCTGCATGAAGACGAAGATCTCGTTCGTGCCCTTGGGGATCACCAGGCCCGAACCATCAGGCGACGGGCGCGCCTGCGTGCCCACCACGGTGATGTTGTAGATGTTCATGTCGTAGCAAGCGCGGCCGTCGGGCGTGTCTTCGACGCGCACCACCGAGTAGCCGACACCTCTTTCCTTCTGGAACTCGATGTCGGCCGAGATCGGGTCGGTGTGCGCGACGACTTCTCCGATGTTGGTGAGCCCGTCGCGATCGTCGTCTTTCAGATCTTCGGCGATGAGCGGGTTGGTGGCGCTCAAGAACTCGACGAGGTCGCCGAGCCCGTCGCCGTCGGTGTCGGCGATGCAGCCGTCGGTGCCGAGCACGCGCTCTTCGCAGTCGTTCAAGCGATCGCCGTCGGTGTCCTGCTCGACGTTGCAGCCGCTGATCACGTTGCGGTTCGAACCATCGTCGGTGAACAGGTTCGGCAAGCCCATGCGCTGCTCGACGCCGTCGCCGAGCCGGTCGCCATCAGAGTCGACGTTGGTCGGGTCGAGGCCGAGGTTGGTCTCGTCGTCGTCCGAGATGCCGTCTCCGTCTGAATCGATCAGCACCGCGCCGTTGCGCGAGAGCGTGTTGCGGTTCATCGCGATCAGCCGCTTGAGAATGAGATCGCGCTGCAGCGAGGCGTAGTTGAGCGAAGCGAGCACGCGCGTGAGCGAGTCACCCATGCCCGTCGGGCTGGGAAGCCCCGTCTGAATCAGCTCGGTGCCGCCAGCGCGGGCAATGGCTGCTCCTTCGAAGATGGTGTTGGGGTCGCCAGTCGGCGTCTGGTTGATGATCACCGGCTGTACCGTGACTTCGCCGGCGTTGTAGCGCTTGGCGAGATCCTTCAGCTCCTCGGTCACCACGCCGAGCTCGCACCCGCTGCACTCGAAGTCGCGAGGGAGGAACGCGTTGCAGCGCGGGTCGATGCCAGGGTTGAACGCGCGGTTGTTACACGAGGTGTCGGGCGACAGCATGATCTGCACGACGTAGTAGCGGGTGCGCGCGACGATGCCCTTGCAGCCCGTCTGCATGTCGCCGGAGATGAGCGAGTGCGCGAGCTTCAACGGCGCGCGGTGCGAAACCGGGCCGCCTTCCTGGTTCGAGTTGTATTGCGTGAGCGCCGTCGAGAGCAGGTTCGCGTCGCGCGTGAAGCTGCCCTGAAAGCCGGTGGCGATGGTGTGGTAGCCGACGATGGCGAACGAAATGTAGGGCGTCGAGAACTGCGACGTGACGTTGTTGATGGCGTTGACGATGCCGCCCTTGAGCATGGGGTCGGTGCCCGCTCCGCCCTCGATGGCGAACACCACTTTCACCGGGAACGACTCACCCGCTGCGAGCGGCACGCAGGCCGTGCCCTTGAGCTCCGCGCGATCAGGCCCGGCAGGACCACCCGCACCCGCGGCGATGATGCCGACGTCGGTACACGAACCTGCGAGCAACGCGACGAGGAGAGCGAGCAGCCGTCTCACGTTCATGGCGCGGACTGTACACAACCGCGCGTCGTGCGCGTTTTCGAAGTCTCAGCGGTGGGTGGGACTCACAGCGACATGACCCACGCGAGGAGATCGTCCTTCTCCTGATCACTGAGCGCGTCGGCGTGACCGTGCGTCGGAGCCCACTTCTCGATTGCCGTGCGCAACGGGAAGCGAGTGTCCACCCGCACTGAACCGTCGTCCTTCACGGCGAGACCCGCGAGGCCGGTGGTCAGCATGGGAAAAACGTCCCACGAGCCGACGAGCGCCGGGGTGCCGAACCCCTCGAAGCGAACGTTCTGCATTTCTTCGCGCAGCGGCATGAAGTGCGGCGTGCCGACGTCGATGAACTTGCCGCGCGTCTCGGCATCTTGATCCATCGTGTACTGCGGCGCGGGGTGACAGCCGACGCACCCTGCCTTGCCCTCGAAGAGCGCGAGGCCCTTGCGGGGGTTGCCGGTGCGACCGTCGGGCAAGAGCAGTGACTCGACCGGCGCTCCGTCGGCGCCGACGAACGGGTTCGGGAGCGTCGGAATCAGCGAGCCGTACAACGTCAGCGCGTCGATCTCTTCGGGCGAGGGGTCGGGGTTGTGGAAGCGGTTGCGACCGCCGACCACCTTCATCGTCTCGCCCATCGAGAACGTCGACGCAGGCGTGAAGTACGGCGGCGTCTCGCGGCTGCCGCGTATCGTGGTGCTGCGGTAGATGCGCAGCGGGTTGGTCTTCTCGAAGAGCACGCCTTCACCGTGACCATCGATGTGGCACGCGTCGCAGCTCATCGCCGTGCGCCCGAGATCAGCGTGGTAGAGGATCTGGCCGAGCCGGCGATTGGGCAACGGCAGCAGCGCGTCGCACACCTTCACCTGCTTCTTCCACTCGGCCTTGCCCTGCTTCGCGACGTCGAGCTGCGTGATCATGCACGTGAAGCGCTCGAGCACGGTGAGCGTCTTGCCGTCGGCGCTGAGCGCGATCTGCCGCGGCCCGGTCTCGAGCGAAGGGCCGGCGCGGCCCTGCACGTTGAAGTCGGCTTCCGGCCGCACCAGCGGGAAGCCGACCGGCAAACGCAGCGCGACTTCCTGCACCAACGCCTTGCTCGCGTCGGCGTCACTCTTGATCAGCTTCTTGCCGTCGAGCACGCGGATGAGGCCGAGGCTGACGTCGCTCGCGTAGATGAGGCCGCGCGCTTCGTCGATGGCGAGCGACTCGGTGACGCCAGCGCCGAAGCCCAGGTGGCGCGACCACCCCTTCGTCGCGTCGACCACGCCCACGCCACCGTTCATCGACACTTCCATCTTGTCGGGGTTGGGGCCGATGTTCGGGCCGATCGACGCCACGAAGAGCTGCTTGAGCGACGACGACCACGCCAGATCGCGCGGCGCCTTGCCGTTCATCACGAACGCGCCGTACTTCGCCGTGGTGCCTCCGACGATCGGCGTGCCGGGCTTCGGCTCGTGCGAAGCGCTCGGCGCGCCGGTCGCGAGATCGAGCCACTCCAGCGCGCCCGTGGCGAGCGAACCGACGACCAGCGACTTGCCGGCGATCGCCAGCTCGCGCGGGTTGGGAGCCACCGGCGTGCGCCACGTTTCTTTTCCCGCCACCAGATCGATCGCCACGACCGAGTCGCGCGCCTGCTCGGCGACGTAAGCCGTGTTGCCCTGAATGATCAGCCCGGCGCTCATCACCGGAGCCGGCACGCTCTTCTTCACCTGCGGGTCGGCGAGCGAGAACAGCGTCAGTTCGGCTGAATAGAGATGAGTGACGACCGCCCAGTCGTTCTTCCCTTCCTTCCACAGCGCGATCGCCGACGGGCCGTCGGCGACGGTCACGCTCTTGGTGGTGCCAGCGACGAGATCGACGACGTACACGGTGTCGGTCGGGCCGCTCACGGCGAGCGCGGTCTTCGCGTCGCTCGTCACCACGAACGCGGTGAGATCAGGAAAGACGGTGTCGTTGATCAGCCGCAGCTTCGTGCTCGCGTCGATTCCGCTCAGCTTCGCGTCGACCAGCACCTCGGGCATCACGCCCAGCTCGAGGCCCGCAGGCAGTCGCGTGAAGGCGTGGCGATCGTCGATCACGATCAGGTCGAGCACTTTGGAAACCGGAGCGCCGAGCACCAGCTTCGTCTGCGCGCTCAGCTTCGGCGCGCCATCACCGAGCGTGATCGAGATCGGCTGGCTGGTCTGATTCGAGAGCAGGCGCGGGCCGATCTGCAGCACGATCGCCTTTGAGGCCGCACCCGCATCGACGCCCGTTGCGCTCGGAGGAACCGCAGCGTCGGCCTTCGTGTCTGCGTTCGTGCAGCCCAGCGCCAACACCAACAGAGGAAGAACGATGCGATGTGCCGTCACGTGGGAGCGAGTAGCACATGGGTTGAGTGTCCTCCTCATTTCGTGGGGAGTTCCCCTCGCATCCATGACGAGATCACCCCGCAGTCTTCCTTGACGCCGTGGCACAGCCTTAGCTTTCATCGAGAGGTTCCCATGCGCCCGATACTCTTCGCGCTTTCCGCGATCGTGATTCTCAGCACTCCGGCTCTCGCAGGCCCGAAGAAAAAAGCGCCTGCTGCCGCAGCGAAAAAGGCACCAGCGGCTCCAGCACCTGCCGCGCCTGCGCCCGAAGCCGCTGCTCCTGCACCTGCCGGTGACTCCGGTGGTGGTGGAGCGCCGTCCGTGCGCGGCCCGACTCGCATCGACTTCGACGACCGTCTGATCCAGGGCCAGTCGAACAAGTCGGGCGCGGTCTACCTCTACGACCGCAAGGAATTGAAGATTCGCTCGATGATCCGGAAGCGCGAGAACTTCCGGGACGAGATCGTCGGCTCGCTTTACGACACTTGAAGGTTTTCCAGAGGAGCAGCCTTTGAGCGCTCAACCGACTGTTCTGCAGGTCGTCATCATGCGCGACGGCCTGTTGGTAGGGACGGAAGTCTTCGTGCCCGGCCAATACACCCTGGGCTCGGGTGACGGAGTCGATCTCAAGCTCGACGACCCGAGCGTGGCCGCCAGCCACGCGACGCTGTACTTCCAGAACGGCCGTGCCGCGATTCAAGACGGTGGTCGTGGCCTCACCTTCGTCAACGGTCACAAGGTCAGCGCGTGTGAAGTGCGCCCCGTCGACGAGATCGCCTGCGGCCCCTTCACGCTGAAGATTCGTGTGATGGGCCAGAAGCCCGCCACCAAGCCCGGCCCGCCGCCCGAGGTCGCAGCGCTGCTCGGTGGTGGTGCGCCGCCGCCGGCTGCTCCTCCCGCCAAGGCCGCGCCTGCGCCCGCGCCGCGTGCGGTCGCGCCGGCTCCTGCGCCTCCGCCGCAACAGCCGACTCCCGCTCGTGGAGCCGCGCCCTCGACCGTCGTCAGCAATCGCCGCATGAGCACCGCGCCGCAGGGCGCTGAGCCCGCGGCCGCGCGTCACCTCCGCCCGGTTCCGTCTGAAGAGGCGGAGACGCGCACCGAAAGCGTCGCGCTCGGTTCTGAGCTGCTCGAGATGCCGACCGCGCAGCGCTCGTCGCCCGACGAAGAGCTGATGACGATGCCGCTGCCGATGCCCGACGCTCCGGCAAGTCATCAAGCCGCGACGGTGCAGGCGCGCGTGCATCAGCCCGCTCCGGTTCCCGCGCATCAGCCCGCGAAGGCTGCTCCGCAAGCGCAGAAGCCCGCTGCTCCGGCGCACGGTGCGCGCGGTCACGCTCCGCAGAAGGCCGCGCCGCAGGGCCGCTTCTCACCGAGCATTCCGTCGTCGAACGAAGGCAAGGGCCGCCCCCACCTCTTCGTCGAGCTCTACTGGGGCGACGTCCGCAAGTACGCCAACTCGTACAAGACCATCGACGCGAAGAAGAAGCTGATCGCCGGCCCGAGTGACCAAGCCGGGCTGCCGCTCTTCGGCTTCCCGCTCGAAGAGCCGAACTTCGTCTTCGCCGAGCAGAAGGCCGACCTCTACCGCGTCTACGTTCCGCCCGGAGCCGCCGTCGAGCGCCGCGCGCAGGACGGCAAGTTCTACCCGGTGCAGCTCGAGACGCTCGAGACCGCTCCCGACTCGCGTCGCTGCGTGACGCTCGGCACGGGCCACGCGGTTCGCTTCACCACCGGTCGCGACGTGCTGCTGATGGCGTACGTGCAGCCGGCGATTCCCAAGCCGTTCACCAACCCGCTGAAGGGCATGCCGTGGCTGTTGTTGGCGGTGCTCTCGCTGTTCGTCAGCGCGTTCGGTGCGTTCGTCTTCTACTTCGCCGAGATGCCGGCCGAAGCCGACTTCACGGGCAAGACGCTCTCGCCGGTCGCGGTGAAGTTGATCGCTCCGCCGAAACCCGAAGAGAAGAAGAAGCTCGAAGAGAAGGTCGAGAAGATCAAGAAGAAGGAAGAGAAGAAGCCCGAGCCCAAGGTGGCGAAGGAACTTCCCAAGCCGGTGCCGCAGGAAACGAAGAAGGCGCTCAAGAGCATCGAGAAGCTCGCCGCCGCCGGCCCCGCGATGAAGGACCTGCTCGCCGCGGTCGACAAGCTCGGCTCCGGCCCCGGCGCGAAGAACGCCAAGAACGACTTCAAGCTCTCGGGCCTCATCGGCAAGGCGCCGATCGCCAACGCCGGCATCGGCACGTTCGGTCTCGGCGGCGGTGGCGCGGGCGGCATGGGCATCAAGGGCGCTGAGCTGCTGCGCGGCAAGGGCGGCGGCGGCATCGGTGCGCTCGGCGCCGGCAACATCGGCAAGGGCTCGGTGGCCGGCACGGTGACGCGCGCTGCGACGCGCAACATCGGCGCGCAGGGCACCATCGACAAGGAAGCCGTCGCCAAGGTCATCAACTCGCACTTGCACGAAGTGTCGAGCTGCTACGAGCGCGCGCTGCTCAAGACGCCTGGCCTCGCCGGCAAGATCGTTCTCGAGTGGCAGATCACGACGTCAGGCAGCGTCGGCTACGCGAAGACCAAGTCGTCGACGATGCAGAGCGCCGCGGTCGAGAGCTGTATCCTCGCGTCGTTGAAGACGTGGCGCTTCCCTCCGGCGAAGGGAGCGGGCGTGGTGATCACGTACCCGTTCATGTTCAACAGCGTCGGCTACTGATCGCGACGCGCTTCGCCCCTCTCGCAACTTCATTGTTGAACTCCTGGTGACCAACGACTTTCATCCGTCGGTCATTTCGTTCGTTCAAGTCCGCCCTGCACCAGTGGAGATTTGACGTGCTCAGAGCACTCATCGTGTCGTGTTTGCTGGCCCCGGCGATCGCCTCGGCTCAGGTTCAGGAGCTCGAAAATCCCGGGTCGACGAGAGCGATTCAGAATCGCGCGTTCACCATGGTGCACGAGCTCGACATCAGCGTCGGCGTGCTCCCGCTCGACGCCTTCTACGTCGGGCTCTACGCGCAGGTCGGGTACACCGCGCACTTCTCGGACACCGTGGCGTGGACCATCGGTCGCTTCGCGTATTCGTACGCGGCGCGCACGGGGTTGCGAGAGAAACTCGAGCGCGACTTCGCGGTGCTCCCCACCGCGTTCGAAGAAGTGCAGTACTTCTTCGGCAGCGATCTCATCTGGACGCCGTTCCACGGAAAGCTCGCGGTCGGAAACTCGTTCGTGGTGCACGGCGAGATGTTCCTGATTCTCGGCGCGACGCTGTTTCGCTTCACCAACACCTTCCGCCCCGGCATCAACGTCGGCGGCGGTGGGCGCATCGTGCTCACCAACAACGTCAGCATCCGCCTCGACGTGACGGACAACGTGGTCGTCCCCGTCGGCGGCGGCGCGACTTCGTTCTCGAACGTGCTCGCCACCACCCTCTCGCTGGCCATCAACTTCGGAGCGCCCGAGTGAAGACTTCTCTCCTTGTCGTCATCGCCGCGATCTGTGCCGCGCCTGCCTTCGCACAAGGCACGGACGAAGCGCGCGGTCCCGAAGCGATTCAGCAACGCGCCTACGAGATGATGCACGAGATCGATCTCACCGGCGGGTTCCTGCCGCTCGACCCGTTCACCAAGGGCCTCTACGTCGGCGGCTCGTACACCGCGCACTTCAGCGACTCGCTGGCGTGGGAAGTCGCGCGCGGCGGCTACAGCTTCGGTCTGAGCACCTCGCTGCGTCAGCAACTGGAGCGCGACTTCGGCTACCTGCCCACCGCGTTCGACGCTCCGCAGATCTACGCGGGCACCGCGCTGCTGCTCAAGCCGCTGTACGGAAAGCTCGCGGTCGCCAACACCTACGTGGTGCACGCCGAGGTGTTCTTCAGCGTCGGCGGCTCGTTCTTCAAGTTCTCCGCGCCCACCGATTTCCGCATCGGCCCCACGCTCGGCGCGCACACCCGCATCTATTTGAATCAGGTGCTCAGCGTTCGCATCGGCCTCGACGATCACGTCGTGTTCTCGCTGCGTGACGCGAAGCTCTCGAACATCATGACCCTCTCGCTCTCGCTGGGCATCAACATCGGAGCGTCCGAGTGAAGACGCTCAAGTCTTCGCGGCTCCTCGCCGCACTGGTCTGTGTGCTCAGTGGTCTGTCGTTCGCGCAGGGTGCGGCCGCAGCACTCGCCGACGCCGGAGTGGGTGACGCCGCCGCAGCTGCTGCTGCCGCTTCTGCTCCGACGGGCGCGACGCCGGGCACGCCGGCCGCTCCGGCGCCGAAGAAGATCGACCCCAAGATCTTCGATGAAGCGCTCAACGACTACTTCACCGGTCGCCCGAAGGACGCTGCGCCGAAGCTCTTCGACTACACCGAGAACCTGCCGTCGACCGACGAGAACTATGCGTGGGCGCAGTTCTTCCTCGCCAAGTCGCTCATCGAGCTCAACCTTCGCCACGCCGGCGCGGTGTACCTGGCGCGCATCGCGCGTGAACGCAGCAACCCCGCCGTGTTGCCCAAGGCGCTCGAAGAACTGCAGAAGCTCACCGACCTGCCGCACGACGAAGTGATGATCGACGAGCAGGTGTTCGGCGCGCTCGACCTCGGCTTCTTGCCCGAAGAAGTCGCCGGCTACGCGCACTACCAGCAGGGCCTCGTCGACCTGCGCGTCGGCAACGAGCGCTGGGCCACCACGCACTTCGCCAAGCTGCCCGAGACCTCGCCCGAGGCGAGCCGCGCGAAGTACGCGATGCTCGTCACGCGTTTGCGCTCGGCCAAACGCGATCTGCCCAAGGAGATGATCGACCAGTTCTTCGAGCTCGCGAAGGACGAGAAGCTCACGCAGGACGCACGCAACGACGCGATGCTCGCCGTGGCGCGTCTTCGCTACGAGCAGAACGAGTTCAAGGGCGCACTCGAGGCGTACGCGCTGGTGAAGCTGCCCGAGCTCGACCCGGGCCGCGCGACCCTCTACCTCGAAGAAGCGTGGACGCGGTACCAGCTCGGCCAGGTGCACGCGGCGATGGGCATTCTCACCACGCTCGACGCGCCCTCGTTCCGCGAGGAATTCCTGCCCGACAAGTACCTCTTGAAGGCGCTCATCTACCGCGACCTCTGCCACTACCTCCCGGCGAAGCGCGCGGCGAAAGAACTCACTCGCAAGTACGCCGACTCGCTCGAAGCGGTGCGTGAGCGTGAAGATCTCGCGAAAGACGGTCGACTGCTGCGTGCTGCTTCGGCGCGCGGCACCACCAAGCGCGCGCGCAAGTTCCTCGAGTCGATCGAGCTCGAAGGTGAACAGCTCGGCCGCTACGCGGGCACGTTCGGCGATCGCATGTTCGGCTACATGACGCGGCTCTACGATCTCGCGCGCGCCGAAGCGCAGCGCATCTACGACCAGCGTCTCGCCGAGTCGGTGCGCGTCGAAGCCGACAAGTTGTTGCGCGCCGCCGAGCAGGTGCGCCTGATGGAATACGAGGTCGGCTTGAAGCTCTACGAGCGCGTGAAGCGCGGCAGCAAGCTCGTGGCGCTCCTCGAAGAAGAGAAGATTCAGGACAACCAGGTCGCCTTCAAGTTCGTCAACGAGTACTGGAACGACGAGCTGCGCGACTACCGGTTCTCACTCAAATCGCGTTGCATCGAGGAGACGGCGCAATGATCGCCCTCCATGTCGTTCTGGCGGTCGCGCTGGCGCAAGGCGCTCCGAATTCGAAGCTCGAAAACCCGTTGGTCACCAAGCAGCGCGAGAAGCAGGAGCTGATCGACAAGCTCCGTCGCGACATCTTCAAGGTCGACCGCTCGATCGGCGAGACCGACAAGCTGATCGCCAAGAGCCGCAACGCTCCGTACTTGCCCGACCTGCAGTTCCGCCTCGCGGAGCTCTACGTCGAGAAGTCGCGCTACGTGTACTACCTGCAGGCCGAGACGCGGCCCGAGGGTCAGAAGGGCGCGATGGTTTCTCCGGAAACCAAGCTGCTCAAGCAGAAGGCGATTCAGATCTACAACCGCATCCTCCGCGAGTTCCCCGACTTCAAGGACGCGGACAAGGTGACGTTCTACCTGGCGCACGAGCAGCGCGAGTTGGGTGAGTTCGACTCGATGCTCAAGACGCAGGGCGATCTGATCAAGAAGTACCCGTCGTCACCGTTGCGCCTCGACGCCGAGCAGATTCTCGGTGACTACTGGTTCGACAAGGCCGACCTGAAGCAGGCCGAAGAGCACTACCGCGCGATTCTCGACGCGCCGGTGTCTCCGGTGCACGACCTCGCCCGCTACAAGATGGGGTGGATCCGCATCAACCAGCAGAACCACGGTGAAGCGGTGACGTTCTTCGAGGCTGCGGCGGCTTCGGCTCCCCTGCCCGGCGTCGACGTGGCCAAGGCGCTGTCGGTCAAGCGCGAGGCCCTGCTCGACCTCGTCTACTCGTACACCGAGGCGCGCCCCGCGAAGGGCGCCATTCAGTATTTCGAAAAGCTCAGCGACTCGCGCGCCACGTTCTCACTCGCGCTCGACAAGCTGGGCAACCGCTACTTCATCAAGCAGCAGTTCGAGTTCGCGATTCCCGCGCTGCGCAAGCTGCTCGAGATTCAGCCTGACCCGGAGCTCGAGGTGGAGCGCGTCGAGAAGCTCTACGACTCGATCAAGCTGTCCAAGGGCAAGGTGCAGCCCAAGAGCGAAGACGTGATGTACCTCGTGCGCGCGGCGGTGCAGATCAAAACCGACCCGGCGCGTGACGAAGTGAGCCGCAAGAAGGTGCTGGTCGAGCTCGAAGAAATGGCGCGCGACCTGTCGACCTCGATTCACGTTCAGGCGCAGAAGAAGGAAGACCGCGCGCTGTACCTGGAAGCGGCCGCTGCGTACGAGCGCTACCTCTCGCTGTTCCGCCCCAAGCAGTACGCCACCACCATGATGCAGAACCGCGCTGACGCGCTGTTCGCGGCGAAGCGGTTCCCCGAAGCGGCGCGGCAGTTCGAAGAGCTCGCGCGCTACCTCGACTCCATGAAGGGCGGAGCGAAGGGCACCGACGAGAAGAAGCCTCCGGAAGACCCGAACAAGATCGACGTGAGCAAGGACCCGGCGGCGCCGAAGGACGGCGCGAAGAAAGACGACAAGCCGAAGAATCCGAAGCTCGCGGCGGTCGCGGCGGTCGCCACCTCGGCGGGCACGAAGACCATCGGCGGCGAGATGAAGACGCACGACGAGGCGCTCTACGGCGCCCTGCTCTCGCACTACTCGTCACTCAAGCCCGGCGAGGTCGAGCGCATGAACGCGTTCGAAGTGTCCGACGCGCGGCAGGCCCTCAAGCTCCTCGGCGCGCAGTACCTCGCGCGGTACCCCAAGAGCGAGCACGCGCTCGAGGTGAAGTTCAACATCGCGCGCGCCTACTACGAGGACGGCGAGTACAAGAAGTCAGCCGAGCTCTTCAAGGAGTTCGCCCTGAACCACTTCGATCACAAGGACGCCGCGGTCGCCGGCAACCTCGCGTTCGACTCGCTGCGCCAGCTGAACGACTTCAAGGCCATCGAGGAATACGGCAAGGCGTTCCTCGCCGCGAACCTGCCTCCGGCGTTCAAGGCCGACGTGCAGAAGATCCTCACCACCACCAAGAGCGAGGCGCTCGGCGAGCTGGCGCTGAAGTCGTCCGAAGAAACGGGCGACGTCATCACCGGTCTGTTGAAGGTGGCCGACGAGAACAAGGGTCAGGAGATCGGCGAGAAGGCGCTCTACGGCGCGTTCGCAGCCGCGCGTGAGAAGCGCGATCTGCGCAAGGAACGGGAGATCGGCGATCGCTTCGTGAAGGAGTACGCGAAGTCTCAGTTCATCTCCGACGTCATGCTGACGCTTGGTCGTCACGCCGCGGAAGCGGGCCGGTTCCAGGACGCGGCGGCGTACTTCGAGCAGATGGGTCGTCAGTTCGCGGGCGACTCCACCGGTCTCGATTCGATGCTCGCGTCGGCGCGTCTGCGCACGGCGATGGGCGACTTCCCGGGCGCGGTGAAGGTGCTCGAGACGACGGTCGAGCAGGCCGGCGCGCGCAAGGCCGAGGTGTTGGTGCTCCTCGCGCAGACCTACATGAAGATGAAGTCGCCCTCGAAGGGTCGCGCGACGGCCGAGCAGGCGCTCAAGGTCGACAAGACCAACGCGGCGGCGGCGGCGATCGTCGCCGAGGTCGCGGCGAGCAACCCGGGCGAGAAGATCGAGCCGCTCATCACCATGATGACCGCGGTCACCAACTCGCCGAACGGCGTCGGTGACGATGCGGCCAAGGGCCTCTGGTACGTGGGCGACATGCTGTATCGCCAGTTCAAGGCGATTCCGGCGGACAAGCTCGAAGAGAAGATCGCGGCGCTGCAGCAGCTGCAGGGCGTCTTCTCGCAGGCCGCGGCGATGGGCAGCGGTGAGTGGGCCGTCGCTTCGCTGTGGCGCATCGGCAGCAGCCTCCAGCACCTCGTCGACACCGTCGAAGCGACGCCGGTGCCTGCGGGCTTGAAGCCGCAGGAGATCGAGCAGTTCCGTGCCGCCGTGAAGCAGCAGGTCGAGCCGCTCCGTCAGAACGCCGACAGCGCCTTCGAGACCTGCATCAGCCGCGCGGAGTCGTTCGAGGTCTTCTCGCCCGCCGCCATCGGTTGCCGCAAGCGCGTCGATGAAGCGTCGTCGCCTCTCAAGGGGGCGCCGGCAGAAAAGGCGATCAACGCCGACGATCTGCAGAAGAAGGCGGAGACGACCCAGAACGCACAGGACTTCGAAGCGCTCGGTCTGGCGTACCTCGGTGCGGGTCAGGTCAACAACGCGATCCTCAACCTCAACCGCGCGATCGAGATCGACGACGCGCGTGCGTCGGCGCACTCCGCGCTCGGCTACGCGTTCCTGCTCAACGGCGATTCGGCTTCGGCGCGCGGCGAATACGCGCGTGCACTCGAGGCCGACCCGACGTTCGACAAGGCGCGCGCCAACCTCGCCGGCTTGAAGTGCCGCTACCTCGACGTCGAAGGTGCGAAGCGCGAGTCGGGCGTGGTGAAGGACGCCGCGGCCACCCAGGGCCCTGACGTCGACCCCGAGTGGAGATCGTGCAAGTGAGAGGTGCGCTCGCCCTCACGGCGGTGCTGGCGTTGTTCTCGTGCGATCAGTCGCGCGAGGACCCGCCCAAGTTCCGCCTCGAGGGCAGCCTCACGCAGGTGATGGACCTCTCGTACGACGAGGCCCGCATCTTGATCGCGCCCAACGACGTCTCGCTCCAGTTCGTGCGAATCAAGAAGCTCGAGAGCCTCTCGAGCGACGGCGGCAACCAGATGATGGGCGTCACCGAGGACTACCCGATCAAGATTGCGTACATCTTGAATGGCGAGCCGGCACCCGCCGGTGGGCGCGTCGATCTCGCCGAGGCGTTCGGCGGCGCGCAGCGCGGCGTGCTCTCGCGCAACGTGCAGAACGACCCGCGCAATTCCTTCCCCGCGATTCTGCGCGGCACCGTGTCGTTCGATCGGCCGATCGAGCCCGGGCAGACCATCAGCGGCGATTTCCACATCACGTTCGTGAACGGTGCCGAGGTGGCCAGCGGCCGCACGGTGTTCTCGACGTACACGGCCAAGGTGCAATGATGAATCGACTCCTCCTCGCGTTGGCAGTTCTGGCGACCGGCTGCGGCATCAAGCGCGTGCCGCTCGACGTGTTGGACAAGCTCCCCTACGAGGCGAAGATCGAGCTGCTCGAGGCCGAGAACGATCTCGCGCTGGCGGTGGATCGCCTCGACGAAGCGCACGCCGAAGTCGCGCGTGCACGAGATCAGATTCGTCGCGGTCGTGATCGCTATTCGGCGGCTCGCAGTGAAGTGGGCGAAGCGTCTGACGCGCAGAGCCGCGAGGTCGCCGAGCTCGCGGTCACCGAGGCCGACAAGCGCGTGGAGTGGCTGCGCGCCAAGCAGCAGGTGAACCTGCGCGAAGAAGAGCTCGCTGAGAAGAACTTCACCTGCGCCGAGGCACGCTACGAGGTCGCGCGGTTGACGGCGGCGCGCAAGGCGAAGCTCGAGGGCAGCGAAGATCTCGATCCCGCTCGCTTCGATGATCAGCTCAAGGACTGCGAGGCCGACTACGCGGCGATGAAGGAGCGCTTCAAGGAAGACTCCGCCGAGGCCGAGACCATGCGCGCCGATTGGGACCAGGCCCGCGCCGCCCTCGCCAAGAAGACCTTCGACGCCCGCGCTTCACCGTTCGTGGAGTGATGATGCTGACCTTCGCCCTCTCTCTCGCTCTCGCCCAGCAGCCGGTCGACCCCGAGGCGCTCAAGCGCACCGTGGCGGTCGAGTCGGCCAACGTCGAGCGAACGCCAGACGACACCGAAGCGCTCTACCGCCTCGGCCTCGCGCACCTCTCGCTCGGTGAGTTCAAGAAGGCGCTCAAGCCGCTCGAGCAGCTGGTGAAAGCCGACCCTGAATCGGTCGACGGCAAGCTCCTGCTGGCGCGCGCCTACCGGGGCGCGGGAGAGATCGACAAAGCGAAGACGTTGCTCGACCAGGCGATTCTGCAGTTCCCCGAAGACTCGACGCTGCGCGCCGAGCGCGGGCAGCTGGCGCGCGCGACCGAAGACGTGGGCGGCGCGGTGAAGCACTACAAGAAGGCGGTCGAGCTCTCGCCCGAAGATCCCGATCTCCTCTTCAACCTTGGTGAGGCGCAGCAGGCGGCGCGCAACCTGGAAGACAGCATCGCCACCTACAAGAAGGTGCTGGCGATGAAGCCCGAGCTTACCCAGGCGCGCGTCAACCTCGGCAAGGCGCTCGCGGAAAAGGGCTTGTTCGGCGAAGCGAAGGAGATGCTCTCGGCCGCGACGAAGGACACGCTGGCTGACTCCGAGGCTCACTACAACCTGGGCGTCATCTACATGCGCGAAGGCGCCATCGGTCAGGCCACCACCTCGTTCGAGCGCACGCTGGCCATCAACCCGAAGCACGCGCAGGCGCTCAACAACCTCGGCGTGGCGTGGGACGCGCGCGCCGACACCAAGAAGGCGCTCGACTACTTCAAGAAGGCGACCGTCGCCGACCCGACCTTCGCCGAGCCCTTCTTCAATCAGGGCATGAGCTACATGAAGTTGAACCAGCCGCAGCAGGCCACCAAGGCCTTCGAGCAGGCGCTCAAGCTCGAGCCTGCGTCGTCGGGGCCCTACGTGCAGCTGGGCACGCTGTACCTGAAGCAGGGCAAGAAGGACCGCGCGCTCGAGGCCTTCAAGAAGGCCATCGCCTCGGTCGAGGAAGAGGAAAAGAAGAACTCCGGCTTCCTGCAGCTGCGCAAGCTGAACGACGTGCGCCGCACCAGCGACGCGTACCGTGGCCTCGCCCTCACCTATCTCGCGATGGGCAAGGTCGACGACGCGGTGGGCGTGCTCAAGACGGTGGTGGAGCGCATGCCGAAGGACGGCTCGGCCCGCCTCGCGCTGGGTGACGCGTACCTCGCGCAGAACAACTTCGATGGAGCGATCGAGCAGTTCACCGAACGTCTGGCGCTCGAGCCCACCACCGATGCGCGGCTCGATCTCGCGCGTGCCTACGCCCGCAAGCGCGTCGCCAAGCAGGCCGAGCCGCTGTACCGCGAAGTGCTGAAGACCGAGCCCGACAATCGCTCCGCGAAGATGGGCCTCGTCGATCTGTACGTGACCATGGGCCGCTACGCCGACGCGGAGACCCTGCTCAAGGAAGCGCTCAAGAAGGACGAGAACGATCTCCAGGCGCTGTCGCGCTTCGGCATCTTGAAGTCGCGCATGGGCCGGCCCAACGAGGCGCTCGAGCCACTCGAGAAGGCGGCCACGCAGAACCCCCTGCTCTACGACGCGCGCGCCGAGTACGCGCTGCTGCTCTTCCGCGGTGACCCGCTGGGCAACGCCGACCGCTGTGTGGCGACGATGACCGACATCCTCACCTCCGAGCCGCGGCACGCGCTCAGCCTGCTGTACCTGGGCATGTGCCTCTTCACGAAGGGCAACAAGGCGCGCGCTGAAGAGAGCTTCAAGGCCGCGCTCAACGTCGACCCCAAGATGGCGGCGGCACACTTCGCGCTGGGCGATCTCTACGAGCAAGACGGCAAGAAGGACGAAGCGAAGAAGGCCTACGAGGCCGCCGCCGCGCTCGACCACCCCGAAGCTCGCGACGCTCTGAAAAGACTCAGTAGCGGAAAGTAGTCACGCGGCGCACACTGCCTGATTCCACCACGGTCGTTACACGATCGAGTGGCATGAGAGCAGGTTCAGGGCAGTCGACGCACGCTGAGACGAGAGTCGCCACACGAGATGCGCTTCAGCAGGCCCTGCAGCAGCTCGGTTCAGAGCGCGCGACAGCCGGGTTCTTGTTCGTCTCACCGAAGCACGCGCTGACGAACGTGATGGCGGTGGCGGCTGAAATGGCCCCGGGCTGCGAGTTCCTCGCGTGTCAGACCGCTGGCGAATTCACCGAGCGAGGCCGCACGACCGGCGGGGTCGCGGCGCTCCTCACCACACTCCCGCGCGAGAGCTTCGAGGTCGCCGGCGCGGCAGGCATGCGCACCGACCCGCTCGGCGTCGCCCGACAACTCACCGCTCCGTTCAACGCGCTCAAGGAGCGAGCGAATCGCGTCGGCGCTGGGCTCTCGACGACGGTGCTGCTGGTCGACGGCCTGGCCGGCACCGGCGAGCGCGTGGTGAAGGAAGTGCTCAACACCACGAGGCTGTTTCAGCAGGTGGTGGGCGGCGCGTCGGGCGACGACGGAAAGTTCGCCGCCACCGAGGTCGGCACCACGCGCACGCAGGGCGTCGACGCGGCGGTCGCGCTGCACGTGTTCAGCAAGCACCCGTGGGGCGTGGGCGTCGATCACGGGCTGGCTCCGCGCACGCGGCCGATGGTGGCGACGCGCGCTGAAGGCAACGTGCTCTACGAGATCGACAAGCGCCCTGCTCTCGAGGTGTACAAGGAGTTCGCGCGCAGCAAGGGCGTGGAGCTCGACGACGCCAACACGCCGGCGTTCCTCATCGGCAACGAGCTGGGCGTGTTCTTCTTAAACGAGCTGCACCACGCGCGCGCCCCCGTGGGCGTGGGCCCGAACGGTGAGCTCAAGCTGGTCGCTGATCTGATGCAGGGCTCGCAGATCTGCATTCTCGACGGCGAGACCGAGCCGATGGTGGCGGCGGCGACGCGTGCGGCCGAGCAGGCCCGCGCCGGGTTGCAGGGAACGAAGGCGGCCGGCGTGCTGGTGTTCGACTGCATCTGCCGCGGCATGATCTTGAAGAGCGATTTCCAGAAGGAGATCGACGCCGTGCGCAAGGTGTTCCCCGACGTGCCGCTGGCCGGCTTCCTCACCTACGGGGAGATCGCTCGCTTCCGTGGCAAGCTCGACGGCTGGCACAACACGACGGCGGTGGTGCTGGCGATACCCGAGTAGCGGTGGTCAGGCGTGGCACTGCTTGAACTTGCGGCCGCTCCCGCAGGGGCACGGTTGGTTGCGCTCGACCTTCGTGCGCGTCACCGTCGGCTTGCCGGAGTCGTAGATCCACCGGCCTTCGGCGTTCTGGGTGAAGCTCGACCGCTCGCGCAGCGCGGTGACTTCACCGCCCTCGAGGTACTGCGCGGTGAATTCGACGACGTTCTCGAGCGCTTCGTGAATGGTGAGGCCGACCCACGCGACCGAGGTGGCCCACTGGCGGGTCTGCTCCCACGTCTCGTCGGCCGGCTTGCTCTGCGTCTTCTGCAGGTACGCGACGTCAGCGCGCGCGAAGGCCGAGTAGCGGCTGCGCATCAGCGCTTCGGCCGTCTCGGCGGGCTTCGAGCCGTCGTGGCGCGGGCCGCAGCACGTCTCGTACTCACCGGCGCCACAGGGGCACTTCATTTCGCTGCCTGGGTCTCAGGGGCTTTCGCCGCGAGCTGCGGAGGCGAGTGCCCGGTGATCAACCGTGCGCTGCGGCCGAACGTGAACCACGCCCACGCCCACTGAATGAGCACCGCGATGCGATTGCGGAAGCCGATCAAGTACAGGATGTGAACGAACAACCACGCGACCCACCCGAGGAAGCCGGTGAGCTTCAGGCTGCCGGTCTGCGCGATGCCCGACGCGCGGCCGATGGTGGCCATGGTGCCCTTGTCCCAGTACTCGAAGGGCGTGGTCGGGTGACCGAGCGCGGCGGCCATGATGTTGTCGGCGGCGTGCTCACCCTGCTGCATCGCGGGCGGCGCGAGCCCGGGCAAGGTGGAGCCGTCGGGCAACGTGAAGCACGCGAGGTCTCCGACCACGTACGCGGTGGGGAAACCGGGAATCGAGAGGTCGCTCTGCACCTTCACGCGACCCGCGCGATCGAGTTCCACACCCAGGCTCTTCGCGAGCGGAGAAGCGACGACGCCGGCGGCCCACAGCACCGTGCGCGCCTCGATGCGCTCGTTGCCGATCTGCACGCCCTGCGAATCGATGTTGGTGACGCGTTCCTTCAGGCGCACGTCGACGTGCAGCTTCTTCAACGTCTTGAGCGCATGCGCCGACAGCTTCTCGTCGAAGGTGCCGAGCACGCGATCACCGGCCTCGACGAGCATCACGCGCGTCTTGCGCGGGTCGAAGCGGCGGTAGTCGCGCGCCACGGTGTAGCGGGCGAGCTCGGCGATGGCTCCGGCAAGCTCGACGCCGGTGGGCCCGCCGCCGACCACCACGAAGGTGAGGATCGCGTCGCGCTTCTTCTCGTCGGGCTCGACCTCGGCTTCTTCGAACGCGGTGAGAATGCGCCGGCGCATCTCGAGCGCGTCGTCGAGCGTCTTCAAGCCCGGCGCGAGCCGTTCCCACTGATCCTTCCCGAAGTACGAGTGACGCACGCCGGCCGCGAGAATGAGGAAGTCGTAGTCGAGCTCGCCGTCGTCGAGCTTCACCTTGCGCGCCTTCAAGTCGACGCTCTGCACGTCACCGAGCCGCACGTCGACGTTCGAATACTTCGCGACGATCGAACGAATGGGCGTGGCGATGTCTCCCGGAGAGAGACCCGCGGTGGCCACCTGGTACAGCAGCGGCTGGAACAGGTGGTAGTTGTAGCGATCGACGACCGTGACTTTGAGGTTGGCGCGACTGAAGCGCTCCGCGGCGTAGAGACCGCCGAACCCGCCTCCGACGATGACGACTCTGGGGATCACGCGAGTTGTTTAACGCACTCGCTTGCTACATGCGCTCGTTCGCCTCCGACGGGTCTACGACCCGTCGAGTTCGCCGCCGTTGGCGTCGACCGGCTCGCTCGCTACGAGAAGGCCAGTGATGCAATTGATGAGCTGCGCTCACCAGAACTTCGCGATCACCCTCACGCCGGCGCTGAAGATGTTCGCCGGGCGGGTGTACCGGCCGGGAATCAGATCGCCTGCCTGGTAGCGCGCGTAGATCTGCAGCGGCAGACCGACACGCAACAGCGACACGGTGGCGGTCGCGCGGAGAATGTTCTTCTCGCCCGGCTGCCAGAACTTCTCGCGGTCGTAGTCCCACAGCGGAGATTGGCTCTGCCAGTCGCTCTGGAAGGTCTGCACGCGGGTGTAGCTGAGCGTGAACATCAACATCGGCGGCAGGCCCATGGCGCGCTTCTCGTCGAAGCCGCTGACGATCGACGCGCGCGAAGGCCCGAAGAACGGCGCGACGTCGACCGACACGGTGCCGGCGATCCAATCGCCCGGGTCGACGAGGTACTTGTCACCGACGTACGGCGCGATGTTGTTGAGCAGCGGGTTCTTCACGCCGTGGCCGGCGGTGTACTCGCGCGGGCGGAAGAACGCGTAATAGAGGTCAGCGCCGATGTTGAGGCGGTAGTTGCCGTACTCGTCGACGAAGAACTGCTTGTCGGCCGCGAGGTGCAGCTCGACGTCACCGGCGGCGTGCAGTTCCCACAAGTTGGTGCCGACGCTCACCGCTTCTTCGGGGTCGAAGTTGGTGCCGGTGGGCAACGCGACCTGCAACGTGCCCGCCCAGCGGAAGTGGTTCTTCGTCATCCACTCGAAGTCGGGGAGCTGCCAGCGCAGCGCGAGGATCATGTCCGACAGCTTCACGCCGCCTTCCCACTTGTTCGGAACACGCGGCTGACCGAGCGAGCCGGCCCACGCCCAGAAATCGTCTTCGCTGTACGGGCGGCCGAGCTGCGTCTGGTAGTCGCCGGGCTCCCAGCTCAAGTTGGTGGTGACCTGCGAGTGCAACACGATCGGCAGGTACACCGCGGCGCTCAGGCGATCGGTGATGCCGTACATCGCCTGGATGATGAGGAAGTCGAACTCCGCCTTCGGGTTCGCGCGAAGAATGCCCTGCAGGCCTGCTCCGGGCTCGTAGCGGCGGTTCTCTTCGATCAACGACACGCCCTTGCGATCGCCGTTCCACTGCTTGTCGATGGAAGAGCGCCAGTAGGCGAAGTCGAACATGAAGGTGTTCTGCGGGAGCACCTGCGTTTCCATCGCCTGAGCGACGGTCGCAGCGAGCAGGAACACGGACAGAGCAACGCGCTTCATGGCACCACCGTCGTCACTTCGAAGGGAGAGGCGGTCGCGGGCACGGTGCCCATCGCCGAGCTGAGTTCACCCGCGGCGAGATCGATCACCACCGCGTTCATGCTGTCGGACTGATCGACGAAGCGTGGGTCGGCGATGAGCTGCTGCAACCACGGCACGTCGACGGTGCCTCGAGCTTCGGCGAGCCGCGACTTCGCTCCGTCGGCCGCGCGGCGCGAGCGGTAGAAGAACCCCGACCACTGCCGCTGCGGAATGATGCGCTGGCCCGCAACCACCAGCGTGGTGATGTCGGGCACGTTCTTCACGAAGTTCGAGCCGAGCACGATCTCGTCATCGGTCAGCCCCGCGTAGCGGCGGCCCTTCGCGTCGAGCTCGGTGGAGCTGAACGGGAAGTTGCCGTTGCTCCCGTCGTGGAAGATGTCGGAGTCGATCTCCACCGCCTCGAGGCCGCCGTTCTTGTCGGCGATCACGCACGTCCACCCGTAGACGCGATCGGCGTTCAAGATGATGTCGCGGCCCTCGGCAGCGGTGCTGGCCGTCTCGAGAATGCGGCGACCGAGGAAGCCGATGGGCACTCCTTTCGCCACCAGCTTGGCCTTGCTCAGGTCGAGCGCGTTCTCGAGCACCGAGCCGACCACGCTGTTGTCGAGCGTGTCGCTGGGGTTGCACGCGTAGCCCACGCCCTTGTCGTTCACGCCCGAGAGACCGAACGCGATGCCGGCCCAGCCCACGGTGAGGAACGACGAGCCGCTCTCGGTGATGTGGCGCAGCACGACGGTGTGCTTGTGCGCGGTGTTGGCGTCGAGCAGCGAGAAGTGATGCGCGATCAACGCGCGTGCGCCGGCGGTGACCGAGCCGCGCACGCCAATCGCAATCGGCGGAGGACGCGTGCGCCCGTCGGTCAGCTCGACCCGCAGCACGTCGCGCGGAGCGATGCCGGCACCGCGGGTGGTGAACGCGATCTCCTCGTCGCGCATGAAGCTGGCGCGCGAAGGCGGAGGGTTCTCGAGGATCTTCTTGTCGCCCGCGCTGATGACGAAGGTGGTGGTGGCCGCCATCGGCAGCGGCGTGACCGGCGTCCACACCACTTCGACGTCGGTGGCCGAGAGTTCGGTGACGCGAACCTCGGGGCTGTCGGCGGTGTACAGCTTGTTGTCGACGAACAACCGCACCGTCGCAGGGTTCACGCCGTCGACCTCGGTCAGCACCACGCGAATGCCCGCAGCGGGAGCGACTTCCACCGCGAGCCCGAACAGCTCCGGCACGTACGGGTCGAAGGTGCCCTCGCCTGTCTCGTCGATCATTCCGTCGCCGTCGTTGTCTGCGCCGTCGGTGGCGGCTCCGACGAACTCGACGCTCTTGATCAGCGGCGCACGCGAGAGCCGAATTGCGAGCGCCACGCCACGCACGGCGAGCGAGGTATCGAAGAACGTGTTGAGGACGAGGATCTCGTCGTACGACATGCCCGAGCCGTCGGCGATGCCCTGCAGCTCGTCGCGCGTCGCGCGGCCCAGTGAGCGCTCGATGCTCTTCGCCGAGTCCAACATCAGCTCGTAGGCGAAGTGGCCGCCCTGGTAGCGCTCCGCCTGGTACTCGGGGAGGAAGCTCGCGATGTCGGGCTGCTCGCGCGAAAAATAGGGGAACAGCGAGTTGCTCAGCAGCGTGGTGTAGAAGCTGTGGATCTTCGATTTCAGCTTCTGGCCGTGCTGGAAGCCGCGATCGTACGGACTGCCGCGGAGCTCGACGACCTCACGCGTGGGTGGCTTCTGAAGGGGCTGACAGCCGAGCGAAAGCACGGCGGCGGTGACGAACAAGGAGCGCAGTTTCAAAGCGGGCGCACCCTATTCGACGCGCGGGTGAGAACCACCACTGCAGCGCGAAGAACATTCCGCGACCCTTGGGTCACTCGACCTGCACGCGGATGACCCCCTCGACGATGGCGCGCGAGACGAACTCGATGAGCGCTCCGTTGATGGCGTGACCTTCGTCGCTCGAGTTGACGAAGCCGGCTTCCTGCAACGCGAGCAGCGCGTCTTCGGTGGCCTCGCCTTCCTTGCCGGCCGAGAGCAGCTCCATCACGGTGCGCTCTTCAGCGGTCATCGCGGTGACGAGAATGCGCAGGTGGTTGTCGAGCAGCGCCTGGCCTTCTTCGGTCTCACCGAGCTTGTCGAGATCGACCAGCGAGTCGACCTGCTCCGCGGTGACGGTGCCCTTCCAGTCTTTCTTGAAGCCCGACGCGAGCACCGCGCAGAGCGAGAGCACTTCCCACGGCCGGTTGCCGGTGAGCTCGGCCAGCACGCCCAGCGCTTCGTTCTCGAAGGTGATGCCCAGTTCCTGCGCGGGCGTCTGCACGAGGTTCACCAGCTCGTCGTCGCCGACGGGAGGCACGAGCACCGAGGCCACTCCCGCGCGCGCCATGACGTGCTGCTCGAAGATGGCGTCGGCGTCGCGATGACGGTGGCAGACCACGGCGACGCGCACGTTCTTGGGCGTGGTGAGCAGCGCGTCGATCACCGTGACCATCTTCTCGGCGCCGAGCGACGTGAGCGCGATGAGTTCGTCGAAACCGACGAACAACGGCGCAGCGAGCTCGCCCAGCACCTCGAGAGGCTTCTTCGGGTCGGCCTTCAGCTCTTTCGCGCCGACGCGCCCGAGGAATTCGTTCACCTTCGCGGCGACGCGCGCGAGCACCGACTCGACCGAGGTGGGCAGCCCGTCGTCGCGATCGGGGTCGCGCAGATCGAGCACGAACGCTGCGCCGCCCGAACGCTCGCACGCGCGCTGGAGCACCGCCTTCATCAACGTGGTCTTGCCGATGCGCCAGAAGCCGCGAATGCAGAGGTGGTGACCACCCGTCATGTGCGCGGCGAGCTCGTCATCGAGCGCCTTGCGTGCACGCAGCGGCTCAGGGAGTTCGTAGATGGCGTCGATGTACCGCTCGGCCAGCGGGTGCAGTTCCGAAGTCATGATCGTCCGCCCTCATATACCCGACTGCTTCAGCGGGTTGGTCTTCATGCGCATCACGCCCTCGAACAGATGCGCTTCGGTGTAGCGCTTGCGCACCGACGCGCGTTCTCCCGGCATCCAGCTCTGCGGTTTTTCCAACCACTGCTGAATGCGCACCTCACCGTCGTACGCGAACGGAGCGATCACCGTCGCGGGCAGCCGCTTCCACACACGGCGCTCGATGGGGTTGAACTCCGCTTCGAAGCCCTCGCCCGCTTCGTCGTGACGGCGCAGATGATCGAGCGTGCCGTCGAACGCCTTGGCGATGTGGAACAGCTCGTGGAGCACGGTGGCGACGCGCTGGCGCGGCGTGGAGCGGCGGAAGAAGAGCGGCCGCAGGGTGATGGAATAGAGCATCTGCTTGCCGGCGATCTTCACCAGCGGCTTCTTGCGACCCATGGAATCGGTGCGGCGGCGCTCGGCGAAGGTGAGCGGCTTCACGGTGCCGCGACTCGCGCGACGGGCCTCTCCCGCGATGATCAAGATGCGGCGCGGGTCGAGGTGGCGGAACTCGAGGTGGGCTCGCGCCACGTGCTGAATCAGCGCGCAAACAGCGGCAGTGAAGTCCGGCCGACGACGCACTTTCATGAGTCGGGCCGAACTCTGCCTCATCTGCTACATGCGCCGCATGCGTTTCCTTCCGTTCGTGGTGCTCGTGGCAGTGCTCACCGGTTGTGGCCCCAAGATGATGACGGTCGACGCCGGCCCCGACACCAGCTGCGGCCTCGATTGCGCGGCGCAGACCCGCTACGGCCTCCTGCTCGACACCTGCTTCGAGTACTCGACTGACAACACGACGGCGCAGACGCCTCCGTCGCTGGGTGTGTGGGTGCAGCGGCAGATGACGGCCGACGGCCTGTTCGAGCTCGAAGGCGGCGTGAAGAGCCTGGTGGTCGAGTACCGCCAGGGTGGGCAGACGGTGGGCACCGACTACCTCACCATCAAGAACAGCGACCTCTACCTGCTGCGTCGCATCGCGGGCGGTCAGTCAGTGACCTACAAGACTGATCAGGCGATCACCGGCGTGAAGTGGCTGTCGATGACCACCGGCACGGGCGAGAACTTCTCGACGATGAGCAGCGCGTTCCTCTCGCGCGACAACTCGAGCACTGCGACGGCCTACCGCATCACCACCGACGTCCCCACGGGCGCGGAAAAGAAGACGCCGATGATGACGTACGACTCGGCGATCAAGATCCTCTTCGGAGAGACGCCCGATCACGGCTCCGATCCACGCCGGGTGTTCGTGCCCGACGTGGGCTTCACGCTGATCGCCAGTCCGTTCAGTCTCCTCGGTGGCTCGCCCACGCCGCACTACCTGCAGAAGGTTCGCACGGTGACGGTGGGCGGCGCCGGTGACCCCTGCAGCCTCGGAGCTCCGTGATGATGACTCGCACTCGCGCCCTCGTGTCCTTGCTGTGTGTGGTGACCTCGGTCTCGGCGTGCAAGACCGCGCCCGAAGTGATCGACGTGACGCCTCCCGCGCTGCCGGCGGAAGACTTCGCGGTGGTCACCCAGAATCTGAATCAGGTCGACGTGAAGTACACCGGCTCGATCGAAGCGGGCACCGACCCCATCGTGGTCGAGAGCGCGAAGTGGGAGTTCGTGGTCGACGGCACCGTGAAGAATTCGGGCGAGGACAAGCTGAACCTCGCGGTCGCGGCCGGTCAGCGCGGTGACTTCGGCTTCGCGCAGACGCTCGCCTACGTGAAAGACGAGGAAGAGCTGAAGGCGATGGACGCGCGAGGTGGCTCCTTGCTGCTCGCGATGCGCGGCACGTTGATCGTCAAGGTGAGCGAGCCGGCGCGAGGTGAGACGCCCGCGAGCGTGAAGACGGTCGAGCTGCCGTTCGCCAAGTCGCGCGAGGTGCGCACGCCGCGCCTGCCGCACATCAAGCTGGTCGAGTTCGAGGCCGGTCGTTTCTCGGAAGTCGAAGTGCAGGCCACCTTCCACCTCGGCGTGGTGAACCCCAACCCGTTCGAGATTCGCATCTCGGGCATCGACTACGCGGTGTCGCTCTCGGGCAAGCAGGTGAACAAGGGCACCATCGGAGCGGGCGAGCGCGCCAACGCCTCGGCGACCAGCGTGTTCGACGTGACGGCGACCCTGAACGAGGAATCGCACGGCAAGGAAGCCGGGAAGATCGTGAAGAGCCTGGTGGTGCCGTACGTGCTGACGGGCACGCTCAAGACCGCGCTGACCAGCGAAGCGCTCGAGAGCAAGGCCGACATCAAGCTCAAGGCGACGAAGTAAGCTCCTCGCTTCACCGCATGCATTTCCTGGGGCCCGACCCGACCCGGTTTCCGGCGATCGACGAGACGGACGAAGACGGCATCATCGCCGTCGGCGGCGATCTCTCGCCCGAGCGGCTGGTGAATGCGTACCGGCGCGGCATCTTCCCCTGGTATTCGGAAGGGCTGCCGATTCTGTGGCACTGCCCCGACCCGCGCTTCGTCCTCGAGCCGTCGTCGCTGCACGTGCCGTCGAGTCTGCGCAAGGTGATGAAGCGCCGCGTGTACGACGTGAAGATGGACACCGACTTCGAGGGTGTCATCGACGGTTGCGCGCGCACGCGACGGCCGGGGCAACGCGGCACGTGGATCACGCGAGACATGCGCAAGGCGTACGTGAAGCTGCACACGCTCGGCATCGCGCACAGCGCCGAAGCGTGGCTCGACGGGCAGCTGGTCGGCGGGCTGTACGGCGTTTCGCTCGGCCACGTGTTCTACGGCGAGTCGATGTTCGCGCGCGCTGACGACGCGTCGAAGGTGGCGTTCGTCACGCTCGTCGAGTGGATGCGCGGCTGGGGCGTGTCGCTGGTCGACTGTCAGCAGGAGACCGCGCACCTCGCGCGTTTCGGAGCGACTCCGTGGCCTCGCGCGAAGTTCACCGCGGCGCTGGAGGGGCTGACCGCTGCTCCGTCGCGGCAGGGGAAGTGGTCGTTCGACGAAGGCGCGTCGTAGTCAGGCGGGCGGAGTCAGCAGCGCCTTCACGCTCGCCATCAACGTCTCGCTCGAGAACGGCTTGGCGATCAGCTTGCGGCCCGGCTTCGAGATCAGGTCGAGCGGCAAGGTGTCGTTCGCAAAACCAGTGCAGAACAAGAACGGCAATTTCGGCGCGCGCTGCTCGAGGGCGTCGTGCAATTCGCGGCCGCTCATGCCGGGCATCAACACATCGGAGACCACGAGCGTCACGCGATCGCGATTGAGTTCCCACAGCCGCAGGGCTTCGGCGCCGTTGGCGCAGCTGATGGTGTCGAAGCCGGCGGCGGTCAAGATGCGGATGATGACCTTGAGCGAGAGCGGCTCGTCGTCGACCACCAGCACGACGGGCTTCTTCGCGACTTCTGGCTCGGGCGCTTTGACTGGAACGCTGACTTCGCTCGCCTGCGACGCCGGCCACGAGACGCGCACGCACGTGCCCTTGCCCGGAGTGGACTGCAGATCGACGCGACCGCCCTGATTGCGCACGATGCCGTGCACCGTGCTCAAGCCGAGACCTGCTCCACGACCGAGCGGCTTGGTCGTGAAGTACGGCTCGAAGGCGCGGCGGCGCGTTTCGTCGTCCATACCCACGCCGCTGTCTTCCACCGCGAGTGAGCAGAAGCCGTCGTCTTCGAGGCGCGTGGTGACGCGAATGGTGCCTCCGTTGGGCATCGCGTCGCGCGCGTTGACGACGAGGTTCATCACCACCTGGCCGATCTGCCCTGCGTGTGAACGCACGCGCTGCACGCGCTCATCGGCGGCGAACTCGAAGCGCTGATTGGGCGGCAGCAGGCGGTGCATCACTTTGAGCGACGAATTGATCGTCGCGTTGAGCTCGACCGGGCCCACCTCTCCGGTGCCGGCCTTGCCGAGAGTGAGCAGCGTGCGCGCGAGCTCGGTGCCGCGGGTGCCGACCTCTTTGATCTCTCCCAGCAATTCGCTGGTGTCGTCGCGCGGACCTTTCGAGAGCAGCTCGGCGTTCGACATCACCACCAGCAGCAGGTTGTTGAAGTCGTGCGCGATGCCGCCCGCGAGCCGGCCGAGGGCTTCGAGGCGCTGCGCTTCTTGATTCGAGACCTCGCGACGCGCCTGCTCCCGTTCACGCTCGAGGAGCTCGCGGTTCTGCGAGAGCGCGGCTTCGAGCCGGCGCACGAGGAAGGAGATCGACATCACGGCGAGCGCGGTGGCCGGAGCAAACAGCGCGGTGATGCGGATCCAGTTGAGGGGCAGCGAGACGTCGGTGGTGTCTTGCGGCGGGAACGGGCCGGCGGTGACGAACCAGACGCCGAGCCCGATGAGGATCAAGGTCGAGACGGCGAGGCAGATCCACGCAGCGCGCGCTCCGGTGGTGACGGAGAGGACGATGGCGACGGTCGCCATGCCCACGAAGGAGTTCGGCGTCCACGTATGCGCGTTGATGATCGCGGTGGTGGCGACGGCGAGGATCGTCGTCGCGAGGAGCGCGGAGCGGACGTTGTGGCCGAGGCGATCGATCAGCGCTCCAGCGGCGACGGCGATGGTGCCGAGCGTGAGGACGGTCGCGAGCAGGTAGCGCCCGAGCATCACGTTGCGCGGGAGGAAGACGACGAGCGCGATGGCCATGACGACCGCGGTGAAACGCAGGAGCGTACGCAGACCGCGTTCTCGCCACTCGGTGACGTCGTGATCGGGCGGAGGGCTCACGGGACTCGCAGAAACGATGTGTGAGGCGTTGTTGCCGCGCTCGCGTCAATGATCTGACGCGGTAGGTCCTGCGCGCACTTCCTGCGTTGCCCCATCACTCGCCCCCTGCGGCATCATGGCCGAGGGCGGTTGGCAGAGACAGTTTCGTTGCTTCCCTCGGGTGTGGGGGTCTGCGAAGAGCGAGCGCGACGATGACTCCCGGCCTCAACGACGCCCACGATCGCCTCGAGGAGAACCACTGGTGGTTCGAGGGGCGCCGTCGCGTGATTCGCGAGGTGCTGACGCGGCACGTCCTGCCTCGGGCGGCGCGGAAGATCCTCGACGTGGGCTGCGGCGCGGGAGGCATGTTCCCGCTGCTGTCTGACTTCGGCGCGGTCGACGGCGCGGAGTTCTCGACCGACATGCGCGAGCGCGCGCAGCGCAAGTACCCGATGCGGCGCATCGAGGCGTGCTCGCTGCCCGACGAACTGCCGAAGGGCACGTGGGATCTGATCACCGCGTTCGACGTGATCGAACACCTCGACGAGCCGATCGCGAGCCTGCGCACGATGCGCTCCCACCTCGCGTGGGACGGCCAGGTGTTGATCACCGTGCCGGCGTTTCAATTTCTGTGGAGTCACCACGACGACGCGAATCAGCACCGCCGTCGCTACTCACGCATGGAGCTGGTGTCTCATCTGTCGAGCGCGGGGCTGAAGGTGACGTACGTGAGCTACTTCAACACCCTGCTCTTTCCGGCCGTGGCCGCGGCGCGGTTGCTCGAGCGGGTGCGGCCGGCGAAGCAGACCGACGCGGGGCACGACGCCGGAAATCTCGAAGAGACGCCGGAGCCGCTCAACGGAGTGCTGAAGTTGTTGTTCTCGAGTGAGCGGCTGGCGGTGAAGCGCATGTCACTGCCGTTCGGCGTGTCGCTGATCGCGATGGCTCAGCGCGGCTGAAGGCTACTTGCCGGCGTCGGCGGGTTCCTCGGGCAACACCATCTGATCATCGAGCGCGAAACGACCCAGCGAGCGCTTGAGCAGCTCCCACAGAATCTTGCGGTGCTCGGCGACGGTCACGTTCCCCTCGATCACCAGGCCCGCCCCGACGTACCGCGCCTTCACACGCCCCTTCGTGATCGCCAGCAACGCTTCCTGCACCGCCTTCAGCTGTGTCTGCAGCACCTTCCCGTCGAAGGTCAGCTCGATCGACCGCGCCTCGAACGCATCGGTCTGAAACAGCGCGAGCAGCGCCTTGCGACACGCCTCGTCGTGCACCGTCACCGCGAGCTTCGGGTCATCGAGCGGAGTCGCCTTGAAGTCCGGGCACACCTTCTGCGCCGCGGTCATCGCCGCAGCATCGATCAGCGTCGCCCCGCCCACGCGAACCCGCCACGCGGCCACCTTGCCCTGCGCCCCGAGCAGCACCGTCGCGCGCCCCGGCTTCAAACCAATCAGCAGCAGCTCCTTCGATTCCTCGATCCACTCCACCGAGACGACCTTGGGATCATCGACCTCGATCCAGTCGACCTGCGGCAACTTCACGAACTTCTCCTTCCCCGCCTCGACGTCGTGAATCCAGTCGACGGGCCACGCGGCCGCGGGGAAAGCGAACAACACAAGCAACGCGAAGAGCCGCACGTCACTTCCCTCCTGTGAAGCCGGGCAGCAGCGCGCCCTTCGCCGGCAGCGGCGGTCGCCTCGGCGTCAGCACGCCATCGCTCACCTCGCAGATCGCCGTGCGCCGCTCGATCGCGTGCAGCGCGCTCAACGTCGCAGTCTGGGGCGCAACGAGCTGACTGGTCGACACGATGCGCTTCACCGTCTTCCCGTCATCACTGTCGGCGTACGTGAACGTCATCGCGGTCCACACACCTTCGGGGAGCTTCATCTTCACGTGCAGCGTGGTGCCCTGCTGCACCACCTCGGCCTTCGCTCCGCCGAAGCGCGCGTTCTGGCCGGGCCGTGACTCGCCCGACGGCAACGAAATGATCCACTGCGCCGCCTCAGGCCCCTGCTTGCCCAGACACCCTTCCCACGGCGTGAAGTTCTGCTCGCCCAACCACAGCGCCAGCTGATCTCCCTTCGTGATCGTGTCATCGGTGATCTCGAACACGAACTCGGTGTCGCTGATCGCCATCACGCGCAGCACCGTGTCGCCTTCCACCGATGAAGGGCTCCCCTGCAGCAAGTAGATCGCGCGCGCGGAACAGGTGCCGAGCGACGATTCCTTCCACCCCTGCTCGACCCACTGCTTGGTCACCGCGATCTTCGGAATCGCGGCCGAGCGAACGGGTTTGGGCTTCAGCTCCTCGCGCAGATCAGGCTGCGCGTCTTCGAGACACTTCGAATACGCCCGCGTGCGCTCGCCGCTGAAGGTGTCCCAGTTCCACTTCGTCTCGTCGATGAACTGGCCCGCCACCGCGCTGAAACGGCCGACCGTGGTGCTCACCAACGTCAGAGGCGACAGCTGCACCTCGCGCGTCACCACCCAGCGGATCTCTGCTCCACCGAACTGCTCGTGAAACACGCGGTTGGGTTTCACCTTCACGTCGTCTTCACCCGCGCTCGCCGAGCCGTACCCGTCGTTGCACAGCGTGAAGAGCTGCCGCAGCTTGCGTCCCTTGCTGCCGGTCGCGAGCCAGTACTCCTCTTGCTCGCACTCCGCGCCCGACTCACTTTCCTTCGGCCCGCGACTCAGCTGGTACACGCGCAGCGGCTGACCGCTTCCATCGGTGCCAGCCTTCGTCTCCGTCGTCACCGTGCACGGCCGATCGTCGCTGCAGCCCGCCGCTTTCGAGAGGTCGCCCGGCACGTCGGCCACCACTAGGCTCAGCACGAGGAAAGGGACCATGTCGGCTACCATGCCACTGAAGACAACCGCCCGAAATGGCGGCGGTTTCAGACGTAGAACGGCGGGGATCGACCCCGTGAGATAAAAAGAAGCCTCGATGCCAACCTGGGGCATGTGGGTCTTGTTGGGCTGGCTGCTGCTCGTGCGCGGGTTCTTCGCGGCGATGGAGGCGGCGCTCCAGGTCATCTCCGACGACCGCCTGAAAGAGCTGTCGAAGGACAGCTACCGCGCGCGTCGCGTGCTCTCGCTGCGCGCCGACCCTGAATCGACCGCAGCGGCCATTCGCTCGGGCATGGTGCTCTCGGGCTTCACCGCGGTGGGCATCGGCAGTCTCGTCATTCCGCGTCTGCTCGATCTCTCGTTGTCCGACTTCGTGCAGTCGTCGTGGATGGTGTGGGTCTCTCCGCTCACCTCGGCGCTGGTCGTCGCGCTGGTGGCGACGCTGGTCGACATCACCTTCCGCTCGGCGGCGATTCAGAAACCCGAAGCGTGGGCGCTGACGTCGTCTCGCCTCGGAGTGATCGCCGTCACCATCCTTTCCCCCTTCACCAAGCTGCTGGTGGTGCCGCTCAACGTCATCTTGCGGCCCTTCAACGCGCGCGTGTCGTTCCAGCCGCCGCCTCCGCCGCTCGAAGAGCTCGAGAAGCAGCTCATTCGTCAGGCACAGAAGAACGAAGTCGATCGCGGTGCGCCGCAGCTGATTCGATCGATCTTCGAGCTCAACGAGAAGACCTGCCGCGACGTGATGGTGCCGCGCACCGAGGTGGTGCTGCTCTCGGCCGACACGCCAGTGACCCGCGTGCTCGAGCTCATCGCCGAGGAAAACCACTCGCGCATTCCGGTGTACCGCGACGACGTCGATCACATCGTCGGCATCCTCCACGTGCGCGATCTGGTGCCGATGCTGCAGAACCCCGAGCTGATCGTGATGAGCGATCTGCTGCGGCCTGCGGTGTACGTGCCGTGGGTGAAGCCGATCGGCGATCTGCTGCGCGACATGCAGCGGCAGCGCATTCACATGGCGGTGGTGGTCGACGAGTACGGCGGCTTCTCGGGCATCGTCACGCTGGAAGACATTCTTCGCGAGATCGTCGGCGACATTCGCGACGAGTTCGATGAAGAGGTGCGCGTGTTCGAGAAGCAGGCCGACGATTCGTTCCTCGTCGACGCCATGCTGCCCATCGAAGACTTCGCGCGCGCGTTCGACTTCAAGTTCCCCGAGGGCGAGTTCGAGACGCTGGGTGGCTTCCTCTCGTTCCGCGCGGGAGCGATCCCCGAGCTCAACGATCGCATCACCGAGAACGGGTGGACCTTCATCGTGCACAGCAAGGAAGGCCCGAAGCTGGAGCGTGTGCGCGTGATCAAGCCGCGCGTCGTTCCCGCGGCGCAGCGCAAGCCGAGCTACGAGCGGCTCGACGTCGTGAAGGTCTGAAAACCGCTACTCGGGCGCGGTCCACACCGGGCGACCGGTCACGGGCAGTTCGCGGCGTTCTTTGAAGCCCAGCGGCACTCCGGTGCCCACGTCGATTTCGCCCTTCAGCCCCACGTCGAGCGTGCCTTCACCTTCTCGCCACGCGAGGTGACGGGAGACCAGTGGCGCTCGCACCACGATCTGGTGCTCGTTCACGATCAGCTGCCCCTCGAGGCCTGCGGCGAAACGGACTCCGTCGAGGAAGAGTTCCCAGGTGATGCTCCTGGCGGGAGGCGCGTCAGGTGGGAGCTCGAGCGTGAAGTCGATCGAGCCGCGATCTCTGGTGGGGAAGTCGACGGCGACGGCGAGCACCTTCACCGGAAGCGGCGCGGTGTTCGTTCGTCTCAGGGCCGCGCAGTTGGAGAAAAGCACCAGCGCGAGTGCCAGCTTCAGCCCCTCCCCCCGTTTCATCAGCCACCCAGCAGCGGCTTGAGCGCGTCGACGCTCACCGGCCAGCCATTGCGCTTGGCGAGGATCTCGAGGACGCGCACGAACTCCGACGCCGTCTGGAAGCGCTGACCGCGGTCGGGCTGCGTCGCCTTGCGGGCGATGGCCATCGCCATCTCCGGCGCGTTGGGGTTGAACTTGTCGACCGGCGGCACGCGGCAGTCGCGCACCTTGTGCATCATCTCCATCTCGGAGTTGCCGGCGAACAACCGCTGGCCCGTCAGCAGCTCCCAGAAGATGACTCCGGCGGCGAAGAGATCGGCGCGGTGATCGACCGCCTGCCCGAGCACGCTCTCCGGAGCCATGTACGAGATCGTCCCGCGCAGCGCGCCCGAATCACCGCGCATCACGCCTTCGACTTCCGCCACGCCGAAGTCGGTCAGCTTCACGTCACCCGCGACCGAGAGAAGGATGTTCGCCGGGTTCACGTCGCGGTGAACGATGGTCGCGCCGTTGTCGCCCACCTTCGCGCGGTGGATGTAGTCGAGCGCCTTGAGCAGACAGATCGTGATGTACGCGGCCGCCGACTCGGGCATCACCGCGCCTGCCTGGCGAAACGCGTCCTGCATGTATTGCAGCGTTCGCCCGCTCACGAGCTCCTGCACCATCAAGTAGTCGGAGCCCGCCTTGAAGCAGCGGAACGTGCGCACGATGTTCGCGTGACGCAGCCGCACCGTGAGCTTCGCCTCGTCGACGAACTGCTTCACCCACGCGGCGTCGTTTCGGTAGCTCGGGAGCAGCCGCTTGATGACGATGTCGTCGGGCTCTCCGGGGGACTTCTGCGTCGTGGAGCGTGCGCGCGCCTGGTAGACCTCAGCCATCCCGCCGACTGCGAGACGACCGACGAGCTGATAGCCACCGAGTTCCGTTTCCTGCGCCACGTCGTTTCAACCGTACCCGAACGCACCGCGTCAGCCGCGAAGTTTATTGAGCGGAATAGACCTGTTCGTACCGGCGGGCGGCGTGGTCCCAACCGAAGTCGGCCTTCATGCCGCGCTTCTGCACGGTGCGATACTTCGCCTCGTCGCGGAACAACTCGATGGAGCGCACCAGCGCCTTGAAGAGCGAGTCGACCGTCGGCTGCTCGAAGAGGATGCCGTTGCCGTTCGCTTCGTCGCTCACGTCGATGACCGTGTCCTTCAAGCCACCGACCGCGTGCACGATGGGCACCGAGCCGTAGCGCAGCGAGTACATCTGGTTGAGGCCGCACGGCTCGAACTTCGAGGGCATGAGGAAGAAGTCGCTGCCCGCTTCGATGCGGTGCGCGAGCGATTCGTCGAAGCCGAGCCGCAGGCCGATGCGCTTCGGGTAGCGCGCCTCGAGCGTCTTCCACGCTGACTCGATGGCGTGTTCTCCGCTGCCGAGCACGACGACGCTCGCGCCCTGTTCGAGCAGCTTCGGCAGCGCGCCGTGAATGAGATCGGCGCCCTTCTGCGACGCCATGCGGCCGATGACGCCGTAGAGCGGCATGCGCGCGGCGGGCGCTTCGATGCGGCAGCTGGCGATGAGCTCAGCGCGGCACTTCGCGCGGCCGGCGAGCTCGGTGTCGGTGAACTGCACGGGCAAGAAGACGTCGGTCGCGGGGTTCCACACGCCGGTGTCGATGCCGTTCAAGATGCCGGTGAGCTTCGAGGCGCGGTGGCGCAGCAGACCGTCGAGGCCGACTCCGAAGCGCTGCGTCTGAATTTCCTTCGCGTAGCTCGGAGAGACGGTGGTCAGTGCGTCGGCGCAGACCAGCGCGGTCTTCAAGAACGACAGCTGGTCGTAGAACTCGACGCCTTCCGGCGTGAACGCGCTCCACGGAATGCCGAGCGGGTCGAGCTCGCTCTTCGGAAACAGGCCCTGGTACGCGAGGTTGTGAATGGTGAACACGCGACGCGCCTTGCCGAGCGGCGTGTGCGCGAAGCCGGTGCGCAGCGCGTAGAGCGCGATGCCGGTGGGCCAGTCGTTGGCGTGCACCACCTGCGCGTCGAAGCCGTCGCGCTGCATGAGCGTGAGCGCGCCCATCGAGAACGCCGTGAAGCGCCGCGCGTCGTCGGGAAAGCCGTAGTACCGCTCGCGCGCGAAGAACGACGGAGCGTCGATGAAGAAGACCTCGATGCCGTCGACGCGCAAACGGTGCGCCTGCAGCTCGACGTTGCCGAACGGAAACCGGAGCGTGAGCGGGGCACCGTGCCGCTCGAGGTCCTTGCGCGGCACGTCGGGGTACAGCGGAGTCACCACGCGCACCCGATGGCCACGAAGCGCGAGCGCCTTGGGGAGCGCGCCCGCCACGTCACCCAGCCCGCCGGTCTTCGACCAGGGCGCGACTTCGGAGCTGAGGAAAATCACTTCCACGCGCTGCGCACTTAATCCGATTTGACGTCTACAGTCGGCGTTGATGGTTCCGGGGGACCTCGAACAGCGCATCGCGAAGTTGAGCAATCCGCAGGGGCTGACGTTCACGCCGCTGACGGGCGCTCCCTCGTCTGGCGCGAAGATGAAGGGCTTCCCGCTCATTCACCTGCTCGATCTCATGGACGCCGAAGGGCCCAACGTCGCTGCGGAATGGCGTGCGTCGCTGCCCGAAGACGTGCAGCCCGCGACCGAGCGGCGCTCCGTCACGTCCGTCGCGTGGATTCCGTTCGAGTACTACTTCCACGGCGTCGGCTGGCTCGCGCAACGTCGCGGCAAGGGCATTCGCGGGGCGATGGAGATCGGTCATCACACGGCCTCGCTCGACATCGGAGCCTTCTTTCGTTTCGTGCTCGCCTTCGCGTCGCCCTCGACCGTCGTCTCGTTGAGCGGCCGCTTCTGGAAGAGCTACTTCGATCGTTCGACGTTGCACGTGGTGTCGTCGACGCCGCAGTCGTGCGTGGTCGAGATTCGTGACTGGCCGCTGCGCGACGAAGCGTCGGTGCACGAAATGGCCGGCAGCCTCGTGGCGTGGATGGAAGCGGGCCGCGCGAAAAACATGCGCATCACTTCCTTCGAACGGGCTGGTGCTTCGCTCTTCCGCCTCAGCGCCGAGTGGAGTTGAACGCTCCTCGTGAGCCACGCTGATTGGAAAGAGCCGTTCGAGCGTTTCGCGAAGTCGTTCGAAGAGGCGAAGCGCGCGATACCGAAAGATCCGAACGCCATGTCGCTCGCCACGGTCGACGAGCGCGGCCAGCCGGCGGTGCGCATCGTGCTCTTGAAAGAAGTCGATGCGCGCGGCTTCGTGTTCTTCACCAACGGCACGTCGTGGAAGGCGCAGGCCTTGAAGCGCACGCATCGCGCCGGCATCAACTTCTACTGGGCGCCGCTCGATCAGCAGGTGCGCGTCGAAGGCACGATCGAAGAAGTCACCGCCGCCGAATCAGACGCGTACTTCGCGACGCGTGCGCGCATCTCGCAGCTCGGTGCATGGGCCTCGCATCAGAGTGAGCCGCTCGACTCACGTGAGACGCTCGAGAAACGGCTCGCCGACTTCACGCGCCAGTACGAAGGCCAGAACGTGCCGCGCCCGCCGCACTGGGGTGGGTTCCGCCTGCTCCCCGAGCGCATGGAGTTCTGGAAGGCGCACGAGTTCCGGCTGCACTGGCGCGAGCAGTACGTGAAGCAGGGCGACGGTTGGGAAAAGGGCTGGCTGAACCCTTAAGTCACCACGAGCCGCTCGAGCCACCGCCCGAAGAACTCCCGCCGCCGAAGCTCGAGCCCGAGCTCGACGACGAGCTCGACCAGCTCGAACTCGACGACGATGACGAGAGCCGCGCGGTCGAGCGCGTGTAGGAGTTGGTGTACGAGCAGTTCACGCACTTCTCGTCGATGCGCTGCAGGCCACCGGACCACTCGGTCGCGTGCCGCAGCGTGGTGGTGTTCGAGCTGAGCGTCTTGGCGCCGCAACCCGAGCACGTCGAATACGACGAGAACCACGCGCCGTAGCGCAGCACGAGCACGTCGTCGCAGCGGCCGCACCACCACACGTCGTAGTCGACCGAGCGAATCGACTCCTCTTTGAGCTGCGCCGCGTCGAGGTGCTCGTCTTCGGCGGCGTCACCGAGCAGCTGCCGCGGGTTCTTGCATTCCTCACACGTGCGGATGCGCTTGCGGTTCCACCGACGCAGCCAGAGCAGACCGATGAACGCCGCGACCCCGGCGATGATCAGGAGCACGCCCTGGTTCTGGTAGTAGCCCTCGGCCAGCACCTGGTTCATCGGCTTGCTCGGAATGCCGCTGATCATCGCCTGCTGCGCGAAGTCCTTCGCGCCGAGCAACGCTGCCACGCGATCGGTGTGCGCGGTGCCGAAGAGCGCCGTCTGCGCGTTGGCGACCTGCAGCAGCTCCCAGTCCGTCGTCGGAGGCGTCGGCAGATCGATCGCCGCATCACTGCCGTTGAGATCGATGGCGATCACCGCGGCCTTCAAGCTCGACAGCGGGCGCACCTGCGAGGCGAGCTTCTGTGCGAGCTGCGTGATGGGCGGGAAATGGTTCTTCGACGACACCACGAGGAAGAAGATGCGGCCCTGATTCGCCGAGTAGATGTCGCTGGCGGCGACGTCGAGCTGCGCGCGCTGCGAGTTGGTGAGCACTCCTTGCGGGTCGACCACCCAGGTGCGCGGGCTGCGCTCGGGGAAGCTGGCGCTGCCTTCGGCGAGCGGCGAGAGCACCGGGTCGCGCTCGTACGTGTCGGTGGTGGGCGTGACGTAGCGATCGCCTCCGAGGCCGGTGTTGTCTTCGGACGTGGAGAGCGCCGGCTTGCCCGCGGCTTGATGCATCAGCGTCACCAGAGACGCAGTGCCCTTGAGCAGCGCAAGGTCGAGGTTGCCGCGCTTCATGTTGGCCACGATGTCGTCGCGCATCACCGCGTCGGTCTGCGACGACTTCACCTTCGAGCCGTCGCCGAGCACGATCTCCGACTTGCGATCGCTCAACGCGATGAAGAGCAGGATTCCGTCATTCGCGCCGTGATGGCCGACGCCCCACGAGTTGAAGACGCCGGTCGCGAAGTCGCGCGGGTTCACGCCGCTGGTGGTGTCGGTGACGAGAATGCCGAGCTGGCCGTCGCCGGTGAGATCGAGCGCGGCGGCGATGCTGTTCAGGTTGCCGATGGTCGCGCCGTTGACCTTGTTGGTGCGGTCGAGCACCCACTGGCCGCGCGGCGGCGGAGCGATGTCCCACGGAGCAGCGACGGCGACGGCACTGACGAGAGCGGCGGCGGCGAAGATCGAGCGCACCGCAGCACTCTAGCGAAACGGAATCAGAGCGCCTTCACGGCCTCGAGCACTTCAGCGACGTGATCGGCGACCTTCACCTTGGGCCACACCTTCGCGACCTTGCCGTCCTTGCCGATCAAGAACGTGCTGCGAATGATGCCCATGAACTTCTTGCCGTAGAGGCTCTTCTGGCCCCACGAGCCGTACTTCTCGGCGATGGCGTGATCGGTGTCGGCGAGCAGCGTGAACGGCAGGCCGTACTTGCCGGCGAACTTCGCGTGCCGCTTCTCGTCGTCGGGGCTGACGCCGAGGACCACCGCGCCGGCCTTCTCGAGCGCCTTGTGCTGATCACGAAAGTCGCACGCCTCGGTGGTGCAGCCCGGCGTGTCGTCCTTCGGGTAGAAATAGAGGACCACGTTCTTGCCGGCGAAATCGGCCAGCTTCACGGTCTCACCGTTCTGGTTCTTGAGCGAAAACGCCGGAGCCTTCTTGCCTTCTTCGATCATGCGGGCCTGCATAACAGACCGTTGAACCCGCCGCCGCGACCGTTCGCGCGCGTTCCGTGGAGTTCGACGGCCGCCGTGGCAGTCTTCGTGGCAGTGGAGATCGTCGCCATCCCCCAGGGTTCCATCGTCCGCGCGACGTGGAAGGCGTTGCTCCATCCACGCCGCCTGTTGCCGTCACTGCTGGTGTGCGCCGCGCTGCTCGTCGCGCAGTTCCGCTGGAGCATCGACACCCGCGGCGTGTGGATCGGCGCGTTGATGTGTCTGTCGTTCATCGTGGTCGCTCCAGTGAGCTACCGCGTGCTGTTCCCCGACGGGCTCGAGTTCTCGCACGGCGCGGTTCGCCTCACGCTCTACGCGCTGGTCGGCGCGGGGACGATCTTGAGCGTGGGCGCCGGCATCCCCAAGATCGTCGGCCTCGGGTACACGTTCCTCACCGAGCGCACGTCGCTGCTCGTCATCACCGCGCTGTTCCTCGTCGGCGGCTGGGGGCTCGGGCGAGACATCGGGTTCGAGCAACGCGTCTTGCGGCTGCAGGCCGAAGCCGAACGCGCGCGCCTGCTGGCGTTGAAGGCGCACCTCGACCCGCACTTCTTGTTCAACACGCTCAACGCCATCGCCGAGTGGTGCCGCATCGACGGCGAGGTCGCAGAAGCGGCGGTGCTCAAGTTGAGCTCGATGCTGCGCGGCGTGCTCGAGGGCGTGCGCGCGTCATCGTGGAGTCTCGAGAAGGAGCTCGAGCTTGTGGACATGGTCTTCCAGCTCCATCTGTTGCGCGACAAGGCGCTCTTCACGCTCGAGAAGACGTTGCCCAGCCCGCTGCCGAAGGTGCAGGTGCTGCCGATGTCGCTGGTGTCGCTGGCGGAGAACGCGGTGAAGCATGGGCCGGGCATCGGTCACCGCGGGGTGATCACGCTCGCGGTTCGCGAAGCCGGGTCCCAGCTGGAGTTCGTGCTCGAAAATCCCGGGCCGTTCACCGGGCCGCGTGAAGGGAGTGAAGGTCTCCCGTCGTTGCGACGACAGCTCGAGCTCACGTGGGGCCGTGACGCCACGTTGAACGTCGAGGGTGTGGGCGCTGATCGCACGCGCGCCACCTTGAAGATCCCGATTCCGCCGAAAGGGTACGCGTCATGAAGATTCTGATCGCTGACGACGAACAGCTCGCTCGCGCTCGCTTGAAGCGACTGCTCGGTGAAATGAAGGGCGTCGAGCTCGCGGGCGAAGCCACCAACGGTGCCGAGGTGCTCGAGAAGGTGCGCGCCGGTGGAATCGACGTGGTGCTGCTCGACATTCAGATGCCGAAGCTCACGGGCATCGAGGCGGTGGCTTCGTGGCCGGCCGGCGGTCCCTTCGTCATCTTCTGTACGGCTCACGCGGAGCACGCGGTCGAAGCGTTCGAGCGCGGCGTGGTCGACTACCTGCTGAAACCCATCGACGCTGCGCGGCTCGAGAAGGCGCTCGATCGCGCGAAGCAGCGCGAGTCGCGCGAGAAGTTCCAGGGCGCGGTGAAGCAGGTGCAGCTCACGCGGCTGGCGATCACCACGCGACAGGGCGTGGTGCTGGTCGACCCGTCGTCCGTCACGCACGCCACGCTCGAAGATGAGCTGGTCACCGTGTTCACCACGGGCGACAAGTACCTCACGGACTTCACGCTGCAGGAACTGCACGAGCGCGTGCCCTCGATGGAGCGCGTGCACCGCCGTGCGCTGCTGAATCTCAATGCTGTGGCCAAGCTCGAGCCGCTCGAGACCGGCGGCTACACCGCTCGCACTTCAGGTGGTCACGCGGTCGAGGTGTCGCGGCAGTCGGCGCGCGAACTCAGAAAACGACTCGGTCTGCGCAAGGCGCCGGGCGACGACGAGTAGGCTGTGGCCGATGCGCGGCGCGGCGGCGGCACTCCTGTTGATTGCAGCAAGCGCGCGAGCGAGTGACCCAGGCCCCATCAACGTCTGGGAATTGACCTCGCTTGCATCAGTGATCGTGGTTGCTGAAGTCATTGATGGCGGTCCCGCCGCCTCACTCCAGGTGGTGGAGACCTGGAAGGGCAAGGCTGAGCAACGCATCAGGCTGACGGACCCGGGTGTCATCTGCCCTGAGCCACCGAGGCTCGCGCGCGGCGAGCGCGTGGTCGTCTTCCTGACTCGCGACTTTCCGTCTGGGGAATACGCCGTCGTCGGCGCGTACCACGGTGTGTTTCGCCCGGTCGGTGAGCGTGAACTGAGCGCACTGAAGTCGCTGGTGGCGCGCTCAGTCGAAGGCGGAAGGCGAGCGCCGGCCGAAGACGCTTTCACGGACGACTGGATCCTGAACGCGTTCGCGGATCTCTCGACGCGGTGGCAAGCCTTCGACGTCCTCGGAAAACGAGTTCCGTCTCCCGAGTTGCTGAAACGAATCGAAACCGACTTCGTGGAGCGTCCGTCATTCGACGAAACGTTGGTCATGACGCTGCGACTTCTTCGCGGACGAAGAAACGCCGAGGTCACGAAGACCGCCATCGACGCCTTCGACACGGCCCTCGCGGAAGGAAACACCGCCCTGTGGGGCGAATACGCGATCGACGAAATCGAGACGCGCCTCGGCACGCCACTCAACATCGACAAGGAAGACGATCTCGTCCGATGGCGTGCGGTCAAGGTGAGCCACAAGCTCAAGCCCACGCGTCGCAGCGATTTCGAGCTTCGGTATTCGCAGCCCCAACACGCGTCGAACAGGCGCTGAGGTCACGTGACGTCATTGCCGACGCAACGACGGTTCGGGCGCTTGCGAGTGGCGAGCGCCTTGCTGTGATGATCACCCATGACGACCGCTCAAGTTCCCGCGTGGAAGTTCTGGCACCCGCTGCCCTTCTGGCAGGTGCTCGTCATCTTCCTTCTCGTGTCACTCGCGTTCGGGCTGATCGCGGGTGGTCTCGGCGAAGCGGGCATTCACCTGCCCGGAGCGGGCGTGAGCGCTGGTGCTTCGTTGACCAGCTACTTGATCGTCCTCGCGCGAGCGCGTTCCCGACGCTGACTACGCGAGCCAGTCAGCCACTTTGAGCCCTTTGACGCGCCGGAACTCACGCACGTTGTGAGTCACCACCGTCGCCTTGAGCGTGATCGCGTGCGCGGCGATCAGGGTATCGAGCGGGCCGAGCCGGGCGCGAACCCCGCCGTAGATCTCCGCCGCCGTCGCACCAAACTCAGCGACCTCGAACTCGATCAAGAAGCGCTCGAGCCGCGTCACATTGTCAGCCGGACGTGCGCTCTTCTGAGCGCCGAAGTGCAACTCTGCCGCGGTGATCGAAGAGACGAAGACCTGACTGCGTTCGACCCGATCGAGGTGATCGACCACTCGGAGCGTGTTCGCGTCGTTCGCCAGCAGCCGAATGCAGACGTCGGTGTCGAGCAACCACCGTTTCACGGTCGTCGCTCTTCGCGTTCAGGCTGTTCGCGCTCGAGCTCAACGGGGCCGAGTTCGGCAAGAAGCGCGCGCAGCGCTTTGGCGGAGTGCTTCCGTGGCAGCAGCACCACTGCGTGCCCGAGCCGCTTGATCACCAACTCCGATTCCTTGAATCGGAACTCACGCGGCAGTCGAACTGCCTGGCTGTTCCCGCTCTGAAAGACCTTGGCCGTCTGCATGGTGCCTCCGTAGATACGGAGTATACACGCAGCGCCCGCTCAGATCGCCGGCTTGCCCAGCTTCGGCCGCTTCTGCATCAGCGACTTGAACTCCGGTGAATCGACGCGCATCAACATCACCTTCAGCTCGATGTCGGAGCCCAGCTGTACGCGACGCTCTTCACCATGCAGCAACCCGACGTGACCGAGGCGACGGCCGCTCGGCAGCTCGAGGTCGAGCTTCACGCCGTACGCCCCGCCCTCTTCCTTCGGCAGGAGCACCAGCTTGTAGTCGGCCTGCGGAGAGTCGGGCTGGCGGCGCTCGACGGTGATGTTCTTCCCCTCGAAGCCGACGACCTTGGGGCGGGCGACGGTCTTGCCGTGCTCCTGCACCTCGACCGCGAGATAGAGCGCTTCCGCAGGCCGCGTCACCGGAGCCTGCGTCGCGCAACCCACTGCCAGAATCACCAGTCCCGTCATCGCCAGTCGGAAGCCTGTCGGGTGCATCGTTGTTCCTCCGCTGCGACACTGTGCAACATGGGGACCTGCCTCCCCGTTGGCTGCGCGCTGCGAATCCGCGCGGTTGTTGCCCGCGTTCGGCTGACGTCCTGACACGCGACGCGAGCTTCCCTGCGGCCTGCTGACAACTCGTCACTGCACGAACGACACGAGACGTGATTGCGCAACGTCTTGAATCTGCCCGCAACACCGCTCGTGACACTTCATTCCCGGGATCAGAACATGCGCGCGATGACGCCCGGTGCGCTCCGCTCCTACCTCCCGGCGCTGACCGAATACGCGTGGCTCAACGCCGCCGCCTCTTCGCCGACGCCGCAGCCCGTCTTCGACGCGATGAACGCGTTCCTCCGCGACACGCTGGAGCGCGGTGACGTGCGCTACCCGGCCTGGGCGCGCGCGAAAGACGAGACCCGCGCGCGGCTCGCCCGCTTCCTCAACTGCACGCCGAAGGAAATCGGCTTCACGCAGAGCACCAGCTTCGGCTTTCACGTCATCGTCCAGCTGCTGAAGCAACGCGGCGTCACCGAAGTGCTCACCATCGATCAGGAATTCCCGAGCACCACGCTGCCGATGCTCTACGACGGCCTGACGCTTCGAGCCGCGCGCACGCGCGAAGACGGGTCGATCACCACCGACGATCTCGAGCGCGCGCTCACCCAGAAGACGGGAGCGATCGCCGTCAGCGCCGTGCAATTCGCCAGCGGCTTCCGGGTCGATCTCCCGGCGATCTCCGCGCTGTGCAAGTCACGCGGGCTGGCGTTCATCATCAATGCGGCGCAGGCAATCGGCCACGTGCCGCTCGACGTGCGCGCGCTGAACGCCGACTTCCTCGCCGCCACCAGTCACAAGTGGTTCATGGCCGGGTACGGCACCGGCATGCTGTACATCTCCGAGCGTTGGCTCGACGACACGCGCCTGCCCTTCGGCGGCTGGCTGTCAGTGGAGCCCGCCGAACAGTTCCAACCGTGGGTGCACGCCGCGCTCGCTCAGGACGTCGACGGTTTCTCGGCGCGCGGCACACGTTTCCGAAAAGAAGCGAGCGCACTCGAAGCGGGCGGAGGCAGCTGGCTGGGGCTCATCGCGCTCGACGCGGCGCTCGCGCTCCACGAGGCGGTCGGCGTCGCCAACACGCTCGCTCACAACCAGAAGCTGCAGAAGCTGCTTCGCGCCGAGCTTCGCAAGCGCGGCTTCGTGCCCAACACGCCCGACGACGAAGCGTCGCTGTCGGGCATCTGCGTGGTGCCGGTCGAAGGAACGCCCCTCGACGTGGTGCGCGCGCTCTTGCGTGAAGCGAAGGTGAGCACCACCGCCCGCGGAGGCGGAGTGCGGATTTCGACGCATGTCTACAACGATGAGAGCGACCTCGAGCGACTGCTCGCGGCCTTCGAGAAGCTCGGCGTGAAACCGGGGCAGCGAGGGTAAGAAGTGGTGTCCATGCGCGCGCTCCCGTTGCTGGTGCTGTTCGCCGCCCTGCCCGCCTTCGCCGCGGAAGAGGCGAGCGATGCGGGCGTGGCGCCGCAGGCCGACGCGGGCACGGCCGCGCAAGCGCAGACGATGTTGGTGATGAACCTCGAGACCAACGACGACGCGAAGGCGCTGAGCCCCGTCGCTTCGCAAGATCTCGCGTTCCGCCTGCAGTCGCCCACGCTGCACGTGCTGACCCAGGCTGACATCACGGCGGCGCTCGGGCGTGAACGACAGGCCGAGATTCTGGGCTGCGACAAGGAGCAGGGCAGCTGCCTCATCGAGCTCGGGCAGGCGCTCGGCTCCCGCTACATCGTCAGTGGCCGCCTCGACAAACTCGGAGCCCACGTCGTCTTCATGGCCTCGGTGTTCGATGCGCAGGCCAACACCGTGCTCATTCGCGCGCGCGAGGAATTCGACGCGCCGGAGGCGCTCCCGGCCACGACGAAGAAGATCGCCGACACGCTGCTCGGAGCGATCGGAGTCGTGCCTGCCGCTCCCGCGGTGGCGAGCGGAAGTGCGGCAGCGGCGAGTACGGGCCCGTCGAAGCCGAACGCGATGGGCCTCAACCTCGGCCTGCGCCTGGGCACGCAGTTCATCACCAGCATCATCGCGCTCAGCCCGCAGATCGATCTCGAGTTCGCCTGGCGCTTCAACCTCGCGTGGTCGGCGTTCTTCCAGATCAGCAGCGGCTTCACGTTCGCGCCCGAGCTGACGGCGACCATCACGCCCGGTCTGCTCGGCGTTCGTTACAACTTCCGCTCCGACAGCATGTTCCAGCCGGTGGTGGGCGGTGGCATCGGTTTGTACGGCGCGATTCGCAGCGGGTTTGCGATTCGCCCCAGCGTGGTGCTGTTCGGCGGCGCGCAGTTCTTCCCGATTCCGCGCCTGGGCATCTCGCTCGAGGCGTCACTCGACGCGCTCGCCGCGGCGTTCGATCTCTTCGGCAACATGAAGAGCGGCGTCAATCTGGGCATCTCGCTCGGCGTGCTGTATCGCTTCTGAAGTCGCCCCAAATGGATCGCACCGAGAGACTCCTCAACCTGGTCGCCTTCTTCCTCGACAACCGTCGACCCGTGTCGCTCGACGACATCCGCGAGGCGTTCCCCGACGACTACAGCGGCTCGACCGAGGCCTCGCAGCGCAAGTTCGAGCGCGACAAGGCCGAGCTGTACGAGCTGGGCATTCCCCTGCGCTTCGAGCGTCCGACCGACGACGAGACGATGGGCTACGTGCTCGATCGCGAGGCCTATTACCTGCCTGAGCCCGGGCTCTCGGCCGAGGAGCTCGCGGTGCTCTACGCCGCCGGTTCTGCCGCGCTGGCGTCGGGCGCGTTCCCCGGCCGGCAAGATCTCGCGCACGCGCTGCGGAAGATCGGCTTCTTCGCCGACACGCCGCTGCCGACCGCACAGGTGCGACTCGAGTTCACCAACGCGAAAGATCTCGCCGCGCGCCTCGAGACGATCTGGGCGGCCATCGGCACGCGCAAGTCGATCGACGTCGACTACTTTTCCCCGCGGAGCAAGCAGGTCACCTCGCGCCGCGTCGACCCGTACGGGCTCGCGCTGCGTCACGGCGTGTGGAACCTCGTGGGCTGGTGCCATCTCCGCAAGGAGCTGCGCACCTTCCACGTGCACCGCATCCGCAACGTGGTGATTCAGCCGGCGAAACCCAAACAGCCCGACTTCGAGATTCCCGAGGGCTTCACCATCGACGCGCACGTCGCCGACTGGCCGTGGGAGTACCGCATTCACGCTCCACTCGCGGTGACGCTGAAGCTCGACGCTACGCTCGCTCCGCTCTCGCAGCAGCTGTTCGGAGTCGCCGCGGCGAAGGACGGCACGCTTCAGTTGACCGTCACGCACCTCGACGCGCTGGTCGATCAAGTGCTCTCGATGGGCAGTGCCGCGAAGCTCGAAGGCCCGCCCGAAGCGAAGGCCCGATTGCGCGAGCACGCCGAGCGCGTGTTGCGTGCACACCAGGGAGCAACGTCATGACGCCGACCGCGGCTTCCGATCGCCTGCGACGGCTGTTGTTCCTCGTGCCGTACGTCTCGAAGCACCCGGGAAAGACGGTCGATGAAGTGGCGAAGGCCGTCGGCTGCTCGCGCCACGAGCTGATCGAAGAGCTCGATCTCGTCACGCTCGTCGGTCACCCGCCGTTCCAGCCCGACGACTTCGTCGACATCTACGTCGAGGACGATCGCGTCTACGTGCAGTTCGATCAGCGGCTCTCGGCGCCTCCACGGTTGACCGCCAACGAAGGCGTCGCGCTCGCGAGCGGAGCGGCGATCCTCGAGCCGCAGCAGGGCAGCACGCTCGCGTCGGCGCTCAAGAAGCTCGAGCAGGTGCTCCCCGAGGAAGCGTCGGCGCGGTACCGCGAGCTGACGCAGCGCCTGAATCTCGGCGCGAGAGGGGCAGACGGCCTCAGCGAACTCACGCGCGCCGTGGTCGAGCACAAGGAAATCGAGTTCGACTACGTGGGCGTCGCGCGCGGCGAGCGTGAGCACCGACGGGTGCGGCCCATCGAGCTCAAGAGCCACCGCGGGCAGTGGTACCTGCGCGGCTTCTGTCTCACCCGCAACGACGAGCGCCTGTTCCGCGCCGATCGCATCGCCTCGCTGAAGCTCACGCCGACCGTCTTCGCCGCCGACGCCACGCCACGCACGCGTGACGCGAGCGCACCCGAGAAAACCGTGACCGTTCGTTTCAGTGCATCGGTCGCGCCCTACCAGCAAGAGCGGTTCGGCGAGGTCGGCAAGCTCGAGAGCGACGGGAGTCTCACCGTCACCGTGCCCGGCGATTCGGAAGCCTGGCTGGTCCGCTGGGTGCTGTCATTCGGCGGTGAGGCGCGGGTCATCGCACCCGAATGGGCGACGCGAGTTGTTGCTCAGGCGGCGGCGGCATCACTACAGTCTCTCTGACCGAAATGGGTTTTCAGCTCGTCATCGCCGAGGGCAAAGAGGCCGGTCGGGAGTTCGAATTCGACCAGGACTCGGTGCTGATCGGGCGCACCGCTGAGTGCGACGTAATTCTCTACGAGGCCGGCGTGTCTCGTAAGCACGCGCGCGTCTTCAGCGAGGCGACGGCGTTCTTCATCGAAGATCTCGGCTCGTCGAACGGCACGCGCGTCAACGGCACGGCCATCACCGGCAAGCAGGCGCTCAAGGACGGCGACTCCATCGGCATGGGGCCGGTGGTCTTCAACTTCAAACCGGTCGAGCTCGCGCCGGCCGACGCGGTGACGGGCGACAACCCGGCGCTCGGCGAAGAAGGCGGAGCGCACACCCGCATCGTCTCGCTCAGCGAGATGAAGAAGTCGCGCAACAAGGGCGTGGTGGGCATGGCGAAGGGCGCGAACCGCGAAGAGGTGGCCGACATGGGCCGCCGCGCGACCGCGATGATTCCGGCGCTGAAAGGGCCGCGACCGAGTGCGCCGTCGACCAAGCGGCCGAGCGTCTCGGGCAAGAACACCAAGCTCGCGGTGAAGGAAGACGATTTGCCCGAGGGCGTCGAGGTCGCGGGTGGTGGCCGCCCGCGTCTGGCGCGTGTCTCGGGTGAACGCCCTGCGCTCTCGGCTGCCGATCGCGCGCGCTACCTGCGTGGCGGGCCGATCGGTCGCGCGCAGCTCTTCTGGGCCGAAGCGAACAAGCAGAAGCGCATCGTGGTCGGCACCATCGGCGGCATCGTCGCCGCGGCGTTGCTCGGCGTGGGCATCATGTTCGCCATTCCCGAAGAGGCGAAGGCCAAGGCGAAGGAGCCCGAGGTCCTGAGCGGTGAGCCCGTCGAGTACAGCTTCGGGCTCGGCCCGGGCGTCACCTACGAGCGCGCCGATCAGAAGTCGTTCGACTTCGAGGTGAAGTCGCCGGTGCAGGTGATGGTGGTGCTCCACTACATCTCGAAGGACATCAACTCGAAGGAAGAGGTCGAGATCACCGTCAACGGCGTGAGCGTCGGCTGGCTGCCCGCCGACACGCTCGAGGACAAGCCGAGCGAAGTGATCATTCCCGCGAACCTGGTGAAGCGCGGAGAGATCAACACCGTCACGTTCGACAACGTCCGCAACCCTCCCGAAGAAGACCACTGGAGCATCCGCTCGTTGTGGATCGAAGTGGCCGTGCTCCCGGAGAAGGACGAGCCGGGTCTGATCGCGGACGCCGAGGAGAAATACAAACGCGGCCTCGTGGAATGGGAGCAGCGCGACATCGGCGCGAGCAACCGGTGGGACGCGTACAAGAACTTCCGCGAGGCGTGGCTCACGCTCGAGGCGCTGCCCACCAACCGGCCGTACACGTATCAATTGTCGCGCGACAAGATGAACGAGGCCCGCCGCGCGCTCGACGAGAAGTGCCGCGAGCTGTTGCTCAAGGCTCGCTCGGCGTTCAACTTCGGCAAGTACGATCAAGCGCGCTACGAGCTCGACCACATCAAGGACTTCTTCCCGACCAACGCGCACCCCTGCCAGTACAAGGCAGAGGTCGAGCGTCAGGCGATGGAGCTCTGAGCGTTCCTGCGTGATCGTTTCTGGCCTCTGCCCGACACCGGGAGGGCATGAAGCGAACAATCTTCCTCCTCGCATTTCTCACGGCGGGCTGTGGTGGCGTCGACGACGGCAGCGGCACGACGTCATCGACCAGCAGCGTCACGGCTGACTGTTCGACCAACACCGACACGTGGAGCACGTACGGCGACGCGTTCTTCGGCACCAACTGCCGCACGTGTCACCAACACACCTCGCAGTTCACCTCGCAGGCGTTGGTGAACGCGCAGCTGTCGAGCATCAAGTCGGAGATCAGCAGCGGAAAGATGCCCGAAGGCACCACGCTGTCGTCGACCGACAAGGCGCGAATTCTCGCGTACCTCGCGTGTGGCGTGCCCTGATCACTTCTTCACGGCGAACGAATCGCCGATGGCGATGACCACGTTCGCGGTGGTCTCCCAGGTGAGCGGTTCGGTGGTGGCTCCGCCGGGGAGTGTCGCCGCGAGCGCCTTCGCTTCGGCCTCGTTGTCCTTCGCGAAGTAGATGACCGACGCCGGGCGCGCCTTCTTCGCTTCGCCCGCGAACGAGATCACGGCTCCTGCCTTCGCGCTCAGCGCGTCGATGAGGTTGATGGCCTTCTCGTCGAGCGGCTTCTTCGGTGGGTACAGCACCTGCACGCGCGGAAACGCGCCCGGCACGATGAATGAAACCGCGTCGTGATCATCGTCTTTGCTGCACGACAGCAGGAGCCGGCGGCCATCGGGGCTCCACACCGCGCTGATGGAATGGAGCGACCCGGGCAACGCCACCGCGTAGCTCTTGCCATTGCGGGTCACCGTCGCGGTGAGCGCGAAGTTGGCGGTGTAGTCGCCGCCCTTCCAGTTGGCGTCGGTGTTCGACGCCTTCACGCTGATGCTCAGGGTGCTGCCCTGCGGGCCCTTGAAGGTGGGCTTGAGCTCGTCGCCCACCGGTTCTTTGGGCTTCTCCGGGTCGCCGTCGTCGTACTCGGGGTGAGCGCCTGCTCCGAACGGAGCAAAGACCGTGAAACGCTCGACTTCCTCGACCTCCCACCCGACGGAGCGATGGTTCATGAAGGCACCGTCGAGCCAGTAGACGTTCGCGAACGCCGGGGCGCCCAACAGCACGGAAAGCAGCAGCGCGCGGTTCACTTCGCACCTCCCAACGCGACCACGAGATCGAAGGGCGAGTCCCAGGTGAGCGGTTCGACCGTCGCCGCGAACTTCGGCGCGAGCTTCTTCGCCAGCGGCTCCTGTTCCTTGCGCGCGTAGATCACCGTGCGATCGCGCTGCTTGCGCGCCACGCCGTAGCGAACGTTGAGATCGACGTTCGAGAACTCGGCGAATTTCGGTGACGCCGCGAGCGCGAGCTTCCGGGTCGGAGCGACGCAGTTGATGCTCGGAGCGCTCGGCACCCACGAACTGAGCGACTCGTCGATCGTCGGCGTCACGCTCCCGCGCGGCCCCTGGTCGACGGTGGGCGTGCGAGTCGTGATGATCAGCCCTCGCGAATCGGGCGTCCACGCCACCGAGAACGAGGCGCTGGTGCTGAAGAGCTCCAACTTGCGCGTGCCAGTGCGCGCGACGATCGTCACTTCCGAAGCGTTGAGCCACTCGCCGTCTTTCGAGGGCGGAGCCGCGCGCGGGTTCATCACGACGTCGATGGTGGTCTTGCCGTCGGGCGAAGTGCGACCGGCGACCAGCGGCACGAGCGGCTTCTTGATCGCCTTGCGCCACTTCTCGAACTCGGCCTTTTCCTCGGGGATGCTCTGGTCGAACGTGGTGCGCTCGCCACCAATCTGCTCGTACCAGAGCGTGATGCGCTCGTCGTAGTACGACGACTCGTTGGTCTGCCCGACGAGGAACTTCCCGTCAGGCGTGAGGCCTTCCACCTCTTCCTTGGCCGAACCGAGTGACAACTGCGCGACGAGCATCAAGGCCATCATGGCGATCCGTCCTCCACTTCGATGCGACCCGAAGCCAGCAACACTTCGGCGTGTTGGGGAATGAGCGGTGCAGTCAGCGGACCAACGAATTCGAAATACACCTTGTAGCTGCGCGCGAGCGGAGCGCGAACCACGAAGCTGCGCGTCGACGAACCACCATCGGTCGGTGGAGGTGGCGCGACGAGGTCCTGCAGCGTGCCGTCGGGCGCGCGACCGAAGTGACCGTAGCGCTCGCGAGCGACCAGCATGCCGCCGGCGTCGTAGATCTCCACGCGCACCACGCGAAAGGCATCGCCCGTCGGCACCGCGTGACCGGCCTTGCGGCCCAGCAAGGTGATCTCGACCTCTTCCTTGCCCTTCGAAATGACGCTGACCGCGAGGCCGCGCTCGAGCCGTTCGCGATCGTGCGAGCCAGTCATCGAGTGATCGCCCTTGGGCAGATGACACGACGTGCACGGCCGGCTCGCGCCCCACGCCTTCCACTCGGCGATGGTGTTCTGAAACGCGAGCTGCGTGTACTTCTCGGGCTCGCCCTGCCCGACCGGCATGTTGAATTGGTGGCAGTGCTCGCAGGCGGCTTCGGTCGCGAGCGGCGGCGACTTCTTCTCGGCGTGTGCGAGCAGCCCCTTCGGCGTCGGCGCGAGCGTCGTCAACACCACCTTCTTCTCGACGTGACAGCTCGCGCAGCCGACGCCTTCTTCTTCACGCGCGAGCGGCAGGTGGCACTCGTTGCACCACTTCAGCGGCCACTGCGATCGATTGGCGACGTACCAGCGGTTGGTCGCCGCCTGCGCGTGCATCGACGTGCGCCACTGCTCGAACTGCGAAACATGACACGAGCCGCACCACGCGCTCGTCGCGTCGCGTGGGCCTTCAGGCGTGTCGACGGAGGGAACGCCCCCGAGAACGACGAGGAGCAGCCACATCAGCGCGACGCGTAGAACATGCGCTTGCTCGCGCGACCGCCGTGACCCGAGCCATCGCGCAGCGCGAGCTGCTCACGCGCGTGGATCTCTCCCAGCGCCGCGGGCTCGAGGTACTTGCCCGGCTTGCACGCTCCACTCGTCCTGCACGCCGCGTCGCGATCGACGACGGCGCGATACTCGGCAGCAGCGCGCCCGAACTCGTTCGTCTCGAACAGCAGCTCGGCGAAGAAGAAGTGCAGTTCGTACGCACGCGCGGTGGCCGGGAAGATCGTCAGGTACGACTCGTAGACCGCGCTCGGAAAACGCAGGCAACCCTCTTCCTTCGTGCGGCGGCACTCGGTGTGCCAGTTGGTCGCCAGCTTCGCGAGCAGCTCTTCCGCACCGCTGCGATCGACGCTCGCAGGAAGCGACGACGACAGCTGCACCAGCTTGCGCACCTGCTGCGTGGTGAGGTCTTTGTTCCCCACGCGCATCACCGCGTCGATGATCGACGTCTGGTACGCGAACGCTTCCGGAGCGTCAGGCCGCTCGGCGATCAGCGCCTGCCACACCACGGCCGCGGCGCGATCGAAGCCGTCTTCGTGGTACCGCGCCGCGAGCTGCGCCTCGAGCGCACGGCGTTCCTCGACGCCGGTGGTGATTCTCGTCAGCGCGGCACGCGCGGCTCCTGCCTGACCACCACTGCGCACGAAGACCATGACGTACGCCGAACGCGCTTCCTTCGCGCGCGGCTGCCCCGAGCGCGCGACGTCTTCGAAGCCCAGCGACGCCTCGGTGAAGTCCTGAAGATTGAACGCGCAGAACGCTTCCTTGAACTTCGCGTCGCTGGTCAGCGGTTCTGCGCCCGATTTCTGCGCTTCCACGTACGCCGCGCGCGCGCGCTTCAGCCAATCGCCGCGACCGTTCGCCTTCGCGAAATAGTTCTCTGCGAGCCGGAACCACGCCTCGCTCGCGTGCGCGCTGTTCGGGTACTTCTCGACCAGCCGCTTGAACGCGACCACCGCGCGCGCGTCGTCATCGAGATCGAGCAGCGCGTGCCCCATCGACGCGAGCACTTCGTCCATTCGCTCGTAGCGGGGGAAACGGTCCATCAGCTCGCGGCACGTCGCGACCGCGTTCTTCGTCGCCGTCTCACGCGCGGCCCGGTCTTCCTTCAAGAGGAAGAAACGCGCCTCGTCGAACCACAGCTCCGCGACGCGGAAGTAGACGTCAGGGCCGGCGTTGGTGATGCCCTTCGCGATCTCGAGCTGCTCGAGCCGCTTGGCGTGAATTTCTTCTTCTAATGCGGCGTGGGCGAGCGGCGCTGCGAGAACGAGAGACAGGATCGCGATTCGCATGAAGCGAGCCTAGCGCCACGGATTGGGTTATTTCGCGCGCATGGCCCAGATCGACACGTTCAAGACCCGCACCAAGCTCAATGTCGGTGGAATTCCGTACGACATCTTCTCGCTGAAGACGCTCGCCAAGCAGTTCGGCTCCGTCGACAAGCTTCCCTTCTCGCTGAAGGTGCTGCTCGAGAACCTGCTGCGTTTCGAAGACGGCCGCGTGGTGAAGAAGGACCACGTCGACGCGCTGGTGAACTGGAACCCCAAGAGCGAACCCGACACCGAGATCTCGTTCACGCCCGCGCGCGTGCTGCTGCAGGACTTCACGGGCGTGCCGGTGGTGGTCGACCTCGCGGTGATGCGTGAAGCGCTCGCGTCGATGGGCGGCAACCCGCAGAAGGTGAACCCGCTCTGCCCGCTCGATCTCGTCATCGACCACTCGGTGATGATCGACAAGTTCGGCACCAAGTCGGCCTTCCAGCAGAACGTCGACATCGAGTTCCAGCGCAACACCGAGCGCTACGCGTTCCTGAAGTGGGGCCAGAAGTCGCTGAAGAACTTCCGCGCGGTGCCACCGGGCACGGGCATCTGCCACCAGGTGAACCTCGAGTATCTGGGCCAGGGCATCTTCAAGTCGCCTGACGGAGCGGCGTACCCCGACACGCTGGTCGGCACCGACTCGCACACCACGATGATCAACGGGCTCGGCGTGGTCGGCTGGGGCGTCGGCGGCATCGAGGCCGAGGCGGCGATGCTGGGTCAGCCGATCACCATGCTCATTCCGCAGGTCATCGGCTTCAAGCTGACCGGCAAGCTCGCAGCGGGAGCGACGGCGACGGACCTCGTGCTCACCGTCACGCAGATGCTCCGCAAGAAGGGCGTGGTCGGAAAGTTCGTCGAGTTCTACGGGCCGGGCGTGAGCGCGCTGCCGCTGACGGATCGCGCCACGGTCGCCAACATGGCTCCTGAATACGGAGCGACGATCGGCTTCTTCCCCATCGACGCCGCGACGCTCGACTTCTTGAAGCTCACCGGCCGCTCGCCCGAAGCGATCGCGCTCGTCGAGGCGTACGCGAAGGAGCAGGGCCTGTTCCACACGGCGTCCACTCCGGACCCGGTGTTCACCGACACGCTCGAGTTGGACTTGAGCAAGGTCGAGCCGTGCCTCGCCGGCCCTGCCCGCCCGCAGGACCGCGTGCTCCTGAAGGACATGAAGTCCTCGTTCGCGAAGAACGTGAAGGACATCCTCAAGGTGCAGGACGGTGACGCGAAGCTGAGCGCGAAGGCCACCGTCACGCAGGGAGCGCAGAGCTACGAGGTCACCAACGGCTCGGTGGTCATCGCGGCCATCACCTCGTGCACCAACACCAGCAACCCCAGCGTGCTGCTCGGCGCGGGTCTGCTCGCGAAGAAGGCCGTGGAGCTCGGCCTCGACGTGAAGCCGTGGGTGAAGACGTCGCTCGCTCCGGGCTCGCAGGTGGTGACCGACTACCTGACCGAGGCGGGCTTGATGCCGTACCTCGAGGCGCTCGGCTTCCACGTGGTCGGTTACGGCTGCACGACGTGCATCGGCAACTCCGGCCCGCTACCTGCGCCGGTGACCAAGGCGATCGTCGACTCGGGAGTGGCCGCCGCCGCCGTCATCTCCGGCAACCGCAACTTCGAAGGCCGCGTGCACCCGCACGTGCGCATGAACTTCCTCGCCTCGCCGGGCCTGGTTGTCGCGTACGCCATCGCCGGTCACACCAACTGGGATCCGAACAACGAGCCCATCGCCACCGACAAGAACGGTGAGCCGGTATTCCTCAAGCAGATCTGGCCGTCGACCGAAGAGGTGGCCGCCGCGCTCGCGAGCGTCACCGCCGGCCAGTTCAAGAAGCGCTACGCCGACGTGCTCAAGGGCGACGCGCAGTGGCAGGCGCTGCAGGTGAAGGAAGGCGCGACGTTCGAGTGGGACCCGAAGTCGACCTACGTCCGCAAGCCGCCCTTCTTCGACAACATGCCGAAGGACCCGCAGCCCATCAAAGACATCAACGGCGCGCGCGTGCTCGCGTTGCTGGGTGATTCGATCACCACCGACCACATCAGCCCGGCCGGCGACATCGACAAGAAGGGCCCCGCTGCGAAGTACCTCACCGAGCAGGGCGTGAAGCCGGAAGACTTCAACTCGTTCGGCGCGCGTCGCGGCAACCACGAGGTGATGATGCGCGGCACGTTCGCCAACATCCGCCTCAAGAACCTGCTGGTGCCGGGCGTCGAAGGCGGCGTCACGAAGCACATGCCGACGGGCGAGCAGATGTCGATCTACGACGCGGCGATGAAGTACCAGAAGGACGGCGTGCCCCTCGTGATCCTCGGCGGTGCCGAATACGGCACCGGCAGCTCGCGCGACTGGGCGGCGAAGGGAACGATGCTGCTCGGCGTGAAGGCGGTCATCACCAAGAGCTTCGAGCGCATTCACCGCTCGAACTTGATCGGCATGGGCGTGCTGCCGCTGCAGTTCCAGGCGGGCGAAGACGCGACCACGCTGGGCCTCAAGGGCAACGAGACGTTCAGCATCGGTGGCATCGCCGATGGGCTCGCGCCGATGAAGAAGCTCACGGTCACCGCGAAGGGCGATGACGGCGCGACGAAGACGTTCACCGCGACCTGCCGCATCGATACGCCCAACGAGCTCGACTACTACAAGCACGGCGGCATCCTTCAGTACGTGCTCCGTTCGCTCGCCAAGGCGTGAGTGAGCGCAAGGCCCCGCGCGTGACGTTGCTGGCTCCGGGTGCGCCCCGGAGCTTCAAGGCGCCGCGCGGGTTCGAGGTCGAGTACGTCGAGAACGACGGCGGTTTTGGCCAGGCGTTCTCCTTCGGCACCGTTCCACCGGACGAGGTGAAGAACATCGACTCCGTGCCAGGAGCGATGGTCGTTCACGGCTTCGAGCCGCTGCACAGCGCCCGCAAGCAATATGTGTCGCTCGCTCGAGACCTGAAGAAGGCCGGAGCGCTCGCGTTGCGCTTCGAGCAATCGAAAGCGGGCTGGTTGATCGACGCCTGGCTCGAGCTGATCAGCGCTGGAGATGCCGCGTCGGTCTATCGCGCCGGTGTGATCGTGCTGCGCGGCAAGAAGTCGATGCAGTCGTGCGGCATGCATCTCTTCTCACTGCCCGACGTGATGATCGACGAGGGCGCCGACTCCGAGCGCATCCTCACCGCGCTCAATCACTACCAGCTCGACGAAGACCCGGTGTTTCTCTCGGGGCAGACGTTTTCGCCTGACGCGAAGACCGCCAGGCGCGAAGTAATTCGGTGGCCTGATCTCCAGTACCCGGCGAGTCATTCCTGTCACAACCCGTTCGGCGTCTGGCGGCTCGGAGCTGCCGCCGAACGCTCGGGCTTCGAGCCGCGCAAGCCGATGGTGTTCATGCCGTCGCTCGCCGCGATGCTCACCGCGGCGGAGTCGAAGAAGAAGTCAGCGCTCACGCAGAAGGAAGTGCTCGCGCTTCGGGACGGCGCGGTCTGCATGGCGATGGAGCCCGCTGATGCGCAACGGCATGAGCGGGCTCGAGGGTATTTCGACTTCGAACCGGAGCTGATCTGGGAGCAGTGGTCGGCGTACCGGACTGCTCGCTAGACGGACTTACTGGAAGCCCTGCACGAACACCGGCGTCGTGGTGTCGGTCGTCGTGTCGTCGCCCAGCTCGCCGAACCCGTTCTCGCCCCAGCACTTGATGCGGCCGTTCTGCAGCGCACAGGCGTGTGAGCTCGCGGCGGACAGGGCGGTGACTCCCGAGGCGAGGCCCGTCTTCGCGACCGGCGTGGCGTTCTCACCGCTCACCGAGCCGATGTCGAAGCCCCAGCACTTCACGCCGCCCGAGATGAGGCCGCACGAGAAGTACCAGCCCGTCGCGATGTTGGTCGCTCCGCTGGTGCCGCTGATCGCGTAGGGCGTGAGGATGTCGGGCGTGCCGAGGCCGTTCATGCCGTTGCCGACCTGGCCGTAGCGATTGCCGCCCCAGCAGCTGATGCCCGCGGTCGTCGTCGCGCAGCTGTGATCGTACCCATCGCCGATCTTCCCGCCGGTGGTGGTGATGCCCGTGACCTGCACCGGCGTGTCGTTGGTCGCTCCCGCGCTCGCGTTGCCGATCTTCCCGCCGTAGTTCGAGCCCCAGCACTTCGCCGAGCCGCCGGTCGTCACCGCGCACGTCGCATCACGGCCCGCAGAGATCGCCGCCACGCCCGTGGTGAGCCCCGTGACGTTCACCGGCACCGCGGAGTTGTTGCCGCCGTCGCCGTTGCCGAGCTGGCCGCCGTTGTTCTCGCCCCAGCACTTCATGCCGCCGCTGACGATCGCGCAGCTGTGCGACCAGCCGGTGGTGATGGCGGTTGCTCCGCTGGTGATGCCCATCACCGCGACCGGGTTCGGCGAGTCGCTGTTCGAGTTGTTCCCCAGCTCGCCGTGGAAGTTGTAGCCCCAGCAGCGCACCGCGCCGGCGGTGGTGATGGCGCAGGTGTGATCGTTCGACGAAGCGATGGCCGTCGCCGCGAGCGTGCCGACCTGCACCGGCGTCGGAGAACCCGAGCCACCCGTCGTGCCCTGCCCCAGCTGGCCGTAGTCGTTGCCGCCCCAGCACCACACGGTGTTGTCATTGGCGATGGCGCAGGTGTGCGTGCGGCCCACGGCGATCGCAATCGCCAGCTTGTTGGGAGGAATCACCGTCACGCACGAGCCGCTCGCGTTGCACTGCATGTTGGTGCCGCACACCGTGCCGGCCGGCTGATTGGTCGCCGAGTTGCCGCACACCGGAGCGCCCGTGCCACACGCGATCGCTCCGACCTTGCACGGGTTGGAGTTGGTGGTGCAGCTCGCGCCCGCGCTGCACGACACGCACGTGCCGCTGCCGTTGCAGACCAGGTTGCTGCCGCACGCCGTGCCGCCCGCCACGTTGTTCGCCGAGTTCGAGCACACCGGAGCGCCCGTACCGCACGTCGTCGTGCCGACCTTGCACACGTTGGGGTTCGTGGTGCAGCTCATGCCCGCGGTGCACGACACGCACGTGCCCGCCGCGCTGCAGACCTGGTTGGTGCCGCAGCTCGTGCCCGGAGCGTCGTTGCTCGCGCCGTCGACGCACACCGGGCTGCCGGTGGTGCACGAGACGACTCCGACCTTGCACGCCGTGGGGTTGGTGGTGCACGCGCCGCCCGCGGTGCACGTGCCGCAGTTGCCGGCGTTGCACACCTGACCGCCGCCGCACGCGGTTCCGTTCGGAAGATTGCTGGTGCCGTCTTCACACACCGCCGCGCCGGTCGCGCACGAGACGCGGCCCGTCTTGCACGGGTTGGGGTTCGTGGTGCAGCTCGTGCCCGCGGTGCAGCTCACGCAGTTGCCGCTGCCGTTGCACACCTGGTTGCTGCCGCACGTCGTGCCGGCCGCGATGTCGTTGGTGCTGTTGGTGCAAACCGACGCGCCGCTCGCGCACGACGTCACGCCTTCCTTGCAGCGGTTCGAGTTGGTGTTGCACAGCATGCTGTCGGCGCACGCCGCGCACGTGCCGGCGTTGCAGACCTGATCAGTTCCACACGAGGTGCCGTTCGCGACGTTGGTGCCGTCGACGCAGCTCTCGACGCCGCCGGTGCACGAGGTCGTGCCGTTCTTGCACGCGTTCGGGTTGCCGACGCACGCCACGCCCGCCGTACAGTTCGAGCCGCCGCCACCGCCGGTCGCGCTGCCGCCGCCGGTCGCGCTGCCACCGCCGCTGCCGCCACCCATCGGATCTCCGCCGCCCGTCGCGCTGCCTCCGCCCGTCGCGCTCCCGCCACCCATCGGATCTCCGCCGCCCGTGGCGCTTCCGCCGCCACCGGTCGGATCTCCGCCGCCCGTCGCCCCACCGCCGCCGGTCGAAGAACCGCCGCCCGTCGAAGAGCCACCGCCAGTCGCCGAGCCGCCGCCGGTCGCAGAACCGCCGCCCGTCGAAGAACCGCCGCCGCCACCATCGCCGCCGTCCGGCTCTCCAGTGCCGAAGAGTTCACACCCACAGAGCGTGACGGTGAGACACAGCGCGAGAACGTTGAGCGATTTCAAGGATTTCCTCGGGAAGAGAGAGCCTGCACAGAGAAGGGCCGCGAGCGGCGGAAAGTCGCGTGGTTTCAAAACCGTGCAGTGAAGAGCGGCGCTTTCACGTGCGGATCATCAGCGTCGCACACCAGGAACCACTGGTCGCCGGAGTGATGCGTGAGGCCTTCGACCTTCACGACCTCCGACACGGGTCGCGTCCACAGCACGCGCGTTCCGTCGAGCGCTCCGACGACCGAGCCGGTGCACTCGCCATCGAGGTACGGATCATCGGTGTCTTCGGCGGCGGCGCTGAAGTGCAGCGAGCCATCTCCACTGAGCGCGAGATCGGTGAGTGAGAGTGGCACGCCTTCGAGCTCGGGCAACTCGAGTCGCTCGATGGACTCGATCGATTCGGGCCTCAGCAACGAGTCGAGCTTCAAGCGCACCAGCGCGTTCTCGCGTTTCGCGCCATTGCCACGCTGACCCAGCACCAGCTGACCGCGATGCACCGCGAGGCCCTCGATGTTGAGCTGCTCGAACTCACGCGAGAGCCGCTCGAACAGCGCGGTGCAGTCGATCACCTGAACTGCGTCTGCGCGAACGAGCGCCGCGCGACGTCGACGATCGGTCGAGCCCGAGCCGATCGCCAGCAGCGCGCCGTCGGGCAACACCGCGAGCGCCTCGAGATCAGGCTTCACCTTTTTCCGCGCCTTCTCGTCGGCGGGCATCACGTCGGGAAACAGCGGCAGCACGCGCCGCAGCGTGCCGTCGAGCGTGTAGCTGTGCAGCGCCGCGTCGTCGTCGGCCACCACGTGCAGCAAGCCCTCGTGCACCACGCAGCCGCTCGCCGCGCTCACCGTCAACGTACCTGCGCGCTGCAGCTTGATCATGAGGCGAGCCACTCCGGGTGCTCGATGAAAGGGGTGCGATCGGGCCGGCCGTCGGCCCACCAGATCTGCGGCTTCGCGCCGAGGAACATCACCATCGAGCTGCGCGAGCCGTAATCGAACTGAGGAAGGTCGACGCACACCCCACGCACGGGATCTCCCGCGTCGCCGTGCGACAGCAGGCCTCGCAACGCCGCCGCAGTCGGCACGCCGTCGACTTGATCGAGCTTCGGCAACAGCCCTTCGATCAACGCCGTGCGGCCGTGATCGTCTCCGCCCAGAGAGCGCTCGGTCACCACGTGCACTCCGCGAGGCAACGCCGCGTGATGAATCTTCTCGCCGTCGGACCACGTGACGAACGCCGCTTCGCGATCGGCGTACAGCAGATGAAACGTGTTGAAGCGTTTCGGGCTCAGCGACGAGAGCTGCGCGTGAAGGGCGAGCGCATTTCCCGCTCGCAGCGCTTCCACCACCAACTGTCCGCGAGATTCACGCTCGGGAAAACGCTCGGAAGGAAAGCGGTTCGTCACTCCGACGAACATGCCTTCACGTGTCAGTCCAAGCCACGAGCCACCGGCCAGTTCATCGCGCGGACTCAGGAAGTTTTCGCCCGGCCACCACCTCGGCGGAGTCGCCGGACGCGAGCGCACTTCGTCGCGATTCGCCGCGACCCACAAAGGCGTTTTCGGGTGCTGCTGGAAGCCGACGATCAGGGTACACACGGTGCGTGCGCGACAAGCAGAAGGAAGAAACCAGGAAGCGGCTTTACCACGCGGCCCTCGAGATCTTTGCACGCGATGGCGTGGCGGCCTGCCGCATCGAAGACATCGCCCAGAAGGCCGATGTCAGCCGCGCGGCGTTCTATTTCCACTTTCCGTCGAAGGATGACGTCCTCCTCGAGCTCCTCCACAACTGTGAGACGGAGATCCTCGCCGAGGTCGATGCGAAGTGTCCTCCCGACGCGTCGTTGAAGCAGATCCTCGAGGTCTTCATCTCGACCACCAGCCGCGTGTGGAGCGACCCCAACCGCTGCAAGATGCTGATCGACGTGTTCGCGGTGCAGGTGCGGCGCACGTCGCTGCTCGATGATCGCGAAGCCGAAGTGGTGCGTGCCTCGATGTCGCGTCGCTTCACTGCGTGCGCGGCGCGCGGAGAGCTCTCGCCCGTCATTCCTCCCGAGATGCTGAGCGACTTCTATCTGCTCAACTGCTTCGCGGTGATGGCGGCCTGGGGCGCGCAGCCGGTGATGCCGCTCGAAGACATGTTCCGCGGCATGACAATGCTGTTCATGAACGGCGCGCGACCCAACGCCTCGGCCTTCACGCTGGAGAAGTGACATGAGCACCACGTCGGTCTTCAACCCTGCGCTCTTCGCGGGGAAGCACGTCTTCGTCACCGGTGGCTCGAGCGGCATCAACCTGCGCATCGCCGAAGCGTTCGGCGAGCACGGCGCGAAGGTGTCGATCAACGGGCGCAAGGTCGACAAGCTCGAGGCCGCGGTCGCCGGCATGCGCGCGAAGAAGATCGACGCCGCGGGCTACCCGGCCGACGTGCGTGACTACGCCGCGCTCGACGCGGCGATCGACGCGGCCGCGAAGAAGTTCGGCCCCATCGACGTGTTGATCTGCGGAGCGGCCGGCAACTTCCCCGCTCCGGTCGCCATGATGTCGAGCAACGGCTTCAAGGCGGTGTTGGACATCGACGTGCTCGGCACCTTCAACGCGTGCCGCGCGGGCTTCGAGCGGTTGACGAAGCCGGGCGTGGTGATCGCCATCTCCGCTCCGCAGGCGCAGGTCGCGTACCCGATGCAGGCGCACGTCTGTGCGGCGAAGGCCGGCGTCGACATGCTGGTGAAGACGCTCGCCATGGAGTGGGGCTCGGAAGGCGTGCGCGTGATGTCGATCTGGCCCGGGCCGATCGACGAGACCGAAGGCATGCAGCGCCTCGCCGGCGACGCCGAGACGAAGAAGAAGGTCGAGAAGCTCGTGCCGCTGCTGCGCTTCGGCTCGAAAGACGAGGTCGCGCAGCTCGCGCTCTTCCTCGCTTCGCCCGCGGCGTCGTACTGCACCGGCGCGGTGTACTCGGTCGACGGTGGCATGGCGCTCATCGGCGGCGCGATGATGGCGCAGGCCATTTCGTAAGCGGCGCGGTCCGTCGTGCACTGGCTCGATTCACTCTCGATTCGCTGGCTGAAGCGCACGCCGATCTTCAGCAAAGGCTGGGGCTCGCTCGACGAGGTCGAAGCGTTCGCGCAGACGCTCCGCACGCCGTCACCGGGCAAACCGCTGTCGATCACCTGGGGACCGATTCACCGCGACACGTCGCTCTCGGTGCAAGACGGCACGGCGATCTCTCCCGCGCAGATTCTCCCGTCGTCGCTGCGCACGATGCACGTGCGTCGGGTGCTGACGCCGCTCGCGGCGAAGAAGCGGTTGATCGTTCCACCCTCGTGGGGTGACGCGGGCTACGGACCGCGCATGTTCCTCGCCGGAGCGCTCGTCGCGCGAGGCATCGAGGTGTGGCTGCTCGAGGGCGCGTACTTCGGCAAGCGCGAGGCGAAGCTCGACACCGTCGAAGATTTCTTCCGCATGGGCCTGGGTCACATCGACGAGGTGCGCTCGATTCTCGAGACGCATCAGCAAGGCGGGCTCGCGACGTCGGTCGCCGGCTATTCGATGGCGGGACAGCTGGGCTCGATGGCGGTGCAGTCGGTGCCGTACGAAGTGCCGGTGGTGGCGATGGCGTGCGCGCCGTCTCCCGACACCGTGTTCGTCGACGGGCCGCTGACGTCGCAGGTGCAGTGGAATGCGCTCGGCGGAGATCGCGAACGGCTGCGCGCGGCGATGCGGCACGTGTCGGCGCTCGATCAGCCGCCTCCGAAATCGCAGAAGCGGCTCGTGGCGCTCAACACCAAAGACGGCATCGTGGCGCCCGACGCAACGCGCAAGATGGCGGCGCACTGGGGAGTGGAGCCAGTCGAGCTGTCGACGGGCCACGTCGGTGCGTACGCACTCAATCGCCGCAAGCTGCAGGACCTGATCGCGCGCACGATTCTGGACTGAGGTGGGCACTCCACCCCTCGCAACGAGTGCAGAGTTCGCATTCGGTGCGTAGCCGCGCGCTCGTAAGTGCTGATGTTGCGTGCGGAATTCAGCGTTCGAGAGGCACGCCGATTGCTCACTGCGCGCACATGTTCCGACATGCGGTGCGCGCCCTCGTTTTCGCCGTGATCGCCGCGGGCTGCACGCCGTCGTCGCCGCCACCTTCTTCCGGTTCGGTCGCAGTCGATCGCGAGGCGCTGGGCTCGGCAGATCCGCTCGCGGCGTTCTCGAAGTGGGTCGAGCTGTACGTGAACGCCGATGCTCCGACGCGCGCGGCGCTCGAGCCGATGGGTCGTCAGCTGATCGGCGCGCGACGCGAGGCGATGAAGTCGTTGATCGAGACCGATCCCCAGCGGGCGATCGAGCTCGCGGTGACTCCGGTGCAGCGAGACGCGTTGCCCGAAGATCTGCAGGACGCGGTCGAGACGTGGCGCGACGGCATCGGCACGCTGCACGTGATCGGAGCGACGCCCAGCGCTCCTCTCGAAGCGCCGCCGCTCGAACGCTTCGTCACGTTCAATGGTTCGGACGAGGTGCTGCGCGCGTCTGTGTTCGGCAAACGCGCTGACCAGCAGACGCGTCTCGACGTTCGGCTTCATGGCGTGGCGCTCGATGGCCGCATCGCGGTGACCGACTCGCGCCTGCGTCGACTCTTTCCGGGAGAGGCACGGCCGCAGCTGCCGATCGACTTTCCGCGCGCGTGCCCGGTGTCGCGCAAGAAGCCCGACTCCGCGCAGGTCTACAACGGCGGCGATTCGCTCTACGGCTTCTGCGTCGCCGAGCACGCCGAGCAATACGACGGCACGCTCGCGCTCGGTGAAGAGACGGCCGCCGCCGATCAAGATCTGCCGCCGAGCAGCACGTGGACCGAAGGCGCGAAGACGGTGCTCTACGTGCGCGTCGACTTCTCCGATGCGCCCGGCGATCCGCTCTCCGTCGCCAGCGCGCAGTCGTCGATCAACACCAACGTGAATCAGTTCTACGTGAACAACTCGTTCAACAAGACCTCGTTGAGCACGGTGGTCACGCCGACCATTCGCTTGCCGAAGACGCGCGCCGAATACCAGACCAACGACCAGTACCTGCTGCTGCGTGGTGACGCGCTCACCGCTGTGCGCGACGCGGGCTTCAACCCCACCGACTACAACCTCGACATCGTCGCGTTCGCCTCGACCTTCTCGGGCTGGGCGGGGCGCGGCTACGTCGGCAGCCGCGGCACATGGCTCAACGGCAACTTCAGCCTCAACGTCACCGCGCACGAGCTCGGCCACAACTACGGCCTCGATCACGCGAACTACTGGAACGCGACGGGCACGACGATCATCGGCTCGGGCTCGAACACCGAGTACGGCAACGGGTTCGACGTGATGGGCCAGGGCGGCGGCCAGGCGAATCACTTCAACGCGTGGTTCAAGCGCCGCCTCGACTGGGTGACGTCACCCGAAGTGAGCACCATCACCACCAGCGGCACGTCGCGCATCTTCGAGCTCGAGAAGCCGATCAGCAGCGGCCTGCACGCCATCAAGGTGCAGCGTGATGCGTCGCGCTCGTATTGGGTGGAATACCGCCCGGCGATCAACACCGCCAACACGCGCGACGGCGTGTCGATCAACTGGGGCTACCAGTACAACACCGGCAGTCACCTGCTCGACATGACTCCGGGCGATGGCTCGCGTTCGAACTCGACGCTGATCATCGGGCGCACGTTCAGCGATCGCCTCGCCGACGTGCACCTCACGCCCATCGGCAAGGGCGGCACGATGCCGGAGTCGATCGACATGGTTGTCAACCTCGGCCCCTTCCCCGGAAATCGCGCGCCGACGCTGACGCTCGCCGCGAGCACGCAGACGCCGCTGCCTGCCGCGAACGTGACCTTCACCGCGACGGCGAGCGACCCTGATGGCGACGCGCTCGCCTACGCGTGGGACTTCGGCGACGGCACGTGGGGCCCCAACGCGAACGTGGTCACGCACGCGTTTTCCGCCGGTGAGTACTCGGTGCGGCTGGTGGTGAGCGACATGAAGGGCCAGACCGTCAGCAAGGCGATCACCATCACTGCCGGCACCGCGAGCGCGTTCACCTTGAGCGGCACCGTGTTGGTGGGCACCACGCCGCTCGCCGACGTTCGTATCAGCGACGGCACGCGCGCGACGTTCACCTCGAGCGACGGCACGTACGCGCTCACCTCGGTGCCCGCGGGCAGCGTCACGGTCACCGCCACCCTCCCCGACTTCACCTTCACGCGCTCGTTCGCGGCGCCACTCGCGGTGAGCGCGAGTCAGAGCGGGCTCGACTTCACGGCTACCGCGGTCGCCGGCTACGCGATTCGCGGCAAGGTGACCTTCAACGGCACCGGTCTCGCCGGAGTCACCATCACCGACGGCGCGCGCACCGCCACCACCAACTCGAGCGGCGACTACGCCCTCACTCCGCTTCCGACGGGCCGCTACACGTTGAGCGCGAGCAAGCCCGGTTGGCAGTTCGTGCAGAGCGGCGTGCCGAACCCCGTCGAGGTCTTCGGCGGCGACACCACCGGCGTGAACTTCTTCTCCACGGGGCAGACGCTGAGCGGACAGATTCCGATGGCGGGCGTGACGACGGCTCCGGTGGTGACCGATGGCGTGCGCACCGTGACGGCGACCAACGGCGGCACCAACTGGTTCTACTACCTGTCGTCGGTGCCCAACGGCGTGTGGAACGTCGTCGCGTCTTCGCCTGGCGTCACGCTCACGCCGTCGACCTTCAGCAACCCCGTCACCGTGCAGGGCACGAGCATGGGCAACCTGAACTTCTCGGTGACGAGCGGCACCACGTACACGATCTCGGGAACGGTGCGGACCGGCGGGACTCCGTTGCCGAACGTGGTGGTGAGCGATGGCACGCACACCGCGACGACGGATTCGCTGGGCGTCTACACGCTGGTGAATGTCGCGCCGGGAACGTGGACGCTGACTCCGACGCGCGCGGGCTACACGTTCGTGCCGGCGTCGCTCGCGGTGACGGTCGGCAGTGCGAACGTGACGGGCCGCGATTTCGCGACGACGGTGGTGAACGCTCCGCCGACGGTGGTGACGGCGGCGAGTGCTTCGCCGAACCCGGTGATGGGCGGAACGTCGACGGTGCTCTCGGTGCTCGGCAACGACGACTCGGGTGAGAGCGCGCTCACGTACACGTGGAACGTCACCGGCGGGTACCCGGTCTCGTACAGCGCGAATGGGACCAACGCGGCGAAGAACGCGACCGTCACGTTCACCGGAGCGAGCACGTACACCTTCGAGTGCGTCATCACCGATCCCGGCGGGCTGTCGGTGCGTTCGTCGGTCGTGGTGTCGGTCACGCAGGTGCAGACCGGGCTCGACATCACGCCCGCGAGCGCGACGCTGATGCCCGGAGCGATGCAGCTGTTCCAGTCGACGCAGCGTGATCAGTTCAACCGCGCGATGTTCGCCGGCACGCCGGCGTGGACGTTGAGCGGCGGCGGCACGATGACTCCGAGCGGAACGGTGGCGCAGTTCACCGCCGGCTCGACGCCTGGTGGCCCGCACACGCTCTCGGTACAGGTCGGCACGCGCACCGCGACGGCGCAGATCATCATCGCGGGGAGCACGGTTCCGATCGTGACGGCGGTCGCGTCGGCGACTCCGAATCCCGTGAGTGGGACCACGACTTCGCTCGCGGTTCGCGCGACCGATGATCAGCCCGAGTCGCAGCTGACGTACACGTGGATGGCGTCGCTCGCTCCGTCGCCCGTGATGTTCAGCAGCAACGGCGACAACGCGGCGAAGAACACCACGGTCACGTTCGCCGAGGCCGGTGACTACACGTTCACGGTGACGGTGGCGGATCAGCAGGGCAACACCGCGACCAGCAGCGTCGACGTGACGGTGCAGGCCACTCCGACGACGCTCGACGTGCAGCCGCGCCAGGCGACGGTGCGCGTCGGCACGATGCAGACGTTCACCGCGACGGTCACTGATCAGTTCGCGCAGTCGCTCTCGCCGCAGCCGATGCTCGGGTGGACGGTGAGTGGCGGCGGGACGGTCGATGGAGCGGGCGTCTTCACGGCCGGAGCGACTGCGGGCGGTCCATTCACGCTGACCGCGGCGAGCGGAGCGTTGAGCGCGAGCGCGCAGGTGACGGTCGACACTCCGCCCGACACGCAGCCGCCGATGGTCACGCTGACGGCACCGATCGCGAACGCGCGCGAGCTGACCGGGTTCACGATCACCGCGGATGCGACGGACGACGTGGGCGTGACGCAGGTCGAGTTCTTCGCCGACGGGACGACTGCGCTGGGTTCCGCGAGTGCGTCACCCTGGACGGTGATGGTGGCAGCCGGAGTGCTCAGCAATGGAACGCACGTGCTCACCGCGCGCGCGGTCGATGCCGCCGGCAATGCAGCGACGAGTGATGGCGTGACGATCATCGTCGGGCCCGAGCCGACTGACATGGTGGCGCCGACAGTGACGCTGACGCAGCCGTCGAATGCTGAGACTCCGCTCGCCGTGACGTTCGGCGCGACTGCGAATGACGACGTGGGCGTCGTGTCCGTTGACTTCGAGCTCGATGGATCAGTCGTCGGTGCGGGCGCTCTCTCGAGCGGAACGTGGACCTTGTCGAACACGGTGAGTGAAGGCGCTCACGTGCTGGTCGCCATCGCGCGCGACGCGGCCGGCAATTCTGCTCGTTCGAATGCGTTCAGCTTCACGGCGAGCGCTGACGTCGAGCCCGAGCCGATGACGCCTCCAGTGCCCGAGCTGGTGAGCGGGAGCTGCGGGTGCACGACGGGCGACGCGAGTCTTGCGATCGTCGGGTTGATCACCGCCCTGCTCCGCTCGCGTCGACGGGCGACCCGCTGATCCGATTCCACAAAACCCACACAGGATGTGGGGCATGTGGAACGGCATCCGGCCCTCGCGACCGGCTCACCGCCTGTGGGGCCGAGTCGTTCGCGAGAGCAGTGCGCACCGGCCGCCTGACCGCGGACCGATTCCACAAAACCCACACAGCTTGTGGGCCGTGTGGATTGGCATCAGCGGCCGCGTTATCCACACTCCATGGCTGACTGGAAAATCGAACGTGAAGGTGACGTCGCGATCGTCTCTCTCGACGACGGCAAGGCAAACGCGCTGCTCGTCCCCGAGTTCCGTGGGCTCGAGAACACACTCGACGAGGTCGAGAAGAGCGGTGCCCTCTCGGTGGTCCTCACCGGCCGCCCCGGCTTCTTCTCTGCGGGCCTGAACTTGAAGGCGCTCGGCGTGATGTCGCTCGACGAGAAGAAGGAGCTCGTCGCCGCGATGGGCAGCGCCGTGCTGAAGCTCTTCACCTTCACGCGTCCGGTGGTGGCCGCAGTTTCAGGTCACGCGCTCGGCGGCGGAGCGATGCTCGCGCTGGCCTCCGACATCCGCATCTTCGCCGACGGTGCCTTCCGCTTCGGGCTCAACGAGGTGCAGGTCGGGCTCTTCGTTCCTTCGTACGCCATCGAGCTCGCGCGCTCGGCGATCTCCGCGTCGCGTCTCACCGATCTCGTGGTGCACGGGCGCATCCTCTCTCCGATGGAAGCGCTCAACATGCACATCGCCGAAGCGGTGCATTCGCCTGAAGCACTGCGCACCGCCGCGATGATGCGCGCGCGTGAACTCGCGAAGCTCGCCGGCACCGGCTACTCGCTGACGAAGAAGATGGTGCGCGGCCCATCAGCTGACGCCGCGCGCGCGAAGATTCCCTCGGAGCTCGAGCTGCTCGCGTCGATGCTCGGCTGAGCTGAGTGCTTCACACAGCTGTCACAGATTTGTAACGACAGCGGCTCACCCCGAGTGCTCAATGGGGTCATGGCCTTTCAGGACCTGATCCGCTTCCTCCTGCCGCGCGAAGACCACTGGTACGACATGCTCGAGGAGCTCGCCAAGCTCGGGCACGAGGCGTCCAAGGCGTTGGCATCATTCAAGGAATCGCCGGCGTCGAAGGTTCGCGAGTCGGTGCAGGCCATCGAGCACAAGGCCGACGACATCGTGCGCAAGATGGAAGACGCGCTCGCCCGCACCTTCGTCACGCCGCTCGATCGCGAAGACCTGCACCGCCTCACCAGCGAGCTCGACGACATCATCGACCTCTGCAATCTCTCGGCGCGCGCGTTCAACCTGTACCACCTCGAGAAGCCGACGCCGGCCATGGTGCAGATCATGGACAAGCTCGAGGCGTGCACCGCGCTGATCGCCGAGGCGGTCCCCAACCTGCGCAAGCACGAGTACCAGCAGCTGGTCGACGCGGGCCGCAAGGTGCGCGTGCTCGAGAAGGAAGCCGACTCGATCTACCGCCAGGCGATTTCCGGGCTGTTCAGCGACTCACACCCCGACTTCCGCGAGCTGCTGCGCCAGAAGGAAGCGCTCGACGATCTCGAGGCCGCGGTCGACTACTGCGACAACGTGGCCGACCTCCTCACGAACATGGCCGTGAAGCATGGTTAGTCTCCTCATCGCGGTGGTCGTGATGGCCATCGTGTTCGACTACATCAACGGCTTTCACGACGCGGCGAACGCGATCGCGACCGTGGTGTCGACGGGCGTGCTCCCGATCCGCACGGCCGTGTTTCTCGCCGGCATTCTGAACTTCGTCGGCGCAGTCACCGGAACGGCGGTCGCGAACACCATCGCCACCGGCTTCGCGAACGCGAGCATCGTCACGCAAGGCGTGGTGCTCGCCGCGCTGCTCGGCGCGTCGACGTGGAATCTCATCACCTGGTGGTTCGGCATTCCGTCTTCGAGCTCGCACGCGCTGGTCGGCGGTCTCGCCGGCGCCGTCACCGCGCACGCCGGCGTCAGCGCCTTCAAGTGGAACGCGCTGGTGCAGAAGGTGCTCCTGCCGCTCGTGCTCTCGCCCACCATCGGCTTCGTGATGGCGTTCCTGGTGATGGTCGCTCTGGTGTGGATCGCGCGCGGGCGCTGGTCGCGCGGAGCGGTGTTCGTGTTGTTGCTGATGCTCGGCAGCCTGCTCGGCACCGCGGTGTGGAAGGCCGACGCGCTCGGCGGCGCGCTGGCGAAGGCCACGCTCGAGACGCGCATCGTGCTCGCGCTCGGCGTGTGCTTCTTGATCGCCGTGCCCGTGCTCTACGGCGCGCGACCGAACGTGGTGCAGAGCCACTCGCGGCGGTTGCAGTTGTTGTCGGCCGGAATGATGGCCTTCAGCCACGGCAGCAACGACGCGCAGAAGTCGATGGGCATCATCACGCTCGCGTTGGTGGCGTTCGTCGCCGCGGGTCACGCTCCGCCGACGTGGCTGCCGCCGCACTGGCTGCCGAAGCTCGCGCAGATCAGCAACACCACGCAGGTCGAAGAGAAGACGATCTTCGAAGGCACCGCCGACGCGAACAGCCAGATCAAGGTGAGCGTCGACGACAAGGAGTGGTGCAAGACGACCACCGACGCGAACGGCAACTTCAAGTGCGAGTCGAAGGAGAAGGGCGAGCTCAAGAACGTGAGCGTGAGTTCCGGGTTCGTGCCGCTGTGGGTGATCGTCGCCTGCGCGCTCGCCATCGGTGCCGGTACGGCCGCAGGTGGAACGCGAATCATCAAGACCATGGGCACCAAGATCATCCGCATCACGCCGCTGCAGGGCTTCGCGGCTGAGACGGCGGGCGCGCTCACCATTCTCGGCGCGTCGCACCTCGGCATTCCCGTCTCGACCACGCACGTGATCAACGCCGCGATCATGGGCGTCGGCGCGAGCAAGCGCGTGTCGGCCGTGCGGTGGGGCGTGGCGACCAACATCTTGATCGCCTGGGTCGTCACCCTGCCCTTCAGCGCCGGCCTCGCGTTCCTGTCGATGAAGATCCTCGCGTTCTTCGGCGCATGAGCGTCGAGCGGCGCGTCGCCGAATTGCTGCTGGGGATCCCGTCGATCGGGCTGCGGGCGCGCGCGTTGAGCGAGCTGCTCGAAGCGCGCTCCGTCACGTCGGTGGCCGAGCTCGACGAGCTGAACGGTGGAGACCTGTTGCTCGCGCTGGCGACGCTCGAAGGCGATGCCGGAGCGATGCGCGAATTCGATCGCCGGCTCGTCGCGGTGTGCCGTGGCGTGAAGACGCGAGGGCTCGAACCCGAAGAACTCGTGCAGCTGGTGCGCGAACGGGCGTTGGTCGGGCCTCCTCCGCGATTGCAGACGTACTCGGGTCGCGGCGCGCTCGCGCAGTGGCTCCGCGCGGTGGCGTTGACCACGGTGAGTCACGCCACCCGATCGCAGCGGGCGCACTCAGCTGATGACGATGACGAGGCGTTGGCGGTCGCCGTCACTGGCCCTTCGCCCGAGCTGAGCGCGATCGATCGCCGGCGCTCGCGCGTGATTCTCGAGGCGCTCAAGGCCGCGCTCGCTCGCTTCGACGTCGATGACCGCACGTTGCTGCGCCTGCGATTTTCGAACGGGCTCACGCACGATGAGCTGGCGAAGGTGTTCGGCACGCACCGCACCACGGCGATGCGATCGGTCGAGCGGTGTCACAAGCTGCTCGTCGAGCGGTTTCACGAGGCGCTCGAGGCCGCGGAGATCTCGAAGGGCGAGCTCGACAGCTTGTCGCGCTTGTTCGAGGGGAGCTTCGTGCTGCACCTGCAGGCAGCGTTGGAGTGATCACTTCTTTTTCAGCGCCGGCCGATCATCTCTGGTCGGGCGTTGCGTGGCGGGACGCTCGAGCTGCGTGTCGCTGTCTTCCACCAGCGCGCGGCCGCGCATCGGCGTCTTCTCGATGACCGTCGAGTCGAACTCGCGACGCACTTCATCGAGTGACGCACGCGCGGCCTTGCCCGAGCCAAAGCGATCGCCGGGGTTTCGCGCGAGCAAGAAATCAATCCACACGTCGAGACCGGCGGGCGCTCCAGGCAGCACGGTGCGGAGTCGCGGCGGCGTCTCCTTCGCGTGACGGCGCAGCACCTCGATGGCATTCGTCCCCGCGGCGGGAAACACGGTGTTCCCAGTGAGAATGCGCCACGCGACGCAGCCCAATGAGTAGAGATCGGTGGCCACCGACGCGCTCGCTCCGGTGAGCAGCTCGGGCGCGAGGAAGCCAGCACTGCCCACGAGCGACCTGGGCGAGGTGATGTTGGTGGCGTCGCGCTGCTTCGCGAGACCGAAGTCGATGAGCTTGATCAGCGGACCGCGCGGCGTGTCGAGCACCAACACGTTCGACGGCTTGAGATCGCGATGGATCACGCCCTGCGAATGGCACGCGATGAGCCCGTCGAGGAGTTGATCGATCCACCCGAGGGCCGCTCCGAGACCGGGCGACTTGCGCTTGAGCCGCACGTGCAGCGGCTCGCCCTCGAGGTATTCCATGATCACGCACGGCCGGCCGTCATCGAGCTCGGCGAAGCCGATCACCTTCACCACGTGATCGTTGTCGACCGACATCAACGTGCGCACCTCAGCTCGCATGCGCGCGGGCTGTTTCAGATCTCCCTCGGTGTCGGGGAGCATCACCTTCAGGGCCACCTGCGCGCCGCCGTTCACCGGGCGCGCGACGTACACCGCTCCCATGCCGCCCTTGGCGATGAAGCGCTCGATGCGGTGACCAGCGATCACGCGATCGGCCAACGCGTCGGCGGGCGTCTCGTCTTCTTCTTCACTCAGCGCCGCGAGCAGGCCACGGCACGCAGCGCAGCCATCGAGGTGCTCGACGAGGCGGCGTCGCTCGCGCGGCATCACCTGACCCGAAGCGAGCGCGACCAACTCGTCTTCGGTCGGGTGCGTGTCGGGAACTGCCATTTCTTTTTCGGTGACCGCGCGATCGCGCGCCATGGCTGACGAGCATAACCCCGCGGTTTCGCGGCAGTTCAGAACTCCCGCACGTTTTGGGCGGGTCGGTGGCTCCTCATTTCAGACGTTCCCTTTCGACCAGGAGCCACCATGTCCCGCATCAACCGCAACGCCGCTGCCGATTCGTTTCTCCGCGTCATTCCCTCGAAGTCGCCGACCTTGAAGGAAGCCTCGAAGGCGCCGACCAAACCGCGTCGCGTCGACACGTTCGAGGTGACGACGAAAGGTGCGGTCGAGATCAAGCCCGACTCGGTGAAGGCTGATGGCTCGATCGGTGCGCGCGGAAGTGCGGAAGTCGGTGGCGCGAAGGTCGCGGGCGGAATCGAAGTGAAGGGAGAGATCGTCGGCAGCGAGCGCAACGACGGCAAGAACACCATCTGGGAAATCGAGGCGACAGCGTCGGTTGCGGTCGACGGCTCAGTGGAAGGCAAGGTCGGCGGCGCGAAGGCCAAGGGCGGCATCAAGGCGAAGGTCGAGGTGAAGGGTCGCTACGAAGTGCGCGTGCCGAACGAGGTGCGCGATCAGGTGAAGAACCCGGCCGATCTGAATCCCTGGAACCCCGATGCGCTGCCGGTGGGCACAGTGATCACCGCTGACGGATCTTTGAGCGGCGAGGTGGCGGTCGAGGGTGGCGGTTCGCGGAAGATCGGCCCGGTGAGCGCGGAGCTGAAGGCGAAGCTCGGCATCTCCGCCACCGAAGAAGTCGCGGTGGTGATCGAGAAGACCGCGCCCAACAAGGTGAAGGTGACGGTGGGCCCGAAGTCGTCGATCGACGCGGAAGGCCGCATCGGCGTGAGCGCGGAAGTTCCCGGGCTCGGCAAGGTCGGCGTCGAAGCGGGCGGCGAATACCACTCGAGCGAACAGAAGACGCAGGAAGCGGAGTTCGATCTCTCCACGCCCGAAGGCAAGGCGGCGTACGAGCACTTCCTCGAGACCGGCGAGCTGCCCGAGCACGATGGTCCGGGCGTCTCGGGCTGCTCGACGACGTCGATCTCGAAGACCTCGAGCGAGTGGGAAGTCTCGGCGTCTGCGCTCGGAGAAAAGCTCACGCTGTTCGGCGGCGATGCGTCGAGCAGCACCAAGAGCGTCACGCACAGCGATGGTTCGAAGGACGTCGAGGTGCGCGTGCGGCGCGACTCCGACGACTTCACGGTGGTGATCAAGCGCAGCTACAAGCCCGACGGCACCGAGGACGAATCGAAGCGCCAGACCACGTACGAGACGACGGTCACCAAGGAGAACGAGAAGGAGGTCGAGGAGATGCTGACCGAGGCGTACGGCTACCCGGTCGATCTCCAGGTCGGCGACACCGTGTCGATTTCGCTCAACGCCGAGCAGCAGGCGAAGCTCGACGCGCAGCTTCAGAAGGTGAAGGAGAAGCACTGGGCGCTCGCTCCGATCGCGGACTCGATGCGCGACGAGGTCGAGGTGCCGGCCGGTGGTGATTCGACGGTCGACGTGCCGGTGCTCGCGATCGACCCTGACACCGCCGAAGCCGTGGCCGACATCACCGACGAGCCGCTGCCGGGCACGATCACCATTCGCGACGCGCAGGGCAATGAAGTGAAGCGCCCGACGCCGATGCAGAAGATGATCGAAGACCTGCAGCGCGTGGCGGACGAAGCGGCTCGTATCGCGCAGCAGCAGCAGCAGGCGAGCTGACGCACACTCAGGTTGCACAGCACCCGGCCCTCGGGTGTCTTGCAACCATGCGCTTTTCCCTCTCCCTGATCGTGCTCGTGGCCCTCGCGGGCTGCGGGCCGATGGCTTCCGATGTGTGCGGTCCCTCGAACTGCACTGGCTGCTGCAGCGCCCAGGGCGCGTGCGTGCTCGGAAGCACCACCTTCGAGTGTGGAAGCGGTGGCGCGAGCTGCTCGGCGTGCACGCTCGGTCAGTCGTGCACGCTCGGCGTCTGCACCACGCCGCAGCAGATGTGCGTGCCCAAGACGTGCGCGCAGCTCAACGCGAACTGCGGCGACGTGAGCGATGGCTGTGGTCACACGATCACCTGCGGGACCTGCCAGGGCGGACAAACCTGCGGCGCGAACAACATGCCGAACGTGTGCGGTACGGGCACGTGCACTCCGAAGACCTGCAGCGCCCTCGGCTTCGAGTGCGGGCAGGCGTCGGATGGCTGCTCCGCGGTGCTCGATTGTGGTGGCTGCGCCAACGGCGGCACGTGCGGTTCTGATCATCTCTGCCGCGCGTGCCAACCGCGTTCATGCGCCGCGGCGGGAGCGAACTGCGGCCCCGTCACCGACGGCTGCGGAGCGATGCTCAACTGTGGAACGTGCACCGCGCCCGATACCTGCGGCGGCGGAGGCACGGCGAACGTCTGCGGCTCCGGAGCAACTGGCGGCGGTGGTGGCGCGACTGGCGGCGGTGGTGGCGCGACTGGCGGCGGTGGTGGCGCGACGGGCGGCGGTGGTGGGGCGACTGGCGGTGGTGGTGGCGCGACTGGCGGTGGTGGCGCGACCGGCGGCGGCGGCGCGACCGGTGGTGGCGGTGCGACAGGCGGCGGCGGCGCGACTGGCGGTGGCGGCGGCTGCGCTCCGCGTACCTGTCAGGACCTCGGCAAGAACTGCGGCACGGTCGACGACGGTTGCGGCAACCCGCTCTCGTGCGGAACCTGCGGCGGAGGTCTCACGTGCGGCGGTGGCGGCATCGCGAACGTGTGCGGCTCCTCGACGTGCATGCAGAGCTGTCCCTCGGGCTACGCGTGCACGCAGGGCGTCTGCTCGGGCGGCATGCCGACCTCGCTGAGCTTCGACGTCCGCACCTTCGACGTGTCCGGCAGCGTGACGTTGAACGGAATGCCTCCGTCGGGAACCGGCACGACCGGCACGTGCGCGTCGAGTCCGCGCGGTTGGGTCGAGCTCGCTGACAACGTGCGCGGCTACAGCTTCTCGTTGCCGATCGCGTGCATGGGAACTCCGGCGCCGTTCACCGGGCTCGTCTACCCGGGCACGTACAAAGTGTCGGTGCGAGGCAACACCGCCTACTCGAACCTCCCGGGCCAGAGCATCGTGGTGAACCCGTCGCTCACTGTGAACGCCAACACTTCGAATCTCGCGTTCGACGTGCAGACGTTCACGGTGTCCGGCAGCGTCACGTTGAACGGCATGGAGCCTTCTGGCACGGGCACCACCGGCACCTGCGCGTCGAGTCCGCGCGGTTGGGTCGAGCTCAACGATGCGTCGCGCGGCTACAGCTTCTCGCTGCCGATCGCGTGCATGGGAAATCCCGCGCCGTTCACCGGGCTCGTCTACCCGGGCACGTACAAAGTGTCGGTGCGAGGCAACACCGCCTACTCGAACCTGCCGGGCCAGAGCATCCTGGTGAACTCCGCGCTGACGGTGAGCAGCAATCTCTCCAACCTCACCTTCGACGTGCAGACCTTCACGGTGGCGGGCAGCGTGACGCTGAATGGAATGGCTCCGTCGGGAACGGGCACGACGGGAACGTGCGCGTCGAGTCCGCGCGGCTGGGTCGAGCTCAACGATGCGACACGCGGCTACAGCTTCTCGCTGCCGATCGCGTGCATGGGAACTCCGGCGCCGTTCACCGGGCTCGTGTACCCGGGCACGTACAAGGTGTCGGTGCGAGGCAACACGGCCTACTCGAACCTCCCGGGCCAGAGCATTCTCGTGAACCCCGCGCTGGTGGTGAGCGCCAACACGACGAACCTTTCGTTCGATGTGCAGACCTTCACCGTGTCCGGCAGCGTCACGCTCAACGGCATGGAGCCTTCTGGCACGGGCACCACCGGCACCTGCGCGTCGAGCCCGCGTGGTTGGGTCGAGCTCAACGATGCGTCGCGCGGCTACAGCTTCTCGCTGCCGATCGCGTGCATGGGCAACCCCGCACCGTTCACCGGGCTCGTGTACCCGGGCACGTACAAGGTGTCGGTGCGAGGCAACACCGCCTACTCGAACCTGCCGGGCCAGAGCATCCTGGTGAACTCCGCGCTGACGGTGAGCAGCTCGCTGTCCAATCTCACCTTCGACGTGCAGACGCTGACGGTGTCCGGCAGCGTGACGTTGAACGGAATGCCTCCGTCCGGAACCGGCACGACGGGCACGTGCGCGTCGAGCCCGCGCGGCTGGGTCGAGCTCAACGACTCGGTGCGCGGCTACAGCTTCTCGTTGCCGATCGCGTGCATGGGAACTCCGGCGCCGTTCACCGGGCTCGTGTACCCGGGCACGTACAAGGTGTCGGTGCGAGGCAACACCGCCTACTCGAACCTTCCGGGCCAGAGCATCGTGGTGAACCCGTCGCTGATGGTGAGCGCCAACACCACCACCCTCGCGTTCAACGTCGCGACCATCACCGTCTCGGGCAGCGTGACGTTGAACGGCATGGAGCCCTCGGGCACGGGCACCACCGGCACCTGCGCGTCGAGCCCGCGCGGCTGGGTGGAGCTCGACGACGCGACGAACGGCTACAGCTTCTCGCTGCCCATCGCGTGCATGGGCAACCCGGCTCCGTTCACCGGGCTCGTGTACCCGGGCACGTACAAGGTGTCGGTGCGAGGCAACACCAGCTACTCGAACCTTCCGGGCCAGAGCGTGATCGTCGTCGACGCGTTGCGCGTGCCGTGAAGCTCAGGGCTGCACGCGTGCGAGCCACAGCCAGCCCACGGTGCTCGTCGAGCCCTGATTCGGGTTGCAGCCGTTCACGAGAATTCGACCCGCAGTGACGATGGCGCCCGAAGGCAGAACGCGCAGACCGACGGGCACCGCGGTGGCCAGCGAGCCGACCGCGTTGTTGTCGGTCAGGTAGATCGGGTCCTCGAAGCGCCAGTCGAAGTTCGAGAGCCGCGTTCCGCCCGTCGCCTCGAACCCGGTGAGCGAGAAGATGTTCGCGATCGACGAACCACGATTGGCGGAGCCTGCGACGAACCACGCGCCATCGGGACGATGAACGATTGCGGGCTCCCACAGTCCACCGATCTGAACCGGCCACGGCCCGAGCTGCGCGACGTTGATACCGCCATCGGCGTCGAGCACGCCTTCCGCCAGTCGACGCGAGGGGAAAACGCCCGGACCCATGTACATCTCGTCGGTCTGAAGGCCGTGAATCACGAAGCGCTGATCGTCGAGCGCCGCGAGCGCGCTGACCGAGCTCTGAGGCAACGGCGCGCGTGCCAGCGACCACTCGAGCGTGCCGTCGGCGGCGAGGCGCGCGAAGTTCGACCAGCGATCGGTGTCGCCGGCGGCAAAACCAGTTCCCCACGGAATGACCTGCCCGACGTCGGCGACGGCGTGTTGGCGCGCCCAGGCCGTTCCGCCATCAGCCTCGAAGCGCCGAATGAAGAGGTCAGACGCCGTGCCAGTCGAGCCGTGCACGACGAGCGCGCCACCGGGCAGCGTGAGCAGACCGCGCGGCTGTTCGTCGGCGCTCGAGCCGAACTGACTGAACCACTCGAGTGAGCCGACTGACGACATCACCGCGACCCACGCGTCACGGCTGCCTTGACTGGTGCTGCCCTCGAGGCTGCCGAACGTCGACCCGGCGATGATCACGCGGCCATCGGCCTCGGTCACGCGTTGCGCCGCGTCGTCGAAGATCGACGCGAACTGCCGGTGCCACGCTTCGCTGCCGTCGAGGTTGAGCCGCACCACGAACGCCTCGGTGCCGCCGCGCGCGGGCTCACCGGTCATCTGACCGCTTCCGACGACGGTGATGCCGTTGGCGCTCGCATGCAACGCGAACTCCTTGCCGCTCACCGCCAGCCGCGATGACCAGGAGAGGACCCACGCACCCGCGACGAACTCGAAACGGGTCACGACCGGCGAGTAGTCGCTGAAGTCCCAGGCGACGCACGTCTCAGCGCGGCGACTGATCACGTAGACGGACTCGCCGACGGTCGTGAACTGCATCGGCTCGACGAGCTGAGCGACCATCGCCGCACTGGGAAGCGCGCCGTCCGAAACCATCGGCAGCGACGCGAGGACCAGGCCGCTGCCTGCATCTGCGCCTGCGTCGGTGCCGGGATCGATCCCGGCATCCGTGCCCGCATCGGTCGCAGGATTTTCGGTCGAGCATTGTCCCGTGGGCCGGCACGTCTGCGTCGCTGCGCAGCATTCGTAACCGGTGCCACAGGGGCACGGCGCGTTGTCGGGATCGACGGGCTGAAAGCAGGCGCCGATGGTCAGCGCTGCCCACATTGCGGTGATGGAGAGTTTGATCATGCGCACTCAATGCGGCCGGCAACGAAAAGGTTCACCACTCGACTCCGAGCGTGACGCTGCCCGGGCCCACGCCGACTGACACTGGCGTCTTCGGCGGCGTCACGAGCGTCGCGATCAACCAGGTGCTGAACGCCGCGACCGCGACGCCTCCTGCGATGAAGAGCGTGGCGTTCACGGCCCCGAGCGATCGATTTCGCTCGAGTCGCTCGAGATTCGAGGTCGTCGGAGAGATCGACGTGCGTTCGATGCCGACGACCAGCGAACCGAGCGCGACCGTCGTCGCCACGCCGCCGGCGATCAACGCCGTGGTCCTGACGAGTTCACGCGGGCTCGCTTCCGCCCTCACCTCCGCGCTCACCATCGGCGCGACGGTGAACGTCTCGGCTGCGCTGGCATCGAAGGGCTGTGCGAAGAGCAACGTGAAGGCCTGATGAAGGGCTCCCTTGCGCGACACGCTCGGCTCGACTCGGGCGAGCGCCTGCAGCGACGTGAACTCGTTGGCGACGAGGACACGTTCGTCTTTCTCGTCAGCGCTGCGCAGATACAGCGGACGAACCGCGGGGAGCCGGAGCGCGACCTTCAATTCCGGCGCACGATTGATCTCGAGAATGCGCCGACCGGAAGGTGCTTCGACATAGAGATGCGTCGGAGCCCCATCGAGTTCGAGCGCCGCTGATTGCGCGGGCCAGCGCAGCACGGGCTCATCGAGGCCGCTCGTCGACCCGCTCGGCGGCACCACCAAAAAATCGGGCCGGAACTGCGCGTTGGCGATCGCGGCGTTGGCGCGATGCAGGAAACCACCGAGCTCGCGATAGGTGATCACACCGTCGAGATTCGCGTCAGCAGACCCACGCAGCGCTGAGCGCACCTCGAAGCTGAAGACGCCGGCCTGAAAACGGTCCCACTCGTGCGAGTCGCCGTCCGAGGACGTCGAGAGCAGAAAACCCGAGCGATTGAGCGCACCGCCCGACGACGCGAACGGCTCGGTGTAGGGCTCGCGACGCCCGCCGGGGCCCTTTCCCAGCACCGCGAAGTACGACTTGCAGGCGTCGATCACGACGTGATTTCGCCCCGCCGCCGACCCCGCGAGCATCGACTGCAGAACGGTGCGCGTGAGTCGCCCGCCTTCCAACACGAGCGAGCCTTCACCGTGAGTGATGTCGCCGTGGCCACTGAAGAAGAAGATGAACTCCACCGGGCCACGCTCGGCGGCCATCTCAGACTGCAGCTGGTCCCACGTGGCCCGCACCGTCGCCGGCGTGGGGCTCAGCGTGCTCGAGAGCGGGCTGAGCGCACGCGTCTCGGCATCGGCGTTGACGAGGAGCACGCTGCGCACACCCGCCTCGACCAGCAGCTCGTGCATCGCGATGGCGTCGTCGTCAGCGAACTTCAGATCGGTGACGCGCTCGTCGTGCGAGCGATTGTTGCCGATGACCAGCGCAAACACCTTCGGGCGATCGGCGACCGGAGTACTGCACAACACCGCGAGCACGACGCTGAGCATCAGCGCACCTCCAGCTCGAAGCGCTGCTGCACGGTTTCGCGAATCGGAAGCTCCTCGCCCGGCGGCGTCTCCTGAACGAGACGTTCGACTTCGGAGACACGCAGCGGCCCTCGCGAGAACACGGCAGTGACGACCAGTCTTCCGGGCGTGAGGTCGTGCGCGATTCGCTCGCGCAGCTCGGTCGGCGTCGTCGTGGGGCTGATGGAAATCGACACCGGGTCCTCTCGCTCGTCGAGCCAGGCCGGGTAGTACCAGTACACGCGGCCGTTCTGCGCCACGCCGAACACCATCAGGTGCGTGAACGGCGACTCGCCGCCGTTGGTGTAGGCGACCAGCACGCTGTCTTCGCGCGAGAGCGAGCCATCGACACGCTCGGGAAGGGCCTTCGCGTCGAGACGGTAGAGCTCGATGCCTGCCCACTCGTTGGGCGCGTCGGAACCACCCTTGATGCGCGTCTCCGCTGGCGGCCGCCACGTCAGGAACAGCGCGAGCGACGCCGCCACGGTCACGACACCCAGCGTCCAGCCGAGGGCGCGCGTGCGTCGCCGCCGCGTGATGCGCCGTTCGACTTCGGAAACGAGGTCGACCTCGGGCTTCGCCGACAAACCAGCCATGAAGTGCTTCGACTCGGCCACACGCGCTCGCCCCTGATCGCTTGTGAGCCAGGCTTCGAGTTGTCCCGCGCGCTCCGCGGGCAATTCGCCCTCGAGCAGCATGAACAGCTCTTCGTCGTTCACCGGTTCGGACGTCATGGCGTCTCCTTCACCGCGGCGCGCAATTCCGCGAGGCCCGCGAAGACGCGGCTCTTCACCGTGCCCAGCGGGAGTTCGAGCGTGTCGGCAATTTCCTGCAGCGGGAGGCCGGCGCCGAAACGCAGCGCGACGACGACCCGGAGTTTCTCGCTCAACCGCGCCATGCCGGCCTGAAGCGCGAGCTGGTCCTCACGCGCGACGAACGCGTCTTCGGGCGACGGGGCGTGCACCACGCGCAGCGTCGCGACGTCGTCGTGGAGCTTGTCTCGCGAACGATCGGCGCGCGCTCCCATGCGGCAACGATTGACGAGCAACCGGTGCCAGTACGCCGCGAAACGACCGCGCGGCTGGTACCGGGCCAACGCGAAGTACAAATCGACGAACGCATCTTGCGCCGCGTCGCGAGCGCGCGCCGGGTCGCCGAGGTAGCGAATTCCGAAGGCGACGGCTCCGGGCTGGTAGCGCTGCACGAGCAGTCGAAATGCCTGCGCATCACCGTGTCGCGCGCGAAGCACGAGCTGCTCGTCGTCGGGCTCACTGCCTTGCATCGCCACACGCATCCTGCGGCAGGAATGCGCGAGGCCCCAAAAGGTTCGGTGGACCGCGGCGCGTCAGCTGTACGGTCAGGCCGGCGTCTCCCATGTCCATGATTCGACAGGTCACTGCCAGCGATGCCGAAGCGATCGAACGCTTTCTCGTCACGGTGCCCGACAGCTCGATGATCTTGCGCTCCAACCTGCGCACTGGCGGGTTCGAGTACACCGGCCAGCCCTATCAAGGCACCTACGTCGCGAGCTTCGAGGGCGACCGCGTCACGGGAATCGCCTGCCACGCCTGGAACGGGAACATCGTGCTGCAGGCGCCCGCCAACGCGCCTGAGCTGGCGAAGCGCGTGCTCGAGGTCAGCGGTCGCGAGCTCGAGGGCTTCATCGGCGTCTGGGAACAGGTCGAAGCGTGCCGCGTCGCGTTCGGTTTTTCGGAAGCTGAGTTCAACCTCCTGGCGCGCGAGGTCCTGATGAGCGTGCGCGTGTCGGACATCGTTCCCGTCGGCGGCGTGCGTCTGGCGGCGCTGACCGATCTCGAGCAGCTCGTGAAGTGGGGCGTCGACTTCGATCGCGAAGCGCTCTTCGAAGAGACCCCGCCCGCGGAGTGGCGCGCGAACTTCGAGCGCGGCATCGCCGCGAAACGCTGGTTCGTGCTCGAAGAGAACCAGTCGCTGAAGGCGATGGGGGCGTTCAACGCGCGCACGCCCGACGCGGTGCAACTGGGCGGCATCTACACGCCACCGAAAGGCCGCAACCGCGGCGCCGCGCGCAGACTCGTCGCTGGAATGTTGAAGCAGAGCGGCGTCGAGCGCGGCGTGCTGTTCGCGAAAGATCCCGCGGCGATTCGTTCGTATCTGGCGGTCGGCTTCCGCGAGTGCGGCAACTACGGCCTCGCGTTCTTGAAGTGACGTTCAGGACAGCAGGAGCGACACGGTCTCGACCGCCGGCCCGCTCGGACCGGCGCGCACGAGATCGGCGACCGAGAGCGCGCCGATGAAGGCCGCGAGTGCTCCGTCCTTCAACACGTGCCCGTCCCACAGCGACTTGATCGCCGAAGCCGTCGTCGCGCCGCGCACCGAGAACAAGAAGTGCGACGTGGTCGGAGGACTCGCCATGCGCTGCGCCTTGAACTTCTCGACCACCTCGGCGACGAGCGCGGCGAGCTTGGTCGCGTCACGCACGTTCGCCGCGATCATGATCGCGAAGATCGGCGCGTGCGGAGGCCCCGCCTGAACCGTCTTCACCTCGACGATTTCGTTCATGGAATTTGGGGGAGCCCCAGCTTCGCCAACAGCTCGTTGATCGGCTTACGCGCCATGTTGCGCGGCAACACCATCTTGAAGCCGCCGCTGTTCACGTGCATCTCGGCAGGAATCAGGAACAGGGCGAAGAGCCGCGCGAGGAACGTCGGCGCCACCCACGCCTGCAGCGTGAAGGCCGTGCCGTTCACCGAGATCGCCGCCTTCATCGGAGCGACCAGAAAGCCCGAGCCCTTCTGGTACGTGCGCGTGGTCGTGCCGCCGCCCTCGATGAGATCGAAGCCCGACGACTTGCTCCACGCGTCGATGGTCGCCCACGGATCCGACGACACCGTGCCCGTCACCGTCGACCGCTTGCTCGGATCAACCTGAGTCAGTGCATTCATTTCTTCTGCGCCTCCACGGCGAACAGCAACGCTTCCGGGGTGCACGGCATGTCCAGCTTCACTTCTCGCCCCGCTGGGCCAAACGCAGCCACGGCCTCACGCAACGCAGCGACCGTCGAGAGCGCGAGCATCAGCGGAGGCTCACCGACCGCCTTGCTACCGTGAATCACGTTGTCCTGCGCGGCATTCTCGAGGAGCGCGACGTTGAACTCGAGCGGCGCGTCGCCGAACGCGGGGATCTTGTACGTGTCGGGCGAGTGCGTGCGCAGGTAGCCCTTGTCGTCGAAGCGCAGTTCCTCACACGTGAGCCAGCCGACACCTTGAATGAAGCCGCCTTCGATCTGACCGCGATCGATGGTGGGCACCAGTGAGCTGCCGACGTCGTGAAGAATGTCGACGCGCCGCAGCCGATGCTCGCCAGTGAGGCCGCTCAACTCGACTTCGCTGACTGCGGCTCCGTACGCGAAGTAGTGGAACGGCTTTCCGCGGCCCGTCGCGCGATCGAACGTGATGTCGGGCGTCTTGTAGAAGCCGGTGGCCGACATCGAGACCTGCGACAGGTACGCCTCGCCCGTCACCTTCTCGAACGGCAACGAGAGCTCGGGGCGCGACGCGAGGAACACGCGACCGCCTGCGAACAGAATGTCCTTCGCGCTCTCGGCAGGAACCTGCAGCAACTTCGCGGCGACCGGACGCAACCGCTCGCGCACCGTCTCGCACGCCTGCTTCACCGCCTGGCCGTTGAGATCAGAGCCGCTCGAGGCCGCGGTCGCTGAGGTGTTCGGCACCTTGTCGGTCGCGGTGTTCATCACGCGAATGCGATCGGGCTGCACGCCCAGCTCGTGCGCGCAGATGGCGAGCATCTTGGTGTGGAGCCCCTGCCCCATCTCGGTGCCGCCGTGGTTCAGCTGCAGGCTGCCGTCGGCGTAGACCACCACGAAGGCTCCGGCCTGATTCAAGAACGAGGTGGTGAAGCTGATGCCGAACTTCACCGGCGTGAGCGAAAGGCCGCGCTTCGCGTTCGCGCTCGTGGCGTTGAACGCACGCACCTCGTCGCGACGCCGCGCGTAGTCGGACGACTTCAGCAGCTCGGTGAAGATGCGCGGGAGCCGGTTGTCCTTCACTTCCTGCCAGAAGGGCGTGAGGTTGCGCGGCGCCGCTCCGTAGAAGTTCCTGGTGCGCACCTCGACGGGGTCGAGACCCGTGCGCTCGCAGAACTTGCTGATGATGTCTTCGATCACCGCCATGCCCTGCGGGCCACCGAAGCCACGGAACGCGGTGTTGCTCGGCAAGTTCGTCTTCGCGACGCGGCCCTGCAGCCGAACGTGCGGCAGGAAGTAGCCGTTGTCGGAGTGGAACAACGCGCGATCGAGAATCGCTCGCGAGAGATCGGTGCTGAAGCCGCCATCGCTGTAGAGGAAGGCGTCGAGCGCGACGATGGTGCCGTCCTTCGAGAAGCCGACGTCGAACTTCGTGAGGAACGGGTGGCGCTTGCCCGTCCACAGCATGTCTTGATCTCGATTGAGCCAGCACTTCACCGGACGGCCGGTCTTCAGCGCGCCGAGTGACGCGAGCGCGGCGTAGTTGGCGGCCTGCGTTTCCTTGCCGCCGAAGCCGCCGCCCATGCGCGGCACCTCGACGACGATCTGATGCCGGCCCCAGTGGAGCACGTGCGAGACGATGGCCTGCACTTCGCTCGGGTGTTGCGTCGAGCAGTACAGCTTCAGCGCCGAGTTCTCCTCGGGCACCGCGAGCGTCACGTGGGTCTCGAGATAGAAATGATCCTGCCCGCCGGTGCGCGTCTCGCCCTGGAAGCGGATGTCGGCGGTCTTCAGTGCGGCCGCTGCGTCACCGCGCTGCATGAGGTGCGTCTCGCAGAGGAACGAGTCGGCGGCGATGGCCTGCTCGATGGTGGTGATCGCCGTTTCGGCGTCGATCTCCATCTTCACGGCGGCCACTCCGGCGCGGCAGGCTTCGTACGTCTCGCCGACCACCAGCGCGATGGCCTGGCCGAGGTAGCGCACGTCTTTGCTGGCGAGCAGCTCTTCGTCGTGCACCACCGGGCCGACGTTGTTTTCGCCGGGAATGTCGGCGGCGGTGATCACGCTGATCACTCCGGAGATCTTCTTCGCCGCGCTGATGTCGAGCTTGCGCACCTTGCCGCGCGCGTGCGTCGAGCCGACGACCTGGGCGATCAACATGCCGGTCGGCGCGGGGAAATCGTCGACGTATTTCGCTTCACCGCTGGTGTGGCGCAGCCCGCTCTCGTGGAGCAGCGGTTGGCGCAGCGGCGTGAGGGGGTCTTCCTGAACGACCGGCACCTTCTGTGTCACGGCCGTCGGTGAAACGCGCGGCTCAGCCATGGCGCACCTCGTTCGCGCTCTGCACGGTCGCAGCGTGACGTTTTGACAACGCCGGCTGCCGTGTCTCGCCCGTCTCGTCGAAGAACCCGCGCAGCAGATTCGCGGCGACCAGCGAGCGATAGCCCGCGCTCCCGCGGTGATCGGACATCGGCGTGAAGTCGGACGCGATCAACCGCGCCGCCGCGTCGACCGCCGCCGCGTTCCAGCTCTGACCGACCAGCGCCTTCTCGGCGTTCGCCGCGCGCTTCGGAGTCGCCGCCATTCCACCGAACGCCAACCGCGCCTCGGTCACCACGCCCTTCGCGTCGGTGTCGACGTACAGCGCCGCGCTCACGGTCGAGATGTCGAGCTCGCGGCGCTTGCTCACTTTGTAGGACACCGCGCGCGCGCTCGAAGGCACGGCGGGAATTTCGATCGCGCTCAAGATCTCCTTCGGGCCGAGCGCGGTCTTTCGATACCCGACGAAGAAGTCTTCGAGTTTCACGCGACGCTCACCCGCGCGGCTCAGCATCACTGCGGTCGCGCCGAGCGAAATCAGCGCAGGCGGGAGATCTCCGATCGGCGACGCCGTACACAGATTTCCGCCCACCGTGCCGCGGTGTTTGATCTGCCGCGCGCCGAAGTAACGCACCATGCGGTGCAACGACGGCAGACGCGTCGCCGAGAATTCTTCGACGTCGGTGATCGACGCTCCGCTGTTCAGGCGAAACCCGCCGCCGTTCGGCAAGTCGCTCACGCCCTTCAACGCCGCAATTCCCTCGAGCGAAATCAGCTTGGGGATCACCGCGAACTTCTTCGTCACCTCGAGCGAGAGATCGGTCCCGCCGACGACGAACCGCGCGTCGGGGTGTGCGTCGAGTTCGTCCCACAGCTGCGCGAACGTCGAAGGCGTCGCGAAGCGCTGCTGCGTCGCTTCGTATTTCAGCTCCATCGACTCGGGCTTCGCGTTGGGCAACGCGCTCGCGAAGCGATCGGCCGGGCACGAGCCGGCGATCGAAGCAGCGGCGTCGCGAATGGGTCGATAACCCGTGCAGCGACACAGATTTCCGCAGAGCTGATCGTCGAGCTTCCACTCGGCGTTCATGTCCTTGCGATAGGTCGCTTCGAACATCGACATCACGATGCCGGGCGTGCAGTAGCCGCACTGACTGCCGAGCGCCTTCGCCATCGCGATCTGCGCCGGGTGGTACTGCTCTTCCTGCTTCAGCGCTTCGACGGTGATGACGTGTTTGCCCTGCACCATCGGCAGCAGCACCAGACACGAGTTCACCGCGCGCCACGTCGGCGAGCCGTCACTCCCGAGCTCGGCGACCGCGACGGTGCACGCGCCACAGTCACCTTCGGCGCAGCCTTCCTTGGTGCCCGTCATGTTGCGGCGATCACGGAGGTAGCGAAGCAACGTGGTGGTCGGGCTGACGGCACGCTCTTCGACCCAGTCCCCGTTCAGGTTGAAGCGGAGGTGTTCCATCGCGCGGTTTCTACTACGTCCCCAATTCGATGCAGCGCCTCGTGCACGCCCTCGACGCCGCGAAGGGAACGCGTTCTCGCAAGGCGAAAGTGCGTCACCTGTCGACGTTGCTCAAGTCGCTGTCACGTGAAGAGCTGCCCTTCGCGGCGCGCCTGATTCTCGGGCGGGTGCTCCACGCCAACGACACGCGAAACCTCGGAGTCGGCTGGGCGCTCTTGAGCGCTGCCGCGGCGGAGGCGTCGGGCCACTCGCTCCACACCATCGGGCTCAAGAGCCGGGAGCTGGGCGATTTCGGCGACGCGCTCGAGGTGCTGCTCCCCGCGGGCCATCGGCAGCTGCCGCTGCTCGAAGTGCCGAAGTTGATCGAGAAGGTCGCCGCCACCGCCGATCGCAACGTGAAGCAGCAGCTGCTCACCGAGCTGCTGACGCGCGCCGCGCCCTGGGAAGCGCGCTACCTGGTGAAGGCGATTCTCGGAGAGCTGAGGATCGGCGTGCAGTTGGGCATCTTCGAAGAAGCGCTCGCCGCGGCGTTCGACCTCGAGCTCGACGTGTTGCGGAAGGCGTCGGCGTTGACTCCCGACCCGGGAGATCTCGCCGGGCTCGCGGCCGACAAGAAGCTCGACAGCGCGTCGGTGGTGCCGGGCAACGTGGTGGCCTTCATGCTCGCCAGCCCGACCGAGACGGTGAAGGAGCCGATCGACCCGGCGCTCACCATTCTCGAAGACAAGCTCGACGGCATTCGCGCGCAGGCGCACGTGTGGGGCGGCCAGGTTCGGCTCTTCGCGCGCGGCCAGGACGACATCACCGTTCAGTTTCCCGATCTCGCGCAGTCCCTCGCGCGCATGCCGCGCCCGGTGGTGATCGACGGAGAGATCATCGCCGTGAAACCCGACGGCAGCGCGCGCCCGTTTCAGGCGCTGCAAGCGCGACTCGGCAGAACGTCACCCGGCAAGGCGGTCATCTCGAAGACGCCGGTCGCCTTCGTGGCCTACGACTGTCTGTTCGACGGCGAACCGCTGCTGCAGCTCACGTGGAAGGAACGGCGCGCGAAGCTCGAAGCGCTGCCGGTTCGCGTGAACGCGGTGCATCTGGTCGACGTTGCGAAACCGCTCGACGAGCAGATCGATCTCGCGTTCGCCGAAGCACGAAAGCGCGGCAACGAAGGCGTGATGATCAAGCGCACCGACTCGATCTACGAGGCGGGCCGGCGCGGGTCGGCGTGGCGGAAGGTGAAGCGCGCGTTCGGCACGCTCGACGTCGTGATCACCCGGGCGGAGCGCGGGCACGGCAAACGCGCCGGTGTGCTGAGCGACTACACCTTCGCGGTGTGGAAGGGGCGGCACCTCGTGGAGATCGGCCGCGCGTACTCGGGGCTCACCGACGCGGAGATCGAGACGATGACCACGCGACTCGAGGCGATCACGCTCGAACAATCGGGCCCGTTTCACCTCGTGAAACCGCAGATCGTGATCGAGGTCGCGTTCGACGGAATTCAGAGCAGCACACGGCACGACAGCGGCTACGCGCTCCGTTTTCCGCGCATCGCGCGCATCCGCGACGACAAGAAGCCGCAGGAAGCTGACAGCATCGAGACCCTCCGAGCGCTGTTCGAGGCACAGCTCGATACAGGTCACCTCGAAAAACCTCCGCAGCTGGGCCTCTTTGACTGACAGAAAAGGCGTCCAGGCACTCCGGCGCGGGTAGAGTCGCGCCGCTTGGAGAATCTCGGCGATCCCGTCTGGATTGGGCAGTACCGGCTCACCACCCGCATCGCGACGGGCGGCATGGCCGAGGTCTACGTCGGGCGTCACATCTCTCCCGATGGCCAGTTTGGTCCGATGGTCGCGGTGAAGCGGCTCTTGCCGCACCTCGTGAAGGACTCCGCCATCGTGCGCATGTTCTTGAACGAGGCGCGCATCACCGCGCAGATCGCGCACCCCAACGTGGTGAAGATCTACGAGCTCGGTCAGGTGAACGGAGAGCCGTTCATCGCGATGGAGCTGCTCGAGGGCCGCACGTGGGCCGAGCTGCGCACGCGCGCCGCCGAAAATGCGCGCCGCATGCCCGCCGGAGTCGCACTGCGAATTCTGACCGAAGCGTGCCGTGGCCTCGACGCTGCGCACCGCGCGGTCGATGAGAACGGAAAGCCGCTCGCGCTGGTGCACCGCGATTTCACGCCCGACAACATCCACGTCGGCGTGAAGGGCGACATCAAGGTGATCGACTTCGGCATCGCGCGCACCACCGCGTGGGGCGCCGGCACCGAGCCGGGCACGCTGAAGGGCAAGTTCTTCTACATGTCGCCCGAGATGATCACCGCCAAGCCGGTCGATCACCGCGCCGACATCTTCGCGGCCGGCGTGATGCTCTACGAGCAGCTGTGCGGTCGCCGCCCGTTCACGGGAAATTCGATCGACGAGGTCGTGATTCGCATCGCGCGCGAAGATCCCGCGTTGCCGTCGAGCTACGACCCCGCGGTTCCCAAGGCGCTCGAGGCGATCTGTCTGAGGGCCATCGCCAAGGAGCCGCGCTCGCGCTTCCAGACGCTCGCCGAGTTCGTGGTGGCGATGGAAGGCGTGGGTGGTGACTCGGTGCTCGCGCCGCCCGAGAAGGTCGCCGAGTACGTCAGCTCGCTCTTCCCCGAAAAAACCGACGAGCGCCGCAACACGCTGCGCCGCGCGCGCGAGGCCGATCCGTCGGTGCCGCACGCCGATGGGCCGATGACGCCCAATCAGGGTGTCGAAGCGACGATGCCTTCGCCGATTCGCGCGTACATCCCGCGCGGTGACGAGCCCGAGCCGCCGACCAACGGTGGCGTGGTGCCGAACTCGGTGAAGCAGCCAGCCGCTCCTGCCGCGGCCGCAGCTCCGGGTGGGAAGTCGAAGCTGCCGATGATCATCGGAGCGGTCGTGGTGCTCGCGCTGCTCGGCGTGGGCGCGAAGTTCGCGCTGGGTGGCTCGTCGACGACGGCGGTCGAACAGCTCGCGAAGGCCGAGGCCGCGCAGGGAAGCGATCGCAACCGTGCGCTGGTGAAGCTCGCCGCGATGCCGGACGTCACCGACGCGCAGCTCGCGAAGGGCGTCTCGCTGCTGACCGAATCAAAGGCGTGGGAAGACGCGCTCGAGTTCGTCGATGGCTGTCTGATGAAGAGCCCGAAGAACCTCGAGTGCCGTGTGCTCGAAGCGCGCGCGGCGTCGATCACGCGCAAGGGCAAGCGCGCCGAGGCGGCGATCAAGGAAGCCGGAGCGATCGCTCCGAAAGATCCGCGGCCCGATGAAATTCTCGCGCAGATGCGTGAGGTGCAGGGCGATTCGGGTGCGGCGCTCGAGGCGTGGGGCAACGCGGTGACCAAGGCTCCGGGCAATCGCGACTACCTCGCGCGGCAGGGCTACTGGCTCTCGCAGAGCGGGCAGCTCGACATGGCCGAGGCCGCGCTGAGCAAGGCGAACAAGAAGAAGGCTGATCCCGCGACGACTGCCGAGCTGGGGTTCGTGAAGTACCGCAAGGAGCAGAAGGAAGAGGCGCTGCGGCTGTTGCGCTCGGCGTTGAAGGAGAAGCCCGATCTGCTCGAGGGTCACTACTACCTGGGCGCGGTGCTGTTCGCGAAGGGCGACGTGGCGGGAGCACGTTCGGAATACCTCGCGGCCGATGCGCTGGCGGGCACCGACTCTCGCCCGCTCGTCGCGCTCTGCGAGATGGAGCAGATGCAGCAGACCGCCGAGCTCGAAGCCGCGAAGAAGAAGATCAAAGAGCGCTTCCCGAAGGAAGCTGACGCGATGCTCTCGAAGTGCGCCGCGTCGGCTCCGCCCCAGTGATCAAAGTCGAGGAAGTCCCCCTCTCCCGCGAGGGAGAGGGTCGGGGTGAGGGTCAACCGTGCTGATCCTCAACGCTGACGACTACGGCTACGACCCGGCCGTCTCGCGAGGCATCGCGAAGTCGATGCGAGAAGGAATCGTCTCCTCGACCACGATGATCGTGAACTCGCCCCACAGCGAGGAAGCCGCAAGCGAAGCGAGCGGCCTGGCGATCGGCCTGCACCTCAACCTCGTCCGCTTCAAGTCACTCAGTGACCCGTCCCGCGAACTCGACGAGAAGACCGCCTTGTCAGTCGACTTCGTGCAACGAGAAACGGAAGCACAGCTCGATCGCCTCCGAGCCCTGCTCGGCCGCGACGCGACGCACATCGACGTGCACAAGCACGCGCACCAGAACGCATCAGTCCTCGAAGGCCTCTGTCGCGCAGCCCGAGCACGCTCACTCGCAGTGCGCTCGATCGACCCTGCGATGCGAGCCCAGATCCGCTCGTACGGAGTGCGAACCAACGACGCCTTCCTCGGCGACGCCGGCGCCACCGCCTACTGGACGCTCGAGCGATGGAACGAGCAGCTCGACCTCGCCCCGCGTGAAGGAGTCGTCGAGCTGATGTGTCACCCCGGGTACGAGCCCTCGCACGTGAAGAGCGGCTACGGCGTGCAGCGCGAGACTGAGCTCGCGACGTTCGCCTCGCCGCACGCACGAGTGGCGCTCACGGCGCGCGGCCTGACGCTCAGCTCGTGGGCTGGAGTCTGAGCTGTCGACGAACCCCACCAGCTCCCGCACCGTCTGGCTCGCGTACTTCACGGTGATCGCGGCGTGGGGCTCGTCGTACCTCTTCATCAAGCTCGCGGTACACGCCTTCACGCCGGTCGGTCTCGTCGCGGTGCGCTTCGGGCTCGCGTCGATTCTCTGCGCGGTCATCGGAGTCGCGCGCAAAGAACCGTTCCCCGATCTCTCCATCGCGATCCGCTTCGCGCTGGTCGGCATGCTGATGATGACCGGCAGCAACGCGCTCACGGCGTGGGCGCAGGGAAGCGTCTCGTCAGGCATCGCGGGTGTCGCGCACTCGCTGGGCTCCGTCTGGCTCGCAGCGTTGGGAAGCCTCGGCGCGTTCGGCCCGGGCAACACCCGCACTCCACCGCTGGCGTGGATCGGCGTCGCCACCGGCATCGGAGGAGTCACCGTGCTCCTCTGGCCCAGCGAAGATCGCCCGCGCGCCGAAGTGCTCGGAGTGGCCGCGCTGCTCCTCGCGACCACGCTCTTCGCCGGCGCGAGCGTGCTGCAGCGCCGCACGCAACGACTCGGCAAGGCCGGTCTCTTCCCGCAGCTCGCGGTGCAGATGGCCGGTGGCTCGTTGCTCGCGTGGGCGCTCGTGCCGTTCTTCGGCCTCACACACGACGCGCTCGACGCGAAATCCCTGGGAGCGATCGCCACCCTCACCCTCTTCTCTTCCGTCGCCGGCTTCGCGGGTTACGCCATCGTTCTCGCGAACTGGCCGCCCGCGAGAGCAGGTAGCTTCGGCGTCGTGAACCCGGTGGTCGCGATGTTGCTCGGAGTGCTGATCCTCGACGAGCCGCTCACCGCTCGCTCGATCGTCGGCGCGCTCCTGGTGCTCGCCTCGGTCACCTGGGTGCAGTGGATCACCTCGCGAAGCACCGAGGCCGCAGCGTGAAGAAGATCTTCCGCGCTGACGACGGCCGAGTTCGTTCGGGCTGGGTGATCGTCGTCTTCGGCATCGCCGCCTCGCTCGTCGGCGGCGGAGTGATCGTCATCCTCACGCTTCTCGGTCTCGGCGAGCCCAACACCATCGAGCCGCGGCTCCTCTTCCCCACGCTCGCCAGCTTGTCGTCGGGAGTGGCCGCCACGTTGGTCGTCGCCTTCCTCTTCAAGGAAGAAACGGTCTTCGACACGAAACCGCTGAAGCCCTTCGGCATCGGGTTCGCGCTCGGCGCAGCAGCGATCGTCCTGAGCGTGATCGTCCCCGTGCTCGCCGGCGCGCAGACGCTGAAGCTCAACCCTCAGTTCAGTCCGATGCGCATGCTGCTCGAGTTCATCGCGCTCGCTCCGGCAGGTTTCGGCGAAGAACTGCTGCTGCGTGGGCTCGCGTTTCAGGCGCTGCGCCGCGGAGTGGGCACGCCTGCCGCCGTCATCGGCTCGTCCGTGCTCTTCGGCGTGATGCATCTCACCAACCCGCACGCGTCGATCGTCGCCGCGTTGATCATCACGCTCGTCGGGCTGTGGTTCGGCACCGCGCTGGTGCGCACCGGGACCATCTGGCTCCCGATGGGCCTTCACGTCGGGTGGAACTTCTTCGAAGGGTCGGTCTTCGGTCAGCCAGTGAGCGGCCTCAGCCCCGGCGTTCCGCTCTTCACCGCGACCTGGCCCGCGTCGCGCAGCTTTCTCTCGGGCTCTGACTTTGGCCCCGAAGCTGCTGGGTGGACGGCGGTCGTGCTCGCGCTCGCACTCGCGCTCACGCTGTGGACGCGTCGCAACCTCAGTACGGGCTCGCCTTCATGACCAACGCGGCCGCGTCGCGGTAGGTCATCACCTTCAACCCCGAACCGATCACGCGCTTCAGCTCACGCGCGCCGTCAGCGTCCGTGCCCCACAGCGCCTGGTTGTATTGATCGACGAACGCGCGCCGCAGCTTGTACGTCTTCCCGCGCGGCTTTCGCGGGTGGCCTTCGTAGTGCTCGATGAAGCGGGTGATGAGCGCATCGTGGATCAGCGCTCCTTCTTTCTTCGGGAGATCCTGCGCGACGCGCGACCAGCGCAAGTCGAAGATCGCCACGTCCTTCGCAGCCTCGAGCTTGCACTGCTGCACTGCACGAACACCGATGGCCGCGAGCTGCGCAGCGCTCGCACCTGACGCGAGCAGCCCCACCGCGTTGCGGCTGAGCTCGTCGAGTCCGTCGAGTTCCTTCAAGCGCTTCGCGATCGGCGTCGCGCGCGCGTTCGCGAGCTGAAGGGCCAGCATGAAGTCGTTGCTCTCGAGGCGATCGCCCGGGTTCACGAAATCGAAGCCCGGTGCGATCTGCGGGTCCCACGTCGCTTTCTGCATCGCCTTCGCCACCGGCCCCGCCGTGCTCGCCGTTCGCTTGCGCAACGCCTCGAGCGCTTTCGCATCGGCCGCGTTGACCTGGAAACCGGCGTACCCCTCGAGCACCCGCCGCAGCCGCTTCGCGAGCGCGACCCAATCGGCCAACAGTTGAAGTGTGTCGTTCGGCGTCAACGTGAACCGGTAGTCGAAGCGCTCGAGCAGCTTTCGCACACTCTCGGTCTGCGCCGCCGAACTCGTGGTGAACTCACCGAACCGTCGCGCCGGGTCGAGCTTCACGCCCAGCGGTCGCGCCGCCGTCGAGACCTCCGCGCGCACGTCGTCTGAGTCAGGAGTCCTCGTCAGCGTAAACAGCGCATTGGGGAGCTTCACGACACGAGGGTGTAGCGAACGGGCTGCGTGAGTTCATCGTTGACTTGAGATCGCCTCCGGCTACGAGAGCGCGCGATGATCCAGGTCGAGGGCCTCACCAAGTACTACGGAGAGCGCGCGGCCATCCGCGACCTCTCGTTCAACATCGAGAAGGGCGAAGTCATCGGCTTCCTGGGCCTCAACGGCGCAGGCAAGTCGACGACGCTCAAGGTTCTCGGTTGCGTGCTGCTCCCCACGAGCGGCCGCGTGATGATCGACGGTTTCGACGTCACGCGTGACCCGCATGAGATTCGCAAGCGCATCGGGTTCCTGCCCGACACGCCGCCGCTGTACGACGAGATGACCATCGAGGGGTACCTCGAGTTCGTCGCGGAGCTGCGTGGCGTCAGCGCCGATCAACTCCCCGCGCGCGTCGCCGACTCGATGAAGAAGACGTCGCTCACCGATCGCAAAGACGATCTCATCAGCTCGCTCTCGCACGGCTACCGGCAGCGCGTCGGCGTCGCGCAGGCGCTGGTGCACAACCCGTCGCTGCTGATTCTCGACGAGCCGACCGGCGGTCTCGACCCGGTGCAGATCGTCGAGATGCGCGAGATGATCCGCCAGCTCAAGGGTGAGCACACCGTGTTGGTGAGCTCGCACATCCTCGGGGAGATCTCGCAGATCTGTGATCGCTACCTCGTCATTCAGAACGGCGAGATCATCGCGCGCGGCACCGAAGGCGATCTCTCGAAGCTGCTCGGCAACGCGAACGCCGCCGAGGTCGAGCTCGCGGGCCTCGACACCCAGAAGGCCGTCGAAGCGCTCCGCAAGCTGGAAGGCATCAACGACGTCACCGTGACCAAACAGGAAAAAGACGTCACCGTGCTTCGAGTGACCGGCACCGGTGAGTTCCGCCCGGCGATGGTGAAGGCCCTGGTCGCCGCCGACGCGCAGGTGCTCAAGGTCGACAAGGCTGCGGCGCGGCTCGAGAACATCTTCTTGAAGCTCACGACCGACGACGAGAAGGAGAAGGCGTCATGAAGAACGTGCTCCTGATCGCCCGGCGCGAGCTGCAGGCGTACCTGCGCACGATGAGCGGCTACATCATCATCGCGGTGATCCTCTTCCTCGTGGGTCTGGCCTTCAACGGCATCGCCGTGCAGGGCACCGCCAAGAAGTCGAGCGAAGTGCTGGCCGACTTCTTCACGTGGACCTCGGGCCTCACCATGGTCTGCGCGGTGTTCCTCTCGATGCGCCTCATCTCCGAGGAACGGCAGACCGGCACCATCGCCCTGCTCTATTCGTCGCCGGTGCACGACGTAGAGATCGTGCTCGGCAAGTTCGTCGCGTCCTTCGCGTTCCTCTGCCTGTTCCTCGCTTCGACGCTGTACATGCCGGCGCTCGTCGCCATCTACGGCAAGGTGTCGGTGGGCCACATCCTCACCGGGTACTTCGGGTTGATGCTGGTCGGCGCGTCGTCGCTCGCCATCGGCACGTTCGGCAGCTCGCTCACGCGCAGCCAGGTCGTCGCGGCGGTGTTGAGCGGCGTGATGTGCGTCGCGCTCACCATCGCGTGGATGTTGGGCAAGGTCACCGATCGCCCGCTCACCGACATCGTGGTGGGCCTCGCGTGGTGGGGTCACTTCGATGCGTTCCGCACCGGCCTCATCCACCTGAAGCACGTGTCGTACTTCGTGCTCGTCACCTTCCTCTCCCTCTTTGCCGCGACGCGCGTCCTCGAAGCGCGGAGGTGGAGGTAAGCCATGCAGTTCTCCATTCTCGTTTCGTTCGCGTTGATCATCGGCTGGGTCGCCGAGCGCATCGTCGAAGACCCCACCGGTCGCGCCGTCGGTTCCGGGCTCGCGTTGCTGATGGTCATCGGCGCGCTCATCGGCCGCGTCGGCTTGTCGCGCTCGGCTCCCGAGACCACGCGCGGCGTGCACCGCACCTTCGTGTGGCTGCACGCCGGCACGCTGCTCTCGCTGGTCCTCTATTTCTTCCAGTCCGATCTCTTCACCAAGCTCAGTGGAACGTCGCTGGTGAGCTCGTCTCCGAAGCTGGCGGGCGTGCTCAGCGTGTTGTGGCCGGCGGTGCTGGTGGCGTCGATGCTCCCCACGCTCACCATGGAGCTGTCGTTCGCCTCGATGGCGCGCGCGCCGAAGCTCGAAGACGGCCGCATCAACGAGGCGCTGCTCTCCGGCCTCGGGCTTTCGTTCGCGCTGATCTTCACCTTCTCGGCGCAGTACGTGGCTACCGAGCGTGACGCCAAGGCCGACTTCTCGTACTTCCGCGTCGCGCGCGCCGGTGACGCCACGCAGAAGCTCGTCGCGTCGCTCACCGAGCCGGTCGAGGTGTACCTCTTCTTCCCGCCCGCCAGCGACGCCGCCGAAGTGGTGGTCGACTACTTCAAGGACCTGCAGGCTTCGAACAGCAAGCTCCAGGTCACGCGCCTCGATCACGCGCTCGAACCGGTGAAGGCCAAGGAGCTCGGCGTCAGCGGCAACGGCACGGTGTTGATCAAGATGGGCGGCCGCAAGGAGAGCCTCTTCATCGGCACCGAGGTCGAGAAGGCCAAGACCGCGCTGCGCGGGCTCGACGCCGAAGTGCAGAAGCGCTTCCTGCAGGTCGCGAAGTCGCGCCGCACCGTCTACCTGACCGGCGGTCACGGCGAGCGCACGCAAGATCCCAGCAACGGAATGGATCAGCGCGCCACCATCGAGATTCTCTACAAGACGCTGCAGGACCAGAACTTCGAGGTGCGCACGCTGACCACTGCCGAAGGTCTGGGCCAGGAGATCCCCAAAGACGCGGCGGCGGTGTTCATCATCGGTCCCTTGCGCGCGTTCACCGAGCCCGAGGCCGCGGCGCTCGACGCGTACGAGAAGCGCGGTGGCCGGCTGTTCATCGCGCTCGACCCCGAAGGCACGCTGTCGTTCGACGAGCTGATGAAGCCGCTCGGTCTGAGCTTCAAGGCGCAGGCGATCGCGCAGGAACGCGGCAACGCGAACGTGCGTCCGCCTCCGGGCCCGGCCGATCGCATCAACATCGGCACGCGCACCTACAGCTCGCACCCCGCGGTCACCAACCTCGGTCGCGCCAACACGCCGGTGCTCCTGCTCGGTGCCGGTGGCATCGAAGAGCTGCCGCAGCACCCGGCCGATCTCACCATCGACTTCTCGGTGCGCTCACTGGCCGACGCGTGGAACGACGCGAACAACAACTTCGAGTTCGACGGCAACGCGGGCGAAGTGAAGAAGGCGTGGGGCGTGCTCGCTGCGATCGAGCGTCGCGCTCCGTCGAACAAGCAGGAAGACGCGATGCGTGTGCTGGTGCTCGGTGACTCCGACGCCATCGCCGATCTGGTGCTGCAGCAGGTGCCCGGGAACCAGTACCTCGTGGTCGACGGCCTCAAGTGGCTGCTCGGCGACGAACAGCTCGCGGGCGTCACCAACACCGAGATCGACGTGCCGCTCACGCGCACCCGCCAGCAAGACAGCGCGTGGTTCTACGGCACCACGTTCTTCGCCCCGCTCTTCGTGGTGGCGCTGGGCTTCATGGCCCGCCGCCGTCAGAAGACCTCGCCCGCCAAGCCTCCGGAGACCGCCCAGTGAAGACCCGAAGCGCCGCCATTCAGGGGAGCCTCGCGCTCATCGGTCTCGTCGCTGCGTACGTCACGTGGCAGCGCCCGAAAGACGTGCTCAAGGCCGAGTCGGTGTTGATCGCCGACGCGTCGAAGACGTCGTTGGAACGCGTGAAGTATTCCGACGGCACGCGCTCGGTCGAGCTCGAGAAGAAGGACCGCTTCCTCGTGCGCCTCGCGTTCCTCGAGGGCAAGCGCCCGGCGTTCGACGCCGGAGTGCAGATCGTCGAGATGGACGGCGGCGTCGATGGCGGCACGATGGCGGTGCAGGTGCGCCCCTCCGAGCCCGCTCCCGATCGCACGGTGTTCGCCAACGATCGCGCCGACACCATCTGGGCGAAGCTGACGCCCTTCGAGGGCTCGCGCTCGCTGGGGCAGCTCTCGAAAGAAAAGCTCGACGAGGTCGGCCTCACCGCGAGCGAGCGCAAGCTCGAGCTGCAGATCTCCGGGCTCACACGCCGCTTCACCATCTCGCGCCCCGTGCAGGGGTTGATCGGCAACTACGCGCAAGACGAGAAGACCGGCGACGTGTTCGTCATCAGCTCGTCGCTGTTCAACGATCTCGACCCCAACTCACAGGTGCTCGTCGATCGCCGGCTGCACCTCTTCAAGCAGTCCGAATACGACGGCTTCGTGGTGAAGGGCGGCGGCAAGGAAGCGGGCTTCGTGCAGTCCGGCGGAGACATTCCGCAGACCGCCAAGGTCGCCCGCACCGCTTCGCCCGACAAGGCCGATGAGCTCGCCAAGAACTGGCACGACAAGATCTGGAACCGGCTGATCGTCACCGAGGTGCTCGCGGTCGGCGAGACGCCGAAAGCCGGCGCGGTCGAGACGAAGATGCGCATCGAGTACACCTACAAGGGCAAGGCGAAGGGCTGGCTCGAGCTCGGTATGGACCCCACGCAGGGCACCTGGGGCCGTTCAGAGAACACGCCGGGCTGGGTCTCAATTCACCAGGGCAGCGAAGAGATCATCGCCGAAGGCCTGAAGCAGATCGTCGGGCTCTGACTCATTTGCGCTGAGCGCGTCGGGCGGTCTCGCGGAGCTCCTTGAGCTGCTCCTCGAGACCGAACAATTCCATCTCCGCGTTCTCGACCTCTTCCTGCAGGTCGGTCACCACTTGCTCGAGCGAGCGCAGCGATTCCTTCTCGTGCAACGCCTGCCCGTTGAGTTCGTCGTCGGTCTCGCGCTGCGCGGCGGCGATCGCCTCGAGCCGCTTCTCGAGCTCTTCGCGCTCTGTCATGCGCTCCGTCATCGCCGCTTCCCCATGCCCTGATTGAAGCGAATGACGAAGCGCGAGCCGAACGACTGGCCCTGCGCCCAGTCAGGCGTCTGACCGAAGAGCGCGTTGACGAGGCCGTCGACGACGGTGAGCTCGCCCTTGCCGTCGTAGTTCTGCGCGACGGGATCGATGAGGTAGTTCTCACCGAGCTGCGCGTTCACCTTCTCGAGCTCGAGCTTCACCTGGGTGATGCGCGAGCGCAGCGCATCGAGCTTCGTGCCCAGCTCGCGACGATCTTCTTCGAGTGCCGTCACGCGCTGCGGGAACGTGTCGCGACGCTCGAGCAACGTCTGGCGTGAGCTGCGCAGCCGCGCTTCAGCGTCTTCGATCTGCGCACGCAGCTCGCGATCGGAACTCATGAGAGCGGTAGACGAATGATGAACGTCGCGCCCTGCCCCGGAGCACCTTCCGCCCGAATCTGCCCGCGGTGCGCCTCGACGATGGTGCGCGAAACCGAAAGCCCGAGCCCGGTGCCCTGACCGCGGCGCTTGGTGGTGAAGAACGGCTTGAACAGGTTGTCCTTCACCTCGGCGGCGAGACCCGGGCCGGTGTCGGCCACCAGCACCTCGGCGAACGCCGAATCGGCCTTGCGCGTGGTGACGGTGATCAACTTCTGCGGTGACTGCTCCATCGCCTGACCCGCGTTGAGCATCAGGTTCAGCAGCACCTGGCGCAGCTGGTTGCTGTTGCCGCGAATCAGCGGGAGCCCATCGGCGAACGTCGATTCGACCTTCACGCCCTGCATCTGCAGCTGGTGCACGCACAGCGCCATCGAGCCCTTCACCACGTCGTTGAGGGCCAGCGCTTCGAACTCCATCTCGGGCGGGCGCGAGAACTCGAGCAGGTTCTGGAGGATCTTGTTCGCGCGGAACGCGTCCTGCTCGATGAGCTTGAAGTACTCGTGCAGCTCCGCGAGGTCGGTCGATTCCTGGCCGAGCTGCGCGAAGCCCACGATGCCCACCATCGGGTTCTTCACCTCGTGCGCCACCGACGCGGCAAGCTCACCGACCGCGCTCAGCTTCTCGCTCTGCACCAGCTGCGCGTTGGTCTTCTGCAGTTGCTCGCTGCGCCGCACCAGCTCGCGACTCATCTGATTGAGCGCGCTGCCCACCGACTGAATCTCAGCGGGGCCGGCGACGGGTACTTCGACGCCGAACTCTCCGCGCGAGATCACCAGCAGCGTTTCCTGCAGCTCGCGCAACGGCCGCGTCACGCGACGGCCGAGCAACACCGCGAGCACCAGCGCGAGCGACACGGTGCCGACCGCGAAGAGCAGTGAGCGCCTCGAGAGTTCGTTGGTGGCCTTGAAGACCTGATCGCGCGGCACTTCGACCACCACCGCGCCCACGCCTGAATCGACGCGCGCGAAGGCGGCCACGCGGCTCGAACCCTCGACCTCGTACTCTTCGGTGCCGCGCGCGAGCTTGCCGCCGAGCGCGTCTTTCACCACCGGCAAGCCCGAGAGATCTTCGCGCTTGATGACGCGCTCGCCTTCGGGGTGCGCGAGCACGACTCCCAAACGATCGACGAGGAACACCTTGTACACGCTGCTCGTCGACACGGCCGACAGCAGCCATTCCGGCCGCAGGTCAGCCACGACGATCGCGCGGCCGTCGGTGGTCGCCGTCGACAGCCGCACCAGCGCGAGATCGGGAGCGAGCGACGCGTTCTGCAACACCATTCCCGCGGTCTGCACGGCAGCGAGCGGAGCGGGCGTGTGCTTGCGCGCCTCGGTGAGATCGTCGGCGGTGAGGTTGAGCGCGGCCAGCCGCGTGTTGTCGACGAACAAGAACGAGCGCTCGAACCCACCTTCGGTGCGCTTGAAGACCTCGAGCGACAGCACCGCGTCGTCGGCGTCGAACAGACTGCGCGCGCGACGCTCGGCGTCACCGGGCGTGATCTCGTATTCCTGACCGAAGTACCGCAGCTTGTCGGCGATGCCGTCGACGGTGCGCTCGACCTGCTGTGCCACCGTGCCCGCCACCAGCGCGTTGACGTCGTAGACGCTCGCTTCCTTGTCAGCGGTGACGACCCGCGTGGCGAGGAGCAGGTAGACGCCCATCGCCGCGACGAGCATCACGCCGACGAGCACCACGATCTGTGCGCGCAGCGACAGCTGCAAGTGCACCCTCCCCCGCGAACTAGAGATCGAAAGCGTAGCCCACTCGGATTGCCAGCCCGCCAGCGTTCAACCGCGCCAGGGGCACTTCGAGCCTCGAGTACAGGAAGCTCACTTCTCCTTCGACGCGACCCGGCCCCAGCCTTCTCGACAGTGACAGAACGCCCTCGAAACCCGGCAACGCGTGGAAACCCGAGTCGTTACCGACGGTGATCCAGAGCGGTTGAACGACCGGGCCCGCGCCGGCCTTGAACTGAAACGCGCCCACGTTCTGATGCCACGCCAACAGGAACGTGAGCGGCAGCAGCCACGCCTGCGCCTCGAGTTTCGTGCCACCGAAATCAGCGACCGCGCCCGCGCGCGCGAAACCGACGCGCAATTCGACGCCCGGGTGCCGCGAGAGAATCGGTAGACGAATCGTCAGGCCCACGCCGAGGTACGGCGACGCCACCGCGCCCGCGTTGAAGATGCCGCCCACGCGCACCGCGGTCGAGGTGTACGGGTCGAGCGTCGAGACGAGCTCCTGCTCGGTGTGGAAACCCGGCGTGTCGATGTGGAGCGCGTCTTTGCCTGCGAACGGCGGAGTCCAATCGAGCACCCACGCTTCACCCTGCCGCTCGCGCTGCGCGATGGCTCCCAGGTTGACGCGGAACTGCGGCTCGCCACCGACGACCGCGCGATCTTTCGAATCGAAGAGCCGCACTTCGATCTGCTCGCCGACCAGCTTCACCTCGGCGCGCGTGACGGGCGGCGTGCCGGCGAACAGCTCGAGCGGCTCGGTCCAGTCCGACGTGCGGAACTGCAGGCCCATCGCGCGAACGCGAACCACGTGCGCGCCCTCGGTGAGCGCAGCAGTGCGCCCGCGCGGCTCGGTGGACTTGGTGATCACTCCGTCGATCTCGAGCTCGTATTCGGTCGCCTCGGCCACGTCTGACCAGCGCAGATCGATCGGCTCGCCCACCGGCACCACCACGTCGCGCGTCGGCTCGAGCCACTTCGCCAGCGGCAGCGCGTTGCCCGACGAGCGGAAGAACGGCCTCCATTCAGACGGAGCGCTGGCGTGGCCGAGCGCGTCCTTCGCGGTGACGCGCCACTTGTATTCGCCGGCCACGAGATCCGCGCTGCGCCAGCTGGTGCCGTTCACCGTCGGAGTCGCGACCGATTCGCTGCCGCGCACCAACTCGACCTTGTAGCTCGTCGCGGTCGGCACCGAGCCCCACGAGAGAATCGACGCGGTGGCTGAGCGCTTCGCTGCGGTTGCCGGGCGTCGCGAGCTTCACGCGAAACACACTCTCGGGGCCGAACTCACTCGACGTGCCGCGTTCGTCGAGTGAAGCGACGCGCCAGCGGTATTCGCCGGCGACGCCTGCTTTGAACGCGAGCGACGTGCCGCTCGCGGGAATGGTGACCTTGTCCTTCCCGTCGTGCGTGGCCTCGACCACGTAGCTCGCCGCGCAGCCCACCTCGTTCCACGTCAGGTTCACCTGCGGCACGCCGAGCGTCACGTCGGCCACCGGCTTCACCTTCGGAGCGCTCACCTTGATCACGAACGTGCGCAGCGGGCCGGTGTCGGTGGTTCGGCCCTTGATGTCGACCGCGCGCGTTCTCCAGAACCAGCTGCCCGCGCCGAGGCCCGGCACTTCGAAGTTCGGCGTCGCCGATCGCAGCGTGCGAATGCCCGAGAAATCGGAGCTCGCCGAGAGTTCGACCAGGTACTCCTTCACCAGCGGCGACGCGTCGAGCTCGAGATTCACTGTCGAGCCGCAGCCAATCGCCGCTCCATCGACTGGCTTGAGCGGAGTGGGAATCGCGGTGTCGACCGCCAGCGTGCGCGGCGCGCTCCATTCGCTGGGCCGCGCTTCGGCGTCGAAGCTGCGCACGCGCCACCAGTGTGTGGTGGTGGGCAGCTGTTCCCATCGGTAGCCGGCCGTGGTGGTGCGCGTCTGCAGCACCACTTCGACGAAGCCCGAGTCGCGCGCGATCTGCACCTCGTACGCCGACGCGCCGGGCACTTCTTTCCAGCGGAGCACGATGCGCGCGACCTGCGCGCTCGCCACCATCGGAATCAGGAACGCCGCGAGGGCCAACGCCTTGACCTTCAGGGCGTCACCTCGATCTCGGGGTTCAACAACTCGGGCGCTTCGGGAATGCCCTTGTGGATCACGCGGAAGCGCAGCGGCGCTGATGGAGCACCGGCACCCGACTCGTCTTCAGCGCGCACCCGCCAGTACCAGGTCGCTTCGTTCAACGAGACCTTGAGGCGCGTCGACGAGCCCTGCACCGCTTCACTCACCGTCACCGGCTCGAAGCCCTGGCTCGGCGAAATCTCGAGGCGGTAGCGGCTCAGGCCGGGCAGCGGAGTCCACGAGAAGCCGATCTCACTCCCCGGCGGCACCAGCAGCACGTCGCCGTTGCGCGGGAACATCAACACCGGCGCCGCGTCTTCGCTGCACGTGAAGCGCCGCGCTTCCGACACCGGGCGCCCTTCCGAATCGACGATGCGCCACCACGTCACGCCACGCCCGGGCTCGCGCAGCGTCACGGTGCCGTTGGTGGCCACGATGTCCACCGTCAGGAACGCGAAGAGCCGATCACGCGCGATCTGCACGTGGGCGCCGCTGGGCACCTGCCCCGTCCACGACAGCGTGACCGGCGCAGGCTCGGTGCGGAACGCGAAACGCGCCTGCGCGTCGGGAGCGGTGAGCTCCACCGTCCACGCCGCGAGCTCGGTCGTGCCGTTGCCCGCGGCCGCGACGCGTTGCCCGCCGTTCACACTCTTCGCCGAGCCCGTGCCGTTGTTCACCTGCGCGGTGCCCTTCTTCACCGACACCTCGAGCTGCTTGCCGGTGAGCTCGACGCGCGCCTCGGTCTGCGCCTCGAGTGTGGCGACGCCGTTGGGCGTGGTGAGCTCGAGGCCGTCGGTGCCGGCGCGGCCCGAGAACGAGCCCTGCCGCAGGGTCACGCTGCGCACACCGGCTCGCGGCTTTTCGATCACCACCAGCGAGCGTTCGTCGAGCGCGAGCTCGGTGCCGTCGAGGAAACGCAAGGTCGCTTCGGCGCCCGGCGGCACGAAGACCGAATCACCGTCGTGCACGTCGGCGCCGCGGTTCGCTCCGAGCCAGCCGAGCCGCTGTGCGGGCCGCAGCTTCACTTCACCCGACGCCTGCGCGACGGCCGCGACGGTCGGCGTGTTGCCGCGCGCGTCGGAAGACGTTCCCCAGAAGAGCGCGGCACTGAGCGCAGCCACGGCCACCAGCGACGAAGCGCCGGCGAGCACGAGGTCGCGTTCAGCGAGGAGCGCCATTCGTCAGTCCCGTTTGCGTCGTCCCGGCGTGATCTCCGCGACCACCGCCGCCACCCGTTCCTTCAAGTTCGTCAACGGCGTCTTGTCGGCGGTGCGCTGCGTCTCAATCGCCTCGCGCACCGTCTGCGTCACCACTTCGAGATTCTTGAACGGTTTGGCGAGCACCGCCGCCGGCCGCTCGGAGTCGAGCGTGAACGGCTCGGGGTGCGCCGTCACCAGCACGATGGCGACCTTCGGCCAGCGACGGCGAACTTCGGCCGCGACCTCGAGCCCGCCCATGCGCGGCAACACCTTGTCGACCACCAGACACGCGGCCGGCGCCTTCTCGAGCAGCGCGAGGCCGGCTTCACCGCTGTGCGCGGCCTCGACCGCGTAGCCGTCGCGCATCAACAGCTTGCCGATGAGGTCACACACTGCGGGCTCGTCGTCGATGATGACGACGCGCTCGGAACTCACGCCGCACTCCCGGCGCGAATCGCGGCGTCGCAGATGTCGAGAATGTCGTGCACGCCGAACGGCTTGGCGACGTAGCCGAACACTCCGAGATCTTCGGCGTGCGAGCGCGTCTCGGCGGTGGGGAAACCAGTCACCAGAATCGCGCGCATCTTGGGCTGCTTTTCGCGCGCGCGCCGCAGCACCTCGAGGCCATCGGTGCCCGGCAGGTTCTTGTCGGTGATGAGGAGATCGAACGTGCCGCTGCCGATCGCCGCGAGGCCCTGATCGGCGTTGTCGACCAGCGTCACCTGATGGCCGGCGCGCACCAGCACGCGCTCGAGGAGCATGCGTGCCGATCGATCGTCGTCGATCACGAGAATGCGACCTGGAATGCGCTGGGCGGCCTGAGTCATCGACTGCGCAGCATACCCCTGCGCAGATCGGTGTGCCGGGGTTGTTGCGGTCGTTACAGTCCGCCTCCATGAGCTTCCAAAAGCAGCTGCGCGCGGCCGAAAAAGCGCTCTCCAAAGCCGACCCCGCGCTGGCGAAGGTGATCAAGAAGGTGGGGCCGTGCGGCATCGAGCCCTCGCCTGACTTCGACCCCTTTCACGCGCTCGTTCGTTCCATCTGCCACCAGCAACTGCACGGCAAGGCAGCCGAGACGATTCTGCAGCGCGTGAAGGACAAGTTCGGCGACGGCAAGGAACCGGAGCTGAAGAAGCTCCACCGCGCGCGCATGCCGTCGATGCGCTCGTGCGGGCTGTCGGAGAACAAGGCGCTGGCGATCAAGGATCTCGCAGCGAAATGTCTCGATGGAACGGTGCCCACCAGCAAGGAACTGCACGCGCTGAGCGACGACGCCATCGTGGAGCGCATCGTTCAGGTGCGCGGCATCGGCCGGTGGACGGTCGAGATGATGTTGATGTTCCGCATGGGCCGGCTCGACGTGTTTCCCGTCGACGACTTCGGCGTGCGCAAGGGCTTCACCGTGCTGCGCAAACTGAAGGAGCCGATCACCGCGAAGAAGCTCATGCCGCACGGTGACGTCTGGAAGCCCTACCGCAGCATCGCCAGCTGGTACCTGTGGCGCGTCGCCGACGGCACGGGGCTCTGATTCAGTACTCGCAGTAGCCCGGTCGCCCCGCATCGCGATCGAGCGACTTGCAGGTCTGACGCGAGAGGCAGCACGAGCCGGGGTGGTCGTAGTCCCACCCGTCGTGCCAGCAGGGCTGCGCTTCAGGAGCGCACCACCCGCGAGTCGCCCCCGCGTCGCGGCCTCCATCGAGCGGCACGTTCTCGTCGATCACCAGCGGCGCCATTCCCGAATCGAGCGTTCCGGGCAGCTCGGTGTGGCCACAACCCGCAAGCAAGAGAACGAGAACCAGCGCGCGCATGCCGGTCCACTATGCCGAGCGCGAAAATCAGGACAATCGGTAAGGTCCCGCGCGTGACGCAACCGCCGGCGGAATCGGAGCTCGAAGCGCTCGGGTACAAACAGGAGCTCAAGCGCGACATGGGCGCGTTTCAGAACTTCGCGCTCAGCTTCTCGATCATCTCGATTCTCACGGGCGCGGTGACGCTCTACGGCGACGGCATCAAAACCGGTGGACCGCTGGTGATGCTCGCCGGCTGGCCGCTGGTGGCGGTGTTCACCATCTTCATCGGCATGTCGCTCGCGGAGCTGGCGAGCGCGTTCCCCACGGCCGGCGCGCTGTACCACTGGAGCTCGATTCTCGGCGGCCCCGGCGCGGGCTGGGCGACCGCGTGGCTCAACGTGCTCGGTCAGTTCGCGATCACCGCGGCGATCGACTTCGGGCTCGCGGAATTTCTCGCTCCGTTGCTCGGGTTGAGCGGCACGCGGGTGTCGGTGCTCTCGCTCTACGCGGTGGTGCTGCTCAGCCACGCAGTGCTCAACCACGTCGGCGTGAACGTCGTCGCCAAGCTGAACACCGTGAGCGCCTGGTACCACGTGATCGGCGTGGTGGTGCTGGTGGGCGCGGTGCTGCTGTTCGCTCCGAAGCAGGACTTCGCGTTCCTCACACAGGGCGTGCCGAACCCAGACAAGTCGTGGATCGTTCCCGGCTTCCTCATCGGTCTGTTGCAGGCCGCGTGGACGTTCACGGGCTACGACGCGTCGGCGCACGCGAGCGAAGAGACGAAGGACGCAGCGCGCGCGGCACCTCGCGGAATTCTCACCGCGATCATCGCCTCGGCGATCGCCGGCTACGTGATGTTGATCGCCGTGACGCTCGCGATCCCCAACCTGCATGACGCGCTCGAGGCGAAGAACCCGTTCATCTACACGCTCGAGAAATCGATGGGCTCGCTCGGCACCGCGATGGTGTGGATCGCCGTCGCCGCGATGTGGTTCTGCGGCCTCGCCTCGGTGACCAGCAACTCGCGCATGCTCTACGCGTTCGCGCGCGACGGCGGTCTTCCGATGTCGAAGAAGCTCGCGAGCGTCTCGGAGCGATGGAAGACGCCGCACGTGGGCGTGTGGGTCTCGGTAGCGATCGCGTTCCTGCTCGCGATCTTCGCCGACGCACTCGAGGTGATGGCCGCGCTGTCGACCGCCGCGCTCTACGCGAGCTACGGGTTGCCGGTGTTGCTCGCGCTGCTCGCGCGCAAGAAGGGCTGGCCGCGCACGGGCCCCTGGTCGCTCGGGAAATACGGCGGCATCGTGAACGTCATCGCCGTGATCTGGATCGTCGTGATGGTGGTGCTGATGTGCATTCCACCGCACGGGCTCGCGGGCATCACCATGCTCGCCACCATCGCCCTGCTCTTCCTCGCGTGGTTCGGCGGAGTGCGCCGCATCTTCAAGGGGCCGCCGGTTTCGACGCCTTCAGCTTCTTGAGGTGCTTCTCGAGCTGGGGAAGTTGCGGGCTGGCGCTCTGCTTCGCGAGCCGCACCGCCTTTTCCTGAGCGACGATCGCTGCCGCGGTCTGCCCGTCTGCAGCGAGACCATCAGCCAGCCCATCGAGCGCATTCGCCGAACCCGGGTGCGCGGTGACGTTGCGTTGAAACAGCGCGATGGCGTCGGCGTTCTGCTTCTTCTCGAGCGCCTGGTACGCGAGGTCGTTCACGACGGTCTCCGTGAGAGGCACCGGTCGACCGTACGTCTTCGACAGTGTCGCGAAATACGCCTCCACGGCCGGGAGCCCCTTCGCCGTGAGATCTTCCGGCACTCGCCAGCCTGCGTAGAGCGCGCGCAACGCGTCGATCATTCCGACCAGCGCGACGCTGCCGTGCGTCTCGAGATCGTAGGCCTGACTCTTCCACCGCAGACCCGACGGAGCCTTCGTCTTGAAGACCTCGACGAGCTGATTGAAGTCTTCGAGCGCGCTGCCCGAATCGTTGCACCGCGCGACGAACGCGAAGGCGTGCAAGTCGGGCTTCTTGTCGAACGCGGCGGACAAACCACGCGCCGGCAAGCGGTTGTCCCAGTCGAGGCTGGCGCTCAGCGCGATGTAGCCCTGGAAGAGCTGCGGTTCCGACTCCAGCGTGTAGAGCGCGAACTGGCCCGACGCGGAGTGACCCGCGAGCACACGATAGCCGTCGGTGCGCAGCGTCTTTTCGATCTCGGGAATGAACTCGCGCGAGAGGAACTCGCGGAACTTCGCGGCGCCGCCTCCGCCGATCCACGCTTGCGGCCAGTCGGTCGGAGTGAAGTCGCGCACCCGCACCGTGCTGTCGAGCGCGACGATGATCATCTGCGGGATCTCGCCCTGATCCATCAAGTAGCCCGCCGACCCGGCGACGTGCTCGAAGTGCGTCTGACCGTCGAGGAGATAGAGCACCGGGTACTTCTCGCCCGAGACCTCGTAGCCGGCGGGCAGGCGAACTCGCCACGTGCGGTCTTCGTTGAGGATCTTCGAATGCAGCGTGTTGGGTTTCGCCTGGGCTGCGACCGCGACGACAAGGATCACGAAGGAGAGCCAGCGCATGCCGCACCCTACGTCAGTCCTGCCTCCGGATTGCCGGCGCCGACGCGCCCTTCGCGCAGCGTGAACAACGCGAGCGTGATCGCGTACGCGCCGATCACGTCGATCGTGTAGTGCAGCCGCGCGAAGTACACGCTGGCGACGATCAGCACGTGCGCGATCAACATCGGCCAGCGCAGCTTCGGGAACTTCCACACGTAGAGCAGCAGCAGGAACGTGGTCGCGGTGTGGCCGGAGAAGAAGAGATCCTTCGTGAGGTACACGCGCGCGCCGCTGCCGGTGTCGAAGAACCCGAACGGCGTGATGAGGTGCAGAAACGCTTCCCAGCGCGTGCTGTCACTCATTCCCGCGTGAAGATCTTTCCCCGTCACCGCGGGCAGGCCGGTCACCCAGATGCAGAAGCCGCGAATCAGCGCGAGCAGGCCGCTGGTCACCATGTACCGAACGAAGCGCTTCGCATCGGTGACCATCAGCCACAGCGCGATCGGCACGTACGAGAAAAGCCAGAGGAGATAGTTGTAGTGATCGATGGTCGGCGAATACGGCACCGCGTCGAGGATCACGTCGGGCAGTGGCCCCGGAGTCGCCGCGCGCGTCTCAGCGAGCAACGCCATCCACACCATCGCGTAGTAGCAGGCGAACCGGAACACGAGGCTCCCGGCGATCTGCGCGATGAGGCGACGCGGCGGCACGCGCGGCGATGTACGGGAAATTCCGTCGGCTCGCGACTGCGGCAATTCAGGCCCGCGCGACGACGTGCACGCCAGGCAGCGACTCCCGCAGCGCCTCGAGCCCACCCTCACCGAGCGGATTTCCCGAGACCCGCAACTCAGTCAGCGCTGGCAACGCCTCGCGCCGCAGCACCTTCGCGCCGGCGGGGCTCAACTGATTCTTGCGAATGAACAACGACTCGAGCTGTGCAGCGCCTGCTGACGAAACGATCGCGCGAACGCCCTCATCACCGAGCATCGACTCAGACAGATCAAGGTGACGCAGCTTCGGGAACTGTCCACCCAGAATCAGCCGCACGCCCTCGGTTCGCACGTCGTTCCCGGCGAGATCGAGGTTCTCGACCGAACGCGCGAGCGGCCCCTTCGCGAGCAACGACACGCCGCTGCTCGTCGCGTTCACCCCAGCGAGCCCGAGCTGCGTCACGTTGCCGAGGAACTCACAGCTGCCGAGCACCGCGAGCCCCGCGTTGCCGATGCCGTTGCCCGACAAGTCGAGCTCACGAAGTTCCGCCCACGGCTTCGCGCGCGTGAGCCGTGAGATCGACGACTCGCCGATTCGATTGCCCGCGAGCCGCACGACGTGGAGCGCGCGCGACGCGAGCACATCGAGCGCCCCGCCCGACAGCGCGTTGAACCGAAAGTCGACTCGCTTGAGCCGCGTGAAGCGATCTCGAACGATCAGATCGATGGCGTGCGAATCGCTCACGCCGACGCGCCGCAACGACAGCGCCTCGAGCCCATCGAGCGCCGGCTGCCCGGTGATGGCCTCGATCACCTGCGGCAACCAGCCATTCAACGTGAAGTGCAATTCGGTGAGCTGCTTCACCTCGGGCCGCTGCATCAGCTCGCGCACGCCCGAAGAACCCATCAGCCCACTCCCGCGATTGACGTGCAGCCGCGAGAGCAACGGAGCGACCCCGAACAACTTCGGCACGTGCGTCGCGAGCTCTTCGATCTCGAGGTGCGCGGCCACGGCGAAGCCACGCTCGAAGCGGAAGTCGACTCCGCGTAGACCGCCCGACCACTTCATGCGGAAGCGCTCGAGCAGTTCCTTCTCGCGGTGCTGATGCACTGCCGCCGGCGCGCGCGCGAGCTGCAGCTGAACCTGAATGAACTCTCCGAGCGGATCTCCGGCGGCCGACAGCTGATCGGCATAGACGGTACGCAGCGAATCATCGGCGGGGTTCTCGACGATCCGCGCCAACAACTCGCGCAACCCGGAGCTCGCATCAGCCGCGGTCGCCGGCGTTCCCACTTCCGTCAACTCGACGAAGCCTTCCTTCCGACGCTTGCCGAGCTGCTGCGCGACCCACGCATCGGCCTCGCGTGAGTCGGAAAAGCCCTTCTCGGTCGAGCGACCATTGGTGCCGAGCGCGCCGGAAGTGGTCTCGGCCTGCGAGCCTTCCCAGTGCACTTCCCAGAACCGGCCCTTCTCATGATGAACGAGCCGATGGGCCTTCACGCACGCATCCTCCCTCGGAGCGGAGCATCAACGTGCCCCGCGTGCCCGAGGTTCCCACCAGTTTCAGAACATCGTCTCGAGCGCGACGGCCATGGCGTGCACCACCGACGCGATGCGCACCGAGTCGTGCACCTGATCGGTCGACATGCCGCCCTCGAGCACCACCGCCTCGTGCGACTGCATGCAGGTCTGGCAGTTGTTGACCGCCGAGACGACGAGACAGAACAGCTCGAAGTCGACCTGGTTGGTCGCCACCTGCTTGAGCCGCATCATCCGCAGGCGTGCGGGCTTCTGCGAGTAGTCCTCTTTCCCGATGAGGTGGCGGAACCGGTAATAGACGTTGTTCATGCCCATCAAGATCGCCGCGGCCTTCGCGTCTTCGATGACCGCGTCGGCGATGCCCGCGGCCTTCGCGTCGGCGATCATCGCCTTGGTGAGCTTCTCGTTGCGCGCCGCGTAGGCCGCCGACAACGCCGAACCCCACGTCTGATCAGCGTTGAGCGCCGCGGGCTGCAGCACGTTGCCGATGTTGATCTTGATGTCGCGCGCCGCGTCCGGGAGCGTTTCTTTGAGTTGGTTCAGTTGTTCCATGACGTGATCTCCTGATCAGCACTGCGGACAGAAAACGAGCGTGGCGGGACGCGAATCCGCACCACGCTCCGTTGTTCAGCGAGAACTCAGCCGACCTTCTTCAGCTTGGCGCTCAACGTCTCGTCGCCCTTCTTCCAGTTGCAGGGGCAGAGCTCATCGGTCTGCAGACCGTCGAGCACGCGGAGCACCTCGTCGACGTTGCGGCCGACCGAGAGGTCGTTCGCCGACGCGAAGCGCACCACGCCCTGCGGGTCCATGATGAACGTCGCGCGGAGCGCCACGCCGGCCGCCGGCTGCAAGAGACCGAAGCCCTGCGCCATGCCCGGCGCCACGAAGAGCAGCGGGTGCTTGATGTTCTTCAGGTCAGCGTGCTGCTGGCGCCACGCGAGGTGGCTGAACTCGTTGTCGGTCGAGCCGCCGAGAACCACGGCGCCGCGATCGGCGAAGTCCTTCACCTTCTTGTCGAACTCGACGATCTCCGTCGGGCACACGAACGTGAAGTCCTTGGGGTACGTGTAGAAGACGACCCACTTGCCCTCGAGCTCCTTCGAGGAAACGTTCTTGAACTCTTTGCCCTTCTCGATCGACACGCACGCAGGAACGTCGAACGCAGGGGCCTTGCTGCCAGGGGTAAGCATGTTTGCTCCGGTTGGTTGGGGTTGAGGGTTGAGGGTTGATGCCGTTGCTCAGCGCTTCTTCAAGCGAGGCCCGCCGAGCTTCCGGCCCCGCATCACGACCATGTACTCGCGCACTTCGTAGCCCTTGAGGGTCTTGACGTCACCGACCTTCACCGCGTCCCAGGGCACGTCTTCGATGCGCCCCGATTCCTCGTCGATGAAGTGGTGGTGCGGCTCGAGGCAGGGGTCGAACACCGTCTTCCCCTCGGCCAACACCAGCTGACGCAAGAGCCCCTTCTCCACGAAGAGGTTGAGCGTGTTGTAGACGGTCGCACGCGACAGCATCGGGAAGTGGCCCTGAACCTGCTCGAGCACTTCGTCGGCGCTGGGGTGCGAATCGGTCGCCAGCACGTAGCCGGCGACGGCGAGACGCTGCGCGGAAGGCTGAATGCCGGCTTCCCTGAGGCGCGTGACCAGTTCTGGACTCATTTCGACTTTAGACATAATCCAAAGTTTGACCCGCGCCACCGAAACTTTCGAGTGCAACTCCTGCCCGACCGGGGCATCTGAAGGCGCGAACCACGAACAGGAGAAACGATCATGGCGAAGAAATCGAAGGGCGCGGGAGCAGCAGTGGACATCGGCATCGCCGAAGCCGATCGCAAGGCGATCGCCGACGGTTTGAACTCGCTGTTGGCCGACACGTTCGCGCTGTACTTGAAGACCCACGCGTTCCACTGGAACGTGACGGGCCCGATGTTCCAGACGCTGCACCTGATGTTCGAGACGCAATACAACGAGCTCTGGCTCTCGACTGATCTCATCGCCGAGCGCATCCGCTCACTCGGCTTCGAGGCCGACGCGACGTTCAGCTCGTTCGCGAAGCGCTCCTCGATTCCCGAGGCTGACGGGACGCCCGAGGCGACCGACATGGTGCGTGAGCTGGTGAAGGGCCACGAGGCGGCCGCACGCACTGCGCGCTCGATCTTCCCGCGCGCCGAAAAGGGCAGCGACGAGTCGACGGTCGACCTGCTCACGCAGCGCCTGCAGATTCACGAGAAGACCGCGTGGATGTTGCGGAGCCTCCTCGCCTGATTCGCCTCACGAACCAGGTGCAGCCCTACGCATGGGGCAGCCTCACCGCGATCCCCACGCTGCTCGGCACGCCGCAGACCGGCAAGCCGCAGGCCGAGCTCTGGCTCGGAGCGCACCCCGTCGCGCCGTCGCGCACACCCGAAGGCCAGTCGCTCGCGGAGTGGATTGGCGCTGACGCTGCGGCGCGCCTCGGGCCCCGCGTGCTCGAGCGTTTCGGAGCGCGACTGCCGTTCCTTTTCAAGGTGCTCGCCGCCGCCGAGCCGCTCTCGCTGCAGGCTCACCCTTCCGTGAAGCAGGCTGTCGCGGGCTTCGAGCGCGAGAACGCCGCGGGCGTTCCGCTCAACGCGTCGAACCGCAACTACCGCGACGCGAACCACAAGCCGGAGATCATCTGCGCGCTGACGAAGTTCGAAGCGCTCTGTGGTTTCCGCTCGGTGACCGAGACGCTGAAGGTGCTCGAAGCGTTCGGAGTCGACGCCAGCACGCTGAAGTCGAAGGGTCTGCGCGCGTACTTCGAGCAGGTGATGACCGATCGCTCGCTGGTCGAGCAATTGGTGAAGGCCGCGCCGCCGAAGGGCCTCGCGAAGGAAGCGGAGCTGGTCGCGCGCCTCAACGCGAAATACCCGGGCGACGTCGGCGTGCTCGGCGCGCTTCTGCTCAATCACCTCACGCTCGAGCCCGGTGAAGCGCTCTACCTCGGCGCGGGAAATCTCCACGCGTACTTGAGCGGCACCGGCGTCGAGCTGATGGCCAACTCGGACAACGTGCTGCGCGGCGGGCTGACTCCGAAGCACGTCGACGTGCGCGAGCTGCTCTCGGTGCTCGAATTCACCGATGGTCCCGCGAAGGTGCTGCGCGCCTCGCCTGACGGCACGTACGTCACGCCCGCTCCCGACTTCAGGTTGGAGCGCATCACGCTGCGCGGCACGCACGTCATCGAGGCCGGGCTCCCGTCGATCGTGCTGTGTGTCGACGGCGAGGCGACCGATCTTCCGCGCGGCGCTTCGGCCTTCATCGCGGCCAACGAGACCGTGACGCTGAGCGGACAAGCGACTCTTTTCCGCGCCACCGCTGGAGTTTGAATCACGTGAAGCTCGCGCATTTCTCCGACATCCACGTCACGCACTTCCCGCTCAGCGGAGGCCTCGCGCTGAAGCGCTTCGCCGCGGTCGCCAGCTATTCGCTGATGGGGCGCGGGCGGCACTTCTACGAGAGCGACGTACGCATCGCGCGGTTGCTCAGTGACGTCGACGCGCTGGGAGTCGATCACGCGCTCTGCACCGGAGATCTCACCGGAGTCGCCACCGAGGCCGAGTTCGCGCGCGTCGCCGAATTGTTCGGCGACAGGAGATCACAGCCGGCGAAATACACGGTGATTCCGGGCAATCACGATCGCTACGTCGCGAGCGCCAACGGGCTGTTCGAGCGGCACTTCTCGCAGCTGTGTGAGGGCGGCGGGTTTCCGTTCAAGAAGCGCGTCGCTCCGGGTGTGACGGTGATCGCCATCGACGTCACGCGGCCCACGAGCGTGATCGACAGCTCAGGGCTGTGCGGGCCCGCGCAGCGCCGCGTGCTCGAGGAGTGGCTGACCGACGCGTCGCTCAAGAACGAGTTCGTGATCCTCGCGTTGCACTACGGGCTGCTCCGCGCGGAAGGTCAGCGCGACAAGCGCAACCATGGGCTGCGCGACGATCTCGAGGTGATGGAGCTGATCGATCGCTCCGACGTCTCGCTCGATCTCGTGGTGCACGGGCACATGCATCGCCCGTACGTGGTGAAGACGAAGCAGCGCACGGTGATCAACGCCGGGAGCGCGACCGACCTGCACGTGGTCGGCGCCGGCTTCAACGTCTACGACATCGACCCCGCCGCACACCGAGTGAAGGTGCAGCGCTACGCGTGGAACGCCGGTCGTTACGCCGAAGATCCAAAGTCACCTCTGGTCCGCGAATTTTCGACCCGCTGACCTATCTCCCTCTCCTTGCGAAGCGGGGAGAGGGCCGGGGTGAGGGGCCGCACGAGCCTCAGCGAGTGAGCTCACCCGCCAACTCGGGAAACACCTTCGACACCTTGCCCCGCAAGTAATCCCCATAGGTGCCGCTGAGCGAATGAACGCTCGCGCGATCCCACCGCTCTGCCGCGTCCTGCTCGACCGGCCGCACGCGAGCGACGGGCAACGGAGCAACCACCGCATCGAACGCCGGGTCGAAGAAGAACGGCCACGAATACCGACTGCGCCCCGACGCGTTGCGAACGCGATGCGGCGTCGACCGGTAGAGGCCACCGGTCATGCGATCGAGCATGTCGCCCAGATTGCACACGAACGTGCCTTCGATCGGCGGAGCCGCCACCCATCCGCTCGGCGTCTTCACCTCGAGCCCGCCGCAGTCGTCTTGCTTGAGCACGGTGAGCAGGCCGTAGTCGGTGTGCTCACCCACACCCCACGCGCTCTGCTTTTCGGGCGCAGGCGCCGGGTAGTGGAAGATGCGAAACAAACTCAGCGGCTCGCGCGTGAGTGAGCGCTCGAAGAAATCGGTCTCCAGCCCGAGCGACGCCGCCAACGCCCGCATCACGAACTTCGCCACCTCTCGCTGCGCGCTCATAAACTCCAGCACTGCACCGCGCAGCGCCGGCAGCTCGACGTCAGGGAAGAGATTGAGGCCGTGCATCGGCCAGCCCGCGCGCACGCGCCGATCATCGGGCCCCACCTCGTCGCCGAAATAGATGCCTTCCTTCAGGTCGGCGGCTCCGCTGGTGAGTTCTCCTTCGAGCGGAAACCAGCCGCGCCACGCGCTCCCGCCCTTCGACATCGGCAGCTGCGCCTTCACGTGCAACGGCAGCGCGAAGAACTCGGCGCTCAGCTTCTCGAGGCGGCGCTCGAGCTCGGGCGGCACGCCGTGGCCGCGCACGTAGAAGAAGCCATGTCGCTCGCACGCGTTGCGCAGCGCCTCGATGGACGCGGGCTCGAACCTGCCCGCCCGAATGGGACCCAAATCGAACACCGGCAACGCGTCGTGAGGCACGGGCCGGGAGGATACAGTTCTGCGCGTGATTGGCGCGCCGTTGCACACCGGGACCGTGAGCGAAGTCGTCCCCGTGGCTCCACAACCGAACGTTCGGGCCCCGCTGGTGATGGAACGCCTGCTGCAGTTCTGCCGCGACGACGACACGCGGCGCGACGCCGAAGTGCTCGGTGACATCGCCAGCTCGCTCGGGCCTTCGTGGCAGAACCTCGTGAGCTGCAACTTCGAGGGCTACGACGCGCAGTACATCCTCGAGCGATTCGTCGGGCTGACGTTGCGCGATCTCTGCGCGGCGCTGCGCTCGCAGACGCGGGTGCTCCCGCTCGACGTCGCGCGGAGCATCGCCGAGGTGGTCCTCGACGCCGTGGCCGCGATGGAAGGCAAGCCGAGCTCGCCCGATCGTCCGCTGCCGCTGACCGATCGCAGCATCGGGCTGTGCATCAACCGCGAGTGGCGTTTCGCGCTCGGCAACCTGAACCACTGGCTGGCCGACTACCGGCGCCGCCTGACCGCCGACGCGCCGGAGAACAGCGAGCCGCTCTCGCCCGACGTGATGTTCTTTCTGAGCCCCGAGGCGTTTCAGGCGCGCGACGAGACGAGCGCTTCACTCGCGACGCGCGCGGCGCTCTTCATCTGGCAGCTGATCGCGACGTACCACCCGTACCGCGGCAACCGCTTCGAGGTGTTCGCCAGCGTCACTCGCTACAACCGCAACGACGTGCGCGTGCCGCTCGAAGTGCACCCCGACGTGCCGAAGGCGCTGGTCGAGGTGATGAAGAAGGGTGTGCGCTTCTCGGGCGATCGCTTCGCGAATCTGCGCGAGCTCCGAGCCGCGCTCGACGCCGCGTGGCCCAAACCCGCCGCGCCCGCGAACGTCGTGTTTCAGACCGTGATCAGCGCGGCCTGGCCCACGCTGCAGCAGCAACTGCACGGACTGCGAAGAGAGCCGATGTTGCCGATTCGCTGGGACGGGGTCTGGGACGCGTCGCGCACTCCGGAGGAAGGACTCGCGGTGCTCGAAGATCAATTCCTCGAGCTGCTGCTGCCGATCGACACGTTCCCGAAGCGGCTGCCCGCGCCGCCCGACGCGGAAGACGTTCCGAACGACGGTGATTGGCAGCGCGTGACGCTGACGCCGCAACCCGAGCGGGCGCGAGAGAACATCGAACGGCTCACGCTCAATCTTCAGCGCGAACAACCGCGTCGAAGCTTCTTCTCACGCCTTTTTGCGAGTCTTCTTGGCCGCTGAAGCCGGCGCTTCGTGCGTGCAGGTGACGTCGGTGACGATGCCGCCGCGCACGAACCAGTGACCGTGCACCGTCATCTTGCGCGGCGCGCATGCCTTCACCAGGTCCTCGAGGATCTGGTTGGTGACCGCCTCGTGGAACGCGCCCTCGTTGCGGAAGCTCCAGAGGTAGAGCTTCAGCGACTTGAGCTCGATGCACTTCTCCTCGGGCACGTAGGTGATCTTGAAGTGGGCGAAGTCAGGTTGGCCCGTCAGCGGACACAGACAGGTGAACTCCGGGCAGTCGAACGCGATCTCGTAGTCACGGACCGGGGCGGGGTTCTTGAACGTCTCGAGCTTCTTCGAAGGCTGGGAAGGCATGGCGCACGCGCTATAGGAGGATCGAATGGCTCCGTCACCAGACGTCGCACGCGCAGTCGAGCTGCTCCGTCGGGGAGGTCTCATCGGTCTGCCCACCGAGACCGTCTACGGCCTCGGAGCGGACGCCTCGAACGAGCTCGCCGTGCGCCGCATCTTCGCGGTGAAGGGCCGGCCGTCGACGCACCCGCTGATCGTTCACGTCGCCAGCGTCGAGCGCGCGCGTGAATGGAGCGCCGGGCTCGGAGCCCATGGTGAAGCACTTGCTTCAGCGTTCTGGCCGGGTCCTTTGACGTTGATCACCCGGCGTTCTGGGCTCGCGTCGGACGCGGTCACCGGTGGCCAGGACACGGTCGGCCTGCGCGTTCCCTCGCATCCGCTCGCGCTCGAGGTGTTGCGTGAATTCGGCGGAGGCATCGCCGCGCCGAGCGCGAACCGCTTCGGCCGCGTGAGCCCCACCACCGCGGCGCATGTGCGTTCGGAATTCGGTGACGAGCTCGAGCTGGTGCTCGATGGCGGCGCGTCGTCGGTGGGCGTCGAGAGCACCATCATCGACGTCAGCGGTTCGTCTCCTCGACTGCTGCGCCCCGGTGGCATCGCGCGCGAGGCGATCGAGAAGGTGCTCGGTGTCTCGCTGCAGCTGGCGACGCACGCCACCGACGTTCGCGCGCCGGGAATGTTGGAATCGCACTACGCGCCGCGCGCCGGCTTGTGGCTGGTGAGCGCAGGCGAACTGGTGTCGTCCGCCGCGAAGCACGTGGGCGCGGGAAAGAAGCTGGTGATCATCGCTCCGGCGTCAGCGCCGCGCGTTCCCGGTGCCGCGCACCTCGACGTGCCCGAAGACGCCGCAGGGTTCGCGCGCGTGCTCTACGCGAAGCTGCGTGAAGCCGACGGGCTGGGAGAGCTCATCTTCGCCGTGCCTCCGCCTGAATCTGGGCTGGGGCTCGCGGTGCGCGATCGCCTGCAGCGAGCCGCGGCGCCGCGTTAGTTCAGCGCGTTGGGCTGCGTGAGCGCGAACTCGCCGATCTTCGCTTCGAAGCGGCCACCGTCCTGCCGCTCCATCAAGTACTCGCCGCGCATGGTGCCGAACGGCGTGCGCAACATCGCCCAGCTCGTGTACTCGAACGACTCACCGGGCTCGAGACGCGGCTGCTTGCCCACCACGCCCTCGCCGCGCACTTCTTCGACCCGGCCGTTGGCGTCGGTGATGACCCAATGCCGCGCGCGCAACGTCGCCACGCGCGTGCCTTCGTTCACGACCTTGACCGCGTAGGTGAACGCCCACTGCTGGTTGTCGGGAGAGCTGCGCTCCGGCCACCAGGTCGCCTTGACGATGATGCGAACGCCTTCGGTCTCGGTGGTGGACACTCAGCGCTCCTCCACCGCGGGCGCAGCGTCTTTCTTCTCGAGCTTCTCTTCGGGCGGCGGCTTGATGAGCGACGACGCGATGATCGAGATCGCGAGGCTCAGCACGATCACCGACAGCGAGACGACGATCACGATCACCTCGTGCGCGTGCGCCCATTCGTGGAAGTACGTCTCGGCGATCAACTTCCCGCCGACGAACGCGAGAATCACGCCGAGCCCGATCTTCAGGTAGCGGAACTTGTCCATCAGCGAGCTGACGAGGAAGAACAGCGAGCGCAGACCGAGAATCGCGCACGCGTTCGACGTGAAGACCAGGAACGGGTCTTGCGAGATGCCGAGCACCGCGGGAATCGAATCGAGCGCGAACAAGATGTCGCTCGCCTCGACCACCAGCAGCACGAGGAACAGCGGCGTCACCATGCGCTTGCCGTTCTCGATGGTGAAGAACTCGCGCTCGTACGGGCCGGTCGAAACGGGGAACACCCGGCGACCCCACTTGAGGATCGGGTTCTCCTCGGGGACCACCTCTTCGTCTTCGGACTTGGTGAAGAGCAGCTTCCACGCCGTGTAGAGCAGGAACGCGCCAAAGAAATAGAGCAGCCACTCGAACTTCGTCACCAGCGCCGAGCCCGCGCCGATCAACGTGCCGCGCAAGATGAACGCGCCGATGATTCCCCAGTAGAGGAGTTTGTGCTGCGCGCGGTTGGTGATCTTGAACGCGCTGAAGATGACGATGAAGACGAACAGGTTGTCGACCGAGAGCGCGTACTCGATGACGTAGGCCATCAAGAACGTGCCCGACGCCTTGGCGCCGTACTCGAAGTGCAGGAAGCCGGCGAACGCGAGCGAGAGCGAGACCCAGATCGCGGTCCAGATGCCGGCCTTCTTCGGAGTGATCTCCTTGCCACCAGCGGCAAAGAGGTCGATCGCGATCACGATGAGCGCGCCAACCAGAAACGCGCCCCAGAGTACGGGAGTGCCCACGGTCAACCTCTAAGGCGCACCATTGGTCAGCCGCAAGACCAATATCGAGCGCTCCGGAATCTGGACGGCCTCTCCGGCCGCGCAGGTCAATGGCCTCGTCACGTCAGAGGCCGTCTCGAGCAGTGCTTCCCATTTCGCGCCCCAGGTCGGAGCAGGCAACGTCACCGGCACCGCCTTGCCCGAAGGGTTCAAGTAGACGAGCAGGCTGTCGCCCACCACGCGCTGCCCGGTGGGATCGCGAGAGGTGATGGCGTCACCTCCGAGCAGGAAGCCGAAGCAACGCAGCTCGGGGTCGCTCCAATCCTGCGGCCCCAGCTCGCGCCCCGCGGGGTGGAACCACACCAGATCGCGGAAGGCCGAATCGTCGAGCGTCTTGCCGAGGAAGAAGTTGCGGCGCTGGAGCACCGGCTGCGACTGGCGCAGCTGCGCGAGCCTGCGCGTGAATTCCAGCAACGACTGCTGACGCGGCGTGAGTTCCCAGTTCACCCACGAGAGCTCGTTGTCCTGACAGTACGCGTTGTTGTTTCCGCGCTGAGTGCGACCGAGCTCGTCGCCGGCGAGCAGCATGGGCGTGCCGACGCTCAGGAACAGCGTGGTGAGCAGGTTGCGGCTGGCGCGATCGCGCGCGGCGTTGATGGGGGCCGACTCGGTCTCGCCTTCGACTCCGCAGTTCCACGATTGGTTGTCATTCGAACCATCGCGGTTGTGCTCGAGGTTGAGCTCGTTGTGCTTGTGCTCGTACGAGACGAGATCGGCGAGCGTGAAGCCGTCGTGACACGCGACGTAGTTGATCGACGCGCTCGGCCGACGGCCGCTCACCTTGAAGTAGTCCGACGAGCCGCTGATGCGCGACGCGAGGTCCGCGACCTGGCCAGCATCTCCGCGCCAGAAGCGCCGCGTGGTGGTGCGGTAGCGATCGTTCCACTCGGCGAACGGCATCGGGTAGCCACCCAGTCGGTAGCCGCCGTGCCCCACGTCCCACGGCTCAGCGATCAGCTTCACGCGCGAGAGCACCGGGTCCTGGAAGATCGACGCGAAGAACGGAGACCACGGGTCGAACTCTCCGCCCGGCCCGCGCGCGAGCGTGGTCGCGAGATCGAACCGGAAGCCGTCGACGTGCATCTCGCGAACCCAGTAGCGCAGGGAGTCGAGCACCAGCTTGAGCACCTGCGGCCGCCACACCGCGAGCGAATTGCCGCAGCCGGTGAAGTCGCGGCTGCGTGAGCGATCGCGATCGTCGAGCCAGTAATACGTCTGGTTGTCGATGCCGCGGAACGAGAGCGTCGGGCCCTGCTCGTTGCCTTCGGCGGAGTGGTTGTAGACGACGTCGAGAATCACCTCGAGACCGGCGAGGTGGAGCGAGCGCACCATCTCCTTGAACTCGCGCACCTGCTGACCGCGATCGCCGCTCGCCGAATACCGCGCGTCGGGCGCGAAGAAGCCGAGCGTGTTGTAGCCCCAGAAGTTCGTCAACCCTCGCTCGAGCAGAAAGCCCTCGGGTGAGCAGGCGTGCACGGGCAGCAACTGCACGCTCGTCACTCCGAGCTGCAGCAGGTGCTCGATGACTGCCGGGTGCGCCAACCCCGCGTACGTGCCGCGCAACACCTCGGGCACCTGCGGGTGCTTCATCGTGAAGCCTTTGACGTGCGTCTCGTAGACGACCGCTTTGCGCCAGATGACTTCGGGGCGTTCGTCGCCGCGCCAATCGAAGTCGTCGGCGATCACCACGCTCTTCGGCACGCCATGCGCGGAGTCGTTTTCGTCGGGCCGATCGGGCGCGCCCTTCTGGTGTCCGAGCAGCGGCGCCTTCCAGTCGGCGACTCCGGCGAACGCGCGCGCGTACGGGTCGACCACCAGCTTCTGCGGGTTGAAGCGCTGGCCTTCGCGCGGTGACCACGGGCCGTGCACGCGAAAACCGTAGAGCGCTCCGGGCTTCAGGCCCGGCACGTAGCCGTGGAACACGTGGTTGGTGTGATCGCGCAGCGGCAGGCGCGCGAGCTGCTTCAACGGATCTTCCGAGTCGAAGATGCACAGCTCGACCGCGGTGGCGTGAGCCGAAGCGAGTGCGAAGTTCACTCCTTCGCGATCGGCAGTGGCCCCGAGCGGATACGGCACGCCGGGCCAGACGTCGAAACTGCTCATGGAAGGCGCACCCTACTGCAATGTTCTCACTCGCATGCGCACCCTCTTCATAACGCTGCTGCTGCTCGGCAGTTCGTGCGTACGCAAGGTGGCGCCGGCTGCTCCCGACGCGTGGTCCGAGCCGTTCGTCGGCGTGCGTTTGCTCGAGCGCGTGAAGACCGACCCGCCGCTGCGCATTCACGCGGCGTACGTGAAGCTCGACTCAGGCGTTTCGTTGCGCTCGACCGCGAGCGGCGAACGCAAACGCACGCTGTCGGCCTTCGCGCGCGACGTCGGAGCGCAGCTCGCCATCAACGGCGACTTCTTTTCGTACGACGACTACTCCACCGAAGGACTCGCGGCGGGAAGCGGGAGTGCGTGGCCAGGCGCGCTCGACACGCCGCAGCGCTCGGTGTTCGCGTTCGGTGACGGAGGTCGCGTCGAGCTCGCCGCGGCACGCGACGTCGTGACCTTCGACCCTTCGTGGATGCGTGGAGCGATCTCTGGAAAGCCCGATCTCGTTCGTGACGGCCTCGCGCGGTCGGAGCTCGCCGATTCACGTTGCTGGCTGCGACACCCGCGCACTGCGTTGGGACTGAGCAGAGATCGTCACACGCTGCTGCTGGTGGTCGTCGACGGCCGCAACGAGAAGTCCGTCGGCATGACGTGTCGCGAGCTCGCGGCGTTGATGGTCGAGCTCGGCGCTCACGACGCGGTGAACCTCGATGGCGGCGGAAGTTCGGAACTGTGGGTCGCGGGTGTCGGCGTGGTGAACGAGCCGTCCGACGGCAAAGAGCGCGAAATGGGCAATCACCTCGCGGTGCTGGCTCCACTGCGGACTGAGCTCGGCGTGGTGCGAGGCGTGATCACCGATGGGAAGACGCCGATCGCGCGCGCCGTCGTGCAGGCCGGGCTGTCTCGCGCGCTCACCGATGCGAACGGTCGCTTCGAACTCTCGACGAGCGCCGGAGAAGTCGAGCTGCGCGTCTCGCGGCCGGGCTACGTCACGCACGCCGCTCACGTGAAGCTCCTGCCCGGCTCGTCAGCGCTGCAGCTCGACATTGCGATGATGCGCGCCGAGCCGCCGACTGATTCCGACGGTGATGGCGTGATCGATTTGCGCGACAACTGTCCGACCGTGAAGAACGCCAACCAGCTCGACACCGATCACGACGGAGAAGGCGACGCGTGCGACGGCGACGACGACGGTGACGGCATCCCCGACGAGGACGACACCAGCCCGCGCTGAAACCCGGGAGTTTCACTTCACCGTCACGCTCGCGATTCACGATGACCGATCGGTCACCCGGCTGAGCTCGCATCGAGTGCTACCTGCGATGCGCATGAGACACGCACTCGTCGCGTTCACCCTGCTCGCCTCTTCCGCGTTCGCTGCCGACACGTGGACCACGCCGTTCGCCGGCGTGCGCAAGCTGTACCGAACCAGCGCGTCGCCGGTCTGGCAGATCCACGCGCTCGAGATTCAGCTCGATCAACCCGGAGTGTCGATTCGCGCGACGGCGAGCAGCGAACGGCGTCGCACTCCTTCTTCCTTCGCGCGATTGGTCGGCGCACAGATGGCCGTGAACGGCGACTTCTTCAGCTACACCGACTACTCGACGAGCGGACTCTCGGCGGGCAACGGCGCGAAGTGGGCCGACACCGCTGACACCAACGGCTCCGCGACGTTCGCGTTCGGCGCCGCGCCCACCAACCGCGTCGAGCTCTCCGCGAAAGCGAGCACCATCACCTTCGACGGCACGTGGATGAAGGGAGTCGTCTCGGGCCACCCCGATCTCATCCGCGGCGGGACGATCTCCTCGGGTCAACACACCACCAGCTTCTGCACCACGCGCCACCCGCGCACCGCTCTCGGCCTCTCGCAGGACAAGAAGACGCTGTACCTCGTGGTCGTCGACGGCCGCACGAGCCTCTCGGTCGGCATGACCTGCACCGAGCTCGCGACGCTGCTGCGCGGTCTCGGAGCGTACGAAGCGGTCAACCTCGACGGTGGCGGCAGCTCGGCGATGTATCTCGCTGGCCAGGGCGTGGTGAATCACCCGTCCGACGGCAGCGAGCGCACCACGGGAAATCAGCTCGCGGTGTTCGCTCCGTCGTCGGGCTCGCTCGGCACGTTGACCGGCATCATCTACGAGGGGACCAACACCTCGGCGCGACTCACCGGCGCAACCGTGCAAGTCGTCGGCGGCCCGCGCATCACCACCACCAGCACCGGGCTCTACGAGTTCGATCTCCCCGCCGGTTCGTGGACCGTCACCGCGACCAAGCCCGGCTACATGAGCGCGACCGTCACCCGCACCGTCACCGCGGGTCAGACCATCTGGGGTTCGATGGGGCTCACGCGACTCGCCATGCCCGTCGACACCGACGGCGACGGAGTGACCGACACCAACGACAACTGCCCGACCGACGCGAACGCGAATCAGCGCGACACCGATGCCGATGGTGAAGGCGACGCGTGCGACGGAGACGACGACGCTGATCAGGTCCCCGATGAAGACGACAACTGCCCGCTCATCGCCAACACCAACCAGCTCGACACCGACGGCGATCGCATCGGCGACGCGTGCGACATGGTGGTGACTCCGCCCGTCGATGCGGGAGTGCAGATCGATGCGGGCACCATCGAGCCCGAGCCGGACGCCGGCACCGAGCCGCCCGATGCCGACGCCGGCACGATGGAGCCAGAAGTCGACGCGGGCACCACGCAGCCTGAGATCGACGCTGGCACTCAGACCGTCGTCGATGCCGGCATGACGACGAACACGATGCCGCCCGATCCGATGAACGAAGATCCGATGGCGATGGGGCGCGGTTGTTCGAGCGCGCCGGGGCTGCTCGCCCTCCTCGCCCTGGCCCTCACTGCCCGCCACCGAAATTCGCGCCGAAAATCGATGTAGAGATTTCCGTGGCGACTCCGACCTCAAGGTAAACACGGCGCCACAACGCGCCCTCACCTGGAGTCGGCAATGCAAACTCAGAAGATCACGACGTTTCTGTGGTTCGAAGGCACGAAGGCCGAGGAGGCCGCGAAGTTCTACGTCTCGGTTTTTCCGGGCGCGAAGATCCTGTCGTCAAACCCGATGACCACCAGCTTCGAGCTGTTCGGCACGGTCTTCAACGCGCTCAACGGCAAGGAAGGCCAGCCGTTCACCGACGCGATCTCACTCTTCGTGGAGTGTGAAGATCAGGCCGAGGTCGACCGCTACTGGGACGCGCTGACGAAGAACGGCGGCAAGGAAACGCAGTGCGGCTGGTGCAAGGACAAGTTCGGGGTCAGCTGGCAGATCATTCCGAAGCAGCTCGGGCGATTGATCAGCCACCCCAAGGCGCTGCAGGCGATGTTCAAGATGAAGAAGCTCGACATCGCCACCCTCGAAAAAGCCGCGAAGGAGGGCTGAGCCATGAAGTTCATGATGATGATGCATCACCCCGGAAAGCAGCCGTACCAGATGATGTCGTGGGCGCGCGCCGACATCATGGCTCACATCGAGTTCATGAAGACCTTCGCCGAGAAGCTGCGCAAGGCGGGCGAGCTGGTGACGGCCGAAGGGCTCGCGCACCCCGAGGCGGCGAAGATCGTTCGCGCTGGCGCTGACAAGCAGCCCATCACCGACGGCGTGTTTCCCGAGTCGAAGGAGTTCCTCGTCGGATTCTGGATCATCGACGTCGAAAACGAGCAGCGGGCGTACGCGGTCGCCGCAGAAGCGTCGGCGGCGCCTGGACCGGGCGGCAAGCCGATGAGCATTCCGATCGAGCTGCGCCAGGTGATGAGCGCTCCGCCGACGTGAGCCTCGAGTGGACTCGCAGACGCAGAGACTGCTGAAGGACCTCGCGCCGGTCGTGCTCGGCGCGTTGCTCCGACGGTTCCGCGATCTGCAGGCGTGTGAAGACGCGGTGCAGGAAGCGTTGATCGCCGCGTCAGCGCAGTGGCCGAAGACCGGGTTGCCGCTCGAGCCGCGCGCCTGGCTGATTCACGTCGCCAACCGCCGCATCACGGACACGGTTCGCTCGGAGACGCAGCGGCGCCTGCGCGAGTCGATCGTCGTCTCGATGATCCCCGCCGAGGAACAGCTCGCGCTCGCCGCCGACGACGAACTCGCGGTCGAGCGCGACGATTCTCTCGAGCTGTTGTTTCACTGTTGCCAGCCGTCGCTGTCGAACGCGTCCGCAGTCGCGCTCACGCTGCGCGCTGTGGGAGGCCTCACCACCGCTGAAATCGCGCGCGCGTTTCTCGTGCCCGAAGCGACGATGGCGCAGCGGCTCTCTCGCGCGCGACAGACGGTGAAGGACGCCGGGCTCGTCTCGAGTGAGCTGAGCGCGAACGAGCGGCGAGAACGGCTGCCCGCGGTGATGCGCGTCATCTATTTGATCTTCAGCGAAGGCTACGCCGCGACGTCGGGCGACGAAGTCACGCGGGCCGATCTCAGCAGCGAAGCGATTCGTCTCGGCCGCATGTTGCGCAGGGCGATGCCCGCCGAGCCCGAGGTGATGGGCTTGCTCGCGTTGATGCTGCTCACCGACGCGCGGCGCGATGCGCGCACCGGAGCGCACGGAGCCCTCATTCCGCTCGATGAGCAGGATCGCTCGAAGTGGAACCGCCCGCAGATCGACGAAGGCGCGACGCTGATCGAGTCGGCGTTCTCGCAGGGCGCGGTCGGGCCGTATCAACTCCAGGCGGCGATCGCGTCGTTGCACGACGAGGCCGCGTCGACCGAGGAAACCGACTGGCCACAGATCGTCGCGCTGTACTCGGTGCTGATGAAGCTCGACGCGAGCCCGATGGTGGCGCTCAATCACGCCATCGCCGTGGCGATGAGCGACGGAGCAGATGCGGGCCTCGCGTTGATCGCCTCGCTCGAGAAGCAGCTCGGAGATCACTACCGCCTCATCGCGGCGCGCGGACATTTGCAGCAGCGACGCGGTGACGTGCTCGAGGCGATGAAGTCGTTCCGTCGCGCGGCGCAGCTCACCGCCAGCATGCCCGAGCGCGACTTCCTGCTGCTGCGCGCGGCGCTTCTCGCCGAGAGACTCCTGCTGGTCAAACCAGTGTGAGGAACTGTCGCAACAGTCGCGCCCCGAACGGCGTCTCGCGCGCGACGGCCCTCGCGCGATCTTCCGCGAGCGTCACCGTGTCGTCGATGCAGTACTGAATCGACGCGCGATCCATTTCCGGGTGGAACTGCACGCCCCAGCTCCGCGGCCCGGCGCGAAACGCCTGCACCGCGCTGTGTTGGTTGCGTGCCAGCACTTCGAGCGACGACGGCGGATCGATCACCTCGTCGTAGTGCGTCGCCTGCACGTCGAACGTGCGCGGGAACCCGAAGAAGAGCGGTGACGCAGCGCCGGCCTGGGTGAGCTCGACGTCGACCGTGCCCAGCTCACGCCCGCGCGGGTTGCGGATCACTTGCGCACCGTGACGCCACGCGAGGAGCTGGTGGCCGAAGCAGACTCCGAAGACCGGCGTGCCCTGCTCCGCCGTCTCGACGAGGAAATCGGCGGCGCGTTTCATCCAATCGAGAGGCTCGCCAGTCACCGTCATCGGAGAGCCCGTCATGATCACCGCGTCGAAACCGCGCGCGCTCGGAGGGCTCTCTCCCGCGTGCAGCTCGACCGGTTTCATCTGCGCACCAGCAGCACGCTCGAACCACACTTCGTAGTCGCCGAGCACGGCCCTCGAGCTCGCGACGCCGGGCTTGAGCAGCAACACCCGCTTCAGCGCGCTCGACATGTCAGCTCCTTGCCGTCGTCGCGCTGCTTCGACTCGAGCACTCCGAGCACGCGCGAGGGACAGGTGTCCGACGCGTCACCGACGAACTGGCACCACGCCTTCGCGAATTCGGTGAACTCTTTCGGCACGCGCTCGCGCTTCGCAGACTCGATGCCGTCGGTCGGCACCGACGAAACGAGCAGCAGCCGCGCGGCATGAAAGTCCATCTCGCACTCGGGTTCCTCGGTGTACGAGCACGTCGCGCAGCAGTCGGCGTAGTACTTCTCCCAGCGACCGCAGTAGCGCTTCACGCCTTCGTTGAAGAAACGCTGCGCGTCCATGCCCAGCTTGAAGCGCGTCGCGTCGCTCTTCTTGAGCGGCACGAGCACCTTGTCCAACTCGGCGTTCATCACCCGTCGCGTGCAGTCGGCCGCTTCGGTGCTCGTGCCGCGAATGTACGCCGTCGGGAATTGCTTCTTCGCCGGCCGGTAGATCGCCACGCACTTCTCGACCGTCTTCGCCTTCGCCAGGCCGGCGCTCACTTCATCGGGGTCGAGGTCGGCCTGCGCCACCACCAGCAACGTCAACGTCAGGAGCATCACGCCGCACAGCTTACGACACCGTGAGCACCGTCTTGCCCGCCAGCTCGTTGGAGCGCTTCACGATGGGCTCGAGCGCGCACACCTCGTCGATGCACTTCACGCCGTTCCACGACGAAGACTGCGCGACGACCTCGGCCATCGCCGCGAGCGCGAACCCGCCCGCTTCCATGCCGTCGGTTGCCTTCACCACGTGCGTCGCCGCTTTGCCGCTGCCGCGCGCGCTCGCGACCAGCTCGACCGCGGAAGCCACGCTCCGCAGGAACACGCGACGCAACACCGTGAAGTAGCCGCGCATGAACGCGATGAACCATTTCTGCTTCACCAGCCACTTCGGCATCGCGACGAACGACGGCACCAGGAAGCCCGGCTTCGGAGCGAACACCACCTCGACCGTCTTCGCCCCCGTCGAGGCGTGAATCATCGAAGGCTCGGCGAGCGACATGAAACCCGTCGAGCGCTTCGTTCCGCCGAAGTCGAGCACCGGGCCGTAGCGCATCTTCGGCTCCTCGATGCGCGTGCCGTTCTCGAAGCGCACCGCCGGCACTTCCATCGCGCGCAACATCAGCTCGATGGTGCCCTTGCCGGAGCCGCTGAACGGCGACGACGCCACGCCGAGTGTCACCTCTTCCACCTCGCCGACCTCACGCGCGCATGACGCCGCGAGCAGGTTCGAGACGCCGGTGAAGATGCCTCCGCCGAGCACCAATCGGCCGCGCGTCGTTCCCGAGTGACGTTGCTGCAGCCGCTCGACACACGGCGCTTCACTCGTCGCTTCGATCACCGTCTTGCCCTGCTCGAGACACCACGCGATCAACTCGTCGGGTGGGTTCGACACCGTGTCGCTCAGGTCGATGACCACGTCGAACGGACCGAGCGCCGCGAACGTCTCGCGCTTCGTCACGTCGACCGAAATCGGCGAGCGCCGCGACGCGACCGAGACGTCAGCGCCGGCCTTTCGCAAACCTTCTACGACCCGTGAGCCGAGGAAGCCGCTGCCACCGAGAACGACGATGCGTGCCATGGCGACACGGTAAGACCGCCGGTCAATGGCGCCCACTCGCGTTTCGACCAAGAAGGTGAGCACGCTGCCGGAACGCCTCCGACCCCGAAAATCCCCGCGGCAGAAGCGCGCGGTGGTGCTGGTCGACGCGATCCTCGAAGCGGGGTCTCGCGTTTTCGTCGAGCGCGGCTACGAGAACCTGAGCATGCAGCAGGTCGCGCGCGTGGCCGGCGTGAGCCCTGGTTCGCTGTACCAGTACTTCCCCGACAAGGGCGCGCTGGTGGCGGCGTTGATCGACGCGGTGTCGGAACGTGAGGTCGCCTTCCACCTGAAGATGTTCAGCGAGCTGAGCGATCAGTCGACGCTCGACGAGGTGTTCGAGAAGACCATCCGCTCGGTGCTCGCGTTCCAGAAGCTCGAAGGCCCGCTGATGAAGCGCGGGCTCGAGGCGATGCCGTTTCTGGGGCGCTACCCGGCATTGTCCGAACGCGTTCGGGCGACCAGCACGTTTCTGCGCGGGCTGCTCGAGCCGCACGCCGGCGCGTTGCCCGGAGTCGACCTCGATCTCGCCACCCACGTGCTCACCAACGCGATCCACAGCCTCACCCACGACGGCATCCTTCCCAGGCCCGACACGCTCGACGACGAAACGCTCACCCGCGAGATCATGAAGCTGGTGCGTGGCTACCTCCGCACTTGAGGTTGACAGCGTCAACCACGGCCCTTAGCTTTGGTTGACACCGTCAACCTGCGAGGAACCACCATGTCCAAAGTCCTGATTACCGGCGGCCACAGCGGCATCGGCTACGAGTGCGCCAAAACGCTCGTCTCCGAGTACCGCTCCGAGGTCGTGCTGGCCGGCCGAAGCCCACAGCGCATGGCGGAGGTCGCGACGGAGCTGAAGAAGCTCGCCGACGTGAACGTGACGTTGCTCGAGCTCGACACGTCTTCGCTCGCCTCGGTGCGCGCCGCCGCGGCGAAGTGCCAGGGCGAGACCTTCGACGCGATTCTCTGCAACGCGGGCGGTCGCTTCGAGAAGCTCGAATATTCCGCCGACGGCTACGAGCGCACCTTCGCGACCAACTGCCTGGGTCACTTCCTCCTCGTCGAGTTGCTCATCGATCGCGTGGCGAAGAACGGCCGCGTGGTCTTCACCACCAGCGGCACCCACGACCCCGATTCGCTCGACGGCAAGATGGTCGGCAAGGTCGTCGAGCCCGACGCCACCGCGCTCGCCAACACGGGCAGGTCGGGGCCCGGTCTCGGAGCGGGCAAGCGCTACACCACTTCCAAGCTCGTCGACTTGATGTACGCCTACGAGCTCGCGCGGAAACTGAAGTCAGCGGGCAGCGCGATCACGGCGACGGGCTACGACCCGGGCTCGATCCCCGATTCGAATTTTCTGCGAGGCATGCCCGGGCCGGTTCGCGCCCTCGCAGCGTCGTCGTTCATGAAGTGGTTCAGCGCGAAGATCGGAGTGACGCAGGGCGATCTCGTCTTCTCCGGCGCCGCGCTCGCGAAGCTCGCCGTCGACCCGCAGTACGCCGGAGTCACCGCGAAGTACTTTCAGTCGAGCTCGCTGCGATTGCTCGAGAAGCCGTCCGCCACCGTGTCGTACAGTGAGCCGCTGGCTCGGAAGTTATGGGACGACTCAAGACACCTCGCGCACCTCAAACCGGAAGAGCTGAGCGCCCTGCTCCGCTGAGCACCGACGAGCGCATCATCGCCGCCGCCGTCGCCCTGCTCGACGAAGGTGGAGAAGCCGCCGTCACGCTGCGAGCCGTCGCGCAGGCTTCAGACGTCTCGCACAACGCGCCGTACAAACACTTCGAGAACCGCGACGCGCTGCTCGCTGCGGTGGCCATCAAGGACTTCGAGATGCTCCGCGCCACGCTCGCGGTCAGTCGCGCCAGCTCAAAAGATCCCCTCGCGCAGCTGAAGCACGCCTTCCGCGGCCTCGTCGAGTTCAGCCACCAGCACCCGGCGCGCTACGGCCTGCTCTTCAACAACCAGGCGATCGCGCGAGCCGGTGGCCGCGTGAAAGAAGTCGCGCAGGCGATGTTCTTCGAGGTCGTTGCCGTGGTGCTCGACTGCCAGAAGGCCGGCAAGTTGCCGAGCGCGCCCGGCGCCACGCTCGCGAGCTTGATCTTCGCGACGCTGCACGGGCTCATTTCGATCGAAGCGACTTCTGGTTTTCACCCCGAGAAGGGTCTGCGCGACATCGAGAGCAGCGTCGATCTGCTCTTCGAGCTCATCAAGCCGCGATCCCCACGGTGAGCGCGGCGTTGAAGCCGCTCACCGCATCGCCGGTCACCGTCGGCACCTGCAGCGTCGTGCCATCGGAGAACACGTTGTCCGACGCGAGCGTGATCTTCGCGAAGTTGCTCACGCTCGATTCGTAGCCGCTCGTTGCGTACACCGAGTTGCACGCCGCCGACGGCAACGCGAGCTGCGACGTCTTGATCTTCTTCGTGCTCACCGTGGCGCTCGCGAGGTTCGGGTACACCTCGAAGTGCACGTGCGGCCAGCGCCCCGAGTAGCAGCCCGGGAAGATGGTCGTGAACTTCACTTGCCCGTTCGCATCGGTCTCCTGCACGCCGCGCAGGTAGTTCTGATTCGCCACCGTGTAGAGCGAGTAGTTGCCGTCGCGATCGCAGTGCCACGCGTAGATCGCGTAGCCCTCGAGCGGCACACAGCTCACGTTGGTGCCCACCAGCGTCAAAGTGATGGTGAGCGGAATTCCCGCAGCCACGCCGCTCATCGAGCCGAACGAACTCGCGATCGAGCTGCGCACGATGCCCGACAGCGACAACGCGTTGACTCCGTTCGAGCCATCGCCGGGGTACGGCCCGGCCGTCTCTTCGGGAATCACCGAGCAACTCCCAAGGGCGCTGCCGGTGCTCGCCAGATCCGCCGCCCCACACGCTGCGAGCGGGAACATCGCCATGAACTTCAACAACCGCCTGCGCTCCTCGAGACGACGGAGCGTGATCAGGTCCTGCGCGAGACTCTTCACTGCGACTCCCGACTACTTCCCGAAAAGTCAGTGTCGCCGCCACGCCCAAACGTTCACGCCCGCAAAACGAACGGCTCGCTCCTTTGTGGGGAGCGAGCCGTCGAACTGCACCAGCGAGCTGAAATCAGCCCTTCAGGTGCGAGAACGCCTTCGAGACCTCGGTCATCTTGATGGTCTTCTTGTTGCCGTAGACCGCCTTGAGCTTGTCGTCGAGGTTGATGGTCTGACCGTCGTTCAGCTTGTTCTTCTTGAAGTACTCCCAGAGCTTCTTGATCACCTGGGTGCGGGGCAGCGGCTTCGCGCCCACGACCTCGGCGAGCTGCGCCGACGGCGTCAGTTCCTTCATGAAAGCTGCGCTGGGCTTGCGAGCCGACTTCGCCTTCTTTGCCTTCTTAGCGGCCATCGTTCTTCCTTTTTGGGACTGCGGTGGACTGAACCCCCTCCCCGGGGACTCGTTACGGAATTCCTTTTGGGAAAACCGAGAGCGGGTTGCTAGCAGGTGTTCCGAGGAAAAACAGCCCTTCGATCGGCTTTTTTCGAGGGAAACTCCTCGGTGATGGCCGCGAAACGGATCTTGATCACCGGTGCAAATGGGTTCGTGGGCGCGTGGCTCGCGCGCGCGTTGGTGGCTCGCGGTGACGACGTTCGCTGTCTCGTTCGCCCGAAAAGTGATCGCTCCGCGCTCGAGGGCTTCGTGCAAACGAGCAGCGAAAAAGGTTCGGGCTCGACCATCGTCGACGGCGACGTCACCGACGCGCCTTCTCTCGAGAAAGCGCTCGACGGCGTGCACACCGTTTTTCATCTCGCGGGCATTCGACGCGGAGCCACGCGTGACGCGTTCATGAAGGTGAACGCCGAAGGCACGCGCATCACCTGCGAGGCGATGGTGAAGGCCGGCTGCACGCGCATGGTCTACGTCGGCTCGCTCGCCGCGACCGGGCCGTCGATCGGCGGAGTGCCCCGCGTCGAAGACGACGTCCCCAACCCCCAGGAGTGGTACGGCGAATCGAAAGGCGAAGGCGAGAAGATCGCGTTCGGTTTTTCAGATCGCCTCGAGATCACCAGCTGTCGCCCCGCGCGCATCGTGGGCCCCGGCGATCACGAGAACCTCACGTTCTTCAAGCTCGTGAAGCGCGGCATGATCCTCCGCATCGGCGGCGCGGAACGAAAGCTCTCGTTCGTCGACGTCGAAGACGTGGTCGATCAAATGCTGCTGCAAGCCGACAAGAAGGAAGCGGTGGGCCAGGCGTTCTTCGCGGCGAGCGACGAGTTCAAGAGCGTCGAAGAGCTGATGACCATCGTCTCGCAGACGCTGAAGTATCAGGCGCGCGTGGTGGTCGTGCCCGAGCTGCTGCTGACCTTCCTCGGCAACGCGGCTGACGCCATCACCAACACCACTGGCAAGAAGCTGCCACTCAACCGCAAGCTCGCGCGGCAGCTGCTCGCTCCGGGGTGGACGTGTCGCATCGACAAAGCGAAGCGCGTGCTGGGCTACGCGCCGAAGCGCACGGTGTTCGACTCACTCGTGCGCAGCGGCGAGAGCTACGTGAAGCTCGGCTGGCTCTGAGCCCTCACGCCCTGGCGGGCTTGAGAAAGTACCAACCGGCGAAGAGGGCGACGCCTCCGAGAATGAGACCGAAGGTGTAGTCGGCGATCGGCATCGGGCGCTCTCCGCCGTCTTCGCGTTCTTGCGCTCGCCACTCGCGGAGCGCTTCGGAATCGAGCGTCACGCCTCCGTCGAGGACGTTCTTCGCGAGCGCGTCCGCGGTCCAGATCAGCCCCCACGGAAAGCCCCACCAGCCGAGAAAGACGCAGCACGCGACGGCGAACACTGCGTTCATTCGCGCGTGTTGAGGGCACGCGTTGACGAACCTTCCCGGGAACCGTGTCGTGAACGACAGCATGCTGATGACGAAGAGCGGCGCGATGACCTCGGAGTCTCGATCGCCGCAGGTTGCGCACGGCCCCGGTCGCGGCACCTCTGAGGCGGGCGCAGCGGAACGCGGAGCCTCTCCTCGAAGTCGCGCGCGGAAGTCCGGGCGCATCATCCACCCGATGGGGAGCAAGAGCGCCAGGGCGACGAGGCTCCGCCACGCCGCGCCGCTCGACAGCCCGAACGCGGCCGCGCACAGACTCAACACCGCCCACACCGCTGCAGCCCCCAACCAGGTGCGCCAACTCGTCGGGCCAAAGCCCTGCACCACGAACGCCGCCACGCTGAAGCAGCCCAACGCGATGCCCATGGCTGGGTGCAGCTCATGCACGAGCAACGCAACGAACGGCAGCCACGTCAGCGCGCCGAACGCCAGCAGGCGGTAGGTGTTGAGTGAACGATCGATCGACGCGTACGCCGCATGAAACGGAGCGCCGGTCGGTGAGCGACAATGCGGACAGGTGCGATCGCGAATCGACACCCGCCTCGAACACCCCGCGCACGCAATCACGCGCGCAGCTTCCCGCAGTTAGTTACCGCTCGCGAGCCGCGTCCACGTGTCGGTGATCTCCGGAGTGCCGTTGCCGTTCGTGTCGGTCCACTCGTAGAGGTACCAGCTGTCGGTGTACGTGTTGCGGTTGGGCAGCATCACGTTCGCCCAGTACCAGGCCGACGCCGCGGTGCCGTTGCCCGGCGAGCACAACCCGTACGAAACGAGCGCCAGCGTGCCCGACGCGGGGTCGATCGCGAGCTCGACGAGGAACACGTCGTTCACCGCGCCACCGCCGCCACCATCGGCGCCCGGCAGACACGCCGACTGCAGCCGCGTCACGAGAATCGGGTCAGGCATGCCCGCATCGGGAGCGAGGCGCTGCTTGAAGTAGAACTCGGTGCCCGGCGTGTTGTTCGAGAAGTAGACCTTGGTCACCTTCTTGGTGCGCTCCAGCCACTTCACCGGGAGGTTGGGGAACGGGCCGCCAGCGGTCACCACCGTATAGCCACCACCCAGCAGCAGCGCGCCGCCGTCCTGGCTCACCACCGCGGGGTCGTTGTCGTCGGCGAACGTGAGGTTGGTGTTGGCCGAGCAGTTCTGCGTGATGGTCGAAGCGAGCACTCCGGTCGCCGCGTTGTCGAGCGGGATGCCGTCACGAATCGCCACGACGTTGCGGTTCGCGCAGAAGTTGGGGAACGACTTGTCCTTGCAGCTCATGCCGTCGCAGAACTGATCGACGGTGCAGGTCACGCCGCACGCGCCGCAGTCGGTGGTGGCGAGCGTCGACTTGCAGCTGCCCGCGCAGCACGCCTGGTTCATTCCACACGCGCGGCCGCACACGCCGCAGTTGTTCTGATCGGTCTGCAGCGCCTCGCAGCGGCCGTTGCAGCACGTCTCGTTGGTGCCACACGGAGCAGTCGCCGAGCACGCGCCCACGCACGTGCCGTTCTGGCAGACGTTGCCCGCGGCGCACTGCATGTCGCTGGTGCACATCTGGCACGAGTGGTTCGGCAGGCAGACTCCGCTCGGGCAATCAGCGCCGGTCTTGCAGCCCTGCTCGCAGGTGTTGTCGGGGCGGCAGTACTGGCCCGTGGGGCAGTTGTCGGTCGCGCCCGGCAGACACGCGACGCAGGTGTTCGTCGTGGTGTTGCAGCGCGGGGTGTTGCCTCCGCACTGCGCGTCTGAGAGGCATTCCACGCAGCGGTTCATGTGGCAGACGCCGTTGGGGCAGTTGGCGTTGGTGAGGCAGCCCACGCACGTGTGGCTCGCCGGGTCGCACACCGGGAAGCTCGGGTTGCGGCAGTCGGTGCCCATCACGCACTGCACGCAGGTGCCCGTCGCCGGGTCGCACGCGTTCAACGGCGCGCTGGTGCACTGCGAGTTGTCGGTGCACTCCACGCACACGCCACGCGCCGAGTTGCAGATCTGACCCGAGGGGCACGTGGGGTTCTGCGCGGAGCACCCGTTCACGCACGCGTGGTTCGTGCAGATCTGGCCCGCGGCGCAGTTGGTGTCCTGCAGGCACGGCACGCAGCCGACGCCCGCCTGGCAGAACTGATTCGCGCACCGATCTTGATCGCTGCGGCAGCCGGCTTCGCACGAGCCGTTCGAGCAGATGAAGCCCTCGTCGCAGTGCTCATCGACCACGCACGCGACGCAGATGCCGGTGTCGGAGCAACGCTTCGCGACGGGGTCGGTGCAGTCGGCTTCCGTCGAGCAGTTGACGCCGGCGTTGTTGCACGCGCAGCCGGCGAGAGTGAGGAACGAACAGATGAAGAGGAGTGACCGGGCAAACGACGAAGACATGTGGAGGGCCCTTTCCACGATGTAGGCGCACGCCGTCAAGTGCACCTGAGTTCCCTCTGAAGTGTTGACCCTCAGGTCATGGTTCGCGGACGTGAAAAATTACACTGGCCGTCGCTGTTGACGATCGGCCTCGGTGGCTTCATCAGCGTGCTCTGTTTTCTCGGAGTGCTGATCACACTCGTGCCGCCGCTGATGGCGTTGATGCAGCAGCTGCTCGCCATCGGCTCGACGCGACACGGTGAGCCCCCGAGCCCGGCGCTGATTCGCGGGCTGATGGCGTGGCTCTTCGCGAGCGGAGCCTTCATCGCGTTCGGCGGCTGGCGCATGCGCGTCGGCCGCTCGATGGGGCTGAGCGTCGCGACCGCGTTGATGTTGATGCTCCCGTGCTGCACGAGCAGCTGCTTCGTGGTCAGCGTCCCGCTGGGACTGTGGATTCTGGTCGTGCTCTTCGATCGCGGCGTGCGCGACACCTTCGAGTGATCAGGTCCCGAAGACCTTCTCTTCGAGCCGGCGGATTCGCGAGTCGTAGTTGCGAGCGAGGTTGAGATCTTCGAGCGCCTGCCGCATCGCATTCGTCATCGCCACGCTCTGGAGCATCAGCGCGTCGAGCCCCTTTTTGAGCTCGTCCTGTCCGTCGAGCAACGCCGCTGCGGTGTCCTGCAAGCTCGCAATGTCGTCCTTCGCGACGCGCAGGTCGTCCTTCACGCCGCGCAGGTCGTCCTTCACGCCGCGCAGGTCGTCCTTCACGCCGCGCAGGTCGTCTTGAACGCCGCGCAGGTCGTCTTGAACCGTCTTCAGCTTCGCGTTGACCGCTGAAAATTCTCTCTTCGTCTCGTCATCCATCTGATGCCCCGCCCTGAGTGTACTGACGGGCCAATTCCCGTCGCCAGAGGGGCATACAACATGGGTCCGACAAGTCCGGTCAGCTGACCGTGGCCTTCATGGCCTTCTCTTCGGCGAGCACCTTCTCGAGATCGATCGGCTTGGCGCCCATCGCGTGGAAGCCGCCGTCGACGCGAATCAACTCGCCCGTCGTCGCCGGCATCCAGTCGCTCATCAGAATGCACGCCGTGCGCGCGACCGCGTCGACCGACGCATCACTCCGCGCGTCCCAGCCCAGCGGCGCCTGCTCACCCCACGTGTTCTCGAGGTACTTGAAGCCGGGAATGCCCTTCGCCGCGATGGTCGCGATCGGCCCCGCTGCGAGCGCGTTGACGCGAATCTTCTTCGGGCCCAGATCGCGCGCGAGGTACCGCGTGATCGCTTCCAGCGCGGCCTTGCACACGCCCATCCAGTCGTAGAGCGGCCAGGCCTGCGTCGAGTTGTCGAAGTCGAGCGTCACGATGCCGCCGCCCTTGTCGAACAGCGGAGCCAACGACGCCGCGAGTTCCTTGAACGAGAACGCCGACACGCGAAACGCGTTCTGCACGTCTTCCCACGGAGTCTTCGAGAAGCGGCCACCGAGCGCGCCTTCGGGCGCAAAAGCGATCGCGTGCAGCACGCCGTCGAGCCGGCCCCAGCGCTTCTTCACTTCATCGTGCAGCTTCGGGAAGTGCGTCGGGTCGGTGACGTCGAGCTCGAGCACCTCGGGCACCGGGTTCAGCTTCTTCGCGGTGCGCTGCGTGAGCGACATCGGGCGGCCGAAGCTGGTGAGAATGACTTCTGCGCCTTCCTTCTGCGCGAGCTCGGCGACGGCGAAGGCGATCGACTGCGGCGTGAGGACACCCGTGATGAGCAGCTTCTTTCCCTGGAGGAGCATGCAGCGCGCATAGCTCGCGCCTCGGGAATCGGGAATCGCGAATCTGGAAATCGAACGCGTAACACCCTGCGCACGCGCCTCGCGGCGTTCGCAGTCACCAGCTCAGCGGCGCTTCTTCTGCGCCTCGAGCTTCGCGTTCTGGCGCGCGAGCTGGTTGATGCGCACGTCGGTGCGCTGCCCCTGCCACTCGAGCCTGCGCAGGATCGCGCGAACGCGATTGGTGCGCTGCGACGGGGCGGCGTGCACGACGCTCGCTCCGAAGATCGCGGCGATGACGATGAACGCCCTGATCATTCGCCCGCGCGGAACGTGAGCGACAAACCGAACGTCCAGAACGAACCACCGAGCGGCTTCGCCAGCGTGATGGTGTTCCCCGGCACGTCGCGGTTGTTGTAGTCGTTGTAGAACTTGTCCCAGCTCAAGAAGATCCCGCGAGCGAACAAGCCGAGGCCGAAGAAACGCGTGAAGTAGTAGTCGGCGTTGAGACCCCACTCGAAGAGCAGGCCGTCCATGCCCGCCGGAGCACCATCGACCGCCGTCGCGCCGCCGACGATGCCGTAGCCGACGCCGAAGTACGTGTTGAAGTCGAGACCGAAGGGCCGCTTCTCCTTGTTGAGGAAGAAGAGCTCGAGCGGGTGCCACGCGACCTTGCCGATCAACATGCCGCCGCCACCGCGCTTCGCGTCCGCGAGATCCCAACCGGTCGCGGTGAGATCCGCCCCGATCGAGGCGTGCCCCAGGATGTTGTAGTAGGCGCTGATCGTCAGCGTGTGCGTGTTCTTGAGCGAGTTGGCGAACAGCTCCGCGCGCTCGGGCCCCACGAACAGCCCGTCTTTCCCGGGGTCGGAACCCAGCGAGCCCTTGGGGATGGTCCAGAACCCCGGCCCGTACTGAAACTGAAAGTTGAACCCGCCCTGCGAGAAGTTGGGGGGATCGAGAGCAAGCGCGGAACTCGCTCCGAGAAGCGTCACGAATACGACCAAACGAAACATGGAGCGAACACCCGCCAACGAATAAAAGAACTTCGCCATGGCGACTCCGTCCGACTCGTTTCTCACCGGCGCCAACATCGATTTCATCGAAGCGCTCTACTCTCGTTTTCTGGCCGACCCACAGGCGGTCGAGCCGAGTTGGAGGGAGCTTTTCAGCACGCTTCAGCGCGACGGGAAACCCCTCGTCATCGACGGCCTCGTTCTTCCTGCCCCGAAGCGCAACGGCACGAACGGCACCGGCAGCTACGTCAACGGCAAGTCAGCCGAAGACATGACCCTGCAGTCCAAGGTCGATCAGACCATCATCGCGCACCGGCTCCGCGGTCACCTCGTCGCGCAGCTCGACCCGCTCGGCACGCCGCGCCCGCCGCTCGCGCACGTCGCCGATCTCGGCATGGTGTCGAACACGCACTTCACCGAGAAGGAACTCGACACCCTCGTCTCGCCGCTCGACAGCTTCGATGAGCCGCGTGTGCCGCTGCGCCGCGTGATGGAGCGCATGCGTCGCACCTACGCCAATCACATCGGCGTGGAGTTCATTCAGATGTACGACTCCGAGCGCCGACGCTGGCTGTTGCGCCGCATGGAGTCTTCCGAGAACACCACGCAATTCTCGGTCGAAGAGCAGACCCGCATTCTTCGCAAGCTCACGGAGGCCGAGACCTTCGAGACCACGATGGAGGCGAAGTTCCAGAAGGTGAAGCGCTTCTCGTGTGAAGGCGGAGAAGTGCAGATCGCGATGATCGACGCGTTCCTCGAGCTGGGCGGCACGCTCGGCGTGAAGGAAGTCGTGTTCGGCATGGCGCACCGCGGCCGCCTGAACGTGCTCACCAACATTCTGGGCAAGCCGCCCGAGGAGATCTTCAGCGAGGTCACCGGCCCCACCGACCCCAAGCAGTACTTGAACCGTCACGACGTGAAGTACCACATGGGGTACTCGCGCGATTTGACGACGCAGGCGGGGAACAAGATCCACCTCACGATGGCGTTCAACCCGTCGCACCTCGGGTTCGTGCACCCCGTGGTCGAGGGGCGCGTGCGCGCGAAGCAAGATCGTGCGGGCGGTACTCCGCAAGCGCGGCAGGCCGTCGTGCCCTTCGTGATTCACGGCGACGCGGCGTTCGCGGGCCAGGGCCTCATCGCTGAGACGCTCAACCTCTCGGAGCTCAGCGCGTACGACACGGGCGGCACCATTCACCTCGTGATCAACAACCAGCTTGGCTACACGACCGACGCGAAGGACGGGCGCTCGTCGGTGTACTGCACCGGCCAGGCGGCGATGCTCGACACGCCGATCTTCCACGTGAACGGCGACGACCCCGAGGCGTGCATTCACGTGATGCGCGTGGCGACGGAGTTCCGCCAGAAGTACCACTCCGACGTCGTCATCGATCTCGTCTGCTACCGAAAGTACGGCCACAACGAAGGCGACGAGCCTCGCTTCACGCAGCCGCAGATGTACTCGCTCATCACCAATCGCAAGACGGTGCGCGCGCTGTACGCCGAGGAGCTCGCGGCGAAGCAGCGCCTGAGCGTCGAAGCGAGCTCGCAGCTGCACGCCGATGTGCGCGCGCAGTTCATCGCGGCGTACGAGAAGTCGAAGCAGGCGAGCTTGGTGCGCGACCCTGATCACCTGCAGGGTCTGTGGGCGAAGTATCGCGGCGGTGCCGACAAAGACACGCCGCAGGTCGAGACCGGAGTGGCGTTGCCGCACTTGAAGCGTCTGCTCGAGCCCCTGGCGAAGACGCCCGAAGGGTTCGTGCTGCACCCCAACGTGCAGAAGGGCGTGATCGACAAGCGGCAGAAGATGCTGCGCGACGAAGAGCAGATCGACTGGGGCACTGGCGAGACCCTCGCCTACGCGACGCTCCTCGAAACCGGCTTCCGCGTGCGCGTCACCGGGCAGGACACGCAGCGAGGCACGTTCGCGCACCGTCAGGCCGTCCTGCACGATCAGAAGACCGGCAACACTGCCTTCCCGCTGGGCGACGTGAAACCCGGCATCGCGGAGGTCGTGAACAGCCCGCTGTCCGAAATGGCGTGCATGGGCTTCGAATATGGCTACTCACTCGACTACCCCGACGCGATCGTGGCGTGGGAAGCGCAGTTCGGTGACTTCGCCAACAACGCGCAGGTGATGATCGATCAGTTCCTCGCTGCCTCGGAAGACAAGTGGAAGCGCATGAGCGCGCTGACCTTGTTGCTCCCGCACGGCTACGAAGGCGCTGGCCCGGAACACTCGTCGGCGCGGCTCGAGCGCTTCCTCGAGCTCGCCGCCGAAGACAACATCCAGGTCTGTTACCCGACCAACGCCGCGCAGATCTTCCACCTGCTGCGCCGCCAGGTCGTGCGCCCGATTCGCAAGCCGTTGGTGGTGATGACTCCGAAGTCGCTGCTGCGTGCTCCGTACGCCTCGAGCCCGTGGTCGGCGTTCACGAGCGGCACGTACCTGCGCGTCATCCCCGAGACCAACGTCAACATCGACGAGAAGATGGCGCCGGTCGCGACGAAGATCGACCCCGCGAAGGTGACGCGCCTGCTGCTGTGCAGCGGCAAGGTCTACTTCAACCTCGTCACCGCGCGCGGCGTGAAGAACATCACCAACACCGCTGTGGTTCGTCTCGAGCAGCTCTACCCGCTCCCCGAGGCCGAGCTGATCGAGGTGCTCAAGTCGTACCCGGCGCTGAAGGAAGTGGTGTGGGTGCAGGAAGAGCCGAAGAACTCGGGCGCGTGGCGCTACTTGATCGAGCCCCTGTTCTCGCTCGTCGCCGACCACACGAAGGCGAAGGTGAAGTACGCGGGCCGGCCCGAGAGCGCGAGCCCCGCGACCGGCTTCGGTTCCACGCACGACTACGAGCAGAAGTTGCTCGTCGACGAAGCGCTTTCCTGAGAGATCTCCAAGTCCATGGCATCCGTCGAAATCAAAGTTCCCGCACTCGGCGAGTCGATCACCGAGGCTGTCGTCGGCAAGCTCAACAAGAAGGTCGGCGACGCCGTCGCGGCTGACGAAGCGATCGCCGTGCTCGAGACCGACAAGGTCACCATCGACGTGCAGGCCGCGAGCGCCGGCGTCATCGCGTCGCTCACCGCTGCTGAAGGCGCGAAGGTGAAGATCGGCGACGTCATCGGAACCATCGATTCGTCGAAGGCCGGAGCGGTCGCTGCGAAGCCCGCAGCAGCTGCTCCGGCTGCGGCGACGCCGGCTCCGGTCGCCGCTCCTGCCAACGGCAGCAGCAACGGAGCGTCAGTCACCCCCACCGCGCGCGCCATCGCCGCCGACAAGGGCATCGACCCGTCGACGATTCAGGGCTCCGGCGTGCAGGGCCGCGTGATGAAGGACGACGTGCTCAAGGCCGCCGATGGCTCGTCGGCGAAAGCGCCTGCCTCGACTCCGCTCAGCCAGCCCACCGGTCCGCGCGGTGAAGAGCGCGTGAAGATGACGCCGCTGCGCAAGCGCGTCGCCGAGCGTCTGCTGCAGGCCCAGAACACCGCCGCGATCCTCACCACGTTCAACGAAGTCGAGATGACGAACGTGATGCGCCTGCGCAAGGAGTACGGCGAGAAGTTCGAGAAGAAGCACGGCGTGAAGCTCGGCTTCATGAGCTTCTTCGTGAAGGCCGCCATCGAGGCGCTGCGTGGCTTCCCCGCGGTCAACGCGTCGATCGACGGCGAAGACGTGGTCTTCCACCACTATTACGACATCGGCGTGGCGGTCAGCGGCACGCGCGGCCTCGTCGTTCCCGTGATTCGCGACGCTGATCAGAAGTCGATGGCCGAGCTGGAAAAAGCGATCGGCGACTACGGAGTGAAGGCCAAGGCCGACAAGCTCCAGCTGTCTGATCTCCAGGGCGGCACGTTCACCATCAGCAACGGCGGCATCTTCGGCTCGATGCTCAGCACGCCGATTCTGAACCCGCCGCAGACCGGCATCCTCGGCATGCACAACATCCAGGAGCGCGCGGTCGTGCGTGATGGGCAGGTCGTCGCGCGGCCCATGATGTACCTCGCGCTTTCGTACGATCACCGCCTCATCGATGGTCGCGAAGCCGTGCAGTTCCTCGTGCGCATCAAGGACTGCCTCGAGGCGCCCGAGCGAATTCTGCTGGAGATCTAAATCGCCACGCTTCACCAACGCCCGTCAGCCTTTTTCGACACACTTTCTGGCGTGGGCCCATTGTCAGCTCGAATCGCCGACAGATAGATCCCTCGATTGCCTTCCGACGTGGAAGTGCGGGGGGTCCCTTCGGTGTTTTTCCGATGGGCAACGCAAGAAAGAGCAGAGCATGGCAACTGGTACCGTGAAGTGGTTCAACGACTCGAAGGGCTTCGGTTTCATCGTGCAAGACGGCGGTGGTGAAGATGTTTTCTGTCACCACACCTCCATTCAGATGGACGGCTTCCGCACCCTCGCTGAGGGACAGAAGGTCACGTTCGATCTGACCAAGGGTCCGAAGGGCCTGCAGGCGCAGAACGTCAAGCCGGCCTGATTCAAGAACCACTGTTGAAGCTGTAGTCCGCAAGGGCTCGGTCGGGGGACCGGGCCCTTGTTCTTTGTGGCGTCCCGAACGCGCTGTGATTGTGTGTGGCTCCGGTGTCGACCTTAGGAACGCTCGGCAAATACACGCTGGTCAAGAAGCTCGCGACGGGCGGCATGGCAGAGGTCTTCCTCGCGCGCGCCGAAGGTCCCGGCGGCTTCGCCAAGAAGTGCGTCGTCAAACGCATCCTCCCGCACTTCAACGACGACCCGCGCTTCACCGAGATGTTCCTCGGAGAAGCCCGCCTCGCCGCCGAGCTCAACCACCCCAACCTCGTTCAGATCTTCGACTTCGGTCAGCACAACGGTCAGTACTTCCTGTGCATGGAGTTCATCGACGGGCCGAACGTGCGCGTGCTCAACCAGGCCGCGCGGCGTGACTTCGGCGCGATGGACTTCGCCGTCGCCGCGCGACTGATCAGCACCGCCGCGGAAGGCCTGCACTACGCGCACGAGCTCCGCGACGAAGCGGGCAATCTCGTCAACCTCGTCCACCGCGACATTTCCCCCGACAACATTCTCGTGTCGCGCAGCGGCGCGGTGAAGGTCGTCGACTTCGGCATCGCGAAAGCGAGCACGCAGCCGCACCTCACCAAGTCGGGAATGATCAAGGGGAAGATGGCGTACATGCCCCCGGAGCAGCTCGCCCGGGAGCCCCTCGATCGCCGCGCCGATCTCTTCGCGCTGGGCATCGTCCTCTACGAGCTGATCACCGGCGGCATGCCGTTCGACGCCACCAGCGAGGTCAGCATCATTCAGGCGATCATGAGCGTGAAGCCGCTCGAGCGCCCGACCGTCTATCGCCCCGATTGCCCTCCTGAGCTCGAGGCCATCGTCACCAAGTGCCTCGAGAAGGATCGCGAGAAGCGCTACCCCTCGTGCCGCGAACTGCAGAGCGATCTCGAAGCGTTCATCCAGAAGACCGGCAAGACCGTCGGGACGCGAGAGATCTCCACGCTCGTCACCCAGCTCTTCAAGGAACAGGAAAGCTCCGTCTCCGGCGTGCGTTCGAACCCCGGCGTGCCGACGCCTGATCACGTCGGCCTCGATCGAACGCAGCCCAGCCTTCAGTCGCGAGAGCGCGAGAGCGTGCCCTCGCCCGCCGCGGGAAGCCCGGCGACGCCAGCACCTGCGGCGACGGGGCTGTCGAGCACCGCGCTGCGTGAGGTCTCGAACCCGGGAACCGGCTCGGGTGGCGGCAGCAGCAAAGCGCCCTTCGCGATCGTCGGCGGTCTGCTGGTCGTCGGGCTCGGCATCGGCGGTTGGTGGGCCTTCAACCACCAGCCCGATGATCCGCCCATCGCGCAGGTGGTCGACGCGGGAACGGTGACGCCTCCCGTACTGATCGTCGACGCGGCGGTGGCGTTCGAACCCGAGGTCGATGCAGGAACTCCGGTCGTCGTCGAGCCCGCAGTCGATGCGGGAGAAGCCGTCGCGGTCGTCATCGACGCCGGCACTGGCGACGTGAAGAACCCGGTGAAGGTGAAGAACGGCTCGCTCGTGCTGCGCATTCGCCCGTACGCCAACGTCTTCCTCGACGACAAACTGCTCGGAGAGACGCCGCTGCCCGCGCAGTCGGTGCCGGTCGGCAAGCACAAGCTCAAGCTCGTCAACCCCACGCTGGGAACAGTCACGCTCGACGTGACGATCAAGCCCGGCGAGAACATCGTGAAGCACAACTTCAAGGAGTGAGACCGATGGTGCGCTCGCTGATCATCATCGCGGTTCTGTTCGCGTCGCTGCCCGCGTTCGCGCAGAGCCCAGAGGTGAAGAAGTACCTGAACACCGCCATCACGCTCTACGAGAACCTCGAGTACGAGAAGGCGCTCAAGCAGCTGAAGAACGCGCGCGCCAAGGCGAAGGGGCCCGACGACGAGGCGAAGATCAACCTCCTCGAGGGCGTGGTGCTCGCCGACATGGGCAAGGAAGAGAAGGCGCTGACCGCGTTCAAGTCGGGCTTCTCGGTCGATCTCGAAGCGAAGCTCCCGGTCGAGGTGTCGCCCAAGGTGCAGGCCGTCGCCGACAAGGCGCGGGCGAACGTTCGCAAGATGCTCGCTCCGCAGCTCGAGGCCGAAGCGAAGGCCGCCGAAGAAGCGCGCCTCGCCGAGGAGAAGCGCAAGGCCGACGAAGAAGCCGCGCGGCAGGCCGAGCTCAAGCGGCAGCAGGAAGAGGCCGCCAAGAACACGCCGCCGCCCGCGGTGGTGAAGCCCGTTCCCGAAGAACCGAAGGGCCCGAGCGTGCGCGTGCTCGCGTTGATCCCCGGAGTGGTCGGGCTCGGCTCGGCCGCCGTCGCGACGGGTTTCCTCGTCTCGGCGTCGGGCAAGTACACCGCGCTCAAGAACGGCACCGCACCGGCTGACCTTGCGGTGAACTACCGCGACACTGGCAAGACCGATGCGACCGTCGGCTACGTCTTCACCGGAGTGGCCGCCGCCGGCATCGCCGCCGCAGTCGTGATGTTCGCGGTCGGAGGCGAGAAGCCCGCGGCGACCGTCAGCGCCGTCCCGCTCGAGGGCGGTGGCTACGTGAGCGCCACCGTGAACTTCGATCTCGGAGGTGTCCGTTGAAGCGCACGCATCTGCTGGTCGCTCTCGCGTTCGTGGCCGGCTGCGCCAGCACGTTCGCCTTCACCGTGCCCGCCGCGCGCGCCGAGCAGCAGCCCATCAAGCGCTGGGAACACTGGTGTCAGGACATCGACGGCGTGCCCACCAACGCGCAGCTGTCGAAGGCCGGTGAAGAGGGCTGGGAGCTCGTGTCGTCGACCTTCCGCCCGCCGGTCGTGCAGAACGGCAACTCGGTCGGTGGTGGCGCGACGTTCCTCTGCTTCAAGCGCCCGCGCTAAAGCGGCGCGTCGTCCTTCATCTTGAGCCACATCGCGGTCTGCTCGCCTTCGTAGACGAGCGTCTCGCCCTGCCGAAACTCGAAGCGGTAGCGCGCCATGATCTGGTCGTTCATCTTGCGCTGCCGCACCACGGTCGACGTCAAGGTGAGCGGCGTGCCCGGCTTCGCGAGCGCGGCGAAGCGCGCTTCGTGAATCTTCGCGCCGTACCCAATCCACCCCTCGGAATGTCGCAGCCCGAGCACGAAGTACGCGTGCGCGAAACCCATCATCCCCGTCATGTGCACCATCAAGCCGCCGCTCATGTGCCGCGGGTGCTTCACCGGGTGCACCTTCTGATGCTTCGTGATCGGCAAATCAGCGTGCACCGGCATGGTGGCGACGATCTTCCCTGTCGCTTGATCGATCTCGAGAATGTCCTCGAGGAGCAGCGCTTCCGGAGCGTACGGACAGTCTTCGACGAAGGCGGGATCGAGAGGCATCGACGCCGTCTATCACCCGTACTTGAGCGAGAGCGACCACGAGCAGATGCCGCTCGCATCGGCGGTGGGAGCGGTCGCTTCTGAGATCGCGTTCTTGCCGCCTGCCGCCGTCGCCGCAGCAGCGAGGAAGGCGGGGCCCACGCCGACGCTCCACTCGACGACCTCGATGGGAATGCCGGTCACCAGGCACTCGTAGTGGCCGGGCTCATTGCGCGTGGTCTTCGCCGCGCCGAAGTTCTGGTACGTGCTGTACATCGCCTCGCTGCGCTTGAGCACGTTCACCGGGCCGACCACCGTCATGAACACCCGGTAGATGGTCTTGAGGTCGTGCTTGGCGTTCTGCTTCGCCACCTCGCCGCTGACCTGGCGCAGCGAGAGGTTGAGCTTCTGGCCGACGAGCGAGAGCGTCTTCACCAACGCCGGCACGGAGTACCACCGCATCGCCGTCGTCTTGCTCAACTCGCTCGCGACACCTGCTTCCGCAGCGAAGCGATCGAACGCGCCCGCGCCGAGTTGTGCATCAACCCACCCGCGCGCCTGAATGATGTGGGTGCCCTTCGTGCCGACTGCTGGTCCGTCCATGACGAAGACCGTAGCGGTCAGACGGCCTCGCGCAACAATGCGAGAAACTGCCGGCCCGTCTCCGTCAGCCGCGCCGGGTCCCACACCGCCAGCATTCCGACTTCCACGCGCGGACGCATCTCGACGAACGAGATGCCCGGAAACCGCAATCTCTTCGCGCTCGCAGGCAGCAGCGTGAGCCCGAGCCCGGCGGCGACGAACGCGAAGGCGGTCTCGATCTGCTGCGTCTCCGCCACCACGTGCGGAGTCGTGCCGTTCGCCACGCACATCGACTCGTAGCCGCGGTGAACGTTCGGCTCGTCGGCACGCGGCATCTGAATGAACGGCTCGGCGATGAACTGCCGCGGCGCCGCCCAGCGCGCCTTCGCCAATCGATGGTGCGTCGGCACCACCAGACACAGCGGCTCGAGCGTCAGCGGCAGGGTCTCGAGCGGAGCGACGTCACCGGGAATGATGGTGAACGCCACGTCGACGCGGCCGGTGCGCACGCTCTCGAGCAGCGGCTCCGTTCCACCGGCAGTCATGCGCAGCAACACGCGCGGGAAGCGCTTGCGGTACCGGGAAATCACCGCCGGGAGCTTCGACATCGCGCTCATCACGTTGAGGCCGAGGGAAATTGAGCCGAACTCCCCTGCTCCTGCGTGCCGTGCGGCGAGCACTGCTTCTTCCGCAGCGTCGATCGACCGGCGCGCAGACCCGAGGAACTGATGGCCTGCCACCGTCAGCTCGACCGAGCGGCGCGTGCGACGCACCAGCTCGACACCCAGCTCCGTCTCGAGCGTCTTGAGCAACTGGCTCACTGCGGGCTGCCCCAGGCGCAGCCGCGCCGCTGCCTTGCCGAAATGCAGGGTCTCCGACAATGCCACGAAGACGCGCAGATGCTTCAGCTCCACGGCTGTCCACCATCGATTTCATTCTTGAATCTGATGTCACGACTCATCACAGATTCGAATCATTCCACGATTGGGACTGATTGGCGCGACGTACGGCCAGTTGTCAGATCATCGACATGCGCCGGGTCGTCATCGTCGTCGCCGTGCTGGTATCTCTTCCCCTCGTGCTCACCGCGGGCGGGTGTCTTCGGTTGTCGCGCCCGGTGTCGCTCGAGCCTCATCTCACCGCCACCACGCCAGGAGATCGCGCTGCGGGTGAACGCCTCGGTCGCGCCGTCCTCGTGTGCACTGAGTGCCATGGCGAAGATCTCGGCGGCAAGGTCGTCACCGACAGCGCCGCGTTCGGCCGAGTCGTCGCCCCCAACCTCACGGCGCGCACGCGCACGCTCGGCGAGTGGGACCTCGCCATCCGCCACGGCGTGGGAACGGGCCAGCGCCCGCTCGTGCTGATGCCGAGTGATGGCTACGCGACGCTGACGCTCGACGACCTGAAGGACCTCGTCGAGTGGCTCGACGCCCTGCCCCGCGTCGAGCGCGAGCTCCCGACCACACGCCTCGGCCCCGTCGGAGCGATGCTCGTGTTCACCGGAAAACTGCACGTGCCCGCGTGGACCATCGCGCACGAGCAGGTCGCAGAGACTTCGACTCCACGACCCGATGCGCGAGCGCGTGGGAAATACCTCATCGAGATTTCTGGCTGTCGCGGGTGCCACGGCGCCAACCTCGAAGGTCACGCCTTCGGACCGGGGCAACCGCCGGCGCCGCCGCTGACTTCAACCGCGCTCGCCGGCTGGAACTTCGACGGGTTTCAGAACGCCCTGCGCAAAGGCGTGGCGCGCGATGGTCACCCGTTGGCCGCGATGATGCCGTGGCGTTCGTTCGCCGCGCTCCCCGACGACGACGTTCATGCGCTCTGGGACACGCTGTCGCAGTGAATCAGTTGCAGATCGACAACTTCACGCCGAGCAACCCGCGCAGCAGGCTGACGACAGCATCCTGGCTGCGGCACGACGCCGGCCATTCCGCAGGGAACACCAGGTTCGCGCTCAGCGGGTGCCCCGGCGACTCGCAGATCGTCGCGTCGAACGCCGTCGGCATCTTGTAGACGGGCGCGTTCTCCTGAACGTTGAACGTGTCGGTGAGCGCGGTGAGGCTGAAGCCGTCCTTCGAGCAGTCCTGCTCCGTCATCTTGTTGTTCCAGGGGATCTGGCACTTCTGGTTGAACGCGTGCGTGATGATGCGCTGCCGATTCGCGAACGACGACTGCACCGTGACCGCCACCGTCCCTGGCGGCACGTAGTCGTCCATGTCGAAGCCGTTCGTGGTCTGCGAGAACGGGTTGATGATGGCGTCACCGCTCGAATTGGTGCGGTCCTGGGCTGCGTGCAGCACGCCCGAGCTGCACCAGAAATACGTCACCGTGGCGTTCTCGACTGGTTGGCCACCCGACACCACGCGGGCACCGGTACAGCCCAGCAACGACAACGACGCAACCACGAGCAGTTTGACGTTCATGCCGTTGAAACGACCTGCCCGGCGAATGTTCCCGGGATCACTCAGTACACGTTGCAGATCGACATCTGCGCCGGGCTGAAGAAGCTGCGCAGGCGCTGCACGACGGCATCCTGGCTGCGGCACGACGCCGGCCACTCTGCAGGGAACACCATGTTCGCGCTGAGCGGGTGGCCCGGCGACTCGCAGAGCCTCGTGTCGAAGGCGGTGGGCATCTTGTAGACAGGCGCGTTCTCCTGAACGTTGAACGTGTCGGTGAGCGCGGTGAGGCTGAAGCCGTCCTTCGAGCAGTCCTGCTCGGTCATCTTGTTGTTCCAGGGGATCTGGCACTTCTGGTTGAAGGCGTGCGTGATGATGCGCTGGCGATCAATGGTGGCCGTCTGCACCGTGACCACCACCGTCCCAGGCGGCACGTAGTCGTCCATGTCGAAGCCGTTCGTCGTCTGCGAGAACGGGTTGATGATCGCGTCACCGCTCGAGTTGGTGCGGTCCTGGGCTGCGTGCAACACGCCCGAGCTGCACCAGAAATACGTCACCGTGGCGTTCTCGACTGGTTGGCCACCCGACACCACGCGGGCACCGGTACAGCCGACGAGCGACAACGACGCAGCCACGAGCAGTTTGACGTTCATGCCCGTGAAACGAACGCCTCGCCGGATGTTCCCGGGTCAGAGCGTTTCTTTGAACCACGTGGCGATGCGCGCGTAGAGCTGCTCGTTCACGTTGGGGTCGGTCACCATGTGCGTGAAGTTGATCAGCGGCAGCACCGAGTGCGCCTTGCCCGCGCGGAACATCGCGTCGCTCAGCTTCAGCGTGTGCAGGAAGTACACGTTGTCGTCAGCGGTGCCGTGAATGATCAGCAGCGGGCGCTTGGCGTCCTTCACGTAGGTGAGAAGCGAGCTGCGCTCGTACGCCTTGGCCTGCGCCTCAGGGAGGCCGAGGTATCGCTCCGTGTAGAAGGTGTCGTAGTCCTGCCAGTCGACGACCGGAGCGCCGGCGATGCCGCTCTTGATGACGTCACCGCGCGCGAGCGTGAGGTAGCCGGCGAGGTACCCGCCGTAGCTCCAGCCGTACGTTCCGACGCGCGAGAATCGAGCTCGGGGTACTTCTTGCCGAGCGCCGCCAGCGCCGCGAGCTGATCATCGGCCACCGGAATCGCCGTGTCCTTCGCGATGCCACGCTCCCACGCGCGCGTGCGCCGCGGAGTGCCACGCCCATCGACCTTCACCACGATGAAGCCCTGGTTCGCGAGCCACTGCAGCGTGAGGTTCTCGCGCATCACGCGCGTCACTTCCTGGCGGTGCGGGCCGCCGTAGACCTGAAGGATCACCGGGTACTTCTTCTTCGCGTCGAACCCCGAGTTGGGCCGAATCACCGCAGTCCACATGCCGTCGTTCGGGAGCTGCTCGATGTTCATCGCCAACTTCATCGCCGGCTCCACGGCCACGCTCGGCACCTTCACCGCGCCCGTGCCGTCGCTCTTCGCCACCACTGTCCACGGCATCTGCTCGAGTGAGGTCGAGGTGATCGCCAGCCACGCGCCGCCGCCCGTGAGCTCGCCGACCGTCACGTAGTCACCACCCACCGCGACTTCGCGCGGCGCGCCCGCGTCGGTCACCGCGAACACCTTGCGCTTCGTCGGGTCGGCGCCGCCCGTGAAGTAGAGCGTCTTGCTCTTCGCGTCGAAGCCGACGACGTCACCGAAGCCCATCTCCGGTTTCACCCAGCTCGCGCCCAACGAGCCATCGGGCTTGCGCAGCTCGAGCTCGAACGCGCCGTGTTTCTCCGTGAGCCAGAAGAAGCCGGTCTCAGCGCCGACCCACATCGGGAGCCCCGCGTGCAGGTTGAGCCAGATCTCGTCGCTCTCTTCGACGAGCAGCGACGTCTTGCCGGTCTTCGGATCAGCGCTCAGGTACTGCATCTTCGTCTGCTCGCGGTTCATCACCAGCAGCGCCAGCGGTCCGCGCCACGACACGCGCGTGAGATACGGAAAAGCCGCCGCGTCCCACTTGAGCTCGGTCGGCTTGCCTCCGCTCACCTTCACGACATGCAACCGAACGGTTGCGTTTTTCTTTCCGGCGCGCGGGTAGAAGAATTGGTCGCCCGCCTTCTCGGGGTGCATCGGGTCGGCGACCGCGAACACCTCGACGCCGGTGTGATCCGTCTCCTGGTATGCGATCGACGCGGAGTCGGGCGAGAACCAGAAGCCCTCCATGCGATCCATTTCTTCCTGCGCGACGAACTCCGCGAGGCCGTGCGGCTTGAGCTCAGTGCCACCCGTCGTCACCGCGCGCTCGACGTTCTTCGCGAGGTCGATGGTGCGCACGTCGTTCTCGCGCACGTACGCCACGCTCTTGCCGTCAGGTGAGAACTTGAAGTCGATGCACGCGCCCTCACCCGTCTTCAGCTGCATCACCTTCTTGTCGGCTCGCGTGACGACGTAGAGCTTTCCCGACAACGCGAGGAGGATCTTCGAAGCGTCCGGAGAGAGCTGGTAGCTCGTGAAACCGCGCGCTGAGACCCGCAGCCGCTCGAGTCGCGCCTTCTCTGCCGCGGTCAGCACTTCCGCCGCGCCATTCAACACCTGCTCGGGCGTCAGCAGCTCTTTGGTTTCCTGCGTGGCGAGATCGAGCTCGAACAACGAGAGGCGTGGATCGCGCGGACCGCTGCGAAGAAACAGCGCGCTCTTGCCATCGGGAGTGACCTTCACCGACCCAGGCCGCCCCGAGAGGTAGCGCCGCGTCTCGGCGAACTCGCGGAGAAAAGCAGTGTCGGTCACGGGCGTCGGAGCAGCAGTCAGAAGGGTCATCACGAGCGTTTCCATTCGAGCCGCGGTCCTTACTCCGGGGCCGTTGCGTGCGCCTCACCGCTGGTGCTCAAGTCCGCCGCCATGCTTCGTCCCCACGCGCTGCTGACTCTCGTCGTCTTCGCCATGTCCTGTGGCAACAACCCCATGACCGGTACGGGCGGCGGCGGTGGCACTGGAGGCGGCACCGCGGGCGGAGGCAACGGCGCGACCGGCCCCACCTATTACAAGGACGTGTTGCCCATCACGCAGAGCAGCTGCAACGGCTGCCACACCGCGGGCGGCATCGCTCCGTTCGCGCTCGACTCGTACGACGCCGCGAAGCTCAAGGCCCCGCTGATGGCCGACGCGACCGCCAACAAGCGCATGCCGCCCTGGCTCGCGACGCAGCAGTGCGGTGGTCCGTTCGTCGGCGATCGCACGCTCACGCAGGCGCAGATCGACACCTTCCAGCAGTGGTTCCAGAACGGCGTGCTCGAGGGCAACCCGGCTGATGCTCCCGCGCCGGCGAACCCGCCCGAGACGCTGGCCAAGGTCGACCTCACCAAGCAGATGACGGTCGCGTACACGCCGACGCTGCGTGACGACTATCGCTGCTTCATCATCGACCCCGCGCTCGCGCAGCAGCAGGTGGTGACGGGCTACGACATCGTGCCCGGCTCACGTCAGGTCGTGCACCACGTGATCATGTACATCGTGCCCCGCAGCGCGGCGACCACGAAGGACGCGCAAGACGCGACTCCGGGCTGGGAGTGCTTCGGTGGAGCGAACGTGAACACCAACGGAACGCTCGGCGCGTGGGCTCCGGGTGGTTCGGCCGTGGTCTTCCCCTCGGGCACCGGCATTCGCGTGAACCCCAACGAGGTCATCGCGCTGCAGGTTCACTACAACACCGAGAACGGCGCGGTCCCTGATCAGACGTCGGTGAAGCTGATGTACGGCACCGGCAACGAGCGCAGCGCGTACCTGATCCCGCTCGTGGCCGACAACTTCAACATCCCCGCGGGCGCGACGGCGTACAACCACAAGGAGACGTTCCCCAACTCCTTCGGCTTCCCGCTCAACCTCTGGGGCTTCCTCCCGCACATGCACACCAAGGGGACGAAGATCAAAATGACCGGCGGCACCGCCAACGAGTGCATCGTCGACATCCCGCGGTGGGACTTCCACTGGCAGACGCAGTACTTCCGCAAGACGGCGTTCCAGCTGCCGAACAACACCGGCATCTCGCTCGACTGCACGTGGGACAACCCGACCAATGCGGCAGTGACCTGGGGTGAGGGCACGAGCGACGAGATGTGCTTCGCGTTCGTCTACGCCACGCTGTAATCAGGGCTGCATGAGCTACACGGTTCTCGCTCGCAAATACCGCCCGCAGGCCTTCGAGGCCATGACCGGGCAAGAGCACGTCGTTCGCACCATCGAGAACGCCATCAAGCTCGACCGGGTCGCGCACGCGTACCTGTTCGCGGGCCCGCGTGGCGTCGGCAAGACCACCGCCGCGCGTCTGCTCGCGCGCGCGCTGAACTGCGAGAAGGGCCCCACGGCGAACCCATGCGGCGTGTGCAAGGCGTGCACGGAGATTCGCGACGGCACCTCGACCGACGTCGCGGAGATCGACGGTGCGTCGAACAACGGCGTCGAGAACGTTCGCGAGATTCGTGAGAACGCGAAGTACATGCCCTCGGGCAGTCGATTCAAAATCTACATCATCGACGAAGTCCACATGCTCTCGCAGGCCGCCTTCAACGCGCTGTTGAAGACGCTCGAAGAGCCACCCGGTCACGTGAAGTTCATCTTCGCGACCACCGAGGCGCACAAGCTGCCCGACACCATTCTCTCGCGCTGCCAGCGGCACAACTTCCGGCGCATCTCGGCGGCCGCGATGTTGAAGCGCCTGCAGGAAATCGCGGCGCTCGAGAACGTGAAGGTGAGCGGGTCGGCGCTGTCGATGATCGTGCGCCAGTCGGAAGGCGGCATGCGTGACGCGCTGTCGCTGCTCGATCAGGTGATCGCGGCGTGCGGCACCTCGCCCACCGACAACGACGTCGCCGAAGCGCTCGGAGCGATCGATCGCACGGTGATTCACGCCATCGCGTCGTCGCTCATCAAGCGCGACGCGGCGGTGATGCTGGGGCACGTCGAGGAGCTGTGGAACCGCGGAGTCGATCTGCGCCAGCTCGCCGATGATCTCGCGCTGCACCTGCGCCACGTGTTCGTCGCCAAGGCGACGGGCGCTGCGCCTGAAGAGCTCGCGGAGTCCGATCGCGAAGCGGTCGTTGCGCTGGCGCGTGAGAGTGACGCGGCGCAGGTCGCGCGACTGTTCGACGTGGTGCACACCTCAGCGTGGGAAATTTCGCGCGCGCCGCAGCCGAAGCTGGCCCTCGAGATGTCGTTGCTGAAGGGCCTGCATCTGGCTCCGGCGGCGGCGTTGCCCGAGCTCATCGCTCGCGTCGAGAAACTGACGGGTACCGGAGCGCCTGGAGGTCGCTCCGGTCAACCACCCTTTCGCGCCTGACACCCCCTCTCCCGCGAGGGAGAGGGTCGGGGTGAGGGTTGACCAGCCGAGCACAGCGCCGGCGCAGCAACGGCCAACCCCCGCGAGCAACGCAAACGCGAGCGCCGCGAACACGAGCGCCGCGAACACGAGCGCCGCGAACACGAGCGCCGCGAACACGAGCGCCGCGAACACGAGCGCCGCGAACACGAGCGCCGCGAACACGAGCGCCGCGAACGCGAGCGCCGCGAACGCGAGCACGGCGATCGGCCGTGCCGCAAACGCTGGCAACGCGAACGTTGGTAACGCGAACGTTGGTAACGCGAACGTTGGTAACGCGAACGTTGGTAACGCGAACACGAGCAACGCGAACGCGAGCAACGCGAACGGCCGGCCCGCGAACCTGAGCAACGCGAACGCTGGCAACGCGAACACGAGCAACGCGAACGCGAGCAACGCGAACGGCCAGCCCGCGAACCTGAGCAACGCGAACGCTGGCAACGCGAACGGAAGCAACGCCGGCAACGCCAACACGAGCAACGCAAACGGCCGGCCCACGAACGCCAGCAACTCGAACGGCAGCAACGCCGGCAACGCGAACACTGGCAACGCGAATGCTGGCAACGCGAACGCAAGCAACGCCGGTAACACGAACTCGCGCAACACGAACGCAAGCCCGAGCAACACAACGACGAGCGACACCGGAGTACGGCTCGTGAACCGGGTCCTCCCGGCACCGGTCCCCGTAGCGACGAGCGCAGAAGGCTGCGCATCAGGCGACTGTCTCCCCGAAGAAAAGCCCGTTCAGAAGTTCGACGAGCGCCCGGAACCGCCTCCGCCCGACGAGCCACCACCCGACTTCGACGAAGAGCCTCCCGCACCCATCGCCGCGGCTCCTGCTCGCGCACCGTCGAGCGACGACGATCGCTGGCGCCGCGCCGTCGACGCGATTCGCGACGCCTCACCGCGCCACGGCAAGTCGCTCAGCTACGCCCGCTTCCTCGGCTTCACTCCCGAAGGCGTGAAACTCGCCTTCCCGCCCGACGCGGCCTTCCACCGCTCGCAGATCATCGGCATGTCGCGCGCGATGATCGAAGGCGAGCTCACCAAGTCGCTCGGCCGCCCCATCAAGCTGCTCGAAGACACCAGCGCCGCCGCGCTGCAGAGCGCTCCGAAGAGCATCGCCGAGGTCGAAGCCAGCGATCGCTCGAGCCGGGAAAAGACCATCGAGCAAAAAGTCCGCGCCCACCCCGCGCTCAAGAACGTGATCCGTCACCTCGGCGGAGCGCTCGAGCACATCGCCTACCTCGAGCCCGTCTCCCGCCCGTCGGGTGCGCCCGCCGCCGCTTCGTCGAGTGACGAGGGTGACGCGGGCCCTGCGGTCGACTAAGGCCACCCCACTTTCACCACGCAATTTGGAGTTCACATGCCCGGCGTCGATCTCAACTACTTCATCCGACAGGCGAACAAGCTCACCGAGAAGATCGAGAAGCGGAAGCAGGAGCTCGCCGAAGAACTCATCGAGAAGAAGTCGCAGAACGATCTCGTCACCGTGAAGGTCTCGGGCAGCCAGGAGATCAAGAGCATCAAGATCGCCGCCGCCGCCGTCGACCCGAACGACATCGCAATGCTCGAAGACCTCGTCATCGCCACCGTGAACTCCGCGCTGCAGGCCAGCCGCGAGCACATGCAGGCCGAGCTCGGCAAAGTGAGCGGCGGCATCAAGATCCCCGGCATCACGCCGTGATTCGATGACCCCGGACGCGATCAACCGCCTCGTCGCCCAGCTCGCGAAGCTCCCCGGCATCGGTGAGAAGACCGCGCAGCGCCTCGCGTTCCACGTGCTGCGTTCGCCTCCGGAATACGCGCGCGGCCTCGCGACGGCGCTCAACGAAGTCGTCGACAAGGTGAAGCTCTGCAACCGCTGCTTCAGCCTCCACGACGGTCCCGAAGGCACGTTCTGTCAGTTCTGCGCCGACGCGCGTCGCGACGACAAGCTGGTGTGCGTGGTCGAAGGCATCGCCGACGAGCTCGCCATCGAGCGCACGCGCGAGTTCAAGGGCCGCTACCACGTGCTCCACGGAGTGCTCTCGCCGCTCGAAGGCATCGGCCCCGAGCAGCTGCGCATCAAAGAGCTGATCCTCCGCCTGCAGGAAGCGCCGATCGAAGAAGTCATCGTCGCCACCAACCCCGATGTCGAAGGCGAAGCGACCGCGCTCTACCTGACGCGTCTGCTCAAGCCGATCGGCGTGAAGGTCACTCGTCTCGCGCAGGGCATTCCGATGGGCGGCGATCTCGAGTTCGCCGATCAAGCGACGCTCGCGCGCGCACTTGCCTCGCGCCGCGATCTCTAAAGCGACACGAACTCAGCCCGGCGTGCGCACGTCCCACGTCAGCGGCAGCGGCACCCGAATCGCCTGATCGACGTGCCGCGGGAAACCCGCCGCTCGAATCGACGCCTCGACGCACTTCGACACGCCCGTCCCCGGCAGCGACGTCGTCACGGTCGTCACCTTGCCCGACGAGGCGATCTCGAATTCCACCTTCAGCACGCCCTGCGGCGTGGGCAGCTCACCCTTGTGCTCCTGGAAGCACTTCTGAATGCGGCCCTTCACGGTGTTGATGCGCTTCATGACGATCACCGGAGTCAGCGACACCGGCTTCGTCGACACCTTCGCGCCCGCGTCGACCGCCGGCTCCTCGGCCGCGCCCGCGTCGATCACCTCGGCCACCACCGCGGGTCCGGCGTCGATGACCGGCGCGGGCAACACCGGCGGCCCCGCATCGACCACCAGCACGAGCGGAGGAGGCGGCACCACGACCGTTGTTGGGTTGAGCAGCTTCGTCACCACCACCGCGCCGACGACCCCGAGCACCAACGCGCCCGCCACCAGCGCCCACGGCTTCTTCGAGCCGCCCGAGGCCGGGTCGGTCTTCACGCCCGGAGTGACCAGCACGCCCGTGCGGTCCTGGCTCGGCTGCACCAGCACGCCCACGTCGGTCTTCGGCGAGAGCGGGTTCGAATGGCCCGGCACGTCGACGCCGCGCTTGGCGAGCTCCTCGAGCGATTCGATGCGCGTCTTGCTCTTCACGCGCTCCGGCCCGAAGAAACCGGCCATGAAGTTCACCAGCGCCTGACCACCCGAAGCCGAGGTCGTCGCGCCGATGAACTTCTCGATGTCCTGCGCCATGGCCATCGCGCTCGGGTAGCGGTGCTGCGCTTCCTGAGCCATCGCGCGGTTGATGATCTGTTCGACCTCGAGCGGGAGATCGGGCCGCAGCGCACGCACCGGCTGGTAGTCGCCTTCCAACACGGCCTTCAGCACCGCGAGATCGGTGTCGCGCGCGAAAGGCCGCTGCTGCGTGACCGCCTCGTAGAGCGAAACTCCGAGCGAAAACACGTCACTGCGGCGATCGATCGCGTCACCGCGCGCCTGCTCCGGCGACATGTACTGGTACTTGCCCTTCACCACGCCCGCGCCCGTCGCCGTCGCGCGCGACTCGGCCTTGGCAATGCCGAAGTCGAGCACCTTCACCTGGCCCGAGTAGGTGATGAAGATGTTCGACGGCGAGATGTCGCGATGCACCAGCTGCAGCGGCTGGCCCTTCGGGTCCAACGCCTCGTGCGCGAAGTGCAGGCCCACCGCCGTCTCTCCGAGCACCCGCAGCACGACGTTGAGCGGCGTGTGCTCGTTGCGGCGCTTGGCCGTGCGGAGCACCGTGGCGAAGTCCTCGCCCGCCAAGTACTCCATGCAGATGAAGTAGCAGCCGTCGGCGAGACCGAGGTCGCTGATCTGCACGATGTTGGGGTGCGCCAGCGACGCCGCGAGCCGCGCCTCGTCGAGGAACATGCTCACGAAGTCCGGAGCGGTCGACAGGTGCGGCAGCATCCGCTTGATGACGACGTTCTTCTCGAAGCCTTCGACGCCGACCGACTTGGCGAGAAAGATCTCCGCCATGCCGCCCTCGGCCAGCTTCCGCACGAGGAAGTACTTTCCGTAGGCCTTCACCGCCATCTCGCCGATGGCCATGCGTGCCTGTGGAGTGCTCACGGCTCTGTCGCTCACTTCCCCCTCACGGTCCGCACCGTCCACGACTCCGCGCCGCCCGTGACGAGTCTGTACACCAGTCTTCCGCCCGCGAGCGGACTGACCGACGTGTCGAAGCGCGCGTGCTCGTCGAGCTCCACCGCGCGCCCGTTGATGAACAGCTTCGCGCCCACCGGCACCAAGCCCGAGGTCTTCACCGTCTTGCCGCCCGCGTCTCCGTTGCGCGGCGTCTTGATCGCCAGCGCCGCGACGCCATTGTCGAAGGTCATGTGCAGCTTGTTCATGCGGCCGCCCTTCAGCTCGCCGCCCTTCCCGTCGAGCGGTGTCACCGACCACAGGTAGTTGCCCTCGGCGAGCGTGTTCTCGGGGAGCGACACCTGCTCGTCGGTCACCGTGCGCTCGGCGACCGTCGAGGACAGCTGTCCCTCGCGGTACACCTTCACCACGTACTTCGCCGCGCCCTCTTCCTTGTTCCAGAGGAAGGTCACCATCGGCGGCTTGTCTTTGTCCTGGAAGTGAATGGTCGTGGTCTCGCTGCCGGCGCGCACTTCGTTCTTCACGCGCGAGAGATCGGCGGTCTTCGGCTCGGCGGCGAACGTGACGCTGCCCTTGCTCGCTTCCGTCTTGCCGTCGGGTTTCAGCACCCGCCAGAACCAACCCTTGCCCGTCACCGGCACGCTCACGAACGGGTCGTGCACGATGCCGTCGCGCACCAGCGTCGTGAAGCCGGGGTCCGTCGCGAGCTGAAAGCGCCACTCCTTCGCGTCATCGTCGTCCCACGCCAGCGAGATCTTCTTCAACCCCGAATGGAACAGCCGCACGTTCTTCGGCGGCAAGACGATCGCTTCCTTGTTCGCGGCGCGCACCGCGGGCTTGCCCTTGAGCGGCACGCTCGCGCTCTGCCCGCCCGGAACAGTCTGCGGCGCTTCACCTTCACGTTCGATCTTCACGTCGCCCGCGAGCGCGTCGATGTCGAAACCGCTCCCCGTGCGGCGCAGCGTGAACTGCCCGCCGAGATCGCTCACCAGCGTCAACCCCGGAGCGACACCGACCCGCGTGCTCTGCCCGGGAGGCGCAGCCACTTCCAGCTCGCCCTTCTGCACGTCGAGCGCCGTCGCGTCGCCGCCCAGTCCCTTGCGCGCCTCGACGATTCCGACCTCGGTGCCCTTGAGCAACACCACGCGCGTCGAGCTGCCTTCCGGAGCGAGCGCAAACCGCCCGTCCTTCACGCGCACCGTGTCGCCCGCCTTCAGCGCCGGCAGTTTCTTCGGGTTGATCGCCACGAAGGTCTTGCTGTCCTTCGCTTTCAGCTCCGCCTTGCCCGCGGTGACGACGATGGTGAGCGGAATCTCGGGCAGCTCGCGCACCTGGCCCAGGAAGCCCTTCTTGCCCGCGCCGAGCTTCTGCACTTCGCCGTTCTTGTTGATGAGCTCGATCTCTCCGAACTTCACGTCGACGTCGGCTGCTCCGTCTTTCACCTTCAGCGACAGCTCGGCGCTGCCCACGCGCGTCAGACCGAACGGAGTCGAGATGGTCACCAGCACCGAGCCCTCTTCTTGAGCCGGCGTGTTCTTCACCCGAGTGAGCACCAGACCGTCGACCACGTTCAGCGAGACACCGGCGCCGTCTTCACCGACCTCGAAGCGACCGTCGGGCCCGAGCTCGACCACACGATCTCCGCCGAAGCGCAGGTTCGCCGTGCTGTCGGCGCCGGTGTCGATCACGTCTCCCACGAAGAGCGGCTCGGCCTTCGCCGCGCGCTTTTCAGTTCCGCGCTCGAGCGTCACCGTGCCGACCGGCGCCTCGAGCTGACCGACAGGCTTCTTGGCCGACGGAGCAGGCGGGGCGCTCGTCCCCGCGTCGTTGCTCTTCGCCACCGGAATGCCGGGTGGATCAGACGAGTCTTTCCCGCAGCCGCCAAAGGCGAGGACCGCGAGCGCTGTGAGCGCGACTCGGGAAGAGATCACTTCGGAGCGAGGTCGATGTTGAAGATGGCCTGATCGCCGTCCTGCACGGAGACGGCTTTGGTTTGAGTGACGAAGCCCTGCGCCGTGATGCGCACCGTGTATTTCCCGCCGGGGATCTGCACGGAGAACGTGCCGCCCTGCTCGCAGGCGATGCTCTGCTTGAGTTCCTTGATCTCCAGCTGCGCCGCCACCGGCTTTCCGCCGCGCGCGCTGCGCACCTGACCGCTCAAGGTCGCCGGCACACGCTTCTTCTCCGGCACCAGCGTCACCACGAGCTCGGCATTGGTGCCCGCGACGATCGACGCCGCTTCTTCACCCGGCGTGAAGCCCGGAGCCGTCACCTTCACCGACACCGGCCCGGGTGCGAGGCCCGCGAAGCTCGCCGAGCCCGAGGCGTCGCTCTTGTTCGCCGTGCCGTTCAGCTCGACCGTGGCATTCGCCACCGCGACCTTGCCGTCGAAGTTGAAGATGCGAACCACGAGCCCGCCGACCTTCGGCTTCTCCTTGTTCAGCACCAGCTCGACCGCGCGTGTCTCTCCGACGGCGAGCGCCGCCTTCGACTCGCCGCGCTCGTAACCCGCCAGCGTCGCGCTCGCGGTCACTTCACCGGGCTCGAGATCGAGGAGCTCGCCCTTGCCCTGCGCGTCGGTGGTCAGCGTGCGGTGTGTCGCTCCGACGTCGACGGTCACCACCGCGCCGGAGAGCGGACCGTTCTCACCACGCACGGTGAACGACAGCGCGCCCGTCGTGACGGCCTTCTCGAGTGCGGGGTCCTTCCACTGCACGTCGATCGCGCCGCCCACGCGCACCACGCTCTGGCGTGCCGTCAACGCCGCGCCGGTCAGCCCATCGGTCTGCCACAGCGCCTCGGCGAGCAGACCCCACTTCAAGAAACCGGTGCGGAAGAGCTGCACGCGCACGCCACCGCCCGCACCGAAGCCGAGCGACGTCGCGGCGACCGTCGGCTGCGCGAGACCGGGCGTCGCTTCGAATCGCCCCTCGAGCGTGACCGGCCCCAGATCGACGAGGCCGCGCGCGGCGAGCAAAATTCCGTGGCGTGGAGCGGGCGTGAAGCTCGGCGTGTTGACGGTGCCGAAGACTGGAATCTGGTGAAAGGCGTACGAGACCGCGGCTTCGAGCCGCACGGGGCCGAGACGAACGCGGCCAGTCGGGCCGAGCGAAAAGCGAATCAGCCCACCCTGTGTCACGACCGTGCCTTGATGGATCAGGCTGAACGCCTCGCGCGCGAAGCTGCCGGTGACTCCGAGGTGATCGCCCAGCAGGAACCACAGCCACGCCGTTCCGGCGAGATCGTTCGGAGTCACGCCTGAATACGTGAGGCCCGGGCCACCATCGTCTTCGACTCCGTTTCGAATCGAAGCCCCGTAGTGCAGGCGAACCTGGGCTGCCTCGTCAGTCCACCCCGGACTCTTCGAAGGCCCACTGGAGGTGACGGCGGGTTGTGCGAACGCGGCAGACGACAGCACCGTGGCTGCAACGATCAGGCGGAGCACCCTGCGGAGACTAACCTCAACCACCATGCTGCCTGAAGAAATGACCGCTCCGACTGAGTCACTGCTACATCACCCTCGATGTCACGCAGCCCCCCGACACGACGGAGCTTTCGCCCTTCTCAAAGCGTGCACAACCTGAGACCGTCTGATAGACCGCTCGAACCGTTTTGACAGGAGCACCTCCACCTCATGGCCTCGCAGCTGGTGATGTACGAAGAGGAGTTCCACCGGATCAACGCGGTGTGCGACCGACTCACGAAGGACGCCAACGCGAAGGTGGTTTTCCTCGTCGATAAGAATGGGCAACTGATCTCGGCAGCTGGTCAGACCCACAACATCGACACGACCTCTCTTGCCTCTCTCACCGCCGGCAACGTGGCGGCGATGGGCGGCCTCGCCAAACTCATCGGCGAGAACGAATTCCCCAACCAATTCCATGAGGGCGCGAAGGACTCGCTCTACATGACGCTGGTCGGCGGGCGGGTCGTGCTCGTGGTGATCTTCGACAACAGAACGTCGCTCGGCCTGGTGCGCTTGCGCATCAAGAAGGCCTCCGACGAGCTCGAGAAGATCTTCGCGGCGCTCACTGCCCGCGCCTCGGTGCCTGGAGCCGGCTCGCCGTTCGCCGAGATCTCCGACGCCGACATCGACAACCTTTTCTCTGAGTAAGAAAGAGACCCCGCGCGATGTCGTTCATCAACTACTCAAGCCGCGAGATCAACTGCAAGATCGTCTACTACGGCCCCGGTTTGTGCGGGAAGACGACGAACCTGCAGTACATCTACAACAAGACGAATCCCGAGACGAAAGGGAAGCTCATCTCCCTCTCGACCGAGACCGATCGCACGCTCTTCTTCGACTTCCTCCCGCTGTCGCTTGGTGAAATCCGCGGCTTCAAGACCCGTTTCCACCTCTACACGGTGCCCGGTCAGGTCTTCTACGACGCGAGCCGGAAGCTGATCTTGAAGGGCGTCGACGGCGTGGTGTTCGTGGCCGATTCGCAGGTCGAGCGCATGGAAGCGAACATCGAGTCGCTCGACAACCTGCGCATCAACTTGAAGGAACAGGGCTACGACCTCGACAAGATTCCCTTCGTCATGCAGTACAACAAGCGCGACTTGCCCAACGCGGTTCCTGTCGAGGAACTGCGCAAGGTGCTCAACCCGCGCAACGTGACCGAGCGCCAGGCCGTGGCGCCGACCGGAGTGGGCGTGTTCGACACGCTCAAGGACGTCGCCAAGCTCGTGCTCACTGAGCTCAAGAAGGGCGGCCAGTAGACATGTTCCGTTTGGGGGGGTTGTTGGTCGCGCTGCTGGCTGGCGCCGCGTTCGCACAGGACGGCGGTGTGCCCGTGGCTCCCGTCTCGACGCCCGCCGCAGATCCGCAGACCGCTGACGAAGCTTTCACCACGCGCGTGAAAACGCTCGAGGAACAGGTCGTCGATCTGAAGGAAAAGATCTTCCGCACCAAGGCGCGCCTGCTGCTGCTGCAGGAAACGGTGCTCGGCGGCGATCTCTCTTCAGGAGCGCGCGCGGTGATCTTCCACCGCAACGAGATGGGCGCTCAGTTCATTCTCGAGTCGGTCGCCTACGCCCTCGACGGAGCGCCGATCTTCACCAAGGTCGACGCCAACGGCGATCTCGACAAGCGCGAAGAGTTCGAGATCTTCAACGGTCGCATCGTGCCCGGCAATCACCAGATCGCCGTGCGCATGGTCTATCGCGGCCATGGCTACGGCATCTTCAGCTACCTCGAGGGCTACAAGTTCAAGCTCCAGTCGAACCAGACCTTCAACGCCGAGGCGGGCAAGGTCACCACCGTGAAGGTGGTCGGCTTCGAGAAGGGCGGCATCACGTCCGACATCAAGGACAAGCCGGCCATTCGCTACGACATCTCATCCACGAAGGACCAGTCGGTTCGGGCGCCTTCGGCGGGAGACGCGGCCGCGACGCCTCCCAACTCTGAAGCGAAGTGATCATGCGAGCCGCGTTGCTCGTCCTCGTCCTGCTGGCGACCGCGGCGCACGCGCAGCGCGGCAAGGTCTCGGCCGCTGAGCTTCAGGGCCAGGTCGAAGAAGTCGCCAAGCAGATCGAAGTCGCTCGCAACAACATCGAGCTCGTCGAGAAGCAGTACACCCTGCGCGAGGAGACGTCCGACGAGGCGGCGCGCCTGCAGCGCTTCTCCGACGGCGAAATTCAGTACCTGCTCAACGACTACGCGACGGCCGCGGTGCTCTTCTACGACCTGGTCGCCAACAAGGACTTCCAGAAGTCGCCGCGCTTCCCCGACGCGCTCTTCTATCTGGCCGACTCGCTCTACCAGCAGAAGAACTACCTCGGCTCGCGCCTCTACCTGCGCCAGCTGCTCGGCCTCCGCGCGGGCCACTACAAGGAAGCGCTGGCGCGGTACCTCGAGATCGCTGGACGGCTCAACGAGTTCACCGGCATCGACGAGTACATCAATCAGGCGCGCGGGCTGTCGGGTGGCTCGCTCCCGCCCGAGCTGACCTACGTCTACGCGAAGTGGATGTTCCGACGGCAAGACCTGAGCGTCGAAGATCGCGTCAACCGCAGCCGCACCATCTTCCAGGTGCTCGCGGGAGATCAGTCAGGCCCCTTCCACGTGCAGTCGGCGTACTTCATCGGCGTCGGCTACGTGCGCTTGAAGCAGTGGGACCAGGCGCTCGCGCAGTTCCTCGCCGTCACCCAGGCGGCTGCGCGCGACGACAAGGAACGTCAGGTGAAGGAGCTCGCCGAGCTCTCGATGGGCCGCGTGTACTTCGAGGTCGGCAAGTACGACGAAGCCATCGATCGCTACGCGCGCATTCCGCAGCAGAGCGACAACTTCCCCGACTCGCTCTACGAAATCGCGTGGAGCTACGTGCGCAAGGGAGAGCTCGAGCGCGCGAAGAACGCCACCGAAGTGCTGCTGCTGGTCGCCGAAGACTCGGTGCTCGCGCCGGAAGCCAAGATTCTGCAGGGCACGCTGCTGCAGAAGCTGCAGAAGTACGAAGACGCGATCGACACCTACAACCAGGTCATCAACGCCTACGCGCCGGTGCGCGACGAGATCGACGCGCTGCTGACGGTCAACAAAGATCCGGTGCAGTACTTCGACGAGCTGCTCGCGCGAAACGAGAAGACCCTCGACGTGACCAAGCTGCTGCCGCCGGTCGCGCTCAAGTGGGCCTCGACGCGGCAAGAAGTCGCCGAGGCCGTCGAGATCACCAGCGCGCTCGACGCCAGCCGCAAGGGCATCGAAGAGTCACGCGCCATCGCCGACCGCATCTTGCGCTCGCTCGATGAGCGCGGCGTCGAGAGCTTCCCCGTGCTGCAGGAAGGCTACACGCGCGCTGACGCGGTCGACACCTCGCTCACCCGCGCCGAAGCGCAGCTCACCAAGATCGAAGAGTTCCTCGTCGACGATCTGATGAACGACGAGCAGAAGCGGCAGCTCGGAGCACTCAAGCAGCAGCAGCTCGAGATCAAGAAGCGCATCGACACCCTGCCCACCACCACCGAGCAGGTGCGTCAGCGCAAAGAACGCATGCAGGGCACCATCGACGCGCTCGAGAAGACGGCCTTCCAGCTGGGCGTCGAGATTCAGTCGCAGAACGCGCAGCTCACCGCGATTCGCAAGTTCGTCGACGACACGCGCACGCAGCGCAAGAACCGCCCCGAAGACGAGAAGGCGTTCCTCGAGAAGGTGACGTTCGAGCAGCGTGCGCTCGAGGGCATGCAGGTGCAGCTCGACGAGCTCCGCGCGCAGCTGCTCTCGGAGCGCAACAACGCCGACAAGGCGGTCGGCGGCGAAGGCCAGCTGAAGACCGAATACGCCACCGTGCTCGAGCAGGAACGCCAGCTGCTCGCTCAGGCGCGTCAGGGTTTGTCGGGAGACGCGCAGAAGGTGCTGCTGCGCGCCGATGTGGTGCGCGCCGACTGCAACGCGCTGCGAGAGCGCGTCACGCGCAGCAAGACCATCGTTCGCGATCGCGTCGCGCAGAAGGCCCAGAAGCTCCGCGAGCAGGTGTTGCTCGAGCAGCAGCTCCTCGAGGGCTACCGCGCTGAGACCACCACCGTCACCGGAGAGACCCGCAACCTCGTCGGCCGCATCGCGTTCGACAGCTTCCGCCGCGTGCACAAGAGCTTCTACGACCTGGTGCTCAAGGCCGACGTCGGCGTGGTCGACGTCTCGTTCCAGCGCAAGCAGGACAAGACCTCGAGCATTCAAAAGCTGGCCTCCCAGAAAGACCGGGAACTCAAGCAGCTCGATGAAGAGTTCAAGGAAGTGCTCAAGGACGTCGACTGATGCGCACCCTCCTCTTCTTCAGCCTGTTGTGCGCGTCGGTCGCGCTCGCTCAGCCGAAGGGCAAGGGCAAGGCCGACGCTGGCGTGGCTGACGCGGGAGTCGCCGACGCCGGCATCCCGGGCATGCCGCAGCTGCCCAGCGCGTCGGACAGCGCGAAGAACGACGCGGCTCCGAGCGAGAAGCCCAAGCCGCGGTACCTCGATGGCCTCAAGGTCTCGGCCGATCAGCAGGCACAGCTCGAGGAAATCTCGCGAGCCATCGAGCTGTACGAAGCCGAGTCGCGCGAGTTCAAGCGCGAGGTGCAGCTGCTGGTCGAGAAGAAGTACGAGGAGAAGCGCAACACGCTCGCCAACTCGTACGAAAAGGCCATTCGCGATCTCGAAGTGCTCGAGCGCCGTGAACGTCTCGACGCCATCGCCGCGTTCGAAGAGTTCCTGCAGCGGTACCCGAATGACCAGCGCTACACGCCCGACGTGATGTTCCGTCTGGCCGAGCTCTATTACGAGCGCAGCTCCGACGATCACGCGGTCGCGATGCGCGAGTACGAAGAGACGCTCAAGAAGCTCGACCCCGAGAAGAACCCGACTCCGCCGCCCGAGCCGAAGATCGACTTCAGCAAGTCGATCGCGCTCTACCAGCGGCTGCTCAACGACTTCCCGACCTACAAGCTGAACGACGCCAGCTGGTACCTGCTCGGCTACTGCCAGGAGAAGCAGGAAGACTTCATCGCCGGCCTCGCCTCGTACCAGCAGCTGATCGCGCGCTACCCGAAGTCGCGCTTCACGACCGAAGCCTGGGTGCGCATCGGCGAGTACTACTTCGACGCGTACGACGTGCCCGACGCGCTGCCCAAGGCCATCGAGGCCTACGAGCACGCGGTCGCCGACTCGAAGCACCCGCTCTACGACAAGGCGCTCTACAAGCTCGGGTGGACCTACTACCGCATGGATCGGTTCGACGAAGCCGTCGGCCGCTTCCTCGCGCTGGTCGATTTCTACGAGGGCGAAGCCAAGAAGAAGGGCGAAGAAGAAGTCGGCGGAGACCTGCGCAACGAAGCGCTCCAGTACACCGCCATCAGCTTCGTCGACGAGAAGTGGGGCTCACTCGCCAAGGCGCAGGAGACCTTCGCCAAGCTCGGCGGCCGCCGCTACGAGGGCGAGGTCTACCGGCGCATGGCCGACGTGTACTTCGATCAGACGAAGCACCCCGAAGCGATCGAGGCCTACCGCCTGGTGCTGCAGAAGGACCCGCTCAACAAGGACGCGCCCAAGATTCAGCAGCGCATCGTGCAGGCCTACGAGCGCGATCGCCGCCTCGAAGAAGCGTTCGCCGAAGCCAGCAAGCTCTCGAACATGTTCGTGCCGGGAACTCCGTGGCACGAGAAGTGGAAACGAGATCCCGACGTCGTCCAGGCGGCCGGAGAGCTCGCCGAGAAGTCGCTCTACTCGACGGCGATTTATCACCACCAGCAAGCGCTCGTTTACAAGCAGGAGGGCAAGTTCGATCAGGCCAAGGCCGCGTTCGAGACCGCTGCGAAGGCGTACGACGGCTACCTGCAGCGCTTCCCCCGCTCGAAGAACGCCTACGAGATGGAATTCTATCTCGCGGAGTGCCTCTACAACTCGTTCCAGTTCCAGGCAGCCGCCAAGCGCTACGCCAACGTTCGCGACTCGTCGCAAGACGTGAAGTACCAGGCTGACGCGGCGTACGCGGCGGTGCTCGCGAATCAAAAGCAGTTCGATCTCGAGGTGAAGAACGGCACCGCGAAGCAGTACCCGGTGCTCAAGTCGACCGATCGGAAGGAAGACGAGAAGGTCGTTCCGTTCGAACTCACCGCGCTCGAGAAGTCACTCGTCGACGCGTCGGACAAGTACGTGCAGAAGGCCAAGGCGGGCGACGACAAGGCACCGGGCATCGCGTACCGCTGCGCGGAGATCTTCTACACGCACAACCAGCTCGACGAGGCCCGCAAGCGCTTCGAAGAGATCGTGAAGCTCTACCCGAAGGCTGAAGTGGCCAAGTACGCCACCAACCTCATCATCGAGAGCTACCTCATCGACAAGAACTACGCGGCCGTCGAAGAGGTCGCCGCGCGGCTCCGCGAGAACAAAGACGTCATCGACCCCAAGTCGGACCTCTACAAGGAACTCACCAAGTTCGAGCTCGGCGGCAAGTTCAAGCGCGCGGAAGAGCTGATGGCCAAGGGCAGCTACGACGAGGCCGCCAAGAAATACATCGAGCTGGTTCAGGCCGAACCGACTCATGAATTCGCCGACAAGGCACTGAACAACGCCGCCGTTTGTTACGAGAAGGTGCAGCGTTTCGACTCAGCCCTGAAGATCTACGAGCGCATCGTCACCGAGTACCCGAAGTCCAAGCTCGCCGATGCCGCCCTCTTCCGCGTCGGAGTGAACGCCGAGAGCAGCTACGACTTCGACAAAGCGATCGAGAAGTACCAGAAGCTGGTGAAGGACTACCCGGCGTCGAAGGACCGCGAGTCGGCGCTCTTCAACACCGCGCGTCTGCTCGAGGCGTTGCAGCGGTACAACGAAGCGGCGAGCGCCTACCTGCGCTTCGCCGACCTGTATCCGAACAGCGAAGACGCTCCGAAGAACCAGTTCAAGGCGGCGCTGATCTACGAAAAGCAGAACGACTCGACGAAGCAGATCGCCGCGTTGAACGAGTTCGTGCAGAAGTTCTCGAGCAAGCCGGCGCAGGCCGAGCTGGTCATCGACGCCAAGAAGCGCATCGGCGACGCGTTCAAGAAGCAGAAGAACGACGTGGGCGCGAAGAAGGCCTACGAGGCCGCGGCCGACGAGTTCGACAAGCGCAAGCTCACTGCAGAGAGCTCTCCGCTCGCTGCCGAAGCCGCGGCGTACGCGCGCTTCGAGCTCGCCGAATTCGTCTTCGCGGAGTTCGACAAGATCAAGATCGGCGGCTCCGGCAAGGCGCTCACCAACTCGTTCACCGCCAAGAAGGACTCGGTGAAGAAGGTGAACGCCGCCTACGACAACGTCGTGAAGTACAAGCGCGCCGAGTGGACGCTCGCGGCCCTGTACCGCAAGGGCTACACCCTCGAGCGCTTCGCGCAGACCATTCTCGAGACGCCGGTGCCGCCCGAGATCAAACGGCTCGGTGAAGAAGCGGTCGTCACCTACCAGGACAGCCTCTCGGCGCAGACCGTCGCGCTCGAAGACAAGGCCGTCGAGATCTACGCGGCGACGTGGGTCGAGGCGAAGAAGCTCCGCGTCAGCAACGAGTGGACGAAGAAGACCCTCGAGTCGCTGAACCGCTTCCGCCCGAAGGAATACCCGATGCTGAAGGACCCCAAGGGCATCATCTATTCCGACCTGAACTTCCCCGATGGAGCGGTTGGCACCGTGTCCGGCAACGAAAAGGCCGTGAACGCTCCGCAGAAGCTCGGCGATGGTGACAAATGAGCGCGCGCCTTCTGATCATCGGGTGCGTGTTGTTGGTGTCGTCCGCGTGCGTGACGACGCCGGAAGGCAGCGCCACCGCCGACGGCGGCACGGCGAGTGGCCCTGAGACGCCCGAAGTTCCCTACACGCCGAAGACGGTGAGCAGCGATCCGGCTCCCGCTCCGGCGCCCAACGCGGCGACGCCAGCGACCGGCGGTGAAGTGCCTGCGCCCAAGGCGGCTGAAGCACCTCCCGCGCCGGCAGCGCCGACGTTCGACCCCGGTACGCAGGCGCGCTTCAAGGAAGGCGTCGCGGCGCTCAACAAGGGCGACACTGCCGGTGCCGAAGCGGCGTTCAAAGACGTGCTGAGCCGCAACGACAAGGCGGCCTACGCGTGGACGAACTTGGGGCTCATCGAAGAGCGTCGCAGCGACTTCGGCGCCGCCGCGCGCGACTACCGCCGCGCGACCGAGATCGACCCCACTTCTGACGTGGCGTGGGACTACCTGGCGCGCCTCGAGTGCCGTCAGCGCCGCTGCGCGCAGGTCGAGTCCGAAATGCGTGCGGCCATCAACAAGAACCCCGCGCTGATCGGCCCGCGCAACGCGCTGGTCTACACCCTCCTCTCTCAGTCGAAGACCGAGGCCGCGGCCAACGAAGCGAAGAAGGTGCTCAAGGCCGACGAGCGCAACGTGCGCGCCATGCAGCTGCTCGCGCAGAGCTATTTCCGCGAGTCGAAGGTCGAGCTCGCGCGCCTCGTGCTCGAGAACGCGCGCACCATCGACGCCAACGACGCCGCCACGCACAACGCGCTCGGCCTCGTGCAGCTGCAGTTGAAGCAGCGCCCGCAGGCGCTCGAGTCGTTCCGCCAGGCGACGCTGCTCAAGCCCGACTTCGCCGAAGCGCGGAACAACTTCGGCATGCTGCTCAACGACGGCAACGACTACGAGTCGGCCGTGAAGGAGCTCGAGGCCGCCGTGGCTGCGGCTCCCGAGTTCACGCTCGCGCACCTCAACCTCGGCAACGCGTACCGCGGCCTGCAGCAGCCGCAGAAGGCGATCGCCGAATACCAGCTGGTGCAGAAGGCGCGGCCCGACTTGGCCGACGTCTCGTACAACCTGGGCGTCACCTACCTCGATCAAGAAGTGCCCGGAGTCGACCCGGTGGAGCGCTTCAAGACCGCCATCTCGTACTTCAATCAGTACAAGGAGCGCGGCGGCAAAGACGATCGCGTCGAGACGTACATCAAGGACGCCAACAAGGGCATCGACAAGGAAGAGCGCCGCAAGGAACGCGAGAAGAAGGACGCGCTCAAGAAGGTCGAGCAGGCGAAGAAGGCCGAAGAAGACGCGAAGAAGAAGGCCGCCGAAGACGCCGCCGCGGCGATCGAAGCCGAGAAGAAGGCGAAGGCCGACGCAGAAGCGAAGGCCAAGGCTGACGCGGAGGCCGCGGCGAAGAAGCAGGCCGAAGACGAAGCCGCTCGCAAGAAGGCCGAGGCTGAAGCGGCGCGCAAGGCGCAGCTCGACGAGGCGACTCGCAAGAAGGAAGAAGCCGCCGCCGCGAAGAAGGCCGAAGCCGACGCCAAGAAGCAGGCTGCTGCCGACGCTGCGGCTGCGAAGAAGCAGGCTGCCGCAGACGCTGCCGCCGCGAAGAAGCAGGCCGCGCTCGACGCCATCGCCGCCAAGAAGCAGGCAGCCGAAGACGCCAAGCGGAAGAAGGAAGAAGAAGCCGCCGCGAAGAAGAAGGCTGCTGAAGACGCGAAGGCCGCCAAGAACAAGCCGGCTTCGAAGCTGGGTGACGACGATGCGCCGGCTCCGGCTCCTGCGCCCGCCCCCGCTCCCAAACCGACGACGCCTGCGGGTAAGCTCGGAGACGACGACAAATGAGACTCCTGATCCTCGGCGCTCTTCTCTTCGCTTCGGTGTCCTTCGCTCAAGACAGCGGCGGCGGTGCTGCGTCGACTGGCAAGAAGAAGAAGGTCATCCGCCTCGATGCGATCACCGTCGAAGGCCGCATCCAGAAGCCGCAGGCGTTCTACATCTTGCAGCGCAGCACCTTGAATTTCGACGAGTTGAACCGCGCGGAGACCTTCGTTCCCAAGGTCGAGAAGAGCGTGGAAAAAGATTCGTTCTGATCACCCAACGGCGCTAAATCACAGCCCTCCCACGTGGGAACCCGGCGCCGCCCGGGCTGTCTAAAGGTTCGCCATGGCTCAACCGCAGATCGTCACCGGTCGGAAGCTGCTGCGCATCGCGCTCATTCAGGGCAGCAAGATCACCGAAGACCGCACGCTCAAGCGCCGCGCCTCGGTGTCGGTCGGCCAGAACGCCACCAACACCATCGTGGTGCCGGTCTCGAACCTCCCGCCCTCGTTCACGCTCTTCGAGGTGGTGAACGACCAGTACAGCCTCGTGTTCTCGAACACGATGGAAGGGAAGATCTCCGTCGCCGGAGCGCAGGACATTCCGCTCTCCGAGGCCATCTCGCGCGGCGTCGCGAAGGCGCGCGGCGACAAGTACGTCATCGCGCTCACCGATCAGAGCAAGGGCCGCGTCGCGCTCGGTGAAGTGTCGCTGCTTTTCCAGTTCGTCGCCCCGCCGCCCGAGCCGCCCCGCGCCGATCTCCCGCTCGAAGTGCGCGGCAGCCTGCTCAAGCAGGTCGATCAGTTCTTCTTCCTCATTCTCGCGGCGTCGCTCTTCATTCACTTCTCGGGCGCGACGTTCATCGCCTGCCAGCCGCCGGTCGAAGAGCGCGAGCTCACGCTCGACGAGCTGCCCGACCGCTTCGTGAAGGCGATGATGCCGGTCGAGGTGAAGCCGCCTCCGAAGACCGAGGTCGCCGACAAGGGCAAGGAAGAGGACAAGAAGGAAGACAAGAAGGAAGTCGCCGACAAGAAGGCCGACAAGCCCGTCACCAGCGCCGACAAGAAGGCGGCGCTCCAGGCGAAGGTCGCGAAGTCGGGTCTGCTCAAGGTCATCGGTTCCGCCGGTGGCGCCGGCGCGTTCGAAGACGTGCTCGGTGGCAGCAACGGCGTCGGCGACGTCGCGAGCGCGCTCTCGGGAGCGAGCGGCGTCGGCGTGGCGACGGCTGATGCGCTCGCCGGTGGCCCCAAGGGCGGCGCGGCGGGTAACGCAGCCGGCATCGGTGATCTCGGCACCAGCGGCGGCGGCAACGTGGCGCTTGCTGAAAAGGGCAACGCGACGGTGCGCGGCGGCGTGTCGATGCAGGCGCCCGAAGTCGAGTCGTCCGACGTCGATCGCGAGAAGCTGGCGGCGTACGTGCGCAGCCGCAAGGGCGCCATTCAGCAGTGCTACGAGAAGGAGCTGAAGCGCAACCCGAGCCTCAAGGGCAAGGTGGTCGTGCGCTTCAACATCACGCCGGCGGGCCGCACGAGCGACATCGACATCGAAGAGAACACGCTCGGCAATGAAGCGGTCGCATCGTGTATCAAGACCACGATTCGCGGCTGGGTCTTCCCCTTCAAGCCCGACTCCGAAGTGCCGGTCGCGTACCCGTTCGTCTTCGCGCCCGCCTCGTAACTCGCACCCACCGCTCCGCATGGCAGAATCGCGGGCGGTGGATCGCGTCGCCCTCCTTGCTGGCTCTCCGCTGTTCGAGATGCTCTCCAATCAGGAGCTGGAAGCGATCTGCGCGCTGCTGACTCCGAAGACGCTCGCCGCCGGCTCGACCATCTTCATCGAGGGCGCCCTGGGCGACGGCCTGTACCTGGTGGCCGCGGGCGAGGTGGAGGTGTTCCACAGTTCGCGCAACGGCCCACTCGCCACGCTCGGCGCCGGTGAGTGTTTTGGCGAGATGGCGCTGGTCGACAAGGACTACCGGTCGGCCACCGTGAAGGCGCACACCGACGTCGAGCTGTTGCACCTCTCGCCCGAGGGGCTGGCGACGTTCCGCAAGGACAACAAAGACGGTTTTGGCTTCCTGGTGATGAACATCGCGCGGCTGCTGTCGGTGCGGCTGCGCGAAGCCAACCGGCATTGATCCCATGAATTGGCAGGCGGTCGCCGGGCACTCAGGAAGTGTCGCAATTGTGGCAGTCTTCTCATTGACTTAGGGGCCGTCGGACCCTACTTTGCAAAGTTCTTCCTGCGCTGTTTCGGGGGTTTGGTGATCCGTCGGTTTCTCATCGGAGTGGTGGTCGTGATCGCGAGCTTCTCGCTCGCGCAGGCACCTGTTCCCGCCGACACCGACGCCTCGAAGGTGCCCGACCCCGAGAAGGTGAAGACCAGCGCTGAGTCGGTCGGCCGCATGCGCGGCGCCCTCAAAGACGTGCTGCTCAAGCTCGAGGAAGCGCGCAACACGAAGGACGTGGTGAAGCTCAACTGCGTCAACGAGAAGCTCACCCAGATCAAGGGTCTGTTGCGCATCTCGGAGCAGTCCGACGTGCAGCTCCAGGAAGCCGTCGCGAAGAAGGAAACCGCGACCGCCGAACACGAATTTACGAAGGTGACGATCGCACGCTCGAAGGTCGAGCAGCTCCGGGCCGAAGCGGAGCAGTGCATCGGGCAGCTGGCGTTCCGGACCGACGAAAACCTCACCGTCGAGGTCGACGTTCCGGACTACCTGCCGCCCGGAGATCCGACCCAGATGCCTCCTCCCACGCCCATCGATTCGCGGCCGCCGCCCGCGAGTCCGACGATGTGACGCGTGACCGGAAAGGGACTTGGCGGGTACACCTCGTGTGCTAAGGCCAGTTGACCGCGAATGAAGACGTCGAGGGGAACAGCGGGTCGAGCGACGCTCGTGTTGAGCTTGATGCTCGCCCTCATCGGCACGACTGCCGCTGCTCAAGTGCAGAAGGCTCCCGGCTTCAAGGTCGGTGACGGTCGGCTCCACCCGTTTCTCGACGTCGATGCCCGCTTCGACTCGCTCGTCGGTTACTTCGGCGCACAGTCCAACGTGCCGTCGTCCGAGCTGATCTTCCACTTCCGGCCGGGCCTGAAGTTCGACCTCGACACGCCTTCGACGTTCGTGGGCTTCAACGGGTCGGCGGAGTACCTCTGGTACACCGGCCTCATCTCGCCTGGCTCGATCGCGCTCTCGCGTTTCCAGGCGAACGTCGGGCTCGACACCAAGTTCAACCGTGATGGCGCGGTGGAGTTCGATCTCGGCGACAACCTGGTGCGCAGCGATCGCACGCAGAACCCCGCGGTCGGCGTGGGCGTCATCTCGCTCTTCAACAACGTGTACCTCGCGGCGCCCATCCACCCCGGTGGTCGCGCGTTGGAGATCACGCCCAAGGTCGGCTGGTCGGTGGAGTTCTTCGATTCGCTGCTGACCGGCTTCGTGTCGGGCTGCTCGGGCAACCCGATCTGCGACCCCGATCTCGTGAAGCGCGCGAACTACAGCAACCTGAACTTCGGAGCGAACGCGCGCTGGAAGTTCCTCCCCAAGACGGCGCTGATGGTCGACGTGAACGCCGACTGGCGCACCTACTTCGCCGGCCCGACCGTGCAGGCCGACAAGGTCATCTTCCGCTCGCAGGCGGGCCTCGCGGGTCTCATCTCGCCGCGCATCGCGGTGACGCTGCTCGGCGGCTACGCCGGTGACTTCTCCAGCGGCTCCATTCACACCGGCATCGTGACCGCCGAGTTCTCGTACACGGTGACGGAGCAGACGCGCATCGCGGTCGGCTACCTGCGCACGCTGCTCCCGGTGCCGACCTACGGCTCGATGATGGACGACCGCGGCTACCTGCGCGGCGGTCTGCAGTTGTTTGGCGGGCGGTTGCAGCTCAGCACGCAGGTTTCGGCTGACTACCTGTCGTTCCTTGCCCAGCCGCCGATGGGCGCGACGCCGCCTCCCGCGTCGTCGGTGCGCAACGACTTCCTGCTGAGCGTCAACGCCGGTGCGACCGTCACCATCGTCTCGTGGTTCGACGTCGGTGCGACCTACACCTTGAGCTTCCGCCTGCCCTTCGGCGACGCGGCGAGCGTGCAGTCGCTGCGCACCACGCGGCACGAAGCGATTCTTCGCCTCACCCTGCACTACTGATGCGCTGGTTGGCTGTCAGCGTGCTCGCGGTGACCGTGGCGCTTGCGGGCTGCCACTACCCCAACACGCTCGACGGGCTGCGGCCCGACCTGCTCATCACCGACGGCGGCGTGAGCAGCACCTCGCTCGCGGCGAACAATCTGCTCGAGGTGCGCGTGTTCCAGGAGACCGAGCTCTCCGGCGTGTACCGCGTCGACCCCGAGGGCAACATCGACTTCCCGCTGTGCCGCAAGGTGAAGGTTGGTGGCCTGACGGCGAGCGCCGCGGCAGAAGCCATCACCGCGTGCCTCGCCAACGGCTTCTTGCGGCGGCCTCAGGTGTCGGCACTGGTGAAGGAATTCAATTCGAAGAAGGTGTTCGTCTTCGGAGAGGTCAGCAAGCCCGGCTCGTTCTCCTACGAAGAGGGCATGACCATCATCCACGCCATCTCGCAGGCGGGTGGCCTGACGCGCACCGCCGCGAAGAACTCGGTGAACGTCACGCGCGTGGTGGACGGACGCGAAGTGAAGCTGCCGGTGAAAGTGGAAGACATCGTCATCGGCCGCGAGAAGAACTTCTCGCTGGTGCCCGGCGACATCATCTTCGTGCCCGAGTCGTTCCTCTAGACGCTGAAGCGGCGCGGCTTCCAGCCGATCTTCGACACGAAGTCGCGGCACAGCGGCACCAGCTCGGCTTCCAGCGGCTTGCCGCACGCGAGGATGTCGAGTGATTCGGGCGCCCACGTCGAGCCGTCGATGGCGTGAATCACGCCACCCGCCTCGGTGATGAGAATCGAACCGGCCGAGGTGTCCCACGGCTTCAGGCCGAACTCGAAGAAGCCGTCGTAGCGGCCGGCAGCGACGTACGCGAGGTCGAGCGCGGCCGAACCCATGCGCCGAATGCCCTGCGCCTTGCTCACGATGCGCGTGAAGAGGCCCAGCGGCGCTTCGGGGTTCTGCGTGACGTCGTACGGAAAGCCGGTGCACATCAGCGCGCGAGACATGCCCGGCGCTTTGCTGGTCTCGAGGCGGCGCTGGTTGAGGAAGGCGCCCTCGCCTCGTGCCGCGACGAAACACTCGTCACGCAGCGGGTCGTAGATGCAGCCGGCGAGCATGCCGATGCGATCTTCGACGCCGATGGTGACGCAGAAGTGCGGCACGGCGTGCGCGTAGTTGGTGGTGCCGTCGAGCGGGTCGACGAACCAGCGGTGATCTCCCGAGCGCACGTCGCCTGACTCTTCGGCCAACACGCCGTGGGTCGGCACCGCCTGCTGCAGGCGCGCCAGAATCAACGCTTCGCTCGCCTTGTCGGCGTCGGTGACGAGATCGGTGTGACGCTCACCCTTGTACGAGACGGTGCGGGTCTCGCTGAACTTGTCGCGCAGCAGCTTGCCCGCGTCGCGAGCGATCGATTCGGCCAGCAGCGCGAGCTCGTGTTTCACCATGGCGTCAGGGCTCCTCTTTGAGCAGACCTTCGATTTCCTGCAGCCACGTCGAGAAGAGCGCCTCGTCGAAGCCCTCGTGAACGACGCGCACCACGCCCTTGCGATCGATGAGGAACGCGGTGGGCAGCTGGCTGACCTTCAACTTGTCGCCGACCACCTTCGCGCTCGGGTCGACCACCACCGGCAACTTCACCTTGGTGTCGGCCATGAAGGTGGGAATGAGCTCGGGGTTCTCGTCGACGCTCACCGCCACCACCTCGAAGCCGCGCGCGGCATATTCCTTGGCCATGTCTTCGTAGAGCGGCAGCGACTCGCGGCACGGGTCGCACCACGTCGCCCACACGTCGAGGAGGATCACCTTGCCGCGCAGCGACGAGAGCTTCCACGGCGCGAGGCCGGGGTAGGCCTGCAGCTCGAGCTCGAGCGCCGCGTCGCCGAACTTCGCGCGCGCAGCCGATGGAGAATCGAGCGAGGGCTTGGTGTTCCGCTGCGCACACCCCACTGCGAGCAACGCCAGAGCGACCGCCAGGTGCGCGCGCTTCATGTTCAGGCCCCCAACCGTTTCAACAGCGAGTCGATGAAGCCGCCAAAGCTGCCGTTCGACATCACGAGCAACACGTCGCCCGGCTTCGCATCACGCACCACCTCGTCGAGCAGCGCGGCGACGGTGGTCTCGGCGATGGACGGAATGCCCTGCGTCGTCAGCTCGCGAGCCAGGCGCGGCACGTCGAGCTCTTCGCCGGTGGGAATCTTGTCGTGCCGCTCGGGGACTTTGATCGACGCGCGGGCCGCTCCGGTGAACGAGGCGGCGTAGTCGTCCTGGTGGATGTTGCGGCGCGAGGTGTTGGAGCGCGGCTCGAAGATGGCCCACAGCCTCCTGCCTGCGTAGCGCGCCGCGACCGCGGCGATGGTTTCCTTCACCGCCGTCGGGTGATGCGCGAAATCGTCGATGACGAGAATGCCCTTCGGCTCGCCGCGCACTTCCTGGCGGCGCTTCACGCCTTCGAAGGTGGAGAAGCCGTGGGTGAGTTCCTTCGCGTCGAGACCGACGGCGAGGCCCGCGGCGAACACGCCCAGCGCGTTCTCGACGTTGTGCGCACCGGCCATGGGCAGGAGCACGTCGGCCACGCGCTCTCCACGCACCTGCACGGTGAAGCGCGCGCCTTCGGCACCCAACTTCAGATCGAGCGCGGTGACGTCAGCCTGATGTTCTGGCTTCACCGAATACGTGACGAGCTTCGCCTTCGAGCCGGCACGCGCGATGCGCACGGCGTTGGGCCACGCGGCGCTGACGACGATGGTGCCGTCGGCGGGCACGAGCGGCACGAGCTTCTCGAACGCCGCTTCGTAGTGCGGCAGGTCGCGGTAGATGTCGGCGTGATCGAACTCGATGCTGGTGAGGATCAGCGTCTTCGGTTGGTAGTGGAGGAACTTGGGGCCCTTGTCGAAGTACGCGGTGTCGTACTCATCGCCTTCGACGACGAAGTGCGGCCCTTTGCCGAGGCGGTAGTTGCCGCCGTAGTTCTTGGTCACGCCGCCGACGAGGAAGGTGGGATCTCTGCCCGCGTCGGCGAGCACGTGGCCCATGAGCGACGAGGTGGTCGTCTTGCCGTGCGTGCCGGCGACGACGATGGAATGTCTCGACTTCAGAAACAGCGAGCCCAGCGCCGCGGGGAAGCTCATCGACGCAATCGCGCGCTCGCGCACGGCGGTCGCTTCGGGGTTCACGCGGCGGATGACGTTGCCGATGATGACGAGGTCGGGCTTCGCGACGTCGAGGTTCGACGGTGCGTACGGGGTGAGCGCTTGAATGCCCCACACGCGGAGCATGTCGCTCATCGGCGGGTAGACGTTCTCGTCGCTCCCGGTGACCTCGTAGCCAGCGGCCTTGAGCATGCCTGCGAAGCTGCCCATGCCGGTGCCAGCGACACCCACGAGGTGAATGCGTTTGGGAAACGACGGTTCGACGGTGTCGAGAACGAGCCCGTCGGGACCGGGCGCGGGAGAAGTCATGAGGGAGATCTTCTCTCACCTGCGGCATCGAAATTCGCGCGGAAATTGAGCTGATTCTGCAACGAGCGCTGACAAGGGCGGGCCTCGGACGTGGCCGGCCCGGTCCGACAATCCGACATGAGCTATCGGGTTCAGCGAGGAGACACGCTGTCGGCCATCGCCGGGCGGTTCCACACCAGCGTGGCGACCCTCGCGAAGCTCAACCACCTCGCCAACCCCAACCTGATCCTCGTGGGCCAGGTGCTGAAGACGACCGATGGTGTCGATGCACCGCGGCCCGCTCCCTCTCCCGCGCCCGCTCCGACGACGGCGCGCGCGTCAGGTGGCCCGCTTCGACTCGACTCGCGCGTGGCGATGATCGGCGACAGCCACACGGCCGGAGCCTTCGGTTCGGCCTTCAAGTCGCGCCTCGAGAATGGCGTGCGACGAGCAGGCGGGAAGATCACCAGCTTCATCGGCGTGCCTTCAGCGAGCGTGTCGCAGTACCTCAACGGAGGCTCGACTCAGGCCGGTTCGCAGACGTTTCGCGTGCCGAGCCTCGCTTCGATTCTCGCGAAGAAGCCGAAGACGCTGGTCGTCGCGCTCGGAACCAACATGCTGTTCAACTCGAAGTCGTTCAACGAGTCGCAGATTCGCGCGCTGCTCAGGAAGACCGACGCCGCGGGAACGAAGGTGGTGTGGATCGGGCCTCCCGACGTGCGTGGGTTCGGCGGAGAGCTGCGTGGCGGCGCTCCGGAGCAGCGCTTCTACGACGCGCTGAAGGCCGTGAACGCCTCGCGCCGCAACAAGTTCACCATCGTCGACTCGCGCCCTTCGACGAACGAGGGCAACACGCTCGATGGCGTGCACTTCGGCGGGAGCGCGGCCCGCACCTGGGCGCAAGACGTGTATCGCCGCGCGACGACTGCCTGACAGAGATCACAAGCCGAGCGCGTCGATCACGGCTTCGTGAACACGCGGGCGGAACGCGCGGATCGCGATGTTCGCGCGGCCCAGCGCGGTGCGGTTGGTGAGGAACGCCACGACGAGCTGGCGATCGAAGTCGATCCACAAGCTGGTGCCGGTGAAGCCAAGGTGACCGATGGCGCCGCGGGGGCCTTTGCGACCGAAGCGCGGGCCGGCAGAAGCTCCGTCGAGCGAGGGCGTGTCGAAGCCGAGCGCACGGGTCGACCCTGGCGTCAGCGTGTCGGCGCCCCACGGCACCGAAGGGAGCCAGCGCTCTTCGAGAATCGCCTGACCGAAGCGCGCCACGTCGAGCGCGGTGCCGAAGAGACCTGCGTGGCCCGAGACGCCGTCGAGCACGAAGCAGTTGTCGTCGTCGACCTGCCCCGGAAACCCGGGCACCGACTCGACCTTCCACATGCCTTCCTGACCGATGGCGGGCTCGCGGGGGCGCGCGTTCTGCGTCGGGGCGTACGTCGCCGGCAACGGAGGCGCGGCGCTGATGCGGCGAAAACCCGCGCTCAACCCGAGCGGTGTCGCGATGCGCGAAGCGAAGAGGCGATCGAGCGGAACACCGCTGGCGGTCTCCAACACGGCGCCGAGCAGCACGAAGCCGATGTCGCTGTAGACGGCGGCGCTCCCGTTCGCGGCGGTCTGCGTGGTGGCACAGACGCGATCGATCACGTGCGCTCGAACGCGCGCGCGCAGCTCGGCGTGCGGCGCGTCGGTGCGAAGATCGGGGTGCGCTGTGAATTCATCGTCGAAGTACGACAGGAACGGCGGCAACCCGCTGCGGTGAAAGAGAAGATCCGCGAGCGAGACGTTGGCGACGGCGGTCGGCAGAAATCGCTGCAGGCTCGACTCGATCGCCAGTTGCTGATCGAGCACGAGCGCAGTGGTGCTCATCACCTTGCTGACGCTGGCGAGATCGAACACGCAGCCGGCGTCGGCGTTGCCCAGCGAGAGCACGTGCGCGTCCTTGTGGAACACCTCGAGCCGCGCGAGCGGGTACACCGAGCCCACGCCTTCCTGCAGCAGCGCTTCGAGGGCCGGCGACGAATTCATGCGCGCAGCACCGGAGTCGTACCGCTGGCGTCGAGCGTCACTTGCGCTCCGAGCGTGACGGCCTGATTCACTTCTCCGTGGCCGATGCGGAAACCGGCTCCGCAGGGCACGCCGAGCTCGCGCGCGAACTCGAACATCACCTCGTGCGCCGTGTAGCTCGCGTCCTTCTCGTCGCAGCCGGTGAACTCGCCGAACACGATGCCGCTGATTCCGTCGAGCAGGCCGGCGAGCTTCAAGTGTGTCCACATGCGATCGAGGCGATAGGGGCGCTCGCCGACATCTTCGATCAACAGCACGCTCCCGCGCAGCGACGGCAGCCAGGGCGTGCCGATGAGCCGGGTGAGCACGCTCAGGTTGCCGCCCAGGAGCGGGCCCTTCGCCGCGCCGCTGACGACCGAGGTGGTGCCCTCGAGCGGCGCGACGCCCTTCCCTTCGAGCAGGGAGAAGCAGCGCTCGATGACGTCCGGCGTCTGCTTGCCGAGCTGCGTGAGCACTGGCGCGTGGAGCGACTGCCAGCCCTTCACCTGCGCCGCGAGGTGCAGCGCGGTGATGTCGGAGAACCCGGCGATCCACTTCGGGGCTTCGAGCTTCAGCTGCGGGAGCAACCGCATCGCGCCGTAGCCACCGCGCGCGGCGAAGATGCCCTTGATGCTCTCGTCGGACAGCGCGCGCTGGAGCTGCTCGGCGCGCGAACCATCCGTGCCGGCGAGATAACGGTGGGTGTCGAACAGCCGCTCATCGAACACGGGCTGGTAGCGAGCGCGGAGCACCTCGAGGCCGCGCTCGAACGAAGGGCGATCGAAGGGACCAGCGGGGGCGACGACGGCGACACGGTCACCAGGTCGAAGCGGGGGCGGCGCGATGAACATTGCTGACCTGAGAGTAGACTCAACTCGTGCCGGCGTCCCCCGAAGCTGCTCCGAAGAAGTTGCAGAAGTTGCCGTTCTCGATTCCGTGGCCGCTCTTCGTGCTGCTCGGGCTCTATGCAGCCGCGGTCTACATGTACATCTGGGTGAACTATTGGGACTCGCCCGAATACAAGGCGGCGCGCTCGTACGCGCGCGCGCTGGCGCTGCTCGGTGATGGTGACGGCCGCCGGTGCTCGGAGGCGGACCTCAACGCCGCGTTCAAGCTCACGATGGAAGCGGCGGTGTTGTTGCCCGACGAAGGTGGGCTCGTGCAGCACCTCGAAGATCTGCGGCATCGATTCGACGAGCGGCACCTGAAGCTCAACAAGGAATGGATCAATCAGGTCGAGATGCTCTCGGCGCGCACGCTCAAGCGAGAGCAGGAGCGCAAGTCGATCGGCGTGGTGGGCTTGCGCGACAAGGGGTGGCACCCGGAGCAACTGCTCGCGGGGCCCGAGCGCGTGGTGCTGTGGAGCATTCCTGGCGGCGTGCTGATCATCGCCTTCTACGGGTACACGCGTTGGAACCGGCGCGCGTACGCGGCGCGGGAGCACGAAGCGCAGCTCAAGGCGCAGGAGAAGGAGATCGAAGATCTCGGCCGCTTCCGCACGCGCATCGGACCCGATGGACGGCCGTTGCCGCAGCCGGGAGAGGACGAGGCGACGGATACGGTGGCGTCTCCTCCGCCGGTGAAGGTGAAGCCGCAGAACATTCTGCGGCCGCCGGGTGCGTCGAAGTCGAACTTGAAGGCCGTGAAGAAGCGCCCCACGAATCACGATGAGGATTGAACCAGCGAAGCCGACCGGCGACGGAGGAGCCGTCCTTGCGCAACGCGCAGAGGGCGGAAGAGCGCATGAACAAGGAATTCGTTCGTATCGGGCAGTTTCAGGCGAAGTCAGGCGAGGCCGAGGCCTTGAGCGCGATCTACGAGCGCGAGGCCATTCCGACGATTCGCGCCGCACCGGGCAACGTGAGCGCGGTGCTATTGAGGCAGCACCAGCAGGCCGACCTGTTCCTCGCGATCACCATCTGGAAGACGCAGAGCGCCGCCGAGGACTACGACAAGAGCGGCATGGCGCAGCAGATGGTCGGGAAGATCCGCCATCTGTTCGCCGGGCCGCCGAGCCTGACGACGTACGACGCCTACGGCATTCCGAAGGCGAGCACGTAACCGCGAAACCCGTCGGTCCCGTCGACGTGGGGATCGGTCGAGAGGCGTTGCGTCACGCGAAGGCCGGGCGTGCTTGCGAGCACCGCGTCGATCACTCCGTCGTTCTCTTCGTGGGTGATGGTGCACGTCGCGTAGGTGAGCGTTCCGCCCGGCGCGAGGTGTTGCAGGCCGCGCTGAACGAGTTCGAGCTGCGTCACTGCTGACTGCGCGACGAGCTCGGTCGAGAGCCGCCACCGCAAGTCGGGCCCGCGACGCAGAGAACCGAGCTCACTGCACGGAGCGTCGATGAACACGCGCTGCACGCGGAGTTCTGGCGGCGGAGCGCGACCGTGAATGAGCACGTTGTTGGCGTTGGCTTTCGACGCGCGCGTGCGCAGACGTTCGAGTCGTTCGAGATCGAGATCACACGCATGCACCCTGCCCTGTGAACCGACGAGGGTCGCGAGGTGGAGCGACTTGCCGCCTGCTCCGGCGCACAGCTCGAGCACGTGTTCGCCGGGCTGCGCGCCGACGAGGAGTGAGAGGAGCTGACTCCCTTCGTCTTGCACCTCGAAGGCGCCGAGAAATTCGGGAGGGAGTCCGTACAGATTCGGACGCGGCGTGGTGACGATCAGCGCTTGCGGAGCTCGGGAGCCCGGTCGCGTCTCGATGCCGTTCGCGGCGAGCCCGCGCGCAAGTTCGTCGCGAGAGCCGCGCGCGCGAAGGCAGATCGGGCCGGGCACGTTGATGGTAGCTGCGAAGGCCGCGGCGCCAGCGACGCCGTATGCGCGCACGAGGTGTTCGGCGATCCAATCGGGGATGGAGTGGAGATCGCGCCAATCGGTCGGCGTCGGCGCGAGCTTCGGGAGTGATGGGCGCGGATGGCCTCCGAGCTCGGACACCAACACGTCGAGGAGCTGCAGCGGGTTTCCGTCGGGGAGGTGCGCGCGCAAGCGGCGGCGCCAGAGACCGACTCCGAAGAGTGACTCTGCGGCGACGGCGCGCTGTTCAGCGGAGAAGTCGCGGTGCGCGCGCAGGAAGCGATCGAGGACGCGTTCGGCGGCGATGCCCTGCTCGAGAATTTCGCGGAGAGGCGCGTCGAGGAGCGGCGCGATCGAATCGAGCGCGTGCCAGGGAACGGCGTGAAGACGATTCACTCGAGCGTCACTTGAGCGCGCGGCGCAGGTTCTCGCGAGCAGCGCCGTCGAGCCGTGCGTGGAAATGATCGGACAGGAAGATGCGCGGCGTCTCGAGCAGCTTCTGGAGGAACTTGTTGCGATTGAGGCGGAAGACGAGCTTGGGAATGGTCGAGTATTCCTGCTCGATGGCGGCGTCGTAGGCGTCGAACGTTGCCGGTGCCGAGCCGAGGATCGCCATGTCGCAGTCGAGGAAGAGGCGCGTCTCTTCGTCGAGGTCTTCGCGTTGGAGCTTGCCGTGCTTCGCGGTGAGCTCGATGAGCGTGCGGATGCGGGCGGTGTCGAGTGACTCGCGAGCGAGGAAGGTGGAGCACGCTTCGAGCGCCAGATCGGCCGACTTCACCTCGTTGTCGGAGCGGCCCGCGACGTACACCGCGTCGTGAAAGAGGATGGCGAGGAAGACCTCTTTCGGGTGCTGCCAACCGGGGCGCTGCGCGACGTCGTGGAAGTGCTTGATGACCTCCTGAACGTGCGTGAAGGAGTGGTACGCGCGCGGCGGCGAGGCGTAGGCCGCCACCAGGCAGCGCATCAGACCTTCAGGAATCGGGAGGGGCGTGTTCGTCAGCGTTGACACGGTGGTTCGTCCACCCTACAAGCCGCGCCGTTTCAAAGCGTCGAATATTCCCTGATAGCTCAGCTGGTAGAGCAGGCGACTGTTAATCGCCGGGTCGTAGGTTCGAGTCCTACTCAGGGAGCAAGTTGGACGACCGGCTCATCTTCGGCTGAGCCGCTCGAAAAACGATGCCACTTTGGCTGCGGTGTCGGGGTGAAGCGGCCCCGTTTCCGCGAATCCTGCGAAAGCCTCGAGCGATCTCTGCAAGGCCTTGAGGGACGCAGCCGCACCTTCCGGCAAAGGGTGGCCCGCTGCACGAAGCTCGCGCACCCGTTTGCTCGCAGCAACCGCCAGCTCCAGATGGTGCAGCGCCCACGCAGCGTCACCTTGCTGCGTGTTCCATTCGGCAATGGTCGCGTGGCTGCGCACCAGCCCGACGTGACCGCCCGGATCCTCCGGAGCAATTGCGATGCGCGAGTCGTTGGCGGCGATGCACGCCTGAAAGTCATCGGCCGCTTCCGGATCGCCACGACTCCAATGGAACTCGCCGCGCGCATTGAGCGCCTCATCGAGGGCCGCGAACGCAGTGACGCTTCGCGAATCTGCGGCAACGAGTGCCTGCGCATTCATGACGGCCTGCGCCAGCTGAGCCATCGCGTCGGTCTCCATGTCGGCTTCGACTATCACGAGATCCGAAGCGGCACTTCACGCGCCGAGGGTGCCGAACCACTTCGTCAGCGCTTCGCGAAGACCAACGCTCGAGCCCTGCTCGCCGACCCACGCGACGTGACCATCGGGGCGAACGAGTACGGCGCTCGGCGTCGCGACTTTGCCGATCACGGGAAGCTCGATCGCTCCGCTGAATCGCGCGTCGACGCGGAAGGGACTGCCCGCGAGCGTGCCGGCGAAATCGAGGAGCAGCGGCTTCGCCCGATGGAGCAACGAGAAGACTCGCGTGCCTCCATCGAGCGCGAGGTCGGGCATGCGACGACCCAGCAGCGCATGGCCGTCACCGAGCTCGTAGCGAAGATCGAGCGCGGAGATCATGCCGCCCAGCATTCGGCGTCCCTCGTTCGTCTTCGACAGCTCGCCGATCAGGTCACGCAGTGCATTGGTGCGATCGTCACCTCGGTTCGCCGCTGTCATCGCCATCGACGACTTGAGCACCCGCGCTCCGACCGGGTGCCGCTCGGCTTGATAGGTGTCGAGCAAGTCGGGCTGCGACGTGCCGTGCACGACTTGCGCGAGCTTCCACCCCAGATTCACCGCGTCCTGCACGCCGAGGTTGAGTCCCTGCCCGCCCGCCGGCGAATGAATGTGCGCCGAGTCGCCCGCGAGCAGCACTCTCCCTTCGCGATACTTCGCCGCCTGTCGCGACGTGTCGCTGAAGCGCGAGATCCACGTCGGGTCGTGAATTCCGAAGTCGCTCCCGTACACGTCGACCAGCCCCGCCTTGAGTTCATCCAGCGTCGGGTGATCTCCGTGCTTCACCTCGCGATCGATCAGCACGATGCGCACCCGCCGCGTGTCGTCGAGCTTGCCGATCGCCTGTACACCCTGCGCGTTGCGACGAAGGCCCCACGGTGCGTCGCTCGCGAGCCGCGCCTCCGCGAGGATGTAGCTCACCGACGCGTCCCACCCCGCGAAGTCGATGCCTGCCTTCTTGCGAATCACGCTCCGCCCGCCGTCACAGCCGACGAGAAATGCGGCGCTCAACTTCGTTCCATCGGACAACGAGACCTCGACGTGCGAGTCGTGTTGCGTGAAGTCACTCACTTCGCGCCCACGCAGAATCGGCACCGCGAGTTCCTCGAGCACCCACTGCGCGAGGATCTTCTCGAACTTGTCCTGCCACAGCGCGAGCACGTAGTTGTGGCGCGTCGGAAAATCGGAAAGGTCGAGCGGCGTCGCTCCGAAGGAAGCCGCCTGCGTCTTCGTACCGGCGGTGACGAAGCGCTCGGCCACTCCGCGTTGATCGAACAGCTCGATGGTTCTCGAGTGAAGACCGCCCGCGCGTGAGCCCTCGAGTTCCTGACTCGTGCGTCGCTCGACGATCACCACGTCGACGCGTGCGAGTTTGAGTTCGGCCGCCAACATCAGCCCCGTCGGACCACCACCCGCGATCACCACTGCGTGATTGGTTTTCATGGTCGCAGCGCTATGCGCCAGGAGGTGGGGCTTGCGGCAAGTACGGGGGCCTGAACTATAAGTTCGTTGAGTGGTTGGAGAGACCTCAGGTCCTCGCCACCAGAAGCTCCTCGGAATTTCTCGGAGGCCTCAAACCGTCGCTGCGGCCCGCGAAGTACTTCTCGGCGAGCGCTTCAGCCGAGACGTGACTCACGCTCGGAAAACCTGCCTGTCGCGCGAGCGCGAGCATGTCGTCAGGCGTGAAGAAGCTGATGAACGGAGTGCCGGCGGCCTTCGCTCCACGCGCCGCGGCCTCGATGCCCGGCCGCACCTCGGGGTCGGTGAGCTCGATGGGCAACATGAACGACATCACCAGCGTCGAGCCCTTCGCGAGCGAGGCGATCTTCTGCAGCGTGTCGAGGATCGCTTCCTTCGTGAGGTACATGCTCACGCCGGTCGAGGCGACGACGGCGGGCTGCTTCGAGTCGAAGCCCGAGCGCTGCAACTGCGTGAGCCACGACTGCCCCTTCTCGAAGTCGACCGGCACGAACTCCGGGAGCGAGAGCCCGAGCTCGGCGAGGCGCTGCTTCTTCCAGGCCTGCGTCTGCGGTTGATCGATCTCGAACACGCGAGTGACCGAGGGGTGACGTTGCGCGAACGTGTCGAGGCCCGCTCCGAGGATCACGTATTGCTTCGTCGTGTTCTGCGAGAGGACGAGATCTTCGACGAAGCGCGCCCGCGCGAGGATCGACGCGCGAAAGGGTTTGGTGAACGCGCTCATGTCAGGCCGTTGCTGCCAACCCTCGGGCGGCGCAGCGAGCTTCAGCCCGAGCTGATCATCGAGCACGTGTGGCGGAGGGTCGCTGAGCACATGGAGCGCGCGCCACAGCGCAACTCGAACCGCGGTGTTGTCTGGAATTTCAGGCATCGTTGGTTTCTACAGCGCCCTGAACCATGACCGAACTCTTCAAGCTCACGCTGCGCACCTCGAACGTCGATGCGGCCCGCGATTTCTACGCGAAGGTGTTGGGCGAGGCGTCGAGCCTCGACATCGTGCAACTCCACGAGCAGGCCGTCGCGCGCGGTGCGAAGCCGCACTGGCTCGGCTTCATTCAGGTCGACGACGTCGATGCGCTCACCGCGAAGTTCGTCGAGCGAGGCGCCGCGGTCCTGTCACCGAAGTGGGTGAACCCGCTCGGGCTCGAGGCCGCGGTGCTCCGAGATCCCGGCGGAGCGATCGTCGCGCTCGGCAAACCTCCGCCGAACTTTGCGAGCCACGGCCCCGCCGTCGCCTTTCGCGTGCTCAACACCAACGACGTCGAGACCGCGAAGAAGAACTACGGCGACCTCTTCGGCTGGACGTTCAAGCCGGCCGAGAAGATCGAGACCTTCGACCAGATCCACCCGTTTCTGGCCGCGGGCGGCACCGAAGCGTCTGGCGCGTTCGTCGGCATCGAAGGGCGCTCGCACGTTCACCCGCACTGGCTCTTCGCGATGCGCGTGCCCGAGCTCGACGCTGCCATCGCCGCGGTGAAGAGCGGTGGAGGCGTGGTGTTGCCTCCCTTCGTTCTCCCGAGCGGGGAACGCGTCGCCGTCTGTGACGATGCACAGGGCGCGGCGTTCGCGCTCCACGCTCCGAAGTAGTCACTCGAAGATCTGGCGCACTTCGACCTCGTCGACCTGCACCACTTCGCCGAAGCGCCCCGCCCACTCGATCGCCTCGGCCTTCGAGGGCAGGTCGAGAATCGCGTAGCCCGCCACCAGTTCCTTCGACTCGGCGAACGGACCGTCGATGACCGTCGCGCGCTTGCCCTTCGCGAAACGCACGCGCGCGCCCTGCTTCGTGCCGTGCAGGCCCGCGGTCGACTGCAGCACGCCGGCCTTCTCCATCTCGGCGATCAGCGCACCCATCTTCTGCATCAGCTCCGTCGACGGAGGCGGAGCGTTCTCTTCGAGGCGGTGCATCGCGAGGTACCGCTGCTTCGCGTTCGCAGGAGCAGTGCCGCCGGTGAGGTCCCACTCCTCGACCACGGGGCCGAGGAAGAGCTCGACGTTTCCGAGCAGCGCGGCGAAGCGATCGCACCACGAGAGCGCCTCGTCGCGAGAGTGAACGCTGAAGAGCGCGTAGCCGCCCACGAGTTCCTTCGCGTTCTGAAACGGACCGCTGGTCACCACGCGCTTGCCGTTCGAATACGCGACGTGAATGCGCTGCGCGGTCGGCTTGAGTCCTTCACCACCGACGAAGATCTTCTTCGTGATGGCGTCGCCGATGAGCGCGTTCACGCCGTCGATCACCGACTGGTCCGGGGGAAGGCCACGCTCGAGCTGCTCGGTCACCTTGTGCATCACCATGAATCGCATGTGCTGCTCCTTGTGCTTTCGCGGCGAAAATGCCGCGCGTTCACCAACACGTCGATCGACCTCGCATCAGATCGACATTCGCGAAACACATAGATGATTCAGCGAGTTACGGGCGACGTCAGGGGCCGTGAAAAGGTCGCGTCACGAGAGCCCATGCGCTCCTCATTTCCGCATCATCCGATCTCCGGTTTGCCGCGGTTCACTTGCGGCGCCTGAAGACGAAAGGTCCGTCAGCGGGTTGTGACCCCGCGAGCGAAAGCTCACTGAGAGTTCGAGTCTCTCCAGACGCCCTGCTTCAACGCGGATAGCTGCACTTGATCCAATCGAGGATCAGGCGGCGCTCGGCGTTGGTCATCGAAACACCCGAATCCAACGGAGGCATCGTGCAGTCGACGATGTCACCACGCACGATGTCGGCCCAGTCGGCGACGTCGCTGTACGTGCGCAGCGGCCACTGCGGCTGGCTGCCGTCGTGACACTGGAAGCAGCGAGAGACGATGACGGGCTCGATGTCGGCCCAGCGCAGCTGCGTCTCGGTGCACATGGTCGGAGCGACCGGCATGCACACTTCGCCAGGCCCCGCGTCGTAGCCGCCGTCGTACCCGGGCATGGGCGGCGGGCACCCCGCGACGACGAGCAACGACAGTACGGCGAACCGACGCATCGACACTCCTCTTACCAGCATGTCAGCCGGTCGGAGCAGTACGCGTCAGACCCCGCATCTGGACGGGACGTGACCAATGGTGGTCCAACGGGCCGTAACCCCGCCGCTCTTCTCGAGCATGGTGAGTTCGATTCTCACCCCGCCCACTTTCGCTACACCGCTGGAGATCGCCCGCCGTCGACGTTGATGGCCGTGCCGGTCACGTACGACGACGCGTCGGAGGCGAGGAAGAGCGCCACGTTCGCGAACTCTTCGGCCACTCCGATGCGCCCGAGCGGAATGTCCTTCACGCGTTTGGCGACGTACGCGTCCCACTCGAGACCCTGGCGTGCCGCGGCCTGCACGTGCTGATCAGCTTCGATGAAGCCGACGCACAGCGCGTTCACGAGCACGTTGTGCGGCGCAAATTCGTGCGCGAGCGATTTGGTGAGTGCCATGCCCGCGGCGCGCGACAGCGTGCTGGGAGCGCTCGCCGGCTGCGGAGCCTTCGCGCCGATGTTGAGCACGTTGATGATGCGGCCCCACTTGCGTTCCTTCATGCCCGGCCAGGCGAGCCGAATGAGGCGAACCGCGGCGAACAATTTCTGCTCGAGATCGCTCTGCAGTTGTTCGTCGGTGAGCTGCTCGAACGGCAACGCCTTCGCGGTGCCGGCGTTGTTCACCACGACGTCGATCTTCCCGAACGCTTTCGTCCCCTCGTCGAACAGCCGCTTCACGTCGTCGGCCTTCGACACGTCGGCTTGCACGCCCACCACGCTCGCGCCGAGCTGCGCGCGCGCTGCGTCGAGCGCTTCACGGTTGCGGCCGGCGATGACGAGCTGAGCTCCGGCTTCGACGAAGCGCTTCGCTGTCGCGAGGCCGAGGCCACGTGTTCCACCGGTGATGATCGCTGAACGACCGCGCAGAGTGAGTTCCATGCGCTTTGACTTACGACGGAACGTGCAGGAGTCGAACCTGCCTCTCCCGCAAAGGAGTTCACCGAGTAGCAACCGGGCTGGCACCCACGAGCCAGATGACGTTCCAGGGTCTGCAATGAAGAGGAAGGCGGAGGAGTCGAACCCCACGCCGTTGAAGACGCCCACTCGTTTCGAGCGAGGTCTGGCGCCGCGCCAGTTCACCTTCCGTCACGATCGAAGATCAGCGACTGGAAGAGCGAGACGAGGTCTGTGTGCGGGTCGCCATGTCGCCGTCGAAGACGCGCGCTCGCTGCAGCGCCTGACAAGACGAACTACAGAACGTCGAAGAACAACCCGAACTGGATCTGCAGCGCGCCGGCGCTCACGTCATCAGGGTGCACCAGCCAGCCGATCTGAAACGCCACGCCTGCAGGGTTGCGCTTGTAGATGCCGAACGTGAGGTTGATGCGCGGCGTGTGAAAGGCGCCGGTCGGGCCGGGCTCGGTGATGAAGCGATCGACCGCTGCGGCTCCGAACACGAGCTCGACCTTCTCGAACTGCAGGCCGTAGAAGAGTGGCACGGCCCACTCGACGGTGGTGGTGAGCGGCAGACCGAAACGACCGGCGACGCGCGTTCCTCCGAGCAGACCGAGCGAGACGATGTGCGGCCCGACGTGCACGAGTTCCTTCTTCACGTCGATGGTCATGCCGAGCTGCAGCGACTTCTGCGGAGCGAAGAGCGTGCCCTGCCCCTCGAGCGAAAGACCGACGTCCATGGCGTGGCCGAGGCCATAGCGACCGTTGGCGCGCAGCTCGGGGAGCGGCACGCCGTCGGGGTAATCGGTGCACGAGAAGATGCCGCCCGCTCCGTCGCCGAGGTTGCCGCAGAAGCCCGCGGTGCCGAGCTGACCGCCGACGCGCAGCTTGTTGGCGTCGACCACCGACGCGGTCTGCATCGGCGTCACCGTGGTGCAGCCCGTGAGCGCGGCGAAGACGAGACCCGCGACGCGCTTCACGGCGACTTCTCCTGCAGCCAATCGAACACTGCGCCCGTCCAGCGTTGATCGAATGACGGCACGTGACCGATGTCTTTCATCGTCCACAGCTCGATGGGGCTCGTGCAGCTCGCGTGCGCCATCGAGCTGGTCTCAGCCTCAGCATCGCCGAGGAAGTCGAAGGTCTTCGGTTCGAGTGACGTCGCCGCGTCGCACGCTGCGCGCCGCTCGAAGCGCCGCAAGGTCTCGAGCGCGCCCGGGTATTCGCCCGCCACGCCGTCGTAGAGCACCGTCTCGTCGGCGGTACCGTGAACGAGCAACGTGGGAACGACGCGGCCACCGACGCAGTGACCGTCTTCGAGCCACGTGGCTCCGGCGACGGCGACCACTCCATCGATGACGTCGCTCGCGTCGCACGCCAGGCGCAGACCCATGAAGCCGCCGTTGGAATGCCCGACCACGAACACCTTCGAGACCGCGCGCTGCTTCTTGAGGTCGTCGATCACCGCGCGCACGAACGCCACGTCATCGACGTTGGTGTGCTCGAAGTCGCAGCAGTAGTCGGTCGCGTTCCAGAAGCGCTTGCCGGCCGAGTTGAGCGTGCCGTTGGGGCGCACGAGCACGAAGCCCTTGTCGTCGACCACGTCGCTGAAGGGGAACACCACGTTCTGCGCCCAGCCGCTCGCCGCGTAACCGTGGAGCGTGATGATCACCGGCAGCGGCGTCGAGGTGTCGGAGCCCTTCGGCGCCTGAACGTCATACGGCCGGCCCAGCACCTGAAAGTCGGGAGCGCATGCGCTGAGAGCGAAAAACAGAATCGTGGCGCACAGGTGGCGAACGTCAGTCGAGATCATTAGGGTCCGCCGCATGCGCCGCCGACTTCTACCGCTGCTGATCGTGGCTGTCCTCGTTCCTGCATTCGCTGCCATCGCGCACATCTCGGGCAATGCGACGCCTGTCACGGCGAATGCCACGCAGGAGATCGTGCTCAGCGTCGGCCACGGCTGCGAGGGGTTCGACACTTCGTACATTCGCGCGGCGTTGCCGGCGGGAATGTCGGGCGTGCGCGCGATGACGAGCGACTTCGGTCGAGCGACGGTGGAGACCGACGGCACGGGCGCGCCCATCGCCGTGAACTGGGTTCGCGACGACGCCAACCTGATCCCCGTCGACACGAACTTCTACAAGCTGGTGATTCGCGGCCGCACGCCGAACGCGCCGTTCACCACGCAGTTCTTCCCCACCGAGCAGCGCTGCAAGTTGCCCGATGGCGGCGTGGCCATCTCGTTGTGGACCGACACGTCGGGCATGCCGACCGATGCGGGCGCTCCTGAAGCCGCGCCGCAGATCGTGCTCGTGCCCGCGCACAAGAACGGCTGGAACAAGCTGACGGTGCCGGTGGCGGTGACCAACCTGGCGCTCTACTTCTCTGACGCGCAGATCGTGTGGAAGGACAGCTCGGCGTTCAGCGCGAACGCGAGCGTGGCGTCGCTCATCTCGACGACTCCGGGCGTGACCGCGCTCACGTCGCTCGCCGCGAATGACGAGATCTGGGTGAAGTACTGATGCGCTGGTTGCTGCTCATCAGCGCGTTTGCGCTCAGCGCATGTCCGCCGCCTCCGCCGATTCCCGACGGTGGGCAGGACGCGGGGCCGTCGTCGTACGAGCACTGCATCGATCGCCCCGATCAAATGGGGCAACCGCCGAACGGGAAGCTGCCGTGTGAGCTGCTCCCGCCCGGCTTCAAGCAGTGACTGGCTCGCTGGTCAGTTCGCCGTGCACGTCACCGAGATCCAGCACTCGCCGCTCGAGGTGATCGGCGCGATGCAGGTCGCGGTCACGTTGGTGGTGCTCTGACCGGCGTTGAAGGTGTTGCTGCAGGTGACACTGCCGCTGCTCTGGTTGAACGCCGCGGTCGAGCTGAAGCCCTGCGGGCACGCGACGTAGACCGGCATGGTGGTGCTCGAGGGGTTGCTGCCGCCGCACGACTTCGCGACGTGCGGTGACTCGAGCGCGAGGTTGCAGGCCGTGGTGGCGTACTGATTGGTGTCCTTGCAGTCAGTCGCGCTCAGATTGCACGTGTTCGCGCGGCGGTAGTTCATGGGCGGGTTGGTGCCGATGCACTGCGTGGTGGCGGGCGCAGCGGTGCAGTAGCCGTCGTTGTCTGCGTCGACGCGCAGTGACGTGTTCACGAAGATGAGGTTGTTGTTGTCGTTGCAGTCGGTGGTGTTCACGCAGTTCGCGAAGCGGCGGAACCCGTTCGGAACCGTGGTGAGCGGACCGCCCGTGCACGCGATGATCTCGGAGCCGATGCAATACGAGTCGCCGTCGGTGTCCGTGTAGACCGGCTCTTCGACGAACAGCGCGCCGTTGCCGTCGTCGCAGTCATCGGCGGCGATGCACTGACCCACGGGGCGAGTGCTCACCACGCGCGTGGTGCCCGCGCAGATGGTGCGCTGAGCGCCGACACAGTGGAAGTCGTTGTCGGAGTCCGTGCGAACGTCGACGTTCACGAACACGCCACCATCGGTGTCATTGCAGTCATCGCCCAGGCACTCGCTGGTGAAGCGGCGGCCCGGCGGAGCGGTCGCGCCGTGACACCCCGTTCGCGGCGTGCCCAGACAGTAGCGGTCACCGTCGGTGTCGAGGCGGACGCTGCTGACCTGGAAGATCGTCCCGTCCATCGGAGCGCAGTCGACTCCGAGCGAAGCGGCGGAGGTCACGAAGCCGGTGGGACAATTGCCGAACGCAGCGCGCGTGACGTCGGGGCACTGCGGCGTCGCGCCCATGGTGCTGGTGGCGTAGCGATCGTTGTCTTCATCGGCGAGGCAGAGAATCTGGAGCGACTCGTCGACATCTCCGTCGCAGTCGTTGTCGATGCCGTCGCAGATCTCCGTCGTCGGAGTGCCCGCCGTCGCGCCACACACCACGCCCGACGCGCTGCACGTCGGCCCGCCGGTCGCCGCGCACGCACCGACACCGACGCTGCAGCCTCCGTCCATTCCCACGCCTGCATCGGTGAGTTCGTCAGGCGAGAACGTGATGCCGTTGTCGATCTGACCATCGCAGTCGTCGTCGGCGCCGTTGCAGACCTCAGGCACGCCGGTCACCGAGCACGCGCTCCAGGTGCCAGCGGCGGTGCAGCCCTGCGTACCGCGCGTGCCACAGCACATGCGCGAATCACCGAGCGAACACTCGGAGGGCGAGCCCCCACCACTCGCGCCTCCCCCGCCGCCCAGCTCGCCTCCACCACCCGTCGTACCGCCGCCGCCCGTCGGGTCCCCGCCTCCCGTCTGCGAGCCGCCTCCAGTCGTCGAACCACCGCCGCCGCCGTCACCGCCACCAACACCTCCGCCAGCGCCACCAACTCCGCCACCACCGCCCGTCGTGCCGGCGTCGCGGCCACCTCCTCCGCCGGAGGTCGTTCCTGCATCGACCTCCGGAGTCATGGAGCCACAGCCGACGACCACCAACGCGAGCACGAGCACGAGCGAGAAGTTCTTCATCGCGCGCAAGGTAGCGATCGAGATCCGAGCGGCGGGCGACGTGGCGCGTTGCTGCAACGCTTTGGCTGATTCACTCGCTCAGCCTCCCTCTGCGCTTCGCGCAAGGACGGCTCCTTCGTCGCCGGTCGGGCGGCTTCGCTGGTTCACTCGCTCAGCCTCCCTCTGCGCTTCGCGCAAGGACGGCTCCTTCGTCGCCGGTCGGGCGGCTTCGCTGGTTCACTCGCTCAGCCTCCCTCTGCGCTTCGCGCAAGGACGGCTCCTTCGTCGCCGGTCGGGCGGCTTCGCTGGTTCATTCGCTCACCCGCCCTCTGCGCTCGCAGCTCAGGGGCGATTCTGCTCGCGCCACTCGCCGGGTGTGACGCCGTGCACGCGTCGGAAGAGCGTGACGAGATGCGAAGCCGACGCGAGCCCGAGACGCGCAGCGATGGCGTCGAGATCGAGTGCGGTCGAGGCGAGCAGTTCCTCGGCTTCGCGCATGAGGTGGTTGCGGCGCTCGACGCGTAGCGAGCTGCCGACCTCTTCGAGGCGTCGCTGCAGGGTGCGCGGCGAGAGGTTGAGCTTGAGCGCGAGATCTGCAGCCTCGATGTCGGGCTCGCGCTTGAGCACCGACTGCACCGAGCGAACGATCTCCGGCACGCGGCCGAAGCGGCGTCGCAGCTCGTCGACCAGCTCGAAGAGATCGCCGACGCCAGCTGTCTCGAAGGCCTGGCGTGCGTCTTCGGCGTTGGTGGCGCGAAACGGGTACGGCGGTCGCACCACGTTGAGCAGCCCGGCGGTGATGACGCCGACCAGGCCGCCGCCGTGCACCATGTTCATCGAACCGACGGTGTGATCGACGCGACGCTCGCGATCGAGCAGGTACGAAAGCAGTCGCTTGAACGCGAGCGCATCGACGGAGTCGACGTCACGCGCGTCGATGAAGACAGCGCGACCGGCGAAGCGATGATCGACTCCGAGCTGCCAGAACTCGGTCATCTGCGCGATGTCGGCCTCGAGTGGCTTGCCGAACATGAACGTGCCGCTCGCGCGCGTTCCGTCCTGCCAGTAGCAAAAGCAACGACCGACGACGTAGCGGCGACCTTCTCCGACGAGGTCAGCCGGACCAGCGACAGCGCGAAACGAACTCACGCGTGCAGAGTTACCGCCGAACGCGCCACTGATGGCGCGAACGCGGGTTTACGTAAGCGCTTCGGTCACTTGGAGTTCTTGAGGACTTCGTCGAAGCGGCTGATGGCCTGCTCGCGGGTCTTCGCTCCGAGCTTCTGCGCGGCGCGGTGCAGCAGCACGCGGACGGTCGACGCCGCGAGGCCGAGTTCGTAGGCGATGACCTTGTTGGAGTGGCCGAAGTGCGCGGCGGTGAGCACCTGCAGCTCGCGCTCGCTCAGCTCTTTGGTGCGCGCGCGGGTGGGCGGCGCGTTCTCGACAGCGACCACGAAGCGTTTGCCGTCGGTGTCGAACTCATCGAGCAACGCCCAGCGCGATTCGATGAGCGGCTTCCACGTACGGGTGGCGAGCTCGACGTCGTCGCGCATCTTGCGGGTGCGGGCGTGATCGAAGGCCAGAGTCGCGTCGCGGAGTTCATCTCGCGCTCCGGCGATCGAATCACCCTCGGCGTGCAGCAGCTTGCCGCGCGGAGACATCACCGCCGCGCGGGGCGGAGGCTTCGGACCGTGCGTTCGCCGAATGCGGTACGCGCTGGTGAGGTGTGAAGCGAAGCGCGTGAAGAGCGTGACGCGCGCATCGGGAATCTTCTTCGTGGTGGGCAGGGGCGCGCCGAGCCACAGACCGCGGCCGCTCGCGTCGAGTGCATTGACGGCGAAGGAATCGGTCGAGCCTCCGATGTGGCGAAAATGCGGGAGGATGTCGCGCATGCCTTCGATCTGGCTCGCCTGACCGCAGCGCATCGAGCCCCACGCTTGAAAACCGGTGGGGTGATCGGAGCGCGGCACGTCGACCTGCGCTTTGGCGAGCGACTCGTAGAACGGCGGCAGCCACGCGGGGTCGAAGAGATCAGAATTGACGAAGGTGTCGATCACCGGATTGCCGGGGTTCGTCGCGTCGTAGGTGTACCCGATGACTCCGAGGCCGACGTCGAGGAGCGGCACGGCGAGATCGACGAGCTGCTTCACATAGCTCGCGTGATCGAGATCCAGCCGGTAGCCCGCGGCCAGGCAATCGAGAAGACGCGACACATCGTGCTTCATGGGGGCGCGCTCCGTATCGCGAGGCGGCGTGTGGGCTCCAGCCCCTTTTCCTTCGACGCGGCCCCCTGCCTCGTCAGGGCTGAACCGAGAACTCGAAGTCGCCCGGAGTGAGGCAGTTTCGCACGAGGAAGGTGTACTGCCCGGTGAGGGTCGCAGTGATGAAGACCGGAGTGATGCCCGAGATCGGCACCACCGCGTCGTTCGGGTTTCGCAGCTGCGTCGTGCAGCGCACGGCGGGCTCGAAATACACACGGTCACCGATGGCGAGGCTGAGTGAGAACGCGTCGACGTCTCCGGTGTAGTCGGTGCGGCCGAGATTCAAGACCGAGAGCGTGATGGGCGTCGCGTGGGCCGCGTCGTCTCCGTGATCATCGGGCCGCGGTGAGACGGTGAGCGCATACGGACCCTGCCCGCTGACGAAGAGCACGTAGTCACCGGCACTGGCGGCGCGAAAGCCGGGGAGCGCGTTGGCGATTCGCGCTCCTGAAGGTGTGACGACGCTCACCGCGCAATCGAGACAATCGACGTGCAGCACTTCAGAAGCGTTGGCGGCAATCACGAAGGCGTCGACGTCAGCCGGCGTCTCGAACGCGCGATTCACGGTCACTCCACGAACGAGGCGCTCGGCGCTCGCGGCATCGTCACCGACGTCATCAGGGCCAAGATCATCGACGCGCAGCACGTACGAGCCGGTGAACTGCAGCCCGTTCACCAGCACCACGACTTCCGCGAGTGCCGTCGAACCGCGGCAGAACTCGTCGACCACGTTGCCGCCCGAGTCCGACGAGCGCAGCTCGAGGCCGGCGAGGTCGGTGAGGGTCAACGCGCAGATGCTCGCTCCGGCGTCGCAGCGAATGCGATGGTGATGGCCGGCGACGAGCGGTACCCGGAAGGCATCGACGTCGGTACCGAAGTCGAGTTGGCCGGCGACGTCGGTCGCTCGGGAGATCGCCACCGCGTTCGCGGCTGAGTTCGGGAAGTCGTCCAACCCGCCGCGCGTCACGCTGAGTTCATAGGGCACGAGCTGCGGCAACGTGTTGCGCACCATCAGCCATGCGGGGCCGGCGCTCTCCGCAGAGAAGGTCATCGTGCCCTGCGCGCTGCGCGTCTCGAGGCGAACGGCTCCCGAAGCGTCGAGCTGTGCGAGCGAGAAGTCGGTGATGCCGGCGTCGACGGTCGCCGTGTAGATGCGCTGCGCCTCTGCGTCGAAGACGAACGTGTCGCGGTCGCCGTCGAAGCCGAGCACGCCGCGCTGCCTCGCGCCGATGGTGAGCAACGTCGCCGAAGAGGTGTCTTCGGAGTGATCTTCGAGCCCGAGATCGATGATCTGCACGGTCCACGACCCGAGCGGTGGCGCCGTCACGCGCACGAACCACGTGCCTCCGACCGAGGCGAAGAACTGCGGCGCGGTCCACCAGGTGAAGCTGCGCTGCGCGAGCGTGGGGTCGAGCGCGGCCAGGTTGGTCGTGGGGAGCGGCAGCGAGCTGTCGAGGCGGTACACGTGCCCGACGGTCGGCGTGAACGCGAGGAGATCGACGTCCGACGCGTACGACGTGCGGCCGACGATCTGTGTGCCGAGTGGAACGCGCGTCGCAGTGGCTGGTGTGTCGCCGTGATCGTCGGCGCCGTCGTCGGTGATGGCGAGCGTGTAGTTGACGAGCTCGTTGCTGGAACCGCGCACCACCACGAAGCTCGTGCCCGCTGTGTCGACCAGCAACGCCGCCGACTCGCCGCGCGGCGACATGTTGCGCCGGGGGTCGATGACCGCCACCGACGCACCCGGGCTCTGGAGCGAGCTCACCTGAGCGCGCAGCACGTGACCGGGCGGGATGTCGACGGCGAAGACGTCGAGATCGTCGAGGAAATCGAGTCGACCGACGATCGGCACGCCAAGCGCCGCCGAGCGCGCGTTCGCTTCGTCGTCGGGAAAATCGTCGAGCCCGAGATCGTCGACCGCGAGCGTGTAGTGGCCAGGCTGATCGTCGGTCATCGCATCGCGCACCACGAGCGAGACCGGCTCGGTGACGCGTGCCTTGAACGCCAGCTGCGATGCGCCCGACTGACTGCGCACGATGGCCCCTCCGTTCGCGTCAAGCACGTCGACGGCCTGGAGCGAGTTGCCGGTGAGGGCTCTCCAACGCACGCGATACACGTGCGGCGCGGTGGCAGTGAAGGTCCACGCGTCGAGGTCACGCGCGTCTTCGAGTTCACCTGGCAACGACTGGCCATCGACACGAATCACGGTCGCAAAGGCCGGAGTGTCCGAATGATCGTCGGCGCCGGCGATGGTGAGGTTCACGCGATAAGCGCCGACGTCGAGCGCCGAGCGGCCGGCGACGGTCAGCAGCCAGCGCGCATCGGTCGGAGCCGTCACTCTCATCGACTCGCCGTTGCTGATGCGATGGCTCGCGCCGTCGTCGCGCGTGAGCTCGAGCGTGAGCGCTGACTGCGAGACGAGCTCGACCCACACCGCGGTCTGACCGGGAAGCTCGAGCCACACACGATCGCGATCACCCGAGAACTGCACGTCGCCCTCGAGCATCGTCGACGGGCTCACCCCCACCGCGAGCGTGGCATCGTCCGTGAAGTCATCGAAGCCGAGCTGCGACGCTGCGAGCGTGTACGCGCCGGTCTCGGCGGCTGAGAGCGCGCGCACTCGAACGAAGGCGACCGCCGCCGGCGCGACGAAGTCGACGCTCGCGTCGTGCAGTGCGTGGGTGTCGGCGGCGAGCACTCGCAGCCCGTCGGCGTCGAAGATCTCGAGGAGCAGAGCGACTTCGCCGTGCACCTCGACGTGCATGATGGCGCGGGCCACCGTCGGCACGCTGAACCAGTCACTGTCTCCGGCGCCGAAGATCGAACGAGGAAGCTCGACGCCCAGCGCGATCGGCGACGCGAGCGCCGGGCACTCGTCGGGCTCTGCTTGATCGACGCCTGCTTCTTGATGCTGGTCTTCGCAGCTCCACACTGCGGTCTGCGAGCACGCGCTGCCTTCGGGCACGAAACCGGGCGGGCAGCTGCAGCGCGCGGCGTTGGCGACCACGTCACACAGCATGCGTGCATCGGTGCAGGGGTTCGGCAGACACGGGCTGCGCGGCACACACGCACCACGATCGAGGACCCGGTCGCTCGGACACTGACAACTCGGAGCACCGTTTTCGACGATGCACCGCGCTCCGGTGACTGCGCAGACCTCGGTGCTGCACGCGTCGATCGCGTTGCAGGCGAGGCCCTCGGCGACGAAGCCCGAATCGCACACGCACGTCGCCGAGCCGCGATCGACGAGACAGCGACCGGCGCCACAGTCCACTCCGTCGCAGCGATCTCGCTCGACGCGTGGGCACGCCGCGAGCACCAGGAGCATGGGCAACCACCACCGCATGCGCGCACAGTACTCCTGTGAGTGTTCCCGGAGGGACTCGAACCCCCGACCTTCTGGTCCGCAACCAGATGCTCTCGATCCAACTGAGCTACGGAAACGTGTCTGCGGTCCGTACGGGATTCGAACCCGTCTCACTGACGTGACAAGTCAGCCGCCTCACCTCGATGCGTAACGAACCTCAACGCCCTCGAAGACGCGAACACGCGCGCGAACTGACGCGTCAGAGCAGACGGCGACGGCGCGTCGACCCCGCATCACGCCCTGGTGGTGGATTTGGGAGACACACCGGTCTCAGAAGCCGGCGCTCAGTGACGAGCAGGCGAGTTCGACTCTCGCCCGGGGCACTCATACGGCAGAAACCCGATTGGCAAGGGTACGAGCCTCCAAAACTCGTTGCTGAAGGTTCGAATCCTTCCTGCCGTGCTCAACCGCGCGGAGTGCCGCGCACGTGCGAGAGGATCGCCGGGCCCATCGCGTCGAGGCTCACCACGCGCTCCACGCCTCCGGCATCGACCGCTTCCTTCGGCATGCCGTACACCACGCAGCTCGCCTCATCTTGCGCGAGCGTTCGCGCGCCGGCGTCGCGCATCAACTTGAGGCCGCGCGCGCCGTCTTCGCCCATGCCGGTGAGCACCGCCGCGATCGCGTTGGGGCCGACCGCCGATGCCGCCGACTCGAACAGCACGTCGACCGCGGGGCGGCAGTGAAACACGCGCTCTTCGTCGCTCAGGTGCAGCGTGTACTCGGCGCCGCTGCGTCGAATGCGCAGATGTCGATTGCCCGGCGCGACGTACACGTGCCCCGAGAGCACGCGCTCTCCGTCGCGCGCTTCGGCGACACGCACCGCGCACAGCGAATCGAGTCGCTCCGCGAACTGCCGCGTGAATTGCTCGGGCATGTGCTGAACGATCACCGTGCCCGGAGCGCTCGCCGGGAACGTCGTCAGCACCCGCTTCAGCGCCTCGGTGCCGCCGGTCGACGCGCCGAGGCAGATCACCTGCTGCGTGGTCTGAATCAGGTTCTCTTTGCGCGCCGGTTTCGGGCCGACGCTCGCGGCAGCGGCGACGGCGGGTTGCTTCGCCGGCCGCATCACGCGCGATGACGCCGCGGCCTTCACCTTCTGAGCGAGCTCGCGCCCCAACCCTTCCATGCCCTCCGACAGATCGACCGCCGGCTTGGTCACGAAGTCGACCGCGCCGAGCTCGAGGGCGCGCAGGGTGACGTCGGCTCCGCGCTGTGTGAGCGACGACACCATGACCACCGGCAGCGGGTTGTGCCGCATCAACCGCGACAGGAACTCGAGGCCGTTCACCTTCGGCATCTCGACGTCGAGCGTGATCACGTCGGGTTGGAGCTCGGTCAACTTGCGCACCGCGAGCGTGGGGTCGGACGCCGTCGCCACCACGTCGCAGCCCGCCTGCGTGAGCAACCGGGTGAGCACCTGGCGCATCAGCGCCGAGTCGTCGATCACCATCACACGCGTCGCAGGCATCAGAAGAGCTCCACTCCGTCGTCAGTTGCGGGCACCGGTTTGGCGACCGTGCGACGGTGCGCCCGTTCGTCGCGCGCAGCACCGTCGAGCTGCGTGATGTGAATGGGGCGCACGAACGCCTCGCCAGTGGCGGTGAAGTACGCCACGTCGAGCCCTCCGTCGCCGCCCTCGCGCACCGAGACGATGGGGATGCCGTCCTCCGCGAGGAACGACTTCGCGAACTCCAGATTCCGACCTCCGACGTGCTCTTCCATGTTCGCCAGCACGCGACCGCCACCGAAGATCTTCGCCTCGAGGTTGCGACGCTGGCCGCCTGCCTTGAGCACCTCGTTGATCAACAACTCGATGGCATACGCGCCGTAGCTCGCCGCACGTGAAGGGTCGACGTCGCGCGCGTCGGGCAGCAGAAAATGGTTCAGCCCGCCGACGCCGTTCACCGGGTCGGTCAAGCCGATGGCCACGCACGAGCCGAGCAGCGTGGTGAGCACCGAGGGCTCCGAGCGCGCTTCGACCTCTCCCACGATGATGCGTTTTCGCGGCAGCGCGGGAGCCGCTTTCGGCTTCGGCGCAGCTCGCACCGGCGTGGCCCGCGGAGGCGCGGCGCGCTCGACGGCGGGCACGTAGACCGATGGGCCCACGGCGCGCCACACGTCGGGCAACCAGTGCAGAACTTCAGACAGCCCGACGTACAGCCGTCCGCCCGGCGCGACGTAGTCGAGGAAACGGCGCACGAGCTGATCGCGCGTCTCGTGATCGAAATAGATCATCACGTTGCGACAGAAGACCGCGTCGAAGCTCTGCCGGTGCGGCCACTCCGGAGCGATCAGATTGAGCTGTCTGAAGTCGACCCACCGGCGCAGGTGCGGTCGCACTTCCCACCCTGCGTTCGTCTGCCGAAAGTGCCGCTCGCGCTGCTCGAGCGTCAGACCCGACAAGCGATCGTTCGCGTACACACCGGCGCGAGCGCGTTCGAGCACCGCGGTGTCGATGTCAGTCGCGAGAATGCGCACGTCGGCAGACTCTGGAGACTCGAGCCCTTCGAACAGGGAGATCGCCAGGGTCCACGGCTCTTCACCGGTCGACGCCGCCGAGCACCACACCCGCGCGCGCCGCTCCTTCGACAACCGCGGCAACAGGTTCTTGCGCAGGTCGTCGAACTGCACGGCCTCGCGAAAGAACTCCGTCTTGTTGGTGGTGATGGCGTTGATGAGTTCCTGCAGCTCGGCGTCGTGCTCTCGCACGAAGTCGTAGTACTCGCCGAACGTGTCGAGCTGATGCGCGCGTACGTGCTTGCGGAGCCTCGAGGTCACCAGCGCCTTCTTCGAGGCTGAAAGCGCGATGCCCGTGGTGTCGTAGATCAGGCCGGCCAGCGCCTGAAAATCGGCATCGGAGATGACCTCGAGGTCCATGTGCGGTTCACGCGGCCGCGCGGGCCGGTGCCTCCCCAAGAGCGCGTTCGATGTCGAGGAGCACCAACAGCTTCTCTCCAGCGCGAACCAGGCCTGCGAGGTACTCGGTGTTGGCGAGCCCGGTCTCGAGGCGCGGAGGAGGCGCGATTCTGATCAGCCGCCACGTCGAGCACGTCGGACACCGCGTCGACCAGCAGGCCGACGGTCTTCTCGGCCACCCGGGCGACGATGATCACCGAGTACTTGGTGAGCTCCGCGTCCGGCATGCTGAAGCGCCGCCGCAGGTCGACCACCGGCACCACGGCGCCGCGCAGGTTGATGACTCCGCGCACGTCGGGCGAGGTGTTGGGCAGCGGCGTGATGGCCACCCACGACTTGATTTCCTGCACCTTCAAGATGTCGAGGGCGAAGGCCTCGTTGCCCAGCGTGAAGGTCAGGAACTGCGAGATGTCGCCGGCCATTTCACGCCTCCTGCCAATCGGACCACTCATCGGCCTTGGCCTTGCCGTTCGACTTGCCGTTCACGTGAACGCCGTTCGTCTTGCCGTTGACGTGCTTGCCGTTGGAGGCAGGTGCAGCGGCGCGCGGAGCGGGAGCAGCACGCGGTCGCGGCGCGGGCGCCGGAGCCTCGGTCTCCGCTTCCTCGACGTCGTTGACGGCGCCTCCGACGGTGCGGAAGAACCCGACGACCTGGCGCAGACGCGTGGCCTGCTCGGCCATCGAACGCGTGGCGGCGGCCGATTCCTCGACCAGCGCGGCGTTCTGCTGGGTGATGCCGTCCATCTTGTTCATCGCGACGTTCACCTGCGCGATGCCCGAGCTCTGTTCCTTGCTCGCAGCGGCGATCTCCGCGACCACGTCGTTCACCTTCTTGGCCGAGGTGACGATTTCCGAGAGCACCGAGCCGGAGTCGTTCACCAGCTTCGAGCCCTGCGAGACCTTGTCGACGCTGTCGTTGATGAGCGCCTTGATCTCCTTGGCGGCCGAGGCGCTGCGCTGCGCGAGGTTGCGAACCTCGGCGGCGACCACCGCGAAGCCGCGACCCTGCTCGCCCGCGCGCGCCGCTTCGACGGCCGCGTTGAGCGCGAGGAGGTTGGTCTGGAACGCGATCTCGTCGATCACTCCGATGATATCGGCGATCTTCTTGCTCGAGGCGTTGATGGCCTGCATCGACTCGATGGCCTGGCTCACCACCGTGCCACCCCGCTCCGCCTGCTCACGCGCCGCGACCGCGAGCTGCGCGGCCGAGCGAGCGTTGTCGGCGTTCTGGTTGACGGTGCTGGTGAGTTCCTCGAGCGACGCCGCGGTCTCTTCGATGGCCGACGACTGTTCCTGCGTGCGGCTGTTGAGATCGTCGGTGCCGACGGTCAGTTCCTTCGACGAGCCGGCGATGGCGTTGCTGCCCTCGCGAATCGAGCCGACCATGCGCTCCAGCGCCTCGGTGGTGCCGTTGAGCGCGCTCTGCAGCTGCGAGAACTCGCCCTGGTACACGCCGTCGAGCTTCTCGGTGAGATCGCCGGTGGCGACCTTCTGCAGCAACGCGATGGTGCGCTTGAGCGGGGCGACCACGGTGTCGAGCATCTGGTTGATGCCGGTGCCGATGGCCTTCATGAACCCCTCGTACTTCTCTGCAGCGAGGCGGCTGTCGAGCTGGCCAGCAGTCGCCGACTTGATGAGCGCCTCGATCTGGCGCTGCGCGTCTCGCTCTTCGGTGATGTCGCGCCACTCGACGGCGTTGGCGATGAGCTGACCGTTCGCGTCGACCACCGCGGTGGCGTTCAACGAGAACTCGAGACCGGCGACGGCGATCTCGGTGCGGTACGGCAGGTTGCGCTGATCTCCGAGAATGCGCTTCTGGTGATCAGGGTTGGCGTGGAAGCCGTGAATCGCCACTCCGATGAGCTTGCGCGCGTCGAAGTCGGGGAAGCGCTCACGCAGCCGATCGGTGCGGCGCGCGAGCATGTTCACCACCGACGGGTTGGCGTAGCGGATCACGCCGTCACGGTCGGCGATCATCAGGCAGGTCGTGACGCCGTCGATCGCCGAGCGCAGCCGGGCTGCCTCTGCGGCCTGCTCGCGATTGCGCATTTCCTGAGCCGTGACGTCGGTCGCGAACTTCACGACCTTCACCACCTTGCCGTCGGCGTCGAAGACCGGGTTGTAGGTCGCCTGGAGGAAGAGGACCCGGCCATCACGCGCGACGCGCTGGAAGACGCCAGACAGGAACTCGCCTCGGCCGAGCTTCGCCCAGAACTCCTGGTAGTCGGCGCTCGCCGCGTAGATCGCGTCGCAGAACAGACGGTGGTGTTTGCCGACCAACTCGGCCGCCGGCGCGCCGACGGTGCGCGCGAAGTTCTCGTTCACCGCCAGCACTTCACCGAAAGGGGTGAATTCGATGCGCGCCTGGGAACGTTCGAGCGCGTCGAGCATCGCGCGTTCGTTGGGCACTGCCTTGTGCGACGCCTTGCTCACCTTCTTCTTCGTCTTGCTGCTGGCCATGTGCTTCCTCCGAAACGTCACTCCAACCAGACGCGCACCATGCGGTCGGGTTCGACGAGCGAAAACAGTTCCCCGGGCGTGAATTCGCTCGAGGCAGCGCGCGCTTCGAGCGCGGCGAGGTCGATGCCGCGAGGCGCCAACCGGGGAACGATCTCCGGCGGCACGAGGCCCTGCAGGCCTTCGGCGGCGATGGCGGGAAAGGTCAGATCGACGCGGCTCTGCGTTCCGCGCGTGATGGTCACGCGAAGCGAACGCGAACGCACGGTGCGCGGTGCGGCGGTGGCTGCACGCTGCGGCAGCGCGAGCGCCGAAGGCTGCGACACGTTGGAGCGCGCGGAGATCTCGTCGAACAGCGGCCGCCACGCGACGGGCGCGTCGAGCACGCGCAGCACCTGCACCAGGCCGACGAACGCACGCGTGACGAACGCGAAGCTGCTGGGCGCCGCCACGCGGAACGCCATGCGTTGATCTCCGAGGAGCCCCTCGAGCCGCGCGCTCAGGTCCCACTGCGCGGGGTCGAACGTGCCGGGCGTCAGCAGCGGCGTCAGCAGCACGCGCGTGAGCGCAGCGAGGCGATCGGCGATCGGCCGCAAGAGCTCGACCGAAAAGCCCATCGCCGCGTAGCGAGCGAGCCAACGCTCGGCGCCGCCGCGGTCGTCACACGCCACGCCCTCGAGCAGCAGGCGCAACCCGCCTGCCATGCCGCCATCGAGCGCGTGCGAGCAGCCGAAGTCGATCACGCCGAGGCGCAGCCGATTTCCCTCGGGCACGAAGCGCAGGTTGCCGGGGTGGAGATCACCGTGAATCAGTTGCCACTCGAGCAGCGAGCGCAAGAACCAGCGCACCAGCGCCCGACTCGCCGAAGCACGAGCCTCGAGCGGCAGCTGCCGCGCGTCCTCGAGCGACAGGCCTTCGAGCCAGTCCATCGCGAGCACCGGAGGGCCGGAGCGCGGATCGAGGCGGCACAGCGACGGGTGAACCGCGGGCACCACGAAGTCGCGATCACCGGCGACGAGTTCACCGAAGCGCATCAGCGCTTCCGCCTCGAGGCCGTAGTCGAGCTCGCGCTCGATCATCTCGCCCAGGGTCTGGCGGTAGCTCGACAGGTCGTAGCCACGGCGCGCGGCACGACCCAGCGCTCCGAACGCCGCGAGGTCGACCCGCAGCGCATCGGCGATGCCCGGGTACTGGAGCTTCAACGCGAGCTCACGCCCGTCGCGCAGCCGCGCGCGGTGCACCTGGCCCAGCGAGGCGGCGAGGCCCTTCAGCTCGACGTGCGCGAAGGTGCGGTCGAGAGGGCCGAAGGCTTTTTCGAGCAGCGCGCGCGATTTCCGCTGCGGCAGTGCGCCGTGCCCCGCGAAGGCATCGAGGCGCGTCTGCGCGGTGTCGAGCCGACCGAGCGCCAGCAGCTGCGAGAGCTTTTCGGGCAAGCCGTGGAGCGAGCCGAGTTCCTGCGTGAGCCGAGCGCGCCCCGCCTTGCGCGAGAGCGTCACGGTCGTCGCCGCCAGCGCCGCGGAGCGCTTGAGGGTATCGAGGGCCGTCATGCCGCCCTCCGCGCGGGCAGGCCACCGAGCGCCTGCACGTCGAGAATGTAGGAAACCGTGCCGTCACCGAGGATGGTGGCGCCCAGCAGCCCGTCGACGCGCTTGAAGTTCGCTTCGAGGCTCTTGACGACGAACTGCGACTTGCCGAGCAGCTCGTCGATGACGAAGGCAAAGGTGAGCTCGGCGCTCTCGACGATCACCACCAGCGGGCGCGCGTTGGCCGCGTCGCTCTCGCAGCGCAGCAGCCTCGAGAGATGCAGCAGCGGCAGCGTGCGTCCGCGAACGGTGATGACCTCGGCGCCTCCCGGCAGCACGCGCGCGGCCTGCGCCTGGAAGGGCAGCGTCTCGACCACCTGGTTGAGCGGCACCACGAACGTCGAGTGGCCGAGCCGCAGCGCCATGCCGTCGATGATCGCCAGCGTCAGCGGGAGCGTGATGCGAATGCGCGTGCCTCGGCCAGGCTCGGTGGTGACGTTCAACTTGCCGTTGAGCGCTTCCACGCTGCGCATCACCACGTCCATTCCGACTCCGCGGCCCGACACGTCGGTGACCTTTTCGGCCGTCGAGAAACCGGGCGCGAAGATGAGCTGGTGGATCTCGTCGGGCCGCAGCGAGGCCGACGCGTCGATCAACCCCTTCTCGATCGCGCGCGCGCGAATGCGCTCGGTGTTGAGCCCGCGGCCGTCGTCGCTCAGCTCGACCACCACGTTGCCGCCCTGGTGCCGCGCCGAGAGCCGAATGACGCCGGTCGGCGACTTCCCCGCGGCCTGACGATCGTGCGGCGTCTCGAGGCCGTGGTCGGCCGAGTTTCGAACCAGGTGCGTGAGCGGGTCGCCGAGCGCCTCGACCACGCTCTTGTCGAGCTCGGTCTCCTCACCCTCGGTCTCGAGCGCGATGTCCTTGCCGAGCGCCTCGCTGAGATCGCGCGCCAGCCGACGGAAGCGGCCGAAGATGGTGCCGATCGTCACCATGCGGATGTTGAGCACCCCGTCCTGCAGCTCGCGGGTGTGCCGTTCCATCTCCAACACCGACTCGCGCAGCCGCGGCAGCTCACTGGCGGTGAAGTTCGAGAGCGAGCGGCTCACCATCGCCTGCGCGATGACGAGTTCTCCCACGAGGTTGATCAGCCGATCGACCTTGCCGGTGTTCACGCGCAGCGTGCCTTGATCGACCGCGTTGCGACTTCCGCTCACCGACGGGCGCGGAGCGGACGCGACCGGAGTCGGCGCGGACGCCGCGGGAGGCGGCGCTTCGGCGATCGACAGCTCGATCGGCGCGTCGACGAACATGAACACGTCGCGCAGCTGCTCGAGGCTCGCGGCGGTGCGCAGCGAGACGCGCCAGCCGACGAAGCACGCTTCAGGGTCGAGCACGTCGAGCGCTGGCACGGCGTCGAGCAGCGCTTCGACCTTCGCCTCGCCGAGCTCGCACAACTCGCGCACGCACAGCGCCGGGTCGAGCCCGTTGGCGAAGCCGTCACGCGGCGGGCGGAAGGTGATCAGCACCTCGCGAACGCGCGCGGCGGCGGCGGCGGGCGCACTCGCCTCGCTGGTCGGCTTGCTCGAGGCGAGGGCCTCGAGACGCGTCACGAGGTTCTTCACGTCGGGCGCGGGCTGTTCGTGCGCAGCGGCGTCGAGACACGCCCCGAGCGCGTCGGCGCCTTCGAGCAACGTCGAGGCGATGGCCGGCGTGCTGCGCAGCTGCACCGAACGAAGCGCCTCGAGCACGCTCTCCAATGCATGGGTGAGCGCAGCGAGCGTCTCGAACCCCAGCATCGCGCTCGCGCTCTTCACCGAGTGTGCGGCGCGAAACAGCGCGTTGAGCAGCTCTTGATCGTCGGGCGTGCGTTCGAGCTCGAGCAGACGAGCCTCGAGCGTGCGGAGGTGATCGGCCGCCTCGTCGAAGAACGTGAGCAGGAACTGCTGGCGATCTTCTCCGCGCATCGCGTCCTCAGCGAACGACTTTGCGAACCACGGCGAGAAGCTTGTCGGCGTCGAACGGCTTGGTGAGCCAACCGGTCGCTCCCGCCGCGCGCCCCTGGTCCTTCCGGTCGCCGGCAGCTTCGGTCGTCAGCACCAGCACCGGCGTGAACTTGTGATGCGCGAGCGCGCGAACGCCCTTGATCATCGTGATGCCGTCCATCTCGGGCATGTTGATGTCGGTGATGATCAGGTCGAACGGGCTCACCGCGGTGGCGAGACCTTCTTTGCCGTTGGGCGCGGTCTTGACGTCGAAGCCGGCGCGCGAGAGCGCGAGGCTGACCATCTGCTGCATCGTGGGAGAGTCGTCGACCACCAGTGCTCGTTTCATGGAACCCTCGGAGAGAAACGCGACAGCGGAATGCCGAGCTGGGTGAGCTCGTGCTCCAGCGCGGCTGAGAGACGCCAGGTCAGATGCGTGCTCGCGAGGCTCAGCGAGATCAGGAGCTGTGCTCCCGCGGTGTCACACGCGTTCACTTCGGAGCCATCGACCACGATGCTCTGCGCAGCGGCGCAGGTTTTGCGCGCGTGTTCGAGAAGCAGGCGGACCCCTCGAATATCGAGCGAGGGTCCCAGATTGAGAACCGTCGACATGTTGTTCGAAAACCAATGCGCGGTTCGTGCCCGATGCTGCGGCCAACGCGATCAGCGACTTGCGCTCGTCGAAGGCGGGTCAGTCTTGAAGGGCGAGTGCCACGACCGTGACGTCGTCGGAGCGCGCGGAAAATGCGTCGACCGCGGCGACCAATCGCTCGAACGCCAGCGAAGGCGGACCGTCGCTCAGCGCAGCGCGCACGCGCTCGAGACCGAACAGCACGTCACTGGCGTTGCTCCGCTCGACCACGCCGTCGGACATGGCGATCACCAGATCTCCGGGCGAGACCTCGAGTTCGACGGGCTGCGGCGTGAGCGACTCGACGATGCCCAGCGGGAGTGATTGCGAGTTCAGCTCGACCAGTCCGCTCTGCCGCACGACGAAGACCGGCGGCATGCCCGCGTTGATCACGCGGAGGCGGTGCGTCGCGGGGTCGTATTCGACCATCGCCGCGGCCACGAAGAGCGTCGGTGGCAGCGTCTGCACCAGCTCGCGGTTGGCGCAGCCGAAGGTCGTGTGCAGCGGGTCACCGCGCCCCGTCGAGCCATAGAACATCGAGCTCAACGGGAGCGAGCCGATCGCGGCGACCAGCCCGTGACCGGTGACGTCGGCGACCATGAAGCGGCTTGCTCCTGCGGGCGTGATCTGCGCGAGCAGCGCATCGCCGTTGAACTGCGTCAATGAGGCGCGGTGCGCACGCAGACGAGGGAGCGACGCGCGCTGTGAGATGCGCGTGAAGAGCTGGCTGGCGAGGTAGTGCTCGAGCTCGGTGGCGCGGCGAAACGCGTCGAGCTCGGCGCTCTGCAGGAGAATGCGCTCCTGCTGCGCGCGCAACCGCAAGAAGACCTCGAGCTTGGGGAAGAAGACGCGCGCGTCGAACGGCTTGGGAAGAAGTCGTCGGCGCCGGCGGCGAGCCCGCGACCGAGCGTCGAAATCTCGTCGGCGCCGCTGACCAGGAAGATCGGCATCAGCCGATCGCCCGCCAGCTTCTTGAGTTCGCCCGCCGCGGTCACGCCGTCCATCACCGGCATTTCGACGTCGAGCAGAATCGCGTCGGGAGGCCATTCTCTGGCCACCTCGACCGCCTGCTGGCCATTGGTCGCTTCGCGCACGTCGAACGTCGCCGCGAGGCGGCCACGCACCATCAGCCGGCTCACGGGGTCGTCGTCGACGACGAGCACGCGCAGACGCGCACGACTCGGCGCGTTCACGGCTTCACCACTCTCGCCACGACGATGTTGCCGCGCCCCTCGAACCACACCGAGTCGAACGACAACTTGCGGGCGAGCTCGATGCCTCGACCGTGCAGCGAGCCCGGCTGGCCGAGTCGCTGGTAGTCGAACCCGTCGCCCTGGTCGGTGATGGTGATCTTCCACCCGTCGGGCTCGGTGAGGACCTCGACGTCGACGTGACGATGGCACCACGGCGCCTCACGCTCGCGGCGCTCGAGCTCGGCGAACCATTTGCCCGTCGCGAGCAACTCCTGCTTCTCGACGCTGATGCCCAGGCTGCCGTGCTCGTACGCGTTGAGCAGCAGTTCGGTAAGGCCGAGCACACGACGTTGTGGACTGGGAAGAAGGGCCGAGACGGCCTGCGCAATGCCTTCGATGCAGGTCAGCGTTCGGAAGCGAAACCGCGCCAGGGTGGGGCGGACCTTCGAGACGTGCGCGGCGACGTCTTCGAGCTGGCGCGCGAGTTCCTCGGGGGCCTGATCCTGCAGAAAGAAGAAGCCTCGCGCCGCGAGTTCATCGGGTGGCAGGAGCTGCCCGAGCGCGAGAGCGAAGCGCCCACCCCGCTCGGAGATCTGCTCGACCAGGCGCGCCGCGCCGTCGGGCCCGAGTGGCGATGCGTGAACGACGAGCGCACCGTCGAGGCGATCGGGCAAGGCCTCGGGGCTCGCGACACTCACCGAGTCGCCGACTGCGCCAGGCCCCAACCAGAGGACGCGCGCGTTCACGCGATGGTGAACAGCTTCGCGAAGTTGGCCAGCTGCAGCACGTCACGGGGCTGGCCATCACCCACGCGCAGGACGACGCGCGAAGGGTCGGCGCCGACGCGATCGCGCAGCAACAGCAACATGCCGAGCGCGGCGCTGTCGAGGTAGGTCGCGCGCCGAAGATCGACCACGAACTGCTGCGACGCGGACACTCCTGCGATCGCGCCGTGGAAGTCCTGGTAGCAACCGAAGTTGAACTTGCCGTCGACGGTGAGCGTGGTGGTCCCGGCCTCGTGTTGTGCGCTGATCATGCGTCTCCCGAGAAGAGTTCGACCGTGCCGCTGTCGACGGAGGTCTGATTGACGACCTGCCGTTGCTCGAAGCGATCGCGCCGCGACTCGAAGGCCTGAAGCATGCCTTCCACCGCGTCCTTCGCGACGCCCGGCGTGAGCGAATCGAGCCACACTTCTTCCATCAGCAAGATGCGTCGGTCGATGCTCGCCAGCAGCTGCGAGAGAATGTCGTCGAACTGCAAGGCGGTCATCGCGGCGTTGACCTGCTCGTCGAGCAGACCGAGCGTGCTGAGCAGCTCGCGGTTCGCGGTGTCGATCTGCTGCACGGTCGACGAGAGGTTGGCCTGTGCGCCGAGCGCGATGGTCATGTCGTGCGACGCGAGCAGCGTGACGATGCTCTGGGTCTGTGCGAGGCGTTGCTGGCAGCGCTCAACCGAGGTGCGCACCTGCTCGCTGAAGTGTGACGCCTCGCGCGCGAGGCGCTTGGTCTCGGCTGCCACCACGCGGAACACCTGCCCGGCGCGCGTGCGGTTGGCCTCGATCTCGGCGTTGAGCGCAATGATGCGCGTGGTGCTCGCGAGTTCTTCGAGCTTGCCGGTGTTCTTGAGGAGCTCGTCGACGTCGCCACTCATCAGCTGCGTCTGCTCCACCACCTTCATGCTGTCGCGGCTCACCGACACGAGATCACCGACGAACGTGTCGATGATGACCCGCATGCCCTCGACGAACCCACCCTGCGCTGCTCCGGCTTCGCCGCCGTTGAGACGCGACGTCAGCCCCACGATCAGGGCGCTGTGTTCTCGCACCCGCGCCTGAAGAGCCGAAAAGCTCGTGACCACTCGCGGCATTGCATCGCGCAGCAAATTTTGCGCGCGCTTGGTGTCGTCAGAGAGCGAGCTGAAAGCGTTGGCAATCAGCCCGCGCAGCAGCTCGACCCTCGATGGATCATCCGATCGCATGAGCGTGAGCGCTTCACGGCATGTGCCACGCGAGCGGTCAGCGCTCTGACGCGGCTGCTACTTCGGCGTGGCGCGCACTTCGACGGCGAAGATGTCGTCGTCGGTGGTTGTCTCGAGCAGCTTCGCCGCCCGGTGATCAGGTGCACCGGCCCGAAACAGAGCGATTAAGAAGTGCGCGGTGGGTCACGTACCTCTCCTCGACGAGCTCGCGATCGTCGCCGCGCTGGCCGTCGTCGTCACCATCATCCTCGCGCGCTTCAAGTTGCCGACGGTGGCCGGGCTCCTCGCCGCCGGAGCGCTCGGCGGGCCCTTCGGTCTGCGGCTCGTCACCTCGGTGAGCGCGATCGAAGTGCTGGCCGAGGTGGGCGTGGTGTTGCTGCTCTTCTCGATCGGCCTCGAGTTCTCGCTCGCACGCCTGCGCGACATCTTGAGTCAGGTGGCGCTCGGCGGGCTGTTGCAGGTCGGGCTCACGACGGCGGTCACCACCGGCATCGCGGTCGCGCTCGGAGAACCGGTCGGCCGCGGCGTGCTCTACGGCTTCGTCTTCGCCCTCTCGTCGACGGCGATCGTGTTGCGCGCACTGGCCGAACGGCGCGAGCTCGACGCACCGCACGGCCGCTTCATCGTCGGCACGCTCATCTTCCAGGACCTGTGCGTGGTGCCCATGGTGTTGATCGTGCCGCTGCTCGCCACCACCGCGTCAGCGGGGAGCGCGACGCTGCAGATCGGCATCGCGATGGCCAAGGCCGCCGCCGTGGTGATCGGCACCATCGCCATCGCGCGCTTCGTGGTGCCCAAAGCGCTCGGGTGGGTCGACGCGAGCCGCAGCCGCGAGGTGTTCCTGCTCGCCATTCTGGGTCTGTGCATCGGCACCGCGTGGCTCACCTCGCAGGCCGGTCTGTCACTCGCGCTCGGCGCGTTTCTCGGCGGCATGGTGGTGGCCGACACCGAATACGGCCATCGCGCGATGGGCGACATCCTCCCGTTGCGCGACGCGTTCGTGAGCATCTTCTTCGTGTCGCTCGGCATGTTGTTCGACGTGCACGTGGTGCTCCGTCAACCGCTTCTCGTTGGCGCGCTGCTGCTCGGCCTGCTGGTCGCGAAGGGCTTGCTCGCCACGCTCGCGGCGATGGCGATGCGTTTCCCCGCGCGCGTCGCGTGGCTGGCGGGCGTCGGTCTCGCGCAGTTCGGCGAGTTCGGTTTCGTGCTGGTGCGGCTCGCGCAGTCGAACAAGGTGATCGACGAAGCCACCGCGTCTCCCTTGCTGGCGGCGGGCATCGCGTCGATGTTCCTCACGCCGCTGCTGGTTCGCGCGGCGCCGCACATCACCGCGGGTGAGCGCTTGCTGGCGCCGCTCGAGAAGTTGATCGGCGTGCGGAGCATCGACGAGGCCGACGACGGCAAGACGATGAAGGACCACACGGTGATCGTCGGCTTCGGCCTCGCCGGCCGCCTCACCGCGCAGACGCTGCAGGCGTGCGGCGCGCCGTACGTGGTGCTCGAGCTCAACGCCGAGAACGTGCGCAAGGGCAAGGAGCTCGGCTTCGAGGTCTTCTACGGCGACGCGACGAGCATGGAAGCGCTCCACCACGCGCACCTCGAAGACGCGAAGTTGCTGGTGCTGCTGATGAACGACCCGCAGGCGGCGCAGCGCGTGGTCGACACCGTGAAGCGCGTCGCGCCCAACGTGCCGATGCTGATGCGCGCGCACTACATGTCCGAGCGGGAGCCGCTCCTGGCGCTCGGCGCGCGCGACGTGGTGGCCGAAGAGGTCGAGGGCGCGGTGGAGATCATCGCGCGCGTACTCCGCGTGCTCGAGACGCCGCGCAACGTGATCGACGATCGCCTGCGCGACGTGCGCGCCAACACGCAGAGCACCGAACGCAAACAGACCGTGCCGCGCGCGAGCCTGGGCGAGATGCGCGCGCTCGCCGAGATGCGCATCGAGTCGGTGCTGGTGAAGCAGGGCAGCCGCGCGATCGGCGCGTCACCGGTCAGCTTGAAGCTGCGCAGCGAGACCGGAGCGCTGGTCGTCGGCGTGCGCCGCGGCGCGAAATTGCTCGAGAACCCCGACCCCCACGTGCCGTTCGAGCGCGACGACATCGTGTATCTCGTCGGAATCGGTGAGGCCTTCGCGCGTGCGCTCCCGCTGTTCGAGGGCGTCATCGGTCAACCGACCGACGGTCGATCGCCCGAAGAACCGAAGCCGGGCAGCAGCCGATGATGGCTGCATGCTTACGCTCCTGATTCTGGCTTCTTGTGCAAACGGAGTGGCCGAGCTCGAGCCTCCCGCCAATTCGATCGTTCCAGTGAACCCCGTGCTCTTCGTCTTCGACGTGCCCGCGACGGACCTGCGCATCGAAGACGCGAGTGGAACGGAGCTGCCGTTCCTGGTGAGCCCGCTCGCCAACTCGCTCGAGAAGATCACCGTGCAGGCGGCTGACGGTGTCTCGTTCTTCGTGCTGCTGCCGAAGACGCAGACCACGTCGCGAGTGCCTGCACGTCAGGGCCCGTGGCGCGTGATGGCGACCGCTCCGATCGATCGCAGCGCGCCGACGATCGAGCCGGAAGAAGAGTACGCCTACGACGGCTGCACCTCTTCCGATGGTTGGAGCCTGACCAGCGATCGTTCAGCACCGGTGTGGGAATTCGAAGTGACCGCGAACGACACGATTCAGACCTCGACGTACAACTCATCGCTGATGGTCGGCTCGTGGGGCTGCGGCCGCAGCTCGTATCGCTGGGACGCCGCCGACACCGCGTCGGTACGCGTGCGCGGCCTGTTCTCGGACGGCAGCGTCGGCGCGTGGAGCAACGTGATCGAGCTCGACAAGCCTCGAATCCCACTGCTGGTGCGTGTGCTGCGTGCGTCGGCGAAGGCGGTTGGCGGGCCCCTCGAGCTGTTCGGGCTCGTCTTCGTCGTGCTCGCGATCGCCGGCGGTGTCGTCGTGGCGCGGCGAACCGCGCACTGATCAGCCGAGATCGAAGACCAGCACTTCGCCACCAGCCGCCTTGCTCTCGAGCGAAATGAGCTCTTCGTTCGAGATGGCCAGCCCATCGCCCGCTTCGACGTCGGCGTGATTCACCACGAACGAACCGCGCGCGATCTGCACCCACGCGTGCCGGCCCTTCTTCAGCGCGTATTCCGCCTTCTGGCCGGCATCGAACAGACCGTTCAGCACTCGCGCGTCGGAGTGGATCTTCACGCTGCCGTCAGCCGCGTCAGGTGACGCGACCTGCACCAACTTCCCCTGGCGATCGGCCGGCGGGAACAGCTTCTGCTCGTAGCCCGGCGTGAGGCCCTGACTCTCGGGCAGCAGCCAGATCTGCAGGAAGTGCACGGGCTCGGTCTTCGACGCGTTGAACTCCGAATGACGAACACCGGTGCCCGCGGTCATGCGCTGCGCCTCGCCGGGCTTCAGCACCGCTCCGCTGCCCAGCGAGTCTTTGTGTTCGAGCGCGCCCTCGAGCACCCACGACAGAATTTCCATGTCGCGGTGCCCGTGCGTGCCGAAGCCCTGCCCCGGCGCGACGCGGTCTTCGTTGATCACCCGCAGCGCACGGAAGCCCATGTGCTGCGGGTCGTAATAGTCGGCGAAGGAAAAGGTGTGTTTGCTCTTGAGCCAGCCGTGGTCGGCATGGCCGCGTTCATTCGAGTGTCGAACGGTGATCATGACGGGCTTGAGTTAACGCAGCCCGTCCACTTCGCCACCGCGCGGTGAGCAACTGCGCTCACTGACTCAAGAATTTCTCGTACGCCTTGAAGTCGTAGGGCCGGCCGAGGAAGTCCTTCACGAGATCAGCAGCGTCTTTCGTGCCGCCCGGAGCGAGCACCTTGTCGCGATAGGAATACGTGATCTTCGTGTCCATCAGGCTCTTGCCCTCGAACGCGCTGAGCATGTCCTTGGCGATCACGAGGCTCCACATGTACGTGTAGTAGACGGCCGAGTAGCCCATGAGGTGGCCGAAGCTGGTCTGCATGTGCGTGCCCTCGACGTACTTGAAGGGCGTGAACTTGGCCTGCAGCTCCTTCACCAGCGCGAGCTGATCGAGCTTCGACGGGTCGGCCTGGTGGAAGCGCAGCGAGACCGCCGCGTAGAACATCTGCTGCACGACCTGCAGGCCCACTCCGAACTTGTCGGCGCGGCGCATCTTCTCGACCAGCGCCCTGGGAATGACCTCACCCTTCGCGTTCTTCGCGAAGCGCGAGAGCGTCTCGTGGCTCCACGCCCACTCTTCGAACATCTGCGAAGGCGCCTCGACGAAGTCGTGCTCGGTGGCGACGCCGCTCTGCCGAATCCACCGGTGCTTGCCACCGAGGATGTGGTGCATCAGGTGACCGAACTCGTGGAACATGGTCACCACGTCGCCGTGCTCCATGAGCTCGTCGCCCGCGGCGAAGTTGCAAACCAACACACCTTCGGGGAGCTGCTCGAGCGTGCCGTCGACGAGGCTGAACTGCGCCGCGTGCTTGTACTTGTTCTCGCGCGGGTGCAGGTCCAGGTAGATGCGGCCGAGCTTCGTCTGCCCGCGCATCACGTCGTAGACGACCACGCTCTCGTGCCACACCTTCGCGTCGGTCACCGGCGCGTACTGGATGTCGTAGACCGCTCCGGTGATGTCGAGCAGACCTGCGAGCGTGGTGCGGAACGGGAAGTACGAGCGCACTTCCTTCGCGTCGACGGAGTACTGCTTCACCTTCACGCGGTTATCGAGGAACGCCTTCTGGAAATCGGCGACCTCCTTCGCGTTCTTGTCGATGGTCTTCACTTCCTTCAGCAGCTCGGCGTAGTCCTTGTCGCTGCGCTTCTTCGCGAGCTTCGACACGCGCTCGATGAAGTCGGTCGCGTTCTTGCCGCTGCGGATCATCTTGTCGCCGGTGATGTAGTCGGCCCAGTCGGCGAACCCGAGGAGCTTCGCGCGCTCCGCACGCAGCGTGAGCACCTGCGCAAGCAGCTTCTCGTTGTTCTGATCCGCGCGTGAACGGAACTTCGTGTACAGCTCCTTCCGCACCGCGTCGCTCTGCACGTACGTCATCACCGGGTAGTAGTCGGGGTAGTTGGTGGTGAGCGTGATCTTCCCCTCGGCGTCGGCCTTGTGCGCGTCGATGAAGTCCTGCGGCAGCCCGGCGAGCGACGCGGCGTCGGTCTTCACGGTGCGCACGTCTTCCGCGATGTTCTTGCTGAATTCCTGCTGCAGCTTGGTCAGCTCTTCATCGATGGCGATGAGCCGCGTGCGCGTCGCTTCGTCCTTGTCGACACCGGCGCGGCGGAAGTCGCGCAGCGACTGCGTCACGAAGCGCTTCGTGTCGTCATCGGCGCCGTCGAGCTTCACCGCGCTCACCGCGTCGTAGAGCCCGCGGTTGAGGAGCATCTGCGAGACGAAGCTGCTGCATTCCTGCTCGCACGCGCGCGCGGCGTCCTGAATCGTCTTGTCGGGGTGCACCTCGGAGAACAGCCCCGCGCGGTTCACCTGGTTGCTGACCGTCACGTAGATGCCGTTGAGCGGCACCAGCGTGTTGTCGACGGTGCGATCAGCAGCCGGAGCAACGAGCGCCGCGAGGTTCTGCTTCGCCTTGCCGAGCTCGGCCTTGCAGGTGGCCAGCATCGTCTCGGCCGGAGTGGGCGGAGGCTTCGGCGCCTCGACCGGCTTCGCGGGAGCAGGCGCGGCGACCGGCTCCGCGGGCTTCACCGCCTCTTCAGTGTGAGCGCAGGCGACCAACAACAGACACAACAACGCAGGGCGAAGTGACATGGCGCGCGGGGAAATCGCGTACGCGCGCTCCGGTCAAGCGATTACGCTCGCGCGCGTCTTCATGGCCATCGCCCCGCCCACTTCCATCGTCGAGCCGTTGATGAGCGCCGCGCCGACCATGACCGACCCGGTCAACGGCACCCGGGTGTGGCTCTTCGACGACGCCGCGACCATCGTCGATCAAACGATGGGCTCGCTCACCACGTCGGTCGCTCGCTACCTCACGGTGAGCGTGGAGTCGGTGATGCAGCAGCGGTGGATCAGCGCGGGCAAGAAGGTGACCTTCATTCACGACTGGCGTCGCACGCGCGACTACGAGTCGGAAGCGCGCACCATGTTGATCAAGTGGGGTCGTGATTCGCTCAAGCACGCGCGGCAGGTCTGGGTGCACATCGCTCCCGACTCGTCGCCGTTCATTCGCATCGCGGTGAGCACCGCCATCGGAGCGCTGAAGATCGCCCGCATGCCGATCGACACCGCGCCCGATCTCGCGCCGTTGCTCAAGCCGCTCATCGCGATCAAACCAGTCGTCCTCGGCTGAGCTGCGGTATTGGACTTTCCGAGCGGGGCCGGTTGTTTGACCCGTGCAGCAACGGACACCATTCTCTCGTTTCCAGCCCATGTTCCTCCCCGTCGTCGCGCTGATCCTCTCAGGCGCTGAAGTGCCGATGCCGCCCCCGCCGCCGGGCATGGTTCTGCTGGCGCAGGTGCAGGTGGCGAACGCCGAGACTGACGGTGGGCTGACGGACGCAGGAGTGGCCGGCGAGACGCAAGCCGCGCTGCCCACGCCCCGCGTGGTCGACGAAGACGACGACGATGAAGATCTCGATCTCGAGGCCATGCGCGCGCTCGAAGAAGCCACGCTCGACCCGGCGGCGAAATCAGGCGCGTCGATTCGCGCCACGTTGAGTCAGCTGGGCTACGGCTCGCTGCAGCGAGATCGTCTCGAGGCCGCGCTCGAGTCAGCCGAGCTGAGCGGTGAAGAGTTGCCGTTTACGCTCGATCGCGTCACCGACGTCGAGAGCTTCGACGTGAGCAAGGTGAAGGACCGCTACGACATTCCCATCGAGATGCACCCGCTGGTGGTTCAGTACATCCACTTCTTCCAGGGCGGCGGCCGCAAATGGTTCCGCCGGTGGATGGGGCGAAGCGCTCGCTACATTCCCTTGATGCAGCCGATTCTCGAGGCGAAGGGCTTGCCGCGAGACACCGTGTACCTCTCGATGATCGAGAGTGGTTTCAACACCCAGGCCAAGTCGTGGGCGCGCGCGGTCGGTCCGTGGCAGTTCATCGCCGGCACCGCGAAGATGTTCAAACTGCGCGACGACTTCTGGATCGATGAGCGCCGCGACCCGATCAAGTCGACGAAGGCGGCGGCTGATTATCTGAGCCAGCTCTACGCCAACCTCGGTCACTGGCATCTCGCGTGGGCCGGCTACAACACCGGCGGCGGGCGCGTGCGCCGCATGGTCGACACGTACAACACCACTTCCTTCTGGGAACTCTCGGAGAAGAAGGGCTTCGCGCGCGAGACCAAGCACTACGTGCCCAAGCTCATCGCCTGCGCGTTGATCGCCAAGCACCCCGAGGCGTTCGGCTTCTCGCTCGACGAGTTCAGCCCCGAGCCGCCGTTCGACTACGAGGAAGTGACGCTCACCGACTCGGTCGATCTCGAGGTCATCGCGCAGGCCAGCGGGGCGTCGCTCGAGCAGATTCAAGAGTTCAACCCGGAGATCAAACGCTGGTGCACGCCGCCCGCCACCGAGGCTGAGCCGTACGTGCTGCGCCTGCCGAAGGGCCGCAAGGAAGCGTTCGTCGAGACGTTCTCGAAGTTCGCTCCGAGTGAGCGGCTGCACTTCAAGATTCACCGCGTGGTCGCCGGAGACACGCTCTCGAAGATCGCGCTCCAATACAAATCTGCGCAGGAAGCGATTCTGCGAATGAATCACCTCAAGAGCGCGAAGGCGCTGCGGGTGAACACCGATCTCGTGGTGCCGGTGCCGAGCGCGCAGGCGTTGAAGGCCGGCAAGGCCGACGTGGCGCTCGAACGGCAGGTGGCGCGCGCTCGCAAGTCGGGGCTCGCCGCTGTTCGCCCGGAAGAAGAAGTTCCTGCCGGCGTGCAGGCTGCTCCGACGGGCCCGCCGGGCAAGGTCGCGCTCGCGGGTTCGATCGCGGTGAGCACCGAGAACGGCAAGAAGAAGGTCACCTACGGCATCGGCAAGGGCGACTCGCTGTGGAGCATCGCGCGGCGCTTCGACGTGCACGTGAGCGAGCTCAAAGAATGGAACCCCGCGCTCGGCTCGCCGAAGGGTCTGCGCGTCGGTCTGGCCCTTACCGTCTGGCCAGGGCCCGCGGCCGATCTGTCGACGAAGTAGTCGCCGATCGGCTATTCGCGTTTGCTCCATGAACCCCGCTTCCGAGGTGAAGCTCGACTTCAAGCGCGCCGAGCGCATCGGCTTCGACGAGGCGATCCTCTGTCAGGGCAAGACGCCGGAACACCTGAGCGAGATCATCGCCAGCGCGCGCGCGGCCAACGCCCGCTTCCTCTTCACGCGACTGGCGGTCGAGCAGCTCGAGAAGCTCCCGCAGAAAGATCGCGAGGCGCTGCAGTACGAGCCCGTCTCGCGCACTGCGTACTTCGGTGAGCCGCGTGCTTCGACCGGCCCCGCGCGCATCGCGTTGCTCGCTGCCGGCACGTCTGATGTGCACGTCACGCGCGAGATTCAGCGCACGCTGCAGTGGAACGGCATCGCGACGTCCCTCTTCGCCGACGTCGGCGTCGCCGGGCTGTGGCGTCTCACCGAGAAGCTCGACGCGATTCGCGCGCACCCCATCGCCATCGCGGTGGCGGGTATGGACGCGGCGCTCCCCACGGTGCTCGGCGGTCTGTACGGCGGAGTGATCATCGGCGTGCCGACCTCGACCGGCTACGGCGTCGCAGAAGGCGGCCGCACCGCGCTGCACGCCATGCTCGCGAGCTGCTCACCGGGCATCGTCACGCTCAACATCGACAACGGCTACGGAGCAGCCTGCGCTGCGATGCGCGTGCTCCGCGCGATCGACTCGGCTCCTCGAGGCTGAACATGCTCACCGCGCTCACCCTGCTCGCGTTGTCGCAGGTCGACATGACCGCCCAGCTCGAGAAGGGGCCGCTGGTGCTGGTCGAGGAATCGAAGGGGAAGTTCTCGACGTGCTCGAGCACGGTGCTGATCGACGCCTCGCCCGCGCAGGTCTGGGAAATCATCAAGGCGCAGGACAAGTTCAAGGACTTCGTCCCCAAGGTGCTGACCAGCGAGATGAAGCCGCAGGGCACCGACTACGAGGTGCACTTCGTGATCGACGTGCCCGGGCCCGACACCGACTACGCGATTCGCTACACCATCGACGAGCCGACGAAGACCATGAGCGGCGCGTGGGCGAAGGGCGACCTCAAGGGCTCGCGGTGGACGTGGAAGGTCGAGGCCGCACCCAACGGCAAGACGCTCGTCACGCACACCCTCGCCCTCAAGAACTTCTCGGGCATCGCGCAGTCGCTCGAAGACGACAACCAGACCATCACCGTCGGCGTGAACGTCAGCGCCGCCCTCGCGGTGACCAAGGCCGTGAAGAAGCGCGCGGAGTCGACGAAGTGAGCGTTCTCGAATTTCCGCCTGACTTCGTCTTCGGTGTCGCGACGTCGGCCTACCAGGTGGAAGGCGGCATCGAGAACGACTGGTCCGACTGGGAGCGCGCCGGCAAGTGCAAGGAACCCGACGCCCGCTGCGCCAACTCTGTCGAGCACTGGCAACGCTTCTTCGACGACGTGCCGTTGATCTCGAAGCTCGGCGCGACGGCGTATCGACTCAGCATCGAGTGGGCGCGCGTCGAGCCGAAGCGCGGCGAGTGGGACGAAGCGGCGTGGACTGGCTATCGCGAGCGGCTCGAAGCGCTGGTGAAAGCCGGCATCACGCCCGTGGTCACCCTGCTCCACTTCACGCACCCGAAGTGGTTTCACGTCGAGACGCCGTGGCACGAGAAGTCGTCGCTCGTCGCGTGGGAGCGCTACGCGAAGCGCTGCGCCGAATTGCTCGACGGCCTCAACGTGCACGTCACCACCATCAACGAGCCGAACGTGTTTCTGCTCGGTGGCTATCTGGCGGGCATGATGCCGCCGGGCATCGCCGATGGGCGCAAGGCGTTCGCGGCGATGGCGAATCTGGTGCGAGCGCACGTCATCGCGCGCCACGCGATTCTCGAGCGACCACGCGCGGCTGGAATGGCGGCGCCGCAGATTGGCATCGCGCAGAACATGCTGTTGTTCGCTCCGTCGCGGCGGTGGCACCCGCTCGATCAGGCGCTCACCCGGCTCGCCGAGGGCAACTACAACCACGGTTTTCTCGAGGCCATCTCGACCGGCGAGCTGCGGCTCCAGATGCCGGGCTTCACCGCGGGCCGCGAGAAGATCGACGGCGCGGCGAAGTCGTCTGACTTCACCGGCCTCAACTACTACTCGCGCGCGCACCTGCGCTTCATCACGAAGGCGCCGTGGGTGCAGTTCGAGTTCCTCGATCGCCACGCGCGTGGCCTCACCGACATCGGCTGGGAGTGGTACCCCGAGGGCTTCGGGCAGATCTTGCGTCAGCTGAAGCGCTACGGCCTGCCGGTGTGGATCACCGAGAACGGGCTCGATGATCGAAGCGGCGCGCGGCGCTCGAAGTACCTCTACGAGCACTGGAAGGAATTGCTCGAGGCGCGCAACGACGGCGTCGACGTGCGTGGCTATCTGCACTGGTCGCTGATGGACAACTTCGAGTGGCTCGAGGCGTGGGGCCCGCGGTTCGGCTTGTACCGGGTCAATCGCTCCACCATGGAGCGGCAGTGGACGGCGGCGTGTGAGTACTTCCGCTCGGTGGCGACGACGCGGCGATTGACGGCCCCTCCTGCGGCAGAGCAGAAGTCGGCCGCATGAACGCGACGGAGCCTTCGAAGAAGAAGGAAGAGAAGCCGCCGCTGATGGCGCGCTTCGGCAAGCGCTACTTCGCCTCGCGCTCGACGAAGGTTCGCGCCGCGGCGTCGGGCGACGCGATTCACGTGCTCAACCCCGAGGAGCGTCGCAATCTCCGCAACGTGCAGCTCGGAGCGATCGCTCGGGCAGCCCTCGCGGGTGCGTTGTCGGGCGGCGCGTGCGCAGTGGCCGAGATGTTCGCCACCGATCGCTGGCCCGATGATCGCGTCATGTATTGGGCGTTTCTCGGCAGCATCACCGTCGTCGCGTCGATCTCGGAGATCGCCTTCATCTACTGGGACACGTTGCGCTCGGTGCACGAGCTGGCGCGCGTCGCAGGGCTCGAGCTCTTCGGGAAGGATCGCGTCACGAGCGACGAAGCGCTGGTCGATGCGTTGGCCCGCGCGGCGCTCGAGCTGCCCAACCCCGTCGACATCGCCGACGGCGTGAACCCGCATCGTGAAGTGAAGAAGTGGCAGCTGGTGCTCGCCTCGCTCGCCTACAAGGCCAAGGTCGGCGTCACGAACTTCCTGGTGAAGATGTTGATTCGCCGCGTGGGGAGTCGTGTCGCGTTGCGTGCAGCGTTCCTCCCGCTCGTTGCGCTGCCGGTGACCGCGTTCTGGAACGGCGTGGTGACGTACTTGATTCTGCGTGAGGCGCGCATTCGCGCGATGGGGCCCAGCGCCATCGAAGAGATGGTGAAGGTGGTGTTCGAAGACGCTCCGCTGTTGTCCGAGAAGGGGAAGCTGTCGGCGATGCGCGCGGTGGCGGCGGCGATCGTGCGCACGCAAGACCTCCACCCCAACCTCGTGCGCTTGCTCGCGGTGACGTCGAAGCGCGCCGGTGATCTCGGCAACGCAGAGCTCGACGACGTGGGTCTGTTCTTGAACGACCTGACGACACTCGACCCGCGCGAGCGCAAGGTGAGCCTGCAGCTGCTGGCGGCGGCGTGCGTGGTCGATGGTCGGCTGACCACGCGCGAGAAGAAGCTGTTCACCGACGCGCTCGCGGCGAGCGGCAAGGCGGTCGAGCTGGGAACGCTGGAGCGGCTGCGCCTCGCATTCATCCGCGGTGACGAAGGCGCCGAGACCGTGCTGCGGGCGATCTAGGGCTCGAGCTTCACGCTGGAGATCATTCCGAGAATTTCGTCGCGGAGCGCGGGCCACGTGCGCACGTCGCCGAACTTCACGCCGTTGCCCCACGCGACGTAGAGGCGCTTCTTCTCGGCGTCGCGAAAGACCGCGACGAAGCCCTCGAGCGACATGGGGTGGTGTGAGGTGACCTTCTCGTCCCAGTCGCCCGCTCGACCGAGGAAGCGGCCGGCGCGAGTGATGGGCTCTCCGAGGTCGGAGTGTGTCTCGACCTCGCCTTCGAAGATCGTCACGTCACGCCCGAAGAACTTCACGGTGCCGGTGGCTTCGCGACGAGTGACTGTCGCGATCGGCTCCGCGTCGCCCATGGTCTTCAGCCAGCGAAGTTGGTCGTCCTGCAGCAGCGAATCGGAGAAGGCGACGAGTTGCTTCTCATCGAGCGCCAGATCGTCGGGGCTGTCGAGCACCACCGAATAGATGCCGAACCACGCCTGGTACCTCGACGACGAGGGATCTTCTCGAGCCGCTCCGCCCGAGAGTGGGTGGGCCGGTGCGCCGAAGACGAACGAATTGAAGCCACGACGGTGGAGCCCCTTCCACGCGTCGTCCATGTCGGTGCGGATGATGCCCGTCCACCCGCTGGGGACGGTGAAGGTGAGCTGATCGGCCGGGGTGATCTTGTCGGCGGCGCGCACGTTGGCGAGCCACACGCCGGCGTGCACCAGCCACCAGTGCCGCGTCAGCACGACGACGCACAACACCGAGGCGACGACGAGCGAGACACGCCTCAAGATCGCAGCGCGCCTCGGCGTTCAGGGAACGGCAAAGACGTCGCCGAGCTTTGCAGCAATCGCGGCTCGCTCGGTCCAGGAGGCAAGCTTTGCGGGTGTCGCCCGATCGATGCGCTCGGCGGTGGAGCGAGAAACCGGGCCAAACCGCGCACGCAGCACTCGCTTGAGTGTCGTGGCCAGCAGCCGAGCCGCTTCAGCGCGTGCCATCTCCTTCCCGAGCGCTTTCCCCAGCTTTCGTCCCAGCTTTTCCCCTTCACGCACGCCCTTCTCGAAGCCCTGCTCCCTGAGGAACTCCGCGATCGTCTGCATCTGCGCCTCTTCTTTCTGCCGCTGCGCCGCCCGTTGCACGTGGGGCAAAGCCTCTCGCCCCGCCACTGCTGAAAGGTACCCGAGGACGAACCGCAACGTCGACGGGTCGCCTCGCAGCGCACCCATCATCGCATCGAGCACTTCGTCGATCTCCTCGAGTGGACTGGCCGCCGCTTTGAGCGACAGCAACCCACCGCGCAACGTGGGGTGCGTCGGCAGTGAATCAATCTCCGTGCGGGCGAGATCGAGCAGCACCACTTCAAAGTCGAGCGTCGGCGCATCGACCGACAGCAGCCGCGAGAATCGGGTCGGCCCCTTCCACGCCCGCGGACCGTTGAAGATGATCACCGGCACGACCGGAGCCAGAGAGCGGCCGCGCGCTTCTCTCGTCTGCTGCTCGTAGACCGCCGTCATGTAGCGAAGCACCTGCACCAGCGCGAAGGGCTCTTCGCTCCGCTTGTGCTCGACGACGCAAAACACCATCAAGGCATCACCATCGGCGAGCTGCACGCGCAACACCGCGTCGGCGACGGACTCTCGAAGGTCGTCCGAAACGAATGACTCCGACAGAATTTCCGGTCTGCCGACGATTCGCGACGCGAGCCACTGCGGCAGCACCGCCTTCAGGAGCGCCCGCGCGACGCCCTTGCGCTTGAGCAGCCCCTTCCAACTCGCGTCGTGATCCTTCATGCGGCCGCCGAGCACCGCACCGTTCGCGCCACCCTCAACCGTGCGTCAGCTCGACGAAGCGCATCGTCGTCGTCCGGCACCACGCATGCGGCACGGACGTTCCACCGAACATTCTCGCGCGCCGAGACCAGACGCCCTTGTTACCCTCCGCCCACCATGGCCAGCGACAAGCCCTCGTTCATCTCGCAGCTCTGCTTCGGTGCCATCGAGGAAGACCTCATCCTCCCGTACCCGAAGATGAAGGACTCCGATCAGGAGGTCTTCAAGAACATCCGCTCCTCGATCGAGCAGCTGCTCAAGCCGCGCGAGAAGGACTTCCGCGAGTGGGACGCCAAGGGCGAGATGCCCGACGCCTTCATCGACGAGATGAAGCAGTTCGGTCTCTTCTCGCTCATCGTGCCCGAGGCGTTCGGCGGCATGGGCCTCTCGACGACCGCCTACTCGCGCACGCTGCAGGAAGTGTCGCGCTACGACGGCTCGGTCGCCGTCACCATCGGCGCGCACAGCTCGATCGGCATGCGCGGTCTCGTACTCTTCGGCACCGAGGAGCAGAAAGCGAAGTACCTCCCGAAGCTCGCCACCGGAGAGATGATCGCCGCGTTCTGTCTCACCGAGCCTGGCGCGGGCTCCGATGCCGCGAGCATCAAGACCACCGCCGTTCAAGACGGCGAAGACTGGATCCTCAACGGCAACAAGCTGTGGATCACCAACGGCGGCATCGCGCAGTTCTACACGGTGTTCGCCAAGACCGGCGGCCAGGCCGAGCGCGGCCACATGACGGCCTTCATCGTCACGCGCGACATGCAGGGCGTCTCCACCGGCCACCACGAAGACAAGATGGGCCTGCGCGCGTCGAACACCACCACGGTGATCTTCGACAACGTCCGCATCCCCAAGGCGAACGTGCTCGGAGAAGTCGGCAAGGGCTTCAAGGTAGCGATGAAGATCTTGAACTCCGGCCGCACCGGCATCGGCGGCGGCTCGGTGGGCGCGATGAAGAAGATGATCGCGCTGTCGAGCAAGCAGGCGAAGGAGCGCGTTCAGTTCGGCAAGCCGATCAGCGAGTTCGGTCTCGTGAAGCAGAAGCTCGGCCACATGATGGTCGACTGCTACGCGACCGAGTCAGCAGTGAACATGGTCAACCACTTCATCGACTCCGGCCAGGAGGAGTACGCAGTCGAAGCGGCCATCACCAAGGTCTTCAGCTCCGAAGCGATGTGGCGCACCATCGACGAGGCGCTGCAGATCGCCGCCGGCAACGGCTTCATGCGCGAGTTCCCCTACGAGCGCGCGCTGCGTGACGCGCGCATCAACCGCATCTTCGAAGGCACCAACGACATCTTGCGGCTCTTCATCGCGCTCACCGCGATGAACGAGGTCGGCGGTCAGCTCAAGGAACTCTCGAGCTCGCTGAAGGGCATCTTCGACAACCCCATCAAGGGCTTCGGCGTCATCAGCGACTACGCACGCCGTCGCGCCGGCCTCGCCACCAGCTACCTGAAGCAGGAAAAACAGAAGTTCACCAAGCTGAACCCTACGCTCGCGAAGCAGCAGGTGATCTTCGAAGAGCTCACCGGAGATCTCGCGCGCGCGGTCGATCGCATCTTGCGCAAGCACGGCAAGAACATCATCGGCAAGCAGTTCGCCAGCCGCCGCCTCGCCGACATGATGATCGACCTCTTCGTGCTGGTCTGCACCATGTCGCGCGTCAGCACCGCCATCACCGAAAAGGGCGCGGCCTCGGTCACCAAGGAAATCGAGATTCTCGAAGTGCTCACTGGTCAGGTGAAGCGCCGCGTGCGCTCGAACTTGAACAAGATCGACGACAACGACGACGAGCTGATCAAGTCGCTGGCTGATCACGCGCTCGACGCCGAGGGGTACCTCTACGACAACGTCACGTGACCACCGCGCCCGCCAACACCCTCGAAGAAGTCCAGCCGGGCATCTGGCTCCTGCGTTTTGCGAGCAAGGACACGATGACCGGAGCGGCGTGCGAGCCGCTCGTTCCTGCACTCGCGAAGGCGTGTCAGAGCGGGCCCATCATGCTGCTCGCGGTGATTCCCAAAGACGTCACGCTCGTGCCGCCGTCACTCGCTCCGTTCTGGCTCGACGCGATGTTGCGCAAGGGCGTGAAGGTTCGCGCCATCGGCGTGTCGAGCACCAGCCGCGCGGTGCGGGTCGCGGTGAACGCGTTCCAGGCCGCGATGAAGCTCAGCCGCGTCGAGATCGGCGCCGCCATCTTTCCGACCGAGGCAGAGCTCGTCGCATGGGCTCGAAAACACTGACTGTTCGCAGCATTTGCGCCCCTTGGGCGTGAGCCGGTCCCTGTGCTAACCGCGCGGGCGAATGAGTACTGCCGCCGCCCCTGCTGACATGGCTCCCGAGTCTCCCGTTCCTGCTCCTGCGGCCCCCGCCGCTGCGCCGGCCGGTCGCTCGGAAAAGGACGTCGTCATCGCCACGCGTCCGTTCACCGAAGAGAACAAGGCGCGCGGCTGGCTCATCACCTTCTCGAGCCTCGCGATCCTCGGTGGGCTCACGACGGGCGCGATGTTCTCGCCGTGGTGGCCGCTGCGCCTGCTGTTCGCGCTGATCGAAGGCCTCACCATCGTTCGCGTGTTCTGCCTGTTCCACGACTTCCAGCACGGAGCGATCCTCCGCCAGAACAAGCTCGCGGAAGCCATCTACTGGGTGTTCGGCATCTCGATTCTCGTGCCGCCGACCGTGTGGCGCGAGACGCACAACTACCACCACGCGCACACCGCGAAGATCGTCGGCTCGCACATCGGCAGCTACCCCGTCGTCACCACCGCGATGTGGAAGGACCTCACGCCGGTGCAGCGCTTTGGTTACAAGATCATCCGCTCGCCGCTGAACATGTTCCTCGCGGTCTTCACCGTGTTCTCGCTCGGCATGTGCGTGAAGCCGGTGCTGCGTGCTCCGACGAAGCACTGGAGCGGCCTCATCTCGCTCCTCGCGGTCTACGGCTCGGGCGCAGCGGCGTGGTTCTTCGGTCACCTCGACTGGTGGGTGTTCGGCTGGCTGATTCCCATGTGGCTCGCGGCGATGACCGGTGCGTACCTCTTCTACGCGCAGCACAACTTCCCCGAAGGGCACATCGCGAGCCGGCAAGACTGGACCTTCGCGAAGGCCGCCACCGAGTCGTCGAGCTACATGGTGATGGGCCCGGTGATGAACTGGTTCACCGCCAACATCGGCTTCCACCACGTGCACCACCTCAACGCGGCGATTCCGTTCTACCGCCTGCCGGAAGCGATGGCCGCCATCCCCGAGCTGCAGAACCCGGGCAAGACGTCGCTGTCGCCGAAAGACGTCGCGGCCTGCTTCGCGCTCAAGGTGTGGGACTCCGAGCAGAACAAGATGGTCGGCTTCCCGAGCTGATCTTCGGTTCGTCCGGTCAGCCTCCCCGTTTGCCCAGCGTCACCTCGACCGATTGAACGACTGGAAACAAACGCAGGGCTGGGGCGCTGACTTCGAGAAAGCGATGGAGCAGCACGCGCAAAAAGGCCTCGAGCCTGCGCGCGTCATCCTCGTCTACCGCAAGCAGCTCAAGGTGCTCAGCCACCGCGGAGAACATTGGGCGCGCACCGGCGGCCGCATGATTCACAAAGCCGACTCGCAGGGTGAATTGCCCGCGGTCGGCGACTGGGTCGCGGCGCGAATTCCCGAGCAGGGCGAAGCGCTGGTGCACGCGGTACTGCCCCGCCGCTCCGCCTTCGTTCGCAAGGTCGCGGGCGAAAACACCGAGCCGCAGGTGCTCGCCACCAACCTCGACACGGTGCTGGTGGTGATGGGGCTCGATCGCGACTTCAACCTGCGGCGCCTCGAGCGCTTCATGACGCTCGCGTGGGAATCGAAGGCCGCTCCGGTGGTGGTGCTGAACAAGAAGGACCTCGCGTACGACCTCGACGAGCAGCGCGCGGATGTCGAGGCGATGACGCGCGGCGCTCCGATTCACGTCGTGAGCGCGCTCAACGACGAAGGGCTCGAGCCGGTGCGCTCGCTCGTCGGTTCGGGAAAGACGGTCGCGTTGCTCGGCTCGTCGGGCGTCGGCAAGTCGACGCTGGTGAACCGGCTGCTCGGCGCCGAGGTGATGACCACCGGTGACGTGCGCGACGACGGGCGCGGCCGGCACACCACCACGCGGCGCGAGCTGATCGTGTTGCCCGGCGGCGGAGCGCTCATCGACACGCCAGGTCTGCGCGAGGTGCAGCTGTGGACGGCGGAAGAAGGGCTCTCGAAGACCTTCGACGACATCGAGGCGCTCGCGCAGCAGTGCAAGTTCGGCGACTGCGCGCACGATCAAGAGCCTGGTTGCGCGGTGAAGGCCGCGCTCGAAGACGGCACGCTCGACGAAATTCGCTTCGAGAGCTGGCTCGAGCTGCAGCGTGAAATCGCGCGGCTTCGGCAGCCCGGTGACACGCGCTCGCGGCCCGAGACGAAGCGACGCGATTGTCGGGGCCACGGCCAGAGGCGATGAGCGCGACGTGTCCGCTCCACCAGCGGCCGTCGGAACAGACCTGTGCGCGCTGCGGCGTCTTCCTCTGTGATTGGTGCGTGAAGCTCGCTCCCGATTGGGGCGCCGGTCTGTGCTCGGACTGCGTGCGTCACACTGCGCCGAAGACGCCGGTGGTCCGCGCGTCGTTCGGCGCGTCGTTTCTGGTCGCTTTTCTGGTGCTGAGCGGAATCAGCGCGTTCGTCTCGTTCGTGCTCGGGCTGTGGAATCGCGAAAGCGCGAGTCAAGCAATCGGCAGCGCAGTGTGGGCCGTGGTCGCCATCGGTGGAGCGATCGTCATCATCCGCAACGCGCGACGGTGAGGCGCGCGCCGGTACTCCTGACGTCGTCGCCGCGTGAGGAAGAGGCAGGTCTTCTCCATCGGTCACTCCTGCCCGCGCATTTCGTGCGTCTGGAACTCAGTTCACTGAGCGTGGCATCGCAATCGCAGAAGGTCAGCGCAGTGAAACGCGCCCTGCAGCCGTACGACATCGTTTTGCGCCACGGCCGGCAGTACCAGTGGGTGCGGCGCATTTTTCTCGCGTTCTCGGTGTCGCTCACCTTCGCGCTGCCGCTCTGGCACCTGCACGCCATCGCGCGCGAGGCGGAAACGCCGGTCTTCTCGGGCGCTCCGACTTCGGTGTGGGTCGGCTTCTTCGAGCTCGTCGACCCGCTCGAGACGCTCGGCGTCGTGGTGCAGCGTGGGGGCTCGTGGACGCTGGTGTGGACGGTCCTCCCCGGCGTGTTGCTGGTGCTCGCGCTGGGGCGCTTTTTTTGCGGCTGGGCGTGTCCGTACCTCCCGGTCCTCGCGGCGTCGAACGCAGCGCGCTTCGTGCTGAGCCGTCTCGGGCTCCCGACCGCTGACGTGCGCGTGCCACGCGTGACTTCGCGTGTGCTGCTGGTCGGCGTGCTGGTGCTCGGCAGCGTGCTCGGCGTGCAGCTGGTTCCACTCATCTACCCGCCGGCGATCATCGGGCGCGAAGCCTTCCGCTTCGTCTTCTACGGCTCGCTGGGCACCGGAGCGCTGCTGGTGCTCGCCGCGTTTCTGTTCGACACCTTCGTCTCGCGCGCGGGCTTCTGTCGCACGCTGTGTCCCGGCGGCGCGATGTTCTCGATCATCGGCGCGGCGTCGCCACTGCGCGTGGTCAACGAGCGCTCGAAGTGCACCGACTGCACGGTGTGCGACGTGGTCTGCAACCTCGGCCAGTCGCCGATGACCAACGCCCTCGACGGCGGCTGCGAGCGTTGTGGCAAGTGCATCGCCGCGTGCCCGACGAAGGCGCTCAGCTGGAAGTGGGCGCCCAAGTCATGAATCGTCGCGCGCTCATCGGAGCGGCAGCCGCCGCCATCGCGCTCGCCGCGGCACCGAAGAACGCGCGCGCAGCGAGACAGCTCCGGCCACCCGGCGCGCTCGAACCTGGCGCGTTCGAGCAGGCGTGCATCGGCTGCTTCCGTTGCGCCGAGGTCTGCCCGACGAAGGTGATTCGCTTCCCGTCGGCGCTCTCGCTCGAAACTGCGACGCCACACCTCGACTTCGACCTCGCCGCGTGCGTGCTGTGCATGAAGTGCACGGACGTGTGCCCGACCGACGCGCTGAAACCCATCGCGGCGGAAGCGACGCGCATCGGCGTACCGAAGCTCAATCGATCGCAGTGCCTCCCGTGGACCGGTCAGGGCGTGTGCCGCCTCTGCTACCAGGTGTGCCCCTACCCCGAGCGCGCGGTCGAGGTCGTCGGGCCGCAGAAGGCTCCGCTGTTCCACGCCGAGGAGTGCGTCGGGTGTGGGCTGTGTGAAGAGGCGTGCCCCGAGAGCGCGCGAGCCATCACCATCGAGCTGGCTCCGTGAGTCGCGAGCCGATTCAGCACGTGGTCCGCAAGAAGTGGACGCGCCGCGATCTCTTCAAGGCCGCGCCCATCGCGCTTGGCGTCGCTGGCGTCACGGGCCTCGCGCTCTCGGGTCGCGGAGCCACCACCCTCGAGCGCACCACAGGCACCTGCCGCTTCTGTCTCATGCGCTGCGGCATCGAGTGCGTGATCGAAGACGGCAAGCTGGTGAAGGTCGAAGGCGACTTGAAGTCGAGGACGCGCGGCTTCGTCTGCGAGCATGGCTTCGCGTTGCGCGAGTTGGTGCACAGCCACGAACGAAACCAGCACCCGCTGTTGCGCAAGGGTGACGCGTTCCACGAGGTGAGCTGGGACGAGGCACTCGGCTTCATCGCGTCGAAGCTCGCCGCGGTGAAGGCGAAGCACGGAGCGCGCGCGCTCGGCATTCAGACCGGCTGGCCCTTCGTGCGACACCCCTTCGTGAACTTCCTGCACCGCTTCGCGCGCGCCTTCGGCAGCCCGAACGTCGCCACCGTCTCGAGTCTCTGCGAGGCGAGTCTGCGCATGGGCCAGGCGCTGACGGTCGGCACGAAGTACGCGGCGGAGCTGCGCAAGGCGAAGACCCTCGTGGTGTGGGGCGCGAACCCTTCGGTCACCGCCCCGCCCTTCGCCCATCTCATCGCCGGCAAGGCCGCGAGCGGGAACCTCATCGTGATCGACCCGGTGAAGACGCAACTGGCGCACGAGGCAACCATTCACCTCGCGATTCGCCCGGGCACCGATGGCGCACTCGCGCTCGGGCTCATCAAGCGTGTGCTCGAGCTGCGGCCACCCGACGCCGCGCTGCGCGAGCGAATCCACGGGCTCGAGGAGCTGTCGGCGCTCGCTGCGCAATTTCCAATCGAGCGCGTGGCGGAGCTCACCTCCCTTGCCCGCCACGACATCGAGCGCGTCGCGCAGGTGCTCGCACACGAAGGCCCGCTCGGCATCTGGCAAGGGCTCGGCGTCGAACACCACGTGAGCGGCGTGCAGAACGTTCGCGCGATCTCGTGCCTCGAGGTGTTGTGCGGCCGCTTCGACGCTCCAGATCCACGCTCGCTGGTGAGCCCCGTCGGGGCGCAATTTCACGACGAGCCGTTGCCCGCGCTGTACCGCATGCGAACGCCGCAGCCCGCACCGCCGCCAATCGACGCGCGAGCGCTGGGGCGCGACGAGTTCCCGCTCTTCGAGCGCTTCAACCGCGAAGCGCAAGGAGAGCTGTGGGCCCAGGCGATCGAGCGCGGAGAGATCCGTGCGCTGGTGTTGTGGGGGAGCAACGCGTTCATCACCTCGAGCGGCTCGCAGGAACTCGAGGCTGCCGCGCAGAAGCTCGACCTGCTCGTCACCGTCGACCCGTTTTTTAGCGAGTCCGCTCAGCGCAGCGACGTGGTGCTCCCGGCGTGCACGTTCGCCGAGTCACCCGACGTCGACGCCGACGACGAGCACGTCGCGGCCAAAGGGCTCGTGCCGGTGCAGGGCAGCAGCAAGCCCGACTTCGACATCCTCACCGCGATGGCGCACGCGTGCGGCCTCGGCACGTACTTCCCGTGGACGAACTTCTTCGAGGCGATGCGCGCGCCTCGCGTCGAGTGGATGCACGACGACGCGCAGCAGCCGCGACCGCGCGCCGACGCCCGTCCCGATTTTGGGACACCCACGGGCAAGGCCGAGTTCGTCAGCACGCAACTGGTCGAAGCGGGTCAGCCCGGTCTCCCCGAGTGGACGCCTCCCGAAGAACCGACGACCGATTTCCCGCTGCGCCTCGTCACCGGCCCTCGCCCGCGCGCGCGCATCAACTCGCAATTCGCGCAGAGCCGCTCAGTGCGCGCGCGCATGAAGGAAAACGAGCTGCTCGTTCACCCCTCGGTCGCGCAGCGGCTGGGGCTCGAGCACGCGCGTCGTGCCGCGGTCATCACGCAGGCCGGGCGCATCGAGGTGCGCGTGACGGTGACGAAAGACGTTCACCCCGAGACCGTGGTGATGGCCGCGGGGTGGGCCGACGCGAACGCCAACCGCCTCATCGATGGAAAACGGCGAGATCCCATCAGCGGCTTCCCGGCATTCCGCTCGGCGATCTGCCGCCTCGAACCGCTCACTCCTTGAGGTACGGCCCCTTCACTTCGCCCCAGCCCCAATTCGGCATCGGAGCTTCTCCGCTCACGTCGGCACCGGGCTGCGAGTTGATCACCGCCAGCCGCGTGCCCCACTCGAGATACGAGACCAGCGCCGAGCGGAACTCGGGGTCGTTCGGCACTCCGACTTCATCGGCGCAACGCAGCAGCATCTGCATCCACCGCGAGCGTTGCTCCTCGGTGAGCGCACGACCGACGTGACGCGCGATCATGTTCGGGTGACCGCCGTGCTCCGAGCTGTAGGCCTTCGGCCCGCCAAACACCTCGCCGACGAACGCCGCGACGTGCTCGACATGGTGCGACGACATCTTCGCGAACACCGGCCCCAGCACCGGGTCGGCCGGAACGCGCTCGTAGAAAACGCGGAACAGCTTCTCGAGGGCGTCCTTCCCACCGATCCACTCGTACAGCGTCGGCACTTTCTTCTCGGTCATGAGGCGCGCGACTCAAGCCGAACGCGCGACGCTGACCTACTGGCCGAAACGTCAGCCGAGCGCGGTGCGGTAGTCGAGCTCCGGCTCTGAATCGACGCCGACGTTTTCGTCGCGGTTCGCTCCGAGGAAGAACTTCTCGAGCGCGTCTTCGACGTCTTTCGCCGTGTCGACCGCGTTCACCCGCGCGCGGAACGCCGACGCACCATGCAGACCGTGCGCGTACCAGGCGAGATGACTGCGGAAGCTGTGCACCGCCTGCTGCTCGTCCTTCCGCGCACGCTGCTCGGGAGGCAATTCTTCGCGGTGCACGCGCGCCTCGGCGTTGAACGTGAGGTGCCAGCGGAAGTGGCGCATCACCACCGTGCAGCGCTCCTCGTTGGTCGGCTTCGGCCCGCCGAGCAGCTCGCGGAAGATCGACGGATTGCCGAGCGCGCCGCGGCCGATCATCACGTAGTCGCAGCCCGTCATTTCCAGCATGCGCACCGCGTCGGGCACGGTCTTCACGTCACCGTTGCCGATGATCGGGAACGCGTTGCCCACGTGCTTCTTGAGCGCGGCGATGTCTTCCCACGCCGCCTTGCCCGAGTAGCCCTGCGCGCGCGTGCGGCCGTGCATGGCAAGCGCCGCACAGCCCGCCGCACCGAGCACGTCGGCCATCTGCAGGAAGTTCTTCTGATTCGAGTCCCACCCCGTGCGGATCTTCACCGTCACGGGCAGGCCCGTCGCCTCGCGAATCTGGCGGACGATCTCTCCCGCGCGCGCGGGGTCGCAGAGCAAGCCCGAGCCGGCGCCCGTCTTGGTCACCTTCTTCACCGGGCAGCCCATGTTGATGTCGATGATCTGCGCGCCGTATTCCTTCGCGATGACGGCGGCCTTCGCCATCACCTCGGGCTCACCACCGAACAGCTGCAGCGAGTACGGCTTCTCGACGTTCTTGTCGAAGCGCAGGTACCGCAGCGTGCGCGTGTTGATGCGGAACAGGCCCTGGGCGCTGATCAGCTCGGTGGGACAGAGCGCCGCTCCCTGCTCGAACGCGAGCACGCGGAACGGCATCTCGCTGACGCCGGCCATGGGCGCGAGAATGAAACGATTGCGAAGCGTGTAGGGACCAATCGGCAACATCGCGGCACCGTGTATCAGAAGTGCCAGCCGACCCCACCTGACAGCACCAGGGCCACGTCGCTGTACGAGCTGGCGCCGCCCGGCAGGTATTCGGCCGCCGCGTCTGCCGTGAATTCGAGGTGCTGGCCGATCGCGAGAATCAACCCGAGCGCGGCTCGCAGGTAGAACAGCGCTTCCACGCCGGGCTTCAAGAAGAACGTCGTGCCGCCGCCGAGCCACGGGTTGAGCAGACCGCGCCGCAGCGGAAGGAAGCGGGCTTCCGCGCGCAGACCGAAGATCGGCACCACGACTCCGGTGAAGGCCGCCGAAAACCAGCCGTACCGCACCGCAGCCTGCAGCGACGGAGCGATGCCCATGCGTCCCCACACGTCACCTTCCACCCGGGCGCTCACCGATACCGTCGTCTTCGTCACAGGCTCGGGCACCGCAGCCGCGCCGCGGCCCTCGTCGGCCTGAGCGAGCACCAACACCGCGAGCAACGCGATCACCGCGCACCACGGCGACGTCGCAGCCACAGCGCTCCGAGCGGCAGCAACACGCCGACACCCGACTGGCAGCCGACGACGCTCCACGAATACGGCGACGGCGGTTCGCGCGGAGCAGAGAAGCCGAGACCCGGCGGCGGTGCAGCCTCCGCTCCGGCGTCGGCGCCACCGTCCAAATCGACGGGCTGCGCGAGAACGAGAAGCGCCACGAGGCTCGGAATCATGCGAACCGTGATGCTACAGAGAGTGGGCGTGCTTCGCTTTCGCTTCGCGTCAGTACCGGTGCATCTTCACATCACGCATCTGGCGGTCTGCGCGTTCGTCGGCTCGATCTTCTTCACCGCCACGAAGGTGAAGGGCACCTGGCCGCGCGTCGAGCTCGCCGAGGTCGCGCACCCGCAACACACCTCGACGCTGATCGTCGTCACGCTGGTGTGGGCGCTGCTCGTCTCGTTGAGCCTCGTCGTGCACGAGGTCGGCCACGCCGTGTTCATGCGCACGTTCGGCGCGCAGCCCCACGTGCATCTGCTCGGGCTCGGCGGGCGCACGTTGCTCGAGAAGCCGGTGCAGTTCGAGTGGTGGCAGGAACTCATCATCGCGCTCGCCGGCCCCGGAGCGAGCCTCGCGCTCGGCGTCTTCGCCGGCCTCATCGCGCTGCTGCCCAACGCGCCCGAACCGCTGGTGTATTTCGCCACCGGTCTGGCCAAGGGCAACCTGTGGTGGGCGGCGATCAACCTGCTGCCGATTCCCGGGCTCGACGGCGCGACGCTCAGCTCGGTGTTCCTCACACGCGTGCTCGGTCGCCCCGGCTACCTCGTCGCGCAGCTGCTCTCGCTCGCGCTCGCGGGCTTCTTCCTGCTCATCACGCTCGCGGGCGGACAGTGGGTCGGCGCGGTGCTGGTCGGTCTCATCGTGATGCGCACGTTGATGAACATCGCCGCCTTCCGTCGCGGAGAAGCCGAAGCGGGCCAACGTCACCCGCTGCAGGACGTGATGGAGCGCGCCGAAGGGCTGTACCGCGATCGCAAGCTCACCGAGGCGCAGTTCATCGCGCACGGAGTGGTCGAAGCCGCCGAGACGCCGCCGTTGCTGCGCAGCCGCGCGCACGTGTTGCTCGGGTGGATCGCGCTCAAGGAAGGCCAGGGCCGCCGCGCGCTCGATCACTTCAGCCAGGTGCAGGGCCTCGAGGTGCCTCCTCACGCGCTCGCGGCCGGCTTCAGCCTCATCGGTGACGAGACGCGCGCCATTCCACTCTGGGCGCTGGCGCAGCAGCGGGCTCCGAATGACGACGTCATCAAGCACGAGTGGGCGGGAGCGTTGGTGCGCGGCGGCTTCGAGGCGACCGCGCGCGCGATCGCCGGCGTCGACATGGTGCGCGCGTTCTCAGCCGCCGAGCGCGTGCACTACGTGCGCAAGGAATTCGAGCAGGGCGCGAAGGCCGCCGAGGCCGCGTTCCACGAGCGCCCGCACGCCACCCTCGCCTACACCGCCGCTTGCGCCTGGGCGCAGGCCGGCAAGCTCGACGACGCGATGCGGCTGCTCACCCTCGCCGCGCAGAACGGTTTTCAGGACGCGAAAGAAGCTGAAGGAGATCCCGACCTTCGGCCGCTGCGGACGCGCCCCGAATTCATGGCCTGGCTGGCAGGGCTGAAGGCTCCGCAATCTCCGGCCTCATGACAGTGGCGTGACTGGCATCGGTGTTGATCAGGGCGTGACTGAAGCCCCGACCACCGAACCGTTCGACCCGAAGCTCGATCGCGTCAACCTCGCGACCAGCCTCCCGTTCATTTCCTTCCATCTGCTGTCGGTGCTCGTGGTGTTCACGGGCTTCGACTGGAAGTGGGCGCTGGTCGCGCTCGCCTCGTACTACGTGCGCATGTTCGGCGTGACGGCGGGCTACCACCGCTACTTCTCGCACCGCTCGTTCAAGACCAACCGCGTGTTCCAGTTCATGCTCGCGTGGCTGGCGCAGATGTCGGCGCAGAAGGGAGCGCTCTGGTGGGCCGCGCATCACCGCCACCACCACAAAGACTCCGACGGCGTCACCGACATCCACTCCCCTGTGCGCAAGGGCTTCTGGTGGAGCCACATCGGCTGGGTGCTCAGCAAGCGCTACGAGAAGACGAACTACGACACCATCAAGGACTTCGCGCGATTCCCCGAGCTGGTGTGGCTCAACGAGCACTACCTCGTGCCGCCCCTGTCAGCGCTCGCCATCGCGGTGTTCTTCGGCGGGCTCAACGGGCTGGTGTGGGGCGCGGTGATTCCCACCGTGTTGCTGTGGCACGGCACGTTCACCATCAACTCGCTCTCGCACGTGTTCGGTTCGCGTCGGTACCTGACGACCGATACGAGCCGGAACAACTTCCTCCTCGCGCTCATCACCTGCGGAGAGGGCTGGCACAACAACCACCACTTCCACATGAACACCGCGAACCAGGGCTGGTTCTGGTGGCAGATCGATCTCACCTGGTACGTGCTCAAGGTGCTCTCGTGGTTCGGCATCGTCAGTGAACTCAAGACCCCCAAGCGCGAGATCAAGTACGCCTTCGAGAGCTACACCGACGCGCAGCGCGCAGAGTTGAAGGCGCAGTCGTCGATCGGCTTCAACGGTTGGGCCGAGAAGCCCGTGGGCGGCGGGAAGTACGCGACGCCGACGCCCGAACCGATGCTCGCGTTGCGCGCTCCGCTGCCGGCGCCGGCGAAGAGCTGAGCTGTCGAGCCACAGAGAGCTTGCGAATCCGCGCGACCTCTCGCGCGGGCAACCCGAGCGACGACAAGAACGCCCGGTGCGCTTCAGGCGCCCGCGCTTCGAATTCGCGGTGCCAGCGCATCATCGCGGCGTCGTCGAGCCCCGCCCCTCGCAGAATCGCGACCCAGCCCTTCTTGTCGAGTCGAACGGGCTTCGACGCGTCACCTCCTCCGAGCAGCGCGCGCACGATGCGGCGTTGTTCTTCGAGCGCGGCGACCTCAGCGTCGAGCTGCACGAGGCGAGCGGTGAGCACGTCGGCGGTGTCTCCGGTCTCGAGCAACGTCTTGATGCGCGCGAGCGGAACGCCGACACGGCGGTAGCGGGAGATCGCCTCGAGCTTCGTCACGTCTCGTTCGTCGTAGAGCCGCGCACCCGCCAGCGTGCGCTGCGACGGACGAAGGAGCCCCACGCGGTCGTAGTGAAGCAGCGCGGTGCGCGAGAGCCCGAAGCGACGCGCGAGCGCAGTGACGGTCAGGGCCATGCGACGTGCTCTCTTCCGCGCTCGTCGAGCCACGCGTCGTGCTTCGCGGTGAGCGCCGGGTGCGCAGCGAGCAGCGCGTCGAAACCGAGGCCCGGCGTCTCACGCATGCAGCGCTCGAGCAGCAACACGAAGCGCCACGTCACCGTGCGGTGAAACTTGTGCGGAACGCCGAGTGACGTGACGAGCGCGCGCAAGAAACGCACGTAGCGCGCCAGCGCTTCTTCGAGCGGCATCACCCGCAGGTAGCACCACGCCACGTAGAGATGATCGCGGTGGCGGAAGTGCTGTGGGTCGACCTTCGACGCTTCGAACGCTTCGACTGCAGGGTCGGTGAGCATGTCGACGAGCTTCGAGGGTGAAGCCGTAGACGGGTCAAACACGCGCTCGTTATTGGCAGGCGCCCCACGCGAGCCGGTTCATCTGCATGTCGAGAATGAAGCCGCACTGACCCGTCGGGCAATTCGGCGCGCCACCGTCGAGGTTGCAGAACGAGTGGCAGGTCAGCATCGACGTCGACGGCCCGAGGCACGTGGAGCCCTTCACGCACCCCGCCATCTGACCGCACATGCCGCCGTTGGCGACGTTGCCTTCAGGCAGGCAGGCCGGACCATTCACGGTGAGGGCGCAGCCCTGCATCGCGGGGCAGTTCTGGAGGAGGGGATCGCACGCCTGCAGCATCACGCACGTGGCCGGCATCTCGGGGCTGTTCGGCACCTGCACGAGGTTCCCGCAGATGTTCAGACCGCCGCCGCAGTTGTTGTCGGTGTAGCAGAACTTCCGGCACGACCCGTTCACGCAGATGAGGCCCTTCGCGCAGTCATCGGCCGTCGGGCCACACGACTGGCCTTCCGTCTTCGAACCCGCCGGAGCGCACGCGCGCGCCGAGCCGCCATCGGGCAAGAACGCGTAGCTGCACTTGTCGGTGGCGGTCGGGCAGTTCTGTGTGACGACGTCGCACGTGCCGGTGAAGCAGCGGCCGTTGCCGTTGAGATCGATGTAGAGGCACGACTCGCCCGCGCCGGTGCAGTTCTGCGCCATCACGTCGCACGGCGTGGTGCCGGTGCCGCCGCCGGTGGTGCCGCCGCCCGTCGCTCCGCCACCGCCCGTCGTGCCGCCGCCGGTCGTGCCACCACCGCCGGTCGCTCCGCCGCCCGTCGCGCCACCGCCGGTTCCGCCACCCGCGCCGGTCGCGTTCTCACAGACGAAGCTGGTCGTGTTGCACACCTGGTTGTTGGTGGCGCAGTTCGCGCACGCCGCGCCTTTGCTGCCGCACGAGGTGTTGGAGCTCGCCGCCGACGACGGCACGCACTTGTTCATCGTGTCGCAGCAGCCGTTGCAGTTCGCCGGACCACACGGAGGCGTTCCACACGACGGAATGACGGCGACGGCGAACCCGAGGACTGCGCCCAACGTCAGAGCACGAACGTTCATGATGCAGCGACAGACCAAGAAGGTCCGGGCTGCGTCAAGTGCCGCCGTCGCGCGCGCCGGTGACGTACTTGAGCGCCTCGGGCGGTTTCAGACTGCAGGCCTTCACCGCTCCCGAGGGATCGATCGCGTCACTGCCTTCGGTCACCGACAACAGCTTCAGGCCGGCGCCGACCACGAAGGTCACCCGCTTGCTCAACGTGAAGAGGAACACCTTCACGTCGAACAGGTTCACCAGGAACGCCGAGCTGTCTGCGATGAAGTGGTACGGCGCTTTCAGCGAGTCGCGAAACTTCTTCTGCGTCTCGACGTCATCGGTCGAGATCGCGATCACCGAACCACCGTGCTGCTGAATGTCGGCATACCGGTCCCGGTACGCGGTCAGTTCGCGCGTTCAACCAGGGGTGAAGGCCTTGGGGAAAAAGGCCAGCACCACGGGGCCCTTTTCCACGAGCTTCGAGAGCTGCAGCTCGGTGCCATCGATGTCCTTCACCGTGAAGTCAGCGACCGTGTCACCAACCACCGGCTGCGCAGCGAGGAGCATGAGCGTGGGGAGCAGCATCGAGCCTCAGGGTTAACGACTCACTCCAACTTGCGCCACAGACCCGACGCAGTTTCGCGAGCGGTGCGGGCAATTTCACCCACGTCGACCGAGAGCGCCTTGCGTTTCCACACGCGCCACAGCCCGTCGACCATCACCGATTCCACGAAGCGCGACGAGATACCGAACAACACGTGCGCGGGCAGCGTGGACGTCTCGACCGGCGACGCGGGCTGGTAGTCGAGCACCAGCAGGTCAGCGACCGCTCCCGGAGTCAGCGGGCCGACCGGCGTGCCAAACGCCTCGGTGGCGAGCCGATGCCCGTTGGCGAGGAAGCGCAGCGCGTCGATCGACTGACCTGAATCGGTGGCCCGCAGCGCCGCGCACTGCGCCTCGGCGAAGAGATCGGGCGTCGCGAGATCAGTGCCGAGACAGGCGTGCACGCCGAACTTCGCGGGCGTGGCGTGACCACTCTGGGTCGCCATGTTCGAGCGTGCGGCGTGCGCGAGCCACGTGCCGTTGGCGATGAGCGACGACAACTCGGGCCACGAAAAGTGAACGCCGTGCGCGAGCACCACGCGAGTGCCGGTGAGCTCGTGCGCGATGAGACGCTCCGAGACCGGCGCGCCGTGGCGGTCGCGGCTCAAGCTCTCTTCTTGCGGATCTTCCGAGAGCGACGCGAGCAACATCGACTTGCTGCGAGCGACGGCGTCACGCAGCCCGCTCAAGCCCTCGTCTGCGATCGCCGCGAGCCCTTCGGCCGCGAACGCTCCGCGCAGACGACCGCGCGCCTTCGCTGCGAACGCCGCGTTCTCCTCGAGGTTCTCTTCGCGCTGCAGCGCTCCGCCCCGCTCGGTGATGACGCGACCGAGCACGCCGCGCGCGCCGACCTTGTTGAAGCCCGCGGCCACACGCGACAACGCTCCGCTCGCCGAACCGCCGGAATTGCTGGCGTCGAAGAGCGTGGTGGTGCCGCACATCAAGGCGTCGAGCGCGCTGGCGGCGGCTCCGGCTTCGAGCGCGTCGCCGTCCATCACGTCTTCGAGCTTGTGACGCGCCTGCTGCTCGGCGGTGAAGCCCACGCCCGAACGCGGCACGCCCGGGAGGAACACCGACGCGTGGCGATGCCAGGCCGAGACCAGCCCGGGAAACACGAAGCGCCCTTTCAGCTCGATGACCTCGTCGCCCTCTCGCGGCTCGAGGCCGGTGGCGCGCTCAGTAATACGGTCTCCATCGATCCGAAGATCGGCTCGCTCGACGAGCGCGGGTTCGAGATCGATGACGGTTCCGCCGCGAAGAAGAGTGGCCACGAAGGTGCCGAACGCTACCTGAAAGCGTCCAACTCTCACGCACTTCCAGCCGATCTCGCGAAAAGGCACACACCTTGGTATCCGCAGCCACCTTGCCCGGGGAAGGCGAGCGTCTTGCGGAGTTCCGTCATGCAGCCTCGTCACATCGTCTTCGCGCTGGTCGCCTGTCTCACCGCCTGCGGGCCTGTTGAAGAACCGTCGATCGTGTCGACTGCGCGCAGCGACGAGATCATCGGCGGCACGGTCGCCAACGGAGACCCGGCGGTGGTCTCGCTCTCGGTGCGCGTCGGCGGCTCGTACGAGTCGCTCTGCACCGGCACGTTGATCGCCCCGAAGACCGTCATCACCGCGGCGCACTGCATCTACGCGTACGGCCAGAACCTTCAGTACTACGTGACCATCGGCACCTCGGCGGCGGCGCCCTCGAGCGCGGTGCAGGTCGCTCAGCAGTACAAGAACCCCTCGTACAACCAGACCGCGTGGGACTTCGGGTTGCTGCGGCTCTCGTCTCCCATCGTCGGCGTCACGCCGATTCCGCTCAACGAGACGCCGATGACCAGCGCGCACGTCGGCCGCGCGATTCGACACGTCGGCTTCGGCCTCACCGTCGCCGGCGGGCAGACCAACGGCACCAAGCGCGAGGTCACCTACAACCTGCGCCAGGTGCGGCAGTACACGATCGAATCGGGCGCGCAGGGAAAGCAGACCTGCCAGGGCGACTCGGGCGGGCCGGCGTTCATGATCATGCCCGGCGACACGCAGGAGAAATTGGTCGGCGTCGTCAGCTACGGAGATCAAAACTGCTCGATCGAAGGTTGGGACGGGCGCGTCGACATCGCGCTCTCGTGGATCCGTTCGACGATGGGCATGTGGGAACAGCCGACCTGCGCCACCGACGGAGCGTGCGTCATGAACTGCATGCCCGCGGTCGATCAAGACTGTGTCTGCAAGGCCGACGGCGCGTGCAGCGCCGAGTGTCTCGACTCCGCGATGGACCCCGACTGTCCGCGCGATTGCGCCGCGAATCAGATCTGCGCGACGCAGGGCTGCGGCCGCCCCGACCCCGACTGCATCGACGAGGGTCTGTTGTGCGACGCGCCCGTGCAGTGCCGCGCGCGGTTGTGCGTGAGCGACGCGCAGAACCCCAACACGTATTGCACCAAGCAGTGCGCGAGTAACAACGACTGCCCGGCCACCATGGAATGCGCGGTCGGCACCTGCCGCATCAAGCAGAAGCCGGTGCGCGGCTTCCTCGAGACCTGCACCATGAGCGACTTCTGCGGAGGCACCAGCAACCTCATCTGCACCGGCCCCGCGAGCGCGCAGATCTCCCGCTGCGTGAAGTCGTGCGTCAGCGGCGTCGACTGCCCGAGCGGCTCGACCTGCGAGGCGGGTTTCGATTCGCAGCGCTACTGCCGGCCCCCCGACGTGCGCTGGCAGAACATCACGTTGCCCGCGATTCCCAACGAGACGGGCGCGGTGCCGAGCGGCTGCTCCACTGGCGCCGGAATCGCCGTGTGGCTGGCGCTGGGTGCGCTGGTGCGCAGGCGCGGGCGTAGACTCGTGGCGTGACGCGCGCCCTCACCCTGCTGCTCGCTTCGACGCTCGTCGCGTGCAGCAGCGGGACCGAGGTGAACGTCTCGCGCGGCGAAGCGATTCTCGGTGGGCAGGCGGCTCCCGACGAACGCGCGATCTTCTTTCTCGATACGCGCGGAGACAACGGCATCACCTCGACCTGCAGCGCGACGCTCATCGCGCCGCGCACGTTGATGACCGCCGCGCATTGCGTCGACCCCGCGGTGCTCTCGGCCACCACGCTCACCATCGTCGCCACCAACGCGCCTTCACTCGCCGACGTGCAGCCCGGAGTGAACACCTGGAACGTGGTCGAGACGCGACTGCACCCCGACTGGCGGCCGCAGTTCGGGCTGGCGAACGATCTCGCGTTCGCGTTGCTCGAGAGCGCGCCGGTGGGCGTCACTCCGATTTCGTGGAACCGCGCACCGATCGAAGGCCGCACCGGTGAGCTGCTCCGCGTGCTCGGCTACGGCACCAACGACGCGACCGACGCGGGCATCGGCGTGCGCCGTGAAGCCACGTTGATGATCAACCAGATCGGCCCGAAGGTCCTCACGCTCGGCGACGGCGTGAGCAAGGGCATCTGCCACGGCGATTCAGGCGGCCCTTCGCTCCTGCTCTTCAACGACGGCGTGGAGCGCGTGGTCGGCGTGCACAGCTACACCAGCACCCCCACCTGCGTGGACGGCGCCGACACCCGCGTCGACTTTCACTGGGCGTTCGTTTCGCAGTGGTTGATGGACAAGGAGCAGACCTGCGCGCGCGACTTCATCTGCAACCCAACCTGTCCGATGGCCGACCCCGACTGCCGCCCCGACGGCGAGCGCTGCGATCACCCGCTCGATTGCGGCGGCCGAACGTGCCGTGGCGACGCACAACACTCGGAGCCGTACTGCACCGCGCGCTGCCAGGGCACGACCGCGTGTCCTTCCAACCTGCGCTGCGACACGGCGAGCGCGTACTGCACGCTCCCGCAGCTGCCGGTGGTCGATGCGGGAATGCCGTGCGTGCCCTTGCAGTCGTTCTGTCTGGGAGACACGCACTGCGACGGCGCGTCGCGAGAGCTGGCGGTCTGCAGCCGCTCCTGCACCGATGCGGCCGATTGCGCGAACGGCGACGAGTGCCGACCCGGCTTCACCGGTCAGTTCGTGTGCACGCGAAAGCCCATCACCCTGCCCATCGCGAAGTGGGAAGGGCCGCGCGCGCCGGGGTGCGCGACGAGCGACGCAGGTGTGGTGTGGCTGGCGCTCGCGCTGTGGGCGCGCAGACGCTTCAGCGCACGGAGTTGACGAGCTTCACGGCCGAGCCGGCGATCTTCCAGCTGCCGTCCTCGTTCCGCATGATCGCGGTGTAGGAATACGTGTTGGGGCGCGTGCAGTCGGCGCTCTCGCCCTCGGCGCGCATACAGACGTCGGCGATCATTTCGACCCGCAAGTCACCATTGGGGAGCTTGGTCTCGCTCACCGGCTTGGTGCGCGCCCAGCTGAAGGTGCCGACGTTTTCGTGCGCCTGCTCCACGGTGCCGTCGACCGGTTCGCCGCCGTTGGTGGTGCCGGCGAGGCTCGCGCCACTCGCCAGTCCCTCGGGCGGAATGCGCGCTTTGGCAGCGGCGACGATGTAGCCGTCGAGCGCCACCTGCGCCGGCGAAGGAGCCTTCTTGCAACCAGTCAGCGAGAGGACCACGGCGGACACGACCAGGATCGGGGTTCGCACGACCCTGCAACCTAGCTGTCGTTTGGGCCGGTGAAACACCTTCTGCGAAGAAACGTAGCTGACTGGCTGGCCATATGCGCGAAGGGGCAGGAACTGTTAGCCCACGGATGTTCGTTCTCTTGATGCACGACTGATGGTGCCCGAAAACACAGGAGGAATTGCCGCGCTGGTCCTCAGCGCCGTCGCCCACCTGGCGTTGGCCGGGTACGTCGCGACGCGCCCGGACGAGGTGCCCGCGCCGCGCACGGTCGAAGCGGAGATGATTTTCACCGAGGTCCCGCCGCCGAAGATCGACACGCCGAAGGAACCCGAGCCCGAGGTGAAGGCTGAGCCGCCGCCGCCTCCACCTCCGGTCAAGATCGCCACCCGTCCGCCGATGCCGCGGGTCGAGAAGAACACGCTGCCCCCGCCTTCCGATGTTCCGAAAGACGTGCCTCCTGCCGACGTGCCGAAGGACGATCTTCCCCGCGCCGACGTGCCGCGCGAGGTGCAGAAGCTGTCACTCGGTCTGGTACCGAGCTCTACGCTGGTGCTGTCGATCGACGCGGGCGTGCAGCGCGAGGTCGAGGTGATCAACGGTGGTGGTTTGCACGGCCTCGACGCGCCCAAAGATCTCGTCGGCGTGCTGACCAAGGAAACGCTCGGCAAAGGTCGCGTCGATCGCGGCCTGGTGCACCCGTACTACTCACAGCTCGGCAAGGCGCTCATCAAGAACTGGGACGCCGATCGCGTCGCGAAGAACGGCCTCAAGGGGCTGATGGAGCAGACCAGCCAGAACCTGAAGCTCTACAACGAGATCTGGGCCGATCGCGCGAAGGAGTACGGAAGCAGCGGCAACCCGCTCGGCAACACCGGGCCTGCGAACAACCGCCGCGCGGTCGCCAACGATCGCGTCACGGCCCTGCCCGGCGCCGATCTCGAGCAGCGCAAAGAGATGCAGAAGGCGATGAAGGAGAGCTTCCGCGCCGTGCGCCGCGCCGTGATTCGCGTGGTCCAGGACCGCGAGGGCAAGCTGCTCAAGGTCGAGCTGGTGCAACCGTCGCAAGATCAGGAAGTCGATCGCCAGGCGCTGATCGACGTGAAGAACGCGGCCGAGAAACTCCCGCCGCCGCCGGAAGAGGCGATGGAAGGCAAGCAGCAGTTGAGCTCGCTGTGGACTTTCGAGCTGATCGTGTCGATCTCTCCGCCGGTGCCGACCATCAGCTTCGAGTTCGACGAGGCGCTGGGGTTCATCGACGCGCGCTTGCCGCTCGATCGCCGCATCTACAAGCACGTGCGGTTGTACGCTGTCGAATGAGTCATGGCTGACAAGCGCCGCTTCGATCTCTTCGCCGAGCTGATCCGCTCGAAGTTTCCCGACGCGCGTCGCATCTTCGACGTCGCCGGCGGTCAGGGAAAACTGAACGACGCGCTGGTGCGCCGCGGCTGTGAGGTGACGACGTTCGATCGCCGCCACAAGCACCTCCCGGTGGTGTTCGCCGAGCGCGACTTCACGCTGGAAGAGCCGTGCGCGTGCGACGCGGTGGTCGGCATGCACCCCGACGGAGCGACCCGCGTGATCGTCGAATACGCCGCGCGCCATCGCGTGCCGTTCGCCATCGTTCCGTGCTGCTCGGACAATTCCATGCCCTACAAACCGTGGATGCGGCACCTCGCCGACCTGGGCCGCACCCTGGGGCTCGAGGTCGAGGAAGCCGAGCTGCCGATGGAAGGCCGCGCGCGGGTGTTGCTCGGTCGTTTCAACGGCTTCGTGCAAACGAGCAGCTGAAAATCGCGGATCCGATCGGCTCTGGCTGCGGGTAGCTTCGGCTGCCTTGCGTCGCGTCCCGGTCCTCTTCTTCCTCGTGCTGGCCTGGTCTGCGCGAGGGGCGATCTACGAGAACCCGATCGCCGTCGACTCCGAAGACGATCTGATCGAGCTCGAGCAGCGCGGTGACATCTCCGAAGACACGTCGGACACGCTGATGGAGCTGATGCGTGAAGGCGTCGACCTCAACGGCGCGGATCGCGAGCAACTCTACGACCTGCCCGGCCTCACCTACGCCGACGTCGACGCGGTCATCGAGTACCGCAAGGCGAAGGGCCGCATCGACGACCCCACCGAGCTGGTCGGCGCCGGAGCGTTGACCGAAGACCAGCTGATTCAGATCGCGCCGTTCATTCGCATCGACGCCGCGAAGCCGATTTTGCCGGTGGGCGGAAAGATTCACCTCCAGAGCCGCTTCACCACCACCGACAACGTGCCGCCGCCCGCGATGCTCACCGCGCGTCTGCGTGGTCCATACAACCTGTCGGCGGGCTTCATGGCGTTCACCACGCGCCGCCGCGCTTCGACGCCGGTGTACGACGAGACGACCGACGCGCTGAAGAGCGCGGGCTTTCTCTACCAGCCGCAGCTGACGCGCATCTTCCTGCAGTGGAAACCGTCGAACTTCCGCGTGGTGGCCGGCACGTTCACCATCGGCTTCGGAGAGCGCCTCACGCTCGACAACACCCGTCGCGTCACGCCGCGCGGCATCTACTTGATCGACGACTACCGGCGCGTCACCGACCTCACGCAGACCTGCAAGCTGTCGGCGGCCGGGCTGCTCGCCGACCCGACCTCGGGCTGCGATCTCGACGGCGGGAAGAATCTCTACATCACGCCCGACTACAAATACCGCGACGTGTTCCGCGGCGTGGCGGTGTCGGCCGAAGATCTCTCGCTGGGCGGCGACGCGACCATCTCGCTCTACGGCTTCGGCTCGTTCCAGCAGCGGAGCATCTATCAATATGAGTTGTTCGATCGCCGCTACTGCGACGACCCGCGCAACGACAACGACTCCGCGTGCACCTCGCCGCCCATCTATTTGAACGATGGGCAGACGCGACTCATCTTCAGCACGCTCAACAACATGTTCAACGAGCTCACCGGTGGTGGGCACGTGACCTTCAAGCCCACCTACCGCGTGACGATCGGCGCGACGGGTTGGGCGGCGATGCCGTTCTTCCCGCAGCAGCCGATGCAGCTCGATTTCCAGGAATACAGCCGCTACCCGACGGGCGGCGCGTTCGGCGCGGTGGGCCTCGACGCCAAGACCGGCTTCGATCAATTCCGCTTCTTCCTCGAGGCGACGCACAACTTCGACGGGCGTCTGGCGAGCAAGAAGATGGGCGGCTGGGGCGTCGAGCAGCGCACGACGTTCTCTCCGAAGAAGCACGAGTTCGAGCTCTCGCTGCGCCTCTACGACCCGGGCTTCGGCACGCCGTACGCGCGGCCCATCGCGTCGCCTGATCTCCTCGAAGGCCAGCGCGCCCGCAACGAAGCCGGCGTGCGTCTGCGCTGGGTCGGCAACTGGAGCAAGGACTGGTCGACGCGCATTCAGGTGAACCTGTGGGTGAACCCGTGGGCGCTCGACGAGAAGAGCGAGCCGGTGCTCGGCAACGACCCGACCACCACCGTCACGCAGCCCGCCGGCATCTTCAACATGTGGGCGCTGGCGCGCATCGACTTCAACGGCTGGAAGTTCTTTCAGCCCGCGGTGTGGGTCGACGTTCGCAACCGCAACCTCGCCAGCTCGGAGCACGGCACGTGCGCGAGCGGCTCGGTGCTCGTGACCGACGGCGCGCCGTACACGTGCAGCGGCGACTACTACCGCATCGCCGCGCGTATGGACTTCTTCCCCCGCAACCGCCTCTTCTCGGCGTCGCTGCAGGGCTACCTCACGTGGCGCGACGACTTCCGTTACAAAGATCGCTTCCGCAACGACTTCCAGGTGTGGGCCGAAGTTCGCAGCACGCCGACCGACTGGCTGCAGCTGCGCGCGCGCACGCGGTACTTGAACCAGGACACCGAAGACAACGCCTACCTCGAGACCAGCAGCTGGAGCTTCATCGAGGCCGCGTGGCTCATCACCAAAGGCACACGGATTGCCTTGCGGTACGACCTCTATGTCTGGCTCGATCAGCGCAGCTCGACCCTCAACCGCATCCCCAACCCCGAACACCGGTTCCAGCTCGACGCGCGCGTCGCGTTCTGACTCATGAAGCGCTCTCTCTCCGTTGTCCTGACGATCGCGCTGCTGGTGGGACCGAGCGGGTGCGGCACCACCGCGGCGACCAAGCGCTTCACGCGAGACGAGACGTCGTCGCTCCTCAAGAAGCTCGAAGTGGTCTCGCTCGAGCTCGGAGAATTTCCGTTCGAGGGCTCGGCCGCGGTGATCGACGGTGACACCGTGCGCGTGCGCGGGCTGTCGGCGTCGCTGCGTCTGCTGGGCGTCGACACCGAGGAGACCTTCAAGAAGGACTGGGAGCGCGAGGCGTTCGCGGCCGGCTGGGAGGAGTACAAGAAGAAGATGCGCGGCAGTTCTTCGCGGCCGGTGAAGATGGCCACTCCGGCGGGCGAAGACGCGAAGCACTTCGCGCAGGAATTCTTCGACGGCGTGACCAGCGTGCGCATCGAGCGCGATCACCCCGGAGAGATTCGCGACTTCTACGGCCGCTACCTCGCGTACATCTTCGCGAAGAAGAACGGTCAGTGGGTCAACTACAACGTGGAGTGCGTTCGCTCCGGCAACTCGCCCTACTTCATGAAGTACGGCCGCAGCCGCCGCTTCCACCGCGACTTCGTCGATGCGCAGAAGGAAGCCGTCGAAGCCAAACGCGGCATCTGGAAGCCGGGCGGCATGCACTACGACGACTACGACGAGCGCCTGCGGTGGTGGGCCGAACGTGAAGCGGCCATCACCCGCTTCGAGCGCGAGCAAGACGAGCACCCCGACAGCCACATCGCGCTCACGCGGTGGGACGCGATGCTCCGCCTCGAGCAGCGCCTCGGACAGGAAGTGACGCTGCTCGGCGCGGTGCAGGACGTGATTCAGCGCGAGAACGGCCCGGCGGTGGTGAAGCTCGCGCGCACCCGCACGCAGAACTTCGACATCGTGTTCTGGGACCGAGACGTGCTCCTCAACACCGGCTTGCAGTTCAAGCGCGGTGAGTACGTGCAGGTGCGCGGAGTCGTACAGAAGTACCGCAACGCGCGTGGTCTCGATTCGCTGCAGATGCAGGTAACGTTGCCCGGTCAGGTGCTCGCGCCGAGTGAAGAGCTCGAGCGCATGCTGTCGACGGACTCCAAGGCCGGGAGCTCCGACAAGGATGATGGTGAATAGATGAAGCGCGTACTCCTGGTGGCCACGCTGGCTCTGCTCTCGGCGTGTCCAGACCCGAACATGACGACCGACGTGTGCAAAGGGCGCGCGATGGGCGATCTGATCATCACCGAGGTGATGATCGACCCCGAGGGCACCGACACCGGCGGAGAGTGGATCGAGGTCTTCAACACGCTCGGCACTCCGCTCGACATGAAGGGTCTCACCCTCTACGTGCGCGACACCGACGGGTCAGGCTCGAAGACGCACGTGATTCGTGCGGGTTCGGCTCCGGCGCGTGGCTACTTCACGATGGGCGACATCCGCAGCGGGCCGAACCCGTCGTGGATCAACTACGCCTACGCCGACGCGCTCGGCTCGATGGGCAACTCGCGCGGCGTGGTCGGTGTTCGCTGCGGCATGACCGTGCTCGCAGAGTTCACCTACAACTCGACCGCCAAGCCGCAGCGCAGCCGCATGTTGAACGGCCTCGAGGAGCCGAACGCCACCCTGGCTGCGGTCGAGGCGAACTACTGCGACACGCCGACCACCAACGTCTACTTCGGCAACAACTCCGGCACACCGGGACTGCAGAACCCCCAGTGCCAGCCCGAGGCGATGACCGGCACCTGCATCGACAACGGTGTGGTGCGCGCCATCACCGGCCCGGCTGCGGGCGATCTCGTCATCAACGAGGTGATGAGCAGCCCCAGCGCGACCTCGGACACCACCGGCGAGTGGATCGAGCTCTTCGCGCGCGCCAACGTCGACCTGAACGATCTCGTCATCTCGACCACCACCGACAGCACCCGCATCACCAGCCCGACCTGCGTGCGCGTGCAGACCGGGCAATACGTGTTGCTCGCCCGCTCGGCCGACCCGTTCGTGAACGGAACGCTGCCCACTCCGAACTTCGTCTACACGGGCCTCTCGCTGGCAGACACCAACCAGCAGCTCGCGATCTCGAAGGGCGACGCGGGCATCGACTCCGTCTCTCTGCTCGCCGCCGTCTCGGGTCACGCCACGCAGCTCGACCCGACCAAGCAAGACCCCGCGAGCAACGACGACCCGATGGCGTTCTGTTCTGCGCCCGCGCGTTGGGTGCCTGACGCGGGCGGTGACTTCGGTTCGCCGGGCGTCGCCAACCCGTCGTGCGGCAACGTCATCGACTGCTCTGGTCGCGCGGCTGGCGACTTCGTCATCACCGAGGTGATGGCCGACCCCGACGGCACCGATACCGGCAACGAGTGGATCGAGTTGTTCAACACCAAAGGCACCGCGGCTGATCTCACCGGCCTCACGCTGTATCGCCGCAACGTCGACGGAACCGGAGAAGTCACGCACGCTATCGGCAGCGGCACCGTCCCCGCGAATGGCTACTTCGTGCTCGGCGACGTGCGCAGCGGCACCAACCCGGCGTGGGTGAACTACGCGTACGGCACGGGCCTGGGCGCGCTGTCGAACTCGAGCGGCACGGTCGGCATTCGCTGCGGCGCGCTGGTGCTCGGCGAGTTCACGTACACCACGACGCCGAAGTCGGCGCGCTCGCGCATGCTCGACGCCGTGCAGCTGCCGCCCACCGCAGCCTTCGCGGTCGAGGCGAACTACTGCTTCACGCCGCCCGGCACGCTGTACTTCGGCAACAACGCCGGCACGCCTGGAGCGGAGAACCCGGTCTGCGTGCCCGAGGCCACCACCGGCACGTGCATCGACACCGACGGCGGCATGCGGTCGATCACCGCGCCCAACGCGGGTGACCTGATCATCACCGAGCTGATGGCCGACCCGACGGTGACCGAACCCGACGGAGAGTGGGTCGAGGTGCTGGCGCGCGCTCCGGTCGATCTGAACGATCTCACGCTGTACCGGAACACCACGACGGGCCGCATCACCAACAACGCCTGTCTGCGCGTCGATCCCGGGCAGTACTTGATCCTCGGGCGCAGCAACAACGCGTTCCTGAACGGCAACCTGCCGCGCGTCGACATCGTGTACCCGAGCGTTTCGTTCAACAACACGGGCAACCAGATCATCGGTCTGCGTCGCGGTGACGACGCGGGCATCGACGAGATCCAGCTCTCGATTCCGAGCACCACCTCGGGTCGCTCGTGGCAGCTCGACTCCAACCTCCTCGACCCGATGGCCAACGACAACCCGGCCAACTTCTGCCCGTCGCAGACGCCGTGGAACCCCGATGGTGGCGGCGACTTCGGAACGCCGGGCTCGCTCAATGGGGCCTGCCAGGCGCCGGGCACGTGCTTCGACACCGGCCTCAACGCACAGCGCCCGATCGTTCACCCGCCTGACGGCAACCTCGTGATCACGGAGTGGATGAGCGACCCCGGGCCGATCGCCGACACCGACGGCGAGTACTTCGAGTTCCTCGCCAAGAGCGTGTTCGATCTCAACGGCATCTCGTTCCGCATCGGAGCGACGGGTACGCCGCGGCTCTTCTCGACCTCGATGAACTGCGTCAGCACCACGGCCAACACGTATTACGTGGTCGGTCGCAACCCGAACATGACCGCCAACGGTGGTCTGCCTGCGTTCGCGGCGACGCTGCCGGCGACGGCGCTCACGCTCACCAGCACCATCACGCTGCTCAACCCCGATGGCGGTACGGCCGACAGCGTGACGACCGCGGGTGGCGGCAACGGCATCTCGGAGCAGGTGAACCCGAGCTTCCTCACTCCGGCCGACAACGACACCAACCACTGCCAGACGCCGGCCGGTACGACGTACGGCACCGCGAACAACCGCGGCACTCCGGGTCTCGCGAACGCGGCGTGTCCGTGAGAGTGGTCTGCTTGCTCGTCTTCGCAGGTGCGCTCGCTGCGTGCGCGCCTGCGATGAGCAAGTGCGGGCCGTCGACGGCGCAGGTCGACTTCATCGTCGACGGTGACACCATCGAGTTGACCGGCGGCACGCGCATTCGTCTGTTGCTGGTCGACACGCCCGAGACCACGCAGGGCAAGAACGACTGCTACGGCCAGGAAGCGAAGGCGTACACGTCGTCGCTGGTCGCGGGCAAAACGGTCGAGCTGACCTATGACGAAGCGTCGTGCACCGATCGCTACGGCCGCACGCTGGCGTACGTGAAGGTCGACGGCGTCGAGCTCAACACCGAGCTCGCCAAGCGCGGCCTCGCCTGTTTCCTGTTCATCAAGCCCGGCGGCTCGGCGCGGCAGGAAGAATTTTCGACGTACGTCTCAGAAGCGCAGACGAACCGCACCGGCATGTGGGGCGCGTGCTCGTCGATTCCGTGTTCGATGTGAGCGAGGTCTCAAAAGATGGCGAAGGTCACCGGCTTTGGCGGTTTCTTCTTCAAGACGACGGACAGCGACGCGACGGGCAAGTGGTTCAGCGACACACTCGGCATGCCGATGGAATCGTGGGGCCAGATGTTCTCGTGGCTCGACCCGAAGTCGAAAGCCGAGAGCTACACGGTGCTCGGTCTCCACAAGAAGGACACGGAGTACTTCACCGGCTCCTCGCGTGAGTTCATGTTGAACCTGCAGGTCGATGATCTCGACGGCATGCTCGCGCAGCTCGCGAAGAAGGGCGTGACGCCGGTGCGCACGTTCGAGCCGCAGAGCTACGGGTTGTTCGCGCACATCGCCGGGCCTGACGGCATCACCATCGAGCTCTTTCAGCCCGGAGGCCCGGCGCCGACGGAGAAGAAGGTGAAGAAGCCCGCGGCGAAGAAGAAGGCGCCTGCGAAAAAGAAGAAGAAGTCGAAGCGCTAGAGACGTCCCGAGACGTCAATCGACCTGGTCAGACTGGTTGCAGTTTCGCGCGCTGCGTACGGTGCCGTTCATGGCACTCAACGCATACGTCAGCGCAGCGAAGGGCAAGGCAGCGTTCAAGGGCGGCACCATTCAGAAGGGGACGGACGCTGCGCCGAAGAAGAAGACGGCGCCTCCGCCCGAGCCCGCAGCGCCGAAGGACACGTTCGAAGCGAAGAAGCCCGCTCCGCGTGACGCGGCGAGCGGTCTCGCCACTGGCCGTCGCCAGCACAAGCCGCTCGCGCTCAACATGGAACTCGGTCGGATCTCAGGCGCTCCGCAGGAGCCTGCGTCGGGCCAGGCGACTGGCAAGCGAGCCCACGGCCCGTTCACCGTCACCGTCGAGCCCGCGAAGACCACCACGCCGGCGAAGACCACCACGCCTCGCGATCCCGCGTCGGGGTTGCCGACGGGCAAGCGCATGCACAAGCCCATCACCGTGACGGTCGAGGTCGGGAAGCAGAGCGTCGTCTCGCCGCGTGACCCGGCGTCTGGCCAGGCCACGGGCAAGCGCACGCACAAACCCCTCAGGTGAGCTTCAGTCGCCGTTGGCCCGATAGAAGCTCGTGACGTCGGCGAGCTTCTGGTGACCCGGGCCGACGTGCGGCTTGTTGCCGTCCATCGTCTCGAACGTTCCGTCGTCGTTCACCTTGGTCACGATGGCGTGGTGATTCTGCGGGCCCGCGAGCGTCACGACGTCACCGGGACGAATCGACTGCTCGAACGCCTGCCGCTCGGCCTTGTACGAAGAGGGCGACTGGAATTTCGGCGCGAGGGTGTGCGTGACGTCGCCGACCATGCCGCCCTTCACGCCGTCCCACTTCACGTCGCAGCCCGACTTCTGGAGGATGTGGCACGCCCAGATGCCGCACCAGCTGGCGCCGTTGGGCTTGATGCCCGCTCCGGGGGTGATCTTCTGGCACTCGGCGTCGGATGGCCGCGTGCCGGTGGTGTCGGCGAAGATCTGCTGCAGCTCGCGCCAGCCCTTCGGCTTGCCGTCGTCTCCGACCTTCATCGGGTTGATGCTGTCGTTCTCGGCGTTCGCGTTGTCGACCACGCGGCTGCTCATGCCACCCTCGGGTGCAGGCGCTCCCGTCGCCGCGGTCTCGTTCACGTTCGCCGCCGACAGACTCGGCCCCGTCGCGGGCGGAGCGTCGAAGCCGTCTGAAGCAGACACCGGCTGCTGAGAAGACGCAGGCGCCGACAACTTCGCCTTCGCGGTCTCGGTGAGCGTCGCGCTGCCCAGCAGCTCGAGCATCGCGGCCTGCGTCTTCGGACCGAATTGCCCGTCGACCGACAACCCCGCGCCGAGTGAGTTGAGCGCTTCCTGCAGCTGCGACACGGCGGGCCCGACATCGCCTAGACCCAGCGCATCGCCATCGAGAGGAGTGAGCATCGCCTGAAGAGAAGGTGCGCTGCGGACGCTGTCGATCGCCATGGTGTTCCTCGGTGAAAAGGGTTCGTGCTGCGTGTTCGATGAACGAGACGGACGGCGGCGCGAAAGTTCCCGGGCGGGAACAAACGCCACGCAAGCCGTCGTGGAGGCATGCGAACTCCAATCCTTGTGGCGTCGTTTTTCGTCGTTGCGTGTTCCACTCCGGGCGCCGGACCGCAGGGTCCTCAAGGTGAACGCGGGCCTGCAGGCGCGGTCGGGCCGCAGGGACCTGCGGGCACTCCGGGAGCCGATGGCGCGGCGGGCCAGCCTGGCGCTCCGGGCGTCGACGGCGCTGCGGGTGCTCCGGGCGCTCCGGGGCGGCTGGTGCTGACGGCGCAGCGGGAATGATCGGCGCTACGGGCGCCCAGGGTCCCGCTGGTCCGCAAGGCCCTCAAGGTCTGCAAGGCGTGCAAGGACCGCAGGGACCGCAAGGCCCGGCGGGCGCGTCGTCGATCACCTCGAGCGCCGTCGACGCCGGCAGCCGTGACTGTGAGTACGGCGGGAGTCGCTTCACCATCGGCACCAACTCCGCCTACGCGTGCAACGGAGTGCCGGGCCCGCAGGGTCCCATCGGCAACCCGGGCATCAACGGCGCCGGCTTCGCGCGCACCTACGTGGTGACGGCCACTGGAACGTCGACGCAGAACGGCACGCTGCTGCGAAACACGATTCAGAACATCACGTCGCCGACGGCTGCTTCTCCCGCGCGCGTGATCGTCGAGCCCGGCGTCTACGACATCGGCACGACCTCGCTGCTCATGCGCCGCTTCGTCGACGTCGAAGGTGGCGGCGCGCACAACACGCGTATCGTGGGCACGATGACCGGTTCGAGCACCAACCTGGGAATCGTGAGCCTCGCCGACGACATGGTGCTGCGCGGCGTCACCATCGAGAACCTGAACTCCAATGCGAGCATCAACTGCACCGCGGTCGGCATGGTGAGCGGCAGCACGCTGTTGCGGCTGCGCGACTCGGTGATCACCCTCACCCAGCCCTGCCAGGTCACCTTCGCGACCTACTTCTCGATGGCCTCGGTCGAGTTCGACGGAGTCACCATCAACGCGACGGGCGGCGTGCTGGGCAACCAGGGCTTCCGGGTTCAGGCGGGAACGGGAACGTTCCGCAACGGGACGATTCGCGCGGCGTTGGCGCTGACCGACCCCATCGGCAACACGTCGAGCTTCCGCGTCGCCAACTCACTGGTGCAGGGCACGCCCTCCGGAGCGCGGGCGTGCGTCGGCGTTTTCAACGATCAGTTCGCGCCGCTGAGCGCGACCTGCGACTGACTGCTGAAGCTCAGAACGTCTCGAGCATCGTCAAATAGACCTTGTGCGAGATGTTGTGGCCGTACGCGTCCCAGGCGGTCCAGTCGGGAACGCCGCCGGGAGGGGGCGGCGGACCACCTGGACCCGGGCCCTTGTTGAGCTGCCCCGCGATGGCGTGCATGAAGTTGATGTCGAGCTGCACGGGAATGCTGATGTCCGCCTCGACCTGGCTGATCACGCGAGACGCGTCGGTGCGCTTGTCGCCGTGCACGAAGAACCAGGTGCGACCGCTGATCTCATCGACGCCCCACGCGACGAAGCGCGAGCTGTCGGTCGGGTGCGGCGTCATCACCACGAACGCGCTGCGAACGTTCGAAGGAAAGAGCGGCGTCCCCCAACGGTAGCCGGCGAGGCTCGTCGGCGGCGTGCCGAGCGCGTCCTGTCGTTCTGCGACGGGCGACGAGGAGTCATCGCGCTCGTCCATGGCGCACGAAGCCAACAGCAGACACAGCGTCGACAGTTTCAGTGCTCGCATCGTTTTGGTCTCCCTCTCGAGGGTCGCTACTCAAACACCAACACGGAGCGGACCCAAACTGCCCCGGGCTTTTCCTTCAGGAACAGAACTTTCTCGTCGCGCAGTGCGGTCGCAGCGTCCTGACCTGCTCGCAGACGGGCGACGACCTTCACGAAGAACGCGCGCGCCTCTGCATCGGGCAGGTCGACCGGAGCGGCCACCACCGAGTGCGCGCCCGCCGTGAGGAACGCGCGCGGCAGACTCCAGGGCTCATGCAGGAACGGCGCGACCGATGAAGCACGGCAGGCACCGAGCACCACCACCGGCGAGCCCTTCAGCTCGGTCTTCAGATCTTCTGCGGTCAACCGGAAGCGGCCCGTCTCGTCGGGCGCGAGCAGCAAGGCCGCGGTGTTCGCATCGGCCGGGTTCACCTGACCGTGCACGTGCAGCTCGATGAACGAAGCGTTCTGCATCGCCTGCAGCACGCGCTGAGGCGTCGCCGTTGTACCAGTCAGCTCTTCATCATCTGGTCGCGGAGCGTCTGACCATCGACCGATGCGCGGGAGTTTCAGCTCAGCCGGCGTCGAAACGTCGTGCACGACGAGACCCTTGCCCTGACCGACCGGAGCCCCCTTCCCGCCTCCGGCGTAGGACCACGCGAGCTCGTCAGGCAGCCACGCCGCGCGACCGTGCAGCGGGTAGCTCGCCGAGACCTGCAGCTTGTCGCAGCCGACCGCGCCTTCTTTCACCAGCGGGGCGACGAGAGCGGCGATCTCTTCGAGCTTCAGCCCTTCCGGACGACGCGGACCGAACTCGAAGCGGCGGGCGACGCCACGGTCACTTCCGCTCGCGGTGCGCAGCGCGGCGACGACGCGGTTGTCCTGCACTTCCACCACGAGCGCGCAGCGCGCGGGCGCGGGCGGGTCGAGCTGCGCGAACACGTCGGTCCACTTGCCAGCTTCTCCGGCGGCGATGCGCAGCACGCCCCGGCCGTAGGCGATCACCTTGGAGGGGACCGCGTCACCAGTCTCCAGCGTGGCCGCGCGCGCGAGCGCCGCGTCGAGCCTCTCCTTCCCCTTCGCCGGATTCGTGTCGATCCACACGAGCCCTTCGAACCAATCGAGCAGCAACGAATCGGAGTCGCGCAGTTCCTTCGCGCGCAGCGCCGCGATGGCGGCGTCGAAACGCGCGGCGTCCTCTGGCTTCGGCGCGAGCCGCTGGAGATCGGCGAGTACGTGCACACCGACCACCGAGAACGGCGTCTCGCAGACGGGCACGGCATCGAGTTCAGCGCGCGCCTTCGCGGGCTCGAGAGAGACGATGGCCATCGCCGCGAGCGACTCGTGCAAATACGCGCGCGCGCCGCAATCGTCGGGCAGACGCAGCGAACGTTCTTCGAGATACGCCGCACTCAAAGCAGACGCGTTGCGGAAGCGCGCTGCATCGCCGAGGACGTGCAACACGCGGGCGGCGGTCGGGTAGTCGCCCTGGCTGCGCGCCGTCTGCAGAACCTCTGCGCCGATGCGCGTCGCCTCGAGAATGCGGTGCTGCGCGGTGTAGAGGATGATCAGCGGCTCACCTGCCTGCATCAGCCGCAGCGTCACGCGCTGAGTGCGCGCGACCTCGAGCACTTCGAGGAGCTTTCGTTCCTGCTCGCCGACGTTCTTGGCCGCCCCGGCGCGGCGCGCGAGCTCGATGTCCACCGCGAGACCGAACCACGGGTCGCCGTCAGCGCGCGCCGCAGCGGCGTAGTCGTCCCACGCGGTCGCGAGCTGCCGGCCGATGGGCGCAGCAAAGAGCAGGTATTCGCGCGCGCCCGCTTTGCGAATTTCGACCACCAGCGGCCCAGCGTCTCCGAGGCCCTTCAAGTCGTCGGAGATGACCGGCGCACGACCGGTGACCTTCAACGCGCGGTAGTAATCGACGAGGAGCGCCTTGAACCGGCTCGAGAACGCGGTGCGCTGTTTCGCATCGAGCGTCGCCACCCGAGCCAGCGCCGTGCTGGAGAACGAGTTGCCGAACGTCGCGTCGAGCGAAGCCGCGGTCGGAGCGAGCGCGCGCACCTCGGCTTCAGTCCCCGCGCTCAACAGCGCGTACCGGAAGTTCATGCGCGACCAGGCGGGCATCGCACGCACCAGTTCAGCGGGCATCGGCTCGCCGGAGAGCGCCATTCGCGCGCCGGCATCGAGCGCCCGCTGCGAGAGCGCAAGCCCATCGTCCCAGCTACGATCGAGCACCTTCGCGCGCTCGGCGGCTTCCGTGCTCCAGCCGGGAACACCGGTCTTCTCGAGCTCGTGGAACGCCTTCGCGGCGATGCGCGGCAGCCCAAGACGATCGAGTGCGAGCGCGCGATTCCACAGCGCCTGCGGGTGGTTGGGCGTCAACTCGAGCGCGGTCTGGGCGTGCGCGAGCGCGGCTTCGTCGTCACCTTCCACCAGCGCGACGGCGGCGAGAATCGCTCTCGAGATCGGCTCCGGCGGGCAACTTCGCCAGCACCTGCTTCGCCTGCGAGAGATTGCCGCTGAGCAACCACGCCGACGCGAGGGCGCGCGTGTCACCGCTCTTCTCGAGGTCGGCGAGCGTGCTGGCGGAGACGTTCTCGAACTGCGCGGTCGTCGCGCGATTGGGTTCGAACGGCCGATGTGCGTCGGCGGTGGGCCACGTGAGCCGCGCCTCGAACGGCCGCGCCTGCGCCAACGTCACCTGCACGGGCTGCGGTGGCCGCGTGAGCACGAAGCCCATCACGCCAATCACCAGCGCGGCGGCGAGCGCGAAGGGCAGCCAACGCGCGATGGAAGGCCGTGCGGCGGGGCGAGCGGCAGGAATGGCGGGCGTGGTGCCGAGCGCGGAGATCGCTCCGAAGTCGACGAGGTCTTTCTGGCACTGCGCGCAGCCGGCGAGATGGCGCTCGAACGCAGCCGCTTCTTCGGCGGTCAATTCGCCGTCGAGGAACGGCCCGAGCTGATCATGCACCTCACTCACGCTTCACCCGTCCCCTTCGGCGACATCAGATCTCGCAGCAGCCGCCGTGCACGAAGCAGTCGCGTCCCCACCGTCGGTCTCGGCACGCCGAGCCGCGTCGCGATGTCGGCGTAGCTGCAGCCGTCGAGGTGCAGCTCGAACACCTGGCGGAATTCTTCGGGCAACGAAGGGAGCGCGGCGCGAACGTGACTCTCGTCGAGCTTCGCCCACACCGGCTCGGCCACGTCGTTGCTCGGTGCTGGCGCATCGACACCTTCGAGGCTCGTCGGCTGCAGATGCTTCTGTCGGCAGCGATCGATGAACAGGTTGTTGAGAATCGACGACAGCCACGCGCGCAGGTGGCCATCGGGCGAAAATCGCTCGGCATTCCGCAGCGCGCGCTCAATGGTGTCCTGCACGAGATCCTCCGCGTCCGACGGCGAGCGCGTCAGTTTGAGCGCGAGGGCGCGAAGCCACGGCGACAGCTCCGAGACACGAGACTCGAAGCCGGTTCCCCCGACGACGCGCAGCTTCGCCACGCGCGCTTCTTGGCCGGGAGGGCGTGAGGAGTCAACGCGAAGCCACGTGCACACGAAACCCCTACGGCTCGGCCGCCAGATATTCCCGGGATGTCAGTTCTTCGTTTCTCCTACTCGTCGGGTGGTGTGGCTTTGGCCAAACGCGAATGAACGCGCGTGGGTGAAGGGTCGGGAGGCACGAAGGCCGGCACCAACACGGTGCGCTGCTCCGACGGTTCGAGGCGCAGGGAGCGCAGCTCGTCGAGCGCGACCGCGGCCGACGAAAAACGTTCGTCGGGTGACTTCTCGAGAAGGCATGCGACCCAGGCTTCGAGCTCGCGGCTCAGCTGCGCGTTCAGCGAACGCAGGCGCGGCGGTGTGGCGAGCAGATGAAGCCGCGCGTTCTCCGGCAGGCTGCGAGTCGCGAAGACCGGCTGGCCGGTGAGCATCAAGAACGCGAGACACCCGAGCGCGTAGAGATCGCTCGCCGGCGCTGACTGACCTCGCAGCTGTTCGGGCGCCATGAAGCCGATGCTCCCCACCGTCGTCGCTGGAGCGGTCAGCAATTCCTCTCGCCCTTCTCGTCGCGCCACTCCGAAGTCGAGGAGCTTCACGCCCTCGTCGATGAGGAACACGTTGCTCGGCTTCAAGTCGCGGTGCACCACGCCCGCGCTGTGCGCCGCCACCAGCGCGCAGAGGATCTGCTCGAGCACGTGCGTGGCTTCGGCCAGCTGCAGCGCGCCTCGCCGCAGCACCGTTCCGAGCGAACGGCCCTCGAGCAGCTCCATCACCAGGTACGGGCGGCGGCTCTCCATCACGCCGACGTCGAAGATCTGAATGATGCCCGGGTGACGAATCACGTTCACGGCGCGCGCTTCTTCGAGCAGCCGCTTTGCGGCGTTGAGCGCGGTGTCGGTCCCCTGCCGCAACACCTTGAGCGCGACGCGTCGACCGATCGCTTCGCGGCGTGCCTCGTAGACCTCGCCCATCGCTCCACGGCCCAGACACCGGCCGACCCGGTAGCCCTTGATGAGCACTCCGGGCGTGAGCGAGGGGAAATTCGACGACATGCCCTTTCTACGGGCGTCGCGTCAGATGTTCCCGGGCTGCCATTCCCACGCGCTGCGGTAGCCGTTCACGCTCTGCACGAACTCGATCCACTTCGCGTAGTGCGGGTGCCCCGAGAGCGTGGCGGAATCACCCACCACGAAGAGATGTTTGCGCGGGCGCGTGATGGCCACGTTCAGTCGGCGCAGATCTTCGAGGAAGCCGAGCTGCTGCTCGGTGTTGCTGCGCACCAGCGTCACGAGAATGACGTCTTTCTCGCGCCCCTGAAATGCGTCGACGGTGTCGATCTCGAGGTCCGCCACGTCTTGCAACTTGTCGCGCAGCCACGCCGCCTGAGCGCGATACGGAGTGATCACCGCCAGCTCCTTCGGCGACAAGCCGCGGGCGAGCAGCTCACGGGCCCTCGCGACGATCAGGTCAGCCTCACCCTCGTTGCGAGCCGATTCACTCTGCTCATCGCGCGACTCGTCGAAGCCCTTGCCGGCGGTATCGAGGAAGAGCACGGGCGGCGCGTCGACGTCGGCGAGGTCGAGCGTGCGCTGTGCGACCGAGGGATGCGCGCGAAGCTGGCCTCCATACGTCGCGTCGCTCGGAAACCGCATGATGGTCTCGTGCATGCGGTGCTGTTCCTTCAGCATGCGCTTCACGTCGTCGCCCCAGTCGGCGAGCAGCCGCTCGAACAACGAAACACCGAGACCCTTCTTTTCGGCGTCGAGAGAGATGACGGTGGGCGCGAGCTGCTTCGGGTCTCCGGCGAGCGCGACGATCGGAGCCTTGTGAAACGCCATCAACGCCTGCGGCTCGATGGCCTGCGTCGCCTCGTCGAGCAGCGCAGCGTCGAACGACTGCGCCGACAACACGTGGCCTTCCAACATCGTCAACGTCGCGCACACCACGCGCGCGCCGCCCAGAATCGAGCTCACCGCTTTGCGCTCGAGCACGCGCGCTTCGTCCATCAACTTGCGCGCCTCAGCCTGCGCTTCGCGCGCGTTCGAGAAGCGCTCACGACTGCGGCCGCGTTCACGTTGCTTGCGCGCGTAGCCGAGCAGATCGAACGCCTCTTCGAACATCGAGCGCGCCAACTTGCGATCAGCGTGTTCCTCGACGAGCAGATCGAGCGTGTGCTGCTGCAGATGCGGCAACACGCGTGCGGGGTGACCGACGCGAATCGCATCGAGGCCGGCGTCGAGGCACAGCTCGAGAAGATGATCGACCGCCGCGTTGCTCGCCGCCGTGCAGAGGATGCGCTTGCCCTGACGCGCCCACTGCACCGCGACCTCGGCCAGCACCGTCGACTTGCCCGTTCCCGGAGGCCCGTGAATCAACGCGAAGTCACGCGCCGCGAGCACCAGCGACACCGCGTCGAGCTGCTCGGGGTTCAGCGTTCGGCTCGGTTTGTCGAGCGGCACCAGCTTCTCGAAGCGAGGCGGTGTGTTGCCGAGCAGCACCTCGCGGCGATCGCGCTTGATGCCGGAGTCCATTTCCTTCCACCGCGTGAGCGCCGCGCGCCCGCGATCGAAGGTGACGTCGTTCACCGTGACGTCGAGCCGCAACCTGCCCTCACCCATCCACGGAGGCGGCGGGCGATCGAACGCCACCACCACACTCGAGCGCGACGCGTTGACCACTGTGCCCTGCGGCGGCGCGTCGACCTCGGCCTTGCGCGGAGAGACGGAGATCAGATCTCCCGGCCCCAGCCGCGTCGAGAGCCGCTTCTTCGACTCGTGCATGAAGGTCACGAGGTGCCGGCCACCGAGGCCCACGTTCTCTTCGGTGGTCTCCACGTCGAGCACTACCAGCCCGCGCGCTTCGAGCTCGGCGAGCGGCAAGGTGCGACGCTCGTCGGCAATGCGTTCGCGTTGAGCGCGGCGCTCGAGATCGAGCAGCTGCCCCAACCGATCGAAGTGTTCGACCTCGCGCTTCATCAGGAGCGCTTTCGAGCACGCCCAGCGGGTGAAGCGAATCATTTTGGCGGACGCGCGTCGGCAGCGCGAAAGTGTCGCGCCCTGGAGGAACTCGATGCGTACGTTGTCAGGTCTGCTCCTCACCCTCGCCCTCACCGCCTGCCCTTCGACCGAGCTCCCGTTCGACGCGAGCTTCCCGTTCGATGCGAGCTTCGAGATCCCTGATGCCGCTGGGCTGCGCGACGACGGTGGTTGCCCGGAGACGCTGGCCGCGGTCATGGGTGAACGCACGCTCGACGTCGCCGTGACGGCCATCGATGGAGAGAGCGCGAGCAGCTGCGTCCTCCCCGGCTCGGCGTACCGCATCGTCTTTCCGCCGCGCTCGCTGGCGTCACTCAACGTCGACAGCGACCCGCAGGTGCGCGTGCGCGTGATGCGCGCGACCGAGACCCTCGCCGAGCGGCTGCCCGGTGGCACTGGCGTCATCGACGGCTGGTTCTTCGTGGGCCAGGTGCCCGTGGCCATCGAGCTCGCGGTCGCAGCCGACGCGGGCCATGCAGGCGTCACTCGGGTGAGTTGGCAGCGTTCGTCGTTCGCCGAGAGCGGTGCCGTCGCCAATCAGATGTTCGTCAACGCACAGCCTGCGGCGACGCCGGCAGCAGCGCCGCTGCTCCCGTCCAGCACAGTGTCGTTCTCGGTGCTCGACGCGCCGATGCGCGAGGCCGATGGCCCGGGCTGCGTGCACCCCGGCGCGACCGGCTGGAGCTACTTCGCTTTCACGCTCGACGCCGGCGCGTGGACGTTCTCGAACGCATCGCTGTCGCCCTCCCCCGACTTCGACGCCATGTTGCTCGGCGAAGACGGCGGCACGCTGCGAGCACCCGGCATCTTCATCACCGACGCGCCGTTTCAGCTCGACGCCACGCAGCGTGTCGTCGTCGGCTGGCATGCCCTCGACGCTGGTGACACGCGCACGTGCGGCTTCGATGGTGGTCCGCCGCCGGCAGCGTTCGGTTTCTCGCCACGCACCGTCTTCGTCCACTGACGAGCACGCCCAGCAGCGACGTCAACTGTGTTTGGCTGCGGCCGCATGACGTGGGACCAGGCGATCGAAGCGCTGTTTCGTGCTCCTCATGCCGACTTCGTGGCCGAGCGAAAACGAATCGCGGGTGAGCTCAAGACCGCGGGAGACAAAGCGGGCGCGGCGAAACTGGGCAAGCTCGCGCGGCCGCCTGCGTCGGCGTGGGCGGTGAATCAGCTCTGGTGGCGCGAGCGCGCGGCGTTTCAGGAATTGCTCGAGCTCGCGAAGCGCGTGCGCGAAGGCGCGATGGATGCGTTGCCCGCGCACAAGGCGTCGGTCGCCGGGTTGGTGAAGCACGCGGGCGCATACCTCGCGGAGATTGGCAACGCCGCGGGAGAGGCCACGTTGCGGCGCGTCGAGACCAGCCTCGCGGCCATCGCGGCCGGCGGCGGTTTCGACCCCGAGCCCGCGGGAGCACTGACCGAAGACCGCGAGCCGTCGGGTTTCCTCTCGCTCGGCATCGCGACGGGTGGACACGTCGAACCCGCGCCGAAGCCGGAGCCGAAACCGGAAAAGAAGAGTGCTCCCGTCGAAGCGGCTGCAGCGGCCCCGTCGACGGCCGAAGCGAAGGCCGAAGCCGATGCGGCTGAAGCTGAAGCCGCGGCAGAGGCAGCTCGTCGCGCCGCGCAGCTCGAAGCAGAACGTCGCGAAGCCGTGCGTCGCGCCGCGGAGATCGAGATCGCCCGCAAGGAAATGCTCGCTGCCGCGGCTGCCGTCTCGCGACTCGAAGGCGAGCTCACCGACGCCCGACGTGTGCTCGACGCTACGAAGGCCCGGCTCGATTCTCTTCAAACCAGCACCACCCAGGAGGCCTCATGAACCGGCTCATCGTCGTCCTGACGTTCGCGCTCTCGACGCTGGCGTTCGCCGACGCGAAGGAAGACGCGCAGAAGAAGATCGATGAAGCGATGGCGCAGAGCTGCGACCTCGCGAAGAAGAACGTCACCACCAACAAGGAAGTCTGCGCCGACGAGTTCGCGAAGCTCGACCCGGTCGACTGCCAGAACAAGGACCAGCGCAAGGCGAGCGACTTCCTCAAGGTGAACGGCGAGTGCACCAGGAAGATGAAGGACGCGGCGAAGTCCGGCTCGCTGCCGAAGAAGGAAGGCGACGGTGAGAAGAAGAAGGGTTCGCACTGCAAGGTGCTCGACGATTCGGGCACGGTCGTCGCCGAGCTCGATTCAGAGGGAACGTCGGTGAAGTGCAACACCGAGATCCGCGAGAAGGTGAAGGCCGAGAAGTGCGAACCGGGCAAGAAGCTCGAGTTCAAGTTCATCGGCGAGGCGCTCGGCAAGGAAACCAAGCCGACCAATCTCACCGTCACGTGCCCGAAGAAGTGACGAGCGTTGCGATGCTTCGCAAGGAGAGGGAGACGTGAATCGCCTCGCGCGCGAGCGCTCGCCGTACCTGCGGCAGCACGCTGAGAATCCGGTCGACTGGTACCCGTGGGGCGCGGAAGCGCTCGAGCGCGCGAAGAGAGAGGACAAGCCGATCCTCCTCTCGGTCGGCTACTCCGCGTGCCACTGGTGTCACGTGATGGCGCACGAGAGCTTCGAAGACCCGCTCACGGCCGAGGCGATGAACCAGCACTTCGTGAACGTGAAGGTCGATCGCGAAGAGCACCCCGACGTCGATCAGCTCTACCAGGGCGTGGTGCAGCTCATGGGCCGCGGAGGAGGCTGGCCGCTCACCGTCTTCCTCACGCCCACGCTGCGGCCGTTCTTCGGCGGTACGTATTTTCCTCCTGCGCCGCGGCATGGCCTGCCCTCGTTCAAGGCGCTCGTGAACGGCATCGGCGAGGCGTGGAAGAACGAGCGCAAGGAACTCGAGAGCGAGTCGCTCACCTTCGAGCAGGGTCTGCGTGAGTTCACCGAAATCGGTCTCGAGGGTCAGCGCGCGGCGTGGACCGCGGAGTCACTGCGTCAGGCCGGCGAGAAGATGGCGGCGGTGATCGACCCACGGCACGGCGGCTTCGGCGCGAGCGGTCCCAAATTTCCGAACCCCATGAACCTCGCGTTCATGCTGCGCGCGTGGCGTCGCGGCGCCGACGTGCGCGCGCGTGACGGAGCACTGCTCACGCTCGAGAAGATGTGTCTGGGCGGCGTTCACGATCAACTTGGCGGCGGCTTTCACCGCTACTCGGTCGACGAGCGCTGGTTGGTGCCGCACTTCGAGAAGATGCTCTACGACAACGCGCAGCTGCTCCACCTGCTCGCCGAGGCGTGGCTCATCTCACCGCGCCCGCTGTGGAAGGTGACCGCCGAGCGGCTCGTGGAGTGGCTGCAGCGCGAGATGACCTCGAGCGACGGCGCGTTCTTCTCCGCGCAAGACGCCGACTCCGAAGGCGAAGAGGGGAAGTTCTTCGTGTGGTCGCTCGCGGAGTTGCGGGAAGCGCTCGGCAACGACTCCGACGCGCGCGCGGCGGCGGAGTACTTCGGTGTCACGGAGCACGGAAACTTCGAGCACTCGACTTCGAGCGTGCTCAGCGTGGCCGAACCGCGCTTCGGCGACTCGACGCTCGAAGCGATTCGCGCGCGGCTCTTCACTGCACGCAGCAAGCGCATCGCGCCGGGACTCGACGACAAGATTCTGTGCGGCTGGAACGGGCTCATGATTCGCGGCCTCGCGTTCGCCGCCGGCGCGTTCGGCCGCGACGACTGGGCCGCTCTCGCCACGCGCGCGGCCGACGCCATCGCGCTCAGCTGCGTGAAGGACGGCGTGCTCCACCGCACGGCGCAGCAGTTGCCCGGCATGCTGGAAGACGTCGGCGATTTCGTCTCGGGCCTGGTCGCGCTGTTTCAACGCACGCAGGAGCCACGCCACCTCGCGCTCGCCGAGTCGCTCGCTGATCGCGCCTTCGACTCGTTCTGGGACTCGCAGAAGCAGGCGTGGCGCGCGACGCAGGGGCAGCTGCTGGTCACTCCGTACGCGGTGCACGACAACGCGTTTCCGTCGGGTGCGTCGACGCTCGCCGAGGCGCAGGTGGCGCTCACCGCCCTCACCGGCCGGCCGCGCCATCTCGAGCGCGCGCAGCTCTACCTCGAGCGCATGCGCGACGCGGTGCTGAAGAACCCGCTGGGCTTCGGCCACCTGCTCATCGCGGCTGATCTGCTCGTCGATGGCGCCGCGGAGCTCACGTTGATCGCCCCGCCCGAGCAGCTGACGAAGTGGCGCGCACGTCTCGCGACGAAGTGGACGCCGGGCCTGTCGATCGTCGCGCACGCGCAGGGCACGCAACCGCCGCCGTCATTGGAAGAATTGCTCGGTCAGCGAAGCGGGAGCGGCGCGTTCCTCTGCCAGAACTTCGCGTGCCGGCTGCCGGTGCAGGACGACGCAGCGCTCGACGCACTGGTGGCGCCGTTCACCATCAGCCCGCGCGAACGCCCATCCGCCGTCTGAGCGTCGACACCAGCATGAAGAACATGTGCGTCGTGCCGAGCGCGAGCAGATCGTTGTCCTTCACCGGGTGACGGCCCTTCACGCGAATCGAGTTCACGAACACGCCGTTCTGCGCGCCGAGATCTTCGATCACCGCCTTCTGATCGACCCATTCCAGCTTCGCGTGGCGCTTGCTGACGGTGGGCTCGTCGATGATCACGTCGCAGTCGACCGAGCGACCGATGATGAAGCTGTCACTCGAGCTCATGGGCGGCAGCGTGGCGACCCACAGATCTTCGAAGTCGAACACGCCCTTCGGCTTGGCGGGCTTGGTCGGGTCGGCGATCGGGCGCGTCGAAAGCGAATCGGTGCGCGGCGCCGGCTGAATCGGGCGCTGCACGAGCACGAAGGGCCCGAGCTGTTCCTCGAGCTTCTTCTCGTCGAGGCGAATCGTCAGCTCCTTCAGCTCGCGAACACTGAGCGTCACTTGACGACCTTCGGACGATTCACGGGAACCGCGCGCTCGGTGACCACCGAGTCGGCGGGCTTCACGAGCGAGTTGGGAGGCACCGAGCGCGTCAACACCGCGCCTGCCATGATCTTCGTGCCGTCACCGACGTGAATCGGCCCAAGCAACGTCGCGCCGGGGCCCACGTGCACGTCGCGGCCGAGCGTCGGAGCGCCCGTCTCGCGCGTCTCGGGGTCGACGCCTTCGCCGAGCGTCACGTTGTGAAAGAGGATGCAGCCCTCGCCGACGACCGCGCGATGGCTCAGCACCAGCCCCGTACCGTGAACGATCGAGATGCCGTGGTGAATGGTGGTGTTCCAGTGCACTTCGGCGCCGTAGAGGTGGCGGATCAAACGGCTCGCGACCTGCGGCAAGAGCGGCACGCGCGCGTCGCGAAGCAACGCCATGGTGCGCATCGCGACCGTCATCTGAAAACCGACCTTGGTGATCGCGTCGACCGGCAGCCGCAGCAGCGAGCGCTCGTCGCCGTGGTACTTCGCTCGGTACCGCTGCACCGACGCGTAGTCGGCGCGCACCGACCGGGCCCAGGTGAGGAGTGGGTTGGCCATGTTGCCGATGGTGTATGACAGTTTTCACGCGTCATGGCACCCCGGCTCAGCGTCGTCATCTCGACCTTCAATCGTCTTCCGTTGTTGCAGGAACTTCTCGACGCGCTCGGAAAACAGACATTTCCGCCACAGCAGTTCGAGGTGATCGTCGTCGACGACGGCTCGCGTGAAGCGGCCGAGCCGGTGCTCAGCAAACGCAAAGATCCCTTCCGGCTGAGCGTGATCACCCAGGCCAACGCCGGAGCGGCCGCTGCGCGCGACGCGGGCATTCAGCAGGCGCGCGGCGAGATCGTGGTCATCACCGACGACGACATGCTGGTGCCGAACGAATTTCTCGCGGAGCACGCGAAGGCGCACGACGCCGGGCACACGCTGGTGTTGGGGCAGATCGGCGCCGACGACTCGCTGGGACACAAGCCGCTGTTCGAGCGCTTCCACGCCGATCAGCTCGCGCGCTTCGTCGCTCGCTTCCATGACAACCCGACCGCGGTGCGCGGCGTGATGGTGTGCACCGGCAACGTGTCGTTCCGCAGAGAGGCGTACCTCGAGGTCGGTGGTTTCGATCGCTCGCTGGGCCGCAGCGAAGATCGCGAGCTCGGCGTGCGGCTGCAGAAGTCGGGCGCGAAGCTCTATTTCGCCGCGCGCGCGCTCACCACGCACCGCAGCGAGCACACCGATCTGAGCGTGTGGATGAAGCGCAACTACAACTACGGCGTCTTCGACTCGCGCATCCACCACAAGCACCCCGATCGCCTCGACGCAGACCCGTGGCACTTCTGGTTCCTGGTGAACCCGATCTCTCGCGCGGTGTTGATGACCTCGGTGGCTTCCCCGGCGCTGGGCGCGGTGTTGTCGCGTGTGGCGTACAAAACGGCCGAGGCGATTGGGTCTGCACGCACCGTCGTCCCCGCAGCCGAGAAGATCGCCATCGCCGGAGCGACGCTCAGCTACGGCCTCGAATACTTCCGTGGCGTGCGTGAAGAAGCAGGTTCGGCGCGACGAGCGCTCGGTGAGTTGGGCAGTCACGCGTGGAAGCGGCTGCGCAAGTAGTCAGTCGAGCGACCAGCCGACGGTGAGCAACACGAACAGCCGGTTGTTCGGCGCGAGCTGCGGCACTGAGGTCGCGCTCGTCGGGTAGTTGAGCGGGCCGACGGCGTACTGGGAATACGGGAACAGGTTGCCGCCCACCACACCGCGCAGCGTGAGCCCGGGCACCTGCTTCACCTTGCCTTCCAGCACTCCGCGCAGCTCGACCTGCGGGCTGCTCCACTTCGCGTTTTCGTTCCAGCTGATGGGGTTGCCGTCGGTGTCGACGCCACTGTTCGCCGCCGCGGTGTTGAGCCGCGGCCCCGAGAAGTGAACCAGCGCCGACAGCTTCGGCAGCTCGTCGCCGAACGAGTACGTCGCGCGTGCGTTGCCGAACCACGTCGGAGAAGCGAGCAGCTCGTCGCCCGGCTTGGTGATGTTGAACGCACCGGTGAAGCTCGCGCCGTAGCTCAGCTGACCGAACGCGCCTTCCACGAAGCCCTGGGCGCCGTGATTCACGAGGCCGCCGCCGTTCTGGTACGAGTGCGTGTCCTCGCCGTCGACTTGAATCGTGTCGAGCACGATCAGCGACGTGAAGCTCGAAGCGAAGAGGACGACGCCGAGACGATGACGGCCGAGACGCTGCTCGTAGCCGAGCTCGCCGGTGATCACGCGCTCGGGTTGCAGCAGCGGGTTGCGCACCTGGAAGCCGGCGTACTCGGCGAAGCGCTCGTAGCCGCTCGGTGAACGGAACGCGGCGCTGAACACCGCCTTCACCTTGCCGTCCCACGGCGTCGACCAGACCACGGCTCCGCGCGGCGCGACGTTGGGGAGGAAGTTGCTCTGCGTGTCGACGCGCACACCGGCGTTGAGCTGCAGCGACGGGAGCAACCGAGCGCGCTGCTGCGCGTAGAAGGCGATCTGCCACTCGGTGACGTCGTACGCGGCGTCGGTCGCGAGGAGCTCTCCGTCGAGCGTGCTGGTCAGGTTCTCGCCCGCGAAGCGACGCGCGCGACCGTCGACGCCCAGCATCAACGGGAAGCGGCCGTCGCCCAGCCAATCGATGGTGCCCTGCGCCTCGAGGCCTCCCCACGTCGCGAAGCCGCGCGTCTTCTGCGCGAAGGTGAAGTTCGAGAGGTCGGCGTCGGCAGGAAGCTCACCGCTGCCGTTCGAGAGCCAGCTCGAGCTCTCGTCCTCTCCGAGGTACTCGTAGTCGTCGAAGTAGGCCCGCACCAGCATCGAGAAGTGCGGGTTGAGCACGCGCTGCCAGCGCAGCTCGGTGTCGAGGAAGCGGTCGCGCTCGAAGCCGACGCCGTCGAAGTTCACCGCCACGCCGAAGTTGTCGATCGCCGGTGACGAGCGCCCGTACGTCGCGCCGCGACCGAAGAACGTGAAGTCGCCCCAGCGCGCCTTGAGCCACGCAGTGCCGACGCGCGTCGAATAGCGGTCGGTGACACCGCCCCACGTTCCCGGCTCGCCGGTGCGCGACCAGCGCTGCGGCCACTCCGAAGTGCCGTCGCTCTCGGTGAGCCCGGTCTGCTTCGCGAACTCGAGCTGCTGGCCCTGGTGCACGTAGTACTCGAGCGCGGCGGTGATCTCGAAGGGCGAGCCGGCGAGGTTGAACGACCAGCCGCTGGCGAGGCTGAGGCGCATCGAGCCGCCGAGCCCCGGGACGCCCACGAAGAGCGAGCCGTCGGCGCGCTGGCCGGGCATCAACGCGCCCTCGAACGTGCCGCGCAACCGGCCGACGTCGTCAGCGCGCCGGGTGATGATGTTCACCACGCCGAGCATCGCGTTGCTGCCGTAGAGCACGCTGCCCGGCCCGAGAATGAGCTCGATGTGATCGATCATCTCGATCGGCAACGAGAGGCCCTGCTCGAAGTACGCCGTTCCGTTCCACGCCTCGTTGATGGCGTGACCGTCGATCAACACCAGGAAGTGGTTGCCGTAGTCGCCCGAGAGCAACACGCCGCGCGCACCGACCTCGACCGCGTGCAGGGGATCTTGGGCGACCATTCCCATCGACAGGAAGTTCATCGCCTCGTGCACCGTGCGGATGCCGAGCGTGCGCAGCTGTGCCGAGGTCACCACCGTCACCGTCGCAGGAGAGTCGTCGACGCGTTCCTTGGTGCGGCTCGGGCCCGAGACCACGGCGGTGTCGAGCAGCGCGGCCAGCTCGCCCGTCTCGAGCTCGTCGGTGCCGCCGTCGGGCGTGCCCGCGAACGCCGCGAACGGCGTCACCGCAAGGCAGAAGAGAAGACGAAGCGACTTCATGGAACCACCGTCATGAGCTTGAGAACTTCCGCGCGGAAATCGGACTGCTGCCGGCGCGAAGAAGCGAGGTTGAGGAGCATTCGCGGCTTTCCGTCGACGAGGTCGAAGCCGAGGACGATGCCTTCGCGCACTCCGCTCGGCGTCGCGCTCACCGTCAGCACGTGCTGGCCTTCGAGTGCGCTCGACACCGCGGGTGCCTGCTCGACGAACCCCGGAGCGAAGACCACGACGCGCACTCCCTCTTCGCGCACCTTCTTCGCCAGATCGTCGGCCGACGTGAAGCGCACCAGCACCTCGTCGTGCGCCACACTGCCGAGCGTCGTCTGTTCGCCCAGCGAGCTCATCAGCTGGCGTGCGAACGCTTCCGACGTCGGGGTGTCGCGGTGCACCACCAACACCTTCGCGCGCGCGCCCTCGGGCGGCGGGAACGCGCGGTCGTAGCGCAACACGCGCGCGAGCAACTCCGCCTGTAGCGGCGCCGGCACGACGGGATCGTCTGCGTTGGGCAGTCCGATCGCGACGACGAGGGTGAGGAGGCGGATCACGCTCAGCCCTGCCAGAGCAAATGCGACGCCACGCGATCAGCGACGGATCGCGGGGGGTTCTGACGGGTCAGCGTGAGTGACGGGGGCTGATCTGACCCACCTTTCGAGGCCACAAGTCGAGTGATTGCTGACGCTCGGGCGGCGCACGAGATCTGCACTCGCGAACGACGTGCGAGCACGTCACCTCGAGCGTTGGTTGGTGCTGGGTGCGCTCGCGCCCCTGCTCGTGACGCTGCTGCTGCAGTGGGTCATCGGCGGAATGCTCGACCGGGCGATGTTGCGCGATTCACTGCAGGCGCAGGCTCGCACGCTCAGCCGACTTGGCGCCGACCTCGCCGGCGCGCCGCTCGAATTCGACGACGAAAAGAGCCTGGCGGAAGTGGTGCGCACGGTCAGCGAGACCGCCGACTTCGAGTTCCTGCTCGTGGTGCGCAGCAACGGAACGGTGGCGGCCTATCGCGGCGACGAGCGGAAGCGCGACGAGCGCGTGGCCGCGGTGCGCAGCGGTTCCGCTCCGAGCGACGACCCCGAAGTCCTCACCGCCTCGAGCGAAGCACTGAGCGCTGGCACGCGCGTCGGCACCATCGCGGTGGGTCTGCACACTCGCAACGGCACCGTCGAGTTGGCGCGGCGCCGCCGCTTCTGGGGTCTCGGCTCGTTGATCGCCGCGATCGTCGCATCACTGGTGGTGTTCGCGCTGGTGCGACTGATTCGCGACCGCAGTGATCGCATCGCGCGCGATCGCCACATGCTGCAGGAGACCGGTCGACTCGCGCGCGTCGGCGGCTGGGACCTGGCTCTGCCGCGCGGTCAGTTCCAGCTCACCGACGAAGCGCGCCACGTGCTCGGCGGCGAAGAAGACGCGAACTTGTTCCTCGCCATGCTCGGCACGCAGCACCGCGCGCTGGTCGACTGCGTCGATCGCGGAGTTCCCTTCGACGTCGAGACCGAGCTGCCCGACGGCCGCTGGCTGCGCGTGCAGGGCCAGGCCGAACGCCAGAACGGCAAGACCGTGCGCGTGTTCGGCGCGATGCAGGACGTCACCGAGCAACACGTGGCCCGCGAACAGGCGCTTGCCGCCTCGCGCGCGAAGTCACAGTTCCTCGCCAACACCAGCCACGAGATGCGCACGCCGCTCAACGGCATTCTCGGCATGACCTCGTTGGCGCTCGAGACCACGCTCACCACCGAGCAGCGCGGCTACCTCGACGCGGTGTTGCTCTCGGGGCGCACCATGTTGTCGACGGTGAACGACCTGCTCGACCTGAGCCGCATCGAGTCGGGAAAGATGTCGCTCGAATCGTCGGCCGTCGATCTCGAGCAGATCGTGGTCGACGCCACCCGCACGCTCTCGACGCTCGCGCAGGCGCGCGACGTTCAGCTCATCGTCACCATTCCGCCGAAGACCGCCACGCGGCGCGTCGGCGATCAGGTTCGCCTCACGCAGATCATGCTCAACCTCGTCGGCAACGCGGTGAAGTTCACGCCGCGCGGCGAGGTCGAGTGCACGCTCGAAGAGACCGAAGGCGACGGCGTGCGCATCTCGGTGCGCGACACGGGCATCGGCATTCCGCTCGATCGGCAAGCGGCGATCTTCGAGGCCTTCGAGCAGTCTGACGGCAGCACCAGCCGGCGCTACGGAGGCACCGGTCTCGGCCTCACCATCACCCGCGAGTTGGTGCGGTTGATGGGAGGCAAGGTCGAGGTCACGAGCGAGGTCGGCAAGGGTTCCACCTTCAGCGTGCGGCTCGAGCTGCCGCGCAGTGAGCCCACGAAGGCGGTGCTCTCGGTGGCCGGCCGGCGCGCGCTGGTGATCGACTCGTCTCCCGCGGCCGCGCGCGCCATCTCGCACACCCTCGCGCGGCTCGGGCTCACTGCGGTCGTCACCGATTCGGCGAACAGCGACGATGCGCGCGCCTTCGACGGAGAGCTCGTGCTGGCCGACGTCGCGCTCTTGAACGCCAGCCCGGTGCTCGACACGCGTACGGTGGTGATGGTGCCCTTCGGCTACGCAGGCACCGTGCCGCAGGCGCTGCGCACGTTGTCGAAGCCGGTCTCGATTCGCGAGCTCGAAGCGCTGCTGTCGAGCGCTCCGGCGCCGATCGTCACCATCGAGTCGGCGCGGCGCACGCCCGTTCCGCGCTCGGTGCGCGTGCTGCTCGCCGAGGACAACGCGGTGAACGCGCGCGTCGCGACCGCGCTCATTCTCAAGGCGGGCCATGAAGTGACGCACGTGTGGAACGGCCGCGAAGCCCTCGCAGCGCTCTCCCGGGACGAGTTCGATCTGGTGCTGATGGACGTGCAGATGCCGGAGCTCGATGGCCTCGAGGCGACGCGTCAGCTGCGCGAGCAGGAGCGCGCGACGAAGATGCCACCCCACGTCATCGTCGCCATGACCGCCAACGCGATGAAGTCCGACGAAGAGACGTGCCGCGCCGCGGGTATGGACGAGTTCCTGTCCAAGCCGGTCGACGTCGCGCGCCTGCGAGAGCTCCTCGCGTCTGCTGCCAACCGCGCACCGCGCAAGCGGCTACCGCACGTCTCCTGAGCCTGAGCGCGAGAGCGACAGCCCCATCGGTACGTAGATCACCCAGGGGATCACGTAGAAGACGGTGAGGTACCAGTACTCCACGAGGTAGTGGTGTCCGCGGCCGAGCCACAGGCCACAGTAGGCCGTGTCGAGCGCCGCGAAGGGCACGGTGAAATAGAACGAGAGCGCGAGCGCCATCGAAAGTCGGCGTTCCGGTTTCTGCCGCGAGATGATGCGCCACCCGAGCCACGCGGTCGGAGGCACGAGCAGCGCGGTGCCGATGGCCACGAAGAGCGTCGAGTACTGCTGGTAGTAGCCCGGCAGGCCGACGACGAAGAACGCGGCCCAGGTGAGCACTCCGCTCAAAAGCAGCTGGCCGTGCGTCTTCGGTCGCAAGCCGGTCATCGGTTGGGCCAGTTGTTCCACGGCGACGGAGGGTCTCCAGCGGTGAGCGCCTGCAGGAACGACAGCAGCGCGGTGCGCTCGGCGGGCTTCACGTTCGCGGGGAGATGAAAGTCGACCACTTCTTCCAACGTCGCGAAGTGCCCGTTGTGGCCGTACGGCGCGGTGCGCGCGACGTTGCGCAACGACGGCGTCTTCCACGCGAACTCGTCGGCAGCGGTCGGCGCGGGCACGTCGTCGCCCTTGAACTCGGAGCGCGCGAGCAGCTCGAGGCCTTCGGCGCGGCCGCGCTCGTCGCTGCCAGGCACCTGCAGTGCGTGAAACGACTCGTCGGTGAGCAACCCGCCGCCGTGACATTGCGAACAACCGGCGGTCACGAAGACGCGCAAGCCTTCGCGCTCCTGATCATTCAACTTCGTGGCGTCGCCATCGAGATACGCGTCGAAGCGCCCGGGCCGCATCGCCAACTTGCGCTCGTAGGCCTCGAGGGCACGACCGAGATTGCTCACCACCGCATCAATCGTCTCTCGATCGGCCGCGCTCAACGAGTCCCACGCGACGTCGCCCGGCTTGCCGCGCGCGGGGAAGCGACTCAGGTCTGGCAGCGCCCCGAAGATCGCCTCGTACTGCGCGCGGTAGCTCAGCTCGAGCCGGTGCGCGATCTCGAGGCGCGTGAAGTCCATCTCCTTCGGGTTCTCGAACGCCAGCAGCGGCTGCGACCACAACGAGTCGGCCTTCCCGTCCCACATCTGCCAGTGCAGGAACGGCGAGGCGTAGAGCGAGGGCGAGTTGCGCGTGACGGTCACGAGGCCGGTCGAGGTCGGGTCGCCGTCAGTGAAATAGAGTTCCGGCTCGTGACACGTTCCGCAGCGCACCTGCTGGTTGCTCGAGAAGCGCGCGTCGAAGAAGACCTGATGCCCCAATTGCGCGGCCGCGAGGTCATCGGCGACCGGGTTCTTCGGGGAGTCGGGGAGTTTTGACGGCAAGCGCATGGCCGTCACTTCGGCGCATTGAACCTTCGACAACCCCGGAGCCGCTGGGCAGTCCACGCAACCCGCAAGCAGCATTGCGACCGTCAGAATCACGGTGCTAGACGCCAGCGGCCTTTTCCCAAACGACATGCACGCTCTTTCTCACAAGCTCAAATTCGTCGCATCCCTCTCGCTGCTGGCTCTCTCGTGCAGCACCGGAACCATCAGTGAGCCACTCCCGGTCACCGCCGCCCCGCCCGATCTCGGCGGCGGCGAGCAGATGGCGATGCCGGTGGAATCACCCAACACGCCCAAAGGCGAAGACGGCTCGACGCTCGGGTGGACGACCGCGGCGCCGATGGGTGACGTGCAGTTCGTCGCCAACCGCGACAGCGTGATTCTGGTGCTGCCCGAGGTCAGCGGCGCGCGCGACTACCGCGTGTTCCGCGTTCCTGCGGGCGTGAGCGTCTCCGCCGTCGGGGTGAACGAGCAGGTGAACGGCACGACCATTCACTGCGCGGGCTACCGCCAGCACAACGACAAGTTCAAGGGCACGCGCGAGCTGCTCCACGTGGTCGAGGTCACCAACCTCGACGGGCCGACGACGCTCGTCATCGAAGCGATCGAGTCGGCGTGTCCGTACTCGGGCGCGATGGCGCCGGAGCACCAGAACATTCAGGTGACCATCGACGAGGTGATTCCGGCCGATCGCATTCGCTGGTCGATCTTCACGCCCGACGAGCTGCGCACCCGCTACGGCAGTTTGATCCTCAACGGGCACGGGCCCGGCGCGTCGCTCGGCATGCAGGGCGCGACGACCGCTCCGAAGGTGTTGGCGCGCACCGCGGTTCGCGTGACGCCCACCGGCAAAGCCACGCCGCGCACCGCCGAGTTCTTCGACGACTTCGATGGAACCGGCGGGCCCATCGTCTCGACCGGCGTTGCGAACGACGGAGACCGCGCCTACAAAAAGGGCCGCCGCTTCGGGAACTCGAAGTGGGACTTCTTCATCTACAACGACCACGAAGACATGGCGCAGCTGAGCGAGGAGCGCGGTCTGCTCCACGTCACCCTCCCCGACTGGGAGCAAGACGTGTTCGCCACCGTCGTCGCGGTGCCGCGAAAAATGGCGACCATCAGCGACAGCACGTACCTGCACCTCACGTTCGAGGTGGCGAGCGACGCGACCTCGCGGCGGTACTGGTGGGTCGGCGTGTGCGGTGCTCCGACGGCGGGCCAGACGTTCGACGCGCAGAACCACTTCAAGGGCAACCTGGTGCAGACCTCGTTCTTCTACGAGCCCGACGGCGTGAACACCTCGGTCGAGAAGTGGAACTGCCTGCAGTTCTTCCCGCGCGATGGTTCTCCGTTCGAGCTGGGCCCGAGCATGAAGCGTTCGGAGAGCGACATTCGCGTGATGATCAACAAGGCCGGCGCGCCCGAGCGCGACAACGTCGTCAACCTCTCGCCTGCGCAGTACGAGTCGTACGAAGCCGCGCCGAGCTGGTTCCGTCAGCAGAACGCCACCGGTCGGCTGGGCGACGGCATCGTCGACGATCAGCTGCTCATCTCGCCGCGCGCGCGCTTCGACGCGTTCATCAAGCGCGACCGCATGGTGCTGTACGTCAACGGCAAGCAGCGGCTGTGCAACGACTTCGGAGCCACGAAGCTGACCATGACCGAGGCCGGCGTCGCGGTGGGCCAGGTGCTGTACCACACGGCCGCCGAGCGCCTGGAGTTCAGCCGCGACTACGACGACCGCACCGGCCAGCGGTACTACCTCGAGAACTCGCCCTACGTGGACGAGCGCGACTGGGACAACGTCGGCTTCGAGTCGAACGTGGGCACGCCCGCCGACTTCGACGCGACGCAGTGCTACGTGGCGAAGTGAATGTTCGGTTCGATCGGCAACGCCTGGAAGAAGTTCTCCCGCGACGTGAAGGCGGGGAAGTCTCCGGTCGAGTTGATCGAGAAGAGCGCCCGCTATGCGCGTGAGCTCGCGAGCTCGCGGCTGTTCCTGCGCGACGTGAACGAGGTCGGCGCTGGCGTGCGCACGCTCGAACGCCCGCGCATCGACAACCAGGGCCACATGGCGATCGGCGCTCACACGTTGCTGCGCAGCGTGAACGTGCCCGTCGAGCTCGCCACGTCTGCTGGAGCGCGCCTTCGCATCGGCGCTGATTGTTCGATCAACTACGGCGTGTCGATCGGCTGCACCGACGCCATCACCATCGGCGAGCGCTGCCGGCTCGGGCCGTACGTGATGATCGTCGACACCGCGTTCCACGAATTGCTCGACCGCTCGAAGCGGCCGCCTTCGCAGCCGGTGGTGATCGAAGACGACGTGTGGATCGGCGCGAAGGCGTCGATCATGCCCGGCGTCACCATCGGGCGCGGCTCGGTGGTCGGCACTGCTGCGGTGGTGACCAAAGACGTGCCGCCCTTCAGCGTGGTGGCCGGAGTGCCCGCGAAGATCGTCAAGACGCTCGATGCGTCGAAGTTCGTGCCTTCGCGGCCGGGCGACTGAACCCGCCGCCTGCTACTGCGCCCAGTAGCGCTCGTCGTCGAGGCCCTCTTCACGCTCGGGCAGTCCACGCATCAACCGCGGCGCAGCCTGCGCGAGCACCTCGTACGCCACGCGGTTCGAGTAGCGGCACACCTGGCTCATCGACGAATAGGTGAGGAACGGGCGCGCGTGCTTGCTCGAGTTCGGCACGCGGAGCTGGTGGTAGCGGTTGGCCGCCATGTCGTGCAGCAGCGCGGCGAGCGCGGCGTCTCCCGCTCCGTTGGTGTTCGCGATTCGCTCGGGGCCACCGTGGTACGGCGCGATGTGCGCGTAGACCTTCACCGGGTTCTCGCAGTCGACGCGCGCGATGGGGCGGCTGAACTCGTAGCGGTTGAACTCGGCGATCGCTCCGGGCAGCAGCGGGTAGCGCGTCTCGCGCTTCACGTCGTCGTCGGTGTGACCAGCGAGGTAGAGGCCGTTCGCGCCGGCCGTCACCATCACCAGGTCGGCCCAGTCGAGCGCGCGCTCGGCGGTGAGCAGCGGGTCGTCGAAGCCGGTGAGCACCGCGCCCTCTTCTTCGTTCATCGCCACCACGTCGACGTGGTCTTCGATGAAGCGGCGCCAGAAGTCGGGCCGCTCGGCGATGACGAACCGCGTGCCGAGCGTGAGCACCACCGGCACGTGCCGCGCTTTGGCGAGCTCGATGGCGCGCATGGTCGCGGCCGGCATCGGCTCGCCTTCGCGGCAGCGCATCAGGTAGCTCGAGATGACCAGACACGCCGCCGACTCGAAGACGCGCTCGGGCACGCTGGAAGGCTCCAGCTTGTTCATCTCGCCGGCGCTGATGGCGAACGTGCGCTCACCGTCGGGCGTGACGAGCACGAAGCAGCGGCCGATGGCGCCCTTCACCGGCTGCAGGTGATCGAGGTTCACGCGGCTCGAGGTGTTGGACAGGTAGCGGTAACCCGACGTCCCGAGACGGATCGACTCGCTCATCACGCCGAGCAGGATCGACGCGTCGTCGGCGAGCAGGGAGTAGTTGTGCAGCGTGTTGCCGATCGTGCCGCCCGCGAACTCGGAGTTGATCAGCTTCCCGGCGAGCAGCTCTTCGTAGAGGTTCGTGGCGCGCTCGTCGTCGATGACCGTCGAGGCGGCCTTGGCGAGGCCGTAGCGCGTCAGAAATTCTTCGGGCACGCGGGCGTCGACGTCGACCAGCGTTTGGTCGATGCCCAGCACGTGGAGTCGCTGGACGGGCTGCTCCGGCGTGCGCGCGATGAGCGGGTCACGCGCGTGAACCGGAAAGTAGTGTTTGTGTTTACGGCGGCCGGGGAAGCGCATCAGCGTTCCCGCAGGGTGCGCGCGAGGATCAGCAGGAACTTGGGGTCATTGATGAGGTAGCGGCGCCACAGCCGGCGCGGTTCCTGCCCGAGGCGGTACAGCCACTCGAGGCCGGTCTTCTGCATCACCACCGGCGCGCGCTTCACGGTGCCGGCGATGAAGTCGAGGCTCGCTCCGATGCCGAGCAGCACCGCGGGTTTCACCGAATCGGCGATCTTCGCGATCAGCAGTTCCTGCTTCGGAGCGCCGAACGCCATCAACACCAGGTCTGCTTTCGCGGCCGAGAGGCGCTGCGCGATGCCGTCAAGCTGCGCGGCGTCGTCGAGCTTCACCATGGGCGCCTCGGTGTAGACCACGTCGGTGCCGTACTTCTCGTGAACGATCTTCGCGGCTTTTTCCGCGACGCCGGGGCCGGCACCGAGGAAGGCGACGCGCCACTTCTTCTGCGCGGCGCGCTCGAGCAGCGGGCCCACGAGATCGGAGCCGGAGATCTTCTCGGGCAGCCGGTGCTCCAGCAGGCGCGAGGCCCACACCACCGGCATGCCGTCGGCGAGCGAGAGCGAGGCCTTCGCGTAGGCGGCGGCGAACTCCGGGTGGTCGTCGACCGTCACCACGTGATCGATGTTCGGCGTGAAGACGAAGCCACCCTGCTTCGCGGTCACCAGCGCGTCGATGGAGTCGAGCGCCTCGGCGAACGTGAGTACGTCGATGGGAACCTTGCCGATGGTGAGCCGCTTCGCCGTCACCGCGCCCGTATGGTACGCGCGGGGCATGGCAGGCAATCAAGAACGACTGCGCTCGCTGGTGCGCGGTGCGTGGAAACAGGTCGGCGGAGTGGATGGGCTTGCCTACCGCGCCGGCGAGCGCATGCCGGTCATCGCGCGCAAGCTGCTCATGAAGCGGGCGCTCGGCGGGTTGAGTGTGTCGCTGTGTCTGCACCGCGTCGCCGACACGCCCCGCTCCACCGACTGGCAGCCGTACCTGTGCATGTCGTCGTCGGCCATCACGCGGCTCACTGATGATCTGCTCGATGCTGGCGCGCGGGTGACGGTGACCTTCGATGATGGCTATCGCGACGCGGCGGAATGGCTCGAGCAGAACGCGGCGCGGTTTCCGCAGGTGGAGTTCCTCTTCTTCGTGTGCCCCGAGAAGGCCGAGCAGCGCGCCGGCTTCCGGTGGGATCTCGTCGAGACGCGCGGTCTTGCCGAGCGCGCTGATGAGTTGATGTCTCCGGTGCCGAATGTGGCGATTGAGAACACGCGTTCGGAATTGCGCGAACTGGCCAGCCGCCCCGAGTTCGCGCTCTCGACGGTCGATGAGCTGAAGGCGCTCGCGCGCTCGGCGAAGAACGTGAAGCTCGGGAATCACACCAACCTGCACCTCTCGCCTGCGCGGTTTCCCGACGAGGTGGTGCGTGAAGATTTCCGCCGCTCCACCGCCGCGTTCGAGCGCCTGTTCGGCACGCAGCAACACTTCGCGTTCCCGTTCGGTACGCCGCAGCACCACTTCACGCAGAAGCACGTCGACTGGCTGCAGGCGCTCGGTGACTTCACGATCTGGACGACCGAGGCGCGGCCGTATCGGGCTGCAGAAGTGGAAGGTGGAGTGCTTCCTCGGTTCCCGGTGAATGGGCAGAAAGACCCGGCTTCACTGGCTGGGTGGATTGCGGCTCGTGCGCTCGACTTCAGGGTGCGGGGCTCGAAGTTCCGTTACTCGTGACAGCAACTGCACCGGGGCACGGCGGTGTTTCAGGTGCACGACGCCGTGCCGAATGCCGACGAGCCTCTCGACCTCGAACGACTGGCAACTTCGCGCCGGGTGCCGCAAGAACGGTCGTCATCAAAGCTGACAGTGGCGAGGGGCACGTACGCCGTTGGGCACAGAGTCACGCAACCCAAACACCACCGCCCCCAAGGCAGTGACGAGCGAGCCTACGCGTCAGCTTCGACCGTCACCGCGCCGAGGAACTTCTTCTCGCCGACGACCTCGACCGTGCGCTTCGCTTCCGCGATCTCGGTCACTCCGAGCTGCACGACGAGCAGTGCCACGTCGACCGCGAGCGTCACAGGAATACCCGACTGCGCGTTGATCACCGAATCGACCGAAGCGATCGCCAGCCCGCCAGACCCGATGTGCTGCATCATGTCGACGATCACCTTCGACACTTCTCCGACGCCCAGACCTTCCGTCGAAAAGAGCCGCGCCTTCTTCCCGCGCACGAGCGTGCTCACCTCGACCAGCGCGTTGGCCACCATCGCCGCGGAAGACCCGGGCGACGCCGGCACCACCACCATCGAGTGCCACTCACCGCGAAGACACGTCAGCAGCTGCTGATACAGCTGCTGCTGAGGCCCCTGCTGTGCGGCTGGCTCTTTCACGGCCGAGTCTCCCCTTCACGCGTGGTGCGAACCCACTCGTCCTTCTTCTGGCCTTTCGGCCGCTGAAACGCGAGCACGACTTTCCACGCCATGTACGCCGGAGCGAGCGCCAGATCGATCAACCCGCGCACGCCCGTCTTCGAGTGCAACCAACCGGCGAATACGTAGAGCGACACGCCCCACAGCGAGAGACCGAACGCCGCAGACGCGAGCACGCCGTGCCCCGTGAAGCCGATCAACACCGACGACGCGATGGCGCCCAGCACCGCGAACGCCACCACGCGGCTCAGCGGAGGCACCAGCACGTCCATCGCGAGATCCGCCAGCAGCCCGCTCCTGGCCTTCAGCGCATCGCGCATCAGCGGCCAGCCGTGCAGCTTCAACATCTGCGCGCGGCCGTCTTCCCACCGGTTGCGCTGCGAGACCGACGCCTTGCCGCCCGACACCATCTCGCCCAGCACGTCGGCTTCCCACGCGTACGCCACGCGGAAACCCTTTCGCCCGAGCCGAATGCCGTACTCGAGATCTTCGACCAGCGAATACGCGTCGTGCGGCACCTCGCGCAGCAGCGACGTGCGGAAGCACATGCCGTTGCCGCGCAGACCCGCCGAGACCTTCAACCGCTCGCGGCCGATGCTGCGCACCTGGTGGAACATCGACAGCGCGATGCGCATCAAGCGCGTGCGCCACGAAGCGTTCGGGTTCTGCACGCCGTAGTGCGCCTGCACCGCGACGTTGCCCGCCACCAGCCGCGCCGCGAAGCAGTGCAGCAGATTGCTGCTCACCAGGGTGTCGGCGTCGACCACCACCACCGCGTCGGTTGCATGCTGAGAATCAGCCAGCACGTGCTCGAACGCGTGCGCCAGCGCATAGCCCTTGCCGCGCAGTTCCTTGTTCTGCCGCTCGAGCACCACCGCGCCCGCTTCACGCGCCTTCGCCGCCGTGTCGTCTGAACAGTTGTCCGCGACCACGATCACGCGAAACAGATCCTTCGGGTAATCGACGCCCTGTAGCGACTTCACCGTCGCCGCGATGCCCATCGACTCGTTGTGCGCGGGCACGATGAAGTCGAACTTCAGCGCCGCGGGCGACGGAGCGACCGGCAACCGCGGCGGCCACGAAAGCAGCGCCAGCCCGCCGAGGTACGCGCCCCACGTGAACACGGGCACCGACAACACCAGCAGCACGATCGCGCCGGCCCAACCGAGTACGTCGACGAGACTCACGGCACCTTCACCTGGCTGAGCACCGGCATGTCGAGCGCACGTTCCACCTGCCACGCCTCGACCAGACGCCCGGAGATCCAATCGCGCAGCGCTCCGACGAACAGCGCAAACACCAGCGCGAGCACGAACGACGCGGCGACCACCATGCCCACGTCGGGCTTCACCGGCTTCTTCGGCACCGACGCGGGCCGAACGATCGAATAGCGATACTTGAACGCGGCGCGCGCGGTGTCCTGCTCGATGCGCGCCGAATCGATGCGCATCAACAGCTCCTCGTACTTCGCCGACGCGACGCGCAGGTTGTTGCGCGCGAACTCGACCAGCGGGTCGTCACTCAGCTCGGCGTTGGTGAGCTCAGCCGGAGGACCGCTGTAGCGCCGCAACTGCGTGGGCCGCGCCTTCGAAGGCTCGATCAACGAATCAGAATCGACTCCGCCCTTGCGCTTGTATTCCTGCTCCAGCGCGTCGATGTCGGCCTTCACCTGCATCATCTGCGGCGAGTCGATCTTCATCGCCTCGATGCGCGACATGGTGTCGAGCACGATGGGGTGCTGATCGGCGTACTGCACCTTCTGCTCCTGCAGCTGCGCGTTGAGCTCGGTCACGCGACGACGGCGGAAGTCGTCGAGGTCGGCCAGCGCGCGCTTCTTGCTGTTGAGCAGGAACTTGAGCTGCGCGAGCTCCTGCTCGGTGGCGAGGTTGGCGGCCGACTTCACCGGCTCAGGAGGCGGCTGCTGCACCACCACCGGCACCGCCTCGGGCGCCTTGGGCGGAGAGTTCGGGTTCCAGCCCTTGCGACGCAATTCACGCACGCGCTCCAGCTCGCGCAGCGCTTCGTCGACGGTCTTCTGCACCTGCGAGCCGTGCATCTCGAGAATCGAGAGCGCCTCGCTGATGGCGGTCATCTCGGTCACGTGCCGCGTCTCGAGGAAGTTCTGCTGCGCGGTCTCGACCAGCAGGTACGACATCTGCGCGTCGGACCAGTCGATGGAGATGGTGACCGTCTGCTGATCAGTCGTCACCTGCAGCTTCTTCTCGAGCAGGCCCACCATCGCGTCGAGCTTGTCGTCGGGGCTCGGCTCACCGCCGATGGCGCGCATCACCGAGTCCTTCACGCGGATGATCGGCGGGCGCGTCTCGTCCCAGCTCTTGAGCAGGTTGGTCTGCTTGATGAGCGAGACCAGGTTGTCGCGCGCGAAGATCAGCTCGCGGGCCGCGCGCGTCGGGTCGTCGGTCGGCAACGACGAGCGCGGGTTGCCGAGCGCTCGAATCAGCTCGTTCTTGTTGGCCAGCAGTCGCGATTCAGCGTGGTACGTGCGCGGCAACAACACCGCCGCCGCGAGCCCGAGCCCGAGCACCACCACGAACGAAAACAGCGAGAGCAGGCGGTGACGGCGCACGCCCCGGAACACGAACCCCACCACCTGCCGCGCAAAGCGCGTGTCGAACAGCTGCGGCTCGGCGGCGGTCGCGACCGGGGTGTCGCTCACGTACCAGTCCCCAGGGCGTCACCCGAGAGCGCCTCTTCGACCGCGCTCTTCAGCTCGGCCTGCGAGAACGGCTTGGCGAGGTAGACGCGGACGCCGAGCTCTTCAGCCTGAGCGCGATCGGCGGGCATGGTGCGGGCGCTGACCATCAAGATCGGCAAGCCCTTCAACTTCGGCGAAGCGTTGACGTGCTCGCAGACGTCGTAGCCCGACGACTCCGGCAACATGAGATCGACGCACAGCAACGTCGGCCGTGTCTCGTCGAGGCGCTTGATGGCCGTACGGCCGTCGGACGCAGTGGTCACCGAGAAGCCGAGTCGCTCGAACGAGGTCGCCAGCAGCTTGCGAATCTCGGGATCGTCGTCGACCACCAACACTGTCTTCGTCTGCACGCTCACGTTCACTTCCTCACCAACCAACTGAGTCCTGCTCGCGGACCGTCACCGAAACCACACCCACCGCCTGAACTTGCCCCGGAATTCCGAGCCGCGGTTGCTCCGTCCATAGCACGCGCGCCGAGGCCTGCAGCACCAACCACTGCCGCGCGGTCCAGGTCACCGCGGCCTCACCCGACACCAGGCGATCGCCCTGCTGTTCCGCGCGCCCGATGGCCACCGCCAGCGCTCCCGAGCCCGCTGCCGTGACCGCCCAGTCACGCCCGGGCTTCCAATCACCTTGCACCCGCCCCTCGAGCCGCTCGTAGACGAACCCGGTGAAGCGATCGGCGAACGGAGCAAGCCGCGCTGAGACACCGAGCCGCGCCGTCTGGGTTCCGAACTTCCCGCCCCAGCTCGACGACGCCGAACCGACCGGCAGGATCTCGATGTACGTACCCGGCGTGCCCTGCATCTGCGTCGCGGTCACCACCTCGCGCGTGAGCGCCGCGCCACCGGCGAGCGAGATCGACCACGTGCGCGAGAGCTGGCGGTCCCACGACTCGGTGAGCGTCGAGACCAGCTGCTCCTGACCAGTGAGGAACCGCGAAAAGAAGACCGTGCTCTGCGTGGTGAGGGCGTCGATTCGCGTCGCCAACCACCGCACGCGCGCGCTGCCCGACGGCCCGTACTGGAGCGGCATGGCGTTGGCGTTGGTGGTGCCGGTGCCGTCGTCAGGTGAGCCCGAGACCGCGAAGCCGGCGCCGCCACCGAGCGACACGCGGTTCGAGACCTGTCCGTCGAGCGTGAAGCTGGTCGCCGAGCGCAGGTACGGCACGCCGCCCAGCGTCTGCACCGCGTTGACCTGGCCCACCTGGCTCGGGTCGTCGGGGTTGCGGAGCGCTCCGATGTCGGCGAGCCCCCACGCTCCGTCTTCGGTGAGGGTCAGGAGCGCCTTGCTCCACTTCTGCGTGAAGCCGATTCTCCCACGCTGCAGCGGGAGCAACCGCCCGCCCGTCTGCGGCTCGCGCCAGATCAACGTCGGCGCGTACTGCATCGCGAGCGCGCTGGTGTCGAACAGGAGCGCGAGATCGAGCGTGGGGTCGAGCTCGAGATCTCCGGTAATGCCCGTGCCCTGATCACCGGGCAGCGGAGTGCGGGTGCGCAGCTCGGTGCGTGCACCCACTCCATATTTCACGTCGATGGCGAGCGCGGGCGACGCCACGAGCAGGACGAGCGCCGCCGCGCAGAGCCGTGAGGTGTGAAAGACCGCCACGGCGCGCAGTGTATTGATTTCAGCTCGCTCCGCGACCGGTAAGCACCACGGGAAAGGTGCGCATGATGAGGGCCAGGTCCTTCGAGAAGCTCCAGGTGTCGATGTACTGGAGGTCCATGTACATCCACTGCTCGAAGCTGATCTCGTTGCGACCCGAGACCTGCCAGATGCACGTGAGCCCCGGCCGCACCGAGAGCCGCCGCCGCTGCCACGCCTCGTACTTCGCCACCTCGGTGGGCAGCGCCGGTCGCGGGCCCACCACCGTCATGTCTCCGCGCAGCACGTTGATGAGCTGAGGGAGTTCGTCGATCGAGAACTTCCGCAGCACGCGCCCCAACGGAGTGATGCGCGGGTCGTGCTTCATCTTGAACACCGGCCCGTCCATCTCGTTCTGCGCCGCGAGCTTCGCCTTCAGCGCCTCGGCGTTCACCACCATGGTGCGGAACTTGAGCATCTCGAACGGCCGCCCATGCAACCCGACTCGCTTCTGGCGAAACAGCACCGGCCCGTCGCTGGTCAGCTTCACCAGCGCGGCGACCAGCAGGAGCAGCGGCCCGAGGATCCACAACGCGACGCCGGCGCTGACGATGTCGAACAGGCGCTTCATCGCGAACTCGACCGGCAACGCGCGCACCGACTGGTAGTGCACGTAGCCGTCGTGAATGGCGTGGGTGACCAGCGGAGAAGAACGATCGAGGCGGTAGGCGATGGCGGGCGTGGCGAACGGCACTCCGAAGCGCTCGCAGAGCTTGATGCCCGCCTGAATCTCGTCGGTGTGCTCGACGTGCGTCGACGCGAAGTACACCTCGGCCACCGGCACCGAGCGCAGCACCGACTCGAGATCTGACGCGGGCCCGAGCACGCGCGCGCGGGCGTGCTTGATGGCGGGCTCTCCCGACAGACGCACCATGCCGAACACCTCGTGGCGGCCGCGCTGCCGCAGATCGTGGAGCGTCGCGCGCGCCAGGGCCCCGGTGCCGACGATGAGCACCTCGTCGACGGGCCCCGAGCGCGGCGACAGGCTGCGGAAGACGTACGCGCGCAAGGTGAGCGACAGCGGCCCCGCGACGAGCAGGAAGAGGCCGACGTGCGGCAGCTCGCCTTCGGGAAACACGAAGGTCATCAGCGCCAGCACGGTGGTGACCGCGAGCACGAGAATCGACTGCATCGCCACGTCGTCGAGCACCGCGCGGTCCGACGCCCACGGGTCGTACTGACGCAACGTCATCGCCGTGAAGAGCCACGTGCCGATCGCTGCCAGCACGAAGGTGAGGCTCCCGCGACTGAAGTCGTGGCTCGAGAGCAACGTCGCCGCGAGCGCCGCGACCACCAACGCGAGGAGATCGAGGATCAAGCTCCAGCGCGCCACTGCACCTGCTGCAATTCGTCCGAAGGCCGTATTCATGAGTTACCCCTGTGCCCAGAAGTCAGAACGATTCGGTGAGATGAAGGCGTCGGGAGCGAGCCGCCCCACCAGCCGCAACACCTTCGCGCAGAACGTGTGCGGGATGAGCGGCTTGGCCATGAAGCCGTTCGCGCCGGCGTACAGCACGTCGACCACCGTTCTCGGGCTGACCGCCTCGCCCAGCATCAGCACCGTCGCGTCCTTGCGATAGGTGCCATGGCGAATGGCGTGCAACAGCTCCAGGCCGTTGCACTGCGGCAGCCCGAGCTCGGTGATGACCATGTCGTAGGGCGTGTGCGAAAAGCGATCGATGGCGTCGCCTGCGTCGCGCGCTTCATCGACACAGGGAAAGCCGAGATCGTTCAGCAGCGAGCTGATGCACTCGCGGGTGTGGGGATCGTGATCGACGACGAGAATGTGGGTGTTCGCTCGTTTCATGATTCGCCTCCGTTGATGGCTTTGCTGCACGACAGGAATCTGGGTTTGCCCACCACCGCGAGCTGGCCGCCGCCGCGGCGCTTCGCGAGGTAGAGCGCGCGATCGGCCGCCGACAGCAGCCGCCCGAGCCGCACGCGCCGCACCTGCGTCGCGTCGCGCACCACGCAGCCGACCGACACCGTGAACGACGCCAGCGCGCGATTCACGCGATCGGCGACGTGGCGCACGACCTCTTCGTCGGCGTCGCGCAGCAGCACCACGAACTCATCGCCGCCCCAGCGGCCGACGAGATCTTCGGTGCGCACCGAGGAGCGCAGGCTCTGCACCAGCGCCTTGAGCGCGCGATCACCCGCGGCGTGGCCGTGTCGATCATTGAGCTGCTTGAAGTGATCGCAGTCGACCAGCAGCAGCGCCATCGACTCGCCCTCGTGCAGGCCGCGCGTGAACGAGTCCTTGAAGTGCAGCTCGAAGCCGCGGCGGTTGGCGAGGCCGGTGAGCGGGTCGGTGAGGCACAGCTTCCACAGCGCGCGCTCGCGCAGCGTCATGGCGGTGCCGATCAACAGCGCTCCGACGATCGCGACTGCCAACTGCGCGACCGGAGCGACGAAGAGCACCAGGCTCGCCGCGGCTGCGGTCAGACCCGCCGGCCAGAGCCACGTGGCGACGGGGTGAATGTCGATTCGGCGATTGAGGGTCTGCATGGTGTGCCTCCTCCTCGTCTTGCGATCCACCGACAGAGTGGCTCGCCCGGAGGCACCAAAACAACAGCGATTTCAACACGTTACGACGCAGTAACGGCTCGCACGACCGAACGTGGAGAAGTCGAAACGTTCGATCCCAAACGCCGTTCCCGGGTCAACGCATGTCAGGGCGCAAACCGCTCAAACCGGCTCTCAGGAGTCAGCGAGCGGCGCCGTGCAATGAAGCGGAGAGGCGGCCTACGCGCTCGCGCCGAGCGCGGGCACGATGCGCGGCAAGGTGACGATGAAGCGCGCGCCGTCACCAGGCGTCGACTGCGCGCTCACCGACCCGCCGTGATGCGAGGCGAGCTGCGAGACGATCCACAACCCGAGCCCGAAGCCGCGCCGGTCATCAGCCTGCGCGCGCCCGCGCGCGAAGCGTTCGAACAACCGCGGCAACTCTTCCGGCGCGATGCCCGGCCCGTGATCTCTGACCTCGAGCGTCACGCGATCACGAGCGCCGCGCACCGACAGCTCCACCGGACCGGCGGCGTACCGGCGCGCGTTGTCGAGCAGGTTGTCGAGCAGCTGCTCGAGGCGCGCGCGATCCCACACGCCGGTGGTGTCTCCGTCGGCACTCACCGTGATGGCGTGCACCGGAGCCCCCTCGGCCGGCCGCTGCGCGACTTCGCGCACCAATTCCTCGAGCGCGAAGCGCGTGGGCTTCAACTGGAACTCCGGCGACGAGAGCCGCGAGACGTCGAGCAGGTACTCCGCCAGCCGCGCCAGACGTTCGACGCTGGCCTGCATCTGCTTCAAATAGTCGAGCGCCGATGCCGCGGGGTTCGCGAGCGCCTCGGGGCGTTCCCAGCTCTTGATGGCGTTGCGCACCTGGAACTTGAGCGCGGTGATCGGCGTGCGCAGCTCGTGTGAACCGACGGCGATGAAGTCTTCGCGCGCGGCGATCGCCTCGAGCAGCGTCGCCTCGGCGCGCTTCAACACCGACACGTCGTGCAGGTTGAGCAACACCGTCTCGGTGTTCCCGTGCTGCGCGGGCAGCCGCGACGTGAACGCCACCACGCTCCCGTTCGAATCGGGCGACTCGAACGAGAAGAGCTCGCCGTCGAGCCGTTCGCCGCGCGCCGCGCGGTGGGTCGGCATCTCGGTTTCTTCGAGTGGAACGCGCCGCGCGTTGAGCAGCGTGAAGTCGACCGGCCGCGCGCCTCCGACGAACACCCCACCCGCCAGCGAGAGCGCGGCGCGGTTGGCGAAGCGCGGGCGATCGATGCCCGGCGTCATCAAGATCAACGGAGTCGGCAGCGTGTCGAGCACCGCTTCCAGCCACCGCTGCTGCATGACCGCGGCTTCCTTCTCACGCTCGAGCAACTGGCGCGTGTGCTCGCGCGCCTCGGTCTCGCGCAGCACCTCGGCCACGCGGCGAACCTCGGCGGTCTTCTGCGCCAGCTCGACGAACACCGACACCTTGCTGCGCAGAATGGTCGGCTCGATGGGCTTGAGCAGGTAGTCGACCGCGCCCACCTCGTACGCCTTGAAGCGCGGCATGCGCCCTTCATCCATGCCGGTGAGGAAGATGATCGGCGTCTTCGCCGAACGTTCGCGCGCGCGAATGAGCCGCGCACACTCGAAGCCGTCCATCTCCGGCATCTTCACGTCGAGCAAGATGGCCGCGAAGTCGTGCTGTAGCACCAGCCGCAGCGCCTCGCGCGCCGAGGTGCCCTTGTAGACGCGTTGGTTCAGGGCCGAGAGCACCGTCTCGACCGCCAGCAGGCTCGTCTCGTCGTCATCGACGACGAGGATGTTCACGGGGTCGATCACACCTCGACCCTTCGCGCGGAGAGGACGGTCTGCGGCACCGGAGTCCGCTGCGACAACCACACGCGCAGCACCGAGGTGAGCTTGTCGACGTTGACCGGCTTGGCGATGTAGTCGCTGGCGCCCGCGGCGAGGCACTTCTCGCGATCGCCCTTCATCGCCTTCGCGGTCAGCGCCACCACCGGCAGCTCGGCCCACGCTTCACGCGCACGAATCGCGCGCGTCGCTTCGTAGCCGTCCATCTCCGGCATCATCACGTCCATCAGCACCAGGTCGACGGTCGGCGTCGCTTCGAGCAGCTGCAGCCCCGCGGCGGCGCTCTCGGCGTGCACCACCTTGATGTCGTGGTGCTCGAGCGCGGCGGTGATGGCGAAGATGTTGCGAACGTCGTCGTCGATCACCAGCACCGTGCGCCCGCTCAGCTCGGGGTCGGTGGCGATGGCGAGGCGCACCAACGACTGCTGCGGGAACGTCAGCGCGCTCAGCGGCCGGTGCAGGTAGCGCGTCACCACCTCGACCAGCTGCTCCGGCGCGCGCGCGAAGTTGACCGCCCACCCCGCCGCCGGAGTGACCGCCCAGCGCCACTCGGCCGTGGCGTCACCCATCTCCGAGAAGAAGATGACGGGCGGGCGGCGATCGAGCGGCAGCGACGCTCCGAGCGTCCGCAGCTGCGTGTACGCGCTCTGCACGCCGTCCTTGATGGCGATGACGAGGCAATCACAGCGTGACCGGGCGCAGCGCTGCGACGCGTCTTCGAGCGAGTGAACCACTTCGATGGTGGTCGTCGGGTCTTCGAGCACCGACACCAGGTTCCCGGGATCCTCGTCGGACAACACCACCACCGAGCGAGTGGTCTCGGCCCTCGGAGAGCTAACGCGCCCCAACACCTCCGCGAAGCCCTGCAACGACGCCGAGACCACACCGACGCCGCCCGCGCTCAACAGACGCGCGCGCACGTCGTCGCTCGCCTCGCCCATCAACCACACCGGAAGGTGGCGCACCGAGAGGTCGCGCTTGAGCCGATCGACCGCGATGAACGCGTCGCGGCCCGGGAGCGTGAGATCGATCAGCAGCCCCACGACGTCGGTGCCGCGCGCGGCGTCGATCACCCCGTCGATGTGATCGACCACGTGCAGCCGCAGCGAGCGGGCAGCGGCGAGATCGCGCGCCGCGGCGAGATCTCCGTTGCGCTCGGTCACCACCAGCAGCGACTTGCCGGTCGGTGCTTCGCTCGGGCGACGCAGGCTGTCGAACGGCGTGCGCGGCTTGACCTCGACCACCCGACGCGGCGCCGACGGCGTGGGCTGCACGTCGCGCACGACGCGCTCGCGGTCCTGCTGCGAGCGGTAGTTCTCGGGCAGGAACAGCGTGAACGTGCTGCCGCGCCCGGGCTCACTCTCGACCGAGAGTTCGCCGTTGAGCACGTGCGCCAGCTCGCGGCTGATCGACAGACCGAGGCCCGTGCCGCCGTAGCGCCGGCTGGTGGTGCCGTCGGCCTGCTGGAACGCTTCGAAGATGAGGCGGTGTTTCTCGCGCGGAATGCCGATGCCGCTGTCGGTGACCGAGAAGCCGATCACCAGCCCACCCTGCAGCGCCGGGTTGTCGCGCGAGAAGCCCTCGCTGGCGGCGAACACCTTCAACACCACGCTGCCGCGCTCGGTGAACTTGAACGCGTTCGACAGCAGATTGCGCAGCACCTGCTGCAGCCGCTTCACGTCGGTGAGCAGCGACTCGGGCAGCTCGGGGTCGATCTCGGTCTGGAACTTGAGACCCTTCTTCTCCGCCAGCTGACGGAAGCTCCGTTCGACGAAGTCGCCGATGTCGCCCAGGCGCACCGCGCGCGCGTCGACCGCCACCGTGCCCGACTCGATCTTCGCGAGATCGAGAATGTCTTCGATGAGCTCGAGCAGCTCGCTGCCGGCGGAGTTGATGGCCCGCGCGAACTCGACCTGCTTGGTCGAGAGGTTCCCGTCGCCGTTGTCCGACAGGTACTGCGAGAGCAGCAGCAGGCTGTTCAGCGGCGTGCGCAGCTCGTGCGACATGTTGGCGAGAAATTCCGACTTGTATTGAGAGGCGAGCGAGAGCTGCGCCGCCTTCTCCTCGAGCGCCGCCTTGGCCTGGCCGACCTCGCGGTTCTTGTGCTCGACCTCGGCCTTCTGGGCCTCGAGGCGCTTGTTGATCTCGGTGAGCTCTTCGGTGAGCGCCTGCGACTGCTGCAGCAGCGTCTCGGTGCGCATGTTGCCGCCGATGGTGTTGAGCACGATGCCGATCGACTGCGTGAGCTGCTTCACGAAGTCGACGTTCACCTCGGAGAACGGCCGGAAGCTCCCCAGCTCGAGCACCGCCTTCAGCTCACCTTCGAAGAGCACCGGCAGCACCAGCAGGTTGGTCGGCGGCGCGCTCCCGAGGCCCGACGACACCCGCGCGTATTCGGCCGGCAGGTTGCTCACGAAGATCGGCTGACGATCAGCGGCGCACTGGCCGATGAGGCCGACGCCGAGCTCGACGCGACTGGTGCCCACGCCCGCTTCCGAGCCCGCCGCGTAGCCCGCGCGCAGTCGCAAGAACTCCGCCGCGCCTTCGTGCTCGACCACGTAGAACGCGGCGTACGGAGCAGCCACCAGCGGCGCCAGCTCTGACAGGATCACCTTCGACACCGTCGCCAGGTCGCGCTCGCCCTGCAGCATGCGGGTGAAGCGCGTGAGGTTGGTCTTGAGCCAGTCCTGCTCGGTGTTCTTGCGCGTGGTGTCCTTCAGGTTGCGGATCATCTCGTTGATGTTGTCCTTCAGCGCCGCGACCTCGCCCTGCGCGCTCACCGTGACGAAGCGCGTGAGATCGCCCTTGGTCACCGCGGTGGCGACCTCGGCGATGGCGCGCACCTGCGTGGTGAGGTTCGCGGCGAGCTGGTTCACGTTGTCGGTGAGGTCGCGCCACAGACCGGCCGTGCCGGGCACGCGCGCCTGGCCTCCGAGCTTCCCTTCGATGCCGACTTCGCGCGCCACCGTGGTCACCTGGTCGGCGAACACGGCGAGCGTGTCGATGAGGCCGTTGATGGTGTCGGCGAGCTCGGCGATCTCACCCTTCACGTCGAGCACCAGCTTGCGCTTCAGATCTCCGTTCGCGACGTGGGTCACGACCTTGGCGATGCCGCGCACCTGCGTGGTGAGGTTCGACGCCATGGAGTTCACGTTGTCGGTGAGGTCCTTCCACGTGCCGCCGACGCCGGGCACCACGGCCTGACCACCCAGCTTTCCTTCGGTGCCGACTTCGCGGGCGACGCGCGTCACTTCCGACGCGAAGGAATTGAGCTGGTCGACCATGGTGTTGATGGTGTTCTTCAGCTCGAGAATCTCGCCGCGCACGTCGACGGTGATCTTGCGGCTCAGGTCGCCTTCGGCGACGGCGGTGGTGACCTCGGCGATGTTGCGCACCTGCGTCGTGAGGTTCGACGCCATGGAGTTCACGTTGTCGGTGAGGTCCTTCCACGTGCCGCCGACGCCCTTCACCACGGCCTGACCGCCCAGCTTTCCCTCGGTGCCGACTTCGCGAGCGACGCGCGTCACTTCAGACGCGAACGAGCTCAGCTGATCGACCATGGTGTTGACGGTGTTCTTGAGCTCGAGAATCTCGCCGCGCACGTCGATGGTGATCTTCTTGCTCAGGTCACCGCTCGCCACGGCGGTCGTCACGTCGGCGATGTTGCGCACCTGCGTGGTCAGGTTCGACGCCATGGAGTTCACGTTGTCGGTGAGGTCCTTCCACGTGCCGCCGACGCCCTTCACCACCGCCTGACCGCCCAGCTTTCCTTCGGTGCCGACTTCGCGAGCGACGCGCGTCACTTCAGACGCGAACGAGCTCAGCTGATCGACCATGCCGTTGATGGTGTCCTTCAGCTCGAGAATTTCACCGCGCACGTCGACGGTGATCTTGCGGCTCAGGTCGCCCTTGGCGACGGCGGTGGTGACCTCGGCGATGTTGCGCACCTGCGTCGTGAGGTTCGACGCCATGGAGTTCACGTTGTCGGTGAGGTCCTTCCACGTGCCGCCGACGCCCTTCACCACGGCCTGACCACCGAGGTTGCCTTCGGTGCCGACCTCGCGAGCGACGCGCGTCACTTCCGACGCGAACGAGCTCAGCTGATCGACCATGGTGTTGATGGTGTTCTTGAGCTCGAGAATTTCTCCTCGCACGTCGATGGTGATCTTCTTGCTCAGGTCACCGCTCGCCACGGCGGTGGTCACGTCGGCGATGTTGCGCACCTGCGTCGTCAGGTTCGACGCCATGGAGTTCACGTTGTCGGTGAGGTCCTTCCACGTGCCGCCGACGCCCTTCACCACAGCCTGACCGCCCAGCTTTCCCTCGGTGCCGACTTCGCGAGCGACGCGCGTCACTTCAGACGCGAACGAGCTCAGCTGATCGACCATGCCGTTCACCAGCTTCGCGGTGCGGAGGAAGTCGCCCTTGAGCGCGCTGCCTCCCTGCGACAACGAGACCTTCTTGCTCAGGTCACCCTTGGCGACGGCGCCGATCACGCGGCCCATCTCGTCGCTCTGCTGCGCCAGCGCGCCGACGAGCGTGTTGACCGACTTCACCTTCGCCGCCCACTGGCCCGGAGCGTCGGCGATGCGCGCGCGCACCGCGACCTTGCCCTCGCGCGAGACGGCGTTGGCCACGCGATCGAACTCCGTGGCGGTTCGGTCGTTCATGGCGATGATGTCGTTCAGCGCGCGCGCGATCTGCTGATTGGCTTTCGTGCCCTTCAGGCGCATGCGGCTGCTGAAGTCGCCGCGCTTCACCGCCGACAACACGCGCAACAACTCGTCGGCGTCGATCGCGCCGTCGTCACGAACCGAAATGTCTTTCATTTTTCGCTTCCTCGCTGGGTCACTGGTCCGGCGGTGTGTCCAGGCGCTCGAGATCGGCGTCGTCGATCCCGTAGCCCTTCAACTTCTCCCACAAGCTCTTGCGTGAAATTCCCAACAGCTGCGCGGCGCGCGCGCGGTGACCTTCGGACTTCTGCAGCACGCGCTTCAGGTACTCGCGCTCGAAGGCGCGCACCGCTTCGTGCAGTGACCGGGCCTCGAGCGCATCAGGCGCTCCGCGGGTCTCGACGCCGGCGATCTCCGGCGGCAGGTGTTCGAGCTCGACGCGGCGGCCACCGGACACCACCAACGCGCGCCGCAGCGCCGACGCGAGCTCGCGCACGTTTCCCGGGAACGGGTACGCGCTCAATGCGGCGAGGGCGGCGACGCTCAGCTCGGGCGGAGAAGACGGCGCCGCCGCCACGCGCAACAACCGCTCGATGAGCAGCATGCGATCGTCGCCGCGATTTCGAACCGCCGGCACCGGCAGCTCGAGCACGCGCAGCCGTTCGCCGAGGCCTTCGAGCAAACGGCCCGCGGTCACCAGCTCACGCAACGGCACGTCTGACGAAGTGACCACGCGCACGTCGGCGCCTCCGTTGCCCGCCTCGCGCGCCTTCAACGCGCGCAACATGCCGGCTTGCGAGGTGAGCGGGAGATCGGCCAGCTCGGTGAGGTACAGCGTGCCGCCCTCGGCCGCCTGCGCCTCGACGCTGCTCAACGGGTCGGCGGCCGCCGCGCAGCTCAGCTCGACGAAGGCGCGGCTGGCGCGCGTGCTGTGCTGGTGGAGCGAGAGCGCGACGAGCCGCTTGCCGCTCCCGCGCTCGCCGACGATCGACACCGGCAGGTCGCTCTGCGCGTACTGCGCGACGACCTCACGCAGCCGCACCATCGCGGGCGAGGTGCCGATCAATTCCTGCTCGGCCTGCGGCGCGAGCCGCTGCGTGACGAAGTGCCGCGAGAGCGACCGTTCTTTCTCGAGCCGCTCGAGAATCTTGATCAGCGCTTCGAGCTCGAACGGCTTGGGCAGGTAGTCGATGGCGCCCAGCTTCAGCGCCGCCACCGCATCGGGCACGGTCGCGTACGCGGTCATCAAGATGAAGTTGGTCTTCGGTGCCGCCGCTCGCGCCTTCTTGAAGAGCGTCAGCCCATCGACGCGCGGCAAGCGCACGTCGCTGATGACCACGTCATAGACCTTGCCGTTGAGCGCGGTCTGCGCGGACAGCCCGTCGAGAGCGGTGGTGACGGAATGCCCCTCTGCGCGCAGGGCTTCGTCGACGGAATGCAGAATGGCGGGCTCGTCTTCCACGAGAAGGATGGAGAGCATACGCAGCGACCTTGATAGCCAGAGGTCGCAGCGGATCGCGATGTGGTCGCGTTACGCCTGCGTAACGGTTTCGAACGACACGTTCTCTTCGGAGCGGAACGAGTCGACGTTCGTCACTGGTCGCCAACGGCTCGCCCCAGGTCGAGCCTCATTCAGCGACGACGACATCACCAGCGACGAGCACGAACTTCGCCGCAGTGCCGCTGCCCTGTGTCAGTTCGTCCCACTTGAAGCGAATTCGCCTCGGGGCAGGTTGGCCGGGCAATTTCCGCAGCACGAAAATTCCGTCGCGATGCGCGAAGTCGGTAAGCCCGCCGGCGGCCGCGAGCGCTTGCAGCACGCCGCTACCGCCTTCGAGGGTGACGACTCCGGAGCGCGGGACTTCGCCGAGCACCGACACCGTCAGCGGCCGCATCTCTTCGAGCGAGACGGTGACGACCGGCGTGTTGATGAAGTCCTTCAGCTTCACCTGCAGCTCGGCGGCGAGCGCGGTGGGCGTCTTGCCGGCCACCATGACGTCGTTGAGCAGGGGCAGCGAAACCTTGCCGTCAGCGCGAACCTTCACGCGCGCCGACATCGCCTCTTGCTGGAACACGCGCACCTGCAGCGAGTCGCCGCTGGCGATGACGTACTCGGTGACCGCGGGAATGTTCGCTTCGTCGACCTCGAGGAAGGTGCCGCGAGGCGTGTAGCAACCGGTGAGCAGCAGCAACGCGAGAGCGCCGAGTCGTGAAGTCACGCGCACTGTGTAGCAAACAAAACGAAACCCGCTCTCCAGAACGTGGAGAGCGGGTCAGGGTGTTTCGAACTGGAAACGCAGCTCAGCTCGCGCCGCGGCCCGTGAGCACCACCGGGAAGGTCTTCAAGATGAGGGTGATGTCCTTCGAGAAGCTCCAGGTGTCGATGTACTGGAGGTCCATGTACATCCACTGCTCGAAGCTGATCTCGTTGCGACCCGAGACCTGCCAGATGCAGGTGAGGCCCGGACGAACCGAGAGACGGCGGCGCTGCCAGGGCTCGTACTTGGCGACCTCGTTGGGCACCGGCGGGCGGGGGCCGACCACGCTCATGTCACCACGCAGCACGTTGATGAGCTGAGGCAACTCGTCGATCGAGAACTTGCGGAGCACGCGGCCGATCGAGGTGATGCGCGGGTCGCGCTTCATCTTGAACACCGGGCCGTCCATCTCGTTCTGCGCGGCGAGCTTGGCCTTCAGCTCCTCGGCGTTCTCCACCATCGTGCGGAACTTGAGCATCTTGAACGGGCGGCCGTGCAGGCCCACGCGCGTCTGACGGAAGAGCACCGGGCCCTTGCTGGTCAGCTTCACCAGCGCGGCGACCACCAGCAGCATCGGCGCGAGCACCCACAGGGCGACGCCCGAGCTCACGATGTCGAACAGGCGCTTGAACGCGAACTCGATCGGCTTGGCCTGCACCGACTGGTAGTGCACGTAGCCGTCACCGATGCCGTGGCTGAGCAGCGGGCGGGCGCGGTCGAGGCGGTACGCGATGGCCGGCGTGGCGAACGGAACACCGAAGCGCTCGCACACCTTGATGCCCGCCTGAATCTCTTCACCGTGACCGAAGTTCGTCGACGCGAAGTACACCTCGGCGACCGGCACCGAGCGCAGCACCTGCTCGAGCTCGGTGGCGACTCCGACCACGCGCGCCTTCAGGTTCTTCGCCGCGGCCTCGTTCGAGAAGCGCACCAGACCGAGCACTTCGTGACGGCCCTTGCGGCGGATTTCGTCGAGCGTGGCGCGAGCCAGCGCGCCGGTGCCGACGATCAACACCTCGTCGATGGGGCCCGACTTGGGCGACAGCGTGCGGAACACCGTCGAGCGCAGCACCAGCGACATCGGCCACGAGACGAGGAGGAAGATGCCGACGTTCGGCAGGCTGCCGTCGGGAACGACGATGCCCATCACCGCCAGAACCGTGGTGACCGCGAGCACGAGGATCGACTGCATCGCCGCGTCGTCGAGGACCGAGCGGTCCGACGCCCACGGGTCGTACTGGCGCAGCGCCATCGCCGTGATGAGCCACGTGCCGATCGCCGCAACCGCGAAGGTCGAGATGCCACCCGAGACCGCGTTCCCCGAGAGCACGGTCGCGCCGAGAGCGGCGACCACGAGCGCGAGGAGATCGAGGAGAAGGCTCAGACGAGCAATCGAGCCAGCTGCGATTCTCCCGAAGAGTGAGTTCATGTGCGTTTTTCGGCGATGCTTCGAGGAAGTTGCGACAAGACTTGAATTATTCCGACGTCTACAACGCGACGCGTCAGTTTGCCATGTGACGATTCAATGTCTTGGCATCTGACAGTCATGAGACACCTGCCTGACTTACGACGGCACCAGAATGCATGTGGGATACCGGCGCTGGCGCAGTGCGCCAAACTGTCGATCTCGCGAGGTGATTGCAGTGGGGCTTTACAGGCGAGCGGTCAGAGGCCCGGTTTCTGGAGTGGACACGCGCGTTTCGACTGGCGCATCGACGTCTTGGCGGGCGTCCCCGGGTTGGATCAGGAAGACGCCGTGGGCTGCGGAAAAACGCCCGATGCACGCCACGGCGACTCCGCAGAACAGGTCGAACATCACGCTCTGGGTGCCCATGTCGCCGAACGCCTGCATCAAATAGGTGAGGATGATCGCCAGCGAGACGAAGAGCGCGGCGCGTTCCTGGTAGGCGCGGGCCTTTTGCAGGGTGCGCCCGAGGAAGAAGGCGGCGATGGCGACCCACAGCGTGACTCCGGTGAAGCCGACGATGCCGCCGATCCACAGCAGCCAGAGGATCGAGTTGTGCCCGACGTGGCCGAAGTTCGACTGCTTGAAGTCGTTGCTGGGGAGGAACTCGGTGAAGGCGTGACCGAAGCCCTGACCGAAGATCATGTTCCGTTCCCAGCTCTTCATGAGGTTGAAGTTCTCGATGTCGCGCTCGACGTTCGAGCTGTCTTCTTCGGTGTCTTCTTCGGGCGCGATGATCGAACGCACCTTGGCGACCGGCGCGAACGCTCCGCTGTGCGAGTTCCACCCCGCGCCCATGTAGAGAATGAGCAACGGCATCATCGCCACGCCGAAGCGCGTCAGCTTGCGCTTCATCTCGTGCATCGGAGACAGCAGGTAGATGAGGCCCAGCGCCATCACGATGTCGACGTAGGCGATGCGGCGATCGTTGAGCTTCAACGCGACGCCCACCATCGGCAGCCACAGCACGAGCAGCCAGAAGTGGCGTCGTGACGCCTTCTCGAAGAACAGCACGCACGCAGCGACCACCGCGACCACGAAGATCATCGTGTCGTTGTGGCCGGTGGTGTGCGGCGGGTACTCGCCCATCGGGAACGCGATGGCGTACATGAAGAAGGTGCCGTGCAGCGCCTTCCACAGGCTGCCGAAGATCAGAATGCCGAGCAGCTTGGGCAAGTCGCGCGGCAGATCGAGCGCGTAGAGCGCGAGCAGCGCCGACACCGGCAGGAACAACAGGAAGCGGAACTGCCAGAGCGCCTCGCGGAAGATGCCTCCGCGGCCGACGCCCATCACCACCAGCCAGCCCACGGTGAGGAACGACAGCACCAGCGCGAGCTGCAACGGTCGCGGGCCCTGCCCTGCCGCGGGGTCGAGCGCGAGCCGCTTCTCTGGAGTGAGGAACACGCGGCGGAACACCATCACCGCGAACAGCGCCATCAGCGCGAGCTCGAAGCCGGTGAACAGCGCGACGTTGGTGTGGAACATGCGGCCGATGGGCCAGAGCGGAGAGCGCCACAGGCCGACGTAGGGGCGATCGATGGGGTCGTCGAGCGTGACCGCGAGGAGCAGCACCACCAGCAGCGGCCACTTGAGCGGCCTGGTCCACACCAGCCAGCCGCCCACCACCGCGAGCGGAGGCAACAGCGACATGACGGGATTGCTGCGGGTGAAGCCGACGGCGGCTCCGGTGGCGAGCGCGAGTCCGATCGCCAACGCGAGGGCCCACTTCGAGGGGCTGACGATCAACCCGCCCGCGCGCACACGCAGTTGGCCGATGACGGTGAGACCGGTCTCGGCTTCGAGCTGACCGCGGCTGAGCACGCGGCCGCTCAACATTCCCAGAATCGACGCGCACACCACCGCGGCCAGCAGCGAGGCGAACAGGCCGACGACGATGCGTGCTCCGCGGCCCAGACCGTTCGGGCCCCGCGGCCGCGACGGCGGAGCGATCACCGTGAAGCGCAGCGAGTTGGACTGTTTGAAGACCTCGGCGGTGATGTGCTTCTCCTCGGCCTGCACCATGAGGTCGGCCGCGCGCGCTTGATCTCGCATCAGCTGCTCGCGCTCGGTCTCGACGGTGGCCCAGCCCTGCGAATCAGCCGACGCGCGTTCGATCTTCTCGACGCGCGACGCCATCTCGGCGCGCACCATCTCGAGCTGTTGATCGAGCGCGGCTGCTGCTTCGTCGAGCGTCTTCGCCTCGCGTTGCATGCGCAGCTGCATCAACGCGCCGAGCTGCGTCTGCACCAGCACCGTGGCGGTCTGCAGCGAGGTCCACTCGGCGGCGACGGTGCACTTGTTGCCGTCGACGGTGACGTTCACGCGGCGCTCGAGCATCTGCACCAGCGCCTCGAGTCGATCTTCTTCGGAGATCTCTCCGAGGAAGCGCGCGCGCAGGGCGTCCTTCTCCCGCAGAATCCACGGGCGGCCGACTTCCCACTGATCCATCAGGCCGCTGCGCTTCACGAGCGCCACCAGCTTCTGACGCGACTGCAGCAGCTCGGGCACGTCTTCCAGTTCACGCTTCGACGACGGCACCGCGGCGAACGGGTTGGCGAGGCGGTGAACGGCGGCGGGTTCCTGCACGTAGACCGTGGCCTCGACGTAATAGAGGTCGGGCATCAGCGTGCTGGCGACCATCGCCGTGAGCGCGGTGACGAGCGCGGCGACGACTGCAGCGACGCGGTGGTGATCGAGCGCGAGACGAACGAACGTCAGCACGCGTCACCCGAACCGCGGGACGATGACCCGCAGCACCACGATGTAGAAGAAATTGAAGAGGACGACCGCGAGGATGGCGCGCTTCAGGCCCCGGCCCGGGTGGCGATCGCGCGCGGCCCACAGCGGGAAGCCGAGCAACGCGATGCAGATGCTGAGGAGGAGCGCCTTCGCCATGACGATGCGGGTGTGGCGCGATGGCCACTGACCACGGTGCTACCACACCGCGCCTTGCGGCCGTTCATCGTGAGTTTCTAAGTTACGACTCGTGCACGCGCGCCGCGGCCAGTCGATCGTCGAGTACATCATCCTGGTCGCGATCTTCGCGATCGCGAGCATCGGCATCGTCATCACCTACGGCGATCGGGTGCGCGAGATGATCTCCAGCGCGTCGGACCAGCTGGCGGGCGAACAGTTCAAGGAACCCGAGAAGACCATCGGCCCCGAAAAGAAGACGCTCGAGGACTTCGCGAAGACCGACGGCGTGAAGTGCAATGGTTCGGTGTGTATCGGTGGGCCGTGACGCGCTAGACGCGCCGCCGCCGTGAACATCTTCACCACGTCCGTCTTTCTCGAGACCGCAGGCGAGCTCTTCTACCCGTCGCGCAAGCGGAGCATCGAGGTGTGCCGCCTCGAGGGCCGTCGTCTGCCGATGCTGGTGCTCGACGGGCGCGAGGTCGTCGGCGCCATGCCGTTCTACGACTTCCCCCAGCCGCTCGACGACGCGAAGGGTCCCATCGATCGCGAGGTGCTGTGGTTGCCGCGCACGGTGATCGAGACCTTGCCGGTGAGCGGCGGTGTGGCGGTCGAGCTCGGCAAAGGCAAACAGCACGCGCCGTACATCGACTGGAAGGCGCTGCCTGACTACGCGGCGTTCGAGGCGAAGTGGAAAGCGCCGGGAGCGCAGAAGCCCAACGACACCGCGCGCCAGCGTCGCCGCGTCGAGCGCGAGGTCGGGCCGCTCAAGTTCGAGTTCGATGATCGCCGGCCCGAGACCTTCGACGCCTGCGTGAAGTGGAAGTCGGCGCAGTACCTCGCGTCGGGCTACACCGACATGTTCGCCAACCCGGTGAACGTCGAGCTCTTCAAGCGGCTGCACGCGCGCGGAGCGATCGTGGTGTGCAGCCTGACCGCCGGCTCGACGTTGATGGCGGTGCACTTCGCGTCGAACAACGATCGGCGGCTCGCGTCGTGGGTGCCGGCGTACGACGTCGCGACGCAGAAGTTCTCACCGGGCCGCCTGCTGCTCGAAGACATGCTGAAGGCCAGCCACGCGCGCGGCGACGTGGAGTTCGATTTCTTGATCGGCAACGAGGGCTACAAGTTCCAGTTCTCGACGCACACGCGGGTGATCGGTGAGGTCGGTTCACCGCCCGTCGGTCATCTGCTCAAGACCAAGGCGCGCGCGCAGGCGAAGGCGTTCCTCGACGCGAACCCGAAGGCGCGCGAGCTGCTCAACCGCGTCCGCAAGCTTCGCGGGTGAGCTGAGCTACTTCTTCGCCGGCAGCTGCAGCTCGACCACCACGATCGAATACGGCGGCAAGCGGTACGCCTTGCCGAGCGGCACCTCGCGCTGCACGAAGCCGCGCGGGTCTCCGGTGTAGACGAACACGCGCTGCGAGTCGGGCACCGAACAGCCCTTGAGCTCGACCTTCGCCTCCAGCGTTTCCTGCGGCGAGAAGTTGAGCGCGATCATCGTCACGCGCGAGCCGTCACCGTTGCGCGAGACGAACAGCGACGCATCGCGCGGCGCTTCGGTGGCCATCGACCAGTCTTCGAACTTCGCGCCCTTCCCGTCGAAGTCGCGGAACGCGCGGAACGCCCAGAACGCTGGAGAATTTTCGGGCGGGTACGTCCAGTACCAGGCGGCGTAGAGCCCCTGCTCACCGAACCGGCCGAGCGCCTCGGCGAGCGCGAGGCCGCCCGAGAGATGGCGTTCTGCTCCGAAGTTGTATTCGCCGATCGCGAGCTTGGTGCCCGGGTAGTTGCGATCGACGATCTCCTTCATGCGCGGAATCAAGCGAATCGGTTCCTTGATCCACGACTCGTCGGTGTAGCGCGGGTCCCACAGCGCGCGCGTCGAGCGAATGCGGAGCGCGTTGGTGTCGAGATCGGTGTTGCCGTCGGTGCCGACGCCGAGGCCCTTGGCCTGCGGGTAGAAATGCAGATCGAGCACGTCGACCAGGCGCGTGCCGTTCTTCTTCTCGTACGCCGCGAGCTGCTGCAGCCACCACTCCACGAGCGGAATGTCGCCGTGCTTGCGGCGATCGGGCCGCGCGGTGAACCCCGCCTTCGCGTCGATCGCGGAGTGGAAGTACGCGGGCCAGCCCCATTCCGCCGGCCCGGCGATCATCGCGTCGGGCGCGACCTTCTTCACCGCGCTCGCGTAGTTGATGGTGCGCTCGAGCAGCTCGTCGTACCCGAGCGGCTCGGGGTGCACGTCGCGGTGCGTGTCGTTCCAGAGCATCGGCTCGTTATCGAGGAAGAAGAGATCGACGCACTTGCCGCGCTTGGCTTCGTGCTCGCGAATCGCCTTCACCCAGCGCGCGATGAACTCCGGAGTGGCCGGCACGCTCGTCAGCAGCGGCGTGAGCGGCTTGAGCGGCTTGCCGTCTTTGCCCACGCCGTTGCCGCCGTTGCGCCCGTCGGGGTCGAACGCTTCCTGCGCGGGAAATTCACTGCGGGGAAACCCGACGCCCTTCAGATCTTTCGCGACCCAGCCGATGGTCGGCAGCGTGACCGCCGAGCTCACCTTGCGATCGCGATTCACGTCGAGAAACGAGCGCCACGAATAGCCGGGCGTGCTCGCGTAGTTCACGTTCTCGAAGAAGTAGTCGGACGCGGTGTTCCACGCGTTGCCGAGTTCCCAGTTGTAGCGAGTGGTCGGGTTGCCTCCCCAGCGACGCGAGGTGGTGCCGAGCTTCCACTGGTGCGTCTCGTCTTCTTCGTGACGAACGCTGACCGCGATGCCGTAGATGAACGGAGAAATTTCCTGCGTGCCGGCTTTGCAGTCGACGCTGAACGCCGCGGGAATGCCCGGCTTGTCCATCGCGGCCTGCACCTGCTCGAGCAGCTTCGGGTCGGCGGCGGTGAGACCGACTTGATCCATCTCCACCACGCCCGGCGCGGTGAGCGGCTTGGTGGCGCGCATGCGCACGTGATCGAACGGGCGCAGCTGCGGGTTCAGCTCGGACATCGAGATGAAGACCTCGCTCCAGCCGTCTTTCGAGTCGGTGCGGTGCTGCGGGCCCAGCTTCACGCGGGGGAACACGTCAGCCATTTCCGAGTCGAGCCGCACCTCGAGAAAGTCACTCGCGGGCGGCGTGACCTTCATGCGGAACGTGAGCCCGCCGTACGTTTCCTTCAGCGTGTTGTTCACCAGAATCCAACCGCCGTAGTTGCCCATGAGGTGCTTCTCGGGCTCTCCGCTCTTGCGCGGCTGGCGATCGTCCCACCCGTGGTCCTGCCACTCGCCCTTCAGGTCACCGTTGAAGATCCACATCGTGACCGGCGGCGTGGGCGTGGTGCGCGTGCCGGGCGCGAAGGTGGGCGGCTTGGGTTGCGCGTTGCTGTTGCGACAACCCGCGACGATCAACAAGACGGCGAGACAGAAGGGACGCACGGTGCGAGTGTGTAGCGCATGTTGAAGAAGTTCATCGCCGATGCGCTCGAGCTGCGGAAAGCGGCGCAGTTCAGCGAAGACACGAAGGGCCTGATCAAGACCGTGGCGACGACCGACGGGTACCGCATTCTCGCCATGAATCGCATTCGCGAGACGGCGCGGAAGTTTCACGTGCCGCTGGTGAACGCGGTGTTGCGTTCGGCGCAGCAGGCGATGGCGGGCATCGAGATCGGCAAGGACGTCACGCTCGGAGAAGGCGTGTACTTCGTGCACCCCGTCGGCGTGGTGATCGGCGGCGACTCGCGCATCGGCAACCGCGTGCGCTTCTACGGCAGCAACACCATCGGCACCGCGAGCGACAACGGCTACCCGGTGATCGAAGACGACGTGTGGATCGGTGCGGGTGCCCGCATTCTCGGGCCCGTGCGCGTCGGCGCCCGCTCGCGCATCGGAGCGAACGCCGTGGTGCTCACCGACATCCCTCCCGACAGCGTGGCGGTCGGAATGCCGGCGAAGTTCAAGCCTCGCTGAGCTGATTCACCGCGGCAGCACCGGCACCGCGACGTCGACCGGCGACGAGAGCGTCTTCAAGAACTCGAGCAGGTCGGCCTTTTCCTGCGCCGACAACCCGAGCGGCTTGACGTCGCTCGACAGGCTTTCGCGCTTCGCGTCACCGCCCCGATCGTAGAAATCGATCACCGCCTCGAGCGAAGTCGCCGAGCCGTCGTGGAGGAACGGCGCGCGGCGCTCGACGTCACGCAGCGACGGCGTCTTGAACGCGTGCTGCAGCGGAGTGAGCTCGGTGAAGTCCTTGAGCGCGCCGCGGCCGACGTCGGCATCCGACACGCCGATGTCGTGGAAGCTGTCGTCGGTGAAGCGCCAACCGGAATGGCAGTTCGCGCACCCCGCCTTGCCGTTGAACACCAGGAAGCCCCGCTGCGCACGCTGCGAGATCGCGCTGCGGTCGCCGGCGACGAAACGATCGAACGGCGCCGGAGGCGACACCACGGTGCGCTCGTAGGCCGCGATGGCACGCGCGATGGTGACGGGCTTGATGCCTTCGCCCGGGAAGGTCTTCTCGAACGCCGTCACGTACGCCTCGACGCCGCGCAGCCGCGCCACGACGTCATCGGCCGGCATGTTCATCTCGGCGGGCGAAGTGATCGGCCCGAGCGCCTGATCTTCGAGCGTCTCGAAGCGGCCGTCCCACATGAACGGGCCACCGAAGCCCGCGTTGAGGATCGTCGGCGTGCGGCGACCGAGCGTCTTCATGCCGTGGCCGACCGCGCGCGGCAGACCATCACCCCAGCTCAACGACGGGTTGTGACAGGTGGCGCACGAGACGATCTGCGAAGCGCTCAATCGCGGGTCGAAGAACAGCATCTTGCCGAGCGCGATCTTCGCGGGCGTGCTCGGGTTGTCTTTGGGCTCCGGCACCGGCCCCTGGCGGCGATAACCGGCCGCTTGCGCGCGAGCCTCGTCGAAGACGTTGAGCTTCGCGCGCTCGCCCTTGGGCACCGAGTCGGGAGCACCAGCCGACGCCAGCCCGGACGACAAGCAGAAGACGACGACCAGACGGCGGGAAACAGCGTTCATGTTCAGGCTCCTGCAGCGGTAGCGAGTGGGCGAACCAGTCGAAGGGACGGGCTCGAAGGAAGGTGGAAGACGAAGCGGGTGCCGTGATCGACCTCGACCTCGATGGTTCCGTCGAGGCGGCCGCATTCCGACCACACGGCCGCGAGACCGACGCCACGGCCGGACAGGTCGGTCACCGCGTCACGCGTGCTCACGCCGTCGGCGAACATCGCGGCGACGAGATCTTTGTGCGTGGTGTGCGGCAAGCCCTTCGCCTTCGCCTTGCGGGCGACTGCTTCGAAGTCGACGCCTGCGCCGTCGTCGGCGATCGCAATCGTCACGCCATCGGACGCGGGCGTGGCTTCGATGCGCAAACGGCCCGCGGCGGGCTTCTGCGTCTCCGCACGCCGCTCCGCCGATTCGATGCCGTGATCGACCGCGTTGCGAACCACGTGCACCAGCGAGCGCAGGAAAGGGCCGTAGCGCTCGGCGTCGACGGTGAGCTCGTCGCAGGCGATGGTGACCTCGACCTGCTTGCCCAGCTTGCGCGCCGTTTCCTGCGCCTGACGCCGCAGACCTTCGAGGCGTCCACGCAGCTGCGTCATGGCCAGACCGCGCACCCACGCCGCTCCATCGAGCTCGCCGTGCCGCACCAGCATCGCCGACAACGAGTCGATCGCCTCGCGAGGCATGGTGACCTGCTCGCCACGTTCTTCACCGAGCATCGTCGCCACGCGGCTCTCGAACTGTGCCCAGGTGTGCAGCAGCCGCGACTCGCACTCCGAGCGCAGCGTGCCGGCTTCTTCGACGTCGTCTTCCACGTGGTGCACCAGCTCGGCGAACGCCTGCAGCCCGAAGACGGCGGTGGTGCCCTTGATGGTGTGGAGCCGCCGCTTGAGCGTCACCAGATCGACCTGCAGCTCGGTCAGCTCGCGTCGCGTCTCACGCATGAAGGCGCGCGCCTCGTCGGGCTGCTCGCGCACGCGCTCGAGGAACTGGAAGAGATCGCGCGACTCGAGGCTCGCCCGGCGCAGGCGCGTTTCCTCGGTGACGTCGCGCACGGTGAAGATGACGTGGTCGAGCTGCGAGCCATCGGCGCTGCGAATCGGGCTGAGCGAGAGCGCCCACGACTTGCCTTCACGCTCCACGACCGCGGGAAACTGACCGGCCGAGACCTCGAACGGGAAGATGTCGTCGATCACCTGCTGGTAGAGCAGATCGAAGAACACGCGGCGCTTCTCGTCGCCGGGGTACAGCCACTCGCCGAACTTCCCGCCCGCGCGCGCCGGAGCGATCGCCTCGAACGAACGCGACCACAACGGCTCGATGCGTTGCTCGCGATCGATGACCACCAGGCCCTCGCTCAGGCTCTGCAACACCGCGCGCGTCTGCGCCTCGGACGCCTTGAGCCGCGCCGCGCCTTCTTCGATCACCCTGCGCGCCTCGAGTGACTCGACGTGCTGCGAGACGGTGAGCGCCAGGCTTTCCCAGAAGCCACGGTCTTCCTGCGAGTCGATGCGCAGCGGAACGTCGAGGTGGCTGCGATCGCCGCGCAGCGCGATCAGCGAGCGCTCGGTTCCGAACGACGTCGGCGCCGTCGCGAAGCGCAGCTTCACCGGCACCGAGAATTCCTTCTCGAGTTGCTGCTCGAGTTCCGGCAACGCGTTGGTCGCCAGCAGGCGGTGCGTGATGCCCACCAGTCGCTGCAGTCGATCGCTCGCGTCGATCGCCGCGCGGCGCCGCTGATTGACCAACACCAGCACCAACATCACCACGCCGAGAGCAGCGAACACCCCCAGCAACAATCGAATGGTGCGCGTCGTCTGCTCGTTCAGTTCGCCTTCCGCTTCCCTTGCGAGTGAGTCTGCGGCTTCCGAGAGCTGGGCGATCTCCGACGCGTACTGCGCGCGTGCGGGGAGGTACTTCTCCTTGTAGAGCGCGCGGCCTTCGTCGAGCTCTCCGCCGGCCATCTTCTCGAGCAGCTGCTCGTCGATGGGCTTCAACTGCTCGGAGTCGATGCGCTCGAGCTCACGGACCACGTTGCGCACGCGTTGATCGGGCGCGAGCTGTTCGAGTTCCTTGGTCTTCGCGAGCTGCCGATCGAACGCGGCGATCTTGGTGTCCGACACGTCAGCGAGCTGATCGGGGTCGAGCAACATGGTCTGCGTCGCGGCTTCTTGAACCAGCACTTCGCGCGAGACCTCGACACCCAGCAGACGAAGCTTGCCGGTGCGTTCGAGCACCCGCGCGCTCTCGGCCAGGCCGGAACCCACGAGGTGATGGGCCAGCGCGGCGAGCGCGACCACCGACGCGAAGAGGAGCGCATATGGCAGCGCTCGCTTCACTTCGTCACCTTCACCTTGAGGATCATCTTCGGGTGAATCGCGCAGCGAACCTCGTACGTGCCGGGCTCATCGAACGAGACGGCCTTCTTCTCGCCCGGCTTCTGGATCTTGAGGTTGAACTTCCCTTCCTTGCTGAAGACGTTGTGCGCGACGGTGTCGTCGTTCTGGAAGGTGACCGATTGCCCGGCCTTCACCGTGACCTCGCCCGGAGCGAACGTCTTGTCCTTCTGCGAGACCGTCAGGTCGTCCGCCAATGCCACGCCCGAACACAACATCAACAACAGCGAGAGGGTCTTCATGGTGACACCGCGACGTCGAGCCGCATGGAGGGGTGAATGGCGCAGCCGAAGCTGATCGTGCCGGCAGTGCCGAGCACCACGCGGTCCCACTGCCGCGGCGCCTGACTTCGAATCGCGAGCTCGGGCTTCGCGAGATCGTGGACCTCGTGATCGACCGCGTCGTCGTTCACGAAGATCACCGTGTCGCCGACGCGCGCCTGCAACTTGTTCGGCGTGAAGGTCTTGCCCTTCTGCCGCACGACGTACACGCGGCTGGTCGGCGGGCGGGGTTTGGTCGGCGGCACCGTTCCACCGGCGCGCTTGAGCTCTTCGGGAATGATCGACCACACGAAGGTGGCGACGGTCGCGATCTCGTCGGTGGTGAGCACTCCGTCGAACGACGGCATCACGTCGGAGCGCCCACGCAGCACCGTGTCTTCGATGCTGCGCTTGCTGTTGCCCCACTGCAGCGGCTCGCCACGGAAGTTGCGCGGGCGGAGCGGCAGATCATCAGCCAGCGGGCCCGCGCCATTCCCCTCGGCGCCGTGACACATCGAGCACCGGTCGAGAAAGATCGCGCGCCCGCGTTGGGTCACGTCGCCGACAGGCGCTTGACCGACGAGCGCCAGCAAGACCATCCACGTCATGCGTGGCGGAAGTGCAGCGCCTGTGCCCGCTTCACAGCCCCATCGAAGATCAGTCGGAGCAACCCATTGCGAAACGGCGTGCAGGTCACGCACAGGCCGAAGGGTTGCCCGCGACCCCGCCTCGCGTTCCTTGCGTCAGGAGGATGGGAGCGGCGACCGGCTTGCAAGCACCACACGCCGTGAGTTCATTCTGGGCGAGCGTGCGCAGCGCGATCGGGAGTCGACCGTCGGCCGAAAAGGCACGCTTCGACACCATCAGCCGCCGAATGAGCAACGGCATCGTGGTCGTCGACCGCGCGGGCGTGATCGACTGGGTGAACGCCGGGTGGGAACGGATCACCGGCTTCGCGCTCAAAGACGTCAAAGGTCTGACGCACGAATCGTTCACCGTGGTCGGCGGGCTCGTGGGGCGCCGTCGCGCTGAAGACGACGCCGCGCGCGAGCGCATCAACGAGGCGCTCCGCCTGGGCAACGGCTGCCGCGAGACGCTGCTCATCAACACGCGCACCGGCGAGTTCGTCAACGTCGACCTCGAGATTCAGCCGATTCACGACGACGACGGCGCGGTGACCGGCTTCGTCGGCGCGCTGACCGACGTGAGCTCGCGCGAGATAGCCCTCGAGCGATTGCGCGTTCGTGCGAGCGTGCTCGAGTCGCTGAACGCGCGCGCACCACTCAAGGCCGTGCTCGAGTGCCTCACCCGCTCGGTCAACGAAGCACACCCGGGGCTGCTCCCGTCGGTGATGTTCGTCGAGAACGGAAAGCTCAAGCTCGCCGCCGCGGTCGGGCTCACCAACACGTATCTCGAGGCCGTCGACGGCATCGCCATCGGCCCGACGGTCGGCTCGTGCGGACGCGCGGCCTTCACCGGCGAACCGGTCATCACCGTCGACATCGAGACCGACCCGAACTGGGCACCGTTTCGAGACCTCACCGGGCCCGAAGGTCTGAGCGCGTGCTGGTCGCGACCCATCAAGAGCCGCCGCGGTGACGTGGTCGCGGTCCTGGCGCTCTATTCCCGCGTGCCGGGCGCGCCGAACGCCGACGAAAACGAGCTCATTCGCGAGTCGGGCGAGCTGCTCGCGATGGCGCTCGATCAACGAGAGACGCAGCAGGAAAACGCGCTCTTGCGCGCCGCGATGGAGAGCGCCGCTGAAGCCGTGGTCGTCGCCACCGAGGAAGGCCGCGTGATCTTCCACTCCGGGGCGCTCAAGCCACTGAGCTCGTTGCGCGAAGTCGTGGCCAACACCTTCGGCGAGTTTTCCGCGCCGCTCGTGCAGGCCATCGACGCACGCAAGCCGTTCGACGGCCGCGTGCGGCACCCCGGCAGCGACCTGAGGTGGTTGTCGGTTCGCCTGCGCTCGGCGACGTCCGATTCGGGTTCGGGCTTCCTGCTCACGATGAGCGACGCCACGCGCATCGTCGAGACCGAGCGCCTCGAGCAGATGGTCAGCGAAGGTGAGCGCATCAAGGCCGAGGCCGGCTCGCGGCTGTCGATCTCGAGCGCCATCGCCGAGCGCTGCGCCGCGGCCATCTCGAGCACCTTCGCGTTCGAGGGCACCACCGGTGGAGCGATCTTCCTCCAGCAACCCGACGGCACGTTCGCGCGCCTCGTAGCCGCAGGTGAAATCGACGCGACGAAGTTCGTGCCGCAGCTCGCGGCCCTCGCCTCGCTCACCTGGCCCACCGTGATGACCGACGCCTTCACGAAGCGGGGCCACTACCTGGTTCCACTCCACGAAGGCCGCGGCGAGGCGATGGGCTTCCTCATCTTGAATTCCAGCGCGCAGCCGGTGGTGGAGCTGCCGCGCCTCGAAGCGCTCACCTCGATCGCCACCCTGCTCACCACTGCCATCGTGCGCGACCGGGCCGAACAGCTGCTGCGCGAGTCGAAGGCCGCCGCGGAAGAAGCGAACCGCGCGAAGAGCGATTTCCTCGCGACGATGAGCCACGAGATCCGCACTCCGATGAACGGCATTCTGGGGTTCGCCGAGCTCCTGCTCGAAGCGCCGCTCCCCGAAGATCAGCGCACGCAGGTTCGACTCATTCGCAACTCGGCGGAGTCGTTGCTCACCGTCATCAACGACGTGCTCGACTACTCGAAGATCGAAGCCGGCAAGTTCGTCATCGAGCAGCGCCCGATGGTGCTGGCGGCCTCGACGCGCGAACCGCTCGAACTCCTGCTCGACGCGGCCAAGCGCAAGGGCCTGAAGCTCGACTGCACGCTCGCTGCGCAGCTGCCGCAAGGCGTGATGCTCGACCCGCTCCGCTACCGGCAGGTGCTGCTCAACCTCGTCGGCAACGCCATCAAGTTCACCAGCAAGGGCGAGGTGAAGGTCTCGGTGACGCGCCGCGGAGAACGCTTCCGCGTCGAGGTGTCGGACTCCGGCATCGGCATTCCCGCGTCGGTGTTGCCGCGGCTGTTCGGCAAGTTCGTGCAGGCCGATTCATCGACCTCGCGCCGCTTCGGTGGCTCGGGCCTGGGCCTGGCGATCTCCCGCAAGCTGGTCGAGCTGATGGGCGGCGCGATCGGCGTCTCGAGCGTCGTCGACGTCGGCTCGACGTTCTGGTTCGAGCTGCCATGCGTCGAAGCCAGGGTGATCGACTTCGCGCCGCGGCGTACGACCCAGGCGAGCTCGATCAACGGCAAGCGCATTCTCGTGGCGGAAGACAACGAGGTGAACCAGCTGCTGGTGCGCCGCATTCTCGAGCGGCTCGGCTGCCACATGACGCTCGCGAAGAACGGGCTGGAAGCGATCGACTTCGCCAAGCGCGACCAGTTCGACTTCGTGCTGATGGACTGCCAGATGCCGGAACTCGACGGCATCGCGGCCACGCGCCGCATTCGCGAATGGGAAGTCGCCGAGACGCGCGGGCGCCTGAAGATCATCGCGTTGACCGCGAGCGCCTTCGCCGATGACGTCGAGCGCTGCCTCGAGGCGGGCATGGACGCGGTGCTCACCAAGCCGTTCAAGCTCGCCGACCTCGAAGCGCTCCTCGCGCCGACCGCCGTCGCCGCGTGATCGTCTTCTCCAGGTTCTAAGCATCGCCCGTCTGCGCGTCGTCGACCAACGAACGCAGGCCTCTGCCCGGGAAGGGGGAGGCCGCAGCGTCTTCGCTTCAGAGGAACGTCAGAAGAACTCGACGGCCCCGCCAGGCAGCACGGCCGCGTTCTCGTCTTCAGGCAACGTGCGCCCGAGCGCTCCGACCTGGTTGAGGCGCCGTTCACTGGCCGGCGCTTCATTGACGCCGGCGGCGACCATCAGCGCGCGGGCCTGCATGGCCGCGTCATCGAGCATCTGATTGGTGCGGTCCTGAAACTGGAGCGCATTCAAGATCTCGCTGGCGTTCTCTTCGAGCTTGCGCGTCGCGCTGCTCACCTCGGCGAGCGTGGTGGACGACGTCGAGCTGATCTCGCGCAGCAGCGTGCTGACGTGCTGCAGCTGCGAATGGAGCTGCGCGACCGTTTCATCGTGCGGCCCCGCCGCGAGCAGAATGTCGGTGCTCGTGCGCAGCAACAACTCCATCGCGGGAGCCGCGCGGGCGACCTGCTCGAGCGCCTTCTGCGTCCCGCCCGAGCGCAACCGCGCGTGCTCGAAGATCGACTCCAGGCGCTGGCTCGCGGCCACGACTGACTGCTCCGAGAGCGACTGCGCAGCGTGAATGGTCTGCGCGATGTGAATCGTCTCTGCCGAATCGCAGAGCTGGAGACGTTCGATCTTCAGCGTGACGCCATCGATCGACACCCCTTCGTGACTTCCGGTCGTGCACTCACACCAGACCACCTTGAGCTGAATCGTCTCGGTGACTCCGGCGGTCTCGAGGGCACTCGCCAAACGCTTCGCCGCCGCAGGGTTCGCATCGGCCTGCGCGACGGGCACGTGCACCGCGCCCTGCACGCGACCGGCGACGACGAACGCCGCGCTCAACGTCGCGACGGGCTCACTCACCATCGGGAAGGCCTGACGCGCGCCGGCGACCACGCGCTGTGACCACAGTTCGAGCATCGGCATACTCAGCCCACCAACCGCTTCACCATCATCAGGAGTTGCTCGGGACGGAAGGGCTTCACCATCCACCCTTTGGCTCCAGCCTTTCGCGCTCGGTCGACGAGCTCGGGGCGTCCCTCGGTGGTGAGCATCACGACGGGCATCGGCTGCTCGGAGATCTGCTCGAGAAACTCGATGCCGTTCATGCGCGGCATGTTGACGTCGCAAATCGCGAGCGCGCAGCCGTCGCGCTTCTCGAGCGCGTCCTGGCCGTCGACGGCCTCGACCACCTGGTAACCGCCACCACGCAGACACATCGACAGCTGAATGCGCACCGCGGGGGAATCATCAATCAGCAGGATCTTCTTGCTCATGGGCTCGAGCTTCGAGGCTGCAACAACAGGGCCCGCGCGAATGCGTTGATCCCGAGTCGTTGGCGATGGGTGACCCCGGGCGCCGCGGTCAGCAGCGACACCTGCGCGTCTTCAGAAACCGATACCGGCGTGGAGCGCGAAGGTGAAGGCCGCGGTCGACGCAGGCTGCATCGCCCAACGCACGGGGAACGCGGCCTCGACGTAGAGCACGTTGCTGCCAACCTTGAAGCCCTTGTTCAGCAGCGGAGTGAAGCCCCACGCGCCCTGCGTTTCCCACGCGCCACGAACGCCGGTCGTGAAGCCCAGCGGCAGCGACACGAGCAGGCCCGGGTGAATCACGATGTCGACCACTCGATTGGCGGTGTCGATCAGCGTCACCAATTCCGCGTCGAAGTTCAGCGGGCCGATGATGTTCAGGCCAAGTCCACTCGTGACGCCGAACACGAAGCCGTTCGCGATGCTGCTCACGCCCGACGCGCGCGCGGTGACGAGCGGAGTGACGATGCCCAGATGACCGCTCACCCGTTTCACGGCCGGCGGCGCAGGCGGAGCAGCTTGCTGCTCGACCGACTGCTCTTCTGCAGCGGCGGACATCGCGACGAGCACAACGACGACGGCGAACAGGCGCTTCATGTGGGTTCCTTTGGTGCGAGTTGCACCTCCAGTCCCACTGCAAACGAGTGACCCGACGAAGGCCGTTGATTGAACGAACGCGCGTCGGTGTCCGCGCGGAATCAATGGTCCCGCGAGACCTCACTTCTGCTTCGGTGGATGCTGCGCTTCGAACTTCGCGAGGTCGGCCTTCGCCGTGTCGACCGCTTCGTTCGCGAGCATCAGCTCGTTTTCGGTGTCACCCGTAAATGACTTCGCGCTGCGATCATTCACTCTCTTCAGATCGGCCTTCGCTTTCTTGAGCGCGGCTTCGAGTCGCTTTCGCTCGGCAGCGACGAGATCGAACGTGAGCGTCGACTTGTCCTTCGGGTTGGTGACGACCTGCGTGACGCTCGGCAGCCCTTCGAATGCGACGATGATGGAGTGCTTGCCGGGTGAGAGCTTCAAGTCCTGTGGCGTGAGGCCGACGTCTTCATCGTCGACGCGCACGTTCGCGGGAGTGGGAATTGAAACGACGGTGACCGTCTTCGGAGCGCCGGAGAGCACCAGCGCGAGCACGAGCGCAGTCATCGCTTGAACCGCCGCACGCCGCCGGAATCTTCAGCGACGAGAGCGCCCTTCTCGACGAGGTCTTGGAGCACGTCGAGCGCGAACACGCCGATCGCTGCTGCATCGATCGCGGCCTCCGCCTCCTCAGCGGTCATCCCATCGACCACGAACGAGAGCGCGCGCACCTCAACCTCCGTCAAACTCCCCCCTCTCCCGCGAGGGAGAGGGTCGGGGCGAGGGTGAACCTGAAGTGCAGCAGTCGTCACCGCCACACGAGGAGCAAGAGCCCCGAGTTCCCGCACCACCTCATCAAGCGAGGCAAAGCGAGAGCCAGCCTCGAGCGAACACATCCTCAAAACCACCTCACTCAACGCCGAAGCAGGCAGCGTTCGAACCCCGACCTCCGTCACCAACCGAATGACCTCGACGTCTTCACCATCGAAAGCGCGCTCACCGGCGAGGCACTCCCACAGCACGACGCCGAGCGAATACTGATCACTCAGCGGCGAAGCAGTCTCCTCGAGCAGCTGCTCCGGAGCGGCGTACCCGAGCTTTCCGCCGCCCGAGCCCTGCCCTCCGAGCGAAGCGATGCCGAAGTCGATCAACTTCGCCGCACCATCACTCGCGCGGATCAGAATGTTCTGCGGGCTGACGTCACGATGAACGATCGGAGTGCTCTTCCCATTCGCATCGCGCAGCGAGTGCGCCGCGTGCAGTGCCGAAGCGATCTCGACACCGAGCCGTGCGGTCGCCGCCACGCTCAGCGGAACCGAAACCGCCGCGCCCTCGACGAGCTCCATGGCGATGAACCACTGCCCGCTCACTTCGCCGAAATCGAAGACCCGAACGACGTGGGGATGCTGCAGTCGCGCGAGCACGCGAACTTCATCGAGGAAACGATCGACGAAGCCGGGTTGGCGAGCGAGCCCGGGCAACACGCGCTTGATGACGACGCGACCACCATCAGCCGTGCGGCGCGCAAGGAACACCTCGCCCATGCCGCCCGCACCGATCTTCTTCTCCAGCGTGTACGACCCGAACGCAGTCACTTCACGTCGAGAACGGTCATCGAGCCGATGAGCGGAGTGATCTCCGCGCTGCTCTCCTCACCGACCGCGAGCCGTGCGGGGTGCGCCACGTTCTGACCGAACGTCGGGTCCATCTGCGTCCACTCCCCGACGTACGCCTCGACCCACTCGTGCCAGTACAGCGCGGGCACGCCATCGTCGTTCTTCAAGTACACGAGGCCGTCGACGCGCTTGGCGGGAATGCCGATAGCTCGAAGCAGCGAGACCGCGAGCAGCGAGTGCTCGGTGCAGTCACCCTTGCGCTCCTTGAGAACTCCAGTCGCCGAGTCAGACGACGCGCCGTAGTCCTTCGTCAGATTCTTGTTCACCCACTCATTGATCTTCTGCGCGGCGAGCCACGAGTTCTTCTCGGTGCCGACGATCTGCTGCGCGAGCTTGATGATCTCGGGGTTGTCGGACTCGACGGCGATCGTCGCCTTCAGGTTCTTCCCACCGTTGGGGTCAATCAGCGGCCGCGGCTTGATGTCTTTCGGAGGCGCAGCGCTCACCGTCACCTCGGCCGAGTCTTCACCCTCGAGCGGCTTCCACTTCTGGCGATACGAATCGACCCAGAACTTCTTCGGCACGCCCTTCACGGACATCGTGAGCGACCCGGGCACCGACACGCCCTTCGCCGGAGGATCTTTCGGCAACTGCACGCGTGTGAGCGAGAACACCTCGACGACGTCGATGCGCTTGGCCTTGTCTTCCGGCTCGAGGAACGCGGACATCATCGGCCCGTAGTGCACCTCGAGCATGCGGCCCTTCTCGTCGATCCACACGTCGGCGGGGACCTTCTCCTTCTCGCTCAGGGTCTGCACCTTGCGGAGCTTCGCGGGAATGCCTCCGACGGTGCGCGTCTCGGTGCCGCCGAGCGTGGTGGTGACCTGGTACATCTCGAGATCGACCGAGTCGGTGATGGTGCCCACGACCTTCGCGTTGCGCTTCAGCGCGACGCGCGCCTGATCAGCGTCTTCCACGAGTTCTTTCGAGGGCGGCAGCATGCGCACTTCATTCGGCTGTCCTTCTTTCTTGCGAACGATGCGAACGCCGGAAGGAAGCGCGGTGCCCTCGAGGAGCTGATCGCCGCCGTCGCCCTTCTGCTCCATCACGAACGACAACAGCCGGCCGCCCGGCTTCGATTCGTAGATGCGCGTCTCCTTCATCATGCGATCGGAGATGGCGTTGGGACCGACCTTCGCGCGGAAGTGCATCTCGTTGACGGAGATGACGGTGTCCTTCTGCGGCGAGAGGGCGATCGACGAGTACATGTACCCGATCTTCTGACCCTTCAAATACAGGCCCATGAACTCGCCGGCCGCGGGGCGCGGGACCTTGACGATGTCCGACAGAGGAGCATCGCCGAGCGCGAGCGACGAAGTGAGAAGCAGCGCGATGAAGAGAGACCGCATGAGGCTCCTTGGACGGGGGCGACCCAACCCTATGCATCGGATTGTTCGAGATGCATCCGCAAAACGGAAGTCACCCGCTATACGCGGCGCATGGCGAAGACACTCCCCTCGAAGGGCACTCCGCGCGACGCGGTGATGCAGCAGCTGAAGTCGCTCCACGCCGACGACGCGAAGTGGAAGGACGGCAAGACCTTCAGCCTCGTGTACTTCGCGGGCGACGAGGTCTCGCAGCTGCTCAAAGACGCGTATTCCGAGTTCATCGCGGAGAACGGTCTGTCGCCGGTCGCATTCCCTTCGCTGCGGCAGATGGAATGTGAAGTGGTGTCGATGGCGGCCACGCTGCTCGGCGGGAACGACGACGTGGCGGGCACGATGACGTCGGGCGGCACCGAGTCGATCATGATGGCCATCAAGGCGGCGCGGGAGTGGGGCCGCAAGGTAAAGGGCCACAAGCGGCCGCACATCGTGATTCCCGCGTCGGCGCACCCCGCGTTCGACAAGGCGATGCACTACTTCGACGTCGACTACTCGCACGCGCCGCTGCGCGCGGACTTCAAGGTCGACGTCGCTGAGCTCGAGAAGTTGATTCGGCCGGAGACGGTGTTGCTGGTGGGTTCAGCCGTCGCGTACCCGCACGGAGTGATCGACGACATTCCGGAGATCGCCGCGCTCGCTGCTCGTCGAGGAATTCTCTGTCACGTCGATGCGTGTCTCGGAGGCTTCTTCCTGCCGTTCGCGCGGAAGCTGGGCGTGCAGATGACAGCGTGGGATTTCGCGGTGCCGGGCGTGACGTCGATGAGCGCGGACCTGCACAAGTACGGCTACGCGGCGAAGGGCGCGTCGGTGGTGCTCTATCGGGACAGCGCGCTGCGAAAGTTCCAGTTCTTCACGTACGCGGGGTGGAACGGAGGGCTGTACGCGTCTCCGTCGTTCTGCGGCACGCGGCCCGGTGGAGCGATCGCCGCGGCGTGGGCGGTGATGCATCACCTCGGTGAAGAGGGCTACCTGACGCGAGCGCGATCGATCCTCGACTCGACGGCGAAGATGCAGGCGGGCATTCGGCGCATCGCTGGCCTCAAAGTTCTCGGCGAGCCGGTGGGCGGCGTGTTCGCGTTCTCGAGTGATTCATTGAATGTGTATGAATTGGGCGACGCGATGGACGCGCGCGGCTGGAAGTTGGATCGGCAGATGAAGCCGGCGGCGTTGCACGTGATGGTGACGCCCGCGCACGCAGCGGTGCTCGAGCATTTCCTGACGGATCTGGAGGACTGCGCGAAGTCGCTCGCCGCCGGAGAGCCGGCGCCAGACGGAAGCGCAGCGATGTACGGAATGGTTGGAACGATTCCTGATCGTCAGCAGGTGGACGACTTCCTGGTCGAATTCCTCGACGGTCTCTTCAACCGAGCGTGAAGTACGAAAACCCCCTCTCCCGCGAGGGAGAGGGTTGGGGTGAGGGAGCCCGAAGTTGCCTCAGCTGGCGCTAATCGTCTTCACAGCGTTCTTGGTGGAAGCCGCCGCGGGCTTCGGAAGCATGGTGATTGCCCTCACCGTGGGCGCACTGTTCTTCACCGTCGAAGATCTCCTCCTCTGGCTGGTCCCAGTGAACCTGGTCCTCTCGCTCTACTTGGTAGCGCGCAGCTGGAAATCGATCCGCTGGCCCTTCCTGCTCAAAGGAGTCGCGCCGCTGATGGGCCTCGGTCTGCTCCTCGGAACGCTGGTCGCAACGCAGGCAGCGAACGCGACCTGGCTGAAGCCTGCGTTCGGACTCTTCACGATCGCGGTGGCGATCTGGCAGCTGACGAGCGCACTGAAACCGGCGACGAGCGAAGCGAGCCCACTCCCCTTCCCTGCGAGAGCCGCCGCGTTGCTCGGAGCGGGAGCGATCCACGGAATCTTCGCGACGGGAGGCCCGCTCGCAGTCTTCGTCACGGCACGTGAGCTGCCGAACAAGACCGAGTTCCGCGCGACGTTGTCGATGTTGTGGGTGGCGATGAACGCGGCGCTCTTGTCGGCGTGGGCGCTGAGCGGAAAGTTCACGCAGGGCTCACTGAAGACGAGCGCGCTGATGCTGCTCCCCCTCGCGGCGGGAATCGCAGTGGGCGACTGGCTGCATCACCGCTTGGACGAGCGCCGATTTCGGATCACAGTCGCAGCCATGTTGTTGATCGCCGGAGCAGTCCTGACCGCGAACTCCCTCTCCCTGCGAACGCGGGGAGAGGGCCGGGGTGAGGGGCCAACCGAGGCACAGCCCACAAAATGATCTCCATCGCCCACGCCCTCTTCTGCCTGATCACCCCAGCCGTAGCGATCTGGGCAGCCGACCGCTTCAAGCCGCTCAAAGTCCTCGGGCCAGTGGTCCTCGCCTACGCGGCAGGAATCATCGTGGCGAACGCGCCTGGGGTTCACCTCGACGAGACGTTCGGAACGAACATCGCGGGAGGCGCAGTTCTCATCGCGATCCCGCTCCTGCTGTTCTCGACCGATCTGAAGAAGTGGGTGTCATTGGCACGAGGTCTCTTGATCTCGTTCGCCTGCGCCTGCGTCGCGGCGGTCGTCGCCGCCGGAGCAGTCGGCTGGGCCTTCCGCGGCTGGACGGAGGAGTGGTGGAAGATCGCCGGTATGTTGGTGGGCGTGTACGTGGGCGGCACGGCGAACATGTCTGCGATTGGTTTCGCGCTCGAGACGAAGCAGGAGACCTTCGTCATCCTGAACGCGGCCGACGTGGTCTGCGGAGGCGTGTACCTCTTCTTCCTGCTCTCCGTGGCGCAGCGGCTGATCGCGAAGTTCCTCCCGCCGTTCAAAGGACTCCCTCTCCCTGCGGAGCGGGGAGAGGGCTGGGGTGAGGGGCCGAACCATGAACAGCCGTCCAAGTGGACCCGCCATCACGCGAAGCCAATGCTGTTGTCGTTCGGCATGACGCTCCTGATGGCGGGAGCGAGCGTGGGCCTCTCATTCGCGATCATGGGCAAGCTGCACATCGGCTTCGTGATGTTGGGAGTGACGACGTTCGGCATCGGAGCGTCGCTGTTCAAGCGAGTGCGCGAGCTCGAAGGTTCGTTCGAGCTTGGGGAGTACGCGCTGCTGATCTTCTGCGCGGCGACCGGGAGCCTCGCGGACGTGACGAAGGTGACGGGCACGAGCCTGATGCTGCTGGCGTTCGTGTTCATCGTGATGGTGAGCGCGGCGATCATTCACTTCGCGCTGTGTTGGGTGTTCAAGATCGACGTCGACACGGCGATCATTTCGTCGACCGCGACGATCTTCGGCCCGCCCTTCATTGGTCCCGTCGCCGCCGCCCTGAAGAACCGAGCCCTCGTCGGCCCCGGCCTCACCCTCGGCCTCGCCGGCATCGCCCTCGGTACCTACCTCGGCCTCGCCACCGCCTGGGTCCTTCATTCGCTGAGCTAGCTTTGCGTGCGATTGTTGGAGTGCCGGTGCCGGACTATCGCCCTATCCTCAGTAGATGGACACGCCGAACCTTGAGGCAGCGCTTGTTGCACTTACTCTCGCTGGCTAGAAGTTGGGACCTCTCCCGATTTCATGTCCGCACGCACAGGGCTCTAGTATGCCGAGCCAATAACCAATCTGCGAATCACTTCGGCGAGTGGCGAGTAACCGCGCAAATCAGGCGTCACCGCCTTGCCAAGTAACGCAGCACATTAAAGGAATGAGATGCTCCACTCACACTTGAGCGCAATTGAGAAACAACTCGCGGCGAACTCCGCTATCGCCGCAAACGCAGGGCATTCGATCCACAAAGGCACGCCGCGCGAGGCCTTCATCGCGGACTTCCTCGAAAGCCATCTCAGCAACAGAGTGGCAATTGGCACTGGCGAGGTAATTGACGCAAAGTCACAGGCCGGCGCCCAGCGACATCAGCACGACATTGTCATCTATCGGCCAGAGTACCCGCGACTGTCCTTTGGTGGCGGCATCTCTGCTTTTCTCATCGAGAGCGTCGTCGCAACAATCGAGGTCAAGTCCACTCTCACCAGAGCGGAACTCGAGAATGCAACAAGAGCTGCCGGCTACCTGAAGAACCTGACACCGAGTCGCGGCGGCGGCTTCTCATCTGGATACATCCCGCCCAAGGTTCTTACATACATCGTCGCGTACGATGGTCCAAAACAGATGAGCACTGTGCATAGTTGGATTGCCCCGATTCACTCGGCGCTCGGCATACAGTCGCCACCTGCGCTTCCCCCGACGTTGGACGAGCGAGTGGCCATTCCCAGCACCTCCTTCGACGGCGTATTCGTTCTAGGACGAGGATTGCTGACTTACGACAATGCTCCCCTATCCTTCATCAGCAACGCAATGCGCTCGCAGACGCCCGCCGGAAAATGGAGCGTCGTCGAAGCCTCCGATGTCGCTCTTCTCACACTCTTCATGACATTGACTCAAGCCGTCGCAGGAGTGCTGAGTCTTGCTCTCGACCCGTTGCCATACCTGAGCAACGTGCGAGTCAGCACGCCAAGCTTGCTCCCCTAAATGCGAAGCCAGATCGCGCTGCCGATAGCGCATTTCGCATGCTACGTGCGCCGATTGCGGTCAGGAGCATGCATCGCGTCGGCTTTGCTAGGTGCTCCGTCTGGGCAGCGGCGGCATTTCGAGGTCTGAACTGCCTATCGTCAGCGTGGCACTCTCACCCGGGACCTTGAGTTCGATGGTACCAAGATGAACAACCGCGGTCTTCGGCCGATCGGTCGCAAGTCTCATTGAGCGCGGCATCGCCGCAGCACGGCCGACCGGATTTGAAGCGACAGTGTGTGCGATTTCGAGTTCGAACTTGCTGAGTCTGCGGAAGGGGCGCGGACAGAAGACATGAACGAGCGGACGGGGCGCCAGAATGTTCCCGTGCGGCTGATAGAGCGCGTCACAGAGCACGACCATCCGGGAACGCCCCAATTGCTCGTCGTGTCGCGCGAGTCGAACAACTGCGGCTTCGACCTCAAAGGCATCCGCGAAATGCGACAATGCGACGACTACGATTCCCAAACTCGAATCAGAGAACTGCGAGGCTGCCTTCCGAATGTTGCGAATTACGCGGCTCGTCTTCTTAGCGTCGCGCAGGTCCGGCAAGATCGCGTCCGCAACTGCGCTGCGTTCACTCAACTCACACACAATTTCGCCCAGCTCTCCGACTGCGATACGCGCGGCTGCGTTCGGCTTCAGCGTTCGGGCTGCAGCCCTGAACTCACGAGCTACGCGCGGAAGGATCGCGACGAACTGACTTGGCCGATCGAGAACCAGATCGTCGAGATGCTGTGACCCAAGAAGAGTCATCCGAACTCCGGGAAGGGTCAACGTGTCTGTACGAAGCGCCTGCGTCAGCTGCGCCGCCATCCGAGAAAGGTCCGGATGGTTGGTTCTCTTAACTTCGATCTCGTAGCGACGGCCTCGACACTCGAGCAGTAGATCTGGGCGAGGATCGGATTTGTGTTCAGGAATGCGTTTGACAGGGAATCCCGCTCGCAAGAGGTTGCCAAAGACTGCGAGTTCGAACGCAGTCTCGTCGTGGGAATCTGCTATTTGCAGCCTCCGCAGGTAGGACGAAGCGATGTCTGACCCGACCGTCATGAGATTCGATGCCATCCACAGACGCGGAGCGACGGATGCCGGATTCGACGGAACGCCAAAGAGTTCCGGAACCCGCAGAAGCGCTGGTTCCTTCGGCTCGTCATCGGCTTCGCGCTCGTCCTGTTGCGCCGTGGGCAGTGCGTGAGCGGCTATGCAATGCGCCTTGTCGAATACGGTCGCGAGAGTCGGCACAAGGCGCTCCCGCTCCTCAAGTGGCAAACCCAATGCGTCAAACTCTTCTCGCCACGCGTTGCCCTTGGTGAACCAAGGGGCACGCATCCAGTCGCCTGTGTCGAAATCGTCCTCAATCGTCATCTCACGACGACGATATGAGCGCGCTCAGCTGACTCCAATACGCTCGCGTCAATTCAATGCGTTGGCTCAGATCGCCGAGCGGCCGAGACCCTCGACGACTGAGGTGAACGCATCGGCCGTTCGCAGCTTCGACTCGCCGAACTTCTTCGCGAAGAGGCGACGGACGGACGGGACGTGCGAACTGCCTCCGGTCAGGAACACGGAGTCGATCTGCAGCCCCTCCGGCACCTGCGACATCACCTCGTCCGTGCACTCCTCGAGCTCGTCGATCAGGTGCGCTGACGCCGTCTCGAATTCCGCTCGCGTGATCGTCTCGTGAATCGAGATGCGCTCTTCCTCGAAGTCGAGCGTCGTCACGTCCTCGGTCGACAACCGCACCTTCGCCGCTTCGATCGCCCGGTAGAGCCGGAAGCCCAGGTTGTACATCACGAGATCGTGCAGCGCCTCGATCGCCGGCTTCCGATCGCTCGACTTCAACATCAGCTCGATCAGCTCCCGCGTCTTCTTCTCGCGAATCAATGACATCTCATTCCACGAGAGCAGCCGGCTCGACACGTACGTCGGCATCTCCATGCGCTTCGCCATCAGCGCCGGCTCGTACGTCGACCCGTGCCCGAAGTGGACGAACAGCTTCGACTTCATGATCGCCGCGTCGAAGCGGTCTCCGCCCACGTACACACCGCCGCTCGCGATCACGTCTCCACTGCGGTCCTGCTTGCCCTTCCTCGACGGGCCCAGCCGCATCACCGTCAGGTCACTCGTGCCGGCTCCGAAGTCGGCCACCAACACCACTTCTTCCCGTTCCAACTTCGCCTCGTACGCCAGCGCCGCCGCGATCGGCTCGATCAGGAACCGCACGCTCCCGAAGCCAGCCAGCTCCGCCGCCTTCCGCAGCCGGTCCTGCGCGAACGCGTCGACCTTCGGGTCCTTCGAGAACCGCGCAGGCCGCCCGAGCACCACCGAGTCCGTCGCGTGGCCCTGCTCGAGCACCACCGTCCGCACCTTGCGCAGGAAGATTGCGATCAGCTCTTCGAGCGAGAGCGTCCGGTTCCGCAGCTGCGTGCGCGTGAAGCTCTGCGCCGGCAGCCAGGTCTTCATCGACTGAATGAACCGCCCCGCGTTGTCTTCCTGGTAGCGCTCGATCGCTTCGCTCCCCGCGAGCGTTTCCGTCGTGTCTTCCGGGAAGAAGAGGACGGTGCGGGAGAGTGGGCTGCCTCGATCGATCTTCAGGACTTCACCCGTCGGGAGCGCGACTGCTGTGTTGCTGGTTCCGAAGTCGATGCCGATCACTGGGCCCTCTCCCCGACCCTCTCCCCTATCGGGGGAGAGGGAGGCAAGTGCTCGTTTTTCGAGACCCGCGAATCGATTGTTTCAAATTTAGTTGCATACAATCGTTCTCATGTGCACATTGCGTCCATGAACGTGCTGGCCCTCGATTCGCAGCTCTGCTTCAGCCTCTACGCGGCTTCGCGGGCCATGACGGCGGCGTACGGGCCACTCCTCGCTCCGCTCAAGGTCACGTACCCGCAGTACCTCGTGCTCCTCGTGCTCTGGGAGGAGGAGGGGATTTCGGTGCGACACCTCGGTGATCGCCTCGCGCTCGACTCGGGCACGCTCACTCCGCTGCTGCAGAAGATGGAACGCCAGGGCCTCGTCACCCGCTCGCGCGATGATCAGGACAACCGCGTCGTTCGCATCTCACTCACCGCTTCCGGCCGCGCGCTGAAGCGCAAAGCCCTCAACGTCCCCAAAGAGCTCGTCTGCCACTTTGGGATGAATCTTCCGGCCATCGCCCAGCTGCGCTCGCAGCTGAATGGTCTCACTCAGGCGCTCCGTGCGGCGAACACGGACACCTCCAACGCAGCTCAAGGAGAATGACCATGTCCGCCATTTCGCTCACGCCCCTCTACACCGCTCACGCCACCTCGAAGGGAGGCCGCAACGGCAACGTGAAGTCGTCCGACGGTCTCATCGACTTCAACCTCACCGTGCCGAAGACCATGGGCGGCGACGGAGCGGTCGGCACCAACCCGGAGCAGCTCTTCGCGGCCGGCTACTCGGCTTGCTTCGCGGGCGCCGTCGGCCTCGTCGCTCGCGGCATGAAGATCAACACGCCGTTCACCATCACCGCCGATGTCACGTTCAACAAGGGCTCCGATGATGGGTACTGGATCTCGACCAAGCTCACCGGGAACTTCCCCGAGCTGCAGCGTGCGCAGGCTCAGCAGGTGCTCGAGGCCGCTCATCAGGTGTGCCCGTATTCGAAGGCCACTCGCGGGAACATGAACGTCGAGCTGGTGGTGGGTACCGCGCTTTAAGAACTGTCTGGGCCCTCTCCCCGACCCTCTCCCCTTCGGGGGAGAGGGAGTTTTTGTTCAGAAGAGCGTCAGCCACTTCGCGTAGTTCATCGGGCAGTTGATCGAACCCGTGTGGCTGCTCGCTCCGTTGCAGACCTGCGCGTCGTCGAATTCTCGCGACGCGCTCATTCCCATCGCCGTCCAGATCGCGACGTGACCCGGGCAGATCGTGTCGCCCATCGTCGCGAAGCCGACGAACGTCGTCGCAGGCGGAGTCATCCATTGTCCGTCCGACGTCCACGGCGCGGGCGTGTTGCCGCTCGTCACGTCGCACGTCGATGAGAGCTGCACCACTCGCGTCACCGGGTAGAGCTTCGCGAAGAACGCAGCGTGGCCCCCACCTTGAGAGTGACCGGCGGTCGCCATCTTCGTGGTGACGAGCCGCGCTTCAGGAGTTGCTCCAGCCTGGAGGAATTGATCCCACCCCTGCCCCGGCCGGCTCTGCGCGAGGCGTTGCAGCGCGGCGTCGAGGCGCCAGACCACTCCTTCGTCTTCGCGGATGTTCGCGAGGCCCTGCGCGACTCCGGGTTCGGCGATGCCGCGGATGATCGTCTTGCGCGCCTTCGCGAAACACGGCGCGTCGTTGTTGCAGGTGATGCCCAGGACCTGCGTGCTGCTGTACGCGATGGCGAGCACGTGGAAGCCCGAGTTCGCTGCCGCGTTGTAGAAGTTCTGCGTCGCGTCGGGGATCTGCCGCGAGGGACTCGCCAGGCTCGCGTTGAAGAAGAGCAGCAACGTGTTGCGCGGAGTTCCTGCCGGCTCGAGCGCGTAGTGATTGTCCGTCGCGTTGTCGCCTTGCGCGCTCGCTCCCGTGTCGACGGGCGTGAAGACGAAACAGCCGGCCGGTGCGGTGATGGCTCCCATTCCGGTGGCCGGGCACGTGGTGACTCCGGCGTCGGTCGTCGCTCCACCGCCGCCTCCCGTCGCTGCGCCGCCTCCCGTTGCTGCTCCGCCTCCCGTTGCTGCTCCGCCTCCCGTTGCTGCTCCGCCTCCCGTTGCTGCCCCGCCTCCGGTGGCTGCCCCGCCTCCGGTCGCTCCTCCTCCAGTTGTTCCGGCGTCTTCCGGAGATGACGGCGTTCCACAGGCGAACACCAGCGACACGACTGCCAGCGATGCGATGCGCATATTCAGGTCCAACACGCCGGTTTTGAATTCGTTGCGGGCGATCTTGCCGTTCGGCCCTCACCCCGGCCGGAGGCGGAGCTCGAGCCCGTCGAGCGGATAGATCCACGCCGTCACCGCTCCCGGTCCGAGGTGCAGATAGATGCTCGGAGAAAGTGGGCGAACGAGCACGTACTCGTGCTTCGGAAACGCCTCGCGCAGCCGCGTCGCGACGCGCTCTGCAGCTTCCGGTGCTCGCCCGTGCGACACGGCGATCCACACCGGCAGCTTCGGGTCGAGCTTCTGCGTCAGGTACTCCGTCAGCTTCTCTGCCGGGTCGGCCTTCGAGCTCGTCTTCCCGACCGACTGCACCAGCCCGTCTTCCACGCTCAGAATCGGTCTGATGTTCAGGAAGTTCGCCACGAAGCCCTGCACCGCTCCCACGCGCCCGCCCTTGATCAGGTTCTCGAGTGTCGCGACCTGAAACGCGTTGCGGCCTCTCGCGACGAACTTGCGAACGAACGCGGCAGCCTTCGCGAGATCGAGCCCCGCGGCGCGCGCTTGAACCGCTGCCAGCGTCGCCAGACCCGCGCCCACGTCGGTGACGAGGGAGTCGACGACTTCGATCTTCGCTCCGGAGATCTTCTTCGCGGCGGACACGGCCGCGTCATGCGAGCCGATCAACTTCCGCGACGTCATCACCACCAACAGCTCAGGGTCCTTCTTCACCAACGAACCGAAGTACTCGATGAACTCCGGCTCGGTGGTGCCCTGCACGTGCGGGTGCTTCAGCGCCTTCTTCACCCACTCGTCGACTTGCGCGAAATCGATCGTCCCGCGCGTGTCACGACTGATGCCGTCGACGACGATCTTCTGCGGAAGCAGATTGACGTCGAGCGACAGCGTCAGGTCTTCGTCGAGGTTGCTGCCGGGGTTGGTGATGATCCGCATCGGCGAATCATCCCACGCCCCGAGCCCCTGACTTCGTCACTTGATCTCGGCGACCTTGTCGTTCTTGAACGTGACGGCGACCTTCACCATCTTGGTCTTCCAGTACGTCCACGTCGTCGAGTCGAACGACGGCGTCATGTGCGGAGGCGGCGGGCCCCACGCCATGCGCACGGCCTCACGCGACATGCCGACCTGCACCTCGGCCGCCGACACCATCTTCTTGTCGTCTGCCGACAACTTCGCGAGCGCCGCGGCCTGATCGTCAGCCGCGAACACCTGCTGGAAGAGCGACCACACGTCCTTGCCCGAGCGCTTGTCGTTCTCGAACACGAACGTCTTGTCCTCGTTTACGATCTTGAACTTCACCGAGTCGCTGCCCTTCGAGACGATCTCGATCTTCGAGTTGAAGGGGATGATCGGGCCGTTCTGGTAGTTCACCCACGACACCGTGCCCTCGTCGTGGTGCAGGTTCGCCTTGGCGAACATCATCTCCTTCGGCTCTTCCTTCTTCTCGAAGATGCCACCCAGGAACGGCTTCTTCTCAGCCTTGCCGAGCGGACCGAACGACTCGACCTTGCCGTCGACGAAGTTCACTTCGATCTGCGCCATCTTGCTCTGCCAGTAGATCCACTTGCTGGCCTCGAGCGACACCGTCTTGTGCGGAGGCGGCGGGCCCATCGACATCAACACCATCTCGCGCGACATGCCGACCGCGATCTCACCGGCCTTGATCGGGCCCTGGAATTCCTTCGGGAACGCCGCGAGCTTCGGCGCCGGGTCGGTCTCGTTGAAGAAGCCCTTGAAGAGATCGCGCGCCGTCTTGCCGAGCGACTTGTGCGACTCGAACTCGAACTCCACGCCGGTGTCGATGATCTTGCACTTCACCTCGTCCTCGTTGAGCTTGAGGACTTCGACCTTCGCACCGACCGGCAACATCGTGCCCGCGCGGTAGTTCACCGCCGAGAGCTTGTTCTTCGCGATGAAGAAGTTGCCCTGCGCGTACGCCGTGGGACCACCAGCCTGCGCGGTCGTGGCGATCGCGAAGGTAAGAACAGCCAGAGAAGTCGAAAGTCGAGTCATGTGTGAAGCCTCCGGGGCACAGACACAGGGCCGAAGCCCAGGTCTCATGGAAAACGCGCGCCTCTTCCCACAGCCGACGGCGGCGCTCAACTCCCCGCGGGCCAATCGAAGAAGCATTTCGAGCGGCGAAGCTCCGGCTTTTCCTCCGGCTCGAAAAGCGACAAGGCGCGCGCGGCTGCGTTGCGCTCCAACCCTTCGCGGAGTGTCACCGGTCCGTTCGCCGGCATTCTCCACGCGATGCCGAGCAGCATTCCGGCGGCGTACGACATCGGGAGCGCCTGGTTCAGCTTGTTCACCGTCTCTTCACTCGGCGGCTGCGGCACCCAGAGCGCGTGCGTGCGATTCACGGCGCGCAGCCACTCGGCGTGCGTGCCCTTCAAGCGTTCGGTGAGCTCGAGGAGCTGCAGCCACAATCGCTCGCCCACTCCTGACTCGGTGCGCGTTCGGCGAATCGTCGCCTTCACACCGTCGACCGTGCTCAGCCACGCGCGTTGCGCGACCGCTTCCTGAAGCGACACGCGCTGCACATGCGCAGGAGCGAGATCGGCCACGTCCTTCGCCGCCTTGAGTCCGAACGCAGTGATCTCGCGAATCGCCTTGATGCACCCAATCTTGTTGGGCCCGGTTTTCAGCAACACGCATTCCCACGCGGTCGCGTCGTCGGGTTCCGGCCGCCGCTCGCGACGCCACTTCACTTCGAGACGCAGATATTCACCGCGCAGATCGCCCTGCTCTTCCAACGCGTCGGCCCACACCAGCCGCGGCGCGTCGTCGTCCGGATCGCGCAAGATCGATTCGAGAAAGTCCGTGTTCATCCGAAGCGGGGGATCAAGAACGGCACCCGCGCACGGTACTCGTCGTACGACGCGCCGTAACGCGCGCTGAGCTCCCGCTCTTCGAAGAAGCGCAGATTGAAGGCATGCGCGGCCGTGTAGAGCACGACCACCAGCAGCAACGTCGTCGAGCCAGCGAGCAGACTCACGGCGGTGAATTGCAGGTAGAGCCCGAGCGACATCGGGTTGCGCACGCGCTCGTAGACGTCTTTCGCGACGACCATCTTGGTGAGCTTGAACGCCATCGAGCCCGAGCCGAGGTTCTTCAACGCTCGCATCGAGGCCACTGAATAGAAGAGACCGGCGAGCGCCATCGGCACTCCGAGAATCCAACGCGCGATGGGAAACGGGAGCGCCGAGATGCCGAGCAGCTCGTCGAAGTGTGTGAGCCCGGGAATGATGACGCCCGCGTAGAGCGGAACCAGGCTCAGCCAGAAGAACGTGTGGCTGATGCGGCTCAGCCGCTGCGCTGCGTCTTTGGTGGGGTCGCGACGAATCGCAATTCCGAGCACGACCGTGACGACGAAGAACGCCGCGATGCCGACGAGCTGCGCAGTGAGGGTGAGCATGAGCGGCACGCTAACGCTCGGGCAGGTGCGCAGCGACGCGGCACCATGACTTCAACTGAAGCGCACGATACAGCTCGCGCATGAAGACCGATTTCATCGGCGGTGAATTCGTCGTGGCGGCGGCTCCCGAGGGCGAGTTGGCGGTGCCCTCTCCGGCTGATCTGAGTGACGTGGTGCAGGTTGCCCCGTGGGCTCGTTCGCAGGTCGATGCGGCGGTCGGCGCGGCGCGCTCGGCTTTTCCCGCGTGGAGAAAGCTGGGCCAGGCCGCGCGCGCGGAGTTGCTCAAGAAGTACCAGGCGGCGCTGAAGGCGCACCTCGATGATCTGACGAAGGCCATCTCGCGCGAGATCGGCAAGCCGCTGTGGGAAGCGAAGACCGAAGTGCAGGCGATGATCACCAAGGTCGACGTCACGCTCGGAGAAGGCGTGCAGTTCACGCGCGATCAGCGCATCGATGATCTCCCCGGAGAAATTCGTCATCGCCCGCACGGCGTCGTCGCGGTGTTGGGGCCGTTCAACTTCCCGGGTCATTTGCCCAACGGGCAGATCGTCCCCGCGCTGCTGACCGGCAACACCGTCGTCTTCAAGCCGAGCGACAAGGGTGGTCACACCGCGTTCTGGATGGCGAAGTGCTTCCAGGAAGCAGGCTTCCCCGCGGGCGTGTTCAACGTCGTGCAGGGCGCGGTGCCGGTGGCGCAACACCTCTCGACGCACGCGGGCATCGACGCGCTGCTCTTCACCGGCTCGGTTCCCGTCGGTCAGCAGATCGTCGCCGCCAACGCGCACCGGCCCGGAGTGCTCATCGCCCTCGAGCTCGGCGGAAAGAACGCGTCGCTGGTGTTCGACGACGTCGATCTCGATCGCGCCGTTCGGGAGATCGCGTTCTCAGGCTTCGCGACCGCGGGCCAGCGCTGCACGGCGACGTCGCGCATCTACGTGACCCGCGGCGTGGCGACCCAGTTCGTCGAGAAGCTCGCCGTCGCCGCGCGCTCGGTGAAGGTCGGACATCCGTCCGATGAGGGCGTGTTCATGGGTCCGGTGATCAGCGAAGGCACGCGCAAGCAGCTGCTCGACGCGCAGAAGAAAGCGGTGAGCGGTGGCTTCGAGGCGCTCGTGCCCGGTGGCCTCGTCGAAGCGCGCACGAAGGGTTTCTACGTGAAGCCCGCGGTGCACGTGGCGCGCGGCGGTGTGACCAACGTCGCGGGCTACACCGACACCGAGCTCTTCGCGCCCGACCTCGCGGTGATCGTCGTCGACGACGTCGACGCGGCGATCTCCCACGCCAATGACACGCAGTTCGGTTTGAGCGCGGCGGTCTTCACGCGCTCGGCTGAGTTCTTCGAGCGCGCGGCCGATGCGTTGCGCGTCGGCGTGTTGCATTGGAATCGATCGAGCGCTGGCGCGAGCGGGCGGCTTCCGTTCTCTGGCGTGAAGGCGAGCGGCAATCACCGGCCCGCGGGCATCTTGATGGGTACGTCGTGCGTGTACCCGATGGGCGTGCTGTTGCCGCCGAAGGCCGACGCTCCGCTGCCGACCTGGCCTGGCATCTCGTTCTGACGTCGCTGTCAGGGCGGGCTCGTCACACGCGTGCGCGAAAGCCCCGCAGCGCGTGTGCTCGATCCGTGACGACTCGCGCGGTTGCGTGAAGGCACGCACGCTGCACACGGCGGCGGCACCATGAACCGACTCCTGCTCCTGGCAGTGTTTGCGTTGTCTGCGTTTTCGGCGTGCAACTTCACTCCACTGCCGAGCAACGACCCCGACTCCGGCGTGAGTTGTACGAGCGGGACCACGCCTGCTGGCAGCGGCTCCACACAGGGCGCTCAGCAATTCGCGGTCGGCTCTTCGTACCAACGCTCGGGGCAGTACCGCGATCCCGACTCCGGCGTGGTGAACGGCGCGCAGCTCGACGTGCAGCTGCTGAAGAAGTCGATCTCCTGCGCAGCGCGCGCAGATGCGGGGCCCGATGGTGATGGCTTCTTCGTCACGGTGATCAACCACGCGTCCGATCGCATCTCGGCGGGCACGTACCCGGTGAGCGGTCACGCCGACGGCGGAGCAGCGTCGTTCATCGGGCTCGGCATCTTCGACGGCGGCCTCAACATCGCGACCGAGGGCTCCTTCACGCTCACCACGGTTCAGAACTGCTCGGTGAGCGGCAGCTTCGACGTGCAGTTCGGTCAGAGCGACGGCGGCGCAGTGCCGTTCAGCGGCACGTTCAGCAGTGAGTACTGCCTGCGCTGACGCTCAGTGCGTCGCGTGCTGCTCCGGGTTCCAGCTCACGCGGAGCACACACGCGCGCCCGCCCTGCTCGCGCGGGCAGATCGTCACCACACCCTGCACTTTCGAAAACGCGAGCAGGTATTCGAGCGTGCCCTTCCACGAGTAGTCAGCCTCGTTCGGCAGCATCGAGTCGGTGGTGAACACCGCGCGTCCTGCGCAGCCGTTCTGCTGGTCCGGCTGCCACGAGACCCGAAAGCCCATCGCGCCCGCGCCGATCAACACCTCGAGCCGCTCGAGCAACGCGCCGGGTCCGCCACCGTTCATCGCCATGAACACACGCGCGAGCGGAGCAACGACGCCTTCGAGCGTGGTCTCCATCGCCGAGTACATGACCTTGCCGACTGCGTCAGCTCCGTGAAGTCGCGCGACCGCGGCCATCGTCTCGTCGAGCACGGTGCCCGGGTGATACCGGCGGTGATGGGGATACTCGAGCGAGATGCGGCTGTCGGGTGACACGTGCTCCAGCACCGGCCGCAGCGCACCCATGCGCTCGAGGACGTGAACCACCGCCTGAATGGTCACTCCCTTGTGAGCGTGTGTCATGGCGCGCCGCTCAGCACGATCTGCGCCTGACTGCGCCTGACGCAACGTGGCGAGACTACAGACACCGACAACCGCGCCCGCGCTTCACTTTCGCAGACGCAATTTCAGAACTGAAAGCCGCTGCTCGATCTCTTCCAGCGCACGTTCAACGACCGCGTCTTCGTCGTCGGCCGTCAACGAGCCGAGCCCTTTCGCCGCGGTGCGATCTCGCAGCTTGCGCTCGGACGCTCGCAGCGGCTGCGGGAGCCCCGCGGTGCCGAACGTCGCGCGGAGCATGTTCGCCAGCTCGTTGCCGTACTCCCCGAGTGCCGCCCGCTCTTCTGTTGGCAAACGCGGCAACAGATTGGCGGCGAGTTCCCACGCCACGCGCACGTGCACCGCTTCGTCTTTCAACGTCTCGGCGAGCACCGCGCGAATGACGGGGTGCTTCGTCTGCGCGTGCCTCTGCTGAATCAACGCCAGCGACACCGTCTCGCTGAAGCAGCCATTGGCGAGCGCCCACACGTGCACGGGAATGCTCGACGCCGTCGCCAGCTCGCGCGGTGCGTACGCGAGGCCGACCGGGATTTCGTCGACGTAGCCACCGAGACGCTCGGCGAGATCGCGGCTCAACGTCGCATGGCGAACTTCGTCGTCGGCGATCGCGGTGTACGCGCCCAGGGTCTCGAGCGGAGCGCCCACCCGCACCAGCGCCAGCACCACCTGGGAGATGGCGGGGACGGCAGCGAACTCGCTCCACGTGCGCTCGGACCAGAAGCGGCGCGCGGCGTCGTCTTTCGGCACGCGGCCCTTCGGGAGTTCGAACAGCGCTCGTTCGAGTCGCGCCCCCCGCGCGGCGCGCAGCTTTCGCCACGACGGTGCCGCGCGGGAATCAGCGCCTGCTCTCTTCCCGCTCGTTTGCACGAAGCCCTGCTCTTCACTTCCACAGCGCGTTGGAGTCGGCGGACGGCGGCAGCTCTTCAGTCTGCTCGCCGTTCTTCACCTTCGGCTGCGCTTCGTCGTCGAAGGAAGGGTCGGCCTCTCCGACGACTCCGAACTGACCGAGCAAGCCGTCGACTTCGGCTTTCACCTCGGCGTCGGTTTTCAGCGAGCGCTTGCCCATCTCAGCCGACCGGGTGAATCGGGCGCGGCTGGCCGGACTTGAAGGTCACGTCGACGCCGAGCTGCTTGGCGAGCTTGTTGAGCTCCGCCGCGCCGTCGCGGGTCAGCGCGATGGTGCCCTTACTCATCTGGTTGGTGTTGGAGCGCGCGAAGACTTCCTTGAGCACCCGCTTGCTGGTCGCCGCGTCGTAGTTGCCGATGATCGCCTTGCTCAGCTTCTGCGCCTCGGCCTTGCCGAACTTGTACTGCTGGCCGAACAGCGGCGGCGTGTGGCCCGGAATCGTGCGGCCGTACGCGTGGTAGTCGTTCGACTCCTTGTTGATCGTCTTGTTCGACAACAGGGTATCGACGCGCTTGGTGGTGCGGATGGTCATCGGGGTCTTTCGCTGAGGTTGGGTTGCGGTTTGGAAAGCGCGTCAGTGTGGATCAACTGGCCCGGGAATTCACTCCTCGGGGTCGGGAATGATCTCTTCGCCGTCATCCGCCGAAGCCGATTTGCCGCCTGCGGCCGGAGCGGGAGCGCCGTCCTTCGGCACCACGTACCACTGGCGGCCCTGCTGAATGCGCTGGAGCAGGCCTTCCTTTTCCATCGCCTCGAGCAGGCGGTTGAAGCTCGAGAAGCCGTGCTCGCGCTCGTCGAAGTCGGGCGACTTGCGGACGATGGTCTCTTTGATGAACGACGGGTTGAGCGGCTGCGTGGCGCGGCCGAGCAGGCTGCCGACCACCTCGCGCGCGATCTCGGGAATCTCGCGGCGCTTTTCGCCACCGGTGCGTTCCTTCTGCGGTGGGCGCGGCTCCCGTTTGGACTCGTCACGACGCCCGCGGCCTTCGCTGCGCAGGTACAGGAACTCGTCGCACGCCTTCACGAAGATCGGCGACGTGGAGTTCTTCACGCCCAGGCCGATGACGTACTTGTCGTTCTCTCGCAGCTTGTTGGCGAGCGGCACGAAGTCGGAGTCACCGCTGGCGATCACGAAGGTGTCGATGTGTTCGCGCGCGTAGCAGAGCTCGAGCGCGTCGATGACGAGGCGCATGTCGGCGGAGTTCTTGCCGGCGCGCGTGGAGGGCGGCACGTCGACCAGCTCGACTCCGAGCTCGTGCAGGTTCTGCTTCGCTTCCTTGAAGCGCGACCAGTCGCAATACGCGCGGCGGAAGATGACCTTGCCGTGCTCGAGCAGACGATCGAGCGAAGGCTGCAAGTCGAAGTCCGACGGCGTGATGCCGGTGTTGGTCACCAGGTTCTCGAAGTCGATGAACAGCGCGATGCGGCGAGCGGCCGTTTCAGTCATGAGGTCTTGTTTCATGTTTTCGCAGGGCGGGCGCGCGAATAGATCGCCGCCGCATGGCCACTGGTTGGTACGTCGTGAAGATCGGCGGAGAGCTCGCGCAGGACGTGAAGAAGCTCTCGGCGACCGTGGGCCGCGCGGTGCAGGCGTTCCTCGAAGACGGCTTCAAGGTGGCGGTGGTGCACGGCGGTGGGCCGCAGGCGACCGAGCTCAGCAAGCGCATGGGCCTCGTGACGAAGCAGGTCGCCGGCCAGCGCGTGACCGATGAAGCGACGCTCGAGGTGATGAAGCAGGCGCTCGGCGGCGTCGGCGTGAACGTCGCGCAGGCGATGCGCATGGCGGGCGTCACCGCGATCGCGACGAGCGGCGTGTCGGCTGGACTCATCGAGGCGACGCGGCGGCCGCCGGTCGACGTCGGTGGCGAGTCGGTCGACTACGGACTGGTGGGCGACGTCACGCAGGTGAACGTCACCTTGCTCGAGTCGCTCGCGAAGGCGGGCGTGGTGCCGGTGATCGCGTGCCTCGCGGGTGACGCGCACGGCAACGTGTTCAACGTGAACGCCGACACGGTGGCGACGCGGCTCGCTTCGCGGCTGCAGGCGCAGCGGCTGTTCCTGGTCTCGAACGTGCCTGGCGTGCTGCGCGACAAGAATGATCCCCACACCCGCATCGCGAAGCTGACGCCCGGCGAGGGCCGCGCGCAGATCGCGAACGGTGTGATTCAGGGTGGAATGATCCCCAAGGTCGAGGAGTCGCTCGCGATGCTCGAGGAAGGCATCGGCGCCATTCACATCGTGGGGCTCAGCCCGGAGTCGGCGATTCTCGAAGAGGCTCGCGAACCGGGAAGCCGCGGGACGGTGTTCGTCAGCTCTTGAAGACGGTGCGCAGCGGTCGCTGATCGATGAGCGCGTCGAGCATGGCCTCGAGCGACTTCACGTCGGCCGTTGCGAGCAAGCGACGCTGGGCCGGCGACAACGTTGCGGCGCGCTTGCCCAGCAGCCGCTGGATCTTCGAGCGCAGAACCTCGGTGAGCTTCACGAGGCCTTTCTCGAGGCCCTTGGCGATGCCCTTCTCGAGACCTTTCTCGAGACCTTTCTCGAGGCCTTCTCGGCGGCCCTTCGCTCTGTAGTACTGCGCTGCGGTCTGCATCTGCGTCTTCTCCTCGTCCTTCGCGAGCGCCGCTTCAATGTCGCGGACCTGCCCGATGTTTTGAAAATAGCTGACTGCCGTCGCGACGGTCGAGTGGTCACCTCCGAGATCGCTCAGCGCGCTCCGCATCAGCGAGGCCTGCTGTCGCCGCGTCACCGTTGCTGCCTTCAGAGCGGTGAGTCCGCCACGGAGCGCGCGGTGGCTCGAGAGCGCCGCCGCCCGCACCGCCGTGAGGTCGAGGACCTGAATCTTGAAGTCCAATGCGTCGGCTCGGTGAGCGGCCGCGATGCCCATGACCTCGGCGAAGCTTTGACCGAGGCGCCACGGCTTGACGCCGTTGTACACGACGAGCGGCACGACAAACGGCACCGGTTCCCCTGCCCGTCGATGCTTCGCGAGCCACGCGTAGAGAGACGCCTGGTAGCGAAGCAATTGAATCGCGAGCGCCCGCTCCTGGGTTCGTTTGTGCTCGAGCAGACAGAACACCCAGGCCTGACGTCCTCCACGCAGAGGAACGCGCGCCACGAGATCGGCGATGGTGCCCTTCAGGCGCTGATCGACGAAGCGCTCAGACATCAACTCAGCGCGGCCCGCGAACTCGCGCACCAGCGACGGGCTGCTCACGCAACAAGGCGTCGAGCGCGCCGTGCAGCGCGATGATCGCGCGAAAGAGCTGGTCGTGAATTCCCACACGCGCAGGCGCTGCACGAGACGGGCGCACGCCAAGTGCGCGAACGACGACAGGCGGCACTTCGAAGAGTCCACGTCGGCGCATGCGGCGTGGATGTTCCTCTCGAAACGAGAATCAGATCAGATGCCTGGTGAGGCGCTTTCTTTGAAGCAGAAGAACCCGCGTGCTTGCATGCGTTGGGTCCCATGAGATCGATCATCGTTTCCGCGTTGGTTTTGGCATCGGCTGCGAACGCGGCCGACTTCACTCTCGAGATGGAGAGCGGCGAGGCGTCACGCGACGCGTCTTCGTCGACCACCACGTTCGTGGTGAAGGGCACCGAGCTCACCATCTCCTACGAGTCGTCGGGCCGGAACTCCGACATCGAGCTCGCTCCCGAGAAGAAGACCGTTCAGTTGAAGGAGCCCGCGAAGGTCGACGCGGCGCTCGTCGCGATTCGCAAGACGCCCGAGGACAAGAAGAAGAGCGTTCTCAAGGACACGCAGTACCAGCACGGCTGTCTCATCGAGGGGAAGAAGAAGTACTGCACGACCATTCCCTCGGCTGACGGCACGAACCTGCGCATGACCGCGCTCAAGGTGCTGCAAGATCTTCTGTACGCATCGACATTCTGAACCCGAGCGTCAGGGCAGATCGCCGCGCAGCAACTCGACGAACAACACCTGCGCAGCGTGCTCGAAGAGCCGGCCGGCCGCGATGAGACCCCCGCAGTGCGACGGCTCACGCGCGAAGGTGAGCAGCACGCACTTGCCGAGCACGTCGTTCCAGAACCCGTCGCTTCCGCGCGGCATGACGAAGTCGCGAATCAATTCGCGCGACCACGGCACCACCGTCGTCGGGTCGGCGTCACTCGGAGTGGTGAAGCAATCGAGATCGACGTCGAGAATGATCTTCTCGGCTTTCGTCACCAGCTCGTGCGCGCGCCGGCTCTCGGGTGACGCGCGCGGCGTTCCCCACTCGGCCGACAGCAGATCGACGGTGGCTGCGCTCACGAAACGATCGACCGCGCCCACCGGCTTCGCGCGCGCGACGATGATGGCGTCGGTGATCACTCCGGCCTGCTGCGCTCCGACGATGTGATCGAAGTTGCGGTGGTCGAGCCGCTCGCGTGCGTGGCGATCGAGCTCGTCGTTGCTCAGGCCCGACGGAACCGGCTCGACGGGCGGCACGGTGTCGAAGTGGCGATCGAGCGTGAGCAGCAGCGCGGGCTTCACCTCGGCCCAGCACGGCAGCGCGAGACGATGCGGGTCGAACACGAACCCGCGCTGGGGTCCGCGTCCCTGCATCGACAGTTCGATGATGCCGCCGCGCTTGCTGGCCACGGCTCAGCGCTTACTTCGAAACGGTCACCACGCGCGACTCGCGTTGCCCGCTGGTGAGCCAGAGCAGCAACGTCGTCGTCCCCGGTTCGCTCCCGATGAGCAGCAACTGATCACCACCGATGGTGCGCACGTCGAGCACCGAAGGGTCTCCGAGAGCGACTCGCGCGAGCCCGGGGAACTTGAGCGTCACCTTCTGGCCCACCTTCAAGGTCATGGAGCTCTGCGCGATGGGAACGCCGGTCTGCCGCTTCAGCTCCTGCAAGCGGCTCTTCGCCTTCTGGTGCGTCTCATCGTCGTCGGGCGTCATCTCGACGACCTGCTGGAAATACTTCGCCGCCTCGACGGGGTCGGATTCCTTGAGCTGATACCCGCGCAGGTAGAGCTCGCGCGCGTCCATGCGCAGCTCGGCGAGCTCGTTCATCGCCTTCACGACGAGATCATTCGGAGCGCCCGGTGTCTCGACGATGGAGCGGAAGTACCGCGCAGCGTCGAACGGACGACCGGACTCACGCGCCTGCTGGCCCAGACGGAACAACGTCGCGTGGTAGTTGCCGTCCTTGAGCTGCGGAGGAAGCTTACGCGGCTCGTCGCTTTCGCCAGCTTGATCGAGGATCGCCTTCACCTTCGGCACGTACTCGTCGTCGGCCGACGCCACCTCGAGGAAGCGCTGGTAGTACTTCTTCGCTTTTTCCATGTCGGCCGCCGACTGATCGCGCGTGGAGATCGCCGCGTACGTCGACCCGAGCAGCCGGTAGCACGGCGCGTGGAGCGGATAGAAGCGGATGCACGTCTGCCCACGAATGGCCGCGCTCTCGAAGTTCTTCTCCTTTCGAAACGCGTTGGCCTCGTTGAACAGTTGCTCGGCGGGCGGGACGAACTTCGCGCGCAGCGCCAGGCAGTCGGCGTGCTTCGGGTCGACCGCGAGGCACTTCTCGAGCACCGCCATCGCTTCAGCGGGCTTGTTCTCGCGCTCGAGCGCGCGCGCCTCGGCGTACATCGCGTCGGTGTTGGGCGCTTCCCTCACGAAGTCCTGCTGCGGCTGCGCTCCGTTGCCTTTGTTCACGCGGCGCTTCGCGATGGCTTCGGTCAGCTCGGTCGCGACGCCGCCCGACAGCACCTCGTCGAGCTTCGCCAACTCATCGAGCTCGATGTCGGACAGTGACTCGAACTTCGCTGTGAGTTCCATCGCCCGGAGCAACTTCGCCGAGACCGACGCGCAGTTCGCATCGGTGCACGAGCTGCCGGCGAGCCGCTTCGCGCCCTCGAGATCTCCGGCGCGGTAGGCCGCCGTCACCGCGACGAGGCCCGTGCCTTCGGTCGTGACCTCGGGCTTCTTGAACGCCAGGTAGAGCAGCTGAATCAGCACGGCGAGCAACACCACTGCGGCGACCGCGAGCAGCTCTGGCGGGAGGAACGAGCGCCGCGCGGGCTTACCAGTCGGCTGCTGCGTGCCGCTCACCACCTGCGCCTTCACGCGCTGCAACTCGCCGTCAGACGGCTCTCCGGTCACCAGCGGTCGCACGCGCGCGAGCTCAACGTTGGTCGGTTCACCCGTGCGCGTGTGCCGCCAGTAGAACTGCGCCAACTCTGCATCGGGAGGCGGCGGAACGTCGTTGATGTCGTCACTCATGAGGCCACCTCGATCTTCGGCGCAAGCGCGCGGGCGAGCGCGGCGCGACCCAGGCGCAGCCGCGAATAAATGGTGTTCAGCTTCACGTCGAGCGCCTCGGCCACCTGCGGCGCGGTCAGCTGCTCGAGATCCATCAGCACGACGATCTCGCGCTGCTCGTCAGGCAGCTGCGACAGCACGCGATCGAGCTCTTCCAGCGAGCGTCGTCGCTCGAGCTGTTCTTCGGGCGAGCGCGAAGGGTCGAGCGCGCTGTCGGGCAGCTCCACCTCGACCCGCTTCGCGCGCCGCGCGTTCGCCGCCAGCCGCACCGCGATGCCGAGCAACCACGTCTCGGGTTCCGAGCGCCCCTCGAAATCTTTCAGGCGCTGGTACGCGGTGAGAAAAACGTCCTGCACCACGTCTTCGATGTGCGCCGGAGAAACGCCCAACCGAGCGATCATCCGCCACACACGTCGAGCGTGAGCGTCGTAAAGCGCAGCAATGTCGGCGCTTTCAGGTCTCATCGGAGCGAGGAGTCGACTCACGACTGCTGAGTGTCGCGACCTTCAGTTTCCGTCACTTCACGAAGCTGGAGCCAAACAAGTTCCACCACAACGGCACCGTGAGCAGGCTCAGCGGCACGCCGATGGCGATGAGCGCCGCAGCGAGACCCGGCGCGAGCTTGTGATCAGCCGCGACCACTCCGGCGGTCACCATCGGAGCCATCGCCGACTGCGCCACGATGATTCGCTCGATCGGTCCGATGTGGCCACGCCACGCCCACAACACGCCGAGCACCATCAACGGAGCGAGCGCCAGCTTCCACCCCAGCCCCACCGCAACCCGCGCGCCGTTGCCCTTCAACGACGAGAGATCGAGCTGCCAGCCAATCACCGCCAGCGCGAGCGGGCTCATCATCTCGGCGAGGCGCGCGAGCAGTCCGTCGAGCTCGGCGGGAACTGCTACGTCACGCAGCACCACCGCGAGAATCAACGCGATGATCGCCGGGCTGCGCGCGAGCTTCTGCAGCGATTCACGCGCGCTCAGCGTCTGGCCACCGAGCACGGTCGCGAACGGAATCGCGAACAAGAAGAGCGACAGAAAGCTGCCCAGCTGATCGATCACCGCCGCAGGCCCGAGCGATTCCTTGCCGCCCAGCGCTTCGATCAAGGGCAAGCCGACGAACGCGGTGTTCGACAAGCCCGCGCACAACAGTGTCGCTCCGAGCAATTCGCGCGAGCCGCCTCGCCGCCGAACGAGAAACCACACCAGCGCCGCGGGAACGAGGAAGACCAGCCACAAGAGACCGGCGCCGACGAGCAGCGTCGAGTCGATCGTCACTCCGTGAATGGAACGAAAGGTGAGCGCGGGGAGCGAAACGAGCATCACCCACGCGGTGACGACTTTGTGGCTGTCAGCAGGAAACGCGTTGCTTCGGCGAGCGAGTACGCCCAGCGCGAAACAGAGGAGGAGGAGCAGCAGGTTCTGCACTTGCTGCCCCTCACTCCAACTTCAATTCACTCCTCGGGGATCGGCTGCGGCCCCGGAATGATGTGCGCGATGTCGGGGTCGACGCCCGGCGCGTTCGGTCCGCGCAGTTCCTTTTCCTTCTTCCGCTGCTCAGCGCGAGCGGCCTTTTCCTTCTGGTGCTCCAGGCGCGCGAGTTCCTTCTGGCGCTTCGATGGTCCGTTGAACATGTTCAGCTCCCTTTCGAAGTGGAACCACTCACCTACATGACTCAGCGGTAGGGCGCCAGCACCTCAACCAGGGAGGCACCGTCGCGAGTCAGCCGTTTCTGTCCGAAATACGGCACCTTAGAGAGGTTTTCGACGTCGACCGGAGGGGTGGTGGCCAGCTCGTCCACCAGCGCATTGGAGAGGACGACCGAAGGGGTGACCTTTCGTTCGGTCGCGCGTTTCTTGCGCCAGTCCATCAGCACCTCTTCGCGTTTTCGGCGCTTGGGGTCGCGGTCTTTCTTCTCGTCGGGCATCGAGAGAGCGCCGCTCTTCACGTCGGCCTGCACCTTCAAGAGCATCGCGAGAATTTCGTCGCCGTGTTCACGAACGATGACGCCACGCACGCCTTCGCACTTCGCGAGCGCGCGCGCGTCGGCCGGCAACTTCTGAGCGATGGCCGACACCGCCATGTTCGACAACATGCGGCCCATCGGTACGTCAGCGGCCTCGGCCCACGCCAGCCGGCGGCGATGGAGTTCCTGCGCGACGTGCCACGCGACGGTGAGCGTCTCCTTGCTCATGTTCTGTCGCTGCAGCTTCGGAGAAAACCCGTTCGCGGGGTCGGGTCGCGCCGCGGCTTCGTCGCAGAAGCGCTCACAGTCGAGCAGCACCTCTTCGAGAATGTCGGCGGTCACGCACGCCTCGCGCACCCACCGCCCGACTTCACTCAAGTAGCGAACGTCGTCGGCGATGTACTCGCGCAACTCAGGCGGCAGCGGGCGAATCGAAAAATCGGCCTGCTGGTGTTCTTTCTTCAGCGTGGCTCCGAGCTTTTCCTTCACCAGATCGGCGAGTCCGTTCTTCGGCCAGCCGAGCAGCGTCACCGCGCGGTGGGTGTCGAAGAGGCCGCGCACGCGCACTCCGGCTTCGGCGAGGTATTGAAGGTCGCCCTGCGCGGCGTGAAAGAACTTGGTCACGTTCGCGTCGGCGAAGATCTTCTCGAGCGCGCGCGGCGTGACGCCCTCGGCGAGCGTGTCGGAGAGGAAGATGTCCGCGTCGGTGCCGAGCTGCACGAAGCAGAGGCGCGCGCGGAAGTGATGCATCGAGTCTGCTTCGACGTCCACCGCGAGCTCGCGCACCGACTCCAGTGCGCGCAGCACGTCGTTCCATTGTTCCGGGCGGGTGACATCGACAACGTTGTTTGGAATCACAGCTGCACCACCCCTATCACCGCGTTGGGCGCGCTTTGCAAAAACCCCTGATTGGGCTAACCGCCGCGCCGCGTGGACGAGCTCAACCGACTCGAAAAATCGCTCATGCAGCACGTCGGGAAGGCCGTGGCCGACTTCTCGCTGATCGAGGAAGGCGACCGCATCATGGTCGCCATCTCGGGCGGGAAAGACTCGTACACGATGCTGCACCTGCTGCGTCTGCTGCAGCAGCGCGCACCGGTGAACTTCGAGCTCATCGCGGTGAACCTCGACCAGGGTCACCCCGGGTTTCCGGCCGACATGCTGCGCGGTTGGCTCGAGAAGAATGGCTACCCGCACCGGCTGCTCAAAGAGGACACGTATTCCATCGTCCTCGAGAAGCTCAAGCCCGGCGTCACGCAGTGCTCGCTCTGCTCGCGCCTTCGCCGCGGAATTCTCTACACGGCGGCGGTCGACATGGGCTGCACCAAGATCGCGCTCGGCCACCACCGCGACGATCTGATCCACACGTTCTTGCTGAACCAGTTCTTCGCGGGCACCACGGCCACCATGCCGCCGAAGCTGAAGAGCAACGACGGTCGCAACACCGTGATTCGCCCGCTCGCCTACGCGCCGGAAGCCGACATCGCGCGCTTCGCCGAGCTGATGCAGTTCCCGATCATTCCGTGCGACTTGTGCGGCTCGCAGGAAAACCTGCAGCGCAAGAAGGTGAAGCGCCTGGTCGACGAGCTGTCGAAGGAAGTGCCGATGGTGCGCAACTCGCTGCTGGCGGCGATGGGCAACCTGCACCCCAGCCACCTGCTCGACCCGAAGCTGTGGACTGAAGCGGTGGACACGGCGCCCGCCCCGGAGCAGAAGCCGCTCGTGAAGTTGAACGTTCTCGGGGGAGAACATGCCGCGTAACTCGCTCGCGCAAGCTCGGGCCGATCGCAACGCCGCGTTGCTCGACGCGATGGTGCTCGCCGCGAGCGCCGACGGAAAGTTCGCGCCCGAAGAAATGCAGCACCTGCTCTCGCGAATCATCGAGCGCCCCGAGTTCGAGGGCGTCGAGGCCGAAGAGATGGCGTCGCTGGTCGAAGCGTCGGTGAAGCGCCTCTCGTTCGCGCGCACGCTCGAAGACATCCTCAACGCGCTCAAAGATCGCCTGGTCGATCACCGCAACCGGCTGCTGGCCTTCGGGCTCGCCACGTCGGTCGCGCTCGCTGACGCGAAGGCCACGCGCGAAGAACTCGGTGTGCTCAAGAGCCTGCAGCACGCGCTCGGGCTCTCGGAAGACGAGGTCTCGCGCGCGTTCGAGCTGGTGCAGTCGGGCGCGTCGCTCGCCGAGGTGTTGGGTGAGCCGCTCGAGCAGCTGTACGCGGAGACGATGGTGCTGGTCTCGGCCGCCGATGGTCAGGTGAAGGCCGACGAGCTGCAGACCATGCTCGAGAACCTCGCGGGCGACCCGGTGTTCAAGGAGGTCTCGCTCGAGGCCGCGCAGAAGTACCTGCGCGACGCGATCGACAACCTCTCGAGTGAAGGCCTGCCGCAACGGCTCGCGGCGCTGGCGCAGGGCCTCAACACGCACTTGCAGCGCACGCGCGCGTTCCGTCTCGCGGTGCGCGTCGCCTACGCGAGCGGCAAGCCGACCCAATCGGAGCTGCGCGTGCTCGATCTGTTGCAGGCGACCTTCGGGCTCGCCGATCACGAAGTCGCGCGCATCACGGTGGAGAGCTGACGTGACGAAGCCTGCTCGCACCAACGTTCGCTTCGCCCTGCCCTCCTCGCTCGGGCCCGACACGGCCGCGCGCGCGGTTCAGCTGCAGGCGCACCTCACCTCGGCGCTCGGTCGCGAGACTGAAGTCACGGTGGCGCAGACCTACGAGCAGCTGGCTCGCGAGCTGTTGTCGGGCAAGGTCGACGCGGCGTGGGCTCCTCCGTTCGTGTGCGCGCGAATCGAAGCGATGGGCGTGCGCGTGCTGGTGCGCGGCGTGCGCAAGGGCGCGTCGGTGTACCGCGCGGCGCTGGTGACCAAGGCGAACTCCAACGTGACGTTGGACACGCTCAAGGGCACGACCGCCGCGTGGAGCGATCGCGACTCGGTCGGTGGCTACCTGCTGCCGATGGCGTGGCTGCGCGAGAAGGGCCTCGACCCCGCGAAGACGTTCCACGCGCAGGACTTCCTCGGGAACTACCGCGCGGCGCTCGAAGCGGTGTTCAACGGGAAGGCTGACGTCACCAGCGTGTTCGCTCCCGCGGGAGACACGCAGGACACCGGCGTGAGCGAAGTGTGGCCGGAGCAGCGCGCTGCGTTCCGCGTGCTCGGGTTCAGTGAAGAGGCGCCCAACGATGGCGTGGCCGTCGCGATGGGTGTGGCTTCGGCGGTGGTGACGGATCTCGAGAAGGTTCTGCTCGGGTTGCAGAGCACGAATCCGGGCGCCGCGATCTTGAAGGACTGCTTCCACGCCGAGAAGTTCGAGCTCGCGCCTCGCATGGGTTACCGCGCGCTGTATCGCGTGGCGCTCGCGTCGCTCTGATTTGGCCCGTCAGGAATTCGCGAGCTCGCGCAGATACTTCTCGGCGTAGTCGATCGACGAGTTCAGTTCCTTCTCATCGATGTTGGTCCAGGTGTCGCCGGGCGAGTGGTAGTTCCGCGGCGCGCCGATGTACGGGTCGATGCACGACAGACACACCGTGTTCCACCCGCGCACGAGGAACGGCAGTGAATCGCTCGCGCCGCTCGGCACCACGAACTTCGTCGCCTTGATTTCGCTCTTCGCGTTCACCGCTTCGATCGCCTTGAGCATCGGAGCCGGCACGTCGATCGCCCACATCTCGCCTTCTTCGAGGTAGCGCAGCGTGCCCGCGCACAGCGTGTCGAGGCCGAGCACGTAGGTGTCCTCTTTCTTCCACTCGCCGGACTTCTCGACTTGCTGCGCGAGACGAACGGCTCCACCCGTGCCCGCCTCCTCACTGCCGGAGATGACGATCACCAGCTCGACGTCATCGGGCAACGGAGTCGCCGCCACGCGGTGCGCGAGCTCGAGCGAAGCGGTGCAGCCCGAGAGGTTGTCGGCGGCTCCCGGCACCACGCGATCGCGAAGGACGACGTCGAGGTTCAGGAGGAACGTCAACGTCGTCGGAATCGAGAGCAGCGAGAACACCCAGTACGGAGCGCCCCACACGCCGAGCGCCGCGATGACCGCGAGAATTCCGCCGATGAAGAGCGTCGCCGTCGCCAAACCCAGCTGCTTGCCGAACCACCGCAGCGCATGCGGAGGCGGCTTGGTCGCGAGGCGAATCACGGTCGGGTTGAAGAGCACTCCGGTGAACGCGGCGTCGCAGTGGGCGATGGTCACGATGCGTCGGCGCATCTGCTTCTTCGCCGGCAACCGCGCGATGAGGTTCTGCGAGTGAATCTTCGGGAAGAGCCCACGCAGCAACAGCGCGCGGCGCATCGACTCGAGGAAGTACGAGACCGCAGCGAAGAACAGCACCGCCGCGCCGATCCACGGTTGGCCGCCCATCGTCAGGCCGAAGCCGAGCACGCCGAGCCCGAAGTGCATCATCAGGCCCATGTAGATGCTGCGGGTCCAGGTGTGCGGGCGCCACTCGAGCGAGTAGCCGAGCGAGGTGAGCTCGGCTCCCAGAATTTCCTGCGCCTTCTTCTCGAGCGGCGTGCCGGTGAGTCGGCGGGGGCCGAGTTCTTCGAGCATTCGCAGGCGTTCGAGCGGAGTGGACCGTGACATGCCGCGCGCTCTAGCAGACTCACACGCGGTGTTCGTTCGCCCAGTTCAACGCCAGCGTGGCGACTTCTTCCCAGCCCGGCTCGAGCGCGATGGAGTGATCGCGCCCCGGCATCTGCACGAACTCGACGGTGCCGGTGCGGTAGGCCTTCGCGTTCGCGCGACCGACCGCGGGCGGCATGATGTGGTCGTGCTCGCCGGTGATGAAGAACAGCGGCGCCCGGTCTTCTTTCTTGAAGTCCACCTTCGCCGTCGCGCTCGGGTCGAAGTTCAGCGCCGCCGCTTCGAACACCACGTGCCCCGGAGCCGCCACCGCATACCGTTCCCACGCGAAGCGGGTGCTCGACTGATCGAGCGTGTTGGTGAACGCGTAGTTGAATTCCTTCTCGTCGAACGCCACCGCGCGGTTGAAGTTCGCGGGGTTCTTGAGCACCGGCAGCAGCGAGCGGATCTGGCTGAGCGGCAGCGCGTACACGCCCTTCACCGGAGCGGAACCGATGACCACGCCGGCGGCTCCGAGGCCGCGGTCGAGCAGCAACTGCACCAGCGTTCCGCCGAACGAGTGACCGATGAGGATGGGCTTGCTCGGCAGCGCCTCGACGTACGCGGCGAGGTGATCGACGACCTTCTTCACGGTGAGCGCCGCGATGGGGGACGCATCGGCGCGCAGCGCTTCGACCTCACCCTCCATACCCGGATACGTCGGGGTGAGCACGTTGAAGCCCTTCGCCTCGTAGAACGACACCCAGTGCTCCCAGCTGCGCGGGGTCATCCACAGGCCGTGAATCAGAACGATGGTGTCGGGGGTGTTGGTCTTCATGGCGTACTCCTTCGTGTCGTGAGCGCCGGATTGCGCTGCATCGATGGACACACAATGCGCCCGCGCTCTTGTTCCCGGTAGTCACTGATTGGTCGAATCATCTTCAACTGAAGGTTGAAGGTGGCAGAGTCGCGCGATGGAGACCCTGGCGACCATCGAGGCGTTCGTTCGCAGCGCGGAGACGGCGAGCTTTTCGGCGGCGGCGAGGAAGCTGGCGATCACTCCCGCGGCGGTCAGCAAGAGCGTGGCGAAGCTCGAAGACTCGCTGGGGGTGCGCTTGTTTCAGCGCACCACGCGGAAGATCACGCTCACCGAAGCGGGTGAGCAGTTCCTCGCCAACGCGTCGAAGGGCCTCACCACCCTGCACGAAGCGTTCGCCGCGGCGTCGGGTCAACGAGAAGAGCCCACCGGCACGTTGCGCGTCAGTCTCGCTCCGAGTTTTGGGCGGCAGTACGTGCTGCCGGTGCTCACGCCGTATCTGGCGAAGTGCCCGAAGGTGACTCCGGAGTTCCACTTCGAGAACCGGCAGGTCGACTTGATCTCCGAGGGCTACGACGTGGCTGTCGGTGCGGGCCTCGAGCTGAGCTCAGGGCTCGTGGCACGCGAGCTGGCGAGAATTCACATCATCGCGGTGAGCTCGAAGGCGTACGTGAAGAAGCACGGCGCGCCGAAGCACCCGCGCGAACTCGAGGAACATCAGATCGTCGCGTTCCGATCTCCACGGACCGGAAAGCGCCGAGCGTGGTCACTGCGCAACCAGCGCGCGCAGGAGGTTCTGGTCGACCCGAAGCCTCGCGTGATGCTCGGCGAGGTCGAGGCGATGGAGTCGGCGGTGATCGCCGGTGCAGGCATCGCCCTGCTTCCGACGTCTGAGGTGCTCGATGAACTCGAGCGCGGAACTTTGGTTCGCGTGCTCCCCGATTGGTACGGCGACGGAGGCCCACTGTTGATCTACTTCTCGAGCGCTCGACTGCTGCCCATGCGGACTCGCGTGTTCGTGGATCTCGTCGCGGCGCGCTTCAAGGACGAGAAGCTGGCGCAGCGGTTCCGGGCGGACTGACGCGCCCTCTCCCCGACCCTCTCCCCTGCGGGGGAGAGGGAGTTTTTAGCGCGAGGCGATGAAGCTCGCGGGCACCGGCTGGCTGCACGAGAAGCCCATGCCCGACGGCAACTTCGAGCACGGCACCGCTTCACCTTCGTCGATGAAGATCGCCGGGCTCATCAGCGCGTCGGTCTCGAAGACCTCGGGCTGCGTCATCGAACGCACCGGGCTGCGCGGCCCGCCGATACCGACCACCAGCGCGAACACCGCCGCGGCAGCCATCGCCACGAACACGCGCGCCCACGGGCGCTTCTCTTCGAGCCCGCGCTTGTTGGCGACGCCGGCCCACAGGTGCGCCACTTCGTCGCGCCCTGCACGCTGACGAAAGAGCGAGGCTTCGCTCTCGAGCCAATTCAGTTCATGCCGGCACACGGCGCACGTCTTCGCGTGCGCTCGCACATCGTTGGCGACGGGACCCGGCACTTCCCCGCGCACCACGGCTTCGAGCTGTGAAGTTCGTCCGCATCGGCTCATGGACGTTCTCCTGTGAGGTGAGGCAACAAATGCGTGCGCAGCTTCAACCGCGCGCGGTGAATTTCATTCTTCACGGTCGGCAGCGACCACTGAAACGCTTCAGCGATCTCCTCGTACGAGAGGCCGTGATCGAGCCGCATCAAGAGCGCGGCGCGACGGTGCTCGCTCAAGTGTGAGAGCGCTTCCGTGAAGTGCTTCTCGAGTTCCGCGTCGAGCAGCACCGCTTCGGGATCAGGCGACGGAATCACCGCCGCGGGAATGCCGCCTTCATCTTCATCGGCGATCGGGTCGTACTGACGAACGCGGCGCGCCTCGAAAGCGACGTTGCGCGCGATGCCGAGAATCCACGGCTTGAAGCGATCGTGATCACCCAGCTTCTGCAGCTGCGCGTGCGCGCGCGTGAAGGTCTCCTGGGTGGCGTCATCAGCCATGTCGCCCTGCCGCAACAGGTCACGGAGGAAGCGCCGCACCGACACCACGTGCCGCTCGAACAACGCCTTGAACGCCACGCTCTCGCCCGCCTGAGAACGACGCACAAGCGCCTCGTCGGGCGTCTCGGCGGTGATGGGCTCTGTGCGTTTGAGGAGGCGAAGCACTCTGACGAACACCATGCGCCCGGGAGCACCCGAGTTTCAAGCGGAGCGTGCCCCATTGAGAGAGGGGCCCAACATCATGAATTGCCGAGAGAAATCAGGAAGTCCGCGAGGGCCTGTGCGCGAGAAGTGAGGGTCGCGACCTCGATGTATTCGTCGTGCGTGTGGAAGAAGCGGCCGCGTGGCCCCAGCGCATCGATGGTGGGGATGCCCATGGCCGAGGTGGTGTTGCCGTCGCTGCCTCCGCCCTGGCGTGGCGCTTCATCACTCCCGAGCCCATGCGCGTGGGCGCAGGCTCCGTAGCCTTTGACGAGACGATCGACGCCGTCGCGTTTTTCCATCGGCGAGCGGCCCGGCCCGTTCTCGAGCTTCACGTCACCGACCGTCATCGCCGCGGCTTCGAGCGCCGCACGCAATGCGGTCTCGGCGGCCGACGTCGGGAAGCGCAAATCGAGCTCGGCGCGCGCCGCGGCAGGCACGGTGTTCTTCGCGGTGCCGCCGCTGATCAGCCCCACGTTCACGGTGACGCCCGTGTCCTTCGAGCTCAGCTGCTGCGCGCGATCGACGAAGCGGCTCAGGCGCCAGATGGCGTTGTCTCCGTCGAAGTACGCGTTGCCGGCGTGCGCCGCTTTTCCGCTCGCGTGCGCGGTGAGGTTCCCCACGCCTTTTCGCTCGGTGACGATGGCGTCGTTGGCGCGCCCGCTCTCGAAGATCAACGCGGCCTGCACCTGCGTGAGCTCGTGGCGAATCAGCAAGCCGCCCTCGGGAGAGCCGACTTCTTCATCGCTCACGATCACCACGCGCAACGACGGCACCGCGTCGAGCCCGCACGTCGCGACGAGTGATTTGAGCGCCCACGCGATGACGACCAGCCCGCCCTTCATGTCGAGCACGCCGGGGCCGCGCCGCAGGTTCCCGTCGACGCGATAGCCCTCGAACGTGCCGGGCGGGAAGACGGTGTCGAGGTGACCGATCAACGCCACCGGCGCGACGTCTTTGCGGCCGACCGAACGGAAGACGAGGTGGTCGGCAAAACGTTCGCTCCCGATGCGTGAGCACTCGAGGCCCGGCATCGCGAAAACGTCTTCCAGCAAGCGCACCACACGCTGCCCGCCCTCGCGATTTCCACTGAAGGAGTTGTGATCGACCAGCGCCGCAAGCGCGCCTTCCATCGCGGGAAGTTGCTCGGCCAGCCATTGTGCCGCTTCAGTCATCGCGATCATTCTTCTGTCGTTTCAAGGCGTTAGCAACATCCCAACCATCCACAGGTAGCCGGATGTGGGTGCGTCAGGTAAAGCCCGTCGCATGCTGCTGCTTCGCGACGTGGCCAGGGGGGACCTCGGCGGGCTGAAAAAGCTCGCGGCGACGCTGAACAGCGTGAACCTCCCGAACAACGCGAAGGTGTTGGCGAGCCTCATCGACAAGTCGGTGAAGAGCTTCGCGGGAAAAATCGAAGACCCTTTCGAGCGTGAGTATTTGTTCGTGCTCGAAGACCTGCGCAACAAGACCATCATCGGCACGTCGATGATCATCGCGCAGCACGGCACGAAGGACGCGCCGCACATCTATTTCCAGGTCACGACCGCGGAGCACTACTCGGCGACCGTCGACAAGCACTTCCGGCACAAGGTGCTGTCGATTGGCTACAACTACGACGGCCCGACGGAGATCGGCGGCCTGGTGGTCGACCCTCCGCATCGCAGCGGGTCGGAGAAGCCGGGCAAGCAGCTCTCGTACGTGCGCTTCCTCTTCATGGCGATGCACCGCGCGATCTTCCGCGAGCGCGTGCTGGCCGAGCTGTTGCCGCCGCTGATGGAAGACGGGCGCTCGCTGTTGTGGGAGTCGATCGGCAAGAAGTTCACCGGCCTCGACTACGTGGAAGCCGACAAGCTCTCGCGCCGGAACAAAGAGTTCATCAAGGAGCTGTTCCCCTCGTCCGACATCTACGCGTCGCTGTTCCCCGCGAAGGCGCAGAAGTTGATCGGCGAGGTCGGAGCGAACACCCGCGGCGTCCAGCGCATGCTGGAGCGCATCGGCTTCCGCTATTCCGATCACATCGACCCGTTCGACGGCGGCCCGCACTACGAGGCGAACCTGAGCGACGTGTCGTTGATTCGGCACTTCCGCACCGCGAGCGTCGGCAAGGAACCGTGGGAACTGGAAGCGCAGGACGTGCTGGTCGGCGTCACGCGCGCGACGGGTGCCAACCGCTTCCGCGCGGTGCGCACGCAGGTCCGCTTCGATGATCAAGTCGTGTACTTCCCGAAGGCGGCGCGCGAGCTGCTGAAGGTGAAGCCCGGCGAGAAGGTGTCGATCGTGCCGTTCGAAGGCCCGGCCGGCGGCGCCTGATCAGCGAGTGAGCCGGTCGAGACCGCAGGTCGAGAACTCGACCGGTCGCAGACCGGTCGGAGGCGAGCGAGCGCATGAATCAGCTCAATATTGCAGGTAGATGTACGGCTGCGACTCGATGCTCGAGAACTGCCGCGCCATCAGCCCCAGCGCGATGATCAGCACCGCGCGCACCAGAATCGGGCTCTTCACGAACAGCTCCTGGCTCTTCACGAAGACGGGCTTGGGCATCACGTAGAAGACGATGCAGGCCACCAGCGAGAACCACGAGAGCGCCGAGACGCGCGCGAGATCTCCGGTGAGCCGGCCGATCTGTTTGAACATGTCGATCGCCAACGTCATGTTGTCCGCGCGGAAGAAGATGCGGGCGAACACCACCGCGTTGAACATGATGAGCCAGCCGGCGAGCTTTCGACCGAAGCCCACCTGATCCTTCTTCGGCTTGCCGCGCACCCACCACCACGTGCGCCACAGGCAGAGGAAGAGGCCGTGCAGCGCGCCCCAGATCAAGAAGCGCCAGTCGGCTCCGTGCCACAGACCGCCGAGTGACATGACGATCATCGTGTTGCGCAGCGTCTGCCACTTGGTGCCCTGATTTCCGCCGAGCGGCCGATAGAGGTAGTCGCGCAGCCACGTCGAGAGCGTCAGGTGCCAGCGGTTCCAGAAATCGAACAGGTTGGTCGCGTGGTACGGCTTGTCGAAGTTCTCGGGGAACTTGAAGCCCAGCAGTCCCGCGATGCCGATCGCGATGTCGGAATAGCCGCTGAAGTCGAAGTAGAGCTGCAGCGTGTAACCGACGGCGGCGATCACGCACTCCAGCGCGCTGTAGCCGGTGGGGTTCGAGAAGACGTTGTTCACCAGCGAGCCACCGAGCACGTCGGCGAGCAGCAACTTCTTCGCGAGGCCCTGCGTGATGCGGAAGAGCGCGGCCGCTCCGTCGGCGCTCGAGAGCTCGGGGCGCGCGTCGAGTTTCTCGAGCAGCTGCGAGCTGCGGAGAATCGGGCCCGACACCACGCGCGGGAAGAACGTCGCGAACAGCAGGTGGTGCACCAGGCTGAACTTGCCGCTGGTCTGCTTGCGGTAGACGTCGACCACGTAACCGACCGCCTGGAACGTGAGGAACGAGAGACCGAGCGGGTGAATCAGGCCCAGCTCGGGCGGCGCCCACTCGATGCCGACCCAGCCGGCGATGGTTCCGAACGTCTTGAGGAACAGCACCAGATACTTCGAGGTGACGAGCACGCCGACGTGAATGCAGACCGCGACGATCATCACCTGCCGGCGAACGCGCTCGTCCTTCGCCTTCATCGCGCGCGAGGCGTAGCGATTGGTCGGGCGCTCCATCATCGGCCCGGCGATGGCGTTCACCGACGCGGAAAAGAGATAGAGGAGCAGCGGAACCGGGTTCCACGCGGCGTAGAAGCCGAGGCTCGCCAGCAGCAACACCCAGATGCGCGCGAGGCGGTACTTCGCGACGAGCCAGTAGATCGTCAGCACCGCGCCGAAGAGCACGAGGAAGTTGAGCTGGTGGAAGCTCACGGCGACGGCCCCTTCGTCGGCGGAGCGAGCGGCGGCGTCGGCGTCGCAGGCGGCTCGGCCCACGTGTCGTACGCGCCGAGCACGTCGTCCATCATCGCGTCGGCGAGCTTCCGGTAGCCGGTGGGCGTCAGATGCACGAGGTCACGATTGGCGAGCGATTCTTTTCGCCACTTCGCGATCGACCCTGCACCACCCATGAAGTCGCGGGTCGCCCAGAACGCACAGCCATATTCCTCGGCGATGGCGCGCATCGCGGCGATCACCTCGTTGATGGACTTCGCCTCGCGCTTCTTTCCTTTCGAGGTCGTGATCTGATCCGTCGGCGACATGATCAGACACGCCGAGTCGGGCGATGCCGCGCGCAGTGTTCGGAAGATGACGGGGTAGCTGGCCTTCATCTCGTCGACGCGGTCGGCGTTGAGGCGGCTCTCGTTGGTGCCGAAGAACAACACGAACAAGTCGGGCTGCCGCGCGGCGATCTGCTGCTCGAGCGCCTCCTGGTCGTATTCGGCGAGGACGCTGGCGGTCGCTCCGAAGAGGCCGATGGAGTCGTAGATCACACCCGGCTGCATCAGCTCGTGCGCGAGTCCGTAGAACGCCATTGGCTCGGTGCTCACGTTCTTCGCCGAGACGAAGTGCTGACTGCCGGGCGCGGCGAAGTCGAGCACGCGAACGCCGGCGTCGGCTCCGGCGTAGTCGGTGATCGGCACCACCGTGCCGTCGATGGTGACCTCGGGTGCGGGCTGCCCGTCTTTCTTGAAATAGAAGAGCTGCAGCCGCGAGATCGACTCGGTGGTCTGCGGCACTTCTTCGAACGTCATCAACATCTGCGACCCGGGCTGACCTTCGGCGCGCGTGCCCGCGAGCCCCCACGGCAGACCCGACGTCTTCTGCTGCATCGCATCTGCGATGCGGAACGGGCCCGAGAGCTGGCGGAACACGCCCTGCGTCTCGAGGCGCGGGAGCGGCTTGCCGGCAGCGATGAAGCCGCGCCCCAGCCCACCGAAGCGCTCGGCGAGGCGATGACGCGCCTGATCAGTGAAGAACTGCGCGGCGGTGTGCGACGCCCCGAGCTGCATCACCGCGACGCGACCGGTGCCGGTGAGCTGCAGCGTGCGCAGCTTGGCGAAGAACGGCGCGAGCGCTTCGGGGCGCTCGATGAACTCGCGCTGCACCTCGAGCTCGACGCCGGCGTCGGGTGTGGCCTCGCGTCGAATGGGCGGAGCAGCCGGTCGCGCCACTGCCGGAGGCTTCTGCCCCTGCTTGCGGACCTGTTTGCGCCGGTAGTCCATGCGCGCGTCTTCGAGCGCGGTCTCGAACAGGTACCCGAGCACGTCGCCACCGAGCGCGATGGGGTGCACGAGATCGCGGTTCATCAACCCGGCTTCCCACCACTTGGTGATGGCGCCCTCGCCGCCCATCGCGCGCTGCATGTCCCACAGCGCGCAGCCGTTCTTCTCGGCGAGCTCCTTCATGTACGCCGACACGAGCGCGGTCTGCGCGCGCGGCGTGATGGTCTCGTCCATCCTCCACGTGCCAGCGTCGGGCGGAGAAGCCAGCAGACACGCGGCATCGGGCACCGCCGCCTTCACGCGATCGATGGCCTGCTGCGCCCACGCGCGGCCCTGCTTCGGGTCGTAGCGATTGAGCGAGATGTCGAACGCGTCGTTGCCACCGATCATCAGCACCACGAGTGCTGGCGCGCGAGCCTTGAGCTGCACGTCGAACAACTCGGGCTTCTCGCGGAGCAGCACCTGCGCGGTGAGACCGGGCAAGCCGAGTGAGTCGAGCACCACGCCCGGGTCGTTCTTCTCGAGCGTCACGCCGTCGAGTCGAACGGGGCCGCCTTTGGTGCGGAGCGCGACGTCACGCACTCCGTCGGGAATCTGCAGGTCGGGAAACGAGAGTTCCTTGCGCGCAAAACCGGTGTCGAAGCGCGCGAGCAGCTCACCGTCGCCGAGCACCTCGACCTCGCCGCCTCCGGGTTGGTTGAGCAGGAACAGCTCGAGCTTCTGCGCGCCCTGCGTCGAGAAGCGCGTCGACTGCGGAGTGCTCGCGGTGAACGACACTCCCGCGAAGCCCGCTTCCTGGAACGGCGGGTTGTCGGTGACCTTTTCGATCGTCCACCCTTCGGTCGCGGTGCCGGTGCGCACGGTGCGGCCGGCGTTGCGCGTGGGGCGATCGACGAACATGAAGCCCAGGCCGCCGCTCCCGTGCCGCAGCTGGAGCAGGCGGCGCGTGGTGTCGGTGATGTGATCGGAGGCGATGAGCGAGGTGCCGATGACGATCACCCGCACGTTGTCGCCCGCGGTTCGGGTGTCGAGCGTTTGAATGGCGTCGAACCACGGAGAGAGCGCGGTGCGCGAACACTTCGCGTCGAAGCACGGGTCGATGATCTGCGACTTGGCGGCGCCGACTTTTCTGATCACCGCGTCCCACTTGCGACGCTCGGCTTCCTGCTCGACGGTGAAGCGCAGCGGCTTGGGCTCGATGGGCTTCTGCGTCGGCGACAGCCCCTCGTCGGTGAGATCGAGCGCGTCGAAGACCATCTCGTCCTTCGTGGCCTCGGCTTCCTTTTCCCAATCGACTTCGACGGGCGCGTTCTTCTTCGGGTTGCGCGGGCGAACGAGCGCCGCGAGCGTCGAGATCGGCTCGTCGCGCAGCTTCGGGAGCGGCCGAATCGCTTCAGGCAGCGGAAGAATGGAAAGCGTCAGCCCGAGCGAGACTGTCGCCACGAGGGTCCATCCGACGTGAGCCCCCGACGCTGGGGACCGCGGCGCTTCCATGACCACGAGATCTAGCAGGGTGTCGTCGAACGCCTACATTCTCGCCTGCGGTCAGCTGATCAATGCTCCGGCCCTTCGCATGTCGATTTCCCTCGTCCTCGCGTTGGTCGTCACCCAGAGCGGCGTTTCGCTGAGCCAGGGTCGCGCCAACGTTCAGCTGATCCGCTCGGGCGACGTGGTTCGCGCGTGGAACAAGTCGCTCTCGTCGGTGCCCGGCCAGCAGTTCAATTCGGCTTCGGCGCTGCTGCGGTTCGCGAACGGCGTGCGCAGCTACGGCAGCGAATCGAAGCTGGTGAGTGAAGGCCTCGCGATGCGCGAAGACGGCAACTACGTCTACACGCGCGTGTCGGCGGTCGCGAACTGGGCGCGCGGCTTCACGCTCGAAGTGACGATGGACCCGAAAGGCCGGCTGATCGCTGCGTCGATGAGCTTGCCGAACAGCGCCGCTCCGACCGCGTACGGCGCGTACAAGCCGCTCGTGAAATTGCGGCTGCCGCTCGAAGACTCGTGGAGCGTGCTGTGGGGCGGCCGCACGTGGGAAGACAACCGCCACGCCTCGGTGAGTGACATGCGCTTCGCGCTCGATCTGCTGCAGCGCGACCCGAAGAACATCTCGAGCGCGCGCGGCAAGGGCCTCACCAACGACGACTACTATGCGTGGAATCAGCCGGTGGTCGCTCCGGCCGAGGGAGTGGTCGTGGTGGCCGAAGACGGCACCGCCGACAATTCTCCCAACCGCGCGCCGGGTGGAAACCTGTACGGCAACCTGCTGGTGATCGATCACGGCACCGATGAGTTCACGCTGCTGGGTCACTTGAAGCAGGGCTCGCTGCTGGTGAAGCCGGGCGATCGCGTGGTGAAGGGCCAGCGCATCGCGCGCGTCGGCAACAGCGGCATGTCGACCGAGCCGCATCTGCACTTCCAGTTGATGGACACGAAGGACTGGCGCACGGCGAATGGCCTGCCGCTGGTGCTCGTCGATTTCGTGCGCAATGGGACTTTGGTGGACAAGGGCGAGCCGCGACGCGGCGACTTGATCACCGCCGTGTCGGCTGAAGCGCATCGCTGATATTTCCCCCCGGTCTGCAGCTGTTCAACCCGGAGGGGAAACCATGAAGCGTCTGATCATCTCGCTCGTCGTCGTCGTTTCTGCAGTCGTTCTCGCGCAGCCGAAGCCCGATGCGGGCGCGGCCGCCGCTGCTCCTGCTCCCGCCAAGCCCGCGGAGCCGCCGAAGCCCGCCGCAGCGATGACCTTCAAGGACGGCATCGCCACTCCGGAATCGGTGCTCTACGACGCCGAGACCGACACGTACCTGGTGAGCAACATCAACGGCTCGCCGACGGACAAGGACAACAACGGCTACATCGCGGAGATCTCTCCGGACGGCGTGGTGGTGAAGGCCAAGCTCGTCGAGGGTGGCCAGAACAAGGTGACGCTCAACGCGCCGAAGGGCTCGGCGATCGTGAAGGGCATCCTCTACGTCGCCGACATCGACACCGTGCGGCTGTTCGATCGCAAGACGGGCGCGCCGAAGGGTGAAGTGGCGATCAAGGGCGCGACGTTCTTGAACGACGTCGCCGCGGGCCCCGATGGCAACGTGTACGTCACCGATTCGGGCCTCTCGCCGAAGTTCGAGAGCACCGGCACCGACGCGATCTACGTGATCAAGCCGGCCGCGAAGCCGACCGCGAAGGCGCTCATCAAGAGCAAGGACCTGCACGGCCCCAACGGTCTGCTGGTCACCAAGGACGCGATTCACACCGTGTGCTTCGGCGCGCCCGAGCTGCAGACGTACGACCTGAAGGGCAAGAAGAAGGGTGAGTTCGCCACGCTCCCCAACGCGGCCCTCGACGGCATCGTCGCCATCGGTGACGAGGTGCTGGTGTCGAGCTGGGGCGCGAAGGCGATCTACCGCGGCAAGCCGGGCGGCGAGTGGAAGGTGGCGTTCGCCGATCTCGAAGCGCCCGCCGACATCGGCCTCGACTCGAAGCGCAACCGCGTGCTCGTGCCGCGCTTCCAGGGCAACGCGGTCGAGGCGTGGGAAATCAAGTAACGCTGCTGCAGCTCGTCCGGACCGACTCGACGTTCGAGAAGGTCCGGACGCGCGACGGCAGCTTCGTGTGGCAGGGCAAGTGTCTGCACTGCGGCAAGAAGCTGGTCGTCGAGCTCGATGGCACCGCGGTCGCGCGCGTCACCATCGAGCACATCGTTCCGCAGTCGGCGGGTGGAACGAATGATCTGCTCAACCTCGCCCTGGCCTGTTCGCGGTGCAACAACCGCAAAGGTCGGCAGCACGATCACAAAGGCCTGCGTGATGCGCGCGCGGCAGAGCTGATCGAAAAACTCCTCGAAAAACGCCGGGCTCGCTGGCGTGACGACGTGGAGTGAGACTTTCGCGACGAATCCCTGTCTTCGATTGAAGGACTTCGAAGAAAGGGGTTATTTGCCCATGTGGATCCAGCTGCTCTCGAACGCTTCGTCGCGAAGTCGCGTGAGGCGTGGGGTTTTGCTCCGACGGTCGATGTTCTTCGTGCGTGGGTTCAGCCCATGAACGCCACACTCGATTCCCTCGACCCGGGTGTCGCATTGGCATGCGGGCTGTTTCATCAAATGACTGAGGCGCGCTCGGCGTTCGAGAAGCACGTCGTTCCGCGCGTGCGCAGCGGCCTTCAACGCGCGGGCGCCGTCGACGCAGAGGTCGACGAGCTCGTGCAGGACGCGTTGACGCGCGTGCTCGTCGAGAACTCCGGCGAGCGGCTCAAGCAGTACCGCGGCCAGGGCACGTTCGCGGCGTTCGTGGTGACCGTCGCCATGCGGCTGTTCAGCACGCGACGTGGCAAGTCGAGTCGAGAAGCGCCGGGCGCCGCGGCCGAGACGCTCGACGCGCTGCCGATGGCGCTCGATCTCGAGAAGCACCTCTCTCGCGCGCAGAACCGCTCGCACTTCGCCGCCGCGTTCCAGGCCGCGCTCGAGTCGCTCGACCCGCGTCAGCGCACGCTGCTCAAGATGAACCTCGTGAACGGTTCGTCGATCGACGAGCTGGCGCCGATGTACCAGGTGAGCCGCGCGAGCGTCGCTCGGTGGATCGCGCAGGCTCGCGAGCAGCTCCGCGTCGAGACGTTGAAGCGCCTCGCGGGGAGCACGCGCATGGAACGCGATGATCTCGACGGGTTGATGGCGAGTCTCGAGAGCGGCTTCGACGTGTCGCTCCGCCGCTTCATCGCCGACGCTGGCCACGAGGAAAAATGAGCGCGCATCCCGACGAAGCGACCCTCGCGGTTCTCGCGCAGGGCACGCTCGATTCCGGGCAGCGCGCGCCGCTCGAACAACACCTCGAGTCGTGCGCCGAGTGCCGTGAAGTCGTCGCGTCGGTGTTGCGCGCGCTGACTCCCGAAGAAGTCGCCGGTCCTCGTCGCGGGCAAATCGTCGGCCGCTTCGTGGTGCTCGAGCCCATCGGCGCCGGAGCGATCGGTGAGGTCTTCTCGGCGTGGGACTCGGTGCTCGAGCGCGCGGTGGCGCTGAAGTGGCTCTACCCTGCCCTGCTCGGCAATGAGGGCGGCCAGCTGCGCCAGCGCCTGCTCGGAGAGGCCCGCGCGCTCGCGAAGGTGCAGCACCCCAACACCGTCGGCGTGTTCGACGTCGTCGAGTGGGGCACCACGCACGTCATCGTCATGGAGCTCGTGCCGCACGCGCGCACGCTGCGTCAGGCGGTCGTCGGAAAGGGCTGGCGCGAGGTGACGTCGATGTACGCCGACGCCGCGCGCGGACTCGCTGCTGCGCACGCCGCGCGCGTGGTGCACGGAGACTTCAAGCCCGACAACGTGCTGCTCGGCGAGAACCGCGTGCGGGTGTGCGACTTCGGGTTGTCGCGCGCGATGCCGGTGCAGGTCGCTGCGGGTGCGGCTGATTCCAAGCAGAGCTCGGTCTCAGGAACGCCGGCGTATTTGTCGCCCGAGCGCTGGAAGGGCGCGACCGCCGACGCCGCCACCGACGTGTGGTCGTTCTGTGTGTCGCTCTACGAGGGCCTGAGCGGAAAGCTCCCGTTCCTCGAGCGTGAGGTCGAGGCGCGCTTCGCCGAGGTGAAGAAGGGACCGCCGCCCATCGACGGCCTTCCTCCAGCGCTGAGCGCGTTGCTCGTTCGTGGCCTCGCGCTCGAACCGTCGGCCCGCTTCGCGTCGATGGAGGAATTGCTCGGCGAGCTGGACCGCGTCCTCGTGCCTGCGAAGACCTGGTCGCGCGCGATGGCGCTCGCGTTCGGCGCAGTGGTGTTGCTGCTCGCGGCCGGCGGCGTCGCGCTTCGCCAATACCGCGCGCAGTGTGACGATGCGGGGCTGCCGGTCGCGCAGGTCTGGAAGAGCGAGCGGCGCGACGCGATCACCGCGGCGTTCTCGAAGACGAAGCACCCCGCTGCCGAATCAGTCGCGGCGATCGTGCTCGCGAAGCTCGATGCGGTCGCGGCGAAATTGAGTGAGACGCGGCGTGAGGCGTGCGTGGCGACGACGTTCCGCGGCGACTCCGATGCGCTGCTCACGTCGCGAAACGTGTGCGTGGCCCGGCGGCTCGCCGATCTCGACGCCGTCGCGCGCGCGTTCGAACAGGCCGACGCGAAAACCGTCGAGCGCTCTCCCCTCGCGGCTGAGACGCTCGCCAACGCCAGCGGTTGTTTCGACGCGAGCGTGCTGGGTGCAGTGACACCTCCGCCCGCCAACAAGCGCGCTGACGTCGAGGCCGCGGCGAAGCTGGTCGCCGAGCTGCGCGCGTTGCGACTCACCGGCAAGACGAAGGAAGCCGCCGAAGCTGGAGCCGCCGCTATCGCCGCTGCCGAAAAATCAGAATGGGGGCCGGTGTTGTCGGACGGACTCACCGAGTGGTCGAACTCGCTCGAGCGCGCAGGGAAGTTCGACGACTCGCGTGTGCACGGGCTGCGCGGGCTCGACGTCGCGCTCGCGGCGAATGATCAGCCGCTCGCTTTCGCCGCTGCCGTGAATCTCGCGTTCCTCGACGGCTACGACCTCGGAAAGAAGGACTCGTCGGAAGCCTGGCTCTCGCTCGCTCGCGGACTGTTGAAGCCCGCGCGGCTCGAGGGGAGCACCGAAGAGCTGCGCGCCGACAACGTCGCCGCGATGTTGCTCACCAAGGCCGGCGATCACGCCGGTGCCGCCGAGCGGTGGCTGAAGATCTCGAAGTCGTTCGGAGAAACGCCCAGCATCAACCTCGCGCGCGTCGCTTCCAACCTCGGCAGCGCGCTGCGTGAGGCGGGAAAGCCGGAGGAAGGTCTGCCGTGGCTCGAGAAATCGGCGCGCATGCTCGAAACGCTCGAGGGCCCGAAGCATCCCGACGTCGCCGCCGCGGCGAACAACGTCGCCAGTGCGCTCGGAGATCTCGAGCGTTTTGGCGAAGCACGACCGTGGTTCGAGAAGAGTCTCGCCATTCGTGAAGAGCTGTTCGGCAAGGACGCGATGCCGCTCTCGACCACGGTGTTCAACCTGGGAGAGCTCGCGCTGCGCACCGGCGACTACGAAGCGGCGCTCAAGAACTACACGCGCGCTCGGGAGATCATCGAGAAGGGCAAGGGACCGGACTCCGAAGACGCGTGGGAAGCACGCCTCGGAGAAGGTCTCGCGCAGATGAAGCTGGAGCGGTGGGAAGCCTGCGTCGCGACGCTCGATCGCGTGGTGCCGGCGCTGGTGCAGTTCAAGTTCCCACCGCATCACATCGCCGAGGCGAAGCTGGGGCTCGCGACTGGGCTGCAGAAGCTCGGCCGCGACCCGAAGCGCGTGAAGCAGCTCGCGAGCGAAGTGAAGGCGCTCAGCGGCCCGCAGCACGAAGACCAACGTGCGCGGGCCGCGGCGCTCCTCAACTAAGCGAGCGAGCCGGTCGAGACCGCAGGTCGAGAACTCGACTGGTCGCAGACCAGTCGGAGGCGAACGAGCGCATCAAGGCGATCACTGGCAGTACTTGCAGAACGTGTCGCACTTGTTGTTCGTGCACTGCGAGTCGTTCGGGTCACAGCACGACGAGTCCTTCTTCGGGCCCTCGGTGCACTTGCAGTTGCCGTTGATGCAGTCGTACTTCTGGGTGCACGTCTGAGAGCTCGACGACGACGACTGTTCAGGGCCGCACGCCGAGAAGGCGAGACCGAGACCGAACGAAAGTGTGAAAGCGATCAGCAAGTTGCGAAGCATGTGGGTGATTCCTCGTGAGTTGGGTGAGTGCTGCTGCGACTGACTTCGCCACGCAGACACACCTCGAAATTCGAGGTCTCACGAAATCGTCAACGAGCGGTCACGACGCCAGCCGAGATCTCTTCGAACCGCACCTGCGGAGGCGTCTGGTGCAGCCGCAACCCCTGCAGCTCCCGGCTCGCCGCCGCGTGGAATCGCTCGTGGTAGAGCGGCACGATCACGCAGTCCTCACGCACCAGGCTCTCGGCCTTGCGGTACAGCTGCTCTCGCAGACCCGGGTCGATCGACACGCGCGCTTCGTCAGTCAGGCGATCGAACTCGGCGTTCTTGTAGCCGACGCCGTAGTAGCTCTGCGCCTTCGAGTTCAGCAGCACGTAGAGGAAGTTGTCGGGGTCGGCGACGTCAGCGATCCAGTTGCCGCGGTACACGGCGAGCCGGCCGTCGCGCACCTTTTCCCAGAAGTCTCGCGTCTCGACGTGCTCCAGCTCGATGAGGCCGGCGTCGGTGAGCGGCTTGAACAGCGCCTTGTCTTCTTCGCGCGTGTCGCGATCGGGCGCGTAGTTGAGCGTGACGCGAACCTTCGAATGGCCTGCCTCGGTGAGCAGCCGGCGTGCGAGCGCCACGTCGGTGCGCGGCTCGTGCACGCGATCGCTCTCGAGCAACGCCGGCGGAGTGAGCGAGCGCGCCACGCGAGCTCCGGGGTGGAAGCCATCGACCAGCGCGCGCACGTCGAGGCCGGCACGAATCGCACGACGCACGCGAATGTCGTCGAACGGAGCGCTCTGCGCGTGGAACGCGAGGAACCACACCGACGGCGTATTCACCGTGAGCGCTTCGGCCGGGTCGAGGCCTGCTTCCTTCAAGTTCTCAGCGTGCAGGTAGCTGACGACCTGAACCTGGTTCTTGCTGAACGCATCGAGCGCCGCGCGACGTGACGGGAAGAGCTGGAACTCGAGCCGCGCGAGCTGCGGCAGACCCGGCATGTAGAACGTCGGGTTTCGCTCGAGCGCCACGCGATCCAACGTCGTCGACGCGAGACGGAACGGCCCCGTGCCCATCAGGCGACCGCCTTCGCTCCGCGTGATGCCGGTCGACGGCAGCGCCAGCAACCGCAGGAAGAACGCGCGCGGCTCGTCGAGGCGGAACTCGATGGTGTGCTCGTCGAGCACTTCGATGCCCGGAACGCTCTTCGTCTCGCCCGCGAGGTATTTGGTCGCGCCGGTGATGTCCTTGAACAACACCGCGTCGGGAGCGCCGACTTCGGGGTTCAACAACCGCTCGAAGTGCGTCTTCACGTGCGTCGCGTTGAGCGCCACGCCATCGGGGAAGGTGACGCCCTTGCGCAGCGTGAAGCGGTAGCGGCGCGCGGTGCGATCGGCTTCCCACGACTCCGCGAGATCCGGCACGAGGATGCCGTCTTCGTAGCGAACGAGCGTCGAGTAGAGCGCCGCCGACATCTCGGTGATCTGCAGGTCGATGGTGAAGAGCGGGTCGAGGCCGCGCGTTTCGTCGATCGCCAGCGCGCGGTGCAGCCCGACCTGCAGCGTTCCACCCGCGCGCGGCTGCGGCAGCTTGAAACGGAACACTTCGTTGCCGAGCGTGTCGGCCTCGTGCGCGAGCTGTTCGACGGTGCGGGAGAGCGTGTCGCCGATGCGCACCACGCGCTGCGCGTCTTCCTTCACCTCGGCGACCTCTTCACTGATCGCCGCGTCGCCCTGCTTCAGCACCGCCTGCGCGCCGCGGATCTCGTCGATCGCCGCGGTGAGGCGCAGCACGGAATCGCTCAACTCACGACCGGTGTTCACCTGCACGCCGGCGCGCGTCGACGCCTCGCGTGCGGTGCGCGACATGTCCTGCATCTGCTTCACGAGCTCGCGCCCGAGCGACGCCTGATCGCCCGCGAGCCGCATCACCTCGTCGACGTGATCAGTGACCTGCTGGCTCACTTCGACCAGCGCCACGCCCTGCGTCTCCAACCGCGCCGCTTCCGACTGCGTCGACTCGACGGCCGAGAGTGCACGCGCCGAGGTGCTCTGAATCGTGCGCAGCGATTCCGCCGCGCGTTCGCCGAGCTGCACGCCGACCGCCGCCTCTTCGCGCGAGCGGCTCACGAGTTCGACGGCGCGCTCGACACCTTCGCGCACCGCCTTCACCTTGCTCGCGATTTCGCGCGTCGAACGCCCGGTCTTCTCGGCGAGGTTGCGCACTTCGGCGGCGACGACCGCGAAGGCCTTGCCACTCTCACCGGCTTGCGACGCGATGATGGCGGCGTTCAACGCGAGGAGGTTCGTCTGATCGGCGATCTCCTGAATCACGTCGACCACGCGACCGATTTCGAGCGACGAAACGCCGAGCGCATCGACCAGACGCGCCGCGCGATCGACCGACTCGTCGATGCGGCGAAGGCCCTTGAGCGCGTCTCCCACCAGCTGCGCGCCCTGCGTCGCGGTGGCCGTCACTTCACGCGACAGCTCGCCCGTCTCGTCGCTGCGGCGGCGCACGGCGTCGATGGAATTCTCGGCGGCGCTCACCGCTTCACGCGACTGCACGGTGAGGCGCACCACGGCGGCTCCGGCCTCGACCACCAGCTGCGAGCGGCTGCTGATGGCGTCGACGCGGCCGCTGGTCTTCTCCGAGGACTGATTCAGTTCCGAGAGCGCGGCGGCGACCTGCTCGATGCTCTCGGTCATTTCGGTGAGCGACGCCGTCGTGTCGCGCGCGAATGACTCGAGCTGGTGCACGCGCTTCTGGCTGCCCTCGAGGCTCTCGCCCATGCCGGTGACGGCCTTCTCACTGCGCTCGACGGCGGCGCCCTGACGACGCGCCGCTTCGAGCACCGCGCGCGCTTGCTCCTCGACGCCACGCGCCGTGCGGTGCAGCGAGCTCGTCACGCGCTGCACCTGCCAGAGCGCGCGACGCAGCGACAACGCGAGTCGCTGCAGCTCGGCGTCGTCTTCCACGCTCGCGCCCGGCAACACGGTGAGATCGCCTTCCGCGAAGCGCTGAATCACGTCGCTGCGACGCTGCGAGCGACGGTGCCCCATCTGGAAGAACGTGAGCCACGCTCCGCCGGTGAACATCACCATGGTGGTGAGGCACAGCGCGGCCCAGGCGCCGAACGTCGACGGCTGGCCGGTCAACGCGAGCAACACCAACCCGGCCGACAACCCCGCAACGAAACCGCCGAGGGGTCCGAACAGCACGAGGTACCAGCGGTTCTCCATAGTGGTTGCGGGAGCCCAGGAAACGAGGCGCGGCGGACTATAACCATCACTCGCCGTGACTTCGCTCTTGTTCGCCGCGCTCCTCGCTGCCGCACCACCCGCGCCTTCGACCACGTACCGGTACGTGATGGACGTCGCCGACGTGCCGGTCGCCGAGATGCGCGTCACGGTGCAAGGCGATCGCTACGACTACGCCGCGACGCACTTCTTCGAGGAAGACCCGGCCGAGCGCGTGGTGAGCTTCTCGCTGAAGGCGCTGCCCGCCGTGCCCGAGGTGCTCGCGCTCTCGACGCTCGATCAAAGCGGCTGCCGTGACGTCTTCGGAGAGAAGCGGCAGAAGCTCGAGAAGCTGTGCGTCGACGCGGTTCGCTCGTCGAAGGCGAAAGGCAGCATCGACGGCGCAGAGTTCATCGCGCGCTACGCCGACGGCCGGCTGCAGGAAATCACCGTCGGCACGGCGCACTGGCGCGCCATCAGCAACGACACGCCGTCCGCTCCACCGTCGCAGAAGGAAAATCCGTTCGCGAAAGGAGTGCCCTCGCCCGCGAACGCCGCCGCCTTCTCGCCCGCGTTTCCCGCCGCGCGCTGGCTCACCACCACTCCCACGCCGAGCGGCACCTTGAACGCGCGCGCGCGTTGCCTGGTGCTGGCGAAAGAAGCGGTGAAGCAGAAGCCGCAGCAACGGCGCGTGGTGGTCGGCCTGGTGCTCGAAGGAGATCGCGCCTACCCCCACGCGTGGATCGCCGAGGGTGATCAGCACTTCGATCCTTCGCTCGTCGACGCCGTGCCCGGTCGCCGCTACGTCGAAGTTCCGCGCGCCGAGAGCGGCACGTTCTACCTCTCGCTGTTCGCCGGAGCGGTGAAGCTGGTGCCGAAGTGATCGCCCTGGCGATCACCTGCACGGTCCTCATCGCTCTCGTGCTGTTCCTCGCCGCGCAGGTTCGCCGGCTCGGTGCCGCCCACTTCGCAGCGCCGCCGCTCAAGACCGCCGTCGTGCTCGGAGCGCGCGTGTACGCCGATGGCGTCGCGTCGGACGCGCTCGTCGATCGGGTTCGCGTCGGCGTGGCACTGTTGAAGGAAGGTCGCGTCGAACGCCTGATTCTCACCGGCGGCAGCCCTGATCATCGACCGACTGAAGCCGACGTGATGGCGAAGATCGCGCGTGAGCTCGGCGCACCAGCCGAGGCGCTGGTGCTCGAGACGAAGAGTCGCTCCACCTTCGACAACGCGCGCTTCTCGGTCGCGCTGCTTGAACCTTCCGAGCGCGAAATCGTGCTCGTCACCTGCGACTTCCACGTCGCCCGAGCGCTCGCGCAGTTTCGCGCACATCGTCTTACCGTCTGGCCCGCGCCGTCTCCGCGAGTGCTCGACACGTCCACTCGACTGATGGTCACCTTCAAGGAAGTGATCGGGTTGTTGCGTCGGCCGTGGCTGCTTCGAGGACTTCGACAGCCCGACCCCCGAATGGGCCGGTGATAAGGTCTTTCGCCATGCGGAACATCCACTTGGCCGTACTCGCGGTCTTCGCGAGCGGCGCTGTCGTGTCGGGTTGTGCGTGCGTCGATCCCAACGCTCCCATTCACTGCAACAGCACCGCCGACTGCACCGGCACCCAGATCTGCGGCGAAGGAATGGTGTGCGTCGAGCCGACGGTCTGTCCCGACACGCCGTGCTCCGGCGATCAGGTCTGCGTCACCGGTGGAAAGTGTCTGCCGAAGAACTGCGCCAGCCGCATGTGCGGCGCTGATCAGGTCTGTCAGAGCAACCGCTGCGTCGACACCGCGTGTGTCGGCAAATCGTGCCCCGGCGGAGTCTGCATTCAGGGCTCGTGCTTCCAGGCGCAATGCCAGAACTCGACGTGCACCACCGCGGAGGTCTGCGTCTCCGACTCGTGCGTGTCGCGCAATTGCCTCGGCAAGACGTGCCCGGGCGATCAGCGCTGCGCGGCTGACGGCATGTGCTACCCGCGCGGCGGCTTCGGCGGTGGCAGCGGCACCGGCCCCGCGCCCGGCACGGGTGGCGGCACCGGCGCAGGCAACGGCGGCGGCACGGGTGGAGGAACGACCGGTGGCGGTACGGGCGGCGGCACCGGCCCGGGAAATCTCGCGTGCGGCAGCCAGTGCACTCCGGTGCAGGTCTGCGTCAGCGGCGTGTGCGTCGAATCGCGTTGTGTCGGCGTGACGTGCCCGATGGGCAACGTGTGCAGCTCGGGCGTGTGCGTGGCGAATGGCTGCGCCAACGGTGGCGCGCCGTGCCCGGCTGGTCAGGCGTGCGGCAGCGCAGGCACGTGCGTCGACGCGGCTTGCGCGGCGGTGGTGTGCCCCGGTGGCTACGTCTGCTCGCAGGGCCTCTGCTACGCGAGTGGTAACGGCGGCGGCACCGGTGGAGGCACCGGCGGTGGAACGGGCGGCGGCACGACGGGTGGCGGAACTGGCGGCGGCACGACGGGCGGCGGCACCGGCGGCGGCACGACGGGTGGTGGAACCGGCGGCGGCACCGGCGCAGGTGGCGGCACGGGCGGCGGCATTCCTCCGCTCGGCGGCGGCACGGGCTACGTGACGGGCCCCGATGGCGGCATCATCGGCATCGCCGGCCCCGATGGTGGACTCATCTATCTCCCCGACGGCGGCATCGTCGGTGGTCCCTGCATCCCCGGTCAGTGCAACGAGATTCAGTGCAACGACGGGCAGGACAACGACGGCAACGGTCAGGCCGACTGCCTCGACCCCGCGTGCAACTCGCTGCAGTGCAATGACGGCAACGCATGCACCTTCGGAGATCGCTGCAACGGCGCGACGTGCGGCACGACGTTCACGCTGAACTGCAACTCGCCGCCTCCCGGCGTGTGCTTCGCCAGCTCGGGCACGTGCTCTCCGCAGGGCTGCATCTATCCCTTCAACGTCGGCAGCTCGTGCGGTGGCTCGAACGTGTGCTTCCCCGACGGCAGCTGCCAACCGCAGAGCAACCTCGGTCAGTTCACCTTCACGCCGACCAACTTCGATCCCGGGATGGTGGCGATCGCTCCGGGGCGCGCGTCGACGATGCCTGGAGGGGCCACCATCGACACCACAGGCAGTGGCTCGTTCGGCGGCTTCATGGGCACCACGCCCGCCGCCACCATCGTGCAGACGCCGACGGGCCCTGCGCTGGCGATCGGTTCTGAGGGTTTCGAAGTTCCTCAAGGCGCGACGGTGCGCGTCACCGGTGACAAGCCGTTGATCATCGTCTCGACCGACACGGTCGAGATCCACGGCATCCTCGATCTCTCCGCGTATTGGGCGGGACCGGGTCCGGTCGCGGGCCCTGGCGGTGGCGTCAATTGCAACTCGTCCAACGGGAGCAACGGTGGTGGCTCCAACACGGCGGCCGGCGCTGGTGGTGCAGGCGGCGCGCATGGCCCCGGCGGCGTGGGTGGCGGCGGCTCGACCTTCTCGGGCGGCGGCGCAGCAGGCGTGCAGCGCACCGGAGGCGCGAGTGATCTCCTCCCCGGTTGCTCCGGCGGGCGCGGCGGTGCGAGCGGTGGTCTCGGCGGCGCAGGTGGTGGCGCTCTGCAGATCTCCTCGTCGCTCGGCATCGCGCTCCACCCGGGCTCGGGCATCATCGCGAACGGCGCTGGCGGGCGCGGCGGTGTCGGCAGCGGCTCGGGCGGCGAAGGAACCAACGGCGGCGGCGGCGGCGGCTCGGGCGGCACCATCCTCCTCGAGGCGCCGTTCGTCTTCGGAGAAGAGTCGAAGATCATCGCCGTCGGTGGTGGCGGTGGTTCAGGCTCGGGCTGGCGCTGGTTCGGGCTCGACGGCGCGGACGGCGACAAGCTCTACGGCGTCTACGGCGCACCCGGCGGCGGCCAGTACTACTTCCCCGCGCTCGGCTACTACAACAACGGTGGCGCTGGCGGCGCTGGCGGAGCGCTCTACAACAACGCCATCAACGGCAGCTCGGGCACGCAGTTCGACGACAGCGGCAACGGCTTCTACGAGGCCGGCGGCGGTGGCGGCGGCGGAGCGGCCGGCAAGATCCGCGTGAACGTCACGTACATGTGCGTCATCCCGCACAACCGCGTGTGGCAGAGCCCGGCGATCTCCAACAACGATCCGGCGACGAACTGCTACTACTGAGCGCTGCGCGAGCCGAGCACGCCGTTCGTCGTCGGCCACCCTGAGCGCGACACGGGCAACACGCCGAGGCCGTAGCTCTCGAGCACCAGGCCGCCGTCGGGGCGGCGCGTGGTGATCACCAGCGACGAATTCGCGACGTGCGCGAGCTCGACCGCGCCGGAGTTCTCACGCAGCCGGCACAGCGCGCTGCGACTCCCCTGCGCGAGCAGCTGCACCTCGGCGCGCGGCCCAGCGTCGGTCTCGATGCGCGTCACCGTCACCACGCTCTCGCCGACGTTGCCGTCGATCAACGTCGCGAAGATCAGCTTCCCGTCGAGGCTCTGGCGAATCACCGGCGCCGACCACATGAGCGAGCCATTGAGGCCGTCGAACGCGTCGACGTCGAGTTGGCAGGCGCCCGCGTCGTCACACCGCTTCACGAAGACATCGGTCGCGAACGCGGAGCTGAGCGTGAGCGCGTCGAAGCGCTCGACGTAACCCGCGTCGGAGAAGTCGAAGCTGAGCCAGCCGAAGCCGCCGTCGTCGTCGAGCGCGCCACGCCCTGCGCCGCCGAGAATCGCTTCGCTGCCCACCGTCGCCAGCGAATCCGGCAGCGACGCGCCGACGTTGGCCGCGTGCACCGCGAGGCCTCCGTCGATCTGGAGATCGAACCGCGTGAGCATTCCCGCATCGGCGTTCCACGAAAAGAGCGCGTCGCCGCTCGCGAGCTCGGCGTCGGTGTCGGCCGCGCTGATCGCCGTCACGCCGCCGTCGCTCCACGCCACCAGCTCGCCTCCACGCAGCAGGTAGATCGAGTCGCGCGCGATGACGAGCTGCTCACGGCGACCAGCGAACGCGAGGCTCTGGCGCAGCACACCCGTGCTCGTCGAACGCAGCTCGAGGCCACCGTCGCGCAGCACCACCACGCCCTCGGAATTCGTTCCGAGCACCTGGCGCGGAGCGAAGTCTTCGTACGGGCGCGTGAAGCGCAGGAAACCCGAGCCGGTGTACGAGGACAGGCCGCAGATCAGAGGAACGGAAGCGTCGGGCGTGCCGGCGTCGAGCGCTCCGGCATCGGAGTCACCACCGTCGAGTTCACCCGCATCGAGTTCGCCAGCGTCGAGCACGCCGGCGTCGAGTGAGCCCGCGTCGAGCCCGTCGATGCACATCGAGAAGAAGATCGTCGGCCCCAGTGAATTGAGCGAACCGGTGGGCGTGCCCTGCAGCGGCGCCGACCAGTCCGGGTCCCAGTCGCCGACGGTCACGCGCTGACAGGTCTGATTGTGGCACTGCGCTTCGGGCAAGCACGCGATGGCCGGCGAGCACGGGTAGCCCTCGGGAGTCATCTGCTTGCGGCACGTACCTTCGAAGCAGAAGTTGGCCTCCACGCAGTCGATCGGCCCACAGCGATCGAGATCAGGCGCCGGGCCAAAGCCGCAGCCCGCGCGCGCGTCACACGTCGCCACCTGGCACAACGCCGTCGGCCCCGGGCACTGATGCGGCGTGTGAATGCAGCCCACGTCCATCGCGCACGCGTCGTCGGTGCACGCGTCGTCGTCGTCGCAGCGACGTGCGACTCCGAGGCATTGGCCCGAGCGGCAGCGGCCCTGCTCGAGACACACGCTCGCCGGGTCGCACGCCGAGTCGTCGGGCGCCTGATGCTCGATGCAGCGATCTTCCTCGAGCGAATATTCCGAGATGATGCACTCCGCGCTCGGCAGACACGGCGGCGGGCGAACGCCGAAACCCTTCAAGGGCACCTGCGCCGAGAGTTCTCCGACCGTCAGCGTCAGCGCGTCTTCGGCGGCACCGTTGCCCGCACGGAAGCGCACCGTGAGCGTCGCGTCGCCACCGCCCGGCACTTCGATCGTGGTCGGCATCACGCCAAACGGCTCGTTGGTGTGGAGCGTCACCGAGACCGGCGCGCGCGTGGTCGTCGTCAACACCACTTCAGCGGTGCGCGTGTCACCCTCGAGCACGCGGCCGAAGTCGACCTCGGTCGGAGCGACGCGCAACCCGAGCTCGATCGGCTCGACGGGGCCCGGCCGGCACCGGCAGGAAGAAACGACGCCCAGCAGCAGCAGCGCACCGAGCGCGGGAAAGGATCTCTTCATTCGTCGGGCTCGTTGAGGCCGGGGTCGTAATAGGTCCCGTCCGCGCTCCGGCCCTTCACGTACGCTTCGATGCGTGGAGCCACCACCGCTCCGAAAAAGAACACCGCGAGCACGATGATGAAGGCGTAGGTCGCCGGCCGCGACGGGTTGGCGCGCCAGGCCCAGAAGCGCTCCTGCCGTTTCTGAAAGCGCGGCGAGATGGCGTATTCCTTCCACGCCTCGTCATCGAGCAGCGCCGCCGACGCATCGTCACCGAGGCCCCGTTGCGCGCGCGCGAGCAACACGCGCCCCTGCACGCTCCCGCTGCGTTGCTTGAGCAACCCCTCGAGCGCCTTCTTCGCGCCCGCGTGATCGCCGCGCTGCAATCGGTAGCGGCCGCGCACGAGGTTGATCTCTCCGACGCGGAAGTTGGGGTCGAGCTCTTCGGCGTGATCGAGCAGCTTCTCGCCCTGCTCCGCGTAGCCCGCCATCAAGCAGGCCTCGCCCATGGTGAACACGCTCACCGCGTCGTCGGCGCCGCGATCGAAGTTGGGCCGCAGAATCTCGACCGCTTCCTTGCCGTTCTTCGCGTCGACCAGCAGACCCGCGAGCTCGAGCCGCACGCGACCGTCATGCGGGTTCTGCGCGAGCTGATTGCGCAGCCACGCGCGGCGACGCCACTTGCTGATGAACCGGAACGGATCGGGGAGGACGCCGAACGTGTAGCGGTCGAAGACGAAATAGAAGACCAGCAGCAAGATGGCCGAGCCGATCGGACTCCCGGTCAGCCGGGAGAGGATCATCCACAACAGCCACGAGCTCATGCCCACGGTGCGTTCCTACATCAGTCGCGCGGCGATCGCTGAGTGCACGTCGAAGCCACGATCGGTGAGCGCCAGCCGGCCTTCGCGCTCGGTTGCCATGCCACTGTTCACGAGGTGTCGCACGGTGATGCCACGAGAACCCGCGTCCTGCCCGAACTGTGCACAGACTTTCGAGAGCGCCACGCCATTCGTGAGCCGCAGACCCATCGCCAGGCGCTCTTCGAAGAGCTCGGTGTTTCCGAGCGTTTCGCGCGACTGCTCGGGCAGCCTTCCCGCTTCGACGTCGGCCAGGTAGCGCTCGGCGCTCCGCTGATTCGTGTAGCGGAACGAAGTGTCACCTCGCACGAATCCCGTCGCGCCCGTGCCGATCGCCAGATATTCGCCGCCGGTCCAATAGAGCGCGTTGTGCCGCGAATGCGCGCCCGCCCTGGCGTAGTTCGAGATCTCGTAGCGCTCGAGCCCGGCAGCACGAAACACGTCGCGAATCGAACGCTGCATCTCCACCACTTCGTCGTCGGGAGGCAGGTGCACTTCTCCGCGCGCGAGCTGCTTGGCGAGCGGCACTTCTTCGGCGAGCGACGGTTTGTCGAGCGTGAGCGCGTAGGCCGAGAGGTGCTCGGAGCCCATCGCCACCGCCTCCCGCGCATCGCGCTCCACTTCCGCCGCGGTCTGACCGTGCACGCCGTAGATGAAGTCCATCGAGACGTTGGTGAAGCCCGCGGCGCGCGCGCGCTCGAAGGCGCGATGCGCGGTGGGACCATCGTGGCCTCGCCCCAACCGCGCGAGCGTCGGCAGATCGAAGCTCTGCACACCCATCGACAACCGATTCACGCCAGCAGCTCGGTACGCCGCGAAGCGCTCCATGTCCGAAGCACCGGGGTTCGCCTCGAGCGTCACTTCGCAACGATCGATCAACGCGAAGTGTCGCGAGATGGCGCTCAGCACGCGCTCCACCGACGCCGGAGCCCACAGCGACGGAGTGCCACCGCCGATGAAGATCGACTCCACACGCGGTTTCGCAGCAGGGAGCAACGCCACGCGACGTTCGAGTTCTGCGAGCAGCGCCTCGGTGTAACGCGCGTCGGGAATTTCACGCGCCGCGGTCGACGCGAAGTCGCAGTACGGGCACTTCGACAGGCAATACGGGAAGTGCACGTACACGCCGAACCTCGACGCCTCGAGGCCGGTGAGCTCGTCGATCGACGCGGTGGGGAACACGGGCTCGCTACTTCTTGCCCTTGAGCTGCGCCTCGAGCTTCGCGACCTTCGCCTTGAGCGAGGCCGCCGCTTCGATCGCCGACTCGGCCATCATCATCTTCTTCTTCAAGTTCGCGTTGTCCGCCTTGAGCTTCTCGAGCTCCGCCGCGTTCGCCGCGCCGTTCGCGGGCGTCAGCGCCGGCACCACGTTGGTGGCCGTCACGTCTTCGCGATCTTCCAGCTCCGCGATGCGCGCCTTGAGCTGAATCTCCTGCGCCTGCAGCGCATTGAACTCACTCTCGACGGCGCCGAGCGCGCGCACCTTCTGTTCGAGTTCCTGCACCTTCGCTTCGGCGGTGCGCAGCTTGGCGTCGCTCGCTCCGGCGGCGCCCGCGCGGGCCGTCGATTCCTTCAAGCGCGCCTCGGCCTGCACCGCACGCGCTTCCTGCTGCGCGGCGCGCGTCTCGGCCGCCTTCACCTTGGTCTCGAGCGCCTTCTTCTCGGCGTCGAGCTTCTTCACGTTGTTCTTGAGGTGGTCCGTCTCGGCGGTGCTGGTGTTGCTCTGCGCCGACACCGCCTCGAGCGTGCCCTGCAGCTCGGCGACTTCCTGCTGCGCGCTGCTGGCACGCGCTTCGGCGAGATCGAGCTCGCTGCGCAGCGACGCCAGCTCGGCCTGCGACTTCTGCGCGGTGCTCTGGAAGCCCTCGAGCTCGTTCTCGCGCTCCTGCACCGTGGCGCGCGCTTCTTCGAGCAGGTTCTGCAGCGAAAGCGCCTTCTCCTTGTACTGCCCGAGCTCGCTCTGAAGGTTCGTCAGCTGGCCGCGCGCGAGGCCCTGCGTCTCACGCACCTGCGACTCGAGCGACGACACGCGCGATTGGCTCTCGCGTTTCTCGCGCTCGACCTCGGCCTCTTTTTCCTGAACCCGGGCGCTGGCGCGATCGAGCGAGGTCTGCAGCGTCGACAGCTGCGACGCGACCGCTTCCTGCTCACCGCGCGCCTCGGCCAGCTGCGCTTCCAACTCGCTGATCGCCTGCTGCCGGTTGTTGAGCTCGGTCTCGAGCGCTTCCTTCTCGCCCTTCGCTTCGCCGACCGCGGCTTCGAGCTCGGTGACCCGGCCCTGCGCTTGATCGATCGACGACTTCGCCCACTCCGATTCGCTCTCGAGCGTCTTGAGCTTGCTCTCGGCTGTCTCACCGCGCTGCTTCTCGGCTTGCAGCTCGAGCGTGGTGCCATCGAGCTCGCCCTTGAGGCGATCGACTTCCAGCGTCTGGTTCTGCGCCTCTTCGGCGAACTTCGCGGCCTGCGTCTGGAGCGCGTCGAACTGCTCCTTCGCCTGGCTCAAGCGGCCCGCGAGCTCACTCACGCGATCTTGCGCGTTCGAGAGTGCTTCCTTCACGCCCACGTGCTCTTCGGCGAGCTGCTGGCGCGCGCGGCGCTCTTCGTTGAGGCCGTTGCTCGCGTCGCGGAACTGCTGCTCGACCTCGGCCAGCGCGTTGGTGAGATCGCGGCGCTCGTTGTCGGCCTCGGCGAAGCGAACGACGAGGTCTTCCATCTTCTTCTCGGCCGCGTCCGCGCGAACGGTGTCCTTCTCGAGCATGTCCTTCAGCAACTGCACTTGCTGGGGGAGCTCGGCGGCCTTCTGCACCTCGATCATCGCCAGATCGAGCGAGGCCTTCATCTGCGTGGCGATCGCGCGCAGCTGCTGCGCTTCGAGATCGACCGCCTGGTACAGCGCACGACCGCGACCGAGGGCTTCGTCCTTGCCCTTCATGATGCCGCGGAAGACCTTCAACTTTTCTTCGGAGTCGACACCGACCGGAATGCGCGGCTCGGGCGGTTCCTGGAACGGGTCCTGGCCCTGCGGGCGCTGCACCATCGGCGGCAGCGGCGGAATCGCGAACTGCGGAGCCGCCTGCAGCCCCTGCAACTGCGCGATCGCCGGCGACGCGTTGGGCGGCACCACGGCCGTGCGGTTGTTGACGGGAATGCCGGTGTTGCCCGTTTTGCCCGTCGACAAATTCTGAACGGGGATGCCGGTGGGCCCGGTCTTGTTGTTGGTCGCCGGCGCCTGCACCGCGGGAATGCCGGTCGGCCCCGTCTTGCCGGTCGGCGCCGCGGGGAACGCACCGGTGCGGCCCTTGGGCAGCGGAGGCGGCAACGACGGAGGCGCAGCCGCGGGCTTCCCGGCCGAAGGCGTAGCCATGCTCGGCACATGCTGCTGCGCCGTACCGGTCACGGGCTTCGGCGCTGGGGCCTGTGCCTGTGCCGGGAAGAGCGGCTCGTCTTCTTCACCCAGCTCACTGCGCAAAGCGGCGAGCGGATCAGGTTCGTTGGGAGGCATTGAAAACGCGATGGCGCTGCGAGGTCGAGCCTAGCCCCTTCCCTCGCGAGCGCGAAGTTGAGACCTTGGGCGACCATGACAACCCGCTACAGGTTGACCAACGGCCTGACCGTCGTCGCCGAACGCCAGACGAACGCGCCGGTGGTCGCCTTCCAGGTCTGGGTGAAGGTCGGGAGTGCTGACGAAACGCCCGACGAGATCGGACTCGCCCATCTCCACGAGCACATGCTCTTCAAGGGCACCGCGAAGCGCGGGCTCGGCCAAATCGCCCGCTCCATCGAGGCCCACGGCGGAGAAATCAACGCGTGGACCAGCTTCGATCAGACCGTCTACCACGTGGTGATGGCCAGTCGGCACGCGTGGGTCGGTCTCGACGTGCTCGCTGACGCGGTGCGGAACTCAGCGTTCGACGCGGGTGAGCTGACGCGCGAAATCGAGGTGGTCTGCGAAGAAATCAAGCGCAGCCAGGACATGCCCTCGCGCCGCGCGTCGAAGGCGCTCTTCGCCGAGTCGTACAAGGTGCACCCATACGGACGGCCGGTCATCGGCTTCGAAGCCAACGTGCGCGCCCACACGCGTGACCGCGTGCTGTCGTTCTACGGCAAGCACTACCAGCCCTCGAACCTGGTGCTCTCGTGCGTCGGCGACTTCGACGAGACCGAGCTGCGCGCGCAGGTCGAGAAGTTGTTCGGCGGCGATTGGGCGCGCGGTGAGCTTCCGCCGTTCCGTCGTCCGGCCGAACCCGACTTCAGCGGAGTGCGCGTCACCCTCGCGCGCGAAGACGTGAAGGACGCACATCTCCATCTCGCGTTTCAGATTCCGTCGGTCGAGCACCAGGACACCGCGGCGCTCGACGTGCTGGCGATGGTGCTCGGGCAGGGAGACGCGTCTCGCCTCTCACTCGAAGTGCGTCGCAAGCGTTCGCTCGCGCGTGACGTGAACGCCTGGGCGTGGACGCCGCGAGAGCGCGGGCTGTTCGCCTCGTCGATCGTCTGCTCGAGCGACACGGCGCAACAGGCGTTCCTCGAGACCGCGCGCGTGATGGCGGCCATGACGCGCGCCGCTCCGGAACGCGACGAGGTCGAGACCGTCAAAGCGCTCATCGAGGCCGAGGCGATCTACCAACGTGAGACGGTGCAGGGTCTGGCGCGCAAGCTCGGCTACTACGAGTCGATGGCCGGCGGGCTCGAGCGCGAGGCGGCGTACTACGAGGCCGTCAGCCAGGTGACCGCGGAGCAGCTGCGCGCCATGGCGCAGAAGTACTTCACGTTCGATCGCGCCGTGGTGACGGGTCTGTTGCCCACCGCGTGCGCGCTCGACGAGGCAGCGGTGCTGAACGCGCTCAAAGAAGTGCAGCGCGACGAGTCCGCGGCACTGCCACCGCGCTCGACGGGAGCGCCATCGGCGTCGTCCATTCGTCTCGCGCCTTCCCAGCGCACGCAGAAGCGCGAGCTCACCGTCGAGAAGCTCCCGAGTGGCGCCACGGTCATCGTTCGCGAAGAGCGGGCCGTGCCGCTGTTCGCCATTCGCGGCAGCTTCATGGGCGGCGTGCGTTACGAGCGCGCGGAAGAGAACGGCATCAACTCGCTGCTCGCTCGCACGCTGACGCGCGGCACCGACTCGATGAACGCCGAAGCCATCAGCCACCTCGTCGACTCGCTCGCGGGTTCGCTGTCGGCGATGGGCGGCCGCAACTCGATGTCGTTGCGCGGCGAGTTCCTGAGCAAACACTTCGATCGCGCGTTCGGTCTGTTTACCGAGGTGCTGCGCACACCGGCCTTCCCCGCCGACGAAGTGCTGCGCGAGCGAACGCTGCAGCTGCAGGACATCTCGAGCCGTGACGATCGCCCGCCGTCGATCGCCTTCGAGCAGTTCGCCAAGACGTTGTGGAAGGCGCACCCCTATCGGCTGTCGACGCTGGGCGAGAAGCACACCGTCGAAGCGCTCGGGCCCGAGCACCTCGTCGCGTACCACGCGCGCTTCCTCGACCCGTCGCAGCTCACGCTGTGCGTGGTGGGCGATGTCGACACGGCGACCGTCCTCGAGCGCGCACGCGCGGCGTTCGGCAAGAGTGGTGGCAAGGCGAGCCCCGCGCCGTCGATGCCCGCCGAACCCGCGTGGGACGGACCGCGTGAGGTGAAGCACACGCTGCAGAAGGCCCAGACGCACCTCGTGCTCGGGTTCCGCGGCGCGAAGGTCGGTGATGCGTGGCGTCGCGCGCTCGAGGTGCTGCAGACCATCCTCTCGGGTCAGAGCGGCCGCCTGTTCATGGAACTGCGCGACAAACGCTCGATGGCGTACAGCGTGTCGGCGTCGCTGATGGAAGGCGTCGATGCCGGCTCGTTCAGCGTCTACATGGGCACCAGCCCCGACAAGGTGAGCGCCGCGCTCGAGGGAATTCGCGCGGAGCTGAAGCGCGCGCGTGAAGAACTCGTCACCGACGCAGAGCTGTCGCGCGCGAAGGAACACCTCATCGGCACGCAGAGCATCGGCCTGCAGCGCAACGGCGCGCGCGCAGGAGTGATGGCGCTCGACGCCTGCTACGGCCTCGATCCCGAGGGCTACCTCAAGTACCCCGAGGAGATCGCCGCGCTCACCGCCAATGACGTGCGCGAAGCCGCCCGTCGGGTGATCGACTTCGATCGCTCAGCGCTGAGCATCGTCGGCCCCTGAAGCGCAGCTCTCCCGCGAGGGAGGGTTGGGGTGAGGGTCAACGTCGAGAAGCCCGCCCGCGCCATCACCAGCCCTGACGTCAGCGAGCGCATGGGCTCCTGGACATGGCTGGTCGGTATCGGTTCTCAACGCGACGTCGTGCGTCCCGATCTCGTGTTCGCACACCTCGCTCGACTCGGACTCTTCCCATCGGCTCCGCCCTGCAGCCTCGACCTGCGCAGCAAGGGCAAGCGTCCGAAGACGCCCACGCCGATACTGGAGCGTCTGCGTTCGGGTGCGCACCTCCGTGTCGCTCTCGGCGGGCCGACTTTCTTCATGTCGCTCGAGACCGCACCGGGCCCGGTTCCGAAACTGATCCTCGGTTGGATGAGCCGCGTCGGTCGTCGCACCGAGAACCAGCCGCTCGTCACTTCCTTCGCCCCCGCGCTGCGCGACGCCGGCTACGCGTTCGTTCAGACCTCCGCGCGCTACGGCGCGTCGAGCCAACGCTGACGCAACCGCTCGACCCGCGCGCGCATCAACGCCGGCTCGCCCGCGAGTGAGCTCGCCAAAGCACCGACTCGAATCGCCGGCTCGAGCGACCCCTGACTCTCGAGCATCTTCGCCTTCTCAGCCAACCGCACCGACGCCTCGCGCCGCGCTTCCAGGGTCGGCAAGTGCTCACCGGTCAGCGCACCGAGCGCGCAACGCCATCGCGCCAGCGCCTTCTGCGGCAGCCCGTCCTCGACGTCCTTTTCGATCGCCACCAACAATTGCTCCGGCGGAGTGCTCAGCAACGCCAGCCGACCATCGGGACAGCGCGGGTCATCGTCAGCCGACTGCTCGACCAGCCAACGCGCACCGCCGGGGCCCGCCGTCACCGTCTCCGACAGCCGCGGCATGGTCTCGATCACGATGCGCCCATCGACGAGATCCGGCGGGCCTTCGCTCACCAGCAGATCTTCCACCGTGCGGCTCGGCGTCTTGACGATCACCACCCGCGCCCCGGGGAAGAGGGTCGCAGCCTCGACCGCGTCACTCCAGGCGACGAGCGGCTGCTGCAGACCGCGACGCTTGAGCTCCTCCTGAACCTCGGGCGCCGTCCCAGTCACGCCGAGCGCCGGCATGATCGACCCCAACGCATACGAAGCGCTCGCCGCCATCACCAGCAGCACCGCGACGGTCCCCAGGCCGAGCCACGCCAACCGCGCGAGGGTCGGCTCGTCGGTCTCGAGAATCGCCCGCTCGCGAGCGGCTGACAGCCCCTCGCCCACCAACATCGCCAACAAGGGCAGACACGCGAGAAACAACGGGCGGGGTTGATCGGTCCAACACGCCACCACCACGGTCGTCAGCACCCACGCCAGCAGCGTTCCGCCGCCGCGCAGGTGAAACCGCCGCCACACGGCCGCGAGCATCAACGCCGCGAGCGCCGCCCAGAACCACCGCGCCTGTCGCGAGAGGAACTCGAGCGTGCGTTCCACGCCGACGTCCGAGGGGAAGAAGCCCTCGAGCGACATCGACCCGAAAACCACGAACCGCAACGCGAAGACGAGGGCCGCCACGACCGCGCCACCGAGCAGGAAGCGAGCGACCTCGCCGAGCGCCTTTCGCCCCTCGAGCTTCGCCGCGATGGCCCACGCCGGAGCAGCCGCCAACACGAACCACGCCGCCGACGGACGGAACAACGTCATCGCGCCGAGCAGTGCTCCGATGCGAAGCGCCCTGCCCGCTCCCAGGCTTCGACCCAGCGCGAGCGCGCAGATCGCCACGAAGCACGTCCACACCGCAGCTCCGCTGCCCAGCGCCGCCGCTTCTGCATTCGCGGTCACCAATGACATTGCAAGCGCGGGCACGACGTCTTCGACGCGGAGCGGGCGCTTCCAGACGACCGGGCCGCGAAACGCGAGCAGCACCAGCGCGATCGCCGAGAGCAGCGCCGCGATGCGCGGCAGCCACGTCTCCACGCTCGCACCGACGAACGAGAGACCCGTGTACACGCCGAACCACACCAAATTCGGAGGGCCCACCGACACGGTCGACGCGGCGGTCAGTCGCGGCCCGTCGCCCGCAGCGACGTGCTGCGCGAGCACGAGCGGCTCACCGAGATCGACCGAGAGCCCCGAACGCTGCTGCGACCAGCGCAACGCGAAGACGCCGACCGCGACCACCAGCAGCCCGACGGCGATCAGCGATTCCGTGCGCGGAGAAACACGCGGAGCGAGCGCCGAGCCATTCCCACCAATCGCGCTCGGAGCCCCCATCGCGAATCAGCGACGCTGCCACACCGCATCGTAGGGGCACGTGCAGTCAGTCTCTTCAGGCTCGGGGTACTCGTACGACTTCCCGCGGAAGCTGCGGAAGGTCGTCGACTTCTCGCCGCGCTCCAGCACGTACTCCGGCTGCAGCGTCACCTTGCCGCCACCACCTGGCAGATCGACCGCGAGGTGCGGCACCGCGAGCCCCGTCGTCCACCCGCGCAGCTGCTCGAGAATCTCGAGGCCCGCCGCGATCGGCGTACGCAGATGCTCGCAGCCCTCGGCGACGTCCATCTGGTGCAGGTAGTACGGCCGCACGCGCATCTTCAGGCAGCCGTGGTTGAGCTCCTTGATGATCCGCGCGTCGGAATTGAGCCGGCGCATCAGCACCGCCTGGTTCTCGACCGGCACGCCGTGATCGACCAGCAGCTCGCACGCAGCGCGCGCGTCAGCCGTGAGTTCCTTGGGGTGATTGAAGTGCGTCACCACGAACAGCGGAGCGAACTTCCGCAGCATCCGCGCGAGCTCCGGCGTGATGCGCATCGGCAACGTCACCGGCATGCGCGTACCGAAGCGAATGATCTCCACGTGGGGAATCGCGCGCAGCGGCACCAGAATCTGCTCGAGCCGCTCATCGCTCAAGAGGAGCGGGTCGCCGCCGCTGATCAACACGTCCCGCACCTCGGGGTGCGAGCGGATGTAGTCGAGCCCCTTCTCGAGCTGCGTCTTGGTCAGCTCCGCCTCGCCGCCCTTGGTGATGCGTCGGCGGGTGCAGTGCCGGCAGTAGACCGAGCAGGTGTCGGTCGCGAGAAGCAGCACGCGATCGGGGTACTTGTGAACGATCGCTTCCACCGGTCGATGCGGGTCTTCACCGAGGGGATCAGCCAATTCGCCGGGCCGCACGCGCGCCTCAGCGGCCACGGGAATCGACTGCATGCGCACCGGGCACAACGGGTGCGAGGGGTCGATCAGCGACAAGTAGTACGGCGAAATCCCGATTCGAAAAATCGAAGCGGTGTCCCGAACGCCGGCGCGCTCGGAATCGGTGAGCGGCACCTTCGCCGCCAGCGCGTCGCCGTTTCGCACCGCGTGGCGCAGCTGCCACTTCCAGTCGAACCACTCCGCGTCGGTCGCATCGGGGTAGAGCGCACGTCGACGTTCCGCAGGGTCGGTTGGACGCTGCGGTTCGACGTCGCCTTCACCGACGTGACGCGGCTCGAAGCTCACGCGTGCACGGAGTGACTGAGCTGCGTGCTCTTCGCCGCCTGCTCACGCCAGTAGGCCTGACCGGACTCGGGCAAATCGAAGACCGGGTCGTAGTACTCGTACTTCTTGTTGAGCGCCTCGGGGTCGTCCCACTCGATGCCGGTGCGGTAGTTCTTCGTCCAGTACGAGATGCCCTTCTCGCGGTCGTACTCGGCGACCTGGTGCACCCAGCGCTTCCCGACGTACGGCACGTCGCACACGATGCGCGGCGTCGCGAAGCCCGGCATGTAACCCATGATGTCGTGCTGGAGCTTCTGCGCCGCTCCCACCGAGACGCGCCAGTGCTCGGAGTTGGGAATCATGTCGCACATGTAGAAGTAGTACGGCAGCACGCGCGCGTGATCGAGGAGCATGAAGCTCAGCTCGAGCAAATCGCGCGACGTCGCGTTCACTCCGCGCAGCAGCACGCCCTGGTTGCGCACGTCGCGGAACCCGAGCTCGAGCAGCTTCTTCGCCGCGCGCCCCAGCAAAGGAGTGACCTGCGCCGCGTTGTTCACGTGCGTGTGCACCGCGATGTCGACGTTGCGCTCGAAGGCCTTCTTCGAGATGCGCTCCATCGCCGCCACCACGTTGTCCTGCAGCCAGTGCTGGGGGATGCCCATCAGGCCCTTGGTCGCGAGGCGGATGTCGCGAATGTTGGGAATGTCGAGCAGCTGGCTGACGAAGCTCTCGAGCTGCGCGATGGGCACGTTCGCCACGTCGCCGCCCGACACCACCACGTCGCGCACCGTCGGAGTGACCTTCAGGTACTCGATCATCTGCTTCCAGCGATCGGGCTGCGTCACCGTGAACTTGTGCTTGTCGACCTGCGGCACGTCGTTGCCGACGAGGTCCATGCGCGTGCAGTGGCCGCAGTACTGCGGGCAGGTGGCGAGCAGCTCGGCGAGCACCTTGGTCGGGTAGCGGTGCGTGAGGCCCTCGACCTTCCACATCTCGGCTTCGTGCAGCGAGTCGCGCGACGCCATCGGGTGGTTCGGCCACGACGTGTCGCGGTCATCGAGCGCCGGCAGCATGTAGCGGCGCAGCGGGTCGCCCCACAGATCGTCCGTGTTCATGGTGTTCACCATGTGCGGAGTGATCAGGATCGACATCGTCGCGCGCTCCTTCTGATCGCGGTCGATGGCGTTGGCGAGCGACTCGGGCAGCAAGTTACCGAGCGCCGCCTTGAGCTCCTTCAAGTTCTTGATGGTGTGCCGACGCTGCCAGAGCGCGCTTTCCCAGTCGGCCTTCGACACGCCGGAATAGCCGGGAATGCGGTTCCAATCGGGTTCGATGAACTCGCGCTTCAGCGGGTAGACGAACGGCTGCGCTTCGCCCGCGCCCTTGCTGGCCGCAGGAGAAGTGGAAGGTGACGTCCCAGGCGTCGGAGTGCTCTGCATGACGTGCCTATGCCACGTCGCGCGCCGCGCTTGAAGCCTTCACGGTTGACGCACTGCCCCGAAGAAGCGGGGAGACGGTCAGATCTCGCCTTTGACGACGAGCGCCTTCTCTTTGTGCTCTTCGGTGACCTCGAACTCGTAGGGCGCTGACGACTTGCCATCGAGCTTGAAGATCACCTTGTGCTTGCCGAGCGGGAGTTCGAGCGCGGCGGCCTGCGGCAGCGGCGTCTTCTTTCCGGTGTTCTTCCCGTCGACCACGATGTCCGCGCCGAGCGGCTTCGAAGCGAACGCCACGCGACCGGAGCCCTTCGCCTTGGGCGGGTCCTTCTTCGGCGGGGGATCGTTCTTGGGCTCGGGGTCCTTCTTCGGCGGAGGATCGTTCTTCACCACCGGGTCCTTCTTCGGCGGAGGATCGTTCTTCACCACCGGCTCGGGGTCCTTCTTCGGCGGCGGGTCGTTCTTCACGACCGGCTCGGGGTCTTTCTTGGGAGGCGGATTGTTCTTCACCACCGGCTCAGGCTTCTCGACTTTCTTGAGGACGAGATCCTTGTCGAGCTTCTCGACCTTGTCGGTGTTGGTGAGGCTGAAGGTCTGTGTTTCGTAGCCGGTCTTCTTGGCGGTGAACTCGTAGGTCTTGCCGACCGCGAGGTCCTTGATGGTCACCGGCGTCACGCCGCGCGACTTGCCGTCGAGAATGATCTCCACGCCCGATGCCGGGTCGGAGCTGTTGATGGTCACCGACCACAGCGTGACTTCCGGCTTCGGCGGGTTCACCGGGTCGGGCGGCTTGGTGTTGGTGTCGGGCGTCTTCGGCGTGTCAGGCGTGTCGGGGTTCACGGCCACCGGGTCCTGCTGCGCCTTGGTGAACGTGACGCTGACGGGCTGCGGAGCGGTCTTGCCCGCTTTCACCGACACCGGCTTCTTGGTCGACAAGTAGCCCGGCACCGTCGGCTTGAACTCGAAGCTGTATTCGCCCGGGTCGAGCTCGATCGCCTTGGTCGGCTTCTCCATGCGGATCGCGCCGGGGTTGATCACCAGCGTGAAGGGCACGTCCTTCGGAGACGGGTTGATGATCACCGAGCTCTTCGGCCCGCCGCCGACGAACTTCACGATGCCTGCGATGGCGACGATCAGCACCAGCACCGCAGTCGCCGCGATGGCGATGAGCAGACCCTTGCGCTTGTTGTCAGCGGCCGGCGCGCCCTTCTGCGGCGGCTTGCGCACGGTGGCTTGCGCCGCCTGAGCACCCTTCGCCTTGGGGTCGACTTTGGTCTTCGCCGGGAGCGCAGGGCGTTCGTCGGTCGAATTCTCCTGACCTTCTTCGCCGAGCTCCTCTTCCTGCTGTTGCTCCTCGTCGTACTGCTGCTCCTCGTCCTGCTGCTGCTCTTCTTCCTCGACCTGTTGGTGATTGCCGGTCGGGTCGGGCTGAACTTCTTCGTCGCCCTCGCCCGTGTCGTACATGCGCGTTTCGCTCTTCGCGAACGGCGACGGGCCGATGCTGGTAGCGCCACCGACCGGAGCGTCGCCGATGACGATCTTCGGGCGACCACTCGAGCGCGGAGGCACGGTGGAATCGACGGCGCTCTGAACGTTCAGCGCGGGCTGCTCACCGGTCGACTCAGCGCTCTCGAGCGCGGGGCGGAAGCCGGTCATCTCGATGGGGCGCAGATCGTTCGCGCCCGAATCGTCGTCGATGAGCGAGCTGCGCGGCTGCGGCACGAGCGTCTCGTCGACGGGAAGATTGCGAAGCCCCTTGAGCCCACCGCTCGGGCGAGAGGTCGCGGCCGGAGCCAGGTTGTCTTGCGTGGTCGAGTTGCCGCTGGTCGGCGCGTTGGGCCGCAGCTTGTTGCCGGCTGGAGCGGTCGGCTCGAGCTTCGGAGGCCCGCCCGGCGAGCTGAACGGCGACGTGCCGAGCGCGGTGGGGTCGGAGTTGTCGACGATGACGGTGCGATCTTTCGCGCCGTCCATCTCCGCGAGCTCTTCCTCACTCGGAGGCGGAATTTCGATCTTCGCGCTCTGAATGCCCATCGCCACCGCGCCACTGCCCGCGGAAACGGCGACACCTTGCGACGGGCGACGAGGTGGAGGGTTGCTCGAGCCACCACTCGAGAGCGCCGCGAGCGCGGAAGGCTGCGCGGTGTTGCGGCGCGGAGCCGCGGGAGGCGGCTTGGGCGCGGCCGTGATGCCCGAAGCCTCGACCTGCTCGGGCTTCTCGACGCCGGCGAAGCGCTCCATCTTCTCGTTTTCGCGCAGCAGGTCTTCGGCGAACGCGTCCTTCATGAACGCCGAGAGGTGCTTCGCCGAGTAGATGGCGTCTCCCGCGAGCAGGAAGCGCATCAAGTCTTCCTGCAGATCGCTCGACCACTGGTAGCGATCTTCCGCTTCCCGAGCGAGCGACTTCATGACGACCTTCTCGAGGCCGGCGGGGATGTTCGGGTTGAACTGGCGCGGCGTCGGGACTTCGGCGTTGCGAACCTTTTCGAGCGTCGAGAAGTCCGACTCGCCGACGAACAGCTTCTCGCCCGTCAGCATCTCGTAGAGGATCACGCCGACCGCGAACACGTCGGAGCGGCGATTGATCGGCAGCCCGCGAACCTGCTCGGGGCTCATGTAGCCGAACTTGCCCTTGAGAATACCGGCCTGCGTCTTCTGGCTCCGGTTCGCCGCCTTGGCGATCCCGAAGTCGATGATCTTCACCTCACCCTCGTACGAGATGAGGATGTTCTGCGGGCTCACGTCGCGGTGAATGATGTGGAGCTCTTGCCCGCGCGCGTCCTTCTTGCGGTGCGCGTAGTCGAGGCCTTCGCAGATCTTGGTGGCGCAGAAGACCGCCATCGCCGTCGGCATGATCTCCTTGCGTCGACGGAAGCGTTCGAGGAGCGCGCGCAGGTCCTTGCCCGACACGTACTCCATCGCGATGTAGTAGGCGTCGTCGTGTTTGCCGAGCTCGTGAATGTGCACGACGTTGGCGTGGTTCAGCTGAACGCTGATCCGCGCTTCGTCGATGAACATCGTGATGAACTCTTCATCCTCCGCCATGGTCGGGAGGATTTTCTTGATCGCCAGGATGCGCTCGAACCCCTCGACACCGAAGGCCTTGGCGACAAACACTTCCGCCATTCCGCCCACGTTGAGGCGCTCGAGAAGCAGGTACTTGCCGAAGATGCTGGGCTTCTTCATCGCGGGGAGCCAAAAACGATAGTCGTCTCGCAGGAATGGGTCAATCAACCTCCTGGCCGACGGTGATCGTAAAGCCCTGAAAACTGAAGGCTGCTGGCCACCGATCGGGTGATGAGACTGGAGCGCACAGCGAGCTTCGGCAGTTCCTGCGAGACCCGCCAGGCGGGTGGATCAACAGGCAAAAAAAAGCCCCCAGCTCGGTTTCCCGAGTGGGGGCATAACATCCGGCAGCGACCTACTCTCCCGCGCGGTTTCCCGCGGAGTACCATCGGCTCTGGAGGGCTTAACTTCCGTGTTCGAGATGGGAACGGGTGTGACCCCTCCGACATAGCCACCGGAAATTCTGGTTAAAGTGCATACGAAGGGTAAGAATTCAATTTTGAGTTTGTGAAGTTTATTGCTTCAGCCCTGCGCTCATCATGTGAGCATTTGCAGGAATCTCGACCTCGACCTCGAACACTGCGCTTTCAAAGCGCCATCGAGACAAAGGTAGGTAAGCCGAACGACCCATTAGTACCGGTTAGCTCAAAGCATTACTGCTCTTACACACCCGGCCTATCAACGTCGTAGTCTACAACGGGTCTTCATGGGATTGCTCCCGGGAGGCCAATTCTTGAGGTCGGTTTCCCGCTTAGATGCTTTCAGCGGTTATCCAATCCACATATAGCTACCCAGCGATGCCACTGGCGTGACAACTGGTACACCAGAGATGTGTCCAACCCGGTCCTCTCGTACTAAGGTCAGAGCCTCTCAAGCCTCCTACGCCCACGGAAGATAGGGACCAAACTGTCTCACGACGTTTTGAACCCAGCTCGCGTACCGCTTTAATAGGCGAACAGCCTAACCCTTGGGACCTGCTCCAGCCCCAGGATGCGATGAGCCGACATCGAGGTGCCAAACCTCCTCGTCGATGTGAACTCTTGGAGGAGATAAGCCTGTTATCCCCGGAGTACCTTTTATCCGTTGAGCGATGGCCCTTCCATTCAGAACCACCGGATCACTATGACCTGCTTTCGCACCTGCTCGAGCCGTCGCTCTTGCAGTCAAGCTCCCTTATGCCATTGCACTCGCCGCCTGGTTTCCAATCAGGCTGAGGGAACCATCGCGCGCCTCCGTTACACTTTGGGAGGCGACCGCCCCAGTCAAACTACCCACCAGACAGTGTCCCAGACCCGGATTACGGGCCATGGTTAGACACCAGAAGTCAGCAGGGTGGTATTTCACATTGCGCCTCCATCGAACCTAGCGGCCCGACTTCAAAGGCTCCCACCTATGCTACACAGCCAACCCCTAGTGTCACTGTCAAGTTGTAGTAAAGGTTCACGGGGTCTTTCCGTCTTTCCGCGGGTAAACTGCATCGGCACAGCTATTTCAATTTCGCCGAGTCCCTCTCCGAGACAGTGGGGAAGTCGTTACTCCTTTCGTGCAGGTCGGAACTTACCCGACAAGGAATTTCGCTACCTTAGGACCGTTATAGTTACGGCCGCCGTTTACTGGGGCTTCGGATCACCGCTTCGCTTGCGCTGACGGATCCCCTTAACCTTCCAGCACCGGGCAGGAGTCAGACCCTATACGTCGGCTTCTCGCCTTCGCAGAGTCCTGTGTTTTTGGTAAACAGTCGCTACCCCCTATTCTCTGCAACCCTTTCGCGCTTCGTCTGTACGACTACACGCTAACAGGGCACACCTTCTTCCGAAGTTACGGTGTCAATTTGCCTAGTTCCTTGGAGGAGAGTTCTCTCGGGCCCCTGAGGCTACTCGCCTCACCCACCTGTGTCGGTTTACGGTACGGATGACCGCCAGACTCCCTACGAGGTTTTTCTTGGAAGCAGAGCATCATTGCCTTCGCGCTAACGCGCTCGCATTCGACTCTCGGCGATAACTGCCCAGCCTTTATTCGTACCAGGCACGCCTACGATCTTAGACCAACGCAACCACCGGTTGGCGCAATTAGCTTTCTCCGTCACCCCTTAGTTCGACGTCTGACAGCCAGCGCAGGAATATTAACCTGCTTGCCATCATCTACCCCTTTCGGGCTCGACTTAGGACCCGGCTAACCCTGGGAAGATTGACTTGACCCAGGAAACCTTAGGTTTACGGGGGGGAAGATTCTCACTTCCCTTATCGCTACTCATTTCGGCATCAGCACTCGAAACCGCTCCACACGCCATTACCATCGTGCTTCGCAGCAGTTTCAACGCTCCCCTACCGCCGTAACAGTCAAAACTGTTACGACCCGTAGCTTCGGTGCCAGGCTTAGCCCCGTTACATTTTCGGCGCGGACTGTCTCGACCAGTGAGCTATTACGCTTTCTTTAAAAGATGGCTGCTTCTAAGCCAACTTCCTGGTTGTCAATGACCTTCCACATCCTTTCTAGTGTTCACTTAGCCTGAACTTGGGGACCTTAGCTGACGGTCTGGGTTATTCCCCTCTTGCCGATGGACGTTATCACCCACCGACTGCGTCCCGGGATAACACTTGTTGGCATTCGGAGTTTGGTACGGTTTGGTAATCTGGTGAGACCCCTAGCCGTTCCAGTGCTCTACCTCCAACAGTGAATTACCCGAGCCGATACCTAAATATCTTTCGGGGAGAACCAGCTATCACGGAATTTGATTGGCCTTTCACCCCTACGCACAGCTCATCGCAGAGATTTTCAACTCTCATGCGTTCGGTCCTCCATGCGGTGTTACCCGCACTTCAACCTGGCCATGCGTAGATCATCCCGCTTCGGGTTATAATACACGCAACTTGTCGCCCATTTCGGACTCGCTTTCGCTCCGGCTCCACCTAACGGCTTAGCCTTGCTACGTACATTAAGTCGCCGAATCATGATGCAAAAGGTACGCTCTCGCACTTGCCTTGCGGCGTGGTGCTCGAACTGCTTGTAGACATGCGGTTTCAGGTTCTTTTGACTCCCCTCACAGGGGTTCTTTTCACCTTTCCCTCGCGGTACTTGTTCACTATCGGTCTCTGAGTAGTATTTAGCCTTACCAGATGGTCCTGGCAGATTCAGACAGGATTGCACGTGTCCCGTCTTACTTGGGTACCCCGCTCGGCCACAGTTCGTTTTCGCGTACGCGACTATCACGCTCTTTGGTCTGCCTTTCCAGGCAGTTCCGCTAACAAACCATGGTCCTACCGCGGACCCGCAACCCCGATGCCTCTTTCGAGACACCGGTTTAGGCTGATTTTTCCCGGTTCGCTCGCCACTACTACGGGAATCACTCGTTGTTTTCTTTTCCTCAGGGTACTGAGATGTTTCACTTCCCCTGGTTCGCTCATCGGCACCTATGGATTCAGTGCCGAGTACTCAGCAGTTACGCTGAGTGGGTTTCCCCATTCGGACATTTCCGGATCACTGTTCGGTTGGCAACTCCCCGGAACTTTTCGCAGCCACCCACGTCCTTCATCGCCTCTCAGAGCCTAGGCATCCACCGCACGCCCTTAGTAGCTTACTTACCCTCATCTCGTTGGCGTCGAGCTCTCGTCTCACGACAAGGAAGCTCGAGCGCAGGAACTCGAGATCGAGGTCCAGACCCCTGCTCTTCGCAGCGGGCTGAAGAGATGAACTTCACTCTCGAAATTGAATTCTTACCCTTCGTATGCACTTTTGAAAGAACGCGTCTGGCAAACCAGACAAAGAATGTGGAGCTGAACGGGTTCGAACCGATGACCCCCGGCTTGCAAAGCCGGTGCTCTCCCAGCTGAGCTACAGCCCCAAAAGGAGTTGTGGGCCTGGGTGGACTCGAACCACCGACCTTACGCTTATCAGGCGTACGCTCTAACCACCTGAGCTACAGGCCCGTCGGTCGGCGTCAGCGTTCCAAAATTCATGTTCAAAGAACGAGCGGTTGCTTGCGAATGCAAGCATTCCGGTTCGCTCTCTCAAAACCAAATAGCAAGCCCAATCTGCGAGTATTGACCTGGTTGACCTGAGCACCGAAGTGCTCTGCCGTTTCGAACCGCTCCGAAGAGTGGCAAACGACGTGGTCTCCGTAGAAAGGAGGTGATCCAGCCGCAGGTTCCCCTACGGCTACCTTGTTACGACTTCACCCCAGTTACCAATCACTCCTTGGGCACCACTGTGGTGTGGTGACTTCTGGAGCAATTGACTCCCATGGTGTGACGGGCGGTGTGTACAAGGCCCGGGAACGTATTCACCGCAGCGTGCTGATCTGCGATTACTAGCGATTCCGACTTCACGAAGCCGAGTTGCAGACTTCGATCCGAACTGAGACGAGTTTTATGCGATTAGCTCCCCCTCGCGGGTTGGCAACGCTTTGTACTCGCCATTGTAGCACGTGTGTAGCCCCAGACATAAAGGCCATGAGGACTTGACGTCATCCCCACCTTCCTCCAGCTTATCACTGGCGGTCCCTCTAGAGATCTCCTTGCGGAGCAACTAAAGGCGAGGGTTGCGCTCGTTGCGGGACTTAACCCAACATCTCACGACACGAGCTGACGACAGCCATGCAGCACCTGTCTTACCATTCCCTTGCGGGCACGTCGGCTTTTGGGCCAACTTTGATAGATGTCAAGTCTGGGTAAGGTTCTGCGCGTTGCGTCGAATTAAACCACATGCTCCACCGCTTGTGCGGGCCCCCGTCAATTCCTTTGAGTTTTAGCCTTGCGGCCGTACTTCCCAGGCGGAGAACTTAATGCGTTAGCTGCGGCACCGCGGGGGTCAACACCCACGACACCTAGTTCTCATCGTTTACAGCGTGGACTACCAGGGTATCTAATCCTGTTTGCTCCCCACGCTTTCGCGTCTCAGCGTCAGTGCTCGTCCAGATGGCCGCCTTCGCCACCGGTGTTCCTCCGCATATCTACGAATTTCACCTCTACTTGCGGAATTCCGCCATCCTCTCCGAGACTCAAGCTCAGCAGTTTCAGACGCACTTCCTCGGTTAAGCCGAGGGCTTTCACATCTGACTTGCCAAGCCGCCTACACGCGCTTTACGCCCAATAATTCCGAACAACGCTTGCACCCTCTGTATTACCGCGGCTGCTGGCACAGAGTTAGCCGGTGCTTCTTCTCCTGGTACCGTCAGGCCCCTGGATGTTAGCCAAAGGTTTTTCGTCCCAGTCGAAAGTGCTTTACGATCCGAAGACCTTCATCACACACGCGGCGTTGCTCCATCAGGCTTTCGCCCATTGTGGAAAATTCCCCACTGCTGCCTCCCGTAGGAGTCTGGACCGTGTCTCAGTTCCAGTGTGGCTGATCGTCCTCTCAGACCAGCTACCCGTCGTTGCCTTGGTGGGCCGTTACCCCGCCAACTAGCTGATGGGCCGCGGGCTCATCTCTGGGCGTAAACTTATAAATAGAGGTCTACTTTTCTCACAATGACCAAAGTCACCGTAAGCTTACCGAGTATTAGCCAACCTTTCGGAAGGTTATCCTCAACCCTGAGGCAGATTACCCACGTGTTACGCACCCGTGCGCCGCTCTACTCAGATTGCTCTTTTCGCGCTCGACTTGCATGTGTTAGGCACGCCGCCAGCGTTCGTTCTGAGCCAGGATCAAACTCTCCAAGATAGAGATATTTGACTGGCAGACTGGTTCTGTCTCTCGACGAACCGAGTCGCTAGCGCCTATTGGTGTGTGCCAATAGGACTTTGAAATTGACTGCGAGACTCGCAGTACTTCTTGGGCTTGCTATCCAGTTTTCAGAGAACGAACTTTTACTTCCAAATTACGGCGACATCTGTTCTGCTCTCGCGCTTTACTTCTTCGCGAGGGAGGCAGCTTCTACATCCGCTGCCTTCAGTTCGTCAAGGTCTTGTTTCGGGACCCTGCAGGTTTTGGAGGCCGATTTTCAGGCTTCCGCGACGCTTCGCCGGTGCTGCTGGCTTTTGCGACGCTCGGTGATCTGTCACCTATTCGAGCTGTCTGCAACTTCTTGTTTCGCCAACCCGTTTTTTCTTCCGGGTCCTGCTGACGAAACCAACTCCCCCACCCTGACTTCGTTCTTCGAACGACTCGCCACACCCCAAACTACCCGCCCGCCAGTTCCGCCTCGCCGCAGTGCCGCCGTCGAGGGGGCGCGCCGTATACGCGATCCAAACTCCGTTCGTCAACACGCTAACGGTCGATTTTTATCTTTTCGAAAAGCCCCGTTATTCAGGGCGTTTGAAGCCGTAACGCGGTCATGTCGACGCGACCTCGGCGTGATCGCTCTGCGATCACAATGCTGCGGAGCTGCTGAAAGGCGTCTTCGAGGCGGTCGTTGATCACGAGGTAGTCGTAGTCGCGAACGCCCTTTTCGCACTCGGCGCGGGCGGCGAGCATGCGGCGCTTGATGACGTCGTCGGTGTCGGTGCCTCTTCCTCTCAGCCGGCGCTCGAGTTCCTGCATCGAGGGCGGGAGGATGAAAATGCACACTGCATCCGGGTACTTACGCTTGATGCTGGTGCCACCCTGGACGTCGATGTCGAACACGCCGATGCCGCCGGGCTGCCAGCTCTGAGCGACGACCTGCTTGCTCGAGCCGTAATAGTGGCCGTGCACGTCGGCCCACTCGACGAACTCGTTGGCGTCGATCATCTGGGTGAAACGGTCGACGTTGACGAAGTGGTAGTCGACGCCGTTCTGCTCGGCGCCGCGGGGAGCACGCGTGGTGTAGCTGATCGAGAACTCCGCTCCGGGGAATTCCCTCTCGAGCATGCGCGCCAGCGTCGTCTTTCCCGCTCCTGAAGGAGCAGAGAGGACGAGGAGGAGGCCAGGAGAGAGGACCTGCGGGATTTGCGGGTTGGTGTTCATGCTCACTCGACGTTCTGGACCTGCTCGCGAATTCGCTCGAGCTCGGCCTTCAGCAACATGACGCGGTTGGAAATCTCCGGGTGCTGGCTCTTGCTGCCGGTGGTGTTCACCTCGCGGTGCATTTCCTGAACGAGGAAGTCCATCTTGCGGCCGCTGGGCTCGGCGCTGACGAGCAGCGCGCGGAACTGAACGAGGTGGGAGTCGAGGCGCGTCATCTCTTCTGCGACGTCGGTGCGCTCGGCGAAGAAGGCCACTTCCTGGGCGAGGCGCTGGGGGTCGACCGCCACGCCCTTGCTGAACTCGGCGATGCGCTCGGAGAGCCGCGCCCGGTAGCTGTCGATGGCCTGCGGCGCGAGGGCCTTCACCTCGTTCACCCAGTTGGCGACCAGCTTGAGGCGCGACTCGAGATCAGCGTGGAGCGCCTTGCCCTCTTTCTCTCTCATCGCCTTCAGCGCCTCGAGGGCCTGCGCGAGCGCGGCTTCGGCGGCTTTGTTGGCCTCTTCGACCGGGAGCTGCGGCTCCTCGAGGCGGATCACGTTCAACTGCTGCGCGATGTCGCGGACCGAGGGCGTGTCGGGGAGCTCGAGCGCTTTGGCGAGCTCGGACCAGGCGCGGCGGTATTCGCGGGCGAGGGCGAGATCGACGGTGGGGACGACTCCGGTGGAGGTGCGGGCCGCGCGGCGGATGGAGACGTCGACAGCTCCGCGCGCCACGCGATCTTTCACGAACTTCTGGAGGGTGGCTTCGAGCGCGTTCAGCTCGCGCGGGAGCCTCGTCTTCACCTCACAGAATTTGTGGTTCACCGACTTCACTTCGACGGTGAGCGACTCGCTGCCGGCGGTAGCCGTGCCCGAGCCGAAGCCAGTCATGCTGCGGAGCATGCGGCCTCGTAGCCACCTTCCCCTCGGGTCGCAAGGAACTGAGGCGGGGGGCCGGTGTCGATTCGGACATGCGCAAACCGCGGACGGAAGTGGAGCACGAGGGCGGAGAACTGAACGTCGTGCCGTACCTCGACATCCTCATGAACCTCATTCTGTTCATGCTGCTGTCGATGGCCGGGCTCGCGACCACTGGAATCGCGAAGGCGGAGGCGCCGCGGGCACCGGTCGGCGGGGCGGTGGGTGCGCGCCTGACCGTCTCGATCAGCGGCGAAGGCTTCGTGATCGAGGGCGACGGAGTGGAGCCCGTACGGATTGCCGCACATGACTACCAATCACTCACATCGAGCTTGAGTGGTTTGAAGCGGGAAGGCCAATCACTGTCACTCCGGGCCGAGCCCGGGGTCGACTACGAGACGGTGATCGCTACGCTCGATGCGGCGAGAGAGACTCCGGAGCGGCGCGCGCTGTTTCCCGACGTGACCCTGGTCTTCTGAGAACCAGGGCGGCCAGCACGAGGACGGCGCCGGTCGAGCTGGTGCAGCCTTGCGGCGGGCGCATTTCTGACGGTGGCAGCCGAGGCGCGTCGCAGAGCGGCGCTGGACTTCCCCAGATGCCCTGCTCGGCTGTCGCGCGGGCGCAGAACACGATGTCTTGATTGGTCTCGCTGGGTGTGACGACCACCACCCGCGCTGAGAACGAACCCTCGCGGCCCTGCGGGCGAAAGCTCACCGTCATGTTCCACGACTCGAGCGCGCTGATGGTGGCGGGTGGGGCGGGAGTGAGCGTGAAGACGCCTGCGTCATCGCCGAGGAGGGTGACCGAGGAAATGGTCATCGCGGCACGGCCGCGGTTCTCGATCGCGAAGCCACCATCATCGACACCGCCGTCGGGCGCGACGATGACGAACCGAGAGATGGTCGAGCCATCAGCAAGAGTGACGCCGAGCTCGGGTAGCGCTGGCACTGCGAGCGCGCCAAAGCCAACACAACACACAAGCAACAGCCGCTTCATTTGAGCTTCTTCACCAGTTCCGTCGTGCTGTGGTTCTTGGGGTCTCCGGCGACTGCCACGCGACCGCCGTAGGCCTCGACCTCGGCGCGCTCGGGAATGGTCTCCGGGGTGTAGTCGGTCCCCTTGACGTGGATGTCTGGCTTGAGCGTGCGGATGACTGTTCTGACGTCGGGCTCGCTGAAGAGGAACGCCGTGTCGACGCAGCGAAGGGCGCGGACGAGCTCGAGGCGCTCGGCTTCGGGGATCACCGGGCGACCGGGCCCCTTGTAGGCGCGCGTCGAGGCGTCGGAGTTGAGCGCGACCACCAGCTTGCCCGCCAGTTGCTTCGCCGCTTCGAGGTAGCGGAGGTGGCCGACGTGCAGGAGATCGAACACTCCGTTGGCGAGCGCGATGGTGTGGCCTTCCTTGCGCCAGGCTTCGACCTGCTGGCGCGCCGCATCGAGCGTCATCGCGAGATTTCCCGCTCGAGTTCGGGGCGCGTGACGGTGGCGGTGCCGGCCTTCTGAACGACGAGCGCGCCGGCGACGTTGGCGAGCCGGGCGGCTTCGAACGCGCTCGCTCCGGTGCCGAGGGCGAGGGCGAAGGTGGCGCTGACGGTGTCTCCGGCGCCGGTGACGTCGACCGCTTCTTCGGCGCCATGAACCGGGATGTGGATGGGCCGCTGGTTGCGCTCGAAGAGCACCATGCCGCGACGCCCGCGGGTGACGAGCAGAATTCGGCAGTCGAGCTTTTCCATCGCAGACATCGCCGCTCGCTCGATTTCTTTGTCTGTCTTGACGCTGAGCCCGGTGAAGGCGGCCAGCTCGGGCTCGTTGGGCTTGCAGACGGTCATGCCGCGGTAGAGGCCGAGGTCGAAGCGGGAGTCGACGCAGACCGGAGTGCCCCTGGCGGCGACTGCTCGCAGGGCGTCGCGGGTTTCGTCGTTGAGCACGCCGGCTCCGTAGTCGGAGACCATGACCACGTCGGCCTTGCGGGCGGCGGCGAGGAGACGGGACGCGAGCTGTTTGCGCGTGGAGGTGGCGAGGGGGCCGGTCGCTCCGCGGTCGATGCGGAGCATCTGCTGGCGCTTGGTGGAGATGCCGCCAGCGAGGATGCGGGTGCGCGCTTCGGTGCTGGCGACGGTGACCGCTTCGAGGGCGATGCCGGTGGCTTTGAAGAGCTTCTTCATCTGGCCGCCGAGGACGTCGCGGCCGAGAACTCCGAGGGCGGTGACTTTCGCGCCGAGCGCGCGGGCGTTGGCCGCGGCGTTGGCCCCGCCGCCGAGCTTCAGCTCTTCGCGTTCGTGGCGAACGATGAGCACCGGAGCCTCGCGGCTGATGCGTTCGGTCTGGCCGTAGACGTAGTGGTCGGCGAGGAGATCTCCGACGAGCAGCACGCGGACTTTCGAGAATTGATCGAGCACCCGAGACACGCGCGGCGGCTTACTACAATCGACGGCTTACGGGCCCTCTCCGCGACCCTCTCCACTTCGGGGGAGAGGGAGATTGCCCTTCGTGACCTCGACGTCCATCACCAGCGTCCACGCGGTGTTCGGCGGGAGGCGCTCGGCGTCCTTCTCGGTCGTCAGGAGGATGGCGTCCTTCGCGGCGGCTCGTGCGGTGTCGACCTCGGCCGGCGTGAAGAGGTGGTGATCGCGGTGCGCGATGGTTGCCGTCACTCTCGCGCCGGCCGCAGTCACCGACTCGATCACGCGCGAGGGCCGCGCCACTCCGAGGAGCAGCACCACGTTCTTGTTCTGGAGTTCTGAAAGTGGATGCAATTGACCCGACGCGTCTCGGACTCCCGTGAGCACGTGCCGCGCCTCGAGATCGCCGGGACGGCCGTCGCGGCCCCAGGTGTGCGTCGCCCGGCTTCGACCTGACTTCGGCTCGCGCAACGGGCCGGCGGGCAGCATCAGCCCGTTCCCCTCGCCTGCGTCGACGAGCAGATCGACGTCACGCGCGAGCTGCCGGTGCTGGAAGCCGTCGTCGAGGATGAGCAGCGTTGCTCCAGCCTGAGCAGCTGCTCGCGCGAGGGCGACGCGATCACTGCCGACCCAGATGGTTGCCTTTGGACAGCGACGCGCGATGAGCCGCGGCTCGTCACCGACTTCGTGAACCGGTGGCAGCTGCGCCGCGGTGAAGTGCGCGGTCGACCGGCTCGAACGTCCGTAGCCTCGCGACAGAACAGCCACCACGTGCCCCTGGGCCGCAGCGGCGTTGGCGAGGTGGATGACGACCGGCGTCTTGCCGCTCCCGCCGACGACCAGGTTTCCGACCGAGATGACGTTCACGCCGTCGATGCGCGTCGCTTTTCGCAGACCGAGATCGAACGCGAGGTGCCAGAGGCGGATGATCAGGCTCCAGACGAAGGCGAAGGGCCAGAGAAGCACCGCCTGCCACCCCACCGGTTGGTACCAGTGGTCCACGTCAGCACCGCTCGTAGAAGGCGAGCACGCGCTGCGCGACGGACGCTGGCGACTCGAGCGTCATCGTGCGGCGTGTATTGGTTTGACTGGCGGCGACGATCGATTCGACGGTCGGCTCGACCACCGCGTCGGCGTAGCGAGCGAGGTCACCTTCGTCGACCGCGATGACTCGCACGTCGCAGGCTCGGGCCTGGGCTGCGGCTCTCGCGCTCCAGTCGTTCCCGAGCCCGAGAATCCACACTTCGTCGAGCCGCTGCAGGTGTTCGATGAACGCCGGGCCAGATTGGTAGCCGGTGAAGGTCACTGCCGCGCCGAGTGGAGCGGCTTCGCGCCTCAGGTCGGCGTCGAGCGGGCCGTCGCCGATGAGCGTGAGGTGGTGTTTGTCCACCGGGAGCGACTTGAACGCCGTGAGCCCAAGCTGGTGGCGGCGGCTGGCCTGGAACGACGAGACCATGCCGATGTGTTTTGTATTGGCTTGTCTGGTTTGGGTCGCGGGCTTGAACTCGGGGCCGACCATGGCCGGGAGAATGAGCACTTTGCGGCCGAGCAGCTTGCGGCCCAGACCTTCCATCGGAATGGTGTAGCCGTCGGCTTGCGGAGTGGCCCAGCGCAGCGAACGCGGCGCGTGGATCGAGCGGATGAGACGCGCGTCGCGGTGGCCGAAGCGCGCCAGGGTGTGGTCGTGGCTGAAGTGGCTGTGAATGACGTCGACTCCGGCGTTGCGGAGGGTGAGGACGTCTTTCGTCATCGCCCAGGGGGTGGATTTCACCGAGAGCTCGAGGCCGCGGGTGTCGAGCAGCTGCCAGGCCTCGAACCGCGGGACGATGGGCTCTTCGCTGGAGAGTTTGGTGCGCTTGCGATCGACTGCGACGGTCACCTCGTGGCCGAGCGCTCGCTGGGCGAGGGCCAGCTGCGCGACCGTTTCTGCTGGGCCGGTGAAGCCCGGCGAGGCCAAGAGGTGGAGGATCTTCACGCGGTCTCCCACTTCGTCGCGACGCGACTGCGGTGACGGTCCACCGTCTCAGCGACCTTCGCGCCGAGTGAACGACGGTCCACCCTCACCCCGACCCTCTCCCTCGCGGGAGAGGGGGCAACTCGACGGTTCACCCTCACCCCGCCCCTCTCCCGGTCATGGCGTCACCAGGGCGGCCAGGGCGTCGACGTTGCGATCGCTCGCGCCGGAGATTTGTCTGACGGCCGACCTTGCGAGGTTGCCGAGTGAATCGAGCGAGTCGGGACGAGAGAGGAGCTCGAGCGTCACCCGCGTCAGGTGCTCGGGGTCGTTCACCTGGATGCCGCCGCGGCCCACGAGCACCTGCACCGAGTCGTGGAAGTTCTCCATGTGCGGCCCGAACAACACCGGCTTTCCCTGCGCTGCCGGCTCGAGGATGTTCTGCCCGCCGCGCGTGGTGAAGCTGCCGCCGACGAAGACCAACGTCGCGAGACGGTACGCACGGGCGAGCTCTCCGATGGTGTCGAGGACCACCACCGGCGCTCGCTCGGGGTTGCCCTTGCTGCGCAAACCCACGTGGAGCCCCGCGTCTTTCGCCAATTGCAGTACACGTTCGGCGCGCTCGAGATACCTCGGCGCAATCACCATGTGCAAATCTGGCGCTTCGACGATCAATTTCTTGTACACGCCAAACAACAGCTCTTCTTCGCCCTCGTGCGTGCTGCCGGCGATCCACACGCGGGAGCCCGCGTCGAGGCCGAGCGCCGAACGCAGCGTGTGATCTTCGACCGCCTCAGCCAACGGAACGAGCGCGTCGAACTTGGTGTTGCCCGTCACGCGCACGCGTTCTTTGGGCGCCCCCAATTGCAATACACGCTCGGCTTCGTCTTCCTCGCGCATCAGGAAGAGATCGATGTCACGCAGCGGGTTGCCGATGAGGTTGAAGAGCCTTCGGTAGCGCTTCAAGTGCCGCGCTGAGAACCGGCCATTGGTCAGCGCGATGCGACTGCCGGAGTCGTGCGCGGCGCGGATCAGGTTGGGCCAGATTTCCGTGTACTCGAGCACGAGGAGATCCGGCTTCACGGCGGCGACCGCACGACGGGTGGAGCCGAAGAGGTCCCACGGGGCGTAGATGACGGCGTCGATCGACTTCTTGAGGCGCTCGGTCGCCATCAAGTGACCGGTGTTGGTCATCGTCGAGAGGATGACCTTCGCGTTCGGGAAGCGCGTGCGCAGCCGGTCGATCATCGGAGCGAGTGCGAGAAGATCTCCGGCAGAGGCTCCGTGCAGCCAGATGCGCGGGCCGCCGGGGCCGGGAATCAGGTTCGGCGGGTAGAAGCCAAAGCGCTGCCACAGCCCGTCGCGCGTCTTGCGCATCAGCGCGAGGACCGGGAAGAGCACCACGAAGACCAGCCACGTGGCGAGGATGTAGAGCAGACGCATCGGCGCGTGCGGCGTAGCGCATCTGTGGCTTCGATGGAGCCTCGTTCAGCTCGGACGCAGACGCGCGAGGGCGACACGGCAGGCGGCCGCGAGACGCTCGTTGTTCAGGAAGAAGCCTGAGGGCGCGGCGTCTCCCGCATCGAGAAGTGCTTGCGCGCGGCGGTACTCATTTGCGGCGTCGGCGTTCGCTCCGCGGCGTTCGAGGAGGAGGCCCAGCAGGTACCGCGCTCCGGCCAGGCGCGGCGCGAGGTAGAGCGCCTTGCGAAGGCCCGCTTCGGTCTCGGGGTTGTCTTCGCCCTGCGCAGCCCACTCGAGCACCAGCTCGAACAACTTCCGCCCTTCTTCCTCTGGTGCCAACACCATCGGGATTTCTCCGGTGGTGGTCGGACGTGGCGGTGGTGGTGGCGGGGCTTGCGTGGGCGGTCGTTTCGGCCCCTCACGCCGACCCTCTCCCCGCTCTGCAGGGAGAGGGAGATGGCCCTGTTGGTAGAAAAAAGCGCCGGGCAACCGCAGTGTCGTGATGCCCGGGACGGGGTCGAGCAACGGCTCCGCGGTCGAGAGGACGAGCACGCCTCCGGGATTCAGGCGCTCGACGAACGCCTCGACCGTCGCGCGCGCGGCTTCCGGCGTGAAATAGATGAGCACGTTGCGGCAGACGATGACGTCGAAGCTCGTGCCCGCGCCGGAGAACGGGTACGGCCGATCGATGAGGTTGTGCCGCTCGAAGCGCGCTCGCTTCGCCAACGCGTCGAGCAGCCGGTAGTGCCCACCGTCGCGCAGGAAATAGCGACTGGTCAGCTGTGACGGCACTCGGCGCACGGCTTCTGCTGCGAACGAGAGCGTGCGCGCACGAGCGAGTGCGTCGTCGGAGAGATCGGTGCCGAGGATGGTGCTGTCGGCGCTCGCTCCAGATTCGGCGAGGAGGATGAGCAGCGTCGCGACCTCTTCGCCCGTCGAACAACCCGCGCTCCACACCGTCACCGGTTTGCCTTCACGCACGCGCGGGCGAAGCACGTGCTCGCGCAGCGCCTCGAGCTGCTGCTCGTCGCGGAAGAGATCGGTCTTGTGCACCGACACCACCGAGAGCAACGCGGCCAGCTCTCGCGCTCCGGCGAGCGAACTCAGGTGTTCCAGCAGCGCGGGCGCAGAGATGTTCTTCAGTCGCGTGGTGAGCGTCTCGGTGAGCCGCTCGCGCTGCTGTCGAGACAACCGCGTGCCGGTACGCGCTGCGACGAGCGAGAAGAACGGCTCGAGCCCGTCTTGTTGCTCGTTTGCACGAAGCCCATCTTCTTGCTCGTTTGCACGAAGCCTTTCGCTCACGACTTCGCAACGTCCTGACCGCGAGCCATTCGCAGGAAGAAGTCGGCGAGATCGTCGGAGTGCACCTGGTGATCGATCACGCCCTTCGCGACGGCCGCTCCGGGCATGCCGAACACCACCGACGATTCCTGGTTCTGCGCGATGGTCTTGCCACCGGCCGCGCGAATGGCGGCGATGCCGTCCACTCCGTCGTTGCCCATGCCGGTGAGGATCACGCCGACGGTGCGGCGCCCGTAGACCTTCGCTGCCGACTCGAGGAGCAGCGTCGCCGACGGCAGGTGACCGTCACGCGGCGGCGTCTTCTGCAGCGACACGCGGCCGCGCGCGGCGACCAGCAGGTGCGCGTCGGGTGGCGCGAGCAACACGGTGCCCGCAGCGAGCAGATCGCCTTCCTTCGCCACCCTCACCTTCAGCTTCGATGATTCAGACAGCCAGCCCAGCAGCGAGTCGGAGAACGCCGCATTGATGTGCTGCACGATGGCGATGGGGATCGGGAAATCGGCGGGCAGACCCGCGAGCAGTTTCTGCACGACCTGCGGGCCGCCGGTGCTCGACGCGATGCAGACCACGCCGAGGGTCGAGGGCGCGAAGGGCTGCGGCACCTCGGGCAGCGACGCGTGCGAACCCGAGACGACCTTCTTCACGCCGCGCACGTGGCGAATCACGCGAATGGTCGCGAGCAGCTTCACCTCGCGCGCGAGGCTCGCCATCTCTTCGTGGGCGGGCTTCACACGCAGGGCGAGCGCTCCGACGGCGAGCGCGCGGTGGGTGAGCTCGGGCGCCTGGTTTCGCGGGTCGGCGGTGAGGATCAGAATCGGCCGCGGGTCGTCGGCCATGATGCGCTCGGTGGCGGTGAGCCCGTCCATCACCGGCATGTCGACGTCCATGGTGATGACGTGCGGCTTCAGCGCCGAGGCACGTTCGATGGCCTGCTGCCCGTTCTCGGCGGTGCCGACGACCTCGACGTCGGGATCGGAGCGCAGACCGTCGACGATCAACTGACGCACGAGCGGCGAGTCGTCGACCACCAGAACTCGCACTTTCCCCTCGGGCATCTCACTCCTTCACTGTCACAGCCGGTTCAGGCAAGCAACCGGGCCACCACGTCGACAAGATCCTGACGCACCAAATCGCCCTTGGTGACGTAACCATCGGCCCCGGCTTCCATGCCGCGACGCCGATCTGCCTCACGTCCGCGGGTGGTGACGATGACCACCGGCAGCGCGCGCAGTGAAGCGTGGCTCTTGAGGCGGCGCGTGAGTTCCAACCCGTCGACGCGCGGCATCTCGAGGTCGGTCACCACGATGTCGACTGCTTCGCGATTGAGGAGTTCGAAAGCCTGGCCTCCATCGACCGCCTGCACGACGTGGTAGCCGACCGACTCGAGGAGCGAGACCAACAGCTCGCGCGTGAGTGGCGAGTCGTCGACCACCAGCACCTTGCGGCGCTTCACCTCGCGCTTGCGCTCGAAGGCGGCGCCGAGACGCAGCTCGCGGCCGTGCACGGTGGCGACGAGATGTGGGGCGGACATCACGAGCGCGAGGAAACCGTCGGAGAGCGGCGTCGCTCCGCTCAGGTGCGCGTAGCGGGAGAGCAGACCTTTGAGCGGGAGAATGGCCTGCACGCGTTCTTCGAGGACGCGATCGACGGCGACGGCGGCCGACTGGCCTCGACCGCGCAGCACGAGCACCAGCTCGCCTTCTGACGGAGGACGCTCGGGCGCCGCGAAGAGGATCGAGGCGACGGAAGAGAACGGCAGCACCTCGTCGTCGATGGCGAGCGCCGGTTTGCCGGCCACTTCGCGGAAGTGCGAGGGCTCGACGGTCAACGCGCGCACCACGTTCGAGGCGGTGAGGCACAGGCGTTCATCACCGACTTGCACGAAGAGCACGGGGGCCACGGTGAGGCTGATGGGCACGCGGAGCTCGAAGCTCGCGCCGGCTCCTGGTGTGGAGTCGACGGTGACTTCTCCTCCGACCGAGACGAGCTGCGTGCGGACCACGTCGAGGCCGACTCCGCGACCGGAGACGTCGGTGACCGCGTCCTTGCTGCTGAAGCCGGAGAGGAAGATGAGATCGATGGCGGCGAGATCTGACAGTCGAGCGGCGGCGTCTTGATCGAGCATGCCGCGACGCACGGCGACCTGGCGCAGCGCGTGCGGGTCGAGACCTCGACCGTCGTCCTTCACGCGAATGACGAGGCGTTCTCCTTCGCGGCGCGCCTGGAGGAGGATTTTTCCGCGCGGTGCCTTGCCGGCTGCGGCGCGCGCCTCGGGGGTCTCGACGCCGTGATCGATGGCGTTGCGAACCAGATGGAGGAGCGGATCTCGCAGCGCCTCGAGCACCGAGCGATCGACGCGCTCGTCTTCGCCCTCGACCGTGACGTCGACTTCTTTTTTCAGCTCGCGGGCGAGGTCGCGAATCATGCGCGGCCACGGCTCGAAGAGGACCGCGAGGGGCACCATGCGCAACGCGGTGATTTCTTCGCTGAGGACGGTGAGATTCTTTCAGCTCCTCGGTGTTGAGGAGCGTGTTGCGGCGGTTGATGTCGGAGAGCAGGTCCTTCGCGCGGCCGAGGCGCGAGGAGAGATCGGCGCCGGCTTCTCCGAGGTCTTCGGCCATGCGGTGGAGTGCCGCGAGTTCACGCGCGAGTTGTCGGCGGCGGAGTTCGACTGCTTCGCGCTGGCGGGTGCGCTGCTGCAGATTGCTGGTGGCCGAGGTGAGGGTCTCGAGGCTCTGCTGCGTGATGCGGATCGACGCGTCGGCCGACGGTGCGGGTGCGCGCGGCTCGACGACGCGGGCGACGGTGGTGGCACCTCCGGTGTCGACCGGGCGCTCGACCTGGCGCGATTCGGTCGTGGGGACTTGCGGCGCGGGCGGTGGAGACGGCGGTGCTTCGCGCGCCGAGAGCGTTCGCTCGGCGGTGGTCGATTGCGCGAGCCAGGTCGCGAGTTGCGCGACGTCGGGTGGCTGGCCGGCGACCGCTCCGCTGAGAATGGCGACGGCGTCGGAGCAGACCAGGAGCGCGTCGACGGAGCCGGCGGCGAGGGCGAAGCCTCGTGGCTGGCCGGCGCGGACGAGCTCTTCCATCTCGTGCACGAGGTGGTTGATCTCGGAGAAGCCCATCATGCGGGCTTCTCCTTTGAGGCCGTGGAGCTCGCGGAGGGCGGCTTTGCCGGCGTCTTCGTCGGCCCCGCCTTCGAGGGACATCAGGGAGCGGTTGATTCGCGCGAGGCGCTCGGTGACGAGCTCGCGGAACTGTTGGACGAGGCGATCGCGGTTGCTCATGCAGAGCCTCGCGATCGGTTGACCCTCACCCCGACCCTCTCCCTCGCGGGAGAGGGGGATTTCTGGCGATCGTCGCCGCTCACGCAGGGCCTCGCGATCGGTTGACCCTCACCCCGACCCTCTCCCTCGCGGGAGAGGGGGATTTCTGGCCGCTCACGCCGCGCCTCCCGATCGGTTGAACCTCACCCCGACCTCTTCTCCGGGGGATTCCTGGAGGAAGCGGCGCGCGTCGGCCTGCAGCGAGTTCGCGAGTGCGACGAGTTGCTGATTCAGCTCGGCGGACTTCTGCGTGCCGTCGAGCTCGGCGCGCGTGGCGCGGAGAATCTCAGCCATCGCCTCGGCGAGTTGATCGGTGCTGCTCTGCTGTTGCTGCGTCGAGAGCGTGATGGTGCGCACGCGCGTCGCGGTGTCGTGCGCCAGCTCGGCGACGCGATTCAGCGCACTCGTGACGTCGACCGCGAGCGCCATGCCGTGCGCCGTGAGCTTGCTGCCGTTTTCGGTCGCGTCCGCCGTCCGCACCGTCGCGTCGCGGATCTCGGCGATGAGCTCTTCGACTTCCGACGTCGACTCGAGCACGTTTTCCGCGAGCCGCCGCATCTCGCTGCCGACGAGCGAGAAACCGCGACCCACCTCGCCCGCGCGTGAACCTTCGAGCTCGGCGGAGAGCGCGAGGAGATCGCTGCGATCAGCCACGGTGTTGATCAGCTCGACGATGCGGCCAATCTGCTGCACTCGCCGCTGCAGCCGATCCACCGCGCCGGCGATGCTCTTGTTGTCCTGCTTCATGCGCTCGACGGAGGCCGCGAACGCCGCGGCGTCGGTGCGGCCTTGATCAGCTGCAGCGAGCGTGTGCCGCGCGAGTTCTTCGACGGCGCTGGCGTTGCTCGCGATCTGCCGAGCGCTGCGAGCGAGTTCTTCGGTGGTCGCCGAGGTCTCGTTCAGGGCCGCGGCCTGCTCGGTCGCCGTGCTCTCGGAGCGCGTGGAGGTCTGCTGCAAGGTCTCACTCGCGCTGCGCACCTGGAGTCCGACGTCGACCACCTTGTCGATCAGCCCCGCGAGGCGCTCGGAGAGCTGGGCGAAGACGCCGGTGACGCGCCAGACCTCTCCGTCGGCGGCGATGACGCGCGGCTCACCGAGCGTGCCTCCGGTCATGCGGCGTGCGTCTTCGGCGAGGCGCTGCATGGGGCCGGCGATGGTGCGACCCGCAGCGCTGGCGGCGTAGATGGCGATGAAGACCGAGATGGCCGACGTCGCGGCGAGACCTGCGAACAGGCGGCGGAAGAGTTCGTCTCCGAGCGCGGCGCGGGCCGCAGGCGCCACCAGCTGGAGCTTCTGCGGTGCGACGTAGAGCGCATCGGCGGCGATGTCGGCGAGCAGCGCGACCGGAACGAGCGTGAATACCAGCGTGAAGATCACGGTGCGGCCGCGGACGCTCCAGTCGACGGCGGGAGCGGCGGCGATGACGTCTCGCGGTGCCAATCGCGTGCTGAGGCGATCGAACGCTTCCCACGCGCGGCCCGTGACGAGCAGCGAGACGAGCGTGGTGGCGACCGGCGCACCGAACAGCACCGCCAGGAAGATGCGCGCCGCGATGAGCCAGGTCGCTCCGCCGAGGGCGAGGCTGGTGGCGGTGACGAGCACGGCGACGATCGACCAGCCGAGGAAATCGAGTCGCGACAACGAACCGGGGAGGAGTCTCAGTTCGCCGAGCGCGCGCAGGCGAAACTCAGGTGTCGGCGCGAGACGCCCCGCGGAGAGGCCGCGGAAGATGCGCAAGCGGCCGTAGGCGACGAGGAGGATGACGAGCTGCACGACGACCGCGAGGCCAGCGGCAGAGGTGATGAAGAGTTGGCGCTGCGGCGCGTTCGCGAGCGGCGCGGCGGCGAGACCCCAGGCACCGATCAGGAGCGCGGTGAGAAAGTTGGCGCCGATCATCGGCGTGAGGAGCCAGAACGAGCGTCCGCGCAGCCAGTTGGTATCGGTCACGACTGGCCTCGCTCGCCGGAGTCGCTGGACCGCAGCTCGTAGGTCCCGATGGTGCCCTGGAGATCGCGCGCGAGGGCGATGAGGTGTTCGTGCGCGCTGCTCATCTGCGTGCTCGCCGCGTTCGAGGCTTCGGCGCTGCGCAGAATTTCCGACATCGCGCCGACGAGCTGATCAGTCCCAAGCTGCTGCTGACCGGTCGCCAACGAGATGCTGGCCATCGCATCAGCCGATTGATTCGCGAAGCCGACGATCTTCTGCAGGCCGGCACCAACCGACTGCGCGAGGGCCGCACCCGCGTCGGTCGCTTTCACTCCGGCTTCCGTCGCCATGACCGCCGCGTTCGTCGCGTCGCGGATCTCTTCGATCAATCTCGCGATTTCGCGCGTGGACACCATCACCGACTCGGCGAGCCGTCGCATCTCGGCCGCCACGAGCGAGAAGCCGCGCCCCACTTCTCCTGCCTTGTTGCCTTCTAGCTCGGCGTTGAGCGCCAACAGATCAGACTTGTCGGCGATGCCGTCGATGAACTCGACGATGCGCCCGACCTGCTGCACGCGCTTGTTGAGGCGCACCACGCTGTCGGCGATCGCCTGATTGCCGCGACGCACTTCACCCATCGCGCGCAGGAAACCGTCGGCGCTGGTCTGCCCGGCCTTCGCCGCGTCGAGCGTGTGGCGCGCGAACTCCGAGACCGATTGCGCGGTCGAGGCGATCTCCTTCGCGTTGCGCGCCAGCTCGAGCGTGGTGCCGTTCGCGGCGTCGAGCGCGTGCTTCTGCACCGTGGGCCGCGGTGCCAACGCGGAGTGCGTCGAGCCCAGGCTGCTCGCCGCGCGACCCAGTGGCGTGAGCAGACTCAAGAGCTGCGCTTCGATGCTGGCGAGCGCTCCCGACGCGGCGAGCGCTTCGTACTCGGCGGGCACGAACGGCGGCTCACCGTGTTGCCCGCGCGCGAGCCGCTCGGTCTCGAGCGCCAGCTGCTTGAGGGGCTTGCCCAGGCTCGCACCCGACAGCCACGCGGAGATGGAGACCACGATCAACACCAGCACCACCAACGCGAGCGCGGGCACGATGCCGTCGGCGCGTTGCTGAGCGGCGAGCGAGTCGAACTGTGCGGCGTCGGGCGCGAAGATCAGCACGTCGACCAGGCGCCGGAGCCGCGAGAGCGCGAGATCGACGAGCAACAGCAACGGCGTGGTGGTGGCGATGGCGGCGAAGACGATCAACCGCTGCCGCAGCACGAACGACGCGGGAAGCCCGGCGTGCAGCTCGATGGAAGGAAGGCCCGCGGCGACGATTTCCTGCAACAGCGCGCGCGAGCGACGCTGCGTGAAGAGCAGCGCCAGCGTGGCGGTGATGGGCCCGATGGCGAGCCCGATGAAACACAACCGCGCCATCACCGGCAGCGGCACGTCGGCGATGAAACCCCAGAGGAGCGCGGTGACGACTGCTCCAAGCGCGACGAAGCCGCAGCACAGCCAGAACGAGAGCTCGCCGATGCTGTACACCGCGCGCGCGGCTCCGAGGAGGTTGGGCCGCGTCGGAGCCAGCGTGCCCTCGGCGATGAGGCGCAGCGGCATGAGCCGGCGTTGCTCGATGCCGTCACCGATGAAGTTGATGGCGATGACGAGCACGCCGAGCACCACCGCGAGGCTGAGCCGCGTGCCTTCCGGAAAATCGATGGCCACCCACGCGTAGAGCACGGCGAGCAGCAACCCGACGAGCACGGCGATGGTGCTGGGCATGGTGACCCAGCGATGCCGGCCGTGCAGCGGTGCGCGCACTTCGCTCACGCCGGGCCTCCCGCTCGCGCGATGCGCCGCAGCGAGACCACGGGCCACAGCTCGCCGGCGCATTCGACGAAGCACACCAGCGCCCCGCCCCACGTGCTGCGCAGCGCCGGCGGCACCTCGAGGCGCGGCACGGGGAGCGCGAAGACCTCGACCGAATCGACCGACACCGTCAGCGAGCCATGTCGCAGCGCGCGCGCTTCAGCGGGTGCGCGCTGGAGGGGATCGAACGCGGCGCCGGCGTACGCGGTGTCGGGCTGCGCCTGTTCGAAGGCATCGACCTCACTGGCGAGAATGGCGAGTCGCTGCCCGGCCGCATGACAGAGGACCAGCCCGGCGATGTGCTCGGCATGTCCGGTCAGTTCCAGAGGGCGTCACCCGGCGCTGGCGAGGAATTCGACGAAGGTCTGGGTGTCGATGACGGCGACCTCGCCCTGCTCCGCGTGGGCCGGACCGCGGAGGTGCTGGTGCACGCCGGTTTCTCCGAGGCGATCGAACGAGCCTTGCAGCTGCGAGACGCCGAGCACGCGGGTGGCGGTGAGCGCCACTGCACCGCGCGGCGTGCGCACCACGACCGCCCGGCGCGCACCTTCTTCGAGCGGCTTGCCGGTGAGGCGCGCGAGGTCGACCACCGGGAGCACTTCACCGCGATGCGCGAAGACGCCGAGCAGGTGCGCCGGAGCGCCGGGCACGCGGGTCAGCGCCGGAACGTTGACGACCTCGGACGCGGTGTCGGCCGGCACGCCGTACAGGCTCGAGCCGCAGGCGAAGAGAAGATGACCGTGCGCGTCAGCCACGACGCGTTTCAAGCATGAAAGGGGGTGGTAAGGGAGCCTCGTGTTCACGCTCTTTCGCGAGCTGCAGCGGTACGTGGGCTTCACCGAGCGGGACGAGGCGATTCTGCGAGCGCTGCCGATCGACGTGCACCAGCACTTCCCGGAGATCGCCGAGCTCTTCTACGCGCGCGTGCTGGAGTTCGAGCCGGCCCGCGCGGCGCTGACGCGCGGTGAAAAACACGTCGGGCAGCTGAAGGGCACGCTGGTGCGGTGGATGAAGGAGCTGGTGACGGGCCCGTGGGACGAGGCCTACGTCGCTCGCCGCGCGCGCATCGGGCGGGTGCACGTCGAGATCTCGCTGCCCCAGCACTACATGGTGTCGGCGATGAACATCGTGCGCGTGCACTTGCGCGAGCGCGTGGGGCGCGTGCTCGGGGAAGGCAGCCCGGCGCTGAAAGAAGCCGAGGCCTCACTGGAGCGCATCTGCGACATCGATCTCGCGCTGATGCTCCACACCTACCGTGAAGACCTCGCGGCCAGCCAGGCGCGGGCGGAGCGGCTCGCCACCTTCGGTCAGCTGGTCGGCAGCATCGGACACGAGCTGCGAAACCCGCTCGGCGTGATCGAGACGTCGCTCTTCGTGTTGAAGGGCCGCCCGACGGAAGACGAGAAGACGAAGCGTCACCTCGATCGCATCGGCACGCAGGTGTCGCTCGCGAACGACATCATCACCCAGCTGCTGAGCCTGATTCGCGAGCGCCCGCTCGAGCGCGCGCCGGTGAACCTGCCGGAGTTGATTCGCGAGGCGTTGGTGGAATCGCCGGGCGTGGTGCTGAAGGCTCCGCAGGAATTGATGGTGGACGGGGACGGCACACAGCTGCGCCAGGTGATCGTCAACCTCACGCAGAACGCGACGTGGTTCGCGACCGACAAGGGGCGCGTCGAGGTCTCGATCACCGAGGAAGACGACAACGCGGTGGTGTTCGTCGACGACTCGGGGCCCGGCATCGACCCGTCGGTGCGCAACCGGCTGTTCGAGCCGCTGGTGACCACACGCCCCGCGGGCATCGGCCTCGGGCTCGCGCTGGTGAAGCGCGTGGTAGAGCGACATGGAGGTAGAGTGGCAGCCGGGCGCAGTCCGCTCGGTGGAGCGCGGTTCGAGGTGCGAATTCCGATTCGGGGGAACGGATGACGCGGCGCTATCTTCTGGTCGACGACAACAAAGCGTTCGCAGAGAACATCGCCGAGATTCTGACCGACGTCGGTGCACAGGTGGTGTGCGCGAGCGACGGTGACTCGGCGCTCGCGGCGGTCGGCGGCTCGCGGTTCGACGCCCTCGTGACGGACATGAAGATGCCCGGCGTGTCGGGCGCGGAGCTCTTGCGGCGCGTGCGCGAGCGCGATCCCGGGCTGCCGGTGGTGCTGGTGTCGGCGTACACCCGCAATGAGCAGCTCGAAGAAGCGCGCCGGCTCGGGTTGCTGGCGTTCATCGCGAAGGGCACGGGCCCGGCCGAGCTGGTGGCGTTGCTCTCTCGTGCGCGGCGCGACGCGGTGGTGGTCGCGGCGACCGAAGACGAGGGCCGCCTCGAGCAGCTGCGCGAAGGGCTGTCGCGGCGCGGCATCACGATGTGCTCGGTGCACGCCGGAGAGCTGCCGCCGATCGGCATACCGCTGGCGATTCTCGACGACGGCTGCGCGAGCGCGATCGAGCGCTTGAAGGCGCGGTTTCCGTCGGCGCCGGTGTTGTCGGCGAAGTCGGAAGGCCTCGACGCGAAGCTCGAAGGGCTGTGCGCGTCGTGAGCGCCCGGCTGTTGATCGTCGAAGACAACGCCGACTTCGTCGCCAACCTCCGCGAGATTCTCGAAGACCTCGGGCACGAGGTGCGGACCGCCGAGAGCTGCGCGAAGGCAGAAGCCGCCGCGCGCGGTTGGGTGCAGGTGGCGCTGGTCGATCTGCGGCTGCCCGATGGTGACGGCACGCGGCTGGCCGAGAAGCTGAAGGCGCTCGAGCCCGACTGCGAGGTGGTGTTGCTCACCGGTCACGCCTCGGTCGAGAGCGCAGCCGCGGCGGTGCGCGCCGGCGTGTGGGACTACTTGATCAAGCCGTGCGCGACGCCCGACCTGCTGGCGACGGTCGGCAAGGCGTTGCGCCACGTGCACTCGCAGCTCGAGAAGCGAGAGCTGGCGCGTCGAGCGCAGCGAGCGGAGAAGCTGGCGATGGTCGGCACGCTCACCGCCGGGCTGTCGCACGAGATCCGCAACCCGTTGAACGCGGCGGCACTGCAGCTGACGGTGCTGGAGCGGCGGGTGAAGAAGCTCGAGCCGTCGATTCAGCCTCCGCTGCTCGAGCCGCTCACGTTGGTGCACGACGAGATTCGCCGGCTCGAACACATCTTGCGCGACTTCCTGCAGTTCGCTCGCCCTGCTCCGCTGACGCTGAGCCCGGTCTCGATGAGCGAGCTGCTGACGAAGGTGGCGGCGCTGATGACCGGTGAAGCCGATCGTCGCGGCGTGAAGCTGCGCTGCGAGCCGACCGATACGACGACGGTGCCGGGCGACTCCGATCAGCTGCGTCAGGTGTTCATGAATCTCACGCTGAACGCGATCGACGCGGCAGGCAGCGGAGGAACGGTCGCGCTGAGCACGTCACTCGACGCTGATTCGCTGCACGTCTTCGTCGACGACTCGGGCAAGGGCGTGCCGCCCGAAATTCGCGATCGCCTGTTCGAGCCGTTCTTCACGACCAAGGCGCAAGGCTCGGGGCTGGGCCTGCCGATCTCCCACGCCATCGTCTCGCAGCACGGCGGGAGAATCGACGTGCTGTCGTCGCCGACGCGTGGCGCGCGGTTCGACGTGGTGTTGCCGCGCCGCTGAGCTCAATTCACTTCAGGCGGAGGCGCGTGGCCGGCATCGGCTTCGGCGTATTCCTTGAGCCGGTACTGAATCTTGCGCACCGAGATGCCGAGCAGATCAGCCGCGCGTGAGGTCGAGCCGCCGACGAGATCGAGGGTGCGCAGAATCGCCTCGCGCTCGATGGCGTAGAGCGTCGCGCCCGGGATGAGCGCGTCGGACGACTGGCCGGTCGGCCGCGGCCCGCGAAGTGCCGCGGGGAGATCGTCAGACGTGAGCTCGGTGCCGCGCGCCAGCACCACGGCGCGCTCGACGACGTTGCCCAGCTCGCGCACGTTGCCCGGCCAGTCGTAGGCGAGCAGCACGTTGAGCGTGCCTGGTGCGAGGCCCTTCATCTGCTTGCCGTGCAGCTGGCCGTAGCGCTCGAGGAAGTGCTGCACCAGCGCGGGAACGTCGCTCTTGCGCTTGCGCAGCGGCGGCAGCGTCACGCTCACCACGTTCAACCGGTAATAGAGGTCTTCGCGGAAGCGGCCCGCCTTCACCTCGGCCTCGAGATCGCGATTGGTCGCGGCGACCACGCGCACGTCGACCTTCACGGTCTGCGTGCCGCCGACGCGCTCGAATTCCTGCTGCTGCAAGACGCGCAGCAACTTCACCTGCAGCGCGGGGCTGATCTCACCGAGTTCGTCGAGGAAGAGCGTGCCGCCGTTGGCGAGCTCGAAGCGGCCTTCGCGGCGGCCGGTGGCGCCGGTGAAGCTGCCCTTCTCGTGGCCGAACAGCTCGGACTCGAGGAGCGACTCGGTGAGCGCGGCGCAGTTCACCTTCACGAACGGCTTGTCGCGGCGCGGAGACGCCTCGTGCACGGCCTGCGCGATGAGTTCCTTGCCGGTGCCCGATTCGCCGAGCACGAGAATGGTGGCGCGCGTCGGAGCAGCACGAACCACGACGTCGAATACGCTCTGCAGCTCGGCCGACTCGCCGACGATGTTCGAGAACTTGTGCTTCTCGCGCAGCCGGTCGCGGAGCATCTCGTTCTCCTGACGCAGCGCGCGCTTCTCCATCACCTTCTCGATGCGCGCGAGCACGGCGCTGACGTCGATGGGCTTGGTGACGTAGTCCTCCGCGCCAGCCTTCATGGCCTGCACCGCGGTCTCGATCGAACCGAAGGCGGTGACCATCACGAAGACCGAGCTGTGGCCGTCGGCCTTCGCCTTCTCGAGCAGCTGCAGGCCGTCCATCTTCGGCATGCGGATGTCGCAGAGCACGGCGTCGGGCTTGAAGGTCGACAGCGCCGCGAGCCCCGCTTCGCCATCGCCCGCTTCGGCGACCTCGTAGCCTTCTTCGGTGAAGATGGTCTTCAGCGCGTCGCGGGCGTTCTGCTCATCGTCGACGATCAAGATTCGCTGTTTCATTGGGCTTCTCCGGGGTGATGCAGGTTTTGCGCGCCCCAAACCGCTGGCGCAAGGAATGCGTGTTCAGCGGACGACGAGGACGGGAACGCGGGCGATGTGAACGAGGCGATCGGTGGTGCTGCCGAGGAGGACGCGAGAGACAGCGCCCCGGCCTTTGCTGCCGACCGCAATCATGCCGAAGCGGCCGCCCTCAGCGTGTTCAGCGATGCACTCGGCGATGGGACCCTGCAGCGCGACGCGTGGAAGAGAGGGATTCCCCAGTTCTTTCGCGGCTTCCGTGAGGAGGGCTTCAGCCGCCTTCACGGCTTCTTCCTGGAACTTGCTCGGGTCGAAGGCCACTTCGGCGGGAATGAAGAGCGGTGCGACGACGGTGCACAGCGTCACGTCTTTGGAGAGTTCGAGGGCTTTCCGCGCGCCGTGCAGGGACGCTTCGGAGCCGTCAATCGCGCAGAGGATCTTCATGACCCGCCCGAGCACTGCATCGATTGGGCCGTGGTCTTCGGCTCGCGGGTGGATCGCCAGTTGCTCCTGTGGCGGGAATGACCAAACGACTGCTTGGTGCGCTGGCGATGTTTGCGTTCGTGAGTGCGGTTCACGCCGATCCGCCGCCGACCGTGAAGAAGGGGCTCGGTGCGCCGGGCTACTTGAACCCGCTGGCGCGGTCGCTCATCAAGAAGCGCATGGAGCGGCACGGCAAGGACATGCTCTTGCTGACGCAGGCCGTATTGCTCCTCGATCGCGACAACGCGAAGCGGCTGGCGACGCAGGTGGCGGAAGAGCCGCGGCTCACGAGGCCAATCGCCGGTGGCGAAGACGATCTCAACACCTCGCTGCCGGAGCGCTTCTTCGTGCTGCAGGACGAGCTGCGCGTGAAAGCGAAGGCGGTGGCGGAAGCGGCCGGCAAGACCGACGACGTGGCCCTGGCGGCGCGCACCGGTGAGCTGATGCAGACCTGCGTGACGTGCCACTCGACCTATCTCGAGCCGAGTTCACCGCCGCCGCCCGCCGAGAAGTAATCACCGCCCGAGGAAGCCGACCGGGAGCACCTTCTGGTTCCCGTTCGTTTCGTCGGACACGGTGAGCGTGAGGCCAGGCGCTCCGTGCTGCAGCTGCGCGCGCGGAATCGAGATGCTCACCGGCACGTGCGCGTCGGTGAGTGACGCCAGCTCGAGCGCCGGCGTGCCGATCACCACCACGCTGCCTTCGGGCGCGCCGGCGAGTGTGATCGCGAACTGCGCGGGTGAGGCGTTCTTGTTGGTGACGTGCACCTCGAACGCGTTGCGCACGGTGTCTCCGTCGACGACGAAGGGCATGCCTCCGCGCGGGCGGAACACGTTGGCCTCGAAGCCGGTGCGGGTGGCGAGCGAGACGCCGAGCGTGCCGAGCGAGACGAGCATCAGCGCGGCGTAGATGACGACGCGCGGGCGGAGGAACTTGCGTTCTTTGCCCTCGAGCTCGTTCTGCGAGGCGAAGCCGATCAACCCGCGCGGCTTCTTCACCTTGTCCATCATCTCGTCGCACGCGTCGACGCACTGGGTGCAGGCCAGACATTCCATCTGCAGCCCGTTGCGGATGTCGATGCCGGTCGGACAGACCGCGACGCAGCGCTTGCAGTCGATGCAGTCGCCGCGCGCGACGCCGAGCTTGCCGCGCGGCTCTCCGCGCGCTTCGCGGTAGGCCACGGTCACGCTGTCCTTGTCGTGGAGCACCGACTGCAGCCGGCCGTACGGGCACACCACCACGCAGAACTGCTCGCGGAACCAGGCGAAGTTGAAGAGCAGCACCGAGGTGAAGCCGAGGGTCAGCGTGAAGGCCTCGAGGTGCTGCGCCGGGCCTTCGAACACCATCGCGGTCAGCTCGCGCGGGCCGACGAACAGCGCCGTGGCGGTGTGGGCGATGGCAGCGCTGATGACGAAGAAGGCGACGAGCTTGCCGACGCGACGCGCGACCTTCGACACGCTCCACGGTGCGCTCGCGAGTCGGCGGCGTTGCTCTGGCGAGCCCTCGAAGAAGCGCTCGACAGGCCGGTACACGCCCTCGAGGAACACGGTCTGCGGACAGGCCCAGCCGCACCACACGCGGCCTCTCCACGCGGTGACGAGCAACAGGCCGAACACGAAGGACAGCGCGAGGAGCAGCACCATCCAGAAGTCCTGCGCGTTGAAGGTGCTGCCGAAGAGGAAGAAGCGGCGGTGCTCGACGTCGAGCTGAATCATCGGGTGGCCGCCGACGGGAATCAGCGGGCCGGCGACGTACACGGCGATCAACACGCCAAACACGATGCGCCGCGCGCGCGTCCACTTCCCATGGACGTCAGCGGGGTGGAGTATCAGCCGCGAGCCGTCCTGCTTCATCGACCCGAGGATGTTCGCGGCGCTCATCGCTCACTCCAGCTCGGTGCCCTGCGGTGCCTTGCCTGCCAGGTTCTTGCCCCTCAGCGAGAGCACGTAGGCGCTGACCTTGCGCACCTTCTCGGCTCCGAGAATCGGGCCCCACGGCGGCATGCCCTTGTCGGCGTAGCCGTCGGTGACCGACTTCGCGATCTCGGTCGGCTTGTTGCCGTGCAGCCAGAACTTGTCGGTGAGGTTCGGGCCGACGAGCCCTTCGCCCTGCTGCGCGTGACACGACGCGCAGGTCGACGCGAAGACCTTCTTGCCCTCTTCGACCTGCGAGGGATCTGAAGCGAGCGCGGCGAGGGCTTCGTCGCTCATCGGGTTGGCGTCGATGCGCGACTTCTTCAGCGCGGTGACGTCGGCCTGGTATTCGCTCGCCACGCTCGGCAACGTCTTCGTGGTGTGGAACACCAGCCAGTAGCCGAAGCCGAACACCATGGTGGTGAAGAGAATGAACAGCCACCAGTTGGGCAGCCGGTTGTCCTCTTCCTGGATGTCGTCGTAGGTGTGAACGATCTTCGCGTTCGGGTCGTTGGTGCTCATCGCGTTACCTCGTCGTCAGAGAGTGGAAGCCGTTCGTCGTGCGAGAAGTCGGAGCTCTTGCGCAGCGCGAAGACGCGAACGCCGACCATCACGAACACACCGACGAAGAAGAGAAAGGCGAGGAGCGGAAGCGTCTGCTCCATGCCCGCGTAGAAGGACTTGTACACGTCAGCGCCCTCCCGTTTCGAGCGAGGCGGTCTTCGGCGTCTCGTCGGTGAAGGCCACGCCTTGATCACGACCGAGGCGCTGCAGGTAGGTGATGAGCGCGACGACCTCGGAGTTCCACTTCACGTCGACGCCGTTCTTCGCGAGGTCGGCGACCACGGTCGCGGCCTGGCGCTTCTGCGAGTCTTCGGCGCCGTCGATGTCGGCGTTGGTGTACGGCACGCCGAGCTTCTGCATGAGCGCGAGCTTCTTGCCGCCGAGCTTCACGTCGATGGTGTCGTCCTGCAGCCACACGTAGCTCGGCATGTTCGACCCGGGCGACGTGGAGCGCGGATCCATCAAGTGGGTGTAGTGCCAGAGGCTCGGGTACTTGCCGCCGATGCGGTGGAGATCGGGGCCGGTGCGCTTGGAACCCCACTGGAAGGGGTGGTCGTAGATGAACTCCTCGGGGCGCGACGCTTCGCCGTAGCGTTGGAACTCGGCGACCATCGGCCGAATCATCTGCGAGTGGCAGACGTAGCAACCCTCGCGCGTGTAGATGTCGCGGCCCTGCTGTTCGAGCGCGGTGTACGGCTTCTGTGACGCGCCGACCGCTGGCACCGCCTGCTGCTTGAGCATCACGGTGGGCAACAGCTCGGCGACTCCGCCGACGAGAATCGCGATGAGCGTGAGCACGGTGAACGCCAACGGGCGGCGCTCGATGAGCCCGAACCACGAGGGCGCTCCGCCGGCGCGCGCGCGCTTGTTCACGAAGTACGCGATCTCACCGACGACCAGCACGGCGACCGCGAGGCCGATGGCGAGGGCGATCGAGTCGACCGCGAAGAAGGCACCGGTGAGCAGCAGCGCGACGATCGAGAACCACAGCGGGCGACCGGCGACGACGCCGAGAACGGTGTCGCCGGGTTCTGGAGTCTCGGTGGTGACGGTGACCTCGGCGGTGACCTCGACCAGCTTCTGACCGGACATGGTCTTCGCCAGGTTCCAGATCATGATGACGAAGCCGACGAGGTACATCGTGCCGCCGAGCACGCGCACGATGTACATCGGGCGAATCGCGATCAGCGTCTCGGTGAACGACGGGTACATCAGCGTGCCGTCGGGGTTGAGCGCGCGCCACATGAGCCCCTGGTTCACGCCAGAGATCCACATCGCGACCATGTAGAGAACGATGCCGATGGTCGCGAGCCAGAAGTGGGCTTCAGCGGCCTTCTTCGAGTGCAGCGGCTTGCCGAACAGCTTCGGGGTGAGCCAGTAGAACATGCCGGCGGCCATGAGGCCGTTCCACCCGAGCGCTCCGCCGTGCACGTGCCCGATGATCCAGTCGGTGTAGTGCGCGAGCGCCGAGACCGACTTGATGGACAGCAGCGGGCCTTCGAAGGTGGCCATGCCGTAGAAGGTGACGCCGGCGACGAAGAACTTGAGGACGGGATCTTCGCGAACCTTGTTCCACGCGCCGCGCAGCGTGAGCAGGCCGTTCAACATGCCGCCCCACGACGGCGCCCAGAGCATCAGCGAGAACAACATGCCCAGCGACTGCGCCCACTCGGGGAGCGCGGTGTAGAGCAGGTGGTGCGGGCCGGCCCAGATGTACATGAACACCAGGGCCCAGAAGTGAATGATGGAGAGCCGGTACGAGTACACGGGCCGCTCCGCCGCCTTCGGGAGGAAGTAGTACATGATCCCGAGGATCGGCGTGGTCAGGAAGAACGCGACCGCGTTGTGCCCGTACCACCACTGCACCAGCGCATCTTGCACGCCGCTGAACACCGAGTAGCTCTTGAGCGGCGACAGCGGCAGCGCGAGCGAGTTGACGATGTGCAGCACCGCCACGGTGACGATGGTCGCGATGTAGAACCAGATCGCGACGTAGAGGTGCTTCTCGTTTCGCTTCGCGAGCGTCCAGAAGAAGTTGATGGCGAAGACGACCCAGATCACCGCGATGGCGAGGTCGATGGGCCACTCGAGCTCGGCGTATTCCTTCGAGGTGGTGATGCCGAGCGGCAGCGTGACGGCGGCGGCGACGATGATCAGCTGCCAGCCCCAGAAGTGAACCTTCGAGAGCGCGTCGCTCGCCATGCGCGTCTTCAAGAGGCGCTGTGACGAGTAGTAGACGCCAGCGAACATCATGTTGCCGACGAACGCGAAGATGACGGCGTTGGTGTGCAGCGGGCGCAGGCGGCTGAACGTGGTGTACGGAATTCCGAAATTCAGCGCGGGCCACGCGAGTTGACAGGCGATGAACACGCCGACCAGCAAGCCCACCGCGCCGAAGACGATCGACGCGAGCATGAAGTTGCGGACGGTGGCGTCGTCGTACGTGACGCGCTCGATGCGGGTACTCATGACTTCTCCTTGGGTTCGGTTTCGTCGTCTTCGAGGGGAGCGAGCGACAGGCGATCGGCGTGCTCGAGCGTGTGGCTCTTCACGGTCCACACGAAGAGCACCACCGCGCCGACCACCAACATCAGGCTCACGAAGACCTGGAGGACGATCACGCTCATCGCGCGCCCTCCGAGTGCGTTTCGTGCGCGGCTTTGAGGCCCTGCGCAAACCGTGCGTGATTTTCGCCCGCTTGTTTCATCTCGGGACGAAGCAGTGCAGCCGGCTTGCCAGACCCGCGATCGCAGGTACGGTGTCCCGATGATTCAGCTGGTCGTGATGTGCGCGCTGATGGCGGTCGATGGCGGTGCCGATGCCGGAGCTGGTGATGCAGGCGTGGTTGCAACGGACGGTGGGGTCGCTGCGACCTGGCGGCTCTCGCAGAAGCTGGGCAAGGGCAAGCCGGAGCGCGAGGCGTTGATCGCCGATCTCATTCGCAAGGGCGGTGGCGTGGGTGAGACCGAGCTCACGCGCGAAGAAGCCGAAGCGATCCTCGACGACCCGAGGGCCGAAGCGATCTACGGAGACAAGACGATCTCGATCGTCGCTCCGTCGATGATCACGCGGCAGCGGCAGGGCCACATCGATCTGATGACGAAGTTCCTGCAGCCGGAGCGCGTCGAGGCCGGCAACGCCTTCAAGAAGGAAAAGGAGACGATTCTCGCGGCCACCGAGAAGAAGACCGGCGTCGATCGCGAAGTGATCATCGGCATTCTGATGTGGGAATCGAAGCTGGGCACCATCACCGGCGACTGGGTGGCCTTCAACGCGCTCGCCTCGCAGGCCTTCTTCATCGACGAGGCGAACGCCGAAGCGCTGCGCAGCACCGACGAGAAGGCGCTGCTCACCGTGGCGCTCCCGAAGAAGAAGAAGGGCGAGAAGCTGACCGAAGAAGAACTCGCCAAGGTGGCCGCCGCGCGCGAGGAGCTGGTGAAGAAGCAGGCCGGCCGCGTGGAGAGCATTCGCTCGCGCGGGCGAAAGAACCTGCTGTCGTTGATTCGCCAGTGCAAGTCGCGCGGCATCGACGTGTTCACCATGAAGGGCTCGTGGGCTGGCGCGCTCGGCTTCCCGCAGTTCATGCCCGCGTCGCTGCGCTGGGCGGAAGACGGCAACGCCGACGGGAAGATCGATCTCTTCGAGATGGACGACGCGATCGCCAGCGTCGGCAAGTACCTGCAGGCGGCGAACTTCAAGCGGTCGGCCCGCGAAGCCATCTACGACTACAACCACGAGCAGGCGTACGTGGACGGAGTGCTCGCGTTCGCGTCGGCGCTGAAGAACGGCCTCGATGCCGGAGTTCCGGGCCCCGCGCCCGACGCTGGAAAAACGCCCTGACGCGTGCGATGCGCGCGCGCATGCGCCTGCTCCTCGTCGTCGTCGTTTCCATGTTCGCGTTTGCCTGCGGCACGCCCGCGCCGAAGTGCACCACTTCGAACTGCATGGGCTGCTGCGATCAGATGACCGACACCTGCAAGGCGGGCACGGAAGCGACGGCCTGCGGCAAGGCCGGCACGCTGTGCATCGCGTGTCCTACGAATCAGGTGTGCAGCTCGAGCGCGCAGTGCACCACGCGCACCAGCAGCACCTGCGGCGCTGCAAACTGCAACGGCTGCTGCGACGACACCGGGACGTGCTTCATGGGCCAGTCGGCGAGCGCGTGCGGTTCGGCGGGAGCGACGTGCGCGGTGTGCAGCGGCACTCAGACCTGCACGGCCATCTCGTCGGGCAGCGCGTTCGGCGGCCGCTGCATGTGAGCGCGCTTCTCGCGAAGTGAGTTCACCGTGATGAGCAACAGCGTCAGCGTGCTCGCCGGCATGCTGATGGCCGCGGCGACGGGCGACATGAGCCCCGCCAGCGTGAAGGCGATGGCGAACACGTTGTAGCCAAGCGAGAGCGCGAGCACGCGGCGCACGACGCGACGCAGGTGCTGGGCGCCGTCGAGCGCGGTGCTGAGCGGAGTGAGGCCTTCTCCCACGAGGAAGAAGTCACTTCTCGACGGCATCACCGGGCGGTCGATGGCTGGAGTGCCCGCCGCGAGCGCCGCTTCGAAGGCGCGCGAGTCGTTCACTCCGTCGCCGAGAAAGAGCACGTCGGGGAACTGCTTCACCCGCTCGCCCTTCCCTTCCGGTGTCAGCTGACCTGTGGCGTGCGCCTGCGGAATGCCGAGCTCGGCGGCGAGCGCGGCGACGCGAGTGCTCGAGTCTCCAGAGAGCAGATGAATGGCGTGGTGCTGCGAGAGCCGGGCGAGTTCTTCACGCGCATCGTTGCGCAGGACCTCGCGCGTCTTGAGTGAAGCGAGGCGAACTCCGTTGCGCGTGAGCTCCGTCGGGCGGCCACCGAGACGCCACACGCCGTCGGGCCGCGTCCAGTGCATGCCTTCACCGGGCACTTCGATCACCTCGGCGGTGGCGTCGAAGCGCGCGTCCTTGATGGCTCGGGCGATCGCGACGCTGACGGGGTGGCTCGAGCGCACGGCGAGGTTGAAGAGCACCTCGCGCGCGGTCGGGCTGAGCAGCTCGAGTTCACGTGGCTCGACCAACTCGAGACGGCCCAGGGTCAGCGTGCCGGTCTTGTCGAAGACGATGGTCTTGATCTGCGTGAGCCGGTCGAGCAGGTCTGACGAACGCGAATAGAAGCCAACGCGCCGCAGCCGTGACTGCATCAGCTCGTACGCGAGTGGAATCGCGATGCCGACCGCGCACGGACAGGTGATGACCAGCAACGCGACGGCGACGTCGAGGGCGCGGCTGGGGTCGATGAACTGCCAGAGCACGAAGCCGAAGGTCGAGACGCCGAGAACGGTGACGACCCAGCGCTTCGCCACGGCGTCCCACAGCGGGTGAAGCTTCTGCGTCTTGGCAGGCGAGCGCAGCAGCGTGACCAGCCGCGATTGAGCGAAGTCCTGCGTGGCGCGGGCGTGGAGCGCGTTGGCGCCCGCGTTGAAGCTGCCGGCGTCGATGGTCGCTCCTTCGCCGACGCGACGTGGCGCGGCCTCTCCGTTGATCCAGTCCATCGAGATCAACGCGCTTCCAGCACCGGTGAGCTGAGCGTCGACGGGAATGACGTCTCCGCGCGCGATGAGCAGCTCGTCACCGGCGCGAACCTTCGGCGCCGGAACGATCTCGACCTCGCCGTGACGAATCACGCGCACCAGGAGGCCATCGGCGCCGTCGTCTTCGAGCAGGAAGCGGCGGTTCCGCAGCAGCACGCGCTCCTGAATGAACCGGCCGAGCAGCATCAGCGTGATGAAGGTGTTGAGCGTGTCGAAGTACGCGTGATCTCCGCGCGCTCCGTTGGCGAGCAGCTGCACGAGCGACGTGGCGTAGACGAGCGCGATGCCGAGCGCGATGGGGAGATCGAGGTGCAGCACGCGCGTGCGCAGACTGACCAACGCCGAGCGGAAGAACGGCCAGCCACCGACGAAGACCGTGATGGTCGAGAGCGCGGCGGTGAGCCACGTGAAGAGCGTGAAGATCTCGGGGTCGGCTCGCGTGAGCCCGAGATGAAACGAGAGCGAGAAGAGCATCACGTTGATGGTGATGGCGGCGCTGACTCCAAGGCGGAGCGGCAGACTCGAGCTGGGCCGGCGCGCCCCTTTGCGCGGTGGGCCGAACTGGTAGCCGAAGCGCTCGACCTCCAGAATCCACGCGCGCGGGTCGAAGTCGGAGCCGTAGCGCAGGTGCACCGTGCCGAGCGTGGAGTTGACGACGATGTCTCCGTGCTTCGAGTGGCGTTTGAACAACTCGTTCATCAGCCACACACACGCGGCGCAGTGAATGCCCTGCACGTCGAGCTCGAGCGCCTGCAGCCCCTCGCGTGGAACGAGCAGCGGGTCGAGCCAGGTGAGGCTGCGCTCGTCGCTCACCACCGCCGGCGTCACCTCGTCTCCGGCGAGCGCGTAGAAGCGATTGAGGCCTCCGTCGACCAGCAAACCGTGCACCGTTTCGCAGCCCGTGCAGCAGAAACGCGCACTCTTTGCGCTGGGAGGAATGGGGCTTCGACAGTGTTCACAGCGCATGCGTCGCCGAATTGCGAACGGCATGCCGGTTGAATCGAAGCGAGCCCACGATGTTCCTCTTCGTCGCCGCCACCACCGCCGCCGTCACCGGAGCGACGGGCAGCGTGCACTGCGCGCTGATGTGCGGACCGCTGGCGTGCGCGTCGATGGGCCAGCACCGCGGGGCGAGCGCCGTCATCGGTTGGCAGCTCGGACGGCTCTTCTCGTACGTGTTGCTCGGAGCTGCGTTCGGCGCGCTCGGCCGCGGTGTGTCGAGCGTGTTCCTGGAATCAGTCACACCTGTATTGCCCTGGGTGATGGCGATCGGCCTCGTCATCGCTTCGCTGGATGTTGGTAAGCGATTGCGCGCCCTGCCTTTCGCGCGTCGTGGCGCGAGCACCATCGTCGCGAAGGCGAACCAGCAGCAAAGCCCCCTGGCGCGCAGCTTCCTGTTCGGCGTGGCGACTCCGCTGCTGCCGTGCGGGTTGTTGTACGGCCTGTTCCTGGCGGCGATGGCGAGTGGTGGCGCGCTCGAGGGCGCGGTGCTGCTCGGGGCCTTCGCACTCGGCGCGATGCCTGCCCTGCTCGGCGCGCAGCTGGGTCTCGCGAAGCTCAACCTGCCTCCGTGGGTTCGTCGCGTCGTGCCGCTGGCGGCTGCGGCGGTGTTGATCGTTCGTGCGCTCCTCGCGCGCGGCGAAGTGGCGCACTGCGGCTGAAGGTCTGAGCTAGCTTTCGCGCGTGCACTTCTTCCAGGCACTGTGGGACGAGGCTCTCCAGGCCAATACGCCGTGGCTGTTGCTGGTGGTGATGGTGTCGTTCGTGCTCGCGCGCGCGACGGCCATCGACAAGCCGCGCTTCAAGGCGATGTTCTTCTTCGTCGCCGCGCACCTGGTCGGCATCATCGCGACCGCGAGCCTGGTCTCGGTCTCGTCGAACGCGGTGGAGTTCACCCGCACCCCGACGTGGATCCTCTCGGCCGTGGGCATGGTCGGAGCGAGCGCCACGCTGCTCTTCGCCGTCATTCTTCCGCGCATGCGGCTCCACGCGCCGCTCATCGTGCAAGACGTGGTGGTGGCCATCGCCATGGTGGCGACCTCGGTCGCGGTGTTGAGCCGCGCGGGCGTCAACCTCTCGGGCCTCATCGCCACTTCAGCGGTCTTCACCGCGATGCTCGGCTTCTCGCTGCAAGACGTGATCGGCAACATCGCCGGCGGCCTCGCGCTGCAGGTCGACAACTCCATCGGCGTGGGCGACTGGATCAAGGTCGGCGACGTCACCGGCAAGGTGGTCGAGATTCGCTGGCGTCACACCGCGGTCGAGACGCGCAACTGGGAAACCGTGCTGATCCCCAACACGGCGATGACCAAGTCGAACGTCATCATTCTCGGGCGACGCCGCGGGCAGAGCGGAACGCTGGCGCGCCGCTGGGTCTACTTCAACGTCGACTGGCGCTTTCAGCCCGGTGACGTGATGAACGTGGTGCAGACCGCGGTGCGCGCGACGGCGATTCAACGCGTCGCGAAGGAACCCGCGCCGCAGGTCATCTTGATGGACATGACCGACACGTTTGGAAAGTACGCGGTGCGCTACTTCACCAACGATCTCAACTCGGTCGACCCGACTGATTCTGACGTGCGCGCGTGCGTGTATTTCGCGCTGCAGCGGGCCGACATGTCGCTCGCCATGCCGGCGCACGCGCTGTTCGTCACCGAAGAGACGCAAGACCGCAAGGCCATCAAGACCGAGAAGCAGCTCGCGCGTCGCCGGGCCCTGCTCGATCGCCTCGAGCTCTTCTCGGCGCTCTCCGGCGAGGAACGCACCGAGCTCTCGCGCAGCATGAAGTACGCGCCGTTCGCGAAGAACGAGGTGATGACGCGTCAGGGCGCCGAGGCCCACTGGCTGTACTTGATGGAAGACGGCACGGCGATGGTGCGCGTGTCGGACGGGCTCAACGATCGCGAGGTCGCCGAGCTGCGCGGGCCATGCGTGTTCGGCGAGATGTCGCTGCTCACCGGAGAGACCCGCAGCGCGACGGTCATCGCCAGCTCGGAGGTCGAGTGTTTCCGCCTCGACAAGGTGGCGGTGCAGTCGGTCATCACGCGGCGGCCGGAGCTCGCCGATTCACTCGCCAAGGTGCTGGCTGACCGAAAGGTGGCGCTGCAGATGGCGCGCGAGGGCCTGACCGCCGATGCTGCGAAGGAACGCGCCGCGCGCGAGGCCAACGCGCTGCTCTCGAGGATCAAGTCATTCTTCGCTCTGGACTGATCACGCTCACCGTCTGCGGCCTGTTGTTCGGCTGCGAAGAGCCCGTCGAGATGCGCGACGGGAGCGTCCCGTTCAACTTCGACTCGGGCGTCGACGCGGGAGCCGATGGGGGAATCGACGCCGGCCCGCCGGAGCACGTGCGCATCGCCGTGTTCAACGTGCGCCTGTTCTTCGACACGGTCTGTCAGAGCGGCGCCTGCACCCCGGCCGACTTCGAAGAGGTGCGCACCCAGGCGCAGTTCGACGCGCGCGCGACGCAGGTGGCGAACGCGGTGGCTGGCTTCAACGCCGACGTGGTGGGCCTCGAGGAAATCGAGAACCAGACCTGTCTCGACGCGATCATCGCGAAGCTCGACGGCGGCATGCCCTACGGCGTGATCGGAGAGATCGGCACCGCCGGCTCGGTCGACGTCGCGGTGCTCTCGAAGACGCCGATCGATCGCGTGGTCGCGCATCGCGCACTGCAGCGGCTCACGCGGCCCGACGGCTCGATCACCTCGTTCTCGCGCGAATTCCTCGAGGTCGAGGTGCACACGCCGCGCGGCCAGTCGGTGGTGTTCTTCGGAGCGCACTTCCGCTCGAAGGTCAGCGACGATCCCGGGCGCCGGCTCGCCGAAGCGCAGGTCTCGCGCCAGGTGGTCGAAGCGCGCGCGACGGCGTCTCCGGGTTCGCTGGTGGTGATGGGCGGCGATCTCAACGACACGCCGGGCTCACCGCCGCTCGACGCGCTCACCTCGGGCAACGGGCTGATTCGCGTGGCCGACGATCTGCCGGTGGCTGATCAAGCGACCTACGTGTTCAACGGCATGCCGCAGGCGATCGATCACCTGCTGCAGGCGCGCACCAACTTCGGCGTGCGCATTCCGATGAGCTCGCGAACGTGGCGCGGAAACCCCGGCTACGCAGGGAGCGATCACTACGCGCTCACTTCAGACTTCGAGCTGCGGCCGGTGCCGTGACTCAGTCGTCGTCGCTGGCGATCCAGTAACCGACCACCGCTCCGAGAATCGCCGCGCCGACCATCAACGTGGGCACCACCATGCTCGTCTTGTCGAAGTCCTGCTTCTTCGCACGCAGACGCTCCAGCTCGGCCTCGGTGCTGAGCCACGCCTCGGGCGAGAGCCACGCGCCGCCTTCCACTTCGAGCTTCTCTCCCTCGTAGGTCCGCACCACCGCGCTGCGCACTTCGACGATCTTCTCGCTCATGTGCACTCACCTCTTCACGGACAAACAACGGACCGGCTGGCTTTGTGCCGTGCGCGCCATTTCGTCACTGATGTGGCCAATTTCTGCGAGCCGCGCGAGCAGCGTGTCGCGCGCTTCCTTGAGCATCGCGGTCTTGCGGCATTCTTGAATGTCGTCCCAGTAGCCCCAGGGCGGAATGGCGAGCTGGAACTCGGCGAGCTCGGCGATGTTGAGCTGCGTGAGCGGCTTCTGCATCAGCACTTCCGACGCCTTCTCGACGCCGATGATGCCGTGGTCGAACCACATCGAGTGGAGATCGAACGCGACCAGCTGATCCTTCGCGAGGAAGCGGTGAATGCGATCGGCGCCGACCGCGATCTCGAGATCGGTCTTCATGCTCAAGCGGCGAGCGAGGTTGCGCGCGAAGATCATCTCGCAC